>NZ_CP108775.1:0-4800000 GCF_045207895.1 Micromonospora sp. NBC_00898
GGATGGTGTGTGGTTGTTCTTTGAGAACTCAACAGGGTGCTTGATAAGCCAGTGCCAAATTGATTTATACCCCGGACTGGCAGTTCTCCTTCGGGAGGGTTGTTGGTTTGGATTCCTTTGGCAACACTTTTGTTGTCAGGACATGTTTTCAACAAGTTTTTGTTGGAGAGTTTGATCCTGGCTCAGGACGAACGCTGGCGGCGTGCTTAACACATGCAAGTCGAGCGGAAAGGCCCTTCGGGGTACTCGAGCGGCGAACGGGTGAGTAACACGTGAGCAACCTGCCCTAGGCTTTGGGATAACCCCGGGAAACCGGGGCTAATACCGAATAGGACTGCTGGTCGCATGACTGGTGGTGGAAAGTTTTTCGGCCTGGGATGGGCTCGCGGCCTATCAGCTTGTTGGTGGGGTGATGGCCTACCAAGGCGACGACGGGTAGCCGGCCTGAGAGGGCGACCGGCCACACTGGGACTGAGACACGGCCCAGACTCCTACGGGAGGCAGCAGTGGGGAATATTGCACAATGGGCGGAAGCCTGATGCAGCGACGCCGCGTGAGGGATGACGGCCTTCGGGTTGTAAACCTCTTTCAGCAGGGACGAAGCGTAAGTGACGGTACCTGCAGAAGAAGCACCGGCCAACTACGTGCCAGCAGCCGCGGTAAGACGTAGGGTGCGAGCGTTGTCCGGATTTATTGGGCGTAAAGAGCTCGTAGGCGGCTTGTCGCGTCGACTGTGAAAACCCGCAGCTCAACTGCGGGCCTGCAGTCGATACGGGCAGGCTAGAGTTCGGTAGGGGAGACTGGAATTCCTGGTGTAGCGGTGAAATGCGCAGATATCAGGAGGAACACCGGTGGCGAAGGCGGGTCTCTGGGCCGATACTGACGCTGAGGAGCGAAAGCGTGGGGAGCGAACAGGATTAGATACCCTGGTAGTCCACGCTGTAAACGTTGGGCGCTAGGTGTGGGGGGCCTCTCCGGTTCCCTGTGCCGCAGCTAACGCATTAAGCGCCCCGCCTGGGGAGTACGGCCGCAAGGCTAAAACTCAAAGGAATTGACGGGGGCCCGCACAAGCGGCGGAGCATGCGGATTAATTCGATGCAACGCGAAGAACCTTACCTGGGTTTGACATGGCCGCAAAACCGGCAGAGATGTCGGGTCCTTCGGGGGCGGTCACAGGTGGTGCATGGCTGTCGTCAGCTCGTGTCGTGAGATGTTGGGTTAAGTCCCGCAACGAGCGCAACCCTCGTTCGATGTTGCCAGCGCGTTATGGCGGGGACTCATCGAAGACTGCCGGGGTCAACTCGGAGGAAGGTGGGGATGACGTCAAGTCATCATGCCCCTTATGTCCAGGGCTTCACGCATGCTACAATGGCCGGTACAATGGGCTGCGATACCGTGAGGTGGAGCGAATCCCAAAAAGCCGGTCTCAGTTCGGATCGGGGTCTGCAACTCGACCCCGTGAAGTCGGAGTCGCTAGTAATCGCAGATCAGCAACGCTGCGGTGAATACGTTCCCGGGCCTTGTACACACCGCCCGTCACGTCACGAAAGTCGGCAACACCCGAAGCCGGTGGCCCAACCCCTTGTGGGAGGGAGCCGTCGAAGGTGGGGCTGGCGATTGGGACGAAGTCGTAACAAGGTAGCCGTACCGGAAGGTGCGGCTGGATCACCTCCTTTCTAAGGAGCACCTTCACCTGAAAGGGTGCAAGGAGCCCGCGGCCCGCGAATGTCGGGTCGGGGTGCTCAATGGCGGAGACACTGGCGAGTTTTCCTTCGGCAACGGCCGGGGTCCTTCTAGTACGGCCACTTCGGTGGTGTGGAATGAAGTCCTGGTGCGGCTGGGGGAGGATGTAGAGCACCCTGTTGGGTCCTGAAGGAACAACCTTGGTTGTCTTTCAGAGACTGGTCCGAGGCCGTTGAGGTTTCGGGAGTCTGCCAGGCATGGCCTGGCCTCGCATACCGCCGGCGGGTCGTCGGGTTTGGTGTGGGGCGGATCGGGTTGTGGGTTGGTCGTTTGTTGAGAATTGCACAGTGGACGCGAGCATCTTTGTGGTCAAGTTGTCAAGGGCGAACGGTGGATGCCTTGGCACCAGGAGCCGATGAAGGACGTGGGAGGCCGCGATAGGCCTGGGGGAGCTGTCAACCAAGCTGTGATCCCAGGGTGTCCGAATGGGGAAACCCGGCACCAGTCATGTGGTGTCACCTGCACCTGAACACATAGGGTGTATGGAGGGAACGCGGGGAAGTGAAACATCTCAGTACCCGTAGGAAGAGAAAACAAATAGTGATTCCGTGAGTAGTGGCGAGCGAAAGCGGATTGAGGCTAAACCGGCTGCGTGTGATACCTGTCAGGGGTTGCGTGGTCGGGGTTGTGGGACCCCGCTGAACGAGCTGACACTTGTTCGAGGAGTTACAAAGTCAGTGGCTAGCCGAATGGTGTGGAAAAGCCAACCGTAGACGGTGATAGTCCGGTACGTGAAAGTTGCTGACCTTCTGTGGGTGTTCCCGAGTAGCGGCGGACCCCTGAAATCTGCCGTGAATCTGCCAGGACCACCTGGTAAGCCTAAATACTTCCTGGTGACCGATAGCGGACGAGTACCGTGAGGGAATGGTGAAAAGTACCCCGGGAGGGGAGTGAAATAGTACCTGAAACCGTTCGCCTACAATCCGTCGGAGCCTTGCGGGGTGACGGCGTGCCTTTTGAAGAATGAGCCTGCGAGTTAGTGGCACGTGGCGAGGTTAACCCGTGTGGGGGAGCCGTAGCGAAAGCGAGTCTGAATAGGGCGATTCAGTCGCGTGTCCTAGACCCGAAGCGGAGTGATCTAGCCATGGGCAGGCTGAAGCGCGGGTAAGACCGCGTGGAGGGCCGAACCCACCAACGTTGAAAAGTTGGGGGATGACCTGTGGTTAGGGGTGAAAGGCCAATCAAACTCCGTGATAGCTGGTTCTCCCCGAAATGCATTTAGGTGCAGCGTCGCGTGTTTCTTGCCGGAGGTAGAGCACTGGATGGTCTAGGGGGCCCACAAGCTTACCGAAATCAGCCAAACTCCGAATGCCGGTAAGTGAGAGCGCGGCAGTGAGACTGCGGGGGATAAGCTTCGTAGTCGAGAGGGAAACAGCCCAGATCACCAGCTAAGGCCCCTAAGCGTGTGCTAAGTGGAAAAGGATGTGGAGTCGCATAGACAACCAGGAGGTTGGCTTAGAAGCAGCCACCCTTTAAAGAGTGCGTAATAGCTCACTGGTCAAGTGGTTCCGCGCCGACAATGTAGCGGGGCTCAAGCACACCGCCGAAGCTGTGGCATTCACATTTCAACCTCGCTTGGACTTGATTCCTTGTGCAGGTGTGTGGATGGGTAGGGGAGCGTCGTGCCGGGGGTGAAGCAACGGGGTGACCCAGTTGTGGACGCGGCACGAGTGAGAATGCAGGCATGAGTAGCGAAAGAAGGGTGAGAAACCCTTCCGCCGGATGACCAAGGGTTCCAGGGCCAGGCTAATCCGCCCTGGGTGAGTCGGGACCTAAGGCGAGGCCGAGAGGCGTAGTCGATGGACAACGGGTTGATATTCCCGTACCCGCGAAAGAGCGACCCTGACGAACCTCGTTGTGCTAACCACCCGATCTGTGGGCGGTCTTCGGACCAAACGCGGTGAGCGTGGGAACCTGGCGGGTAGTAGTCAAGCGATGGGGTGACGCAGGAAGGTAGCTGAGCCCGGCCGGTGGTTGTGCCGGGGTAAGCGTGTAGGCCGTGCCGTAGGCAAATCCGCGGTGCATATAGGCTGAGACGTGATGCCGAGCCGATTCAGGTGAAGTCAGTGATCCTATGCTGCCGAGAAAAGCCTCTAGCGAGTTCTTAGCGGCCCGTACCCCAAACCGACACAGGTGGTCAGGTAGAGAATACCGAGGCGATCGGGCGAACTGTGGTTAAGGAACTCGGCAAATTGCCCCCGTAACTTAGGGAGAAGGGGGGCCGGAGACGTGAAGCCCCGCGCGGGTGGAGCGTTGTATGGCCGCAGAGAGCAGGGGGAAGCGACTGTTTACTAAAAACACAGGTCCATGCGAAGAAGTAATTCGATGTATATGGACTGACGCCTGCCCGGTGCTGGAACGTTAAGGGGACCTGTTAGCTCTTCGGGGCGAAGCGGAGAACTTAAGCGCCAGTAAACGGCGGTGGTAACTATAACCATCCTAAGGTAGCGAAATTCCTTGTCGGGTAAGTTCCGACCTGCACGAATGGCGTAACGACTTCCCCACTGTCTCAACCACAGGCCCGGCGAAATTGCATTACGAGTAAAGATGCTCGTTACGCGCGGCAGGACGGAAAGACCCCGGGACCTTTACTATAGCTTGACATTGGTATTCGAATTAGCTTGTGTAGGATAGGTGGGAGCCGGTGAAGTCCATACGCCAGTATGGGTGGAGGCAATCTTGAAATACCACTCTGGTTGATTTGGGTATCTAACTTCGGACCGTTATCCGGTTCAGGGACAGTGTCTGGTGGGTAGTTTAACTGGGGCGGTTGCCTCCTAAAGGGTAACGGAGGCGCCCAAAGGTTCCCTCAGCCTGGTTGGCAATCAGGTGTTGAGTGCAAGTGCACAAGGGAGCTTGACTGTGAGACTGACAGGTCGAGCAGGGACGAAAGTCGGGACTAGTGATCCGGCACTGGCATGTGGAAGCGGTGTCGCTCAACGGATAAAAGGTACCCCGGGGATAACAGGCTGATCTTCCCCAAGAGTCCATATCGACGGGATGGTTTGGCACCTCGATGTCGGCTCGTCGCATCCTGGGGCTGTAGCAGGTCCCAAGGGTTGGGCTGTTCGCCCATTAAAGCGGTACGCGAGCTGGGTTTAGAACGTCGTGAGACAGTTCGGTCCCTATCCGCCGTGCGCGTAGGATACTTGAGAAGGGCTGTCCCTAGTACGAGAGGACCGGGACGGACGAACCTCTGGTGTGCCAGTTGTCCCGCCAGGGGCACGGCTGGTTAGCTACGTTCGGAAGGGATAACCGCTGAAAGCATCTAAGCGGGAAGCTCGCTTCAAGATGAGGTATCCCACCCACTTTGTGGGGTAAGGCCCCCAGCTAGACGACTGGGTTGATAGGCCGGAAATGTAAGCCCGGTAACGGGTTCAGTTGACCGGTACTAATAGGCCGAGGACTTGACTACCAAGCTGCTACGCGTCCACTGTGCAACTCCCGACAAACGAACAACAGACCACGTGTGGTGGTGTTGTTTGACATGTCGATAGAGTTACGGCGGTCATGGCGGAGGGGAAACGCCCGGTAACATTCCGAACCCGGAAGCTAAGCCCTCCAGCGCCGATGGTACTGCACTCGGGAGGGTGTGGGAGAGTAGGACACCGCCGGACAAACATGCCAGATGAGGCCACCCTTCGGGGTGGCCTCATCTGCGTTTCCGCGCATTGTTGAATGGGCTACGCCGCGGCGCAGCCCATTTGTCGTTCAGCGGTTCTGGATGCCCTCGCGGAGCTGGCGGAACAGGCCGGTGGCCTCCGCTACGGAACGGCCCGGGAACATCGCCATTACCGCGCTGCCGTGGTCGGCCCACCCGCACACGGCGAAGTCGCCGCCGTCGCCGCTGGTCGTACCGCACTTCATGACACCGCCCAGCCGGCCGGCGTCCACCTCGCGCAGCCCGGTGACCTTGCCGGTCGAGTCGGCCATCAGGCCGAAGAGGCTGTTCAAATCCCGCTCCGGTTGCCACAGCAGGGTGGTGCCGCCGAAGACGAGCACCGCGCGCTTCGCGTCCGCCGGGTCGCTGTAGACGGTGCCGAAGCTCTTGTCCAGGTCGATGTCGGCGGCGAAGCCGTCCCGCAGGTAGTCCGCGGTGCTGCGCGCCCGCTCGCTGTCGTCGCGGGTCAGGCCGGCCACCTTCGCCGGGGTGGTGAGGTCGGTGTCCTTCTGCTCCCACACCCGCCAGCCGCCGGCGCCGAGCGCACCCAGGCCCGCCAGTCCGGCCACCAGCGCGACGGTCAGCACCACCCGCCGGCGACGGGACGCCGGCGGCTTTCCCTCGACGTCGAGCGCGGCGGCGTCGCGGCGGCTCAGCTGGATCGGCTCGTCGGTCAGGTCGACCGGTTCGGGCCCGTCGCCGAGCTGACGCTCGGTGAGATGTGCGTCGGACATGTCCGCCACCGTACGCGAACAACAGGTGGCGCACGTCAGGTCCGCCGAAGCGCTCCGTAGACTTTCAGGGTGACCGAGAGACTGGATGCCCGACGCCCCGACGCCCCGACCCTTGCCGGCCAGTACCAGCCCGGCGAGGTAGAGCAGCGACGGTACGAGCAGTGGGTAGCCGCCGGCCACTTCCGGGCGTCGGCGGAGAGCGACAAGCCCCCCTTCACCATCGTCATCCCGCCGCCGAACGTCACCGGCTCGCTGCACATGGGCCACGCGTTCGAGCACACGCTGATGGACGCCCTGACCCGGCGGAAGAAGATGCAGGGCTTCGAGGCGCTCTGGCTGCCCGGCATGGACCACGCCGGCATCGCGACCCAGAACCTGGTCGAGCGGCAGCTCGCCGGGGAAGGCCTGTCCCGGCACGACCTGGGCCGGGAGAAGTTCGTCGAGCGGGTCTGGCAGTGGAAGGCCGAGTCCGGCGGCGCGATCCTCGGCCAGATGCGCCGGCTCGGCGACGCCGTGGACTGGGACCGCGAGCGCTTCACCATGGACGCGGGCCTGTCCCGGGCCGTGCAGACCATGTTCAAGAAGCTCTTCGACGACGGGCTGATCTACCGGGCCAACCGGATCATCAACTGGTGTCCCCGCTGCCTCACCGCGCTGTCCGACATCGAGGTGGAGCACACCGACGACGAGGGTGAGCTCATCTCCATCCGCTACAGCGACGACGTCGTGGTGGCCACCACCCGGGCGGAGACGATGCTCGGCGACACCGCGGTGGCGGTGCACCCCGACGACGAGCGGTACCGGCACCTGATCGGCACCGAGGTCGCCGTGCCGCTCACCGACCGGCGGATCCCGATCGTGGCCGACGAGCACGTCGACCCGAGCTTCGGCACCGGCATGGTGAAGGTGACCCCGGCGCACGACCCCAACGACTTCGAGATCGGCCAGCGGCACGACCTGCCCTCCCTGACGATCATGGACGAGCGCGGCATCATCACCGCCCACGGCCCGTTCGAGGGGCTGGACCGGTACGAGGCCCGCCCGGCGATCGTCGCCGCCCTGCGCGAGCAGGGCCGGATCGTCGCGGAGAAGCGGCCGTACGTGCACGCGGTGGGGCACTGCTCCCGGTGCAAGACCACCGTCGAGCCGCGGCTGTCGCTGCAGTGGTTCGTCAACACCGCGCCACTGGCCAAGGCGGCCGGTGACGCGGTCCGCGACGGCCGGGTGAAGATCGAGCCGGCCGAGCTGGCGAAGCGCTACTTCGCCTGGGTCGACAACATGCACGACTGGTGCATCTCCCGACAGCTCTGGTGGGGCCATCGCATCCCGGTCTGGTACGGCCCGGACGGCGAGATCGTCTGCGTCGGACCCGACGAGCAGCCGCCCACCGGCGAGGGCTGGCGCCAGGACGAGGACGTCCTCGACACCTGGTTCTCCAGCGGGCTGTGGCCGTTCTCCACCCTCGGCTGGCCCGAGCGGACCCCGGACCTGGCGAAGTTCTACCCGACCAGCGTGCTGGTCACCGGGTACGACATCCTCTTCTTCTGGGTCGCCCGGATGATGATGTTCGGCCTGTACGCGATGGACGGCGTCCAGCCGTTCGACGTGGTGGCCCTGCACGGGATGGTCCGCGACGAGCACGGCAAGAAGATGTCGAAGTCGTTCGGCAACGTGGTCGACCCGCTGGACTGGATCGACCGGTTCGGCGCCGACGCCACCCGGTTCACCCTCGCCCGGGGCGCCAACCCCGGCCAGGACGTGCCGGTCAGCGAGGAGTGGTGCCAGGGCTCCCGCAACTTCTGCAACAAGCTCTGGAACGCCACCCGGTTCGCGCTGCTCAACGGCGCCCACACCGACGGCCCGCTGCCGGAGGCCGGGACGCTGTCGACCGTCGACCGGTGGATCCTGTCCCGGCTGGCGCACGTCACCGCCGAGGTGGACGAGCAGTTCGAGGCGTACGAGTTCGCCAAGGTCTGCGACCTGCTGTACCACTTCGCCTGGGACGACGTCTGCGACTGGTACGTGGAGCTGAGCAAGCCGGTGCTCGCCGAGGGTGGCCCGGCCGCCGACGTCAGCCGGCGGGTGCTCGGGCACGTGCTGGACCAGCTGCTGCGGCTGCTGCACCCGGTGATCCCGTTCGTCACCGAGGAGCTGTGGACGGCGCTGACCGGCGGCGAGACGGTCATGACGGCCGCCTGGCCGCTCGCCGACCGTACGCTGGTCGACGACGCCGCGGAAGGCGAGGTCGGCACCCTCCAGCGGGTGGTGACCGAGATCCGCCGGTTCCGGTCGGACCAGGGGTTGCGGCCGACGCAGCGGGTCGCGGCCCGACTGGACGGCCTCGCGCCGGCGGGCATCGCCGCGCACGAGACGCTGATCCGGTCGCTGGTCCGGCTGGACGCGCCCACCGACGACTTCCAGGCCAGCGCCACGCTCGCCATGCCGGGGGAGGTCAGCGTCGCGCTGGACACCCGCGGCTCGATCGACGTGGCCGCCGAGCGGGCCCGGCTCACCAAGGACCGGGCGGCCGCCGAGAAGGAGGTCGCGCAGGCCCGGGCGAAGCTGGACAACCCGGCGTTCGTCGGGAAGGCCCCGGAGCCGGTGGTGGCGAAGATCCGCGACCGGCTCGCGGTGGCCGAGGCCGACCTCATCCGGATCGACGCTGCCCTGGAGGCGCTGCCCTCGTGACCGACCGCACCGAATTCGCCGCCGTCGACGCCGCCCTGGCCGCCCGCGGCTTCACCCGCATGCACTTCGAGCTGGACCGCATCGAGATGCTGCTCGACCTGCTCGGCAGTCCGCAGCGGGCGTACCCGTCGATCCACCTGACCGGGACCAACGGGAAGACCTCGACCGCCCGGATGATCGATTCGCTGCTGCGGGCCTTCGGGCTGCACACCGGCCGCTACACCAGCCCGCACCTGGAGACCGTCCGGGAGCGGATCAGCCTGGACGGGGAGCCGGTCAGCGAGGAGCGCTTCGTCGCCACGTACCGCGAGGTGGAGCCGCTGGCCGAGCTGGTCGACCAGCGCTCCGCCGAGCCGCTGACCTACTTCGACATGACCACCGCGCTGGCGTTCGCCACGTTCGCCGACGCGCCGGTCGACGTCGCCGTGGTCGAGGTCGGGCTCGGCGGCGCCGAGGACGCCACCAACGTCATCCAGGCCGGGGTGGCCGTGCTCACCCCGATCGGGCTGGACCACACCGAGTGGCTCGGCGACACCATCGAGGACATCGCGCTGCACAAGGCCGGCATCATCCACTCCGGCGCGACGGTCATCTGCGCCGCGCAGGAGGAGGAGGCCGCCCGGCCGATCCTGGCGCGCTGCGCCGAGGTCGGCGCCACCGTCGCCCGGGAGGGCGCCGAGTTCGGCGTGCTCCGCCGGGCGGTCGCGGTCGGCGGCCAGGTGCTCACCATCCAGGGCCTCGGCGGGGTGTACGACGAGATCTTCATCCCGCTGCACGGCGCCCACCAGGCACAGAACGCCGCCGTGGCGCTCGCCGCCGTCGAGGCGTTCCTGGGCGCCGGCGCTCGGCGGCAGCTGGACATCGAGGCCGTCCGGGAGGGTTTCGCCGCGACCAGCTCGCCCGGTCGGCTGGAGAAGGTCCGCACCGCCCCGACGGTCCTGCTCGACGGCGCGCACAACCCGCACGGGATGGCCGCCACGGTCACCGCGCTGCAGGAGGAGTTCGCGTTCAGCAAGCTGGTCGGCGTGCTCGCCGTGCTCGGCGACAAGGACGCGGCCAGCCTGCTGGAGCTGCTGGACCCGGTGCTCGACCACCTGGTGGTCACGGGCAACAGCTCGCCCCGGGCGATGCCGGTCGAGGAGCTCGCCGAGCTGGCCCGGGAGGTCTTCGGGTCGGAGCGGGTGGAGGTCGCCGAGGAGATGCCGGACGCCATCGAGGCGGCCATCGCCGAGGCGGAGTCCGACGTGCCCGGCGAGCTGTCCGGGGTCGGCGTGCTGATCACCGGGTCGGTGGTGACCGTGGCCGACGCCCGCCGGCTGCTGAAGCGATGACCGGCCCGGTGGAGAAGCAACCGGGCGCGGCCGGCCGGCCGGATCCCGACGCCGCCCCGGCGTCCGGGTCGCCGTCGGCTGCGGCCGGCGTCCCGGACCGAGCGGTCGCCGGGCCGGACGGCGCTGCCGGGACCGGCGGTCCGGAAGGGCCGGAGACGCCGATCGGGGAGCCCGGCGGGCCCGCGCCGGGACAACGGCGGTCGGGCCTGCGCAACCCGGAGAAGGCGGTACGCGGGCTCGGCGCCGGCACGCTGGCCCTGGAGGCACTGGTGCTGCTGCTCGCCATCCAGCCGATCCGGGTGGTCGGTGGGGACCTCGGCGGTGCCGCCATCGCGGCGATCGTGGCGCTGGCCGTGGCCTGCGTCGTGCTCGCCGGCCGGATGGGGCGGCCGTGGGCCTGGCACGCGGGCACCGTGGTGCAGGGTCTGCTGATGCTCTCCGGCCTGCTGCACTGGTCGCTGCTGGTGCTGGGCGTCATCTTCGCCCTGGTGTGGGCCTACGCCCTGCACGTCCGCCGGGTCATCCTCGGCTGAGCCGGGCCGGGCGTCGTCGGCGCCCGGCCCGCCTGTCAGGCGTCGGCGAGGGTGCGCCACTGGGTGAGGGCGATGCCGTGGCCGTCCGGGTCGCGGAACGCCGCTGCCCACACCTCCAGCTTCGCGCCCCGGTTGACGACCCGCGGGGCGTACGTGAAGCGGACGCCGGAACCGCGCAGCCGCTCGTACGCGGCCTGGATGTCGTCGACCTCCAGGTTGACGTGGACCAGCCGCCGGCTGATCGGGGCCGCCCCGGTGACCTCCCTCAGCACCAGGCGGGTCGTGCCGGAGGCGAGGACGGCGTTGCCGGCGCCCCGGTCCACCTCGTCGAAGCCGAGGTCCCGGTAGAACCCCAGCGACCGGGTCAGGTCGGTCACCAGCAGGGTGATGCCGATGCCGCTGATCGGAGCGGCCACGTCGGCGGCGTCGTCGCCCGCGTACCCGAAGATGGCCTCGTCCAGCTCCTCCGCGGTCGGGGGTGCCTCCGGCGCCGGGTCGTCCAGCGGGAGGTCGATCGGGTCCACCGGCACCGTCGTGTCGAACCGCTCCTCGGCCGGCGGGCGGGGCGCCGGGGTGGCGCGGCGGGGCAGCGGCCCGGTCATCGGCTGCTCGACCACGGTGCCCTCCAGAACCACCTGCCCGCCCGGGCGCTGGTGCACCACCACCGGTTCGCGGTCCTCGGGCAGCAGGGTGACGTCGTCGAGGAGCGGGTCCGGCGCGGGTGGGAAGTCGTCGCGGAAGTCGTCCTCCGGGGCGCGGTCGGCCCACGGCGGGGCCTCCTGCGCGATCAGCACCTCGTCGACCGGCTCGGCGCCGGCGTACTCCGGCGGGAGGTCCGCCGTCGCGGCGGCCGTCTCGGCGTGGGTGGGCACCTCGTCCCAGAGGACGCGGACGTGCCGCTGGTCGTCCAGGGCGACCCGGATGGGCAGCGGCTGGCCCAGCGACGGCCACTTGGCGACCGGCACCCGCGGCTCGATGATCTTCTTGGAGCGGGGCGGCAGGCCGGGGGCGTCGATCACCAGCTGGAGTTCGCAACGGCCGAACGCGTACTGCGTGGGCGGCTCGGAGGCGCTGTGCACGTGCCCCACGCCGACCACCCAGGTGCGCCCGCCGCCGCGTACCGTGGCCAGGGCGATCGCCAGCACCAGCAGCGCGACGCCGAGGGCCACGATGGCCCAGCTGGTCATCCCCAGCCCGAACAGCACGACAAAGGTCGCCACGGTGCCGAGCACCGCTGCGATCAGCTTGCGCACCGGCGCGATGGGTCGGTTCCCGCCGTTCGCCACAGTGGACCTCCCAGGGGTCTAGGGCCAGGCTAGGCCGGATCGGCGACCGAGGGGAAGAGCAGCCGCCGCGCCGACGCCGGGACCGGGTCGCTAGGCTGAACCTACCCAGCCCGACCGGCTTCCGCGCACAGGAGGAACCCAGCGTGTCCAGCAGCAGCGCCGATGAGCGCACGCTCGTACTGATCAAGCCCGACGCGGTCCGCCGTGGTCTGGTCGGCGAGATCGTGTCCCGCTTCGAGCGCAAGGGCCTGCGGATCGACGCGATGGTGACCCGGACGATGGACGGCGACTTCGCCGACCTGCACTACGCGGAGCACGTCGACAAGCCGTTCTACCCGCCGCTGAAGACCTTCATGACCAGCGGCCCGCTGGTCGCCCTGGTGCTCTCCGGCGACGAGGTGATCGAGGTGGTGCGCGGCATGATCGGCAGCACCGACGGCCGCAAGGCCGTCGCCGGCACCATCCGGGGCGACCTCTCCCTGTCCAATCGGGAGAACCTGGTGCACGCCTCCGACTCGATCGACAGCGCGAAGCGCGAGCTCGCCCTCTGGTTCCCCGAGCTGGGCTGAGCCATCGACGGCCCCGACCCCGGACCGGGGTTGGGGCCGTTCCGTGTGCTCAGCCGGGCAGCCGGGACAGCTTCGCCGGGTTGCCGACCAGGTAGAGGTCGGTGATCCGGCCGTCCGCAGCCGCGACGGCCAGCGTGTAGCGGGTCCCGTCGGACCAGCGGAGCACCAGCGCCGGCCCGCCGTTGAGCTCGGCAGGGGCCGCCTCGATGGGGCGTCCCCGGCCGTAGAGGCCGGCGAAGAAGCGGGCGATCCGGTCCGCGCCGCGCACCGGGTTGCGCGCCGCCCGGACGGCGCCGCCCCCGTCGTTCCAGGAGACTGCGTCGGACGCCACCAGCTCGGTCAACCGCGTCAGGTTGCCGTCGCGGGAGGCGGCCAGGAAGGCGTCCAGCAGCCGCCGCTGCTCGGCCGGGCCGGCGGTGAACCGCCGGCGACCGTCGGCGATCCGGGCGGCCGCCCGGTGGTGCAGCTGCCGGCAGTCGGCCGCCGACCGGTCCAGGATGTCGCCGATCTCGGCGTACGGCAGCGCGAACGCGGTGTGCAGCACGTAGACCGCGCGCTCCGGCGGGGTGAGCCGTTCCAGCAGGTGCAGCAGCGCGGTGGAGAGCGAGTCGCGCAGTTCGGCGCTGTCCAGCGGGCCGAACGGGGACGGTGCGGTCGGCACCGGCTCGGGCAGCCACGGCCCGATGTACGTCTCCCGGGCGGCCTGCCGGGCCCGCAGGCGGTCCAGCGCCAGCCGGGTCACCACCCGGGACAGGTACCGGCGCGGCTCGGCGACCGACTCCCGGTCGGCGCCGAGCCAGCGCAGGTACGCCTCCTGGAGCACGTCCTCCGCGTCGTGCAGGCTGCCCAGCAGCCGGTACGCCAGCCCGAGCAGCATCGGCCGGTGCGCCTGCAGCGCGTAGGCCGCCTGCCACGGCGCGGTTCCGGTCACACCTCGGTCGGCGGTTCGGTCCGGCTGGTCACCGCGATCCGGTTCCACACGTTGATTGTGGCGATCGCGACGACCAAGTCGGCCAGCTCCTTCTCCGACCACACCTTGGCGGCGGCGTCCCAGACCTCGTCCGGCACGCCGTGCTCGCCGAGCCGGGTGACCGCGTCGGTCAGCGCCAGCGCGGTCCGCTCCCGCTCGTCGAAGAAGGGCGCCTCCCGCCAGGCGGCGACCGCGAAGAGCCGCCGGCTGGACTCGCCCGCGGCGAGCGCGTCCCGGCTGTGCATGTCCACGCAGAAGGAGCAGCCGTTGAGCATCGACGCCCGCAGCTTCACCAGCTCCAGCACCGTGTGGTCGACGTTGGTCTGGACGTACTTCTCCAGCCCCAGCACCGCCCGGTACGCCTCCGGCGCCACCGCCGCCATGTCGATCCGACTCATCCTGGCCTCCCTCGTTGAACGGATACACCCGTACGACGGGCGACGGTGCCGGCGGTGTGACGCCACCCGGCTGTGACGGTCGTCATGGGCCCGCCCGCCTCGCGGTTGATCATGAAGTTGTTGTCGGCGACCGCGGCGTGTCGTGACAACAACTTCATGATCACCGGACTGGGGTGGGTGGGGTCAGAGGGTGTCCAGGGAGGCTCGGCGGCGGCTTTCGGCCTCGAAGACCTTCAGGAGGACGGCGGCCAGCACGGCGTAGCCGGCGCCGACGGCGAGTTCGGCAGTGAGGTCCGGGGCGGCGGCCGCGAAGCCGTCGCCGACCGCCAGGTGGCGGGCCGCCCGGGCGGCATGGGTGATGGGCAGCACCTCGCCGACCGCGCGCATCCAGGCCGGCAGCCCGGCGGCGGGAACGTTCACCCCGGTCAGCAGGAGCAGCAGCGCCACCGAGACGTTGGAGACCACCCAGACGTCCCGGAACCGCAGTCCCACCGCGCCCAGGGTGAGGCCGAAGAAGCCGCAGGCCAGCGAGCCCACCGCCAGGGTCAGCAGCAGGCCGGGCAGGGCGTCGACGGGCATCCGCAGGCCGAGCAGGAGCGAGCCGACGGTGAGCGTGCTCACCGCGATCAGCAGGCCGTTGCCGGCGTACGGGAGGGCCCGGCCGAGGAAGACGGCGGTCCGGCTGCGCGGCGACAGCAGCACGTGGCCGAGGGTGCCGAAGCGGCGCTCGTTGGCCACCGCCATCGTGCCGCCGAAGACGCAGGACAGCGAGGCGGCGAGCACCGCGTTGCCGACGATGTAGAACCGGTCGTCGGCGACGCCGAGCTGGCGGCCCAGGTAGGCGAAGAAGAGCAGTTGGAAGATCGGGCCGACCAGCAGCGAGCCGATGAACATCGCCGGGGTGGTCCAGTTGAACAGGGCCCGGTAGGCGATCACACCGCCCACACCGATCAGCCGGAAGAGTGCCGTCATCGTCGTCTCCTCAGGCCAGCGCGAGGGTCGCCGCGGCGCGGGCCCGTCGCTCGACGTAGGTCATCATCAGCGCGCCCACGGCCAGGCAGCCGAGGCTGATCGCCAGGCAGATGCCGAGGGAGGGCCAGACCGGCCCGCCGGTGGCCGCCTCACGGACCGCCCGGGCGCCCCAGGTGGTGGGCAGCGCGGCGGCGATCGGGCCGGTCCAGCCGGGCAGCACGGTGAGCGGCACCAGCATCCCGGAGACCAGCCAGATCGGGTACTCCAGCGTGTTGGTCAGCGCGTTCGCGTTACGCATCAGCACGAAGGTGGAGGCCAGCAGCAGGCCGAACATGCCCAGGCCGAGCACGCAGCCGGGGACCGCGACCAGGAAGAGGACCGGGTGCGCGAAGTTCAGCGGGATGCCGTACAGCACCCGGCCCCAGAGCAGGGTGGCGAGCATCGCGTACGTGCCGGTGAGCGCGGTGGCCAGGGTGATCGGCAGGATCATCAGCGCGGGCGGGCGCGGCGCCAGCATGATCATCTCCAGGGTGCCCTGCCAGCGCTGGCCCTGGATCGCGCCGCCGGAACCGAAGAGCACCGACGACCAGACCCCCATCAGGCCCGCGCCGACCGCGGCCTCCAGCAGCCGGCCCGGTTCGCCGCCGGCCCGGAACAGGTAGACCGCCAGGGTCGCCTGCACCACCGGCACGATCAGCGCGGTCGCGATCTCGAACGGGGAGCGGCTGAGCTGCTTGGCGTGCAGCAGCGCGCCCACCGCGATCATCCGCAGCGTCCTCACGCGGCCACCGCCTCGACCGGGCGGGCCTGCGCGGCGACCCGGTTGACGATCGCCACGTACGCGTCCTCCAGGGTGGGCTGCCGGGCGGTGACCCGGCCCAGCCGGACGCCGTCCAGCTCCCGCAGCACGTCGGCCTGCACGTCCACCCCCGCGTCGGACTGCACGGTCAGCACCTGCGCCGCCCCGGCGACGGTCACGCTCGCCTCGCGTACCCCGGGCAGGGCGTGGATCGCGGCGAGCTGGGCGTCGCCCACCCCGTACGCCTCGACCTCCAGCACCTGGCGGCCGTCGGCGTGGTGTCGCAGCTCCGCCGGCGTGCCGAGGGCCTGGATGGTGCCGTTCGCGATCACCGCGATCCGGCCGCAGAGCTCGTCCGCCTCGGCCATGTAGTGGGTGGTCAGCAGCACGGTGGTGCCGGTGGCGGCCAGGTCGGCGACGGTCTGCCGCAGCTCCCGGGCGGCCACCGGGTCCACCCCGATCGACGGCTCGTCGAGGAAGAGCACCTGCGGGCGGTGCAGCAGGCCGCGGGCGATGTGCAGCCGCTGCCGCATGCCCCGCGAGTAGCCCTCCACCCGCTCGTCCTCCCGGCCGGTGAGCCGGACCAGCTCCAGCAGCTCGGCGATCCGCCGCTTCTGCTCCCGCCCGGGCACGCCGTACAGCTCGGCGAAGTAGCGCAGGTTGTCCCGGGCGGAGAGCCGGTCGTACAGGCCCCGGTCGCCGCCGAAGACGTACCCGATCCGGCGGCGTACCTCCCGGGTCTCGGCCACCACGTCGTGACCGCAGATCCGGGCAGTGCCGGCGGTCGGGATGAGCAGCGTGTTCAGCAGCTTGATGGTGGTGGTCTTGCCCGCGCCGTTCGGCCCGAGCAGGCCGAACAGCTCCCCGTTGCCGACCGTCAGGTCGACGCCGCGGACCGCTTCCACCTCCCGGCGCTGGGGTCGTAGCCACCCTGTTCGGCTGCGGTAGGTGCGGCGCAGCCCGGCCGCCTCGATCGCGTACTCGCTCATGCCGGCGAATCTAGGGAGCCGGGGCGGGACGGGGAAACGAATTCGGCGTTGGCCGAATCCTCAGGCCGAGGCGGTCGCGGCCTCCGCGCCGATCAGGCGGACCAGGGCCAGACCGGCGGGTTCCAGCCCGTACAGCACCCGCCGGCCGACCCGGCGGCGGTGCACCACACCGGCGGCGAGCAGCGCGGCGAGGTGCTCCGAGACGGTGCTCGGCGCCAGGCCCAGGGTGGCGGCGAGCCCGGCGGTGGTGGCCGGGCGGGTCAGCGCCCGCAGCACCCCCGCGCGTCCCCGGCCGACCAGGATGGCCAGCCGGTCGGTGGCGGGCGCGGCGGGCTCCGCCGGAGCCGGCGTGCCGTCCGCCAGCAGCACCGCACCCCGGGCCTGGTACGAGACGGCGACCACCTCGGCGTCGTCGGTGGAGCAGGCGAGCGCGCCCCGGGAGAAGATCAGTGGGATCAGCAGCAGCCGCTGGTCCACCGCGCTGAAATGCTGCTCCGGCGGCTTGACCAGGGTGAGCACCGGTCGCTCCCAGCGCACCCGCTCGTGCAGGTCGGCCAGGAGCGCGTCCGGCCCGTCGGCGGCGAGGGACCGGGCCCGGTGCAGTACCTCCTCGTCGAGCGCCGCCCGCATCGCCGGCCACCAGGGCGCGATCGCCGCCTCCCAGTACGCGGCGAGCCCGTCGGCCAGCCGGCCGAACGCCCGGGTCGGGTCGTCGACGAACGGTCGCAGCCACTCCGGCAGGTCGTCCGGCCGGTGGTAGTTCGGGATCTGCGCGGCGACCACCTCGGGCGGGGTCGCCCGCAGCGCGGCCAGTTCCTGCTCGATGGTGGGGGCGGGGCCCGGTGGGATCGGGGTGAGGAAGTCCGGGGAGCGTGCGCCGGCGACGAAGAAGAGGCGCGCCGGACGGGTCTCGGGCACCTCGGCCAGCATCCGGCGCGCGTGCCGGGCCCACCCCGTGTACGGCCAGGGTGCCTCGTCGGGATGCCGGTGCAGCAGGTAGAGGCTGGTGATCGCCTCCCAGAGCGGGCTGGTGGCGATCCGGGTACGAGCCAGTGTCGGCTCGTCCAACTCGATCCGGATCACCCGCCGAGATTACTCGGCGGCGATCTCCGTACCCGATCGAGTACGCTTGGCGGCACACAGGCGACGACCCGGCCATCACCGGCGAGCCTCCGGAAGAACAGCCGGGTGACCGGCCCAGTAGAACCGGACGGGACGGCCCGTCACAGCCGGCCAACGAGCGGGCGGTCGCACCTTGACCGTCAAGCGGGGTGGTACCGCGGGCCTGACCCGGAGCGCCGGACGGCGTACCGGAAAGGGCTCGTCCTCGCAGACCACAGATGAGTGAGCTGCGCGAGGAGAGCGACCCCCGATGGCCTATCCGTTGCACGACCCGACCGCCGCCGGTGTCCCGGCGAGCCCGGACCTGCCCGCGGTCGAGCGCCGGGTCCTGGAGCACTGGACGGCCGACAAGACCTTCGAGGCCAGCGTCGAGGCCCGCCCCGCCGGGACGGACGGCAAGAACGAGTACGTCTTCTACGACGGCCCGCCCTTCGCCAACGGCCTGCCGCACTACGGCCACCTCTTCACCGGTTACGTCAAGGACGTGGTGCCGCGCTACCAGACCATGCGTGGCCGGCACGTCGAGCGGCGCTTCGGCTGGGACTGCCACGGCCTGCCCGCCGAGGTGGTCGCCGAGAAGCAGCTCGGCATCACCAGCAAGGGGGAGATCCTCGACCTCGGCGTGGCCCGGTTCAACGAGGCCTGCCGCACCTCGGTGCTGGAGTTCACCCAGGACTGGGAGCGGTACGTCACCCGGCAGGCCCGCTGGGTCGACTTCGCCAACGACTACAAGACCCTCGACCTGGACTACATGGAAAGCGTCATGTGGGCCTTCAAGACCCTGCACGACAAGGGTCTGGTCTACGAGGGCTTCCGGGTGCTGGCGTACTGCTGGCGCTGCGAGACGCCGCTGTCGAACACCGAGACCCGGATGGACGACGTCTACAAGGACCGGCACGACCCGACCCTGTCGGTCTGGCTCGGCCTGACCCCGGACGACAGCGCCCCGGAGCTGGTGCGCGGGCCGGTCAACCTCGGCGTCTGGACCACCACGCCGTGGACCCTGCCGTCGAACCTGGCGCTCGCCGTCGGCCCGGACATCGAGTACGCGGTGCTGGACCGCGACGGTTCCCGCTACGTCGTGGGCTCGGCGCGGCTCGGCGCGTACGCCAAGGAGCTGGAGGGGTTCGAGCAGGTCGGCACGGTGTACGGCCGCGACCTGGTCGGGCGCCGCTACACCCCGCTGTACGACTTCCTGGTCGACCAGGCCGGGGAGAACGCGTACCAGGTGCTCGGCGCGGACTTCGTCACCACCGAGGACGGCACCGGGATCGTCCACCTGGCCCCCGCCTTCGGCGAGGACGACCAGAACGTCTGCAACGCCGCCGGCATCCCCACCATCGTCACCGTGGACGATCACACGAGGTTCACCGCGCTGGTCCCGCCGTATCAGGGCGAGCAGGTCTTCGACGTCAACAAGCCGGTGATCCGGGGGCTCAAGGAGCGGGGGGTGGTGCTCAAGCAGGACACCTACACCCACTCCTACCCGCACTGCTGGCGCTGCGACACCCCGCTGGTCTACAAGGCGGTGTCGTCGTGGTTCGTCGCGGTGACGAAGTTCAAGGACCGGATGGTCGAGCTGAACCAGCAGATCAACTGGACCCCGGGGCACATCAAGGACGGCTCGTTCGGCAAGTGGCTGGCCAACGCCCGCGACTGGTCGATCAGCCGGAACCGGTTCTGGGGCTCGCCGATCCCGGTGTGGCGCTCCGACGACCCGAACTACCCGCGCCTGGACGTGTACGGCTCGCTGGCCGACATCGAGCGGGACTTCGGCGTACGCCTGACCGACCTGCACCGGCCGGCGGTGGACGAGCTGGTCCGCCCCAACCCGGACGACCCGACCGGCAAGTCGATGATGCGCCGGGTGCCGGAGGTGCTGGACTGCTGGTTCGAGTCCGGCTCGATGCCGTTCGCCCAGGTGCACTACCCGTTCGAGAACGCCGACTGGTTCGAGCACCACTACCCGGGCGACTTCATCGTCGAGTACATCGGGCAGACCCGGGGCTGGTTCTACACCATGCACGTGCTGGCCACCGCGCTGTTCGACCGGCCGGCGTTCCGCAACTGCCTCAGCCACGGCATCCTGCTCGGCTCCGACGGCCGCAAGATGTCCAAGAGCCTGCGCAACTATCCGGACGTGTACCACGTCTTCGACGCGTACGGCTCGGACGCGATGCGCTGGATGCTGATGTCCTCGCCGGTGCTGCGCGGCGGGGACATGGCGGTCACCGAGGCGGGCATCCGGGACGCCGTCCGGCAGGTGCTGCTGCCGCTGTGGAACGTCTGGTACTTCTTCTCGCTCTACGCCAACGCGGACGGCTACACCGCTCGCCGGCGCACCGACTCGACGCACCTGCTCGACCGGTACGTGTTGGCGAAGACGAACGAGCTGGTGTCGACGGTCCAGGCGCAGATGGAGGCGTACGACATCTCCGGCGCCTGCGCCACCGTCCGGTCCTACCTGGACGCGCTGACCAACTGGTACGTGCGCCGCTCGCGGGACCGGTTCTGGTCCGGCGACGCCGAGGCGTTCGACACGCTGTCGACGGTGCTGGAGACGCTCTGCCGGGTGGTGGCGCCGCTGGCGCCGCTGACCGCGGAGGAGATCTGGCGCGGCCTCACCGGCGAGCGGTCGGTGCACCTGACCGACTGGCCGGAGGCCGCGGAGTTCCCAGCCGACCGCGAGCTGGTGTCCGCGATGGACAACGTGCGGGCGGTCGCCTCGGCGGCCCTGTCGCTGCGCAAGGCGAAGGGCCTGCGGGTCCGGCTGCCGCTGTCGAAGCTGACCGTGGCCTCGCCCGTCGCCGACCAGCTCCGGCCCTTCGCCGACCTGGTCGCCGACGAGGTCAACGTCAAGGCGGTGGAGTTCTCCGAGGAGGTGTCGGCGTACTGCCAGCAGGTGCTGACCGTGGTGCCCCGGGCGCTCGGCCCGCGGGTCGGCAAGCAGGTCCAGCAGGTCATCAAGGCGGTCAAGGCGGGGGAGTGGGAGCTGGTCGACGGCGCCCCGGTCGCCGCCGGGGTCACCCTCGCCGAGGGCGAGTACGAGCTGCGCCTGGTCGCCGCCGACGCGGAGCACTCCGCGCCGCTGCCCGGCGGTGAGGGCGTGGTCGTGCTGGACACCGAGGTCACCCCGGAGCTGGCCGCCGAGGGGCTGGCCCGGGACGTGGTCCGGGTGGTGCAGCAGGCCCGCCGGGACGCCGACCTGGACGTCTCCGACCGGATCGTGGTGTCGCTGTCGGCCTCCGAGGAGGTCCGGGCCGCGGTGTCCGCGTACACCGACTTCGTGGCCCGGGAGGTGCTGGCCGACACCATCGACTTCGCCGACGGGGTCGACGGCGCCGACGGCTTCGCCGGTGAGGCCGGCGAGGGCGAGCGGGTGACGGTGGTCGTCCGGCGGGTATGAGGTGGTGACGGGTGGTCCGGCGGCGTGCGCGCCGCCGGACCACCACCCGGGCGGCCCGGCGACCCGATCAGGTCGGCATGGGACCGTCCGCTACCGTGACATCGCCTGTTCACGTACGACCGCCGGAGGACCAGTGCCCCTGCTCTACACCATCGGCAAGCTCATCGTGGCGCCCACGCTCCGGTTGGCCTTCCGTCCGCACGTGGAGGGGTTGGAGCACATTCCGGCGACCGGTGGTGCGATCTTCGCGGGCAACCACCTCTCCGTCGCCGACGAGCTTCTGCTCGGCACCGTCGTTCCCCGGCACCTGGCCTTCTGGGCCAAGTCGGAGTACTTCAACGGCACCGGCGTGAAGGGCACCTTCTCCAAGTTCGTGCTCACCGGGCTGGGCGCCATCCCGGTCGAGCGGGCCGGCGGCCGGGCGGCGCTGTCGGCGTTCGACGCCGCCATCCCGGTGCTCAAGGCCGGTGACCTCGTCGCCGTCTACCCGGAGGGGACCCGCTCGCCCGACGGCCGGCTCTACCGGGGGCGGACCGGCGCGGCCCGGCTGGCCGTGGCGGCCGGCGTGCCGATCATCCCGGTCGGCGTGACCGGCACCGACAAGGCGCAGCCCATCGGAACCCGGGTGCCCCGGCCCGGCCGGGCCGAGATCAGCATCCGGTTCGGCAAGCCGCTGGACTTCACCGGCCGGTCGGACGACCGGACCTCGCTGCGGGCGATGACCGACGAGCTGATGGCCGAGATCCAGAAGCTGACCGGCCAGGAGTACGTGCCGCGCTACGCCCCGCCGCGCGCCCGCGGGCCGGTCGACGGCGAGGCGCCGACCGAGTCCTGACCCCGGGCGGCGGCGGTCCCGCCGCGCCGGCTTCACGGTGCCGTCACGGCGGGTCGCTGCCCCGGCGTTTCTCTTGGTCGACCACCGCGTCGAGGTCGGCGAGGCGGTCCATCTGCTTCATGGTGCGGGCCATCCGGGCGTTGCTCGGGATGCGGTCCCGGTTGCCGGACAGGAAGGCCCAGTAGCCGGCGGTGAACGGGCAGGCGTCCTCGCCGAGGCGCTTGCGCGGGTCGTACCGGCAGCCGCTGCAGTAGTCGCTCATCCGGTTGATGTACGAGCCGCCGGAGACGTACGGCTTGGTGGTGATCCGGCCCAGGTCGGCGTACTGGCTCATGCCGACCACGTTGGCGGTCATCACCCACTCGTACCCGTCCACGAAGCGGGTGTGGAACCACTCGACCAGCTCCGCCGGGCGGAAGCCGCGTTGGAGAGCGTAGTTGCCGAGCACCATCAGCCGGGGGATGTGGTGCACCCAGGCCCGGTCCCGCACCCCGGCGAGCACGTCGGAGAGGCAGTGCGCCTCGACCGCGTCGGCGTCCAGGTCGTTCCACCAGTCCGGCAGCGGCCGCCGCGCGCCCAGTTTGTTGCTGTTGCGCCAGGTCGGCTCGAAGTACCAGTAGGTGTGCCAGATGTAGTCGCGCCAGCCCATGATCTGCCGGACGAAGCCCTCCACGCTGGCCAGCGGCGCGCCCTGGATGCGGTACGCCTGCTCGGCGCCGCGGACCGCCTCCACCGGGTCCAGCAGGCCCAGGTTGAACGACGACGACAGCATGCTGTGCGCCAGCCACGGGTCGGTCGACAGCATCGCGTCCTCGTACGGGCCGAACGCGGCGAGCCGGTGCCGGAGGAAGTGCCGCAGCCGGGCCTTGGCCTCCTTCGTGGTCGCCGGGAACCGGCGCGGCCCGTCCCGGCCGACGAACCGGATCCCCTCCCGCTCCCAACGGTTCAGGTCGGCCCGGACCTCGGCGTCGATGTCGTCCTCCTTCGGCATCGGCGGCGCCGGCACGTCGATCTTCCCGTCCTTCGGCGGCGGTTCCCGGTTCTCGACGTCCAGGCTCCACCGGCCGCCGACCGGCTCGCCGCCGTCCAGCAGCACCCCGTGGTGCTCCCGGGCGAACCGGTAGAACGCCTCCATCCGCAGCGCGCCCCGGCGGCCGTCCGCCCAGTCGGCGAAGTCCTCGAGGCTGGTCGCGAAGCCCCGCGCCGGCAGCACGGTGACCTGGTCCAGGCCGCGGACGAACGCCAGGGCCCGCCGCGAGGTGGGATGGCAGATCTCCAGCGGCTCGCGGACCTTCTTCAACGCCTGCCCGTACGTCTCGGCGCGCAGGAAGATCGCCTGGTCGCCGAGCTCGGCGGCGCGGTGCCGCAGCGCGGAGAGGATCAGGTGGGCCTTCTGGCGGTGGTAGACGCGGCGACGGAAGACCGCCTTCGACTCGATCAGCAGGACCGGCTGTCGCCGGTCGTCGAGGAAGTGCGGCCCCAGCTGATCGGCGAACAGCCAACGCCGCGACATGTCCCGATTGTGAGCCCTCAGCCGGTTATGCGGTCGCACCAAACGAGGACTTTATGTATTTGAAACACTGCGGAACGTGAGGGTCAGGACTGCTCCGGGGTGATGATCTGCTGGCGCAACGTGTCCAGCAGGGCGCCGCTGTCGTCCACCGACAGCCGGGTGAAGACGCCGGTGGCGAGGCTGCCATGGTCGACCGAGGTGCAGACCACCACCGCGTCACCGTCGGCGCGGCCCACCGCGCAGCGCTCGTACCGGCCCCGGACACCGGTCTCCACCGGCACCGCGGGGTCGAGCGCGTACCGCTCGGTGAGCCGGGCGATCTCCGCCTTCGCGTCGGACTCCGGGCTGAACCGGAAGCCCGTGCCGCCGAAGACCGTCACCCGCTTGCCGTCGTTCGTGGCGTAGACACCCGCGAAGGTGTCCTCGGCGAGCAGGTGGGCCTGGCGTACCTCGGTCTTCAACCGCTCGGCGGTGGCCTGGCTGCGCTCGTCCTCGCGCAGCCGCAGGCCGGCGACCTGGTCCGGCAGCGCCGCGCTGGCCGGGTACTGGGCGGAGAGCGGCTGGGCCCACCAGAGCGGGACGCCGCAGCAGCAGGCGACGGTGAGCAGCAGCAGCCACGGCCAGCGCCGCCGGCGGCGGACCGGGACCGGGACGTACCCCTTCGGCGCCCGCCAGTCCGGCGGTGGGGCGGCCGGGGGCGGGGCCGACCGGCGGCGCTGCTTCGGCGGTCGGGCCGGCGCGGGCGGCGGCGGGGACACCGGCGCCGGTGGCGGCGACACCGGACGGGCGGCGACCGGCGCGGGCACGACCGGCGGCGGGGCGGCCGGCGGCGCCGGGTAGGGCAGCGTGTGCGGCTGCGCCGGGTAGGGGAGCGTCGGCGGCAGGGCCGGGAAGTCGGCCGAGTGCAGCTCCCAGCCGCTGGTGTCGGCGCCCGCCCACGGGTCGACCGGAACCTGGTGCTCCGGCGCGGGCGGCGGGAGCGGGGTGGGCTCGGCCGACTCGCCCCAACCGCGCTTGCGGGGCGGCGGTGGCGGGACGGCCGCCGAGCCGCTCCACCGCGGGGCCGCCGGCTCCGGCCGGGTCTCCACCCGGGTCGGGTCTGGCCGGGCGTCCACGCGGGTCGGGTCTGGCCGGCTCGTTACCCGGGTCGGGTCGGGTGGTGGGGCCGGCTCGGCGCGGATCGGGACGGTGGCGGAGCCGCGGGCCGGGGTGACGGGAGGCGGGGTGGTCGCGACGGCCGGACCGGCCGGGGTCGTTCCGGCCCCGTTGGTCGTCGCCGGGCCGTCGCCGGTCGCGGTCGCCGCGTCGCCGTCGCCGGCCGGGGCGCCGGTCGCGGCCGGGGTCTCGGGACCGGTGGTTCGGAGGTCGTCGTCGGTGACCTGGATCTCGTCCTCGGCGGCCGGCGCGTCGTCGTCGGCCGCGTCAGTCGCGGCGGTCGCGCCCAGCTTCCCGTCATCGGCCGTCGTACCGGCCGGGTCCGCCCGGTCGCCGTCGGTCCGGTCGTCGTCCGGCGTGGGTTGGTCGCCGGGCACGGGCAGCGCGGCGTCGCCGGTCGCGGCCGGGGCGTCCGTGGGCGGCGTGGGGGTGCCGTCCGGGCCCGTGGGAGGCGCGGCGGACGGCGGTACGGGCTGGTCGGTGACCGCCCGATCCCGGTCCCGGCCCGTGACCGGGGTGCCCCCGTCGCCCGGCCGGTCTGCTCCCGGCTGCGGCTGCGACATCGCGGCAATCTCCTCTCGCGCCGGATGCGAGGTTAGTACCGCCCTGCCACCGCCGCCCAACCCGGCTGTCCGCCCGCCCGCCATGGTGACGGCGGAGGGTGGCGGGTGCCCGGGTGGGACCAGGCAGGCCCGGCGGACCGGCGGCGGTGGCTCCCCGGACGGCGTCTTCCGGACCGCCGGGAGCGCGGTCGACGCGGGACGCCCGCCCGGGGCCGGTGACCGGCCCCGGACGGGTCCACCGCCCGGCCGCCCCGGCGCGCCACCAGCGGTGTCCGGACGGTCACGCCTAGTCTCGGCGCATGTCCGCAGCGGGCGAGGCCGGTACGTCCCCGGTGGGCGACGTCGGCCGGATGACCGGGTTCAGCGACGGGGTCTTCGCCATCGTCATCACCCTGCTGGTGATCGAGCTCCGGGTGCCCGCCCACCGGTCGGGGGAGCTGTTCGACGGCCTGGTCGAGGAACTCCCGGTGTACGTCGCCTTCCTGGTCTCCTTCGGCTACATCGGGGTGATCTGGCTCAACCACCACACGCTGCTGCGGCTGATCCGGGGGGCCACGCTCGGCCTGAACTGGATCAACCTCTGGCTGCTGCTCGGCGTGGTCGTCATCCCGTTCCCGACCGCGGTGCTCGCCGACGCCTTCGACCACGGCGGGAACGACCACGACCGGCGGGTGGCCGTGCTGCTCTACGTGCTGACCGCGGCGGCGATGTCCGCGCCCTGGCTCGCCTTCTTCAGTTATCTGCACCGACGTCCGGAGCTGCTTGGGGAGGGGATCTCCGCCGCGTATGTCGCCACCCAGCGGGTCCGCCCGGTCACCGGGATGGTGCTCTACCTGTTCAGCGGCGCGCTGGGCTGGTTCGTCAGCCCGCTGGTCGGGGTGATCGGCATCGTCGTCATGATCGTGTACCACGCGCTGACCAGCGAGGGCGTACGTCGGCGTCGGCCGCCCCGCCGCCCGGGTCGCGGCTGACCGCCGGTGGTCCGGTTCCTCCCGGCATGGGCGGCGATCCGGCGGGCGGTGCGGCGCGGTGCCCGGCGGGCGGGCGCGTACCCTTGGGCATCATGAGCGTCCCGTCCACGACGCCGCGCCCCGCCGCGGCGAACTCCGTCTGGCCCCAGCTTGAGCCGCTGCTGCCCCAGGTGACCAAGCCCATCCAGTACGTCGGTGGCGAGCTGGGTGCGGTGGTCAAGGACTGGGACGCGGCCACCGTCCGCTGGGCGCTGATGTATCCCGACGCGTACGAGGTGGGCCTGCCCAACCAGGGCGTGCAGATCCTCTACGAGGTGCTCAACGAGCTGCCCGACGTGCTCGCCGAGCGGACGTACGCGGTCTGGCCGGACCTGGAGAAGCTGATGCGCGCCCACGGCGTGCCGCAGTTCACCGTCGACGCGCACCGCTCGGTGCGCGACTTCGACGTGTTCGGCGTCTCGTTCTCCACCGAGCTGGGCTACACCAACCTGCTCACCGCGATCGACCTGGCCGGCATCCCGATGCTGGCCGCCGACCGCACCGACGCCGACCCGGTGATCGTGGCCGGCGGGCACGCCGCGTTCAACCCGGAGCCGATCGCCGACTTCGTCGACGCCGCCGTACTCGGCGACGGCGAGGAGGCGGTCCTGGAGATCACGACGATCGTCCGGGAGTGGAAGGCCGAGGGTTCCCCCGGCGGGCGGGACGAGCTGCTGCTGCGGCTGGCCCGCACGGAGAGCGTCTACGTGCCACGCTTCTACGACGTGGACTACCTGCCCGACGGCCGGATCCAGCGGGTCGTGCCGAACCGGGCGGACGTGCCGTTCCGGGTGCACAAGCGCACGACCATGGACCTGGACGCCTGGCCGTACCCGAAGAAGCCCCTGGTGCCGCTGGCCGAGACGGTCCACGAGCGGTACGCGGTGGAGATCTTCCGGGGCTGCACCCGGGGCTGTCGGTTCTGTCAGGCCGGCATGATCACCCGCCCGGTGCGGGAGCGGTCGATCACCACGGTCGGCCAGATGGTCCGCGACGGCCTGGAGTTCTCCGGCTTCCACGAGGTGGGCCTGCTGTCGCTGTCGTCGGCCGACCACTCCGAGATCGGCGACATGTGCTCCGGCCTCGCCCAGCAGTACGAGGGCACGAACGTCTCGCTCTCGCTGCCGTCGACCCGGGTGGACGCGTTCAACATCGACCTGGCCCAGGAGCTGTCCCGCAACGGCCGGCGCACCGGCCTGACCTTCGCCCCGGAGGGCGGGTCGGAGCGGATCCGCAAGGTGATCAACAAGATGGTGTCGAAGGAAGACCTCATCCGCACCGTGGTCACCGCGTACACCAACGGCTGGCGGCAGGTGAAGCTCTACTTCATGTGCGGCCTGCCCACCGAGACCGACGAGGACGTCCTCGAGATCGCGGACATGGCGCACGAAGTGATCAAGGCCGGCCGCGCCGCCACCGGGTCCAAGGACATCCGCTGCACCGTCTCCATCGGTGGGTTCGTGCCGAAGCCGCACACCCCGTTCCAGTGGGCGTCCATGGCGACCCCGGAGGTCATCGACCACCGGCTCAAGCTGCTCAAGCAGGCGATCAACTCCGACCGCTCGCTGGGCCGGGCGATCGGCTACCGCTACCACGACGGCGAGCCGTCGCTGATCGAGGGCCTGCTCAGCCGCGGTGACCGCCGGGTCGGCGCGGTGATCCGCAAGGTCTGGGAGAACGGCGGCCGGTTCGACGGCTGGAGCGAGCACTTCTCGTACCAGCGCTGGGTGGAGGCGGCCGCCGAGGTGCTGCCGGCCTTCGGCGTGGACCTCGACTGGTACACCACCCGGGAGCGGGACCAGCTGGAGGTCCTGCCCTGGGACCACCTGGACTCGGGCCTGGACAAGGACTGGCTCTGGCAGGACTGGCAGGACTCGATGTCGGAGTACGAGCAGGACGACTGCCGGTGGACCCCGTGCTTCGACTGCGGCGTCTGTCCGTCGATGGACACCGAGATCCAGATCGGCCCCACCGGGAAGAAGCTCCTCCCGTTGACCCCGATCGGTGGTTCCGGCCTGAAGGTCCCGTCCGGCGCCCAGCAGTGACGCCCCCGGGGCGGGCGGCCAGCCGCCCGCCCCGCTCCGGTGATCATGAAGCTATTGTCACGGGCACCGCGCGTCGCCGGTGACAACTTCATGATCAATCGATGCTGAGACCGAGGAGCACGACGATCAGCAAGAAACCACAGCCGGAGGGCGGGCAGGCGCCCGTCGTCCAGCGCGTCCGGATCCGGTACGCCAAGCGCGGACCGCTGCGGTTCACCTCGCACCGGGACTTCGCCCGGGCCTTCGAGCGCGCGCTGCGCCGGGCCGGCGTACCGATCGCCTTCTCCCAGGGCTTCACCCCGCACCCCAAGATCTCGTACGCCAGCGCCGCGCCCACCGGGGTGGCCAGCGAGGCCGAGTACCTGGAGATCGGTCTCCGCGAGCCGGTCGACCCGGCCCAGCTGCGGGCCGCCCTGGACGCCGCGCTCTCACCGGGGCTCGACGTGCTCGACGCGGTGGTGGCCGGGGGTGGCAGCCTGGCCGATCGGATCGAGGCCTCGCACTGGCGGATCGAGCTGCCCGAGGTCGACCCGGCGCTGCTGGAGCAGGCCGTGGCCGCCTTCACCGCCGCCGAGGAGATCCAGGTCGAGCGGATGACCAAGCAGGGGCGGCGGACCTTCGACGCGCGCGCGGCGGTCATCAGCATCGATGTCGTGCCCGCGTCCGAGACGCCTTCCGGGGCACCGGCCGTACCGTGTGCGATACTCGAACTGGTCGTGCGGCAGGTCACCCCGTCCGTACGGCCCGATGACGTCCTTTCCGGCCTCCGCGTGGTGGCCGCCCTGGAGCCGCCGGTCGCCCCGAGGGTGATCCGGCTGGCACAGGGCACGCTGACCGCGCAGGGCGAGATCGTGGATCCGTTGGATGCGGATCGCGACGGGGCAGCCATCGGTGAACACTGACCGACGGTCAGTGTTCCAAGCAGGCAGACTTCGGCGGTCGCGCACCTCGCGCGCCCGGCGGAAACACTTTGCGGCGACCCTGCGTGGCAGCGCTCACCCGCGCCCGGGGCAGCCAGAACTGGAGAACGTCCATGCTCGAGAACGAGCCCGAGGGCGTCGAACGGACCGGTTCACAGCCGGCCGGCGACACCGCCGACACCAGCACCGACAGCACCGCCGAGGCACGGCCGCCGGCCCGCAAGCGGGCCAGCCGGCGCCGGGTCGCCCCGCTCAACCAGCCGGAGCAGACCGACGCGCCGGCCGAGGCGTCCAGCGACGCCGGTACGACCACCGGCGAGGCGCCGCAGGCCGAGGTGTTCGCCCCGGTCGCGGGTGAGCTGGAGGCCGCCCCGAAGACCCCCCGGCGCCGCCGCAAGGCGACCCCCGCCAAGGCGGTCGAGGAGCCCGTGGCCGCCGACGCCGCGGAGGAGGCCTCCGCGGAGGTCGTCCCGCCGGTCAAGGTGACGCGCACCCGGCGGCGCAAGGCCGTCCCGCCGGCGGCCGAGGCCCCGGCCGCCGAGCCGGAGGCCGCGACCACCGCCGAGCCGCACGCCGTGGCCGAGCCGCAGGCGGACGCCGTCCCGACGCCCGAGGAGGCCGCGGAGGAGGTCACCGCCGAGGAGGAGGAGACCGCCGAGCCGGCCGAGGCCGAGCAGCCGACCCCGGCGGCAGAGAGCGCCGCGGAGCGGACGCCGACCACCTCCGGTGCCGCCGACCTCCCGCCGGCCGTCGCGGGCGCCACCGCGCCGCGGGCCGGGATCGAGAACCGCACCGGCGACGTCGCGCCCGGCGCGGCCGTTCCGGGCGAGCAGCCGGCCGAGCAGCCGGAGCCGCGGACCCGCCGGCGGCGGGCCGCGCTCTCCGCGCCGACGGTGCTCTTCATGCCGCCGCAGCCGGAGGCGGTGCCGGTCGTCCGGGCCGCCGCGCCCGCGCCGGCCGCCGAGGAGCCGGCCGAGGAGCCCGTCGAGACCGGTCGCCGCCGTCGGCGGGGCCGCCGCGAGGTGGAGCCGGTCGAGACCGAGGTCGAGATCGACGAGGAGCCCACCGCCGAGGCCGAGGAGATCGGCGAGGCGGAGGACGAGGACGAGGAGTCGGCCGCGGCCCGTCGCCGCCGCCGGCGCGGCCGCCGGGGTCGCGGCCGGGGCAAGGGCGGCGCGGAGGACCTCGAGGACGAGGAGGCCGAAGAGGCCATCCAGGCCGAGAGCGCCGAGGCCGAGGCCGAGGAGGCCGAGGAGGAGGAAGAGGGCGAGGGCGACGGGCTGACCCGCCGCCGGCGCCGCCGCCGCCGTCGGGGCGCCGGTGACGTGGAGGGCGGCGCTGAGGACGGCGTGCCCACCGTGGTCAAGATCCGTGAGCCGCGCCGGGCCGTCGACGAGGTGCAGGGCGTCTCCGGCTCGACCCGGCTGGAGGCCAAGCGGCAGCGCCGCCGGGACGGCCGGGAGCAGCGGCGTACCCGGCCGCCGATCCTGAGCGAGTCGGAGTTCCTGGCCCGCCGGGAGGCGGTCGACCGGGTGATGGCGGTCCGCCAGCGCGGCGACCGCACCCAGATCGCGGTCCTCGAGGACGGCGTGCTGGTCGAGCACTACGTCACCCGCAACTCCTCCGGCACCATGGCCGGCAACGTCTACCTCGGCAAGGTGCAGAACGTCCTGCCCAGCATGGAGGCGGCCTTCGTCGACGTCGGGCGCGGCCGCAACGCGGTGCTCTACGCCGGCGAGGTCAACTGGGACACCAGCGGCCTGGAGGGTCGGGCCCGCTCGATCGAGCAGGCGCTGCGCTCCGGCGACTCGGTGCTGGTGCAGGTGACCAAGGACCCGATCGGGCACAAGGGCGCCCGGCTGACCAGCCACATCGCGCTCTCCGGCCGGCACCTGGTCTACGTGCCCAACGGCAACGCCTCCGGCATCAGCCGCAAGCTGCCGGACACCGAGCGCAAGCGGCTGCGCGACGTGCTCAAGAAGCTCGTCCCGGACGGCGCGGGCGTGATCGTGCGGACCGCCGCCGAGGGGGCGAGCGAGGACGAGCTGGCCCGCGACGTCAAGCGGCTCCAGGCGCAGTGGGAGGACATCCAGGCCAAGGCGGCCGAGGGTGGGGCCCCGGTGCTGCTCTACGAGGAGCCGGACCTGGTCATCCGGGTCGTGCGGGACCTGTTCAACGAGGACTTCCGCGAGCTGGTGATCGAGGGCGAGCAGTCGTACGACGTGGTCGAGTCGTACCTGCAGCACGTCTCGCCGGACCTGGTCGCCCGGCTGCGCCGGCACGCCGGCACCACCGACGTCTTCGCCGAGTACCGGATCGACGAGCAGATCCTCAAGGGGCTCGACCGCAAGGTCTTCCTCCCCTCGGGTGGTTCGCTGGTGATCGACCGGACCGAGGCGATGACCGTCATCGACGTCAACACCGGCAAGTACACCGGCTCCGGGGGCAACCTGGAGGAGACGGTCACCCGGAACAACCTGGAGGCGGCCGAGGAGATCGTCCGCCAGCTCCGGCTGCGCGACCTCGGTGGCATCGTGGTGATCGACTTCATCGACATGGTGCTGGAGTCGAACCGGGAGCTGGTGCTGCGCCGGCTCACCGAGTGCCTGGGCCGGGACCGCACCAAGCACCAGGTCACCGAGATCACCTCGCTCGGCCTGGTGCAGATGACGCGCAAGCGGATCGGCGCGGGCCTGCTGGAGGCGTTCAGCGAGACCTGCGAGTGCTGCAAGGGTCGTGGCCTGATCATCCACACCGAGCCGGTGTCGGAGAAGCCGCGTACCGGCGCTGGCGCGGGGGAGAAGGTCAAGGCGGTCGCCTCGGCCGTCACCACCCCGCCGGCCCCGGCCGAGCAGGGCTCCGCCTCCTCCCGGCGGCGGGCCCGCAAGTCGGCCACCGTGGAGAAGTCCGTCGCCGAGGTGACCGAGGTACCCCAGGCCGCGGTGGCCGGGGTCGAGGCGCAGACCGAGGCCGACTACCACGACACCATGGGCTACGACCTGTCCCGGTACGAGGCCGACACGGAGGCCGCCCCGGCGGTCGCCGACGCCCAGGAGGGCGAGTCGGCCCGACTGGCCGCGGCGGACGACCCGGACGCGCTCGGCGACGGCGAGGACGAGGGCACCGAGGGCGGCACCGGCCGGCGGCGCTCTCGCCGCGGCGGCACCCGCCGGCGTACCCGGCCGTGAGCCGCTGACCTGCGCGACGTTTGACAGGGCCCCTTCACCGGCAACAGTGTCCGGGGAAGGGGCCCTGCCGTCTCGACGCCCCCCGGCCGGGCGGCGGCTCCTCGGACAGGAGGAGAGATGCGTCGCCCGCTCGCGGCCACCATGGTGGCCGCCGTCCTGCTGACCGGCACGGGCTGCGCCGACCGGGACGACTCGAACCCCTTCGCGGTGGGGTTCGCCTCACCGGTTCCGTCCGCCACCGCCGCACCGGGTGTCTCCGGCACGCCCACCCCGACGCCGACCGGCGACCCGGGGGTCTGCCTGGCCGCGAAGCGGGCCGGTTCGACCGCCGTGCAGACGTACGTCCAGAAGCTGGCCGAGATGCTGACCGTGGGCCGTACCGACCGGGCGGCGGCCGACGCCGCCCGCCGCGACGCCGAGGCGGCCCTGGCGGCTGGCGGGACGCCCTGCGGCAGCAGTCCGGGCTGGCGACCGACCCGCGGCTGAAGACGCTGCTGGCGGATCTGGCCACCGAGGTCGGTAGCCTGGGTACCGACGTCGAGAAGATCGACGAGGCGGAGTTCGACCGTCTCCAGGAGCGCCTCGACCAGCTCTGCCCGCGCTGACCGGCGGGCCCGGTTTGGGTGCCGGCCGGTTCATGGCGTACCCTTTCCTGCGGCGCACTTTGGTGTGCCGAGTTCCCGCGTGCCCGCGCCGCCGGTGTCACTGCTACCCGGCGAGTCGCCGTGGGAACGACCGCCAGCAGCCTCAACGACAGGGAGTCCGCCTCCGATGTACGCGATCGTCAAGACCGGCGGCAAGCAGTACAAGGTCGCCGAGGGCGACGTGATCGAGGTCGAGAAGCTCACCGGTGCCCCCGGTGACGCGGTGAAGCTCACCGCGGTGCTCCTCGTCGACGGTGACGACCTGGTGACCGACGCGGCGAAGCTTGCCAAGGTCGCGGTGTCCGGCGAGATCGCCGCGCACACCAAGGGCCCGAAGATCAAGATCCACAAGTTCAAGAACAAGACTGGCTACCACAAGCGCCAGGGTCACCGCCAGCCGCTGACCCAGGTCAAGGTGACCGGCATCTCCAGCGGGAAGTAGGTCGTCCTCCAATGGCTCACAAAAAGGGTGCGTCCAGCTCGCGTAACGGTCGCGATTCCGCGGCCCAGCGACTCGGCGTGAAGCGCTTCGGTGGTCAGGTCGTCAGCGCGGGTGAGATCCTCATCCGGCAGCGTGGCACCAAGTTCCACCCCGGTGACCTGGTCGGCCGTGGCGGCGACGACACGCTGTTCGCGCTGGCCGCCGGCTCGGTCCAGTTCGGCACCCGGCGTGGTCGCAAGACCGTAAGCATCGTGCCGCAGCAGTAGCTCGAAGGCGTTGCGGGCCGTGGACCTCGGGTCCCGGCCCGCTTCGTTTTTTCTCACGCGGGGGAGGACCCCGCTGGAAGGATTGGCGTCGTGACGACGTTCGTTGACCGGGTCGTCCTGCACATGCAGGCCGGCGACGGCGGGCACGGCTGTGTCTCCATCCACCGGGAGAAGTTCAAGCCCTTCGGCGGGCCCGACGGCGGCAACGGTGGGCACGGCGGCAGCGTCTCGCTGGTCGTCGACCCGCAGGTGACCACGCTGCTCGACTTCCACTTCCGCCCGCACCTCAAGGCCGAGAACGGCAAGGGCGGCGCCGGCTCGAACCGGGACGGGGCCAACGGCCACGATCTGATCATCAAGGTGCCGAACGGCACCGTGGTGCAGACCCTCGACGGCGAGGTGCTGGCCGACCTGGTGGGCGCGGGCACCACCTTCGAGGCGGCCCGGGGCGGGCGCGGCGGGCGGGGCAACGCCTCGCTGGCCAACGCCCGGCGCAAGGCCCCCGGCTTCGCCGAGCTGGGCGAGCCCGGCGACCGGCTGGACGTGGTGCTGGAGCTGAAGAGCGTCGCCGACGTCGGCCTGGTCGGCTTCCCGTCGGCCGGCAAGTCCTCGCTGATCTCGGTGATCTCCGCCGCCAAGCCGAAGATCGCCGACTACCCGTTCACCACGCTGGTCCCGAACCTGGGCGTGGTCCGGGTGGACAACCACACCTTCACCGTCGCCGACGTGCCGGGCCTGATCCCGGGCGCCGCCACCGGCAAGGGCCTGGGGCTGGAGTTCCTCCGCCACGTCGAGCGCTGCGCCGTGCTGGTGCACGTGGTCGACACGGCGACGTTGGAGCCCGGCCGGGACCCGCTCGCCGACATCGACACCATCGAGGCGGAGCTGTCCGAGTACGGCGGCCTGGCCGACCGGCCCCGCCTCGTCGCGCTCAACAAGATCGACGTGCCGGACGGGCGGGATCTCGCCGAGATCGTCCGGCCGGACCTGGAGGCGCGCGGCTTCCAGGTCTTCGACGTGTCCTCGGCCACCCGCGAGGGGCTCAAGGAGCTCATGTACGCGATGGCCGAGGTGGTCGAGCAGGCCCGCCGCGCGGCGCCGCCGGCCGAGCCGACCCGGATCGTGATCCGCCCGAGGGCGGTCGACGACACCGGCTTCACCATCGAGGTGGAGGAGGACGGCTCGTTCACCGTCCGCGGCGCCCGGCCGGAGCGCTGGGTGCGCCAGACGAACTTCGACAACGACGAGGCCGTGGGCTTCCTGGCCGACCGGCTGGCCCGCCTCGGCGTCGAGGAGAAGCTGGCCAAGGCCGGCGCCAACCCCGGCGACCTGGTGCGGATCGGCGACCGGGAGTTCGACTGGCAGCCCACCCTCTACGCCGGGGTGGACTTCGTCCCCGGCAACCGGGGCACCGACATCCGGCTGGAGGAGAAGTCGACCCGCGCCTCCGCGGCGGAGCGGCTGGCCGCCCGCAAGGCTCGCCGGCGGCGTACCGAGGACGAACTGGCGGCCGGCGGCCTGGACGCGGACCTCTCCGACGACCTGGACGACGACGACCTGGACGACGACGAATAGCTCGGCCCCGGCCGTGCTCGGGTCGTTGGCCGGAAACCTTCGCGAAATCCGCCCGGCTTAGCGTGACGTGATGCTGATCGAATCCCGTCCCGCCACCGATCCCGAGATCGCCGCCCTGATCACCGCTCAGCAGCGCGAGCTGCGGGAGGCCGACGGCGGGCTGGACGGGCAGGCGACGCTCACCCATGACGACATCCACTACCTGGCGGCCGTGGTGGGCGGGCGGGCCGTCGGCTGCGGCGGCCTGCAGGCCCTGGCCGCCGACACCGGTGAGCTGAAGCGGATGTACGTCCGCCCGGCGTACCGGGGGCGGGGAGTCGCCCGGCAGTTGCTGGCGGCCCTGGAGGAGTTGGCCTTCCGGCGCGGGCACTCGGTGGTGTGCCTGGAGACGGGTACCTACCTGCCGGCCGCGATCGGGCTCTACACCTCGTGCGGGTACCAGCCCATCCCGGTGTACGGCGAGTACGTCGACAACCCGTACAGCGTGTGCTTCGCCAAGCGGCTGCCGGTCGCCGCCTGACGGTGGCCGGCCCGGCGGGTCAGGCGCCGGTCTCGGCGTGCGCGGCGGTGACCGGCTTCGACTCGGGGCTGGCGTGCTGCCGCAGCACGATGCTGAGCAGGATCAGCACGCCGACGGCGAGGAACTCGCTCTGCCAGTTCTGCATGGACTGGAACCAGAAGTCGCTGGTGAAGAGGAACTGCCAGGCGCCGATCGGGGCGGCGCCGCTCTCCAACGCCTGCTCCTGGTTGTACTCCGCGACGCCGCCGAACAGGTGGCCGAGGAACGACCCGGCGAAGATCAGCAGCAGCGCGATCGACAGGCTGTTGCGGTAGACGGCCAGGGGGAGGCCGCCGACCCGGACCGGCCAGGGGGAGTCCGGCCTGGCCCGGCGGGGGTCGTCGGGCCGGTCGGTCTGGCCCTCGGGCTTGGACTCGGCCGAGCCCTGCTGCACCAGGTACGCGGTGAGCAGCACGTAGCCGCCCATCTGGAGGAACTCGGACTCCCAGTTCTCGAAGACCGCCTCGGCGAAGTGCCCGGTGCCGAGGTACGCCCACCAGCTCAGCGGGGCCGCGCCGTACTGGGTCAGCTCCTCGTTGTGGACCTGCCAGCCGAACACGCTCTGCAACACCAGGAAGATCAGGAACGCGCCGAGCATGGCGACCGTGAGTGCGTTCTCCCGCAACCAGCGTGGCATCGCCGCGCCTCCTCGTCCGTTGAGTCACCTCCCGTGGTGATCCTCCGTTGCCCCGGGCAAGGAATCGGCAAACTCCGCGCTCGGTGTGTCGGGCCACGAGCCACCCGACCGGGTGAAGACACAGGTCAGGGGCGGTCGATCGGGGTGTCCAGCCGGCCGCCGGTGCCGACGTCGTTGGAGAGCAGCAGCCCCACCACGAGCATGCCGAAGCCGAGGAACAGGTGCAGCCAGTTGTCCGCGTCGTTGAAGGGCACGAAGTTCGCCGCCGTCTCCCGGTCGATCCCGAAGCCGTAGAGCCAGAGACCCAGGTAGACGGCCCCGCCGCCGGCCAGGAAGAGCCGGGCCCCGGCGATCCGGCGGGCGAGCACCAGCCCGACCAGGCCGGAGAGCAGGTGCACCAGGTTGAGCAGGATCGACACTTGGAACAGGCCGAGCAGCTTCGCCTCCGAGTGGTGCCCGGCGAAGGCCAGGTCACCGTAGTGCGTGGTGACCCCGGGGATGAACCCGAGCACGCCGAGCAGGACGAAGAGGGCGGCCACCGCGGCGGCGACCGCCTGGATCCGGGGTTTCGGGCCGGCCGGGGCGCGTCCGCGCACGTCACGTGCCATCGCTGTCACCTCCGTGGATCACTCGCCGCCCGGGACCGGACGACCCTCCATTGTGTGATCGTGACGGGGCGCTTCCGCAGAGAAATGACGAATCAGGCATGGACCCGGCGACCGGGGGTAGGTCAAAGGTCACGCCGACAGCACGTCGGTGTGATCCCCCCAGTACAACCGCTACGACCATCCGAGCGGAAGGGTAGTCATGACTTACGATCTCTCACCCACGTCCTCCACGTACGGGCAGGAGTCGAACAACGGCGGTGGCGTCCGCGGCCAGGCCCGCCAGGTCGGCTCGGAGGCCGCGAACGCGGGCGGCGCGGTCGCGCAGACCGCCAAGGAGCAGGGCAGGGAGGTGGTGGGCGAGGCGCAGCGCCAGGCCCGCAACCTCTACGGCGAGGCCCGCACCCAGGTCGCCGCCCAGACCAGCCAGCAGCAGCAGCGGGCCGCCGGTGGGCTCCGTTCGCTGGCCGAGGAGATGCGCTCGATGGCGCAGAACAGCGGCCAGGCCGGCCCGGTGACCGAGCTGGCGCACCAGGCCGCCGATCGGGTCCATGGCGTGGCCGGCTGGCTGGAGCAGCGCGAGCCGGGCGACATCCTCAACGAGGTGAAGACCTACGCCCGCCGCAACCCCGGCACCTTCCTGATCGGCGCCGCCGTCCTCGGCGTGCTCGCCGGCCGGCTGACCAAGAACATCGCCACCGCCGGTGACGACCACGGCACCGCGCAGCGGGCGTACGGCACCGGCTACGACCCGGATCGGACGGCGGTCATCCCGACCTCGCGTGCAGTGCCGGACGCCGTGCCGCCGGGCGGCTACCTCGACCCCACGCCGGGCAGCTACGCCGACCCGCAGACCGGGACCGGCCGGCCGCTGCCGCCGGTCAGCCAGACCGACCCGCTGCCGGGCGTGCCGTCGAGCGGCGTCACCCGTCCGTGAGCGGCCGATCCGTCAGAAGGGAGGCGAGGGCATGAGCATGCCGACGCAGGGGTCCGGACTGGACTCCGGTTACTACGCGGAGGCGGGCGCGCCGCACACCGCGGACGAGGTCCGGGGCAGCTCCCTCGGTGAGCTGATGCGCCAGGTGACCACCGACCTGTCCTTGCTGATGCGGCAGGAGGTCGAGCTGGCCAAGGCGGAGATCCGCCAGGAGGGCAAGAAGGCGGGCAAGGCCGCCGGCCTCTTCGGCGGTGCCGGCTTCGGCGGCTACATGGTGGCGCTCTTCCTCTCGATCGCGCTCTGGGCCGGGCTGTCCAACGTGATGGACGCCGGCTGGGCCGGGCTGATCGTGGCCGTCATCTGGGCGGCCATCGCGGCGGTCCTCTACTCCATGGCCAAGAAGAACGCCGAGCGGATTCGCGGCCTCAAGCAGACCAACGACAGCGTGCAGCGCATCCCCGACGCGCTCAAGCCGCACCCGGAGGGAGTCACCCGATGAGCACCGATCCCGACCAGATCCGCCGGGAGATCGAGGCCACCCGTAACAGCCTCAGCTCGGACGTGGACGCGCTGGCGTACAAGGTCAGCCCGAGCCGCATCGTCGACGACCGCAAGCAGCGGGCGCGCAACGCGCTCCAGAACGTGAGGGACAAGGTGATGGGAACCGCTTCCGACCTGGGCCACAGCACCGGCCACACCGCGCACTCGGTGGGCGACCACGCCTCCTCCGCGGCCTCCACCGTCGGCGACGCCGCCCACCGGGCCCCGCAGGTGCTGCGGGAGAAGTCCGAGGGCAACCCGCTCGCCGCCGGCCTGATCGCCTTCGGCGTGGGCATGCTGGTCTCCTCGCTGATCCCGGCGACGCGCCGTGAGCAGCAGGTGGCCACGCAGGTCAAGGAGAAGGCCGGCGAGCACGCCGGCACGGTGAAGGAGAAGCTGGGCGAGGTCGCCAGCGAGCTCAAGGAGGAGCTGCGCGAGCCGGCGCAGCGCGCCACCGAGTCGCTGAAGTCCACCGCGCAGGACGCCGCGCACGCGGTCAAGGACGACACGAAGTCGGCCGCGCAGGACGTGAAGGACACCGCGCAGCAGTCCCGCGAACAGGTCCGGTACTGACCGGGAACCTCGTACGCCGCAGCTCGCGGTCACTCCCGGTCCGTCCGGGGAGTGACCGCGAGCTGTCGCGTGCGCGGGGTACCTGTCGGCGGTCGCTGTGGAGCTGATGTCGTGGACGAATCAGCTCGGCGACGGGCCGCCCGTTGAGCGGTCCGCGACCACTGCCGCGTACCGGCCGGCGGCGTGCCCGTCGGCCTCCACCCACAGCACCAGGTCACCGGGGGCGTTCCCGGCCAGCCGGCGGCGCAGCGCCCGGAGAGAATGCGCGGCGACGCGCACCCGGGTGCCCGCGTAGGGCATGCCACCGCGCCACCGCCGGCCCAGCGCGAGCCAGGAGCAGACCCCGCGTTCCAGCACCCAGAGCGGGGCGGCCAGGGTGGTGTGCGCCGGGAAGACCCGGGCGCCGCCGGCCCGCCGGCGGCCCAGCTCGGCGACGGCCACCGTCGCGACGGCGGCGCGCAGCAGCAGGCCGGGTCGGCGGGCGGCCAGCGCGGCCACCACACCCGGCAGCACCGCCAGCGCGGCCAGCAGCCGCGGCGGCTGGGCCAGGTCGCCGTACGCCTGCCGGAGCCGCTGCCCGCGGAACTGCGCGGCGGTCGGCGGGAGCCGGCGTACGTGCAGCCAGGCGGGGGCCGCCACGCTGCCCCCGTACGCCCGCACGGTGCGGACCAGCTCCAGGTTCTCGAAGAGCACGTCCGGGTCGTACCCGCCCATGGCGCGGAAGGTGCTCCGGCGCACCGCGAGGGTGCCGGGCCAGTCGCCGCCGAACGCCCGGTTGAGCAGCGTCCGGCCGGTGTCCCACCAGGCGTGCCAGGGCAGCGGGTCGAAGTGGTTCTGCGGCCGGACCAGTTCCACGCGGTCCAGCAGCTCGCGCACCGCGCGCAACCCGGCCTCGTCGTACCGGACGTCGTCGTCGCCGATCACCACGTGCTCGTGGCGGGCCAGGTCGAGCCCGGTCAGCACCCCGAGCACCTTGCCGTTGGCGCCGCGCAGCGCGGGGTCGGGCCGGACGTGCCGGACGAGATCCCGCCAGGCGGCGGCGTGCCGGGCGAAGAGCTCCGGCGCGGAGCCGTCGACCACGGTGACGTCCACCCATCGGGCGAGGTCGCGCAGGTGGTCGGTCAGCCCGGTCAGGCCGGTGTCGTCGGACCGGCGCAGCGGCAGGACGTACTCGACGGGGAGCCGACCGGGCCGCGGGCCGCCCGGCGCGGCGGTCGCGGCGCCGGCGACCGGGGCCGGCGCGACCGCCGCGTGCTGATCGCGGGCCGGGGCGCTCATGACGACCCCGGGGCGAACGGGGCGGTCGCCCGGCGGCCGGCGTGGTGCCCGGGTCGACGGTGATGGAAGGTCATGCTGCCTCCCGGAGGAATGCGGGGACGGGGCCAGCGGATGCCCTAATTTCTGCCGATCAAACCGATTTGTCGTTTCGACGCTTCCGTGCCGGGTAGCGCTGCGGGATGCGGGCGGTCCATCGCCGGACGCCCGGGTGGAGGAGACGTGATGACCAGCAGAAGAACGAGGTGGGCGCTGGCGGGCGCGGCGGTGGTGGCCGCGGTCGGTGTCGGCCGGATGGTGGCCCGGCGGCGGCGTCCGCTCCAGGCCGAGCGGGCGGACGGCTGGTACGTCGTGCAGCGGGGGATCACCGTGGACCGCCCGATGGACGCCGTGATCGGCTTCTGGACCGACCGGGAACGGCTGGACCGGGCGCTGGCCGAGTGGGCGACCCTGGAGCAGCTCGACGACAACCGGTGGCGCTGCGTGGCGAGCGACCCGGCCGGCGGCGGCACCGAGTGGCGCGCCGAGCTCACCGTCGACGGCCCGGGCCGGCTGAGCTGGCGGGTCACCGAGGGGCCAATGGTCCAGCAGGGTCAGGCCGAGCTGGTCCCCGCCCCGCACGACCGGGGCACCGAGATCCGGACCGAGCTGCGCTGGCGGTCCAACCCGGTCCGCCGGGCCCTGGGGCGGACCACCGGCCACGACCCGGAGGTGGGGCTGCGGGACACGCTGCGCCGGATCAAGTCGTTGGTCGAGGCCGGCTAGGTCCTGCCGGACCGGATCCCGGCCGACCACCCGGTGTCGCTGACGATGGGAGCCCGCGGGTACGAACTCTTCGCGCAGGAGGACGCGTACCCGCAGGCGGCCTGAGCAGCGCGGTCGATTCGTTCGTGGGAGGCGGGGGAAGCCGGCTCAGGCGGTGCGGCGGACGCCGTCGATCAGGAAGCCGCTCGGCGGCAGGGTGGGCAGCCGGCGCAGGCTGAGCGCCAGGTCCTGCGGCGGCACCCGGTAGCTCATGGCGGTGGTCAGGTTGGTCACCGCGCGCTTCATCAGCTCGATGGTGAGCCACTCGCCGGCGCAGCGGTGGCCGGTGAAGTGGTCGCCGCCGCCCTGCGGGATGAAGCTGAACGGGTCGCCGCGCCAGCCGACGAACCGGTCGGGCCGGAACTTCTCCGGCCCCGGCCACAGCTCCGGGTGATGGTTGGTGCCGTAGAGGTCGAGCAGCACCCGCCGCCCCTGCGGGAAGTGGTGCCCCGCCCAGTCGAAGGGGCGCCGGACCCGGGCCGCCGCCACCGAAAAGAACGGGTAGTAGCGGCGTACCTCCTGCACGAAGGCCTCGGTGGCCGGCTCGTCGCCGCGGACCCGCTCCCGCCACTGCGGGTGGTCGTGCAGCGCCAGCGCGGAGAAGACCACGAAGCGGTCCACCGCGACGGTCGGGCGGAGGACGTTCAACAGGTCCACCGCGGCGATCCGGCGGGGCAGCGGGAGGCCCCGGTCGTCCCGGTGCTCGGCGATCACCCGCAGCGCGCTGCCCCTCGGGGCGTGCAGGGCGCCCGCGCGGGCCCGGTCGACGACGTCGCCGATCCAGTGTTCGGCGCGGCGGCGGGCGAGCCGGCCCCGCCAGTGCCGGGGGCCGACGGCGGTCGAGGCCTCGATCAGCGCGTGCAGCTCGGCGGTCCGCCGGGCCACGTCCGAGTCGGCCAGCGGCACGCCGGCCCAGGCGCAGACCGCCCGGGTGAGCATCCCGGCGACCTCGTCGTAGAGCACCACCGGGCCGGACCGTTCCCAGACCGGGATCCGGGCCCGCCACTCGTCGTCGAAGAGCTGGCCGAGCTGGCGGATGCCGGCGGGCGTCATGATCGACATCAGCATCGCCTTCCGCGCCCGGTGCGCGGCATCGTCCAGCCCCTGCACCCCGCCGACACCGGTGAGCGTCCGCTGCCCGCGCATCGGCATGGCCCCCCGCCGGCGGAACCGGTCGTTGTCGTAGAAGAGCTCCGCGGCGGGCCGGCCGCGCAGGCAGATGGTCGGTTCCAGCAGCAGTCGGGTCTGGAAGATGTCGCTGCCGTAGCGGTCGCAGCGGTCGCCGATGAACCGGTAGCCCTCCCGGAGGAAGGCCAGCGTGCTCTCCGGGCTGCGGTCGACGGGGACGCTGCTCATCTGCTGCTCCTGAACTGGTCGGCAGCGGCGCTCGGCCCGCCGCGGTGGCGTCTACCCCCGCACGGCCGGCTGAACCGCCCATCATCACCGAAACCACGGCCGGTGGGAGGGGCCAGCCGACGCTCGTCGCGCTGGCCCCTCCCAGGACGACGGAAATCTGTTTGTCTGCCGTACGCGAGGCCGGCCGCGGGGCCGGACCGACGACGGGGAGGACCGGATGCGGGAGAACAGGCCGGCGTACTGGCGGCAGCGGCGGGCGGTCGAGGGGTTCGGCGCCGGCCGGGGCGCAGGCGGGCGGGGCGGCCCGGACGTGCCGCTGCTCGCGCCGCCGCGCCGGGCGCCGGTGCCGCCCCGGCACTTCACCGTGCACCTCGGCTTCTCCGCCGCCGACGCCGACCGGGCCCGGGAGCTCGCGGTGGCGTACGCCGAGGCGCTGAGCCTGCTCCGCCCCGAGTTGGCGCTCGGGGCCGCCGCGCTGTCGCCCGCCGACGCCTGGCAGCGGGCCGAGCGGCTGTTCTGCGGGGCGGTCGGGCCGGACGGCGAGCGCTGCGCCGACGTCGCCGACCATCCGGGCTTCCACCACGCCCCCGGTCCCGGCGGTCTCGGTTGGGGCGACGGTGACCGGTGAGCGCCGCCGGGATGTGGCGGACCACCCCGGCGGCGGGCGGCCGCGCTCAGTCCAGGTCGAACTCGCCGTCCTGGGCGCCCGCGACGAACGCGTCCCACTCGGCCTGGGTGAAGACCAGTACCGGCCCGTCCGGCTCGGCCGAGTTGCGCATGCCGATCAGGTCGTCGACGAAGGCCACCTCGACCGCGCTGTCGGAGGTGTCGCCCTCGGCCCGCTGCCAGACCGCCCGGGTGAGGTCGAAGTCGCCCTTGGGGTGCTGACCCATCGTTGTTCCTCCATCGCCACCTGTCACGGGGGGCCCGTCCGGATCCCCATCGGGCAGGATAAGCGGATGCCAAGCCTGACCCGTGTAGAGGCGACCGCGCGTGGCGCGTTGATTACCGTCGAGTCCTACCAGGTGGACCTCGACCTGACCGGTGCCGGCGAGCGGTTCCGCTCGGCCGTCACGATCCGGTTCCGGGCCACCCCCGGCGCCGAGACCTTCGCCGAGGTGAAACCCACCAGACTGATCGAGGCGCGCCTCAACGACCGGGCCCTCGATCCGGCCGCGCTGACCGACAACCGGCTGCCGCTGACCGGGCTGGCCGAGGAGAACACGCTGACCGTCCGCGCCGAGATGGCGTACTCGAACACCGGTGAGGGGATCCACCGCTTCGTCGACCCGGCCGACGGCGAGACGTACCTGTACGCGATGTCCTTCCTCGACGACGTGCAGCGCATCTTCGCCGCGTTCGACCAGCCGGACCTGAAGGCGCCGGTCACCCTCTCGGTCACCGCCCCGCCGGAGTGGACGGTCGCGGCCAACGGCCGGCTCGCCGCGCGGCCCGCGCCGGGGCGCTGGGAGTTCGCGCCGACGGCGCCGCTGGCGACGTACTTCTTCACGCTGATCGCCGGCCCGTGGCACGTCCGGCAGGACGAGCACGACGGCGTCCCGCTCGGCGTCTACTGCCGGCGCTCCCTCGCCGCCCACCTGGACGCCGACGCGGACGAGATCTTCACCGTCACGAAGCAGTGCCTCGACCGGTTCCACCAGCTCTTCGCCGAGCGTTACCCGTTCGGCAAGTACGACCAGGCGTTCGTGCCCGAGTTCAACGCCGGCGCGATGGAGAACCCGGGCCTGGTCACCCTCCGCGACGACTATGTCTTCCGCTCCGCGGTCACCGACACCCAGCGGGAGCTGCGCGCGACCACCATCGCCCACGAGATGGCGCACATGTGGTTCGGCGACCTGGTGACCATGCGTTGGTGGGACGACCTCTGGCTGAACGAGTCCTTCGCGGAATACCTCGGCACCCGGGTGACCGCCGAGGCCACCCGCTTCGACCAGGCCTGGACGACCTTCGCCATGCGCCGCAAGGCCTGGGGGTACGCGGCCGACCAGCGCCCGTCCACCCACCCGGTCGCGCCGGAGGAGGTCGCGGACGCCGCGCAGGCGCTGCTCAACTTCGACGGCATCTCGTACGCCAAGGGCGCCAGTGTGCTGCGGCAGCTCGTCGCCTGGCTCGGCGACGACGTCTTCCTGGCCGGCCTCAACGGGCACTTCGCCGCCCACCGGTTCGGCAACGCCACCCTGGCCGACCTGCTGGGCAGCCTCAGCGCCGCGAGCGGGCGGGACCTCAGCGACTGGGCCGAGCGCTGGCTGCGCCGCCCGCAGGTGAACACCCTGCGGATGGAGACGGCCGTGGACGCCGACGGCCGGTGGACCGAGGCGGCGGTGGTGCAGACCGCGCCGGAGGCGTACCCGGTGCTGCGACCGCACCGCATCGGCGTCGGCCGGTACGCCGCCGACGGGACGGCGAGCCGGTTCGAGGTGGACCTCGACCCGGACGCCGACAAGGGCCGTACCGAGCTGCCCGGGCTGGTCGGCGGGCCCGCCACCGGCCTGCTGCTGCCCAACGCCGGCGACCTGACCTTTGCCAAGATCCGTCTCGATCCGGCCTCGGCCGACGCGGTGCCGATGGTGCTGCCGGGCCTGCCCGATCCGCTGGCCCGGGCGCTGCTCTGGGGTGAGGCGCTCGACGCGGCCACCGACGGGGAGCGGCCGGTCGCCGCGGTGGTGGCGCTGATCGCGGCGGCGCTGCCCGCCGAGACCGAGGTGATCATCGCGGAGGACGTGCTCACCCTCAGCCGCGGCCTGATCGACCGCTACCTGGAGCCGCTGGCCCGGGACGCCGCCCTGCTCCGGGTCGCCGGGGCCTGCGCCACGCTGCTCGCCGGGGCGCCGGCCGGCGGGTCGCTCCAGCTCGCCGCGGCCCGCGGGTTGATCTCGGCGACCACCGACACCGCGCTGCTCACCGGCTGGCTGGCCGGCGACGGCGTGCCGGCCGGGCTCGCCGTCGACGCCGACCTGCGCTGGGCGCTGCTGCTGCGCCTGGTGGTGCTCGGCGCGGCCGGCGAGCCGGAGATCGCCGCCGAGGCGGCCGCCGACCGCAGCGCCACCGGGGCGGAGCGCGCCGCCGCCTGCCGGGCCGCGCTGCCCGACCCGGCCGCCAAGGCGGCGGCGTGGGAGATCGTCACGCGCAACGCCGAACTCTCCAACCGGCTCGTGGAGGCGACCGCGGAGGGCTTCTGGCAGCCGGAGCAGGCCGAGCTGACCGCCGCGTACGTCGAGCGGTACTTCGCCGACATGCCGGCCGCCGCGCGGCTGCGTACCCCCTGGACGGCCGACCGGGTCGCGACCCTGGCCTTCCCCCGCTACGCCGTGGCGCAGCCCACCCGGGAGTTGGCCGCGGCCCTGCTGGCCCGCGACGACCTCACGCCGGGGTTGCGGAGACGGGTCACCGACATGGACGACGACCTGCGCCGCGCGCTGGTCGCCCGGACGGCGGTGGCCGCCGCGGCAGCCTGACCGGGGTCCGGGTCGGGCTCGCCGCGAGCCCGTCCCGGCCCTGGCGCGGCCGTCGGGCGGGACCGGTGATCGGGACGCCCCGGCGGCCCCGCCCGGGGCCCATCCGGCACCGGCCTACGATCGCTGGGTGGAGGAAGACATCCGGCGGATCGGGATCATGGGCGGCACCTTCGACCCGATCCACCACGGGCACCTGGTCGCGGCCAGCGAGGTGGCGGACCGGTTCGAGCTGGACGAGGTGGTCTTCGTTCCCACCGGTCAGCCGTGGCAGAAGGCCGACGAGCCGGTCAGCCCGGCCGAGGACCGCTACCTGATGACGGTCATCGCCACCGCCTCCAACCCGCGGTTCCAGGTCAGTCGGGTGGACATCGACCGGGGCGGCCCGACCTACACCGTCGACACGCTGCGCGACCTGCACGCCGAGTACGGCCCGAAGGTGCAGCTCTTCTTCATCACCGGCGCGGACGCGCTGGAGCGGATCCTCTCCTGGAAGGACCTGGACGAGATCTTCGAGCTGGCCCACTTCGTCGGGGTGACCCGGCCGGGCTTCGAGCTCACGGACAAGCACCTGCCCGCCGACACGGTGAGCCTGGTGCAGGTGCCGGCGATGGCGATCTCCTCCACCGACTGCCGGGCCCGGGTCGCCCGGGGTGAACCGGTCTGGTACCTGGTGCCGGACGGTGTGGTGCAGTACATCGCCAAACGGCGCCTCTACCAGGAGTGATATCGCCGGCAATGGAGCGTTCGTCCCGGTAATCGACCAGAACTGACAAGTCGCCGCCCGGTCGGGTGTGAGACGCTTGGAGGGTCGCACGGTTGATCGAAGGAGAACGGTGACAGTTTCTGAACGCGCTCACGAGCTGGCGATGGCCGCCGCCCAGGCCGCGGCCGACAAGAAGGCCGAGGACATCGTCATCATCGACGTGGGCGACCAGCTCGCGATCACCGACGCGTTCCTGGTCGCCTCGGCCCCCAACGAGCGTCAGGTGCTGGCCATCGTCGACGCCATCGAGGAGCGCCTGCTCGAGCTCCCGGAGAAGGCCAAGCCGCTGCGCCGCGAGGGCGAGCGGGGCGGCCGCTGGGTGCTGCTCGACTACGTCGACATGGTGGTGCACGTCCAGCACACCGAGGAGCGCGAGTTCTACGCCCTCGACCGGCTCTGGAAGGACTGCCCGCAGATCCCGTTCGTGGACCGGGACCTCGTCGACGCCGACACCGCCGCCGGCGCCGCCGCCGCGGAATGACCCGCCTGATCATCTGGCGGCACGGCAACACCGAGTGGAACGCCGCCAGTCGGGTCCAGGGGCAGACCGACGTACCCCTCAACGACCTCGGCCGGGAGCAGGCCCGCGCCGCCGCGCCGGTCCTCACTGGGCTGCGCCCGGACGCCATCGTCGCCAGCGACCTGCGTCGGGCCGCGGACACCGCCGCCGCGCTCGCCGCGCTGACCGGGCTGCCGGTCCGCACCGACGCCCGGCTGCGGGAGCGGCATTTCGGCGACTGGCAGGGCCTCGCCCTGACCGAGGCCGCCGAGCGGTTCCCCGAGGAGTACGCCCGCTGGCGGGCCGGCGACCCCGACCCGGGCGCCGGGATCGAGAACCTCCACGACCTCGGTAAGCGGCTCGGCGCCGCCTTCCAGGACGCGGCCGACCTCGCCACCGGCGGCACCGTCGTGGTCACCACCCACGGCGGCGGCGCCCGGCAAGGGGTCGGGTACCTGCTCGGCTGGGACCACACCGTGCTGCGCAGCCTCGGCTCCCTCTCCAACTGCCACTGGACCGAGCTGCGCCACGACGACGTCCGGGGCTGGCACCTGCGCGCCCACAATGTCGGGCTGATCACGCAGCCGGCGCTCACCGAGGCGGTCTGACCGAACGGCCCCGGCACGCCGGAGCCACATCGGCTAGCGTGCCGGGCATGCCCGTCGCGGTCGTCACCGACTCCACCGCCTATCTCCCGCCCGAGCTGGTGCGCGCGCACCGGCTCACCGTCGTCCCGCTGACCGTCGTGCTCAACGGCGCCGAGGGGCTGGAGGGGGTGGAGACGTCCCCGGCCGACGCCGCGCGGGCGCTCAGCGGCCGGCGGGTCTCGGCGAGCACGTCCCGGCCGTCCCCGGAGCAGTTCGCGCAGGTCTATCGTTCGCTGCTCGCCGGCGGCGTCGACGGGGTCGTCTCGGTGCACCTCTCCGCCGAGCTCTCCGGCACGGTCGAGGCGGCCCGGCTGGCCGCCGCCGAGGTCGGCGACCGGGTCACGGTCGTCGACAGCCGCTCCGCCGGGATGGGTCTCGGCTTCCCGGTGCTCGCCGCCGCCACGGCCGCCGAGCGCGGCGGCGACCTTCCCGCCGTACGGCAGGCCGCGCTGGACGCCGTCGACCGGACCACCATCTTCTTCTACGTCGACACGCTGGAGTTCCTCCGCCGGGGTGGCCGGATCAACGCCGCCGAGGCGCTGTTCGGCACCGCCCTGTCGGTGAAGCCGATCATGCACATGCCGGACGGCGCGATCGTGCTCAAGGACAAGGTGCGCACCGCCAGCCGGGGCGTGGCCCGCCTGGTGGACCTGGCCGTCGAGGCGGCCGGCGACGCCGAGGTGGACCTCGCCGTGCACCACCTCGCCGCACCCCAGCGGGCCGAACAACTGGTCGCCGCACTGACCGACCGGCTCGGCGACCGCCTGCACGACACGTACGTCTCCGAGGCCGGCGCGGTGGTCGCCGCGCACGCCGGGCCGGGCCTGGCCTGCGTGGTGATCCACCGCCGCCCGGGGACGGATACGGCGGCGGAGGGCTGACCGCGCCCGACCTGGTGGCCGCCGCTGAGCCCGCCCGTCCCTTACCACGTCGCGGCATGATCAGGGCGTTGTCCACAGCAGACCCCGCTGTCCACAGGAGACGAGCGCGGAGGTGAGCGGCGCCGCTCGTCCGCCCTAGCCTCGCGTCGTGCCAGATGACGAGGAGAGCCGGGTGCGGCAGCGGCTGTCCCGACTGTTCGACCCGCCGACGTCCGAGGCTGACCCGCGCGACGGCGCGGGCGGACCGGGCTCAGTGTCCGGTCCGCCGGTTGATGCCGACGCGTCGAGGTCGGCGCCCGGGTCACCGGTCCATGCGGGCACGTCGGTCGCCGGTCCCGATCCGGCTGCCCGGATCCGTCGGCAACCGGCTGATCCGGCGCTGGCGATCGCACCCGACTGGCCCACGTTCGACCTGCTTCCCCCGGCCCGCTCCCACCAGCCGCTGCCGGATCCGTTCCCGGACTCGGGGCTCGGTACCGGGTCCGAGGAGTTGCCCGGGTTGGTCCCGCCGGAGCCGCCCGAAGCGGACCGGCCGGAGTTGTCCGGCTCAATTCCGCCGGAGTCGGCCCGTCCGGTCGGGCCGGAGCTGCCCTGGTCGGTCCCACCGGACCCGCTGGCGGCGGCTACCTCAGGCCCCCGCCGCTCGTCCGGCCCGCGCCGGTCCACCTCGCCCCAGCTCGCGGCGGGAAATCAGTTCATCCTGTCCCCGGCCGCGGTCGGGGACCGGTTCGCCCCGCCCCCGGCCGCCGTCGGGGACGACGAAAAGGCTTCGAGTCGGCGTGCCCTCCTGCCCGGCCCTGGCGCGTTCGACCCGGGGCGGCGCGGCGTGCGGGCGCTGGTCGCCGTCGCCCTGGTCGTGGTGTTCGGGGCCGGGCTCTGGGCCTGGCGGTCCCGGCCGCACGTCGAGCCCGTCCGGCCGGTCTCGACGGTCGCCGCGCCGGACGAGCCGTCCCCCGCCGGCTCGCCCGGCGCGGTGAAGGGCCAGCTGGTGGTCGCGGTCGCCGGCAAGGTACGCCGCCCCGGGCTGGTGCGGCTGCCGGCGGGTTCCCGGGTCGCCGACGCCGTCGAGGCGGCCGGGGGCGCCCTGCCCGGCGTGGACGTGGCCTTGCTCAACCCAGCGCGCAAGCTCACCGACGGCGAACTGGTCCTGGTCGGCGTTACCGCCCCGCCCGGCTTGGCCGGGCAGCCCGGTGGACCGGCGGCCGGGGGTGCGGCGGGGCCGGCCGTGGCCGGGGCGGCACCCGGCGGGCCGGTCAACCTCAACACCGCCACCCTCGCCCAGCTCGACACCCTGCCCGGGGTCGGACCGGTCCTCGCCCAGCGGATCCTCGACCATCGTGAGCAGCACGGCGGCTTCCGGTCGGTGTCGGACCTGCGTCAGGTCGAGGGCATCGGCGACGCCCGGTACGAGCAGCTCAAGGATCTGGTGACGGTGTGAGCACCGGCAACGGGGACGTCCCGGCGGTTCGGGCCGAGGCGGGGGAGGCAGCCCCGGACCTGCGGTTGGCCGGGATGGCGGTGGCCGCTTGGCTCGCCGCGCTGGCCGGGCTGCAGCTCACCGCCGCGGGGACGACCATGGTGGCCGCCGTCGCCGCCGTCCTCGCCGCGCTCCTCGGCGCCGACCTGCTCGGTGCCCTCGGCCGTCCGGCCGCCCAGGTCCGACGGCACGGCTGGATCGCCGTCGCCGTGCTGGTCGGCGTCGTGTGCGGGGCCAGCGCCACCGCCGCCCGCGTCGTGGTCCGCGACGCGGCCCCGATCCGGGCGCTGGTCGACGAGCGCGCCCCGGTCACCGTGGACCTGGTCGTCCGCGACGACCCACGGCCCGTCCGGGGCGCCGCCGGCCGGCCGGCCACCCTCCTGGTCCGGGCCGACCTTGAACGCCTCACCGGCCGGGACGGCCGGCGGGTGGCCGGACCGGTCCGTGGCCTGGTGCTGGCCAGCGATCCGGCCTGGCGGGGGCTGCTCCCCGGGCAGCGGGTGACCGCGCAGGGCCGGTTGACCGCCCCGCGCGGCGGTGACCTGACCGCCGCGGTGCTCACCGTGACCGGCCCACCCACCCCGCACGGGCCGCCGCCGTGGCTCCAGCGCGCCGCCGGCACGCTCCGCGCCGGACTGCAACGCGCCTGCGAGCCGCTGCCCGACGAGCCGGGCGGTCTGCTGCCCGGGCTGGTCGTCGGGGACACCAGCCGGCTGACCCCGACCGTCGAGGCTGACTTCCGGGCCACCGGCATGACGCACCTGAACGCGGTCTCCGGCTCGAACGTCGCCATCGTCGTCGGGGCGGTGCTGCTGCTCGCCCGCTGGGCCCGGGCCGGACCCCGGACGGCCGCCGTGGCGTGCGCGCTGGCCCTGATCGGCTTCGTCGTCCTGGTCCGACCGTCGCCGAGCGTGATCCGGGCCGCCACCATGGGGGCGATCGGCTTGGCCGCGCTCGCCGCCGGCCGACCCCGGGCCGCACTGCCCGCCCTCTGCGCCGCGGTCACCGTGCTGGTGCTGGCCGACCCGGAGCTGGCCGGCGACGCCGGTTTCACCCTCTCCGTGCTCGCCACCGCCGGGCTGCTGCTGCTCGCACCCGGCTGGCGGGACGCGTTGCGCCGCCGGGGCGTACCGGTGGGGCTGGCCGAGGCGCTGGCGGTGCCGGCGGCCGCCCAGCTCACCTGCGGCCCGGTCGTCGCCGGCATCTCCGGGACGGTCAGCCTGGTCGCCGTGCCCGCCAACCTGCTGGCGGTGCCGGCCATCGCCCCTGCCACGGTGCTCGGTGTCGCCGCCGCCGTGGTGTCGCCGGTCTGGCCGGCCGGCGCCGAGTTCGCCGCCTGGCTGGCGAGCTGGCCGGCCCGTTGGCTGGTGGCCGTGGCCGGGCACGGGGCGGGGCTGCCGGCCGGGACGCTGCCCTGGCCCGGCGGGGTGACCGGGGCCCTGCTGCTGGCCGGGTTCACCGTGGCGCTGCTGCTCGCCACCCGGCGGCCGCTGGTCCGGCGGCTCGTCGCGGTGTGCGCCGTCGCGGTGGTGCTCGGCACGCTGCCCGTCCGGCTGCTGGCCGGCGGCTGGCCCCCGCCCGGTTGGGTGATGGTGGCCTGCGCGGTCGGGCAGGGCGACGCGCTGGTGCTCCCGGTCGCGGCCGGTCGGGCGGTGGTCGTCGACGCCGGCCCCGACCCGGCCGGGGTGGACGGCTGCCTGCGTCGGCTCGGCGTACGCGAGGTGCCGCTGCTGGTGGTCAGCCACTTCCACGCCGACCACGTCGGCGGGGTCGCCGGGGTGTTCCGGGGCCGCCGGGTGGCGGGCGTGCTGACCCCCCAATGGTCCGAGCCGGCCTTCGGGGCGTCCCAGGTACGCGTCGCCGCGCTGGCCGGCTCGGCGGGTACGCGTACGGCGGCGGTGGGCGGGAGCTGGCGGGCCGGGGGAGTGGAGCTGGTCGTGCTGGGGCCGCCGTACCCGGTGCGGGGCAGCCGGTCGGACCCGAACAACAACTCCCTGGTGCTGGCCGCCACTGTGGCCGGGGTGCGGATCCTGCTGCTCGGCGACGCCGAGACCGAGGAGCAGCGGGCGTTGCGGGAGGCGCTGCCGTCCGGGGCCTTCCGGGCCGACGTGCTGAAGGTCGCCCACCACGGCTCCGCGTACCAGGATCCCGAGTTCCTCGACGCGGTCCGGCCGTCGGTCGCGCTGGTCTCGGTCGGCGCCGACAACGACTACGGCCACCCCAATCCGGGGCTGCTGGCCCGGCTGTCCCGCGCCGGGGCCCGGGTGCTGCGGACCGACACCGACGGGGACGTCGCCGTGATCCGGGACCGGCGCGGCCTGGCGGTGGTGGCCCGCGGCACCCGACCGGGGCGGCAGCCCTGACGCCTCGAGCTGGCGCTCAGTTCCCCTGCCGCGTCCGTCAGTGCGCGGCGGAGGAATCTCGGTGGGCCTTGACCACCCCGATCGCCCAACTCAGCATGTCGCACCCGTTGTCCCGACACTGCGCACAGCGGCCGGTGGCACGGTGCGGGTTGGCCGGCTCGGAGTGCGCCGTGATCACCCGCTTGGCTGTCCAGAGCACGAGTTCCGGTGTGATCGGTCCGTCATCCATGGGCACGGTCGGTCCCTCCGTAGAAACGGCGGACCCCGGCCACGGAGACCAGTCACGTAGCCGGGGTGCCTTCGCCACCCACCGTGACCTGTCGCACCCGTCAGTGTCAAGTCCGACAGGTGTCAGATATGACAGTCTCGTGTTGCATAGCGTCGATCCATGGTCCGCAGGCTGTACGGCAGCGCAGAGCTACAGGAACGCCTCCAGGTGTCCCGCGCTCGGGTCGTGCAGATCACGAGCCGGCCCGACTTCCCGGAGCCGTTCGATCGGCTGGCCGGGGGAGCGGTGTGGCTCGTGGAGGACGTGGAAGCGTGGATCACGGAGCACCGGCCGCACCAGGCGCGAGGCGCTGACCCGGACGCGCAGTGAAACGGCCCGGACCCGTCCGCAGGGTCCGGGCCGTTCGTCCAGGTGGCTCAGGCAGACGCCTTGCTCGCCTTCGCCGCGTTCCGCTCCAGCCCGGCCAGCGCGGTGGCCGCCCGCTCCCGGCTCCGCCTGGCCGCCTCCACGGCGTTACCGACGATCATGGATCCGGCGGAGAACAGGCGGCCGGAGTTGGCCTGTTCCACGGTCTGCCGCACCCGATCGATCTCTGCCAGGTTCTCCACCGCAGCCTCCAGCTCCGCCACCACGAGGTCCAGGCGCGCCAGCCCGGCGGTGGCCTGGCCGTGGAGGTAGGTCAGCCACTCCGCCCGGCGCTCCGCGATCCCGGCGGCCACCTCGCGGCGCACCGTGTCCACCGCGTCCCGGGTGCCGTTCGCCACCGCCTGCGCGGCTTCCGCCGCTTCCTGCCGCTCGCGGACCATCCGGGCCACCTCCGCCGCGTCCAGCGCCTTGCCGGACATGGCAGCCTCCGTCGCGAGCCGCCGGACCTCCATGGGTCCATGCGCCGCTGCCGCCTGCGCCTTGCGCGCCTCGCTGCCGAGCCGGGTGGCCTCCGCCGCGAGCGTGCCGAGCCTGGCCAGGTCCGCCCGGGTGGACGGGTGGACGTGCCGGTCGGGGATCACCCCGACCCCGGACACGGACAGCGGCTCACCCTGCCACGCGGCCGGAGCCTTGCTACCCGGCGCGGCCGGCTGGAGGGTGCCCGGCGCGGCCGGGAACGGCTCGGTGAGCGCGTACAGGTCGTCCCACCGGCCAGCCTTCGCCAGCTTGCGCGCCTGCCGCTCTCCGCCCGCGTCCGCGTGCGGGCACTGCTGCGCGTTGCCCCGCTCCGGTGCCACGCCGTTCTCCGGCACGGTGCCGTGTCCGTACATGGCGATTCCACCCTGCTGGCCGAGCCGGTGGACTCGCGCCGGACTGGCGGTCACCCCGGTCATGGGGGAGATGCTGAAGGATTCCGGCGCGCAGGTGCACCCGTCCGGCATGTCCCCGGACTCGGTGGCGTAGACCGTCATCGCGGCCAAGAGTTGATCCGCACCCACCGTGTGGTTCTCCTGCGTGTCCACGATCCACACGGCCAGGGACGGGGCGTACCGCACGCGCTTATCGGTCGGGTAGATCATCGGGAAGCCTCCATGAGTCGGGTCCAGGCGGCTTCCGCCGCGTCGCTCGCGCAGGCCGGGCAGTAGCCCCGACGCTGTGTCGTTCGCCTTCCACGGACCGGCTCCGGGGCCGGCTCGCCCATCTGCTCCAAGCGCTCGCGCACTGTTCCGCCGCCTTGTCCAACGCCGCGCGCTCCGCGTCGGTCACCCGGGACGGGAGCATGGAGCGGCGGTGGGTTCGGCACTTCCTGAGCGCGCCGGAGCGGGCCACGTCCGGCGGGGACCGCAGCAGGAAGGCGAGCACCGGGAGAGAGCGACCGAGACGAGCGGCCGTGGCGCAGCGACGGTGCACCTGACGCCGGCCGTCGTGAAGCTGGAGGCCGTACCCGTGATCCCGGAGGTTCCCGCCTCGTGAGGAGCTGCCCGGACACCCGGACACCCGGACCTGTCGAGGACCACGGGACCCGGACAACGGCCCGGACACGCGGACAGCCGGACATGTCCGTGCCGACAGGCTGGACAACTGATGGAGGCAGTTTGTTTCGATAGCAGGTGGATCGACTCGAATGTCGGGATTCGCGCTGAGCGCGGGCTGTGCCGTCACAGTCGTCGATGACCAGGCACGATCCGGTCGAGGGCCGTGCGAATATGGGCGGCGTGACCCCCGCCAGCCTGCCCCCTATTCTGCTCGTCCTCGGCGACGAGGAGCTGCTCGCCACGCGCGCGGTCAGCGAAGCCGTCGCGACGGCGCGCGCCGTCGACCCGAACGTGGACGTCCGGGAGTACCAGGCCGGCAGCCTGGCGGTGGGGGAGATCGCCGAGATGCTCAGCCCCTCGCTGTTCGGTGGCCGGCGGGTGCTCGTGCTCCGCGCCGGGCAGGACGCCCGGAAGGACCTGGTCACCGCGCTGCTGGCGTACGCGAAGAACCCGGACCCCGAGGTGCAGCTCGTGGTGCTGCACCTCGGCGGCGCGAAGGGGAAGGCCTTCGCTGACGGGCTGCGCGCGGCCGGCGCGACCGTGGTGCCGGCGGCCAAGCTCAAGGGGCACCGGGAGCGGGTCGCCTTCGTCCGGGACGAGTTCCGCCGGGGCGGCGGCCGGTGCACCGACGACGCCGCCGAGGCGCTCATCGCCGCCGTCGGCACCGACATGCGGGAACTCGCCGCCGCCTGCTCGCAGCTCATCGCCGACACCGACGGCCGGATCGGGGCCGACACCGTGGCCCGTTACTACCGCGGCCGGGTGGAGGTGACCGGCTTCACCGTCGCCGACGCGACCATGGTCGGCGACGTCCCCGCCGCGCTGGAGGCGCTGCGCTGGGCGCTGCACGTCGGCGTCGACCCGGTGCCGATCGCCGACGCGCTCGCCGACGGCGTCCGTACCGTGGCCCGGGTGGCCTCCGCCGGGCGGGGCAGCCCGTACCAGTTGGCCAGCAGCCTCGGCATGCCGGCCTGGAAGATCGAGCGGGCGCAGCGGCAGGGGCGGGGCTGGACGCCGGAGGGCCTGGTGCAGGCGATGCGTGCGGCTGCCGAGTGCAACGCCGCCGTCAAGGGCGGCGCCGACGACCGGGCGTACGCGCTGGAGCGGGCCGTCTTCTCCGTCGCCGCCGCCCGGCAGGGCGGCGCCCGGTGATCCGATCCCCCCGGACGGGCTGGGCGATGGTCCCCACCGACCAGGATCGGTACCGCCCGCTGTACGCCCGGCTGCTCGGGCTGCGGTTCGTCAACCCGGGCGGGGTGCTGTGCTTCTTCTTCTTCGAGGGTTCGGTCGCGCTCGCCGTGCTGCTCGCTCTCGCCGAGTTGGTCACCTGGTGGGCGGTGCTGGTGCTGCCGGTCGCGGTGGCGGCGATGGTGAAGCTCAACGACATGGTCGCCGAGGTCGTGGTGCGCACTGCGGCGCTGGTGCCGGAGCAGGAACGGGACCGGTTCCGCCGGCAGATGGAGCCGGTGGTCGGCCGGGCCCGGGTGCCGTCCGCCCCGCGCGCGCTCCCCGGCGTGGTCCCCGCCTCCGACCCGACGCTGCGGGCCGCCCGCCCCGACGACCAGGTCGTCCGGTACGACGAGGGCGCCACGTGGGTGGACCCGGTTCGCCACGACCCGATGCCCTGACCCGACCGGCCGTCGAGCGGCGGGGGTCCCCCTGGCTCAGCGGGGAAGGAGGCGCACCCGGCCGACGTGCCCGCGCGGAGCCGGTCCGGATACGTGGACAGCCGGAAGCCCCGGGTCAGTGCCCGGGGCTTCCGGCAGATCTACAGGCGCTTGTCAGGCCGAGAACGAGGCGATGCGCTTGGCGATCGCCGACTTCCGGTTCGCCGCCTGGTTGGCGTGGATGACGCCCTTGCTGGCGGCCTTGTCCAGCTTGCGGGCGGCGTCGCGCATGAGGACGGTGGCCTTCTCGGCGTCACCGGCCTCCGCAGCCTCGTTGAACTTGCGGATGGCGGTCTTCAGCGACGACTTGACCGACTTGTTACGCAGCCGGCGCTTCTCGTTCTGCCGGTTGCGCTTGATCTGGGACTTGATGTTCGCCACGCGACAGCCTCGTCTTGATAGCTCGGTTTGGTCTGCTTCCACGCGCGACGAGCATGCGTCATCGCTGCGCGAAGAGCCAGGTTACCAGGTCGGTCGGGACGAGCCAAAACGGCTCAGCCCCAGGTCCGCCGGGCGGCCAGCCAGCCGAGCGCCTGCTCGCCGCTCCACCGCTGGTGAGCGCGGATGTGTGGGGACGCGGAGGAGGGGCTGGCGGCCGCGCTGGTGAGGAAGTACCCGGACAGCGCGGCCAGGGTCACGTCGAGCGCGTCCGGCGGGGCGCCGGCTGCCGCCGGGTGGGTGGCGAAGGCCGCGTCCGCGTCGAGGCCGCTGGCGTACCCGGTGATCAGCAGGCCGGCCAGGTCGAACCAGGCCGGCCCGTGGCAGAGCCAGTTCCAGTCGCAGATCCAGGCCCGGCCGGCGGTGTCGATCAGCACGTTGTCCACCCGCAGGTCGCAGTGGATCAGCCCGGTCGCCGCGGCGTCCGCGTACGCCGGGAGGCGGGACTCCAGGGCGACCAGTTCCGGCAGCCGCGCCCGGGCCCAGGGCGGCAGCTCGGGTGTCGGCTCCCGGCCGGCGGCCACCTCGCCCCACCACAGGATGTCGTCGCGGGCCAGGTCGGCGAGGCGGGGCAGCCCGAGCCCGACGAGTTCCGGGGGCGGGTCGGCGAGGGCCGCCGCGACGTCGGCGTACGCGGCGAGGGTGGCGGCCAGCTCGGTGGGGTCCCAGGGCAGCCGGGGCGGGGCGCCGTCGACGGCGTCGAGGCAGAGCGCGTACCAGCCGGCCTCGGCCAGCGCCCAGCGCGGGCGGGGGACCGGCAAACCGGCGGGGAGCCGGGCCAGGACGGCGGCCTCGTGGCCGTACCAGTCGACCAGGTGCCGCTGCTCGGTCAGCGACGCCGCCTTCAGGAAGGCGCGAGTGCCGTCGGCCGTCGCCAGCACGGCGGCGAAGCCGCGGGTGAAGCCGGCGCCGGCCACCCGGACCGCGACCGGCGGGCCGCCGAGCCGCGCCGCGACCGCGTCCCGCAGGCCGGCCGGCAGCGCGGCCCAGTCGGGGCGGACGGCGGTCGCGTCGTACGGCACCGGGGGCAGCGAGATCGCGGGCACCCGCCCATGCTGCCCGACCGGCGCCCGCCCGGTCGTGCCGACCGTCGCCTGTCGGTCGGCTCTGCCAGACTGCCAGCCATGCGGACCGACGACTTCTGGCAGTTGATCGACCGGGCCCGGGAGGGTGGCGGGGGAGAGCCCGACGCCGTCGCCGCCCGGGCGGTCGCCCTGCTGGCCGAGCGGGACCCGGAGGACATCGTCGGGTACGCCCACCACCAGCGGCGGGTGCTCGCCGCCTCCTACCGGGTGGACCTGTGGGGTGCGGCCTACCTGATCAACGGGGGCGCCTCCGACGACGGCTTCGAGTTCTTCCGCGGCTGGCTGATGACCCAGGGCCGGGCGGTGTTCGCCCCGGCGGTCACCGACCCGGACTCCCTGGCGGAGCTGCCCCGGGTCCGGTCCGCCGCGCTCAGCGGCGAGGAGTTCCGGTGCGAGGCCATGCTCGCGGTGCCCTGGGAGGCGTACCGGAAGGCGACCGCGGCGGAGCTGCCGGCGGGCCGCGACCCGGTGCCGGTGCCCGACCTGAACGACTTCTGGGACTTCGACGACGAGGAGGAGGCCCGTCGCCGGCTGCCCCGGCTCGCCGCCCTCTTCGTCGAGCCGCCCGAGGAGTGACCGGTCCGGGGTTCGGCGGCACCCAGGAGTGATCGGACCGCGTCCGGAGCGACGTGGGAACATAGAGGGGGCCGGCGGCGTGCCGGCCCGCTCACGTCAGCCGACCAGAACGGACCGCTGTGCCACCGACGCTCGATCCCGGCGCGAACGCTCCTGGTGCCACCGACCCGGCGCGCATCAGGAACTTCGGCATCATCGCCCACATCGACCACGGAAAGTCGACGCTGGCCGACCGGATGCTGCAGCTCACCGGCGTGGTCGACCCCCGGCAGATGCGTGCCCAGTACCTCGACCGGATGGACATCGAGCGCGAGCGCGGCATCACCATCAAGAGCCAGGCCGTCCGGATGCCGTGGACCATCCGGGAGGGTGACCGGGCCGGCGAGCAGGCCGTGCTCAACATGATCGACACCCCGGGCCACGTCGACTTCACCTACGAGGTGTCCCGGTCCCTGGCGGCCTGCGAGGGCGCGATCCTGCTGGTTGACGCCGCGCAGGGCATCGAGGCGCAGACCCTGGCCAACCTCTACCTCGCGCTCGAGAACGACCTGAAGATCATCCCGGTGCTCAACAAGATCGACCTGCCGGCCGCCCAGCCGGAGAAGTACGCCGAGGAGCTGGCGCACCTGATCGGCGGCGACCCGGCCGACTGCATCAGGGTCTCCGGCAAGACCGGCGAGGGCGTGCCGTACCTGCTCGACGAGATCGTCCGGCAGTTCACGCCGCCGGTCGGCGACGCCGACGCGCCCGCCCGGGCGATGATCTTCGATTCGGTGTACGACGTCTACCGGGGCGTGGTCACCTACGTCCGGGTGATCGACGGCCTGATCAGTGCCCGGGACCGGATCAAGATGATGTCCACCGGTGCGGTGCACGAGCTGCTGGAGATCGGGGTGATCTCGCCGGAGATGCAGAAGGCCGGCGCGCTCGGCGTCGGCGAGGTGGGCTACCTGATCACCGGCGTGAAGGATGTCCGCCAGTCCCGGGTCGGTGACACCGTCACCATCAACTCCCGGCCGGCGACGGAGGCCCTGGGCGGTTACAAGGACCCGAAGCCGATGGTCTACTCCGGCCTCTACCCGATCGACGGGTCCGACTACCCCAACCTGCGCGAGGCCCTGGACAAGCTCAAGCTCAACGACGCCGCGCTCGACTACGAGCCGGAGACGTCGGGGGCGCTCGGCTTCGGCTTCCGCTGCGGCTTCCTCGGCCTGCTGCACCTGGAGATCATCCGGGAGCGGCTGGAGCGGGAGTACAACCTCGACCTGATCTCCACCGCGCCGAACGTGGTCTACCGGGCCCTCACCGAGGACGGCCAGGAGATCGTGGTGACCAACCCGAGCGAATACCCGACCGGCAAGATCGCCGAGGTGTACGAGCCGGTGGTGCGGGCGACCGTGCTCACCCCGAACGACTACGTGGGCGCGGTGATGGAGCTGTGCCAGGGCCGCCGGGGCAGCCTGCTCGGCATGGACTACCTCTCCGCGGACCGGGTGGAGCTGCGCTACACCCTCCCCCTCGCGGAGATCATCTTCGACTTCTTCGACCAGCTCAAGAGCCGGACCAAGGGCTACGCCTCGCTCGACTACGAGCCCTCCGGCGAGCAGGCCTCCGACCTGGTGAAGGTGGACATCCTGCTGCACGGTGAGCCGGTGGACGCGTTCAGCGCGATCGTGCACAAGGACAAGGCGTACAACTACGGCGTCAGCATCGCGGCGAAGCTGCGCAACCTGATCCCGCGCCAGCAGTTCGAGGTGCCGATCCAGGCCGCCATCGGCAGCCGGGTGATCGCCCGGGAGACCATCCGGGCGATCCGCAAGGACGTGCTCGCCAAGTGCTACGGCGGTGACATCAGCCGGAAGCGCAAGCTGCTGGAGAAGCAAAAGGAAGGCAAGAAGCGGATGAAGATGGTGGGCCGGGTGGAGGTCCCGCAGGAGGCCTTCATCGCCGCGCTCTCCTCCGACTCCGGGGACGGCAAGGCCCCCGGCAAGAAGTAGTCGTCACCCGCGACCCGGCGCCCCGCCGGAGCGACCCGCAACCCGGGTCCTCCACGCGGGGCGTCGGCCGTTCCCGGCCGTACCGTCGATGATTTTCCTGGGTCCGGGCCGCCGCCGCCGGACCGGCCGGCGCCCGCTCCCACCTGCGGGCGGCCGCCGCTGGCGCGAATCGACGCGCGGTGTGGACATCGACGTTCCGCGACCTTCGGGGGCTTGAGTCGGTTTGGATTTCCGGCCGGTCGGGCACTTAGCGGTCACGACAGGAACCACACACACCGTGTGAAAACTTCTTGAGAAGGAGGGCGACCGTGGAGCTCACCGTGTGGGGCATCATCACCGCCATCGTTGTTGGTCTCATCGTCGGCGCTCTGGGCCGCCTGGTCGTTCCGGGTCGCCAGAACATGCCGATCTGGCTGCACATGCTGATCGGTATCGGCGCCGCGCTGCTCGGTACGGTCATCGCCCGGGCACTGGGCATCGCCACCGAGACCGCCGGGATCGACTGGATGGAACTGCTGGTCCAGGTCGTGGTGGCCGCCATCGCCGTGGCCCTGGTGGCCGGCGTGGGCCGTCGCCGCAGCGTCTCCCGGTACTGACACACCCTGAACCGTTGAAGCGGGCGCCCGACCGAAGGTCGGGCGCCCGCTTCGCGTCGTGCCGGCCGGCCGCCGCGTCATGCCTCGGTGAGCGTCGCCGGGGCGTGACGGTCCTGTTCGGAGGCCTGTCGCGCCGTTCGTCACCGGAGTCGGTTTGGAATTTCGCCCGGTCGGGCATTTAGCGGTCACGACAGGAACCACACGACACCGTGTGACTCGATTACTGAAGGAGGAGCGACCGTGGAGCTCACCGTCTGGGGCATCATCACCGCGCTCATCGTTGGTCTCATCGTCGGCGCTCTGGGCCGCCTGGTCGTTCCGGGCCGCCAGAACATGCCGATGTGGCTGCACATGCTGATCGGCGTCGGCGCCGCGCTGCTCGGCACGATCGTCGCGCGGGCCTCCGGCTTCGCCGACACCGCCGGCATCGACTGGCGGGAGCTGCTGCTGCAGGTCCTGTTCGCCGCCATCGCCGTGGCCCTGGTGGCCGGCGTGGGTCGTCGCCGGAGCGTCTCCCGGTACTGATCCGCACCTCGTCTGCTGACGCGGGCGTCCGACCCTCCGGTCGGGCGCCCGCGTCGTGCGTGCGCCCCGGATGCCCGCGACCTGCCCGTACGGCGCGCTTGCCCCCGCCCCCGCACCCTGCGATACGGTCGCCTCGCTCCGGCCAGCGCGGTTACCCCCTGTCGTAAAGGAATTTTTCCTACTAAGGTGCGGCGGAGAAGGTTAGTGCCAAACGGCGCGAGGGAGATATGGGCGTGAACAGGTGGAAGCGGCTGGCGCCGGTCACCGCCATCGTGGCCTCGGCCGCGATGGTGCTCTCCGGTTGCGGTGGCTCGGGCGACGACAAGGCCGCGGACAACAGCAAACTGACGGTCTGGATGATGGGTGAGGGCGGCGACGCCCAGACCAAGTTCCTCGACGGCGTCGAGGCCGAATTCAAGAAGAAGCACCCCGAGACCGACGTGGTCGTCCAGTACATCCCCTGGCTCGAGGCGCCGAAGAAGTTCCAGGCGGCGCTCGCCGGCGGCGAGGGGCCGGACGTCACCGAGCTCGGCAACACCGAGACCCAGGGCTGGGCGGCGCAGGAGGCACTCGCCGACGTCACCGACAAGTTCGGCAGCTGGTCCGAGGGCAAGGACATCCTTCCCGACCTGGTCAAGAACGCCCAGCTCGACGGCAAGCAGTACGGCGTGCCGTGGTATGCGGGCGTGCGGGCCATCTACTACCGCACCGACTGGTTCGCCGAGGCCGGCGTGAAGCCGCCGACGAGCTGGGACGAGCTGGTCACCGCCGCGAAGACCGTCCAGGCGAAGAAGCCCGGCACCTACGGCATCGCCCTGCCGGGCAACTCCGAGCTGCCGTTCTACTCCTTCCTCTGGGGTGCTGGCGCGGAGATCGCCACCAAGGACGGCGACACCTGGAAGTCCGGCTACAACACGCCGGAGGCCCAGAAGGCGGTCAAGTTCTGGACCGACCTGGTCACCGTGCACAAGGTCGCCCCGCCGGCCGCCGCCGGCTGGAACGAGGTCGACGCCCGCACCCAGTTCGCGACCGGCAAGGCGGCGATGGCCTTCGCCGGCAGCTGGCAGGGCGGCGCGATGAAGAAGGACAACCCCGAGATCGAGAAGGTCTGGGGCACCTTCCCCATCCCCGGCCCGGACGGCAAGCCGGCCCCGGCCTTCGCGGGCGGCTCCGACATCGCCCTCTGGAAGGACAGCAAGCGGCAGGCCCTGGCCTGGGACTACCTGACCGTGCTGCTGAGCAAGCAGAAGGACCAGGAGTTCGCCAGCAGCCTGAACTTCTTCCCGGTCTACAAGGACCTGGTCGGTGGCGGCAACTACGCCAACGACAAGGTGATGGCCGCGTTCGCCACCACCATGCAGAACACCAAGCTGACCCCGCTCACCCCGAAGTGGGTCGAGGTCAGCCGGACCAAGACGGTCACCCAGGCGATGAACAGCTCGGTCATGAAGGGCCAGAAGACGGTCGAGAAGGCCACCGCCGACGCGGCCACCGAGATGGAAAGCATCCTCAACGCCAAGTGAGCACCCTGATCGAGGCCACCGGGACGGCCGCCGCGCGGGAGACCCCCGCGCGGCGGCGTCGCCGTGTGGACCGCCTGCCCTACCTGCTGCTCCTGCCCTGCCTGGTGATCATCGGCGTGCTGCTGGTCTGGCCGTTGGGCCAGGTGGTGGGCATGTCCTTCTTCAAGCTGGACAGCGTCCGGCAGCTGCGCGGGGACCGCGAGTGGCCGTGGGTGGGGTTCGCCAACTACACCCAGATCCTGGGTGACCCGTTCTTCCGTACGGTGCTGCGCAACACGGTGCTCTTCGCCGCGGCCAACGTGGTGCTGACGATGATCCTCGGTACCCTGGTCGGGCTGCTGCTCAACCGGCTCGGCAAGCGGATGGCCACCTTCGTCGCCAGTTGCGTGATGCTGGCCTGGGCCACCCCGGCGCTGACCGGCACCATCGTCTGGAAGTGGATCTTCGACGACACCAGTGGCCTGGTCACCTGGCTGTTCAACAAGCTTCCCGACGGGCTCTCCACCGCGGTCTTCGGGCGCACCGACTGGACCGGCTACGGCTGGTTCAACGACCCGTTGCTGTTCTTCTCGATCCTGACCCTGGTGGTGGTCTGGCACTCGTTCCCGTTCATCGCGGTCAGCGTGCTGGCCGGCCTGAAGAGCGTGCCCAGCGAGTTGCAGGAGGCCGCCCGGGTGGACGGGGCCGGGCCGTGGCGGGTCTTCTGGTCGGTCACCTTCCCGACCCTGCGGCCGGTCTTCGGCATCCTGGTCGTGCTCTCCACGATCTGGGACTTCAAGGTCTTCACCCAGCAGTTCGTGCTGGCCGGCGGCACCCAGGACCGGCCGACGTTCATGCTCTCCATCTACTCGTACGCGGAGGCGTTCTCGCCGCCACCCAAGTACGGCCTCGGGGCGGCCATCGCCGTCATCCTCACCCTGATCCTGCTCGTGGTGACCGGTGTCTACGTCCGGATGGTGCTCCGGCAGGAGGACGAGTCGTGAAGAAGTTCGCCCTCAACGGCGCCGGCCTGCTGGTCGCGCTCTTCGCGGCCTTCCCGGTCTACTGGATGATCGCCACCTCGCTGAAGCCGAACCGCGAGATCTTCTCGGCCACGCCGCGCCCGGTGCCGGCGGAGCCCACCCTGGAGCACTACCGGGAAATCCTCACCGGCAACCTGATCCCGGGCGTGACGTTCGCCGACTTCTTCCTCAACAGCGCCCTGGTCGCGCTGGCGACGGTGCTGCTCAGCGGCCTGGTCGCGCTGCTCGCGGCGACCGCGGTGGCCCGGTTCCGGTTCCGGCTGCGCACCACGTTCCTGATCCTGCTGCTGGTGGTGCAGATGATCCCGCTGGAGGCGCTGGTCATCCCGCTCTTCCTGATGATCCAGCGGCTCGGGCTCTACAACACCCTGCCCAGCCTGATCCTGACCTACCTCGGCTTCTCGCTGCCGTTCGCGGTGTGGATGCTGCGCGGCTTCGTGGCGGCGGTGCCCAAGGAACTGGAGGAGGCGGCGGCCATCGACGGCGCGAGCCGAGTCCAGACCTTCCGGCGGATCCTCTTCCCGCTGGTCGCGCCGGGCCTGGTGGCCACCAGCATTTTCTCCTTCATCACCGCCTGGAACGAGCTGATCTTCGCGTTGACCTTCGTCAACGACCAGGACAAGTACACCCTCCCGGTGGCCATGACCTTCTTCTTCGGGCGGGACGACACCGCGTGGGGGTCGGTGATGGCGGCCTCGACGCTGTTCACCCTGCCGGTGATCGTCTTCTTCCTGCTGGTGCAGCGCCGGATGGTCGCCGGCCTGGTGGCGGGCGCGGTCAAGGGCTGATCCCGGGGGTGCCCGGCCGGGTTTCCGCCCGGCTAGGCTCACCGCCATGACGGGCAGGCTGGCGGCGGTGAACCTCGGCGTGGTCACCGAGGCGGAATGGGCGGGCGACCCGAGTGGTCGCACCGGGATCGACAAACGCCCGGTCGACGGGCCGGTGCTGCTGCGCGTCGACGGGGTGGCCGGCGACTTCATCGGCGAGCGGGCCCACCACGGCGGCCCCGACCAGGCCATCTACGCCTACGCCGAGGAGGACGCCGACTGGTGGGCGGCCGAGCTGGGCCGGGGCATCCGGCCCGGCGGCTTCGGCGAGAACCTCAGCACCTACGCGGTGGACGTCACCGGGGCGGTGATCGGCGAGCAGTGGGCCATCGGCGACGCGCTGCTCCAGGTCACCAAGCCGCGCACGCCGTGCACCACCTTCGCCGGCTTCTGGGGAATGCCCGACCTGATCAAGCGGTTCACCGCGCGGGCCGCGCCCGGGGCGTACCTGCGGGTGCTGCGGGAGGGCGAGGTCGGCGCCGGCGACCCGGTCGAGGTGGTGGAGCGCCCGGCGCACGGGGTGACCATCGGCCAGGTGTTCCGGGCGATGAGCCTCGAGCCGGAGCTGCTGCCCCGGCTGCTGGACGCCCCGGAGCTGCCCGAGCCGATCCGGGAGAAGGCCCGCCGCCGGCTCTCCGGCAGCCGCCCCTGACGCCCGGCGGCCCTGCCGCCCGCCCGGGCCCGGGCCGCGGGTCGGCCTACGTGTCGGCGAAGACCTCGGCCAGCACCTGGGTCGGTGCCGCCGGCCCGTCGGCCACCTTCGCCCAGGTGCCCTGCTCGGCGGTCCACTCCAGGCCGCCGAAGCGAACCCGCTTCACGCCGTGGTCGTCGGCGTGCGACACCAGCCAGTGGGCGTACCGCCAGCCGTTGCGGCTGTCCGACGCCGACACCGCCAGGCCGGTCAGGTCCGTCGGCGAGGCCACGCCCGGCAGGCCCCAGTCCAGGGTCAGCCCCTGGATCAGCGCGGTCGCGGCGGCCTGGCCGCGCATCGCCGGCGTCGGCCCGACCGTGCAGGCCACGGCGCCCGTCGCGTGGCCGAGCAGCGCGCGGGTGAGGACCTGCGACTCGTCCGCCCACTTCTGGTACGCCTCGGGATAGGCCGACCGCTGCACCCGCTGGGCGGCCTCGGTGACCCGCATCCGCTCCCAGCCCTTGACCTTCTTCAGCGCCGCGTAGAACCGGTTCGCCGCGTACCGCGGGTCCTGGATGTCCTCCGCGGTGCCCCAGCCCTGGCTGGGGCGCTGCTGGAACAGCCCGAGCGAGTCCCGGTCGCCGTGGGCGAGGTTCTTCAGGTGCGACTCCTGGTACGCGGTCGCCAGCGCCACCACCACGGCCCGCTCGGGCATCTGCCGCTGCGCGCCGATCGCCGCGATGGTGGCCGCGTTGGCCATCTGGTCGGCGCCGAGCACGACCCGGCCGTCCGCCTGGACGGTGCAGGTGCGGCTGGCGGTCGGGAGGCGCAGCTCGGGCCTGACGTGCCGGGCCACGAACCAGATCCCGAGGAGGGCGATGATCGCCACCACCACACCGGCTGCCCCGATTGCCCGAGTTCGCACCCGCACCTCCTGTTCGACAGTCCGCCAAGCGTACGTCCCCCCGAGCGCCGCCCGGGTCGTCCGACCGGTTGCCTCCCGTTCCGTCACCACCCGGCCACCGAAAGCACCTGTCGGTGACGGTTCCTAGCGCGCACCCTCTCCTGAACCACCGTCCAGAGCGGCCACCCATCCGGCTAATCTTTTCTCGCGGAAGGCGAGGACGCCCTCGCGGCCCTCGTCGGACAGGAAGTACCCGGTGGAGAGCGCGGCCAACTCGGCGATCTCGGCGCGCAGGTCGGCGGCGGCCGGCCGGCGCAGCAGCTCCTTCGCGCCGGCCAGGGCCCGCGGCGCGCCCCGGACCAGCGAGGCGCAGTACCGCGCCACCGCCGCGTCCAGCCCGTCCGCCGGCACGGCCGCGGTGACCAGGCCGATCTCGGCGGCCCGCCGGCCGTCGAAGGTGTCCCCGGTCAGATAGAGCTCGGCGGCGGCGCGGGGGTGCAGCCGGGGCAGCACGGTCGCCGAGATGACCGCGGGGATCACCCCGATCCGCACCTCGGTGAACGCGAAGGTCGCCTCGTCGGCGCAGACCGCCAGGTCGGCCGCGGCGATCAGGCCCAGCCCGCCGGCCCGCGCCGGCCCGGCCACCTTCGCCAGCACCGGCTTCGGGCACTCCCGCACGGCGGCCAGCACGTCGCCCAGCATCCCGGCGGGCACGGTGCCGCTGGCGTACGCGGCGGCGGTCTCCTTCAGGTCCGCGCCGGAGCAGAAGACCGGGCCGCTGTGGTCGAGCACGATCGCGCGGACCGCGTCGTCGGCGACCGCCGCGGCCAGCCCGGCCAGCAGCTCGGTCATCAGCGGGGTGGAGAGCGCGTTGCGGTTGTGCGGGCTGTCCAGGGTGAGGGTGGTCACCCCACGGGCCGTGGCGACCCGCACGAGAGCGTCCGGAGAGGTCATGCCGGGCACACTAGTTGCCATGCCCGGCGCTCTTCCAGAAGGCGAATCCGTCCCCCGCGACGGATCGCTGCCCGCTGCCGCCACCCGCACAGTCGGTGCGCGCGGTTTCGGCGTGTACGTGCACGTCCCGTTCTGCGCCAGTCGCTGCGGCTACTGCGACTTCAACACCTACACGGCGGCGGAGCTGGGCGGCGGGGCCAGCCGCGAGTCGTACGCCGACACGGTGCTGGCCGAGCTGGCCCTCGCCGGCCGGGTGCTGGGCGACACCCCGCCGCCACGGGTGGACACCGTCTTCGTCGGCGGCGGCACGCCGACCCTGCTTCCCGCCGACGACCTCGCCCGGATCCTGGACGGGATCGACCGGGTCTGGGGGCTGGCCGCCGACGCCGAGGTGACCACCGAGGCCAACCCCGAGTCGGTCACCCCGGGGTCGCTGAAGACCCTGCGGGCCGCCGGCTACACCCGGATCTCGCTGGGCATGCAGTCCGCCGCGCCGGGGGTGCTGGCGATCCTCGACCGCACGCACAGCGCCGGCCGGGCCACCGCCGCCGCCCTGGAGGCGCGCGACGCCGGGTTCGACCACGTCAACCTCGACCTGATCTACGGCACGCCGGGGGAGCGCGCCGAGGACTTCGCCGCCTCGCTGGACCAGGTGGTGGCGGCCGGGGTCGACCACGTCAGCGCGTACGCCCTGATCGTGGAGGACGGCACCCGGCTGGCCGCGCGGATGCGGCGCGGCGAGCTGCCGTACCCGAGCGACGACGTGGCGGCGGACCGCTACCTGGCCGCGGAGGCTGCCCTCGACGCGGCGGGTTTCTCCTGGTATGAGGTCTCCAACTGGGCCCGCTCGGGGGCGGCCCGGTGCCGGCACAACCTGCTCTACTGGACCGGCGCGGACTGGTGGGGCCTCGGGCCGGGGGCGCACAGCCACGTCGGCGGGGTGCGCTGGTGGAACGTCAAGCACCCGACGACGTACGCGCAGCGGCTCGCCGCCGGGGAGTCGCCCGGCCTGGCCCGGGAGCTGCTCACGCCCGACGAGGCGCACATGGAGGACGTGATGCTGCGGCTGCGGCTGGCCTCCGGGCTGCCGCTGGACGTGCTCGACGACGCGGGCCGGGCCGGGGCCGAGCGGGCCCTGGCCGGCGGGCTGCTGGCCGCGCCGGAGTACGCGGCCGGCCGGGCGGTGCTCACCCTGCGCGGCCGGCTGCTGGCCGACGCGGTGGTCCGCGACCTGCTGCCCTGACCGCCGGTCGCCCGGCCGACCCGTGGGCCGGCCGGGCGGGGCGTCACTTCACCAGGCTGATGCTCATCGGATAGCGGTAGAGCTGCCCCTCGTTGGCCTTGACGCCGGCGAGGATGCCGAACACGATGCCGAGGATGACCGCCGCGCCGACCGCGATGAAGCCGATCGCGATGCAGGCCAGGAGCCAGCCGACCAGGCCGACGATCGACCAGAGCAGTTGGAAGTTGAGCGCCGCGACCGCGTGCTGGCGCACCGTCGGCGACTGGTTGCCCCGGGCGAGCATGGCGACCAGCGGCGGCAGCCAGCCCAGCACGCCGCCGCTGACGAACATCGCCGCCGCGCCGCCGAAGTGCGCGACCAGCGCCCAGGTCTTGTCCTCGTTGTTGGCCCAGCCGCCGCTCGGGGCGCCGTACGCCCCGCCGGTCGGGTAGCCGGTGCCCGGCGGCGGGTAGCCGCCCGGAGGTGGGTAGCCACCCGACGGCGGCTGACCGCCGGAGGGCGGCGGATAGCCGCCGGGCGGGGGATAGCCCCCCGCGCCCGGCGCCCCGGACAGTGGTGCGGTGGGCGGCTCGTCCGCCGACGAGCCGTACGGTGCCGACGGCGGGGTCGGGTCCGGCGGCTGGGCGCCGGCGTCCCCCGCTCCGGGAGGGCGAGGTGGTTCAGTCATGAACGTCACGGTAGGGGTTGCCCGCAACGTGGCACCAGAGCGACATCGCCCGGGATGTCCGGCTGAACGGCCCTGGCGCGGCGGCTGTGCGGCGGCCCGCACCCGTGGTCCGTCGCTGATCATCGCGTCCGGGGTGCCGCCGACGTAGACTGGCACTCGCTACAGTCGAGTGCCAGTTGCCCGGCCGCTGCCGCGCCGGCGGCGGGTCGAGGGTGCTTCAGGAGGTGGGGATATGGGTCTCGACGACCGCAAGCTCGCCGTGCTGCGCGCGATCGTCGAGGACTACGTCGCCACGCAGGAGCCGGTGGGCAGCAGGGCCCTCGTCGAGCGGCACCAGCTGGGCGTCTCCCCGGCGACCGTCCGTAACGACATGGCCGTGCTGGAGGAGGAGGGCTACATCCGGCAGCCGCACACCAGTGCCGGCCGGGTGCCCACCGACCGCGGGTACCGGCTCTTCGTGGACCGGCTCTCCCGGGTCAAGCCGCTCAGCCCGGCCGAGCGCCGGGCGATCGAGCGCTTCCTGGTCGGCGCGGTGGACCTCGACGACGTGGTGCACCGCACCGTGCGGCTGCTGGCCCAGCTGACCCGGCAGGTCGCCGTGGTGCAGTACCCGTCGCTGGCCCGTTCCTCGGTGCGGCACCTGGAGCTGGTGCCGATCTCCACCACCCGGCTGATGCTCGTCATGATCGCCGACACCGGCCGGGTCGAGCAGCGGCTGGTCGAGCTGCCCGTGCCGGTCCCCGCCGAGGACGTCACCGACCTGCGTCGGCTGGTCAACGAGAAGCTGGTCGGCAGCCGGCTGTCCGAGACCCCGCCGCTGGTCCAGGCGCTGGTCGAGGAGTCTGCCCCGCACCTGCGCGGCGCGATGACCACGCTCTCCACCGTGCTGCTGGAGACCCTGGTCGAGCGGCACGAGGAGCGGATCGCGCTGGCCGGCACCGCCAACCTCACCCGCGGTGGCCTGCTCGACTTCCAGGGCTCGCTGCGTCCCATCCTCGAGGCGCTCGAGGAGGAGGTCGTGCTGCTGAAGCTCATCGGCGAGGCCGAGCCGAGCACCACCCGGGTGCTGATCGGCGACGAGAACGAGGTCGACAACCTCCGCGCCGCCTCCGTGGTCAGCACCGGGTACGGCCCGGGCGCGACCATCGTCGGCGGTCTGGGCGTGCTCGGCCCCACCCGGATGGACTACCCCGGGACCATCGCCACGGTGCGGGCCGTGGCACGCTACGTGGGCGAGCTGCTGGCCCAGAACTGATCCAGGGCAGGGGCCGGCGACCGGCCCCTGCCGACGACCGGCGCAACGCGAGACGAACATGAGGACACCGAACGCAGTGGCCAGGGACTACTACGGCATTCTCGGCGTGAGCCGCGAGGCCTCCGACGACGAGATCAAGCGCGCCTACCGCAAGTTGGCGCGGCAGTTCCACCCGGACGTCAATCCGGACCCGGAGGCACAGGAGAAGTTCAAGGACATCAACGCCGCGTACGAGGTCCTCTCGGACGACCGGAAACGGCAGATCGTCGACCTGGGCGGCGACCCGCTGGCCCCGGGCGGCGGGGGCGCGGGCGGTCCGGGCGGTCCCGGCGGGGCCGGCCCGTTCGTCGGCTTCCAGGACATCATGGACGCCTTCTTCGGCGGCGCGGCCGGCGGCGCCCGGGGCCCGCGGCCGCGGACCCGGCCGGGCGCGGACGCGATCCTGCGCCTGGAGCTGGACCTGCACGAGACCGCGTTCGGCGTCGAGGCGCCGATCACCGTCGACACCGCCGTGCTCTGCACCACCTGCTCCGGCGCGGGCACCGCCGCCGGCACCCACCTGGCCACCTGTGAGGCGTGCGGCGGCCGGGGCGAGGTCCAGTCCGTGCAGCGGACCTTCCTCGGCCAGGTGGTCTCCGCCCGGCCGTGCACGGTCTGCCAGGGTTACGGCACCACCATCCCGCACCCCTGCCCGACCTGCGCCGGTGACGGCCGGGTGCGCACCCGTCGCTCGCTGACCGTGAAGATCCCGGCCGGGGTCGAGGACGGCATGCGGATCCGGCTGGCCCAGCAGGGCGAGGTCGGCCCGGGTGGCGGCACCGCCGGCGACCTGTACGTGGAGATCCACGAGCGGCCGCACGACGTCTACTCCCGCAAGGGCGACGACCTGCACTGCCGGGTCACCGTGCCGATGACGGCCGCCGCGCTGGGCACCCGGCTGACCATCAAGACCCTGGACAGCGAGGAGACGGTCGACGTCAAGGCGGGCACCCAGCCGGGCAGCACGCTGCGGCTGCGCGCCCGGGGCGTGCCGCACCTGCGCGGCACCGGCCGGGGCGACCTCTACGTCCACCTGGACGTGCGGACCCCGACCAAGCTCGACGCCGACCAGGAGAAGATGCTGCGCGACTTCGCCAAGACCCGGGGCGAGGAGGTCGCCGAGCTGACCAAGCAGGGTGGCTTCTTCTCCCGGATGCGCGACGCCTTCAACGGGCACGCCTGAGGTGTCCGCGCCGCTGTTCCTGGTGGAGGCGCTGCCCACCGGTGACGCGCTGACCCTGGACGGCCCGGAGGGGCACCACGCGGCGACCGTGCAACGGCTGCGGGTCGGCGAGGAACTGCTGCTCGCCGACGGCCGGGGCGGCACGGCCGCCGCCGTGGTCACCGCCGTCGGCCGGGGCAGCCTCGACCTCCAGGTCACCTCCCGGGGGTACGTCGACGCGTCCGTCCCCCGGCTCGTGGTGGTGCAGGGCATCGCCAAGGGCGACCGGGGCGAGCTGGCCGTGCAGGCGATGACCGAGGTCGGGGTGGACGAGATCGTGCCCTGGGCGGCGTCCCGCTCGGTGGTGCAGTGGCGCGGCGAGCGGGGCGTACGGGCCCGGGAGAAATGGGCGGCGACCGCCCGGGAGGCGGCCAAGCAGGCCCGCCGCGCCTGGCTGCCGGTGGTGGCCGGGTCCCCGGACGAGTCGACCCAGACGGCGGTCCGCCGGATCGCCGGCGCGGCCGCCGCGTTCGTGCTGCACGAGGAGGCCGTGGAGCGGCTGACCACCGCCGAGCTCCCCGCGACAGGCGAGATCGTGCTGGTGGTCGGCCCGGAGGGCGGCATCGCCGCGCCCGAGCTGTCCGCCTTCCGTGAGGCCGGCGCCCGTACCGTCCGCCTCGGCCCGTCGGTGCTGCGCACCTCCACCGCCGGCGTCGCCGCCCTGAGCGTCCTCTCCGCCCGTCTGGACCGCTGGTAGCCTTTCGCGCCCCGCGCCGCTGGCCCCTCGGCCGGCTGACCCCTCGGTGGGGCCGGGCGGCCAGATCCACCTGGGGTAGCCGGTCGGCGCGTGGAGCCGCTGGGCCGCCAGCCGGCTCGGCACACCATGTTCGGCCGCCTTTGCTCTGCTGCAGCGGAGGCAACACTCGTTGCGTCCGCTGCAGCAGAGCAAAGGGAGCGCGCCACGTGGTTCGGGGTGCGCCGACACGCCGAGGCCGAGCAAGGACGCCCGGCCACGCCGACGCGGCGGCGCGCCGACGTCAGGTGCGCAGGTAGGAGGCGCCGTTGAGGTCGACGATGGTGCCGGAGGCCCACTCCGCCTCGGGGCTGGCGAGCCAGTGGACCGCGGCGGCGATCTCCTCGGGGCGGGCCACCCGGTTGAACGGGCTCTGGGCGCGGATCGCGTCGCCCCGCTCGCCGCTGAGGTGCGTGGTGGTCATGTCCGTCTCCACGAAGCCGGGCGCGACGGTCGCCACCGCGATGCCGTACGGGGCGAGGGCCAGGGCCAGCGACTGCCCGAGCGCGTTCAGCCCGGCCTTGCTGGCGCCGTACGCGGGCTGCTCCGGCTCGCCGCGGAACGCGCCCCGGGAGGAGACGTTGACGATCCGGCCGCCCCGCTCCCGCATGTGCTGGGCGGCGCACCAGGTCACGTTCGCGGCGCCGGTCAGGTTGGTCTCCAGCACCAGCCGCCACTGCTCGCGCCACTGCTCGTAGGTGTTGCCGAAGACGGGGTGGGCCAGCTCCCGCGGCCCGTACACACCGGCGTTGTTGACCAGCACGTCCAGCCCGCCGAGGCGGGCCGCGGCCTCGTCCACCATCGCCCGGACCGCGTCCGGGTCGGCCAGGTCGGCGCGGACCACCACGTGGCCGTCGCCGGGCAGCTCGTCGCGGAGCCGTTCGGCCAGCTCCGCCGAGTCCCGGTGGTGGACCGCCACCCGGTCCCCGCCCGCCGCGAAAGCTCGGGCCACCGCGCGGCCGATGCCGCGCGAGGCCCCCGTCACCAGTACCGCCCGAGAAGTCACGCCGGACATCATGCCCGGCCCGGCCGGTGGCGGCGCCGCCTGGTTCCGGTACAGCGCTTAGCATGCCCGAATGGGAACCGACTGCCTGTTCTGCCGGATCGTCGCCGGGGAGATCCCGGCCACCATCGTGCGGGAGACCGCCACCACCCTCGCCTTCCGGGACATCGGCCCCAAGGCGCCCGTCCACGTGCTGGTCATCCCGAAGGAGCACTACGCGGACGTGGCGACCCTCGCCCAGGGTGACCCGGGCCTGGCGGCCGAGGTGCTGGCCGCGGCCGCCGTCGTGGCCGAGGAGGAGGGGCTGCTCGCCGACGGCTTCCGGCTGATGTTCAACACCGGGCCGTACGGGGGCCAGGAGGTCTTCCACGCCCACGCGCACCTGCTCGGCGGCGCCCCGCTCGGCCCGATGCTCTGCCGCTGAGCCCCTCCCTAGACTGCAACCCATGATCGCGGTGAACGACCGGCTCGGCCGGATGGTGCGGCAGGCGCAGGTCCGGGGCCGGGTGCCGGCGATATCGGCCGCCCTGCACCGGGCCGACCGCCCGCTCTGGACCTGCGCGGTGGGCGACACGGGCAACGACACCCCGCTCGGCCCGGAGTCCGTGTTCCGGATCGGCTCGGTCACCAAGACCTTCACCTCGGTGCTGGTCATGCAGTGCCGGGACGACGGCCTGCTGGACCTGGACGACCCGATCGGGCGGCACCTCGACCTGCCGGCGCACGGCGAGCTGACCGTACGCCGGCTGCTGTCGCACACCGCGGGCCTGCAACGGGAGCCGCACGGCGACGTCTGGGACTCGCTGCGCGCCCCCGGCGTCGACGAGCTCCTCGCCGACCTCGCCCGGGTGGAGCGGGTGCTGCCGACCGGCCGGCGCTACCACTACTCCAACCTCGGCATGGCGCTCCTCGGCGAGCTGGTCGGCCGGCTGCGCGGCGGGACCTGGGCGGAGGTGCTGGCCGAGCGGGTGCTCGTCCCGCTCGGGCTGACCGCCACGGGCCCGACGCCCGGCGGCCGGGCCGCGACCGGGTTCCTGGTCGACGCGTACTCCGACGAGGCCCACCCCGAGCCGCCGACCGACTTCGGGGCGGTGGCCCCGGCCGCCCAGCTGTGGAGCACCGCGCCGGACATGGCCCGCTGGGCCGCCTTCCTCGCCGACCCGGCGGCGCTCGACCCGGCCGGCGCGGTGCTCGCCCCGGCCACCCTCGACGAGATGCGCTGGCCGCTGACCACCACCGACGAGACGCTCTGGGCGGCCGGCTTCGGGCTCGGCCTGATCCTGGTGCCGCAGCCGCAGCGGGTGTTGCACGTGGGGCACGACGGGGCGATGCCCGGTTTCCTGGCCGCCGTCTACGGCCGGCGCGGCGGCGACGGCACGGCGGGCGCGATGGGCTGCGCGGTGCTCGGCTCCTCCGGTACCGGCGTCGAGGTCTTCGACCTGCCGCACCAGCTGCTCGCCGCCGCCGCCGAGCACGACCCCGCCGAGATCGAGCCGTGGCGGCCCGGCCGGCCCGCCCCCGAACACCTGCGCGGCCTGCTCGGCCGCTGGTGGGGCGAGGGCTTCGAGTACGTCTTCTCCTGGCACGACGGGGCGCTGCGGGCCCGCGGCGCGGACGACCCGGCGGGCAAGCCGCCGGCCGTCTTCGCGCCGTTGCCGGACCGGCCCGACGTGTTCCGGACCGTCGCCGGCCGGGAGGTGGGCGAGCTGCTCCGGCTGACCCGGGACGACCGGGGCGTGGTGGTCCGGATGCACTGGGCCACCTACCGCTTCACCCGCTGCCAGGAGACCTTCGACGGGTACGACTTCCGCACCGGGAGTTGATCACTGACCACGGGAAATGGGCGAGGTGCGTACGGTGTTGACCCGATACGATGGGAGTAACGTCCGTCCGCCGCGCCAGCAGGGCCCGGCGCCGAAATCGGAAGCAGGTGGCGCAGGGCCCGACGGGCCCGATCTATGACCGGCACCCCACCTCCCGGCCCGCCCCGGGTGCAGACCAGGATCACCGTCCCCGACGCCAAGATCATGGTCAACCTGCTCGGCGCGGGCGACGAGATCCTGCGACTCGTCGAACGCTCGGTCAACAGCGACGTCCACGTGCGTGGCAACGAGATCACCATCACCGGCGCCCCCGCGGACAACGCCCTCGCCGAGCGCCTCTTCAGTGAGCTCCTCGAACTCATCGAGAAAGGCGAGACCCTGACCACTGACGCCGTCCGGCGTACCGTCGGCATGCTCGAGCAGGGCAGCGCGGAGCGGCCCGCCGAGGTCCTGACGCTCAACATCCTGTCCCGGCGCGGGCGCACCATCCGGCCCAAGACGCTCGGGCAGAAGCGCTACGTCGACGCCATCGACTCGCACACCATCGTCTTCGGCATCGGCCCCGCCGGCACCGGCAAGACGTACCTCGCGATGGCCAAAGCCGTCCAGGCGCTCCAGGCCAAGCAGGTCAACCGGATCATCCTGACCCGGCCGGCGGTCGAGGCGGGAGAGCGGCTGGGCTTCCTGCCGGGCACGCTCAACGAGAAGATCGACCCGTACCTGCGTCCGCTCTACGACGCGCTGCACGACATGCTCGACCCGGAGACCATCCCGAAGCTGATGGCGGCCGGCACCATCGAGGTGGCGCCGCTGGCGTACATGCGGGGGCGTACGTTGAACGACGCGTTCATCATCCTGGACGAGGCGCAGAACACCACGCCCGAGCAGATGAAGATGTTCCTCACCCGGCTCGGCTTCAACTCCAAGATCGTGGTCACCGGTGACGTCACCCAGGTGGACCTTCCCGGCGGGACGACCAGCGGCCTGCGGGTGGTCCGGGAGATCCTGGAGAACGTCGAGGACGTGCACTTCGCCCAGCTCTCCAGCTCCGACGTGGTCCGCCACCGGCTGGTGGGGGAGATCGTCGACGCGTACGCCCGCTGGGACGCCGAGCGGGAGAACCAGCAGGCGCAGAGCGTGCACGCCGTACCGGGGCGGACCGCCCAGGGCGGTCGGGCCGGCCGGCGCCGCTAATCCATCAGAGGAAGACAGTTGTCCATCGAGATCGCCAACGAGTCCGGTGTCGAGGTCGACACCGACGCCGTGCTCGCCGTCGCCCGGCACGCCCTCGACGAGATGGGGGTCAACCCCCTCGCCGAGCTCTCCGTGCTGCTGGTCGACGTCGAATACATGACCGAGCTGAACCATCGTTGGATGGGCGGCGACGGTCCCACCGACGTGCTCGCCTTCCCCATGGACGAGGGCAGCGTCGACCACGGCCCGGGCGAGACCGCCTCGGCCGGCGGCGAGCCGGCCCTGCTCGGCGACATCGTGCTCTGTCCGGAGGTGGCGGCCAAGCAGGCGGCCACCGCCGGTCACTCGCCCGCCGACGAGCTGCACCTGCTCACCGTGCACGGCGTGCTGCACCTGCTCGGGTACGACCATGCCGAGCCGGAGGAGGAGCGGGAGATGTTCGCGCTCCAGGCCCGCCTGCTGTCCAGCTGGCGGTCGACCCGGTCCCGGTGATGACCATCCTGGCGGCGGCTCCCACCGCCGGCCTGCCTGACCTCCAGCTCATCGTCTTCGCGGCGGGGCTGGTGGTGCTCGCCGGCCTCATCGCGATGACCGAGGCGGCGCTGGCCGCCGTCTCCCCGGCCCGGGCCGCCGAACTGGCCCGGGACGGGGCGCGCGGCGCCCGCGCCCTCCAGGCGGTCGCCGGTGACGTGGTCCGCCATCTCAACCTGCTGCTCCTGCTCCGGCTGCTGGCCGAGCTGACGGCCACCACGCTGGTGGCGCTGGTCGCGGTGGACACCTTCGGCGCCGGCTGGCGGGCCGCCCTGGTCACCGCCGGCGCGATGACCGTGGTCAGCTTCGTGGTGGTCGGCGTCGCGCCGCGCACCCTCGGCCGGCAGCACGCGTACGCGGTGGGCCGCGCGGTCGCGCCGCTGGTGCGCTGGCTGGGCCGGGCGCTCAACCCGCTCGCCTCGCTGCTGATCCTGATCGGCAACGCGGTCACCCCGGGGCGTGGCTTCCGGGAGGGGCCCTTCGCCACCCAGGTGGAGCTGCGGGAGCTGGTGGACCTGGCCGAGCAGCGCGGCGTCGTGGAGCACGGCGAGCGGCAGATGATCCACTCGGTCTTCGCCCTCGGTGACACCATCGCCCGCGAGGTGATGGTGCCGCGTACCGAGATGGTCTGGATAGAGGAGGGCAAGACGCTCTCCCAGGCGCTGGCGCTCTTCCTCCGCTCCGGTTTCTCCCGCATCCCGGTGATCGGCGACAGCGTCGACGACGTGCTCGGCGTGCTCTACCTGAAGGATCTGATCCGGCGTACCCAGGGCGGCGACCCGCGCGCCGACGAGCTGCCGGTGTCGGAGCTGATGCGCCCGGCGACGTTCGTGCCGGAGTCCAAGCCGGTCGACGACCTGCTGTCGGAGATGCAGGCGGCCCGCAACCACCTGGTCATCGTCGTCGACGAGTACGGCGGCACCGGCGGCCTGGTCACCATCGAGGACATCCTCGAGGAGATCGTCGGCGAGATCACCGACGAGTACGATGTCGAACGCCCACCGGTCGAACGCCTGGATGACGGGGCGGTCCGGGTCGCCGCCCGCCTCCCGGTGGAGAATCTCGGCGAGCTCTTCGACACCGAACTCCCCACCGACGAGGTGGAGACGGTCGGCGGTCTGCTCGCCCAGTCGCTGGGCCGGGTCCCGATCCCCGGGGCCGAGGCCGAGGTGTCCGGGCTGCGGCTGATCGCCGAGGGCACCACCGGTCGGCGCAACCGGATAGACACCGTGCTGGTGAGCCGGATCGAGCCGACCGATGCGCAGGACAGCGCGGGGCGCGGCGAGCACGCCGAGTCCCGCGGCACCCAGAACCGATCCGAGGAGAGGCAAACCGCCGATGCCTGAGTCACCCGCCGTGCCGGCCGCCCGGCCCACCCCGTCCGATCCGGCCGAGCTGAGCGCCGAGGACGGCAAGCTGGTCATCCTGGCCCGGGGCGCCCGCGGCCGGGTCGGCGCCGTGGAGGGCGCGGCGGTCCGCGACCAGGACGGCCGGACGTACGCGGCGGCCAGCGTGGCCCTGCCCTCGCTCACCCTGACCGCGCTGCAGCTCGCGGTCGCCTCGGCGGTGGCCGCGGGCGCGAGCCGGCTGGAGGCCGCCGTGGTGGTGACCGAGGCGTCGACGCTGGACGGCGCCGGGCATGCCGCGGTTCGCGACCTCGCCGTCGACGCGCCGATCCACGTGGCCGCGCCGGACGGCACCGTCCTCGGCACGGTGGTCGAGTGAGCGAGCGGAGCGAGCGAACCATCAGACACCGCAGCGTGGCGCCTCGCGTGAGTGACCTGGAGCCCCGTCCCTATCGGGCGGGTTTCGCCTGCTTTGTCGGGCGGCCGAACGCCGGCAAGTCGACGCTGACCAACGCGATCGTCGGCACGAAGATCGCGATCACCTCGAACAAGCCGCAGACCACCCGGCACATCATCCGGGCCGTGCTGCACCGCCCGGACTCGCAGCTGGTCCTGGTCGACACCCCGGGCCTGCACCGTCCCCGGACGCTGCTCGGCGAGCGCCTGAACGACCTGGTCCGTTCCACCTGGAGCGAGGTCGACGTGATCGGCCTCTGCATCCCGGCGGACGAGCCGATCGGCCGGGGCGACCGGTTCATCACCGGTGAGCTGGCCGAGCTGAAGGCGACCGTGCTGGCCGTGGTGACCAAGACCGACCTGGTCGACAAGAAGAAGCTGGCCGGGCAGCTGCTCGCGGTGAACGAGATGGGCGAGTTCGCCGCCGTGGTGCCGGTGAGCGCGGTCTCCGGCCACCAGGTCGACACCCTGGTCGACGTGATGACCGGCTACCTGCCCGAGTCGCCGCAGCTCTACCCGGACGACATGCTCACCGACGACCCGGAGCAGGTGCTGGTCGCCGAGCTGATCCGGGAGGCGGCACTGGAGGGGGTCCGGGACGAGCTGCCGCACTCCATCGCCGTGGTGGTGGAGGAGATGATCCCCGAGGGCCAGGTCATGAAGATCTACGCCGACGTCTACGTCGAGCGGCCCAGCCAGAAGGCGATCGTGATCGGGCACCGGGCCAGCCGGCTCAAGGCGGTCGGCACCACCGCCCGGAAGCAGATCGAGGAGCTGCTCGGCACCCGGGTCTACCTGGACCTGCACGTCCGGGTGGCGAAGGACTGGCAGCGCGACCCGAAGCAGCTCCGCAAGCTCGGCTTCTGACCGTACGTCGAACCGCCGGTCCCACCTCCGGGGCCGGCGGTTTCGGCGTTGTCCGGCGTGGGTCGGGATCGGTCGAGCTTATGGCAAGTTTCACTTTTCGCCCCGCCCGCTCGCCGTTTCGTCGGGGCCGGTCGGAGGGTAGGGGACGCTTACCCCCGCCCCCGACATAGATGCAGGCTGATGCGAAATCGATACCTCGACCTGCTCCGCTTCCTGGCCATCGTCCGAGTCGTCGTCTACCACGTCACCGGCCTGGCGGCCCTGACCCTGATCTTCCCGGCGATGTCGGTGATGTTCGCGCTCGCCGGCTCGCTGATGGCCGCCTCCCTGGACCGGACCGGCCCCGCGGCCGTCCTGCGCCGGCTGCGCCGCCTGTTGCCGTCCCTCTGGGTCCTCGCCGCGGTCTTCGTACCGGCGATGCTGCTCACCGGTCTGCCGCTGACCCCGAAGGTGCTGCTCTGGCTCCTCCCGGTCAGCGACCCGCCGGCCAACGGCTGGGGGGCGGTGGCGCTGAGCGTGATCTGGTACCTGCGGGACTACCTGTGGTTCGTGCTCGCCTCGCCGCTCGCCCGGTGGCTGTTCCGCCGCGTCCCGCTGCCCACCCTCCTCGCCCCGTACGCCCTGCTCGCGGCGATCGAGTTCGGCGTGCTGCCGGCCGCGCCGACCGTGCTGCGCGAGTTCGGCCTCTACTTCGGCGCGTGGCTGCTCGGCTTCGCCCACCACGACGGCCTGCTGGCCCGGCTCGCCAACCGGGTGCTGGTGATGGTGGCGGTCGCCCTCGGGGGCGCCGGCATCGGCTGGATCGTCACCCATCCCGGCCCACGCGGCTACGACCTCAACGACATCCACCTGGGCAACGCCCTCTGGTCCGCGGCGTTCATCCTGGTGGTGATCGGCCGGGCGCCGGCCCGCGCCGAGTGGGTGGACCGCATCCCCGCCCTCGGCCGGGCGGTGACGGTGCTGAACCGGCGGGCGCTCACCGTCTACCTCTGGCACATGTCGTTCGTCGTGGCGCTCACCCCACTGGTCGGCCTGGTCGGCTGGGGCCCCCGCGACCCGCTCGGCCTGGCGATCCGGGTGGTGCTGGTCTTCGCCCTGGTCGGCCTGGTCGCCCTGCTGGTGGGCTGGGTCGAGGACGTGGCGGCCCGCCGCCCGCCGGAGTGGCTACCGGGAGGTTCCCGCTCGACGCCGGCCCGCCGGGCCGTCGCCCCGGCCAGCCCCGCCCGGGCCGGAGCCGCGGCCGAGCCGGTCGCGGTCGGGGTGGGGAGGGCCGCTGCCCGCCTCGGCGACCCGCCGGCCGCGCGGCGGTCGCCGGTCCCGTCGGCGCCCCGAGGGGGCCCGGTCCGTGGCCGGATCCCCGCCCAGCGGGGCGCGCGGGAGGCCGCCGGCACGGAGCTCAGCGCTGGCTGAGTGTCACGTTCCCGCTGCCGGTGCCGACATCGAGCAGCAGGGACGCGGTCGGGTCGTCGGCGACCCCCAGGTCGGCGTCCCCGGAGCCGGTGCTGGACCGCACCCGGTACCGGCCGGCGGGCACCGTCAGCTCGACGTCTCCGCTGGAGGCGTGGACGCGGGCGGACGCCGGTCGATCCAGCTCCACCGTGACGTTGCCGGAGCTGGCCTCCGCGTCCACCTGGTCGCCGAGCCGCCGGGCGCTGATGTCGCCGGAGGAGGCGCGCAGCTCCACCCGGCCGGCCACGTCGACCACCTCGATGTTGCCGGAGCCGGTCTCGGCGCGGACCGGGCCGGCGGCGCCGGTCACCCTGATGTCGCCGGAGCCGACCTTCATCTCCACCGGGCCGACCCGGGTCAGCTCCACGTTGCCGGCGCCGGTCTCACCGCGGACCGTCACCCCCTCCGGGGCGGTCACCTCGTACGAGACGCTGCACCGGTTCCCGCAGTCCGCGTCCAGCACGAGCTCGTCGCCCTTGATCTCGTACCGCGCGTCGGGCTGGCCGCCCTGGTAGCGCAGCATCCGCTTGATCCGTACCTCCGCGGCGGTGCCGGAGGCGCGGACGGTGACGTCACCGGATCCCGGCAGCACGGTGATCCGGGTGATCTTCACCGCCTCGGTGTTGTCGAAGTCGAGCCGGCGGAACGAGAGGGTGTCACACCCGGAGAGCAGGATCAGGGTGGCCGCGGTGGCGGCGACCGTGGTCCGGCGCAGTGCGGTGCTCCGGGACGGAGCGAGGGTCTGGTGCAGAGCCATGGCCAGCACGCTACGGCCGGACCGGGGGCCGGCACATCGGGGTCCGACCGCCCGTCCACCCCGAACCGACCCTGAGATCGCACCCCGAGGGAGAATGACCGGATGGCCGGGTACCGCCGACAGCTCTACCGCGACGACGCGGTGGTCCTGCGTGTGCAGAAGCTCGGCGAGTCCGACCGGATCATCACCCTGCTCACCCGTCGGCACGGCCGGCTGCGCGCGGTCGCCCGGGGGATCCGGCGTACCACCAGCAAGTTCGGGGCCCGGCTGGAGCCGTTCGGCCACGTCGACCTCCAGCTCGCCGGCGACCCGAAGGGCGAACACGGCAGTTCGCTGCACACCGTCAGTCAGGTCGAGGGGATCGACCTGTACGGCAAGCGGTTCCTCGGCGACTACCCCCGCTACACCGCGGCCAGCGCAATCGCGGAGACGGCGGAGCGGCTCACCCCAGTCGAGCGGGAGCCGTCGCTGCGGCTGTTTCAGCTCACCCTCGGCGCGATCAAGTCCCTGGCCCGCGGCGAGCACGCCACCACGCTGGTGCTCGACGCGTACCTGCTGCGCGGGATGGCCCTCGCGGGCTGGGCGCCGGCCCTGACCGCCTGCGCGGTCTGCGGCACGCCGGGCCGGCACCGGGCGTTCTCCGTACCGGCCGGGGGCGCGGTCTGCCCGGACTGCCGGCCGCCCGGCGCGGCCCACCCGGCGCCGGCCACCATCGACCTGATGTCCGCGCTCACCACCGGCGACTGGGTGCTCGCCGACGCCACCGGGACCGGCGTACGCCGGGAGTGCAGCGGCCTGGTCGCGGCGCACCTGCAGTGGCACCTGGAGCGCGCGCTACGCTCGCTGCCGCTGGTCGACCGGGGTGCCCCGGCGGCCACCGCGGTCCCGCCGCCGGTCGGCGCGGTCGCGGAGGCGGACGGTGTGAACAGGGAGAAGACCGAGTGATCCGATCGACCAGGGCCGGCCGGCGCGAGCCGGTGCCACCGACCCCGCACCCGTCGGGTGCCCGGCCCCCGGCGCTGCCCGCCGAGGCGCTGCCGAAGCATGTCGCCGTGGTGATGGACGGCAACGGCCGGTGGGCCAAGGAGCGTGGCCTGCCCCGCACCAAGGGCCACGAGCAGGGCGAGCACAGCCTCTTCGACACCATCGAGGGCGCGATCGAGCTGGGCATTCCCTACCTGTCGGCGTACGCCTTCTCCACCGAGAACTGGCGGCGTTCGCCGGACGAGGTCCGCTTCCTGATGGGCTTCAACCGGGACGTCATCCGTCGCCGCCGCAACCAGCTGGTCGACCTGGGTGTCCGGGTGGTCTGGTCGGGGCGGGCCGGCCGGCTGTGGAAGAGCGTCATCTCCGAGCTGCAGACCGCCGAGGAGATGTCCCGGGGTAACTCGACGCTGACCCTCCAGTTCTGCGTCAACTACGGCGGTCAGGCGGAGATCGCCGACGCCGCCGCCGCGATCGCCCGCGACGTGGCCGCCGGCCGGCTGGACCCGGGCAAGGTCACCGAGAAGACCATCGGGAAATACCTGTACCACCCGGAGGTCCCCGAGGTGGACCTCTTCCTGCGTCCCTCCGGCGAGCAGCGCACCTCCAACTTCCTGCTCTGGCAGAGCGCGTACGCCGAGCTGGTCTTCCTCGACACGCTCTGGCCGGACTTCGACCGCCGCCACCTCTGGTACGCCTGCGAGCTGTACGCCCAGCGGGACCGGCGCTTCGGCGGCGCGCTGCCCAACCCGGTCGCGCCCCGGATCTGAGCCACGCTTACCGACGCGGCGCGCTGGGTACCAATCCGGACAGCAGCCAATCGCGGAGGTGAACCCACATGATTCAGAAGCGGATTGCCCAGTGGGCGGTCATGGCGGTCGCCGTGCCGCTGGCGGCGGCCGGCGCCCGTCGGCTCAGCCACACTCTCGAGGCCCGGCGCGGTCCGTCCGGGGTGAGCCGACTGCTCACCAAGGGCGCCGACATGCTGCGGCCGCAGAAGGCCAAGCGTCGCCGGTTCTGGTGACGTCGACGGTCGGCGCCGCGACGAGGCGGCGCCGACCGTGCCCGCGGACCGCGCCCCGCTTCCGGCTTTCTCAGCCGGCGGCGGGGCGCTCGCGCATACGATCGGCGCAGGGCGCGCCGCCGGGACGCGCCCGCCACGGGGGTGGGGATGCCGGATCTGCGGTACAAGATGATCATGGCGTTGAACGCGGCCGACCTCGGCAGCCCGATCTGCGAGCAGGTCGCCGAGATCTGTGCGGAGATCGCCGAGCAGCACTGCGCCGAACTCGGGCACACGCCCAGCGTGCGTTCCGGTGAGATCGCCGAGCTGGCCACCGGCGAGCCGGCGCTGACCTGGGCGCCCACCGAGACCGGGCAGCGTGCCTGGTGACCGCCGTCGCCCCGGCCCCCGCCGTGGACGTCCGGCGGGCCGCCGACCGGTTCGCCACCCGGCTGTCCTGGCTCGACTCCAAGCACTCGTTCTCGTTCAGCCGGCACTACGACCCGGCGAACATCCATCACGGGCTGCTGCTGGTCAACAACGACGACGTGGTCCACCCGGGCACCGGCTTCGAGACGCACCCCCACCAGGACATGGAGATCGTCACCTGGGTGCTGCGGGGCTCGCTGGTGCACCAGGACTCCACCGGCCACTCCGGCGTCATCTACCCCGGCCTGGCCCAGCGGATGAGCGCGGGCACCGGCATCCTGCACTCGGAGAAGAACGACGCCTGGCGGCTGGCCGGCACCACCCCGCACACCGACCCCGTGCACTTCGTCCAGATGTGGGTGATCCCGGACACTGAGGGCGTCGACCCCGGCTACGAGCAGCTGGAGATCGGCGACGAGCTGCTCCGCGGCGGCCTCGTCCCGGTCGCCTCCGGCATGGACCGGTACGACGGCGCGTCCGCGATCCGGATCCGCAACCGGTACGCCACCCTGCACGCCGCCCGACTCGCCCCCGGCGACGAGGTGACGCTGCCGGACGCGCCCTTCCTGCACCTCTACGTGCCGGTCGGCGCCGTCATGCTGGAGGGCAGCGGCCGGCTCGGCGAGGGCGACGCCGCCCGGATCACCATGACCGGCGGGCAGCGGGTGTCGGCCACCGAGCCGGCGGAGATCCTGGTCTGGGAGATGCACGCCACCCTGGCCTGACACCGCCGCCGACCGTCTCTGGCAGGCTGGTCCCGTGCCGGACCAGCAGCGGACCCCGTGGGACGAGGACGCCTACCTGCGCCGGGTCCGCGCCGCCTGCTTCGTCTGCGAGACGCTCGCCGGCAATCCCGAGTACCACCACCATGTGCTGTACCGGGACGACGCCACCGTGGTCTTCCTCCCGCGCTGGCCCTGGCTGGCCGGGCACGTCCTGGTCGCGCCGGTACGCCACCTCGAACGGGTCGTCGGTGACTTCCCGGTCGACGACTACCTGCGGCTGCACCGGGTGCTGCACGCCACCGGGCTCGCCCTGGAGCGGGAGCTGCCCACCGAGCGGCTCTACGTGCTCAGCCTGGGCAGCCAACAGGGCAACCGGCACGTGCACTGGCACCTGGTGCCGCTGCCGCCCGGCGTGCCGTACGAGGAGCAGCAGCTCGCCGCCCTCGGCACCGAGCGTGGCTGGTTGGACGTGCCGGCCGAGGAACAGGCCGACCTCGCCGACCGGCTGGGCTCGCGCCTGGCCGGCCTGCTGGCGGACTGAGCCGCCTCAGGCCCCCACTTCGGAGCGGTCGCCGGCCCAGACGGTGTGGAAGGTGCCCTCGCGGTCCACCCGGTGGTAGGTGTGCGCGCCGAAGTTGTCCCGCAGCCCCTGGATCAGCGCCGCCGGCAGCCGCTCCGCCCGCAGCGCGTCGAAGTAGGCCAGCGACGACGAGAACGCCGGGGTCGGCACGCCCGCCCGGGCCGCGTCGGCCACCACCCGCCGCCAGCCCGGCACCCCGTCGCGCACCCGGTCGGCGAACCACGGCGCCACCAGCAGCGTCGACAGCTCCGGCTCGGCGTCGTACGCCTCCCGAATCCGGTCCAGGAAGCGGGCCCGGATGATGCAGCCGCCCCGCCAGATGGTGGCGGTGCCGCCCAGGTCGATGTCCCAGTCGTACTCCCGGCTGCCGGCCCGGATGTGGTCGAAGCCCTGCGCGTACGCGACGATCTTGCTGGCCAGCAGCGCGCGCCGCACGTCCTCGACGAACGTCTTCCGGTCGTCGACCTGCCACTTCTCGCCCGCGTCGGCGAAGGCGCGGCGGGCGGCCTCGCGCTGGTCGGCGTGGCCGGACAGCGACCGGGCGAAGGTCGCCTCGGCGATGCCGGTGATCGGGATGCCCAGGTCGAGGGCGCTCTGCACGGTCCAGCGGCCGGTGCCCTTCTGCTCCGCCTGGTCGAGCACCACGTCGACGAACGGCTTGCCGGTCGCGGCGTCGGCGTGCGCCAGCACGTCCGCGGTGATCTCGATCAGGAACGACTCCAGCTCGCCGCCGTTCCACTCCCGGAAGATCTCCGCGATCTCCGCCGGGCTCGCCGCCAACCCGGCCCGCAGCAGGTCGTACGCCTCGGCGATGAGCTGCATGTCCGCGTACTCGATGCCGTTGTGGACCATCTTCACGAAGTGGCCGGCGCCGTCCGGGCCGATGTGCCGGCAGCACGGGGTCCCCTCGACCTGCGCGGCGATCTTCTCGAACATCGGGCCGAGCTTCTGATAGGACTCCGCCGAACCGCCCGGCATGATGCTCGGGCCGAGCAGCGCCCCCTCCTCGCCGCCGGACACGCCGGTGCCGACGAAGTGCAGGCCGTGCCCGCGCAGCGCCTCCTCCCGGCGGCGGGTGTCGGCGAAGTGCGCGTTGCCGCAGTCGACCACGATGTCCCCCTCATCCAGCAGGGGAACCAGTTCGTCGATCACCGCGTCGGTCGGGACGCCCGCCTTCACCATGACGATCACCGCGCGGGGTCGCTCCAGCGAGGCGACGAAATCCGTCATGGACTCCGACGGCACGAAGGCCCCCTCGTCGCCGTGCTCGGCGACCAGGCTGCGGGTGCGTTCCGGCGAGCGGTTGTGCACCGCGACGGTGAAGCCGTTGCGGGCCAGGTTCCGGGCCAGGTTGCGGCCCATCACCGCCAGACCGGTCACGCCGATCTGCGCGGTCGCCTGCTGTGCCATCCGTACCGCCACCTCTCGTCGGCTGCCCGTCCTGCGACCGTATCGCGCTCGGCGGCGGTTCGGGCCGGCTCATCGACGCCGGGTGAGCGGACCGTCAGCGCGGCGTCACGCCGCCGGCCGGCCGGCGGCCGTCCGGGTGGCGGGGTGGCAGGTGCGGACAGCCGGCAGTCGGGGCGGGCTCGGTGGCGCCGGTCCGGCGGTCAGCCCTCGGCCAGGCGGGCCTCGACGTGGGCGACCTTCGCGTGCATCGCGTCGGTCACCCCGGGCCGGACGTCCGCCTTGAGCACCAGGCTGACCCGGGGCGCCCGGGCGGCGACGGTGTCGACGGCCCGCTTCACCACCGCCATCACCTCGTCCCACTCACCCTCCACGGTGGTGAACATGGCGTCGGTCCGGTTCGGCAGCCCGGAGTCGCGGACCACCCGGACGGCCTCGGCGACCAGGTCACCGACGGATTCACCCACGCCGAGCGGGGTGATCGAGAACGCGATCAGCATGTCGCCGATCGTGCCAGTAATTCGGCTGCGGGTCGTCCGGGCCGTCGGATAGCCTGCGGGTATGCGTAACTGACGCCCTCTCTCGGAAGCTGGCCCGCCGCCGTCGCCGCGGGCCGCTGCTCCGGGCGTCCGCATGCCACCCGCCGCCGTCGTCGCGGCGTCCTCCGTGGTCGGGCCCGCCGGGGCAGCCCCGTTCCCCGCTCGCCGCGCCACCCGCGCCCCGCTAGTCAGGAGGCAGCGTATGCCCGCCAAACGCAATCCGAAGAAGTCCCGCAAGCCGTCCTCCGGGCCGTCCCTGGTGGACGTGGCCCTGCCCGACGTCGACATGCCCGCGGTGGCGCCGGCCGCGCCGGTCGCCCTGCCGGCGTCGACGCAGGCGGAGACCCCGCCACCGCCGAAGGCCGGCCCGCCGGCCGGTCGGGACGCCCGGTTCGCCGGGCGCAGCCAGCGCGCCGGCCAGACCCGCCGGTACGCCTTCCGCCGCAGCTGACCGGCACGGCGGCCGGCGGCGGGCCGAGGGTCCCGGCCCGTCACATGGCCGGGACGGGACGCACGTGGGCGGGGCCGCGCGATGCTGGCGCAACCCCGCCCACGTCCCCCCACCCCCGGTTCAGGGGTGTGCGGCCACCGCGGCCTTCGCCTCACCGGGGGAGTCGGCGGGGCGACGGCGGTCGACACCGCGGGCCAGGCCGAACAACCCGGCCACCATCAGCACGCTGACCGCGATCTTGAGCGGGGCGCCCTCGGTGACGAAGTCGAGCACCTGCCCGCCGGTGAGGACGAGCGGCACCCACAGCGACACCAGGCCGGCGCGCCAGGCGCCGAAGGCCAGCACGAGGAGCCCGATCAGCCAGCCCAGCAGCCACACGGCGAACGACGCCATCACGAACGGATCGTTGTCGAGGGCGTTGACGACCGGCCGGGCGGCGTCCGCGTCGACGTTGGCACCGGCGAGGGCACCGAAGAAGGCGTTGTAATGCCAGAGGTGGACGGTGGAGAAGTAGAGGCCGAGCAGAGTGACGGTGCCACCGATGGCGGCGACGAGCGGCTTGCGCCGGCCGAGGGCGGCGGCCAGTCCGGCCATCGCCGGCAGCAGCAGCAGATGCGCCAGTGCGAACAGGATGGTCTCCGCCCGCCAGGCCCCGAGGTTCCCGGCGGCCATTGCCACGTTGCCGGCGGTCTCGGACACGTCGTCCGGGAACATCACCCAGTAGAAGGCGTTCGCGACGCCGTACAGCACGCCGCCCGCGGTCAGGGCGATCGCCGTGAGCCGCCGGCCGTACCGCGATCCGGTCCTGTCATCCATCAGAATCTCCCTCTCGAAGCTGTGTGATGGACGCTAGGAGCCGGGTCCGGGCGGGTCGTCCGCCGCGAAGTTGATCCGCTGGTGGAGTCCCGGCCGGCCCTTCTACACCCGTGGGTGGACGCCGGGCCACCGGCTCCGCCGATACCCTTCCCACCATGTCAGCCGCCCTCGACGTCCGGTCCCGCTGGCGCCGTGTCGCCGTCGCCGTCGCAGGTGTCGCGCTGTTCGCGTTCGGCCTGGCCGAGCTGTACGTCCCGCTGGCGGGCTACGTCGAAGGCGAGGGGCCGGACATCGCCGCGCTGCCCGGCGGTTGGCTCGCCGTGCTCACCGTGCTGCTGGTCGGCTACGGCCTCGCGGTGGCGGGCTGCACGGCGTACCCACGGGCGGCAGCCGTCCTCGCCGGCGCCTGCTTCACCGCGCAGAGCTTCACGCCCGTGCTTCCGGAGTGGCCGGTCGTGCCGCTGCTCGCGTTGGTCGCCGCCTGCTTCGCAGGTATCGCCGTCGGTGGGCGCGCCGCGCCCGCGGTCGCCGCGGTCAGCTACTTCGGCTCGCTCGGGATCGAGAACCTCGCCGCGGGCGACTCCGACTGGATGTTCATCCTCTTCGTCGGCCTCGCCGTGCTGGGCCCCGGCTACGCCGTGCGGATGCGTCGGGCGCAGGCCGCCCGGCTGGTCGCGCTCGCGGCCGAGCGGGAAGCCGCCGCCCGGACCGACGAGCGGCTGCGGGTGGCCCGGGAGCTGCACGACATCGTCTCCCACGGCGTCTCGGTGATGGTGCTGCAGGCCGGCGCGGCGCAGGCCGTGCTCGACTCGGACGCCGACCAGGCCCGCGAATCGCTCGAGGCCGTGCAGGACGTCGGGCGCGAGGTGGTCACCGAGTTGCGCCGGCTGCTCGTCATCCTCCGCGGCGCGGAGGCCGCCCCGGAAGGGCTCCCGTCGTTGCGGCGGATCGACCCGTTGACCGCCGCGGTACGCATCGCCGGCGGCCGGGTCGACGTGCGCGTCACGGGCGACCTCACGACGGTCCCGGTGGCCGCCGACGTCAGCGGTTACCGCATCCTGCAGGAGGCGCTGACGAACGCCGCCCGGCACGCGCCGGGGTCGACCGTCGACGTCTCCGTCGACGTGGGCGGTAACGCCCTGCGGTTGCACGTCGTCGACGACGGACCGGGCCCCGGCCGCCGAAGCAACGGCACCGGTCACGGACTGACCGGGATCCGGGAACGGGCGGAGTTGTTCGGCGGCACGGTCACCGCCGGCCCCCGCGTGGACGGCGGCTTCGAGGTGCGGGTCGAACTGCCCTTCGATCCCGAGGCGTCGGCTTCCGCGCTCTCCACGACCGGGACCACGACGTGATCCGGGTCCTCATCGCCGACGACGAGGCGCTGGTCCGTGGCGGGCTGCGGATGATCCTCGGTGCGCAGCCCGACATCGAGGTGGTCGCCGACGCCGCCGACGGCGAGGATGCCGTGCTGCTCGCTGCCCGGTTCCAGCCCGACGTCGTGCTGATGGACATCCACATGCCGCGGCGCGACGGGATCGCCGCGACCGAGCGCATCCTGGCCGCGCGCGCCGACGTGCGGATCATCATGCTGACCACCTTCGACCTCGACGAGTACGTCTACCGGGCGCTGCGCGCCGGCGCGTCCGGATTCATGCTCAAGACCACCCCGCCGAAGGATCTGGCCGAGGCCCTGCGGACGGCCGCCCGCGGCGACGCCCTGCTCTCCCCGTCGATCACCCGTCGGCTGATCGACCACTACACCGCGACGGCGCCGGTCGCCAGCAGCCCCGGCCTGGCGGACCTGACTCTCCGGGAGAGCGAGGTGCTGCGGATGATGGCCCTCGGCCTGTCCAACCGCGAGATAGCCGGCCAGCTCTTCGTCGGCGAGGCGACCGTGAAGACGCACGTCAACCGCATCTTCGCGAAGCTGGGGGTGCGGGACCGGGTGCAGGCGGTCGTGCTGGCGTACCAGGCCGGCGTGGCGCAGCTCCGGCGGTGAAGGACGGCTCCCGGGGTCGTCAGCCGAGCAGGGGGCGGAAGGTGCCGAGCAGGATGCTGGCCGCGAGCGCGCCGCCGGCCAGCACCGCCGCCCCGGCGATCAGCAGCCCGTCCGCCGTGGTGAAGCGCTGCCGGCGGGCGACGGTGCGCGGGGTGCCGGCGTCGAAGCCGCGGGCGTCCATCGCCACGGCGAGCCGGGTGCCCCGGCGGATCGCCCCGACCAGCAGCGCAAACGCGGTCGAGACGAAGAGCCGCAGTTGGGCCAGCGGGTTGCGGCCGGCGTCCACGCCCCGGGCCCGCCGGGCCATGCTGATCATCTGCCACTCCTGGCCGAGCAGGGGCACCAGCCGGAACGCGGCCAGCGCGCCGATGGCGAACCGGGCTGGCGCCTTCGCGTTCTGAATCAGCGCGTCGGCCAGGTCGGTCGGGTCGGTGGTGGCGAAGACGATCACGCCGGGCAGCGCCACCGCGAGCATCCGCAGCACCAGCCCGAGCGCGGTCAGCAGCACCCCGGACGTCACCGTCACCGGCCCGGCCTCGACCAGCACCCGGCCCGACCGGTCCGCGGCGAACAGCACCAGCGTGACCACGATGCCGGCGGCGCCGGCCAGCAGCGGCCAGGCCCGCCGGGCCAGCACCCGGTAACGCACGCCGAACAGCGGCAGCACGGCCAGCTCGATCGCGATGGCGATCGCCGGGGCCACCGGGTCCAGGGTGGCGATCAGGACGACCGAGAAGACCAGCGCGGCGGCCAGCTTCGCCACCGGATTGCGCCGGGCCAGCGGCGCCCCGGGCGCGGCGACCGGCTCGATGACGATCATGCCGGGTGCTCCAGGGTGACGGTGCGGTCGGGGCTGGTGTTGGGTGCGGCGCCGGTCGTCATCGGCGTTCCAGGGTGACGGTGCGGTCCGCCAGTGCGGCGACGAAGTCCGGGTCGTGGGTGACGGTGACGACGCCGTGCCCGGCGTCGCGCAGCTCGGCGAAGAGGTCGACCAGTTCCCGCCAGGTCCGCCGGTCCTGGCCGAAGGTGGGTTCGTCGCAGATGAGCAGGCGGGGCGCGGTGGCGAGGGCCGTCGCCACGCTCAGCCGCCGTGCCTCGCCACCCGAGAGGGTGTACGGGTTGGCGCGGGCCAGCTTCGCCAGCCGGAGCCGCTCCAGCAGCGTGTCCACGGTGGCCTTGACGGCGGCTTCGGGCTGGCCGGTCCGGCGGGGGCCGAGCGCCAGCTCGTCGAAGACGGTGCCGGTGACGAACTGGTGCTCCGGGTCCTGGAAGACGGAGCCGATCCGCCCGGCCAGGGCGGGTGCCCGCCAGCGGTGCGGGGGAGTGCCCGCGTCCCGACCGGTGAGGGCGGCGGTGGCGGTGGCCGTGCCGGTGCCGGGGCGGAGCAGGCCGCCGAGGAGCAGGGCCAGGGTGGACTTGCCGGCGCCGTTGGGGCCGAGCACGGCGAGCGCCTCGCCGGCCCGTACGGAAAGGTCGGCGGGGGCCAGCCGGGGTGGCAGGCCGAGCCGGTCGGCGGTGATCAGCGGCTCGCCGGCCGGCGCGGTCGCGTGCCGGGGCGGCACGGTCCGACCCGGCACCCAGACGCCCTCGGCGGCGAGCGCGTCGCCGTGCGCGGCGAAGACCGCGGCGGGCGGTCCGTCGGCGCGGACCCCGCCGCCGGGTTCGAGGACGACCACCCGGTCGACCAGCGGCAGCGCCTCGGCGACCCGGTGCTCGACCAGGATCAGCGTGGTGTCGGCGTCGAGGGCGGCCGCGACGGCCCGGCGGACCAGCGCCCCGCCGGCCGGGTCGAGGTTGGCGGTGGGCTCGTCGAGCAGCAGCAGCGTGGGCCGCAGGGCCAGCGCCCCGGCCAGGGCGAGCCGCTGCTGCTCGCCGCCGGAGAGCGCGGCGGTGGGCCGGTCCCGGTGGTAGGGGAAGCCGACCCGGCGCAGCGCCTCGTCCACCCGGGGCCAGATCTCGTCGGCCGGTACGCCGCGGTTCTCCAGCCCGAACGCGACGTCGTCGCCGCAGCGGGCCATCACCAGCTGGGTTTCCGGGTCCTGGAAGACGATGCCGACGCGTTCCCGGGCCTTGCGCGGGTCGAGCCCGTCGACCTCGACGGTGCCCTCCTGCTCACCGGAGTCCTCCGCCAGCAGCCCGGCCAGCGCGCCCAGCAGCGTGCTCTTCCCCGCCCCGGACGGCCCGAGCAGCAGCACCCGCTCCCCGGCCTCGACCCGGAGATCGACCCCCCGCACCGCCCACGCCTTCCGCCCGGCGTGCCGCCACCCGAACCCCCGCAGCTCCACCGCACTCACCCGCGCCCCACCCCCTCCGGTCCGGTGATCATGAAGTTGTCGTCGCGACACGCCGCGCCGGAGGACAACAACTTCATGATCAACGCGGACTCCGGGTGGCGGGTGGCGGTCAGACGGCGGCGCGTTCGCGGCCGGCGGGGAAGCGGTCGAGGACGCCGGTGGTGGCGAGGGCGCGGGTGAGGGCGATGCTGCCGAGGCCGGCCACGATCAGGGAACTGACGGCGGTGATCAGGATGTAGGGGAGGCGGAAGCTGCCCCAGGCGGTGTCCGGGTACCAGACGAAGACGTCGTAGATCGAGGCGGCGAGCCCGGCGAGGGTGGCCCCGAGCAGCGCCACCGGCAGCCGGTAGTTGCGGTACCCGAAGGCCGCGAAGGCGAGTTCGGCCGCCGCCGCCTCCAGCGGGCCCTGCACGACCAGCGTCCAGCCCCAGCTGCTGCCGAGCGCCACGGAGACCAGGGCGGCGAAGGTGAGCGTGAAGAACGCGGCGCCGGGCTTGCGGATGATCAGCGCGCCGAGCACGGCCGGCACCAGCCAGACGCCGTACAGGACGGCCCGGCCGGGCAGCGGGATGGCGTCCGCCGGCCCGTTCCACAGCAGGCCCCAGGCCCAGAAGATGACGCCGAAGGCCACCCCGAGCACCGAGGCGATGACGATGTCGATGGTGCGCCACCGGTTGGCGGTGTTGTCCATGGTTGCTCCCAGTCCAGTGAAACGAACCAGGAGAAGACGCACGCCGCGCCCGGTGTCACCGGACGGCGGCGCGGCTGGAGGTCGACCGAACTCCCTGCGCTGGCATTACCCAGATCAGGTTCGAGGGTCTGCGGGCGGTGCCCGCACTCTCAGCGCTGTGCGCTCCCCTGTCGGATGTGAAGTTGTCTCGGCAGACGCTAGCACCGACCGGGGGTGTCGGCCCAGCAGGGCGGTCGCGCCTCCGGCCGCCGCCCGGCCCGCTGGGTAGGGTGACGATCATGCGGGTCGACGCGCGAGGTATGACGTTCGAGGTACGCACCGGCGGTCCCGAGGGCGGCGTACCCGTCCTGCTGCTGCACGGGTTCCCGCAGCACGGCGGCGAGTGGGACGACGTGGTGCCCGCGCTGCACGCCGCCGGGCTGCGGACGTACGCGCTGGACCAGCGGGGTTACGCACCGGGCGCGCGGCCGGCGGCGGTCGAGGCGTACCGGATCCCGGAGCTGGTGGCCGACGCGGCGGCGGTGCTCGACGCGCTGGGGGTGGCGTCCGCACACGTGGTGGGGCACGACTGGGGGTCGATCGTGGCGTGGGGTCTCGCCGCCGTGCACCCGGAGCGGGTACGCACCCTCACCGCGGTCTCGGTGCCGCACCCGGCCGCGATGGGGCACGCGCTCGCCACCGACCCGCGGCAGAAGGCCCGGTCGTCCTACATCGCGCTGTTCCGCAAGCCCGGCAAGGCCGAGAAGGTGCTGCTCGCCCTGAACGCCGCCGCGCTGCGCAAGCTGCTCGGCGGGGTGGGCGACGCGGCGCGGGTGGCCCGCTACGCCGACCCGATGCGCGAGCCGGGCGCGCTGACCGTCGCGCTGAACTGGTACCGGGCTATGTCGGGGGCCGACATGAAGGCCGTCGGCCCGGTGGCCGTGCCGACCACCTTCGTCTGGAGCGACCGGGACATCGCGATCGGCCGGACCGCCGCCGAGGCCTGCGCGACCCACGTCACCGGCGACTACCGCTTCGTCGAACTCGCCGGCGTCACCCACTGGATCCCCGACGAGGCGCCCGGCCCGCTCGCCGAGGCGATCCTCGCCCGGGCCGCCGCGTGATCGCGACGCCCGCGCCGGCCCGGCCGCACACCCGCGCGTCGCTCGCCGCGCAGTTCCACGAACTCGGCGTACGCCCCGGCGGTGTGCTCCTGGTGCACGCGGCGCTGCGCCCCCTCGGCTTCGTCTGCGGCGGCCCGGAGGCGATCGTGCGGGCCCTGCGGGACGTGCTGGGCCCGGACGGGACGGTCGTCGTGCCCACCCACACCCCGGAGAACAGCGACCCGGCCGGCTGGAACAACCCGCCCGTGCCGCAGGACTGGTGGCCGGTGATCCGGGCGGAGCTGCCCGGCTTCGACCCGGCGCTGACGCCGAGCCGGTTCATGGGCACGCTCGCGGAGCAGGTGCGCACCTGGCCGGGCGCGCTGCGCAGCGACCACCCGCAGGTCTCCTTCGCCGCGCTCGGCCCGGCCGCCGGACGGATCGTCGCCGACCACACCCTGACCGACATGCTGGGCGAGGGCTCCCCGCTGGCCCGGCTCCACGACCTCGACGCCGACGTGCTGCTGCTCGGCGTCGACCACGGCTCGAACACCTCCCTGCACCTGGCCGAGTACCGCTGGCCGGCGGCGCCGAGGGCGCGGGTGGGGGCCGCCGTGCGCACCGGCGACGACGGCCGGGAGTGGGTGTGGTGGGACGACGTGGACCTGGACGAGAGCGACTTCGCCCGGCTCGGCGCCGACTTCGAGGCCACCGGCGCGGTACGGCTGGGGCCGGTCGGCGACGGGACGGGCCGGTTGATGAGGCAGCGGGCGGCGGTCGACTTCGCGGTGGAGTGGCTGGCCCGCAACCGACGGACGGAGGAAGCATGACGGTGAGCGCCGAGGCGTACCTGGCGGTGGTGACCGAGACGATGGGTCGGGTGGCCGCCGGTCAGCGCGAGGGGGTGGGTCGGGCCGCCGACCTGATCGCCGAGGCGTTGCGCGCCGACGGGGTGGTGCACGCGTTCGGCACCGGCCACTCCGAGGCCCTGGCGATGGAGATCGCCGGCCGGGCCGGTGGGCTGGTGCCCACCAACCGGATCGCGCTGCGCGACCTGGTCCTCTACGGCGAGGAGCCGGCCGACGTCCTCGGCCCGAAGCTGGAACGCGACCCGGCCGTGGCGCACCGGCTCTACGAGCTGGCCCCGGTACGCCCGCAGGACGTCTTCGTGCTCGCCTCCAACTCGGGCGTGAACGGGGCCATGGTGGAGTTCGCGTCCCTGGTCAAGGAGCGGGGGCACGCCCTGGTGGCGATCACCTCGGCCGCGCACTCGGGACGGATGACGTCCCGCCACCCGTCGGGGCGCAAGCTCGCCGACTTCGCCGACGTGGTGCTCGACAACGGCGCCCCGTACGGCGACGCCACCCTGCCGCTGCCCGACGGCGGCGCGGTCGGCGCGGTCTCCTCGATCACGGCCGCGCTGCTGGCCCAGCAAATCGTGGCGGAGGTGGTGGCCCGGCTGCTGGCCGCGGGGGAGCGGCCCCCGGTCTACCTGTCGGCCAACATCACCGGCGGCGACGAGCACAACGCCGAGCTGGAGGCCCGGTACGCCGGTCGGATCCGCCGGGGGGCGTGAGGCGGTTCCCCGGCCGGGCCCCGGCGCGCGTGATCGCGAGGCGGTTTCACGGCACGCCCGACGGGGCAAAGGCTCTGCTGCCGACGGGGTGCTCCTCGCCGGCGGTACCGTTTTCGCGGAGGTAGCCGGTGTCCAGGGAAACCGAGAAGCAGCGCTGGCAGCGCAACTTCGCCGACCTGTTGCAGGAGCTGCGGGTGGCGCAGACCGGGGTGCAGATCCTCTTCGCCTTCCTGCTCACCCTGCCGTTCAGCAACGGTTTCACCCGGACCACCGAGTTCCAGAAGGACGTCTACGTCGTCGCGCTGCTGGCCGCCGCGGCGGCCACCGCCATGATCATCTCGCCGGTGGCCTTCCACCAGGCGCTGTTCCGGCAGGGCCGCAAGCCGGAGCTGGTCCGGTTCGCCCACCGGATGGCCGGCGGCGGCCTGGCCTTCATGCTGATCTCCATGGTCAGCGCGGTCCTGCTGGTCACCGACTTCGTGCTCAGCCGGCCGATCGCCTTCCTGCTCAGCGCGGTCACCGCGGTCTGGTTCCTGGTCTTCTGGGTGATCCTGCCGTTCGCCCGACGCAGCTGGGGTGACGACGGCATCGACGACGATGACGACGACCCGCAGGTGCTCGCCGGCGACTGATCCGCGGGCGGCCCGCCAAATCGGACGTGCCAAGAACGCTACCCCTGGGTAACACCCGGGGGTAACGTCGTTTTCGTCGAGCACGTTGACGCAGCCGGACCGAGGTTCGAGGGGGCAGCCGTGACCACGACACAGAACAACCGACCGGACGGAACGCCGGGCGCGGGCGGACCCACCGGACGGGTGGCGCCGATCGACGACCCGGACACCGCTCCCGCGACGCCGGCGGGCGAGGCGGCCGGCACCGCCGCCGCGATCGGCGCGGCCGGCGGCGCGGCCCCGCTGCCCGCCGAGGCGGGGCAGGTGTCCGAGAAGGAGGCCCGTCAGGTCGCCGAGGCGGCCCGGGAGTCGGCCTGGGATCGGCCCAGCTTCGGCAAGGAGTTGTTCCTCGGCCGGTTCCGGCTCGACCTGGTCAACCCCTGGCCGCAATCCGACCCGGACGACGTGGCGCGGGCCGAGGAGTTCCTCGGCGCGTTCGGGGCGTACCTGGACGCCGAGGTGGACGGCGCGGCCATCGAGCGGGAGGCGTACATCCCGGACGAGGTCTTCCACGGCCTGGCCCGGCTCGGCGCCTTCGGCATGAAGATCGACCGGAAGTACGGCGGGCTCGGGCTGAGCAACCTGCACTACTGCCGGGCGCTGATGCGGGCCGGCTCGATCAGCCCGGCCATCGGCGCGCTGCTCTCGGCGCACCAGTCGATCGGCGTGCCGCAGCCGCTGAAGATGTTCGGCACCCCGGAGCAGAAGCAGCGCTTCCTGCCCCGGCTCGCCGCCGGTGAGGTCTCCGCGTTCCTGCTCACCGAGCCGGACGTCGGCTCCGACCCGGCCCGGCTGGCCACCACCGCCGAGCCCACGGCCGACGGCACGGGGTATCGGCTCAACGGGGTGAAGCTCTGGGCCACCAACGGCACGGTCGCCACCCTGCTGGTGGTGATGGCCCAGGTGCCGGCGACCGAGGGCCGGCGCGGCGGGATCACCGCCTTCGTGGTCGAGGGCGACAGCGAGGGCATCACGGTGGAGCGCCGTAACGCCTTCGTCGGCCTGCGCGGCCTGGAGAACAGCCTCACCCGCTTCCACGACGTCTTCGTGCCCAGGGAGAACGTGATCGGTGGCGAGGGCAAGGGCCTGAAGATCGCCCTTACCACGCTGAACACCGGCCGGCTGTCGTTGCCGGCGATGTGCGTAGGGGCGGGCAAGTGGTCGCTGAACGTGGCCCGGGAGTGGGCCGCCGACCGGGTCCAGTGGGGCCGGCCGGTCGGCGAGCACGAGGCGGTCGCCAAGAAGCTGGCCTTCATCGCCGCCACCACGTACGGCATGGAGAGCATGCTCGACCTCTGCTGCCTGCTCGCCGACGACGACCGCAACGACATCCGGATCGAGGCCGCGCTGGTCAAGCTCTACGCCAGCGAGATGGCCTGGAAGATCGCCGACGAGCTGATCCAGATCCGGGGCGGCCGCGGCTACGAGACCGCCGACTCCCTCGCCGCCCGGGGTGAGCGTCCCGCCGCCGTCGAGCAGATCCTTCGCGACCTGCGGATCAACCGGATCTTCGAGGGCTCCACCGAGATCATGCACCTGCTGATCGCCCGCGAGGCGGTCGACGCGCACCTCTCCGTCGCCGGCGACATCATCGACCCGGACGCCGGGCTCGCCCGCAAGGCGAAGGCCGGCGCGCGGGCCGGCGTCTTCTACGCGAAGTGGCTGCCCACCCTCGCCGTCGGCAAGGGCCAGGCGCCCGGGGCGTACGCCGAGTTCGGCCCGCTCGCCGGCCACCTGCGGCACGCCGAGCGGACCTCCCGCAAGCTGGCCCGATCCACGTTCTACGCGATGTCCCGCTGGCAGGGGAAGATGGAGCGCAAGCAGGCGTTCCTCGGCCGGGTGGTGGACATCGGCGCGGAGCTGTTCGCGATGTCCGCGGTCTGCGTCCGGGCGTACGCCGAGCGGGACACCCGTCCGGAGAACGTCGAGCTGGCCGACCTGTTCTGCCGGCAGGCGCGGCTGCGGATCGAGGAGCTGTTCACCGGCCTGTGGTCGAACACCGACGCGGTGGACGTGGCGGCGGCGAAGCGGATCCTTGCCGGCCGGTACGCCGCCGTGGAGGAGGGCGTGGCGACCCCGCCGGCGGACGCGCCCTGGGTGGCCCGTTGGACCCCCGGCCCGTCCACGGCCGAGGACGTCCGCCGCCGTATCCCTCCGGTGCACTGACCCGGCTGACTCCCGGCGACCGCCGGTCGCCGGTCGCGCCGTGCGCCGCCGGGGTGCGAAGGCACCACCGAGCGATATGCCTGAGAGTCATTAATATGCCTCTCAGGCATATCGCTCGTCGGGCATATGCTGCCGGGAGCCGGGAGCCGGGAGCCGGGAGCCGGGAGCCGGGAGCCGGGAGCCGGGAGCCGGGAGCCGGGAGCCGGGAGCCGGCGTCAGCGGGCGATGGCCCAGGCCAGCACCGCGGCCAGGATGAGTCCGTTGAGCAGGGCCAGCACCAGGTACGCCTGCGGCGGGATCTTGCGACCCCTGCGGACGAAGCTCACCAGGACGCCCGCGTACGCCAGCAGCAGCACGGCGACGACGATCAGGAAGACCAGCACCGCCACACCTTATCGGCCGGCCCGCAGTCCCAGTCTGCGCAGCTCCAGCGCGGCGAGCGCGTCGACGGTGGCGTCGTCACCCCGGCGCCACGCCTCGGCCACGTCGGGCGCGATCCGGGTCAGCTTGCCGAGCGGCTGACCGGCGAGGGCCCGCAGCGCCAGCAGGTCCCGGCCGGCGGGTGCGGTCGCGAGGGCCTTCGCCGCGCCGGCCCGGCGCATCCACCGCACCCGCAGCGGCAGCCAACCGAAGAGCACCAGGCCGAGCGGGAAGACCAGCACCGCGATGCTGAGCGCGAGGGCCAGCTGGCCGACCAGTTCCTGCTGGTCGCGGCCCGCCTCGGCGACCGCCCGGGCGGCGTCCGCGGCCCGGTTGAAGGGGGCGGTGAGCTCGTCGCCGACCAGCGGCACCCGGCCGACCTTGCCGCCGGCTTCGGCCAGGTTGTCGGCGAGGCCGCCGCCGGCCCCCTCCAGCTTCTGCCCGGGTACGGCCAGCTTCTGCACCAGGTCGTGCAGCCAGAGCGCGAAGCGGATCGCCGCGTAGACCCAGACGACGACGAGGAGGTCGGTGAGAAGCTGGCGGAGGGCGGTGGGAAAACGGTCGGCGTAGATCTTCACGCCGGACAGCGTGCCACGGCCCGGCCGTCGGGGCACGGGGGAGAATTCTCAGCCGACGCAGGCCGGGCAGGTGCCGAAGATCTCCAGGGTGTGGCTGACCTCGGCGTAGCCGTGCTGGGCGGCGACCCGCTCCGCCCAGCTCTCCACCGCCGGCCCGGCCACCTCCACCGTCCGCCCGCAGGCCCGGCAGACCAGGTGGTGGTGGTGTCCCTCGCTGCACCGCCGGTAGAGGTGCTCGCCGCCGGGCGGGCGCATCACGTCGATCTCGCCGGCGTCGGCGAGCCCCTGCAGCGTTCGGTAGACGGTGGTCAGGCCCACCCGTTCGCCCCGCTGGCGCAGCATCGCGTACAGGTCCTGGGCGCTGTGGAAGCCCTCCACCTCGGCCAGCAGCATGCTGACGGCCGCCCGCTGCCGCGTGTTCCGCAACGTCCCCTCGGTCACGGTCCCTCCCCGGCGTGGCTGACCGCGTCCGCCACGATGTGTGCGACGTGCTCGTCCACGAGGGCGTACGCGATCTCCCGGCCGCGCCGGGAGCCACGGACCACGCCGGCGCCGCGGAGCACCCGCAGGTGCTGGGAGACCAGCGGCTGCGGGGCGCCCAGCTTCTCCACCAGCTCGTGCACGCACCGTTCACCCTGCGCCAGCTCGGTCACGATGGCCAGCCGGATCGGCGCGGACAGCGCACGCAGCAGGTCACCCGCGCCCTCGAAGGCGTCGTACCCATTCGTGCCCGTCATCCCGTAACGGTAACCAATGCCAGCAGGGTCGGTCGGGGGCGGCTCACCGGAGCACCACCTCGTGCGGCTCGGGGGCCGGCGCGGGCGCCGGGCTGGTCCGCCGGCGCAGCGCCCGCCAGCCCGCCGCGGCCAGCGCCACCACCAGGAACGAGGCGATGGCCAGCAGCACCACCGAGGCGCCCGGCGCGGTGTCGGCGGTGGCGGCCACCCAGATGCCCGCCCCGGCGGCGAACAGCCCCAGCGCCATGGCGGCCGTCATGGTGCTGCGGAAGCCCCGGGTGACCTGCTGAGCGGTGGCCACCGGCACCACCATCAGGGCGCTGATCAGCAGCACGCCGACCGCCCGCATGGCGATCGTCACGGTCACCGCGGTGGTGACCGCCAGCAGCAGATTGAGCGCCCGGACCGGTAGCCCGGACACCCGGGCGTACTCCTCGTCGTGGCAGACCGCGAAGAGCGCCGGGCGCAGCGCCAGCATGAGCACCAGGATCGTCGCGCCGAGCACCAGGATCGTGGCCAGGTCCGCCGGCGACGTGGTGGTCAGCGACCCGAACAGGTAGGAGTTGAGCGCCGCGCTGCTGGCGTCGGAGAGCCCGACCAGCATCACGCCGCCGGCGATGCCGCCGTAGAAGAGCAGCGCCAGAGCCAGGTCGCCGGAGGTGCGGCCGCGCGAGCGGACCAGCTCGATGACGACCGCGCCGAGGATCGCCGCGATCACCGCCACCAGCACCGGGGAACGGTTCAGCAGCAGCCCGGCGCCGACGCCGGTGAGCGCCACGTGCCCGATCCCGTCGCCGATCAGCGCCAGCCGCCGCTGCACCAGGTAGATCCCGAGCGCCGGCGCGGCCAGCCCGATGACCAGCGCGCCGACCAGGGCACGCAGCATGAAGTCGTAGTGCAGGAAGAGGTCCATGTCAGATGCTCCACAGCCCGGCGGGCTCCTCGTCACAGTGCGGGTGCACGTGGTCGTGGTCGGGTTCCGCGTGGTGCCCGGCCGGCTCCGGCACCGCGCCGTCGTGACAGATGCCACCCTCGTGCACGACCACCGCCCGGCTGATCAACGGTCGCAGCGGGCCCAGCTCGTGGGCGACCAGCAGCACCGTCCCGCCGTCGCCGCGGAAGCCGCGCAGCGCCCCGGCGAACGCCTCCTGGCTCTCCGCGTCGACCCCGGCGGTCGGCTCGTCTAGGACCAGCAGTTCGGGTTCGCCGGCCAGGGCCCGGGCGATCAGGGTGCGCTGCTGCTGGCCGCCGGAGAGGGTGGCGACCGGGTCAGCGGCCCGGTCGGCGAGCCCGACGGCGCGCAGCGCGGCGGCCACCGCCGCGCGGTCGGCCCGCCCCGCCGGGCGCAGCACGCCCCGGCGGGCCAGCCGCCCCGAGGACACCACCTCGCCCACCGTGGCCGGTACGCCGCTGCCGGCGCCGAGGCGCTGCGGGACGTACCCGATCCGGTGCCACTGCCGGAAGCGGCGCTGCGGGGCGCCGAAGAGGGTGACCGACCCGGAGCTGAGCGGGACCAGCCCGAGCACCGCCCGGATCAGCGTGGACTTGCCGGAGCCGTTGGCGCCGAGCACGGCGACCACCTCGCCGCCGGTGACGGTCAGCGAGACGTCCCGCAGCACGGGGCGGCCGTCGTAGCCGACGGCGGCGTGGTCGACCTGGAGCACAGGTGCGTTCATGAGCAGTCCAACGCGGTTCGCAGGGTCTGGAGGTTGGCGCGCATCGCCGACAGGTAGTCCCCGTCGGCGGGTGGACCCTCGATCGGGTCGAGCACGGCGGTCGTCGCCCCGACCTCGCGGGCCACGGTCTGGGCGACCTTCGGGCTGACCAGGGACTCGAAGAAGATCGTGGTGGCCTGGTGCTCCCGAGCCTCCTTCGCCACCTCGGCGAGGCGCTGCGGGGAGGGCTCGCTGTCCGGCGTGAGGCCGGTGATGCCGACCTGTTCGAGCTGGTAGCGCTCGGCGAGGTAGCCGAACGCGGTGTGGCTGACCACGATCTCCCGGCGCTGGCAGGTCTTCAGCCCGTCAGCGTACTCGGTGTCGAGCTTCGTCAGGTCGGCGCGGAGGGCCGCGGCCCGCGCGGTGTAGTCGGCGGCCCGGGCCGGGTCGGCCCTGCCGAGCCGCTCGGCGAGCTTGTCGCCGACGGTGGCCAGCCGGGTGGGGTCGAGCCAGAGGTGTGGGTCCTTGCCGCCGGTCTTCTCGTGACCGGCCTCGCCCTCGTGCTCGTGGCCGCCGGCCGCCGCGTCGCGCAGCGGCTGCACGCCGGCCACGTCGAACGCCCGGTCGCCGCCGTTCTGCTCGACCGCCTCGTCGACGGCCGGCTGGAAGCCGGAGAGGTAGACGATCAGCTCCGCGTCGACGACCTGCCCCACCTGGCGCGGGTGCAGTTCCAGGTCGTGCGGCTCGGCGCCGGGCTTGGCCAGGTTGGTGACGGTGACCGCGTCGCCGCCGATCCGCTCGGCGAGGAACTGCAGCGGGTAGAAGGCGGCCACCACGTCGACCCGGTCCGGGTCGGCGCCCGCGCCCTGATCGGAACAGGCGACGACGCCGGCCAGGGTGAGCAGGGCGGTGGCGGCCGCCAGGAGGCGCGGAACGGAGCGGACGGTCATGCCCTCAACTGTCCGCGACAACGAAATTGATTGTCAAAAACGCATGATTGCATGTCAGAGCAGCTTGGCCATGGCCACCGCGACCAGCAGGGTCAGCATCACCAGGCGGAGCACCCGGGTCGCCGGCCGCTGCACCGGCCAGGTGGTCACCATCAGCCACACCAGCCCCGCGGCCAGCGCCAGCAACAGCCCGCCGCCCACCGGGCCGGGCGCGAAGAACCCCACCAGCACCAGGACCAGCGTGGCCAGGAACACCGTCGTCGGGTTGACCCGGGCCAGACGGGCCAGCAGGAGACTCTGCGTACGCTGCATCCCACAGACTCTACGAGGAGGACGCCGGTGCTGGTCACCAACCGGTTCGTGGTGGACACCGAGGTCGCCCCCGGCTTCACCGACCGGGCCCACGCCGCCCTCGCGGCGCTCGCCGCCCGCCCCGGCTACCTGCGCGGGGAACTGCTGCGCGCGCTCGACGACCCGACGTACTGGTGTCTGGTCACCGAGTGGGAGTCGGTCGGGGCGTACCGGCGGGCGCTGGGCGGCTTCGACGTCAAGATCACGGCGGTGCCGCTGCTGGCCGAGTCGGTCGACGAGCCGTCGGCGTACGAGACGCTCGCCAGCGCCGCACCCGACGGGGAGATCGTCGTGGTCGCCAGTGATCGGGCCGCGGGCCCTTACCGCTGACCGCGGGGGCACTACCCTCTGGCGTATGACCGCTCCCGGACCGGCAGCCCCGCCCCCGCACCCCGTGCTGCCCGGCGCAGGTGGCGCGCCGCCGGTCCCGGGGCCGCCCGCCGAGCCCGGTGTCCCCGCCGGTCCCGGAGTGGCCCCGCCGTTCGCCGCCCCGCCCACCGAGGGCGGCCGCGCCCGGCTCTGGCTCGGCCTCGGCGTCGGGGCGCTCGCCGTGCTGCTCTGCTGCGGCGGGGGCGGCGCGGCCATCGTCGGACTGGCGGTGAGCAACGTCCAGGCGATCGAGGAGCAGGGCCGGACGGTGACCGACGACTACTACCAGGCCCTGGTGGAGAAGGACTGGTCCCGGGCGTACGACCGGCTCTGCGACGACGCCCAGCGGCGCGAGTCCCGGCCGGAGTTCGAGCAGCGGGTCGCCGCCGAGCCGCCCATCTCCGGGTACCGGGTCGGCAAGGTCGACGCGCAGACCCTCACCGTGCCGGTGGACGTGACCCTCGGCGGCGGCCGGCAGGAGGCCCAGCAGGTGACCCTGGCGGCCGACCCGCAGACCGGTGGCATGGAGGTCTGCGGGGTGAGCTGACCCGCCCCCGGTATTCTGCTGGGCTCAGGCCTCCGGTCGCCGTACCGTTGTCCCGAACTGACCGTTCCATCCACATCGCCCCCGCCGACCGCCAGCCGGCGTAGGAGGAAACATGCCAGCCGACCGTATCGACGCCGTCGTCAGCCTCGCCAAGCGCCGAGGCTTCGTCTTCCCCTCCAGCGAGATCTACGGAGGCACCCGGTCGGCGTGGGACTACGGTCCGCTCGGCGTGGAGCTCAAGGAGAACGTCCGCCGGCAGTGGTGGAAGACCATGGTCCAGCAGCGCGACGACGTCGTCGGCCTGGACTCCGCGGTCATCCTGGCCCGCAAGGTCTGGGAGGCCTCCGGCCACATCGCCGAGTTCGTCGACCCGCTGACCGAGTGCCAGTTCTGCCACAAGCGGTTCCGCGCCGACCACCTGGAGGAGGCGTACGCCGAGAAGCACGGCAAGCCGCTGACCTCGCTTCAGGAACTGAACTGCCCGAACTGCGGCAACAAGGGCACCTTCACCGAGCCGAAGATGTTCAACGGCTTGATGAAGACCTACCTGGGCCCGGTGGAGAGCGACGAGGGCCTGCACTACCTGCGCCCGGAGACCGCCCAGGGCATCTTCGTCAACTACAAGAACGTCGAGACGGTCGCCCGCAAGAAGCCGCCGTTCGGCATCGCGCAGACCGGCAAGTCGTTCCGCAACGAGATCACCCCGGGCAACTTCATCTTCCGCACCCGCGAGTTCGAGCAGATGGAGATGGAGTTCTTCGTCGAGCCAGGCTCGGACGAGCAGTGGCACGAGTACTGGCTCTCCGAGCGCTGGAACTGGTACCTCGACCTCGGCCTGTCGGCGGACAACCTGCGCCTCTACGAGCACCCCAAGGAGAAGCTCTCCCACTACTCGAAGCGCACCGTCGACATCGAGTACCGGTTCCAGTTCGGCGGCACCGAGTTCGCCGAGCTGGAGGGCATCGCCAACCGGACCGACTTCGACCTGTCCACGCACAGCAAGCACTCCGGCGTCGACCTGTCGTACTTCGACCAGACCAAGGGCGAGCGCTGGATGCCGTACGTGATCGAGCCGGCCGCCGGCCTGACCCGCGCGGTGCTCGCCTTCCTGCTCGAGGCGTACGACGAGGACGAGGCCCCGAACACCAAGGGCGGCGTGGACAAGCGGACCGTGATGCGCTTCGACCCGCGGCTGGCCCCGGTGAAGGTGGCGGTGCTGCCGCTGTCCCGCAACGAGGCGCTGTCGCCGAAGGCGAAGGGGCTCGCCGCCGACCTGCGCAAGCGCTGGGTGGTCGAGTTCGACGACTCGCAGGCGATCGGTCGCCGCTACCGGCGGCAGGATGAGATCGGCACGCCGTTCTGCGTGACGGTCGACTTCGACACCCTCGACGACAACGCGGTGACCGTGCGGAACCGGGACACCATGGCCCAGGAGCGCATCTCCCTGGACCAGGTCGAGCGCTACCTGATCGAGCGCCTGCCCGGCTGCTGAGCTGGTGACGGGGCCCTGACCGGCGCGGGAGGAGTGCCGGTCAGGGCCCCGTACACTTGTCCGGTGACTGCCCCGACCCTGCCCGCGCTGCGCCCGTTGACCCTCGGGCCGCACCAGGTGTGGCCGCCGGTGGTGCTGGCGCCGATGGCCGGGATCACCAATATCGGCTTCCGGCGCCTCTGCCGGGAGCAGGGCGGCGGCATCTACGTCTGCGAGATGATCACCACCCGGGCGCTGGTCGAGCGGAACCCGAAGACGCTGCGCATGATCGCCTTCGGCGCGGACGAGCAGCCGCGCAGCCTCCAGCTCTACGGCACCGACCCGGAGATCACCGCCGCCGCCGTGCGGATCGTGGTGGAGCGCGATCTCGCCGACCACATCGACCTCAACTTCGGCTGCCCGGTGCCGAAGGTGACGCGGCGCGGTGGCGGTGCGGCCCTGCCGTGGCGGCGCCGGCTCTTCGCCCGGCTGGTGAAGGCCGCGGTGGACGCCGCGTCGCCCGCCGGGGTGCCGGTCACGGTGAAGATGCGCAAGGGCATCGACGACGACCATCTGACGTACGTCGAGGCCGGGCTCGCCGCGCAGGACGCGGGCGTCGCGGCGGTCGCCCTGCACGGGCGTACGGCCGGGCAGCGCTACTCGGGCACCGCCGACTGGGACGCGATCGCCACCCTCAAGCAGGCTCTCGACGTGCCGGTGCTCGGCAACGGCGACATCTGGGAGGCCGACGACGCGCTGCGGATGGTGGTGCACACCGGGGTGGACGGCGTGGTGATCGGGCGGGGCTGCCTGGGCCGGCCGTGGCTCTTCGCCGACCTGGAGGCCGCGTTCAACGGCCGGCCGGAGCGGCGGCTGCCCAGCCTGGGCGAGGTGGCGCTGACCATGCGCCGGCACGCCGAGCTGCTGGTCGACCAGTTCGTGGCCGGCGCGCGCAACCCGGCCCGCGGTGAGCGGGACGGCTGCACCGACTTCCGCAAGCACGTCGCCTGGTACCTCAAGGGCTTTCCGGTCGGCAGCGAGCTGCGCCGCTCCCTGGCCATGATCGAGAGCCTGGCCCAGCTCGACGACCTGCTCGGCAAGCTCGACCCGGCCGAGCCGTTCCCGGTGGCCACCCTCGGCCAGCCGCGCGGCCGCACCAACTCCCAGGGCAAGGTCTTCCTGCCCGACGGCTGGCTGGCCAGCCGGGACGACGACACCGTGCCGGACGGCGCCGAGCTGGACGACTCCGGCGGCTGACCGCGCCACGCCAGGTCCGGTCCGCCACCCGTGCATGGTCCGGCCGTCAGGGTTCGGGCCGGCTCGCGGCCGGTGGGGAAGAGACGACGAAAGGGCCGGCCCCCGTGTGGGGGTCGGCCCTTTCGTTGGTTGGTGCTGGTGGGTCAGGAGGCGGTGTAGCCGCGGGTGGCGATCCAGTCGGCGAGGTTGTCGACGGTGATGCGGTAGGAGGCCATGTTGGGGTCGGCGGAGTCGGCGATGGTGACGGTGTGGCCGTCGTCGCGGTAGCCGACGACGCTGATGTAGTGGCCGCCTTCGAAGGAGTGGGTGTTGCCGTCGGTGTCGGTGGTGGTGCCGGCGATGTTGGCGACCACGGCCCGGCCGTTGTCGACGGTGTGGACGATGTCGGCGCGCAGCTTGTCGGTCTGGGTGTCGTCGGCCTTGGGGCTGCGGATTTCGACGCTGTGGTAGACGTTGCTACCGGTTTCCTTGTTCAGGACCGGGGTGATGTCGTTGACGCTGTTGGTGCCGTTCTCGGTGGTGCCCATTTCCTTGGCCATGGCGTCGACGTCGATGGCCTTGCCCTGCACTGACAGGGCGTTGCGGGTGGCGGCGGGGCCGCAGTAGTAGAAGTTCGGCTGGGCCTGGTAGCGGACGTTGAGTTCCCGCTCGCCGTGGTGCTTGCGGTCGGTCTGCACCTGCGCGGCCGGCTTGGTGTCGGCGGCGTGGGCGGCGATCGCGGGGCCGGCGATGCCACCGGCGGTGGCGGCGATACCAGCGGCGGTCAGAACGGTGGCGCGGATCAGATCGGTACGCATGATGGCGTGCTCCTCTGCTCTGGGGGTGTGCACGACACCCGCACGGGGGTGCGGTGGTGCCACGCAAGAAGGGGGGAAAGTCTTGAGGGGGATCGGCCCGGCGATCCGGGGGGACCTGCTCGGGCGTCCGGGGGATGTAACCGGGCCGGCCGGCCGGGTGTTCCCACGGCCAGGGCTCCGGGCCCCACCACCGGGCGAGACCCGCGGTGGTATGCCATGTTCAACGCCCCGACCCCGGCCACCATTCCACCGTCGGGGTGGCCCCGACCACGGGACACCTCACCCGGAACCGGACATCCCGCTCGGCGGGGCGCATCCCGACTCGGACACCCGAGCCACACGCCCCCGGACCGTCCGCTTTCAAGATCCGCGCGCGTTCGGTGAGGGTGCGGCCTCCCGTCGCGCCGAGGCGACACCTTCCTTACGTCGCGCGGGGCTAGGGCGGGCGTGAGGCCGCATGCGCCAGGGCGCAGCCGGGAGTGGCTTCGGCCGGGTCTACCCGGACATGGGGCCATCGGCCCCGAGGTTCGGCTGCCCGCATCGCAGTTGCGGACGGTCACCCTCGCTCGGGCTATGAACCATCCCATCGCCTGCTTTGCTCTGCTTCACCATAGGCAACAGGCACGGTCGGCAACTGTTGCGTCCGCTGAAGCAGAGCAAAGCGGGGGCGAGGAGTGGTCGCCGGTCGGGGCGGCCGAGTCGAAGATTGCCTGTTCAGAGGGTCTGTGGCGGGTCGGAAGGGCGGCGGCGTGGCCGGCATCCACAGGAAACCGGTCACTGTGCGTACGGCGATTGGTTCGGCCGCAGGTCGTCACGCTCCGTTCGTGGCGGGCGGAGGCCCGGGCGTCCCGGCCGGATCGGGGCGGACCTGGTCGGAGGTCCGATCCGTCGTCTCGGCGGTCGGTTGACGCGGCACCGCCCGCTGCGTCGCCTCGGTGGGCCAGGGGATCTCCGGGGAGTGGTGGAACGCGATCGCGGCGAGGTCCCAACGCAGGCCGTGGCCGGCCAGCCGGTCCCGGAACCCGGCCCAGTCGTGGGTCACCCGAGGCGACCAGGCCAGCTCGGCGATGGCGGGCAGCCGGGGCAGCAGCATGAACTCGATCTCGGCCAGCGAGGTCACCGACTCGGTCCAGAGCGGCGCCTCGACGCCGAGCACCGCCGCCGCCGGCACGCCGGTCAGGTGCGTGCCGGGGTCCCAGTCGTACGCCTTGCGCACGTCGATCAGGCCGGCCCAGTCGTGCCCGATGGGGGTGTCGGGGGCGTACTTCATGTCGAGGTAGGCGTGGTTGCCGGGGGAGAGGATCAGCCTCGCGCCCCGGCGTACCGCCGCCGCGATGTCCGGGTCGTCGCCGTTGGTGCCCCACCACTGGAGCACTCGCCCGTCGAGGTGCGCGGCCGGCGCAAGCTGGTGCCAACCGACCACGGTCTTGCCCAGCCCGGCGACGATCCGCTGCGCCCGCTCCACGAAGCCGGTGTACGCCGCGCCCTTGACCTTGAACGCCTCGTCGCCGCCGATGTGCAGCCACGGCCCCGGGGTGAGCGCGGCCACCTCACCGAGCACGTCGGCGACGAAGTCGTACGTGCGCTCGTCGGCCGGGTCCAGGTAGCTGAAGCCGACCTCGGTGCCGGTGTACGGCGGCGGCGGGATCTTCCCCGGCGCCAGCTCGGGGTACGCGACCAGCGCCGCGTTGGTGTGCCCCGGCAGGTCGACCTCCGGCACCACGGTGACGTGCCGGCGGGCGGCATACCGGACGATACGGCGGTAGTCGGCGGCGGTGTACCAACCGCCGGGGCCGCCACCCACCTCGGTGGTGCCGCCCACGGTGGCGAGCCGCGGCCAGGAGTCGACCGCGATCCGCCAGCCCTGGTCGTCGGTGAGGTGCAGGTGCAGGTGGTTGAGCTTGTACCGGGCCAGGTGGTCGATCACCCGCAGCACGTCGGCGACGCCGAAGAAGTGCCGCGCCACGTCGAGCATCGCGCCCCGGTAGGGGAACCGGGGCCGGTCGACGATCAGCCCACCGGGCACCACCCAGCGCTCGGCCACCGGGGTGGGGCTCTCGATCGCGGTCGGCAGCAGTTGGCGCAGCGTCTGCACGCCGTGGAACAGCCCGGCCGCGGTGGCGGCGGTGATCCGCACCCCGCCGTCGGCCACGTCGAGCCGGTAGCCCTCGTCGCCCAGCGCGGCACCGCCCCCGACCTCGGCAGCTCCGAGCCCGGTGGCGCCCTCGGTCGCGGCGGGTGCCGCCGCGCCGGCGACGGTGAGCACGAGGAGGTCGCGGGTCCGCGGCTCGGCCAGGTCGGTCACCGGCACCAGGTAGCCGGTTGCGGGGCGGAGCTGCTCGGCGAGCTGCTCGGCGACGTCGCGGGCGGCCGGGTCGAGGCTGACCCGGATCGCGGCGTCGGCGGGGAGCACGAAGTCGGCCGTGGGGTCCGGCGCCACCCGCTCGGGCGCGGGGATCACGTCGGCGAGGCGGACCGGGGCGGGCGGGGCGAGCAGGTCACCGGCCGCCCGCGCGGCGACCCGGGCCAGGTCGGCCGCCGTCGGCTGGTGGGCGGAGAGTCCGGCCGGTCCGGACCCCGTCGGGTCCGGTCCGACGGGGTCCGGACCGGTGGCGGGGGTGGTGGAGGGGATGGGCGGCACGGCGACGGCTCCGGGGTGTATTTGCGTCGGATATGGCAAAGGTGAGGTTCGACAAAACCAGTGCCGTCAAGAGTACGAGGGGAGCCGGAGTTGCGTGATCCTGCGCGTGGAAGCGTTCCCAGAAACCAGCACGAACGCGGATAGTCGTGATGGCTGTGCCTATTGTCACCGAACGGTCCCAGGCCACTCGATGTTCGCTTAGCCTTCGCCCACCGATCGCTGATGACGCCGGGATTACCGGCGGTCGGCCCCGGGGTATGAGGCAACTGAACCTTCGTTAAGTGTCAATTCCGGCGCGCGTGGGAGGCTCTGGTGGCAGCGCAAGATTCGGTCGATCACAAGTACGTCTACGACTTCGCCGAGGGCAACAAGGAGCTCAAGGACCTGCTCGGCGGCAAGGGTGCCAACCTCGCCGAGATGACCAACCTCGGCCTGCCGGTTCCGCCCGGCTTCACCATCACCACCGAGGCCTGCAAGGCGTACCTGGCGACCGGCCGGGAGCCGGACGGGTTGGCCGGTCAGATCGAGGCCCACCTGGAGTCCCTGGAGCGGGGGATGGGTCGCAAGCTCGGCGACCCGCAGGACCCGCTGCTCGTCTCGGTCCGCTCGGGCGCCAAGTTCTCCATGCCGGGGATGATGGAGACCGTCCTCAACGTCGGCCTCAACGACCGCAGCGTGGTCGGCCTCAGCGCCCAGGCCGGCGGGAACGACCGCTTCGCGTGGGACTCGTACCGCCGGCTCATCCAGATGTTCGGCAAGACCGTCTGCGAGGTGCCCGGCGAGGAGTTCGAGCACGCGCTCGACGACGCCAAGCGCGCCAAGGGCACGAAGAACGACCTCGACCTCGACGCGGACGACCTGCGCGGGTTGGTCGACGCGTACAAGAAGATCTTCGCCAAGCACACCGGGCGGGAGTTCCCGCAGGAGCCGCGGGAGCAGCTCGACCTGGCCATCCGCGCGGTCTTCGAATCGTGGAACGCCGAGCGCGCGGTGGTCTACCGCCGGCAGGAGCGCATCCCCGCCGACCTGGGCACCGCGGTCAACGTGGTGGCCATGGTCTTCGGCAACCTCGGCTCCGACTCCGGCACCGGCGTCGCCTTCACCCGGGACCCGGGCAGCGGCGCGCAGGGCATCTACGGCGACTACCTGGCCAACGCTCAGGGCGAGGACGTGGTCGCCGGCATCCGCAACACCGTGCCGCTGCAGGAGCTGGAGCGCATCGACAAGAAGTCCTACGACGAGCTGCTCGGGTACATGGCCCGGCTGGAGGAGCACTACAAGGACCTCTGCGACATCGAGTTCACCATCGAGCGCGGCAAGCTCTGGATGCTGCAGACCCGGGTCGGCAAGCGGACCGCCGCCGCCGCGTTCGTCATCGCCGGGCAGCTCGTCGACGAGGGCCTGATCGACCTGGACGAGGCGCTGCACCGGGTCAACGGCGCGCAGCTCGCCCAGCTGATGTTCCCCCGGTTCAAGCTCGACCACGAGTTCGAGCCGGTGGCCAAGGGCATCGGCGCCTCCCCGGGCGCCGCGTCCGGCAAGGTGGTCTTCACCTCCGCCCGGGCTGTCGAACTGGCGGCCGAGGGGGAGTCGGTGATCCTGGTCCGCCGGGAGACCAACCCCGACGACCTCAACGGCATGATCGCCGCCAAGGGCATCCTCACCTCGCGCGGCGGCAAGACCAGCCACGCCGCCGTGGTGGCCCGAGGGATGGGCAAGACCTGCGTCTCCGGCGCCGACGAGCTGGACGTCAACGTCCCGGCCAAGAAGTTCACCGTGGCCGGGCAGACCGTCAACGAGGGCGACATCGTCTCCATCGACGGCACCACCGGCAAGGTCTACCTCGGCCAGGTGCCGGTCATGCCGTCGGAGGTGGTGCAGTACTTCGAGGGCAGTCTCGAGCCGGAGCACGTCGACAACGCGCTGGTCCGGGCCGTACACCGGATCATGACTCACGCCGACGCCAAGCGACGGCTGGCGGTCCGGACGAACGCCGACACCGGCGCGGACGCCGCGCGGGCGCGGCGGTTCGGCGCCGAGGGCATCGGGCTGTGCCGCACCGAGCACATGTTCCTCGGCGACCGCCGGGAGTTGGTCGAGCGGCTGATCCTGGCCCGCACCGACGACGACCGGGAGTCCGCGTTGTTCGCCCTGCTGCCGTTGCAGCGGGCCGACTTCATGGAGATCTTCCGTGAGATGGACGGCCTGCCGGTCACCGTCCGGCTGATCGACCCGCCGCTGCACGAGTTCCTGCCTCCGCTGGAGCAGCTCGCCGTCAACGTCGCGGTCGCCCAGGAGCGGGGCGAGGACGTGGCCAAGGAGGAGGCGCTGCTCGCCGCCGTCCGGCGGATGCACGAGGAGAACCCGATGCTCGGCCTGCGCGGCGTACGGCTGGGCCTGGTCATTCCCGGTCTGTTCGCCATGCAGGTCCGGGCGATCGCGGAGGCCGCGGTCGCGGTCACCCGCGACGGCGCGGTCGCCAAGCCGGAGATCATGGTCCCGCTGGTCGGCGCCGTGCAGGAGCTGGAGACGGTCCGCGCCGAGGCCGAGAAGATCATCGCCGAGGTGGTCGCGGACAGCGGCGTCGAGGTGCTGATCGGCACCATGATCGAGGTGCCCCGGGCGGCGCTGACCGCCGGGCAGATCGCCGAGGCGGCGCAGTTCTTCTCCTTCGGCACCAACGACCTGACCCAGATGGGCTGGGGTTTCTCCCGCGACGACGTCGAGGGCGCGTTCTTCTGGCGCTACCTGGAGCTGGGCATCTTCGGCATCTCGCCGTTCGAGTCGATCGACCGGGAGGGCGTCGGCCGGCTGGTCCGGATCGCCGCCGAGGAGGGCCGGGCCGCCCGGCCCGAGCTGAAGCTCGGGGTCTGCGGCGAGCACGGCGGTGACCCCGATTCGGTGCACTTCTTCCACGAGGTGGGCCTGGACTATGTCTCCTGCTCGCCGTTCCGGGTCCCGGTGGCCCGGCTGGAGGCCGGTCGCGCCGTCGTGGAGACGGACGGCTCCGACTCCCGCTGATCAGGGTCGGGCACGGGGTCGCCGGCGCGCCGGCCGGCGGCCCCGCCGCCGGCCCGGCGTGTCGTCGGGCGCGCCGATCGACGCGGCCGGGCGTAACCTGGGCGCACTGTTGGATCAACCGGGGAGGGTGGCCGCATGACCAGCGTCTGGGAGAGCCTGACCGTCGACGCCCGTGACCCGTCCCGGCTCGCCCACTGGTGGGCGGAGGCGCTCGGTTACCAGGTGATCACCGACAAGCCGGACGCGGTGGAGATCCGCCGGGCGCCGGACGTGCTCCCCGGCATCGTCTTCGTCCCGGTCGCCGACAACAAGGTCACCAAGAACCGGCTGCACATCGACCTGCGCCCGGCCGACCAGGAAGCCGAGGTCGAGCGGCTGGTCGACATGGGCGCCCGGCATGTCGACGTCGGCCAGGGCGACGTCGAGTGGGCGGTGCTGGCCGACCCGGAGGGCAACGAGTTCTGCGTGCTTCGTGAGCGCGAGGAGTGAGCCGGGTTTGCGAGCCCCGCAGTCGCGAACAGAGGTGGCGCGAGGAGCGCGAGGAGTGAGCCGGGTCTGCGAGCCCCGCAGTCGCGAGCAGCGGCGGTGCGGCAGCGGGGATGACGGTTGAGCGCCGGCCCGTCTGACGATGCGGCGCGCCTGATCGACGAGGCGCCCAAGGACACCGGGTACGGGCGGTCGCCGTATGAACGGGACCGGGCGCGGGTGCTGCACTCGGCGGCGTTCCGCCGGCTGGCGGCGAAGACCCAGGTGCACACCGCCGGCACCGACGACTTCCTGCGGACCCGGCTGACCCACTCGCTGGAGGTGGCGCAGATCGCCCGCGAGATGGGGGCCCGGCTGGGCTGCGACCCGGACGTGGTGGACACCGCCGGGCTGGCGCACGACCTGGGCCACCCGCCGTTCGGGCACAACGGCGAGGACGCGCTGGATGCGCTCGCCGCGGACTGCGGCGGCTTCGAGGGCAACGCGCAGACGCTGCGGGTGCTCACCCGGCTGGAGGCGAAGGTGCTCGCCCCGGACGGCCGATCCGTCGGGCTCAACCTGACCCGGGCGTCGCTCGACGCGGTCAGCAAGTACCCGTGGCCGCGCCGTCCCGGCCAGCGCAAGTTCGGGGTGTACGCCGACGACCGCCTGGTCTTCGACTGGCTGCGCGCCGGCGCCCCGCCCGGCGGTCGGCGCTGCCTGGAGGCGCAGGTGATGGACTGGGCCGACGACGTGGCGTACTCGGTGCACGACGTGGAGGACGGCATCCACGGCGGGTACGTCAGCCTGCGCCCGTTGCTGGAGGACGCCGACGAGCGGCGGGCGCTCTGCGCCGACGTGGCGGCCGCGTACTCGGGGGAGTCCGCGGACGACCTCGGCGGGGTGCTGGTCGAGTTGGTGGCCGAGCCGGCGCTCGCCCCGCTCGCCGCGTACGACGGCAGCCACCGGGCCCAGGTGGCGTTGAAGGCGACCACCAGCGTGCTCACCGGCCGGTTCGTGTCGACCGTGGTGGCCGCCACCCAGGAGCGCTTCGGCCCCGGTCCGCACCGCCGGTACGCCGCCGACCTTGTGGTGCCCCGCCGGATCCGGGCGCAGTGCGCGCTGCTCAAGGGCATCGCCCTGCGGTACGTGATGCGGCGCCCGGCCGCCGGCCCCCGGTACGCCAGCCAGCGGGAGATCCTCGCCGAGCTGGTCGCCGCCCTGGTCGACCGCGCCCCGGACGGGTTGGACCCGGTCTTCGCCCTGCTGTGGCGGGACGCCCCGGACGACGCCGCCCGGCTGCGGGTGGTGATCGACCAGGTCGCCTCCCTCACCGACCCGGCCGCGCTGGCCTGGCACGGCCGCCTGGTGGGCGCCCGGCCCGGGCTCGGCTGAGCGCGTTCCGATCGCAGTGGGTGGCCGGCGCGACTTAGGCTAGCCTAAGCAGCATGAGTGAGCGCCCGAAGAAGATCACCGCCGCGCAGCTCCTGCGGACCGAGCGGCCCACCCCGCACCTGATCCGGTTGGTGCTGGGCGGTGCGGAGCTGGCCGGCCTGCCGGTGGGCGCGTACACCGACCACTACATCAAGTTCGTCTTCCCGCCGGCCGGCGTCAGCTACCCGCACCCGGTGGACCTGGCCTCCCTCAAGCGGGACCTGCCCCGCGAGCAGTGGCCGAGGCTGCGGGCGTACACGGTCCGGGCCTGGGACCCGACGACCGGTGAGCTGACCGTCGACGTGGTGCACCACGGCGACGAGGGACTGGCCGGCCCGTGGGCCGCCGCCCTGCGCCCCGGCGACCAGGTGCTTTTCACCAGCCCGGGCGGCGCGTACGCCCCGGACCCGGCCGCCGACTGGCACCTGCTGGCCGGCGACGAGTGCGCCCTGCCGGCGATCGCCGCCGCGTTGGAGCGGCTGCCCGTCGGCGCCCCCGCCAAGGTCTTCGTCGAGGTCGACGGCCCGGCCGACGAGCTGCCGCTGGCCAGCTCCGCCGCGGTGGAGCTGACCTGGCTGCACCGGTCCGGTCGCCCGGTCGGCGAGGCGCTGGTGGCGGCGGTGACCGCCCTGGAGTTCCCGCCCGGCGCGGTGCACGCCTTCGTCCACGGCGAGGCCGGCTTCGTCAAGGAGCTGCGCCGGCTGCTGCGGGTCGAGCGCGGGGTGCCCCGGGAGGCGCTCTCCATCTCCGGCTACTGGCGGCTCGGCATGGACGACGAGGGCTGGCGCTCGACGAAGGCCGGCTGGAACGCCCAGGTCGAGGCGGAAGAGGTGGCGGCCGTCGCCTGAGCGGCGGCGCCGGTCACCCGCCCCGCACGGCGATCCGCCGGTCACCCGCCCCGCACGGCGATCCGGTAGAGCTGGGGCAGCAGCCACGGGGCGATCCACTCCTGCACCCCCTCCGGGGTGAAGTGCAGGCCGTCGCTGCGGACCCGCACCCCGCCGGCCTACCAGGTGAATCGCCCGTCCGGGCAGACCCGCCGGTTCAGGTCGAGCACCGTCGCGCCGTGCCGCTCGGCGGCCGCCCGCAGCAGCCGGTTCCAGGCGTCCTCCCGGTCGGCGCCGTCCTCCGGCCACAGCCCGCCGTCCGGCCGCTCCGCCCGGTGGGTGTACGGCGCGGTCAGCAGCGTGACGTGGGCGCCCCGTTCGGCCGCGATGCCGATGGCCCGGTCCAGCTCCCCCGTCAGGTACCGGTCGAACGCCGGGTCGCCGACGTGCTGCCAGCGCCCGTCCAGCTTGCGGTCCATCAGCTCCCAGCGGTCCAGCAGGATCACCGCCACGTCCGGGTCGTCGGCGCGTACGCCCCGCCGCCAGCGGTCGTCCCAGTGCTCGCACCCCGGGTAGTTGGGATGCGGTTCCCCGAGGTAGCGCAGCTCCGGCAGGCGGGCGATGCCGCAGCCCTGCACGGCGCGCACGCTCACGGTCAGCTTCTCCTGCGGCGGCAGGCAGGTGCCGAGCGACCAGGCGACCGAGTCGCCCAGGAGGTCGACCCGCGGCGCCCCGGGTCTACACCCGGCCGCGCCGGTGTCACGTCGTGGAAGCGAGACAACGGTCGGCCAGGACGGTGCCGACCCGGTCGGCGGAGCGGGCGATGCGGCGGCGGATGACCCGCAGGTGCGCCGCGACCGAGCCGGGGACCACCAGGGCCGCCAGGGTGACCGCCAGCCAGGGCGGGCCGGCGGCCAGCGCCGCCAGGGCGGCGGCCAGGCCCAGCAGCACGCTGTTGAGCAGGGCGATCATGCCGGCCTGGCTGACCAGGTCACGGAACCAGTGCCGCCGGAACGGCTCCGGCGCGAAGGGGCCATGGTCGTCCAGCGTCGGCATCATCACGTACGCCGTCAGGTCGGGCGCCCGCCGGGCCAGGTAGGTGCGCAGCACGGTGGCCGCCACGGCGTACCGGCGGCCCCGGTCGTTCAGCTCGACCTGGCGGGCGAAGACCGAGATCCCGAGGAGCAGGACCAGCACCCCGAGGCCGGCCAGGACGGCGGGCCGCACCCGGCCGTCCGGGCTGCCGGTGGTGATCAGCCCCGCGGAGACGGCGGTGGCGGCGGAGGCAACCGCGAGGAAGAAGGTGAACCGGGCCGCCGACTGGTCGTGCACCGCGCGGCTCAGCTCGCGCAGGTGCTCGTACTCGGCGAGGGCGATGGTCAGCGGTACGTCCGTGTCCTGGGCCATCCGGCGTTCCTCCTCGCGGTCGCGGCCCCCACCGTAGCCAAGATCCGCAAGGGCCGGCGGCCCGGCGGTCCGATTCCCGACGGAGTCGGTCTACCTCATAATGTAGTAGGAGTGCTACATTTCGCGGTACTGATCCGACACACCTCGGGGAGCGGTCATGACGGCGGTCGAACTACCGGGAGTCGACACGATTCCCCACCCACCCGACGACCACCTCGTCCTCGACGTCCGCGACCTCCGCATGCGCTACGGCAGCGTCGACGTGCTGCACGGGGTTACGTTCACCGCCCGGCGCGGCGAGGTCCTCGCCCTGCTCGGGCCGAACGGGGCCGGCAAGACCACCACCATCGAGATCCTCGAAGGCTTCCGGATGCGCTCCGCCGGCGAGGTGAGCGTCCTCGGCAGCGACCCGGGCCGGGGCGACGAGCGGTGGCGGGCCCGGATGGGCGTGGTCCTCCAGTCCTGGCGGGACCACGGCAAGTGGCGGGTCCGGGACCTGCTGGCCCACCTCGGCGACTTCTACGCGCCGTACTCGACTGCCCGGATCCGCCGGCCCTGGCCGGTCGACGAGCTGCTGGACACGGTCGGCCTCGGCGCGCACGCCGGGAAGCGGGTGCACCAGCTCTCCGGCGGCCAGCGCCGCCGGCTCGACGTGGCGGTCGGCATCGTGGGCCGCCCGGAGCTGCTCTTCCTGGACGAGCCGACGGTCGGCTTCGACCCGGCCGCCCGGCGCGAGTTCCACGAGCTGGTGCACCGTCTCGCCGACCTGGACGAGACCACCATCCTGCTCACCACGCACGACCTGGACGAGGCGGAGAAGCTGGCCGACCGGATCCTCATCCTGGCCGGTGGCCGGATCGTCGCCAACGGCTCGCCGGACGAGCTGTCCCGTCGGGTCGCGGGGGACGCGGAGATCCGCTGGACCCGGGACGGGGAGCGTTTCGTGCACTCCGCCGCCGACGCCACCGGCTTCGTCCGCGACCTGCTCCGCCAGTACGGCGACGCCGTGCAGGAGCTGGAGGTCCGCCGGGCGAGCCTGGAGGACGCGTACATGGCACTGGTCTACGAAGAGGAATCCGGGGTGCGGGCCGGCACGGCGACCCGGGTGTGGCGGCAGGGGAGCAGCGACCGATGAACCCGACCGTGGCGGCCGTCCGGGCCGGCGTCCAGCGCGGCGCGATCGAGCTGCGTAACACCTTCACCAACGCTCAGGACCTGTGGAACTACTTCTTCCCGACCGCGGCCCTGCTGACCGCCATGTTCTTCATGCGCGGTTCCACGGTGCCCGGCACCTCCTTCTCCCTCGGCGCCCGTACGCTGCCCAGCGCCCTCGGCATGGGGCTGGCCTTCGGCGGCATGCTGGTCCTCGCCTCGCAGCTGGTCATCGAGCGGGAGGACGGCACCCTGCTGCGCGCCAAGGCCACTCCGAACGGGATGCTCGGCTACCTGGTCGGGAAGATCATCCTGATGTCGACGGTGGCGCTGGTGAGCATGTTCATCCAGCTCGTCCCGGCGCTGTTCTTCCTGGACGGGCTCCGGGTGACCAGCGCGTCCGCCTGGTTCACCCTGCTCTGGGTGGCGGTGCTCGGCCTGGTCGCCACCCTGCCGATGGGCGCGGTCCTCGGCGCGCTGATCGAGAACCCGCGCAACCTCGGGCTGGTCATGCTGCCGAACATGGGGCTGATCGCCCTCTCCGGCATCTTCTACCCGATCAACGGCTACCCGGGGTGGCTGCAGGACGTCGCCCAGGTCTTCCCGATCTACTGGCTAGGGTTGGGGATGCGCTCGGCGCTGCTGCCCGACGGCATGGCCGCGGTCGAGCTCGACGGCTCCTGGCGGCACCTGGAGACGCTCGGCGTGCTCGGCGCGTGGGCGGTGCTCGGGCTCGTGCTGGCGCCGGTCGTGCTGCGTCGGATGGCCCGCCGGGAATCCGGCTCGCGGGTGGCCGCCCGCCGGGAGCGGGCCATGCAGCGGGTCGGATGAGAGGGCGTCGATGAGCGAGACCGTGCACAACCGGATCGCGGTGCTGCGCGCCGAGCGGGGCATCTCCCGCCGGCAGCTCGCCGACGCGCTGGGCGTGCACTACCAGACGGTCGGCTACCTGGAGCGGGGTGAGTTCCGGCCCAGCCTGCACCTGGCGCTGCGGATCGCCGCGTTCTTCGAGGTGCCGGTCGAGGTGGTCTTCTCCATCGAGCCGTTCCCCCGGATCGGCGACGTGACAAGCGGCGCGGGCCGCTCCGCCTGACCGCGCGGCCCGCCGGTCCGGCGGGCCGCCGCGTCCTTCGCCACACGGGCGTCCCCCGACCACCGGATCCCCGGTCCGGCAGGGCAGGATGTACGCCGAGGAGGTGGCGGAGATGGCGGGGCGGATCCGGGACGAGGACATCGCGCTGGTCCGCGAGCGCACCTCCATCGCCGAGGTCATCTCCGACACGGTCACGCTGAAGTCGGCCGGCGGCGGCAACCTCAAGGGGCTCTGCCCGTTCCACGACGAGAAGAGCCCGTCGTTCAACGTCTCGCCCGCCCGCAACGTCTGGTACTGCTTCGGCTGCGGGGCCGGCGGTGACGCGATCAAGTTCCTGATGGACGCGGAGCACCTGAGCTTCGTCGAGTCCGTCGAGCGGCTCGCCGCCCGCGCCGGCATCCAGCTGCGGTACGTGGAGGACGACCGGTCCACCCCGCGCGCCCGCCCGCAGCAGGGGCAGCGGCAGCGGCTGGTCGCCGCGCACGCGGCCGCGGTGGAGTTCTACCGCGCCCAGCTCACCACGGCCGGCGCCCGCCCGGCCCGGGAGTTCCTGGCCCAACGCGGCTTCGACCGGGCCGCCGCCGACCGGTACGGCTGCGGCTTCGCCCCCGACGCGTGGGACCTGCTCACCAAGCACCTGCGTCAGCAGGGCTTCACCCACGACGAGCTGGTCACCGGCGGGCTGTCCCGCCCGTCCCGCTCCGGCACCCTGATCGACCGGTTCCGCCGTCGGCTGATGTGGCCGATCCGCGATCTCACCGGCGACGTGATCGGCTTCGGCGCCCGCAAGCTCTTCGCCGACGACGACGGCCCGAAATACCTGAACACCCCCGAGACGCCGATCTACAAGAAGTCGCACGTCCTCTACGGCATCGACCAGGCCAAACGGGAGATCGCCAAGCAGGGCAAGGTGGTCGTGGTCGAGGGCTACACGGACGTGATGGCCTGCCACCTGGCCGACGTTCCGACGGCGGTGGCGACCTGCGGCACGGCGTTCGGCTCCGACCACATCGGAGTGTTGCGCCGCCTGCTGCTGGACACCGACGCGGTGGCCGGCGAGATCATCTTCACCTTCGACGGGGACGCCGCCGGCCAGAAGGCGGCACTGCGCGCGTTCGAGGACGATCAGCGCTTCGTCGGGCGCACCTTCATCGCGGTCAGCCCCGACAACATGGACCCGTGCGAGCTGCGCCTGGCCAAAGGCGACCTGGCGGTCCGCGACCTGGTCGCCCGCCGCGAGCCGCTGGTCGACTTCGCGCTGCGCCACATGATCAACCGGTACGACCTGGACACCGTCGACGGCCGGGTGGAGGCGATGCGTCGGGCCGCCCCGCTGGTCGCCAAGATCAAGGACCGGGAGAAGCGCCCGGAGTACGTCCGCAAGCTCGCCGGTGACCTCGGCATGGAGATCGAGCCGGTGCAGCGGGCCGTGCTGGCCGCCGGGAACGGCCAGCCGGCCGGCGATGCCCCCGCCTCGCGCCGCCCCGCCCCGGCCACCCCGGCCGTGGACAGCCCGCAGTCGATGGTCGAGCGGGAGGCGCTGAAACTCGCCCTCCAGGAACCGGTGCTGGCCGGCCCGATGTTCGACGCCGTGGAGGCCACCGAATACCGCCACCCCGTCCACGTGGCGGTGCGGGCGGCCATCGCGGCGGCCGGCGGCGCGTCGGCGGCCACGGGCGGCGCGGTCTGGATCGAGCAGGTCCGCGACGCCTGCGAGGACCTGGCCGCGAGCGCGCTCGTCGGCGAGCTGGCCGTCGAGCCGCTGCGCATCGACGGCGAGCCCGACCCGCGCTACGTCTCGATCACCATGGCCCGCCTCCAGTGGGGTTCGGTGACCGCGCGGATCAAGGACCTCAAGTCCAAGGTCCAACGGATCAACCCGGTCAGCAACAAGGACGAGTACTTCGCGCTCTTCGGGGAACTGCTCTCGCTGGAGCAGCACGCGCGGGCGCTGCGCGAGCAGGCCGCGGGAGGACTGTGATGGGACTGTTCAACCGCAAATCGAAGCTGCCGCCCGCCGACCGGCCGCCGCTGGCGCCCGACGAGCGGGTGCTCGCCTGGGCCGCGGCCGGCAACGGCGAAGGCGACGGCGTGCTGGTGGCCAGCAACCTCGGGCTCTGGCTGCCCGGCCGGGGGCACCGGCTGGGCTGGCACGACATCCTCAAGGCGGTCTGGTCGGGGCGGGAGCTGACCGTCACGCCGGCGGAGCGGGTCGCCGAACGGGACGGCTACCTGGTGGTGGCCGACTGCCCGGCCGAGACGTACCTGCTGCTCGACCCCGGGGAGCTGCCGCACCAGGTGCGGGCGCGGGTCACCCGCTCGGTGGCGTACACCGGGCACCACGAGGTGCCCGGCGGCGCCGGGCGGATCGCCGCCCGCCGGGTGGCCGGCGTGGACGGGCTGACCTGGACGGTCCGCTACGACCCGGGCACCCCGACCGGGGCCGAGGAGGTGGCCGCCGAGACCGATCGGCTGGTCGCCGCCGCCCGCGCCGCGACCGTCCCCGCCGACGTCTGAGGCTCAGCCGCTCCGGTAGTAGCCGGCCGCCCCCGGGTGCAGGCTTGGCTCCAACAGCGAGGATGGCAGCGCAGGCACGGACCCTCCGGTGTGGAAGCGTAGAGAACTCCCATGATCGGAAAAGTCCGTGCCGGTTTGCCACCCCCCCGCCCGCCTAGGATCGGGGCCATGCCCTTGACCGCGAAGGACGTCGACCGGTTCGAGGCCTCCAGGCACCGCCTGGAGGCCATCGCCTACCGCCTCCTCGGCTCCGCCGGGGAGGCCGAGGACGCCGTGCAGGAGACGTTCCTGCGCTGGCAGGCCGCCGACGTCGACCGCATCGAGGTCCCCGAGGCCTGGCTTACGAAGGTGCTCACGAACCTGTGCCTCAACCAGCTCACCTCCGCGCGGGCACGGCGCGAGACCTATGTGGGCCAATGGCTTCCCGAGCCGCTGCTCGCCGGGGACCCGATGCTCGGCCCGGCCGACACCGCCGAGCAGCGCGAATCGGTCTCGTACGCGGTCCTCACCCTCATGGAGCGCCTCTCCCCCAACGAGCGGGCGGTGTACGTGCTGCGGGAGGCCTTCGACTACCCGCACCGGGAGATCGCCGAGATCCTCGACATCACCGAGGCCGCCAGCCAGCAGATCTTCCATCGCGCCAAGAAGCACGTCGCGGACGGCAAGGCCCGCACCGAGATCGACGAGGCCGCCGCCCGGCGGATAGTCGAGGAGTTCCTCGCGGCCGCCACCAGCGGCCAGACCGGGCCGCTCGTGCGGCTGCTCACCAAGGACGCGATCTCGATCGGCGACGGCGGCGGGAAGGTCCCGGCCCGCGCCAAGGCGTTCGAGGGCGCCCTCGCGGTCGCGAAGTTCCTGTGGGGCCTGTTCAAACCCGGCGAGGCCAAGCGGGCCATCGTCGGCGGCGCGCCGGAGGTCTACGCCTGGACCGCCAACGGCGACCCCGCCGTCGTGGCGGTCGTCTCCGGCCGGGTCGTCGGCGTCATGTGCCTGGAGGTCACCGCCGAGGGCATCGCCGCGTTCCGCAACCAGGTCAACCCCGACAAGCTGGAGCGCGCGGCCGAGCGGTTCGCGGCCTCCGACCACGGGGAACCGCTGTTCAAGGCCTTCTGACCCTCGTGTGAGGTGCCTCACATCGCGTTCCTGTCAGGAAACGGTGGGCCGCCCGGTTCAAGTGGCGAACCCGCATCAGACAGGAGTACGGAAATGCAGCACCGCATCATCGTCCTCGGAGCCGGGTACACCGGAGCCATCGCCGCCGGCCGCCTCGCCAAGCGGCTGCACCGCGAGGACGTCGCCATCACCCTCGTCAACGCCGAACCCGACTTCGTGGAGCGGGTCCGGATGCACCAGCTGGCGGTCGGCCAGGACCTCAAGCCCCGGCCGTTGCGCGAGATGTTCGCGGGCACCGGCGTCGAACTGAAGCTCGCGAAGGTCACCGGCGTCGACGTCGACCGCAAGACCGTCGCTGTCATCGACGCGAACGGCGCCGAGGAGCTGGAGTACGACACCCTCGTGTATGCCCTCGGCAGCGGCTGGAACGCCCAAGGCGTCCCCGGCACCGCCGAGCACGTCCATGAGATCGCCAGCCGCCCCGGAGCGCTCCGGCTGCGCGAGCGCCTGGCCCGCCTGGAGGCCGGGCAGACCGTGACCGTCGTCGGCGGCGGCCTCACCGGCCTGGAGGCCGCGACCGAGATCGCCGAAGCCCGCCCGGACCTCGACGTCGCCCTCGCCGCCCGCGGCGGCCTCGGCGACTGGCTCTCGCCCAAGGGCCGCGGGCACCTGCGGAAGGTCTTCGACAAGCTCGGCATCACCGTGCACGAGCACGCCGCCGTCACCGGCGTCGAAGCCGACCGCGTCACCACCGCCGACGGCAAGGCCATCCCGGCCGCCGTCACCGTGTGGACCACCGGCTTCGCGGTCCACCCGATCGCGAAGGCGACCGCCCTGGAGGTCACCGGCGCCGGCCAGATCGTGGTCGACGGGACCATGTGCTCGGTCTCGCACCCCGACGTGTACGCCGTCGGCGACGCGGCCTACGCGATGGGACCGGGCAACAAGCCGCTGCGGATGTCGTGCGCCTCGGGCACCCCGGTCGCGTGGCAGGCCGCCGACGCGCTCGCCGCGCGCCTGACCGGCGGGAAGCTCCCGAACATGCCGATCCGCTACTTCAACCAGTGCATCTCGCTGGGCCGCAAGGAAGGCGTGATCCAGTACGTCACCGCCGACGACCGCACCGTCCGGGCGGCACTGACCGGACGGCTCGCCGCCGTCTACAAGGAACTGGTCTGCAAGGGCGCCGCCTGGGGCGTCGCGAACCCGACGCTCGGGATGCCGACCCGGCGCCGCCGCGTCGCGCGGGAGCGGGCCACGGCGGGCTCGGCCGTCAAGGCGGTGGCCTAGTGCACGCGGCGAAGCGGGCGCCCTCGATGCGAGGGCGCCCCGCTTCGCTGTCGGTCCAGGCGGCGACGATCGCCGGGTGGAGGTCCTCGGCCGGGGGCGTCCCCAACGTCGTGCCGGGATTAACCGGTCGATGGGTGTCGGACCCGACCGCTAGGGTCGGCCGGTGACCACTGCTCAACCACTCATCCAGGCTCGGGGGCTGGTGAAGCGGTTCGGCGACTTCACCGCCGTGGACGGCATCGACGTCGAGGTGCGACCCGGTGAGGCGTTCGGCTTCCTCGGGCCGAACGGCGCCGGCAAGTCCTCCACCATGCGGATGGTCGGCTGCATCTCCCCGCCGAGCGGCGGCGAGCTGCGCATCCTCGGCATGGATCCGGTCCGGGACGGCCCGGCGATCCGGGCTCGGCTGGGCGTCTGCCCTCAGCTGGACAACCTCGACCCGGAGCTGACCGTCCGGGAGAACCTCACCACCTACGCCCGCTACTTCGGCATCCCCCGCCGGGTGGCCCGCGAGCGCGCGGCCGAGCTGCTCGACTTCGTCCAGCTCGCCGAGCGGGCCGACAGCAAGGTCGAGCCGCTCTCCGGCGGCATGAAGCGCCGGTTGACCATCGCCCGCGCGCTGGTCAACAACCCGGAGATCGTCCTGCTCGACGAGCCCACCACCGGGCTCGACCCGCAGGCCCGGCACCTGGTCTGGGAGCGGCTGTTCCGGCTCAAGCAGCAGGGCGTCACCCTGGTGCTCACCACCCACTACATGGACGAGGCCGAGCAGCTCTGCGACCGCCTCGTGGTGATGGACGGCGGCCGGATCGTGGCCGAGGGCTCGCCCCGCGCCCTGATCGAGCAGCACTCCACCCGGGAGGTGGTGGAGCTGCGCTTCGCCGCCGACTCGCAGGAGGCGTTCGCCGGCAAGCTCGACGGGCTGGGGGAACGGGTCGAGGTGCTGCCCGACCGGATCCTGCTCTACGTCGCCGACGGCGACGCGGCGGTCGCCGAGGTCGCCGCGCTCGGCCTCGTCCCGGCCAGCGTGCTGGTCCGGCGCAGCAGCCTGGAGGACGTGTTCCTGCACCTCACCGGCCGCACCCTGGTCGACTGACCACCAGCCCCTACCGGCGCGGCTGGTGGGCCATCCACCCCTTGTTAGGAGGTTCGCCGTGAATGTTCTGCCCCGACGTCGGGCCGGGCTCGTCGCGCTCCCACTCGGCGTCTTTGCCCCTGCCGTTGCCGTCACAGCAAGGGAGATGTTGGTGTGAGGACAATCCAGGCGTACCGGTGGTGGTCGACGTGAGCGTGGCGGAGCGGGTCCGGCCGGCGTTGCCGCGGGTGCCGGCGCTGGCGGTGCTCGGGCACTACCTGGTGGGCTACCGGCGCACCTGGCGGGCCGGGGTCTTCTCGTCCTTCCTGCTGCCGGCGCTCACCGTGGTCGGCTTCGGGTTCGGCGTCGGCGCCTACGTCGACCAGGGCGTCGGTGGCGTGTCCTACCTCGACTGGCTGGTGCCGGGCCTGATCGCCTCCACCGCGATGCAGGTGGCGATCGGCGAGTCGACCTGGCCGGTGCTGAGCAACTTCCGCTGGATCAAGACCTACTTCGCCCAGGTCGCGGCGCCGCTGCGGGTGGGTGACATCCTCGCCGGCCACCTCGCCTTCGTGCTGTTCCGGGTGCTCACCAGCACGGCCGCGTTCCTGCTGGTGACCGCCCTGTTCGGGGCGCTGCGCTCGCCGTGGGCGGTGGCGGTGCTGCCGGTGGTGCTGCTGCTCGGCCTGGCGGTCGCCGCGCCGACGTTCGCGTACAGCGCCTGGGTGCCGAGCGACAGCTGGCTGGCGCTGCTGTTCCGCTTCGCGGTGATCCCGATGACGCTCTTCGCCGGGGTGTTCTTCCCGGTCGAGTCGCTGCCGTCGGGGCTGCGGCAGCTGGCGTACGCGACGCCGCTCTGGCACGCGGTGGACCTGTGCCGGGCGGCCACGCTCGGAGTGGCGCCACAGTGGTCGGTTTCCGGTCATCTGCTCTACCTCGCCGCCTGGGCGGTCGCCGGCTGGCTGGTGGCCCGGCGCGTGTTCCGCCGCGAGCTCGTCGTCTAGGGGAGGGATGTCATGGTCGGTCTCGTCCTGCCCCGGCTGGTCAGCTTCGAGGGGGCGCCCCGCCGCTCGGCCTCGGTCGCCGAGCGCAACTTCACGTCGCTGCGGAGCGCGTACTGGCTGGTGCTCATCTCCGGCTTCCTGGAGCCGGTGCTCTACCTCTTCTCCATCGGCATCGGGGTGGGGGCGCTGGTCGGCGACCTCACGCTCCCCGGCGGCCGGGTCGTCTCGTATGCCGGCTTCGTCGCGCCGGCGATGCTGGCCTCGTCGGCGATGACCGGTGCGCTGGCGGAGACCACCTTCAACTTCTTCGGGAAGATGAAGTTCATGAAGCTGTACGACGGGATCATCGCGACCCCGGTGCAGCCGTTCGAGATCGCCCTGGGCGAGCTGGGCTGGGCGATGATCCGGGGGTCGCTCTACTCGGCGGCCTTCCTGGTCGTGATGGTCGCGATGGACCTGACCACCGTGGGTCGGGCGGTGACGGCGTTCCCGGGTGCCGTGCTGGTCGGCTTCGCGTTCGGCGCGCTCGGCATGGCCGTCGCCACGTTCATGCGCAGCTGGCAGGATTTCGACCTGATGGGCTCCGCCCAGTTCACCCTCTTCCTCTTCTCCGGCACCTTCGTCCCGGCGGAGGCGTATCCGGCCGTGCTGCGCTGGGTCGTCGAGCTGACCCCGCTCTACCGGTCGGTGCACCTGATCCGGGGCATCTCCGTCGGCGCGGCCGGCTGGTCGTGGCTGCTCGACGTGGCGTACCTGCTGGTGCTGACCGCGGTCGGGCTCGTCGTGGCCTCCCGGCGGATGGGCAGGTTGCTCTACAAGTAGGTGGTTACCGCCCGTTGCCTCGGGGCATGTCGTGTCCTGACGATGCCGAGCATGAGGAGGGGCGATGGCCTCCGACGAGTCTTCCGCCCGCGGCGGGCGCGGCCGTGACGAATCCGGGTTCACCGCGCCCCGCAACGGCGTGGAGCGGGCCCGGGACCGGGCCGACCTGTCCGGCGGCCACCGGGCCGCCGACGAGCCCGGCGGCCCGGGCGGTGACCGGCACCGGAACCGCCTGGACCTGGACCGGGCGGGTCGGGGGGCGGGGCGCTCCGGGCCGGTCGGCCCGGACGAGGGGCCGGACAGCCCGACGGAGCTGCCGGGCGCCGGGTGGAAGGCCGCGCTGAAGCGCACGGTCAAGGAGTTCCAGGACGACAGCCTGACCGATTGGGCCGCCGCGCTGACCTACTACGGCGTCCTCTCGATCTTCCCGGGCATGCTGGTGCTCATCTCGGTGCTCGGCCTGCTCGGCACCCGCGCCACCGAGGGGGTCAAGGACACTGTCGACCAGGTGGTGCCGCAGCAGAACATCCGCGACATCATCGAGGCGGCGATCGAGCAGGCGGGCCGCTCCGGCGGCCTGGCCAGCATCGCCGCGATCATCGGTGTGCTCGCCGCCTTCTGGTCGGCCTCCGGCTACATCGCCGCCTTCATGCGCGCCTCCAACACCATCTACGACGTCCCGGAGGGCCGGCCGATCTGGAAGACCCTGCCGATCCGGCTCGGGGTGACCGCGCTGGTGGGTGTGCTGCTGCTGGCCGCCGCGGTGATCGTGGTCTTCACCGGTGGCCTGGCCGAGCAGGTTGGCAGCGCGATCGGGCTGGGCTCGACGGCCGTGACGGTGTGGAACATCGCCAAGTGGCCGGTGCTGCTCATCCTGGTCAGCCTGATGTTCGCGATCCTCTACTGGGCCTCGCCGAACGCCCGGCACGGCGGCTTCCGCTGGGTCAGCCCGGGCGGCCTGCTCGCGGTGGTGATCTGGCTGGTGATCTCCGGCCTCTTCGCGCTCTACGTCAGCAACTTCGGGTCGTACAACAAGACCTACGGCGCGCTGGCCGGCGTGATCATCTTCCTGGTCTGGCTCTGGTTGAGCAACATCGCGATCCTGCTCGGCGCGGAGTTCGACGCCGAACTGGAGCGCGGGCGCGCCATCGAGGCCGGGCACCCGGCCGAGGAGGAGCCGTACGTCGAGCTGCGCGACGACCGCAAGCTGAAGAAGAAGCGCAACGCGGCCGGTCGCTGACCGTCACCCGTCGACCGCCCCGCCCGCGCCCGTCGCGGCGGGGCGGTCGCATGTCCGTGGCACGGTGCCCGCGCCGAGGTGAGCTGGGCCGGAACCGCCCTGCTTTTCGTGATCCACTACGCGCTTTTGCTCAGATGGACAAAAGTTTGGCTCGGATCGCGCCGAAGCTATGGACACGCGACCCGGAAGGCTCCTACTGTGTCGGACACGACACATCGCCGTTGCGTCGATGTGAACGACTCCGATGCGGAGGTGAGTCCCGGTGCGGACGGTGGACCCCCTGCACGTACGGCTGCTGCGGTTGCTCCGGGACGAGGGGGCGGTGTCCCGGGCGGAGCTCGGCGACCGGTTGCAGATGCCGCGCCCCCGCCTCCTCGCCGAGCTGGAGCGGCTGGTCGGCCTCGGCTACGTCGCCGAGGCAGGGCTCGCCGCGTCCCGCGGCGGGCGGCGCTCCACCCTGGTCGAGCTGAGCCCGCACCTGCGCTTCGCCGCGGTCGACCTGGGTGCCAGCTCGATCGACGTCGAGGTGGTCAACGGCCGCCTCGAACCGGTGGTCGCCTACACCGAGCCCGCCGACATCCGCTCCGGCCCGAAGGTGACCCTCCAGCGAGTCAGCGAGCTGCTGCACAAGGCCAAGGTGGACGGCGCGTACGAGCGGCTCGACTCGGTCGGCATCGGCGTGCCCGGGCCGGTGAGCTTCCGCGACGGCGTCCCGGTCTCGCCGCCGATCATGCCGGGTTGGGACCGCTTCCCGGTCCGCGAGCTGCTCACCCGGGAGCACGGCTGCCCGGCGGTGGTCGACAACGACGTCAACATCATGGCGATCGGCGAACGGCACGGCGGGGTCGCCCACTCGGTGGACGACTTCCTCTTCATCAAGATCGGCACCGGGATCGGCTGCGGCATCTACCTCAGCGGTGAGGTGTACCGGGGCACCGACGGTTGCGCCGGGGACATCGGCCACATCCAGGTCGACGCGAACGGTCCGATGTGTTCCTGCGGCAACCTCGGCTGCCTGGAGGCGCTGTTCAGCGGTGCCGCGCTGGCCAAGGAGGCGACCGCGGCGGCCCGCGCCGGCATCTCCCCGGCACTCGCCGAGCGGCTCGACGCTCGCGGCGCGCTGACCGCGCTGGACGTCGCGCAGGGCGCCGCCGAGGGGGACGTCACCTGCATCCAGCTCATCCGCGACGGCGGCCGGCGGGTCGGCAGCGTCCTGGCCGGGCTGGTGAGTTTCACCAACCCGTCGATGATCGTCATCGGCGGCGGCCTCGCCCAGCTCGGGCACATCCTGCTCGCCGAGATCCGCAGCGTGGTCTACCGCCGGTCGCTGCCGCTGGCCACCGGCAACCTGCCGGTCGTCCTCTCCGAGCTCGGCTCCCGCGCCGGGGTGGCCGGGGCGGCCGTGCTCGCCAGCGACCTGGCCTTCGGGGAGGCGTCATGACCGGCCCCGCGACCGGCGCCACCGGCGCCGGACACACCCCGGAACCGGCCGGCCCGGGCCGGCCGCCGACGCGCGGGAGCGAGGAGGCCGTCGTGACGAAGGCACCCCTGGTGGAGGCCCCCGCGGACACCGTCGCGGGCGAGGTGGTCCTGCGCCTCACCGACGTGGTCAAGACCTTCCCCGGCGTACGCGCGCTGGACGGGGTGCAGCTGGAGGTGCGCGCCGGCGAGGTGCACTGCCTGCTCGGGCAGAACGGCGCCGGGAAGTCCACCCTGATCAAGGTGCTCTCCGGGGTGCACCGGCCGGACGCCGGCGAGGTGCACTGGCGCGGTGAGCCAGCGGCCTTCGCCAACCCGCAGGCCGCGATGCGGGCCGGGATCGCCACCATCTACCAGGAACTCGACCTGGTGGAGGACCTCTCGGTCGCGGAGAACGCCTTCCTCGGCCACGAGCCGCGCAGGTTCGGGTTCGTCCGTCGCGGCCGGATGGCTCGCCGGACCCGGGAGATCCTCGGCCGCCTCGGTCACCCGGAGATCCCGCCGGGACGGATGGTCCGGGCGCTGCCCGCCGCCGGCAAGCAGATCGTCAGCATGGCGCGGGCGCTCTCCCACGAGGCCCGGCTGATCATCATGGACGAGCCGAGCGCGGTGCTGGCCCACGACGAGGTGGGCAACCTGTTCCGGATCATCCGGGAGTTGACCGCGCAGGGCATCGCGGTCATCTACATCTCGCACCGGCTGGAGGAGATCCGCGAGATCGGCGACCGGGTGACCGTACTCAAGGACGGCCGGACCACCGCGGCGAACCTGCCGGCGCGCGACACCCCGACCCGCGACCTGGTGGCGCGGATGACGGGCCGCAGCATTGAGTACGTCTTCCCGGACCGCCCGGCCGCCGACCCGGACGGCGCCGAACTGCTGCGAGTGGACGGCCTGACCCGGCCGGGCGAGTTCGCCGACGTCTCGCTGAGCGTGCGGGCCGGCGAGATCGTCGGCGTCGCCGGGCTGGTCGGCTCGGGCCGGTCCGAGCTGCTGGAGACCATCTACGGCGCCCGCCGCGCGCAGGCCGGCACGGTCCGGATGGGCGGCCGTACGCTGCGGCCCGGCAGCGTCGGCGCGGCGGTGCGGGCCGGCATGGGGATGGCTCCCGAGGAGCGCAAGAGCCAGGCGCTGCTGCTCGGCGAGCCGATCTACCGCAACGTCACCCTGGCGACCTTCGGCCGGTACGCCCGCCTCGGCTTCACCGACGCCGGGCGGGAACGGGCCGAGGCGGACCGGATCGCCGATTCCCTGGAGCTGCGTCCCCGCGACGTCAGGCGGCCGGTGCGCACCCTGTCCGGGGGCAACCAGCAGAAGGTGGTGGTCGGGCGCTGGCTGCTCGGCGACACCCGGCTGCTGCTGCTCGACGAGCCGACCCGCGGCGTGGACGTGGGGGCCCGGGCCGAGCTCTACCAGGTCATCCGGCAGTTGGCCGCAAGCGGCGTCGGCGTGCTGCTGGTCTCCAGCGAGGTGCCCGAGGTGCTGGGGCTCGCCGACCGGGTCCTGGTGATGCGGGAGGGCCGGGTGGTCCGCGAGGCCCCGGCCGGCGAACTCGACGAGAACACCGTGCTCGACCTCGTCATGGCGGGGTCCCTCATGGAAGGTGCGCCAGCATGAGCGAGCTCTCTCCAACCGCGGCGCCGGAGCGGGCGGCGGACCTGCCGGCGCAGTCGCCGCCGGTCGACCCGGCCGAGACCGCGGCGGCCGCGAGGTCCGACCGGGCCGGCCGGCTCTCCTGGTGGCGGGGTGACGGCGGCGAGGGCGCCAAACGCAACCTGGGCCTGCTGGCGACCCTGGTGGTGCTGGTCGTCATCGGCATCCTCACCCGGCCCGATCTGTACGGGAACGCGAGCTGGGTGTGGGGCAACACGCTCACCATCCTCAAGCTCGCCTCGGTGGTCGGCGTGGTCACCGTCGGGATGACCTTCGTGATCATCGGCGGAGGCATCGACCTGTCGGTCGGCGCGATCGTCGCCCTGGCCGGCGTCTGGTCCACCACGCTCGCCACCCAGAGCTACGGCGCCGGCGGCATGATCTTCAGCGCGCTCACCGTCGGGCTGGCCGTCGGCGTGGTCAACGGCCTACTCGTCTCGTACGGGCGGCTGGTGCCCTTCATCGCCACGCTGGCCATGATGGTGGCCGCCCGGGGGCTGGCCGCCGAGATCTCCGACAAGCAGACCCAGGTCTCCACCAACAACTTCATCAACGGCATCGCCGCCACGGACCTGCTCGGCATCCCGCTGCTGGTCTACATCCTCGCCGCGGTGGTCGCCGCCGGCTGGGTGCTGCTGAACCGGACCACCTTCGGCCGCCGCACCGTCGCCGTCGGCGGCAACCCGGAGGCCGCCCGGCTCGCCGGCATCAACGTCCGGCGACACACCCTCTACCTGTACGCGCTCTCCGGCCTCTGCTGCGGCATCGCCGCGGTGATGCTGACCGCGCAGGCCACCTCCGCGCAGGCGGCGATGGCGAACCTCTACGAGCTGGACGCGATCGCCGCCGCCATCATCGGCGGGACGCTGCTCAGCGGCGGGCGGGGCACCATCATCGGTTCCCTGCTCGGGGTGGTCATCTTCTCCACCATCACCAACCTGTTCGCCATCAACGGCCTCTCCACCGAGGCCCAGAACATGGTCAAGGGCGGCATCATCGTCGCCGCCGTCCTGATCCAGCAGGTGCAGTTCCGCAGCCTCACCCAGTTCCTCGGCCGAAACCGGGCCACCACCACCTGACCCACCGCGACACCGGCGGCCACCTCGACAGCGACGGTGGCCGGGACAACCACACCCATTTTCACCCCACCACCTCATTCATGGAGGTCGTCATGACCCAGCACAGTCGCGACCTGTCGCGCCGCCGGTTGCTGTTCGGCGGGGCCGCGCTCTCCGCCGGCGTCGTACTCGCCGGCTGCACCAGCAACGAGGCGGCGCCGACCGCCGCCCAGACGAAGGCCGCCGCGGCCGGCGGCAACGCCGACCCGGGCAAGAAGGTGACCATCGGCTTCTCCGCCCCGGCCGCCGACCACGGCTGGATCGCCGCCATCACCAACAACGCCAAGGCGCAGGCCGGGGCGTACTCGGACGTGGAGTTCAAGAGCGTGGAGGCCGGCGCCGACGCGGCGGCCCAGCGCGCTGCGCTGTCCACCCTGATCTCCCAGAAGCCGGACGTGATCGTGCTGCTGCCGCACGACGGCAAGGAGCTCAACGCGTTCGGCCTGGAGGCGATGAAGGCCGGCATCCCGGTGGTCAACCTGGACCGGGCCTTCCCCGACGCGCGGGCCTACCGGCTCCAGATCAAGGGCGACAACTACGGCATGGGGGTGGCCGCCGCCACCTACATCGTCGCGCAGCTCAAGGCCAAGGGGGTCAGCAACCCGGTCATCGGCGAGATCCCCGGCATCGACTCGCTGGAGCTGACCCAGGAACGCTCCAAGGGCTTCGCCGACACCCTCGCCGCGAACGGCCTGAAGGTGGCCAACCGGCGGCCGGCCGAGTTCACCGCCGACTCGGGCCAGCAGGCGGCCACCGGCCTCTTCCAGGCGTTGCCGAAGATCGACGCGCTCTGGAACCACGACGACGACCAGGGCATCGGTGTCCTGGCCGCGGTCAACCAGGCCAACCGCAAGGAGTTCTTCATGGTCGGCGGCGCCGGCTCGAAGAAGGCGATGGAGGACATCCAGGCCGACAACACGGTGCTCAAGGCCACCGTCACCTACAGCCCGTCGATGGCCTCCTCGGCCATCTCCCTGGCCCGCCTGATCGGGCAGGGGAAGGGCATGTCCGACCTGGTGGAACTCCAGGTTCCGAAGGAGATCGTCCTCGCCTCCGAGACGATCACCAAGGAGAACGCGAGCACCTACCTGAAGCTCGGGTTCTGACACACGGGGGGAGACCCACCTTGTCCACTCACGACAGACACCTGCGGGTCGGCATGGTCGGCTACGCGTTCATGGGCGCCGCGCACTCCCAGGCGTGGCGCACCGTGAACCGGGTGTACGACCTGCCGGCGCAGGTCCGGATGTCGCTCATCTGCGGCCGGGACGAGTCGAAGGTGGCCGACGCCGCCGGCCGGCTCGGCTGGGAGGCGCACACCACGGACTGGCGGCGGCTGGTCGAGTCCGACGAGATCGACGTGGTCGACATCTGCACGCCGGGCGACAGCCACTGTGAGATCGCGATCGCCGCGCTGGCCGCCGGCAAGCACGTGCTCTGCGAGAAGCCGCTGGCCAACACCGTCGAGGAGGCCCGACTGATGGCGGCGGCCGCCGCCCGGGCCCGGGCCGGTGGGGTACGCGCCATGTGCGGGTTCAACTACCGCCGGGTGCCGGCGGTCACCATGATGCGGCAGCTGGTCGCCGACGGACGGCTCGGCGTGGTCCGGCACGTCCGGGCGGCGTACCTGCAGGACTGGATCGTGGACCCGCAGTTCCCGCTGGTCTGGCGGTTGCAGAGGGACAGGGCGGGCTCCGGCGCGCTCGGCGACATCGGCGCGCACATCGTCGACCTCACCCAGTACGTCACCGGGCAGCGGATCAGCGGGGTCAGCGCGCTGACCGAGACCTTCGTCAAGGAGCGGCCGTTGCCGACCGGGTCGAGCGGCCTGGCCGCCCACGCGGACGGCAACGGCCAGGCCACCGGCCCGGTCACCGTCGACGACGCGGCGGCCTTCGTCGCCCGGCTCGACGGCGGCGCGCTGGCCACGTACGAGGCCAGCCGGTTCGCCACCGGCCGCAAGAACGCGCTCCGGGTGGAGATCAACGGCTCGCTCGGCACCGTCTTGTTCGACCTGGAGCGCCTCAACGAGCTGGAGTTCTACGACGCCACCCGGCCCGCCGCCGAGCAGGGCTTCACCCGGATCCTGGTGACCGAGGGCGAGCACCCGTACATGTCGGCGTGGTGGCCGCCCGGCCACATCATCGGCTACGAGCACTCCTTCACCCACCAGATGCGGGACTTCGTGGAGGCCGTCGCCACCGGGGTCGACCCGGCACCCTCCTTCGCCGACGCGTTGCAGGTCCAGCTCGTGCTGGACGCGGTGACCCGCTCGGCGGAGCTGGGCTCCTCGTGGACGGAGGTGGCGCCGGACGTGGTGGCCGAACTGGCCGCCTGACCCGTCGCGGCGCCGGCCGACCCGCCGGTGCCGCCCGAGCGACTTTCCGGAGCCGGCCGGCGAGGGACCGGCCGCGGTTGCGCCCCGCGGCGGGGACGAGGCCGGCCCCGGAGGGCGTGCCACCGGAGCTTCTCCGGCGCGGCACGAGCAGCACGGCCGTCCGGTGCGGCCGGACCGGGATTCCCCGGCCGCACCGGCGGACGCGTACCACCTGGTGACGCGGGGGAGGCAGGGCCGGACGCCGACCGACCCTGCCTGCCAGCCCTGTCCGTCCACACCTGCCCGGGACCCCGTCCGGCGCGCTGCCGCCGACTTCGCCGCCGGACCCGGGCGCAACACCGGGATGGCCGCGGGCGGACGGGGCCCATCGGCACACCGACGACCAGCGAGATCTCGGCACGGAGGTTCCACGAAAGGAGCAACGATGCGTACGGGAATCTGGCTGATGGGGGCACGCGGCTCGGTCGCGACCACCAGCATCGTCGGGGCGCTCGCCCTGCGGGCCGGGCTGACCGGCCCGACCGGCTGCGTCACCGAGCTGCCCGAGCTGCGCGGGCCGGCCCTGCCCGCCTTCACCGACCTCGTCCTCGGCGGCCACGACGTGGTGGCCACCCCGCTGATCAAGCGGGCCGAGGCGCTGGCGGCCGCCGGCGTGCTGCCCGGCCGGCTGGTCGACGCGCTCGCCAAGGAGCTGGCCGACGTCGAGCGGGCGCTGCGCCCCGCCCCGACCGGGGGCACCCAGGCCGACCGGGCCGCCGCCGTGGTCCGGGACCTGACCGACTTCCGGGACCGGCACGCGCTGGACCGGGTGGTGGTGGTGAACGTCTGCGCCACCGAACCGGCCGCCGTCGGGCACCCGGCGCACCTCGCCCCCGCCGCGCTGCGCACCGCGCTGGCCGGCCCCGGCGAGGTGCTACCGCCCAGCTCGCTGTACGCGTACGCGGCCTTCACCGCCGGCTGCCCGTACGTCGACTTCACGCCGTCCACCGGGGCCCGGCTGCCGGCGCTGGCGGCGCTGGCCGCGGAACGCGGCCTGCCGTACGCCGGGCACGACGGCAAGACCGGGGAGACCCTGGTCAAGTCGGTGCTCGCGCCGATGTTCGCGATGCGGCACCTGGCCGTCCGCTCCTGGTCGGGGGTGAACCTGCTCGGCGGCGGCGACGGCGCGAACCTGGCGGACCCGGCGGCGAACGCGGCCAAGGTGGCGAGCAAGCAGCGGGTGCTGGGCGAGACCCTCGGCTACGTCCCGCAGGGCGACACCCGGATCGACCACGTCGAGGAGCTGGGCGACTTCAAGACCGCCTGGGACCTGATCACCTTCGCCGGATTCCTGGGCACCGGGATGCGGATGGAGTTCACCTGGCACGGCTGCGACTCCGCGCTGGCCGCCCCGCTGGTGCTCGACCTGGCCCGACTCGCCGCCGCCGCGCACGCCGCCGGCCGGCACGGCCCCCTGCCGGAGCTGGCCTTCTTCTTCAAGGACCCGCTCGACGCCCCGACCCACTCGCTCGCCGAGCAGTGGGCCCTGCTGCACGACTTCGTCGCCCGCCTGCACCGGGGAGGCGACGATGACGGGTCTCGCTGATCTCGCCGAACTGGTCCGGGTGCCGGCCGCGCTCTCCGTACCGGGGGACGTGCTGGCGGGTGCGGCGGCGGCCGGCGTCCTGGACCGCCGGACGCCGGCGCTGGCTGGGGCGTCGGTGCTGCTCTACTGGGCCGGCATGGCGGCCAACGACTGGGCCGACCGGCGGCTGGACGCCGTCGAGCGGCCGGAACGGCCGATCCCGTCCGGCCGGGTGAGCCCGCCGGCCGCGCTCGGGCTCGCCGCCGGCCTCACCGCCGCCGGGCTCGCCCTGGCCGCCGCCGCCGGGGGCCGACGGGCGACGGCCGTCGCGGTGCCGCTCGCCACCGCCGTCTGGGGGTACGACCTGCTGGCCAAGAACACCGCCGCCGGTCCCGCCGTGATGGCCGCCTGTCGGGGGCTGGACGTGCTGCTCGGCGCCACCTCCGCCGGTCCGCCCGGTGCTCCGGGCGCCCGCCGTGCCGGCGGCCCGGCGTCGCGGGGTGGCGGATCCCCGTCGGCGGGGGTACGGCTGGCCCGGGCGCTGCCGGCGGCGCTGACCGTGGCGGCGCACACCTGGACGGTCACCGCGCTGTCCCGCCGCGAAGTCAGTGGCGCCGACCGGCGGCTGCCCCGGGCCACCCTGGCCGGCACCGCCCTGGTCACGGCGAGCGCGCTGGGCGGCACCGGTCCGGTGCCGGCCGTGCTCGCCGCCGGCTACGTCACCCGGTACGCCGGCGCGCAGGCCCGGGTGCTGGCCGAGCCGTCACCCGGCCGGGTCCGGGCGGCGGTCGGCGCCGGCATCACCGGCCTGCCCGCGTTGCAGGGCGCCCTGACCGCCCGGGCCGGCGCCCGGCTGCTCGGCCTGGCCGTCGCGGCCGCCGCCCCGCTGGGCCGCCGCCTTGCCCGGGTGGTGTCGCCGACATGACCGGGCGGGCGGCACCGGGCGCGGCGGGGGTGGCGCAGGCTCCGCTCCGCCCGACCGGGCTGCGGTTCGGCTACGGCACCAACGGCTTCGCCAACCATCGGCTGCCCGACGCGGTGGCGGTCATCGCCGACCTCGGCTACCAGGGGGTGGCGCTCACCCTGGACCACGACCACCTGGACCCGTTCGCCCCCGGGCTGGCCCGCCGGGTCGCCGCCGTGCACCGACGGCTGACCGCGCTCGGCCTGGCGGTGGTGGTCGAGACCGGGGCCCGCTACCTGCTCGACCCGTGGCGCAAGCACGCCCCGACGCTGCTGCACGACGATTCGGCCCGGCGGGTCGACTTTCTGCGCCGGGCGGTACGGATCGGCGCCGACCTGGGCGCCGAGGCGGTGTCGTGCTGGGCCGGGGTGAGCCCACCGGGGGTGCCGCCGGCCGTCGCGTGGGACCGGCTGGTGGCCGGCTGCGCCACGGTCTGCGCCGAGGCGGCGGCGGTCGGTGTGCCGCTCGGCTTCGAGCCGGAGCCGGGCATGCTGGTCGAGGAGATCGCCGGCTGGCGGCGGCTGCGGGACGCGCTCGGCGCGCCGCCCGCGTTCGGCCTCACCCTCGACATCGGACACTGCCGCTGCCTGGAGCCGGCACCGGTGCCGGAGTGCGTGGCGGCGGTCGCCGAGCACCTGGTCAACGTGCAGATCGACGACATGCGCCGAGGTGTGCACGAACACCTGGAGTTCGGCACCGGCGAGATCGACTTCCCGCCGGTGCTGCGCGCGCTGGCCGACGCCGGCTACCGCGGCCTGGTCGCGGTGGAGCTGCCCCGGCATTCGCACGCCGCGCCGGCCGTGGCCGCTCGCTCGCTCGACTTCCTCCGGGCCGCCGCCCGGACGGCCGACGCCGCGGCCCCGCCGGCCCGCGCGTCCCGCCCGGCCGGTCCCGCGCCGGGCCGGACCACCGACTCGGCCCCTTTGCTCTGCTGCAGCGACGGCAACACCCCGCGTCCGATATCCGGACAACCGCTGTTGCCTGGGGTGCGGCAGAGCAAAGGCGGTGGCTGAGCACCTGCCACCCGACTCAGAGGGGAGACGGCATGACACCCGACCGACTGCGCGCCGCGCTGCGGGGCGTACCCGATCCGCGGTGGCTGGACGCGGCGCTGCGCCGCGTCGCCACCGAACCGGCGGCGATCGCGCGGTTCTTCCCCGCCGCCGCGCGGCGCTGCGGGCGGGCGCCGCTGCCCGACCCGCCCGGCTGGACCGTCGACGAGGCCGCCCGGGCGCTGCTGCTCACCGCGCTCCCCGCCGATCACGCCGCGGCGGCGGAGACCCTCTACCAGCACGGCGACGCGGCCGAGAAGCGGGCCGTGCTGCGGGCGCTGCCGCTGCTGCCGATCGGCGCGGCCTGCGTACCGCTGCTGCACGACGCCATCCGCACCAACGACACCCGGCTGGTCGCCGCCGCCCTCGGCCCGTACGCCCGGCACCTGGAGCAGTCCGCCTGGCGGCAGGCGGTGCTCAAGTGCGTCTTCACCGGCGTGCCGCTGGCCGTCGTCGACGACCTCGACGGCCGGGCCGACGGCGAGCTGGCGGCGATGCTGGCCGCGCTGGCCGCCGAGCGGCACGCCGCCGGCCGCACCATGCCCGCCGACGCCACCGACCTGCTCGACCGGCTCGGCGCCGGCTCGGACCTGACCACCGCCAGGGAGGCGTGATGCGCATCTTCGACCCGCACATCCACATGACCTCACGGACCACCGACGACTACGAGCGGATGGCCGCCGCCGGGGTGCGCGCGGTGGTGGAGCCGGCGTTCTGGCTGGGCCAGCCGCGCACCAGCGCCGCCACCTTCGTCGACTACTTCGACTCGCTGATCGGCTGGGAGCCGTTCCGGGCCGGGCAGTTCGGCGTCCGGCACCACGCCACCGTCGCGCTCAACCCCAAGGAGGCCAACGACCCGCGCTGCCACCCGGTGCTCGACCTGCTCCCGCGCTACCTGGACAAGGACGGTGTGGTGGCGGTCGGCGAGATCGGCTACGACTCGATGACCCCGGCCGAGGACGCCGCGTTCGCCGGCCAGCTCGCCCTGGCCGTCGGCCACGACCTGCCCGCCCTGGTGCACACCCCGCACCGGGACAAGGCGCGGGGCGTCGAGCGGAGCCTCGCGGTGGTCGCCGAGTCGGGCATCGAGCCGGGCCGGGTGCTGGTCGACCACCTCAACGAGATCACCGTGAAGCTGGTCCGGGACACCGGCTGCTGGCTGGGCTTCTCCATCTACCCGGACACCAAGATGACGCCGTCGCGGATGGTCGAGCTGCTGCGGACGTACGGGACCGAGCGGATGCTGGTCAACTCGGCGGCCGACTGGGGGCGCTCCGACCCGCTGCTCACCCGGGCCACCGGCGAGGCGATGCTGCTCGCCGGCTTCACCGACGACGACGTCGACCGGGTGCTGTGGCGCAACCCGGTGGAGTTCTACGGCCAGTCCGGCCGGCTCGACCTCGGCGACCTGGCGACGCCCGCCCCGACCTTCGCCGGCAACTCCATCCTGCGCGGGGGCGAGTGATGCGGCTCCGGCACGCCGACGGCAGCACCGTGCACCTCGGCTACTGCACCAACGTCCACCCGGCCGAGGACCTGGCCGGCATCCTCGCCCAGCTCGACCGGTACGCCGTGGCGGTCCGCCGGGCCCTCGACGCCGACCTGCTGGGCCTCGGGCTCTGGCTGGCCGCCCCGGTCGCCGCCGAGCTGGCCGCCGACCCGGCCCTACGCCGGCGGCTGCGCGCCGAGCTGACCGTACGCGGGCTGGAGGTGGTCACCCTCAACGGCTTCCCGTACGCGTCGTTCCAGGCGCCGGTGGTCAAGGGCGCCGTCTACCACCCGGACTGGACCAACCGCGACCGGCTGGCGTACACGCTGCAGCTGGCCCGGGTGCTGGCCGACCTGCTCCCCGAGGACGCGGCCCGGGGCTCGGTCTCCACCCTGCCGCTGGCCTGGCGGCAGCCGTGGGACGCGGACCGCGCGGAGGCGGCCCGGCGGCGGCTCGCCGACCTGGCGACCGGGCTGGCCGCCGTGGAGCGGGAGACCGGCCGGCCGATCCGGGTCGGCTTCGAACCGGAACCGGGGTGCATTGTGGAGTCCACGGGACAGGCGGGCGCGGTATTGTCAGCCATGGATACCGACCGGCTCGGGATCTGCCTCGATCTGGCGCACCTCGCGTGCGCCTGGGAGGAGCCGGTCGAGGCGCTGGGCCGGCTGGAGTCGGCCGGGCTGCCGGTGGTCAAGGTCCAGGTCTCCGCCGCCGTCGAGGCCGCCGACCCGGGCGGCTCGGCCGAGGCGCTGCGCCGCTGGGTGGAACCCCGCTTCCTGCACCAGACCCGGGCCGCCGGCTGCGCGTCCGCCGCCGACCCGGCCGACCCGGCGTACGCGGCCGACGACCTGGACGCCGCGCTGGACGCGAAGCTGCCCGGCCCGTGGCGGGTGCATTATCACGTGCCGCTGCACGCACCGCCCGAGCCGCCGCTCACGTCCACCCTGCCGGTGCTGCGGGCCGCCCTCGCCGGGCTCTTCGCCGGTCCGGCCGCCGGCTGCGACCACCTCGACGTCGAGACGTACACCTGGGGGGTGCTGCCGGCGGCACGGCGGCCGCGCACCGACACGGAGCTGGCCGCCGGGATCGCCGCCGAGCTGGCCTTCGCGCGCGACGAGCTGGTCGCGGTCGGCCTGGCGGCCCCGGCCGGGACGGGGGTCGGGCGATGAGCCGCCGGCTGGTGGTACTCGACGTGGTGGGGCTGACCCCGCGGCTGCTCGTGCACATGCCGCGGCTGCGCGCGGTCGCCGAGGCCGGCTTCGCCGCCGAGCTGGGCACCGTGCTGCCCGCCGTGACCTGCTCGGTGCAGTCCACCTTCCTCACCGGCGAACCGCCCGCCGGGCACGGGATCGTCGGCAACGGTTGGTACTTCCGGGACCTGGGCGAGGTGCTGCTGTGGCGGCAGCACCACGCGCTGGTCGGCGGGGAGAAGCTCTGGCAGGCGGCCCGCCGGGTCGAGCCCGGCTACACGGTGGCGAACGTCTGCTGGTGGTACGCGATGGGCGCCGACGTGGACTGGACGGTCACCCCGCGCCCGGTCTACCACGCCGATGGGCGCAAGGAGCCGGACTGCTGGACCGACCCGCCCGAGCTGCACGACATGCTCACCGACGCGCTCGGCACCTTCCCGCTGTTCACCTACTGGGGGCCGGGCGCGGGGCTGCCCTCGTCCCGGTGGATCTGCCGGGCCGCCGAGCGGATCCTGGCCGACCAGGCACCCGACCTGACCCTGGTCTACGTGCCGCACCTGGACTACGACCTGCAACGCTTCGGCCCGAACTCGCCGCGGGCCGCCGCGGCGGCGGCCGAGCTGGACGCGGTGCTCGCCCCGCTGCTGGAGGCCGCGCGGGCCAAGGACGCGACGGTGGTGGCGCTGTCGGAGTACGGCATCACCGACGTCTCCCGGCCGGTGGACGTCAACCGGCTGCTGCGCGCCGAGGGGCTGCTGCGGGTCTACACCCAGGCCGGCATGGAATACCTCGACCCGTGGACGTCCCGGGCCTTCGCGGTCGCCGACCACCAGGTGGCGCACGTCTACGTCAAGGACCCGGCCGAACTGCCGGCGGTGGCGAAGCTCTGCGCCGGGCTGCCCGGGGTGGCCGAGGTGCTCGACGCCGACGGCCAGGCCGGGTACGGCCTGGACCACGCCCGCTCCGGCGAGCTGGTGCTGGTGGCCGAGCCGGACGCCTGGTTCACCTACTACTACTGGCTCGACGACGCCCGCGCCCCCGACTTCGCCCGGCTGGTGGAGATCCACCGCAAGCCCGGCTACGACCCGGCCGAGTTGTTCTTCGACCCGGCGGCGCCGGCCGTCGCGAAGCGCCGGGCGGCGGTGGCGCTGGCCCGCAAGAAGCTCGGCCTGCGCTACCTGATGAGCGTGGTCGGGCTGGACGCCGGTGCCGGGGCGGTCCGTGGCTCGCACGGCCGGCTGCCCGCCGACCCGGCGGACGGGCCGGTGCTGCTCTGCTCGGATGCGTCCGCCGCCCGCGACCGGCTGGCCGCGACCGACGTGAAGGCGCTGCTGCTCCAGCTCGCCGGACTGGCCCGGGAGGCCCCATGACCGTAACCGTCGTACCGACCGACCCGGCCCTGCTGCGGGCGCGCTTCGACGCGGAGCTCGCGGCGTTCCTGCACCGGCAGGGGCCGGGTCGGTCGGACGGCGTCCCGGGGGCCGTCCACGCCGCCCTGCACCGGTTCGTCCTGGCCGGTGGCAAGCGGCTGCGGCCCCTGTTCTGCTACTGGGGTTGGCGGGGTTTCGGCGGCCCGGACGGGGCGCCGATCATGGCCGCGGCGGCGGCGCTGGAGCTCTTCCACGCCTTCGCGCTGATCCACGACGACATCCTGGACCGCAGCGACCGCCGGCGCGGCCAGCCCACGGTGCACCGGCACTTCGCCGACCTGCACGCCCGGTCGTCCTGGCGGGGCGACCCCGAGGCGCACGGGCGGGACGGCGCCCTGCTCTGCGGCAACCTCTGCGTCGCCTGGTCGCAGGAGATGTTCCACGGCTGCGGGTTGGGCGCCGAGCAGCTGCGCCGGGGGTACGCGGTCTTCGCGCTGATGCGCGCCGAGGTGATCGCGGGGGAGTACCTGGACCTGGTCTCGGCCGCCGGGGACGGCTCGGTGGCGACCGCGCTGACCGTGATCCGGATGAAGACCGCCCGGTACACGGTGACCCGGCCGCTGCAGATCGGCGCCGCCCTGGCCGGCGCGGACCCGGCCGCGGTGGCCGCCCTCGCCGAGTTCGGCGATCCGATCGGCGACGCCTTCCAACTCCGTGACGACCTGCTCGGGGTCTTCGGCGACCCGGCGGTCACCGGCAAGTCCACCGTGGACGACCTGCGCGAGGGCAAACCCACGGTGCTGATGGCACTGACCCGGGCCGCCGCCGACCGGGCCGGGACGGCCCGGCTGCGGGCCCTGTTCGGCAATCCGGCGCTGGACGCGGCGGGCGCCGCCGAGCTGCGGGAGGTCATCGAGGCCACCGGGGCCCGGGAGCGGGTGGAGCGGATGATCCGGGCGCGCGCGGCGCAGGCGTCGGCCGCGCTGGACCGGCAACCCCTGACGGAGCCGGCGCGGTCGGCGCTCGCGGACCTGGCGGCCCGCGCGGTGCATCGCCGACACTGACCAACACGTGCTGCGCACGGCGCCCACCTTCCCCCGCGACCTCTGCCGGGACCTGCCCGCCACCCGCTGACCGGCATCGGCCCGACCGGCCCGGCGACCCGCCGAGCCGACTGCGGACGCACGCGGTCCCGGCCGGGCCGGCTGCCGTACCTTGACCGCATGGGACGTCTCGCCCAGTGGCGCCGGGTCGCCCGGGCTCACCCGACGCTCGCCGACGCACTGCTGGCCACGCTGCTCTTCGCGGTCAGCCTGCTGCCGGTGAACTCACCGGGCGGCCCGCCCCGCGACCCGCTCACCGCCGGAGCGGTGCTGCTGGCGCTCATCGGCTGCGCCGCGATCGCGGTCCGCCGCCGGTACCCGCTCCCCGTGCTCGGTGGCACGCTCACCACCGTGGTGCTCTCGCTCCTCACCCACCAGGCGCGCGGCCCCTTCGTGATCACGGTGGCGATCGCCGCGTACACGGTTGCCACGCGGTCCGACCGGCGGACCGCGTGGCTCGCCGGCGCGACGAGCGCCCTCGTGCTCGGTGCGGCAGCGGTGGCCACCCTGGGGGTGCCCTGGTGGGACCCGGCCGTCGTGGTGCTGCTGCTCTGGTTCGGCGTCGCCGTCGCCGGAGGTGACGCGGTGCGCAGCCGGCGGGCGTACGTGGCGGTGCTGGAGGAACGGGCCCGGCGGGCCGAACAGACCCGGGAGGAGGAAGCCACCGAGCCGGTGCCCAGCCTCAACCGGCTGGACGCGCTGGTCGAGGGCTTCGCCGCCGGCCAGCCGGTGCGCTGGACCCTCGCCGGGCAACCCCGGCCGCTGCCCGGCGCCGTCGACGTCGCGGCCTACCGGATCATCCAGGAGTCGCTGATCAACGCGCACCGGCACGCGCCGGGCGCGCCCGTCGCGGTCCGCCTGCGCTACGACCCGGACGGCGTCACCATCGAGGTACGCGACGACGGCGTCCCCGGGCCGGCCTCGACCGGCGTTCGCGGCCCGGCGCCGACCGACGGCCCGGACACCGCGGCCGTCCCCGCCGGCCAGGAGCCGGGCGGGCCGGAGCGGGCAGCCGCCGGCGCCCCGGCAGCGGGTCCCGGGTCCGGGCTCGGGCTGCTCGGCATGCGGGAGCGGGCCGAGGCCGTCGGCGGCGTGTTCAGCGCCGGTCCGCGTCCCGAGGGCGGCTTCCTGGTCCGCGCCGAACTGCCCGCCCCCGAGGAGCAGGCAGCGTGAGCGCGAGGAGCGAGCCGGTCCGGCGAGCCCTTCCTAACCACGCGGGGCCGACCTAGAGTGAAAGCGGCGACCGCGAGGTGGCCGGTGACCCGACGGGAGGCGCAACCCGTCGGGGCCCAGGCGCGCAACCGCGCCCACCGGTGCTCCGGCGTGGCCGCCCGCACCCGGTCGCCCTCGCCCCGGCCCGCTTCGGAATCCCCCACCACGACAGGGGAGAAGGACAATGGCGCGACCGATCACGCTCTTCACCGGCCAGTGGGCCGACCTTCCGTTCGACGAGGTCTGCCGGCTCGCCGCCGAATGGGGGTACGACGGCCTGGAGATCGCCTGCTGGGGTGACCACTTCGAGGTCGACAAGGCCCTCGCCGACGAGTCGTACGTCGAGCGGAAGCTGGCCACCCTCGCCAAGCACAATCTCCAGGTCTTCGCCATCTCCAACCACCTGGTCGGGCAGGCGGTGTGCGACCACCCGATCGACGAGCGGCACCAGGACATCCTGCCCGCCCGGCTCTGGGGCGACGGCGAGCCCGAAGGGGTACGCCGGCGCGCCGCCGACGAGATGAGGGACACCGCCCGGGCGGCGGCGAAGCTCGGGGTGAAGACGGTGGTGGGCTTCACCGGCTCGTCGATCTGGCACACCCTGGCGATGTTCCCGCCGGTGCCCCCGGCCATGATCGAACGCGGGTACGCCGACTTCGCCGACCGGTGGAACCCCATCCTGGACGTCTTCGACGAGGTGGGGGTCCGTTTCGCTCACGAGGTGCACCCCAGCGAGATCGCGTACGACTACTGGACGACCAAACGAGCCCTGGAGGCGATCGGTCACCGCCCGGCGTTCGGGCTGAACTGGGACCCGTCGCACTTCGTCTGGCAGGAGCTGGACCCGGTCAACTTCATCTTCGACTTCGCCGACCGGATCTACCACGTCGACTGCAAGGACGCGAAGGTCCGCACCGGCGACGGCCGGCGCGGCCGGCTCTCCTCCCACCTGCCCTGGGCGGACCTGCGTCGCGGCTGGGACTTCGTCTCCACCGGACACGGGGACGTACCGTGGGAGGACTGCTTCCGGGCGTTGAACGCGATCGGGTACACCGGCCCGATCTCGATCGAGTGGGAGGACGCCGGCATGGACCGGCTGGTCGGCGCACCCGAGGCGCTCCAGTTCGTGCGCCGGCTCGCCTTCGACGCCCCGGCGGCCGCCTTCGACGCCGCCTTCAGCAGCAACCGGGACTGACCCGCGCCACCCGGGGCCGGCGCCGCCGGCCCCGGGTCAGCGGGCCGCGAAGACCTGGTCGCTGATCAGGCGGGCCGCGCCGACCAGGGCGGCCCGGTCGTCCAGGTCGGACAGGACGATCGGCATGCTGCCGGTCGCCAGCGGCGTGGAGCGCCGGTAGACCACCCCACGGATCTCGGCGAGCAGCACCGGCCCGATGCCGGGTGCCGCGCCGCCGATGATCACGATGGCCGGGTTGAAGAAGCTGACCAGGCCGACCAGCACCTGGCCCAGCCGGCGGGCGCCGTCGCGGACCAGGGTCTGCGCGGCGGGATCGCCGGCCGCCGCCGCCCGCGCGACGTCGGCCGCGGTCAACGTCCCGGCCTCCGCCAGTCGGTCGGCGAGCGCCGTTGACCGGCCGCCGTGCGCGGCCGCCAGCGCCTCCCGGGTCAGGGCACCGTCCCCGCAGTACGCCTCGACGCAGCCGCTGTTGCCGCAGTCGCAGAGCGGGCCGTCGTCGGTCAGCCGCAGGTGGGCGATGTCACCGGCCCCGCTGGTCGCGCCGCGGTAGAGCGTGCCGCCCAGCACCAACCCGCACCCGATGGCGCTGCCGAGCTTGACGTAGAGGAAGTCGTCGAACGCCCGGCCGGTGCCGGCGTGCAGCTCACCCAGGGCCATGACGTTGGCGTCGTTGTCCACCTGCACCGGGCAGCCCAGCTCGGCGGCGATCGCGTCGCGGACCGGGAAGTGGTGCCAGCCCGGTAGGGCGGGCGCGGGGAGCGGCGCCCCCTCCCGTACCGCAACCGGCCCGGGCAGGGCCACGCCCACCCCGGTCAACCGGGACAGCCCCGCCTCGGCCCGGAGCTTGCCGAGCAGGTCGACGGCGCGGCCGACGACCGCCTCCGGCCCGCTCCGGACGTCGACCGGCTCGCCGAGGCGGGAGAGCACGGCCAGCTCGCCGTCGGTCAGCGCCACGTCGAGCTGCCCGGCCCGGACGGTCACCGCGCCGAAGCGGACCTGCCCGGCGATCCGCAGCAGGGACGAGCGGCGACCACCCCGGGACGCGGCCGGCCCGGCGGTCTCCACCAGCCCCTGGGCGGTCAGCCGGTCCACCTCAGCGATGAACCGGGTCCGGTTCAGCCCGAGGGCGTCGGCGAGCTCGACCCGGGAGCGGGGGCCGTCGTCGCGCAGCAGGCGCAGCAGCCGTGCCTGGTCCGGGTTCTCCGGTCCGATCAACGTCATCGCGATCACCTCCATCGGCGAATCTTCCACACCCCCGTCACGGGCGCGTGACGTGAGGGGGCCGCGCCCGGTTTCCCGGGCGCGGCCCCTGCGGTGTTTCAGTCGGGTCGGTCAGCCCCGCAGACCCGACATGTGCTGGTAGCTGATCTCCGCGTAGCGCAGCGACCGGCCCGGGTCGGCGCTGCCGCCCGGCGCGTTGTCCTGCTCCCACATCGGGTTGTGGTAGCCCTTCGCGCCCATGTTGGCGAAGAAGGTGCCGTAGTCGATGTCGCCCTGGCCGAGCGGCACCATGTCGTAGCCGGCGGAGTTGGCCGGGTTGAACGCGCCGTCCTTGGCGTGGAACAGCGGGAAGCGGGTGGTCCGGGCCGCCACCGTGGCCAGCGGGTCGAAGACGTTCGTCTGCGTCACGCCGTCCGGGTCGACGTAGCTGCGGTACCGGTACTGCGCCACGTGCGCCCAGTAGATGTCCATCTCGAACCAGACCCACTCCGGGTTGGTCAGCCCGAAGAAGTACTCCAGCTTCCGGATGCCGGAGGACCGGGTCGGCCGGCCCAGTCCGTCCAGCGGGCCGCTGTCCTGCAGGAAGTTGTACGCCGCGTCGTGGTTGTGCGTGTAGAGCTTCAGCCCTCGGGCGGCGGCCATCTCGCCGAAGGTGTTCCACCGGTCGGCGGCGGCGTCCCAGTCGGCCTGGTAGTTGCTGCCGGTCGGGTCGTTGCCGGTGCCGATGTGCGTCATGCCGAGAATCTCGGCGGTGTCCAGGGTCTGCTCGAACGCGGCGATGGTGTCCGGGGTGACCGTGCTCGGCACCGAGGCGTGCGAGCCGTTCGCCCGCAGCCCGTTGTCGTCCAGGATCTTGCGGATCTCCGTGGGGGTGATCTGCCGGCCGAGGATGCCGGTGTTCTGGGTGTAGCCGGCGAACTCGACCTCCTTGTAGCCGATCTCGGCGAGCCGGCCGAGCACCCGCTCGAAGCCGTACGGGACGCCGGAGGTGTCCGGTGCGGCGCTGATCCGGTCGCGGACGCTGTAGAGGATGATGCCGCGCTTGCCGGTCGGGACGAGCAGGCCGTTGCCCTCGGCGGCGGCCGACGGGGACCAGCCGGCGGCGCCGACGGCGACCGCACCGGCGGCGCCGGCGATGGTGCCGAGCATCCGGCGACGGCTCATTCCGTGCTGTGTGTCATTCATGTGCTGGCTGCCTTCCGTGGCTAACTGGTGATGGGGGACTGGTGCTCCGGTGGTCCGGGTGGGGCCGCCGGTGGCGGCCCCACCCGGAGCGGTCGTCACGGGGTGACGCCGATGCCCTGGCCGGTGAACTCGGCCCAGTTGAGGTTGCCGAAACCGCTGGCCGGGCCGCCGGGGACGGTGGTGAAGACCAGGTAGAGCCGGTGCGAGCCACCCGGATCGGTGAGCGGCACGGTGGTGCTGGTGAAGGCGTTGTTGCCGCTGGTCGCGTTGACCGTGGCGGTGGTCAGCAGCGGGCCGGTGGGGGAGTCGAGCCGGAGCTGGACGCCGAACCGGGGCTGCCCGGCGGTGGCGGCGCTGCCACCGGAGGTACGCAGCGTCACCGACTGCATGTTCGTCAGGTTCACGGTGTTGTTGATCGCGATCCAGTCGCCCGGGTCGAGGCTGCCACGCTGCTGCCCGCCGCCGGTGTCGGCGCTGGCGCCCACCGTGGTGCCCGACTCGTCGGTGGCGAACTCGACCTCCTGGCGCTTGGCCTGGACGATCTGCTGGTCCACCGTGGTCAGCGCCGGCTGCCCGTTCGCCCCGCCGTCGGTGTACGACGCGCTGACCACGCCGTAGATGTAGCCGCCGTGCGAGGCGTCGTCCGGGTCGGTGGGCAGTACGCCGGAGCAGCCGAACTGGTTGGCCTCACCGTGACCGTGCTGGTCGTGGTCGAGGACGAAGGTCACCTCGACCTTGGCGCAGTCGACCGGCCCGTCCTCGGGGTCGGTGACGGTCACCGACCACGGGATGTCGTCGCCCCAGCTGAAGAAGCCGCCCTCGAGCGGGGTGGTGACGGTGACGGTCGGCGCGGTGTTGCCGACGGTGATGGTGGTGTTCGCCGACGCGGTCTTGCCGCTGGAGTCGGTCACCGTCAGCCGGGCGGTGTAGACGCCGTTGGTGGTGTAGGTGTGCGTCGGGTTCGGCTCGATGGAGTCGGTGGTGCCGTTGCCGTCGAAGTCCCAGGCGAACGAGATGGAGTCGGCCGGGTCCGGGTCCTTCGAGCCCTCGCTGGAGAAGGCGACGGTCAGCGGCGCGGTGCCGTTGGTCGGGGTCGCGGCCAGCACGGCGGTGGGCGCCCGCAGGCCCTTGACGTAGCTGAACTTCAGCATCGCCGCGTCCGGGTTGATGTTGAAGAACCCGTCCCCGTACGTGAGCAGGTAGAAGTTGCCGTCCGCGCCCCAGCGCATGTCCATCGGGTTGTCGCAGAGGAACGGCTTGGCCGGCGTGGTCGGCGCCTGGCCGCAGTTCAGCACATTGTTGATCTTCAGGATGTCACCCTTGTCGTCCAGCCGGACCTCCTTGAGGGTGTCCCGGGTGAACTCGCCGAAGAAGATCGTGCCGTCGTAGTACTCGGGGAACTTCGTCTCCGACTTCAGGTTCGGGTCGTAGTCGTACTTCGCCGCGCCGTGCGGGCCGACGCCGCCCGTGCCGAGCTCGGGGAAGAGCACCGGACAGGTCTGCGTGGGCGTCGACAGGTACGACTCCGGGCACGGGGTCGGCGCCTGGAACGAGTACCACAGCTCGGACTTCTCCACCGCCGGCAGGTCGGTCAGACCGGTGTTGTGCCGGGAGGTGTTCTTCGGCGCCGCGCAGTCGAAGGGCGCGACCGGCGAGATCGGATTGGTCGTCCAGTTCATCTCGATGTACGGCAGGTTCGGCTGCACGCACATCGGCCAGCCGTAGTTCGCCGGCTTGTCGACCACCATCATCCGGCCGGTGCCCGCCGGCCCCCGGCCCACCTGGGCGGTCGAGGAGTCGGGGGAGTAGTCGGTGACGTAGGCGACGTCCTTCTTGTCGAGGGTGATCCGGAACGGGTTCCGGAAGCCCATCGCGTAGATCTCCGGCCGGGTCTTCGCGGTGCCGGCCGGGAACATGTTGCCCGCCGGGACGGTGTACGTCCCGTCCGCCCCCACCGTGATGCGCAGGACCTTGCCGCGCAGGTCGTTGGTGTTGGCCGCGCTGCGCCGGGCGTCGACGAAGGGCGCCTGGTAGACCCCGGTGGCGCTGACCGAGTCGTTGTGCGGCGAGAAGCCGCCGGAGCCGCCGCCGCCGGCCGGGGTGTCGTCCCCGGTGACCAGCCAGAGGTTGTTCTTCGAGTCGAACGCGATGTCACCGGCCACGTGGCAGCAGGCCCCCCGGTCCACCGGCACCTGGAGGATCTTCTGCTCGGTGCTCAGGTCCAGCGACGGGGTGTCCCCGTCGACGAACTTGAACCGGGAGAGCTGGAAGTAGCCCTTCCACACGTCCCAGGCGGCCGGGTCGGTGCTGGTGGTCGGCGCGCTGCCGGTGGGCGTGTCCAGCGGGGGCGCGTAGTACAGGTAGACCCATTTGTTGGTGGCGAAGTCCCGGTCGATCGCCGGGCCGTACATCCCGTCCTCGCTGTTGGTGTAGACCGGGATCTGGGCCAGCACGGTGGTCTGGTTCGTCGCCGGGTTGTGCAGCCGTACGCCGCCGCGCCGGTCGGTCTGGATCACCCGGCCGTCGGGGAGCACGTCGAAGCCGATCGGCTCGCTGACGTTGGGCTGCGCCCCGATCACCGTCATCTGGTAGTTGGCCAGGACGGTCGCGCCGCAGTCGCCGTCGGTGACTCCGGCCGCCCACTGGATCGCGCCGCCGAGGTGGGCGCGCAGGTCGGTGCTGCCGTAGCTCGCCGCGGTGGCGCCGAGTCCGGTGTAGAACGACCGGCCGCCCTGGTAGTCCTTGCACCAGGTCACCGGGTGGTCGTAGCCCATCGTGCCGCCGGCGTAGGTCTTCTCGTCCACCGTGGCCAGCACGTGCGAGACGCCGCGGACGTTGGCCGCGAAGTTGTACCAGCTGTCGGTGGTGGTCCACCGCTGCGGCAGCGTCTCGGAGGCGGGGTGGACCCGGTCGGCGACGGTGACGGTGGCCTTGCTGACCGCGGAGGCGGCGCCGGTGGCCCGGGTGCCCAGCACGTTGGTGAGGAAGGACCAGCTCGGTTCCGCCTCGATCGCGGAGTGGACGCCGACGAAGCCACCGCCGTCGCGGTAATACTGCTCGAAGGCGGCCTGCTGGGTGTCGGTCAGCACGTCGCCGGCGGTGTTCAGGAAGACCACCGCGCGGAACTGCTTCAGGTGCGGGTCGTCGAACTTGCGCGCGTCGTCGGTGACCTCGACGGTGAAGCGCCGCTCGCGCCCGAGCTGCTGGATGGCCTGGACGCCGGCGGCGGTGGCGGCGGGGTCGCCGCCGGTGGCCGACCGGGTAAAGACGAGCACCTTGTACTCGATGCCGTTGCCGACGGGCGCCGGTGCGGCGAGTGCCGGCGCGGCCTGCGCCGGGGTCGGCTGCCGCTCCGCCGTCGCGACGAGTGTCGCGCCGACGAGGGCGAGCAGGCTCAGGTGGATGGCGGCCCTGCGGCCGAATGGTCTGCGCATCGAACCTCGCTCTGGTCGGGCGGGTCCGCCTCAGCCGGGACGAGGCTGAGGAGGTCGCTGGGGAGGTGACGAGAGCCTGGCCAGGTTCTACGCAGGACGATATTTGCGCACGGGAAGAAAGAGAAGAGGTTCAAGGCGAAAGTTTCAGATAAACCGCTCGGACTTTTGTTCGCCATCAGCAAAAGTCGGACGGTTCCGTTCTGGACGGACGACAGCGGGCCGGTCACCCGAAGGTGGCCGGCCCGCTGTGGTCGGTGCGGGTCAGAGGGTGCTGGCGTTGGTGCCCGTCCCCGACGGCTTGGGGCGAGGGTTCGTGGTGGCCGACGACCCGGAGGTCGAGGCGGACGAACCCGCGCCGGACGAACCGGCCTTGGCGCCCACCGTGGCCGGCGTGCCGGCGAACGGCTTGTCGGCCGCGGTCAGCTCGGACGTGTTGCCGTTGCCGCCGAGCTTCTCGCCGAGCTTGGTCTGGCCGAGCTTGTCCTTGCCCTCGCTGTAGAGCCGGGTCGCCTGAGCCTGCGCGACACCCGCCGCCTCCTGGACGGTCGGGTGGTCGAGCACCTTGCGGCCCCGGACCACCAGCTCCTCGTACTTCTCCCGACCGGCACGGGCGCCCAGGACGAATCCCGCAGCCAGCCCGCCAAGAAACATGATCTTTCCGCGCATGGCGGCTCCTCTCGTACCTGACGCGCTGTCGTCCCCGACCGGGAACGACCCACTCGCGCCTACGTCCTCTGTCGGCGGCTAACTACCCATCCTGCTCCGTGCTCATGCCTCCATGCGCCCAGATGACGATTTGTCCGATTCTGGGGCGGGTCCGCATCCCGAGGGGTGAGCGGGAGGCGGTGCGGTAACCCCCTGGCGCACCACCCCCCGGTGTCCTGTACTCTTGTCCCCGTCGCACGGCGCGGAGAGATCCGTGAGCCGGGCGATGCACGGTCCCCCGTAGCTCAATTGGCAGAGCAGCCGGCTGTTAACCGGCAGGTTTTTGGTTCGAGTCCAAACGGGGGAGCTCAGCTCCAGCACGCGCCCGTCGGCCCCGCCGGCGGGCGTTTTCCGTTGCGCCGCCTTCTCCCGTACGCGCCCTCGACGGGCGGTTTGGGCCCGGAGTCACCTCTCGGCCGGCAGGATGGTCGATGTCGACCAAACTCCCGTTGCGTCGATTGGTGCGTCGATTCCAAGGGGCGAAGATGGCCGAAGGACGGGGTCGTTGGACGGCCACGCTGATCGCCGTGGCGGTCGTGCTCGGCTGGCTGGTCATCGGCGGGATCGCCGGGCCGTACTCGGGGAAGCTCGGCGAGGTCGCGACCAACGACAACGCGGCGTTCCTGCCCACCGACGCGGAGGCCACCCGGGCCCAGAACCTCTCCGCCGGCTTCGTGGCGAAGGAGACGACACCGGCGCTCGTCGTCTACGAACGGACCTCCGGCATCACCCCGGCCGACGAGCAGCGCGTGCGGGCCGACGCGGCCCGGTTCGCCCAGCTGCCCGGCGTGCTGGGCCCGTTGCCCCCGCCGATCGTCAGCCAGGACCGCCAGGCCGTGCAGGTGATCGTCCCGATCGACGCCGCCGAGGGCGAGCAGATCCGCAAGGTCGTCGACGAACTGCGCGACATCGCCGGCCCGGACCGCGACGGGCTGACCGTCAACGTGGCCGGCCCCGCCGGCCTGCTCGGCGACCTGATCGAGGTCTTCACCGCCATCGACGGGCCACTGCTGCTGGTCACCCTGGTCGTCGTCCTGATCATCCTGCTGATCGTCTACCGCAGCCCGGTGCTCTGGATCTTCCCGCTGCTCGCCGCCGGGATGTCGTACTCGCTGGCGTCGGTCTTCGTCTACTTCCTCGCCAAGCACGACGTGATCAAGCTCAACGGGCAGGCGCAGGGCATCCTCACCGTGCTGGTCTTCGGCGCCGGCACCGACTACGCCCTGCTGCTCATCGCCCGCTACCGGGAGGAGCTGCACCGGCACCACCGGCCGTGGGACGCGATGAAGACCGCTTGGCGGGGCGCCGCACCGGCCATCGTCGCCTCCGGCGTCACGGTCATCGTCAGCCTGCTCTGCCTGCTGCTGTCCAGCCTCAACTCCAACCGGGCGCTCGGGCCGGTCGCCGCCCTCGGCATCGCCGCCACGCTGCTGGTGATGCTCACCTTCCTGCCCGCCCTGCTGGTGCTCGGCGGACGGTGGGCGTTCTGGCCGCGTACCCCCCGAAAGGACCAGGCGGACCCGCAGACCGAGCACGGCATCTGGAGCCGGATCGCCGGCTTCGTCGCCCGCCGGGCCCGGACCGTGTGGCTGGTCACCGCCGTCGCGCTGGCCGCGCTCACCCTGGGCCTCAGCCAGCTCGGCGCCACCACCCTCGGCCAGTCCGACCTGTTCACCAGCCGCACCGACTCGGTCGCCGGCCAGGAGGTGATCGCCCGACACTTCCCGGCGGGCACCGGCAGCCCGGCCACCATCTTCACCACCCAGGCGACCGCGCAGCAGGTGGCCCAGGTGGCCCAGGGCGTGCCCGGGGTGGCCTCGGTCCGCCCGGTCACCCAGCAGGGGCAGGCCGGCCCGCCCGACCCCAACGCGCAGCCCAAGGTGGTCGACGGCCGGGTGGAGCTGCAGGCGACGCTGGCCGACCCGCCGGACAGCAACGGCGCCGAACGGACCATCCGCGGCCTGCGCGAGGCGGTGCACAAGGTGCCCGGCTCCGACTCCGTGGTCGGCGGCTTCACCGCCATCAACGTGGACACCGCCGACGCCTCCACCCGGGACCGCAATGTCATCATCCCGGTGGTGCTCGTGGTGATCGCGGTCGTCCTGGCCCTGCTGCTGCGCGCCCTGCTCGCCCCGCTGCTGCTCATCGCCACCGTGGTGCTGTCGTTCCTGGCCACGCTGGGGCTCTGCGCGCTGATCTTCAAGTACCTGCTGGGCTTCCCCGGCGTCGACCAGTCCTTCCCGCTCTTCGCGTTCGTCTTCCTGGTCGCCCTCGGCATCGACTACAACATCTTCCTGATGAGCCGGGTCCGCGAGGAGACGCTCAAGCGCGGCACCCGCGCCGGGGTGCTCGGCGGCCTCGCCGTCACCGGCGGCGTGATCACCTCCGCCGGCATCGTGCTCGCCGCGACCTTCTCCGCGCTCGCCGTGCTGCCGCTGGTGGTGCTGGTCGAGCTGGGTGTGGCGGTCGCCGTCGGGGTGCTGCTCGACACCATCGTCGTACGGTCGCTGCTGGTGCCCGCCCTGGCGTACGACATCGGGCCGAAGATCTGGTGGCCGAGCCGGCTGTCGCGGACGAGCCGCGCGGGGGACCGGGCCGGCGCGGAGGTGGGCCGTGCTCGCTGAGACCGACGTGGTCGTGGTCGGCGGCGGCCTGGCCGGGCTCGCCGCCGCCCGCCGGCTGCACCGTGCCGGCGTGCCCTGGCGGCTGCTGGAGGCCGGCGACCGGCTCGGCGGCCGGGTCGCCACCGACCGGGTCGACGGCTACCTGCTCGACCGCGGCTTCCAGGTGCTCAACACCGCCTACCGCCGGCTGGGCGCCCTGCTCGACCTGGGCACGCTGGACCTCGGCTGGTTCACCTCCGGGGTGCTGGTCCGCCGCGGCGACCGCCTCGACCGGCTGGTCAACCCGCTGCGCGAGCCCACCGGGGCGGCCCGCACCGCCACCGCCGGGGTCGGGTCCCTGCTGGACCGGCTGCGCTTCGCCGCGCTCGCCACCGGCTGCGCCACCCTGCCCGCCGGTCGGCTGCTCACCGCGCCGGAGACCACCAGCGAGGCGGCCCTGCGCCGGGCCGGCCTCTCCGACGCGATCATCGAGGAGCTGCTCCGGCCGTTCCTCTCCGGCGTCCTCATCGACCGGGAGCTGGAGACCTCCAGCCACGTGCTGGCCATGGTGCTGCGCTCCTTCGCCCGCGGCCGGATCGGCCTGCCCGCGCACGGCATGGGCGCGCTGCCCCGCGCCATCGCCGCCCCGCTGCCCGCCGACCTGATCGAGCTGGACACCCCGGTCGCCGAGGTCGCGCCCGGCCGGGTCCGCACCCAGGCCGGCGACATCGACTGCCGCGCCGTCGTGGTCGCGGTGGACCCGCCGGCGGCGGGCACGCTGCTGCCCCGACTCGGCCGGGTACGCATGCACAGCTACCACACCTACTACCACGCCGCCGACACCGCGCCGCTGGACGAGCCGATCCTGCTGGTCGACGGCGACCGGCGGGAACTGGTCGCCAACACGGTGGTGCTCAGCAACGCGGCGCCGACGTACGCGCCGGCCGGGCGGCACCTGGTGGCCACCTCGGTGGTCGGCCCGCAGGCCCCGCCCGAGCCGGTGATCCGGCGGGAGCTGGACCGGCTCTACGGACGGCCGACCGCCGACTGGACCCACCTGACCACCGTGTCGATCCCGGACGCGCTGCCCGCCGCGCCGCCGCCGCAGGGCCGGCTGCGCAAGCCCGTCGCACTCGGCGACGGGCTCTTCGTCGCCGGCGACCACCGGGACAGCCCCTCCATCCAGGGTGCGCTCGCCAGCGGCTGGCGCACCGCCGGGGCCGTCCTCGCCGCGCTCCGCCCCAGGCCGGACGGTGTGTCCGAGCTGGACGGGTGATTCGAGGCCGGCTCGTGATCACCTATGATCGCCGCCATGCCCGCACCCCTCCCGGTGATCGACTTCGACCCGGCCGCCGCCTTTCCCGAGGTCAACGACATGCGCGCGGCGCTCGCCGCGCGCGACTGGCAACGGGTGCGGCAGCTGCTCGACCCCCGCGACTGGGCCGGCCGGGCGTTCCTGGCCGGCTTCGCCGACGAGCAGGCCGGGATCGGCGAGTGGCTCCGCCACGTGCTCGCCCGGCAGCCGGGCGACACCGTCGCCGCCACCATGCTCGCCGCGCACCTGATCGACGCCGGGTGGAAGATCCGCACGGACAAACTGGCGAAGGACGTCAGCCGGGAACAGTTCGCCCAGCTCCACGAGCACCTGCGGCAGGCCGAACAGATCCTCATCGACGTGTGTGCCCGGGAACCCGGCAACGTCCTCGCCTGGGAGGAGCGGCTCACCACCGCGATGGGGCTGAGCCTCGGACAGGCGGAGGCACGCCGCCGCTACGACCGGCTCGCCCGGTACGCGCCGCACCACCGGTCGGCCCAGTCCCGGCTCCTCCAGCAGCTCTGCCCGAAGTGGGGCGGAAGCTGGGAGAAGGTCTTCGACTTCGCACGGGAGTGCATGCACGCCGCCCCGGAGGGCGCACAGAACGCCGTCCTGCTCGCCGAGGCACACCTGGAGCGGTTCGTGTGTTTCGACACCGACGGCGAGCGGGGGGCGTACCTGCAGGATCCGCAGCTGGTGCAGGACATCTGGGCGGCGGGGCAGCGCTCGGTGCTGCACCCGAACTTCCGGCACGATCCCGGCTGGGTCTCGACTCGCTCCGTCTTCCTCTTCTGGTTCGGCCTGACCGGACAGTGGCCCGCCGCCGCGGCCCAACTCACCGCCCTCGGCCACCTGGGCAGCCAGCACCCCTGGTCCTACTTGGGCGGCACCCAGGTGCTCGACAACATTCGTGCCGAGGCGTACGCGAAGGGGGTCCTGCGATGATCCGGCAACTGGACGTGGACGGGGTGCCCACCCTGATGGCCGCCACCGCCGGGCCGATGCGGGCCGGGCTGACCTTCCGGGTCGGCACCGCCGACGAGACGCTGGGCCGCAGCGGCATCACCCACCTGCTGGAACACCTGGCGCTCGCCCCGCTCGGCCTGACCGACTACCACTTCAACGGTGCCACCGCGCCGATCTTCACCTCCTTCTACATGCAGGGCTCCGAGTCCGACATCGCCGGTTTCCTCACCGCCGTCTGCCGCACCATCCACGACCTGCCGATGGCCCGGCTGGAGGTGGAGAAGGAGATCCTGCGCACCGAGTGGAGCAGCCGGGGCAACACGGCCGTCGACGCGGTGCCGCTGTGGCGGCACGGCGCCCGCGACCACGGCCTGACCAGCTACCCCGAGTTCGGGCTGCACGCGATCACCGAACCCGACCTGCGGGCCTGGGCGGCCCGCTGGTTCACCCGGGAGAACGCGGTGCTCTGGATCGCCGGGGACCGGGTGCCGGCCGGGCTGCGGCTGGCGCTGCCGTCCGGCGTTCGGCAGCCGGTGCCGCCGGTGTCGTCGGCGCTGCCGCGCACCCCCGCGTACTTCGTCAACGGCTCGCGGGCCGTGGTGCTGGACTCGGTCGTGCGGCGCCGGACCGCCGCGGGCGTCTTCGCCGGCGTGCTGGAACGCGAGATGTACCGCTCGCTGCGCCAGGAGGACGGACTCTCCTACACCATCACCACCGGGTACGAGCCCCGCGGCGACGGCCACGCCACGCTGCGCGCCCTCGCCGACGCACTGCCCGAGAAGCAGGACGCGGTGCTCGGCGGCTTCATCGACGTGCTGGCCAAGCTGCGGGTCGGCCGGATCGAACAGGCCGACCTGGACGCCACCGTGGCCAAGCGGGACGACGCCCTCGCCGCCGCCGAGGTGGACGCCGCCCGGCTGCCCAGCCAGGCGCTGGACCTGCTCACCGGCCAACCCACCCGCACCGTCGACGAGTTGCGCGCCGAACTGAAGACCGTCACCCTCGCCGACCTGCACCAGGTGGCCCAGGAGGTCACCGCCAGCGCACTACTGATGGTGCCCGACGGCACCACCGCCGACTGGGCCGGCTTCGCTGAGGCGCCCACCCGCTCCACCCACACCCTGCCCGGCACCGCCTACCGGGAACGGGAGGGCGACGGTGAGCTGCGGGTCGGCATCGACGGGGTCAGCTACGTCGGCCCCGGCGGCCCGCTCACCGTCCGCTACGCCGAGTGCGCCGCCCTGCTCGCCTGGCCGGACGGCGCCCGCCGGCTGATCGGCTTCGACGCCATCTCCATGCACATCGAGCCGACCCTGTTCGACCTGCATCCCGGTGCCATCGGGGTGATCGACCAGCAGATCGCCGTCGACCGGCGCGTCCCCATGCCGGCCCGCCCGCAGGAGAAGATCCCGCAGCCGTACGCGGGCGCCGGCCGGCCGCACCCGCAGCAGCGCCCCGCGCCGGTCACTCGCTCCTGGTGGGAGGTCCCGCTGATGGTGCTCAGCGGCCTTGCCACCCTCGGCGTCGGCGGGCTCACCCTGCTGCTCACCCTCGGCATGTTCATCTCCGACGAGGCCGACGGCGACGAGAGCTGGCTCTGGGGCATGGTCGTGGTGGGCTGGCTGCTCACTGTTATCCTCGCGTTGCCCATCGTGCTGTTGCGGCGGCGGAGACGCTGAGACACCGCCCGTTTCGGTGGTGGTCGGAGATCGACCGGGCGGGTTACGATCCGGCCCGGTAGCGGGGCGGTAGCTCAGCGGGTTAGAGCAGGGGACTCATAATCCCTCGGTCGCGGGTTCGAGTCCCGCCCGCCCCACCACGCAAACGCCCTGGTCAGCCATGCTGCCGGCGACCCGGGCGAGCCGCGTCAAGATCCGGGCCAACGCCGTCGGTCCGCACTGAGTCCGGGCGGGTCACCGGTGCACCTGCTGGATCGGCTCAGGATAACGGGCGCCGTTGACGGTGACGCGCAGCGTGTACAGGCTCGTGGCGGCGGTGATGAACAGGTGGTTGCGTTTGGGTCCGCCGAAGGTGAGGTTGGCGACGGACTCGGGCAGCAGCAGCTTGCCGATGAGGGTGCCGTCGGGGTCAAAGCAGTGCACGCCGTCCCAGGCTGCGGCCCAGACCCGGCCGGCGTCGTCGAGACGTAAACCGTCGAAGCGTCCGAAGTCGCATTCGGCGAAGATCTTCCCGCCGGTCAGGGCGCCTTCGGCGGTGACGTCGAAGACGCGGATGTGACTGGGTTCCTGGCGGGTGTCGGCGATGTAGAGTCGCTGCTCGTCGCGGGAGAAGGCAAGACCGTTTGGCCGGCAGAAGTCGTCGGCGACGACTCGCAGGTCGCTGGTGGCCGGGTCGAGGCGGAACACGTAGCAGGCGCCACCGAACTCGCTGTCGCCCTTGTTGCCCTCGTAGTCACTGTGGATGCCGTAGATCGGATCGGTGAACCAGATCGTGCCGTCGGCGCGTACGACGACGTCGTTGGGGCTGTTGAGCCGCTTGCCGTGGTAGCGGTCGGCGAGCACGGTGATGGTGCCGTCGTGTTCGGTGCGGGTGACCCGCCGGTTGCCCTGTTCGCAGGTGATGAGCCGGCCCTGGCGATCGATGGTGTTGCCGTTGGCGTACCCGGAGCAGTGCCGGAAGACGCCGACGGTGCCGGTGGTTTCGTCCCAGCGCATGAGCCGGTCGTTGGGGATGTCGCTCCAGACGAGGTAGCGCCCGGCCGGGAAGTACACCGGGCCCTCCGATTTGCGTGAGCCGGTGTGCAGGCGTTCGACGACGTAGTCGCCGTCGCAGTAGCGGAAGCGCTCGTCGATTACCTGGAACTGGGCAGGGATGGTCTCAGCCACCGAAGTCTCCTCGCCTCAGGATGATGTTCGACAAGCAGCCTCTACCGCCAAATCTGATATGGTCAACAGCAAAGTTATCCGTTTCACATCTTGGAGCGCGTATGGACAGCATCGACCGAGCTTTGCTGGCGCAGCTGCAGGTCGACGCCACGCAGTCGTACGTGTCCCTGGGCCAGGCGGTCGGGCTGTCGGCGGGGTCGGCCCATGAGCGGGTGCGCAAGCTGCGCGAGCGCGGTGTCATCCGGCGTACCACCGTCGACGTCGATCCAGCCGCGGCCAGCCGCGGCGTCCTGTCCTACGTCATGCTGCAGGGAAGCGCCTGGATGGGCGACCCGCCGACCCGCGACGCGCTGGCGGACATCCCCGAGATCCAGGAGGCGCACATCATCGCCGGGTCGGCGTCGTTGCTGGTGAAGGTCCGCACCTCGACCACCGAGGAGCTGCAGGCCGTGCTGCGACGAGTCTTCGCCGTCGACGGCGTCACCGGCACCCAGACCATCGTCGTACTGGAGACCTTCTTCGAACGGCCCATGTACCTCGGCGGCAACGGTTCCAGCTGACCCCGCCTCGGGCGGCGATGTCGAACCGTCTTTGTGGGCGGCCACCTAGTGGGCGTCCTCGGCCGGCCGCAGCGACACGCGGCCGGCGAACGCGCCGCCCACCTCGATCACCCAGGTGTGCGCCGGCGCGAACCCGTCCCGCAGTCGCTGCCGGACCCGCTGCTCGTCGTACCGCCCGAGCCGCTCCAGATCCGCCCGCAGCACCACGGCCCGCAACTCAGCTACCGCCTCGACGTCCGCCACCGAAGCCGGCCGAATCTCCCAGTCCGCCATGATCGTCAGGCTACCGCGCCAAGCTCCTCACGCTCTACACCGAAGCGTCTGGGCCGCCGGACTGGTCGTCATGCGTCCGACGCCCAGCAAATCGGGAAGCAGACGTGGCGGGCAAGAAACGGCGCACGACCCCGGTGACAGTCCTGCAGCCGAGGACCGCCCCCTTGTCCGAGGACGAGATCCGCTCGCCCTCGGTGCCTGTCTACGTTCCCGGCCTCGGCTCAACCAGCGTCAGGCTCATGGGAGCTGCGCAGTGCACCGACCGCCACCAGTCCCGTGCCGGCGAGCGTGATCGCCGCCTCTACAGCCCGCGACACCTGCGGGAAGCCTTCCGTCGACGTGCTAACCCTCACCCCCACCTCCAGGAAGGCATGGTCGTCAGGGTTGGCCACCATCCACCAGCCTGACCACGCCGTCGCGAGATCCGAGCAGGTGCGAGTCACCCAGAGCGAAAGCAGGAGCGTCCCGACCGGGAGCAGCCAATGCCGGTCGGCCCGCCATCCGGACAGCGCGAGTGCCCCGATGGCCAGGAGGGCGCCGAGCAGCGCCGGCCACACCGCGCCGAGCAGGTCGAGCAGCGGGTAGCGGCCGAACCTCCGCGCGAAGCTCAGCCCGAACCAGGCGAGTAGCAGCAGCGCGAGGACCGTCGTCGCGATACCCCGCCACCGCCTACCGTGCGCCGGCAACGCCAACACACCGGCCGCGAGACCGGAAACGCCAAGCAGTAGACCCAGCGTGGCAAGCCGCTCCTGGTCGATCATCTCCCGCCAGCGCGCCAGCATGGCCGTCCTGCCTACCTGGCCGTAGGTCAGCCCGCCCGCTTCACCGACCTGCTCCTGGTGCCAGAACAGTTTCATCGCCGCCACCACCGCGAGCAGCCCGATACCGGCGACGAGGGGCCACCTCACGCGGCGCACATCCCGGCCCCCCATCGCCACGTACCCGAGCAGCGCGATCAGCATGGCCAGGCCGTACTGCAGTGCCGCGCCCGGCATGGCGAGCAGCGCCGCCGAAACGGAGAACAGACCGCTCACGACGGATGCCAGGAGCAGGCCGAGCGAGAGACGCACGGCCAAGATCGTGGCACATGATCCGAGATGCGCACGACAGCCCGGCGTCCAGGTCATGGCCGTCCCACCGGTCCCGGCCGGGGGTGGCTCATTGGGATTACGTGAGATTGGCTCTCTCCAGTGGGCCAAACGCTCCGTACCGTGGGCATCGTACGAGATCGACAAGTTGGTGAGGTGAGTTGTCGATGTCCTATCCACAGCCGCGGTACTCCGGGGTCAGGACGAGGGTGGGCTACCTGGCCACCGGACCGACCACCGACGGGCAGTTCGGCCTCTATCGCTGGGACATGGCCGCCGTGGCGACAACTGGACCGACGCCACCGCCGGGGACGTCCTGTACGTGCCACCCGGCGGGATCCACGCCATCGAGGAGCTCGCCGCAATCGTCGGCGAAGGTCGCGAGCTCACCGAGCAGGAATGGACCGAGCTGTACGCGCGCCACGACCAGTACGAGGCCCGAATCCCCGCCTGACCGCGGCGGAACCCGCAGAGTGAGCTGCGGCACCGGCGCCCTGACCTCGGCGCTCCTCCGACGAGGATCGTGAGTAGGCGTACTCATCCGTGGCCGGCCGACGGCCGGAAGGATCAGGCCGTGAACACGACGACATCGGTGCGTACCCTGCTCGGCGGCCTGATCCTCGCGGCGGCGACGGTCGGGGCGTGGTGGGCCTGGCTGGGCTGGGATACCGGCTACACGGTCGACCCGGAGACCGGCGCGACCAGCGGCCCGTACGCGCCGTGGCAGGTGGTGGGCTGCGTCCTGACCCTGGCCGTCATCGCCGCCGTCGGCGGGTGGCTGCTCGGTCCCTGGGTGGTGGCCCCGGTGATGACGGCCGCCTTCACCATCGCCTGGGCGGCGCACGCCGCCTCGACGGACGACACCGGCCTGTGGGCGGTGGGTGCGGTCCTGGTCCTGGTCGGGACGGCCGTCGGAACCACCGTGGTCAGCGTCGGCGTCCGGCTGATCCGCCGACGCCGCACGGGAAGGCCGGCCGGCTGACGGGCGGTCCTCCGCTGCGCAATGCGCCGCACATCGGGCTCCGTAGCAGCTCGGGGCATACTTGCCCGATGTCCGAGCAGGCCCGACCCCGACGCCCGGAGCCGATCTCCCCGATGCTGGCCGCGCTGCGCGCCGGCACCCGGGAGCAGCATCTCGCCCTGGAGCGTGATCTGGACCTTCCCGGCCGGATCCGGTCCCGGACGGACCTGTCGTCCGTCCTGTCCGCGATGCTCGCCGGGTGGCAGCCCCTGGAGCGCCGGCTCGCCGCCGCCGACTGGACCGGTCTGCGGCTCGACCCCCGGCTCGGCGAGGCGACCGACCTGCTCCGGGCCGACCTCCGCGCCTTGGGCGCGGAGCCGAACGACGGCGAGGCGGCCCTGGAGCGCCCCGACGCCCCCGGCTTCGACGGCCTGGCCCGCGCGGTCGGCGGCCGGTACGTCCTGCTCGGCAGCGCCCTGGGCGGGCGGGTCATCACCCCGGTGGTGGAACGCCGCCTGGACCTGCCCGAGGGCGCGGCGACCCGGTTCTTCCGCCGCAGCGGCATGGCGCCGGGCCGGGACTGGCGGGACTTCCGGGCCGCGCTGGTCGCCCGCGACTGGTCCCCGCCGGAGCTGGACCAGGCCGTCGCCGCCGCCCGGGACACGTTCGTTTTCGTCGGCCGGGCCGCCGCGCCGATCCTCGGCGGGCGACCGGCCGCGTCTCGCCGCGTGGCCTGACGACCGGACCGGCACCGTCCCGGCGGCGCCGACCGGGTGCGGCGGATGCGACCGGCCGCGCCGCTGCACCCGGGCCGGGCCGCCGTGCTCGGCGTCGGAGGAGAACAACTGCCGTGAGCGATATACCTGAGAGTCATAAATATGCCGCTCAGGCATATCGCTCGCTGGGCAGGTGCCTGCCCGGCGTACCCCGCCATCCGGCGAGGCGGCCGCGCCGAGCGGCCGGTCGAAAGGCCGCCGCCCTGGGATGATCAACGCCCGCCTACCATGATCCGCGACGACGGGGGAGTGGAGCGGGCATGAGTGGACGGTGGGGCGTGGTGCTGCCCCAGGGCTGGCGGTCGGACCTCACCCACCTGAGCGACCCGGTGGACCAGTTCGAGGCGATGGTCGGGGTGGCTCGGGAGGCCGACGAGTTGGGCTACGACTCGGTCTGGCTCTACGACCACGTGCAGGCCGTCTCCGGCGCGCCGGAGACCACCTTCGAGTGCTGGACCAGCCTGGCGGCGATCGCCCGGGAGACCCGGCGGGTCCGGCTCGGTCAGCTCGTCACCTGCAACAGCTTCCGCAACCCGGCGCTGCTGGCGAAGATGGCCGCCACCGTGGACGCGGCGAGCACCGGCCGGGTCTTCCTCGGCCTCGGCGCCGGCTGGGACCAGCGCGAGTACGACGCGTACGGCTTCGAGCAGCCGTACCCGTCGACGGGGGAGCGGCTGACCCGGCTGGACGAGGCGGCGGCGGTGGTCACCGCGATGCTGCGCGAGCCGGTCGCCACGGTCGAGGGCCGCTACCACTCGGTGCGGGCGGCGCAGAACGTCCCGACCGGCGTGCAGCGGCCGCACATCCCGCTGATGATCGGTGGCAGCGGCGAGAAGCGCACGCTGAAGACCGTGGCCAGGTACGCCGACGCCTGCAACCTCACCGACCACACCGACCCGGCCTTCTACCGGCACAAGCTGGACGTGCTGGCCGGGCACTGCGCGGACGTGGGCCGCGACTACGACGCCATCCTCAAGACGGCGTCCTTCTCCGTCTTCACCGGGGCAACCGACGCCGAGGTGACCGCCCGGCTGGCCCCGCACCTGAACGGGCGCGACCGGGCCGAGGTGGCCGCGGGCAGCGCCGTCGGCACCCCCGCCGAGCTGGTCGAGGTCTTCGGCCGGCTGGTCGAGGCCGGCATCCGGTACTTCATCCTCTACCTCCACCAGCCGACCGACCTGGCGGCCATGCGGCTCTTCGCCCACGAGGTCGTCCCGCAGCTCGGCTGAGCCAGGCCGCCCGGCACCCGGCAGTCGCCCCTGACCACCGGCTGCCGGCCTGCGCCGCCCTGCCCCCCTCGACCGGCCGGACGTCGGCCGACCCCCTCGACCGGCCGGGCCGACCATCCCGACGTGGCGCCCGCCGGCCCCCTCCGCCTGCCGGCGCCGCGGGCTCAGTACGCCAGCTCCACCGGCCGGCCGAGCAGCCAGGTGGTCCGGGCGGTCGCCAACGGCGAGGTGCTGCTTGGTCCGGTGATCGCCAGCCGGGCGGTGAGCTTCCTGTCCGGGCCCGGGCGGCCGGCCTCGGCCAGCTCTGAGCGGCCGCCGCGCCGGGTGCGGGGCGGCGACGGCCGGGGAGGTCAGGACGGGAAGCCGTTGACCAGGTCGGGGGGTCGGCGGGTCGCGGCGAACCGGTCGCGGACCTGGGGACGGCTGGCCAGGTAGAGCAGCGCGACCACCACGAGCGCCTTCGCGACGTTGATGGCCCGCACCCACCAGGGGAACGGCTGGAGCAGGGTCGGGCCGGAGCCGACCAGCACGATCACCGAGATGAAGATCACCTGCCGGTACGCCTTGCGCCGGCCCAGCCGCAGTCCGCGGATCACCACCAGGTAGGCGAGCGCGACCAGCGCCACGGGCAGCACGCGGGACCACACCGAGGACCGCAGCGTCTCCCGGGCGGCGGCCAGGTCGGTGCCGGCGGGCAGGTCGAGGTGGGCGAGCTGGTAGTCCAGCAGCCGCTCCTGGAAGACCAGCATCAGGCCGGCGAGCAGGGCGCTCAGGGCCAGGTTGGCGAGCATGAGCACGATCATGCGGCGCACCTGCGGCGGCGCGGCGGTGGCGGCGGTGGGATCGGCGGCGGGAGTGTCCGGTGTCGTCATCGGCAGGGATCAGATCACCCGACGCCGGTCCCGCGCTACCCCGTTCTTCGCCGGTCCGCTCAGCCGCTGAACTCGGCGGTGATCGTGCGCAGCGCCCGGGTCAGCTCCGCCGCGGACGGCGTGCGGTCCGGGTCGACCAGCCACTGGGCCGCCAGGCCGCCGAGCAGCGCCTGGTAGAACGAACCGAGCGCCAGGGCCTGTGCCTCGTCGGCGTCCGGATCGAGGTGGTGGAAGACCTCGGCCAGGCCGAGCCGGGCGAGGTGGTTGGCGTTGGCGAACGCCTCGCGCAGTTCGGGCGCCCGGTCCATCTGGGCGATCAGCTCGAACTGGATGGCCCAGAGTGGCCGCAGCCGGGCGAAGGACTCGATGATCCGGGTCCAGGCCACCTCGAACCGTCGCTCCGGGGTGGCGTCGGAACCGGCGTCCACCGCGAGGGCCCGTTGCAGCTCCTCGCCCCACTCCGCCATCGCCTCGAAGAGGGCCTCGTTGAGCAGCGCCTTCGTGGTGCGGAAGTGGTAGCCGATGGCGGCCAGGCTGGTGCCGGAGGCGGCGGCGATGTCTCGGGCGGTGGTGCCCGCGTACCCCTTCTCCATCAGGCAGCGCTTGGCACCGGCGAGCAGGTCTTCCCGGTTTCCCATGGCCGACAGCCTAGTCGACTCCTGAAACAAATGTCTTGCACAACTGTCTAACACGTTCGTACAGTGAACGGCATGACGACCGTCCTGATCTCCGGCGCCAGCGTCGCCGGCCCCGCCCTCGCCTGGTGGCTACGCCGCCACGGCTTCCGTCCGACCCTCGTGGAGCGCGCCCCCGCGCTGCGCGCCGGCGGCTACAAGGTGGACATCCGCGGCGCCGCGCTCGAGGTGGTCGACCGGATGGGCCTGCGCGGGCAGGTCGAGCGGCATGACACCGGGATGCGGTCCGCCCGCTTCGTGGACGCGACCGGCGCGCAGCTCGCCACCATGGACGCCGCGCTCTTCGGCGGCCGGGAGGGCGACGACGCCGAGATCATGCGCGGCGACCTGGCCCGGATCCTCGCCGACGCCACCCGCGACGTGGAGTACGTCTTCGACGACTCGATCGCCGCGCTGACTCCGTCCGGCGGCGCGGTCGAGGTGAGCTTCGAGCGGGGTCCGCGCCGGACGTTCGACCTGGTGATCGGCGCGGACGGGCTGCACTCGAACGTCCGGCGGCTGGCCTTCGGCCCGGAGTCGGCCCACCTGAGGCCGCTCGGGCACCACATCGCGATCTTCACCGTGCCAGGGGAGTTCGGCGAGGAGGGGATCGAGCTGATGCACCCGGCGCCGGGGCGCAGCGTCGGCGTCTACCGCACCGCCGGCGCGCCGGACGCCCGGGCGCTGTTCCTCTTCCCGTCACCCGCGGACGTCGCCGACCGCCGGGACGCCGCCGGCCGGAAGGCGCTGCTGGCGGAGGCGTTCGCCGGCGCCGGGTGGCAGGTGCCGCGCCTGCTCGACGCGATGTGGGACGCCCCGGACTTCTACTTCGACTCGATGAGCCAGGTCCGGATGGACCGCTGGTCGACCTGGCGGATCGCCCTGGTCGGGGACGCGGCGTACGGGCCGTCGCCGGCATCCGGGCAGGGCACCAGCCTCGGCCTGGTCGGGGCGTACGTGCTGGCCGCCTCGCTGGCAGCGGCGTCGGGCGACCCGGTGGCCGGGTTCGCCGACTACGAGCGGCGGATGCGCCCCTTCGTCGAGGCGAACCAGGCCCTCGCCGAGCGCAATCTGAAGGGCATGGTGCTGGGGTCGGCCGCGCAGATCCGGTTCCAGACGCTGATGCTGCGCCTGATGCCGCACCTGCCCGGCCGGGAGCGGATGATCCGCCGGGTGACCGAGCCGATCCGCCGGGCGGCCACCGCGATCACCCTCCCGGAGATCCCGGCGCCCCGCGGTGCGTGAGGTCCGCGGGTCAGCGCGGCGCCGCGTCGTCGTCCAGGCGTTCGGCGTACGCGGCGCGCAGCTCGTCCCAGCCGAAGTTCTTCGCCTCGGCGCCCCGGATCGGGCCGACCGGGTCGCCGTCGAGCAGGTGGCCGGCGACGTCCAGGCAGAGGTGCCAGCCGGCGGCCATGACCGGCGCCAGTCCGGGCTCGTCGACGGTGTGCCGCAGGGTCAGCCGGGTGCCCGTGGCCGACGGGGTCAGCTCCCAGCGCAGCAGACCGTCGCCCCAGGTGTGCTCCAGCAGGGTCGGCGGCTCGGCGCGGAGCACGGTCGCCGGCTGGGGGAAGGTCTCGTCCCCGTTGACCGTGCTGAGCGTGGCCTCGCCCGGGGTGCCGAGGTCCCGGCTGGCCAGGAACGGCGCCCACCGGGCGAGTTGGTCCGGGTCGGTCAGCGCGGCCCACACCTTCTCGGGTGGGTGCCGCAGGTCCCGGACGAAGACGAGGTCCCAACGGTCGTCGGCGGGCACCCGGGCGACCTCGGCGAGCGGGCCGGGTCGGAAGTGGTCGCGGTCCATCGTCACTCCTGACTGTCGAGATGGCGTTCGAGGGCGTCGAGGTGGTCCGTCCAGAGCCGGCGGTACGGCCCGAGCCAGTCGTCCACGGCCCGCAGCGGACGGATGTCGAGTCGGTAGATGCGCTGCTGCGCGGCGGTGCGGACGGTCACGAAGCCGGCCTCGCGGAGCACCTTGAGGTGCTTGGAGACGGCCGGCTGGCTCATCCCCAGCGCGTCCACCAGGTCGCCGACGCTGCTCTCGGCGCGGCGCAGCCGTTCCAGGATGCGGCGCCGGCTCGGCTCGGCCAGCACGGCGAAGGCGTCGACGGACATGATGACAATATGCCCCGCTGTTCATATGCTTGCCAAGTAATAGAAGCTGGTCCCGGCTTTGTCGGGAGCCCGGCTCGGCGGGCACGCCCGCTCCATATGCTCGGGGCATGGAACTGCGGATCTTCACCGAACCCCAGCAGGGCGCCAGCTACGACCAGCTGCTCGCCGTGGCCCGCCGAGCCGAGGAAACGGGCTTCGGCGCGTTCTTCCGCTCCGACCACTACCTCAAGATGGGCTCGGTGAGCGGCGATCCCGGCCCCACCGACGCCTGGACCACCCTCGCCGGCCTGGCCCGGGACACCAGCCGGATCCGGCTGGGCACCCTGATGACCGCGGCCACCTTCCGGCTGCCCGGCCCGCTCGCGATCACCGTCGCGCAGGTCGACCAGATGAGCGGCGGCCGGGTCGAGCTGGGCATCGGCGCCGGCTGGTACGCCGAGGAGCACGCCGCGTACGGGATCCCGTTCCCGGCGGTGGGGGAGCGCTTCGACCGGCTGGCGGAGCAGCTCGCGGTCATCACCGGCCTCTGGGAGACGCCGGCCGGCGCGACGTTCGACTTCCAGGGCAAGTACTACCCGGTCAGCGACTCGCCGGCGCTGCCCAAGCCGGTGCAGCAGCCGCGCCCGCCGATCCTGCTCGGCGGGACGGGCCCGAAGCGCACCCCGCGGCTCGCCGCCCGCTACGCCGACGAGTTCAACCTGCCGTTCGCCTCGGTCGAGGACTCCGCCGCCCAGTTCGCCCGGGTGAAGGCGGCCTGCGCCGAGATCGACCGGGACCCGTCCGGCATGGTCTGGTCCAACCTGTTCGTGCTCTGCTGTGGGCGCGACGAGGCGGAGTTCGCCCGGCGGGCCGCGACGATCGGCCGGGAGCCGGCGGAGCTGCGGGAGAACGGCCTCGCCGGCACCCCCGCCGAGATCGTCGACAAGCTCGGCCGGTATGCCGAGGTCGGCAGCAGCCGCGTCTACCTCCAGGTGCTCGACCTGGCCGACCGGGACCACCTGGACCTCGTCGCCGCCGAGGTCATGCCGCAGCTCTGAGCTCCCCGTGGGGACCGGACCGGCCCGGGTCAGCGGGCCGGTCCACCCGGCTCGCGCAGCACCGTGTCCAGCCGCCCGTCGCGGTCGCCGTCCAGGTAGGTGCTGTCCGCGGTCCGGGGCGCCGGCCCGGGGCCGGGTGCGGGCGCCGGCTCCGGTTCCGGCGTCGGGGCCGGGGCCGGGGTGGTCGGGTACGCCGGGTCGGGACCGACCCCGGTCGGGTCGCTCTCCTCCTCCGAGGGGTACACGTCGCCGCGCAGGGTCGGATCGTGGTAGCTGCTCATCGGCACAGGGTTCCCCGTCCACGCCCGTTGCAACCGTGCCCGATCGACCGGTGTCCGCCCCTTGACAAGGCGACGGATGATGCACCCGACCACGACGCCGCGATCGGGGGTACGACATGGAGCTGCGCCGGACCCGGGGGCCGCTCGTGCTGGCCGCCGTCTGCGTCGTCGGCGGCGTGACCGTGCTGGCCGTCGGCGGCGCCAGCCGGTTCCTGCCGACGCTGGTCGCCGTGGGTGCCATCGTGCTCGGCGGCGTGGTGCTGCTCGGTGCGCTGCGGCCGTTCCGCTTCGCGATCGGCCCGGACGGGCTGGACGTCCGGCGGCCGGGCCTGCGCGGAACGTACCCATGGGAGCAGTTCGAGGCGCTGGCGCTCGCCGACGGGCCGCCGGTGCAGGGCCGTCCCGGACCACCGCGGTTGCTCGGCGTGCCCGGCGCGGCGCTGCCCCCCGAGATCCTGGCCACCGCGCGCCACCCGGTCGACGGGCGGGCCGCCGTGGAACTGCTCGACCTGGCCCAGGTGCGCCAGAGCGCCGACGAGGTGGCGACGGCCCTGGCCAGGTACGGGGGCAACCGCTTCACCGACACGCGTACCCGCGCCGCCACGCGGCTAGCCGGCGCGGACCTCGACTTCACCGACCGGGAGAGCGCCCCGTGACCGACGCCCCCACCGCCGCGGACGGACGGCTCGCCGGCGACACCGCTGCCCGGCCGACCAGCGGCTTTGCTCCGCACGACCGCGCCGGCCGGAACTGGGCCGGCAACGTCCGTTACGCCGCCCGGCGCTGGCACGAGCCGTCCACCGTGGACGAGCTGCGCCGGCTCGTCGCCGGCAGCGACCGGATCCGGGCCGTCGGCACCGGCCACTCCTTCAACCGGCTCGGCGACACCACCGGCGACCTGGTCTCCCTGGCCGGGCTGCCGCCCACCGTCGACCTCGACCCGGAACGCGGCCTGGTCACCGTCGCGGCCGGCCTGCGCTACGGCGACATCGCCACCTGGCTGCACGCCCAGGGGTACGCCCTGGCCAACCTCGCCTCGCTGCCGCACATCTCGGTGGCCGGCGCGGTGGCCACCGGCACGCACGGCTCCGGCGACGCGCACGGCAATCTGGCCACCGCGGTCGCCGCCCTGGAACTGGTCACCGCCGACGGCGAGCTGCTGACCGTCGACCGCACCGACGACCGGTTCGCCGGCCTGGTGGTCAACCTGGGCGCGCTCGGCGTGGTCACCCGGCTGACCCTCGACGTGGTGCCCACCTTCGACGTCCGGCAGTACGTCCGGCTCGGCCTGGCGCGCGACGCCCTCGACGCCGCCTTCGCCTCCGCCTACAGCGTCAGCGCCTTCACCGACTGGCGCACCCGGCGCATCGACCAGGTGTGGCGCAAGCAGCGCGCCGACCAGCCGCCGCTCCCGGCCGACTGGCTCGGCACGACGGCGGCCCCGGCGCAGTGCCACCCGGTGCCCGACATGCCGGCGGGGAACTGCACCCCGCAGCTCGGCGTGCCCGGGCCGTGGCACGAGCGGCTGCCGCACTTCCGGCTCGGCTTCACCCCGAGCAGCGGCGACGAGCTCCAGTCGGAGTACCACGTGGCGCGGGAGGTGGCCGCCGAGGCGCTGGCCGCCCTGGACGCGGTGGCCGACCGGATCGCCGCCGTTCTCCAGGTCTGCGAGCTGCGTACGGTCGCCGCCGACGGGTTCTGGCTCAGCCCGAACCACGGGCGGGACAGCCTGGCGATCCACTTCACCTGGATCGGCGACGAGGCGGCGGTGACGCCGGTGGTGGCCGCGGTGGAGGAGCGGCTGGCCCCGTTCGCGCCCCGCCCGCACTGGGGCAAGGTCTTCGGCCTCGCCCCGGCGGCGGTCGCCGCCGCGTACCCCCGGTACGCCGACTTCCTCGCCCTGCTGGGAGAGCTGGACCCGGCCGGCAAGTTCCGGACCGACCTGCTGGACCGCTACCTGCCCCGGCGCTGACGGCCGGGCTGGTCCCGGTAGGCGAACCAGGGCAGGAAGAACTGGGTGACCGGGCCGACCGCGAGCGCGTACAGCACCGTGCCGGCACCCACGCGTCCGCCGAGCAACCAGCCCACGGCCAGCACGGTGACCTCGATCAGGGTGCGGACCAGCCGGATGGACCGCCCGGTCGCCGCTGCCGCACCGGTCATCAACCCGTCCCGGGGGCCTGGACCGAAGCGGGCGCCGACGTAGACCGCGACGGAGAACCCGTTGAGCAGGACGCCTCCGACGAGCAGGCAGACCCGGGCCGGGAAGCCGAGGTGCTCAGGGAGGAGCGCGAGGCCGGCGTCCGACGAGTACGCCAGCACGACGATGTTCGCGACGGTGCCGAGAGTCGGTCGCTGCCGCAGCGGGATCCAGAACAGCAGCACGAGAACGCCGACCACCGCGCTGATCGTGCCGAAGCTCAGCGGGGTCTGCCGGGCCAGACCCTCGTAGAGCACGCTCCAGGGGTTGACGCCCAGCGCGGCCCGGACCATGGCCGCGAGGCTGAATCCGTACAGGGCGAGACCGAGGAACAGCTGGGGAAGGCGTCTGAGCGGATGCGCACCGACCGCGACGTAGCCGAGGGAGGGCGGTGCCGGACGCGCGGGCCGCTCCGTGGTCTGCTGTGCCATACCAATCTCCTTCAGGCCGCAACTTGCTGGCCAATGCCGGCGAGTCTGTACGCTGATTGGCGTTAATTGCAGGGCCAATCAAGGGGGAATGGCATGGTCGGGGTGCGCGTTCGGCACCGTCGGTGGGCCTGATGAGTCGCACCGACCGGGTCGTGGGGAGCCGGCAACTGGCCGCCCTGCTGCCCGACCTGACGGGGGTGCGGCCCGCCTACCGCCACCTGGCCCAGGCGATGAGCGCACTGATCCTCGACGGGCGGGTCGCGTTGCACGTCAAGCTCCCCGCCGAGCGGGAACTGGCGAGCACCGTCGGCCTCAGCAGGGCCACCGTCACCGCGGGGTACGACCTGCTGCGCGAGAGCGGCTTCGCGCAGAGCCGCCAGGGCTCCGGCACCTGGACGACCCTGCCGGAGGGACGCGCTCCGCGCGGCGTCAGTCGGGTCCTCAGCCCCTCGGAGACCGCCATCGACCTGGCCCGGGCCGCCCCCGGACTGCCGGAGCAGGTGATCGTCGACGCGCTCGCCCGGGTCGCTCCCCGGCTGTCCGCGCACGCACACACGCCCGGCTACCACCCGTACGGCCTGCCCGAGCTGCGCGCCGCCGTCGCCGAGCGGTTCACCGAACGGGGCCTGGCCACCGTGCCCGAGCAGATCCTGGTGACCTCCGGCGCCCAGCACGCCCTCACCCTGGTGCTGGGACTCCTGGGTGGGCCGGGTGACCGGCTGATGGTGGAGAACCCGTCCTACCCGAACGCCCTCGACGCCATGCGGCGCGCCCGACTCCGCACCGTCGCGGTCCCGGTGACGGAGGCCGGCTGGGACGTCGAGATCATCGAGTCGACCCTGCGCCAGGTGGTGCCCGCCCTGGCCTATCTGATCCCCGATTTCCACAACCCGACCGGTTGCCTCATGCCGGACCGGCAGCGCGTCCGCGTCCTGCGGGCCGCCCAACGCTCCGGCACCTGGCTGGTCATCGACGAGACGCTGGCCGACCTCGCCCTCGACGTCCCCGCCCCGCCACCGTTCGCCGCCCTCGCCCCGGCCGGTGGGGCCGGCCAGGTGATCACCATCGGGTCGATGAGCAAGACCCACTGGGGTGGTCTGCGCATCGGCTGGCTGCGCGCGCCCGCCCGGCTGGTGACCGAACTCGCCGGCCAGCGGATCGCCACCGACATGGGCGGCTCGGTCCTGGATCAGCTCCTGGCCCTCGACCTCCTGGATCGGGCGGGGGAGCTGCCAGGCCGCCTGGCGCAGTTGCGCGCGCAGCGCGCCGCGCTCACCGCGGCCCTGACCGAACATCTTCCACAGTGGACGTGGCAGCTGCCACCCGGTGGTCTGTCACTCTGGGTCGACCTGGGCGAGCCGATCGCCGCGCCGCTGGCCGAGCGGGCGCTGGACTACGGGGTGCGGATCGAGGGCGGCGGCTACTTCGCCACCGACCCCGGCCTGTTCGAACAGCGCCTGCGCGTGCCCTACACGACGTCCCCCGACACCCTGCGCGAGGCCGTGCGCCGGCTGGCCGCCGCGCTGGCCGACGGCCGTCCGCTGGCCGCCGCGACGCCGCGACCGCACTGGGTCGCCTGACCGGTCACTGGTACGGGTCGGTGATCACCCGGAGCCGGGTGAGCGCCCGCCGTAGCTGCATCGTGGCCGGCCGGCCCAGGTGCCGCGTCCATTCGGCTTCGACCTCCGCCTCGGCGGCCCTCGCCGCCCGGATCGCGGCGTGGCCGCGCTCGGTGATGGTCACCAGCCGGGCCCGGGCGTCGGACGGGTCGGGCGCCCGGCGGACGTAGCCGGCGCGTTCGAGCTGGTCGACGAGGAAGGCGGCGGTCTGCTTGGTGACCCGGGCCTGCTCGGCGAGCTCGGTGAGCCGGGTGCCGTCCGGGCCGATCCGGGCGAACACCCGGCCCTGCGCCGCGGTGACGTCGTCGAAGCCGGCGGCGGCGACGGCGTCGAGCACCCGGGACTCCATGGCCCGGTACGCGATGAAGCAGAGCAGTCCCAGGTTCGGCTCGTCGGGTGGGCGCTCGCTCATTCGACCCCTTGACTTTGGTCAGACAATCTGACGATTATTGGTCAGAGGATCGTACCAAATCAAGGAGGCGGGGATGCACCGTGACGACGTGTGGCGGGCCATCGACGACGAGCGGTCCAGCCTCGCCGACCTCCTCGACGACCTGTCCGGACCGGAGTGGGAGACGCCGTCCCTCTGCGCCGGCTGGCGGGTCCGCGAGGTCGCCGCGCACCTCACCCTCGCCCACACCGGAGTGGGGTCCGCGGCCGTGGCGATGCTGCGGGCCCGTGGCAGTTTCGACCGCATGGTCCACGACACCGCCGTACGACAGGCCGCGCTGCCCGTCGCCGAGTACGCCGTCCGCCTGCTGGGCATGGTCGGGTCGCGGCGGAAGGCGCCGGGCGTGACGCACCTGGAGCCGCTGCTGGACATCCTCGTGCACGGCCAGGACATCGCCCGGCCCCTGGGCCGGAGCCGCCCGATGCCCACGGACGCCGCGGCGACGGCCGCGACGCGGGCCTGGACCATGGGCTGGCCGTTCCACGCCCGCCGCAAGCTGGACGGTTTCGAGCTCGTCGCCGTCGACCACGCCTGGTCGGTCGGGCAGGGCCCACGGGTCGAGGGGCCGATCGGGGCGATCCTGCTCCTGCTCACCGGCCGCCACGCGGCCCTCGCGGAGCTGTCCGGCCCCGGCGCCGGGGCCCTCACCGCCCGGCTCTCCCCGGCGCAGCGCTAACGCCGCCCGCCGACCATCTGGTCGCGCAGGCTGCTGCGCTGCACCGCCCGGCTGATGTCGCTCGGCGAGACGATGCCCACCAGCCGCTGGTCGGTCACCACCAGCGCCCGGCCGTCGGCGCACTCGCTGAGCCGGGGAAGCAGGTCGTTGAGCGCCTCGTCCGGGCCGGCGAGCACCAGCTCCTCGGCCCGGCAGGACACCTCGGCCAGCGTGGTGGTGGCCCGCCGGTCGGCGGGGATGCCGCGGACCCGGTCCAGGGTGACCAGCCCCACCGGCCGGCCGTCCTCGGTCAGCGGCAGCGCCGAGTGCCGGTACGCGAAGAGGTAGTGGTCCACGAAGTCGGCGACGGTCATGTCCCCGGACGCGGTCTGCGGCTGCGGCGTCATCACGTCGCCGACCCGGACCCCGCGCAGCGCGCTGCCCATCCGGGCCTGCCGCTCCTCCATGCCGGCCGCGCCGATCAGGAACCAGCCGATCAGCGCCAGCCAGAGCCCGCCGATCCCGGCGCCGACCAGGAACCGCCAGAGCCCGAAGGCGATCAGGAGGATGCCGAGGCCCCAGCCCGCCCGGGCGGCCACCACCGAGGCCTTCGTCCGGTCGCCGGTGGCCTTCCACACCGCCGCGCGCAGCAGCCGACCGCCGTCCAGCGGGGCGGCCGGCAGCACGTTGAAGATGGCCAGCAGCACGTTGATGCCGGCCAGCCAGGACAACGCGCCGAGCAGCAGCCCGTGCGCACCGGCGAGGGCGAGCACGATGGCGATGCCGCCGAAGAAGAGGCCGATGAGCAGGCTCACCAGCGGTCCGATCCCGGCGATGCGCAGCTCCGCACCCGGGTCGCGGGCCTCCCCCTTCAGCTCGGAGACCCCGCCGAAGAGCCAGAGCGTGATCCCCTCGACGGCGATCCCGTTGCGCTTGGCGATCACCGCGTGGGCCACCTCGTGGGCGAGCAGGCCGCCGAAGAACACCACCGCGGCGCTCAACCCCGCCAGCCCGTACGCCCAGGCCGAGTGGCCGGGGTACGAGCGTGGGAAGAGGCTGGCCGACAGCGCCCACGCGATCAGCAGGAAGATGACCAGGACGCTCCAGTTGACCCCGACGGGTACCCCCGCGATCCGGCCAAGCCGGAAGCTCGCCCTCATACGTCCGTCATACCCCTGGAAAGTGGTCCCATGCCAGGGGCGGAAGGTCACCGTTGAAGTTGTCTGACCGCTTCGCCATGCCGGGCGAACATGCTCGTCAGCTCCACCCGCCCTCGCTGGACCACCTCCACGAGCGGGGCCAGGTCGAGACCGTCCGGCAGCGGCATGTCGGTGACCAGGTCTCGAACGCCGAACCGACAGTTCAACCAGCGGTGCAGCGCCCGCCGGTCCACGGCGGCGTCCAGGTCGTCCGGGACGGTCCAGACATCCTTCGCGTACGGCGTGTCGTCGGCGCTCAGTGCCGTGAGCAGACCGGATCGGCGCACCAGGCACGGGTAGCAGCACCCGCAGTGCAGTTCAGGGCGATCCCGCGGCGGGCGACCGCAACTCAGGGTGGTCCCGGTCAGTGTCGTCGGTGGCAGCCCGGCACTCACCGCGCGCTGGCAGACCTCGCCCTTGGTCAGCTGCAGGTACGGTTGACGACGGCGACGGTTCCACCCAGTGCGCAGATCAACTCGTTGAGCAGGCTCAGCGTGTACGGGTGCACGGATCGGGTGGAGCAGGCGGCCACCCGGGCGGCCGTCAGTGCCGGGTTGAGCCCCAGTTGACCGTTTTTCGGGACGGCGACCCGCGGCACTTCGTGGGCGGCGGCGAGATACACGGCGGTCGCCGCGTAGAGCAGCCCGCGGGTACGCGCCGACGGTTCGAGCTCCCTGTGCTGGGCTCGGACCTGCTGTGACGCCTTGAACTGCCAGATGTCCCTCGGTGACGAGCGACGGATCGCGGTGAGGACCCGGTCCTGTTGCGTCCCCCACTGTGGTTCGTAGTAGGAAACGAGCAGGAGGTCGCCGGCCGACGCCCGGGACCGCTCGGCCGCGTATGCGGAGGAATCCAGGCCACCGGAGAAGAGGGCCGCCTCCTCGACCCTCGAGGTGGCGAGCAGGGTGTCCTGCTGCGGCCAGACAGCCGCGCCCGGATGCACACGGATGGTCCAGCGGTCCGCGGTCAGCGTCTCCGTCAGCCGGTTCAACAGCGTCAGCGCCACCTCCGTCCACACATCGGCATGCGCCACCTGGACGGAAAGATCGATGCGCCTGGTCCACCGGTCGTCGGTCTCGGCCCGCAGAGACAGCTTGTCGGCCAGAAAGACGGCCCGAGCGACCTGTAACAGGTCCTGCGCCCAGACCGGTCGGTCGCGGGTCACCTCAGCATGCCTTTGCAGTTGGCCATCTGCCGGCGCGAGCAGGGTCGGGTCGATCGGCTCCCGGCCGCGCTCGACGCCCGAGCGGCCGTTGGTCGCGTATTGATAGGCGTGGCGGGCGGGGCTCATGCCACCAACTCAAGACCGGTGTCCCCGAGGCCCAGGGCTTCGGTGACGGTGTCGACAAGCAGCTCCCGGGCGACGTCGGCGAGGCGTGGTCGTTCGGGTTCACGTGCCGTCGCTTCCGCGCAGAGGTCGGGCAGCACTTTGACGATCTGGTCGGCGGCGAAGCCGGCGACCGTGTCGGTGGGGTCGAGCACCATCAGCGCCGGCATGGCGAGCTTGATGTTCTCCGCGATCAGGATGTGCACGAATTCGCCGACCAGCTCGCCGAAGAACAACCGGTAGAGGGTGCAGAACAGCTCGCCGGTGACCCGCTCCGGGGCGAGCTGGGTCGGCGAGCGGGCCGTCTGGTGCGGTCAGGCGTTCGGCGGGGCGGCGCGCGGCACGCCGGACGGCGGCGTCCACGATGAGTCGGCCGTCTCCGCCGACCTCGTTGACGAAACGGCGCACGAATTCGTCCGCCGAAGTGGTTGAGGTCAGATCCTGAAGGTGTTGGAGCATCGGGGGATCGGGCCGGCGCAGCTCGTCGAGGGCGGTGATGAGCCGCTTTCCAGCGTCCTGGGTGGCGTTGCGTAGGCCGAACCGGTCCGGGTCTTCGAGGAGCGCCTCGCGGAGAGCGCGTCGGAACTGCACCGCCACCTCCTCGGCGGCACGCCGGCCGTCCTCGGTGAGTGAGTTCGGCCGACTGTCTTCATCGGGCGTCCACTTGGTCAACCGGCCCTTCGCGCCGGTCCATCCGCCGTTCTTCGGGCCGAGCAGACGGGTCGATGTGCCCAAGGCGACCTCCCGGAGGGGACGGGAAAGTGCGTCGACGGAAGTCTATTGATGCGGAACGTGTTCGAACAAGTGCGGAAAGTGCTGGGCGGTCGTGCTGGCTGACGGCGTTCCACTGACCAGGCACGCGACCGGTAAGGTGCGAAAGCTGAGCCGGAACACCGACGGCCAGGGTGGAGGGGGCGGCGCATGCGTGAGAATTCGCCGCGCTGGGAGCAGATCAACGCCAGCTCCTACACCTGGGAACAGGACGGGCTACGCGAGCTGGCCAGCTACCTGCCTGACGCCGACCCGTTCCGCGTCTGGGCCAACGTCGAGTTCGTCGGCGCCGACGGCTCGATCAACGAGGTCGACGCGCTGGTGCTCACCCCCAGCGGGCTCTACGTGCTGGAGCTGAAGCACTGGCAGGGGGAGATCCGCGGCGACGGCACCCAGTGGGTGCGCCGGGCACCGAACTCCCGGCTGATTCCCGAGGACAACCCGTACATCCTGGCCAACCGCAAGGCGAAGCGGCTGGCCAGCCTGATCCGCTACTACGCCCGGCAGCACGGCCGGGAGGGCCAGTCGCCCTACGTCGGCGCGGCGGTGTTCCTGCACGCCAGGGGAATGCGGGCGAGCCTGGACGCGATCGGCGGCCAGCACGTCTACGGCCTGGAGGGGCACGACTCCGGGCTGCCCGGCCTCAAGGATTTTGCTGATCACGCCGCCCCGCAACCCGGCGCACCGGGTGGACGAGGCGCGCGGGCGGCAGATCGTCGAGCTGGTCCGCGGCGCCAAAATCCGGCCGTCGGTGGCGGGCCGGAAAATCGGCCAACTGCTGCTGCACCCCAAGCCGTTCGCGGAGGGGCTCGGCTGGCAGGACTTCCTCGCCGGGCACGCCCTGGACACCTCGCTGGTGCGCCGGGTGCGGTTCTACCTGACCAGCCGGGCCGCGGAGCACGAGGTGCCGGCCATCCGCAGGGCGGCGGAGCGGGAGTTCCGACTGTTGCAGGGCATCCACCACCCTGGGGTGGCCCGGGCGCACGACCTGGTCGAGCACGCCTGGGGCCCCGCGGTCGTCTTCGACCACCAGCAGGAGTGGGTACGCCTCGACTAGTGGCTGCTGCGCCGCGGTGACTCGTTGACCCTGGCCCAGCGGCTGCAACTGGTGCAGGATCTGGCCGAGATCATCGACTATGCGCACTCCCGCCGGCTGGCCCACCGGGCGCTCTCGCCCCGGGCGGTCTATGTCGGCGACCCGGAAGGGTCGCGCCCGACGCTGGTGGTGACGGACTGGCAGACCGGTGGGCGGTTGAGCGGCAGCACCCAGCTCACCCGACTGGGTCCGTCGAGCGATCCGGCCAGCCTGGAGCTGTTCTTCGACGACGAGGTCCGCCGCTACCAGGCGCCGGAGGCCGAGAACGCCGCCCGCCTGCCCGGTCACCAGCTCGACGTGTTCTCGCTCGGCGCGCTGGCGTACCGGATCTTCGCCGGGGCGGCCCCGGCCGCCACGCCGGAAGAGCTGGTCGCCGCGGTCCGCGACGGCGGCCTGCACCTGGACGCCGCCGTCGACGGCATGCAACTTGAGCTGGTCAAGCTGGTCTACGACGCGACCCGGGGCGATCCCGGGCAGCGGCTGGCCGGAGTGTCGGCGATCCGCGCCGGCCTGGAGAAGGTCTGGGAGGAGCTGACCGCACCGGAGCCGGAGCCGGTGGCCGATCCGCTCTCCGCGCACCGGGGCGACCTGCTCGACGGCGGCCTGGAGGTGAAGGACCGGCTCGGTTCCGGGGCCACCGCCGTCGCCCTGCTGGTCACCCGGGCCGGCGGGGCCTCCCGCGAGCTGGTGTTGAAGGTGGCCCGCGACGAGCAGCACGAGGAACGGCTGACGGCGGAGGCGCGTACCCTCGCGAGGTTGAAGCACCCCCAGGTGGCCGCGCTGGTCGACGGCCCGGTGCGGGTCGGCGGCCGGACCGCCCTGCTGATGGAGAGCGCCGGGCCGCGGACCCTCGCCGAGGAGCTGCGCGGCGGCCGGCTCGCGCTGGACCTGTTGGAGCGGTACGGGCGGGACCTGCTCGACATCGTCAACTACCTGGACAGCCAGGGTGTCTGGCACCGTGACCTGAAGCCGGCCAACCTGGCGGCCCGGCCCCGGCCGAAGGACAAGCAGCCGCACCTGTGCGTCTTCGACTTCTCGCTGTCGTCGGCCCCCGCCGACCAGCTGGGCGCGGGCACGGTCGGCTACCTCGATCCGTTCCTCGGCCCCCCGCGCCGGCTGCGCTTCGACGCGGCGGCCGAGCGGTTCGCGGCGGCCGTCGTCCTCTACGAGATGGCGACGGGCGTGCTGCCCCAGTGGGGCGACAACGCCAACCCGGCCGTGATCAGCGACGAGGTGACCCTCGACCCGGCGGCGTTCGACCCGGCGGTCGCCGACCGGCTGGTGGAGTTCTTCGGCCGGGCGCTGGCCCGCGACGCGGCGGCCCGGTTCGACACGGTCGACGAGATGACCGACGCCTGGCGGGCCATCTTCCAGCAGGTCCCGCAGCCGGCCGTGACCCCGGTCGGCCCGGTCCCGGCGGTGGTGGGGCTGACCCGCGAGTCGCCGCTGGAGGTCACCGAGCTGACCGCCCGGGCCCGCTCGGCGCTGGAACGGCTCGGCCTGCACACCGTCGGCGAGCTGCTGGACGCGGAGCCGTCGGCGCTGACCCGGGCCAAGGGGATGCTGGACGCCACCCGCAAGGAGATCCTCGCCCAGGCGCGGGCGCTGCGCGCCGTGCTGCCCGCCGGCAGCGAGTTGACGGTCGCCGGAGGCGATCGTGGCGGCAGACAACGGCTCGCCGCTGGACGCGGACTTCCGCAGCCTGGTGGACCTGGTCCGGCATTAGGTCGTGCCGGCGCTCAGCGAGGCGATCGCCGCCGCCGACGGAGCGGTGCTGATCACCGAGGCGGCGCCGCTGGCCCGGTACGGGCAGGTCGGGCTGCTCCAGGAGTTGGCCGACCCGACCCGGCCCCGGCCGGTGGCCCGGCTGCTGCTGGTGCCGGCGCTTCGCCCCGACCCGGCGGTGCTGGACGGGGTGCAGTTGCCGCTGACCTCACCAGGGAGCCAGTCGCTGTGGCTCGCCGACGACTGGATCGAGTCGTCGGGCCGGGCGTCATCGCCGACGGGTTGAAAGGTAGGCGCACGGCGCGGTGACGCTCGCCTGTCGAATGGCGGCTACCGTTGCTGGGCGCCCGGAAACGGTGATCCAGCGAAGGGATTGAATCATGGCAAAGCTCGCGTTGAGTCCGGCCGAGGCCGTGCTCTATGAGCTTGTCGGCTCCCGGACCTTCGTGCGGGCGCGGCAGCTGCTCGAGCGCGGGGAGCTGGTCGACGTGCAGTGGGATCCGGAAACCGGCCAGGGGAACGGGCGGCTCGACCGCAGCGGAGCCGGACGGGTGGCGGCGACGGTGCGGCTGGGCGCCGACGGCATGGTCGAGGCGATGGATGGTTCGTGCACCTGCGGGGAGGCCGGCTGTGCCCACCCCGCCGCACTGGTGCTCGCGACGCTCACCGAGGCCGCGCCCCGCAGAAGCCGCCGGGCGCGGCCGGCGGCGAGCTGGGAGCGGGCGGTCTCGGCGCTGGTCCGGGACGTAGCCCCGCCGCCTGCTGTGGTGCAGTCGGAGCAGCCGGGCCTCGGCCTGCAGTTCGACGTCGTCTCGCAGGGCGCGGACGACGCGGCGGGCTTCCACGTCGAGCTGCGGCCGGTGGTGCCGGGCCGCACCGGCTGGGTGCGGTCCGGGATCAGCTGGTCGACGTTGAGCTACGCCCATCTCGGCCGGTCGACGCTGGTCGAGCGGCACCGGCGACTGCTCGTCGAGATCGCTCGACTGGCGACCATGGACATCGACGTCTATGACCACTACTACGGCGGCCAACGGCCGGCGGTCGCGCTGCACGACTTCGCCAGCCGCCGGATCTGGGACCTGCTGGCTGAGGCGGACGAGGCCGGGCTGCCGCTGGTGCAGGCCGGCAAGCGCGCCGGGCCGGTCGTGCTGGGCCGTCCGGCCCGCCTCTCGGTGCAGGTCGGCCGGGCCGACGGGGAGCTGCTGCTGGCGCCGACCCTGTCGGCCGGCGGCGCGCCGATCCCCGTGTCGCGCGTGCTCCTCGTCGGCGAACCGGCACACGGCCTCGCCGGGTGGGAGGAGCCAGGTGGGGCCGACGCCCGCCCCGGCGTACCGGCACTCTGGCTGGTGCCGCTGGCCAGGGCGATACCGCCGGAGACGGTGCGGGCGCTCGCCGGGCCGGCGATCCGGATCCCGGCCGCCGAGGAGCAGCGGTTCTTCGACCGCTTCTACCCCGAGCTGCTCCGCCAGGTGGAGGTGCTCGCCGCCGATCCGGCCATCGAGCTTCCGGCGGCCGGGCCGGTCACCCTGATCGCCACGGTGAGCCCCGAGCCCGATCACCGTCTCCGCGTGGACTGGGAGTGGCACCGGGAGGTCGGTGGCCGGCGCCATCCCGAGCCGCTGCGCGACGGGGTGACCGCCGTCGCGGATGAGCGCCGTGAGGAGCTGCTGCGGCGGGTCGTCGAGCTGATCGCCAAGCCGGTGCCCGAGCTCCTGGAGCCGTCGCCGACCGGGCTCCGGCTGGCCGCCTCGGTGAGCCTCGCCGGTGACGCCCTGATCCGGTTCGTCGCCGACGTCACGCCGCGACTGGCCGAGCTCGACGGCGTCGAGCTGGTCGTGCCGCCCGACGGGGCGCTCCCCGACTACCAGGAGACGCTCGCCGCGCCGACCATCACCTTCGCGGACGGCGGCGGGCCCGGCGAGCACGACTGGTTCGACCTGTCGGTGCGGGTCAGCATCGGTGGGGAGGAGGTCGACTTCGTCGAGCTCTTCGCGGCGCTGGCCCAGGAACAGCAGTTCCTGATCCTGCCCAGCGGCAGCTACTTCACCCTCGAACGACCGGAGTTCCAGCAGCTGCGGGACCTGATCGCCGAGTCGCGGGCGCTCGCGGACGCCCCGCCCGGGGTGCTGCGGGTCGGCCGGTTCCAGGCCGGGTTCTGGGACGAGCTGGCCGAGCTGGGCGAGGTCACCGGCCAGGCCGCGGCCTGGCAGCGGTCGGTACGCGCGCTCAGCGAGGCGGAACCCGCCGCCGAGCAGCAGGTCCCGTCCGGGGTACGCGCGCAGCTGCGCCCGTATCAGCGCGACGGGTTCCGCTGGCTCGCCACCCTGCACGATCACGGCCTCGGCGGTGTCCTCGCCGACGACATGGGGCTCGGCAAGACCCTGCAGACGCTGGCGCTGATCTGCCACGCGCGCGCCGAGTCGCCGTTCCTGGTGGTCGCCCCGGCCAGCGTCGTCGCCAACTGGGCGAGCGAGGCGGCCCGCTTCACGCCGGAGCTGGACGTCCGGGCGGTCACCCAGACCGCGGCGCGGCGTGGCGCCCCCCTGGCCGAGGCGGTGGCCGGTGCGGACATCGTGGTCACCTCGTACACGCTGTTCCGGCTGGAGTACGACGACTACCGCGCCCTCGACTGGGCCGGGCTGATCCTCGACGAGGCACAGTTCGTCAAGAATTCGCAGTCCCAGGCGCACCGGTGCGCGAAGCTGCTGCCGGCCCCGTTCAAGCTGGCGATCACCGGCACGCCGATGGAGAACCACCTCGGCGAGCTCTGGGCGCTCTGCTCGATCACCGCACCGGGGCTGCTGCCCCGCGCCGACCGGTTCACCGAGTACTACCGCAACCCGATCGAGAAGGAGCGGGACGCGGAGCGGCTCGCCCAGCTGCGCCGCCGGATCCGGCCGCTGATGCTGCGCCGCCGCAAGGCGGACGTGGCCACGGACCTGCCGGCCAAGCAGGAGCAGGTCATCGAGGTGGAGCTGGATCGCCGGCACCGCCGGGTGTATCAGGCGTACCTGCAGCGGGAGCGGCAGAAGGTCCTCGGTCTCCTGGGCGACCTGGAGAAGAACCGGTTCGAGATCTTCCGGTCGTTGACCCTGCTGCGGCAGGCGAGCCTCGACGTGGCGCTGGTCGACCCAACGCAGCAGAACGTGCCGGCGACCAAGCTGGACGTGCTCACCGATCGGATCTCCAGCCTGGTCGCCGAGGGGCACCGCAGCCTGGTGTTCAGCCAGTTCACCCGCTTCCTCGACGCGGCCCGGCAGCGGCTGGAGGCGGCCGGGATCGGGTGCAGCTATCTGGATGGGAGCACTCGTGACCGGGCCGCGGTGATCGATGAGTTCAAGAACGGCGGCAACCCGGTCTTCCTGATCAGCCTCAAGGCCGGCGGTTTCGGCCTCAACCTCACCGAGGCCGACTACTGCCTGCTGCTCGATCCGTGGTGGAACCCGGCCGCCGAGAATCAGGCGGTCGACCGGACGCACCGCATCGGCCAGACCCGCAACGTCATGGTCTACCGGCTGGTCGCCAAGGACACCATCGAGGAGAAGGTGATGGCGTTGCAGGCCCGTAAGGCGGAGCTCTTCAGCAGCGTCCTGGACGGCGGCGAGTTCGCCTCCGCGCAGCTCACCGTGGGCGACATCAGGAGCCTGCTGGAGTGAGCTGCGCCGCGCACGGTGTGCTCAGTCGGCGGTGCCGGCGGGGGCCACCCAGGTGGTGGGTTGGCCGGTGATCGCAGTGATCAGGTCGAAGTCGCCGTCGTAGTGCAGGACGGTGACTCCGTGTCGCTCGGCGGTGGCGGCGATCAGCAGATCCGCCATGGACAGGGCCCGGTGGTTGCCCTTGTGCAACGCCTGCACCTGGATGTCGATCGCTCGATCCCAGACTTCGTCGGGCATGGCCAGCCACCGGAAGCCGCTCAGCAACCACCGGGCGCGCTGTGCGTCCTTGGCGGTGCGGGCGCTGTGGATGACCTCGATCTCGACCGCCCCGCACACCGCGAGCAGCCCGCGGTCGGAGAGTTCGCCGAGCACCGGAGCCACGCGTGGCTTGGGCCAGCGGGCGAGGGCTGACTTGTCCAGCAGGTAGTGCTCGTGATTCACGCTGCGTCCGGCTTGGCCGCCTCGACGGGACCCGTCAGATCGGGCAGCCCTCCGCTCTTGAGCCAGTCGGCGAACTGCCGCCGCTTCTCGCGGTCGACGACAGCCTTGAGGGCGGCGTTGACGGTGGACTTCTTCGTCGTGGTGCCAAGGATCTTGCCGGCCTCGGCGAGTAGCTCGTCATCGACATCTAGGATCGTCCGGCTCACGGGTGCCTCCTCTGGTCGGCGATACTCGCCGATGATATCAATCTGTGCCGTTTTGGATATCAGACCCCGCTGAGTCGCCATGCTGACATCCGACACGGATGCGGGTCGCCGGTCGGGATAGTTGCGAAGGTGGCGAGGCTGACCGACGAGGGCGATGACCCGTACCTCTGGCTGGAAGATCTTGATGGCGCGGACGCCGCCGGGTGGGTGCGGGACCGCAACGCGGAGACCGTCGCCGCATTGACCGCAGGCGAGGCATTCGCCGGCTTGCGGACCGAACTCCGGCAGGTGCTCGACGCCGAGGACCGCATCCCCTGGCCGGGGTGGCGCGGGGATCGCCTCCACTACAACTTCTGGAGGGACGCGACGCACCCGCGGGGGGTCTGGCGGCGGACGACGCTCGACCAGTACCGCCGGCCTGAGCCCGAGTGGGACGTGTTGCTCGACGTCGACGCGCTGGCGGCCGAGGAGGGCGAGAACTGGGTCTGGAGCGGGGTGACCGTGCTGCGCACCGGTTACGAGCGCTGCCTGATCAGCCTGTCCCGGGGCGGTGCCGACGCGGTCGTGGTGCGCGAGTTCGACCTGGGACGCCGCGCCTTCGTCGAGGACGGCTTCACGCTTCCCGAGGCAAAGAGCGTGGTCTGCTGGATCGACGCCGACCACATCTTCGTCGGCACGGACTTCGGGCCCGGATCGCTCACCTCGTCCGGGTACCCACGCATCGCCAAGCGGTGGCGGCGAGGCATGCCGCTGGCCGCGGCCGACGTCGTTTACGAGGGGCGCGCGGACGATGTCGGCGTCTACGCCTCGCACGATTCGACGCCCGGCTTCGAGCGCGACTTCGTGGGCCGCGGCCTGGACTTCTACCGCAGCGAGAACCACCTGCTGACCGGGACCGGCGAGCTGACCCGGCTTGAGGTGCCGGAGGACGCCCACTGGGACGTGCACCGGGAATGGTTGGTGATCCGGCCGCGCTCGCCGTGGACGGTTGGCGGGGTGACGCATCCGCCGGGGGCGCTGCTGGCGACCCGGTTCGACGAGTTCCTCGCCGGCGGGCGGGAGCTGACGGTGCTGTTCTGGCCCGACGACCGCACCGCGCTGAGCCATTACTTTTGGACCCGGAACCACCTGATCCTGGCCACCCTCGCCGACGTGCAGAGCCGGCTGGAGGTACTGACGCCCGGCGAGACGGGGTGGCGGCGGGAGCCGCTCGCCGGGGTGCCGGAGCTCGAGCACAGCGGGATCGTGGTCACCGACCCGCACCGCAGCGACGCCTACCTGCTCGCTTCGGAAGGGTTCCTGCAACCGGCGACGCTGCGGCTCGGACAGGTCGGTGGCGCGGTCGAGACGCTCAAGCGGGAGCCGGCGTTCTTCGACACGGACGGCCTGGCGGTCCGCCAGTTCTTCGCCTCCTCCGTCGACGGCACGCGGGTGCCGTACTTCGTGGTGGGGGATCCGGACGCGCCGGCCGGGCCGACGCTGCTCACCGGGTACGGCGGGTACGAGATCTCCCTGACCCCGCACTACAGCGGGGTCATCGGCCGGGGCTGGCTGGCCCGGGGCGGCACGTACGTGGTGGCGAACATCCGCGGCGGCGGGGAGTACGGCCCGGAGTGGCACCGCGCCGCGATGCGGGAGAACCGGCCCCGGGCGTACGAGGACTTCGCGGCGGTGGCGGCCGACCTGGTGACGCGCGGGATCACCACGCCGGCGCGGCTCGGCATCGAGGGGGGCAGCAACGGCGGGCTGTTGATGGGGGTGATGCTGACCCGCTACCCGGCGCTGTTCGGCGCGGTCGTCGCGCACGTGCCGGTGCTGGACATGCGGCGGTACCACCGGCTGCTGGCCGGCGCATCGTGGATGGCCGAGTACGGCGACCCGGACCGGGCGGCCGACTGGGCCCACCTGCGGCAGTACTCGCCGTACCACCACGTCCGCGGTGACCGGTCGTACCCGCCGGTCCTGTTCGTCACCTCGACCCGCGACGACCGGGTGCATCCCGGGCACGCCCGGAAGATGGCGGCCCGGCTGCGCGAGCACGGCCACGAGGTGGCCTACTACGAGAACGTCGAGGGCGGGCACGGCGCGGCGGCGAACAGCGAGCAACGCGCCTTCGTCTGGGCGCTGACGCTGGAGTTCCTGTGGCGAAAGCTGGGCCGACAGGCACATCACCGCCCGGCACGCCAGGTCTCGCCGGCTGACCGGGGGACGAGAGAGCTGGCCACGGATTCCGGTGCCTGAGCTGAGGGCGCTGGGTAACTCGGCGGCTCACCGGCGGGGCGCCTCGCCGACCACGGTCGGCGAGACGGTGTTGGCCGCCTCCACCGCCCAGTCCAGCGCGTAGTCGGCCTCCACCTCCCAGCCCGGCTCGCCGCCCACGAAGTGCGACCGCCCCGGGAACTCGTGGTACGCGGTCACCGCCCGGGAGGGCCGGTAGAGCTGGGCGGCGGACCGGGCCAGCGACGGCGGCACCACGTGGTCCTCGCTCCCGGTCGTCAGCAGCAGCGGAGCCCGGTCGTCCCGGTGCGTGTCGGCCGTCGTGGCCGAGTTCGGGTCCAGGTTGGCGAAGGCGTCCTCGAAGAAGACGTGCCCGGCAGCGGGGACGGCGTACCGCTCCCAGGCCGCGTCGGAGTCCTCGCGGCTCATCGTGTTGCCGAAGGCGTACGCGAAGTCGTCGGCGGTGAACGGCACCGCGCGGTGCCGGTTGGCCGGGCTGCGCAGGATGGAGAACCCGGAGCGCAGCGTGCTGAGCGGCAGCTTCAGCACCCCCTTGACCGGTGCCGGGTGGATTGCGACCCCGGCGGCGCCGAGCCCGCGGGAGACCACCAGTTGGGTGACCAGGCCGCCGAACGAGTGGCCCATGATGATCGGGGGGCGGGGCTGCTCCCGGATGATCGCGGCGTAATGGTCGACGATGTCGGCGAGCCGCTGCCCGGCGATCGGTGTCGGGTCCGCCCGTAGCGCCTCCACGTCGCCCTCCATGCCCGGCCACGCCGGGGCGAGCACCCGGAAGCCCCGGGCCGTGTACCGGTCGACCCAGTGTTCCCAGCTGCGGGATGTCATCCAGAGGCCGTGGATGAGCACGATCGTGTCGACCCGTACCGTCGGCGCGCTGGCCATGGCGTTCCTCCCCTATGTTCCGCGCGGTGGACCGCAGGCGCTTACCCGGTGCGGCCGGCCCCGCACCTGTGACGCCCTGACAAATGTCACGGTCCGAAGGTGACGCCCGCTCCGGGAACGGACCAACCGCTCGCCGGAACATCGTTGTCATGACCGACACCGCACCGGCCGTCGAACTGGCCGGACTCACCAAGACCTTCGGCCCGGTGACCGCCGTCGACGGGCTCAGCCTCCGGATCGAGCCCGGTGAGGTGGTGGCCTTCCTCGGCCCCAACGGCGCCGGCAAGACCACCACCGTGGACATGCTGCTCGGGCTGGCCCGCCCGGACGCCGGCCGGGTCCGGCTGTTCGGCGGCACCCCCGCCGACGCGGTCCGGCTCGGCCGGGTCGCCGCCGTGATGCAGACCGGCGGGCTGCTCAAGGACCTCACCGTCGGCGAGACGGTCCGGATGACCGCGTGCTTCTACGGCCGGACCCGTCCGGTGGCCGAGGTGCTGGACCGGGCCGGTATCGCGTCGATCGCCGACCGCCCGGTCGGCAAGTGCTCCGGCGGCCAGCAGCAGCGGCTGCGTTTCGCCCTGGCGCTGCTCCCGGACCCCGACCTGATGGTGCTCGACGAGCCGACCACCGGCATGGACGTCGAGGGGCGGCGGGACTTCTGGCAGGCCATCCGGGCCGACGCCCGGGCCGGCCGGACCATCCTCTTCGCCACCCACTACCTGGACGAGGCCGACGCGTACGCGGACCGGATCGTGCTGGTGCGGCAGGGCCGGGTGGTCGCGGACGGCACCACCGCCGAGATCAAGAACCTGGCCGCCGGCCGGGTCGTCCGGGCCACCCTCCCCGGCGCCGACCAGGCCGTGCTCGCCGCCCTGCCCGGCGTCCGGGCGGTCGAGGTACGCGGCGACGCGGTGCTGGTCCGCACCGACGACTCGGACGAGGTCGCCCGGCACCTGCTCACTCGTACCGCCGCCCGGGACGTGGAGATCACCTCCCGCAACCTGGAGGACGCGTTCCTGGCCCTCACCACCGACAGCCTCACCACGGACCGCCCGACCGCCGCCCGTCCGACCGCCCAGCCCATCGGAGCCTGAGATGACCGTCGCCGCCCCCGCCCCGTCCGCCGCCCGCGCCGACCGGCGGCCGCCCGCCCTGGGCGGGTTCTCCACCGCCGTGCTGGCCATCGAGATCCGCCGGGTGTTGCGCAACCGCCGGACGCTGATCTTCATCCTCGTCATGCCGGCGGTCTTCTTCCTCCTCTTCGGACTCCCGCAACGGGGACAGGAGCTGCCCAACGGCCGCCCGGTCACCGGCTGGATCATGATCAGCCTCGCCGTGTACGGCGCCATGGTGGCCACCACCAGTGCCGGCGCGGCGGTGGCCACCGAGCGGGCGCTGGGCTGGAGCCGACAGCTCCGGCTCACCCCGCTGCGCCCCGCCGCGTACGTGGCGACGAAGGTGGCCACCGCCATGGTGCTCGGGCTGATCGCGGTGCTCGTGGAGTTCGCCGTCGGCGCGGCCGCCGGGGTCCGGCTGCCCGTCGAGGTCTGGCTGGTGAGCGGGCTCACCGCCTGGCTCGGCTCGCTGGTCTTCGCCGCCTTCGGGCTCTTCGTCGGCTATCTCGCCCCGGCCGAGAACGTCATGCAGTTCATGGGCCCGATCCTGGCGATCCTGGCCATGCTCGGCGGCCTCTTCGTCCCGCTGGACGTGCTGCCGCACGCGCTCCAGCAGATCGCCAAGTTCACCCCGGTCTACGGCGTCGGCCAGCTCTCCCGGGCCCCGCTGACCGGGACCGGGCTGGACTGGGTGGCGCTGGGCAACGTGGCCGCCTGGACCGTACTCTTCGGCCTTGGCGCGGCCCGGCTCTTCCGCCGGGACACCACTCGCGTCTGACCGTGACCGACGGAGGTTAGCGTGTTCCGGATGGACCTGCCGTCGGACCAGCCCCGGCCGGTGAGCCGCCACTGGCGGGTCACCGGCTGGCTGTTGGCCGCGGTCTGGCTCTTCTTCCTCAACATCCCGCTGCTCGCCGCCCTGCACCAGCCGGAGCTCTGGCGGCGGGTGCTGGGCGCGACGACGCTGGTCGTCTTCGGCGTGTTCTACGTGGGTGTCTTCCAGTGGGCGCGAGCCCGGCGGCAGGCGCACCGGGGCATCCCCGCCGCTCGTGCCTGGGGGGCCGTGGCGCTGCTGCTCGCGCTCGGGCTGGCCGGCATCCCGGGGACCGGTGGCGACTGGTTGACCACGCTGGTGTTCGTCGCGGCGGCGGCGGTGTTCCTGCTGCCGAGCCGGCAGGCGCTGGTGGTGGTCGCCCTCGCCGCGCTGACCCCGCCGGTGGCGGCCGCGCTGGTGCCCGGCTGGGAGGCGGAGGGCACCGTGGTCTTCGCGGTGCTGCTCGCCTCGTTCGCCATGTTCGGGGTGACCCGGCTGGCCCAGCGCAACAGCGAACTCCAGGCCGCCCAGCAGGAGATCCACCGGCTGGCGGTGGCCGAGGAGCGGGCGCGTACCGCCCGGGACCTGCACGACATCCTCGGCCACTCGCTGACCGTGGTCGCGGTGAAGGCCGAGCTGGCCGGCCGGTTGCTGGAGCTGGACCCGGCCCGGGCGGCCACCGAGATCGCCGACGTGGAGCGGCTGGCCCGGGAGGCCCTCGCCGACGTGCGGGGCACCGTCGGGGCGTACCGGGGGATCAGCCTCGCCGGGGAGCTGGCCGGCGCCCGCTCCGCGCTCGCCGCCGCGGGCATCGCCGCGGAGCTGCCGGACGCGGCGCCGGATCTGCCGGCCGAGCGGGACGAGCTCTTCGGCTGGACGGTACGGGAAGGGGTGACCAACGTGGTCCGGCACAGCGGGGCGCGGTGCTGCGTGATCCGGGTGGAACCGGGCCTGGTCGAGGTCCGCGACGACGGGCGGGGACCGGCCGCGGCGTCGCCCGGGCCGGACGGGCACGGGCTGGTCGGGCTGCGCGAGCGGGCCCGGCGGTTGGACGCCACCGTCACCGTCGGCCGTCGCCAGGACGGACCGGGCTTTCTGCTCCGCGTCACCCTGCCGGTGGACCGGTGAGCGCGGCGAGCCGCCGGCGAGCGGGGGTGGGGCGGCGATGAGCGGACAGATCCGGCTGCTGCTCGCCGACGACCAGGCGCTGGTCCGGGGCGCGCTGGCCGCGTTGCTGTCGCTCGAGCCGGACCTCACCGTGGTCGCGGAGGTCGGGCGGGGGGACGAGGTGGTCCCCGAGGCCCGCCGCACCACGCCCGACGTGGCCCTGCTCGACGTGGAGATGCCCGGCCTGGACGGGATCGCCGCGACCACCGCGCTGCGCGCCGCCGTGCCCGGCTGCCGGGTGCTGGTGGTGACCACCTTCGGCCGTCCCGGCTATCTGCGGCGGGCGATGGAGGCGGGCGCCAACGGCTTCGTGGTCAAGGACACGCCGGCCCGGCAGCTCGCCGACGCGGTCCGTCGGGTGCACGCCGGGCTGCGGGTGGTCGACCCGACCCTGGCCGCGGAGACCCTGGCCACCGGGGCCAGCCCGCTGACCGAGCGGGAGACCGAGGTGCTGCGGACGGCCCGGGGCGGCGGCACGGTCGCCCAGCTCGCCGCCGTGCTGCACCTGTCCGAGGGGACGGTGCGTAACCACCTCTCCGCGGCGATCGGCAAGACCGGCGCCCGGAACCGGGCCGACGCGGTGCGCATCGCCGAGGAGAACGGCTGGCTGCTCGGCGAGTGAGCGCGGCACCAAACCACTCTGAAGGAGAGGAGACCCCCGCTCCGAGAAAGGCGGGGCGGGGGCCTCCGGGTCGGCTCGGGCCGGTCGGATCGGGCCGGCCGGGCCGGGTCAGGGCAGCTTCGCGCCGATGTGGATGGCGACCGCGTCGTGGGCGTTGATGTTCGCCGCGAACCAGCCGGCGGAGTCCACGGTGAGCACCGGCCCGCTGCACGAGCCGTTGCTGAAGTCGCCGTGGATGACGTCGCAGTACCGGCCGGCGGGCAGCCCGGCGTAGTAGGAGCGGCCGGTGACCGCGAAGTCCTCGTCGTTGATGGTCAGGTAGCCCTTGCCGGCCCGGCTGAACGCGATGTGCTGGTAGCCGTTGTCGTACCAGTTGGCCACCGCGGCGCCCTGGGTGGCGTTGTTGAACGCGACCATGTTGGCGATCACCCGCCAGCGGTGCTCGCACTCCCAGCCCGAGTAGCAGGTGGTGTTCCGGACCTTGTTACTGGCGTCCGAGGGCGGTCCCTGGTCCTTGCCGCTGAAGGTGAAGCTCGACATCACCGCCGGGGTGCCGTACGGCCAGGCCAGCATGAACGCGTTGGCCAGGGCGTACTCGCCGCGGTCCTTGTAGGTCAGCACCCCGCCGTCGCGCTGGGTGTCGTGGTTGTCCACGAAGGCGACCGCCGAGCCGCTGGGCAGGTAGCCCCAGGCCTCGCCGAAGTTCTTCAGGTACGCCAGCCGCTCGCTGTTGAACATCCGGGCGAGGTCCTTGCCGTACCGGAACTCGTGCACGTCGCCGTTGCCGGTGTACTCGGTCGGCTGGATCGGCTCACCGGCGCCGTAGATCACCTCCTGCACCACGTACGCCGAGCGGGAGAGCTTGCCCTTGATGGCCGCGATGTCGGCGGCCGGCATGTGCTTGCTGGCGTCCAGCCGGAACCCGTCCACGCCGAGCGAGAGCAGGTCGTTCATGTATCCGGCGATCTTCGTACGGACGTAGTCCGACTCGGTCCTGAGGTCGGAGAGGTTGACCAGCTCGCAGTTCTGCACCTCGTACCGGTCGTTGTAGTTGACGATGTCGTCGCCGCCGTTGCGACCGCAGTGGTGGAAGTCCTGGGTCTGGTAGATGCCCGGGTAGTCGTAGTGCCCGTACGAGGAGCCGGCCCAGCCGGTGCCGCCGTTGTCCTGACCGGACATGTGGTTGATGACGGTGTCGACGATGACCTTCACACCGGCGGCGTGGCAGGTGTTCACCATGGACTGGAACTGCGCCCGGGTGCCCTTGCGGGACTCGATCCGGTAGCTGACCGGCTGGTAGGCCACCCACCACGGGCTGGCGTTGACGTGCTCCTGCGGTGGGGAGACCTGGACGTAGCCGTAGCCCTTGGGGCCGAGCACGTTGGTGCACTCGCTGGCCACCGAGGGCCAGTTCCACTCGAAGAGCTGGACGATGACCTTCTTGCTGCCGGACGGGGCCGCGGCGGCCGGGGGAGCCGCCACGGCGGTCGGTACGAGCAGGCTGGCGATCACGCCGAGGGCGAGGATCGCCGAGCGGCATCGGTGTCGATGCATCGGGACTCCTGGGGGTGCGGGGGACGGGGGTGGCGCGGCGCGGGGGAGGGGATCTCAGTGCCGGGTTCTTGCAAATCCGGACTGAAATTTTCGGCAAGGTTACAAGCGCGTTGCAACGGCTGTCAACGGATGGAAATACGTCGTTGCGTAGTGCGTCAGACGGGCCCCGGCGCGTGACGGTGGCCAGCCGGGCCCGACGGACGTTCCGGCGCTACACGCGCGCCGCAGCGGGATGGTTCGAACCGGCGGCCGAGAAATTCGCCACCGGGCTGATCCGCTCGCCGCGCCGCTCCGTACCTGAGGAGGGAGCAGGGTCGGCCGGTGGGGGCGCCGCCGTGAGACACGATCGAGGAGCAGATGGCCCGGGCAAAGCAGAACGAGAAAGCGGCGACCATCCGGACCACCAGCACCAGTCGAGGTGCCCGGACCCGGTCGAGGTCTGCGCTGGTCGCGCTCACCGTGTCCGCGCTGGCCCTCGCCTGGGTCGGCGTCGAACTGGCCGGCGCGGGCACCATGATGTACGCGTACGGCTTCTTCTTCACCGAGTTCTTCGCCGGGGTGGTCGCCCTGGTCGCGCTCAGCCTCACCGTGATGATGGGACTGCTCGCCACCGACCGGCTGGTGCTGCAGATCCGGCACCGGGTGCTGCTCCAGTCGGCGCACCGGGCCACCGGCATCCTCGGCGTGGCCGGCCTCGTCTGCCACGTCATCACCAAGATCTCGATCGGCCGGGCCGGCCCGACCGACGCCGTGGTGCCGTTCATCGGCGGTCGCGGGCTCTACGTCGGACTCGGCACGGTCGCCGCCTTCCTCATGGTCAGCGTGCTCTGGACCGGCCTGATCCGGGTCCGCTTCGCCGGGGTCGGTCCGAAGTGGTTCTGGCGCGTGCTGCACTCCATGGCGTACGTCTCCTGGCCGTTCGCCCTGGTCCACGGCCTCAACGCCGGGCGGGCGGCGAAGTCCTGGGTGGTGGTCAGCTACCTCGCCTGCGTGCTGCTGGTGGTGGTGGCGCTGCTGGTCCGCTTCTCCGTCCACCTGGGCAAGCGCACCCGGGAGCAGCACCAGGCCGCCGCGCTGAACCAGGCCATGGCCGGCAGGCCGGCCGAGGAGAGCCGGGGGCTGCTCGCCGGCCTGGTCCGCCGCCGCTCCGGCGAGGAGGAGAAGAGCCACGCCGGGCGCGGGCGCGAGAATGGCTGGGCGGAGACCACCGCCAACTCGTGGACCGCGCCCGCCGGCACCGCCCGCCGCAGCGACCCCGACCGGTTCGCCGTGCCCGTGGTGCCCGAGCCCGGCTCGCTGCGCGAACCCGTCCGGGCGGCGGCCCGACGTCCGCGCGAGGAGGAGCTGACGCCGGCCGCCGCCCGCCGGTACCGGGACGAGGACGAGGTCGTCTCCCGCCGGTCCCGTGCCGAGGTGGACGCCCGCTACTCGGCGCCGCCGCAGCGGCCGGTCGAGCCGGAGGAGGCGTGGGACAGCCCGCGCCGGTGGGAGAGCGGCGAACGGCCGATCTCCGCGGCGCCGCGCAGCGGCGCCGGCCGGCACAGTGCTGAGGACGAGGTGCCGGAGGAGCCGGACTACTGGCGGCCGCCGGCCCGGTACGTCCCGGAGGACCCGCCCGTCGACGACACCCCCACCCTGGTCGACCTCGCGTCCCGGCGGGCGCTGCGGGCCTCCGGCGAGAGCCGGTCGTCGCGGCGGCGTCGAGCCAGCGCGGAGGCGGTCGACGGGGCGTACTGGGCGGGGCTGCGGGGTGAGGCGAAGTGATGCGGACGACGGTGCCGCCGGTCGCCTGCGTCGGCGAACCCCGGCTCACCGCCGGCTTCGCCGAGTTCGGCCGGCTCGACCTGCTGGCCCACGAGGAGGTGCACGGCCCGATCGGGCCGATGGAACCGGCCAGCCTGCTCCGGCTGGCCGAGGCCATCGACCTCAAGGGCAAGGGCGGCGCCGGTTTCCCGGTCGCCCGCAAGCTGCGCGCCGTGCTGGAGTCCTGCGAGCGGCAGCGCCTCTCCGCCGTGGTGGTGGTCAACGCCACCGAGGGGGAGCCGGCGAGCTGGAAGGACAAGGTGCTGCTCACCCGGGCGCCGCACCTGATCCTCGACGGCGCCGCCCTGGCCGCGTACGCGCTCGATGCCGAGGAGATCGTGATCGGGGTGGCCGACGACGACGTGGGCCGCCCGTCGCTGACCGAGGCGTTGCAGGAACGCCGGATGCCGGTGCCGACCACGATCGTCACCGTGCCGCACCGGTTCATCTCCGGCGAGGGCGGCGCGCTGGTCAACGGCATCAACGGCCTGCCGCACATCCCGCCCGGCACCAAGAAGCGCTCCAGCGACTCCGGGGTCGGCGGGCTGCCCACCCTGCTCTCCAACGCCGAGACCTTCGCCCAGCTGGCCGTCGCCGCCCGGCTCGGCCCGTACGAGTACGCCGCGCTCGGCACCGACGACGAACCGGGCAGCGTGCTGCTCACCGTCACCGGGGCGGCGGCCCGACCGGCCGTGGTGGAGTGCGCCGCCGGCACCCCGCTGCGGGAGATCCTCGACCTCTGCGAGGTGCCCGACGGGCCGGGCATCCTGATGGGCGGCTACCACGGCAAGTGGATCACCCCCGAGGTCACGGACCGGGCGGAGGTGTCCCGCAAGGGGCTGACCGCCGTCGGCGGCACCCTCGGCGCCGGCATCATCGTCCCGCTCGGCCGGGACACCTGCCCGCTCGGCGAGGCCGCCCAGGTGGTCCGCTACCTGGCCGGCGAGTCCGCCGGGCAGTGCGGGCCGTGCAAGATGGGCCTGCCCGACCTGGCCCGCGCCGTCGACCTCGCGGTCTCCGGCAGCGCCCCGATCGAGATCGTCCGGGCCGCGGCCGGCGACGTGAAGGGGCGCGGCGCGTGCAGCCATCCGGACGGCACCGCCCGGTTCGCCCTCTCCGCGATGGAGGTCTTCGCCGAGGACCTGCGGCTGCACACCACCGGTGAGGGCTGCGGCAAGCGGGTCAAGGGCGTGATGGGGCTACCCGGGGCGCCCGACGCGAACCCGCAGAAGCTCACCCTGGACTGGTCCCGGTGCGACGGGCACGGGCTCTGCGCGCACGTGGTCCCGGACTTCATCCGGCTCGACGGCAACGGTTACCCGGCCTTCCCGCCCACCCCGGTGCCGACCTGGCTGCGGGAGGGCGCGCTCAAGGCGGTCAAGGTCTGTCCCGAACTCGCGCTCCGGCTCGCCAGGGCCGAGTAGCCGACCGAGAGGAGACGCGATGTCGCGTCGCACGTCATTGCGGGTCCGGGCGATCCGGCCCCGACGCCTGGTCAGCACGGCCGCGCTGGTCGCAGCGCTGCTCGGCGTGGCATCCTGCGCGGTCGGCCCGGCGCCGGGGAAGCCGGTGGGCGTCGTCGCCGCGCCGGTGGTCCCGGCCCGGGTGCCGGCGACGCTGAAATTCACCGCGAAGACCCTGGACGGTACGTGGTTCTCCGCCGCGGAGCTGGCCGGGAAGCCGGTGGTGCTGTGGTTCTGGGCGCCCTGGTGCGCCACCTGCGCCAGTCAGGCGTGGACGGTCGCCGAGATCGCGCCGAAGTACCGGGACACGGTGCCGATCGTCGGCGTCGCCGGCCTGGGTGAGCAGCGGGCGATGAAGGAGTTCGTCACCGAGTTCGACCTGGCCGGCACGCCGCAGCTCGACGACCGGGCCGGGGCGTTGTGGCGCCGGTTCGAGGTGGTCGAGCAGAGCACCTTCCTGATCATCGACCGGGACGGCCGGGTCGTCCACCACGGCTTCCTCGACGGGGAGTCGCTCAGCCGGCAGGTCGCCGCGCTGGCCGGCCGGTGACCACCCCGCTGCTGCTCGCGCTGACCGCCGGGATGTTCGGCGCGGTGAACCCGTGCGGCTTCGCGATGCTGCCCGCGTATTTGTCGCTGCTGGTCGCCGGACCGCCGGACGGGCGCGGCGCGGTCGGCCGCGCGCTCACCGCGACGGCCGGGCTGACCCTCGGGTACGCCGTGGTCTTCGGCGCGTTCGGACTGGCCCTGGCGCCGCTGGCGGACTGGCTGCGCCCCCGGCTGCCCTGGTCGACCGTGACGCTCGGCGTGCTGCTGGCCGCGGCCGGCTGCTGGCTGCTCGCCGGCCGGCGGCTGCCCGCCCCGCGCCCGTTCGCCCGGGCGCCCCGGCTGACCCGTTCCTGGGTGTCCATGGCGCTCTTCGGCATGGCGTACGCGCTGACCTGCACGATCGGCCCGTTCCTGGCGATCGTGGTGACCAGCCTCCAGGCCGGCTCGACGCTGCGCGGGCTGGCGCTGTTCGGCGCGTACGCGATCGGCATGGGGCTGGTGGTCGCGGTGGCCGCGCTCGGCGTGGCGCTGCTGCGCGGCCAGGTGGTGGCCCGGCTGCGCGGCGCCGGCGCGCTCGTGCCCCGGCTGAGCGGCCTGGTGCTGGTCGTCGCCGGCGGCTACGTCGCCTGGTACGGCTGGTACGAGGTCCGGCTCGCGCAGGGCCGGCACGACGTCTTCGGCGACCCGGTCGTGGTGGCCGCGGCCCGGGTCCAGCAGGCCCTGGTCGCCGCCCGCAGCGACGGACGCGGACCCGAAGGCACGGCGCCCGACGGCCCTGCGCCCGAAGGCCCCGGGGCGGCGGCCGAATGCGTGGCTGCCGGTCCCGTGCCGGCGTCGGCCTCGCCGGCTGCGGGTGGGCCGGTGGCGGCGGGTCGCTGACGGCGGATGCGTGGACAGCGGGTGCGCTGACGGCGGTGGTCCGCGCCGGATCGGTCCGGTCGTCACGCTCCGCGGTGCCGGCGGACAGCACTGTCTCCGTGAGCGTTATGACTGTCAGGCATATTTATGCCTGACAGTCATAACCGTTGGCGGACATGTTGTCGTCGGGGGCGCCGGGGCGGGCCCCAGCCGGATCCGACCCGGAACGGGTCGGGCGGTCAGCCTCGACCCGGATCGGACCCCGGGTGCGCGCGGCGAGGTGCCGAGCCGAGCGGGGACGACGAACGGCGGGATCGGGAGGACCCGACGCCCGCCGTTCGGCGCGTGCGGTCAGCGGACCGGCGTGAGCCGGTCGGTGCCCAACTTGTCACGGAGCACCTCCGGCACCAGCACCGAACCGTCGGGCTGCTGGAACTGCTCCAGGATGGCCGGGAAGAGCCGGCTGGTGGCCAGCGCCGACCCGTTCAGGGTGTGCACGAAGCGGGTCTGCTTGCCGCCCGGCTCGCGGTAGCGGATGGCCGCCCGGCGGGCCTGGTAGTCACCGGCCCAGGAGACCGACGACACCTCCTTGTACTTGCCCATGCTCGGCATCCAGACCTCGATGTCGAGGGTCCTCTTCATCGCGGCGCTGGCATCGCCGGCCGAGAGCAGGCTCCGCTGGTAGTGCAAGCCCAGCCGCTCGACCAGGCTCTCCGCGTGGGTGAGCATCTCCTCCAGCGCGGTGTCCGCCTGCTCCGGCAGGGTGAACTGGAAGATCTCCACCTTGTTGAACTGGTGACCCCGCACGGTGCCGCGCTCGTCGGAGTGCGCGCCGGCCGCCTCCCGCCGGTAGCACGGGGTGTACGCGAACGCCTTCAGCGGCAGCTTCGCCGTCTCCAGGATCTCGTTCTGGAACGCCCCGAGGATCGCCGTCTCCGAGGTGGGCAGCAGGAACTGGCCGCGTGGGGCCGACTCCCGGTCCAGGTGGTAGACGTCGTCGTAGAACTTGGGGAACTGGCCGGCGGCGAAGCCTGCGGTGTCCAGCAGCAGGTGCGGCGGGAGCAGGAACTCGTAGCCGGCCTTGACGTGCTCGTCGATGAACCAGCTGATCAGCGCCCACTCCAGCCGGGCGCCCATGCCCGTGTACATCCAGAAGCCGGAGCCCCCGAGCTTGACCCCCCGCTCGTGGTCCACCAGGCCCAACATCCGGCTCAGCTCGACGTGGTCGCGGACCTTCTCCAGCACCGGGAGCTCGCCGAAGGTCTTCACCACCCGGTTGGCCTCCTTGCCGCCGGGGAGGACGTCGTCGGCGGGCAGGTTGGGCAGCTCGCTCATCGTGGTGCGCAGCCGGGACTGCACCTCGTCCAGCTGGGACTCCAGCTCGGCGAGCTGCTTGCGCTCGGCCTCCGGCGCGACGGACTCCGGCGTGGTGCCGGCCCGCTTCGCCTGCGCGTACGCCCGAGCCTCCGCCTTGCGGCGCTGCCGCTCGGCGTCGATCTCCGTGATCAGGGCGCGACGCTCCTGGTCGAGCCGCTGGATCTCGTCCAGCGCCCGGTTGACCTCGGCGGGATCCAGACGCTTCGCCAGCGCGGTCGCCACCGCCTCGCGATCCTTCCGGATCAACTCCATGTCGAGCATGCTGCTCGTACGCCTCCGTCCAGGCAGTCAGGTGGGACCACCAGATGCTACCGTCGCGGTCCCGTCCGGCCGTCCCGCACCCGGGACCGGCCGTCAGAGCCGGACGGGCATCAGGATGGAGAAGGCGTGCTCGTCGTCCGGGCGGCGCACGGCCAGCGGGGCGATCGGCCCGTCCAGCTCCAGCAGGAGCTGCCCCCGGTCGCCGGCGTCGAGGGCGTCGAGCAGGTATTCCCGGTTCACCCCGACCCGGACGGCGTCCGCCTCCGGCGCCTCGTCCGGCCCGACCACCCGCACCACGCCGCCCTCGTCCAACCCCAGCACGGTCACCTCGGCGCGTACCCCGTCGTGCTCCTTCACCAGCACCGGCGCGCCCTCGGCGGTCATCGCCGCGCGCAGCGCCACCACGTCCACCGCCACCCGGTGAACCGGCGCGCCGGTGACCAGACCGCGGAGCAGCCGCCGGTAGTCCGGGAAGTCGTACGGCAGGGGCGTGGCGGCCACCGTCCGGCCCGCCACCGAGACGGTGACCGAGCCGGGCGCCACGGTCAGGTGCGCCTCCGGCGTCACCCCGACGCCGGTGTCCAGCAGGGCGCGGAGCTCGTCGACCGCGTCCACCGGGACCAGCGTCCGCACCGCCGGGCCGTCCACCTTGCCGCCGGTCCGGGCCACCGCCAGCCGGTGCCGGTCGGTGGCGACCAGCCGTCCGCCGTCCGCCTCCACCTCCAGCAGCACTCCGGCCAGCACCGGCAGCTCGGGGTCGGCGCCGACGGCGAACCGGACCGCGTCGATCGCGGCGGCGAGGTCGGCACGGTGCAGCACGAGACGGGTGGCCATCGGGGACTCCTCGGGGTCGATCAGGGCACGGACCCGGGAGAGCTCACGGCGGGCGTCGGCCAGGCCGTCCTCCAGCCGGCGCAGGTGCGCGTCCAGCAGCCGGCCGACCACCGCCGGCTCCGACCGGTGCCGCAGCGCGGCGCCGATCTCGGCCAGCGGCATGCCGACCCGGCGCAGCCCGGCCACCAGGCGGGCCGGGGCGACCTGGTCGTCGGTGTACCAGCGGTAGCCGGTCACCGGGTCGACCAGGGCGGGCACCAGCACGCCGGACCGGTCGTAGAACCGCAGCGCGCTCACCGTCAGCCCGCTGGCCCGGGCCAGCTCGCCGATGCTGCGCAGTTCGCTCTCCACGACGCCCGATCCTGTGCCCTCAACCCGGTCGAGGGTCAAGCCGTGCCCTCGTCGACGACGCGGAACGTGATCCCCGCCTTGACCAGGCGGTCCAGCAGCGCGTCGCCCATCGCGGTCACCGGGGTCACCTGCCCCGACGTCGGCGGCAGGTCGTCGCAGGCCAGGCAGAGCGCCGACTCGGCGAGCATCTTCGCGGTCTCGTCGTACCCGGGGTCGCCGCCGGCCACCTCGGTGAGCACCTTCCGGCCGCCGCCGGAACCCAGGAAGCGCACCCTGAACCAGGACTTCGCCCGCTGCTCGGCGGTCGGCCCCTGACCGGAGGCGAGCCGGCCGAGCAGCCAGCGTCGGGTCGGCGGCAGCTTCACCAGCCCGACCAGGCCGGCCATCCCGACCCCGGCGACCAGGATCGTCGGCAGCCGCTTCACCGCGGCGAAGTGCCGGTAACGGAAGTCTGGGCCGTACTCCGGGCGGGCCGCCGCCGACCGGCGGACCACCTGCGGGTCGATCGTCGGCAGCGGCACCACCCACCGGCCCAGCTCCTTCGAGCGGCCCACCTTGCCGGGCACCGCCCGCACCCGGCGGCCCGCCGGGCGCGGCTCGACCGCCTTGCGCGCCTTCGCGGCCCGGCTCATCTCCCCGGTCCGGGAGAACGCGGTCAGCGCCGAGTGATACGTCCCGGCGGAGAACCGGCCACCGGCCCGGACGAAGCCGTCCACGGTGATCGGCCCGTCCGACGGGAGCTGCTTGACGGTGTACCAGGCGCCGAGGTCGTGCGGGATCGAGTCGAAGCCGCAGGCGTGGACCAGCCGCGCGCCGGTGCGGACCGCCTCGGCGTGGTGCCGGACGTACATCAGGTCGACGAACTCCGGTTCGCCGGTGATGTCCAGGTAGTCGGTGCCGGCGGCGGCGCACGCCGCGACCAGCGGCTCGCCGTGGTGGATGTACGGGCCGACAGTGCTGGCCACCACCCGGGCGCCCGCGGCGACCGCGCGCAGCGACTCCGGGTCCGTCACGTCGGCGGTCAGCAGCGGCAGCCCCTCCAGCGCCGGGTCGATGGCGGCGAGCCGGTCCCGCACCGCGGCCAGCTTGGCCGGGTTGCGGCCCGCGAGGGCCCAGCGCAGTCCGGTCGGGGCGTGCCGGGCCAGGTACTCGGCGGTGAGCGTGCCGGTGAAGCCGGTCGCGCCGAACAGGACGAGGTCGTACGGGCGGTCGTCGCGCATCCGCCGAGTGTGCCACCTGGCGGCGCACCGATCACGGGGAGAAGACCGCCCGGACGCACCCGTCCGCCCGCTCCCGGAACAGTGCGTAACCGTCGGCGCCCCGCTCCAGCGGCAGCCGGTGGGTGGCCAGGTGCTCGGTGCGCAGCTCGTCGCGGGCCATCCGGTCCAGCAGCATCGGGATCCAGCGCTGCCCGTGCTGCCGGGCACTGCGCAGGGTCAACCCCTTGTTCATCACCGCGCCGAGCGGGAACGTGTCGACGAACCCGGTCCAGGTGCCGAGGACGACCACCGTGCCGCCCTTGCGGCAGGCGTGCACCGCCTCGCGGAGCGCCAACGGCCGGTCCGCCGCGCCGCCGAGCCGGCCGGCGAGCAGCCCCGGCGGCTCCGGTTCCATGCCGACCGCCTCCACGCACACGTCCGGGCCCCGGCCGCCGCTGCGTTCCCGCAGCTCGGCCGGGACGTCGACGTACCGGTAGTTGAGCGGTTCCGCGCCCACGTGCCGGTCGACCATGCGCAGCCGGTCGTCGTACCCGTCGATCACGATCACCCGGTCCGCGCCGCGCAGCAGGGCGGCTCCGGCGGTGAGCTGCCCGACCGCCCCCGCCCCCCCAGACCGCCACCACGTCACCGGGCCCGACCTCACCCAGCTCGGCGCCCATCCAGCCGGTCGGTGCGGCGTCCGAGGCGAACACCGCCCGGTCGTCGCTGACCGGGTCCGGCACGGTGAACGCGCCCACGTCCGCGTACGGCACCCGGACGTACTCGGCGTGGCTGCCGGCGAAGCCGCCGAGCGGGGCGGGGTGGCCGTAGCAGCCCCCGGTGGGCTGACCCCAGGCCGACTCGGTGGCCGCCGCGCCGGTTCCGCCGTTGTCGCAGCAGGCGAAGAGGCCCTGCCGGCAGAACCAGCAGGCGCCGCAGGCGACCGCCGCGCAGACCACCACCCGGTCGTCGACCCGGTGCCGGCGCACCTCCGGGCCGACCTCGACCACCTCGCCGAGGAACTCGTGGCCGAGCACGTCCCCGGCGGCGAGGAACGGGATCCGCCCGCCCAGCAGCGGCAGGTCCGCGCCGCAGGTGGCGCTCCGCCGCACCCGCACGATCATGTCGTGGGCGTTGCGCAGCTCCGGGTCGGGCACCTGCCGTACGGCCAGCGCGTCGACGCCCTCCCAGCACAGCGCCCTCACCCGGCCGCCCCCGGGCGGTCCAGCCGCGAGCGGTCCGCGCGCAGCACCTCGCCGGTCTCGGCGAGCTGCTTGGCCTCCCGCAGCGCCTGCCGGATCAGCAGCCCCGGGTCGTTGCCGACCAGGTGGGCGGCCAGGCCGGGCAGCCCCGGCGGGTCGCCGAGCGGTCGGGCGGCCAGCTCGGTGCCGCGCCCGCCGGGGGCCGGGCGGGTGTGCACCTCCACCGCGCCGTCGAGCCGGCGCAGCGGCTCCGGCCAGCGTCCGCCGGGCAGCACCGCCTCCGGCGGGCCGGCCACGGTCACCACCTGCCACCGCGCGGGCCGCGGGTCGGCGCCGGCGACCCGCGGCCAGCTCCGGTGCCGGGGTACGACCAGCACCCGGACCCCCGCCGCCCCCGCCCCGGCCACCGCGAGGGCGATCGCGCCCCGGGCCAGCCGTCCCATCCGTACCACCTGCCCCTCGCCTCGTCGCGGGTCGGCGGGCGGCCGGTCACGCGCAGCCGACCGCCCGCGGACGTCCAGCATCGGGGCGGCCCGGGTGAAGCCGGCTCGCCCCGAAGGGGTGAACCGGCGCGGGCCGGGTAACCGCTCGCCGCACGGCCGGGACGCGACGGGGGAGGGGGCCGCATGCCGGAGGACCGCGACCGCGTCGGGACCGCCGACGCGCCGCCGCTGCTGGCGTCCCGGCTGTCACCCACGGTCCTGCCCGAACCGGTGGTGGTCCGGCCCCGGCTGCTGGACCGGCTGGACCAGGGGGTGACCGGCCCGGTCACCCTGGTCCGCGCGCCGGCCGGCTGGGGCAAGACCACGCTGCTCGCCTCGTGGGCGCGGGCGTCCCCGGCCGAGCCGCCGCCCGCCTGGGTCGCGGTGGAGGCCGGCGACACCGGGGAGCGGCTCTGGTCGTACCTGGCGGCGGCGCTGCGGGGGGTCGTCGAGGGCGCCGCGGACGACGGGCCCCGTCCCCCGGTGCCGGACGCCCCGCCCCGTCCCGACCAGCTGGAACTGCTGGCGGCGGCGCTGGCCGCCCGGGAACGTCCGGTGCTGCTGGTCCTCGACGACCTGCACCGGGTCACCGATCCGGCCGCGCTGACCGGGCTGGAGTTCCTGCTGCGCCACGCCGAGCAGCGGCTGCGGCTGGTGGTCGGCGCCCGGACCGACCTGCCGCTGGCCCTGCACCGCTGGCGACTGGCCGGGGAGCTGACCGAGATCGGCCCGGACGAGCTGGCCTTCACCCGTGACGAGGTGGCCGACCTGCTGGTTGCCCACGGGGTGCCGCTGCCAGCCGCCGCGCTGGCCCGGCTGGTCGACCGCACCGGGGGCTGGCCGGCCGGGCTGCGTTTCGCCGCGTTGGCGTTGCGCGCCCAGCCGGACCCGGCCCGCTGGGTGGAACGGTTCGGCGGCGACCAGCCGGACGTCGCCGGGTACCTGCGCGAGGAGGTGCTCGGCCCGCTCGCCCCGGACGCCCGGGACGTGCTGGGGCGCGGCGCGGTCGCCGACGCCGTCTGCGCCGACCTGGCCGACGCGGTCACCGGCCGGTCGGACTCGGGGCAGCTGCTGGCGGCCCTGGCCCGGGACGGCGGTTTCCTGCGGCAGGACGGCGGCAGCCCACCCTGGTACCGCTGCCACCCCCTGCTGGCCGACGTGCTCCGCGAGGAGCTGGGCCGGCTCCCCGCCGACGAGCTGCGCGACCTGCACGCCCGGGTGGCCGACTGGTACGCGGGGAACGGCCGGCCGGCGGAGGCGCTGCGGCACGCGCTGGCCGGGGGCGCCTGGGACCGGGCCACCGAGCTGCTCATCGGGCACTGGCCGGAGCTGGCACCGTACGACCGGGAACTGCCCGCCGCGCCGCCGCCCGCCCACCCGCCGGCCGAGGCGGTCCGCCGGGACCCGGAGCTCGCGCTGGCCTGCGCGGCGGAACGGGCGTACGCCGGGGACGCGCCCGCCGCCGCCGGGCACCTGCAGCGGGCCGTGGAACACGCCCGCGCGCTGCCCGAGCCGCGCCGGGACCGGTTCCGGCGGCTGGCCACCGCGCTGGAACTCACCCTGGCCCGACTCGCCGGCGACCATGCGGAGGTACGCCGGGCCGCCGCCCGGCTGCTGGCCACCCGCACGGCGCCGGGCCCCCGGGACGACCCGCGTGCGGGGGCCGGTGAGAACGCCGACGCCCGGGCCGCGGCCGGCACGGCGGTCGGCCTGGTCGAGCTGGCCGAGGGGAGCCGCGCGCGGCCGGGGACCGGTTCGCCGACGCGCTGGCCGCCGCGCGCCAGGCCGGCCGGCCCCGGACCGAGCTGGTCTGCCTCAGCCGGTCCGCCCTGCTCGACGCGGTCCGGGGTGACCTGCGGTCGGCCGACCGGAGTGCCCGGGAGGCGCTGGCCCTGCCGCCCTGCCAGGGGTGGTCCTGCCGGGTGGACTGCGGGCACGCGTACCTGGCGCTGGCGCTGGTGGCGTTGCACCGGGACGAGCCGGCGGAGGCGGCGGCGAACCTGGCCCTCGCCGCGCCGGCCGCCGGGGAGCCGGGCGTCGCCGCGTTGGCCGCGCTCTGCCGGGCGGAACTGCTCGCCGAGACCGGCGAGCCGGCCGCCGCCCTCCGGACCCTGGTCGAGGCCCGGGAAGCGCTGGCCGAGGCCCGGTCGGGGCTGGCCGACGGCAGGGGCGGATCGGCCGCGCGGTCCGGGGCCGGGGAGTTGACCGCCTGGCTGATCGCGGCCGAGGCGCGGCTGCGCGCCACCGTCGGGGACCTCGACACCGCCCGTGGCCTGCTGCGCGACGCGCTGGGGCCGGTGGACGGCGGCGCGGGACGGCCCGCGGGGGAGGCGGCGGCGCTGGGGGTGGCGCTGGCCCGGGTGGAGCTGCGGGCCGGTGACCCCCGGGCCGCCGCGCACGCGCTGCCGGACTGGTCGGCCCCGCAGGCGGAGTCCTGGCCGCTGCCGGTACGCCTCGCCGCCGGCGTGCTCGACGTGGTCCTGGCCCGGGACGGCGGCGACGACCGGCGGGCCGGTCGGCTCGTGGAGCGGGTGCTCGACCTGGCCGAGCCGGCCGGCTACCGCCGGGTCTTCACCCGCGCCGAGCCCGGGTTGCGCGACCTGCTCGCCGTCCACCTGGACTCCGGCACGGCGCACTGGCCGACGGTGAGCGAGCTGGTGCGCGGCGCGGACTCCCGGCGCGCGGACGAGCCGGCGGACCGGCCGGGCGGGCCGGAGCGGGCGTTGGACGAGCCGCTCACCGAGCGGGAGCTGACCATCCTGCGGTACCTGCAGAGCATCCTGTCCAACGTGGAGATCGCCAGCGAGCTGTCGCTGTCGGTCAACACGGTGAAGACGCACGTGCGCAACATCTACCGCAAGCTCGACGCGACCCGCCGGCGCGAGGCGGTCCGGCGGGCCCGCGAGCTCCGCTTGATCTGACGGCGTGGCCGTTGATGTTGACGGCGTGGCCGGCCCGTGGCGGCCTGGCCGGCCGTGGCGGCCTGGCCGGTCCGGGTCAGGCGTTCGCGGCGGCGTCCACCGCGGCCAGCAGGTCCGCCAGGTCGTAGCCGCCGTCGTGGCGGTCCTCGTTGACGAACAGCGTCGGGGTGCCGTTGACGCCGCTGCGGATGCCGCCGACGAAGTCCCGCCGGACCCGGTCGGCGTGCGCGTGGCCGGCCACCTCCGCGTCGACCTCGTCGGGCGGCAGCCCGAGCTGTTCGACGCCGAGCGACAGGTGCACCGGATCGAGCTGGTCCTGGTGCTCGAAGAGCCAGTCGTGCATCTCCCAGAACCGTCCGCGCCGCCCGGCGGCCTCGGCCGCCTCCGCCGCGCTCTCCGCGTACGGGTGCACGTTGGCGATGGGGAAGTGCCGGTACACCAGGCGGACCTGGTCCGCGCGCTGGCGCAGCACCTCGGTCAGGTTCGCGTACGCGGCTCCGCAGAACCGGCACTGGAAGTCGCCGTACTCGACGAGGGTGACCGCCGCGTCCACCGGCCCGCGGGCGTGGTCCGTCTCGGTCACCGGGATCCGCAACTTCGCGGTGGTGACCTGCAGTGGCGTGGTCATCCGGCCACCACCTGCCGACCCGCCGCCAGCCGGTCGAGGGCGTCGAGGATGCCGTCCACGCCCGGGTTGACGTCCGCCGGGGAGAGCTGGGTCCAGGCGACCGTGCCCTGGCGGTCGACGACGACGAGCGCCCGGGCCGCCTGGCCCTGCGGGGTGTACGCGCCGTACCGGCGGGCCACCTCGCCCTTCGGCTCGAAGTCGGCGAGCAACGGGAAACGGATCCCGCGGCTGTCGGCGAACGCCTGGTGCGACCAGCGGCTGTCCACCGAGATGCCGAGCACCACGGCGTCGTAGCGCTCGAGCTCGGGCATGGCGGCCTGGTACAGCGCCATCTGGTCACCGCAGACCGGGGTCCAGTCGGCCGGGTAGAAGGCGAGGACGACCGGGTGGCCGCGGAACTGCTCCGGGCCCACCTGTCGTCCGTCGGGGGTTGCCGGCAGGGTGAAGCCGGGCGCGGGGCGCCCGGGTCTGATCAGCCCGTTCGGATCAGTCATGGGTCCCACGCTCGCTCCCCAGGGGGTGAGCCGGGATCACCCGGGCCGGGTGGTTCGGCCGGCCACCCGGCCCGGCCCGCTCAGCGGCCCACCGAGACGTGGTTGTGCACCTCGCGGATGCCGGGCGCCGACCAGACGACCCGTTCGATCTCCTCGCGTTCGGGCACCGAGTGCACCAGGCCCTCCAGCACGACGGTGTCGCCGTGCACCCGGACGCTGATCCCCTCGGCCTCGGTCGCGCCGTTGCGGGCCAACGCGTCCACGATCCGCTCGGCCAGGTCGCGGCCGTCGGCCCGGACCGCCGGGCGGACGGTGATGCCGTTGCTCACCCCGCGTACGCCGGTCAGCCGGCCGACCGCGCGTTCGGCGGCCCGGCGCTGGTACTCCCACTCGACCTCGCCGTGCAGGGTGACCCAGCCGTCCGCCACGGTCACGTCGAGGGCCTCGATCGGCACGAACGCGTCCCATTCCAGCGCGCGGGTGGCCGCGACGGCGATCTCCGGGTCGCTCTTCTCGGCCGAGGTGGCGATCCGGACGGCCAGGTCGTTGGCGACCGCCCGGACCCGCGGCACCCGGTGCGCGGCCCGTTCGGCGGCCCACTTCTTGGCGTAGCTGTCCACCCACCCGGTCAGCGTCACCACGCCGTCGGTGACGGTCACCCCGATCTCGTTGGGGCGTACCCGGGGCTCCCACGTCAGCTCGTCGAGGACGTCGGTCTGGATGTCCTGGTCGGTCCGGGTGACGGTTGCGGTGGCCATCGGTCACTCCTTCGCGGGTAGGGATTCGCGGCACGCGCGCACCCACCGGCACGCACCCCGCCAACCCCGATCCTGATCCCGCCCAGGGTGACCCGCCCTCACCCCTCCCGGGTGACCCGCCCCGGACCCACCCCCGCGATCTTGCAGTTTCGGCCCTGACGAACAGGGCGAATCGCCCAGCACACGGCCCCCAAGTGCAAGATCGCGGGCTGGGGTGGGTGCGTCGGCTCAGCCGTCCAGGCCGACGGGGAAGTTGGGCCGGTCCACGTCGACGAACTCGATCTCGTCGGCGTCCCGGGTGCGGCTGCCGGCGGCCCGGGCGGCGGTGCCGGCGGCCCAGCCGAGAGCCGCGCCGACCAGCGCGGTGCTGATCAGCAGGGTCCAGGGCGGCGCCGGACGGCGGCCGGCGAGCGCGTCGAAGGCGAGGGTGGCCCGGCGACGGGCCTCCTCGGCGGCGGAGCCGACCAGGTCGGTGGCGTCGCCGGCCAGGCCCGAGCCACCGCGACGGGCGGACCGGGCGGTGTCCCGGACGCTGTCACCGGCGGAGCTGACGGCGGAGACCAGGTGCTGCCACGCCTGATCCGCGATCCGCTCCGGCCTGCGGCGGTCCAGCAGAGTGGTTCCGAACATGGTGCTTACCTCCTCGGGGTGCCGAAGCCCGGGGGCAACTTCGGACTCCGGCGGCTGTCCGGCGCGTGACTGTTCGCTTACCCGCCTGTGCCCCTCAGGGCGCCGGCGCAAACCATCCGGGGGTTCGCTCAGCGGACCGACACGGTCGCGGCCCCACGGGCGAAGTCGTCATCGTCGTCGTCATCGTCGTCGCCCGCGCCGCCGAAGCCGCAGGCCAGCATGAGGGCGAGCAGGGTGCCGACGCCGGCCAGCCCGAGCAGTCTCCTGATCATCGATCATCCTCTCCGTCGGGGGCACTCCCGGCCGATGCTAGGCCGCGGGGTCAACCGAACGCGCCGACGTGCGGGGTGCGCGACCGGCGGGCGTCGGGCCGCTACCCTGGTGCGGCGGATCGGCCGGCCAGGTCGATCGTTGGAGAATGAGCAACCCGGTCATCGGGAAAATAGGAACCAGAAGGTCGGGATTGGGCTGCCCAGGTGTGCCCGATCCGCGAATTGCTCATCCCGAGGGGTGGCGACCGAGGCCGTCGGAGGAATACTCTCGGTCGCGGCCCGCGTACTGATGAGGCGCCCGTCAACGGGCGAGTGGAGGTGCTCGCGTGAGCCTGTCGATCGTGAAGTCGGTGCTGTCGGGCGGTGTCATCCAGATCGCCCCGCGGGGTGAGATCGACGTCGACACCGCCTACGAGGTCCGCGAGGCGATCGCGGAGGTGCTCGCGAAGGGCCGTCCGTCCCGGATCGAGCTGAACATGCGGTTGGTCACCTTCATCGACTCCGTTGGCATCAGCGCGATGGTCGCCGGCTTCCAGACCTGCGAGGTCAGTGGCGTGAAGCTGGTCGTGACCGAGCCGAGCCGGTTCGTGCACCGGCAGCTCTGGGTCACCGGCCTGCTCGGCCTCTTCGGCGCCCCCGAGCCCTACTTCGCCGGCGCCGCGACTCCCGAGGTGCTCCCCGGCGCCTGAGCGCCGACTCCCGGTCACGGTTCGTGGCGTCAGCCTTCGGGCGCGCCGAGCCCGGACAGGTCGACGTCGGAGACCTCGATCACTGCCCGCACCGCGGTCACCGAGGCGTACCCGTCGGCCAGCAGGGCCAGGTCGGTGCCGGGCTGGACGGCCTGCCCGGGCTCCTCGAGTGAGGTACGCACGAACCCGTACCCCGACTCGGCGACCGTCATCTGCACCTGGCCGAAGCTGGCCAGGGTCCCCTTCCGTACCTCGCGCAGCCGGCCGTGCGGCAGGTCGGGCGCGTTGACGTTGAGCACGCTCTCCACCGGCCCGGCCAGCAGTCGGGGCAGCAGGGCGAGGGCCACCCGGGCGGCGGTGGACCAGTGCCGCTCGGCGTCGCGGACCCGGGCGGCGGCGGCCACCGCGGCGCCGCCGCTGGCCGCCGTGGCCTCCCCGGCGGAGAGCACGTCGAGGGAGACCGCCATCGCCCGGCAGCCGTTCGCGGCGGCGGTGAACGCGGCGCCCACGGTGCCCGAGTGCAGCACCGCGCGGCCGGCGTTCGCACCCCGGTTGATCCCGGAGAGCACCACGTGCCCCTCCCGCTCCACCGCCGTCCGGGCCAGCCAGCCGATGCCGGGTGCGGCCATCCCGTCGTCGTTGGTGACCAGCACCCGCAGCGTCATCGTTCGGCCGCCCGCCGGCCAGGTCCACCACCACCCGGCTGCCGTTGGCGCCCAGGTCGGCGGCGAACCGCCGGTACAGGTCGGCCGGTCATCCGCCGTACCCGTCCATGCGCGCCGCCTCCTCGAATCCGGAGGCCCGGATTCCCCGCGCGCCCCGCGTCATGCGGAGCGTTGCCAGCCCGCTCCAGGTACGGGACGATCGTGCGGACCGCCGACGGCGAGGGGGACGGTGTGCTCAGCCGCGAGACGTTCAGCTACACCGTGCAGGCGCGCTGTACGCGGGCCGAGGCGGTCGCGCTTCTCGGCGACCTGAGCCGCCAGGGTGAGCTGCACCCGCTGATCGTCGGCGTGCGCCGGCTGCCGCCCCACCCGGGCGCCCTGGCCAGCTACGCGATCACCGACCGGCTGGCGGTCGGGCCGCTGCGCTTCCCGGTCACCTACCAGGCCGACGTGCTGATCGCGAGCGAGGACGAGGTGGTGACCGTAGCCCGGCAGCGCCCCGCCACCACCGTCCGCAACCACACCCGGCTGCGGGACGAGCCGGGCGGCGTGACGCGGATCGACGTCGAGATCACCCTCTCCGCGCCGGCGCCCCTGTTCGGGTACGCCTTCCGGCAGGCCCGGGCGGCCCACCTCGGGCTGGCCAGCCGGCTCGGTGCGGCGCTGGACCGCGGCCCGGACGCCCCCGCCGAGAGCTGACCGCCGGCACGGCCGGCCGCGTCCGCCCGGGCTGACCCGTTGGCTGCAGCCCGGGTCGCGGTCCGACGGCGGTCGGTCAGGACCGGGGCGCGGCGGCCGCCGGGCGGCGGCGGGCCGGGGTGGCGGGGCGCAGCCGGCCCCACGGCTTGTAGGTGGAGAGCACGGTGGCGATCAGCAGCAGCGTGCTGGAGACCGCTGGGGCGACGACCAGGTCCACCCGGTGGTGGGTGGAGGCGGCGGCGCCCAGCGCGCCGAGCTCCCGGATCCGGGGCGTCAGCAGCAGCAGGACCAGGCCGAGCATCACGGTGGTGAGCGCGAACTTGACCAGCACCCACCGCCAGCGCAGCAGCCCCCACGGGGTGAGCAGCGAACTCACCACCCCGACCAGCCAGACCACGACGCTCAGCGGCGCGAAGAGGTAGGTGACGACCAGCCCCGCGGTGGGGTAGACCACCGCGGGGTCGGCGCCGCGCAGCCCGGCGACGCCCAGGGTGAGCAGCACCAGGTCCGCGCCGAGCCAACCCAGCGCGGTGACCAGGTGCAGGGTCAGCAGGGCCTTGCGGCTGGCGGGGGCGAGTCGACTCATGCCGACCATGCTGGTCCGGCGGCCCGGCCGCGTCGTGGGGCCGGCGGCGACATCCGGCGTACGTCGGCGGACGTAGCCGGGGTGGCCCGTGCGGCGACGGGCCACCCCGCTCGCTCAGTAGACCGACAGGTGCACGTGGTTGGTGTGGTCGCTGGACGGGTCGCCGTTGCCCCCGCTGTACGCCTTCCAGCCGCTGCTGGGCAGCCAGATCTGCTTGAACCAGATCACGTAGAGCACGGCCAGCGCGTCGGCGTTGCGGATGAAGTAGGCGGACAGGTTGTTGCCGTACGTCCGGTCGCCGCCGGTGGCGACCCCGCCGAAGCCGTCGGACTGCGCGGCGAAGTCGCACGCCCGGCCCTTGGGGTGCTCACCCGACCCGCTGGGCCGGTGGCAGGAGACGTACCGGGTGAACCCGGCCGCCTTGGCCTGGTTGAGCGCGTGCAGGGTGCGCGGGGTGATGCAGCCGTCGGCCGGGGTGGGGTCGTCGACGCTGCACGACTCGGGCGGCCAGGAGCCGTCGGAGTTGCGCGGTGCCGGGGTGGCGTTCGCGGTGGACGTGCCGCGGGCCGAGCCGCCGCTGCTCGCGCGGTCGTTCGCCACCTCCAGCGCGCGCTCGGCCTGCTGCTTGCGCTTGGCCATCACCGCGACCTGCTTGCGCTGTTCCTGGATCTCGGCGTCCAGCGCGGTCCGGGTGGTCGTCGCCCGGTCCCGGGTGTCGATCAGGTCGCGCAGCGCCCGGTCCTCGTGGGCGGCGACCTGGCCCAGCGCGGCGGCGCGGTCCAGGAAGCCTTCCGGGCTGTCGCTGTTGAGCAGCGCCCCAGCGGTGCCGAGCCGTCCGGTCCGGTACGCCACGCCGGCGATCTCGCCGACCTTGGTGTCGCGGACGCTCAGCTCGGCGTTGATCGTGGTGAGCTGGTCGGTGAGCTGCTTCTGCCGGCCGACCGAGCGGGCCAGCGCGGCCTTCGCGTCCAGCCAGCCCTTGCTGGCCGCGTCGAGTTGGGCGCGCAGCGCCGGGGTGCCGCCCTCGTCGTCGCCGGGAGCGGCGGCGAGCAGGCCGGCCCGGGGCGCCGCCGAGGCGGGGCCGACCGGCACGGCGGCGACGCCAAGCGCGAGCGTCGCGACGAGCAGGGCCGCCAACCGGGCGGCCGTCCGTCGTACAGGTGCCACTGCTGGCATTCACTTTCCTTCCGTCAGCCGCCGACCGGGTTAGCTGACGGGTTCGGGACGGAAGATCCCTACCGCTGGCGCGGATGCACCCCACGAACATGGTTCCCCGGTTCGCCGCGGGCGGCGATTAGGCGGCGGCCACCGCAGGCGCCGGAGGGCGCCGCCCGGCGGAGGCCGGGGCCGAGCCTACCGGTGGTGCTCCGGCTCGGCCCGGTGAGCGAAGGCCGCAGCCGGGAGCAAAACCGGCATTAGCGCACAATACCCACTTTGATTTAAGTTTGTCCTAACTACCACTCGACCGCACCACAAGCCCCGGATGACGCTCCGGGCTCGATCTGCAACGTGGCGTGGTCGATCCGGAAGTCCTCGTGCAGGGCCGCCCGCGCGGCCGCCAGCACGGTGCCCACCTCGGCGTCCGGCGCCATGGTCAGGTGTGCCGAGGCCACCTCCATGCCGGAGGTCAGCGTCCAGACGTGCAGGTCGTGCACCTCGGCGACGCCGGGCACCGCGGCCAGCCGGTCGTGCACCGCGGTCACCTGGAGGTGCTCCGGGGCGGCCTGCACGAGGATGCGCACCGCGGCCCGCCCCAGCCGCCAGGTGCGGGGCAGGATGAACAGCCCGATCGCGACCGCGACCAGGGGGTCCGCCCACCACCAGTCGGTGAGCGCGATGACCAGCGCGGCGCCGATCACCCCGAGCGAGCCGAGCAGGTCGCCGAGCACCTCCAGGTACGCGCCGCGCAGGTTGATGCTCTCCTGCGCCCCGGTACGCAGCAGGGCGAACGCGGCGATGTTGGCCAGCAGGCCGAGCACCGCCACCGCGAGCATGGGACCGGCGAGGACCTCCGGCGGCTCGCCGAACCGGCGTACCGCCTCGACCAGCACGTAGACCGCGACCGCGCCGAGCAGCACCGCGTTGGCCAGGGCGGCCAGCACCTCCAGCCGGTAGAGCCCGAAGGTGCGCTGCGGGTCGGTGTCGGCGTGCCGGGTGGCGGTGATTGCCGCGAGGGCCATGCCGATGCCCAGCACGTCGGTGAACATGTGCCCGGCGTCCGAGAGCAGGGCCAGCGAGCCGGTCGTGAAGGCGGCGACCGCCTCGACCAGCATCAGGGCGGTGAGCAGCCCGAACGCGGCCCAGAGCCGGCCCCGGTGGCGGTACGCGGCGTTGGTCACCGCCCCGCTGTGGTCATGACCTGCGCCCACGCCCACACCCTTTCGCCCTCGCCCCGGCCGGGCCCAATCTATGTTCACATCGCTATGTATGCAACTGAGCGGCCGGCATCCGCCCCCTCGCGGTCGAAGCCCCGCTCAGCCCAGCGGGTCGACGGTGGTGAGCCGCTGCGTCGCCCGGGACAGCGCCACGTACAGGGTCCGTACGCCGGAACCCGGATCCGCCCGGATCTCGCTCGGCGCGACCAGCACGACCCCGTCGTACTCCATGCCCTTGGCCTGCAGGCTCGTCACCACCTGGAGCCGGGAGCCGCCCAGGTCGCCGAGCCAGCCGGCCACCTCGTCCCGGCGCGGCACCGGCGTGATCACCCCGACCGTCCCCTCCACCTCGGCCAGCAGGGTCCCGGCCGCCGCCACGGCGGCCGTCGCCAGTTCGGCGGCCGGCACGGTCCGCTCGACCGGCTCGACCCCGGTGGAGCGCACCGCGGTGGGCAGCGGCAGGTCCGGGTAGAGCCGGCGGATCTCAGCCGCCGCTACCGCGAAGATCTCCGCCGAGTTGCGGTAGTTGGTGGTCAGCGTGAACTGGTGCCGGCGGCGGCGCCCCAGCGCCTGGTCGCGGGCCCGGGTCAGCTCCTCCGGATCGCCGGTCCAGGCGGTCTGCGCCGGATCGCCCACCACCGTCCAGGAGGCCAACCGGCCGCGCCGGCCGATCATGCGCCACTGCATCGGCGAGACGTCCTGCGCCTCGTCGACCACCACGTGCGCGTACTCCCGGTAGTCCTCCGGCCGCTCCCGGGCCGCGGCCCGGGCGGCCCGCTGCCGGTCGGCGAAGGTGGTCAGCTCGCGGACCCCGCCGGCGAGCTGGAACGGGTCACGCTTCGCCTTCGCCGGCCGCATCGGCTTGCCGAGCAGCGCGTCCAGTTCGTCGAGCAGCGCGATGTCCGCGATGGTCAGCCCCGCGGTGTCCAGGCTCCGGTACGCCTCCGTCAGCAGCCGGATCTCGCTGCCGGCGAGGATGCCGCCGGCGTACCGGCGCAGCCGCTCCGGCCGGGCCAGCCAGCCGAGCACGTGCCGGGGGTGCAGCCGGGGCCACCAGGCCTTCAGGAACTCCCGGAACTCCGGCCGGTCGATGATCTCGTCCTCGAAGGCGCGCTGCTCCGGCAGCCGGCCGACCCGCAGCTGGCGAGCCTGGGCGTACAGCGTCGCCAGGACCCCGTCGAAGCCGGCCCGGCGCACCTCGTTGCGGCGCGCCCCCCGGGGCAGCGCCCGGTCCCGGATGCCGTCCAGCTCCCGGCGCTCCAGCCGGAGCAGCTCGCCCCGGTAGAGCAGCCGCAGCTCGGCCGGCGCGTCCGGCACGGTGTCCCGGACCGCCCGCTCCAGCACCCGGCGCATCCGCAGCGACCCCTTGACCGCCGCCACCTCCGGCGGGTCCGTCCGGGTCGCCGACATGCCCGGGAAGAGCGAGCCGAGCGAGTGCAGGGTGGCCGTCTCCTCGCCGAGCGAGGGCAGCACCGAGGCGATGTACTCCACGAAGACACTCGACGGACCGACGACCAGGATGCCGCCGCCGGCGTACCGGCTGCGGTCGGAGTAGAGCAGGTACGCCGCCCGGTGCAGCGCCACCGCCGTCTTGCCGGTGCCCGGGCCGCCGGAGACGATCGTGACGCCCGAGCCGGGGGAGCGGATCGCCTCGTCCTGCTCCCGCTGGATGGTCGCGACGATGTCCCGCATGCCGCGCCCGGTGGCCCGCGACAGGGTGGCCAGCAGCGCCCCGTCGCCCACCACCGCCATGTCCGCCGGCGCCGACTCCGGGTCCAGCAGGTCGTCCTCGATCCGGGTCACCTTCTCGGCCGAGGACTGGATGGTGCGCCGCCGCACCACGCCCATCGGCTCCGCCGGCGTCGCCTGGTAGAAGGCCGCCGCGGCCGGCGCCCGCCAGTCCACCACCAGGGTTTCGGCGTGCTCGCCGCGCACCCCGAGCCGCCCGACGTGCAGCACCTGCCGGGTACGCAGGTCGAGCCGGCCGAAGACCAGCCCCTCGTGCTCGGCGTCCAGCGCGTGCCGGCGCCGCGCGGCGTGGAAGACCATCGCGTCCCGTTCGACCAGCGCCCCGAAGTTGCCCACCCGGGCCAGCCGGTAGCCCTCCCGCTCGGCGTCGGCGGCCGACCGGCGCAGCTCCGCCAGCCGGGCGTACACCTGGTCGAGATGTCGCTGTTCGGCGGCCATCTCCCGTTCCAGGGTGGTCTGGTCGGTCAACGCGGCAACTCCTGTGGTCCGGGCGGCGGGCACGGTGGCTGAATGAGGGTACGGGCCGGCGTCGCAGCCCGCGCCGGGGCCATGCCGGTCCGGGAGGCCGCCCGCCCGGGTTGCCCGTTATCCGGCTGTTCCCACCCCGGCCACCGGGCCGTCGCCGGCCCGGGTCGCGCCCGGCGCGGGCCGGTCCAGCACCCGCCGGAGCACCGCGACGAGGGCCGCGTTCACCTCGTCCGGCCGCTCCATCATCAGCATGTGCCCGGCGCCGGGGCAGACGGTCAGGTCGGTGGTCGGCAGCGCGGCGGCGATCGACGCCGCGCAGGGCGGCGGGGTGAGCCGGTCCCGGTCGCCGACCAGCGCGGCGGCCGGCAGGTGGCCCAGCGCGGCCAGGGTGTCCAGCCGGTGCTGGGCGCCGATCGAGGCACGGAACCCGCCGATCGAGCGCAGCGAGGCGTGCGCCACCGCCGAGGTGACCAGCCGGATGTCCGCCGGGTCGCAGCGGTCGCCGAAGAGCATCCAGCGGATGCTGGGGCGCAGCGCGCGCAGCAGCGCCCGGGGCGGCCGCCAGGACCCGCAGCGGGCCAGCACCCCGGCGCCGGTGGTCTCGGCGAGCCGGATCAACCGGGCGATCCGGGGCGACAAGCCGTAGACGGTGTGCGTGTGCCCCTCGGCGGTGGTCGAGACGAAGACCAGACCGGCGGTACGGGCGGCGAAGTGGCCGGGGTGACGGTGGGCGTACTCCATCACGGTCATCCCGCCCATCGAGTGCCCGACCAGGACCACCTTCCCCACGGGGGCGACCTCGTCCACCACCGCGGCCAGGTCGTCGCCGAGCTGGGCCAGGGTGGCCGTGCGCAGCGCCATGCAGCTCGACCGGCCGTGCCCCCGGGCGTCGTAGGTGACGACCCGCACCCGGTCGCCGAACCGCTCCCGGATCTCGGCGAGCTGTCGGTGCCAGCTGCGGCCGTCCAGCGTCCAGCCGTGCAGCAGGATCGCGGTCACCTCGGCGTCGTCCGGCCCGGTCACCGCCACGTGCAGGCGTACGTCGTCGGGAAGCTGGACCTCCAGGTGCTCCGGCATGATTACCTCCCCCGGGCCGGCCGATGTCGCTCACACCGGCGTAACCCGGCGGCAACACCGGCTACCCGTCATGACAACACGCCAACCGCGGTGGTGAGAAGATTCGCAACCACCCCCGCGCGGTCGGATCGGTGACCAGGCTGGAGGGCATGCCGCCGTCCCCGACCCCGGCCGGAGCGGGCCGGAACCCGCGTAGCGCCCTGGCCGAGCTGCTCGCCGGGAACCGCCGCTTCGTCAGCGGCCAACCCGTGCACGGGCACGACGTGACCGCCGCGGCGGCGGTGGCCTCGGGCGACCAGGAGCCGTACGCGGTGGTGCTGGGCTGTATCGACTCGCGGGTCCCACTGGAGGCGATCTTCGACCAGACGTTCGGGTCGATCTGTGTGATCCGCACCGGCGCGCACGTCCTCGACCGGGCGGTCCGTGGCTCGATCGAGTACGTGGTGGGCCAGCTCGGGGTGCCGCTGGTGATGGTGCTCGGGCACGAGCGCTGCGGGGCGGTCGGCTCGGCGGTGGAGACGCTGCGCACGGGGGAGCGGCCGGAGGGCTCGCTGGCGTACCTGGTGGACCAGATCGCTCCGGCGGTGACCGAGGTGGGCGTGGACGACCCCCGGGCGCACCCGATGGCCGTCCGCCGGCACGTGCTGCGCACGGTGGCCACGCTGCGGGCGGACGACCTGCTGGCCGGTCCGGTCGCCGCCGGCCGGGTGGCCGTGGTCGGCGCCCTCTACGACCTGGCCACCGGAAACGTCGCCCTGCTGGCGGAGTGACCGGCCGCGGAGACGACGAACCGCCCGCCGGGATCACCCGACGGGCGGTTCATGGTGTCGCTGGTGAGGGACTCAGCCCTCGAAGACGCCGGCCTCGACGAGACGCTTCTCGGTGGCGTCCCAGCCGTGCTCCGGGTGAGCGGCGGCGAGGCCGTTGATCTCCGCCCGGATCTTGGCGGCGTGACCGGCCGCGGCCAGCACCCGGATCTCCTCGACAAAGGCCTCGGAGTCGGTGCGCAGGTGCGCGGTCTTGCCGTTGGTCAGGTTGCGCACGTAGGCGTGCTTGCCGCCGTTCAGCGGGATGAGGTACTTGAACTCGCCCAGCACGCTGAGGGCGCCACCCTGGCCAGCCTGGCCGGCCCGGACTGACGCGCGCGCGGTCTTAGAGGTGTTGCTCGCCACGGAGGTACTCCTTGCAGACGTACGGGAGGACTTGATCGTCCGGGGGCTGTTGCGGGTGACGCCCGGATGAGCCTCGGCCCGCGAAGATGTACGGCGGCACAGAACCGCCCATGAAACTGTACACGACCGCGACACCTGGCTGGTCGTCGCGCCGTCATGGTGGTCAACGGGGTCACCCGCCCGGCTATTCCGGCCCGATCCCGCCGCCGAATTTTCCGATTCGCTGGCGCACCACCCGTCACAGGGTCATCATGTGTTGCAGAGGCCACTCGGGTGGACGAGGTCGTAGGGGAAGACGCACCTCGCTCTCCGGGAGGTCACCGTGCCAACGCGTGGCGTCGTATACGTCCACTCGACCCCGCTCGCCGTGTCGTCACACGTCGAGTGGGCGATCGCGCGCGTCCTCGCCGCGCCGGTCAACCTGCAGTGGACGGCCCAGCCCGTCGATCCCGGCGCCCGCCGCGCCGAGTGCGGGTGGACCGGTAGCCCGGGGACGGGCGCCGAGCTGGCTGCTGCCCTCCGGCAGTGGCCCATGATCCGTTTCGAGGTCACCGAGGAACCCAGCCCCGGCGCCGACGGCGAGCGTTTCATGTACGTCCCGGGGCGGGGCCTGTTCCGGGCCGCCGTCGGCGCGGCCGGCGACATCCAGCTCGGCGAGGACCGGCTGCGCAGCATCATGGCGTCCGCCCGCGCCCCGGAGGCCCTCGCGCACGCCCTGGACAAGGCGCTCGGCACCGCCTGGGACGCCGAGCTGGAGCCCTACCGGTACGCCGGCGACGGCGCCCCGGTGACGCTGCTCACCCGGGTCGGTTGACCGAAGGTCAAGTTGCCCGATACGCGGTGAACTGGTGGGATGGGTCGCGTGTCGACCACCCCTCGACGTACCGTCGTCGCGCTCGCCGCACTGACCGCGCTGCTCGTCTCCGGGTGCGCGAAGGGGCCGGGCGGGGCGCCGCTCGCGGGGTCGCCGAGCCCGTCCTCGGCCGCCCCCAGCCCGACCCCGACGCCCACCTCCGCCGACCCAGCCGCCCGGGCCACGGCCCTGGTCCGCACGCTCGCCGACGAGGACCTGGTCGGCCAGGTGCTGATGCCCTACGCCTACGGCAGCTCCGCGACCACGGTCTCGCCCGGGTCGGCCGCCGGCAACCGGGCTCTCGCCGGGGTCGACACCCCGGCGGAGATGGTGGCGAAGTACCGCCTCGGCGGGGTGATCCTGGTCGGTTTCAGCGCCGACGACCCCACCTCCGGCAACCAGGCCACCACCAACGTCGACAACCCGAAGCAGGTCCGGGAGCTGACCACGGGGCTGCGGGCGGCCGCCGGGAAGCTCCCCGCCGGGCCGGCCCCCTTCCTGATCGGCACCGACCAGGAGTACGGCGTGGTCACCCGGGTCACCGACGGGGTGACCCTGCTGCCCAGCCCGATGGCCGCCGGGGCGGCCGGGAAGCCGGCGCTGACCGAGGCCGCCTGGCGGGCCGCCGGCGCGGAGCTCGCCGCGATGGGGATCAACCTCGACTTCGCCCCGGTCGCCGACGTGCTGGTCACCCGTAGCACGGTGATCGGCTCCCGCTCCTTCGGCGCCGACCCGGCGGTCGCCTCCGCCCAGGTCGCCGGCGCGGTGCGGGGCCTCCAGGCCCAGGGGGTGGCGGCCAGCGTCAAGCACTTCCCCGGGCACGGCCTGAGCGCCACCGACTCGCACAAGGACCTGCCGGTGATCGGCCAGTCCCGCGCGGTGCTGGACGGGACGGCGTTCCCGCCGTTCCGCGCCGGCATCGACGCCGGCGCCATGGCGGTCATGTCGGCCCACCTCGACGTGCAGGCGATCGACCCGGGCACCCCGGCCACCTTCTCCCACAAGCTCCTCACCGACGTGCTGCGCGGCCAGCTCGGTTTCCAGGGCGTGGTGATCACCGACGGGATGAACATGCCGCCGGCCAAGCGCTGGTCGCCGGGGGAGGCGGCGGTGCGGGCCCTTACCGCGGGCAACGACCTCATCCTGATGACCCCGAACGTGAGCCAGGCGTACGACGGGCTGCTCGCCGCGCTCCGGGACGGCTCGCTGCCCCGGAACCGGCTGGTGGAGGCGGTCACCCGGGTGCTCACCATGAAGTTCAAGCTGGCCGACCGGCCGACCCCGGAGCTGGCCGGGCTGGACAGCCCGGAGCATCGCCGGGCGGCGGCCGACCTGGCCGCGGCGGCGGTCACCGTGCTGCGCGGCCGGTGCGGCGGCCCGGTGACCGGGCCGGTCACCGTGACCTCCTCCGGCGGGCGCGACCGGACCCGGGCGACGCTGACCCAGGCGCTCACCGCGGCCGGGATGAAGGTGGTGTCCAGCGGCGGCACGGTCGTCCACCTCGTCGGGTACGGCGACGACGCCGACGACCTGCGCGCCGACGCCGCGGTGACGGTGGCCATGGACACCCCGTACGTGCTGGCCTCGGCGAAGTCGCCGACGCTGCTGGCCACGTACTCGTCCAGCCGGGCGTCGATGACCGCGCTGGCCCGGGTGCTCGCCGGCAAGGCCCGGCCGGGCGGCCGGTCGCCGGTCGCGGTGACCGGGCTGCCCGCCACCACCTGCGGCACCTGACCGGCGGCCGCCGCCGGTGCCGCCGACCGCGCCACCGGTGCGGGGTGGACGGTCGACCGCGACGGGCCGGGCGGGACCGGCCCGACTGGTAGCGTCGGGCCGTCCACCGCCGCAGGAAACGGAGGGTCGAGCGCCGTGACGCGACCGGAGCCGGCACTCTCCGTGGTGGTGCCGATGTTCAACGAGGAGAGCGTCCTGCCGCTGCTGGCCGAACGGATGCGCGGCGTGCTCGACGGCCTCGGCGAGGCGTACGAGGTGGTGGCGGTCGACGACGGCAGCACCGACGGCACCGTCGCCGGGCTGACCGCCCTGCGCGCGGGCTGGCCGGAGCTGCGGGTGCTGCGGCTGCGCCGCAACAGCGGCCACCAGGCCGCCCTGATCGCCGGGCTGCTCCGCGCCCGCGGTCGGTACGTGGTCAGCATCGACGCCGACCTCCAGGACCCGCCCGAGGTGATCGTCGAGATGCTCCGCCGGGCCCGCGCCGACGAGCTGGACATCGTCTACGGCGTCCGGGCCGACCGGAGCCGGGACAGCGCGTTCAAGCGGTGGACCGCGGCCGGCTACTACCGCCTCATGCGACGGCTGGTCGGCAAGCAGGTGCCCGCCCAGGCCGGCGACTTCCGGCTGCTCAGCCGGGCCGCCGTGGAGGCGCTGCGGGAGCTGCCCGAGCGCAACCCGGTGCTCCGGCTGGTGGTGCCCTGGCTCGGCTTCCCCAGCGGGGAGGTCGGCTACGAGCGGCAGGATCGCGCCGCCGGGCGGACCAAGTACCCGCTGTCCCGGATGGCCGGCCTGGCCGCGGAGAGCGTCACCAGCTTCTCCGCCGCGCCGCTGCGGGTGGCCACCTGGCTGGGGCTGGTCGGGGTGGCCGTCTGCGGGGTGCTGGTGGTGGTGGCGGTGCTCGCCTGGTTCGCCGGCGCCACGGTGACCGGCTGGCCGTCGCTCTACGTGGCGATCCTCTTCCTCGGCGCGGTGCAGCTGCTCTGCCTCGGCCTGCTCGGCGAGTACGTCGCCCGGATCTACACGGCGGTGCAGGGCCGGCCCGCGTACTTCGTGGCCGACGACAGCGCCGCCGCCGGGCCGGCGTCCCCCGGCCGGGACGTCGTCGAGCTGGCCGACACGCTGCGGTGACCACGCTCGCCACCGGGGACGCCACCCCGTCGACCGTGGGCCCGCGCCGCCGGCGGAGCACCGCCCGGTTCGCCCCGGCCCTGGCCGGCTACGCGTTCGTCGCGGTCGTCCTGCTCACCACGGGCACGCCCGCGCCCGACCTGGCCCGCTGGACGGCGTACGCCCTGCTGGCCGTGCTGCTGCCCGGGACCCTGGTGTTCCGGGCCCTGCGCCGCGGGCCGCACACCCTGGTCGAGGACCTGGCCATGGGCGCGGCGGTCGGGCTGGTGCTGGAGCTGGCCGCGTGGGCGGCGTTCACCGCCGTCGGGGCGTCCGGCTGGCTGCGGCTGTGGCCGCTGGTGGTACTGGCGCCGTTCGCCGCCGTGCCGCGGCTGCGCCGGCACTGGCGGGTCCGCTACGACACCGTCGCCCCGACCGGCTGGGCCTGGTCGCTGGCCGCGGTGGTCGCCGGCTTCACCCTCTACCTGTACGAGTCGTTCCTGGCCGTCAACCCGGTGCTCCCCGCCGACGAGGGGCAGGCGCAGTACATCGACCTGGCGTTCCAGCTCTCCCTCGCCGGGGCGGCCACCCATCAGGTGCCGCTGGACGTGCCGCAGGCGGCCGGGGAGCCGCTGCACTACCACTGGTTCGGCTTCGCCCACCTGGCGGCGACCAGCCTGGTCAGCGGGGTCGACCTGCCGACGGCCTTCTTCCGGCTCGCCGTGCCGGCGCTCTGCGCGCTCGCCGCCGTGCTGGTCGCCGTGGTCGGCTGGCGGATCAGCGGCCGGCCGTACGCCGGGGTGGTCGCCGCGGCGCTGATGTTCACCGTCGGCGAGTTCGGCTTCGAGAACGGGTGGCGGCAGCTCTTCGGCACCCAGGCCACCTTCATCGTCTGGGGCAGCCCGTCGATGACGTACAGCTGGGTGCTGCTGCTGCCGCTGATCGCGGCGCTCGGGGAGATCGTCGGGCGGGCCCGCGGGGTGGTGGTGCCCCCGCTCGGGCGCCGCGCCTGGGTGCTCGCGGCGCTCTTCCTGGCCGCCTCCACCGGCGCGAAGGCCAGCACGGTGCCGGTGGTGCTGGCCGCGCTCGCGTTCACCGCCGTGCTGCTGCTGGCGGTCCGGCGCCGGCTGCCCCGCGCGGTGCTCGTCGCCGCCGGGCTGGCCCTCGCCGCGCAGGTCTTCGCCACCGCCGTGCTCTTCGCCTTCGAGAGCCACGGGGTGACCGTCGACCCGTTCTCCGGGCTGCGGACGTACCTGCCCGAGGGCCGCTCCGCCGGGGTCACCGCGGCGGCATGGGTGGCGGTCCTGCTGGCCTTCCTGCTCAGCCTCCAGCTCCGGCTGGCCGGCATCCTGGCGCTGCTGCGGGTGCGCCGCGGGCGGCTGGAGCCGGTGCAGCTCCTGCTGCTCGGCGGCGCGCTCGCCGGGCCGGCGATCTACCTGCTGGTCGGCCACCCGGGCAGTAGCAACCAGTACTTCACCCGGACGGGCTTCGCCTTCGGCGTGCTCCTCTCCGCCTGGGGCTGGGTCGAGGTGGCCGATCGGGCCGCCCTGTCGGCCCGGGGCCGGCTGCTGCTCGGGGTGGGTACCGCCGGGTTCGCGGTGCTGTTGACCGTGGTCCAGCTCGGCTCCGCGACCAGCACGCCCGCCGTCCCCGCGTACGCCCCGGTGCTGCCACTGCTCTGCTGGGCCGCCGCCCTGACGGTGGTGGCGCTGGTGGTGGCCCTGTGCTGGCCGGCGCTGGTCGGGCGCTGGCCCGGGCTGGCCGGCCGGGGCGGGCTGCTGCTGCTCACCGCCGCGCTGGCCGCCGGCGCGCCCGGCCTGGTCATGGACGCGGCCGCCGCCGGGAAGCAGCCGAACGGCGGGGCGTACCCGGTGGTGTCGATGCCCGCCTCCCGGGTGGAGGCGGCCCGCTGGGTCCACGCGCACAGTGACCCGGACGACGTGGTCGCCACCAACGTGCACTGCCGGGCCGTGGTGGACGGCTGGTGCGACGCCCGCTCGTTCTGGCTGAGCGGCTACGCCGAGCGCGCGGTGCTGGTGGAGGGGTGGGCGTTCGCGCCTCGGATGGTCGGGCTGCCCGAGGGCCCGTACGCCCCGTTCTGGGACGCCGACCGGCTGCGCGCCAACGACGCCGCCTTCACCGCCCCGACGGCCGCCGGCCTGGCCGCCCTCCGCGACCGGTACGGGGTGCGTTGGCTGGTGGTCGACCGGGCCGTCGCCGCGGAGTCGCCGACCCTGCGCACCCTGGCCGACCTGCGCTTCGAGAACTCCCGCACGGCCGTCTACCGGCTGCGCTGACCCGCCGTCCGGTCCGCCCCGCCCGCCATTCGCGTCCACCGACAGATCGTGGGCAGTTGCCGTCCCCCAGGAACGGCAACTGCCCACGACGGCCGATGGGGTGGGGATCAGCCGAGCGGAACCGCGCGGGCCAGGGCCGAACCGTCCGCCTCGAAGGCGGCCAGCAGGGAGGTCGGGCTGCCGCCCGCCATCGGGACCACGACGGTCACCGCGCGGCCGGCGGTCAGCTCCACCGTGCGGGTGCCCGACGCCTGGTCACCGTCCCAGCCGTACAGGTACGCGGTGCCGGTCCGGTCCGATCGGAGGGTGACCGAGACGCCGTCCTGGACCGGACGGGCACCGGTCAGCCGCAGCGCCCCGTCCGGCAGCCGGGGTACGGCGGCCGGGGCGACCCCGTCCACCGCCGACTGGGCGATGGTCTGCGGGCTGTGCACGCTACGCGCGGCGGTGTCCGGGAAGACCGGCGTGCTCGCCCCACGCTGGGCCGGGGGGTAGCCGGGCAGGGTCACCAGCCCGTAGCGGTACGGGTCGGCCCGGACCCCGGTGAAGGTCGACCAGCCCAGCCGGGACTGCGAGGTGAGGTCCTGGGTGTCCGAGTCGTAGACCAGCACGTTGAAGCCCATCCGGGCCGGGTCGACCGCGTCCGGCAGCACCGCGAACGGGATGCTCGCCTCGATCGTGTAGCCGGTGTACGGCGCGCTGACCTTGCTGACCACGCTCATCCCCGGTGCGGTGGTGGCGCCCGGTCCCTGCCGGTTGTCGGCATCCCGCTGCCAGCATGGCGGGTCACCGTTGGCCGGGTCGTCGGTGACCGGGAAGACGCCGGTCTTGAACACGGTGGAGGTGTCCGCCGAGTTCCCCTTCGGGTCGACGATGATCTCCACACTGTCGGTACGGCGCTGCCGCTTGCAGTCCTGCGGCACCACCTTCCTGCCGAGCACGTCGTCGGTGACCCGCACGAACACCTTCAGTGCGTCCTCCGTCCAGGCGATCCGGCCGGTCGCGGAGGCGTCCTGCGGGGTGGTGGCCTCCCCCTCCCAGATCCGGGAGAGGTTCAGCTCCTCGCCGGGGTACTCGCCCGGGGTGGCCACCCCGTCAACGGCGTGGTCCGCCCCGGCGTGCGGGACGTCGCTGGTCGGCACGATCTCCAGAGCGCCGGTCTCCACGGTGCTGCCGGCCGTGCTGGTGGTGGTGATGGTGATGCCGTAGTCGCCGCCCGAGCCACCCTCGTTGGCGGTCGGCAGGGTGGCGTCGCTGTTGGTCACGGTGAAGGTGACCGCCCCGGTGGCGCCGGGGGCCAGGTCGGCGTAGCTCCTGGTCGCGGCGTCGGCGGTGAAGCCGGCGGGCAGGCCGAGGGCGACGGTGCCGTGCTGGGTGGCCTCGCCGTTGTTGCGCAGGTCGACCCGGACCGACCGGCTCTTCCCGGAGCCGACGGCAAGCACCGGCTTGATCAGGGTGTCCAGCTGCGGGTAGCCGCTCTCGGCGGCCCAGTCGCGGAACAGGCCCACCTCGGGCAGCGGTTCGAGGGTTCCGCGCACGTCCGCGACGATCCGGACCGCCCGGTCGGTGCGGCCCGCGCCCTGCCCGCGGGTGGTCAGGGTCGCCCCGAGCAGCTGCTGCTGGTTGGTGTCGGCGTTCGCCGGCACGGTGACCCTGAAGGTCGCGGTGCGCTCCCGGCCGGCCGCGAGCGCGCCGCCGAGGTCACCGGATCCGGTGGCGGTCCAGCCCGCCGGCAGCCGCAGGGACACCGCCGGTGCGGTGAGCGCCCGGTCGAGGGGGGCCCGGACGTGGGCGGTGACCTCGACGGTCTCACCGGGCGCGAGGTCGAACCGGTCGGTGGTCAGGTAGAGCTCGGTGCCCCGGGGCAGCCCGCCGGCCGCGTTCGGCAGCACCGATCCGCGCAGGATCGCCGCGGGGGAGGCGTCGGCCGGGTCGTACGGCACCCGGCTGTCGACCAGGGTGTAGAAGTCGCAGCGGAGCTGCGCCGGGTCGGTCGGGGCGGCGGCGGTGCCGGCCCAGCCCTGGGTGACGTACTCCCGGCGGGCGTCGACTTCGGTCTCCGCCCAGGTCTTCCCGGTGGTGCTCGGGGTGCCCTCCCAGACGCCGAAGACCTGGTCGGTCGGGACCGTCGGGCGGAAGCTCGACGCGCACTCCGGCCCGGCCGACGAGCTGCCGGTGCCCCCGGTACGCAGGAACTTCGCCGCCCGGAACGGCTTGAGCCCTTCCTTGGCGAGCTGCTCGGGGAAGGCGTCCGGGTCGGCGGCGGCGTGGAACGCCTCGGCGGCGAACCGGGCGGCCTGCTGGTGGTTGCCGTGGTTGCCCGGGGTCGGCGACGGGTTCATCGTCATGACGATCTCCGGCCGGGTCTGCCGGATCACCCGGACGATCTGGGCGAGCGTGTCGTCGTGGCCCCAGATCTGCTCGGACAGGGGAGCGGAGGCGGTGTACCAGAAGTCGACCCGGTCCAGGTTGTACAGGTTCTCCACGCCGGCGCGGCCGATCGCCGTGCGCTCCTCGCGCTCGCGGATGATGCCCAGCGGCGGCCCCTCCTCGAGGCCGACGGCGTTGCCGCCGCCCTCGCCGCGGGTGATGGTGACGACGCCGGCCTTGGCGCCGTACTTCTCCTTCCACTGGCCGAGGGTGGCGAGGCTGCCCGACTCGTCGTCGGGGTGGGCGCTGACGAAGAGCACGTCCAGGTCGGCCGGCTGCCCCGGTCGGTCGGTTGACGGGCCGGCCGGTGCGGCGAGCGCGGCGGGTGACCCGGACAGTGCCAGTGCCAGGGCCGTGGGTAGCAGGAACGCCTTGAGTCGCATGCAGATCCTTTCGCGCCAGGTGATCCGGGCAGCGGTCATCGACGTCGGGCGCGGCCAGGCGCCGACGTGGCCGAGGCTCGGATCGGTGACGGGGAAGTGGACAGTGGGGGGCCGCCGGGGGCGGCGGCACACCGGTACACAGCGGTACGGGTGGTCCATACACACTGGAAGGCCTTCGCCGGGTGACGCTAAAGATCGACACGGCGGCTCGTCAATGCCTTGCAAGCGTTTTCTTTCTTTGTGGAAGAAATAAACGCGAGCCGCTGGTGGGTGCCTCCGCGTCCGGCCCGCCGGCCGCCCGCCTCGGTGAGGGGTCGACCCTCTCGATGTTTCTGCTGGTTAGAGGCGGAGAGGTCGACGGGCGAGACGCATTTGTTACTTGACTCGATAGTTCGTTCGCCGTAGGAAGGAAGTGTGAATGACGTGGTGACGCCACCGACGAGCCCGGTGAGCCGGGAGCGGTCGAAGGAGATCAAGCGGCTTTCCGTGATCTCCACCGCCCGCCAGGTGCGGGTGCTGTCCCGCGCCGAGCTGACCGAGCTCACCGGGCTGAGTCCGGCCACGCTCACCCCGCTGGTGCGCGAGCTGATCGCCGAGGGCTACCTCATCGAGCGGGGACCCGGCGCGTCCCGCGCCGGTCGTCCCCGGGCAATGTTGGAGTTCAACCCCCGGGCCGAGCTCGTCGCCGCTGTCTCGCTGGAGCCGTCCCGGCTCAGCTGCGAGATCGCCGACAGCGACGGCACGGTGGTCGCCCACCGGGCGGTCCGGCTCGCGGGCGACATCGTCGACACGATCTGCCGCTCGGTGCCGGAGCTGGCCGGTGACGGCCTTCCGGCGCTGCGCGGGGTGGCCATCGCCGCACCCGGCGTCTCGTCCGGCGGCGCGGTCCGGCTCGCCCCCTCGGTCGGCCTCGTCGAAGGGCGTCCGGTAGGGGAGTCGGTCCAGCGGCGGCTCGGCGTGCCGGTGGTGGTCGACAACGACGTGAACCTGATGGCGGCCGGCGAGCACGCCGTCGGTGCCGGCAGCGACGTCGCCGACCTGCTGCTGCTGCACGTGGCGGACGGCATCGGCGCCGGGCTGGTGCTCGACGGGCAGGTCCGCCGCGGTGCCGGCGGGGCCGCCGGCGAGGTGGGCTTCCTGCCGCTGGACCCGACCGACCGGGGCCACGACGGGATCGGCCCCTTCGAGGCCCGCTGGTCGGAGAACGCGATCGCCGAGCGGGTGGTCGCGCTGGCCCCCGGTCGTCGCCCCGACGCCCCGGTGGCCGCCATGGTCGAGCTGGCCCGCACCGACGAGCGGGCCGCCGCGTACCTGGACGAGCTGCTGGCGGCCTGGTCCCGGCTGATCGTCTCCTGCGTATGCGTCGTCGACCCGGGTCGGGTGCTGCTCAGCGGGGCCGCCGCCCAGCTCGACGACGCAGCCGTCGACCGGCTGCAGGCGCTGGTCACCGCCGCCGCTCCGAGCGCGACCGAGGTGCGCCGGGCGATGCTCGGCGACCGGGCCGTGCTGCACGGCGCGGTCAGCTACGCGCTCTCCGCCGCCGCGGCCGGGCTGCCCACCCTGCTCCCGGCGCCCTGAGATCTCCGTTTCCCCAGGTTTCCCCTATCACCCCCCTCGGAGGTACCCCATGAAACGTCGTCTGCTCCTCGCCGGAGCGCTCGCCACCGTGCTGGCCGCCGGCACCGCCTGCGCCGGCGGCGGGGACGACGCGGCCGGTGGCGCGAGCGCCGAGAAGCTCACCATCTACACCGCGCGCGACAAGAAGGTCTCCACCTTCGTCATCGACAAGTTCACCGCCAAGTACCCCGAGTACAAGGGGAAGGTCGAGGTCCTCAACCTCGGCGCCCAGGAGATCCTGGAGCGGGTCCGGGCGGAGAAGGCCAACCCGCAGGCCGACGTCTGGTGGGGCGGCACCCAGCAGGGGCTGGCCGCGGGCGCGTCCGAGGACCTGCTGACCGGCTGGCAGCCGAGCTTCGCCGGCAAGATGGACGCCAGGTACAAGGACCCCGAGGGCCGCTGGTTCGGCGAGATCCTGCTGCCCGAGGTCATCATGTACAACAACAAGGCGCTCACCCCGGAGCAGGCCCCGAAGGACTGGGACGACCTGCTGAAGCCGGAGTGGAAGGACAAGATCATCATCCGGGACGTGGCGGCGTCCGGCACCATGCGGTCGATCTACGCCTCCATGATCCAGCGGCAGTCGCCCGACGGCAGCAACCCGCAGCCCGGCTACGACTGGCTCAAGAAGCTCGACGCCAACACCGGGGCGTACGCGGCCAACCCGACCGACCTCTACCTGAAGATGTCCCGCCAGCAGGGCGTGCTCAGCGCCTGGAACCTCCAGGACATCCTGCTCCAGGCCAACCAGTCGAAGATGCCGTTCGGCTACGTGGTGCCGGCCTCCGGCGCGCCGGTCCTGGTCGACGGCCTGGCCGCGGTCAAGGGCGGCAACACCACCGGTGCCCAGAAGTTCATCGAGTTCCTCTTCGACGACTCGCTCCGCGCCGGTCTGGCCAAGGACTACTACCAGATCCCGGCCGTGGACATCGCCGAGAAGCCGGAGTGGCTGGCCCAGCTCCAGCTCAAGCCGATGGACGTCGACTGGAACGTGATCGGCAAGAACGAGACCGACTGGATCAACCACTGGAACAGCCAGATCAAGAACAAGGGCTGACCCGCTCGGCGCCGGGTACGGGCTGCCTCCCCGTACCCGGCGCCTGCCCGCTCGTACCGTTGATCCCCGGCCTGGTTCCACCACCCCGCCCCACCGGCCAGACCCGGTACCGCACGCAAGGAGAGACATCATGATCGATGTCACGCTGGAGTCGGTGAGCAAGCGCTTCGCGCGTGCCGGCGACACCGCTGCCGTCGACGACGTCGACATCACCATCGCCGCCGGGGAATTCTTCACCCTGCTCGGCCCGAGCGGCTGCGGCAAGACCACCACGCTGCGCATGGTGGCGGGGTTCTACTTCCCCACCTCAGGGCGGATCAGATTCGGCCAGGAGGACGTCACCCACCGGCCGCCGAACAAGCGCGACACCGGCATGGTGTTCCAGAACTACGCGCTCTTCCCGCACATGAGCGTGGCGCAGAACGTCGCGTACGGGCTGAAGATCCGCAAGGTCGGCCGGGCCGAGTCGAAGCGCCGGGTCGAGGAGGCGCTCGGCCAGGTCCACCTCGCCGGATACGGCGACCGCCGGATCGACCAGCTCTCCGGCGGCCAGCAGCAGCGGGTCGCGCTGGCCCGGGCGCTGGTCATCCGGCCGCGGACGCTGCTGCTCGACGAGCCGCTGTCGAATCTCGACGCCAAGCTGCGCGAGGAGACCCGGGTGGAGATCCGGCGGATCCAGCGCGAGGCCGGCACCACCTCGATCTACGTCACCCATGACCAGGCCGAGGCGATGGCGATGTCCGACCGGATCGCGGTGATGGAGTCGGGCCGGGTGCAGCAGATCGGCACCCCGCAGGAGATCTACCACCAGCCGGCGACCAGCTTCGTCGCCCGGTTCATCGGCCGCAGCAACGTGCTCAGCCTGCCCGTGGTGGCCGCCGGCCCGGACACCGTCACCGTGGCGCTGCCCGGCGGCGACCAGGTGGGCGTCGCCGCCCCGACCGACCACGGCCTGCACGAGGGCGGGACCGCCCTGGTCTCGGTACGCCCCGAGCACATCGGTCTGACCTCGGCCACCGAGGCCGGGGCGCTCACCGGCCGGGTGACGGAGCTGGAGTTCACCGGCATGGCCACCAACCTCGTCGTCGACCTGGCCGGGGAGCCGGTGCAGGTCGCCGCGATCGAGGTTCCGGTCGGCCTGGCGGTGGGGGACCAGGTCGGGCTGCGGCTGTCCCGCGAGCGGATGTGGGTGGTCCGACCGTGAGCACCCTCCCCGCCAGCCCGAGCGCGGTCACCGTCCCGCCGGTCACCGAGGACCCGACGCCGCCCCGCGGGCGCCGGTCCTGGAACGCCTTCGGCGCCAACTCGCCCTGGTTCCCGTACCTCCTGGTGCTGCCGCTGGCCCTGATCCTCTTCGGGTACGTGGTGCAGCCGATGTTCGCCACCTTTGCCGAAAGCGTCGGCGTGGACGGGGTGGAGAACTACGCCACCTTCCTCACCGGCGACGGGGTGGCCCGGTCCGCGCTGGTCACTTCGCTGATCATCTCGGCGGCCAGCGTGCTGCTGTGCGGGATCGTCGGCGTGGCGATGGCCTTCCTGCTCAAGCGCTTCTCGTTCCCCGGCCGCCGGCTGATCGAGGCGATCATCCTGGTACCGGCGGCGCTGCCGCCGCTGATCGGGGCGATCTCGTTCCAGCTGCTCTACAGCGAGACCGGCATCCTGCCGCGCGGGCTCCAGCACCTCTTCGGCACCGACCAGCCGGTGCTGCCGTTCAGCGGCATCGCCGGGGTACTGGTGGTGCACACCTTCACCATGTATCCGTTCTTCTACCTGGCCGCCTCGGCCGCACTGGTCGGGATGGACCCGTCCGTCGAGGAGGCCGCCTACAACCTCGGCGCCGGCCGGATCCGGGTCTGGCGCACGGTGCTGCTGCCGATGCTCACCCCGGCGCTGGTCTCGGCCTCGCTGCTGGTCTTCATGACGTCGCTGGCGTCGTACACGGCCCCGCTGCTGTTCGGGGTGGACCAGACGATGACCATGCAGATCTACATCAACCGCACCAACGGCGACCTGCCGATGGCCTCCACGTACGCCTCCGTGCTCGGCGTGGTCTCCGTGCTCTTCCTGCTCGGCATGCGCTGGTACGAGGGGCGGCGCAGCTACCGCTCCCAGTCCAAGGGCATCGCCGCGCACCGCCGGGAGATCACCAACCCGGTCGGCCGCTGGCTGGCGCTGGCCGCCTCGCTGCTGGCCACCGCCGTGCTGCTCGCCCCGGTGGCGACCATCGCCCTGGTGGCCTTCTCGCAGGACGGCTCGTGGACCACCGAGGTGATCCCGTCGGCGTACACCATGCAGAACTTCGTCACGATCTTCTCCGACCCGAAGGCGTTCCAGCCGATCGTCAATTCGCTGCAGATGAGCCTGATCGCCACCCTCGGCTGCGTGGTGGTCGGCGTGCTGATCGCGTACGCGGTGCGCCGGCTGAACTTCCGCGGCCGGGGCCTGCTCGACGTGGCGGTCATGCTGGCCTGGGCGCTGCCCGGCACGGTGGTGGCGATCAACCTGATCTCGGCGTTCAGCACCGGCAACGCGTTCAGCTTCGGTCAGGTGCTGATCGGCACCTTCTGGATCATGCCGCTGGCGTACTTCGTGCGGTTCCTGCCGCTGGTCTTCCGGTCCAGCTCCGCCACCCTGGCCCAGCTCGACCCCTCGCTTGAGGAGGCCGCCCGCAACCTCGGCGCCCCCTGGTGGCGGGCGTTCGGCACGGTCACCCTACGGCTGATGCTGCCCGGCGTGGTGGCCGGCGCGCTGCTCGCCTTCGTGCACGGCGTCGGCGAGTTCGTCGCCTCGGTGCTGATCTACACCTCGGAGACCTCGCCGATCTCGGTCGAGATCAACAACCGGATGTACTCGTTCGAGGTCGGCACCGCTGCCGCGTACGGCATGCTCCAGGTCGTCCTGATCTTCGTGGTGATGGTGGTCTCCGGCCGCTTGGAGAGCGGCCGGAAGGCCAGCCGGGAGGCGGCGCAGTGGACGGCGTGACCACCGCGTGGCCGGCGGGCGGCGGCCTGGTGCCCGCCGCCCGAATCCCCGGCGGCGAGCTGGCCGAGGTCGCGGCGGCGGCAAACTTCGCGGTGCTGCCGGTCGGTGCGGTCGAGTGGCACGGCCCGCACCTGCCGCTCGGCACCGACCTGATCCTCGCCGACGGCTTCGCCGCCGAGTCGGCCGTGCCGGTCGCCGGCGGGCCGCGCGGGGTGCTCTTCCCGGCCGTGGCGTACGCGGCCTGCCCCGGGCAGACCCGGCCCTGGCCGGGGACGGTGGCGATCCGGCCGGAGATCGCGGTCGGCTACCTGGCTGACGTGATCGAGGGGATCGTCGCCGCCGGCTTCCCCCGGCTGCTGATCGTCAACGGGCACGACGCCAACATGTCCACCGTCCGGGCCGCGATGGAGTGGGTCTCCGGCCGCCGCACCGCCAGCCTGCTGCTGGTCAACTGGTTCCAGCTGGTCACCCCGGCGGAGACCATCGACATCTACGGCGAGCGGCCGGCCCGCGGGCACGGCGGGGCGTACGAGACCTCCGGCGTGCTCGGCTTCGACCCGGCCGCGGTACGCCTCGACGCCACCACCGACCTGCCGCCGAAGCCCAAGCTGCCGGTGACCCACCCGTACGTGCTGGTGGAGTCCCGCCCCGACCCCTGGCAGGGCTGGTCCGGGCACGTCTCGCTGGCCAACGAGAAGGCCGGCCGGCGGGTCCGCGCGCTCGCCGGGGAGCGGCTGCGGGAGATCGTCGCGGCCTGGATCGCCGCCGAGCCCCCCAACCCGCCCACCGCCGACCCGCTGCCGTCCGCCTCGGTGCCGGTCCCGGCGCCGACGGCCGGCGACACCACCGAGACCGGGGAGACCGGATGACCGTCGACCGGGGACTCGACATCGTCGACTTCCACCTGCACTTCCGCATCGGCGCCGACGAGACCGTCCACGCCTGTGAGCAGGCCGCCGGCATGCACCCCGGCGGGGAGCACGAGCGGGCGGTCCGGGCGGCCGGCTCCGCGCCGTACGCCCGGCAGTGGCGAACGGCGTGGGGGTTCCCCGACCCGGAGCCCCCGGCGCAGCGCTGGCAGGACGAGGCCGACCGGTGGGCCGACGAGCTGCGCGCGGTGAACATCCGCCGGGCGGTCTTCGTCACCGGTGGCGGCAACGACGCCGTCGCCGACGTGGTCGACCGGCACCCGGACCTGCTGCTCGGCTTCGCCCACCACGACCCGTACGCCCCAGGCGCGGCCACCGAGCTGGAGCGCGCGGTGGTCGAGCGCGGTCTGCGCGGGCTGAAGCTGTTCGCCCCGCTGCTGCGCGGCCCGCTCGACGACGAGGCCCTCGACCCGCTCTGGGGCACCGCGCAGCGGCTCGGCGTGCCGGTGCTGATCCACATCGGGCACTACGGCAGCGCCGGCGGCCTCACCTTCGGCCGGTACGGCGGCCCGGAGGAGCTGGCCCGGATGGCCCGCCGCTTCCCCGAGCTGAACGTGGTGGTGCCGCACTTCGGCGTGCAGCACGTGCAGGAGCTGTTCTTCGCCGCCTGGGGCTGCCCCAACATCCACATCGACACCTCCGGCTCCAACCAGTGGGTGCGCTGGATGCCGTACAAGCTGACGCTGGAGGACCTCTTCCGCCGCTGCTACGAGACCATCGGTCCGCACCGGATCGTGTTCGGCAGCGACTCGTCGTGGTTCCCGCGCGGCTACGTCACCCGTTACCTCGACGACCAGCTCCGGGTCTGCCGCGAGCTGGGCATGCCCGACGACCACCTCCGCGCGATCTTCGCCGGCAACGCCGAACGGCTGCTCGGCCTGAGCGGCTGACCGGCCGGAATCCGGGGCGGCGGCGAGTCCGCCCGCCCCGGCCTGGAAGAAAGTAAGGACCCGCCATGAGCACACCCGCGCTGACCACCTACCAGCGGCACCACCTGGGGCCCACCTACGACCACCACGTCGGCCACCTCTACCCGGCGATGGTGCGCGCCAGCCAGGCGCACGTGGTGATGCTGACCGAGCAGGGGCTGATCCCCGCCGAGCGCGGCGCCCGGCTGCTGCGCGGGCTGGCCGAGCTGCGCGCCGACACCGCGCCGGCACCCGCGTACGACGGCAGCTTCGAGGACACCTACTACCTGCTCGAGAAGCGGCTCGCCGAGGCGTGTGGCATCCCGACGTCCGAGCTGGACGTGCAGATGGCCCGCAGCCGCAACGACCTCGACGCCGGGGTGTTCCGGATGCTGCTGCGCGACCAGCTGCTCGGCGTGCTGGACCGGGTGCTGGCCGCCGGCCGGACCGCGCTGGACCGGGCCGACCGGTACGCCGACGTGGTCATCACCGGCTACACCCACCGCCGGCCCGCCCAGCCCACCACCATCGGGCACGCCCTCGCCGGCTACGCCGAGGCGCTGGCCGGTGAGGCGGCCGCGTACGCGGACCTGATCGACCACCTGAACACCTCGCCGCTGGGCTCCTGCGCCTTCGCCGGCACCGACCTGGACATCGCCCCGGCCCGGGTGGCCGAGCTGCTCGGCTTCGACGGCCTGGTCACCAACTCGTACGAGGCGGTCGCCGGCGCCGACCACCTGGTGGAGGTGGGCACCCTCAACGCCCGGTCGTTGGCCACCGGCGCCCGGCTGGCCCGCACCCTGATGGACTGGCTGACCTGGCGCTGGGTGGTCACCCCGGGCGACTTCACCCAGGGCAGCAGCATCATGCCGCAAAAGCGCAACCCGGTGGTGCTGGAGCACCTGGTCTCCATGGCCGGGGCCGCCGCGGCGGACGCCGCGTCGGTGCTCAACAACGTCGGCGCGGCCTGGTGGGAGGACTCCAACAACGCCACCACCGACGTGCAGGTCCGGCTCTGGGACAGCAACGACCGCACCGACCGGTTCTTCGCCCTGCTCGGCGGCTTCCTCGCCGAGCTGGAGCCGCTGGAGCCGCCGTCGGCCGAGGAGATCGTCGCCTCCGGCGCCACCACGACCGCCGCCGCCGACGCGCTCACCCGGCACGGCGTACCGTTCCGGGCCGCGCACTCGGTGGTCGGGCGGCTGGTCCGCGGCGGTGATCCGGCCTCCTGGACGGCGGCGGACGTGCGGGCCGCGGCGGACGCCGTCGGGCTCGACGCCCCGCTCGACGACGCCGCGGTCGCCGACCTGATCGCCGCCGCCGTCCGCCCCGAGCTGGTCCTCGACCGGGCCCAGGTGGACGGTCCGGGCGCCGCGGCCGTCCGCGCCCAGGTCGGCGTGCTGCGCGCCGCCTTCGACACGGTCGCCGGCCGGCTGGCCGAGGTACGCGACCGGCTCGGCCGGGCCGACGCCGCGCTGGACGAGGCCGCGGGGACGGCCCGATGAAGGTCCGCCTGGCCGGCCGGTCCGGTCAGCCCGCCAGGGGGACCGGCATCGAGCCGTTGCTGCTCGGCATCGACTTCGGCGGCACCAAGATGGCGGTCGGGGTCGCCGACGCGCAGGGCCGGCTGCTGGCCCGCGAGCGGCTCCCCACGTACGCCGAGCGGGGTGCCCCGCAGGCCCTGGAACGGGCGCTGGAGCTGGCCGCCGAGCTGGTCGCCGGCGTCGGCGGGCCGGTGGCCGCCGCCGGGGTGGCCTCGCCCGGCGTGGTCCGGCCGGACGGCATCGACCTTGCCCCCAACGTGCCCGGCTGGGAGCGGCTGCGGCTCGCCGAGGCGGTGCGGGAGTGGCTCGGCGTGGCCCGGGTGGCGGTGGACAACGACCTGAACGCCGCCGCCCTGGCCGAGCTGCGGCTCGGCGAGCTCCGCGACGCCGACCCGGGCCTGGTGGTCGGGCTCGGCACCGGGGTCGCGGCGGCGGTCACCGTCCGCGGCGCGGTGCTGCCCGGTCACCACGGCGCGGCCGGTGAGATCGGGTACGCGGTGGCCGGCGGCCCGTGGCCCGGCACCATGCTGGAGCTGGACTTCTCCGGCCGGGCGCTGGACCGGCTCGCCGACGAGCTGGGCGTGCCCGGTGGGGCGGCCGGGCTGGCCGCCCGGGCCGAGCACCCGGGGGCGGCTCGGGACGCGCTCACCGCCCGGGTCGACGAACTGGCCCGCCACTTGGTCACCTGCTGCCTCCTGCTCGACCCCCAGCGGGTGGTGCTGGTCGGTGGGGTGGCCGGCAGCGAGCTGATCCGTGGTCTGCTCATCGGCCGGCTCACCGAGGTGCTGCCGCACCGGCCGGACGTGGTGCTGTCCCGGTTCGCCGACGACGCCGCGCTGCTGGGCGCGGTGACCCTGGCCCGCGAGGCGGTACCCGCGGCCGGCTGACCGCGGTCTCCGGCCCGTCGCCGCCGCTGTCAGTCGCGGCCGGGGCCGTCGTCGGTGGGCCGGTGAGCGCGCAGCATCAGCGATACGCCGGGGAGCGACCGCACCGGCAGGTACCGCTCGGCGGTGATGATCGTGCGCAGCCCGAGGTTGACCACCGGGTGCAGGTCGTCCAGGTCGCTGCCGGTGGACCGGCGCCGCCGCCAGGCGGCCACCGGGCGGAGCACCACGTTCCAGCTCCACAGCTCGTCGACGACCAGCCCGGCCTTTTCCACCACGGCCCGCAGCGAGGCGCGGTCGTAGCGGCGGACGTGCCCGACCGCCACGTCGTGCGCGGACCAGAGCCGCATGTCGCAGGGCACGGCGATCAGCGCCGTCCCGCCGGGGCGCAGCGTGCGGCGGATCTCGGCGGCGGCCAGGTGGTCCTCGTCGAAGTGCTCCAGGATGTCGAACGCGACCACCAGGCCCAGGCTGGCGGAGGGGACCGGCAGGCACCGGGCGTCCGCCCGGATAACGTCCAGGCCGCGCTCCCGGGCCCCGCCGGCGCCCTCGGCGCTGTACTCCAGGGCCAGCGGTCGCCAGCCGTGCGCCCGCAGCACCCGGGTGTTGCCGCCGCCGGCCGCGCCGATGTCCAACGCCCGCTCCGGTCGCGTCCCGGCCGCCGCCAGCCGGCGCAGCGCCCGGCGGAGCAGGGCACGCCGCTCCCGGTACCACCAGTGGGTGTCCTCGAGCGCGGCGAGCTTGCGGATCTCGGTCGCTTCCACGGCGTACTCCTCGGCGGGTGTCGGCGGCCCTCACCCTAACGGCCCCCGCGGCGGCCGACCGGGGCGGCGGCAAATCGGGGTGCGGGCCCCGGCCGGCGCAGCTGGTGATGGCCCGGTGGACCGGCAACTACCGGCGGGGCAACGAACGGACCGCCCGGCAGCATCCCCGCAACCGGGGCTGAGACGCGGTCAGGGTCCGCACCCGGACGGGCGCGGACCCTGACGGTACGACCGGTGTTACAGCGGGATGTTGCCGTGCGCGCCCCGGGCGGCCGGCGCCGCGGCGAGCGCCTCGGCGATCCGGCGCCGGGTCTCCTCCGGCTTGATCATGTCGTCCACCACGCCGATCTCCAGCGCCCGGTTGACGCCACCGGCGACCCGGGTCTGCTCCTCGATCAGTTGGGCGCGCAGCGCCTCCCGCTCCTCGGCGGGGGCGGCGGCCAGCTTCTTGCGGTGCAGGATGTTGACCGCCGCGCTGGCGCCCATCACGGCGACCTCCGCGTTCGGCCAGGCGAACACCGCGGTGGCGCCGAGCGAGCGGGAGTTCATCGCGATGTACGCGCCGCCGTACGCCTTGCGGGTCACCAGCGTCACCCGCGGCACCACCGCCTCGGCGAACGCGTGCAGCAGCTTCGCGCCGCGCCGGACCACGCCGTCCCACTCCTGGCCCAGGCCGGGCAGGTAGCCGGGGACGTCCACCAGCACGATCAGCGGCACCCCGAGCGAGTCGCACATCCGCACGAACCGAGCCGCCTTCTCGGCGCTGGACGCGTCGAGGCAGCCACCCAGCCGCAGCGGGTTGTTGGCGATCACGCCGACCGTCCGGCCGGCGAACCGGCCGAGCGTGGTGACCACGTTGGGCGCCCACTTGGCGTGCAGCTCCACGCCCGGCGCGTCGAGCAGGGCCATCACCACCGGCTTCACGTCGTACGCCCGGTTGGTCTCGGCGGGCATCTTCGCGGCCAGGTCGTGCCCGTCCGTCACGCCGACCGGCACGTCGTCCGGGGAGAGCCGGCCCTGGTGACCCAGCAGCGCGGCGAGCTTGCGCGACTCGACCATCGCCGCCTCGTCGTCGGCGCAGGTCACGTGCACCACGCCGGAGCGCCGGCCGTGCGGCTCGGGGCCGCCCAGGCGCTCCATGTCGACCTGCTCACCGGTGACGCTGCGGACCACCTCGGGGCCGGTGACGAAGATCCGACCGGCGCCGCTCATCACCACGATGTCGGTCAGCGCCGGGCCGTACGCGGCGCCGCCGGCGGCCGGGCCGAGCACCACCGAGATCTGCGGCACCCGGCCGGAGGCCCGGACCATGGCGGCGAAGACCTGCCCGACGGCGTCGAGCGCGACGACGCCCTCGGCGAGCCGGGCGCCGCCGGAGTGCCAGAGGCCGAGCACCGGCACCCGCTCCCGGACGGCGGTGTCGATCGCGTCGACGACGTGTCGGCACCCGTCGGTGCCCATCGCGCCGCCCATCCTGGTGGCGTCGGTGGCGAACGCGATCGCCGGCGTACCGTCGATCTCCCCCCGCGCCCAGAGCGCGCCGGAGGTGTCCCGCGGCGAGGCCAGCCGCAGCGTGCCGGCGTCGAACAGGGCCCGCAGCCGGGCCTCCGGATCTCGGTAGTCCACAGTCGTGCTGTCCGCGCTGACGGCGGTCGTGGTCACTGGTGCCTCCAAGGCTGTGGTCTCAGGCCCGCGTGAAGACGAGAGCCACATTGTGACCGCCGAAGCCGAACGCGTTGTTCAGCGCGGCGGGGATCTCCAGGTGGCGTGCCTTGTGGGCGGCCACATCCATGGTCAGGCCCTCGTCCGGGTCGTCCAGGTTGATCGTCGGAGGTACGACACTGTCGCGGATCGCCAGGATCGCGGCGATGGACTCCAGCGCGCCGGCCGCGCCGAGCAGGTGCCCGGTCATCGACTTGGTGGCCGACAGCACCGGGTGGTCGCCGAGCGCCTTGTGCAGCGCGCCGATCTCCAGCATGTCGCCCACCGGGGTGGACGTGGCGTGCGCGTTGACGTGCATGATGTCCGTCTTCGCGACACCGGAGTCGGCGATGGCCTTCGTGATGGCCCGGATCGCGCCCTCGCCCTCGGCGTGCGGCTGCACGATGTCGTACGCGTCGGAGGTGATGCCTGCGCCGGCGAGGCGCGCGTAAACCCGGGCGCCGCGCGCGGCGGCGTGGTCGGCGCGCTCCAGGACCACCACGCCCGCGCCCTCACCGAGCACGAAGCCGTCGCGGCCCTTGTCCCAGGGGCGGGAGGCCCGCTCCGGCTCGTCGTTGCGGGTCGACATGGCCCGCATCGAGGCGAAACCGGCGATCGGCAGCGGGTGGATGACCGCCTCGGTGCCGCCGGCCACCACCACGTCGGCCCGACCGGCGCGGATGATGTCCAGGCCGAGCGCGATCGCCTCCGCGCCGGTCGCGCAGGCGCTGGCCACCGAGTGCACGCCGGCCTTGGCGCCCAGCTCCAGCCCGACCCAGGCGGCCGGACCGTTCGGCATCAGCATCGGCACCGTGTGCGGGGAGACCCGCCGCGGCCCGGACGCCTCCAGGATGTCGTCCTGGGCGAGCATGGTGGTGGCGCCGCCGATTCCGGAGCCGACGCTGACCGCCAGCCGCTCCGGGTCGAGCCCGGAGTCGGCCAGGCCGGCGTCGGCCCAGGCCTGCTGCGCCGCGATGATCGCGATCGCCTCGGACCGGTCCAGCCGGCGCAGCTTGACCCGCTCCAGCACCTCGGACGGGTCCACCGCGAGCTGGGCGGCGATCCGGACGGAAAGTTGCCCGGCCCACTCCTGGGTGAGCGCACTCACCCCGGAGCGGCCGGCGAGCATGGCGTCCCAGGTCGACGCGACGTCCCCGCCGAGCGGGGTCGTCGCGCCGAGCCCGGTGACGACGACGTCGGGGCGACTCATGATCAGGACTGCGCCGCGATGTAGCTGACGGCGTCCCCGACGGTCTTGAGGTTCTGCACCTCGTTGTCCGGGATCTTGACGCCGAACTTCTCCTCGGCCGCCACCACGACCTCCACCATGGAGAGGGAGTCGACGTCGAGGTCGTCGGTGAAGGACTTCCCCTCGGCCACGTCGTCCGGGTTCACCCCGGCAACCTCTTCGAGGATCTCGGCGAGGCCGGCGGTGATCTCGTCACGGGTCATTTCGGTTGGTTCCTTTCATCGGGGGTTCTCGACGGCCGGCGTTGCCGGCCGCCACTCCTCGGCGCGTGCGCGCCGGAGGGGGTCTCAGGGGCAGCGGACGACCTGACCGGCGTAGGTCAGGCCGCCGCCGAAGCCGAACAGCAGCACCGGGGCGCCCGCGGGCACCTCCCGCCGCTCGACCAGCTTGGACAGGGCCAGCGGCACGCTCGCCGCCGAGGTGTTGCCGGACTCGACGATGTCCTTGGCGATGATCGCGTCCGGGATGTTCAGCCGCTTGACGATGCCGTCGATGATCCGGGCGTTGGCCTGGTGCGGCACGAACGCGGCCAGCTCCGACGGCGCGACCCCGGCCTTCTCGCAGGCCTGCAGCGCCAGCGGGGCCAGCGCGGTGGTGGCCCAGCGGAAGACCGCCTGCCCCTCCTGCGCGATGTACGGGCGCCAGCCCTCGATCCGGACCGCGTCGCTCTTCTCCGGCACCGAACCCCAGACCACCGGGCCCACCCCGGCCGGCTCGCCCTCGGCGGCGGCGGTCACCACGGCCGCGCCGGCGCCGTCACCGAAGATGATGCAGGTCGAGCGGTCGGTCCAGTCGGTGAAGTCGGAGAGCTTCTCCGCGCCGATCACGATCGCGTTGCGCGCCGCCCCGGCCCGGATCGCGTGATCGACGGTGCCGAGGGCGTAGGCGAAGCCGGAGCAGGCGGTGTTGATGTCGTACGCGGCCGGGGCGGTGATGCCCAGCTTGGCGGCGACCCGGCAGGCCACGTTCGGGCTGCGGTCGACCGAGGTGCAGGTGGCCACGACGACGAGGTCGATGTCGGCGGCGGTGAGGCCCGAGTTGGCCAGCGCCTTGCCGGCGGCGGCGGTGGCCATGTCGGCCACCGTCTCGTCCCCGGCGATCCGCCGGGTGACGATGCCGACCCGGTCCCGGATCCACTCGTCGTTGGTGTCCACGAGCTGGGCGAGGTCGTCGTTGGTCACCACCCGGGACGGCTGGTAGTGGCCCATCGAGACGATCCGACTGCCTGCCATTAGTGCTGTCCTCCGATGCGGGCGAGCGGCTGGCCCGGGGCGACCGGGTCGTCGTGGTGGGCGAGCCACTCGGTGAGCAGCCCGCTGTCGTGCGCGGTCACCTCGACCGGCCCCTGCCGGGTCGCGACGTGACCGATGACCTGGCCGACCCGCAGGTCCGCCCCCTCGGCCAGCTCGGTGGCCGGCTCGAAGGTGCCGGCGGCGGGGGAGACCACCACCCGGAACTGGATCACCGGCTCGTGGCCGCCCAGGCCGCTGTGCCGGGCGATCAGGTCCCGCGCGGCGGGCAGGTCGTCGGGGGTGTTCAGGGTGACGATCTCGGGCACTCCGGTGGCCTTCAGCTCCCGCTTGACCAGGCCGGCCAGGGTGCCGGCGGGGGGCAGCTCGATCACTCCGGTGACACCGAGGTCGGCCAGCGTGCGCATGCACAGGTCCCAGCGCACCGGCGCGGTCACCTGCCGGACCAGCCGCTGCACCATCTCCCGGCCGTGGTTGACCGCCGAACCGTCGAGGTTGGACAGCAGGATCCGGGCGGGGTCGGCCGGGGTGATCCCGGCGGCGACGCCGGCCAGCGCGGCCTCGGCGGGGGCCATGTACGGGGTGTGGAAGGCGCCGGCCACCTGGAGCCGGATCACCCGGGTCTTCGCCGGCGGCTCGGCGGCCAGCTTGTCCAGCCCGGCCACCGCGCCCGCGGCGACGACCTGGCCGGCGCCGTTGCGGTTGGCCGGGTACAGCCCGTGCGCCTCGATCGCGGCCAGCACCTCGTCCGGGTCGCTGCCGAGCACGGCGGCCATCCCGGTGGGCTCCAGCGCGCAGGCGGCGGCCATCTCCCGACCGCGTACCCCGGCGAGGGTGATCGCCGCCTCGGCGGGCAGCACTCCGGCGAGGGCGGCCGCGCCCAGCTCACCTACGCTGTGCCCGGCGGTCACCGCGACGTCGTACATCGGCAGCTGCTCGGCGGCGAGCAGCCCGGCCGCGACCAGCAGCGGCTGGGTGCGGGCGGTGTCCTTGATCTCCTCGGCGTCGGCCTTGGTGCCAAGGTGGACCAGGTCGACGCCGGCCAGCGCGGACCACCAGCGCAGACGCGCCTCGGAGCCGGTCAGGTCGAGCCAGGGAGTCAGGAAGCCGGGTTTCTGGGAACCCTGGCCGGGCGAGAGTACGGCGAGCACGTCTACGACTCTGACGGATACTCACCGGTCGCGCTGTAGCGAGCGACACCAAACCGCACTAGAACCTTTGGCGGGTTCCTACAAAAATCGGCGGTGATCATCACCCAGCTGTGATGTTTTCCTCACGGGTGGGGTCATTGTCTGGGTCGGGACGGGTGCGACCCCCGGGACGACCGGGTCCAGCCGACCCACGGTCAGCGCCACCTGGAGGGCGAACGCGTCCCGCGGCGCCAGCGGGGAAAAGCCCGTCACCTCGGCGATCCGCTTCAGTCGGTAGCGGACGGTGTTCGGGTGCACGAAGAGCGCCCGGGCCGCGCTCTCCAGCGTGCCGCCGGCGGCGAAGAACGCGTCCAGGGTCTCCAGCAGCTCGCCACCGGCCCGGACCAGCGTGGCGTACACGTCATGGCGGAGCCGGCGGCGGGCCTCCGCGTCGCCGGCCAGGGCCCGCTCCGGCAGCAGGTCGGCGGCCGGCACCGGGCGCGGCGCGGCCGGCCAGGCAGGGGCCGCACGGAACCCGGCCAGCGCGGCCCGCGCCGAGTCCGTCGCCTCGTCCAGACTGGGTACGGCCGGACCGACCACCACCGGGCCGTCGCCGAACGCGGTCAGCAGCTTCTCCGTCGCCGCCATCGGGTCGGCCGCCCCGCCGAGCACGATGACCAGCCGGTCGCCGTGCACGCCGCCGATCACCTCCACCCCGATCCGCCGGGCCTGCCGGTAGACGGTGTGCAGCACGGCGGCCACCTCGCCGCCCGGGGAGCGGCCCACCGCCACTGCCACCGGTGGAGCGTCCGTCCAGCCCAGCGCCGCCGCCCGGCTGGCCAGCACGTCCGGCGAGTCACCGCGCAGCAGGGCGTCCACCAGCAGGGCCTGCAACCGGGCGTCCCACGACCCGCGGGACTCGGCGGCGCGGGCGTAGACCCGGGCGGCGGCGAAGGCGATCTCCCGGGAGAAGCGCAGCACCGCCTCGCGCAGCTGCTGCTCCTCACCCTTCACGGCCAGGTGCGACACCTGCTCCTCGACCACGTCGATGGTGACCTTGATCAGGGCGACGGTCTGCTGGAGGCTGATCGAGCGGGCGAGGGCCTGCGGGGCGGTGGCGAAGACCTCGTCGGAGACCTCCTGGGTGCTGTCCGCGGTGCCGCCACCGGAGCGCAGCCACTGCACCAGGGACCGGGCGCCCGCCTGGGCGACCAGCATGACCCAGGAGCGCTGGTCCGCCGGGAGTTCCCGGAACCAGGGCAGCGTCTCGTCCATCCGGGCCACGCTGGCGGTGGCCAACGCCCCCGCCGCCCGTTCGATCCGGCGGAGCGTGGCCGACAGGTCGCTGGCGCCCGGCTCGCTCACCGCTCCAGCCTGACACGTCCTGAGCTGGGCCTCCACACCGAGGGGCCGGCCGGCGGGGACGCGTCGGGGGATTCCGCCAGAATGCTCTTCCGTGACCGATCACGACCTTGCCGCCCTGGCCCGCGACATCGACGCCACCTGCCGGCTCACCGGACGCTTCGTGCTCCGCTCCGGCCGCACCGCCGACGAGTACTTCGACAAGTATCGGTTCGAAGCCGACCCGGTGCTGCTGGACCGGGTCGCCGCCGGGCTCGCCGCGCTGGTCCCGCCCGGCACGGAGGTGCTGGCCGGGCTGGAGATGGGCGGCATCCCGGTGGTGACCGCCCTGGCCCGGCACACCGGCCTGCCCTGCGCCTTCGTCCGCAAGACCGCCAAGGAGTACGGCACCGCCCGGCTGGCCGAGGGCGCCGACGTCGCCGGCCGCCGGGTGCTCGTGGTCGAGGACGTGGTGACCTCCGGCGGCCAGGTGGTGATCTCCACCGGGCAGCTCCGCGAGCTGGGCGCCCGGATCGACCACGCGCTCTGCGTGATCGACCGCTCCGAGGGGGGGCACGGAGGCCCTCGCCGCGCACCACATCGCGCTGCGCGCCCTGCTCACCCGCGCCGACCTGGAGGCGCACCGGCGCGCCTGACCGACCACCGGCGGTCCGGGCCGGCCGGACGATCTCCGGCGCGCGCCGACCCGGTACGCGGCGCACGGCCCGTCAGCCCCGGCCAGTACGGTGTCAGGGCACGTCGGGGCGACCTGCCCGACGGGCGATGGCGAGCGTGAGGAGACCGGGATGGCGCACGGGGAGGCCGAGCACGGCTGCGCCCAGGGCGAGCCCTGCCGGCTGGGCCACCACGAACAGCCGGGGTCCGCCAAGCACCCCCGCCGGCTGGGCGGCGTGACGCATCCGGGGGAGCCGACCGCCGGGCGCGGGCCCGACCGCGTCGACGACGACCCGCCCGCCCCGCGCCAGCGCGGGCCTGAGCCGGCCGAGCTGGCCGCGCCGGAGCCGGCGCCCGCCCAGGGCTGCCGCAGCGACCTGGCCGGCTGGGCCGGCGCGCACCGGCACGGCGCGGTCCGGCCGCGCAACCGGACGCACCGCCGGGAACGACCGCCGCACCGCTGGTGCTGACCCCGCCGCCGCCCGCCGGCGACTAGCGTGAGCAGGGTGAAGGCGATCGCGATCGACGCGTACGGCGCGGCCGACCGGCTCACCCTGCGCGAGCTGCCGGAGCCGCCGGTCGGCCCGGACACGGTGCTGGTGCGGGTGCGCGCCGCCGGGGTTAACCCGGTCGACTGGAAGGTCCGTGAGGGCCACCTGGCCGGCGCCATGCCGAGTCACTTCCCGCTGGTGCTCGGCTGGGACGCCGCCGGCGTGGTGGCCGCCGCCGGTCCGGCGGTGGCCGGCTTCGCCGTCGGGGACGAGGTGATCGGGTACGTCCGGCGCGACGACATCCAGCACGGCACGTACGCCGAGCTGGTGCCCGCCCCGGAGCGGACGCTCGCCGACAAGCCGGTGCAGGCGTCCTGGGCCGAGGCGGGTGGCCTGCCGCTGGCCGGGCTGACCGCGTACCAGGCGTTGCAGCAGGCGCGGACCGGCGCCGGGGACACCGTCCTGGTGCACGGCGCGTCGGGCGGGGTGGGGCATCTGGCCGTGCAGCTGGCCCGGGCGCTCGGCGCGCACCGGGTGATCGGCACCGCGAGCGAGGCCAACCACGACTTCGTCCGGTCGCTGGGCGCCGAGCCGGTGGCCTACGGCGACGGGTTGCTGGACCGGCTCCGCGCCGTCGCGCCCGACGGGGTGGACGTGGCGCTGGACCTCTTCGGCGGCGAGTCGTTGGACGTCTCCGCCGAGCTGCTGAACCGGCCCGCCCGGCTGATCTCGACCGCCGACCCGGAGCACGTCACCCGCCTCGGCGGCAGCTACCTGTTCGTCAAGCCGTCGACCGCCGACCTGAGCGTGCTGGCCGGGCTGGTCGACGCCGACCGGCTCACCGTGCATGTGGCCCGGACGTTCCCGCTCGCCGAGGCCGCCGAGGCGCAGCGGCTGGTGGCGGCGGGGCACGTCCGGGGCAAGGTCGTGCTGGAGGTGTGAGCGCGGCGCCCAGCCGGCCGACGGCGACCGTTCAGCGGGTGCGGTGTCGGATCAGCAGCGCGATCCCGGCGAGGCCGGTCGTGATGACCAGCACCACCCCGACGTTGAGCAGCAGCAGCCGCCGCAGCTCGCCCATCGCGTCGTCGATGTCCCGCACCGGGTTGAGCGAGTCCTCCGGGATGACCCGTTCGCCGCCACCCACGCCGCCGGTGACCGTGTCGAACCGCCGCTCCAGCGGCACGCCGACGGTGCGCAGCGTCTCCGACATGTTGAGCCGGCCGAAGAACCAGCCGGCCGCGGTCTTGCTCAGGTCGGGCTGCTTGGCCGGCCGGTAGACCCGGGGGCCGCCCTTGGCCAGCGGGTAGAGGTCGTACGTCCGCATCGGCACGTCCCCGGCGAACACCACGACCGTGTACTTCGGACCGAGGTTCTTCACCTCCGGGCCCCGCTGCTGGCCGGTCCGGCCGAGCCAGCTCACCTGGTCGATGACGGCGACGACCTCGGTGGGCCGGGTGTCGGCGCGCAGCCGCAGCGGCTGGTCGAGCTGGTAGCCGCTGATGTCCACTCCGGCGGGTGGCAGCTTCGGCCCCGTCGCCCTGGCCGCGCCGGCGAACGCCAGCGAGCAGGCCGTCGCTATCAGCGCACCGGTCACCGCGGCCAGCAGCCGCCTCACCTTCCGGACCATCGCCGCCTCCTCGCCCCGTTCGATGGCTGGCTTCCGCTGCAGGTCACACGTTGATCGGCCGACGATGGTGGTCATGCCCACAGACCGGGTGCCCACTTCAAAGACTCCGCAGAACGTAGCTTGGTTGCAGCTGCTGGAAGAGTATTTGGAACTATCTGCGATCTGGGGCCGACTAAATGGGCGTCCGTTGATCAGCGGGCGGATCGTACCTTTGCGGAGGGGCTCATGGGGGGCAGCGTGGCACGCGTGGCGCGTACCTGGCTGGCGGTTGTCGGCATGGCGATCGGAGTGTCGGTGGTGCTGCCGGCCACCCCGGCGGCCGCCCACAACTCGTTGACCGGCAGCGACCCGCGCAACGGGGCGCGGCTGGCCGCCGCGCCGAAGCGGATCGAGCTCCGATTCCTCGCCACGCCCGCTCCCGCTACGACCAAGATCACAGTCACCGGGCCGGACAATGTGCCGGCGGCGGGCGGCGCGCCGACCTTTTCCGGCAGCCGGGTGAGCGTGCCGTTCAAGCCCGGGGCGGCCGGCCTCTACATCGTCGGCTACCAGGTCGGGTCGACCGACGGCCACCCGGTGACCGGCGAGATCCGCTTCACCCTCACCACCGGCACCCCGGCCGAGCCGCCGTCAGCGAGCCCCACCCTCCCGTCCGCCAGCGCCACCGCCCCGTCGCCCACCGCCCCGTCGCCCACCGGCGGGGCGACGTCCGCCGGGTCGCCGACGGCCTCGGCGAGCGGGTCGCCGGTGAGCCCGGCCGCGGCCGCCGACGAGGGCTCGGACGAGCGCGCATCAGGCTGGTTCTGGCTGCTCGCGGCCGTCGTGATGCTGGTCCTGGTTGGTGGCGTCGTCCTGCTCCGCCGCCGCTCCAGCCGGCGCTGACCCGCACGGCGTCGTCGCCGGCCGCGTGGCGTTCGCCCCGGGGGCGACACCCTTCGTGGGCCGCTTTGCTCTGCTGCAGCGACGGCAACACCCACGGCCCGCCGCTGTTGCGTGGGTTGCAGCAGAGCAAAGCGGGTGCAGCGGGGTGCCGGGGGGACGACGCGGCGCGCCCGGTGGCCGGTGGGCGGAGCGGGGACGTACGACGAAGGGCCCGCCGGATGACCGGCGGGCCCTTCGCTGTCGGGGTCAGACCAGGCGGACCCGGGCGGCGCGCAGCCGGGTCAGGGCGCGCTCGCGGCCGAGCACCTCGAGAGACTCGAAGAGCGGCAGCCCCACGGTCCGGCCGGTGACCGCGACCCGGACCGGCGCCTGGGCCTTGCCCAGCTTCAGGCCGCGCTCCGCACCGACCGCCTCCAGGGTGGACTTCAGCGACTCGGCGTCCCAGGAGTCCAGCGCGTCGAAGGCGGCGATGGCGGCGTCCAGCAGTTCCGCCGCGCCCTCCTTCATCGCCTTCGCCCAGGCCGCCTCGTCGATCAGCGGGTCGGCCACGAAGAGGAAGTCGACGTTCGGCACGATCTCGCTGAGCACCGCGATCCGGGTCTGGGCCAGCGGCGCGACCGCGGCGAACGCGGCGGCGTCGAACTCCTCCGGCTGCCACGGCGGCGGGGCGATGGTCCCGGTGCCGGTCAGCCACGGCTGGCAGGCCGCGATGAACTCCTCGACCGGCAGCGCCCGGATGTACTCGCCGTTGAACGCGCGCAGCTTCTTCTCGTCGAAGAACGCCGGGGAGGGGTTCACCTCCGCCAACCGGAACTCCTCCTCGATCACCGACCAGGGCACGATCTCCCGGTCGCCGGAGGGGGCCCAGCCGAGCAGCATCAGGTAGTTGCGCATCGCCGCGGCGAGGTAGCCCTCGTCCCGGTACGCCTCCAGGGCGACCTTGTCGCGCCGCTTGGAGAGCTTCTGCCGCTTCTCGTTGACCACCACCGGGACGTGCGCCCAGATCGGGGGCTTGACCCCGAGGGCGTCCCAGAGGAGCTGCTGCTTCGGGGTGTTGGGCAGGTGCTCCTCGGCCCGGATCACGTGGGTGATGCCCATGGTCATGTCGTCGACCACGTTGGCGAGCAGGAAGACCGGCGACCCGTCGCCCCGGGCGATGACGAAGTCCTCGATCAGCTTGTTCTCGAAGGTCGGCTCGCCGCGGATCAGGTCGACCACCACGGTCTCGCCCTCGTCCGGCGTACGGAAGCGCAGCGCCCGCCCCTCACCCGGGCCGAGGCCCTTGTCGCGGTGGAAGCCGTCGTAGCCCTGGTACTGCGAGCCGGTGCGGGCCTGCACGGCCTCCCGGGTGCAGTCGCAGTAGTACGCCCGGCCGGCGTCGTACAGCCGCTGGGCGGCCGCCCGGTGCTCCCCGGCGTACGACGACTGGAAGTACGGGCCCTCGTAGCTGCCCCGCTCGATGCCGATCCAGTCGAGCGCCGACAGGATGCCCTCGGTCCACTCGGGCTTGTTGCGGGCCGCGTCGGTGTCCTCGATGCGGAGCACGAACACCCCGCCCTGCTGCTTGGCGTAGATCCAGTTCTGCAGGGCCGAGCGGGCGCCGCCGACGTGGAACATACCAGTCGGGGAAGGGGCGAAGCGTACACGTACCGTCACGCCTCCAGCCTACGGCCGGCCGCGACCGCTTTCCGCCAGGGGGCCGGGTCAGGGCACCGAACGGATCTTGAGGACCAGGGCGCTGCCGAGCAGGGTGACCGCCGCGGTGACCGCGTAGAGGGTGGGGTAGCCGCCGAGGTGCACCACGATCGGGGCGGAGATGGCCGGCCCGAGCACCTGCGGCGCCGAGTTCGCGATGTTGATCACGCCGAGGTCCTTGGCCCGGTCGGTGGCCGCCGGCAGCACCTGGGTGATCAGCGCCGCGTCCACCGCAAGGTAGACGCCGTAGCCGGCGCCGAGCAGCAGCGCGGCGGTCACCGCCATCGGCCAGACCGGGGCCACGGCCAGCAGCAGCGCCGCCACCGCCATGATCAGCCCGGAGACGATCACGAAGACCTTGCGCCGGCCGGACCGGTCGGACAGCCGGCCGGCGACCACGGCGGTGAGCATCATGCCGAGCGTGTAGAGCAGGATCAGCACCAGCAGCGCGCCCTCCGGGTCGGCCACCCGCACCCCGTCGGTCAGGAAGTACAGCAGGTACAGCGTGCCGAGGGCGTTGCCGGTCTGGACCAGGAACCGGGTGAACCAGGCCCAGGCGAAGTCGGGGTGCCGGCGCGGGCTGATCCACATCGAGGCGAGCAGGCCGCGCAGCCGCAGCGCCGGCCGGTGCTCCCGGGGCAGCGGGTCGTCGGCGGTGAGCAGCGCGAACGGCAGCGACAGCAGCAGCATCACCAGCGCGATGGCGGCGTACCCGGCGGCGTTGCCGGTGACCAGCGCGGTGACCAGCACCGCCCCGACCACCAGGCCGAGCGCCTGCGGGATGCCCACCCAGCCGGAGACGCCGCCGCGCTGGGCCACCGGCACCCGGTCCGGGATGGCGGCGGTCAGGCTGGCCAGCATCGCGTTGAAGCAGACCTGCGCGGCGACCCAGCCGACGGCCACCCCGGCGATGGTTTCCTGCCGGGCCAGCAGGACCAGCGCGAGCGCGCCGAGCACCGCGCCGGAGGCCGTCCAGACGTGTCGCCGGCCGAGGTGCCGGCTAGCCAGCCGGATCGCGGTCCGGTCGGACAACGCCCCGGCGAGCGGGTTGGCCAGCACGGCGGCGAGTGCGCCGAATCCGGTGACGACCGCGAGCATGGCCTCCTTGTCGCCCGGGGCGATCCGCTCGATCTGCTGCGGCAGCAGAACCTGGATCGGGGTGAAGAAGGCCATCCAGACGCCCAGGTTGGCCGCGAAGATCAACGCGATCCAGCTCCGCCGGACCGGCGCGGTCGGTTCGGCGAGCGCCGCCGGCAGCGAGGTCGGCGTCGGGTTGACCGTGGTCACGGCCGGACCACCGCGTCGCGGAACCAGGCGTACGACGACTTGGGTGTCCGCGTCTGTGTGGCGTAGTCGACGTGCACCAGGCCGAACCGTTTGGTGAACCCCTCGGCCCACTCCCAGTTGTCCAGCAGCGACCAGACGAAGTACCCGGTCACGTCGACCCCCGCGTCGATCGCCTCGCGAACGGCGCGCAGGTGCCCGTCCAGGTACGCGATCCGTTCCGGGTCGTCCACCCGGCCGTCGGCGTCCGGCACGTCGTCGTACGCGCAGCCGCTCTCGGTGACCTGGATCGGCGGCAGTCGGTCGCCGTAGGTGTCGCGGAGCCCGACGAGCAGGTCGCGCAGCCCGTCGGGGACCACCGGCCAGTCGAAGGCGGTCCGCGGGTAGCCGTCCAGCGGGACGATCTCGAAGGGCAGCGGCGAGCCCTCCTCGGCCGCCCGGATGCCGGTGGGGTTGTAGTAGTTCACCCCGAGCACGTCGATCGGGGCGGCGATCACGTCGAGGTCGCCGTCGCGGACCACGCCCGGGTCGAAGCCCGGCTCCTCCGGGTACCCGAGCCCGAGCAGCGGGTCGGTGAAAAGCCGGTTGTGCAGCGCGTCGTACGCCGCCCCGGCAGCCCGGTCGGCGTCGGTGTCGCCGGCCAGGCGCACCGGTGAGTAGTTGTTCGCGATCGCCACCGGGCTGCTGCTGCGGGCGCGCAGCGCCGAGACCGCGAGGCCGTGCCCGAGCAACTGGTGGTGGGCCACCGGGAAGGCGTCGAAGAGCAGCATCCGGCCGGGGGCGTGCACGCCCATGCCGTGCCCGAGGCTCATGTGGACGAACGGCTCGTTGAGGGTGATCCAGAGTTTCACCCGGTCCCCGAGGCGGGCCGCGACCAGGTCGGCGTACTCGGCGAAGCGGGCGGCGGTGTCCCGGTTGAGCCAGCCGCCGGCGTCCTCCAGAGCCTGCGGCAGGTCCCAGTGGAAGAGGGTGGCGACCGGGTCGACGCCGTGGCCGAGCAGTTCGTCCACCAGCCGTTCGTAGAAGTCCAACCCGGCGGAGTCGGCCGCCCCGGCCCCGGTGGGCTGAACCCGGGGCCAGGCGATGGAGAACCGGTACGCGGACACCCCGAGCCCGGCCAGCAGCGCGACGTCCTCGCGGTACCGGTGGTAGTGGTCGCAGGCGACGTCGCCGGTGCTGCCGTCGGCGATCCGTCCGGGGGAGTGGGCGAAGGTGTCCCAGATGGACGGCCCTCGGCCGTCGGCGTCGACCGCGCCCTCGATCTGGTAGGCGGAGGTGGACACCCCCCAGCGGAACCCGGTGGGGAAGTCCGGCATCGACGCGGTCGTCATTCGCCCTCCCAGAAACGCGAAGCGTGTTCGCGACTCTAGGGCGCGGGCCGCCGATGCGCCATAGGCCCGGGAGTGCCGGCCACGCAAGGGTTTTCGGCGTGTCTTTTTACGAACCCGTCCGGGTAAGTCCGATTTACACATAGAGTGCCGAATATCGCGGATGTGTTTTAAGTGGGGGAAAAACAGAAATGATCCTCGTGGAACGCAGTGCGCACGTGGTGGCGCCGGTGGAAGCGGTCTGGGACGTCGTGCAGCGGGCCGAGCAGTTGCCCGCCTGGCTGGCGGGGGTCCGCGCGGCGGAGGTCCTCTCGGGGGAGGGCTTCGGCCGGCGGCAGCTGGTCCAGGCCGGACGCGGCTCGGCGCACGAGGCCGAGGTGATCGCCTACCAGGGGCCGACCCTGATCGGGTGGCGCGAGCGGGCCAAGGGCGCCGGGGCCCGGGCCGAGGCGCGCACCGAGATCTACGTACAGCTGACCCCGGACGAGGAGGAGGGCGGGACGATCGTGCGGCTCATCGTCGTACGGTGGCCCGCCGGCCCGGTGAAGGCCGCCCTGCTCCGGCTCGGCCTGCGTCGGGTCGGCGCCGACCTGGAGGACTCGCTGGCCCGACTGACCGACCTGGCCGCCGTCGGCTGACGGGCCCGTCCGGCGTCACCCGCGATGGTGATGGTCCGGCGTCCCCGCCAGGGACGCCGGACCATCGTCCACTCCGCGCCCGGTCAGCCGGCCTGCTCCCGCAGCTCGGCGATGGCCTCCCGCAGCCAGGCCCGCTCCGCCCGGCTGATCCCCCCGGCCATGACCAGCATGCCCCGGCGGAACCGGTCGGCCTGGTCGGCGGCGCGCTGCGGCCGGTCCCCGGTGTAGAAGAAGCTCGCCGGCTGGTCGAGGAAGTCCAGCCGCCGCTGGAGGACGGCCGCCTGCGCCGCCGGATCCGCGAGCTGGCCGAGGAAGGCGAGCAGGGTGAAGAAACGGTTCTGGTCGGTGACGTCGAGCTCGGCCGGCTCGCGCAGCCGCCGCCGCAGCTCGTCCCGCCCGGCCTCGGTGAGCGAGAGGGTGTGCCGGGGCGCCGCGGCGGCCCCCGGCTCCCGCTGCCGGGTGAGCAGACCCGCCCGCTCCAGGCGGTTGATCGCCGGGTAGAGACTGCCGTCGCTCACCGGGCGGGCGTACCCGGCGAGCTGCGAGATGCGGGTCCGCAGCTCGTACCCGTGCAGCGGTCCCTCGCCGAGGAACCCCAGAATCGCCAACTCCAGCATTCCCGCATTCTGCCTTGCCCGTCCGGTCATGCCTCGATACGGTGTACCTCGATTCGAGGCATGAGGGAGGACGCATGCGCGTCGAGGGACATGGCGGGACCGGGTTGAAGGTGGTCGACTTCGGCGGCGAGGGCCCGGGCATCCTGCTGCTGCACGGGCTGACCGGTCGCGCCGCCAACTGGACGGCCACCGCCCGCTGGCTCAGCCGACACGGCCGGGTCGTCGGATACGACGCCCGGGGCCACGGCCACAGCGACAAGCCCGACGGCCCGTACGACCGGCCGGCGTACGTCGGCGACGCGGTCGCGGTGATCGAGGCGCTCGACCTGGCGCCCGCGGTGGTGATCGGGCACTCGATGGGCGGACTCACCGCGTGGCAGCTCGCCGCTGCCCGTCCCGACCTGGTGGCCGCCGTGGTGATCGCCGACATGAGCCCGGTGACCCCGCCCGACCTGGTGGACCGCTGGGCGGGCTGGCTGGCCGACTGGCCGGTGCCGTTCCCGACCCTGGCTGACGTGCGCGACTACTTCGGCGCCGAACGGCGTACCGAGGGGGAGTCCTTCGTGGAGGTGATGTCCGGCGGCCCCGACGGCTGGCGGCCGCTCGCCCACGCCGACCACGTGCTCGCCTCGCTGGCGCACTGGTCGGCGCGGGACCACCGGCCCGAGCTGACCGCGGTCACCTGCCCGGCGCTGGTGGTGGCCGGCGCGCAGAGCGACCAGCCCGTCGACCGGCAGCGGGAGATGGCCGAGCTGCTGCCCGACGGCCGCTGGGCCGTGGTGCCGGATGCCGGCCACGTCCTGTACTACGACAACCCCGACGGCTGGCAGGCGGCCGTCGAGCCCTTCGTGGCCGAGCTGACCGCCCGCGCTCCCCACGCCGTGCACGCCGCGGGCTGAGACCCGGCCCGAGAAAGCGAAGGGCCCGGCGCGGTGACACCGCGCCGGGCCCTTGTCGCGTACGACCTAGCTGTCGCCGCCGGTCTCGCCCACCGGGGCGGCGTTGACGTCGTCCAGCGCGTACTTCTTGGCGGCCTCGGCCGGCACGTTCGCCGGCACCGCGCCGCGCAGCGCGAGCTGACGCAGCGTCGCGACCGCCACCGACTCGGCGTCGACGTGGAAGTGCCGCCGCAGCGCGTGCCGGGTGTCCGACATGCCGAAGCCGTCGGTGCCGAGCGAGGTGTAGTCGCCCGGTACCCAGCGGGAGATGAGGTCCGGTACCGCGCGCATCCAGTCGCTGACCGCGACCTTCGGCCCGTCGGCGTCGGCCAGCTTCTGCTGGATGTACGGCACCCGCTGCTCGCCGCCCGGGTTGAGCAGGTTGTGCTCCTCGCACTCCACCGCGTCCCGGCGCAGTTCGGTCCAGGAGGTCACCGACCAGACGTCGGCGGCCACGCCCCAGTCCTCGGCGAGGATCTCCTGCGCCTTCAGCGCCCACTGCATGCCGGTGCCGGAGGCGAGGATGTTCGCCTTCGGCGCGTCCCCGTCCACCTTCGGCGCGGGGGAGTAGCGGTAGATGCCCTTGAGGATGCCGTCGACGTCCACGCCCTGCGGCTCGGCCGGCTGGAAGATCGGCTCGTTGTAGACCGTCAGGTAGTAGAAGACGTTCTCCTGCGCCTCGCCGTACATCCGGTGCAGGCCGTTCTCCATGATGTGCGCGATCTCGAACGCGAACGCCGGGTCGTACGCGACCACCGCCGGGTTGGTGGCGGCGATCAGCAGCGAGTGGCCGTCCTCGTGCTGGAGGCCCTCACCGTTGAGCGTGGTCCGCCCGGCGGTCGCGCCGAGCAGGAAGCCCCGCGCCATCTGGTCCGCCGCCGCCCAGAGCCCGTCGGCGGTCCGCTGGAACCCGAACATCGAGTAGAACATGTACATCGGGATCATCGGCTCGCCGTGCGTGGCGTACGAGCTGCCGGCGGCGGTGAACGAGGCGACCGAGCCGGCCTCGTTGATCCCCTCGTGCAGGATCTGCCCGCCGGTGGCCTCCTTGTACGACAGGAACAGCTCCCGGTCCACCGACGTGTACCGCTGGCCGTGCGGCGAGTAGATCTTCGCCGTCGGGAAGAGCGAGTCCATGCCGAAGGTGCGGGCCTCGTCCGGGATGATCGGCACCCAGCGCTTGCCGAACTCCTTGTCCTTCATCACGTCCTTGAGTAGGCGGACGAAGGCCATCGTGGTGGCCACCTTCTGCTTGCCCGAGCCGCGCTTGACGTCGGAGAACCGCTCGGGGCCGGGGATCTGCAGCCGCTTGCCGGCGGTCCGCCGGGACGGGAGGTACCCGCCGAGCTGCTGCCGCCGCTCCTTGAGGTACGCGATCTCGTCGGACTTCTCACCCGGGTGGTAGTACGGCGGCAGGTAGGGGTTCTCCTCCAGCTGCTTGTCCGGGATGTCCAGGTAGAGCCGGTCGCGGAAGAGCTTCAGGTCCTCCAGCGTCAGCTTCTTCATCTGGTGGGTGGCGTTGCGGGCCTCGAAGTGCGAGCCCAGCGTCCAGCCCTTGATCGTCTTGGCCAGGATCACCGTCGGCTGGCCGGTGTGCTCCATCGCCGCCTTGTAGGCCGCGTAGAGCTTGCGGTAGTCGTGGCCACCCCGCTTGAGGTTCCAGATCTCGTCGTCGCTCAGGTGCTCGACCATCTTGCGGGTCCGCGGGTCGCGGCCGAAGAAGTGCTCCCGGACGTACGCCCCGGACTCCGCCTTGTAGGTCTGGTAGTCACCGTCGGGCGTCGTGTTCATCAGGTTGACCAGCGCGCCGTCGGTGTCCGCGGCGAGCAGCGGGTCCCACTCCCGGCCCCAGACCACCTTGATCACGTTCCAGCCGGCGCCCCGGAAGAACGCCTCCAGCTCCTGCATGACCTTGCCGTTGCCGCGGACCGGACCGTCCAGGCGCTGGAGGTTGCAGTTGATCACGAAGGTGAGGTTGTCCAGCTCCTCGCGGGCGGCCACCCCGATCGCGCCCAGCGACTCGACCTCGTCCATCTCGCCGTCGCCGAGGAACGCCCAGACGTGCTGGTCGGAGGTGTCCTTGATGCCGCGGTGGTGCAGGTAGCGGTTGAACCGGGCCTGGTAGATCGCGTTGAGCGGCCCGAGGCCCATGGAGACGGTGGGGAACTCCCAGAAGTCCGGCATCAGCCGCGGGTGCGGGTACGAGGGCAGTGAGCCACCCGGGTGCGACAGCTCCTGGCGGAAGCCGTCGAGCTGGTCCTCGCTCAGCCGGCCCTCCATGAACGCCCGGGCGTACATGCCGGGGGAGGCGTGACCCTGGTAGAAGATCTGGTCGCCGCCGCCCGGGTGGTCCTTGCCGCGGAAGAAGTGGTTGAAGCCCACCTCGTAGAGCGACGCCGAGCTGGCGAAGGTGGAGATGTGCCCGCCGACGCCGATCTCCGGACGCTGCGCCCGGTGCACCAGCATGGCGGCGTTCCACCGGATGTACGCCCGGATCCGCCGCTCGATGTGCTCGTCACCCGGGAACCACGGCTCGCGCTCCGGCGGGATGGAGTTGATGTAGTCGGTGGTGGTCAGCGACGGCACCCCGACCTGTCGCTCGCGGGCCCGCTCCAGCAGGCGCAGCATGACGTACCGGGCGCGTTTGGTTCCGCGCTCGTCGATGACACCGTCGAGCGACTCGACCCATTCGCCGGTCTCTTCAGGGTCGATGTCCGGAAGCTGGCTCGGCAGACCAGCGGTGATCACCGGGCGCTTGCGTTCCGTAGCCACAGGCGTTCCCTCGGTTGTGTGTGGGATAGGTCTCTAGCGCCATCCTGCCCCCTGGTGGCGCTCGTCGTCACGTCTCCCTCCCCCAGACGCGATGCTCAACACAGGTACTCGCCAGTAACTTTGTGCGATCGCCGGGTGCGCTGGGCCGGCGCGGTCGGAGCCACCCGGCCACCCTGCCGACCTGCGACGACCGGTGCTGCTGATCCCGGGGTGCCGACGGTGGCGGTGGCGGGGGCGGTTCCTGACCGGCTAGGGCAGAATGCGCCGTATGCGCAGTGAGGTGATCACCGTCCAGACCGGGTCCCGGCCGACCGTCCGGGACATCACCGCCGAGGCCGAGGGGTTCGTCTCCGGGCAGGGCGACGGCCTGCTGCACGTCTTCGTGCCGCACGCCACCGCCGGCCTGGCGATCATCGAGACCGGCTCCGGCTCCGACGACGACCTGCTGCGGGCGATCGACGACCTGCTCCCCGCCGACGACCGCTGGCGGCACCGGCACGGCTCACCCGGCCACGGGCGGGACCACGTGCTGCCCGCGTTCGTCCCGCCGTACGCGACCCTGCCGGTGGTCGACGGGCGGCTGGCCCTCGGCACCTGGCAGTCGATCTGCCTGGTCGACACCAACGGCGACAACCCCACCCGCAAGGTCCGCTTCTCGTTCCTGCCGGGCTGACCGGATCCGACGAAGGGTGGCCACCCGGTCCGGGCGGCCACCCCGCGTACCGCCCCGGGTCAGGGGCGGACGGTCTCCGCGTCGACCGTCTGCTGGTCGGCGTCCGCGTCGGACTCGGCGGCGAAGCCGGGTGCGGCGGGCGGGTGGTCGTACGTCTGGTGCAGGCCGGGCACCCCGTCCTCGATCACGAACGACGCCCCCTCTCAACAGCCCGGGGCCCGCCCTGCCGGTCGGCGGCGAGTGTCAAGCAGGGGACCCTGCTCCACCGGAGGCGTCAACAGGGGGCCCTTCCCTGCGCAGCAGGCGGCGGAGCTGGCCCGGGGTGTGGCCCAGGTGGGCGCGGACCGTCCGGGTCAGGTGTGCCTGGTCGGCGAAGCCCAGCTCGGCGGAGACGTCCGCCAGGCTCTCCGCGCCCGCCTCCAGCCGGTCCAGCACCTGCCCGACCCGCAGCCGGTTGCGGTACCGGGTCAACGGCACCCCGACCAGCGCCTGGAACTCCCGGCTGAGCCGGTACGGCGACACCCCGAGCGCCCGGGCCAGCGGGACGAGCCCGGCGGCGTCGGGGTGCCTGTCGTGCAGCGCGGCACGGGCCCGCTCGACCAGCCGGCTGCCCCGTCCGGCGCCGTCGGCCACCGGCCCGGTCGCTGCGGCGACCAGCCGCACCAGCCGTTCGGCGGCGGCGAAGTCCGGGTCGTTGCGGCCGCCGGGTCGCAGCAGCAGCCGGTGGGCCAGGTCGACCCGGGCGTCCGCGTGGACGACCGTCGGGACCGGGCCGTCGGCGAACAACTCCTGCCACAACCGGTCGGACAGGTGCACGGAGGTGCAGTCGTCACCGCCCGCCGGGTGGGCGAACCGCTCCTCCTCACCCGGCACGACCAGGTAGGCCACCGTCGGGTCGATGAACTCGGCCCCGCCCCGCCCAGCGCGCCGGAAGCCGCCCCGGCGGGTCAGCACCAGCCCGTACGCGTCACCCGGCTCCGGATCGGACCATCCGGTGTGGTCGTCCCGGCAGCGCACCGCGGCGACCTGGAAGTCGGGCTGCCGCAACAGTTCCACCGCACTCCGCACGTCGGCCAGCGTAGGCCGCCGCGACGCCCATCGGACGGCTGGCGGGCGCAAGAATCGTCAAGACCGGGGGCCGGCCCGCCCGGCAGGCTGGTGGCCATGACCGAGCCGATCACCGACCGCGGGGCCGCGCTGCTGGTCGTCCTGCTGACCGGGCAGGCGATGGCCTCCATGGACACCTCGATCGCGGCGGTCGCCGCGCCCGCCATCCGCGCCGACCTGGCCGGCCCGCCCGCCGTCCAGCAGCTCGTGCTCGCCGGTTACACGCTGACCTTCGCGGTGCTGGTGGTCACCGGCGCGCGGCTCGGCGCCCGGCACGGGTACGGCCGGATCTTCCTGCTCGGCCTGGCCGGGTTCAGCCTCGCCTCGCTGGCCTGCGGGCTCGCGCCGGGCCCGGTCGCGCTGGTGCTCGCCCGGGCCGTCCAGGGCGCCGCCGCGGCGCTACTGGTGCCGCAGGTGCTGTCGCTGATCCAGGCCTCCTTCACGGGGGTGGCCCGGGCCCGCGCGATCGGGGCGTACTCGGTGGTGCTGGCCCTCGGCGTGGCCGCCGGTCAGGTCGTCGGCGGGCTGCTGGTCACCCTCGACCCGGGCGGGCTGACGTGGCGGACGGCGTTCCTGGTGAACGTGCCGGTCGGGGCGGTGCTGCTGCCGGTCGGGCGGCGGGTGCTCGCCGCACTGCCGGGCGCGCCCCCGCGCCGGGAGAGCCTGGACCTGCCGGGGGTGCTGCTGCTCGCCGCGGCGATGCTGATCCTGGTGCTGCCGCTGGTGCTCGGCCGCGACCTGGACTGGCCCGCCTGGACGATGCCCGCCGCGGTCGCCGCCGGGCTCGTCGGGCTCCGGCTCTTCCTCGGGCACGAGGGGCGGCGCGCCCGGCGCGGCGCGGACCCGCTGCTGGACGTGGCGGTGCTGCGGCACCCCGGCGTGCCCGCCGGCCTGCTCGCCTGTTGCCTGGTGATGGGCTGTTACGCCGGCTTCCTCTTCGTGCTCACCCTGCGCCTGCAGGACGGGTTCGGCTTCACCGCACTGGCGGCAGGACTGGCCTTCCTCCCGTACGCCGCGGGTTTCGCCCTCTGCGGCCTGGCGGTGCCGCGGCTGCCGGACCGGGTACGGGGGGTGCTGCCGGTCGTCGGCCCGGTGGTGCTCGCGACGGTGGTGGTCGCGCTGGCCTGGCTGTCCCGCGCCGGCTGGCCGTGGGCGCCCGGCAGCGCGCTGCTGCTGGCCGGCGGCGCGGCGCACGCGGCGGCGTTCAGCCCGCTGGTGAGCCGGCTGGCCGGCGTCGTGCCGGTGAACTCGGCGGCCGCGCTCTCCGCGCTGGTCTCCACCGGCACTCTGCTCGCCGCGGTGCTCGGCGTGACCGCGGTCGGCGGCCTGCACCTGGCCCTGACCGCCGCCGCTCACCCGCCGGCGCCCGTCGCCCTGGCCCCGGCCGGCCTCACCGCGGCCCTCCTCCTGTTCGGCGCCCTCGCCGCCCGCCGCGCCCCCCACCCCACCCCGCCCCCACCCACCAGGTCCCCGTCCTCGGCCCATGGCGCAGTTGATCATGAGGATGTTGTCGGCCGGCGCGACGCGCCGGCGCGATAGCTTCATGATCAGCTGCGGCGGGGTGGGGTGTTGTTGAGCACTGCGGGGAGGTGCCGGAGCGCACGTAGCATCTGAGGCATGGCGCAACCCACCGTTCCGACCGTCGGCCCCGAGGCGGGCGACCGCTCCGGCCTGGCCGGGGACGCGGTGCGCCGGATCATGCACATCGCCGCCGCGATCCGGCACTACCAGGACGTGGAGATCTCGGAGCTGGGTCTCACCCCGGCCGTCGCCCGGGCGCTGCACGAGCTGGACCCGGACCGGCCGCTGCCCGCCCGGGACCTCGCCGAGCAGCTGCGCTGCGACCGCTCCAACGTCACCGGGCTGGTCGACAAGCTGGAGCAGGCCGGGCTGGTGGAGCGGCGGGTCGACCCCGCAGACCGGCGGCAGAAGACGCTGGTGGTGACCGCCGCCGGCCGGCGGATGCGGGACCGGGTGCACCAGGTGATGTCCGATTCGCGACTGCTCGGCGGGCTCACCACCGACGAGCTGGGCGCCCTTCGTGAGCTGGTCTGGAAGGTCTCCGACGGCGGCTGCCCGGAGCAGTGCGGCAGCGAGTGACGCACGGCGGGGGGATCGTGTCCGAGTGGGCGCGGCGCCCCTTCGTCGGTAATGCTGTCCGACGTGACCACCCCGCAAGATCTCGACGACCGGTTCCGGGAGGCCCTGGGCGCGCTCGGCGTCCCCACCCGGCGGCGTGACCTCGACGAGCCGCCCACCGAGGGCGCGCCGCTGACCGGCGCGCAGGCGCTGGCCCTCTTCGACGCCCAGGTCACCAGTCGACTGCTGGACCTCGCCGGGCGCTGGCTGCGCAGCTTCGGGGAGGGGTTCTACACCATCGGCTCCGCCGGCCACGAGGGCAACGCGGCGGTGGCCGCCGCCCTCCGGCCCACCGACCCCGCCCTCCTGCACTACCGCTCCGGCGCCTTCTACTGCGTCCGGGCCGCCCAGGCCGCCGGGAGCTTCCCGACCGGCGACGGCGGCGCTGCGCCTCCGGGGGCCGGTGCCGGCGGGCAGCCCGACGACGCCGACCCGCCGGGCGGGCAGCCCGACGGCGAGGTCGGGTCGACCGACGCCCGGCCGGACGCGGCGACCTCGGAGGGGGACGGCGCGGCCGAGGCCACCGCCGTGCCGCCCGGGGCCGGGGTCGCGGTCGACGCCACCGGCGAGGCGGTGGTCGGCGCCCCGGCCGGGGTGACCGAGGACGCGCACGCCGAGGCGGCGCGGGACGTGCTGCGGGGGATGGTCGCCTCGGCCCGGGAGCCGATCGCCGGTGGCCGGCACAAGGTGTTCGGCCGGGCCGACCTGGCCGTCATTCCCACCACCTCCACCATCGCCTCGCACCTGCCCCGGGCGGTCGGCATGGGGCTGGCCCTGGAACGGCTGCGCCGGGTCGGCGGCGGGCGCCGGGTCGGCTCCGCCGCGTCGACCGGCGAGGCGACCGGCTCGCCGTGGCCGCCGGACGCGATCGTGGTCTGCTCGTTCGGCGACGCCTCGGTCAACCATGCCAGCGCCACCGCCGCGTTCAACACCGCCGGTTGGTACGACCACACCGGCCTGCGCATCCCGGTCCTCTTCGTCTGCGAGGACAACGGCCTCGGCATCAGCGTCCGCTCGCCGAAGGGCTGGGTGGCGGCGACGCTGCGGGCCAAGCCGGGGATCCGGTACTTCGCCGCCGACGGCAGCGACCCGGTCGAGGCGTACCGGGTGGCGGGGGAGGCGGCGGCCTGGGTGCGCCGGTACCGGCGGCCCGCCGTGCTGCACCTGAGCACCGTACGGCTGATGGGGCACGCCGGGGCGGACGCGGAGACCGCGTACCGGAGCCCGGCGGAGATCGCCGCGGACGCCGCGCGGGACCCGCTGCTGGCCACCGCCCGGCTGCTGGTCGAGGGGGGCTTCGCCACCGGCGAGGAGCTGCTGGCCCGGTACGACGAGCGGGGCTGGCAGATCCGCCGGGTGGCCGAGGAGGTGCTCGACGAGCCGAAGCTCGCCTCCCCGGCCGAGGTGGTGGCGGCGCTGGCCCCGCGCCGGCCGGTCCGCATCTCTCGCGCCGTGGGCGACGCGGCGGCCCGGGCGGCTGGGCCGAACGCGGGCGCGCGCGGCGAGGCGTTCGGCGGCAAGCCACCGGAGCTGGCCGGCCCGCTGACCCTGGCACAGAACATCAACGCGGCGCTCGCCGACGGAATGCTCGACCACCCGGGGATGGCGGTGTTCGGCGAGGACGTCGCCGCCAAGGGCGGGGTGTACGGGGTGACGAAGGGGCTGCGGGACAGGTTCGGCGCGGCCCGGGTCTTCGACACGCTGCTCGACGAGACCTCGATCCTCGGGCTGGGCCTCGGCGCCGGGGTCGCCGGGATGCTGCCGGTGCCGGAGATCCAGTACCTGGCGTACCTGCACAACGCCGAGGACCAGCTGCGCGGCGAGGCGGCCACCATGCAGTTCTTCTCCGGCGGGGCGTTCCGCAACCCGATGGTGGTGCGGGTCGCCGGGCTGGCGTACCAGGAGGGGTTCGGCGGGCATTTCCACAACGACAACTCGGTGGCCGTACTGCGGGACGTGCCCGGCCTGGTGATCGCGGTGCCGGCGCGGCCGGACGACGCCGCGCCCATGCTGCGGACCTGTCTGGCCGCCGCGGCGGTGGACGGCATCGTCTGCGTCTTCCTGGAGCCCATCGCGCTCTACCACACCCGCGACCTGTACGCCGACGGCGACGGCGAGTGGCTGGGCGAGTACGCCGAGCCGGGCGGGTGGGCGGCCGGCCACGTCCCGATCGGCCGGGCCCGCGTGTACGGGGTCGGCTCCGCCGAGGACGTCACCATCATCACCTTCGGTAACGGCGTGCGAATGTCGCTGCGGGCGGCGGCCGCCCTGGCCGACGACGGGATCGGCAGCCGGGTGGTGGACCTGCGCTGGCTGGCCCCGCTGCCGGTGGCGGACATCATCCGGGAGGCCTCGGCCACCGGTCGGGTGCTGGTCGTTGACGAGACCCGCCGGTCCGGCGGGGTGGGCGAGGGGGTGATCGCCGCGCTGGTCGACGCCGGGTACGTCGGAGCGGCGCGGCGGGTGGCCGGAGTTGACTCGTTTGTACCATTAGGTCCGGCGGCGCGTCAGGTTCTGGTCTCCGAGGAAGCCATTACCCAGGGTGCCCGTACGCTGCTGGCACGGTAAATTCCGTTCCACCCGGTGCGCCACTTGCGCGGGGAGCCACAACTGTGTGGACTGGGCGCGACGACGTCGGACGACGTCGCGAGCAGGGATGAGATGAGGAGGCACGCGACAGTGAGCGCGACCGCTGGTCAGGCCGCCGACGGGGTACGCAGCCTGGCGGACCGGTTCGGGATCGAGCCGGGGATGGTCGTCATGGAGATGGGGTACGACGACGACGTCGACCAGGATCTCCGGGACGCCCTGACCGACCGCTGTGGAGAGCTGGTCGACGAGGACACCGACGAGGTGGTCGACTCGGTGCTCGTCTGGTACCGCGACGGCGATGGGGACCTCTTCGAGATCCTCGTCGACGCCCTCGGGCCGCTGGCCGACAACGGGGTGGTGTGGCTCCTGACGCCCAAGGCCGGGCGGGACGGGCACGTCGAGCCGAGCGAGGTCGCGGAGAGCGCGCAGACCGCCGGCCTCCAGCAGACCTCCACCGTCAACGCGGGCCGGGACTGGAGCGGCGCCCGCCTGGTACTTCGGCGCGGGTCCAAGGCGAAGAAGTAGCGGACGCGTCCACGCCCCGGCGGCCCGCGTCGCCGGGTGTGGCAGGCTGATCTTCTCCAGACTCGACCCCGAGGAGCTCGCATGACCATCGAGGTTGGCGCCGAGGCGCCGGACTTCGTGCTGAAGGACCAGAACAACCAGGAGGTCCGGCTCGCCGACTTCCGTGGCAGGCGCACCGTGCTGCTGGTCTTCTACCCGCTCGCCTTCACCGGCATCTGCCAGGGCGAGCTGTGCGAGGTGCGGGACAACCTCAACGAGTATGTCAACGACGACGTCCAGGTGCTGACCGTCAGCGTCGACTCCGTCTACGCCCACAAGATCTGGGCCGACCGGGAGGGCTACCAGTTCCCGCTGCTGGCCGACTTCTGGCCGCACGGCGCGGTGGCCCAGGCGTATGGCGTCTTCAACGACGTCGCGGGCATCGCCAACCGGGGCACCTTCGTGATCGACAAGGCCGGCGTGGTCCGGTTCGCCGAGATGAACATGCCGGGCGAGGCGCGGGACCAGGAGGGCTGGCGCAAGGCCCTCGCCGAGGCCGTCGCCGCCTGATCCCAGAACCGGGCATACCGTTCGACCGGGCCGGTGACCGGCAGGTAAGCTTGCCAGCCACCGGCCCGCCGTACGGGCGTTCCGGGCGCGTAGCTCAGTGGGAGAGCACCCGCCTTACAAGCGGGGGGTCGCAGGTTCGAAACCTGCCGCGCCCACCATCACCAGCCGTCCGCGCTCACCCCACGAGTCGGCGGTGGTACCGCACCCCGGGGCGACCGTCGAGGACGATGTCCGCGACCGAGACGAACCCGCTGCGTGCGAGCACGGCCATGGACGCCGGGTTGTCCCGGGTGGTGACCGCGGTGAGCGCGGAGAGCGCGTACGCCGTGGCGGCCAGCCGGCACACCTGCTCGACCGCCGCCGTTGCCACGCCGCGACCGGTGGCGCGCTCGCCGATCCGGTAGCCCAGCTCGGCCGTGCCGTCCTCGACGTCGACGAGGTTGACCCGGCCGATCAGGGCTCCGCGGTCGTCCAGGACGACGTGGAATTGGATCGAACCGGCGTCCTGCTCGGCCAGCAGGGCGCGGTGCCGGGCGGCGAAGTCGGCGAAGTAGGCGTCCCCGCGGTCCGGCACGGACCGGGCGAACCACTCCCGGTTCTCCCGCTCGAAGGCCAGCAGAGCCGGCGCGTGGTCGGCCCGCAGCCGTTCCAACCTGATCACGCCGGACAGCCTACGCAGCGTCGTCCCCGTCGGATCATGACCCGTCCCGAGCGTCCGGCGGGTCAGGGCCCGGTGGGTTCGCACGCCGCGGTGTCAAGCCGGTGCCCCGCACGTGGGTCTCGACGCGTGTCGCGGCCGGCCGCCTCGGCCGGGCGGGCCCACGGCCCGCCGCCGCGGCCGACGGTGACGTTGCCCACCCCCACACGGGAGCAGGCGTAGGGGCAGGTCATCCGACGTTACCCGGCAGTTAAGGTGGTGGGGCGAAGTCGCTCCCCGGCGGGGTGCGGCTTCGTAGTGCTTCACGGGATCCGTGGAGCCCAGCCGTTCCGACGTTCTCCGGGCCAACCGCTCCGGGGCGGCTGCACCCCCTCGCCCACCGGCGCGTCCGGCGGGCCAACCCGGAACGGAGTAAGCCACGCCATGAGCGTGACTACGCAGGATTCTGCTGTCCCGGTCGAGCCGATGGAACCCGCTGAGCGCGGCCGTCTCGACCGCTTCTTCGAGATCACCCGGCGGGGTTCGACCGTCAAGCGTGAGGTGCTGGCCGGGCTCACCACCTTCGCGACGATGGCCTACATCGTCGTGCTCAACCCGCTGATCATCGGCACCGCGCCGGACGCCGACGGCAAGCTGCTCGGCATCGCGCCGGTCGCCGGGGTCACCGCCCTCGTCGCCGCGGTGATGACCATCCTGATGGGTGTCGTCGGTCGGGTGCCGTTCGCGGTCGCGACCGGCCTGGGCCTGAACGCCTTCGTCGCGTACGCCGTGGCCTCCCAGATGACCTGGGCCGAGGCGATGGGCCTGGTCGTCATCGAGGGTCTGATCATCACCGTGCTGGTGCTGACCGGGTTCCGCAAGGCCGTGTTCCGGGCCATTCCCGGCGAGCTGAAGGCGGCCATCGCCGCCGGCATCGGCCTGTTCATCGCGCTGATCGGCTTCGTCGACGGCGGTCTCGTCCGCCGGATGCCGGACGCCGCCGGCACGACGGTGCCGGTGCAGCTCGGCGGCGATGGCACGCTGCGCGGCTGGACGACCGTCGTCTTCCTGGTCGGCCTGCTGGTCACCGGCATCCTGGTCGCCCGCAAGGTGAAGGCCGGCATCCTGATCGGCATCGTGGCCACCACGGTCGTCGCCGTGATCGTCAACGCGCTGGCCAAGCCGGGTCCGGCGTTCGTGAACGGCAAGCCCAACCCGACCGGCTGGCAGCTCAACGTGCCGACCCTGCCGGACCCGCTGGTCAAGGCGCCCGACCTGCACCTGCTCGGCAACGTGTCGTTCACGGCGTTCGCGCACGTCGGCGTGATGACCGCCGTGCTGCTGGTCTTCACCCTCGTCCTCGCCGACTTCTTCGACGTGATGGGCACGACCGTCGGCCTGGCCAAGCAGGCCGGCCTGGCCACCGCCGACGGCAGCGACATGCCCCGGTTGGGCAAGGTGCTCTTCGTCGACGGCGTCGCCGCGGTCGCCGGTGGCGCGGGCAGCGCCTCCTCGGCCACCACGTACGTGGAGTCGTCCTCGGGCATCGCGGACGGCGGCCGTACCGGCCTGACCAGCGTGGTCACCGGTGCGCTCTTCCTCGGCGCGCTGCTGCTCACCCCGCTGGTGTCGCTGGTCCCCAGCGAGGCCGCCGGTCCGGCACTGGTCGTCGTCGGCGCGCTGATGATCCGTCAGGTCAAGGACATCGACTTCACCGACGTCGGTGTCGCGGTCCCGGCGTTCCTCACCATGACGCTGATGCCGTTCACGTACTCGATCACCAACGGCATCGGCGCCGGCTTCGTCAGCTGGGTGGCGATCCGGGTGGCGCAGGGCAAGGCCCGGCAGATCCACCCGCTGATGTGGGCGGTCGCGGTCGCGTTCGTGTTCTACTTCGGCATCAACCTGGTCAAGGCCGTCACCGGCGTCAGCTGACCGATCCTCGACGCGCCCCCGCTGCCTCCGGCCCGACGGCAGCGGGGGTGCGGCGTAGCCGGATCATGGGTTAGAGTGCCGTCGCGCGGACACGCGACCGTCGTGGGCGCAGGGGAGATGAGGCCATGGACCGCCATGAGCTTCCCCTGCCATGCCTTTTTCCGGGTCGCGCACGCTGACTGACCGACCGCGACCCGGGTCACTCCACGACCTTGGAGAATCGCGTTGTCCTTTCCCGACCTGACCACCGACCGTCTCGTGCTGCGCCCGTGGCCCGCCGAGGAGGCCGCCGCCGCCGTCGCCGGTGAGCGCCGCCCGCACTGGGCGTCGGGCTTCCCCGGCGAGGCCGACCGCATGATCGCCGGCTTGCTCACCCGCGAGCCGGAGCGGCCGCACGGGCACTACCTGATGATCGAACGGGAGACCGGCCTGACCATCGGCGCCATCGGGCTGAAGTGGCCGCCCACCGACGGGTCGGTCGAGTTCGGCTACGGCGTCGTCCCATCCCGGCGCTGCCAGGGCTACACCACCGAGGCCGTCCGCGCCCTCGTCGCCTTCTCCCGCACCGTGCCCGGGGTGGCGGAGGTCTTCGCCACCGTGGACCCGGCCAACGTGCCGTCCGTTCGGGTGCTGGAGAAGGCCGGCCTGCGCCGGGACGGCGTCGTCGCCTCCGACGAGGGGACGCTGCACCGGTACGTCGCCGGGTAGTACTGGTCCGGCCCGGCGGAGGGTCACCCACCGCCGGGCCGGTCAGCGGTCCGAGGTGTCCAACCGCAGGTCGGCCCGATCCCGGGTGCCGTCGGCGGCAAAGAACGCCGCCTCCTCGCCCATCCACCGCTGCCACAGGTCGCGGTGCTCATCGCCGTCGCGGGCCAGGCCGCGCGCCAGGCGTACGGCCGGATCGGCCTCCACCCAGATCGCGTACGCGAGCCGGCCGACCGTGTCCCGGCGGGTGCAGGTCACCCCCTCGACGATCACCAGCGGAGGCCAGGGGACGGCCTTCCAGCCGGCCAACGAACCGCCCCGCCAGTCGCCGGCCCAGTCGCGTACCTGGTAGTGGGCGTCCCGGCCGGCGAGTAGCGGGGTGAGGACCTGCGCGTCGAAGCGGGGCCACCAGCCGGCGAAGTCGTCCCAGGAGAGGAAGTCGTCGACCTCGACCATCGGCGCGGAGGTCAGGTCCGCCAGCCGCCGGGCCAGCGTGCTCTTGCCGCCGCCGCTCGGCCCGTCCACGCCGACGATCCGGATGCCGTCGACCGGTTCCCGGCGAAGGATCTCGTCGCGGAGCTGGTAATCGGAGAGGATGGCCACGTTGCACTCTGGCACACCACCGGCGTCCCTTCCCGCTAAGGGGTGGGCGCCGATGACTTTCCGCCGTCGCCGGCGTTTCATCGGATGCGCCCCGCAAACGGGCGGCGGTCGCGCGACCCGGACACGAGTGACGGAGGAACCGAGGGTGAGCTACGCGGACGTCAACGGGGTGCGGCTCTGGTACGAGATCAGCGGGTCCGGCCGGCCGCTGGTGCTGTTGCACGGTGGCTACGGCGCGGTGGAGATGTTCGCCCCAATCCTGCCCGCGCTCGCCGCCCGGCGGCGGGTCGTCGCGGTCGACCTGCAGGGTCACGGGCGCACCGCGGACGTCGACCGGCCGCTGCGCTTCGAGTCGATGGCCGACGACATCGCCGAGCTGCTCCGGCACCTCGACCTGCCCGAGGCGGACGTGCTCGGCTACTCGCTGGGCGGCGGGGTGGCGCTGCGTACCGCGATCCAGCATCCCGGGCTGGCCCGCCGGCTGGTGCTGGTCTCCACGCCCTGCGCGCGCCGCGGCTGGTATCCCGAGGTGCTGGCGGCCATGGCGATGCAGGACGAGCGGTTCGCCGAGCAGATGCGGGGCACCCCGCCGCACGAGCTCTACGCGGCCGTCGCGCCGCGCCCCGAGGACTGGCCGCGGCTCTGGGCGAAGACCGGCGACCTGCTCCGCCGCGAGTACGACTGGTCAGCGGAGGTGGCCGCGCTCACCGTGCCGACGATGCTGGTCTTCGCCGACGCCGACTCGATCCCGGTCACCCACATGGCGGAGTTCTTCGGCCTGCTCGGCGGCGGGCACCGGGACGCCGGCTGGGACGGCTCGGACCGGCCGTCCGCGCGGCTGGCCGTGCTGCCCGGCCTGACCCACTACGACATCATCACCTCGACGGCGCTGCCCGCCGCCGTCCTGCCCTTCCTCACCCACGAGGTCCGTCCCACGGCCTGACCGCCCGCCCGCTCCCGCCCTCGGACGGCGGGGGTGGGGGCGATCGGCCCCGCACCCCCGCCGCCGCGGTCCACGGCTCAGATGGCGAAGCCGCCGTCGACGTCGATGCTCGCGCCGGTGACGTAGCCGCCGCCGACGCCGGCGAGGTGGGCGACCATGGCGGCGATCTCCGCCGGTGCGGCGTACCGGCCGAGGGCGGTGAGGCCGCTGATCGCCGCGGCGTTCGGCCCGTCCGCCGGGTTGGCGTCGGTGTCGGTCGGACCCGGGTTCACCAGGTTGACGGTGATCCCACGCGGACCCAGCTCCCGGCCGAGCCCCTTGGTGAGGCCGACCAGCGCCGTCTTGCTCATCGAGTAGAGGGCGAGGCCGGGGAACGGGGCCCGGCGGGCGACGTTGCTGCCGATGTTGATGATCCGGCCGCCGTCGGTCATGTGCCGGGCGGCCGCCCGGGCGGCCACGTACGGCGCCCGGACGTTGACCGCCAGCGTCCGGTCCAGCTCGTCGGGGCCGAGTTCCTCGACCGGGCCGACCAGGAACACGGCGGCGTTGTTGACCAGGATGTCGAGCCGTCCCAGTTCCTCGACCGTCCGGTCCACGGCCGCCCGTACCGCGTCCGGGTCCGCGCTGTCGGCCCGCACCGCCAGCCCTCGCCGGCCCAGCGCCTCGATCTCCTTCACCACCGACCCGGCCCGATCGGCGTCCCGCTGGTAGGTCAGCACCACGTCGGCGCCCTCGGTGGCCAGGCGCAGGGCGATCCCGGCCCCGATGCCCCGGCCACCCCCGGTGACAAGTGCGACTTTTCCGTCCAGTGTGATCGTCATGAGATGAGCATCGCCGCTGCGGCGGCGTCGGTCCGGCGGAGATCGGACGTCTCGTTCGGCAGGGACCTCCTCGGCGCGGCCCCGCCGGCTCTCAGCCCAGGCGCTCGGCGAGCCACGGCAGCAGCGCGTCGCCCTGCGCCCGCTGGAACGCCCGAACCGTCGGGATGCCGGGCGGGGGTGGCTGCCGGGCGGCGTCGAGGAAGAACCCGGCGAGACCGGCCAGCACCCCGGTCAGCGCGGCCGGCTCCACCGCGGCGGTCAGTGGCAGGTCGCGCAGCAGCGCCTCGGTGTCGTGGCCGCCGTGCAGCCGGACGTTGACCAGCAGGAGCAGGGTGTCCAACCAGGACGGCCCCCGGCAGGCCCACGGCCAGTCCACCACGCTGACCGTGCCGTCCGCGCCGACCAGCAGGTTGTCGGCGCGGACGTCCAGGTGGCACAGCGTGTCGCCGGTCAGGGCGGTGAGTCCCCGGTCCGCCGCGGCGCACAGCTCGGGCAGGTGCGCGCGGGCCCACGGCGCCAGGTCGGCCGGCGGGTCCGCCGCGATCCGCCGCCAGCCGGCGAAGTCGTACCCGAGCTGCTCGGCGGCGGTGGGCGCCGCCGCGACCGGAGTCGGGGTCAGCGCGGCGGCCATGGCCGCCAGGGCGGCGAGCACGGCCGTCAGCTCGGTGGCGAGCCAGGGCGTGGCCGGGTGCCGGCCGTCGACGTCGGTGAGTACCAGGGCCACCCACTCGCCGTCGTCGTGGCTGCCCAGCAGCCGGGGTGCCGGCGCGTACGACGGCAGCGCGGCCGCGATCCGCGCCTCCGCGCGGTGCAGGTGCGGGCTGCGGTCGTTCTGCGCCGGGCTGACCGCCTTGACGAAGGCCCGCCGGCCGCCGGCGGTGCGGACCCGGTCGGCGGTGCCGGGGGAGTAGCCGCCCGGCTGGGACACCGCGTCGACGACCCGGTCGCCGAGGATCTGTTCGACCGTGGCCCGGACGTCGGCCGGCAGGTCGGCCCAGCCGATCCGGGTCTTCGCCGCGCTCCGCATCCCCCCACCGTGGGCCCGACCGGGCCGCCGGGCAAGCCGATTACCGGGGCGTGGCGGCGTAGCGGAGGATCACCAGTCCACTGTCGAAGGGGCGTGTGTCGACCAGGGCGAATCGGTGCGGCGCGAATCCGCGATCGGCGAGCGGGATTCCCTTGCCGGCCACGATCGGGTGCAGCTTGACCACCAGCTCGTCGACCTCCGGCAGGAGCTGGCCGGCGAGCTGACCGCCGCCGCAGAGCCAGATGTCCCCGCCCGGTCGCCGCTTCAGCTCGCGGACGAAGGCGACCGGGTCGCCGACGACGATCTCCACCTGCGGGTCGTCCGACGGGGGCAGGGAGCGGGAGAAGACGTACTGCTTCAGGTGGGCGTACGGGCTGGTGACGCCGATCTTCAGGGCCGGGTCGTAGGTGCCGCGGCCCATCACCAGGGTGTCGAAGCGGCCCCGCGGGGCGTCGATGCCGAAGTGCGAGTGGGCGGCGGTGGGGAAGGTCTGGGGCCACTCGGCGGCCAGGTGGGCGGCCACGTCGGGCTCCAGCGGGAAGAAGTCGTAGGACCCGTCGGGGGCGGCGATGAACCCGTCGAGGGTGCTGGCGACGTAGTACACGAGCTTGGGCAAACGTACTCCTCAATCACTACGGATGTCGTGGTTCGTAAACTACAACATCTGTCGTGGTCTTCGCTAGGGTGATCCCGTGGCCAGGAATCCGGAACGACGCGCCCTGCTAGCCGACGCGGGGCTGCGGGTGCTCGCCGCGTCCGGCGCGCGCGGGCTGACCCACCGCGCGGTGGACGCCGAGGCCGGCGTGCCGACCGGCACCGCCTCCAACTACTTCCCGTCCCGGGCCGCGCTGCTCGGCGCCCTCGGCGAGCGGATCTTCGACCGGATGGCCCCCGAACCGGCGGTCCTGGCCCGGCTGGGCGCCCGCGAGCCGTCCCTGGAACTGGTCACCGACTACCTCCGCCACATCGTGGAGCGGGCCACCCGGGAGCCCGAGCTCACCCGCGCGCTGTTCGAGCTGCGGCTGGAGGCATCCCGCCGGCCCGAGCTGCGCCGCGCTCTCTCCGACGTGCTCCGCCGGGGGTACGCCGACGACGTCGCGTTCCACGTCGCGGCGGGACTGCCCGGCGGCGCCTTCGAGGTCGCCCTGCTCCACTACGCCGTCGACGGGCTGCTGCTGGACCTGCTCACCACCTCGGTCGACGCCGGCTTCGACACCGACCAGGTGGTTTCCGCCCTGGTGTCCCGCCTGGTCGCCACAGCGGCGAGGTGACGACAGGCCCAGGTATGTCCACCGGCGCAGCGGGAAACCGGCGCGGACGCACCTGGGGAGGAGCGACGGATGACGGATGGCGCCGGACTGACCATCGGTGTGCTCGGTTCGTACGGAGGCCGCAACCTCGGTGACGAGGCGATCCTCAGCGGACTCCTGGACGACCTGCGGCACCAGGAGCCGAACGCCCGGATCATCGTCTTCTCCCGCAACCCGGCGCACACCGCCCTGGCCCACCCGGACGTCGAGGCGGTGCCCTGGGAGGGCGTCAGCCGGGCCGACTCGTCGGTGACCCTGTCCGAGCTGGACCTGCTCATCCTCGGCGGCGGCGGCATCCTCTACGACCGGGAAGCACGGCGTTACCTGCGGGTGGTCCGGGTCGCCCAGGAACGCGGCCTGCCCCTGCTGACGTACGCGGTGGGGGTCGGGCCGCTCAGCGACGGGGTGGACACCGGGATGGTCCGGGAGACCCTGGCCGGGGCGACCGAGGTCACCGTGCGGGACCAGGAGTCCCGGATGGTCCTGGAGGAGGCCGGCCTGGTGAACCCGATCACCGTCACCGCCGACCCGGCGTTCCTGCTCGAACCGGAGGAGTTCCCGGCGAGCTGGCTGCGCGAGGAGGGGGTCCCGGCCGGCACGAGGCTCGTCGGGCTCAGCGTCCGCGAGCCGGGTCGGGCGGCGGAACGCCTCGACGTGGACGGCTACCACCGGCTGCTCGCCCAGATCAGCGACTTCCTGGTGCACCGGATCGACGCGTACGTGCTGTTCGTGCCGATGGAACGCGACGACATCCGGCACTCCCACGGCGTGATGTCGCACATGGTCGCCGCCGAGCGGGGCCGGGTCCTGCACGGCGACTACTCGCCCCGCCAGGTCCTCGGGCTGATGAGGCACTTCGACCTGGCGGTCGGCATGCGGCTGCACTTCCTGATCTTCGCGGCCATGGTGGGCACGCCGTTCCTGCCGCTGCCGTACGCCGGGAAGGTCTTCGACCTGGCCCAGCGGCTCGGAGTGCCGGCACTGCGCGGCGTGGAACGGGAGGTGGAAGGCCCGCTGCTGGCCGAGGTGGATCGGCTCTGGGACGAGCGGGAGGCGCGGGCGGAGGAGACCGCCCGGCGGGTGGCCGAGGTGTGCGAGCAGGCCCGGGGCACCTCCCAGGTGACCCGTGGCGTGCTGGAGAGCATCCGCTCCCGGCGGCTGACGGGGGTCCACGCGGCCTGAGTCGGCCCGGCGCCCACCGACAGCCGGTCAGACCGCCGGCCCACGCCAGGTGTAGATCCACGGCCGGCCCGCCCGTTCGTCCGACTCCAGCTCGTAGATCTGCGCCTCGGCCAGCCCCTCCGGGCCGAGATGGTGGTGGGTCAGCGGCGGACGGCCGTTGCCGTCCAGTTCGACGGTGACGGTCTCGCCGTCGGCCGTGCCGCCCACCAGGGGGATCTGCACCGTGGATGCCATGCGCCCATCCTGCCCCGGACGCCGCCCTGCCCGCAGCGGATGGCAGGGCAGCGGGCCGGCCCTCGCCGGGACTACCGTCCGGGGATGGCGGACACCACGATCGACCCCACGCTCGGTCCGGTCCTCGCCCGCACGGGTGACGAACGGGCGGTCCTCGAATCGTTCCTCGACTTCCACCGGGCCATGGTGCTGCGCAAGGCGCGCGGCCTCTCCCACGCCGAGGCGAGCCGGCGCCTGGTGCCCTCCCTGACCACCCTCGCCGGCCTGCTCAAGCACCTGGCCCTGGTGGAACGCAACTGGTTCCCCTGCCTCCTCGCGCCCGAACCGGGTGACGTCTACCTGACCACCGAGGAGGAGGCGCTGGCGAGCTTCACCCTCGAGGAGACGGACACCGTCGAGGAACTGGCCGCGGCGTACGAGCGGGCCTGCGCCCGGTCCCGCGAGGTGGCCGCCCGCTTCGACCTGGACCACGTGGTGCCGCACCCGCAGCTCGGCGAGGTGTCGCTGCGCTGGATCATGGTCCACCTGATCGAGGAGACGGCCCGGCACGCCGGGCACGCCGACATCCTCCGCGAGTTGACCGACGGTGAGACCGGCACGCTCTGACCGGCCGCCGGCTCACTCGCGCGGCAGCAGGCTCGGCGGATACTCCATCCCGTCGTGGGTGCAGGCGGCGGCGGCGACCCGGGCGGCGTACCCGGCCGCGTCGGGCAGGGCGGCACCGCGCAGCCGGGCGGCGATCAGGCCCGCGGCGAAGGCGTCGCCCGCGCCGTTGCTGTCGACCACCCGGCCCGGCGGGGTGGTCGCGGGCACCGGCACCGGCAGCTCGCCCGGCGCGTGCAGGGTCGCACCCGCCTCCCCGCCGGTCACCAGCACCGTCCGGGGCGCCAACTCCGCCGCGAGCTTCCCGGCCCGCTCGCCGAGCCGGACGCCGCTGACGAAGACCAGGTCTGCCGCGTCGGCGAAGGGCCGGTGGTACGGGTTGTCCCCGTCCCAGTCGTGCAGGTCGGTGGAGAGTCGCGCGCCCTCGGCGAGCCCGGCGCGCAGGACCGGCAGCACGTCGCGGGCCCAGTCCATGATCGACACGTGCACGTGGGCCGCCTCCCGGACCAGCGCGGTGAGCGCGTCCGGCGGGAACGGCGACGGCCCCTGCCAGGGCCGCGGATCGTAGAGGGACATCCGCCGGCCGCCGGGGTCGACCAGGTTGACCGAGCGGCGGGTCCCGGCCGGGGCGTCGGCGAGCACGGCGTGCACCGAGGTGCGGGCCAGCGCCGCCCGGACCACGTCCCCGGCCGGGTCGGCGCCCAGCACGTCCACCAGGGCCACCCGCAGCCCGAGCGCGTGCGCGGCGAGCGCCACACCGGCGCCGGTGTTGCCGATCCTCAGGTCGATGGGGGGCACGGTCAGCGAGTCGGCGGCCGGCAGCGGGAGCTCGGGGACCCAGGTCCGCACATCGACCCCCAGGCCGCCGATCACGAGCAGATCGAACATGGCGCCGACAGTAGCCGGCCGGGTCCCCCTATCCTTGCCCCGGGCGTCGACGAGGGGGAGTGCGTGCTGGTCATCCACGGGGTGTGGCGGTGCGGCGTCGGGCTCGCCGTCTGGGCCGAGGACACCACGCTGCCGGCGCGGGCGCCGCGTCGGCCCGGCCGGGCCCCGCGCGAGCGGCCGCACCCGTTCGCCGCCGGCCACGCCACGCTGGCCGGGGCGCTCGGCGACCATCCGACGCGGGCCACGTCCGTCCTGCTCACCCTCCCCACCCGGGCCGGCTCGCCGCTCGACTCGCCGGAGCTGGTCCGGACCGCCATCGCGGAACCGGTCCGCGGCCCGGTCACCCTCGCCGGCTGGCGGGTTCCCACCCTGACGTACGCCCCGGGCGCCGCGTTCGCCCTGCTGCGGGAGCTCGACCTGGGCGCGGCCGTGCCCGGGGCGGACCTGCGCCACCTGGCCGAGCTGGCCGACTTCGCCGCCGACCTGGTCACCCGCGGCCGGGTCCTGCCCGGCGTCGTCTCCGCCGCCGGCACCGCGCCGGCCGCCTCCGCGCCGGGTGCCGCGCCGACCGCCGGCCCGGACCGGCCGGCCCGGTCCGGTCCGGCGGACGACGCCGCCGTGGTGACCGCCCGGGCCGGCTGGCTGCCACTGCTGACCGGCACGGACGCCGGCTGGGCCCGATCCCTGGCCCTCGCGCTGCCGCCGGCCGCCCGCGCCGCCGCCGCTCCACCCGCCCGGGTCGAGCCGGGTCCGCCGGTCGAGGCAGGTCCGGCGGCCGAGCCCCAGGCATCGGCCGAGGCAGGTCCGCCGGTCGGGCCGGGTGGGCTGGCGGAGGCCGGCGCTCTGGTCGCCGACGCGCTGGACGCGTTGACCGACGCCGCGGCCCGGGCCGCTCTCGCGGGGACCGTGCTGGGCCGGGGCCTGCGGCCGGTCGGGGCGGTGCCGGCCTGGCTGGCGGCGCTCACCGGTGACCGCCGGGAGTTCACCGCCGACCCGGCCGGGCTGGACACCCTCCGAGCCGAGCTGGACGCCTGGCAGCGCGACGCCGCCGGTGGCCCGGTACGGGCCAGCTTCCGCCTGGTCGAGCCGGATCCCGACGAGATCGCCGAACCGCTGCTGGTGGTGCCGACCGACCCCGACACCGTGGTGGCGCAGGGTGGCCGGTGGCGGGTCGAGTTCGGCCTGCAGCCGGCCGACGAGCCGGGGCTGCTGGTCGAGGCGGGCCAGGTGTGGCGGGCACCGGGTGACCTGCCCGCCCTCGCCGTGGACGATCCGCAGGAGACCCTGCTCGCCGAGCTGGGCCGGGCCATCCGGCTCTGGCCCCAGCTGGAGGGCGCGCTGCGTACCGCCACGCCGGAGGGGATGGAGCTGGACCCGGAGGGGGCGCACCGTTTCCTGCGGGAGGGCGCCCCGGTGCTGCACGCGGCCGGCTTCGGGGTGCTGCTGCCGTCCTGGTGGCGGCGGCCGTCGACGCGGCTCGGCGCCCGGCTGCGGGCGCGCAGCCGGACCGCCCCGGGGACCGTCGCCGCCGCCTCCGGCGGGCTGGGGCTGGACGCGCTGGTCGACTACCGCTGGGAGGTCGCCCTCGGCGACCAGCCGCTGACCGCCGAGGAGCTGGCCGCCCTGGCCGAGCTGAAGTCCCCGCTGGTCCGGCTGCGCGGGCAATGGGTCGAACTGGACCCGAAGCGGCTCGCCGCCGGTCTCCGGCTGCTCCGCTCGGCCGGCGAGCTGACCGTCGCCGACCTGCTCCGGCTGGGCCTCGCCGAGAGCGACCGGCCGGACGAGCTGCCGGTGCTGGAGGTCACCGCCGACGGCGCGCTTGGCGAGCTGCTCGCCGGGGCCGCGGAGCGGCGGCTCACCCCGGCCGACCCGCCGCCCGGCTTCCACGGCACGCTGCGGCCGTACCAGCGGCGAGGGCTGGCCTGGCTGGCCTTCCTCCAGTCGCTCGGGCTGGGCGGGATCCTCGCCGACGACATGGGGCTGGGCAAGACCGTGCAGCTGCTCGCCCTGCTGGCCGGGGACCCGCCGGAGGCCGGACCGACCCTGTTGGTCTGTCCGATGTCGCTGGTCGGCAACTGGCAGCGGGAGGCGGCCCGGTTCACGCCGGGACTGCGCGTACACGTGCATCACGGGGCCGAGCGGGCGCGGGGGGCGGAGTTCCGGGCGGCCGTGCACGGCGCGGACCTGGTCCTGACCACCTACTCGGTGGCCGCGCGGGATGCGTTCGCGTTCGCCGGCATCGACTGGCACCGGGTCGTGGTCGACGAGGCGCAGGCGATCAAGAACGCCTCGACCCGGCAGGCCGAGGCCGTCCGATCGCTGCCCGCGCGGCACCGGGTCGCGGTCACCGGTACGCCGGTGGAGAACCGGCTGGCCGACCTCTGGTCGATCATGCAGTTCGCGAATCCCGGCCTGCTCGGCCCGGCCGCCACGTTCAAGAAGACCTTCGCCGAGCCGATCGAGCGGCACGGCGACGACGAGGTGGCCGGCCGGCTGCGCCGGATCACCGGACCGTTCGTGCTGCGCCGACTCAAGACCGACTCGTCGATCATCTCCGACCTGCCGGAGAAACTGGAGATGGAGGTGCTCTGCAACCTCACCGCCGAGCAGGCCGCGCTCTACCGGGCGGTGGTCGACGACATGCTGGCGAAGATCGAGTCCAGCGACGGGATGGAGCGCCGAGGGCTGGTGCTGGCCACCATGACCCGGCTCAAGCAGGTCTGCAACCATCCGGCGCAGTTGCTGCGGGACGGCTCGCCGCTGCCCGGCCGCTCCGGCAAGCTGGAGCGGCTGGAGGAGATCGTCGACGAGGTCCTCGCCGCGGGGGAGAAGGCCCTGCTCTTCACCCAGTACGCCGAGTTCGGCGGGATGCTGCGCGGGCACCTGTCGGCCCGGGTCGGCCGGGAGGTGCTCTTCCTGCACGGCGGCGTCGGCAAGGCCGACCGGGACACCATGGTCACCCGGTTCCAGTCCCCGGACGGACCGCCGCTCTTCGTCCTCTCGCTCAAGGCCGGCGGCACCGGGCTCACCCTCACCGCGGCGAACCACGTGGTGCACGTCGACCGGTGGTGGAACCCGGCCGTCGAGGACCAGGCCACCGACCGCGCGTTCCGGATCGGCCAGCGTCGCCGCGTCCAGGTCCGCAAGTTCGTCTCCGCCGGCACCGTGGAGGAGAAGGTGGCCGCCATGATCGCCGACAAGCGGAGCCTGGCGGGACGAGTGGTGGGTAGCGGCGAGCAGTGGGTCACCGAACTCTCCACCGGCGCGCTGCGCGAGCTGTTCGCCCTGGAGTCCGGGGCGGTGGTCGAGTGACCACGCCGGAGGGGAACACGACGGGGCGGTTCGCCGAGTTCGGGCCGCCGCGCCGGGTGGAGGGCGGGCTGCGGGCGCGCAGCACCCGGGGCGCGATCGGACAGTCCTGGTGGTCCCGGCGGTTCCTGGAGGTGCTGGAGTCCTTCGCCCTCGGCACCCGGCTCACCCGGGGTCGGGCGTACGCGCGCCGTGGCCAGGTGCTCCGGCTGGACATCGCGCCCGGGCTGGTCACCGCCGCCGTGCAGGGTTCCCGGCCCGACCCGTACCCGGTCCGGATCGAGCTGCCGGCCTTCCCAGCCGAGGTGTGGGACCGGATCGAGGCGGAACTCGCCGGGCAGGCGTTCTTCAGTGCCCGGCTGCTCGCCGGCGACCTCCCGGCCGAGCTCGAGGAGTTGTTCGCCGGGGCGGGCGCGCCGCTCTTCCCGTCCACCGTGGAGGAACTGACCCAGCGCTGCGGCTGCCCCGACTTCGCGGTGCCGTGCAAGCACCTCGCGGCCACCTTCTACCTGCTCGCCGAGGCGTTCGACGCCGACCCGTTCCAGCTGCTGCACTGGCGGGGTCGTAGCCGGGCCGAACTGCTCGACCGGCTCCGTACGCTGCGCGCCGCCGCCGGAACCGGTACCCCGGAACCGGTGACCGGTGGGGCGCACGCACCCGGCGCGGCGCCGGCGACGAGCCGGCCGCCCGCCCGGGCAGCGGGAGTCGCGCCGCCCCCGTCGTCGACGGCAGCCGGGGCGGCCCGGGTGCTCGGCGCCCTGCCTGCGGCGTCGGCGGCCGACGCGCTCGACCGGTTCTGGACGGCGCCGGTGCCGGTGCCGGACCGGCCACCGACCCTGTCGACCACCCCCGACCTGCTGCTGCGCCAGCTCGGCCCGCCCGGGTCGGCCATCGGCGGCCCGGGGCTGGTGGAACGGCTGCGCCGCGCCTACCGGGACCTCGGCCGGGCCAGGTCGGACCGGCCTACCGGCACCGGCCCGGCCGAGTCGACGGACCGGTCGGGGCCGGCACGGTCACAGCCAGCGTCGTCGGAACCGCCACATGAGGCCGGCGTTGGCCAGCAGCACCACGGCGCAGATCGCGCCGGCCAGCCGCCCGGCCAGCACGGTCATCGCCGGCAGTGAGGCCCACAGCACGATCGTCAACAGCATGAGGTACCGGCCCCGGCGGGCGCGCGCCCGGTGATCGAGCCGGGCGAAGAACTGCGGATCGCTCTCCCGCAGCTGGCGGGTGATCTGCTCGAACCTGCGCTGATCCTCTTTGCTGAGCATGGCGGTGCCTTCCCCTCACGGCTTCAGCGGTTCGGCGGCATACCCGCAACGGAGGCGGGTCACGCGCCGCTCCAGCTGCTACTTTCGCCCGGGGCGGCGAGGCGCCGCGGGTGCGGGCGTGGGGCCGGCAGGTTCCGGTCGGACGACCTCAGCGCGGGCTTATCCGCACCTTAAGTTTGCCTGTGCGCTTGAACGGCGCACGCAGCGCCACGGCGGGCCAAAACGTTACGTCCGGGCGTTCCGGGGGGATGTCGGCCCTGCTGGGGAGGTCCCCGCCCCCGGAGGGCGCCGGACCGACCGCCCGGCCGGGGTCATGAGCACCGTCTTAAGTGCCCTGCCGAGCGCTTTCCGCCCGCCTTGAGCGCCCGGGAACCCGTGGTTACTTTCCCGTAGCAACTCCGCCGCAACAGTCGCCGCCCCTGCTCTCCTCCCCGGTCGCAGGCGTGCCGGCGCTCGAAGAAAACGGGATTGGTAGATGGCCGACCAGAATGTGCCACCACGTCGACCCCGGGACGACCGCGGGTGGGACGGACGACAGCACCCCGGGGACGGGTACCGCGACCCGGACCACGCGGGCACGTACAGGCCCGCCGCCGGCTACGGCGGATCCGCCGGGTACCCCGGCGCCACCACGGCCCGGCCCGCCCAGGGCTCGCAGTGGGTCGGCCCGGACGGCTTCGGCCGCCAGGGTTTCGCCCCCGCGCCCGGCGCGGGACTGCCCAACCTGGACGATGACGACGAGCCGGGCCGCCGCGCCGGCCGACGGCGCGCCCTCGTCGCGCTCGGCGGCGCGGCGGTGGTCGCCGGTGGGGCCGCCCTCGCCATGACTCCCCAGGTGCGCGGGCTGTTCCGCGAGGACCCGGTGGCCGGCGACGCCACCGGCACCGTGGTCACCGACGGCACCGCCGCCCGGCCCAGCGGGCAGCAGCCGAGCACGGTGCGCACCTACACCGAGCAGAACGAGAGCTACATGGGCTCCCGGGCCGGCGCGGCGCTGAGGCGCAACTCGCCGACCAGCGGCCGGCTCTTCGACGGCCCGGCGGCCGCCGCCGCGGCGACCCCGGTGACGGTGAAGACCGTGCTCGCCAAGGACCCGGTCCGGCACCTGGCCAGCCGGGCCACCTTCGGCGCCACCCCGAAGGTGCTGGCCGACATCAAGCGGCTCGGCATCGACGGCTGGCTGCGCTGGCAGCTCGAACCGGACAAGATCGCCCCGACGACGGCCGAGCTGAAGCTCGCCGAGCTGCCCACCCTCAAGCTGAGCCCGCAGCAGCTGCGCGACCAGCGGGATCAGCTCAACGAGCGGGGCGCCCAGCCGGAGAAGGAGACGATCGACGCCACCATCGCCCGGCAGATCTGGTCCGACCGGCAGCTGTTCGAGGTGATGGTCGACTTCTGGAACGACTTCCTGCACGTCGCCGCCGACTTCGACGGCGGCGAGGTGTACCGCAACTCGTTCGACCGGGACGTCATCCGCAGGCACGCGCTGGGCAGCTACCCGGAGATGCTGATCGCCGCGAACCGGCACCCGGCGCTGCTGCTCTACCTGAACCAGGTCGACTCCCGCAAGGACGCGGTCAACGAGAACCTGGCCCGGGAGAACCTGGAGCTGTACTCGGTCGGCGTCGACGGCGGGTACACCGAGAAGGACGTCCGGCAGGCCGCGATGCTGCAGACCGGCCGGGGCGTCGCCGACGGGAAGTACGTCTTCCACCCGGAGCGGCACTACGTCGGCAAGGTGAAGATCCTGGGCTTCAGCCACCCGAACAGCTCGACCGACCCGAAGGTCGCCGACCGGGTGATCGACCAGTACATCGCCTACCTCGCGACGCACCCCTCGACCGCCCGGTACGTGGCGCAGAGCCTGGCCACCCGGTTCGTCTCGGACACCCCGCCGAAGTCGCTGGTGGATCGCCTGGCCAAGACGTACGCGGCGAACAAGGGCCTGATCAAGCCGGTGCTGCTGACGCTCTTCAGCTCGTCGGAGTTCTGGGCGGCGGTGGGCCAGAAGGTGCGCCGGCCGATGGAGTACCTGGTCGCCACCTACCGGACCCTCGGCGTCCGGCCGGAGGCGTCACCCGGTTTCCAGGGCGACAACCGGCGCACCCCGTACGCCCAGGGGCTGCGGCAGATCCAGGACAAGATGCGCGAGCTGGGCCAGTACCCGATGGGCAAGCCCACCCCGGACGGCTACGCCGACGTCTACGTCGCCTGGACCTCGGCCGGCACCATGGTCGACGGCTGGAACGAGGCCGGTGACCTGCTCGGCGGCTGGCGCAAGCAGTTCACGTACCCGGCGCCGGAGAAGCTGGTGGCCCGCCCGCCGGCCACCGCCGGGGCGTACCTGGACGAGCTGGCCAAACGGCTGGTGCACCAGAAGCTGAGCGCCAAGGAGAAGGCGCTGGTCCTCGGCGTCGCCGGCGTCTCGGCGACCACCAAGGTCGACGCCACGTTCAACGGGGCCGTCGCCGCCGTCGCGCGGACGATCCTCGCTTCCCCCCAGCACCACCTCCGGTGAGGCATTCGATGGAGAAGACTGTGTACTCGTACCCCCTGCACCCCGAATGCCCGGACCTGCGGCGGCTGGCCGACGACCCGGCCGAGGCGCTGCTGCGCGCGGAGGCCGACATCGTCGCGGCGGAGAACGCCGCCGAGGCGGACCGCTACCGGCGGCTGGAGGAGCTGGAGGAGGCCCAGCAGGACGGCCGGGGCGTCACCCGGCGCACCTTCGTCGCCGGAGCCGCCGTCACCGCCACCGCGCTCGCCACCGCCCCGTTCGTCACCACCTCGGCGTCGTTCGCGGCGACGAAGACCGGCACCCTGATCCACGTCTTCCTCTACGGCGGGCTGGACGGGCTGAGCCTGGTCGCCCCGACCGCCGACCCGATCCTCGGCAAGGTCCGGCCGGACCTGCTGCTCGGCAACGACTCGCTGGCCCTGGGCCGCGGCTTCAAGCTGACCAGCGCGTTCGCGCCGCTGGAGAAATGGCTCAAGGCCGGCCAACTCGGCTTCATCCCGGCGGTCTCCGACCCCCGGCTGTCCCGCAGCCACTTCCAGGCCGCCGACGCCTGCAACCTGGGTGGCCTGCCCGGCGAGACCGGCGGCCGGGGCTGGCTGGACAGCCTGGTCGACGCGCTCGGCAAGGGCACCGCGTTCCGCAGCGTGGGCATCGGCAGCACGCTGCCCCGGTCGCTGGTCGGGGTCAACGGCGCGCTCGCCCTGAACAGCGTCGGCGAGCTGCGACTCAACGGCGACGAGAAGTTCCGGGCGGCCACCGAGAAGGCGATCCGCGGGCTGTTCACCGGGATCAACCACCCGGTGGAGGAGGCGGTCATCGAGGGGATGGGCGCGCTGGCCACCGCCCAGCGGCTCGCGGCGAAGCCGTACCAGCCCGCGGCCGGGGTGAGGTACGAGGGCGTCGGGTACGCGTTCCAGCAGCTCGCCCAGCTGATCAAGGGCGGGGCGAACGTGCGGGTCGCCACCGTCGGCATGGGCGGCTACGACACCCACGAGAACCAGGGCACCCAGGACGGCGGGAACCTCTGGCGCAAGCTCAAGGAGCTGGCCACCGCCATGGCCGCGTTCTTCACCGACCTGGGTGACCGGGCCGCCGACGTGACGGTCATGGTGTCCAGCGAGTTCGGTCGCCGGGTCGCCTCCAACAGCGGCGGCACCGACCACGGGCACGGTGGGGTGGTGACCGTCCTGTCCGGGCGTAAGCTCGCGGGGTCGCTGCTCGGCACGTGGAACGGGTTGAACGAACTGGACTCGGGAGACGTACCCGAGTACAACAACATGTTCAACGTTTACGGGTCCGTGGCCCAGGGCCGATTCGGACTCACGACTGCGGAAGTGGACAAGGTCTTCCCCCGGCAGAAATACGTACCCATGAAGTTGTACGCGTGACGTATCAGGACATCCACGCCACCGGCCGCCGTACCGGGACCTCGCTCCCGTACGGCGGCCGTTCGGCTGCCCCCGTACCCCCGCCACCGCCGCCGGCGCTGCCCCGCCGCGGGCCCGGCGGCCGGCGGACCCTGACCACCCTGTTCTGGCTCGGCCTGGTGGCCGCGGTGCTGCCCTGGTGGCTGGACACCCCGGCCGGCTCGGTCGCCGGCAGCACCGACGTGCTCACCGCGGCCGGGCGGATCACCGGCCTGGTCGCCGGCTACCTCCTGCTGGTCCAGGTGGCGATGATGAGCCGGCTCGGCGTGCTGGAACGCTGGGTCGGTGGGGAGCGGCTGTCCCGCCTGCACCGGGACCTCGGCGCCACCCTCCTCGTCGCGGTGCTCGCCCACCTGTCGCTGATCGTGGTCGCCTACGCCGGCCTGGAGGACAAGTCCATCCTCGGCGAGGTCGGCTCGCTGCTGCGCGACTACGAGGACATGGTGTCCGCGTTCGTGGCCGCCGGCATCATGATGCTGGTCGGCTTCACCGGCATCCGGGCGATCCGCACGGTCCTGCCGTACGAGCTCTGGTACCACCTGCATCTGATCAGCTACGCCGCCCTGCTGCTCGGCTTCGGCCACCAGTTCAGCAACGGCGCCCAGCTCTTCGAGCCCGGTCCGGTCCGCACCGGCTGGATCGTCGCGTACCTGCTGGTCCTCGCCGCGCTGATCTGGGGCCGGGTGGTCGCCCCGCTGCACTTCAACCTGCGGCACCGGCTGCGGGTGGCGGACGTGGTGGCGGAGAGCCCGGACACCATTTCGATCTACCTGACCGGTCGCCGGCTCAACCAGATCGACATGCTCGGCGGGCAGTACTTCCGCTGGCGTTTCCTCAACGTCGGCGGCTGGTGGCAGTCGCACCCGTTCTCGCTCTCCGCCGCGACCAACGGCCGTTGGCTCCGGCTGACCGTGAAGGTGGTCGGTAGGCACACCGCCGACCTGCGCGACCTCCGGCCGGGCACCCTGGTCTGGGCGGAGGGACCGTCGGGCACCTTCACCGCCGCGCACCGCACCCGGGAACGGGCCCTGCTCATCGCCGGCGGCAGCGGCATCGCCCCGCTGCGGGCGATGCTGGAGGAACTGCCGCCCGGCGCCGCGCTGATCTACCGCGCCCGCACCCCGGCCGACGTGCTGCTCCACCCGGAGCTGGACTGGCTGGCCCAGGCCCGGCGGACCGCCGTCTGGTACGTCATCGGTTCCCGCGACGATCCCGGCCCCCGCCAGGTGATGAGCCCGGAGGGCCTGCGCCGGCTGGTGCCGGACGTGACCCGCCGCGACATCTACCTCTGCGGTCCCGCCGGGCTGGTCGACGAGGCGGTCCGGGTGCTGCGCCGGACCGGCGTGCCCCGCCGGCAGATCCACCTCGCCACCTTCGAGCTGTAGAAAGGCACTCCTAGAATGCGTCGCGCCGTCCTCGCGATCACCGGCCTGGCCGCCAGCACCACCGCGCTGGTGGTGCTCAAGGGCTCCCCGGGCGCCAGCCAGGTCGCCCAGGACCTCCCCGCCGACCAGGCGTCCGTCGTGCCGGGCGCGTCCGGGCCCGCACCCGGGGTGACCCCGGCTCCCGGCTCCGCGTCCGGTCCGGCACCGTCGGTCCGGCCCAGCGCCGGGGCGAGCCGGACGCCGGGCACCACGAAGACCACCGGCACCGCCAAGGCGACCACGGCCGCGCCGCGGACCACCACCGCGCCGAAGCCGAGCACCCGCACGGTGAGCGGGCCGACGGTGAGCTACAAGTACGGCTCCCTCCAGGTGCGGATCACCCTGAGCGGGACCCGGATCGTCGACGCCACCGCGCTCGGCATGCCGCAGGACGGCCAGTCCGGGCTGCGCAGCGACGACGTGCAGGCCCGCTACAGCGGCACCTCCGGCGAGGTGGTGGCGAAGCAGAGCGCCAACCTCAACACCGTCTCCGGGGCCACCTACACCAGCACGGCGTACAAGCAGTCGCTCCAGGCCGCGATCGACAAGGCCTGAGGTGGTGGTCGAGGTGACGGCGTCCCGCGCCCGTCCCGGCCTGCGCCGGGTCGAGCAGATCATGGGTACGGCGATCAGCCTGGACCTCGCCGACGACCTGCCCGCCGCGACCCTGCACGAGCTGGCCGAGGAGACCTTCGGCTGGCTGCGCGAGGTCGACGCCCGGTTCAGCACCTACCGGGAGGACAGCGAGGTGCGCCGGTTCGACCGGGGCGAGCTGCCGCTCGCCGAGGCGTCGGCGGACCTGCGGTTGGTGCTGGAGCGGTGCGCCGACCTGTGGGGCGCCACCGACGGCTTCTTCGACGCGTACGTCACCGGGCGGCTGGACCCGTCGGGCTACGTCAAGGGCTGGTCGGCGCAGGTCGCCTCGGACCGGCTGCTCGCCGCCGGCGCCGCCAACCACTGCGTCAACGCCGGCGGCGACGTGCGGGTACGCGGCCACTCCGCCACCGGCGGCCCGTGGCGGATCGGCGTTCGGCACCCGTGGGACCCGTCGGCCACCTGCCTGGTGCTCACCGGCACCGACCTGGCGGTGGCCACCTCCGGGGTGTACGAGCGCGGCGAGCACGTGCTGGACCCCCGCCGGGGCGCCGCGGTCCAGGGCCTGCGCTCGGTCACCGTGGTCGGCGCGGACCTCGGCGTCGCCGACGCGTACGCCACCGCCGCCGTGGCAATGGGCCGGTCCGGCATCGGCTGGCTGGACCGTCTCCCCGACCACCTGCACGCGGTGGTCACCGATGACGCCCGCCTGCTCCACTCCACCCGTCTCCCCCTGGCGGACTGACCCGGGGCCCGGGCTCAGCGCAGGGGGCGGTGGGTGGTGGCCGGGCGGGAGCCCGGCGGGCGGGGGCGGCCAGGGCGGGTGCCCCACGGGCGGGTGCCGGCCCAGCCGTACGGGCGGCGGCCGGGCCGCGATGGTCCGGTGCCGCCGGTGTGGCGTGCCGCGTCGTCCCTGGACATGGTCTACCCCCGCTCAATGGCGTCGGTGTGCCGTCACCGGGTTCAACGAGGTCGACGCCGTCAGGGTCGCTGTCGCGAGGCGGTCGTTCACCCGGCCGGGGCGGCGGTCGGTCACCAGCCGCGGCGGGGCAGCGGGAGCTGGCCGGGGAGCAGGTCGGAGGTGAGCGTCACGCCGGCGGCCCGTAACGCGTCGATCAGCGCGTTCTGCACCAGGTACGAGTCGGGCAGTTGCCAGCGGGCCTGTTCGGGGGCGACGGCCCAGTGGACGACGCCCTCCGGCAGCCGGGTCGGCGGCGCCGCGATCCACGAGCCGGGGCCGTGCCGCACCACGTGGGAGCAGTGTTCCAGCTCGGGCCGGAGCGGGTCGCCGGGGCGGACCAGGAACATCCACCGGCCCGTGGGGGTGACCAGGACCGGTCCGCGTACCCCGAAGCCGGCGGGGTGGGTCGCGACGGCGTCCAGCACGTGCCGGCCGAGGTGGGCGGAGACCTCCAGCACGTCGAAGGAGCGCCCGGTGGGGAGCAGCAACCCGTGCGGGCGGCTGCGCCACCAGGTGGCCACCCGGGCCGGGTCGGCGCTGGCCGCCTGCTCCCAGTTCTCCAGGGCGGGGTGGCAGCCGACCGTGGGGCAGCCGGCCCGGCCGCAGACGAAGCGGCTGTTGGCGAGGCAGGCGCCGGGGGTGACCTCCCAGCCGTGCCCGGCGTAGCGGACCGCGACCCGGCGCAGCCGGACCCGCTCCAGGGGCGACAGGTGAGCGACGCGCGGTCCGACATTCCCCCACATGTGTGCCATCTCCTCTCGCCCTGCCGGACTGTCCCCACGTCCCGTGTCGAACGCCGTCACTGCCGTAACCCAGGATCGTTGAGCTGACGAAACGGCTGGTGCAACTTGCACGAAAACTACGAGGACTGGCCGTACGGCCGACGTACAGCGTGTGCGACCAGCGAAAACCTGGTGGCGTGGGGGATCGATCGGCATCTCAATGGGGAGGACCGGATGGACGAACTACCGATAGGCCGCCGGGTGGCGTACTGGCGCGGCCGGCGCAAGATGTCCCAGCAGGTCTTCGCCGACCGGCTCGGCAAGTCCAAGAGCTGGGTGGACAAGGTCGAGCGCGGCGTCCGCCGGCTGGACAAGTTCTCCGTCCTCTACGAGATCGCCGACATCCTCCAGGTCGACGTCCAACTGCTGCTCGGCAAGGACCCGGAGCGGCGTACCGACGCGCTGAACTGCATCGACCAGGTCGAGGTCGAGGAGATCCGGGCCGCGCTGGAGCGGTACGACTCGATGAGCGCGTACTTCGACGCCGCGCCGTACCCGCCGCCGCTGGCCGACATGCGCAAGGCGGTCAACCACGCCTGGCTCACCTATCAGTACGGCCGCTACGGGATGCTCACCCGCGCCCTGCCGAAGCTGCTGCGCGACGCCCAGGCCGCCGACGCCGGCTACGGCGGCGACCAGGCCCGGGAGTCGGCCCACCTGCTCGGGCAGGTCTACCAGATCGCCTCCTCGGTGCTGCGCAAGCTGGGTGAGTGCGACCTGGCCTGGCTGGCCGCGGACCGCTCGATGGCGGTCGCCCAGCGTGCCGACGACCAGCTGCTGGCCGGCATCGCCACCACCCGGGTCTGCAACGCGCTGGTCGCCATGGGCCGGCCCCGGCCGGCGCTCGAACTCAACGTCAACATCGCCAACCGACTCGCCCCGGGCGGCGGCAACGACGCCTCCCCGGGCCGCCTCTCCGTCTACGGCATGCTGCTGCTGCAGGGCGCGATGGCCGCCGCCCGGATCGGCGACTCCGCCACCGTCGACGACCTGCTCGCCGGCGCGCAGGAGGCGGCGACACTGCTCGGCGGCGACCAGAACCACTACTGGACCTCGTTCGGCCCGACCAACCTGGAGCTGCACCGGGCGGCCGCCGCCGTGGAGCTGGGCGACGGCGGGCGGGCGGTGGAGATCCACCACGCCATCTCCGAGGCGGCGTTCAACGCGCTGCTGCCCGAGCGGCGGGCGCACCACCTGCTCGACATCGCCCGGGGCTACGCGCAGCTCGGCGACGTGTCGAACGCGGGCGAGATGCTGCTGCGCGGCGACCGGCTGGCGCCGTCCGAGATCCGCTGCCGGCCGATCGCCCACGAGGTGATGGCGGACGTGCTCCGTCGCACACGGGGTACGCCGCCTCCGCCGATTGCGGAGTTGGCTGAGCACATGGGAGTCGGGGTATGAGCCTGGCGCCGGTCGGATGAACGGTCCGCGCATCAGCGACGGGCGCCGCGAGGTGCTCTACGTCATCGCCTGCGGTTCGCCGTTGGCTCGGCAGGTGGGTCGGCTGGTCGAGCTGGCCCACCAGGACGGGTGGGACGTCTGCGTAATCACCACGCCGGACGGCGCGAAGTTCGTGGACCGGACCGCGCTGGCCCGCCAGACCGGCCATCCGGTCCGCACCCACTACAAGAACCCGGGCGATCCGGACGTGCTGCCTCCGGCGGACGCGATGCTGGTCTGCCCGGCGACGGTCAACACGGTCAACAAGTGGGCGGTCGGGATCACCGACACCCTCGCCCTCGGGCTGCTGGTCGAGGGCCAGGGGCTCGGGTTGCCGATCGCCGCGGTGCCGTACACGAACGCGGCGATGGCCGGCCACCCGGCGTTCCGGGCCAGCCTGGCCCGGCTGCGGGAGTGGGGGGTGGCGGTGGTCTTCGGCGACCACGTCGTACCGCTGCACCCGCCCGGCGCCGGCGAGCGCCAGCAGGACGCCTTCCCGTGGGGGGTCGGCCTGGCGGCGCTGCGCGGCGTGCGGCGGCCGGTCGTCCCGGTCGCCTGAGCCGGGTCGGGATGGCCTCGGGGCGCGCCGCCGGGTCGTCGTCCGCCGGGTCCGGCCGGCGCGTCGTCCGGTCCTGCCCGCTGCGCGTCCCGGTGGTCGAGGGCGTGTGTCACGGCCCGCGCCGGTAAGCTGGCCGGCCGTGAGCACAACGGGATCCCCGCCCACGGTGGCCGACGTGGTGGCCGTGCTGGACGGCCGCTACCCGCCCGCCTGGGCGGAGGAGTGGGACCGGGTGGGCCTGGTCCTGGGGGAGCCCACCACCGGGGTACGCCGGGTCGCCTGTGTGGTGGACGTGGTGCCCGAAACGGTGGAGGAGGCGCTCGCCGCCGGGGCCGACCTGATCGTCGCCCATCACCCACTGCTGCTGCGCGGGGTCTCCTCGGTCGCCGCGACCACGTACAAGGGGCGGATCGTCCACCGGTTGATCAAGGCGGACGTGGCGCTGTACGTGGCGCACACCAACGCCGACGTGGCCGACCCCGGCGTCTCGGACGCACTGGCGGCCCGCTTCGGGCTGACCGGGCTGCGCCCGCTGCACCGGCCGCGCCCCGGCTCCCCGGCCGACGGCCCGGGGCGGGGCGCCGGCCGGATCGGCGAGCTGCCCACCCCGATGACCCTCGGCGAGCTGACCCGGCACGCCGCCGCCGTGCTGCCCGTCACCGCCTGGGGAGTTCGCGCCGCCGGGGATCCCGGGCGTATCGTTCGTACCCTCGCCGTCAGCGGCGGCGCCGGGGACAGTTTCCTCGCCGAGGCCACCGCCGCCGGGGTGGACGCGTTCCTCACCGCCGACCTGCGCCACCACCCCGCCGGTGAGCACCTCGCCGCCGGCGGCCCCGCTCTGCTGGACGCCGCACACTGGGCGACCGAACGACCCTGGTTGGACGACCTGGCCGCCCACCTGCGGGCGGCGCTGGGCGTCGAGACCGTGGTGTCCGACCTGGACACCGACCCATGGACCGTGCATGCCGCCGCACCCCGACCGGACGACAAGGAGCCCCGCCCGTGAAGGCTGACCCGAAGGTGCAGCGCCGCCTGCTCGACCTGCAGGCGATCGACACCGCCCTCGCCCAGCTCGCCCACCGCCGCCGGTCGCTGCCGGAGCGGGCCGAGCTGGAGGCCCTGGCGCGGGAGCTCTCCGCGCTGGAGGACGAGCGGGTCCGCGCCCAGGTGGCCGTCGACGACCTGGACCGGGACATCGCCCGGCTGGAGAAGGACGTCGACCAGGTCCGGGCGCGCAAGAGCAAGGACGAGGCCCGGCTGGCCGCCGGCAGCGGCCCGGCCCGGGAGCTGGAGGCGCTGCAGCACGAGCTGGTCTCGCTGAACCGCCGGCAGAGCGACCTGGAGGACGCCGAGCTGGAGCTGATGGAGCAGCGGGAGACCGCGCAGGGGGTGCTCGACGGCATCGAGCGGCGCATCGCCGAGGCCCGGGACCGGCGCGCCACGGTCGAGCAGCGCCGCGACGACAGCCTCGCCGAGATCGCCAAGGAGGAGGAGTTCAAGCGCTCCGCCCGCCAGCCGCTCGCCGGTGACCTCCCCGCCGACCTGGTCGGCCTCTACGACAAGATCCGCGAGGACACCGGGCTGGGCGCGGCGCTGCTCACCGGGGGCCGCTGCGGCGGCTGCCGGCTGGAGCTCTCCGGCGCCGACCTGGCCCGGATCCGCAAGGCCGACCCGGAGGACGTGGTCCGCTGCGAGGAGTGCCGGCGGATCATGGTGCGTACGAACGAGTCGGGCCTGTAGTCGCCGTGGCGGTGCGCGCGGTCGTGGTCGAGGCCGACGGCGGGTCCCGGGGCAATCCCGGTCCCGCCGGCTACGGCGCGGTGGTCCGTGACCCGGAGACCGGCGAGGTGCTGGCCGAGCGTTCGGAGTCGATCGGCACCGCCACCAACAACGTGGCGGAGTACCGCGGCCTGATCGCCGGGCTGGAGGCCGCCGCCGAGCTGGGCGCGGTCGAGGTCGACGCGCGGATGGACTCCAAGCTGGTGGTCGAGCAGATGTGCGGCCGCTGGCAGATCAAGCACCCCGGCCTGCGGCCGCTCGCCGCGCAGGCCGCCGGCCTGGTCGGCCGGTTCGACAGCGTGCGGTTCAGCTGGATCCCGCGGGAGCGCAACAAGCACGCCGACGCCCTCGCCAACGCGGCGATGGACGTCGCCGCCGGGAAGGCCCCGACCCGGGCGGCCGTCGCGCCACCCCGGATCGTGGAGCCGCCGCGCGAGGTCGCCGGCCCGGACTCGGCGGCCCGCGCCGCCGCCCGCGAGGTGGCCGCCCGGGCGGCCACCGGGCGCGCCGCCGGCACCGACCCGGCCACCATCCCGGCCTCGTGGGAGCCCCGCCCCACCGCCGAGGCCACCCGGCTCATCCTGGTCCGGCACGGCGAGAGTGAGCGGACCGTGCAGAAGCGCTACTCGGGTCGCGGCGACGTGCCGCTGACCGACCGGGGCCGGGCCCAGGCCCGGGCCACGGCCGCCCGGGTGGCCGCGCTCGCGCCGTCCGTCGCGGCCGTGGTCAGTTCCCCGCTGTCCCGCTGTACGGCCACCGCCGAGGCGATCGCCGCGGTCGTCGGCAACCCGCCGGTACGCCCCGACGACGACCTGATCGAGTGCGACTTCGGGGTGTGGGAGGGGTGCACCTTCGCCGAGGTGCGCGCGGGCTGGGCGGGGGAGCTGGACGCCTGGCTCGCCTCGACCCGGGTCGCTCCGCCCGAGGGGGAGTCGTTCGTCGCCGTCGCCGAGCGGACCGGCCGGGCGGTCGACCGGCTGCGCGCGGCGTACCCGGGGGAGACCGTGGTGGTGGTCTCGCACGTCTCGCCGATCAAGCTGGTGCTGCGCGACGCCCTGGCGGCCGGTGACGCCTTCCTGCACCGCCTCTACCTGGACACCGCCGGCATCTCCCTGCTCGACCTCTACCCCGACGGCGGCGTGGCCGTCCGCACGGTCAACGACACCTCCCACCTGACCGACCTCTGACGTCCCCGCCACCGGGGCCGCCCGCCCGCGCCGCTCGGCGCATCCGGGCGGCCGTTCGGCGCATGGTGGTCGCAGCGTTCAACGTGACCGCGGTCACCGGGTCGTAGCCTCCGGCCGTCACATGGCTAGTTACGACTTTTCCCGGAGGTGTGTCACATGGCAGCACCCGAACCGGAGGCGCCGACCTCGGCGCGATCCAGGGCGAAGGACCACAGTCCCTGGAACTGGTTGCTCTTCATACCGATCGTGGTGCCGCTCATCCCGGCCCTGTTCAACGCCGACTCGCCCCGGCTGTTCGGCTTCCCGCGTTTCTACTGGCTGCAACTGGCCTGGATCATCCTCGGCGTGGCCACCACCACGCTGGTCTACCAGATGACGAAGAAGCGGGGTGACCACTGATGTGGCGTGACCATCTGACCGAGATCATCGTCTTCACGTTCCTCTTCCTGCTGGTGAGCGCGATGGGCTTCGTGGCGGCCCGGTGGCGGGCGCCGAGGGACATGGCGCACCTGGACGAGTGGGGGCTGGGCGGCCGCAACTTCGGCGGCTGGATCACCTGGTTCCTGGTCGGCGGCGACCTCTACACCGCGTACACCTTCGTGGCGGTGCCGGCGCTGGTGTTCGGCGCGGGCGCAATGGGCTTCTTCGCCGTGCCGTACACGATCGTCATCTACCCGCTGGTCTTCCTGGTGCTCTGCCGGCTCTGGTCGGTGTCGCACCGGCACGGCTACGTCACCCCGGCCGACTTCGTCCGCAACCGGTTCGACTCGCCGATCCTGGCGCTGCTGGTCGCCATCACCGGCATCGTCGCCACCATGCCGTACATCGCCCTGCAGCTGGTCGGCATCGAGTCGGTGCTCAAGACGATGGGTGTGACCGGTGACAACGCGCTGGCCCGGCACCTGCCGATCATCATCGCGTTCGCCATCCTGGCGGCCTACACCTACCAGTCGGGGCTGCGCGCCCCGGCGCTGATCGCCTTCGTCAAGGACTCACTGATCTACATCGTGATCCTGGTGGCGATCATCTACCTGCCGTACAAGCTCGGCGGCTGGGGCAGCATCTTCGACGCGGCCGACGCCAAGTTCAAGGCATCCCCGAACCCGGGTGACGGGATCCTGCTCAACGCCAACAACCAGCTCCAGTACGTCACCCTGGCGTTCGGCTCGGCGCTGGCGCTGTTCCTCTACCCGCACAGCATCACCGGCGTGCTGGCCAGCCGGAACCGGGACGTGATCAAGCGGAACATGTCCGCGCTGCCGGCGTACAGCCTGCTGCTCGGGCTGATCGCGCTGCTCGGCTACATGGCGATCGCGGCGAAGGTGAAGCCGCTGGCGGGGGCCTCGGCGGGCAGTGTGGACAGCAACACCGTGGTGCCGCTGCTGTTCGACCAGCAGTTCCCGAACTGGTTCGCGGGCGTCGCGTACGCGGCCATCGGCATCGGCGCGCTGGTGCCGGCGGCGATCATGTCGATCGCGGCGGCGAACCTGTTCACCCGCAACATCTACAAGGAGTATCTGAAGCGGGACGCCAGCCCGGCGCAGGAGGCACAGGTCTCGAAGCTGACCTCGCTGCTGGTCAAGGTGGGCGCGCTCGCGTTCATCATCTTCCTCGACCCGCAGTTCTCCATCGACCTCCAGCTGATCGGCGGCGTGATCATCCTTCAGACGCTGCCGGCGGTGGCACTGGGCCTCTACACCCGGTGGTTCCACCGGGGCGCCCTGATCGCCGGCTGGGTCGCCGGCATGGGCATGGGCATGTGGATGCTCTACCAGGTGGCGAACCCGACGACCGGGAAGAAGCACTTCGCCGGCTCGGCCTTCCCGCTCTCCGAGTTCGGCTTCGACACCAAGAAGACGATCTACGTGGGCATCGTGGCGGTGCTGGTCAACCTGGTGGTGGCCGCGCTGGTGACCCTGGCCCTGCGGGCCGCGAAGGTGACGGACGGGGTGGACCACACCACGCCCGACGACTACTTCGCCGACGAGGGCGACCCGCGGGTCGCCCCCGGCACCGAGAGCGACGCCGACTCCGCCCGCGAGCCGGTCGCCTGAGGTGAGCGAAGGGGTCCCCGGCTGGTGAGCCGGGGGCCCCTTCCGTGCGCGTCAGCGGGCGCGGGGGCGGGACATCAGGGCCTGGTTGAGGCGGTGCAGCAGCTCCGCGAGGGTGTCCCGGTCCGCGGGGTCCCAGGCGGCGAGGATGTCGCCGTAGAGCCGGGTGCGGGCCGCCCGGACGGCGGCCATCCGCGACAGGCCGGCGGGGGTGGGGGAGATGACCGTGCCGCGGCCGTCGGCCGGGTCGGGGGTGCGGGCGATCAGGGCGTCCCGCTGCATCGCCGAGACCTGCCGGGTCACGGTCGAGCCGTCCAGGTTGAGCTTCGCGGCGAGCGCGGAGACGTTCTGCGGCCCGGCCGTTTCCAGGTGCCGCAGGATCACGTACGCCGCCCGGTCGAGCACGCGGTGCTCGGCGGTCCCGGTGGCCCGCCGGGTGGCCTCGCCGAAGCGCATCAGCAGGGCCACCTCGGTCTCGATCCGGCCGAGTGTGGCCTCGTCCTGACCCGTACCCGTCGTGTGGTCATCCGTCATAGCTGTACGATACAACAGAATTATCTGTACGATACAGCTATCTGTCTGGAGGCGCGGAGTGGATCGGCGATCCGAACCCAACCGCAGTGCCATCTACGCCACCACCCTGGTGGCCTTCCTCGCCATCGCCGGCATCGCCGTGGTGGACCCGATCCTGCCCGCCATCGGTGAGGCGATCGGGGTCACCGCTTGGCAGGTCGAGCTGCTCTTCACCGCGTACATCGCGGTGATGGCGCTCGGCATGATTCCGGCGACCCTGGCGAGCGGGAAGTTCGGCTTCAAGCCGGTGCTGATCACCGGCGTCTCGGTGGTCGGCGCGGCGGCGATCCTCGCCTCGTTCAGCGACAACATCGTGCAGCTGTCGGTGCTGCGCGGCGTCTGGGGGCTGGGCAACGCGATGTTCTTCGCCACCGCCATGGTGGTGCTGGTCAACCTCGCCGTCGACCGGGAGTGGGTGGTCGGGCTCTTCGAGACCGCGCTCGGTCTCGGCTTCGCCGTCGGCCCGCTGATCGGTGGGCTGCTGGGCCACGTGAGCTGGCGGCTGCCGTTCTTCGTCTGCGGCGTCTTCATGGTCCTCGCGCTGGCCGTCGCGTCCCGGAAGCTGCGCGAGCCGGCCAACCGGCAGGCACCCGTACGCGTCGGCCAGATCTTCGCCACCTACCGCAAGCCCGCGTTCATCACCCTCTGCGTGGTCACCGCCGCCTACAACTTCGTCTTCTTCGTGGTGCTCGGCTACACCCCGCTCTTCCTGCACCTCGACGTGGTGCCACTGGGACTGGCGTTCACCGCGTGGGGCCTCGGGCTGGCCGCCGGCATCCTGCTGATCGGACACCGGCTCGCCCACCGGATCGGCGCGGTGCAGACCGTCGGCGTGGCCATCGGCGGCCTGCTGGTCTGCATGGTCCTCTTCGCCACCTCCGGCTCCACCGCCGAGTCGCTGGTCGTGCTGGTGCTCGCCGGCCTCTGCATGGGCCTGGCCAACGCCAACCTCACCGACCTGGCGCTCGGCCTCGGCTCCAGCGACCGGCGGGTGGCCACCGGCGCGTTCAACCTGGTCCGCTGGGGCGCCGCCGCGCCCGCGCCGATCATCTCCGGCAAGCTCGCCGAGCACGGGCTGGCACTGCCGTTCTGGGTCGGCTTCGCCGTCCTCGCCGTGGGCGTGCTGGTCTACCTGGCCTTCGCGCACGTGATGGCTGCCGGCTACGGCGAGCGGGTGCTCTGGTCCCGCTGGAACTCCGCCGCCCGCGACGCCGAGCACGCCCCCGAGGAACCGGTCGGCGAAGCGTATTGAGCCTTCCCCTCCGCCCCTGGTCGAACCGCCCCGGCGCCGCGCAGCGCCGGGGCGGTTCGGCGTCCGCGCGCGCGACGGGTGTCAGCGCAGCGCGCGCCAGAGCAGGTAGAGGCCGATCGTCGTACCGAAGACCACGATCACCGTCCGCAGCACCACCGGCGGCAGCCGGCGGACCAGCCGGGCGCCCACGTACCCGCCGACCAGCGTCGCCGGCGCGACCACCGCGACGGCTGCCCAGTTGACCGGGCCGAAGAGCGCGAAGACGACCAGGGTGGTCAGCCCCACCACCGCGGAGAGCAGATTCTTGATCGCCGACACCCGGGCCAGCGTGGCGTCCAGCACCAGGGCCAAGCCGGCGACCAGCATCACCCCGAGCGCCGCGCCGAAGTAGCCGCCGTACACGGTGCCCACCGCGACCATCGCCTGCACGGTGACGGTACGGCGGCGCGGGCTGAGGTCGGCCGGGTGGCCGACCAGCCGGCGCAGCGGATCCTGGAAGGCCAGCACGGCGGTCGCCCCCAGCACCAGGAACGGCACCACCACCTCGAAGGCCCGCGCCGGGGTGGCCAGCAGCAGCACGCAGCCGACGACCGTGCCGAGCACGGCGGTGGGCAGCAGCGTCCACAGCCGCCGCCCGGGCGGCAGGTCCGTCCGGCTGCCCGCGACGGCCGCGACGTACCCCGGGAAGACGGAGACCGAATTGCTCACGTTCGCCGGCACCGGCGGCAGCCCGACCGCGATCAACGCCGGGAAGGTGATGAGGGAACCGCCCCCGGCCACCGCGTTCACCGTGCCCGCGGCGAGACCGGCGGCGAGCAGGAGCGCGGCGTCGGAGAGGTTCATGATCCCCAGAGGCTAGTCCGCTCCCGTCCGCACCACGCAACCCCGGACTCAACCTTTCGTCACCCTGTCGCGTCGTTCCCTGCGACAGGGTCGACGAGGGGAGCGGACGTGCACGGTCACAACGGGGGGTCGACGGGTGGATGACCCGGAGTTCCGTGAATTCGTCGAGGTTCGCTACGCCGACCTGCTGCGCACCGCGTACCTGCTGACCGGCAGTCGGGACGTGGCCCAGGACCTGGTGCACGAGGCGCTGCTGAAGGTGATGCGGCACTGGCGGCGGGTCGACGAGCCGATGGCGTACGTCCGCCGGGTGATGGTGAACGAACGCGCCAGCCGCTGGCGCCGGATCGGCCTGCGGGAGCTGCTCACCTCGGCAGTACCGGACCCGGTCGGGCCCGACACCACCGACGGCGTCGCCGTCCGGGACGAGCTGTTGACCGCGCTGGACCGGCTGCCGGTCCGGATGCGGACCGTGCTGGTGCTGCGCTACTGGGAGGACCTGCCGGAAGCCGAGGTGGCGGCGGTGATGGCGTGTTCCGTCGGAACGGTGAAGAGCCAGGCGGCGCGGGGCCTCGCCCGGCTGCGGAACGTCTTGGCGTCGGCGTCGACCGGCCGGTCGATGGCGACCGGCAGAGTGATCGGGGAACGGGCATGAGTGTGGACGAACTGCGTGCCGGTCTGGCCCGGGTCGCCGCGTCGGTGGTCCCCGACGACGACCCGTACGGGCGGCTCATGAGGCATGCCCGTCGCCGTCGGCGGCACCGGTGGTCCGGCGCCGTTGCCCTGCTCGCCGGCCTGCTCGCCACCGTGATCTTCGCCCCTGCCCTCGGCGTGGGGGCGGGCGGTCTCGGCGACCTGTTCCGCGACCCCGAGCCGGGGTCCGGCTACCCGGTCACCGACGACTGGGTGTGGCGACTCATCGACTCGCCCACCCGGGGCAGCCTGGCCGCCGACGGGCGGTTGGTCGAAGAGCTTACCCGCGTCTTCGACCGGGACCGCGACGAGGCGGGCATGGACTCCGCGCTGCCGACGGTCAAGGTGCTCTTCGCCGACGACTCGTTCGGGGCACGCCGGGTCGTGGTGGCCTACCACTCCGACACCTCCGCGGCCCTGGTGGCGACGACGGGTGCGGCCGGCTCCACGCCCCGGGACCTGGTACGCGCCGGCGGTATCAGCAACGTGCGGATCTCGCCGTTCACCGTGATCGACGGCGTTGTCGAGGGGAAGAGGGACACGCCCCGGTGGCTGCTGGGTCTCGCGCCGGCCGGCTGCGCCGTCTCGTCCGCTGGATCGGCGACGGTGACCCCGGACGGTACGCTGCGCCGCGCCTGGCGCCCCACGCCGACGCCCGGCTATCTGCTCCTCGACGGGCAACCGATCCGTGGCTGGTGGCGGGTCGAGTGCGACGGCAGGATCCGCGACCAGGGCCCCATGGGCTTCGGGACCGGCGAGATCAGCGGCCGAGACTCCGCTCCGGCGCCGGACCCGAGCGCGGGCGCCGGCGAACCGCTGACGGTCGGCGGCGAGATCAGGCAGGCCGAGGAGACGGCCATGAGCTCCTACGCGCTGCTGGTCGAGACCACCGGCCTGGCGGGCGATCCCGGGCCGGTGCGGCGCTGGAGCGGCCGCGTCCCCGGCGGGGACGGCACCGGGGCGGCGCTCGTCGGTCCGGCCTCGGGCACCGGCCCGGCCGTTCTGCAGGTCGGGGCGAGCTACGACGCCCTCGTGGCGCTGGCCGCGCCGGATGACGCCCGACCCGACGACACGGAGACCCGAGCGGCCAGCCGGACCGACTGGGCGCTGGTGAGCACGGTCGTCGGCAGTTCTCCGGACCTGATCGCGGTCAGGGTGCCGACCCGGGTGGGTGGGCACGCGGCACTCACCGACCAGCTCCTCGTCGTACCCGAGGAGGAGGGCGCCGCGCGGGTGGAGGTGGTCGGATCCGGCACGGTGCGCTCCTCCGCGCCGGTGACCAACGGCGCGGCGGTGGTCACCCTGCCGCTCGGGGAACCCGCGGACGTGCGTGCGCTGGACGCCGCCGGCCAGGTCCTCGCGTCGATCCCGGTACGCGAGCCGGACCGGGGTGAGCGCCTCTTCGGCGAAGGGCTGGTGTCGGACTGGTGATCCGGCGGCGGGGACGGGCGGGTCGCCGCCGTCCACCCGTGTCCGGGTCGGAAATGAGCGAGGCCGTCGCGTCGTTAGGATGAGAGCGCGACGGACGAGTCGACCGGGCGGTCGCGTCGACGGGCTCCGGCCCGTCGCCGAGGAACGTCCGGACTCCACAGGGCAGGGTGGTTGCTAACGGCAACCCGGGGTGACCCGCGGGACAGTGCCACAGAAAACAGACCGCCGGCCCTAAATGGGACGGTAAGGGTGAAACGGTGGGGTAAGAGCCCACCAGCATCCCGGGTGACCGGGATGGCTAGGTAAACCCCACCCGGAGCAAGGCCAAGAAAGGGTCGTCACCGCAAGATGACGGTCCGCGCAGACGCTTGAGGGCTGCCCGCCCGATGTCTGCGGGTAGGCCGCTGGAGCCTGCCGGCGACGGCAGGCCGAGATGGATGGCCGCCGCCGACGCGCCGCACGGCGCGTCGGTCACAGAATCCGGCGTACAGGTCGACTCGTCCGTCGCCCACAGGTCACCGCCTTGATCAAGGCGGTGACCTCGGTGTATATCCTCGATCCACCCGCGTACCGACACCGCCAGTTTGGAAGGACGAAGATCACGGCCGACAAGGACCTGGTGGGCCAGGTCAAGGCAGGGAAGTGCGTGTCCGTTCGTGCCCCCTGGTGACCGTCCGCGGTACCGACTACTGGCACGTGGATGGCACGGTGACCGGCGAATTGCGTGATTCCCATTCCTCGGCGGCGGACACCTACCGCTTCCACGCTTCGGCGGGTAGGCAGTTGGTAGCGGGCTTACCGTAGATCACCGTCCCGGACGGTGTGGTGTAGCAGTGATCAAGTTGGTCCTCGGCTTGAAATAGCGGACGCCTGTCGATTTCCACTCCCTGGTCGTCGTAGCTGACCAACTGGGGATCGTCGTCGGCCTTGAGCCGAGCGCCGGTCGTCATCAGTCCGAACGCCCCGCCGGAGAGGCGTGCGACGGTGGTACGGCCATCACCGTGGTCGAGCACCAACCGGCCGACGCGCCCGCTGACCCGGCCACTGACACTGACGTCCCCGCCATCAAACTCGGTGGACGTCAGCAGAAGCCTTTGCACTGGGCCCGGTAGCCATTCACCATGCGGCCAGGATTCGGCTGAGCCCCCGCCGGACGGCTCCTGGTTCGGTCCGGCCGACTGCATGTCACACGTCGCATAGCCGACATCGTTCATGAACAACACCAGGACACGGTTACCGCGCTCTGTCGCCACCGCAAGATCGGCCAGGGACAGCAGGACCTGTCGCCCATCCCCGGCCGATCCGGTCTTCTCCTCGCGGGCGCTCCACCTGAGACATTGCTCGGCCGCGTCACGCAGCGTCGGTGACAACTCGCCAGGTCCCATCGCCAGTACCTGGACCGTCCGGCCGTCCGGCCTGTCCCAGACAGATGCCGCCACGCCAGACGTTACGACCAGCAGCACGGCCGCAGCCACGGCGACCCTCAGCCGCGGCGTACGAGCCGGGCGACGGGCCACCGCATGAAGCAGATGCGCTCGCATCTTCCGCGCCGCTACCGGCGGCAGGTCCCGCTCAACCGGCGGGTCAAGGATCTCGTTCACCGCTTCCCCTCCTGGATCTCCTCAGGTATCAGGCGGGCCAGGCGGCCGCGGGCACGACTCACCCGGGATCGCACCGCCACCTCACTGATTCCCAGCACGATCGCCGCATCCGGATACGAGACGCCCGACCACAGGCACAACGCGACCGCCTCCCGTTCCGCTGGCGAAAGCCGGCGCACCACCGCCAAGATCTCGGCCATCCGCCGCTCGTCGTCCAGCCGCGCGGCTACCGCGTCGGCAAGATCACCGTCGGTGTGCCGCTCTGACGGCAGCCGTCGCAGCAACGCCAGCCACCGGCGGCCCGACCGCCACTCCGAACGCACCGCGTTGGTCGCCACCACGAGCAACCACGGCAACGCCGAACCCTCCACCAGGCGGACAACGTCACGGCGGCGCCACGCGATCAGGAACGTCTCCTGCGTGATGTCTTCTGCCGTCGTCCACGACCCGGTCAGCCGGAAGGCATGGTTGTAGACCGCGCGGGAGTACCTGTCGAAGATCCAGCCGAAGGCCGTCTGGTCACCAGCAGTGATCGAGGACCACAGCTCCTCGTCCGACGGCCGTACCTGATGCGTCACACCACACTATGGCCGCCGAAGCCCTTCCTGTTGCAGATCACGGCCGGCATCGCGATCAGGGATCTTCTTGTCGTAGCCGACCCGCCCCGACCGTCAGCCCGACCAGCTCACCTCGCGGCGTGCCCGCTCGTACTCGCGGGCCAGCTCGGCGTCGATGCGCGCCATCCGCTCCTCGGTCAGCTCCACGGCCGGCTCGTGCGCCGGCCGGCCCGCCAGCATCCGCTGCCGCAGCCCGGCCGGCGGATAGGTGGCGAACAGCGAGGCCTCCTCCCGTAGCGACAGCTGCCGCAGCAGCGGCAGCCGGTCCGCCGCGGCGGACCGGGACCCGGCGACCGCCGTACGCCACCGGTCCGGCCCGTGCCCGGCCCGCGACTCCCGGCGGACGGCGAGCGCGATCGACTCCGCGGCGAGGAAGGCGTCGAGCAGGCCGGACGCCGCCGCCGTGCCGGCGGCCCGCGCCGCCAGCTCGTCGGCCAGGTACTCGGCGCGCTGGCTGTCCCGCAGCGCGACGCTGACCAGCACCAGGTGCGCGCCGAAGAGCAGCCGCGCCAGCACCCACTGGACGGCGTTCGCCAGGGCCGTGCCGACCAGCTCGGCGATCCCGCCGCCGGAGACGGTACGCACCGGACGCACCAGGTCGGCGGCGGAGCCGAGCATGGTGACGGCCGGCTGCACCAGCAGTGTCCGGCGTGGGTCGCCGTTGACGAAGTGGCCCAGCTCGTGGCCGAGCAGCGCCACCCGCTCCCGCGCCGGCAGCGACCCCCACAGCGGCAGCCCCAGGCAGAGCACCCGCCGCCGGCGCAGCCCGACGACGCCGGCGTACGCGTTGATGTCGCCGTCCACCCCGACCAGCTGCGGCGCCGGCGCACCGATCGCCGCGGCCACCTCGTCGACGAGGGCGAACAGCTCCGGCACCCGGTCCCGGGAGAGCACCGTCAGGTCCTCGTCCAGCCGGCCGAACCGGGGCCGCAGCGCGTACGCGAGGCCGAGCAGCGCGACGCCGAGCACCACCGACGGGTTGGGGAAGGAGAAGGCCACGATCAGCCACACCCCGGTGGCCGCGAGGGCGAGCGCGCCGCCGAGCAGCAGCACCGAGGCGATCGCGGTGACCACCCGGGCGGTGGCCGGCCCGGTGTCGTCCAGCGGCCGTCCGACCAGCCGGTCGAACTGCCGCGTGGTCATCCGGTACGCCAGCCGGTACGTCCACCGGTCCACCCGGACCCAGCCGAACTCGCGCCCTCGCCGGTCCCGGTCGTACGCGTCCAGGTTCCACTCGCAGCCGGCACACCACGGCGTCGCGTCCCGCAGCGACACGGTGATCGCCGTGCAGCGGGGACAGGCGCCCGTCCCGGTCGTCGTGTCGATCACGACGACCGATCCTGCCGAGCGGCCCCGGCCGGCGGAACCGGCCGTTCAGCCGACCGGGCCGGGCGGTGGCGGGACGGGCGTCGCCCGGCCGCGGGGTCAGTCCGGGCAGGGCAGCCGCTCCATCGGCGCCGGGGTGGCGGCGGGGCGCACGACCTGGGCGAAACACGCGCCGACGTTCGCCTGCTGCCAGCCGAAGACCGAGGCGGCGGTCTTCGCCACCCGGACCCGGAAAACCAGCCGTACGCCCGCACCGGCGCTCTCGACCGTCAGCACCTCGACCCCGTCGACGGCGTCGGCGGCGTCCCGCAGCGCCGGCCCGGACGCCGACGGCGTGGCCAGCAGCGCGGCGCGGGTCCGCTGCGCCGTCGCCGTCACCTCCCGGTCGGCGCGCCGGTCCAGCCGGTCCTGCGACCGGTCCCGCAGCAGCGGCACCGCCGCCAGCACCCCGGCCGCGGCGAGCGCCGCGAGCGCGGCGGCGGCCACCAGGCGTCGCCGCCGCCGTGCTGATGTTCCTCCCCCGAACCGCACCCGGGGATTGTCCGTCACCCACCCGGTGCCCGGCTGCCCCGTTCTTCGCCGTTCCGGCATCCGGCGGCCGGCAGCACGTCTACTGTGGAGGACATCGGCGGCTATTTGTGGCGATCCGGTGGCGGCCGGGCGCTATGCGGTGCACAGTGATCTCATGAGCGACAGCGGAAGTGGTGCGCACTACTACTGGTGCACCCGACACCACCGGGTCGAGACCGACGCCGACGTGTGCCCTGCGAAGCACGTTCTCGGACCGTACGCCTCAGCCGCCGACGCGGAGAACGCCCTGCAGCAGGTGCGGGAGCGCAACGAAGCGTGGGACGCCGAGGACGCCCGTTGGGCCGGGGAGGGCAGGTAGACGGCGCGGGACGGCCCGCGTCGAGGTACTCCGTGCTCCGCGAGGAGCCACGAGAGCACGTCCCCAAGGAGGGAACCGAGATGGCCGAAGCACAACAGGCCACCACCCGCCCGGCCGGCAAACGTACGACCGCGAAGAAGACCGCCGCGACGCGGCGGTCCACGGGGGCCGCCACGGGCCGGACGGCGACGGTCACCAAGGCCTCGCCGAACGCCTCGGGCGCCGGCGCCGGTCGGGTGCCGGCGAAGCAGGCCGTCGCGAAGAAGGCGGCCGCCAAGAAGGTCGTGTCGGCGGCGCGCAAGGCGCCCGCGAAGAAGGCCCCGGCCACGAAGACCACGGCCAAGAAGGCACCCGCCAAGAAGGCCCCGGCCACGAGGACCACGGCCAAGAAGGCGCCCGCCAAGAAGGCCCCCGCCCGGAAGACCACCGTGGCGGCGAAGAAGGCTCCCGCCCGCAAGGCGGCGGCGAAGACCACCGCGGCGGCGAAGAAGGCACCCGCGCGCAAGGCGGCGGCGAAGACCGCCGCGGTCAAGGAGACCACCGCGGCCAAGAAGGCGCCTGCGGCCAAGAAGGCGCCCGCCAGGACCACGGCGGCGGCGAAGAAGGCCCCAGCGAAGACCACGGCCGCCACCCGGAAGGTCACCTCCACCGGGAAGAAGGCCACCGCGGCGGTGAAGAAGGCCGCCCCCGCGGCGAAGAAGACCGCGGCGAAGAAGACCACGACCGCGGCGAAGAAGGCCCCGGCCAAGAAGACCACCGCCACGAAGGCCGCCTCGACCCGCCCGACCGGGGGCGCCCGCAAGGCGGCGGCGAAGAAGGCTCCGGCGAAGAAGGCCACCGCCACGTCCTCGACCACCACGCGCAAGTCGGCGGCGAGGAAGGCGACCTCCGCGGCGTCGTCCGTGGGCCCTGTCGAGGCCAGGACGAGCACCTCGACGGGCACCCACAAGCGGATGACCGCCGCCCGGAAGCCGGCCGGCACGAGGGTCGTCGCCGGCCGTTCGACGATCAAGCCGGCGAGCGCCCGGAAGGCGGCCGGCTGACGCCCGCCGCCCACCGCTGACCGGACGTCCGCCACGCGGGTGAGCGGATCACGCGCAGCGCTGTCAGGATTGACCCCGTGGTGATCCGACGCGTACTGGCGCCCCGCATCGACTTCGGCGCGCTGCGCCGCGAGCTGGGACTGCCCGAGGGCTTCCCGGTCGCGGCGCAGCGCGAGGCGGACGAGGCGGCGGCCGCACCGCTGCCGGCCGCCGCCGACCGCACCGACATCCCGTTCGTCACGGTCGACCCCGCGACCTCCCGCGACCTCGACCAGGCGATGCACCTCAGCCGCCGTCCCGGTGGCGGCTTCCGGATCCGGTACGCGATCGCCGACGTCGCCACGCACGTCCGCCCCGGCGGGCCGTTGCAGGAGGAGACCTGGCGTCGCGGCCAGACCGTCTACCTGCCCGACGGCAACGTGCCGCTGCACCCGCACACGCTCAGCGAGGGGGCGGCCAGCCTGCTGCCCGACGCCGACCGGGCGGCGGTGCTGTGGACCATCGACCTGGACGCCGACGGCGCCACCGTCGCCGTCGCGCTGGAACGCGCCCGGGTGCGCAGCCGCGCCAAGCTCGACTACGTCGGCGTGCAGCGTGACGCCGATGCCGGCCGGCTGCCCGAGCCGATCGCCCTGCTGCCCGAGATCGGCGCGCTGCTCACCGCCCGGGGGCTGCGCCGGGGCGCGATCAACCTGCCCCTGCCCGAGCAGGACGTCGAATCCGACGGCGACGGTTGGCAGCTGGTGCTGCGCGGGCCGGGGCCGATGGAGGACCACAACGCCCAGATCTCCCTACTGACCGGGATGGCCGCCGCCGACATCATGCTCGCCGGCCGGATCGGGCTGCTGCGGACCATGCCGCCGCCGAGGCCGGAGGCGGTGGCCCGGCTGCGCCTCGCCGCCGCCCCGCTCGGCGTGGACTGGCCGGCGGACCGCAGCGTCGGCGAGGTACTCGCGGGGTTGGACGCCTCCCGGCCCCGGGCGGCGGCCTTCATCGACCAGGCCGCCGAGCTGATGCGCGGCGCGGCGTACACCGCCTTCGACGGCGAGCTGCCGGAGCAGCCGGAGCACGGCGGGGTGGCCGCCGCGTACGCCCACGTCACGGCGCCGCTGCGCCGGCTGGCCGACCGGTACGCGACGGAGGTCTGCCTGGCTCTGCACGAGGGCCGGGAGGTGCCCGACTGGGCCCGCGCCGCGCTGCCGAAGCTGCCCGAGGCGATGGCCAGCACCGACCGGACCGCCGGGGCGGCCACCCGCGGCGCGGTCGAGCTGGCCGAGGCGGTGCTGCTGGAGCACCGGGTGGGGGAGACCTTCTCCGCGGCCGTGCTGGACGTGGACGCCCCGCCGAACGGCAACGCCAGGCCGGTCCGGGAGCCCGGCGGCGCGGTGGCCCTGGACGAGCCGCCGGTCCGCGCCCGGTGCACCGGCGAACTGCCGCTCGGCGAGCGGATCCAGGTCCGCCTGGTCACCGCCGACCCGACCCAGCGCAAGGTCCTCTTCGCCCGGGCCTGACCGCCCTCCGCCGCGCGGACGGCCGGCGGTGGCCAGCGGGGTTTGTCACAGCGGCTCGCGCTGCTGCCCGCCGAGACGGTTTGCGAGGATGGCCGTATGGCTTACGACGCGACCACGCTGCCCGACGTCTCCGGGCTGACCGTCGGCATCATCGGTGGCACCGGCGACCAGGGGCGAGGTCTCGCGTACCGGTTCGCCCGGGCCGGGCAGACCGTGCTGATCGGTTCCCGTTCCGCCGAGCGCGCGGCGCAGTCCGCCGCCGAGATCGCCGCGCTGCCCGGCGTGCCCACCGGCGCGCAGGTGTCCGGCGGTGACAACGACGAGGTCGCCCGTGCCAGCGACGTGGTGATCATCGCCGTCCCGTGGGACGGGCACGCCGCCACCGTCGCCGCGCTGGCCGAGCCGCTCGCCGGCAAGATCGTGGTCGACTGCGTCAACCCGCTCGGCTTCGACAAGCAGGGCCCGTACGCCCTCCGGGTCGACGAGGGCAGCGCCGTCCAGCAGGCCGCCCGGCTGCTGCCCGACTCCCGGGTCTGCGCGGCGTTCAACCACGTCAGCGCGCCGCTGCTGGCCGACCCGGAGATCGACCGGATCGACCTCGACGTGCTGATCTGCACCGAGGACCGGGAGCTGGTCGACGTGGTGGCCGCGCTCGCCGCCCGGATCCCCGGCATGCGGGGCATCTACGCCGGACGGTTGCGTAACGCCCACCAGATCGAGGCGTTCACCGCCAACCTGATCGCCATCAACAAGCGCTACAAGGCGCACGCCGGCATCCGGGTCACCGACCTCTGAGCCGCCGCGCCGGCCGAGCGCCGGGGCGGCGTCGGGCATGTCGTACCCGCCAGGGAGGATCTCCGGGTGGAGTGGCAACTGGTGATCGACTGTCGGGAGCCCGCGCGGCTCGTCGCGTTCTGGGCCGAGGCGCTGCGGTACCGTCCGCAGCCGCCGCCGGACGGGCACCCGACCTGGCGTGACTGGTATCTGTCGGTCGGCGTCCCGGCGGACGAGCTGGGTGAGGACGACTGCCTGGACCGCTTGGAGGACCCGACCGGCGCCGGGCAGCGGATCTGGTTCCAGCCGGTGCCCGAGCCGAAGTCGGTGAAGAACCGGCTGCACATCGACCTCAAGGTCGGTGGTGGGCGGTCGGTGCCCCTGCCGGAGCGGCGGGCGAGGATCGACGCCGAGGTGGCCCGGCTGGTGGCGCTCGGGGCGCGGGTGCTGGGGGCGATGGACGACCCGGAGAACAACTACTACTCGGTCCAGCTCGCCGACCCCGAGGACAACGAGTTCTGCGTGGGCTGACCGGAGCCGGCCGGCGCGGTGGTGGGGCGGTGCGGCCGGTCGGCCGCACCGCCCGTCGTACTCAGAAGGTGTGCTCGGCGGCCGGGAACTCGCCGCCGCGGACCTCCTCGGCGAAGCGGCGGGTCGCGTCGGTCAGCGCGCCCGCCAGGTCGGCGTAGCGCTTCACGAAGCGCGGCGCCTTGCCGGTACGCAGCCCGGCCATGTCCTGCCAGACCAGCACCTGCGCGTCGGTGTCCGGCCCGGCGCCGATGCCGACGGTGGGGATCCGCAGCTCGGCGGTGATTCGCTTGGCCACCTCGCCGGGCACCATCTCCAGCACCACCGCGAACGCGCCCGCCTCGGCCACCGCCCGCGCGTCGGCGATCACCTCGTCGGCCGTGTCGCCGCGGCCCTGCACCCGGTACCCGCCCAGGGTGTGCTCGCTCTGCGGGGTGAAGCCGATGTGCGCCATCACCGGGATGCCGGCGCCGACGATCGCGGCGATCTGGTCGGCGCAGCGTCGGCCGCCCTCCAGCTTCACCGCGTGGCAGCCGCCCTCCTTCATGAACCGCACCGCCGTGCGCAGCGCCTGCGTCGGCCCCTCCTCGTACGAGCCGAAGGGCAGGTCGCCGACGATCAGCGAGTGCCGGGTCGCCCGTACCACCGCGCGGACCAGCGGCAGCAGCTCCTCGGCGGTCACCGGCAGGGTGGTCTCGTAGCCGAAGACGTTGTTCGCCGCCGAGTCGCCGACCAGCAGCACCGGGATCCCCGCCTGGTCGAAGATCGAGGCGGTGTACTGGTCGTACGAGGTGAGCATCGCCCAGCGCTCACCGCGCTCCTTGGCGGTGATCAGGTCGCGGGTACGGACCCGTCGGGTGGCCGGCCCGCCGTACAGGGCGGTCACCTCGGTCGGGGTGGACTCCACCATGACTCTCTCCTTCCTCGAGGCCGCCTCCGCGGTCCCCGGGTTCCGCCGCGATCGTCGCACCGGACGACCCGCCCACGGCAGGGCGGAGTGGAGGATTTCACTCCCCGGCCCGCGGGCCGCGGGAGACGGCGGCTCAGCCGTGCTCGCGCCAGCGGTTGGTGATGGGCAGCCGGCGGTCCCGGCCGAACGCCTTGATGGAGATCTTGGTGCCCGGGGCGGACTGCCGCCGCTTGTACTCGGCGGTATCCACCATCCGCAGCACCTTGTCCACGATCGCCGGGTCGTGCCCCGACGCGACCAGGCCGTCCCGACCGAGGTCGCCGTCGACGTAGCCGATCAGGATCGGGTCGAGGACGTCGTAGTCCGGCAGGGTGTCGCTGTCGAGCTGGCCGGGGCTCAACTCCGCCGACGGCGGCTTACCGATCGAGTTCTCCGGGATCGGGGCGGTCTCGCCCCGGCGGACCGCGTCGGCGTTGCGCCACTTGGCCAGCCGCCAGATCAGCGTCTTCCAGACGTCCTTGACCGGGTTGTAGCCGCCCACGGAGTCGCCGTAGAGGGTGGAGTAGCCCACCGCCAGCTCGCTCTTGTTGCCGGTGGTGAGGACCAGGTGGCCCTCCTGGTTCGACAGCGCCATCAGGATCACGCCGCGCACCCGGGCCTGGAGGTTCTCCACGGCCACCCCGGACAGCGACATGTTGGCCAGGTAGGCGTCCACCATCGGCTGGATCGGCTCGATCCGGTAGTCCAGGCCGGTCCGCTTGGCCAGCTCCTCGGCGTCGGCGCGGGAGTGCTCCGAGGAGTGCTGGCTGGGCAGCGACACCCCGACCACCCGGTCCGGGCCGAGCGCGTCGACGGCCAGGGCCCCGACCACGGCCGAGTCGATGCCGCCGGAAAGGCCGAGCACCACCGACGGGAAGCGGTTCTTGTTGACGTAGTCGCGCAGGCCCAGCACCAGCGCCTGCCACACCTCGGCCTCGTCGGCGACCGGCTCGATGATGCCGCCGCGGGCGATCTCGTCGGTGGGGGCGGGCGGCAGGATGTCGCTGACCTTCGACCGGACGATGCGCATCCCGTCGGCGGGCTGCTCGGCCTCGTCGACCGGCTCCTTCGCCGGGGGCAGCTCCACGTCGTGCACCAGCAGGTGCTCGATGAACTGTGGCGCCCGGGCGAGCAGCGCGCCATCCGCGCTCACGATCATCGAGTCGCCGTCGAAGACCAGCTCATCCTGGCCGCCGACCATGTTGACGTACGCGATGGCGGCGCCCGCCTCCGCGGCCCGGCGGCGGACCAGCGGCAGCCGGATGTCGTCCTTGTTCAGCTCGTACGGCGAGCCGTTGATGTTGAGGACCAGTCCCACGCCGGCCTGCCGGGCCACCGCGAACGGCCCGCCGGCCTGCCAGAGGTCCTCGCAGATGGTCAGCGCGACGTCCACCCCGCCGATCCGCACCACGGTCAGCGTGTCGCCGGACACGAAGTAGCGGTCCTCGTCGAACACCCCGTAGTTGGGCAGGTGGTGCTTGAAGTAGGTGGCCACGACCGCCCCACGGTGCAGCAGCGCGGCGGCGTTGCGGGCGCCTCGGCCCGGCTCGGCGTCCGAGCTGACCTGCGGCGGCCCGTCCGCGTCCAGGTAGCCGACCAGGACCGGCAGGTCGCCGAGCCCGTCGGCGGCCAGATCCGCGGCGAGCCGCTGGAGCGCGGCCTTCGAAGCGGCGACGAAGGAGCGGCGGAAGACCAGGTCCTCGACCGGGTAACCGGTCAGCATCAGTTCCGGGAAGAGTGCGAGCTGGGCGCCGGCGTCGGCGGCCCTACGGGTCCAGCGGCGGACCAGGTCGGCGTTGCCGGCGATGTCGCCGACGGTCGGGTTGACCTGGCACAGGGCGAGACGCAGGGTGGGCATGTCCTCATCTTGCCCCAGCGTCGCAGGCCCTTCACGGCAGGACGCGGGAGACGCCGGCCACCCCCGCCCGGACCGGGCGGACGCCCCTGGCGCCACCCGGCGGGACACGGCGGGACGCGCGCCGGAGGGTCGCGTAACGTCTGCGTAACGAGGCCGGTGGAGACTGGGCGGTCAGGCCGGACCGGCCCGACCGGTTGCCGGAGATCAGTGTCGCGAGGGGTGGAAGTGGACCGTCAGCAGGAGTTCGTCCTCCGTACGCTGGAAGAGCGGGACATCCGGTTCGTCCGGCTGTGGTTCACCGACGTGCTCGGGACGCTGAAGAGCGTGTCGGTGGCCCCCGCCGAGCTGGAGGCGGCCTTCGAGGAGGGCATCGGCTTCGACGGCTCGGCGATCGAGGGCTTCGCCCGGGTCTTCGAGTCCGACATGGTGGCCATGCCCGACCCGACCACCTTCCAGGTCTTCCCCTTCGAGGGCGGCGTCAGCGGCGAGAGCGCCCGGATGTTCTGCGACATCCTGCTGCCCGACGGCGGGCCCTCCTGGGCCGACCCGCGGCACGTGCTGCGCCGGATGCTCTCCAAGGCGGCCGAGAAGGGCTTCACCTTCTACACCCACCCCGAGATCGAGTTCTTCCTGCTGGAGAACGGTGCCCAGGACGGCTCGGTGCCCATCCCGGTCGACACCGGCGGCTACTTCGAGCACACCACCCACGCCGTCGCCCGGGACTTCCGCCGGCAGGCCGTACTGGCGCTGGAGCGGATCGGCATCTCGGTGGAGTTCAGCCACCACGAGGTGGCACCGGGCCAGCAGGAGATCGACCTGCGCTACGCCGACGCGCTGACCACCGCCGACAACATCATGACCTTCCGGCACGTGGTCAAGGAGGTGGCGCTCTCCACCGGGGTGCAGGCCAGCTTCATGCCGAAGCCCTTCACCGACCAGCCCGGCAGCGGCATGCACACCCACCTGTCGCTCTTCGAGGGCGAGCGCAACGCGTTCCACGACGCCGGCGACCCGATGAAGCTCTCCAAGGTGGCGAAGTCCTTCATCGCCGGCCTGCTGATGCACGCTCGGGAGTACACCGCCGTCACCAACCAGTGGGTCAACTCGTACAAGCGGCTCTTCCCGCAGGCGCTGCCGGACCGGATCACCGAGAGCCCGGCGTACGTCTGCTGGGGTCACCTGAACCGCTCCGCGCTCGTCCGGGTGCCGGCGTACGGCAAGCCGAACTCGGCCCGGGTCGAGGTCCGTTCGCTGGACTCGGCGGCCAACCCGTACCTGGCCTTCGCGGTCATGCTCGGCGCCGGCCTCAAGGGCATCGAGGAGGGCTACGAGCTGCCCCCGGGCGCCGAGGACGACGTCTGGTCGCTGAGCAGCGCCGAGCGCCGCGCGATGGGCTACGAGGCCCTTCCGGAGAACCTGGCCGAGGCCATCGACGTGATGGCTGGCTCGGAGCTGGTCGCCGAGGTGCTCGGCGAGCACGTCTTCGACTTCTTCCTGCGCAACAAGCGCGCCGAGTGGGAGCAGTACCGCCGCGAGGTCACCCCGTACGAGCGGCAGCGCTACCTGTCGCTCTAGCGGGAGTGTCGTACCGGGGGCTTAGCTTCCGGGGGTGAACCGCACCGACCGTCTCTACGCCCTCGTCGAGGAGCTGCGCGCGGTGTCGCCGCGCCCGCGCAGCGCCTCCTGGCTGGCCCGCCGCTTCGAGGTCAGCACCCGCACCGTCGAGCGTGACATCGGCGCGTTGCAGGCCTCTGGCGTGCCGATCTGGGCCGAGCCGGGCCGCACCGGCGGCTACGTGGTCGACCGCGCGCACACCCTGCCGCCGGTCAACCTGACCGCCGGCGAGGCGGTGGCGATGGCCGTGGCCCTGCACCGGCTCGGCGGCACGCCGTTCGCGGCGGCCGCCGGCGCCGCGCTGCGCAAGCTGGTCGCGGTGATGCCGGCCGCCGATGTGGCCGAGGCGCACCGGCTGGCCGGCCGGGTGCACCTGATCGGCGACGGGCCGGCCACGCCCGTCCCGGCCGTCGTCGCCGACGCGGTCACCGCGCGGCGGGTGCTCCGCCTGGCGTACGCGGACCGCTCCGGCGTGGTCTCGTCGCGGGACGTGGAGCCACTCGGCTACCTCGGCAACCCCCGGCACTGGTACCTGCTGGCCTGGTGCCGGCTCCGCGGCGAGCTGCGCTGCTTCCGCACCGACCGGATGGTGTCGGTGACCGCGCTGTCGGAGGTGGTGACCCGAGAGCTCGACCCAGGCGACCTGGACATCCCCGCGCAGGTGGTCCGCCCGCTCAGCCTGGTCTGAGGTCGTTGGGAAACACCGACAGGACGGTGTCGCGGACGGGGGTGAGGCTGCTTCCTGACGGCGCCGGCCGACCGGCCGGCGCGACGAGGAGGAGGCAGCATGTCCAGCACGCCCATCACCTGGTTCGAGATCGGCTCCGAGCGGCCGGAGGAGGCCGAGGAGTTCTACGCCGAGCTCTTCGGCTGGAGCTTCGAGGAGCAGGGCGGCCCGGGTGCGTCGTACCGGCAGACGGAGGCAGGTGGGGAGCGGGGGATCGGCGGCGCGATCCGGTCCACCGGCGGCCAGTCGCCGAATTACGCGATCTTCTACGCGGAGGTCGCCGACGTGGCGGAGACCTGCCGGCGGGCCGAGGCGGCCGGCGGCAAGGTGCTGGTGCCGGTGAAGACGACGCCGAGCGGGCTCACCCTCGCCCACCTGCTCGACCCCTCCGGCAACCACCTCGGCGTCTTCACGCCGCCCGCCACGGCATGACCGCGCTCGGGGTGTCCGTCGCGCGGCGGACACCCCGGCGGGCGGCAGGAAGATGCCTCGGAAGGCATTTCCGCAGGTGCAAGCTCTTCCAGTTAGGAACGCCGAAGACGTTCATATTCGTCGATTGTGAACCCCTGGTTTCCGGGGATTGAAGCTGGTAACTTCCTGGCACCACACCCCGCAAGTTTTTGCAAAGCCTTCAGCTTCTTGCGCCCGCCGGGCGGGCGCGGGGGGTCAGGAGAGCCAGGATGAGGCGTACCACGACCAGCTTCCGTCGCCGGTGGGGCGCCCTCGCGCTGGCCGCCGGCCTGACCGCGAGCCTGCTGCCGTTCACCGCGGCGGTCGCCGCGAACACGGTCACCGTCTACTACCAGCCGCCCATCGCCTGGGGCAGCTCGGTCAACATCCACTACGGCGTCGACGGCGCGGCCTGGACGCCGGTGCCGGGCGTCGCCATGGACACCGCCTGTGCCGGCTGGCGCCGCCGGACCATCGACCTCGGCACGGCCAGCGGCCTCCAGGTGGTCTTCACCAACGGCACTGGCGTCTGGGACAACAACAACGGCGTGAACTACCGGCTCGGCACCGGCACGGTCACCGTCGCCGCCGGCAAGGTCGGCTCCGGCGACCCCTGCGCCACCAATACTCAACGGCACGTACACCGACGTGGTGACCGGGGACGTCCGGACCGTCGCCAACGGCACCCTCACCGCCTCGGTCAGCGGCAAGGGCAACCTGCGCGTCTACGTGCTCGGCCTGCCCGGCAACCCGGCGCCGGGGAAGATCGGCGCGGACGGGCCGTACCTGAGGTGACCCGGCCACGTCCGCCTCGGCAGCGCCGCCGGGGCGGACCCGACGCTCGGCCCCGCACGACGGCGGGGCCGAGCGCTGTCCGGGAGTGGTGGCCCCGCCGCGGCGACGGTCCGGCCGGGAGGGAGGAGCGGCCGGTGCGGAGACGGCGGGGCCACCGGGTCAGTTGCCGGTCCTACCCTCCGGGCCGTGGTGGCCCCGGCCGCCCGGGCCCGGGAAGACGCCGGCCTCGGCGGCCTTGGTGATCGCGTCGGCCTGCTCCTGGGTGAGCTTGCCGTCCTTCACCGCCTGGTCCAGCCGCTCCTTGAGCGCGGCCTGCCGGTCCTCGGTGGACGGCCGCTCCGGCCGGTCGGCCTTACGCTGCTCGCGCAGCTTCTCCAGCGCGGCGGTGACCTTGTCGGTCGGGACGCCCAGCTCCTTGGCGAGCGCCGCGGCGAAGTCGGCCTGCCGGTCGGCCCGCTGCTGCTGCCGGTCGGCGCCCTGGTCACTGCTGCTGCTGGCGCTCGGCGTCGGGGTGCCGTCCTCGGCGAACGCCACCGTGGGGGCGGCGATCCCCACGCCGAGCACGCCGGCGGCGGCCAGGCCCACCAGCAGGTGCTTCTTCGACATCGTGCGGGACATCAGTCCTCCAGTTGATCGGTGGTGGTGCGATGACCTCACCGACAGTGACTGCCGAACCTGGAGGAAACCCGTCCCGACCCTGTCACCCAGCTGAAAGTCCTGCCTTCAGCGGACGGCCGGCGCCACGGTCAGGGTGCCCGCGTCGGCGTCCAAAACGGCCCGGGTGCCGACCGGGACCGTGAGCTGACCCACGCCGTGGCCGATCGGGAGACCGCCGAGGACCGGCACCCCGAGGTCGCCCAGCCGCTCGCCGAGCACGTCCGCGACAGTCGTCTCCCAGCCGTCGGCGCAGTCGGTGAACTGGCCCACCGCCACCCCGGCCACCCCGTCCAGGGCGCCGCAGCGGCGCAGCTGGGTGAGCATCCGATCGACCTTATACGGCGGCTCCTGCACCTCCTCGACCAGCAGCACCGCCCCGGTCAGGTCCGGCATGTCCGGGGTGCCGATCGACGCGGTGATCAGGCAGAGGTTGCCGCCGAGCAGCGGGCCGACCGCCCGCCCGGGCACCCGCACGCCGAAGGTCTCCTCCTCGGCCACGGCGGCCACCGTCACCAGCTCGGTGGTCATCAGCGCGGCGTGCAGCGACTCCGCCGAGCGCAGCGGGGTCCGCTCGTCCAGCCAGGCCGCCCCCGGGCCGTGCACGCTGGCCAGCCGGGCCCCCCGCCAGAGCGCGAACTGCAGGGCGGTGATGTCCGAGAAGCCGGCCACCACCTTCGGGTCCCGGCGGACCGCCGCCATGTCGATCAGGTCCACCACCCGCTGCGCGCCGTAGCCGCCGCGGGTGCAGAGCACCCCGCGTACCTCCGGGTCGGCGAAGGCGGTGTTCAGGTCGGCCGCGCGCAGCTCGTCGCCGCCGGCCAGGTAGCCCCGCCGGGCGTACGCGTTCGGCGCCAGCACCGGGCGCAGCCCCCAGCCGGTGAGCAGCTCGACGCCCCGGGCCACCCGCTCAGGCCGGGTCGGGCCGGACGGGGACACCAGCATCACCGTGTCGCCGGGGCGCAGGACGGGTGGCAGGACGGTCTCGATCACAGCGGCACAGCCTAACGGTCGCCTTGACCCGGCCGAGCCGTTCCGGGCGGCCGTCGGCGCACGGGATAGCCTCGACACCGTGGCGACCGCGCTGGTGATCGAGAACGACCCGACCGACGACCTCCGCCGACTGGGGGAGTGGCTGACCGAGGGGGGCCTCCAACTGCGGGTGCTCCGCCCGCACGAGGGCGAGGAGCTCCCCGCCGACCTGGCGGGGTACGCCGCGCTGGTGGTGCTCGGCGGCGAGCAGCAGGCGTACCCGCTGCCCGACGGCACCCCCGGCGCACCCTGGTTCCCGGCGTTGGAGGGGCTGCTGCGCAAGGCAGTGCGGTACCGCGTCCCGACCCTCGGCGTCTGCCTCGGCGCCCAACTGCTGGCCACCGCGCACGCCGGCCTGGTCGAGCGGAGCCCGTCCGGCCCGGAGGTCGGCCCGGGCGTGGTCGGCAAGCGGGACGCGGCCGACGCCGACCCGCTCTTCCGGTACGTGCCGCTGATCCCGGACGTGCTCCAGTGGCACTCCGACGAGATCACCGAGTTGCCCCGGGGCGCGACCCTGCTGGCCGCCTCCACCCGCTACCCGCACCAGGCGTTCCGCCTCGGCGACCGGGCCTGGGGGCTCCAGTTCCACATCGAGTGCGACACCGCGATGATCGCCGACTGGGCCCGCGACTCGGAGCTGCTGGCCGAGCTGGGGTACGACGAGGAACTCGTGGTGGCCGCCTGTGACCGGGTGATGGCCGACGTCGAGGAGGTCTGGCAGCCGTTCGCCATCCGGTTCGCCGCGCTCGCCCTCGGCGAGCTGGACCACGACGCCACCCGCCGCGGTCTGCCGCTGCTCGGGCACTGAGATGACGCGACCGGCCAGGAGCCGCCTCGCCCGGTACGGCTTCGCCGAGGGTGACGGCCGGGCGCGCGCCGCCGACCTGCTCGGCCCCGACGGGCTCGGGCTGTGGCGGCCGGACGCCCAGGAGCCCGCCGGCGAGCGGGCCGTCGAGCTGCTGGCCGCCCTGTCCCGGGCCGCCGACCCGGACCTGGCGCTGCGCCAGCTGCACCGCCTCGTCGAGGCGGAACGCCGCGCCGCGGGGGCCGGGCGGCCGGGTGCTGCCGACGGCGACGCCGGGGAGACAGCCGGCTCCGCGCTGCTCGACGGGTTGCATGACGATCCGGGGCTGCGCCGCCGGCTGGTCGCCGTGCTGGGGGCGTCCTCGGCGCTCGGCGACCATTTGGTGGCCAACCCGCACCAGTGGTCGGTGCTGGTCACCGCCCCGGACGGGCTCGCGCCGACCGCCGACGGCCGGCTCGACCTGGCTGCTGCGGCCCGGTTCACCCCGTCGACCCAGCCGGTCGCCGTGTTGCGGCAGGCGTACCGGCTGGCGTTGCTGCGGATCGCGGCGGCCGACCTGACCGGCGGGCGCGGCCTGGAGCAGACCATGGCGGCGCTCTCCGCGCTGGCCGACGCCACCCTGGCCGCCGCGTACGAGATCGCCGTCGAGGAGCTGCCGGTGGGGACGCCGCGCCCCCGGCTGGCCGTGGCGGCGATGGGCAAGTGCGGTGGGGACGAGCTGAACTACGTCTCCGACGTGGACGTCATCTTCGTCGCCGCCTCCGACGACGACCTTTCCGCCGCGACCCTGGTCGCCACCCGGCTGATCCACGTCTGCGGGTTGGTCGCCTGGCCGGTGGACGCGGCGCTGCGGCCGGAGGGCAACCGCGGGCCGCTGGTGCGTACCCTCGCCAGCCACCTGGCCTACTACCGGCGCTGGGCCCGCACCTGGGAATTCCAGGCGCTGCTCAAGGCCCGGCCGGCGGCCGGCGACCTGGACCTGGCCCGGGAGTGGATCGACCAGCTCGCGCCGCTGGTGTGGTCGGCCGCGGAGCGCCCTGAGGCGGTCGAGGACGTCCGGTCGATGCGCCGGAAGATCATCGACAACGTCCCGCCCAAGGAGCTGGAGCGGGAGATCAAGCGCGGCCCGGGCGGGCTGCGCGACATCGAGTTCGCCGTCCAGCTGCTCCAGCTGGTGCACGGCCGGGGCGACGAGTCGCTGCGGGTGCCGGGCACCATCCCGGCGCTGCGCGCGCTGGTCGCCGGCGGGTACGTCGGCCGGGCCGACGGCGAGGCGCTGTTGCGCGGCTACCGCTTCCTGCGCGGCGTCGAGCACCGCCTCCAGCTCCAGGGCCTGCGCCGCACCCACACCGTGCCAACGGAGCCGGCCGCGCTGCGCTGGCTGGCCGCCGCGCTGGGCTACACGGCCACGCCGGGCCGCAGCGCCGTCGAGGAGTTCCGGGCCGAGTGGGTCACTCACGCCACCGAGGTACGCCGGCTGCACGCCAAGTTGCTCTACCGGCCGCTGCTGGAGTCGGTGGCCCGAGTACCCGCCGACGGGCTGCGGCTGACCCCGGAGGCGGCCCGGCACCGGCTGGAGATCCTCGGCTTCGCCGATCCGGCCGGGGCGCTGCGGCACCTCCAGGCCCTCACCGGCGGGGTCAGCCGGACCGCCGCGATCCAGCGCACCCTGCTGCCGGTGCTGCTCAGCGAGTTCGCCGACGCGCCGGAGCCGGATCGAGGGCTGCTCAACTACCGGCAGGTCTCCGACAAGCTCGGCAGCACCCCCTGGTATCTCCGGCTGCTCCGCGACGAGGGCCCGGTGGCCCGCCGGCTGGCCCGGGTGCTGTCCTCCTCCCGGTATGCAGCCGACCTACTGGCCCGGGAGCCGGAGGCGCTGCGACTGCTCGCCGAGGACAGCGAACTGACCCCCCGCCCCCGCGAAGTGCTCTGCGAGGGCTTCGCCGCCGCGGCGGCCCGGCACGCCGACCCGGAGCAGGCCACCAGGGCGGTCCGCGCGCTGCGCCGCCGGGAGCTGGTTCGGCTGGCCTGCGCCGACGTACTCAGTCGGGGCGGCGTGCTCGCTCCGCTCACGCCCCGCGCCGGCGACCCCGGGGTACGCGCCGAGCGGGTGCCCACGCTCGGCGACATCGGCGCGGTCGGCGCCGCCCTGTCCGACGTCACCGACGCCACCCTGGCCGCCGCGCTGCGGACCGCGCGGGCCACCCAGCCGGAGCTGCCCGGGCTGCGCTTCGCGGTGATCGGCATGGGCCGGCTCGGCGGGTACGAGTCCAACTACCTCTCCGACGCCGACGTGCTCTTTGTCTATGACCCGCCGGCCGGGGCGAACGAGAGCGCGGCCAGCGCTGCCGCCCAAGCGATCGCCGAGGAGTTGCGCCGGCTGCTCGGCGTGCCCGCCCCCGATCCCCCGCTCGGCGTGGACGCCGACCTGCGCCCGGAGGGGCGGCAGGGCCCGCTGGTCCGCAGCCTCGCCGCTTACGCCCAGTACTACGCGCGCTGGTCGAAGGTGTGGGAGGCGCAGGCGCTGCTGCGCGCCCGGTTCGTCTGCGGGGACGCCGACCTCGGCGCCGAGTTCGAGGCGATGGTCGAGCCGGTCCGTTACCCGGCCGACGGGCTGACCCGTGAGCAGGTGGTGGAGATCCGCCGGATCAAGGCCCGGGTGGAGAACGAGCGGCTGCCCCGGGGCGCCGACCCGGCCACCCACACCAAGCTGGGCCGGGGCGGGCTCGCCGACGTCGAGTGGGCGGTGCAGCTGCTCCAGCTCCGACACGCCGGTCGGCTGTCGGCGCTGCGCGGCACGCGTACCCTCGACGCGCTCGCCGCCGCCCGGGACGTCGGCCTGATCGACGCGGACGACGCCGCGGCGATGGCCGCCGGCTGGACCCTGGCCGCGCAGGTCCGTAACGCGTTGATGCTGGTCCGCGGTCGGGCCGGGGACCAGCTGCCCCGGCACGGGGTGGAGCTGGCCGGCGTGGTCCGGCTGCTCGGCCGGGAGGACCCCGGCGAGTTCCTCGACGAGTACCTGCGCACGGGCCGTCGCTCCCGGGCAGCCATGGAGCGCGTCCTCGACGCCCCCGCCTGACGGCCCGGCCTGACGCCCTCGCCTGGCGGCCCGGCCTGGCACCCAGGTGCGGCCCGGCGTGGTCGGTCCCGCTTCGGTCCGGCCCGGCACCGTCCGGTCCGGCCCGGCACCGTCCGGTCCGGCCCGGCACCGTCCGGTCCGGCCCGGCACCGTCCGGTCCGGCCGCCTGGGCTGACCATCGGCGGCCTGGCCCTCTCGCTCGCTCGGGAGTCGGCGGGTGGGGGACCGGCGGTTGCGGTCCGCCCTTCCGAGCCACCTGCGGCCGACGCGGTTCGCCCAGCCAGGAACATGGTGCTGGGTAGCTATGGAGCTGATGTCGTAAACGAATCACCGTGCGATGCCGCCCGTGGTCCGTCCGTGCGATGCCGCCCGTGGTCCGTCCGTGCGATGCCGCCCGTGGTCCGTCCGTGCGGCGCCCGCTCGGTGATTCGTCTACGACATCAGCTCCATAGGGCATGACAGGGATATCCGTCCCTGGCCCTCGCCGGTTCCGCGCCGGCGCAGGGTCGGCCGCGAGGCTGGGCCGCGAGGGCGGGGTGCGAGGTTGGGGCGCGAGGTTGGGGCGCGAGGTTGGGCCGCGCGAGCGGGGTGCGTGGGGCCCGGGGTGCGGGGCCGGGGTGTCCAGCCGGGTTCGCGGCGGGGGCTCAGCCGCCCAGGGTGTACGTGCCTGCGTGCGGCACGGTGACCGTCGTCCACTCGCCGTCGGCGGCGGTCGTCGCACCGCCGGAGACGGCCAGCCAGCGGTCGTGTCGCACCCGGACGGGCACGGTTGCCGCCCCGGAGGTGCGGAAGGTGACCGAGGCGCCATCCTGGCGGACCAGCTCACCGGGGGCGCCCACCAGCGGGGTCGGGTCGGTGACCGCGTACAGCCGCCAGCGCCGGTCCGACCAGACCTCGGTCAGGTACGGCAGGCCGGCGGTGACCAGCTCGGCCTCGGCCCGGCCCACCCAGGACAGCTCGGTGTCCGGTACGGCGACGAATTGCACCGCGTTGTCGGTCAGCCAGGCCCGGTAGGACTCGGCGGTCAGCGGCACGCCGGTGCCGGTGGCGCCGGGGACGGTGGTGAAGAAGAGCGGGTTGCGGGCGATGTCCGCCTGCCGCAGCCAGCCCCGGGCCAGCGGCGTCTCGCCGAGGTGTGCGGCCTCCCAGTAGTTCCGGGTCGGTGGCACCTCCACCCGGCCGGTCAACCCCCGCCGGGCCAGTTCCGCCCGGAGCGGGTCGAAGTACGCCCGTTCGCTGGTCGGGTCGCCCGCGCTGCGCAGGTCGGCCGCCACCACCGGCGGCTGCCACCAGCACACCGCGCCCAGCAGCACCGCCAGGGCGACTGCCCCGACCACCCGGCGGCGCGGCGGGTCGACCCGGCCGGGCAGCCGCGCGGCCAGCAGGGGCAGTCGGGCCGCGGCGGCCAGCACGGGCAGCGCGAACATCACCACCAGGCGGGTGGCGTTCAATCCGACCGGGGTGTGTGCCACCGCCGCGGCCAGCACCCCGGCCGCCGACAGCAGCGCCCCCACCCGCACCGGCCGGTAGCTCACCAGGGCCGCCACCAGCAGGCTGGTCACCACCGCGTGCAGGGCGTCGGTGCGGCTGATGTTCATCCAGCCGCCCTCGCCGAAGAGCAGCCCGGTCACCCCCAGCGGCAGCGCGGCGGCCGCGCCGAGCAGCAGACCGTCGACGTACCGGCGGGTCAGCAGCAGCGCGACGCCGGCCAGGCCGACGAAGAGCCCGGCCACCGGGCTGGTCGCCGAGGCCAGCAGGGCGCCGGCCGCGACCAGCGCCGGCCGCAGCCAGCGGCGACCCGGCGGGGCGTGCGCCGGCAGGGTCAGCGCGAGCAGCGCGGCCAGGCCGAAGGCCACCCCGAGGGCGTACGTCACCCGGCCGGAGACGAGGTTGCCGGCGATGGTGAGCACCCCGACCAGGCTGCCGGGCAGCGGCCGGGGCACCCCGGCGCGCACCAGCAGGGCCGCGAACGCGGTCGCCGCCGCGAGCAGCGCCAGCGCGCCGGTGAGGCGTACCCCGAGCAGGGCCATCAGCGGCGGCGAGACCAGGCTGTAGCCCCAGGGGTGGACGCCGCCGTACCAGCGCAGGTCCACCGGTGTCGTCCCGTGGGCGGCGAAGAAGTCGGCGCGGGCCACCTGGGCGGACAGGTCCGAACCCGTGGCCGGCAGGGCCAGGTACAGCACGCCGAGGGCGAGCGCGGACGCGGCGGACACCGCCACCACCCGACTGCCCCGCATGCCCACCTCCTGACCGCGACCACGGTACTGGCAGCATGTCCCGCGTGCCTCACCACCTCTCGCGCTGGACCGGCCTGGCGGGCTCGGTGCTGCTCGCCGTGGCCGCCTTCCTCGGCGGTGCGCTGCCCCACGGCGACCTGAGACCCACCCCGGTCAGCATCTGGCAGGGCCGCAACGGGCCGCTGATCATCGCGCTCTGGCTGATCGGCACCGGCCTGATGGCCTGGGCCTGGTGGTCGCTGCGCGACCGGGCGCCGTCGACCCGCTGGGTGCTGGTCACGATCGCGCTCTGGCTGCTGCCGATGCTGGTCTGCCCGCCGCTGGGCAGCCGCGACGTCTACGCGTACGCCTGCCAGGGGGCGAGCTGGTCCGGCGGGATCAACCCGTACGAGCAGGGCGTCTCCGCCCTGCCCTGCCCGTGGCTGGACACCATTTCCTACATCTGGCGGGACACCGCAGCGCCGTACGGCCCGCTCTTCGTGGTCCTCGCCGGGGCGGTCGTCTCGGCCACCGGGTCGCTGATCGGCAGCATCGTGCTGTTCCGGCTGCTGGCTCTGGCCGGCGTGGCGTTGACCGCGTGGGCCCTGCCCACGCTGGCCCGTCGCTGCGGGGTCCCCGTGGAGCGGGCGTTGTGGCTGGCGCTGGCCTGCCCGCTGGTAGCCGTGCACCTGGTCGGCGGTGCGCACAACGACGCGCTGATGGTGGGCCTGCTGACCGCGGGACTCGCGGTGGTGGCGTCCCGTCCGGGCCGCCCCGGACCGCTGCTCGCGGGTGGTCTGCTGCTCGGGCTGGCCGCCGGGCTCAAGGTGACCGCGCTGGTCGTGGTGCCGTTCGCCGCGCTGGCCGCGATCGCCGGGCCGTACCGGTTCCGCGCGCTGCTGCGCGACGGCGGGTGGGTCGTCGGCGCGGCCGTCGCCACCGTGGTCGGCGTCACGTTCGCTGCCGGTCTGGACTTCGGCTGGGTCACCGGGCTGGAGCAGGGCAACCTCGTCATCGCCTGGACATCGCCGTCCACCGCGGTCGGCCAGACCGTCGGGTACCTGGCGGCGCTCTTCGGCGCGCACGTGGACGCGCTGCCGGCCACCCGGGCGATCGGCGTGCTGGTGCTGGCGGTGCTGCTGGTCTGGCTCTGGTGGCGGGCCCGACACCGGGAGCCGCTCTGGCACGCCGGCCTGGCGCTGGCCGCCACCGTGGCCCTGGCCCCGCTGTTCCACCCCTGGTACTGGACGTGGCCGCTGGCCGTGCTCGCGGCGACCGCCCGGCGTACCGGCTGGTTCACCGTCGTCGCGCTGGTGTCGTCGTTCCTGGTGCTGGCGGACGGGACCGGCCTGGCCCGGTTCAGCAAATTGCCCGGGGCGCCGCTGATGACGCTGTTGGTGATCTGGGTGGCCGTGCGGTTGGTACGGTCGGCTCGGGCGGCCCGCCAGCCGGCCCCCGCCGACTGAGGAGAGGTGCCGGTGAGCGATCCCGGCGGTGTGCCCGACGGCTTCGGCCGGGCCCGCGCCGCGCGCTACGCCGGCCTGGTCGGGGCGGCCCTGCTGACCGTCGCCGGCTGGCTGGGCGGGGCGCTGCCGGACGCCCCCGCCACCACTCCGGTCGGCATCTGGCGCGGCCCGCACGGGCCGGCCGTTCTCGGCTGCTGGCTGGCCGGCACGGTCCTGCTGGTCGGCGCCTGGTGGGCGCTGCGGCGGGGCGCGCCGTCGACGCGGTGGGCGTACCTGACCGCCGGGCTCTGGCTGCTGCCGCTGCTGGCCGCGCCGCCGGTCGGCAGCCGGGACGTCTACTCGTACGTCTGCCAGGGCTGGTCGTGGACGCACGGCGCCGATCCGTACCGGGTCGGGGTCGCGGCGGCCGGCTGCCCCTGGACGGACGCGGTGTCGCCGATCTGGCGGGACACCCCGGCGCCGTACGGGCCGTTCTTCGTCCTGCTGGCCGGGCTGGCGGTGGCGCTCGGCGGTGGCCTGGTCGGGGCGATCGTGCTGCTGCGGGTCCTCGCGGTGGCGGGGGTGCTGCTGGCCGCGCTCTGCCTGCCCGGGCTGGCCCGGGCCGTCGGCGTGCCGACCCGGCGGGCGGCCTGGCTGGCGCTGGCCTGCCCGCTGGTCGGCGTGCATCTGGTCGGCGGCGCGCACAACGACGCGCTGCCGCTCGGCCTGCTGCTGTTCGGCCTGCTGGTGCTGGTCCGCCGGCCCGGCAAGCCGCGGGCGCTGGTGTTGGCCGGGGTGCTGCTCGGGTTGGCGGTGGCGGTGAAGGCGGTGGCGGTGGTGGTGCTCCCGTTCGCGGCGCTCGCCGCCGTGCTGGGCCGCTACACGCCGCGCGCGCTGCTGCGGGACGCGGCCTGGCTGGCCGGGGGAGTGGTGGCCGCGCTGCTGGCCACGTCCCTGGTCACCGGGCTCGGCTTCGGCTGGGTGGGCGGCCTGACCCACAGCGGTGACTCGAAGCAGTGGACCTCGCCGCCGACCGCCGTGGGCTTCGTCGTCGACTACGCCGGGGCGCTGGTCGGCCGGGAGCCGCACGCGGTGCCGGCGGCCCGGCTGGTGGCGCTGCTGGTGTTGGCGGTGCTGCTGGTCGCGCTCTGGTGGTGGGCCTGGTCGACGCTGCGCCGGCTGAACGACGTGCGGCAGCGGGCGGCCCGGCTGGCCGCCGCCCGACCCCGGGTGGCGCTCACCGGGGCCGGCCTGGCGTTGGCCGCCACCGTCCTGCTCGCCCCGGTGTTCCACCCCTGGTACGCCACCTGGCCCCTCGCGGTGCTGTCGGTGGCCACGGTCCCGGTGGCGCGGACGGTCTGGTTCGTGCTGCCCAGCGCGGTGGTCTCGTTCCTGGCCCTGCCGGACGGCACCAACCTGGCCCGGTTCACCAAGGCGCCGGGCGCGATCGCGATGACCGCCCTGGTGGTGGCGGTCGGGGGGTGGGCGGTCCGGGCGGCGCTGGCCCGACGCGCCCGCTGAACCCGGCGAGGTGCGAAACGGCCCGGGCCGGCCCCGCGAACGCGGAGCCGGCCCGGGCGGTGCTGGTGGAGCAGGTCAGCAGTCGAAGTACATGGCGAACTAACTGCCCGTTGCGGCTGACCTGGGGGAGTGGTGTCGATCAAGCCCCTGAGCAGCTCGTACGCCATACATCAACTGCCATCGTTATTCGGCGTTTCCTGGTGGCCCTTGTACCCGTCGTGTGCCTAACGATCATGGAATCGTGTTGTGTGCGGGTGGCTCGGAAGTGGGCCGGTGGAGCATCCCGTCGCGCAGGCTCCGCCCTGCCGGGCCGCGCCGACCTGGTCCAGGTGGAGCGCCCCGCTGGACGAACGACCTGGACCAGGTCGGCGCGGTCTGGTGGCCTCCGGTGTGCGACGGGTACCCGATGGCGGCCGGGGCATCCCAGAGTCGCCGAGGGTCCGGGGCGAGTAGCCCCGGCCGCCGGAGGCCTTCCCCGGGTCGTAGGGCCGGAGGCCCTGCCCGCCGGAGGCATCGCCCCTGCGGCCTCGGACCGGCGCGTCCACGACTGGCGGGAGCGGTACGCCGTCGACCCGGCCCGGTCGAGCCGGCCCCGTGCAGCGTGGTCGTCGCTTGGTCGGCCGGAGCGGCGGGGCGGCTCGCCGCCGTAGTCCTCGACGTGCTGTCCGGAAGCCCGGTGATCGCTGTACCTCGGCGGTGCCGGGCTTCGTCATGCCCGCCGGTGCCCGCGCGCAGCCGGGGTCGCCGCGCCGGGAGCGAAGCGGCAAGGCGCGGCGTGCCCCGAGCGGCGCGCAGCGGCCCGCAGGGCCGCCTTGAAGACGTATGGAAAGTTCTCACCGGCGAGACGAGGCAGAGCCGTGTCCTGTCACGGGACATGCTTGACGCTCACGTCACACCTGATGCCCGACATGATCCTCAGAGGGCGCCGCGGAAGCCTTCACGGTCCGCGACACGGGCGCGCATCGCGGCATGGCCGAACCGCCGGCGATGGGTCGCCACGCCCCGTAGCGATCGGATCGCGGCAGATGCGGATAGCTGACCTTGGCGAGCGACAGTCTCGACTAACGACACATCCAAGCGGCGTATCGGGCGCGACCATGCCGCGTTACACGGTCACCACCGCGGTCCACGCACAACTCGTTGGTCTCGTGATCGATCCAATAGGTCTGCCCGGCGTCGATGAAGGTCGGCTCTTGCAGGTAGAACCAGTGATCCACCACGTTGACGAGCATCAGCCGGTCAGCAGTCACACGATTCACCACGGCACCTCGTCGAGCAGACATCGCACTGCACGTACCTGGTGATCATATGCCAGCCGACGCTTCCGCGGTTTCGCGCTCATCGGCACGTCCGGACGATAACCGGGCCAGCTCGGCGTAACGCTGTGTAGCGCGCGGATCGCGGCTGATGCGTGCACGTGACCTTGGTCGACGCCGGGCCGGAGTGTCGACCAGAACAGGGCGAACCCGAGCTGGCGCGACAGTGGGTCACCTTTCGGGCGGCGTCTGGCGGCGATCCGCCCGCCCTCCTTGGCCGGAGGTGCCGTTTGAGTACCGATCTGTGGAGGCCAGGACACGCACGCCCGCGACGAGATGGCGGACGACCTCGGGATCGCCGATGATGACGGCGCCGGCAGCTACGAGCCCGGCCAGGTCGTCGCTGCCGAAGGCGGCGAGGAGGGCATTCGTCGTGGTGACCAGGACGGCGTCCGGCTCTTCGGGCGGCTCGTGGGCGACGTCGGCGCCGGCCGACGTGAGGCGGACGCCGAACACTCCGGCGGGACCGTGGTCGCGTAGTTCGATCCGGAGCGTCGCCTCGGGCTGCTCCGGCCCGGGCGCGAAGAAGGTGCGGATGCTCAGCATGGCGCTGTCCGCGCTCACGAAGAGCTGTTCCGCGGTCGGCGGGGCGGCCAGCGCCCAGGTGCCGAGCGCGACCACGATCGGCTCGAGGCCGCGACCCCACGCGGTCAGCTCGTAGACCCGCACATTGCCTGGCGGAGGCAGTTGCCGACGGCGTACGACGCCCGCGTCGGCCAGCTCGCGCAGCCGGTCGGACAGCGCGTTCGGGCTGGCGGTCGGGAGCGCCTGCTGCAGGTCGGTGAACCGCTTCGGCCCGAGCAGCAGCTCGCGCACCACGAGCAGCGACCACCGCTCACCCACGATGTCGAGGCCACGCGCGACACCGCACGCCTGCCGATAACCCCGCTGGGTCGGCACCGAATACCTCCCTGCGCCTTGTCCGGAACCGCGCCGCCCGTTCGTCACACTGGCGAGTTCACGAATTTCGTACTTGCTCGATCCTAGCATTCACTATTAGCCTCATAGCTCCCGACACGAGGAGGAACCCATGTCCACGCCAGCAACACCCCCGCTCACCGACCGCGAGACCTGGCAGAAGCAGCTCGACGAGCTCCGGCTCCGCGAGAAGGCGCACACCCGCGAGGGCGACGCCATCGCCGCGGCCCGCCGGCGGCTGCCGATGGTCGAGGTCGACCCGACCACCCGCCTGGTCGGCGCCGACGGCCCGGTCCCCCTGCTCGACGCCTTCGAGGGCAGGAGCCAGTTGTTCGCGTCGTACCACATGTGGCACACGGGCAGGCCGGCCGCCGACCAGTGCGAGGGCTGTACGTTCTTCACCGGCCAGGTGCTCGAGCTGTCCTACCTGCACTCGCGCGACGTCACGTTCGCGGTCTTCTGTCAGGGGCCGTTCGAGGAGACGTCGCGCTACCGCGACTTCATGGGCTGGGAGGCGCCCTGGTACTCGGTGCCCGGGGAGTCGCTCGACTCCCTCGTCGCCGGGCGCGCGTTCGGGATGAAGGTGTGCTACCTGCGCCAGGGCGACCGGGTGTTCGAGACCTACTGGACCGCCGGGCGGGGCGTCGAGGCGATGGCGCCGTCGTACGGGCTGCTCGACATGACCGTCTACGGTCGCCAGGAGGACTGGGAGGACTCGCCGGACGGCTGGCCGCAGGGCTTCCGGACCGACGGCGACCAGTTCCGGCTCGACGGGCGGCCCACCTCGCAGTGGTCGCGCCTCGCCGCCGGCCGTGACGACGACTTGGGCGCCACCGGGCCCGCCGGCAGCGAGCACCATTGCTGCCACTGAGCTTCGGTGCCTGCCGATCGGATGAAATAGCCCGCCGAGGGCGCGGACCTACCGAGTTGATGGCCGCGTATGTGCGCCGCATCGCTATCGGCCTCGGCCCGTCGGTAAGGCGATGCTCCGCCACCTATCGTGGGGGCACGGTGACACGCCGCTTATGCGCCGGAGGTCTCCTACGATGATCGATATTGACCCTCTCCGATGGTTGCTGACGGTGGCGTTCGGAGGGGCCGCCGTCTTTCACCTGCTCCGGTGCCTGCGCCCACCCGCTGCGTGGCTCTCTCCGGTGGCGGAGCATCGACTCTCCGAGATGTTGCACCTGGTCATGGGCCTGTCGATGATCGCGATGATCTGGCCGTGGGGCGCGACGGTCCCGGCAGCTGCCTGGATTGTCGTTTTCATGATGTCGACGGGGTGGTTCGTGGTGCCGGCGGTGCGGACGTCGCGACGTCGTGCGGTCCCGGTGTTCTTCGCCACCGCGACAGGGACCATGGTGTGGATGGGTGCCTCGATACCGGGGCACGCCTCCGCCGGCGGTCACGGCGGCATGGACATGGCCGGGATGGGTCATGCGCCGGTCGGGTGTGCCGGATGGGTCAATGCGCTGCTCGGGGGCTACCTGGTGCTCGCCGCATTCTGGTGGGTGGCCCGCGGGATGCGCATCGGTGGTCTGTCCGCGGCGACGACGGACGCGGTGGCGTGTCCCCTGGACTGGTCGGCGCTGTGCCACGGTGTGATGAGCGCGGGTATGGGCATCGCCCTACTGGCGATGGCGTGAACGACGGGCGCCAGGCGGGACGCTCGTCGGCGCAGGTTAGATCGGACATCCGCTCTTCGGCATGTGAGTGCGCCCGCAGGCACTCAGATGTCACCGACTGTAACCAGGACGACCGAGGAACCAAGGCCGACTGTCGTGCATGTGCTGGGACGGATTCGTCAAGCATCAGGTGGGACTAGACAAGACGAGGCAGAGCTGGCTGCCGGTGAGATGGTTCAAGCTTCTGTACGTCTTCAAGGCGGCCCTGAACGGGCCGCACGCGCCGCCGCCTGGGCGCGCGCCGGCCGCTGCCGCCGGCGCTCTGCGGCCGTCACGCCTGATGCCCGGCGGCTGGCGCGGAGAGCGGGGAGCCCGGGGGCCGCCGCAGCACGACAGGCCGTTGAGTGACGAGCTGGTGGGCCGGCAGCCGGCCAGGGCGCGGCGGCCGCCGCACCGCCGCGCCGTAGGGCGAGTCACCGCCGGTCGTGGTGGGGATGCGGCGCGGAGTGTGCGGGGCCGCCCCTCCAAGGTCAAGGGCGCTTCGCGTCGCTGCGCGACGGCCCTGCGGGCCGCCCTTGACCCCGGAGCCTCTGCGACCCCTCGGGCCGGCTATTGCCGGCAGGCCGGGGGCCTGCCCGGGGTACACGCGCCGCATCCCCACCACGGCCTCGTCGCCCAGCAGCCAGCCGGCCAGCGCCTCGGGATTTGAGGTCCTCTTGACGGGGGGCGGACCCAGGCGACGGCCCGCCAGCCGGGGCTGGACAACGGGATACGGGATGACCGGTGCATGCACGTGCATGAGCCGTTGTCATCCATGGACGCAACTGCTAGCTTCACCGTGATCTTGCTCTACGGCCTTGGCCAAGGAGTATCTGCCCTGCTCTCTGGAGATCTCGATGGAGCTTCGCCGCCGTCGTCCCAACCTCTTCTGGATCGCCTTCTTCATCGTGGGGGGCCTCGGCATCATCTGGGCTTCCCAGAACGGATGGCAGCTGAGAATCCTGGTCGTGCCGTTGGGCTCGGGAGCTCTGTTTGTTGTCGGCCTGATCATGGTTCTGGGCGCTCTTGCCGGTCTTGCCAGCATGTTCCGTCCCGCGCCGATTACGCTGGATGAGTCGGGACTCCGGCTGCGCGTGGCAGGCATCGACCGGTCCGTACCGTGGGCGTCGATTGACGCGTTGATACTTGAGCCATACCAGGGAACGTTGGACAGCACCGGCGCGCCGCGGCTGCTGTTGGTACCGTCGGCAGACGCCGATTTGGGCACGGTGGCCGAATATCAGAACAAGGTCGACGGCCGGCCCTCCATCATCCTGCTGCCTCTGGACTCGCTCCGCGCATCACAAGACCAAGTAATTCAGGTGCTCGCTACATACGCAGGACAGCGGTTCATCAACGGGGTCTCGGACTCCGCAGTGGAGACGGAATCTCCTGGTAGCCCGACCTGAGCTGAGTGACAAACTGGGTGACAACCGGAAGGGACGTCGATGGACTAGCGCGGACATCGACGGATGGTTCCAGCAGGTCACGGCGAGTGATGACGCAGCTCAACTCGTCATGATCGTTCTTTCGGGACGAAGGAGTCGGTGAATCAGCGATCGCGTCGGGCGCAACGCGGTGGTGCCTCAACGGTGCAGGTCGACCGTGGTGAAGACGCCTGTGGTGGGGGAGTTACTGCGGATCTCGGGGCCGGGGCGCAGTCGGGCGTCGGCCGCGTACCGGTCGGCGAGCACCTTCTCCGCGGCCTCGTCGCCGTCGTCAGCGGCGAGCAGCAGTGTGGCGATCTCGTCGGCGAGCGCGAGATCCGCGTCCGCGATGTCGCCGGTCATCGCGCCGAAGCCGTCCCAGAGCAGTAGCTCGTCCTTCTGTCGATGGGCGAGCTCGTGCAGGACGTAGTCGTAGATGAACCACGCGCCGCGGATCGGCAGCCCTGAGTCCACGCCGTAGACGTCGGGGTCGATCGTCCCGGCCCGGTACGCCGACCACACCCGCGCCGCCGAGTCGAAAAGCCCTGCCCTCGGGTCGATGTCATAGCCGTCGAACCGCCATTCACCGGCCGGGTCAAGCTCCGGATCGGCCCAGACCCAGCGCTCGCCGTTCCAGTACTCCACCAGCACGTGATCGTGGTGCCAGCCGGGCGCGAAGTAGGAGGCGAAGCCAACCCGGCTGCGGGCGGGGATGCCGTGCTGACGCAGCACCGCGACAGACAGCAGCGTGTGGTCCCGGCAGCAGCCCGCGACCCGGTCGGCGACCGGACGCACGGCGGTGAGCGGCAGAGGAAAGCGGGACTGGTCAGTGTCGAGGATGCGATCCACCCAGCGGCAGTTCACCTCGTCCAGCCGGTCCGCGGGCAGCTCCACGCCACCGGCGCGGTAGTGGACGATCACGTTGCGGGCTGTCGCCGCGACGGTGGCGATGTCGGCGGGCACGGCGTCGAGGAGCACGGCGTGCTGGCGGGGATCACTGTAGGGGGAGTGCGTCCGATAATCGTCGATGTCCATGCGGTGAGTCTTCCTCCTCTCGTCATGTCAGTGTCAAGAGCATGCTGCGGGCGTGCTGGGTCAAGCGCACCGGTTCGACGTGGAGGGTCGCAGCGCACTTTGGCGGATGACCGAGACCGTGAGAGCCGGCCCATGATCGTCACCAGCCCCACCCGCTCAGCCTCTCACCCGGACGACGGCAGGCCTCGATCGCGTGCCCGATCCGTGCCCGATGCAGAGGTCAACACGAGCCAAACGCCGGCACCGTGCCGGCCGCAACCCGAACGCTCCGTGTTCCCCTACCGGGCGATGCGGCTACCCAACGTGCAGATCAATCCGATTCCCAAGCTGAGACTCGGTACCTTCCAAACTGACGGTGCCACGGCGCGACCTACCTCAGCGCCAGGCCGCGGTAAACCCTGATGCCGACAACAACCCGGTCTGCACGCACTTGTTGCCGAGTTGGCCTATGGATAGATCAAGGCGGCCCGCAAAGCGGGCCGCGCCGGCCCGGCCCCGGCCTGCTGGCGACCTCCGGCCGGCATCGGCCGGTCCGGCCGGCACCGGTGATGGATGACTAGGACCCTGAAGACCTCGGGGCTCCGCCCCGAACCCCGGCCCTCCTCAGAGATCAGCCGCGGATCCCCTCGCCGGGCACCACAAGGGCTACCAGCCTCCCCGGACGGGGCCAAGGTCGTTCGTCCGGTAGGGCGCTCCACCTTGTCCCCGTCCGGGGAGGCTGGACGGTCTGGCGACTGCCCGACGAGGAGATCCGCTCTCAGCCAGCGGACGGCGGCTCGCACTCCTCGATCAGCTCCCAGGCATTGAAGAACTTCGGCTGCGGACCGAACAGGTCGCGCAGGTCTCCCGTCGGAGGCCCATGGCGATCGTCGCCGGGTAGCCAGATCGAGTCGCACTCCGGGCAGAGCAGGAACACCCGGCCGTCCTCACGGACCCGGTACCAGGTCTGCCAGTCCTGCGCGCACGCCGTACAGGCGACCCGTGCGGAGTCGTTCACACACACAGCTTCGGATCCGCGATCTGGCATGCGGTGATCACTCGCCGACATTCCTCATCCCCTCCCAGATATCCAAGGATGATCCCCGATCCACAGCCCTGCGGCACGCCTCAAACGCCCGGCGCTCGGCGGCAAGCGGGGAGACCAGCACCTCGCGGTTCACGGACTGACCGTACAGCCGGGCGTGATCTTTCTTCGGATCATCGGGCCGCCGTGGGCCTTCCACGGGCCAGTAACCACGAGGCTGAGCGGGCACGAGCGGGCACGAAACGCGATCGGGCAGGCCGCCGCGAACAGCCGTTCCGGGCATTACGGCCGGTTGAGCACGCTCTTCCAAACTGACGTTGCCGCTCCTCCGTCGGTCACCTCAGGGAGGCCCGCCGCGGGTCGGCTCGCCTCGGGTGAGTCGACGGCACACCGGTGAGAAGCGGGGTGGGCGGATCAGCCGAGCGCAGGCGCGAACGCGCTCTACTCCAGAGTCCCCCTTGAGATCAGCCGGTCATCATTCTCGGGGAGGCCCCAGATCGCCGTCGCGTCGTCGTAGCTCAGATCCGCCTCCGCCCACAGGGGTGTGGCGGACACGATGAACCAGTCATGGCTGCGGGAGAGCATGTAGAGGCTCCACCGCGGATCATGCTCCAGCTGGTGCAGCTCGCTCAAGCGAGCCCCCTCATCCTGTGTGGCGCGGCGCAGCGAGAGGCCGCGCAGCACGAACGGCATGCAGACGTACTGAACCCACTGGAACAGCACCTCCAGGCGGTACCGGCCCGTGCTCTGTGATCGGTCCGACTGGAGCCACACCTGTGTGTGCGTCCTCGCGACATGGGTGATCTGGAAGAGTCTGTCCGGTGCTTCCAGGGAGGAGGTGCAACTGCGGACCATCTCGTCACTCTCACCTGTTCTAGCCAGCGACATCGATCGACTGTACAGCCATCGGTACAGCCAAGCCGGGCTACAGCAACCGTTGTTGGCGGACGCACGGCGACGAGACGGGCAGGCCAGACGCAGTAGCCGACACCAGCCGACAGGAGTCTTGATCTTTGCAAGGCAGAGGTTGAGGCTCCCTCAAACGAGGGGCGCGACCCAGACAGGGAAGGGCGACGGTAGCTCCTGGTCACCGGAGGAAGCCGCGGCGGACTCGGTTTCCAGCTCTTCCCATGGAACGAGACCGGGGCTGGGGTCGGCGGCGGCCAGGGCGACGACCTCGGCCGCGTCGGACGTCGAGCGGTACGGCGCACCGAACGGAAGCCGGTCCGGAGATGCTGAGGTCAGCGAGCAACGGAGCTGACCCGCTTGCTCGTCGTACCAGGCATAGAAGGTGCCGGAGGCGTCTTGCCCGGACCACCGCTTCTGGAGTTCGAGGCGGACGAGGTGAAGGGCTGCCACCACCGCTGTCACGTCCATCTGCCCCTCGGGTACCCCGTAGCACCAGGTGTTTAGCCGAGGCTCCCGGTCGGGCTCGTCGGGCAGCAACGCCACCTCGCCGTCATCGAGGTACGAGCGGACCAGCGCCGCAAGATCACTGCCACTCAAGGTGAACTCCCTAGAAGATCATCTAGTGCGGACGCCAATGCGCCCCGGCGTGCCATTAGCGTGCCATTGGGCCAGGACAGCAGGGGTCAGCCGGGGCCACCAGGGACCGCCCAGACCAGGCCTCCAGCCCAGCATGCAGCCAGACATCGACAATTCCCAAGCTGCGAGTTCCTGGACCCAGCCCTGAGCCCACGGAGGCCAGCGCTTGTCGGCGTCAGCGATGATCGCTCCGTGACTGACAAGGACTTCAGCACTCGCGGCGGCGTTGCCTACGTCGACCGGCAGGTTGGAACGTGGGGATCCGGTTTCAAGAGCCACCGGCGCGCTACCTGGCCCTTCGCTCGGCTCCGCGTTGGAGCGAAGGAGATCGTGATCTCCTCTATGTTCGGAGAATTCCGAGTTACGCGGACGAACCTCGTATCGATCTCCCGCTTCGGCCGCGTCCCCGTGCTGGCCAGCGGCGTCAAGTTCGTGGCACATGGCCACCACGAAGCGGTGATCTTTTGGGCCATCGGCGTGCGCAAAGTGTTGGACGAGCTGCATCGCCACGGATGGTCGGTAGGAGACACGTAGCAGGTAGCAGTCGAGTCGGCGGACCGGCCGTACAGCCATCCGTACAGCCAAGACCGCCCGCCCACGCCGACGCTGCCCGACAACTACGGACCATCTGACCAGGTGCGCAGCCGCTCGACCAGCCATCCGCGGTCTTCTCTTAATCCGCTGGTCCCGTCGAATGCCGGGTGTAGCAGCGCCTGTAGCAACCCTGACGGACGACGGCGCACGATCACGTGTTCCCTGCGGGCCGGACGGAGACGGGCCGGCCTGAGGTGGACGCGGTCGGAAGGCTGCCCAGAACTTACAAGCGAGGGGTCAGGACCGCCTTCGTACGTTGCGCATCTTGCGTCAGCCCTTCGGCTTCCACGGGGCCGCGACGAGCCCTACGACGGCAACGAGGAAGAGGCCGGAGAATCCCGCGTAGACCATCTGGCCTTCTCGATCGCCTCGACGACGAGATCCGCGCGGGTCTGTCGGCCAAGCCATCGGGCGAGGTTCGACTTCTGGACAGCCCAACCGTGGACCACCTGACCGTGCCTTGTCTGCACGCCTACGCCGTGATAGCCGGCGTCTACGCGCACGATCGTGTTGAGATCGATCCGGTACGTCCTGAACTTGTTCCGGATCACCAGCTCGGAGTTGGTCAACGTGATCGATGGGCGCAATGCGCTCGTGTAGGCATAAGCCGCGAAACCCCCGATCAGGACCACAGAGGCGATCTTCGAAGCGAGATCGAGCCCGCTGACGACGATGGCCGAGGCGACGATGCCAGCCAGAACCAGAACGAAGATGCCGAAAGCCCGCCCCACTAATGACACCCGCCACGTCTGCTGCATTGCGGCAGGATAAGGCCACTCGATCGGCTAATCCAGCTTGGCCTGGTACACCCGGCTGGGGCTTCGCCATCGACAGTCATGGAGTCCCGAGTCAGGGTCGACCCGCCACCAACGCCACGATCCGCCCCCTGCTCTACCGGCGGCGCGGCGAGGACAAGCAGGCGCTCAGCGTGCTGACGCCTGACCAGTTCGCCGACCTGCACAACCGCAAGGTCGCCCGGTCCAACCGGACGGCCACCCGCAGGGCGGTCCAACCCACGTCCACCGCTCCTGGTGAGGAACCGGCCTTGTTCGGCCTCGCTGACGGGAGGGCCACGGCGTGAAGACCTACCCGAATCCAACCACTGTCCGACCGGCGGCCGGTGAGCCCCGGTTGGCGTCGATCGCGTCGTGGGCGGTGCTGGCCGCGTCGTTCGGCCTGTCCGCCTCGACCTGGATCGCGCTGGCCACGCTCGCCGGCTTCACCGACCGCATCACCGTCCCCATCGCCGGGGTCAGTCTCGCCTTGGCCTGGCTGATGCCCATCGCGGTCGACGGCTACGTCGTCGTCGCCCTGGTGCTGTGGATGGCGCCCGTGCCCGCACGGGTTGCCGCTTTCGCCAAGAAGAACACCTACGGTGCGGCCGGTATCGGCATCGCTGCCCAGTCGGCGTACCACCTGCTGTCCACCTTCTCCACCGGAGTCGAGGTGTGGCGCGTGGTCCTGGCAGCGATCGTCGGGGCACTGCCCCCGGCCGTCGCCGGCCTGGCCGTGCACATGCGCGCCCTGATCCGCCGGGAAAGCGGCCGAACCTCGACCGCTACCGGCACCGTACCGACGTTCCCGGCACCCGCCGTCACGCCCACACCCACCGTGACCGTTCCCGCCGTCCCGGCACCGACGCCCGGCCGGCCCGAGCTGCCCATCGTTCCCGCCATCGAACCCGCCGAACCGGCACCGACGCCGGCCCGGCCCGAGATCCCGACCCCGGCGCAACTGGCCGACCGGATCGCCGCACCGCGACCGGCCGTCATCCCGGAGCTCTCGACGCCCCGGCCCGATGCCACTGCCCGCCCCGCCCGTCCCCGACCGAGCAAGCCCGAGAACACCCCGGCTCCGACGTTGGCACCGTCCACCACCGACACTCCTGTCACCGCGTCTGACGCTGCCCAACTTCCGCTGCCGATCGTGGCCCCGGACCTGCTCGCCCGAGCGACCCGCGTCGCGAAGCAGTACCGCACCGAGCACGGCACGCCGATCACCCCGGGCCAACTGGCCGTCCGCCTCAAGGTGACCTCCGATGAGGCCACGCAAGCCCTCGCGGTCATGGATCTCGACCCGAACACCGACAACCGACCCATCCGGCCCGTCAACGGACGCCCCGTGAAGGCCACCCGTTGACCGTCTCGACGCTGACCGTCGTACCCGAAGCACCTGCTTCGGGCACGGCCCCGTGCGCCGAGCCGACCGCCCCCGCCTGGTACGCCACCTCTTCGGACATCCGACGCCAGGCCGCCGCGCGGCTCACCCAACCCGACCTGGCCGGCTGGCTGCGTCACGTCCGCCCGGCGGCTGGCTGCACCCGCCCTGTCCGCCTGGTCGGCAGCATCGCCACCGTCGAAGCGGCCACCGGCCGGATCCTGGCCGAACGCGCCACGGCCGACATGCCCGACGGCGTCATCTACAAGCCGTGCGGCAACCGGCGCGCCGCCGTGTGCCCGACCTGCTCCAAGCTCTACCAGCGCGACGCCTACCAGGTGGTGCGCGCCGGCCTGGTCGGCGGTAAGGGCGTGCCCGAGCAGGTGGCGCACCACCCGGCGGTGTTCCCGACCTTCACCGCCCCCTCCTTCGGCCAGGTCCACACCCGCCACGTCAAGCGGCACACCTGCACCCGCCGTACTGCCTGCGACTGCCGCGCCGAACCCTGCCACGCCCGCCGAGAGCTGACCGTCTGCCCGCACGGCGTGCGGCTGGTCTGCTTCGCCCGCCACGAAGCCGACGACGCTCGGTTGGGCACGCCGCTGTGCCTGGACTGCTACGACCACGACGCGCAGGCGGTCTGGAACCTGTCCGCCGGGGAGCTGTGGCGGCGCACCACCATCGCGATCAACCGCTACATGCACCGGCTGGCGACCGCTCGCGGCATCCCCGACGTTCCGGTGGTCTCCGAGCGCACCGGCAAGACCCGTTGGGTGTCCCCGGTGCGGCTGTCGTTTGGCAAGGCCGCCGAGATGCAGCGACGCGGCGTCGTGCACTTCCACGCCATCATCCGCCTCGACGGCCGCGACCCCGACGACCCGGACGCCATCGTCCCGGCCCCGCCGCAGCTCGACGCCGCCGACCTGGTGGCCGCCGTCGACCACGCCGCCGCCACCGTCGGCTTCACCACCGCCGACCATCCCGCTCACCCGGGCGGCTGGCCGATCACCTGGGGCACTCAGGTGTTGACCAAGGTGATCACCGTGGCGGGCCGGGGCGAGGTGACCGACGCCCAGGTGGCGGCGTACCTGGCCAAGTACGCCACCAAGTCGACCGAGGTCACCGGCCACGCCTCTGCCCGGCTCACCGGCGACACCGTCGACATCTACGCCGACCCGGCCGGCAGCCACACCGAACGCCTCATCGACGCGTGCTGGATGCTCGGCCGTCCCCGCGACTGGCGACGGCTGCGCCGCTGGGCGCACATGCTCGGCTTCGGCGGCCACTTCCTCACCAAGTCCCGCCGCTACTCGGTCACCTTCGCCCTGCTGCGCAACCAACGCATCGTGTTCCGCCGCACCCAGAGCAGCGGGCCGCAGGAAGCCGCGGCCGGCACCGAGCCGACCACGCTCGTGGTCAACTTCCTGCAATTCGTGGGCGCCGGCTGGCACACCACCGCTGACGCGCTGCTCGCCAACACCTCCGCCGCGATGGCCCGAGAGCACCAGGACAACGCCCGCGAGTACCTACAGGCCCTCGTCGCCTGACGCACCATCCAGCGTCAAGCCCACCTTGACACCGAACCGGCCGAACCTCGGCCGCCCGCACTCGTGACTGGAGTACTGGACTGATGAGCACACCGAGGCAGACAACCGCTGCCGACCGGCTGTGGACGGTGGAGGATGTCTCCGCCTTCCTCGGCGTTCCGGTTGGCACCCTGTACCAGTGGCGGCACCGCCGTTTCGGGCCTCCTGCGGCCAAAGTTGGACGGCACCTGAGATACGACCCGCAGGACGTGCGGTCGTGGTTTGCCGAGCAGGCGGCGTAGGCCATGCCCGTCGATGACCTGTGGTACCTGAACTCGCGGGGGCCTGACGGGGCACGGCTGCCGTCAAAGCGGCACGGGCGGGGCAAGCGGTGGCGGGTCCGCTGGACGGACAACCTCGGCGAGACGCGTACGCAGTTGTTCGAACGGAAGGTGGATGCCGACCGCTACGACGCCAACGTTCGCGCCGACCTGAGCCGGGGCCAGTACATCGATGAGCGGGCGGGCCGCATTACTGTTGCGGCCCTTGCTGGGCTGTGGCGAAACGCCCAGCTCCATACCGACAGCACGACCATCCGGGTGGAGCAGGCCGTCCGGCTCCACGTGCTGCCAGGGCTGGGCCAGCAGCAAATCAAGGATGTCCGCCCGAGTCACATTCAAGGGTGGGTACGGGACCGGTCGGCGGTGCTTGCTCCGACCACGCTGCGGGTGGTCTACACCTACCTGAGCTCGATGTTTGCCATGGCCGTGCGGGACCGACTGATTCCGGCCAGCCCGTGCGACAAGGGCATCCGGCTTCCATCGGTCAGCCGGGGAACCAGGATCCTCCCAACGGCGGACCAAGTTCACAACTTGGCGCGTCTGCTACCGCCTCGGCTGGCCGCGACGGTCTATCTCGCGGCCGGTTGTGGTCTGCGCATGGGCGAGATCCTCGGCCTAGAGGTGGACGACGTCGACTTCGAGACGCGAGAGGTTCATGTATGCCGCCAGCTCAAGGTAATCAATGGTCGTCAGCCGTTCCTCGGCCCGGTCAAGACCACCACTAGCGCTCGCACCGTCGAGCTACCTGAGGTCGTAGCGGCGGCGCTGCGTCAGCACCTGGCCGACGACTGCGGTGCGGTTGAAGTCGATGATGATACGGACCGTCGCCGACCGGTACGCCGGGCCGCACGCCTGCTGTTCAGGGGCGTCGCGGGCGAGCCGGTCAACGCAGCGACCTTCTCCCGGACATGGGCGACCGCTCGGGAAGCGGTCGGCCTTCCGGCTCGGTGGGGGATACACGGGCTGCGGCACTACTACGCGACGGTGCTGATTCACGCGGGCGCATCGGTCAAGACGGTCCAGCTCTCGCTTGGGCACAGCACCCCTACCGTCACGCTCAACACGTACGTCCACGAGTGGCCGGACGCGGTCGACCGGACCCGGCTGCTTATTGACAGCGCGCTAGGTCAACACGAAACGGCGGCCACGCCGGCTGGGAGCCGAGCATGACCGCCGTCCCTCAGGTTGTACCCAACCTGTACCCAAGATCGGTAGCGATCCTGTTCGTGCTGGTCAGCGCCTTGATCGACCTCAGCAGTCGAAGTACATGGCGAACTCGTGCGGCGTCGGGCGCAGGCGCACCGGGTCGACCTCGTTGGCCCGCTTCCAACCCACCCAGGTGGAGATCAGGTCCGGCGTGAACACGCCGCCGTCGAGCAGGTAGTCGTGGTCGGCCTCGAGGGCGTCGAGCACCTCGGGCAGCGAGCCCGGCACCTGCTTGACGTCGCCCCACTCCTCCGGCGGCAGGTCGTACAGGTCCTTGTCGATCGGCGCCGGCGGCTCGATCTTGTTCTTGATGCCGTCCAGGCCGGCCATCATCATCGCCGAGAAGGCGAGGTACGGGTTGCTGGACGGGTCCGGCACCCGGAACTCGACCCGCTTGGCCTTCGGGTTGCTGCCGGTCACCGGGATGCGGGTGCAGGCGGACCGGTTGCGCTGCGAGTAGACCAGGTTGACCGGCGCCTCGAAGCCCGGCACCAGGCGGCGGTACGAGTTGACCGTCGGGTTGGTGAAGGCCAGCAGCGACGGCGCGTGGTGCAGCAGACCGCCGATGTACCAGCGGGCGGTGTCGGACAGGCCGGCGTAGCCGGTCTCGTCGTAGAACAGCGGCTCGCCGTTCAGCCAGAGGCTCTGGTGGGTGTGCATGCCGGAGCCGTTGTCGCCGAAGAGCGGCTTCGGCATGAAGGTGGCGGTCTTGCCGTTCGCCCAGGCCTCGTTCTTCACGATGTACTTGAAGAGCTGGAGCTGGTCACCGGCGTGCAGCAGGGTGGAGAACTTGTAGTTGATCTCCGACTGGCCGGCGGTGCCGACCTCGTGGTGCGAACGCTCGACGGTGAAGCCGCCGTCGACCAGGCGCCGCACGATGGAGTCGCGCAGGTCGGCGTAGTGGTCCACCGGCGGCACCGGGAAGTAGCCGCCCTTGTACGCGGTCTTGTAGCCGCGGTTGCCGCCCGCCTCCTCGCGGCCGGAGTTCCAGGCGCCCTCGATCGAGTCGATGTAGTAGAACGACTGGTGCGCGGAGGTCTCGTGGCGGATCGAGTCGAAGATGTAGAACTCCGCCTCGGCGCCGAAGTACGCGGTGTCGGCGATGCCGCTCGCGGCGAGGTAGGCCTCGGCCTTCTTGGCCACGTTCCGCGGGTCACGCGAGTAGGCCTCGCGGGTGAACGGGTCGTGGATGAAGAAGTTCAGCGCGAGGGTCTTCTGCGCGCGGAACGGGTCGATGAAGGCGGTCGCGACGTCCGGGAGCAGGAGCATGTCCGACTCGTGGATGGCCTGGAAGCCGCGGATCGACGAACCGTCGAACGCGAGGCCGTCGGTGAAGACGCTGTCGTCGAAGGACTCGACCGGCAGGTTGAAGTGCTGCATCACGCCGGGCAGGTCACAGAAACGTACGTCGACGAACTTCACGTCCTCGTTCTTGAGGTATCGCAGCAGTTCCTCGGGATTGGCGAACACACGTCCTCCTGGCACGTCCACGGGGTGGCTGGGCTCCTGGCGACGCTATGACCGTGCGGTTGCCCGGCGGTGTCTCCTCTGTTTCCGCCGTGTTACGTCCCTCGCGGAGCGTCATCCCGGCCGCTCAGCCACCTCTGGTTCTCCGTTCGGACCATACCTGCTGTAGCGGTGTAGTGCTAATTGACCAGCTTGGTCCGATTTGACGGGGAGAGCGCATCCGGACCGGCCGCGCCGGCTGACTACCCTTGACCGCTGTGACCAACCCGCAGCACCCCGCGCCGCCCGCCACGGACCCCGCCTTCACCCCGCCGACCCTCGGTCGCCGCTTCGGCGCGCTGGTCGTCGACTGGGTGCTCTGCCTGCTGGTGTCCAACTTCTTCGCCAACCCGGTCCGCGACGGCTGGGCCCCGGTCCTGGTGCTCGTCCTGGAGTACGGCTTCTTCCTCGGCCTCTTCGCCCAGACCCCCGGCATGTACATCACCCGGATCCGCTGCGTCGCCTGGTCCGACGGCGGCCGGCTCGGCGTGGCCCGCGCCCTGCTCCGCGGCGTGCTGCTCGCCCTGGTCGTGCCCGCCCTGATCATGGACGAACACCGTCGCGGCCTGCACGACCGCCTCGCCGGCTCGGTCGTCACCGACGCCCCTCGCCGCGCCCGCCCCTGATCCGGGACGACGAAGAGCCGGGCCCGAAGGGGCCCGGCTCTCCTGCGCGTACGACGGGGGTCAGCGGCCCCGGGTCTGGCGGAACGCGCCGCGCGGCGGCCGCATGTTCTTCGGGATCGCGCCCTTGGGCATCTGCGGGCGGGCGGTGAGCGCCTTCAGCCGCTTGTCGAGGGCGTTGACATCCTTGGGGGCCAGCGTGCGGGGCAGCCGCATCAGGGTCATCCGCAGCTTGCGGATCGGCAGCTCGCCCTCGTCCTGGCCGATCACGTAGTCGTGCAGCGGGGCGGAGCCGATCACCTTGGCCAGCCGCCGCTTCTCCTGCCCGAGCAGGCCGCGGACCCGCTGCGGGTTCCCCTCCGCCAGCAGGATCACGCCGGGCCGGCCGACGACCAGGTGCACCATGTCCATCTGGGTGGTGGAGCTGACCGCCGGGGTCACCCGCCAGTCGCCGCGCATGCTCTCCATGATCTGCGCCGCCGCGCCCGGCTGGCCCTCGGCGGCGTTCATCATCGCCTTGTTGGACCGCAGGTTCAGCACGATCAGCACGGCGAGCAGGGCGAACAGGATGCCGATCGGCAGCCAGATCCAACTCCAGAGAATGACCGCGACCACGGTGAGCGCGAGCGGGATCAGCACCGCCGCGGCGGTCAGCGGCGCGAACCACCGGTCCTGCTTCGCGGTGAACTGGAACACCATCCCGATCTGCTTCAGCCGCTGGCCGAACGAGACCTTCTCCTGGGGCTTTGCCATGTCGCAGAGTCTAGTGGTCGCCGTCCGCCCCGTTTGATCCGCGGCCGGCCCTCCACGCGGCTGAGTACCTTACGTCGCCGCCGGGCGCCTGAGGCGCCCGGGTAAGGAGGCTGTCGGAGCGAAGATCAGGCGGCGCACCCATGCCCCGGGGCCACCTTCGGGCGGAAAGTCAATCTCGACAACGAACGACACCGCACGACAGGGGAACCGAGATGTTCGGCAACGACGCAGACTTCCTGCTCACCATCCACCGTACGCACGCCTCCGAGCTCCAGGCCGACGCGGCCGCGGACCGGCTCGCCCGGGCGCTGCCCCGCCGCCACTCGCGCAGCTGGCTGAGTCGGCGGCAGCACGCCGGTCGCGTCACCGACGCCCGCCGGTGACCGCCCCCGCGCTGCCGGCGGCTCCCGCCACCGGCACCGCCGCTCCGGCCGCCGCGGGAACTGACCGGGCGGCCGGCACCGGAGTCACCGGTCCGGCCGCCACCGGAACCGCCGGTACCGGAACCGCCGGGCCGGCCGCCACGGGGGCGGCCGGCCCGAGCCGGGTTGAGGCTGGCGGCCCGCCGGGAGACCGGCCGGTCGGCCGGGTCGGGGTCGGTGCCCGTCATGGCATGCTCGATGGCGTGACCGTACGCGCCGCCAGCACCGTCCTCGTCGGCCGCCACCAGGAGGTGGCGGCGCTGCGCGACGCGCTCGTCCGGGCCCGGGCCGGGGAGCCCACCACCGTCCTGGTCGGCGGCGAGGCCGGCGTCGGCAAGACCCGGCTGCTGGAGGAGTTCGGCGGCCTGGCCACCGCCGCCGGGGCGCGCGTCCTGGTCGGCCAGTGCCTGGAGCTGGGTGAGGCGGGCCTGCCCTTCGCGCCGTTCGCCGCGGCCCTGCGGGAGGTGTTGCGCCGCGACGGCCCGGGCGTCTTCTCCGGCTACGAGCTGGAGTTCGCCCGGCTGCTGCCGGAGCTGGCCCGGGTGCCGGCCGGGGTCGCCGCGCCGAGCGGCCTGCCCGTCTCGGACACCCCGCGCGGTTACCTCTTCGACCTGGTGGGGGACCTCTTCAAGCGGCTCGCCGCCGGGCAGCCCCTGGTCCTGGTGATCGAGGACCTGCACTGGGCCGACCGGTCCACCCGGGACCTGATCGGCTTCCTGGTCCGGGCGGCTCGGACCGCGCGGCTGCTGCTGGTCTGCACCTACCGCACCGACGAGCTGCACCGCGGCCACCCGCTGCGGCCCTTCCTCGCCGAGCTGGACCGGGCCCGGGGCGTCGACCGCGTCGAGCTGGGCCGGCTCGACCGGGACGGCACCGGCGCCATCCTGGCCGACCTGCTCGGTGTCGAGCCCGCCCCGCGGGCGGTCGACGACGTGCACGACCGCACCCAGGGCAACCCCTTCTTCATCGAGGAACTGGCCGCCGCGGGCGACCCGGTGGGCTGCGCCGCGCTGCCGGAGACCCTGCGCGACCTGCTGCTCGCCCGGGTGGACCGGCTGCCCGAGCCGGCCCAGCGGGTGCTGCGGATCGCCGCGGCCGGCGGCACCCGCTTCGCCCACCAGCTCCTCGCCGAGGTCGCCGGCCTGCCCGAGTCCGAGCTGGAGGACGCCCTGCGCGCCGCGGTGGCCGCCCAGCTCGTGGTGGCCGACCCCGACGGCGACTACGAGTTCCGGCACGCGCTGGTCCGCGAGGCCGTCCACGACGAGTTGCTCCCCGGCGAGCACGCCCGGCTGCACGCCCGCTACGCCGCGGCGATCGAGGCACAGCCGCACCTGGTGGCCGCCGGTCGTGCCCCGGCCGAGATCGCCCACCACTGGTACGCCGCGCACGACCACCCCCGCGCCCTGGTCGCCGCCCGCGCCGCGGCCTGCGCCGCCGCCGACCGCTACGCGTACGCCGAACAGAGTCGGCTGTTGGAGCGGGTGCTGGAGCTGTGGGAACTGGTGCCCGACGCCGCCGACCGGCTCGGCATGGACCACCTGCGCCTGCTGGAGGACACCGTGGCCGCCGCCAGCACCGCCGGCGACTACAACCGGGCGGCCACCCTCACCCGGGCCGCGCTGGCCGAGGTGGACACCGCCGCCGAGCCGCTGCGCGCCGCCTGCCTGCTCGACCAGCGGGGGCGACTGCTGGCGCTGCTCGGCAAGAGCGACGGCGCCGCCGAGCTGCGCGAGGCGTACCGGCTGGCGGCCGGGGTGCCGGACGGCCGGGAACGGCTCCGGGTGCTCGCCGACATCGCCGCCCACCTGGCGAAGATCGACCCGGTGCAGGCCGCCTCGGTGGCTGCCGAAGCGATGGCCGCGGCCGAGCGGATCGGCGCGGACGTCGCGCTGCTGCCCACCCGGATCGCCCTGCTCTGCCGCACCGACAAGGCCCCCGACCTGGGCTTGGCCGAGCTGCGCCGGGCCGAGGCCCTGGCCCGCGCCACCGGCAACACGCCCGCCCTGGTCAGCGCCCTGGTCCACCTCTCCGACGTGCTCTTCGAGCTGGGCTGCTACGCCGAGTCGGAGCAGGCGGCCGCCGCCGGGGTGAGCGAGGCGCGCCGGGTCGGGATCAGCCGCTCCACCGGGGCGTACCTGCTGTCGAACCGGGCCGAGGCGTTGATCGCCCTGGGCCGCTGGGACGAGGCCGACGCGGCCTGCGCCGAGGCGGCCCGGATCGACCCGGCCGGCGTCTCCGGCCTGCACTGGCTCCAGCTACGGGCCGGGCTGCGGCTGGCCCGGGCGCATCCGGCCGCCGACGAGCTGGTCGGTCGCGCGCTGTCCTTCCTCGCCCGGCCGTACCTCTGGCCCAACCACCGGCTGCCGCTGCTCGAGCTGCGCGTCGAGGCCGCGCTCGCCGCGGACGACAAGGTGGAGGCGGTCCGGGCGGCGCGCACCGCGCTGGCCGACGAGCGCCTGCCCGACCTGCCCCGGGAGGGCTGGCCGGTGCTCAGCGCCGTGGCCCGCGCCGCCGCGCTGGCCGGGGACACCGGCCTGGCCGCCGACGTGTCCGCGGTGGCCGCCGCCCTGCCCGCCCGCTATCCGGCGGAGCGGGCACACGCCGCCCAGGTGAACGCGATCCTGGCAGCCGGCGGCGCGGCGCTGCCGGCCTGGCGGGCGGCGGTCGAGGCGTGGCGTGCGAACGGGCAACCGTACCCGCTGGGTCGGGCGCTGCTCGGGCTGGCGGAGGCGGCTGCCGCGGCCGGGGAACGGGACGCGGTGGCCGCCGCGGTCCGGGAGACGGCCGACCTCGCCGCCGGGCTCGGCGCGACGCCGCTCGCCGAGCAGGCGACCGTCCTGGCCCGTCGGGTCGGGCTGCGCGGTGGTGGCCGCCCCGGCCCTGACCTGCTGACCAGCCGCGAGCAGGAGGTGCTGCGGCTGGTGGCCGAGGGGCACAGCAACAGCCGGATCGCCGAGCGGCTCTTCATCTCGCCGAAGACGGCCAGCGTGCACGTCTCCCGGATCATCGCCAAGCTGGACGTCACCAACCGGGTCGAGGCCGCCGCGCTGGCGCACCGCCTCGGCCTGCTGGACGACGCCACCACGACCGTGCCTCAGCCGCGGGGGAGGTAGATCCGCCAGCCCTCGACGGTGACCACGTCCAGCTCGCCCGGGTCGGGGCCCAGCCGCCGGTCGAGCCGGGCGGCCGGCGGCGAGCCGACCGGCGCGACCCAGCCCGCGCCGGGGTCGGCGTCCACCGCCCGCCGGTATGCGGGGTAGCGGTCGAGGCCCGGGCGCAGGTCGTCGTCGACCACCGCGCAGACCACGTCCTCCCCGCTGGCGAAGGTGAGCCGGTTGCACGTCCGGTAGCCGCCGCGGACGTGCCGTACCCCCAGCTCGTCGAGGGTGTCAACCAGCGCGCGGTACCGGTCGGCCTCGGCGTGGGTGGCCGGCACGGTGCGCCCGGCGGCGGCGGTGGCGACGCCGGCCGTGCCGAGCATGGCGGCCAGCACGGCGACGGCGGCGACCCGGGCGGGGCCCCGGCCGCCCCGGGTCGCCGCCCGGAGCGGCCAGAGCAGGGCCGGGGTGGCGACCGCCAGGCACGACAGGTAGCGGGCGCTCTCCACCGGCGTCCGCCCGGCGGCGCTGCTCAGTACGTACGCCCCGAGCACCCCGACCGCCCCCACCAGCAGCGCCAGCCGCACCGCCGCGGCCGGGACCGACCCGGGGGTGGGGGTCGGGATGCGGAGGGCGCGCCCGGCGGAGAGCGCGGCGAGCAGCAGCAGGACCGGGAACGCGAGGGCCCACCAGAGTTGCCAGGTGGCGCAGTGGCCCGGCGAACAGAAGCCCATGCCGAGCGGGGGGCCCAGCACGAGCCCGCCGTGCAGCCGCTCGCCCCAGCCGGCCGCCGCGTCTCCGCCGCTGGCGGCGAGGACGGCCGTCAAGGGGTCGCGCCCGTGCCGGAGGCTGTCGACCAGCATCGGCGCCGCGCCGAGCAGGGTCGCCCCCACGGTCACGATGCCGGCCCGGCCGGCCAGCTCCCGCCGCCGCCACGCCACCAGCACCGCTCCCGTCCCGGCGATGTACGGCAGCAGCAGCGGGTCGACCCAGAGCATCAGCCCGGAGATCAGCCCCCACGCGGCCCAGCGGGGCAGCCGCGCGCCCGGCCGGCCGGCGCAGAGGTCCAGGGTGAGCAGGGCCAGCCCGACGCCGGCCGGGTTCAGCTCCGGGTAGCCGCCGCCGGCGATCAACTGGTTCTTGACGATCCGGTCGGAGCCGAGCGCGAGGAAGCCGACGACCAGCAGGGCGAACCAGCGGTCCGCGCCGAGTCGCCGGGTCAGCCGCCAGACCAGGAGGAGGAAGAGCGCGTAGAGCGCGAGGGTGGGCAGCCGCAGCGCGAGCACCGACGGCCCGGTCAGCGCGAGCAGCGGTGCGGCCAGGTACGCCTCCAGCGTGCCCATGTACGCCTGGCCGTAGAACCAGACCGGAAACTCGTGGCCGCGGGCGATGTGCAGGGCGGCCAGGCCCATGGTCGCCTCATCGCTGTTGGTCGGCGGCGCGTCGGCCAGCAGCAGGACCAGCCGGTAGCCGACCCCGGCGCGGACCATGAGCAGGGTGAGCAGCACCGGCAGCCGGTGACGCCGGGGCGCGCGTGGGCGCGCTGCCTCGTGCGACTCCTGGCGTACCGCGGCGGCGGACACGCCCGTGATCGTGGCATCGGGGCCCGGGCGAATGGGCGGTAATGCCCGGATTTGCCCGGCTCAGCTGGCGGCGGTGACCCCTTCGCGAGCCTCGAGGGCCTGCTTGTAGAGCCGACCGGCCCGGTACGACGAGCGGACCAGCGGACCGCTCATCACGCCGGCGAAGCCGATCTCCTCGGCCTCCGCGCGGAGCTCGACGAACTCCTCCGGCTTGACCCACCGGGTCACCGGGTGGTGCCGGGGGGAGGGGCGCAGGTACTGGGTGATGGTGATCAGCTCGCAGCCGGCGGAGTGCAGGTCGCGCAGCGCCTGGGAGACCTCTTCCCGCTCCTCGCCCATGCCCAGGATCAGGTTGCTCTTGGTGACCAGGCCGTCGGCGCGGGCCTGCCGGATCACGTCGAGGGAGCGCTCGTAGCGGAAGGCCGGGCGGATCCGCTTGAAGATCCGCGGCACGGTCTCGACGTTGTGCGCGAGCACCTCCGGACGCGAGCCGAAGACCTCGGCGAGCTGCTCGGGGACCGCGTTGAAGTCGGGGATCAGCAGCTCCACGCCGCAGCCGGACTGCAGGGCGTGGATCTGCCGGACCGTCTCGGCGTACAGCCAGGCGCCGCCGTCGGGCAGGTCGTCGCGGGCGACGCCGGTGATGGTGGCGTAGCGCAGCCCCATCGCGGCGACCGACTCGGCGACCCGGCGGGGCTCGTCGGCGTCGAACTCGGCGGGCTTGCCGGTGTCGATCTGGCAGAAGTCGCAGCGCCGGGTGCACTGGTCGCCACCGATGAGGAAGGTGGCCTCCCGGTCCTCCCAGCATTCGTAGATGTTGGGACAGCCGGCCTCCTGGCAGACGGTGTGCAGCCCCTCGCGCGAGACCAGCCCGCGCAGCTGGGTGTACTCCGGCCCCATCTTGGCCTTGACCTTGATCCACGGCGGCTTGCGCTCGATCGGCGTCTCGGCGTTGCGCGCCTCGATCCGCAGCATGCGCCGCCCCTCGGGGGCGACCGTCGCGGTGCGCGTGGCCTGCTCAGTCGTCGGCGCGGAGTGCTCGATCGTCACGAAACCGAGCCTACGCCGGACGGCGGCCGTCGATGAACGTCGGGCGACCGGCGTCACGCCGCAGATGTTGTGACACCGGACACCGAGGGCCGAAAAATCAGCGTCACACATACGGCCGATCGGATGCTACGGTCTCCGGCAACAGCGACGACGGAGCCGAGTAGCGCACCGGTCCCGCCAGTCCAGAGAGCCGCCGATTGCTGCGAGGCGGTCTGGTCCCGGCGTGCGAAGACCCTCCCGAGCTGCGGGAAGAACGGCGTCCGCGCCCAGTAGAGCCCGCCGGCTGGCCCACGTCACGGGCGACGAAGGAGGCTCCCGCTCCGGCGGGGGCGAAGGTGTGGTGGCACCGCGAGGTTCCCGCTCGCCCACACCTCCCGGGGATCGCGTTGCGATTGATCGAGGAGGTAACCGCCGTGCAACGCATCCTTTCCACCCAGCTCCGTGCCCATGTCGGCGAGACCGTGCGGGTCGCCGGCTGGGTGCACCGCCGCCGGCTGCTCAAGTCGGTGGCCTTCCTGATCGTCCGGGACGCCGCCGGCCTGGCCCAGGTGGTGGTCACCGACCCGGCCGCCCGCGCCGCGCTGGAGCAGCTCACCGAGGAGACGGTCGTCGAGGTCACCGCCACGGTGGTCGCGAACGACACCGCGCCCGCCGGGGTCGAGCTGACCGACCCGGCGGTACGACCGCTCGGCCCGCCCGCCGTGCCGCCGCCGTTCGACCTGTACCGGCCCACGCTGACCGCCACCCTGCCCACCCAGCTCGACAACGCCCCGACCGCGCTGCGCCACCCGTCGAGGTCGGCGGCGCTGCGGATCTCGGCGGCGAGTGTGGCCGGCTTCCGGGCCGCGCTGGACGCCCGCGACTTCGTCGAGATCCACACCCCGAAGGTGGTCGGCTCGTCCACCGAGAGTGGGGCGAACGTGTTCGCGCTGGACTGGTTCGGCCGGCCCGCGTACCTGGCCCAGTCGCCGCAGTTCTACAAGCAGCTCATGGTCGGCGTGTTCGAGCGGGTCTACGAGGTCGGACCGGTGTTCCGGGCCGAGCCGCACGACACCGTCCGGCACCTGGCGCAGTACACCTCGCTCGACGTCGAGCTGGGCTTCGTCGCCGACCACCGGGACGTGATGGTCGTCCTGCGGGACACCCTGGCCGGGATGCTCGGCGCGGTGACGGACCGGGCCGGCGCCGCGCTGGCCACGCTCGGGCTCGAGGCGCCGGAGGTGCCGGCCGAGATCCCGGCGGTGCACTTCACCGAGGCGTTGAAGATCGCTGGGGCGCCGGCCGACGAGCCGGACCTCGCCCCGGCGCACGAGCGGGCGCTGGGGGAGTGGGCCATGGCCGAGCACGGTTCGGACTTCCTCTTCGTCACCGGGTACCCGATGGCGAAGCGCCCCTTCTACACCCACCCCGACCCGGCGCGGCCCGCCTACTCCAACGGGTTCGACCTGCTCTTCCGCGGGTTGGAACTGGTCACCGGGGGCCAGCGGCTGCACCGGTACGACGACTACCTGGCCGCCCTGGCCGCACGTGGCGAGCCGGTCGAGCCGTACGTCGGCTACGTGGACGCGTTCCGGCACGGGATGCCGCCGCACGGCGGCTTCGCCATCGGCCTGGAACGCTTCGTCGCCCGCCTCACCGGCGCGGCCAACGTCCGCGAGGTGACCGCCTTCCCGCGCGACCTGCACCGGCTCACCCCGTAGCGGTACGCGTCGGCCCGGCGCCGGCCGGGCCGACGCGGCCTGCCGGTCTGCTACGGCGTGACCGGCAGGCGGCGCTTGTGGTCGGTCGCCCGGTAGCGGGCCACCAGCGCCCGCTCGACCTTGGCCGGCACCGGCCGGCCCTCCAGGTAGTCGTCGATGTGCTCGTACGCCAGGCCGAGCGCGTCCTCGTCGAGCTTGCCCGGGTCGAGGCTCTCCAGGTCCGCGGTGGGCGCCTTGCCGACCAGTTCGGCGGGGGCGCCGAGCGCCGCGGCGATCGCGCGCACCCGCCGCTTGGTCAGCCCGGTCAGCGGTACGACGTCGGCGGCCCCGTCGCCGTGCTTGGTGAAGAAGCCGGTGACCGCCTCGGCCGCGTGGTCGGTGCCGACCACCAGCCCGTCCATCGCCCCGGCCACCGCGTACTGGGCGATCATGCGCTGGCGGGCCTTGATGTTGCCGTGCACGAAGTCCTGCTGGGCGGCGTCCCGGAAGGTCAGCCCGCCCGCCACCAGCGCGTCCAGCGCGGCATCGCTGGCCGGCTTGACGTCGACCGTCAGCACCCGGTCGGCCCGGATGAACTCCAGTGCGGCCTGGGCGTGGTGCTCGTCGGCCTGCACCCCGTACGGCAGCCGCATCGCGACGAAGATCGCCGGATGGCCGGCGTCGCGGGCCCGTTCGACCGCGAGCTGGCAGAGCCGACCGGTGGTGGTGGAGTCCACCCCGCCGCTGATGCCGAGGACCAGCGCCGTCAGCCCCGTGTCGACCAGGCGGTCGGCGAGGAAGACGATGCGACGTTCGATCTCCCCTGCGGCGTCGAAGGTCGTCGCCACCTGGAGTTCGTCGGCGATCTGCTGCTGCATCGACAGCACGTCGGTCATCGGGGGGTCCTTCCGTCGGCGCCTCGTCTCGACAGCAGCCAACCTTCCTGGGGACGGGCGGTCAATCTGGTTGAGACCGAGTCGACACCCGCCTGCGCCCGGTCAGGCGGGGCCGAGCAGGTCCCAGGGGTTGCCGGCGAGGTCGCGGAAGACGGCGACCCGGCCGTACGGCTCGGTGCGCGGCGGTTTCACGAACTCGACGTTCGCCTCCCGCATCCGGCGGTAGGTGGCCTCGAAGTCGTCGACCTGGAGGAAGAAGCCGACCCGACCGGCGGTCTGGTCGCCGACCGCCGCCTCCTGCCGCTCGCCGTCGGCGCGGGCCAGCAGCAGCCCGGTCCCGCCACCCGGCGGGCGGACCACCACCCAGCGCTTTGGCCGGCCGTCGTTGGTCAGGGACGGCTTGTCCTCGACCAGCTCGAAGCCGAGCACCTCGGTGAAGAAGTCGATGGCGGGGTCGTAGTCGGCGACGACGAGGGTGACGAGATCGAGCCGCACCCGGTCAGCCCTCGACCGCGACCAGGGTGGGCAGGTGACGCTCGACGACCGGGAGCACGTCGGCGACGGTGACCGGACGGCCCAGCTCGGCGGTGAGCGAGGTGGTGCCGGCGTCCCGGATGCCGCACGGGACGATCCGGTCGTAGTACGACAGGTCGCAGTCGCAGTTGATCGCGAAGCCGTGCTGGGTGACCCCGCGGGCAACCCGGATGCCGATGGCGGCGACCTTGCGGGCGGGGCCGCGGTCGTCCTCCGGCACCCAGACGCCGCTGCGTCCCTCGACCCGGCCGGCGGTCAGCCCGAACTCGGCGCAGACGTCGATCAGCAGCTGCTCGGTGCGGCGCACGTACGCGACCACGTCCACCGGGTCGGGCAGCTTGACGATCGGGTAGCCGACGAGCTGCCCCGGCCCGTGCCAGGTGATCTTGCCGCCGCGGTCCACGTCGACCACCGGGGTGCCGTCCATCGGTCGGTCCCACGGCTCGGTGCGCTTGCCGGCGGTGTAGACGCTCGGGTGCTCCAGCAGCAGCACGGTGTCGCCCTGCTCGCCGGCCACCACGGCCTCGTGCAGTCGGCGCTGTTCGTCCCAGGCGGCGCGGTAGTCGAGGAGCCCAGCCCGGACGGCGGTCAAACCGGAAGTCGTCACGCTCACCCGCCCAGACTAGTCCCGCCGACCGCCGGTGGGCTGCGTGAGCCTCGTCGCTCAGGCCGGTGGGACCTTCCAGAGCCAGACGTCGTCGACCCGCTGCGGGGGGCCGAGCAGGGCGGTGGCGGTGCGGCGGACGGCTTCCTCGTCGATGTCGTACTTGGCGCCGTGCACCCGGTCGGCCAGAACCACCGCCTCGACGTGCCAGTAGCGCAGGTCGGCCAGGGACTCCCTGATGCTGCCGTCGGTGATGATCGGGACGAGGCCGGTCCGCCCGGCCTGGTCCATCAGCGAGTCGAAGGTGCGGGGGACCGGGCCGATCCGGCCGCGGCCGTCCGGGCCGCCGGGGCCGAGGAAGAAGCCGGCCGGGATGCGGAACTCGCCCTGCCGGTGGGCCAGGGCGTACGCCTGCCAGCGTTGGCCGTCCGGCGTGACGTCCACGGTCAGCGGCAGCGGGGTCAGCACCCCGCCGGGGGAGACGTGCTGCTTCCAGGTGCCCGCGGTGATGAACGCCGGGATCGGTTCGCGCACGCTGGTCAGCAGCGGGGTGGGCAGCAGCGGCAGCAGCGCGGCGGCGAAGCCGAGCGCCCAGACCAGCTCGGTGGAGCGGTGCCGGGGCGGCCGGGCCCGGAGCTGGTCGACCGTGTACGCCAGCAGCAGCCCGATCACCGGCGCCACGACCAGCGCCAGCCGGGAGGGCAGCGCCGCGTTGATCACCGGCAGGTTGTCCAGCACGCCGAACGGCAGCAGCTGGTCGGTGCGCCGGCCGTTCCACTTGGCCGTCGGCCCCCAGGAGAGCACCGCGAAGACGATCGCGGTGACGGCCAGCGCCCACAGGGTGGCCCGGAAGGCCCGATCGGCGCGCCGCCACAGCAGCCCGAAGCAGGCGGTGGCGAGCAGCAGCAGGGGGAGGCCGAAGAAGGAGTTCTCCTCGGTCGGGTTCGGCGCCAGCGAGGTGCCCAGCCCGGCCCAGCCGGCGAGGGACCGGCGGGGGTACGACCCGTACGCGGCGATGTCCTCGGAGTGGATCAGCGGGTCGAAGCCGGTGCCGTGGAAGCGCTGCGGCCCGGCGAAGTGCAGCCAGAGTGGGTACGCCAGCAGCATCCCGGCGACCAGCGCGGTCACCCCCAGCCCGCGCAGGAAGTGCGGCAGCGCGGCGCGGACCTCGGCCCGGCGGGACGGCTGCATCGCCCAGAGGGCGAGGAATCCGGCGAGCGCGAGGGCGGTGAAGAAGAGCCCCTCGGCGGCGATCGAGAAGGCGACCGCCACCAGCACGCCGAGCAGCACCCCGCCACGGAGCGCGTTGCCGGGGCGGCGCAGCGCGAACACGCCCTGGATCAGCAGCGGCACCAGCCAGCCGGCGGTCCAGTTCAGGTGGGCGTTGGCGTGCGACACCATGGCCGGGCAGTAGCCGATGAAGAGTCCGGCGACGGCGGCGGCCAGCCGGCTGCGCACCAGGTGCCGGCTGAGCAGCCAGTACCAGGCCAGCGCGGTGGCGGCCAGGTTGAGGGTGAGGATCACCAGGAAGGTCGCGGGCGGCCCGATCAGGTACGTCAGCGGTGCGAGGACCCAGGCGTACACGGTGATCGAGGTGTTGACCGCGAGGTTCACCCCGTCCGGGACGTTGATCAGGTGGGTGAAGAGCGGGTTCTCCCCGTGGGTGAGCGAGTGCCCGCCGAAGGCCAGCAGCCACTCGAAGAGGGCCTGGTCGCTGGAGTTGACGGTGATCGTCCGGGTGTTCGGGTCGCGCCACATGCCGCTGGTCACCCAGACCGCCAGGGCCAGCGCGGCCAGCACCACGATCAGGTCGGCGCGGCGGTCCCGGGTGACGGGCGCGGACCCGGGCGACGGTTCCGTGGCCAGGGACGGGGAGGTCGGCACGCAGCGGACGTTACCAACCCGACCCGGACCCGCCGGTCAGACACGAAACCTCACTGCGCCACGTCCGCCCCGGCCATATCCCGGCATCGACAGATGTGGTTGTCCCGGCCATGTCGGCGGGATGGAACACGGACGTAACGTCTCGGCAACTCGGGGGTGACCCAGTTCACAATCCGCAACCCAGGAGGTCGCCGTGCGCCGTTCCCCATCCCTCCGCACCCGGCTAGCCGGGGCGGCTACCGCGGTCGTGCTGGCCGCCGCCGCCGCGCTCGCCGCCGCCGTGCCCGCCCAGGCCGCCACCCTCACCCAGGTCACCGGCTTCGGCTCCAACCCCGGCAACCTGAGCATGTACGCCTACCGCCCCGACGGCCTGCCGGCCAACGCGCCGGCCGTGGTGCTGCTGCACGGCTGCACTCAGAACGCCGCCGGCTATTTCACCAACTCCGGCTGGCAGAAATACGCCGACCTGTGGAAGTTCGCCCTGATCGTGCCCCAGCAGTCGTCGGCCAACCAGCCGCTGAGCTGCTTCAACTGGTACACGGAGGGAGGCATCAGCCGGGGCCAGGGCGAGGCGCTGTCGATCCGGCAGATGGTCGACTACGCGACGTCCAACTACGGCCTGGACGGCAACCGGATCTACGTCAGCGGGCTCTCCGCCGGCGGCGCGATGACCTCGGTCATGCTCGCCACCTACCCCGACGTCTTCGCCGCCGGCTCGGTCATCGCCGGCATCCCCTACCGCTGCTCGCCGCCGGCCTCGACCAGCACCTGCCAGTACAGCGGGGTGGACAAGACACCGGCGGCCTGGGGCGACCTGGTCCGCGCCGCCTACTCCGGCTACACCGGCCGGCGTCCCCGGGTGGCCATCTGGCACGGCACCTCCGACACCACCGTGGTGCCGATGAACGCCACCGAGTCCCGCGACCAGTGGACCAACGTGCTCGGCGTCTCGCAGACCCCGACCAGCACCGCCTCGCTGCCCGCCGGCACCAGCCTGGAGGTGTACGGCAACGACGCGGTCCGGCTCTACCGGGTCTCCGGGATGGGGCACGGCACCCCGGTCGACCCGGGCTCGGCGACCGACCAGTGCGGCACCGCCACGTCGTACTTCCTGGACACCATCTGCTCGACGTACCGGGACGCGCTCTTCTTCGGCCTCGACGGCGGGGTCACGCCCAGCCCGACGCCGACCGCGACCGCCTCCCCGACCCCGACCGCCTCGCCCAGCCCGACCCCGACGGCCTCGCCGGTCTGCGTCACCGCCAGCAACTACGCGCACGTGACCGCCGGCCGCGCCTACCAGTCCGGCGGCTACGCCTACGCCCTCGGCAGCAACCAGAAGATGGGCCTGTACAACACCTTCTACACCAGCACCCTCAAGCAGACCGGCCCCAGCTACTGGGTGATCGGCTGCTGATCCCGGCTGGCGCAGCGGTCCCCCGACGAGGCGGGGGACCGCGGCGCTCACTCGGTCAGCGCGGCGTGCAGGGCGGCGGGGAGGTCGGGGTGGCGGTACTCGAAGCCGGCCTTGGTGAGGACGCCGGGCAGGACGCGGGTGCTGGTGAGGATGTCCTGGGCGAAGCCGCCGAGGGCCACCTTCAGGGCCAGCGCCGGGATCGGGATGATCGCCGGGCGGTGCAGGTGGCGGGCCAGCTCCCGGGTGAACTGCGCGTTGGTTGCCGGGTCCGGGCCGACCCCGTTGACCGGGCCGGCAATGTCGTCCCGCTCCAGCAGGAACGCCGCCGCGTCCACCCAGTCGCGCAGCGAGATCCAGGACCACCACTGCCGACCGCTGCCCAGCCGCCCGCCGAGGCCCAGCTTGATCGGGAGCAGCTGCGGCTGGAGCATCCCGCCGTCGCGGTGCAGCGGCAGCCCGGTACGCAGCCGCACCACCCGTACGCCGGCGTCCTCGGCCGGCCGGGTCGCCGCCTCCCAGACCCGGCAGACGTCGGCCAGGAAGCCCTCGCCCGCCGGGGCGTCCTCCTCGACCGTGCGGTCGCCGGTGTCGCCGTACCAGCCGACGGCGGAGGAGTTGAGCAGCACCGACGGCCGGTCCGCGGCGGGCAGCCCGGCGATGGCGATGGCCAGCGTGGTCGTGCTGTCCACCCGGCTGGACCGGATCAGCTTCTTGTAGTCGTCGCTCCAGCGCTTGTCGCCGACCCCGGCACCGGCCAGGTTGACCACCGCGTCGGCCTCGGCGACCACCGCCGGGTCGAGCTGCGCGGCCGAGGGATTCCACTGCCGCTCGTCGGGGGTGCGCGCCGGCCGGCGGACCAGTCGGGTGACCTGGTGCCCGCCCGAGGTGAGCCGGTCGACCAGCCGGGTGCCGAGGAAGCCGGACGAACCGGCCATGAGGATCCGCATGCCCATATCTTCTGCCACCGACCCCGGCTTGGATGCGTTGCGCCGAAACCGGCCGCCGCGCCTTCGCCGCGCCGACCGACGGGGAGAAGATGCCTGCTCGTGCGCTATGGAGCTGATGACGTGGATGAATCAGCGACTCACTCGCCGGTCTGGCCGTCGATCGCCTCCCGGATGATGTCGGCGTGGCCGAGGTGCCGGGCGTACTCGTCGATCATGTGGTTGAGCACCCAGCGCAGCGAGTGCTCCCGGCCGGTGTCGAAGGACCGGCCGACAGCCCCCAGCGGACGGTCGGCGGCGATCCGCCGGGACGCCTCGACCTCAGCCCGCCAGATCGCGAAGGTTTCCTCGCCGGTGGCGTGCTCGACGTCGTTGAAGTCCTCGTCCCGGTCGTCGGTGCGGGTGAACAGGTCGCCCGGGAAGTTCCCGTCGATCACCGCCTGGAAGTACCACCGCTCGACCGTGGCCAGGTGCCGCACCAGGCCGAGCAGGGAGAGGTTGGACGACGGCACCGACCGCCGGCGTAGCTGCTCGTCGGTGAGCCCGGCGCACTTCCGCACCAGCGCCTCACGCTGGTAGTCGAGGAAGGTGTGCAACAGGGTCCGCTCGTCCGCCGTGGGCGGCAGCTCGAAACGTTCATCGATCACCTGTCGGATCGTACGTTAGTTCGATAAGCCTCGCTGCCCCTGCGTGCGGCTCGCCTAGCTCGGGCGACGTACCGCTCGCACCGTCAGGAGGTCGTTCAGCCCGGCGAAGTCGACGGGGTTGGTGGTGTACAACGGCAGGCCGTGGGTGTGCGCCACCGACGCGATCATCAGATCGGCGATCCGGCGCCGGGTCCCGCGTCCGGCTGCCAGCACGGCGGCCGAGACAAGTCCGAAGGCCCGCGCGGCCTCCGCGTCGAACGGCAACGGGTCGAACGTCGCCTCGACGTGCTGGAGCACGCTCATCCGGCGGGCCCGCTCCTTTGGGTCGTCGGTGTGGTGCGGTCCAGCGGACAACTCGGCCAGCGTGACCGCGCTGATGACCATCTCGTCCGGCAGCTCGGCGGGATCCAGGGCAGCAAGGTGGATGACGATGTTGGTGTCGATCAGGCCGCGAAGCGGATGGTCACCACTCACGGTCGAAGGGGTCCTGGTTCATCGCCGCGTCGAGGTCGTCGCGGAATCGGGACTCGTCGAGCACGGGCGACGTCGCGAAGGCCGCCATGACCTCGGCTCGGGGGACGAACGTACGCCGCCGGATCGGGATCAGCCGACCGATGGGAGTGCCGTTGCGGGTGATCGTGAACGATTCCCCGCGTTCGACTCCACGCATGATGGCACCCGAGTCGTTCCGCAGTTCACGCTGCGTGATCTCGCGAGAAGCATGCTCGGCCACAGCGGCAGTCTACCGTGTGGTGCTACGAAGTGCTACAAGGTGCACCGCTGGGGAGTGGCGGCCGAGCTCGTCACGATGCCGCTATGCCACCTCCGGTACGGGCGCGGCGGTGGCGCGGACGGAGTTGAGGATCGACACGATGCGGTCGATATCGTCGGCCATGATCGAGGCCAGGCTACTTCAAATCTCTCGGTTCATGTTGTCCTCGGAATCAGCCCTCGTGCGGCGGGGGACGGCCCAGCCGAGGAAGCGATCGAAGAGCTGTCCAGGCCCGGGCCCGCAGTGCGGGTGCAGGGTGTGCAGGTGGCCGGCCGCGTCGTGCAACAGCCCGCCCAGGAAGATCAGCAGCGCCACCCGGTCGTCGGCGTATTCCCGGAGCAGGGTGAGGCGGGCGGTCGCGCACGGCCAGGGGGCGGCGCAGGCCCGGCAGAGCCAGAGCGGGCGCAGTGCCACGTGCGGGGGCCCGCTCACCAGCGGCCGCCGTTGGCTCGCCAGGTCTGCGCCGGGGTGAGCCGGCCGACCCGGCCGACCTGCGGGTTCGCCCGGGTCGCCTCGTCCCACCAGCGGGTGTTCGGCGGCGGCGCGGGCGGCTCGGTGGGCGCCGGCGCGTGCCGGTCGGGGCAGGCGGCCCAGCGCAGGCCGCACGAGCACCAGCGCCGCCCGCCCCGCCAGGTCCGCCGGTGGCGGGGCGCGAGCGGCACCGGCTTCGCGTTCCGTCGCGGCCACATCATCAGCGCCGCCGATCCGGTACGCGCGCCGGCTGGTCGCCGCGCGCCACCAGCTCGTCGATCACGTCGTCGCGCAGGCCCCGGGAGCGCAGCACCCGCCGCCCCCATCGGTGCAGCAGACAGGGGTACGGGGTCCGGTCGCTGCGGCACAGCAAACCGGTGGGCCAGGCTTCGGGGGCGTGCACCACCACCGCCCGGACTGCGAGCCGGACATCCTCCGCCGTGACGAACCACGGCACCGGCAACTCGCCGAGCACCTTCTCCACCGCGTCCACCGGTTGGTCGACCACAGGCTGCACGCTGCTCCGCCTCTCTCCTCGGGGCGGCGCCGAGACGGGCGGGGTCGGCAATGTGCTGCCGGAGCCCGGCACCCGCCCCGGGCCTGCTCACGGGCCCGCCGACACCGGGCCGCGGGCAGGGGTGGCACCCGGCCGACTACCGGGGGAGTGGCCGGCCGGGTGTCCTACGGGCGACCAGCTCCGGGTTTGCAGACCAGGAGGAGCCGGTCGAGGCGAGCCTAAGATAACCGGATATATAAAGCAAGGCATGGCTGGGCATCGGTTGCCATAACAAGTTGTTGCGTGCTCAAATGGCGGGGCAGACCAGGGAGAACAGATGCCCGCCAAGGCCAAATGGGCGCAGCTCGCGGATCACATCCGTGCGCAGATCGCGTCCGGTGAACTCGCTCCGGGAGACAAGCTCCCGTCCACTGCTCAGCTCTGCCAGGAGCACGGAGTCTCGACCATCGTCGTCCGGCAAGCCATCTTCGCGCTCAGGACCGAGGGCCTGTTGGAGGGCGTCCAGGGCGTCGGCGTGTTCGTCGCCGAGCGGGTCGAGAGCTGAGGCGGCGGCAGCTCGTGCTGCCGCCGCCGTTGCCTGCCGGCTACCCCTGCCGCTCCACGGTGCCGCCGCGGACCGCCGCCGGGCTCACCCCGATGACGACCGGTCGGGCGCCCAGGCACTGGGGCGCGAAGTGCGCCACGACGTAGTCCCACGCCGCCTTCGCCTCGTCGAAGGTGAACGTCGGTTCGCCGTCGAGGTAGGTGCTCCATATCGTGCGGGGGATCAGGTACCACTTCCCCCACCAGGTGTTGGTCTTCGGCGAGAACATGATGCGGTCCACCCCGTCCGTGTGGCAGAGGCCGAAGGTGTGCCCCAGCTCGTGGATCGGCACGTACTTCCAGATCTGGTCCGGCGTGTTGTCGATGAAGGTGGCGCCGGAGGTGTTCTTGCCGCTCAGCCCGCAGGCGCTCTCGTGCAGGTTGTTGGCCAACCCGCGCAGGGTGTCGGTGTAGCGGAAGACCCCGACGGCGACCGGGTGGCAGAGGTCGGCCGTCGCCCCGTCCGGGTCGGTGGTCTTGTCGTGCCGGCCGATCACGTCCATCAGGAACCGGGTCAGCGCGGGGTGGGCGTCCGGTCGGTCGTACCCCTTGTGGACGATGTGGTCGGGGTCGGTGACCGGCTGGGTTTCCCTGTCGAAGTCCAGCATCAGCGCGAGCTCACGCCCCTTCTCGCGGGCCGCGGACACCTTGGTGTCCAGCGCGCCGTCCCGCATCGGCAGCACGATGAACGCCGGCCCCTGCGCGCCCCGCGAGCTGAGGTAGGTGTCCAGCTCGTCGACGGAGATGGGGTTGTCGAACTCGCCGCCACCGCCGCCACCGACGACGGTCCCCTTCTTCAGGGTCTTGTACCGCTTGCGGTTCCAGAAGCCCTCGTGGAACTCGAAGCCGCAGAGCTCCCGCAGGTTGATCGCGCCCTGCTCGTGCAGCACGACCAGGTTGGGCACGGCCGGTTCGCGCGGCGACGGGGTCTCCGAGTCCAGGATCGTGCGGTACGCGGTGCCGTGCATGCGCAGCCCGAACGCGCCGTGGTCGAGGCGGATCGCCTCCTTGATCTCGGTCAGCGTGTCACCGGAGTACTTCACCTCGAGCAGGCCGCGCACGTATCGGCGCAGCCGCTCCCGGTTGATCTCCTCGATGATGTATTCGATCGTGTCGCCGAGGAACACGATGCGGGCCAGCCGGATGATCCCCAGCACCAGGCCGATCCCCAGCCGCAACAGCCCGTCGAGGATCCGCCGCCAGTCGAGCGTGACGATGCCGACGATCACGTCCCAGAGCCCGATCGCGATGTCGATCACCGCCTCGACGACCACCCCGACGAGCTTGCACACCGTACGGACCACCCACTTGCCGACCTTGACGATCACCCAGCGGACGACCTTCACGAAGTACGTGACGAACCAGCAGACCCAGCCACGTGGGTCGTACCACGGGTAGTCCTTGCACTTCTTTTCCTGCCGCTCCTCCCACTCCTCGACGGGCTTGGAGATCTCCTCCTCGACCCATTCGGTGATTTCGGTGCAGACGAGTGCCATGAGATCCCCCCTCCGAGTCAGGAAGCCGCGCGCAGCGCGCGCAGTCGTAGGAGCAGGCGCCGGCGGCTCCAGGACAACCCGAGGAACTTGCCGGCCACCGCCGCCGCGAAGCAGCCGAGCACGGCCGTGGCGATGGCCCGGCCCCCGCTCGGGCCGACCACGAGGACGCCGGCCACGGCGGCGACGAGGGCCGACGCTCCCCAGTCGCAGCCGCAGTCGTTGAACAGGCGGCGGATTGTTGCTGCCGTACGCTCGCGTTCCGTCGCGTCGAGCCCGGGCAGCGTGACGGTGACCCGGTCGAGGTGGGGACGCCGGAGCAACGAGACCAGCGCCTCCGCCCGATCGAGATCCGCGCGATCAGCGATCTCGACGTGCATGACGGTGTCACCTTCCCACTGACACCCTGACTGTGAGCGTGGTCGATCGCCAGGTCAACGCATCTTTCAGCTACCCGACTGTCGCGTGCGCCGCCGGCTCGGAGTCTGGTGCCACGAAATGTCGCTCCGAGGAGCAACCCTCGGAGCCGGAACCCGCGTGACTATCTCGAATCGGGGATCGGAGGCTTGGATGGGCGATCGCGACGCGGCGTTCGCGGAGTATTTCGCGGCACGGTCGGACGCTATGCGCGGCACCGCGTACCTGCTCTGCGGCGACTGGCATCGGGCGGAGGACCTGGTCCAGACCGCGTTCACGAAGCTCTACCTGGTCTGGAACCGGATCTCCCGGCACGAGGTGCTCGACGCCTACGTGCGCCAGATCCTGGTCCGGACCTTCCTAGATGAGCGGCGCCGCGGCTGGTGGCGGCGGGAGCGGGTGGGCGGGGAGGGCGCCGAGCGGCCGGCACCGCCCGACTCGCCGGAGAACCGGTTGGTGATGCTCCAGGCACTGGCCGCCGTACCGCCGCGCCAGCGGGCAGTCCTGGTTCTTCGGTACTGGGAGGACCTGTCGATCGAGGAGGCCGCGGCGCTGCTGGAGTGCTCGGCCGGGACGGTGAAGAGCCAGGCGGCCCGCGGCCTGGACACGCTCCGCGGCCTCCTGTCGACCACGTACAGCGGGATCGAGAAGGGGGCACGATGAACGGCGAGGAGTTGCGCGAGGCGCTGCGCACCGAGATGGCGGCCACCACCCCGCGGCCACCGCTGAGTGCGGCCGCCGCGCTCGGCGCCGCCCGGCGGGCGCGTATCCGCCGCCGCACCGCCTGGGCCTGCGCCGGCTCTGCGGCCGTGGTTCTTGCGGTCGCCGGCGTCGCGGGCATCGGCACCCCGGGTGCCGGCGGCTTCAGCCCGGCGGGTCCTGGCCCGCAGGCCATCCCGCATCCGTCGGCCAAGGACACCGCGAGGCCGTGGCCAACCGGACCGGACGGCCGTCCGCAGGAGGACCGGACCGCGCGGGCGGGTGCCAGGTACGACCAGGGGGTCCGGCTGCTGGACGAGATCGTCTCCGCCGTGCCCCCCGGCTACGTCGCGCCGGAGAACCCGGCGAACCAGCCCGCTGACCAGCTGCCGCTGCGAACCCACCAGGCGCAATTCGAGGACAGGGTTGATGGCGTCGACGTGTGGAGTTACCTGTCCTCGGTCGCCCTGGCTCAGGGGGAGCGGATGGGGCGATTGCTCGTCGAGGTGCACGCCGCGGGCAGTCAGCTACCGGCCGAACCGTGCGCGCTGGCCCGGCAGTTCTGGGGCATGCAGGGCGAGTGCCAGCTGATGACGGTCGGCGCGGCACAGGTCGGCGTGGTCGTCCGGCCTGCCGGCGACGACCGGTTCGACCAGTGGGCGGCGTACCGGCACCCGGACGGTGTGGTGGTCTTCGTCGCGCAGGGCGCCAAGCTCGGCGACGGCCGGCCGGGGCTGACGACGATGCCGTTCTCCGTGCGGCAACTGGCGGCCCTCGCCGTCGACGAACGGTTCCATCTGCAGTGAGGCGGCGTCGCGTGGGCTGCTGCTGCCGCCGCGCGCCGCTGGCACCCGGCCAGCGCGGTCGCGGCGGCGTGCAGCAGGCCGGCGGGCGGGGTCTCCGGTACCACGAGCTACAAGGCGGCCAGGCGGGGGAGTAGTGGGGTCAGCGGGGCGACGGCGTCGGCGCGGACGACGAAGCGGGTGACGCCCCAGCGGTGCCGGTGTGCCGCGACCGCCGCGACGATCTCCTCCGCCGTGCCGATCAGGACGAACGGGGTGGCGAGCAGCTCGGCGACGGTCAGGCCGGTGTCGGCGGCGGTCTCCGCGGCGGCGGCCTCGGCGTCGTCGGTGACCGTCACCTGCTGGACCAGGGCCTCCAGCGCCGGCGGCTCGGCCCGGCCGGCGGCTCCGGCCGCCACGTGCGCGAGCTGCGCGTCGAGCTGGTCGGCCCGCCACCGCACGTCGTGGGCGTGCCCGTCGGCGAGGGTACGGCCGAAGCCGGTCAGGCCGACCACGTCGGCGTGCGCGCCGGCCCAGCGCAGCAGCGCCGAGTTGGCCGTACCCATGGTCAGCGGCACCCGGTCCTGGACGGGCCGCAGCCCGCCCAGCCGGGCCGCGTGGGCGACCAGCTCCGGGGTGTCCACGGTGACCTCACCGCCGGCCAGCAGGTCCCGGACGGCCTCGGCGACGGCCACACAGCGGCCTACCCGGGCGGCGACGTCGGGCCGCTCGCGGCCGACGGCCCGCCACTCGGCGGGGGTGTGGCCCGCGCCGAGGCCGACCCGGGCCCGGCCGCCGGAGACCACGTCCAGGGTGGCGACGTCGGTGGCGAGCAGGATCGGCTCGCGGACGCCGGCGTTGGAGACGTACGAGCCGAGGCCGAGCGTCGAGGTCACCGCCGCCGCTGCCGCCAGCGAGACGAACGGCGACGCGCCGTAGCCGGGGTGGTCCGAGGCCAGCAGGGCGTCGTAGCCGGCGGCCTCGACCCGGCGGGCCAGGTCGAGCCAGCTCGCCGCGTCGGTGGGTCGGGCCTGGACGGAGAAGATCACCATCGGCCCAGCATCCGGCGTCCGCCGCGCGGAAGCCAGCCCGGACCGCCGATTCTGCTGACCGGCGAATCCGCGATCAGCCGGTGGTCTCCCGGCCGGGACGTGTGACGCCGAGCAGTTCCACGCTGCCGCCGGCCTCCCGGTTCAGCGCGGCGACCAGCTTCTTCTCCTCGTAGGTGAAGTGCGACTCCAGCAGCGCGGCGAGCCCGTCCAGCTCGGCGCGGACCGCCGCCCGGCCGGCGGCCGGGTCGGTCGTCAGGTCCTCGATTCGGCGCAGGATGTCCGTCACCACCCGGTGGTCCTCCGCCAGCTCGGCGAGGACCGGGCGCAGCGCCGGCTCCCGTTCGGCGAGGACCCGGAACGCGCCGCCGTCCTCGTCGCCGTGGTGTCGGGTGAGCGCCGCGCAGAAACCCAGGCAGTGGGCGCGCAGGTCCGGCGACGACCGGAGGTCGCCGCCAGGGGAGTCGAGGCTCGTACGGAGCCGGGCCAGCTCCTCGCGGAGCCAGAGGTGAATCTCGATCAACTGGTTGCCGAGGGCGGTCAGCCGCCCGTTCGGCTCGTGGGATGGGTGCACATGTCCCCTGCTGTCCCGCGCCTCCATGCCCACGGCGGTCTTCGTGCCGGGCGCACCGCGACGCTCCGGCGAGCATACGGGTCTCGTCGCCGCGCCGGGCACCCGCGTGCGGGATGCCCGGTCCGTCAGGTCGACGGCTCGTCGGGTGCCGGCTCGTGCCAGCGGGCCCGGTACGCGGCGTCGTGCGCCTCGTTGCTGGTTCGTTCTTCGAAAACCACCTGGTGCAGCGCCGAGCGGGCGTCGGCCATGGCCACCACCTCGACCACGGCCATCCCCACGCAGATGGCGGTCAGCAACCCCAGGGCGGCCAGCCCCGGCAGCCGGTCGGCGACCGGGATGCCGACCACGAGCAGCAGCACCGTGCCGACCCGGGTCCAGGTGAGCGTGCGCAGGGTGCGGAGCTGGAAGAGCATGTTGCCGAACAGGTAGCAGGCCACCCCGCCGAAGAGCAGCGGCACGCTCGGTCCGTGCGCCCGCTCGGCGGGTCCGACCGCGGGGTCGGCGATCTGGTGCACGATCCCCTCCGCGCCGAGGGCGAACAGGATGATCCCGGCGATCATCGGCAGGTAGAGGTACGCGTACGCGTCACGCGCCATCGTCACCCGGGGAGCGCCCTCGGCCGCGTGCAACGCGATCCGCGCGGCCGGCCCGATCATGTCGTAGTGGGCCCACCAGAGCGCGGCGGTGAAGACGATGCCGAGGACGGCCGCGGCGACCGCCGGCCAGGTCGGCGGCTGGCCGAGCAGGTTGCTGCCGACGCCGACCGAGATGACCGACTCGCCGAGGGCGATGATCAGGATGAGGTCGTAGCGTTCCGTCCAGTGCTCGGCGGAGGTGACGTCCCAGCCCCAGGTGCGCGCGATCAGCCCGGTGGTGTACTGGAGCACCACGACGCCCGCCCACAGCGCGTCGCGGATCAGGGCGGCCATGCCGGCGTCGTGGAGCCGGGGCGGGACCAGCGCGGCGACGAGCAGCAGGGCGGTGCTGGTCGCCAGCTCCGGGGCGAACCGGAGCAGCTGCCGCCGCTCCTTCGGGTCGTCCCGCGCCACGTGCAGAAAGAGCGCCAGGTGCACGCCGCGGATCACCACGTAGCTGACCGCCACCACCATCGGTCCCGCCGCGTTGCCCCGCGGGTCCCGGAACGCCTGGGGCAGCGCCAGCGCGAAGGTGAACAGGGCGGCCATCCCGGCAACGGTGAGCACCGGGACGAAGCCCTCGCCGAGCCTGACCCGGGTGGCGACCACGCTGTGCACCACCCAGCACCACCACAGCACGGCGAGCACCAGCAGCGCGTGGAACAGGTTCGCGGCGGTGATGTTCATGGCGGTGGCCCGGGTGATGATGAAGAACGAGAAGACGAAGACGAGGTCGAAGAAGATCTCGAACTTGTCCACCCGGGCGCCGGGGGCGACCGGGACCGCCGGCCCCAGCCGCCAGCGCCGCCGCTTGCCGCCCACCGACCGAGTCTGTCAGCGCCGGGTGGGTCGCGGGCGTGAATCCGATCAGCCCGGCGGACGGTGCCGCAGGCCGTCCATCAGCAGGTCGAGCAGGCGGCCGGCCTGTTCGCGCTGGTCGGGTTCGCCGGCGACCAGGGAGACCCCGCTCAGGCCGGCCAGCACGTCCGTGGGCGCGACGTCGGCCCGGACGGTGCCCGCCGCGCCGCCCGCCGCCAGCAGCAGGCCGAGCGCGGCGACCAGGCGGTCCCGGCTCTGCGCGTACGGGTTGGCGCCGGAGGCGATGACCAGCCGGAGCGCGTCCGCCATGCCCCGCTTCGTGGAGAGATAGTCGATGAAACGGTCCATCCAGGCGCGTACCGCCCGGTCCGGCGGCAGGCTGGCCAGCAGCTCGGGTGCGGCGTCGCAGAGCTTGGCCAGCTCGTTGCGGTAGGCCGCCTCGACCAGGGCCTCCCGGGTGGGGAAGTGCCGGTACAGGGTGCCGATGCCGACTCCGGCCTCCCGGGCGATCGAGTCGAGCGTTACCTCCGGCCCGGCGTGGGAAAACGCGCGTACCGCGGCGTCCAGCAGCCGTTGCCGGTTGCGCAGCGCGTCGGCGCGCAGCGGTCGGGGGCCGGTGTCGGGCACGTCTCCTCCTCGGGGCGACCGGCCGGGGCGCGGTCGGGTTGGCAAGCGGAGCAGCCTCCGGTTAGTCTCGACCGTAACGGAGGATCCTCCGATTCTCATCGTAGCGGCCGGACCGGGCGTCCGCGTCGCCACCGACAAGGATGGATCATGACCACCAGCACACCCGTCACCACGCCGTACTCCCGCGAGACCACCGCCATGGAGGTGGTGCGCGGGATCGACCTCACCGGGCGCCGGGCCGTCGTCACCGGCGGCGCGTCCGGAATCGGCGTGGAGACCGCCCGCGCGCTCGCCGCCGCCGGGGCCGACGTCACGCTCGCCGTACGCAACGTCGACGCCGGTCAGCAGGCCGCCACCGACATCACCGGCACCACCGGCAACGACCGGATCCTGGTGGCCCCGCTGGACCTGGCCGACCTGGCGTCGGTGGCCGCCTTCGTCCGGACCTGGGACGGGCCGCTGCACATGCTGGTCAACAACGCGGGCATCATGGCCTCGCCCGAGATGCGGACCCCGCAGGGCTGGGAGATGCAGTTCGCCACCAACCATCTGGGCCACTTCGCCCTGGCCACCGGGCTGCGTCCGGCCCTCGCCGCGGCCGGCGGCGCCCGGATCGTCTCGGTCAGCTCGTCAGCGCACCTGCGCTCGCCCGTGGTGTTCGAGGACATCCACTTCCGGCAGCGGCCCTACGAGCCGTGGGCGGCCTACGGGCAGTCCAAGACCGCGAACGTGCTCTTCGCGGTGGAGGCCAGCCGGCGTTGGGCCGACGACGGCATCCTCAGCAACGCGCTGATGCCCGGGGCGATCCGCACCAACCTCCAGCGCTACGTCAGCGAGGAGGACCTCGCCCGGCTGCGCGCCGAGAGCGGCGGCGAGACGACGCCCAGCTGGAAGAACACCGAGCAGGGCGCGGCCACGTCGGTGCTGGTCGCCACCTCGCCGCTGCTGAACGGCAGCGGCGGGCGGTACTTCGAGGACTGCCAGGAGGCCGGACCGAACCAGCCCGGCACCCGCACCGGGTATGCCCCGTACGCCCGCGACCCCGAGGCCGCCGACCGGCTCTGGCAGGTCTCCGAGGAGCACCTGCGGGCCGCCTGACCGGGCCGGAACGACGCAGGGGGCGCGCGGCGTGAGCCGCGCGCCCCCTGCGGGCGTTGCTACCGGTTCTACAGGCCCAGTTCGGCCTCGAAGTTGCCGGCCTCCAGCCGCTCCTTGACCGCGACCAGGAAGCGGGCGGCGTCCGCGCCGTCGATCACCCGGTGGTCGTAGGACAGGGCCAGGTAGACCATCTGCCGGACCGCGACGACCTCGCCCAGCTCCGGGTCGTTGACCACGACCGGACGCTTCACCACGGCACCCGTGCCGAGCATCGCCGACTGCGGCGACGGCACGATCGGGGTGTCGAAGAGCGCCCCCCGGCTGCCGGTGTTGGTCAGCGTGAAGGTCGCCCCGGCGATCTCGTCCGGGCTGATCTTGTTGGTCCGGGTGCGCTCGGCCAGATCGGCGACCCGCTTGGCGATGCCGCCCAGGTTGAGGTCGCCGGCGTTGTGGATGACCGGCACCAGAAGGCCCCGCTCGGTGTCCACGGCGATGCCGAGGTGCTCCGCGTCCGGGTAGGTGATCGTCCCGGCCGCCAGGTCCATCCGGGCGTTGACGATCGGATACGCCTGCAGCGCCTCGACGGCGGCGAGGGCGAAGAACGGCAGGAAGGACAGCTTCACGCCGTGCCGCTGCTGGAAGGAGTCCTTCGCCTGCGCCCGCAGCTTGGCGATCTTGGTGACGTCCACCTCGATCACCGTGGTGAGCTGCGCCATCTCGTGCAGCGACTCCTGCATCCGCTTGGCGATGGCCGTGCGGATCCGGGTCAGCTTCTCGGTGGTGCCCCGCTTGCCGCTCGGCTGCGGCTTCGCGGCCGGCTTCGCCGGGGCCGGGGCAGCGGCGGCCGGCTGCGCCGGAGCCGGCGCGGCCTTGGCCGCCTTGGCCTTCTCGGCCGCCTCCAGCACGTCCTGCTTGCGGATCCGGCCGCCGACGCCGGTGCCGTTGACCGAGGAGAGGTCGACGCCGTGCTCGCTGGCCAGCTTGCGCACCAGCGGGGTCACGTAGCCGGCCGCCTCCTCGCCGCCGCCCTGCACCGGGGCGGAGGGGCGCTGCGGGGTCGGCGTCGGCGCGGCGGGCTGGGCCGCCTGCTCGGCCTTGACCGGCTGGGCGGCGGTCTCCGCCTCCGCGGCCGGCTCGTTGTACGACACGCCCGGGGTCGGCTCCTCGACCTTGGGCGCCGGCTTCGCCTCGGCCTTCGGCTCGGGCTTGGGCTCGGGCTTCGCCTCGGCCTTGGGCTCCGGCTTGGGCTCCGCCTTCGGCTGGGCCGGTGCGGCGCCGGCCGCGCCGATGATCGCCAGGTCGGTGCCGACCTCGGCGGTCTCGTCCTCGGCGACCTTGATCTCCAGCACGGTGCCGGCCACCGGCGACGGGATCTCGGTGTCGACCTTGTCGGTGGACACCTCCAGCAGCGGCTCGTCCACCTCGACGGTCTCGCCGACCTGCTTGAGCCAGCGGGTGACCGTACCCTCGGTGACGCTCTCGCCCAGGGCCGGCATCTTCACCGGGGTGCCCTCGCCCGACGGTGCCGGGGCGGCCGGGGCCGCCGGCGCCTCGACGGCCGGCTGCTCGGCCTCGGCCTGCGGCTGCGCGGCGGCCTCCGCGGCCTGCTCGGCCGGGGCTTCCGGCTGCGGGGCGGCCGCGCCGGCCGCCTCGCCCTCGCCCGCGATGACGGCCAACTCGCTGCCGACCTCGGCGGTCTCGTCCTCACCGACCACGATGCGGCTCAGCACGCCCGCCGCAGGCGACGGGATCTCGGTGTCGACCTTGTCGGTCGAGACCTCGAGGAGCGGCTCGTCGACCTCGACGGTGTCGCCCTCCTGCTTGAGCCAGCGCGTGACGGTGCCCTCGGTGACGCTCTCGCCGAGCCGGGGCATGGTGACCGATACCGGCATGTTCTCCAGACTCCTTCATTCCCCTGGTGGGATCATCGCCCGTCGCCGGACGCCGCGGTTGTCGTGATCAGGCGTGCGCGTGCAGCGGCTTGCCGGCGAGGGCCAGGTGCGCCTCGCCCAGGGCCTCGGTCTGCGTGGGGTGGGCGTGCACGAGCTGCGCCACCTCGGCCGGGTACGCCTCCCAGTTGTAGATGAGCTGCGCCTCCCCGACCAGCTCGCCGACCCGGGCGCCGACCATGTGCACGCCGACCACCGGACCGTCCTCCAGGCGGACCAGCTTCACGAAGCCGGCCGTCTTGAGGATCTGGCTCTTGCCGTTGCCACCGAGGTTGTAGTTGTAGGTCTTGACCTTGTCGCCGTACTGCTCCTTGGCCTTCGCCTCGGTCAGGCCGACAGACGCCAGCTCCGGGTCGCAGTAGGTGACCCGCGGGATGCCGGCCTCGTCGATCACGGCCGGGTTCTGGCCGGCGATCTCCTCGGCGACGAAGATGCCCTGCTGGAAGCCGCGGTGGGCGAGCTGGAGGCCGGGCACGATGTCGCCGACCGCGTAGACGTTCGGCACGCTGGTGCGCAGCCGCTCGTCGGTCAGCACGTAGCCGCGGTCCATCTTGACGCCCTGCTCCTCGTACCCAAGGTTGGCGGTGTTCGGACCGCGACCGACGGCGACCAGCAGCAGCTCGGCCTCGACGGTCTCGCCACCGGAGATGGTCAGCTTGACGCCGTTGTCGGTCTTCTCGACCTTCTCGAACGGCTTGCCGACCTTGAAGTTGATCTTCCGCTTGCGGAACGCCCGCTCCAGCGCCTTCGACGACTCCTCGTCCTCGGCGGCGACCAGGCGGGGCAGCGCCTCGACGATGGTCACGTCCACCCCGAAGGACTTCCACACGCTGGCGAACTCGACGCCGATCACGCCGCCGCCGAGCACGATCACCGAGGACGGGACCCGGTCCATGACCAGGGCGTGGTCGCTGGTGATGATCCGCTCGCCGTCGATCTCGAGGCCGGGCAGGCTCTTCGCGTACGAGCCGGAGGCGAGGATGACGTTGCGGCCGGTGTACCGCTTGCCGTCCACCTCGACGACGTTCTTGCCGACCAGCTTGCCGGCGCCCGCCACGTAGGTGATGTTCTTGGCGCCGCCGACCAGGCCCTGCAGGCCCTTGTAGAGCCGGGCGATCACGCCGTCCTTGTACGAGTTGACCGCGGCCATGTCGATGCCGACCAGCTCGGCCTTGACGCCGAACTGCTCCGACTCGCGGGTCTGGTCGGCGATCTCGGCGGCGTGCAGCAGGGCCTTCGTCGGGATGCAGCCGTTGTGCAGGCAGGTGCCGCCGAGCTTGCCCTTCTCGATGAGCGCGACGGAGAGGTCCAGCTGGGCGGCACGCAGCGCCGCCGCGTAGCCGCCGCTGCCACCTCCGAGAATGACGATGTCGAAGGTTGCGTCGTTCGGCTCGCTCACGTCCAACTCCCAGGTCGCGTCGCTGCATCGAGGGTTACGGCGGAGTAACAGGCACACCCCACCTCGGTCATCTTGTCACTCCCAGCTCGAGGGCGCGTAGTGAGGTGCCCAACGACACGTCGTGGACACGTACGCTTGGCACCGTCTTCGATGGTGCACGGGGGAGGAGAGCGTCCGGTGGGGTTGTTCCGTCGACGGAAGCGGACGAGCGTGGCGAGCCGCGAGCGGGGTGCCGACCGCGCCGACCTGGACCATCTGGAGAACTTCGTCCGGACCCGGCGGGGCGTCGAGGCGTACATCGAGCCGCGGACGACCGTCACCGAGACCACCGTCATGCTGATCGCCGACGACGGCGAGTGGACCCGCCGGCGGATCGACGGCCCGGAGGGCGCCCGTCGCTTCGCCCGCAAGCTGGCCTTCCCGATCTACGACGTCCGGCTGATGGGCTACCCGCAACGCATGCGCGACTACAACGAACGCCGCAAGCGCCGCCCCGAGCTGTTCTGAGGGCGGGAACGCGGACGGGGCGCCCCCGCGCAGGGAGCGCCCCGTCGTGCCGTGCGGTGGCCGTCAGCCGTTGGCGGCGACGTCCTCGACCAGGTGCACCAGGGTGCGGACCGGGACGCCGGTGCCGCCCTTGGTCCAGTAGCCGGTGGCCTCGCCCGAGTGGTAGCCCGGCCCGGCGATGTCGATGTGCGCCCAGGCGACCTCGTCGGTGACGAACTCGCGCAGGAAGACGCCGCCCTGCAGCATGTGACCGGCCCGGTCCATCCCGGCGTTGACCTGGGAGATGTCCGCGACATCCGAGTCCATGCCCTTGCGGACGTCGTCCGGCAGCGGCATCGGCCACGCCGGCTCGCCGGTCGCCTCGCCGGCCGCCTTCACCCGCTCGCAGAGCTCCGGGGTGCCCATCACGCCGGCGATCTTCTTGCCCAGCGCGATCACCTGGCCACCGGTGAGGGTGGAGGTCTCGAAGAGGTAGTCGGTGCCGTCCTCGCAGGCCCGCGCGATGGCGTCGGCGAGGATCATCCGGCCCTCGGCGTCGGTGTTGAGCACCTCGACCTTCTTGCCGCTGTACATGCTGATCACGTCGCCCGGCCGGTAGCTGGTGCCCGACGGCATGTTCTCCGCCATCGGCAGGTACCCGGTCACCGCCACCGACGGCTTGAGCGCCGCGATCGCCAGCATGGCCGCGCCGACCGCCGCCGCGCCGGCCATGTCGGACTTCATCTCCCACATGCCCTGGGCCGGCTTGATCGAGATGCCGCCGGTGTCGAAGGTGATGCCCTTGCCGACCAGCGCCACCCGCTTGCCGGACCCACCGCCCTCCGGCGTGTAGGTCAGCTTGACCAGCCGCGGCGGGGCCTCCGAGCCCTGCCCGACGGCCATGATGCCGCCGTACCCGCCGGCCGCCAGGGCCGCCTCGTCCAGCACCTCGACGCCGAGGCCGGCGTCCCGGGCGGCGCCGGCCACCGCGTCGGCGAACGACGGGGGCCGCAGCTCGTTCGGGGCGGTGTTCACCCAGTCCCGGCTGAGCCGGACCGCGCCGGCCACCGCCTGCGCGCGGCTGATCTCCGCCCGGGCGGTCGCGTCTCCGGCGTCCGGCACCGCCACCAGCACCTCGGCCACCGGCTCCCGCCGGGCCGGCTGCGGCTTGGTCTTGTAACCGGCGAAGCGGTACCCGCCGAGCAGCGCGCCCTCGGCGACCGCGCGCAGCGCGGCCGGGGCGTCGGCGTCGTCCGGCAGCGGCAGCGCCAGCGCCACCCGCGGTGCGCCGGCGAGCGCCCGCACCGCGGCGCCGGCGGCCCGGCGCAGGGCCTCCGGGGCGGGGGCGGCGCCGGTCGGCTCCGGGCCGAGGCCGACCGCGGCCACGACCGTGGCGGTGACGGTGCCGAGCGTGGCCAGCTTGATCACCTCGCCGGGGCCGCCGGTCGCGCCGAGCAGCGCCAGCGTCTCGGTCAGCTTGCCGTCGAACGCGGCGGCGATGCTCTCCGCGCCGCTGGCCAGCAGCAGGTTACCGGCGGGTCCGCTGGTGGCGTCCTGCCCTCCGGTCTGGCTGTGCACGCCGATCACGATGGCGTCGACGGCGAGTTCGGCGGGGTCGGTGTCGACCAGGCTCAGGGTGGTGCTGGGCGATGTCACTGAAGCTACTCCGGGCGGGCCGGGCCGGTCGCGACGTCGCGTACCGGCGATGAAGGTCTCCGGCGGCAACCTACCCGCCGGACGTCGGGTGCGTCCCGCCGATCGTCCTGACGGGTCCCGCCGATGCTAACCAGCCGTTCAGGCCCGGTAAGTTGCCACCCATGACCGACGTGACCTCCGGCGCCGCCGCGACCCCGCTGCGCCGTTCCCCGCTGCACGAGCGGCACACCGCTCTCGGCGCCAAGTTCGCCCCGTTCGGGGGCTGGGAGATGCCGCTGGAGTACGCCGGTGGCGGCGTGCTCAAGGAGCACACGGCGGTCCGTACCGGGGTGGGCGTCTTCGACGTCTCGCACCTGGGCAAGGCGCGGGTCACCGGGCCCGGCGCCGCGGACTTCGTCAACGCCTGCCTCACCAACGACCTCGGCCGGATCGGCCCCGGCCAGGCGCAGTACACGCTCTGCTGCGACGACGCCACCGGCGGCGTGGTGGACGACATCATCGCCTACCTGCACGCCGATGACCACGTTTTCCTGATCCCGAACGCGGCGAACACCGCCGAGGTGGTCCGCCGGCTGCGCGCCGCCGCGCCGACCGGGGTCCAGGTCACCGACGAGCACGAGGCGTACGCGGTGCTGGCCGTGCAGGGGCCGCGCTCGGCCGAGCTGCTCGGCGCGCTGGGGCTGCCCACCGAGCACGGCTACATGAGCTTCTCCACCGCCAGCCTCGACGGGGTGGGGCTGACCGTGTGCCGCACCGGCTACACCGGTGAGCTGGGCTACGAGCTGGTCGTGCCGGCGGCGCACGCGGTCGCCGTCTGGGACGCGCTCCTCGCCGCTGGGGCGGCGTACGAGCTGCGCGCCTGCGGCCTGGCCGCCCGGGATACCCTGCGCACCGAGATGGGCTACCCGCTGCACGGGCAGGACCTGTCGCTGGAGATCACCCCGGTGCAGGGCCGCTCCGGCTGGGCGGTCGGCTGGGACAAGCCGGCCTTCTGGGGCCGGGACGTGCTGCTCGCCGAGAAGGCGGCCGGTCCCCGGCGTACGCTGCGCGGCCTGGTGGCGGTCGATCGGGCGATCCCGCGCCCCGGCATGGCGGTCCACGTCGGTGACACCCAGGTCGGCACCGTCACCAGCGGCACCTTCAGCCCGACCAGGAAGCAGGGCATCGCCCTGGCCCTGCTGTCCACCGACCCGAAGCTGTCCGACGACGACGTGGTCGAGGTCGACATCCGAGGCCGCCGCGCCCAGATGCGCGTCACCCGTCCCCCCTTCGTCACCCCCTCGGTCAGGTAACCCCCCACCCCCCGGCCCGCGGTGATCGGGCTGACGCGTACGGCGGGTCAGTCGGCGGCGGGGGGTTCGCCGGCGTCGAGGACGGCCTGGGTCCAGCCGCCCTCGACGACGCCGGTGCCGTCGAGGACGGCCCAGTCGACGACGTCGGTGGCCTCGATCACCACGGGGGCGCCGATCCGCACCGTCGGGTCGGTGGCGGCGTCGCTGGCGCTGGCCCCGACGATCCGCTCCGGGGTCTCCCAGGAGGTCACCCCGGCCCAGACGAACTCGGGGCCTTCGTCGCCGGGGAGGCCGTACTTGACCACCAGCTGGGTCTCGGCGGGCAGTCGACCGGCCAGGAACCGGGTCCGGATCTCGCCCAGGCCGGCCCGCGCGGTGGCGATCGCCTTGCTCATCGCGTCGCCCGGGCGGGCGTACCGGACGTCCGGCTGGATGCCGGCGAAGAGCGTGGCGCAGGCGGCGGCGAAGTAGCGTCCGGCCGGCCCCGGGTGGCCGGGCGGCGGCTTGAGACTGAGGAACGAGTCGGCGTCCGGGTCCGTCGCCGGGTCCAGCTCCAGCCGCAGCAGCACCGGCGCCGTCGCCCCGTGCTGCTCCGGATTGCCGTACGCCACCGCGATGTCGTGCCCGGTCACCGTGGCCAGCACCGGAAGCTGCACGAACGCCGGCACCTCCTCGCCGGCCAGCCCGTCGGTCCAGTCCCGCAGCAGCCGCCGGGCGGCGCCGGTCATCACCGCGCCCCACGCCCGGGTGAGGTGGTCCGGCACCCCCTGCGCCTGCAACTCCAGCAGCCCGAACCGGCGCAGCCCCTTCGTGGTGAACCACAGCCCGTCGGCGTCGGAGGAGTACGGCACCAGCACCCAGTCGACCAGCCGGATCCGGCCCTGCTCGTCGGGGAGCGAGCGCAGCGCCGCCGCCGGATCGAGGAACTGCAGCCCGAACACGTCCACCACGTCGCTGCCGACGGTCTCGGCGATGCCGGCGGCCACGGCCCGGGCCGCCCACTCGTGCGCGGGCGGCCAGCCCGGCCGGTATTCCGCCTGGACCACCACCAGATGCGTCGCGGCGGCCAGCCGGGCCAGCTGGGGCTCGGTGGCGCCGAACGCGGTGAGCAGGTCCGGCGGCAGCTCCGGGAACTCACCGATCGGCCGGGTGTCCACGGTCATCAGCGGGCTGTCGAGCATCTGCTTCGCCAGCCCGTGCACCGGCTCGGCGAGCCGCCCCGCGAGGCCCTCCACCGCCGTCTTCGGGCTGACCTTCGGCAGCCCGGCGATGGGCACCAGGTAGGTCGCGTCGAGCGACTCCGGCACAGGTACGGGCAGGAAGTCGTCCGTGATGAGCATGCCGTCCCCCATCGACCGCGCCGGTGCTGTCGTCACGAACGCTACCCGGCCGGGCGGGCCACGCTCAGCCGGACAGCACCAGTCCCAGGTAGACCAGCGTGGTGACGATCTCCACGGTGGCGCCGAGCACGTCCCCGGTGACCCCGCCGAGCCGGCGTACCGCGTGCCGGAGCAACCCGACCGCGACGGCGAGGGCGGCGACGACGGCGAGCGGCCCCTGCCACGGGCGACCGGGCACGGCCGGCACCGCCAGCAGCGCCACGGCGGCCGTCCCGGCGGCCAGCGCGACCGGCCCCACCGTGCCGGCCACCAGTGCGCCGAGTCCGTCCGGCCGGGCGGCCGGGACGCCGCGCCGGCAGGCCACCGCGACGCCGAGTCGGCCCGCCGCGGTCGCGGCGACCACACCCGCGAACGCCGCCGACCAGGACCGCCCGGCCAGCTCCGCGAGCACCGCCGCCTGCACGAGCAGTACGACCACCAGCGCGACCACGCCGAACGGTCCCACGTCCGGCTTCTTCATGATCTCCAGCGCGGCGGCGCCCCGCCGGTACGACCCCAGCGCGTCCACGGTGTCGGCCAGCCCGTCCAGGTGCAGGCCCCGGGTGAGCAGCGCGCCGACGCCGACGGTGACCCCGGCGGCGACCAGCGGGGGAGCGAGCGCGACGGTCAGCAGCAGCACCGCCGCGAGGATCACGCCGAGCAGCGCGCCGACCGCCGGGGCGAGCGCCATCGCGGCGCCCGCCGCGGCCCGGTCGACCCGGCCGGCGCGCAGCGGCAGCGTGGTGAAGGTGGTGACCGCCAGGCGGATCCCGTCGGCGAGCCGCGACTCAGTCGGCACGCCGACCGGGGGAGTCCGGCACCGCGACCCGCTCGTCCGGCTCGGCGGTCGGGCCCGGCTCGGCGAACTCCGGCTCGACGGTGGTGGGTCCCGGCCCCGCCGGCTCCGGCTCGGCGAACTCCGGCCCGGTGGTGGTCGGCCCGGGCCCGGCCGGCTCCGGCTCGACGAAGTCCTCCTCGTCGTCCGGGTCGCCGCCCAGCGACGGGTGTACCGGCAGGGTGGCGGCCAGCGCCAGGGCCGAGCGCAGCAGTGGCAGCGTGGCCAGCGCGGTGGCCCCCTCGCCGAGGTCGAGCCGCAGGTCGAGCAGCGGGGTCAGGCCGAGCACGTCGGCGGCGAGCCGGACCCCCGGCTGGCCGCCGTGGTCGGGCAGCAGGCACCAGTGCCGGGCCTGCCCGGCCAGGTCCCGGCTGATCATGCCGGCGGCCACCCCGACCGGCCCGTCGAGCAGCACCGGCACCCGCCGGGCGGTCGCACCGAGCAGTACCCCGGTCGCCACGGCGATGTCGCCGCCGCCCAGCTCGGCCAGCACGTCCTTCGCGTCACGCGGCGAACGCCGGGTGCGGTGCAGCGCGTCGCGGACCGCCGCGCAGCGGGTCATCCACGCCGCGTCGTCGAACTCGCCGGCCTCGGTGACCACCCGGCCGAGCACGGCCGGCGGTTCCGCGCCGGCCGTCGCCGCGAGCACCGCCGCGGCGGCGGCCTCGGTGCCGGCACCGCACGCCGCCAGCACCAGCAGCTGTACGCCCGCGTCGGCGGCCTGCTCGGCCAGCCGCCAGCCGTACCGCAGCGCGGAGTCGACCTCGTCGGCGGTCAGCGCCGGCCCGTCCTCCATCGGCGCGGAGGTCGGTGCCTCGACCACCTGGAGCCCGGCGCCGCCCTCCCCGGCCAGCCGGGCCAGCGCGCCCCGGCCCGCGCGGGCCTGCCGGGCGCGGCGGGCGGACTCGCCGGGCACCGTGCCGGCGGCGGCCCCGCCCTCGTGGTCGCCGCGCAGCAGCAGCACCCGCACCGAGGCCCAGGGCGCCGGGGTGGCGGTGCCCTGGGTGGCGGCGGCGAAGCCGACCACCCGCTCCAGCACCCCCAGCCCGGCCCCGGTCACGTCCAGGGTGGCGAGGCGGTCGACGGCCTGCGGACCGGCGTAGTCGTCGGGCATCGGTAGTTCCATGCCGGGCTGGATGACCAGGCCGGTGGCGACCATCGGCAGGGCCATGGTCGGTGCGGCCCAGGCCGCGCTCTCCTCGACCGGCGCGGGGGCCGGCGCGGGTGACGTGGCCGGGGTGAACACCTCCGGCAGCTCGGCCTCCGGCGCCGCGGTGGGGCGGGTCGGCGTGGGCTGTGCGGGCGCGCCGGCCTGACCGGGGCCGGCCTGCGCGGGCACCGAGGCGGCCTGCGGGGCACCGCCCGGCTTCAGCCAGCTCGGCTGCCCGGCGACCACCAGCACCACCGCGTCGCAGGCGTCGGCGACCGCCCGGTTGGTCGCGCCCAGCGCGTCGGTGAACGCCCGGCCGAGCGGGGTGGTCGGCACCAGCGAGAGCCCGACCTCCGGGCTGACCAGCACGATCCGCGCGGCGCTGGCCCGGATCGCCGCCGCCAGTTCCTCGACCGTCGCGGTGTCGTCGGCCGGCTGGTGGGCCGGGTCGAGCAGGACGGTCACCCAGCCGCCGAGGTCGTCGACGAGCAGCGTCTCGTTCGGCCCGGCGGTGGCGACGACGTCGGCCAGCCGGCGCGGGTCGTCCGCGGTCTCCTCGGTCGTCCAGCTGCCCGGCCGCCGGGCCCGGTGGGCGGCCAGCCGGGTCGCCCACTCGGTGTCCTCCGGATCCCCCTCCGGCGCGGTGGCCACGTAGCGGACCGTCGGCGCGTCGGCGACCAGGGATTCCGCGTACTCGGACTTGCCGGACCGGATACCGCCGAGCACCAGGAGCGTGTTCCACCCGTCAACGGACATGCCCGTACCTTAAGGCCGTGCGGCGGGTCGCCGCCCGCCACCCCGTGCGCCGGCCGACGGGCGGACGCCGGGCTCAGCCGCAGTGCTCGAACGGGCTGCCGTAGCTGGCCCCGGCCACCGCGCCGCCCCACTTCACGCAGGCCCCCGCGGCGGCCGCCCGGACCGGGCCGGCGTAGTACTCGAACGCCCCGCTGTCGGTGCTGCGAGCCTTCCCCTGCACCTCCAGGTACGCCGAGACGGTGGTGGCCCGGCCGACGTCGGTGTCCTTCAGGGTGACCACGCAGTTGTAGCCGTTGCCGGCGTTGTAGAGCAGGTAGACCCGGCCCTTGCGGATCCCGCCCGCGGTCAACGCCGCCGAGTCGATCACCTGGTAGCCGCTGCCGCACGCCTGCCCGGCCGTGTACGGGTTGGGCTTCTCCGGGGCGCTCGTCGTGCCGGACGGCTTCGGCGACGCGGACGTGCCACCGGCCGGTTGGGTCGCCGCCGGGCCGGTCGTCGGGGCGGTCACCGGGTCCGTCGAGCTGGTCGGCGCGGCCGACGGGGACCGGGTGGCCCGGCCGGTCCGGCTCGGCGTCGCCGCCGGGGTGTCCCCGCTGGCCGCGGGGGCCGGCTGCCCCGGGCCGCCCGGCGCCGACTCGCCGGTCAGCGCGGCCCGGCGTTCCTGCTCCGGCCCGGCCGGCGGGCGCAGCGCCGCCACCGCGACCAGGGCGACCAGTACGACGCCCGCCGCGCCCGCCAGGGCCAGCTTCCGACGCGGCCGACCGCCCGCCGGCTCCTCCAGGGTCGGCGGTGCGCCGGGAGCGTCGTGGCCGTCCTGCCGCGGGCCGTACCCGCCGGGCCGCGGCCCGGCGGCGCCCGGCGGGTAGCCGCCGGGGTGGGCCGGCGGTGCGGAGATGGGCGCGCCGGCCCGGGGTGACGCGCCCGACTGGGCCCCGGGTCCGCCGGTGGGCTGACCGGGCGGCGGTCCCGCCGGCGCCCGGGTGGGGTGGGCGGCCGGAGCGGCCCCGTCGGTCCGCCCGGGCGCGGCCGGTCGCGACTCCCGGGGCGCGACGCCGGCCGGCGGCGGTCCGGTCGGCGTCGGGGTCGCCGGGTCGGGCGTCGGGAGCGCGGCGGGACCGGCCACGGCGGGGCCCGGCACCGCCCACGGCGGCCGGGGCGGCACCGGAACGCTGGCCAGCGTCGCGTCCCGGGCGTCCTGGGCGGCCTCGGCCATCGCGTACGCGGCCGGGTACCGGTCGGCGGGGCTCTTGGCCAACGCCCGGCGGACCACCTCCAGCACCGCCGGGGGAGTGCCCGCCGGCAGCGGCTCCGGCTCGTCCTGGACGTGCCGCAGCGCCACCTGGAGCGGGTTCTCGCCCTCGAACGGCGGGCGTCCGGCGAGGCAGTAGTAGGCGACCGCGCCGAGCGCGTACACGTCGGTGGCCGGCGACACCGGCTGGCCGGCCGCCTGCTCCGGCGACATGTAGGAGGCGGTGCCGAGCACCATGTGGGCGGCGGTGATCCCGGCCATGGTGGTGGACCGGGCGATGCCGAAGTCCACCAGCACCACGCTGCCGTCCCGCTTGACCAGCAGGTTGCCCGGCTTGACGTCGCGGTGGACGATCCCGGCGAGGTGGGCGGCGTGCAGGGCCTGGGCGGCCTGCGCCACCACCGACATGGTGGAGGCCGGGTCGAGCCGGCCGGCCCGGCGGACCCAGGTCACCAGCGGCTCGCCGTCGACGTACTCCATCACCAGGTAGCTGACCTGGCTGCCGTCGGCGAGCGTCGCCGAGCCGAAGTCGTGGACCTGCACGATGCCGGGGTGCCGCAGCGCGGCCATCATCCGCGCCTCGGCGTGGAAGCGGGTGGTGAACTCCGGGTCGGCGACCAGCGACGGCAGCAGCACCTTCACCGCGACCTCCCGGCCGAGCAGGGTGTCGGTGCACCGCCAGACGGCACCCATGCCACCGGTCGCGATGCGTTCGCTCAGCAGATAGCGGTCGCTGAGCACCACTCCTTGAGTCAGCACCGCGTCACCGTACCGGCCGGCGCCGATCCCGTTGATCCACCCGGTCGCCCGTCCGGACCGTGGTCGGCCGGGCCGGTCCGCGTCCGGCCGACTACGCTTGCGGGGGTTTACGTCCCAGGGGGACGACGGCGGCGAGGGGAGACGCGGCATGGCGTGGAGCTGGCGGTACGAGGGCACGGACGGCAAGCCGGTGGACGGACCGGCGGAGTCGTTCGCGAGTCAGGCGGACGCCGAGTCGTGGATCGGCCAGACCTGGCGGGAGCTCGCGGCGTCCGGCGTCACCTCCGTCGCGCTCGTCGAGGACGACCGGGTGGAGTACCGGATGAGCCTGCTTCCCCCGGCCGAATGATGGGCTACGACCGCCCCGGCGAGCCCCTGGTGCTCGGGGTGCCCCGGGCGGCGTTCCGACCCAGCCCGATCTTCCTCGCCCTGGTCGCGCTCTTCGTGACCAGCGGGGTGCTGGCCTGGCAGCGGTACGGCAACGTCCGGTTCGACGTGTTCCTCTTCGTGGTCTCGGGCTGGCTGGTCTCGCTCTGCCTGCACGAGTACGCCCACGCGGTGGTCGCGTACCGGGCCGGGGACCGGGACATCGCCCACCGGGGCTACCTGACGCTCAACCCGTTCAAGTACACCCACCCGCTGCTGTCGATCGTGCTGCCGGTGATCGTGGTGCTGCTCGGTGGCATCGGCCTGCCCGGCGGGGCGGTCTGGGTGGACCAGCGCGCCATCCCCGGCCGGCTGCGGGACAGCCTGGTCAGCCTGGCCGGCCCGGCCACCAACGTGCTGTTCACCCTGCTGCTGGTGGCGGCCCTGCGGATCGGCTTCGGCAGCGGCGGCTCGCTGGAGTTCTGGGCCGGGGTGGGTCTGCTGGCGTTCCTCCAGCTCACCGCCAGCGTGCTCAACCTGCTGCCGGTGCCCGGCCTGGACGGCGGCAACATGATCCAGCCGTGGCTGAGCCCGCAGCACCGCCGGACGTACGAACTGTTCGCCCCGTACGGCTTCATCCTGCTCTTCGCGCTGCTGTGGAGCCCGCGGATCGGCGGCTGGTTCTTCGGCGCCGTCTTCGCGATCGCCGACCTGCTCGGCCTGCCGCCCGGCTTCTACTCGCTCGGCCTCGACCTGCTCCGCTTCTGGCAGGGCTGACCCGCCCACCGGCAGCCGCCGCCCACCGGCAGCCGCCGCCCACCGGCAGCCGCCGCGCAGCGGCGGGGCGGCGTCGGCCGGGCGTACCCGGGACGGGGCCCGGGCCGGCGCGGACGCCGCGCCGGCCCGGGTGAGCGTCACGGCCGCTGTGCTGGGCTCTCGGTCTTCGCCGCGTCCCGCTCGGTGACCGGCTCGACGATCTCGTCGATCGCCTTGAGCAGGTCGGCGTCGAGCTTCACGCCGGCCGCCTTGACGTTGTCGTGCACCTGCTCGGGGCGGGACGCCCCGATGATCGCCGAGGAGACGTTCGGGTTCTGCAGCACCCAGGCGATGGCGAGCTGCGCCATGCTCAGCCCGGCCTGCTCGGCCAGCGGCTTGAGCCGCTGCACCCGGGTGAGCACGTCGTCGGTCATGAACCGGGCGATGAAGCCCGCGCCGGACTTCTCGTCGGTGGCCCGGGAGCCGGCCGGCGGCGGCTGACCCGGCAGGTACTTGCCGGAGAGCACGCCCTGGGCCATCGGCGACCAGACGATCTGGCCGACGCCCAGCTCCTCGCTGGTGGGGACGACCTCGGTCTCGATGACCCGCCACAGCATCGAGTACTGCGGCTGGTTGGAGACCAGCGGGATGCGCAGCTCGCGGGCGAGCTGGTGGGCCTCCCGGAGCTGCGACGCCTTCCACTCGGAGACACCGATGTAGTGCGCCTTGCCGGAGCGTACGACGTCGGCGAAGGCCTCCATCGTCTCCTCCAGCGGGGTGCTGTAGTCGTACCGGTGGGCCTGGTAGAGGTCCACGTGGTCGGTCTGCAGCCGACGCAGCGAGCCGTCGATCGACTCCATGATGTGCTTGCGGGACAGGCCGCGGTCGTTGCGGCCCGGGCCGGTCGGCCAGTAGACCTTGGTGAAGATCTCCAGCCCTTCGCGTCGCTCGCCCTTGAGCGCCCGCCCGAGGACCGCCTCGGCCTTGGTGCCGGCGTACACGTCGGCGGTGTCGAAGGTGGTGATGCCGGAGTCCAGGGCGGCGCGGACGCACGCGGTCGCGGCGTCCTCCTCGACCTGTGAGCCGTGGGTGATCCAGTTGCCGTACGAGATCTCGCTGACCATCAGGCCGGAACGGCCCAGGTGTCGGAATTCCATACCCTGACCCTAGTCCCGCCGTTCGGTGGTCAGCCGTCGGCGTGACCGGGTGTGACGCTCAGCCGGCCAGCAGGGCTCGCGCATCCGGGTCGCGAGCCAGTCGCGGAAGGTCTCCTCGGCCCAGCCGCAGCGGCACGCCGCCGCCCGCAACGGCATCGAGCTGCTGGGACCGCCCCCGCAGGCGTGACCCGTCCGGTCAGAGCACCGGGCTGGTGTCGGCGAGCAGCCGGTCGATCTCCGCGACCACGTCGGCGCGGCTCGGATGCACCGGGTCGATCAGCCGCTCGCCGTGCCGGTCCAGCGCGCCCCACCGCCCGGCGCCGTCGCCGACCAGGAAGGCGACCGAATGGATCACCAGCGCCCGGTACGCGGGCTCGACGACCACCCGGCCGGTCCGGTCCACCACTCCCCGACGGCCGGCCACCTCCACCACCGCCAGGCCCTCCTCGGTGAAGCCGTCCACGTACCGGCCGTCGGCCAGGGCGGTGGGGAAGCCGTGGTACCGGGTCGGGACGACGAGCTGACCGGCCCGGTCGACCGCGCCCCAACCGCCCCGGCGGACCGCCGCCAGGCCGCCCCGGAACGGGCGGACGTCCTCGAAGCCCGGCGGGACCTTCACCATGTTGGTCCGGTCGACCGCCATCCAGTTGCCCTTGCCGTCCATCGACACCCAGGCCAGGCCCGCCGAGAACGCCCCGACCGCCCGGTAGCCGTTGTTCGCCTCGATCAGGGCGGCCCCCGAGGTGTCAATCAGCGCCCACCGGGAGGCCTCCGGACGGCGTACCCAGGCCAGTCCCTCGTGGAACGGCTGCACCTCGGCGTACCGGTGGTCGATCACCAGGTCGCCCTCGGCGTCGGCGTACCCCCAGAGCTCCAGCTCCTCGTCGAAGGTCGGCGCCGGGGGCCGCTCGCCGCGCAGCATCGCGACGCGGTCGCGCGGCCACGGGCCGAACCCGCCGGCCGCGGCCCGCTCCCGGACCGCGTCCAGCGCCACCCCGGTACGCGCGACCAGCTCCGGGTCGGCACCCTGGCGCAGGTCCAGCGCTCGCTCGAAGTGGTGGCACGCCTCGATCAGCCGACCCTGGTCCAAGCAGGACCGGCCGGCGTGCTCGTGCAGCGCCGCGCGCAGCCGGTCGGGCAGCTCCGGCGAGTTCGCCTCGGCGAAGAGCCGGTCCGCCTCCGCGTGCTCGCCCCGCCAGCGCAGCACTTGGGCGAGCCGGGCCCGCGCCAACGCGGTCCGCCGCAACTCGCCGGTGGCCTCCGCGTACGTGACCGCGAGCCGACCGTCGGCGAGCGCGTCGTCCAGGTCGCCGAGGATCCGCGAGGCGACCGAGCGGAGGCTGAGCAGGCGGGCCCGGCTCCGGTTGTCGAGGGCGGTCCCCAGCTTGGCAGTGAGGCCGTCCCGGACGACCCGTAGCTCCGCCGGATCGGTCGCCTCCTCGCGCAGTGTCTCCGGGTCCAGCCGCCACCGGAACGCGGCCAGCGCCTGCTCCGGGTCCGGTGCCGGCGGCTCCGCCGGCTCTGCGGCCTCGGCGGTGGTGTCCGACTCCGGTGCCGGAGCGGCCGTCAGCGGTTCCGCGGGCGGCCCCGACACCGGGATCGCCGGCCCGGCCCCGGGCTGCGCCGACGTGTCGGCCGGTGCGGGCGCCTCCGAGGCGGGCTCTGCGGGCGTGGACGCCGATGCGGGCGGTGCCGAGACGGGCGCTGCGGACCCGGACGCCGGTGCGGGCGGTGCCGAGACGGGGACTGCCGGCGGCGCGGTCGACGGCGCGCCCGGTGGGGCGGAGACCGGCCGCACCGACGGCCCCGGCGCGGGGTGGCCCTCCGCGGCGGACACGGGGACGGACCCGGCCGACGTGCCGGCCGTCCCGGCATGCCGCCCGCCGGCCTGGGCCGGGGTGGGCGCCGGCGGGACCGGCCCGGACGCGGGCGGCGCGGAGATCGGCCGCGCGGGTGCCACCTGGGCCGAGTGGGCCGGTGGCGCACTGACCTGCTCGGCGGGCGGCGCGCTGACCTGCGCTGCCGGTGGGGCGCTGACCTGCCCGGCGGGTGGCGCGGGCTGGTACGCCGGTGGCGCGGAGGCGGGCCGGTACGCCGGTGGGGCGGACCGGGGCGGACCGGCGGGGTCCGGCTCGGCCCGCGGCGCGGGAACGGGCTGCTCCGCGGCGACCGTCGGCGTGGCCGGTTCGGAGGACGGCGTCGGGCGGCTCGGCCCGAACCACGCCTCGCCCTCCTCGACGGGACCGGGCGGAGCCGCCTGCGCGGCGTCGACGGGCACCGGGCCGGCCGGATCCTCCCGCTCCGCTGGCGGCGTGGCGGGCGGGGGCGTCGACCTCGGCGCCGACGGGACGGCCGGCGCGACCGGCTCGGCGACCGGTGGCGCGGACACCGGCGCCGGGAGGGCGGGCGGCGCCGACTCCGGTGCCGGCGGGGCGACCGGCCGGGCGGGCGGCGCGGACACCGGACTCGGCGGTGCGGAGACCGGCCGGGGCGCCGCGGGGATCCTCGTACCGTCCTCGGCCCGGGTGCCCGGCTCGTCCCGCCAGGGTCCGGCCGGGCCGGGGTACGCCGGCGGCGCCGGGCGGGCCTGCGCGTCGGCGTCGGGGTGCGTCCCGCTGTGCCGGCCCGCGGCCGGCCGCGTGGCCGCCCGGTCGTCGTCGGCGTCCGGGCCGGCGGGACCGTGCGTGCGCGCCGGCCCGGGGAGGAATTCCAGCCGCAGCCCGGCGGCCGGCGGCGCGGAGGTCGGCGTCGGCTCGTCCGGCGGGGCCGGCTGCGGGGCACGGTCGCGGGGGCGCGGCTGGTCCGCCGGCGAGACCGGGTACGCCGGCCCGCCTGACACCGGGGCGGCCGAGGTGGGCGCCACCGGCCGGTCGTCGGGCCGGGCCCGGGCGGCGGGCTCGACGGGTGGGCGTCGGCCGTCGTCGTGTCGGTTCGGCGGGGAGTCGACCGGCCGGCTCGGCGCCTCGTCGGGCCGGGTCCGGGCGGCCGGCTCCGCCGGAGGACGCCAACCGTCGGCCGGCCGGGCCGTGCCCCGCTCGGCCGGGTGGCCCTGCCGCTCCTCGGGGCGGTGGTACGCGGGACGGTCCTCCGGCCGGTGCCGGTCGTCGGGTCGAGGGGCACCCGACTCGGGGCGCCGGCCGTCGTACCGGGCAGTGGTCTCCCCGGCCGGGTGGCGCTGCCAGCCGTCCGGGTGCGGCCCGGCGGGCCGGCGCTCGTCCCGGCCGGGCGGCGCGGGGTCGGCCGGGCGAGCCGTCCGGTCGTCGGGGCCGGGCCGGCCCGTCGGTGCGGCCGGGGAGCGCGGCCCGTCGTCCGGCCGGTACCGGGCCGGCTCGGTCCGGCCCCGCTGCTCGGCGGGCCGCTCGTCGGACCATGGTCGGGGGTCGCCCTGGCGGCGAGGGAAGTCCGCCCGCTCGTCGACGGCGTCGGGCCGCGACCGGGGGTCGTCCTGGGGGCGGGCGCTGTCCCGCCGCTCGTCCGGAGTGACGGCGGCGGGCCGGCCGACGGGACGAGGGTCGCCGTGCTGTCCGGCCAGCCGGCCGGGCGCCGGGCGGTGCGGGTCCACGGTCGGCCGGCGCAGGCCGTCGCTCTCGGGCGCCGCAGGCGCGTCGCGGTAGGTCTCGGCCCGCGCGGCGACGTCCCGGCGCGGGTCGCGCTCCCGGGGCGGCGGGCCGTCGGAAGCCTGGTCCGGCCGGTCCGCGGGCCCACGCGGCGCGGCGGTCGGCCGCCCGTCGGCCGGCGGCGTGCCCCAGCGCCGCTCCGACCGCGTCGGCGCGTCGGGCCGCCGGTCGGCCGGGTGGGGCCGGCGCGGGAACTCGTCGGGCTCGGGCAGCCAGCCGGGTTCCGGTGCGGGGGAGACCGGCCGCTGGGCGCCGCCGTCGGGCGGGAGCGTGCGCCGGCCGGACTCCGGGCGTCCCCACGGCTGGTCGTGCCGGTCGCCGTGCCAGCCGGCGGCGCGGCCGCGGTCGACCGTCCACTCCGGCGCCCGCCGGTCGTACCGGCCGGGTCCGTGGTCGGCGCGCTCGCCGGGCTGCGCCGCGCCGCGCCGGTGGGCGTCGTCGCCGGTACGGCCGTCCTCGGCGCGTCCGTCCGGCCGGGGCCGCCGATAGGGGGCGTCCACGTCGTCGCGCCGGTCCGGCCAGGCCGGACGCTCGCGGCCGTCGGGCGTGCCGCGATGGTCGTCCCGACCGCGTCCGTCCGCCGCGCCGCGCCGCGCGTCCGGACCGGGGATCACCGGGTACGCGCCGCGCCGGTCACCGCCGCCGGGGCCCACGGGGTACGCGCCGCGCCGGTCGCCGGGGGCCGGGTCGACCGGGTGGGTGCCGCGCCGGTCACCGCCGCCCGGAACTACCGGGTACGCGCCGCGTCGGTCGTCCGGGGCCGCGCCGACCGGGTGGGTGCCGCGCCGGTCCTCAGGGGCGGGGCTGACGGGGTAGGTGCCGCGCCGGTCGCCGGGAGCCGGGCTGACCGGGTACGCGCCGCGTCGGTCGTCCGAGGCGGGGCTGACCGGGTGGGCGTCGTCGCGCGGGCCACCCGGGGCGGGGCTGACCGGCTGCACCTCGGCGCGCCCGACGACGGCGCGCCCGCGCGGGGCGGGCGGGGTCAGGTACTCGATGCCGATGTCGCCGGGGTAGCGCTGGCCCGGGAACTGGGGGTGCCACTCGGTGGTCGGTTCGGCGGCCCAGGCGGGCTCGGCCGGCTCGGGCCAGCGGTCGTAGCCGCCGCTCATCGGGGCACCCGGTCGCCGCCCGCGCGGCGCGGCCCCGGGGCCGGCTCGCGTCGCTCGCTCACGGCGGTGTCACCTCGTTGAAAATTGGCGCGCTGGGCACCCCACGCGCCGGTAGAGTCGCCCGGTCCAGCACGTCGGGGCTGCGGATGGAGGGTAGCGGCGTGGGCTCTGTCACCGCCACTGTGGCGCCGCCCACGGATGCAAACGTTACCCGATGGTTTCGGACATTTGGCGCGATAGTCGTGTCGGGCTTCCGGCGCCATGCCACCTACCGGCAGGCCGCCTTCGCCGGCGTGGTCACCAACACGGTCTTCGGCTTCCTGCGCTGCTACATCTTCCTCGCCGCGGTCGGCGCGGCCGGCACCGTCGCCGGGTACGACCGGGCGCAGCTGGCCACCTTCGTCTGGGCCGGGCAGGGCCTGCTGGCGGTGATCCTGCTCTGGGGCTGGACGGACCTGGCGGACCGGATCCGGACCGGGGAGGTCGCCAGCGACCTGCTCCGGCCGGTGCACCCGGTGACCAGTTACCTCGCCACCGACCTGGGCCGCGCGGGGTTCGCCGCGCTCTCCCGGCTACTGCCGCCGGTCCTGGTCGGCCCACTCTTCTTCGACGTGTACCTGCCGCGTCGCTGGGCCACCGTGCCGCTCTTCGTGCTCTCCGTGTTGATCGCCGTGGTGCTCTGCTTCGGCTGCCGGTTCCTGCTCAACGCCACCGCGTACTGGCTGCAGGACGTGCGGGGCGCGATGATCCTCTGGACGCTCAGCTCCGGGGTGCTCGCCGGGCTGTACTTCCCGCTGCGCTTCCTGCCCGGCTGGTTCCAGCACGCGCTCTGGTACGGCACCCCGTTCCCGAGCCTGCTCCAGACCCCGCTCGACGTGCTGGTCGAGCGGGAGCCGCCCCCGGCCCAGCTCGGGCTGGTGGGGCTGCAGGTCGGCTGGGCGGTGCTGATCCTCGCCGCCTGCCGGCTGGTGCAGCGCCGGGCCGAACGCCGGCTGGTGGTGCAGGGTGGCTGACCGGCTGGCCGCGTACCGGGCGTTGCTGGGGGCGCAGGCCCGGTCGCAGACCGCGTACCGGACCTCGTTCGTGGTGGACCTGGTCGGCAACGTCGGGGCGACCGTCTTCGACGTGGTCACCGTGCTGGTGCTCTTCGGGGTCACCCGGGAGCTGGGCGGGTTCACCCTGCGCGAGGCGCTGGTGATCGTCGGCCTCTCGTCGTTCGCGTTCGCCACCGCCGATCTGCTGGTCGGCAACATCGAGCGGCTGCCCCGGTACGTCCGCACCGGTCTCTTCGACGCGGTGCTGGTCCGCCCGCTGGGCGCGCTGCCCCAGCTGCTGCTGATGGACCTGCCGGTGCGCAAGGTGTCCCGCGCGGTCTTCGGCCTGGCCGTGCTGGTCGTGGCGGTCACCTCGGCCGGGATCGACTGGACGCCGGGCCGGTTGCTGCTGGTCGTGGTCGCCCCGCTCGCCGGGGTGGTCTTCTTCGGCGCGGTCTTCGTGACCACCGCGACGGTGTCGTTCTACTGGATCGACTCGGGCGAGCTGGCCAACTCGGTCACCTACGGCGGGCGGGACTTCACGTCCTACCCGGTCACCATCTACGGCGGCTGGTTCCGGACGCTCTTCGCGTACGGGATGGGCTTCGCCTTCGTCAGTTACCACCCGGCGCTGGCGCTGCTCGGCCGGCCCGACCCGCTCGGCCTGCCGGCCTGGGTCGGCTGGGCGTCGCCGGCGGTCGCGCTGGTCGCCGCCGCGGTCGCGGCCGCGGCCTGGCGGGTCGGGATCCGCCACTACCGGAGCACGGGGTCATGAGCCAGGTCGTCATCGTGCAGTGCGAGGAGTGAGCTTGCGAGCCCCGCAGTCACAAACAGAGGTCATCCTTGTGCGCGAGCTGCGCAAGGAGTTCACCGTCCGGGTCAAGGCCGGTCGGTTGCGCCGGGAGAAGCGGGTGGTTGCCGCCGTCGACGGGGTCGACCTGCGGGTGGAGCGCGGCGAGATGCTCGGCTACATCGGGCCCAACGGCGCCGGCAAGTCGACCACCCTGAAGATGCTCACCGGCGTGCTGATGCCGTCGGCGGGGGAGGTCCGGGTCTGTGGCCTGCGTCCGGTGGCCGAGCGGACCCGGCTGGCGCTGCGCATCGGGGTGGTCTTCGGCCAGCGCTCGCAGCTGTGGTGGGACCTGCCGCTGCGCGACTCGTTCGACCTGCTGCGGCACGTCTACCGGGTGCCGGCGGCCGAGCACGCGGCCCGGCTGCGTCGCTGTCGGGACCTGCTCGACCTCGACGAGTTCCTGGACACCCCGGTCCGGCAGCTCTCGCTCGGCCAGCGGATGCGCGGCGAGCTGACCGCCGCCCTGCTGCACGGCCCGGAGGTGCTCTTCCTGGACGAGCCGACCATCGGGCTGGACGTGGTGAGCAAGCAGGCCGTCCGGGGCTTCCTGGGGGAGCTGGGCCGGGCCGGCGACACCACCCTGGTGCTCACCACCCACGACCTGGCCGACATCGAGCGGCTGTGTCGCCGCCTCGTGGTGATCGACCACGGCCGGGTGGTGCACGACGGCTCGATCGCCGCTCTGCACAGCCGGTACGGCTCCCGCCGGCTGGTGGTCGCCGAGCTGGACACCGCCCTCGCCGCGCCGCCGGCGCTGCCGGGCGCGCCGCTGCACCGGGTGGAGGCGGACGGCCACCGGCTGGTCTTCGCCCTGGAATCGGCGGGCGTCGCCGAGGTGGTCGCCGGGCTCGCCGGCCTGGCCACGCTGCGCGACATCTCGATCGTCGAGCCGGACATCGAGGAGGTCGTGGCCCGGCTCTACCGTGCTCCGGCGGTCACCGGCTGACCGGGTGTGCGGCTCACGGGTGTTCCATCACCAGGACGGCGAAGGTGCCCGGCGCGAGCGCCTCGTACCGAACGGGTTCGGATCAGATCTTGTCGCCGATGTCGACCTGCGGCGCGGGGGCGCGCATCCGGCGGAAGGTGATCGACCGCATGATCGCGTACAGGTAGAGCGAGCCCAGCTTCTGGTCGCTCTTCGGGAACCGCTCCCGCATCAGTTTCTTGATCTTGCGGCAGATCAGCACGGAGTCGACCACCACGCCGAGCGCCAGCGCGCCCCACAGCACGTTGGAGACCAACCGGACGATCGGCGGCATGGCCTGGTTGGAGCCGACCAGCACGATCAGCGCCCCGCCGAAGAACCAGGTGCCGACCGTACGCCGGGAGTCGACCACGTTGCGGGCGAGCAGCCGCTCCGGTCCCCGGTCGCGGGGGCCGCCCTCGCGACGGAACTCCGAGGCCGCCTCCGCGCGGGCAGTTCGGCGCTGCTCCCGGGCCTCCTCCTTGGTCAGCGGGCGGCTCGGCGCGCTGGTCCGGCGGCCGGCGGTCGGCCGCTTCGGCGTCACCCGGCCCAGCTCCTTCTTGCTCGGGGTGTAGCCCCGGGTGCGGGCGGCGGCGGACGCCTCGTCGGTCGTCACCTGGGTGACGGAATCCTCGACGAGGTCGGTGGGCTTGCGGCGAAACAGCGACGGCACGTGGTGAAGAGTAGCCAAACAGCCGCGCCCGGTGCACATCGCGGGTGCACCGGGCGCGGGAGGAGCGGTGTGACGTTACGGACGCTCGACGTGCGCGCCCAGGTCGGCCAGCTTCGCCTCGAAGTCCTCGTAGCCGCGGTTGATCAGGTCGACGCCGTACACCCGGGAGGTGCCCTCGGCGGCGAGCGCCGCGATCAGGTGGCTGAAACCGGCCCGCAGGTCCGGGATGACCAGGTCGGCCGCGTGCAGCTTGCTCGGGCCGGCGATCACCGCGGAGTGCTTGAAGTTGCGCCGACCGAAGCGGCACGGGGTCCCGCCGAGGCAGTCCCGGTAGACCTGGATGTTGGCGCCCATCGAGTTCAGCGCCTCGGTGTAGCCGAGCCGCTGCTCGTAGACCGTCTCGTGGACGATCGACAGGCCCCGGGCCTGGGTCAGCGCCACCACGAGCGGTTGCTGCCAGTCGGTCATGAAGCCGGGGTGCACGTCGGTCTCCAGGGCCACCGCGTTCAGCTCGCCGCCCGGGTGCCAGAACCGGATGCCGCCCTCCTGGCCCGGGTCGCCCAGCTTCGGCGGGCGGGCGTCGGTCACCTCGTACTCGCCGCCCACCGAGCGGAAGACGTTCAGGAAGGTCATCATGTCGGCCTGCTGCGCGCCCAGCACCTCGACGTGCCCGCGCGTGGCCAGCGCCGCCGCCGCCCAGCTCGCCGCTTCGATCCGGTCCGGGATCGGCCGGTGGGTGTAGCCGTGCAGCTTCTTCACGCCCTGGATCTCGATCACCCGGTCGGTGTGCACCTTGATGATCGCGCCCATCTTCTGCAGGATGCAGATCAGGTCGATGATCTCCGGCTCCACAGCCGCGTTGCGCAGCTCGGTGACCCCCTCGGCCATCACCGCGGTGAGCAGCACCTGCTCGGTGGCGCCCACGCTCGGGTACGGCAGGGCGAACTTGGTGCCGTGCAGCCCGTTCGGCGCCGACAGGTGCATCCCCTCGGGGGTCTTGTCGACGGTCGCGCCGAACTCCCGCAGCGCCTGGATGTGGAAGTCGATCGGGCGGGGGCCGATGTGGCAGCCGCCCAGGTCGGGGATGAAGGCGTGGCCGAGCCGGTGCAGCAGCGGGCCGCAGAACAGGATCGGGATCCGGCTGGAACCCGCGTGCACGTTGATCTGGTCGGTGCTGGCGCTCTCGACGTTCGACGGGTCGAGGACGAGCTCGCCGTCCTCCTCGCCGTCGCTCACCTTCACCCCGTGCAGGCCGAGCAGGCCGCGAACCACCTCGACGTCGCGGATCCGCGGCACGTCGAACAGCCGGCTGGGCGAGTCGGCCAGCAGGGCCGCGACCATGGCCTTGGAAACGAGGTTCTTCGCGCCGCGCACGCGGATCCGCCCTTCCAGCGGAGTGCCTCCGTGTACGACCAGGACGTCGTCGGTCAACGCAACCTCCAGCGCGTTGGTGCTGCCGGGTAGATGGTGGGGTTCACGATCTGCATCGCTACCCGAAACGCGGCCAGGTGAAAACGGCCGGCATGTGTTGTCGCCCCGGCAGCATAGCCCTCCGTTACGAAAATGGAATCGGTCACATCACCAGCGAGGGCACGAACCGGGGTGTCCGGCGCGTTTCCGTACCAGCGACGTGACCGACCGTGATCAAGCGGCGGTGGGCGGCGGGGTGTCCGCCCCGGGCAGGGCGAGCATCTGGTCCAGCGCCACCCGGGCGTGGTGCGCGGTGTCCGGGTCCACGGTGATCTGGTTGACCACCCGGCCGGCGACCAGCTCCTCCAGCGCCCACACCAGGTGCGGCAGGTCGATCCGGTTCATCGTCGAGCAGTAGCAGACCGCCTTGTCCAGGAACATGATCTGCTTGTCCGGGTGGGCCAGCGCCAGCCGGCGGACCAGGTTCAGCTCGGTGCCGACCGCCCACGCCGAGCCGGCCGGGGCCGCCTCGATGGTCTTGATGATGTATTCCGTCGAGCCCACGTGATCGGCGGCGGTGACCACCTCGTGCCGGCACTCCGGGTGCACCAGCACGTTCACCCCCGGCACCCGCTCCCGGACGTCGTTGACGCTGTCCAGCGTGAACCGGCCGTGCACCGAGCAGTGCCCGCGCCAGAGGATCATCTTCGCGTCGCGCAGCTGCTCCGGGGTCAACCCGCCGTTCGGCTTGTGCGGGTCGTAGAGCACGCAGTCGTCCAGCGAGAAGCCCATCTCCAGCACGGCCGTGTTGCGGCCCAGGTGCTGGTCGGGCAGGAAGAGCACCTTCGACCCCTGCTCGAACGCCCAGTCCAGCGCCCGCTTCGCGTTCGACGAGGTGCAGACCACGCCGCCGTTGCGCCCGACGAAGCCCTTGATGTCGGCCGAGGAGTTCATGTAGGTCACCGGGACGGTGTCCTGCGCGATGCCCAGCTCGGTCAGCACGTCCCAGGCCGTCTCGACCTGCGACAGCACCGCCATGTCGGCCATCGAGCAGCCGGCCGCCAGGTCCGGCAGGATCACCTTTTGGGCGTCCGAGGTGAGGATGTCCGCGCTCTCGGCCATGAAGTGCACGCCGCAGAAGACGATGTATTCCGCGTCGGGCCGGGCCGCCGCCTCGCGGGCGAGCTTGAACGAGTCGCCGGTCACGTCGGCGAACTGGATCACCTCGTCGCGCTGGTAGTGGTGGCCCAGCACGAACACCTTCGTGCCGAGCGCGGCCTTGGCCGCCGCCGCCCGGGCCACCAGGTCCGGGTCGCTCGGCGCGGGGAGGTCACCCGGACACTCCACGCCACGCTCGGTGGCGGGGTCGCTGCCGCGGCCGAGGAGCAGCAGCGCAGTGGCGGTGTTGGAGGGCTCAACCCAGGTCGAAGTCACGCCTCCCATGGTCCCACAGCGTGGCCGGCGCGCAGCCGCTCCAGATGTGGGCTGCCACACTGCTGGGCATGCGCGTGCTGCTCTGCCCGGACAAGTTCGCCGGCACCCTGCCGGCCCAGGAGGTGGCCGCCGCGGTGGCCGAGGGCTGGCGAGAGGTGGCCGCCGGCGACGAACTGCTGATCCGGCCGCTCGCCGACGGCGGCCCCGGCTTCGTCGCCGTCCTCGCCGAGGCGCTCGGCGGGCGCCGGCTGCCGGTGCCGACCGTCGATCCGCTCGGCCGGCCGGCCGCCGGTGAGATCCTGCTCACCGACGACGGCACCGCCTATCTGGAGAGCGCTCAGGCGTGCGGGCTGCACCTGCTCACCGCCGCCGAGCGCGACCCGAAGGCCGCCACCTCGTACGGGCTGGGGCTGCTGGTGGCCGCCGCCGTCGAGGCCGGGGCCCGGCGCGTGGTGATCGGGCTCGGTGGCTCCGCCACCAACGACGGGGGCGCCGGCATGCTCACCGCGCTCGGCGTCACCCCCCTCGACGAGGCGGGCCACGCCCTGCCGTACGGGGGAGCGGCGCTCACCGCGGTGGCCGCGCTGGACGGCGCGCCCCGGCTGCGCGGGGTGGCCCTGGTCGCCGCCACCGACGTGGACAACCCGCTGCTCGGGTTGCACGGCGCCAGCAACGTCTACGGCCCGCAGAAGGGTGCGACCCGGTCCGACGTGCTGCTCCTCGACGCCGCGCTGGAGCGTTTCGCCGCCGTGCTGGAACGCGAGCTGCCCGGCTGCCCGCCGGGGTTCGGCGCGCTGCCCGGCGCGGGTGCGGCCGGCGGGTTGGGCGCGGCGATCCTGGCCCTGGGCGGCCGGTGCGAGTCCGGCATCGGCCTGGTCACCCGGGCCATCGGGCTGGACGCCGCGCTGGACGCCGCCGACCTGGTGATCACCGGGGAGGGCTCCTTCGACCACCAGTCGCTGCGCGGCAAGGTGGTGGCCGGGGTGGCCGGGGCCGCCCGGGACCGCGGCGTGCCCTGCGTGGTGCTGGCCGGACGGGTGAGCACCGGCCGCCGGGAGGCCGCCGCGGCCGGGGTGACCGAGGCGTACAGCCTGGTGGAGCACTTCGGCGGCGAGGAAGGCGGCGGGGTGGCGGCGGCGATGGGCCGGCCCGTCGAGGGGCTGCGGGCGCTCGGCGCCCGGCTGGCCCGGCAGTGGAGCCGCTGAGGGGCCCGCTGGCCTGCGGCGCGGCTCACCCGCGCCGGACCACGCCAGTGGAGGTGACTCCCGCCGGGGCGGCGTACGATCAGATCTGGACCACACCGGGAATCACTGGGCGACGCGCGACGTTGGCCAGTGCGTCCGGACCCATACCGCGCAGGGAGATTTCCACGTGACCACGCCAGCGCAGACCGAGTCGACCGAGGCCAAGGCCCCTACTTCCGTCGTCCTCACCGACGTCGCGGCGCAGAAGGTCAAGGCCCTGATCGAGCAGGAGGGCCGCGACGACCTGCGGCTCCGGATCGCGGTGCAGCCGGGCGGCTGCTCCGGCCTGCGGTACCAGCTCTTCTTCGACGAGCGGTCGCTCGACGGTGACGTCGTCACCGACTACGACGGTGTCGAGGTTGTCGTCGACCGGATGAGCGCCCCCTACCTGGCCGGCGCGACGATCGACTTCGCCGACCGGATCGACGCCCAGGGCTTCACCATCGACAACCCGAACGCCGGCAACTCCTGCGCCTGCGGCGACTCGTTCAGCTGAGTCGACGTCGCGCCGAGCCGGCCGGCCCGCACCGGGCCGACGGGTGACGTGACGAAAACGGCGGGATCACTCTCTTCGAGTGATCCCGCCGTTTTTTCGCGCCGCCGGGTGTCCGGGCGGTGACGTCCGGGTATGCGTGGGTCGACCGGTTCTCGACCGACCCGCGACCGGCGCGCCGACCGGGCCGGTAGGCTGACCGGCGCCGTGCTGCCGACCCCGAGGGCTGACATGAAGATCGCCGTGACCGGCTCGATCGCGACCGACCACCTGATGAGCTTCCCCGGTCGCTTCGCCGACCAGCTCCTGGCCGACCAGCTGCACAAGGTGTCGCTGTCGTTCCTCGTGGACGAGCTGGTGCTGCGCCGGGGCGGGGTGGCGGCCAACATCGCCTTCGGCATGGCCCAGCTCGGGCTGCGGCCGGTGCTGCTGGGCGCCGTCGGCCCCGACTTCGCCGACTACCGCTCCTGGCTGGAGCGGCACGGCGTCGACTGCGACTCGGTGCACGTCAGCGAGATGGCCCACACCGCCCGCTTCGTCTGCACCACGGACACCGACATGTGCCAGATCGCCTCCTTCTACGCGGGGGCGATGAGCGAGGCCCGCAACATCGAGCTGGCCCCGGTCGCGCAGCGGCTCGGCGGCCTCGACCTGGTGCTGGTCGGCGCCAACGACCCCGAGGCGATGATCCGGCACTCGGCGGAGTGCCGGGAGCGTGGGTACGCCTTCGTCGCCGACCCGTCCCAGCAGCTCGCCCGGATGGACGGCGCGGACGTGCTCGGCCTGATCGACGGTGCCGAGTACCTGCTGACCAACGACTACGAGAAGTCGCTGCTGCAGAGCAAGGCGGGTCTCACCGACGCGCAGCTGCTGGAGCGGGTCAAGGTCCGGGTCACCACGCTGGGCAAGGACGGCGCGGAGATCGCCGGCCGGGACTTCGAGACGATCCACGTCCCGATCGCCCGGGAGATCCAGGCCGTCGACCCGACCGGCGTCGGGGACGGATTCCGGGCCGGTTTCTTCACCGCCCTGTCCTGGGGGCTGGGCCTGGAGCGGGCCGCCCAGGTCGGCTCGCTGCTCGCCACCCTGGTCCTGGAGACCGTCGGTACCCAGGAGTACGAGGTCCGCCGCGACCTGTTCGTGAAGCGCCTCGCCGAGTCGTACGGCGACGTGGCCGCCGAGGACGTGCGGCCGCACCTGCTCCCATGACCTCCGCCACACCCGACCGCGGCGTCTCCGGCGCGGTGGATCCGGGCGCCGTCCGGCCCGGCGCGGCCGGCGCCGCCGGTCCGGTGCTGGTGGCGTTCGCCGGGCTGCCCGGGGTGGGCAAGAGCACGCTGGCCGTCCGGGTCGGCGCGGCGCTGCGCGCCCCGGTCCTGCCGGTGGACCCGGTCGAGCGGGCCATGGCCCGGTTCGGCCTGGTCGGCGACGTGCCCGGGATAGCCGCGTACGGCGCGGTCGCCGGCCTGGCCGAGGTGCAGCTCGGGCTGGGGTTGAGCGTGGTCGTCGACGCGGTCAACCCGGTGGCCAGTGCCCGGGGCCTCTGGCACGACCTGGCCGAGCGGGCCGGCGTGCCGCTGCGGGTGATCGAGGTGCACTGCGGCGACGAGGCCGAGCACCGCCGCCGGGTCGAGGCACGCCTGCCCGCCGAGCCGGACCCGCTCCTGCCCACCTGGGAGCAGACCCTGCTCCGCCGCGCCCAGTACGAGCCCATCATCGGCCCCCGCCTGGTGGTCGACACCGCGGTCGACATCGACCCCCTGCCGGCGATCCTCAGCTATCTCGCATGACCCGTCACCGGCTGCGCCGGACGTCGTAGCTGGACCCGCCCGTCACGGCGCCGAGGAACTCCTGCCCCCGCATGCGGCACCAGGCGGGGATGTCGACGGCCGCGGCGGGGTCGTCGGCGAGGACGCGGAGCACCGCGCCGACCGGCAGGTCGGGCAGGCGGCGGGCCAGGGCGATCACCGGCAGCGGGCAGCGCTGGCCCCGGCAGTCCAGCACCTCGTCCGGCCCGCTCACAGCCCCACCACCCCGGCCTCGGCACGCAGGTCGGCGACGATGCCGGGCAGCTCGGCGAGGAACCGCTCGACGTCCGCCTCGGTGGTCTCCCGGTGCAGCGACACCCGGACGTTGCCGTGCGACAGCACCCCCATCGCCTCCAGCACGTGCGACGGCCGCAGCGTCGACGACGTGCAGGAGGACCCGGAGGAGACGGCGAAGCCGCGCCGGTCCAGCGCGTGCAGCAACGCCTCCCCGTCCACGTAGAGGCAGGAGAAGGTGACCAGGTGGGGGAGCCGGTCGACGGGGTCGCCGACCACCTCCACGTCCGGCACCTCGGCCGGCACCCGGGCCCGGATCCGGTCCACCAGCGGTGCCAGCCGGGTCGCCTCGGCCGCCGCGTCGGCCGCCGCCGCGCGCAGGCTCGCCGCCGCCGCCACCACCGCGGGCAGGTTCATCACCCCGGGGGTACGCCCCGACTCCCGCTCGTCGGCCGGGAACGGCGACTCCCACCGGGTGCCCTTGCGGACCACCAGCAGCCCGACGCCGGGCGGTCCGCCCCACTTGTGCGCGCTGGCGCTGAGCACCGACCAGCCCGCCGGCAGTGGGACCCGGCCGATCAGCTGGGCGGCGTCGACGTAGAGCGGCACCCCGGCGTCGGCGCACTCGGCGGCGGCCGTCGGCACCGGCTGCACCGTGCCCACCTCGTGGCTGGCCCCGATCAGCGCGGCGAACGCCACCCCGGGCGCCCGGACCGCCACCGACCAGGCGTCCAGGTCGAGCCGGCCGGCCCGGTCCACCGGTACGGGGACGGCCGCGCCGCCGGCGGCGACGTGCCGTTCGGCGGCGTGCAGCACCGCGGAGTGCTCGATCGCGGAGTGCACCAGGGTCGCCCCGACCCGGCGCCGGCCGGCCAGCCCGCCGAGCACGGCGGCGTGCCCGGCGGTCGTACCGCTGGGGGTGAAGGAGAGCTCGTCGGCGCGGACGCCGAGGGTCTGCGCGGTGGCCTCGCGGGCGGCGTCGAGCAGCTGGCGGGCCCGGCGGGCCTGGCTGTACAGCTTGCCGGGGTCGGCCCAGCCGTCGTCCAGCGCGGCCAGCAACGCCTGCCGCGCGACCGGGTGCAGCGGCGCGGCGGTGGCCGCGTCCAGGTAGACCGGGGATGCGCTCACGAATGTCCACGCTATCGCGCCGATACGCCCAAGATCCCCCCGATGGGGGCGGACACTGACCCCAACACGGTCAGGCCCGTCATGGTCGAGTAATCTGCGACCGTCGGTGACGCCTTTGCCGTCGGTGTTGACGAAACAACCGCCGCGGCGCGCTAGGGAGGCAGGACCAGGTGGTCGCAAGGAGTTCGGAGGTACGGCCGACGGCCGTACGGCACAGCGCTTCCCCAGGAGCCGATGGGCGCCGGCGGCGTGGTGCTGGTCGACTCGCCGGGCTCGGTCTCGGCGGAGCGGCGCTGCTGGTTCTGCTCACCGGCTGTGACGTCGGCAAGACGTTCGGCGGCTTCGGCTGGCCGCAGGGCGGCATCAGCCCCCAGTCGCACCGGATGTACGACCTGTGGATCGCGTCCTGCATCGCGGCGCTCGCGGTCGGCGTCTTCGTCTGGGGCCTGATCTTCTGGTGCGTGATCCGCTACCGGAAGCGGGGCAACGACCTGCCGGTGCAGACCCGCTACAACATGCCGATGGAGTTCCTCTACACCATCGCGCCGGTCCTGATCGTCTCCGTGCTCTTCTACTACACGGCGATCGTGCAGACCGACGTGAACAAGGAGTCGAAGAACCCCGACGTCACCGTCGAGGTCGTCGCCTTCAAGTGGAACTGGCAGTTCAACTACCGCGACGGCCAGGGCCGCGACGCCAACACCGTCGCCTCGGTCCTCGGCACCAGCGAGGTCATCCCGGTGCTCGTCCTGCCGACCGGCAAGTCGATCCGGTTCGAGGAGCAGAGCCGCGACGTCATCCACTCCTTCTGGGTGCCGGAGCTGCTGTTCAAGCGGGACGTCATGCCGGGCAACATCCGGAACACCTTCGAGGTCACCAGCCTGGACCAGGAGGGCGCGTACGTCGGCCGGTGCGCCGAGCTGTGCGGCAGCTACCACGCCTTCATGAACTTCGAGCTGCGGGTCGTCTCGCCGGCGAAGTACGAGCAGTTCCTGGCGGCCAAGAAGGCCGGCAAGTCGACGCAGGAGGCGCTCAAGGCGATCGGCGAGCCCGAGTACGCCACGAAGACCGAGCCGTTCAACACCCGGCGCGACAAGGACAACTTCAATCCGAGCGGCGCCTCGGCCGGCGCGGGAAGCTGAGGGATCCGGCATGAAGACCGAGTGGAAAATCTTCCTGATCGTCGGGACGTTCCTCTTCGGCGTCGCGATCCTCTACGGCGCCTGGACGTACGGCGAGGGCGGCCGGGTCGAGTGGGTCGGCACGGTGGCGCTGCTGCTGTCCTTCCTGCTCTGCTCGATGTGCGGCGGCTTCTTCTGGTTCGTCTCCCGCCGCATCGACCTGCGCCCGGAGGACCGGGCGGACGCCGAGATCGCCGACGGCGCGGGCGAGGTCGGCTTCTTCAGCCCCGGCAGCTACTGGCCGTTCGGGCTGGCGCTGGCCGCCGCGATCGCCGGTCTGGGCCTGGTCTTCTGGCAGTTCTGGCTGCTGGGCCTGGGCCTGGTGACGGTCATCTTCGCCGCCTGCGGCCTGCTCTTCGAGTACTACAGCGGCACCCGCCGCACCGCCGAGCACTGAGCTGACGGCTTCCCGAACGGCCCGACGTCCTCCGGACGCGGGCCGTTCGCCTTTTCCCCGGCCGCCTCGCCAAGGTGGTGCCGGGAGCCGGTGCCCGCCCGGCACCGGACCACCGACCCGGCCCCTTTGCTCTGCTGCAGCGACGGCAACACCAGCCGTCCGGTATCCGGACAACCGGTGTTGCGTGGGGTGCAGCAGAGCAAAGGCGGTGACCGAACAGCTGCCACCCGGCTGGGCGGGGAGACGGCAGGACCGCCGACGACCGACTGCGCGCCGCGCTGCGCCGGCTGGGTGGTCGGTGGGTCAGGCGGCCCGGCGGTGGGGTGCCGAGCGGCGCGGCGCCTGGACGTCCAGGCGCGGCGCGGAGAAGGTGAAAGTGGCGATCAGCACGGCCGCGCCGCAGCCGGTGCAGGCCAGCTCGGGGCAGTCGGCGCCGTGGCCGTCGACGCAGGGCGGGGCCTCGAACGGCTGAACGCCCTCGCAGGTGTCGCAGTAGAGCTCGCGGTCCGACACGGGCGGCTCCTCTCGCTCCGGTGCCCACCGACGGGCAGCGCCGCCATCGGCGGAAAACGGCAAATTACTCCCGTGTAGTTTGGCACGCCGGTCCGACACGATCCGGTTCGGACCTGACCGTCGCCCCCGACGCGGCGTTTCCGGCACGGGTCGCTGGCGCAGCGGTGGGTCAGAGCGAGCGGGCGACCTCGAGCCAGCGGTCGAGCGCGCCGGCGGCGGCGCCGGAGTCGATGGCCTCGGCGGCCGTGGCCATCCCGGCCCGCAGCGCCTCGGTCAGGTCCCCGTCCAGCGGCCCCTGGGTGGCCAGCGCCGCCGCGGCGTTCACCAGCACGGCGTCGCGGACCGGGCCGGTCTCGCCGGCCAGCAGCCGCCGGGCCACGGCGGCGTTGTACGTCGCGTCCCCGCCCCGCAGATCGGCCAGGGTGGCCCGGGGTACCCCGAGGTCGGCCGCGTCCAGCAGCGCTTCCCTCACGGTGCCCTGCTGCGCCACCCAGACCCGGGTCGGCGCGGCGGTGGTGAACTCGTCGAGCCCGTCCTCGCCGCGCATCACGATCACGGAGTCGCCCCGTTCGGCGAAGACGGCTGCCATCACCGGCCCCATCCGCAGGTCGAAGCAGCCGACCGCGCCGGCCCGCGGCCGGGCCGGATTGGTCAGCGGACCGAGGAAGTTGAACGCGGTGGGCACGCCGATCTCCCGGCGGACCGGGCCGGCGTGCCGCATCCCCGGGTGGAACCGGGCCGCGAAGCAGAAGCCGATGCCGGCCTCGTCGACGCACCGCGCCACCTGCTCCGGGCCCAGGTCCAGCGGGATGCCGAGGTGTTCCAGCAGGTCGGCGGTGCCGCAGGAGGACGAGGCGGCGCGGTTGCCGTGCTTGACCACGCGCACCCCGGCGCCGGCCACGACGAGCGCGGTCATGGTGGAAATGTTGACCGTGTGCGCGAGATCACCACCGGTGCCGACCACGTCCAGGGCGGTCCGGCGCAGCTCCTCGGGCAGCACCACCTCGACCGAGCGGCGGAGCATCGCCTCCACCAGGCCGGCCAGCTCGGCCGGGGTCTCACCCTTCGCGCGCAGCGCCACGGCGAAACCGGCGACCTGGGCCGGGCTGGCCGCACCCGTCATGATCTCGTCCATCGCCCAGGCGGTGTCGGCGGTGGTGAGCTCCTCACCGCGCAGCAGCGCGTTGAGCAGCAGCGGCCAGGTCCGTTCGCCCATGGCGGGCCTCCCGAGCGGGCATGGTGGTGCGGGTGAGCAACGGCGGCGGCGCCCCGGCCGCGATGCCGTGGCGCCGGGCGGGCGGGTCAGGCCGCGGCGTGCGTACGCCGCAGCAGCTCGGCCACGGTGGTGCCGGTGGTCACCGGGTCGAGCGGGTACACCAGCGTCGCGTCGACCTCGGCGTACGCGGCCAGCCAGCGGTCGGCCGCCCGGGCGATCACCACGCAGGTCGGCGGGGCGTCGTCCCGGTCGTCCTTGATCTGGCGGGCGATGCCGATGCCGCCGCCCGGGGTGGCCTCACCGTCGAGCAGGAGCAGGTCGATCTCGTAGTCGTCGACCAGCCGCACGCACCCGGCGTAGTCGGAGGCCTCGACGAACTCGATCTGGAGCCCCGGCGCGGGCCGGGTGCCGACGGCCAGCCGCATCCGGTCGCGGACCTCGGGGTCGTCGCTGTAGAGCAGGACGGTGCAAAGACGATCGCTCATGCCGGCACTCCGCTTCGCTCCGTGCCGTCATGAGGCACCATCGCACTGAGCCTGATGATTCGTTCGCTGCGCTCACTCATGGCTGGCTTGGCTCCCACCTCGTAGCTGCCCGCTGATGGTAGCGGTCGTCACATCGGGCCGGTCGGCCCGCCCTGGCGGACCGGGTGGGCGTACCCCCGGGATGGTCAGGCGGGCGACTCGGCCGCGCGTTGCAGAGCTTCCTGGCGGTCCAGCTCGCGGTCCACCCGGCGGGCCTCCCGCTCGGACTGCTTCACCCACTGGACGACCAGCACGGCCAGCATGGTGACGCTGACGAACTCGCCGCCGGCCCAGAGGATGCCGCCGGCCACCACCTGGTCGTTCCACGGGTTCGACCAGGCCAGGTGCAACGACGGGTACCAGTCCCCGCCGAGCAGCGTGGTGCTCTGCATGATGGTGAGCCCGAGCACGGTGTGGAACGGCACCGACAGCAGCATCAGCAGCGCCCGGGCCGGGTGCGGCCAGCGTCCGGGCAGCGGGTCCAGGCCGAGCAGCGGCCAGAAGAAGACGCAGCCGGTCATGATGAAGTGCGCGTGCACCAGCTCGTGCGCCCACGCGTGCTGCAGGGTGTAGCGGTACAGGTCGCTGAAGTAGAGCACGAACGGGTTCGCCACGAAGATGGCGAACGCCACCAGCGGGAAGCTGTAGACCCGGGCGATCCGGCTGTGCACGATCGCCAGCAGCCGCTTGCGCGGGCGCACCGGCAGGGTGCGCAGGGCGAGCGTCACCGGCGCGCCGAGGGCCAGGAAGATCGGCGCCACCATCGCCAGCACCATGTGCTGCACCATGTGCACCGACAGCAGCGCGGTGTCGTACGCCTCGAGCCCGCTGGCGGCGACCAGCGCGATGCCGCCCAGGCCCGGGCCGAGGAAGGCGACCGTGCGGAGGACCGGCCAGCGGTCGCCGCGCAGCCGCATCCGGTACACGCCGTAGAGGTAGAGCCCGGCGGCGACGACCAGCCCGAGGGTGAGCCAGCTGTCCAGCCGGGTCTCGGTGAACACCCGGGCGATGGTGAAGGGTGGCGGGACGGCCTCGCCCCCCACCGCGAGGGTCGACGGGGCGACCGAGGTGGCGGCGAAGATCGGATCGACGTGCAGCACGCTTTTCAGGGTAGGTCAGGCGAACCGGACCACCCCGATCGGGCCACGGATGGCGCAGGTTTGCCACCCCGCTGATCGCCGGTCCCGGTCAAGGGCAATAATGACCGCGTGACTGCGGCCCCAGCCATTGACAAGAGCCGGATCCACTCCCTGACCCGACCCAACATGGTCAGCGTCGGGACGATCGTGTGGCTCTCCAGCGAACTCATGTTCTTCGCGGCGCTGTTCGCGATGTACTTCTCCATCCGCGCGGCGGCGCCGGAGCAGTGGGAGAAGCACACCGAGATCCTGAACATCCCGTACGCGACCACCTTCACGGTGATCCTGGTGTTGTCCTCGGTGACCTGCCAGCTCGGTGTCTTCGCCGCGGAGAAGGGTGACGTCCACGCCCTGCGGCGCTGGTTCACGATCACCTTCGTGATGGGTCTGATCTTCGTGCTCGGCCAGGCGAACGAGTACCGCAACCTGGTCCACGAGGGCGTGAAGATCAACGGAGACGGTTACGGGTCGATGTTCTACCTCACCACCGGCTTCCACGGCCTGCACGTGACCGGCGGTCTCATCGCCTTCATCATCTTCATGGTCCGCACCACCATGGGCCGGTTCACCCCGGCGCAGGCCACGTCGGCGATCGTCGTGTCGTACTACTGGCACTTCGTCGACGTCGTGTGGATCGGCCTCTACGCCATGATCTACTGGCTCCAGTGATCTTGGCGCGTCACGAACCGCGCCGCTGCTCCGTCCCCTGAGACAAGGTCCAACCGGTTAAGGACACAGGTCATGACTTCTGACAACGACCGCCGACGCGGTCTGCTCGCGCGGCTGCGCGGGCGGCCCGTGGCGCGCAGCAGGGGCCGCCGCCGGCTGGGCGCCGCGGTCCGGCTGATCGCCGCGCTGACGCTGGCCGGCGGCGCCTACACCGTCTTCGCCCCCGGCGTGCAGGCGCAGGAAAACCCGCCGCTGAGCGCCGCCGCCGGTGAGGGCAAGGCGCTGTTCGACGTGAGCTGTGTGACCTGTCACGGTCGCAACGCCCAGGGTGTCGAGGGCCGCGGGCCGAGCCTGATCGGCGTCGGCTCGGCCTCGGTCGAGTTCCAGGTCGGCAGCGGCCGGATGCCGATGGCCCGGCAGGAAGCCCAGGCCCTGCGGAAGCCCCCGCAGTTCACCGACGAGCAGGTGCGCCAGCTCGGCCAGTACATCCAGGAGCTGGGCGGCGGTCCGCAGGTGCCCGCCGGCAACAACCTGCACCAGGGCGCGGACATCTCCGCCGGTGGTGAGCTGTTCCGGATCAACTGCTCGCAGTGCCACGCCTTCGGCGGTGGCGGCGGCGCCCTCTCCTCGGGCAAGTACGCCCCGAGCCTGAAGCCCGCGAGCGACCGGCAGATCTACGCCGCCATGCTGAGCGGCCCGCAGAACATGCCGGTCTTCGGCGACAACCAGCTGCGGCCGGAGCAGAAGGCGCAGATCATCGCCTACATCCAGGAGAACCTGAAGCACAACCAGGACCAGGGCGGTTTCAACCTGGGCCGGTACGGGCCGTCCACCGAGGGTCTGGCGATCTTCCTGGTCGGCATCGTCGCGCTGGTCTTCGCGAGCCTGTGGATTGCGGGCAAGTCGTGACCGGGCGGATCATTCGTTTCAGTGCTGTGGTGCCGGCCAGCGGCACCGCCCGTAGCGAGGTGACGGCATGAGCACCCACACCGAGCACCAGGCCCCGCAGGGCCGGGAGCCGCTCGACGTGATGGACCCCCGGGTGTCCCGGTTCGACATCGTCCGGGAGGGCGCCCGGCGGGACGACATCGAGATCGTCCACTACGAGCCGCAGGTCATCCCCGGCACCAAGGCCGAGCGCCGGCTGGCCCGTACGGTCGCCTCGTTCTTCCTGCTGACCGGCCTGGCCGCGACCGCCTTCCTGGTCATCTACATCTGGTGGCCGTGGCAGTGGGAGCCCGGTCGCGGCGGGGACAAGTACTACACCCCGCTGCTCGGCCTCACCCTGGGCGTCGCGCTCCTGGCCGTCGGTTTCGGCATCCTCACCTGGGGCAAGAAGCTGCTGCCCAAGGAGGTCTCGATCCAGGATCGGCACGACCAGCCGGGTCCGCCGGAGGAGCGCAGGATCACCGGCGAGACGATGCTCTACCTCGCCGACGAGATGGGCGTCCGGCGCCGGCCGCTGCTCGGCATCTCGCTGCTCGCCGGCCTCGCGCCGGTCGGCGCGGTCGTCGCGGCCCCGCTGGTCGGTGGGCTGATCTCCAACCCGCACAAGAACAACCAGATGTTCACCACCGGCTTCGCGCCGGCCGATGGCGGCAAGACGAAGATCCGGCTGGTCAGCCAGGACGGCCGGCCGATCCGCCCGGCGGACGTCAGCGCGGGCGGCCAGATCACCGTCTTCCCCGGTATCAAGGACGGCGTGAGCAACAAGCACGCCGACTCGCCGACCCTGCTGATCCACCTGCGCGAGGACGACGCGCAGAAGTCGCGGGCCGCCAACGCACGCAAGGGTCACGGCGACTACATGTGGGGCAACTACGTCGCGTTCTCCAAGGTCTGCACGCACGCCGGTTGCCCGGCCAGCCTTTACGAGCAGCAGACCAACCGTCTGCTCTGCCCGTGCCACCAGTCGCAGTTCCTCATCACCGACAACGCCAAGCCGGTCTTCGGCCCGGCGAACCGGCCGCTGCCGCAGCTGCCGATCGAGGTGGACGATGAGGGCTTCTTCGTGGCGAAGTCCGACTACACCGAGACCATCGGTCCCGACTTCTGGGAGCGGCCATGAAGCGCCGAAAGTTTGACGTAGCAGCGGTGCCGGCCAGGACGGCCGGAGCCTTGGATGACCGCTTCCAGGCGGCCACGCCGCTGCGGAAGCTGCTGAACAAGGTCTTCCCGGACCACTGGTCCTTCCTGCTCGGCGAGATCGCGCTCTTCTCGTTCGTCGTGCTGCTGTTGACCGGTGTCTTCCTGACCTTCTTCTTCGAGCCCGCCATGACCGAGGTGGTCTACAAGGGTAGCTACGCCCCGCTGCGGGGCACGCCGATGTCGGCCGCGTACGCCTCCAGCCTGAACCTGTCGTTCGACGTCCGGGGCGGCCTGGTCATGCGGCAGATGCACCACTGGGCGGCCCTGCTCTTCATGGCCTCGATCGTGGTGCACATGCTGCGGGTCTTCTTCACCGGCGCGTTCCGCAAGCCGCGGGAGACGAACTGGATCATCGGCTCGCTGCTGTTCTGGGTCGGCTTCCTGGCCGGCTTCACCGGCTACTCTCTGCCGGACGACGCGCTGTCCGGCACCGGCCTGCGGATCGCCTCCGGCATCATGCTGTCGATCCCGGTGATCGGCTCCTGGGTCACCTCGTCGATCTTCGGCGGCGAGTTCCCCGGCGCGATCCTCATCAGCCGGGCTTTCATCGCCCACGTGCTGCTCATCCCGGCTCTGCTGGTGGCGCTGATCAGCGTCCACCTGGGCCTGGTCTTCAAGCAGAAGCACACCCAGTGGCCCGGCCCCGGCCGGACCAACGAGAACGTGGTCGGCGAGCGGATGTTCCCGCGCTACGCGCTCAAGCAGGGCGGCTTCTTCATGGTCGTCTTCGGCGTGATCGCGCTGATGGGTGGCCTCTTCCAGATCAACCCGATCTGGTACTTCGGCCCGTACGAGGCATGGACGGTCTCGGCCGCCAGCCAGCCCGACTGGTACGTCATGTTCCTCGACGGCTCGACCCGGCTGATGCCGGCGTGGGAGATCAGCATCCCGATCGGCGACGGGTACGTCATCCCGCCGATCTTCTGGCCGACGGTCGTGCTGCCCGGCATCCTGGTGGGCCTGTCGCTCATGTACCCGTTCCTGGAGGCCCGCCGCCTCAAGGACTACCGCCACCACAACCTGCTCCAGCGGCCCCGGGACGTCCCGGCCCGGACCGCGGTGGGCGCGATGGCGGTGGCCTTCTTCCTCGTGCTGACCCTCTCCGGCGCCAACGACGTGATCGCCGACAAGTTCCACATCAGCCTGAACGCGATGACCTGGGCGGGCCGGGTCGGTCTGCTGATCGTCCCGCCGCTGGCCTACTACGTCACGTACCGGATCTGCCTGGGTCTTCAGCAGCACGACCGGGAGGTGCTGGCCCACGGCGTGGAGACCGGCATCATCAAGCGGCTGCCGGACGGCCGGTTCGTCGAGGTCCACCAGCCGCTCACCGCGGTCGACGGCCACGACGGGCACGGCGAGCTCGACTACGTCGGCTGGGTCGTGCCGAAGAAGATGAACCGGCTCGGTGCCCTCGGCCCGGCGATCCGGGGCTTCTTCTACCCGATCGAGAAGCCGGCCGAGGCGCCGGTCTCGCCGGGGCACCCGCCGGTCGAGCCCCGACCGGAGCGGGAGGAGATCGGCAGCGGCGAGAGCCGTCGCTGACCGCCCGACACACCCGACCGTGGCGCCCGCCGGATCTCCGGCGGGCGCCACGTCCGTTTCCGGCCCCCGGGTCGGTGCCGTCCCCTTCCGCGCCCGTGTCACCCGCCGGGCCCACTGTGCGGCCCCGTCGCCCCCGACCCGGACGGGTGGAATCGCAGGAATAACCCCGGTCAGCCGGGTATCCGTGCGGTCCAACGAAAAAGGGGGGGAAACATGTTGGGTATCAAACGCCTCGGACTGCTGGCCGCCTTGGTGGTGGTCGGGCTGGCGCCCGCAGCGGCGGCGCAGGCCGCGGCACAGCCGTCCACGCAGGACACCCAGTACCTGCAGGCGTTGCATCAGGTGAACCTGGCGGAGATCGTCACCGGCAACCTGGCGCAGCAGAAGGGCCAGAACCAGCAGGTCAAGGACCTCGGCAAGCAGTTCGTGACGGACCACACCCAGCTGGACCAGACGGTGCAGAGCACCGCGCAGCAGCTGAACGTGAAGTTGCCGTCCGAGCCCACCGCCGATCAGCAGAAGGTGGTCGACAAGCTCAACAACCTCAGCGGCGCCGCGTTCGACAAGGCGTGGGTGACCGCCGAGCTGGCCGGCCACGTCCAGGCCATCCAGGCCACCCAGACCGAGATCTCGCAGGGTTCCGAGCAGTCGGTGGTCCAGTTGGCCCAGGACGCCCTGCCGGTCCTCCAGGCGCACTACGACGCGCTGGTGGCCCTGGCCCAGACCCTGGGCGTCCCGGTCCCGCAGACCAGCGCCAGCGGCACGCCCAGCCCGGGTGGCAGCGGGACGCCGGCTCCGGGTGGCACCGAGTCCCCGACTCCGGGTGGCACCGAGTCCCCGGCTCCAGGCGGCACGACCACCGAGTCGCCGGCTCCGGGCACCACTGAGACGCCGGCTCCGAGCTTCAGCTGACGTCGTACGGCCGATGGTGGCCGGTCCGTCCTCCGGGGCGGGCCGGCCGCCGCGCGTTCAGTCGGCGCTGGCCAGCCCGATCGCGAACGCCTCCTCCAGGTCGTGCCGCGAGTACGCCCGGAACGCGATGTGCGACTCGGTGTTGAGCACGCCGGGGACCTTCGAGATGCTGCCGGCGATGACCTGGGCGATCTGCTCGAACTCGCGGACCCGGACCATGGCGATGAGGTCGACGTGGCCGGCCACCGAGTACACCTCGCTGACGCCGGGGAGGTTGGCCAGGGTCTCGGCCACCTCGGGGATGGAGTCGGTGGCGCAGTCGATCAGCACGATCGCGGTGATCACGGGACATTTCTCCGTTCGTCGACGTCGTCGCCCATGCTAGAGGCTCGCCCTGGCACGGCGTCCCCGGCTCGTGGATCCGGCTGTCGGGGGGCAGCGGGGACGGTCAGGCCGCCGCCGGCACGGACCGCGTCGGTGAGCCGCTCGCCCGCCCCGACGGTGGCGCCGGGCCACACCACGGCGCGGGTCACCTCGCCGCGCACGACCGCTCCCGCGCCGACCACCGCCCGGTCCAGCCGGCCGGTCACCGTCGCGGTCGGGTCGACCAGGCTCCCGCCCCCGGCGGCGTGCAGGTTGGCCGCCAGGTAGTCGGCCGGGGTCCCGGTGTCGTAGAAGGTCCCCCGGTACGGCACCACCTCCAGCGCGCCGGCCGCCTCCGCCGGCCGCCAGACCGCCCGGACCAGGTCGCCGAAGGTGGGCGGCAGGTCCCGGACCAGCCGCCAGGGCAGCAGCGAGAAACCGACGAAGCGGTGGCCGCTGAAGGTGCCGGGCGCCGCCGGGTCGTCGGCCGGCTGGCCGAGCAGCCGTACGCTCCGCCCGTCCCAGCCGTCCACCAGCGCTCCGACGTCCGGCCCCGGCGGGGCCTGCGGGTCGGCCAGGTACGCGTCGGCGTTGCCGACCAGCACACCCCGGCCGGCGATCCAGTCCCGCAGGTTGCCCAGCCCGCCGGCGGTGCCGAGCGGGTCGCCCCGCTCGACCGACAGGTGGGCCCGCGTCCCGACGTGGTCGACGACCTGGCTGCCCAGGTAGCAGGCGTTCACCGCGACCCGGTCGGGGCCGGCGAGGCCGAGCCCGGCCAGCCGGGCCAGAGCGCGGTCCAGCAGCGGCACGTTCCCGACCGGGCAGAGCGCCTTGGGCAGCCGCTCGGTCAGCGGCAGCAGCCGGGTGCCCTCGCCCGCGGCGAGCACCACCGCGCAGACCTCGACCTCCGCCCGCCACCCGGTGCCGCCCGAGGGCGCGCCGGTGGCGCCCGGCGGGACCGGGTCGGCGGCGGTGGGGCCGGCGTCCGGCCGGGAGCCGGTCACGCTCCCGACGGGGTGGCGGGCGGGCGCTGCCCGGACTGCGGGCCGATGCCGTAGTAGCCGAGCAGGTTGGCGGTGGCCCGGCTCAGCCGGGGCAGGTCGTCCAGCGGGTGCCAGGCCGCCTCGAAGACCTCGGCACCGTCCACCACCAGCTCGGCGGTCGACGCCGGGACCTCGACCTCGAAGACCACGTCCACCCAGCCCTTGGCGTGCACCACCGCGTTCGGCACGGCCGGCCGGAGCCGGTCGGGGGTGACCCGGATGCCGGACTCCTCGAACAGTTCCCGGGCCGCACCGACCACCGGCGCCTCGCCACGCTGCAGCAGCCCCGCCGGGAGCGTCCAGCTGTGCCCGGGCGGTTGGCGCAGCAGCAGCAGCCGGCCCGTTCCCTCCGCGTCGGCGTCCCGGACCAGGGTGACCGCGCCGACGATGTACTTCGGCACGGCGAGCCGCACCAGCCGGCGGCGCAGCGGGACGGGAAGCCGGTAGAAGACCTGGTAGCCGAGGGCCCGTCCGGTGGCACGCGCGCGGGGGATCATGCCTCCAGGCTAGTGGCCGTCCGGCCGGATCGTGCGAGGGGAGTTCGGGCTACTGCCGGTGGTCGACCAGGTCGATGAGTTGCCGGACCACCGCGTCCGGCTCGACCGCCCGGTCGAAGACCGCCACCAGCAGGGTCTCCAGGTCGGGGTAGCCCAGTTCCTCCGACAGGCGCAGCAGCGGCAGGTCGCTGGCCAGCCCCCGGTCGTGCTTGCGCAGCGCCAGGCCGATGGTGGCGCGGCCGAGGCGTACCTTGTCGGCGATCGAGATGCCCGGCTCGGTGTGCTCGGCGAACCAGCGGTTGATCTGCATCTGGGCCTGCGGCGATTTGACGAAGCCGAGCCACTCCCGGCGCGGCCCGCGGGGCGCGACGTCGGCCTCGAGGCCGCTGTCCGCGTCGGACTCGGTGAAGATCTCCACCACGTCGCCCTCCTTCAGTTCGGAGGAGAGCGGCGCCAGCCGGCCGTTGATGCGCGCCGCCAGGCAGTGGTCGCCCCGCTCGGTGCCCAGCTCGTACGCCAGGTCCACCGGGGTCGCGCCGGCGGGGAGGACGACCTGCCGGCCGTCGGCGACCACCTGGATCTGCGCCTCGGCCAGGTCGCAGCGCAGCGACTCCAGGAACTGGGCCGGGTCGACGGCCTCCTGCTCCCAGTCCAACACCCGGCGCAGCCAGGCCAGCTCGTCGTCCCGGTCGGCGGCCGGGCCGGTGCGCGGGAACCGGTAGTGGGCGGCGATGCCGTACTCGGCGGCGCAGTGCATCTCCTCGGTCCGGATCAGCACCTCTACCCTGCGGTCCTGGGGGCCCAGGATGCTGGTGTGCAGCGACCGGTAGAGGTTGTTCTTCGGCGAGGCGATGAAGTCCTTGAAGCGGCCGGGCACCGGGCGCCACAGCCCGTGCACCGCGCCGAGCGCCGCGTAGCAGTCGGTGGCCGGGCCGGCCACCACGATCGAGATGCGGGGCAGGTCGAAGGGGGCGGCGTGGCCACCGGCCACGGTGTCCTTCCAGATCGAGTAGAGGTGCCGGGGGCGGGGTGCGACCTCGGCGTCCACCCGGCTGCGGCGCAGCGCCACCCTCGTCTGCGCCACCACATCGTCGAGGTACGCGTCCCAGCCTGGCCGGTCGTGTACGTGCCGGGCGATCCGGGCGTGCTCGTCGGGCTCCAGGTGCAGCAGCACCACGTCGTCCAGCTCGCGTTTGAGGGTCTGGATGCCCAGCCGGTCGCAGAGTGGGATCAGCACCTCCTGGGTCTTGCGGGCGATGCGCTCCCGGGAGGCGGCGGACCGGACGCCGAGGGTCCGCATGTTGTGCAGCCGGTCGGCCAGCTTGATGATCAGCACCCGGACGTCCTTGCCGGCCGCGATGATCATCTTGCGGACGGTCTCCGCCTCGGCGGCCTTTCCGTAGAACGCCTTGTCGAACTTGGTCACCCCGTCGACCAGGTGGGCCACCTCCCGGCCGAAGTCCTCGGCGAGGGCCTGCAGGGTGTAGCGGGTGTCCTCCACCGTGTCGTGCAGCAGCGCGGCGACCAGGGTGATGGTGTCCATTCCCAGGTCCGCGCAGATCTGGGCGACCGCGAGGGGATGGGTGATGTATGGCTCGCCGCTCTTGCGGAACTGGCCGCGGTGCATGTTCTCCGCGATCGTGTAGGCGCGGCGCAGCACCGATGAATCGGCGCTGGCGTGGATGCTCCGATGGGCGCGGACCAGCGCGCTGATCGGGTCGGTGTCGTTGGTGGGCCAGGTGAGCAGGGAGCGCAGCCGGCGGGTGAGCGGCAGGTCGCCGGGCTGGGTCGGAAGGGCGCCGCCCAGGGCGGCGCCGTGTCCGGCGTCGACGTCCACCTGGGACACCTCCTCACCCCGGCCCCACGGTCGCCGTCACCGACGATCGGGAGCAGGCCCGCGAAACGGGCAGGACTGCACTTCTCTAACAGCCTAAGGGAGTTGACGTAGTCCGATCGGTCACTTGGTCATGAGCGTTCGGTCGAGAGTTGGTGGGACCCGCCGTTCTCCGCCTTGGCCAGCAGGTCGCGGAACCGGCCCGCGCCGGTCACCGGCGACGCCCAGCCGGAGGAGATCTCCACCAGTCGGGTCTCCGCCCGCTCTAACCAGGACAGGATGCGTTCGGTCTCCTCGGCGGAGGCCCGCGGCACGGGGCCGTGTCCGGGCAGCACCGTCTCGGCGGTCGCCCGGATCGCCTCCAGGGTCAGTCGTGGGTGGACACCCGGCGGGGACACCCCGGCGCCGGCCAGCCGGCCGTGCCGGACCAGCGCCAGTTCCCAGCCGCCGTGCGCGGCCCGCCGGGCGGCGGCCAGCTCGGCGATCCCGGTCAACCCGACCAGGCGTTGCATCCGCACCGTGGCGCGCAGCACCGCCGCCAGCCGGGACCGCACCACCGCCGCCTCCTCGTAGCGCTGGTCGCGGGCGAGCACCTCGATCCGGGCGAGCAGGGCGTCCACCACCACCTGCGGGTCGCTGGTGGTCGCCGTACGGAACGGCGTGGCGGCGAGGTGGTCGTACTCCTCGGGGGCGATCCGGTGCTCGCAGGGCGCCGGGCAGCGACCCAGCTCGGCCAGCGCGCAGGCCGGCATGGTCGTGCGCCGCGACAGCCGGTGCGTGCACTGGCGCAGCGGCACCGCGTCGTGGAAGCCCGCGGCGGCCAGCTCCGCGGCCTGCTTGGAGCGGAACGGGCCCAGGTACGCGGTGTCCGCGGGCGCGAGGTCGCGCACCACCGACAACCGGGGGTACGCCTCGTCGGTCAGCTTCAGCCAGACCATCCGCTCCGGGTACTTCGACCGCCGGTTGTACGGCGGCGCGTGCGCGGCGATCAACCGCAGCTCGCGGACCTCCGCCTCCAGCGAGTGGGCGCACTCGACCGCCTCCACCCGCTCGGCGGCGGCCAGCATCTCGGAGATCCGGGCCCGCTTCTCCCCGGCGGTGAAGTAGCTGCGCACCCGGGTGGCGATGTCGCCCGAGGTGCCGACGTAGAGCGGTCGGTCGTCGGCGGCCCGGAAGATGTAGACCCCGGGCACCTTCGGCAGCCCTTCGGCCAGGTGCCGCTTGCGGCGCTGGGTCGGGGTGACCGCCCGGGCGAACTCGATCGCGTCGCCGACGGTGTCCACCCGGTGGCCGCCCAGCCGGCCGATCAGCCCGTGCAGCACGTCGACGGTGGCCTTCGCGTCGTCGAGCGCGCGGTGGGTCGGCTGGGTGGCGGTGCGGAAGTAGGCGGCCAGGGTGCCGAGCTTGCGGTTGGGCACCTCGTCGCGGGTGAGCACCCGGCGGGCCAGCGCCGCCGTGTCCAGCACCCGCGGGTTGGGCCAGCGGTAGCCGTGCTTCGCGCAGGCCGCCTTGAGGAACCCCACGTCGTAGGGCGCGTTGTGGGCGACCAGCACCGCGTCGTCGATGAACTCCAGGAAACTCGGCAGCACCTGCTCGATCGGCGGCGCCGGGACCAGCATGGCCTGGGTGATCCCGGTCAGCACGGTGATGAACGGCGGGATCGGCACCCCCGGGTTGACCAGGGTGGCGAGCACCCCCAGCTCCTCGCCGCCGCGCACCTTCACCGCGCCGATCTCGGTGATCCCGCCGCCGTCCGGCGCGCCGCCGGTGGTCTCCAGGTCGACCACCACGAAGGTGGTCGCGTACAACGGCAGCGCCGGGTCGACCCCCGCGCCCGCCGTCCGGTCCAGGCCGGCCAGCGCCTCCTGGACGTACTCCGCTCGTGCCACCCGGGGCACGCTAGTGCCCGGGTCCGACACTCCCGTCCCAGCCGTCCCAGGGGTTACCACGGGTCTAGGATGAGAGATCGGCTCACTCACTGGGCGCTGGCCCCGTTCGCGGTGGGAGACTTGCCACATGCCCCTCACCGAGCCGCACGACGACCACCTCCCCGAGGCGGGGTCGGTGGCTGCCGGGCGGGACGTCGGTGGGGGCGACGCGGACGACTTCGCGGCCGGCGCCGAGCAGCCCCGGCCGGGGGAGACCGAGCCCGGCACGCCGGAGCCCGAGCCGGTCCTGCCCGAGCCGGTCCGGCAGCGGATCGTGGCGCTCACCGCCGCGGTGCTGCCGGCGATGCCCACCGACGAGGTGCCCGTCCCGCTGCGCCGGGTGGCCAAGTTCGCCCCCAACCGCCGCGCCCGGCTCGGCGCGCCGGCGATCGCCGCCCAGCTCACCGCCGACCCGCTGTTCCGGCAGCGGGTCACCGCGCGGGTGCTGACCGACGCCGGCGACCTCGGCGCCGCCGTGGTCGAGGGGACCGCCCCGGCCGCCGCCGACCCCGTCGAGGTGGCCGCCCTGGCGTACCTCGCCCGGCCGCGCGGCTGGCGCGAGCTGATCGAGGCGAGCGGCGCCGCGGTGCGGGCGGAGGCGGACAGCGCGGTCGTGGCCGAGCTGGTCCGCGAGGCCGAGCAGCGGGCCACCCGCGCCGAGCACGACCGGGCGGTCGCCCGGGTCGAGGCCGAGAAGCTCCGCGACGAGCTGGCCCGGGTCCGCGAAGAGCTGGGCCAGCTCCGCGAGGAGTCCCGGCAGCTCAGCCGTACGCTGCGCGAAACCCAGGCCCGGGAGCGGCGGGCCAACGAGCTGCTCGCCACCGAACGCGGCCGGGCCGCCCGGGCCGCCGCGGACACCGAGGCGGAGCTGCGCCGGGCCCGCGCCCGACTGGCCGAGGCGGAGTCGGCCGCCGGCGCCGTCCGGGCCGCCGCCAAGGAGGCCCGCTCGGTCGACGACGCCCGGCTCTGGCTGCTGCTGGAGACCATCGGCCAGGCGGCCGTCGGGCTGCGCCGCGAACTGGCCCTCGACCCGGTGGAGAAACTGCCGGCCGACTTCGTCGCCGACGCCTTCGCCGACCAGTCGGCGACCACCCCGGCCGGCGCCGCCGCCCGGGCCCGGGACACCGACGACCCCGCCCGCCTCGACCAGCTGCTCGCCCTGCCCCGGGCCCACCTGGTCGTCGACGGCTACAACGTGACCAAGCGCGGCTTCGGCGAGATGTCCCTGGAGCAGCAGCGCAAGCGGTTGATCACCGGCCTGGGCGGGATCGCCGCGCAGACCGGGGACGAGGTCACGGTGGTCTTCGACGGGGCCGAGCGGATGCACGGCCTGCCGCCCACGCCGCGGGGGGTGCGGGTGCTCTTCTCCCACAAGGGGGAGACCGCCGACGAGCTGATCCGCCGGCTGGTCCGTGCCGAACCCACCGGCCGGCCCGTGGTGGTGATCTCCTCCGACCGCGAGGTCGCCGACGGGGTACGCCGGCACGGCGCGTACCCGCTCGGCGCGGACTCGCTGCTGCGCCGGCTGGCCCGCTCCTGACGCTGCTTGATCGGATTCGGGGCGGCTGTGACCTCGTTGTCCGTTTCTGTCGCACCCCTCGCCTAGCGTCGACCTGACCGACGGTGGTCGGGCGGCCACGACGGCGTCCGCCCGCCGCCGCCGTGACGCGTCAGGAGGCGTTGATGCTCATCGACTGCGACAGCTGCAGGATCCGGGGGGCGGGCTGTTCCGGCTGCCTGGTGACCGCGCTGCTCGACACCGGCGCGCCGGCCGCCGACCTCGGCGCCGCCGAGCACCGGGCGCTCGAGGTGTTCGCCCGGGCCGGCTTCGAGGTGGAGGTGCTGCCGCCGCCCGGCCCCGCCACCCTTTCCCGGGTGGGACGGCGGGGCCGGGCGGCGTGAATCGGGCGCCGTAGGTCCCGGGGGTCAGCGGGCGGTGCGGCGGGCGTAGAGCCGCTTCGCCCAGAGGTAGCCGACCAGCGCCACGCCGGCGCACCAGGCGGCGGAGACCACCGCGTTCGACCCGACTGGGCCGCCGGTCAGCAGGCCGCGCAGGGTCTCGATGATCGGGGTGAACGGCTGGTACTCGGCGAACTGACGCAGCCCGGCCGGCATCGAGTCCGGGGGCACGAAGCCGCTGCCGAGGAAGGGCAGGAGGGTCAGCGGCATCGGCAGGTTGCTGGCCGTCTCGACGCTCTCGCTGACCAGACCGAGGGCCACCGCCAGCCAGGTGAGCGCGAAGGCCACCATCGTCAGGACCCCCGCGGCGGCGAGCCAGGCGAGCGGGTCGGCGTCGGACCGGAAGCCGACCAGCAGCGCGACGGCGACGACCACGAGCAGGCTGAGCATCGTCTGGATGATGCTGCCGATCACGTGACCGGTCAGCACCGAGACGCGGGCGATCGCCATCGTGCGGAACCGAGCGATGATCCCCTCGGTCATGTCCGTGGCGACCGACACCGCCGTGCCGGTGGCCGCGCCGGCCACGCCCATCAGCAGGATGCCGGGTACGACGTAGGTGAGGTACGCCGCCCGCCCGCCTGAGGGGCCGCCGAGGCCGTTGCCCAGAGTCCCGCCGAAGACGTAGACGAAGAGCAGCAGGAACACCACCGGCAGGCCGGCGAGCATCAGCGTCATCGAGGGATAGCGCTGCATGTGCCGCAGGTTGCGACGCAGCATCGTCGTCGAGTCGCGGACGGCGTAGGAGAGCGTGGTCATGGCAGCGGAACCCTCTCTGCGGTGGGCTGGCCGGTGAGCGCGAGGAAGACGTCGTCGAGGTCCGGGGTGTGTACGGCGAGCGACTCGACGCCGATCGCGGCGCCGTCGAGGCGGTCGAGCAGCGTCCGCAGCGACGTGACGCCGCCGTCGCCGGGGACCTGCAGGGTGAGGTCGTCGGCGCCGGGGGCGCCGCCGAGCAGGGCGGCGGCCGCGGCGCGCCCCGCCGGAGCGGTGAACCGCAGGGCGATGTGCCCGCCCGGCACCAGCCGCTTGAGCTCGTCCGGGGTGCCCTGGGCGACCAGCCGGCCGTGGTCGAGGACGGCGATCCGGTCGGCGAGCTGGTCCGCCTCCTCCAGGTACTGGGTCGTGAGGAAGACGGTCGTCCCGTCGGCGACCAGGTCGCGGACGATCTGCCAGACGGCGCGGCGGCTGCGCGGGTCGAGGCCGGTGGTCGGCTCGTCGAGGAAGAGCACGCGCGGCTGGCCGACCAGCCCCATGGCCAGGTCGAGCCGGCGGCGCATGCCGCCGGAGTAGGTCGACGCCGGCTTACCGGCCGCCTCGACGAGGTCGAAACGCTCCAGCAGCTCGCGGATGCGCTGCCGGCCCTCCGCCCGGGTCAGGTGGTGCAGGTCGGCCATCAGGAGCAGGTTCTCCGTGCCGGTGAGCAGGCCGTCCACGGCGGCGAACTGGCCGGTCACTCCGATCGCCGCGCGCACCGCGTCGGGCTCCCGCGCAACGTCGTGCCCGGCCACCCGGGCCTCGCCGCCACCGGCCGGGATCAGGGTGGACAGGATCTGCACGGTGGTGGTCTTGCCGGCGCCGTTCGAACCGAGCAGCGCGAAGACGGTACCCGGGGCGACGGCCAGGTCGATGCCGTCAAGCACCACGTGCTCGCCGTAGGACTTGCGCAGCCCGGTGGCTGCGATCGCGGGTGAGGGCGAGGTGGTCATTGTGTCTCCTCCGTGATGGGCCGGGGGTCAGCTGCGCCGGATGACGATGTCGCCGTACGAGGTGCGGGCCCGGACCTCGACGGTCCGCTCGTGCTCCGCCGGGGTGTCGGACGGCTCGATCTGGTTGCGCACGGTGCCGAACTGCGTATGCAGGTCCAGGAAGGCCGCGGTCTCGCCGTGGATGCCGACCTCCAGCTCGCCCAGGGCGGTCTTCACCGATACCGGTCCACGAAGGACCTCGCCGAGCCGGATGCTGCCGTTGGCGGTGGCGGCGGTGACGGCCGCCCCGGCGCGGTCGACGGAGATGTCGCCGTTGGCCGCGTTCACCCGGAGATCACCGGCGACCGTGCCGACCCAGCTGTCGCCGTTCGAGTTCTTGATCACCGCGCTGCCGTCGATCTCGCCGAGCCGCACCCGGCCGGAGCCGGTGCTGACCTCGGCGCGTCCGGCGACGGAGGCCACCTCCACCGCGCCCGCGGCGGTGCTCAGTTCGAGCGGGCCCGTCCGGTCGGCGTGGATGTCGCCGGCGGAGGTCTTGAGTCGGCACTCGCCGAGGCGGCCGGTGCAGTGGAACCCGGCAACCGAGGCGCTGCCCTGTACCCGTGACTCGGTCGGTAGGTCGATCGTCACGTCGATCGAGCCGACCTTGCCGAACATGCCCAGCACCTTCTGCCGCGGCGCCTTGACCAGCAGCCTGCCGTCGGCGTACTCGACCCGGGTCTGTGCCGCGGCTTGCACGTCGGCCTCCGTCGCCTCGTCGGTGGGGCGTACCTCGACGACCGTGTCCTCGCGGTCACCGGCGGTGATGCGGACGTCGCCGACGGCGACCTCGATGGTCACCTGGATCGGTTGCGGGGTGTCGAAGCTGGGCATGGCGGCGTTCCTCCCGTGCTCGGGTCGAAGGGGATGTCGGTCGTGGACGGTGCGGCGGGGCGGGCGGTCAGCGGACCCAGCCGGTGTAGCGCTGGCCGCCGCGCGGGGCCCGACCGGCCGGCCGGGTCGGCGGGCTGGTCTGCACCGCGGCGGTGGCCGCCCGGACGAGCCAGGCGTTGACCGAGAGCCCCTCCCTGCCCGCGGCCTCCTCGATCCGGCTCTTGAGCTGGTCGGGGAGGCGGAAGCTGATCCGGGACACCGGGCCGTCCTCGGCGTCCGGTGAAGCCGTCGGAGCGCCGGCGCCGGAGTCGTCCGGGCCGGCCTCGAACTGCGGTTCGGTCGGGGGTGGCGTCACGACGAAGCTGGGCTCCCGGCCGTGCAGCCGGAGCTCTACCGAGCCGGGGGCGAGATCCCGGGTGATCTCGTTCGCCGCGGCGGACAGCGCCTCCAGCAGCGCCAACCGGAGGGCGGACTCCAGCGGCCCGGTCAGCCGCCCGGCCAGCGTGCGGGCCTCCTCGCCGCCGAGTTCGGCGACGCCGGCCAGCTCCCGACGGAGGTTGTCGACATATGACGTCAGGTCCATGACGCCATCATGGCACCAAGATGACGCCATAACAAGCCACTTTGGCGTCGACTGGCGTCGCACTGGTGCCGTCATGGCGTCGCCGGGCGGGTCCCACCGTCCGTTCCGCACCGTGGACGCCCCGCGAGCGGCCGTTCGGGCGGCCAATAGGATGGGCGCTCACGGCGGGAGGAGCGGCGCATGACGCGGGTACGGCGTGGTGGCGGCAGGCCGACGCCCGAGGTGCCGGCATGACCCCCCGCGGATGGGCGGTGGCGACCCTCGCCGCCCTGGTCGTGGCGGTGGTGGTGGCCGGGGCCCTGCTGATCCCGTGGAGCCGACCCCCGGCGCCCCGGGCCGACCAGCTCGCCGCGCTGCGATCCCTTCCCGTGGACCAGGTGACCCGCGGCCGGGCCTTCCACGCCGCGCTGCGCCCCGGCGGGTACGGCGCGCTGGCCGTCGGCCTGGCGGTGGCCCTCCTGCTCGGCCTCACCCCGCTCGGCAGCCGCCTGGTGGAGTTGGCCGGCCGGCCGCTCGGCGGCCACTGGGCGGCCCGGGCGGTGCTCGGCGGGCTGGCCGTGATGCTCCTCGCCGACCTGCTCACCCTGCCCTTCGCCGCCTGGCGGCAGACGGTGCTGGTCCGTTACGGGCTGAGCACCCAGGGCTGGGGCGGCTGGACGGTCGACCTGCTCAAGTCGTACGCGGTCAGCGCGGTCATCGGCGGGCTCGCACTGCTCGGCTTCTACGCCGTCGTCCGGGTCGCGCCGCGCTGGTGGTGGGCGTTCGGGTCGGCCGGCGCGGCCGGACTGGTGGTGCTGCTGTCGTTCGTGCTCCCGGTGCTGGTGGAGCCGGTGTTCAACCGGTTCACCCCGATGGAGCAGGGCCCGCTGCGCACCGAGTTGACCACATTGGCCGCCCGGGACGGGGTGCCGGTGCGCGACGTGCTGGTCGCCGACGCGTCCCGCCGGACGAAGGCGGTCAACGCGTACGTCTCGGGGCTGGGGCCGACCCGGCGGGTGGTGGTCTACGACACCCTGCTGCGCGAGGCGACCCCGGCCGAGGTCACCAGCGTGGTCGCCCACGAGCTGGGGCACGCGAAGGACCGGGACGTGTGGGTCGCCACCCTGACCGGGGCGCTGGGCGCTGCCGCCGCGGTGATCGCGCTCTACCTGATCGGCTCCTGGGCGCCGCTGCTGCGGCTGGCCGGGGTCGACTCGGTGGCCGAGCCGCGCGCCTTCCCACTGCTGATCGCGCTGGTCACGGTCGCCGGGCTGGTCGCCGCGCCGGTCCAGGCGCTGGTCTCCCGACGGGTCGAGGCAAGGGCCGACGCGCACGCACTCGCCCTGACCGGCGACCCGGCGACCTTCGAGGCGATGCAACGCCGGCTGGCCGGGGTCAACCTGGCCGACCCCGATCCGCCCCGCTGGGAGTACCTCTGGTCGGCGTCGCACCCGTCCACCGTGGAGCGGATGGCCGCCGCCCGCGCCTACGCCAGGGAGAGCGGCCGATGACCCGGACGTTGCTGGTCACCAACGACTTCCCGCCCCGCCCCGGCGGCATCCAGTCCTTCGTGCACCACCTGGCGGTACGCCAGCCCGCCGGCTCGGTGGTGGTCTACGCGTCGAGCTGGCGGGGCGCCGAGAAGTTCGACGCCGACCAGCCCTTCGAGGTGGTCCGGGAACGCACCCGGGTGCTGCTGCCCACCCCGCTGATCGCCCGGCGGGCGGCGAAACTGGCCCGCTCGTACGACTGCGACACGGTCTGGTTCGGCGCGGCGGCCCCGCTGGGGCTGCTCGCGGCCGGGCTGCGCCGGCGGGCCGGGATCCGACGGGCGGTGGCGCTCACCCACGGCCACGAGGTCGGCTGGGCGGCGCTGCCCGGCGCCCGCGCGGCGCTGCGCCGGATCGGTCGGGGTGTGGACGTCACCACCTACCTGGGGGAGTACACCCGGGTGCGGCTGGCCCGGGTGCTGGACGGGGTGACCGAGCTGCGCCGGCTGGCACCCGGCGTGGACGTGGACACCTACCACCCGTCCGTCGACGGGGAGCCGGTGCGCGTCCGGCTGGGCCTGGCCGACCGGCCGGTGGTGGTCTGCGTGTCCCGGCTGGTGCCGCGCAAGGGCCAGGACATGCTGATCCGGGCGATGCCGGAGATCCGCCGCCGGGTGCCCGACGCCGCGCTGCTGATCGTCGGCGGGGGCCCCTACCGGGCGACGCTGGAGAAGCTGGCCCGGCAGACCGGCGTGGAGCGGGACGTGGTGTTCACCGGCTCGGTGCCGTCGGCGGAGCTGCCGGCGCACTACGCGGCCGGCGACGTGTACGCGATGCCGTGCCGCACCCGCAACCGCGGCCTGGACGTCGAGGGCCTGGGGATCGTCTACCTGGAGGCCAGCGCGACCGGGCTGCCGGTGGTGGCCGGGGACTCCGGTGGAGCGCCGGACGCGGTGCGCGAGGGGGAGACCGGCTACGTGGTCCGAGGTCGGGACGTCGCCCAGCTCGCCGACCGGGTGGCGATGCTGCTCGCCGACCGGGACCTGGCCCGCCAGCTCGGTGCGGCCGGCCGGGCCTGGGTGGAGAAGGAGTGGCGCTGGGAGACCCAGGCCCAGCGGATGGCCGCCCTGCTCGCCGGCTGACCGCCCAGCCCGCCCGCCACCGGGCCGCGCTGCCGCCCCAGCCGATGAGGGCGGAGGTCAGGTCAGGTGGGCCAGGAAGCGGTCGGCGGGGGCGGGGCGGCCGAAGTGCCAGCCCTGGCCGGCGTCGCAGCCGATCGCCCGCAGCCGGTCGGCCTGGTCGGCGGTCTCCACGCCCTCGGCGGTGACGGTCAGGTCCAGGGCATGCGCCAGGGACACCAGCGAGGCCAGGATCCGCTCGTCGGTACGGCTGCCCGGGCCGGCGGCCGGGGCGCGCAGGCCGGCCACGAACTCGCCGGCCACCTTCAGCTCGGTCACCGGCAGGTCCCGCAGGTAGGCCAGGTTGCAGTAGCCGGTGCCGAAGTCGTCGATGGCGATCCGCACCCCCAGGTCGGCCAGCACCCGTAGCGCCCGCACCGGCTCCTCGGCCGTGCTCATCATGGTGCTCTCGGTGATCTCCAGCTGGAGCCGCTCCGGGGGCAGCCCGGTCTGCCGCAGCACACCCCGCACCTCGCCCACCAGACCGGGACGGTGGACCTGGCGGACGGCGAGGTTGACGCTGACGAACGGCGGGTCGTCGTGCCCCGCCGACCAGCGCTCCGCCTCCCGGCAGGCCTCGGCCAGCACCCAACCGCCGAGCCGGACGATCAACCCGGTCTCCTCGGCCAGCCCGATGAAGCTGTCCGGCCGGAGCACACCCAGCTCGGGGTGGCGCCAGCGGACCAGCGCCTCCATCCCGAGCACCCGCCCGTCCCGCAGCGAGGCCAGGGGTTGATAGTCCAGAAAGAACTCGCCCCGGTCGAGGGCGGTGGGGATGGCCGCCGAGAGGGCGTACCGGGCGAGCTCGCGGCGGTTGCGGTCGGCGTCGAACAGGGCCCAGCGGGCGCCGCCGGCCGCCTTGGCCCAGTGCAGCGTGCTGTCGGCGGCCCGCATCAGCTCACCGGGCGAGGTGCCGGCCACCTGCCGTTCGACGATGCCGATGCTCGCCGACACGGTCAGCTCGTGGCCGTCCACCAGGGCCGGTTCGCGCACCGCCGCGAGGGCCGCCTCGGCGACCTTGACCGCATCGTCGGTGCAGGCGGTCCGCTCGACCAGGATGACGAACTCGTCCCCGCCGAGCCGGGCCACCAGGTGCTCGCCGAGGGCCCGGCGCAGCCGCTGCGCCACCGACACCAGCAGCGAGTCGCCGACCTGGTGGCCGAGGGAGTCGTTGACCACTTTGAACCGGTCCAGGTCGAGGAAGCAGACGCCGACCCGGTCGGCGCCCCGGCCGGGCTCGTCGATGGCGGCGGAGAGCCGCTCGGTGAACAGGATGCGGTTGGGCAGGTCGGTGAGCGGGTCATGGGTGGCCTGGTACCGGGACCGGGCCTCGCTGTCCCGCAGCGCCCGTTCGGCCTGCGCCCGGGCCACCATCGCGGCCCGCCGGATGGACTCCTGCTCGTCCAGGGTCCGGTCGCGCAGGGCGCGGGCGTACCCGGTGGCCACGGTGGCCAGCAGCCGGGCCATCCGATCCTCGACGTCGTCGGCGACCAGCCCGAGGTCGCGGACCAGGCGGAGCTGGATGACCTCGATGGTCCGGCCGAGCCCTTCCGCCGAGGCGATGTGCGCCGCCACCAGCTCGGCGCCGACCTGCTGGCCGATCCGCAGGTCGAACGGCTCGGCCCGGATCGCCACGGCCAGCCGCTCGGTGAGCCGTTGCAGCAGGGCCTCCAGCTGGGCCTGGGTCATCGGCAGGTAGCTCGTCCCGGAGACCGCCTTGGCCCAGGCGCGGGCGAAGGTGCCGGGGCAGGAGCGGGCCCCGGCGGCCCGCTCACCCACCGAGCCGCCCCACGCCGCCCATGAAGACCGCCTGCTCCCCGTGCTCCGCCTGCTCCGGGGACTCCGGCCGCCACTGCGGCACCCAGACCACCCCCGGGTCGACCAGTTCGAAGCCGTCGAAGAGCGCGGTGAGTTCGGCGCGGCTGCGGATCCAGAGCTGGTTGTCGGTGCGGCGGTAGACCCGCTCCGCCTCCGCCCGCTCACCGGTCTCGCCGCGACCGTCGTCGCTGGCCTGCGACAGCACCAGGTAGCTCCCGGGCGCCAGGGCCGCCCGCAGCGTCCGCAGGATCTCCGCCGGCCGGTCGGCGTCCGGGATGAAGTGCAGCACCGCCACGATCATCACCGCGACCGGCTGGGAGAAGTCCAGCAGCTTGGTGACCTCCGGATGACCGAGGATCGCCTCCGGCCGGCGCAGGTCCTCCTGGAGGACGGTGGCCCGGTCGTTGCCGTGGAGGATCTCCCGGCTGTGCGCCACCGCCACCGGGTCGACGTCGACGTAGCTCACCCGCGACTCCGGGTCGATCCGCTGGGCGATCTCGTGCACGTTGCCGACGGTGGGGATGCCGGAGCCGATGTCGAGGAACTGGCGTACCCCGGCGTCGGCGAGGAACTGCACCGCGCGGCGGAGGAACGCCCGGTTGGCCTGGGCCATCAGCGGGGCTTCCGGCACGGCGTCCATCATGGCCCGGGCGGCCGCCCGGTCGGCGGCAAAGTTGTGCGAGCCGCCGAGGTAGTAGTCGTACATGCGGGCCACGCTGGGGCGTTCGATGTCGATCGTGTCGGGTGCCCAGTCCGGCCGCTGCATGTCCCTACCCCTTTTTGTCAACCGCGCGGGAAATCCACGGCCCCGTGGGCCACCCGGTATTCTGCCCGTCCGTTGTCGCGGTGCAAAGACCACGGTCTCTGCGTGGTCGACCCGCTCACGGTGTGCGGCGGCAGCGGTCCGGAATGCCGCAGAGGCCCGGTCCAGGACGGACGCGGGCCTCTGCCGTGAGCTGTCGAGCCGTTAGAACTTGGGGGCGTCCGGGGCCTCCAGCAGGCCGAGCCGCAGCGCGGTCATCAGCGCCTGGGCCCGGTTGGCGGCGCCCAGCTTCTCGTAGAGCTTCGAGATGTGCGTCTTGGCGGTCGACTCGCTGACGAAGAGCTGCTTGGCGATGCCCGCCACGCTCATGCCGTCGGCGAGCAGCCGCAGCACCTGCCCCTCCCGCGGGGAGAGCTGCGGACCGGACGGGGCGAGCCGGCGCTTCATCGCCTCGGCCAGGTCGGCCGCGGTGAAGGCGCTGGGGGAGGAGGCGGCGTGCCGGGCGGCGGCCACCACCTCGTCGGCCGGGGCGGTCTTCGGCACGAACGCGCTCGCGCCCGCCTCCAGTGCGCCGAAGAGCTGGTCGTCGCCGGCGTACATGGTGAGCACGACGATGCCCATCGACGCGCTGGACTTGCGCAGCGCGCGGGTGGCTTCCAGGCCGCTGCCGTCGGGCAGCCGCAGGTCCATGATCACCACGTCCGGCTGCAGCGCACCGGCCTGGCGTACGCCCTCCGCCGCCGTCGCGGCCTCGCCGACGACCTCGAACTGCCGGTCCCGCTCGAAGGCGTGCCGCAGACCCTTGCGGATCAGGTCGTGATCGTCGACAAGGAGAACCTTGGTACGGGTGGCCGGTGTCGGACTTGTGGTCATCCTCGGGTTACTCCCCTTCTGCTGCTGTGCTGCCGCGCACCTTATCGCGCCGGGGCGAGGAGCCGAGTACCACCGCCACGGTCGTGCCGCTGGGTTGCCGCGGCCTGATCTCCAACCGGCCCCGGATACGTTCCGCCCTCTCGGCCATGATCGCAAGACCGTAGTGCCCGTCGGGGCGCTGGTCACCGATGCCGTGACCGTCATCCGACACTTCAATCTGAGCGTACGGGGGGTCCACCTCACAGGTAACCCACAGATTCGACGCCCCGGCGTGCTTACGCGCGTTGGTGACCGCCTCCTGGGCGATCCGCAGCAGCTCGGCCTCCGTGGCGGCGGGCAGCCGGGCGGTCGACTCGTCCAGCGACAGGTGCACCCGCAGGCCGCCGGACGCGCCCACGGTGCGGGCGTACTCGGCGATCGCGGCGGCCAGGCCACCGTGCCGGTCCACCTCGCTGCGCAGCTCGAACAGGCTCAGCCGCAGTTCGGTGATCACCCGGGTGACCTCCTGGCGCAGCGTCCGCAGCGAGTCGGCGGTCTCCTCCGCGTCCTCGTGCACCGTGGCGAGGGCGTTGTCGATGCCGTAGCCGACCATCACCAGCTCCTGGGCGACCCCGTCGTGGATCTCCCGGGCCAGCCGCTGCCGTTCCTCGTTGGTGGCCAGCGACCGCACCTCGTCGAAGAGCAGGGCGGCCTCCAGCCGCAGCGCCGCCGGCCCGGTCAGCGCCGTCACCCGGGCCACCACCGGCGGCGGGTAGGCGTGGCCGGCGTCGGCCTCCAGAACCACCAGGCCGACCGTCCGCACCCCGGCGACCAGCGGCACGATCAGCGCGGAGACCTCCCCGCCGCGATGCGAGCGGGACTGGGAGCGGGCCGAGGTCTGCGCCTGCTGGCTGGCCCAGGCGTCCGCGATCGCGGAGTCCGCGTCGAGCGTGGTCTCCCAGTCGACCCGGTCCACGCCGACCTGGGCGAGCACCACCAGTCGGCCGCCGCCGCTGGCGGAGAGCACCGCGCCGCGGTCGGTCTTCGCCACCACCCGCAGTTCCTCCAGCAGGTGCTCGGAGATGCCACCCGGGTCGAGGGTCGCCCCGGGCAGCTGACGGGCGACCGTACGGAGCTGGGTCAGCAGCCGGGTGGCCTCGGCGTACGGCTGGGGCTTGCCCTCGCCGCGAACCCGCATCACCCGTTGCAGGGTGCGGGCGGTGAACAGGCCGAGCCCGGCGAGGATCAGCCACTGCGCGCAGACGGCGAGGTAGCCGGGCTCGGTGAGCTGCCGACGCCCGTCGACCTCGGTGAGCGCGCCGGCGACCAGCAGGGTGGCCGCGGCGACCGCGAGCAGCGCGGCACCCTCGGCGAACCGGCGGCGCAGCGCCGTCACGGTCACCGGCACGGCGAGGTACGCCAGCACCGCCGACGCGCCCAGCCCGCCGGTCACGCCGCTCAGGTGGGTGTCGGCGGCGACCTGGCTGGCGGCCAGCCCGAGGACGACCACCTCGGCGAACCGGCTGAGCGGGCCGAGCAGCCGATGCTGGGGGGCGAGGACGGCCGGCAGCCCGGCGACGCCCAGCAGGGCTATCCACCAGAGCTGGGCGACGTCGCGGGTGGCGAACAGGGTGAGGACGGCGACCAGCGCGAGCAGCACCCCACGCGCGGCGGCGGCGAGGGGTTGCGTCTGGGGCTGGCTGGGTGTGGAGGCGGGCACGTGACGGATCGTAGTCAGCCTCGGTAGATGTCGGCGATCTCCGCCGCGTACGTCTTGTGCACGACCTGCCGCTTGACCTTCAGCGACGGGGTCAGTTCGCCGGTGGCCTCGGTGAAGTCCTGCGGCAGGATCCGGAAGACCTTGATCGCCTCGGCCTTGGAGACCGACTGGTTGGCCTGGTCGACCGCGCTCTGCACCTCCGCCTTCAGCGCCTCGTCGTCGCGCAGCTCGGCGATGCTGGTCGTCTCCGGCCGGTCCTGCGCGGCGAGCCACTTCGGCAGCGCCTCCTCGTCGATGGTGACCAGCGCCGCGATGAACGGCTGCCGGTCGCCGACCACCACGCACTGGCTGACCAGCGGGTGCGCGCGGACCTGGTCCTCCAGGACGGCCGGGGCGACGTTCTTGCCGCCGGCGGTCACGATGATCTCCTTCTTGCGGCCGGTGATGCTCAGGTAGCCGTCCTCGTCGAGCTTGCCGAGGTCGCCGGTGCGGAACCAGCCGTCGCTGGTCAGCGCCTCGGCGGTGGCCGCCTCGTTGTTCCAGTAGCCCTGGAAGACCAGGTCGCCGGAGATCAGGATCTCGCCGTCGTCGTCGATCCGGATCGCGACGCCGGGCAGCGGCCGGCCGACGGTGCCGACCTTCGTGCCGGTGGGCAGGTTCGCGGCGGCGGCGGGGGAGGTCTCGGTGAGGCCGTAGCCCTCGCAGATGGTCACCCCGATGCCCCGGAAGAAGTGCGCGAGCCGCGCGCCGAGCGGGGCGCCGCCGGAGATCGCGTCGTGGCAGCGACCGCCCAGGGCGGCCCGCAGCTTCCGGTAGACCAGCTTGTCGAAGACCGCGTGCTGGGCGCGCAGTGCCAGGCCGGGGCCCTCCGAGGTCTCCAGGGCCTCGCTGTAGGCGATGGCGACCTTCTCGGCCCGGTCGAAGATCCCGCCCTTGCCGTCGGCCGCGGCCTTCTGTCGGGCGCCGTTGTAGACCTTCTCGAAGACCCGGGGTACGGAGAGCACGAAGGTCGGCTTGAACTCCTGCAGCTCGCCGACCAGGTTCTTGGTGTCGGAGCAGTGGGCCATGGTGGCCCGGGCCTGCACCACGCCGATCTGGATGAGCCGGGCGAAGGCGTGCGCGAGCGGCAGGAAGAGCAGGGTGGAGGCGCCCGGGCGGAACAGGTTCGGCAGCACCGGCACCGCGTTGGCGATGTCGGCGTACATGTTGCGGTGGGTGAGCACGCAGCCCTTGGGGCGGCCGGTGGTGCCGCTGGTGTAGATGATGGTGGCCACGTCGCCGGCCTTGACCATCTTGCGGCGTACCTCGATGTCGGCCCGGTCGACCGACTCGCCGGCGGCGACCAGCTCGTCGACCGCGCCCAGCTCGATCTGCCAGACGTGGCGCAGCTCGGGCAGGCGGTCCTGGACGCCGGCGACCAGGGTGGCGTGCGCGGTGGACTCGACCACCACGGCGACCGCGCCGGAGTCGGCCAGGATCCAGGCGGCCTGCTCGGCGCTGGAGGTCTCGTAGATCGGCACGGTGACCGCGCCGGCCGCCCAGATGGCGTAGTCGAACAGCGTCCACTCGTAGCGGGTGCGGCTCATCAGGGCGATCCGGTCGCCGGGGGAGATGCCGGCGGCGACCAGGCCGCGGGCCACCGCGACGACCTCGTCGCGGAACTGCCGGCAGGTCACGTCCACCCAGGCGCGGCCGTCCGCGTCGGCCGGCACGGCCCGGACGAACTGCACGGCGTCCGGGGCGACCTCGGCGTTGTCCCAGACCGGGTCGGTCAGGTTTGCCGCGTCGCCGACGGTGACGATGGGCGGAACGGAGAACTCGCGCACCTGCACTCCCTCGTGCTCGCACTGGCCGGGCCGGCCGTGGTCGGCTCTGTCGAAACCTACCCGCCCACCCCGGTGGGTGAGGTAGGGAGGTTGCCCGCCCGCCTGGTGGGACGCGAGGCCCGCGCCGCGGACGCCGGCGGCGCGGGGTGGAGCGACGCGGGCGGGGCCGCCGCCGGGTAGCCTCCCCCCATGGCGGACTCCTCCACCCAGTCGATCGTCGTCGGCGCGCCACCGGACCAGGTGGCGGCGGTCATCTGCGACTTCCCCAGCTACCCCGAGTGGACCGAAGCGGTGCGGCGGGCGGAGGTGGTCGAGGAGTACGAGGACGGGTACGCCAGTCAGGTCCGGTTCACCATCGACGCCGGCGTGCTGGCCGACGAGTACGTGCTCGCCTACGAGTACGCCGAGGACCTTTCCCGGATCGAGTGGCACCTGGTCGAGCCCTCGAAGATGCAGAAGGCCCAGCGCGGCTCGTACGACCTGGTCGGCAACCCGGACGGCACCACGACGGTGACGTACACGCTCGAGGTGGAGCTGTCGGTGGGCATGCTCGGCATGTTTCGGCGCAAGGCCGAGAAAATGATCATGGATACCGCGTTGAAGCAGCTCAAGCGCCGGGTAGAAGCACCCGGTGCGGCCCACTGACCCGACCGGCGACCCGGTCTGCACGTAGAGGAGCCGACCATGGGGAGTACGGATCCGGGTTCGGCCCGGGAAGAGGCGGAACGTCTGGTCGCGATGGTGCTGGCGACCGCCCGGCTGGCCGGTTCGGCTCCCGGGGCCGGGCCCTGGGGTCCGCTCGGTGGGATCCTTTCGGGTGTCCTCGGTCACAGTGCCGGCTCCGGCCGGACCGGCGGCGGGGACGCCCCGCCCGCCGGCGCCGGCTCCGGACCCGCCGGATTCGCCACCGGCTCGGCCGAATGCTGCATCTGCCCGGTCTGCCGGGGTATCGCCGCGTTGCGCGATCCGAGTCCCGAATTCGCCGAGCGACTCGCCACCGGAGCCGGTGACCTGGCCGCCGGGGTGGCAAGCCTGCTGCGCGCCTTCGCCCCCGCCGAACCCGCCCGCCCGGCCTCCCCGGCCACCGCCGGACCGGCCGCCGGAGCTGCGGCGGGGGACCACGTGTGGCGCGAGGCCACCCGTACCGGGCATGATTCTCAGCCGGCACCCGAGCAGGACGTGTGGTCCGCCGCCACCCGGGGGGAGGGCGCGGCCGATCCGGGTGCCGTCGTGCCGCCTGCCGATGGTGCCGGGCCGGACGCGCCGGTGACGATCCGGCCGCCGGCCGGCCGTCCCGTGGTGCCCGCCTCGCGGGCGTCCGGCGAGGTGGGCGGGGACGCACCAGGCGACGGGGCCTGACCACCGGACATCCCGACCTTGCACGGCGGTTCGGGCAGCACAGCAGAGGGGAGTGGCAGCGGTGACGCTGACCATCGGAGTCGACGTCGGTGGCACGAAGGTGGCCGGCGGTGTCGTTGACGACACCGGCAAGGTTCTCGTGCAGGCCCGACGGGACACCCCCGCCGAGGACGTGGGCAAGACCCGCGACGTCATCATCGAGCTGGTCACCGAGCTGGCCGTGGGCCGGGACATCGCGGCGGTCGGCATCGGCGCGGCCGGCTGGATCGACGCCACCCGGTCGACCGTGCTCTTCGCCCCCAACCTGGCCTGGCGGGACGAGCCGCTGCGGGAGTACGTCAGCAACGCCACCGGCCTGCCGGTGATCGTGGAGAACGACGCCAACGTCGCCGCCTGGGCGGAGTTCCGCTACGGCGCGGCGCGGGAAGCCGACGACTCGATGGTCATGTTCACCATCGGCACCGGCGTGGGCGGCGGCATCGTGCTCGGCGGCGAACTGCTCCGCGGCGCCCACGGCATCGCCGCCGAGCTGGGGCACATGCTCACCGTGCCGGACGGCCACCAGTGCGGCTGCGGCCGCCTGGGCTGCATCGAGCAGTACGCCAGCGGCAGCGCCCTGGTCCGCTTCGCCCGCGCCGCCGCCCGCCAGGAGCCGCACCGCGCCACCGCCCTGCTGGAGCTGGCCGGCGGCGAGGCCGAGGCGGTCACCGGCCCGATGGTGACCGCCGCCGCGAAGGGCGGCGACCCGGTCTCCGCCGAGGCGTTCGCCCAGGTCGGACGTTGGCTCGGCACCAGCCTCGCGGACATGGCGCAGATCCTCGACCCGCAGGTGCTGGTCGTCGGCGGTGGCGTGGTGGAGGCCGGCGACCTGCTGCTCGGCCCGACCCGCCGGTCGTTCACCGACGCCCTCGCCCAGCGCAGCCGGCTCCCGGTGGCCGAGGTCCGCCCCGCCGAGCTGGGCAACACCGCCGGGGTGATCGGCGCCGCCGACCTGGCCCGCCGGGCCTGAGGTGACGACGCCAGATTCCGGCGGCGTGCCGCTGCGGGTGGTGTCGTACAACATCCACAGCCGGCGCGACGACACGACCGCGCTGGCCGCGGTGGTCCGGGCGGCCGCGCCGGACGTGCTGATCGTGCAGGAGGCGCCGCGGCGGTTCCGGTGGCGGCAGAAGTCGGCCACGCTGGCCGAGTCGTTCGGGCTGGTGGTGGCGGCCGGCGGCCTGCCGTCGCTGGGCAACCTGCTGCTGACCAGCCTCCGGGTCCGGGTACACGACACCCGCTGCCAGCGCTACCCGCTGACCCCGGGGCGGCACCTGCGCGGCGCCGCGTACGCCGAATGCCAGGTCGGCGCGGCGCGGTTCCTGCTGGCCGGCTCGCACCTGTCCACCGACCCGGCGGAGCGGCCGGCCCAGGCGGCGGCGTTCAAGCGGGAGCTCGCCGCCACCCTGCCGGTGGTGGCCGGCGCCGACCTGAACGAGGGGCCGGACGGGCCCGCCTGGCAGACCGTCGCGGCGGGACTGACCGACGCCGCGGTCGCGGCCGACCGGGCCGATCGGCACACCTACCCGTGTGCCGACCCGCGCCGCCGGATCGACGCCCTCTTCGTCGACCCGCGCATCACCGTGGTCGACTACGACGTGGTGGACACGCCGCTGACCCGCCGGGCCAGCGACCACTTCCCGATCCTGGTGGACCTGCTGCTGCCCGCCGCCGACTGAGCCGCCGCCCCCGCCCGGCGGGGCGGGGGCTGGACAACGGCCGCAGTTGTCGGCAGGATTTCGCAGCGACCCGGCACACCGTGCCGCACATAAGGAGATTCCCCGGTGTCCTCCTCCACCGACCTCGACCCCGACCCGGGGCCGACGACGCTCGCCCTGACCCGGGACGGCCGCCCGGTCTCGGACCGCGGCGACACGGTCTGCGTCATCGGGGCCGGGGCCAGCGGCCTCACCGCGGTGAAGAACCTCGCCGAGCACGGCTTCGGCGTGGACTGCTACGAGCGGGAGACCGGCGTCGGCGGGGCCTGGAACTGGCGGCACGACCGCAGCCCGGTCTACGCCAGCACCCACCTCATCTCGTCCCGGCCGTTCACCCAGTTCCCCGACTTCCCGATGCCGGACGACTGGCCGGACTACCCGCACCACAGCCAGCTGCTGTCCTATTTCGAGCGGTACGCCGACCATTTCGACCTGCGCCGGCACATCTGGTTCGGCACCGAGGTGGTCCGGGTGGAGCCGGTCGAGGGCGACCGCTGGGACGTCACCACCCGCAGCACCGGCGGGTACGGCCCGGAGCGCACCTCCCGGTACGCGGCCGTGGTCGTCGCCAACGGACACAACTGGTCGCCCAAGCTGCCCCGCTACGAAGGGCTGGAGGGGTTCCGCGGCGAGGTCATGCACGCCTCGTCCTACAAGGACCCCGCGCAGCTGCGCGGCAAGCGGGTGCTGGTGGTCGGCGCCGGCAACACCGGCTGCGACATCGCGGTCGAGGCCGCCCAGCAGGCCTCCCGCTGCTGGCACTCCACCCGCCGCGGCTACTGGTACGCCCCGAAGTACGTCCTGGGCCGACCCGCCGACCAGGTCAACGACAGGCTGCTGGCGCTGCGGGTGCCACTGCGGGTTCGCCAGTGGCTCTACCACTGGACGCTGCGGCTCACCGTCGGCGACCTCACCCGGTTCGGGCTGCCCAGGCCGGACCACCGGGTCTACGAGACCCATCCGATCGCCAACAGCCAACTCGTCTACCACGTCGGCCACGGCGGGATCAGCCCGGTGCCGGAGCTGGCCCGCTTCCACGACCGGACGGTCGAGCTGACCGACGGCCGGGAGATCGATCCCGACCTGGTCGTCTTCGCCACCGGCTACCTGCCCCGCTTCGAGTTCCTGGAGGCGAAGGTGCTCGGCGACGACGAGGGCGTCGGCCGGCCCCGACTCTGGTTGAACGAGTTCACCGCCGGGCATCCCACCCTGGCGGTGGTCGGCCTGGTGCAGCCCGACTCCGGCGTCTTCACCATCTCGCACTGGCAGAGCGTGCTCTTCGCCCGGCTGCTGCGGCTGCGCGCCACCCGGCCGGACCGGGCCGCCGCGTTCGACCGGAAGGTCGCCGCCGGCATCGGCGAGCGCTACTCCGGGGCGGTCAAGGACAGCACCCGGCACTGGTTCGAGGTCGGCCACGCCGACTACCTGCGGGCGCTGGAACGCGCCCTCCACGACCTGGAGGGAAGCCGGTGAGCGCGAGGAGTGCAGCGCAGCGGAGCCCCGCGGTCGCGAACGAGAGGGAGAGCCAGTGACCACGGAGCGGGTACGGGTGGTCCGGGCGTGGGAGTGGGCCCGACCGGAGCGCCCGGCCCGTCGCGAGGTGCTCAGCGCCCTGCCGGAGCTGGACGAGGCGCGGCCACCGCTGCTCTTCGTGCCCGGGTTCGGGCACGGGGCGTGGGCGTTCGCCGAGCACTGGCTGGAGCACGCCGCGTCGCGCGGTTTCCCGGCGTACGCGCTGAGCCTGCGCGGGCACGGCGGCAGCGAGCCGGCGCCGGGCGCGACGCTGCGGTCGTACGCCCATGACGTGACCCAGGTGGCGGCGAGCCTGCCGCGGCGGGCGGTGCTGGTGGGGCACGGCGCCGGCGCCCGGGTGGCGGCGCACGCGCTGGCCCGCTACCCGGCCCGGGCCGCGGTGCTGGTGGCGCCGGTGCTCGGCGGCTGGGGGACGTTCGGCGCCGCGCTGCGGCGCAATCCCGGCGGCACCCTGCCGGCGGTCTTCGGCGGCGGGCTGCGGCTGAGCCGCCGGCAGCTGTTCAGCCGGGAGCTGCCGGACGGCGAGGCCCGCCGCTACGTTTCCCGGCTGGGCCGGGCCGGTCGGCGCGCGCAGTGGCAGTTGCTGACCGGCCGGGAGCCCGAGCCGGCGGTGGGTCGTCCGCCGGTGCTGGTGCTGGGCAGCCCCGACGACCGGGTGGTGCCGGTCGCCGCGCTGACCCGGGCCGCCCGCCGGTACGCCTCGGCCCCGCTGCTCTTTCCCGGCATGGGTCACGACCTGATGCTGGACGCCCGCTGGCGGGAGCCGATCGACGCGATCCTCGACTGGCTGGAGAAGGACCCGGCGCCGACGGCCGGCTGAGCGGCGGGCCCGGCGCCGGGCACCCGTCAGTCGGCCCCGACGACCCGGGTGAGCAGGGAGCCGCTGGCGTCCAGCGCGCTCAGGTAGGACCGGGCCCAGGCGTGGATGTCGTTGCGATGCAGGTACTCCCGCATGGCCCGCATCCGGGCGGCGACGTCGGCCGGTGTCGCCCGCAGCGCGGCGAGCAGCTCCTGCTTGAGCCCTTCCAGGTCGTGCGGGTTCACCAGGAACGCCTGGGACAGCTCGGTGGCCGCCCCGGCGAACTCGCTGAGCAGCAGGGCGCCGGTGTCGTCCACCCGGGCGGCGACGTACTCCTTGGCGACCAGGTTCATCCCGTCCCGCAGCGGGGTCACCGCCATCACGTCGGCGACCCGGTAGAGGGCGGCCAGCTCGGCGGCGTCGAAGGTCTGGTTGAGGTAGTGGATGGCCGGTTCGCCGACCCGACCGAACTCGCCGTTGATCCGCCCCACCTCGCGCTCCACCCGGTCCCGGAGGATCTGGTACTGGGCGACCCGTTCCCGGCTGGGCACCGCCACCTGGACCAGCACCGTGTCGCGGACCTTGACGTCGCCGCTGGCCAGCAGCTCGCTGTACGCCTTGAGCCGCTGCTCGATGCCCTTGGTGTAGTCCATCCGGTCGACGCTGAGGATGACGTGCGCGGGGTCGCCGAGGTCCCGGCGCAGCCGGCGGGCCCGGTCGGCGACCGCCGGTCGGGCGGCGAGGGCGGCCATCTCGGCGGTGTCGATGGAGACCGGGAACGCGCCGATCCGGACCACCCGGTCGTCGACGCCGATCCGCCGGTCGGTGGCGGGCAGGTCGAGCACCTTGGTGACCAGCTGCGCGAAGTTGTGCGCCGCCTGGGCCCGCTGGAAGCCGATCAGGTCGGCGCCGAGCATCCCGCGCAGCAGCTCGGCCCGGCGCGGCAGCTGCATGAACAGCTCCGGCGGTGGGAACGGCACGTGCAGGAAGAAGCCGATCCGCAGGTCGGGGCGGAGCGCCCGGAGCAGCCCGGGGACGAGTTGCAGGTGGTAGTCCTGCACCCAGACCAGGGCGCCCGGCTCGGCCACCTCCGCGGCCGCCGCGGCGAACCGTTGGTTGACCCGCTGGTACGCCTCCCACCAGCGGCGGTGATACTCGGGCTGCTCCACGGCGTCGTGGTACAGCGGCCAGAGGGTCGCGTTGGCGAAGCCCTCGTAGTGGTCGCGGAGGTCCTCGGCGGTCAGCGGCACGGTGTGCATGCGGACGCCGTCCACCTCGGGCAGGTGGGGCGCCGGGCCGGTGCCCCCGGCCCAACCGACCCAGGTGGCCGGGGTGTGTCGGAGCAGCGGGTACAGGGCGCTCACCAGGCCGCCGGGGCTGCGGCGCCACTCGCAGGCGCCGTCCGGCGCCACACTGTCGTCGATGGGGAGGCGGTTGGCGACCACTACCAGGGGACTCTGTCGCATCTCGGGCATTCCGATCAGCAGAGGGCTGACCGCCGCGAGCGGGGAGGAACCGGGCAGTCAGTGGGGGAAGTGACGTGCAGCGATATTCCTACTGACCGTAAGTTACACCATTGTTACGCCGCCGGTCGGAGGCCGTCATCGGCCCGGCCTGCGGGTGAGGTGCGGCGGAGTCAGACGACCGCGCCGTCGTCCGGGTCGTGGTCGTCGGTGTCGCCGGGACGCAGCCGCCAGACCAGGGTCACGAAGCCGGCCAGAATGCCGGTGAAGCCGAGCAGCGTCACCACCGAGGGGTCGACCGGGAGCGCCGTGGGGTAGAGGAAGAACACGAAGCCGACGACGATGGCCAGCACGCCGACCACCGTGTACTTCGAGAAGCGGGGCAGCGGGGGTGGTGGCGGCGGGGTGAAGTGCTCCTCGTCGGCGTCCGCCGGCAGGTCCGCGCCGAAGGTGTCCAGGCCGTCCAGCAGCGACGGCTCGTCCTGCCGGCCCCGGGTGACCGAGATCCCGGAGATGTCCGCGGCGTACGGCAGCCGCCGGACGTCGGTGGCGGTCGGGCCGCCCGACTCCTCGGCCCCGGCGCGCGGGGCCGTCCCGCCGGCCGGTTCGCTCGGGTCGACCGGGTCGTCCACGTCCTCGGCGGCGGGCCAGGGGTGGTTCCCGGAGGCCGGCGCGGTGTCGAAGGCGGCGACGATCCGGGCCCACTCGGCCTCGATGTCGGGCTCGTCGTCCCGGGCCGGCTCGGGGTCGCCCTCGTCGGCGAGCTGGGTGAGGTAGTCCCGGGCGGTGGTCAGGTGGGAACGGTCGACGTAGAGCCGGTCGACCGGCCGGGACGGCACGGTGGTGGTGCGGGTCACCGGGTTGAGGTCGGCGGAGGGCTGGAGGTACGCGGCGATGCCGCCGGCGGCGAGCACGTCGAGCAGATGCTCGCCGACGCGCGGATCGACATCGCCCGCGACGGCGTACTCGCTCGCGTCGAGCCCGTTGTCCCGCCGTCCCCGACGGGGCCCACCCGCTGACACCGGACACCCTCCTCGTGGCACCTGATGGTGCTCCCTGCCGCGGCGCGCGCTACGCCGTGCCCTGAATCGTGACACGTCAGGACCCGGTTCCGGGAGTGCGTTGTGGCGTGCCGCTCCCGGTTCGTAGGCTCATCCCCGACAGTCCCGCTCGCCGACGGCGCCCCGGGCGTGGTCCCCGGCGGGTGCCGGCGGCCCGGCCGGGCTCCCGGCGACGGGCGTCGCCGCCCCCGCTGGAAGGACACCGGTGCTGTACTGGCTGATGAAGTACATCATTCTCGGCCCGCTGCTGAGGCTGATCTTCCGCCCGCAGGTGGAAGGGCTCGAGAACGTCCCGGAGACCGGCCCGGTCATCCTGGCCAGCAATCACCTCTCCTTCTCGGACTCGATCTTCACCCCGCTCATCGTCAAGCGAAAAGTCACATTCATCGCCAAAGCGGAATACTTCCTCGGTAAGGGCATCAAGGGCTGGCTGACCAAGATGTTCTTCGTCGGCTCCGGCACCATCCCGGTCGACCGCTCCGGCGGCCGCGCCGCCCGCGCCGCCCTGGACACCCAGCTCACGGTGCTGCGCTCCGGCGGCATCGCCGGCATCTACCCCGAGGGCACCCGGTCGCCGGACGGCCGGCTCTACCGAGGCAAGACCGGAGTGGCCCGGCTGGCGTTGGAGAGCGGCGCCCCGGTGGTCCCGATGGCGATGCTCAACGCCGACGAGATCCAGCCCCCCGGTCAGCTGATCCCCAACGTCAAGCGGGTGCGGATCCGCTTCGGCGCGCCGCTGGACTTCTCCCGGTACGCCGGGATGGCCGGCGACCGGTTCGTCGAACGCGCGGTCACCGACGAGATCATGTACGACCTGATGGAGCTCTCCGGCCGCGAGTACGTCGACATGTACGCGCAGAAGGCGAAGAGCCAGCCGGCCGTGCCGAGCGAACCCGTCCCGGTCTGAGCGGGCCTCAGCAGGCCACCGCGGGCCCGGTGTCGGCAATCGGACGCCGGCCCAGGGCCAGCAGGCCGGGCGCCTCGTTGCGCAGCGCGAAAGTCCGCACCTCGGCCAGCGGCGCCCCGGCCGCCGCCCGATCACCGGCCCGGTCGAACTCCGCGACGGCCAGGGCGAGCGCCAGTATCCGGTCGGTCACGTCCGGGATCCGTGCGTAGATCTCGGCGCCGGCCAGGTGCAGCTCACCGGCCCGCCGGTGATCGCCGTCGGCCGCTGCGAGCGCACCGGTGACCGTCCGCAGCGCCGCCTCCGACCACGGCGTGCGGTGTCCCAGCCGATCGAGCATCGCGCGGACCCGCACCGCCGCGTTCCGGCCGGCCAGGGCCGCCGCGTACGCCGCCGCGGCGATCCACTCGCCGCTGGCCAGCGCCGGCACCGCCGACCAGGAGTCGGCCAGCTCGTCGACCAGCGCCGCCGCCTCGGCGGCCCGCCCCTGCAGGGCCCGGCAGAGCGCCGCCATGCCGAGCATCGTCCAGTGCGGCCGGTGGAAGCCGCTGCGGCGGGCGGTGTCCAGCGCGGCGGCCACGTCGTCGCGGTGCGGCGGCGGCTCCGCGCGCCGGTCCGTGCCGTCCCGCTGCGCGGGCGTGGGCCGGGACGCCGGCGGGACCGGCTGGCCGCGCAGCACCAGCAGGCAGGAGCGCAGCCCGCGGACCTGCATGTCCCAGCCGCCGGTCGGGGTGTCCACGAACGCGTCCGCGGCGGCGAGCAGACGGGGGAAGTCCCCGTCGAAGTACGCTCGCATCGCCTCCCCCGAGTAGCTGGTGGTCAGCGTCTGCCCGCTGGCCGTCCGCGCCGGCGCCGCCGACAGCAGGGCGTCCGAGCGCAGCCAGTCGCCCTCCTCGCGGACCGCGTACGCGAGGTTCTGCACCGCTCGGTGCAGCGCCAGCAACTGCTGCGCCCGGCTGAACTCGACGATCGCGTACAGCTCGTCCAGGCCGACCCGGTCGCCGGCCTGGTAGCGGGCGGTGGCCGCGGTGATCCGGGCGTTGGTGCGGGTCTCCGACAGCCCCAGCCGCTCGCCGATCTCGGCCGCCGTCTCCGCCGCGGCGACCGCCGCGTCCCGCTCGTAGTTGAGCATGTGCAGCCGGCCCAGCTCGGCGTACGCGTCCGCCTTCTGGGCGCCGTCCGGCAGCGGCTCGAACAGCGCCACCGCCCGGTCCAGGCAGGCCACCGCGGTGGTCCGGTCGGCGCGCAGCCAGGCCGCCTGGCCGAGCAGCGTCCAGGCCCGGGCGGCGCAGGCGTCGTCGCCGTGCGCGAGCAGCCGGTCGGCGAGCGTGTGCAACTGCTCCGGCCCGCCGCCGGAGAGGAAGGTGTTGCCGTCCCGGTAGAACGAGATCTCGGTGCTCAGCAGCTCCAGCTGGAGCCGGCCGACCGGATCGCCGTCGTCGGCCAGGCCGAGCGCGCGGCCCGCGTGGCCGGCGGCCGCGTCCAGGCCGTGCAGCGCGTACGCCCGGCGGGCCGCCCGGTGCAGCGCCGCGCGGGCCGGGCCGGCGTACCGGTGGGTGTCCATGCCCAGCGTCCGGGCGATCTCGTGCGCGGCCCACCGGTGGTGCGCGAGGACCTCCGCCAGGTCGGTGTCCCGGCTCTGCGACAGCGCGTCCAGCCAGTCCGCCGTCCGCTCGTGCCGGGCCACCCGCTCGGTACGCGGCAGCCGCTGGTAGCAGACGTCCCGGACCAGCACGTGCCGGAACCGGAACTCCGGCTGCCCGGCCATCGTGGACGCCGCCTGCTCGTGCACGAAGTCGCGCTGCTCCAGCCGGCGCAGCGCCCGCTCGACCGACTCCACCGCCAGCCCCAGGGCGGCCGCCACCGCGCCCGGCCAGAACTGCACCCCCACCACCGAGGCGGCCAGCAGCACCGCCCGGTCCTTGGCGTCGAGCAGGTCCACCCGGTTGGCGATGACCGCGTGCACGCTCTCCGGCATCGGCAGGTCGAGGTGCTTCTCCAGCGACCAGCCGCGGCCGGACTGGCGCAGCGCACCCTGCTCGATCAGCATCCGCACGTACTCGTGGGCGTAGAGCGGGTTGCCGCCGGCCACCTCGACCAGCGGGCTGAGCATGTCGGCGGCGAAGGCCGCCTGGCCGAACATGTGCGCGTAGAGCGAGGCGATGCCGGTGTCCCGCAGCGGCGGCAGGGTGATGGTGACCGAGCCGGTGATCGTCCCCGCCCAGCTCGGGTCCCGGTCGACCAGCTCCGGCCGGGCCGTGCAGAGCAGCAGCAGCGGCACGTCGCGGGCGGCCGCGCCGAGCAGCTCGACGAAGCGCAGCATCGCGTCGTCGGCCCAGTGCAGGTCCTCGAAGACCAGCACGGTGGGTCGGCGGGCGGCGAGCGCCAGCAGGAACCGCCGCCACGCCGACTCGGCCTCCTCGGCCGGCAGTGTGGTGCCGGTCAGCCCGACCAGCGGGCGCAGGGCGTCCACGATCCGGTCCCGCTCGCCGGGGCCGACCAGCTCGGTCACCGCCGAGGCGAGCCGCTGTGCCGCGGTCGACGCGGGATCGGTGTCCAGGATGCCCGCCTCGGTCTTGACCACGTCGGCCAGCGCGGCGAACGTGACGTTCTCGCCGAACGGCGGGCAGCGCCCGGTCCGCCAGGTCAGCGGCTCGTCGACCAGCCGCCCGGCGTGCCGGTACAGCTCGCGGACCAGCCGGCTCTTGCCGATGCCGGCCCGGCCGAAGACGGTCACCACCTGCGGCAACCGGTCCCGCAGCGACCGGTGCAGGGCGTTGACCAGCAGCCCCAGCTCGTGCTCGCGGTCGATCAGCGGGGTGGTGTCGGGCTCCCGGTCGGTCGGCTGCCGCCGGACCGGGGACAGCGCCAGCCAGACCTCGGTGGGGGAGGAACGCCCGCGCAGGGTGACCGGGGCCTGCTCCTCGTAGCGGATCGCGTCCTTGGTCAGCGCGTGGGTGGTGCCGCAGACCAGCACCCCGCCCGGCGGCGCGACCGACTGCATCCGGGAGGCGGTGTTGACCACGTCACCGGCGACGATGGCCTGCCCGCCGTCGCGGGCCGCGGCCACGTCGACCAGCGCCTCGCCGGTCGCCACCCCCACCCGGAAGCGCAGCTCGTCGGCACCGGTCGGGGCGAACCGGGTCAGCACCCGCTGCAGCTCCAGCCCGGCCCGCACGCAGCGCAACGCGTCGGTCTCGGTGGCCACCGGGGCGCCGAAGAGCGCCATCACCGCGTCGCCGATGTACTTCTCGACCACGCCGCCGTACTGGCCGACCACCCGCTTCGCGGCGGAGAAGAAGCCGGTCTGCATGCCGCGGACCTGCTCCGGGTCGGCCCGCTCGACGTACGGCGTGAAGTCGATCAGGTCGACGAAGAGCACGCTGACCCGGCGGCGGTCCTCCTGCGGCGCCGCGGCGGGGCGCCGCGTCCCGGTCCGGGGCGCCCCGCACGAGGTGCAGTACGCCACGTCGGCGGCCAACGGACGCAGGCAGTGCGGGCAGACGGCGCCCAGCTCCGCGCCGCAGCCACCGCAGAAGCGGTCGCCGTCGGCGGCGGTACGTCCACAACGGTCACACTGCGCGGAGATGACACCCTCCACTGGTGGATCTGCCGGCCGCCCCGCAGCCGGGCGCCGCGCCCCCCGCGGCGTCCACCGTGAGTATCACCGCCGACGATGCTGTCAGGTACCGGGCTGTTGGCTTGTGGACAGTACGCCGGACGTGTCAAGAGCTACATTCAGGCGGCCGAATGCGACCGCGATCAAGGGGGATACTGCCATGGTGTACGTGAAGCTGGAGAGCGACTGGACCGACGCCGACGGGGTCGCCCACTCGGCGGGCGAGTCGGTCGACGTGGACGCCGCCACGCTCGCCGCACTGCAGGCCGACGGGATCGTCAGCGAGGGGTCCGGCGGCGGCAAGGACACCACCGACTGGGCCGGCCCGGGCAGCACCACCGCCTGGGCGGGGCCGGGCAGCGCCGGGGTCTGAGGACCGCGCCGACGAGGGGCCGGGGTGGCCTCGCCACCCCGGCCCCTCGCGTACGGCTCAGCGGTCGTTCATGCCGGCGCGGCGGCGCAGCGCGGCCACGTCGGTGACGACGATCCGGCGCCCCTCGGTACGCAGCCAGCCGCGGCTGGCGAACGAGCCGATCGCCTGGTTGACGCTCTGCCGCGACCCGCCGGCCATCTCGGCGAGCTGGCTCTGGTTGAGCTCGATCGTGATCATTGGGGCCTGGCTCTCGCCGGCCAGCCGAACCAGCGTCTTGGCCACCCGGCCGGGCAGGTCGAGAAAGACGTGGTCGGCGTTCTGCTCGGTGAGCCGGCGGATCAGCCCGCCGAGCGAGCGCATCACCGCGTCGAGGATCCGCGGGTTGGAGTGCACCAGCTCCATGAAAGCGCCTCGGCTCAGCGCCAGCGCGGCGGTGTCCTCGATCGCCTCGGCGGACGTCGACCGGGTCGAGGCGTCCAGCAGCGAGACCTCACCCAGCACGTCCGGCGGACGCATCACGGTCAGGATGGCCCGTTCGCCCGTCGGGGCCGTCCGGAACACCGCGACGGCCCCCCGGCGCAGCACGATCAGCGACTCGCCGGGATCGTTCTCCACGAACAGCAGCTGACCCTTGCGGTAGGTGCGGGGCACCGCCGCGGCGATCACTCGCTGTCGCACCTCCGCTTCGAGGCCGGCGAACATGTCGACGCCCGTGAGCGCGTCACCCGGCTCCGGCAGGCGAACCTCCACGGCCCAACCCCTCCCCGGTCAAGGACCACAAATCGCAGCCGGGTGAACCTGACAGCCCCCGGTACGAGGTTCTGAACCGGTTCGGCGTCCGGTAGCGGTACACATCAGATCATGACGGTCCGGTTGCGTGCTGTACACCCCTGGAAACACTTCCGTGACCCTGCCGAGCTGCGGCGCAGGGACGGCGGCCGGCCCGTCAGGTGCCCCGCCGCCCGGCGCCCGTCGGGCGTGGGCGAGGATGGCGGGGATGGTCTACCGCTACTTCTACGACTGCGAATTCATCGAGGACGGCCAGATCGTCGACCTCGTGTCGATCGGCGTCGTCGACGAGTACGGCCGTGAGTTCTACGCGGTCTCCACCGAGTTCGACGACTCCCGCGCCGTGCCCTGGGTGCGCCGTAACGTCCTCGACAAGCTTCCCTCGCCGGCCGACCGGGCCTGGCGCTCTCGGGAGCGCATCCGCGACGAGCTGTACGACTTCCTGCTGGAGCCGATCCGGGACCGGCCGGGCGAGCAGCTCGAACTCTGGGCCTGGTTCGCCGCGTACGACCACGTGGTGCTGGCCCAGCTCTGGGGCGCGATGCCGGCACTGCCCCGGGAGATCCCCCGCTTCACCAAGGAGCTGCGCCAGCTCTGGGACGACCGGGGCCGCCCGAAGCTGCCGGACGCCGAGGCGGACCGGCACGACGCCCTGGTCGACGCCCGGCACAACCTGGCCCGGTGGCGGGCGATGGCCCGGCGGTGATCTGTCCGGATCGTGACGTCCCGCAGGTTTGACCGGTTCTGTCCCGGGCACCGTTCGGCATCGAGCCGATGCGAGGGAGTGCCGTAATGAGCCAGGAGCCGACCAGCGCCGAGGAGGCCCGCGGGCGGGTCACCGAGCTGATCAGGGACGCCCGGATCTGCCTGCTGACCACGACCGCCGTGGACGGCCGGCTGGTCAGCCGGCCGATGGGCCTGCAGGCCGCCGAGTTCGACGGCGTTCTGTGGTTCTTCGCCTACGCCGACTCCGCCAAGGTCCGCCAGATCCGGGTGAACCCGCAGGTCAACGTCGGTTTCTCCGACCAGCGGCACCACGCCTGGGTCGCGGTGGCGGGCACCGCCCAGGAGGGCTGGGACCGGGACCGCGCTGAGGAGCTGTGGAACCCCCTGCTGCGGACCTGGTTCCCGGACGGCCTGGACGCCCCGGGCATCACGCTGATCAAGGTGCGCGCCAGCTCGGCCGAGTATTGGGAATCGCCCGGCAGCACGGTGGTCAACCTGCTCGGCTTCGCCAAGGCGGCGGCGACCGGGCGGTCGCCGAAGGCGGGCGAAAACCACGAGGTCAGCTACTGACGGGTAGCCCCGTCCGGCGGTCGGAACGGGCCGGGGCGCGGTGTCGGCGTACCCCCACGCCGACTACAGTGCGCACTGACGGCCCGCCCCGGGCCGGCAACGGCGCCGATGGTCTGATCTGACACATATCCTGGGGCTTATCCGGGCTTCACCTGATGCTCCAGGAGGATGAGCAGATCATGCGTATCGGCGTGCTCACCGGCGGTGGCGACTGCCCAGGTCTCAACGCGGTCATTCGGGCGGTGGTCCGCAAGGGCGTCGCCACCTACGATCACGAGTTCGTGGGCTTCCAGGACGGCTGGAAGGGCCCGCTCGAGGGGCTGTCCAAGCCGCTCGGCATCGCGGAGGTCCGCGGCATCCTGCCGCGCGGCGGCACCATCCTCGGCTCGTCCCGCACCAACCCGTTCAAGATTGAGAACGGGGTGGAGCGGATCAAGGACAACCTGGCCGCGCAGGGCGTGGACGCGCTGATCGCGATCGGCGGCGAGGACACCCTCGGCGTCGCCACCAAGCTCCACGAGCTGGGTGTGCACGTGATCGGCGTGCCGAAGACCATCGACAACGACCTGGGCGCGACCGACTACACGTTCGGCTTCGACACCGCGGTCAACATCGCGATGGAGGCGATCGACCGGCTGCACACCACCGCGGAGAGTCACCACCGCACCCTGGTCGTCGAGGTGATGGGCCGGCACGCCGGCTGGATCGCCCTGCACGCCGGGCTCGCCGGCGGCGCCAACGTGATCCTGCTGCCGGAGCGGCAGTTCGACGTCGACCAGGTCGCCGGCTACGTCGAGAAGCGCTTCCAGCACCAGTACGCCCCGATCGTCGTGGTCGCCGAGGGCGCCCAGCCGCTGGACGGCCAGATGGTCCTGCACAACCAGGAGCTGGACTCGTTCGGCCACGTCCGCCTCGGCGGCATCGGCCAGTGGCTCGCCGAGCAGCTGGAGGCGAAGACCGGCAAGGAGGCCCGCACCGTCGTGCTCGGCCACATCCAGCGCGGCGGCACCCCGACCGCGTTCGACCGGGTGCTCGCCACCCGGCTCGGCCTGCAGGCCATCGACGCCGCGCACGAGGGCGACTGGGGCAAGATGGTCGCGATGCAGAGCACGGACATCGTCCGGGTCCCCCTCGCGGAGGCCACCCGTGAGCTGAAGACCGTGCCGCTGGAGCGGTACGCCGAGGCCGAGGTCTTCTTCGGCAGCTGATCGACGGCAGGCGGCGCGGCGGTCCCGCGGGGGACCGCCGCGCCCCGGCTGGCAGGCGAGAGGGGTACGGCGGAATGGCACCCGAGGTGCACACGGTCGCGGTGATCGGCGCGGGCAAGATCGGCGAGCTGATGCTCTCCGGTCTGCTCCGCTCCGGCTGGCCGGTGGAGCGGCTGCTCGCCACGGCCCGGCGGCCCAGCCGCGCCGAGGAGCTGACCGCCCGGTACGGCGTCCGGGTGGTGGACAACCTCACCGCGGTGGACGAGGCGGCGGTGCTGGCCATCTCGGTCAAGCCGCAGGACGCCGCGGCGCTGCTCGACGAGATCGGTCCCAAGGTCCCGGCCGACAAGCTGGTGATCTCGCTCTGCGCCGGCCTGCCCACCACCTTCTTCAACCGCCGGCTGCCCGAGGGCACCCCGGTGGTCCGGGTGATGACCAACACCCCGGCCCTGGTCGACGAAGCGATGAGCGCCATCTCGGCCGGCGCCCACGCCACCGGTGAGCACCTGGCGCTCGCCGAGGAGATGTTCAAGCCCCTCGGCGCGACCCTGCGGGTCCCCGAGTCCCAGCAGGACGCGGTGACCGCCCTCTCCGGCTCCGGCCCGGCCTACTTCTACCTGCTGGTCGAGGCCATGATCGACGCCGGCATCCTGCTCGGCCTGCCCCGGCAGGTGGCGCACGAGCTGATCGTGCAGACCGCGATCGGCTCGGCGGTGATGCTGCGTGACTCCGGCGAACACCCGGTCAAGCTCCGCGAGGCGGTCACCTCGCCGGCCGGCACCACCATCTCCGCGATCCGGGAGCTGGAGAACCACGGCGTCCGGGCCGCCCTGCTGGCCGCGCTGGAGGCCGCCCGGGACCGCGCCCGCGAACTGGCCGCCCAGGCCGACTGACGCCGGCCGGACTCGGGCCGGCGAACCGGGCGCCCAGGCCGCGTGGGTCCCCGCCCCGGGCGGTGGGGGCGAGCGGTGGCCCGCCGTGGCGCATACTGGCGCGGTGTTCACTCTCGCCCAGGCGCGCCATCTGGTGGCCACCCTGCGGCCGCGCGTCGACGAGTTGATCCGGCTCCGGGCCGACCTGGCCGAGCTGCGGGTCGACCTGGCCGACCACGGGGCCAGCGTGCTCGGCGGGCTGGCCGAGGTGAAGGCCCTCGAAGCCCGGCTGCACGCCATCGTGGACGAGTTCCACACCCATGAGATCCAGGTCAAGGGGATCGCGCCGGTGCTGCTGGACTTCCCCGGCGAGCGGGACGGCCGCCAGGTGCTCTGGTGCTGGCTGGAGGGCGACTCCGACGTGCGCTGGTACCACCGGGTGGAGTGCGGCTTCGCCGGCCGGCACCCGGTCTGACCGGGGACCGGCCGCAGCGCCGCCAGCCGACGGGCGAGCCGGCGTCAGCCGAGGGAGGCGAGCCGGGACAGGTCGACGTTTCCGCCGCTGAGGACCAGGACGGTCCGGTCGCCGGGGGCCACCTTGACCAGACCCGCGCGCAGCGCCGCCAGGGTCACCGCGGCGGCCGGCTCGACGAGCAGCTTCGTCGCGTCCACCAGGTCGGACCAGGCGGGCAGGATCGACTCCTCCGGCACCTCCACCAGGTCGTCGACGAGCGCCCGGACGTGGGCCAGGGTGTGCCGACCGGCGAACGGGGCGGCCAGACCGTCGGCGACGGAGACGGGCCGTACCGGCGGGGTGGGCGTGCCGGTGCGCAGGGCGTACGACATCGCGTTCGCGCCGTCCGGTTCCACCCCGACGATCCGGGTGGTGGGGGACGCCTTCTTCACGGCCGCCGCGATGCCGCTGATCAGGCCCCCACCGCCGACCGGCACCAGCACCACGGCCGGGACCGGACCGTCGGCCAGCAGCTCCCGCCCGATGGTGGCCTGGCCGGCGATCACGTCGGGGTCGTCGAAGGGCGGCAGCAGGTGGTAGCGGCGTTCGGCCGCGAGCCCTTGCGCGGTGTCCAGCAGGTCGTGGGTGAGGACCACCTCGGCGCCGAGCCGGCGGACCGTGTCCACCTTGGTGGGCACGGCGCCCGGCGGCATGCAGACCACGGTGGGCAGTCCGAAGGCGCGGCCGACGAAGGCCACCGCGATCGCGTGGTTGCCGGCGGAGAAGGCCACCAGCCCGGCGGGCATGCCCTCGCGTTCGGCGCGGGCGAGCAGCGCGTTCATCGCGCCCCGGGCCTTGAAGCTGCCGGTGTGCTGGAGGTTCTCCGCCTTCACCGAGATCCGCAGGCCCAGTTCCGCGTTGAGCGGGGCGGCCGCGAGCAGCGGGGTCCGGACCACCCGCCCGTCGAGGCGCTTCTCGGCCGCCGTGATGTCGTCGCCCGTCACCAGCCGCATTCGCGGGAGCCTAGCCCGCCGGGCGGCGCGGCGGAGCCCGCGGGGGGTCAGCCGGGCAGCGGGTCGGCCGGGGACTCGGCGACCGCGAAGACCACCACTTGTCGCGGTAGTGGCCGCGCCGGCGGTCGAAGTCGCCGCCGCAGGTGACCAGGCGCAACTCCGGCCCGGAGGTGGGGCCGTACACCCGGGCGGTGGGGAAGCGGTCCTTGGCGACGCGCAGCGACCCGGTGACGCGGAACGTCAGCCACCGGGTCGCCCCGCCGCACCTCGACCCGGTCGCCGGGGCGCAGCTCGCCGAGGTGGGCGAAGACGGCCGGGCCGGCGCGGGAGTCGAGGTGGCCGGCGAGCACGGCCGGCCCGGGGTCGCCGGGGGACGGTCCGCCGCCGTACCAGCCGGCCCGGGCGAAGTCGGCCGGGGGGACGAGTGCGCCGGCGCGGTCGAGCCCGAGCACGGTCAGCGGCGAGTCGACGCCGATCCGGGGCACGCGTACCCGGTCCGGTGCGCCCGCAGGTCGGTCCGGGACCGGGGTCGGACAGTCGGTGGCGCAGCCGGGCCGCCAGGCGGCGGCCGCCGGTGGGGCCGCAGCCGATGGCGGGCCGGTGGTGCCGGCCAGGCCGACGCCGGTGCCGGCGGCCAGGCAGAGCGCCACGCCGGCCGCGCCGAGCGCGGCCCGGGGCGCCCGGCGGGCGCGGTGCCGTCGGATCGCGGGGCCCGGCCCGGTGGTCACCAGGTGGCGCGCCGGCGACGCCACGCCACCCCGAGCAGCGCGGCGCCCGCGAGCAGGCCGCCGGCGATCATCGCGTACGTCCCCGCGGGCGGGCCGGCCAGCCCGCCCGCGCCGGTGTCGATGCCCCCGGCCGGGACCACGGTGCCGCCGCTGGCGTCCTGGCGCAACTCGGCGGTGAGTCCGCCGCTCTTCGCGTCGAGCACCAGCAGCGAGTAGACGACTCCACCGTGGAGGTTTACCTCGGTGTCCGTGCTCGGCCCGGTGCCGCCGCCCAGCCGCAGGCGCCAGCGACCCGGCTGGACCTCGCGGTAGTCGGTGGTGGTGGCGAAGCGGACCGCGTCGGCGATGGTCGGCCCGTCGGCGGCGGCGACGTCCAGCACCGGCGCGCGTACCGAGGCCTGCACCACCCGCACCTTGGCCTGCCCGCCGGCGGGGGCGCTCAGGTCGTCGGTGATGACCCGCAGCCCCAGGTCGGCGTGCCGGCCCACCCCGGCCACCGTGTACGCCGCGCCGGGCGTGACCGCGACCTCGGTGGTGAGCACCGGCGGCTGGTCGGCCGGGGCGCCCGCCCCGCGCATCGCCACCGCGTAGCGCCCGGCCGGCAGCGGCAGGTACGCCGACACCACCCCGTACCCGACGCCGGGGAAGACCCGCGGCTCGGCGGCGCCCGGCGCGGAGAGGTAGACGTCCACCGCGGGGGTGTCGGGGGAGAGGTGCGCGAGGCGCACGTACCCGACGGTTTCCTGCCGGGTGGCGGCGCCGGCGGGCGTGGCGGGCGCGGTGAGCGCGGCGCCGAGCAGCAGGGCGCCCGCGGCGGCCAGCAGCCGGCGCGGCGCGGTACGGAGCAGGTGCTTGTCGCCTCCGGGAGCGGTCCGGCCGGTCCGGCCCGGCCTCCAGGGTCCCGTCCACGGGACCAGGCCGCAAGTCGTCCGTCCGGCCGGTCGGACACGCTGTCCGTCCACGGCGGACCCGGCCGGCGGCGACGCGACCCACCCCGGTACGGTCCGGTCCATGATCGAGGCACGTCGGGCGACCGGCGAGGACGCTGCCGAGCTGGTCCGGCTGCGCGGGCTGATGCTGGCGTCGATGGCCGGGACGGAACCGCCGCCGGGCCCGTGGCGGGACACTGCGCGGGAGGCCCTGCGGGAACGCCTGGGCGATCCCGACGGATCGATGACGGCGTTCGTGGTCGACGCCCCGGACGCGCCGGGAACGCTGGCCGCCTGCGCCGCCGGCACGATCGAGCGGCGGCTCGGCGGTCCGGCCAACCCGAGCGGTCGGGTGGGCTACGTCTTCAACGTCTGCACCGACCCGCGCCACCGCCGGCGCGGCTACTCCCGGGCGTGCCTGACGGCGTTGCTGGACTGGTATCACGATCGCGGGGTGCGCACGGTCGACCTGCGCACCTCCGCGTCGGCGCAGCCCCTCTACCGGTCGCTCGGTTTCCAGCTCACCCGCGACCCGGCGATGCGGCTGGCCCTCCCGGCCGATCCGGTGGACTGACCGCCGGGCGCGGCGGTGGCCGCGGGCGTTCCCGACCACCGTGGCCGGTTGTCGGTGGCGAAATCCTTCACGCCACAGCATACGGCTGGCAATGATTTGTATCTATGAGCTTCTATGAGCTTCTGGCGCGAATCACCGGGCTTTCGCAAGATCCCAACTCATTGATATCTATCTCCCACCACCACTTCCCACCCCTGGAGTGCGACGTGCGGAGATCCCGTCTGGTAACCCTCGCCCTGAGTCTGGCGACGTCCCTCGGCGCCACGCTCGCCCTGGCCGTTCCGGCCCAGGCCGCCCCCACCGATCGGTACGTCGCCCTCGGCGACTCGTACGCCTCCGGCGTGGGCGCCGGCAGCTACACCGCCGAGAGCGGCTCCTGCCAGCGCAGCACCAACGCCTATCCCGCCCTCTACAACACCAGCGTCCGGCCGGCCTCGTACCGCTCGGTGGCCTGCTCGGGCGCGCGCACCACGGACGTGGTCAACGGCCAGCTCGCCGCCCTCGGCTCGACCACCACGCTGGTCAGCGTCACCGTCGGCGGCAACGACGTCGGCTTCGCCAACATCATGACCACCTGCGTGCTCTACGGCACCACCGAGTGCGTGGCCGCCGTCCAGGCCGCCGAGGACAAGGCCCGGGCCCAGCTGTCCGGCCTGCTGGCCAACGTCTACAACGGAATCAGGAGTCGCGCCCCCTCGGCCCGGGTGGTGGTCGTCGGCTACCCGGTCTTCTATCAGCTCGACACCCTCTGCGTGGGGCTGGGCGACACCTCCCGCGCGAAGATCAACGAGGGGATCAACCTGGTCGACGACATCACCCGCAGCGCCGCGGCGGCCGCCGGCTTCACCTTCGCCGACGTCCGGTCGATCTTCGTCGGCCACCAGCTCTGCGGCTACGGGGAGAAGTGGCTGCACGCGTTGAACTACACAAACCTCGGCATCTCCTACCACCCGACGGCCGCCGGGCAGGCCGGCGGCTACTACCCGGTCTTCCGCGGCGCGGCCGGCTGACCGGGCCCGCGTCCGGGGCGGGACCGGCCCGTCCCGGACGCGAGGCCGATTGTCGGACCCCGCAGTTAGCCTTCGGTCCTCCACACGGGAGCGGAAGCGGGGGATCGATGGGCACCTGGGCGGCGGGACCGTTCGACAACGACACGGCGGCGGACTGGTGCGGCGAGCTGGACGACGCCGCGCCCGAGCGGCGCCCGGCGCTGGTGGAGCGGGCGCTGCGGGCGGCCCTTGACGAGCCCGGCCCCCTGGATTCCGACCTCGCCGTCGAGGCGGTCGCCGCGGCCGCCGTCGTCGCCGCCCACCTGCCGGGCGTCCCGCGCGTCGACTCGGCGTACGCGCCGGACTTCCTCACCGCGGGCGGGCGGGCGGACCTGCCGGACCGGTTACGGCCGCTGGCCGTCCAGGCGCTCGACCGGGTGGTGGCCGACGACTCGGAGCTGGCCGAGCTCTGGGCCGAGGCCGGCGAGCCGAACGAGTTCGTCGCCGAGCTGGCCATTGTCCGGGCCGCCCTGGCGGGCTGAGCCGGGCCGGTGCGGGCCGCCGTCACGCTCAACGGTCAGCGCTGCGGCTGACCTGACCGGACCGACAGACCCCGGGCGCGGCGTCGCCCCGGGCCTGTCGATCGCCCGGCCCGGCCGGCGGCCCGACCGTGGTTGGCGGCGTCAGGCCGGGAGGACCTTCTCGACGGCGGCGCGCAGCTCGGGGGCGTCCGGGGTCACCGTCGGGGCGAACCGGGCGGCCACCGTGCCGTCGGGGGCGACGAGGAACTTCTCGAAGTTCCACCGAATGTCGCCGGTGTACCCCTCGGCGTCCGGCGTGGACACCAGCTCGCCGTAGAGCGGGTGCCGGGCCGGCCCGTTGACGTCGACCTTCTCCGTGAGCGGGAACGTCACGCCGTAGTTGACCTGGCAGAACTCGCTGATCTCGTCGGCCGTGCCGGGCTCCTGCCCGGCGAACTGGTTGCACGGCACCCCGAGCACCGTCAGGCCCCGGTCGGCGTAGGAGTCCGCGAGGGTCTGGAGGCCGGCGTACTGGGGGGTCAGGCCGCACCGGGAGGCCACGTTGACCACCAGCAGGGCGCGGCCCCGGTACTGCGAAAGGTCGGCGGGGCCGCCGCCGAGGGCGTCGATCTGGACGTCGAAAACGGTCATGTCGCGAGGCTACGCGCCTCCCGGACGGGCCCGGCGGCGACCGCAGAAATCGATGTATGCACATCTTGACTAAGTGTTGACGGCGTGAGTAGCGTCTCAGCATCCAATCTGGAAGGTTTCCTAACTGTTTGGGGAGGCGTCACATGAAGAGATCGCTCCGCCGGGCCCTCTGGGCCGGTGCCGTGGTCGCGCTGGCGGTCGCGGCGGTGCCGATGGCCACCGCCTCCGCCGCCGGCAGCGTGACCGCCACGTTCGCCAAGGTCCAGGACTGGGGGACCGGTCACGAGACGAAGGTGACCGTCACCAACGGCACCAGCGCCAGCGTCGACACCTGGCGCATCGAGTTCGACCTGCCCTCGGGCACCACGATCAGCAGCTTCTGGGACGCCGACGTCACCAGCAGCGGCAACCACTACGTCGCGGTCAAGAAGAGCTGGGCCGGTCCGCTCGCCCCCGGGGTGAGCTTCAGCTGGGGCTACAACGGCACCGGCCCGTACGCCGGGCCGCTGAACTGCACCGTCAACGGCGCGTCCTGCTCCGGTGGCGGCACCCCGACCACCACCCCGCCATCCCCGACGACCTCGCCCACGGCCTCCCCGACCACCCCGCCGCCCACCACGCCGCCGCCCACCGGGGACAAGAAGGTGGTCGGCTACTTCGCCGAGTGGGGCGTCTACGGCCGCAACTACCACGTCAAGAACATCCACACCAGCGGGTCCGCCGCCAAGCTCACCCACATCCTGTACGCCTTCGGCAACACCACGGGCGGCCGGTGCAGCATCGGTGACAGCTACGCCGACTACGACAAGGCGTACACCGCGGCGGACAGTGTGGACGGCGTCGCCGACACCTGGGACCAGCCGCTGCGCGGCAGCTTCAACCAGCTCCGCAAACTGAAGAGGATGTACCCGAACCTGAAGGTGCTCTGGTCCTTCGGCGGCTGGACCTGGTCGGCCGGCTTCACCCAGGCCGCGCAGAATCCGGCCGCCTTCGCCGACTCCTGCTACGCCCTGGTGAAGGACCCGCGCTGGGCGGACGTCTTCGACGGCATCGACATCGACTGGGAGTACCCCAACGCCTGCGGCCTCCAGTGCGACAGCAGCGGCCCGAACGCGTTCAAGAACGTGATCAGCGCCCTGCGGGCGAAATTCGGCTCCAGCGCGCTGGTCACCGCGGCGATCACCGCCGACGGCAGCAGCGGCGGCAAGATCGACGCCACCGACTACGCCGGCGCGGCGTCGAACCTGAACTGGCTGATGCCGATGACGTACGACTACTTCGGCGCCTTCAACGCCCAGGGCCCGACCGCCCCGCACTCCCCGCTCTACTCGTACCCCGGCATCCCCCAGCAGGGCTTCTGGGCCGACGCGGCGATCCAGAAGCTCAAGGCCAAGGGCGTGCCGGCGAACAAGCTGCTGCTCGGCATCGGCTTCTACGGCCGCGGCTGGACCGGGGTGAGCCAGGCGGCCCCGGGCGGCACCGCCACCGGCCCCGCCCCGGGCACCTACGAGCAGGGCATCGAGGACTACAAGGTACTGAAGAACAGCTGCCCGGCCACCGGCACCGTCGCCGGCACCGCGTACGCCAAGTGCGGCAGCAACTGGTGGAGCTACGACACCCCGTCCACCGTCGGCGGCAAGATGACCTATGCGAAGAACCAGGGCCTCGGTGGCGCGTTCTTCTGGGAGCTCTCCGGTGACACCGGCAACGGCGAGCTGATCGGTGCCATCAAGGGCGGTCTCGGCTGAGCCGAGCGCCGACGCACCACCCACCCGGCGGGGAGGGGCCACACCCGTCCCTCCCCGCCCGCACCTCCGTCCAGCCCCGGGCAGCCCGCTCGCGGTGCTTCCGAGGCGAGAACCCGTACCCTCCGGAACGCCCGGTTGAAGTGGGCCGGGTCTTGACCTTGCCGGGCCGGGCGTCGTCAGTCCGCCATGACGCGGAGCCGCTCGACGGCGTCGAGGCGATACCCGACGCCGCGCACGGTGGTGATGATCGGGCCGTGCCCGGCCAGCTTCTGCCGGATCCGCCGCACGTGCACGTCGACGGTACGCGCCCCGCAAAGGTCCTCGTATCCCCAGACCTCGCTCAGCAGCTGTCCCCGGGTCAGCACCTGGTGCGGATGGCGGGCCAGGAAGAGCAGCAGGTCGTACTCAAGCCGGGTCATGGCGGTCGGAGCGCCGTTGAGCAGGGCGGTCCGTCGAACCGGTCGCAGTACGAGTTCCGGCTCTGCCGGTCCGGGCGCGACCCGCAACCGGCGCGCCGGTGCGAGGCGAGCGTCCCGGGGGTGCGCCGTCGCGGTGTCCCCGGCAACGTGGGCCGCCTGGGCGGGGATGTTCTCGATCCGCGCTCCGCCGCGGGCGACCGCGCAGAGCCGCTCGGCGAGGTCCTGGGCGGCCTCCGCGGCGGACTCGACGGCGCGGATCACGATCGAGATCTCGACGGTGACAGCGGGCTCGTCGGCGTCGCCTGCCGTCCGGCCGCGGAGCGGTGCCGGCGGCAGCAGGATGAGGCGGGACGACATGTCAGCCCTGCCGGGCACCCGTGAGCACGGGCGCGGCCTGGATGGGGATGAGGTGCCGGGGCGTGCCGACGGCTTCCGGCTCGACCCGGGGCGCGACCAGGAGCGGGTCGACCTGGATGCGGTCGATGCCCAGCGGGGCCAGCATGGTCCGCAGGGCGGACTCGCAGAGCCGGGTCCACGGCTGGTCCGCGCCCATCGCGTTGGCGAGCTTGTCCGCCGTGGTGAAGGCAAGACCCACCCGCTGCCCCTGTGGGAGCCGGCCGGTCCGCACGGTCAGCAACTGCCGTCCGGGCACGGTACGTACCGGGACGACGTAGGTATCCGGGACCTCGTCCATCGTGGTTGCCTTCCTTCCGTTGTGGCCGCCCGACCGGGCGGCGAAGCCCGACGTTACGACCGGGGTTCGCGGGGACTGCCGCCTCGCTACACGATTCGCACGGCGATCCGGCCAATCACTACGCGTCCTTGACGCCGACTGCGCCGACCGCGCCGACCGCGCCGACCGCGCCGGCTGGCCGCCGCGGCATGGCATCCGCGGTGTCCCGAGACCGGTCACCGGGTGAACCGTTCGAGGTCACGGCTGAAGCGGCGGATGGTGTCCGCGCGAGCCCACGCCGGCGCGGGCACCGCCACGACCGGCACGGCCGCCCGCGTCACGCAGTACCGGGTGACGTGTCCACCGCCCGCACCGAACCGGCCACGACGAGGAGCGCCCACGACGAGGAGATCGGTCTCCCGGCAGGCGTGGTCGACCAGCACCTGCCCGGCGTAGCCCTGCTCCACGACGATCCGCACGGTCACGTCCCAGGGGACGCTGCCGAAAGCCCCGTGGAACACGTCCCGCACGTAACGGTGGGCCGCCCGGGCGTACTCCTCCCGCCAGAGCCGAGGCATGGTGCCGGGACGCCAGAGCGGGGTGAACGTCCACGCCCGTACGGCGTGCAGGTGCGCGCCGTCGCGGCGGGCCAGCTGCACGGCGGTTCGGAGCGCCTGCAACCCGGCGAAGGACCGGTCGACGCCGACGACGATCCGGGGGGCGGGGGACGGGCGGCTCATGCGGGTGACGGGACGCGTGCCGGGGCCGCCTGCGCGGCGGGTGGTTCGGCGGCGTCGGAGAGGTCGAGCGCGCGGAGGATGGTGTGCGTGACGACCACCTCCGCGCCGCCGCGCCGCCGGAGGTCCGCCACGGCGCGGTGCAGCACGGTCAGGCTGGCCGCGGAGAGCCGGACCACGGCGTCGATGTCGGCCGCGATCCACCAGGCCCCCACGGCGCATGGTTCGGTGCGCAGGTAGTCCAGCAGGTGGCTCCCGGGCGTGGCGGTGATCAGCCGGACGCCGACCAGCGCCTCGTGCCGCCGTTCCTGCTCCTCCGGTGCGGTCGGCGGGCCGACCAGCCCGTCCGGCCCCTGGGCCGACGGTGGTCCGGCGTCCGCCGGCACGGGCCCGGGGACCTGCCGTCCCCTCCGCCATGACGTCATGTGAACATCGTTCCGCGACGTTGGCGGCGGTTCGATCGCTGATACGGCGATTTGACGGAGGAGCGGTCTTTCTTGACGCTCCGTTGATGGGTGCGCCCCCTGGGCGACTCAGCGTAGGGAAGTTAACAGAAAATTTCGACCGCGACGGGCGGTTCATGTGCAGGCGCAGATGTGACAGACTCGCCGCTCGGCATGTCCCGATGTCCGCGCCGATGGAAGGAGACCGATGGGCCTGACGCACCCGAGGATGGCGAGCGCCGTCGCCCTGCTCGCGCTCCTGCCGCTCACCCTGGCCGGCTGCGGCTTCGGCGGGGACGACGAGGCCGGCGCCCCGGCGACCCAGGCGCAGCGCGTGCCGGCCGAGGAGGCCGCCGCCAAGTCCCGCGAACGGGTGCAGGCGTACCTCGACGCGATGGCGGCCAAGGACGTCGACGCCGGCCGCAGTCAGCTCTGCGCCCCCATGCAGGAGCCCTTCGACGCCGCCGCCACCGGCCCGAACGGTGATTTCGCCGACCACTTCACCGTCCCGCAGGCGACCATCACCGACGTCCGGTCTAGCCCGCACGGGCAGGAGGTCAGCACCGCGGTCACCGTCGCCGTCGGCAGCCGCAAGGCCACCCGGCCGCTGCTGTTCACCGTCACCCGCAGTGGCGCCGACTGGTGCATCGCCGGCGAGGTCCCGGGCGGCAACACGCCCGAGCCGGGCGTCACCCCCTGACCGGTCACCGGCGCCGACCGGCCGGTGTCGGGGATCTCCCAACTGCCGGAACCGTCCCCCTCGGCGACGGGCGGCCCCGACGGTCGCCGTACGCTTTCTGTCATGCGCCATGAGTGGCATCAGTTGAGTCACCCCGCGGTGGGCAGCCCGGGACTGCAGACCAGTCGTCCGACCGTCGACTCCGCCGAGGACGCGGCCCTCGGCCTGGACCGCTGGCGGGAGCTGCCCCGCGCCCAGACCCCGCCCTGGCCGGACCCGGCCAAGGTCGCCGAGGTCTGCAAGGTGCTCGACACCGTGCCGTCGGTCGTCGCGCCCTACGAGGTCGACCAGCTTCGGCAGCGGCTCGCGCTGGTCTGCGAGGGCAAGGCGTTCCTGCTCCAGGGCGGCGACTGCGCGGAGACGTTCGCCGACAACACCGAGAGCCACCTGCTGGCGAACGCCCGCACCCTGCTCCAGATGGCGATCGTGCTGACCTACGGCGCGTCGCTGCCGGTGGTCAAGGTGGCCCGGGTCGCCGGCCAGTACACCAAGCCCCGGTCGCTGCCGACCGACGCGCGCGGCCTGCCGGCCTACCGCGGGGACATGATCAACTCACTGGAGGCGACGCCGGAGGCGCGGGTCGCCGACCCGCAGCGCATGATCCGGGCGTACGCCAACTCGGCCGCCGCGATGAACATGCTCCGGGCGTACCTGGCCGGCGGGCTGGCCGACCTGCACGCCGTGCACGACTGGAACAAGGGCTTCGTCAAGAACTCCCCGGCCGGCGAGCGCTACGAGGCGATCGCCCGGGAGATCGACCGGGCGCTGGCCTTCATCCGGGCCTGCGGGATGACCGACGACGAGGCGCTGCGCACGGTCACCCTGCACTGCTCCCACGAGGCCCTCGCCCTGGAGTACGACCGGGCGCTCACCCGGGTCTCCGGCGAGCGGGCGTACGGCCTGTCCGGGCACTTCCTGTGGATCGGCGAGCGGACTCGGCAGATCGACGGCGCGCACATCGACTTCATCTCCCGGATCGCCAACCCGATCGGGGTGAAGCTCGGCCCGACCACCACCCCGGACGAGGCGATCGAGCTCTGCGAGAAGCTCAACCCGGACAACATCCCCGGCCGGCTGACCCTGATCAGCCGGATGGGCAACCACCGGGTCCGGGACGCCCTGCCGCCGCTCGTCGCCAAGGTCACCGCGGCCGGCGCCAAGGTGGTCTGGCAGTGCGACCCGATGCACGGCAACACCCACGAGTCCTCGAACGGCTACAAGACCCGGCACTTCGACCGGATCGTCGACGAGGTGCTCGGCTACTTCGAGGTGCACCGCGGCCTGGAGACCCACCCGGGCGGCCTGCACGTCGAGCTGACCGGCGAGGACGTCACCGAGTGCCTCGGCGGCGCCCAGGGCATCGAGGACCTCGACCTGCCCGACCGGTACGAAACCGCCTGCGACCCGCGACTGAACACCCAGCAGTCGCTGGAGCTGGCCTTCCTGGTTGCGGAGATGCTGCGTGGCTGATCTTGTTGATCTTCGGTCCGACACGGTGACCCGGCCCACCGCCGGGATGCGCGAGGCGATGGCCACCGCCGAGGTCGGCGACGACGTCTACGGCGAGGACCCGACCGTCGCCGCGCTGGAGGCCGAGGTCGCCGCGCTCTTCGGGCACGAGGCGGCGCTGTTCGCCCCGACCGGCTCGATGGCCAACCAGATCGCCCTCCAGCTCGTCGTGCGACCCGGGGACGAGCTGCTCTGCGACGCCGACGCGCACGTCGTCACGTACGAGATCGGGGCGGCGGCCGCGTACGGCGGAATCTCGTCGCGGACCTGGCCGGCGGTCGGCGCGGAGATCGACCCCGACGTGGTCGCCGGCATGGTGCGGCCCGACGGCTACTTCGCGGTCCCGACCCGGGCCATCGCGGTGGAACAGACCCACAACCGGGGCGGCGGTGGGGTGATCCCCCTCGCCACCCTGCGTGAGCTGCGCCGGGTCGCCGACGACAACGGCCTCGCCGTGCACTGCGACGGCGCCCGGATCTGGCACGCGCACGTCGCCGACGGCGTGCCCCTCGCGGAGTACGGCGCGCTCTTCGACACCCTGTCGGTCTGCCTCTCCAAGGGCCTCGGCGCGCCGGTCGGCTCGCTCGTCGTCGGCAGCGCGGAGAAGATCGCCCGGGCCCGGTTCGTCCGCAAGCGGCTGGGCGGCGGCATGCGGCAGGTCGGCATCCTCGCCGCCGCCGGCCGGTACGCCCTGGCCCATCACGTCGACCGGCTCGCCTCCGACCACGCCAAGGCGGCCCGGCTGGCCGAGGCGGTAGCCCCCTTCGGGGTGCTCGCCACCGCCGCGCGGACCAACATCGTCCCGCTGGACCTCACCAAGCACCCGCTCGACGCGAAGGCCCTCGCGGCCGCCGCCCGCGCCGAGGGCGTGCTGATCTCGGTGCTCGGCCCGCGTACCGCCCGCCTGGTCACCCACCTCGACGTCGACGACGCGGCGGTCGACCGCGCTGCGACCGTCCTCACCCGCATCCTGCGCGCCTGACCCGCCCGCCGCGCCGGCCGCGTTGATCAAGAGGTTCGCGTCGTCCGCGGTCCGGATCCGGACGCAAACCTCTTGATCAACGCCCGGGTGGGGTCAGGGGTGGAGGCGCTTGAGCGTGGCGATGTCGGCGGCGTGGCCCTCGTGCTTTTCCGTGGGGGTCTCCACCACGATCGGGATGCCGGCGGTGGCCGGGTGGCGCATCAGCTCGGCGAACGCCGGCTCCCCGATGGTGCCCTTGCCGATGTTCTCGTGCCGGTCCCGGGTCGAGCCGACCAGGTCCTTCGAGTCGTTGGCGTGCACCAGCTTCAGCCGGCCCGGTCCGACCGTCGCCACCAGGGTGTCCAGCGTCTCGGTCATGCCGCCCTCGGCGGCCAGGTCGTGCCCGGCCGCCCAGGCGTGGCAGGTGTCGAAGCAGACCCCCAGCCCGGGGTGCCGGTCCACCGCGTCCAGGTACGGGCCGAGCTGTTCCACCCGGGCGGCCAACGACCGGCCCCCGCCCGCGCTCGGCTCGACCAGCAGCAGCGGGCCTCCCGACGCCGCCGTCTCGTCCAACAGCGGCAGCAGCACCTCCCGGACCTGCCGCATCGCCGCCTCCGCGTGCCCCGCGTCCACCGCGCTGCCGGCGTGGAACACCACGCCGCGGGCGCCGATCGCCGCACCCCGGCGGAGCGCGTGCGCCAGGGTCTGCGCCGACTTCTCCACCGTCGCCGGGGTGGGGGAGCCGAGGTTCACCAGCAGGGACGCGTGGATGTAGACCGGGACACCGCGCTCGGCGCAGCCGTCGCGGAACAGCGCGTCCTGGGCCGGGTCACCCGCGGGCAGCGCCCAGCCCCGGGAGTTCGAGACGTAGACCTGCACCACCCCGGAGCCGGCCGCGTCGACGTACGGCAGGGCAGCCTTCGCCAGCCCACCCGAGGTGGGGGTGTGCGAGCCGATCGGCCGGTGCGCGTTCACAGGCAGGTGATCGTGACCGGGGTGCCCGGGGGCACCTGCGAGTTCTCGCCCGGGTTCTGGAAGCGGGCCACGCCGTTCGGGTTGAGCTGGATGTTCGTCGGGAAGCCCTGGCTCTCCAGCACCTGCTTCGCCTGCTGACAGGGCAGGTCGATCACCCGGGGGACGACGACCGCCGCCGAGCCCTTGCTGATGTCCAGCTTGACCTGCGCGCCCTTCTCCACACCGGTGCCGTCCGCCGGGCTCTGCCCGAGGATCTCGTCCCTCGGCTTGTCCGAGTCCTTGTACGTCTCCACCGGGGTCAACCCGAGCTGGGCCAGCGTCACCCGGGCCTCGTTGATGTTCTTGCCGACCAGGTTCGGCACCGAGATGGGTGCCTTGCCCTTGCTCAGCACGACCGTCACCTTGCTGCCCGGTTTGACCACCGTGCCCACCTTCGGGTCGGTGGTCACCACCACCCCGGCGGGCAGGTTGTCGTCGTACCGGGCGGTGCCCTTGGCCACCACCAGCTTGGCGTCGGTCAGCTCCGCCTGGGCCAGCTCGAAGTCCTTGCCCACCACGTCGGGCACCGGCAGCCGCTCCGGCCCCAACGACAGGGTCAGCGTGATGGTGCCGCCCTTGACGATCCGGGCCGCGGAGACCGGATCCTGGCCGAGCACGCTGTCCTTCGGCGCCTTCTCGTCGTAGCGCGGTTCGGCGTACGCCAGGGTGAAGCCGCCCCGCGCCGCCCGCGCCTCCGCGTCCGCCTTGCTCAGGCTCACCAACTGCGGCGCGACCGTGTACCGCCCCACCCCGAACCACCAGCCGCCGATCGCGGCCACCAGGCCGAGCACGACGGCCGCCGCGACGACCGCCAGCCGGCCGCGGGGCGAGCCCATCACGCGGGTACGCAGACCGGCCAGCCCGGCGGCCAGGTCGACGCCCTCCGGTGCGGCCCGGCGGCGGTGCGGGCGCTGCCCGCCACCCTCGGGCAGCCTGGCCCAGGCCGGCCGCTCCGCGGGGCGGACGGCGGCCACCGCCATGGTCGGCTGGGACATCGGCGTGGTGTCGGCGCCGAGCCGCCGCAGCACGGTGGTGTGCGAGTTCGCGTTGCCCAGGTCGTCGCGGGCCACCTGGACCTCGGCCAGCAGCGCGCCCGCGTCGGCCGGGCGGGCCCCCGGATCCCGCCGGGTCGCCCGGGCCACCAGCTCGTCGAGCACCCGGGGCAGGCCGGGCACCAGCGTCGAGGGCGCCGGCACGTCCCGGTCGACGTGCTGCCAGGCCACGTCCACCGGCCGGTCGCCGTCGTACGGGACCCGACCGGTGAGCATCTCGAACAGCACGATCCCGGCCGAGTAGACGTCCGTGCGGGTGTCCGCGCGGCCCTCGGTGACCAGCTCCGGGGCCACGTACGCCACGGTGGCCATCAGCTGGTTGCCGTTCTCCTCCTCGGCGCTCGCCTCGACCGCCCGGGCCAGCCCGAAGTCGGCCACCTTGACGACGCTGTCGACCAGGTTGGCCGGGCCGCCGGTGGGCGCCTCGGCGACCAGGACGTTCTCCGGCTTGACGTCCCGGTGCACCAGTCCGGCCCGATGGGCGGCGGCGATCGCGGCGAGCATCTGCTCGGCGATCGCCAGGGCCTCGTCCGGGTTGAGCCGGCGCCGCTCGGCGAGGACGTCACGCAGGGTGCGACCGCGGACGTACTCCATCACCAGGTAGGGGAGGCCGCGGTGGGTGCCCTGGTCGTAGACCGCGACCACGTTCGGGTGGGTCAGCCGGGCGATGGTCTTCGCCTCGTCCGTGAACCGGGCGACGAAGCCCGCCATCCGGGACCGGGCCTCGGGAGCCTGGGTCGGGTGAATGATCTTGACCGCCACGGTGCGCTCCAGGCGCTCGTCCGTGGCCGTGTACACGGTCGCCATGCCGCCACGGGCCACGCGACCGCGAATGCGGTAGCGCCCGTCGATCAGCGAGCCCAGCAACGTGTCGGCGACCTGTGTGTCCATCGGCAGGCAGTCTATGTGTCGGGAGGGTGAAGGTTGAACAGGATGCTACAGCCGGGGTCGGATCTGCCTTGTCCCGCCGCGCTCGCCCCGTCCGCCGGGCTCCCGGCCGCCGCGTCGGATGGGGGTGCCGTTGCCGGGCCCGCGGCGGGCACGTGGCAGGGTGTTCGGGTGACCGATTCCGTACCCGCCGACCAGGCCGCCACCGGCGCGGACCTGCCCGGACCCACCGACCCGGCCGCCTGGCTGACCCTGCCGGACGTCGCCGAACGGCTCGACCTGTCGATCAGCAAGGTCCACCAGCTGATCCGGGACCGCGAGCTGCTCGCGGTACGCCGCGACGGTGTCCGCCGGATCCCGGCCGACCTGGTGGCCAACAAGACCGTGCTCAAGCACCTGCCCGGCGTGCTCAACCTGCTCACCGACGCCGGCTACGACGACGAGGCCGCGCTGCGCTGGCTCTACGAGGAGGACCCGACCCTCCCCGGCACGCCCGCCGTCGCCCTCGGCGGCGACCTCGCCCGCGAGGTCAAGCGTCGCGCCCAGGCCCTCGGCTTCTGACCCACCCCGGGCCCCCCGGTCCGCCTCTGGTCCGGTGATCATGAAGTTGTCGCCGGCACCGCTGGCGCGTCGTGACAACAACTTCATGATCACCGGGCCGGGCCGGGCCGGGCCGGGCCGGGCCGGGCCGGAGGGTCAGTCGGTGCGGCGGGTGGCGGCGATGGCGAGGTCGACGAGGGCCTGGCGGGCCTCGGTGTCCAGGTCGACCGTGGTGAGGGCGGCCAGGGCGCTCTCGGTCAGCGCGCCGATCCGCTGTTCGGTGCGGGCCAGCGCGCCGCTGTCGGTGATCAGTTCGCGCAGCCGGGCCACCCCGGCGCCGTCGAGCCCCGGGTCGCCGAGGCCGCCGAGCAGCAGCTCCCGGCCGGCGTCGTCGAGCGCCTCCAGCGCCGCCGCCACCAGGTAGGTCCGCTTCCCCTCGCGCAGGTCGTCGCCGGCCGGCTTGCCGGTCTGCGCCGGATCCCCGAAGACCCCCAGCACGTCGTCGCGGAGCTGGAACGCCTCGCCCAGCGGCAGCCCGTACGCCGAGTACGCCGATCGCACCTCCACCGGCGCGTCGGCCAGCGCGGCCCCGAGCAGCAACGGCCGCTCGACCGTGTACTTCGCCGACTTGTAGCGGGCGACCTTGCCGGCCCGCTCGAGCGAGGTGTCCCCGGTCGCCTGGGTCAGCACGTCCAGGTACTGCCCGACGGTGACCTCGGTGCGCATCTCGTCGAAAACCGGCCGGGCCCGCGCCACCGTACGCGGGTCGAGGCCGGCGGAGTGCAGCAGCTCGTCCGACCAGACCAGGCAGAGGTCGCCGAGGAGGATGGCGGCCGCGTCGCCGAAGCCGTCCGGGTCGCCGCCCCAGCCGGCGGAGCGGTGCCGGGCGGCGAATCGCCGGTGCACCGCCGGCTCGCCGCGCCGGGTGTCCGAGCGGTCCATCAGGTCGTCGTGGATCAGGGCGCTGGCCTGCACGAACTCCAGCGCGGCGAGGGTGGTCACCACCTGGTCGGAGTCGACGCCGCCGGCACCCCGGTAACCCCAGTAGGCGAAGGCCGGCCGTAACCGCTTCCCACCGCCCAGCACGAACGCCTCGATCGCCTCGGCGACCGGCAGGAGGGCGTCGTCGACACCGGTCATCCAGCCGCGCTGGCCGGCGAGGAACTCGGTCAGGGCCTTGTCGATCCGCTGACGTAGGCCGGCGCGGTCGACGGGAGAAACGGGAGCAGCGTGGGTCACGCCACGACGCTAGTCGGTCCCCGCCGGTCGCGTCCCGTCGCCATGTCGGCGCGCCGCGCGGGACGCCGACCGGGGCGGCCGGGCGCGGGCCGGTCCGGGTGCGGCCGTCGGCCCGGTCGGCAGGTAGGGGCGGGCCGCCGCGAGGAGCGCGGCGTAGCGCCGCACCGCCGGTTCGTCGCGGTGCGCGGCGAGCCGCCGGCGTACGTCGGTGAGCTGGCCGACCGCCCGGGGGAGCCCGACCGGACGGCGTCGAGCAGCGCGTCGCCGGCCACCGCGCAGGCCTGCTCCACCTCACCGAGCTGGAGGTGGCCCCGGGCCAGCCAGGCGCCGTAGACCGCCGCGCGGCGCGGGCGGTCCCGACCCTGCGCGGCCGGGCGCAGCAGCGGTGCGGCGGGCCCGGGGCGGCCCAGCGCGACGAGGGTGCGCCCGGTCATCGCCGCCAGCTCCCCGTCGTCGAGCCAGTAGAGCCAGGCCGGTTCCAGGCCCGGCTCCGGCCCGGTCAGCCGGCCGGCCGCGGCGAGGGCCTGCCGGGCGGCCCGCTGTCGCCCGCCGAGCGCGGCGGCCAGCGCCACCCGGTGCAGCAGCAGGGCCCGCAGCCCCGGCGAGGCGGCGCCGCGCGCCCCGGCGTACCCGGTCCGGGCCAGGGCCAGCGCCCCCTCCGCGTCCCCGGCGCCGGCGAGCAGGTGGCTGGCCGAGCCGAGCACGTGCCCGCCGAGGGCGGGGTCACCGGCGGCGACCGCCGCCTGCAGCGCCAACCGGTAGGCGTCCAGGCCTCCGGTCAGGTCGCCCGCGTCGGCGGCCAGCCAGCCGGAGAGCTGGGCCGCCTCGGCCAGCACCGGCAGCAGCCGGCGTCGGGTTCCCGGACCAGCGCCGGAGAGCGTCCGGGCCGCCCGGCGGAGGCGGCGGGCCGCGTGACCGGCCAGGTCCGCCCCGCCGAGCAGGTCGTCCCACCGCCGCAGCTCGGCCAGGTCGTCGCCGTCGGCCGCGGCTCCGCCCGATCCGGTCATCTCCGCGGCCGGGCCCGCGTCCGCCGGGCCGGCCCCGATCATGCCGGGCCCCGCGGTCCACCCGGCGGGGGTGCGGCCGGCCGGCCAGCCGAACGCCGGGCCGCCGAGCGCGGTACTGGTCGGATCGGCCAGCCAGCGCTGCGCGAGGGCCAGCAGCGCCGCCCGCGACCGGGAGCCGCCCCGGGCGGTCGCCGAGGTGCCGCCCCCGCGGCTGCGGGCCGCGGCCTCGGCGAGCAGCTCGCCCGGCACGTCGAGGACGACGGCGAGCCAGCCCAGCCAGAAGTCGCCGGGGAGCCGTAACTGCCGTTCCCAGCGGGAGACCTCGTGCCGGGTCAGGGTGGGCACGCCGGAGGCGGCGCAGAGCTCGGCGGCGATCCGCTGCTGACTCCAGCGGCGGGTCAGCCGCAGCTCGGCCAGGAGCGGCCCGAGCAGGCGCGGGCCGGGTGGCGGGAACGGCGGCATCGGTCCTCCGGTGGGCGTCGGCGCGGGTCGGGCGACCCGGACATCCGGCCGACTGGACCGGAGGCTCCGCGTCGCGGATCGTGCTGACCCCCGCGCGGCCCCCGTGGGCCGGCCATCGGCCGGCCCACCGCGCTGCCCCGTTTCTACCCCCGGGGTACGACGTTCCCGGCGGACACCGTCCGCCCGCTGGGAAGCTCATGGGTCCCTCGAGCGCTGACCGCTACAGTCGGTTGCGTGGCGCTCGGTCTTCCCTCGGTCCTCCCGAATCCCCAGCCGGCGATCGGGGAGCTGATCCGTGTTGGCCAGCCGACCTTCTCCTTCGAGTTCTTCCCGCCCAAGACGGAGCAGGGGGAGCGGCTGCTGTGGCAGGCGATCCGTGAGCTGGAGTCGCTGCGTCCCTCGTTCGTCTCCATCACGTACGGCGCCGGCGGGTCGACGCGGGACACCACGGTCGCGGTGACCGAGCGGATCGCCACCGAGACCACCCTGCTGCCGATGGCGCACCTGACCGCCGTCGATCACTCCGTCGCCGAGCTGCGACACGTCATCGGTCGGCTCGCCGGGGTCGGGGTGCGCAACGTGCTCGCCGTGCGGGGCGACCCGCCCGGCAACCCGGGCGGTGAGTGGGTGCCCCACCCGCAGGGCGTGCGCTACGCCGAGGACCTGGTCCGGCTGGTCCGCGACGCCGGTGACTTCAGCGTCGGCGTGGCCGCCTTCCCGTACAAGCACCCGCGCTCGCCGGACGTGGCCAGCGACACCGCGCATTTCGTCCGCAAGTGCCGGGCGGGGGCCGAGTTCGCCATCACCCAGATGTTCTTCGATGCCGACGACTACCTGCGGCTGCGGGACCGGGCCGGGGCGGCCGGCTGCGACACCCCGATCCTGGCCGGGGTGATGCCGGTGACCCAGATCGGCACCATCGAGCGGTCCGCGCAGCTCTCCGGGGCGCCGTTCCCGCCCGCGCTGGCCGAGCGGTTCGAGCGGGTCGCCGACGACCCGGAGGCGGTCCGCCGGCTCGGCATCGAGCAGGCCAGCGAGATGTGCGCGAAGCTGCTCGACGAGGGCGTGCCGGGGATCCACTTCATCACCCTCAACCGGTCCACCGCCACCCGCGAGGTCTGGCAGCACCTCCAGTCCGGCGCGCGGGTGTGACCACCCGTCCCGCCGACACCGGCAGCGCCCTTCTACGGTTGATCCCGTGGTGGGCACACAGCTGAGTTGGGACCAGTACGCGACGGCGTGGGCGCGGCTGCACGGCGGGTTCGACCCCCGGACGGCGGCGCCGGTGGTCCGCGCCTGGCTGCGCTTCGCCTACCACGTCGGGTACGTGCTGGGTCGGCTCCGGGTCGGTCCGACCCCGGTCACGGTGGTCGGGGTGCTGCTGTGCTTCTGCGTGCCGCTGTTCGTCGGACGGGCGGGTAACGGCCCGTTCCTGGGGTCGCTGTTCGTGCTGCTCGCCGCCGTGGCGGACAGCGTCGACGGCGCGGTGGCGGTGGCGACCAACCGGACCACCCGGCTCGGCTACGTCTACGACTCGGTCGCCGACCGGCTGGGCGAGGCCGCCTGGCTGACCGCGTTCTGGCTGATCGGCGCGCCGGGCGCGCTGGTCGCCGCCGCCGGTGGCCTCTCCTGGCTGCACGAGTACGTCCGGGCCCGGGCGGTCTCCGCCGGCATGCGGGAGATCGGCGCGGTGACGGTGGGGGAGCGGCCCACCCGGGTCTGCGTGGCGCTGGTCGGGTTGCTGGTCGCCGGGTTGACCGGGCTGGTCGACGTGGACCTCACCGCCGGCACGATCACGATGGCCACCACGGTGTGGGTGCTGCTGGCCGGCTTCGGCCTGGGGCAGCTCCTCTCCGCCGTCCGCCGCGCCCTGATCGACGCCGGCTGACCCGACCCGGACTACCAGGCGGGGCCGATCTGGTCGGCGACGATCTGGGCGGACAGGGTGACCATGGGCAGGCCACCGCCGGGGTGGCTGGAGCCGCCGACCAGCCAGAGCCCGTGGGCCGGGCCCCGGTTGGCCGGGCGGAGCAGCCCACCCGCGGTGCCGTAGATCGTCCCGCCCGGCGCGCCGGTCGCCGCGTCCAGGTCGGCCGGGGTGCGGATCTCCCGGAACACCAACCGGTCCCGCACGTCCACGCCCCGCTCGGCGAGCACGTCGAGGATCCGGTCGGCGTACGCCTCGGCGAGTCCCGGCCGGCGCCAGTCGACCGCGCCCGGGGCGCTGCCGTGCCGGGCGGCGTTGACCAGCACGAACCACGCCTCGTGCCCGTCCGGGCGGACCATCGGGTCGTCGGCGACGGTGACGAAGACGGTCGGGTCGAGCGCCGGCCGGGCCCGGATGCCGCGTCCCGGGTCGCCGAAGACCGCGTCGAACTCGGCGTCGTAGTCGCGGGGGAAGAAGACGTTGTGGTGGGCCAGCCCGGAGTCGCCGCGAACGCCGAGCAGCAGCACGAAGCCGGCCAGGCTGCGGTCGGTGAGCCCGGCCAGCCGGCGGGGGCTGGGCAGCAGGTCCCGGTAGAGGGTGAGCGCGTCGACGTTGGCCACCACCACGTCGGCGGGGACGGGCGCGGCGACGCCGGCGAGGCGTACGCCGTGGACCCGGCCGCCGGTGGCGTCGATCCGGGTGGCCGTGGTGCCGGTCTGCACGACCACGCCGAGGTCGAGGCAGCGGGAGAGCAGCGCGTCGGCGAGGGTGCCCAGCCCGCCGCGCAGGTACCAGCCGCCGAAGGTCAGCTCGGCGTAGGGGACGGCGACCAGCGCGGCCGGGGCCCGGCGCGGGTCGGCGCCGGTGTAGGTGGCGTACCGGTCGAGCAGCATCCGCAGCCGCGGGTCGGACAGGTGGCTGCGGCCCAGGCCGCGCAGGGTGCGGCCGGGGCCGATGGCGGCGAGGTCGCCGAGCCGCCAGGCCAGCGCGGCCAGGTCGCGGGGGGAGTCGATGGTGCGGCGCAGGATGTCCCGGTGCGACGCCTCCCAGACCCGGGCGGCCCGCCGCCACAGCCGCTGCCAGTCGGCGGCGGACCGGTCGCCGAGGGCCGCGCCGATCCGCGCGGTGAACTCGGCCGGGTCGGCGCAGGAGTCCAGGGTCGGCCCGTCGCAGGGGAAGACGTGCCGGACGATCGGGTCCAGCGGCGTCAGGTCGAGGTACTCGTCGAGCTTGGCCCCGGTCGCCTCGAACAGGTCGTGGAAGACCTCGGGCAGGGTGAGCAGGCTTGGCCCGGTGTCGAAGTGGAACGACCCCTCGGGGGTGTCGTGGGCGTGCCGGCCGAGCTTGCCGCCGACGGTGTCGGCCCGCTCGAAGACGGTGACCTCGTGCCCGGTGACGGCCAGCCGGGCGGCGGTGGCCAGCCCACCCACGCCGGCGCCGATGACCACGATCCGCGCCATGCGCCCTCCTAGCTGACCGGGCGACCCCGCCAGGTCAGACGGCGCCGCTTCCGCAGATGGTACGACCGAAATGTCAGCCAACCGAGGACCACGACCGACGCGGGGTGTGCCAGCGCGTCGGGCCAGGCCCGCCCGCCGGTGGCCCGGGCGCTGAGCGCCCGTCCGGCGACGCCCAGCGCGTAGGTCGCCAGGGCGAGCGCCGCCACCCTCGGCGCGCCGGCCGCCAGCGCCGTCACCGCGACCAGCGGGGGAGCGGTGTAGAGCAGGAGCAGCAGGCTCACCACTGCGGCCGCGGCGACCGGGCGGCCGAAGGAGGCCCAGAGCGACTTGGTGTAGCCGTCGCGCAGTTGCGGCCAGGTCTCGTACATCCGGCAGGCGGCCAGCTTCGAGCCGTCGGCGAGGGCGATCCGGCCGCCGGCGCGCTTGATCGCGCGGGCCAGCTCGATGTCCTCGAGAACCTTGTCGGCGACCGCCGCGTGCCCGCCGGCCCGCAGGTAGCCGGCCCGGTCGACGACGAGGAACTGCCCGCCGGCCGCCGCGAGGGAGGGCCGCGGCGAGCGCTCCATCGCGCGCAGCGGCAGGAAGGTCAGCCACAACCACTGCAGCAGCGGCTGCACCAGCCGGTCGGCCGCGCCGCGCACCAGGATCCGGGGGTACGGCGACAGCAGCGCCGCCCGGGCCGCGCGTAGCTCGGTCACCGCCGCCGCGACCGCGTACGGGGTGAGCACCACGTCGGCGTCGACGAAGGCCAGCACGGTGGCGGCCGGGTCGGCGCGGGTGGCGAGCTGCCAGCAGGCGTGCGGTTTGCCCAGCCAGCCGGGCGGCGGGGCGACCCCGGTGAGCAGGGTGAGCCGCGGGTCGTCGCCGGCGACGGCGTGCACCACGTCGGCGGTGCCGTCGGTGGAGCCGTCGTCGAGCACCACGATCCGCAGGTCGGGCACCCCCTGCTGGGCGAGGAGCGAACGCAGGCAGGGCGTCACCCGGTCGGCCTCGTCGCGCAGCGGCAGCAGCACCGCCACCGGTTCGGTCACCTGGACCGGGCCGGCGTCGGGGCGACGCAGCCAGCGGGTGGCGTTGACCCAGGTGTGGGCGGTGAGCGCGGCGACCGCGGCGATCAGGCCGAGGACGGCGGTCATGCCGGCGCGTCGACGCGCGGCGCCGGATGCGGTTCCCGGCGGTCGGTGCCGTCGCGCCGGGCACGCAGCAGCGTCACCGCCAGCGGCACGGCGGTCACCGCCATGCCGGCCGCGCCCCAGACCGCCGAGGCGGGCAGCCGCAGGAAGACCGCGTGCGCCAGCACGCTGGAGAGGTACGTCCACAGGTAGAGCGCGAACATCGGCGCGTCCCGCCCGTCGACCCGGTCCACGGCCGGCCCGGCGAGGGGGCGCAGCGCGCCCATCAGCAGCACGGCGAAGAGCAGCCAGCCGAGGTAGTTGCTGACCGGGATGCCGGGCAGGCCGGTCAGCGCCGGGGTGGCGTCCCGCCAGATCCAGTACCCCTCGGCCACCATCTGCGGGTCGAGGAAGAGGTCCCAGGCGGCCAGCCCGACCGCGGCCAGCGCGATCCGCCCGGGTCGGGACGAGGTGACCCGCACCGCGGCCAGCCAGGCCGGCCAGGCCATCCAGGTCCAGGCGAGCGGGATGATCAGCGGCACCCCGGCCAGCTTCGGTCCCAGCTCCCCGGAGTAGTCGTAGCTGCCGAACGGGACACCGGTGGCCACCCCGACCGCCTCGATCGCGAACCCGCCGCCGGTGGCCACCGCGACCAGCGCCCCCGCCGTCCGCGCACCCCGGCGCAGCAGCGCGTGGCCGACCGACAGCAGGTAGCCGAGCACGACGGTGGCCACGGTCAGCCCGGCCCGGGTCGCGCCGCCGGTGAGCGGGTAGCAGATCTGGGCGAGGACCAGGACGGCCAGCAGCGCCCAGGGCAGCCGCCGCCGGATCACGGCCGGGCCGGGCCGGGCGCGGCGCCGGGGCCCGGCGCGGGCAGCGGCAGGTCCCGGCCGAGCACGCCGAACGGCCGCTCGTCGCCGGGGAAGTGGAAGTGGCGCAGGATGTCGACGAAGCCGAACCGGCGGTACAGCCGCCAGGCGCGGGACTTCTGCTCGTCGGCCTCCGGCGTGGAGAGCAGGGTGGTCGTCCCCTCCGCCATGCCGAGCAGGGCGCGCAGCTGGCCGGCGCCCAGGCCGTGCCCCTGCGCGGGCGGGCGGACGTGCAGCTCCACCACCTCGAAGCAGTGGGCCAGCCACCGTCGCCGGGCGTCGGCGTCGAGCGCCCGGTGCACCTGGTCGTGCCACCACTGGCCGGCGGCGCCGAGATAGCCGTACCCGAAGCCGGCCAGGTGGCCCTCGCTGGTGAGGCTGGCGACGGCCCGGAAGCCGGGGCGGCGGACGTGGGTGGCGATGTAGCCGCGCCGGGCCTCCAGCAGGTCGGCGCGGTAGCCCATCGCCTCGCCGTAGACGGCCACCACGTCGTCCAGCCGCCGGACGAGATCGTCCGGCGTCCACCGCACCAACCTCATGCGTGTCCTCTCGCTGTTTCCGGGTCGCCCTCGGCGACCCACCCGAGCACCGTCCGGTCGCCGATCACGTCGCGCACCGCGAACCGCGCGAAGAGCTCCTCCGCGTACCACCCCTCGATGGGGGTGCGGGTGATCGCGGCGCGATGCTCCGGGTGACGGTACGCGAACGCCACCAGGTCCGCCGGATCGCGCCACACGCTCACCGTGCCCTGCCAGCCCAGCGGGGCCTCGCCGACGCCGAACCGGGCGAGCAGCCCGGGCGCGGCGTGCAGGGCGGCGGCGACCGGCGGGACCGCCCGCCAGAAGGTGACCGCACGGCGGGCCCGCAGCCGGGCCCGGGTCAGCGCGAGCACCGGCCCGTCGACCCGGCCGCCGGGCGGCTCGCCGAAGGGCCGCCGGCCGGACCATTCGCCCCGGCTGGTCAGCGGGCGCAGCTCGACCCGGGCCGAGGAGCGGGCGATCCGGGCCCATGAGCGGCCCACCGGCGAGTCGTCGAAGCCGGCCGCCGCGGCGGGGGAGTCCCAGACCGCCAGCGCGGCCCACCGGGTCAGGTCGGCGTCGCCGGGACCGAAGCCGGTGCCGGTCCCGGTGCCGAGCAGCTTGCCGAACCGTACGCCGGGGGTGCGGCGCAGCCCCAGCGGATGCGTCGCCATCCGGGCCAGCGCCCGGGGCACCGCGGCCCGGGGGATCCGCCACACGTGCAGCGTGACCAGGTCCGGGGTGACGTCGCGGGCGCTGGCCGGCCGACGCTCGCCGGTGAATCGCGACATCGGGGCGAAGCCCTCGCCGCGCTCGCTCACGCCACCTCGGTCGGGGTGCCGGAGGTGATCCGCAGCAGCTCCGCGTACGTGGTGGGGAAGACCGCCTGGGGCACGCCGCCGGCGGCCCACACCTCGTCGTGGCCGGCGAGGGTGGTGTCGACCAGGGTGCGCAGCCCTCGGGGGTGGCCGACCGGGGCAACCCCGCCGATGACCTGGCCGGTGTGTTCCTTGACGAACTCGGGGGTGGCCCGGCGCAGGTGGGTGACCCCGAGGGACGCGGCCAGGCCGGCGACGTCCACCCGGTGCGCGCCGGAGGTGAGCACCAGCAGGGGCGCGTCGTCCGCGTCGAAGATCAGCGAGTTGGCGATGGCGCCCACCTCGACGCCGAGCGCCTGGGCCGCCGCGGCGGCGGTGTGCACCGCCTCGGGCAGCAACCGGACCTGGCTGGGTCCGCCGGTCGAGTCCCGCGCGCCCGCGTCGTCGAGCGCCCGCTGCACCGCCTGCACGTTCGGGTGTGGCTGCATGCCGCTCATTCTTCCCGGTCCCTCGCCTTCCGCCGCACCCGGCCACGCCGTCCCGGCGGGGTCAGGGGTGGCGGGTCTGGATCAGGAGGTCCACGCCGTCGAGGATGCGGGCCAGGCCGAAGTCGAGGGCCTGGTCCTGGGCGGCGTGCCGGGCCGCCGAGGCGACCGCGGCGAGCACCGCCGGAAACTGGTCCTCCCGGCCTCGGAGCAGGCTGGCGAGCCCGGACTCCATCGCCTGTTCGGGGGTGTCGGTGGGCATGGCGGACACCTGTTGGGCCAGGTTGCGGGCGTGTCCGAGCAGGAGCACCGCGACGTCGAGCATCTCGCCGCCGTTCAGCCCGGTGCCGGTGAGGGCGGCGACGGCCCGTTCCAGCCAGCCGAGCTCGTGCGGGCCCATGACCCGGGCGCCGACGGTGGCGGTGATCGCCCAGGGGTGCCGGCGGAACCGGTCGTACATCTGCCGGGCCCAGTGGTCGAGCTGGCCGCGCCAGTCGGCGCCGGGGGGCGGTACGGGTGGCGCGCCGACGGCCGCCTCGATCATCAGGGCGACCAGCTCGGCCCGGCCGGGGACGTACCGGTACAGCGCCATCTTGGTCACGTCCAGCGACTCGGCCACCCGGTGCATGGTCAGCCCGTCGAGCCCGTCGGCGTCGGCGATCGCGATACCGGCCCGGGCGATCGCCGGCAGGGTCAGCGTGGGGCGGGGGCCGCGTCGCGGCGCGCTCGGTGTGCCCCACAGCAGTTCGTGGAGGGTGCGCCTGTCCGCCGCGCCCGCGGTGCCCGCCCGGTCCATGGTGCTCCTTCGATCGGTCTTGTCCGGGGACCAAAACTGTGTCTACAGTACGCTGTGTCCGACGGACACAGTTTCAATCCATGGGGGAAACCGATGGCACACACCCTTCCGTTAGGCGGCCTGCGCGTCCTGATCTCCGGGGCCGGGATCGCCGGTCCGACGCTCGCCTGGTGGCTCACCCGCTACGGCGCCGAGGTCACCGTGGTCGAGCAGGCGCCGGCGCTGCGCGCCAGTGGCTTCGCGGTCGACTTCCGCGGCCCCACCCACCTCGGCGTGCTGGCCGCCATGGGGGTGCTCGACGAGCTGCGCGCCGGGCAGACCCGCGCCGGGGCGATCAGCTGCGTGGACGAGCGCGGCCGGGAGATCTTCCGGCTGCCCGCCGAGTTCGCCGGCGGCGAGCTGGAGGTCTACCGCCGGGACCTGTCCCGGATCCTGTACGAGCACGGCGCCGACCGGGTGGAGTACCTGTTCGGGGACGTGATCACCGACCTCGCCGAGTCCGCCGACGGGGTCCACGTCGACTTCGCCCGCGCCGCCTCGCGCACCGTCGACCTGGTGGTCGGCGCGGACGGGCTGCACTCGGGCGTCCGACGGCTCGCCTTCGGCCCGGAGTCGGCGTACGTGCGGCACCTCGGCCACCACCTCGCCGGCTGGGACCTGCCCAACGAGCTGGGCGTGGGCACCGTCCCCCAGCAGTACAACGTCCCCGGGCGGATGGCCAGCGTCGCCGCCGACCAGCGCGACCCGGACCGGGCCGGCGCCTTCGTCGTCTTCGCCGCCGGATGGCTCGACCTCGACTGGCGCGACCTCGACCGGCAGAAGAAGCTGATCGCGGACGCCTTCGCCGGGCTGGGCTGGCACGTGCCGCACCTGCTTTCCGGCCTGCGCGCCGCGCCGGAGCTGTACTTCGACTCGATCAGCCGGGTGCGCGTGCCCCGCTGGCACACCGGCCGGACGGTGCTGCTCGGCGACGCCGCCTGGGGCGTCACGCTCGGCGGGATGGGCGTCGGCACCGGGGTCGTCGGGGCGTACGTGCTCGCCGGCGAGCTGGCCCGGGCCGGCGGCGACCACCGGGTCGCCCTCGGCGCGTACGAGAGCCGGCTGCGCGGTTACGCGATGCGCTGGCAGCGGGGCGCCAGCCCCGGCCACTTCCTCGCCCCCACCACCCGCTGGGGGCTGTGGCTGCGCAACCGGCTGCTGGCCACCCGGCCGGTCCAGTCGATGCTCGTGCGGAGCACCGGCTCGCTGGCCACCGATCTCGACCTGCCCGACTATCCGGCGCGGGTCTGAGCCGCCGGTCGGGTGCCGGGCCAGTTCGGGGTGGCCCGGACCCGACCGGCGGCGTCCACCAGCAGGCCGGCGTACCCGTCGAGGGTGGCCAGCCAGTCGAGCGCGTCCGCGCCCCGGGCGACGGCCGCGGTCGCGTACACGTCGGCCCAGAGCAGGTCGGGGCCGACCACGGTGACCGACCGGACGGCCTCGGCGGGCCGGCCGGCGCGCGGGTCCACGATGTGCGCGCCGCGCCGCGCGGTCCCCGACGTGGCGACCGCGCCGCGCTCCCGCTCCAGCACGTCGAGCAGCCGCCCGGAGTGCCCGGGGTCCTCCACCCCGACCCGCCAGGCGGGCCGGCCCGGCGCGGTCCACAGCAGCGCGTCCCCGCCGGCGTTGAGGCAGAGGTCGTGGTCGGGCAGGTCGGCCAGCCACCGCGCGGCCCGTTCCACCGCCCAGCCCTTGACCAGGCCGGACGGGTCGAAGCCGGTGCCGCCGGTGGGCAGCGGCAGGCGGTCGGCGTCGAACCACCCGTCGGTCCGCAGCCGGGCCAGCTCGCAGAGCTCCACCACCTCGCGCACCACCGGCGCGGCGGTGGCCGGGTCGGGCCGCCGGCCGCCGAGCCGGCCCAGCACGCTCTCCGGCCGGTACGTGCTGAACACCGCGTCGACCTCCCGCAGCTCGGCGAAGACCCGCTCCACCCGTTCCGCCACCGGGTCCGTCCGCACCCGCGGTCCGCGCAGGTGCACGCTGACCGGCAGCCCCATCACCTGCACCACCCAGGCCCGCCGGTCCAGCTCCGCCGCCAGGTTCATGGTCGTCACCCCGTTCACTTCAGGTGTGCCGCGTCGAGGGCGGACTGGAGGGACTCGCGGTAGCCGTCGCTGGTCACGGTGGCCCCGGAGACGGTGTCGATCTGCGCGCTCTGCGCGGCGAGGGTCTCCTGCCGCAGGATCGGCACCGCGTAGTCGTTGATCTCCTGGTCCCGGCGGTTGCCGTCCGGCACCCGCACGGCGGTGACGTCGGTGATCTTCCCGCTGGTGACGGTGATCCGGACCTGCACCGGCCCCCACCGGGTCTGCGCCACCGAGCCGGTGGCCTTGCCGCTGGCCGAGGAGCCGCCGGACGACGAGCCGTTCGACGAGCCCGAGCCGGTCGAGTCCGAGCCTGTCGAGTCCGAGTTGCCCGGGTCCGTGCCGCCCGAGTCGTCGGTCGCGGACCAGGAGCCCGCGGCCGAGCCGTCGGAGCCGGCGGCGATCGCGCTGCTCTCCCCGCCGGGGCCCATCGTGCTGGTCTTGTAGCTGAACAGCAGCACCAGGGCGGCCACGGTGGAGAGCAGCCAGACGGTGATCCGTCGCATGGATCCTCCTTTCGCTCCTGTCACCAGGCGAAGCGTTCGTGATGGGTGTGTGCGTCGGGCACCCCCGCCGCCCGGGTCGCGGCGCGGGCCGCCTCGACCCAGCCGTCCGGGCCGCAGAGGAAGACGTCGTGCCCGGCGATGCCGGGGGAGAGCCGGCGCAGGGCCTCCGCGTCGGTCAGCCCCTCCGCGTAGGCGGGCAGCCACGCCGGCCGCCGGGCCCGGGGGCCGACCAGGTGGTGCACGACCACCCCGCGCTCGGCCGCGAGCCGGTCCAGCTCCGCGGCGAAGGCCAGCTCGTCGGGGGTACGCGCGCGGTAGAGCAGCACCGCCTCGCCCGGGGCGTACGGCAGCTCCCAGAGCAGCGCCAGCAGCGGGGTGATCCCGACCCCGCAGGCGAGCATGGTGATCCCGCGGCCGCGCCAGTGCTCCCCGGTCAGCCGCCCGTACGGCCCCTCCAGCAGCACCTTCGTGCCGGGGCGCAGGGTGGCCACCCGGGCGCTGTCGTCGCCGAGGTCCTTGACGGTGATCCGCATCAGGTCGCCGGACGGGGGTGCCGACAGCGAGTAGGGGTGCGCCCGGGACCAGCCGGGGCCGTCCAGGAACCGCCAGAGGAAGAACTGCCCGGCCCGGGCGGGCAGCCGGTGCAGGGCGCGCCCGCGCAGCCAGATCGAGGTGATGCCGGGGGCCTCGGGGACCACCGCGGCCACCTCGACCCGGTGCCGCAGCGAACGCCAGGCCGGCAACCCGAGGCGGAAGACCAGCACGCTGGCCAGCGCCAGCAGGTAGACCGTCCACCAGTACGCCCGGGCGGCCGCCGAGCCGACGAAGTCGGCGCCGGTCCAGAGCTGGTGCGGCAGCGCCAGGGCGATGCCGAGGTACGCGTACAGGTGCAGCAGGTGCCAGGACTCGTAGCGCAGCCGGCGCCGGGCCGCCCGGACCGAGGTCACCACCACCAGCACCAGCAGGGCCAGCGCCGCGGTGGCCAGCAGCATCCCCGGGTACGTCGTGACCAGGTCCCAGGTCTCGGTGAGCAGGCCCTGCCGGGCGGTGCCGGCGTACCCGAGGGTGGTCAGCACCACGTGGGCCAGCAGCAGGTGGAACGAGGTGAAGCCGGCGAGCCGGTGCCAGCGGGCGATCCGGTCCTGGCCGAAGTGCCGCTCGATCAGCGGCACCCGGGCCATCAGCACCACCTGGATGAGCATCAGGTCGGCGCTGAGCAGGCCGGTGAGCCGGCCGAGCGAGGTGAGGCCGGTGGCGAGGCCGCCGAACAGCTCCTGCACCCCCCGGTCCCCGGTCCAGAGCGCGGTGACCACCAGCAGGCTGAGCACGGCCGCGCTGCCCGCGACGTCGGCCCACCAGCCGGGGACCGCCGGGAGGGCGCGACGCGTGGCCCGCCGGTCGGTGACGGCGGCGGTCATCGGACGGTCGGTTCGGGACGGCTGGCGACGGTCATGGGGTCCACCCTGCGGCGACCACCTCGGGGACACCTTTGCCGTTGCTGTGCGCGCCCTGAGAATCCGACCCGGCCCCGGCGAGCCGCGGCGCGTCACACGTTGCATTTTCGTCGGAGGGGGGGTGTACTGTCAGAGCAGTTAGAACGAGTGTTCGATTCAGTCGTACGCCCGTTCCAACGCCCGGGAGAGGTGTTTCGCGGCGCCGGATCCCGGGAGGTGCGGTTCCGCGGACCGCACCGGGCACCGGGCAGTCGCGAGTCCGGTCCCGTCAGGCAGGTCGTCGCCCGCCGCCCACGACCCCCGGGCGGCGGGCGACGGACCCGCCGGTACGCCGGCCGGGTGTGGTGTGGGGAAGCTCCACACCCGGCCGGCCCCCACCACGGTGCGTCTTCCTCCGCACCATCCGCTCCGGGCGCCCGCTCGGCGGATCCGATCCGTCCGGCGACGCGCCCGCCCCGGTCACGCGGAGGAGACACCATGCCGACCAGTCCGGCTCAGGCACCGACGGTGCCGGCGCACGTGCTGCCGCACCGCACCCCCGCCCAACTGCTCGCCGTGGCCCGCCACGGGCTGACCGAGGCCGCGCAGACCCGCCCCGACGGCCTCCGCTACGCCGCCGCCCACCTCGCCGCGTTGCGCGCCGCCGCCGCCCTGCTCGCCGCCCGGGCCCGCCCCGCCCCCGGCCGGCGCAACCGGATCACCAGCGTCTGGGTGCTGCTCTCCACCGTCGCCCCCGAGGCTCGACGAGTGGGCCCGCTACTTCGCCGCCGGCGCCGGCAAGCGCGCCGCCGCCGAGGCCGGCATCCCCCGGGTGGTCGCCGCCCGCGAAGCCGACGACCTGCTCCGCGCCGCCGAGCAGTTCGTGACGGTGGTGGAGACCTCGCTCGGCCTGGCGCACCAGCCGTCGCTCGACGGGCTCGCCGCCTGACCCGGCGCGTCCGGCCGGCGGTGGGAAGCCCGCCGGCCGGACCCGCCGCCGCTGATCCACAGCGACACAGCACAGCACGGGGATCCGTCCCCGGGGCGACACGACAGGGGGTTGGTCCGATGGCGGGCCGCATGGTGGTCGGTTCCGCCGCACTGGCCGATCTGGTGCGTCCGGCGAGCGCACCCGACCCGGCGGGCGGCCACCGGGTGCTGCCGGTCCGGCCGGAGCTGACCGGGCTGCTGCCCAACCGCGGACTGCGCCGCGGCAGCACCATCGCGATCGGCTCCGGGCAGCCCCGGCGCAGCGGCGCGACGTCGCTGATCCTGGCGCTGCTCGCCGAGGCGTCCCGGGCCGGCTCGTGGTGCGCCGTGGTCGGCGTGCCCACCTTCGGGGCCGGCGCGGCGGCCGAGGCCGGCATCGCCCTGGACCGGCTGGCCCTGGTGCCGAACCCGGGGCCGGAATGGCCCACCGTCATCGCCGCGCTCATCGACGGGGTGGACGTGGTGGTCACCGCCGTGCCGGCCACGGTCTCCGCCTCGGTCGCCAACCGGTTGGCCGCCCGCGCCCGGCAGCGCGGCAGCGTGCTTGTCCCGTACGGCCGCTGGGACGGCGCGGACGTCACGTTGCAGGTGGTCCGGGGCGTCTGGGAGGGGCTCGGGCCGGGCCGGGGGCGGCTGCACCGCCGGGAGGTGACCATCTCGGCGCGCGGTCGCGGCGCGGCGGCCCGCCCCAAGGAGATCAAGGTGTGGCTGCCCGGCGACGAGCTCACCCGGGTCATCCCCCGCGCGACCGGGCTGGCCGGACGGGGCGCCGTCGGCTCCCGCCCCGCGGCCTCCGACACGTCCGCGTCCGGCACCGGTCGGTCCGATGCCGGCCGGCTCCGCCCGGTGACGCCGGCCGCCTCGGCCACCCCCGCCGTTCCGTCCCGCCGCAGCGGGCTCACCCTGGTCGGTCCGGCGTGACCGGCGCGCTCACCCTGGTCGGTCCGGCATGACGGCGGCCCCGGTGCGGACGCTGCTGCTCTGGTGCCCGGACTGGCCGGTCCTCGCCGCGGAGATCGCCGACGGGGTGCCCGCCACCGAGCCGGTCGCGGTGCTGCACGCCAACCGGGTGGTCGCCTGCTCCGAGCGGGCCCGCGCCGAGGGGGTGCGTCGCGGGCTGCGCCGGCGCGAGGCGCAGGGGCGCTGCCCGCAGCTCACCGTCGTCGAGTACGACCCCGGCCGGGACGCCCGGGCGTTCGAGCCGGTGGTCGCCGCCGTCGAGGAGGTGGCCGCCGGGGTCGAGGTGGTCCGTCCCGGGGCCTGCGCGCTGGCGGCCCGGGGTCCGAGCCGTTACCTCGGCGGCGAGGAGGCGGCGGCCGAGCGGATCGTCGAGCACGTCGCCCAGTCCTGCGCGGTGGAGAGCCAGGTCGGCATCGCCGACGGGGTCTTCGCGGCCGGGCTGGCCGCCCGGGACGGGCGGATCGTGCCGCCCGGCGGGACGTCGGAGTTCCTGGCCGACCTGCCGGTCGAGGCGCTCGGCCGCCCGGCCCTGGCCGACCTGCTGCGCCGGCTGGGGGTGCGGACCCTCGGGGGCTTCGCCGCGCTGCCCGCCGGCGATGTGCTGGCCCGGTTCGGCTTCGACGGGGCGCTGGCCCACCGGCTTGCCGCCGGGGAGGACCACCGGCCGCTCGCCGTCCGGCAGCCACCGGCGGACCTGACGGTCACGTCCGACCACGACGAGCCGATCGACCGGGTCGACGCCGCGGCGTTCGCCGCCCGGACGCTGGCCGAGCAACTGCACGAGCGGCTCGCCGCGTACGGGCTGGCCTGCACCCGGCTCGGCATCGAGGCGGTCACCGCGCACGGCCAGGAGCTGCACCGGGTCTGGCGGCACGACGGCCTGCTGACCGCCGCGGCCATCGCCGACCGGGTGCGCTGGCAGTTGGACGGCTGGCTCTCCGGCAGCACCGGTCGGGGTGGCGCCCGGCCGACCCGGCCGACCGCCGGGATCATCCGGCTGCGGCTGGTGCCGGACGGGGTGCTCGCCCAGGCCGGACTGCAATCCGGGTTGTGGGGGGAGACCGGTGCGGAGCGGGAGCGGGCGCACCGCGCGTTGAGCCGGGTGCAGGGCATCCTCGGCCCCGAGGCGGTGGTCACCGCGGTGCTCGGCGGTGGCCGGTCCCCGGCCGACCAGGTGCAGTTCGTGCCCTGGGGCGACGAACGGCTCCCGGCCCGGCCCGGTCCGCCGGCGCTGCCGGGCGAGCCGGCCGCGGCTGGCGCCACCGGCACCGACCGGGCTGCCGATCGGGGTGATGGTGGCACCCCGCCCTGGCCCGGCCGGCTTCCGCCGCCCGCACCGGCCGTGGTGCTGCCCAGTCCGCTCGCCGCCACCGTGCACGACGCCGCCGGCGAGCCGGTCGTGGTCAGCGCGCGCCTGGCGGTGAGCGCCGCGCCGGCCCGGCTCACCGTGGGTACGGCCCGCCCGGCGGAGATCGTCGGCTGGGCCGGCCCGTGGCCGGTGGACGAGCGCTGGTGGGCGCCGGCCGAGGCGCGGCGGCGGGCCCGGTTCCAGGTCTGCCTCGCCGACGGCGCCGCCCTGCTGCTGGCCGTCGAGGCCGGTCAGTGGCTGGTGGAGGCGATCTATGACTGAGCCGGGACGGTTCGCGACCGGGTCGGGGCGGTTCGGCTCCGGTCGGGAGACGGGTGTCCCGGTGAGCGATATGACTCTCCGGCATATTTATGACTCACCGGCATATCGCTCACCGACCCTTCCCTCGTCGGCGGGGTCGGTCGCCGCCCGGTGGCCGGTCGCGCCGGTCGCGCGGGTCACCGTCGACCGCCGGACGCGGCCGTACCCGGCGCTGCCCGAGGCCGCTGCACCCGGAGCGGCCGGATGAGCTTCCACAATCCCAACCTGCCCTGGTCCGAGCTGGAACGCGTGCTCTCCGGGCGGCCCGGCGACGGGCGTTCCGGTGGCGGCCGGTCCGGCGACGGGCGGTCGGTCGACGGTGGGCGGCCACGCGGCGGAAGGCCGCGGGACGAGCGGCACCTGCACGTGGTGGATCCCCTCGCCGTGGACGCCGACGGCGGCGACTCCCCGGCCTGGAGCCGCAAGCGGCAGCACTACGAGGCGCCCGAGCTGCCCCGCCCGGACGACATGGTGCCCTACGCCGAGCTGCACGCGCACACCAACTTCAGTTTCCTCGACGGGGCCAGCCACCCTGAGGAGCTGGCGGAGGAGGCCGCCCGGCTGGGGCTCACCGCGCTCGCCGTCACCGACCACGACGGCTTCTACGGGGTGGTGCGCTTCGCCGAGGCGGCCCGCGCGCTGCACCTGCCGACCATCTTCGGCGCCGAGCTCTCCCTCGGGCTGCCCGGCCCGCAGAACGGCGAACCCGACCCGCTCGGCCGGCACCTGCTGGTGCTCGCCCACGGCCACGAGGGGTACGCGCGACTCGCCGCCACCATCTCCCGCGCCCAGCTGCGCGGCGGGGAGAAGGGCCGCCCGGTCTACGGCGAGCTGGAGGAGGTCGCCGACGAGCTGCGCGACCACGTGCTGGTGCTCACCGGCTGCCGCAAGGGGCACGTGCCGGGCGCGCTGCTCACCGAGGGCGTCGACGCGGCGGCCCGGGAGCTGGACCGGCTCACCGCGCTCTTCGGCGCGGAGACGGTGGCGGTGGAGCTGACCGACCACGGCCACCCGGTCGACGCCGACCGCAACGACGCCCTCGCCGAGCTGGCCGCCACCGCCGGGCTGCCCACGGTCGCCACCAACAACGTGCACTACGCCACCCCGGGCCGGCGGCGGCTGGCCACCACCGTGGCCGCGGTGCGGGCCCGGCGCAGCCTCGACGAGATCGACGGCTGGCTGCCCGCCGCGGCCACCGCCCACCTGCGCAGCGGCGCGGAGATGGCGGCCCGGTTCGGCGCGTACCCGGGGGCGGTGGCCCGGGCCGCCGAGTTCGGCGCGGAACTCGCCTTCGACCTGCAACTGGTGGCGCCGCAGCTGCCGGCGTACCCGGTGCCGCCGGAGCACACCGAGATGAGTTGGCTGCGGCACCTGACGATGCAGGGGGCCCGGGAGCGGTACGGCCCGCCCGAGGCCCATCCGGAGGCGTACGCGCAGCTGGAGCACGAGCTGCGGATGATCGACGACCTCGGCTTCCCCGGCTACTTCCTGGTGGTCTACGACATCGTCGCGTTCTGCCGCGAGCAGGACATCTACTGCCAGGGCCGGGGCTCGGCGGCCAACTCGGCGGTCTGCTACACGCTGCGGATCACCAACGTGGACGCGGTCCGGCACCGGCTGCTCTTCGAACGCTTCCTCGCCCCGGAACGGGACGGGCCGCCCGACATCGACGTGGACATCGAGTCCGACCGCCGGGAGGAGGTGATCCAGCACGTCTACGCCCGGTACGGCCGGGAGCACACCGCCCAGGTCGCCAACGTCATCTCCTACCGGCCCCGGTCGGCGGTGCGGGACGTGGCCAAGGCGTTCGGCTTCTCGCCCGGCCAGCAGGACGCCTGGAGCAAGCAGATCGACCGCTGGGGCTCGGTCGCCTCGGTCGACGTGGCGGACATCCCCGAGCAGGTGGTCGCGTACGCCAACGAGTTGCAGACGTTTCCCCGGCACCTGGGCATCCACTCCGGCGGCATGGTGATCTGCGACCGCCCGGTGATCGAGGTCTGCCCGGTGGAGTGGGGCCGGATGCCCGGGCGCAGCGTGCTCCAGTGGGACAAGGACGACTGCGCGGCGGTCGGGCTGGTCAAGTTCGACCTGCTCGGCCTCGGCATGCTCTCCGCGCTGCACTACGGCTACGACATGATCGGCACGACCCTCGACCTGGGCGACATGACCCTGGATGACCCCGAGGTCTACGACATGCTCTGCCGGGCCGACTCGGTCGGGGTGTTCCAGGTGGAGAGCCGCGCCCAGATGGCCACCCTGCCCCGGCTCAAGCCCCGCGAGTTCTACGACCTGGTGGTGGAGGTGGCGCTGATCCGGCCCGGCCCGATCCAGGGCGGCTCGGTGCACCCGTACATCCGGCGCAAGAACGGCCAGGAGCCGGTGACGTTCGCGCACCCGCTGATGCGCAACGCGCTGGAGAAGACCCTCGGTGTGCCGCTGTTCCAGGAGCAGCTGATGCAGCTCGCCATCGACCTGGCCGGCTTCGACGCGGCCGGGGCGGACCAGCTGCGCCGGGCGATGGGGGCGAAGCGCTCGGTGGAGCGGATGGCGCAGATCGCCGATCGGCTGTACGCCGGGATGGCCGAGCGGGGCATCACCGGGGAGTTGGCCGACGACGTCTACCGCAAGCTCACCGCATTCGCCAGCTACGGCTTCCCGGAGAGCCACGCGATGAGCTTCGCCTACCTGGTCTACGCCAGCTCCTGGCTCAAGCGGTACCACCCGGGGCCGTTCCTGGCCGCGCTGCTCAACGCCCAGCCGATGGGCTTCTACTCGCCCCAGACCCTGGTCGATGACGCCCGCCGGCACGGCGTCGAGGTGCGCCGGCCGGACATCAACGCCAGCGGCGCCAAGGCGGTGCTGGAGTCGACGCCGGAGACCCGGTGGGGGAGCGCGCCGGGGGAGCCGCCGCACGCCTGGGGGCTGGGCGGTCCGGCGGTCCGGCTCGGGTTGGGCAGCGTACGCACCCTCGGTGACGACGTGGCCGAGCGGATCGAGGCGGAGCGGGTCGCGCACGGGCCGTACCGGGACATGCCGGACCTGGCCCGGCGGGTGGGTCTCACCGCCGCGCAACTGGAGGCGCTGGCCACCGCGGACGCCTTCGCCTGTTTCGGGCTGACCCGGCGGCAGGCCCTCTGGGCCGCCGGCGCGGCGGCGCAGGACCGGCCGGGCCGGCTGCCCGGCACGGTGACCGGTGCGGCCGCGCCCACCCTGCCCGGGATGGAGGCGGTGGACCGCCTCGTCGCCGACGTCTGGGCCACCGGCCTGTCGCCGGAGAGCCACCCGGCCCGGTTCATCCGGGACCGGCTGGACGCGCTCGGCGCGGTGCCGATCGCCCGGCTCGGCCGGGTGGAGCCCGGCCAGCGGATCCGGGTCGGCGGGATCGTCACCCACCGGCAGCGCCCGGCGACCGCGGGCGGGGTCACCTTCCTCAACCTGGAGGACGAGACCGGCATGCTCAATGTCACTTGCTCGCCGGGGCTCTGGCAGCGCTACCGTCGAATCGCCCGCACCAGCACGGCACTGGTGGTGCGGGGCCGGTTGCAGCGGCACGAGGGGGTCACCAGCCTCACCGCGGACCGGCTGGACGCGATCGAGCCTCCCGTGGCTCCGGCATCCCGGGATTTCCGCTGAGCGGAGTGATCCACATTACGGTTTTCGGGGTCGGCAGGCGGGAGACTTCCGGCACGCGCGGGCAGAGTGGCCCGCCCGGCATGGGGGAAGAACGATGACCCTGAACAGCACGCACACCGGTGGAGTGGCGAACGCCCGGCGCACCCGGCTGCCCGCCGGCTGGTCGCCGGCCGACGTCGAGGCCCGCGAGTACCAGGTGACCGACGGGCCGGTGGCCAACGCCCACCGCTCCCACGCGGAGGAGGACCCCGCCGACGGCGGCGAGTCCTGACCCCGAGAGCCGCCACCGCCTCCGGGAGTCCGCTGGCGCGGGTGACTAGGCTCGACCGGGTGGAGCAGACTCGAACGCTGACCCCGCGTACCGCCGTCATCTGGTCGGTGCTCCGGGCCGAGCTGGAGCGCCGTGCCGGCGAGCGGCTCACCGTGCTCGACGTCGGCGGCGGGACCGGCGGATTCGCCGTCCCGCTCGCCGAGGCCGGCCACTGGGTCACCGTGGTCGACGCCAGCCCCGACGCGCTCGCCGCGCTGACCCGCCGGGCCGCCGAGGCCGGGGTCGCCGACCGGGTACGCGCGCTGCAGGGCGACGGCGACGCGCTCGCCGGGCTGATCGAGCCGGCCAGCGTGGACCTGGTGCTCTGCCACTCCGTCCTGGAGGTGGTGGACGAGCCGGCGTCGGTGGTGTCGGCCCTGGTCGGCGCGCTGCGCCGGAGCGGCGCGGCCAGCGTGCTGGTGGCCGGCCGGGCGGCCGCCGTGCTCGGCCGGGCGATGAACGGCCACCTCGACGTGGCCGCCGCGCTCGCCGCCGACGCGCACGGCAACGCCGGGCCGCGGGACACCCTCCGCCGCCGGTACGACGTCGACGGCGCCGCCGCGCTGCTGACCACCGCCGGGCTCACCGTCGAGGAGATCCACGGGGTACGCGTCCTCGCCGATCTGCTTCCCGCCGCGGTGGCGGACGGCCAGCCGGCCGCCCTGGTCGAGCTGGAACGGGCCCTGGCGGCCCGATCGCCGTACCGGGACCTCGCCGCCCAGCTGCACCTCTTCGCCCGCCGCCCGGCATGACCGGCCTGTCGCCCGCCGGCACCGGGCGACCCGGTCCGCTCGACCCGGTCGCGCCGCGCTACGGCGGCGGCAGCCTCGCCGACGTGCTGCCCAGCGCCCTGGCGGTGCTCGGCGTCCCTGGTGCGGTCGACCTGCTCGGCCTGGGTCCCCGGCTGGCCGGGGTACGGCGGGTCGCCGTGCTGCTGGTGGACGGGCTCGGCTGGTACCAGATCCCGACCGCCGCCCCGTACGCGCCGACTCTGGCCGGCCTGGTCGCCACCGTCGGCACCCCGCTCACCTCCGGTTTTCCCTCCACCACCCCGACCAGCCTGGTCAGCTTGGGCACCGGCGCCGCCTCCGGCGCGCACGGCGTGCTCGGCTTCAAGGTGCGGGTCCCCGGCACCGACCGGGTGCTCAGCCACATCGAGTGGGCCGGCGATCCGGACCCGCTGGCCTGGCAGCCGGTGCCCACCCAGTACGAGCGGGCCCGCGCCGCCGGTGTCGCGGTCACCGTGGTCAGCCGCCCCGAGTACGGCGGAAGCGGCCTCACCCTCGCCGCGAACCGGGGCGGCGACTACCGGGGCGCCTCCGACGTGGACGGGTTGGCCCGGCAGATGCTCACGGCCCTCGCGGCCGGCGCGGGCCCGACCCTGGTCTCCGGCTACCACCCCGACCTGGACCGGCACGGCCACCTCACCGGGGTCGACTCGGCGCCCTGGCGGCTCGCCGCCGTCGGCGTGGACCGGCTGCTCGTCCGGCTGGTCGACGGGCTGCCGTCGGACGCCGCGCTGCTGGTCACGGCCGACCACGGCCAGCTCAACGTGCCGCCGGACCGGCGGGTCGACTTCGACACCGACCCTCGGCTGCGGGAGGGGGTGCGGGTGCTCGCCGGTGAGCCCCGGGTCCGCTACCTGCACGTCGAGCCCGGCGCGGTCGCCGACGTGCTGGCCGCCTGGTCGGCGGTGCTGGGTGACGCCGCCCGGGTGACGACCCGCGAGGAGGCGGTGGCCACCGGCTGGTTCGGGCCGGTGTCCGAGCAGCACCTGTGCCGGATCGGTGACGTGGTGGTGGTCTGCCGCGACACGTACGCCGTGGTCGCCACCCGGTCGGAGAAGCCGATGGAGTCGCGCCTGGTGGCGTACCACGGCGCGGACACCGCGGCCGAGATGACCATCCCGCTGCTGGTCGTCCGGGGCTGACCGGCCGGATCGCCGGATGGCGGGCCGCTCGGTTGTCGGACCCGGCGGTTAGCCTGCTGGGATGGGCCGCAGCCAGTCGTTGCCCCGGGGCGATGATCCGCGCTTCGGGCCGGACGCCGACGACACCGGCTGCCCGATCCTGCACGTCGACATGGACGCGTTCTTCGCCTCGGTCGAGGTGCGCCGCCGTCCGGAGCTGCGCGGCCGGCCCGTCGTGGTCGGCGGGATCGGGCCGCGCGGTGTGGTCAGCTCCGCCAGCTACGAGGCCCGCCGGTACGGCGTCCGCAGCGCGATGCCCACTGCTCGGGCCCGGGCGCTCTGCCCGCACGCCGTCTACCTGCCGCCCGACTTCCCGCAGTACACGGCGGCCTCCCGGGCGGTGATGCGGATCTTCCGGGACGTCACCCCGTTGGTCGAGCCGCTCTCCCTGGACGAGGCCTTCCTCGACGTGGCGGGCGCCCGCCGGCTGTTCGGTTCCCCGGCCGAGATCGCCCGGCTGATCCGCCGTCGGGTCGCCGAGGAGCAGCGGCTGAGCTGCTCGGTCGGGGTGGCGCCGAGCAAGTTCGTGGCCAAGCTCGGCTCCACCCGGGCCAAGCCCGACGGCCTGCTGGTGGTGCCGGCGCCCCGGGTGCTCGACTTCCTGCATCCGCTGCCGGTGTCGGCGCTGTGGGGAGTGGGGGAGCGGTCCGCGGAGGCGCTGCGCCGGCTCGGCCTGGCCACCGTCGGCGACCTGGCCGAGGCGCCCCTCGGGCTGCTCCGCCGGGCGGTCGGCGAGGCCGCCGCGACGCACCTGCACGAGCTTTCCTGGGGGCGGGATCCGCGCGGGGTCAGCCCGGAGCACGTGGAGAAGTCGATCGGCGCCGAGGTGACCTTCGATACCGACGTCGTCGATCCGCTGGAGATCCGTCGGTCCCTGCTCGCGCTGGCCGACAAGGTCGGCGCCCGGCTGCGCGCCGCCGGGCAGGTGGGGCGGACGGTGTCGCTCAAGGTCCGGCTGGCCGACTTCCGCACGGTCAACCGGTCCCGCACCCTGGTCGTGCCGACGGACACCGCCCGGGAGATGTTCGACACCGCCTGGGCGCTCTGGACCGCCCTCGACCCCGGGGAGCCGATCCGCCTGGTCGGCGTACGGGTGGAGGGGTTGGCCGCGGCCGGAGAGACGCCGCGCCAGCTCATCCTGGGTGCGCCGGAGCGCGGCTGGCGGGAGGCGGAGGCGGCGGCCGACGCCGCGGCTGCCCGATTCGGGCGGTCCGTCATAGGTCCGGCCAGTCTTCTCGGCAGGCGTCATCGGGGTCGAGACGAAAATCCGACCCGACCATAGGTCGTCCCGCTTTCCGACGCGCGAGCCCCCTCGTAGACTTGCGGGTAAGCAGCCGGTTGGCTGCCACGGTCTGTCGGCCCGAGCGGGCCGACCAATGTGACCGGGGAGGAGTGCCGTGCCGCTCTCGGAGCACGAGCAGCGGCTGTTCGAGCAGATCGAGCGGTCGCTTGCCGAGGACCCCAAATTCGCCTCGGCCGTTCGCGCCAGCGACCCGCGTTTCCACGCGCGGCGTCGCGTGCTCGTCGCTGCCGGCGTGGTCATTGCTGGTCTGGCCCTGTTGATCTACGGTGCCGTGATCAAGACGCCCCTGCTGGCCGTGGCGGGCTTCGTCGTGATGCTGGCCTCGCTGGGCTACGCGGTGCAGTCGCACCGCCGGTCCCAGTCGCCTGACCTGCACGTGGTGGGCGGCACGACGAGTCGCCGTCGTCCCCGTGGTGGTCGTACCGGCGGCCGGCGGGGCTCGTTCCTCGACCGGATGGAGGACCGCTGGCGGCAGCGCCCGGAGGGGCACCGCTGACCACGCCGCGCCCCTGAGGGGGCCAGCGACGACAGCTCGTCGAAGGTCCGGCGAGCGTCGTCGCATCGTCATGCCCTGCCGCCCTCGTCCGGCAACCCCGCACTGATCCATTCCAGGTCGCCGATGGGGCGGGTGCGGGGACGTGGGAATGTCGCCACGCCGGGTCCCGTCCGCCGGCGGGGGAGCGCCGACGGACGGAACGGATCAGCGGGCCAGGCGGCCGGCCAGCAGGCGACGCGGACTCCATCGCACCATGCGCTGCCGCACCTGGCCGCCCGCCGCCACCAGCCGGGTGGAGGCGTCCGAGATGGCGCGCCGCCAGCGCAGCAGGACCGACGGCGGCAGCATGGCCGCCAGCAGGCGGGTACGCCGGTCCGCCCGGGCGGCGAGCGCCCCGCGTACGGTGCGCAGCGCCGGGTGCAGCGGCTCGCCGGTCAGCGGATCGCGCGCGTACCGGGCCCGCTCCTCGGCGCGGCCGAGCAGCCGGGCCGCCCCGGCCGCCGAGGCGTCCTCGGTGAGCCTGTCCCGGACCAGCCGGTCGGCGGTCGCCCGGGGCGTCTCCGTCCGGTCGACCGGCACCCGGAAGTCCACCAGCGTGTCCAGCAGCTCGTCCCAGGCGGCGTGCGCGTCCGCGCGGGCCGCGTCCGCGTCCACACCCACCAGCACCTCACGCGTCCCGCCGGGGGTGCCGGGGGCGGCGTCCAGCACGGTGGCCGCCGGCCGGTGCGCCCAGGCCCGCCGGCGCCGGCGCAACGCCCTGCGCAGCAGCGCCGGCGCGGCGAGCAGGGCCAGCAGGGCGAGCGCGCCGGCCGTCCACCACGGCCAGACCGGGGCCTGCCGGGCCGGGCCGCCACCGTCCACGGCCAGGCCCGCGTCGGTCTCCTTGTCGGCCCGGTCCGGTCCGTCCGGGCCGGCCGAGGCGTCCACGCCGCCCGGGGCGGCGGTGCTGCCCGCCGACGGGGCGGCCTCCTCCGGGGAGTCGGTGTCCGGGGCCCAGGCCGACCGGATCGAACCCTGCACGCTCGCCGCCGGGGTGGCGTCGAACGGGACCCAGCCGATCCCGCCGAAGAAGACCTCCGTCCAGGCGTGCAGGTTCCGGTTGGTCAGCACGTACGTGCCGCCGCTGGAGTTGCTGCCGTTGGTGAAGCCGAACGCCACCCGGGCCGGGATGCCGGCCCGGCGCACCAGCCACGCCATCGCGGCGGCGTACTGCTGGCAGAAGCCGACCTTCGTGGCGAGGAAGTCGGTGATGTCGTCGCCGCTGGTGCCGCCCTTGGTGGACAGCGAGTAGGTGAAGCCGTTCTCGACCGAGAAGTAGTCGTAGATGGCCCGCACCTTGTCGTAGTCGTTCTGCTTGCCCTTGACGAGCTGGTCGACCAGCTTGTCCACCTCGCGCACCACCGGAGCCACGGTCTGCTGGCGCAGCACCGGGTCGTCGGCGGAGAGCGACGGCGCCGCGCGCAGCGCCGCCGAGCTGAATGTCGAGCGGACGTAGTCGAACGAGTAGCGCTTGCCCCGCGAGTTGTCCCGGTTGGAGAAGAGGATCTGCAGGTTCGGGTCGTAGAGCCAGCTGCCGCTGAGATCCGCGGTTTTCACCGGCTCGGCGTACACCGGCAGCAGGGGCATGTCGAGGTTCTTCACCTCGACGGTGGCCCGGTAGCGCTGCTGCTCGACGCCCCGGCCGGCCCGCTCCGTCGGATCGGGCAGGTTCCGGTTGGCCGGCCGGCCGCTTGGCACCCGTACCCGGAAGCCGTCCGGGCGCAGCTCGTCGGCCACTCCGAAGCGCAGGTAGAACGGGGCCGGCTCGGTGGTGGTGACCTTGACCAGGTCAGCCACCTCGGACTGGTTGAGCTGGCCGCTCAGCGCGGCGAAGAGGTCGATCCGGCCCGGGCTGCCACCCTGACCCGGCCGCCCGGTGCCGTTACCCGGCCCGGAGCCGACCGCGTCCATCAGGCCGCCGGTCATCCCCGGCACGGCCAGCGGCAGCGCCACGGCCAGCGCGACGCCCACCACGGCCAGCCGGCGGCCGGCGGCGGCCAGCGGCGACGCCTCCCACACGTCCACGTCCCGGCCCTCGCCGGTGAACCGGCGGCCGAACCGGCGTACCCGGTCGACGTTGTCGGTGACCAGCAGCCAGAGGTACCCGCAGGCGCCCACCACGAACGGGGTCGCGGGGACGCTGTCCACGTAGACCGCCACCGGCACCGAGTAGATCGCCAGCATCGGCAGGCCGGCCAGCGCCGGCCGACGCAGCCCCACGGTCAGCACGTCGACCACGATCGCGACCCCGCCGACGCCGAGCACCGTGAGGAACAGCAGCGAGTCGACGTCCGGCACCTCCACGCCGTACGTCCGCATGTCCTGCACCGACGCGCCGAGCAGCTCGCCGAAGTGGGCGAAGGTGCCCGGGGTGGGCAGGAACGCGAGCAGCTCGGTGCCGCCCGGGAAGACCCAGGTGAGGCCGAGCAGCAGGCCGGCGAGCATGGCCAGCACCTGGCCCCACAGCGGGGCCCGGGCCAGCCGGCTCAGCGCGGCCGCCCCGGCCACCACCGCCACCACGATGGCCGCCTCGATCAGCCACGTCCAGCGCTGGAAGATGGCCGACAGCGGCGCCGCGGCCAGCAGGGTCGCCAAGGCGGCGACGAAGCCGAGGTTCCGGGTCGGGGTCACGAGGTCGTCCTTCCGGTCATCGCACGCCCCCGGCCACCGTCTCGGCGAGCGCCGCGCGCAGCGCGAAGCCCTGCGAGCCGCGGGCCGCCTGCGGCCACAGCACCGGCAGGCGGCTGCCGTGGTCCACGCCGATCACCCGCCAGCCGCTCTGCAGTAGGGCGAGCGCCGCGGCGCCGTGCGCGTGCTCCGCCTCGGCCCGGGCCTTCGGCGGGAGGTTGAGCCAGGTGGTGCTGTCCAGCACGAGGCCGACGCAGGTGGCGCCGCTGCTCCGCAGCCCGCCGAGCAGCTCCGCCTCGGCCGTGGTCAGCGAGCCGAACAGGCCGATGATCAGCCCGCCGTCGGCCCGCTGCCGGACCCGCTGCACCAGCGTGGCGATCTCCACCTGCCGGTCCAGCCGGACCTCGGCGAGGTGGTCGAGGAGCAGCCCCTCGCCGGCCCCCTCGGTCGCGTCCACGTCGGCGCCGGAGCCGGCGACCAGGCGCAGCTTGTATCCGGCCTGGCGCAGGTGCACCGCGATGCTGGCCGCGGCGGAGACCGTCCACTCGAAGCTCGCCGTCGGGCCGTCGCCCCGGTGGCCGTAGGCGCGGGTGTCCAGCACCACCGTGGCCCGGCTCTCCCAGGGCTGCTCCTCGCGGCGCACCATCAGCTCGCCGGTGCGGGCGGTCGACTTCCAGTGCACCCGGCGCAGGTCGTCGCCCATCCGGTACTCCCGGGTGGCCGCGTCGTCCTCGCCGTGCACCGCGACCGAGCGGGCCCGGCTGTCGCCGCTGCCGGCGAACTCGCCGGGGAGGCGGACCGAGGGGAGCGGGGTGACCTGCGGGATGACGGTGAGGTGGTCGGTGCTGGGGAAGGCCCGGGTGAGCTCGCACAGCCCGAACGGGTCGGTGAGCCGGACCACCAGCGGGCCCACCTCGTACCGGCCCCGCACGTCAGCGCGGACCGTGTACGCCACCGAGCTGGCCTGGTGCGCGCCGAGCCGTTCCAGCACCACCCGGGGCCGGCTGCCCAGGGCGTACGGCAACCGGTCCTCCAGCAGCAGGGTGCCGGTGCGCAGCCGGGACAGGTTCTGCAGCCGCAGCACCACCCGGGAGCTGGCCCCGACCGGCACCCGGTGCGGCTCCAGGGACCGGTTGCAGGCGAGCTTGTAGCGGCTGCGCCCGACGTACGCCGCCGCGAGCAGCGGCAGGACGGCGAGCAGGATGGCCACCCGCAGCAGGTCCTTCTCGCCGAGGATGCCGGCGGAGACCGCGGCGGCCAGCGCGGCCGCCAGGAACGAGCGGCCCCGGGTGGTCAGTCCGCGCAGGCCGTCGCGCACCTCACGGCCTCCGGGGTTCGAACGGACCGCGGCCGTTGCCGGGGGCGGGCCGGGTGTCGTACGGGGAGCGCTTGCGGTCGTGCGGCAACGGCAGCCGGTGCACCAGCTCGGCGACGATCGCGTCGGTGGTGCGGCGGGCCAGCTGCGCGTCGGCGGTCGGGATGATCCGGTGCGCCAGCACCGGCACGGCGAGCGCCTGGAGGTCGTCGGGGAGGACGTAGTCGCGCCCCTCCAGGGCGGCCACCGCGCGGGCGGTGCGCAGCAGCTGCAGGGTGGCCCGGGGGGAGGCGCCGAGGCGCAGGTCCGGGGCCTCCCGGGTGGCGGTCACCAGGTCGATCGCGTACTGCTTGACCGCGTCGGCGACGTGCACCTGCCGGACGGTGGCGATGAGCTGGCGGACGATCGCCGCGTCGGAGACCGGGCGCAGCTCGTTCAGCGGGTCGGTGCCGCCGTGGCCGTCCAGCATGGCCAGCTCGGCGCCGACGTCCGGGTAGCCCATCGCGATCCGGGCGGTGAACCGGTCGCGCTGCGCCTCCGGCAGCGGGTACGTCCCCTCCATCTCGATCGGGTTCTGCGTCGCGATCACCATGAACGGGGTCTGCAACTGGTAGGTGACCCCGTCGACGGTGACCTGCCGCTCCTCCATGCACTCCAGCAGGGCGGACTGGGTCTTCGGCGAGGCCCGGTTGATCTCGTCGCCGACCACCAGGTTGGCGAAGACCGCGCCGGGCCGGAACTCGAAGTCGTGCGTCTCCTGGTTGTAGACGCTGACCCCGGTGACGTCGCTGGGCAGCAGGTCGGGGGTGAACTGGATGCGGCGCACGGAGCAGTCGATCGAGCGGGCGAGGGCCTTGGCCAGCTTGGTCTTGCCGACGCCGGGGACGTCCTCGATGAGCAGATGGCCCTCGGCGAGCAGCACGGCCAGGGCGAGCCGGACGGTGGCCGTCTTGCCCTCGATGACCTGCTCGATGTTGGCCACGATGGCCTCGCTGGCGGCGCGGAACTCGTCGTGCGGCAGCAGACCGCCCAGCTCGTCCCAGGTCTGTTGTGTCACGGGCCTCCTCCTCGTCGCCGGACGGCAGCTCTGTATAGAGCACCTGGACCCGCCGTTGGGTTCGCGACGTGCGAGCCTCGTCTGCCGCAAAAATCTCACTGGCCTCTCAGGCTAACCATGTTTACCGCTGTCGCCGACCCCCGCAGCCAGTCGGTCGGTTACGCCCGGAATATTCGTCAGGTCGGGGGAACGGGCGGTCACGGGGCGTCCTCGCCGGGCCCGTCCGGGGGGCCGGTCCGGGCCGCCGCGCGTCCCGACCAGCGGTAGCGGTCGGCGTGGACGGCCGCCGGGCGGGTACACTCCCGGTCATGGCCGGAGTCTTCCTGCTCCTTACCGAGCCGTGCTGATGCGCTGACGCGCGACAGCACGGCCGCCCCTCCTGCGCGAGGGGCTTTTTTGTGCCCGCAGCAGACCTCCCCATATCCGACATACAGCGCCGAGGAGACGCCATGAGTGAGGCAGCCGCACCGGCCACCGACATTCCCCCGTTCCGGTACACCGCCGCCCTGGCCGACGAGATCGAGCACCGCTGGCAGGACACCTGGGCGCGGGAGGGCACCTTCCACGCCCCGAACCCGACCGGGCCGTTGGCCGACCCCGACCACCCGCGGGCGGGCGCGGAGAAGCTGTACGTGCTGGACATGTTCCCGTACCCGTCCGGCGCCGGCCTGCACGTCGGCCACCCGCTGGGCTACATCGGCACCGACTGCTTCGCCCGCTACCAGCGGATGGCCGGGCGGAACGTGCTGCACGCGATGGGCTTCGACGCGTTCGGCCTGCCCGCCGAGCAGTACGCGGTGCAGACCGGCACCCACCCGCGCACCACCACGGTGGCGAACATCGAGCGGTACAAGGAGCAGCTGCGCCGGCTGGGGCTGGCCCACGACGAGCGCCGCACGGTGGCCACTATCGACACCGACTTCTACCGCTGGACCCAGTGGATCTTCCTGCAGATCTTCAACTCCTGGTACGACGCGGACGCGCGCAGGGCCCGCCCGGTCGCCGAGCTGATCGCCGAGTTCGAGGGCGGCACCCGCCCGACCCCGGACGGCCGCCCCTGGGCCGAGCTGACCGTGGCCGAGCGGCGGGCGATCGTCGACGACCACCGGCTGGCGTACGTCTCCGAGGCGCCGGTGAACTGGTGCCCGGGGCTGGGCACCGTGCTGGCCAACGAGGAGGTCACCGCCGACGGCCGCTCCGAGCGGGGCAACTTCCCGGTCTTCAAGCGCAACCTGAAGCAGTGGATGATGCGGATCACCGCGTACGGCGACCGGCTGCTGGACGACCTGGACACCCTGGACTGGCCGGAGCCGATCAAGCTGCAGCAGCGCAACTGGATCGGCCGGTCTCAGGGCGCGCACATCGACTTCCCCACCACCCTGGAGCCGATCCGGGTGTTCACGACCCGGCCGGACACCGTCTTCGGCGCCACCTACATGGTGCTGGCGCCCGAGCACGAGCTGGTCGACCTGCTGGTCCCGGCGACCTGGCCGGAGGGGACGAAGGACGCCTGGACCGGTGGGCACGCCAGCCCGCGCGCGGCCGTCGAGGCGTACCGGAAGGCCGCCGCGGCCAAGACGGACGTGGAACGGCAGGCCGACACCAGGGAGAAGACCGGCGTCTTCGTCGGCGCGTACGCCACCAACCCGGTCACCGGCCGCCCGATCCCGATCTTCATCGCCGACTACGTGCTGGCCGGCTACGGCACCGGCGCGATCATGGCGGTGCCGGCGCAGGACGAGCGGGACTGGGCCTTCGCCGAGGTCTTCGACCTGCCGATCGTGCGTACCGTGCAGCCCTCCGAGGGCTTCGACGGCAAGGCGTACACCGGGGACGGGCCGGCGATCAACAGCGCCGCGCCCGACCGCGGCCTGGACCTGAACGGTCTGGGGGTCGCCGACGCCAAGGCGGCGATCATCGCCTGGCTGGAGGCGAACGGGCACGGCGCCGGCGCGGTGACCTACCGGCTGCGCGACTGGCTGTTCTCCCGGCAGCGTTACTGGGGCGAGCCGTTCCCGATCGTGTACGACTCCACCGGCGCCGCCATCGCGCTGCCCGAGTCGATGCTGCCGGTCGAGCTGCCCGAGGTGGACGACTTCTCGCCGAAGACGTTCGACCCGGAGGACGCCGCCAGCAACCCGGAGACCCCGCTGTCCCGGCGACGCGACTGGGTGGAGGTGGAGCTGGACCTGGGTGACGGGCCGAAGCGCTACACCCGGGAGACCAACGTGATGCCGCAGTGGGCCGGCTCCTGCTGGTACGAGCTGCGCTACCTGGACCCGACCAACTCGGCGCGGTTCGTCGACCCGGCGAACGAGGCGTACTGGATGGGGCCGCGCGGCGCGGGTGACTGCGGCGGCACCGATCTGTACGTCGGCGGCGCCGAGCACGCCGTGCTGCACCTGCTGTACGCCCGGTTCTGGCACAAGGTGCTGTTCGACCTGGGGCACGTCTCCTCGTTCGAGCCGTTCCGCAAGCTGTTCAACCAGGGCATGATCCAGGCGTACGCGTTCCGGGACGCCCGCGAGGCCGTGGTGCCGGCGGAGGAGGTCGTCGAGGTCGACGGCCGCTTCTTCCACGGCGAGACCGAGGTGCGCCGCGAGTACGGCAAGATGGGCAAGTCGCTGAAGAACGTGGTCACCCCGGACGAGATGTGCGCGGCGTACGGCGCGGACACCTTCCGGGTGTACGAGATGTCGATGGGCCCGCTGGAGGTGTCCCGCCCCTGGGACACCCGCGCGGTCGTCGGGTCGTACCGGTTCCTGCAGCGGGTCTGGCGGGCGATCGTCGACGAGCAGACCGGTGACCCGCGGGTCACCGACGTGCCGGCCGACGAGGCCACCCGGCGGCTGCTGCACCAGGTGATCGACGGGGTCCGGGGAGACATGGAGGGGGTCCGGTTCAACACCGCGATCGCCAAGCTGATCGAGCTGACCAACGCGCTGACCCGGCTGTCCGCCACGCCGCGGGAGGTGGCCGAGCCGCTGGTGCTGATGGTGGCGCCGTTCGCCCCGCACATCGCCGAGGAGCTGTGGCGGCGGCTGGGCCACGACGGCTCGCTGGCGTACGCGGACTTCCCGACCGCCGACCCGGCGCTGCTGGTTGCCGAGACGGTGACCTACCCGGTGCAGATCAACGGCAAGGTCCGCGGTCGGGTCGAGGTCCCCGCCGACGCGCCGGAGGAGACGGTGCGCGCGGCGGCGCTGGTGGCGGTGGCGTCCGCGCTGGCCGGCAAGGAGCCCCGCAAGGTCATCGTGGTGAAGGGTCGGATGGTCTCGGTCGTCGCCTGACAGTGCCGCCGACCCGGAGGCGCGCCCCCTCGGGGCGCGCCTCCGGCGCTACCGCACCCCGCCGCCGACGTCTACTTTTGCCGGAAGTGGGTGTGGTCGCGAGCGATATGACTCTGCGGCATATTTATGACTCTCAGGCATAACGCTCGCGGGGGCAGCCGCGTGCCGAGGAGCGGCCGGTGCCGACGTGACCGGCTGCCGGGACATCGCAGGCGTCGCCCTGGCGGCGGCGCGGCCGGGGGCCGGCGGCCGGGGGAACCTTCCGCCGGCCGGTCGCGCTGCTGCGCAAGCTGGCCTGGGCCGGGCTGCTCGCCCCGAACCGCACCGAGGCCCGACACCTGCCGGGGATCAGGCGATCAGGCCAGGACGGCGGCCTCGACCCTGGCCCGGTGGACGAGCAGCCACTCCTGCCAGCGCCGCACCCCGTCGATCGCGCCCGCGGCGCGCAGCCGGCGCATCCCGGGCTCGTCCCGTTCGGCGCCCGCGTCGATGCCCCGCCAGGTGCCTTCGAGCTGCGCGAGCATGACGTCGACCAGGTCGGCGCGGGGCAGCGTCGGCCCGGCGGCGGACCCGGCGGCGTCGTACGCGTCGCAGAGCAGCCGGCAGCGGCGGCCCAGCTCGGCCGGGTCGGCGCCCTCGCCCAGCGCGGCCCAGTGCCAGCCGGCGAAGGCGACGCGCAGGCGTCGTGCAGCGCGCGGATCAGCCGCCCGAGCCGGGTCAGCGCGGCGTCGGAGAAGTACGCCTCGTCCTCCCGCTCCCGCCAGGGCACCCGCCCGTCGAGGTGGCCCAGCACCTGCCGGCCCCGTTCGTCGGTGCCCAGGTAGCGGGGCGCCAGGTCGACGCCGGCCCGGTCCAGGTGCCGCAGCAGCGCGGCCACGAAAGCGGCGTTCAGCGGGGGAGTGCGGCGGACCGTGTTGCCGACCCGGACCGCCTCGGCGATGAACCCGCCGGGCAGCGGCTCCTCGACGGGCATCAGGCCGGCTCCGCCCGGCGCCGCCGTTCGGCGCGCCACCAGCGGTGGATCAGCACCACGCTGGCGATCAGGCCGAGGCTGGCCGGCGCGGCGGCGTACCAGTTGACGTGGCCCGGCGAGCTGACCGCCGCGCCGATGGCGGCGTAACCGAAGGCGGTCGGGGCGGAGGCGATCACGCTGCCGGCCAGGAACGGCAGCACCCGGGCGCCGGTCGTGCCGTAGCCGTAGCTGACCAGCCCGAAGCCGGCGATCGGCAGCAGCCGGACGGTGATCACCCCGAACACGCTCTGCCGGGCGAACCAGCCGTCGAGCCGGGCCAGCCGGCCGCGCACCCGTTCGGCGACGAAGTCCCGGCCGAGCAGGCGGCCGACGGTGAAGCCGAGCGCCGCCGCGAGCAGCGCGGCGCCGAGGGCGTACGCGGCGCCCTCCAGGGGGCCGAAGATCGCCCCGGCGGCGAGCGTGACGAAGGTCCGCGGCACCAGCGCCACCAGCAGCAGCGCCCCGCCGACGATCGCGGCGACCGGGGCGTACCCGTCGAGGGAGTCGGCCAGCCGGGGAAGCTGGGCCGGGTCCGGCCGGGGCGCCAGGAGCAGCAGCACGCCGAAGCCGGCGAGCAGCGCCAGCAGCAGGGCGAAGCGACGTGCCGACGGCTGTCGGAGCAGCCGCCGGACGGCGCGGATCACGCCCGGACGGCGGCCGCCACCGCGGCGCGGCGTTCCGAGCGGAGCCGCTCGGCCCAGGTGTCGTCCAGCGCGGGGAGCTGGTGGATGCCGGTGGCCCAGCGCAGCAGCAGGTCGGCCAGGGCGGGGTTGCGGGCCAGGGCGGGCCCGTGCGAATACGTGCCGAGCAGCTTGCCCCGCCACGCGCCCTCGGTGGCGCCGTCGTTGCCGATTCCGGCGGTGATCCGGGCCAGCGGCGACACGCCGGGCCCCAGGTGGGTGCGGCCGCCGTGGTTCTCGAACCCGGTGAGCGGCGGGATGCTCAGCCGGGGGTCGATGTCCCCGGCCAGCTCGCCGACGGCCCGGGTGGGGCCGCGGTCGGAGGAGAGGTCGAGCAGCTCCAGCCCCGCGTACCGGGTGCCCTTGGCGAAGAACGAGGTGCCGAGGAGCTGGTAGCCGGCGCAGACGCCGAAGACCACCGAACCCTGGGCCACCGCCCGGTGCAGGCCGCCGTCGGCGAGCAGCCGCTGGGCGCCGAGCGCCTGCGGGCCGTCCTCGCCGCCGCCGATCAGGTAGATGTCGGCGGTGGCGGGCAGCCGCTGGTCGGAGCGGACCTCCAGCACCTCGACCGGCATGCCGCGCAGCTGGGCGCGGCGGGCCAGGATCAGCATGTTGCCCCGGTCGCCGTACGTGGAGAGCAGGTCGGGGTAGATCCAGACGATGCGCAGGCTCTCAGTTGACACGGTCCAGCTCCGCTCGGATGTCCTGGAAGGCGGTGTAGTTGGCGATGACCTCCAGGCGGCCCGGTGGCACCGCCCGGATCGCGTCGTCGAAGGTCCGGACGTGCTGGAACGGCACGCCGTTGACGTCCAGCCGGACGGCCAGATCGTACGCCCGGTCGCCGGTGATCAGCACCTGCCGGCCGCGCAGCGGGGCGAAGTCGACGTCGAACAGCCAGGAGGTGTCCAGCCCGTCGGGGTCGCGCGCGTTGATGGAGAGCAGGGTCGGCGCCTCGTCGGCCATGTCGAACGCCTCCAGCCAGCTCGCCGGGTTCTTGGCCAGCAGCAGCCGGACGTTGCGCCCGTCCCGGTCGACCTGGGCGTACCGGCCGGCGACCGACGTGACCGCGCCGAGCCGGGAGACCGCGTCCACCGGACGTACGCCGAACTCGGCGGCGACCGCCAGGGCGGTGGCCGCGTTGCCCAGGTTGACCTTGCCGGGGAGCTGGAGCTGGATCTTGTGCCAGGCGCCGGTCGGGTCGAGCACACCGTCGTCCTCGACGGTCCACTGCGGCTCGGGGCGGCGCAGCGGGCAGCCCGTGCACCACCACTGGTCGTCCTTGCGGGCGATGGTGGAGCCGCACTCCGGGCAGACCCACGAGTCGTCGTGCCAGCGCTGGCCGGCGCTGAACCAGGTGACGTGCGGTGGGTTGTGGCCGCGGGCCGGGTCGGCCGGCGGGGTGGCGGCCCAGACGACCATCGGGTCGTCGGCGTTGGCGACCACCCGCACGTCGGGGTGCTGGACCAGCGCCGCGCGCCAGAGCTGCGCCATCATGGCGACCTCCTTGGCCCGGTCGAGCTGGTCGCGGGAGAGGTTGAGCAGCGCCACCACGTGCGGCTCGGTGGCCGCCAGCACCTGGGCGAGGTAGTGCTCGTCGACCTCCAGCACGGCGTACGGGGTGCTGCCGGCCTTTGCCAGGGCCGAGGTGTGGCCGGTGGGCATGTTGGCGCCGAAGGAGTTGGTGGCCACCCGGCCGAGCACGCCGACGGCGGCAGTGGTGAGCCGGGTGGTGGTGGTCTTGCCGTTGGTGCCGGACACCAGGGCGATCGCCCGGCCCGCCGCCAGGTGCACGAGGAGGTCCGGGTCGATCTTGAGGCCGATCCAGCCGCCGATCACCGAGCCGTCGCCACGGCCGGCGGCCCGCGACAGCGCCGCGGCGGTCCGCGACACGGAGCTGGCCACCTTTGCCCGCATGGGCATCTTCGCGTCGGTCACCCGAGCGAGGTTACCGGACCCGTGGCCCCGCCAGATCGCCGCCGACGGCGATCCGTTCGGCCGGGGTGGCCCGGCGGACGGGCGGCACGCGCTCGGCCGGATGGAGTCGATCAATGTCGGGTAGCGGACGCGGCCGGCGGGCCGGCGCGGCCCTCCACTCTGCCCCACCCCGTTTGACGTGCGCTTTTGCCGGCGAGAACGGCGCGCCACGCGGGCGTTTCTGGTTGCGGGTGGAGGGAAGTGGAGTAGAGTGGGGCGCATTGGTGAGGCCGGGAGGGCCGCACCGGCCCAGGGGGTCAGCGGCGCCGCGAACGCCGCTCAGGGCGAGGGGGTTGGGCCGATGTTCCTCGGCACCCACACTCCGCGCCTGGACGACAAAGGCCGGTTGATCCTTCCGGCGAAGTTCCGGGATGAGCTGGCGGGGGGTGTCGTGATCACCAAAGGGCAGGAGCGCTGCCTCTACGTCTTCCCGATGCCCGAGTTCCAGCGGATCGCGGAGCAGTTGCGTGCGCAGCCGATGACGCACAAGGCGGCCCGGGCCTACAACCGGGTCTTCTTCGCCAGCGCGCATGACGAGGTGCCGGACAAGCAGGGCCGGGTGACCATCCCGGCACACCTGCGCTCGTACGCCGCCCTCGACCGCGATCTGGTCGTGATCGGCGCGAGCAGCCGGGTGGAGATCTGGGACAGGGCGGCCTGGGAGGCCTACCTCGCGGAGAGCGAAGACGACTTCGCCGACATCTCCGAGGGGGTGCTGCCCGGCGGTCTGTAGGGCGTGGCGACGCCCGGCGTACTGCGAGATCTCCAGCCGCTTTCGAGTTCCTGGCACCCCTTCCCCGGTGCCAGGCGCACGATCCGTATCGGGGGGCCGCGGCCTCCGGCGGGCGGGAGCGGATGGGGATCTGGCGGTATGACGAGGCGTCGTGGCGACGACAGCACGCAAACGGACGGAAGTGGGTTTCAACCAGTGGGGGTCGACATGGGGGAGCTGCGTGGCACGCACGTGCCGGTGCTGCTCGAGCGGTGTCTCGAGTTGCTGGCCCCCGCGCTGGGTCGGAACGGACGCACCGTCCACGTCGACGCGACGCTCGGCCTGGCCGGGCACGCCGAGGCGGTCCTGGAGGCGCACCCGAACACGGTGCTGATCGGCCTGGACCGGGACACCGAGGCCCTCGCCCACGCGCGGGTCCGGCTGGCCCGGTTCGCCGACCGGATCCACCTGGAGCACGCCGTCTACGACGAGCTGCCCGAGGTGCTCGACCGGCTCGGCTACCCGGCGATCGACGGGATCCTGTTCGACCTCGGCGTCTCGTCCCTGCAACTGGACGCGCCCGACCGCGGGTTCGCGTACGCGCAGGACGCGCCGCTGGACATGCGGATGGACCAGACCCGGGGGGTGACCGCCGAGGAGGTGGTCAACACGTACGCCCATCCGGACCTGGCCCGGGTGCTGCGGGTGTACGGCGAGGAGAAGTTCGCCGGGCGGATCGCCTCGGCGATCATCCGGGAGCGGGAGCGCGGCCGGATCACCTCGTCGGCGCGGTTGGCCGAGCTGGTCAGGGAGAGCATTCCGGCACCAGCCCGACGAACCGGTGGACACCCGGCAAAGAGAACGTTTCAGGCTTTACGGATCGAGGTAAACAAGGAGCTGGCAGCGCTGGAGGCGGCGCTGCCGGCCGCTCTCGACAAGCTCACCGTGGGCGGCCGCATGGTGGTCCTGTCCTACCACTCGCTGGAGGACCGGCTCACCAAGCAGGCGCTCGCCGACCGGGTCCGCAGCAAGGGCCCGATCGACCTCCCGGTCGAACTGCCCGGGTCGGGCCCGACGTTCCGGCTGCTCAGCCGGGGCGCCGAGCTCCCCGGGGAGGCGGAGGTGGCCGCGAACCCGCGCGCCGCCTCGGTGCGGCTGCGGGCCGCGGAACGGCTCGACCCGGAGGCGACCCGGCAGGGGCGTACCGACCGCGAACGGTACCGCCGCCGGGTCAAGGCGATGCACCAACCGGGGACGGGGTCACCGGGATCCGGGACGGATCCGCGGTCGGCCCCCGGGGACGGCAGTGGGACGGACGAAGAGGGGGAGGGGACATGAACGTCAACAGGCGCGACGGCCGGGACACCGGCATCGCTCAGCGCGCACCGCGGTCGGGGGGCCGGACCGCGGCGCAGCGCACCACGCGAGGGTCGACGGCGACGGCGGGGGCCGACCGGCTCGACCGTCGGGAGGAGACTCGCGCCCGGGGGGCGCGCGAGTTCCCCACCCAGGGCAGCGCCGCGCTGCGCCCGGCCGAGCGGACGAAGGCCACCACCGCGGCCGCGGCGCCGCGGCTGCGGGTCGCCCCGCCGCCGCCGGTCTCCGTGCCGCGGGCCCCGTTCGTCGGGCTGATCCTGGTCCTGGTGGTCGGCGGGGTGCTCGGCATCCTGCTGGTCAACACGAAGATCAACGAGAACGCCTTCAAGCTGGAGAAGCTGCAGCAGCAGCAGGCCAAGCTCGACGTCGACCAGCAGCAGCTGGAGAAGGAGATCGCCGAGCAGAAGGCGCCGGGCAACCTGACCGCCAACGCCCGCAAGCTCGGCCTGGTCGAGTCCGACGACCCCGCGTACATCCGGCTGCCGGACGGGAAGATGATCGGCGTTCCGCACCCGGCGGAGGGCGCGCCGGCGATCACCAGCCAGCAGGGCAACGGGAGGTAGTCAGGTGCCCCCGAGATCGGAGGAACCGCGCCGGGACCCCACGGGCTCCCGGCGCGGCTCGTCCCGGGGCGGTCGGGGCGCCGACCCGCGCTCGGGTGAGCCGGGCGTCGGCGGGATCTCCGACGCCCGGGCGTACACGCCCCGGGGGCGCACCATCCGCGAGGGCGGGGCCGCCCGGTCCGCGCCCACCGGGGGCGCGGAGCAGCGGCGTACCCCACGCAGCAGCCGGTCCGGCGACCCGTTCCGGCCCGCGTTGCAGGTGCTCGACGGCGGCCGTGCGCCCGCCGGCCGCACCGGCCGACGGGAGGCCGCCCCGGGCGGTCGGGCCGGCGTGGTGCGGACCGTCTCGGCCCGCGGCGTGCGGGAGCCGTTCGACGACGACGAGCCGGCGCCGCGGCGGCGGCCCGGCCCGCGCCGGCCGGACCGGCCGGCCGCCCGGCGGCCGTCGCGCAAGCCGCGCCGCCCGCCGAAGCTCGCCGACCCGCGCCGCCGGCTGCGGCTCGGCACGCTGCTCACCCTGACCCTGTTCGCCGCGATCGGCATCCGGCTGGTCTTCCTGCAGACCGTGGACACCCCGGCGTACGCCGACGGCGGCCTCCCCGGCCGGCCGCTGGCGGTGGTCGACCTGCCCGCGCCGCGTGGCGCGATCTACGACCGGACCGGCGCCCCGCTGGCGCACAGCGTCGAGGCGCGGTACGTCTACGCGGACCCGACCCGGGTGAAGGACCGGTTCGCCACCGCCCGGCTGCTCTCCCCGCTGCTCGGCGTGCCCGTGTCGGACCTCGCCGAGAAGATGAAGCCCGGCAAGCTGCCCACGGGCGTCCCGTCGCAGTTCGAGTACCTGGCGCGCGGGGTCGAGGTCGGCAAGGCCAAGCAGATCATGGCGCTGGACCTGGCCGGCATCGGCACGCACCGGGACGAGCGGCGCGAGGTGCCCGGCGGCGACCTGGGCGCCAACCTGATCGGCTTCGTCAGCCAGGACATGAACGGCCTGGAGGGGCTGGAGGCGAAGTACGACGACCTGCTCCAGGGCCAGGCCGGCAGGAAGACGTACGAGATCGGCCGGGGCGACCTGGCCGCCCCGATCCCCGGCGGCTACAGCCAGACGACCCTGCCCAAGCCGGGCAGCTCGCTGACGCTGACCATCGACCGGGACCTGCAGTTCCAGACGCAGCGGATCCTCAGCACCCGGATGGCGCAGACCAGGGGCAGCGTCGGCGCGGCGGTGATCATCGACGTCTCCACCGGCGACGTGCTGTCCCAGGCCAGCTACCCCACGTACGACGCGGCGGACCCGGACGGCAGCAGGCCCACCGACCGGGAGGACGCGGCGACCAGCTTCGTGGTCGACCCCGGCTCGATCCACAAGGCGATCACCTACGGCGCGGCCCTCCAGGAAGGCGTGATCACCCCGGACACCGCGTTCCCGGTGCCCAACACCATCCAGAAGGGCGACACACCCTTCCAGGACACCCACCCGGCCAACGGGAGGAAGATGAGCATCCCCGGGATGCTCGCCTTCTCCTCCAACGTCGGCACCATCGAGATCGCCGACAAGCTGGGCCGGGACCGGCTGATCGACTACCAGAAGCGGTTCGGGCTGGGGCAGCCCACCGGCGAGGGCATGCCGGGGGAGGCGTCCGGCCGGCTGCTCCCCGCCGCCGAGTGGAGCGGCTCGTCGTACGGGTCGGTGCCGATCGGGCACAGCGTGGACGCCACCCCGCTGCAGATGGCCGCCGCGTACGCCGCCATCGCCAACGACGGCACGTACGTCCAGCCGCACCTGATCAAGGAGGTGATCGGCCCGGACGGGAAGCGGACACCGGGCCCGAAGCCGGTCACCCGGTCGGTGCTCAGCCCGGCCAACGCCGCCGCGCTGCGCACCATGCTGGAGGCGGTCACCACGGTCGACGAGGGCCCGTACGAGCGCGCCACCGGCCTGGCCGCCGCCGTACCCGGCTACCGGGTGGCCGGCAAGACCGGCACCGGCCTGCGCTACGCCGACGGCAAGCGGCAGCCCGGCGACGTCGCCTCGTTCATCGGCATGGCCCCGGCCGAGCACCCCCGCTACGTGGTGGCGGTCTTCGTCTGGAGCCCCGGGGGCGAGGGCGGCGCCGTCTCCGCGCCGGCCTTCCGGGAGATGATGGGCTACACCCTGCGCCACTACCGGGTGCCGTCGTCGGCGACCAGCCGGTCCCCCAAGTTCGAGGTCTTTCCGCGCTGAGCGGGGCGGACGGGACATCATCGGTGAGTGGCGACGAACCACCGGGGCGGCTGTGCGGTCGGAACCCGGACGACCGGGTAGGGTCTGACGCCGTGCCCGGCAATCCGCGTCCCCGTACCGTGCAGCCCGTCCGGCTCGGCGCCCTCGCCGCTCGGCTCGCCGTAGCGCCGCCCGAGGGGGCCGCCGACGTCGCCGTGACCGGGGTGACCCACGCCAGCCAGGAGGTCCACCCGGGGGACCTGTACGCGGCGCTGCCCGGCGCCCGCCGGCACGGCGCGGAGTTCGCCGCGGGGGCGGCCGAGGCCGGCGCGGTGGCGCTGCTGACCGACCCGGCCGGCGCCGAGCTGGCCGCCGCGGCGGGCCTGCCGACGCTGGTGGTCGACGACCCCCGGGCGGTGCTCGGCGACGTCGCCGCGACCGTCTACGGCGACCCGACCGCGGGGTTGACGGTGATCGGGGTGACCGGCACCGCCGGCAAGACCTCCACCAGCTACCTGATCGAGTCGGGGCTGCGCGCCGCCGGCCACACCACCGGCTTGATCGGCACCGTGGAGACCCGGCTGGGCGACCTGGTGATCGACAGCGTGCGGACCACCCCGGAGGCGACCGACCTGCACGCCATGCTCGCCGTCGCCCGGGAGCGCGGGGTGACCGCCGTGGTCATGGAGGTCTCCAGCCACGCCCTGGCCATGGGGCGGGTCGGTGGTGTCCGCTTCACCGTCGGCGGCTACACCAACTTCGGCTCCGACCACCTGGACTTCCACGCCGACTCGGCGGACTACTTCGCGGCCAAGGCCAGGCTCTTCGACGGCCGGTGCCGGGCCGAGGTGCTCAACCTCGACGACCCGGCGCTGCGCCCGCTGTTCAAGCCGGCCACGGTCAGCTACTCGGCGGCCGGCGACCCGACCGCCACCTGGTGGGCCGACGGGATCGACGGCGAGGGGTACGCCCAGCGCTTCACCGTGCACGGCCCGGACGGGCTGACCCGGCCCGCCACGGTGGCGCTGCCGGGCCGGCACAACGTGGCGAACGCGCTGCTGGCCGTCGCCACCCTGGTCGCCGCCGGGGTGGACCCGGCGACCGCGGTCGCCGGGGTGTCCGCCTGCGGCGGGGTGCCGGGGCGGCTCGAGCTGGTCAGCGGCGACGCGCCGGTGCGCGGCGTCGTCGACTACGCGCACAAGGCCAATGCGATCGAGGCCGTCCTGGTCGCCCTGCGTGAGCTGAGCACCGGGCGGTTGATCTGCGTGATCGGCGCGGGCGGCGACCGGGACCGGGGCAAGCGGCCGGTGATGGGCGCCGCCGCGGCGGAGGGAGCCGACGTGGTGCTGGTGACCGACGACAACCCGCGCACCGAGGACCCGGCGGCGATCCGCGCCGAGGTGCTCGCCGGGGCGTACGCAGCCGGGACGACGGCCCGGATCATCGAGGTGGACGGCCGGCGGGCGGCCATCGCCGAGGCGGTCCGGCTGGCCGAGCCGGACGACGTGGTGGCGCTGCTGGGCAAGGGGCAGGAGCGCGGCCAGGAGATCGCCGGCGAGGTGCTCCCGTTCGACGACCGGGTGGAGCTGGCCGAGGCGCTGCGCGCCCGTTTCGGTGACCTGGCGGGTCGACGGTGATCCCGCTGACCCTGGCCGAGGTCGCCTCGGCCGTCGACGGGCGGCTGGTCGCGGCCGACCCGGACGTCCGGGTGACCGGGACGGTGGAGTTCGACTCCCGCAAGGTCGCCCCGGGTGGGCTCTTCGTGGCGTTCCCCGGGGAGAAGGTGGACGGGCACGACTACGCCGCCGGGGCGGTCTCGGCCGGCGCGGTGGCGGTGCTCGGCACGCGGGAGGTCCCCGGCGTGCCGATGGTGCTGGTCGACGACGCCCTCGCCGCGATGGGGCGGCTGGCCCGCACGGTGGTCGACCGGCTGCCCGGGCTCACCGTGATCGGGCTGACCGGCTCGTCGGGCAAGACCACCACCAAGGATCTGATCGCCCAGCTCACCGTGCGGCTCGGCCCGACCGTGGCGCCGCCCGGCTCGTTCAACAACGAGCTGGGCCACCCGTACACGGCGTTGCAGGCCGGGCCGGAGACCCGCTACCTGGTGATGGAGAAGGGCGCCCGCGGGGTGGGGCACGTCCGCTACCTCTGCGACGTGGTGCCGCCGCGGATCTCCGTGGTGCTCAACGTCGGGGTCGCGCACATCGGCGAGTTCGGGTCGGTGGAGACCATCGCCCTGGCCAAGGGTGAGCTGGTCGAGGCGCTGCCCGTCGACGGGCTGGCCGTGCTCAACGCCGACGATCCGCTGGTCGACGCGATGGCCACCCGCACCCACGCCCGGGTGGTCCGGTACGGCGAGGCGGCGCACGCCGACGTGCGGGCGGTGGACGTGACGCTGGACGGGCGGGGGCGCCCGTCGTACACCCTGGTGACCCCGGAGGGCAGCGCGCCGGTGCGGCTCGGGCTGACCGGGCGGCACCAGGTCTCCAACTCCCTCGCCGCCGCGGCGGTGGCCCGCGAGCTGGGGATGCCCCTGGCCGAGCTGGCCGTCGCGCTGGGCGAGCTGGGGCTGGTCTCGACGCGCCGGATGGACGTCTTCGAACGCTCCGACGGGGTCACCGTGATCGACGACTCGTACAACGCCAACCCGGCCTCGACGGCGGTCGCGCTGCGGGCGCTCGCCGGCCTGCGCGGGCAGGGGCGTACCGTCGCGGTGCTCGGCTACATGGCCGAGCTGGGAGACTTCGAACGGGAGGGGCACCAGCAGGTCGGCCGGCTCGCGGCCGAGCTGGGCGTCGATCGGCTGCTCGTGGTGGGCGAGCCGGCGGCGCCGATCCAGGAAGGCGCGACAGCGGTAAGTGACTGGGGAGGAGAGTCGGTGCTGCTCACCGATCAGGCGGCGGCCGTCGAGGTGCTGCGGGGCGAGCTACGACCGGGTGATGTGGTGCTGGTGAAGGGCTCCCGGTACCGCACCTGGGAGGTGGCCGACGCGCTGCGCGAGGCCACCGGGGAGGGGGTCACCTCATGAGGGCGGTCATCGTCGCCATCGGGGTTGCCTTCCTGATCTCGCTGCTCTGCACCCCGATCGCGATCAAGGTGTTCACCCGGCTCAAGGCCGGCCAGCCGATCCGGGCCGAGGGCCCGGCCATGCACCAGACCAAGAAGGGCACGCCGACGATGGGCGGCGTGGTCTTCATCCTGGCCACGGTGATCGCGTACGTCGCCGGCCACCTCGCGCTGACCACCCTGCCGGACGCCCAGATCGCCCAGGTCGAGCCGACCATGACCGCGCTGGTGCTGCTCGGCCTGATGGTCTTCTCCGGCGCGGTCGGCTTCATCGACGACTTCCTCAAGGTGCGCAAGCGGCACAGCGGCGGCCTGAACAAGCGCGGCAAGCTGGCCGGCCAGATCCTGGTCGGGGCGATCTTCGGCATCGTGGCGCTCTACTTCCCGAGCAGGATGTACGACGTCACCGGCGCCCGGACGAATGCCGAGACCGTCGGCAGCACCACGCTGAGCTTCATCCGGGACATCCCCGTGCTGGAGATCGGCAAGGTCGCCTCGGTGATCGTGATCATCCTGGTGGTGATGGCGGCGACCAACGGCGTGAACCTCACCGACGGCCTGGACGGCCTGGCCACCGGTGCCTCGGTGATGGTGCTCGCCGCGTACGCGCTGATCGCCTTCTGGCAGTACCGGCACTGGTGCGCGGACCCGAACTACACCGAGGCGTACTGCTACACGGTCCGGGACCCGCTGGAGATCGCGCTGATCGCCGGGGCGGCGGCCGGGGCCTGTGTCGGCTTCCTGTGGTGGAACACCTCGCCGGCCCGGATCTTCATGGGCGACACCGGGGCGCTCGGCCTGGGCGGCCTGATCGCCGGCATGGCGATGTCCACCCGGACCATCCTGCTGCTGCCGATCATCGGCCTGCTCTTCGTGATCATCACGATGTCCGTGGTGATCCAGATCATCTCTTTCCGGACCACCGGCAAGCGGGTGTTCCGGATGTCTCCGTTGCAGCACCACTTCGAGCTCGCCGGCTGGAGCGAGGTCAACATCGTGGTCCGGTTCTGGATCATCGCCGGGATCGGCGTGGCCATCGCGCTGGGCCTGTTCTACAGCGAGTTCCTCGCCGCGGTCACCTGAGGCGGGACGTCGACACGGAGAGGGAGGGGCCCCGGCGGCCCCTCCCTTTCGCGTTCCGACACGCCGACCGGGCGGTTGCGCCACGGGCGGGCCGGCCCAGCCGCGATGATGGGCGGGTGGGGGAGGAACGAGACATCGAGGGCACGACCGAGACGCAGACCCGCCGACCGCCCGCGCCGGCGCGACCGGCCGAGCCGCCCGGCGTGCTGTTCGGCCTGGACGCGGCCGGCGGGCTGGCCGCGCTGCGTGGCCTGCTCGCCCGCCCCCTGGCCTCCTACTACCTGCTGCTCTCCAGCGCCGGCCTGCTGCTGCTGCTCGGACTGACCATGGTCTTCTCGGCGACCAGCGTGAAGGACTACGCCGAGGACGGCGACGCGACCGCGTCCGTGGTCAAGCAGACGATCTTCGCGGTGATCGGCATCGTGGCGTTCTGGGCCTGCCAGCGGCTGCCCGCCCGGACCTTCCGGGCGCTGGGCCGGCCGGCGCTGGGCGCGGCGGTGGTGCTGCTGCTCGTGCTCAACCTGCTGGTGGCGCTGGAATCGCTGTTCGGGGTGAAGTCGGTCGGCCCGCTGCACGCCGAGCTGCTCTGGCTCTATCTCGGCCCGATCCAGGTCCAGCCGGCCGAGCTGGCCAAGTTCGCGCTGGCGCTGTGGGGCGCCCATGTGCTCGCCCGCAAGGGCGCCGCGCTGGGCTGGTGGAAGGAGTTGGCCACCCCGCTCTTCCCGGTGGTCGGCCTGCTCTTCGTGCTGGTCGGCTACAACGACCTGGGCAGCATGCTCTGCCTGCTGGCCCTGGTGGTCGGGCTGCTCTGGGCGGCCGGCGTCCGGCTGCAGGTCTTCGCCGCGCTCTCGGCGGTCGGCCTGGCCGGCGTCGGCCTGCTGATCGCCGCGGCCTCCCTGGGCGCCGGCTCCGGCTCGCGCGACGCCGAGAACTACCGGCTGGCCCGGCTCACCGTGTTCCTCGATCAGTCCGACCCGGCCAAGTGCATCGAGAACAACTGTTATCAGATCGTCCAGGCGCGAAACGCCATCGAGCACGGCGGCTGGTTCGGCGTGGGGCTGGGCAAGAGCAGCTTCAAGTTCGGCTGGCTGCCCGAGGCGCACAACGACTTCATCTTCGCGATCATCGCCGAGGAGCTGGGCGTGGTCGGCTGCACCGTGGTGCTGGTGCTCTTCGCCGTGCTGGCGTACACCGGGCTGCGGATCGCCCGGCGGGTCGAGGACCCGTTCCGCCGGCTCGCCGCCGCCGGCGTCACCGCCTGGCTGGTCGGCCAGGCCGTGATCAACATCGGCGGGGTGACCGGGCTGCTGCCGCTGACCGGCGTGCCGCTGCCGTTCATCTCCGACGGCGGCAGCGCCCTGGTGGTCACCCTGGCGGCCGTCGGGATGCTCGCCTCCTTCGCCCGCGCCGAGCCCGACGCGGCCCGAGCCCTGCATGCCCGTCCACCGGCCCGGTGGGTCCGACTAGTGTGGGCCCCGTTACCGCCGCTTCCCGGCCGGCGTCGCCGCCCGGCGTCACCGCCGGCCGACCCCGGGCCCGTACCCCGGTCCCGGGCGCGGCGGCCCGACGACCAGGCCGCGGCCCGCGGCGCCCGGCCGAGCCGGACGCGCGCCGGCGCGGCGAGCGAGAGGAGACGCTGATGGGTCCGCTGCGTTCGGTGGTGCTCTGCGGAGGGGGCACGGGTGGGCACATCTACCCGTTGTTGGCCTTCGCCGACTGCCTGCGCCGACACGACCCGGGCGTCCGGATCACCTGCCTGGGCACCCCGAAGGGCCTGGAGAACGAGCTGATCCCGCCGGCCGGCTACGACCTGCGGCAGATCCCGGCCTACCAGCTGCCCCGCTCGGTGAACATGAGCCTGGTCCGCACCCCGGACCGGATGTGGAAGGCGTCCCGCGCGGCGGGCAAGGTGATCGACGAGGTCCAGGCCGACGTCGTGGTCGGCTTCGGCGGGTACGTGTCGGTCCCCGGCTACCTGGCCGCCTGGCGGCGCGAGCTGCCGATCGTCATCCACGAGGTGAACGTGCCCCCGGGCGTGGCCAACCGGCTCGGGATGAAGTTCACCAAGAACGTCGCCGTGGGCTTCCCGCACCAGCCGGCGCAGGCCGAGTCGCTGCGCGACGCCCGGGTGGTCGGCGTGCCGCTGCGTCGGGGGATCGCCGGGCTGGACCGGGCGGCCGTCCGCAACGCCGCACGGGCCCACTTCGGACTCCGCCCCGACCTGCCGGTGCTCTTCGTCGCCGGCGGCTCGCAGGGCGCCCGCTCGATCAACCTGGCGGTCGCCGGGTCGGCCAAGGAGCTGGCCCGCAACGGCGTGCAGGTGCTGCACGTCATGGGTGCCCGCAACGAGCCGGTGCCGGTCCCCACCGACCTGCCGGTGCCGTACGTGACCCTGCCCTACCTGTCCGAGATGGAGCTGGGTTACGCGGCCGCCGACCTGATGCTGGCCCGGGGCGGGGCGATGACCTGCGCCGAGGTGGCCGCGATCGGACTGCCCACCATCTACGTGCCGTACCCGCACAGCAACCAGGAGCAGAAGCGCAACGCGCTGCCCGTGGTGGAGGCCGGTGGCGGGCTGCTCGTCGACGACGCCGAGCTGACCCCGGACTGGCTGGAGCGGACGGTCATCCCGCTGGTCCGGGACCCCCAGCGGCTGTACGCGATGGGCGCCGCCGCCGCCGCGTACGGCCGCCGGGACGGCGACGAGGCCTTGCTGAACTTCGTCTACGAGGCGGTGGCCCGATGAGTCGGACCGTCGCGACGGGAAGGTATCTCTCATGAACACCGCGCAGTTCACCCCCGCCGGCACGCTGACCGCGGAGGACCTGGGCCGGATCCACCTGATCGGGGTGGGCGGGGTCGGCATGAGCGGCCTGGCCCGGCTCTTCCTCACCCGGGGGTTGCCGGTCTCCGGCAGCGAGCTGCGGGAGTGGCCCTCCCTGGCCGGCCTGCGGGCGCTCGGCGGCACCATCCACATGAGCCACGAGGCGACCAACCTCGACGGTGTGGACACGGTGGTCTACTCCTCGGCGATCCCGCAGGACCACCTGGAGATGGTCGAGGCGCGCCGGCGCGGGCTGCGGGTGCTGCACCGCTCCGAGGCCCTGGCGGCGGCGATGACCGGCCGGCGCACCGTGGCGGTCGCGGGCACCCACGGCAAGACCACCACCACCTCGATGGTGACCATGGTGCTCCAGCAGGCCGGTGCCGACCCGTCCTTCGTGATCGGCGGGGAGATCTCCGAGGTGGGCTCCGGCGCGCACCACGGCACCGGCGAGTACTTCGTGGTCGAGGCGGACGAGAGTGACCGCTCGTTCCTGATCTACCGGCCGTACGTGTCGATCATCACGAACATCGAGGCGGACCACCTCAACACGTACGGCGACCTGGCGAACCTGGAGGCGACGTTCGCCGAGTTCGCCCGGCTCACCGACCCGGACGGCTTCATCATCACCTGCGCCGACGACGCGGGCGGCCGGCGGCTGGCCGAGGCGCTGCGGGCCGAGGGGCGCCGGGTGTGGACGTACGGCGAGGCCGCCGACGCCGACCTGCGGCTGAGCGAGATGGCCTCGTCCGCCCAGGGGGTGCGCTACCTGGCCGGGATCGAGGGCCGGTCGCTGGGCGAGATCCGGCTGCCGGTGCCCGGGCGGCACATGGGGCTCAACAGCGCCTCGGCGGTGCTCGCCGCGTACCTGCTGGAGCTGCCGGTCGAGGCGGCGGAGGCCGCGCTGGGCGCGTTCCCCGGCGTCCGGCGGCGCTTCGAGCGCAAGGGCGTCGCGGACGGCGTGCTGGTCTACGACGAGTACGCGTACCACCCGACCTCGATGACGCTGGCCCTGCAGACGCTGCGCGAGGTGGCCGGCGAGGGCCGGCTGATCGTGGTCTTCCAGCCGTACCGGCTGTACCGCACCCGGGACCTGCAGGCGGAGATCGCCGCGGCGCTCGGTATCGCCGACGAGCTGGTGCTGCTGGAGGTCTTCGGCCCGGGTGAGCTGCGGCAGCCCGGCGAGGGTTCGGCCGCGCTGATCGAGGCGGTGCCGCTGCCGGCGGACCGGAAGGTCTTCGCGGACTCGTGGGACGAGGTACCGGCCGAGGTGGCCCGCCGGGCCCGCCCGGGGGACGTCGTGGTGACCATGGGCGCGCCACCCATCTCGCTGATGGGTGACCAGTTGCTCGACGCGCTGCTGGCCCGTACCGGTGGCGCGACGGCCGTGGGCGCCGCCGTCGACACGGACGGCGCGGCCGCCGCGGCCGGATGAGTCCCGGCCCGGCCCGGGGCCGGACGCCCGGCCCGGACGGCGGCCGGCGCGGACCGGTGCGGCGCTGGCAGCTGGTCCGGGCGGGCAGCGACGCGGTCCCGCCGTCGACCCGGCGGTTCATGGCCCGGGCCCGGCAGCGCCGGATGCGGGCCGCCCTGCCCTGGGCGGTCGCGGTCGGGGTGCTCGCGCTGGCCGGGCTGGTCGCCTGGACCGTGCTGGGCACCGGCCTGTTCGGGGTCCGCGAGGTCCGGGTGGTCGGCGCGAAGCTGGTCACGCCGGTCGAGGTGCGGGACGCGGCGGCGGTGCCGGACGACCAGCCGTTGGCCCGGGTGGACCTGACGGCGACCGCCCGGCGGGTCGGCGCGCTGGCGCCGGTGGAGCGCGCGTCGGTGTCCCGGGACTGGCCGGGCACGCTGGTGATCCGGGTGGTGGAGCGGACGGCCGTGGCGGCGGTGCCGCAGGGGGAGCAGTTCGCCGTGCTCGACCGCGCCGGGGTGGTGTTCCAGACCGTGCCCCGGGCCCCGGACGGGTTGCCGCTGGTCCGGGTCGGCAAGCCGGCGCCCGACGATCCGGGCACCCGGGCCGGGCTGGCGGTGCTGGCGGCGCTGAGCCCGCAGCTGCGCGCCGAGCTGGTCGCGGTGGACGTGGCCGGGCTGGCCCGGATCAGGCTGCGGCTGCGGCACGGCCGGACGGTGGTGTGGGGGGATGCCACCCGGAATCCGGACAAGTCGCGGGTGGCCACGGCGCTGCTGGGTCGGCAGGCCGACACGATCGACGTGAGCGCGCCGGACGTGGTCACCTTCCAGTGATCCGCCGGTCAGCGGGGTGCGCGGCGGCCGGCGGGACGTGACTCGTCCCGCTATGGGCGGCGACACGCCGGGCGGGTCCTTGGCTCTCGGCGTGGAGGCGCTTACGTTGCCCCGAAGAGGATCAGTGGTTGACATAACTGTGAGCCTCTAGTAGAGGGTGAGGGTTTCGACCCACGCCCTCGCTGGGAACTGCGTCGACCGCTGGTCTGGCCAAGCCGTGTGGGGTCGGCCCATGCCAATCTCGAAGGGAAAGGACCGGAGATGACACCTCCGCACAACTACCTGGCGGTCATCAAGGTCGTCGGCATCGGGGGCGGCGGCGTCAACGCCGTCAACCGGATGATCGAGGTTGGGCTCAAGGGCGTCGAGTTCATCGCGATCAACACCGACGCGCAGGCGCTGCTGATGAGCGACGCCGACGTCAAGCTCGACGTGGGCCGGGAGCTGACCCGGGGGCTCGGCGCCGGGGCCAACCCGGACGTCGGCAAGAACGCCGCCGAGGACCATCGCGACGAGATCGAGGAGGTGCTCAAGGGCGCCGACATGGTCTTCGTGACCTGCGGTGAGGGCGGCGGCACCGGCACCGGCGGCGCGCCGGTGGTGGCGAACATCGCCCGCAAGCTCGGCGCGCTGACCATCGGCGTGGTGACCCGGCCGTTCTCCTTCGAGGGCAAGCGCCGCCAGGTGCAGGCCGAGTCCGGCATCGACGAGCTGCGCAACCAGTGCGACACGCTGATCGTCATCCCGAACGACCGGCTGCTCGCGCTCGGCGACCGCAACATCTCCATGATGGACGCCTTCCGCACCGCCGACCAGGTGCTCCTCTCCGGTGTCCAGGGCATCACCGACCTGATCACCACCCCGGGTCTGATCAACCTGGACTTCGCCGACGTCAAGAGCGTGATGAGCGGCGCCGGCAGCGCGCTGATGGGCATCGGCAGCGCCCGCGGTGAGAACCGCGCGGTGGAGGCGGCCGAGGCGGCCATCTCCAGCCCGCTGCTGGAGCAGAGCATGGACGGCGCGCGCGGCGTGCTGCTCTCCATCGCCGGCGGCTCCGACCTGGGCCTGTTCGAGATCAACGACGCGGCCCAGCTGGTCACCGACGCGGCCCACCCGGACGCCAACATCATCTTCGGCGCGGTCATCGACGACGCCCTCGGCGACGAGGTCCGGGTGACGGTGATCGCGGCGGGCTTCGACGGAGGCACGCCCGCGTACAAGGCGGCCGAGCCGGCCCGCAAGCCGAACCAGAACCAGCCGGCGCAGACCGGCCCGCCGGTCACGCCGCCGGCCACCATGCCGGCGCCGCAGCAGTCGCCGCGTCGGGTGCTCTTCGACGACGTGGACGTGCCGGACTTCCTCAAGAACGGCTCCTGAGCCGCGCCGTGACCCAGACACCAGCCTCGGTACGACCGGACCGTCGTGCCGAGCTCGCGGCCGGGCTCGCCCAGGTGCGGGCCCGGATCGCCGACGCCTGCGCCGCCGCCGGCCGGGACCGGGCCGAGGTCACCCTGATCGCGGTGACCAAGACCTACCCGGCCGGCGACGTGGTGGCCCTGGCCGGGCTCGGCGTCGCCGACGTGGGGGAGAACCGAGACCAGGAGGCGGCGCCCAAGGCCGCCGAGGTTTCGGCGGCCGGGGTACGACCGCGCTGGCACTTCATCGGCCAGTTGCAGCGCAACAAGTGCCGTTCGGTGGTCCGGTACGCCGATGTCGTGCAGTCGGTCGACAGTGTCCGCCTGGCCGGGGCGCTGGACGCCGCGGCGGCGGCCGGCGCGGACCGGGACCGGCCGCTGGACGTGCTGGTGCAGGTGAGCATCGACGGGGACCCGCCCCGGGGCGGGGCGCTGCCGGACTCGGTGGACCCGGACCGTGGCCTCGGCCCGGTGGCCGAGGCGGTGGCCGGTGCGGGGTCGCTGCGGCTGGGCGGCCTGATGGCGGTGGCGCCGCTGGGCTGGGAGCCGGAGCGGGCGTTCGCCCGGCTGGCCGAGGTGGCGGAGTGGTTCCGCCGGCAACATCCGGCGGCGACGATGCTGTCGGCCGGAATGAGCGGGGATCTGGAAATCGCGATCGGGTACGGCGCGACACATGTCCGCGTCGGCAGCGCGTTGCTCGGAATGCGCCCCACGCTGCGGTAGCCTGACCGCGAGAGAAGCAAATTACATCAGTGTTGTTCAGGAACGGCAGCCCGTTGTCGGGGGCCATGGCGGGCGACGCGAATCGCACGCTACGGGATTGCCGATCCGGTCCGGTGGGCATCGGTTGTCCACTCGTGATCAAGCGACACGGCACGGGGGTGCGTGCCGCACAGCGGACGGAAGGGCGCGGGATGGGTGCACTGCGCAAGGCGGGGGTCTGGCTCGGTCTGGTCGAGGAGGACGACGAGCGGGCCTACGAGGACGGTGGCTACGACAAGGGCGGCTACCGCGACTCGCGCTACCGGTCGAGTCGTTACTCCGAGGAGTTCGCCGACGAGGACGACGACGAGTCGGAGGAGCCGCCGCCGCGTCCCCGGGTCGGTGACCGGGGTCGGCTGACCGAGCGCGCCTCGAGCCGCGCGGCGGAGGCCGACCGGGTCGACGGCGAGCGGCCGGAGCGGGTCGAGCGGTCCAGCGTCCGGTCGATCACCCGGTCGGGGAGCGGGGAGACCTCGGGCGCGCTGACCTACCACACCCGGGACAACCTCGCCCTGGCCCCGCAGGTCCAGCAGCGGGAGCGGGCCGTGGTGGCGGAGGAGGAGCAGCGCTACCAGATCACCACGCTGCACCCCACCACCTACCGCGAGGCGCGCACCATCGGCGAGCACTTCCGCGACGGCGTGCCCGTGATCATCAACCTCACCGAGATGGACGAGGCGGACGCCCGCCGGCTGGTCGACTTCGCCGCCGGGCTGGCGTTCGGACTGCGCGGTACGATCGAGCGCGTGACCAACCGGGTGTTCCTGCTCTCACCGGCCAATGTCCAGGTCACCGCGGAGGACAAGGCCAAGATCGCTGAGGGCGGCTTTTTCAGCCTGAGCTAGCCCGCCCGACCGAGGGACGTCGCCTGCCGTGTTGTCGATCCTGTTCCAGGTGCTGTACCTGCTCGTCTATCTGTTCCTGCTCGTGCTTTTGGCCCGATTTGTCCTTGGGGCCGTCCTCGCGTACGGTCGCCGCTGGCAACCGGGACGGGGAGCATCGGCGGGACTGGAATCGGTGTGGAGCGTCACTGATCCGCCTCTGCGGACGTTGAGGCGTGTGATCCCACCACTGCGAATTGGTAGCGTGAGCATCGACCTGGCCTCTCTTGTGCTCCTGGTTATCCTGTTCGTGCTGATGGAGTTCGTGTTAGATCCGCTGATCAGGAACTTCTCCTGACCAGCGCGCTGCTTTCGCGGCCGCAACTGACCCGAGGAGTTTCGATGCCGCTGACCCCGGCCGACGTCCACAACGTCGCCTTCAAAAAGCCGCCGATCGGCAAGCGGGGGTATGACGAGGAGGAGGTCGACGCCTTCCTGGACGAGGTCGAGCGCGAGCTCGCCCGTCTGATCGAGGAGAACAACGAGCTGCGCGCCCAGGTGGAGCGCGGCGGCCGTGGCCCCGCCCCCGCCGGCCCCGGCGGCGACCCCCGTCTCGCGGCGGAGCTGAACGACGTCAAGGCCCAGCTGGACCGGGTGCAGCGCGACAAGGCGGCCGCCGAGCAGGCGGCCCGGGCGATGCAGGCCGAGCTGGAGCAGGTCCGCACCCAGGGCGGCCCGGCCGCCGGCGCGGACGGCGAGCAGCAGGCGCTGCGGGTGCTGATGATGGCCCAGCGCACCGCCGACGACCACGTGTCGGACGCCCGCCGCGAGGCCGACCAACTGCTCTCCGAGGCCCGTTCCAAGGCCGAGGAGGTCACCCGCGAGGCCCGCGCCAAGGCCGACGCGCTGGAGCGCGACGCCCGCCAGCGGCACCAGGAGGCCATGGGCGGCCTGGACGCCAAGCGCACCGCGCTGCAGAAGCACATCGAGGAGCTCAAGCAGTTCGAGCGCGAGTACCGCACCCGGCTCAAGGCGTACCTGGAGAGCCAGCTGCGGGACCTCGACGGCCGGGCCCAGGGGCTGGAGGCCGAGGTCAACCGCACCGAGGGCAACCGCGCCGCGGGTGGCAGCAACGGCCTCGCCGCAGCCAGCCTCGCCGGCTCGTACGGTGGCGGTCGCTCGGGCTCGCTCGAGTCCGGCCGCTGATCCCGCCGTCGGCGGCCGTCCCCGCGGCGGCCGCCGACCGCTCGCAGACCGACCCGATGCGGCGGGGGTGAGCCGTGATAGTCGCCAGCATCCTGCTCATCCTCGTCGCCGTCGTGCTCCTGGTGGCCGGGTTGGCCGGCGGGTCCAGTCCGCTGCTGATCACCTCCATCGCGGCCAGCCTGCTGGCCGCCGTCGCCCTCGTCGCGGGTGCCCGCCAGGCAGCCGCCACCCGGGCGACGACCGGTCGGACGCGTCCGACCGGGCCGGCAGGGCCGCGCACGGCGTACGGCGCGGGAGTCGGGGAGCCAGAGATTCCCCTGCAGCACGTCCCTCCGACGGTGGGCACCGGGTGGCGGCAACCACCCGGTGCACCGTCGGGCTCCGACCTGCGGCCACGGCCGGCCCCGGGGCCCGGCACCGACGAGCCGCTCGACGAACCGGACGCCCAGCAGGTCCGGCCCGACGACGAGGCGCTCGTCGCCCAACTGGCCACCCCGGTCCACGTGGTGCAGGGCCGGCCGCGGTACCACCTCGCCAGTTGCCCGCACCTGCTCGACCGGGTGCCGTCCCGGATCCCGGTTGCCGAGGCGGTCGAGCTGGGCTTCACCCCGTGCGCCCGGTGCGCCCCGGCCACCGCGCTGCTCGCCGACTCGCGACCGAGCTGAGTGCCGGTTCCCATGGACGACACGCTCACCGTGGCCGTACGGGTGAAGGCCGGCGCCTCCCGGGCCCGGGTCGGCGGCCGCTTCGACGGTCCGCACGGGCCGGCCCTGGTGATCGCCGTGAACGCCCCGGCGGTCGACGGCCGGGCCACCGAGGCGGCCCGCCGCGCCCTCGCGGATGCGCTGGGCGTCCGGGCGGCGACGGTCTCGCTGCGCACCGGCGCGGCCAGCCGCGACAAGCTCTTCCTGGTCGAGCGCCCGTCGTCGGAGCTGCCCGGGGTGCTGCGCCGGCTGCGCGACGGATCGGCCGAGTGAGGGCCGCCCGGGCCGGCCGCGGATGACCCCCGGGCTGGATCTCGCGCTGCTGCTCGGCGCGGCCGTCCTGCTGGTGGCGGTGGGCGCGGTGCGGTTCTCCACCCGGCTCGGGGTGCCCAGCCTCCTGGTCTACCTCGCGCTCGGGGTGGCGATCGGCGAGGCGGGCCTGGGCATCCGCTTCGACGACGTCGAGCTGACCCGGATGCTCGGCTTCTGCGCGCTCATCGTGATCATCGCGGAGGGCGGGCTGAGCGCCCGGTGGAGCACCCTGCGGCCGGTGCTCGGCTTGGCCGCCGCGCTCTCCACGGTCGGCGTGGTGGTCAGCATCGTGGTCGTCGGTCTCGTCGTGCACCTGCTGCTCGGCCTGGACTGGCGGCTGGCGTTGCTCTACGGCGCGGTGCTCTCCTCCACCGACGCAGCGGCCGTCTTCGCCACCCTGCGCCGGCTGCGCCTGCCGCCCCGGCTGGTGGCCACCCTGGAGGCCGAGTCGGGCATCAACGACGCCCCGGCGGTGATCCTGGTGGTGCTGCTCTCCCGGGCCGCCCCCGCCGCCCACCCGTGGTGGTACGAGGTCCTCCTGGTCGGGTACGAGCTGGGCGTCGGCGCGGCGGTCGGGGTGGCGGCCGGGATCGCCGGTCGGTGGGCGCTGCGCCGGGCCGCGCTGCCCTCGGCGGGGCTCTACCCGATCGCGGTGGTCGGCTTCACCGTGCTGGCGTACGCCGCCGGGGCGGTGCTGCACGCCTCCGGCTTCCTCGCCGTGTACGTCGCCGGGGTGCTGCTCGGCAACGCCCGGCTGCCGCACCGGCAGGCCATCCTGGGCTTCGCCGACGGGCTGGCCTGGCTGGCCCAGATCGGCCTCTTCGTGCTGCTCGGCCTGCTGGTGTCGCCGGGCCGGCTGGACGCCGCGGTGCTGCCGGCGGTGGTGGCCGGCGTGGCCCTGCTGCTGGCCGCCCGGCCGCTGTCGGTGGCGGTCTCCGCGCTGCCGTTCCGGCTCGGCCTGCGTGAGCAGGCGTTCCTGTCCTGGGCCGGGCTGCGTGGCGCGGTGCCGATCGTGCTGGCCACCATCCCGCTCTCCGAGCGGGTCCCGGGGGCGGACCGGCTCTTCGACGCGGTCTTCGTGCTGGTGGTGATCTTCACCCTGGTGCAGGCAGGGACCCTTGCTCCGGCGGCCCGCCGGCTGGGGGTGACCGCCCCGGCCGAGGCGGCCGAGATCCGGGTGGAGACGGCCCCTCTCGAACGGATGCGGGCGGACCTGCTCCAGCTTGAGGTGCCGCCTGGTTCCCGGCTGGGCGGGGTGCACGTGGACGAGCTGCGGCTGCCGGTGGGCGCCTCGGTGACCCTGGTGCTGCGCGACGGGGCGGGTTTCGTGCCCGGGCCGGACACCCGGCTGAAGGTCGGCGACAGCCTGCTCATCGTCGCCACGGCCGAGGTCCGGGACGAGGTGGAGCGGCGGTTGCGAGCGGTCAGCCGCCGGGGTCGGCTGGCCCGGTGGTTTGGCGAGTACGGCGAGGACCGGGACGGATAATCTGCTAGCGTTCCTTTTGCCCTGATTGGTGGCTGTTCGGGCCTGAAACGCGGAGCAACGGTGCGGCACGTTGTCGGACGCCTGTACGTTCCGTATTCTTGCCACCCTCCGGAGTGCGCGGCCCTGGTCGCTGTGCACCCGTTTCCGTACTTGGGGACGCCCTGGCAGGTGGCCCCTGCCCAGGCACCGCACCGCCGACCGCCGCGCATCCGCGGCTGAGGGAGCTGACGATGGCGAAGCCAGCCGATACCAGGACCGCCGGCCGCAAGCCGGTGGCGAAGGCCACCCGCAGCGCGGCGGAGACCGAGAAGATCCGGGCGGCCCTGGCGGCCCGGCGCGACGAGTTGCGCGCCGAGTACGATCAGACGCTGAGCGAGATCACCGAGCTGCAGCGCGACCGGCTGACGGACTCGGCCGGGGACGACCAGGCCGACACCGGCACCAAGACGTTCGAGCGCGAGCAGGAGATCTCACTAGCCAACAGCATTCTGGAACGGATCACGCAGGTCGAGCGGGCTCTGGAGCGGCTCGACGAGGGTGGTTACGGCTGGTGCGAGCGGTGCGGCAACCCCATTCCGGTGGAGCGCCTCGCCGCCTTCCCGTCGGCCACCCTCTGCGTGACCTGCAAGCAGCTGGAGGAGCGGCGCTAGGCCCGCTCCCCGGCGGCGGAGTGGAGACGGTGAGGGATCACCGCCGAGAGCGTCGATGGGGAGCAGATGACCGCAGCACCGCCCGCCGGAGCCGGCACCGCTGAGTCGGGCGGCGGCACGCCCCGACGCCGGGCGGTCGGGATCCTGCTCGGCGTCGCCCTGGTGGCGCTCCTGGCCGACCTGGTCACCAAGCAGCTCGCGCTCAGCGGGCTGACCGGCCGGGGACCGGTGTCCCTGCTCGGCGGCACCGTCTACCTGACCCTGACCCGCAACAGTGGGGCGGCGTGGAGCATCGGCTCCGGCCACACCTGGGTCTTCCCGCTGATCACCATCGGGGTGATCGGCTGGATCGCCTGGATGGCGGTACGGCTGCGGTCGCTGCCGTGGGCGGTCTCCCTCGGCCTGGTGCTGGGCGGGGCGCTCGGCAACCTCACCGACCGGATCTTCCGCGCGCCCGGCCACTTCGTCGGGCACGTGGTCGACATGATCAGCCTCTTCGACCCGTACGGGCAGGTCTGGCCGGTGTTCAACCTGGCCGACAGCTCGCTCGTCTGCGGCGTGATCCTGGCCGTGGTGCTGGAGCTGACCGGCCGGCAGCGCGACGGCCGCCGGGCCGGCGCCGAGCCGACCGGCCCGGTCGGGTCCGGCGACGCGGCGGCCACCGGCAGCGAGCAGCGGGGGCGGGCATGACCTCGGCCTTCGCCGCCGGCGGCGACCACCGCTCCCTGCCCGTGCCGGACGGCCTCGACGGGATGCGGCTCGACCAGGCCGTGTCCCGGCTCTTCGGGCTCTCCCGGACCGCCGCCGCGGCCCTGGTCGACGCCGGGGACGCGCTGGTCGACGGCGCCGTCCGGGCCAACTCGCACAAGGTCAAGGCCGGCTCCTGGCTGGAGGTGACCCTGCCCGCCCCGGCCGCCCCGCCGACCGTGGTGCCGCAGGCCGTGCCCGGCCTGACCGTGGTGTACGCCGACGACGACATCGTGGTGGTCGACAAGCCGGTCGGCGTGGCCGCCCACCCCAGTCCCGGCTGGACCGGCCCGACCGTGATCGGCGCGCTGGCCGCGGTCGGCCACCGGATCTCCACCAGCGGCGCCGCCGAGCGGCAGGGCGTGGTGCACCGGCTCGACGTGGGCACCACCGGGATCATGGCGGTGGCCAAGAGCGAGCCGGCGTACACCGCGTTGAAACGGGCCTTCAAGTACCGCGAGGTGGAGAAGCGCTACCACGCCGTGGTGCAGGGCCACCCCGACCCGCTGCGCGGCACCATCGACGCGCCGATCGACCGGCACCCGCACCACGACTACCGCTGGGCGGTGGTCACCGGGGGCAAGCCGAGCATCACGCACTACGACACCCTGGAGGCGTTCCCGGCGGCGAGCCTGCTCGACGTCCGCCTGGAGACCGGCCGTACCCACCAGATCCGGGTGCACTTCTCGACCCTGCGCCACCCGTGCGTCGGCGACATCACCTACGGCGCCGACCCGACCCTCTCGGCCCGGCTCGGGCTGAGCCGGCAGTGGCTGCACGCCCGCTCGCTGAGCTTCGCGCACCCGCGCACCGGCGACGAGGTCACCTTCGTCAGCGAGTACCCCGACGACCTGGCGCGCGCGCTGGAGATCCTGCGCGACTGAGCGCCGCGCCGATCCGTAGATCGCCCGACGAGGGGATGACCGTGCCCGCCGATCCGTCGCCGCGCCCGCGCCGCGGCATCGCGCGGTCCGGGCTGACCTGGGTGGCGCTGCTCTGCGCGCTCGCGGTCCTGCTCGTCGCCGCCCGGGTCGGGCAACGCGAGCCGGTGACTGACCGCACCGTCGGCGAGGTGACCCGGGTCGGCGTGGCGGCCGGCGACCCGATCCCCGGGTACCTGCGCACCGCCGCCGACGAGCTGGCCCGGCTGACCGACCCGACCGGACCGGCCGCCGGCACGTACGCGCTGGTGTCCTTCTCGGCGTACCTGACCCCGCAGCGGGTCGCGGCGACGCTCGGCGGGGCGCCGGTCTCGGCGGTGGTGGCCCGGGTGCCGCTGGCCGGCCGGCAGACCGAGATCGTCCGGATCGCCGCGCTGCGCGTACCGCAGGACGTGGTCGGCGGGATGGCCGAGGTGGCCGCGCGCAAGGACGGGGAGGCCGCCGACTACCGGGCGCGCGCCGCCGCCCCCGCCGCGTCCGACGACGCGGACCTGCGCCGGCTGTACGACAGCGGCGCGCGGGTCGCGGCGCAGGAGGCGGCGGCGTACCGGTCGGCGTGCGCCTGCGTGTACGCGGCGGTGATCCGCGCCACGTCGGATGCGCTGCGCGGCCTGGCCGCCCGGCCCGGGGTGCGGGCCGTCGACCCGGCCCCGGAGGTGAGCCGGCTGGACCGGACGGTCTTCACCCCGCCGCTGCCCGAGCAGCGGGACGTGGCCCGGCCACCCGCCGACGCGGCACTGGCCGGGGCGTCAGCCGCGCCGGCCGGGAGCGCCCCCACCGTGGGCGATTCGTCGGAAGCCGCACCGACGGTGAGCGCACGCTCACCCGACCCCGGCCGGTCCGCGCCGGGGTGAACGCCGCCCATCACCGCTCCGACCTCCCCGGACGCGGCCGGCGGCGGCGCGCCGACGGCACCCAGGTGAGCATGCCCACCGGGGGATGTGCGCGGACGGGTGTGGTCCGAATAGGGTTTCGTTCGTAGCCTGTCAGGCGGAGATCGATGTGGCTGGGGAGGGCGAGCCTTGGACGGCAGCGAAACCGGCTGGGGTCGGCAGGCTGAGCCGGCACCGCGGTGGCGGGCGCTGCTCGACCGGGCCCGGCTCGGCGGCCGCGGCGCGGAGCACGCCGAGGCCGACCAGCACGCCGAGGAGCCCCCGGCGGCGCCGCCCGAGACGCCGCCCCGGCGCGGCGCGGGCAACGGCTGGTCCGGGCGGGCCCAGGCGATCGGGCATCCCGCCGAGCTGTCGTACGGCGCCGAGCCGGCCTACCGCGTCGAGGCGACCTACCGGGTCGAGCCGGCCTACCGCCTCGACCCCGGACACCAGGCCGAGCCGCGCTACCGGGCCGAGCCGTCCTACCCGGTGGAGCCCGGCTACGCCGCGGAGCCGTCCTACCGGGCCGACCCGCCGTACCGGGCGGACCCCGAACCGGCCTACCCGGACCGGGAGCCGCACCGGGGGTCCGCCTCCGTCGAGTCCCGGTACTCCGTCCTCGACAACGGCTACCGGCACGAGCCCCCGGCGGTGGAGTCCCGGTACGCGCTGCTGGACAACGGCGGCTACCGGCCGGAGACCTACCAGCCGCCCGAGCCGGCGCCCGCGCCGGCCGCGTACCAGGCCCCGGCGATCGCCGACGGCTACCCGGCCCGGGTCGAGCCGGCCCGGGTGGAGTGGCGGGCCCCCGCCCCGGAGAGCGAGGTGGACCGGGCCGCCGGCGTGCTCCGCCGCGAGCTGGGCACCCCCCGGGTGCTCGCCTTCGCCAACCCGAAGGGCGGGGTGCACAAGACCACCGCCACCGTGCTCGCCGCCGCCACGGTCGGCAGCGTCCGCGGGCGTGGGGTGCTCGCCTGGGACGACAACGAGCTGCGGGGCACCCTCGGCCTGCGCGCCGGTAGCGCCCGGCACGCCCGGACCATCCGGCACCTGATCCACGACCTCGCCCAGATCGAGATCCTGGAGGGCGCCACCCTCCTGGAACACCTCGACGACTACCTGCGGCACGCCTCCGACGGCTCGTACGACGTGCTGGCCGGGGAGGAGAGCCCCCGGTTCGCCCAGCGGCTGGACCAGTTCACCGTCAAGCGGGTGCTGGAGCTGCTGCGGCGTACCCACGACGTGGTCTGCGTGGACACCGGCAACAACGTGGAGAGCGCGAACTGGCGGACCGTCATGCAGGCCGCCGACCAGCTCGTGGTGACCACCGTGCCGCGCGAGGACGCCGCGTTCAGCGCGGACTGGATGCTCGACCTGCTGCACGAGGTGGGGATGGGGGAGCTGGCCGACAACGCGGTCACCCTGATCTCCTGCCCGACGCCGGGCCGCTCGTCGCTCCAGGACGACCTGGAGCGGCACTTCGCCACCCGGACCCGGGCGGTCGCCGTGGTGCCGTACGACCCGGCGCTGGAGACCGGTTCCTCGATCGAGTACCACCAGCTCCAGCCGGAGACCCGGCAGGCCTGGCTCAAGGCCGCCGCGGTGATGCTGGAACCGTTCGCCCGCTGACCGCCACCGCCGCCCCACGGCCGTCCGGCTCCTGAGAGGATCATCGGGTGAGTTCGGACACCCCTGACCCTGAGCGGGCCACGCACCGGCCCGGCGAGCCCGGTCCCGCCGGCGCGGAGCCCCGGCCCGAGTCGCCGCCCGTCGACCCGCCCGCCGGCCTGCCGGCGCCGGCCGGCACCCCGGCCGGCGCGCCGGGCACCCAGCCGTTCCCCTGGGCCGGCCCGGGAGCCGAGCACCGCCCGGTCACGATCGCCGGGCCCGCCGTGACCGCCCGGCCCGCCCGCGGGGTCCGCCGGGCCGTCGGGCTGACGGTGGGGGTCGCGTTCCTGCTGACCGTCCTGGGCGCCCCGCTGGGGCTGCTCTGGACGGCCGTCGCGCCGGACATCCCGGTGGTGAAGACCGCCGAGGGGGCGATCTACGCCACCCCGCAGCCGGAGCAGCCGATCGCCGCCGACGGCTGGTTCAGCGTGCTCGGGCTCGGCTTCGGCGTGCTCGCCGCGATCGCCCTGTGGTTCCTGCTGCGCCGCCGCCGCGGGCCGGTCGGGCTGCTCGCCGGCACGCTGGGCGGCCTCGGCGCGGCGGTGGTGGCCTGGCAGGTGGGCCGGCGGATCGGCCTCTCCACCTACCAGCGGCTGCTGGAGACCGCCCCGGACGGGCAGCCCTTCACCAAGCCGGCCGACCTGCGGGCCGGTGGAGTGGACTGGTTCGTCGTCCCGCACGGCAACCTGCTGCTGCCCGCGTTCGGCGCCGCCGTGACGTACACCCTGCTGGCCGGCTGGTCCCGCTGGCCGTCGCTGCGCCCCGAGCCGGAGCCGTACGGGGCCTGGCCGCCGCCGGCCGCCGGGGCCGGCGGGTGGGGGGTCGGCCCGACGGAGGGGCTCAGTTCGGCGCCGGCGGACCGGCCAGCTCGCTCAGCGGCACCGGAACCGCCCGGACCTGGCGCAGCAGAGCCGCCTCGCGGTTGAGCAGCCGCAGCTCGGCGCGGAGTCGGCCGGCGGTGTCGTCGATCGCGAGCAGCCGCTGGCGGTCGGCGACGGTCAGCGCGGCGGTGGCGGCGACCAGGTGCGACAGCACCGTCGGGTCCTCGGGCAGTTGCTCGGAGATCTCCTCCGGGGCCGGCCGGATCAGCCCCAGGTACTGCCGGAACACCGAGATCACCCGGGCGGCGAGCAGGTCGGCGACCTCGTCCGTGCCGGTCGGCTCGGGCAGCCACTCCACCTCGGCGGTGAGGTACGGCGCGGAGCGGTCGTCGACCTCGGCGACCCGGAACCGGCGCCGGCCGACGGTGACGATGTCGAAACCGCCGTCGGCCAGCTCGGTGACCTGCCGCAGCTCGGCGGTGCAGCCCACCTCGTGCAGCGTCACGTCCCCGCCGCCGGGGATCGGCCGGCCGGGCGGCCCGGCCGGGGCCACCTCCCAGCCGGCCTGGATCGCCACCACGCCGAACTCGCGCGGCGCCCCCTCGGGCAGCCCGACCAGGTGGCGCACCAGCGCCCGGTAGCGCTCCTCGAATATGTGCAGCGGCAGCACCAGCCCGGGGAAGAGCACCGTCCCGAGCGGAAACACCGGCAGCCGCGCAGTCACGCGTCGAGCGTATCCCGATCACGGCCCCGCGGCGTGTCCCGGCTCACCGTCCCGGCCTCCGGGCGGCGCGGGTCGGCTCCCGGACCGGCCGCCTAGACTCGCAAGGGTGTTGAATCGGATCGACCTGCGCGGCGGGGTGCGTGACCCGCGCCACCTGCTGCCCCGTGCCCGGCTCGACGTGTCGGTGGCCGTCGAGCGGATCCGCCCTCTCGTGGAGGCGGTCGGGGAGCATGGTTACCCGGCGATCCGGGAGGCCAGCGAGCGGTTCGACGGCATCTCCCCGGAGCGCCTGCGGGTGCCGGTGGAGGCGATCAAGGAGGCCGAGGGGACCCTCGACCCGCAGGTGCGCGCCGCGCTGCTGGAGTCGATCACCCGGGCCCGCAAGGTGCACGCCGACCAGCGGCGCACCGACCACACCACCCAGGTGGTGCCGGGGGGCACGGTGACCGAGCGCTGGGTGCCGGTCGACCGGGTCGGCCTCTACGTCCCCGGCGGTCTGGCGATGTACCCGTCGACCGTGGTGATGAACGTGGTCCCCGCCCAGGCGGCCGGCGTCCGCTCCCTGGTCGTCGTGAGCCCGCCGCAGCAGGACAACGGGGGCCTGCCCGACCAGCGGGTCCTCGCCGCGTGCGCGCTGCTCGGCGTCGACGAGGTGTATGCCGTCGGCGGCGCCCAGGCGGTGGCGATGCTGGCGTACGGGTCGACCGTCGACCCGGACGGCGCGGAGCGCTGCGAGCCGGTCGACCTGATCACCGGCCCGGGCAACATCTGGGTGACCGCCGCCAAGCGGCTGCTGCGCGGCGTGGTCGGCATCGACGCCGAGGCCGGCCCGACCGAGATCGCCATCCTCGCCGACGACACCGCCGACCCGGCGCACGTCGCCGCCGACCTGATCAGCCAGGCCGAGCACGACCCCCTGGCGGCCAGTGTGCTGGTCACCCCGTCGGTGGCGCTCGCCGACGCGGTCGAGCGGGAGCTGGCCCGGCAGGTGCCGGCCACCAAGCACGTCGAGCGGGTCACCACCGCGCTCACCGGCGAGCAGAGCGGCGTCGTCCTGGTCGACGACCTGGCGGCCGGGCTGCGGGTGGTCGACGCGTACGCGGCCGAGCACCTGGAGATCCAGACCGTGGACGCCCGCGAATGGGCGCTGCGGGTCCGCAACGCCGGGGCGATCTTCGTGGGCGCCTGGTCGCCGGTGTCGCTCGGCGACTACTGCGCCGGCTCCAACCACGTGCTGCCCACCGGCGGCTGCGCCCGGCACTCCTCGGGCCTGTCGGTGCAGTCCTTCCTGCGCGGCGTCCACCTGATCGAATACAGCCAGGACGCGCTGCGCGACGTCGCCGGGCACGTGGTCACCCTGGCGACCGTGGAGGACCTGCCGGCACACGGCCAGGCGGTCAGCGTGCGCTTCGCGGAGGGCACGTCGTGACGACGCTGGACGACCTGCCGATCCGGGACGACCTGCGCGGGCTGACGCCGTACGGGGCGCCGCAGCTCGACGTGCCGGTGCGGCTGAACACCAACGAGAACTCCTACCCGGTGCCCGAGCCGGTGGTGGACGCGATCGGCAAGGCCGTCGCGGCCGAGCTGCGCGACCTCAACCGCTACCCCGACCGGGACGCGGTGGCGCTCCGCGCCGACCTGGCGGATTACCTGGGCCACGGGCTGACCGTCGACGAGGTCTGGGCGGCCAACGGCTCCAACGAGATCCAGCAGCAGCTGCTCCAGGCGTTCGGCGGCCCCGGGCGCACCGCGCTCGGCTTCGTCCCGGCGTACTCGATGCACCCGCTGCTGGCGCTCGGCACCGGCACCGGCTGGATCCCGGCGCGGCGCGGCGTCGACTTCGGGCTGACCGCCGACGAGGCGGTCGCGCAGGTCCGCGAGCACGCCCCCGACGTGGTCTTCCTCTGCTCGCCGAACAACCCGACCGGCACCGCGCTCGACCCGGCCGTGGTCGCCGCGGTGCTGGACGAGGCGCCCGGCATGGTGGTCGTCGACGAGGCGTACGCCGAGTTCGCCCGGCCCGGCACGGTCAGCGCCCTGGCGGTGCTGCCCGGTCACCCGCGGCTGGTGGTCACCCGGACGATGAGCAAGGCCTTCGGCTTCGCCGGTGGGCGGCTGGGCTACCTGGCCGCCGACCCGGCCGTGGTGCAGGCGGTGCAGCTCGTCCGGCTGCCGTACCACCTCTCCGCGCTCACCCAGGCCGCGGCGCGTGCGGCCCTGGCCCACCGTGCCGCGCTGCTCGGCACGGTCGTCGCGATCATGGAGCAGCGCGACCGGATCGTCGCCGAGCTGCGCGCCCGGGGCCACCGGGTCGCCGACAGCGACGCGAACTTCGTGCTGTTCGAGGTGCGTGGCGACCAGGCGGTTGCCTGGCGCACCCTGCTGGAGCACGGTGTGCTGGTCCGCGACGTCGGCCTGCCCGGCTGGCTGCGGGTCACCGCCGGCACCCCCGCCGAGACCGACGCCTTCCTCACCGCGATGGAGAGAATCTGATGAGCCGGACCGCCCGGGTGGAGCGGATCACCAAGGAGACCAAGGTCCTCGTCGAGATCGACCTCGACGGCACGGGCCAGGCCGAGATCAGCACCGGCGTCGGCTTCTACGACCACATGCTCCACCAGATCGCCCGGCACGGCGGCTTCGACCTGACCGTGCGCACCGTCGGTGACCTGGAGATCGACGCGCATCACACGATGGAGGACACCGCGCTCGCCCTCGGCGCCGCGTTCGACCAGGCGCTGGGGGACAAGGCCGGCATCCGGCGGTACGGCTCGGCCACCGTCCCGATGGACGAGGTGCTGGTGCGAGCCGCCGTCGACCTCTCCGGCCGGCCGTACGTGCTGCACGACGAGCCGGCGCTCCCGCCGTACATCGGGCCGGTCTACCCGACCAGCATGACCCGGCACATCTGGGAGTCCTTCGGCCAGGCGGCCCGGATCACCCTGCATGTGGACGTGCTGCGGGCGGCCCGCCCCGGCGGCCACGCGGACGCCCACCACGTGGTCGAGGCCCAGTTCAAGGCGGTCTCCCGCGCGCTGCGCGAGGCCACCTCCATCGACCCGCGCAACGCCGGAGCGATCCCGAGCACCAAGGGCGCGCTCTGATGGGGACGGTGCTGTTGATCCTCGCGGGCGTGCTGGCCGGCGGGACCTGGTCGTTGCACAAGCAGGGCGCCCCGCGGTCCGCGGTGGTGGTCACCGGGCTGCTGGCCGTGCTGGCGACCGTCGGCGGGCTGCTCTGGCTGCTGCCCGGGGAGGGCTCATGAGCGAGCGCAGCGAGCGAATCATCAGGCACAGTGCCGTGGTGTCTCATGTCGGCACGGAGCGCAGCGGAGTGCCGGCATGAGCGAGCGCAGCGAGCGAATCATCAGGCACAGTGCCGTGGTGTCTCATGTCGGCACGGAGCGCAGCGGAGTGCCGGCATGAGCAAGCGGATCGTGGTGCTCGACTACGGCTCGGGCAACCTGCGCTCGGCCGAGCGCGCCCTGGAGCGGGCCGGCGCGGACGTGACGGTCACCGACGACCTGGCCGCCGCCGCCGAGGCCGACGGCCTGGTCGTGCCCGGCGTGGGCGCCTTCGCCGCGTGCATGGCGGGGATCGAGGCGCTCGGCGCCGGTCCGGTCATCGCCGAGCGGGTGACAGCCGGTCGGCCGGTGCTCGGCATCTGCGTCGGCATGCAGGTGCTCTTCGAGCACGGTCACGAGCACGGCGTGGTGACCAAGGGCCTCGGGCTGCTGCCCGGCGGGGTGACGAAGCTGCCCGCCGAGCGGCTGCCGCACATGGGCTGGAACACTGTGCACGCGCCGGAGGGTTCGGTGCTCTTCGCCGGCCTGCCCGCCGACAGCCGGTTCTACTTCGTCCACTCGTACGCGGTGAACGACCTGGCGGGTCTGGCCGCCGCGGGCGCCAAGGTCACCACCGCGCACCACGGCACCGACTTCGTGGCGGCCGTGGAGCGGGGCCCGCTGTCGGCCGCCCAGTTCCACCCGGAGAAGTCGGCCGACACCGGTGCCGCGCTGCTGCGCAACTGGCTCACCACGCTGTGAGCGCGAGGAGTGAGCCGGGTCTGCGAGCCCCGCGGTCGCGAACCCGACGTGGCGCTGTGAGCGCGAGGTGAGCAAGGAGCGGGCCCGTCGTCGGGCGGTCCGCCAGGCCGAGGCGGAGGCCGAGCGCGCGGTCCGGCGCCGCCGGGTGGCCCGCCGGGAACGCCGCCGCGCCGTCGTACGCCGGCTGACGCCGACGATCCGGCGGGGCCGTACGGGCCGGTTGGCCCGGCACACCCGGGGCGAGCGGGCGGCGATCGTGCTGCTCACCGGGGCGGCGCTGGTGGGGATCTGGTATTTCGTCGACGACCTGGCGCTGCGGCTGGCGTTGGTCGTGTTGTTGCTGCTGGTCCTGCCGGCGATCGTGGTGATCGCCCTGGACCGTCGTACCTGAAGCGAGGAGTAGAGCGTTGAGCCTCATCCTGTTGCCCGCCGTGGACGTCGCCGACGGCCAGGCCGTCCGGCTCGTGCAGGGCGCCGCCGGCAGCGAGACCACCTACGGCGACCCGCTGGAGGCCGCGCTGGCCTGGCAGGCCGACGGGGCGGAGTGGATCCACCTGGTCGACCTGGACGCCGCGTTCGGCCGGGGCACCAACGCGCACCTGCTGGCCGAGGTGGTCCGGCAGTTGGACGTGAAGGTCGAGCTCTCCGGCGGGATCCGGGACGACGAGTCGCTGCACGCGGCGCTCGGCACCGGGGCGGCCCGGGTCAACATCGGCACCGCCGCGCTGGAGGACCCGGTGTGGTGCGACCGGGTCTGCGGCGAGTACGGCGACCGGGTCGCGATCGGGCTGGACGTGCGCGGTCGTACCCTCTCGGCGCGGGGCTGGACCCGCGACGGCGGTGACCTGTTCGAGGTGCTGGAGCGGCTCGACAAGGCCGGTGCCTCCCGCTACGTGGTGACCGACATCACCAAGGACGGCACGATGCGCGGGCCGAACCTGGACCTGCTCCGCGAGGTCTGCGGGCGCACCGACGCCCCGGTGATCGCCTCCGGCGGCGTCTCGACCCTGGACGACCTGCGCGCCCTGGCCACCCTGGAGCCGGTCGGTGTGGAGGGTGTGATCACCGGCAAGGCGCTCTACGCGGGCGCGTTCACCGTCGCCGAGGCGCTGGAGACGCTGCGGGCCGCGGCGTGACCGCGGTCGCGGGCGACGACGGCGTCGTCACCCGACTCGGCTCGGGTGGCCCGTGGGAGGCCGTCTACGGCTACTCGCGGGTGGTGCGGGCCGGGAACCTGGTCTGGACGGCGGGCTGCACGTCGACCGTCGACGGGCGGGTGGCGCACGTCGGGGACGCCGCGGCGCAGACCGCTCAGGCGTTGCGGATCGGCCTGGACGCGCTGGCCGAGGTGGGCGCGGAGCCCGGCGACGTGGTGCGGACCCGGATGTACATCACCGACCGGAGCTACGCAGACGAGGTCGGCCGGGCGCACAACGCCATCTTCGGGGCGGTCCGGCCGGCGGCGACGATGGTGGTGGCGGCCGGGCTGATCGACCCGGATCTGCTGGTGGAGGTCGAGTTGGAGGCCTGGCTCGGCGACCGGTGACCCCGGCCGCCCCGCTGTGGGGACGGCCACGTCGCACCCAGACTAGTTGTGCACAACTTAATTGCACGCTACGGTTCTGGCCGTGACCGATGATCTGGTGCTGCGCCGGCAGGTGTGCTTCGCCCTCTACGCGGCGTCGCGCGCCCTCACCGACGTCTACCGGCCCATCCTCGACGAGCACGGGTTGACCTACCCCCAGTACCTGGTGCTGCTCGTGCTCTGGGAGCGCGGCGACGAGGCCCCCACGGTCTCCGGGCTCGGCGCCCAGCTCCGGCTCGACTCCGGCACCCTCTCCCCACTGCTCAAGCGCCTGGAGGCGGCGGGTCTCGTGGTCCGCAACCGCTCGGCGCGCGACGAGCGCCGGGTGGAGGTGGGTCTCACCGAGCGGGGTCGGGACCTGCGGCGGCGGATGGACGGCGTGCCGATGCGGATCGCCTGCGCCACCGGGCTCACCGAGGCCGAGCTGGTGGGTCTGCGCGACACCCTCACCCGGGTCACCGAGACGATCCACCGACACAAGGAGCAGTGACATGCAGGTGCTTTACACCGCCTCCGCCCGGGCCACCGGCGACGGCCGGGACGGCCACGTCCGCACCTCGGACGGCACGTTCGACCTGGACCTGGCGATCCCGAAGGAGATGGGCGGCGCCGGCGGCGCGGCCAACCCCGAGCAGTTGTTCGCCGCCGGCTACGCGGCCTGCTTCCACTCCGCGCTGCGGCTCGTCGCCCGCAAGGCCAAGGCCGACGTCACCGGCTCGGTCGTCGAGGCCGAGGTGGGCATCGGCCCGAACGGCAGCGGCGGCTTCGGCCTGACCGTCGCCCTCGTGGTGGACCTGCCCGCCGTCGAGCGCGCCGCCGCGCAGCAGCTCGTCGAGGCCGCCCACCAGGTCTGCCCGTACTCCAACGCGACCCGTGGCAACATCGAGGTCGTCCGCACCGTCCGCGAGGCCGCGTCGGCCTGAGCGCCCGTCCCGGCCCGCTTCCCTCGCGTACGAAAGGACAGACTCCGATGAGCACCAACCGTGAGATCCACCTGGCCTCCCGCCCCCAGGGCTGGCCCACGGCCGACAACTTCCGCCTGGTCACCACCGAGGTGCCCACCCCGGGTCCGGGCCAGATCGTGGTCCGCAACCAGTTCATGTCGGTCGATCCGTACATGCGGGGCCGGATGAACGACGTCAAGTCGTACGTGCCGCCGTTCCAGCTCGACGCCCCCCTCGACGGCGGTGCCATTGGCGAGGTGGTGGCCAGCGAGGCCGAGGGGCTCAAGCCCGGCGACACCGTCCTGCACGGCCTGGGTTGGCGGGAGTACGCGCTGCTCGACGCGAAGGCGGCCCGCAAGGTCGACCCGAGCCTGGCGCCGGTGAGCGCGTACCTCAGCGTGCTCGGCATGACCGGCCTGACCGCGTACGCCGGTCTGCTCGACGTGGCCGCGATGAAGCCCGGCGACGCCGTCTTCGTCTCCGGCGCGGCCGGCGCGGTGGGCAGCATGGTCGGCCAGATCGCCAAGCTCCGGGGCGCGTCCCGGGTGATCGGCAGCGCCGGCTCGGCCGCCAAGGTCGAGCGGCTCGGGGCGCTCGGCTTCGACGCCGCGTTCGACTACCACGACGGCCCGGTGCGCGACTCGCTGAAGGCCGCCGCGCCGGACGGCATCGACGTGTACTTCGACAACGTCGGCTCCGAGCACCTGGAGGCCGCGATCTCGGCGTTGAACCTGCACGGCCGGGTCGCCGTCTGCGGCATGATCGCCCAGTACAACTCCAGCGAGCCGCCGGCCGCGCCGCGCAACCTGGCCCTGGTCATCGGCAAGCGGCTCACCCTGCGCGGTTTCCTCGTCAACGACCACGGCCACCTGCGCGACCAGTTCGTCCAGGAGATGTCCGGTTGGCTGCGCGACGGGAAGATCTCGTACGACGAGACCGTCGTCGACGGCATCGAGAACGCCCCGGAGGCGTTCCTCGGCGTGCTGCGCGGTGAGAACCTGGGCAAGATGCTCGTCCGGGTGTGACCCGGAACTCGTTCACGGCGGTCGGCCCGGTCGGGTCGGCCGCCGTGCCGTGCGCGTTGGATAGGCTCGCGACATGACGGTGGCGGTACGGGTGATCCCGTGTCTGGACGTGGACGCCGGGCGGGTGGTCAAGGGGGTCAACTTCCTCGACCTGCGCGACGCCGGCGACCCGGTGGAGCTCGCGGCGGCGTACGACCGGGCCGGCGCGGACGAGCTGACCTTCCTCGACGTCACCGCCTCCGCCAGCGACCGGGGGACCATGCTCGACGTGGTCCGCCGCACCGCCGAGTCGGTCTTCATCCCGCTCACCGTCGGCGGCGGCGTACGCCAGGTCGCCGACGTCGACACGCTGCTGCGGGCCGGCGCGGACAAGGTCGGCGTGAACACCGCCGCGATCGCCCGACCGGAGCTGATCGCCGAGATCGCCGACCGGTTCGGCCGCCAGGTGCTGGTCCTCTCCCTCGACGTGCGGCGGGCCCCGGCCGGCACCACCCCGAGCGGCTTCGAGGTGACCACCCACGGCGGTCGCCGGTGCACCGGGATCGACGCCGTCGAGTGGGCGCGGCGCGGCGCGGAGCTGGGCGCGGGGGAGATCTTGCTCAACTCGATGGACGCCGACGGCACCAAGGCCGGCTTCGACCTGGCGCTGATCCAGGCGGTCCGTGCGGTGGTCGACGTGCCGGTGATCGCCAGCGGCGGCGCCGGCGAGGTGGCGCACTTCCCGCCGGCGATCGGCGCGGGCGCCGACGCGGTGCTGGCGGCCAGCGTCTTCCACTTCGGCGAGCTGACCGTCGGCGAGGTCAAGGACGCCCTGCGCGCAGCCGGCCACCCCGTCCGCTGACCCACCCCGCCCCGCCCGTCACCCCGGCACCGCAACGCCGCGTCACCGAGGTAGCGGCCCCTCCCGGTGATCGACTCCAGCTCGCCGAGGTGGCGGCGTCCGGGTGCGTCGGATGGCGCCAGGTCGCCGATCTGGCGATCGGCCAGGGCCGGGCTCGGGGTCGGAGGCAGGTCAGCCGCGGCCGGTGTGGCCCTCGGGGGAGCGGCGTGGGGCCGGGATCGAGCGGACGGCGTACTCCTGGACGGCGGCGGCGTGGTCGTCCTCGGCGAGGCTCCAGTCGGTGGTACCCGGGGTGTGCCGACGGCTCAGCACCCCCTGCACGGTGTCCACCGTGGTCGCCACGCCGGCGCTGGGCCGGGTGCGCCAGAGCCGTTCCCCGTCCGGCGTGATCCGGAACCAGCCGTCCGAGACGCTGACCAGCCCGGCGCCGGCGAGCCGGCGGACCGCGCCCTCCACCTCGTGCCGCTCCGGGATGGCCTGGTTGAGGTGGTCGGCGGTGGAGAGCACGTCAGCCAGGCGCACGCCCTCGGGCCGCCGGGTCGAGGCCGACCGGCGGTGCCGGCCGGCGCCGCTCGCGATGACCAGTGAGACGAAGATCCAGGCGTCGGTCCAGCGCCATCCGTTCTCCCCCATGCACGAATGATGCCCGGCGTCGACGGCGGAAGAAACACCCAGTTTCCCGATCGGACATCACCGCAGCTCACCGCGGGTCCAAGCGATCCCATCCGGTGGCGGTCGGCGTGCCCCCGGTGACGGTGGGTGTCCACACCCCGCCCGCGTCGGCCCGGTGATGGGGCGCGGCGCGGGCCGTGGCGGCGCGCGCGTCGGCTCCGGCTCGGGGGTCGGCCGCGGCGACGGCGCACGGGCCGGAGCGGGCGCGGATGAGTCAGGCCGCCTCGGCCGCTGGGCCGGCGGGACCGGCGCAGACCGCCGGCTCCGGGGTGGACGCCGCCGGCTGCGGAGCCGGGGCCACCGCGAAGAGCGGGATGAACACCTGGGCCAGCGGCCCGATGGCGAGCGCGTAGGCGACGGTGCCGATTCCGACGGTGCCGCCGAGCAGCCAGCCCAGCGCCAGCACCGTCACCTCGATGACGGTGCGGACCAGCCGGACGGACCGGCCCGGGCGGCGGGCGACGTACCCGGTCATCAGGCCGTCGCGCGGGCCGGGGCCGAGCCGCGCGCCGAGGTAGAGGCCGGTGGCGGCGCCGTTGGCCACGATGCCGACAACCAGCAGCCCGATCCGTACCGGCAGCGGCGCGTGGGTCGGCAGGACCGTGAGGGTGGCGTCCACCACCAGGCCGATCACCACGACGTTGCTGACGGTGCCCAGGCCGGGGCGCTGCCGCAGCGGGATCCAGAGCAGCAGGACGACGGCGCCGACGGCGATGGTGACCGTGCCGAAGGAGAGCCCGGTCTGCCCGGCGAGCCCCTGGTGGAACACGTCCCAGGGGTCGAGCCCCAGGCCGGACCGGATCATCAGCGCCATGCTGACGCCGTAGAGGGCGAGCCCGACGTAGAGCTGGCTCAGCCGCCTGGCCGGCCGGTACCGGAGATTGCCAATCACTGCCATGCATGCCACCCTAGGGGCCAATCTCCACACTTGAAGCAGCCAATTTGGGAGGGGTGGCCATGACGACGCAGGTGCGTGGCACCCAATTGGCCCGGCTGCTCGGTCAGTGGCACGCGCTGCCCGGCCGCCGGCGCAGCCCGGACTACGCCGCGCTCGCCGCCGCGGTCCGCGGACTGCTCGCCGACGGCCGGCTTCCCCTGGGGGTACGCCTGCCGGCCGAGCGGGAGCTGGCCGAGGCGCTGCGGATCAGCCGGACCACGGTCACCGCCGCGTACCGGGAACTGCGGGAGACCGGCCACCTGGCCAGCCGCCGGGGCGCCGGCAGCTGGACCATGCTCCCGGGCACCCACCGGGTGGCCAGCACCGGCCTGTGGACCCCGCTGGACGACCGGGACATGATCGACCTCGGCGTCGCCGCGCTGGCCGCCCCGAGCCAGCTCGTCCCCGCCGCCCGGGCCGCCGCCGAGGACCTGCCGCGGTACCTGAGCGGGGCCGGCTACCACCCGACCGGGATCATCGAGCTGCGCGAGGCGGTCGCCCGGTCGTACACCGAGCGGGGCCTGCCGACCAGCCCCGAGCAGATCATGGTGACCAGCGGCACCCAGCACGCGCTGGACCTGGTGCTGCGACTGGCGCTGTCGCCCGGTGGCGGCGTGCTGGTCGAGTCCCCGACCTACCCCAACGCGCTCGCGGCGCTTGCCGCCCGCCGGGCCCGGATCACCACCCACGGGCTGGCGGCCGACGGCGCGGGCTGGGACGCCGACCTGCTGCTGGGCAGCATCCGGCAGACCCGGCCGAAGCTGGCGTACCTGATCCCCGAGTTCCAGAACCCGACCGGCCACCTGATGCCGGCGGAGCTGCGCGAGCGGCTGGTCGGCGCCGCCCACGCCGCCGGCACCGACCTGGTCATCGACGAGTCCTTCGTGGACCTGCCGCTGGACGGCACCGAGCTGCCGCCGCCGACCGCCACCTTCGACCGGCACTCCCGGGTCATCTCCATCGGCGGGATGAGCAAGCCCTACTGGGGTGGCCTGCGGATCGGCTGGGTCCGCGCCTCCGCCCCGCAGGTGCAGCGGCTGGCCGCCGCCCGGGTCGGGGTCGACATGGCCAGCCCGGTGCTCGACCAGCTCGTCGCGGTGCACCTGCTGGCCGACGCCCCGGCCATCGTGGCCGCCCGGCAGGCCCAGCTCACCGCCCAGCGCGACGCGCTGATCGGCGCGCTGGCCGACCGGCTGCCCGACTGGCGGGTCGCCGTGCCGCGCGGCGGCGTGACGCTCTGGGCCGAGCTGGACGGCCCGATCTCCAGCGCCCTGGCCCGCGCCGCCGAGGAGGTCGGCGTACGGCTGGCGCCCGGCCCCCGGTTCGGCCTGGACGGCACCCTCGAACGCTTCCTCCGGTTGCCCTTCACCCTGCCCGCCGCGGACCTGGTGGAGGCGGTGGGTCGGCTCGCCGCGGTCCGCTACGACCTGGACCGCGCCGGCCGCCCGCAGTGGCGGGAACCCTCCGTCATCGCCTGAGAGGCCGTCGGGTAACCGGATGGTTACGTTGTGAAAAGTTGTTCGGCGTTGATGCGTCGAGCGGCTGCACGTTCGGCGGTGTTGGCCCATCGGGTCGGTTGACGGGCCAGGCGTATCGCCATGAGTCGAATCATTGCGACTTTGATCATGGTCTCGGAGTTGGTGGTGAGGCGTTCGTAGTCGCGGGCCAGGCGTCGGTTGCGGATCAGCCAGCCGAAGGTGCGTTCCACGACCCAGCGGCGGGGTAGGACCTGGAAGCCTTTGACGTCGTCGGTGCGTTTGACGATCTGCAGCAGGATGCCGAGTTGGGTCTTGGCCCAGGTCAGCAGACTGGTGTCGACGCTGTTGGCGTAGCCACCGTCGGCCCAGACGACGGCGATGGTGGTGAAGGTGGCGGCGAGGCGGTGCAGCAGCGCCCGTCCGCCGGGTCGGTCCTGTACCGAGGCGGAGGTGACCGCGACGACGAGCAGGAGTCCCATCGTGTCGACGATCAGGTGTCGTTTCCGGCCGGTGGTGCGCTTACCCATGTCGAATCCACGAGACTCACCTCCCTCACTGGATTTGATCGACTGGGCGTCCAGAACCGCCGCCGTGGGCTCGGGTTCCCGCCCGGCCTGCACGCGCACCTGCCGCCGCAGTTCGTCGTGGATGGCATCCCACGTGCCGTCTCGGCGCCAGGTGGTGAACCACCGATGCGCCGCGTCCGGCGGGGCCAGATCGTGAGGCATCAACCGCCACGCACAGCCCGACCGCAGCACATAGAAGATCGAGTTCAGAATCAACCGATCGTCGTACACCCGCGGACGTCCGCCTTTGCGCAGGTCACGCACCGGCATCAACGGAGCCAGGACAGCCCACATCGCGTCGGTCAGGCTGGATGAGTAGCATCTACGGGCGTCGTCCCCGCCAAGATCCCTGTTGCACACACATCAAGATCATGGCGGGGATGACGCATTTGTCGAGCACCCGACATCGACGTTTCTCGCCGTAACAGCCCGCCCTCAATCGGTTACCCGACGGTCTCTGAGGCCGGCGACGCGCCGAAAATGCGGGGACGACGGCCCGCCGCGCCGGCTGCCACACTTGCGCGGTGACGGACGGGAGGCGGCGCGCGCCGCGGATGCGGGTGATGACCGAGGGCGCCACGGTGACCCCGCTGGAGCTCTTCTTCGACCTGGTCTTCGTGTACGCGCTCACCCAGGTGACCGCGCTGATGGCCGCCGACCTGACCTGGGGCGGGCTGGGCCGCGGCATGCTGGTGCTGGCCCTGCTCTGGTGGTGCTGGTGCTGCTACGCCTGGCTGGGCAACACCTTGCGGGCCGACGAGGGCGTGGTCCGGCTGGCCCTGTTCGCCGTCATCGGGACCATGTTCGTGGTCGCGGTGACCATTCCCGAGGCGTTCGTGGACCTGCCCGGCGGGCTCTCCGGCCCGGTGGTCTTCGCCGCCTGCTACCTGGCCGTCCGGGTGCTGCACCTGGTGATCTACTGGCACGCCGCCCGGGGCGACGAGGGGCTGCGTCGGCAGTTGCTGCGGGCCGCGCTGCCGATGCTCGGCGGGGCGACCCTGCTCTTCACCGCCGCGCTGCTGCCCCAGCAGCTCAGCGACGACCCGCAACGGGTCGTCGCGATCCGCACCCTGCTCTGGGTGCTCGCCCTCGCCATCGACTACGGCGGCATCATGGCCATCGGCGCCCGGGGCTGGCAGCTCTACTCCGCCGCACACTGGACGGAACGGCACGGCCTGATCATCATTATCGCGCTCGGCGAGTCGCTCGTCGCGCTCGGCGTCGGGGTGACCGCGCTGCCCATCTCCTGGCCGATCATCGTCGCCGCCTTCCTCGGCATCACCGTCGCCGCCGCGCTGTGGTGGGCGTACTTCGATGTGGTGGCGATCGCCGCCGAGCGGGTGCTGCACCGGGCCCAGGGCGCCGAGCGGGCCGCGCTGGGCCGGGACTCCTACACCTACCTGCACCTGCCGATGGTCGCCGGGATCATCCTGCTCGCCCTCGGCTTCAAGAAGGTCCTCGCGTACGTGGGGGACGAGAGCCACCACCGGCTGACCGACCCGCTGCACGGCCTGGGCCTGCTGGCCCTCTACGGCGGGGTGATCCTCTACCTGCTCGGGCACCTGGGGTTCCGGCTGCGCAACATGGGCTCGGTCAACTGGCCCCGGGTGGTGGCGATGGTGCTGCTGGTGGCGCTGCTGCCGGTGGCCGACCACCTGCCGGCGCTGGCCGCCCTCGGGCTGCTCGCGCTGGTCTGCGCCGCGATGGTGGCCGTCGAGGTGGTGCTCTTCGGCGAGGCCCGCCGGGCGCTGCGGGACGCCTTCCTCGACGAGCACGGCGCGGGCGCGCCGCCCGGCCGCTAGCGCGAGCCTTTCCGACCTGCCCGGATCGGGCTCGGGCCGACCGCCGGGGCTGGGAGACTGCGCAGGTGGGGAACGGCGGCGGCACCCGGTGGTCGCGGGGCGTGCGGCCCGGCGCGCCGGGGTCCCGGACGACCCGTCTGGAGCTCTTCTTCGACCTGGTCTTCGTCTTCGCCTTCCTCAACGTCACCAGCCTGACCGCGAGCCTGCCCACCCCGGTCAACCTGTTCCGCTGCCTGCTGGTGCTGGCGCTGCTGTGGTGGTGCTGGACGGGCTTCGCCATGGTCGGCAACCTGGTCCGCGCCGACCAGGGCGTGCTGCCGGTGGTCGGCTTCGTGACCGTGGCCGCCATCTTCCTGCTGGCGCTGAGCATGCCGGGGGCGTTCGTCGACCGGCCCGGCGGGCTGAACGGCCCGCTGGTCTTCGCCGGCTGCTACTTCCTGGTCCGCGCGGCGCAGCTCGCGATCTTCGGCTGGGTGGCCCGGTCCGACCCGGTCCGCCGCCGGCGCTGGCTGCTGCTCGCCGCACTGCCGGTGGTCGCCTCGGCGTTGCTGCTCGCCGCCGGGCTGGTGCCCCAGCGGGTCGCCGACCGGCCCGCGGCGATCGCGCTCCAGCTCGCCCTCTGGACGGCGGCGCTGGTGGTGGAGTACGGCGCCGGGATGGCGCTGGGCGGCGCGTACTGGCAGGTGGTCTCCGCCGGGCACTGGGCGGAACGGCACGCCCTGATCATCCTGGTCGCCCTCGGCGAGTCGGTCATCGCGTTGGGGATCGGCCCGAAGTTCATCAGCGGCCTGCCGCTGAGCGGCCCGGTGGTGGTCGCCGCGGCACTCGGCATCGCCGTCGTGGCGGCGCTGTGGTGGGCGTACTTCGACACCCTGGCCTTCGCGGTCGAGCAGACGCTGCACCACACCCGGGAGCCGGCGCCGCGCGCCCGGCTGGCCCGGGACGTCTACACCTACCTGCACCTGCCGATGGTCGCCGGGATCATCTTCTTCGCCCTCGGCCTCAAGGACCTGCTCGCGGAGGCCGCGGAGTCCGACACGCCGACCTGGGGGGTGGCGCTCGGCGGCTTCTGGATCACCGTCCTGTACGGCGGGGTGGCTCTCTACCTGCTCAGCCTCGCGGCCTGCGCCCGGCGGGCGCTGCGGGCCGTGCACTGGCCGCTGCTGGCGGCGGTGGCGGTGCTCGCCCTGGTCGCCCCGGTGGCCGCCCGGCTGCCGGAGCTGGTGGCGCTGGCGCTGCTGGCGGTCCTCAGCGTCGCCGCCACGGTCGCCGAGACCGTGAGCGAGGACGGGCGGCGGCGCCAGGTCCGCCAGCTCGCGCTGGAGGAGGAGATGGACGCCGAGGTGGAGCAGAGCCGGTGGCGGCAGCGGCACCTGTGACCGCTGACGGACCGGCGGCCGTGCCCCGGGACGGAGGGGCACGGCCGCCGGCCGGTACGGGTGCGCTCAGAGCTCGGCGAGCGTCCCGGCGTACATCTTGTCGATCTCGGTGGCGAAGTTGCTCTCCACGCCCCGGCGCTTGATCTTCATCGACGGGGTGATCTCGCCGTGCTCGATGGTCAGGTCGCGCGGGAGGATGGTCACCTTCTTGATCGTCTCCCACCGGTTGAGCTTGGCGTTCAGCTGGGCCACGTACCCGTCGACCATCGCCTGCGCCTCCGGGGAGGCGACGATCTCCGCGTACTCCCGGCCAGCGAGGGGGCCACCGGCCGCCCAGCCCTTGATCGCGTCCGGGTCGAGGGTGACCAGCATGGTGCAGTAGTTCCGGGCCTGCCCGATCACGATCGCCTGCGAGGTGTACGGGCAGATCGCCTTGAACATGCCCTCGATGTGCGACGGCGCGATGTACTTCCCGCCGGAGGTCTTGACCAGGTCCTTCTTCCGGTCGGTGATGCGCAGGTAGCCGTCGTCGTCCAGGCTGCCGATGTCGCCGGTGCGGAAGAAGCCGTCCTCGGTGAACGCGGCGGCGGTCTCCTCGGGGAGGTTGTGGTAGCCGCGCATCACCGGCTCGCCGCGGACCAGGATCTCACCGTCGGTGTCGATCCGGCACTCAAGGTCGCCCATCGGCCGGCCGACGGTGCCGATCCGCAGCCCGTCCGGCGGGTTGACGAAGTTGCCGGCGCTGGTCTCGGTGAGGCCGTACCCCTCGGAGATGGGCAGGTTGGCGGCGGCGAAGAAGGTGGCGATCTCCGGGCTCAGCGGCGCCGCGCCGGAGACCAGCACCCGGATCCGCCCGCCGAGCCGGGCCTGGAGCTTGCTGAACACCAGCTTCTCGGCCAGCGCGTACTTCAACTTCAGCCCGGCCGGGACCGGCTTGCCGGCCTGCTCCAGGGCGACCTTCGCCTTGCCGACGCCGACCGCCCAGGCGAAGATCTTCGCCTTCGCGCCGCCGGCGTCCTGCGCGGTGGTGACCGCCCGGTTGTAGACCTTCTCGAAGACCCGGGGGGCGCCGCACATCAGCGTCGGCTGCACCACGGCGAGCAGATCGACCAGCTTGTCCACCCGGCCGTCGACGTACGTCGGCAGGCCGACGTGGGTCGAGCCGCAGAGCAGGGTCTTGCCGAACGAGTGCGACAGCGGCAGCCAGAGGTACTGCAGGTCGTCGTCGCGCAGCAGGCTCGTCTCGGCCTGCACGACGGCCTCCCAGCACCAGCCGCCGTGCAGCAGCTCGACGCCCTTGGGCTGGCCCGTGGTGCCGGAGGTGTAGATCAGGGTGGCCAGGTGCTCCGGCCCGATCCCGGCGACCAGCATGTCGATCAGGTCCGGTTCGGCCTCCAGGGCCCGCGCCCCGCGCTCCTCCAGCTCGGCCAGGGTGAGCTGGGGGACGGCGGCGGCCGGGTCGGGGGTGCCGTCGAAGAGCACCACGTGGGTCAGCGCCGGCAGTTCGGCGCCGGCGATCTTCGCGGCCTGGGCCGGGTTCTCGGCGAAGAGCACCCGGGACCCGGAGTCGGCGATGATGTAGGTCGCGTCCTCGGGCTCGGTGGTCGGGTAGACGGTGGTGGTCGCGCCGCCCGCGCACATGATGCCGAAGTCGGCGATCACCCAGTCCAGGCGGGTGTTGGCCAGGATCGCCACCGGATCCTCCAGGCCGACGCCGAGCCCGTGCAGCCCGGCCGCGACCGCCTTGGCGCGCCGACCGACCTGCTCCCAGCTCAGCCAGACCGGTCCCGAGTCGTCGGGGGCGGGGTGGGCGAAGGCGCGACGGTCGGGGGTCGCCGCCACGCGCTTGAGGAACATGTCGGGGATGGAACGGTACGGTACATCGAGAGCCATCGCTGTAGCCGCCTTCGGGGGTGGACAGGACGTGACGGGGGTCACGCCATTCTGCGGTTACCGAAGAGTATTGCCTGCACCGGGGCAGCGGCTAGCCCTCCCATTCCACGGCGGCCGGCGTCCCGGGACGTGGAACGCCGGATCAGGCGTACCGGGAAACGGTGAGCGACCAGTCGTAGGTGGCCCGGATCCAGTTCCGGCGGGTCACCAGGAAGGCCTGCACCGACTCGTCCCCGGCGCCGGTCAACGCGGCCTCCCGCTCGGCGTACGTGGCCAGGCCCGCGTTGAACCGGTCGGCCGCCGCCCACAGCGCCGCCTCCTCGCCCTGCCGGCTCTCCCCGGCGATCGTGGTCACCAGGTTGTGCACGTCCGGCGCCATGCCCAACTCCTTGCCGTAGGAGAACAGGTCGTTGCACCAGCAGACCAGGTCCGTGGCGAGACCGTCCAGCGCGGCCAGCGCCGGGTCGGCCCGCCGACCCGCGCCGGGCAGACCGTCGTAGGCCAGGTCGGTCAGGGTGAAGCTGGGCCGGGCGCCACCGGTGTGCCGGCGCATCTGCACGTACTCGGCCACCCCGGGCACCCGGCGGTGCTCCCGGTTCGCCGCCTCCCAGAGCAACGCCAGCAGGTACTCCCGGAGCTGGCTGATCAGCCGCAGCAGCAGCGCCGGCCGGTCCAGCGCGCGGACCCGCCGGCACAGGTCGTCCAGCCCGATGCCGAGCGGCCCGGCCGCCACCGGCCGGGGCGCCGTCGGATCACCGTGCCGGTCCAGCACCCCCAGCAGGTCCGCCACCGTGGGCGCGAGCCGGGTGGGGCTGGCGCCCAGCCCGTCCTCGTCGCAGGCGTCGTCCATCACGAACAGCCAGGAGATCAGGTCGGTCAGCAGCCGCAACCGGTCGACCGGCGCGTCCGGGCAGGCCCGGCCGGCCAGCTCCGCCGGGGCGGCCCCGCGCAACCGGCGCAGCCCGCCCGCCGTGGCCACCAGGCCGAGGTCGCGCGCCCACCCGGTGCTCTCCCCGGCGACCAGTTCGACGGCGGCGTGCCGGCGCGCCGGGAAGGGGGGTTCGCGCAGTGCCGAGACGGCGAAACTCCGCATCCGTGCCCCCTACCCACCGCCCGCGGGCGGGGCGGCGGGCAGCAGCGTACGGGAGCACAAATCGGTCCCGATCGCTGGGTCGAGGTCCGTTCAGATTCGCCCGTGACCGTTTCCGCACATTCGGTCAGAAGCCCAGGCTGGCCCTGCGCAACCGGTCGGCCGGGGTGGCCGGACCGTCGATCTGCACCCGGGACACCCGCTGCCGGCCGGACAGGAAGAGGGCCAGCTCGCCCGGCGCGCCCACCAACCGCAGCCGCTCCCCGCCCCGGCCGACGGTGAGCTCGCCGAACCCGGGCGCCTGGACGAGCAGGTCGGCGGGGAACCGGCGCAACGCCACCGGGCCAGCACGGCGGCCCGCTTCCACAGCACCGCCGACAGGCCGGCCGGCAGGTCCCGGGGCAGCCAGCCCGGGCGGGCCCGCCGCACGTCCTCGTGGTGGATGAAGAACTCCATCGTGTTGACCAGCTCGTCGGTGAGCGGGTTGCTCACCGGGCTCCAGGCGGGCGGGCGCCGGACCCGCGCCACCAGCTCCGGGTACGGACGGGCGGCGACCCGCCGGCGGACCGCCTCGGCGTACCGGCGCAGCGGCGGCAGCAGGATGCCCGCGGCGGCGTCCGGCCGTCGCTCCCGCACGACCAGGTGCGCGGCGAGATCCCGGCAGCGCCACCCCTCGTTGATCGTCGGCGCGTCCGGGCCCACGTCCAGCAGCAGGTCGGCGAGCGCCTCGCGCTCCGATCGGGCGTACCGCGGCATGGCCCGATCGTAGGGTCGCGGCGGCGTTTCGGCGCGCCGGAGGCGGCCCGGCGCCCCGGCGGGCCGCTCGGTGTCCGCCCACGACGGCGCCGGCCGCCCTGGTCGGCGGGCCGCCGGCCGTAGGAGTGACGCTGGACATATCCCCTCCGGGTCGGCGGAGCTGGCACCGACCGGTAAGGATGAGGGAGATAATTGCGGCTTACGGCGGGGGAGAGCGTGGCGAGCGGGACAAGTCGGGACGTCCTCGGCAGAGGGCTACGGGTCCTCGGTCGGGCCATCCGGGAACAGCCGCGCATCTTCACGGTCGCGGTGACCGGGAGCGTGCTCTTCGGCCTCATGGTGATCGCCAGCGCGTTCGTCGTCGGCCGGGTGGTCGGCGACGTCGTGGTACCGGCGATCGCCCGCGGCTCCGTCGGCGCCGGGGTGCTCGCCCTGGCTGCCGCGTCCCTGTTCGGGATCAGCGTGCTGCGGGTGGTCGGCATCTTCGGCCGCCGGCTCGGCGCCGGCTACATGCAGTTCCGGCTCCAGGCCGCCTACCGCCGGCGGGTCACCCGCCGTTACCTGGACCTGCCGCTGTCCTGGCACCACCGCAACGCCACCGGCACGCTGCTGTCCAACGCCAACTCCGACGTCGAGGCGGCCTGGTACCCGATCGCGCCGCTGCCGTTCGCGGTGGGCACCCTGGTCATGCTGGTCGGCGCGGTCGTGTCGCTCTTCCTCACCGACTGGGCGCTCGCCCTGGTCGGCCTCGCCGTCTTCCCCGCGCTCTTCGCGCTCAACGTGGTCTACTCCCGGCGGATGGCCCCCCGCCAGGCCCGGGCCCAGCGGCTGCGCGCCGAGGTCAGCGGCATCGCCCACGAGAGCTTCGACGGCGCCCTGGTGGTCAAGACGATGGGTCGGGAGGCCCAGGAGACCGGGCGGTTCGCGTCCCGGGCCGGCGAGCTGCGCGACGCCCTGATCGCCGTCGGCAAGCTGCGCGGCATCTTCGACCCGATGCTGGAGACCCTGCCCAGCCTCGGCACCCTCGCCGTGCTGGTGGTCGGCGCGGTCCGGCTCCGAGCCGGCGCGATCAGCGTCGCCGAGCTGGTCAGCGTCGCCTTCCTCTTCACCGTGCTGGCCTTCCCGGTCCGGGCCATCGGCTGGGTGCTGGCCGAGCTGCCGCGCAGCGTCGCCGGCTGGGACCGGGTGCGCCGGGTCCTCGACGCCACCGGCGAGATGCCGTACGGCGACACCGTCCTCGACCCGGCCGAGCCGACGCCGGCCACCCTCGACTTCCACGACGTGCACTTCGGGTACGAGCCGGCCGAGGCGCACCTGCCCGGCGCCGAGGTGCTCGGCGAGGTGACCTTCACCGTGCCGGCCGGGAAGATCGTCGCCCTGGTCGGGCCCACCGGCTCCGGCAAGTCGACCATCGCCTCGCTCGCCGTCCGGCTGGTCGACCCGCGCGCCGGCGCCGTCACCCTGGACGGCGTCGACGTCCGCGACCTCACCGCCGCCTCGCTCGCCTCGACGGTCGCCCTGGTCGCCCAGGTGCCGTTCGTCTTCGACGACACCGTTCGGGCGAACATCGCCCTGGACCGTCCGGGCATCGGCGACGACGAGGTGTGGGCCGCGCTGCGGCTCGCCGAGGCCGACGGGTTCGTCGCCGCCCTGCCCGACGGGCTGGACACCATGGTCGGCGAGCGCGGCACCTCGCTTTCGGGTGGGCAGCGGCAGCGGCTCACCCTGGCCCGCGCGCTCGCCGGCCGGCCCCGGCTGCTGGTGCTCGACGACGCCACCAGCGCGGTCGACCCGCGGGTCGAGGCGGCCATCCTGGCCGGCCTGCGCGCCCCGAGCGGTGGGCCGGGCGCCGCCGCGTCGATCCTGGTGGTCGCGTACCGGCGGGCCACCATCGCCCTGGCCGACGAGGTGATCTACCTGGAGCAGGGGCGGGTGCTGGCCCGGGGCACCCACACCGAGCTGCTGGCCACCGTCCCCGGCTACGCCGACCTGGTCACCGCGTACGAGCAGGCGGAGCACGACCGCGAGCAGCCCCGCACGTACGACGAGGTCACGCCGTTGACCTCCGGCCTGGAAGTCGAGGTTGACCGGTGAGCACCACCACCAAGGAGCCGGCGGAGCGCACCGAGTCGACCTGGCGGACCCTGCGGCGAGGGCTGGCGCTCTCCCCGGAGCTGAAGACCGGCCTGGCCGGCACCGTGGCGCTGGCCCTGATCTACATGGTCGGCCGGGTGGCCGTCCCGGTCGCCGTGCAGCGCGGCATCGACCACGGCATCCTCGGCGGCCTCGACCTCGGCGTGGTGTGGCGGGTGGTCGCGATCACCGGCGCCGTGCTGGTGGTCACCACCACCTGCGGCTACCTGATGATGCGCCGGCTCTTCACGGTCAGCGAGACCGCCCTGGCCGGTGTGCGGACCCGGGCGTTCCGGCACGTGCACGACCTGTCCATGCTGCACCAGCAGTCCGAGCGGCGCGGTTCGCTGGTCTCCCGGGTGACCAGCGACGTCGACCAGATCACCACGTTCCTGCAGTGGGGCGGCGTGATCCTGATCGTCAACCTGGGCCAGCTGGTGGTCACCACGATCGTCATGCTGGCGTACTCCTGGCAGCTCACCCTGGTGGTGCTCGCCGCGTTCGCCCCGGCGGTGCTGGTGATCCGGTTGCTCCAGCGCCGCCTCGCCGGCGCGTACGGCCTGGTCCGGCAGCGGATGGGCACGCTGCTCGGCACCATCGCGGAGAGCGTCGTGGGCGCACCGGTGATCCGGGCGTACGGGATCGCCGGGCGGACTGCCCGGCGGCTGGACGCGGCGATCGAGGGGCAGCGGCAGGCCCAGCAGCGGGCCATCCGGATCAGCATCGTGGGCAGCTCGGTGGGGGAGCTGGCGGCCGGCCTGGCGCTGGCCGGCGTGGTCGTCGTCGGGGTCAGCCTGGGCGTCGACCGCACCCTGTCGATCGGTCAGCTGACCGCGTTCCTGTTCCTGGTGACGCTCTTCATCCAGCCCGTGCAGATCGCCACCGAGGTGCTCAACGAGGCGCAGAACGCGATCGCCGGCTGGCGCCGGGTGCTGGACGTGCTGGACGTCGCCCCGGACGTGGCCGACCCGGGCACGCAGGGGCGCGAGCTGCCGCCCGGCCCGCTGGACATCCGGTTCGCCGGGGTGACCTTCGCCTACCCGGGCGGCCCGCCGGTGCTGCACGACGTCCGCCTGGACATCCCGGCGAAGAGCCGGGTGGCGGTGGTCGGCGAGACCGGCAGCGGCAAGACCACCTTCGCCAAGCTGCTCACCCGGCTGATGGACCCGACCGCCGGCGAGGTGCTGCTCTCCGGGGTGCCGCTGCGGCAGGTCCGGTTCGACTCGCTGCGGTCCCGGGTGGTGATGGTGCCGCAGGACGGTTTCCTCTTCGACGCCACCGTCGGAGAGAACGTCCGTTTCGCCCGGCCGGAGCTGACCGACGCGCAGCTCACCGCCGCCTTCACCGAGCTGGGCCTGGCCGACTGGCTGGACGGGCTGCCGGCGGGACTGGACACCCCGGTCGGCGAGCGCGGCGAGGCGCTCAGCGTGGGAGAACGGCAGCTCGTCGCGCTCGCCCGCGCCTACGTCGCCGACCCCGACCTGCTGGTGCTCGACGAGGCGACCAGCGCGGTCGACCCGGCCACCGAGGTACGCCTCCAGCGCACCCTGGATGCGGTCACCCGGGGCCGGACCACCCTCGCCATCGCCCACCGGCTCTCCACCGCGCAGGCCGCCGACGAGGTGATCGTGGTGGACCGGGGCCGCGTCGTGCAGCGCGGCCCGCACGACGAACTGGTCAAGGATCCCGAGTCGATCTACGGCCTGCTCTACGCCTCCTGGCTGGAGCAGACCCGCTAGGAGCCGCCTCCCGACGGTGCCGGCCCCGCGCCCGGCGCCGTCGCCCGGCGCCGTCGACCGCGCCGTCGACCGCGCCGTCGACCGCGCCGTCGGCAGGGCCCGGAGGCTGCGCCCCCGGCTACCTGACCGGTGAGCGATATGCCTGAGAGGCATAAATATGACGGAGAGGCATATCGCTCACCGGCATGTCCACCGCCGGTGAGGTCACCCGTGGATGACACTCACCGCAGCCCGCAGCCCGCAGCCCGCAGCCCGCAGCCCGCAGCCCGCAGCCCGCAGCCCGCAGCCCGCAGCCCGCAGCCCGCAGCCCGCAGCCCGCAGCCCGCAGCCCGCAGCCCGCAGCCCGCAGCGGTCAGGCGGACAGGTCGCCGGTGAGGTAGCGCTGCACGGTCGGGCCGATCGCGGCGGCCAGGGTCTCCGGGTCGGCGGAGGCGACCGGCTCCAGCCGGACGACGTACCGGGTCATCGCCAGCCCGAGCATCTGGGTGGCCACCAGCGAACCGCGCAGCGGCAGCTCGGCCGGGTCGATGTCGAGGTGGTCGAGCACCCGGCGGAGCACCTGGGTGACCAGGAACTCGCGCATCATGCGGGCGGTCCACTCGTTGTTGACCGCCGACCTGAGCAGGGCGACCGCCGCGCCTCCGGCCGGTGAGTCCCACACCCCGAGGAACGTCCGCACCAGCCGCTGGCCGACCCCGTCCGGGCCGCCGGCCAGCACCCGCGGCAGCAGCTCGGCCGGGTCGATGGGCACGTTCATGGTGCTCCGGAAGAGCTCCTCCTTGGTGCCGAAGTAGTGGTGCACCAGGGCCGGGTCCACGCCGGCGGCGGTGGCGATGGCCCGGATCGAGGCGGCGTCGAAGCCGCGCTCGGCGAAGGCGGTCCGGGCCGCCGCGAGGATCGCCTCCCGGGTGTCCGGGTTGCCGGGCCGCCGGCCGGTCCGGCGGGCCATCATTCGCTGCGCCGGCGCAGGGTGGCCGCGGCGAGCACCAGCGCCGCCACCGCCGCGCCGGCCACGATCGCCAGGTCCCGCCACATCGTGGCGGTGGGGTCGACGTGCCGGCCCACCTCCTGCAGGGCCTCGACCGCGTACGACAGGGGCAGCGCGTCGCTGACCGCCTGGAGCCAGCCGGCCATCTCGCCGCGGGGCACGAACAGCCCGCAGAGCAGCAGCTGCGGCACCACCACGACCGGTAGGAACTGCACCGCCTGGAACTCGGTGCGGGCGAAGGCGCTGCAGAACAGTCCCAGGGCGACCGCCAGCACGGCGCTGACCGCCGAGATCAGCACCACCAGCCCGATGCTGCCGGCGGTGTCCAGGTCGAACACCCAGTACGCGATCACCGAGGCGATGCTCGCCTGCACCGCGCCGGCGAGACCGAACGCGATGCCGTAGCCGAAGAGCAGGTCGAGCTTGCCCAGCGGGGTGGTGAGCAGCCGCTCCAGGGTGCCGGTGGTGCGCTCCCGCAGCATGGCGATGCTGGTCACCAGGAACATGATGATGAACGGGAAGAAGCCCAGCATGATCAGCGCCACCCGGTCGAAGACGGCGGGCTGCCCCGGCGGGGTGGGCTGGTCGACGTACATGAAGTAGACCAGGGTCAGCAGCACGGTGGGCAGCACCACCAACAGGGCCACGGTGCGCCGGTCGTGACCGAGCTGACGCAGGATGCGGCCGGTGGTCGCGGCCAGGATGCGAATGTTCATGACGACTCCGCTCCGGCGTGCCGCGGGCTCGCCTCGTTGGCCCTGATCAGTCGGAGGAAGGCTTCCTCCAGGTCGTCGGCGCCGGTGGCGGCGCGGACCGCGTCGGGGGTGTCGTCGGCGATCAGCCGACCCTCGCGGATGAGCAGCAGCCGGTCGCAGCGGGCCGCCTCGTCCATCACGTGGCTCGACACCAGCAGGGTCGTCCCGGTGGCGGCCATCGCGTGGAACCGGGCCCACAGGTCGGCCCGGAGCACCGGGTCCTGGCCGACGGTCGGCTCGTCCAGGACGACCAGCTCGGGCTCGCCGACCAGGGCGCAGGCCAGCGAGGCCCGGCTGCGCTGGCCGCCGGAGAGGGTGCCGACGAGCTGGCCGGCGGCGTCGGCCAGCCCGACGTCGGCGATCGCCCGGTCGGCCTCGGCGTGGCCCCGGCCCTGCAGGACGGCGAAGTAGCGAGCGTTTTCCCGGACGGTCAGGTCGGCGTAGACGCTGGGCGCCTGGGTCAGGTAGCCGACCCGGCGGCGCAGCTCCGGCGCCCCGGCCGGTCGGCCCAGCACGGTGACCGTGCCCGACCTGATGGTCTGCACCCCGACGATCGCCCGCATCAGGGTGGTCTTGCCGCTGCCGCTGGGCCCGAGCAGCCCGGTCACCGTGCCGCGGGGCACCGCGCAGCTGATGCTCTGGAGCACCTGCCTGCGTGCCCGGTCGACGACCAGGTCCCGGACCGCCACCGCGTCCTCCATCGTCCGCCTCCAAAACTCATCATCCGTTGAAATCAACGGTAGATGAATTACGGCCCTTCGCGCAACGGTTGACTTCGAGTGCGCTCCAACTGGAAGCCTTGGGGGCGTGGACATCAGCACGCGCGACATGAGCCTCACCGTCGGTGAGGCGGCGGAACGGGTCGGCCTGACCACGTACACGCTGCGCTGGTACGAGCAGGAAGGGCTGGTCGCCCCGGTCGGACGGGACTCCGCCGGGCGGCGGCGCTACACCGAGAGCGACGTCAACTGGCTGTTCCTGCTCACCCGGCTGCGCCGGACCGGGATGCCGGTGCGGGACATGCGCCGCTACGCGGAGCTGGCCCGACAGGGCGACCGGACGCTCGGCGCCCGGCGGGCGCTCTTCGAGGCGCACCGGGCCCGGGTGCTGGCGCGGATGGCCGAACTGGAGGAGGACCTGAAGGTGCTCGACTACAAGATCGACGCGTATCGCAGGGCTGAGGAGGAGATGGCATGATCCGGCGACGAGTGGGCGCGACCGGGCCCGAGGTCTCGGCGATCGGCCTGGGCTGCATGGGCATGAGCTTCGCGTACGGCGGGGCCGACGACGCCGAGTCGACGCGGACCCTGCACCGGGCCCTCGACCTCGGCGTCAACCACCTGGACACCGCCGACATGTACGGCTTCGGCGCGAACGAGCGGCTGCTCGCCCCAGTCGTGCGGGCTCGTCGGGACGAGGTCTTCCTGGCCACCAAGTTCGGCAACCGGACCACTGGCGACAGCTTCGGCGGCACCGGCACTCCGGGCGCCTTCGTGGACAGCAGCGCCGCCTGGACCCGGGAGGCCTGCGACGCCTCGCTGAGCCGGCTCGGCGTGGAGACCATCGACCTGTACTACCTGCACCGGCGCAACCCGGAGACCCCGATCGAGGAGACCGTCGGCGCGCTGGCCGAGCTCGTCGCGGCCGGCAAGGTGCGGCTGATCGGACTGTCCGAGGTGAGCCCCGCGACGCTGCGGGCCGCGCACGCGGTGCACCCGATCTCGGCGGTCCAGATGGAGTACTCGCTGTTCAGCCGGGACGTCGAGGGGGAGATGCTGGACACCTGCCGGGAGCTGGGCGTGTCCCTGGTGGCGTACTCGCCGGTCGGGCGGGGGCTGCTGACCGGGGCGATCACGGGTCGCGACCAGCTCGCCGCGGACGACTGGCGGCGGAACGTGCCGCGGTTCGCCGAGGACAACCTCGACGCCAACCTGCGGCTGGTCGAGGCAGTCCGGGCGGTGGCGGCGGAGATCGGCTGCTCGCCGGCCCAGGCGGCGCTCGCCTGGCTGCTGGCCCAGGGCGACGACATCCTGCCGATCCCGGGCACCAAGCGGGTCCGCTACCTGGAGGAGAACGCGGCGGCGGTGGACATCAAGCTCACCCCGGAGCAGCAGGCCCGGCTCGGCGAGGCGGTGCCGGTCGGTGCGGTGGCCGGGGAAAGGTACACCGAGGCAGGAATGCGAACCGTCGGGCACTAGCCGTGAACGCGGCCGCCGGGCCGGCGCGCGCTCCGTGCCCGGCGGTCGGGACACCGCGCCGGTCCCGGCGCCGCGTGCGGGACAATGGGTCACTGTGCCCGCCTCTGACGCGCCGCTGACCGGCGCCCCCGCCACCTCCGGCGAACCCGCGGCCCCCGGCCCGGTCCGCCCGTCCCGGCTCGACCCGGCCATCGTCGCCCGGTTGCGCCGCACCCCCGACGGCCTGGTGGCCGCGGTGGTACGCCAGCACGACACGGGTGAGGTGCTGATGGTCGCCTGGATGGACGACGAGGCGCTGCACCGCACCCTCACCACCGGCCGGGCCACCTACTGGTCGCGCAGCCGGCAGGAGTACTGGGTCAAGGGCGCCACCTCCGGCCACCACCAGCACGTGCGCTCGGTCACCCTGGACTGCGACGGCGACGCCCTGCTGGTGAGCGTCGACCAGGTCGGCGCGGCCTGCCACACCGGGCACCGGACGTGCTTCTTCACCGAGCTGCCGGTGGCCTCCCCGGAGGCGGCCGCATGACCGACGGCGCGGTCAGCCCGGACCAGGCGACCTTCACCGACCTGGCGGCCCACTGGCGGGTCGTCCCGGTCACCCGGCGGCTGCTCGCCGACGCGGAGACCCCGGTCGGGGTCTACCGCAAGCTCGCCGGCGGACCCGGCACCTTCCTGCTGGAGTCGGCCGAGCAGGGCGTCGGCTCGGCCGGGATGGCCTGGTCCAGATACTCCTTCATCGGCGTGCGCAGCAGCGCCACGCTGACCGAGCGGGACGGCGTCGCGGTGTGGACCGGCGAGCCGCCGGCCGGCCTGCCCGTCGACGGCGACCCGGTCCGGGTGCTGCGGGAGACCGTCGCGGCCCTCGGCGGGCCGGCCTGGGACCCGGCCAGCGGCATGCCGCCGCTGACCGGCGGCATGGTGGGCTACCTCGGGTACGACCTGGTCCGCCGCTTCGAGCGGCTGCCCGAGCTGACCGAGGACGACCTCGGCGTGCCGGAGCTGGGCATGATGCTCGCCACCGACCTGGTGGTGCTCGACCACTACGACGGCTCGGCGATCCTGGTCGCCAACGCGATCCTGCCGCCGCCGGACGCGCCGGACCGGGCGCCCCTGGTCGCGGCGGCGTACCACCACGCGGTGGGGCGGTTGGACGCGATGACCACCGCGCTGTCCCGTCCGATTCCGCCCATGATCTCGACCGTCGACCGACCGCCCGCCGACGAGGTGGTCAGCCGCACGCCCGACGGCGGCTACCCGAAGGCGGTCGAGGCGGCGAAGGAGGCGATCCGGGCGGGCGAGTGCTTCCAGATCGTGCTCGCCCAGCGCTTCGAGCGCCAGACGCACGCCGACCCGCTCGACGTCTACCGGGTGCTGCGCACCACCAACCCCAGCCCGTACATGTACCTGCTGCGCTTCGACGGCTTCGACATCGTCGGCTCCTCGCCGGAGGCGCACCTGAAGGTGAGCACGGGCGCGGACGGCCGGCGGCGGGCGCTGCTGCACCCGATCGCCGGCACCCGGCCGCGGGGCGGCACCCCGGAGGCCGACGCCCGGCTCGCCGCCGAGCTGCTGGCCGACCCGAAGGAACGTTCCGAGCACGTGATGCTGGTCGACCTGGGCCGCAACGACCTGGGTCGGGTCTGCCGGCCCGGCACGGTCGAGGTGCCGGAGTTCGCCACCATCGAGCGGTACAGCCACGTCATGCACATCGTCTCCACCGTGGTGGGGGAGTTGCGGGCGGACCGCAACGCGTTCGACGCGCTCGCCGCGACCTTCCCGGCCGGCACCCTCTCCGGCGCGCCGAAGGTGCGGGCCATGGAGATCATCGAGGAGCTGGAGCCGGTCCGGCGCGGCCTCTACGGCGGCACCGTGGGCTACTTCGGCTTCGGCGGCGACCTCGACATGGCGATCGCCATCCGCACCGCGCTGATCCGCGACGGACGGGCTTACGTGCAGGCCGGGGCGGGCGTGGTGGCCGATTCCGATCCCGCCGCGGAAGACCAGGAGACCCGTAACAAGGCCGCCGCGGTGCTCGCCGCGATCGCCGCCGCCGAGACCCTGAGGCCGGCCCGATGAGCGAGCCGACTCCGACCGCCGCGTCGGTCGCGCGGGGCCGGCGCGAGCTGACGTACGCGGTGCTGCTCTGCCTGGCCGGCGCGGGCCTGGCGTTCTGGGCGGCCACCCGGACCTGGTCGGTCGAGTTGACCGCCCGCGGGTCGCTGCCGCCGTCCCGGCACGCCCGCACCGGCGCGGACCTGCTGCCGTGGCTCTCCGCGCTGGCGCTGGTCGCGCTGGCCGGCGGTGGCGCGGTGCTGGCCACCCGGGGTCGGGTCCGGCGGCTGCTGGGCGGGCTGCTGACCCTGCTCGGCCTGGCCGTGGCGGCCGGCGGCGGGTACGGCTTGACCGCCTCCTTCGACGGTGGGGTCAGCCGGCAGTGGCCGGCGTTCTGCCTGGTCGGCGGGCTGATCGCGGCGGCCGGCGGCCTGCTCACCGCGCTGCGCGGCGGCGACTGGCCGGCGATGGGGACGCGCTACGAGCGGCCGGCCCGGTCGGCGGAGCAGCCGGCGACGGACGGCCCGGCGGTCGGCCGGGGCACCCGGGACGCCTGGGACGCGCTCGACCGGGGTGAGGACCCGACGGTCAGTTGACCGACTGCGGGTGGCGCACCTCGTGGCGGTCCCGCGCGGCGGCCCGGGCGGCGGCCAGCTCGGCCACCAGGCGGTCCAGCTCCCGGCGCTGCTCGGCGCGGGCCCGGTCGGCGCAGACCGCCTCCCAGGCGTTGCCGCGCGCGGTCCGCGTCCGGCCGTCACCCACCATCGCCCGTTCCAGGGTGTGCACCACGCCGACGGCGAGGGAGGCGACGGTCCGGGAGATGGTGGTCAGTCCGATGGTCTGGTTCGGCCCGTTGGTGCTCATGGTCACCCCGCACGAGATCGTTGGCGACGGTTGGCGGACGCCTCATCGAGTCTGCCCGAGGAAGATGCTCGCCGGCACACGTTTCGCGGCCGTGAAGGCCAGGTCAACTGTGCCGTCCGGGGTACGACCTGGGCGGGGCCGTTCGGCCTTGAGCTTGGTCACAACATCGACGGACGTCGTCGTACTGCGCCCCCGGGTCGGCCGTGGTGAGATGGAGCATGGGCGGTGATCGATGGGGCGGTCGACGAGGGTCGACGGGTGGAGGTGACGCCGGTCGATGGGCGTGGTGGCACACCGTGACATTCCGTTCACCGGAAGTCCGGCATGATGCCACAGCCCATTTGGTGAGGAGCGCCATACCCCCCGGCACTTGTGGCCAGGTGGCGCCCCCTAGCATCGGCCCATGACACCCGGAGAGGGGAGTCCGTTGGTGACTGCTGAGCATGCGCACGCGGAGGGGGACGAGGCCGGTCCGGCGGCGTCCGTAAGCGTGCTCGACGAGATCCTGGCCGGCGTCCGCGAGGACGTGGCCCGACGGCAGGAGCAGGTTCCGCTGGAGCGGATCCGGGAGCTCGCCGCCGCCGCGCCGCCGCCGCTGGACGCGTACGCGGCCCTGCGCCGGCCCGGGGTGGCCGTGATCGCCGAGGTGAAGCGCTCGTCGCCGTCCCAGGGGCGGCTGGCGGAGATCGCCGACCCGGCCGACCTGGCCGGCGACTACGCCGCCGGTGGCGCCCGGGCGATCAGCGTGCTGACCGAGGGCCGCTGGTTCGGTGGGTCGCTGGACGACCTGGCCGCCGTGCGGGCCGCGGTGAACATCCCGGTGCTTCGCAAGGACTTCGTGGTCTCCAGCTACCAGGTGCACGAGGCGCGGGCCCACGGCGCCGACCTGGTGCTGCTGATCGTCGCGGCGCTGGAGCAGAACGCGCTCGTCGGGCTGCTGGAGCGGATCGAGTCGCTCGGGATGACCGCGCTGGTCGAGGTGCACAACGAGGAGGAGGCCGACCGGGCCCTGGAGGCCGGCGCGCAGGTGATCGGGGTCAACGCCCGCGACCTGCGTACCCTGGAGGTCGACCGCTCGGTGTTCGAACGGATCGCGCCCGGCCTGCCCAGCAGAGTCGTCAAGATCGCCGAGTCCGGCGTACGCGGCCCGCACGACCTCATCCGCTACGCCTCGGCGGGCGCCGACGCGGTCCTGGTCGGCGAGGGCCTGGTCACCCAGAAGAGCCCCCGCGAGGCGGTCGCCGAACTGGTCAACGCCGGCAACCACCCGGCAACGCCCCGCCCGGTGCGCTGACCCGCGCCGGGGACAGTCAGCAGCGAGAGGAGCGCGATGAGCGCCAACGTCTCGGCCCCGGCCGGTCAGGTCCCCGACGCCGCCGGCCACTTCGGTCGGTTCGGTGGCCGGTTCGTCCCGGAGGCACTGGTCGCGGCCCTCGACGAGCTGGACGCGGCATACCGCAAGGCGATGACCGACGAGACGTTCCTCGCCGAGTTCGACGCCCTGCTGCGTGACTATGCCGGCACCCCGTCGCTGCTCTACACCGCCGAGCGGTTCTCCGCCAAGGCGGGCGCCCGGATCCTGCTCAAGCGGGAGGACCTCAACCACACCGGCGCGCACAAGGTGCGCAACGTGCTCGGCCAGGCGCTGCTCACCAGGCGGATGGGCAAGAAGCGGGTGATCGCCGAGACCGGCGCCGGCCAGCACGGCGTGGCCACCGCCACCGCCGCCGCCCTGTTCGACCTCGAGTGCGTGGTCTACATGGGCGAGGTCGACACCCAGCGGCAGGCGCTCAACGTGGCCCGGATGCGGATGCTCGGCGCCACCGTCGTCCCGGTCACCACCGGCTCGCGGACCCTCAAGGACGCGATGAACGAGGCGATGCGCGACTGGGTCGCCAACGTCGACGACACCCATTACCTGATCGGCACCGCCGCCGGCCCGCACCCGTTCCCCGAGATGGTCCGGGACTTCGTGCGCGGCATCGGCGAGGAGGCCCGCCAGCAGTGCCTGGACCTGACCGGCGCGCTGCCGGACGCGGTCGCGGCCTGTGTCGGCGGCGGCTCCAACGCGCTCGGCATCTTCCACGCGTTCGTGCCCGACACCGGCGTCCGGCTGTACGGCTTCGAGGCCGGCGGCGAGGGCGTGGAGACCGGCCGGCACGCCGCCAGCATCACCGGCGGCACCTCCGGCGTGCTCCACGGCACCCGCACGTACGTGCTGCAGAACTCCGACGGCCAGACCATCGAGTCGCACTCGATCTCGGCGGGCCTGGACTACCCGGGCGTCGGCCCCGAGCACGCCTGGCTGCACGACATCGGCCGAGCCACCTACTCGCCGGTCACCGACACCGAGGCGATGGCCGCGTTCGAGCTGCTCTGCCGGACCGAGGGGATCATCCCGGCGATCGAGAGCGCGCACGCGCTCGCCGGCGCGCTGAAGATCGCCCCGACGCTCGCCGCCGAGCTGGGCCGGGAACCGGTCATCGTGGTCAACCTCTCCGGCCGGGGCGACAAGGACGTGCACACCGCCGGCGAGTACTTCGGCATCCTCGACAAGGAGTGACAGCGTGAGTCGGATCGGCGTCGCCTTCGACAAGGCCCGCGCCGACGGGCGGGCCGTGCTGGTCGGCTGCATGCCGGCCGGGTTCCCGACCGTCGAGGGCAGCATCGCGGCCATGACCGCGATGGTCGAGGCGGGCGTGGACGTCATCGAGGTGGAGATCCCGTACTCCGACCCGGTGATGGACGGCCCGGTCATCCAGAAGGCCAGCGACATCGCCCTGGCCGGCGGCGTCCGCACCGCCGACACGCTGCGCATCATCGAGGCCGTCGCGGCCACCGGCGCCCCGGTGGTCACCATGACCTACTGGAATCCGATCGAGCAGTACGGCGTGGACGCCTTCGCCCGCGACCTCGCCGCCGCCGGCGGCACCGGCCTGATCACCCCGGACCTCATCCCGGACGAGGCCGACGAGTGGCTGGCAGCCTCCGACGCGTACGGCCTGGACCGGACGTTCCTGGTCTCCCCGTCCTCCACGGACACCCGCCTGAAGATGACCGTGGCGCACTGCCGGGGCTTCGTCTACGCCACGGCGATCATGGGGGTCACCGGCGCCCGCGCGCAGACCTCCGACGCCGCGCCGATCCTGGTCTCCCGGCTGCGCGACGTCACCGACCTGCCGGTCGGCGTGGGGCTCGGCGTGGGCACCGGCGCGCAGGCCGGCACCGTCGCCGGGTACGCCGACGGCGTCATCGTCGGCAGCGCCCTGGTCCGCTGCCTGCTCGACGCGCCGGACCAGGCCGCCGGCCTGGCCGCGCTGCGTACGCTCAGCGCCGAGCTCGCCGAGGGCGTGCGCAACCCGGTCCGCTGACCTCGGGCCGTGCCCTGGCGGCGCTCGGCCTGATCCGGTCGGCGAGCTGGCCCGGCCGGCCCCGACGCCCTGCCGGGCGGCCGTTCCGGCCGGAAACGGTTGGCCCGCGGTCGCCTTTGGAGCTGAATCGTTCATGACATCACGCTGCTGACCGGCGTCCGGGTCGGCGGGCCCGGCTGGTGCGGAGGGGGCCGGCCAGGCGGGCGGCTGAATCGTCTGCGACATCAGCTCCAAAGGGACCGCCAGGCAGCCTGCCCCCGCACGCTCAGCGCGGGGTCGTCCGCAGGCCGTCCGCCTCCGGTCGCTGCCCGGACGGCGCCGCCTCATCGGGCGCCTCGGTCCGTTGCCCCGGCGGTGCCGGCTCACCGGCCGGCGCGGGCCGGCCGCGTCGCCCGGGAGCCTCCGCGCCGGGCGGCCGGGCCGGCTCCCGCCCGGCGTCCCGCAGCACCCCGGACCGGCCGGCCAGCGCGTCGGCGACGGCGGCCCGGGTGATCGGGGTGACGGCGTCCGGCAGGTCGGCCGGGGCGTGCCAGCCCAGGTGGCAGCCACCCGCCGGGTCCGCCGTCGGCGTAGCGCCGGTCACCCGGGCGCGGAAGACGTGCACCAGCACGTCCGGCAGCGGCCCGCACCGGCCGGCGGCGGGCGGAGCGGCGCCGCGCTCGCCGAGCCGGTAGAGGCCCACCAGGTCCACGGCCGCGATCTCCCAGCCGGTCTCCGCGCGGATGTTGCGGAGCACCGCCGCGGCCGGGCTCTCGTCCCGGCGCAGCCGCCCGCCGGGCAGCCCCCAACGTCGCTCGCCCCGGCCCTGCCGGCAGAGCAGCACCCGACCGGCGTCGTCGCTGACGACCGCCGCGACCGCCCAGGTGAGCGCGCCCATGGACAAAGAGCCTACGACCGTGCAAACCAGAAGTCAGCCGCCCGGCGAAGCCGACCGGACCGGGGTGCCGCGGAGCCGGTCCACCCCGGTAGCGTGTGCACCCGTGACCAACGCCCCGATGACCCCACTGGCGGCCCTGCCCAGCCCCAGCACCGCCGTCTGGCAGCTCGGACCGGTCCCGATCCGGGCGTACGCGCTCTGCATCATCGTCGGCATCGCGGTGGCCTGCGTGGTCACCGAACGCCGGCTGCGCCAGCGGGGCGTGGCCCCCGGCGCGGTGCTCGACATCGCGGTCTGGGCGGTGCCGACCGGCATCATCGGCGCCCGGATCTACCACGTGATCACCTCGCCGGAGAAGTACTTCGGCGCCGGCGGGCAGCCGCTCAAGGCGTTCGCGATCTGGGAGGGCGGTCTCGGCATCTGGGGCGCGGTCGCCGGTGGCGCGCTCGGCGCCTGGATCGCCGCGCGACAGCTCGGCATCCCGTTCGCCGTGGTCGCCGACGCGCTGGCGCCGGGCCTGCCGCTGGCCCAGGCCGTCGGCCGGTTCGGCAACTGGTTCAACAACGAGCTGTACGGCGGCCGCACGTCCCTGCCGTGGGGGCTCGAGGTGCACGTGATGGACCCGGACAACCCCGGGCACGCGCTGCGCGACGACGCCGGCAACCCGGTCCTCCAGCCGGGCCTCTACCACCCGACCTTCCTCTACGAGGCGCTGTGGAACATCGGCGTCGCCGTGCTGGTCCTCGTCCTCGACCGGAAGCTGCGGCTGGGGAAGGGTCGGGCGTTCGCGTTGTACGTGATGGGCTACACCGCGGGCCGGTTCTGGATCGAGCTGATGCGTACCGACGAGGCGAACCACATCCTCGGCCTGCGGCTCAACGTCTGGACCGCCATGCTGGTCTTCCTCGGCGCGCTGATCTACTTCCTCCGGGTCCGCGGTCCGCGGGAGTACCTCATCCCGGTCGGCACCCCGGCGACACCGGTCCCGCCGGCCGGCGGCGACGTGTCGCAGGTCGACCTCTCCGCCCGGGAGGCCGGGCCGCGGGCGGTCGCCCCGGAGGGCTACCGGGTGGTCGGCGAGGAGCAGTTCCGCGCGTACCAGGAGACCGGGGAGGTCCCCGACGAGCCGACGGACGCGCCGGCCACGACCGGGGACGCCACGGCGGCGGAGGCCGCCGACCGCGCCGGGACCGAGCCGGCCGGGACCGCCGAGCAGGCCGAGGCTGAGCCCGCCGCCACCCCGGCAGGTACCGAGGTCGAGCCGGCCCCGGCCGAGGACGCCGCGGTCCCCGAGGACCGGGCCGGCGCCGCCGGCGCCCGCCCCGCCGACCGGGACAGCTGAGCGGGACGGCGATGCGTACCGCGGTGGTGGTCGGCGCCGGGCTCGGCGGGCTGGCGGTGGCCGGCGCGTTGGCCCGGTCCGGGTGGTCGGTCACCCTCCTCGAACGGGCCGACCGGGTCCGCCCGGAACCGACCGCCGTCGTGCTCTGGCCCAACGGGGTACGCGCGCTGCGCGCCCTGGGCCTCGGCGCCGGCCTGGACGCGATCGCCACGCCGCTGGCCGACGGCGGCGTCCGCCGGCCGGACGGGCACTGGCTGGCACAGCCCCGCCCGACGCCGGCCGAGCGGATGCCGGTGGTGGTGCACCGGGAGGACCTGCACGACGCGCTGATCGCCGGCCTCGGTGACCGGGTGGAGCTGCGGACCGGGGTGACCGTCCGAACGGTGCGCGCGGCCGCCGGCGAGCGGCCGGCGGTCGGCGACGGCCGGCACACCGTCGAGGCGGACCTGGTGGTCGCCGCCGACGGCACCGACAGCGAGATCCGCCGCCAGCTCGCCCCCGAGTCGGGGGTGGTCAGCTCCGGCTGCGCCGCCTGGCGGGCGGTGATCCCCTGGTACCGGGCGCCGAAACTCCCCGCCGACCAGCCGGTGGGCGGGGAGACGCTGGGCGCGGGCTACCGCTTCGTGGCCGCCTCGCTCGGGGAGCGGGGCACCGCCGGCGGCTCCAGCCGGGGCGGCATCTACTGGGTGGCCACCGCGGCCGGGGCGCCCCGCCCCGAGCCGCCGGAGACCCAGCTCGCCCTGCTCAAGCGCTGGTACGCGGGCTGGCCCGCGCCGATCGCCGAGCTGCTCGACGCCACCGACCCGGCCGACCTGGTCCAGCAGGAGATCCGCGAGCTGCGTCCACTGCCCCGGGCGTACGGCTTCCCGGCCGGCCCGGGTGGCGTGGTGCTGCTCGGCGACGCCGCGCACGCCATGCCGCCGCACCTCGGGCAGGGCGCGTGCCTCGCCTTCGAGGACGCCGCGACCCTCTCCGCACTGCTGCGCGAGTCCCGGCTGCCCGACGCCGTGGTGTCGTACGACCGGCTGCGCCGCCCCCGCGCGGCGACCATGGTCCGGCAGACCCGCCGGATGTCCGCGGTGTTGCAGACCCGGGGCCGGCTGGCCCTGCGGGCCCGTGACGCCGCCCTCGGCACGATCAGCCCCCGGCTGCGCAACACCGCCGCCTCCGCCGCCGCCCAGTGGCACCCGCCGGTCTGACCCTCCGGGAGCGGAGGCGGACGCCGGCGAGCCGCCCGGTCAGCCGATGAGGGCGGCCGGTTCGGCGATGCAGGCGGTGCCGACGCGGCGGAAGCCGACCCGCAGGTAGACGCGGGCGATCTCCTCGCTGCCGGCGGAGAGGAAGATCAGGTCGGTGCCGGCGGTGCGCAGCTCACGGGCCAGGGCGGCGGTGACCGCGGCGCCGAGGCCGCGGCGGCGGGCGACCGGCAGGGTGGCCACCCCGGCGATCTCCGCGACGTCGCCGACCCGCATCGCCATCCCGCTGGCCAGCGCCCCCTCGGCTGCGGTCGCCGCGAGCACCGAGATCCGCCGGCCGTCCGCGACCCGGACGGCCTCCTCCTCGAGCGCGGCCACGTCGAGGCTGGCCACCGTCGCGTCCCGTTCCGCCGGTCCGGCCTCCCCACGCGCGGTCCCGCCGTTGGAGAAGCCGACCGCCGCGACGGCCCGCCGGATCGCCACGTCCGCGGCGAAACCGGGGGAGCTCGGGTCGAGGACCCGCACCGCTACGTCGCCGAACGTCGCCGGGTCCGGCGGCCCGGCCGGGTCGAGCACCATCAGCGGCGCCTCCAGCACGGTCAGCCCCGCCGAGCGGGCTACGGCGAGCAGGTCGGGGGTGACCTCGTGCACCCACTCGAACGCCTCGGGCAGCCCGAGCTCCCGCTGGCGGGCCCGGACGGCGGTGACGTCGGCCAGCGACGGCGGCTGTGTGGCGTCGAGCCGGGGCCGGGCGTAGAACGGCCAGCCGGCGCCGTCCCGGACGAAGAGCACCAGCGCGCCGTATTCTTCGGTGCGGGCGCCGTCGCGGGGCACCGCGTCGTAGAAACGCTCCAACCGGTCGAACAGCTCAGCGCGTACGACATCCACCGCGCGAGACTACACGTCCCAGATTCTGGAAGTGTGATCAATCCGAACTGGCCTTGTGTCGGCCGCCCTAACGTAGACTCAATAAACCCACAAGGGCCGACGTCGTCCCGACCATGATCCAACCTGAGTGACGACAGGAGGCCCGGTGGCCTTTCCGTACCCTCACAGCCCGCAGTCGGCCCCGCCCGCGACGGGGCTCTACGACCCCGCGCAGGAGCACGACGCGTGCGGTGTGGCCTTCGTGGCCGACCTGCACGGACGCCGGTCGCACGAGGTCGTCGCCAACGGTCTCGGCGCGCTCTGCCGGCTGGACCACCGGGGCGCCCGGGGCGCGGAGCACAACACCGGTGACGGCGCCGGCATCATGATCCAGGTGCCGGACGCGTTCCTGCGCGCCGTGGTCGACTTCCCGCTGCCGCCCGCCGGCCAGTACGCCACCGGACTGGTCTTCCTGCCCGACGACGACGGCGGCGAAGCCCTCGCGCGCCGGGTGGTGGAGAAGTACGCCCTGGTCGAGGGTGCCGACGTGCTCGGCTGGCGGGACGTGCCCACCGACCCGAGCGGCCTGGGCGAGACCGCGCTCGCGGCGATGCCCCGGGTCCGGCAGCTCTTCCTCGCCGCGCACCGGCTGACCGACTCGCCGGCCGGCCCGGCCGGGTCGGCGCTGACCGGGCTGGACCTGGACCGGGTGGCGTTCTGCGTGCGCAAGCAGGCCGAGCGGGAGACCGCCGAGCGGGGCGCGTCGGCGTACTTCCCGTCGCTGTCCGGGCGGACCATGGTCTGGAAGGGCATGCTCACCCCGGACCAGCTTCCGGCGTACTACCCGGAGCTGACCGACTCCCGGGTGGTCAGCGCGATCGCGCTGGTGCACTCGCGCTTCTCCACCAACACCTTCCCGTCCTGGCCGCTGGCCCACCCGTACCGGTTCATCGCGCACAACGGCGAGATCAACACGATCCGCGGCAACCGGAACTGGATGCAGGCACGAGAATCGATGCTCAGCGGCGGTTCCTCAGCCGCCGGCGGGGCCGGCGGGCACCTGCCGGGCAACATCCGCCGGGTCTTCCCGGTCTGCACCCCGGGCGCCTCCGACTCGGCCAACTTCGACGAGGTGCTGGAGTTGCTGCACCTGTCCGGCCGGAGCCTGCCGCACGCGGTGCTGATGATGATCCCGGAGGCCTGGGAGAACGACCCGGACATGCGCGCCGACAAGCGCGCTTTCTACCGCTTCCACGCCAGCCTGATGGAGCCCTGGGACGGGCCGGCCTCGGTCGCCTTCACCGACGGCGAGATCGTCGGCGCGGTGCTGGACCGCAACGGGCTGCGCCCGGGCCGCTGGTGGCGCACCGCCGACGGTCTTGTGGTGCTGGGCAGCGAGGCGGGTGTGCTCGACCTCGACCCGGCCCGGGTGGTCGCCAAGGGGCGGCTCCAGCCGGGGAAGATGTTCCTCGTCGACACGGTCAACCACCGGATCGTCTCCGACGACGAGATCAAGACGGAGCTGGCCGCCGCCCAGCCGTACGACGACTGGCTGCACGCCGGCCTGATCGACCTGGGCGACCTGCCGCCGCGTGAGCACATCGTCTACACCCACGACTCGGTGCGCCGCCGCCAGCAGACCTTCGGCTACACCGAGGAGGAGCTGAAGATTCTGCTCGCGCCGATGGCGCGGGTGGGCGCGGAGCCGATCGGCTCGATGGGCACGGACACCCCGATCGCCCCGCTGTCCACCCGGCCGCGGCTGCTCTACGACTACTTCCACCAGCTCTTCGCCCAGGTCACCAACCCGCCGCTGGATGCCATCCGGGAGGAGCTGGTGACCAGCCTGGCGTCGACCATCGGGCCGGAGGGTAACCTGCTCGACCCGGGCCCGGCGAGCTGCCGGCAGATCGTGCTGCCCTACCCGGTGATCGACAACGACGAGCTGGCCAAGATCCTCTCCATCGACGAGGACGGCGACCTGCCCGGCTTCAAGGCGGTCCGGGTCTCCGGGCTCTACCGGGTCCGCGACGGCGGCCCCGGGATCAAGGCCCGGCTGACCGAGATCTGCCGGCACGTCTCCGAGGCGATCGAGGACGGCGTGCGGATCCTGGTCCTGTCGGACCGGGACTCCAACGCCGACCTGGCGCCGATCCCGTCGCTGTTGCTGACCGCGGCGGTGCACCAGCACCTGGTCCGCGAGCAGACGCGGACCCAGGTGGCGCTGATCGTGGAGTCCGGCGACTGCCGGGAGGTGCACCACGCGGCGGTGCTCATCGGGTACGGCGCGGCGGCGGTCAACCCGTACCTGGCCTTCGAGTCGGTGGAGGACATGATCTCCACCGGCGCGCTGGTCGGCGTCGACCCGGGAAAGGCGATCCGCAACTACGTCAAGGCGCTCGGCAAGGGCGTCCTGAAGATCATGTCCAAGATGGGCATCTCGACCGTGTCGTCGTACTGCGGCGCGCAGGTCTTCGAGGCGGTCGGCCTGGACACCCGCCTGGTCGAGCGCTACTTCCGAGGCACCCCGAGCAAGATCAGCGGGATCGGGCTGAACGAGATCCACGCCGAGGTCGCCGCCCGGCACGCCCTGGCCTGGCCGGCCCCGGGCGCGCAGGGCTCCGACCGGCTGGAGGTCGGCGGCGAGTACCAGTGGCGCCGCGAGGGTGAGCTGCACCTGTTCAACCCGGAGACGGTCTTCCTGTTGCAGCACGCCACCCGCAGCCGCCAGTACGACGTCTTCCGGCAGTACACCGCCAAGGTCGACGAGCTGGCCGCGCAGGCCGGCTCGCTGCGCGGCCTGTTCACCCTGCGCACCGGGGTACGCCCGCCGGTGCCGCTGGACGAGGTCGAGCCGGCGAGCGAGATCGTCAAGCGGTTCGCCACCGGCGCCATGTCGTACGGGTCGATCTCGGCGGAGGCGCACGAGACCCTGGCCATCGCGATGAACCGCCTCGGCGGCAAGTCCAACACCGGCGAGGGCGGCGAGGACGTCGACCGGCTGCACGACCCGGAGCGCCGCTCCGCGGTCAAGCAGATCGCCAGCGGCCGGTTCGGCGTGACCAGCGAATACCTGGTCAACGCCGATGACCTGCAGATCAAGATGGCGCAGGGCGCGAAGCCCGGCGAGGGCGGTCAGCTCCCCGGCAACAAGGTCTGGCCGTGGATCGCCCGGACCCGGCACGCCACCCCGGGCGTCGGCCTGATCTCCCCGCCGCCGCACCACGACATCTACTCCATCGAGGACCTCGCCCAGCTCGTGCACGACCTGAAGTGCGTCAACCCGGCCGCCCGGGTGCACGTCAAGCTGGTCAGCGAGGTCGGCGTGGGCACCGTCGCGGCAGGCGTCGCCAAGCTGAAGGCCGACGTCATCCTGATCTCCGGCCACGACGGTGGCACCGGCGCGTCCCCGCTGAACTCGCTCAAGCACGCCGGCACCCCGTGGGAGCTGGGCCTGGCCGAGGCGCAGCAGACGCTGCTGCTCAACAAGCTCCGCGACCGGGTCACCGTGCAGGTCGACGGCCAGCTCAAGACCGGGCGGGACGTGCTCATCGCGGCGCTGCTCGGCGCGGAGGAGTTCGGCTTCGCCACCGCCCCGCTGATCGTCGAGGGCTGCGTGATGATGCGGGTCTGCCACCTGGACACCTGCCCGGTCGGCATCGCCACCCAGAACCCGGTGCTGCGCGAGCGGTTCACCGGCAAGCCGGAGTTCGTGGAGAACTTCTTCCTCTTCCTCGCCGAGGAGGTCCGGGGCTACCTGGCCGAGCTGGGCTTCCGGTCGATCGAGGAGGCGATCGGGCAGACCGAGCTGCTCGACGTCACCCCGGCGATCGACCACTGGAAGGGGCACGGGCTGAACCTGTCGCCCGTACTCCAGCTGCCGGAGCTGCCGGCGGACGCTGCGCGGCGCGGCATCCGGGCCCAGGACCACGGCCTGGAGCTGGCCCTGGACAACGAGCTGATCGCCCTCGCCGAGCCGGCGTTGCGCGACGGCACGCCGGTCCGGGTGGAGGTGGCGGTGCGCAACGAGCACCGCAGCGTCGGCGCGATGCTCGGCGGCGAGGTGACCCGCCGCTTCGGCGGCGCCGGCCTCGCGGAGGACACCGTCGAGTTCCTGCTGCGCGGCACCGCCGGGCAGTCCTTCGGCGCGTTCCTGCCGCGCGGGGTGACCCTGCGGCTGCACGGCGACGCCAACGACTACGTCGGCAAGGGCCTCTCCGGCGGCCGGCTCATCGTCCGCCCGGACCCCGCGGCGCCGTTCGTCGACGGCGAGGCCGGGCCGGGGGCGCGGGCCGAGGACCAGATCATCGCCGGCAACACCATCCTGTACGGCGCGACCGGCGGCGAGGTCTTCCTGCGCGGCCGGGTCGGCGAGCGCTTCGCGGTGCGCAACTCGGGCGCGGTGGCCGTCGTCGAGGGCGTCGGCGACCACGGCTGCGAGTACATGACCGGCGGCACGGTGGTGGTGCTCGGCGAGACCGGGCGCAACTTCGCCGCCGGCATGTCCGGCGGCACCGCGTTCGTGTGGCGGCTCGGCCGGCCGCGGGTGAACACCGAGCTGGTCGACCTCGCCCCGCTGCGCCCCGAGGAGCGGGACCGGCTGCACGAGCTGGTGCAGCGACACTTCGCCGAGACCGACTCGGCGGTCGCCGGGGAGCTGTTGAAGCGTTGGCCGGAGGCGGTGGAGGAGTTCACGGCCGTGGTGCCCCGGGACTACCGCCGGGTGCTGGAGATCATGCGGGCCGCCGAAGCCGCCGGCCGTGACGTCGACGACGCGGTGATGAGCGCATTGGCGGCGCAGGCCGCCCCGACACCGCAGTCGGCGCCTTCCGCTTCGTCCATGCCGGTGCCGCCCGCCCCGCGGGCGGGCGCCCAGGAGGTGGCTCGTGCCTGACCCGAACGGTTTCCTGCGCTACGACCGGCGGCTGCCGGCGCGCCGCCCGGTGCCGGTGCGGATCTCGGACTGGCGGGAGGTGTACCCGCCGGCCGGTGAGGAGCTGATCCGCGAGCAGGCCACCCGGTGCATGGACTGCGGCATCCCGTTCTGCCACGACGGCTGCCCGCTCGGCAACCGCATCCCGGACTGGAACGACCTGGTCCGGACCGGCAACTGGGACGCCGCGGTGGAGTCGCTGCACGCCACCAACAACTTCCCGGAGTTCACCGGCCGGCTGTGCCCGGCGCCCTGCGAGGCGGCGTGTGTGCTCGGCCTCGGCGGCCAGCAGCCGGTCACCATCAAGCAGGTCGAGGTGGAGATCGCCAACGCGGTGGTGGCCCGCGGCGGGCTGCGGCCCCGCCCGGTGCCGGCGCCGACCGGCCGGTCGGTGGCCGTGGTGGGTTCCGGGCCCGCCGGGCTCGCCGCCGCGCAGCAGCTCGCCCGCGCCGGTCACGCCGTCACCGTGTACGAGCGTGACGACGCGATCGGCGGCCTGCTCCGGTACGGCATCCCGGACTTCAAGCTGGAGAAGCAGCACATCGACACGCGGCTGGCCCAGCTCGCCGCCGAGGGCGTCCAGTTCCGCACCAGGGTGAACGTCGGCGTCGACGTCACCGCCGAGCAGTTGCGCGCCGAGCATGACGCGGTGCTGCTGGCCTGCGGCGCGTTGCAGGGTCGGGACACCCCGGAGACGCCGGGCCGCGAGCTGCGCGGGGTGCACCAGGCGATGGCGCACCTGGTGGCCGCCAACCGCGTGGTGGCGGCGGCCGGCGAGGGCCGCCCGGCGCTGGCCGTGCTCCCGGACGGCACCCCGATCGACGCGGCCGGCAGGCACGTGGTGATCATCGGTGGTGGCGACACCGCCGCCGACTGCCTCGGCGTGGCCCACCGGCAGGGCGCGGCCGGCGTCCACCAGCTCGACCTCTACCCGGAGCCGCCGACCAGCCGGGACGCCGAGCGCGACCCGTGGCCGACCTGGCCGTGGGTGCTGCGCAATTACCCGGCGCATGAGGAGGGCGGTGATCGGGTCTTCGCCGTCGCGGTGCAGGAGTTCGTCGACGACGGCACCGGCCAGGTGAAGGGCGTGCGGATCGCCGAGGTGACCGTGGAGAAGCGGGACGGCCGGCGCATCGTCACCGCGCTGCCCGGCTCCGAGCGGGAGCTGCCGGCCGACCTGGTGCTGCTGGCGATCGGTTTCGACGGCACCGAGGAGCAGCCGCTGCTGGCCCAGTTCGGGGTGGCCCGCAACACTCGCGGGGCGGTGGACGCCCGGCCGGACTGGCAGACCGACGCCGACGGGGTCTTCGTCGCCGGTGACATGCACCGGGGCGCCTCGTTGATCGTCTGGGCCATCGCCGAGGGGCGGGCCGCCGCCGCCGCGATCCACTCCTACCTGGGTGGGGTCGGCACCCTCCCCGCCCCGGTGGATCCGGCCCGCCAGCCGCTCGCCGCCCGCTGACCAGAGGCGCCACCCGCGCCCGCACCCCGGTCCGGACGCACCCGTCCCGGACCGGGGTGTCTGGTGTCGGTGTCCGGTCCGTACCGGGGGCTGCCGGCATGACGACGCGTGCCCGCCCTCGACGCCGTCGAACCGGTGAGCCTGCTCACGAAGCCGGCAAATCGGTTTAAGGAGCGGCAGACTTGGCCGCTGCCGAACCCGCCGTGGGTTCGGCTTCGTCATGTCGTCGTCTGGACGGGGAGGCCCTCGTGGCCCTCGGAAGCACGTTCGCCGCACTGCGCCACCGGAACTACCGGATCTGGGCGGGCGCGGGATTCGTCTCCGTGATCGGCACCTGGATGCAGGTGCTCGGGGTCAACTGGTACGTCCTGTCGGCGACCGGGTCGGCGACCTCGATGGGTCTCGCCGTCCTGCTCCAGGCCCTGCCCACGCTGCTGCTCAGCGTCTGGGGTGGTGCGTTGGCCGACCGGCTGCCGGCCAAGCCGCTGCTGATCGGCGCCCAGGCCGCGCACGCCTGTCTGGCCGCCGGGTTGGCCGTGGTCGCCATCACGGGCGCGGGCGGCCTTCCGGCGATCTTCGCGATTTCCCTGGTCACCGGCGCGGTGTCGGCGATCGAGGGCCCGGTGGCGGGCCGCTGGGCCTCGACGCTGGTCGACCGGGAGAGTCTCGGCAACGCGCTGGCGCTGGGCTCGCTCACCAACTCGGCCGGGCGCATCCTGGGCATGAGTGTGGGCGCCGTGGTGGTCGCCGCCGTCGGCCCGGCGTTGCTCTTCCTGATCAACGCGGTCAGCTTCGTCGCGGTGGTGGCGGCCCTGTTCGCGGTACGGGACCGGGAGCGGCACGCCGGGGAGCCGGCCGCGACCGATCCGGCGCCGGCGACCGGCGGGGTCCGGGCCGGCTTCCGTTACCTGCTGCGCCAGCCGGTGGTGCTGGTGGCGTTGGCGCTGTCGTTCGTGCTGGGCAGCCTGGGACGCAACTACCAGGTGACCATGGCGGCGATGAGCGACGGCCCGCTGCACGGCGGGGCGTCCGGCTACGGCCTGCTCTCCACCGTCTTCGCGGTCGGCACGGTACTCGGCGCGCTCGTCGCGGCCCGCCGCCGCGAGCTGGGTTACGGCATGCTGGTCGGCGCCGGCCTGCTGGCCAGCGTGCTCCAGATCGTCGCCGGCCTGGCCCCGGGCACCATGAGCTTCGCCGCGGTGATCCTCCCCGTCGCCGCCGCCGCGGTGATCATCGACACCACGGTCGGCGCCCGCGCCCAGCTCGACACCGACTACGCCATGCGCGGTCGGGTGCTGGCCGCCCTCGCGGTCACCGGCTCGGTCTCCGCTGCGGTCGGCGCGCCCCTGCTCGGCTGGCTCTCCGAGCACGCCGGGCCCCGGCAGACCCTGGTGCTGGCCGGCGCGGTCACCGCCGTCGCGACTGCCGTCGCGGCCATGGCGCTGGACCGGCTGCGCGACGGCCGGGTGCGCCGCCGGGTCACCCTGGCCATGGCCGCGCCCGCCGTCCGCCGTCCGGTGCACCGGGTCGCCGCCACCGCCGCCCGCATCGTCCGGCCCGCGACCACGGCCGCCGCGACCACGGCCGCCGCCACCACGGCCGCGGTGGCCCCCACGGCGACCACGGCCACGGCGGTCGCGCCTCGCCGGGCCCTGCCGGTCGGGGGTCCGCCGTCCGGCCTGCGCCTGGCCGGGCTCCGCCCGGGGTCGGGTCGGCTGCGGTCCAGCCAGGCGGTCCGCGCGGCCGACGAGTGCGCCGGCTGCGCGCCGCCCCGGCGCCGGCGGCCCCGGCTCACGGGTGGGAGCCGGAAGGCCGCCCACCTGGCCGACTGCCCCTGCTCCGACTGAACGGGCCGGCACGGTCGGCGGCCCGGCTCCCAGCCGGCGGTCCGCCCGGCCGTGGTCTTCGGGTGTGAGCGAGGACATGGTCCTCCGGCCCGGGTTCGACTCGTTCGGGACGAGACGCCACGAAGATCATCGTTACGCTGCGGTCATGGACGTCGAGAAGCGTCTGCGCCGGGTGCGTGGGTGGCTGTGGGTCGTGGTGGTGGGTCTGTTCCTCAGCGGGGTGACCGCGTTTCCACTGGAGATCGAGGTGCGCTGGCTCCTGCGGGCGCTCGACCCGCTCGCCGGTCAGCTCCCGGCGCTCGTCGGCTGGATCGAGCGGGTCCACACCGGACTGGTGGAGACCGGGGACCGCTACCCCTTCATGCTGTACGGGACCGACTGGCTCGCCTTCGCCCACCTGGTGCTCGCGGTGGCGTTCTGGGGACCGCTGCGGGACCCGGTGCGCAACGTGTGGGTCGTCCAGCTCGGCATGATCGCCTGCGCCGGGATCGTGCCGCTGGCCCTGATCTGCGGCCCGATCCGGGATATTCCCTGGTTCTGGACGGTGGTCGACCTGTCGTTCGCCGTCGGCGCGTTCCCGCCACTCTGGATCGCCTACCGGCACATCCGCGCGATAGAGGCGATCGCCGGCCGCCCGGCTGATTCGCCTACGACATCAGCTCCATAGCGTCGGCTCCCGATTACCGGCTCGGCCTCGGACCGGGTCGGGCGGCCGGGCGGCCACTCCCACTGCGGGAGTGGGTGCCCGGCCCGGGCGGCCCGCCTGACCGGACGGCCGGCGGCCCCTCGTGAGGGCCGCCGGCCGGCTGGGAATCCCTGGTCAGACGTCGGCGTTGCTCGGCCGGCCCCACGGGCCGGTGATGGCGAAGACGTAGCCCGGGGACTGGATGTTGGCGAAGAGGATCTTCCCGTCCGCGCTGAACGTCGGGCCGGTGAACTCGCTGTCGTTGAGCTCGTTGCGGGCCAGCGGGTACGCCTTGCCCTGCGCGGTCACCCCGACCAGGTGGGACACCCCCTCGCCGTCCTCGGCCAGGATCACCCCGCCGTACGGGGAGACGGTGATGTTGTCCGGCCCGTCGAAGTTGCCGTTGTCGGCGTCCGGGTCCTGGTTGACCCCGAAGATGGTCTTCAGGGTGACCGTCTCGGTGCGCGGGTCGTAGAACCAGACCTGGCCGTCGTGCTCGTTGGTGCTGCCGTCGGAGAGCCGGGCGAAGCTGGCCACGAAGTACGCCCCGCCGTCGGCCCACCAGGCGCCCTCCAGCTTGCGGCTGCGGGTGACCTGCTCGTCGGTGAACTGCTTGCGCACCGAGACGGTCTTCGCGTCCCGGTCCGGCACGTCCACCCACTCCACCTTGTACCGGGTGCCCGGCGTGGTGGCCTCGGACAGGTCGGCGACGTGCTGGCTGCCCAGGTAGCAGCTCATCGCCTGGAGGCTGCCCGCGGTGTCGCCGTCGGGGCGCTGGGCCAGCGCCCGCAGTGCGCCCTTGCCTCCCCGGAAGCCGGCCGGCGGCGTCCACCGGAAGTAGAGGCCGTTCGGCCCGCCGGCGTCCTCGGTCAGGAAGATCGAGTGGGTGTACGGGTCGACCGCCACCGCCTCGTGCGAGTAGCGGCCGAGGAACTTCAGCGGCACCGGGTTCTGGTTGGCCGCCCGGTCGTGCGGGTCGACCTCGAAAACGTACCCGTGGTCGTAGAGGAACTTCCCGCCCTTGCGCTGCTCGGTCTCCTCGCAGGTCAGCCAGGTGCCCCACGGGGTGATGCCGCCGGCGCAGTTGTTGTGCGTGCCGGCCACGCTGACGTACTCACGCAGCCGCCGGCCGTGCCCGTCCACCTCGATGGTGGTGGTGCCGCCCTGGGCGCCCGGGTCATAGGTGAGGCCGGCCAGGGCGGGCACCGGGTACGGTTCGCCGCCGCCGATCTCGTGGTTGTTGACCAGCACCGAGCCTTCGCGGCCGAGGAAGCAGCCGGTGCCGTCGGCGTCGCTCGGGGTCGGCTGCCCGGACTCCAGCAGGGTCGCGCCGGCCTGCGCCACGATGGTGTACGAGAAGCCGGGCGGCAGCGCCAGCAGACCCGCCGGGTCCGGCACGAGCTCGCCGTAGCCGACGGCCGGACGGGTGGCGGCGTGGGCCGCCACCGGCCCCGCGATCGCTTCCAGGTTGCCGGCCACCACGATGCCGAGGCCGCCGGCTGCGCCGCCGCGCAGGACCGCGCGCCGGGAGATGGGGGAGGAGGTCACGTCGTCGCCTTTCCTGTTCACCGTTGTCGTTCCCTGAGCAGGCAAGTCGGACCAGGCCAACGATGCCGGCGGGACCGGCGGCGGCGAGGTGAACAGTCGACCAACCCTCGGTGCGCCGCGCGCCGTGCCGGGCCGGCGCGCGTCCGTTAGGGTTCCCCTCGATCGGGACCGCGGCGGCGTCGGGGGGCAGAGGGTGGGCAGGCTCGCGACGGCGTACGGGCAGGCGGTCGCCGCGCACCGCGAGGCCGTACGGCGGTGGGAGAACGCCCGCCGGGCGCTCGCCGCGGCCGGGCCACCGGCCCCGGACAACGCGGAACTGGTCGCCCGGCTGGCCCGGGTCGGCGCCGACCTCGCCGGCCCGCCCGGCGGTGCCGACCTCACCGCCTCCCCGGTGCCGGTGCGCGTCGGCGAGGCCACCACCCTGGACGGTGGCTTCCCGGTGCTGCTGTCGCTGGCCGGCGGCGCCCACCTCGCGGTGGACTGCGACGCCCGGGACCCCCGGGTCGGCGAACTGCTGCGGGCCGTGGTCGTCCGGCTGCTCGCCGCCGCCCCGGCCGGCGCGGTCCGGGTCGCCGGGATCGACACGGCCGCCTTCGGGGCCACCTTCCTGCCGCTGCGCCCGCTGCTCGACGCCGGGGTGCTCGCCCCGCCGGCCACCACCGCCGCCGACGTGGCCGCCCTGCTCGATGAGGCGGAGCGGCACGCCCGCGCCGCCCAGCAGGCCGGTCCGGCCGGGCGGGAGCTGCTGCTGCTCGTCGTCGCCTCCGCGCCGCCGCCGCGGGAGCTGGCCCGGCTCGCCGCGCTGACCCACGCCGGGCCGGCCGCCGCGGTCTGCGTCCTGCTCGCCGGGTACCCGCCGGCCGGCCCGGGCGACGCCCCGCCGCCGCTGGGCGCGACCACCCAGCTCCGGCTCAACGAGCGGTACGCGCTGGTCGGCGACCCGCCCGGGCAGCCGTACAGCGCAGACGGCACCGGGCTGGCCGCCGCGGTGCTGCTCGACGGGGACCCGTCGGCCGCGTCGGTGGCCGCGCTCGGTGCCCGGCTCGCCACGGCCACCCGCCGCGCAGAGGCGCTGCGCTTCACCGACCTGCTCCCCGCGCGGCGGTGGGCGGAATCGGCCGGACCCGGGCTGCGTACGGTGCTCGGCCGGGCCGGTCGGGAGCAGTTGACGGTCGCCTTCGACGATGCCACCCCGCACTGGCTGGTCGGTGGTCGCACCGGGGCGGGCAAGACGGTGTTCCTGCTCGACGTGCTCCACGGGCTGGCCGCCCGGTACGCCCCGGCGGAACTCCAGCTCCTCCTGCTCGACTTCAAGGAGGGGGTGAGCTTCACCGAGTTCGTCCCCACCGAGCGCGACCCGTCCTGGCTGCCGCACGCCCGCGCCGTCGGCATCGAATCCGACCGCGAGTACGGCGTGGCCGTGCTGCGGGAACTGCGCGCGGAGCTGACCCGGCGGGCCGACCTGCTCAAGCGGCACGGCGTCACCAAGCTCGCCGACCTGCCCGCGGACGACCGTCCACCCCGGATCGTCACCGTCGTCGACGAGTTCCAGGTGCTCTTGGCCGGCAACGACGCGCTGGCCCGGCAGGCCGTCGATCTGCTGGAGGAGTTGGCCCGCACGGGCCGCTCGTACGGCCTGCACCTGGTGCTGGCCAGTCAGGGCACGACGGGCGTCGAGGCGCTCTACGGCCGGGCCGAGGCGATCTTCGGCCAGTTCCCGCTGCGGGTGGCGCTGCCCGGCGGGGGCGGCGTGCTCGACCCGCTGAACGACGCGGCGAAGGCCCTGGAAGTCGGCTCGGCGGTGGTCAACACCGCCGGCGGCGCGGCGGGCGCGAACACCGTGGTCCGCTTCCCCGACGCGCACGCCGCCGCCGGGGACCTGGCCACGCTGCGCCACGAGCTGTGGGAGGCCCGCCCGGCGGGCTCGCGGCCACCCGCCGTCTTCCGTGGGTACGAGACGCCGCGGCTGACCGACGACGCCACCTGGGCCGGGCTGCGACCTGGCGGCGACGCGCCGCTCGCCCTGCTGGGCCGCGCGGTCGACGTGGCCGGCAGCGCCGCCGGGTTCACCCTGGACGCCACCCCCGGCCGGCACCTGGGCGTGGTCGGCACCGCCCCCGCCGGTGCCGACGTGCTCCGGGCGGCCACCCGCAGCCTGGCCCGCCAGCACGCTCCCGGCACGGCCTGCTTCCTGCTCGCCCCGCTCGCCGCCGGGACGGCCGAGCTGGCCGACGACCTGGCGATGACCCTGGCCGCCGCCGGCCATCCGGTCGAACGCCTCGACGCGTCCGCCCTGCCGGACCGCATCGCCGCCCTCGCCACTGCGGACCAGCCCGGCGGCTCCGCCGCCGGCCGGACCTACCTCGTGGTGTTCGGCATGGACGCCGCCTCCGCCGTGCTGGGCGCCACCGACCCGGCCACCTTCCGCTCCGGTCACGACGACCTACGGGCCCTGCTGCGCCAGGGGCCGGGACACGGGGTGCACCTGCTCGGCTGGTGGCGAGGGCTGCGCCGGCTCGCCGAGGACCTCGGCGGCGCGCAGAACCGGGACGACGTCGCCTGCCTGGTTGCGCTGAACGTGCCCGGCGTCGAGCTCGGCCTGCACCTGGGCGTGCACGACCTCAGCTACACCCCGCGCGCCGGCCGGGCACTGCTGGTGGACCGGCACGACCAGCGCATCCGGCTGGTCGTGCCGTTCGTCCACGAGGGACCCGGGACGGACGGGGGCGACAGGTGACCAGCTTCGAGGAGTACGCGGCGCTGGCCCGGCAGCTCTCCGCGCAGCGGCGCGGCGAGGACAAGGCCGTCGCCGCCGCGGCCCAACGCCGCAGCGCGCTGGACACCGCCGCCGACCAGCTCGGCCAGCGGCTCGCCGTCCAGCGGCAGCGCCTCGACCAGCTCGGCCGGGCCTTCGGCGCTGCCGCGGCCGACGCCGGCCGCACCCCGTCGGGCGCCGACGCCGACGCCGCGGCGCCTCCCGCCGGAGCCGCCCCCGAGCTGGCGGCGGCCGGGCAGCTCGCCGATGAGGCGGACCGGCACGGGCAGCAGGCCGACGTGCTGGCCCGGCGGCCCGCGCTGCTGCCGACCTGGTCCCCGCTGGCCCGGGCGGCCGCCGTCTACACCTGCGCCGCGCTGGCCGGGGCGGTGCTGATGCTGGTCATGGTCGTCGCCTCCGGCCTGGCGGTGGTCGGGCTCGGCACCCTGTACGCCTCGATGTGCGCCGGCCTGCCGGTGGCGTCGTTCGTCGCCGGCTACCTGGTGCTCGGCCGGTGGGGGCGACCGGTGCTCGACGGCGACGCCCCGGTGTCGCGGTTCGTGCCGCTCGGCTTCGTGATCTGCGTCCTGCTGGTGCCGCTGGTGTACTGCGCCTACCTGCTGGCGTTCCGCGTACTGCGCTGAGCCGGCCGGGGCACGTCCGCGTCGTCCAGCGCCAGCCGGGCCACCTCGGCCGCGCAGCCCCAGGAGAGGGTGACCCCCGCACCGCCGTGGCCGTAGGCGTGCACCAGCCGGCGTCCCGGCGCACTCCCGGGCGCCACCGCCACGCGCGGGCCGCCGTGCCGTGCCGGCCGCAGCCCGACCCGTTCGCCGAGGACCGGCGCGGCGGCCAGCTCCGGCACCAGGGCCACGCATCGGCGCCGGATCGCCGCCGAGGTGGCCGGGTCGGGCCGGGTGTCCCACTCGCCCGGCTCGAACGTGCCGCCCAGCACCACGTCGTGCCAGCGCGGGTGCACGTAGGTGATCCCCGCCGGGTTCTCCTCGTCGCGGACCGAGGTGGTCAGCCCCGGGTTCGCGACCAGCACGAGCTGCCCCCGCACCGGGTGCACGGCCGGGTCGCCGGCGAGCCGGCCGGCGGCGAGGCCGGTGGCGTTGACCACCGTCGGGGCCAGGGCGAAGCCGTCGGCGAGCCGGTCCAGCCGGCCGCGCAGCAACCGCCCGCCGGTGCCGGTGAACCGCTCTTGCAGCCAGCGCAGGTACGGCGGCATCTCCACGGCCGGCGCGGTGAACCGCAGCTCCGTCGAGTACGGCCCGGTGCCCAGCGTGGCGACCAGGTCGCCGGTCGCCGCCGCCCACCACGGTGGGCCCGCCCACGGCCGGCGCAGCAGCATCCGGGTCGGCCGGGCCACCACCCCCGGCACGCCGGCCGCGGCCTGCCGGCCCAGCTCGGTGTGGGTCTCCCGGGCCCAGCGCAGCACCCGGGGGTCCTCCTCGGTATGGCTGGGATACCAGACGGCGGCGGCCACCGCCGAAACGATGTCCGCCGGGTCGTCGGCGGCCAGCAGGGTCACCCGCGCGCCCCTTTCCCGCAGCCGCACCGCCGCCGTCAGGCCGATGATCCCGCCACCGACCACCACCACGTCCGCCCTACCCGTCATGGTTTCCCCTCCCCTCCGGGCCGCCCGGGGCAGGCGGCCGCACCTCGATCGTCACTCCGAAGCGACGACCCGGTCCTGGACCGGATCGACCGGCGGCGATAAGCCGCGCTTGTGATCGGGCGACGCCTTCACCTGGTCCGGCAGGAGCCCGACGACGAGCAGTTGCTGCGCGCGGTCGCCGAGGGGTACGTGGTCGCGTCCGGCCGGCTGGGCCCGGGCGCTGACCGTGCCCGGGGTACGGCTGCGCCGCCTCGCCGCCCTGCTCGCCGCCGGCTGACGGGTGCCGCCGGAGCCGTCGTCGTGTCAGGATCTGTCACCGGCTCTCGGCGTGACGGGCCGGGGTGGTCGGCCGCGTCAGGCGGCTCGGCGAGGATCAGCCCGGGGGAGGGCGTGTGAGCGCGGCGCAGATCATGGCGAGGCTGGCGGCGGCGGCCCAGAAGCTGGACGAGGCGAAGGCCAAGACGGCCGCCGCGGCGCAGGACGCCGCCGAGGCGCGGGCGCTGGTCGCCGGTGCCCTCGAAGGGGTGGCGGCCGGTCCGCTGATCGGCGTGATCGACGCGTACCGGCAGGCCCTCGCGCAGGCGGCGCAGGGCGGTGAGCCGGCGAAGCAGCACGTCCAGGAGACCATCGCCAGGGTGCAGGCGCTGGGCAGCTAGCTCGGGTGAAGAGAAGGTACGACGTGACCGACGCGCGTGGGGCGGTGCGGGAGCCGTAGCGCCGGGGGTGCCGCTCCGACACGGGGTGGAGCTGGCCGGGCCGGTCCGGTCCGCCCGTCCGGGAACAGGGTGCTGGGTCCCTATGGAGCTGATGTCATAAACGACTCATCGTGCGACGCCGACCACGACCCGTCCGCGCGCCGCCCGGTCAGTGATTCGTCTACGACATCAGCTCCATAGGGCTCACCCGGGACATCCGTCCCGGCGGGTGCCAGACCCGGGTCAGGGCCGGGGCGCGAGGTGCCGGCGGGCTCAGTCGCCCAGGGCGTACGTGCCGGCGAGTGGGACGGTGCCGCCGTCCGCCGTCCATAGTTGACGGTTACGGGGCACCGGGCGCTATGACCGTTTGTGCCTCCGGCGCGATATCTGGTTACCGGCGCGTAACTTTCCATTGACGAGTGTGAAATCGACCACGCATCATCGTTTCCACGATCGATCGGAACCCCCCCACCCACCGTCCCGGGCTCCCCGGGTGCCTCCCACCGGAGGTGCAGCCATGCTGCTCCGAACGATCCTCACCGCCACCACCGCTGTCGCCGCCCTGCTGATCCCGGCCACCGCCGCCCAGGCCGGCCCCCACCACACCACCACCAGCGCCACCACCACGAGCGCGGCAACCACCAGCACCGGAGCCGGCGAAACGACCGCCCTCGCCGGCGCCAACCCCGTCATCGTCGTCGGGGGACTGATCGGCGTCTCCATCGCGTACGAGCCGATCGCCGCCCGGCTGCGCGCCGACGGCTTCCGGGTCTCCATCTACCAGCTGCCCAACCTCGGCTTCGGCGACATCCGCGAATCCGCCCGTGCCCTCGCCACCTACGTCGACCAGGTCCGTGCCAGCACCGGGGCGGCCAAGGTGGACCTGGTCACCCACTCCGAGGGCGGCCTGGTCTCCCGCTGGTACGTCAAGTTCCTCGGCGGCGCCGCCAAGGTCGACCACTACCTCAGCCTCGGCAGCCCGCAACAGGGCACCTACGTCGCCAACATCCTGGCCTTCGTCGGGCTGGGCAGCTGCGCCGGCATCGTGGCCTGCCAGCAGATGTCGATCGGCTCGGACCTGCTCGCCGACCTCAACGGCGGCGACGACACCCCCGGGGCGGTGCGCTGGAGCACCGTCCGGACCTGGCAGGACGAGCTGGTCCGGCCGGTCGGCAACGCCAGCCTCGCCGACGGCGCGACCAACGTGCTGATCCAGTCGTGGTGCCCGCTGCGGGTGGTCGGCCACCTCGGCCTCATCCTCGACGGGACGACGTACACGGTGGTGCGGCAGGTGCTCACCGACGCCGCGATCCGGCCCAACTGCTTCGCCCTGTAGCACGCACGCGACGGCCGGCCACCCCAGCGGGGGTGGCCGGCCGTCCGGCGTACGCGGGGATCAGGCGGCCTTGGCGAGCGCCTCGAACTCGTCGTCGGTGAGCTGCACCTCGGCCGCGGCGACGTTCTCCTCCAGGTGCGCCACGGAGGACGTACCCGGAATGGGAAGCATGACCGGCGACCGGCGCAACAGCCAGGCGAGCGCGAGCTGCGCGGGCGTCGCGTCGTGGTCGCTGGCGATGGCGTCCAGCGGACCGCCCGGCCTGGCCAGGTTGCCGGTGGCGATCGGGAACCACGGGATGAACGCCAGGTCGTTGCGCTCGCAGTGGTCGAGCACGTCCTCGGCGCTGCGGTCGGCCAGGTTGTAGAGGTTCTGCACCGAGACGATCGGGGTGATCTTCCGGGCCGCCTCGATCTGCTCCACCGTCACCTCGGACAGGCCGATGTGCCGGATCTTGCCCTCCTGCTTGAGCAGGGCCAGCTCACCGAGCTGCTCCGCCAGCGGCACCTTCGCGTCGATCCGGTGCAGCTGGTAGAGCCCGATGCTCTCCAGGCCCAGGTGGCGCAGGCTCAGCTCGCACTGCTGGCGCAGGTACTCCGGGCGGCCGACCGGCCGCCAGTCGCCTGGGCCGGAGCGGGTCAGCCCGGCCTTGGTCGCGATGACCAGGTCGTCGGCGTACGGGTGCAGCGCCTCCTTGATCAGCAGCTCGCTGACGAAGGGCCCGTACGAGTCGGCGGTGTCGATGAACGTCACGCCCAGCTCGTACGCCCGGCGGAGCACCCGGACCGCCTCCGCGGGATCCTTCGGATCACCCCACACCCCGGGCCCGGTGATCTGCATCGCCCCGTAGCCCAGCCGGACGACCTGGAGGTCGCCGCCGATCCGGTACGTCCCGGAGGCCTTCGCGGGCTGCTTGCCGGCGTCGATCGCCATGAGTCGATCCCCAATCCTGTTCCGTCGTCGTCAACGACTGGTGTTTGTTCCCGGGAAACGCCGGCCCCAACGTCGACCCCCGCGATGGTGGCGGGAGACACGCTCAACCGACGTGCCGGGGGACAGGCCCAGCTGCGGGCCGGCGCGTCTCGATCTTGCCGGGCCGCCGGCGGGGCGGGACGAACGGCCCAGCGGGTCGGCTACCGGGCCGCCCCGGGGGCAGTTGCGCCGAGCGCCCGTTACGGCGGTTCGGCTCGTGCGACGCTGTGCCCGGGTCGGACGTACGTCTCGGAGGAGGCGCCATGTCGGGAACGCCGCAGGTCGACTTCGCGCTCGACACGTACGAGTGCATCGTGCTCTACCCCGGTCCGTCGGGCCGGGCCCTGCCCGAGGAGACGGTGCAGCGGTTGCAGGCCGAGCACATCCAGCACATGCGGGCGCTGCAGCGGCGCGGCATCGTCCTGATCGACGGCTCGGTGGACGGGCCGGCCCGCGAGCCCGAACCGCCGATCGGTTTCGGCCTGGCCCGGACCGGCTCCGTGGACGACGTGCGCAGCGTCATGGAGGCCGACCCGGCCGTGCAGGCCGGCCTCTACCGGGTCGAGGTGCTGACCTTCCTCTGCCCGGCCGGCTCGCTGGAGTTCCCGCTCGCCAGGACGCAGAGCTAGACCCGCTCGGCCACGGCTGGCGTCGACCACGCGGAACCGGTTGCCGTCGGCGTCGGCCCCGCCCGGCGACGACGCGTCGGGTGGCCGCCGTGCACCCGCCCCGGGGGCACTCCAGGAGCACCCCGGCGAAAGCGGAGCGGGTGGGCGGTACGATTTCCGCCGCGCGGTCGCCGATGCCCGCCGACATCCGACGTTCCCCGGTGCGATCTCGTCCGCCCGCCGCGCGGGCACCGCGCCGTTGGACAGAAGTTCCGCAGTCCGCAAGGGGTCGGCCGCCAGGTCGATCCGAAGGAGAGACTAGCCTGATGGGCGTGACACGCCGCGCGAAGATCGTCTGTACTCTCGGCCCCGCCACCTCGTCCCCCGAGCGCATCCGGGGCCTGGTCGAGGCGGGCATGAACGTGGCGAGGCTCAACTTCAGCCACGGCAGCCACGCCGATCACGAGTCCGTCTACCGCCTGGTCCGCGAGGCGGCCGACGCGGCCGGCCACCCGGTGGCGATCCTGGCCGACCTCCAAGGCCCGAAGATCCGGCTCGGGAAGTTCGCCGACGGCCCGCACGAGTGGCGCACCGGCGACTCGGTCGTGATCACCAGCGACGACATCCTCGGCACCAAGGACCGCGTCTCCTGCACCTACCGCAAGCTGCCGCAGGAGGTGAAGCCGGGCGACCGGCTGCTGATCGACGACGGCCGGGTCGCCGTCGAGGTCAGCGACGTCACCGGCAACGACATCCGGTGCCTGGTCACCGAGGGCGGCCCGGTCTCCAACAACAAGGGCGTCTCGCTGCCCAACGTCGCGGTCAGCGTGCCGGCGATGTCGGAGAAGGACGCCGAGGACCTGCGCTTCGCCCTCGGCCTGGGCGTCGACCTGATCGCGCTGTCCTTCGTCCGCTCCGCCGACGACATCAAGCTGGTCCACGCGATCATGGACGAGGAGGGTGTCCGCCGCCCGGTGCTGGCCAAGGTCGAGAAGCCCGAGGCGGTCGACCACCTCGAGGCGATCGTGCTGGCCTTCGACGGCGTCATGGTCGCCCGCGGCGACCTCGGCGTGGAGCTGCCGCTGGACCAGGTGCCGCTGGTGCAGAAGCGCTCCGTGCAGCTCTGCCGGGAGAACGCCAAGCCGGTCATCGTGGCCACCCAGATGCTCGACTCCATGATCGAGAACTCCCGGCCGACCCGGGCCGAGGCCTCGGACGTGGCCAACGCGGTGCTCGACGGCGCGGACGCGGTGATGCTCTCCGGCGAGACCAGCGTCGGCAAGTACCCGGTGCTGACCGTCAGCACCATGGCGAAGATCATCACCACCACCGAGGCCGGCTCGATCGGGGTGCCCCGGCTCCAGCACGACCCGCGAACCCACGGCGGCGCGCTCACCGTCGCCGCGTCCTCGATCGCCCGGGCCATCGGCGCGAAGGCGCTGGTCGCCTTCTCGCAGACCGGTGACACCGTCAAGCGGCTGAGCCGGCTGCACTGCGACCTGTCGCTGCTGGCCTTCACCCCGGTCCCCGAGGTGCGTAACCAGCTCGCGCTCTGCTGGGGCGTGGAGACCTTCCTGATGCCGTTCGTCGAGCACACCGACGACATGTTCCGTCAGGTCGACCAGGCGCTGCTCGGCCTCAACCGGGCCAACCCCGGCGACTACGTGGTGATCGTGGCCGGCAGCCCGCCCGGCACCCCGGGCTCCACCAACACCCTGCGGGTGCACCAGCTCGGCTCCCTGGTCGACGCGGCCTCCGCGCGGGCCCTTCAGTGAGCGCGAGGAGTGAGCCGGGTTCGCGAGCCCCGCAGTCGCGAACGGAGACGGCGCAGTGACCGAGCGTCCGGCGGCCGGCCAGGCCGCGGTAGACCAGCTGCTGGAGGTCCTCGACCTCGAGCACACCGGCGAGATGACCTTCCGGGGGATGAGCCCGCCGGTGGGTCCGCAGCGGGTGTACGGCGGGCAGGTCGCCGGCCAGGCCCTGGTCGCCGCCGGACGCACCGTCGACCCGGAGCGCTTCGTGCACTCGCTGCACGGCTACTTCGTCCGCCCCGGCGACCCCGTGGAGCCGATCGAGTACCAGGTGGAGAACGTCCGGGACGGGCGCTCCTTCTCGGTACGCCGCTCGGTGGCCCTGCAGCACGACAAGCCGATCTTCTTCATGTCGGCGTCGTTCCAGCGCCAGGAGGAGGGGCTGGACCACCAGGCCCCCACCCCGCCGGACGTGCCCGGGCCGGAGGACGTGCCCACCATGACCGACCGGCTCTCCCGGTACCCGGAGCGGCTCGGCATCTGGGGGCAGATCCCGCGCCCGATCGACGTCCGGTACGTCGGCGAGCCCGGCTGGGTACGCCCCGGCGACCGGCCCGCCGACCCGTACCAGCGGGTCTGGATGCGCATCGACGGCAAGCTGCCCGACGACCCGCTGCTGCACGCCTGCGCCCTGGCGTACGCCTCCGACCTGACCCTGCTCGACTCGGTGCTGTCGGTGCACGGCGAGGTCTGGGGCCCCGGCGGCGTGGTCGGGGCGAGTCTCGACCACGCGCTGTGGTTCCACCGGTCGTTCCGGGCCGACGAATGGTTCCTCTACGACTGCTGGAGCCCGTCCGCCTCCGGCGCGCGGGGGCTGGCCACCGGGCGGATGTTCACCACCGACGGCCGGCACATCGCCAGCGCGGTGCAGGAGGGGCTGCTCCGCCGCGTCGGCGCCTGACCGGCCGGTGGCCGGGCCGTGACCGATCGGCCGAGGGTCGCCAACCCGGGCGGCTGATCAGCGGACTAACCTTGCCGCATGCGTCTCTCCGCCCGGGTCGACTACGCCCTCCGCGCGGCGACCGAGCTCGCCTCGGTCGCAGACGGCACCGCGGCCGAACGCAGCCGGCCGGTGACCGCCGAGCAGATCGCCCGGGCCCAGGAGATCCCGCCGAAGTTCCTGGAGAGCATCCTGCTCCAGCTGCGCCGGGGTGGGATCGTGCACGCCCAGCGCGGCCCGGAGGGCGGCTACTGGCTGGCCCGGCCGGCGTCGGAGATCTCCCTCGCGGAGGTCATCCGGGTGATCGACGGCCCGCTGGCGCACGTCCGGGGGCAGCGCCCGGAGCAGCTCGGCTACCAGGGCGCCGCGCGCGCCCTGCAGGACGTCTGGATCGCGTTGCGGGCCAGCGAGCGGGAGATCCTGGAGTTGGTCACCATCGCCGACGTGGCCAGTGGCACGCTGCCCGGCCGGGTCAACGAGCTCGTCGCTGACCCGAGCGCCTGGAGCTGACCCGCGCCCCTTCGGGGCCGTCCGGGCGTGTCCCATCAACCGGATAGGGGACTTGACCGGAGCGCCTGCGTGCCGCATTGTCGACCAAGTCGATAGGAGATGGCGAAAAGGGGGCGCTCGTGCGCAAGCTGCTGATCCTCGCTCTGGTCGGGCTCGCGGCGCAGCTGGTCGACGGGGCGCTGGGCATGGCGTACGGGTTGACCTCGTCCACCCTGCTGCTCTTCGCCGGGGTGGCGCCGGCCGCCGCCTCCGCGTCGGTGCACCTGGCCGAGATCGGCACCACGCTCGCGGCCGGGGTGGCGCACTGGCGGTTCGGCAACGTCGACTGGCGGGTGGTCGGCCGCATCGCGGTGCCGGGTGCGATCGGCGCGTTCGCCGGCGCCACCTTCCTGAGCTCCATGTCCACCGAGGCCGCGGCGCCCTGGATGGCCGCGATCCTGTTCACCCTCGGCGCGTACCTGCTGGTGCGCTTCTCCCGACCGCTGCGCGCCAACCGGGCCGCCGGCCCGCTGCGCGGGCGGTTCCTCGGTCCGCTGGGCCTGGTGGCCGGCTTCGTCGACGCCACCGGCGGCGGGGGCTGGGGCCCGGTGGCCACGCCGGCGCTGCTGGTCTCCGGGCGGATGGAGCCCCGCAAGGTGATCGGCTCCGTGGACACCGCCGAGTTCGTGGTGGCGGGCGCGGCCAGCGCCGGCTTCCTGCTCGGCCTGGGCGCCGAGGGCTTCCTGCTGCCCACCGTGGCTGCGCTGCTGGTCGGCGGCCTGATCGCCGCGCCGATCGCCGCCTGGCTGGTCCGGATCGTCCCGGCCCAGTTGCTCGGCGCCACCATCGGCGGGGTGATCGTGCTGTCCAACGCCCGGACGCTGATCCGCGCCGGCGGGCTGGGCGGACCGGTCCCGTCCCTGCTCTACGTGCTGCTCGCGGCCGGCTGGCTGGTCGCGCTGGCCCTGGCGGTGCGGGCGCTGCGGCGTACCCGCCGGGCCCGGACCGTCGCCGACGCGGCGCTCGCCGCCGACGCGATCCCGGCGACGACTGCCGACGCCGCTGCGGCGCCGCCGGTCGCCGCCGACGCGACCGTGGTGGTGGAGCCCGCGCCGGCCGACGCGGACGGGTCCCGTCGACTGGCCGCCGCCGTCGAGGGCTGATCCGCCGCCAGCCGACCTGCGCCGGTTCGGCGAGGTGGCGGGGCCGTGCCGGCGGTGCCACCGCCACCTCGGCGAGCTGGAGTCGCGGGCCTCAGCCGGGCAGCAGGTCGTCGGCCGCCGCGCGGAGCAGGTCCCACGCCTCGTCGACGTGCTTCCCGGTGGTCAGCGGCGAGCCGACCGCCAGCCGCAGCGTGTACCGCCCCTCCACCCGGGTGTGCGTCAGGTGCACCCGTCCGCTGTCGTTGACCCGGCGCAGCAGCTCGGCGTTCGGCTCGTCGGCGGCCCGCAGCCGGAAGCAGACCAGCGAGAACGGGTGCGCGGCGGCCAGCTCGAACCGGTCGTCGGCCTCGACCCGCTCGGCGAAGCGGTCGGCGAGGGCCACCCCGGCGCGGATGTGCGTCCGCAGCCCCTCGACCCCGTACCAGCGGAGCACGAACCACAGCTTCAGCGCCCGGAACCGCCGACCCAGCGGCACCTGCCAGTCCCGGTAGTCGAGCACCGCGCCGGACTCGGTCGCGGCGTTGCGCAGGTACTCCGGCAGCACCGTCAGCGCCTCGATCAGCTCGCCCCGGTCGGCCACCCAGAACGCGTCGCAGTCGAAGCCGGTGAGCAGCCACTTGTGCGGGTCGAAGCAGTACGAATCGGCGTACTCCAGCCCGGCGTGGGTCCAGCGCAGCTCCGGGCAGACCGCGGCCGATCCGGCGTACGCGGCGTCGACGTGCAGCCAGACGCCGTACTGCGCGCAGATCGCGCCGATCTCCGGCAGCGGATCGACGGCCGTGGTGGAGGTGGTCCCGATCGTCGCCACCACGACCGCCGGCGTCACCCCGGCGGCCAGGTCCGCCTCGATCGCCGCCCGCAGCGCCTCCGGGCGCATGGCCTGGGTGCGCGGGTCCACCTCGACCGCCCGGACCCCGTCCGTGCCCAGCCCCGCGATCCGGGCGGCCTTCTCGATCGAGGAGTGCCCCTGGGTGGACGAGTACGCCCGGTAGCGCCGGTCGATGCCGTCCACCCGCCAGCCGCCCTTGCTCGCCCGGTGCAGCGCGGCCAGCGTGGCGACCAGCGCGGCCGAGGACGCGGAGTCCTGGATCACCCCGCCGCCCGGGCCCGTGGAGCGGAACCGCGCCGGCAGGTCGAGCAACCCGGCCAGCCAGTCCAGCATCACCGTCTCCAGCTCGGTGCAGGCCGGGCCGGTGGCCCAGAGCATGCCCTGCACGCCCAGGCCGGAGCTGACCAGGTCGCCGAGCACGCTCGGCCCGGACGTGTTGGCCGGGAAGTAGCCGAAGAAGCCGGGATGCTGCCAGTGCGTCAGCCGCGGTGCGATGAGGCTGTCCAGATCGGCCAGCACCGCCTCGACCGGCTCGCCCCGCTCGGTCGGCCCGGCCGGCAGCGCGGCGGCCACCGCGCCCGGCGCGTCCTGTGAGGTCACCGGTCGCCGGTCGAGCGTCGTCCAGTAGTCCGCGATCCAGTCGACCACCGCGTACCCGGCGCGCCGGAACTCCTCGGGGTCCATGTGCTCAGCCATGCCCCGAGTCGATCAGGTGGCTTGGCGCGGATCAAGGGCCGGGACGGTGCCGTCGCGCGTCCGGGCCCCAAACGGCAGGCACCGGGTCACCGACCGCGGAATCCGCTCAGTCGGCGACCCGGTGCACCACACCGCAGCACCCCCGACCCGTCCCGACCGGGAATGCCGTACCACCACCGGTCCTAAAGTTAGGGGCGCCCCGCGACGGCAGGGTGACGTCGCTGTGAAGAGCGTGTTTCAGCCGTTGCGGCGCAGCCCGCCGGCCACCTGCTCGGCGACCAGCTCGAACGAGCGCACCCGGTCGGCCACGTCGTACACCATCGTGGTCAGCATCAGCTCGTCCGCGCCGGTGCGCTCCAGCAGCTCGCCCAGCTGGCGGCCGACCGTCTCCGGCGAGCCCATCGCCTGACCCTCCCGGCGCTGCCGGACGAAGTCGCGCTCCAGCTCGTTGTACGGGTACGCCGCCGCCTCCTGCGGGCTGGACAGGGGCTCCGGGCGGCCCGAGCGCAGCTTCAGGAACGACAGTGAGCTGGGCCCGGCCAGCCACTCCGCCCGCTCGTCGGTCTCCGCGCAGACCACGTTGACCGCGACCATCGCGTATGGCCGCTCCAGCCACTGCGACGGCCGGAAGCTCTGCCGGTAGAGCTGGAGCGCGGGCAGGGTGTTCTGCGCGCTGAAGTGGTGCGCGAAGGAGAACGGCAACCCGAGCAGCCCGGCGAGCTGGGCGCTGAACCCGCTCGACCCGAGCAGCCACACCGCGGGGGACTGGCCGCGCCCCGGGGTGGCCGTGATCGGCCCCGGCTCCTCGCCGCTGAAGTAGTTCATCAGGTCCGCCAGCTCCCGGGGGAACCCCTCGGCCGACAGCCCTTCCATGGTCCGGCGCAGCGCCAGCGCGGTCACCTGGTCGGTGCCCGGCGCCCGCCCGATGCCCAGGTCGATCCGGCCCGGGTGCAGCGCCTCCAGGGTGCCGAACTGCTCGGCCACCACCAGCGGCGCGTGGTTGGGCAGCATCACCCCACCCGAGCCCAGCCGGATCGTCGAGGTGTTGGCGGCCAGGTGGGCGAGCAGCACCGCCGGGGCGGAACTCGCGATCGCCGGCATGTTGTGGTGCTCGACCACCCAGAACCGGTGGTAGCCCAACTCCTCGGCGCGGCGGGCCAGCTCGGTGGTGTGCCGCAGCGCCTCACCGGAGGTCGCCCCACGGGCCACGGGAGCAAGATCAAGAACAGACAACGGTACGTCTATCACTCGTTGAGCAACCCCGCCCGCGCCGGAATTTGTTCCGGATGGTGCCTTAGCCCATACCGCGCGCCTGCTCGAAGATCAGGCTGGTCTGGGTGTGCTGCACCGCCGGGTCCACCGCCAGGTGGTCGAGCACGAAGTCCCGCAGCGCGTCCCCGGAGGCCGCCCGCACGTGCAGCACGTAGTCCTCCGCGCCGGCCACGTGGAACACCGACACCACCCCCGGCAGCCGCACCGACCGGGCCCGGAACGCGTCCACCGCCGCCCGCTCGTGCGCGGCCAGCCGCACCGACACCAGCGCCTGCAACGGCAGTCCCACCGCGGCCGGGTCGACCTCGGCGTGGAAGCCGCGGATCGCCCCGCACTCGCGCAGCGCCCGGGTCCGGGTCAGGCACGTCGAGGGGGCCACCCCCACCCGCTCCGCGAGGGCGTTGTTCGGCAGCCGGCCGTCGGCGGCCAGCTCGGTCAGGATCGCGCGGTCGACGTCGTCCAGGGCCGCGAACGGCCGTACATCATTCGGTGCAACGGGCATGCAAGCATCATTCACCGAACTTCACAACGTTGAAAGCCCTGTTGTGAGAATCTTATGCACTTGTCTTGCCTCATGCCGGGCTGATGTTCGACCCTTCCGGTCATGACAGCCGTGGACACCAGAGCCGTGCACGCCGGGCGCGACGACCTCGCCGGACTCGGCGTCCACGTGCCGCCCATCGACCTCTCCACCACCAACCCGCTGCCGTCGGTCGACGAGGGCGGCGACGCGTACGAGACCCTCGCCACCGGCGGCACCCTCCCCGCCGGCGGCAGCGCCGTCTACCAGCGGCTCTGGAACCCCACCGTGGCCCGGTTCGAGACCGCGCTCGCCGAACTCGAAGGCACCGCCGAAGCGGTCGCCTTCGCCAGCGGCATGGCCGCCCTCACCGCCGCCCTGCTCGCCGCCACCCGCGACGGGAAGCGCCACATCGTCGCCGTCCGGCCCCTCTACGGCGGCACCGACCACGTGCTCGCCACCGGGCTGCTCGGCACCGAGGTGACCTGGGCCCGCCCCGACGAGGTCGCCGCCGCCGTCCGCCCCGACACCGCGCTGGTCGTCGTCGAGACCCCGGCCAACCCCACCCTCGACCTGGTCGACATCGCCGCCCTCGCCGACGCCGCCGGTGACGTCCCCCTGCTGGTCGACAACACCGTCGCCACCCCCGTGCTCCAGCAGCCCGCCCGGCACGGCGCCGCGCTGGTGCTGCACAGCGCCACCAAGAGCATCGGCGGCCACGGCGACGTCCTCGCCGGCGTCGTCGCCTGCGACACCGGGTGGGCCACCCGGCTGCGCCAGGTCCGCGCCGTCACCGGGGCGATCCTGCACCCGCTCGGCGCGTACCTGCTGCACCGCGGCCTGCAGACGCTGCCGCTGCGGGTCCGCGCCCAGCAGGCCGGCGCGGAGAAGCTCGCCGCCTGGCTCGCCGGCCACCCCGCCGTCGAGCGGGTCCACCACCCGTCGGTGCACGACCCGGCCGGGCTCGTCGGCCGGCAGATGTCCGGCACCGGCAGCCTGCTCGCCTTCGAGGTACGCGGTGGCGCGCCCGCCGCGGCGGCCGTCGCCGGGGCCTGCGAGCTGATCACCCACGCGGTGTCGCTCGGCGGGGTGGACACCCTGATCCAGCACCCGGCGTCGCTGACCCACCGGCCGGTGGCCGGGGAGGCAAAGCCGGTCGGCGCGCTGCTGCGGGTCTCCGTCGGCCTCGAGGACCCGGAGGACCTGCGCGCCGACCTGGAGCGGGCGCTCGCCGCGATCGGCTGAGTCAGGACTTCGGGCCGACGTGCCGATCGAGGGCGGCGACGGCCTCCCGGCGGGCGACGGAGAGCGAGTTGCGGCGGTTCATCTTCCAGGCGATGCCGAGCAGGTCGAGCGCCCACTGGCAGAGACCCATGATGTCGGCGGACTCGTTGGTGAACATGTAGCGCGGGTAGACGTACTTCTTGCCGCGGACGGTGACGCGGTTCGCGAACCGGCAGCCGTCGGAGTGGAACAGGCCCCGCAGAAAGTCGCCCGGTTGCGCCGCCACGATCTCCCGCTGCCAGTTCGCCAGCACGATCGGCCGCTCATGCTTCTTGCCGGGCCCGTGCTGTGGCAACAGGCACGGCCAGTGTCTGCCGTAGCTCTGCACGGTGACGCAGCCCTGCTGCTGCACGCGCTGCACCGAGGCCGCCAGGACGCTCTTCATCGCGTCTTCGCAGGCGTCGATCAGGCCCGGCCAGGCGTTTGCGCAGACAATGCGCAGCACCGGAACCCGGACGGTGGTGACCAGGTGTCCGTCACCGAGGTAGAGGCCGAGCAGGTAGGCGTACTGACCGGGATCTGTCGGCTTGTCGACGTCGGCGCGGCAGCGGAAGCAGCGCAGCGCGGTGCCCTGTTGCTTCGGCTCCGGTCGGACTTTGCACCAGTGTCGGACGGTGGGATAGGAGACCCCGACGGCGCGGGCGGCCTCAGCAACGGTCGCGCCGGCGAGGTACAGACGCCGCGCTCGAGTGCGTAGTTCGGGTGGATGCACGGACACATCTTCGAACGTCCGTACGACGATTTGGTGCCCCCGGTGGGATTCGAACCCACACTGTCGATCTTTTGAGAATCGCGCCTCTGCCGGTTGGGCTACAGGGGCTTCTGTAGTTCGGCCCCACTAGATTACCCACTAGGCTATGCGCGGTGGCACCCGGCACGGCGGGTGTCGGGTTCAGACTGGTGGGAGTGGCTCGTGGCCGAGACGCAGACGGATGCCGAGCGCAGGCGGGTACTGATCGCCGAGGACGAGGCGCTCATCCGGCTGGACCTGGCCGAGATGCTGGTCGAAGAGGGTTACGAGGTGGTCGGCGAGGCCGGCGACGGCGAGACCGCCGTCAAGCTCGCCGAGGAGCTCAAGCCGGACCTGGTCATCCTCGACATCAAGATGCCGATCATGGACGGGCTGGCCGCCGCCGAGCGGATCGCCGGCGCCCGGATCGCCCCGGTGATCATCCTGACCGCGTTCAGCCAGCGGGACCTGGTGGAGCGGGCCCGGGCGGCCGGCGCGATGGCGTACCTGGTCAAGCCGTTCCAGAAGAGCGACCTGGTGCCGGCGGTGGAGATCGCCCTCTCCCGGTACTCGGAGATCGCCGCGCTGGAGGCGGAGGTGGCCGGCCTCACCGACCGGCTGGAGATCCGCAAGACCGTGGAGCGGGCCAAGGGCGCGCTGATGACCACGTACGGGATGACCGAGCCGCAGGCGTTCAAGTGGATCCAGCGCACCGCGATGGACCACCGGATGACCATGAAGGAGGTCGCCGAGCGGATCCTCGCCGAGACCGCCGGCGGCGAGGTGGCCCAGCCCGCCTCCTGACGGAAAGTCCGGCGCCTCGGCGGGCCCCGCGCCTCGTCGATGGTCGATACGATCGCGGCCATGCGTGCTCGGCGTCCGCTGGCGGTGCTCGGCCTGGTGGCCGTGCTGCTGGGCGGCTGCCGGTCGACCGGCCACGCCGACCCGGCGCCGGCGCCGGTCCGGCCGGCCTGGCAGCCGGTGACCCTGCCGGCCCCACCCGGCGCGCCCGGGCGGCTGCTGCTGCGCGACGCGACGGCCTGCGCGGGCCGGTGGTTCGTGGTGGGCGCGGTTGCCGGTGCGGCGGGCGGCACCCGGCCGGCGGCGTGGACCAGCACCGACGCCATCGCCTGGACGGCACTGCGTGCGGTGCCGCGCAGCCCGTACGGCGAGGAGAACGTGCTGACCGCGGCGGGCTGCCGGGACGGCCGGCTGGCCGCGGTGGGCGCGAAGAGCGGCGGGGTGCACGGCAATCCACGGATCAGTACCTGGCGGCAGGTCGCCGACGGGTCGCTGGTGGAGGTGCCGGCCGAGTTCGAGGTGTTCGGCGGCCCGGACGCGGTCAACGTGGGCCGGATCGCGGGTGGCCCGCGCGGCTGGCTGATCGCCGGCAACCGGGCCACCGGGGCGGCGGCCTGGGTCTCCGCCGACGGCACCGACTTCCGGCTGGTCAGCGGGGTGCCGGGGCTGGCCGCGGACGCGGCGGGCCGGCCGTGGGCGGCGGACGGCACGGCGACGGCGTCGGGGTGGCTCATGGTGGGCTCGATGCTGCCGTCGGGGCGTACCGGCGTGGATCCGGCGGTGTGGACCTCGCCGGACGGTCGGGCCTGGCGGCGCGCGGTGCTGCCGGCGGCCGGGGTCGACGCGGACCTGCAGCGGGTGGTCCGGGTGGGGGAGCGCGCAGTGGCCGTCGGACGCCGGGGCGACGGCCTGGGCGCCTGGCTGGGTGACGGCGGGAGCTGGCGCGCGGGCGGCGGCTTCGGCGGCGCGGGGACGGACCGGCCGGGCCGGGTGTGGGGACTGACCGCGGTCGGCGACGGCACATTCGCGGTGGCCGCGGGCGGGGTGACCGGTGCCGGGTGGTTCTCCCGGGATGGCACGGCGTGGTCGCCGGTGGCCCTGCCGGTGGCGGTGCCGGCGAGCAGCGACCGCACGGTGGCGGTGGCCGGTGTCGGGGAGGCCGTTCTGTTGCTGGAGGACAACGACTTGGGGGCCGCAGTGTGGTCGGCGCGCGGGCCGTGGAGTCCCGGCTGACCCTCCCACCAGCGTGTTTCCGGCCGGTGTCGGTTGCCGTGTTTTCCCACGGCACGGGCGAGTGTGTTACAGCACATCTGTGAATCCGGCCACTCAACGTAACGGTTAGGTCAACCCCTCTATCTAGGTCTACCGGCACGCCCCGCCAGTGGGATAACGTCCCGGCCCAGACCGGGATCGCGGTCGGTCCGGCCAACGCTGCAAGGTCCAATTCGCGGTGGGTGGTCCGGGCCTTCGGACGGAGGAGGGTACGAGCCGTGAGGCAGAAGCTCGCTCGGGTGCTTGGTGGCGTAGCCATCACCGCGCTCGTTTTCAGTGGCGCGGCCTGCAAGGCCGACAGTGGTAGTGAGGCGAGCGGCGACAAGGCCGCCTGCGACCTGAAGATCGGCTTCTTCGGCCCGCTGACCGGCGACGCCGCGGGTCTCGGTATTCACATGCGCAACGGCACCAAGCTGGCGATCGACCAGTACAACAAGGACAACGCCGACTGCAAGGTCAACCTGACCGAGTACGACTCGCAGGGTGACCCGGCCAAGGCCGCCCCGCTGGCCCAGCAGGCGGTTGGTGACAGCAAGGTCGTCGGCATCATCGGCCCGGCGTTCTCGGGTGAGTCCGAGGTCGCCGACCCGATCTTCGACCAGGCCGGTCTGCCGATCATCACCCCGTCGGCGACCCGCCCGAGCCTGAGCACCAAGAGCTGGAAGATCTTCCACCGGGGCGTCGGCAACGACACCTCGCAGGGCCCGGCCGCCGGCCGCTACATCAAGAACGTCCTCAAGGCCGACAAGGTCTACGTCGTCGACGACCAGTCGGCGTACGGCGCGGGTCTGGTGGACGAGGTCAAGAAGGTCATCGGCACGGCCGCCGGCGAGGACAAGATCCAGGTCAAGCAGACCAACTTCTCCGCCGTCGTCACCAAGATCCAGAGCAGCGGCGCCAACGTCCTCTTCTTCGGTGGCTACTACACCGAGGCCGGCCTGCTGCTCAAGCAGCTCAAGGGCGCCGGCTGGAAGGGCACCATGGTGGCCGGTGACGGCGTCAACGACGCCAACTTCATCAAGGTCGCCGGCGAGCAGGTCGCCGAGGGCACGATCCTGACCTGCCCGTGCGCCCCGGCCACCGCGGCCAAGGGCACCTTCGTGACCGACTACAAGGCGGCCTTCGAGCAGGCCGAGCCGGGCACCTACGCCGACGTGTCGTACGACATCACCAAGATCATGCTCGAGGGCATCAAGGCCGGCAAGGGCACCCGGGCCGACCTGCTCAGCTTCATCAACTCCTACAACAAGGCGGGTGGCGCCACCGGCGTGACCTACAAGTTCGAGGCGAACGGTGAGCTGGACCCGGCCCAGGTGCTGGTCTGGGCGTTCAAGGTGAACGCGGGCAAGGTCGTCCCCGACATCGAGATCCCCAAGGCCTGACCGGTTCTGTCCGGTCCCGCCAGGGACACCAGGTGTGTGCGGCCGGGAGCTTTCTCCCGGCCGCGCCGCTTGGCCGCAACAGTTGGAGCCCCCACTTGAACTTCGATGAGCTGTTCGGGAACTTCCCGGCGCTGACCATCACCGGGCTGGAACAGGGCGCGATCTACGCGCTCGTCGCCCTCGGCTACACCCTGGTGTACGGCGTCCTGCGCCTGATCAACTTCGCCCACTCCGAAGTCTTCATGGTCGGTACCTTCACCGCCATGTGGACCTGGGAGGCCCTCGGCTACAACCAGAACTCCCCGGCGCCGGCCTTCGGCCCGCTGATCGTGGCGATCCTCGCCGGCCTCGCCGTCGCGATCGTCGCCTCGGCGGCCACCGCGGTCACCGTCGAACTGGTCGCCTACCGCCCGCTGCGCCGGCGGAACGCCCCGCCACTGGCCTTCCTCATCACCGCCATCGGCGCCTCGTTCGTGCTCTCCGAGTCGTTCGGCATCGGCACCCAGCGCGCGCCGTTCGGCATGCCGACGCTGATCCCGTCGGAGACGGTCTTCACCGTCTTCGGCGCCGCGGTGACCAACCGCCAGCTGCTGATCCTCGCCGTGACCCTGCTGATGATGGTCGGCCTGGACCAGTTCGTGAACCGCAGCCGGCTCGGGCGGGGCATCCGCGCCGTCGCCCAGGACCCGGACACCGCCGCCCTGATGGGCGTCAACAAGAACCGGGTCATCCTGCTGGTCTTCGTGCTCGGCGGCATCATGGCCGGCGTGGCCGCCCTGCTCTGGGACGTCCGCTACGAATACACCAAGTTCAACGTCGGCTTCCTGATCGGGCTCAAGGCGTTCTCGGCCGCGGTGCTCGGCGGCATCGGCAACCTGCGGGGCGCGCTGCTCGGCGGTCTGCTGCTAGGGGTGGTGGAGAACTACGCGGCCGGGCTCTTCGGTGGAGAATGGAAGGACTTCACCGGTTTCGTGCTGCTGGTCGTGCTGCTGATGTTCCGGCCCACCGGCCTGCTCGGCGAATCTCTCGGGAGGGCGCGCGCATGACCGCCACCGTGGACAAGGGACGGACCTCGGCGCTCAAGGGTCGCTGGGCGGCGATGCCGAAGCAGGTGCGCTGGACCGCGATCGCGGCGCTGGTGGTCCTGCTCTACATCCTGCCCAACAAGTGGTTCTACGAGTACCTGGGCTTCCCGATCGGCAGCGAGTACTTCGCCTTCTACACCACCAAGTCGGATTTCGCGGCGGTGCTCTTCGACACCGCGATCTTCGTCCTGCTGGCGGTCGGTCTGAACGTCGTGGTCGGCTTCACCGGCCTGCTCGACCTCGGCTACTTCGGCTTCTACGCGGTCGGCGCGTACACCGTGGCGCTGTTGACCTCGCCGGAGAGCCGGTTCGGGACGAACTGGCCGTGGCTGGCGGCGGTGCCGGTGGCGATCGCGGTGGCGATGATCTCCGGGGTGATCCTCGGTGGTCCGACCCTGCGGCTACGCGGTGACTACCTGGCCATCGTGACCCTCGGCTTCGCCGAGATGATCCGGCTCTACGCCGCTCGGCAGGACGGCCTGCTGCAGGGCCAGCGGGGCATCCCGCAGGTGCCGCACCCGCCGGGCACCGGCTCGGACGGCAAGCCGCTGTTCAGCGTGGTGGACTCCAAGCCCTACTACTGGCTGATCCTGACCCTGATCATCGTGATCATCTTCGCGATGCGGAACCTGGCCAACAGCCGGGTCGGCCGGGCCTGGGTCGCCATCCGGGAGGACGAGGACGCCGCCGAGATCATGGGCGTGCCGACGTTCAAGTACAAGCTCTGGGCGTTCGCCATCGGCGCGGCGGTCGGTGGCCTCACCGGCGCGATCTTCGCCGGCAAGCAGACGTTCATCAACTCGGACAGCTTCCAGCTGGAAAGCTCGATCCTGGTGCTCGCCGCGGTCATTCTCGGCGGCGCCGGTAACATCAAGGGCGCGATCGTCGGTGGCGCGATCACCTGGTACCTGCCGGAGTGGCTGCGCGGCGCCGGCGATCTGATCGGGGTCGAGTTCGACGCGGCCGAGTACCGGATCCTCATCTTCGGCCTGGTCGTCATCGTCATGATGATCTTCCGACCGCAGGGCATCGTGCCCAACCGGCGGCGGGCGGCCGAGTTCGCAGACCGGCGCAAGGAAGCGGTTCCCCAGGAGACGGTGCCCAATGAGTGAGCCGCAGATGCACAGCGAGCGGGACGAGACCAGCGAGCGGGACATCGCCGACGACGGTCGCAGCACCGTCGGCACCCCGCCGGAGAAGGGTCCGGACACGCCGGTGGAGTCCACCCCCGGCGCCACGGATCCGGCCGGCCGGGAGCCGCTGCTGGAGGTCGACCACGTCACCCTCCGCTTCGGCGGTGTGGTCGCCCTCAACGACGTCGCGTTCACCCTCTACAAGGGGGAGATCCTCGGCCTGATCGGCCCGAACGGCGCCGGCAAGACGACCTGCTTCAACGCGATGACCGGCGTCTACCGGCCCACCCAGGGCGAGATCCGGTTCAAGGGGCAGCGCACCAACGGCAGGCGCCGGTCCTGGATCACCAAGGCCGGCATCGCGCGGACGTTCCAGAACATCCGGCTCTTCCCGGAGATGACCGCGCTGGAGAACGTGATGGTGGGCGCGGACGCCCACCACAAGACCAGCGTGATCGCCGCGATGCTCCGGCTGCCGCGGCACTGGCGGGAGGAGCGGCAGGGCCGGGACAAGGCCTACGAGCTGTTGCGCTTCGTCGGCATCGAGCGGCGCGCCGGGGAGCTGTCGCGCAATCTCTCGTACGGCGAGCAGCGCCGGCTGGAGATCGCCCGGGCGCTGGCGACGAATCCCACCCTGCTCTGCCTGGACGAGCCGGCCGCCGGCTTCACTCCGGCGGAGAAGGAGGAACTGCTCGGCCTGATCCGTAAGATTCGGGACAACGGCACCACGGTGCTGCTGATCGAGCACGACATGCGTCTCGTCATGGGCGTGACCGATCGGATCGTGGTGCTGGAGTTCGGCAAGAAGATCGCCGAGGGCCTGCCGGCCGAGGTCCGCGAGGACCCGAAGGTGATCGCCGCGTACCTGGGGGTGCCGACCGATGCTGCTTGAGATCAAGGACCTGACCCTGCTGTACGGCCGGATCCAGGCGCTGCACGGGATCAGCCTGACCGTCAACGAGGGCGAGGTGGTCGCGCTGATCGGCGCCAACGGCGCCGGCAAGACCACCACCATGCGGGCCATCTCCGGGCTGCGCCCGGTGGCCCAGGGCTCGATCGTCTTCGACGGGACCGACGTCACCCGGATGCGCGCCGACCTGCGGGTGGTCCGGGGCATCGGGCAGGCGCCCGAGGGCCGGGGCGTCTTCCCCGGGATGACCGTCCTGGAGAACCTGGAGATGGGGGCGTACACCCGCCGGGACCGGTCGGGCATCGCCGAGGATCTGAAGATGGTCATGGACCTCTTCCCCCGGCTGGCCGAGCGGCGCAAGCAGGCCGGTGGCACGCTCTCCGGCGGCGAGCAGCAGATGCTCGCGGTCGGTCGGGCGCTGATGGCCCGGCCGCGGCTGCTGCTGCTCGACGAGCCGTCGATGGGGCTCGCCCCGATGCTGATCCAGCAGATCTTCGAGATCATCACCCGGATCAACGAGCAGGGCACCACCATCCTGCTGGTGGAGCAGAACGCCCAGCAGGCGCTTTCCCGGGCCCACCGGGGCTACGTGCTGGAGACCGGCCGGATCGTCAAGGAGGGGTCCGGCCAGGACCTGCTGCACGACCCGGCGGTCAAGGAGGCGTACCTTGGCGTGGCCTGAGGCCTCGGTCGGCGTTGCCCCAGGCGCAACATCTGGCAAAGGGAGTAGTCATGTTCACCCCTCATAACCGCTGGCGGGCGGCGCTCGGCGTCGCCGGCGCAGCCATGCTCACCCTTTCGCTCGCGGCCTGCGGTGAGAAGGAGAACACCGACCAGCCGGGCGCCGGGCCCTCCGTGACGGCGGCGGCCGACGCGGCGCTCGCCGCGAAGGTCCCGGACGCGATCAAGGCGGACGGTGTGCTCAAGGTCGGCACCGACTCGACGTACGCCCCGGCGGAGTTCCTGGACGCCGACGGCAAGACGGTGATCGGCTTCGACGTGGAGCTGTTCAACGCGGTGTCCCAGAAGCTCGGCCTCAAGGCCGAGTACGAGTCGGCGCCGTTCGACTCGATCCTGCCCGGCGTCGACTCCGGCAAGTACGAGATCGGCGTCTCGTCCTTCACGATCAACGCGGAGCGGCTGAAGAGCGTCAACATGGTCAGCTACTTCTCCGCCGGCACCCAGTGGGCGACCAAGAAGGGCAACCCGGCCGGGGTCGACCTGGAGAACGCCTGCGGTAAGAAGATCGCCGTCCAGACCGGCACGGTCCAGGTCGACGACATCACCGCCCGGTCGAAGAAGTGCATCGACGCCGGCAAGCCGGCCATCAAGATCGACCAGTACCAGGCGCAGAGTGACGCGACCGCAGCCGTGGTCAGCGGCAAGGACGACGCCATGCTGGCCGACTCTCCGGTCGGCGCGTACGCGGTCAAGCAGAGCAGCGGCCAGCTGGCGCTGCTCGGCGACATCTACGAGTCGGCCCCGTACGGCTACGCGGTGAAGAAGGACCAGCAGGCCTTCGCCGAGGTGGTCAAGGAGGCCGTCCAGGCGGTCATCGCCGACGGCAGCTACAAGGCCGCGCTGCAGAAGTGGGGCGTCGACGGCGGCGCCGTCACCAGCGCTGAGCTCAACCCGTCGGCCTGACCATGTCGGTCGACACAGGAACACCCGCACGGGCACGGCCTGAACCCATCCAGGCCGTGCCCGTGCGGCACCCCGGGCGCTGGGTCGCGGTGGCCGTGATCGCCGTGCTGACGGCCATGTTCGTGCACCTGCTGGTCACGAACAAGGCGTTCAACTGGGCGTTCATGGTCGACGAGATGTTCCGGCCGCCGATCATCGCGGGGCTGCGTGGCACCATCGCGCTGCTCGTGACCTCCATGGTGATCGGTATCGGGCTCGGCATCGTCCTCGCGGTCATGCGGCTGTCGGAGAACCCGATCCTGCGCGGCGTCTCCTGGGTGTACACCTGGTTCTTCCGGGCGGTGCCCCGGCTGGTGCTGGCGATCCTCTTCGGCAACCTGGGCATCCTCTGGGCCCGCATCGAGTTCGGTCTGCCCTTCGACCGGCAGATCGGTGCCCTCTTCGGCGTGCAGAACTTCGAGGCGCGGCTGTTCGGCTTCACCGCGGTGGAAATCCTCACCGGCTTCGTCGCCGGCATGCTGGCGCTGGGGCTGTCGGAGGCCGCGTACATGGCCGAGATCGTCCGGGCCGGCATCCAGTCGGTGGACGAGGGGCAGACCGAGGCTGCCCAGGCGTTGGGCATGAGCCGGGGGCAGATCCTGCGCCGCATCGTGCTGCCGCAGGCCATGCGGGTGATCGTCCCGCCGACCGGCAACGAGACCATCGCGATGCTCAAGGACACCTCGTTGGTTTCCTTCGTGCCGGTGTCGATGGAGTTGTTCTTCCAACTGAGGGCGGTGGGTAGCCGGACCTTCCAGGTCTTCCCGATGCTCGTGGCGGCGACCCTGTGGTACCTGGCGCTGACCAGCGTGCTGCTTGTCGGGCAGTACTACCTGGAGCGGCACTTCTCCAAGGGGTTCGGGCGCAGCGAGCGGGCCCGGCAGCGGCTGCGCGACATCGCCGCCGAGAGCGGCGGCAACGCGAGCGGGACGGCGGAACGATGACGGGAACCACGGTGTCGACGCAGTCGGGCATGCCGGCGGCGGAGTCCGGCGTGATGGTCCGGGCCGAGCAGGTGCACAAGTCCTTCGGGTCCCTCGAAGTGCTCAAGGGCATCGACCTGGAGGTCCGCTCCGGTGAGGTCTGCTGCCTGCTCGGGCCGTCCGGCTCGGGCAAGTCGACCTTCCTGCGCTGCATCAACCACCTGGAGAAGATCAACGCCGGCCGCATCTGGGTGGATGGCGATCTGATCGGTTACCGGGAGCACGGCGGCAAGCTGCACGAGCTGCGGGAGAAGGAGGTGGCCGCGCAGCGCCGCTCCATCGGCATGGTCTTCCAGCGGTTCAACCTCTTCCCGCACATGACCGTGCTGCAGAACATCGTCGAGGCACCGGTGCTGCTCGGCCGGGAGAAGAAGGCGGCCGCGCGGGACCGGGCCGCCGCACTGCTGGAGCGGGTGGGGCTGAGCGACAAGCTCGGGGCGTACCCGGGTCAGCTCTCCGGCGGCCAGCAGCAGCGGGTGGCGATCGCCCGGGCGCTGGCGATGCGGCCGAAGCTGATGCTCTTCGACGAGCCGACCAGCGCGCTCGACCCGGAGCTGGTCGGCGAGGTCCTGGACGTGATGAAGGACCTGGCCCGGGACGGCATGACCATGATCGTGGTGACCCACGAGATCGGCTTCGCCCGCGAGGTCGGGGACTCGCTGATCTTCATGGACGGCGGCGTGGTGGTCGAGTCCGGGACGCCCCGCGAGGTGATCGCCAATCCGCGGCACGAGCGGACCAAGGCCTTCCTGGCCAAGGTGCTGTGAGGTACGACCCTGGCGCGGCGGGCCGGCCGCGCCGGGGTCCGTGCCGGTGTCCCGGTGTGTCGGAGCCGCGGACTAGAGTCGCTGCCGTGACAGCTACGACGCCGCGCCTGCTCCTCGTCGACGGACACTCCCTGGCATACCGGGCGTTCTTCGCCCTGCCGGTGGAAAACTTCTCCACCACGACGGGCCAGCCCACCAACGCGGTCTACGGCTTCACCTCGATGTTGATCAACGTGCTCCGCGACGAGCAGCCCAGCCACATCGTGGTCGCCTTCGACGTCTCCCGGCACTCCTTCCGCACCGACCGGTACGCCGAGTACAAGGCCGGCCGCAGCGAGACCCCGACCGACTTCAAGGGCCAGGTCAGCCTCGTGAAGGAGGTCCTCGCCGCGCTGCGCATCCCGGTGGTGGAGAAGGCGGGCTACGAGGCCGACGACGTCATCGCCACCCTCGCCTGCCAGGCCCGCGATCAGGGCATGCAGGTGCTGATCAGCACCGGTGACCGGGACGCGTTCCAGCTGGTCGGCGACGACGTCACCGTGCTCTACCCGCGTAAGGGCGTCTCCGACCTGGCCCGGATGGACCCGGCCGCGGTCGAGGCGAAGTACGGCGTCGGCCCGCAGCGCTACCGCGACCTGGCCGCCCTGGTCGGCGAGACCAGCGACAACCTGCCCGGCATCCCCGGCGTCGGCCCGAAGACCGCCGCCAAGTGGATCAACACGTACGGCGGGGTGGAGGGCGTCATCGCCCGGGCCGACGAGATCAAGGGCAAGGCCGGCGACAGCCTGCGCGAGCGGCTCGCCGACGTGATCCGCAACTACGAGATCAACTGCCTGGTCTCCGACCTGGAGCTGCCCGTCGGCCCCGAGGACGCCCGCTGGCAGGGCTGGGACCGGGAGGCCGTGCACCAGGTCTTCGACACCCTCCAGTTCCGCATCCTGCGCGACCGGCTGTACCAGTACCTGGAGGCCGTGGAGCCGGAGGCCGAGGCCGGCTTCGACCTGACCGGCGAAGTGCTCACCGAGCCCGGCGCGCTGGCCGGCTGGCTGGAGACGCACGCCCCGGCCGGCGCCCCCGTCGGCCTGGCGGTCAAGCTCGACACCGGCCCCAACCGGCGGCACACCGCCTCGGTGACCGGGATGGCCCTGGCCACCGCCGCCGGCGCGGCCGCCTGGTTTGACCCGGCCACCCTCGACCCGGCCGACGAGTCCGCCCTGGCCGGCTGGCTGGCCGACGGCGAGCGCCCCAAGGTGCTGCACGACAGCAAGCCGGCCGTGCTGGCCTTCGCCGCGCACGGCTGGGAGCTGCACGGCATCGCCAGGGACACCCAGATCGCCGCCTACCTGGCCCGTCCCGACCAGCGCTCCTACGACCTCACCGACCTGGCGCTGCGCTACCTGCACCGGGAGCTTCGGGTCGACGCGCCGGAGACCGGCCAGCTCACCCTGGAGGGGCTGGGCAACGACGGCGCGGCCGAGCAGAACCTCATGCTCCAGGCCCGGGCCACCCTCGACCTGGCCGACGCGATCGACGCCGAGCTGTCCCGCGACGGCGAGCAGTCCCTGCGGCTGATGGCCGGGGTGGAGCTGCCGCTGATGCGGGTGCTCGCCGCCATGGAGCGCACCGGCATCGCCGCCGACACGCACTACCTGTCGGAGCTGGAGGCCCACTTCGCCGCCGAGGTGAAGGCCGCCGCGCAGGGCGCGTACGCCGCCGTCGGGCGGGAGTTCAACCTCGGCTCGCCCAAGCAGCTCCAGGAGATCCTCTTCACCGAACTGGGCCTGCCGAAGACCAAGAAGATCAAGACCGGTTACACCACCGACGCCGACGCCCTGCAGTGGCTCTACGCGCAGCAGCCGCATCCGGTGCTGGAGCACCTGCTGCGCCACCGCGACGTGGCCAAGCTCAAGTCGACCGTCGACGGCCTGCTCAAGTCGGTCTCCGACGACGGCCGGATCCACACCACCTTCAACCAGACGGTGGCGGCCACCGGCCGGCTCTCCTCCACCGAACCGAACCTGCAGAACATCCCCATCCGCACCGAGGAGGGCCGGCGGATCCGCCGCGCCTTCGTGGTGGGGGAGGGGTACGAATCCCTGCTCACCGCCGACTACAGCCAGATCGAGATGCGGATCATGGCGCACCTGTCGTCGGACGACGCGCTGATCGAGGCGTTCAACTCCGGCCACGACTTTCACGCCGCCACGGCCTCGTCGGTCTTCTCGGTCGAGGTCGGCGCGGTCAACCCCGACCAGCGGCGCAAGATCAAGGCGATGAACTACGGCCTGGCGTACGGGCTCAGCGCGTTCGGCCTCTCCCAGCAGCTCGGGATCAGCGCCGAGGAGGCGCGCGGGCTGATGGAGAACTACTTCGCCGGCTTCGGCGGCGTCCGCGACTACCTGCAGGAGGTCGTCGCCCGGGCCCGCCAGGACGGCTACACCTCCACCATCCTCGGCCGCCGGCGCTACCTGCCGGACCTGGTCAGCGACAACCGGCAGCGCCGGGAGATCGCCGAGCGGATGGCGCTCAACGCCCCGATCCAGGGCTCCGCGGCCGACATCATGAAGGTCGCGATGCTGCACGTCGACCGCGCGCTGCGCGACGCCGGGCTGCGCTCCCGGATCCTGCTCCAGGTGCACGACGAGCTGGTCCTCGAGGTCGCCCCCGGCGAGCGGGAGACTCTGGAGGCCTTGGTGCGCAAGGAGATGGGCGAGGCGTACCCGTTGTCGGTGCCGCTGGAGGTCTCCGTCGGCGAGGGCCGCGACTGGAACAGCGCCGACCACTGACCGGTCGTCGTCCCCGTCCGGGCGCCCGGAACGGGGACGGGGCGAGCCGGTCAACCTCTCGCCCGCCGCGCGCCGAGGCTGCGCGTTCGGGCCCGTGACGTCCGTGGCTACCGGGTGGTCCGGGCGGTGTCGTCGGGCACGAGGGCGGTCAGCTCGGCGACCTCGGTGTCGGTCAGCCGGATGTGCGCGGCGGCGATGTTCTCCCGCAGGTGGGCGAGGCTCGTCGTACCCGGGATGGGCAGCATCGCGGGGGACCGGTGCAGCAGCCAGGCCAGCGCGATCTGCTGGGGCGTCGCCTCGTACCTGGCGGCGAGCGGAGCGAGGGCGGCGGCGACCTGGTCGGCGTTGTCCCCGCCGTCGCGGAGGCTGACGGGGTGCCAGGGCGAGAACACCGCGCCGGACTGCTCCGCGGCCGCGAGAAGGTCCGCGCCGGTGCGGTTGCCGATGTTGTACAGGGCCGTCACCGCGGAGATGTCGGCGATCGACCGGGCGACCTCGAACTGGGCGGCGGTCACGTTGGACAGGCCGATGTGCTTGATGTACCCCTCATCCTGCATCGTCTTCAGCTCGCCGATCTGCTCCTCGAAGGGGGCGTCAGTGGCGTAGCCGCTGTGCAGGTAGTAGAGGTCGAACAGTGCCAGGCCGAGGCGCCGCAGGCTCATCATGGCCGACTGGCGGAGGTACTTCGGGTTGCCCACCCAGCCGAGGGTGGAGTAGTCGAATCCGCCCCGGACGAAGCCGCCCTTGCTCGCGATGACCAGGCCCTCCCGGTAGGGGTGCAGTGCCTCGCGGATGAGCAGTTCGTTCGTGTGCGGGCCGTAGACGTCGGCGGTGTCGATGAAGTTCACCCCCTCCTCCGCGACGGCGCGGAGCAGCGCCACCCCACCGTCGTGGTCCGGATACGGCCCCCAGACCTGCTCTCCGGTGAGCTGCATCGCGCCGAAGCCGACACGGCCGACCTGGAGATCGGCACCGAGCGTGATCGTGGGCATGGAGGACACGGGTTGACGTGGCATGGCCAGCTCGATTCAGCTCAAGATCCGATAAGGCGAAAGGGAGGTGCGCCGGGCGGGGATCGGGATCGGCACCCTCTACCGCAACTTCCCCACCCGGGAGGACCTGGTCGAGGCCAGCTACCTCGCCGAGGTCCAGGCGGTCTGCGACTACGCCGAGGAGTTGGACCGGGAGGACGCCTTCGCGGCCAGCCGCGCACCGCCGGGGCGAGCAGGGCCGGTCGGTGACCGGCGGTCTCCGAGCCCGCCGTCCGCGCCGGGGTGAGCCGGCCGGCACCGCTCAGCCCTTCAGCGGGTCGTGGCCCCAGTTCATCAGCGACCAGCGCCACCTGGTGTCCCGGATGTCGCCGGAGGGGCGCTGTGCCATGTGCCGGTGCACGTACCCGATGACCTTGCGCATGTGCTTGTAGTCGGCGGTGCCGAGGTCCGCGCGCTTGCGCCGCAGCAGGTCGATGATCTTCCGGCCGGACTCGTGGCCGACCGACTCGCCGCCCTTGGTGCCCTTCCGCCAGCCGACGTGCTTCGACTCGTCGGTCTCCAGCCACTTCTGCAGTTCGCCGGGCTTCATGTTCACCGCCTCGGTGAACTCCCGGAAGGTGTCGCGGCCCTCGTCACGTCGGCTCACGGCGCAGCGCCTCCGGTCGGTGGGCGACGTCCCGGCCCGAGTCGTCGTTGCGGATCCGGTACTGCGGGTCCTCGGCGGACGCGTTCACGGGATGCCCGCGGATGTGCGTCCGGTCGATGAGCTTCTCCTTGACCACGCCGTGCGCCCGGCCGCTGTGGCTGGCCCAGGAGACGTGGTCGCCCCTGCGGAACTCCTTCTCAGCCATGCCCGCCGGGTACCCGGGGCCGGCGGGCGGAAACGACGGCTACCGCTCCGCCGGCTTCTCGGCGACGAAGATGGCGGTGCCGGGGAAGAGCCGGCCGCGCAGCGGGCTCCACTGCCCCCAGATCCCCTCGTGCCCCTCGGACCACTCCGGTTCGACCAGGTCCAGGAAGCGGAACCCGGCGCCGACGATCTCCCGGATCCGGTCGCCGAGGGTGCGGTGCTGCTCGACGTACGTGGCGACCCCGTGCTCGTCCTGTTCCACGTAGGGGGAGCGGTCGAAGTAGGAGTGGACCGCGGTCAGGCCGCCCTCGCCCGGGTCGTCGAGGAAGATCCAGCGCATCGGGTGGGTCACCGAGAAGACCCAGCGGCCGCCGGGGCGCAGCACCCGGAACACCTCCCGCATCACGGCGGCCGAGTCGTCGACGAACGGGATCGCGCCGAATGCCGTGCACGCCGTGTCGAACGCCGCGTCGGCGAAGGGCAGGGCGAGGGCGTCCGCCTGCACCAGCGGCACGCGTACCCCGGTGGTGGCGGCGGCGAGCGCGGCGTGCCGCAACATGCCGGCGGAGAGGTCCAGGGCGACCGGCCGGGCGCCCTGGGTGGCCAGCCACCGGGCGGCCGCCGCGGCGCCGCAGCCGAGTTCCAGCACCCGGCGGCCGGCGACGTCGCCGAGCAGCCGGACGTCGGCCTCGCGCAGCCCCTCGGGGCACCAGACGAAGTCCACCTCGCCCAGGAACGGGCCGTGCTCGGCCTGGTAGTCGTCGGCGTCGGTGTCCCACCAGCCCCGGTTGGCCCGGCGCACCTCGGCGTCGCCGACCCGGCGTCGGGTCACCCTGTCGTCATCCACCCGCTCACGCTAGGCCCCGCCGCCCACCGCCGGCCGACCGGCTGCGCCCACGGGTGGGGCCGGCGGTGCTGATGTGACGGACGAGACAGCAGTGGCACCTTACCGTTCGAAATCTCCGCTTTCGCAGCTGACGAGGTCGCGAGGAGATGGGAGGCCTTGCACGCTGTGGTAATGCAGCGGGTAGGCTAGACGATGCGCTCGCGGATCGTGTGCCTCGGCAGGGAGCAGGTGCGCGGTCACCGGAGCCACTAATGATCTTCTCTTGGCGATCGTTCGGTGTGTCCCGGCGGCGGATCCGCTGGCGCGAAAAGGTCACCGCGACACCACGCCTGCTGTGACAACCCATCCGACCGGAGCAACCGCCCACATGACGAGCAGCATCGAGGCCCCCTCGAGCGCCACCCGGGTCACCCACGACGATCTCGGTTCTGAGGAAGCTTTCCTCGCCGCGATCGACGAGACCATCAAGTACTTCAACGACGGCGACATTGTCGAAGGCACCGTCGTCAAGGTCGATCGGGACGAGGTCCTGCTCGACATCGGCTACAAGACCGAGGGTGTCATCCCCTCTCGGGAGTTGTCGATCAAGCACGACGTGGACCCCGCCGAGGTCGTCTCGGTCGGTGACCACATCGAGGCCCTGGTCCTCCAGAAGGAGGACAAGGAGGGTCGTCTGATCCTCTCCAAGAAGCGGGCGCAGTACGAGCGGGCCTGGGGCACGATCGAGAAGATCAAGGACGAGGACGGTGTCGTCCGCGGCTCGGTCATCGAGGTCGTCAAGGGTGGTCTCATCCTCGACATCGGGCTGCGCGGCTTCCTGCCCGCCTCCCTGGTCGAGATGCGGCGGGTGCGCGACCTGCAGCCGTACGTCGGCCGCGAGCTCGAAGCCAAGATCATCGAGCTGGACAAGAACCGCAACAACGTGGTCCTGTCCCGCCGGGCCTGGCTCGAGCAGACGCAGTCCGAGGTGCGCACCGAGTTCCTCAACAAGCTCCAGAAGGGGCAGGTCCGCAAGGGCGTCGTCTCCTCGATCGTCAACTTCGGCGCGTTCGTCGACCTGGGCGGCGTGGACGGCCTGGTGCACGTCTCTGAGCTCTCCTGGAAGCACATCGACCACCCGTCCGAGGTCGTCGAGGTCGGCCAGGAGGTCGAGGTCGAGGTCCTGGACGTCGACCTGGACCGCGAGCGGGTCTCGCTGTCGCTGAAGGCGACCCAGGAGGACCCGTGGCGGCAGTTCGCCCGCACCCACGCGATCCAGCAGATCGTGCCGGGTAAGGTCACCAAGCTGGTGCCGTTCGGCGCCTTCGTCCGGGTGGACGACGGCATCGAGGGCCTGGTCCACATCTCCGAGCTGGCCGAGCGCCACGTGGAGATCCCGGAGCAGGTCGTCCAGGTCGGCTCCGAGGTCATGGTCAAGGTCATCGACATCGACCTGGAGCGCCGCCGGATCTCGCTGTCGCTCAAGCAGGCCAACGAGGGCTTCGTCGAGGGCGAGGAGCACTTCGACCCGACCCTCTACGGCATGGCCGCGACCTACGACGCCGAGGGCAACTACATCTACCCGGAGGGCTTCGACCCGGAGACGGGCGAGTGGCTCGAGGGGTACGACAAGCAGCGCGAGACCTGGGAGAACCAGTACGCCGAGGCGCGTCAGCGCTGGGAGGCCCACACCAAGCAGGTGCAGACCTCCCGGGCCGCCGACGCCGAGGCCGCTGCGAACCCGGCTCCGGCCGTGGCCGCCGGTGGCACCACCACCACGACCACCACGGCCCCGAGCCGGCAGGCCGAGGAGCCGGCTGGCACCCTGGCCACCGACGAGGCGCTCGCCGCTCTGCGGGAGAAGCTCGCCGGCGGCAAGTGACCCGCTGACGACGACGGGCCCCGCCCCCGCGATCCGGACTACCGGGTCGCCGGGGGCGGGGCCCTCGCCGTTTCCGGCACCACCCCGCGCGGGGCGCGGTTTGGCGGGGGCCGGGTGATCGGGTTGACTGATCCGGTGCTGACGGTGGGGTTGACCGGCGGGATCGGGTCGGGCAAGAGTGCGGTGTCCGCGCGGCTGGCCGAGCTGGGCGCGGTGATCGTGGACGCCGACCAGGTCGCCCGCGAGGTCGTCGCCCCGGGTACGGAGGGGCTGGCCGAGATCGTCGCCGCCTTCTCCGACCGGGTGCTCGACGCCGACGGCGCGCTGGACCGGGCGGCGCTGGGTGCGGTCGTCTTCGCCGACGAGGCGGCCCGCCGCCGGTTGGAGGAGATCACCCATCCGCGGGTGCGGGCGCGTACCGCCGAGCTGGTCGCCGCGGCGCCGCACGCGGTGGTGGTCAACGACGTGCCGCTGCTGGTGGAGGTGGGGCTCGCGCCGACGTACCACCTGGTGGTGGTCGTGCAGACCGCGACGGCGACGCGGCTGGAGCGGCTGGCCCGCGACCGGGGCATGGACCGCGCGGAGGCCGAGCGGCGGATCGCCGCGCAGGCCGACGACGCCCGCCGGCGCGTGGCGGCCGACGTGGTGTTGAGCAACGACGGTGACCTGGCTGAGCTGTACGCGGCGGTGGACGGCCTGTGGCGGGACCGGCTGGTCCCGTTCGAGGAGAACCTGCGGGCGCGGCGGGCGGTCCGGCCGGAGCAGGTGGTGCTCGTGGAGCCTGATCCGAGCTGGCCGGAGCAGTACGCCCGGCTGGCCGCCCGGATCCGGCACGCGCTCGCCCCCGCCGACCTGCGCATCGACCACATCGGCTCGACCGCGGTGCCCGGGCTCGCCGCGAAGAACGTCATCGACATTCAGCTCAGCGTGCCGTCGCTGGCCGAGGCGGACGGGCTGCTGGCCGAGCGGCTCGCCGACGCCGGGTTCCCCCGGCTGCCGGGCGAGTGGTGGGACAACCCCCGTCCGGCCGGCAGCGGACGGTGGGAGAAGCGGTTGCACGGCAGCGCCGACCCCGGCCGCCCGGTGTATCTGCACCTGCGGGTGACCGGCTCACCGGGCTGGCGGTACGCCCTGCTGATGCGCGATCACCTGCGCGCCGACCCGGACCAGCGGGCCGCCTACCTCCAGTTGAAGCGGGAGCTGGCGGCCTCGGCACCGGACAGCGCGACCTACGGCACGTTGAAGGATCCGTGGTTCGACGAGGAGCACCTGCGGGCGGAGGAGTGGGCCGGGCGGACCGGCTGGCGGCCCTGACCGGCTCAGCGGGGCTTCGACCGGTGGGTGGGGCCGGCCCGGGGCGTGCCCGTGGGTAGCGTCGGGACCGGTCCCGGGGTGAGGTCGAGCTGCGCCCACACGCCGCGCCCGGTGCGCAGCTCCACCCGGCGCAGCAGCCCGTCCCGGTCGATCCAGTAGCGCAGCTGGGCCCGGTGGTCCCGCAGTTCGACGACGTCGACGGTGCGGTCGGCGAGCTGGTCGCCGCGGAGCCGGACGGCCGACCGGGGGTCGGCCGGGGTGCTGGCCGCCCGCAGCGCGGCGTCGACCAGCCGGTCCAGGTCGTCGGCGGCGGGCGTGGGGGGCGGCCAGGTGACGCCGGCCGGGGGCGGCAGCGGCGGCCGGTCCGGCAGCTCCGCGGTGCCGCCGTCCGCCGGTACCTCGACCCGGGTGGTCCCGTTCGTCTGGTGGCGCCGCAACGTCCGGCGGCCGGGCGTGCCGGCCTCCCCCACCGCGAGGTACGCGGTGGAGCCGGCCCAGCTCAGCCAGCCGGCCGCGCGCAGGTTCGCGGTCGGGCCGAGCGGCGCGGTCCCGGTCAGCGCGGCCCCACCGGCGGCCCGTAGCCGGGTCGGCAACCGGGTCAGCCGGTCGACTTCGGCGTCGGTGAGCGCCCGGGCCAGGCCGGGTCGGCCACCCAGGGCGTCGACCGGTCGCAGGGTCGGCCGGTCGCTGCGTTCCAGCGCCACGGTGACCGGCGTGTCGTCAGGCAGCCGTCCGATCAGCCGGTGCAGCCGGGCGTCCTGGTCGAGCCAGAGCCGGAACCGTCGGACCGGTGCCGGCGTCGCCGGGGCCGTGCCGGCCGGGCCCGTGGTGAGCGGCGCCTCCAGCACGTCCACGGGCGTGCCGGCGGCGGATTCCCGGCCGAGCCAGCGCGCCTGCGCGGTGACCGTGTCGGGTCGGTCGCCGCGTAGGGCGAGGAGCAGGTCGAGCACGGCGCTGAGGCCGCGCCCCGGGGATGGTTCGCGCAGTTGCCAGCGGTCGGTCGGCGGGACCAGCGGCGGCGGAGCGGGGGTGCCCGGCGCGGTCGGGTCGGGCCGGACCACCAGCGCGGCCGGGGTGGCCTGGAGCAGGCCACGGTCGGCGCCGGCGCCGGGACCGCCGACGTCCAGGTAGACCAGCGGCCGGGCCCAGTCGACCCAGCCGACCAGTTCGGTCCGGGCCGTTCCGGCGCCGACGGTGACGCGCACCCCGGAGCGGACGTCCCGGTAGGCGGTGACCCGCATGGCCGCCAGCCGTTCCGCCTCGGCCGCCGTCGCCGGGCGGGCCGGGTCGGCCGACTCGGGCGGCCCCCAGCTGAGCAGCCCGGCGACCAGGGCCGCGGCGGAGGCCGTCGCCACCACGCCGAGCCCGAGCAGGGTGGCCCGGCGTCTGCGGGGCGGCGCCGGCGGGTCCCCCGCGCCGTCGGGGTCGGCCCCGGGGCCGGGTTCCGGTCCGTGGTCGGCGGGGGTGTTGCCGCCGGTACGCGGCCCCGCCGCGCCGGTCGGCGGGGCGGCGGCCCGGCGGCGTCGGCCGCGGCTGGCGGCGGGTGCGGGGGTGGGGCGGGGGGCCCGCCCGGCAGGGGTCTCCACACGTGGAGAACGCGGCTGCCGGGTTCGGGTGACGTGAGTGGGGGCGCTCGCGGCTGCCGGGTTCGGGTGACGAGCAGGGGCGCTCGCGGCGGCCGGTCAGCGCCTCCAGCGCGACCACGTCGGATGCGCACGCCGGTGATGTCCGGGTGCTGCGACCCTCGGTGCCGGGGGCGGCCGTCCCCTGAGGGGGGCCACCTGCCCGGTCGGCCGCCGCGAGCGGCCTACGTCGAGAGCCTAGCCCGGTGAGATGTGGCACACAATGGGAATATCGAAGCCGATCACGGACCCTCCGTGGTCGGCCCGGAACTGTCGGACCCGCGGCGTACCGTTGATGTCATGGCGCTCGACATTCCCCGGCTCGACGGCCGCTTCCAGGTCGTCAGCGAGTTCCAGCCGGCCGGCGACCAGCCGGCGGCCATCGACGACCTTGAGCGTCGGGTCCGGCGCGGCGACCGCAACACGGTGCTCCTCGGCGCGACCGGCACCGGCAAGAGCGCCACCACGGCGTGGCTGGTCGAGCGGCTGCAACGGCCGACCCTGGTGCTCGCGCCCAACAAGACCCTCTGCGCCCAGCTGGCCAAGGAGTTCAGCGAGCTGCTCCCGCACAACGCGGTGGAGTATTTCGTCTCCTACTACGACTACTACCAGCCCGAGGCGTACATCCCGCAGACCGACACCTACATCGAGAAGGACTCCTCGATCAACGAGGAGGTCGAGCGGCTGCGGCACAAGGCCACCATGTCGCTGCTCACCCGGCGCGACACGATCGTGGTGGCGACGGTCTCGGCGATCTACGGCCTGGGCACCCCGGAGGAGTACCTCGAGCGGGCCGTCCGGGTCCGGGTCGGCCAGGAGATCGAGCGGGACAAGCTGCTGCGCCGGCTGGTCGAGATCCAGTACACCCGCAACGACATGGCCTTCCAGCGGGGCACCTTCCGGGTCCGCGGCGACACGCTGGAGATCATCCCGGCGTACGAGGAGCTGGCGCTGCGGATCGAGTTCTTCGGCGACGAGGTGGAGAAGCTCTACTACCTCAACCCGCTCACCGGCGACGTGGTCCGCGAGGTCGACCACCTGCTGATCTTCCCGGCCACCCACTACGCGGCCGGCCCGGAGCGGATGGAGCGGGCGATCCGCGACATCGAGGTCGAGCTGGGCGAGCGGCTGGCCGAGCTGGACCGGCAGGGCAAGCTGCTGGAGGCACAGCGACTGCGGATGCGCACCACCTACGACATCGAGATGATGCGCCAGGTCGGCTTCTGCTCCGGCATCGAGAACTACTCCATGCACATCGACGGCCGGCTGCCCGGCAGCCCGCCGCACTGCCTGCTCGACTACTTCCCCGACGACTTCCTCACCGTGGTCGACGAGTCGCACGTGACCATCCCGCAGATCGGCGGCATGTACGAGGGCGACGCGTCCCGCAAGCGGATGCTCATCGACCACGGCTTCCGGCTGCCCAGCGCCGCCGACAACCGGCCGCTGCGCTTCGACGAGTTCCTGGAGCGGGTCGGCCAGCTGGTCTTCCTCTCCGCCACCCCCGGCCCGTGGGAGCTGGAGCAGGCCCAGGGGGAGTTCGTCGAGCAGGTCATCCGCCCGACCGGCCTGATCGACCCCGAGGTCATCGTGAAGCCCACCAAGGGCCAGATCGACGACCTCATGCACGAGATCAAGCTGCGCACCGAGCGGGACGAGCGGGTGCTGGTCACCACGCTGACCAAGAAGATGGCCGAGGACCTCTCGGACTACCTCCTGGAGAACGGCATCCGGGTGCGCTACCTGCACTCGGAGGTCGACACGCTGCGCCGGGTCGAGCTGCTGCGCGAGCTGCGCAAGGGCGACTACGACGTGCTGGTCGGCATCAACCTGCTGCGGGAGGGCCTCGACCTGCCCGAGGTGTCCCTGGTCGCGATCCTGGACGCGGACAAGGAGGGCTTCCTGCGCAGTGGCCGGTCGCTGATCCAGACCATCGGCCGGGCCGCCCGTAACGTCAGCGGCCAGGTGCACATGTACGCCGACAAGATCACCCCGTCGATGGCGAACGCGATCGACGAGACCAACCGGCGGCGGGCCAAGCAGTTCGCGCACAACGAGGCGCACGGGATCAGCCCCGAGCCGCTGCGGAAGAAGATCCACGACATTCTCGACGACATCTACCGCGAGGCCGAGGACACCGAGAACAGCCGCGTCGGCGGCGCGGCGCGGCAGCTCTCCCGGGGCAAGGCGCCGGTCAAGGAGACCCGCAGCCGCAGCCGGGTGGGTGCCGCCCCGTCCCGGGAGGGGATGGCCCGGGCCGACCTGGCCAACCTCATCCAGGAGCTCAACGACCAGATGCTCGCCGCCGCGCGGGAGTTGCAGTTCGAGCTGGCCGCGCGGATCCGCGACGAGGTTGCCGACCTCAAGAAGGAGCTGCGCGGGATGGACGCCGCCGGCGTGAAGTGACGGGACGGGGACGCCGATGCCCGACGGGCTCACCGAGGCGGTCGTCGGCCTGCCCGCGCCCCGGCTGCTCCCGTACGTCGACCGCTACCTCGGCTACCGCGAACACGTCGGGCGCCCGCTGGTACGCCGGGAGGTGGCCGGCGCCTTCGTGGTGCTCATCCTTGGCTGGGGTGCCCCGCTGGACGTCGTCGAGCACCGCCGCGCCGAGCGGAGCGCGTACGGGGTGGACTCGTTCGTCGCCGGGCCGTTCGACGCGTACTGCACCAGCCGGACCGTGGGCGTCGGCGTCGGGGTGCAGCTGCTGCTGACGCCGCTGGCCGCGCGCCGGGTGCTCGGCGTGCCGTTGGGCGAGCTGACCAACCGCGCGGTGCCGGCCGAGCTGCTGCCCGGCGGGTGGCTGCGCCGGCTGCGGGACCGGCTGGCCGACGCGCCGGACTGGCCCGGCCGCTTTGCGCTGCTCGACGCGGCGGTGGCGGACCGGTTGGCCGCGACCGTACCGACCGACGCGACGCTGTCCGGGGCCTGGCGGCTGCTGGCCGGCAGCGGAGGGCGGATCGGGGTGGGGGCGCTCGCCGACGAGGTGGGCTGGAGCCGGCGGCACCTGGCCGCCCGGTTCCGCCACGAGTTGGGCCTGCCGCCGAAGACGGTGGCCCGGCTGCTGCGCTTCCACGCCGCGTACGCGACGCTGGGCCGCGAACTGACCCTGGCCCCGGCGACGGACCCGGTCCCCGGCGGTGGCTGGGCGGAGCTGGCGGTGCGCTGCGGCTTCTACGACCAGTCCCACCTGATCCGCGACTTCCGGGAGTTCACCGGCGACAGCCCGACGGCGCTCGGGTCACATTCGTCCAATCCCGGTTGATCGGGCCGGCCGCACAATCGACGCATGAGCAACATCTACCCGGTGTTCCGGTATCCCAACGCCCGTGCCGCCGTCGAGTTCCTCCGCACCGCGTTCGGTCTCACCGTGCAGGAGGTGCACGAGGGGCCCGACGGCGAGGTGCGGCACGCCCAGCTCCGCTACGGCGACGACCTGATCATGCTGGCCCCCGGGGCCGGACCGTCGGCCCGCCCGACCGATGACGACCACCGGATCTACGTGGTGGTCGACGACATCGACGCGCACCACGAGCGGGCGGCGGCGGCCGGCGCGGAGATCGTGGTCAAGCCGTTCGACACCGACTACGGCTCCCGCGACTACACGGCCCGGGACCTGATCGGCAACGTGTGGTCCTTCGGGACGTACCGGCCCTGACCGGCCCGCCGGGGTCGAGGGATCCCGGGATCCGAGAGGTTGCGGTGTGCGAGCGAGATATTGCCCTGCGTGACGGTCCTGCGTACGCTCCCTCGATGGGGAGGCCTGGATGCCGTCATCAGCAAGTCCTGTCATCCGGCGGGCGCGTCTCGGCGCCGAGCTGCGTCGCCTGCGCCACCGGGATGCGCTCACCCTGAAGCAGGTCTGCGGCCGGCTGGGGTGGGCGTCCACGTCGAAGCTGTCCCGGATCGAGCTGGGCCAGAGCCGGCCGGACCTGGCCGACGTGCTCGACCTGCTCGACGTCTACCAGGTCCCGCCCGGCCAGCGGGAGGCGTTGATCGTCATCGCCCGCGACGCCGCCACCGCCCGCGGCTGGTGGAAGGCCCTGGGCGAGATGGGTGAGCGCCAGCGCGACTACGCCGAGCTGGAGTCGGGCGCGGCGACCATCGTGGAATACCAGCCCGCCGTGGTGCCGGGGCTGCTGCAGACCCCGGCGTACGCCCGGCTGCGGGTGGCGGCGGGGGCGGCGCTCTGCTCCGAGGTCGACGTGGAGGCCGACGTGCGGGCCCGGGCGGTACGGCAGGAGGTGGTGCGCCGCCCCGACCCGCCGGCGTACACGGCGCTGCTCGCCGAGCGCGCCTGCGACCCTGGCGGCACGCCGCCGGACGTGTGGCGCGAGCAGTTGCGGCACCTGGTCGCCCTCGCCGACCGGCCGCACGTCACCATCCGCCTGCTGCCCGGGGACGCGGCGCCGGAAGGCAGCGTGCATCCGCTCGCCCCGTTCTCCTACTACGCCTTCCCGGACCCGGCGGACCCGCGCACGGTGATGGTGGAGACCCTCACCACCGATCTGCGGCTGGTGGCCGAGGACGACGTCGCCCGGTACGAGCACCTGATCGACCGGCTGCTGGCGGCGGCGCTGCCCGCCGCGGAGTCGGCGGCGCTGCTGGCCCGGCGGGCCGAGCAACCGGTGGTGCCCCGGCCCCGCGCTCCCGTGGGCGGCGGCCCGCCCGGCGACGGGGAGAGCTGAGCGCGTTCAGTGGTGGCGCCGGAAGCCACCCTCGGAGTCGATCACCTGCCCGGTGATCCAGTCGGCGTCGGCGGAGCAGAGGAAACGCTCCAGCCGGGCGGCGTCCTCCGGGGTGCCCCAGCGGCCGCTCGGGAAGAGCCGGGCCACCGCGGCCAGTCGTTCCGGGTCGGCGTAGCCGGTGTCGGTCGGGCCGGGGTTGACGCAGTTGACCGTGATGCCGTTGGGCATCAGCAGCGGGGCGAGCTGGAGCGTGAGGTTCTCCACGGCGGCCTTGCTGGCCGCGTACGCCAGCTCGCCCGGCATCGGGCCGAGCCGCTGGCCGCTGGAGAAGAGCACCAGCCGCCCGCCGGGTCCGCTCCGGTGGGCAGCGGCGAACGCCTCCGCGAGCAGCAGCGTCGCCCGGACATTGACCAGCAGGTGGCGGTCGATCTCGGCGGCGTCGAGCCCGCCCAGCGGGGTGTGCGTCGAGTAGGCGTGCACCGCCACCACCGCGTCGAGCCGGCCGTGCCGCCGGATGGCCTCGGCGACCAGTCGCGCCGGCGCGGCCGGGTCGAGCAGGTCGGCCGGCAGGTAGGGAACGTCGCCGCCCAGCTCGGCCAGGAGCGCCGGCACCCCGTCCGGGTCGCCGCCGTAGGGCTGGGCGTCGTCGTAGCCGGGCAGGCCGGTCAGCAGCAGCCGCCAGCCGTCCGCCGCGAGCGCGCGGGCGACCGCCGCGCCGATGCCGACGCGCCGGCTGACGCCGGTCACCAGGGCGATCCGTTCCATCATGATCAGGACTCAACCAAGCGCGGACGACGGCCGCAAACGACTTGTCGCCGCGCGGCCACCGGGCCCGGCGCCCCCGTTGCCCGTCGGGACCGGTGGCCGGCGCGTCGCGCGCAGGCTAACCGGGAGGTACGACAGCTCAGGCCGGCACGTCGACGAAGTGCTCGACCAGGGGCGGGCCGGCGAAGTGCGGGCCGATCAGGGCGCGCCACTGCTGGAACTTCTCGCTCTGCCGGAAGTTGACGTCGTGCGCCTCGACCGAGTCCCACTCGACCAGCAGCACGAACCGGGAGGGGGACTCGATGCCCCGGGTCATCCGGACGGAGCGGCAGCCCTCGGTGCCGGTGATGATCGGATACGCCTGCGCGTAGGCGGCGGCGAAGGCGTCCTCGTGCCCGGGGATGACGTCGATCAGCGCGACCTCAAGAACCATGACCGAAGCCTCGCACGCCGCCCCGCTCACCGCGGGGGCAGGGGTCTTTCCCGGTACCGGTCGGCGCTCTAGGGTGGGCGCGCGGAAACACGGGGGAGGACCACATGCTCGACTGGCTGACCGGTACGGCGTTCACGGTCGCGGGGACCGGCACCACCTGGGCGGAGCTGCTCGGCTTCGCGACCGGCGTGGTCAACGTCTGGCTCGTCGCCCGGCAGCACATCGCGAACTGGCCGATCGGCATCGCCAACGTGCTGCTGCTCATGCTGCTCTTCTGGACCGCCGGCCTGTACGCCGACGCCGGCCTCCAGGTCGTCTACGTGGTCCTCGGGGCGTACGGCTGGTGGCACTGGCTCTTCGGCGGGGAGCGGCGCAACCGGCTCACCGTCGCCCGCACCGGGCACCGGGAGTGGTGGGCCCTGGGGGTCGCCGGGGTGCTGCTCACCGCCGGGCTCTGGGCGCTGCTGGACCGGGTCACCGACTCCACGGTGCCGTTGGCGGACGCGCTCACCACGGCGCTCTCGCTGCTCGCCACGTACGGGCAGACCCGCAAGCTGGTGGAGAGCTGGTGGCTGTGGATCGTGGCCGACCTGATCTACATCCCGCTCTACGGGTACAAGGGGCTCTGGCTGACCGGCGGGCTCTACCTGATCTTCCTGGCCCTCTGCGTGGTGGGGTTGCGGGCCTGGCGGGCCGACCTGCGCGAGCGGTCGGTGGTGACCGCGGTGCCGCCCGGCCCGGCCCCGGTGGCCGCGTGACCGCCCCCGCCGGGGAGCGGGAGTTCCGGCATGGCATGGTGGTGGGGAAGTTCTACCCGCCGCACGCCGGGCACCACGCGCTGATCGAGGCCGCCGCGGCCCGCTGCGCGGCGGTCACCGTGGTCGTCGCGCCGTCCCGGCGGGAGTCGATCCCGCTGGCCGACCGGGTCGCCTGGCTGCGCGAGGCGCACGCGGCCACCCCGTGGGTCCGGGTGGTGGGCCGGTACGACGACCATCCGGTGGACCACGCCGACCCGGGGGTCTGGGACGCGCACTGCGCGGTGTTCCGGGAGGCGGTCGGGCCCGAACCGGTCGACGCGGTCTTCTCGTCGGAGGCGTACGGCGCGGAGTTGGCCCGCCGCTTCGACGCCGTGCCGGTCTGCGTGGACGCCGACCGGCGGGCGGTGCCGGTCTCCGGCACCGCGGTGCGGGCGGACCCCGCGGGGCACTGGCGGTGGCTGGGCCCGGCGGCGCGGGCGTGGTTCGTCCGCCGGGTCGTGGTGGTGGGGGCCGAGTCCACCGGCACCACGACGATGGCCGCGGCGCTCGCGGCCCACCACCGCACCGCCTGGGTCCCCGAGTACGGGCGGGAGTTGACCGCCCGCAAGCTCGCCGAGCTGCGGTCGCGGCGCCCGGCGGCGACGGTCTTCGACGTGACCTGGGACCGGGACGACTTCGTCGAGGTGGCCCGGGCGCAGCAGGCCGCCGAGGACGCGGCGGCCCGGACCAGCGGACCCCTGCTGTTCTGCGACACCGACGCCCGGGCCACCGCGGTCTGGGAGGAGCGGTACCTCGGTTCGGCCTCGCCGGCGGTCCGCGCGGCGGCCCGCAGGCCGGCGCTGTATCTGCTCACCGACCACGAGGGCGTCCCGTTCGACGACGACGGTTTGCGCGACGGGGAGCACCTGCGGGCCTGGATGACCGGGCGGTTCCGGGCCGAGTTGGCCGACTGCGGGGTGCCGGTGGTGGAGCTGCGCGGTCCGCACCCTGAGCGGTTGGCCACCGCGGTGGCGGCCTGCGACGCGTTGCTGGCCGCCGGCTGGTCGCTCGCCGAGCCGCTGCTGCCCGCCTCCTGAAGCCGGCCACGGCGGGGCGGCTACCGACGCGACGCGACGCGACCGACCACGGTCCTCGCCCGTCGGATCAATGCCGAGGCCGCACCCGGCAATTGGGCACCTAGCCTCCTAGGATGCCCCAGCGGATGGGCCCGCGCGCACCCGAAAAGTGATCCCACCGTCAATCAGGGCCGCCGGAGATGCGCCGGCCGCCCTGGATGGTGAAGAATGGCGGCCGAGGAGGGGAGTATTCCCTCGCGACGGAGTCGTCAGCACGGACGCCCGCCACCCCCGGCGGCGCGACCCGGCTCCGTCGGTCAGCGGCCCGTCACCGGGTCGGTGGCGGAAGAGACCTCCGACAGTCACCAGAGTCAGCGTCGACGCACCCCGGCCCCTCACCCGGCGTACGGTGTGCCCGACGCTGCGTGTCTGCCGGAGGATGAATTGAACGTGTCCGGATTGGTGTGGGCCGGGACTCTCGTCGCGATGACGGCGGTCCTGCTCGTCGACCTCTTCATCATCGGTCGACGCCCGCACGAGCCCAGTGTCCGTGAGTCGAGCCTCTGGGTCGGCTTCTATGTCGGGCTGGCCATGCTCTTCGGCGCCGGCCTGTGGCTCACCTCCGGCCCGAGCGTGGCCGGCCAGTTCTACACCGGATGGCTCACCGAGTACAGCCTCTCGGTGGACAACCTCTTCGTCTTCGTGATCATCATGGCCCGGTTCGGCGTGCCCCGGCGGTACCAGCAGAAGGTGCTGCTCATCGGCATCGTGCTGGCGCTGGTCATGCGCGGCGGCTTCATCGCCGCCGGCGCCGCGCTGATCTCCCAGTTCTCCTGGGTCTTCTACATCTTCGGCGCGTTCCTGATCTACACCGCGGTCAACCTGGCCCGGCAGGGCGAGCCGGACGAGGACGAGTTCAGCGAGAACCTGCTGATCCGGTGGAGCCGCAAGGCGCTGCCGATCTCCCGGAACTTCGACGACGCGAAGATGACCACCCACGAGAACGGCCGGCGGCTGTTCACCCCGATGCTGATCGTGATGATCGCGATCGGCACCACCGACCTCATCTTCGCCCTCGACTCGATCCCGGCGATCTTCGGCATCACCCAGGAGCCGTACCTGGTCTTCACCGCGAACGTCTTCGCGCTGATGGGGCTGCGGCAGCTCTACTTCCTGCTCGGCGGGCTGCTGGACCGGCTGATCTACCTCAGCTACGGCCTGGCCGTGGTGCTCGGCTTCATCGGGGTCAAGCTCGTGCTGGAGGCCCTCGCCGACAACAACCTGCCGTTCGTCAACGGCGGCCAGCACGTCGGCTGGGCCCCGCACATCCCGATCTGGCTCTCCCTGCTGGTCATCCTCGGCACCCTGGCCGTGGCCACCGCGGCGAGCCTGGCCAAGTCGTCCCGCGACCGGCGCCGCGAACTGGCCGAAGCCCGGCGCTGACCGCGCCCGTCGGAAAGGGGCGCTCCCGTCGTCGGGAGCGCCCCCTTTCCGCGTACGGGGTCAGAACCGGTGCGCGCCCACCAGGGTGGCGAGCCGGTCGGCGGGCAGCTGCTCCTCGACCACCCGGCGCTGCCGGTAGCAGGCGTGCAGCATCCGCCGCTGCTCGCCGTGCGGCTCGGCGCTGACGATGCCGACGTGGTGGATCCGGCGCCCGGGCCGGGCGAAGAAGTAGAGGTCGCCGGGGCGTTCGTCGCCGGGCGCCAGCGGGGTGGTCGCCTCGGCCTGGTCGTCGGCGTCGCGGGGGACGGTCACCCCGAATCGGCGCCAGGCGAGGTGCACCAGGCCGGAGCAGTCGATGCCGTGGCTGGAGTGCCCGCCCCAGATGTACGGGAGACCACGGAGCCGGTCGGCGACCGCGAGCACCTCCTTGGCCTCCGGCCGCTCGACCGGGAGGGGAACCACGTCGGTCTCGGGAACCCAGAGCGGTTCGGTGTGCCCGGGCACGTGGAAAGGCAGCCAGCCGTCGAAGAGCGGACCGGCCCGGTACAGGCGCGTGCCGAGCACCACACCGGGGAGCGCCGGCGGACCCCCGGGCGTGAAGTGCAGGTCGGCCACGTGGGCGTCGACCACGAACTGCGGCGACCGCTGCCGCTCGGCCCGGAGCGGGGCCAGCTGCGCGACGGGCAGCCAGCCCGGGTAGCCGCGCGGGTCGAGCTTCGCGGCCGGCTGCTCGACGGCGACCACGTGCGCCCAGCCGTCGACGCGCAGTTCGATGACGAGCACCCGCTCGCCGAGCAGCAGCTGGCTGAGCACGCAGTCGCCCACCTGCTGGTCGTGGTCCAGGCCGGCGACCCAGGCCGGGACGTCCGGGGCGTCGGACAGGGCGGGGCGGTCGACCGGCCGCACCGCGTCGGGGGAGGCCCAGAGGGTCGCCACCGGGACCCTGACGACGGCCTCGCGGCCCGGTTGCAGCTCCACGTCCACCCCCAGCTCGCGCCGCTGTCTCCCGCGACCCTATGAAAGATTCCAACGGTCATCAACCACGGGTCTGCATCTTTACTTCATTAACCGAGCTGATGCCGAGCCCCGGCGCGTCCGGCAGCACGACCGTCGCGCCGTCGTACCGGATCCCGCCCCGCACCGGCGACCAGGCCAGCCACCAGGCGGCGTCCAGGTCCGAGACCGCCGTGGTGCCGTAGGCCGCGACCAGGCTGGCCGCGGCGCCGACACCGATCTGGCTCTCCATCATCGACCCGACGATCGTGCCGACGCCGTGCGCGGCGGCCAGGTCGAGCAGGGTGCGGGCCGGGTGCAGCCCGCCGCACTTGGCGAGCTTCACGTTCACCATGTCGGCCGCCCGGCGGCGGATCACCTCGACCAGGTCGCGTACGCCGAAGACCGACTCGTCGGCGAGGATCGGCAGGTCGACGCGGTCGCTGACCCAGGCCAACCCGTCCAGGTCCCAGCGTGCCACCGGCTGCTCGACCAGCTCGACGTCGAGGCCCGCGTCCTCGATGCCGCGGATGACCCGGACCGCCTCCCGCGGCGTCCAACCCTGGTTCGCGTCCAGCCGGATCCGCACCCCCGGCCCGACCGCCGACCGGACCGCGCGTACCCGGTCCAGGTCCCCCCTGGCGTCGGTGCCGACCTTCAGCTTGAGCACGTCGAACCCCTCGGCCCGGCGCTGCTTCGCCGCCGCGGCCAGGTCGACCGCGTCGCCGGCGGCCAGGGTGACGTCCGTCGGCACCCGCAGGGTCGTCCCACCGAGCAGCCGGACCAGCGGTACGCCGAGCCGCCGGGCGGCCAGGTCGTGCAGCGCCGCGTCGACGGCCCCCTTGGCGGACTCGTTGCCGGCCACCGCCCGCTGCACCTCGCCGCAACGCGCCACCAGGTCGTCGGCGTCCCGGCCGGTCAGCGCCGGAGCGATGATCTCCCGGACGCACGCCTCCGCGCCGGCGATGGACGCGCCGGTCACCTGCCAGACCTGCGGCGCCTCGCCGAAACCGGACCGCCCGTCGTCGTCGACCAGCTCGACGACCAGGGTGTCCACGGTGGTGGTCCGGCGCAGCGCGGTGACGAACGGGGTGTGTAAGGGGGCGGAAAGCCGGTGGGTGCGTACCGCGGCGATCGTCATGTGCGGCACCCTATACTCGGTCGCGCTCATCGCGGCCCGGCTGCCCCCGGACCCGGCGGCCATCGGGGGTCAGGGTGGCCGCGGGCGGGCGCGAACAGGGGAGGCCGGATGGTGCAGCGGGACTGGGAGCTGGTGGGCGCGCCGAACGCCCGTGACCTGGGCGGGCTGCCCGCGGCGGACGGGCGGCGGGTGCGCGCCGGCCGGCTGCTCCGGACCGCCGCGCTGGGCCGGTTGACCGACGAGGACCTGCCGGTGCTGGGCAAGCTGGCGCCGGCCTGCGTGGTGGACCTGCGAGGCGCCGCCGAGCAGGACGTCGCCCCGCCGGACCGCCTGGTCGGCGACCCCCGGGTGGTCCACCTGCCGGTCTACGACCCGGCCCACCCGGTCTTCACGTACGTCTCGGCGGTGCTGCTCGGCCACGACCTGACCGCGTACGACGAGCTGGCCCGGGAGGGCATGCCGGCGGCGATGGCGGCGATCTACCGGTGGTTCGTCACCGGGGAGTCGGCCCGCGCCGGTTTCGGGGCGGCGGTGCGGCTGGCCGCCGGGGAACGCAACCTGCCCCTGCTGTTCCACTGCTCGGCCGGCAAGGACCGCACCGGCTGGCTGGCCGTCGTCCTGCTCACCGCGCTGGGGGTGGACGAGGCCTCGATCCGGGCGGACTACCTGCGGCACAACGAGCTGACCGAGAGCCTGCGCGAGGTGCTGCTGGCCGCAATGACCCGGCGGCAGCCGGAGCTCGACCTGGCGACGGCCCGACCGCTGCTGGAGGTGCGCTCGGAATACCTGGACGCCGCGTACGACGAGGTGCGCCGGGTGCACGGCACGTTCGGGGCGTACCTGCGCGACGGGCTGGGCGTCACCGGCGAGGTGGTCGCCGCGCTGCGGGACAACCTGCTGGACTGAGGTACCGCCGGCCGGGTCAGCCGGCCAGGTCGTGGCGGGCGGCCCAGACCCGGGCCGAGACGTCGGCGATCAGGCGGCAGGCGTCGTCCTCGACCTCCTCGCCGGTCGGCCCGCCGTCGGCCAGGTCCGTGGTGGTGCAGACGACGATCGCGTACGGCGGGGCGTCGGCCGGGAAGACCACCCCGGCCCCGTGCCGGACCCCGTGCACCCAGCCGTTCTTGTGCGCGATCCGGGTGCCCTCGGGCAGCCCGGCGGCCAGGTCCTCCCGATGCTCCTGCGCGAACAGCACGTCCAGCATCGCGGCGCAGCTCGCCGGGGCCGCGAGCGGGCCCGGCCGCTCGGCGCCGACCGCCAGCCCGCCGAGCAGGGTGGCCAGGTCGGCGGCGGTGACCAGGTTGGTGATGCCGGCCTCCCGGGCGGCGAAGTCCTCGATGCCCCGGCCGGTGACGCTGTGCCGGGCCCCGCCCAGTGTCCACGCCCGCGCCACCGCCGGCAGCCCGACCTGGCCGAGCACGATGTTGGTGGCCAGGTTGCTGGACCGCACGATCATCCGCTCGGCGAGCCAGCGCAGCGGCGCGGAGCCGCCGACCCGGTCCCACACCGCGTCGTCGTTGTCGTAGTGCTGGGCGCAGGAGAACCGCGGCGCGCCCGGCAGCGCGGAGTCGAACTCGTTGCGCACCGGGATCGGCGTGTCGAGGTCGAGGGCGCCGGCCTCGGCGGCCCGGTGCAGCGCCACCAGCACCGCGGCCTTCATGGTGCTGGCCGCGTAGTGGGTGGCGTCGGGCAGCCGGGTCCAGGTCGGCGGCGCGTCCAGCCGCCCCACGTACGCGGAGACGGTGCCGGGCACCTTGTCCAGGTGCGCGTCGAGGTCCTCCCAGATCATGCCGGTGACCGTAGCCGATCATCGAGCGCGGCGGGGCAGCGGTCCGGCGCCGGGAGGCCCTAACGTGCGGAGATGACGACGACTCCCGCGTACGACGCCATCGCCGACTGGTACGAGCGGTTCGCCACCGAAACGTCCGCCGACTACATGGACCGGGCCCGCCGGCAGCTCGCCGATTTGCTGGGCGCCGGATCCGGCCGCTGCCTCGACCTCTGCTGCGGCACCGGGGTGCACGCGGCCGAGCTGCGCCGGCTGGGCTGGGACCCGCTCGGCGTCGACCTCTCCGGCGGGCAGCTCCGGCACGCCCGGGCCCGCCTGCCGGTGGCCCGGGGCGACGTCACCGCGCTGCCGGTAGCCGACGCGAGCCTGCCCGCCGTCACCTGCGTGCTGGGCCACACCGACCTGCCGGACTACCCGGCGGTGATCGCCGAGGCGGCCCGGGTGCTGGCGCCGGGTGGGCGCTTCGTGCACGTGGGCGTGCACCCCTGCTTCACCGGAGCGTTCGCCGACCGGTCCGACCCGCAGCGGATCGTCATCGACGGCGGGTACGCCGTGCGGGACCGCAGCTTCCGTGCGTGGTCGCCGGAGGGGGTCCGGGCCAGGGTGGGCGCCTGGCACGTCCCCCTGGCCGACCTGCTCAACGCGGTCACCACCGCCGGCCTGACCCTGACCCGGGTCACCGAGTCCGGCTCCGGCCCGGTCCCCGACATCCTCGCCCTCCACGCCACCAGACCCCGCTGACCCCACCGAACCCCCTCCGGCCTCCACCGACGGCCCGACCAGCCGCGGTGATCATGAAGCTTCTGCCCCCGGCGGCGTGCCGGGGCAATGACGTCATGGTCACCGGGGCGAGGCGAGGCCGGGGCGGGTTGGGGCCGGGGGGAGACGACGGAGCCCGGGCCGCCGAGGGGCGGTCCGGGCTCCGGGGGTTGCGGATGGGTCAGCCGGCGTGCTTGCGGCGGGCGGCGGCGCGACCGCGGAGGGCCTGGTCGAGCAGCACCTTGCGGATGCGCACCGCGGCCGGGGTCACCTCGACGCACTCGTCCTCGCGGCAGAACTCGAGGGCCTGCTCCAGCGACAGCTTGCGCGGCGGGATCAGCTTCTCGGTCTCGTCGGAGGTCGAGGCCCGCATGTTGGTGAGCTTCTTCTCCTTGGTGATGTTGACGTCCATGTCGTCGGAGCGGGAGTTCTCCCCGACGATCATGCCCTCGTACACCTCGGTGGTCGGCTCGACGAAGAGCTGCCCGCGCTCCTGCAGGTTGATCATCGCGAACGGGGTGACCGCCCCGGCGCGGTCGGCCACCAGGGAGCCGTTCTGCCGGGTGCGCAGCTCGCCGAACCACGGCTCGTACGACTCGAAGACGTGGTGCAGGATGCCCGTGCCCCGGGTGTCGGTGAGGAACTCCGTGCGGAAGCCGATCAGGCCACGCGCGGGGACCAGCCACTCCATCCGGATCCAGCCGGTGCCGTGGTTGACCAGCTGCTCCATCCGGCCCTTGCGGGTCGCGAGGAGCTGGGTGATCGCGCCCAGGTACTCCTCCGGTGCGTCGATGGTCAGCCGCTCGACCGGCTCGCAGGTCTTCCCGTCGATCTCCCGGGTGACCACCTGCGGCTTGCCGACGGTCAGCTCGTACGACTCGCGCCGCATCTGCTCGACCAGGATGGCCAGCGCCAGCTCACCGCGGCCCTGCACCTCCCAGGCGTCCGGCCGCTCGGTCGGGAGGACCCGCAGCGAGACGTTGCCGACCAGCTCCTTGTCGAGCCGGTCCTTGACCATCCGGGCGGTGACCTTGGCGCCCTTGACCCGGCCGACCAGCGGCGAGGTGTTGGTGCCGATGGTCATCGAGATGGCCGGCTCGTCCACGGTGATCAGCGGCAGCGGGATGGGATTCTCCGCGTCGGCCAGCGTCTCACCGATCATGATCTCCGGGATGCCGGCGACCGCGATGATGTCACCGGGGCCCGCCGAGTCGGCCGGCTTGCGCTCCAGGCCCTCGGTCATCAGCAGCTCGGAGATGCGGACCCGCTGGGTGCTGCCGTCGGTGCGGCACCAGGCCACCGTCTCGCCCTTGCGGATGGTGCCCTGCCGGACCCGGCACAGCGCGAGGCGGCCGAGGAACGGCGAGGCGTCGAGGTTGGTGACGTGCGCCTGCAGCGGCGCCTCCTCCTCGTACGCGGGCGGCGGGATGGTGTCGAGCAGGGTGCGGAACAGCGGCTCCAGGGAGCTGCTGTCGTCCGGCACCGAGCCGTCGGCGGGCTGGGTCAGCGAGGCGATGCCGTCGCGGGCGCAGGCGTAGACGATCGGGAAGTCGATCTGCTCCTCGTCGGCGTCCAGGTCGAGGAAGAGCTCGTAGGTGTCGTCCACGACCTCCTTGATCCGGGCGTCCGGCCGGTCCACCTTGTTGATCACCAGGATGATCGGCATCCGGGCCTTGAGGGCCTTGCGCAGCACGAAGCGGGTCTGCGGCAGCGGGCCCTCGCTCGCGTCGACCAGCAGCACCACCCCGTCGACCATGGTCAGGCCGCGCTCGACCTCGCCGCCGAAGTCGGCGTGGCCGGGGGTGTCGATGATGTTGATGGTCACCGGGTCGGAGCCGTCCGCCGGCATGTACCGCACGCCGGTGTTCTTGGCCAGGATGGTGATGCCCTTTTCCCGCTCGAGGTCCATCGAGTCCATGACCCGCTCGGTTACCTCACCACGGGCGCCGTAGGCGCCGGCCTGCCGCAACATGGCGTCGACCAGGGTCGTCTTGCCGTGGTCGACGTGGGCGATGATGGCGACGTTGCGGAGGTCGGTGCGAAGCTGCATACCCTCCATACTCCTGTCTGCGGTTGCCGGGGCGCGTGTCGGGGTGACCCCCGAGATCGCCCGGATCTCTGCCGAAACTGCTGTTCCGACCGTTCCAGCTGCTGGCATGCTGGCCCCCGTGCTGCTGGGGACCGGATGCCTGACCTGCTGATGTCGCTGCAGGGCCTGCCGTCCCTGCTGATCTACCTGGTCGCCGCGACGGTCGTCGCAGGTGAGACGGCGGTGATCTTCGGCTTGCTGGTGCCGGGAGAGGCGACCCTGTTGCTGGTCGGCTTCTTAGCGTACGCGGGGACGCTGCGGATTATTCCGGCGCTGCTGGTGATGACGGGTGCTGCCGTGATAGGCGACACACTGGCCTTCCGGGCCGGCCGGCGGTACGGCCCGCGGCTGCGTGCCTCCGGCCTGGGCGCCCGGGTCGGCCCGCACCGGTGGCACAAAGCGGACGAACTGCTCGACCGGCTCGGCGGCCGGGGGATCTTCGTCGCCCGCTGGGTGGCCTTCGCCCGCACCCTGGCGCCCCGGCTGGCCGGCGCGGCGGGCCTGCCGTACCGGCGCTTCGCGCCGTGGAACCTGGGCGGGGCGGTCACCTGGGTGGGCGGCTCGGTCCTGCTCGGCTACCTCGCCGGCGAGTCGTACGAGCGGGTCTCCCACCTGCTCGGCCGGGCCACCGGCGCGGTCGGGGTGCTGCTGGCCTGCCTGGTGGCCGTGGTGCTGGCCGGCCGGTGGCTGGGCCGCAACCCCGACCCGGCGCGGGCGCTGGTGTCGCGGGCCGCCGCGCTGCCGCCGCTGCGCTGGCTGCGGGCCCGCTACGGCGTGCTCTTCTTCCTGCTCACCACGCGGATCGGGCCGGCCTGGACGCTGCTGCTCAACCTGGCCGCCGGCCTGCTGCTGCTCTTCACCGCCGGGCTGGCCATGGCGTACGCGCTGGAGGCGGGGGTCCGGTACAGCGGGCTCACGGTGGTCGACGGCCTGCTCGCCGACTGGTTCGCCGACCGGCGTACCCCGGGGGTGGTCCACGCCGCGTCGACGGCGGCCTCGGTGGTGCGCGGCTCGGTGCTGATCGTCGTGGTCGCGCTGGTCGCCGCCGTGCTGGCCTGGCGGCACCGGCCGTGGCGGGCCGACCTGCTCAGCGTGGTCGGCACGGTGGGGGCGTTCGTTCCGCTGGTGGTGCTGGCCGTGGTGGCCGATCTCACGGGGCCGGGCGGGTCGGGCGACGTCGGTGTCCTGTTTCCGACTCAGAACGCGGTGGTGACGGCGAGCCTCGGCACGCTGGCCTGGCTGCTGTCCCGGGGTGCGCCCTGGCCGGCGGCGGTGGCCGCCTGGACGGTCGCCGTCGCGGGCGTGGTGGCGATCGGCGGCGCCCGGCTCTATCTCGGCTGGAGCACGGCCAGCGGCACCGCCACCTCCGTCCTGCTCGGCATGGCCTGGACGGCGGTGTTCATGGTCGCCTGGGCCACCCGGGACCGGGCGGTCGGCGACGGGCGGGCTGCGGACGGCCCGACCGGCGACCAACCGCCCGCGGCCCGCGACCGGCGACGCGCGCCCGTGGCGGAACCGCCCGGGGACCGGCGGGCCGGAGCCGGGCCGGTGTCGATGGACCGGACGGTGAGCGGCCCTCGGGGTCCCCGCGACCCGGCCGGTCCTTGCTAGGGTCCGCCAGAGCCACGGGGAGGGATCAGATGCGTCGAGGAACGGGTCGGGTGGGTGCCGCGGTGGTGGCCGCCCTGCTGTTGGCCGGCGGGATCACCGGGTGCGGCGGTGCGGAACCCGCGCCCCGGGAGCTGGCCGCGCCGGTCGCGCTGCCCACGGATGCGCCCGTCGAGGCGCCCGCCGACCAGCCGAGCGAGGCGCCGCCTGCGGTCGAGGCGATGGGCGCGGCGCCCAGCGCGAAGGCCAGCCCGAGCGCCAGTCCGAAGCCGAAGCCGAAGCCCACCCGGACGGCGGCAGGGCCGCTCGCCACCCCTGAGCCGCCGACCGAGACGCGGGTCCCGCCGCCCCCGCCGAAGCCGGCGCCGAGCGGCTGCCAGCCCACCTACCGGGGCACCCAGGCGACGCGCAGCCAGGTCAAGGCGGCGCTCGGCGACGCCGCCGCCCGCACCTACTGGCCGACCTCCGCGCCGGACATCGCCATCCCGCTCAACCTGCTCAAGGCGACCGCCTGGCAGGAGAGCGGCTGGCAGTCCAACATCGTCGCCTGCGACGGCGGGATCGGGCTGATGCAGATCATGCCGGCGACCGCGGACTGGATGAATCAGCGCTTCGGCCAGTCGTACGACATCAACGACTACCGGGACAACGCGTACCTCGGCGCCAACTACCTCGCCTGGCTGACCAAGTACATCGGCGACATGTACTTCGAGGCCGACTACCGGCTGGACGCCTCGCTGTGCACCAGCGAGCTGAACTCCTGCCTGCTCAACGCCGTCATCGCGGCGTACAACTACGGGCACAACGCGGTGGCCCGGGAGGGCGAGCCGCTGACCATCCCCAACCCGCAGTACGTGCGTAACGTGCGGGCGCTGATGACCGAGTGCGTCTGCCTCACCTACTGACCGGACGCGCGAACTGGGGCCGTGGCGAGGAACTCGCCACGGCCCCAGTCCTCGTCGGACGGATCAGTCCCGCGCAGCGGCCGGCTCGGCGGGGACGTGCTCTCCGGCAACCGGGGCGTCGGGCTCCCGCCGGATCCGGCCCGGCCACCAGAACCGGTTGCCGAGCACGAACGCCAGCGCCGGCACCAGGACCGTACGCACCAGCAGGGTGTCGAGCAGCACGCCGATGCAGACGATGATCCCGATCTGGGTCAGCGTGATCAGCGGCAGCACGCCGAGTACCGCGAAGACCGCGGCGAGCAGCACGCCGGCGCTGGTGATGACGCCGCCGGTGACCCGCAGGGCGGAGAGCATGCCGTCCCGGGTGCCGGCGGCGCGGGCGTCCTCGCGGGCCCGGGTGACGAGGAAGATGTTGTAGTCCACGCCCAGGGCCACCAGGAAGACGAACGCGAGCAGCAGCACGCCGCTGTCCAGCGCCGGGAAGTCGAGCACGTGGTCGAAGAGCAGCCACGCCGCCCCGAGGCTGGCGAAGAACGACGCGATGACGGTGAGCACCAGCAGCACCGGCGCGAGCAGGCCGCGCAGCAGCAGCACCAGCACCGCGCCGACGAGCAGCAGGATGATCGGCAGGATGAGTCGCTGGTCCTTCCCGTTGGCCTCGTCCGTGTCGTAGGTGGCCGCGACCGTCCCGCCGACGACGGCCCCGGCGAACCGGTCGGCGCCGTCGACCGCCGGTGGGGCGGAACCCGGGACGGCGGCGACCGCGTCGCGCAGCGCCTCGACCGCCCGGTCCGAGGCCGGGGTGCCCGGCTCGGCCGCCAGCACGACGTCGATCTGGGCCACCGTGGCGCCCGCGTCGCCGGGCTGGGCGGAGGCGACGCCGGGCACGGCCGTCACCGCCCGGGTCACCGCCGGTACCGCGGCGGGGTTGGTCAGCACGGCGACCGGCTGGGTGGTGCCGGCGGGGAAGGCCCGCGCGAGGGTCTCGGCGCCGGCCACCGCCTCGGGCTTGACCCGGAACTGCTCGGTCTCGGACAGGCCGGTCCGGATGCCGAGGCTGCCGAGCGCCAGGCCGGCGAGCAGCAGGGTCGCGAGCACCGCGACGGGCACCGGACGGCGGAGCACGGCGTTGCCCAGCCGGCCCCAGAGCCGGCCCTCGCGGATCGCGTCGCCGACCCGCGGCACGAACGGCCAGAACAGGCCCCGGCCGAAGATCACCAGGACGGCGGGGAGGACGAACAGCGCCGAGAGCATGGCGAACACGACACCGGTGGCGCAGGCCACGGCGAGCGCGCGGTTGGTCTCCTGCTCGGACAGCAGCAGGGTGAGCACCCCGAGGACGACCGTGCAGCCGCTGGCGAGGATGGGTTCGGCGGTGCGCCGCAGGGCGCCCCGCATAGCGGCGAAGCGGTCCTGTTCCCGGTGCAGCTCCTCCCGGTAGCGGGCGATGAGCAGCAGGGCGTAGTCGGTGGCGGCGCCGAACACCAAGACGCTGGCGATGCCGGTGACGGCGCCCTCCTGGAGGTTGATGCCGACCGCCGGGACGATGGTGTCGACGGCCCGCAGGGTGAGCTGTTCGGTGGCCGCGACGACGACCAACGGCACGATCCACAGGAACGGGCTGCGGTAGGTGATCAGCAGCAGCAGCGCGACGACGGCGGCGGTGACGAGCAGCAGCGTCGTGTCGGCGCCGTCGAAGACCTTGGTGAGGTCGGCGGTGAAGGCGGGTCCGCCGGTGACCTCGGCGGTGAGGCCGTCGGGCAGGTTCTGCAACGCCCCACGCAACTGGTCGACGGTCTGCGCGACCTGTTCCTGGTCGCCGGCGGTGGAGAGCGGCACGGCGACGAGCGCGACGGCGCCGTCCGGGGAGACCTGCGGCGGGCTGACCCGGCCGTCGACGGCGAACCGGCCCAGGTCGGCGGAGACGCCGGTGAGTGCCGTCCGCTCGGGCTCGGTGAGCGCGCCCCGGTCGTCGCGGCTGACCACCACGATCGCCGGCTGGACGCCACTGGACGGCAACTGCTCCTGGAGCCGCTCGACCTGGGTCGACTGCCACTCGACGGAGAGGCCGGTGGACGACACGGGCGCGGGATTGTCCGGCTTGGGGAGCCCGAACACGGCCGCGCCGACGGCGATCGCGGCGACCACGGTGAGCCACGCGGCGAGCCGACCGCGGGCTACGCGGGTGAACAGAGACATCAGATGCCCTCACGGTTCGACGGTAAAATCTCGACTGGCGAGAGTTTCGCTCGTCGAGACTAGCTCGGCAACTCGAGAGACAAGCATCTCGATCGGCGAGATTGTCGGCGGCGTTCTATGCTGCTGACCGGCCTGTTCGACAGGGGGGATCGACGAGACGTGGCATCGCACGGCATGTACCGGCGGCGGGACGACCCGCGCGGCCGGATGATCTCGGACATCACGAACGACCTGCGGCGCTACTCCGTGGACGCGCAGCACGTCGGGCACGCCTTCGCCGCCCTGCACGGGCTCAACGCGACCGACCTGCAGGCGCTGATCGCCGTGATGGACGCCGAGCTGGCCGGCGACCCGATCACCCCCGGACGGCTCGGCGAGCAGCTCAACCTCTCGTCCGGCTCGGTCACCGCCCTGATCGATCGGCTGGAACGGGCCGGCCACATCCGGCGGGACCGGGACACCGCCGACCGGCGCAAGGTCTTCCTGCACTACGCGGACCGGGGCGCCGCCCTGGCGAAGGAGTTCTTCCAGCCACTCGGCACGCGGACCGACCAGGTGATGGGCCGGTTCAGCGACGAGGAACTGGCGGTGGTCCACCGGTTCATGACCGAGATGAGCGCCTCCCTGCGCGAACACCGGGACGCGGTCCGGGCCGCCCGTCCCGAGTCGTCCCGCCGGGCCACGGACTGACCGTCGTGCTCGACCGGCTCGCCACCCGGCTCGCCACCGCGGCGCTGCGGTTGCCGGCTCCCCGGACCCGTCGGGTCACCGTCACCCGGGACATCCCGGTCCGGGTCCGCGACGGGGTGACGCTGCGCACCGACCACTACACCCCCGACCTGCCCGGCGCGCCCACCGTGCTGATCCGTACGCCCTACGGCCGGGGCGGGCCGGTGCGGCTGCTCGGCCGGCTCGCCGCCGAGCGCGGCTTCCACGTGGTCATCCAGTCCTGCCGGGGCACGTACGGCTCGGGCGGGGAGTTCGCGCCGCTGGTGCACGAGCGCGACGACGGCCTGGACACCGTCGACTGGCTGCGCCGGCAGCGCTGGTGGTCCGGGGCGTTCGGCATGTTCGGCGCCAGCTACCAGGGCTTCGTGCAGTGGGCCGTCGCTGCCGAGGCGGCCGACGAGCTGAAGGCGATGGTCGCGGTGGTGACCGCCTCGGGCACCCGCGACTCGACGTACGCGGGCGAGTCGTTCGCCCTGGACACGGTGCTGACCTGGGCGGAGCTGCTCCAGGCGCAGACCGTGCCGTGGCTGGCGCGGCAGTGGGAACTCAAGCGGGGGCAGCCCCGGCTGACCGCCGCGCTGGCCCACCTGCCGTTGGCCGAGGCCGACCGGATCGCCACCGGCGTCACCGTGCCCTTCTTCCAGGAGTGGCTGCGCCACCACACCCCGGACGCCGACTACTGGCGGTCCCGGGTCTTCGGCGACCGGATCGCCGAGGTGCGCGCCCCGGTGGCGATGATCAGCGGCTGGCACGACATCTTCCTCCCCGCCCAGCTCGACGACTACGCCGCGCTGCGGGCCGCCGGCGCCCACCCGCGGCTGACCGTCGGGCCGTGGACCCACGGCAGCCCCGGGCTCTTCGTGGCCGCCCTGCGAGACGGCCTCGACTGGCTCGACGAGCACCTGGCCGGCCGGGCGGGTCCGCGTACCGCGCCGGTACGGGTGCACGTCGGGGGAGCCGGCGGTGGCTGGCGGGACCTGCCCGACTGGCCACCGCCGGCCGCGTCGAGCCGGTGGCACCTGCACGCCGGGGGCGCCCTCGCGCCGGCCCCGCCGGCCCCGTCCGCGCCGGACCGGATCTGGTACGACCCGGCCGACCCCACGCCGTCGCTCGGCGGCCCGCTCCTGGTCGCCCAGCGGGCGGGCGCGGTGGACAACCGGCCCGTGGAGGCCCGGCCGGACGTGCTGACCTACACCAGCGCGTCGCTCGACGCGCCGGTGGAGGTGGTCGGCCCGGTCCGCGCCGAGATCCAGGTCCGCAGTGAACTGTCCTACCTGGACGTCTTCGTGCGGCTCTGCGACGTGGACCGCCGGGGGAGGTCCTGGAACGTCTGCGACGGTCTGGTCCGGGTCGCGCCGGGCCGTTTCCCGACCGGTCCGCGCGGTGTGGCGCGGGTGCCGGTGACCCTCTGGCCGACCGCGCACCGGTTCGCCCCCGGGCACCGGCTGCGGGTCCAGGTCTCCGGCGGCGCCCATCCCCGGTACGCGCGCAACCCGGGCACCGGCGAACCGCTCGGTACGGCGGTGACGCTGCGTGCAGGGTGGCGGGAGATCCTGCACGACCCCGAGCATCCGTCGGCGATCGTCCTGCCCCTCCTCGACGTCGGTCCACAGTCTTCTCCCAGTTCCATATAGTGCCTCTGAAATGGGCAAACTGGTGAAGAGCCGGATATCGTCGGGTCAACTGCCCGGTGCCGTGCAGCACCCCGCCGGGCGCATCCCCGGATCACACCGCCTCTACGCGGTGTGATCACCGTGCCCGGCCGGCAACGATCGGGAAGGGGAGACCCATGACGCGGGCTCCGACGAACCTGTTGGCGGTACGCAGTCTGCTGCTCAACCATCTGAACGTCGATCCGGACACCGTACGACCCGACGACCTCGAACCCGCGGAGGTCGGCATCGTCGGCGACCCCAGCCACCGCGGCGGCTACCACTGCGGCTCGGACCGGGTGGTGGTGAAGGACTACTCCGTGGTGGAGTCCAGCCGGGACTCCTCCGGTCTCACCCTCGACGCGGCCGCGCTGGACGTCGGCACCTTCCAGGTCCCGTCCGGCGGTCGCGTCCACAACCTCTACACGTTCTCCAGCTGGTGTGTGGCGGAGTGCGTTGCCGGCGCCCCGGACACCGGGGGCCTCCGGGAGATCATCTACTCGCCGGACGGTGCCGTGGTGCGGCGGTGGGACCGGCTCGGCAAGCGCAGCACTGGCGACAGCTCCCACCTCTTCCACACCCACTTCAGCTTCTTCCGCGACTCGATCAAGGCGAACCGGGACCAGACCCCGCTGTTCCGCCGCTACCTGACCACCATCGGACTCCTGGAGGACGACACGAGCGCCGCGGCCGAGAATCAGATCGCCAACCTCTACTCCGCCGTGTTCTACGGCGGGCCGAGCATGGGGCGCAGCGTCGACCCGGACGGAGCCGGGTCCCAGTCGGCCAGCAACAGCGTGGTGGCCAAGCTCGACTACCTGATGCTGCGGGTGGACGCGCTCGGGGTCGCGCTGACCAACCTCGCCAACAGGGACTTCACCGACGAGCGGGCGATCGTGGCCGGCGTGCTCGCCGGGCTCACCCCGGAGAAGATCGCGGCGGCGCTCCCGCCCACCATCGCCAAGGACGTCGCCGACGAGATGGCCCGCCGGTTGGTCGCCTGACCGGCGGCGCGGCGCCGGGAGGGCCACCAATCCGGCAACGACTGCTTCGCAATAACTCTTGCGTAACAGTCGTTGCCGATGTCAGGGTGGGCGTATGCCGAACCCCGACGTGCGACAGGTGACCGACTCCCGGGTCCTCGCCGCGCTCGCCCACCCGCTCCGCCGCCGCCTGATGGACGTGCTCAAGGTGCACGGCCCCGCGACCGTCGGCCTGCTCGCCGAGCGGACCGGCCAGGCGCCGGCGAACGTCAGCCACCACCTCAAGGTGCTGGCCACCGCCGAACTCGTCATCGAGGCCCCCGAGCTGGCCCGGGATCGCCGGGAGCGGTGGTGGCGCCTGCAGAGCCGGGGGGTGCGCTGGTCCAACACCGACTTCGACGCCGACCCCGCCGCCCGGGCCGTCGCCGACGCCGCCACCTCGCTCAACCTCGACCGACAGGTCGCCCTCGCCCGGGCCTGGCACGCCGCCACCGACGAGGCCCAGGCCGCCTGGGGCGACGGGCCCTTCTCCACCGACCGCTGGCTGCACCTCACCCCGGAGGAGTTGGCCGAGCTGGGGCGCGAGGTGATCGACCTGCTCGCCCGCTGGGCGGACCGGGCGGTGCCCGACGACGGGCGGCGCCGCGAGCCCGTCTTCCTGTTCGCGTACGGCATCCCGGCGCAGCCGTGAGCGCGCCGACGACGAGCCGCGCGCCCGACCCGCCGGTACGCCCCCGCGGCGGGCTGTTCCGGCACCGGGACTTTCGGCTGCTGTGGACCGGGCAGGCGGTCAGCAGTGTCGGCAGCAACGTGACCACGGTGGCACTACCGCTGGTCGCGCTGGCCGTGCTGGACGCGACCACCTTCCAGGTCGCGGTGCTCACCGCCGCCGCCTGGCTGCCCTGGCTGCTGGTCGGCCTGCCGGCCGGAGCCTGGGTCGACCGGCTGCCCCGCCGCCCGGTGATGATCGTCTGCGACCTGGCGTCGGCCCTGCTCTTCCTCAGCGTCCCGGTGGCCGCCGTCCTCGGGGTGCTCACCATCGGACAGTTGCTCGCCGTGGCGCTCGGCGGGGGCCTGGCCCGGGTCTTCTTCGAGACCGCCGACCAGGCGTACCTGCCGACCCTGCTGCGGCCGGCGGAGGTGCCGGAGGGCAACGCGAAGCTGCAGGCCACGCAGACCGCGAGCTATGTCGTCGGTCCCGGGCTGGCCGGCCTGATCGCCCAGCTCGCCGGGGCGGTCACCGCGCTGCTGCTCGACGCGCTGAGCTTCGTCGTCTCGGCCGCCTGCCTGGCGCGCATCCGCGCGGTCGAGCCCCGGCCGCGCCGCCTCGACGGGCCGCCGTCGCTGCGCCGGGAGGTGGCGGTCGGCATCCGCTTCGTCGCCCACGACCCGTACCTGCGGGTGATGACCGTCTTCGGGGCCGCCAGCAACATCGGGCTCACCGGCTACCAGGCCGTCCTGGTGGTGTTCCTGGTCCGCTCCGCGGGGCTGCCGCCCGGCCTGGTCGGGCTGCTGATCGGCCTGGCCAGCCTGGGCGGGATCGTCGGCGCGACCATCGCCACCGGGCTCGCCCGCCGGGTCGGCACCGCCCGCGCGATGCTGCTGGCCGCCGTGGGCACCGGGCCACCCGCCCTGCTCATCCCGCTCGCCGGGCCCGGGCTCGGAGCGGTCTGGCTGCTCCTCGGGGGCGTGGTGATCAGCCTCGCCGTCGCCGTGGGCAACGTCGTCAAGGGCAGCTTCCGGCAGACGTACACCCCGCGGGCGCTGCTCGGCCGGGTGACGGTCAGCATGCAGCTGCTCAACTACGGCACCATCCCGCTGGCGGCGGTGCTGGCCGGGGCGCTCGGCGCCGCGTACGGGCCGGGCCGGGCGATGTGGGTGATGACCGGTTGGCTGGCGCTGACCCCGCTGATCCTGCTGGTCGGGCCGCTGCGGCGGCGACGCGACCTGCCGGGGGCGCCGGAACCGGCCTGAGATGCGCTGCGGCGGCGGTCGGAAACCGACCGCCGCCACCGGCACGGAGCTACATGGGACGGACGTTGTCCGCCTGCGGCCCCTTCTGCCCCTGGGTCACCTCGAACTCGACCTTCTGGCCCTCGTTGAGTTCCCGGTAACCACTGCTAGCGATGGCCGAGTAGTGGACGAACACGTCCGGGCCTCCGCCGTCCTGCTCGATGAAGCCGAAGCCCTTTTCCGAGTTGAACCACTTGACCGTGCCGGTTGCCATGCAATCTCTCCCTGTTCAATGCGGGTGAGCACCGACCGCTCGGCCGATGATCGCCCCTGTACCTCCCCGACAGTAGCCCCCCGCGCCGCGATTCGCTGCCGGAAGTGCCGGCGCGCCCCGTGGAATCCGCGCAGAGCGGAAAAGCCGCCCGTTCGTCCCGGGCCCGGGGCATGCTTGCCCCGGTGAGGGATCGCACGGCGCTGGCCGACCTGGAGCGGGAGATCGCCCTGCCCGGCTCCGGTCTGGATCGGCTCCGGCTGGTGGAGACTCCGTTCGTGCCCGAGGTGCGGCTGCACCTGGCCGAGGACGCGATCGTCTGGTGGGCCCGGATGGAGGCGGCGGCCGACCGCTCCCTGCCGCCGCCGTACTGGGCCTCCGCCTGGGCCGGCGGGCAGGCCCTGGCCCGCCACCTGCTCGACCACCCCGAGCTGGTCGCCGGCCGCCGGGTGCTCGACCTGGCCGCCGGGTCGGGACTGGTGGCCATCGCCGCCGCGCTCGCCGGCGCCGACCAGGTCGTCGCCAACGACATCGACCCGTACGCCGTCGCGGCGGTCACGGTCAACGCGCGCGCCAACCGGGTACGCGTCGCCGCCAGCGCCGACGACCTGCTCGACTCCACGGTGACCGCGGACCTGCTGGTCGCCGGGGACATTCTTTACGACGCGGCGCTGGCCGACCGGGTCCTGCCGTTCCTGCAGCGGGCCGTCGCCGGCGGCGCGGAGGTGCTGGTCGGCGACCCTGACCGGGGGCACCTGCCCGTGGGGCGGCTGGAGGTGGTGGCCAGCTATCCGGTGCCCACCACCGAGCCGTCCGTGGACTCCCCGCTGCGCCGGGTGCAGGTGCTGCGCCCGGCCTGACCTCAGGCGGTGGCTCGGGGTCGACCCCGAGCCGGGATCAGGGGCCGGTGGGGGATCGGACCCGATGTGCGCGGGGCCGGACGGAAATAGCGTACCGACCATGATGGATCTGCTGGCCCAGGTCGGTGAGCTGCCCACCGCGCTGCTGATGAGCACGCTCGGCGTGGTCATGCTCGCCGACGCCGTACCGCTGCTCGGGGTGCTGGTGCCCGGCGACGCGGCGGTCCTCGCCGCGGTCGGCGCCGGCCGGCCGGCGACCGGGCTGGCGACCGTCGCGGCGGTGGTGGCCGGCTGCCTCGCCGGCTGGTCGCTCAGCTTCCTCGCCGGCCGGCGCTGGGGCGACCAGCTGCGGCGCAGCCGGGTGGGCGGCTGGATCGGCGAGTCAAGGTGGGCGGCGGCCGAGGCGATCCTGCGCCGCGGCGGGGGGCGGATGGTGCTGGTCGCGCCGTTCCTGCCGGTGTTCAACGCGCTGCTGCCGCTGGCCGCGGGCGGGCTGCGGATGTCGTACCGGCGCTTCGCGGCCTGCGCCGCGCTCGGCGCGACGGCCTGGGCGGGCCTCTACGTGCTCCTCGGCACCGCCGCCCGGGCGGTGACCGGGCTGCTGCCCGGGGCGCCGAACCCGACGGTGCTGACCATGGCGGTCGGCCTGCTGCTCGCCGGCCCGGTGCTGCTGGCCACCCGGCACCGGCTCCGCGCGCTGGCCGCGGCTTCGTCCGCCTGACCGGCCACGGGGGCCGACGGTGGCCGCGCGGCGCGGCCACCGTCGGGGTGGGAACGGGCGGCCGGTCGGCCCGGCGGCGGCGGTGGACTCACCAGCCGCGGGCGCGCCACTGCGGCAGCGAGGGGCGCTCCGCGCCGAGGGTGCTGTCCTTGCCGTGGCCCGGGTAGAACCAGGTCTCGTCCGGCAGCCGGTCGAAGAGCTTCTGCTCCACGTCGTCGATCAGCTGCCCGAAGCGCTCCGGGTCCTTCTCCGTGTTGCCGACCCCGCCCGGGAAGAGGCTGTCGCCGGTGAACAGGTGCGGGGTGCCGGCCGGGTCGCGGTAGAGCAGGGCGATCGAGCCGGGGGTGTGCCCCTTGACATGGATCACCTCAAGGGCGCAGTCACCGACCGCGATCGTGTCGCCCTCGGTGAGCGGCTCCGCGTCGATCGGCAGCCCGTCGGCGTCGTCGGCGTGCACCAGCGGGCGGGCGCCGGTCTTGGCGACCACCTCCTCCAGGGCCACCCAGTGGTCCATGTGCCGGTGCGTGGTGACCACCGCGGCCAGCCCGCCGTCGCCGACCAGCTCCAGGAGGCGCGGCGCCTCGTTGGCGGCGTCGATCAGCACCTGCTCGCCGGTGTCCCGGCAGCGCAGCAGGTAGGCGTTGTTGTCCATCGGGCCCACCGACATCTTGGTGATGGTGAGCCGGTCGAGCTCACGCACCGCCGGCGCGCCGCCGGGGGTGACGTCTCCGCTGTAGGTCATGGCGTCCCTATATCCATTCAGGTGGAGTCGGCAGGGGGCCGTCGGGGGTGACGGTGAGCACCTCGCCCACGCTCCGGCCGATCAGCCAGGCGGCGAGTTCGGGTGCGGGGCCGGTGATCGTGGGCGCCCCCTCGGGATCACCGACGACGAGTTCGTGGCGGACGCCGTCGAAGCGCAGCACCATGGCTGGCGCGTCGGGCCGGTCGGCCAGCCCGGTCGCCACCTCGTGCAGCAGCCGCTGGCCGAACGCCTCCGGCCAGTCGGCCGGCCGGTAGCCGGCGGCCAGGTCGACGTGGTGCACCTCGATCTCGCGGAGCCGGCCCCAGACCAGGGTGGCGGCCGGCCACGGGCCGCGCCGCGTCTCGACGGTCGCCGCCCACGCCTCGACCGGCATCGCGTCGACCGCCTCGGCGAACCGCTCCGAGCTGCGCCGCAGGTCGTCCAGGAGGGCGGCGGGCGGGCGACCGGCGCCGGCCTCGATGTCCGCGGTACGGGCGTCCGAGCTGGCGTACATCGGGATGGGCTCGCCGGTGCGGGCCGCGGTGAGCAGGTTGACGAAGCCGTCGGCGTTGCGGGCGAGGTGGGTCAGCACGTGCCCCCGGGTCCAGCCCGGGAGCAGGGACGCGGCGGCGACGTCCGCGGCGTCGAAGCCGGCGACGGTACGCAGCAGGCGGGCCGTGGCGTCGTCCACCTCGCCGGTCAGCAGCAGCGGATCGGTGGTCACCCGTCGACCCTAGTGCGGTGTCCACTAACGTTCACCGGGTTTTCGGTGGGTGTTGTGGATCCTCGCCTGTTGGGCGAGCGACTCCCCACCGGGTGGTGGGGCGGGCCTCCGCGGGCCAACCGATCCTCGCGCCGCCTGTGGTGGGCGGCGGGGGTCACGTCGGGACCTGCCGGCACCGGGGAGGTGCCGGCCGGCTCGACGGTGCGTGACCACCTCCGGCAGCACCACGGCTGTCGGGGTGGTGGATCCGCCGCCCGGAACACGAGTGGCGATGCTGGCCGCCGCGACCAGGTCACGGTGACCGGAGAATGCGCAGTGCGGACAGGACAGGGTCCGCCCACGAGGCTTCGGCACCCGCCTTCTGCAGGCGGGGCAGGTGGAGGAGGTGCCGCGTTCGTCGACCTGCCGGACGGTGATGCCGGCGAGGGTGGCCTTGTCGGTGAGGATCTGCAGGAGCCGGCCGATCTGCCACTGCCGCAACCGCAGGTTGTGCCGCCGCCCCGCCGGCAGGTCCAACACCCCGCGAGGATCGCCGACGTGCAGCACACCCACCCGCTGCCGCACCGCCCACGAGATCACGGTGGCGGCGGCATCGTGCTGGGCCTGGCGGACCCGGCGCCGGTGCCGGCCCTCCACCAGACGTGCCCGGCGCCGGTACTGCCGCCACCGCCGAGATCCCCTCTGGCCCGGCTTCGGGGCCCGACGGGCGACGGCGCGGCGGCGGGCTTTGGTGTCGGCCAGGTGCATGCGGTGCTCGGCGCGGATCGCCCGCCCCGACACCAGAAGTGCCTCCCCGTCGGGGCCGGCCACGGCGTAGGGGTGGATGATCCCCAGGTCCACCCCGGCCACCCGGCCCGGATCCGGTTGTTCACCGGGTGGGTAGACGGCAACCGGCACCTCGGCGGTCACGTCGAGGAACAGCCGGCCTCCCTCACACAGCAGGGTGACCGACCGGACCTGCTCGACCGGATACGGCACCTCCCGCGCCAGACGCACCCAGAAAGGCGCAGTGCCTTTGGCTGTGGGGATGCGCACCCGGCGCCCGTCGAGGGTGAACGTGCCGTGATACCAGCGCACCGGCACCAACCCCCGCCGCCGACGCGGAAACCGCGCCAACAGGTCACCCACGCTGCGGCGTTTCGCCGCCGCGAACCACGCATCGGAGAACCGGCGCAACACCGACCGGGCACCTGTGGTGTCCAGTTCGGCGAACGTGCCCGGCCCGGACGCCGCCAACTCCCGGCACAGCTGCTGATAGCCGACCAGCGGCGCGTCGTCGCGGCGGCGTCGCCACGCGTTGACCTCCAGCACGCACGCCCACACGTCACCGGCGCAGCGCAGCAGCCCGAAACAACGGCGCCGCTGGCCGGGCGTCACCCGCAACGCGACGCGGGCGGTGCGATGCACGACCCGCGGGGCGGCGGGATCCCGACGGCGAGGCACGAACCGAAGCCAACACCAGCCCTACGACATTTTCCCAACCCCGACCAACCCGGCCAACGTTTGTGGACACGGCACTAGCGGTCCGGCGCTGCGGCGTCGCCGGGGAAATCGCTTTCGGCGCGTCGGCGCGCCCCTTACCGTCGGCGTGAAACGCGGCACCGGGACCCGGAGTGGAGGTGGTGGTGATCATGCCGGTCGTAGCACGCGTGTTCCGCCAGGTACCACCTCGACACCGATGAGGATGCCATGACCATGGATCTGACCGCCCTCGGCTGGGACGCCGGGTGGGCGGCACACGTACGACGGGGCAGCGACCACCGTCCGGGCCGGGTGGCCCGGGTCGACCGGGGCGTCTGCACCGTGCTCTGCGCCGACGGCCCGGTCCGGGCCAGCCTGGGTGGCGGGGTGCTGGCCGCCGCCGCCCGGGACCTGTCCGCGCTGCCCTGCGCCGGCGACTGGGTGCTGGTCGGCACCTGGCCGGACCGGCGGTGGACCGTCGAGGCGGTGCTGCCGCGGCGCACCGCGCTGGTCCGCCGGACCGCCGGCAAGGACGCCAGCGGGCAGGTGCTCGCCGCCAACCTCGACGCCGCCGCGGTCGTCGAGCCCGTCCACCCGGCCCCGGACGTCGGCCGGATCGAACGGGCGCTCTCCCTGGTCCACGAGTCGGGGGCCCGACCCCTGGTCGTGCTGACCAAGGTCGACCTGGCCGCCGACCCGGCCGCGCTCGCCCGTCAGCTCGCCGTCGTCGCGCCCGGGGTGCCGGTGCTGCCGGTCAGCGCCGAACAGGGCGTCGGGCTCGACCCGCTGCGGCCGTTCGTCGCGCCTGGGCGCACGCTCGGGCTGCTCGGCCCGTCCGGGGCCGGCAAGTCGAGCCTGGTCAACGCCCTCGCCGGCGCCGTCGTGATGCCCACCCAGGCGATCCGGCGGGTCGACGGGAAGGGCCGGCACACCACCACCTGGCGGGCGCTCGTGCCGCTGCCAGGCGGTGGCGCGGTGGTGGACACCCCGGGGGTCCGGGCGGTCGGCCTGCTGGACGGCTCGGCCGGCCTGGACCGGGCCTTCGCCGACATCGCCGAGCTGGCCACCGGCTGCCGGTACGCCGACTGCGCGCACGACGGCGAGCCCGCCTGCGCCGTGCGGGAGGCGATGGAGAGCGGGGAGCTGCCGGCGCGGCGCTGGGAAAGCTGGCGCCGGCTGCAGCGGGAGGTGGCCTTCGAGAGCCGCCGCCGGGAGGTCCGGCTGGCCGCCGAACGTCGCGGCGGCTGGCGCGGCGGTCGACGGCGCACCGCGCGTCCGACGCCGCCCCCGTCGCCGGGCGGATACTGAGCCGCTGGCCGGTGCGCGCAGGCCCGCCCGGGACCGCGCGCACCGGCCTGAGCTGGGGGAATGTGCGGGCGCGGAAAGTTGTCGTACCTCGGGGCTAAGGTTGCCGGGGCGTCTCTTCTGCGCCCGCAAACCGCTCAGACTCCGCTCGGAGCGGACAGATCCGCCTCACTCTCTTCTTCCGGGAGCACACGCACCGTGGCCGACCGACTGATCATCCGTGGCGCGCGCGAGCACAACCTCCGTGACGTCAGTCTCGACCTGCCCCGGGACGCCCTGATCGTCTTCACCGGGCTCTCCGGGTCGGGCAAGTCGAGCCTGGCCTTCGACACCATCTTCGCCGAGGGTCAGCGGCGCTACGTCGAGTCGCTGTCGTCGTACGCCCGGCAGTTCCTCGGCCAGATGGACAAGCCCGACGTCGACTTCATCGAGGGCCTCAGCCCCGCGGTCTCCATCGACCAGAAGTCCACCTCGCGCAACCCGCGCTCCACCGTCGGCACCATCACCGAGGTCTACGACTACCTCCGCCTGCTCTTCGCCCGCATCGGCGAGCCGCACTGCCCGGTCTGCGGCGAGCGGATCTCCAAGCAGAGCCCGCAGCAGATCGTCGACCGGGTGCTGGCGATGGACGAGGGCACCCGGTTCATGGTCCTGGCCCCGGTGGTCCGCGGCCGCAAGGGCGAGTACGTCGACCTCTTCGCCGAGCTCCAGGCCAAGGGCTACGCCCGGGCCCGGGTCGACGGCGTGGTGCACCCGCTGACCGAGCCGCCGAAGCTCAAGAAGCAGGAGAAGCACACCATCGAGGTGGTCATCGACCGGCTCAGCGTCAAGGCGAGCGCCAAGCAGCGGCTGACCGACTCGGTGGAGGCCGCGCTCGGCCTCTCCGGCGGCCTGGTCCTGCTCGACTTCGTCGACCTGCCGGAGGATGACCCGGACCGCGAGCGCCGCTACTCCGAGCACCTCGCCTGCCCCAACGACCACCCCCTGGCGATCGAGGACCTGGAGCCCCGGGTCTTCTCCTTCAACGCGCCGTACGGCGCCTGCCCAGAGTGCACCGGCCTGGGCACCAAGAAGGAGGTTGACCCGGAGCTGGTCGTGCCCGACCCGGAGCGCAGCCTGCGCGAGGGCGCCATCCAGCCGTGGGCCACCGGCCACAACCTGGAATACTTCCTCCGCCTGCTGGAGGCGCTCGGCGAGAGCCAGCACTTCGACATCGACACGCCCTGGCGGGCGCTGCCGTCCCGGGCCCAGAAGACGATCCTGCACGGCTCCGACGACCAGGTGCACGTGCGCTACCGCAACAAGTACGGCCGCGAGCGCTCCTACTACACCGGCTTCGAGGGCGTGGTGCAGTGGATCGAGCGCCGGCACACCGATACCGAGTCGGAGTGGTCGCGGGACAAGTACGAGGGCTACATGCGGGACGTGCCCTGCGCGGCCTGCGGCGGCACCCGGCTCAAGCCCGAGGTGCTCGCGGTCACCCTGGCCGGCCGGAGCATCGCCGATGTCTGCAACCTGTCGGTCGGCGAGGCGGCGGAGCTGCTGGCCGGCATCGAGCTGACCGACCGGCAGAAGATGATCGCCGAGCGGGTGCTCAAGGAGATCAACGCCCGGCTGAAGTTCCTGCTCGACGTCGGCCTGGACTACCTCTCCCTGGATCGCGCGGCCGGCACCCTCTCCGGCGGCGAGGCGCAGCGCATCCGACTCGCCACCCAGATCGGCTCCGGCCTGGTCGGCGTGCTCTACGTGCTGGACGAGCCGTCGATCGGCCTGCACCAGCGGGACAACCACCGGCTGATCGAGACGCTGATCCGGCTGCGCGGGCTGGGCAACACGCTGATCGTGGTCGAGCACGACGAGGACACCATCCGGGTCGCCGACTGGATCGTCGACATCGGCCCCGGCGCCGGCGAGCACGGCGGCAAGATCGTGCACAGCGGCTCGGTGCCGGCCCTGCTGGAAAACCAGGAGTCGGTCACCGGGGCGTACCTGTCGGGGCGCAGGTCGATCCCGACGCCGAAGCAGCGCCGCCCGCAGACTCCCGACCGGGAGCTGGTGGTGCACGGCGCGCGGGAGCACAACCTGCGCAACCTCACCGTGTCGTTCCCGCTCGGCCAGCTGATCGCCGTCACCGGGGTCAGCGGCTCCGGCAAGTCGACCTTGGTCAACGACATCCTGCACGCCGTGCTGGCCAACCAGATCAACGGCGCGCGGATGGTCCCCGGCCGGCACACCCGGGTCACCGGGCTGGAACACGTCGACAAGGTCGTCGGTGTCGACCAGTCGCCGATCGGCCGCACGCCGCGGTCCAACCCCGCCACCTACACGGGGGTCTGGGACCACGTGCGCAAGCTGTTCGCCGAGACCACCGAGGCCAAGGTCCGGGGGTACGGCCCGGGCCGGTTCTCGTTCAACGTCAAGGGCGGCCGTTGCGAGGCCTGCTCCGGCGACGGCACCATCAAGATCGAGATGAACTTCCTCCCGGACGTCTACGTCCCCTGCGAGGTCTGCAAGGGCGCCCGGTACAACCGGGAGACCCTGGAGGTGCACTACAAGGGCAAGACCGTCTCCGATGTGCTGGAGATGCCGATCGAGGAGGCGGCCGAGTTCTTCTCCGCCATCCCGGCCATCCACCGGCACCTCAAGACGCTGGTCGACGTGGGCCTGGGCTACGTCCGCCTCGGCCAGCCCGCGCCGACCCTGTCCGGCGGCGAGGCGCAGCGGGTCAAGCTCGCCTCCGAGCTGCAGAAGCGCTCCACCGGCCGGACGGTCTACGTGCTCGACGAGCCGACCACCGGCCTGCACTTCGAGGACATCCGCAAGCTGCTGATGGTCCTCGAGGGCCTGGTCGACAAGGGCAACACGGTGATCACCATCGAGCACAACCTCGACGTGATCAAGACCGCCGACTGGCTGATCGACATGGGCCCGGAGGGCGGCCACCGGGGCGGCACGGTGCTCGCCACCGGCACCCCGGAGGAAGTCGCCGAGGTGACCGAGAGCCACACCGGCCAGTTCCTGCGCCAGGTGCTCAAGCTCGACGGCGAGGCCAGGGGGGCCAGGGCGGCCACGTCCCGGGCGGCGAAGGCCAACGGCGGCGCGACCAAGACCCGCACCCGCAAGGTGGCGGCCGGGGCGCGCTGAGCCGACGGTACGACGCGGGCGGGTCGGGTAACCGGCCCGCCCGTCCAGATATCCGTTTCGTGACGCGCCGGTATGAACCGTGCGGCACAGTGATCCGTGTCCAGGAACGTGGCCGCGATCGCGACGGACGGCGGCAGCCGAGAGAGAGGCCGGACATGAGTGATGATCAGGTGTTGACCGGGCCGGGTACCCAGACCCGCCGCGCCCTGCTCGCGGGCGCCGGCGCGGTCGGGGTGTCGGTCGTGCTGGCCGCCTGCGGCAGCGACGACGACTCCGGGAACCGGGGCACCGCCCCGACCAGCGGCGGCCCGGGCGCGACCGGGGCCGGCGACGCCGAGGGCGGCAGCCGGGACACCTCCGCCCCGCTGGCCCGGACCACGGACATCCCGGTCGGGGGTGGCGCGGTGTACGCCAGCAAGGGCGTGGTGATCACCCAGCCCGAGCCGGGGACGTTCAAGGGCTTCGACCCGATCTGCACCCACCAGGGTTGCCCGGTGTCGAACGTCGACGGCGGCACCATCAACTGCACCTGCCACGGCAGCAGGTTCTCGATCAGCGACGGCTCGGTGAAGCAGGGCCCGGCCACCCGCCCGCTCGCCGCGAAGAACGTCAAGGTCAACGGCGACCAGATCGCCCTCGCCTGACCCCTTTCCCCGCGTCGACCGCCGGGTGGGCGGCCGTGGCGGCGGGGCCGGGTGTCGGGGGTGCGGACTAGGCTTGCTGGCGTGGCTGACCCCTCGACCTACCGTCCCGCGCCCGGCACCATCCCGGAGTCGCCAGGGGTCTACCGCTTCCGCGACGGCACCGGCCGGGTCATCTATGTCGGCAAGGCGAAGAACCTGCGCAGCCGGCTCAACTCCTACTTCGCCGACCTGTGGGGCCTGCACCAGCGCACCCAGCAGATGGTCACCACGGCCGAGTCGGTCGACTGGGTCACCGTCGGCACCGAGGTCGAGGCGCTCCAGCTCGAATACACCTGGATCAAGCAGTACGACCCCCGGTTCAACGTCCGCTACCGCGACGACAAGTCGTACCCCTACCTGGCCGTCACCCTCGACGAGGAGTACCCGCGGCTCCAGGTGATGCGGGGCGCGAAGCGCAAGGGGGTGCGCTACTTCGGGCCGTACTCGCACGCCTGGGCGATCCGCGAGACGCTCGACCTGCTGCTGCGGGTCTTCCCGGCGCGGACCTGCTCCTCCGGGGTGTTCAAGCGGGCTGGCCAGGTCGGCCGCCCCTGCCTGCTGGGCTACATCGGCAAGTGCTCCGCGCCGTGCGTCGGCAGCGTCTCCGCCGAGCAGCACCGCGACATCGTCAACGGGTTCTGCGACTTCATGGCCGGCCGCACCGACACCATGGTCCGCCGGCTCGAACGGGAGATGACCGAGGCCAGCGAGCAGTTGGAGTTCGAGCGGGCCGCCCGGCTCCGCGACGACGTCGCCGCCCTGCGGCGGGCACTGGAGAAGCAGACCGTGGTGCTCGGCGACGGCACCGACGCCGACGTGGTGGCCTTCGCCGACGATCCCCTCGAAGCCGCCGTCCAGGTCTTTCACGTCCGCGACGGCCGGATCCGCGGCCAGCGCGGCTGGGTGGTGGAGAAGACCGAGGAGGTGAGCATCGGCGACCTGGTGCACCACTTCTGCACTCAGGTCTACGGCGGGGAGCAGGGCGAGGCCGACGTGCCCCGCGAGCTGCTCGTGCCCGAGCTGCCCGCCGACGCCGACGCGCTCGCCGACTGGCTCTCCACCCGCCGGGGCAGCCGGGTGTCGCTGCGGGTGCCGCAGCGCGGCGACAAGAAGTCGCTGCTGGAGACCGTGGAGCGCAACGCCAAGGACGCCCTCGCCCGGCACAAGCTCAAGCGGGCCGGCGACCTGACCACCCGCAGCAAGGCGCTCGACGAGATCAGCGACGCGCTCGGCATGCGGACGTCGCCGCTGCGCATCGAGTGCTTCGACGTCTCTCAGATCCAGGGCACCGACGTGGTGGCCAGCATGGTCGTCTTCGAGGACGGGCTGCCCCGCAAGAGCGAATACCGTCGGTTCATCGTCCGGGGAGCCACCGACGACCTCTCCGCCATGTCCGAGGTGCTGCGCCGGCGCTTCGCCCGCTACCTGGACGCCCGCGCCGAGACCGGGGAGATCGGCGAGGAGACCGCCGGCGACCCGGACCGGCCCGGCATCGACCCGACCACCGGTCGGCCGCGCAAGTTCGCGTACCCGCCCCAGCTCGTGGTGGTCGACGGCGGCGCGCCGCAGGTCGGCGCCGCCGGGCAGGCCCTCGCCGAGCTGGGCATCGACGACGTGGCGCTGTGCGGTCTGGCCAAGCGGCTGGAGGAGGTGTGGCTGCCCGACGACGAGTTCCCGATCATCCTGCCGCGCACCTCCGAGGGGCTCTACCTGCTGCAACGGGTCCGCGACGAGGCGCACCGCTTCGCCATCACCTTCCACCGCCAGCGGCGCTCGAAGCGGATGACCGAGTCAGCGCTGGACAACGTCCCCGGGCTGGGCGACGTACGGCGCAAGGCGCTGCTGCGACACTTCGGCTCGCTCAAGCGCCTCTCCGCCGCCACCGTCGAGGAGATCACCGAGGTGCCCGGGGTGGGGAAGCGGACGGCCGAGGCGATCCTGGCCGCCCTGGACGAGGGCACCAAGACACCGCAGAGCTAATCGACCGGTTCCCTGAGTACGTCGGCCACCCCCCCCGGATACTGGCGACCCGGCCATTTCACCTTTTCCGACCAGATCGCTCAGGTCGCGTTCCCGGTTTCGTCGTTCGCCGGAGCTCCTGCCCAGGCTTCTTCGACTCGGCCGCCTCGACCGGCGACCACTCCTCGCCCGCGCTTTGCTCTGCTTCACCATAGGCAACAGTTGCGGGCCGTTTCTGTTGCCTATGGTGAAGCAGAGCAAAGGGAGCGATGGGGTGGTTGGCGGGCCGAGCGAGGGTGACCGTCCGTAACTCGATGGACGGCCGGAGTTCGGGGTGAATGTCCCTGGAGTCCCCGAAAATGCGCGGATCTTGAAACCGGACGGCCCAGCCCGTCTGTGACCGCATGTCCGGATCAGCATGGCCCTCCGTGCGCCTGGCGTCGGTTCGTGGCCCGGCGTCCGGTGGCTGGGGGCACCTCGGCGGTGGAATGGGGGGCGGGGTCGGGGCGTTGAACATGGCATACCACCGCGGGTCTCGCCCGGTGGTGGGGCCTGGAGCCCTGGCCGTGGGAACACCCGGCCGGCCGGCCCGGTTACATCCCCCGGAACCCGCGGCCCCAGCGGCCAGAACCCTGGTGGAATGTGTCGCCGGCCCGGGTCGTTACACCCCCTGGACGCCCGAGCAGGTCCCCCCTGATCGCCGGGCCGATCCCCCTCAAGACTTTCCCCCCTTCGCGCGGCGCGACCGCACCCCCGTGCGGGTGTCGTGCACACCCCCAGAGCAGAGGAGCACGCCATCATGCGTACCGATCTGATCCGCGCCACCGTCCTGACCGCCGCTGGTATCGCCGCCACCGCCGGTGGCATCGCCGGCCCCGCCGTCGCCGCCCACGCCGCCCCCGCCGCCAAGGCCACGGCGCAGGTGCAGACCGACCGCAAGCACCACGGTGAGCGGGAACTCAACGTCCGCTACCAGGCCCAGCCGAACTTCTACTACTGCGGCCCCGCCGCCACCCGCAACGCCCTGTCAGTGCAGGGCAAGGCCATCGACGTCGACGCCATGGCCAAGGAAATGGGCACCACCGAGAACGGCACCAACAGCGTCAACGACATCACCCCGGTCCTGAACAAGGAAACCGGTAGCAACGTCTACCACAGCGTCGAAATCCGCAGCCCCAAGGCCGACGACACCCAGACCGACAAGCTGCGCGCCGACATCGTCCACACCGTCGACAACGGCCGGGCCGTGGTCGCCAACATCGCCGGCACCACCACCGACACCGACGGCAACACCCACTCCTTCGAAGGCGGCCACTACATCAGCGTCGTCGGCTACCGCGACGACGGCCACACCGTCACCATCGCCGACTCCGCCGACCCCAACATGGCCTCCTACCGCATCAGCGTCGACAACCTCGCCGACTGGATCGCCACCCGCGGCTACACCGCCTCCTGACCCCACCAGCACCAACCAACGAAAGGGCCGACTCCCACCCGGGGGCCGGCCCTTTCGTCGTCTCTTCCCCACCCGGCGTCGGCCGGGCCGGACCAGAGCGGTCCGGTCAGGCGGGTGTGCCCTCGGCGAGCACGGCGAGGAGTTGGTCGCCGTACTTCGCCAGCTTGTTCTCGCCGACGCCGTTGATCCGGGACAGCTCGGCCAGCGAGGTCGGCGCCTCGCTGGCGATCTGGCGCAGGGTCGCGTCGTGGAAGATGACGTACGCGGGCACGCCCTGCTCCTTCGCGGTCGCCGCCCGCCAGGCGCGCAGCCGCTCGAAGACCGCCGTGGCGGCCGGGTCCAGCTCGGCGACCACGGTGGCCGCGCCCCGCGGCTTCGCCGACCGGGTGGAGGCCACCTTCTCCGGCTCCCGGCGCATGGTCACCGTGCGCCGGCGGCCCAGCACCTCGGTGCTGGCCTCGGTCAGCGCCAGCGTGCCGTAGTCGCCCTCGACCGCGAGCAGGCCCTCGGCGAGCAGTTGCCGGACCACACCCCGCCACTCGGCCTCGCGCAGCTCGGTGCCGATGCCGAAGACGGTCAGCGAGTCGTGACCGTACTGGCTGATCTTGTCGTTCTGCTTGCCGAGCAGGATGTCGATGCAGTGGCCGGCGCCGAAGCGCTGGTTGCGCTCCCGGTCCAGCCGGAAGACGGTGGAGAGCAGCTTCTGCGCGGCGACCGTGCCGTCCCACGACTCCGGCGGGTTGAGGCAGGTGTCGCAGTTGCCGCAGGCGGCCGTCCCCGACTCGCCGAAGTATTCGAGGAGCTGGACACGGCGGCAGCGGACCGTCTCGCAGAGCGCGAGCATCGCGTCCAGGTGGGCGGCGAGGTTGCGGCGGTGGGCGAGGTCGCCCTCCGACGTCTCGATCATCTTCCGCTGCTGCACCACGTCCTGGAGGCCGTACGCCAGCCAGGCCGTGGACGGCAGGCCGTCCCGGCCGGCGCGGCCGGTCTCCTGGTAGTAGCCCTCCACGGACTTCGGCAGGTCGAGGTGGGCGACGAAGCGGACGTCGGGCTTGTCGATGCCCATCCCGAAGGCGATCGTGGCGACCATGACCAGGCCGTCCTCGCGCAGGAAGCGCTGCTGGTTGGCGGCGCGGGTCGTCGCGTCCAGGCCGGCGTGGTACGGCAGCGCGGAAATGCCGTTCTGCACGAGGAACTCTGCGGTCTTGTCGACGGAGGCGCGGGAGAGGCAGTAGACGATCCCGGCGTCGCCCGGGTGCTCGTCGCGGAGCAGGCTCAGCAGCTGCTTGCGCGGTTCCCGCTTGGGCACGATCCGGTACTGGATGTTGGGGCGGTCGAAGCTGGCCACGAAGTGCCGAGCGTCGGTGAGCTTCAGCCGAGTGGCGATCTCGGTCCGGGTGGCGCTGGTGGCGGTGGCGGTCAGCGCGATGCGGGGCACCCCCGGCCACCGCTCGTGCAGCATCGAGAGGTTGAGGTAGTCGGGGCGGAAGTCGTGCCCCCACTGCGAGACGCAGTGCGCCTCGTCGATCGCGAAGAGCCCGATGGTGCCACGTTCCAGCAGCTGGAGGGTCGACCGGACGGCCAACCCCTCCGGGGCCAGGTAGAGCAGGTCCAGCTCGCCGGCGACGAAGGCCGCCTCGACCCGTCGCCGCTCGGCCAGGTCCTGCGTCGAGTTGAGGAAGCCGGCCCGGACGCCGACCGCGGTGAGCGCGTCGACCTGGTCCTGCATGAGGGCGATCAGTGGGGAGACGACGACCGCGACGCCGTCGCGGACCAGCGCGGGGATCTGGTAGCAGAGTGACTTGCCGCCACCGGTCGGCATCAGCACCAGCGCGTCGCCGCCGGCCACCACGTGGTCGACGACCTCCTGCTGGAAGCCGCGGAAGGCATCGTAGCCGAACACCCGCCGGAGCACCCGCAGCGCGTCCTCGGTCCGCAGATCGGTGGGGGAGACCATCCGCGCAGTCTACGAGCGTCCCCCGACACCCCGGTCCACGCGCGCCGGCCGCGAGCGACGCGGGCGCTCGGGACGGAACCGGACAAGCGGGTGTTCCGGTCGTCACCCCGTGGAATCACGGACGGGGTCCGAGCCGTTAGAGTCGCTGATTGACCGCGCGCGGCGGACCGGCCGCGGCGCCACGGCTGGGGGGTAGCGGGTGAGCGAGGCGCGGACGACGGCGGACCTGGTGCCGGCGGACACGGCTGCGGGGCAGCCGGCGCCCACGGAGGGGGACACCAGCCTGGTGGTGGTGACCGGGCTCTCCGGCGGCGGGCGGAGCACGGTGGCCCGGGCACTGGAGAACGTCGGCTACTACGTGGTCGACAACCTGCCCCAGGCGTTGATGTTGGACATGGCGGAGCTGGCGTTCAAGGCCGGCGGAGCCGCCCGGCGTACCGCGATGGTGCTGGACGTCCGCTCGCGCGCCTTCTCCACGGACCTGGCCGGGGCGATCCGGGAGCTGAAGGAGCGCGGTTTCTCTCCCCAGGTGGTCTTCGTCGACGCGGACGACGAAGTGCTGATCCGCCGGTTCGAGAGCGTCCGGCGTTCGCACCCGTTGCAGGGCGAGGGGCGGCTGGCCGACGGCATCGCCGTCGAGCGCGCCCTGCTGGAGGAGGCCCGCGACCAGGCCGACGTGATCATCGACACCAGCCACCTCAACGTCAACCAGCTCCGGCGACGGGTCGAGGAGCTGTTCGGCGGTGAGGAGGCCCGCCGGCTGCGGATCACGGTGCTCTCCTTCGGCTTCAAGTACGGGCTGCCGCCCGACGCCGACTTCGTGATGGACGCCCGGTTCCTGCCGAACCCGTACTGGGTGCCGGAGTTGCGGGAGCACACCGGGCGGGAGGAGGCGGTCAGCTCGTACGTGCTGGGCCAGGAGGGCGCGGACGCCTTCGTGGCCGGGTACGCCGACCTGGTCAACGCCACCACCGCCGGCTTCGAACGTGAGGGCAAGCGTTACCTGACCGTCGCGGTGGGGTGCACCGGCGGCAAGCACCGCAGCGTCGCGATCGCCGAGGAGTTGGCCGCCCGGCTGCGCCAGTCCGGCATCGCCGCCAACCCGCAGCACCGGGACCTGGGGCGGGAATGATCCCGACGAAGGTGGTCGCCTTCGGCGGCGGGCACGGCCTGTCGGCGTCCCTGCGGGCGTTGCGGCACTGCGTACCGGAGCTGGACCTGGACATCACCGCGGTGGTCACGGTCGGCGACGACGGCGGCTCCAGCGGCCGGCTGCGGGCCGAGCGCGGCGGCCTGCCCCCGGGTGACCTGCGGCAGGCCCTCGTCGCGCTGGCCGGCGACCACCCGGCCACCCGGCGCAGCGCCGGGCTCTTCCAGCACCGCTTCGCCGCCGCGAACCGCGCCGCGAGCCCCGCGGTGGACCCTGCCGCGAATCCCGGCGCGAACCCCGCGGCCGCCGGTGCGGCGGGCGTCGGGGGAGTGGCGGGGGCGGCAGCGACCCGCTGGCCGGGCACGCGGTCGGCAACCTGGTCCTCTGCGGCCTGATGGAGCTGCTCGGCGACCCGGTCGCCGCGCTCGACCACGCCGGCGCCATGCTCGGCGCGGTCGGCCGGGTGCTGCCGATGTCCCGCCAGCCGGTCGGCATCGAGGCCCGGGTGCGCGGCGCCGACGCCGAGCACCCCGACGAGGTTCGCACGGTGCGCGGCCAGCACCAGGTCGCGGTGATCAGCGGCCGGGTCGAGTCGCTGCGGCTCACCCCGGCGGCGCCTGCCGCCTGCGCCGAGGCGGTGGCCGCGGTGTACGACGCGGACTGGCTGATCTTCGGGCCGGGCAGCTGGTACACCAGCGTGCTGCCGCACCTGCTGGTGCCGGGGCTGGCCCACGCGATCGTGTCGAGTCCGGCCCGACGGCTGGTCACCCTCAACCTGGTGGCCGAGAAGGAGACCCTCGGGCTGTCCCAGGCCGACCATCTGGCCACCCTGCACCGCTATCTGTCCGAGTTGAAGGTGGACGTGGTGCTGGCGGACTCCAAGGCGGTGGGTGACCCTGAAGCGGTCGAACGTGCGGCAGAATCGCTGGGTGCCCGGTTGCTCCTCGCGCCCGTCGCCGTCACCGACGGCACGCCCCGGCATGATCCGGCCGCCCTGGGCGCCGCGCTGGTGCCTGTCCTGGGCGCCGATCGTTAAGCACGTACGTAATCACCGGCGACACGCCGGTACCGGTCCGTGGAGGGGCGCACTATGGCGATGACGGCTGCGGTCAAGGACGAGCTGAGTCGGGTCGACGTGCCCAAGCCCTGCTGCCGGCGGGCGGAGATGGCGGCCCTGCTGCGCTTCGCCGGCGGGCTGCACATCGTCTCCGGTCGGGTGGTGGTGGAGGCCGAGCTGGACACCGGCGCGGTGGCCCGGCGGCTCCGGCGGGAGATCGCCGAGGTCTACGGGTACCCGAGCGAGATCCACGTGCTCGCCTCCGGCGGGTTGCGCAAGGGCAGCCACTTCATCGTCCGGGTGGTCAAGGACGGCGAGGCGCTGGCCCGCCAGACGGGGCTGCTGGACGTGCGCGGGCGGCCGGTTCGCGGCCTGCCCCCGCACGTGGTCGCGGCGAACGTCTGCTGCGCGGTCTCCGCGTGGCGGGGCGCGTTCATGGCGCACGGCTCGTTGACCGAGCCGGGCCGCTCCAGCGCCCTGGAGATCACCTGCCCCGGCCCGGAGTCGGCGCTCGCGCTGGTCGGCGCCGCCCGCCGGATCGGCATCGTGGCCAAGAACCGTGAGGTGCGCCAGGTGGACCGGGTGGTGGTCAAGGACGGCGACGCCATCGCCGCGCTGCTCACCCGCATCGGCGCGCACTCCAGCGTGCTGGCCTGGGAGGAGCGGCGGGTCCGCCGGGAGGTCCGGGCGACCGCGAACCGGCTGGCCAACTTCGACGACGCCAACCTGCGCCGCTCCGCCCGCGCCGCGGTGGCCGCGGCCGCCCGGGTGACCCGCGCGCTGGAGATCCTCGCCGAAGACGCGCCCAACCACCTGACCTCGGCCGGTCGGCTGCGGCTGGAGCACCGGCAGGCCTCGCTGGAGGAGCTGGGTGCCCTCGCCGACCCGCCGCTGACCAAGGACGCCATCGCCGGGCGGATCCGCCGGTTGCTGGCGCTGGCCGACAAGCGGGCCCGCGACCTGGGCATCCCGGATACGGAAGCAGCCGTCACACCCGACATGCTCGTGGTCTGATAGGACGGTGGGGCGGCGTGATGCGAGCGGGATCACCACCCGCCGCAGCGCGACACCGCACGCTCGGATAAGGTCGCTGCGTACGGCAAGGGGGCCGGCACAGGCATCCCTCGCCGTGCAAACCGCCTCGGGCGGTCAGGTCCTTCAGGACCGCGGCGGGGTGGCCGAGATGAACCGTCAACGGCCGGCTCCACCGGTCGGCGAACACACCTCCGCCGGCCCGGGTCTGACGCCGGCGGACCAGAACGCGAGGAGATGGGACCTGTGACCATCCGGGTTGGCATCAACGGCTTCGGCCGGATCGGCCGTAACTTCTTCCGGGCAGTGCTGGCGTCCGGCGCTGACATCGAGGTCGTCGCGGTCAACGACCTGACCGACAACGCGACGCTCGCCCACCTGCTCAAGTACGACAGCATCCTGGGCCGCCTCCCGCACGAGGTGAAGGCAACCGCCGACGAGATCACCGTGGGCGGCAAGACCATCAAGGCGTACGCCGAGAAGGACCCGGCGAAGCTGCCGTGGGGCGAGGTCGGCGCCGACGTCGTCATCGAGTCCACCGGCTTCTTCACCGACGCCAGCAAGGCGAAGGCGCACGTCGACGGCGGGGCCAAGAAGGTCATCATCTCCGCCCCGGCGAAGAACGAGGACGTCACGGTCGTCATGGGCGTCAACCACGACCAGTACGACCCGGCCAAGCACACCATCATCTCGAACGCCTCGTGCACCACCAACTGCCTCGCCCCGATGGCGAAGGTCCTGCACGACACGTTCGGCATCCAGCACGGTCTGATGACCACGATCCACGCGTACACCCAGGACCAGAACCTGCAGGACGCGCCGCACAAGGACCTGCGCCGCGCCCGGGCCGCCGCGCTGAACATCGTGCCGACCTCGACCGGCGCCGCGAAGGCGATCGGCCTGGTGCTGCCGGACCTGAAGGGCAAGCTGGACGGGTACGCGTTGCGGGTGCCGATCCCGACCGGCTCGGTCACCGACCTGACGGTCAACGTCAACCGCGAGACCACCGTGGACGAGGTCAACGCCGCGCTGAAGGCCGCCGCCGACGGTCCGCTCAAGGGCATCCTGGTCTACAACGAGGACCCGATCGTCTCCGCGGACATCGTCACCGACCCGGCGTCGTGCATCTTCGACGCGCCGCTGACCAAGGTCGTCGGCAACCAGGTCAAGGTCGTCGGCTGGTACGACAATGAGTGGGGCTACTCCAACCGCCTGGTGGACCTGGTCAAGCTGGTGGGTTCGTCGCTGTGAGCATCCGGACCCTCGACGACCTGCTCGCCGAGGGGGTGTCGGGTCGGCGCGTGCTGGTGCGCGCCGACCTGAACGTCCCGCTCGACAAGCAGACCGGTGACATCACGGACGACGGCCGCATCCGGGCCGTCCTGCCGACGCTGAGCGCACTCGTGCGGGCCGGCGCGAAGGTCGTGGTCTGCTCGCACCTGGGTCGCCCGAAGGGCGCGCCGGACCCCCAGTTCAGCCTCCGCCCGGTTGCCGGGCGGCTGGGCGAGCTGCTCGGCGCGCCGGTGCACTTCGCCTCGGACACCGTCGGCGACTCGGCCCGGTCCACGGTGGAGGGCCTGGCCGACGGCCAGGTCGCGCTGCTGGAGAACCTGCGCTTCAACAAGGGCGAGACCAGCAAGGACGACGCCGAGCGGGGCGGCTTCGCCGACCAGCTCGCCGCGTTCGGCGACGCGTACGTGGACGACGCCTTCGGCGCCGTGCACCGCAAGCACGCCAGCGTCTACGACGTGCCGGCGCGGCTGCCGCAGGTGGCCGGCCGGCTGGTGCTGCGCGAGGTCGAGGTCCTCTCCCGGCTGACCGGCGAGCCGGAGCGCCCGTACGTGGTGGTGCTCGGCGGCTCGAAGGTCTCCGACAAGCTGGCGGTGATCGAGGCGCTGCTGCCGAAGGTCGACCGGCTGCTCATCGGCGGCGGGATGTGCTTCACCTTCCTCAAGGCCCAGGGCCACGAGGTGGGCAGCTCGCTGCTCGAGGAGGAGATGGTCGAGACCTGCGGCAACCTGCTGCAGCGGTCCCCGGGCAAGATCATGCTCCCGGTCGACGTGGTGGCCGCGGACGCCTTCGCCCCGGACGCCGCGCACGACACGGTTCCCGCCGACGGCATCCCGAGCCACCGGGTGGGCCTGGACATCGGCCCGGAGACGGTGGCCGGTTTCGCCGCCGCCCTCTCCCAGGCGAAGACCGTCTTCTGGAACGGCCCGATGGGCGTCTTCGAGATGGCCGCGTTCGCCAACGGCACCCGCGGGGTGGCCGAGGCGATCGCCAAGGCCGACGCGTTCAGCGTGGTCGGCGGCGGTGACTCCGCCGCTGCGGTCCGTGCGTTGGGGCTGGACGAGACCGCTTTCAGCCACATCTCCACCGGCGGCGGCGCCAGCCTGGAGTACCTCGAGGGCAAGACCCTCCCCGGCATCGCGGCACTGGAGGACTGATGGCGGGCGTCACCCGCCGGCCGCTGATGGCCGGCAACTGGAAGATGAACCTGAACCACCTCGAGGCCAACCTGCTGGTGCAGAAGCTGGCCGCGAGCCTGACCGAGAAGCACCTCACCGACGTGGAGACGGTGGTCCTGCCGCCGTTCACCGACCTGCGTACCGTGCAGACCGCGGTGGACGGCGACAAGCTGCTGATCGGCTACGGCGCGCAGGACCTGTCGCCGTACCAGTCCGGGGCGTACACCGGGGACATCTCGGGGCCGATGCTGGCGAAGCTGGGCTGCACGTACGTGGTGGTCGGGCACTCCGAGCGGCGGGCCTACCACTACGAGGACGACGCGGTCGTCAACGCGAAGGTGGCGGCGGCGCTGGCCAACGGGCTCACCCCGATCCTCTGCATCGGTGAGGGCCTGGAGATCCGGGAGCAGCTCCGGCACGTGCCGCACTGCTGCGACCAGCTCGACGCCGCGTTGCAGGGGTTGACCCCGGAGCAGGTCACCCAGGTCGTCGTCGCGTACGAGCCGGTCTGGGCGATCGGCACGGGCAAGACGGCCACGCCGGAGGACGCCCAGGAGGTCTGCGGCGAGGTCCGCAAGCGCCTGGTGAAGACCTTCGACGAGGGCACCGCGCAGCAGGTCCGTATCCTCTACGGCGGGTCGGTCAAGGCGTCGAACGTCGCCGCGATCATGGCCCAGCCGGACGTGGACGGTGCCCTGGTGGGCGGGGCGAGCCTGGACGCCGAGGAATTCGCGCAGATCTGCCGGTTCCCGGAGCACATCGCCCGCTGACGGCTCGCTATTCTTGACTCCGCCCGTCCGCCGGTCGGTGCCGCGTGCCCGACCTGCCCGGGCAGATGATCGCTACGAGAGGACTGACCCCAGCCATGCCGATCGCGTTCGCGTACACGTTGATCGTGTTGTTGATCATCACGAGCATCCTGCTCACCCTGCTGATCCTGCTGCACCGAGGTAAGGGTGGCGGGTTGTCGAGCATGTTCGGCGGCGGCGTCAGCTCCAGCCTGGCCGGCTCATCGGTGGCCGAGAAGAACCTCGACCGATACACCGTTCTGGTGGGGATCGTCTGGTTCGCGTGCATCGTCGGGATCGGCCTCTGGCTGCGGCTGCAGATGAGCAGCGGGTCCTGATCGAGCCCGTCCGGTCGTACAATCTGCGCGCGGTCCGTCACGACGGGCCGCGCGCAGTTCTTTGTCCGCCGCACCGCGTCGCCGCCGCCCGCCCCGAGCGGCGGTCCCCCGACCGACGACAGGAGCGAGCAGCCGTGCCGAGTGGCAACGTCATCCGTGGCGCCCGGGTCGGGTCCACCCCCGAGCGGCCGACCGAGCGGGCCGCACCGGCCCCACGCCGGGCGGTCGCCTACTGGTGCCGCAACGACCACCGGGTCGAGATCCTGATCGCCGCCGAGGCGGAGGCGCCGCCGCTGTGGGACTGCCCGCGCTGCGGCCAGCCGGCCGGGCCGGACGCGCAGAACCCGCCCGGCCGGGCCCGGACCGAGCCCTACAAGTCGCACCTGGCGTACGTGAAGGAGCGGCGCACCCCGGAGCAGGGCGAGGAGATCCTCGCCGAGGCCCTGGCCGCGCTGCGCCAACGTCGCGGCCGGGCCTGACCCGCCGGAGCCCCGGTCCCGCCGGGACCGGGGCTCACCGTCCGTCGTTCAGCGCAGGCTGCGCAGCCGGGGCGGCACCTCGGCCGCCGCGGCCCGGTCCAGCAACCAGAGGGTACGACCCACGCCGTGCACGCCGGCCGCGGGCAGCTGCACCGGCCCCGCCCCGGCCAGCGCCATGCCCACCGCCCGGGACTTGTCGGCCCCGCTGGCGACCAGCCAGACCTCCTCGGCGGTGTTGATCGCCGGCAGGGTGAGCGTGGTCCGCACCGGCGGCGGCTTGGGGCTGCCCCGCACCGCGCTGACCGGCCGGTTGTCGTGGTGCACAGGGTGCTCCGGGAAGACCGATGCCACGTGCCCGTCCTCCCCGACGCCGAGCATCAGCACGTCGAAGTGGGGGAGCGCGGCGTGCCCCGGTCGGGCCGCCCGGGCCAGCTCCTCGGCGTACCGGGCGGCAGCCGCCTCCGGGTCGTTGCCCGCCGGGCCGTCCGACGGCGGCATCGGGTGGATCCGGGCCGGGTCCAGCGGCACCACGTCCAGCAGCGCCGCCCGGGCCTGGGTCTCGTTGCGCTCCGGGTCGCCGCCCGGCAGGAACCGCTCGTCGCCCCACCAGACGTCGACCCGGGACCAGTCGACGGCGTCCCGGGCCGGCAGCGCCGCCACCGCCCGGTACACCGCCGCGGCGATCCGCCCGCCGGTCAGCACCACCGACGCCTGGCCCCGGTCCGCCTGCGCGTCCAGCAGCTTCACCACCAACCGGGCCGCCACCGCCTGCGCCAGCAGGTCGGCGTCGGCGTGTACGGCGACACTCGCCTCACTCATGTTGTGCCTTCGTTTCCCGACCGCTCTCGCGCGGTCCCAGTTCGTCGTGCCCGGGGGCCGGTCGGCCCGTCCGTCGCGTCTGTCCGCCGGCGTGGCAGGAGCCGCGCCGGCCCGTCCCACGCCGTCCGGGTCAGGGGGTGGCGCTGGTGCCGGCGTGTGCGGTGACCCCGGCCTCGGCCCGCTGGGCGGTCGCCGGATCCTTCCACACGTGCACCCGGTTGCCCGGGCGCCGCTCCAGGCCGGTGAGACCGGCCGCCGCGCCGAGCGCCTCGGCGTACACCTGGTCGGCGTCGAGCCGGCGCAGTTCCTCGGCCAGTTCGTCGCCGAGCGGCCGGCGGACCAGCGGCAGGGTCCGGTCCTCCTGGCCGGTACGCCGGAAGATGGCGATGCTGTCGTCCCGGGTGAGCGTCAGCTCGTCACCGTTGGCGCAGCGCAGCTGCACCTCACGCATCCGCGGGTGCTGGTCGGTGTGCTCCCACCCCGGGTCGATGCCGAGCCGGGCGGCCAGCCAGCCGCGCATCAGCGCCGCCGTCGGGTCCGTCCGCGGCGCGACGATCGTCGCCTCGGTGATCCGGGCCTGGGTGGTGTCGAACGCCCCGGCGACCAGGGTGCGCCACGGGGTGATCCGGGTCCAGGCCAGGTCGGTGTCGCCGGGGGCGTAGTCCCGGGCCCGCTGCCGGATCGCCTCGATCGGGTCGGCGGCCTGCGCGGCGTCCGTGATCCGCCGGTCGGCGACCACGCCGAGGAAGTCGGTGGCGATCTCGGCCGGCGGCTCGCCGTGCCACCAGGTGACCACCGGCACGTCGGGCACCAGCAGCGGCATCACCACCGACTCGGCGTGCAGGGCGAGCCGGCCGTACATCCGGGTCACCACCGCCTCGCACGGGCCGAGCCGGCCGCCGACGACGATCTCCGCGTCCAGCCGGTTGCGGTCCCGCTCGACGTCCGCGCGGACCACCACCACGATCCGGCACGGGTGGGCGGCGGCGGCTATCGTCGCCGCCGCCTCCGCCTCGCGGACCCGCTTCTCGTCCACCACCACGACCAGGGTGAGCGCCATGCCGCTGGCCACCCCGCCCGCGCTGCGGCGTTCCGCGGCCAGCGCCTTGACCACCTCGTTGCCGGTGGTGTCCCACAAGCCGATCAACGGATCCTCCAGCTCTGCTCGGTCATGCCCGCCGCCAGGCCCGGCCCTCGAGGGCCAGCATCTCGTCGGCCGCCCGCGGCCCCCACTCACCGGCCCGGTACGGCTCCGGCTTCGTACCCGCCCAGGCCTGCTCCAGGGGGTCCACCACCTGCCAGCTCTGCTCGACCTCGGCGGCGTCCGGGAAGAGGGTCCGGTCGCCGATCAGCACGTCCAGCACCAACCGCTCGTACGCCTCGGGGCTGGACTCGGTGAACGCCTCGCCGTACTGGAAGTCCATCGCGATGTCGCGGACCTCCATGGTGGTGCCGGGCACCTTCGAGCCGAACTTCAGCACCACGCCCTCGTCGGGCTGGACCCGGATGACGAGCTGGTTGGGGCCGAGCGACTCCATGTCCGCCGGGTTGAACGGCAGGTGCGGCGCCTTCTTGAACATGATGGCCACCTCGGTGACCCGCCGGGGCAACCGCTTGCCGGCCCGGATGTAGAAGGGCACCTCCGCCCAGCGGCGGTTCTGGATGCCGAGCCGGACGGCCACGTAGGTCTCCGTGGTGGAGTCCGCCGGCACGCCCTCCTCCTCCAGGTAGCCCACCGCGCGCTCGCCGCCGACCCAGCCGGGCAGGTACTGCCCTCGGACGGTGTCCCGGGCGACGTCCTTCGGCACGGTGATCGCCTTGAGCACCTTCAGCTTCTCGGTGCGGATCTCGTCGGCGTCGAAGCTGGTCGGCTCCTCCATCGCCACCAGGGCGAGGAGCTGGAGCAGGTGGTTCTGCAGCACGTCCCGGGCGGTGCCGACGGTGTCGTAGAAACCGGCCCGGGTGCCGATGCCGACGTCCTCGGCCATGGTGATCTGCACCGAGTCGACGTACTTGGAGTTCCACAGCGGCTCGAACAGGTTGTTGGCGAACCGCAGGGCGAGGATGTTCTGGACCGTCTCCTTGCCCAGGTAGTGGTCGATCCGGAAGACGTCCTGGCGGGTGAAGACGTCGTCGACCAGGTCGTTGAGCGCCTTCGCCGACGGCAGGTCGTTGCCGAACGGCTTCTCCACCACCACCCGGCGCCAGCCGCCGGACTTGGCGTTGTCCGCCATGCCGGTGCGGGCCAGTTGCTTGAGCACCACCGGGAAGGCCGCCGGGGGGATGGAGAAGTAGAAGGCGGCGTTGCCCGGGATGCCGTGGGTGTCGCGGAACTCGTCCAGGGTCGCGGCGAGGTGGTCGAACGCGGCGTCGTCGTCGAACGAGCCGCCGACGAACCTGATGTTGCCGGCGAGCCGGGCCCACACCTCCTCCCGCCACGGGGTCCGGGCGTGCTTCTTCGCCGCCTCGTGGGCCAGGGACTCGAAGTCCCCGTCGCCCCAGTCGCGGCGGGCGAAGCCCAGCACCACGAAGCCGGGCGGCAGCAGGCCCCGGTTGGCCAGGTCGTAGACCGCCGGCAACAGTTTCTTGCGCGCCAGGTCCCCGGTCACGCCGAAGATCACCAGAGCGCACGGCTCCGGGATCCGCGGCAGCCGCCGGTCCTGTGCGTCGCGCAGCGGGTTCACGCCGCCTCCTCGCTCCGCCTGGTTCACGTCATTCATCGTCACGTCCGTGTCCGTCCGGCCGCATCCAGCAGCTGGGCGACGCCCGCCGCCCGCTCGGTCAGGTGCAGTCGCAGCACCGGCCGCTCCCGGCCGGCCAGGGCCCGCCGGTCGCCGGCGGCCTGGGCCGCCTGAAGCTCTCCGAAGGTGTACGGGCGCCCCGGGACCAGCAGGTCCTCGGTGACCGCGCCGGTCACCTGAAGGTAGCTGCCGACCTGCGGGCCGCCCTTGTGGTACTGCCCGGTCGAGTGCAGGAAGCGCGGCCCCCACCCGAAGGTCACCGGCCGGCCGGCCGCCTCCGCGAGCAGCGGGCGCAGCCCGGCCACCGCCGCGTCGGCCCGCCGGTCGAGGTACGCCATGACCGCCAGGTACCCGTCGTCGCCCAGTCCGTCGAGCAGCCACCGCAGCACGCCGGCCAGGTCGCCCGGGGCGGCCGGCGGCGCGTACACCTCGACGGCGCCCTCGACGAACGACGGCGTCTCCGCCGGCGGACCCGAGGCGAGGATCCGGGCGGTGTTCTCCTTGCTCTCGGTGACGTTCGGCTGGTCGAACGGGTCGACCCCGAGCACCACGCAGGCGATCGCGGTGGCGTACTCCCAGGTCAGGAAGTGCGCGCCGAGCGGGCCGTTGACCGCCACGTCGGGGGTGCCCCCCGCGCCGGGCACGTCCCCGGCGGTCAGCGCCCCGCCGTACGACACGGTCAGCACGTCGGGGCCGGCGGCGCCCGGCGCCCCCGGGGACTCCACCACCACCGGCAGGATGCCGACCCCGGCCTTGCCGGTCGACTCGGCGAGCAGCTGCTCCGCCCAGTCGCCCAGCCCGTCGATGCCGGTGCCGTCGCCGACCAGGGCGACCTTGTCGCGGCCGGTGGTGGCCGCCGCGGCCAGGGCCACCCCCAGCGCCAGGCCCGGGTTGTCCCGGTCCCGGCCCAGTGACCCCGCCAGCGCCTCGGCCTCGTCGAGCAGCTCCAGCACCTCGGCCCCGGCCAGCGCGGCCGGGACCAACCCGAACGCGGTCAGCGCCGAGTACCGGCCACCCACCTCGGGGTCGGCGAAGATGGTGACCACGCCCATCTCGGCGGCGGTGTCCGCGAGCGGCGAGCCCGGGTCGGTGACCACCACGAAGTGCCGGGCGGCCTCCGCGTCCGTCATGCCGGCGTCGAGGAAGGCCTGCCAGTAGGCGCGGCGGTGGCTGTCGGCCTCCACCGTCGAGCCCGACTTGCTGGAGATCACCACGACGGTCCGCTCCAGCCGGTCGGCCAGCGCCGCCCGGACCTGACCCGGGTCGGTGGTGTCCAGCACGGTCAGCGGCCGGCCCAGCGTCCGGGCGATCACCTCGGGGGCGAGCGACGAGCCACCCATCCCGGCGAGCACCACGTGGTCCAGGTCGGCCAGCTCCGCGGTCAGCTCGGCGAGCTGGGGGAGGAGCTCCCGGCTGCGCAGGTGGGTGTCCAGCCAGCCGAGGCGGGCCTTCGCCGTCGCCTCGGCCTCCGGACCCCACAGCGTCGGGTCCCTCCCGGCCAGCGCGGCGGGCACCCCCCGGGCCACCAGGGCGTCGCGCACCGACGCGGGCGCGGACCGGTCGACCGCGTCCGCGCCGTACACGGCCAGCCCGGCGGCCGCATCCGCCAGGCCGGCCAGCAGGTCGCTCACGTCGCCACCCCACGAGGTACGGCGACGGCGTGGAGCACCCCGGGCCGGCCCGGGGCGCGTCCGGCGCCGTTCGTCACGCGTTGCCCCCGGCCCGCTCGGCGGCCCGGGCGCTGCCCTTGGCGGCCCGACCCGGCTTGCCGGCGCCCTTCGCCGCCTCGGTCAGCGACTTCTTGACGCCGTCGAGCAGCTCCAGCCAGCTCGCCTCGAACTTCTCCACGCCCTCGCGCTCCAGCGTGGCGATCACGTCGGCCATGTCGACGCCGGCCGCCTCGAGGTCGGTGAAGACCTTGCGGGCCTCGTCGTACGAGCTGGTGATGGTGTCGGCCCGGGTCTCCCCGTGGTCGGCGTAGGCGTGGATGACCGACTCCGGCATGGTGTTGACCGTGCCGGGGGCGATCAGCTCCTCGACGTAGATGACGTCCCGGTAGTCCGGGTTCTTCGTCGAGGTGGAGGCCCACAGCGGGCGCTGCGGGTGGGCGCCGGCGTCGGCCAGGGCCTGCCACCGGTCGGAGCCGAAGACCTCGCAGTACCGCTCGTACGCCAGCCGGGCGTTGGCGACGGCGGCCTTGCCGCGCAGCGCCTTCGCCTGGTCGGAGCCGATCTTCTCCAGCCGCTTGTCCACCTCGGTGTCGACCCGGGAGACGAAGAACGACGCCACCGAGCCGATCTTGGACAGGTCGTGGCCGTTCGCCTTCGCCTGCTCCAGGCCGGCGAGGAACGCCTCCATCACCGCCGAGTAGCGGTCCAGCCCGAAGATCAGCGTCACGTTGACGCTGATCCCCTGGGCGAGGGTGGCGGTGATCGCCGGCAGGCCCGCCTCGGTGGCCGGGATCTTGATGAAGAGGTTGGGCCGGTCGATCAGCCACCACAGCGCCCCGGCCTCCGCGACGGTCTTCTCCGCCTCGTGGGCCAGCCGCGGGTCCACCTCGATGGAGACCCGGCCGTCCACCCCGGCGGACGCGTCGTACGCCGGGCGCATCACGTCGCAGGCCCAGCGCACGTCGTACGTGGTGAGCATGCGGACGGACTCCTCGACGTCCACCCCACGGATGGCGAGGTCCTTCAGTTGCCAGTTGTACTCGTCCGCGTCGCTCAGCGCCTTCGCGAAGATGGTCGGGTTGGACGTGACCCCCACCAGGTGCTTCTCCCGGCGCAGCTGGTCCAGTCCGCCGGAACTCAGTCGGGTCCTCGAAAGATCGTCGAGCCAGATCGCCACACCCGCGGCGCTGAGCTCACCCAGCCTGTCCGTCATGCCGTCCACGCTCCCCTCAGTTACCGGTCGTGTTACCGGTGATGTCGCCCACCCGGGTCAGCGCCGCGTGCGCCGCGGCCACGATCCGGTCGGGGGTGAACCCGAACTGCTCGAAGAGCACGGTGTGCGGGGCACTCGCGCCGTAGTGCTCCAGGCTCACGGTCTCGCCGCAGTCGCCGACGATCCCGCGCCAGGACATGGCGATGCCCGCCTCCACGCTCACCCGTGCCTTTACCCCGCGTGGCAGGACCGACTCCCGGTAGGCCTCGTCCTGCTCGAAGAACCACTCCTGGCAGGGCATGGAGACGACCCGGGTCGGCGTGCCGTCGGCCTCCAGCCGCTCCCGGGCGGTGAGGCAGAGCTGCACCTCGGAACCGGTGCCGACGATGATCACCTGCGGCTTGCCGGTGGACGCCTCGGCCAGCACGTAGCCGCCCTTGGCGACGCCCTCCGCGCCCGCCAGGGCGTTCCGGTCCAGGGTCGGCAGCGGCTGCCGGCTCAGCGCCAGCGCGGTCGGCCGGTCGGTGTGCTCCAGCGCCTGCCGCCACGCCCACGCGGTCTCGTTGGCGTCGGCCGGGCGGACCACGTCCAGGCCGGGGATGGCCCGCAGCGCAGTCAGGTGCTCCACCGGCTGGTGGGTGGGGCCGTCCTCGCCGAGGCCGATCGAGTCGTGCGTCCAGACGTAGACCACCGGCAGCCTCATCAGCGCGGCGAGTCGGACGGACGGGCGCATGTAGTCGCTGAACACCAGGAACGTGCCGCCGTAGGGGCGGGTGCCGCCGTGCAGGGCGATGCCGTTGAGGATCGCGCCCATGGCGTGCTCACGGATGCCGAAGTGCAGCGTGCGGCCGTACTCGTCGCCCGGGAAGTCCTTGGTCGCGTGCACCGCCGGGATGAAGGACGGCTCGCCCTTCATCGTGGTGTTGTTGCTCTCCGCCAGGTCGGCCGAGCCGCCCCAGAGCTCCGGCAGCACCGGGGCGAGCGCCTCCAGGACCTTGCCGGAGGCGGCCCGGGTGGCCACGCCCTTGGCGTCGGCGGGGAAGGTCGGCAGCGCCTCCGTCCAGCCCTGCGGCAGCACCCGGCCGGCCATCCGGTCGTAGAGCGCCTTGCGCTCCGGGTTGGCCCCGGCCCAGGCGTCGAAGGCCGTCGTCCACGCCTGCTGGGCCTGCGTGCCGCGTTCCATGACCTGGCGGGCGTGCCCGAGGACCTCCTCGTCGACCTGGAAGGTCTGCTGCGGGTCGAAGCCGAGGATCTCCTTGGTGGCCTTCACCTCGTCGGCGCCGAGCGCCGAGCCGTGGATCTTGCCGGTGTTCTTCTTGTTCGGCGCGGGCCAGCCGATGATGGTGCGCAGCGCGATGAAGGAGGGGCGGCCGGTCTCGGCCTTCGCCGCCACCAGCGCCTGGTACAGCGCCTCGACGTCCTCGTGGTAGTCGCCCTGGTCGGCGTCGCCGCGGCGCCAGTCCACCGTCTGCACGTGCCAGCCGTACGCCTCGTAGCGGGCCGCGACGTCCTCGCTCTTGGCGATCCGGGTGTCGTCCTCGATGGAGATCTCGTTGTCGTCGTAGATCACCGTGAGGTTGCCGAGCTGCTGGTGGCCGGCGAGCGAGCTGACCTCGTGGGAGATGCCCTCCTCGATGTCGCCGTCGGACGCGATGCACCAGATGTCGTGGTCGAAGACCGACTCGCCGCGCTCCGACTCCGGGTCGAAGAGGCCGCGCTCGCGCCGGGCCGCCATCGCCATGCCGACCGCGTTGCCCAGGCCCTGGCCGAGCGGCCCGGTGGTGGTCTCCACGCCCGGCGTGTGCCCGTGCTCCGGGTGACCCGGGGTGAGCGAGCCCCACTGCCGCAGGGACTTCAGGTCCGCCAGGGCCAGCGGGTAGCCGGAGAGGAAGAGCTGGATGTAGAGGGTCAGGCTGGAGTGCCCGGCGGAGAGCACGAAGCGGTCCCGCCCCGGCCAGTTCGGGTCGGCCGGGTTGTGCCGCATGACCCGGTTGAAGAGCAGGTACGCCGCCGGGGCCAGGCTCATCGCCGTGCCCGGGTGGCCGTTGCCGGATTTCTCCACGGCGTCCATGGCCAGCACGCGGACCGTGTCGACGGCCCTGCGGTCGAGGTCGGACCAGTTGAGAGCGGGAAGCTCGGGTCGGTTGGCAGCCACGATGGTTGTGCTCCTCGGCAGATGGGCGGAACCCTCACTGATGACCCTATCGAGCGGCCCTAAACCTGCGCCCGGGGATCTCTGCATGCCGGTCTGTACGTCTCCGACCGGATCGGTCGTTCAATGCCCACTGTGACGACCCGCACCGTTGTCGGGTCCGCCGGGCAGCCAAAACGACGACGCGTAGTCTGTGGGGCGGTGTGTGGACCCCGGACGGGGCCCGGGCCGACCCGATCTCCCCCCTGCCGACGCCGGAAGGTGGCAATCCGTGAGCATGATCACTGAGCGCCCCGTCAGCAACTCTGCCGGGCAACCGCCGGTGCGCACGGTGGGGGAGGCGTCGGCGACCGGCCGGCGGGACGTGCGGGCGGTGGTGTCGGCGTACGTGGCGCTGACCAAGCCGCGGATTGTCGAGCTGCTGCTGGTCACCACCGTGCCGGCGATGATGCTCGCCGGCGGGGGCATGCCGTCACTCTGGCTGGTCGCCGTGGTGCTGGTCGGCGGCTCGCTCGCCGCCGGCGCGGCCAGCGTCCTCAACTGCTACATCGACCGGGACATCGACCAGCTGATGCGGCGCACCAAGCGCCGTCCGCTGCCGGCGCACACCGTGACGCCCCGCAACGCGCTGGTCTTCGGGCTGGTGCTGGCGGTGGTCTCGGTCGCCCTGATGGCCGCCGCCACCAACTGGCTGGCCGCCGGGCTGACCCTGGCGGCGATCGCCTACTACGACCTCGTCTACACGCTCTGGCTGAAGCGGACCACCGCCGCCAACACCTTCTGGGGCGGGGCGTGCGGGGCGGCGCCGGTGCTGATCGGCTGGGCCGCGGTCACCGGCTCGCTGGCCCCCGCCGCGTGGGGCCTGTTCGCGGTGGTCTTCTTCTGGCAGATGCCGCACTTCTACGCGCTGGCCATCAAGTACAAGGCCGACTACGCCCGGGCGGGCATCCCGATGCTGCCGGTGGTGGCCTCGGTGCGCCGGGTCAACGCCGAGATCATCATCTTCTCCTGGCTGACCCTGCTCTCCTCGCTGGCCGTCTGGCCGCTGGGGATGAGCCCGATCTACGGCGTCACCGCGCTGGTGGTGGGTGGCATCTTCGTGGTCGAGGCGCACAAGCTGTGCCGGCGGGCGGCGCGTGGCGAGGCGGTCAAGCCGATGCGGCTGTTCCACTGGTCGACCACGTACCTCACGATCCTCTTCGCGGCCGTCGCGCTCGACGCGCTGATCTGACCCCAGCCCCGGCACTCACCGGAGTGGATGACCTCTCGCAGGTCACGGAATTCATCAGAATTTTTTTCGCCCTGAGTTCGGTGACTCAAGCCGGACAGAACGTGACTATCCCCCCTGCCCGTTTCGCCCCGACTTAGCAGGACATGTCAGGGCGAATCACCTGTGGTCTTCCTTAAACCCGTAGGTAATTGGCATCACAAATTGTTCATGGTTCTCGCACATGGGGGTGGAAGTCTGCTTAGGCTTCGCGTCATGGCAGATGGTTCCGATACGACGCTGACGGCTCAGCAGGCCGCACCGGAGCAGGCCCCCAACGGTCTGGTTTCGGGCATCAAGTCGTTCGCCGCCGGGCACGGCGGGGCGAAGGCGGTCATCGAGTACGTCGGCAAGCGCGGTGCGCGGATCGTCCTCGTGGGTGAGGACGGGGCGTGGGCCGACCAGTTCGCGGACGGCACCGATGTCGCGCGGCAGGCCTGCGCCAAGGCGGGAGTCACCGTAGAGAACGCCTGGGAGCGTGAACTGATGGACCAGATGCGCCCGAGCAACGACCTCTGGCGGTCGATGGCACGGCGCACGATGGCCCGTTGACAGATAAATTGATCAATCACCACCAGTCGGCCCGGGGGGAACCCCGGGTCGCTCTCGTCACCTGCGACCGGCTCGTCGACCTCGACCCGGACGACCGGCTCGTGCTCGCGCCGCTGGGCGCCCGAGGCGTCCACGCCGACATCGCGGTCTGGGACGACCCGGCCGTCGACTGGGCGGGGTACGACCTGGTCGTGCTCCGGTCGCCCTGGGACTACGCGTTGCGCCGCGACGAGTTCGTCGCCTGGGCGCGAACGGTGCCGCGCCTGGTCAACCCGGCCGACGTGGTCGCCTGGAACACCGACAAGCGCTACCTGGCCGAGCTCTCCGCGGCCGGCGTGCCGACGGTGCCCACCTCGTGGGTCGAGCCCGGGCGGTCCTGGGCCCCGCCCGCCCAGCGCGGCGAGTACGTGATCAAGCCGGCGGTCAGCGCCGGCAGCCAGGACACCGGCCGCTACGACCTCGCCGACCCGGAGCACCGGGAGCTGGCCGTACGGCACGTACGGCGGCTCTCCGACGCCGGGCGGGTCACCATGGTGCAGCCGTACCTGGAGGCGGTGGACGCGGTCGGGGAGACCGCGCTGCTCTTCCTGGCCGGCCGGGACGGTCTGCGGTTCAGCCACGCGATCCGCAAGGGCGCGATGCTGACCGGCCCGGATCTGGGCGTGGACGGGCTGTACAAGCCCGAGGAGATCGCCGCCCGGACGGCCACGCCCGAGCAGCTGGCCGTTGCCGAGCGGACGCTCGCCGTGGTGCCGGGCGGCCGTGACCGGCTGCTCTACGCCCGGGTGGACCTCATCCCGGGCGCGGACGGCTCGCCCGTCCTGGTGGAGCTGGAGCTGACCGAGCCGTCGCTCTTCATCGGCTACGCCGACGGCGCCCCCGACCGACTGGCCGAGGCGATCGTCACCCACCTGGCCCGCCCCGCCTGACCCGGCACGGGTGCGTCTCTTTCAGGGAAACTGCGCGGATCTTGGCCGCGACGCGGCCGGGGTGCGGGCGGCGCGGGGCGGGGGGTCAGGCGGTGGCGGGGACCGGCTGGTCGGTGCGGAGCGTGTCCGGGGCCGGCGCGACCGGCTGGCGCTCGCGGGTCGACCAGAGCACCGCCAGGGTGGCCAGCAGGACCAGGCAGGAGCCGAGCATGTGCGCGGCGACCAGCACCGCCGGCAGGTGGGTGAAGTACTGCACGAAGCCGATCAGGCCCTGCCCCAGCTCCACCGCCACCAGCACCGCGGCGGCCCGGGTGGCCCGCGCCGCGCCGACCGCCCGGAAGGCGAACAGCAGCGCGACCGAGAGGCCGATGAGCAGGAAGACGCCGTCGGCGTGCACCTGGGAGATCGCCTGGGGGTCCAGGCTGTTGCGGGCGGCGCCCTGGTCTCCGGCGTGCGGGCCGCTGCCGGTCACCCAGGTGCCGACCACCAGTACCGCCGCGCCGACCAGCGTGGTGAGCAGCGCGAGGGTGCGCAGCGGGCCGGGCACGGTGGGGGTCGTCGGCCCGTCCGGCTCGACGGTCCGCCGCCAGAGCGCGTACGCGGCGGCGATGACCAGCATCGAGGCGAGGAAGTGCAGCCCGACCACCCACGGGTTGAGGTTGGTCAGCACGGTGATCCCGCCGATCACGGCCTGCGCCGGGATGCCGAGGAAGACCGCGACCGCCAGCGGCAGCAGCCCGCGCGGGCGGGGCCGCCGCGCCAGCACGGCGAGCAGCACGGCGAGCGCGATGATGCCGACCGCGAAGGTGAGCAGCCGGTTGCTGAACTCGATCACTCCGTGCACGCCCATCTCGGCGGTCGTGTGGTACGACGCGTCGGTGCACCGGGGCCAGGTGGGGCAGCCGAGGCCGGAGGCGGTGAGCCGGACGGCCCCGCCGGTGACCACGATCGCGACGTTCGCGATGATCGAGGCGTACGCGAGGCGGCGCAGCAGCGAGGCGGAGACCGGGAACCGGACGGAAGGCTTCACGGAGCGAATCCTACGCACCGTAGTTGACCCCGATCAGGTGACTCGGCGGGGCCGGTGGTCGGGATCACCGGGACCCGGGTTTGCGGGCCTCCGATGAATTACGTAACGTTGGCGTTGTGAAAAACGCGGCGGAGCTCTCCGGGCACCTGCCGGCGACCGCTCCGGTCGCCGGCGACGGCTCCAGGTCGCGGCGCGGCGTCAGACGCGCCGAGCTGGAGTTGTCGCAGGCCGCGTCCGATCCTTCCACCCGGGACCGGGTCACCCAGCTCCTGTTGGAGCGGGGGGCGACCACCGCCGCGCAGCTGGGTTCGGCGCTCGGGCTCAGCCCGGCGGCGATCCGCCGGCACCTCGACGCGATGCTCGCCGACGGCGACGTGCTCGCCCGCGAGCAGACGGTGCGGGGCAGCCGCGGTCGGGGTCGCCCGGCCAAGGTGTTCGTGCTGACCGACGCGGCCCGGGTCCGCTGCGGCACCCACCACTACGACAACATCGCCACCGCCGCGCTGCGCTGGATCGCCAGCAACGGCGGTTCGGACGCTGTGGAGGCGTTCGCCGCCGACCAGGTGGCCGCCCTGGAGGACCGCTGCCGGGCCGCCATGGAGGACGCCGGCGACGACCCCCTCGCGCGGGCGGAGGCGCTCGCCGGGGCGCTGACCGCCGAGGGTTACGCTGCCAACGCGTCCACGATCGCCTCCGGCGGCCAGCTGTGTCAGCACCACTGCCCGGTGGCGCACGTGGCCGCCGAGTTCCCCCAGCTGTGCGAGGCCGAGACCGCGGTGATCTCCCGTCTGATCGGCACCCACGTGCAGCGCCTGGCGACCATCGCGCACGGCGACGGGGTGTGCACCACGCACATCCCGGCCCAGCCGCGTGCCCAGTCCGGTAACACCGTCACCACTGTGAGGACAGATAGATGACCGAGCAGATCGTCCAGCCCCTGACCCAGGAGGAGCAGCTCGCCGCCCTCGGTCGCTACGAGTACGGCTGGGCCGACTCCGACGTCGCCGGGGCCGCCGCTCAGCGTGGCCTGAACGAGGCGGTGGTGCGGGACATCTCGGCGAAGAAGAACGAGCCGGCCTGGATGCTCGACCTGCGCCTGAAGGGCCTGCGGCTGTTCGGCCGCAAGCCGATGCCGGCCTGGGGCGCGGACCTCACCGGGATCGACTTCGACAACATCAAGTACTTCGTGCGGTCCACCGAGAAGCAGGCCACCAGCTGGGAGGACCTGCCGGAGGACATCAAGAACACCTACGACCGGCTGGGCATCCCGGAGGCGGAGAAGCAGCGGCTGGTCGCCGGCGTCGCGGCGCAGTACGAGTCCGAGGTGGTCTACCACAAGATCCGCGAGGACCTCGAGGAGCAGGGTGTCATCTTCCTGGACACCGACACCGCCCTCAAGGAGCACGAGGACATCTTCAAGGAGTACTTCGGCACGGTGATCCCGGTCGGCGACAACAAGTTCGCCGCGCTGAACACCTCCGTGTGGTCCGGTGGCTCGTTCATCTACGTGCCGAAGGGCGTGCACGTGGAGATCCCGCTGCAGGCCTACTTCCGGATCAACACGGAGAACATGGGCCAGTTCGAGCGGACGCTGATCATCGTCGACGAGGGTGCGTACGTGCACTACGTCGAGGGCTGCACCGCGCCGCTGTACTCCTCCGACTCGCTGCACAGCGCCGTCGTGGAGATCATCGTCAAGAAGAACGCCCGCTGCCGTTACACGACCATCCAGAACTGGTCGAACAACGTCTACAACCTGGTCACCAAGCGCGCCGTCTGCCACGAGGGCGCGACCATGGAGTGGGTCGACGGCAACATCGGCTCCAAGGTCACCATGAAGTACCCGGCGGTCTACATGACCGGCGAGCACGCCAAGGGCGAGGTGCTCTCGGTGGCCATGGCCGGCGAGGGCCAGCACCAGGACGCGGGCGCCAAGATGGTGCACGCCGCGCCGCACACCTCCTCGACCATCGTGTCGAAGTCGATCGCCCGTGGTGGCGGCCGCACCTCGTACCGCGGTCTGGTGCAGGTGCTGGAGGGTTCGCACAGCAGCCGGAGCACGGTCAAGTGCGACGCGCTGCTGGTCGACACCATCTCCCGCTCGGACACCTACCCGTACGTCGACATCCGCGAGGACGACGTGTCGATGGGGCACGAGGCGACCGTCTCCAAGATCAGCGACGACCAGCTCTTCTACCTGATGAGCCGGGGCCTGAGCGAGGACGAGGCGATGGCGATGATCGTGCGTGGCTTCATCGAGCCGATCGCCAAGGAGCTCCCGATGGAGTACGCCCTGGAGCTCAACCGCCTGATCGAGCTCCAGATGGAGGGCGCGGTCGGCTGACGCCGTCCACGTTGCGGCGGGCCGTGCCTGGCTCGGCCCGCCCTCCGCTTCAACTGACACCGTCGTCGCAGAACAGACCAAGGAAGAGATGACTACCCAGGCTTCCGCGCCGCCCAGCACCAAGTCGCAGGCGCTCCGCTCGTACGACGTCGCCGACTTCCCGGCCCTCACCGGCATGGAGGAGGACTGGCGGTTCACCCCGCTCAAGCGCCTGCGCGGCCTGGTCGGTGGGGCGCAGGCCGCGACCGGCACGGTCCGGCACGAGTACGGCGACCTGCCCGCCGGCGTCACCGTCTCCCGGATCGGCACGGACGACCCGCGGGTGGGCAGCGTGCTCACCCCGGTCGACCGGGTCAGCGCGCTGGCCTACGGCGGCACCGAGCAGGCGCTGCTGGTGTCGGTGGATCCCTCGGCCGTGGTTGCGGCGCCGGTGAGCCTGCGGGTGGTCGGCGAGGGCGCCGAGGGCGTGGCGTTCGGGCACACCTTCGTCGAGGTGGGCCGGTTCGCCGAGGTGACCCTGGTGCTGGAGCACGCCGGCTCCACGACCCTCGCCGACAACGTCGAGGTGGCGGTGGCCGACGGGGCGAAGCTGACCCTGGTGACCATCGCCGACTGGGCCGACGACGCCGTGCAGGCCCAGCACCTGAAGGTCAAGCTCGGCCGGGACGCCAAGGTGATCCACGTCCAGGTCAGCCTGGGCGGCGACCTGGTCCGGCAGTACACCAGCGTGGAATACACCGGGCGCGGCGGCGAGGCCGAGCTGTACGGCGTCTACTTCGCCGACTCCGGCCAGCACCTGGAGCACCGGCAGCTGGTCGACCACACCGTGCCGGACTGCCGCAGCTACGTCGGCTACCGGGGCGCCCTGCAGGGGGAGAGCGCGCACACCGTCTGGGTGGGCGACGTGCTGATCCGGGCCGAGGCGACCGGCACCGACACGTACGAGATCAACCGGAACCTGCTGCTCACCGACGGCGCCCGGGCGGACTCCGTACCCAATCTGGAGATCGAGACCGGCGAGATCGCCGGCGCCGGCCACGCGAGCGCGACCGGCCGCTTCGACGACGAGCAGCTGTTCTACCTGATGGCCCGGGGCATCCCGGAGGGTGAGGCGCGCCGCCTGGTGGTCCGCGGCTTCTTCGCCGAGCTGATCAACAAGATCCCGGTCGAGGAGCTGCGCGAGCGGCTGGGCGACGCGATCGAGGCGCGGCTTACCAAGGCCGGCGCCTGATGATCAAGATCTGTTCGACCGAGGACGTGCCGAAGGGCACCGTGATCAGCGCCGACGTCGACGGCACGCAGCTCGCCATCGTGCACGGCGAAGACGACCAGTTCTACGCCGTGTACGACGAGTGCTCGCACGCCGCCGTCGCCCTCTCCGAGGGGGAGGTCGAGGGGTGCACGCTGGAATGCTGGCTGCACGGATCCCGTTTCGACCTACGGACGGGTGAGCCCACGGGGCTCCCCGCCACCGAACCTGTTCCCGTCTATCCCGTCGAAGTCCGCGACGGCGACATCTACGTCAGCCTGACGCCGAGCAATGGAGTGACCCGATAATGAGCACCCTGGAGATCCGCGACCTGAAGGTGTCGGTCAAGCTGCCCGAGGGTGAGCTCAAGCCGATCCTGGCCGGTGTCGACCTGACCGTGAAGTCGGGGGAGACCCACGCGATCATGGGCCCGAACGGCTCCGGCAAGTCCACCCTGGCGTACTCGATCGCCGGTCACCCGAAGTACGAGATCACCGGCGGCTCGGTGACCCTCGACGGCTCCGACGTGCTGGCCATGTCCGTCGACGAGCGGGCCCGCGCCGGCCTCTTCCTGGCCATGCAGTACCCGGTCGAGGTCCCCGGCGTCTCGGTCGCCAACTTCCTGCGCACCGCCAAGACCGCCATCGACGGCGAGGCCCCGAAGCTGCGCACCTGGGCCGGCGAACTGCGCGGCGCCATGGAGAAGCTCCAGATGGACCCGGCGTTCGCCCAGCGCAACGTCAACGAGGGCTTCTCCGGCGGCGAGAAGAAGCGGCACGAGATCGTGCAGCTGGAGCTGCTCAAGCCGAAGATCGCGATCCTCGACGAGACCGACTCCGGCCTCGACGTGGACGCGCTGCGCGTGGTCAGCGAGGGCGTCAACCGGGTCCGCGACACCGGCGACACCGGCCTGCTGCTGATCACCCACTACACCCGGATCCTGCGCTACATCAAGCCCGACTTCGTGCACGTCTTCGTGGCCGGCCGGATCGTCGAGCAGGGCGGCCCGGAGCTGGCCGACAAGCTCGAGGACGAGGGCTACGAGCGGTACGTCGCCGGAGCCGGCGCCGCGCGGGCCTGACACGAACGACAGGGGCCGCTGAGATGACCACCATCGCCATCCCCGAGGGGATGCCGCAGTACGACGACGTGCCGCGTTTCGACGTGGCCACGGTGCGCGCCGACTTCCCGATCCTCGACCGGGAGGTCAACGGGCACCGGCTGGTCTATCTCGACAGCGCCAACACCGCGCACAAGCCGCGGCAGGTGCTCGACGTGCTCGCCGAGCACTACGCCACGCACAACGCCAACGTGTCGCGCTCGGTGCACACCCTGGGCACCGAGGCGACCGAGGCGTACGAGGGCGCGCGGGCGAAGATCGCCGCGTTCATCAACGCGCCGAGCGTGGACGAGGTGGTGTTCACCAAGAACTCCACCGAGGCGATCAACATTGTGGCGTACGCGTTCTCGAACGCGTCTCTGCGGCCCGACGCGGACCCGCGGTTCCGGCTCGGTCCGGGCGACGAGATCGTGATCTCCGAGATGGAGCACCACTCGAACATCGTCCCGTGGCAGCTGCTGGCCGAGCGGACCGGCGCGACCCTGCGCTGGTTCCCGGTCACCGACAACGGCCGGCTGGACGAGTCGGGGCTCGAGGAGCTGGTCACCGAGCGGACGAAGATCGTCTCGCTGGTGCACACGTCGAACGTCCTCGGCACGGTCAACGCCACCTCCCGGATCACCCAGCGGGTCCGCGAGGTGGGCGCCCTGTTACTGCTCGACTGCTCCCAGTCGGTGCCGCACATGCCGATGGACGTGGTCGACTACGACGCCGACTTCATCGTCTTCACCGGCCACAAGATGTGCGGCCCGACCGGTGTCGGCGTGCTCTGGGGCCGTGGCGAGCTGCTCGCCGCGATGCCTCCGGTGATGGGTGGCGGCTCGATGATCGAGACGGTCACCATGGCCCGGTCCACCTTCGCCGCGCCGCCGGCCCGGTTCGAGGCGGGCACCCCGCCGATCGCCGAGGCGGTCGCGCTCGGCGCGGCGGTGGACTACCTCAGCGGCATCGGCATGCGGGCCATCCAGTGGCACGAGAAGGAGCTGACCGCGTACGCGCTGGACGCCCTCGCCACGGTCCCCGGGCTGCGGATCTTCGGTCCCAACGTGCCGGTCGGGCGGGGCGGGACGATCTCCTTCGCGCTCGGCGACATCCATCCGCACGACGTGGGGCAGGTCCTCGACTCGCTCGGCGTGCAGGTGCGGGTGGGGCACCACTGCGCGAAGCCGGTGTGCACCCGGTTCGGCGTTCCGGCCATGACGCGGGCGTCGTTCTACCTGTACACCACGACCGAGGAGATCGACGCGCTGGTGGCCGGTCTCGAGCAGGTGCGGAAGGTGTTCGACTGATGCAGCTCGACCAGCTCTACCAGGAGATCATCCTGGATCACTACAAGCACCCGCACGGCCGTGGCCTGCGGGACGCGGCGGACGCGGTCGCCCGGGTCGGCGAGGCGCATCACGTCAACCCGACCTGCGGTGACGAGATCACCGTGCGGGTGGCGACCGACGGCAAGGTGTTCACCGACATCTCGTACGACGGGATGGGCTGCTCGATCAGCCAGGCGTCGGCGAGCGTGCTGCACGAGCTGCTGCGCGGCCGGGCGACGGACGACGCCGCCACGGTGCACGAGGCGTTCGTCGAGTTGATGTCCGGGCGTGGCCAGGTCACGCCGGACGAAGAGGTGCTCGGAGACGGGGTGGCGTTCGCGGGTGTCGCGCGCTACCCGGCCCGGGTCAAGTGCGCGCTGCTGTCGTGGATGGCGTTCAAGGATGCCGCGGCACGCGCCGGCGTGGGCGTGAGCCCTACGGAGGTGAAGGCATGAGTTCTGAGGAGACCACCGGCACGTCGGCCGGCGCTGTGGCGGAGGCCGGCGCGGCGCTGGCGGCGACCGGCGGCAAGGCCGCCGTCGCCGACATCGAGGAGGCGATGAAGGACGTCGTCGACCCCGAGCTGGGCATCAACGTGGTCGACCTGGGCCTCGTGTACGGCGTGCACGTCGACGACGAGAACGTGGCCACGTTGGACATGACGCTCACCTCGGCGGCCTGCCCGCTCACCGACGTGATCGAGGACCAGGCCCGGCAGGCGCTGACCACCGGCCCCGGCGGGGGACTGGTCAGCGACATCCGGATCAACTGGGTCTGGCTGCCGCCATGGGGGCCGGACAAGATCACCGACGAGGGTCGGGATCAGCTCCGTTCCCTCGGCTTCAACGTCTGATCGGCTGCGCTCGATGCGTTTCCGGGCCGGCCGGCGTCGCCAAAGACTTTAGCGGAACGGAGCGTTCCGCTCTGCTAAGCCGATCTCGGGCGGAGCGAAGTGTTCCGTTCCACTCGGCGGGCCGCCGGCCCGTCGAGGGCGTCGGCAGGGAGGGTCGGAACGATGAGCGAGATCGCAACCAGGCAGTGGCGGACCGTGCTCGACGAGGCGCACGGCGCGCTGCGGACGGTGGTCGAGGGGGTCGCGGCCGACGCCTGGGAGCGGCCCACGCCATGTGACGGGTGGACGGTCACCCAGGTGCTCCAGCACGCGGTCGGCGACCAGATCGCCTACGCGGCCGCGATCGTCGGTGGGCCGGGGCCGGCGGAGGATCCGTTCTCGCCCTCCGGCCGGATCGACGGAGACAGGACGGCCGGACTGCGCGACGCGCTCGACGCGTCGGCCGGGGCCTTCGCGGGGATCGCCGACGACGACTCCGAGGTGCCCACCCCGCTGCCGCAGGGCAAACTGCCGGCCCCCGTCGGCGCCGGCGCGTGCGCCCTCGACGCCGCGGTGCACGCCTTGGACATCGCGGTGGCCACCGGCCAGCCGTCTCCGCTCACCGACGGGCTGGCCCGACCGCTGCTGGCGGTCGCCTGCCAGATCGTCGAGCCGCTGCGCGCCTACGGCGCCTACGCCGCGGCGATCGAGCCCGCCGCCGACGCCGACGACGTGGCCCGCCTCCTGACCTACCTCGGCCGCCGGCCCACCTGGTCCGCCTGACGGTGTCGGGTCGCGGAGCGCCCGACTCCGCGACCCGGCCCCGCGTGCCCTTCCGCCGGGCCCCGCCCCGCCCTCCGCCGCGGTGATCATCTGCGGCTCGCGGGCCTGGCACGCCGGGTGGAAGGGCCGAGGACATCAGACGATCTTGTCGGGCCGGCCGCCGGCCAGCGTCCGGCACGCCATGGTTCCCGGCGGGACCGGGCCGGGCCCGGGACGGAAATCCGCTTCCGTCGCCGGGCGGGCGTGGCCACAATGGCCCGGTGACCGATCTCCGCACCCGCCCTGTTGTCCCCGTCCACGCCGTCGTCGGCGGTGGGCGACAGCAGCCGGCAATTGTCGAGAGGTGGTCCGGGCCCGCCCGCCATGGGTGACGCCCTCCTCGCCGGCCTGGTGGCCGGCTACGGCGTCGCCATCCCGGTCGGCGCCATCGCGATCCTCATCCTCGGCCTCAGCGCCCATACCTCGTTCCGGGTCGGGGCTGCCGCGGCGCTGGCGGTGGCTACCGCCGACGGGCTCTACGCGGCCGTCGCGGCGATCGGTGGCGCGGGACTGGCAGGCGTCATCGCCCCGGTCGCCGGACCACTGCGGGTCGCTGCCGCGCTGGTGCTGCTCGGGCTCGCCGCCCACGGGCTGCGCTCCGCCTGGCGCGCCCGCCGACCGGACGCCGGGCCCGCGCCGGTGCGCGCCGGCGCCGGGCTCACCACCCCGGCCCGGGCCTTCGTCGGCGTACTCGGACTGACCCTGCTGAATCCGACCACCGTGCTCTACTTCGCGGCGCTGGTGCTCGGCCGGCGGGACGCGGCCGACCCGGACGCCGCCACCGCGGCGCTCTTCGTCGCGGGCGCCTTCCTGGCCTCGGCGAGCTGGCAACTGCTCGTCGCGGGTGGCGGCACGCTGATCGGCCGGGCACTGGCCGGACCCCGTGGCCGGCTGGTCACCGGGCTGGTCTCCAGCGCGCTCATCGCCGCCCTGGCCGTGGCCACGTTGCTACCTGGCTGAGCCCGGACCACCTGGGCCGGCGGGGCGGCGGCCCGCCCGGGCGACCCGGCGGGTCCCGCCGTGCCGTACGGTCGGATCATGAGCAGCCGACCCGCAGCAGGGGGCGGCCGGTGGGTCGAGGTCGACCCGGCCCGCGTCGCCCGCTGGGTCGAGGGCTTCGCCGAGCGGCACGGCCCGCCCACCACCACCACCATCGAGGCGTACGGCCTGCTGCTCGCCGCCCCCGACGGCGCGACGGCCGAGCTGCACACGCCGCCCGGCGCGCCGGCCGCGGCCGACGTGCCCGGCTTCGTGGCCGCGGCCGCCGCGCCGCGCCGGCTCGGCCTGCTGCTGGCCCGCAAGGGCGCCGTGGCGGTCGGCGTCGCCGCGGGGGAGGAGCTGGTGGTATCCAAGGTGGACACCCGGTACGTACAGGGGCGGACCGCCGCGGGCGGATGGTCCCAGCAGCGCTTCGCCCGGCGCCGGGACAACCAGGCGAAGGCGGCGCTGGCCGATGCGGTGGAGCTCGCCGGCCGGCTGCTGCTGCCGGCGGCGGCGACGCTGAGCGCCCTGGTCTGCGGCGGGGACCGTCGGGCGGTGGACATCGTGCTCTCCGAGCGACGGCTCGCGCCGCTGGCCGCGCTGCGCGCCGAGCGGCTCCTCGACGTCCCGGAGCCCCGGCACGCGGTGCTGGTCGGGGCGGTCGCCGCCGCCCGGGCGGTGCACATCCTGATCCGCGACCCGGAACCCGTGGGCGGCTGAACCGGCCGACTGCCGGAGCAGCGTGACCGCCGGGCCGGCCCCGGTACCACCAACGTCACGGCCCCGACCAGCGCGAGCACACCCGTCGGGACGGCGGATCGGCGAGGCCGCGCTGTGGGCCGGGTCCACCCCGGTCGAGGGCGGTGCCGCCTCGTCGGACGTGCCCTGGCGGACGGACCCGTCGGGTCGGGCGGGGCGGCGGCCGGTCAGGCGGTCAAATTCCGGTCGAGGTGGAGCCGGTCCAGGAACTCGTCCTGTTGGTCGGCGAGGCGGGCGGCAAGGGGGAGCGGGATGAAGCGGCAGGCGAAGCGCAGCCCGCCGTCCTTGCCGTCGCCGGCGACCCGGTGTGTCCACGGCCCGACCGGGCGGTCCGGCACGTCGAGCTGGATGTAGGTGGTGCGGCGCGGCTGCCCGGTCACCGGATGCGGGTGGTCGCTGACCCCCAGCTCGGCGACCGGCCGGGCGGCGGTCAGCCCGGTCTCCTCGGCGACCTCCCGGACCGCCGCGTCGGCCGGTGTCTCGCCCGGCTCCAGCCCACCCGCCGGCACCTGGGTGCCGGCCTCGGGAAAGTCGACGTGGTCGAAGACGAGCAGCTCGGGCCCGGCCGCTCTCCACCGGATCACATAGGCGGCGACCCGGAGGCGCGGCGGGGAAACGGTCACCGGTCGATTCTCTGCGGCGCGGGCCCCAGCGCGCCGCCCGTGGCACCCCATGACGCCGCCCGGCGACGAGGGACCCCGGCGGGGTGGGCTCGCCACCCGGTCGCCGGGGTCCTCGTCGTCGTGCCGCCGAACGCGGCCGGGGGCGCGTCCTACAGGGTGCCGCCGAAGGTGTCGCAGGCCTTCGGGTCGCCGGTGGAGTAGCCCTTGGTGAACCACTGCTGGCGCTGCTCGGAGGTGCCGTGGGTGAACTCGTCCGGGTTCACCGGCCGGCCGGAGCGCTTCTGGATCGCGTCGTCACCGATCTTCTCGGCGGTGTCGATCGCCTGCTGGATGTCCTGATCCGTGATGCTCTTGAAGATCTTCTGGCCCTGCGCGTCCGAGGTGCCGGTGGCGTTCTTGGCCCAGGCGCCGGCGTAGCAGTCGGCCTGCAGTTCCAGCTTCACCGACAGCGCGTTGGCGTTGTTCGGGTCGCGCTGCTGCTGGCGGCGCATCTGCGCCTCGGTGCCGAGCAGGTCCTGCACGTGGTGGCCGTACTCATGGGCCAGCACGTACGGCTGGGCGAACTCACCCTCGGCGCCGAGCTGGTCGGCGAGCAGCTTGTAGAAGGTGAGGTCGATGTAGACCAGGTCGTCGGCCGGGCAGTAGAACGGGCCGACGCCGGAGTCGGCCTGGCCGCAGCCGGTGTTGACGCCCTGGCTGAAGAAGACGGTCTTGGACGTCTTGTACTGTTCGCCGAAGACCTCCGGCAGGGCCTTGGTCCAGTACGCCTGGATCGAGTTGACGTACAGGGTGTTGCGGCAGTCGAGCTGCTCCAGCGCGTCCTGCGCGGAGCACTTCTGCTGCAGCGAGGTGTTGTCGCCCTGCTGCGAGCCGCCGCCGTCGTTCATCGCGTTCAGCCCGAAGCCGCCGCCGACCAGCGCGACGAGGACGGCGATGATGATGCCGACGATGCCACCGCGTCCGCCGCCGATCGGGATCGGAATGCCCATCCCGCCGCCTCCGCCGGACCCTCGCCGATCGTCCACCTGGCTGGTGTCGATCTGCGCGTTCTCGTTCAGCTCCATGTTGACCCCGATCACCGAATTATCCGTTTTGGTGGTTGCGGTACCGGACCGGGTCCGGACGGCACTTTCGGTACCCGATGATCTTGCCTGGTAATCCGGGCGGGGTGCCGCGGGCAGCCCGGTACACTTGGCGGGTGCTGCGCTGCGAAGGCTGAACGGCCCCGCGCCGACGGGAACACCCAACCCGCCGGCGCTTTCGCGTGCCCTGAGTCAGCCCTTCCGGAACCCCGAGAGCGAGTACCCCGAAATGATCACTGCCACCGGCCTGGAACTGCGCGCCGGTTCCCGGATCCTGCTGTCCGACACCACCCTGCGGGTGCAGCCGGGCGACCGGATCGGTCTGGTCGGCCGCAACGGCGCCGGCAAGACCACCACGCTGAAGGTGCTGGCCGGCGAGGGCCAGCCGTACGGCGGGCAGATCGACCGGCGCAGCGCGATCGGCTACCTGCCGCAGGACCCGCGCACCGGTGACCTGGAGGTCACCGGGCGGGACCGGGTGCTCTCCGCCCGCGGCCTCGACGTGCTGATGGCGCAGATGAAGGAGCTGGAGGCGAAGCTCGCCGAGGACACCGACGAGAAGCTGGTCCGCCGCTACGGCGCGCTGGAGGACCAGTTCGCCGCCCTGGGCGGGTACGCCGCCGAGGCCGAGGCGGCCCGGATCTGCGCCAACCTCGGGCTGCCCGACCGGGCCCTCGCGCAGACCATCGGCACCCTCTCCGGCGGTCAGCGCCGCCGCATCGAGCTGGCCCGGATCCTGTTCCGCGACGCCGGTGAGAACGGCGGCGGCATCCTGCTCCTCGACGAGCCCACCAACCACCTCGACGCCGACTCGATCACCTGGCTGCGCGGCTTTCTCGCCAACCACAAGGGCGGCCTCATCGTGATCTCCCACGACGGCTCGCTGCTGGAGTCGGTGGTCAACAAGGTCTGGTTCCTCGACGCCACCCGCTCGGTGGTCGACGCCTACAACCTGGGCTGGAAGGCGTACCTGGAGGCGCGGGAGACCGACGAGCGGCGCCGCCGCCGGGAGCGGGCCAACGCCGAGAAGAAGGCCGGCGCGCTGATGGCCCAGGCCGACAAGATGCGGGCCAAGGCCACCAAGACGGTCGCCGCGCAGAACATGGCCCGCCGCGCGGAGAAGCTGATCTCCGGCCTGGAGGAGGTGCGCCACGCCGACAAGGTGGCCAAGGTGCGCTTCCCGACCCCGGCCCCGTGCGGCAAGACCCCGCTCACCGCGACCGGCCTGTCCAAGTCGTACGGGTCGTTGGAGATCTTCACCGACGTCAACGTGGCGGTGGACCGTGGCTCCCGGGTGGCCATCCTCGGCCTCAACGGCGCCGGCAAGACCACCCTGCTGCGGATGCTCGGCGGACTGCTGGAGCCGGACACCGGCGAGGTGCACGCCGGGCACGGGCTACGGCTGGGGTACTACGCCCAGGAGCACGAGACCCTCGACGTGGACCGCACGATCCTGGAGCACATGCGCAGCGCAGCCAGCGACCAGACCGACACCGACCTGCGCAAGATCCTCGGTGCGTTCCTCTTCTCCGGCGAGGACGTCGACAAGCCGGCCGGAGTCCTCTCCGGCGGGGAGAAGACCCGGCTGGCGCTGGCCACCCTGGTCTGCTCCGGAGCGAACGTGCTGCTGCTCGACGAGCCGACCAACAACCTCGACCCGGTCAGCCGCGAGCAGGTGCTCGACGCGATCGCCCGCTACCCCGGCGCGATCGTGCTGGTCACCCACGACCCCGGCGCGGTCCTGGCGCTCAAACCCGACCGGGCGATCCTGCTCCCGGACGGCGACGAGGACGCCTGGAGCGACGACCTCCTCGAACTCGTCGAACTGGCCTGACCCCGACCAAGGGCCCGCCGGCCGGGCCGGGCGGGTCAGCCGGCGAGGTCGGCGAGCTGGGTCAGCACGCCGGAGCTGACCAGGATCACCACGCCGATGCCGATGAAGACCGTCGGGACCAGCCAATGGCCGGCGCGGCCGACCAGCCGGACCACCCGGGGGTGGCCGCCCAGCAGGGCGGCGGTCGCGCACCAGAGCGCCACCAGCGCGGCGAAGACCAGCAGCCAGACCAGCCCGGTCGCCGGGTCCAGGGAACGGAACACCGGCACGTAGACCGCGATGTTGTCCGACCCGTTGGCGATCGTCACCCCGGCCACGCCGAGCAGGCCGCCGACCACGGCCGGCGGCTCGTCGGAGTCGGCGTGGGCGAGCAGCGTCCGAACGCCGAGCCCGATCGGCAGCAGGCCGAGCAGGCCGGTCCACGGGTCGGGGACCACCAGCAGTCCGGCCGCGACGACCACCGCCGCGGCGACCAGCGCGCCGATGCCCAGGTACTGCCCGGCGACGATGTGCCAGGGGCGCGGTCGACCGGCGGCGCGGGCGGCCACGAAGAGCACGGTCAGCACGACGATGTCGTCGATGTTGGTCGCGGCAAACACCAGGGCGGCACCGCCCGCGGCGGCCGGCAGGTCGGTCACCCGAGGCAGCGTACGGGGCGTCGGCCGGCGCTACGACGAGCCATGATCGACCGGGTGGCCGGCCGGTCGTGGCGGTCCGGCGGGCGGCGTGTCAGCCGGTCGGAAGGATCACTCTATCGGGAAGCTGACATCGCATAGCGTGTCGGTTGGCGAAGAGTTGATATCTGGCGCATGATCGTTCGAGGCGGTCTAATAGGTGGGACCGTATCCGAACCGCACAGTCTGGGACGTGAGGAATCAGCATGGCAGCCACTGGCACAGCCACCAGCACTGAGAAGGGTCGCCGGATCGTCGGGGCCGAGCGTCAGACGCTCGCCAAGGACCTGGTAAAGCGGTACACCGCTGGGGAGAGCATCCGTTCGCTCGCGGCCTCGACCGGCCGTTCCTACGGGTTCATCCACCGGGTGCTCACCGAGTCCGGGGTGCAGCTGCGGCAGCGCGGCGGCGCCCGGCGCCGCAAGAAGGCGTGACCCGCCCGCCAGCGTCGTCCATCACCACCCTGCCCCGGGCGGTCCGGTGACCGCCGAGACGACCGGGGTACGACTCGACTGCGACGGGCCGGTCGCGACGGTGACGTTGTGCCGGCCCGACGTGCTCAACGCCCAGACCCCGGCGATATGGCGCGCGATGAGCGACTTCTCCCGGGATCTGCCCGGCGACGTCCGCGTCGTCGTCGTACGCGGCGAAGGGCGGGCCTTCTCCGCCGGCCTCGACCTGTCGGTGGCCGGCGCCTCCGGCCCCAACTCCTTCGCCGAGCTGTCCACCCTGCCCGAGCAGGAGTGCGCCGACCGGATCGCCGAGTACCAGGGCGGCTTCACCTGGCTCCACCGCCCCGACGTGATCTCGGTGGCGGCCGTGCAGGGCCACGCGATCGGCGCCGGCTTCCAGCTCGCCCTCGCCTGCGACCTGCGGGTGCTCGCCGAGGACGCCAAGCTGTCCATGGCCGAGGTGACCCTCGGTCTCGTCCCCGACCTGGCCGGCACGAAGCGCCTCGTGGAGCTCGTCGGCTACGCCCGCGCGCTGGAGATCTGCGCCACCGGCCGCCGGATGGACGCCGCCGAGGCCGACCGGATCGGCCTGGCCAACCTCGTCGTGCCGACCGCCGAGCTGGACGGCGCGGTGCGGGACCTGACCGCCGGCCTGCTGGCCGGCAACCGGGACGCGGTGGTCGAGATCAAGGCGCTGCTCGCCGGCGCCGGTGGTCGTACCCACGCCGAGCAGCAGCGCGCCGAGCGGGAGGCGCAGACCCGCCGGCTGCGGGACCTCGCCGGGCGAGGAGAATAGTAAGGACCCGTCGGGAAGATCCGGGTTACTCGCGAGGTTGTCGTAGTCGTCGGGAGAATTGACCCGACGGTCCACGCTGCCCACGACCCGGAGGTGACGAATGTCCAGTCCGATGCACGGCGGGGGCATGGCGGGCTGGAGCATGCTCCGGTCGATGCGCAGCCAGGACGAGGTCTCCAGCCACCAGCTCAAGCGCGGCACCGCCAAGCGGATCGTCGCCTTCGCCCGGCCGTACCGGCGCGACATCGTGGTCTTCCTGGTCACCGTGGTGATCGCCGCGGTCATCGGAGTCGCGACCCCGGTCCTGGCCGGAAACGTGATCAACGCGATCAACCGCGGTGGCCCCGAGGCGGGTTCCGTGGTCGTCCGGCTCGCCGTGGTCATCGGCGTACTGGCGGTCGCCGACGCGCTCTTCTCCCTGGCCCAGCGCTGGTACTCCGCCCGGATCGGCGAGGGCATCATCCTCAACCTGCGCACCCGGGTGTACGACCACGTCCAGCGGATGCCGCTGCAGTTCTTCACCCGGACCCAGACCGGCGCGCTGGTCAGCCGGCTCAACAACGACGTGCTGGGGGCCCAGCGGGCCTTCACCTCGACCCTGTCCGGCGTGGTCAGCAACGTCATCCAGCTGGTGCTCACCGCCGGCGTGATGTTCACCCTCTCCTGGCAGATCACCACGCTCTCGCTGATCCTGCTGCCGATCTTCATCATCCCGGCCCGCCGGGTGGGCAAGCGGCTGGCCGAGATCACCCGCGAGTCGTACAACCTCGACGCCAAGATGAACGCGACGATGACCGAGCGGTTCGGGGTGGCCGGGGCGCTGCTGGTCAAGCTCTTCGGCTCGCCCGAGCTCGAGGCGCGCCGCTTCGCCGGCCGGGCCGAGCGGGTGCGTGACATCGGCATCCAGTCGGCCATGTACTCGCGGACCTTCTTCGTCGCGATGCTGCTGGTGGCGTCGCTGGCCCAGGCGCTCACCTACGGTCTGGGCGGCTGGCTCGCGGTCACCGGCGCGGTCAGCGCCGGCACCGTGGTCACCCTCGCGCTGCTGCTCACCCGCCTCTACGGGCCGCTGACCGCGCTGTCCAACGTCCGGGTCGACGTGATGAGCGCGCTGGTCTCCTTCGACCGGGTCTTCGAGGTCCTCGACCTGCGCCCCGGCATCGAGGAGAAGCCGGACGCCGTCCCGGTGCCCCGGGGCAACGGCCGGGTCGAGTTCCGCGACGTGCGGTTCCGCTACCCCAGCGCGGCCGAGGTGTCGCTCGCCTCCCTGGAGGAGGTCGCCACCCTGGACCGGACCATCAACGAGCCGGTGCTCAAGGGCGTCTCGTTCACCGTGGAGCCCGGGCAGATGATCGCCCTGGTCGGCCCCTCCGGCGCCGGCAAGTCGACGCTGTCCATGCTCATCTCCCGGATCTACGACGTGAGCGACGGCCAGGTGCTGGTCGGCGGGGTCGACGTCCGGGACGCCACTCTCGCCTCGCTGCGCGACGAGATCGGCGTGGTCACCCAGGACTCGCACCTGTTCCACGAGACCATCGCGGAGAACCTGCGCTACGCCAAGCCGGACGCCACCGACGACGAGATCTGGGCCGCCCTGGCCGGCGCGCAGGTCGCCGATCTGGTCCGGTCCCTGCCCGACGGGCTGGAGACCACGGTCGGCGAGCGGGGCTACCGCTTCTCCGGCGGCGAGAAGCAGCGCATCGCCATCGCCCGGGTGCTGCTGAAGGCACCGTCCATCGTGATCCTCGACGAGGCCACCGCCCACCTGGACTCGGAGAGCGAGGCGGCCGTGCAGCGGGCGCTGTCGGTGGCCCTGACCGGGCGGACCGCGCTGGTCATCGCGCACCGGCTCTCCACCGTCCGGGACGCCGACCAGATCCTCGTCCTCGACGAGGGCCGGATCGTCGAACGGGGCCGGCACGACGAGCTGGTCGCGGTCGGCGGCCTCTACGCCGAGCTGTACCGCACCCAGTTCGCGGTCGCCGACTCGCCCACCCCGTTCGTTGACGCCACCGGCACCGAACCGGTGATCACCATGCCGATGGCGACGTACGTGGCCGACGAGGCGATGCCGCCGGCCGCCGCGAACTGACCCGCGGCGGCGGCCACCGGGGATCAGCCGGCGGTCGTCGCCGCGCGCAGCTCCGCGAAGGCGGCACCGAGCGTCTCCGGGGTGAAGTGCGCGTTCAAACCGCTCGGGTTGGGCAGCACCCAGAGCCGGGTCGCGCCGAGCAGCTCGGGCTGCGGGCCGAAGGTCGCCTTCGGCCGGGCGAAACCGATCCGGTACGCGGTCACCCCGACCACCGCCACCCACCGCGGCCGGTACCGCGCGACCTTCCCGGTGAGGATGTCCGCGCCGGCCAGCAGCTCCGCGGGGGTCAGCTCGTCGGCCCGGGCGCTGGCCCGGGCCACCATGTTGGTGATGCCCAGGCCCCAGTCCAGCAGCTCGCCCTGCTCGCTGGGGTGCAGCTGGCGCGGGGTGAAGCCGCCGCGGTGCAGCGCCGGCCAGAACCGGTTGCCCGGCCGGGCGAAGTGCCAGCCGGTGGCGGCCGACCAGAGACCCGGGTTGATTCCGACGAAGAGCACGTCCAGCCCCGATGCGATCAGGTCCGGGATCGTGCGGTCGGCGGCGGCCGTCAGCTCCTCCCGCGTCGGCCGCGGGCCGCGCCGGGCAGCGGCCGGCCGGTGTCCGCCCGTCACCGGGCCGCCGTCACAGGCCGCGCAGCGCGCCGCCGTCGACGGGCACGGTGATTCCGGTGACGTAGCTGGCGGCGGGGGAGAGCAGGAATGCGGCGAGCCGGCCGAACTCCGCCGGCTCGCCGATCCGACGCAGCGGGATGCCGGCCTCCGCCTCGGCCCGGGCCCGCTCGGCGTCCCCGGTGGCGGCGAGGAGCTCCCGGTTCCGGTCCGTCATGATCCGACCCGGCAGCAGACCGACCACGCGTACGCCGCGCGGACCGTACTCGTCGGCGATGTCCTTGGCCACCCCGGCCAGGCCGGGGCGCAGCCCGTTGGAGATGCCCAGACCGGGCACCGGCCCGCGGGCCGAGGTGGAGAGCACCAGGCCGATCGCGCCGCCGTCGGTGAGCGCGGCGGCGACCGTCCGGGCGGCGCGGACGCTGCCCAGGAAGACCGTCTCGAAGGACTCCCGCCACTGCTCGTCGGTCACCTGGGCGGCGGTGCCCCGAGGCGGCCCGCCCACCGAGACCAGCGCCCCGTCGAGGCGGCCGAACTGTTCCCGGGCGGCGGCGACCAGCCGCTGCGGCGTCTCCGGGTCGCTCAGGTCGGCGGTCAGCCCGCTCGCCCGTTCCGGGCCGCCGAGGGCCTCGACCGCCGCGACCACCCGCTCCGGGGCGCGCGCCGAGATCACCACCCGCGCGCCGTCCGCCACGAGCTGCTCGGCGGTGGCGAAACCGAGGCCGCCGGAGGCGCCGGTCAGCACGTACACCCGGCCGGTCAGTCCGAGATCCATGGGGCCGATCCTGCCGTACGCCGCAGCGCCGCGCCAGCCGCTCAGCGTCGGGCGGGGCGCAGCTGGCGTACCCGACCGGCGAGCTGCACCGCGACGGCGCCGCCGGCCCGGGCCACGGCCGGGAGGCGACGCGGCCGGGGTGCGTGGCGGCCGTCGTATCGGGTGGTGGCCTCGCGGGTGGCGAGCTCCTCCGCGCCGAGCGGCGGCAGCGTGCCGCGGGCGCGCAGCTCCCGGGCCAGGTCCCAGCCGTCGCGCAGCGACCCCTTCGTGGGGCGGCCCGCCACCCAGTCGGTGAAGGCGGCCGGCCAGGCGGCGCCGAGGCCGGCGGCGAGCAGCGGCCAGTGCCGGGCCACCTCGCCGCCGCGCTTGCGCAGCAGCGCACGACGCGCGGCGTCCACCGGCGCCGGGGCGAATCCGGACGGCAGCGGACCGCCGGCGACCAGCGCGGCGACAAGCTCCGCCTGCCGGGTGGCCAGGTCGCCGCGCGGGCCGGGACCGCCGCTCGGTGGGCGCCCGGCCGGCGCGGGGACAGGCCCGGGGCGGTGGCCGCCGGTGGCCGACGGCGCCGGGGTGACCGCCGCGCCGGGCGCGGGGTCGGGGCCGGTCACGTGACCACCGGGAATCCGGCGGCGGCGGCGAGCGCGTCCAGCTCGCCGCGTAGTTCCGCCGCCGGCGGGTAGTGTCCGTCCCGCTCCAGCAGCAGTGCGGGTGGCCGGTGCCGGGCGCAGAGCTCGCCGACCAGGTCGAGGACCGCCGCGGGCATCGGGTCGGTGTGCGTGTCGTGGTAGAAGCCGCCCTGGTCGGCCCCGCCCGCCACGTGCACGTAGGCGACCCGGTCCAGCGGTAGCAGGTCGAGCAGTGCGAGCGGGTCCGTGCCCCGGTTGCGGGCGTTGGCGTGCACGTTGGCGACGTCCAGCAGCAGCAGCGCCCCGGTGGCGTCCAGGATCTCGGTCAGGAACTCCGCCTCGTCCAGTTCGTCGTCGGGCCAGTCGAAGAGCGCGGCGATCGGCTCCAACGCGATCGGCACCGGCAGCTCGGCCTGCGCCCGCCGGACGTTCGCCACCACCGCGGCGACCGCCTCCCGGCTGCGGGGCAGCGGCAGCAGGTGGCCGGCCTCCAGCCCGCCGGCCCGGACGAACGCGATGTGCTCGCTGACGAGCGGCGCGTCGACCGCCGCGGCCACCCCGGCCAGGTGGGCCACCCGGGCCGGGTCCACCGGCTCCGCGCCGCCGAGCGACAGCTTCACCCCGTGCGGTACGACGGTGACGCCGCGCTCGCGCAGCTCGGACAGCTCGGGTGGGAGCGGGCCGGTCGGGGTGACCGTCTCCGCCACCACCTCGACGAAGCGCAGCCCGGGCAGGCGGGCCACGAAGCCGGCGATCTCCGGCCGCCAGCCGATGCCGACGCCGTGCGGGCCGGCCGGCGTTCCGGTCGCCGGGCCGGTCATCCGCCGCACCCGCCTCCGCCCCCGCAGGAGCTGCCGCCCCCGCAGGAGCTGCCGCCCCCGCAGGAGCTGCCGCCCCCGCACGAGCTGCCGCCGCCGCAGCCGCTCGACGAGCCACCGGTGCTGCTGATCGCCTCGCGCTGGATCTCGGCCTGTTCGGCGAAGCCGGGATCCATGGCCCAGAGGGTGGCGGTGCCGAACAGCGCGACGCCCATCGCCGCGTCGGACGGCCCGTAGGTGGCGTAGGCCGGTGCGGCGGAGGGCCGCAGCCAGGTGTGCCGTCGGCGCAGCTCGCGCAGCTCGCGGTTGGCGGCGCGGGTGCGCCAGGGCACCCGGGCGAGCAGCAGGAGCGCGATGAGCAGCGGCACCAGGGTGAGCATCAGGTAGCCGGCCGGGCGGCCGTGGGAGAGACCCTCGAAGAGGCGGAGGCCGCCGAGCAGCAGGAGGGCGCCGATCAGCGTCGGACCCCGCCGGACGGCGGCCCGCTGGGCCGGGGAGAGCGCCAGTCCGCGCTGCTGGAGGCCGTCGCGCAGCTGTTCGAGCGCCCGGGCGACCCACTCGTCCCGGCGCAGCTCGCGGGAGTGGACGTGCTGGGCGGCGGCGTTGTAGATCGCCTGGTCCAGCGGGGTGACGCCGGCGGGCATCTGGGCGCCGGTGGTGAGCCGCCGGTCGGGGCGTACGCCCACCACGCCGATGCGGCGCAGGCCTCCGAGTGCCGTCCAGATCGCGAGTTGGTCGCCCCCGTTGAGGTACGCGACCTGCTGCGGTCCGATCGGCCCGGCGTCGCCGGTGGCCGTGCCGGCCAGGGCGCGGAAGCGGTGGACCAGGGTGCCGACGAGCGCCACGGCCACGGCCAGGAGGTACCAGCGCAGGAAGACCGGGCCGGGGATGCCCCAGGTGTCGCCCGGTGCGGCGAGGACGGTCATGCTCTGCTCCTGTCGCGCGAGGGGATCGCGGCCGTTACCTAATGAGTTCTGGGAGTAAGCCGTCCGGCAGACTCCTGGTGGGTAGGTAGCCGCCGACAGACGAGCACTCGCGTTTCCTGGACGTTGAGTCCTACTGAAAGATCGTGCCGCTGCCGGTCGGTGTGGAGAGTTGATCGCTGATGGGATGTCGTGCCCGCCCGGTTGTGGCGTGAGCACTGCTTCATTAGGTCGCTGATGGTTCTCCTCCTGGCTACCGAAGGTGATCGACTCGATATACGGGAGACGTGTTGCTGTTCGTGGGAGATGACTGGGCGGAGGACCATCACGACGTCGAGGTGATGGACGCTTCCGGCCGTCGGCTGGCCAAGGCTCGCCTGCCCGAGGGCGTCGCGGGTATGACGCGGTTGCACGCGATGATCGGCCAATGGCTCGGCGACGACGCCAACGACACCGAGGACGTCGCTGCGCGGGTGAAGATCGGTATCGAGACCGATCGGGGCCCGTGGGTCCAGGCGCTGGTCGCCGCCGGGTACACGGTGTACGCGGTCAATCCGTTGCAGGCGGCCCGTTATCGGGAACGCCTCGTGTTGTCCGGGGCCAAGAGCGACGCCGCCGACGCGCACATGCTCGCCGACATGGTGCGCACCGACTCGCACCAGCTGCGCCCGGTCGCCGCAGACAGCGTCGAGGCCGAGGCGGTCAAGGTCGTTACCCGGATGCACAAGACACTGGTCTGGGAACGGACCCGCGCTGTTCAGCGGCTGCGGCACGCGTTGCGGGAGTACTTCCCCGCCGCGTTGGCCGCGTTCGAGGACCTCGACGCCGGCGACACCCTCGAGCTGCTGGTCAAGGCCCCGGACCCGGCGAGCGCCGCCAGGTTGAGCCTGGCGCAGATCAGCGCGGCCCTCAAACGTGCCCGCCGCCGCGATGTCCCGGCGAAGGCGGCCGCGATCCAGACCACGCTGCGCGCCGAGTACCTCGGCCAGGCCGCCGTGGTCACCGCCGCCTACGCCGCGTCGGTGCGGGCTCTGGTCGCGCTGCTGGTCACTCTCAACGAGCAGGTCAAGGCCTTGCAAGGGCAGGTGGAGGCCTATTTTGGCCGGCACCCGGACGCTGAGATCATCCTGTCCCAGCCCGGACTGGGTGCCGTCCTCGGCGCCCGGGTGCTCGCCGAGTTCGGTGACGACCACGCCCGCTACGCCTCGGCCAAGGCCCGCAAGAACTACGCCGCTACCAGCCCGATCACCCGCGCCTCCGGGAAGAAGAAGACCGTCGCCGCCCGGTTCGTACACAACGACCGGCTCATCGACGCGCTGATGACCCAGGCGTTCTCCGCGTTGAAGGCCTCGCCGGGCGCCCGCTCCTACTACGACCGACAACGCGCCCGCGGCGCTTCCTACAACGCCGCGCTGCGCCAGCTCGCCAACCGGCTCGTCGGCATCCTGCACGGATGCCTGAAAACCGGCACCGTCTATGACGAGGCGGCCGCCTGGTCGCATCATCACCTCACCGAGGCTGCTGCTTGACATTCAAACTCCTGGGATGTCTTTCAGTGCGCTCTAGCGAGCGTGTGATCGGTAGTCCCGCCTTGCGGTGGGACGGTCCCGGTCTGATCAGCGGTGGCTGTGCCGGGTTGACGCTTCACAGCCACCTGCCCGCCGGGGCGGGTCTGACGGTCGGCTCCACGTCCTGCCGCCGGGCCACTCCCGGCGGTGTCGATCTGCGCTGCGAGTGCGGCGAGGTTGCGTGCGGCGTTGAGGTCGCGGTCCAGGGTCAGGCTGCAGGCTTCGCACTGGTATTCGCGCTCGGACAGGGCCAGCTTGGCTTTCACCGTGCCGCAGCCTGAGCAGGTCTTCGAGGACGGGTACCAGCGGTCGGCGGTGAGCAGCCGCCCGCCGTTCCAGCCGGTTTTGTAGCCGAGTTGGCGGTGTAGTTCGGCGAGCCCGGCGTCGGCGATGTGGCGGGCCAGGCGCCGGTTGCGCAGCATCCCGGCCACGTTGAGGTCTTCGACCACGACCGTGCCGTAGGCGGCCGTGAGGCGGGTGGTGAGTTGGTGCAGACCGTCGCGGCGCAGGTTCGCGACCCTGGCGTGCGCCCGGGCGAGCTGGGTCTGGGCGTGCCGCCACCGGTTCGACGGCTGCTGCCCGGTGCGCCGGTCGGGACCGACCCGGCGGGACCACCGCCGGGCGAGCCGGCGCATCCGCCGGGAGGCGGTGTCCAGGTGGCGCGGGTTGGGTACGAGTTCGCCGGTGGACAGCACGGCCAGGTGCGTGATGCCAACGTCCACGCCCACGGTCGCGTGCGGGCGGGTCGGGTGGCGCTCGGCGCGCTCGACCTCGGCGCAGAACGCGACATGCCAGCGGCCGCCGTCGCGGCGCACCGTCGCGGACAGGATACGGGCGGTGCCCGCGTCGAGTCGGCGGGCGAGTTTACGGGCGGACTCGTGTAACTTCAATCGGCCCAGCCTCGGCAGCGTGACGTGTGTGCGGTCGGGCTCGACGCGGATGGTGCCGGTGGTGAACCGCACGGACGGTGTCGTGCGGCGGCGGGAGGTGAACCGGGGGAACCCGACTGGCCGGCCGGCCCGTTTCCCCGCACGGGAGTCCGACCAGTTCTTCAGCGCCCGGGCGAGCGCGTCCAGGCCGGTGTTGAACGCTTCCTTGGAGCATTCCGGCCACCACGGCGCGACCTCGCGCTTGGCGCTGTTCCACGCCTTGCGCAGCGCGGGCAGTGTCCAGCCGAGCGACGGGGTGAGCTGATCGTCGGGCACGCCGTAGGTGCGTTCGGCGGCGCGCTGGTCCATGACGGCCTTCACGCGGGCCAGCGCCCAGTTGTGCGCCACCCGGGCCGCGCCCGCATGGGCAAGCACGGCCCGTTCCTGTGCTGGGGTCAGGTCGAGGGCGAACCGGTATGCCTGGATCGTCTTCACGCCGGGCCGTCCCAGGTGGCGGCTTCGACGCCACGGCATGCGCGGTTGGCCGCCGCGCGGCGGCCGTAGAGGCGGGCGCACAGCGAGGTCAGGATCTCGGTGACGTCACCCACCAGGTCGTCGTCGACCTCGGCCGGGTCCACCACGAGCAGGCGGCGGCCCTGCGCAGCCAGCGCGGCTTCGACGTACTCGGCGCCGAAGCGGGCGAACCGGTCGCGGTGCTCCACCACGATCGTGGTCACGGCCGGGTCGCGCAGCAGCGCGAGGAACTTCTTGCGGTCGCTGCTGAACGCGGAGCCGACCTCGGTCACCACCCGCGACACGGCGAGGTGCCGGCCGGTGGCCCAGACGGTGACCCGGGCGACCTGCCGGTCCAAGTCGACGCGCTGGTCGGCCGACGACACGCGGGCGTACACCACAACCTGACCGGCGTCCGGCATCGCGGCAGCCAGCGGCTCGCCGACCATGATGAGCCGCCCGAGCCGGTAGGTGGGAACAGGCAGCGCCCCGGCCGCGTACTGCCGCCGCGCGGTCACATACGCGATGCCCTGGGACGCCGCCCACTCCTTCAGGTTCACACAACCACCGTAGCTCCTTAAAGGACGCTAAAGCGCGTCGAGACGCCAGCAGCTAGGAACCCCATTGTGGAGCAGACCCGCCACGGGCGATCCGGCCCGCGGGCCGAGTTACCGGACCGAGATCCGGCGCGCGGGGACCGGGCGGTCAGCGGCGGCGGACCGCCTCCTCGACCAGGTCGAGCACCGGCCCGAGGTCCCCGGCCGGGCGGCCCATGGCCAGGTGCAGCACCAGCCCGTCATAGGCCAGTTCCAGGAACTGGGCCAGCACGTCGATCGGCACGTCCTCGCGGAGCACCCCCGCCTCCCGCTGGCGGACCAGGCGTTCCCGGGTGGCCTCGGCAATGGCCGCCGACCGTTGCGCCCAGCGCCGGGCGAAGGCCGGGTCGGTGCGCAGTCGCCGGGAGACCTCCAGCTGGCTGCCCAGCCAGCCGGTGGTGTCCGGGGAGACGGCCCGGGCGAGCAGGTCCCGCATGACCTGGACCAGGCCGTTGCGGGCCACCGTCTCCACCATGACCGCGGCGTCGTCCTCGGCGACCGCGAGGAAGAGCGAGTCCTTGTCGCGGAAGTGGTGGAAGATGGCGCCCCGGGAGAGCCCGGTGGCCTCCTCCAGGCGGCGTACGGTGGCGCCCTCGTAACCGTGCCGGGCGAAACACGCCCGCGCGGCGGCGAGGATCTCCTGCCGGCGCGCGTCGAGCTGGTCCTGACTTACTCTGGGCACGGGACGATCGTGTCAGGTGCCCCGGGCCGATGCAAACCGTACGTACGGCTTGGGATCGGGTTTCGCCGACACCGCCCACCCCGGCGATCCGGTTACGATCGCCCGATGACGCCGGCCATCGCCCTCGCCGCGCACCCGCTGACCGTGGCGGCCGTCCAGGCCGAGCCGGTCCCCGGCGACGTCGCCGGGAACGCCGCCACCGCCGCCCGGCTGGTCGGCCGGGCCGCTGGCGCCCGGGTCGTCGTGCTGCCGGAGCTGTTCCTGCCGGCGTACCACCCGCCGACCCTGGCCGCCGACCCGACCGGCACCGACGTGGCCGCCGGCGCCGACGGGCAGGTCGACGATCCTCGGCTCGACCCGCTGCGGGCGGCCGCCCGGGACGGTGGCGCCACCGTGGTGGTGGGCGCGGCCGTCCGGCACCCCGACGGCCGGCGGACCATCTCCTCGCTGGTCGTGGACACCGCCGGCATCGCCCGGGCGGCGTATGACAAGCAGCAGCTCTGGGGCGGCGAGCGGGACCTGTTCGACGCGGGCCGGCGCGGTGCCACCCTGCTGGTCGACGGCTGGCGGCTCGGCCTGGGCATCTGCTACGACGGGTGCTTCCCCGAGCACGGCCGGGCCGCCGCGGCCGACGGCGCGCACGGCTACCTGTGCCCCAGCGGTTACCTGGCCGGCTCGGCGCACCGCCGTGACCTCTACTACGCCGCCCGCGCCCTGGACAACACCATGTACGTGGTGTTTGCCAACGCCGTCGGCGGCGCCGACCCGTGGCGGTTCAACGGCGGCGCGGCGGTGTACGACCCGGAGGGCCGGCCGCTCGCCCGCGGCACCGACGCGGGGGAGGACGTGCTGGTCGCGACCTTCGACCCGGGGGCGCTGGCAGCCACCCGGGCGGCGCACACCATGCTCGTCGACCGGCCGGCCGACGAGGGGCTCACCCGTTCGGTGCTGGCCGGCTGACCGACGCCGCAGGGTCGCCGGGGCCTGTCGGGCGGACACCTCGGTCCCGTAGGGTGCGCGAGTGCCGCTGCTCCTGCTGGACCTGGACAACACGCTGCTCGACCGCACCGGGCCGTTCCGCGCGTGGGGAGAGCGCTTTCTGGACGGCGTCGGCGCGCCGGCCACCGACATCGACTGGCTGCTCTCCATCGACGCCGACGGGCTGACCGACCGGTGGGACGTCGCGGACGCCATCCGGGACCGGTACGGGCTGCGCATCCCCTCCATCGACCTGGTCGACGAACTGCACGACGGGGTGGTGGCGAACACCCGGCTGGATCCGCTGGTGGCGTGCGCGCTGCGGATCGCCGACGACGCGGGCTGGGTGCCGGTGGTGGTCAGCAACGGCGCGGTGCGCCAACAGGACGCGAAGATCCGCCGAACCGGCCTGGACCGGTACGTGGCCGACTGGGTGATCTCCGAGGAGGCCGGGGTCAGCAAGCCCAACCCGAGGATCTTCGCGCTCGCCGCCCAGCGTGCCCGGATGCCGCTGCGCGGCGCCTGGGTGATCGGGGACGGCCCGGAGGCGGACATCGGCGGGGCCGCCGCGGTCGGCCTGCCGAGCGTCTGGCTGCATCGCGGCCGGACCTGGTCGGATACCCGGTTCGCGCCCACCCGTACGGTGGACGGGCTGATCGCCGCGGTGGCCACCGTGCTCGCCGGCTGAGCCGGCGCCCCGTCCCCGCCGGGACCCGCGTTATTCGGTTGACCCGGCGATCGCCCCCGGTGAGCATGGTCCCCGCGCGCAGGCGCAGCCGGGCGGCGCCCGGTCGAGGAGAGGAGGTCGGTCATGGCCGTCTTTGCAGGTTCGTTCCACCTGCCTCCACCAGCCTCGACCAAGGGATCACCGAACCCGTGCGTGAACACGAGCTCCCGGCGCGCGAGCGCCGTGGCCGCGGCAAGAGCCGCTTCGACGACGACGAACCGTATTTCCTGAAGCAGGGCCGGCCCGCCGAGCCGGCCCTGACCGAGCCCGACGACGAGTCCGACCTCGAGGACCCCTGGTCCTCCTGGGACGCGGCCGTGCACGGGCCCGAACCGCACCCCGAGTGGCTGGTCACCGAGTTGGCCGCGCGGGACACCGAACTCGGCGTGCTCAAGACCGGCAAGGAGGCGGACGTCCACCTGGTCCGCCGGGCCGTGCCGGAGACCGGCCGGTCCTGCCTGTTGGCGGCGAAACGCTACCGGGACGCCCAGCACCGGCTCTTCCATCGGGACGCCGGCTACCTCGAGGGACGGCGGGTCCGCCGGTCCCGGGAGAACCGGGCGATGGCCGGGCGGACCGCCTTCGGCCGGCAGATGATCGCCGGGCAGTGGGCGGCGGCCGAGTTCTCGGCGCTGGCCCGGCTCTGGGAGATCGGCGCCGAATCCGGGCGGATCGCCGTGCCGTACCCGGTGCAGCTGCTCGGCACCGAGCTGATGCTGGAGTTCGTCGGGGACGCCGACGGGGGACAGGCCGCGCCGCGGCTGGCCCAGCTCCGGCCCGAACCGGCCGAGCTGCGCGACCTGTGGGAGCAACTGGTCGACGCGCTGGTCGTGCTCGCCCGCGCCGGGTACGCGCACGGCGACCTGTCCCCGTACAACCTGCTCGTGCACCGGGGGCGGCTGGTGATGATCGACCTGCCGCAGGTGGTCGACGTGGTGGCCAACCCGCAGGGGCCGGAGTTCCTCGTCCGGGACGTCCGGGTGGTCGGCGCGTGGTTCGCCGCGCGGGGGCTGCCCGCCCTGGACGTCGAGCCGGAGGCGCTGACCGGGCTGCTGCTGCGGGAGGCGGGCATCCGCTGAACGGTCCGGGTCCCGGGCGGGCCGACCCGCCCGGGACCTGGGTTCACTGGAGGTAGCGCTCCACCTCCGGCACCGGGCGCTCGCCCTGGGCGTCCGGGTCGCCGTGCGCCTGGCGGGCCGCCCGGCGGCGGCGCAGCAGGTCCCAGCACTGGTCGAGGGATTCCTCCAGCGCCCGCAGCCGTTCCTTGGCCTCGTCGTCGGTGCCGGACTCGTGCTCCTGCGCGGCCGAGCGGAGCCGGTGCTCCTCGTCGACCAGTTCGGAGATCCGGTTCAGGATGGTCTTGTCGTCCATGCCCATGAGCCTGGCACAGGCCGCCCGGACACGCCCACGTTCTCCCCCCGCGGGCACGCCCCCGAACCGGGCGGCACCGACGCCCGACCGCGGTGTCCGGTGGGGTGCTCGGCCGTGGTGGCGGAAGGGTAGGTTGCCGGCAATGACCGTCGTCATCCGTGCCTTCCGATCCGCCGACGCCCGCGCCGCCGCGGAGGTGCTCCGGGCCGGCGCGCCGTACCAGGTGGTCACGCCGGAGCTGCTCGGCTGGCAGGCCACCTCGGCGCCGGTGGCCGAGCACCATGCCCTGCTCGTCGCCGAGTCGGCCGGGGAGCTGCTGGGGGTGGCGCGGACCGGGCTGCTTCACGAGAGCGCGGAGCCGGGGCTGGGCTTCGCCAACATCACCGTGCACCCGGACCGCCGCGGCCGGGGCGCCGGCGCTGCGCTGCTGGCCGCCGCCGAGGAGCGGCTCGCCGGGCTGGGCGTGCTGACCGCGTACGCCAAGGTGGCCGACGATCCGGCGGCGATCGCCCTGGCCGAGCGGCGCGGCTACCGGCGCGGCCGGCTGGCCCGGCTGCTCCACCTCGACCTGGCCGCGGCCGAGCTGCCGCAGGTCCCGGCGCCGTCCGGGGTCCGGCTCGCCTCGGCGGCGGACCTGGCCGACCCGAGGGCTCTCTACGAGGCGGACCTCGACGTCTCGCGGGACGAGCCCGGCGAGGTGGGGATGGACGAGATCTCCTACCACGACTGGCGGGCCGCCTACTGGGACCGGCCGGATCTGGACCGCTCGCTGGCCTCGGTGGCGCTGGTGGATGACGTGGTGGTGGCGTTCAGCTTCGCGCTGACCGACGGGCGGGACCGTTACCAGTCGGGGATGACCGGCACCCGGCGCGCGTATCGCGGCATGGGCCTCGCGCGGCCGGTCAAGCTGGCCGCCCTGCGTCGGGCGCGGCATGCCGGCTACCGGCACGCGGTGACCAGCAACGACGCCGACAACGAGGCGATGCTTGCCGTCAACCGCCGACTGGGCTACCGGGTGGTCGGCGGCGAGTGGCAGTACCGGCGGGAGTTGCGCCGTTGAGCTGTCCCGTCGGGATCCTTTATGGACTATGAAACTTTCCACTGCGAAAATTCTTCTTTCACCATCTAGAGAAGTTGCTCGGACGGTGTCATGCTTCCCGGGTCCATGACTCGGCACAGTCGTCCTACGACAAGCCTTGCCTGAGGGAGCCCGCAGCAGGTGGAAGCAGCAGCCACGCAGGCCGGTACCCGGCGAGCGGACTCGATGCCGTTACGTCGGATCCTGCCCGGCCTGATCCGGGATCCGGCCCGGGCGCTCGTGAACTGCGGCGAGCGGTCCCGGGGGGAGGTCGTCCGACTCAACCTCGGCTCCTTCCGGCCCTTTCTGGTCACTCACCCCGAGCACCTGCAGCGGGTGCTGCGTGAGCGGTCCGACAACTACGTGCGCGCCGGGGACGGGCTCCAGTGGCGGCCGCTCAAGCGGCTGTTCGGCGAGGGGATCCTCAGCGACGGTCAGCACTGGACGGACAGCCGTCACGTCCTGCAGCCCCTCTTCACCGCCCGGCGGATCGACTCCCTGGTGGACACCCTGGCTGAGGTGATCGACGGCGCGGTCGGCGAGCTGGACGCGCCGGCCCGCTCTGGAAGCCCAGTCGACATGGGCGTCGAGCAGGCCCGGATCGTCTGCCAGGCCATCATGCGGGTCTTCTTCGCCGACAAGATCTCGGTGCCTGACGCCATGCGGATCATGGAGGCGCAGGACGTCATCGCATGGTCGGTGATGCCCCGCATCGCCGTACCGTGGGCCCCGCTGGCCGTGCCGATGCCCGGCGACCGGAGCTTCCGTCGGGCCGTCCAGACCATCGACGACCTGCTGCTGCCCATCGTCCGGGCCTCCCGTGAGACCGCCGACGCGGACGGCGACGACGTCATCGCGACGCTTTGGCGCGGCCATACGCCAGATGGCCGCCGGCTCGACGAGTGGCAGGTCCGCAACGACACCGTGGCCATGGTCGCCACCACCACCGAGACCACCATCAGCGTCCTCACCTGGCTCTGGCCGCACCTCGAGGCGGCCCCGCAGGTCGCCGCTCAGCTGAACGAGGAGATCGACCGCGTGGTCGGCGACGGGCCGATCCGCGGCGCCCACCTCAAGGAGCTGCGGTACACCCGGCAGGTCCTGGACGAGTTGCTGCGGCTCTATCCGATCGGCTGGCTCTTCCCCCGGCGGGCGGTCGAGGAGGACGTGGTGGGCGGCGTCCGCATCCCCGCCGGGTCGACCATCGTGGTCAGTCCGCTGATCACCCACCGGATGTCGATGTTCTGGGACCGGCCGGAGGTCTTCGACCCCGACCGGTTCGCCCCGGAGCGGGTTCGCGGTCGGCACCGGTACGCGCACTTCCCGTTCGGCGGGGGCCCGCACCAGTGCCTCGGTATGCACCTGTTCTACCTGGAGGCGCTGCTGATCGTGGCCACCGTGCTGCGCCGCTACCGCTTCCGGCTGCGCCGGCCGGAGCTGCCCGGGATCAAGGTCGCCGCAGCGCTGCGCCCCAGGCAGCGGGTGGAGGTGACGCTCGAGCCGGCCCCGGGCAGGACCGGATGACCCCGTCCGGCCAGCTGACCGACGTGGTCTCGGAACAGATGCGGGTCGCGGCCGAGCAGGGCCGGATCTCGGCCCTGGCGGCGCGGGGGCAACGCGACCTCGCCGAGCTGGCGGCCGGGTACCCGGAGCTTTTCCCGGCCCGGCCGTTCGACGCGGCGCTGTTCGCCAACATCGCCGCGGCGATCGCCTTCGGCGCGCCCTGGTGCGATGCCGCGCGGCTGCGGGTCACGAACCGCGCCGTGCTCTGGGGCTTCGCGCTGGACTGGCTCGTCGACTACGTCGCCACCTCCCGTACGGAGATCGACCGGATCGCGGCCCGCTGCCTGGCGGTGGCCGACGGCGGCGCACCCGCCCAGGACGACCCGCTCGGCCGCTTCCTGGCGGAGTTGCGCGACGAACTGGCCACCGTCGCCGCATTCCCCGACCTCCGTCCCTTGTGGTGTGCCGAGCTGCGTAAGGTGCTCGACGCCATGGCCCGGGAGTGGGACTGGAAGCGGGCCTCCGGGATGGACGGCGTACCGGCCGCGCTGCCGAGCCTCGACGACTACCTGGACAACGCCGACAACCTGGCCTGCACCGTGGTCAACGTCACCCATTGGATCTACTCCGGCGACCCCGCCACGCTCGCCCACCTCGACCCGCTCATCGAGGCCAGCGGCGAGGTCCAGCGCATCCTGCGCCTCGTCAACGATCTGGGCACGTACGAGCGGGACCTGCGATGGGGGGACCTCAACGCCCTGCTGCTGGTCGACGACCGGAGCCTGGTGGAACGCCGCATCGACGAGCTGGTCGCGCGGGCGGGGGAGCTGCTGGCCCCGCTGGAGCGCAGCTGCCCCGAGCAGGCCCGCTACCTGGCCCGGCAGATCGGGTTCAGCAGCGGGTTCTACCGCTCCGCCGACTTCTGGGGAGCACTGTGACCAGCACCCCGTGGGTCGACGCACGCCAGGACGACAGCCGCCCCGCCCCTGCTGACCCGCCGGACAGTACCGAGGTGGACGGCCTGCTCGCCGCCCTGCTCCGGCAGCCCGCCGGGCAGCTCACTCCCTCGGTGTACGAGACCGGGCGGCTGGTCACCCTCGCGCCCCGGCTGTCCGGCCACGACCGGCGGTTGCGCTACCTGCTCGACCGCCAGCGCGCCGACGGCGGCTGGGGCGCGCCGGAGGGGTACGCTCTGGTGCCCACGCTCAGCGCGGTCGAGGCCCTGCTGGGCACCCTCGCCGCCGGTCGACCGGCCGGGGTGCCCCGGGACGAGCTGCGCGCCGCCGCCCGGCGCGGTGTGGCCGCGCTCTCCGGTTGGCTCGGTACCACCCTGCGGATTTCAGTGCCGGACACCCCCGCCGCCGACCTGATCGTGCCGACCCTCGTCGACGCGGTGAACGGGCAGTTGCACAGCCTCGACGACCAGCCGGACTTCCGATGGCTGCCCGCGACGACGCCCCTGGCGCTGCCCGCCGGCATGGACCGCCGGCGGTTGGACGCCCTGCGGGGATTGCTCGCCCACGGTCGACCCGTGCCGCAGAAGTTGCTGCACGCCCTGGAGGTGCTGGGTCCCGCCGCGCGGTGCCGCGCGGACGTCGTACCGGTCGCGGGCGCGGTCGGCGCATCGCCCGCGGCCACCGCCGCCTGGGTGGGGGAGCCGGGCGGCGCGACCCTGGCCTACCTGGAGGACGCGGTCCGGCGGCACGACGGGCCAGTGCCCTGCTGCACTCCGATCTCCGTCTTCGAGCGGTCCTGGGTGCTGGCCAACCTGGCCCGAGCGGGCCTGCGTGCCCGCCCGGCGCCCAGCCTGGTCGCCGAGCTGACCGCGGCGCTCGGGCCGGAGGGCACGCCGACCGGCCCCGGGCTGCCGGCCGACGCCGACACCACTTCCGTGACGCTGTACGCGCTCGCTCGGGCCGGCCACCCGGTGCACCCGGCCAGCCTGGCCCGGTACGAGCGGGACGGTCACTTCTGCACGTGGCCGGGCGAGGACGGCTGGTCGGTCACCACCAACGCGCACGTGTTCGAGGCGCTCGGCTGGCACGCTGGCCGGAACACCGCGAAGGGTGATCCCGCAGCCCGGCGGCTGCTCCGCCTCGCCGGCTGGCTGCGGGAGCAGCAGCACGCTGACGGCCGCTGGTGCGACCGCTGGCACGCTTCGCCGTACTACGCCACCTCGTGTGTGGTCATGGCGCTGGACCGGTATGCCCCAGCCGCAGTCGCGGCGGAGTCGGTGGACCAGGCCGTCGACTGGGTGGTCGGCACCCAGCGCGCCGACGGGTCGTGGGGCCGCTGGTCGGGCAGCCGGGAGGAGACGGCGTACGCGCTGCACGTGCTGCTGGGTGTGGGCCGGACGAGGCGCCCCGGGGTGGCCGACTCGGTACGGCGGGGTGTGGCCTATCTGTCCGCGACGGTCGGCCAGCAGGACGACCCACCACTGTGGCATGACAAGGACCTCTACGCTCCGGTCCTCATCGTCCGGTCGGCCGTCGCTGCCGCCCTGCATCTCGCCGCAGCCCGGCCCGAGCTGAGCGGGCTGGCGCCGACCGGCGGACGCGGAACATCAACTTCATGATCAGGAACGCTTGAGTGGCATCCTCGACACTGCTAGCGTGCGCCGGGGTCGATGCGTGTAGGTCGCGGCACGCCGACTCTCGATCCGCACGGGCCACGCCAGGGACGGTGTAATGCGTTTCCGCAGCTCAAACCTGCGTACCAAGGTTGTCGCCCTGCTCGCTTCCCTGGTCGCGCTCTGGTCCTTCACCGCGTGGGTGACCGTGCGGGACGGGATCAACCTGCTCGGGGTGCAGGCGCTGGACGGCAAGGTCTTCGACCCCACCGAGCCGCTGCTGCTCCAGTTGCAGCTGGAGCGCCGGACGTCGCTGAGCTACCTCGGCCGCTCCGACGACGAACGGCGTTCCGAGCTAGCGCAGGTCCGGCAGCGCACCGACCAGTTGACCACGGAGTTCGCGGAGTCCACGCGGAGCTGGCAGGTCGGTGTCTTCGGCGCGGACAAGCTGGACCAGCGGATCGAGGAGCTGATCACCGGGCTGGGTGAGCTGCCTGCGACCCGGGTCGCCGTCGACAACAAGAAGATCGACCGGGCGGGCGCCGGTGCCGCCTTCACCGGCCTGATCGAGGAGATCTACCGGGTCTACGACGCGCTGGGAAACCTCGACGATGAGCAGGTGGCCGAGGACACCGCGGCGCTGATCGGCCTGAACCGGGCCCGTGAGTTGCTGTCCCAGGAGGACGCGCTGCTCGCCGGCGTGCTGGCGGCTGGCCGGATCACTCCCGCCGAGCAGGCGCAATTCGCCCAGGTGGTGGGTGCCCGACGGTTCACCGCTGGTCAGGCCATCGTCCGGCTTCCGGCAGCCGACCAGAACCGCTACGCGGGGATGCTGGCCGATCCGACCTACGTCCGGCTCGCCGACCTGGAGAGCCGGGTCATGCAGGGCACCGACAACAGGGTGCCGGTGACCACCGCCGCCTGGGAGGGCACGACCGGGTCCGCGCTCAGCGAGATCGGTCAGGTGGTGCTCGCCGGCGGCGACGACGTGGTACAGCGGGCCACGCCGGTCGCGATCGGCGTCATCGTACGACTGGTGCTGGCCACCGGCCTCGGCCTGCTCGCCGTCATCGCGTCCATCGTGGTGTCCATCACCACCGCCCGGGCGTTGGTCCAGCAGCTCGAACGGCTCCGCGAGGCCGCGTTCCGGCTGGCCAACGAGCGGCTGCCCGGCGTGGTGGAGCGGCTGGGCCTGGGCGAGGAGGTCGACGTCGCCCGGGAGGCGCCCCCGTTGCAGTTCGGCGACGACGAGATCGGCCAGGTGGGCAAGGCCTTCAACGCCGTGCAGGAGACCGCGATCCGGACCGCCGTCGAGCAGGCCGAGCTGCGCCGCGGCGTCCGCGACGTGTTCCTCAGCCTGGCCCGGCGCACCCAGGCCCTGGTGCACCGCCAGCTCACCCTGCTCGACGCGATGGAGCGCCGCGAGCACGACGCTGAGGAGCTGGAGGACCTGTTCCGGGTCGATCACCTGGCCACCCGGATGCGGCGCAACGCCGAGAACCTGATCGTGCTCTCCGGCTCCACCCCGGGCCGGTCCTGGCGGCGGAACGTGCCGATGGTCGACGTCGTCCGCGGCGCGGTGGCCGAGGTCGAGGACTACACCCGGGTGAACGTGCTGCCGCTGGGCCCGGTGTCGCTCGCCGGCCGGGCCGTCGGTGACGTCATCCACCTGCTGGCCGAGCTGATCGAGAACGGACTGTCGTTCTCGCCGCCGCACACCACGGTCGAGGTGCGCGGCCAGCTGGTGGCCAACGGGTTCGCCATCGAGATCGAGGACCGGGGCCTCGGCATGACCGGGGAGGACCTCGCCGCCGCCAACCACCGGATCGTCGACAGGTCCGAACTGAACCTGGCCAACGCCGCCCGGCTCGGCCTCTACGTGGTCAGCCGGCTCACCGAACGGCACGGCGTGCGGGTGCAGCTCAAGGAGTCCGCGTACGGCGGTACGACGGCGGTGGTGCTGATCCCGCTCGAGCTGGTCACCGACGACGGCCCCGACCCGGCCACGTCCGGCGGGTTCCGGGCCGGTGCGGGCTTCCGCCGGCCGGTCCCGGCCGGCGCCGGGGCGGGCCGGTCGGAGTCGGCCGGTGAGCCGTCCACCAGCTCGGTGGCGCTGGTCGAACCGGCCCCGGCGACGACGCCGGATACCGGCCGCCGGGAGGACGCCGCGGAGGACGTACCGATGGGGGCGGACCCGGCACCCGCTCGTGTCGCGACCGCCGGCCCGGACCAGTCGCCGGTGACGGAGGCGGGGCTGCCGACGCGGACCCGGCGGCGGGCCGGGCAGCCCGGGCTGGACGACCCGACCTTCCCGACCGGCCTGCCGGTGACGACCGCCCGGTCCAGCTGGGACGACGCCGCTCCGGCGGTGGCCGACCCCACGCCGGGCGGGACCGACGCCCCGGAGGAACCGGCACACACCGACTCCAGGCTGCCGGTACGCGTCCGGCAGGCGAGCATCGTGCCGGCACTGCGTGACGAACCGTCCAGTGCGGACGCTGAGTCGGAGGACGACACGGTACGGCCACCCGAGCAGGTGCGTCGGATGATGAGCTCCTACCAGAGCGGCACCCGACGCGGCCGGACCGATGCGGCGCGGCTGCTCGGCGGGGTTTCGCGCGAGCCCGACGGCGGGCCCGACACCGGGCCCGACGGCGGGCCTGACACCGGGGACCAGCAGGCGACCTGAGGACGACGTCGGAACGGCGGCACCCGATGCGGCCGGTACGGCGGAGCGAAAACGGCGACACCAGCCGGGGAGAAGAGGACGACGAGTGGCGCAGAAGACGGCTTCGAGCGCGGACCTGACGTGGCTGTTGGATGATCTGGTCGGTCGGGTGAAGCAGGCGGAACACGCCGTGGCGCTCTCCACCGACGGCCTGCTGATGGCCTCCTCACAGGGGCTGAGCCGGGACGACGGTGAGCACCTGGCGGCGATGGCGGCCGGGATCCAGAGCCTGGCCCGGGGCGCCGGCAAGCGGTTCGGCGGTGGTCAGGTGCAGCAGACCATCATCGAGATGCAGTCGTCGTTCCTGTTCGTCACGGCGGCCGGACGCAACGCCTGTCTGGCGGTGCTGGCCTCCGAGGATGCCGACGTCGGACTGATCGCGTACGAGATGGCGATGCTGGTCACCCGGGTCGGGAGGTTCGTCGCCTCGCCGACCCGGGCACCGGAACAGCCGAGTGGCGAGGCGCCGGCGCGATGACCGTGCAGGGGGACGCCGCGGAGCACGAGTGGGTGGACGACCACGCGGGCCCGGTGGTGCGCCCGTACGCGGTCACCCGTGGCCGGGCCCGCCCGGTCACCGGCACGTTCGACCTGATCTCCCTGGTGACGGCGACCCGGGCCGAGGTGGCGTCGGAGTCGGGGCTGGGCCCCGAGCACGTCGCCATCGTCGGCCTCTGCCAGCGGATACAGTCCGTGGCGGAGATCGCCGCCCACCTCGACCTGCCGGTCGGCACCGTCCGGGTCCTCCTCGGCGACCTGGTGGCCCGCCACCTGGTCCAGGTCCGTGAGCCGCGCGCCACCACCGCCGGCCTTCCCGACGACAGCGTTTTCGAGGCGGTTATCAATGGACTTCGGGCCCTCTGAGCGGCCGGCGGGAGCGGCCCAGCTGCCCACCGCCATCAAGATCCTCATCGCCGGTGGGTTCGGCGTGGGCAAGACCACCATGGTCGGCGCGGTCAGCGAGACCCGGCCGCTGCGGACGGAGGAGGTGCTGACCGAGACCGGGGTGGGGATCGACGACCTCTCCGGGGTGGAGGAAAAGGGCACCACCACCGTCGCGATGGACTTCGGCCGGATCACCATCAGCGACGACCTGGTGCTCTACGTCTTCGGCACGCCCGGCCAAGACCGGTTCTGGTTCGTCTGGGACGAGCTGGCGCTGGGGGCCATCGGCGCGGTGGTGCTCGCCGACACCCGCCGGCTGGCCGACTGCTTCCCCTCCATCGACTACTTCGAGGGCCGGGGCACGCCGTTCGTGGTGGCGGTGAACTGCTTCGAGGGCTCCAAGCATCACCGGCTGGACGAGGTGCAGGCGGCGCTGAACCTCGACCCCGGGGTGCCGGTGGTGCTCTGCGACGCCCGGCGGCGGGAGTCCAGCAAGGAAGTGCTCATCACCCTGCTGGAGCACGCCATGAAGACCCGCGAGGCCCGCCGCCGCGCCGGCGACTGACCCTCCGGACGCCGAAGGGCCCCTCCCCGCGGTCGCGGGAAGGGGCCCTCTTCGCTGGTACGTCAGCTGGCGATCATGCGGCGCAGCACGTACTGCAGGATGCCGCCGTGCCGGTAGTAGTCCGCCTCACCGGGGGTGTCGATCCGGACCACCGCGTCGAACTCCACGCCGGTGTCGGTGGTGACCTTCACCGTGCGCGGGGTCTCGCCGTCGTTCAGCGCGGTCACGCCGGTGATGGAGAAGGTCTCCGTGCCGGTGAGGCCGAGCGACTCCGCGGTGGTGTCCACCGGGAACTGCAGCGGCAGGACGCCCATGCCGATCAGGTTCGAGCGGTGGATCCGCTCGTACGACTCGGCGATGACCGCCCTGACGCCGAGCAGCATGGTGCCCTTGGCCGCCCAGTCGCGGGACGAGCCGGAGCCGTACTCCTTGCCGGCCAGGATGACCAGCGGGATGCCCGCCTCCTGGTACGCCATGGAGGCGTCGTAGATCGAGGTCTGCTCGCCGGTCAGGTGGTTGACCGTGAAGCCACCCTCCACACCCGGGACGAGTTGGTTGCGCAGCCGGATGTTGGCGAAGGTGCCCCGGATCATCACCTCGTGGTTGCCCCGGCGCGAGCCGTACGAGTTGAACTCGTGGCGCGGCACGCCGTGCTCGGCGAGGTACTTCCCGGCGGGGGAGTCGGCCTTGATCGAGCCGGCCGGCGAGATGTGGTCGGTGGTCACCGAGTCGCCCAGCTTGGCCAGCACCCGCCCCGGACCGATGTCGGAAACGGGCGCCGGCAGGCGCCCCATGCCCTCGAAGTACGGGGGCTTGCGCACGTAGGTGCTGTCACCCGCCCAGGCGAAGGTGTCGCCGGTCGGGGTGGGCAGGGACTGCCAGCGCTCGTCACCGGCGAACACGTCCGCGTAGGCGGCGCTGAACCCGGTGGCGCCGATCGCCTGGGCGATGACGTCCTGGATCTCGGCGCTGTTCGGCCAGATGTCGCGCAGGAAGACCGGGTTGCCCTGGCTGTCCTCGCCGAGCGGCTCGTTGGCCAGGTCGATGTCCATCGTGCCGGCCAGCGCGTACGCCACCACCAGCGGCGGGGACGCCAGGTAGTTCATCTTCACGTCCGGGTTGATCCGGCCCTCGAAGTTCCGGTTGCCCGACAGCACCGAGACGACGGCCAGGTCGCCCTCGTTGACCGCGGCGGAGACCTCCTCCGGCAGCGGGCCGGAGTTGCCGATGCAGGTGGTGCAGCCGTAGCCGACCAGGTTGAAGCCGAGCTTCTCCAGGTACGGGGTGAGGCCGGCGCGGTCGTAGTAGTCCATGACGACCTTGGAGCCCGGCGCCAGGGTGGTCTTCACCCACGGCTTGCGGGCCAGGCCCTTGTCGACGGCGTTGCGGGCGAGCAGCGCGGCGCCGATCATCACCTGCGGGTTGGAGGTGTTGGTGCAGGAGGTGATCGCGGCGATCACCACGGCGCCGTGGTCCAGCTCGTACTCGACGCCGTCGGCGCTGGTGACCCGGACCGGGTTGGTGGCGCGCCCGCCGGCGCCCGCCGCCGCGGTCTCCAGGTCGCGCGGCTCGTCGGCCGGGTCGCTGAACTCGTTGGCCGGCGGGTCGCTGGCCGGGAACGACTCGGCGCTGGCCTCGTCGGCCGGGCCGTTGGCGCCGCGCGGGAGCTGCTCGCGGGCGACGCCCGGCTTGAGCTCGCGCTCGCCGGCGGAGTCGTCGGCCACGTAGTCGGTCAGCGCCGAGCGGAACAGGGTCTTGGCGCTGCCCAGCGGCACCCGGTCCTGCGGGCGCTTCGGGCCGGCCAGGGACGGCTCGATGGTGCTCAGGTCGAGCTCCAGGCGCTCCGAGTACGCCGGCTCGTGGTTCGGGTCGTGCCAGAGGCCCTGCTCCTTGGCGTACGCCTCGACGAGGGCGACCTGCTGCGGGTCGCGGCCGGTCAGCTCCAGGTAGCGGACGGTCTCGGCGTCGATCGGGAAGATCGCGACGGTGGAGCCGTACTCCGGGGACATGTTGCCGATGGTGGCCCGGTTGGCCAGCGGCACGGCGCTCACGCCGGGGCCGTAGAACTCGACGAACTTGCCGACCACGCCGTGCTTGCGCAGCATCTCGGTGATGGTGAGCACCAGGTCGGTGGCGGTGGTGCCGGCCGGCATCTCGCCGTGCAGCTTGAAGCCGACGACCCGGGGGATCAGCATGCTGACCGGCTGGCCGAGCATCGCGGCCTCGGCCTCGATGCCGCCGACGCCCCAGCCGAGCACGCCCAGGCCGTTGACCATGGTGGTGTGCGAGTCGGTGCCGACCACGGTGTCCGGGTACGCCTGGCCGTTGCGCTCCATGATCGTGCGGGCCAGGTACTCGATGTTGACCTGGTGCACGATGCCGGTGCCGGGCGGAACGACCTTGAACTCGTTGAACGCGGTCTGACCCCAGCGCAGGAACTGGTAGCGCTCCTTGTTGCGCTCGTACTCCAGCTCGACGTTGCGGGCGAAGGCGTCCTCGCGGCCGAACAGGTCGGCGATGACGGAGTGATCGATGACAAGCTCGGCCGGCGCGAGCGGGTTGACCTTGGTGGCGTCGCCGCCGAGGTCGCGGACGGCCTCCCGCATGGTGGCCAGGTCCACGACGCAGGGCACGCCGGTGAAGTCCTGCATGAGCACCCGCGCCGGGGTGAACTGGATCTCCACGCTCGGGTCGGCGGTCGGGTCCCAGCCGCCGAGCTCGCGGATGTGGTCGGCGGTGATGTTCGCGCCGTCCTCGGTCCGCAGCAGGTTCTCCAGGAGGATCTTCAAGCTGTAGGGCAGCCGGTCGTGGCCCTCCACCTTGCTGATCTTGAAAATCTCGTAGCTCGCGTCTCCGACGCGTAGCTGGGTCTTCGCACCGAAGGTGTCGAGGCTCGCCACGTCGTACTCCTTCACACCAGCGACCGTGAGTAGTCCTGAGCAGTCTGTCGCACCGGCCGGAGCGCCGCCCAGGTTAGGTGGCACTTACCGCCGATTCTCGCTTCCAACAAAACCGTACGTCCGTCTTGCTATTGACGCAACCTCGTGCCAGGGTTCGGGACGAGGAGGTGCCCACCATGATCCATCACGTCCTGCTCGCCTGCCCACCCGGCTCCGAGGCCGCGTCCCGGGCGTTCTACACCGGCCTGCTCGGCCTGACCGAGAAGCCCAAACCACCGGCCCTCGCCGCCCGTGGTGGTTGCTGGTTCACCGGGTACGACGCCGAACTGCACCTCGGCGTCGAAGCGGACTTCCGGCCGGCCCGCAAGGCCCACCCGGCGCTGCTCCGCCCCGACCTCGACGACCTCGCCGCCCGGCTGGCCGCCGCCGGCCACCCGGTCACCTGGGGTGACGACGAGATCCCCGGCATGCGCCGCTTCCACACCCACGACCCGCACGGCAACCGCCTCGAATTCCTCACCCCGCTCCCGGCCTGACCGCCCGCATCCGCTCGGCGCCCTTGCCGCCCGCCGGCACCGTGCGTCCTGGCCGCCGGGTGCCCGGAACGACAGATCACCCGGCCTTGCGGGCCGGTGGACGACGACGTCCGGAACGGTGACGCGTCGGGGCGGGTCCGGACGGGTGGTGGCTGGCTGAGCGGGCGGCCGTGCCATGGGACCGGAGGTAGGGTTCGAGGTCGGATCGGAAGGGGTGGCGGTGGTCGACGTACAACACTGGCTCTCCGCGCTGCCGCCGGGCGTGGTCTACCTGATCGTCGCCGCGGTGATCGGCGTGGAGAGCATGGGTGTGCCGCTGCCCGGCGAGATCGTCCTGGTCAGCTCCGCTCTGCTCGCCGCGGCCGGCGTGGTCGAGCCGGAGTGGGTCGCCACCGCCGCGGCGGCCGGCGCCATCGTCGGCGACTCGATCGGGTACGCGGTGGGCCGCCGGGGCGGGCGTCCGCTGCTGGCCCGGCTGGGCCGGCGCTTCCCCCGACATCTCGGCCCCGCGCAGCTCGCCCGCGCCGAGCAGAGCTTCGCCCGGCACGGCGTCTGGGCGGTCTTCTTCGGTCGCTTCGTGGCGCTGCTGCGGATCCTCGCCGGCCCGCTGGCAGGCGCGCTGCACGTGCCGTACCGCCGGTTCCTGCTGGCGAACGCGGCCGGCGGCCTGGTCTGGGCCTTCGGCACCACCTACCTGCTCTTCAGCGTGGGTCGGGCGGCCGAGCACTGGCTCAAGGACATCTCCTGGGCGGGCCTGGTCGTCGCGATCCTCGCCGGGCTCGGCAGCACCTGGTGGCTGCGCCGCCGGGCCCATCGGCTCGACACGACGGGAGCGGCCGACGAGGCCGAGCCGGTCCGTGCCGGCAGCGAGCGCTGACCCGACGCCTACCCGGACATGACGAAAGGGCCGGCCCCCGTGTGGGGGTCGGCCCTTTCGTTGGTTGGTGTGTGTTGGGTCAGGAGGCGGTGTAGCCGCGGGTGGCGATCCAGTCGGCGAGGTTGTCGACGCTGATGCGGTAGGAGGCCATGTTGGGGTCGGCGGAGTCGGCGATGGTGACGGTGTGGCCGTCGTCGCGGTAGCCGACGACGCTGATGTAGTGGCCGCCTTCGAAGGAGTGGGTGTTGCCGTCGGTGTCGGTGGTGGTGCCGGCGATGTTGGCGACCACGGCCCGGCCGTTGTCGACGGTGTGGACGATGTCGGCGCGCAGCTTGTCGGTCTGGGTGTCGTCGGCCTTGGGGCTGCGGATTTCGACGCTGTGGTAGACGTTGCTACCGGTTTCCTTGTTCAGGACCGGGGTGATGTCGTTGACGCTGTTGGTGCCGTTCTCGGTGGTGCCCATTTCCTTGGCCATGGCGTCGACGTCGATGGCCTTGCCCTGCACTGACAGGGCGTTGCGGGTGGCGGCGGGGCCGCAGTAGTAGAAGTTCGGCTGGGCCTGGTAGCGGACGTTGAGTTCCCGCTCACCGCCGTGCTTGCGGTCGGTCTGCACCTGCGCCGTGGCCTTGGCGGCGGGGGCGGCGTGGGCGGCGACGGCGGGGCCGGCGATGCCACCGGCGGTGGCGGCGATACCAGCGGCGGTCAGGACGGTGGCGCGGATCAGATCGGTACGCATGATGGCGTGCTCCTCTGCTCTGGGGGTGTGCACGACACCCGCACGGGGGTGCGGTCGCGCCGCGCGAAGGGGGGAAAGTCTTGAGGGGGATCGGCCCGGCGATCAGGGGGGACCTGCTCGGGCGTCCAGGGGGTGTAACGACCCGGGCCGGCGGCACATTCCACCAGGCTCCCGAGGGTTCCCGGGGTTCCGGCTGGGGGCCAGGGTTCCGGGGGATGTAACCGGGCCGGCCGGTCGGGTGTTCCCACGGCCAGGGCTCCGGGCCCCACCACCGGGCGAGACCCGCGGTGGTATGCCATGTACAACGCCCCGACCCCGCCCCCCATTCCACCGCCGGGGGACCCCACCCACCGGACGTCGGGCCATGAACCGGACACCAGGCACAGGCCGGTCCCACCGGAACCGGACAGCCCGCCCAGGTCGCCCGCGAGCGCCCACAGACCGCCCCGCGCCCGTCGGGTCTCGACCGGCCCGGACCCGCACAACCTGGGGAAAGTACGGCCTCGGCTGCCCCGCACGACGTCCGGTGGGGACGGGACGCGGGATCTGCCACCATGTCGGTCATGGAGATCTGGCACAACCCGGCCTGTTCGAAGTGCGCCGGCGCGCGGGCGACCCTCGACGAGGCGCGGGTGCCGTACCGGCTGCGCGCGTATCTGGAGCAGCCGCCGGGCGCGGCCGAGCTGACCGAGGTGCTGCGCCGGCTCGGCGCCCGGGCGTGGGACATCTGCCGCACCGGGGAGCCGGCCGCGGTCGCCCTCGGCATGGCGGACTGGCCACGCGACGACGCCGACGAGCCCCGGTGGATCGAGGCCATGGTGGCCCACCCGGAGCTGATCCAGCGCCCGATCCTGCTGCTCGACGACGGTGGCGCGCTGGTCGGGCGTACCGGGGAGGCGCTCGACGAGGCGGTGCGCCGCGCGGCCCGCGACGGCGGGTGAGCGGCGCGGCGCCGGGTCAGGCCCGGTCGTCGGCCGGGGTGGTGCCCCCCGCGGCCTTCGCGTGCCGCTCGCGCAGCCGGTCCCGGATCTCCTCCGGGGTGTACGCCCGCCGGCGCCGTTCGGCCCGGGCGATGACCACCCCGGACGCCGCCACGCCGGCCAGGCCGGCCAGTCCGAGCACCTTCCACCAACGCATCCGTTGCCGCATCCGCTTAGGGTAGTCGTCCATGAGCATCAGCCTGGACGAGGCCGTGGAGCTGACCCGGACCGGTGACGTGTGGGTGTTCCGCGGCCGCAGCGTCCCCGACCGCGCGATCCAGATCACCACCAACAGCCCGGTGAACCACGTCGGGATGGCGGTGGTGCTCGACGACATGCCGCCGCTGATGTGGCACGCCGAGCTGGGCCGCTCCCTGCCCGACATGTGGACCGGCAGCCACCAGCGCGGCGTGCAGCTGCACGACCTCCGGGACGCGGTCTGCGTCTGGGCGAACCGGTACGGGCAGCGCGCCTGGCTGCGCCAGCTCGAACCGTCGGCCGACGCCGCGATGGAGGAGGCGGTGCTGCGGACCGTCGCCCGGCTCGACGGCACCCCGTTCCCGTCCACCGCCCAGCTCGCCTGGCGCTGGGCGCGGGGCAGGGTGCCCACTGTGCGCCGTCCGACACCGGCCACACCGGACGCCCCGGGAGTGCCGGTACGCGACCGGGCGTTGGAGACGGCGTACTGCGCCGAAGTGGTGGCGGTGACGTACGAGGCGATGGGGCTGCTGCCCGCCGGCCGCCGTCCGAACTGGTACGACCCGGGCCGGTTCTGGAGCGGCGACGACCTCGACCTCACCGGCGACGCCCAGCTCGGCGCCGAGATCGAGGTCCGCATCCCGCCGCGCTGACCAGGTTTGGCGGGCCGCGTGCGCGGCAATTGAGACCGGCGTGAAGGCCTCGACGGATCTGGACGCGCTCACCGACTTCTTCGACCGGTACGGCGTGGCGTTGACCGCCGGCGACGTGCCCGCCATCGCCGGCTGCTACGCCCTGCCCGGGCTGGTGGTCGCGGACACCTACAGCTTCTCGTTCACCTCGCCGGCCGCGGTGGCGCTCTCCTTCGTCGGCGCTGCCCCCGACTACCAGGAGCGTGAACTGGTCGCGGCGAACGCCCAGTTCGAGGACGTGCAGCAGATCTCCGCGCTGCTCACCGAGGTGGCGGTGCGGTGGGAGTTCCTGGACAGTCAGGGCCGGGCGGTGCCGGGCGAGCGCTACCGCTACCTGCTGCGGGCCACCGAGGACGGCCCGGCCATCTGCACCGTCATCCGGACGGCCTGACCGGTGGGTGACGGGCCGTGGTCAGGACCGTGCGGTCGGCACCCAGAACCGGAGCTTGCCCGCCCGCTCGTCCTCCAGCACGCCGCCGTTGCGTTCGATGACCCGCCGCGAGGCCATGTTGTCCACGTCGCAGGTGACCAGCGCCGGGTCGACGCCGAGCGCGTGGGCCACCGGCAGCGCCGCGCGCAGCATGGCGGTGGCGTGGCCCTGTCGCCGCGCGCCGGCGCGGACGTCGTAGCCGATGTGGCCGCCCACTTCGAGCAGGGACGGGGTGAGGCGGTGCCGGATGGCGATCCGTCCGAGGTACTCGTCGCCGTCGGTCCACCAGAGGGTCGTGGCGGGCACCCGGCCCGGCGGGCGGGGCGTCTCCTCCCGCTCCTGTGCGCGCAGCTCGGCGATGTACCGGGCGAACCCCGGCACGGTGTGCCACGTGGCGCGGTGTTCCCGGATCTCGCTGCCGACCGCGGTGTGGTCCTGGCGGTCGCCGCGTCCCTCGGCCTGGAACTCGGCCATCGCGGCGAGGAAGCTGGCGTGCACCCGTTCGGTGGGCGGGATCAGCGCGGACATGGTCGTGAGTAGACCCGAACCGCCGCCGGGTAGCCAACCGTTTTCCGTGGCCCACCGACCGGACGGTCGGATCGGGGTGGGCGCGCTGCGGCAGCCGTATCAAGCTGGCTACGCTGGCGCGTCGGCTCCGACGAGGGGGGATCTGATGAGCATCGGGCATGACGAGCGGGCGGGGTCGTCGTCCGCGGCGAGAGTGCTGACGTCGGTGCCCTGGATCGTGGTGCTGCTGGGCGTCAGCCTGCTGACCGTCCTGCTGCTCGTGACCCTGTTCGCCCTGCGCGGGCCGGAGCGGCAGTCGACGGCGCCGGCGCCGGCGCCGCCGATCTACCTGCCCACCATGGCTGCCGAGACGGCGTCCGCGGCGCCGACCGACATTCCGCCGGTCGCCGTCGACGCCACCGCCTCGCCGACCGACTCGCCGAGCGTGACCCCGTCGCCGCGGGCCAGCTCGGCGAGGCCGTCCGCGTCGGCGTCGGCCACCCTCGCCGCGCCGCGGACGGGCACGCTGACCGCGCGCTACCAGGCCACGGCGAGTGGGCGGGACTACTTCGAGGCCCGGCTGACGGTCAGCAACGGTTCCGCCCGGGGTCAGGACTGGCGGGCGGAGCTGCTCTTCCCGGGCAACGTGAAGAGCATGCAGGCGTCCTCCGGCTCGGGACTGTCGGTGACCTCCCAGGGCAGCGGCTCGTTCGTGCTGCGCGGCACGGGCCCGCTCGGGGCCGGGCAGAACGCCGTCGTGCAGATGCGGTTCAGCCGGACGGGCAGCGGTGACCAGCCGGGTCAGTGCACCGTCAACGGCGCGCCCTGCGTCATCGGCTGACCGCACCCCCGCCCCGGGGCTGGACGGTCCGGTTGGTCTTCCCGCGCGGACGGCTCGTCACGTCCTGGGTGGACGGGGCGGAGCAGGGCGGTGGTGGCTTCTCCGACGGTGTCCTCACGTACGGCAGCGGGGTGGACCTGGCGGCCGGCGCGTCGGTGCCGCTGCGCTTCCACTTCGAGGACACCGGTACGACGCGACCGGCCAGCTGCACCGTCGGCTGCGCCGGTCTATGAGCCGCCGCCGCAGGGCGGGCCGGCCGACGTTCACCATCCGCGACCGTCGCGCTGCGCCGACAGGCTGTCATGTTTCGCAAGACGACTGCTTTGTTGCGACTCGGTTTGCAAGGTATTGCAGAATGTTTCGGCAAGGGCTAGCGTGCGGGCGAATCAGCGACCAGAGGAAGGCCGTCGATGAAACCCCCGCCGATATCCCGCAAGGCGCTGCTCGCCTTGGTCTCCACCCTCACCCTCGCCCTCGTCGGCACGCCGGTCGCCGTTCACCAGCTGGGCGCCGACGCCACCGATCGCGCCCCGCGCACCGACCTCCTCGCGGCCGCCGGCGCGGCGCAGTGGCGCCAGGAGCCGTCCGCCGAGGCCCTGCTCAAGGCCAGCGCCAACACCGCGAAGGCCGACCAGTTCTACTTCGTCCTGCCGGACCGCTTCGCCAACGGCGACAGGAGCAACGACAAGGGCAGCCTGACCGGCGACCGGTTGAGCACCGGCTACGACCCGACCGACAAGGGCTTCTACCACGGCGGCGACCTCAAGGGCGTCATCAACCAGCTCGACTACATCCAGGGCCTCGGGACGACCGCCATCTGGCTCGCCCCGATCTTCAAGAACCGGCCCGTGCAGGGCGCCGGCGCGGACGTCTCCGCCGGCTACCACGGCTACTGGATCACCGACTTCACCCAGGTCGACCCGCACTTCGGCACGAACGAGGAGCTGAAGAAGCTGGTCACCCTCGCACACCAGCGGGGCATCAAGGTCTACCTCGACGTCATCGTCAACCACACCGCCGACGTCATCAAGTACGCCGAGAACAAGTACGCCTACGTCGACAAGAAGACCGCGCCGTACAAGGACAGCCAGGGGCGGGCCTTCGAGGACCGCAACTACGCCGACGGTACCCGGGACTTCCCGAAGGTGAACCTGACGTCGTTCCCCTACACGCCGACCTTCGCCACCGCCGCCGACGCGAAGGTCAAGGTCCCGGCGTGGCTGAACGACCCGACCATGTACCACAATCGCGGTGACTCGACCTTCGCCGGCGAGAACAGCGAGTACGGCGACTTCTTCGGTCTGGACGACCTGTGGACCGAGCGTCCCGAGGTGGTCCGCGGGCTGACCAAGGTCTACGGCGACTGGATCGGCTCCACCGGCGTCGACGGCTTCCGGCTGGACACCGTCAAGCACGCCAACCTCGACTTCTGGCCGCAGTTCAGCCAGGGCATCAAGCGGGCCGCGGAGTCCGCCGGCAAGAAGGACTTCTTCATGTTCGGCGAGGTCTACAGCGCCGACCAGGAGATCGAGTCGACGTACGTCCGGCAGGGCGGCCTGCCCGCCACCCTCGACTTCTCCTTCCAGGAGGCGGCCCGCGGCTACACCGCCGCCGACGGCTCCGCGAAGGCGCTCGCCGACATGTACGCCCGCGACGACCTGTACGCCGCCCGGGACACCGACGCGAACCGGCTGACCACCTTCCTCGGCAACCACGACATGGGCCGGATCGGCTCGTTCATCGCCGCGACCGGCGGTGACGACGCCAGCCAGCTCAAGCGCGACCAGCTCGCCCACCAGCTGATGTTCCTCACCCGCGGCCAGCCCGTCGTCTACTCCGGCGACGAGCAGGGCTTCACCGGCCCCGGCGGGGACAAGGACGCCCGGCAGGACATGTTCGCCACGAAGACGGCGGACTACCTCGACGACGACCTGATCGGTACCACCCGTACCCACGCCGGCGACCAGTACGACAAGAGCCACCCGCTGTACCGCACCATCGCCGAGCTGGGCGAGCTGCGGCAGGCGCACCCGGCGCTGCGGGACGGCGTCCAGGTCACCCGGTACGCGGCCGACGGCCAGGGCGTCTTCGCCTTCTCCCGGATCCTGCCGTCCGACCGCACCGAATACGTCGTGGCGGTCAACAACGCCGCCACCGCGCAGACTGTCTCCGTGGCCACCTGGTCGGCCGGCGCCACCTTTGCCGGCATCTACGGCGGTTCGGCCGGCTCCACGGCTGGCGCCGACGGCAAGCTGAGCGTGACCGTGCCGGCGATGTCGGCCGTGGTGCTCAAGGCCGACCGAGCCATCCCGCAGGCCGGCGCCGCCCCGGGCATCACCATCACCGAGCCGGGCGACGCCCCGGTCGCCACCAAGGCCGCCGTCACCGCCCAGGTGACCGGCGACCCACTGGCCACCGTCACGTTCGCCGCCCGGGTCCCCGATGGCAAGTGGACCCTGCTGGGCAGCGCGCACAAGGCACCGTACACCGTCTACCACGACCTCACGGGCCTGGCCGGCGGCACGAAGGTGGAGTACAAGGCCGTGGTCCGCGACGGTAAGGGCCGGGTCGCCAGCGCCAGCGCCACCGGCGTGGTCGGCACCCCGGCGCAGAGCGCCTCCCGGGACTGGGCGGTGGTGCACTACCAGCGCCCGGCCGGCGGATACGCCGACTGGGGCCTCTACACCTGGGGCGACATCGACCCGGCGTACGCCACCGAGTGGCCCAAAGGGCAGCCGTTCGCCGGTGAGGACTCGTTCGGCCGGTTCGCCTGGGTCAAGCTGAAGCCGGGCGCCAAGTCCGTCGGCTTCCTCGTCGTCGACGCCAACGGAAACAAGGACGTCGGCAACGACCGCACCATCGACGTGACCCAGACCGGCGAGGTCTGGGTCAAGCAGGGCGACGGCGCGCTCTACCCGACCCGGCAGGCCGCCACCGGCGAGCCGGACCCGGCGGTCGACCAGGGCACCGCGGTCATCCACTGGCGCAAGGCCGACAACAACTACGACGGTTGGGGCCTGCACCTCTGGGACGGCGCCGCCAACCCGACCGACTGGGGCAGCCCGCTCAAGCCGGAGAAGGTCGACTCCTTCGGCGCGGTCTTCCGGGTGCCGCTCGCGGCCGGCGCCACCGGGCTGAACTACATCATCCACAACGGCGACACCAAGGATCAGCCCGACGACCAGCGGTTGGACTTCGCCACCGCCGGGCACGAGGTGTGGCTGCTCGCCGGGGTCAAGGGCCGGCTGCTGCCGTCCACCTCCTCGGGCATGGCCAAGGACGTCGACATCACCAAGCAGAAGGCGCAGTGGATCGACCGGTCCACCGTCGCCTGGCAGACCGGGCCGACCGACGGCAAGCGGTACGCCCTGGTGGCCGCCCCGACCGGCGGGCTGAGCATCACCGACGGCGAGCTGGCCGGGACGTACACCACCCTGCCGCTGCGGGCGCAGCGCAACGGGCTGACCGAGGCGCAGCGGCAGGCGTACCCCCAGCTGTGGGCGTACCACGCCTTCGCCCTCGACCAGGCCGACCTGGCCAAGGTGCCGGCGGCGCTGCGCGGGCAGCTCGTGGTGACCGAGCGGGACGCCGAGGGCACGCTGCTCGGCGCGACCGGGGTGCAGATCCCGGGCGTGCTCGACGACGTCTACCGAGCCGCCACCACGGCGAAGCTCGGCCCGACGTTCGCCGGCAAGGTGCCCACCCTCGCGGTCTGGGCGCCCACCGCGCGCACGGTGTCGCTGCAGCTCTTCGACTCGCCGACGGCCGAGCCGACCAGGACCGTGTCGATGAGCCGCAACGACCGCACCGGCGTCTGGTCGGTGCGCGGCACGAAGGCGTGGCACGGCAAGTACTACCGGTACCAGGTGGAGGCCTGGCAGCCGGCGGCGCAGAAGGTGGTCACCGCCTCGGTGACCGACCCCTACTCGGTGGCGCTGGCGCCGGACTCGACGCACAGCCAGATCGTCGACCTCGACGATCCGGCCCTCGCGCCGGCCGGCTGGGCGAAGCTGCGCAAGCCGGCGGCGGCGCCGTCGTCGAAGGCGCAGATCCAGGAGCTGTCGGTGCGCGACTTCTCCAGCGCCGACGCGAGCGTGCCGGCCGAGCGGCGGGGCACCTACCTCGCCTTCACCGACCCGGACACGGTTGGCATGAAGCACCTGAAGGCGCTCGGCGACGCGGGGGTCAACTACCTGCACCTGCTGCCGGCGTTCGACTTCGCCACCATCCCCGAGAAGCGGGCCGACCAGCAGCAGCCGGCCTGTGACCTGGCCGCGCTGCCGCCGGACTCCGACCAGCAGCAGAAGTGCGTCGCCGCGGTGGCGGAAAAGGACGGCTTCAACTGGGGGTACGACCCGCTGCACTACACCGTGCCGGAGGGCGGCTACGCCGTCGACCCGGCCGGGGCGAAACGGACCACCGAGTTCCGGCAGATGGTCGCCGGGGTGAACCAGGCCGGCCTGCGCGTGGTGATGGACGTCGTCTACAACCACACCTCGGCCGCCGGCACCGACCCGAAGTCGGTGCTCGACCAGGTGGTGCCGGGCTACTACCACCGGCTGCTGGAGGACGGTAGCGTCGCCACCTCGACCTGCTGCGCCAACACCGCCCCCGAGCACGCCATGATGGGCATGCTGGTGGTGGACTCCCTGGTCACCTGGGCCAAGGAGTACAAGGTGGACGGCTTCCGGTTCGACCTGATGGGCCACCACCCGAAGGCGAACATCCTGGCCGTCCGGGCCGCGCTGGACAAGCTCACCGTCACGCGCGACGGCGTGGACGGGAAGAAGATCCTGCTGTACGGCGAGGGCTGGAACTTCGGCGAGGTCGCCAACGACGCCCGGTTCGTGCAGGCCACCCAGGCCAACATGGCCGGCACCGGGATCGGCACCTTCAACGACCGGCTCCGCGACGCGGTGCGCGGCGGCGGCCCGTTCGACGGGAATCCGCGGATCCAGGGCTTTGCCTCCGGCCTGTACACCGATCCGAACGGCGACCCGGTGAACGGGTCGGCGGCCGAGCAGAAGGCCCGGCTGCTGCACTCCCAGGACCTGATCAAGGTCGGGCTGACCGGCAACCTGCGCGGCTACCGGTTCACCAACTCGTCGGGTGACCCGGTCACCGGCGCGCAGGTGGACTACAACGGCGCGCCGGCCGGCTACACCGCTGCGCCGGGCGAGGCGATCACCTACGTCGACGCGCACGACAACGAGATCCTGTACGACGCGCTGGCGTACAAGCTGCCGCAGGGGACCTCGGCGCAGGACCGGGCCCGGATGCAGGTGCTCGCTCTGGCGACCACCGCCCTCGGGCAGGGGACGGGCTTCGTGACGGCCGGCTCGGAGCGGCTGCGCTCCAAGTCGCTGGACCGCAACTCGTTCAACTCCGGTGACTGGTTCAACCAGATCCGCTGGGACTGCGCGCAGGGCAACGGCTTCGGCGCCGGTCTCCCGCCGGCGCAGGACAACGAGAGCAAGTGGTCGTACGCGAAGCCGCTGCTGGCCGATGAGAAGCTGGTCCCGGACTGCGCGGCGATCAACCTGGCCGACGCCCGGTACGCGGAGCTGCTGAAGGTCCGCGGGTCCTCGCCGGTGTTCGGGCTGACCACCGCCGACCAGGTGCAGAAGCGGGTCGCCTTCCCGCTCTCGGGCGAAAAGGAGACCCCGGGCGTGCTCACCATGACCCTGGACGGCCGTGGGCTGGACGGGAAGTGGAAGTCGGTGACCGTGGTCTTCAACGCCACCCCGGAGGCGGCGGAGCAGACGGTGACCGACCTGCGCGGGGCGGACGTGGCGCTGCACCCGGTGCTGGCGAACTCGGCCGACCCGGTGCTCCGGACGGCGTCGTTCGACAAGGCGAGCGGCACGTTCACCGTGCCGGCCCGCAGCGTGGCGGTCTTCGTCCAGGAGTAGTTCGCGCGGGTCGGCCCCCTGCCACCTTCGGTGGCAGGGGGCCGACCTTTTCCATCCGGCTGTTCGCTGTCCAGTTGCTCAGTCGAAGCAGTCCTCGACGGTGTTGGCGCAGTTGGTGGGGTCGTTGTCGGTGATGGTGGAGTCGTCGTCGAGCTTGACCTTGCCATCGTTGTTGAAGATGCCGCCGGCGATCCCGTGGTGGTCCTTGTCGTTGCCGTTGTTGGCCTTGTTCTTGGTGACCTTGGTGTTGGTCAGGGTCACCTTGCCTTCGTTGTTGTAGATGCCGCCGCCGTTCCAACCGGCGAAGTTCTCCTTGATCTTGGTGTCGCGCAGGACCAGGGTGGCCTCGAAGTCGTCGTCGTGGTCCTTGTGGTTGGGCCGGGCGGTCGGGGCGGCCGTGTTGCCAGCCCAGTACTCTTCGAAGGGTTCGCCGTTGAAGATGCCACCGCCGAAGCGGCCCGCGCTGTTTTCGAGGATCTCGCTGTCGGTGACGGTGGCCGTGCCGCGCTTCTTCTCGTCCTTGTCCTTGCTGTACTGCGTGCTGTCGTGCTTCTCGTCGCTGTTGACGTTGTAGATGCCGCCGCCGTCGTTGTGGGCCTTGTTCTTCTCGACGGTGCTGTTCTTGACCGTCAGGACGGTGTCGACGGCGTAGATGCCGCCGCCGTTCTCGGCGGTGTTGTTCCTGACGAAGGTCCAGCTGACGTCGACGAAGCCGTCGTTGCTGAACAGGCCGCCGCCGTTCTTCTTGGCGGTGTTGCCCTCGATGAGGGTCTTCTCGATCTCCACGGTGCCGGCCTTGCCGTCGTCGTGGCCGTCGCGGCTGCCCTCGACGAGGTCTCCCATGGGGCGCTTGTGCTTGTCCTCGCCCTCACCGTTGGCGATGCCGCCGCCGTTCTCGCCGGCGGTGTTGTTGGTGATGCGGGACTCGGCGCCCTTGCCGTCGCGGGCGCCCTCGACCTCGAGGACACCGGCGTTGAAGATGGCGCCGCCGTTCTCGCCGGCGTGGTTGTTGTCGAGGGTGCTGTTCTCGACCTCGGTCCGGCCGAAGTTGGCGATCGCGCCGCCGTTGTCCTCGGCGCTGTTGAGGACGAACTTGCTGTTCACCACGTGGGCCTTGCCGCCCCGCTCGACCAGCAGACCACCGCCGTCGCCCTCGTGCTCGTCGCCGTGCCTGCCGTCCATGCTCGACCGGGGCGGCGCCGTGAGCGTCGGCCGCTTCGCGGCCGGGGCCTCGGCGTCGGCGGTCCCGGTCGCGTCGCCGGTGCGCTTCTGCGCCGGCGCCGACGCCTTCTTGACCGGCTTGCGCTCGCGCTCGCCGGCGGCGCCGTTCTTGACGGTGACGTCCTTCAGGGTCAGGTCACCGCCGTCGGCGACCCGGAAGATCCGGAACCCGTCCTCGGCTTCCCGCTTGATCGTCGCGCCGTTGCCCTCGATCGTGATCTCCTGCTTGATCGTCGGCAGGCCCGCCTCGGACTTCTTGTCGAACTGGTCCAGCTCGTACTGGCAGTCAGGAGCCAGCTTCAGCGTGCCACCCTCATCCCGGTTGGCATGGTCGAGGGCCTCGATCAGATCATCGTCGTCACAGGCCACCTCCCGAACCTCGTCGCCCTTGTCCCGGTCCTTGTCCTTGTCCTTGTTGTCCTGGTCCTTGTTGTCCCGGTCCTTGTCCTTGTCCCGGTCCTTGTTGTCCTGGTCCTTGTTGTCCCGGTCCTTGTTGTCCTGGTCCTTGTCCTTGTCCCGGTCCTTGTTGTCCTGGTCCTTGCCGTCGTCGCTGACCAGTTGGGCGGTCGACCACTTGACGTCGGTCAGCCGGTGCCCGCCGGTTGCCCCTGTGGTGGCGTAGGCAACGCCCGCGAGGCTGACCGCTCCCGTGAGGCCCGCAACGCCGGTGACGAGCCAGAGCCGGCGCCGGCGGAACGGGGAGTTCGTCTTGCGGGTGGCGTCATCGTTATCGCGAAGGTAGTTGGACATTGGAGGTCTCTGCCCTCTCCTCGTACCAGACAAGGTCGCTTCGCCCTGGCGAGGCGGCCTTCGCTACAAATCGGTTGTAGCTGCTGAACAACACCGTATGGGAATCTTCTTCACCATGTGGGCGTATGCGAAAAAGCCCCGCATTCGGTATGCGGGCAGCGCGACCGGCAGGAGTGTGGACGTGCCTGCCGGGCCGGTACGAGGGGTGTCGAGGACGTGGCCGGCGGCGGAAAGCTCGCGGTGGTGGCCGAGGAGGGTCAACGGTGACGGTCGGGACCGCCACCGCCCGTACCACTCGACAGATGGCCGGAGGTCCCTCTCCGCGTGGGGGAGAGGGACCTCCGGCGTTATGTGGTGGTTCAGTCGAAGCAGTCCTCGACGGTGTTGGCGCAGTTGGTGGGGTCGTTGTCGGTGATGGTGGAGTCGTCGTCGAGCTTGACCTTGCCATCGTTGTTGAAGATGCCGCCGGCGATCCCGTGGTGGTCCTTGTCGTTGCCGTTGTTGGCCTTGTTCTTGGTGACCTTGGTGTTGGTCAGGGTCACCTTGCCTTCGTTGTTGTAGATGCCGCCGCCGTTCCAACCGGCGAAGTTCTCCTTGATCTTGGTGTCGCGCAGGACCAGGGTGGCCTCGAAGTCGTCGTCGTGGTCCTTGTGGTTGGGCCGGGCGGTCGGGGCGGCCGTGTTGCCAGCCCAGTACTCTTCGAAGGGTTCGCCGTTGAAGATGCCACCGCCGAAGCGGCCCGCGCTGTTTTCGAGGATCTCGCTGTCGGTGACGGTGGCCGTGCCGCGCTTCTTCTCGTCCTTGTCCTTGCTGTACTGCGTGCTGTCGTGCTTCTCGTCGCTGTTGACGTTGTAGATGCCGCCGCCGTCGTTGTGGGCCTTGTTCTTCTCGACGGTGCTGTTCTTGACCGTCAGGACGGTGTCGACGGCGTAGATGCCGCCGCCGTTCTCGGCGGTGTTGTTCCTGACGAAGGTCCAGCTGACGTCGACGAAGCCGTCGTTGCTGAACAGGCCGCCGCCGTTCTTCTTGGCGGTGTTGCCCTCGATGAGGGTCTTCTCGATCTCCACGGTGCCGGCCTTGCCGTCGTCGTGGCCGTCGCGGCTGCCCTCGACGAGGTCTCCCATGGGGCGCTTGTGCTTGTCCTCGCCCTCACCGTTGGCGATGCCGCCGCCGTTCTCGCCGGCGGTGTTGTTGGTGATGCGGGACTCGGCGCCCTTGCCGTCGCGGGCGCCCTCGACCTCGAGGACACCGGCGTTGAAGATGGCGCCGCCGTTCTCGCCGGCGTGGTTGTTGTCGAGGGTGCTGTTCTCGACCTCGGTCCGGCCGAAGTTGGCGATCGCGCCGCCGTTGTCCTCGGCGCTGTTGAGGACGAACTTGCTGTTCACCACGTGGGCCTTGCCGCCCCGCTCGACCAGCAGACCACCGCCGTCGCCCTCGTGCTCGTCGCCGTGCCTGCCGTCCATGCTCGACCGGGGCGGCGCCGTGAGCGTCGGCCGCTTCGCGGCCGGGGCCTCGGCGTCGGCGGTCCCGGTCGCGTCGCCGGTGCGCTTCTGCGCCGGCGCCGACGCCTTCTTGACCGGCTTGCGCTCGCGCTCGCCGGCGGCGCCGTTCTTGACGGTGACGTCCTTCAGGGTCAGGTCACCGCCGTCGGCGACCCGGAAGATCCGGAACCCGTCCTCGGCTTCCCGCTTGATCGTCGCGCCGTTGCCCTCGATCGTGATCTCCTGCTTGATCGTCGGCAGGCCCGCCTCGGACTTCTTGTCGAACTGGTCCAGCTCGTACTGGCAGTCAGGAGCCAGCTTCAGCGTGCCACCCTCATCCCGGTTGGCATGGTCGAGGGCCTCGATCAGATCATCGTCGTCACAGGCCACCTCCCGAACCTCGTCGCCCTTGTCCCGGTCCTTGTCCTTGTCCTTGTTGTCCTGGTCCTTGTTGTCCCGGTCGGATGCGCCGGCGTCCTGGCCGTCGCTCTTGCTCGCGTCGCTCATGTTCTGCGGCGCGGCCGCGTGGTTCTTCGATACGCGCTGCGCGTCATCGGGCTTGTTGTCACGGGTGGCGAGGCCACCCAGCGCCGCCAGACCGACGACGCCGGTCAGCCCGGCCACGCCGGTGGCGACCCAGAGCGCCCGCCGCCTGCTCGTCGGTGGGGTCATCGGGGCCCCGCCGTCGGAAGTCGTTACGTCGTTGGACATCAGAGCCTTCCGCCCTTTCGGTTTTCATCAGAGCGGTCGCACGGCACGAGCCGGGGCGACCAGCTACAAATCGCCTTGTAGCCTCTGATACGCACCGTATGAGAAGGATCCTCGCGAGATGCGCTTATCCGAAAAAATCACGCATTGCTCTCATATCCGGTCGAGCGGCCTGACCGATGCCGAGTGGCCGGAAACGATCCGCTAGTAGCGCAAACGGCGACGGGCCCGCCACCGGCGCCAGAACGACGGGAAACGTCGCAGACGCCGGCGGCGGGCCCGCCGCTGTCGTACCTCGGGTGTCAGCCGGGCAGGCGCGGACCCGCCTCGCGCTGCTCGGCCAGCCAGGTCTCCACCTCGTCGGAGCGGCGCGGCAGGCCGGCCGACAGGTTCACCGACCCGGTCGCGGTGACCAGGATGTCGTCCTCGATCCGCACGCCGATGCCGCGCAGCTCCTCCGGGACCAGCTCGTCCTCGGGCTGGAAGTAGAGCCCTGGCTCCACGGTCAGCACGTAGCCCTCACCGAGCGGACCGTCCCGGTACGCCTCCTTGCGGGCGTTGGCGCAGTCGTGCACGTCGATGCCGAGCATGTGGCTGGTGCCGTGCAGGGTCCACCGCCGGTAGACCGTCGAGGCCGGGTCCATCGCCTCGTCCACGCTCACCGGCAGCAGGCCCAGGTCCTTCAGTGCCTCGGCGAGCACCCGCATCGCGGTCAGGTGCACGTCCCGGAACGCCACGCCCGGCTTGATGACGTCGATCCCGGCCTGCTGGGCGGCGTACACCGCGTCGTAGACCTGGCGCTGGAGCGGGGTGAACCGGCCGTCGACCGGCAGCACCCGGGTCACGTCGGCCGTGTAGAGGTTGCGGTTCTCCACACCCATGTCCATCAGCAGCAGTTCACCCGGGCGGGTGGCGCCGTTGTTGTGCACCCAGTGCAGGATCGTGGCGTGCTCGCCGGCGCCGACGATCGAGTTGTAGCCGACCTCGTTGCCGTCGTGCCGGGCGCGCAGCGCGAAGATCCCCTCCAGCAGCCGCTCCGAGACGCCACGGTCCGCCGGCAGCGCCCGTGCCACGTCCTCGAAGCCGCGGACGGTGGCGTCGCACGCCTCCTGGAGCTGGGCGATCTCCCACTCGTCCTTGACCAGCTTCAGCTCGGAGATGGCGATGGCCAGCTCCCGGTCGCGGGCCGGCTGGCCCTCCGCGCGGGCGCCGTCGTACGGGCGCACGGCCGCGTCCACCCGGGCGTCGAAACCACGCAACACCCGGGTACGCCCCGGCGCGCAGCCGGCCAGCGCCGCGTCCAGCTCGGTCAGGTCGGCGGTCGGCAGCCCCAGCTCGGTCGACTTCTCGCCGAGGGTGTGTCGCCGGCCCACCCAGAGCTCGCCGTGCCGGCTGCGGAAGAACTCGTCGGTCCGGCGCGACGACCGGGGCCGCATGAACAGCGTGGCGTCGTGCCCGGAACCGTTCGGGCGGAGCACCAGCGCGCTGTCCGGATCGTGGTCGCCGGTCAGGTACGCGAAGTCGCTGCCCGGCCGGAACGGGTGGTCGGTGTCGTTGGCGCGTACCTTCTCCCCGCCGGTGGGGATGACCAGCGTCTCGCCGGGGAACGCCGCGGAGAGCGCGGCCCGCCGCTTCGCGTAGTTGGGCACCTCCGGCCGGGGACCCACCGGCAGCTCGCTGTCCCGCCAGCCCTGCCGCATGAACGCCAGGAACGCCTCGGGGAAGTCCGGGTCGTGTGACTCCGTACCGTCCGCCGGCTTGCCCTGCTGCGCCCGCTCCTCGGCCATGATCCGCCTCCTTGCGCCTCGTCGCTGGTCCAGACGGTACCGCGCGGACCGTCGTGGGGAGAGCCTGCGGTGCCGCGACGTCCGCTCCGGCCGCGTGGGAAGATGACCACCATGTGCGGACTCCTGGCCTTCTTCAGCGCGCGCGGCGACGCCGCCGCCCACCGCGACAACATCGCCGGAGCACTGGAGTGCCTGCACCACCGCGGCCCGGACGAGACCGGGGTCGAGGTGGTCGGCGACGCCTCCGGCCGGTACGCGGACGGGGTGTTCGCGCACAAGCGCCTGGCGATCATCGACGTGGCACTCAGCCACGAGCCGCTGCCCTACGCGGGCGGCCGCTACCTGCTCACCTTCAACGGCGAGATCTACAACTACATCGAGCTGCGGGACGAGCTGATCCGGGACTTCGGCGCCCAGTTCGCCACGAACGGCGACGGTGAGGTGATCGTCGCCGGGTACCACTACTGGGGCGAGCAGGTGCTCACCAAGCTGCGCGGCATGTTCGCCTTCGTGATCTGGGACCGGCAGGAGCGGCGGGCGTTCGGCGCCCGGGACTACTTCGGCATCAAGCCGCTGCACTACCTGGAGACCGCCGACGGCCTCTACCTGGCCTCCGAGAAGAAGGCGCTGCTGCCGTTCGCGCAGTCGGCGTACGCCGGGGACGCCGGGATCGACGCGGCCAACCTGAGCCACTACCTGACCCTGCAGTACGTCCCCGAGCCGGGCACCCTGCACCAGGGGATCAACCGGATCGGGTCGGGGGAGTACCTCACCTGGACGCCGGGCGGCCGGATCGAGGTGCGCCGGTGGTACCGGCCGGTGTTCCGGCCGGCGCCGGTCTCCGACGAGCAGAAGCTGTACCACGAGATCCGGGAGACGCTGCGGGAGAGCGTCCGGATGCACATGCGCTCCGACGTGCCGGTCGGCTCGTTCCTCTCCAGCGGCATCGACTCCACCGCGGTGGTCGCGCTGGCCCGCGAGTTCAACCCGAACATCCTCACCTTCACCGTCGGCTACGACGTCCCGGGCTACTCGGAGATCGACGTCGCCCAGGACTCGGCCCGGCACCTCGACGTGACCACCATCCCGACCAAGATCGGGCCGCAGGACATGATCGACGCGCTGCCGAAGATCGTCTGGCACCTGGACGACCCGGTGGCCGACCCTGCGCTGGTCCCGCTCTACTTCGTGGCGAAGAAGGCCGCCGAGCACGTCACCGTGGTCCTGTCCGGCGAGGGCGCGGACGAGTTCTTCGGCGGGTACACCATCTACCGGGAGCCGCTCTCCCTCGGCACGGTCAACGGCCTGCCCGGCGGCGTGCAGAAGGGGCTGCGGGCGGTCTCCAAGGCCATCCCGCAGGGGGTCAAGGGCAAGAGCTTCCTGGAGCGCGGCACCACCCCGATCGAGCAGCGCTACTACGGCAACGCCCGGATGTTCACCGAGGAGGAGAAGCAGCACCTGCTGCGCCGCTACGACCCCTCGGTCCGCTACACCGACGTCACCGCGCCGATCTACGCCGAGTGCACCGAGTTGGACGACGTCACCAAGATGCAGTACGTCGACCTCTACACCTGGCTGCGCGGCGACATCCTGGTCAAGGCCGACCGGATCTCGATGGCGCACTCGCTGGAGGTGCGGGTGCCGTTCCTCGACCGGGAGGTCTTCAACGTGGCTGCCGGCATCCCGGTGGACCTGAAGCTCCCGCCCCGCTCCGACGCCACCAAGTACGCCATGCGCCAGGCGTTGCAGGGCGTGGTGCCGCCGGCCATCGTGAACCGGAAGAAGCTCGGCTTCCCGACCCCGACCCGGGTCTGGCTGCGCGGCGAGATGTACGAGTGGGCCCGGCACATCCTGTCCACCTCGGGCGCCGGCGACCTGCTCGACCTGTCGTACGCGATGCGGCTGCTGGAGGAGCACAAGCGGGAGGAGGCCGACCACTCCCGCAAGGTGTGGACGGTGCTGATCTTCTGCATCTGGCACGCAATCTTCGTGGCGAAGACCCTCGACCCGGGCATCCAGCGCAACCAGTCCGCCCTGCTCACCAAGCCGGTGGTCGGCTCCATGGTCCGCTGACCCGGCCCGGCCCGTCCGGGCCTCGCTGTTGATCAAGGGGTTTGCGTCCGCCGGAGCCGTTCCGGAGACGCGAACCTCTTGATCGTTTCGGCGGGAAGTCAGCGGCCGGAGCAGGTGACCGTGGGGAGGGTGTTGGTTTCGGACGTGGCGCGGCAGCCCATCCGGCAAGCGCCATCCCAGCCGGCGACAGCGGGCGCAGTAGCCGAACCTTGATGTCTCAGTATCGCTGGACGAGGTGCTCCCGGCCGACGGGCGGATCGTAGGGCTCCGGCCAGAACTCGGTGATGCGCGCGATCCGGCCGGACCCGTCGAGGTCGAAGAACGTCGTCGCCGGGACCGGCGTGCCGTCGACGGTGAAGGCCGTCCAGGTGGCCGCCCGCCGCCCGTCGCCGACGGCGCGCGTCACGGTCACGTGCCAGTCGCCCGGGTATTCCCGGTTGAATTGCAGGTTGGCGGCGCGGCCCTGGATCAGCTCGCGGGTCTGCGGCAGGTCGTAGACCACGTCGTCGGCGAGCAGCCCACCGAACGTGTCCCAGTCACGTGCCTCGCACGCGGCCCAGTACGCCAATACCGTGGCTTCAGCGCCTCTCATGCCGGGAGTGTGCCAGCCTGGTGCGACAAGATCGGAACGCTGGAGGGGACATGGGGTACGCGGTGGTGCTCGGCGAGGCACTGGTCGACCTGCTCGACGCCGAGTACGACGGGCAGCCCGTCTACCGGCAGGCGATCGGCGGCGGGCCGCTCAACGTGGCCGTGGCGGTGGCCCGGCTCGGCGGGGACGTGCAGTTCGTCGGGTCGCTCGGCGACGACGCGCTGGCCGACCGGATCCGCGCCTTCCTGAGCGCGGCCGGCGTCGGGCTGACCGGGACGGTGACCGTCAAGGCGCCGACCGCCCTCGCGGTGGCCACCTTCGCCGGCCCCGAACCCGACTTCCGGTTCTACGGCGAGCCGCGGTCGTACGCCCTGCTCACCGCCGACGACCTGGACGTGGCCCTGGTCGAGGGCGCCGACGTGCTCTACTGCGGATCGATCGTGCTGCTCGACCCGCCGGTGCTCGCCGCCGCGCGCCGGGCCTGGTCGATCGCCGGCGCGCTGCGGGTGTTCGACCCGAACGTCCGCCCCCGACTGCTGTACGGGCCGGAGGCCCTCCCCCGGCTGCGTGAGGTGGTGGCCGAGTTCGCCGCGAGCGCGCACCTGGTCAAGCTCAGCACCGCCGACGCCGAGCTGCTCTACCCCCGCGAGCCGGTCGAGGGGGTCGCCGCGTACCTGCGTGAGCTGGGCGCGGGCACCGTGGTGGTCACCCTGGGCGCGGCCGGCGCGCTGGTCGCCGCCGGCCCCGACGTGGTACGGATCCCGGCGCCGAAGGTCGAGGCGGTGGACGCCACCGGCGCCGGCGACTCGGTGATGGGCGCGCTCATCGCCGACCTGCTCGCCGACGGCGAGCCCACCGACCCGGTGGGCTGGCAGCAGCGCGTCGCCTTCGCCCTGCGGGTGGCCGCCGTGGTCTGCGAGTCGCCCGGCGGCGCCGTCGCGATGCCCACCCGCGCCGATCTGTCCCGCCGCTTCCCCTCCTGACCCACCTCCGCCCCACCCCCGACAACCCCCCGCGCCCCCGTCGTCCGGCGATCTCGCGGCCGGGCGGGCGCGGAAATGGGGGAGCAGGGGGGTTAGGGGGTGCCGTCCAGCTCGGCGTAGCCGCGGCGGGCGGCGATGAGGCCGGGGCGGGCGCCGAAGGGGGACTCGGCGGCCACCCGCTCGGGCGGGGCGCTGCCGGTGTGGCCGGCGCGGATCATCCAGGCCTGCTCGACCAGCTGGGCGTGCTGGGCGCGGACGAACTCGACGTCGACCGGGTCACCGTGCCCGGGCACCACCACCGTCGCGGGGGTGGTGAGCCGGAGCAGGTCGGCGACCGCGTCCGGCCACTGCAGCGGGTACGACTCCTCGAAGGCCGGCGGCCCGCTCTGCTCGACCAGGTCACCGGCGACCAGCACGTCCGCGTCGGGCACGTGCACCACCAGGTCGGCGTCGGTGTGCCCGTGCCCCGGGTGGCGCAGCAGCACCCGCCGGCCGCCGACGTCCAGCACCGTCTCGGTGATCACCGTGTGCGTCGGGGCCAGCAGCACCGTGTCGGCCAGCTCGGCGGCGAGTGCCGGCCGCTCCTCGCGCACCTCCTCGTACGCGGCCCGGCGGAGCTGGTCGGGGCGCTCGCGCAGCGCCGCGGCGGCCACCTCGTGTGCGTACACCGGGCGGGGCGGGTCGGCCGCCAGGGTGGCGTTGCCGAAGCAGTGGTCGAAGTGGTGGTGGGTGTTGACCACGATCCACGGGTGCGGGGTGACCGCCCGGGCCGCCGCGGCCAGGTCGCGCGCCTGGCCCGCGGTGGAGAGGGTGTCCACCAGCAGCGCCGCGTCGTCGCCGACCACCAGCGTCACGTTGACCTGGAGCAGCGGCTCGCGCAGCACGTGGACGCCGTCGGCGACCTCGACGAAGCGGCCGGTCATGACGCCCGCGAGGCGCGCTCGACGAAGCGCTGCCGGTCGACCAGCACCCGCTCCACCCGTCCCTCGGCGACGGTCTCCGCGCCGTCGGCGACCGTCACCTCGAAGTGCAACCGGCGACCCTCGACCGCGGCGAGCCGGGCCTGCGCGACCACCGTCCGGCCGACCGGCGTCGGGGCCCGGTGCTCCAGCTCGACCCGCAGCCCGACGGTGGTCTGCCCGGCCGGCATCCGGGTGGCGGTCGCGGCCACGGTCGCCGCCTCGGCCAGGGCCAGCACCCGGGGGGTGCCGAGCACCGGTACGTCCCCGGAGCCCACCGCCTGCGCGGTGTCGGCATCGGTGACGGTCAGCTCGACGCGGGCGGTCAGGCCCGGCGCGAAGGAGGGCTCCGGCGGCTCGTGCATGGTTCCAGCGTAGGTGTTGGCCCGCCGCCGGGGTGACGCCGGGCGACAACCGGCGCAACCGGCCCGACCCGGCCGAGGCCGTCGACCATGCCGGTCCGACCGGCATGGTCGACCAGTGGGTGGTGGTCGCCGTCGGTCCCCGCGTCGGCCGCCGTTAACCTTGACCGCGATGGCCGTCGTGACAGATCCCCAGCCCCCCGCCCGGACCGGCCCGCCCGCGTCGCCCGACAGCGGGCGCCGCCGAGCGGTCGCCATGGCGATCTGGGCGGTGGCGTTCCTGGCCGGCTGGTTCGCCATCGGCCTGCCCACCGACCCGGCGTACGCCTTCGTGTGGATCTGGGCGGCCACCATCGCCTGGAACTCCTCCCGGCCGTGGCGCAGCCACCTGCGGTTCGCCCGGGACTGGGTGCCGGTGGTGCTGCTGCTCGCCGCGTACAACCTCTCGCGGGGGTTCGCCGACAACGGGGCGACGCCGCACGCGCTGGAGTTGATCGTCGCCGACCGCTTCCTGTTCGGCTGGGCCACCGGCGGCGAGGTGCCCACCGTCTGGTTGCAGCAGCACCTGTACCGGCCCGAGGTGCACTGGTGGGACGTGCTGGCCAGCTGGACCTACTTCTCCCACTTCGTGGTGACCCTGGCCGCCGCCGCGGTGCTCTGGCTACGCGACCGGACCCGCTGGGCGGCGTACATGCGGCGCTGGGGCTTCCTGTGCGCCGCCGGGCTGGTCACCTACTTCCTCTACCCGGCCGCGCCGCCGTGGTGGGCCGCGCAGAACGGCCTGCTCACCGAGGTCGCCCGGATCTCCACCCGGGGCTGGAAGGCCTTCGGCATGCACGGCGCGGGCAACCTGCTCAACGCCGGCCAGATCGCCGCCAACCCGGTGGCCGCGATGCCCTCGCTGCACACCGCGTTCGCCCTTTTCGTGGTGCTGTTCTTCATGGGGGCCACCCGGCGCCGCTGGTGGCCGCTGTTGCTGGCGTACCCGCTGGTGATGACGTTCACCCTGGTCTACAGCGGCGAGCACTACATGATCGACGTGCTGGTCGGCTGGGCGTACGTGGGGATGACCTTCCTCGTCGTCGGCCTGGCCGAGCGTTGGTGGGCGGCCCGCCGGGCGCGGAGCACGCCTCCGCCGGCGCAGCGGGCGGCGCTCGACGACGGCCCGGCGGCGGACCGGGCGATCCGTGCCGAACCGACAGCGGGACGCGACGCCACCGCCGACCCCTCCGCACTGCCGCCGACCGCTGACGCACTGCCGGTCGACCGCTGACGCGGTGCTCGGCGACCGCTGACGCCGTGGCCCGGCGACCGCCGACGCGGTGCCGGCCGCCCGTGGCGGGCCCGGCTGCCGACGCGGCGCGGGGCGCGCCACGGGCGACCGCACGGCCGGGTCAGGCCCGTCGGTCTCCGTCGGCGCGGCGGGCGGCGTGCGCCCGGGCGGTCAGCTCCGCCGCCAGCTCCCACGCCTCGGCCGCGTCCCGGTCGTGCGCCGTCGCGCCGGCCCCGCCGGCCGTGTCCGCGTGGACGGTGGCCAGCCGCAGCCGCCGCTGGGCCGGCCCCTGCGTCACCCGCACGCTCTGGATCCGGGCGTACGGGACGATCGCCAACTGTCGGGTGAGCAGCCCGGAACGCGCGGCGAAGACGCGGTCGTCGAGGCCCGCGCCGACCGCCGACCGGCTCAGCGGGCGCAGCCAGCGGGCCCGCCGCGGCGGCCGGGTCAGCGGCAGCGCGGTCAGGCGTACGCCGGGCAGCACCTCCGCCACCACCAGCTCGCCGGTGCGCAGGTCGCCGACGGGGAGCAGGCGGTCCGGCCGGTTCCGGTCGTCCGGCTCGGCGGCCGAGTAGCCGGCCACCTCCAGCCGCAGCCGCAGCCAACCCTTCATCCGCCACAGCAGCGGCCAGGTCACCCCGACGGTCTGCACCCGGTGCAGCGGCACCGTCTGCGCCCGGGTCTCCAGCAGGCCGTTGCGGATGCGCAGCGTGTCGTCGTCGCGGTCCAGCCGGAAGGCCCAGTCGTCGAGAACCCGGCGGACCGGTTGCAGCAGCACGCCCGCCATCGCGGTCAGCGTGCTGGCGACCGCGATGAAGGACCAGGACCCCTCGGAGAGGAACTGCGCCACCACGAAGGCCACACCGAACGGGAGCAGGAACGCCTGCGGGGTGAGCAGCTGGCTGACCAGCAGGTCCGCGTTGCGTACCGTGTGCAGGCGGCGCCCGGTGACCGCGGGCGCGGCCGCCTGGCCGGCGGGCGCGACGGCCGCCGGCGCGCGGCCGGCGACGGCGAGCAGGCGCTGGCGCAGCGCAGCCGCCTCGGCCACCCCCAGGTACGCCAGCGGCGCCTCGGTCTTGCCCCCGCCCACCACCTCCAGGCGCAGCTCCGCCAGCCCGGTGAGCTGGGCGAGCAGCGGCCGGACCACCTCGACGGCCTGCAACCGTTCCAGCGGGATGGCCCGGGTGCGCCGCCAGATCAGCCCCTCGTGCACCCGCAGCTCCCGGCCCACGATGTGGTAGCCGGTGTTGTACCAGCTGATCACGGCCAGCACGGTGGCGCCGAGGGCGAGCACCCCGGCCATCGCGGCGAACCAGCCGAAGCCCACCCGGGAGAGCGTGGACCAGGAGAGACCGGCGATCACCACGACCAGCGACTTGGCGCCGTGCAGCGCCGGACTCAACGGGTGCAGCCGCTGCCGGGGCTCCTCGCCGGGCGGGGCGGCGACGCCGGGCGCCCCCGACCAGCCGTACCCGGGCCAGCTCTGCCCGGCCGTCCCCGGCGCTGCCGCACCGGGCTGCGGCGCGGCCGGCCAGTGAGCCGGGCCGGGGGCGCCGGGTGGTCCGGCCGGCCAGGGCGGCTGGGCGGGTTCGTGGGCGGCGGGTCGCGGCGCGTGCGGTGAGGGTGGCCGGGTGGGGCCGGCGGGCGGCGGGACCGGCTCGGGGCCCAGGGGTCGCGGCGCGTCGGGCCGCGGGTCGGCCGGACCGTCGCTCACAGGCCCTCCGCCCGGTCCTCACCGAGCGCGGTCAGCCGGTCGCGCAGCCGGGAGGCCTCCGTCGGCCGCAGCCCGGGCACCCGCGCGTCGCTCGCCGCCGCGGCCGTGTGCAACTGCACGGTGGCCAGGTCGAACGCCCGCTCCAGCGGCCCGGCGCTGACGTCGACGAACTGCATCCGGGAGTACGGGACGATGGAGAGCCGGCGCACCAGCAGCCCGTGCCGGACCAGCAGGTCGTGCTCGCGCTCGGCGTACCCCCAGGCGTGCACCGCCCGGACGATGGCGGCCACCCGCCAGCCCGCCAGCAGGACGACCACGCCGAGGGCGGCCCCGAAGAGCCAGTGCCCGCTGAACGCCCAACCGAGGCCGAGCCCGATCAGCAGGACGGCCAGCAGCACGCCGAGCCGGATCAGCTCCACCCAGATCAGGTCGGGGGAGATCGGCTGCCAGCGGACGGTGTCCGGCCACGGCTCCAGCGGCCCGGCCGATGCCGGCGGCGGCCCGGCGAGGTCGTCACTGTTCACCGGGGTGATCCGCTGCGCTCACTCACCCTTCGAGGGTAGGCGATCCGGGCGCCGCCGCCACCTCGCGCAGGAAGCCACGCGCGTCGAGAAACGCGCCGAGCGACTCGCGGTGCTCGGGACAGGCCAGCCAGGTCTTGCGCCGGTCGGGCTCGTGCAGGCGGGGATTGTTCCAGCGCAGCGCCCAGACGGCGGGAGCACGACAACCACGCGCCGAGCAGATCGGCGCCTCGTCGGCAGGGCGGGAAGTCGTCATCCGGGCGAGTCTAGGCCGCGCTCCCGGGAAGTTTAGCGCCGGGCGGCCACGGGGGGAGCCGCCCGGCGACGGGGTGAATCGTACACAGGCCGTACCCCTTCCTGTCCACCCGTGTTCACCGTTTTCCGGGCCACGGGACGGCGTGGCGAAAATCGTCCTCTCCCACCCTCGGCTCTCAGCCGGGCATGACAGTCTTGATGCGCACCACGCCGCGACGACCGACCATGCTGTGGAGGACCGGTGGCCCAGCCGACCACGCCCGACGCTTCGACCCCCGCCGAGGCCCTGCCGGAGGCGCCGCCGGTCGGCACCACCCCGGCCGAGGACGCGACCCTGCTGGAACGCGCCCTGTTCGAGATCAAGCGGGTGATCGTCGGTCAGGACCGGATGGTCGAGCGGATGTTCGTCGCCCTGCTTTCCCGCGGGCACTGCCTGCTGGAGGGGGTCCCCGGGGTGGCGAAGACCCTCGCCGTGGAGACCCTCGCCAAGGTGGTGGGCGGCTCCTTCGCCCGGGTCCAGTTCACCCCCGACCTGGTGCCCGCCGACATCATTGGCACCCGGATCTACCGCCAGTCCAGCGAGAAGTTCGACGTCGAGCTGGGCCCGGTCTTCGTGAACTTCCTGCTCGCCGACGAGATCAACCGGGCGCCGGCGAAGGTGCAGTCGGCGCTGTTGGAGGTGATGAGCGAGCGCCAGGTGTCGATCGGCGGCGAGACCCACCGGGTACCCGACCCGTTCCTGGTGATGGCGACGCAGAACCCGATCGAGCAGGAGGGCGTCTACCCGCTGCCGGAGGCGCAGCGGGACCGCTTCCTGATGAAGATCGTGGTGGGCTACCCGACCGACGCCGAGGAGCGGGAGATCGTCTACCGGATGGGCGTCGCCCCGCCGGAGCCGACGCCGGTGTTCAGCACCCCCGACCTGATCGCCCTGCAACGCAAGGCCGACCAGGTCTTCGTGCACAACGCGCTGGTCGACTACGCGGTCCGGCTGGTGCTGGCCACCCGCACCCCGGCCGAGCACGGCATGCCGGACGTCGCGCAGCTCATCCAGTACGGCGCCAGCCCGCGCGCCTCGCTCGGGCTGGTCCGGGCCACCCGGGCGCTGGCCCTGCTGCGCGGCCGGGACTACGCGCTGCCGCAGGACGTGCAGGACATCGCCCCGGACATCCTGCGCCACCGGCTGGTGCTCAGCTACGACGCGCTCGCCGACGACGTCCCCGCCGACCACGTCGTGCACCGGGTGATGTCCACCATCCCGCTGCCCGCCGTCGCGCCCCGGCAGCAGGCCACCCCGCCCCCGCCGAACGCCCCGGCCGGCGCGGGCTGGCCCGGGCAGCGGCCGTGACCCCACCCACGCCGGCGGGGGCCGGCGCGGACCGCAGCGCGATGGTGCTGTCCCGGCTGCAACTGCTGGTCACCCGCAAGCTCGACGGCCTGCTCCAAGGCGACTACGCCGGACTGCTGCCCGGGCCGGGCAGCGAGGCGGGGGAGTCCCGCGAGTACCGCCCCGGCGACGACGTACGCCGGATGGACTGGCCGGTCACCGCGCGGACCACGATGCCGCACGTCCGGCGTACGGTGGCCGACCGGGAGCTGGAGACCTGGCTGGCGGTGGACCTGTCGGCGAGCCTGGACTTCGGCACCGGCCGGTGGCTCAAGCGGGACGTGGTGATCGCCGCGGCGGCCGCCCTGACCCACCTGACGGTGCGCGGCGGCAACCGGATCGGGGCGGTGGTCGGCACCGGCGCCCCGGTGCCCGCGAAGGCCGGCCGGTGGCGGGGTGCACCCCCGGCGACCGGGCCTGGGACGCTGCTGCGGCTGCCCGCCCGGGCCGGCCGCAAGGAGGCGCAGGGCCTGCTCCGGGCGATCGCCGGGGCCGGGATCCAGCCCGGGCGCAGCGACCTCGGCGCGCTGGTCGACATGCTCAACCGACCGCCGCGCCGACGCGGGGTGGCAGTGGTCATCTCCGACTTCCTGGCACCGCCGCAGCAGTGGGGCCGGCCGGTCCGTAAGCTGCGGGTCCGGCACGACGTGCTGGCGATCGAGGTGGTGGACCCGCGGGAGCTGGAGCTGCCCGACGTGGGGGTGCTGCCCGTGGTCGACCCGGAGACGGGGGAGCTGCACGAGGTGCAGACCGCCGACCCTCGGCTGCGCCGCCGGTACGCCGAGGCGGCCGCCGCGCAGCGGGCGGCGATCGCCGCGGAACTGCGCGCCGCGGGCGCGGCCCACCTGCGGTTGCGTACGGACCGAGACTGGCTGCTGGACATGGTGCGCTTCGTGGCCGCGCAGCGGCACGCCCGCACCCGGGGGACGACACGATGATCCGTTTTCTGCAACCGTGGTGGCTGGTGGCGGTGCTGCCGGTGCTCGCCCTGGCCGCCGCGTACGTGTGGCGGCAGCTGCACCGACGGGCGTACGCGGTGCGGTTCACCAACGTGGACCTGCTGCGGACCGTCGCGCCGAAGGGGTTGGGCTGGCGCCGGCACGCGGCGGCCACCGCGTTCCTGCTCTGCCTGCTCGTGCTGGCCACCGCGTTGGCCCGGCCGGCGATGGACACCAAGGAGCCCCTGGAGCGGGCCACCGTCATGCTCGCCATCGACGTGTCGCTGTCCATGCAGGCCGACGACGTGGCGCCGAACCGGCTGGCGGCCGCCCAGGAGGCGGCGAAGCAGTTCGTCGGGGAGCTGCCGGCGAACTACAACCTCGGGTTGGTCTCCTTCGCCAAGTCGGCGAACGTGCTGGTCTCACCGACCAAGGACCGGGAGGCGGTGACCACCGCCATCGACGGCCTCGTCCTGGCCGAGTCGACGGCCACCGGTGAGGCGGTCTTCACCTGCCTGGAGGCGATCCGCTCGGTGCCGGCCGACGGGGCGGCGGGCATCCCGCCGGCCCGGATCGTGCTGCTCTCCGACGGGTACCGCACGTCGGGGCGGTCGGTGGAGGAGGCCGCCGCGGCGGCCCAGGCGGCGAACGTGCCGGTCTCCACGATCGCGTTCGGCACCGACTCGGGGCAGGTGGAGATCGGCGGCCAGCCGCAGCGGGTGCCGGTGGACCGGATGGCCCTCGCGCAGCTCGCGGAGACCACCGAGGGCTTCTTCTACGAGGCCGCCTCGGTCAGCGAACTGAAGCGGGTCTACCAGGACATGGGCAGCTCGATCGGGTTCCGGACCGAGCCGCGCGAGATCACCCAGTGGTACGCGGGGATCGCGCTTCTGCTGGCACTCTGCGCGGGCTCGCTCAGCCTGCTCTGGTCGTCGCGCCTGCTCTGACCGGGCGCGCCGGCCGCGGGGCGGCGGTGGTCGGTCGCGGCGGCCGACGGCCGGCGGTGGTCAGTGACCGCCGCCGGCCAGGACGAAGAGGACGGCAACCCAGACGGCGGCGAGGGTGAAGCCCAGCGGGGCGACGTAACGGCTCATGGACAGGCTCCGGTGGCGGCTGGCGATCCGCGACGGGACCGCAGGGGCAGGCAGGACGCACACACGAAGTCGTGACCGGGGGGCTCCTCGGTGGCCGGCCCCGGGGTCGGGGCGGCGCAGCACGGTCACCCCGGCCGGGGCCGAGGGTCACGCGGGGGGAGCGGGAGCTGGGTCAGCTCACCTGACTGAGTCGTAGCTCAGCAGGGCTGACGTTCGGCCCGGCCACGACTGGGAGGATCGCTATCTCGCACAGCGATCACCTCCTGCGGTCGGCGGGGCCCGGAAGGCGGGCGGTCGACCGCCCGCAAACGTGGATCATCGTACACCCGGTGCGCGGCCGCGCCGCACTCGGCCGACCGGCCCCCACCCGCCCACCGGTAGGGCGAGCCGGGCTACTCGCCGGCGGCCACCAGACCCGTCTCGTACGCGACGACCACCGCCTGGGCGCGGTCGCGGAGCTGGAGCTTGGCCAGGATCCGCCCGACGTGGGTCTTCACGGTCTGCTCGGCGACCACCAGGTCGGCGGCGATCTCCGCGTTGGAGCGGCCCCGGGCGATCAGGCGCAGCACCTCGGTCTCCCGGGGGGTCAGTCCGGCCAGGTCGGTCGGGCGGGGTCGGCGGTGCCCGGGACGGGCGGCGAACTCGGCGATCAGCCGGCGGGTCACGGTCGGGGCGAGCAGCGCGTCCCCGGCCGCCACCACCCGGACCGCGTGCACCAGGTCGGCGGCGGGGGCGTCCTTGAGCAGAAAGCCGCTGGCCCCGGCGCGCAGCGCCTCGTAGACGTAGTCGTCCAGGTCGAAGGTGGTCAGGATGAGCACCCGGGGACGGTCGGCCCGGCGGTCGCCGAGCAGCTGGCGGGTCGCGGCGAGCCCGTCCAGCACCGGCATCCGGACGTCCATCAGCACCACGTCCGGGTCCAGCCGGCGGGCCGCCTCGACCGCCGCCGCGCCGTCGGCGGCGTCCCCCACCACCAGCAGGTCCGGCTGGGCGGCCAGCAGCGCGCCGAAACCCTGCCGGACCATCGCCTGGTCGTCGGCGATCAGCACCCGGATCATCCGGTCCCGTCCTCCCCGTCGTACGGCAGCAGGGCGTCGACGACGTACCCTCCGCCGTCGGCCGGCCCGGCGGCGAACGTACCGCCCAGCGCGAGGGTCCGTGAGCGCATCCCGGTCAGCCCGTGCCCGGCGCCCCGCTCGGCCGGCGTCGGATCCCCGTCCGCGGCGGTGTTCTCGACCCGTACCGCCAGGGCGTGCGGCCCGGGCCGGACGGTGACCCGCACCGCGGCCCCCGGCGCGTGCCGGGCCGCGTTCGCCAGTCCCTCCTGGACGATCCGATAGGCGGCCAGCCCGACCGGCGCGGGCGTCCCCCGGGCCGGCGTGGGGGCGTCCAGGGTGACCGCCAGGCCGGCCCGGCGGGCAGCGTCCACCATTGCCGCCAGGTCCGCCAGGCCGGGCTGCGGCGCGGTCTCCGGACCGATGGACTCGCTGCGCAGCACGCCCAGCAGGCGGCGCATGTCGGTCAGCGCCTCCCGGGCCGAGCCGGCGATGCCGGCGAACTCGGCGCGGGCGGTGTCCGGCACGTCCGCGAGGCGGTACGGCGCGGTCTCCGCCTGCACCGCGATCATCGACATGTGGTGGGCCACCACGTCGTGCAACTCCCGGGCGATCCGGGTGCGCTCCTCCAGCACCGCCCGGCGTTCCTGCTCCCGCTCGCTGAGCGCGGTCTGCGCGGCCAGCGCCCGGCGGGAGAGCCGGTTGCCGCGCACCAGGTCGCCGAGGACCAGCACCGTCAGGACCGGCACCACGACGTCAATCCGGTGGTCCGGGTCGACCAGCGCGACCACCGGCACCAGCGTGAGCAGACCCACCCAGACCAGCTCCGGCCGGTCCAGCCGGGTCGCCACCACCGCCAGCACCAGCAGCGACCCGAACGCCAGCACCGGGGTCCACGGCCAGGCCGCGCCGGCCGGCGCGTTGAAGGTGCAGGTGGCCAGCGCCACCACGGTCAGCCGCCAGGCCAGCAGGGGACGCCGGGGCAGGGCGAGCAGCGGTGCGACCGTGAGGCCGGCGAACAGGACCGCCACGATCCCGGGCAGGCGCCGGTCGGTCTGCGCGGCCAGGGTGACGGCGAAGAGCGCGACCACCACGAGCAGGCCGGCCGGCCCCGCGTACGGGGCCAGCCGGGGCCAGCGGGAGAGTGGCAGCCGCGCCGGCGGGACGTCGGGCCCGGCGACGGTCCGCCGCAGCGCCCGCCACCAGTCCCCGACCCGGGTCTTCTCCATCAGCGGCAGCGTACGGACCGGCCGCCGCGACGTCGTCACACCGTGGGTCGAGCCTGGGCGTCGTACCCCGGTGTGACCTGGTCGCGTTAGCGCTTACCTACCGGTAACCCCTAGGCTCCGACCGACGCAGAGATCAGCTGAGCAGAGGGGGACCCGTGGCCCGTACCGTGCTGGTGACCGGCGGAAACCGGGGGATCGGCCTGGCCATCGCGCAGGCCTTCGCCAAGCAGGGCGACCGGGTGGCGGTCACCTACCGCAGCGGCGACGCTCCCGCCGGGCTGTTCGGCGTGAAGTGCGACGTCACCGACTCCGCGTCCGTCGACGCGGCCTTCGCCACCATCGAGGCCGAGCTCGGCCCGGTCGAGGTGCTGGTCGCCAACGCCGGCATCACCGACGACACGCTGCTGATGCGGATGTCCGAGGAGCAGTTCACCCGGGTGCTGGACACCAACCTCACCGGCGCGTTCCGCTGCGCCAAGCGGGCCTCGGCGAAGATGCTCCGCGCGAAGTGGGGCCGGATGATCTTCATCTCCTCGGTGGTCGGGCTCTACGGCGGCGCCGGCCAGGTCAACTACGCGGCCAGCAAGGCCGGCCTGGTGGGCGTCGCCCGCTCGATCACCCGGGAGCTGGGCAGCCGCAACATCACCGCGAACGTGGTCGCACCCGGCTTCATCGCCACCGACATGACCGCCGCGCTGCCCGAGGAGCGCCGCACCGAGTACCGCAAGGCCATCCCGGCCGGCCGGTTCGCCGAGCCCGACGAGGTCGCCGGTGTGGTCACCTGGCTGGCCTCGGACGCGGCGGGCTACATCTCCGGCGCCGTCATCCCGGTCGACGGCGGCCTGGGCATGGGCCACTGAGCCATCCGTCCCGAGAAGAACGCACGGAGGAACCACTCGATGTCTGGACTGCTCGCCGGTAAGCGGCTGCTCGTCACCGGCGTCATCACCGACGCCTCGATCGCCTTCTCGGTGGCGAAGCTCGCCCAGGAGAACGGCGCCCAGGTCGTGCTCACCGGCTTCGGCCGGCTCTCCCTGGTCGAGCGGATCGCCAAGCGGCTCCCCGAGCCGGCCCCGGTGATCGAGCTCGACGTGACCAACGCCGAGCACCTCGCCGGCCTCGCCGACAAGGTCCGCGAGCACGTCGACGGCCTGGACGGGGTGGTGCACTCGATCGGCTTCGCCCCGCAGAGCTGCCTCGGCGGCGGCTTCCTCGACGCCCCCTGGGAGGACGTGGCGACCGCGTTGCAGGTCTCCACGTACTCCTACAAGTCCCTCGCCATGGCGGCGCTGCCGCTGATGTCCGCGGGCGGCGCGGTGGTCGGCCTCACCTTCGACGCCACCAAGGCCTGGCCGGTCTACGACTGGATGGGCGTGGCCAAGGCCGGGCTGGAGTCCGCGTCCCGCTACCTGGCGCTGCACCTGGGCAAGCAGGGCATCCGCAGCAACCTGGTCGCGGCCGGCCCGCTGCGGACCATCGCCGCCAAGTCCATCCCCGGTTTCGACCAGTTCGAGGACGCCTGGACCGAGCGCGCTCCGCTGGGGTGGAGCCTCACCGACCAGGAGCCGGCCGCGCGAGCCTGCCTGGCGCTGCTGTCGGACTGGTTCCCGGCCACCACCGGTGAGATCGTCCACGTCGACGGCGGCTACCACGCGATCGGCGCCTGAGACAGCCGCGAAACCCGACCGTTCCGGGGTGGTCGTCGAACCGTCACGGCCGTCGGGGGAGAATGGCGCCATGGCGTACGACGCGTTGGTGCTGGTCTCCTTCGGCGGCCCGGAGCGGCCTGAGGACGTGCTGCCGTTCCTGCAGAACGTGACCCGCGGGCGGGGCGTGCCGCCCGAGCGGCTGGCGGAGGTCGCCGAGCACTACCTGCACTTCGGCGGGGTCTCCCCGATCAACGAGCAGAACCGGGAGCTGCTCGCCGCGATCCGGGCGGACTTCGCGGCGAACGGTATCGACCTGCCGGTCTACTGGGGCAACCGGAACTGGGACCCGATGCTCGCCGACACCGTGACCCGGATGCGCGACGACGGGGTCAAGCGGGCGCTCGCCTTCGTCACCAGCGCGTACGGCGGCTACTCGTCCTGCCGGCAGTACCAGGAGGACATCGCCGCCGCCCGCGCCGCCGTCGGCCCGGACGCCCCGGTGATCGAGAAGCTGCGGCAGTTCTGGGACCACCCCGGCTTCGTCGAGCCGCACGCCGACGCGGTGCAGGCGGCCCTCGCGCAGCTCGACCCGGCGAAGCGGGACACCACCCGGCTGGTCTTCACCGCGCACTCCGTCCCGACCTCGATGGCCGCCACCGCCGGCCCGAACGGCGGCCGGTACACCGCACAGCTGGCGGAGGCCGCCCGGCTGGTGCACGCCGCCGCGGCCCCGGACCTGCCGTACGACCTGGTCTGGCAGAGCCGGTCCGGCCCGCCGCAGGTGCCGTGGCTGGAGCCGGACATCAACGACCACCTGGCCAGCCTCGCCGAGTCCGGCGTGACCGGTGTGGTGGTCAGCCCGATCGGCTTCGTCTCCGACCACCTGGAGGTGGTCTGGGACCTCGACACCGAGGCGCTCGAGACGGCCAAGCAGTTCGGCCTGGACTTCGTCCGGGCCGGCACCCCGGGCACCGACCCGCGCTTCGTGACCATGGTCCGCGAGCTGGTGACCGAGCGGACCGCGCCGGACGGGGAGCGGCTGCGCCGGCGCCTCGGCGAGCTGCCGATGTGGGACACCTGCCCGACGCCGTGCTGCGTGCCCGCCGCCCGCCGTCCATGAGCCCGACCGACCCCTACACCCCCTTGGGACGACGACTGATGCATGACCGCAAGCCGGTGCAGAGCTGGCTCACCGACATGGACGGCGTGCTGGTGCACGAGGGCCAGCCGGTGCCCGGCGCGCCCGAGTTCATCAAGCGGCTGCGTGCCTCCGGCAAGCCGTTCCTGGTCCTCACCAACAACTCGATCTACACCCCGCGGGACCTCCAGGCCCGGCTGGTCCGGATGGGGCTGGACGTGCCGGAGGAGGCGATCTGGTCGTCCGCGCTGGCCACCGCCAAGTTCCTGGACGACCAGCGGCCGGGCGGCACCGCGTACGTGATCGGGGAGGCCGGGCTGACCACGGCCCTGCACGCGGTGGGGTACGTGCTGAGCGACTTCGCCCCCGACTACGTGGTGCTGGGGGAGACCCGCACCTACAGCTTCGAGGCGATCACCAAGGCGGTCCGGCTGATCAACGACGGGGCCCGGTTCATCTGCACCAACCCGGACGTGACCGGCCCCTCGGTGGAGGGCGCCCTGCCGGCCGCCGGCTCGGTGGCGGCGATGATCTCGAAGGCGACCGGGGTGGAGCCCTACTTCGTGGGCAAGCCCAACCCGATGATGATGCGCTCGGCGTTGAACACCATCGAGGCGCACTCGGAGAGCACCGCGATGATCGGCGACCGGATGGACACCGACATCCTCTGCGGGCTGGAGGCGGGGCTGGAGACGATCCTGGTGCTGACCGGGATCAGCAGCCGCGCCGAGACGGAGCGGTACCCGTACCGGCCGTCCCGGATCGTCGACTCCGTCGCCGATCTGATCGACGAGATCTGACCCCGCCGCCCGGCTCCGCCGTCAGGGGCGCAGCGGGGCGTTGCAGGCGGCGACCAGGGCCTGCCGGCAGGCGGTGGTGAGCGGGCGCAGCGCGGCGTCGCGCTGCTGGGCCTCGTAGTTGTTGATCGCCCCGCCGGGCGCGCTGTGCCCGGCGAGGGCGAGCACCCGGTCCAGCACGGCCGCCCGGGCGAAGAGCCGCCGGGCCCGCGGGTCGAAGCCCGGTGGCAGGTCGGTGGCGCCGTCCGGCCGGCGCAGCGCGGCGAGGGCCCCGGCCAGCTCCGGCCGCCACTGGGCGACGTCGAGGCGGGTCAGCGCGGCGGTGGTCTCCGCGAGCGCCGCGGCCAGCTCCGCCTCCGCCTCGGCCGCGCCGGGCGCGGCGAGCGACGCCGCGGGTGCGTTCGGCGGCAGCGGGTACACCCGCCAGAGCACCGTCTCCCAGGTCATCCCCGAACCGGAGGTGTGGCTGCGGACCTCCGGGATCAGCCCGAGGCCGCCGGCGACCACCGCCTCCCCGGCGAGCAGCGCCGCGCCGGCGAAGTCACCGGGCCCGGGCAGCCCGCGCGGGTCGCCGGGCGCGGGCAGCACCAGCCGGATCTCGTCGGGGGTGAGCTTGGCCAGGGTGGGCAGCGCGTCTCGCAGCGGGACGTCGGTCCAGGTGCCGGGGGCGTCGGCGACCAGGTGCTCCTCGTCGCCGGCGACGGAGTCGGCGACCTCGTCGAAGGGCACCAGGCCGGCGCGCCAGGCGCGCGCCCAGGCAACGAACCGGCTGGACCGGCGCGGAGCCAGCGTGGCCGCGCCCGTTGCGGGGAGGGACATGCGGAAAGGGTACGTGCTCCCCGCCGCCCCTGTCTCGACTGCCGCTCCGGCCGCGTAGCCTGCCCCGAACTGCCTTCTTCGCCCCTTTTGCGGGTCGGCGGCGTCCGCCACGCCGGGCGGCCGGCGAACCGGCGGCGCGTCGCCGGGCGGCGCGCCGGACCGCCGGTTAGCGTGATCCACATGGCGGGGCGATACGGCGAGGACGTGCTGGCGGGGGACTGGCGACGGCGGAAGGTCACCCCCGAGGTGGACGCCGAGCCGGACCTGGTGGTCGAGGACGCCGACTCCGGGTTCTGCGGCGCGGTGGTCGGCTTCGAGGCCGGTGCGGTGGTGCTGGAGGACCGGCACGGCCGGCGGCGCAACTTCCCGCTGCTGCCGGCGGCGTTCCTGCTCGACGGCCGGCCGGTCACGCTGCGCCGGCCGACCCGCGCCCCGGTGCCGGCGGCCCGGCGGCGTACCGCCTCCGGCTCGATCGCCGTCGACAACGTCCGCGCCCAGGTCGCCAAGGCCAGCCGGATCTGGGTCGAGGGGGTGCACGACGCCGCGCTGGTGGAGCGGATCTGGGGCGACGACCTGCGGATCGAGGGCGTGGTGGTGGAACCGCTCGACGGCATCGACGCCCTCGACGCCGAGGTCCGCGCCTTCGGCCCCGGCCCGGGCCGGCGGCTCGGCGTGCTCGTCGACCACCTGGTGCCCGGCTCCAAGGAGAGCCGGATCGTGGCGAAGGTGACCTCACCGCACGTGCTGGTCACCGGGCACCCGTACGTCGACGTCTGGCAGGCGGTCAAGCCGGCGGCGCTCGGCATCGCGGCCTGGCCGGTGGTGCCGCCCGGACGGCCGTGGAAGGAGGGCGTCTGCGCGGCCCTCGGGGTGGCTGAGCCGGCGGACCTGTGGCGGCGCATCCTGTCCCGGGTCGACGGCTTCGCCGACGTGGAGACGCCGCTGATCAACGCGATGGAACGGTTGATCGACTTCGTGACCGAGGCTGGGTAGTCCTGTTGCCGATTGTCGTCGGTTGCTGTTCAGGGCCGGGGACCCGTCGTGTTCGGCGGGTTGGTCCGTGGTTGCTGTTCGGGGCCGGGGGCCGCCGTGACCGGCTCCGGGCGGTCAGGCTTGATCCCTCCGCCGGTCACGGCGGCCCCCGGCCCGTCGCGGGCGGGCTGCGGGGTCCGGTCGCGGTCCGGAGGCGGGGTGGTTCTCGGGGCGCTACGAACCTGATGACGTCGATGATTCAGGCTCTCGCCGGAATCGGTGTCCCTGGTCCCTGCGCAGCCTCCTGCCCTGCTGGCCCGTGGCAGGGCAGGACTGATCCGTTTACGTCATCAGCTCCATAGCGGCTGCTTGCCTACCTACCCGCCTGCCTGGGCCCTGCCCTGCCCTGGCTTCCCCTGGCCCGACCCGACCCGACCCGACCCGGCCTGGCCTGGGCTGGGTTGGTTGGGGGTGGTTGAGAGCGGCCGGAGGGGGCGGGTCAGGTGGGAGTGGGTGGACCGGGTGGCGGTCAGGGTTCCTGGTCGGGGCTGCGGGTGAAGACGAAGGTGGCGATGTCCAGGGCGACGGGGTGGCCGGACGCGTCGCGGACGACGGTGAGGAGCTCGCCGTCCTGGCCGCCGGAGCGGCCGCGCCAGCGGTCCGGACCCTCCGGGGTGAACCGGAGCACCGGCTGACCGACGGGGCCGGCGAGCAGGTCGCCGGAGCCGTCGGGGCGGACCTCGTACTCGGCGCCCATCCACCACCAGCGGCCGGTGAGTTCGGCGAGGTCGGCCGGGGGCGGCGCGGCCGGGCGCCACGGGGTCGGCGGGGCCGGCTCGGCGTCCAGCACGAGGGTGAGGATCTGCCGGGCCAGCCCGACGATGTGGTGCCCGCCGCGCAGGCCGTACGAGTTGGCGAAGTCCACCACGGCGGTGCGGCTGGGCCGGTGCACCGCCAGCCCGGCGAGGTAGCCGGGCATCGAGCCCCCGTGCCCGACGTACACCCGGTCGCCGACCCGGTAGAGCTCCACGCCGAGGCCGTGCCCGCCGGTCCACGAGTCGAGGTCGCTGATCACCACCGGCGCGCACATCTCGGTCAGCGTCCGCGGCGCGAGCACCTCCGCTGTCGGGTCGGCCAGGAACGCGGCCCAGCGGCCCAGGTCCTCGACGGTGGACCAGAGCTGGCCGGCGGGGGCCATCGCGCCGGTGTCGGTACGCGGCTCCTCGCGCAGGGTGTCGTGCCACGGGTGCACGACGTAGCCCCGGGCGTACGGCTCGGTGGCGTGGTAGGTGGTCCGGCGCATGCCGAGCGGGGCGAGGATCCGCTCGCGGAGCAGGTCGTACCAGGGCGTGCCGGTGATCCGCTCCAGCACCCCGCCGAGCAGCCCGTACGCCAGGTTGGAGTAGTGGTAGACGTGGTGCGGCGGGTAGGCGATCTTGTCCGGGGTCAGCCCGGCGACGAGGGTGGCCAGGTCGACCCCCTCGGTCCGTTCCCACCAGGAACCTTCCGGCTCCCGCTGCAGGCCGCTGGCGTGCCCGAGCAGTTGGCGCAGGGTGAGTGCGCCGACCGGGGTGCCGGGCAGGTGCCGCTCCAGCGGATCGTCCAGGGCGAGCCGGCCGGCGTCGCGCTGCTGCATGACCAGCACCGCGGTCATCGTCTTGCTGATCGAGCCGAGCCGGTACTGCCGGTCGGCGTCCGGTCGCGGGTGTTCGCCGGCGGCCGCGAGGTGCGTGAGGGTCCCGTCCCGGACCACCCCGAGGGCGAGCGAGGGCGTACGCCCCTCCGCCTGGGCCCGGTTGACCAGGGCGTCGACCTGTCGGGCGGTGTCGGGCAGCAGGGGCACGGCGTTCTCCTCGGTGGGGCGGGATCGGGTGCCGCCGAGCTTACTGATCATCGCGGGGCGCTGCTGCGTGCTTCGACGTGTCACGATTGCCGTGTGGACGCCGTGGTGTGGATCGTGCTGGGTGTGGTGCTGGCGGTCGCCGAGATCTTCACGACGACGCTGTTCCTGATCATGTTCGCGGCCGGGGCGTTCGCCGCCGCCGGGGCCGCCGCGCTCGGTGCCCCGGTGGCGCTCCAGGCGCTGGTCTTCGCGGTGGTCTCCGCGCTCTCGGTGGCGGTGGTCCGGCCGGTCATCTGGCGGCACGCGCAGTCCGCGTTGGAGAGCGGCGACCAGCCGTTCGGGGTCGAGGCGATCGAGGGCTCCACCGCGCTGGTGCTGGAGCGGGTGGACGCCGAGCACGGCATGGTCAAGATCGACGGCGAGCTGTGGACCGCCCGCTCGTACGACGTGACACAGCGCTTTGAGCCTGGTGAGCGGGTGCAGGTGATCAAGGTCCGGGGTGCCACCGCCCTGGTCTGGCAGGACGACATTTCCCACCCCGGTGAGCTTCCCGAAGCGAAAAGGTGAACGGTATGGACTTTGCATTGGTGCTGTTGGCCGCCGTGGCGTTGATCGTCGTGGTGACGCTGATCAAGGCGGTGCGGATCGTGCCGCAGCAGCGCCAGGACGTCGTCGAACGGCTCGGCAAGTACAAGCGGACCCTGAGCCCCGGGCTCAATCTGCTCATCCCGTACATCGACGCGGTGCGCACCAAGGTCGACATGCGGGAGCAGGTGGTCAGCTTCCCGCCCCAGCCGGTGATCACCTCGGACAACCTCGTCGTGTCGATCGACACGGTGCTCTACTTCAAGGTGGTCGACTCCGTTCGCGCCACCTACGAGATCTCCAACTTCCTCCAGGCCATTGAGCAGTTGACCGTCACCACGCTGCGCAACGTGATCGGCTCGCTCGACCTCGAGCGCGCGCTGACCAGCCGGGACGAGATCAACCGGCACCTCTCCGGGGTGCTGGACGAGACCACCGGCCGCTGGGGCATCAAGGTCACCCGGGTCGAGATCAAGGCGATCGAGCCGCCGCCGAGCATCCGCGACTCGATGGAGAAGCAGATGCGCGCCGAGCGGGACCGCCGGGCGGCGATCCTCACGGCCGAGGGGCACAAGCAGTCGCAGATCCTCACCGCCGAGGGCGACAAACAGTCCGCCGTGCTCCGCGCCGACGGTGACCGGCAGGCTCGGATCCTCCAGGCCGAGGGTCAGGCGAAGGCGATCCGGACGGTCTTCGACGCGATCCACCAGGCCAACCCGAGCCAGAAGGTGCTCGCCTACCAGTACCTCCAGGCGCTGCCGCAGATCGCCAACGGCACCGCCAACAAGGTGTGGATCGTGCCGGCCGAGCTGACGAAGGCCCTCGAGGGGATGGGCGGCGCGCTGGGCGGTCTGGGCCAGATGGTGGGTGACGTCCCGGCGCCGGAGGCGGCCGACCACGCGATCCAGGTGGAGCGCGAGGCCGCCGAGGCGGCGCAGGCCGCCGCCGCCGCGGCCCAGCAGATCCACGACGAGGTACGCGTCGCCGAGGCGCAGGCCACCGGCGGTGCGAAGCCGCAGGGGCTGCCCGCGCCGGAGCCGGTTTCCCCGGACAGCCTGCTCAACGACCCCACGGACCAGCGCGAGCGGGGCTGATCCGGCCGCCGTCCGAGCCGGGCGGCAAATGCGAGAAACACTCATACGGCGCCCCGGCGCCTGCCACGATCAGTCTGAGGACGGGTGGTGAGCAGGAGTCGGGGCGCCGTACGCGTCCCGCGCCGCACCCGCAGGCGGAGCGAGGTGACGCATGAAGGATCCGGCGAACAGCATGTGGTCCAGGACCCCGGTCCCCGGCGCGCACGATCCCGCCGGCCCACTGGGTACCCGGCGTACCGGGGGCGGGTTCGGGGTGCTGCCGTTCGTCTCCGACCCCGGTCCGGCCGCCCCGGCCACCAACGCGAGCTGGGCCTGGTCGGTACGGCGCTTCGCCCGCGCGGCGGTCTGGCTGCTGCCCGCGTACGCGATCCTCTACGGCCTGGTGGCGATGGCCAGCGACGGCGGCGTGGGCAACGACCCCTACCCGGCCGACGGCCAGCCGCTCTACCTGGTGGGCTGGGTGGCGGCGGTCTGGCTGGGCCTGCTCGCCCTGCTGGCGCTGACCGGGCTGCTCGCCGCCACCCGGTGCCGCCGGGTCGCCGCGGCCGGCCTGCTGGTCAGCATCGCCGGCACCGTGCTGATGCTGCCCTTCGCCGGGCTGGCCGAGCAGACGCCGGTCTTCGGTACCACCGCGCGCAGTCTGGTCCTGGTCGGGGCCACCTGTTACAGCCTCGGGTGGGTCCTCACCGGGTGGTCGGTGGCCCGGTCCGGAATGTTCAGCTACGGCGACGGGGTGATGCTGATGATCGCCGCCCCGCTGCTCGGCCTCGGCGGCGCGCTGATCGGCTCACTGCAGACCTTCGGCGCGCTCTTCGTGCTGGTCGCCGGCATCGGCATCGGCTACCGCTCGGGCCGCCTGGTGCCCGCCGCCATCGCCCGGGACGCCGCCACCGCCAGCGTCTCCACCCCGACCGTGCCCGGATCCTCCCCGAACGGCCCCCTGCCCACCTGATGACCCGCTCGTAGCTGGGAAGTCACCGTGAGGTAACTGACAGTTGGCTGGCGGGGTGGCCGGTTGGCGGCTTTCGCGGTAATCCTGGGGTGCATGCCGTCACTCCGGGCGCCGCTGTCGCGGCTCTTCACCGTGCTCCTCGCCGGCGCCCTCGCCGGGCTCGTCCTCGCGCTCGCCGTGCTGCCGGGCGGCCTGCTCGGCGGGCAGGTCGCCAAGGCGGCCCTCGGGGCGTACGCGGAACTGCCCGCCGCGCTGCGCACTCCCGCGCAGCCCCAGCGCTCCTACCTCTACGCCAGCGACGGCAAGACCCTGATCACCACGTTCTACGACGTGAACCGCACCGACGTGCCGCTGGCGGAGATCGCCCCGGTGATGCGGCAGGCGATCGTCGCGGCCGAGGACCGGCGCTTCTACTCCCACGGCGGCGCCGACCTGCGCGGCATCGCCCGGGCCCTGGTCGCCAACGTCCGCGGCGGCGGCACCGAGCAGGGCGGCTCGACGCTGACCATGCAGTACGTCCGCAACGTGCTCAAGACCGACCCGACCCGCACCGCCGAGGAGCGGCAGGCCGCCACCGAGCAGACCGTCGGGCGCAAGATCCAGGAGATCCGGTACGCGGCCGCGCTGGAGAAGACCCTCAGCAAGGACGAGATCCTCAACCGCTACCTGAACATCGCCTACTTCGGCTCCGGGGCGTACGGCGTCGCGGCGGCCAGCCAGCGCTACTTCGGCAAGGCGCCGGCCGACCTGACCCTGGGCGAGGCGGCCCTGCTCGCCGGGCTGGTGCAGTCGCCCGACGAGTACAGCCCGATCGACGGGGACAAGGCCCGGGCGGTGGAGCGCCGGGCGTACGTGCTCGACTCGATGGCCGACACCGGCGCGATCACCGCGGCGCAGGCCGCCGCGGCCAAGGCGGAGAAGCTCACCCTGCACCCGACCGCCCAGCCGAACGGCTGCACCGCGGTCGCCCAGGGGCACGACGACTGGGGCTTCTTCTGCGACTACCTCCGCCAGTGGTGGCTGGCCCAGCCCGCCTTCGGCAACACCGTCAAGGAGCGCGAGCAGGCGCTGCGCCGCGGCGGCTACACCGTGGTCACCTCGCTGGACCCGAAGGTCCAGCAGACCGCGCAGCAGCAGGCCACCGCCGTCTACGGGTACGACAACAAGCGCGCCCTGCCGATCGCGGCGGTCGAGCCGGGGACCGGCCGGGTGCTCGCCATGGCGGTCAACCGGCACTACAGCCTGGACGGGAACCCGGCCGGGCAGGCCAACCGGCCGAACACCGTCAACCCGCTGATCTCCGGCGGCGACAGCGTCGACGGCTACCAGGCCGGCTCCACCTTCAAGATGTTCACCATGCTCGCGGCGCTGGAGGCCGGCAGGACCCTCTCCACCGGCTTCGACGCGCCCGCCAAGCTGCCCACCCGGTACGACGCCGAGGGCGAGGGCACCTGCGACGGCAAGTGGTGCCCGGCCAACGCCAACCCGCAGTGGATGGACGGGTACCGGATGATGTGGGACGGCTTCGGCCGCTCCGTGAACACCTACTTCGTCTGGCTCGCCGAGCAGATCGGGCCGGCCAAGGCGGTCGAGATGGCACAGCGGCTCGGGATCACCTTCCGGGCCGACTCCGACGCCGCCTTCGCCAAGGACAACGCCGAGAACTGGGGCGCGTTCACCCTCGGCGTCGCCGCCACCACCCCGCTCGACCTGGCCAACGCGTACGCCACGGTGGCCGCCGAGGGGACATACTGCACGCCGATGCCGGTGGTCTCGGTGACCGCCGCGAACGGCGAGAAGGTGGCCGTCGGCCAGCCCTCCTGCAAGAAGGTGCTGGACACCGACGTGGCCCGGGCGGCCACCGACGCGGCCCGCTGCCCGGTCGGCCAGCAGTCGGCGTACGGGCAGTGCAACGGCGGCACCGCGACGTCGGTCGACCGGATCGTCGGCCGGCCGGTGGCCGGCAAGACCGGCAGTTCGGAGCAGAACGCCACCGAGACCTTCGTCGGCTTCACCCCGCAGGTCGCGGTGGCCGGCATCGCCGCCGACCCGGACGACTCGACCGACCTGGTCGGCTCGCCGGTGCAGGCGAGGGTGATCGACGCGGTGGCCCGGGTGATCAAGACCGCGGTCAGCGGTCAGCCGGTGAAGGACTTCACCGCGCCGAGCCGGGAGTTGGCCGGCGACCCGCAGCGGCCGAAGCCGCAGCCGACCCCGCGGCCCGACCAGCCGCAGCAGCAGGACCGCGGCATCCCCTCGGACATCCTGCGCTGGCTGCAGAACCGCCGCGGCTGACGGGACAGCTTGAGATCTTGGACAGTTGCCGTTCGCGCTGAACGGCAACTGTCCAAGATCCGTTCTCAGCGCCCGTCGGGCCGGTGCGGGCCGACCCGGAACATGCCGGTCATGTCGTCGTGCACGGCGTACCCGAACCGGCGGTAGAGGCTGACCGACTCCCCGGCGGCGAAGAGCCCGACGAACGTCCGGGTGCCGGCCCGGCCGGCGATCCACTCCTCCAGCCGGCCCAGCATCGCCGCGCCGACCCCGCGCCGCTGCCGCTCCGGCAGCACGGCCAGGTCCTGCAGGTAGTAGTAGATCGCCCCGTCGCCGATCAGCCGCCCGAGCCCGATCACCCGGTCGCCCTCGACCGCGACCACCCCGTGCAGCGAGGCGGCCAGGGAGGCCGGGATCGCCGCCGGGTCGTACGCGTCGGCCCAGCCGACGGCCGACGTGACGGCGACGAACTCCTCGACGGTGGGCAGCCGGTCCACCAGGCGGTATTCCATGATCGGCAATCTAGTGCGGTGTCCACTAACGTTCACCGGGTTTGCGGTGGGTGTTGTGGATCCTCGCCTGTTGGGCGAGCGACTCCCCACCGCTGGGTGGTGGGGCGGGCCTCCGCGGGCCAACCGATCCTCGCGCCGCCCGGGGTGGGCGGCGGGGGTCACGTCGGGATCGGCCGGCACCGGGGAGGTGCCGGCCGGCTCGACGGTGCGTGACCACCTCAGGCAGCACTGCGGCTGTCGGGGTGGTGGATCCGCCGCCCGGGCTGCGGGTGGCGATGCTGGCGGCCGCGACGAGGTCGCGGTGGCCGGAGAATGCGCAGTGCGGGCAGGACAGGGTCCGGCCACGGGGTTTCGGCACCCGCCGGTGGCAGGTGGGGCAGGTGGAGGAGGTGCCGCGTTCGTTGACCAGCCGGACGGTGATGCCGGCGAGGGTGGCCTTGTCGGTGAGGACCTGCAGGAGCCGGCCGATCTGCCACTGCCGCAACCGCAGGTTGTGCCGCCGCCCCGCCGGCAGGTCCAACACCCCGCGAGGATCGCCGACGTGCAGCACACCCACCCGCTGCCGCACCGCCCACGAGATCACGGTGGCGGCGGCATCGTGCTGGGCCTGCCGCACCCGGCGCCGGTGCCGGCCCTCCACCAGACGTGCCCGACGCCGGTACTGCCGCCACCGCCGCGACCCCTTCTCACCCGCCTTCGGGGCCCGCCGTGCCACGGCACGGCGGCGGGCTTTGGTGTCGGCCAGGTGCATCCGGTGCTCGGCGCGGATCGCCCGCCCCGACACCAGAAGTGCCTCCCCGTCGGGGCCGGCCACGGCGTAGGGGTGGATGATCCCCAGGTCCACCCCGGCCAACGTTCACGGCACTAGCCGGGACGGGCGTCCGATCAGCGCCGGACCAGCGGCGACACCACCCGGTCCAGCGCCGCCGCCACCTCGTCCGGGTCGCCGTCGCCGTCGACCACCACGAACGTGCCGAACTCGGGCAGCGCCCGGTAGGCGGCGTCCAGCGCCCGCAGGTGCGCCAGCTCCTCGGTGTCGATGCCCCGGGCCGTCACCCGGTCCCGCGCCACCACCGGCGAGGTGGCCAGGAAGCAGACCACGGTCGGCCGGGGGAACAGCGCGTACGCGGCGCGGGCCGCCCGAGCGCCGCGGTCGCCGCGGGCCGCCATGATCACGCACTGGCACCAGGTCCAGCGGTCCAGCACCGCCGTCCGACCGGTCACCCGGGACCAGAGCACCGTCCGGCTCATCGCCAGCGCGCGCACCGTCGCCTCGACGACCGGATAGAGGGTACGGCCGAACAGCGCCACCCCGTCGCGCCGGCCGAGGGCCCGGGCGAGCCGGTTCCACAGCGGGCGCCCGCCCGCGTTCTCGAAGTAGCTCGCCGGGGCGCCCGTCGCGCTGAGCCGGCGCGCCAGGGCCCGGGCCTGGGTGCTCTTGCCCGAGCCGTCGACACCGACCAGGGCGATCATCACGGGACCGGCCACGGGTGAGGACGGTACCGGGGCGGCGCAACCCGGGTGCGCCAGCCCGGTCGCCGGTGCGCGGAAGAACCCGAAGAAAACCGTCAGCCGCGGCTGTCGGATTTCACCGGGCGGCTCCGACCCATCGGTGACAGCGCCCGCCGGGGCGCGGCCGAAGGAGGAGGACCACCGTGGGAAAGACCATCTACTGGGTGCACCAGTCCGTCGACGGTTTCATCGAGGGGCCGGACGGGGAGTTCGACTGGCCCGCGATGGGCGCGGAGCTGTCCGCGTACTCCCTGGAGCTGAGCGAACGGGTCGGCGCGTTCGTCTACGGGCGCAGGGTCTGGGAGCTGATGTCGTACTGGTGGCCGCGGGCGGAGTCGATGTCCGAGGACCCGCACGACCTGGCGTTCGCGCCGATCTGGCGGCGTACCCCGAAGGTCGTCGTCTCCCGTACCCTGACCGCCGCCGACCACGAGGCCCGGGTGGTCGGCGGCGGCGACCTGGCCAAGGAGCTCGCCGAGGTACGCGAGCAGACCGACGGGGACCTGCTGCTCACCGGCGGCGCCGGCGCCGCCGCGGCGCTCACCGACCTCGGCCTGATCGACGAGTACCAGGTGATCGTGCACCCGGTGGTGCTCGGCGGCGGCAAGCCGGTCTTCCCCGGCAACGGCCGGCTCGCCCTGCGACTGGTCGACAGCCGCGGCTTCGACGGGAAGTCCGTGCTGCTGCGCTACACCCGGGCCTGAGGTAGGTGCGTCCTCGGACGGTCGTCGGCGGCACCGGACGTGGGCCAGGCCATGCCGGCGTGCCCGGCGGCCGGGGCGTCGGGGTCGGCCGGCAGAATCGTCGGGTGTCCGTCCACCAGATCACCGACCCCGACGACGACCGGATCGCCGACTACCGCGCGCTGACCGACGTCGAGCTGCGTACCCGCTGGGAACCCCCGCACGGCCTGTTCATCGCCGAGGGGGAGCTGGTGCTGCGGCGGGCGCTGCGGGCCGGCTACCCGGCCCGGTCGTACCTGGTCGACGCGAAGCGGGTCGACCAGCTCGCCGACCTCGACACCGGCGACGCCCCGGTCTACGCGGCCACCCAGGAGGTGCTCCAGCGGGCCACCGGCTTCCACGTGCACCGTGGGGTGCTGGCCTCGTTCCACCGCAAGCCGCTGCCGAGCGCGGCGGAGGTGCTGGCCGACGCCCGGCGGGCGGTCATCCTGGAGGACGTCAACAACCACACCAACCTCGGGGCGATCTTCCGGGCCGTGGCCGCGCTCGGCGTGGACGCGGTGCTGCTCTCCCCGTCCTGCGCCGACCCGCTCTACCGGCGCAGCGTCCGGGTCAGCATGGGCGAGGTCTTCGCCGTCCCGTACGCGAAGCTGGAGCCCTGGCCGGACGCCTTCGCCGAGGTCCGGGCGGCCGGCTTCACGGTGCTGGCGATGACGCCCGCGCCGGACGCGGTGCCGATCCAGCGGCTCGACGCGGCCCAGCGAGCCCGGGCGGCGCTGCTGATGGGAGCCGAGGGGGCCGGCCTGACCCGGGCCGCGATGGACGCCAGCGACGTCCGGGTGGTGATCCCGATGCGGCGCGGGGTGGACTCGCTCAACGTCGCCGCCGCCACCGCGGTGGCCTGCTGGGAACTGGGCCGCGACGACCCGCTCTGAGCCCCCACGGTCGGCGCCCGGATCGGTAGGGTCGCGCGCATGGAGCCGGTCACCACTGGTCGTGCCGTCGTGTGCGGGGCCCACGCGGTCGCCGTGGGAGGAGCCGGCTGTCTGATGTGGGCGTTCAGCGGTCCCGGTGTGGCGATGCTGCCCGCGGCGACGGCCGTCGCCGTGCTCGGCGTCGCGGTCGTGCTCTGGACGGTCGGGGCGCAGCTGTCGCACAGCGCCGGCCGGACCTGGCCGTGGTGGCTGCCCGTCGCGCCGACCATGGCGGTCGTCGTGCTCGCGTTGCTGGTGACGGGCCTGCCCCTGCGGGCGCGCTGGGCGCTGAGCCGGGACGCGTTCGCCGCGGTGGTGACCCGCCTGCCCGAACCGGCGACCACCACCGGATTCGACCGGGTGCCCGTGCCGGCGATGGTGGGCAGCTACCGGATCACCACCGCCTACCGGGTGCCCGGCGGTGTCGTCCTCTACGAGGCGAACGGCGCGTTCTTCGACGACGCCGGCTTCGCCTACCTGCCGGACGGGCCCACTCCGTCGCTCGGGAACGGGTCATTCGAGTCCCCGGTCTTCCGGCCGCTCGGCGGCGGCTGGTACCGCTGGACGGCGAGCTGGTGAACCATGGCGGAGCGGCTGTTCGGGATCAGGGGTGACGCAGGGTAACGTGACGGCCGTGTTCCCAACCGTCCGTGAGGTCCTCGCGCTCGACCCGGTGCGCCACGGCGCCCCGCGCCTGGTCGCCGGGGAAGCCGGGCTGGACCAGCCGGTCCGCTGGGTGCACGTGACCGAGGTGCCGGACATCGCCACCCTGCTCACCGGGCGGGAGTTGGTCCTCACCACCGGCATCGGGCTGCCCGCCGACGATGCCGGCCTGCGCGCGTTCATCGGCGACCTGGCCGACGTCGGGGTCTCCGGCCTGGTGGTCGAGCTGGGCCGCCGGTACGTCAGCGGGGTACCCCGGGTGATGGCGGCCGCCGCCGAGCGGCGCGGCCTGCCCCTGGTGGAGCTGCGCCGGGCCACCCCGTTCGTCCGGATCACCGAGGCGGTGCACGCGCTGATCGTGGACGCCCAGCTCACCGAGCTGCGTGCCACCGAGGAGATCCACCAGCGGTTCACCGAACTCTCCGTCGAGGGCGCCGACGCCACCGAGGTGGTGCGGCAGGCCGCCGAGCTGGCCGGCTGCCCGGTGGTGCTGGAGAACCTGTCCCGGCAGGTGCTCGCGTACGACCCGGCGGGGGAGAGCGCGGAGCTGCTGCTGGACGGCTGGGAACAGCACTCCCGGCGGATCCGGCCGGCCGGGCGGACCGCGTACGACCCGGACAGCGGCTGGCTGGTCACCACCGTCGGCGCCCGGGGCCAGGACTGGGGGCGGCTGCTGCTGCGCTGGGCGACCGGGACCCCGCCCACCCGGGTGACCATCCTGATCGAGCGGGCCGCCTCCACCCTGGCGCTCGGCCGGCTGATCCGCCGCGACGCCGAGGGGCTCGAACGGCAGATCCACCGCACCCTGCTCACCGCCCTGCTCGACCACTCCCGACCGGTCGACGAGGTGGCGTTGCGGGCGAAGGCGCTCGGCGTGACGCTCGACCGCCGGCACCTGGTCGGCGTGGTGGTCCGGCACCGCGCGGACGACCCGGCGGTCGACGGCGGCGCCGCCGAGACCGGCCCGGAGGCCGGCCCGGCCCGGCTGCGGGACCTCGCCGAGGCGGTCGGCCAGGCGCTGCGCGAGGCCAGGCTGACCGGCCTCACCAGCGCCGTCGACGACCAGGCCGTCGGCGCGCTGCTCGCGCTCCCCGACCCGGCCGCGGAGGAGAAGGCGCTGGCCGCGTTCGCCGCCACGCTGCACCGGGTACGCCTCGACGCCGCCCCGCACCGCCCACCTGCTCCCCGCCCGGCCGTGGGCAGCAGTGCCGGCGGCATCGGCGCCGGCGACGGATCGGCGCGGGCCGCCGGCGGGGCCGTGCGTGCCCCGGCCGCTCAGGTAGCCCGGCCGACCGATGGGCCGGTGCGGTCGGCGCCGGCGGCGGTCATCGTGGCCGCCGGGTCCGGGGTGGGTAGCCTGCGGGAGGCCGGACGGTCGCTGATCGAGGCGCGGCAGATCGCCGAGGCGGCCCGCCGGGACCGCCGGGACCTGCCGATCTTCCGGCTGCCGCACGTCGGGTTGGCCGGCCTGCTGCACCTGCTGCGGGACGAGCCCCGGCTGCAGACCTTCGTCGAGCGGGAACTCGGCGCGCTGCTCGCCTACGACGCGCGGCATCCCCGGGAGCAGCTGCTCGGCACCCTGCGGGCGTACCTGGAGCAGGGCCGGAACAAGTCGGCGGCGGCCGCCGCGGCGCACCTGTCCCGGCCGTCGTTCTACGAGCGGCTGGCCCGGATCGGCCGGATCCTCGACGTCGACCTCGACTCGGTCGAGGCCTGCCTCTCCCTGCACGTCGCCCTGCTCGCCCTCGACGCCGTGCGCACCCCCTGACCGCACCCGCCGACGGGCCGAGGCGGCGGCGGGTCAGGCCAGGGCGGTGAGGGCCTTGGCGTACGCGGCGGGGACGAAGTTCGGGCCGCCGGGGGTGAAGACGTCCGACGTGGCGGCGGCCGACCAGGCGGTGTCGGGGAGCGCGTCGACCAGGGCGCGGACCACCGGGGCCTCGCGCCACTGCTCCTGCTCGGCGAGGAGGCTCAACGCCACCACCGACTCCTCGACCTCGCCCACGCACTCGAACGGCTTGTGCCCGTCCACCCCGAGCAGCTCCCGGTAGCCGGGGATCTGCGAGGAGTCGGCCAGCAGGTCGCCGCCGAAGATGTGGGTGATCCGTTCGCGCGACATGAACGGCGCCATGGCCAGGAAGACGAACCGGCATTTCGGGCAGTTCCGGCACCAGCGTTCGCTCGCGTCGCGCAGCTTGAAGGCGGCGTTGCAGCTGGTCACCACGTCGTCGTACCGCTCGATCCCGGCGAAGAGCCGGGCGATGTGCAGCTCGGACAGCGAGCGCAGCAGGGAGAAGTACGGCTCGGTGAGCCCGGTGTGCTCCGCGAGGGCGGCTCGCAGCAGCCCCTCCGCCTCGACGCCCTTGGACCACTGGTGGTTGATCTCGTGACCGTTCCAGATCAGGTTCGGGTCGGACGCCGAGCGCTCGTTGGACATCACCACCGGACCGAGGCCGTGCAGCACGGCGGTGGCGACCGCGATCAGCGAGTTGATCGCGGTGACCGGGATGTGCCCGTTCCGCGCGCCGGCCGCGTTGAGGTCGAACAGCACCGGGTCGATCCGCCGCCGCGCCGCGAGGGGCACCAGATCCGAGGCCTGGTTGACCGAGACGATGACGTGGTTCGGGTTGACCGAGAAGGGCACCGGGTCGAAGCCGGCCCGACGCAGCGCCTCCAGGCTGACGATGGAGTCCTTGCCGCCACCGACGGCCGACAGCGGCCGCCGGTCCGAGTCGTCGTACACCCGGGGTGGGGCCACCTCGCCGGCCGGCACCTCCGGTCGCAGCTCCAGCACGTGCGGCAGCTGGTTGCGGTACGCGTATTCGGCGAGGCCCCTGGTGTAGACGGCGGTGACCAGCTCGACGGCGGCCGCGCCCAGCGGGCTCGGCAGCACCAGCCGGTGCGGCGCGGCGGCCTTGTAGTAGCTGACCCCGGCGACCACGTGCAGCAGTTCGAGGACCCGGTTCAGGGTGGCCACGGTCTCGTCCGAGGGCGGCTCGGCCGGCAGCGGCAGGGTGATCACCTCGGTGAACCGCTGCTCGCCGTCCGGGCCGGTGAGGGCGTAGTCGAACAACGCCTCGCCGGTGGCGAAGTCGATCGAGTAGGACGGGAAGGTGAAGGCGTCCATCCGCCGGAGCTGCTCGTTGGGCACACGCCATACTAGGCCCTGGTTCGTCCGGCCGTGTCCGGCTGCGTCGGACCCTGCCCGCCGATCGCCGCCGAAACCCCCGAGGAGAGCTCGTGCGCCTGTCTGACCTGCGCGGACGTACCGTCGCCGTCTGGGGGGCCGGTCGGGAGGGCCGGGCGGCGGTCACCGCGATCGCCGCGCACGGCCCGGCCGACCTGGTCGTCGTCGATGACAGCGCCAACTTCCTCACGCTGCCCTGGGAGGGGCCGCTCGCCGAGGCGGCGCCCCTGGTCACCGGCGAGGAGGGCTTCGACCGGCTGGCCGCCGCCGACGTGGTGGTCCGCTCGCCGGGGGTGCCGAGCACCCACCCGTGGATGGTCGAGCTGCGCCGCCGCGCGGTGCCCGTCACCCAGGGCAGCGCGCTGTGGATGGCCGACCACGCCGATCGTACGGTCGGGGTGACCGGGAGCAAGGGCAAGAGCACCACGTCCAGCCTGATCAGCCACCTGCTGACCGCGATGGACCGGCCCAACGTCTTCGGCGGCAACATTGGCGTGCCGCTGCTCGACCTGCCCGAGGCCGAGCTGTACGTGCTGGAACTCTCCAGCTACCAGTGCGCCGACCTGACCGACTCGCCGCGGGTGGCCGTGGTCACCGCGCTCTTTCCCGAGCACCTCGACGCGCACGGCGGCGAGCGGGAGTACTACCGGGACAAGCTGAACCTGCTCGCGCACGGCCCGCACACCGTGGTGGTCAACGGGGCGGACCCCCGGCTCGCCGTGGAGTTGGGCGACCGCGCGGCCGTCCGCGCCGGCTCGCCGGGCACCACCCACGTCGCCAGCGGCCCGGACGGCACGCCCTGGTTCCACCTGCGGGACGAGCCGCTCTTCCCACGGGCGGTGCTGCCGCTGGTCGGCCGGCACAACGAGGGCAACCTCAGCGTGGCGCTGGCCGTGCTCGACGCGCTCGGCGTCGACGTGGTCGCCCGGAAGGACACCCTCGCGCTCGCCGTCGCCGAGTTCCAGGGCCTCGCCCACCGGCTCACCGAGATCCCCGACCCGTCCGGCCTCACCTTCGTCGACGACACCCTCGCCACCAGCCCATACGCGGCCATGCACGCGATCGACGCCTACGAGGGACGGCCGCTCACGGTGATCGTCGGCGGCACCGACCGGGGCCTGGACTACACCCCGCTGCGGGACCACCTGGCCGAGCGGGAGATCACCGTGATCGGCATCCCGGACAGCGGTCCCCGGATCGTCGAGGCGCTCGCCGGCCTGCCCGCGGTACGCACCGAGATCGCCGACGACCTGGTCGCCGCGGTGGGCCTGTCCCGCAAGCTCACCCCGGCCGGCGGGGTGGTGCTGCTGTCCCCGGCCGCCCCGAGCTACGGCCGGTTCCGCAACTTCGAGCACCGCTCCGAGGTCTTCGCCCAGGCGGTCGCCGACACCGCCCGCTGACGCCGGCCCCGGCGCGCGCCCGCCCGTCAGCCGGCTGGCAGCGCGGCGTGCAGGGCGCGCAGGGAGCGGATCGCCGAGCGGATCTCCTGGAGGTAGCGCCCGGGGGTGAGGGTGGGTTCCGGCACCCGGGCGAGCCCGGTCAGCGCCGGGTCGACGCCGACCGTGTCGATCCGGCAGCCGTACGGCACGGTCAGGGTGCGCAGCGCGTCGCAGTGCTGGAACGGCACGTAGATCGGCGCGGTCACCATCAGCACCGGGTCGCCGGAGCGCAGCCGGACGTGCTCCGCCCAGAACCGCTGGGTGTCGGCGGTGTGCGCCCGCCGCCGCTGCGGCTCGCTGGACGGCGCGGCGAGCACCCGCACCGGGGGCAGCCCGGCCGGCCGGTAGGTCCGCGAGGACCAGGAGTGGTGCGGGTGGCCCCCGTCGTGGCCGTCCTCCTCGGCCGGCGCGGCGAGCCCGAACGCGGCCCGGACCCCGGCGTCGAGCGCGTCGACCTCGGTGTCGCAGCCGGTCACCCCGGCGCCGGCCAGGACCTGCCGCTCCGGCCCGGTCAGGGGGCGGAAGCTGCCGAGCACGGCCACCTCGCCGGTCACCGCCGGGCCGGTGCGCAGCAGGTGGGCGGCGTACGCGACCCGCCGCAGGCAGGCGTGCGCCAGGCCGCCGAGCACCACCAGGTGGGCGTACCGGGGTCGGGGCGGGGGGAGCGCCCGGACCAGGCCGAGCGCGGCGGCCGAGTCCAGGATCAGCACCACCGTGCCGAGGCCGAAGGCGGGTTCGCGGGCGTCGGGGCGTTCCCGGCCCTCCCGGAAGTCCCAGTGCCGGGCCGAGAAGTCGTCCAGCCCGGCCAGCACCGCCGTCAGGTCCCCGGCCGGCCAGTCGCCGCCGAAGTGCCCGACCAGGCCGCGCAGCGGGGGCGACTCCACCCAGGCCCGTACGCCGGCCGCCAGTTCGGCATTGGTGGTCCCGGCCGGCAGTGTCACCTCGACTGTCCGCACCGGCCGGATGCTACCGGCGTCAGGCGGTCCCGTCGGGCCACCGCAGCGCTGCTGCGGAATGAGTGGTTGACCAGCATGATGACGGACGGAAAGGTGAGTGCAGATCACGCTGCACCCCGGAAACCGCAGTGCGCCGGTTGACGCGCTGTCAGGCGCAGACCGTCGCCGCGCTACACAGTGACAGTTGTCCCTGCCGCCGCCCGATGAAAGCGTGCGAGGACGCCAATCGCCTGAAGGGTGCCACGATGACCTCCGACGACCTGCTGGCCCGGCACCGGGCCGTGCTTCCGTCCTGGATGCCGCTCTACTACGACGAGCCGATCGAGCTGGTCGCCGGCTCGGGTCGCCGGGTGACCGACGCCCAGGGGCGCAGCTACCTGGACTTCTTCGGCGGGGTGCTGACCAACATGGTCGGTTACGACATCCCGGAGATCCGGGAGGCGGTGCAGCGCCAGCTCGCCACCGGCATCGTGCACAGCTCCACGCTCTACCTGATCCGGCAGCAGGTCGAGCTGGCCGAGAAGGTCGCGCGGGTCTCCGGCATCCCCGACGCCCGGGTCTTCTTCACCAACTCGGGCACGGAGGCGAACGAGGCGGCGCTGCTGGTCGCCACGAACTACCGCCGCTCGCACCAGATCCTGGCCGTGCGCAACAGTTACCACGGCCGGTCGTACGCGGCGATGGGTGTCACCGGCAACCGGAGCTGGTCGGCGAGCGCGCTGAACCCGCTCCAGGTGGCCTGGCTGCACTCCGGCGAGCGGGTCCGCGGCCTGCTGGCCCGGCTCGGCGCCGAGGACCAGGTCGACGCGGCGGTGGAGGACCTGCGGGAGGTGCTCGCCACCCAGACCGCCGGGGACGTGGCCTGCCTGATCGCCGAGCCGATCCAGGGCGTCGGCGGTTTCGTGCACGCCCCCGACGGGCTCTTCGCGGCCTGGAAGAAGGTGCTCGACGAGTCCGGCATCCTGTTCATCTCCGACGAGGTGCAGACCGGCTGGGGCCGCACCGGCGAGCACTTCTGGGGCTACCAGGCGCACGGGGTCACACCGGACCTGCTCACCTTCGCCAAGGGCATCGGCAACGGCTTCGCCCTGGCCGGGGTGGTCGGCCGGGCCGACGTGCTGGAGTCGGTGCCGGCGATCAGCTTCTCCACCTTCGGCGGCAACCCGATCTCCACCGCCGCCGGCAACGCCGTCCTCGACTACCTGCTCGACCACGACCTCCAGGCCAACGCGGCCCGCGTCGGCGCGATCCTCGCCGACGGCCTGCGGTCCGCGGTGGGCGGCCTCGACTGCGTCGCCGAGGTACGCGGCAAGGGGCTGATGCTGGGCATCGAGTTCGTCCGCCCGGGGACCACCGAGCCGGACCCCGCGATGACGGTCCGGGTCTTCGAGGCGTGCCGGGCCGGTGGCCTGCTCGCCGGCAAGGGCGGCCTCTACGGCAACGTGCTGCGGATGGGCCCGCCGCTGACGCTGACCGAGGACGAGGCCCGCGAGGGCCTGTCGATCCTGGTCGACGCGATCCGCTCCGCGGCGGAGGTGTCCCAGTGAGCGCGAGGAGTGAGCCGGTTCTGCGAGCCCCGCAGTCGCGAACGGAAGGTGGCTCAGTGACCGGCATCGGGCATTTCGTCGACGGGAAGCGGATCTCCGGCAGCGCCGAGCGGCGGGCCGACGTGTTCGACCCGGCCACCGGCCGGCGTACCGGTCAGGTGGAGCTGGCCGGCGCCCCGGACGTCGCACGGGCGGTCGAGGCCGCCGAGCGGGCCGCGCGGACCTGGCGGGACACCTCCCTGGCCAAGCGGACGGCGGTGCTGTTCGCGTTCCGGGAGCTGGTCCACGCCCGCCGCGACCGGCTCGCCGAGGTGGTCACCGCCGAGCACGGCAAGGTGCTCGCGGACGCCGCCGGCGAGGTGCAGCGCGGCCTGGAGGTGATCGAGTACGCCTGCGGCATCCCCTCGGCGCTGCGCGGCGGGTTCAGCGAGAACGTCTCCACCGAGGTCGACTCGTACAGCCTGCGCCAGCCGCTCGGGGTGGTCGCGGTGATCTCGCCGTTCAACTTCCCGGTGATGGTGCCGCTGTGGTTCGTGCCGGTGGCGGTCGCCTGCGGCAACGCGGTGGTGCTCAAGCCGAGCGAGAAGGATCCCAGCGCGGCGCTGCTGCTGGCCGAGTGGTTCGCCGAGGCGGGCCTGCCCGACGGCGTGCTGAACGTGGTCAACGGCGACAAGGAGGCGGTGGACGCGCTGCTCGACCACCCCGGGGTGAAGGCGGTGTCGTTCGTCGGCTCCACCCCGGTCGCCCGGTACGTGCACCAGCGCGGGTCGCTGGCCGGCAAGCGCGTGCAGGCGCTGGGTGGGGCGAAGAACCACATGGTGGTGCTGCCCGACGCCGACCTGGACCTGGCCGCCGACGCGGCGGTCAACGCCGGCTTCGGCTCGGCGGGGGAGCGGTGCATGGCGATCTCCGCGCTGGTCGCGGTGGAGCCGGTCGCCGACGCCCTGGTCGCGAAGATCGCGCAGCGGATGGCCCGGCTGCGTACCGGCGACGGCCGGCGCGGCTGCGACATGGGTCCGCTGGTCACCGCCGCGCACGCGGCGAGGGTCCGCTCCTACGTGGAGTCCGGGATCGCGGCCGGCGCGGTGCCGGTGGTGGACGGCCGGGACGTCACCCCGGACGGCGAGGCGGACGGCTTCTGGCTGGGCCCGACCCTCTTCGACCACGTCACCCCGCAGATGTCGATCTACACCGACGAGATCTTCGGCCCGGTGCTCAGCGTCGTCCGGGTCGGCTCGTACGACGAGGCGGTCGAGCTGGTCAACGCCAACCCGTACGGCAACGGCACGGCGATCTTCACCAACGACGGCGGTGCCGCCCGGCGCTACCAGCACGAGGTGGAGGTCGGCATGGTCGGGATCAACGTGCCGATCCCGGTGCCGATGGCGTACTACTCGTTCGGCGGGTGGAAGGCGTCGCTCTTCGGCGACCTGCACGCGCACGGCGCCGACGGGGTCGCCTTCTTCACCCGGGGCAAGGTGGTCACCAGTCGCTGGCTCGACCCGCGCCACGGCGGGGTCAACCTCGGCTTCCCCACCCAGACCTGAGCAGCCGCAGCACCCCCGCCCCGGCCAGGTACGCCACCAGCGCCGGGGCGGGCAGCCCCAGCGGCTCCGGCGCGACCTTGCGGGTGAGGCTGTTCAGCAGCAGCCCGGCGACCACGCCCGCGTAGCCGGCGACGACGAGCCCGGTGCGCAGCCGGCCGGTGCCCCCGGCGCCGGCCCGCTCGCCCCGGCCGTGGGGTCCCGGCGGCGCCGGACCGCCGGTGGGCGCGGCGGGTGCGTGCCGGCGGCTGCGGGCCTCGATCGGGCCGAAAACGGCGACGAGCGCGGTCAGCACCACGGCCAGGGCGAGCAGCCAGGGCACCCGCCAGGCCCACCAGGTCGCCGTGCCGACCGGCGGGGTGGGCAGCGCGCCGAGCGCGTCGAGCAGGCCGACCAGCAGCACGGCGGCTGTCAGGTGCCAGAGGAAGACGGTGAGCACCACGGCGTTCACCGCGATCACCGCCTGCCACGGGCCGGGGCGGCGCAGCCAGCGGGTGGCCGGGTCGCGTAGCAGCAGGACCAGCCCGAGCTGGGTGGTGGCCACCGCGAGCAGGGCCAGGCTCGGTGGGGCGGCGTTGTCCAGCCGCTCGCCGGGCACGTTGAGCATCACCACCGGGTACGGCCCGACCACGGTCAACAGGACCAACGCGACCAGCCCGCCGGCCAGCAGCGCCAACCCGGCGCGGCGGGAGGTGGGCAGCCGTCGCCGACGCGGTGCGTCCGGGGAGCGGGCGTCGTACCAGGCGAAGCCGAGCTGGTGCACGGCCAGCCAGCCGAACAGGTAGTTCCCGCCGGCCAGGCCGGCCGGACCGAGCAGCCGGCCCAGGTCGCCGAGCGCCACGAGGCCGACCAGCACGAGCGGCACGACCAGCCCGAAGCGGCGGTGCAGCGCGTACATCGGCGGGGTCAGCGGGACGACGATCAGGTAGGCGACGAGGAACCAGAGCGGAATGGTGGCGAACCAGACCACGGTGCGGATCTCGGTGGCGTCGGCGCCGCGCAGCCGGGCGACCGCGGCGCCGACCGCCAGCACCACCAGCAGGGCGGTGGTCGGGCGGGCCAGCCGGGCGCTGCGGTCGACCAGCCAGCCGGTGGCGTCACCGCCCCGGGACCGGCGGGCGGTCAGCGAGGCGGCGTTGGCGTACCCGCCGACCAGGAAGAAGACGGGCATCACCTGGGCCACCCAGGTCAGCGGCCAGGCCCAGGGCAGGTCGCCCAGGGCGGAGTGGCCGGTGGGCCGGCCGGCCCGGTCGTACCCGATGACGGTCACGCCCCAGTGACCGATGACGACCATGGTGATGGCGAGCGCCCGGAGCAGGTCGACGTAGCGCTCCCGCCCCGCCGGCGTGCGCTCGGCGAGCTGCCGCAGGCGGCGCATGGGCCCAGGCTATGCCAGCCGGCGCTGGCCGGTGGTGATAACGGTTCGGTCGTCGGGTCTTGTGATCGGCGTCGCACTGTCGTAGAAATTCTTCAGCAAGATTATGCGAACTGAAGACAAGCAACACACGACACCCCCGTGCCTCGATGCCGCGGCCACCAACCCCCAGACCCGGCCGCCCGTACCCGAACCGAGGAGATGTGATGAACAGGCGTGACATCCTGCGGCGCAGCGCCGCCGCCGGTCTGCTGGCCACTCCCGCCGCCGGCCTGCTCGCCGGCTGCGCCACCTCCGGCGGCGACGACAAGAAAGACGCCGGCGCGTACAAGGGCACCAAGAGCGAGCAGAACCCGCTCGGCGTGAAGGAGGACGCCCCGCTCGAGGTGGTGATCTTCAACGGCGGCTTCGGCGAGGAGTACGCCAAGTCCCACGAGGCCATGTACAAGGCGAAGTACCCCAAGGCGGAGATCAAGCACTCCGCCACCCAGGAGATCAACAAGACTCTCCAGCCGCGCTTCGTCGACGGCACCCCGCCCGACGTGGTGAACAACTCCGGCGCCGGCCAGATCGACTTCAACGGCCTGGTCTCGCAGAACGCCATCGCCGACCTGGGCGAGCTGCTCGCCGCGCCGAGCCTCGACATCCCCGGCAAGACCGTCAAGGACACCCTGCTCCCCGGCGCCGTCGAGGTCGGCTCGTACGACGGGAAGTTCCTGGTCCTCAACTACACGTACACCGCGTACGGCATCTGGTACTCCACCAAGCTCTTCACCGAGCGCAACTGGCAGTACGCGAAGACCTGGGACGAGCACATCGCGCTGTGCAAGCAGATCAAGGCCGCCGGCATCGCCCCCTGGACGTACGCGGGCAAGCACCCGCGCTACATGAGCTGGCCGCTGATCGCCACCGCGGTCAAGTTCGGCGGCCCGTCGGTGGCGATGGCGATCGACAACCTCGAGCCGAACGCGTGGAAGTCCGACGCCATGAAGGCGGCGGCCGACGCCTGGTACCAGATCGTCAAGGACAAGTACATCCTGGACGGCTCGCCGGGCCTGGACCACATCCAGTCGCAGACCGCCTGGTGTCAGGGCAAGGCCGCCTTCATCTCCTGCGGCTCGTGGCTGGAGAACGAGCAGGCGAAGGTCACCCCGGCCGGCTACAACATGACGATCGCGCCGACTCCGAGCCTGGGCAGCGGCGACAAGCTGCCCTTCGAGGCGATCCGGGGCACCGCGGGCGAGCCGTTCATGGTGCCGTCGAAGGCGAAGAACGTCGCCGGTGGCATGGAGTACTTCCGGACGATGCTCTCCATGAAGGGCGCGCAGGACTTCACGAAGAAGGTCTCCAGCCTGACCGTGGTGGCCGGCGCGACCGAGGGGGTCGAGCTGCCGTTCGGCCTCACCAGCGTGGTCAAGGCCCTCGAGGCGTCCGGCAGCAACGGCTTCAACTGGGTCTACAACAACTACTACCGCAAGCTCGAGCGCGAGCTGGTCGACGCCGCCTGCGGCGAGTTCTTCAGCGGCCGGAGCACCCCGGCCGAGTTCCTCGACCAGTGCCAGAAGGGCGCCGACTCGATCGCCCAGGACAGCTCGATCAAGAAGTACAAGCGGGCCGCGTAACGTCCGGGCGGTGGGGGCGGGCGCGTCCCGCCCCCACCGGTCCGTCGCTGGGGAGTAGGTCCTTTTCGTGAGACATGGCAAGTATCCGCTGATCATCACCTTCCTGGTGCCGCCGCTGCTGCTCTACGGCATCTTCGTGCTGTCGCCGTACCTGCAGGCCTTCCAAATCTCCACCACCAACTGGCTGGGCTATTCCCCGGACGCCGACCAGGTGGGGTTGGCCAACTTCCGGACCCTGCTGCACGACGGTCAGGTGTGGAACGCAATCAAGAACAACGCGCTCATGCTCGCGGTGGTGCCGGTGGTCACCATCGGGCTCGGCCTGTTCTTCGCCACCATGCTCAACCTGGGTGGCCGCAAGGGTCGGGCCGGGGTCACCGGGGTACGGGGCAGCGCGGTCTACCGGATGGTCTACTTCTTCCCGCAGGTGCTCTCGGTGGTGATCATCGCGCTGCTCTGGAAGGAGGTCTACCACCCCAACAGCGGCCTGCTCAACGGCGCGCTGCGGGCGCTCGGCCTGCCCGCGCCCACCTGGCTGGGCGACCCGCGTACCGCGTTCTGGTGCGTGCTGGCCGTGATGATCTGGAGCAACGTCGGTTTCTACGTGGTGCTCTTCGGCGCGGCCATGTCTGCCATCCCGCGCGACATCTACGAGGCGGTCATGCTCGACGGGGCGTCGCGGTGGACCACCATGCGCCGGATCACCGTCCCGTTGCTCTGGGACACCGTGCAGGTCGCCTGGATCTACCTGGCCATCGCCGCGCTGGACGGCTTCATCCTGGTCCAGCAGATGACCAACGGCGGCCCCAACTTCTCCTCCGACGTCATCGGCCTGCGGATGTACGAGACCGCGTTCGGAAGCGAGAGCAAGTTCGGGTACGCCTCCGCGATCGGCGTGGTGATGCTGTTCCTGACCCTGTCGGTCGCGGTGTTGGCGCTGCGCACCGCCCGTCGCGATCGGATCGAGTACTCGTGACCACTCTGGATCGGCCCACGACGACGGGGGCGGACACGCCCCGGTCCACCCGCACCGATGATCGGCCGCTGCGCCGTGAGCTGGGCCTCGCCAACATCTTCTCGCACGGGTTCCTGCTGGTCTGGGCCGCGCTGACCGTGCTGCCGCTGCTGTGGATGTTCCTCAGCTCGTTCAAGAGCGATGGCGAGATCCTCTCCGACCCGTGGGGACTGCCCGGCGCCCTACGCTTCGAGAACTGGTCCCGGGCCTGGACCGAAGCGCACATCGGCCGATACTTCCTGAACAGCGCCGTGGTGGTGGCCGGTTCGCTCACCCTGACCATGCTCTTCGGCGCCGCGGCGGCGTACGTCTTCGCCCGGTACGAGTTCCGGGGCCGGCAGATCGTCTACTACCTGTTCGTCGGCGGGATGATGTTCCCGGTCTTCCTCGCCCTGGTACCGCTCTTCTTCGTGGTGCGCAATGCCGGCCTGTTCGGCAGCTGGACCGGGCTGATGCTGGTCTACGCCGCCTACTCCCTGCCCTTCACGGTCTTTTTCCTGACCGCCTTCTTCCGGACGCTGCCCACGTCGGTCGCGGAGGCGGCGCTCATCGACGGGTGCGGCCACTTCCGGCTCTTCTTCCGGGTGATGCTGCCGATGGCGCGACCGGGTTTGATCAGTGTGGCGATCTTCAATTTTCTGAGTCACTGGAATCAGTTCATCCTTCCGCAGGTGCTGATGCAGGGTGACGATTCCAAATGGGTGCTGGCGCAGGGGCTCACCGCGCTCGCGGTCAGTCAGGGCTACCAGGGTGACTTCAGCGGCCTGTTCGCCGGCCTGACCATCGCCACCCTGCCGGTGCTGGCGGTGTACGTCGCGTTCCAGCGACAGATCCAGGTCGGGCTCACCGCGGGCCAGCTCAAGTAGGGTGTCGCCCGCCACAGGAGACGGGGCGGCGGGATCGCTCGGTGCTCCTTTATGGTGGGCCGGCACATTTCACCGGATTGACGGGGATCACATGTTTGAACTTGTCTACGAACTCCTGCTGATGCTGGGTGGCATCGCCCTGATCGTCATCGGTCTCGCGATCCGCGAGCAGGGCACCGGCTCGCGGATCCTGAACCTCGTCGTCGGCCTGGGCTTCTTCGGCTACGGGTTCTACCTGATGTTCCTCGCTCCCGTGGGCACCAGGTACACGGTCTTCTACTACGCCTTCATCCTGCCGGTCCTGCTGATCGTCCGGGCCGTGAAGGCGCGCAAGGAGGCCAAGGAGGCCCAGGCGGCGGCCGGCCACCAGCACGTCGTTCCCGGCCAGGTCTACCCGGCCTCGCCGGGTCAGTACGGCCCGCCCCAGGGCCAGCCGGGCCACCCGACCAACTGACGTCGGTGCCGGAGCGGGCCGGTCGACCTCCGGGTCGGCCGGCCCGCTTCCGGCTTGACCGGTAGGAGATTTCCTACCTATTGTGGCGGCATGACAGTGACCCATGTGCAGCTCGTCTCCGTGCCCGTACGCGACCAGGACCGGGCCCGTGACTTCTACGTCGACGTCCTCGGCTTCGACCTGATCTGGGACAACCCGATGGGCCCCGGCGGCCGCTGGGTGCAGGTCGCCCCGAAGGGGGCGGCGACGGCGTTGACGCTGGTCACCTGGTTCCCCACCATGCCACCGGGTTCGCTCAAGGGCCTGGTGCTGGAGACCGACGACCTCGACGGCGACGTGGCCGCGCTGCGCGGGCGGGGCGTGGTCTTCGCCGACGGCGGCATCCAGACCGCGCCCTGGGGGCGGTACGCCACCTTCGACGACCCGGACGGCAACGGCATCGTGCTCCAGGCCACCCGTGTCTGACGTCTTCGCCGCGCTGGCCAACCCCACCCGACGGGAGCTGCTCCGACTGCTGCTGGAGCGGGGCGAGCAGCCGGTCCAGCAGCTGGCCGAGCACTTCGACATGCGCCGCCCCAGCCTGTCGGAGCACCTGAGGGTGCTCAAGGACGCCGGGCTGGTGGTGGAGCAGCCGATCGGCCGGCAGCGGTTCTACGCCCTGCGCCCCGAGCCGTTGCGGGAGGTCGCCGACTGGCTCGACCCGTACGAGCGGTTCTGGCGCGCCCGTCTCGCCGACCTGCGGGACGTGCTGGACGGGCTGCCCGATGAGTGAGCGGGCGGCCATCGCGGTGGACCAGTTCCTGGCCCACCCACCCGCCAAGGTCTGGCGGGCGCTGACCGATTCTGATCTGCTGGCCCGCTGGCTGATGCCGAACGACTTCTGCCCCGTGCCGGGTCACCGCTTCACCTTCCGCACGCAGCCGCGGCCCGGCCAGGGCTTCGACGGGGTGGTGAGCTGCGAGGTGCTGGAGATCGACCCGCCGCGCCGGTTGCGCTGGGCCTGGCGCGGCGGTCGGCTGGACACGGTGGTCACCTGGACCCTCGCCGTCGAGGGACGGGGCACCCGGCTCTTCCTGGAGCACGCCGGCTTCGACCCGGACGACCCGGTGCAGCGCCGCACCTTCACCCTGCTCGACGGCGGCTGGCGCACCCAGGTCTGGCGCCGGCTCGAGGCGGCGCTGACCGCCGCCTAGTAGCGGCTCGGCGGACGGCGCCGGGCCCGGCCCGCCCGCCGCCCGGCCCGACCCGGGCCGCAGCCGGTACCGGTGCGGGTCGCCTGTGGAGCTGAGTCGTCTGTGATATCGGCGGGCCCGGCGCCCGGCAGGCCGTGGGGGTCAGGGCACGGCCTGCCGGGCGCCGGGTCGTGCGACCCCGGCGGGCTCGGCGCGGTGCGGTGCTGCCCGGGCCCGAACCTGCGCTGAATCGGCTGCGACATCAGCTCCATAGCGTGCGCCGGGCACATCCCCGGGTGCTTCCCGCGGGTGCGCCGCGCGCCGCCCCGCCGCGGGGAACATCCAGGTGTGACCCTGGGTCGGACGCTCGATGCGCGGCAACGTGGCCAGCCCGCGGGCCCCGGCGACCATGGCCATGGCGGGGGTCGCCGACGGCGCCCTCAGGCCGGCGGCAGGACCAGCACCGCGTGCAGCGCGGTCGGGTCGGTCACCTCGGGCAGGTCGCGGGCGGCGAGCCAGGCCGCCGCGGCGGCCCCGTCGCCGGCCGTGCACAGCGGCGCGTCCGGCCAGCGGCGGGCCAGTTCGGCGCGCGCCGCCCCGGCGAGCGGGGTGTCGCCGGTGAGCAGCCCGCCGCCGAGCACCACCGGGTCGGTCGCGCCGGCCGGGCGGATCCGGGTGACGCTCTCGGCGAGCAGCGCGGCGGCCTCGCCGACCAGGTCGGCCCCGGTCGGGTCTCCCTCGGCGGCGGCCGTGACCACCAGCGGGGCGAGCCGGGCCAGCTCCACCGGCGGGCGGCGGGTCACCGCCTGCACCACCGCCTCGGCGGTCGCCCGGGGTCGGGCCGCCACCTCGTTCGTGCCGGTCAGCTCGGCGAGCACCCGGGTGGCGAGGGCGCCCGGCGGCCGGGCCCGGTCCAGGTCGGTCAGCAGCCGTCGGACCGCCTCCCGGCCGAGCCAGAAGCCGGAGCCGGCGTCGCCGAGTAGCCAGCCGTGCCCGTCCGCGGTGCGGTCCAGGCGCAGGTCGCGTACCTGGGCGGCGATCGCGCCGGTCCCGGCGATCAGCACGGTGCCGTCGGGGGCGGCGGTGCCCGACGCGTACGCGACGAGGGCGTCGCCGTGCACCGCGTACGGGCAGCGCAGCCCGGCGTCGTGCCAGGCGCGGTCGAACGCCGCCCGGCCCGCGGGGTCGGCGAGCAGCCGGCCGGCCCCGGCCAGCCCGATGGCGCCGGCGCGCACCCGGGACGGGTCCACCTCGGCGAGCGCGGCCCGCAGGGCCACCAGCAGCTCGTGGGCGGCGCGCTCGGCGCCGTGGCTGGTCGGGTTGCCGCCGCCGGCCCGGCCGGCGCCGAGGCGTACGCCGTCGAGGCGCAGCGCGGCCACGCGGGTGGACGTACCTCCGACGTCGAGGCCGACCACGACGGTGCCGGACATCCGGTGGGCCTCCCTGGGGTCGCTGCTGGGCGGCCTTCATGCTGGTCGGCCGGGCCGGGCGAAGCAAGATCCAGGGCGGCCCGGCGAGCTGTGCGCCAGGTAACAGTTTGAAAACTTCGCCCACGGCCTTGACACGGAGGGGCCTTCAGTAAGAACTTTTACCACTAACAGTTAACACTCTTTTCCGAAAGGCGTCCCATGGTTGATCACGAGGTGGACACCCCCGCGTTGCACCTGCACGCGGTGGTCGACGCCGACGCGGTCGACCGGCGGAGTGCGGTGGGCGTCTCCGCGGACGGGGTGCTGGCCAGGGTCCGGGCCGGCGCGGGGGAGCTGACGGGGGCGTTGCGCCGGGTCGCTGAGCACGTGCTCAGCGACCCGGAGGCGGCGGCCCGGGCCACCATCGTGGAGTTGGCCGAGCGCAGCGGGACCTCACCGGCGACCATCACCCGGTTCTGCCGGGCGATGGGCTTCGAGGGCTACGCCGACCTGCGACTCGGCATCGCGTCGGAGACCGGCCGGGCCCGCTCGGCGGGCTGGACGGTCGACATCGGCCGGGAGATCCAGCCCAGCGACCCGCTGTCCCGGGTGCTCGACCAGATCATGGCCGCCGACACCCGGGCCATGCACGACACCGCCGCGCTGCTCGACCTCGCCGAGGTCGAACGGGCCGCCGTGGCGATCGCCGGGGCGAGCCGGGTGAACATCTTCGGCGCCAGCGGCAGTGCCCTGGTCGGCGAGGAGATGCAGTTCAGCCTGCACCGCATCGGGGTCGCCGCCTGGGCCTGGAGCGACGTGCACGAGGGGCTGGCCAGCGCCGCGCTGCTCGGCGCCGGCGACGTGGCGCTGGGCATCTCGCACACCGGGCAGACCCGGGAGACCATCGAGATGCTCGCCGAGGCGGGCAGCCGGGGCGCCACCACGGTCGCGCTGACCGGCTTCCCTCGCTCGCCGCTGGCCGAGCTCGCCGACATCGTGCTGCTCACGGCCAGCCAGGCCACCACCTTCCGGCCGGACGCGCTCTCCGCCCGGCACCCCCAACTCGTCGTCCTCGACCTGCTCTACATCGCGGTGGCGCAGCGGACCCACGACCGCGCCCACGCGGCCTTCCGGCGCACCGCCCAGGCCGTCGACGGGCACAAGGCCGCGAAGGGGGCCGCCTCATGATCAGCGCACAACGGTACGCGGACGCCGTTCGCCCGGTACTCGACCGCGTGGTCGACACCCAGGCCGACGCGGTCGACCGGGCGGCCGACCTGATCGCCGCCGGGCTGCGGGCCGGCGGGGTGCTCCAGGGATTCGGCGCCGGGCATTCCGAGGCGTTCGCCGCCGAACTGGTCGCCCGGGCCGGCGGGCTGGTCCCCACCAACCGGCTCTCCCTGCACGACCTGGTGCTGCACGGCGGTGCGCCCCGCAACGTGCTCGCCGACCCCAAGCTGGAACGCGACCCGGCCGTCGCGCACCAGCTCTACGCACTCGCGGCCCCGCACCCGCGGGACGTGTTCGTGGTCGCCTCCCAGTCCGGCATCAACGGCTCGGTCGTCGAGCTGGCGACGCTGGTGAAGGAGAACGGCCATCCGCTGATCGCGGTCACCTCGGTCGAGCACACCGCACGGGTCGCCCCGCGGCACCCGTCCGGGCACCGGCTCGCCGACCTCGCCGACGTCGTGCTGGACAACGGCGCGCCGTACGGCGATGCACTGCTGCCGCTCGAGGGCGGCGGCGCGGTCTGTGCGGTCTCGTCGGTCACCGCGGCGCTGCTGGCGCAGCTGCTGACCGCCGAGGTCGTACGACGGTTCCACCAGGCCGGGGAGGTACCCCCTATCTACCTCTCCGCCAACGTCCCCGGTGGGGACGAGCACAACCTCGCCCTCGAGTCGCGGTACGCCGGGCGCCTCCGGCGGACCGCCTGACCCGGACACCCAAGGAGAGACAGAGATGTCGGTTACCCCCGAGAACCTCGGCGACCTCAGCCGCCGGACCCTGCTGCAGCGGGCGGCCGCCGCCGGCCTGCTGGCCACCCCGGTCGCCGGCCTGCTCAGCGCCTGCGCCGGCAGCGAGCCGACCAAGTCCGGCGACGCCGGCGCGGCGAAGAGCAAGGACAACCCGTTCGGTGTGAAGGACGGCAGCGCCGTCAAGGTGGTCATCTTCAACGGCGGCCTGGGCGACCAGTGGGCGACGGAGGACAAGGTCGTCTTCAACGCCAAGCACTCGAACATCACGGTCAACATGAGCTCCACCCAGAAGATCAAGACCGAAGAACAGCCGAAGATGGCGACCCAGCCGAGCGACCTGGTGATGAACTCGGGCGCGGACAGCATGGACCGCAGCACGCTGATCAACGAGGGCGCGATCGAGCCGCTCGACGACCTGCTCACCGCGCCGGCGTGGGACGGCGAGGGCACGGTGGCCGACACCCTGCTGCCGGGCACGGTCGGCGACGGCACCCAGAACGGGAAGTTCTACGTCGTGAACGTGGCGTACACGGTGTGGGGCAACTGGTACAACGCGGCCCTGTTCAAGAAGGAGGGTTGGCAGGCGCCCACGACCTGGGACGAGTTCTTCGCCCTGGCCCCGAAGATCAAGGCGAAGGGCATGGCGCCGTACGTCCACGACGCCGTCCACGGCTACTACCCCCGCTGGGCGCTCATGGCGAGCATCTGGAAGTCCGCGGGCAAGCAGGCGGTCATCGACATCGACAACCTCAAGGACAACGCCTGGAAGGCCGACGGCATCGTCAAGGCGCTGGAGCCGTGGGAGAAGCTGGTCAAGGACCGGCTGCTCCTGCCGGGCAAGCTCGACCACACCCAGTCGCAGCAGGCCTGGCTCGACGGCAAGGCCGCGTTCATCCAGGTCGGCACCTGGCTGAAGAACGAGATGTCCGCGACCATCCCGCCGGGCTTCGAGCTGACCCTCTCCGACTACTGGTCCAACCCGGGCGACAAGGCGGCCAAGGACGTGTACGCCGGGTCCGGCGAGGGCTTCGTGGTGCCGAGCAAGGCGCCGAACAAGGAAGCCGCCAAGGAGTTCCTGCGGGCGATCCTGTCCAAGGCCGGCTCGGCGAAGTTCGCGGAGCTGACCAAGTCGCTGGCCTCCACCAAGGGCTCCGGCGACAACGTGCAGGACACCGCGCTGGCGTCCGCGAACACGCTGATGAAGAACGCCACCTCGGACCTGATCTCGGTCAAGCTCTGGGACTTCTACGCCGACCTGGACAAGGAGAGCCAGAACCTGTCCGAGGAGCTGATGGCCGGCCGGCTCACCGCGCAGCAGTTTGTGGACAAGATGCAGGCGGCGGCGGACAAGGTCGCCAAGGACTCCTCGATCAAGAAGCAGACCCGCACGGCCTGACCGACCCCGATCAGTTAGAGAAGTGAGTGACCATGCGGCATGGTGTTGCGCGTTTCGTCACGGGTTTCCTGGCCTTGCCGGTTGCGCTGTACCTCTTTTACGTGGTGTGGCCCTTCGCGCAGGCGGCGGGATACTCGCTGACCGACTGGGGTGGGTACTCGGACTCCCAGCACTTCGTCGGTCTCGACAACTACGTCCGGCTGCTGTCGGACGAGTTGATCAGGAAGGCCTTCTGGCACAACGTGTTCTTCCTGGTCACCGTGCCGCTGTTCACCATCGCGCTGGCCCTGCTCCTCGCGTTCCTGCTCAACGTGGGCGGACGCGAGGACAGGGCCGGCATCCGGGGTGTGTTCGGCTCCGCCGTATACAAGGTCATCTTCTTCTTCCCGCAGGTGCTGTCGCTGGTGGTCATCGCCGTCATGTGGCAGCAGATCTACCGGACCGACAGCCAGGGCCTGATCAACGGCCTGCTGATCAAGATCGGGCTGGGCGACCCGGAGAACCCGATCGCCTTCACCGCCGACCCGGAGCCCTTCCTCGGCGTACCGGCGGTGCTGTGGTGGCTGCTGCTGATCGCGGTCTGGAGCGGCGCCGGCTTCTACATGGTGCTCTTCTCGGCGGCCATGCAGTCCATCCCGAAGGACATCTACGAGGCGGCCATCCTCGACGGGGCCGGCCGCTTCCACACCTTCTTCCGGATCACCCTGCCGCTGCTGCGGGACACCATCTCGGTGGCCTGGGTCTACCTGGGATTCATCGCGCTGGACATGTACGCCCTGGTCTTCGTCATGACGCCCAGCCAGGGCGGACCGAACCACGCCAGTGAGATCTTCGCGTCGGTGCTCAACTTCACCGCGTTCCAGAAGGGCCAGTTCGGCTATGCCTGCGCGATGGGTGTCGCTCTGGCGATCTTCACGATCCTGCTCGCCGCGGCGCAGCTGAGGATCACCCGTCGTGAGCGTATCGAGTTCTGAGGAGGCTGGACGATGAGCACTGCGACCCACGGTGGTCTGACCCGGCCTGATGAGAGCCCGGCGGGCCGACCCGGCCCCGCACCGCGTACGACGTCCCGGGCCGCCGCGATCGGCGGCCGGATCTTCAACGGTTTCTCCCACATCTTCCTGGTGGTCTGGGCCGTTATGGTGATCTACCCGCTGCTGTGGGTGGTGATGTCGGCGCTCAAGAGCGACTCGGAGGTGATCCGCGAGCCGCTGTCCCTGATTCCCGACAAGCTGCACTGGGACAACTTCTCCCGGGCCTGGGGAGCGGGACACCTCGGGGCGTTCTTCCTCAACACCATCCTGGTGATGGTCGGCAGCGTCTTCCTCACCATGCTTCTCGGCTCGATGGCCGCGTACGCCCTGGCCCGTTACGAGTTCCGCGGGAACCGGCTGATCTACTACATGTTCCTCTCCGGGCTGACCCTGCCGATCTACCTCGCCGCGGTGCCGCTGTTCAAGGGCGTCTACAACATGGGCGTGGTCTTCCCGCTGCTCGGCCCGAACAAGCACGTGATGCTGATCCTGGTCTACGTCGCGTGGTCCCTGTCGTTCACGATCTTCTTCATGCACTCGTTCTTCCGGACGCTGCCCGACTCGATCGCCGAGGCGGCCATGGTCGACGGGGCCTCGCACAGCCGGCTGTTCTTCAGCGTGATGCTGCCCATGGCCAGGCCGGGCCTGATCAGCATCGGCATCTTCAACGTGCTCGGCCAGTGGAACCAGTGGTACCTGCCGACGCTGCTCATGCAGTCCGTGGCGGGTGAGCCGAAGCACCAGGTGATCTCCCAGGGCCTGATCGAGCTCTCGGTCAACCAGGGCTACAAGTCCGACTGGTCCGGCCTCTTCGCCGGCGTCACCATGGCCATGCTCCCGGTCCTCATCGTGTACATCGTCTTCCAGCGCCAGGTCCAGTCCGGCCTCACCGCCGGCGTGGGGAAGTAAGCAACCGGCCCGCTACGCCGGCCTCCGGGTGGCGTGGCCGTTCCCCTGGGGACGGCCACGCCGCCGTACGCTGTTCGACGACCCGCTGCCGTCGACGGCTGACCGCGTGTCAGGCGTGATCAGCCCATGGCAGCCGTCGTGACGTGAGAGGGACCGTGATGACGGAGGAGGTCCGTGGCCTCGCTGTCGCGTTCATGGCTGAGCTGCGACCGTTGCTGCCGGAAGAGACCGAGTTCGACCTTCGGGACGTTGCAGGGGTCCCCCGATCGGCGGACCTCTGGGTTTACGGCCGGGACGTCGACGTCTGCGTGTCATTCGTTCAGGACGGGAACGAGGCGCGGCTCCTGATCGACCGGCGCGTGGTGGACTCGATCGACACGACTGACGCGATCGTGGTGGTGGCCGATGCTGTTGGCTCCCGAGGGGAAACAGACCCGGCCACGGCACCGTACGACAACGGTCCTCGGCCCGGGGTGCCGTTTGACAGAGCGTCGGTCCGGCAGGCTTTCGTGAGCTTCGCGGCCAGGCTTGCCCGTCAGGGATGCGTGTCTGAGTTCCAGCTGAAGGGTGAGGAAGCCGTCCGCCTGGTGCTCTGTCGCGAGGGCGATGGAGTGCTCGTGACGGTGTCGATGACCGGAACGGGCGAGGTCTTCCTACTGAACCTGATGAACAGCTACGACGCCCAGAGAACCGCCTATGACGACGCGGCGAGGTGGGAGGCGCTGGGTGACCTGCTCGCGATCGCCGAGCAGTTCCTGCGCGGAAACTATGTCGAGGAGGTCCATGAGCGGCGCGGCAAGTTGGTCGGTGGCCGGATCCGCTTCACGCAACTCGCCAACCGGTCTCTGGTGAATCCCCGCGGTGTGCGCGGTGCCCTGCAGCGGATGGCGGGATACGACACTCGAGTTGTCCGCTGGTGACGCGGTCGTACGTGACGCCCAATGCGGTGGCCAGCCGAGCTACCGCATGGCCGCGCTGTAGGTGAGACAGGGCACGCGGGTGGCGGTGCCGGGCGGAGTGTCGCACGGGCGGGGCACAATCGCGTCCGTGCTGGTGGCGGTGGTGGCGGACGAGCGGGGCGGGGGAGCGCTGCAACCCCTCGACCTCGCCGGCCGGCCCGCCGGCCCGGTCGAGCCGGTGACCAATCTCGCCACCGCGGTGGCCGGCCGGGAGGCCGCCGAGCGGCCGCGCTGGGTGTGGTCCTCGGGCGCCGTGGTCTATCCGGCGCTGCTACGCGCCGGGGTGCGGCTCGACCGCTGCCACGACGTGGAGCTGACCGAGGCGCTGCTGCTGGGGCACGCGGGCCGCTGGGGGAGCCGCGGTCGCTCGCCGCGGCCTGGGCGCGGCTGACCGGCGCGCCGGTCCCGCCGGACCCGACCCCCCGGCAGCCGGAGCCGCCCGGTCATGGCCAGGCCGCGCTCTTCGACGCCCCAGTTGGCCCGCCGGGCCCAGGCATCGAGGCGCTGACCCGGGTGTACGCCGACCAGCTCACCCGGATCGCCGCCACCGAGCACCCCGGCCGGTTCCGGCTGCTGGTCGCCGCCGAGTCGGCGGGCACCCTGATCGCCACCGAGATGGGGGCCGCCGGCCTGCCGTGGCGGGCCGAGGTGCACGACGCGATCCTCGCCGAGCTGCTCGGCGAGGCCTCCCCGGTGGGCGGGCCACCCCGCCGGCTGGCGGAGCTGGCCGCTCGGATCGCCGCGGCCTTCGGGCTCCGGCAGCTGCACGCGGACTCCCCGGCGGAGCTGCTGAAGGCGTTCGCCCGGGCCGGGGTGGAGCTGCCGAACACCCGGGCCTGGGTGCTGCGCGGGGTCGAGCATCCGGCGGTGCCGCTGGTCCTGGAATACAAGGAGCTCTACCGGATCTGGACGGCGCACGGCTGGGCGTGGCGGGACGCCTGGGTCTCCGGCGGCCGCTTCCACCCCGAGTACGTCCCGGGTGGCGTGGTCTCCGGCCGGTGGGCCACCCGGGGCGGCGGGGCGCTGCAGATCCCGAAGGTGATCCGGCGGGCGGTGGTGGCTGACCCCGGCTGGACGTTCGTCGTCGCCGACGCGGGCCAGTTGGAGCCGCGGGTGCTGGCCGCGGTCTCCGGGGACGCCCGGCTCGCGGCGGCCGGCGGGGCGGGCGACCTGTACGCCGCGCTGGCCCGGGACGCCTTCGCCGGTGACCGGGCCCGGGCCAAGGTGGCCCTGCTCGGCGCGATGTACGGGCAGACCGGCGGTTCGGCGGTGCCCGCGCTGGCCGTGCTCAAAAGCAACTACCCGACGGCGTTCGGCTACGTCGAGGCGGCGGCCCGCACCGGGGAGTCGGGCGGGTTGGTGCGCTCCTGGCTGGGCCGCACCTGCCCGCCGGGTTCGGTCGGCTTCGCCGACAGCGACGAGGCGGACCCGGACGCCGGCGCGGACCCACAGAGCCCGCGGGCTCGCGCCGCCCGGTCCCGGGGCCGGTTCACCCGCAACTTCGTCATCCAGGCGACCGCCGCCGAGTGGGCCTCGACGCTGCTGGCCACACTGCGGACGGCCCTCGCGGGGACCGAGGCCGAGCTGGTCTTCTTCCAGCACGACGAGGTGATCGTGCACTGCCCGGCCGGGCAGGCCGAGGTGGTGGCGGAGGCGGTCTCCGCCTCAGGCGAGCGGGCGGCGGCGCTGCTCTTCGGCGACACCCCGGTCCGGTTCCCGCTGGACCTGTCCGTCGTCGACTGCTACGCCCACGCGGCCTAGACGCTGACCGCGGTCATTCCTCCCCGGCTTCGGGCGGCAGCGATCCGCGTTAATTATCCGTTTCGCCCCGACACTCATCGTTCCAGTGCTCGTTGCACCCGGTGTGCGTACGAGGGGACGGAGGCGGCCTGCCGCTGCGGCGGTCCCCATCGACAGTGGAGGTGGCCGGCTGAACCGGATCGCAGGAATGATCATCGCAGCGGGCGGGGGACGTCGAATCGGCGGACCCGAGGCGCTGCTGCACCAGGGGGAGAAACCCCTGGTGAACCGGATGATCGACACGATGGTCGAGGCGGGCTGCGAGCGGATCGTGGTCGTGTTGGGCGCGGCGGCCGAGCAGGTCCGCCAGACGACCGACCTGACCGGGGCCACCGTGGTGGTCAACCGGGCCTGGGGGACCGGGGTCGGCTCCTCGATCCGCGCCGGCCTGGCGGCCCTGACCGACGAGGGGATCGAGGCGGTTGTCGTGGTGCCCGTGGACATGCCGGGGCTGACCGCCGGGGCGATCCGGCGGGTGGCCGCGCTGCCGTACCCCGACGTGCTGGTCTGCGCCACCTACGACGGGCTGCGCGGCTACCCGATGCTCTTCGGCCGTCGGCACTGGGCCGGCATCGCCACCCTGGCCAGCGCCGACGTCGGCGCCCGGCCCTACCTGCTGGCGCACAAGGACCAGATCGTCGACATCTCCTGCGACTCGATCGCCGACGGCAGCCGGATCGACAGTCCGGAGCTGATGGCGCTCTACGGCCTCACCGTCCCCGAACAGCGGATCGGCGTGTAGCGCCGCCGCGCGCCCTCGCTCGGCCTCGGCTGCGGTGGGCTCGGCGCGATGATCCGCCCGCCGGTCGACCTCGTCCCCGCCGACCTGCCGGCGCAGGCGCTGACCCACAACCCCTCGAACGGGGTGACCGGCGGGATCTGGCGGACCTGTCGGGACGGCCGACCCGCCGTGGCGGCCTCAACTGACTCCCGCCCTCGGGGTCACCGCGTGGGGACGCTTCGCCCCGCTGCAGCCACGGCGACGCCGGCAGCCGCCCGCTGTTGCTTCCGCTGCAGCAGCGCAAGGGCGCGAGGTGAAACCCGCCGGCGGCAGAGCGGCGGACCCGGCCGAGGAGTGTCAGCGTAGGTCGAACAGGGCGGCGGCGTTGTGCCAGCAGACCGCCCGCAACCAGTCGTCGCCGAGGTCGAGCCGGGCCAGGCCGTCGAGCTGCTCGGCGTAGGGGTAGGGGATGTTCGGGAAGTCGCTGCCGAGCAGCACCTTGCCGGCCAGCCCCAGCTCGCGCAGGCGGGGCAGCTCCCCGGCGGGGAACGGCATGAACCGGTCGAAGAACGAGGTGAACGCCATCGTGGTGTCCAGCCGCACCCGTGCGTGCTGCTCCGCCAGGTCGAGAAACGCGGCGTAGTCGGGCGCGCCCAGGTGCGCCACGACCGCGGTCAGCCCGGGATGCCGGGCGAGCAGCGCGGCGAACGGTTCCGGGCCGGTGTGCGCCGTGCCGACCGGCGCGTGCCCGGCGTGCACCACCACCGGTACGCCCGCGTCGGCGAGCAGCCCCCACACCGCGTCCAGCGCCGGGTCGGTGGGGAGGAAGCCGCCGACCTGGATGTGCACTTTGAACACCCGGGCACCGGCGGCGAGCGCCTCGGCGACGTACCGGGCGGCCGTCGGCTCCGGGTAGCAGGTCGCCGAGGGCAGGCAGCCGGGGGTGGCCGCGGCGAATTCCAGCGTCCACCGGTTCAGCTCCGCCGCCATGCCGGGCCGGTGCGGGTACGCCAGCGCGGTGAACGCCCGTACGCCGAGCCGGCGCAGGTGCGCCACCCGCTCCGCGTCGCCCCACCGGTACCGGATCGGCCACTCGGTGCCGACCAGCGGCCCGGCCGCGTCGAAGTACGCCCACACCTTGCGCAGCAGCCGGGGCGGCAGGAAATGCGTGTGCACGTCGGCGAGGCCGGGCAGCCCGAGCCGCCGCCAGAATTCGGGCACCGTGTCGTCCTCGGCCGGCGGGCGGGCGCCGTCGGCCGGGACGTCGGGAAGCTTGGTCACACCTCGATGTTGAACCGTTGCAGCACCGACGGCGCGACCAGCCCCACCGCGGCGAGCACCGCCAGGACGGTCAGCGCGGCGCGCAGCACGATCACCTCGGCCTTGCTGCCGGTGCGCAGCGCGATGCTGTTGGGCAGGCCGACCATCGTCCACATCCGGCGTTTGATCGGGATCGGCCAGAGGATCGGCACCCCGGCCCGGGTGATCATGTCGCCGAGGATGTGCACGAAACAACCCACCCCGACGGCCAACCCGATCAGCGGATACCCCCGGTCGCCGGGCAGGTTGGCGAAGGTGAACCAGGCGGCGGCGGCCGAGGCCAGCGTGACGATCACCCAGCCGGCCCGCTCGGCCCACTCGTCGAAGAGCCCGCGCAGCGCCAGCCCGATCATGAAGAACAGGATGCTGACCACCGCCCACTTGCCGAAGTGGGCGCAGAGCGCCGTGGTGCCCCAGCCGACCAGCGCGGTGAACGGCAGGGTGTGGGTCAACGTGCGGTGCCCGTTGTTGCGGCGTGGGTCCTTGCTGAGCTTGGTGGCGTAGTAGACGCCCAGCGAGATCTTCTCCATCACCTCAGCGATGAAGAGGCTGAACACGCCGAAGGTCCGGGCGACGGTCGCCCCGCCCTGGTTGCGGGTCACCTTGCCGGAGAGGTCGAGATCGGGGAAGAGCGCCCCGCCCGCGCAGACCGCGGTCCCCACCGCGAGCGCCAGCGGCGTCTGGTGGTAGTCGGCGAACTGGTTCAACGCCCACGATCCGGTCAGCCACACCGCCGCGCCGGACAGCGCGTGGGACGGTCCCATCATGTCGACTCGCCCTTCCCGGAGATCTTGATCGACAAAACTACGCCACTGTAGTTTGCGGCGTCGCCGAGGGGCATCACCCGGACGGTCCACTGGGGAAGGCGTCAGGGACCGGGCCGGAAGCTCTGCCTGATCATCAGGAAGTACGTCGCGTTGACCTGCCAGTCGAACTCCTTTGCCAGCCACGCGACGGTGTACGCGCGACCCGACGCGGCGCCGGCTCAGCTGGCGGCCCCGGTGAGCAGGTTTCCGTCCGGGATGTCGATGGCGGGTCGGCCACCGGTCAGCAGGGCGGCGGCCCGCCGGGCCTGGAACGGCCCGTGCTCCCGGCCGGCGGTCGCGTAGCTGGTCGCGGTCCGGGCGGCGATGGTGGACCAGCCGTACCGCGCGACGACCATGGTGCGGGCGCGGCGGGCCACCCGGCGGGCGAAGACCTCGTCGCCGAGGAGCTGGTCGACCGCGCCGGCGAGCGCGCCGGGGTCGCTGTGCGGGAAGGTCACCCCGGTGACGCCGGGCTCGACGATCTCCGCCAACCCGCCCGTGCTCGCCACCGCGAGGGGGGCTCCGGCGGCCGCCGCCTCCAGGGCGATCATGCCGAACGGCTCGTAGAGGCTGGGGACCACGGTCGCGTCAGTGGCGGCGAGCACCGCCGGTAACTGGGTGGCGTCCAGGAAGCCGGCGAAGCGCACCGTGTCGCCGAGGTGCAGCCGCCGCGCCTCGTCGACCAACTCGTCCTGGTACGGCCCGTCGCCGGCGATGACCACCCGCAGCCCCGGGTGCCGGTCCCGCAGGCACGGCACCGCGTGCACCAGGTGCTGCACGCCCTTCTCGTAGACCAGCCGGCCGGCGTACCCGACCAGCGGGCCGTCCCCGGCGTAGCGGGCCCGGGCGGAGGCGACCGTACGGGGGCGGGCGTGCCAGGCCCGGTGGTCGACCCCGTTGGGAACCACGTCGATCCGCCCGGCCGGCACGTCGAAGAGCCGGGACACCTGGTCGCGCATGTAGCCGGAGCAGGCGATCACCCGCGCCGAGGCGTTGCTCAGCCAGTGTTCGACGCCGTGGATGGTGCGGTTCATCTCCGCCGGCAGCCAGCCCTGGTGCCGGCCGGCCTCCGTGGCGTGGATGGTGGTGACCAGCGGCAGGTCGAGGTGGTCGGCGAGGGTGACCGCGGTGTGCGCGACCAGCCAGTCGTGGGCGTGGATGACGTCGTAGACGCCGGACTCGGCGGCCCGCAGGGCGGTGCGGGTGAGGGTGTGGTTGAACGCCATCGTCCACGCGAGGAGAGAACCGGTGGCGAGCGGGAAGGTGACCGGGTCCTCGGCGGCCCGGAGGATCCGGACGCCGTTGGCGTACTCCTCCAGCGGCGCGCCCTCGGCGTGCCGGGTGACGACGGTGACCTCGTGGCCGGCGGCGGCCAGGGCGGCGGAGAGGGCGTGCACGTGGCGGCCGAGCCCACCGACGAGTACGGGTGGGTACTCCCAGGAGAGGATCAGCACCCGCTGGTGCCGGGCGGGGTGGATGTCGATCACGTCGGCGTCAGGTGACATGCGGGCCCCTTTGAGTTGTTCCCGCACCGCGCGGCGGCCGGCATCCCGCAGCGGGTGCCCGCCGTCTCGGGTGGGTCGGGGCCAATCCTGCCGACCGGTCGATAACCAGCGGAGACGCGGTGGTTGCCGGTGTGTAACGCGTGCCTATCCGGCCCGGCGGACGCGCAGCAGCTCGGCGACGGACCACGCCTGGAACGGGCAGCCGGTGGCGATGTGCGGGGCGAGCCCGTCGGCCGTCTCACTCACCGATCCCAGGCCGTACTCCCTCAGGTGACCCTCGAGCCCGACCAGGAGGTCATCGGTGGGCAGCCTGGCCCGCCGGTACGCGTCGACGAGCGGCCCGATCAGCCACGGCCAGACGGTGCCCTGGTGGTAGGCCCCGTCCCGCTCCGCCGGACCGCCCCGGTGCCGGCCGACGAACCCGGGCGAGTCGGGGGAGAGGCTGCGCGGGCCCAGCGGGGTGAACAGTCCGGCGGTGACCGGGCGCAACGTCGCCTCGTCCGGGTCCAGCGGAGCGTACGGCAGCGACCAGGCGAGCAGCTGGTTGGGGCGGAGCAGGTCGTCGTCGTGGTGCGGGGCCGCGCCCAGCGGGTACGCCGGGGCCGGCGCGTCCACCACGTCGTGCAGCCAGCCCACCGGTGCCGGGAACCGCTTCCGGAACGCCGTGGTCGCCTTCGTGTGCAGTCCCCACAGCGCGGTGGCGTCCCGGCCGGCCAGCTCGGTCAGCTCGGCCAGGCCGGCCAGCCCGTTCACCCAGAGCGCGTTGACCTCCACCGGCTTGCCGGTCCGCGGGGTCATCGGTACCCCGTACACCCGGGCGTCCATCCAGGTCAGCGCGACCTCCGGCGGGCCACCCTGGGTGAGCAGCCCGTCGGCCGGGTCGACCGCGATGCCGTACCGGGTGCCGGCCAGGTGCGCCTCGACCACCGCGTGCAGCGCGGGCAGCAGCTCGTCGGCGAGGTCGGTGTCCCCGGTGACGGTGACGTGCCGGCTCACCGCGTGCAGGAACCACAGCGTCGCGTCGACGGTGTTGTACTCCACCCGGCCGGTGTCGGCGGTGTTCGCCAGCATCCCCTCCGACAGCGTCGCCGCGTACGCCCGCAGCAGCTCCCGCCCCTCGTCGGCGCGGTTGGTGGCGAGGAAGAGCCCCTCGTACGAGGTCATCGTGTCCCGTGACCAGGCGCCGAACCACGGGTAGCCGGCCACCACGTCCGGGCCGGCCGCGGTGCGCACCACGAACGCGTCGGCGGCCAGGGCGAGGGTGGCCGCCACCGGGTCGGCCGGCTTCGCCGCGGCCACCACGTCCCGGTGGCGCCGCCGGGCCGCCTCGACCAGCGCGGTCGCCGGCGGCGGCTCGTCGGCCAGGTCGTCGGCCCAGGCCAGCACCGACACCGTGTCGCCCGGGCGCTCCAGCGCCCCGGCGAAGCGGCCCGCGTACCAGAGGTCCTCGTCCGGGTTGAGCCCGCGGGCCGCCTCCTCGCGGTGCCGCACGCCCAGCCACCACTGCCCCTCGGGCGTCCAGTCCGGCCCGGCCAGCCGGTACGCCCCCTCGACCACTGCCCCGCCGGCGGCCGGCTCCATCCGGGGCTTCGGCCCGTCGGCCCGCCGCTCGCCGTGTGCGTCCCGCCAGGTGCAGGCCGCCGCCAGGTCCAGCCGGACCGGGCCGCCCGACACCAGCCGGTGCACCACCGCCACGCAGGACCGGCCGTACGCCATGGCGATCTCCCGCTCGATCACCACGTCGCCGATTCGCCAGCGCCAGCGCGGCACCCCGTTGATCAGCTCGAACCGCTCCAGCAGCTCGAAGCCGCGCGGGTCGACGACGCCGGAGGACCATTCGTGGGCGCCGAGGCGGACCCGCGCCCCGGACGGCAGCGTCACCGCCGGGTCCAGCCCGACCAGCCCCATCCGGCGGACCGCCGGCGTTTCCCCGGCCACCACCAGCAGCCCGTGGTACCGGCGGGTACGCAGCCCGCTCACCGTGCCCATGGCGTAGCCGCCGCGCCCGTCGGTGACCAGCCATTCCCGGGTCGCCCCGCTGGCCAGCTCCCCGCAGACCTGCGGACCGAAGCGAATCTCGATCAACTTTCCTCCACCCGGAGCGGCGTGCCACACGCCACGACGACAATGGCCGCTGTGGTGATGTACCCCGGCGGCGTCGAAGATGTGCAGGTGATCACTGACCGTCCGACCTCCGCTGCCCCCGAACCCGAGCGGCTCCGGCTCGCCCAGGCCGACGCCGGCGAGCAGGACTGGCGCGCATGGGGTCCCTATCTGTCCGAGCGGGCGTGGGGGACGGTACGGGAGGACTACAGCGAACACGGCACGGCGTGGGACTACTTCCCCCACGATCACGCGCGGTCCCGAGCCTACCGGTGGAACGAGGACGGCATGGCGGGCGTCTGCGACGACCGGCAGACGTTCTGCTTCGCCCTGGCGCTGTGGAACGGCAGGGATCCGATCCTCAAGGAGCGGATGTTCGGCCTCGGCGGCGACGGCGGCAACCATGGCGAGGACGTCAAGGAGTACTGGTGGTACGAGGACTCCACGCCGACCCACTCCTTCATGCGCTGGCGCTACCACTACCCGCAGGCCGCCTTCCCCTACGACGAGCTGGTCGCGGTCAACGCGCTGCGCGGCCGGGACGACACCGAGTACGAGCTGGTCGACACCGGGATCTTCGACGACGACCGGTACTGGGCGGTGACCGTCGACTACGCCAAGGCGTCCCCGACGGACATGTGCCTCCTGGTGACCATCGCCAACCGGTCCGACCGGGCCGAGCGGCTGCACGTGCTGCCCACCCTCTGGTTCCGCAACACCTGGGCGTGGGGGTTGCCCGGCGGTGACCGGGTACCGAAGCTGGTCGGCGAGGACGCCCGGCTGGTTGGCGAGCACTGGGTGCTCGGCCAGATCCTCCTGGAGGGCGACGGCGCGCCGACCCCGCTGCTCTGCGACAACGACACCAACGCCGAGCGGCTCTGGGGGCTGCCGGGCCGGTCGGCGTACCCGAAGGACGGGATCAACGACCACGTCGTGGCCGGCGCGGCCACGATCAACCCTGACCGGGAGGGGACCAAGGGTGCGCTGCACTACGTCCTCGACGTGCCGGCCGGCGGCCAGCGGCAGATCCGGCTGCGGCTGACCCGGACCGCCCCGCCGCCGGCGAGCGTCCCGCCGCCGCGGGCCGACCTGGGCGACGGCTTCGACGCGGTGCTCTGGGCCCGGCGGGCCGAGGCGAACCGGTTCTTCGACAGCGTCATCCCGGCCGCCGCCAGTGCCGACGAGGCCCTGGTGGCCCGGCAGGCCATCGCCGGGCTGATGTGGGGCAAGCAGTTCTACCACTTCGACGTGAAGCGGTGGCTGGAGGGCGACCCCGGCTCGACGCCCCCGCCGGCCGGCCGCCGGCACGGGCGCAACAGCCACTGGTGGCACATGACCAGCTTCGACGTGATCTCCATGCCGGATCCCTGGGAGTACCCCTGGTACGCGGCCTGGGACCTGGCCTTCCACTGCGTCACCATCGCCCGGGTCGACCCCGGCTTCGCCAAGGAGCAGCTGCTGCTCCTGCTCCGCGAGTGGTACCTGCACCCGAACGGGCAGATCCCGGCGTACGAGTGGGCGTTCGGCGACGTGAACCCGCCGGTGCACGCGTGGGCGGCGCTGAAGGTCTTCGAGATCGACGGCTCCCGCGACCACGAGTTCCTCGCCCGGGTGATGCACAAGCTGCTGCTGAACTTCACCTGGTGGGTCAACCGCAAGGACACCGGCGGCAACAATGTGTTCGAGGGCGGCTTCCTGGGGCTGGACAACGTCGGCCCGTTCGACCGCTCCGCCGCGCTGCCGGTGGCCGGGGTGCTGGAGCAGTCCGACGGCACCGGCTGGATGGCCATGTACGCGCTGAACCTGCTCGACATGGCCATCGTGCTGGCCGAGCACGACCGGGCGTACGTGGACACCGCGACGAAGTTCTTCGAGCACTTCGCGTACATCGCCGCGGCCGCATACGATCAGGGGCTCTGGGACGACGAGGACGCGTTCTTCTACGACGTGCTGCGGCTGGCCGACGGCAGCCAGGTGCCGCTGAAGGTCCGCTCGGTGGTCGGGCTGCTGCCGCTGGCCGCGACCACCCGGCTCACCGCGAAGACCCTGCACCGGCTGCCCGAGCTGGGCGCCCGGCTGCGCTGGTTCCTCACCAACCGCCCCGAGTACGCCGAGGTGATCGGCGCCCGCCGGCTGGGCCCGGACGGGCGGCAGCAGCGGCTGTTGTCCATGGTCGGCCCGGAGCAGGTGGTCCGGCTGCTCGCCCGGATGCTGGACACCGACGAGTTCCTCTCCGAGTACGGCCTGCGTACGCTCTCCCGCGCCCACCTGGACAAGCCGTTCTCGGTCACCCTCGGCGGGCAGGAGTTCTGCGTCGGCTACGAGCCGGCCGAGTCGACCAGCGGGCTGTTCGGCGGCAACTCCAACTGGCGCGGCCCGATCTGGATGCCGACCAACTTCCTGCTGATCAGCGCGCTGCGCGACTACGCTGCCTTCTTCGGCGACGACCTCCAGGTGGAGTACCCGACCCGCTCCGGGCAGAAGCGGACCCTCGACGAGATCGCCGACGACCTCTCCGCGCGGCTGATCTCGCTGTTCACCCGGGACGGCTGGGGCCGGCGGCCGATCTACGGCGCCGCCCAGCTCTTCCAGACCCACCCGGACTGGCGGGACCTGATCTGCTTCCCGGAGTACTTCCACGGCGACAACGGCGCCGGGTTGGGGGCCTGGCACCAGACCGGCTGGACCGCTCTGGTCGCCGACCTGATCCTCACCCTGCGCCGTTGACCGGCCGGGGCGCGCCGGGTCCGACCGGCGCGCCCCGGGTCCGGCTCAGGGCAGCGGGAAGAAGGCCAGCCGGGCGTGGTACTCGCCGGCCACCGTGGTGGTGTCGCTGCCGACGAAGAGCCCGCGGTCGGTGGCGTACAGCTCGCCGGTGCCGACGCCGCGGTCCTTGGTCGGGTTCCACGCCAGCGCCTTGCCGGTGGTGGGGTGGATCGCCCCGATGCCCGGCCGCGCCACCGCCCCCGCGCCGGCCGAGTTGCGGCCGTACGGGTTGTCCAACCAGCGCTGGTGCCCGCCGACGTAGACCGCCGCGCCGGTGATCGCCACCGACAGCAGGGTGTCCCCGCCGGTGTAGTTCACCCAGGTCGGCTGCTTGCCGCCGGTTTCCGCCCCGAACTCGAAGCGGGCCGCGGCGTCGCAGAGCCGACCGGTGTACATGTAGCCGGTGGTGACCGCGACGAACCAGGTGCCGTCCGGCGAGATGTCCACCCCGCGCAGGTACGACGGGATGCTGTTTGCGCAGCCCGGCTGGTACCGGTCGGTCGCCCAGCCGGAGAGCGTGGCGCCGGCGGCCGTCAGCCCCGCGACCGCGAGCTGGTGGCGGGTCTGCCCGGCCACCGTGCTGAAGTTCCCCACGAAGATCAGCCGGCTGCCGTCGGCGGAGACGTCCAGCGCCTCCACCTTGACCGGGGCGGTGACGCCGGTGGCGGTGGTCCGCGGCCCGTCGAGCCGCAGGTTCACCGACGCGTCGGCGGCGCCGGTGGTCGCGTTCAGCGCCGCCAGGCCGCGTCGGGTCACCCCGGCCACGGTCTGGAAGGCGCCGCCCACGATCAGCCGACCGCCGACCAGCCGCATGTCGTTGACCTGGTTGTTGAGCGCGGCGGGGGTGAAGCCGGCGACCCGCGCCCCGGTGGCCGCGTCGATCCGGGCGACCCGCGGCGCAGCGGCCCCGTTGACCGTGGTGAACGCTCCGCCGATGTAGAGCGACCGGCCGTCGGCGGACGCGGCGAGCGCCTTCACGGTCCCGTTGACCACGGGCCGGAACGTGGTGTCGATCCGTCCCGTGGTGGCGTCGAAGGCGACCAGCCGGGGCATGGCGAGCTCCGCCGTGGTGGCCGCGTTGCGGACCTTGGTGAAGGAGCCGGCCAGGTACACCCGGTTGCCGATCTGGAGGATCCGGTACACGGTGCCGTCCAGGGCGTGCGGGGTCCAGTTCGCCGGGTCGGCGCTGACCACGGTGGCGTGCGTGGCGTTGACGGCGAGGGCCGGGGTCGCGGCGAGGGCGCTGCCCGCCCCGACGAGCGCGGCCACCAGTCCGGCGGCCGCCCTCCGACGACGTCGGCGCCGGCTGTCCGGCCGGCCCCGGGTCGCGTGTGGATGATCACGAGAGGTCGTCATCGCCGAAGCATGCCGCGCCGAGCCGGGTACGCGCAGTCGGGTTCCCGCCGTCCGTGCCTCGGCGTTCGGCCAGTTCGCATCGGCCGTCCGGCCGTCCCGCGGCCGTCTCCCCGGGCCCGTCCGCTGCCGTGCCCGGCGACCGCCGTCGTCGCGGTCGGCTGTCGTCGCGGTCGGAAACCCGGATGTCCGGCGCGGCCGGCCGCAGTACCGTGTCCCGGTCCGCCATCGGGAAGGGGAGCCAGGATGTCGCAGCGCCGGGAGGCCCGGGTGCTCGTCTTCGACGCCGACGACACGCTCTGGGAGAACAACGTGCTCTTCGAGCGGGTGATCGACGACTTCCTGGACTGGCTGGAGCACCCCACCCTGGACCGGGCCGAGATCCGGGCCGTCCTCGACGACATCGAGCGGGCCAACGCTGTGGCGCACGGTTACGGCAGCAAGGTCTTCCTGCGCAGCCTGGGGGAGTGTCTGGAGCGGCTGCGGGAGCGGCCGGCCACCGAGCGGGAGCGTCGCGAGATCGACGAGTTGGCCGCGGCGCTGGTCGGGCACACCGTCGAGCTGATGCCCGGGGTCGCGCAGACGCTGGACGACCTCGCCACCCGCCACGAGTTGCTGCTGCTCACCAAGGGGGAGCGGGAGGAGCAGCAGCGCAAGCTCGACGCCTCGGGCCTGCTGCGCCATTTCCGCGCCGCGCACATCGTCCGGGAGAAGGACGTCGACACGTACCGCTGGCTCGCCGTCGAGCACGGGTTCGACCCGGCCGACGCCTGGATGATCGGGAACTCCCCGCGCTCGGACATCCTGCCGGCCCGGGCCGCCGGGTTGAACGCGGTCTTCATCCCCAACGAGAACACCTGGGTGCTGGAGCACGACGAGTTGGACCCGACCGACACCGCGGTGGTCCGGCTGGCCGCCTTCCCCGACCTGCTCCGGCATTTCTGATCCATCGGTAATGTCCAGGTCGTGCCGCTGACGTTCCCCTCGCACCTGGCTCCGGTGCTGCCGCTGAAGCTGTGGCGTCCGCACTGGTTCGACGGGGTGGCGCTGGCCACGGGCGCGGTGTCGCCCGACGTCTGCTACCTGTTCACCGGCACCCGGTTCAGTCTCGGGCCGCGCACCCACACGCTGGGCGGCCTGCTCTGGTGGTGCCTGCCGGTGGCGCTCGGCTACGCCTGGGTCGTCCGCCGGACGATCGCCGGGATCGCGGTGCATCTGCCCGGCCAGCGCGCCTTCGGCTGGCGCGACCACGCCGCGCTGGCCGGCGTCCGGCATTCCTGGCAGGTCACCGTCAGCTCGGCGCTGATCGGCGCGGCCAGCCATGTCGCCTGGGACCGGGTCACCCACACCGACCGCTGGCTGCGCGCCCTCGGCGTCGACTGGTACGCGCTCACCGGCATGTACTGGTGGATCTTCGCCGACCTGATCAGTACGGCGGTCGGCGCCGCGGTCGTGGTCGGCCTGGCGCTGCGCGCGGCCCGCCGGCATGAGATCTTTGACGGCGTACGACCGCCGGCGCCACCGGCCCTACCCACGGTGTTCTGGGGCGTGGCGTTGGCTGTCACGGCCGCCGGCGCGGCGGTGCTGCCGGTGCTGCCGGACGCGACGACGCCGGCCCCGGCCGGTGTGCGGATGCTGCATCTGGGTGCGCTCGCGCTGATCGCCGGCGGCGTGGCGGCCGGTCGATCCGAGGCGCGACGGGCCGCTGGGCGGACCGGTCGCTCCGTGGACGAACAGCGTCGATTCGGCTGACCCTGTTACGCCGACATGCCGTATTTCAACGTTGGTATCAATCACATTCTGCCGGCGCCGCAAAAGCTTGTCCGGCCTGCGGCGGGATGCCTAACCTGAGCCCGCGTTCACGGCTCTTCGGGGTGAGTCGGGACGCGCCGAAGTCCGGTAGTTGGGCACCGTGGAGCTGAGTGCATGCGGGCCGGCTCGCCGTGTTGAGCCCGGCGTGGGCGGCGTGCCACGCCCGCCGCGCTCGCAACGGCGAATTCCGCTACCACGCCGGACGGCTGGGGGTCAGGACCGGGGAGTTGCGGACCCGGTCCTGACCCGTCCCCCAGGCGGGCTGCCATGATCAGCGGCATGATGGCGGAATCCCGTAGCCACGAACCGGTCTCCGACCGGGCGTACCTGCTGACCGCGCTGCCAGTCGACACCACCCAGGTCGTCATCGTGACCTCCGACGACTGGCACACCAGCCACGCCACCCTGGAAACCCTGGTCAGGACGGGCGGCCGGTGGGAGCGGGTGTCCGAGCTGCCCGCCCGGATCGGCCGCGACGGTTTCAGCGATCAGCATGTGGAGGGGGTGCCCACCACGCCTACCGGCGTCTTCGCCTTCGGACCGACGATGTACGGCATCTCGCCGGACCCGGGCGTCCGCTACCCGTATCACCGGGTCGTGCCGGACGACTGGTGGAACGCCGCCCCCGAATCGCCGGCGTACAACACCTTCCAGCACACCGACCGCAATCCCGGCGGGGAGAGCGAGGCGCTCTGGCGGGAGGCCCCGGCCTACACCCACCTCGCGGTGATCACGTACAACATGCCGCCGACCGTCCCGGCTCCGGTGCCGTACGCGGGCAGCGGCATCTTCCTCCACGAGTACTCCAGACCCGGTGGCAACGTCACCGCCGGCTGCATGAGCCTCGCCCACGAGGACCTCGTCGGAGTGCTGTGCTGGCTCGACCCGGCCGCGTCGCCGCGTATCGTCCTCGCCCCCCGGCAGCGGCTCGGCTGCGGCTGAACCTCGGCCGCCGGCCGCGTTTCCGGTGCTCAGCGCCGCCTCCCTGGAGCAAACCTAGGAAGTAGCTGAGAGATATCCGGCTGAGTATCGCTCGCTTCTAGCCTTCACCCGTCGTGTCTCCAAGGGACCGGAGGGTAACGGGTGAAGAGGCGATCACGAGGACCCCTGATCGGGGGCCTGGCGCTGGCCATGGTGGCCACGCTGGGCGGGATGGAGGTCCTACCGGACCGGAATCCCGCCCGTACCGAGCACGCGGCCAGCGCGAAGGACGACGAGGGTGGGCTGCTGTCCCGACTCGGCGATGCCGCTCGTGAACTGGTGAACGGTGGACGGGGCAAGGCGAAGCCCGAGGTGATCAGCGCGGGTCTGGCCCGGGACGAGAAGCCGCTGGCGGGCCGGAAGTGGCCGGCGCAGAAGCGGGTCCGGGAGTTGACCGGCAAGCGGACGGCGAACAGCCGGGTCTACCAGCTGTCGGACGGGCGGACGCAGGCGGAGATCTCGGCGGTGCCGCTGCACTACCGGGACGCCCAGGGCCGGTACCAGGCCATCGACACCACGGTCCGTCCGACCACCGGCAAGGGCTACGTGCAGGGCAACCGCACGAACTCTTTCACCAGCCTGTTCGGGGACAGCTCGGCGGATCTGGTGCGGTTCGAGGCCGACGGCCGCAGCATCGAGCTGGGCCTGGCCGGCGCGGCGAAGGCGACCACGCCGAAGGTGTCCGGTTCGACGGTCACCTACGCCGGCCTCGCGGGTGGCGCGGACGTGGTCTACGACGTGACCAGCACGGCGTTGAAGGAGAAGATCGTGCTGCGGCGGGCGCCGGGTGGGGCGGCGTCGTACACGTTCACCCTGGACACCGTCGGGCTGACCGCGCAGCCGCGGGAGGACGGTTCGATCGCGTTCGTCGGCAAGGATGGCGGCGCACCGGTGTTCGTGATGCCGGCGCCGTTCATGTACGACGCCAAGGACGACAAGGCGTCGCCGCACGGCAAGGTGTGGAGCGACAAGGTCACCCAGAAGGTGACCCAGTCCGGCGCCACCTCGACGATCACCATCACCGCCGACACCGGCTGGCTGGCCGACCCGGCCCGGGTCTACCCGGTGGTGATCGACCCGACCATCAAGGTCCAGCCGGTCCCGACCGACGCCCAGGACGTGGCGATCTACTCGGGCGCGACCACCACCAACTACAACGACACCTACCAGCTGAAGGTCGGCACCGACGCCAGCCAGTCCTGGCGGTCGCTGGTCAGGTTCGACGTCAGCTCGATCCCGGCCAGCACGCCGATCGACGACGCGCAGCTGCAGATGTACTACTCCCAGACCCACTACGCCTGGGGCTTCGACGTCGCGATGGAGGCCCGGCGGGTCACCCAGCCGTGGAGCGAGAGCACGGCGAACTGGTCGAACACCAACGCCAACATCGCCGCCCAGCCGGCCGGCAACATGGTGACGCAGGACGACGGCGACGCGGGCACCTCGGTCAGCGGCACCTGGTCCTACTCCGGGAACACCGCGCTGACGCCGCTGGCGATCAACGGTGACTACCGCTACAACAACGACACCACGACCGGGAACACCCACACCTGGACGCCGACGATCACCGAGGCCGGTGACTACCAGGTCGAGGTCCACTTCGTCTCCGAGAGCGACCGGCCGACGAACGCGCCGTACACGGTCTACTTCAACGGCGGGTCGAAGGCCTACAGCGTCGACCAGACCGGCAGCGGGCTCGGGGAGTGGAAGACCCTCGGCGCGCACCCGTTCGCGGCCGGCACCACCGGCAAGGTGGTCCTCGGCGACGTCTCCGGCAAGTCGGTGATCGCGGATGCGGTCCGCTTCACCCGCTGGGGCGTGACGACCAAGAAGTCGGCCGTCTCCAACGTCTGGAGCTCGTTCCCGGTCCGCAACGTGGTCCAGGACTGGGTCAACGGCACGTACACCAACAACGGCTTCATGGTGAAGGCGGTCGACGAGGCGAAGAAGGGCCGGGGCGGCCCGATCTTCGAGGCCTCCGAGTTCGCGTACAACAATGCCCGCCGGGACTTCAACCTGCCGAAGCTGGTCGTCACCTACGGCCGGCCGGGCGTGACGGTGAACCCGCCGACGACGATCACCTCGACCGGCGCCGTGCTGGACTGGCCGGCGTACGTCGACCCGTCGACGAGCACCGCGGACGACGCGGTCGAGTACCAGGTGCACCGCAGCATCTACCAGAACTTCACCCCGTCGTCGGCGACGTTGATCGCGCCGGTGTCGACCGCGACGCGGACGTACCAGGACACGACGGCGGTGCCGACGGCGGCGGACAACACCGACCCGATGGCGCGGAAGTTCTACTACTACATGGTCGCGGTGAAGACCCGCGACGGGCAGGTGATCGCGGGTCCGACGCAGCAGGCGATGCTGCCGAAGGCGGGTCAGATCACCCGGATCTACCGCACCGGTCAGACCGACACGACGCTGTCGGCGGCGTTGCCGACGACGAATGTGGACGTCTACGACGGTGACCCGTACGTCAGCCCGGGTAACAACTCGTCGTACTACGGCGACACCCGCGGTCTGGTCAAGTTCCCGACGCTGACCGGCATCCCCACGGATGCGAAGGTCGTGGACGCCGAGCTGCGGATGTACAACACGGGTCTCTACCCGGGCACCGACACCGATGAGTACGTCGACGTCTACAAGCTGAAGAAGGCGTTCAACGAGACCAAGGCGACCTGGAACACCTCGGACGGTGTGACGGCGTGGACGACGCCGGGCGGTGACTACGACACGACCTGGAAGGCGGGGTTCAACGGGTTCACCAATGACCCGGAGTGGGAGACCTGGGACGTCACGCCGGCGGCCGACGGCTGGGTGAAGAACCCTGCCAGCAACTACGGTCTGCTGCTGCGCCAGCGCGACGAGGTCAACCAGACCGCCCGGGCGATGCTGCTGTCCTCCGAGGGTGCCGAGCCGCTGCTGCGGCCGACGCTGGAGGTCACCTACCTCGAGCAGACCGCCGAGTCGACGTACTACGCGGCCTCCACGCCGGCGCTGGCGTCAGCGAACTCCACCTACACCGTTCCGGTGACGCTGTCGAACCCGACCCTGGCGGCGTGGAACCCGACCGACTGGGAGCTGAAGTACAGCTGGAAGCGGGCCGACGGGGTCACCGCCGGCACCGACGCCAGCTACGAGGTGGCGACCGCGCTGCCGAAGAGCGTCCCGGCCGGTGGCACGGTCGACATCGCCGCGCAGGTCAAGACCCCGCCGTCGTCGACGGAGGGGAACAAGCGCACCGACTACATCCTGCAGTGGGATCTGCGCAACAAGCTGACCGGTAAGAAGCTGTCGGAGACCACGCCGGCGATCCAGCCGCTGCCGCAGAACGTGGCGGTGGAGGAGCCGACCTCCGACCAGCTGGGCTTGGAGAAGTTCTACTCCTACGCCGGGAAGAACACCGGCGCCGGCGGCACCCTGATGAACAACCTCTACTCCGGCAACACCGTCTGGTCGTACAACGCGATCAACAACCCCTCTCGGGGTCTGTCGACGTTCGTGCGGATGTCCTACAACTCGCTGGACACCACCGACAGCGTCGCCGGGTACGGCTGGTCGTTGCAGGCCAGCTCGATGATGCGGCTCGGCACGCCGCTGGACTTCCACCCGAACCCGAACCCCACCAAGGTCACTATGACCGACGGTGACGGCACCAGCCACTGGTTCACCTGGGACGCCACCGCCAACGAGTGGAAGAGCCCCAAGGGCGTGCACCTCTACCTGCAGAAGTACAGCAGCGTGGAGTGCAAGCCCAACACCCAGGAGCGCAAGGCGTGGGTGCTCACCCGGCCGGACCGCACGCAGTTCTTCTACGACTGCGAGGGCTTCCTGTCGAGCATCGTCGACAACAACGGCAACGAGATGCTCTTCACCTACGAGGAGCGTAAGTCCAACAACAAGCCCACCAAGTTCCTGCGCTACATCACCGACCCGACCGGTCGGATCACCCTGACCATCGACTACTACGCCAAGGGTCAGACGTACGACTACATCGACGACACCACCTGGAACCGGGTGTCGGGTGCGACGAACCTGACCAACCCGAAGATCATCGACCACGTCTCGCAGATCACCGACATCTCGGGACGGAAGCTCACCTTCACCTACACCGACAAGGGTCTGCTCGGTGAGCTGATCGACGGCGCCGGCTCCACCAACGGGGCACCGAAGACGTTCAAGTTCGCCTACGACATGACCCAGGGCAACAAGAACGTCAAGCTGGTCAAGGTCACCGACCCGCGGGGCAACGCCAGCAGCCTGGTCTACAACTACCCGCAGGCCGGCGACGACCCGAAGTTCCACTGGACCACCAAGTCCTACACCGACCGGCTCGGCTACCTGACCCAGTTCGGGTACGTCGACCCGGACGGCCCGCAGGGCAACAACATCAACGCCACGGTCACCGACGCGGAGAACCACGCCACCGCGTACCTGCTGGACGGCTACGGTCGCACCTACCAGACGACCAACGCCAAGAACGAGGTCACCAAGCTCGGCTGGGACGACGACCACAACGTCATCCGGCTGGAGGAGGCCAACGGCGCCGTCGCCACCTGGACGTACGACCCGAAGACCGGCTACCCGACCGAGACGAAGGACGCGGAGGCGGTCAAGAACGGTACGCCGGGGACGGTGCTGACCTACCAGCGCCAGCTCAACGGCTACGTGGCCGAGGTCATCACCAAGACCAGCCCCGAGGGTCGCAAATGGACCTTCACCTACACCGGTGAAGGTGACATCGAGACCGTCACCGACCCGCTGGGCAACACGACGGCGACCGCCGGCGACTACACGAGCACCAACACCTACGACGAGTGGGGTCAGCTGCTCAGCGCCAAGGACGCCAACGGCAACACCACGGCGTACGGCCCCTTCCACGCGAGCGGTTACCCGACAACCATCACGGACGCGGGCACCGGCAAGTCGTACTTCACCTACGACGACCGGGGCAACGTCACCGAGGTCAAGAACGGCAAGAACGCCAAGGTGACCCAGGCGTACGACACCTTCGGGCGACCCACCACCAAGGTGGAGCCGATGGACGCGGCCAACAACCGCTACATCACCACCAAAGCCCCGGCGTACGACCTCAACGACAACATCACCACGGCGTACGCGGCCAACGGTGCGGTGTCGACCTCCGTCTACGACAAGGCGGACCAGGTCGTCGAGACCCTCGCGCCGACGGACGAGGCGACCGACCCGGAGCGGAAGACCACCACGACGTACGACAAGGTCGGTAACGTCCTGACCGTCACGGAGCCGCAGGGCAACCTGACCGCGACGGCCGGCGACTACACCACGACCACCAAGTACGACGCGATCTACCAGCCGATCGAGGCCACCAACGGTCTCGGCCAGAAGGTCACCTCGGAGTACGACAACGTCGGCAACGTCACGGTCCTGTACGACGCGAAGAAGACCGCCAGCGCGGCTGACGACTTCACCACGAAGTACGAGTACGACCTGAACCACCAGGTCGTGAAAACCACCGACGCGCTGGGCAAGTTCACCACCGCGCGGTACGACAAGGACGGCCTGACCCTCGGGTCCACCGACGCGGACGGCAACGAGTCGCTGGCGACGTACGACGCCCGCGGCGCGCTGGTCGAATCGAAGGTGCCGCACGACAAGGACGGCGCCGGCACCGTCACCTACCGCACCACGAAGTACGAGTACGACCAGGTCGGCAACCAGACGAAGGCGATCACCCCGCGCGGCGTGAACACCGACGAAGCCGTCGACGCCGACGACTTCGCCGTGGTGACCGTCTACGACGCGCTCAACCGCAAGAAGGAGGAGTGGTCGTCCTACGACAAGGACGACGGCCGCTACAACACGCCGGACAAGACCTTCTACACCTACGACGAGATCGGCAACCTGGCGAAGGTCAGCGCGCCCCCGTCGGACGGGCAGACGGTCCGTAACGACACCGAGTACAGCTACTACGACAACGGGTGGACCAGGACGTCCAAGGACCCGTGGGACATCGTCAACTCCTTCGACTACAACGACCTGGGCCAGCAGATCAAGAACACGCTGACCTCGGCCGGTGGGTCGACCACCCGGACGATGACCTGGGACTACTACCCGTCGGGCAACGAGAAGGGACGGTCGGAAGACGGCCTGCCGGTCGGCAAGGACGTGGTCCTGGTCGACAACACCGACTCGAACAACACCGCCGCCCAGGGCACCTGGACGAGCGGCGCCGCCACCGGGCAGTGGGGCTACGACGTGGCCACGGCGCCGGCGGGCAGCGGGTCGGCGCAGTTCAACTGGCAGCTGAACATCCCGCGGGACGGCAGCTACGAGGTGTTCGTCCGGCACCCGCAGGTCAGCGGCGCCGCGACGGACGCGAAGTTCACCATCACGTACAACGGTGGCAGCGTCACCAAGACGGTGAACCAGACGCAGAACACCGGCGCCTGGATCAGCCTGGGCAGCTACTCCTTCGTCGAGGACGGCGTCCAGAAGATCACGGTCACCGACCAGGCGACGGGCAAGGTGCTCGCCGACGCGGTCAAGCTGGTGCGCGACAACACCGCCGACGTCGACAACGAGAAGAAGGAGTTCACCTACCGGTACAACCCGAACGGCCTGATGGTCGAAGTCAAGGACCTGAGCCCGGGCGCGAAGATCGACCGGTACGACATCGCGTACGACGAGCTCAGCCAGATCTCCTCGGTCAAGGAGTACGCCGGGTCGACGCTGAAGAACACCACGGCGCTGACCTACGACGACAACGGCAACCCGCTCACCTCGACCCACGACCTGACCTGGTCGAAGATCGAGTACGACGAGCGGGACATGGTCGCCAAGGTGACCAACGCCGACTCGCCGACGGCCGGCAACCAGCAGATCTCGTCGTTCACCTACACCTCTCGCGGGCAGCTGCTCAAGCAGGCCAAGCCCAACGGCAACACGGTGGACCTCGAGTACTACCTCGACGGCGCCACGAAGCACCAGCTGGAGAAGACCTCCGGTGGGGCCACCGTCGCCGAGCACACGCTGGAGTACCAGGCCAACGGTCACCCGTCGCGGGACGTGCTCAAGTTGATGAACGCCGACAACTCGTCGGACTACATCGACAACACGTACGTCTTCAGCTACGACCCGCAGGACCGGATCGCCAAGCTCGACAAGACCGGTGACAGCAGCTCGACGGAGTCGTACACCTACGACGCCAACGGCAACACGGTCGCCCAGACCGTCGAGGGCGCGACGAGCACCAGCAGGTACGACCGGAACCGGCTGCACTCCACCACCTCCGGTGGCGTGACGTCGACGTACAACTACGACCCGTTGGGTCGCCTCGACACGGTGTCGATCGGTGGTCAGCGGGCGCAGAAGTACTACTACGACGGGTTCGACCGCACGGCGAAGACCACCGCGGGCATCGGTGCCACGGCCAAGTCGACGACCTACGCCTACGACCCGTTCGACCGGACGGTGTCGCAGACGGTGGGGTCGAAGACGACGGCCTTCACCTACCTGGGGATGGACAACCAGGTGCTGCGGGAGGAGGTCGCGGGCAAGGCGACCAAGTCCTACCAGTACGCGCCGTGGGGTCAGCAGCTCACCCAGATCAAGCACAAAGACGACGGGAGCCGGGAGTACTCGCAGTTCATCTACCGGCCGCGTGGTGACGTCGTCGGCATCACGAAGGAGGACGGCAAGACCCGGGCGACGTACGGCTACACGGCGTACGGCAAGGACGACGAGTCGCAGTTCACCGGCGTGGACAAGCCGGGTGCGACGCCGGAGGGCGAGGAGCCGTACAACGCGTTCCGGTTCAACGCCTCGCGGTGGGATGCGTCCTCGGGCACGTACGACATGGGCTTCCGCAACTATGACCCGGGCCTGAACCGGTTCCTGACGCGGGACTCCTATGGCGGTGCCCTGGCGGACATGGGTCTGGCGATGGACCCGTTCACCGGCAACCGGTACGCCTTCTCCGGCGGTAACCCGATCAGCTTCATCGAGCTGGACGGGCACCTGTTCGGGATGTCGTGGTCGGACATCGGCCACGCCGCCCTGGACGTCGCCGGCATGGTGCCGGTGATCGGTGAGGTCGCCGACGTCGCCAACGGCATCTGGTACGCCGCCGAGGGCAACTACGTCGACGCCGCCCTGTCTATGGCGTCCGCGATCCCGCTCGCGGGGAACGCGGTGGCCGCGGCCAAGCTAGCCAAGACCGGCAAGAAGATCGCCGACGGCATCGACACCGCTCGGGACCTGGAGAAGGCGGCCGAGAACGCCAAGGCCCTCGAGAACGGCGTCAATGCCACCACCGACGCCACCAGGGCGCCTACGACCACGCCAAAGCCCAAGGCTGACAAGCCAGCCGCGCCAGCGAAGTGCAACAGCTTCGTGCCGGGCACTAGGGTGCTCCTCGCCGACGGTGGAACCAAGGCGATCGAGGACCTGAAGGTCGGGGACCAGGTTCTCGGCACCGACGTCGAGTCGGGTGAGAACCAGGGCCGCACTGTCACCAACGTCCGCAGCCACGAGGGCAGCAAGACGCTGGTGACAATCACGATCGACGTGGACGGCAAGGACGGGTCGAAGACCGGCTCGATCACCTCAACCGCGGCGCACCTGATCTGGCTACCGGATGCTGGACAGTGGGTTACCGGCGGTGACCTCAAGCCCGGCATGTGGCTCCAGACCGCGGCCGGCACCTGGGTGCAGATCACCGCAGTCAGCCGCACCCTCCAACACGAACGGGTCCACAACCTCACCGTCGAGGGCATCCACACCTACTACGTCCTCGCCGGCGACAGCCCCGTCCTCGTCCACAACTGCCCCGGCAGCACGAACGAGGGCCTGGACGACCTGCCGACGCATCCGGACATCAACAAGTTTTACGTCAGGGCAGAAGAGTTGGTGAAGAACCGGGTTGAGACCCATCCCCTTAACCCGCACCAGATGGCCGGGGGTGACGTTGTCGGCCACGGTGGCGTTCGGAACCTGTCGAACGACGACCTAATCAAGCCTGGCGGGCCTCAGGGCAACGATCCGATCCGCGGAACTCGTGACTGGGCTCCGGGTGACTGTGGATGCTCTCCGGCGTCTAGGGTAGTCATTACCGGCGGGCACCACAGGACCGCTGAGATTGCTCGGAGAGTAACGGAAGGACGTATGGATCCGAAAACCCTCATCGAGTTCGTAATTTCGTCACCGTGATGATTGTCAAACTCATACCGATCGGTGGGCCGCAGCAGCTTCTTGCATATCTCTTTAAAAGGGATCTGCCAGAAGATGATCGGCTGTGGGTCTGCGTGCGAGCTGCTGGAGCGTCAGCGGACACCGGCTGGCTGGGCTGCTGGAGCAGTCAGAATCGGTGGATTGATGAGAGAGACCTTCAAGATTTTGTCGAAGAGTTTTGTGAACGGGTTAGGTTGGGAGGCAGGTCGGGACCTTATGGGATCTTCCTCGATGAACATTATTTCTTCGAGGGCTGGGATACCTGGGGCGTTGGAACACCTCTAGCGTTGGAAGGCCGCTACAAACAGCGAGAGATCATTGAAGCTGCTAGTACGGATCATCCGCTGAACTTGTTTGCCCGGACAGGCTAGGTAGAAAATCGAATAAGGGTTGAACGGTGGTGATGTGCCTGAGGGCGTGTCACCACCGTTACCCATGCGCCGACAGCGCGCGATGTCAGACGGCAGGCGCCGGGCGACGTACGGCTACACCGCGTACGGCAAGGACGACGAGTCGCAGCAACGGCGGCGGTGTTCGCATCCCTGCGGACACCACGCGTCACCCTGTTGAGAAGCCAGTTATCTGCCGGTATGGGGGCTGATCAGTGAGAACTTTCTGGGATCGGGAGATGGTGGATGGGGCCGAGCTGGTCGGTCGACTTTCGCCGAGTGGTCGGCTGGAGCTGACGCGACAGGTCCTCGACTGGACGATCGGGGCGCTGCCGGGCGGCGCTCGGGAGCTCCTGGACGGACGGCCTGGCGAGGTGGTCGCCGCTGCGATCAGCGACGTCCGCGCCGTGGCCGACGGGGCGGAACCGACGGAGGACGCGGGAGAGATCGAGGACGAGCTCCTCGAACTCTCCGACGAGGTCGAGCTCCAGCAGCTCTGGCAGCTCTTCAACGCCCTCTCCTACTGCGTCGGGCTCGACTCCCCCGAACTGGAGGCGGGCACGGTGCAGGAGACGATGTCCGCGTGCTACGACGTCATTCGCGACTGCGAGGACCTGCCCGAGTTTCCCGTCGGCACCGCGGAGGCGACGGTCCTGGCAGCGGAAAGGGCGAACGAGAACTGCATGCGGGCCATCAGCCGGCAGAAGGAGCTGGTCGGCGAGGCGTTACGTCGTGACGCCGGTGAGTGACTTCGACGCCTTCGAGTAACTGCTGAGGTGCACCCGTCCCGTCCAGGGGCCAGTGCACCGTCCCGCCAGCTCTGTCCGAACTCTTCACTTCACTCTCGGGCGCCACACCCTCAACGATGGCCTGTATCGAATTCACACGCCGGAATCTTCGGTGGCGTCGAACGACTTCTGCGCGCGGCTGATTCGCGGCTTCGCCGGACGGATGTACTGTTTCGGCTTCGACTGGCTCGGCCGGAACCTCGCTGTCGACCTCCGAGGCGGCGACGGAGAGGGACTTGTCGTCCTCGTGGAGCCGGGCGCGGGTGAACACTTCGAGAGTGAAGTCGAGCTGACGCCGTTCCACGACGAGGTTCTCGTGGTGGACCCGACCGGCCTCGCCGCCGGATTCTTCGACGAGTGGCGATCGGCGAACCCGGGCTTCGACAGGCTTGTCTTCGACCAGTGCGTCGGCTACAAGGTTCCGCTCTTCCTCGGGGGAGACGACGAGGTGCACAACCTCGAGGTCGTGCCCTACGACGTGTTGGGAGTTGTGCGTCCAGCTGCGCACGGGCAGTCGCCACATGCCGGCGGGTAACACCATCCAGAGGATCATCGTGGCCGACGATGTGGAGCACTGAGCCGCGGACGACACTGGTCGGTGCCCCGAGACTCGCCGTTCGGCTGGTCGGCGCCAGCCGGATCGCGGTTGAGACGAAGGTGGTGGGGATGTTGCCTGACCTGACTTTTCCGTTCGAAGTTGGTCCCTCGCTGTGGACCGGCCCCCCGCTGACCGAGGACATGGTCCGGCGGGCTGAGGAGACCCTCGGGGTTCGGTTGCCGCGGAGTTACGTGGAGCTCATGTATCGGCAGAACGGCGGTGTTCTGAAGAACAACTGCTGTCCCATGAGCTTCCGGACGTCGTGGGCTGCTGACCACTTCGGGGTGGACGTCATCATGGGCGTCGGATATGAGGAGGGGGTCGACGTCCAGTCCGCCAGCCTGATCTCCGAGTGGGGCTACCCGAATGTCGGGGTGGTGCTCGGTGTGACGCCTTCGGCGGGCCCTGACACCGTCATGCTGGACTATTCCGGGTCCGGGCCGGACGCGGAGCCGGCGGTTATATACGTCGACGAAGACAGAGTTCCCCGACGCGTCGCCGATTCGTTCGGGGATTTCATGAATGGCCTGGTTTCGTGCGAGGTCTATGAAGAGGACGGCGAAGGCCGGTGACGACCCGGGTCTGAACCGGCTGGCAGGATCACTCTCGGACGGTGGAGGGGACGTGGCCTGCAGAAGCGAGGTGGAAGCGTTCGCCCGGCTCGGGCCGTTGCCGGCCGAGGGGGACGACTCCGAGACCGACGAGCAGTTCGAGGAGCGGACGCGGCTGCTGCACGCGATCGGTTCGCCGGTGACCGACGAGGAGGCCCGGCTCCTGGCGTCGTGCTTCGGAGTCGACAACTGCTTCGGACTGGCCTGGACCTTGCTGCACCTGGCGGAGTCGGCGCCGTCGTCGGTGGCGACCGTCGCTCCGGCACCGGGTGCGAACCAGTGGCTGGTCCTGCTGTGGAACCGCCGTCGGAACGCCTCGGCCGATCAGGGTGCGATCGAGGTTCCCCCCGCCGGATGATCCGTCCGTAAGCGGCTGGACGCCCACAGGGCAGCCGTCACGGTGTGGCCTCCACCGTTCGGCTGGTGGGGATCTGCACTCGGGGTCGGGCCCGGTCGGTCGAGTGGATCACAGCTGTCGCTATACGGAGGTCGTGACGCACCGGAGTGGTACGCCCCTCAGCCGTCCGGCTCTTGGCGGAACTGCTGCGCCCGTGTGGACTGGTGCCGATCGCTGATGACCGTGTTTCCGCGAGCGGAATGCGGGGCAACAGGACCGGGCCCATCGGTGAGGTCGCCAACCGCTTCGGCTACCGTCCGTCACATGCGGCGGGAGCGCTTCCGGCTGCAATTCTGTTACATCGACACGCTGCCTTCTGGCATTGATGTTCGTCACACTCTCGCGCTGCGGATCTGCCTTGTTGTGCCCGCAAGCGCCCCCTTAGCCTGAGCGCGCTCGAGGTTCAACGGGGGAGCGGCGGGATGAAACTGCGGATTCGGCTTCTGGGCACTGTGGAGCTGTGCGTCGACGGCCAGGTCGCGACGCCAGGCGCAGCGAAGCGACGAGCGGTCCTCGCCGGCCTGGCGATCGAGGCGAACCGGCCCATCTCGCTGGACCGGCTGGCCGAGATGGTCTGGTCCGACGGCCCGCCGGCGTCCGCCGTGGCGAACCTGCGGTCCCACGCCGCGGTGCTGCGGCGCACCCTCGGCGACCGGCTGATCGCCCGCCCGAACGCGTACGAGCTGCGGCTGGCGCCGGACGAACTGGACGTGGCCGAGTTCCAGCGGCTGGCGGGGGAGGGGCGAGAGTTGCTGGCCACCGCCGAGCCCGCTGGCGCCATCGCCACGCTGACCGCCGCGCTGGCCTGCTGGCGTGGGGCCGCCGGCGACGGACTGCCCCGGGGGACCGCGTTGGACAACCGCTGGGCCAGCCTGGACGAGCAGCGGCTCCAGGTCTTCGAGGAGCTGGCCGAGGCGCGGCTGGCCGCCGGGCAGCACGGCCACCTGCTGCCCGAGCTGCGTGGGCACCTCGCCGCCCACCCGCTGCGCGAGCGGGCCTGGGGTCAGCTCATGCTCGCCCTCTACCGCTGCGGGGACGTGCCGGCCGCGCTCACCGTCTACCGGGACGCCCGCGCCGTCCTCGACGAGCAGCTCGGCATCGAGCCCGGCGAGGAACTGGCCACCCTGCACCGCGCCATGCTCGATCGGGCGCCGGAGCTGTCGTACGCCGCGCGGGTCGTCACCGCACCGACCCCGCCGCCCGCGCCCACTGTCGACCTGCGGCCCGCCGTCGGCTGGACGGTGCCCCGGGAGCTGCCGGCGGACCTGGTCACCTTCGTCGGGCGTACCCGGGAGACCGCCGACGTGGTGGCCACCGTGGGAGGCGCGCAGCCGACCGCGGTGGTCCTCACCGGGGCGGCCGGCAGCGGCAAGACCGCCCTCGCGGTGCGCGCCGCCCATGCCGTGGCCGGTGACTTCCCGGACGGGCAGGTCTTTGTCGACCTCGGCTACCAGCCCTCGGTGACGCCGGGTGAGGTGCTGGCCCGGGTGCTGCGCGCGCTCGGCGTCGCGCCCGCGGACGTCCCCGGCAACACCGACGAGCGGGCCGGCTGGTTCCGCTCGCTGGCCGCCGGTCGCCGGTTCCTGCTGGTCGTGGACGGGGTGACCCGGGCGGCGCAGGTGCGACCGCTGCTGCCGGCCGGGCCCGGCCCCGCCCTGATCGTCGTCGGTCAGCGGCGCCTCGGCAGTCTCGACGGCGTACGCCGGGTGGCGCTGCGCCCGCTGGGCGCCGGGCAGGCCCGCGACCTGCTGGCCGCGGTCGCCGGCCCGGAGCGACTGGCCGCGGATCCGGCCGCCACCGCCGAGCTGGTCCGGCTCTGCGCCGGTTCGGCGCTGGCACTGCGGATCGCCGGCACCCGCCTGGGCCGGTGGCCGGCCCTGCCGGTGGTTGCCCTGGTGACCCAGGTCGGCGACGGGCCGGACCGGTTGGACCTGCTGGCCTACGAGGACATGTCGGTGCGGGAGAGTCTGGCGACCGGGCTCGCCGCCGTCCGCTCCGACGACGAGGTCGCCGGCCGGTTGCTCGCGCTGCTCGGCGCCTCCCCCGACGCCCCGGCGAGGGTGGACCGGGCCGCCGCCCAGCTCGGCGTCACCGCCCATCGGGTACGACGGGCGCTGGAGGATCTGGCCGACGCGCACCTGGTGCAGTGGGAGGGACCCGCCGGTTACCGTCTGCCGGCGCTGGTCCGCGAGTACGCGGCCGAGCTGGCGGCCGTACCGTCCGCCCCGGCGCACCCGTTGACCGGCTGGCGGGTCGACCCGGTGGCCGCCTGACGCCGACAAATCCAGCCGACAGGGGACGAACGGCTCTGTCCACCGGCGTCCCCGCGGCGTCAGATGGAGTCATGGGAACTCAGCGCGTACCGCTGCTCGCCAGCCTGGTCGTGCTGCTCGCGGCGGCGGCCTGCGCGACCGACCGCGACGGCGCGACGTCCGCACCCTTGCCCACGCCCGGCGTGTCCACCACCGCGGCGCCGGCCACCACCCCGCCGTCCACCACCGCACCGCCCACCCCCGGGGCGCCTCCCGTCACCACGCCGAGCCGCGCCGCCGGCGACTGGCGGGTGACGTACGGCTGGGCTCTGCCCTCGACGCCGGCCCGGGTGACGCACGCCGTCCGGGTGCCGGTCACCCCGGCGCCCGGGGAGCCGCTGCCCGTCCTGGTGCAGATCCAGGTGGGTGACCACCCGGCGGAGGGGTTCAGCCGGATCACCTTCGCCTTCCGGGGTCCGACCCCGAGCTACCAGTTCGGCTACGTCGCCCGAGTGGAGTCCGACGGCAGCGGCGCCCCGGTCGACCTGCCCGGCACCGCCTACCTCTCGATCCGGTTCAACCCGGCCCAGGGGCACGACAGCAGCGGCCGCAGCACGGTGACCGCGCCCGCACGGACCATCGGCTACCCGACGCTGCGCGGCTGGGCCCCCGCCGGTGACTTCGAGGGGTACCTCAGCTTCGGCCTCGGCCTCCAGCCGCCGGCCGGCGGGCCGCTGCCGGTGCGGCTGGGGGAGTCCACCCGGCCCGACGGCACCCACGTCGTCTCGGTTGACGTGCGCCGCGGCTGAGCGGCCGGCAGCCGGAACGTACGGCGCCGACCGCGCCGGCCCGGTGGCCGGCGCGGTCGGGTGGGACCTGCCTCAGGAGACCTCGCCCCGGACGATTGCCACCGCCACCCGACAGAACTCGTCCATGTCGGGGTTGAAGCCGGCGGCGATGTCCGGGTGCAGGCCGGCGCGGGTCTCGTCGAGCAGCCGGCGGCAGACCTCCTCGACCGGCTCGCCCGCGTAGCTGGACCGGACCCGTTCGGTGGCCGCCTGCAGGGCCGAGGTCAGCTGATCCTCCAGCGGGCCGCGCAGCTTCTGCTGCACTGCATCGAGCCCGCTCGGGTCGAGCGTGACATGTGGCTCCGACATCGGCGCTCCCTTCATCGGCGTCCGCGGTACCCCACCGCGGCCGTCGGTCAAACCACGGTGGGTACGGCGGCCACCCGGACCTGGTACGAGAAGTCCTCCGCCGGTTCCTCGAGGTACGACAGCCGGCGGATCTGCCGGTCGTCGTCGTAGAGGGCGACGTCGACCAGGACGCCCAGGTGGGCCAGCCCGATGTTGGCCACCCGCTTCTTGTCCTGCAGCACCGCGCAGACCCCGCCCAGCAGAGTGCTGGCGTCGGAGGTGCGGTGCCCGGGCGGGCAGCGCAGGGTCAGGTCCACCTCGATCGGGCCGGCGAGCGGGGTCCAGCCGGTGCGCTGGGCGGCCGTGCAGGCCGCCTGGAGCAGGGCGCGAACTCGCGCCGCCTGCCGGTGCCCGGCGGCGAAGATGGACAGAGCCTCGGTCTTGACCGGGGGCAGGCCGCTCACCTCGAACGTCAGGGCGAGAGCGCGGGTGTCCTGCACGACAACCTCCTCGTTGGGGACGATCCTGCCCAACCGGTGAAGCGGCAGAGGGGGGTTCCCGCGATTACCAACCGATCGGACGGGTCGGGGGTCGGCCGGAGGCGTATCGACTTCGACGGCGACGCGCCGGCTGCGGAGCTACCGAAACGCTAGTGCACCGGGCGCACGCTGGGTAGTCTCGCCGTTCACTGGTTGGGACGTCGCGGAACCACCACTCGTTGCCATGCAGAGATCCGTCAGCTTCTCGGCGCTTGAGAGGCCGAGCTTGCAGATCATGATGCCGTGCTGGTGGCACGGGTCACGCCACGTTCGGCAGGCCGACTGCTGCCCAGCCCGCAACGCCGCGCGCGGCGATGTTGAGGGCTGTATTCACGTCGGCGTGCTCAGCGAAGCCGCACGACGTGCACCTGAAGGTGGATTGCTTGGGCCGGTTGGCCCTTGCCACGTGCCGGCAGAACGAGCATGCCTGTGACGTGTATGCCGGGTCGACGTGCACGAGTGCCACCCCAGCCTGCGCCGCCTTATAGGCGATGAACCGGCCGAGTTGATGGAACGCCCAGGAGTGCAGCGTAACTTGCCGTCACGGTAAATCAGATCTGATTCGCCTTGCCGATGGCCGGACAGAATCGAGTACTGGGCGTCGGAACATCCGAACCGGATGCCAGACTGTCGTCCAGCCGCGGTCCAGATCGATACGGTGTGGGCAAGTAGCTGCCATGACAGGCACCGATCGTCAAACGGTTGGGCCGAGTCACGGCGGAATCGGATCGGTGTCGACTCGACCGCTGCGCGTCGCTTCGATCCGGGCTTGCCGTAATTGCCAGCCCGGATGTTCGCTTCGAGGGTTGCGTACGCCCCGGCGACCTTCCGCGCGACGTGGATTGCGGGCTGCGCCGAAAGACCCATGCCCTTCAGCCGGGCGTAGGTGAGCCGCTGCACGGCGTGCTTGCTGGTCATGCGCATCCGGCGAGCCTCGGCGGCAGCAATGTTCGCGGCCTCGTTGCACAGGTTCAGCGTGGCCCGCAGCGCCGCCTCCTGAACGGCGTTCGGGTATAGCCGAACCGGCACAGCTATTTTCACGTAAGGGACCGTAATGACTGATGCCCGGCGCACAAGAACGCGCCCCCCAATGGCAGGACGCGTAGAGGCCCCTCGTCGCAACGACTACATCCGCCGCCGGTCGTGTGGCAGTTCGGTCTGAGGGGGCGAGGTGCTTAAGAGCGGGCAGTTGTCTGTCCCGTCGCACGGCGGTCAGGTTTCGCAGCGTCGCGGGTCGGGCACTGTTGGCGCACGAAACGCCCGGAGCCGAGTGGATTTGCCGCAACCAGCGCCCGGGCCGTCTCGCCGTGCGCCGGGGCGCGGGCACCCTCCCCGGCTCTCGCCGAAGGAAGGGGGAGGGCGATGACGACAGACCCCGAGGAGTCCGCGGACCGACGGCGGCCACGATTGCGCGTGGCGGCGGCGGCCGCCGCGCTGACGCTGGTGGCGCCGCTGGCGGCCTGCGGGTCCGGCGGTGACGGTGGTACGCCGACGATCAACCTGTACTACCCGCCGGAACAGAACCTGCAGAAGGTCGTCGACGACTGCACCGCGCAGGCCCAGGGACGGTACAAGATCGTCTACCGGGTGCTGCCGCGGCAGGCCGACGACCAGCGGGTGCAGCTGGTGCGCCGGCTGGCCGCGCAGGACAGCGGGATGGACGTGCTCGGCCTCGACGTCACCTGGACCCAGGAGTTCGCCAGCGCGGACTGGATCCGGGAGTGGACCGGCCAGGACAAGGCGGAGGTGGAGCAGGGCACCCTCACCGGGCCGCTGGACACCGCCCGCTACGAGGGCAAGCTCTACGCGGCGCCGAAGAACACCAACGTCCAGCTGCTCTGGTACCGCACCGACCTGGTGTCGCAGCCGCCGAAGACCTGGGACGAGATGATCTCGGCGGCCCAGCAGCTGAAGCAGCAGGGCAAGCCGTACCAGGTGCTCACCATGGGCGCCCAGTACGAGGGCCTGGTCGTCCTCTACAACACCCTGGCCGAGAGCGCCGGCGGGAAGATCCTCAGCGACGACGGCAAGAAGGCCGTGATGGACTCCGGCACCGTCCAGGCGCTCGACCAGCTCAAGAAGTTCGCCACGTCGGGCGTCACGTCGCCGTCCTTCAGCAACGCCACCGAGGACCCGGTCCGGCTGGAGTTCCAGTCCGGCTCGGGCGCCTTCCAGGTCAACTGGCCCTTCGTCTATCCGGCGATGCAGGAGGCCAACCCGGACCTGGCGAAGAAGGTCAAGTGGGCCCGGGTCCCCGGCATCGACGCGAACACCCCGGGCAAGGTCACCATCGGCGGCGTCAACATGGCCGTCAGCACCTACTCGAAGCACCCGACGGAGTCGTTCGAGGCGGCCCGGTGCATCCGCAACGCGAAGAACCAGAAGTTCTCGGCGGTCAACGACGGCGTGCCGCCGACCATCGAGCAGGTCTACGACGACCCGGAGATGGCCAAGGCGTACCCGATGAAGGACACCATCCTGGCGGAGCTGAGGGCGCCGGCGGTCCGCCCGCTGACCCCCGCCTACCAGAGCATCTCCACGGTGATGTCGGCGATCCTGTCGCCGCCGTCCGGCATCCGGCCCGAGCAGACCGCGAACGAGCTGCGGGACGCCATCGCCGACGCCCTCGAGTCCAAGGGGGTCCTCCCGTGAACAGGCGAATCCACCGCGACCGTCGACCGGAGGTGACGGCATGAGCAGCAACGCCACCCCCACCGGCAGCGAGGTCGCCGCCGAGGCCGAACGGTCCACCGGGCGGCACGCGGCGGTGCCCACCCAGCGGGCCGGCCGACGGGCGAAGGCACCGCTGAGCGAGAACAAGCGGGCCGAGCGCCGGCTCGGCTGGCTGCTGTGCGCGCCGGCAGCGCTGGTCATGGTGCTGGTGACCGCGTACCCGATCATCTACTCGGTCTGGCTGTCACTGCAGCGCTTCGACCTGCGCTTCCCCGACCAGCGTGAGTTCATCGGGCTGGAGAACTACGCAACCGTGCTGACTAACCAGTTCTGGTGGACGGCGTTCGGGGTCACCGCGCTGATCACCGTGGTCACCGTCGCGGTCGAGCTGGTACTCGGCATGGGCCTCGCGCTGATCATGCACCGCACGCTGGTCGGCCGGGGCATCGTCCGCACCGCAGCGCTGATCCCGTACGGCATCGTCACGGTCGTCGCCGCGTTCTCCTGGCGGTACGCCTGGACGCCCGGCACCGGCTACCTGGCGAACGTCTTCGACGGCAGCGCGCCGCTGACCGAGCGGGCCAGCTCGCTGGCGATCATCATGCTGGCGGAGATCTGGAAGACCACGCCGTTCATGGCGCTGCTGCTGATGGCCGGCCTGGCCCTGGTCCCGGAGGACCTGCTCAAGGCCGCCTCCACCGACGGGGCGACCTCCTGGCAGCGGTTCACCAAGGTGATGCTGCCGGTGATGAAGCCGGCGATCCTGGTCGCCCTGCTGTTCCGCACGCTGGACGCGTTCCGGGTCTTCGACAACATCTTCGTGCTCACCGCCGGCGGCAACGAGACCTCGTCGGTGTCGATGCTCGCCTACAACAACCTGATCCGGGGTTTGAACCTCGGCATCGGCTCGACGATGTCGGTGCTGATCTTCATCACCGTGGCGATCATCGCCTTCGTCTTCGTGAAGCTGTTCGGTACCGCTGCCCCGGGCAGCGACGACGGGGAGAGGCGCTGAGAATGGCAGTCGAAACCACCACGCGGGCGAAGCTGCGCTGGGGTCTGCTGGACGTCATCGTCGTCGTCTTCGCGCTGATCCCGGTGCTCTGGATCGCCTCGCTGTCGTTCAAGACCCCGGCCACCCTCACCGACGGGAAGTTCTGGCCGCGCGAGTGGACGCTGGACAACTACCGGACGATCTTCGACACCGACCAGTTCGTCCGCGCGCTGGCCAACTCGATCGGCATCGCGCTGATCGCCACGCTGATCGCGGTGGTGCTCGGCGCGATGGCCGCGTACGCGATCTCCCGGCTGGACTTCCCGGGCAAGAAGCTGCTGGTCGGGGTCTCCCTGCTGATCGCGATGTTCCCGCAGGTGTCGCTGGTGTCGCCGCTGTTCGAGATCGAGCGTCAGCTCGGCCTCTTCGACACCTGGCCGGGGCTGATCCTGCCGTACATCACCTTCGCGCTGCCGCTGGCGATCTACACGCTGTCGGCGTTCTTCAAGCAGATCCCGTGGGACCTGGAGAAGGCGGCGAAGATGGACGGCGCCACCCAGGGCCAGGCGTTCCGGCGGGTCATCGCCCCGCTGGCCGCGCCCGGGCTGTTCACCACGGCGATCCTGGTCTTCATCTTCTGCTGGAACGACTTCCTGTTCGCGATCTCGCTGACCTCCACCGAGCGGTCCCGCACGGTGCCGGTGGCGCTGTCGTTCTTCACCGGCGAGTCGCAGTTCGAGGACCCCACCGGGGCGATCTGCGCGGCCGCCGTGGTGATCACCATTCCGATCATCCTGTTCGTGCTCTTCTTCCAGCGCCGCATCGTCTCCGGTCTGACCTCCGGCGCAGTCAAGGGATAGGTGGTAACAGTGGCTGACATCGTGCTGGACAAGGTGAGCAAGCGGTTCCCGGACGGAACCGTCGCGGTGCAGGACGTCGACCTGGAGATCGCCGACGGCGAGTTCGTGATCCTGGTCGGCCCGTCGGGCTGCGGGAAGTCCACCACCCTCAACATGATCGCCGGGCTGGAGGACATCAGCTCCGGCGAGCTGCGCATCGCGGGGGAGCGGGTCAACGACAAGGCGCCCCGGGACCGGGACATCGCCATGGTGTTCCAGTCGTACGCGCTCTACCCGAACATGACCGTCCGGGAGAACATGGCCTTCCCGCTGCGGCTGGCGAAGCTGGACAAGTCGACCATAGACGCCAAGGTCGACGAGGCGGCGAAGGTGCTGGAGCTGACCCCGCTGCTGGACCGCAAGCCGGCCAACCTCTCCGGCGGCCAGCGCCAGCGGGTGGCGATGGGCCGGGCGATCGTCCGGCAGCCCAAGGCCTTCCTGATGGACGAGCCGCTGTCCAACCTGGACGCCAAGCTGCGGGTGCAGATGCGCACGGTGGTGTCCCGCCTGCAGAAGCAGCTCGGCACCACCACCGTCTACGTGACCCACGACCAGACCGAGGCGATGACCCTCGGCGACCGAGTGGTCATCATGCGGGGCGGGGCGGTGCAGCAGGTCGGCCCGCCCCAGGAGCTGTACGACCACCCGCGCAACCTCTTCGTCGCCGGCTTCATCGGCTCCCCGTCGATGAACTTCCTGCACGCCGCGGTGGAGGACGGACGCCTGCGTACCGCGCTGGGTGACGTGCCGATCGGCGAGCGGGTACGCCGCCAGCTCGACGGCGCCGACGCCCCGCGCGAGCTGATCCTCGGCATCCGCCCCGAACACTTCGAGGACGCCGAGCTGATCGACGAGGAGACCCGCCGCCGGGGCATGGAGTTCGAGGCGCCGGTGGACATCGTCGAGTCGATGGGCTCCGACAAGTACGTCTACTTCACCGTCGAGGGGGAGCGGGCCACCGCCGCCGAGCTGGAGGAACTGGCCGCCGACGCCGGCGCCGCCGACTTCGCCGGCACCGGCGCCAGCCTGGTCACCCGGCTCTCCGCCGAGTCGGCGGCGCGGGAGGGGGAGAGCCGGCGGGTCTGGTTCAACCTGGACAAGATCCACCTGTTCGAGCCGTCCACCGGCCGGAACCTCACCCTGCACGAGGGCCGGGCGGCCGGCGCGCTCGCGGACTGACCGATGCGAACGGGGGCCGGTGACAGCAGCCGCCCGCCCCCGTTCGCATCGAGGGGTCAGGGGTTCAAAAAACCCCTCAGCTCCACCCCAGGTCAAAGGCCGTTTCCGCTACAGAGGTTGAAAGGCTGACGTCTGTCGGCGTGCCTGCGTGATCTGGGTCGATGGGTTCGGTAGTGCCGGGGTGATGAGGTATCCGGCTGGTGGTGGGATGAACGCGGCGGCCTGGACGCGGAGGGAGGCGATCCGGCAGCAGGCCGCCCTGACCCACTGGGCAGCCCGGCCGCGCTGTGGTCAGTTTCCTTTCACGCAGAACTCGTTGCCGTCGGGATCGGCCAGCACGATGGCGCCGTCCTCACCGACCTCGAGCCGAGTGGCTCCGAGGGAGACCAGCCGGTCGACCTCCGCTTGCTGGTCGCCACCGGCCGGGGCGAGGTCGAAGCGCTGTCGGTTCCTCACCTCTTTCGGGGCCACGGGCGGGCCTCCCCACGCGACCTTTGTGCCGCCGTGCGGTGACTGGACCGCGGTCTCCTGGTCCTGGTCCCACACCAGCGGCCAGCCCAGCGCCTCGCTCCAGAAGAGGCCGACCTCCCGGGTGCCGTCGCAGGCGAGCTCCCCGAGCAGGCCGCACCCGGCGAGGAAGGCGTTGCCCGGCTCGATCACGCAGAACTCGTTGCCCTCGGGGTCGGCCAGGACGACGTGCTCCTCCTCGGGGCGCTGCCCGACGTCGAGGTGGCCGGCGCCGAGCCCCAGCGCCGTCGCCACCGTGTGCTGCTGGTCGGCGCGGCTGGCGCTGGTCAGGTGAAGGTGCATGCGGTTCGGCCCCACCTTCTCCGCGCGGCTCGGGACGAACCGGAGGCTGAGCTGGGTGTCCTCGCCAGGCAGGAGCGCACCACCGGCGTCCTCGACGACCGCCCGGCCGAGCACGCCGGCCCAGAACTGCGCCAGGCGAGCCGCGTCGTGCGCATCGAAGGTCACCGTCAGCATTCGCGAGAGCATCACCGCACGGTAGACACGGGCCAGCAAGACAACAAGGTGATTAGCCGGGAAGGAGGTATCGCGAGTGGCGCAGGGCGCGTGTTGGCAGTCGCGCGCCAGATCTCCGCTGAGCAGCCGATCACAGGACCACAGAGGTTGAAAGCCTGGCGCCCGTCGGCGTGTCCACGTGATCTGGGTCGATGGGTTCGATAGGCCGGAGTGATGAGGTATCCGGCTGGCGGTGGGATTAACACGGCGGCTCGGGCCCGGCGGGAAGCGGTCCGAAACAGGCTACGGGTTGAGTCGGCCTGGGGCGCGGTGCCGGTGTTGCCACTGGTCCGTTTCCCCAGGCCGCTCGCCGAGTGAAGTAGGCCGCCGGCGAGGTGCCCGTGGTGTGGGTCCTTTTCCGTCGGCCCCTTCCCGAACCGTGCTGGACGATTTCTCGTCACACGGCTCTCCAGTGGTCAGTTCCGGGTGGGTGCGGTTGTCCTTCCGGCGTGGATGTCCTCGTGGCAGGCCCGGCAGATAACGAGGGTTTTGCGGCGCCGTTTGGCCATGAGGTGCACCCATGCTGGCTTGTCGGGTCGGTCGTGACGGTTGAGGTCGGCGAGTTTGCGGACGTGGTGAACCTCGATGTTCGTCCGGGATTTGCAGATCTCGCAGCAGCCGGCGAGGAGCCGGTGGATCAGTTCGTTTCGCTTCGTGCTGGCCATGATCGGTGACAGGTCGGTGAGGACGGCTGTGCGTTGGCGTTTGAGCGGGATCCCGCCGAAGCGGGCGACCAGTGGTTTCCTGCCCCGGTCCCGATCGACGGTGACCTGGAAACAGGTCCGTTTTCCGTCGGTGGTGTCGATGACCGTCTTGTACTTGCGGGCCATCTTGGTGACGGTGGACTTGTGTTTACCTGCGAGGGTTTTGAGCATCGAGGTCTCCATGACCCAACGCAGGCGCTCCAGGCGGAACACGTCCTGGGCGAGGAGGTAGTACTGGACCAGCCCCCGGTACTCGGCCTGATACTTCGCGACGATGGTGAAGTCCTGGTCGTGAAGCAGCGAACCGCGTTGAGCCGGTTTACCTTCGCGCATATAGTTCACGCACTTCTGCCTGATGACGTCCCTGGGCACGAACAACCCGATCGCGGCGTTGACGGAGCGTTGACCGCGACGGTCGAGCTTGTTGTCGGCTCGTTGGGTTCGGATTTCGTAACCGAGAAACCGCGCCGGCTGGCTGGCGGCGTGGGTGATCAACGTTTTGGACTGGGACAGTTCCAGCTTCATATCCTCGCGCAGGAACGTCGCGATCCGTGACTTGATCTGCTCGGCTTCGTGCCTGGGCCCGGCGAATCCCAGCAGCCAATCGTCGGCATAGCGCACATACCGCAGGCGCCGATAGCCGGGATCGTTCGGGTCCTGGCTGGGCAGGGTCCGGCGTTGACGCCGAAGCGCCTTCACCGCAGCCCGGTCACCATGCCGTCTGGCCTTCGCGATCGCGTGATCGACAACCTGATATTCGGTGTTGCGCCGTCGAAGACGGCCTCGGTTGTACTCAGGCAGCAAAGACTGCTCGACGAACCGGTCCAACCGGTCCAGGTAAATGTTGGACAAGACCGGGGATGCGACGCCACCTTGCGGCGCACCGCTGAGCGTGGCATGCCACCGCCAATCCTCCAGGTACCCGGCCGTGAGCATGTTGGACACCAGCCGCAGAAACCGTCCATCGTGGATCTTTTCCGCCAGGATCGACGCCATGATCGTGTGATCAAGTGACCCGAAACAGTCAGAGATGTCTCCCTCGATGAACCAATGCGTTCCCTTCCAGACCGACACCACCTCATCCAACGCGGTGTGGCAGCCGCGGCCCGGACGGAACCCGTGGGAGCGGTCGGAGAACCGGACGTCGTAGTACGCCTCCAACAGCAGACGCACCACTTCGGCGACCAGCTTGTCCGACCAGGTAGGCAAACCCAGCGGGCGTAGCTTCCCGTTCTTCTTCGGGATGAACACGCGCTTGACCGGCCGCCACCGGTAGCGTTCACGACGCAGCACGTCGATGATCGCCCCGATTTTGGCTTGGGACATACCGTCCACGGTCTCCGACGTGGCCCCGGGCGTCATCGACCCCTTGTTGGCGTAGATGCGTCCGTAGGCCAGCAGGAACAACTGCGGGTTGAACAACTGTCGATACAGTCTTTCCAGCGGCAGGCCGCGCCTACCGCGTTCCCGGATGACGTTCAGCACCGTTGCGGCGCTCTGCATTACGCATACCTCGCTCCGCTGAACATCGTGATCACCTGTGTCCCTTCGCCCTGCGGTCCGGCTTTCCCGGCCTCCCTGGCAGGTCGTTACTCCTGCGACTACTACGGACACTCCGTCGCCATAGGACTCGCGTCCCGTAGGCGATCCCGTGGTACGTCTTCGTCGTACGTATCTAGCGCGACGTAGGCCGCCCACTCATCCCCTTACCCGCCCTCGTTGGGCGGTGCCCGACGCCGTGGAGTTGCACCAGCCTCACGGGTTCATGCCGGCGCACGGCGTGGCATCGGTTTCAGGCGTCGTTTCCGATGGATGCGCACTTTCATCACTGGGGATTGGGCTTCAAGCAATCCAGCCTTGGCCATATCGCACGGGTCCCGCGACGCCACGCCCCTGACGCCTGGGCACGCCCGTCGCTTTCCTGACATGCTCTTGTTCCCTTCACCTTTCGGATCCAGGTAAGCCATCAGACCCAGGAACAGTTCTCCAAGTTCCTCCCAACTGAGCTGGGGATACAACGAAGCGCCTCACGGCGCACACCCGGCGTGCGACTTTCACCGCACCGGGCTCTCCACGGACTCTGCCGTCGGGCAGGTTCGACGGCCGAAATCGGCCGCCGCCCAACGGTGAAGCTTGCTCTGCATCCGCGGTACCCAGGGTCCTTGCCGTTCGGCGTCGGTCCCTGCGGCGTCGGTGTTCACCGGCGCGTCTTCCGCCATTGCAGCCTGCTCCCTTCTCGATTCCGCTGCCGTCCTTCGCCATGTGTCCGGCTTTCCCGGACTCGGACTACTACGACGGCTCCGCCCCATCCGGCGCGTTCAGTCGACGGTGGACCTATCCCGCCCGCAACGCTGGCCGCGTCGGGGCGGGAACCGCCACCGGATGGTTCCCGTGTTCACTGCTGACCGTTCGACCAGGAGGCACCCGGCTATTCCCCTGCGGCATCGTCACGAGTACGCCGTAGTCCTTCCTCGTGACCTCCGGACAGACGCCCCCAAGGGCTGCCCAAGAGTTCTCCACCCCCGTCATGAAGGGCGGATACGCGCCGCGTCCGGCCCCGATCCGCCAGGTTCGAGCCGGCGGGGCATTAAGGGGCGTCAACACCGGTTCCTTCCGTATGCCTCTGCATCTCGCTTGCCGGACCCGCACGATCTGGCGGTACTGACACGTCCCGGCGTTGTCAGGACTGCTCCCACCCTCCCCGGCACCTCCCGGATCAGGCTGTCCCCAGCTACGCTGCCCCGCTACGACGGGGCAACGGTGCAGGTCTTCCACCCGCACTCGGTCACACAGCGCCTCACGGCGCACCGGGGCTCCGCCCCGAACCCCCGACCCTCCTCAGAGATCCGCCCAGGACCTCCCCGTCCCTGTACTTGTCATACCCTCTGCGAGTGCCGCAGAAGGGCCTTGTTCGCTTCGCCGTCCTCGGAGCGGTGCTGGTCAGTGTGCTGGCGCTGTGTATTGGAGTGGCCGCGTGGGAGTTGAGGCCGTCGGCCAGCAGCGCGCCCGAATACGAGTGCACAGACAACGACTACCGGTTGGCCGAGCAGCTGGCGCGAGACCCCATACTGACTTCTCGCGCACCCCGCACCACCATCGGCAGCATCTATCAACAGCCGTGCGGGGATGGAAGCCTCCCGTCGGCGACCATGCAGGTCGACATCGGCCTGCCTCCGGGCCCGATGTACCCGGTCATTGACCACTACCGCGCCCTGCTGGCGGCGGGTCACTGGCGGATAGTGCGCGTGCCAGGGACCGCACCCGTGCCAGAGAACGGAGAGCTGTTGTGCGCCGAGCGGGTGACAAACGGGAAACGGGTCTTTTTATCCATAAGCAATGGGTTCTATACACCAGGCCCAGACAGCGACGGTGAGATCAAGCTCTACATCGAGTGGTCGCTCGGTCGGGAGGAAGCGCAATGCTAAACCTGGCTGTACAGCCATCCGTACAGCCAAGACCCCCGGCAGACCCGGACCGCACCAGACTCCGACAGACGGCCTGACCACGAGCAGCGGTCCGCGATCTTCTTCTAATCCCATCTACGGGCAACGCCCGTACATGGGGGCGCAGCTCGTCCGAGCCGCCGAGGATCTGACCTGGGCACCCGCACGCCGCATCGGCGTTTCCTCGGCTGGCTGCGGTGAGCATCCTGCGGCGCCGCTGGCGACAACTCCGTCACCAGGTGGGCAGGTGCTCGAGCAGCTTGTCGAGCCGGACGGGCAGGTCCCGGACCCGTACCCCGGTCGCGTGGTGCACGGCGTTGGTGATCGCGGCGGCCGTGCCCACGATGCCGATCTCGCCCAGCCCCTTCACCCCGGCCGGGTTGAGTTCGGGGTCCTCCTCCGGCAGCCAGTACGCCTCGATCCGCTCCACGTCCGCGCAGACGCTGACGTGGTACATGGCGAAGTCGTGGTTGACCCAGTCGCCGTACCGCACGTCGAGCACGCCCTCCTCGTGCAGCGCCATTGACATCCCCATCGTCATGCCGCCGATGAGCTGGCTGTGGGCGGTGGTGGGGTTGACCACGCGGCCCGCGGCGAAGACGCCGAGCAGGCGGGACACCCGGACCTCGCCGGTGTCCACGTCGACACGCACCTCGGCGAACTGGGCGCCGTACGCGTACCGGGCCAGCGGGCGTTGCGCCTTGACCTCGTCGGCGGTGTTCACCTCGGCGGTCAACCCGTCGGCCGGCACCGTCCCGCCCGGGGCGTCCCGGAGCCGGTCGCGCAGCCCCTCGCAGGCCCGGATCACCGCCCAGCTCCACGAGGAGGTGCCCATCGAGCCGCCGGCCACCCCGGCCGGCGGCAGGTCGCTGTCGCCCACCCGGATCGCCACCCGCTCCACGGGTACGCCCAGCGCGTCCGCCGCTACCAGCCACAGCGCGGTCCGGGCGCCGGTGCCGATGTCGGTCGCGTTGATCCGTACCTCGAAGGTGCCGTCCGGTGCGGCGGTCGCCGTCGCGGCCGCCGCCCGGGCCCGCGCCGGATAGCTCGACCCGGCCACGCCCGTGCCGACCAGCCACCGCCCGTCGCGGCGGGCCCCCGGCGTCGGGTCGCGGTCAGCCCAGCCGAACCGGCGCGCCCCCTCGCGCAGGCAGGCGGCCAGGTTGCGGCTGCTGAACGGCTGCCCGGTGTCGGGGTCGACGGTCGGGTCGTTGCGGACCCGCAGCTCGACCGGGTCGACGCCGCACGCCGTCGCCAGCTCGTCCATCGCGGACTCCAGCGCGTACGCGCCCGGGCACTCGCCCGGCGCACGCATCCAGAACGGGGTCGGCACGTCCAGCCGGGCCACCCGGTGGGTGGTCCGCCGGTGCCGCCCGGCGTACATGCTGCGGGTGTAGACGGCGGTCTGTTCGGCGAACTCGGTCAGCGTCGAGGTCTGGCTGATGGCGTCGTGGCAGACGGCGGCGATCCGGCCGTCGGCGTCGGCGCCGAGCCGGACCCGCTGGATGGTCGGGGTCCGGTACCCGATCGGACCGAAGAGCTGCTGCCGGGTCAGGGCCAGCCGGACGGGCCGGTCCACCTGCCGGGCGGCGAGCGCGGCGAGCACCACGGCCGCCTTGGCGTACCCCTTGCTGCCGAAACCGCCGCCGACGTGCTCGGCGACGACCCGGACCGACTCCCGGGGCAGCCCGAACAGCTCGGCGAGGGTCGCCTGCACCGGGGAGGAACCCTGGTTGGAGTCCTGCACCAGCAGTCGCCCGTCCCGCCACCGGGCGGTGGTGGCGTGCGGCTCCATCGGGTTGTTGTGGTAGGCCGGGGTCCGGTAGGTGGCGTCGACCCGCACCTCGGCCGCCGCGAAGCCGGCGTCGAAGTCACCGTCCGCGGTGTCCGTCGGATAGCTCGGGTTGACCTTGTGCGGCCGGTACAGCCCGGGGTGGTGTTCGGAGAGCACGGTGCTGTGCGGCTCGGTGTCGTAGTCGATCCGGACCAGCCGGGCCGCCTCCCGGGCCGTCTCGATGGTCTCCGCGACCACGACGGCGACGAACTGCCCCCGGTAGTGCACGGTCGGCTCCTGGAGCAGGAACAGGTCCGCGTCCACCCCGGGCGTCAGGCGGGGCGCGTTGCCGTGGTGCAGCACGTCGAGCACCCCGGGCAGGGCCAGCGCCGGGGCCGCGTCGACCCGGACGATCCGGCCGCGGGCCGCGGTCGCCGGCACGGCCCAGCCGTACGTCACGTCCTCGACCGGGTACTCGACCGCGTACCGGGCCGCCCCGGTCACCTTGTCCCGGCCCTCCAGCCGGGGATGTCCCCGGCCCACCGCGCCGACCGCCGGCGCGCTCACGGCCGCACCGGTCCGGCCAGCCCGGTCAGCGCGCGGACGGTGAGGTTGCGGATCAGCGGCACCTTGAACGCGTTGTGCCGCAACGGCCGGGCCGCGGCGAGTTCGGCGTCCGCGGCCCGGGCGGCCAGGTCGGCGGTGAACGGCCGGCCGCGCAGCAGCTCCTCCGCCCGGTACGCCCGCCACGGCCGGTGCGCGACCGCGCCGTACGCCAGCCGGACGTCGCGGACCACGTCCCCGTCCAGGTCGAGCGCCGCCGCCACCGAGCCGACCGCGAACGCGAACGCGGCCCGGTCGCGCACCTTCAGGTACTCCGACCGCCGGGCGAACGGCAGCGGCGGGACCCGTACCGCGGTGATCAGTGCGCCGCGGGGGAGCGTGGTCTCCCGTTCGGGGTGGTCGCCGGGCGTCCGGTGCAAGTCGGTGAGCGGCACGTCCCGGGGGCCGTCCGGCTCGCGTACCTCCACCACGGCGTCCAGCGCGACCAGGGCGACCGCCAGGTCCGACGGGTGGGTCGCCACGCAGCGTTCGGACCAGCCGAGGATGGCCAGCTCGCGGTTCTGTCCGTGCAGCGCCGCGCAGCCCGCGCCGGGCTCCCGCTTGTTGCACGCCTTCGCGGTGTCCTGGAAGTAGCCGCAGCGGGTGCGTTGCAGCAGGTTGCCGGCGGTGGTGGCCATGTTGCGCACCTGCCCGGAGGCGGCGGCGAGCAGGGCCCGGGCGAGCAGCGGGTAGTCTCGCCGGACCAGCGGGTGCGCCGCGAGGTCGCTGTTGCGCACGGTGGCCCCGATTCGCAATCCGCCGTCCGGCCCGGCCTCCACCGTGTCCAGCGGCAGCCCGGTGACGTCCACCAGGAGGCCCGGCCGTTGCACGCCGAGCTTCATCAGGTCCACCAGGTTGGTCCCGCCGCCCAGGTACGCCGCCTCCGGGTCCGCGTCCAGCAGTGCGACCGCCTCCCCGATGTCAGTGGGCCGGTGGTAGCGGAAGACTCTCACCGGGCCGCCGCCGCCTCGCGGATCGCGGTCACGATGTTCGGGTACGCGGCGCAGCGGCACAGGTTTCCGCTCATCCGTTCGCGCACCTCCGCGTCGGTCAGCTCCACCGGCCCGTCGAGGTCCCCGGTCACCGCGCTGGGCCAGTCCCGGGCCACCTCGTCGAGCATCCCGCGGGCGGAGCAGAGCTGGCCGGGGGTGCAGTAGCCGCACTGGAAGGCGTCGTGCGCGACGAAGGCGGCCTGGAGCGGGGAGAGCCCGTCCGGTCCGGCGAGTCCCTCCACGGTGGTCACCTGCCGACCGTCCAGGGTGACGGCCAGGATCAGGCAGCTCTTCACCCGCCGGCCGTCGAGCAGCACCGTGCACGAGCCGCACTGGCCGTGGTCGCAGCCCTTCTTGCTGCCGGTCAGGCCGAGCCGTTCCCGCAACGCGTCCAGCAGGGTGGTCCGGTTGTCCAGCGTCAGGTCGTGGCCGCCGCCGTTGACGGTGAGGGCGACCCGGGTCGACCACCGGTCGTCCGCCGGATTCCCGCTCTCCCGCCCGCCCCGCACCGGGCCAGACTACCGTCGTTCCTACCGTTAACGGACAAAACCGGGCGAACGCCCGACGGGTGGGGATCGGCGGAGCGGCATGGACGAGGTACTGGCCGCGGCGCGGGAGTGGCGCCGGCGGGGCGTCCCGTTCGGACTGGCCACCGTGGTGTCCAGCACCGCGGGCGGCGTGACCGCCCCGGGTGACCTGCTGGCGGTGGACCCGTCCGGGGACGTGCGGGGCGGCATCCCCGCCGGCTGTGTCGAGTCGGCGGTGCTCGACGCGGCGACGGAGACGCTGCGGACCGGCCGGACCCGGCTGGCCCGCTACGCCGTCGGCGGGGAAGGTCCCTGGCCGGCCCGACCCGGCTGCGCCGGAATGTTGGAGGTGCTGCTGCGGCGCGTCACCCCGGACTGCCCGACGGGGCGGGCGCTCGCCGCCCTCGCCGGGCCCGGCCCGGTCGCGGTGGCCACCGTCGTCGGCGGCCCGGCTCCCTTCGCCGCCCAACTGACGGTCCGCTCGGACGGTACGGAGGGCGGCCTCGGCGACCCGGCGCTGGACGAATGGGTCGGCGACCGGGCGACCGACCTGCTCGCCGGCGGCGGCACGGTGCTGCTCCGCCGGGGCGGCCGGCCGCCGGTCCGGGTGCTGCTCCAGGCGGTGCCGGCGGCGCCCCGGATGCTGCTGTTCGGCGCCACCGCCGTCGCTGCGGCGCTCAGCCGGATCGGCGCCGAACTGGGCTTCCGGGTCGTCGTCTGCGACCCGCGCCCGGCGTTCGCCACCGCCCGACGGTTCCCGGACGCCGGCGAGGTGCACCGGGCCTGGCCGCACCGGCTGCTGGCCGCCACCCCGGTCGACACCGGCACGGTGCTCTGTCTGCTCGGCCACGATCCGCGCTACGAGCTCCCGCTGCTGCGCGCGGCCCTGGACACCCCGGCCGGCTACATCGGCGTGCTCGGCAGTCGGGACGCGCACGAGGCCCGGCTCGCCCGGCTGCGCGCCGACGGGGTGCCGGCGCCGCAGCTCGACCGCCTGGTGGCGCCGGCCGGGCTGGACCTCGGCGGGCGTACCTCGACGGAGACCGCGCTGGCGATCGCGGCGGAGGTGGTGGCCCGACGGCACGGCGGCACCGGCCGGGCGCTGCACGCACTGCGCGGCCCGATCCATCGGGACGGCCACCCGGACCGGGCCCGCCAGCCCGCGGCGGCGCTGCGGTGACCGTCGCCGGACTGCTGCTCGCCGCCGGGGCGGGGCGCCGGTTCGGCCGGCCCAAGGCACTGGTCGAGCTGGACGGCGAGCCGCTCGTCCGGCGCGCGGTCCGGCTGCTCCGGGCCGGCGGCTGCGCGCCGGTCCACGTCGTCGTCGGCGCGGGCGCGGACGCGCTGCCCGAGCTGCCCGGGACCGTGCTGGTCGTCAACCGGCACTGGCGGGACGGGCTGGGCGGCTCGTTGCGCTGCGGCCTGGCCTCGGTGCCCGGGCACGTCCGCGCCGCCGTGGTGGTGCTCGTCGACCAGCCGTCACTCACCCCGGCGGCGGTGCGCCGGGTGTGCGCGGCCCACGCCGCCGGCGCGCCCGTCGCGGCCGCCGGCTACGCCGGGCGGGTCGGGCACCCGGTGCTGCTCGACCGCGCCGTCTGGCCGCTGCTCGGCCGGTACGCGACCGGGGACCGGGGCGCCCGCGACCTCCTGCGGGCCCGTCCCGACCTGGTGACCGTGGTGCCCTGCGACGGCCTCGGGTCACCCCGGGACCTGGACACCCCGGCCGACCTGGCCCGGCACGTCGCCGCCGGTCACCAGGAGTGACGCAGGGGCAGGCCGACGAAATGGGCGTACCCGTCCAGCGCCGCCTCGACCCGGACCCGCAGCCCGGGGTCGAACGGGGTCAGCGGGTGCACGGCGACCGTGGCCCGGGTCTTGGTCAAGGTGCGCTTCCAGGTGCCCACCACGCGGCCGGCGTGGACGACCGTGGACTGGAAGACCCCGTTGCCGCCGGGGATGACCGCCTGCTTGTGGGCCGGGTCGAGCATCAGGGCCCGGTCCTTGAACCCGAGCAGGTATTCGTCGAACCCGGGCAGCACGTGCAGGTCGTCGACCTGCTGCCGGGGCGCGTCGAGCAGCGCCGCGTCGACCAGGGCCGGCGTGCCGTCCACCTCGACGGTGGCGAGGGCGTCGCCAGCCACGGCGATGCCGCGCTTCACGTCCGTCGCGGTCAGCCCGGTCCAGCCGGCGAAGTCCTGCCGGGTGGTGGGGCCGTGGCTGCGGAAGTAGCGCAGCGCCAGGATGCCCAGCGCCTCGTCGCGCTCCGGCCGGTGCGGGTCGGGCGCCCACTCGTCCAGCAGGGCGAACGTCTGCTCGGTGCCGACGTGCGGGGCGATGCAGGTGACGCCGCGCTGGCTGGCGTACCAGAGCAGGTGGTAGCCGCGCTGCCCGGCGGTGTCGATCCCGGCCGCGGCCAGGGTGGCGAGACACTGGGCGCGGGTGAGCCGGCCGCCGCCGGCCAGCGCGGCGCCCAGCACGTCGGCCGCCCGGTCGGCCTCGGCCTCGGTGAGCCCGAGGACCGCCTGCCGGGCCGCCGCGCCGGCCAGCGTCCGGACGCCGGTCACCGCCAGCATCCAGCGGGCGTCCCGCGCCGGTACGAGGTGGACCGTCCCGCGCATCGGCCAGGTCCGCAGCGCCTCCCGCCGCTCCAGCGCCGCCTGCACGTCGGCGAGGGTGCGCCCCGGCAGGCGTACGCCGAGCGACCACATGCCGCTCGCGACGTCCTGGGCCTGCATGGCGCCGAACCACTCGACCACCCCGGCCACGTCGTCCGGCCGGGCGGTGGGGTGCGGACGCAGCAGCAGGCTGGTCATCCGCAGGGCCAGCGCCTCCGCGCCGGTGAGCCGTACGTCCACGGGCCGCCCTCCGTCGGTGGTGGCGGCCAGCATAGGCGGCCGGTCCGACAGGCCCGGCGGGTTAGGGTGGGCGACGTGCTCCGTCAGGTCACCGGCATCCGGTACGTCACCCCGCTGCGCGAGGGCGGCTCGCTGCCCGGGGTGGTGGAGGCCGACGACCTGGGCACGTACGTGGCGAAGTTCCGCGGCGCGGGGCAGGGGCCCAAGGCGCTGGTGGCCGAGGTGATCTGCGGCGAGCTGGCCCGCCGCCTCGGGCTGGCCGTGCCGCGGCTGGTGGTGCTCACCATCGACCCGGTGATCGGCCGCGCCGAGCCCGACCAGGAGGTCCAGGAGCTGCTGCGCAACAGCGGCGGGGCCAACCTGGGGATGGACTTCCTGCCCGGCGCGCTCGGCTACGACCCGGTCGCCCACCCCGTCGACGCGGACCTGGCCTCCCGGGTGCTCTGGTTCGACGCGTTCACGGAGAACGTCGACCGGAGCTGGCGCAACCCGAACCTGCTGATGTGGCACCGGCAGCTGTGGCTGATCGACCACGGCGCCACCCTCTATTTCCACCACAACTGGCCGCGCGCCGGGGCCGCCGTGCACCGCGCCTACCGGGCCGACGACCACGTGCTCGCCCCGTACGCCACCCGGTTGGTCGAGGCGGACGCGGAGCTCGCCCCGCGGGTCGACCGCGAGCTGCTCACCGAGGTCCTGGCGCTGGTGCCGGCGGAGTGGCTGTCCGGCCCGGACTTCGACACCCCCGACGCCGCCCGGGCCGCGTACGTGGACCACCTGGCCCGGCGGGTCGCCCGGACCGTCGCCTGGCTGCCGACCGGGAGCGCGGCATGAGAGAGCCCTTCGAGTACGCGGTGATCCGGCTGGTGCCCCGGGTGGAGCGCGGCGAGCAGATCAACGTGGGTGTCATCCTGTACTGCCAGGCCCGCGACTTCCTCGGCGCGCGTACCCATCTGGACGCCGACCGGGCGCGCGCCCTGGCCCCCGACGTGGACCTGGACGCGGTGGCGGCGGCGCTGGACTCCTGGGACCGGACCTGCGGCGGCGACGGGCCGGCGCGGACGATGAAGCTGGGGGAACGGTTCCGCTGGCTGGCCGCCCCGCGGAGCACGATGATCCAGGCGGGTCCGGTGCACACCGGGCTGACCGCCGATCCGGCGGCGGAGCTGGACCGGCTGATGGACACCCTGGTCCGCTGAGCCCTGATCGCGCTACGCCAGCCTCGTTGCCGGCGGAGCGCGATCCCCCGTTCAGGTCACCGGTGTGCTCCCCGCGGCGGCAGAGTCCACCGGCGCCGGTGCGAACAGGATCCCCGGCCGGCGGAGCCGCGGGACCGATGCGGATCGGAACTTGCGCAAATCTTGAGCCCCGCAAGGGATCGGGCTCGATGACTGTTTGACCCGGCAACTAACGGGTAGTCGCCCGAGCTGATCCGATTTGAGGAGGGAACGTCTGATGGATGGTCGGACCAAGGTCGCGGTGATCTACTACAGCGCGACCGGCATCACCTACCAGATGGCGCAGTCAGCGGTCGAGGCCGCCGGCGAGGCCGGGGCCGAGGTGCGTCTGCGCAAGGTACGTGAGCTGGCGCCCGACGAGGCGATCCGCTCCAACTCCGGCTGGCAGGCGCACCACCTGGAAACCCAGGACGTGATGGAGGCGCAGCTCGACGACCTCTCCTGGGCCGACGTGGTGATCTTCGGCTCGCCGACCCGGTACGGCATGGTCGCCGCCCAGCTCAAGCAGTTCATCGACACCACCGGCCCGCTCTGGGCCCAGGGCGCGCTGGCCAACAAGGTCTATTCCGGGTTCTGCTCGACGGCCACCTCGCACGGCGGCCAGGAGTCCACCCTGCTGGCGCTGTTCAACGTCTTCTACCACTGGGGTGGCGTCGTGGTGACCCCCGGCTACACCGACCCGAGCCAGTTCGTCGCCGGCAACCCGTACGGCGCTTCGCACACCAGCAACAACGGCGAGACCGCGCCCGACGACATCGCCCTCAAGGCGACCGCGTTGACCGCCCGCCGCGCGATCCAGATCTCCACCGCCCTGAAGAAGGGCATGGCCGGCTGAGCCGGCACGCGGCGACCGGTGACCGGACGGGGGCTCTCGGCCCGTCCGGACCACCGGTCGCCCTCAGCCCTACCCCCGATCGACCGGACCATGCCCGCTCAGGGCCGGATGCGCGAGCAGATGCCCGAGCAGGTCGGCCAGCACGGCCAGCCCGTCCCGGCTGAGCACCGACTCCGGGTGGAACTGCACCCCGGCGAAACCCGGCCCGCGCAGCGCGTGCACCGCCCCGTCCGCCGGGTCCCGGGACAGCTCCACCGGCCCGTACGCGGTGGCCACCCGGTCGGCATCCGCACGAGCGGTGAAGCTGGAGTAGAAGCCCACCCGGCGGGTCGCCCCGAAGACCGTCACGTCCCGCTGCAACCCCTGGTACGGCGCCTCCCGCCGGTGCAGTGGCAGCCCGAGCAGCCCGGAGAGCAGCTGATGCCCGAGGCAGACCGCCAGTGTGGGCCGGCCGGCGGCCAGCAGGCCCGCCAGCAGCGCCCGCATCGCCGCCATCTTCGGGGCCGTCCGATCGCCGGGGTCACCCGGCCCGGGACCGACCACCACCAGGTCGTACCCGTCCACCGGGCCGGGCTCCCGCCAGTCGCGGCGCTCGACCCGCAGGCCGAGCGCGCCGAGCTGGTGGGCCAGCATCCCGGTGAAGGTGTCCTCACCGTCCACGATCAGCGCCCGCAGGCCGGTGAGCCCGGGCAGCGCGGACGCGCCCGGCGTGCGCTGGTCGAGCCAGAACCGGGCGAGCGGGACGTTGCGGGCGGCGAGCGCGGCCCGTACCTCCGGGTCGGCGGCGAGCGACCGTTCCGGGTCGTGGCGCGCCGCCGGACCCGCCGTCCCGGACCGGTCGTGGCGGGGGCCGCGCTCCGGCGCGTCCGGGCCGAGGCCGAGCGCGGCCAGCACCCCGGCCGCCTTCGCGTGCGTCGCCGCCACCTCACCCTCGGCGGTGGAGTGCCGCACCAGGGTCGCCCCGACCGGCACCCGCAGCTCGCCGGCGGGGGAGAGCTCCGCGGTCCGGATCAGGATCGGCGCGTCCAGGGTCTGCTGGCCGGCGTCGTCCCGGCCGAGCAGCGCGAGGACCCCGGCATAGTAGCGGCGGCCGGTGCGCTCGTGCCGGGCGATCACCCGGCAGGCGTTCTCCATCGGGCTGCCGGTGACCGTCGGGGCGAACATCGTCTCCCGCAGCACCTCCCGGACGTCCCGCGAGCCGCGCCCGGCGAGCAGGTACTCGGTGTGCGCGAGGTGCGCCATCTCCTTCAGATACGGCCCGATCACCTGGCCGCCGTGCTCGGCGACGCAGGCCATCATCTTCAGCTCCTCGTCGAGCACCATGTACAGCTCCTCGACCTCCTTCGGGTCGTGGAGGAAGCGCAGCAGGCCGTCGCGGTCCGCCGCCGCGCCGGTGTGCCGGAACGTCCCGCTGATCGGGTTCATCATCACCAGGCCGTCGTCGACGCTGACGTGCCGTTCCGGGCTGGCCCCGACCAGGATCCGGGTGCCGGTGTACACCACGAAGGTCCAGTACGCGCCGCGCTCGCGCAGCAGCAGCCGGCGCAGCGCGGCCAGCGCCGCCACCAGCGGCGACCCCTGCACGGTGGCCCGCAGGACGCGGTGGATGACGAAGTTGGCGCCCTCGCCGCGGCCGATCTCGTCGGCGAGCACGCGACCGACGGTCGCGGCGTACTCGTCGTCGGCGATGTCGAAACCGGCTCCGGTGCTTCGCACCGGCACGTCGGGCAGGACGTCGAGTGCCTCGGCCAGCCCGATCCGGTGGTGTGCGGCGATCACCAGGTACTCCAGCGGCACGCCGTCGTCGACGCAGGCGAAGCCGCGCTCGGCGATCTGCCGGTACGGGACCAGGGCCAGCGTGCGCGGGCCGGGCGGGCCGTCCGGCAGCGGGATGTCGGCGAGCAGGTCGGCCACGCGTACCGTGCCGGTGAAGAGCTCGAGGTGGCCGGCGCCCTCGCGGCGGACGAGGGCGAACGGGCCGGGGTCGACGCCGTCGGCGACGGCGGCGAGCAGGTCGTGCGGGCGGGTCATCAGGGTCTCCTCGGGCCGGGAGCCGCCGGCGGGGCGACCCGGGATGCCGGGGAGAGACCGGCGGCCGCCTCGTCGGGCGGCCGCGTGGGAAAGCTACGCGCGGGGGTGGGCCGCCGGGTCGGCGGGCCACCAGCAGGACAGGTGCGCGGGCATGGCGATCACTGTACGCGACCCGGCGGTCGCCGGGAACCCGATCGCGCCGTCCCGGCCGAGTCGGGATCTTGGCTTCGTCGACCGCCCTGCCGGGTAGGTTGACCGGCGATGAACATTCTCGCTCTCGACCTGGGCACCTCCTCCGTACGGGGACTGGTGCTGGACGAGGACGCCATCCCGCTGCCCGGCGCGCTGGCCCGGCGGAAGGTGCACCTGGACACCGGTGAGGACGGCACCGGCACCCTGGACGGTCGCCGCTACCTCGCCTGTCTGGCGGAGTGCCTGGACGAGCTGGCCGACGCCGGCCACCTGCGCGACATCGAGCTGGTGGCGGCCTCGGCGCAGTGGCACTCGGTGGTCCCGCTGGACGCCGACGACGAGCCGCTCGGGCCGGTGCTGACCTGGATGGACACCCGGCCGGCCCCGCCCCCGGGCGCCGCCGGTCCGGCCGACCCGGACGCCTTCCACCAGCGCACCGGCACCTGGTGGCACCGCTGTTACTGGTCGATGCGGCTGCCCTGGCTGCGGGAGCGCGCGGGCGCCCCGGTCGCCCGCTTCGCCGGCCTGGCCGAGTACGTCCTCGGGGTCCTGCTCACCGAGGCGCCGGTCTCCATCTCGATGGCCTCCGGCACCGGCCTGATCGACCTGCATCGGCAGGACTGGGACGCGGAGGCCTGCGACCTGGCCGGCGTACGCCCCGGCGAGCTGCCCGCGCTGGCCCCGACCGGGTGGCGCGGCCGGCTGCGCCCGGAGTACGCCCGGCGCTGGCCGCAGCTGGCCGGCGCCCGGTGGACCGCGCCGGTGGGCGACGGCGCGGCATCCAACGTGGGCTCCGGCTGCGTCGACCCGTCGCGGGCCGCGGTCACCGTGGGCACCTCGGCCGCGGTACGCCTCATCCAGCGGGTGCCGGCCGGGGCGGAGCTGCCGCCGCTCTCCGACCGGCTCTGGCGCTACCGGGTCGACCACGAGCACGTGGTGACCGGGGCGGCGTACTCCAGCGGCGGGAACCTCTTCGCCTGGGCCAAGCGGGAGCTGCGGTTGCCCGAGGGCGCCGAACTGGAGGCGGCGCTGTCCCGGGTGCCGGCGGACGGCCGGGTGCTGGCCAACCCCCGCTTCGGCGGTGACCGCCCGCCGGGCCTGGCGCCGGCCGGCTCCGGCGAGCTGCGCGGGCTCAGCTTCGGCGCCACCGCCGTCGACCTGCTCGCCGGGCTGATGACGGGCCTGTGCCGGCTGGTCGCCGAGGACCTGACGGTGCTGGAGTCCGGTGTGGTGCGACCGACCGAGGTGGTGCTCGGCGGGGGAGCGATGGCCGCCTCGGCGTGGTGGCGGCAGGCGTTCGTCGCCACGCTCGCGCCCCGACCGGTGCGGCACCAACGGCATCCGGAGATCGGGGCGACCGGGGCCGCGCTGGTGGCGCTGGGGCGGGTCACCGACGGAGTCCGGATCAGCGGCATCAGCCGGACGGACGAGCTGGACTCGCCGAACACGGTAGCCGGTGCCCGGCCGGGCTGACCTTCCTCGTTCACCGTCCGGTCAGGCCGTTGACACCGTACGCCGGCCTGGTTGGATGGACTGCGCTCCCCGAGGTGGTGGAGGCGAGGGACCGAGGAGGCACGTGTGGGCGCAGGTCCCGACCCCGATCGGGGCGCGGTCTCGAACCACCGCCGGAACCGGTTCGACGTCCGGGTCGTACCGCACCGTCGCCGTTCGGCGCTGCGGCTGCGGGACTGGCGGATGCGCACCAAGCTCGCCACCGTGCTGATCATCCCCTCGGTGGCGTTCCTGGTCCTCGCCGGGGTGCAGACCCGGGCGCTGGTCGGGCAGACCACCGCCCTCAGCGAGTTCGCCCAGCAGGTCGGCATCGGCCGGCAGATCACCGCCGCGGTGGACCGGCTCCAGCAGGAGCGGGACCGGACCGCGGGCGAGCTGGGCGCGCTGCGCAACTCCGCCGGGGCCGCCGAGCGGGACGCCGCGATCGCCGCGCTGAAGCCGCTGCAGAACGCCTCCGACCAGGCCCTGGCCGACCTGCGCGGGGCGGCCGGGCCGCTCGCCGACGCCGACGTCGCCTGGCGGGTCACCTACTCCGAGGTGCTGGAGGCGTACGACCAGGTCATCTACATCCGGGCCGCGGTGCCGCCGGCGGTGCTCAGCAGCGACACCATCCTGAGCAACTACCACCGGGCCATCGACGCGCTGCTCAACCTGCTGGCCGAGCCCTCGCCCGGCGAGGACCAGCGGGCGCTCACCGACGCGGTGCTGCGCTACGTCCAGCTCTCCCGAGTCAAGGAGTTCTCCTCGCGGATCCGCGGGCAGCTCTACGCGGCCGCCCGCTCCGGCCGGTACGCGGTGGACGACCAGGTGGCCCTGACCGACCTGCGGGCCCAGCAGCTGACCGCCCTGGGCGCGTTCCGGGTCGTCGCGACCGCCGACCAGATCCGCCGGTACGACCAGACCTCCGTGAACCCGGGATTCGTGGCGGCCACCAAACTGGAGGAGACGACCCTGCCCGGCGGCGCCGCCGAACCGGCCGTGCTGCTCGCGCCGCAGTGGTGGATGGCCAGCCAGCAGCGTCAGGACCTGTTGCGCCAGCTCGAGAGCGAGGTCCTCGACGACGCCGTACGCCGGGCCGACGCGGCCAGCTCGGGGCAGCTGCGCGACACCCTGCTGGTGGTCGGCGGCATCGTCGCGGTGCTCCTGGTCGCGGTGCTGATCTCGCTGCTGATCGGCCGTTCCATCGCCCGGTCCATGCGGCTGCTGCGCAGCCAGGCGCTGCGGATCGCGCAGGTGGAACTGCCCGACGCCCTCGACCGGCTGCGCGCCGTGGACAGCCCGGTCACCGGGATCGACGTGCCGCCGGCGGTGGTCCGCTCGCTGGACGAGATCGGCGAGCTGGCCGAGGCGTTCGTGGCGGTGCACCGCAGCGCGGTCAGCGTCGCGGTCGAGCAGGCGCTGATGCGCCGGAACGTCAACGCGATGTTCGTCAACCTCGCCCGGCGCAGCCAGGTGCTGGTCGAGCGGCAGCTCGAACTCCTCGACGACCTGGAGCGCGAGGAGAGCGAGCCGGACCAGCTGGAGAACCTGTTCAAGCTGGACCACCTGGCCGCCCGCATGCGCCGTAACGACGAGAGCCTGCTGGTGCTGGCCGGCACGGAGTCCACCCGGCGGTGGAACCGTCCGGTCGGACTGGCGGCGGTGCTGCTCGCCGCCAGTGCCGAGATCGAGCAGTATCAGCGGGTCCGCCACGACTCGAACGCGGAGCTGCACGTGGTCGGGCACGCCGTCGGCGACCTGGTGCACCTCTTCGCCGAGCTGCTGGAGAACGCCACCGCGTTCTCCCGGCCGGACACCGTCGTGCGGGTCACCGCCCGGGCCGAGGGCCTCGGGGCGTTGGTGGAGATCGCCGACCAGGGGCTCGGCATGAGCCCGAGCGCGCTGGCGGAGGCGAACGCGGTGCTGGTCGAGCCGCCGGCGGCCGACGTCGCGGCCTCCGAGCGGATGGGACTGTTCGTGGTCAGCCACCTGGGCGCCCGGCACCGCGTCCAGATCCGGTTGCGGGGCGGTCAGGACGGCCTGGTCGCCCAGGTCCGGATCCCCGCCGAGCTGCTCGCGCCGGCGCCCGCTCCCGAGCCGGGCGCGCCGGCCTCGCCCCGGATGCTGACCACCCAGGTCCTCGCGGCCACCCGGCCGCCCACCCCACCCGCCGTGCCGGCGCCGGAGCTGCCGGCGCCCCGCCGACCGGAGCCACCCGCGGCAGCACCCTCGGTGGGCCCCCAGCCGTGGGACCCGACGGAGGTCCCGGTGACGAGTCCGCCGCCAGGGCTCCTGACGGAGCTGCCGGTGGCCGGCCGGCGGCCGGACGCCCCGACGGAGCTGCCCGTGGCGGGTCGCCCGGTGGGGCTGCCGACCGAGCTGCCCGTGGCGGGTCGACGGCCGGAACCGCCGGTGGCGCCGCGGCAGACCCGGCCGGTGCCGATCCGGGCCGAGAACGTGCTCACCCCGTCGGCCGGGCCGGCCAACGGCGGCTGGTTCTCCCGACAGGGGCCGTCGTCGTCGACGATCGGCGTCACACCGCCGCCGGCCGAGACGCCGGTGACCGGCGGGACCAACGAGCGGGGCCTGCCGGTACGGGTGCCGATGGCGCAACTCGCCGCGGTCACCCGCACCGCCCGGCCCGCCGAGCCCGCCCCGCGCCACGACCCCGACCCGGAGGCGGTCGGCGGCATGCTGTCCCGCTACTACGGAGGCGTGCGGCGGGCCGAGGCCGAGGAGACCAGAGTGTTGATCATGCCGCCCGTCGGCGATCGCAGCGAAGGGGAACAATGATGATGACGTTGAGCCAGGAGGCGCGTGACCTGAGCTGGCTGGTGAACGCGTTCGCCGAACGGGTCCCCGGGGTGGCGCACGCGGTGGTGGTCTCCTCCGACGGGCTGCTGGTGGCGATCTCCGCCCACCTGCCCCGCGACCACGCCGACAAGCTGGCCGCGGTGACCTCGGGGCTGATGAGCATCACCGCGGGCGCCGCCCAGATGTTCGACGGTGACGTGGTCAAGCAGACCGTCGTGGAGATGGGGCGCGGATACTTCCTCGTCATGCAGATCCGCGACGGCTCGATCCTGGCCACCCTGGCCGCCGCCGACGCCGACATCGGCGTGGTCGGCTACGAGATGGCCCGGCTGGCGAAGCAGGCCGGGGAGATGCTCACCCCCGCGCTGCGCGCGGAGCTGCAGCAGGCGCTGCCCCGCTGACCGGGACGACCGGGCCGGGGCGTCCAACCCGGCCCGGTCGCCGCCGCGGCGCTCAGAGGCCGTTGTCGCGGATCACCGTGCGGTACCAGTTGGCACTGCGCTTGAGCACCCGGCGCTGCGTCGGGTAGTCGACGTAGATCAGGCCCCAGCGCTGGTCGTACCCCTCGGCCCACTCGAAGTTGTCCAGCAGCGACCAGACGTGGTAGCTCTCCAGCGGCACCCCGTCGGCGATCGCCCGGTGCGCCGCGGCGAAGTGGTCGCGGAGGAAGTCGATCCGGCCGGAGTCGTCGACGGTGCCGTCCGGGCCGAGCGTGTCGGGGCAGGGCAGACCGTTCTCGGTGATGGTGATCGGAATCCGGCCGTAGTCCCGGGTGACCCGGGTCAGGATGTCGTACATCCCCTCGGGGTAGATCTGCTGCCAGTCCGCCTCAGAGGTGGGCCAGCGGCTGGTGGTGTCGCCGCTGGCGGTGACGTAGTAGGGCGTGTAGTACTGCACGGCGAGCAGGTCCACCGGGCTGGCGATGACGTCGAGGTCGCCGTCGCGGATGCCGGAGACCATCCGGCTGCCCGGGGCCAGGTCGGCCAGCACGTCCCGCGGGTACGCGCCTTTGAGGACGGAGTCGAGGTAGAGGCGGTTCTCGTAGCCGTCGTACAGCCGGGTCGCGGCGGCGGCCTCGGGGCTGTCGTCGGCCGGGTAGCAGGGGTGCAGGTTGAGCGCGGGACCGATCCGGCCCGCCTGGCCGGTGGCCCTCAGCGCCCGCACGGCCAGGCCGTGCGCCAGCTGGAGGTGGTGGGCGACCAGGTAGGCGGCCTCCGGGTCCTGCCGGCCCGGCGCGTGGTGCCCCCACAGGTAGCCGTTCTGCACCACGGTCTTCGGCTCGTTGATGGTCAGCCAGACCGGGACCCTGTCGCCGAGCGCGCGGAAGACCGCGTCGGCGTAATCGGCGAAGCGATGTGCGGTGTCCCGCGACTCCCAGCCGCCGGCGTCCTGCAACGCCTGCGGCAGGTCCCAGTGGAACAGGGTGGCCATCGGCGCGATGCCGCGCTCGTGCAGCCCGTCGACGAGGCGCCGGTAGAAGTCGAGCCCGCGCTGGTTGGGCTTGCCGGCGCCGTCGGCCTGGATCCGCGGCCAGGAGATGGAGAACCGGTAGCTGCGCAGCCCCAGCTCGGCCATCAGGCCGAGGTCGTCGCGGTAGCGGTGGTAGTGGTCGGCGGCGACGTCGCCGGTGTCACCGTTGCGGGTGCGGCCGGGAGTGTGGCTGAAGGTGTCCCAGATGGACTCGCCCCGGCCGTCCTCCTTCGCCGCACCTTCGATCTGGTATGCCGACGTGGCCGCGCCCCAGCCGAAGCCCGGCGGGAAGCGCAGCGGTCCGCGCGGGTCGGGGCTGCTATTCCGATCCTGGTCCGGGGTGCTGTCGCAGCCGGCGACCGCCGTGGCCGCCACCGCGGCGGGGGCGGCGCCCGCCAGCCCGGCGCGGGCCGCCCCGGCGACCGTGGCGGACAGCGCGGCGCGGTGGAGCAGGCGCCGTCGGGTGAGTATCGACATGGGCGTTCTCCTCGGAGGATCAGGGCCACCCGACGGCCGGGAGCGCTCCCATAATAGGCAGGCGCTGCCCTGCCACGGTTCCCGGGTGGGACCGTGGCTCCCGGGGCGCGGAGTCGACCGGGACGGCGGCCGGGAAGGGGTGGGTCGGGCGGCCGGCCGGCCGGGGGGCGGACGCCGTCGGGCGGACGGGGGGCGACAGCGAACGAGGCCGGCCGGGCGGCGCGCCGTCGGACCTGAAGTGGACCGGCCAGCCCAACACCTGGGACCCGGCCAACCCGCAGCCCAACACCAACCTGCACGTCCAGGTGACGGTGCAGAGCCAGGACGTGGGTGTCGCCGCCGCGCACGCCCGGACCCTGCTCGCGTACGCGGCCCGGTCCGGCGACGTGACGGCCAGGAGCACCGCCAAGGGCCTGCTGGACGCACTCTACGCGGCCAGTGACACCAAGGGCGTGTCGACCACCGAGAAGCGCGGCGACTACAGCGTTTCGACGACGTCTACACCGCGGCCGACGGGCAGGGCCTCTACATCCCGCCGGGCTGGACCCGGACCATGCCCAACGGCGACGCCATCGCCGCCGGCAAGAGCTTCCTGGACATCCGGTCGTTCTACAAGAACGACCCGGACTGGCCCAAGGTGGACGCCTACCTGAAGGGTGGCGCCGGGACGGCCTTCACCTACCACCGGTTCTGGGCCAAGGCGGACGTCGCGATGGCCTACGCCGACTACGGAAACCTGTTCCCCAACGGGTGACGCGCTGCTGGCGGACGGGCGGCCGGCCCCGCCCGTCCGTCCGGCCGACCGGGCCCTGGGGGAACTGGAGATGCCCGGTCGGCGGACGGCCTGATTCCCACGGTCAGGCCGGGTGGACCGGCCGTCCGGCCGACGCAGCGGACGGCCGGTCCACCACTGAAGGCCGGACACGAGATTGCCGCCGAAAAGCTCGCGAAATTCCGCGCTCCACGGGACCACGCGGCGGCAATGGACGGAGTAACGTACATCACCGGAGAGGCCGCTCCCCCCGTGGCGGCCTCTCTCCTATTGTCCGGGGTCGCCGCCGCGCGGGGCGCGGAATGCCGCCGCCCGGGCGGATGTGGGCGCACGCGGTGGCGTCCACCCCGGCCGGTGTGCTGCTGCTGGGCAACGCGGCCTTCCCCGCCACCCGGCCCGAACCGGCCGCGCTCGCCCCGCTGGCGCTCCAGGTGGGAATGATCCTGGCCGTGCGGAGCCGCCCGGCCCGGCTCGGTGGGCGGATGCCAGCTCACCGAGCGGCCGGCCGGGCTGACCGCTACGGTGTGCGGGTGCGGGAGACGGCGCGGGGTTGGACGGCGGTCTGGTTGGTCGTACTGGCCCTGGTCCAGACGGCGGCGTTGCTGGTGGTGTGGCGCTTCGCCCTGCACACCGAGGTCGGCCAGTGGCTCGACACGGTGGCGCTCACCGGCAACCGGATCGGGCAGGAACGGATCGACGATCCGGTCGACCGGATCCTCAACGCCATGTCGGTGGTGTCCCTGCTCGCGGCCACCGCGGTGATCGGCTTCATCGCGCTGATCCGGGGCCGCAAGGCCCTGGCGGTCACGGCCACCCTGCTGATCGCCGGCGCGAACGTCAGCACCCAGTTGCTCAAGCATTTCCTGACCCGACCCGACTTCGGCGTCGACCCGGAGCGGGCGGCGGCGGGAAACAGCTTGCCCAGCGGCCACACCGCGGTGGCCGCCTCGGTGGCGATCGCGCTGATCCTGGTGCTCCCGCCCCGGGTCCGGGCCCTCGGCGCCTTCGTCGGCGCCGGGTACGCCGCCGCGGCCGGGGTGGCCACGCTCTCCGCCGGCTGGCACCGGCCGAGCGACGCCGTCGCGGCGTTCCTCCTGGTCGGTGCGTGGGCGGCGGCGGCCGGCCTGGTCCTGCTGTTCTTTCAGCGGGAACGCGCGACGGTCGCCGCGGAGGACGCCCACCGGGTCGCCGCGGTCGTGCTCGGCGTCGGCGGAGTGCTAGCCCTCGTCGCCTCCGGGCTCGCCCTGTCCTGGCTGGTCGACCTTCCCGAGGTCCCCGCCGACGAGTTGTCCCGCCGCCCGCTCTTCGTCGGGTACGCGGGCAGCGCGGCCGGCATCGTCGGAACGATCGCCGTGGTGGCCGCGCTGGTCCTCGCGGTGGTGCACCGCCTGGTGCCCCGCTACAAGGGCTAACTGCGGTAGTAGGTGCCGACCATCGTGCCGCTGGCGATCTCCTTGTCGGTGAGCGCGCGGTGCACGTCGGTGGCCTGGGGCGCCTCGGGCAGGTCCAGCGGGCGCTCCAGAGCGTAGAGGCGGAAGAAGTACCGGTGCGGGTCCTCGTGCAGCGGCGGGTGCGGGCCGCCCCACCCGGTCGTGCCGAAGCTGTTGGGCCACTCCCGGCCCCCCTCCGGGACGGCGCCCTCGGCGACCCCGCCGGACCGAGGCGAGATCCCGGTGACCAGCCAGTGCAGGAACGGGGTCTTTCCGCCGTCCGGGTCCTCGACGATCAGGATCAGCTCGTCGGCCGCGTCGGGGACCTGGGACCATTCCAGCGGCGGTGAGACGTTTCCACCGTCCCGGGAGAAGCGTCCCGGTAGCAGATCGTGGTCGTTGAACGCGGTACTGCGCAGCATGATGCCGGCCATCTTTCGGCGCCCCCTCTCGTCGTCCGGCGGCGCGTACCCGGCCCGGAGGTGCCGAAACGGCCGCGTGCGAAGGTGGGCCCGGTGGACCGGACGATCGGGGAGGACATGTGGACGAGGTGCGGACGGCGTTCCGGGACGAGTGCGCGCGACTGACGGAGGTGCTGCGGGGACTCGACGAGGCGGACCTCGACCGGCCCACCCCCTGCCCACCCTGGGCGGTGCGGGACCTCGTGGCGCACGTCCGCACCGGCGCGGGCCGGCTCGTCGACATGCTCACCGCGCCCGCCCCGGACCGGGCGGAGGTGGACGCCGCCGGCTACTTCGGTGCCGCCAAGTTCACCCCGGAGGTGGACGGCGCACGGATCGACAGCGCCCGGCGGGAGGCGCGCGAGCGGCCCGGCGTACCGGAGGTGGCGGCGGACTTCGCGCGGGCCTGGCGGGCCGCCGACGAGGCCGTGGCCGCGCAACCGCCCGGCCGGCTGGTCCGCACCCGGCACGGGGACGCGATGACCCTGACCGAGTTCCTGCGGACCCGGGTGGTGGAGGTCGGCGTGCACGGCCTGGACCTGGCCGACGCGCTGGACCGGCGGCCCTGGCTGACCCCGGCGGCCGCCGCGGTGGTGGCCGACCTGCTGGCCGGTGGCCGGCCCGTCCCGGCGGGGCTCGACTGGGACCCGCTGACGGTGATCCGCAAGGCCACCGGCCGGGCCGGGCTGACCGATCGGGAACGGGCCCTGATCGCCGGCGCCGGCTTCCGCTGGCTCTCCTTCGGCGGCTGAACCGGCGCCGGGTCCGCACCCGACGGTGTGGGCGCGGGTGGCCCGGAGACGGCCGGCGAGTCGCGGCCCGGGGACCGTGTGCGCGGGGCGAACAAGATGCCCGGCGCGCCCGACCGGGTGCGGCGGGCTGTCAGTCGCCGACGCGGGCGGCCGGCACGTGCGGGGCGGTGCGGCGCAGGTGGGCCAGGACGATCGGGTCGATCCGGCCGGTCACCAGCCGCTCCTCGAGGTTCTCCACTCCGGCCCAGGAGGCGAGCGCGTCGTCCAGGCCGGCCGCGTTCACCGGGTGGCCGACCGCCGCCAGCAGGGCGGCGACCTCCTCGGCGAGCGGCCCGGCCAGGTCCCGCAGGGTGGCCGGGTCGGGCTTGCCGAAGAGCATGGTGTGCGTGTCGAGCAGCCGGCCCAGCTCGGTGACCGGGTCGGGATGGTCGTCCACCCGCAGGTCGACCAGGGTGTCGCCGGTGCCGGCGTACCCGCCGTGCCGCTCGACCACCAGCAGGCCGGCGCTCTGCCGGCCACGCCGGTCGCCGCCGGCCCGATCCCCGGCGTGCAGCGCGGCGAGCAGCCGCCGCGGGAACGGCAGATCCGTGCCGGCGAGCCAGGCGTCCCGGACCGCGTCGATGACCTGCGGTCCGGCGAGGATGTTGCCCTGCGCCGCCCAGCCGTCGCCGGCCTGGCCGCCCGCCCACGGGTGGCAGCGCGGCCCGGTCCAGGTGGCGCCGTCGCCGGTCGCCCCGACCACGCCGAGCTGCCGGTCGTCCCGGCCCGGGTCGGCGGCGACCAGACCGGCCACCACGTCCGGAGCGGCCACGCCGGTGCGCAGTAGCGCCAGCCCCTGCGGACGGTACGCGAGGTTGACGTGCGCCTGGCTGGCGACGGCGCCCACCTCCGCCTCGGCGGCCGGGACCAGCGCGCCGGCGGCGAGGAACTTGCTGGCCACGGCGACGCCGTGCAGGCGGCCGTCGGCGGAACGCGCGACGATCGAGAAGGTCACTTGCGGATGGTAGCGCCGGGGCCTCCCCGCCGGTGCCCTCGGAAGCGCCGGGGCGGTCCCGCACCTCCGCCCTCAGAAGGGCGGGGTGGCCGCCTCCGGGGGCCGGCCCCAGGCCCGCCGGGCGTCGGCCAGCGCGACGCCGACCAGCACGACCGCCGCCGCCGCCGCCGAGATCAGCGGGGCGACGTGCAGCAGGAAGGGCGCCAGCGCCACCAGGACGAGGATCGCCACCCAGCGCGACGGCGACACCCGGCCGAAGACCTCGTACTCGAAGCGGGCCCGGCCGGCCAGGAAGAACGCCGGACCGCCGAGGGTCATCGCGATCCAGGGCACCTCGTTGTGCCCGAGCGGGTGCGCGAGGATCAGCTCGTAGCCGATCGCGGTGGCCACGAGGCCGATCACCATCACCAGGTGGGTGTCCGCCGCGGAGCGGCCGATGTTCGCGGGATGGGCGGCCTTCATCACCGCCTCACCGAGGATCTGCCCGGCCCGCTGGACGTAGATCCGCCAGAGCAGGATCGAGGTGAGGAGGGCGGTGGCGAAGCCGGCGGTCCGCGGCATGGTGAACCCGTTGCCGGTGTAGGCCAGTCCGGTCACCAGGATCGTCTCGCCGAGCGCGATGAGGAAGAACTGCTGGTAGCGCTCGGACAGGTGCTCGCCGGCGATGTCCCAGCGGGAGACGGTGGAGCGGCCCAGCCCGGGCACCGGCCAGCCGCACCGCTGGGCCACGTACTCCAGCCCCAGCGCCGTCGTCCAGAGCACCACCCGGGGGTCGGTGGGCAGGAACGCGCCGGTCAACCAGAAAACCGCGGTCACGCTGAACGTGATCAGCATGCGCAGTTTGAGCGGGCGGTACGGGTGCCCGCGGCCCAGGGCCACCACCAGAATCGCCGGGCGGCTCAGCTGCGCCACCACGTACGCGATTGCGAACGCCAGCCCGGTCGCGCTGAACGCGCGGGGGGTGGCGACTCCCATCACCATGCTGCACACCAGCGCGATGATCACGACGGCCTGCAGCCAGATGTGGTACGGGTCGTACCGGCTGGTGGTCCACGCGGTGCCCTGCCACACCGCCCAGAGCGCGAAGAGGAGCAGCAGCGTCTTGCCGCCGCCGGTGACCGCCGACCAGCCGTGGACGTGCCCCGGCTCCATGGCCAGGTCCTCGACCGCGCGGGCCGAGACGCGGGTGAGCGCGAAGACGTACACCAGGTCGAAGAAGAGCTCCAGGAAGGTCGCCCGCCCCGCGCTGCCCTCGACCGCGGGCGGCGGGCCCTTCGCCCCACCACTCGTCATGGCCGGCGCTTCCCGCCGTCGCTCCCACCCACCTGGCAGTCGTAACACTCTTTCCGCGTGTAACGGTGGGTATCGCCCGGATCGCCCCCGGCGGGACCGTTTCGGATCTTGCTCGGGGCGACGGCGACCGGGCACGATCGACCGGTGACGAATCGATGGGGCATGACGGTGCCGTTGAACGGCATCCCGCTCGCCGACCACGCCGCGGTCTACGCGGCCCTCGACCAGGCCGGCTTCACCGACGTCTGGTCGTCGGAGGTGGCCGGCACCGACGCGTTCACCCCGCTCGCCCTCGCCGCGGCCTGGCAGCCGAGGCTGCGGCTCGGCACCGCGGTCACCCCGGTGTTCACCCGGGGGCCCGGGCTGCTCGCGATGAGCGCCGCCGCCCTCGCCGAGGCTGCGCCCGCGCGCTTCGCCCTCGGCATCGGCGCCTCCTCACCGGTGCTGGTGCGGGACTGGAACGCGGGCCGCTTCGACGAGCCGTTCCGGCGGACCCGGGACGTACTGCGGTTCCTCCGCGCCGCGCTGCGCGGGGAGACCGTTGACGAGGTCTACGACACCTTCACCGTCCGCCGGTTCACCCTGGAACGCCCGCCGGCCGTCCCGCCGCCCGTGCTGCTGGCCGCGCTGCGCCCCGGCATGCTCCGACTCGCCGCCGCCGAGGCCGACGGGGTGATCCTCAACTGGCTCGCCGCCGACGACGTGCCCCGGGCCCTCGCCGAACTCGGCGACCGCCGGCCCGGCTTCGAGGCGGTCGCCCGGATCTTCGTCTGCCCCACCGAGGACGCCGCACACGCCCGCGCGCTGGGCCGCCGGCTGATCACCGGCTACCTCACCGTCCCCGCGTACGCCGCCTTCCACCGCTGGCTCGGCCGGGAGACGACCCTCGGCCCGATGTGGACCGCCTGGGCGGCCGGCGACCGGCGGGGCGCCGCCGCGGCCGTACCCGACGAGGTGGTCGACGCGCTGGTGCTGCACGGCTCGCCCGAGCACTGCGTGGCCCAGGTCCGCCGCTACGCCGACGCCGGGGTGGACGTACCGGTGCTGGCGCTGATGCCCACCCCGGAACTGGCCGCCGGCGGCGCGGCAGCCCTGGCCACACTGATCCCCCGACTGGGCGTCACCGACGCGGACCGGAGCTGACATGAACCTGACCGACCGGGTGGCCGTGATCACCGGGGGCGCGGGCGGCATCGGCTCCGCGCTGGCCCGCCGCTTCGTCGCCGAGGGCGCCGCCGCCGTCGTCCTCGCCGACCTGGACGCCGAGGCGGTCCGCGCGGTCGCCGCGGAGATCGGCCCGGTCGCGCATGCCGTCGGCCTGGACGTCACCGACGAGGAACAGGTCCGCGCGCTGGTGGAGGAGACCGAGCGGCGGTACGGGCGGATCGACCTGTTCTGCGCCAACGCCGGCGTGGCCACCGGCGGGGGAGTGGACGCCCCCGACGCCGACTGGGACCGGGCCTGGCGGGTGAACGTCCTCGCCCACGTCCACACCGCCCGGGCCGTGCTCCCGGCGATGCTGCGCCGCGGCTCGGGGCACCTGCTGTTCACCTGCTCCGCGGCGGGCCTGCTCACCGCGGTCGGCGACGCCCCGTACACGGCGACCAAGCACGCGGCGGTCGGCTTCGCCGAATGGCTCGCCGTCACCTACCGGGACGCCGGCATCCGGGTCAGCGCGCTCTGCCCGCAGGGCGTGGACACCCCGATGCTCGCCGACGGCCTCGCCGCCGGCCACCTCGGCGCCCGGGTCATCGCCGCGTCCGGGGCGGTGCTCACCCCCGACCAGGTCGCCGACGCGACCATCGCCGGGCTGGCCGAGGAACGCTTCCTGATCCTGCCCCACCCGGAGGTCGCCGCGTACGCCCGGCGGCGCGCCGAGGACCCGGACGGCTGGCAGGCGGGTCTGCGCAAACTCGTCCGCCGGCTGCGCGCCGACCGTCAGTAGGAGCCGCTTCCGCCGCCGTCGCCCCCGTGACCGGCGGCGTCGCCGTAGGCGCTGTTCTCCAGGAACGCGCCGGAGTAGCGGTCGACGGGGTCGTCGCCGCGTTCGAAGGTGTCCCGGTGTGGCCGGGGGCCGGCGCGGCGCAACTGCCGGGCCGCCCTCGCGGCGGCGGCCAGGGTCTCCTCGCGCGTCAGCGGGCGGCGACGGCGGGCCCGTCGTCGCAGGACCACGGTGACCGCGGCGGCGACGGCCATGGCGGTCAGCACCACGGGCAGCCAGAGCAGGGCGGACATGTCCCCACGGTAGGAACCCCCGGCCACCCGCGCGAGTGTCCGACATGGGCGCCGACGCGGGGCGGGCGGCGTGTCCGGAGCCGACGTCTCGCCGTCAGCGGTGCCAGCGCAGCGGGCCCGGGTGCACCGACCAGAGCAGCCGCCGCCACCACGGGCGGGCCGCCCGCAGCGCGGCGACGTAGCCGGCTGCCACCTCCGCCGCCCGCACCGCCTGCTCCGGGGTGGCCGTACCCGGGGCGAACGCCACCTGGTTCAGCAGCCCGGCCAACTCGTCCACCGGCACCGCCGGCGCCGGCCCGTCGGCGGGCCGCGCCGCCCGCGCCTCCGCGAGGGCCCGGCCGGCCCGCTCGGCCACCTCGGCCGCAGCCAGGTCGGCACCCACCGGGTGGGCGGCCAGCCGCAGCGCGTCGGTCACCTCCCGCCAGGCGCCGGCGATGCGTTGGCCGGGGTCACCCCGCCCCAGCCGGGCCCGGGTCAGGTTCCGGCGCAGCGCGGCGAGGGTCAGCAGCGCCAGCCCGACCAGCAGGAACAGGCCGGCCGCGCCGCCGCCCAGCAGGACCGGGGTGGAGAGCCCGGACCGGTGGTCAGCCGGGCCGGACGCCGCTTCGGCCGGGGGCGTCGCGGTCGGCTCGACGGTCGGCGCGGGCACCTCCGAGGGGGGCGGATCGTCCGGGGTCGGCCGGAAGTCCTCCTCCACCGGGCGCGGCTCGGAATCCGGCTGTGGCATCGGGTCGAACGGCACCCACCCGATGCCCTCGAAGAGCACCTCCGGCCAGGCGAAGGCGTCCGCGGCGCGGACCGGACCGTCCCCGCGGGGCGCGAAACCCACCACCACCCGGGTCGGCAACCCGGTCAGCCGGCCCAGCACCGCGAACGCCGCGGCGAACTGCTCCGAGGTGCCCTTCTGCCCTCCGCCGTTGCGCGGTCCGAAGAGGAAGAAGGCCAGGTTCGGGTACGCGTGCCCGCTCGGCGCGTCCGCGGTGACCCGGTAGTGCTCGGCGAGGAACTGCTCGATCGCGGCGGCCCGGGCGTACGGGGCGCCGTTGGACTCGGCGAGCTGGGCGGCGAGCCGGCGCAACTGCTCCGGCGCTCCGTCGGCGACCCGCAGTACCCGGGACACCGAGTCGCCGGCCGGGACGTTCGCCGTGGCCAGCAGGTTCCCGTCGGGGCGTTCCCGGACCGAGGTGACCGTGTAGCGCAGCCCGGGCGCCAGCCCCTCCGGTCGGATCAGCGTCCCGGTCGCCGGGTCGTACGCCACCCGGGCACCGCTGATCTCCCGGGGTGTGGCGACGGCCGGCAGCAGTCGCCCGGTCAGGTCGGCCACGGTGATCTCCTGGCGCACCGTGTCGGTGGCGCGGCCCGGGGACGGCTCCACCGCCGGCAGGATCCGGCCGGCGTTGCGGTAGGTGGCGCCGACCCGCCAGGTCACCCCGTCGTAGTCGCTGAGCACGGCGAGCCGGATCCGGGCCGCCTCGCGCCCCGAGCCGCCCGCCTCGGTGCGCACGTCCAGCAGCCGCTGGTCCGGGTTCAACGCCCAGCCGGATATCCGGATCAGCGGGTTCTCGTCCAGTGACTCGACCTGCGGCGGCTCGACGTAGCGGCGCGGGTCCACCGGACGCTCGTCCACCTGCCCGGCCACCACCGGGGCGAGCAGGGCGGCCAGTGCGACCACCACCGCCACCCCCGCCGCGCCGGCCGCGAACAGCCGGACCCGGACCGCGGCGCGTACCGTCGGGGCGAGGCCGGCCGACGGGTCGCCGGCCGCCGAGCCGTCCCGCCACGACGGCGCCGCCAGGCCCACCGCGCCGGCCGCCGCGAACGCCACCGTCGGCCAGATCGCCGGCTGCGCGTTCGGGCCGACCACGTAGAGCGCGCCCGCGTAGAGCAGGCCCGGCGGCAGGTAGCCCAGCAGCACCCGACCGGCCCGCAGCGCCACCTCCGCGCCGGCCAGGCCCGCGAGCCAGGCAGCGACCAGCGGCAGCAGCACCGTGTCCGGCGCCGGTTCGACCGGGATCATCGCGGTCAACAGCCGCGGGATCGCGTTGCGGGCGGCGTCCGCGGTCACCGCGCCCAGGCTCCCCGGCAGGTCGGCGTGCGCGGCGGCCAGCCGCAGCGCCAGCGCCGCCCACCCGGCCAGGGCGAGCACCGACAGCGGCGCGACCAGCCACGACGCCAGCCGCCGGGCGGCCACGCTGACCAGCACCGAGCCGACCGCGGCGCCGACCATCAGCCGGGTCAGCAGCGACCCCGCGTACACCCGGTCGAGCACCATCCCGGCCAGGGCGATCATGGTGAGCAGGGCCAGCGGCAGCGGCACGGCGCCGAGCACGCGCGCCACGGCCCCGCCGCGTCGCTCCGCCGTCGGCGGCGGCCCGGCAGGGCCGTCCGCCTCGCGGGGCGGGGCCACGCTCACCACCGGCGGACCCCGTCCCACTCGGCGGCGAACTCCGCGCCGTCCGCCGCGTCCACCACCGCCAGGCCGGCCGCGCCGGCCGGCGTCGGCTCCGTCGTCCCGAGGACCCCCACCAGCACCGACGGATACGCCCCGCGCAGCGCGCCGACGTGCCCCAGGTCCCCGCGGCCACCCGGCCCGGTGAGGAAGACCAGCGTGTCGCCGAGCCGCTCCTGACGCAGCCGGCCCACCGCGCCGCGCAGCACGTCGTCCCCGGCGTCGACCAGCTCGACCGCGGCCAGCCGGTCCAGCGGCCCACCGGCACCGGCCGGCTCTTCGTCGGCGGGTACGACCAGCAGCAAGCTCACCGGCAGGTCCTCCCGGATCGCGGCGGCGACCACCGACGCGGCCGCCTCGCAGCCGGACTCGAAGGACTCCGCCACCCCGTCGACCCGCTGGGGGTGCGCGGCGGCCCGGTTGTCCAGCACCACCACGATCCGGGGCAGGCTGGTGTCCACGTTCTCCCGGACCATCAGCTCACCCACCCGGGCGCTGGTCCGCCAGTGCACCCGGCGCAGCTCGTCGCCGACCACGTACTCCCGCAGCGAGTCGAAGGTGATCGAGCCGTGCGGCACGCTGTCGGTGCGGCCGTCGAGGCTGCGCCCGGCCCCGGTCGGCACCGCGCGCAGCGGATGGATGCGCGGATGCACCCAGACCGGCACCGTGCCCCCGTAGGGGCGGGCCACCGCGACCAGCCCGAGCGGGTCGCGCCGGGTCACCCGCAGCGGGCCGACCGGCACCACGCCCCGGCGGTGGGTCGGCACGTCGTAGCGGACCGTGGTGTCCCGGCCGGGACGCAGCCGCAGCACCGGCACCGGCACCAGCGCCGGGCCGCAGCGGTCCTCGGCGACCAGGTTCGCCGCCCGCAGCCGCCCGGTGTTGCGCACGGTCAGCATCATGCTGGCCGGCTCGCCGCGGGCCACCCGGTCCGGGTCGGCGCGGCGCTCCACCGCCAGCCTGGGCCGCCACGCGGCGGTGACCAGCGCGTGCCCGACCGCGACGGCGGCCGCCGCGCCGAGGACGGTCAGCTCCGGGTACGCGTACCGGAAGCCCACGCCGAGCAGCGTGACGGCGGCGACGAGCAGCCCGACGCCGCGGGCGGTGATCCCCACGGCTCAGCCGTGCACCGGGCTGGGCTGGCCGGACGGTAGCGGCACCGGCACCGAGGCGACCGCCTGGCGCAGCACCTCGGCGGCGGTCACCCCGCGCACCTGCGCATCCGGGGTGAGCAGCAGCCGGTGCGCGAAGACCGGCTCGACCAGGGCCTTCAGGTCCTCCGGCATGATCCAGCCCCGCCCGTCGATGAGCGCGTACGCGCACGCCGCCCGGGTCAGCGCGATGACCCCCCGAGGGCTCACCCCGACCCGCACCTGCGGGAGGGTGCGGGTGGCGACGGCCAGCCGGACGGCGTACGCGTAGAGCGGCTCGGCGATGTGCACCCGCTGGGCCATCCGCACCATCTCCCCGACGGTGGCGGTGTCGGCGACCGCGCTCAGCGAGTCGGGGGAGCGGACGGTGGCCCCGCGCAGCACCTCCACCTCGACCGCCTCGTCCGGGTAGCCCACCGAGAGCTTCACCAGGAACCGGTCGAGCTGGGCCTCGGGGAGGCGGTAGGTGCCGTCCATCTCCACCGGGTTCTGGGTGGCCACCACCAGGAACGGCTGCGGCACCGGATGCCGCACCCCGTCCACGGTGACGGTCCGCTCCTCCATCACCTCCAGCAGCGCCGACTGGGTCTTCGGCGACGCCCGGTTGATCTCGTCGGCGATGACGATGTTCGCGAAGACCGGGCCGGGGTGGAACTCGAAGCCGCGGGTGGCCTGGTTGAAGATGGTCACCCCGGAGACGTCCGAGGGGAGCAGGTCCGGGGTGAACTGGATGCGCCGCCACTGGCCCTTGACCGTGGCCGCGATCGCCCGGGCCAGGGTGGTCTTGCCGACCCCGGGCACGTCCTCCAGCAGGACGTGCCCCTGGGCGAAGAGCGCGGTCAGCGCCAGCCGGACCACCTGCGGCTTGCCCAGCACGACCGCGTTGACGTTCTCGGCCAGCCGGGCGGCGAGGGCGGCGAAGCTCTGCACCTCCGGCTGGGTGAGCGGTTCCTGAGTGTTCACGTGCGCGGTGCTGCTTCCTACTAGTTGCTCATCGCTGAGCGGTTCGGATGATTCGCTCTCCGCTCGGCGGTGGCCGGGCTGGAGTCCTGGACCGGCAGTCTGGTCCGGTGGCGATCGGTCCTGTCCTGCAGGATCTGCTTAACCTTGTGGTGCGGGGTGTGCAGGGCGATGTCGGGGTCGCCTGCTCGCTGCAGGATGTTGATCGCGGCGTTCACGTCGGCCTGCCACACCACCCCGCACCAGGTGCAGTGAAACCGGTCCCCGCTGCGCTGGCCGAGCCGGCCGCAGCGGTGACAGGTTTGTGAGGTGTAGGCGGCGTTGACGTGCACGAGCGCAGAACCTCTGCGCTCCGACACGTTTGTGAGCGCCTCGGCGGTGACTCCTTTGGTCCACGCGGCGAGGCGCCGGTTGAGATTCTTGCCGAGCGTCTTGCGCCCGGCGAAGCTCTTGGTGAGGTCTTCGGCGACCACGGTGGCGGCCTTGTCCACGACCCGGTGCACGGCGGTGAAGATCTCCGTGCGCACGCGCACACGATGCCGGGCGGCCTGTCGGTCCCGCTTGACCGTGCCAAGGTTGTTGACCTTGATCCGGTGCGCTTTCGCGTGGTCGCCACGCAGGGCGGCACTGCTGGCTATCGAGCGCAGCTTCGCCCGCCGCCGGTTGCGTTCCTTCAACAGATCCGACTCACCGGCCAGCAGCTCACCCAGGCCGCAGCCATGGTGAACGCCGTCGGAGTCGGTCAGGGCTTCCGTATAGCCCTTGTCCACGCCGACCGTCGCCTCGCCGCACGGCCGCTGCGACGACCGCAGCTGCGACGCGTCGATCTGGTAGTGCACCTCGACCCGGCCGCCGCGCAGGATCAGCCGCAGCGTCCCCGTCGGCGCGACGGTCGTGGACAGCGGAATGCGGACCATCCTGCGGCGTTCGAGGCCGGGAACCGCCAGCCACAACCGGCCCCGCCCGTCGACGACGGTGTGGTGCTGGTCGGCGCGCACCACGATCTGATCGTGCGTGCGGTTGCGGCCACGCTTCCAATGCTTGCGCATCTGCCGAGCCAGAAACGGATCCTCAGCCCATCGGTCGGCCTTCAACGCGGTGAACATCCGCTTGCGCTCGGCCGGATCGTTGGTGCGGCGGATGATCCCCCGGCGCACCTCAACCTTGGCCGCCGCCAGGTTCGCTCCGATGTCGGCCATCGCGTCGCGGACGGTTTCCTTCCACGCATTCGCCAACACACCGAACTGCATGTGCGTGCCGTCGGCCAGCCACCGGTCCCGCACCTGCCGATCCCTCAACCCCGACCCCGCACCGCGAATCGACCCGTAACGCTGCCACACCTCACTACGCACCCGGCCCAACCGACGTGCCTGCTCCGCCAACGCCACATACTTACCCGGATTCAGACCAGCCGAGTATGCGATCCGCGTGACCTTCACCCGTCACCCTCCACGGTCAGGTCCACCCCTTCGAGTCCCCTAGCGTCGCAGCCCGGGCGGCGCACTGGGATCGTCGAGATGCCGCCGCCCCGGATTGCAGACGACAGGCCATGATCCGGCCCTCGGCCTCCCACCGGCGAAGTGTGCTCACTACGCGGCCCACCCGCTCGGCAATTCGCCAAACCGATAGATGCTACCCACAACAGGCAAACATAGACAGGTGTGCAGAGGGCATCGACAACTCACCACTCCTCCTCGGTCGGTGATGCGGTCAGCAGGTGGGCAGGAGGTTGATGTTGTCGCCGCCCTCCAGGTTGAGCCAGGCCCACGGGATGTAGTTCCGTCCCGAGTAGTCGACCTGCACCCACCAGGTGCTCTGCTTCTGGTTGTTGTAGATCCAGGAGTCGACGTTGTCGCCCTGCTTCTTGCAGTACGCCCTCAGCCGGGTGCCGGGCTTCGCCCAGCCGACCTGCTTGGCGTTGATCTGCTGCGGGACCGAAAAGATCTCGTTGCCGTTGCGGCCGTCGACGTCCGCATCGCAGTAGGTGCGCTGGTCGCCGGTAGGCCCGTTGTTGCAGGTGGCGACGCCGTACAGCGGGTCGGTGGACTGCGCGCGGGTGGCGGTGCCCTTGCCGGCCGCGTTGCTCGCGGTCACCGTCACCGTGTACGCCGTTCCCGGCGTCAGCCCGGTCACCCGCAGGCTGGAGCAGTTCCCGCTGGCGGTCTTCCCGCCGGTGGCCGCCGAGCAGGTGGCGTTGCCGCCGCCCGCGTCCACCGTGAACGACACCGTCACCGAGGTCGCGTCGGCCGACGAGCCGGTCACCGTGATCCGGGGCGTGGCCACCGTCCGAGCCGTCGTCGACGCCTCCGGGCCGGGGCCGGCCTCGTTGACCGCCTTCACCTTCACCGTGACGTTCTGCCCGTCGCCGAGCCCGCCGACGGTGGTCCGGGTGTCGGTCACCTCGCTGGTCTTCCCGCCGACGTCCACCAGGTACTTCGTCACCGGGCGGCCGTTCTCCACCGCCGGCGACCACTGCACCGCGACCGTGCCGGGCTGGTCGGCCACCGTGGCGGCCCGCAGGTCGGCGGGCGCGGCGGGGGCGGTGAACGGCACCACCGTGTTGCTGACCGGGGAGGCCGCCGAGCCGGCGCCCTTGTCGTTCACCGACACCACGGTGAACGCGTACTGGGTGCCGTACTCCAGCTCACCGGCGGGGATCACCAGCTCCGTCTTCGTCGACTCGCCGGCCGGGGCGGTGGCGCCGGCCGAGGCGGCGGTGACCGCGTACCGGGCGATGGTGTTGCCCTGGCCGTTGGCCGCGGGCCACTTTACGAGCACCGCGCCGTCGGGGCGGGCCTCGGCGGTGACGCTGGCCGGCGGGTCGGGCACGGCCGCGGTCGGAGTGACCGGGTTGCTCTTGCGTGCCGGCCCGTCGCCCTTGGCGTTGACCGCGTGCACCGAGAACGTGTACGTCTCGCCGTTGGTCAGCCCGGTGATCTCCACCGCGCGCTGGTTGGCGCCCACCTCGTGGCGCTGGTCGGCGCCCTCCACCACGTACCTGGTGATCTCGGCGCCGTTCGTGGCGGCCGGCCGCCAGCTCACCCGGGCCGAGGCGTTGCCCGCCGCGGCGGTGACGGCGCGCGGCGCGCCCGGCTTGCCCACCCGAGGCTTCTTCGGCGGGGGCGGCGGCGGGGCCGCCGGCGGCGGGTCGCCGCCGAGCACGTCGTTGGCGTACTTGTTGACCTCGCGGACCTGGTTCTTGTCGTCGACGACCCGGGCGGTCGGCGAGTTGGGCGCGTTGATGAACAGGTGGTTCTCCCGCACCTCCAACTCCAGCGGGCCGCTGGACCCGGCGCCGGAGATGGTGTCCACCAGCTTGCCGTCGGCGTCGAACGAGTAGACCGTGCCGGTCGCCTCGTCCGCGCAGTAGAAGCGGCCCGCCCAGGCCACCGCCGGGCTGAGCCGGTCACCGGCGCCCGGGACGGTGAACTGCCGCACCTCGTTGTCGCCGTTGACCACGTGCACCCGCCGCTCACCGGCCACGGTGACCGGCACCTGCGGCCCGCTGGTCCGGGCGGGCAGGGTGCCCGGGGCGGTCATCGTCAGCTCCGCCCGCTGGGTGCGGCCGCCCCGGACGGTCACCAGCGAGGCGGAGGTCCGGTCGAGCACCGCGACCCCCTCGTCCAGGGTGGAGACCGCCAGCTCGTGGCTGGGCTCGGCCACGTCGTACGTCTGGATCTGCTTAGGACTGAGGCCGGCGCCCGCCGGCGGCGCGGCCCCGGGCGTGGCGGGCAGCTCCGCCGCGGTGATCGCCGAGACCGTGCCCTCGCTCGGCACCGCGATCCACAACCGGCCCTCGCCGTCGAACGAACCGCCGGTGATGCCCGGCGGGTAGCGCACCGGCTCGCCCACCGGGGTCAGCGAACGCGGGTCGAGCTGCCGGACGATGCCCTGCACCGCGTCCACCACGAACGCGGCGTTCTCGTGCAGCGCGACGTTCACGCCGAAGCCGGGGGTGGTGGGGGTGGTCGCGGTGATCTGGAGGGTCGCCAGGTCCAGCGAGCTGACCTGGCCGGTGTTCAGGTCGCGCAGGATCAGCAGCCGGTCGGTCTGGGTGACCTGCATCTGGTGCCGACGGGCGCCGGGGATCTCGACCCGGGTGTCGACCCGCGCGGTGACCCCGTTGACCCGGGCCATCTCGCTGCGGGTGGTGCTCCACAGCCAGGATGAGGCGTCGTAGTTGGCGACGGCGTTGTCGGCGGCGCCCAGCCCGAGGACGGTCAGCCCCATGGCGGCCAGCAGCGCCGCCACGGTGCCGATGGTGACCAGCCCACCCCGCATCCGGGAACGGGGTCTGGGGGTGTCCGTACCGGTGCTCGCGACGTCCTCGATGGTGGCCACTGCCGGCTGCCTCCCCGTGTCGGTGCGGGGAGACGCGCCGTGCGGCGACGACCCTCCCCAGAGCCGGGAGCCATCATATGGGCCGCCCCGATCCGGGGGAACCCGCACCGTCCCGCTGTGGACACCGAGCGTGGTGCGGGTGGACGGTCGGTCAGCCCGGCGGGGTGGCGCGCTCCCGGTCGGTGCAGACCTGACCCGAGGTGGCGAACGTGTCCGTCGAGTAGACCGCCAGCACGGTGAAGCAGTAGTCCAGCTTCCCGTTCAGCCCGTTGACCGTGTAGCTGGTCTGCCCCGGGTCCACCGTGGCCATCACCCCCAGCTTCTGGCCGGCCCGGCCGCCGGCCACCATGAACGGCACCCCACCACCGGTCGGGTCCGTCCAGGTGATGGTGATCGTGGTGGTGTCGTCGCGCAGCCGCAGGTCAGCCGGGGGCGGTCCGCTCACCACCGGCTTCGCCCGGGTCGGCCCGGGCGCCGGCGCCGCGTCGCGGTTGAGCAGCACCGCGCCCACCCCGACCGCCGCGGCCACGGCCACCACCGCGACGCCCGCCGCCACGGCGATCACCGCGCGGTTGCGGCCGCGCGGTTCCGGCTCCTCGACCTGCGGGTACGCGGGCGGCTGGTGGAACGGCGCCGGCACCGCCGGCCACGCCACCTGCGCCGGGTACGCCTCCGCCCCGGGCGCGCCGTCGGCGGGCCGGGGCTCGGGGAACTCCAGCAGGTCGTCGTAGACCGGCAGCGGCTGCGGCGCGGCGGCTTCGGTCACCGGGGTCGGTCCGGGCAGCGGGTGCGGGTCCGGTTCGTTGGTGTCCCCCGCAGGGGCGTCCAGCTCGACGTCGGGCGGCCCGTCGAGCGGCTGCGGCGGCGCGGCGCTGCTCCACGGCGGTGCGGTCAACCCCCACGGCGGTACGGGCGACGCGCTGACCGGGGCCACGGCCGGCGGCCCGCTCACCGGCGGCGGCTCCACCGGGTGGCCCGCCCCGCCCCGGTAGGAGTTCATCGGCTGGACTCCCGGCGGCCCACTGACCGGGTACGCCGGATGCCCCGGCGGACCGCTGACCGGGTATGCGGGTGGCGCGCTGACCGGCCCTGCCCCCGGCGGGCCACTGACCGGCGGCATTGCCCCCGTTGGACCGCTGACCGGGTACGGGGGTGCTGGTGGCGCGCTGACCGGGGGCGTCGGCTCCGGTGCGCCACTGACCGGGTACGCGGTCAGTGGTGGCGCACTAACGGGCGGCACCGCCGCGGCGGCCTGGGCCGCCTCCTCCCGCAGCAGCGGCGCGATCTGCTGCACCTGCACCGTCGGCTTCGTCCAGCCGGGCGGCGGGGTGGCCGGCGGCTGCTCATGACTCCGACCCACGGCGGTCCCTGTGGCGGAGGGCCGAGTCGGCGGGTCGGCGACCGGCTGTGGCGGGGAAGGGGGGCCGCTGGCGGCCGGGGGAGCGAGGGGCGACGCAGGCGGGGCGGAGACCGGTGTCGGGACGGCGGCAGCGACGACGGCGGGGGGCGCGGCGGGCGGCGGGGATGCCGGCGCGGCCGGTAGGTCGGGGGCGGGTGGCGCGGAGGCCGGTACCGGGATCACCGGGGCCGGCGGCAGGGGAGCCGGCGGCGCGGAGGTCGGCGTCGGGGTGGCGGACGGGGCCCAGGTGGGCGCCGGAGCGGTCCTGGCCGTTGGCAACGGCGCGGGGGCGGGTGCCGGGCGGGGCGCCGGGGTTGGTGCGGGCGGCGCCGACGCGGGGCCTGGGATGACCGGGGGCGGCGGCAGCGACGCCGCCGGTCCGGCCGCCGACGGAGGCGCCCACGCCGACGACGCCGGGTGCGGGTGCGCCGGCGCCGAGACGGGCCGGGTCGGCTGGGATGTCTCGTGCGGCACACCGGACTGCGACTGCGAGGGGCCGGGCTGCGGCGCCCACTCCGACCCGGGTACGGCCGGCGCGGCTGGGGCGGGCGGGGCGGACCGCGGCGCGCCGCGGACGGGCGGGGGCGGCGGGACCTGCGGCGCCCGTGGTCCAGGTACGGCCGGCAGCGACAATGTCGGCCCGGAGAGCGCCGCCGGACCGGGGAGCGGGCCGCCGGCGGGAGTGGCAGCGGGGGTGGCGGGAGCGGCGGCGGACCCGCCGAGGTAGGTGCGGGCCGCGCGTACCGCCGGGTGGTCGGGGCCGAGCACCGCGGGCCCGGCGGTGGCGACGCGGGTGTAGTTGCGGCGGGCCTCGTGCCGGTTGCCCAGTTCCTCCGCCACCCCGGCCAGGTCGAAGCTGAGCGCCAGCATCAGCGGGTCGGCGTCCCCACGGCGGCGCTCGCCGGCCGCGTACGCCTCCTCCAGGACCCGGCGGGCCGCGGCCGGGTCGTCCGCCTCGCGGTGCAGCCGGGCCAGCAGGTGGGCGCTGCCCAGCACCTCGGGGTGGTCCTCCCCGTACGCCGGTCGAGCCCCCGCGATCGCGTCGGCGAGCAGGCGGCAGGCGCTGGCCAGGTCACCGGCCGAGCGCAGAGCGAGGGCCTGGTGGTGGGCTGCGGTCAGGGGGGAGGGGTGGGACACGTGAGCAATGCTGCCGGTTGTCGGCGGTCGGACGCTACCCACCCCGACGCATCCTGGGACGAGGTCGCCGGTGAGGTCCGTGAGGCGACGCCGTGAGCTGCGGAAACGTCCGTCGCCGGAGGGTGGCGGGCGGCGATGTGCATGATCCATCCGAGCCGTGTACAGTAATGCCCCGTGCGGCCCGCCGGGGCGGCTGACGGTTGACGAGGTCACCGTGGCCGACAGGGTAGGCTGGACGAGCAGGTCCGGGTGGCGGAATGGCAGACGCGCTAGCTTGAGGTGCTAGTGCCCGTATAGGGCGTGGGGGTTCAAGTCCCCCCTCGGACACCAAATTGCAGCATCCATGCTGTGTTTCGCGTACTGGTGGTCAAGCACGCTTGACCACGCAGATCTGATCTCAGCGACGCCCTCGACCGAGCCTGTCTCGATCGGGGGCGGTTGTCGTGGCTGATCGTTCCGTGGCTCCCGTCATTCCTCCCGTGAGGCTGGCGGACCGGGAGCAGGCGTCTCGTCGTCCGCTTGGTGGAGCTCCTCGCCGCCCGCCATTGCCGCTGCCGGTCCTGCCGACGCCTCGCGCCGGCACGATGGTGTACGGCCTGGCTGCCATCGACAACAGCGGCAGGATCGCCGACCGCGCGATCATCCGGGTCCTCGGATGGGGGCCGGGCACGCGGCTGCACATCCGTGAGGCCTCCGGCGTCATCATCGTCCGGCTGGACCGGCAGGGCGTCTTCACCATCACCGGACAAGGCCATCTCCACCTGCCGGCGGCTGTCCGGCACTGGTGCGGGCTGACCGCTGGTGACCGAGTGCTCCTGGCCGCCAACCCGGCTGACGGCCTACTGGTGGTGCATCCTCCCGCCGCCCTGGATGCGATGGTCGTGGCGGTTCACGCAGACCTGCTGGGCGGTGGTCAGGCATGAGCGACACCACCGTTGGCCGGGCGGAACTCGATGCCGCGCGGTTGTTGCTGGCGCGGATGGGGATCTCGCCGGCTGACCTCGTTGAGGCGGCGTCGGACCGTCCACCCGCGCCGACGTTCGCCGAGTATGTGCCGGTGGTAGCGGCAGCGGTCAGCGACGGTACGCGGCGGGCGTACGGCTCGTACTGGAAGCGGGTCCTGGAGCAGTGGGGGCAGCGGCGGCTCGATGAGCCGACACCTTCGGAGATCGAGCAGCTCGCCGAGTACACCAAGACGCACGTCGTGGCCCGGCGCAATGCCCGAGGCGGGCGCAGCGCCGCGGAGCACCTGATCGCCGCGCTGCGGTGCCTGTACAAGCGGGCCGTCGCCGATGGGTACGTCGCCGCGGCCGACAACCCTGCTCTCAAGGTGGCCAAGCCGCGGCGCCTGCCCAGCACCAGACGAGCCGTTGCCGACAGCAGGTTGGCGGAGATCAACGCCGTCGCTGCCAGCACGGGCGATGACCCGGCGCTGGACAGTTTGCTGCTGCGGCTGCACACCGAGACGGCGTGCCGCCGGGGCGGTGCGCTGGCTCTGCGGCCGGTCGACCTAGACCCGGACCAGTGCCTCATCCTGCTGCGGGAGAAGGGCGACACGGTGCGGTGGCAGCCGGTGTCACCGACGCTGATGAGGCATCTGCAGCAGCATGCCGAGGAACGCCAGGCGACGGGAACGGGCCAGTTGCTGCGTTACCGCAACGGGCAGCCGATCACGTACCGGCGCTACGACCATCTGTGGGTGCGCATCGGTGAGCACCTGCCGTGGGTGTACGTGCAGCAGATCAGCACCCACTGGCTGCGGCACACGACGCTGACGTGGGTCGAGCGCAACTTCGGCTACGCTGTGGCCCGCGCGTACGCCGGTCACTCCGACAGCGGCAGTGACGTTGGCACCACCACTACGTACGTCCGGGCGAGTCTTCAGGAGGTCGCCGCGGCTCTGGCGGTGCTAACCAACGAGCCTCATCCCCTCGCTTGAGCTGGAATCGACCGCGGGTGGGCCTGGGTGGTTACGTTCAGGCCCACCCGCAGGAGCTACTTCGTAACAGCGCCGATGTCTTGCAGGGTGGGCGGCGCTTCCCGCCGGCTGCGCCGGCGACGCAGCAGGCGGCTGCGGTATTGGCTAACCTATTCGCTTGGGGTGCCTTCGCGGGCTTCCTGCTCGTCGTCGACGCTTTTCTCGGCGACCGGGTTCGAGTCCATGACGGCAGGGTCCTGCTCACGGCCCAAGAGGTGCTTCGAGACAAGCCTCCATGGGTCGAGCTTCCAGAGTCCGACGCCAGCCGCGACGACGGCGCTCGCAGCGACGCCGATCGCCACGCCCTTCTTTACGCCGGCAGCTTCGCCGATGGCTCGGCCGATTTCTTCGCCGATGGCGAGGCCCTCTCCCACGCCCGTGTGGTGGCCAGCGCCCCACGCCGCGTTGCCCATGCCAGTCTCCTCCCGCGTTGCCCATGAATCGCAGCGAAGCCTAGCCGCGGACTGCCACCTGTTCATCAGTTCTCGACGGGTCAGCTCGTCGCGGGGCTCCGCGTCGGCCAGGTCGTCGAGCACGGTTGGCTCGGCCGCCTGGTCCTCAGCGGTCAGCGGCGGCGTTGGTGGACTGCCGGGCGTACGACGGGACCGCGGTTTACTGGCAGCCTCGCGTATTCGACCGGTGCGAGTTCTCCAGGTACGTCGCGCTCGGTGATTAGCTTCCGCCAGCGGTATCGATGAAGGCCGGGACGTAGTCCGGAGCGTCCCGGTCGCCGAGCGGCGCGGGCCTCCTCAACGACCGAGTTGCGGGCGCCCGAAAGACTTCAGCGCATGGATGCTGCGCTTCCGCTCCTCGGAGCCACCAACGCCTGGATCACTCCGCCGGTGGCTATCTCCGTAACCGCGCTGATCTTCACGCTCGCATCGTTCTGGTGGATGCAGGTCCGACGCGGTCGCCTGCGCGTGGAGACAGGGCACGTGTTTAGCGGCGCCATCACCAGCAACAAGATCGTGCTCTACATACCCCTGGTCTTCCACAACCCGGCCCCCGCCTCCCTCGTGGTCGCCGACATCAAGCTGCGCCTAAGCGGCGGCGCCGGCGACGAGAAATCCCCGGACCACAAGACGTTGCCCAAACGCATGTTCTGGATCGCCTTCCACGGGTCTGTCTATCCAGAATCGGACAAGCACCGGCAGTACGCCATGCCGTTCGCCGTCGAGGGCCGCAAGTCGGTCGAGCGGGTGATCGAGTTCCAGTGGGACACCTCGGAGACCCAACTGAAGGACGGTCCCTACACCGCCACCGTAGAGGTGCTCGTCCTGCCACAACGTTGGGGGCGGCGACGATGGCACACCACATGCACCTTCCCGTTGCGGACCGACCTGTGGTCCGGAAACCGAGACGCGCTGATTCCTCGAACCAACGACCCCGAGTTCTACGAGGCCATCAAGGACGTCGCCGGCTAGACCAATAGCCTCACGGCCTCGCCGAACAGCAGAACACCACGCCAGCTCCTGCGCCGGTTCGCAACCTGGCACGTCCTGCCCCCGGCTCCGGGCTCGCGCCGAGACTCGGCCGATCACCCCGGCCGTGCGCCGCTACGCCGGCGAGGAGATCAGCCAGGCCGCCGACCTGCTCGAGTGGCTGGCCGCCCGTGGCCGCGCGCTCGCCGACTGCGGTCAGGCCGACGTCGACATCTGGGCCGTCGAGCACAGCGTCAGCGACCGCGTTAACGTCCAGGCGTTTCTGCAGTGGTCGGCCGCGAACCGGCTCAGCCCACGGTTTGAGCTGTCGGCCGCCCAAGGACCGCGCGCCGCGGCGCTGCCCGAGCGCGACCGCACCGGCGGTTCGGCCAGCTGCTCACCGACGATCGCGCTCAGCTGCGTACCCGGGTCGCCGCGGTGATCCTGCTGCGCTGCGCCCAGCCAGTCAGCCGGATCATCCGGCTGACCATAGACGACATTATCCGCGACGACGATCAAGTTCTGCTACGGCTCGGCGACCCACCCTCACCGGTGCCCGAACCGGTCGCCGCCCTGCTGCTCGAGCATCTCGACCGGCGGATCAACATGCGCACCGCCACCAACCGCGAATCACGCTGGCTGTTCCCCGGCCGCCGCGCCGGCCAACCGCTCCAGCCCGGCACCCTGTCGCCGCTGATCCACAAGCTCGGCGCCCACCACGCTCCTCAGATACCGTTGGTCCACTCGTGATCCGGCATGTTGCCGACCACAAAGTGTTCATCGCCGCAAATAAGCGCAAGTGCCATCGTCCGAGCTGAAGTGCCCGCAAGGGTCGATCTCGTCCGCGTCTACGTCATCGCCGCAGACAGCGGCACGCAGAGTCACCCCCGCCGGGCGATTGATCCTCGAATACGCGACCGTTCAATACGGTCTCCAGTAGAGCAGCCAAGACATCCGGCCGCTGATACCGGTCAGCTCGGCGATGAGCTTGCCGACTCCGAGCGGACGTCAGGACGCCGTGCATGGTGGTGCCCACCTAGGCCGTCGCCCCATTCGTTGCTCTGGGCGGCGTTGGCCACGAACTCGGCAGACAGGGAGCAAGATATGGCCATTGCTTATCGATCTGCGACCGGGCGCGGTCGCAGATCGGCAATGGGGGCGGGCCGTGCCCGCCACGACGGCCCGCGTCGACGTCAGGGTGAAGGGTGACCAAGTAGGCGCGGAGGAACGGTGCCAGCCTCCTACCCATCCCAGCCTCAGCCTGGCGCAAGTCGTCTGCCGGGAGGCAGCCGGGTTACCCCCGACTACCGCACCGCTTCCGCTCCTCGCCGCTGCGCGGCTGCGGTGCGGGTCGGCTTGGTCCCGAATCACTACCGCAGCGCTCGCCGGGAACCGCAATGACACCGGCGGGTCGGGCGAGCGCCGGCTTAGCGTCCCGAGGGCCGCGACGGCAGCCCCGCCTCAACTGATCCATGTCGAAGCCTTCCTGAGCCCGAGAGACGTGGGTGGGTACGGCGGATTGGGCACGTTCAGCGGGTCTGTCGCTGATCTTGTGACGGCTCAGCTTTGCAGGAGGATGCGTTTGCGGAGCAGGTCGAAGTTTGCGCGTCCGTAGCCCATGCGTTTGATCAGCTTGGTTCTGGTGTTCTGGCCTTCGACCTGTCCGGAACTCCACATACTGGTCAGTCCGGCGACGACGGCTTCGTAGTCGTGTAGGAGTCCTTCGGCGAACTGGCGCAGGTGGGGTAGGTCGTCCTGGCGGACGCGGTTGATCCAGGCTGGTAGTTGCTGGCCGGTCAGGTTGCTCATCATGGCGGCGAAGGCGCGCACGTGCCGGGCGGTGGCGTTCAGGTGCGGGCAGGCCGCCTGAACGTCGCCGAGGGTGGAAGTCTGGTCGGGTTGCAGCCGGTCGGGGTGGGTCAGCAGCCAGCTCGCCGCGGTCCGGGGCGCCGGGACCGGCCGAGGCGCTGGTGGCGCAACCAGGCCGCCTTTGAGCAGGTGCAGATAGCGGCCGATGGTGGTGCGGCTGCCGGTGTATCCCTGCTGGCGGATCCGCCGGTACAGGTGCGAGGCGTTGCCCTGGCCCTGGGTGAACTGCTCGTACAGGTAGGGCTTGAACGCGTCGAGGAGTGTGTGGCGGTGGATCGCTGGCGCGATGAGCGCGTCAAGGCTGTCGGCGCGGGCGTAGCGGCGCACGGTGTAGTAGTCCAGGCCCAGGTCGCGGCTGATGCCGCGCAGCGACCGCCCGGCCGCCACCAGCTCCTGCACCGCCGTGTACCGCTCGGTGGTGCGCCCCACGAGCGGGCGGGGACGGCCACGCACGTCGCAGCGCTCGTCCGGAAGCGGTGGCGGCGGCACGTCGGTGGCCGCCGGTTCAGCGGCGGCGAACGCGGTCTTGATGCACCCGTGGTGGGCGGCGACGGTCTTCTCCACGGCCTCGCACAGGTTGTGCCACAGGTGCCACCGGTCCGCGACTTGCTGGGCTTGGGGTGCCCCGACGCGGGCGGCCTCGGCGTACGCGCGGCCCCGGTCCCGGCACACCACCTCGATCTCGGGATGGGCGGCCAGCCACGCCGTTACCGGTCCGGCATCCCGGCCCTCGAGCACGTCAACCGGCCGCCGCGTTTCCAAATCCACGATGATCGTGGCGTACACGTGGCGTCTGCGCAGGGCGAAGTCGTCAACTCCGACCACCCGCACCTCGCCGACCGGCGGCTCCGGCAGGGCACGGACCAGGCGCAGCAGGGTGTCCTTGGCTACCGGCAGACCGAGCCGGCGGGCGAGCCGGGCCGCCGGGCGGGCGGCGAGCGCCACCGCGATCTTGGCGAGGAGCTGCTGCAACAGTGGGGTGCGTCGCGCGTGGGGTCGGGTCAGGTCCTCTATCTGCTCGGCGAAGGTCACGGCCGGGCACGCCTCGGACACGCACTTGAACCGGCGCACCAGCAGCTCGATGACCACCGCGCAGCCGCCCAGCGCGGCATCCGCCAACCGACGCAGGTACCGGCCATGCACACGGCCCGACGGCGTGCCGCACTGTGGACAACGACCCCGGCGAGCGCGAGAGCGGGCCCGCAGCACCAGCGCGCCGGCCGACCGTTCGACGAACTCAACGACCACGTTGGACAGATGAGGAAGGACACTCGTCAGGAATCCCGAAGTCACGGCGCAGATCTTGGCCACCGCCGTAGGCCGTCACAAGATCAGCGACAGACCCCGTTCAGCCGTACCTGGCCGGGCATGCGAACCCGTACGCCGACAGCCCGGCCAGCACAGGTAGCCCCGATTGCTCACGTCGCCGGCAACGCCCAGAGTGCACAGTGCGGCGATGGACAGCGATCGGCCTGCCTGGCCCAGCAAGGCGCGACATCGTGCCCACCTTCGGCCGGCCCGCCCGCACGCGGTACTGCTCCGGCTCTCCGATGAGGAGAAGGCCGCGATCGAGATGGCGGCCTCAGCTGCACAGCTGACTCCGACGGGCTACGCGGCGAAGGCCGCCCTCGCCGCCGCGTCCGCCGGCCAGGTGTCGAGTGCCGTGAAAGGTGACCTGCGGGAGCTGCAGCACGAGCTGTTCGCCGCCCGCCGGGCGGTAGCGATGTCCGGCAACAACGTCAACCAGGCCGCCGCGGCGTTCAACGCCACCGGCCAGCTGCCCCACTGGGCCGCCGATGCCGTCCGGTTGTGCACGAGGGCCGTGGCCCGGCTCGACGAAGTGATAGCGCTGATCGACAGGAAGCTGCGGTGATCACCCGGGTGCACCGGCGTGGTTCACGGGTCGGTGGGCTGCTGCGCTACCTCTGGGGCCCGGGCAAGGCGGAGGAACACACGAACCCCCGCCTGGTGGCGGCCTGGGACGGCGCGGGTCCTCTGACGGACCTGGAGCCGAAGGTCACCGACAGCGGCAAGCGGGACTTTCGGGCGCTGGCGGCGTTGCTGGAGCAACCGGTCCGCGCGGGCGACCGGCCGCCGAACAAGTTCGTCTGGCACGCCAGCATGCGGCTCGCGCCCGAGGACCGGCGCCGCACCGTCAGCGACTCGACCTGGGCGAGCATGGCAAGCCAGATGCTCACCGAGGTCGGGATCGCCACCACCGCCACCGATCCGGGCCTGCGCTGGATCGCCATGCGGCATGCCGACGACCACGTGCACATCGTCGCGACGCTGGTGCGCGAGGACGGGCGAACCAACTGGATGCGCAACGACTACCCGCGCTGCGTCAAGGCCACCTACAACGTCGCTCGCCGCTACAACCTGCACCGCCGGGTCCCGCCGGCTGACCGCACCGCCCACCGCCGCCCCCATCCGGTCGAGGTAAGCAAGGCGCGTCGCGTTGGCCGCGCTCAGACGCCCCGGGATGAGCTGCGCCGGCGCGTACGCACGGCCGTGGCCGCCGCCGGCTCAGAGGAGGAGTTCTTCGCCCGGTTACGCGAGGCAGGGGTGCTGCTCCGACTCCGGCGCAGCACCACCGATCCCCGGCAGCTCACCGGGTACGCGGTGGCGCTTCCCGGCGCGCGCACCGCAGGCGGGCAGCCGGTGTACTTCGGCGGGGGCCGGTTGGCGCCCGACATGACCCTGCCGAAGCTGCGGCTGCGCTGGGGCGTTCAGGCACCGCCGCCGGCGGCGCCGACGGTCGGCCGGAGGGAGCGTATCGAGGCGATGCGCCAGGCCGCCACGGTGGCCACTGCGGCCGCCGACGATATCCGCCGCGACGCCCGTACCGAATCGGGTCGTGCGCAGGCCACCGCGGTCGCCGCAGCGGACCTGCTCACCAGCCTGGCCCACGCGATGGAGGGTGACCGGCGCGGGCCGCTGCACCGGGCCGCCGAGGTCTTCGACCGCGCGGCCCGGGACCTGTACGGGCGGGTCCGCCGGTCCACCGGCCGCTCGCAGGAGATGCGCGCCATGTCGCGGCTGGTAGCGCTCATGGGCCGCATCTCCGGCGACGACGACGCGATGGCCGCCCTTGCGCTGGTGATGGACCTGGCCCGTCTCGCCGACACTCTCGAGCAGCTGCGGCAGGCCCAGCAGCGCCTGCACCAGGCCGAGGCGGCCCGGGCAGCAGCCGCCGCGCTGCGGCTGGTAGCGGGTGGCCGGCAACCGGCGGTAACGCTGCCGCTAACTGCCATGCCAACACCCGAACCGACAGTGGGAGGCGGCCGGCGTGCTGCGCGCGGCCGCTGATCAGGCAAGGAGGTGCACATGCCGCGCCCGCAGCAACACGAGGACCCGATGGCCGAGACCCGCCAACAGTTCCTGCAAGGGCTGGCGACGATGGCGACCGTCGGCGAGGCCGGCGCCCGCTGGGCCGCCGTCGGTATCCAGAACAAGGCCGCTGAACGGGATCGCCAGGCCGACCGTGACCAGGCCGCCGCGAGGGCCCGCCGCGAAGCCGACCGACTTGCAGCCAAGGTACGCGCGGACCGTGACCGGATGGCGGGCTCGCTCGACGGCGGCTGGCTGGTCCACAAGGCGACCTTCGCCGAGGCCGCCGCCGTTTGGCGCACCGCGACGCTTCATGCCAGCAGTGACCCGGTAGCTCGGCGGGCTGCGGAGTTCGCCGAGCAACGGCTGCGCCAGTTCCGCCCGGACCTGATGGCCGCCTATGAACGCCACAGGCGGGCCGGAACTCCGATCGCTGAGGCCATGCGCGCGGCAGCCCGGGAGGTGTGGGAGCGCGATGCCCGCGCCGGTCACCGCCAGCACGGCGCTCGCCCCCACGGCAGCACGCCTGACCGGCCGGGGATTACCCAGGAGGGGCCCGCCGCGCTGCCGCCGGGTAGCCGTGCGCTGGTCGACGCCTTCGACGCCGCTGTTCGACAGGAGGCAATGAAACTGGCTGAGCACGTACGGCCCGAAGCCCTCGACGAGCTACAGCGCCACTGGCGTGCGACAGGCAAGCTTCCTGCAGGCGACCCGGTACAACTACTTCGCGACCTCGCCGCGGAGATGAACCAGGCCATCAGGACCGGCGATGCCGACAGGCGGCCGATAGAGGCGATCCGTCTCGCGCAGGGTCACGTGGAGGAGGCCGTGGCTCGCGACCTGCAAAGCCGAGCGGCTGCCGAGCGCGGCGAGGGAGTCAGCGACAGTAGGCCAGTCGACAACCCCCGCACTCTGGTCGACGAGCACGCAGCCGGGCAGTCGGCGAGCGTGCTCCACGACGACAACGCTGATCACGTCGCCGCCACCGCAGCTGACGTCCACCACCTTGACGTTCTCCCGACGCCGGCCTGGGCGCAGGCATTTCCGAAGCTTCGCGTAGCCAAGATCAGTTCGGGGGTAGAGGGCAAGCAACCCGCAGTAGCGGTCACCGCGGTGCCGATGCGTAGCAGGACACGATGACGGCCACCATGTCGCATCGGTCCAGCGACGACCCGGGCATCCAGCATGACGAGCTCACCGCTGAGATGGCGAGGCTGGCAGCGCAGGTCGCCGACCTGCAGCAGACCCAAGCCGAACGCGCCCAGGCTGGCGACGAGGACCAGGCGCCGCTGTACGCGACGGTCGAGCAGTGGGTGACCACGTACCTGCTGCCGACCTTCCCGCGCCCGGTCGGCGAGGTCGGACTGACCCGATGGCACTGGTGCGAGCAGTGGTGGCGCCACGACGAAGCGGTAACCCGGCTGACGGCCCTGTGGTACGGCTGGGAACAGGCCCGCCTGCAGATGACCGGCATGCTGCCCTGGCTGCGAGAGCTCGACCACCAGCTGCCCATCCTCTGCGGCGACGACGGCCCGTTCCGCAACTGCACCCCAGGTGGCGATCTCGGAGAGAGCCAGCACCGCTCGTCGCCGGAGGTGCCGGCTCAGCCCGCGCCTGAGGATTGGTGGAGGTGGTGGGACTGACGCTGCGTCTGGCACCGCAGCGGGTGATCGAGAGCAGACCCGGTGGGACGGCAGTAAAGCCGTCCCACCGGTTCGTGCTGACTCCCGAACTGCGGCAGGTCGTCGGAGCTGGCCGACCGGGATCCTCCGGGACGACCTAACTACGAGCACTATCGACAGGTCCGAGATGTCCGATGCCTAACCCTAGTTTGTTAACAGATCCAGGCGCACCGGTGAGTGCACACTCGACACTCTCGGCGTGGAGTCTTAGCTTCGGCTCGTGAATGACTTTGCGAGAGCGGTCTCTCAGGCAGAGGTGGCCAGGCTCGCGGCGGCCACGAGGGCTGCCGTCACCCATTGGCGCCGGCACGACGACTTCCCACCGCCGGTGAGCGGAACCGGCGATCGTCTCCATCTTGGCGAGGTGATCGGCTGGCTTGACGGGCGGCGCGTTCCCGCCAACCGCCTGGCGCTGGGTGAGACCGCCGGAGACACCTATGGAGATCGAGTCAGGCGGAGCTTTCGTCCCGCTGAGCGTCCCGAAGCAGACCCGAGCCTTCAATCCCTGCGCGCACTGGCTTCCGACGTCTGCGGTGGCGCGCCCCGGACCGATTACCTGTACCTGCTGCTCTGCCTCGCGTTCCTTCGCCTACATGACCGGGATCGCTGGACGCACGTGACCCGGCATCTCCCCGCTTCCGGCGACGCGGGAACGGCCCGGCAGCTGCTGCGGTTCGTGGTGGCGACAGTCGACGCGTCCCTCGGTCACCCGGACCTGCTCAGCAGCTCGGACGCCCCGCCGACGAGGTTGCGGCCCCGCACGTTCGAGCCGGTGCGCAAGGTGGTCGTGCTGACCGCCCACCTCGGTCCCGGCGCCTACCACCGACTTCTAGACGAGTACGTGCGGGAGGTCCGCAGTCACGATGGCGCCATATCTACGCCGACAAGCGTCGCGCGCACCATGGTCGCGCTGCTTGCCGACCACACCGCGCGGGGCGAGGTAACGGTGTACGACCCGTTCGCTCGCTTCGGCGAGCTGCTGGCCGAGTTCACGCAGGTGCCCGTCGGCGAGGCGGTCCTTCAGGTGTACGCCGAGCATCCACACCCGGCCGAACTGCGCCTTGCCGGCATGTCGCTGGCGGCGACGGGTGCCACCCCCGAACTGGCCGTGGCACCCTCGCCACCACCGGGCGGGGCGAAATTCCTGCTGACCAACCCGCCGTTCGACAAGAAGGAACAGCCCACCTGGTTGCGACGATGCATCGCCGCACTCGCCGACGACGGTCGCGCCGCTGTCCTTATGCCCTACGGCGCCGGCTACGCCGCCGGCACCCGGGCGTACGACACCCGCCGTGACCTTGTCGAACAGGGCTCCGTGCACGCTGTTGTCGCGCTACCGGCGCGGATGTTTCCAGGGAGCTCGATCGGCGTCTGTATCTGGCTGCTGAGAAAGCCGGTAGGCCGCGCTACGCCGGTACACATGGTGGACGCACGCCACCTCGGCCGGCCGTCTGGCCCTCAAGCGAAGGGCGTGCACATCCTTGACGCAGCGGACATCGCGACGATAGCGGCGACGTTCGCGGCGGCCGAGCCTAAGCCTGGCTTCAGCATCGCGGTCGCGCCTCACGAGATCCGGGCCCACGGGTACTCGCTGAACCCACCGGAATACCAGGACCGCACGCTCGCGCGAGCTTCGGCGGATGACGCACGCGCGGAAGTGGACGCGCTGACCGCCACACTCGACCTGCCCTCCTACACGACGGGCACCGATGAAGGTTGGCCCGAGCACCGTCTGCGCGACCTCTGCGAGATCCGCAGCGGTGTGCCGCCTCGCCCGCTCAAACGGGCGATCTCCCAGGCGCACACCGCGCGGGAGGTAGTGCCCGTCGTCCACCCGCGGCATCTGCGGGAGGGCCTCATCGATGCGGGCGACGCACCGAACGCAGACGTCGACACCGTTAGCCAGCAGCACCAGCTGCAAATCGGCGACGTGCTCTACGTCCGGACCGGAGCCATGGGACAGACCGCAATCGTGGGCCCCAGTGAATCTGGCTGGCTGCCACACAGCAACGTGCTCCGGCTGCGCGTTACCAAACTCGCCGAGCTGGATCCCGCCTACTTGCTGGCCTACCTGTCGCAGTCAGCCGTACAGGCCCGCATCCGCGACCGATCAGTCCGGTCGCTAACCACCTCACTGAGCACCACCACACTCGGCGACCTGGAGATGCCGCTGCCACCGGTCGCCGACCAGCGGCGGATCCTCAGCGCACTTCAACTAGTCGACGACGAGATCTCCATGATCGACCGACGTCTCGCCGCTGCCCGTGCCACCCGGACAGCCTTCACCCGACACCTCGCCGACGGCACCGTCGTTCTGAACGGAAGGGAAACTCCTTGAGCAGCTCCGGCAACACCCACCTGTGGATTCTCGTAGTAGGCCTTTCCTCAGTCGTCGTAGCGCTCGTCACCGCGATGCTCAAGACAAGCAGCGGCTCCTCAGCGGCCGAGGCCACCATGGCCGCCGGAGCGGCTTTCGCGACTGCCTTCGGTTTAGGTCTCGGCATCCTCGGGACGCTGTGAGGCAAAACCTGGCAGCACGCCGAGGTATCGAGGGCAACCAGGCCTTCCGTTTCTTCACTCATTCAGGACCTGCTCGGGGGAGAGCTGATCCTAGGCGAGGTCCTCGCCGGAGACGCCAAGGTCGGCTACCACTACTGGAATCGATTGGTTGACGGCCCCGAGGTCGACCTGGCAGCTGGCCAGTTCCAGCCACCGGAAGTCGTCGTCGGCGGTTAAGTCCAGCAACGCTCGCCGGGCCCACCTCGGCGATGCCGCCAGCAGTACGAGATCCTGCGGGACCGCGTCTTCGCAGCCCTCTACGGCGGCGATCCAACGCAATCTACGCAACAGTGACGGCCGGCGAACGGGCCGAGCGCACGAACGGCGGCAGATCCGGATATCGACTGGTGTTTCGAGTGGTCGATGAGTCATGGTGAGGCGTGATCACCCTCCAGCGAGTTCGTGTGCGATGGAGCGCGGCCGGGCGTGGGGCGCCGCAGGAGAATATTCGCCGTGCTTTGGACCGCCCGGTCGTGTTGCCCGCGGCGTTGCCGGTAGGCGACGTGGTCATCCATGAGGTGCTGGTCGATGAAGCGGTCGGCTATATGCGCCACGACGAGGTACGCGTCGGCAGCGCCGAACTGGCCCGTGACTGCGGCTTGGAGCTCACCCTCAGCGATGCGGCGATGCTCGTCGAGCGGTTGCCGGGAAGGGCGGCATTCCCACGTCGGCGTGGACCTGCCCGCTTGTTCACGCTCGCACCGAGGCAGGTCGGCCGGTATCGAGCCAACTTCCGGTTCACCGGCTGCGCCTGTAGCCCCAGGTGGTTCTACGAGGACTGGGTGGTACACGGCAGCAACGGCCAAGTCGAGCCTGAACAGTTCATCCACGGAGCACCGGACCGCGACATCGACGACCGCGTGCACCTCTACAGCGGAACGACACGACTAGGAGGCTAGGGGTCATCACCGACGGGCCCGACTGACGTCTGACGGCGGCATGACGGGATGTCAAGATCGGTCGAGGACTGCGGTTCCTTCAGGCCACACCGCACGTGGGGCCGGGCTTGTAGGGCTGGTGAAAGCCGCGTCCTGCCCGCTTATCGGTCCCGACAGTGGTTGCCACTGGAGTCGTAGAGGACGAGAAAGCCCCGGCGAGTTGATGAAGGATGATCCCGAGCAGGTATACGAACGCCTGCCTGCCCGGTGGTGGGCAATGAAGTCCTATAGGTGTGGGTCTCAGTCGATGGCGCCTTCGATTTTGTCGGTCACGTCGAGGATGTCAGGGACGGCGTCCAACACGGTGACCTCGACCAGGGCGCCATCGCGGCCGTACCGGCGGCTGTACTCGGCGTAGGGGTAGTCGGCGATCGGCAGCCAGGATCGATGCCCACGCATGGGGTGGTTCTTCTGCGTCACAGCCCCGGAGTTGAGCCGGCAGAGTTCGATTCGTGGGCCGTGTCGCTCGACGAGGGTGCGGGTGTCGACGTGCAGGACCACCTGGTCCTCGGTGCGGTACTCCTTCGCTTGACGCAGCCGGTCCAGCCGCTCAGCGCTGGCCCAGAAGAAGACCCGGGAGTTGATGGCCGCGAGGTACGCGGTCAGCGAGGAGTTTGGATCAATCTTCTCCGCGACGAATTTCATCGGCTTCTGATCGCGAATCACGGCAGGCGCCAGGCCAGGTGCGCGCAGCACGGTGGACTGCTTGCGAGGGGCGCTCAGGAGTCGGTCACGCTCGGCGGCGTCGAGGCCGAACAAGTCGATCAGTTTCTGCGTAGACAGGAGGCCGTGTCGTTGCACCGATGGCCACGCGGTCGCCGACATCGTGTGGAAGACCTGCGGATGGCGCGCGATCAGTTCCTCGACGTCCATGACGGTCATCATGCCGGACGTCCGCGACTACGGGCCATCAGGGAACCGATGCCCTCCCATCACCTGGTCGACAGGTGGCCTACAGCGCTGGCGCTCCTCGGCGCTACGCCTACACCTGTCGAGACAACCGCCACTCCCCATAGTGACCGAATTGCGGCTATGTGCGGATGCCCGGTACGGGGATGATCCGGGAGATCGATCGCGGCGAGGCCGGCCGCTGATTGTGCTGCGCCCGGTACTCCGCCACGCTTGTCGGGTGGCCGATCTTGACTTCATCGTCGACGTGGTGGTCAGCGGCGCCGTGCTGGGCGTCGGCCTGACGGACTCACCGGACGAAGTAGCCCGCACGCTGGGTGGCGACTTCGCAGAGGACCGAAACCGCGCCGTGATGCGGCGTGACTACGGCTTGGTGGAGTTCTCCTGGGCGCGGCGTCCCGGATCCGACTCCTGGCAGGCGACCGGCTTCACCGTGCAGGCGTATCGCCTGGCGAGCATCACGGTCACAGAGGCACTCGTGCATCGGTACGGGCCGTTCGGCCGACAGCTGCGGTTCATGCAGTTGAACGCCGAATTGGACCGCCTCGGCTACCACCTGCAGGAGATCATCGACCAGGCCGATGCGAACCACCAGCGGTACTGGCTTGCCGAGTCACGGATATCCCTCCTCGTCGCCACCACCGGCCATCAGCAGATGGTCGATGCCGGTGAAGTCTGGTCGATCAGCGCACCCCATCCGCCCGAAGGTGTGTCCGCCGGAAGACTCGGCGGGCAGCGCCAAGCCGTCAAGGACGGGCTGGTCCACCTGCTCCAGCTCGACGAGCACCAGCGCCGGCAGTGGCTGGACCGCCGCCAGCCGGCACCGCGCCAGCGAGCGAACTGGTGGATGTACCTGTTGCTTATCACCGATCAGCGCCTGGGTGGCCAGTCGCACCGGCGGGCGGACTGGGCGGAGCTGAAGCTGTGGCTACTGCGGCAGGGGCGGGCCCGGGAGGTGTTCACCGAAGCTGAGGGCGCCGAGAGGCTGGCGTACTTCGCGGCGGACATGCGGCGCGCGGGGTCGGCCTGGCGGCGCTGCCGTCGGCTGACGACATCGTCCGGGCCTGCCTGGAGGCTCTCCCAGTCGGTTTGAACGAGGTGGCCATCCTCGCTGACCGGCGAGACCTCGGTGGCCTCGACCGCACCCCAGATGCGTCACTCCCGGCAGGCGAAGAATCTGGTCATCGCAGCCCAGTGGCACCTGAACGGAGTCCAGGATGCGCGCCTCGCCGCCCAGCTGCGCGAGTGGATCGATATCAAGCCTCGCCTCGTGTAGGAGCCGGCCTCATCCGAACAAGCAGACGCGCACGCTCGCCTCGGCCAATGCATGCTCATCGGCAGAAGAGGCCGCGGAGCGCTGACGGCAAAACCTCTGCCTAATCGCCCTCCAGTTCGATCAACTGCCTACTGGCGTGATCGCAAGCGGTCAGGCCTGATGCCTTGTAGCCGATCTTCCAGGTATCCGAGCGCGGCGATGGCGACAGTATCGACCCCGGCGCCGGTGTGCGCGACGATGCGTCGGGCCACCCCGATCGCCCCGTCCGGGTTGAACGCCTCGAACAAGAGCGGCACCAGAAGGTGCACCGCAGTGCATTTGCCGTCGATGTCCTCCATTAGTCGGGGATGCCGGTTGACGAGCCGGGCGAGCCGGTGGTCAACCACCGCGTCGAGCATCGGCCGCGCCCTTCGCTGCAACGCGGCCCGTAGCTGAGCCTTTCCGTTCGGCCGACGCAGCAGGTCCGCCGGGTCTGCGCCGGCGCTGAACTCAGCCACCAGCAGCGGACCGGGCGGGTGCGGCTGCCGGAGCAGTTTCCAGACCCGGTCCACCGCGCCACGGCCGGCCGGGTCCGCGTCAAACGCCGCCACGATGCCGTCCGCCGCACCGGGCAACTCCCGCAGGATCGCGGCCTGTTCGTTGGTCGGCGTGGTGCCGCACGGCGCGAGGGCCACCGCTCCGGTGCGGCCGGACCGTGAGTAGGACAGCCACACGGCAAGGACGTCAGCGGGACCTTCGACCAGGACGGGCTTCCACCGCGCGGCTAGGCGCTCCTGCTGCTCTGCAACACCGAACAGCAGCCGTCCCTTGTCGTAGATCGCGGTCTCAGGACCATTGATGTACTTCGGTACGCCCGCGCCGGCGTCAGGGCTCGACCGGCCGAGGAACGCCACGGCACGCCCGGCTGGGTCGCGCACGGGAAACATGATCCGGTCCCGGAACACGTCGACGAGCCGGTCCGGGTCCACCCGGGTGCGGGTCGACAGTCCGGCACCGACCAGCTCATCCGCCGTGAAGCCAGCAGCGCACAGGTGGCCGGTCAGCGAACTCCAACCGGGCGGGGCGTACCCGACCCGCCACGGCCACTCCCGCTGCACAACGACACCGAGACCGCGTCCGGCGAGATAGGCGCGAGGACTGTCGGCGTGATCGAGCTGGCCACGGTAGTACGTCACCGCGGCCTCCACGGCCGCCAGCAGCCGCGCGTGCTCGAGCCTGGTGCCGCGCACAGAGAACGCCGGATGTCTGATTCGAGGTGCGCCCATAGCCAACCTCCGATATCCAAAGCTAGCTTCAGCTGGCCCGTCCCCGCCACGAACGCTGCGCCATACGGTCCCGACGCGCGGCGCGGGTGCGTTGGGCCTGGCGGGTGATTTCCTCGGTGGAGGCGGCGACGGCGGCGTTCAGTCGCTCGGCGCTCGGCTCGTCGTACCAGGGCAGCAGGTTGAGCATGGCCACCTTGACCCCGGTGGCGAACAGCAGTGCTGAGCCCTTCGGCAGTGCCCGAATCTGCGCGGGATCGAGGATCCGCTGCCGGCGTACTGATGTCTGGTACGACGTGTGGCCCTGGCCGTCGCGGGTGCGGGAGGCGACGGTGACGTCGTGTTCGCCGACGAGCCGGGACAGGTCCTCGGCGAACCGCGCATCGTCGATACCCGCGCCCACCAGCTTGACCGTGGCGGCCGACCAGAGTGCGTCCATGCCCTGCTCGCCCCAGACCCTGGTGCCTTGGCGGTAGGACTGCAGGATGGTCAGCGGGATGATGCCTCGGCTGCCGAAGTGGCTGTACAGCTCAGGTAGGTCAGCGATCTTGCAGATGTTCGCGGCCTCGTCGAGGCAGGCGACCAGCGGCGGGTCGAGCCGGCCGCCGTGCGCTTCGGCGACGGTGACCGCGGCGCGCAGCACCTGGTCGGTCAGGCCGGCGACGAGTGGTGCGGCTGCACCGGCGCCGTCCTTGGACAGCAGGTAGAGCGTATCGGCGCTTTCGACGAACGCCTCGACGTCCAGTGCCGGCGGCGGCAGGTCCGGTGGGGTGACCCAGGCCATGATGGTCGGGTTGGCCAGGCATGCCGCGGCGGTGCGGGCGGTCTCGTAGAGCCCTTCGCGGGTTTCGGGGGCGCCGGCCTGGCGGCCGGACATGGCTCGGGCGGAGGCCCCGAAGCCGTGGCTCTTAAGGATCGTCGCCGGCTCGCGGGACGTGGAGTCCGACAGCCATGCCTGGACCGAGGCCAGCGTGCGGCCCTCTAGCGCGGCGGCGAGGATCAGCGAGGTGAGCAGGTCAAGTGCTCCTTGGATCCAGAAGTCGTCGCTGCCCTGGGAGTTGCGGACCTGCTGGACGAAGTGGTTGGCCAGCCGGTGGGCGTCCTCGACGTCCTCGACGGCGGCCAGCGGGTTCCACCACCAGTTCTGCGGCACGTGGGCGATGGACTGCGGGTCGAACACCCACACGGTGCCATGCTCAGCCCGGGAAGCCGCCGTGGTGGCCCACAGGTCGGGCTTGTTGCTGGTGGCGAGCGCCGGCCCCGGCGCATTGAGAATTGACTGCACGGCCAGCGCGGTCGTCTTACCGGCGCGGGGTGCCATCACCGCGAGGACGACGTCTTCCCAGGACGAGTAGAGGCGGGGGCCCGAGCCGCGCCGCCGTCGGTGCGCACCGAGCACGACCCCGGCCGCTTCGGCCGGGATTTCCTTCATCAGCACGTCAGCCAGGTTGGTCCGAAGCCGGTGGGCCTTGGCGGCAACCACCGGCAACGTCATGGCCTTTACCTCGGTGGGGCCGGCCAGCGACGGCAGTGGATCCTCCGCGTCGGGCTTGCGCGCCTGCCACCACACCGCCGCCAGAGCGCCCAGGCCGACCAGCACCAGCAGCAGCACCGCGTAGACGACACTCACCGCGGTGGGGGAGACCCCGGGCCAAAGCGCGGCCCAGTCGGCATGCAGCAGATGTTCCAGGTACGCGGACCCGAAGCCGGGACCACCGGCGGGATGCCCGGTCACGGCGGCGGCGATTCGCCCCGCGAGCCAGGACAACCACATCAGGGCGATTGCCGCCCACACCAGCCCGAGCAGCAGGAACGGGGTGAGCGGCCCGCCTGCGGTGCCGCGCGGTTCGACCGGCCGGGTGTTCATAGCTGCACCTGCCGGATCGCCGCGTCGGTGTCGTAGAGCTCCCACTCCTCACCGACCAGGGTCAGCGACACCGGCAGTCCGTTGCGCTCACCGGTCTTGATCAGGTATTTGCCCCGGCCGGGATGCACGGAGCCGGCGAACCAGGCTTCCGGCGCGGCCCAGGACGCCACCAGTTCGCGCTCGGGGCCGGACAGTTTGATGACTTCGTTGACGCGGTTCAGCTCGCGCGGCGGCAGCCCGGCCAGGATCTTGATAGCGGACCGTTCGATGAAGCCCTGCGCCTTGGCGCGGTCCTCGGGCGTGGGCAGGGCATCGAGGTCAGCGAGGGAGTGGGTGACCATCACGCTGGCCATGCCCCGCTGCCGGTTGAGGCGGGTCAGCGCGTCGGCGTGCTCGACCAGCCCGGACGCGCCGCGCAGGGCCCGCCACAGCTCGTCCATCACGCCGAGGTACTGCCGGCGCCGCGCCAGGCCCTGATCGGCCAGTACGGATGCGGCGTCGACCATGCCGAAGCCGTACGCCCAGGTGCACAGCATTGCGGCGGCTACGAGCTGGTCGCCGGCGGCGGCGACCTGGGAGATGTCGACGCTGACGGCCGGGGCGTCGAGGTCTAGGGGCTTGGTGGTGGGGCCGTCGAACACCCCGCGCAGGCTGCCCTCGCAGAGCAGCGCGAGAGTGGGCACGAGCTGGTCGACGCGGCGGCGGTACTCGCCGTCGGTGCGCGCCCGAGCCGCGGTCAGTAGCTCGTCGGCGCCGGCTTCGACCAGGCGCAGCACGTCGGGCACCGTGGGGTCGCCGTCGAGTCGTTCAGTGAGTACGTCGATCGCCCGGCCGAGGATGATCTCCTCGGTGTTGTTCAGCGCCTGCCCCCGCACCAGCGCGCACAGTGCCAGCAGCAGTGACATGCGCCGGCCCCGGATCTCCAGGCGCAGCTGCCGGGCGTCGGCGCTGCCCATCCGGGCGAGCGCGCTGCCGAGCGGGCCGGAGTCCAGCGGGTTGAGCCGGTCCAGGCCCCGCCCGATCCGGATGACCTGCCCGCCGAGGTGTTCGACGAGCCGGGTGTAGTCGGGTTTGGTGTCGCCGAGGATCAGCGCGCTGGTGCCGAACCCGGTCATCCCGGTGATGAGGCGCTTGACCACGGTGGACTTGCCGACGCCGGGTTGGCCGAGGACGAACACGCCGGGGTTGGTGATCAGGCCTTCGCGTAGCCATTCGAGGGGGTCGAGGCAGACGACCTCGCCCCACAGCATGTGCCGTCCGATCGGCACCCCGATCGTGGGCGCGCCGGACCCGGCGACGAACGGGTAGAGGCCGCACAGTTGCACGGTTGTGCCCTGGTATTCCATGCCGGGGGAGACGTGGCTGGCCCGGCCGGCGCCGGGGGCGCGGACACCCCATGCCGGCGCCGGTGCGGGCGCGTCGATGGTGCTGCTCTTCATCGGATCCTCCAGATCGCGGGTTGTGTCAGCGGGGCCAGTGGCGGGCCAGCTGCGGCGGGCAGACGCCGCACGGCAGGGTCATCGCGAAGCCAGCGGCCTGGCTGGCGCGCAGTCGCCGTAGCCGGATCTTGGCCACGTCGGCGCGGGACTCGACGTCGGCGATGGCGCGGCCCAGGTCGTCGGCGGAGATCACGGTGGTGGTGACGAGCAGCGACATCAGACCGACTCCGGAGCCGGTCGCCTCTTCCCGCGCGGTCTGCAGGGCTCGTTCCCGGTCGGCGTGGTCCCGGGCGGACTCGTCGCGTTTCTGCGCCCGGTTGTAGGCCGCCCGGAATGCCGCGGCGTTGACCTCGCTCTCGACGATCCGCGCGGCTTCCCCGGCGGGGAATGGCCGGTAGAGCAGCGACACCCGCTTCGGGTACGGCCCCGGGGCGAGTAGGCGAGCGAGGACGTCGGCGTGTACGTGCTGGCGGGGTGCCTCGTGCCAGGCCCATGACACCGACGTGCCGGAGTCGTGGACGTACCGGTCGAGATGCTCCTCGGCCATCACCGGCCCGGCGGTGTCCCAGTCCACCCACCGACTCAGGTCCAGCCCGGGGGTCGCGGTCAGCCGGGCCACGTCACCCCGGCTGGCCGGGTCGAAGGCTGTTCGCACGATGGCCGAGATGTTCTCCGCGCTGGCCCGGCCGAGGACGGTCAGGCCGCAGCTGCCCAGCGAGTCCTGCAGGCCGGGCAGCGTGCGGCTGATCTCCTCCAAGGCCTCGTCGAGGTTCTTCGGCTTGCTGGGCGAGGCGCCGGGCTTGAAGGTGACCGACACCCGGGTCTCCACGTCGGCGGCAGCTGCCGGGGACACCTCCACCAGCCGTTGCAGTACCCGCCGAGCGGATGCTGGGCCGTGGGGCACGATCCGCCGGCTGACGTGGTCGGCGAGTCGGGAGCCCGGGTCCGGCGCGGTGTCCACGGTGACCGCGACGTGATCGATGATCGGCAGGTAGCCCAAATTCGCGAGCCATCCGCCCCAGTTGGCCACCCACGCCGCGCTGGCATCAAGATCGGCCAGCCAGGTGGAGGTGGCCGCGCAGCGCAGCGTCACCGTCATGGCGCTGAGCCGCTGGTTGTACACCACCCCGTACACGCCGCCGCTCTCGTCCTCGACCGTCAGCAGGGTGGTGGGCGCGAGCACGCCCGGCAGCTGCCAGGCGTGCTCGCCGGTCACCATCACCCCGGAGCGGTAGGAGGTGTAGCCGCGGCTGGTGCCGACCAGCCACCGCACCCGCTGCGCGATGCCCGCTGAGACTGGGACTCCGTCCCAGCGCAGCACTAGCAGGCCCACGAGCAGCGCGCACGGCCCGGCGGAGATGGCCAGCGCCCGCAGCCCCATTGACCCGGAGATGATCAGCACGGTGATCGCCGCGAGGACGACGAAGGTCTGCATCGGTCCGAGGCCGAACAGGCCCATGCCCCGCGCCCGCCGCCAGCCCCCGTAGGTGCGCACCTGCGCCTGGTCAATGCTCACGACGGTGAACTTCCTTCCTGCATGGCGGAGCTGGCGGTGCTCGCGCCCGCCTTTGCTGCGGTCACACCGGCCTGGGCCACCACAGCGGCGCCTATGACGACCGGCGCCGCCGGTCCGGTGGCGGCTCCGGCCGCGCCGGCCGCCGCCATGCCACCTCCGGCGGACGCGCCCCCGCCAGCGGCCGCGCCCCCGGCTGCTGTGCCTCCGCCGGCGGCTGCACCAGCGGATGCCGTGGCGCCGGTGCCAGCCGGCACGGTGGTGGTGGGCGTTACCGGGCCGGGAGCGCCGCCGGCAGTGGCGGTGCCGTTGACCACCTTCGGGGCGCTACCGGTCCCGCCGCCGGAGCCGCCACCCGGTGACGGTGTCGAAGGGGTAGGCATGGCCCCGGTCGGTCCGCTACCACTGGTTCGGCCGCCGCTACCAGGTCCCTGGGAGTCCATGTAGCGGGCGTGGTCACCGGCGCTATGACCACCGACTGCTCCGCGCACCGACGACGCGGCATGTAGGCCCGCCGCCGCGCCGGCTCCGGCCATGCCCAGGCCACCGCCGCCGGAGGCGACGTGACCGGTGAAGATCGTGAAGAACTTCATCAGGGCGGGCAGGGCCACCACCGACAGCACCAGCATGCCCAGGCCCATCAGCCAGTCCCGGCTGTTGCCGCGCATCATCATGAAGGCAGTGGCGTACACCGACATCGCGGCCGGCTTGTACAGGGCCAACGCCAGCGACCAGCCGAGGGTCTTGTGGAACATGCCGCTGGTGCCGCGGGTGACCGTGCCCGCCGAGGCGAGCTGGAGCAGCCCCGCCAGGATCACCACCGATCCCTCGCGGAAGACCATCAGGATGGTCTGCAGGAGAGCAGCGGCCATGACGACTGTACCGACGAGGATCATCACGAACGGGGCCACATTTGCTGCCGGAAGCATGAGCCCACCCAAGGCTTCGCTCATCGCCTCGTTGGGTGGCTTGTTGGAGTCGTCGAGGACGGCTTTGCTCAGCAGCCACATGGAGTAGCTGTCGCCCGCCTTGAGCACCAGATGGGTGCCGGCGATGCCGATGCTGCCCCACAGCGCGGTGTTCCACACGCCGCGTACCGCCTGCAGCAGCGGCTCGCCCTTACGGCTGACGGTGATGGCGATGCCCTGCCAAATCAGTCCGCCGGCCAGCAGCAGGATCGTGATGGGCAGCATGAACGAGCGCAGCTCCTGGGCGGGGCCGCTGCCGGCGTTGCACTGGCTGACCCAGTCGGCTGTCCACCGGCTCGGGTCGCTGCCGTTGGTGGAGCACAGATCGTTCGAGGGGATCAGCATCCAGCTGGTCAGCAGCACCGTCACCCACTCGATGCCTTCCCGTACGGCTGCGGCCAGGCCGGACAGGACCGTGTTGACCATGGTGTTGCCGACCACGTCGGCGGGGTTCGTCGAGCCGCCAGCGGTGATTCCAGTGCAGGTCAGAGGGATGAAGGGATTGCACGAAGGCATGACTCACCCGCCAGCGATGAAGGGTAGGAAGGTGGCCACATCGGCGGGCGACGCCGCCGTGACCACCTGGTCGAAGGTGCCGCCCACCGGGGCTACCAGGGCCCAGTCCGCGGCGCTCCAGAGAAGGCGCAGCTCCGTGCTAACCGCCACCGGGGCCCCGGAGGCGTCCGGAGCCTCGGTCAGCAGGCGCAGATTCACCTCGTCGTCGGTGTAGCTGAGAATCCGATAGCCCCGCAGGGTGGCGTACAGGCGCCCAATGGGCTGCCCGTACGCGACGCCCGCCGGACCGCGCAGCTCGTCGTACGCCTGGGCGACCTGGATCCGCATCGCGGCCGCGTCCGTTCCGACCACCTGGGTGCGCAACGTGGGGTCGAAGACGGTGGGACCGATCTGCGGGTTGGTGCGCACGACGATGTGCACTGCGGCGAGGACTGCGCCGGCATGGTCGTGCGCGAACCCGCGCGCCTGACCCCCGCTGGTAAGGCGAGGACCAGACTGGCGTGACACTGGCACGGAGACGCCCGCCACGTTGGTCAAACCCAGGTCGCTGGGCAGGTCCGCGGATCCAGCGGTAGCGGCGCCAGTGTCGGGGCTGGCTGGCGCCCTCGGACCCGCCGGTGGGGTGACAGGTTGATTCGGGTCCGCGTCGACCACCACCGCGACGGTCACGGCGCCGACCACCGCCACTGCGGTCACACAAGCGGCGGTGGCCCGGCGGCGCGTGGTGCGGCGGGCACGAGTGATGATGTCGGAGGTCATTGCTCAGCCCGGCAGGACCGCGCCGACTACGACCGCCGCGACTGCCCCGCACGTCAGTCCGGCCAGCACCCAGGGGATGCCGGCCGCGCCGTCGGCGGCGAACGCAGAGCGGTTGCGACGGCCAACGGCCATCATGATCCCGCAGACCAACAGGCCGCCGACGCCGGCGACGATGAGGATCCACTTCATCCAGCCGAGGAATAGGTTCCCGGTCGCCTCCAAGCCGGGCGGTGCGGCGGGGCCAGGGTTCGGTGGCGCGGCCAGAACGTCCGCCATGGCGCTGATCTGCCCCTCTGTGAGTGCGGCGGCGGTGGCCAGATAGTGAGCAAGCACAGCAGGTCTCCCGAAGGTCAGGACGCCCCGGTCGGGCATCTGCCATGCACCCTGACCAGGCGTCGCTGACGGCAGCGTTGACGCTGGTGTGGCCGCCGCCGCTACCGCCGTTACCGGCGGGGGCCGGCAGCGGTAACGGCCCCGGCGACCCGACACCGTCGTCACCATGGACGCGCGAATCCGAGTAGCAGCGGCACTGACCCTGACGTTGGCCGTTACCGGCTGCGCCGCCGGCGCACAGCCGACGTCAGCCAAGCCGAGCACTAGCAGCCCGGTGGTCAGCCGCGGGCCGGTCGGCATGGTCGCCCCGGTGCCGCCGCCGACGCAGCCCGGCTTCTCGTACGCCGATGCCGAGCAGGTGTGCCGACGGTTCGTGATTGCCCTCTACAGCGCCGACACCCGCCGCGACTCCGGCCCGGGCGACGCCTACCAGCGAGCCGTACGCTTCGCCAGCAGCACGCTGGCCGGACATAGCGCCGCCGCCGACCGCGACCGCCGCTGGGCGACCTGGGCCGGTCATCGCGTCCACCTCGACACCGTCGTGGAGCCCTTCGCCGACCTACCGCAGCCGGGGGACAGCGCGATCGCCGCGCGGCGCACGATCCGGGTGACCGCGACCGCCGTGGGCGAGGACGGCTGGCGTGGCTGGACCCAGCACAGCGTCATCGACTGCGCCTTGCGCCGCGGCGGCCCGGACGGTCCCGGCTGGCGGGTCAGCGGCTGCGAGATCCGCCAGGCGGGCCTGCGATGAGCCGGAGGTGGCTGATCCTCGCCGGTGGGCTCGCCACCGTTGTCCTGGCACCGCTGGCCCTGGTCGTATTCGTCGCCCTGTCGGTACTCGGGGCGAGCCCTGCCATGGCCTGCACCATCAGCCCGCCCAGCGCCTCGCCCGGCGCGACAGCGGCGCCACGGGACTGGCCCACCCAGGGCTCCTGGACCTCCGAGCAGGTCGGTAACGCCGCCACCATCGTCGCAGTCGGCGCCGAGATGCACGTGCCGCGTTACGGCTGGGAGGTCGCCGTGGCCACCGCGATGCAGGAGTCCACCCTGCGCAACCTCGGTCACCTCGGGGCGGACAACGACCACGATTCGCTCGGCCTGTTCCAGCAGCGACCCAGCCAGGGCTGGGGCAGCCCCGAACAGATCCTCGACCCCCGATACGCCGCCCGGAAGTTCTACCAGCACCTGGTCGAGGTCGACGGCTGGCAGACCATGCCGCTCACCCAGGCCGCGCAGGCCGTGCAGCGTTCAGCGTTCCCTGACGCCTACGCGAAGTGGGAGCCCGAAGCTGAGCAGTTGGTCGCGGTGATCAGCGACGGGCTCGACATCGTCTGCACGAGCGACGGCGGGGACGGGCTGCCGCCCCTGGACGACGCCGGCCTCCCGAAAGGTCTCGTCCTGCCCACGGACCCGCAGCTTCGGGCCGTGGTCTCCTTCGCGCTGGCCCAGCGAGGCAAGCCCTACGTCTGGGGCGGCGAAGGACCAGACAGCTACGACTGCTCCGGGCTGATGATGGCCGCTTGGGCCAAGGGCGGCGTGCAGATCCCCCGGATCACCGCCGACCAGGTGCACACCGGCGTCGCCGTCCCCGCACTGGCAGCGATGCGACCCGGCGACCTGATCTTCATCCCCGGCTCCGACGGCACGATGTCCCGGCCCCGCCACGTCGGCATGTACATCGGTAGCGACCGGGGCGGCCGGCAGTATCTCGTTCAGGCGCCCAAGACCGGCGACGTCGTGAAGGTGGTCGCGGTCAGCAACTGGAGCCGGCAAGTCGCTGCCATCCGCAGGCCGGTGCCGCAGTGAGGGACTACGCTGCCACTGTTCAACCACATCCTCATCTGCCGAGTTGAGTGCGTTCGACCATTGGCAGACGGCGATTCGGAGCCGTATCCACTGCCTCGGTCGAGAATCGCCCGGTGTAGTCGGAGTAGAGCCGCAGAGCGGTCGCGAGGTCCGACAGCACGCGCGCTCTTCCTGCCGTTACGACTTCAGCTTCGAACAATGCTGCCGTTGATGGCATTCAGATCGAACGAATGGTCGGCCTCGGCCAGCGGCCAGTTCCGCGCCGGTCATCCCCGTTGGCCGTCGAAATATAAAACCCCTGTAACCGGCATCTTCGCCTTGCGCGGTCTGAGGTTCCCGCTTTGCCGCTCACGCCTCGCCGCCCCTCAACCGTGGTGGCTTCTTGGTCTCGCCTTTTCGCAGCGGCATAGGGGCACCATCAACGACCCGTACTTGCTGCAGAAAGTTCATAACTTCCGTTAATGCCTCGTCGTCGAGCAGGGAACTCTTCCCGGCAAGGATCAACTTGATGGAGCTCTCCAGTTCCGGAGCGAGGTCATCATTCTTACGGAGGGCCCGGGATAGTATTCTTCTTTGCTCTGCTGCGAATTGCTCCGCGACCTCAGCTGCCATGAAGCGCTGAAGGAATTCCGCGGTGCTCATGCTGATTCCGGGCTCTTCGAGCTCGGCGCCCGTAGCTCGGGACGAGTCCGCCGACGACGGTGCGTTCAGAACGACCTGTTCGGCCGTGGCAGCGTGGGTGTCGACGTCGCCGGCCGCAGCCTGCCGACTCCCGACCTTTGCGCGTAGTTTCCGACCAATCTTGCTCAACGCCCGCCTCGTCGCCGGAATCACGATCTCTTCCACGACGGGAGCGACGACCTCCCGACCGAGCCGCTCGATCGCATCTCTGAGCAGAGGCGATATCGCGTCGACGAACGCCTGCTGAGCCGGCGACAGATCCACCGCCCGTGCACTTCCCTTGGGATCCCGCCCGCGTGCGCGAAGCCTTACGAGCTCATCCGGATCGACTGGAATCGACTCAGTGGGACCTAAGAGTTTGTTGGTGCCGTCTTCCCGTAGAAGGTCACTCTCAAAGCCGGGAGACTTGGCCGATTTCGAACGATGCGCTCCCTTGCGAATCCGGACATAGCGGAGTTCCCAATCTTCGTCCATGCGACTCTAACGCTCCGGCGCTCCGCGAAATAATTCATGAACTGCATGCTCCCCGGCGTGCGAACGGTAGAACGCAGCTTCACGCGCGAAGCGCGGGCCATTCATGGGGAGCTGCGATGGAGTATACAGGTATCGTTCGGCCGGCGTCGACGCTGAAGGTAATGCACCAAGGTGGTACCAGGCGTGCCGATCCGAAGCTCGTCCTTCCAGCGCGACTGGGACGTCAAGGGAGCCTGGCTCCGGCAGCGCGGTTTAAGTTGATTTGCCTGAATCATTCCGCGCGGTACCAGTGGTGATGAATACGCCCACTGGACTTGCCGAAGGCCTGGAAGCTCGCACGCTAATTTGCCGCGTAGCGCACGTCCTCCGGCCAAGGCGCCGAATTGATTGCCGCGGGAGTCGGTGCCCCATGCGTCGTCGGCGCAGGCAGCGATGGCGCTTAGCGCCTGAACAAGGGCACGACGTGCGCGGTGACCGCTCCTGATCCAACGGATCGGCGTTGCCGTCTCGGCCAGGACATGCGTGCATCAAGGCCCCCGGCGGGAGGCTCAGCCGCGCGTGGCGCCGTCGTCCGATCCGGATCGGAAGCGACGCGGCGGCAAGGGCGGCGGGGCCGCAGGCGACGTCGGCGGTCGTTCCGTCGACACGGGAGTCTGGCCCAGGGGGCCACCCAGATCGTCGTCGTCGTCCGGAAGGTCATCCGCACGTGACGAGCCGTTCCCCGTGATCCGCTGATCGTCCGACATATGCCACCTTCGGGGTATGGACAGTGTGACAACCCGACCTTACTGTCCGTAACACATTGGAAGCGACTGATGTGGAGCGCGTATGCCAACAACGGTTGTCGGACTGTTCCTCATCGTGGTCTTCGCTCTTCCTGGCTATGTGTACCACAAGCTCGCGCTCCGCCGACGACCAGAACGGGTGGACACCGCCATCCAGGAGCTGCTGTCCATAGTGTTCGCAGGGGTCGCCATCGACTTGGCCGCGGCGGCCATCCTCGCCCTGGTCACCGTCGTGGCCTCGCCGCGTGCGCCGAACCTGTCCCAAATCATTCTCAGGCCCGCGCCCTACAGCGCCGCACATCTCGCCCTCGTCACTTGGTGGCTGCTCGCCTTTCTCGCGCTCGCCCTCGCCATCGCCGTCGTCTTCGGATGGGAGCCGTGGGAGAAGCGGCTCCCGGCCCGATGGCAGGGCTGGCGCAACGATCGCGCGCGCCGCGTCCGCGATCAGCAGTCGGCCTGGTGGCTGCTGTTTCACGAACACCCCGAGTCCACGATCCACGTGGGCTGCGCCATCGACGACGGCAGCTACGTCGCGGGCCGGCTGCACAGCTACAGCAAGGCCCCGGTGGAGAACGGGGACCGCGAGCTCACTTTGAGCGGTGAGATCTTCTACCGGGCGCCGGAGGATCCCGACGGCGGCATTCTCCCGTCGGTCAACGCGGCGTCGCTCAGCGCTCGCCGCATCGTCCTGCTCACCGTCACGTACGTCCTGCCCGAACCGGCGGCGCCGGCCGCCGTCGGGCCACCCGCGGAGGTGTCGTCGTGACCGCGGTCATCTCGCAGGCGTGGGGCGCCTACGAGGTGAACCACGTGGTGTCGGCCGCGCTGGCGGTAGCCCGGAGCCGCGCGGCCGTACGGGGCGAGAGCACACCCCGCCTCTCGGACGTAGCGGTCGCCGTCCTCTCCGCGCCCGACAGCCTCGCCAGCGCCGCTCTGACGGCCGTCGGCATCCCGCCGCAGGAGTTGCTCGCCGAGCTGCCCATCGGCCCGGCGCCCGTGGACGGCAATCAGGGCTCGAGATCTGGAGACGAGCGGATGAGCGCCCTGCTCGCCCGCGCCGACGGGGAACGCCGGCGGACCAACGACGACGCCATCGGCTCGATACACCTCGCCGCCGCGCTTGCTGGCTTCCCCGACGCCGAACTCGCGCCGCTGCACGGTGCCGGCATCGACCTCGACCTCCTGCGTACGGGGGTCGCGAGGACCGCGGCCGACGTGGCGCGGGACGACCGGGCGTTCGCGCCGGTGCCGCGGCCCCCGATGCTCGTCGCGCCGGAGACGCCCGAGATCGCCGACCTCGTGACGCGGACGGGTCGAAGTCGATCGGCCGTCATGAAGCAGATTCTAGACAGCCTGATGCCCGCCGGCCCCAATGCCACCTCCTCGCCGTACGGCTTGGTGCGGGCAGCCCGATGGGCCCGGCTCAAGGTGATCCACCAGCTGATGGTGGTCGTCACCCTGATGATCGCCGTACGTTGCGGCATGCACTGGTGGCTCTACCTGCCCCTGGTGCCGGCCCTCGCCACGCCGACCGAACTATCGGCCATCGTGTGGCTGGCCTTCGTCGTGGCCGCGGTCGTGCTCAGCCCCGCCCCCGTGGTGGTCGCCCTGGTCCTGACGGCGGCGGTGGGTGCGGGCGGCTCCTGGTGCGAGCTCTGGATGAAACGGGTCGACCTGGGCGACCCCGGGACCACCCCCCGCGACATCCGTCGCGCGGCGCGAAACACCGGGAAGAAATTGGTCTTTCGCAAACTGGGGCTCGACGATGACGACTGACGTGCGCGCCGGCCTGCCGACGGCCGACACCGAGGCTGCGGAGTGGTTGCGCGAGTATGCCGCGCAGGCGCGAGAACTGGAGGACCTGTCCACGTCCGTGGATGTCGTGCTGGTGGCCGGCATGGCGGGATTTACCACCGCCGCCGAGGTCCTCCTCGACGCGATCGGGGCGCGCCGCGCTATCCGGGCATCGCGCACCGACCGGCGTCACCTCGGCTGGTACCAATCTGACCGCGTACGGCCGATGCTCCGCGAGCTCGCCTCACCCCTCATCTTCCGCATCGGCGACGCGCTGGGCATCGTGGCCGGCCTCGCCCTGCTGTGGTGGCCGATCGACTGGCGCACCGGCGCTCAATTGACGATTCTGGCAGTGGCGCTGCTCTTCGCCGGCCGGCGGGACGTCAGGTCGGTCGTTCTCCTCGTCGTAAGCCTGGCGGGGGCGATGCTCCTCGACGTCGGCCGATGGTGGTACTGCCTGGTGGCCGCATTCCTCGCGTGGACCCTGCTCTCCTACCGCAGCCTCGCCGAGCTGCTCGAGGCCCCATGGGGGGCCCGCGGTCCCATCCTTGGCATGGTTCCCGCGCGCATCCGGATCCGCTTAATGATCACCGGTCGCGCGGCCCGGCTGGCCAATGCCGTCGATCTCGCCACCGCCAGCCGGGCCGACGTGGCTGCGCCGTTCGTGACTCTTTGCGACGACCTGCCCGCCGCGGTCCAACCGATGGTGGAGATCTGCCGGGCCCTGCTCGCGCTCGACCGGGGCGACGTCGACGACGCACTCGCACGGGCGGCGCGGGCTACCGCGCGGGACCGTCCCATGCCGGCCACGGTCCGCGGGTGGTGCCTCGCCCAGCTCGCAAGCCTGCTCGCCACCACCGGAAACCCCGAGGCCGACCGGTGGCGGCGGGAGGCGATCCCGCTGCTGACGCCGCGCTCCTGCCGCCGGTACGCCCGGCCGCTCCTGCTGGCCGAGGCGCAGCAGTACGTCCTGGCGGCGCCGTTCCCGGACGCCGTACGCCTGGTGCATCGCTACCGACTGCTGGCCGTACGGCGCCGCGAGTTCGATCTGCTGCGCCTCACCGAGATGTGGCTCGCCCGCCTGATGATCGCGCACGGGCGACTGGAGGACGCCGCCGTCGCCCTCGAGCAACTCGTCAGCGGGGAGGACGGACGCACCGCCTTGTTCGGCTCCCGGGACGAGACTGCGAACGACCTCTTGCTACGGGCGAGCGTGCAACTGGATCGCCGGGACCGCGCTCGAGTCGACCCCCGCCGCGATGTCATCACGGCGCTGGCCATGCTCGACGCCGACGCGCGGCCGCTCGCGGCCACGACCGGCCGCCTGCTGCTCGCCAAGCTGGACGACGCCGCCGGCGACGGGACGGCCGCCCTGGTGCAGGCGGCCTCGGCCCTGACCGCGGCGCAACACGGCCGGTACATGTTGCCGTCGGCCGCCTGGCGTGACTCCTGGAGCCGTACTCAGCTCGACGCGCACGCCACCACCCTGGCGCTGGCCTCCGCTCACGGTGACAGCCCCATGGTCGCGGAAATTATCGAAATCACTCGCGGCGAGGTTCTGCCCTCGGTGACCGACGCGCGTACCCTCTCGGCTCTCGCCGCTCTGGACGCCACCGCGACCGACATCGAGCACGTCGCGGGCGCGGCCGGCTCCGACGTCGCCGAAGGCGTTGCCACGGTCGCCGCGCTGCAAGGGCTGAGTCCGGTACGGCAGCCCCCGCGCGTCCGGATCGGTTCGGGCCTGCGGCTGCCCGGCCTCAACCCCGAGATCGCCGAGATCGACCTGGACCGCGAGCTGGACGCGATCGGACCGCGGACGTGGTATTGGAGCGCCGTCACGGTCCTCGACGACTGCTACTGGGCGGTCCGCGACCCGGCCGGACAGTGGAGCCACGGCCGCATCCCGCTCTCCGCCGACACGCCGGCCGCCGCCGCGTACGCCGATTTGCTCGATGCCCTGCCCTTCGCCCGCCCCGGCGAGGACGCCGAGCGGATCCGCGCCCGGGTCGTGGCCGGCGCGCTGGGCCGCGCCGCGGGCCCCCGGGCGGAGCGTGACATGCTCGGGCGGATCGCGGCCGCCTTCCTCCCGCCGCCGCTGGCCGAGGGCCTGCGGCGGGCGACCGGTGACGCCACCCTGGTGGTGTCGCTGCCCACCGCTCTCGGTCACCTGCCCGTCGCCGGATTGCCGCTGGGGCCGGGGAGCGACCTGCGCGTCGTCGAATGCGCGGCCGTACTGCACATGCCATCCTGGGGCGTCGTGCATGCCGGGCGGCGGTTCCACGGTGGACCAAGACGGGGCACCTGGCCGGCGCGGCTGGCGATCGTCGCCCCGCACGGCGACGCCGACATGGCGGTACTCGAGCGGCCGGAGGGTGTCGGCCGAACCGTCCGGGGCCCGCTGACCAAGCGACAGTGCCGCGACCTGCTGCACGCCATGAACGACGACCGATCATGGCTGCTGACGCTGGTTGGCCACGTCGATGCGGTGCCAGGCAACGCGGCGGCGGGCGGGCTACGCCTGGCAGCCGGCGAGCCGGGCAAGGTCGACCGGCTCACCATGAACGATCTCGTCGCCGAGGAAAGCGATCGGCCGTTCGAGATGCCGGAGCGCGTCGTCCTCATCGGCTGCGGCAGCATCGGCATCGGACCACCGCCCGCCCTCCTCGTCGGACAGGCGCCGGCCAGCGAGTGGCTCGGCCTCGGCTCGGCGGTTGTCCTGGCCGGCGCCTCCCACGTGTGCTGCACGCTCTACACCGTGTACGCGAGCGCGCACCTGAAGCGGATGACCGATGCGCTGATTGCGGGCCTGTCCTCCGGGGCGGCGCCGGTGGCTGAGCTGCGCCGGGTCCAACTCGCCGAGCTAGCGCGCTGGCGCGACGGGCAGCGCACGTTCCCCGTGCTGTGGCTGTCCCTGGCGTATGTGGGAAGGGGGTGGGACACACCGTGAGCGCCCTCTCGTACGCGCTGCGATGGTTGCCACTTCCGCTCCTCGCCGCGCTGTGCGTCCAAGACCTCGGCTGGTGGCGCACCGGCGTCGTCCTGCTGGTCTACCTGACCGTCCGCCAATACTGGTTCCTCAGCCTCCCGATGGCCGTCGCCGGCGTCATGTGGCTGGACATCCCATATTGGTACCTCTTCTTGGCCGTCGTTTACCGGCTGGTGTGGGACCTCAGGCTCAAAACCGTTTTCGCGCGGCTCGTCCGCGCCCGCCAGCACCGCGATAGCGTCCGACTGCCCGCGGTGACGCCCCGCCTGCGATGCGGGCACGGCCTGGGCGAGCGCATCGAGGCCGCAGACGAGCTAGCCGGCCGCGGGCTCGCCGACGCGGCGACAGACGCCTACCTCGGGATCCTCGCCGACCATCCGGTCGAGCCGGCCTGCGGCCGGGTGCTCCTGCTGCGGACCGCCGAGGCGGCCCGCGCCGCGGGCGATCACATGCTCGCCGCCGAGTTGAGCGCCGCGGCGCTGCGTGGCGTGCCGCCCGATCCGACGGGCCGGCTCGCGACCATCGCCGTGCGCGCCCACACCACCCGGGCGGCCGCCCTCGTCGGACTGGGCGATCTCGACGAGGCGACCCGCAGCCTGCGCCGGGCGCAGCGCCTCACGCAGGCCAACCGGGCCACCGAGCGCTACGTGCGATGGACGGCAGCCGAGGTACGCCTGGCGGGCAGTAGTATCCGAACCTTCGGCGAGCTCAGCGAACAGGTCGCGGGCGCCATGGGCGAGCAGAAGTTGGGCCTGCGGGAGACCGCCGTGATGCACCGGCTGACGATCATGGCGGCCTGGCGGCTGCTGGAGGCCGGCGACGGGAAGGGTGCCGAGCGAGCGTTCTATTCGGTACGGCGACGTCTCGACCTCGGCCCGGCGCGCGGGATCCGTGGTCCGGATGGTCGCATCCGAAGCATTCCGGCGGAGCGTCAGCCCGCCTGGCGTATGTTCACCCTCGCCATCGCCGGGGAGGTGGCCGCCGCTGCGGCGCAGCAAGAGCCGCTCTCCTCTGAGGATCGCACGGCGGCTGACCTCGCTACGGACCTGGCCTGGTATTTCGACGAGAACCTGACCGGCGCACGGATGCTGCTGATCAGGGCCCTGTTCGATCATGGCAGCGGCGGTGACGTGCAGGAGGCCGTGGCGAGGTTGCGGAGGGCTCAGCGCTTTGCCGATCTGGGGTTGCATACGTTCGCCGACCCGCGCCGGCAGGCAGAGTGGGTGCGCCTGCGCCAGGAGATCGCCGACGGGTTGCGGACGGTCGCAGGGATCGTGGAGCCGCCGGTCAGCTCGCCGTGGCCGGTGACGCCAAGCGGGCGCGAGCAGGCGGTGGAGGCTCGCGCCAAGGCCGAGGCGTTGTTCGACCGGCTGGCCGCCATCGACCCGGAGGCGTTCGGCGCGGTCCGCCGGCGGCTGGCGCCTCCGCCGGCGGTTGAGCTCGACGACGCCACGTCGCGGGCGCTGTGGGCACCGACCGCCGAGGGGCCGCCCGCGCCGGCCGTTGACTCACCGGGCCGGCCGGAGACGAAGGCCTCCGGCGCACCTGCCCGCCCGGAGACGACCCCGAAAGAGAAGCGCGTCGGCCCACCCCCGCCGGACCCCGAATGGCTGGAGCCTTTAATGTCGGCGGCGGGCGGCCGTTGCTGGACCCTCCCGCTCGCCCTGGACCTCGCCCGTGCCCTCGGCCACGGTCACGTCGGCCCCGAGCACCTGGTGCTGGCGGTAGCGCACGACGGCGACTGCGCCGAGATCCTCGCCGGCTTCGGCGTGACGACCGAGGCGCTGCGGTCGACGGTCGGCTGCTGGTACGCCCGAACCGGAAAGACAGCACCGGATCTCGATCCCGAGCTGACCACGCTCGCGCACGACGCGGCGTTAGTCGCCAGCGCGCTCGGCGAAGGCCGAGTACGCGCCGCCCACCTGTTCATGGCGCTGCTTGCGAACCCGCACGGCGCCGGCGGCGCCCTCCTGCGAGCCCACGGCGTCGACCTGGAGGAGGTCCGGGTCCGCTCCGACGCGGCGCTCGCCGGTCCGGTCCTGCAGGCGCGGGCCGGGCCGCTGTTCACGGCCGGGGAGATCGTCCACCACCATCGGCTCACCCTGCCCGCTTGGCTCGCGATCGGCCACGCGCTCGATCTCGCGGCGGCCGAGCCGGGTCGAATCCTCGGCGTCCGGCATCTCGCCGAGGGAGTCGAGGCGTACGGGAGCAGGGTCCTGCCCCGGCTCGAAGCCGACGGTCGCGGCACCGTGCGGGTCGGCCTCCCGGCTCGCGGCATCTTGACCGCCGCACGGGCCGGCGCCGATGCCGCCGGCGAGTGGGGCATTGAGCTGGATCACCTGAGTCGGGCGATCGGGCGGCAGGAACCGAGTACCGGGGCGCCGGACCGGCCGGGCACGCGGGCGGCATGCGAGCGCGCGGCGCGGCGCGGCCGCCGTTTCGTCACTCGCGAGGACGTTCGTGAGGCGTCCGTCCTCGACGGCGCCGACGACCTGCTGCCCCCGGTGCCAGTGCTCACCCCGGCTGTTCGCCGGGCCCGTCGCCCGGAACGGAGCACCGCATGAAGCGATGCCGGCACGGAGGCGAGACCCTGAAGCGCGCCAGGCGCCTGCGTGCGGAGGGCAGCTTCGCTGCGGCCCTGGACGACTACCTCGCCGTGCTGGCCGATCATCCCGCCGACACGACCGTCTGTCGCCGGCCCATCCTGATGGAGACCGCCTGGCTCGCGTACGCGCTGGGTTGCTCCGAACTGGCCGGCGTGTGCGCGAGCGCCGCCTACCAGGAGGCCGTTCTCGGCCGAGCCGAGGCGCCGGCTCTGCTGCTCATGGCGCTCGTGGACGCTGGTAAGGGCGAGCGGGAACGGTCGGAGCAGCGCCTCGGCGAGGCTCGTGCCCGTGCCCGGTGGAGTCCGGCGCTGCGGCGTCGCATCCGCCTCGGCGCGGTGGTCGTCGGTGTTCTCGCGTCCGCCGACGGCGAAGCGTTGCGCGGCCGCGGCCGCCGCGATCGCGCACTCGCCCGACTCGCCTACGCCTGCGCCCTGGACATCCGTGACCACCCCGACGAGGCCGCGGAGCACTTCGCCAGGGCCCGCGCCGAGTTCGAGCGGCTGCGCCCAGTGCGGCGACTGCGCCGCCGCGGGCGGCCGGGCGCACGCCGCTACCGCGACGCCCTCGCGGAACTCGGCTGGGCAGGCGCGGTGGCCGGCCAGGGACGCTCCGCGCCCGACGCCCAGCTCGCCGCGGCGACACTCGCGGCGCGAGGCGCCACCGAACGGGCGATGCGGCTGAATCCGGATCTGCCCCCCGCGGAGCGCCGCAATCCGAGCCTGTTTTTGTACGCCGACGACACGCTGGTGAAGCGCTGGAGCGACCTCATCGGCGGCGATCCGGACCGCAGCTGGCTGACTCCGGCGGATGCCGAGACTCTGGTATCCCGGCTCATCGACGTCTACGGGCGGCTGCGCGCCACCGACCCCGACCACTTCACCCCGGGCGACCGGCTCACCGCGCGAACCCTGGCGCTGTACGGCGATCGCATGGGATATCCCGGGCTTGCGCTGGAAGCGTCCCGGGCCGAGCTTCGGATCGCCCGGTCCGAGGCCGGCACCGGCGACGAGCTCGGCTGGGAACAGGTGGCCTGGGTTCTACGCCGCCAGGCCGTCTGCCTGCGGGACGCGGGCGTGGCCGACGGCCGGATACCCCTGCTGGTCGAGGCGGCTGAGCTGTATAGGCAGAACACCACCACCGAATCCGGCCGGAACACCGTGCGGCGCCTGGGCGATGAGATCGTCTCACTGCACCTGGCCGGCGGCGACTGGGCGAGCGCGACCGCCGCGACCGTCGCGTCCCAGCGCCGACTCGCCGCCATGTCCGGCGACGACCCGCTGCCCGGGATCGCGGCGGCGCTCGGCATGCTCCACGCCAAGTCGCTGAACAACGCGCCGCCCGGCGTCGCGCACGGCCTCGCCACCGAGCGCACCGAGGTTCTCCGGATCCTCACCGGACGAGATCCCGCAACGTTCGCCGGCGAGTACGGCGAGCACCTGTTGACCTTGATGCACTCGCGGCCGGACGTGACCGGTCCCGTCCGCGAGGCGTCCACCCTGGCTCGCGGCCTGGGCAATGCCGTACTCCGCCTCCGGGTCACTCGCGAGGCGGCCCGTCGTATGCTCACGGATCGGCCGGATGAAGCCCTGGCCATCCTCGACGAGGCGATCGCCGCGGGACCGTTGCCCAAGGGCGCCGCCGCGGAGGAGGCCGAGGCACACCGGCTGCGGGCCGACTGCCTGCGGCTGCTCGGCCGCGAGGCGGAGCAGGTGAACGCGTTGCGGCGCGAGGCGGAGGTGAAGCTCCGTTACGCCGGCAGTACCTTCCCTCATCAGCGGCTGCTCACGATCGAGGACGTGCTCTGGAAAGCCGGCCGGATCGACGCGGCGCTGGCCTTGGTGGACAAGGCGGTCGACGCGGTGTCCGACGGGTCCGACGCCGCCGGAATGCTTCGGCTGCGCCGGACCGAGCGCGCCGCCGAGCTACTGCGCGATGCCGAGGCCCTCGAAGAACTGGCCGTCGTGGCCGAGCGGTACCCGCTCCTCGCGGCGCGCTGCCAGGCGGCATACGGGCTGGTGCATTGGCGGGCGCAGCGGCGCGATGACGCGATCGCCGCGCTTGACGAGTCGCTGCGGTTGTTCGACGGGCAGCACTACGCGCGGCAGATGCGCGGCGTCTTCCGGAGGATGCTCGGGGACAGCCGGGCGGCGTTCGACGATCTGACGATGGCCGCGCGGGTCGGACCCTGCCGGTGGACGACGCGGGCCGCGCTGTCGGAGACGCACCTGCTCCTAGGCGACGGCGAGGCGGCCGTCCGAGAAGGTCACCTCGCCGCGGACCTCGCTCCGGGCCAGGCGGCCACGCACGCGGCGTACGGGCTGGCGCTGCTAGCCACCGGCGACCGTCGCGAGGCGCTCGACGAACTGGACGCTGCCATGGCGTTGCGCCGGACCTTTGCCCCGCTCAGCCTGCCGCGGTTGCTGGTGGCACGGGGCGACCCCGAGGCGGCGAGCCGGGAGATACGGGAAGCAATGGAGACCGATCCGGCGCCCTACCTGGTGTGGGAGACGGCCATCGACCTGCGGCAGCTGGCCGCCGCGCTTCCGGAGACGGCGGACGGCTGCGCCACCATGCTACAGGTGCTGGCACTGGCCGGAAAGCCGCCCGAGACGGGAAATGCGACCGGCTGATCTCAAGGAAGAATGGCATGGCACGCGACACGGGCCGGCCCGAGTCGACGATAGCTGTTCTGGTGTAACTGGATAGGTCCCTGGATCGAGGCGCGTTGGAGCCGGTGGTCAGGCGGTGGTGGGGATCCAGGGGTTGCCGGCGGCGGCGGTGATGAGGGCGTCGAGCATGCCGAGGCCGTTTCGGGTGGCGGTGGCTGTGTAGCTGCGGATCGCAGCGAAGTGTTCGGCTCCCGTGAGGGTGCGCATGCTGCCGGAGACTTTGATCCTCAGTTTCGGCATGCGGATGGTCCGCTCGGCCGGGTTGTTGTCGAACGGGACGGCGGGGTTGGTGACGAAGCGCAGGTAGTCGTCGCGGCGGTCACGCAGCCGGACGAACAGGGCGTGATGCTTGCGTTCGAGCTTGCTCGCGCGTTCGGCGGTGGCTTGGGCGCCGAGCACGACCGCGCTGCGCAACAGGTGCAGGTGGTAGGCGAGGTCGGCCTGATCAGGTGTGGCGTCGGCGGTGTGCGCGGTGCCGACGAGCTGGTTCAGCTGCCGCAGGGCGCTGATGGCCTGGCCGGCGAGGTCGGCGACCAGGCCGGTGGCGGTGTCGGTGACATAGATCAACTCGCGGAGCGCGTGGGCGTTGCACAGCGCGTGGACCGCGTCGGTGTAGGTGTCGTACGGCGCCCACGCGTCATGCACCGCGACCCCGCGGAACCGCGGGAGGATCCCGATCTCGTCCATCGCGATGGTGCCGCGTTTCGGGTGCACGGCGAGGAGCACGTCGGTGGGTGTGGAGGCGGAGTGCAGCCACGCGAGACGGCCTGCGGTGCGCATCCCGGTCTCGTCGAAATGGGCTACCGGTGCGGCGGCGACGCGTCCGGCGATCACCGGCAGCACGCGGTCGATGATGCCCAGGGCGGTGCGTTTCACCCAGCCGGCCACGGTGCCCGCCGCGACCGGCACCCCGAACAGGTCCTTGATCGCCGCCGCCGTGCGTGACACCGACAGGAACTGCCCGTGCAGCAGGTAGACGCCGATCCCGGCCAGACGCGGCCCGTACACGACCGGCGCGGACGCCTCTGGCGGCGCGGGCGCGGTGGTGTGATGCCCACACGCACAGGCCAAAGTGATCAGCTGATGCTCGGTCACCTGAGGCTTCGGCTCCGGAAGGTCGATCACCTGCCGCCGGGTCACCTCGATCTCGGTAGCCGCCGCCAGGCTCTTCCCGCACCCGGCGCAAACCGCGGGCCGGTGCCGGAGCACCACGTCCGGGTCCGCCACCCGTTCCAAGGTGACACCGTCCTGACCCTTCGGCCGTCCCGGACCCCGACCCGACCGCCCGCGCAACGACTTCGGCGCCGGCTTGGCCAACCCGTCCGACGAGGGAGGCTTCGACGAGTTCGACGACGACAACTTCAACCGGGCTTCCAGATCCGCAACCCGCGCGAGAGCCTGCTCCAACCGGGCGGTCAACTCCACGACGTGCGCAACCAGCTCGTCATACGACGGCAACGACTCGGCAGGCACAACCCGCCAAGCTACCAGCCTCCACAACAGACACCACAACCGCCTGACGACCTATCCAGTCACGTTCTAACGACCTCGTACCAGTCCTTCATCGCTTGCGACCAGCGGCGCCAGGTCTCCTCGGGGACTTGGGCCATGTCGTTGCGGATTTCGGCGATGGGGAAGCCGCTGGCGGGTATGTCGTAAGGCGTGTAACCGACAGCGAGGCAGGAGAGCAGCTGAATGACTTCGTGCCGGGCGGGCGTGGCGGGGTCGGCCAGCAGCTCCAGCAGGAAGGGGACGGCGTATGCGCTGGCCTCGTAGCGGGTGCCCTGGTGGTAAATGTTGCCGTACAGCTCGTACATTGCCGCGCTACGGACCTCGGCGTCGGATGACCGCAGATCACGGATGAGGCCAGGCACATCCTCGGCACTTCCGTACGCGTGCGTCAACGACGCCCAGTCGATGCTGTCCAGATCAAGTCGCACCCGCCGCATTCTCCACGAGGTGCGCCGTCATGGGGTACCCCTCGATGATCGCTGCAGCCATCAGCCAAGTCGGGTTCCTCGAGAGGGGGCCCGATCATTGGGCTGAGAGGTGCTGCGCGGAGCGCGTCGGCCACCGGTGGCTTCCGGCCGTCGGGAATGACGAGGCCCAAGACGTCGTCCTCCGGTTGTCACCGCCATGACACGACCTCCTATCCCGAGCGGTGAACGGCTTGTCCGTCCGCTTGTTCCTGCCGCACTGCCTGCCCGTCCACGTCCCCGCCCGGCGACGATGCCGGCACTGCCCGCCCGGGGTGCCCTACCCGCGTCGGTCAATGCATCTGAACTTCTACTCGGGATGGCTCTCCCGTCCCGCTGCGGCCGCGTGACCGAACAGCACCTCCTGCACGCACTGCGCTGGCAGCCGGGACGCCGCCTCGGCATTCAGGTGTACAACGGGTTGCTCGTCGTCGGTTCGGCCGACGACGGTCGGCACAGGGTGGGCAGCCGAGGCGCGCTGCCCCTACCGGCATCTGCGCGGCGAATGTGCGGGATCGAGCCCGGCCAGCCGGTGCTGCTCGCCGCTCTCGTCACCTCTGACCTGCTCGTCATCCATTCCGTCAGCACGCTTGCCCGACTCGTTGCCGACCTGCACGCCCAGATGCCGGGAGGCGCCCATGTCTGCTGATCCAACGGCCGTCGCCACAGCGCTGCAGGTCCTGGCCCATCTCGGCGTCACCCTGACCGACCTTCAATCCGACACCGGCGCGCCAGCCACTCTGCCGACGGTTGCCGAGTACCTGCCCCGCGTTGTCGCGGCAGCAGGCCCCGGCGCGAGACGGACCTACGGCACTTACTGGGAGCGCATGGCCACCGCGTGGGGTGATTGGCCTCTGAACCGCGTCGCGGCCAGCGACATCGAGGCGATGAAACAGGAGATGGTCGCCACAGCCCGGTCGAGGCGTAACAGCCGCAGTGGCCGGCACGCCGGCGAGCATGTCATCGCCGCCGCTCGCGCCTTCTACTCCCGGGCTGTCGCTGACGGTCTGATCGACGCGTCGGCCAGTCCTGCCCATCGTGTAGCCAAACCCCGCCGCCTCCCGAGCACACGCCGCGCGTTGACGCCGCACGAGCTGGAGGAGATCAACACGGTGGCGCGGACCAGCGGCAACGATGTCATCCTCGACGCCCTCGTGCTGCGCCTGCACACGGAGAGCGCCTGCCGGCGCGGCGGCGCCCTCGCCCTGCGGCTTGTCGACCTGGATCGCACCAGCGGGCTCGTGCGCCTGGCCGAGAAAGGCACCGTGCGGTGGCAGCCGGTCAGCCTCGACCTCGCCGAGCACCTGTACGAACACGCCCGCGTCCGCGGCGCCGTTGCCCCCACCGACCAGCTGTTGCGCTACCGCAACGGCCAGCCGATCAGCAGCCGCCGCTACGACCACCTGTGGAAACGCATCGGCGAACGTCTGCCCTGGGTCGCCGCCCAGGGCATCTCCACCCACTGGCTGCGGCACACCACCCTCACCTGGGTGGAACGCCACTTCGGCTACGGAGTCGCCCGCGCCTACGCCGGGCACACCGACAGCCCAGGCTCCTCCACCACCACCTACATCAAAGCTGACCTTCACGATGTGGCCGACGCGCTGTCGGCGATGACCGGACAGCCACACCCACTCGTCACGGCGCTCGAGACCTCCAACGGTCCGGCGACAGGGACGTTGCCCTGACCGGCCAATCCGACTCGCCCCAAGTGGCGCGGTGGGGGAGTGGCGCCCCACCGCGCCGCAGCGCGGCACGGCAGTCAAAGATGCCGGTGGTTGGGCGACAACGTCACCAGAGCGCATTCCTCCATGGATCGGTGGTGGCGCTTCACCGCATAGCCTTGCGCCGACGGCAATTGATCACTTCGTGCGATGGTTTCGTCGCACTGTGCGGGTAGCCTGACGCCGGCTGAGTAAACCCGAGAGGGAAGACGCCCGTGGAGTACGACGAGATCGATTGGTTGCGTCGCCAGGACCCTGCCTGGCGGCTGCTCCGTGCCGACCATGCACCGCTGGTGCTGCGGTTCCTCGGCCAGGTGTTCGTTGATGACAACGTCAGGTCGATCTCGGGGGATCGGCTTGCTGAGCGTCTCGACGACATGTTGTTCGCACTGAATGACCAGTACGGCGAGGGGACGTTCCCGAAGAGCGCCCGTGCCTACCTTGGTGACTGGGTAGACGCGGGCTGGCTACGCCGATACTACCCGCCGGACTCCGACGAGGTTCACTTCGACGCAACCCCGGCTGTGGAACGCGCGCTGGCATGGGTACGCAGCCTGCAGGCACGCGAGTTCGTGGGAACAGAGTCCCGCCTCAATATCGCCGTGGACCTGCTACGGCAGATGGCCTTCGGCGCGGAGACCGACCCTGACGCACGCCTTGAGGTCCTACAGCGACGCCGCGCGGAGGTCGACGCGGAGATCGCTCGGGTCCGCGCCGGCGACTTCACCGTGCTTGATGACGCCGCCCAGCGCGACCGCTATCAGCAGTTCGTGGCGACGGCGCGGAGCCTGCTCGGGGATCTGCGGGAGGTGGAGGACAACTTTCGGGCCCTCGATCGGCGGGTGCGTGAGCGGATCGCGGCGTGGCAGGGATCCAAGGGCGAACTGCTCGATGAGATCGTCGGTAGTCGGCAGGCCATCTCCGGGTCCGATCAGGGCCGCAGCTTCGACGCGTTCTACGACTTCCTGCTCTCGCTACGCCGCCAGGAGGAGTTCACCGATCTGCTGGAACGGGTCAGGCCCTCGACGCCATCGGCCATGCAGACCCACGCATGAACCGTGTGCAGTACGACTGGCTGGAGGCAGCCGGCCGGACACAGGCCACCGTGCGACTGCTGTCGGAGCAGCTTCGTCGATTCCTTGACGATCAGGCGTGGCTGGAAAACCGCCGGGTCATGGACGTTCTCCGCAGCATTGAGGCACGCGCACTCGCGCTACGAGATGTGGACACGTCGAGGGTGAGAACGTCACTGGACGACACTCGGGTCGAGGTCGTGCTGCCAATGGAGCGGCCGCTGTACCAACCCCGTGCTCGGCACGCCGTCAACAGCACCAGCACCGCCGACCCTGTAGTCGACGTTGACATGTCGGCGCTGTTCCAGCAGGTGTATGTCGACCCCACGCGTCTGGTCGCGGCAGTGCGCGACGTGCTTCGCGGAGCATCTCAGGCGTCGCTGCGGGACATCATCGGCGCTCACCCACCGACGGACGGGCTCGCCGAGCTGGTGGGCTACCTGTCCCTGAATGACGCCTCCTTCGAGGTGGTGTTCAACGAGTCACGCCGCGAGTCGATCACCTGGACCGATTCCGAGGGCAACCGCCGTACCGTCACCGCCCCGTCGGTGACGTTCGTCCGGACGAGGGAGGGGAGAGCGAATGAACGCGCCGGACACACGGAGTGAGCCGTCGCTTTCCGTGGCGGTAACGCAGCTCATGAAGGGTGTGGTCTACCGAGACACCCATGCGGCGGCCTGGCAACATTTGGCGGCGCTGCAGCCCCAAGTCCGTGATTACGTCGCTGTGCTCGGGTTGGTCGTCGTCATCGATGAGTCTGAGGGATACGCCTATCTGAAATCCCGGCCCGAGGATCCCGATCTCCCGCCTGTGCCGCGGCTGGTGCCGCGTCGGTCCCTGTCGTTCCACGTCAGCCTGTTGCTCGCCCTACTGCGCCGCAAGCTGGCCGAGGCCGACGCCAGTGGTGCGGATCCCCGGCTCGTGCTGACCCGCCGCCAGATCATCGACATGCTGACGGTATTCATGCCCCCTGGCGCCAACGACGCCCGCCTAGTCGACCAGATCGACGCTCACCTGACGAAGGTCGTCGAGCTGGGATTCCTGCGCCGGACGAAGGACAAGGACCCCAGCTTCGAGGTGCGCCGCATCCTTAAGGCGTTCGTCGATGCCCAGTGGCTGGCGGACTTCGACTCCCGCCTTGCGGAGTACGCCGCCGAACTCACCGAAGATGAGGATGACGCTGCATGACCCGCCACGGCTACCGCCTGCACCGGTTGGAAGTCCGCAACTGGGGCACCTTTGATCAGCGGGTCTGGACCTTCCACCTCGACGGAGCCGACAGCCTCCTCACCGGCGACATCGGCTCTGGCAAGTCCACCCTTGTCGACGCAGTAACGACGCTGCTGCTACCAGCCAACAAGATCTCTTACAACAAGGCGGCCGGAGCGGAGACCCGCGAGCGGTCGCTGCGCTCCTACGTTCTCGGCTACTACAAGTCCGAGAGCAATGACGCCACCGGCACCTCCAAGCCGGTCGGATTGCGCAGCGGCAGTTGCTTTTCGGTGATCCTCGGCGTCTTCGCTGACGAGACGCTAGGAACGACAGTGACCCTCGCCCAAGTGTTCTGGCTGAACGATGCCAACACCGGCCAACCCGAGCGCTTCTACGTCACCGTCGGTACCTCCCTGTCGATCAGCGAAGACTTCCTCGACTTCGGCACGGAGATCTCCCAACTACGTCGACGGCTACGCCAACGCGGAGCCAAGATCGCCGATCACCTCCCCGAGTACGGCCAAGACTTCCGCAGGAGACTCGGCATCGCCTCCGAGCAGGCAATGGACCTGTTCCACCAGACCGTATCGATGAAGGCAGTCGGCAACCTCAACGACTTCGTCCGCAGCCACATGCTCGAACCCTTCGACGCCGCATCGGTGATCCGCCAGCTCATCGACCACTTCGACGACCTCAACCGAGCTCATGACGCGGTCCTTCGCGCCCGAGAACAGATCGCCGGGCTCACCCCGATTCTCGCGGCCTGCGACGCACACGACCAGCACGGCCAAACGCTGCAAACCCTCGACGAACAACGCGCCGCCCTGCCGCACCTCGTCGCCCGCCGCAGCGCCGACCTCCTCGACGCACAGATCACGAAGTTGACCGACCAGCTCACTACAAACCGGACACTGCTCGGCCAGGTCGACGGGGAGATCGGAGCCCTGGAAGAAGAACACCGCCGCGCCGACCTCGCACGAGAGGGCCTCGGCGGCGGACGCATCAGGGAACTCGAGCGACAGATCAAAGACCTCTCTGCAACCCGCGACCTGCGCAGGGACCGCATGACGGGCCTGAACGCACTGCTCGACGCAGTCGGACTCGCCCGCGTCGCCGACGCCACCACCTTTGCGACCCGCCAGATGGCAGTCGCCGAGGAAATCCAGCGACACGACAGCGCGATCGCCGACCTTCACACACTGCTACCACCGACGCAGGCGTCCACGTCCGTGACCTGGAAAAGGACGCAGCCGAGATCAACGCCGAGCTGCGCAGCCTCAGCGGCCGACCGAGCAACATCCCACGCCACAACCTCGCCCTGCGGCAACGTCTCTGCGCTGGCCTCGACCTACCCGAAACCGAACTACCCTTCGTCGGCGAACTCGTCCAAGTCCGCGCCGAACACGCCGAGTGGGAAGGCGCCGCCGAACGCGTCCTGCGAGGCTTCGCACTGTCGCTGCTCGTTCCCGATTCGCACTACCGGGCAGTTGCCGACTGGGTCGACGAACACCATCTGGACGGCCGACTCGTCTATTACCGGGTACCAGCCACCGTGCCCAAGGCCGTCGAGACGCCGCCGCTCAACGCCGGCCTCCAACTGTTTGACACCCTCGACCTCAAAGACTCACCGCTCACCCCGTGGCTGCAACGGGAACTTCGCCACCGCGCGGCACACCAATGCGTCACCACCATGGTCGACTTCCGTCGCGCTCCCAAGGCGATCACCCGGACTGGCCAGCTTAAGGACCCTTCTGGACGCCACGAGAAAGACGACCGCAGACGCATCGACGACCGCAGCCAATACGTCCTTGGCTGGTCCAACGAGTCGAAGATCCACGCCCTCGTCGAACAGGGCCAACGAATCGACAGCCTCCTAGACGCCGCCCGCAAGACCGAAAGCGAGCTCGCCAGCAAGATCAAAGCCCGAAGCCAGCGGCTGGGTGAGCTCCACAAGATCACCGTCTACCAGGACTTCGCCGACCTCGACTGGGAAGCAGCCACACACACGATAGAACGCCTGCAGGACGAGAAACGTCGCATCGAGTCGGGCACCCAAGGTATCGCCGAACTCACCGCCGAACTGGAGGGCCTCACGCAACTGCTGCAGGGCGCGAGACGCCGTCGTGACGAGCACAGCAACAAGATCGCCGTCACCGAGAACGCGTTGAAAGCTGCCGAGTCTCGCCGCCAAGAGGCCGACGAGCTTCTCGACGACCCACGTCATGAAGCGGCAAGTGCCCACTTCCCGCAGCTCATGACGCTCATCCCGGTCCAACCGGTCACGCCCGAGGGTTGGGACCGCCTCCGCGAATCACTCATGACGACACTCGCGCGCCAGCGGGACGACGTCATGAAGAAGCAGAACCAGGAGAGCAACAAGGCGGTCAGCCTGATGACGGCCTTCCGCAGCACCTACCCCCTGGACACGGCGGAGATGGACGCCTCGCTCGCGGCCGCCGCCGAGTACCGCACCATGCACCAGCGCCTCGTCCACGATGACCTACCTCGCTTCGAAGCCGAGTTCAAGACCTACCTCAACACCAACGCCATCCGCGACATCGCCACCTTCCACTCCCAGCTGCGCCAACAGGCCGCCCTCATCAAGAACCGCATCGCCACGATCAACGAATCCCTCGTCGGGATCGACTACAACCCAGGCCGCTACATCCGGCTCGACGGCAACCCGAGCCCGAACGTCGAGGTCCGCGAGTTCCGAACCGAGCTGCGCGCCTGCACGGACGACGCCCTCGGCCACGATGACTCCGAGCAATACTCTGAACGTAAATTCCTCCAGGTCAAAGATGACATGCATCGGCTACCGCCGTTGGGGTTGAGCTGATCGACGGGCGCTTTCGGCAGAGAACGTGGAGAGGCCTCCTCAGCTCAGACGCAGCAGGATTGTTCTGACAGAACACGTGCGTGCGGATCACGTGCGTGACCCTCGGGAGCGTGAGGAGGTCTCTCATGGCCATCGTAGGTGGGTTGGACATCCACCGGAAGCAGCTGACGTTCGACTACGTCGATACCGACACTGGTGAGGTCATGCGGGGGCAGATCGCGCCGGCGGATCGGTTGCATCTGCGGTCGTGGCTGTCGCGGTTGTCCGGCCGTGACGATGTGGCGTTCGGGTTGGAGGGGTGCACTGGGTGGCGGTACGTGGCTGAGGAGCTGGCCGCCGCTGGGTTCGAGGCGCATGTGGGCGAGCCGGCCGATACCGCGGCGTTGCGGGGACGTAAGCGTCGGGCGAAGACCGACCGGACCGATTCCCGGCACATCCGCGAGTTGCTGGACACCGGGCGGCTGCCGCAGTGTTGGATCCCGCCGTGGCGGGTGCTGGAGTGCCGGGCGTTGCTGGAGGCCTACCACGATCTTCGGGTGGAGCACACCGCGTGGGTCCAGTGAGCTTCCCCCCTCGGGCCGGACACCCTGATCCCTGGCAGATGAGCCAGGAGGAAGGATGCCCTGGTGGCACGTCCCTCGCAGTACACCGAGCAGTTCCGTAAGGACGCGGTGGCGTTGGTCCGTTCGTCGGACTCGCCGTTGCGGCAGATAGCCCGTGACCTGGGCGTCAACCATGAGACGCTGCGTGGTTGGGTCCGGGCCGAGGAGCGTAGGGAGGCCGGCGGCCGGTCCGCGGAGCCCGAGTTGACGCTCACCGAGCGCGAAGAGCTGCGCAAGCTGCGTGCTCGGGTGCGGGAGCTGGAGCTGGAGAAGGACATTCTCCGCAAGGCAGCCCAATATTTTGCCAAGGAGATGGGGCATTGACCAGCCGCTACCGCTTCATCTCCGCCGAGCGCGCCACCTACGGCGTCACGCGGCTGTGTCGAGTCCTGCGGGTGCGCCGCCAGGGCTTCTACGAGTGGTTGCACGCCGCGGAGGCCCGCGAGCAGCGTGAGCAGGACGAGGACGCGCTCGCTGCGGAGATCACCGCGATCCACGCGGCGCACCGACAGGCGTACGGGTCCCCGCGCGTGACGGTGGAGCTACGCCGGCGCGGCCGGCGGGTCAACCGCAAGAAGGTCGAGCGGATCATGCGTCAGCGCGGGATCGTGGGCTTCACGCGCCGGCGACGCCGATCGCTGACCAAGCAGGATGTGACCGCGCCACCGGCCCCGGATCTGCTCGGCAGGGGCTTCACCGCCGCCGCGCCGGGCGAGAAGCTGGTCGGCGACATCACGTACCTGCCCACCGAGGAGGGCTGGCTGTATCTGGCCACCGTCATCGACCTGCACACCCGCGAGGTGGTCGGGCACGCGATGGCCGAGCACATGCGCGCCGAGCTGGCCTGCAACGCGATCACCCTGGCCGCCCGCCGGGGCCTGACCGGCAAGGGCGCGATCTTCCACTCGGACCGCGGATCGCAGTACACCTCCACCGAGTTCCGCCGCTGCCTGCGCAGACATCGGCTACGGGCATCGATGGGCCGTACTGGATCTTGCTATGACAATGCGGCCGCGGAAAGCTTCTTCGCGACCCTGAAAACCGAGGTCGGCACCAAGGTCTGGCCCACCCGCGCCGCCGCTCGCCAAGCGGTCTTCGCCTACCTGGCCTACTACAACACAAACCGTCTACATTCGACCATTGGATACCGCACACCCACCGAGGCCCGCCTCGGGTATCGTCACACCCACGCCCTCGCAGCGTGAGAACCCCGGTGTCCGGTCCCGGGGTGGAAGCTCACAGCGGGTGCATGCGGTGTTGTTCCACCAGGGCGCTCCCGCGTTGGGTGAGGGCGGGCTGAGCACCAGCGAAGGTCTCGGCCGGCTGGAACGGATCGCCAACGAGCAGCTGTCACCGGCCGGGCAGACCCAGGTCGCGGTCGCCCAGCGGATGCTCGACGTTTGCGATGAACAGCTGGCCGTGGTCCGCCGGCAGGTGCTGGCCGCGGCCAAGCAGATGCACGGCGCCCGGGTTCTGGGCGAGGCGTTGTACGGTGTCGGACCGGTCACCGCCCTGGCCCTGGTGTGCTGGCTGGGCGGCGCCGGGCGGTTCCGCTCATCCCGGCAGGCGGTCCGGTTCGCCGGGCTGGACGTGACCGTGTACTCCTCGGCGGGCAAGTCCAGTCCCGGGCGCCTGTCGCGGCAGGGACCGGCGGTGCTGCGCTGGTGCGTCTACGAGGCGGGCAAGACCCACGCCCGCGCATCGGCGCCGGACCACGCCTACTACGCCACGGTCAAGGAGCGTATCGACGGCAAGCGTGCCGCGATCTCCGAAGCCCGGAAGATCATCAGGAAGGCGGTGCACCTGCTGAACGATCTCGGCGACGACGCGTTCATCTGGACCGGGACCGGGTGATCCCGGTGGAGGTGGCGGGCAGGCGGGTGCCACATTCTCACCCGATGCGCGATGCGACCAGTTCCTGCCAGAGGGCTGTCAGGCCGCGATCTTCCGCCGTGCGGGCGACGCGGACGGCCTCCAAAGACTGAGCGGTCGCAACCCCCGCAGGCGGGGGACAACCAATCGATCATCATGTCGCCGGGTCATGACCAGCACGGTCGGCTCGTGGGCCTAGGTAAGCCTGGCTGCCCGCGCCTGCACCACCACACTCCACAGAGGACACATCACGGTCCGAGCACCTACCGAACCCCACAGGAGGCAACACTCAACACCCCGACCGACAACGCCGCCAAACCCTTCCACCCGAGCGCCTGACATCGTCCACTCACGGGCAGCCGCGTCAAGGGCGCCTACGGCGTCGCTACGCGATCAGCTCCGCCGACCCTTGACCCGCCCACCCGATCGCAGAATCCGGCACCTGTCGGGTCGGAAGGACGAATCCGCGCGTCCACCCACAAGCGGGGAATACCAACAAACTACCAACATTCGCGCCCTTGCCACTCAGGGCCGAAGCAGGTAAGCCCTCATCGAGCGCTTCCGCGGCCGGGAAGGCCAGACAGAGACCGACCGCGCTTGGACCAGACGCGTCACCGACGTCCGCAACTGGTTCACCTTCACAGCCACCGAGCGCTGGCGAGACGACGACACCGAATACGAGACCTACGCCGACTCCGGCGGCAAGTCCGGAGGGCAGAAAGAGAAGCTCGCCTACACCATCCTGGCCGCGTCCCTGGCCTACCAGTTCCGTCTCGACGCCGAGAACACCGGCACATTCCGGTTCGTCGTCATCGACGAAGCCTTCGGCCGTGGCTCCGACGACTCCACCCGCTTCGCGCTCGCCCTGTTCCAGCGTCTCGGCCTGCAACTGCTGATCGTCACACCCCTGCAGAAGATCCACGTCATCGAGCCATACGTATCCGCAGTCGGCTTCGTCGACAACCCCACCGACAGCTTCTCCCGGCTGCAGACCCTGACCATCGACGAATACCACCGCCGGCGACAGGCCCACACTGGCGCCGACCCGGAGGCATAACTATGCCGCGCAGCCGCAGCAGCCAACAAGCCCCATGGACCATCGTCGAGGACGCCATCGCCGTCCTGCGACGGCGCTGGGAACGCGGCGACTTCCTCCGCGACGTTGCCCACGGCACATCGCCAACCCCGCTCGCCGTGCCGCTGAAAGGACCGACCGCCGCCGAAACCGCCGACAACTTCGGGGATGTCCAACAGTGGGCCACCCGCTGGCGCGAAGTCGACGGCCGATCCCTGCGTGTCGAGTACCGCAGCGTAGGCGGCCGGCTCATCGGCACCAACCAACTCCCGCACAAGGCATGGATCGACACGCCAGACGCCCTCTGGCGAACGCTCGGCGTCCAGGCCCAGGTCCACCGCTATCAAACCCTCCTCGACCTAACCCGCGCCGTCTCACCTCCGATAGCCGCGTGGGCCGCCGAGCGCCCGATGAAGCTCCTCACCCACGAACAGGACTGGACTCGTGAGGTTCCCCCGATAGCGTGGAGGCCGGACCTAAGGGGATAGATGGTCATGGCTGAGACGAGGCGGCGGTTCGACCGGGAGTTCCGTGAGGGCGCCGTGCGGATCGTGCGGGAGACGGGCAAGCCGATCGCGCAGGTCGCTCGGGACCTGGGGATCAACGACGGCACCTTGGCCAACTGGGTGGCGCAGGACCGGCGGGCTCGGGGTGAGGCCGCCGCCGGCGGTCTCGGTGAGGACGAACGCGCCGAGCTGGCTCGGCTGCGCAAGGAGAACGCCGAGCTGGCGATGGAGCGCGATGTGCTCAAGCGATCCGTGGTCCTGTGGGTCAAGGAGGCGACGAAGTGACTGTGGCCGGGTTCGTCGCCGCTCAGAGGACCGAGCACGCCGTGCCGCACGCGGTGACCTGTCGGGCGTTGGGACTGTCGCAGTCGTGGTTCTACAAGTGGCGTGACCGGCGGCCCACCGCGCGGCAGACCCGCCGCGACGCCCTTGATGAGGCGATCCGGGCCGCGTTTGACGCCTCCGGCGGCACGTACGGCTCTCCCCGGGTGACCCAGGATCTGCACGCCGACGGGTGGCAGGTGTCGGTCAACACCGTCGCGGCGCGCATGGCGCAGCTGGGTCTGGCCGGACGCACCCCGCGACGCCGATGCAGCCTCACCAAGCAGGGCAAACGCCCGGTGGCGCCGGACCGGGTGCGGCGGCAGTTCACCGCCGTCGCGCCGGACGTGTTGTGGTGCGGCGACATCACCGAGGTCGTCACCGACGAGGGCAAGCTCTACCTGGCCACGGTGATCGACCTGTACTCGAGGCGGCTGCTCGGCTACGCGATGAGCGCGCATCACGACGCCGACCTGACCCAGGCGACCCTGGGCATGGCCGCCGCGACCCGCGGCGGCACCGTCGACGGAGTGATCTTCCACAGCGACCGCGGCAGCGAGTACACCGCCGCCGACTACGCCAAGGCCTGCCGCCGCCTCGGTGTCCTACAGTCGATGGGCCGGGTCGGCTGCGCCCTGGACAACGCCGCCGCGGAGGCGTTCAACTCCACCATCAAGGTCGAGTACATCCACCGGCAACGGTTCCGCACCCGATCCGAGGCCCGACTCAAGATCGCCACCTGGATCGTCGACTTCTACAACGTCCGCAGACGTCACAGCGCCTGCGACGGCATGTCACCCGTCGACTACGAACACTTCATCGCCGAAGCCCGCCGGGCTCAGGCAGCTTAAACAACCCTCCACGCTTCCAGGGGATTGACAACTCGCCTGCTCGACACGGTCGCGTGGATCGACCATCACGCCGATCCCGCCACCTACCTGCGACAGATCGACGTCCGCGACGTCGACACCAAGTTCGTCGAAACCCGCCGCAGCATCCTTGCCGAGCTACTCGACCGACACCTCCCCGCTGATCGAGTCAACGTCGCTCACCCGCCGTCAGCCTTCGCTGAACGCTACGGACTACGGCCCAAGCCTCTGCTCGTTCGAATCCGCTTCCTCGACAACCACCACCGCCCCATGCCGTACAGCGACCTCACCGTCCGCGCGAGCGAACTGGCTACCACACCCCCGCCTGTGGCGACCGTCTATGTCGTCGAGAACGAAACCACCTTCCTCGCCTTCCCGCCCGTCCACGGCGCTGCCGTGATCCTCGGCAGCGGCTACGCCGTCGCGAAACTGGAGCCCCTGACATGGCTCCGCGACCGCAACCTCATCTACTGGGGCGACATCGACACGCACGGCTTCGCCATTCTCGATCGCCTACGCGCCGCCTTCTCACACACACGCTCAATTCTCATGGACCGCGAAACCCTACTCGCCCACCGCGCACACTGGGGTCGCGAACCGACCCCCACCCGCCGATCACTTCCGCAGCTTACGAAACAAGAGCGGGCACTTGTTGACGACCTCGTCAATGACGCATTCGCACCGTCCCTCCGGCTAGAGCAGGAACACATCCGGTACCCAGCGATAAGCGATGCCCTCAAGGCTTCGGCCGATTGACGTCCGGACAGTTCCCGGGCCTCGGGAGCCTCCTGCCCCGGCTGGCCGAGAAAGAGCTCAATCTTGGCTGGGGGCGCTTCCGCCGTTCGCTACTGCCGACGGCAGTAAGTCAGTAGCCCTGAGGGCCACCCGTTCACCGCGGGGCAGGCCTTGTTGGGCCCGCCCTGGCGCCCCAGGCTTCGGCGCGCTTCTGATCCTGCTCACCACCCAGGGTGTCGCCCGACTGGCGGCACCACGACAGGCCGAGCCGCTGGCCGAGCCCAGCGGCTCCATAGCCCCTCCGCCATGGCCTCACCGCCGCGCCGTCCCTGTTGCTACCGCGTGAACTCCAGCTCTGAGTCTGCCTGACGGCGGCCCAATTCTTCCTGCCTGGACTGACTACGCTGCTGTCGTCTCTGCAGGCGCATTGAATCGGCTTCCTTGGGTAATTAATTGATGCTCATAGGCAGCTCGCGCGTGTAGTGTTTACGCACCGTGTGACTGGATAGGTCGTCAGGCGGTTGTGGTGTCTGTTGTGGAGGCTGGTAGCTTGGCGGGTTGTGCCTGCCGAGTCGTTGCCGTCGTATGACGAGCTGGTTGCGCACGTCGTGGAGTTGACCGCCCGGTTGGAGCAGGCTCTCGCGCGGGTTGCGGATCTGGAAGCCCGGTTGAAGTTGTCGTCGTCGAACTCGTCGAAGCCTCCCTCGTCGGACGGGTTGGCCAAGCCGGCGCCGAAGTCGTTGCGCGGGCGGTCGGGTCGGGGTCCGGGACGGCCGAAGGGTCAGGACGGTGTCACCTTGGAACGGGTGGCGGACCCGGACGTGGTGCTCCGGCACCGGCCCGCGGTTTGCGCCGGGTGCGGGAAGAGCCTGGCGGCGGCTACCGAGATCGAGGTGACCCGGCGGCAGGTGATCGACCTTCCGGAGCCGAAGCCTCAGGTGACCGAGCATCAGCTGATCACTTTGGCCTGTGCGTGTGGGCATCACACCACCGCGCCCGCGCCGCCAGAGGCGTCCGCGCCGGTCGTGTACGGGCCGCGTCTGGCCGGGATCGGCGTCTACCTGCTGCACGGGCAGTTCCTGTCGGTGTCACGCACGGCGGCGGCGATCAAGGACCTGTTCGGGGTGCCGGTCGCGGCGGGCACCGTGGCCGGCTGGGTGAAACGCACCGCCCTGGGCATCATCGACCGCGTGCTGCCGGTGATCGCCGGACGCGTCGCCGCCGCACCGGTAGCCCATTTCGACGAGACCGGGATGCGCACCGCAGGCCGTCTCGCGTGGCTGCACTCCGCCTCCACACCCACCGACGTGCTCCTCGCCGTGCACCCGAAACGCGGCACCATCGCGATGGACGAGATCGGGATCCTCCCGCGGTTCCGCGGGGTCGCGGTGCATGACGCGTGGGCGCCGTACGACACCTACACCGACGCGGTCCACGCGCTGTGCAACGCCCACGCGCTCCGCGAGTTGATCTATGTCACCGACACCGCCACCGGCCTGGTCGCCGACCTCGCCGGCCAGGCCATCAGCGCCCTGCGGCAGCTGAACCAGCTCGTCGGCACCGCGCACACCGCCGACGCCACACCTGATCAGGCCGACCTCGCCTACCACCTGCACCTGTTGCGCAGCGCGGTCGTGCTCGGCGCCCAAGCCACCGCCGAACGCGCGAGCAAGCTCGAACGCAAGCATCACGCCCTGTTCGTCCGGCTGCGTGACCGCCGCGACGACTACCTGCGCTTCGTCACCAACCCCGCCGTCCCGTTCGACAACAACCCGGCCGAGCGGACCATCCGCATGCCGAAACTGAGGATCAAAGTCTCCGGCAGCATGCGCACCCTCACGGGAGCCGAACACTTCGCTGCGATCCGCAGCTACACAGCCACCGCCACCCGAAACGGCCTCGGCATGCTCGACGCCCTCATCACCGCCGCCGCCGGCAACCCCTGGATCCCCACCACCGCCTGACCACCGGCTCCAACGCGCCTGAGCAATGCTTGAAACCTGTGGATGACCTTGGGAGGGGCGTACCTTCCCGGGGATAGCCGATGAAGGTTTCCAGCAAGGCCCGCGCCTGCCAGCGCGGGTCGGGAAGGTACGCCCGTGCTCACGGTAGTCAACCCTGATGACCCCACGCCAGCGACCGGATCGGTCCCGGCCGGGGCGGGTGGGTCGTTGATCGACGAGATCGTGCGGGACGGTGCCCGTAGGATGCTCGCCGCTGCCCTCGAAGCCGAGGTGGCTGCGTATATCGCTGCGCACACCGGCGACGTCGACGATGCCGGGCGGCGGTTGGTCGTGCGTAACGGTCACGCCCAGCCGCGGAAGGTCCTGACCGCGGCCGGGGCCGTGGAGGTCGCCGCGCCGCGGGTCAACGACAAACGCGTCGACGACGCCGGCGAGCGTCAGCGGTACTCGTCGGCGATCCTGCCGGCGTGGTGCCGTAAGTCGCCGAAGATCACCGAGGTGTTACCGCTGCTCTACCTGCATGGCCTGTCGTCGCAGGACTTCGCCCCCGCGCTGGAGAACTTCCTCGGCACCGGCTCGGGACTGTCCGCGGCGGTGATCACCCGGCTGACCGTGCAGTGGCAGGACGAGGCCCGCCAGTTCGCCGACCGCGACCTCTCGGGTGTGGACTATGTCTACCTGTGGGCGGACGGGGTGCACCTCAACGTGCGCCTCGACGAGGAGAAACTGTGCCTGCTCGTCATGATCGGCGTCCGCGTCGACGGCACCAAGGAACTCATCGCCCTGGCCGAGGGCTACCGCGAGTCGTCCGGCTCCTGGGCGGACCTGCTACGCGACTGTAAACGCCGCGGGATGCGCGCCCCGGTCCTGGCCGTCGGCGACGGCGCGCTCGGCTTCTGGTCGGCGTTACGTGAGGTGTTGCCCGAAACCCGTGAGCAGCGCTGCTGGTTCCACAAGATCGGCAACGTCCTCGCTGCGCTGCCGAAGTCCGCGCATCCCGGCGCGAAGAAGGCCCTCGCCGAGGTCTGGAACGCCGAGGACCGCGACCACGCCCGCCGCGCCGTCGCCGCGTTCAAGCTCGCCTACGGCGCCAAGTTCGCTAAGGCCGTCGCCAAGGTCACCGATGACCTCGACGAGCTCCTCGCGTTCTACGACTACCCCGCCGAGCACTGGGTGCACCTGCGCACCACGAACCCGATCGAGTCGACGTTCGCGACCGTGCGGCACCGCACGAAGGTCACCAAGGGCCCTGGATCGAAGGCCGCCGGCCTGGCCATGGCGTTCAAACTCATCGAGGCCGCCCAGGCCCGGTGGCGGGCGGTCAACGCACCACACCTTGTCGCCCTCGTCCGCGCCGGCGCCCGCTTCGAACGCGGCCACCTCGTCGAACGGACAGGTCAGGAATCCATCGCCATCACTGCCGCCGCCTGATCAAAGATTTCTCATCCACAAGTCTTGACGATTGCTCAACGCGCCTCGATTCAGGGACCTATCCAGTTACCGCACCGTGAGGTGCTAGGCTTTACCGCATGAGCACCCGTTTGTATAACGGATGCTACATAGGAGAGTTCAGATCCCCCCTCGGACACAATTTAGTACATGATCCACTTGGGTTTGCCTGAGCGGATACCGTGCGGGCTGTCGGCCGGTAGGTCAGAGTCAGCCCCAATTCGCGGTAGATCAGGGCCTTGTCGGCGGGGGCGGCGTCGCGAAGCACCGCGGTGATGTTGCCCAAGGCTTCTACGATGTGGCGTATCTCGTCAGGGCTCATAGTCTGCCGTCCGGTGAGGCTGCGCAGCTTGGCCTCGGCGGTGACCTGTTCTGCTTGGACGTCGGCGATCCATCGGCTGACGACGGTGGGGTCGGCTCCGCTGTCGAGAGCGGCACGGTAGCGGTCCAGCCGGGTTGCGCAGGTGGCGAGGTTTTCCCGTGCTGCCTTGATCGCCTGTTGATCGGCGTCGTCGTGTTGCGCTTCGGCCATCGCTCGGACGGTTGCGGTGAGTCGGCTGGGTGAGAAGGCTCGGGCGAGCCATGGGTCGAGTTGTTCGAGGATGTGGTCCTCGCGGACATAGACGCTGCGGGGGTGCGCGATGCGGTTCGCGTCGGCGTACTCGGCGGCGTAGGTGCAGCGGTAGTTGTTGCGGTCGTTGTTGAAGCTGCCGATCATGCGCCGTTGGCAGATGCCGCACTGCAGGAGGCCGGACAGCACGTAGTTGCGCTTGCTGGCCCGGGGCTTCGTGACCCCATCGGGACGCCTTCCCGCACTGGCGATCAGCGTCTGGGTGCGGGTATACGTCTCGTCATCGATGAGTGGTTCGTGTGCCAGGGCGCCGGAGTAGATCCACTCGTTGGTGGGGTTCCAGCGCAGTTTGGTTTCGTGTCCAAGGGCGACGTCGTCGACATCGATCAGGATTTCGGTCTTGCGTTGTTTGTTCCACACCTGGCGGCCGGTGTAGCGAGGGTTGGTCAGGATGACGCGGATGGCGCTCTTGCTCCATGCCGTGGTGGTGCGGTGTGGGTTGCGTCGCCGGTCGTAGGCCGAGGGGGAGAGGATGCCGTCGCGGGTGAGTCCTTCGGCGATGGCGAAGATGCCTTGTCCGGCGAGGTACTCGGCGTAGATGCGCTGCACGACGGGAGCGGTGAGGGGATCGGGTTCCAGGCGGTGCAGTCGTCGGCCTGTAGGGCTCGTAAAGTCCGTTCGGCTACGCTGCCTGCGAATACTCGTTGATCAATCCGCCGAGGATCGGTTGCCGTTGGACCCGGGCACCGTTCAGGTCAACGACGTGCGGTGAAGGATTCGGCGGCCGCTGATCCAGTGAACGATGCGGCCGGTGATCGTTGTAGTGGCGGGTGTACTCGCCGAGTACCGTCGTCAGGTGCCGCTCGCCGACGATGAGCATCCGGTCGGTGCACTCCCGGCGCACGGTGCCCACCCAGCGTTCGGCGAATGAGTTCGCCCGAGGCGCCCGCGGCGGAGTCTTGATCACGTCGATGCCCTCCGCCGCGAACACCGCGTCGAAGACCGCCGTGAATTTCGTGTCCCGGTCGCGCAGCAGGAACCGCAGCCCAACAGCACGCTGATCGAGGTGCATGAGCAGGTTGCGCGCCTGCTGCGCCACCCAGGCGCCGCTCGGATGGGCGGTCGCCCCGACGACGTAGACCTGGCGGGTCGCGATCTCGACGAAGAACAGCACGTAGATCCGTTTGAGGAATACGGTGTCGACCGTGAAGAAATCGCACGCCAGGATCGTGTGGGCTTGGGCGGCCAGGAACTGCTTCCAGGTCTGCCCCGACCGGCGCGGTGCCGGGTCGATGCTGGCGTTGTGCAGGATCTTCCAGACGGTGCTGGCCGCCACCCGGTAGCCCAGGCCGACCAGCTCACCCTGGATGCGGCGGTGGCCCCAGGTCGGGTTCTCCGCCGCGAGTCGTAGCACCAGGTCACGGACCTGCTTGTCGATCGGTGGCCGGCCGGGCCGCGCATGCGGGTACGTCCACCGCCGGGCGACAAGCTCCCGATGCCAGCGCAACAGGGTCGCTGGGGTCACGAAGAACACCGACCAGCGTGGACGGGGCAGCAGCCGCGACAACACCGCCAACACCAACCGGTCAGCCGGTTGAAGCTTGGGTCGGTTCACCTGGCGGCGTAGCACCGCCACCTGATGCCGGAGCACGAGGATCTCCACATCCTTGGCCCCACCGTCGCGGGCGAGCTGGGTCAACATCTGCAGAACCTGGCGCAGTAGCAGGTATACCAACGAGGCGCTCATGCCCTCCATCGTGTCGGGCACGGCGGCGTTGGGCATGCGCAGAACCGCAGGCCATCCGGCGTGACCCAATTCTCGAGCCCCACAGGGTGCTGCGGCGTGATCGCCTCGGCGGCATGGTCGGCGAATACTCGCAGGCCGCGTAGGCTGACCGACTTTCTGGCACCCACAGGCCTTCGGCCCGGGCCGCCAGGGCGGCGGGCCTACCGTCGGCGCTCACGCCGTCGCCTTCGTCGAGGGCTATTACCTCCAGCCGACACCCGTGGTGCGGTCTCCGTCCTGCCTGCGCTCAGACGGGGCGGTGCATGGTGTCGGGCAGCAGCCGACGCGGTAGCGGCCCGGGCGGGGACTTTAGTCCTAGCACGGCGGGAGGTCCGTCGGTACCGCCGACATCAAGATACGGCGAGCCTGTCACCGAGACCGGCTCCGAGCCGGTCCTGAGCGAAACGGACGACGTCATGAGAGCAGCGGTCGTCACCGACCTGGGATCCCAACAGCATATCCGCGACGTGGAGACCGGCCCGCCTCGTCTAGCTGCTCTGAGCAGCATGTTTGTGGGGAACCCTCGATGACGACGATCACGCTCGGTGTCGTCGGCGAAACGGCCGGGAATGAGCGTCGGGTGGCGCTCACCCCCGACGGTGTCACCCGGCTCGTGGCGGCGGGTATGGCCGTCGTGGTCGAGTCCGGGGCCGGGCAAGCCGCCTGGTACCCGGACCCCACCTACGTCGCTGCCGGCGCCCGGATCGTCAACCGCGACGAGATCTACGCCCAGGCCGACGTGCTGTTCTGCGTACGCCCACCCGACGACGTCGCGCGCATGCACGCCGGTCAGACCCTCATCGGACTGTTACAGCCGCTGACGGACCCGGGGTTGGCGGAGAGGCTCGCGGCGGCGAAGGTGACAGCGATCAGCCTGGACATGCTGCCGCGCACCGTGAGCCGGGCACAGGCGATGGACGCGCTCACCTCGCAGGCGAACGTCGCGGGCTACAAGGCGGTCCTCGTCGCCGCCGACACCTACGGCGCGTACTTCCCGATGCTGATGACCGCGGCCGGCACCACTCGACCCGCGCAGGTTCTGGTCCTCGGCGCCGGCGTCGCCGGGCTGCAGGCCATCGCGACCGCGCGTCGCCTCGGTGCGCTCGTGACCGGGTACGACGTGCGTGAAGCCGCCCACGCGGACATCGCCTCGACCGGAGCCACCGTGCTCGATCTACCCGCCGCGGTTTCCGCGGCCGGTGCCGGCGGTTACGCACGGGAGCTCAGCGAGGACGAAGCCCACGCCCAGCGGGACGCGATGGACGCCGCCATCGGCCGGTTCGACGTGGTCATCACGACCGCCCAGGTTCCCGGCCGGCGCCCACCACGGCTGGTCTCCGCGACCGCCGTCGCAGGGATGCGACCGGGCTCCGTCGTGGTCGACCTGGCCGCCGGCCCGCTCGGCGGCAACGTCGACGGCTCCGTCGCCGACGCGACCGTCGTCACGGACAACGGTGTGACGATCATCGGCGCCGGGAACCTCCCGTCCGCCGTACCGCGAGCCGCGTCCATCTCCTACTCGCGCAACATCACCGCCCTGCTCACCTACCTCGTCCACGACGGTGCCCTCGTGCTGGACCCGGCTGACGATCTGCAGGCCGGAGTCCTGATCACCCACGACGGGCAGGTCGTGCACCCACGGATCACGAACGCGCTCACGCACGCCTGCCTGGAGGTCGGATCATGACCCCGCTGCTGTTCGCCGACATCACCATCTTCGTGCTCAGCCTGCTCGTCGGCTTCGAGGTCATCACCAAGGTGCCGGCCACGCTGCACACGCCGCTGATGTCCGGCGCCAACGCCATTCACGGCGTCGTGCTCGTCGGCGTGATGGTCCTCGCCGCGACCACCGACACCCTCCTCGGCTACCTCATCCTGCTGGTCGCCGCCGGGTTCGCGGCGATGAACGTGGTTGGCGGCTACATCGTCACCGACCGGATGCTCGCCATGTTCCGCACCCACCCCACCGGTGCGGCGGACATGAAGGGGAAGGAGCGGTCGTGACCGCGTTCGACAGCACCATCCACGTCGTCTATCTCGCGGCCGCCGTCTGCTTCGTGCTCGGGCTGCATCTGATGACCTCACCGGCGACCGCGCGGCGCGGCAATCAGATCTCCGCGATCGGGATGACTGCCGCGGTGGCCACCACCGTCGTGCTGCTCGCCCAAGACCATGTCATCACCGCCGCCGCGATCGCTGTCCTCACCGTCGGTGTCGCCGCAGGTGCGATCGCCGGTTTGGCCACCGCGCGGAAGGTCCGGATGACCGCCATGCCACAGTTGGTGTCGCTGTTCAACGCGGTCGGTGGCGGCGCTGCCGCCCTGATCGCCTTCGGCGACGCTGTCAGGCACACCGGATCGGTCGACCTGTCCTCGGCGCCGGTGCGGACGACGCTCACGACGGTGTTGGACGTGTTCATCGGCGCCGTCACGTTCAGTGGATCCCTGGTCGCCTCCGGCAAACTTGCGGGCGGAATCCCCGGTAGACCGATCACGTTCCGCAGCGGGCGCGCCCTTAACCTGCTCTTCGCTGCCACGGGTGCCGCCGCCGGCGCCGCGTATCTGGCCGGACATGGCGGGATCGCCATCCTGTGCCTGGTCGCGGCAGGGGGACTCGGTGTCGGGGTGCTGATGACGTTGCCGATCGGCGGCGCCGACATGCCTGTCGTGATCTCGCTGCTCAATGCGTTCACCGGCACTGCCGTGGCGATGGCCGGCTTCGTCATCGACAGCAGCCCGCTGATCATCGCCGGTGCCCTTGTCGGGGCCGCCGGTACCATCCTCACCAAACTGATGGCCGATGCTATGAACCGGTCCATCGGCAACATCATCGCCGGAGGCTTCGGCGCCGGCGACGAGCAAGCCATCAACCCAGGAATCGCCGTCACCGGCCAGGTCCGCGATATCACGGTCGACGACGCGGCGATCCAGCTCGCCTACGCCAGCAAAGTGATCATCGTTCCCGGATACGGTCTCGCCGCCGCCCAGGCCCAACACGAAGTCGTCGCCCTCGCCCAAGCGCTGAGCGACCACGGCGTGGAGGTCTCCTACGGCATCCACCCCGTCGCAGGCCGCATGCCGGGGCACATGAATGTGCTGCTCGCCGAGGCGAACGCTCCGTACCCTCAACTCAAGGACATCGACGAGATCAATCCAGAATTCGTCCGCGCCGACGTCGTCCTCGTCGTCGGCGCCAACGACGTCACCAACCCGGCCGCCCGAAGGCCCGGCAACGCGGTGTCCGGCATGCCGATCCTCGACGTCGACCATGCCAAGAGCGTCATCGTCATCAAACGATCGCTGGGCCATGGCTACGCCGGCATCGACAACGAGCTCTACACCAACCCCAAGACCGCGATGCTGTTCGCCGACGCCAAAGCCGGGCTCACCGCACTCCTCGCCGGACTCAAGGCATATGCGACGTGACCTGATGATCCGCCGAAGGTACCCGCTGCGGCGTGACATTCGGCCCTGCCCGTGCAGCTACGGCAGGGAGAGGCTCAGCGCATGCAGGTATCAGCGCCGCAATCGACACGGCCGGGTCAGGGCTACCTCCCCCGCCTCGTCGACCCGACTCGCCACGTCGCGAAGGGCTGAAGCGAATGTTCGAAATCCGGATTCACGGACGCGGCGGCCAGGGCGTCGTGACGGCGGCCGAACTGCTGTCGGTGGCGGCCTTCCGCGACGGCCACGAGGCACAGGCGTTCCCCAGCTTCGGCTCCGAACGCATGGGTGCCCCGGTCGTGTCGTACTGCCGCATCGCCGATCAGCCGATCCGCCTGCGGGAGCCGGTGGCGGCACCGGACGCGGTGATCGTCGTCGACGCGACGCTGCTGCACCACGTCGACCTGTTCGCCGGGCTGGCGCCGGCGGGATACGTGCTCATCAACTCGACGCGCTCCGTAGAAGAGCTGGGTATCTGCGATCTCGCCGATCGCCTCGACCGTAGGCGGATCCTCACGGTTGCCGCGACCGACCTGGCTCGGCAGCACATCGGACGGCCGGTGCCGAACGTGTGTCTGCTCGGCGCCTTCGCCGCGCAGACCGGGTCGGTCAGCTTCGCGTCCATCGAATCCGCCGTACGCGACCGCTTCCACGGGCCGGTCGCCAAGGCAAATGTGACCGCGGGACGCGCTGCCTACGACACCGTGCGGGAGGCTCAGCATGCGTGAGCAGATGGAGGGTTCGACGGCGATCGCGAGGACCGTCGCCCGGTGCCGACCGCAGGTCGTGCCCGCCTACCCGATCACCCCGCAGACCCACATCGTCGAGGCGGTCGGTGCCATGGTCAAAGTCGGCACCCTGACGCCGTGCGAATTCATCACGGTGGAGTCGGAGTTCGCGGCGATGTCCGCCGCGATCGGTGCGTCCGCGGCCGGTGCCCGCGCCTACACGGCCACCGCCAGTCAGGGCCTGCTGTACATGGCCGAGGCGCTATTCAACGCGGCCGGCCTCGGGCTGCCGATCGTGATGACGGTGGCGAACCGGGCCATCGGCGCGCCGATCAACATCTGGAACGACCAGTCCGACGCGATGAGTCAACGCGACTGCGGCTGGATCCAGCTCTACGCCGAGGACAACCAGGCGGCGGTCGGGCTGCACGTCATCGCGTTCCGGCTGGCGGAGACCCTGTCGGTGCCGGTGATGGTGTGCGTCGACGGGTTCGTGCTCACCCACGCCTTTGAACCGATCGAGTTGCCCACGCCGCGGCAGGTCGACGACTACCTGCCCACATATCAGCCGCGCCAGGTCCTCGACCCGGACGAGCCGGTCACCATCGGCGCCATGGTCGGTCCCGAGGCGTTCACCGAGGTGCGCTACCTCGCCCACCACCAGCTCACCCAGGCGCTGGTACGGTTCCCGGAACTCGCCGACGAATACGCAGCAGCCACCGGTCAGGCCCTGTCAGCGGTTTCGACCTACCGCAACGCGGGCGCCAGGACGGTCGTCGTAGCGCTCGGCTCGGTCATCGGGACCGTCAAGGACACCGTCGACGACTACGACAAGCCGGTCGGTGTCGTCACCCTGACGCTGTACCGGCCCTTTCCCGCGGCCGACGTGCGCCGGGCCCTCGCCGACGCGGACCACGTCGTCGTGCTGGAGCGGGCGTTCGCACCCGGCGCGGGCGGGATCGTGTCCGCCGACGTACGTGCCGCCCTCGCCGGTCTCCCCACCCGGATCAGCACGGTCGTGGCGGGCCTGGGCGGTCGCGCGGTGACCCGGGCGTCGCTGCGCACCATGCTCGACGACGCCCACGCCGGCCGACTGCCCGAGCTGAGCTTCCTCGACCTGCGCACTCAGGTCGTCGCCCAGGAGATCGCGCGGCTCGACGATGTCGCACACCATCCGCACCGGTCCGCCGCCCCGCCACGAATCGACGTGAGGTGACCGCCATGACCGGCCAGAACCTGAAGTTCTACCAGGTCGGCAGTCGCGCCGTCGGCAACCGGCTGCTCGACGCGGACCTGCGCACCGAGCAGGCCAACCCCGACCGGCGCAACGCACTCAACTCCGGGCACCGCGCCTGCCAGGGCTGCGGCGAAGCACTCGCCGCCCGCTACGTCATGGACACCGCCTATCGGGCCACCAAGGGCCGTCTCGTCGCGGTCAACGCCACCGGCTGCCTGGAAGTCTTCTCCACCCCGTACCCGGAAAGCTCCTGGCAACTGCCGTGGCTGCACTCGCTGTTCGCCAACGCCGCATCCGTCGCCACCGGCGTCGCCGCGGCCGTCCGCGCGAGAGGCGCCGAAGGCGTCCGCGTACTGGCGCAGGGCGGCGACGGCGGCACCGTCGACATCGGGATGGCGTGCCTGTCCGGGATGTTCGAACGCAACGACGACGTGCTCTTCGTCTGCTACGACAACGAGGCCTACATGAACACCGGCGTCCAGCGCTCCGGCGCCACCCCGCCCGCCGCCCGCACGGCCACGACGCCGGCCGTCGGGCCGCACCCGGGCAACGACTTCGGCAAGGGCAAGGACATGCCGCGCATCGCGATGGCGCACGAGATCCCGTACGTCGCCACCGCCACCGTCGCCGAACTGCACGACCTCGAAGCGAAAGTGGAGCGGGCGATGTCCCTGCGCGGCGCCCGCTACCTGCACGTCCTCGTCCCCTGCCCGCTCGGCTGGGGATCAGCGCCCGCCGACACCATCGCGCTGGCCCGCCTCGCCCAGCGCAGCGGCCTGTTCCCGCTGTTCGAGGCCGAACACGGTGAGGTCACCTCGGTACTGCCGATCCGGGATCAGGTCCCGGTGCAGGAGTACCTACGGCCGCAGAAGCGCTACGCCCACCTGTTCGGCGATCCGCCCCGCACAGAGGTCATCGCCGCGTTGCAGGCGCTCGCCGACCGCAACATCGCCCGCTACGGTCTGCTCACCCGGGAGGCGTGACCCGATGGACAAGCCCTTTGCGATCACCCTGGACATCCGTTCCAGCCTCGCCAACCACACCGGCACCTGGCGCAGCGAGCGCCCGGTCTACATCGACGGCTTACCGCCGTGCAATCACGCCTGCCCCGCCGGCGAACAGGTCCAGGGCTGGCTGTACGCCGCCGAGGACGGCAGCTACGAGACCGCGTGGCGGCGCCTGGTGGCGGACAACCCGTTCCCGGCGGTCATGGGCCGTGTCTGCTATCACCCGTGTGAGACCGCGTGCAACCGGGCCCAGGTCGACACCGCCGTGGGCATCAACTCGGTCGAGCGCTACCTCGGCGACGAGGCGATCCGACAAGGCTGGGCGCTGCCGGCGCCCGGCGTTCCGTCAGGCAAGCGAGTCCTGATCGTCGGCGCCGGCCCGGCCGGTCTGTCCGCGGCCTATCACCTGCGGCTGCGAGGACACGCGGTCGAAATCCACGAGGCAGGCGCGCAGACCGGCGGGATGATGCGGTTCGGCATCCCCACCTTCCGCCTTCCCCGCGAGATCCTCGACGCCGAGATCGACCGGCTGCTCGCCCTCGACATCACCCTCAAGCTCAACGCACGTATCACCGACCTCCACGCGACGATGCGGCACGGACGCTTCGACGCGGTATTCCTGGCTATCGGCGCGCAACTCGGCCACCGCGCCTACATTCCGGCCGGGCAGGCCGCCCGCATCCTCGACGCGCTCTCGGTCCTCGGCGACGCCGCCGCCGGAGGGCGCCCGCAGCTGGGCCGTACCGTCGTTGTCTACGGCGGCGGCAACACCGCGATGGACGTCGCCCGCACGGCACGTCGGCTCGGCGCCGACGATGCGATCGTCGTCTACCGCCGCACCCAGGCGCAGATGCCCGCCAATGCCATCGAGTTGCAGGAAGCCGTCGAGGAGGGCGTCCAGCTCAGATGGCTGCGCACCATCACCGCCGTCGACGACGGCACGATGACCCTCGAGAAGATGGTGTTGGACGAGCACGGCAACCCTGAACCCACCGGCGAATACGAGCATCTCGCCGGCGACGCCGTGATCCTCGCCCTCGGGCAGGATGTCGACCGCAGCATGCTCGACACCGTCCCCGACATCCAGATCGCCGACGGCGTCGTCCAGGTCGACGCGGCGATGATGACCGGCCATCCGGGTGTCTTCGCCGGCGGTGACCTCGTCCCCTCCGCCCGCTCGGTCACCAGCGGAATCGGTCACGGCAGGACCGCGGCGGAGCACATCGATCGGTGGCTTCGACACATCGCAGCTGAGACGGTCGGGGTGGGCACGGCAGGACGTGAACCAGTCGCCTTCGGTGCCCTGAACACCTGGTACTACAGCGACGCTCCGCACGCGATCCGCCCCCGCCTGGACGCCGCCCGCCGTACCGCCGACTTCAGCGAAGTGGTCGGCGGACTCGACGGTGACACCGCCCTCTACGAGGCCAGGCGCTGCATGTCGTGCGGCAACTGTTTCGGTTGCGACAACTGCTTCGGGGTGTGCCCCGACAACGCCGTCCTGAAAATCGACGGCGCGAACGGATACGCCATCGACTACGACTACTGCAAAGGCTGCGGGTTGTGTGCCGCCGAGTGTCCATGCGGCGCGATCACCATGGAGCCGGAACAGAACTGACCCCATGCGCCCATGGACACGGCATGGAGGAGCCTGGCGATGGATGACCCGCCGTGGTGGGCCCAACGCAAGGCCTTGTGCCGGACCAGGCCACGCGGATGCCGGGCCGGCCGCGCATAGGCGGGGACAGGCTGTGGTGTGCGGCGCCGACCGGTCGTGATGGCGTCGCACTGGCGCGCTCTACGAGACGCCCGTCGACATGTGTGTCCCGTGCCGGTCGCCCGACCCGCAAGACCTTCGGCGCCTCTGCTGGGGCCGTGCGGCACTGCCCGACCCGGCCGGATCAGAGCTGCAATGGAACGGGACTGGCGCGGCTCGCCGAGACGCCACGATTCCGCCGACCACCATGCCAGCCAGATCAGACGCGGAGTGAGGGGACGTAGCGTGACGACAAGCGCGACGAGCCTGGCGCGGAGCCCGATGTCGACGCCGCCGGGATCCGCCGTCCGTGCGGCGCGTCGACGACCGGTCCGCCGATGGTTCGCGTCGTACGGCCGCAGTCTGGCTGGAGCGTCCTTCGCGGTGGTGTGGTTGTGCCTGTCGTTGACCCCTTCGCTGTTGCCGCGGACGTGGGTGCAGCAGGGGCTCATCGGTGGTCTGTCCGCGTCCCTCGGGTATGCCGTCGGGTTCGCGTTCGGCGCCCTGGTGATTCGGCTGATCCCGCGGCGTCATCGACCGGGTGTTCGTCGGGTCGGCTGGCGGGTGTTCGCCGGGCTGTCGGTGCCGCTCGTCGCCGTCTCGCTGTACCGAGGTTCGGTGTGGCAGCGGGACATCCATCGGCTGATGGGGCAGCAACCACCGTCGCGGTACGCCTATGTGGCTGTGCTGGTGTTGAGCGTCGCCGTGTTCGTCGTCCTGACCGGGTCGGTCCGGATGTTGTGGGCTCTGGCGGCCGTCCTGTCCCGGCTGTTGCGGCGGTGGGTGCCGCGACGCGGCGCGCAGGTGATCGCGCTGACCGCGGTCCTGCTGGCGTCGATCGGCACCCTCAACGAGGTGGTGTATGACGGAGGGACCCGGATCGTGACGGCGATGGCCCGCACGATGGACGCCGGGACGAGTCGCGGCGCGCTGCCCCCGATGAGCGCCGCCCGGTCCGGCAGCCCGACGTCGTTGGTCAGCTGGGCCTCGCTCGGCCGTGAAGGACGTTCCTTCGTATCTGGCGGCCCGGGACCGGCGGAACTGGTCCGGTTCAGCGGCGTACCCGCGAAAGATCCCGTCCGGGTGTACGTCGGCCGGGCTTCGTCGCCGACCCTCGACGGCGAGGCGCTGCTGGCGGTCCGTGAGCTGGAGCGCACCGGCGCGTTCACCCGCAAGACGTTGTGTGTGATTACCACGACCGGCACCGGCTGGATCGATCCGCAGGCTGTGGCGGCGCTGGAGTACATGGACAACGGTGACAGCGCCCTGGTCGGCATCCAGTACTCGTATCTGCCGAGCTGGTCGTCGTTTGTGCTCGAGCAGGGCCGGCCCGCCGAAGCCGGCAAGGCCCTGTTCGACCGGGTGTACGCCCGGTGGTCGACGCTGCCGGCCGGTCACCGGCCCCGGCTGCTGGTCTTCGGTGAGAGCCTCGGAGCGCTGGGAGCGGAGGGCGCCTTCAGCGGTCTCGACGACATCGTCAACCACACGGATGGGGCGCTGTTCGCCGGACCCACCCACGCCGACCCGATCTGGCAGGACCTGACGGCGCACCGGGACGCGGGCAGCCCTGAGGCCGAGCCCACCTATGAGGGCGGCCGCGTGGTCTGGTTCGCGGCGCAACCGGCGGACCTGACCCGCTCGCCGGGCCGGCCCGACCCCAGGGTCGTCTACCTGCAGCACTCCTCGGACCCGGTGGTCTGGTGGTCACCGAAGTTGCTGGTGCACCAGCCTGACTGGCTGAAGGAGCGGCGCGGCGTCGACGTGCTGCCCGACATGCACTGGTACCCGCTGGTCACTCTTCTCCAGGTCACCGCGGACCTCGACGCGGCCTACGCGGCGCCGCCCGCACACGGGCACCGCTACAGCGACATGATCGTCGCGGGCTGGGCGGCGATCGCCGCACCGGCCGGGTGGACAGCGGCGCGGACCCGGGACCTCACCGCTGTCATCGACCCGTCGAACTGAGCCAGGGGCCCGGTCACGAAGGTGCGTCGAACCGCGGCGGGGAGCGACGGCCCGGTTACGAGGCCGATGCGAACTCAGGACGGATGAAGATTCCACAGCACCAGGGCCACGACGACGCCGAGACCGTTGGTGGCCCAGTGCAGGCCCGCGGCGGCGAGGAGGCTGCCACTGCGATGCCGCAACTCGCAGAAGAGCAGCCCCGCGCCGCCGGTGAAGGCGACAGCGGCAGCGACGATGACGACCTGCGCGAGCGCTCCACTTCCGAACACGGCCGCCACTGCCGGATTGACCGTGCCGAGGCGCAGCGACGGCAGGATGTGCCAGAGCCCGAACAGAGCAGAGGAGAAGCCGGCGGCCCGTCGCACGCCGTGATGTCGACGCACTAGCCCGAGGATCACCCCGCGGAAGGCGACCTCCTCCAGCAGCACCGTGGCGATCGGGATGACGACGAACGCGCTCACCAGCGCCTTGACTGCAGGCAGGTGGTACCGGGCGTCGAGAAACGCCGCCCGGGTCACGGGGAGCGCCGCGGCCACGGCGTACACGCCGGCGACGACGGCGATCGCGGCGACCCCCCACGCCGTGCCCGTGCGCCACGACCGTCGGGCGAGTCCCAGATCCTCCCACGACAACCCGCACCGCCTTGCCAGGATCACCAGCGCCGCAGCGCACACGGGTCCTGCGACCAGGCCTGCGTGAGCGGGTCCCAGCCGGTACACGAGGGTCACGGCGACGAGGAGCAGGATCGTGCCGCCGACAGCGCCGACAAGATGACGGCGGCGTAGGACATCATCAGGGGGCCCATCCGACGACCGACCCGGCGGTGCCGGCTCGGCCGCCGGACGGCCGTGTACCTGCTGGGTCACCGGTCGAGCCTACGTCGCCCCACCGATGCGTCAGCGCTGTTTGATCCCCGCACCCTGCATCTGCCCGCTACGGTGGGGCGACCAACGCAACGCGGGCGGACATCCTGCTCATAGCGCCCACCATGTCTCGGCAAGGCGCGACGCCGACGTCGCAGGGCCGGACGGCCCCGACAATCGGGGACTCCGGTCATTCCCGGATTCTCCCGGCACGCGGACGCTGGAGTGGACATGACCGGGCAGGCGTGACGCCCGCAGCGGCGGCAGACCCCGGCGAAGAAGAGGAGTTCATCATGGAACAGGACTTCGTAGGCAGGGTGGCCATCGTGACCGGCGGCGGGTCTGGCATCGGAGAGGCGTGCGCGATGCTGCTGGCCGCCCGCGGGGCGAAGGTGCTGATCGCGGACCGGCACCTGGACGCCGCGGAGCGCGTGGCGAAGGAGATCGGTGACAGCGCCCTGCCGTACGCCGTGGACGTGAGGGATCCGGTGGCGTGCGAGGCGATGGTGCAGGCCGCCGTCCAGGCGTTCGGCCGACTCGACATCGCTGTGAACAACGCCGGGATCGGCGGGCCGCAGACCCCGACCGGTCAGTACCCCCTCGACGGTTGGGCCGACGTCATCGGCGTCAATCTGAGCGGGGTCTTCTACAGCATGCGGGCCGAAATTCCCGCCATGCTCGCGACCGCCGGCGGATCGATCATCAACATGGCGTCAATCCTCGGCACCGTCGGCTTCGCCCAGTCCGTGGCGTACGTCGCTGCGAAGCACGGCGTCGTGGGCATGACCAAGACGGCCGCACTCGAGTACGCGCAACAGGGTATCCGGGTCAACAGCGTGGGCCCCGGCTTCATCGACACCCCGCTGTTGGCAGTGGCAGACCAGGAGATCATCGCCGGCGTTAGTCGACTGCACCCAATCGGCCGCATGGGCCACGCGACTGAGGTCGCTGAGCTCGTGGCGTTCCTCGCCTCGGACAAGGCGTCCAACACCACCGGCTCCTACTTCCTGAGCGACGGCGGCTACACGGCACAATGAACCCCACGGGGCGGACCACGGGCAGGCTTTCCTCGCCTGCCCGTGACCAGTGTGAGGCCCCAAACCCACCCGAGTACGACGTTCCACGATGATCCGGCGTTCGGCTACCGGGTTCATCGCCTACGAGTTGCCGGCTCGTGGCGTCGTCGCGGACGCAACCGGGCCCGGCTCTGTTCCGCGCAGCAGATCTGGTCAGTCTTCGCCAAGAAACGCGGCCTGACCCGCAAGGCCGGAGCCAGCCCCGGACCGGTGCCGGACGGGCCGGACGGTTCCCTCGACGGCCAGCGCGAGACACTCCGCCCTGCCCACGCGGAGTCCGCCCGGACCTGGTACGAGTAGATGCGGACGCGCGGTGGCGTTACCTGAAGAAGGAGCGGCAATGGGTACGACGAGGGTGACGTCCCCGCGGTCGACGGCCGGGCAAGGCTCGATCGGGCTGCTGTCGTGCGTCGCGTTCGCGGTGGGCACCATGGTGGGCGCGGGAGTGTTCGTGCTCTCCGGACTCGCGGTGCAGCGCGCCGGCCCGGCGGCGATCCTGTCCTTCGTCCTCGCCGGGGTGCTCGTGCTGCTCTCCGCCCTGTCCTTCGCCGTCGTGGCGAGCCTCGCCCCGGCCGGCGGGTCTGGGTACGCCTACGTCGCCACGGCGCTCGGTTCCCGGTTCGGGTTCCTCACCTCCTGGGCCTTCTGGCTGGGCGGCGTCATCGGGGTGGCGTTCGTGCTCAACGCGTTCGGCCGCTACCTGCACGACTTCTTCGTCTCCGCGCTGCCGGCCACGGCGGTCGCCGTGGCGGCGGTCGTGCTGATCGCCGTGCTGAACCTCGGACCGGCCAGCCTCATCGGCCGGGCCGAGACCGCCCTGGTGGCCGTCAAGGTCGCGATCCTGGCGCTGCTGATCGTCTTCGCTCTCGTGCACCTGGACCGGGCCCACCTCACCCCGCTCACCCCGCATGGCACTGGCGCGGTGGTCACCACCAGCGGGCTGCTGTTCATCGCCTACCTTGGCTTCAACGTGGTGACCAACATGGCCGGTGACGTGGACCGACCCCGCCGGACCATCCCGCTGGCCATCCTGATCAGCATGGCCATCGTCGCCCTCATCTACGTGGGTGTCGTGGTCGCGCTGCTCGCCGGAGGCATCAGCAGCTACGACGAGGCCAGCGTCGGCACCGCGGCCCAGCACCTGATCGGCAACTGGGGTGGCGTGTTGATCCCGATCGGTGCGCTGATCTCGACCCTGTCGGCGGCCAACGCCAACATGCTCGGCTCGTCGGAGATCATGGTCCGGCTCGCCGCCGACCGGCAAGTGCCCACTGTCGCGGGTCGGCTGTGGCACGGGCACCCCGCGGTGAGCGTTCTCGCCGGTGCCGTGGTCTCGGTGGTCCTGCTGTTCACCGGCGGTATCGAGGCGATCGTCGCACTGGGCAATGTCGCCGCGATCGTCGCCATGGTGCTGGTCAACGCGGCAGCCGTCCGCGCCCAGCGCGATCCGCACGCCGGGGGGGTCCGTCTGCCCGCCGGACCGCTGCTGCCCGCCCTCGGCCTGCTGGCCGCCCTGGTCCAGTTGGTGTTCATCGGCTGGTGGCAGACCCTGTTCGGCCTGGTGCTCGTCGCCGCCGGGCTCGGCCTGCACGCCCTGCGCGGCCGGCACCACCCCGGCCACCACGCCACCATCACCGAGCACCTGCGCCGCAACGCCGGCCCGGCCGGCCGGGCCCTGCGCCGCCGTACCACCAGGGAGGTCTGACATGTGCCGCCTGTTCGGCATGTCCGCAGCACCGCACCGCGTGAACGCCACATTCTGGCTGCTCGACGCCGTCGACAGCCTTGCCTCTCAGAGCCGCCGGGAGCCGGACGGGTTCGGCCTCGGCATCTTCGACGAGTCTGGGACACCGGAGGTCCACAAGGAGCCCGTGGCCGCGTACCGCGACGCCCGGTTCGCCACCGAGGCCCGGGAACTGGCGGCGGCGACCTTCATCGCCCACGTCCGGTACGCCTCCACCGGTGGCCTGACCCCCGTCAACACCCACCCCTTCTGCCAGCGGGACCGGCTGTTCGCCCACAACGGCGTGATCGCCGACTTGCCGGCGCTGGAGGCGGAACTCGGGGAGGCGATGCGCTGGGTGCGCGGGGACACCGACTCCGAGCGGCTCTTCGCCCTCATTACCCGATACGCCGCGCAGACCGGCGACGTGGGTGCGGCGATCACGCGAGCGGTACGGTGGGTCAGCGACCACCTGCCCGTGTACGCCGTCAACCTGGTCCTCACCACCGCGACCGAGCTGTGGGCGCTGCGCTACCCCGACACCCACGACCTCTACGTCCTCAACCGGAGTGGGGGAGGACCAACCGGCGCCCGGCACCTCGACCACGCCAGCGCCGCCGGCACGGTACGGGTGCGCTCCGCAGACCTGGCTGCCCTTCCGGCGGTGGTGGTCGCCTCCGAGCGGATGGACGAGGATCCGGGCTGGCGGTTGCTCGACCCGGGCGAGTTGCTGCACGTCGGGCCCGACCAGCAGGTCACCGGCCGGGTCGTGCTCGACTCCCCGCCGGCGCGCCAGCTGTCGCTTGCCGACCTCGACCCGCGGGCAACGGCCTCGCAGACCTCTCACGGGACCGGCCAGGCCGCGCGGGCGCGGTAGGGACGCCCAAGGTCGCGCTCGGGCGGAAGTCGACGCCCGGGCGACCCGGGCGCTGGCCGCTGGCCGATCCGAGACAGCCTGACTGACTGGCACCTGCAGGTCGTGCTACTGCCCACGCAGCAGGTGCTAGCGCACGGGTGTGGGAGCAGGTTCGGAGCTTCCGTTTGGCGTGACGAGTGCGGTCAGCTTCGGGATATCGGATGATGCCGTCCGCGATGCGGCGGCGGCTGCCTCTCGGGCCAGGAAGGAGCCGAGTTCCCCGATGGTGCTCATCAGGGGGGCGGGGAACACGACGGTCGTGTTCTTGTCCACACCAATCTCGACGAGGCTCTGCAGGTTGCGCAGTTGCAGCGCCAACGGGTGAGCCATCATGGTGTCCGAGGCGTCGCCGAGTGCGGCGGCCGCGAGGGATTCCCCTTCAGCGTTGATGATCTTCGCTCGCTTTTCCCGTTCGGCTTCGGCCTGACGGGCCATCGCCCGCTTCATGCTCTCGGGAAGCTGGATGTCTTTGAGTTCGACCAGCGTCACTTCGACGCCCCAATCGGCGGTCGTGACGTCGAGGATCTCCCGGATGTCTATGTTGATGCGGTCGGTTTCGGACAGCGTCTCGTCCAGGGTGTGTTGACCGACGACCTTACGCAGGGTCGTTTGGGCGATCTGGCTGATCGCTGCGCGTACGTTCTCGATCGCGACGACCGACTTCACCGCGTCGACGACCCGGAAATAGGCGACCGCGGAGACGTCGACGCTGACATTGTCGCGGGTGATGATGCCTTGGGACTGGATCGGCATGGTGACGATGCGCAGCGACACCCGGTGCAGGACATCGACGATGGGGATGAGCAGCCGCAATCCCGGTTCCCGGGATCCGATGACACGGCCCAGCCGGAACACCACTCCGCGTTCGTACTGCTTGACGATCCGCACCGCGAGCCCGAGCCCCGTGAGGGCCAGCACGACGACGATGACGAGGACGATGATCAGGGTATTCATCTACGTACTCCGCTCGAAATGGAGATCACATCAATGGCCGGTGACGTGCGGGCATGCGGTTGGTAGAGGCGCTCGGCGTGCAATGGCGTAGCCCGAGCGGGTTGGGCGAACACGGCTCCACATGCGGGGCCGGACCCAACATGGGCCTACCCGGTCTTTCAAAGCGATCGAGAAGTCCGGGCTCGGCCATAGGCCAACCCTCGCCCTGCATCAGCGCCTGAGGCAGGGCCGAACGTCCCCAGTCCGATGGTTACCGCCCGCCGCGCGGCATCCGCCTGCAGCGCCCGGTAGGGAGCAATGATCGGCAATGGGGAAGCTGGGTCAGGGAGCTGGCGCCTCACCGGGCCTTCGGTAGCGAAGATGATCAGTTCATTGCCGAACGGCCCGATCGGCACGGCCGGTCCGTGGGGCCCCTGTCGGCCGCCCATGCGGTGTGACAGACTCGGCTGAGACGCCCACGGGGCATGGTCGGACGTCCGAAAGATGTGGGGTGCCTGGCATGGGCGACAACAAGGATTTCCCGCTCCCGCATCCCCAAGCGTCCGATCCGGCACCCGGGCTGGTATTTCCGCAGGTGGCGCGGCTGGAGCTGGACGAGTTCCTGGAGCAGCTCGTGGCGCGGGCCCGGGATGTGCAGGACACTCAGGGACGCTTGCGTGGTCTGCTGCGCGCCTACGTTGCGGTCGGTCGTGCCGAGGACCTTGACGAGGTGCTGCGTCATATAGTCGAGGCGGCTCGGGAGTTGGTCAACGCCCAATATGCGGCGCTCGGTGTGGTCGTCGGTGGTGGCCTGGTCCGGTTCGTGCACACCGGGATGGAGCCGAAGGTGGTGGCGCGAATCGGCCAGCTCCCGGAGGGCAAGGGCGTGCTCGGCGCGCTCGTGGACTACCCGCAGACATTGCGGCTGGCCGACATTTCGGCGCACGTGGCCTCGGTGGGGTTCCCGGACGGTCATCCGCCGATGCGGTCGTTCCTCGGTGTACCCGTGCGGATCGGTGACCGGGTCTTCGGCAACCTGTACCTGACCGACAAACAGGGCGCGGCCGAGTTCACGGGTGATGACGAGGAGTTGGTGCTGGCGCTGGCGGCGGCCGCCGGTACGGCGATCGAGAACGCCACCCTGCTGGGGGAGAGTCGTCGCCGTCAGGGTTGGCAGGCCGCCATGGTCGAGGTCACCACCGGGCTGCTGGGCGGCACCGACCCGGATGAGGCGCTGCGACAGTTCGTGCGCTACGCCATGGAATTGCTGGGGGCCGGCGGGGCTGGCGTGAGTGTGCCGACGGACGACCCGGCGGTGTGGCGGATGGCGGTGACCGAGGGCACGTACAGACCCCGGCAGGACGACCCGGTGCCGTTGGCGGGGTCCGTGTCGGGGGCTGCTGTCGAGAGGCGCGGCCTGGTGCTGGTGCCCAATCCAATTACCGATCCCCGCACCGCCGCGGCCACCCTGCAGGGAGCCGGGGTCATCGGTGAGACGGTGGCCGTGGCGATGATCGGTGACGGCGGCGTCACAGGCGTGCTGCTGGCCTCGAGGCGGCCGGGTGAGCCGGCGCTGGACCAGTTGGACCGGGACATGATCTCGGCGATCGCCGCGCAGGCCGGGCTGGCGTTGGAGCTGGCCGGGGTGCGCCGCGACAACGAGCGGCTGCGGCTGATCGAAGACCGCCAGCAGATCGCCGAAGACCTGCGCCATCGGGCGATCCGGCGGCTGTTCGGCCACGGCCTGGCCCTGCAGGGCACTGCGGCACGCGTTACCAACCCGGCGGTACGTGCGGCGATCGATGCCCAGATCATCGAGGTCGATGCGGTCATCCGCGACATCCGGGAGGCCGTGTTCTCGCTCAGCCCCACCACCAAGGAACCCGATCCAGAAGGGCGGCCGGAAGTCGCGCCGGCGTAGGCCGTTGGCCTCTGTGTCGTCGTCATGGAAGCCGGCATGGTGGCGGGCGGAGGTGGAGTGTGAAACCCCAACCGATCATCGTCGGACTCGACGGAACAACCCTCGACGCCTCGGTTCTGGCCGTGGCCGTCGATCAGGCCGCGCTCACTGGCGCGACGCTGCGCTTGGTCCACGGCATGACAGCAGAACCGTCGGCCGATGGGTCCGGGTCGTCTGTGACCGCGGCCCGCCGGGCCGAAATCACGGCCATGACCGACGATCTCAAACGACAGGTCACCAAGGCGACGGGCGGCGCATCCCCGGCCGTGGAGTACGAGGTGCGTCATGGTGACCCGGCCACCGTCCTGCTCGCGGCGGCCAGAAACGCGGCGCTCATCATCGTCGGCACCCGCGGCTCGGGCGGTGGCTCACCGTTCCTTCTCGGCCCCGTCAGCCAGGATGTCGCCGTGCACGCGAGCATCCCCGTGCTTCTGGTGCCGACCGCTGCGCCCGAGCGGTGAGACGACGGGATCCCTGCCGCCCGCGCGGCCGCGTCGCGCACCGAGAAGTGGAGGACCGCGTCGGCGTATCACGGGGCTGACGGGATGTTCTATCGGGCCCGGCTTCGGCGGCCGGGCCGAACGACTCGCTCGGGCCTGCCGCACGCCCCTCATCAGCGGGCGGCCCGGTACCTAGCCTGGAAGCCAGAGGCAAGGAGGCGGCCATGACCCAATGGTTGGTTCGGGACGTCATGATCCGGGATGTGCTGTCGGTAACCCTGGGCACTCCGTACCGGGAGATCGTGGATGCTCTCGTGAACGCAAGGTGAGCGCGGCGCCGGTCGTGGACGGCAATGGCCGCGTGGTCGGTGTCGTTTCTGAGGCGGACCTGCTGCACAAGATCGAGTTCGTCGGCGAGGAGCACCAGCGCCGCATCTTCGAGCGGCCCTCGCGGCGCTCCGCGCGGGACAAGGCACACGCCGCCGTGGCCGAGGATCTGATGACCGCCCCAGCGATCACGGTGCGCCCGGAGATGTCCGTGGTGGCCGCCGCCAGGCGGCTGGAGGTCGAGCGGATCAAGCGCCTGCCGGTCGTCGACGCAGACCATCGCCTGGTGGGCGTGGTTTCCCGGCGTGACCTGCTCCGTGCACCTGCGCCCCGACTCGGAGATTCGCGACGACATCGTCGTCAATGTGCTGCGGCATACGCTCTGGATCGACCCGGCGGCCGTGCAGGTCGACGTCGTCAACGGAGTGGTCACCCTCGCAGGGCGGGTTGGATGCAGGAGCACCGCCGGCATGGTCGCCCGGCTGACCGCCGACGTTCCCGGCGTCGTCGACGTGGTCGACCGGCTGGGCTGGCAGTACGACGACTCGCGGCTCGTCCACTCAAAGGGCTACGCGTTCGGCAGCGCAGAGCGCCTGATGCGGCCGTCCAACGACTGAACGCGGGCGCCATCCTGATGTCGCATGGCATGCGGCGGTCCACCATCACGCAGCTGACGTAGTACGGCCAGTCCGACGGATCAGCGCGCCACGACCGGGCGTCCAGACAGCAGCACGGTACCGCCCTCCACGAGGACGTCCACGCCGCGATCGAGCGGGCCGCCCATCCACTCGGCTGGAGCTGGGGGCACCGCCGCACGCTCCAGCAGCGCGCCAACCTCCTCGTCAGAGGTGGGCGAGAAATCGCCGTACCATCTGCTGATCGCCGGAACCCATGCGGGCGTCTCCGTGCACACGATCTCGTCCGCGATGCGGCCGAGGGCCGTGACGGCATCCGCTGGTGCGACCGGCACAGCCAGCACGATCCTCTGCGACCCCAGGGTGCGGGCCGCCCGGCAGGCTGCTTCTGCGGTCGTCCCGGTGGTGATGCCGTCGTCGACGACGAGGGCGGTGCGACCCGCCAGCGGTATCCGGGATCGGCCACGGAGCAGCTGCTGGACCCGGTGGTCGAGTTCTACCCGCATCACGCGCTCGAGCTCGGCCAGCTCGTCCGGGCCGACGCCGGCGCGGCGCAGCACCTTGGGATAGATCGTCCGGATCCCGTTCTCCGCCACGACGCCCATTGTCAGCTCCGGCTGAAACGGTGCGTCCAGCTTGCGGGTCACGATAACGTCCAGCGGCGCGTGCAGAGCCTGCGCGACCTCGAAGGCGACCGGCACCCCGCCCCGCGGCAGCCCGAGCACCACCACGTCCGCGTCGCGTAGGTGAGCGAGCCGCCGCGCCAGACGGCGTCCGGCATCGACACGATCCGTGAAGCGCATGGCGTGCACCCCCTCTACGATCACCGTCCGCGCCGGTGGCCACTGCCGACAGTGCCATCGGCCCATGAGGACCGGGCCCTTTGTCCCCTGGCGCCGTATCCGGGTCGTTGCCGTACGCGACCGCGTCCCTTTCGGTCATCGGGCGGCCGAACGGCCCACGTGCGCGGGCGGTCCGGCACTGTGCCGCCGGGCGGTGACGGAAGACCCTCAGAGGAGAAGAGAGGTGGTGGGAGCGTGTCTGGTCGGACAATGCTACCGGTGCTGGTGGGTGTGGACGCCTCCCCGGCGAGTATCGCCGCGGTGGAGCTGGCTGCGGACGAAGCCGCGGCTCGCGTCACCCCGTTGGTGATCGTGCACGTTTACGCCGGGCCGATCCGGCGACCCACCGGGGCCTGTGCGCCGGAGTGGGTCGACCCGATGGCCGTGCAGCGGCGGCTGCTCGAAGGGGCGGTCGCGGGCGTGCGCGCGGAGCACCCGGGCCTCGCGGTCTCCGGCGAACTGCTGTCTGGTGATCCCGCCGGTGTCCTGGCCGGTCGTTCGCTGGAGGCATGCCTCTTGGTGCTTGGACATCGGCGTCGATGTGGCCTGTCGATGGCGTCGGTCGCGACATCGGTGCCGGTGCGGGTACACGTGCCGGTGATCGTGCATCGGCCGCTGGACCGGCACCGCAAGTCGGCGACGGATCCGCGTCCGGTGATCGTCGGGGTGAACGGCGAGGAGGGCGCGGAATCAGTGGTGGAGTTCGCCTTCCTCGAGGCATCGCTGCGTGGGGCTCCCTTGACGGCGCTGCTCGCATGGTCCCAACCGGCCGGCGCGATACCGGCCGGCGTCCACCCCGATGTGTGCGGCTTCGCCGAGGCGCGTGCGGAGGCCGAGCGAATGCTCGCTGAAACCCTGGCCGGCTGGTCGGAGAAGTACCCCGAGGTGCCGGTGCGGCGGATCGTGCGACACACCCTGGACGCGTCGATGACCCTCACCGAGGCGTCCCGGTCGGCGCAGCTCGTCGTCGTCGGCTCCCCCCGCAAGCGGGGACTGTCGCGGCTCTTGCTGGGGTCCGTCTCCCAGGCCCTGACCGACCATGCCGGGTGCCCGGTCGCCGTGGTGCCGGTCACCGAGAGGACGTTCGACACTGCCCCCCGGCCGGGCAGCAGCGACGACTTGTACGGAAGATGAGGGAGGTGGTGGCGGTGGCCACCGTCAAGCGCTGGAGCGTCGACATTTATATCGATGAGCACTCCCACGAGCGGCGTACCTGGGCTGAGGCGCGTCTGCACACCAAGGACGCCAGCGATCTGCACGGCACCGGAACGGCGCACCGTAACGCGTACGACCGGGAAGTGCCCGAGATCGGCGACGAGTTCGCGGCGGCGCGGGCGCTCGCCGATCTGGCGGAGAAGCTGCGGCTTGCCGCGGTCGCGGATGTGGAGCAGATCACGTTCTCGGGCCGCGCGGCCGCACCGGCGCCCGCAGTGCACACGCCGCTAGACCGCAGAGGCTGAGATGAGCATGCAAATGGGAGCGGCGCGGATTGGCGGCTGGCCCGACGAGTCTGAGCCCGACCACGAGGCGGCACGCTCGGCGCGGCCGGACCGAGACACCGATGCAGGAACCGAACTGCGACGTGCGGGACGTGCCTGTGCCCACGGGTCGAATGGCGTGCTGACCGGATCGGCGCTCTTCACCGGACGGTGGGTGGCGTAGCGTTCAGCGACGCCACCTCGCGCACCAGGGCAACGGGGCACGTCGCGTATTGGAGCAGGTGTCGGCTCACCGAGCCGGGCTGTCGGCGTAGGTCACTATGCCTATGCGAACCCACCACGACCAGTTGGGCATCGCGCGCCAGCAGCGCCAGCGCGGGCCCGGTGTCACCAGCCATGAGATCGACGTTCACCGGCACGTCGGGGTGTTTGTCCGTCCAGCCGTGCAGTGCCGTTTGGAGCATTGTCCGCTCGGCCGTTTCGCATTCGGCGGTGTGCAGGATGTGCTGCTCCGCGTCGCCCCACCAACGCGGGAGCGGCGGAGTCCAGACGCGCGCCGCGGTCAGGCCGACATTCCGCGCGGCCGCCTCCTCGAAGGCGAGCCCGATGGCGAGTTGCGCCTCGGGCGACTCGTCGACGCCGACCCAAGTTCGGCACCGGGCGAGGCCCGCACGGCCCGCGCTCGACGGGCCTTTGGTCCGCCGCGAGGGCTACTGGTCGGCCCTGTCCGGACAGCAGCATCCGCGGCAGGCTGAGGGCATGAGCATTCAAGATGTCATCGACCGGGCGCGCGACGGGCTGACCGCGCATGCCGTGTACGGGGAAAGCGTGGCGCAGGACGGCGTCGTGGTGATCCCCGCGGCACGGGTGACCGTCGGCGGGGGCGAGGGCAGCGGCCCCGACGACGACGGAGAAGGCTTCGGCGGCGGGTTTGCGGTGCACGCCCGTCCGGTTGGCGCGTTCGTGATTCGCAACGACCAGGTCCGGTGGCGGCCGGCGGTCGACGTGAACGTCCTCATCGCCGCCGGCGCGGCCCTCGGCCTGGCGGCAATGCTGTTGGCGCGGGCGGTCCGCAAGACGCGGCCCGTAGCTTCGGCCTAGGGAGATCATCGCGATGAGCAGGGCCCTGGATACGAGGTGCTGGACTGCGTACTCACCGATCGGTACACCGTCCCGATCGGTACACCGTCGTCGGCTGACGTCGGCGAGCATGGGCCGGTAGACATACGGAAACTGCCCGAACAGGGTGGGGCGGACCGAGGGAACTCCCCGCGCCTACATGCGAGGTTCGACTCCTCGCCCGGCCTCTTTATCGACCGCTTCCGGTGTCATGCGTGTACCAATGGCTGTACAGCCGCCTCCTGGTGCGGCTGCCCCCAAAGTAGGGGCGAACGTCAGTCGAGGGTGCCCCACCTGGCCCGTGGAGCAACGCCACACACACGTGAGGCTGGAAAGTGAGGAAGGGAGGTCGTGCCATGCGCGCCCTCGTCGTGTATGAGTCGATGTACGGCAACACCAAGGAGGTCGCCGAGGCCGTCGCCGCAGGCCTCGCCGAGCTGGGCGACACCGTCGTGGTGGAGGTGGGCGACGCCCCGCACGACCTGGATGCTGGCCTCGACCTGCTCGTTGTCGGCGGTCCCACCCACGCGCACGGCATGAGCCGTCCGCAGACCCGCCAGACCGCGGCGGACGACGCGCCGGCCGGGGTGGCCCCGAGCCGCATCGGGCTGCGGGAGTGGCTTGGCGCGTTGGGCCGCAGCCGGCCAGGACTGTCCGCCGCCGCCTTCGACACCCGGTTCGACAAGTCTCGCTGGCTCACCGGGTCAGCGGCGGTCGGCGCGGCCCGACTGCTCGGCCGCCACCACTGCGTGGTGGTCCTGCCGCCGAAGAGCTTCTACGTGGAGCACACGGCGGGCCCGCTCGCGAGCGGGGAGCTGGACCGCGCCCGCCGGTGGGGCGAGGAGCTCGGCACCCGACAGACCAGCGCGTCGGGTCGCCACCACGCCTCGTGATCCACGCTGTTGCGGGGCGCTGGACCGTCCGATCGCGGCAGCGCCGCTGGGCTGGTCCCCGCACCGACGCCCGGATCTGCGGGTCGCCCCACCGGGCTGCTCACTCACTGGGTACGGCCACATCCAGGGCGACGGGCAGCAGGGCCTACGGTTCGCACCACGCGGGCCCCTGCGATGGACGGGAGCCGAGGCCGGCCGCGGCCGACCCCGGGACCTCGATCAGTTCTTCTTCCCGTTTCCGACGATGACCGGGATCTCCTTCGCGGCCGGCCTGCCCTCGCCGACCTTCGCGGTGATCTCGAGGATCCCGTCCGTGTACCGGGCGGTGATGGTCTTCTCCATGACGCCCGTCGGGAGCGGGATGGTCCGGGAGAAGGATCCGTAGTGGAACTCGGAGCGGGTCTTGTCCGGGTGGGTGAGCTCCTTGCGCACGACCTCGAGCCGCAACTCGCCGTCCGTGGCGGTGATCCGCACGTCCTTGGCCGGGTCGATGCCGGGCAGCTCGGCGCGGATGACGTACTGGTCGCCCTCCACGTAGTCCTCAACCCGGATGCTCGGCGCGAGCATCGGGAACAGGGACAGGTTGGTCCAGTCGAACGGCGCTAGCGCGCTGCCGGTGAAGCGTGTGATGGTCGACATCACGACCTCCTTGTCGTTGTGTGTCACTTCCATCCGATCTCGCCGCCAGCGGGCCGGTCAGGGTCGGTCGGCCTGTCTTGGCAGGCCCTTCCGCGCGTCACAACGCATCGCCGCCGGCGACCAGCTCGGTGAGATCGACGAGCCGGCTCGTGTAACCCCACTCGTTGTCGTACCAGCCGAAAACCTTGACCAGTTGGCCGCCGTTGGCCTGGGTGAGCCCGGCGTCGAACACGCACGACGCCGGGTCGCCGACGATGTCGCGGGACACGACCGGATCGTCGGTGAAGCGCAGCACCGTGGCCAGTTGACCGCTGGCCGCCGCCGCCGAGAACGCGGCATTGACCTGGGCGGTGGTGACCGGCTCGGCGAGTTCCGCGGTGAGGTCGCAGATGGAGCCGTTCTCCACCGGCACCCGGAGCGCCACGCCGTCGAGCCGGCCGGCGAGGTCGGGCAGCACCACACCGATCGCCCTGGCCGCGCCGGTACTGGTCGGGATGATGTTCACCGCGGCGGCGCGCGCCCGGTGCAGGTCCTTGTGCGGGGTGTCCAGCACCACCTGGTCGTTCGTGTAGGCGTGCACCGTGGTCAGGTAGCCGCGCACCACACCGAAGGTCTGGTGCAGCACCTGGACCAGCGGTGCGGCGCAGTTGGTCGTGCAGGAGGCAGCCGACAGGATGTGGTGGACCACCGGGTCGTACACCTGCTCGTTGACGCCTAGGACGATCGTCGCGTCGACGCCCTTGCCCGGGGCCGAGATCAGCACCCGGCGAGCGCCGGCCTTGAGGTGTTTCGCCGCGTCGTCGCGCGAGCGCAGCCGGCCGGTGGACTCGATGACCAGGTCCACGTCGCGCTCACCCCACGGCAGCCGGTCCGGCTCCCGCTCCCGGAACACCGGGATGCGTGTCCCGGCCACGGTCAGGGACGCGTCGTCGTGCGTGACGTCCCAGCGCAGCCGGCCGAAGGTGGAGTCGTACGCCAGCAGGTGCGCCAGTGTGCGCGGCTCCCACAGGTCGTTGACGCCCACCACCTCGAACCCCTGACTCAGGAGGCCGCGTTCGAGCAGACACCTCAGATAGTTTCGGCCGATCCGGCCGAAGCCGTTGATGGCGATCCGGTAGGTCATAGCTCCTCCGCTCTGGTTCCTCGGGCTCCAGGGTTTCCTCCGGTGGGTCACCGCTCGCAGAGCCGAAGGTCCCCTCCAGAGGGGCGGCCGTCCCCTGGTCGACCACCCGCGCTTTCCCCGCGCTCAGCGACGCCCAGATACGGGCCCAGGTGCGGGGGGCCGAGCAGCAGATCAGCGCCGTCACCGGCGCGGGCCCCGTCCGGATCCCATCCAATCGACGGTTCTTGACCGAGGGGGGTCCTGCCCCTGCTGTTGTGGGCGCGGGATTCCTACTCCCCGCATGGGTGCCTGCCAGCGGGAACAACTCTTCGACGCCGGGTCGGTCGCAATCCCCGGCGGCAGAGGCGTTCGGCTCTTTCGTCGATGCCGATGGTCGTTGGGGCGAACGTCCCGCAAAGAGGGTCGGTCGGACCCTGCCGCCGGTCCGGCAGCCGACCGACCGTGGACCTACGACGCCCGCCGGAAGCGGTGGGCCGCCGGCGCCGGAGAAGGCAAGCGCGGTCGGTGCGACCGCCAGGCTCACCGTCGTCAAGACGGGTTATCCGGCGAACGGCGGACCATACCCTTCCGGCGGACGCCGTACGTCGTGCGGCGCGGCGGGTCGAAGGTCCCGCCCTATGCGGCGGATCGCCCCTCCCGGCACCCCCGTCGAGATGGCCATAGTGGGCGCACGGGCGGCGGGCTGCACGCCGGCCGACGGCGAACCGGAGGTCATCATGAAGGCAAACGTCGGTGACCGGCTGATCCTGGAGGGAACACACGTTGGTGAACCGCGTCGGGCGGGCGTCATCACCGGCGTGCGCCACCATGACGGCGCGCCGCCCTACACGGTGCGCTGGCTGGACAGCGGGCACGAGGCGTTGGTGTTCCCCGGGCCGGACGCGCGGGTGGAGCCGCCCACCGCGTCGGCGACCGGCGCCGTCCAGCACGGCGGTGCACGATGAGCACCGGTTGGCGGCTGGCGCCGGATGGGAGCCCCGGCTCGATCCTCGCTGACTGCCTGACCGCGGCCCTCGCGGCGCCCTCGGTGCACAACAGCCAGCCCTGGCTGTTCCGACTCTATGACGGTGCGGTGGCGGTGCTCGCCGACCCGAGTCGGCAGCTGCCACTGGTGGATTCGCAGGCGCGGGAACTCACCATCAGCGTCGGCGCGGCGGTACTCAACCTGCGCGTGGCGATCCTGGCGCACGGGCGCGTGCCGCTGCTGCACCTCCTGCCGCCGGGCGGTGACCCGCGGCTGCTTGCCCGCGTCACGCTCGGGCCGTACGTGCCGGCCAACGAGACCGCGCGGCTGCTCGCCCGGGCGATCCCGCACCGGCACACGAACCGCCGGCCCTTCCGCGATGTGCCCGTGCCCCCCGAGGTGCTCGAGGAACTTTCGGCCGCCGCCAGCTCGGAGCATGGTGAACTGGTGGCCGTCGACCCGGCGCTGCGCGACGCGGTGTTCGGGATCGCGCGAACCGCCGAGCACCGGCGCCGTAACGACCCGCAGTACTGGATGGAGCTGGGCCGCTGGACCCGTCACACGCCGGACCGTCGTGATGGCGTGCCGCCCGAGGCGTTCGGACCGTGGCCGGTGCTGGAGTCAGTCCCGATCCGCGACTTCGGCCTCGTCGAGCCGGCCAACCGGCGGGCGGTGCGGCAATTCGAACACGAGCCCACCGTGGCGGTGCTCTACACCGACGGCGACGGGCCACGCGAGTGGCTGCGCGCCGGGCAGGCGCTCGAGCGCACTCTGCTCACCGCGGCCATCCGTGGCGTGGCGACGACCCTTATGACCCAGCCGCTCGAGATCCCCGAGCTGCGCGCGTTGCTCGCCGACCCGATCACCGGCCGTACGCCGCAGGCGATCATTCGGGTAGGTTACGGGCCGCCCAGCCCGCCCACGCCCCGCCGCCCCCTGTCCGACGTCCTGCTCGGTCCGGATCCGGCCGCCCGCCTGCAGCCGGCCGTCCGGAGGGGATGACGACATGGCGATCGGCGTGTCCGCCCCGGCGGTCACCGCTTCCGGACTGACCAGCGCCGAGGCGGCCGCTCGGCTGCACGCCGATGGACCCAACATCGTCTCGACGGCTCCGGGCCGCCACCTGCCGAGGCGGATCATGCGGCAGCTGACTGACCCGCTGGTTGCCCTCCTGCTGGCCGCCGCCGTGGTCACAACGGCGCTCGGCGACCTCCCGGACACCCTGGTCATCGCGCTCGTTGTGCTGGTCAATACGGCGATCGGGATCGTGCAGGAGGTCCGGGCGGACCGCGCCATCGCCGCGCTCGACCGGCTCGCCGCGCCGACCGCCCGCGTGGTCCGGGACGGCGCCGACGAGATCATTCCCGCCGCCGACCTGGTGGTCGGCGACCTGGTCCGACTCGAAGCCGGCGACGTCGTGCCGGCGGACCTCCGGCTTGCCGGCGTGCACCGGCTGCAGACCGACGAGTCCGCGCTGACCGGCGAGTCGGTCCCGGTCGCACACCTCACTGGCGACCAGGCGTACGCCGGAACGGTGGTGGTCACCGGCCGCGGCGCGGGCATCGTGACGCGCACGGGGGTGCACAGCGCCTTGGGCCGTATTGCCACGCTCGCGACGGCCACCCGACCCGGGTCGACGCCGCTGCAGCGCAGGCTGGTGGGGCTCGGCCGGGTGCTGGGCGTCACCGCGGTGGTCCTGTCCGCGCTGGTGTTCGCGATCGGCGTGGTCGGCGGCCGGTGGTCGAGATGGCGATCACCGCCGTCAGCCTGGTGGTGGCCGCGGTGCCCGAGTCGCTGCCCGCCGTGGTCACCCTCGCCCTCGCGCTGGGCGCGCGGCGGATGGCCGCCGCGCGGGCGATCCCCCGGCGGCTGCACGCGGTGGAGACCCTCGGCTCGGTCACCGTCGTGGCCTCGGACAAGACCGGAACGCTCACCGAGGGCAGGATGGCCGTCCAGCAGGCCGTGACAGCCGACGGTTCCCGCTACGTGATCAGCGGAACGGGGTACGAGCCGGCCGGAGGCGTCCACCACGCCGGGCGGCGGGTCTCGGCGTCCACGGACCTCACCGCGCTCGCGCGGGCAGTCCTGCTCTGCAACGACGCCACCCTGGCCGCGCCGACGCCGGACCGGCCGGAGTGGACCGCGGTCGGCGATCCCCTCGAAGCGGCGCTCGTCACGTTCGCTGCCCGCTGCGGCCTGGCCCCGCACTCGGTGCGGGCGGCCTGGCCACGGCTGGCCGAGCACCCGTTCGAGCAGGCCACCAGGCGGATGACCACTGTCCACCGTGCCGGCGACGGCCGGTACCTCGTCATCTGCAAGGGCGCTCCGGAGAACGTCCTGGCGGACCCGGCCGTCGCCGTCGACGGCGCGAACCTGGCGGCGGCGCACGACCTTGCCGGCCAGGGCCTGCGGGTCCTCGCGGTCGCCGCGGCGGTCGTCGATGCCATGCCGGACCCCGCTCGGCCAACCGCCCCGCGCCCGCTCGGCCTGGTCGCTGTCGGCGACCCGATCCGGGGTACGGCGCCGGCGACCGCCGACGCGTTCGAGGACGCCGGCATCCGGCTCGTGCTCATCACAGTGTTCATGACCGACTTCGCGGCCTGGTACAACGAGGCACACCGCCACGCCGGCATCGGACTGCACACTCCCGCTGAGGTCCACCACGGACGTCACCACACGGTACGCGCGACGCGGGAACAGGCCCTGGCCACCGCCCGCGCGGCGCATCCCGAGCGGTTCGGCACCCACCGCCTCCTACCCAAGATCCTCGACCTGCCCGACCAGGTCTGGATCAACAATCCCGACCAGCAAACGGAACTGGAACCGCTGGTCGCCTAACTCCCACTGGCCTCAATCCCTTGACACGTTCCGCCCGGTCAGCCTTCGGTCTAGGCGCCCGGACTGTCGCTCTCACTTCGGCTGCCCACGCTGGTTGTGTGGCTCTCTAATGGCCTGCGCTTTTCCGGGCGTCGTCCTAGCTTGTTCTTTAACCTCGCTGTCCGCGCGTCGGCGTGATCCTTTATGGACGTCGGCGTGTCTTGCCGGACGGAAGACGGCCACCGCCTGATGATCCTTCGGTTCCCTGCAAGGACGCGAAGATCAGGCGGTGGCCGTGGCCACGATTGTGGACTACCTGGGCGGTTTGGGGTTACCCGACACGCCCGCTGAGGCCGACCCCGGTCCGGCGGCGGTGCTGGCGACCTTCCGGCAAGGCTTCTACCGGTGTCTGACCGGACGGGCCGACGCGTTGTTCGAGCTGACCGACGCGGTCCTGTGCACCGACGGGCCGGTGCACAGCCTGGTCGACCTGTCGCTTGCGGCGGAGCACCGGCGTGGTCACGGCGCCTTGTACGACGGGCTGAACAGCGGCCGGATCGACATCGACCGGCTACGGACGACGCTGGCCGGCCTGCCGCTGCCGAGGACCGCGGGCGGGCGGATCGTCCTGGCGGTCGATGTCAGTAACTGGCTGCGCCCGGACGCGTCGACCTCGGCGGACCGGCTGTTCTGCCACGTCTACGGCCGCGCGAAGGGTCAGGCCCAGATGATTCCCGGATGGCCGTACTCGTTCGTCGCCGCGCTGGAGCCCGGCCGCACCTCGTGGACCGCGATCCTGGACGTGGTGCGCCTCGGCCCGACCGACGACGCCACCGCGGTGACCGCCGACCAGCTACGCGACGTCGTCAATCGCCTTGTCGAGGCAGGGCACTGGCGCGACGGTGATCCCGAGATCCTGATCGCCGCCGACACCGGCTACGACATCACCCGACTGGCGTTCGTCCTCGCGGATCTGCCGGTGCAGCTGCTGGGCCGCATCCGCACCGACCGGGTACTACGACAACCGAAGCCACCCCGACTGCCCGGCAGCACCGGCCGTCCACCCAAACACGGACCCGAATTCCGCCTGGACAACCCGCTCACCTGGCCGGCGCCGCAGCACCACACCACCACCGACACCAGCCGCTACGGCACCGCTGACGCCTGCAGCTGGGACCGGCTGCGCCCGCGGTTGACCCGCCGCACCTGCTGGATCGACCACGACGGTGACCTGCCGGTCATCGAGGGCACCCTGATCCGGCTGCAGGTCGAGCACCTGCCCGGCGACCGCGATCCCAAGCCGGTATGGCTGTGGTGCTCCGCCACCGGCGCCAGCGCCGCTGACGTGGACCGATGGTGGCAGTCGTTCCTGCGCAGATTCGACCTGGAGCACACGTTCCGGCTGTTCAAACAGACCCTGGGCTGGACCCGGCCGAAACTGCGTACTCCCGAGGCCGCCGACCGCTGGACCTGGCTGATCATCGCCGCTCACACTCAACTCCGCCTCGCCCGACCCCTCGCCGCGGACCTGCGCCGCCCATGGGAACGACCAACCACACCAGGCCGGCTCACTCCCGCCCGGGTCCGTCGGGGGTTTCGGAACCTACGCGCGAAGACCACTCTGCCCGCCGGTGCGCCGAAACCCGCAAGACCAGGCCCCGGACGCCCACCCGGCTCCACCAACCACAGGCCAGCACCCCGCCACGACGTCGGTAAAACCGTCAAACGTGACCTGAGCATCACCGCACGTAAACAGCGCGGAGGTTAAAGATCAAGCCTAGGCCGTGTTTCATAGTTCGGGTCAGAGCCATTCGTTGATCGCGACGACGTGGAGTGTGGCCTGGTAGCGCACGGCGGGTTTGTCGTATCGAGTGGCGACCGCGCGGTGGCGTTTGAGCTGGTTGATGCCGCACTCGACGGCGTGACGCTGCCGGTAGGCGATGGGGTCGAAGGTGGGTGGTCGTCCGCCCTTCGACCCCTTCTTGCGCCGATTGGCGGCTTGGTCGACCTTGATCGGGATCGTGGCTGGGATACCGCGCCGGCGCAGGTGCGCCCGGTTGCCGCGGGAGCTGTAGGCCTTGTCCGCGAGGACCCGATCTGGTCGGGTGCGGGGCCGACCGCCGTCGGGCCGGGGGACCCGGATGCGGGCCAGGACCCGGGTGAACTGCGGGCTGTCGCCGCGTTGCCCGCCGGTCAGCAGCATCGCGAGGGGTTTGCGGCCCTGCTCGCAGGCCAGGTGCAGCTTGGTGGTCCAGCCACCCCGCGACCGGCCCAAGGCGTGATCAGCGGGCTCCTCGTCGTCGACCCCACCGGGTGGCTCCTTCTGCCGCTCGGGCTGGGTGCGGGCACCGGCGGCGTGCTGATGCGCCCGGGCGATGGTCGAGTCGACGCTGACGTCCCAGGTGATCAGGCCGGCTACGTCGGCGCGGGTTTGCAGCCCGGTGACGATCCGCTGCCACACCCCGGCCCGCTGCCAGCGGCGGAACAGCCCATAGACCGTCTGCCAGGGCCCATAGCACTCCGGCACGTCCCGCCACGGCGAGCCCACCCGCACCCGCCAGCGGATCCCATCGATGAGCTGCCGCTTACTCCACTTCGGCGGTCGTCCTGGCTTCTTGCCCGTCGGCAACAGCGGCGCCAACACCGCCCACTGCACGTCAGTCAGGTCGAACCGCCTCGTCACCGCTATGGTGGCCACGAGGTCTCCGGTGTTCAGGTTCTTCTTGGTCGATGAACCCTCTACCGGAGACCTCGCCCTCTATCGATCACCGACACGCCGACACCGGATCAGACGATCTTCATTTCTGAAACAGGGCCTAGGCGTCAACTCCCGGTGGCGGGTGGTGCCGTGCCCTCCATGTACCGCTTGAGACCCGCCCAGATCTCCGCTTCCTGCTGCCGGCCGATGCGAGCGATGACAGGACCCAGGAGCCGGAACACACCCTTGGGCTGCAGTTCCCAAGACCACCGCATCCTTGTTCCACCAGGACCAGGTTCGAAAGTCACGGCGCCATGGATCTCTGCTGTCGACATGCGCGTGGTGGAAGCCAGGCGGCTTGCCCTGGTGTAGTCGGTCACTTCGATGTCCATATTGACGGGTCGTCCTCGCGACTCGACCGTGGCCGACCAACATGTCCCGTTGGCAATCGCCCCGGGCGTCATCTTGTCGACCCGAACCATGTGTGGGTTGTACTTCGGCTCGTTGCGTTCGTCGGCAACGAAGTCGAAAACGTCCTCGACCGGCCGAGCGATAACCGTCGAGCCCTGGATCCTCGCCATATCCACACCTCTCCTCGCACACTCCACTTGATTCGATCTAGCTTGTGTGGACGACGCGGAACACGGGGTAGTGGTCGACGATTGTCCGAATGTCGTCGATGGACGGGTCCGGGTCGAGGCCGAAGTAGAAGCGCGCCTGGTTTGCGTTGGCGTCGGCGCCGCTGCGTCGGCGGCCAGCGCGCAGATACTCTGCGATGATGTCTGGCCGGTCGGCCGGGGCAAGTTCCTCAAGGCGGACGTGTCGCGCGCTGCCGCGTCGGATCACCGCGTCGCCGCGAGCTGCCCGAACGTTCCTGACCCACTGTGACTCCCCAGCGAGCGCTACCAGGTAATCCTTTCCCTGGTAGCGAGTTCGCAGGATGGGCACTCGTCGTAACTTGCCGGACCTGCGGCCCCGCACCTGCAGGGTCACGGCGTCTCGAGGGGCCAGCCCCACGGAGGTGAGCAGCACACCGAGCCAGTTGAGGCGCCGATACCAGCCGGCCGGAGGCCGGTACTCCGTACGGGCGGAATAGTCCTGAGGCTTCACGTCAACCCTCCCGTAGAGGTCGCAATCCTCTGGCAGCACTTCGACCTTCCCAGCCGCAACCCGGGTCGGATAGAGGCGAAGGTCCCCCAGTGAGCCGCCTCTCGATCTCGTTGGGCCAGGCGAGAACATCTCCAGTAGCCGCGAGGAACCCAGCACCCGGCAGGTACGGACCGTGACGGACCCAGCGACGCCTCGATAACGCTCGTCAAGCATCAGCCGAGGCACGACATGCCGGCCGGCAGCTTGTCCGACTCCGACTGATGGGTGACACCCCGGCTTCACTGATGGGTAACGCGGTCACCAGTCGCGGCGCCCGCGCGTAACGATCCGTGACCGTATGAGCCCGGGTTGCTGGCAACGGCGCCGTTGCGTTGTGAGGTCGGCGGACGTGTTGAACCCGTCTCGGTCCGAGGTCAGATCGCCAGGGCGAGTTCGTTGAACGCCGCGGCGACCCGTGTGGCCAGCGGGGCGTCGACGGCGAGTTCGTAGTGGCCGCGTCGGAGGTTCTGCATGAAGGCGTGGCCGGCGATGATCACTTGTGCTGTCTTGTCGGTTTGTAGCCCGCGCATCGGTCTCAACCGGTGTTTGAGCTGGCTGTGGTCGGCTTCGATCGGGTTGTTCGCGTACTGCTCGACGTGGTACCACGCGGACGGGATGAGCTCATCGAGGACGCCGGGGTAGACCGGCGCGGCGTCGGTGACCACCTCGCTGGGTGTCGCTTTCACCGTCGACAGTGCCCGTCGGAAGAACCGCCGGGGCGGCGTCGGCGTCGCGGCGGGTCGAGACGAGCACGTCGATGACCTGCCCGTCCTGGTCGACTGCCCGGTACACGTACCGCCACACCCCGTTGACCTTGACGTACGTCTCGTCGACGAACCACCTGTTGCCTGGTGAGTGGTGGCTGAATCGGGCGGCGTCGGCCAGCAGTGGGGTGAACCGTTGCACCCACCGGTAGACGGTGGTTGTAGCGCAGGTACCAGCGGACTGCGACGACGATCACCTCTGGCGGGAACCGGAACCCGGCGAACGCCGACTTCGGAGGCAGCCACGCGCCAGGACGCGACGACGACTTCACTGCTCAAGTCTGCCTCGATCTTGCCGACGCTCAACGCAACGGAGCCCTTCAGCGAGATCCACAGGAACGGCCGGGCGGCCATCGTGACGTTCCGTTACCAGCGAGCCGGCATCGACCGTATCCGCCTCTGTCGAGATCCGTCCTGGTCCTGGTGCGCCCAGGTGTGCTGGAGTGGCCTGGTGGATGCCGTGGACCTCGCGCGACGCTTCGCTCTTGGCGGGGCCGTTGGGCTGTCGGACGGGCCGGTCGCTCGGGGCAGGCAAGGCGTCGTGTGGCGGCTGGAGACGGCATATGGCAGCTGGGCGGTGAAGGTGCCGTTTCACCAGTCCGGTGAGGACGAGGTGCGGCTGGCGACAACGTTCCAGGAAGCGGCCTACACCGCCGGCGTACCGACGCCGCAGGTGCGGCGCACCACGGAGGGAAGCGTCTTCGCCACCGTGGACGGCAGGCAGGTCAGGGTGTACGAGTGGGTCGACGTTAAGGCCCCCGACCCCTGTCTCGACCCTGCTTTGGTGGGCGCGGTCGTGGCCGCCATTCACCGCGTACCGGTCACTGAGCCCGGCCAGTTGGACCCGTGGTATCACGAACCGGTCGGCGCCGATCGCTGGGACCAACTGGCCCAGCAGCTTGTGGAAGCGGGGGCGCCGTTCGCCGGCCAGTTGGCCGATCTGCGTGATGAGCTGGTCGCATTGGAATCCTGGATCGAGCCGCCCCAGATGCTGCGGACCTGCCACCGCGACCTGTGGGCCGACAACGTCCTGCCGACCGCGGACGGCGGAGTATGCGTCATCGACTGGGAGAACAGCGGTCCGGCTGACCCGAACCAGGAGCTCGGGTGCGTGCTCTTCGAGTTCGCCCGCGCCGATCCGGGCCGAGCCCGCGCCCTGATCGACGCCTACCGCGAGGCCGCTGGACCGGCGACGGTGAACTGCCGCGGACACTTTTCGATGCTCATCGCGCAACTCGGGCACATCACCGAGATCGCCGCCACCGACTGGCTGACGCCAAACGCTCGCTCCCCGCAGCGCGCCGACTCCGCCGCATGGATCAGTGAGGTCCTTGACGAGCCGCACACTCGCGAGCTGCTCGACAGTCTTTTGGCGGCGGTGTGCGGAGGCGCCACGCCGTCAGGGCAGCCACCGGATATGTGAGCTGTCCGCGCAAGTGTCCGCGTCGGCCGCGGTGGTGTGCAGGCGGGCGCTCTCATGTCGAGATGAGTGCCTCATTCAACGTCGGACCCCTTTGAGATGATCGTGGCGGTCCGATCAGCCAGGCGATGGAGCGTTCGACCATGGGCCGGTGTTGGCGGTAGGTGTCACGCAGGTTGGGGTTGGTGGCCCAGTCGCGGCGGGCGTGCCGGAGCAAGGCGTCGTGTTCGTGTAGCCGCACGGTCCGGCCGTCTTTGGCGCTGGTGCAGCCTTGACGTAGCGGGCAGGCGCGGCAGGCGGCGCCGAAGGTGGCGGTGCGTGCCGGGTAAGGGTCCGGGTGACCCCGTTCGGGCAGGTGACGGTGCCGGCGGCCTCGTCGACGGTGAAGTCGTCCAGGGTGAACCCGCCAGGCACGGCGGGGCGCAGCGGCGCCGGTTTGATGATCGCGGTATGTCCCGCCTGGGTGAGGGCGGCGCGGGCCTGGCCGGTGCCGTAGGCCGAGTCACCCAACACCTCCAGCTCGCCTGGTTCGGTGTCCTCGTCCAGCAGCGCCAGGCCGACGACGGCTTCGTGGTTGTCCTCGCCAGCGGCCTCGGTCACCTCCCCGGCGGTGAACAGCCCGGTGTCCGGCTCGACCGCGACGTGGGCCTTGTAGCCGTCCTGACGGTGATGCACGGTCTTGTGCACGTGCCGCGCCTGCGGGTCGACCACACTGATCACCCGCTCCGGCGCGACCCGACGGGCGATACGCCACCTGCCGTCGGTGCCATCGGAGCCTTCGGCCGGCTCAACGTCCTGCCCGGCTACCAACGCCATCAACGCCAACGCGCGGGCGGCCGGCTCGTCGAGATCCGCAGCCGGATGTCGTCCACGGCGCCGGCGGCCAGCCGCACGTCGCCGTGCAACGCGATCCTCTGCTGGGCGGCGTGGTACCGGGCGGTGATGGACGAACCAGAGTGGCTGAACACGGCATCGGCCAACCCGCTGATCGCGGCGCTGCCGCTCGTACTCGCGGCGGCCGCGCTCCGGCGGGATCAGGCTGCTCGGTGCAATCCGTTCCGGTCGCGGTCGTCAGGCCGACCGGTGGACGGCCGTCGTCACCGGTGGCATGGGCGATCAGCGCCAAGTGTTGCCGACAGTATGAGGCGGTGACTGGGGGAGTGGCCTCATACCAGCTGCAGTTCTTCATGGAGAACGATCATGTAGTTGGGGTTCAACTCGGGCCTCGGACACTCGAACTCCAAGCGAGGCATCAACACGTGGCGATGCCTCGCTTTTGTTTCTGCTGCTGGATGCGCTGCCGTGGGATCTCACCTCCCGTGCTGCGGCGTTGGCAGGCGAGCTGGTGACGGCACGCGCCTGGGCCTGCATCGCCGCAGTGGTGCCGAAGTGAGCGTTGTACTTCCTGCTGCTCGTCAGAGCGGGTGGGCCTGAGCCAGTTGGGCGAAGGTGCGGATGAGCGGGGTCTCGCGGTCTGTACGCCAGACGAGCGACCACTCGGTCTGTGGAGCGTCGTGGATGGGCCGGAAGACGACGCCCGGGTAGGCGTAGTAGCGGTCGAAGTGTGCGTTGACCGGGCTGACGACGTTCCCGGCGGCGACGAGGGCGAGCAGTTCGTGGCAGGTGCGAGCGCGTGGCCCACGGGGGATGGGATGGCCGCTCGGCGTCGCGGTCGGGAACATCGCCTGTAGCCAGTAGCCGCAGGTTTCGGGTCCGGGGTCGGGCGTGAGGCGGCCCGCGAGGTCCTCCAGGGATACAGCGCGGCGTGCCGCGAGATCCGAGGTCTCGGGTACGGCGAGTGCGCGGCCTTCGGTGCGGACGACGGGCCCGGTGGTGAGGTCCTTCTCGCGTACCGGGAGCCACATCAATTGCAGGTCGACGTCGTCGGCGCGCAGTGCCGCGAACGGGTCTCCGAAGTGGAACTCGGTGACTTCCACCGAGCACGACGGATGACTGGCGGTGAACGCCTCCGTCAGCGGCCGGATCTCGTTGCCCATCGCACCCATGACGCCGAGCCGCAGGGCGCCGAGGGTGCCCTGCGCCGTACTGGACGCGGTGGCCAGGCCGGTCTGGATCAGCTCGTACGCATGGCGGAGATCGCGATGGAGGCGGGTGCCGATGGTCGTCAGCCGCACTGCCCGGCTGGTGCGCTCGAACAGTGGGGCGCCTACGTGACGCTCCTGCTTTTTGATCGACTGACTGACCCGTGCTTGCGACACGTGCAGACGTTGCGCCGCACGCCCGAAATGCAGCTCCTCGGCGAGGGTCAGGAAGATCTCGATGTCGCGTAGCTCCATCCTGGTGATCGGCCCGATCACGGTGGACATGGCTGACCTCCGATTCAGGAGACGAGACGGCTTGTCTCGCCACTACTGTCGCGTACGTAAGGCGCACTGTCAAGACGAGACGTTCCGCCTCGCTATCGGCTAGAGTCATGGCCATGAGCCGCCAGCCTGACCCCAGCCGCCGCAGCGAGCAGTCGCGGCAAGCGATCCTGGCAGCCGCCGCGGACCTGTGCGTCGAAATCGGCTATGCCGCGACCACCATCGAGGCCATCGCCACCCGCGCCGGGGTCGGCAAACAGACGATCTATCGCTGGTGGCCGTCGAAGGCCGCGGTGCTGCTCGAACACATGCGACGCCTACGCGACGCGCGGCTCGGCTTCGCCGACACCGGAGATCTGCGGGCCGACCTGCTGGAGCAGACGACAGCCGTGCAGACCCTGTTCGGCACCGACCTCGGTGCCGTATGGCGTGGGCTGCTGATCGCAGCTCAGTCCGACGACGTCGCAGCCGGCGATGTCCGCGCGTTTCTCGAGCATGCGATCACCGAGGCGAAGGAGCGACTGGCCAGAGCGCAGGAGACCGGTGAGTTGCGGGCCGACGCCGACCTCGACATGGCCGTGGAGATCATTTTCGGACCGCTGTACCACGCCTGGCTGCTGCGAGCCCGGCCGCTGCCCGAGGCGTACATGAAGAAGATTTTGGATCTGGTTTTCGACGGGCTGAAGCCGAGCGAAGCCGGGACCGCGACCCGGCAGCGGTGAGTGGGTCGCAGGAAGGTGTCCGCGCCCGGCGCCCGCCGCCCATGGCCGGAAAGCGAAAGACCCAGCTCACAGGAGCTGGGCCAGGTCGCTTGGCGGCGCTCGGCTCGCCGCTGCTCGTATCAGGTGTGCGCCAGGCCCGATCGGGTGGCCACGGGCAACCCTCCCGGACCGCGGTCGAATCTCGGGGCGGTGGCGCGCTGGGCGTTCCATGGTGGAGACGCCTCAGCTCTCTTGTTCCGCAGACGCACCGAACCAGCAGGTCAGCGCCTCATGCAGCGAAGGCGCGGCGGTGTCTGCGCGTTCTGCCGCTCCGGCTGCCCACGCGATGTGGGCGTCCGGACGGATCAGCATCGCGTCGGCCGGTGGATCGTCGGTCTTGGCGGTCCGGATGTCGATGCGGTGCCGCCAGGCGTGCGCGACCTCGCGGAGGTCGGCGCGGTCGGCCAGGTCGAGCAGGACCGGCCGGGCGGTGTGCAGGAGGTTCGCGACGCTGGTCGTTCCATGATCGGTGTGCAGGGTGAGATCGGGGGCGAAGGCCCCGATCAGCGGGTGCCGGTCCGCGCCGGGCATCGGGTAGCGGATGTCGGTGCCCGCCACCATGGCGCCCACGCGCCGCAGGGCCGGTTCGTCGGCCAGCAGCTGCTGCACGATCTCCCGGAGCGCGTCCGCGGCGGGGTCATGTCCGCGCCGGAGCGCCACCTGCGCGCGGGTGTGCAGAAGGGTACGCGCACCGGCGAGGTGACGTTCGGCGTGGTAGGTGTCCAGCAGGCCGGACGGTGCCGTCCGCTGGACGTCGGCGGCCAGCTTCCACGCGAGGTTGACCGCGTCGAGCAGGCCGGCGTTGAGCGCGACGCCCGTCGCCGGGAACAGGTGAGCCGCGTCGCCGGCCAGCAGGATCCGCCCGTCGCGATAGCGCTCGGCCTGCCGAGCCTGGAAGACGAAGCGCGACAGCCGAAGCGCCTCGCCCAGGGGCAGCTCTGCGCCGAGTACACGGCGGATGCTGTCCTGCAGCTCGGCCAGCGTCATCGGTTCGACGTCGGATGCGTCATGCTGTTCTTCCACGGTGGACACGAGCAGTACCTCGTCGGTGAGCCAGCCGAACCCGAACAACCCCTGTTCGGTACGCGTGAAGCCTGCCCGCAGTGTGCCCAGCCCCGGAACATCCAGGTCACCGTTGCCCAGCCGGGACGCCGACTCGCCGACGGTGACCTGGCCGAGCCGGTTCACATCCGGATAGGTGGTTCCGGGGAACCCGATGCCGGCCATGTCACGCACCCGGCTGTACGCGCCGTCGCAGCCCACCAGGTATCGGGCGGTCACCTGGAGCGGGCCGTCCGGGGCGCGTACCTCTGCCGTCACAGAAATGTCGTCCTGGGTCATCGCGATCACTTCGTGCCCTCGGCGTACGTGCGCGCCGAGTTCCTGGGCGCGTTCGGCGAGTAGCCGTTCCAGCTGCGGCTGCGGCAACTGCAGCGCGCGCAACGGCGGATCGGCGACGTGGGTGAAGTCCAGGTGCACCCCGCCGAACGGGTACCGGGGCGCCGGGCGGGGATCGGTGCTGGCGGCCTCGAACCGCTCCAGCAGACCGCGGTAGTGCAGCAGCTGCAGAATCTGCCCGCTCAGGCCGTTGGCCTTCGGAGTGTCCCGTGCTCGCGGGTGCCGTTCCAGCACCACCGGCCGTACCCCGGCCAGGCGCAGCTCACTCGCCAGCATGAGGCCGGTCGGTCCGGCGCCGACGATGATCACGTCGGCGTCTGTCGCCGGCGACGCTCCCCGGTTGGTCGTGACATCCATTCGTTACTCCCATCCGCTGTGCTAGCTGGTCAGCGGGCAGTCTTCCGGGGTGGCACCGGGGGAACAACGCGAACCTGAGTAACGCCGCATAACGCGACGCTTATCGTCGGCGGCCAGGAGCGGCGCGACGGACGCCCCGGGCACGCCTGAGACGTCGACGTGCAGCTTTCGCCGCGGATGGCGGCGTGGATCCTCGGGTGCTCGGCCCGGTCGCAGCTGCGCTGGGCCCGGCATCGGGACAGTGGCCGCTACGTGGTCTTCTGCGCGTCGGCGGCGGCTTGGACGAAGGCGCGAACCAGGGGAGTCTCGCCGCCGCTGCGCCACACCGGGGCGTACCGCAGAACCGGTCCCTCGGTGATGGGTACGAAGGTGATGTCACCTCGCTGCCGGGTGGCGGCCGCGTCCGACCCGACCGGGGATACGACGCTGCCGCCGGCGATCGCCGTGAAGGCCTCCTCGAGGGTGGCCACGACCAATCCGCGCCGGATGGGCCGCCCGGCCGGTGTCACGGCCGGGGTGTGCGCCTGCCACACATAGTCGGGAATGGGGCCGTCCGGGAACACCACCGGATGGTCGCCGAGGTCCTCCATCTCGACGGTGTCCCGGCCGGCCAGCCGATGATCGGAGGCGACTGCCAGCACCAGCTTCTCGGTGTGCAGCACCGGCCCGACGGCGAGGTCAGGCTCGCGGATGGGAAGCCAGAGCATCCCGATGTCGACCCGGCCCGCACGCAGCCCCCCGAGCGGGTCGGTGGGCAGGATCTCGCGCAAGCGCAGCTCGCATTGCGGATGCCGCTGCCGGAACAGGTCGAGGGCGGCCGCGATCGACTGGTAGTGGGTGGCCATCGTGCCGACTGTCAGCGTGCCGGCCTGCCCGCGAGCCGCGGCGGCAGCCTCGTCGATGCCTGACATGATCTCGCCGTAGCCGGCGCGGAGCCGGTCGCGAAGCCGCTCGCCGAGCGGGGTGAGCCGGACGCTGCGGCTGGTCCGCTCGAACAGGGCGCCGCCGATCCGGCGCTCCTGCTGTTTGATCGACTGACTCACCCGCGCCTGGGACACGTGCAGGCGTTCGGCCGCACGCCCGAAATGGAGCTCTTCGGCCAGCGTCAGGAAGATCTCGATGTCGCGCAGCTCCACCAGGCCGTCCCTCCCCGCCGGTCACCGGGCCTCCGAATCGGGCAGTCTACGGCTGCGGCAACGGCTCGTCGCGCGAGCGTGACCCGGCCCACCGTCGACCGCGTGGGCGCCTGCCGTCGAACGATAACCGGTGGCTTATGCGGCGGTGCGATCTTCTGCGTTGTTCGGCATGGCCGGCCGGGCGATCGTGGGTGCCATGAGCGAGCGCTTGATCGACATCGTGGCGGTGCCGGATCACCCCGGGATCTCACGATGGCAGGCTGTGGCACCGCCCGGCTTGGTGGCCGGGGTGGCCGGCCTGCGTCCGATCATCCCGTTCGAGCACGACCTCCTGCTGCCGGCGCCTGCCACGCAGCCGGGCGCCGTCGAGCTGAGCCTGTACGTGGAGCCGCAGTGGCGGCGACGCGGGATCGGCTCCCGGCTCCTGGCCGCCGTCGGCGCACATGCCGCGCAGCAACGCCTGGTCGCCGAGGTCGCCGCGGGCTCTGCCGGGGAGGCGTTCTGTGTGCGGCACGGCTTCCGGCGCACCGGATCCAGGTGCCATGACCTGCTCACCTACTGCGATGTTCACCATGCCTGGCTCGCTGAGCTGGTCGACGTCGAGCACCCCGGATACCGGCTGAGCCACTGGACCGGCGACCTGTCCGACGCGACCCGGGTCGAGGAACTGCTCCGACGCCCGAGCCGTCCTGGTAACGCAGTGCTGAGCGCCGCGGAAGCGGACGGCGACCTGGTGGCCTACGCCGTGGCGGCCGTGGGCGCGATGTCGCAGCGCCGCGCCCGCCAGTACGGACCGGCCGTGCTTGCCGGCCATCGCGGACGGCGGCTGGGTCTGTGGGTCAACGCGGCCCTGATTCAGCGCCTGCGCGAGGTCCACCCCCACGTCAACGAGATCGAAGCCCGCACTGTCGAGGACGACCTCGGCCTGCTCGCCTTACGCCGGCACCTCGGCTTCCACCGCCTTCGGCGAACTCGCCTCTACGAGCTCGCCCTGCCGTAAACGCCGACCCCGACCCGTAGACCAAGCCGTACCCGGAGCCCACGCGCGCTGTCGGAGAGAGGTTTGTCATGAACAGTCCTGTACGCCACCGAACCTGTAGCCGTCCAGCCGGAGCCAGGGGCCCTCCGAAAAGGGCGAACTCGCAAAGAAGCGAGCGCCGACTCCGTCCATCAACACAGGTCCGTATTGATTCACCGGGGCATACAACCACGACTTCTGGACCCGCGATCCACCAGGCAATCGACGGCTGACACCGAACCCCGTGCCCGGCGCCGCACGCCTACCCACAGCTTCCAACGATCAGCCCCGGCAATCACAGCGTTCCGTTCAATCCGATTCGCAGAAATATCAAAGGAGTTCATTAACATGTCCGTCACCTTTTCTGACCAGGACAAAGTTACGTTGCGGACCGCCGCGTACGGTGCCGTAGCGCTGCTGTCGGCCGCCGGCGCCGCCGGCGGCTCGCCCCACAAGATCGCCACCGACGGGTCCATCGCCCTGGCCTCGGCAACCGGCCTGGTCGGGCACGTGCTCGCCGAGAAGTCCACGGGAGTGGACCTGGACGGCAAGTCGGTGGCTGAGCTCGCCGACCGTGTGCTGCCTGCTCTGACGGAGGCGATGCGCCTTCTCGAGGAGCAGGCTCCGGCTGAGGCCGGCAACTTCCGCCGCACCGTCGTCGTCGCCCTCGAAGCGGCCGTCCGCACCCGGCGGGGCGAGCCCGGCCCCACCGTGGCGGAGATGACCCACAAGATCATCGGAGCACTCGACGCCGCTGCGGCCACGCCTGAGGTGACCGCATGACGACCTCAGCGATCTCGGCCTCGGGACTGCGAAAGGCGTACAAGGACAAGGTCGTGCTCGACGGCATCGACTTCGAGGTCCGGGCGGGAACGGTGTTCTCCCTGCTCGGACCGAACGGAGCGGGCAAGACGACGACGGTGAACGTGCTCACCACCCTGATGCAGGCCGACGGCGGCACGGTGCGCGTCGCCGGTCACGACATCGCGACCGAGGCCAAGGCGGTGCGCGCGGCGATCGGCGTCACCGGCCAGTTCGCGGCGGTGGACGAGCTGCTGACGGGGCAGGAGAACCTGCAGCTGATGGCGGATCTCAACCGCGCGGTCACCGGCAACGGCGAGCGGATCGTCGCGGAGCTGCTGGAGCGGTTCGAGCTGACCGCCTCGGCGGGCAAGCCCGCCGCGACCTACTCCGGGGGCATGCGCCGCAAGCTCGACCTGGCGATGACACTCGTCGGCGACCCGCAGATCATCTTCCTCGACGAGCCGACGACGGGCCTGGACCCGCGCAGCCGCCGCACGATGTGGTCGATCGTGCGTGACCTGGTCGCCGACGGCGTGACCGTCTTCCTCACCACCCAGTACCTGGAGGAAGCCGATCAGCTCGCCGACCGCGTCGCGGTGCTCGACCAGGGTCGCCTGGTCGCCCAGGGCACTCCCGACGAGCTCAAGCGCCAGATCCCCGGAACCCACGTGCGGCTGCGGTTCACCACCGCCGCGGAACTCGACGCGGCCGCGCGGGTCCTCACCGACGCCCAGCCCGACCCCGAGGCACTGACCCTGCGGGTACCCGGCGACGGCGGCACGAAGTCGCTGCGGGCACTGCTGGACCGGCTCGACGAGCACTCCCTCAACGCCGAGGAGTGCTCCGTACACACCCCTGACCTCGACGATGTCTTCCTCGCCCTGACGGGCCACACCACGGAGGCGGCGAAATGAGCGCCAAGTCGCACTCGCTGGTCATGCTGCGCCGCAACTTCAAGCACGTCACCAGGAACCCGACGTCGGTGTTCAACGCTGTCCTGATGCCGATCATCATCATGTTGATGTTCGTGTACATGTTCGGTGACGCCTTCAACGTCGGTGTCGACTACATCGACTATGCGATACCGGGACTGATCCTGCTGGCCGTCTGTTACGGGCTGGGAGGCACCGCGACGTCGGTGAACTCCGACATGACCAAGGGCATCATCAACCGGTTCAAGGTGATGCACGTCTCCCGCGGCGCGGTGCTGACCGGTCATGTCATCGCCAGCGTGCTCACCAACGTGATCGCCATCGCGGCGCTCGTCGGGGTGGCCTTCCTCCTGGGATTCAGCCCGGCGGCGAGTCTGCTCGACTGGCTCGGCGTGGGCGGCGTCGTCGTGCTGCTCGCGTTCGCGGCCGGCTGGTTCACGGTCGCCCTAGGACTGTCGGCGAAGTCGCCGGAGACGGCGGGCATGGCCGCCGTGCCGCTGGTCATGCTGCCATTCTTCAGCAGCGCGATCGTCCCGGCGGAGAAGATGGGCCCGGGCCTGCGGCAGTTCGCGCAGTACCAGCCCTTCACCCCGATCATCGAAACCATGCGCGGGCTGCTCAACGGCGCACCCGACACCACCGACGCGGCCGTCGCCCTCGCCTGGTGCGTGGTGATCGCGCTCGTCGGCTACCTGTGGGCGCGTTCCACGTTCACGAAGCGAGCGTGACCTCGGCCTGCTGACCCCGGCTTGTCCGGGTGCCTTCCCGGCGGCGCCGCACCGTCTGCTCGATCCGGGACGCACCTGGGCGGGAACGATCCGGCAGACCGCGAGGGCCTGGACGGCTGGGATTCGCAAAATACGATTCGAGCGAGCCAGCAAGTCGCTCAATTCGTGACAGTCCGCCGTCCGATGACACACGCCGGGCCGGGTCGCTGGCGATGCCACGACTCGGCCCGTGCGGTGGATATCAGGCTAACCGCAGGTCAGCGGCCATCGTGATCATGTATTTAGGGTTCAGCACGCCCCTCGGACACGTTATTTCCACACGAAGCGTGATGACTCTTCGTGTTTTGCCTGATCCCCGTCCCGTTGGGCGGGGATTTTCGTTGTGGTGGCGAGGAAGTTCCCCGGCGGGGTGAGCGTGTAGATCGCGGTGTCGGATTCGCAGGTCCAGGTGTGGTGGTCGCACACGATGATCATGTTGTTGGTTCGCAGGTGGGTGGTGACCTTCTCCGGGTCGGGGCTGTGCAGCGTGGGGTGGTGGCGGTGGAGCCTTCGGTCACGGCGGATGTGGTCCAGGAGGTGGTCTTCCCGGATGTAGAGGATCTTCGGTCGGGGAGTGGCCTTGGTGCGGCTGCTCGTGTAGCCGTGGCGGCAGCGGTAACCGGCACGGCCGTGGACCCAGTGGGAGTCCATGATGCGGCCGCAGACGCCGCAGTAGAGCAGGCCGGCCAGGAGATATTGGCGAGGAGGGCCGTCCGTGGGGGTAGGCGCGGTGTGGATGGCCTGGGCCGCGATGAATTGCTCCTCGCTGACCAGCGGCGGGTGGGCGATCTGGCGGGAGATGATCCATTGCGGGGCGGCGTTCGCGGGCTGGACCTCGTGGTGTCGGGTGATGGTGCCGTCGGGCTCGATGTCGTCGTGGTCGGTGTGGTGTCGGTTCCAGACCTGGCGGCCGGTGTAGCGGGGGTTGGTTAGGATCGCCGCGACGGTGGTTAGCATCCAGCGTTGGCCGCTGCGGTGCGGGTTGCGTGCCGGGTCGGCGCCGGAGGGACACGGCACGCCGGTGTCGTTGAGATCGCGGGTGATGCTGGCCACGCTGCGGCCGGCGAGCCGCTGGGCGAAGATCCACCTCACGTGGGGTGCGGTGGCCGGGTCGGGTTCCAGGCGGTGCAGGCGCCGGCCCCAGGTGGCGTGGGCGCGGTTCGGGTGCGGGCCGGCGTCGACGAGTCGGTAGCCGTAGGGCGGCCGGCCGCCGAGATGCCGACCCTGCAGCTCGGCTTGGGCGCGCATGGCCGCGGTCGTGCGGTGCCGCGCCCGGGACACCTCCCGCTGGGAGTGCACGCCCGGCAGGTCCAGCAGCGCCAACTGTCGCGGGTTGCCGAAGTCCACCGGCCCGTAGGTCTCGGGCAGCCACAGCTGCACGCCATGCCTGACCAGGGTGGGGGTCAGCTGTTCGAGTTGCTGGCCGTGGAGCGCGCGTTCGTACTCGCCCACGACGATCGCGTCGAACCCTCGTGCAGGGTTCGCCACGGCGGCGAGCAGCCGTGCCGCTTGCGGCCGGTCCGGCCAGGCCACCCGGCGAGAGACACCCTCGTCGAAGAACTCAACCACGATCCGGCCACGGCCAGCAACAAGGTCCTCGGCGTAGTCGCGCTGCCACCGACACGACGACGTCCGGTCCTGGAAGTCGACCGTGGACATCCGGCCGTAGAAAGCAAACCTCAACCCAACCGCCGACGGGGTGAGCCGCTGCGGCCGGACCTTGCGCTGCTGGACAGCCCATGACGCGAGCGTGACCTGTCCCGGGATCGCATCGGTTCGCGTCGCCATAGGACCTCCACGGTCGGCGTGCCTGCCCCGTCATGGCCTCTCCGCCCAGACTAAGGGTTGCGAACCGACTCGCGGAGGTTCGTCACCCTTTCGGGTTTTTGGTCTCTGAAGATGCGACGTGGTCATGCCGACCTGCTGTCTGCGATGACTGGCCAGCCGCACCACTCGCTATGAACGGGAGAGACTTCCGACGGCCGACAGCATTCGCCACTGCGCAGAGCGTGCCGCTTCGGGCAGCCGTGCTGGACGACCTCGCAGCTGCTGCCGACGACAAGGGCCGCGGGGGACAGGTGGCGAATGTACCTCAACATTGCCACCTGTCCTCTCGTCCTGGTCAGACGGCGGCGTGCATGGTCTGCCAGGCGCCGTAGCCGCCGAGCAGGTCGGACACGTCCGCCCGGCCGGCGTTGCGGAGCAGGCTCGCCGCGACGGAGGAGCGGTATCCGCCAGCGCAGTGCACCACGACCGGCCGGTCCGCCGGCACCTCGTCGAGGCGCCGGGTCAGCTCGGCCAGCGGGATGTGCAGGGAGCCCTGGACGGCGCCCTGCTCGCGTTCACCGGCGTTGCGGACGTCGAGCACCACCGGCGCCTCGGGGCGGTCCAGCGCGTCGTGCAGTTCGGTGGCGGTCAGCCGGCTCGCGCGGGCCATGTCCGCGGCCATCTCGAGGAACGCGCCTTCGGGCTCGCGGAGGTAGCCGACGACGTGGTCGAAGCCGATCCGGGCCAGCCGGACGACGATCTCTTCCTCCCGGTCCTGCGGGGCGACCACGAGGACGTTGCGGTCCGGGGCGATCACGCTGCCGGCGGTTTCGGCGAACCGGCCATCGGCCGGGATGTTGATCGCGCCGCGTACGTGGGCGGTGCCGAACTCCTGCGGGTCGCGGGCGTCGACCACGACCGCGCCGTCGGCGCGGGCCTGGGCGAACTCGGCGGCGTCCAGCGGCCGGGCCGGCTTGGTGTGGTCGAACAGTTCGCGGGCCTTGCGGTTGAGCACGGCGTCGAAGGCGAAGTAGCCGGGCGCCGACGGCTGCCCGGCGGTGACCAGGGCGAGGAACTGCTCCTGGCTCATCGGGGCGCAGGCGTAGTTGGTGCGGCGCTGCTCGCCGATGGTGGACTGCCGCTCGGTGGACAGGTTCTTGCCGCAGGCCGAACCGGCGCCGTGGGCGGGGAAGACCCGCACCTCGTCCGGCAGGCCCATCAGCTTGTGCTGCACGCTGTCGTAGAGCATCGCGCCCAGCTCGTCTGCGGTCACGCCGAACGAGGCGAGCAGGTCGGGGCGGCCCACGTCGCCGATGAACAGCGCGTCGCCGGTCATCACCCCGTGCGGCACCGGGTCGTCGGCGTGCTCGTAGACCAGCACGCTGATCGACTCGGGCGTGTGGCCCGGCGTCTCCATGATCTCCAGGGTGACGTCGCCGAGGCTGATCCGCTCACCGTCGGTGAGCTTGCGGATCGCGTACTCGGTCTCGGCCCGCTGCCCGTAGCCGATCCAGGCGCCGGTCGCGGCGGCGACCTCGAGGTGCCCGGCCAGGAAGTCCGCGTGGAAGTGCGTGTTGATCACTCCCTCGATGGTCAGGCCGTGGGCCCGCGCGTCGGTCAGGTACTCGTCGATGTCCCGACGCGGGTCGACCAGCACGGCCCGGCCGGTGCTCTCGTCGGCGATCAGGTAGGACGCCTGGGACAGGCAGTCCAGGTAGTACTGGGTGAACAACATGGTGCCGAACTCCTTCACAGTGATGACCAGCGATGCAATCACGATAGCGCATACCCCTGGGGGTATCCATCGGGCCGAAGGTCCCGGACCCTCGGGACCTTCGCGGCGGGCCGCGGCCCGCCGGGCCGCCTCAGGTCAGGTGCCCGGGCCGCCCCCCCTTGGCCTGGAGCGCCATTCCGGCCTGGACCCAGGCCCGCATCCCGCCGGCCAGGTTGTAGATCTGGTGGTGGTCGCAGGCGAGCAGCGCGGCCGCCTGCCGCGAGCGCGCCCCCGACCGACACACGGTGATCACCGGCCGGTCCGCCGGCACTTCCCCGACCCGGCCAGCGAGCTGGCCGAGCGGGATGTGCCGGGCCCGGGGCGCGTGGCCGGCCCGCCACTCGGCCGGCTCCCGAACGTCGAGCAACAGCCCCCCACCGGCGACCAGCGCCGCCGCCTCCTCAGGCCCGACGGAGGTGTAGGGCTTGCTGAAGACCTTCTTCAGCATCCCGCCGAGGTTCACGCGTCCGCTCCCGTCACGACGGCGCGACCACTGCGGACCCATCCGCCGGTGCCGCCGGAGACGGAGCGGGCGTCGATGCCCGCGCGGGCCAGGAACTGCGCCGCGGACAGGCTGCGGTTACCGCTGGCGCAGATGACGTAGACCGGGCGGTTCCGGGGAAGGTCGCCGACCACCGCGGGCAGTTGCCCCAGTGGCACGGAGCGGGCACCGGGCACGTGGCCCTCGACGTACTCGAACGGCTCCCGGACGTCCACCGCGGCGGCACCGTCGGCGTGCGTGGCGGCGAGGTCCGCCAGGTTCACCTCTTGCATAGCTTCCTCCGATCGTAATACCCCGGGGGGTATAGCTGTCGACCATAGCGCGACTGGATCGGTCGGACATTCCGGCCGTGGGGTACGGGTGTGAGCAATGCGACCGGCGGAAATGGATACCCCCGGGCGTATGTTGCCCGGGGTGAGAGGCATTCCCGAGATGCGGAGGTTGGACATGGCGAGCGTGGCGCTGACCGGCGGAAACTTCGAACAGACCGTGGCCCGCGACGGAATCGTGCTGGTCGACTTCTGGGCGAGCTGGTGCGGCCCCTGCCGCAGCTTCGCGCCAGTCTTCGAGCAGACCAGCGAGAAGCACCCGGACATTGTCTTCGGCAAGGTGGACACCGAGGCGGAGCACAGTCTGGCCGCGGCGGCCCAGATCCGGTCCATTCCGACGCTGATGGCCTTCCGGGACGGCGTACTGGTCTTCTCCCAGCCGGGCGCGCTGCCGGCCGCCGCTCTGGAACAGGTGATCCAGGCGGTCCGCGACCTCGACATGGACGAGGTGCGGGCCAAGATCTCCGGGGAGCCGGCCAGGCGGTGACGCCCTGATCGACGGCAGGGGTGCGGGCCGTCGCCCGCACCCCTGCCGTTCGTCAGCCGGAAAGGGCGTCCAGCGCGGCCCGCAACCGCCGGGTCGCCTCGTCGGCGACCGCCCGCAGCTCGGCCGCGTCGCTCAGCTGCACCATCACCTGCGGATCGAGCGCCTGCACCAGGGTGGCGTCCGGACCGTCGGCGCGGACCACGACGTTGCACGGCAGGAGCAGGCCAATGTTCCGGTCGGCCTCCACGGCACGGTGCGCCAGCGGCGGGTTGCAGGCGCCGAGGATGACGTACTCCTCGAGGTCGACCCCGAGCTTCTCGCGCAGCGTGGCCCGCATGTCGATCTCGGTGAGCACGCCGAAGCCCTGTTCCTTCAGCGCCGCCCGGACCCGCTCGACGGTCGGTGTGAACCCGGCGGACAGCCGGATGGTCATCGCGTAGCTCATGCTCTGCTCTCCCTCAGGTGAGATGGTGCCGGCCGTGAACGACCGGCGTGGGTGATTCGGCAAAGCCGTGCCGAGCCGGTTAGGCGAGGCCGCGCAGCATGCCGTGCCAGTACATCGCCGGTAGCCCGTGCCGCTTGAGGAGCCACACGTCGTAGCGCGGCTTCATCGTGTTGATGAACGGGAAGCTGGGCTTCGGCTTGAGCTCGTAGTCGAACTCGGCCAGCAGCATCCGGTTGTGGGCGGTGACCAGCGGGCAGGAGGTGTAGCCGTCGTAGCGGGCCGGCAGTTGCTCGCTCCGGCGCGCGGCGAGCATGTTGGCCACCACCACCGGGGCCTGCTTGCGGATGGCAGCTCCGGTCTTGGATGTGGGCAGGTTCGCCACGTCACCGAGCGCGAAGACGTACGGCCACCGGGTGCTCTGGAGGTTGTACTGGTCAGCTGCCAGGTAGCCGAATGGGCTGGCGGGATCGGCGAGGGCGCTGTCCTTGAGCCAGGCCGGGGCGCTCTGTGGCGGTACGGCGTGCAGCAGGTCGTAGTCGATGCTCTCCTTGGTGCCGGACTTGCTGTCGAGGATGACCGCACGCCGGCTGTCGCCGTCGACCTCGACCAGTTGGGACTCGTAGCGGACCTCGATGCCGTAGTCCGCGACAACCTTTTCCAGTGCCTTCGCCCAGTCCGGCTGGCTGAAGATGGTCGGTGTGGGCAGCACCATGATGATCCGGGTCGCGTCCAGCAGCCCCTGGCGGCGCCACCAGTCCGCGGCCAGGTAGGCGATCTTCTGGGGAGCGCCGCCGCACTTGATCGGCCCGGCCGGCATGGTGAAGATCGCCGTGCCGCCGCGTACGTTCCGGATGAACTCCCAGGTGTGTGGTGCGAGGTCGTACCGGTAGTTGCTCGACACCCCGTTCCGCCCGACCGATTCGGCCAGGCCGGGCACGGCGTCGAAGTCGAGCTGCAGGCCGGGGGCCATGACGAGCTGGTCGTAGGCGACTGTGTCGCCGCCGGCGAGCGTGACGGTCCGGTTGTCCGGGTCGACGCCGGCCGCCCGGTCCCGGATCCAGGTCACGCCCTTGGGGATGAGCTTGCCTTGCGGCCGTACGGTTTCGCCCGCCGTGGCGAGGCCGCTTCCCACCAGGGTCCAGAGCGGTTGGTAGTAGTGGTGCTCGGAGGGCTCGACCAGGGCGATGTCGCTGACGCCCTGGCGGCAGAGTCGCGCGGCCACGCTGATGCCGGCGGTGCCGCCGCCGACGATGACCACCTGATGATGCCGGACCGCAGTCATGGAACCTCCCAGGTACGAGAAGGGCAGTCGCCGGGGCGCCCGCCAAGGCGGAGAATGCGCCGGCGACTTTCGAGGTTAACCATACCCGTGGGGGTATCCCGTCGCGGATCCGTACCCCCCGGGGTATGGTGGAGCGCGAGAGGTGGGGCGATGAATCTTCGACCTGAAATGACCAGTGAGGCGCTGACCCGGCTCAAGCGGGCGCGGGGACAGCTGAACGCGGTCATCGAAATGATGGAGAGCGGTCAGGACTGCCGCGAGGCGCTGACCCAGTTGGCCGCGGTGTCGAAGGCGATCGACCGCGCCGGATACAAGATCATCGCCTCGGGCATGCGGTACTGCGAGGCCGCCCGCGAGCGCGGAGAGGCGCCGGAGATGACCGAGGAGGAGCTGGAGAAGCTCTTCCTGGCACTCGCCTGAGCGGCCGACCCGCCCGTGCTGCTTGACGGCGACGCGGGCGGGTAACCGTTGGACATGAGCGGGCAGGACCGTGTCTCCCCTATACCCCCCGGGTATGCGGGTTTTGAAAGGAGAACGGCAGTGACAGTTGAGGTGTCTGTTATCGCGACGTCGTCCCTGGGTGACCGGAGCTATCTGGCTTCGGACGGGCAGGTGGCGATCGTGGTCGACCCGCAGCGCGACATCGATCGGGTCCTGTACCTGGCCGGCGAGAAGGGGGTGCGGATCACGCATGTGGTGGACACGCACATCCACAACGACTACGTCTCCGGCGGGCTGGAACTGGCCCGGGTGACCGGGGCGCACTACCTCGTGGCTGCGGCCGACGAGGTCGGGTTCCACCGGATGCCGGTTTCCGATGGTGACCAGGTTCCGGTGTCCGACTCCATGCAGCTCCGGGTGATCGCGACGCCGGGCCACACCTTCCACCACCTGTCGTACGTCCTCGACGAGGCCACCGACGGCGGTTGGCAGCCGGCGGGTGTCTTCACCGGCGGGTCGCTGCTGTTCGGCACGACCGGGCGCACGGACCTGCTCGGCAAGGAGCACGCCCACGAGCTCGCCCACCACCAGCACGCCTCGGCGAAGCGCCTCGCCGACCTGCTGCCCGACGGCGCCGAGGTGTGGCCGACGCACGGGTTCGGCAGCTTCTGCTCGGCCAGCCAGTCCGACGCGCCCGAGTCGACCATCGGCCGGGAGAAGGAGGCGAACCCCGCCCTCAAGTTGGCTGCAGACGAGTTCGTGACCGAGACCCTGGCCGGTCTCGACGCCTACCCGGCGTACTACGCCCACATGGGCGTGGCCAACTTCGCCGGACCCGCGCCGGTCGACCTCAGCCCGGTGACCCGGGCCGACGCCGCGCAGTTGCGCGAGCGCATCGCCGACGGACAGTGGGTGGTCGACCTGCGCCACCGCAAGGCGTACGCCGCCTCGCACCTGGCCGGCACGGTCAGCCTCGGCCTCGACGGCCCGATGTCGACCTGGCTCGGCTGGCTGATCGACTGGGGCGTACCGATCACCCTGCTCGCAGAGACGCCGGAGCAGGTCGCCGACGCCCAGCGGGAGCTGGTCCGGATCGGCATCGACCGGCCCGCCGCGCAGGCCACCGGCGAGGCCGAACAGTGGGCGGCGACCCCGGATCAGCTGCGGGAGCTGCGGCTGGCCGACTTCCCGGCCCTCGCGGCGGCCCGCGCGGGCAACGTCCCCGCCGGCCTCCCGGCCGCGGACGTCGTCCTCGACGTGCGGATGACCAACGAGTGGCGCTCCGGCCACATCGACGGTGCGGTGCACATCCCGCTGCCCGACCTGCCCAAGGGGCTCGCCGACGTACCCGCCGGCGCCGTCTGGGTGCACTGCGGCTCCGGCTACCGCGCCACCGCTGCGGCGTCGCTGCTGGCCAACGCCGGCCGCGAGGTGGTCGTCATCGACGACAAGTTCGACCAGGCCGAGGCGGCGGGCGTCGCCATGGCTCACCAGGCCTGACCCGTACCCGTATCCGGCCGGCGCACCTCCGCGCCGGCCGGCCCCCACCCTGCCGCCAGCCATGGCGGTTTGTTCCTGAACGAGGAGAAATGAGCACTTCCGAAACCACTCGCCCGGCCACCCTCGACGCCACCAGCCTGCGCGAGCTGATCGACTCCGGGCAGGCCCCCCGCCTGCTCGACGTGCGCACCCCGGCGGAGTTCGAGACCTCGCACATCCCCGGCTCGTACAACGTCCCGCTGGACCTGCTCAAGGAACACCGCGCCGAGCTGCGCAACCACCTCGACGAGGACGTCGTGCTGATCTGCCGCTCCGGCGCCCGCGCCGGTCAGGCCCAGCAGGCCCTCGCCGAGACCGGTCTGCCCAACCTGAAGGTCCTCAACGGCGGCATCATGGCCTGGCAGGCGGCCAACGCACCGGTCAAGCAGGGCGCCCAGCGCTGGGACCTGGAGCGGCAGGTCCGTCTGGTCGCCGGTTCGATCGTGCTCGCCAGCGTCGTCGGCTCGGTGTTCGTGCCGGGTCTGAAGTGGGTCGCCGGCTTCATCGGCGCAGGCCTCACCTTCGCCGCCGTCACCAACACCTGCGCGATGGGGATGATGTTGGGCAAGCTGCCGTACAACCGGGGCGCTAGCTGCGACCTGGACACGATCGTCGGCCAGCTGCGGGAGAGCGCAGGGGGGCGGGCATGACCGCGACCCTGGCACTGACCATCGGACTGGCCGTCCTCATCGGCGTCAGCCTCGGCCTGCTCGGCGGCGGCGGATCCATCCTCGCCGTGCCGCTGCTGGTGTACGTCGCCGACCTGCCCGCCAAGGAGGCCATCGCCACCTCGCTGCTCGTCGTCGGCGCCACCAGCGCCGTCGGTGTGCTCCCGCACGCCCGGGCGGGACGGGTCCGCTGGCGTACCGGTTTGATCTTCGGCTTCGCCGGCATGACCGGCGCCTACGCGGGCGGCCGGCTGGCCGAGTTCATCCCGGCCGGGTTCCTGCTCACCGGGTTCGCCGTGATGATGCTGGCCACCGCGGTCGCGATGATCCGGGGCCGGCGCGCCGCCGAGGGCAAGCCGGTGCCGCACGAGCTTCCGGTGCCGCGGGTGATCCTCGACGGCATCGTCGTCGGGCTGGTCACCGGGCTGGTCGGCGCCGGCGGCGGCTTCCTGGTGGTGCCCGCCCTCTCCCTGCTCGGCGGCCTGCCCATGCCCGTCGCGGTCGGCACCTCCCTGGTCGTCATCGCGATGAAGTCCTTCGCCGGCCTGGCCGGCTACCTCTCCAGCGTCAGCATCAACTGGGGCCTGGCCGCCGCGGTCACCGCCGCCGCCATCATCGGCAGCGTCGCCGGGGGACGGCTCGCCGGGAAGATCCCGGCGGACGTCCTGCGCAAGGCGTTCGGCTGGTTCGTCGTGGTGATGGGCGTGTTCGTCCTCGCCCAGCAGCTCCCCGCGGAGGTGCGGACCAACCCGCTGCTCTGGACCGGCGTCGGCGTCGCCGCCGCGATCGCCGTGGCGGTGACCGTGCTGCGCAGCCGGAGGAAGCCGGAACCGCAGTGCGAGCCGGTCACCCCGGCGCCGGCTGGATCCTCGTCCCGCCACTGAGCCCCTGCGACCGCGAGGGGCGCCCGGCAGGTCCGGGCGCCCCTCACCTGTCTACGCCTGCCCTACCTCGGCGCGGAGTCCCGGGGAAGCCGCCGCTGCCGCGCGGCGGGGCTCGCTCTGCAGCGGTCGGGAATCCGTCCGGCTTACCCCGTTGGTCGATTCGGGTGCCGCTCGGCGGCGGCCAGTTGGGAGCGGCGCAGACCCTCGCGCAGCTCGTCGTCTCGCATCACCAGGTAGACCAGGGGGCAGTCCTGCGGGCCGGTGACGTTGAGCTGGCAGAGGGTGCACGGCTCACCGGGTCGTAGCGGGCATTTCGCATCCAACCTGGTTGGCGTCCGAGGCGTCATGTCAGCAACGATGCCCCGCGGCGGCGCCCGTGACATGGGCCGATTGTCACCTCATCCAGGACAGGAATCGCCGCACGAGCCAGCGATTGGCGGCGAGCCCAGCGATGAGCGGGTACATCGTGCTATACCGCAGGGGGTATAGAGAGGGCTGAAGAGGCGACCGCCATGACGCCTTCGACCACCGACGCCGCGCCGAAACTCCCGTGGCACGTCACGGGTGTGTTGGCCGTGGTGGCCATCCCGACGACGAGTCCTTCGGTCTCGGCGCCGTGTTGGAAGAGCTGATCGTCCACGGTGCCCGGGCGAGCGTGGTCTGCTTCACCCACGGCGAGGCCTCCACCCTGCAGGGCAGCCCCGGGCAGCTGGTGGTGATCCGGTCACGGGAGCTGAACGACGCCAGTGCCACGCTCGGCCTGTCCCGGGTCGAGCTGCACGACTACCCCGACGGCAATCTCGCCGCCGTACCCCTTGATGAGCTGGGTGACCACATCCTGCGACTGATCAGCGAGGAACGCCCCAGCCTCCTGCTCGTCTTCGACCTCGGCGGGTTACCGGGCACCCCGACCACCACCACGCCACCCAGGCCGCCCTGGCCGCCGCAGGCACAGCCGGCCTGCCGGTCCTGGCCTGGACAGTGCCCCGGCCGGTCGCGGAGCAGCTCAATGTCGAACTCGGTACGACCTTCAACCGACGCGACCCGGCCGAACTGCACGTGACGCTCGTCGTGCGCCGCCAGCTCCAAGCTGACGCCATCGCCCGCCACCGCAGCCAGACCATCGACAATCCAGTGCTCCGCCGCCGCTTGGAACTACTCGGCGACCGCGAGTACCTGCGACTGATCCAACCATCGACGCCGACGGAAACGACATCACGCCGTACGGCATCAGGGTGCGTCTGCCCGCCTGTGGTCACCCATTGAGGCGCCGTCAGCGCCGGTACGCGTCGCGCAAGACGGCGGCCACCCGGCCGCCACGGATCCCGTGTCCCCGGGCCGGTAAGGGTCGACCGGCATCGAATCCGATCCGCTGCGACCCATCACGCAGCCCGCAGCCTCCTCAAGCGGTCGGCCGCCCAGTCGGCCGTTTCCGCTAGGGCTTACCGGAGCGCCCAGGACCGCTGAATGCCGCTACGGCCGTTGCCCTCGGGGCGGCACCGGGTCAGCTCCGCACGTTCGTCGCCGCTCAACCCGCTCGGCCCCGGGATGTCGCGGCCCGCACGGCCGGCCCAGCCGGTCGTCGCCGTCGCCCCTTGATCGGGCGCGGCCAGGTCGGCCGGCGCCAGGCATGCCGGGGGCAGGTGGAACCAGCGCAGCGCTTCGAAGTCAGCCGGCAGGCCGGTGGCACCCTGGTCGACTTGATCGTGCCGGGCGGCGAGGATCTCCCGCGCATCGCGCAGGTAGCCGGTCAGGGCGTCCTCGCCGGCCCGATCCCGCCGCCCGGGCCGCGTTGACGCGCTGTCGAGCAGGTAGCTCAGGTCGGCGAGGCGCAGCGGCGGCTGAGCGGGGCCACGGTGGTGGCGCCACAGCCCGGTGCGGGCGTCGAAGCGGTAGTCGGTCAGCAGCCGGTGCCCGTACCTGGCGACCAGGTCGACCGCGTCAATGAGGTAGTCGGCGACCGCGTCAGAGATGAAGTAGTTGAAGTTGATCCGGGTCCAGCCGGGTTTGATCCCCTCACAGCCGAGGCCGATCTCGTCCCGGAGCGCGTGCGAGTGTTCCGCGTCGATTGCCAGCAGGCGATGCCCGTACGGCCCGGCGCAGGAGCACCCGCCGCGGGTCTGGATACCGAACAGGTCGTTGAGCAGCGCTACGACGAAGTTGTGGTGCAGGTAGCGTGCCCCGTGGCGGATCCGCAGTGAAACGATCGACAGGCGGCGAGCCTGCGGGTTGCCCAGCACCTCGATCGCCGGGTTGTCCGACCAGCGGTGCAGCGCCCGCGACCACAGCCGCTCCTCGCTGGCCTGGATGATGTCGGTGCCGACGGCCTGCTTGAGGGCGAACACCAGTCCCGCCCGGATCGATTCGACGATCGCAGGAGTGCCAGCCTCCTCCCGGGCGATCGGGTCGTCGAGGTAACGGTGGCCGATCGGGTCGACGAACGCCACCGTGCCACCGCCGGGGGCGGTCGGTACCCGGTTTCGGATCAGATCGCGGCGCACCACCAGGACGCCGGGTGTCTGCGGGCCGCCGACGAACTTGTGCGGGGACAGGAACACCGCGTCCTTGCCGTCGCCGGCTCCCGGCGCCGACTCACCCATCCGGATCGGCACGTACGGGCCGGCCGCGGCGTAGTCCCAGAACGACAGCGCCCCGTGCGCGTGTAACAGCGCCGCGATCGTGTCAGCGTCGGACAGGATGCCGGTGACGTTGGAGGCCGCCGAGAAGCTGCCGATACGCAGCCGACGCTCAGCGTAACGAGCCAGCTGCGCCGCGAGGTCCGCCTGATCGATGTGCCCGTCGGCGTCCGCGCCGATGACGACCACGTCGGCGTACGTCTCCCGCCACGGCAACTCGTTGGAGTGGTGTTCGTAAGGACCCACGAAAACCACCGGCCGCTGCTCCGGCGGGATGCGCTCGAGGAGTCGGTAGCGACGCGACGGCCCGTCGGGCAGCCGCAGCTCCAGGATCCCGATCAGCTTGTTGACCGCCGCGGTGGCACCCGAACCGCAGAAGATCACCGCGTGGGCGTCGGTCCCGCCGACGGCGTCGTGGATGATCCGCCGGGCATCCTCCCGCAGCCGCCCGGTCGCCAAGCCCGTGCCGGAGCTCTCGGTGTGGGTGTTGGCGTAGTGGGGCAGCACCCACTCGCGGATGGCGTCTTCAATGAAATCCAAGGACCGACCCGAGGCGGTGTAGTCGGCGTAGGTGATACGCCGCGCCCCGTAGGGGCAGTCCAGCACCTCGCCCTCACCAATGATTCCTTCGCGGATCCGTGCCAGCGATGGACCGGTGTGGTTGGCGGCGGCCGGATCGTTGGTTGTGCCCACGTCGCGCTACCTTTCCCTGAGATTGCGTTGAGTCAGAGCAGGTCGATGGTGACCGCCGGAGGCGGGGCCAGGGCGTAGTGCAGGGTGCAGTGCGACGCCACAGCCAGCGACGCGGGCTTCCGCGCCTCCGGAAATTCATCCGGCACCAGTGGTCGATCCGGCCCGGCTCTGATGCGAAGGACTTGGGCCTGCCGCCAGGGTCGTCACCGCCCAAGCTGACGCCCCAGCACTGGGATTCGTAGGAGACGCATCGTCAGAAGGTGAGGACCTGCTCGGCCGCGACTGTCCAAGCGGCAAGTTCATCCATCGAGGACCGGGATGCCTCGGGAATGAGGTGCTCATTGGTCAGGCCGCGGGCGTCCATGCAGGTTCCGCAGCAGGCGATTTTTCCGCCGTGGCGGGCGAAGGACTTCAGCATGCGGTCCAGGGTGTAGTAGCCGTCCGGGGTCTTCTGTCCGGCAACTGCGCAGGTGACTGCGTCACCCATGAGGAACACGCGGGCCTCGGTGTCTTCGCGCCTGGCTAGGGCTAGGGCGAGCCGTATCGCGTTGAACGTCTCGTCGGAGCCGTAGGCCGGGCCGTTGATGATGAGCAGCACCTTCATGCCGCCAGTAGACATCGCTGGTGACTGACCGAGTAGGGCGAAAGGCCCCTAATGCAGAACTTCCCCTGGTGACCATGCCGAACAGGTCTGGTGGCCGAGAAGTCGTTAGCCGGGTTCAGGCGGCGACGGCCTGGACGGGCAGACCGGCCACTCGCCATTCCAGCACGCCGTCGGTGGCGCGTCGTGCCCGCCGGCCTTGGGCGGTGAGTAGCCGGACTGCGTCGTGGGCCAGGGCGCAGTAGGCACCGCGGCAGTAGGGCGATCACCTCCCGGTCCTCAGGCAGCTCGGCGAGACGGTCCTCCAGTTCCTCTAGTGGAATGGAAACCGCACCGGGCAGGCGCCCGGCGGCGTACTCCGGTGCCGGTCGGACGTCGAGGACGACGACGTCGCCGGCCTCGGCCCGGCGGAGCAGGTCTGCGACGGGAGATCTGCTCGGTGTCGTCCGGGCCGAGGTAGGCGCGGCGCGCATGCTCGGTGTGCGGTCGATGCCGCTGCGCGACGCTGCATAGGTTCGCGAACAGCGCGGCGACGTCGTCGCCTGCCAGGGAGTACCAGATCCGGGTGCCCTCGCGGCGGGTCCCGACGAGACCGGCCGCGAGGAAGCCCAGCAGGGGCAGCACTTCCTGTCCCTGGCCTGAGGCCGTCGCCGCTCGGGGTGTTCGACCGGTCCCGGTCGGCCCGCACGGTCGGGACTTCAGTCTCTACGGCGATCTTCGCAAACCCCATACCGTCGGGGGTATAGGAGGAGGTCGAGATGAGACGGCTACTGGTACTGGGCGCCGGTACGGCGGGCACGATGGTGGTCAACAAGCTGCGCCGCCGCCTGGACAAGGAGGAATGGCAGATCACTGTGGTCGACCAGAGTGACCGGCACTTCTACCAGCCTGGCTACCTGTTCGTTCCATTCGGTGTCTACTCGCCGGAAGAGATCGTCAAGCCGCGGCAGCGGTTCATCCCGGACGGGGTGGATCTCGTGCGCGGGGAGGTCGACCGAGTCGCGCCGGGCGGCAACGAGGTCCTGCTGGCCGACGGGCGCCGGTTGCCGTACGACTACCTGGTCATCGCCACAGGTGTGCAGCCGCAGCCGGACCAGACGCCCGGCTTGCTCGACGGCGGTCAGTGGCGCAAGAGCATCTTCGACTTCTACACCTTCGACGGCGCGGTGGCCCTAGCCAAAGCGATGGAGGGCTTCGACAACGGCCGGCTGGTGGTGCACATCGTGGACATGCCGATCAAGTGCCCAGTCGCGCCGCTGGAGTTCACGTTCCTCGCCGACGCGTACTTCCGGCAGCGCGGTATGCGTGACCGGGTGGAGCTGACGTATGTCACGCCGCTACCCGGCGCGTTCACCAAGCCGATCGCGTCGAAACGGCTCGGCTCCATGCTGGACGAGCGCAAGATCGCGGTGGAGACGGACTTCCTGGTCGAACGGGTCGACGACAAGACCCTGGTCTCCTACGACGAACGGGAGATCCAGTTCGACCTGCTGGTCACCGTTCCGTTGAACATGGGCGCCGAGTACGTGGCCCGCTCCGGGCTGGGCAACGAGCTCAACCTGGTGCCGGTGGACAAGCACACGCTGCTGGCCAAGGCGTACCCGAACATCTTCGCCCTCGGCGACGCCAGCGACATTCCGGCGTCGAAGGCCGGGTCGGTCGCGCACTTTTCGGTGGAGGTGTTCACCGAGAACTTTCTGCGGCACGTGCGCGACGAGCCGATGACCGGGAGCTTTGACGGACACGCCAACTGCTTCGTCGAGTCCGGCGACGGCAAGGCGCTCCTGATCGACTTCAACTACGACACCGAACCGCTGCCCGGCCGCTACCCGCTGCCCGGGGTCGGTCCGTTCAGCCTGCTCAAAGAGTCCGAGGTAAACCACTGGGGCAAGCTCGCGTTCCGCTGGATGTACTGGAACCTGCTGCTTCCCGGGCGACCCATCCCGCTGCCGGCGCACATGTCCATGGCCGGCAAACACCCCGAGGAGTGACCACCATGCCTGTCACCACCATCGCCGGCCGTGACGTCCACGTCGACGAGGAAGGCTTTCTCACCGTTTACGACGAGTGGGACGAGGACCTGGCCAAGCAACTGGCCGCGCAGATCGGTATCGACCTGACCGACGCGCACTGGAAGGCCATCCGGTTCCTGCGGGACGACTACCGCACCAAGGGCGAAACGGCGACGCTGCGTCGCGTGACGGTCGTGGGCGGTATCCCGACCAAGGAACTGTTCACCCTGTTCCCCAAGAAGCCGGCCAAGAAGATGGCCTACATCGCCGGCCTGCCCAAGCCCCACGGCTGCGTGTGAGGAGACGAACAATGACCACAGTGAACACTGCGCCGGCGATCGTGCCGAACTTTGACGACGACACCGCGACCGGGCGCAAGCTCGCCATCATCTGCTCCAAGGGCAACCTCGACATGGCGTACCCCGGACTGGTCCTCGCCAACGCCGCGCTCGGCGAAGGCGTGGACACGCACCTGTTCTTCACCTTCTGGGGCTTCGACGTGATCACCAAGTCGCGGATGCACGATCTGAAGTTCACCCCGCTGGGCAACACCGCCACCCACCTGCCCCAGGGCCTGGGCGGCATCCCCGGCATGACCGCGATGGCCACCCACATGATGAAAAAGCAGATCGCCGACGTCGGCGTGCCCGAGGTGCCCGAGTTCCTCGAGCAGATTGTCGCCTCCGGCGGACACCTATGGGCCTGCCGCATGTCCGCCGACATGATGCATCTGACCGAAGCCGACCTCTACGAGGAGGTCGAGGGCATCATCAGCGCCGCCGACTTCATCGAGAAGACCGAAGGCGCCCAACTGCTGTTCATCTGACCCGACAACCGGAACAGGAGCCACATGCAGCCGGCCGGGTCGGTTCATGCACGCTTCGACATGGCTACCGACCGGCCGGCGCGGGTCGCCGCTATCCGTGTCACGGTGAACCAGGCGCTGCCGTCTGACCTGCTCGACCTGTTCGTTCGCCGGGCCGACCCGCCGCTGTGCGAGTTGCTCACCGACCGGGACGACCTCACCCGGGCCCACCGAAGGCTGCTCGCCGCCCGTGGCGGATCGGACGTTGCGGTTCGGCTTGCCCGCCGCGGACTGCTCGACCGGGGGGACATCGAGCTTGACGACGTGGCGGTACTGCTCGCTCTGCTTGGCGAGGGCAACGGCCGGCCAGAGTGGGCTCGCCGCCTCGCCCGGCACCCCGACCTGGAGGTACGTGCTCGCCTCGCTGGCGTTGGAGATCTTCCACCCGACGTGGTGAGGTTGCTCGCCGCTGACTCGGTCATGCCGGCGGCGTGGACGAGGAGTTCGGCGGTGAGCAGGTGCCCATGCCGGGCAGACTGCCGACGATCAGTGCGAGCGGGTGTTGGTCGAGGTTTTCGGTGATGAGGTCGTCGACGGGCGGCGATGCGTTGGTCGAGGGCGAGGACGACGGAGCAAGAGGCGGAGCCCACCGCCGTGAACCTATTAGAAGGTAAGCTGAAACCCCTAAATAGGGTGTATCATCGTTAATTGGTTAGGGTGTGGTTATATGCCGTTCCTGCGGTTCCTCTACTCCCAGCCAGGCAGGGTCATCCGCGTCGTCCTCGGGCTGGCGCTGATTCTTACCGGCGCTTCACTCGGCGGCTGGTGGTGGGCGCTGGCCGTGATAGGCCTGCTGCCGCTGGCCACCGGCATACTCGACATCTGCACACTGGGGCCGCTTTTCCACCGGCCGCTCTCCGGTCGCCGGTTCCGCGCGGACACAGTCAAGAGATGATGGCGTCTGGAGAACCGGCTCAGACGATCACGGGGGAAACCGTCTGAGCCGGTGCGGGCACAACATACACCCGCGGTACGGGCCGCGCTGTCCTCGCGGTGCCCTTGGTCGTGTGCTCATTGCCCCTGTGCTGGAACCGCGCTGGAGCAGCGAGCGTGTGCTCATCCAGCCCGACTGGAGGATGTCGGAGGGATCACCGCATCTGGCATCGGCGCCGCGTTGGACACGATGGCCCGGTGCCGCCCTGGACCCCTGGACCGGGGCCTGTTGAGCCCGAGCGGCAGGCTATCGGCGAGCGCTGCGCGGCGCCCACGTGTCCGTCGGGCTGGCGGGCCGTCCGGGGATCCCGGCGATGAACTCCCGCATCCGGGGCTCGCTGAGCCGTTGGGCGTCGAGCAACGGTGTGAGGGTGTCGAGTTCGGCCGCGTCGAGGACGCCTACCCTGCCCGGCCGGCGAGTCGGTCCTTTACCTGCAGCCCGTGCAGGCCGACACCGGGTGCCCTGGTGATGGCGCACCAGAGTCGGGCCCGCGCGTGGGCGGACAGGTGCGCGGCATGCCGCAGTTGTCGCGTGCGTGGCCCTGTCCGGATCTGCCTGTCGCCGCCGAGGACCCCGGTCACCGGTGCCGCACCAGTCGGGCCACGCGGCGAGAAGGTAGGCGCTTCGCAGGTACATCACCGAACCCGCGGTCCGCGCCCCTGGGGAGCCGGACCACGCTCTCTACGTCCGACGAACCTCACACCGGCCCTGACGAGCCTTCTTGTTGCAGCCGATGACCCGGCCTGGAGTCACCGTACCGGAGGTAGTCGGGTACTCTCTCGTTCTGCTACAGAACCACCGGTGGCTGCCCTGCGGGCAGCCGCGTCAGCTCCCCAGCAGCCGCCGGGTCCCCGGTGACCTGCCGATCGACACCCCGCAGCCAGGAGTCCGCCATGCGTGAGCGCCCGAACCCGCCGCGCCTGGAAAAGTCAGCGGCGGGGCGCCCGCAGGCGCCGGTCGGGGAACTGGCCGACACGATCGGTCGCCTGCGTCGGGCGCTGCGCCGCGGCGCCCGGGTCGCCGACCCGGGCAACCAGTTGTCGGTCGCCCAACTGGAGGTGGTGGCCAGCCTGGCCGAACATCCCGGCGCCCGGCCGAGTGAGCTGGCCCGCCTGCTGAACATGCGGCCGAACACGCTGACCACGCTGGTCAACGCACTCACCACGCAGGGCATGATCACTCGGCGGGCTGGCGCCGACCGCGACCGGCGGGCGGTCAGCCTCGCCGTCACCGACGACGGGCTGCGGGCTGTGCACGCCTGGCAGGCCACCAACAGCGCGGTGCTCAACCTGGCAGTCTCCGTTCTGACGCCGGCCCAGCGCACCGCCCTGGCCCGCGCCACACCGGCCTTGGGGGCCCTGGCGGAGGCCGTCGACCAGCTTGCCGACACCCCTCCGCCGGGCCCACGGGGTGAGATGTCCGACTGACGGTCCCGAGGCGGGTACGGCCGCACCCCCCGCACGACCGGCCGGTCAACTCCGAGGTGGAGGATCCCATGGCGTCCTTGTCGATCACGATGACGTTCCTGTCCGCTGGCGTCGTGGTGCTGTTGCTACGCGGACCCATGCGCGGCGCCGACGTGGGGACCTTCCGTGCCGCGTTTGACCGGGCGTTGCGCGGGCGCCCCTGGGAGGTTCGCCTGGACTTCGCGGATCTGGTGGACATCGAGGCCGCCGCCGCGGCTGCGGTCACCGCGGCCGCTCTGGACGCGTGCCGGGGCGGGACGCCGGTGACGATCGTTCGGGCCGCTGAGCAGGTACGGCGGCGGATGGCTCTCGCCGGCGGCGAGGACATCCTGGCGGCGACGGCCCCGGGGGGAGTGCGGCGGTGACGCTGAGCTACCTGCCGAGTCCCGCTCGTGGGGTGTGGCATCTCGGGCCGCTGCCGGTGCGGGCGTACGCGCTGTGCATCCTGGCCGGCATCGTGGTCGCGGTGCTGGTCACCCAGAGGCGGTGGGGCGCCCGGGGCGGGCGCGCCGACGACGTGCTCGACGTGGCGGTCTGGGCGGTGCCCTTCGGCGTCGTCGGGGGCCGGCTGTACCACGTCGTGACCGACCCGGAGCTGTACTTCACCGCGGGCCAGGATCCGGTTCGGGCCCTCTACATCTGGGATGGTGGCCTGGGCATCTGGGGTGCGGTCGCCCTCGGCGCGGTCGGCGCCTGGATCGGCTGCCGCCGCCGCCGCATCAGCCTCGCCGCGTTCGCCGACGCCCTGGCTCCCGGGCTGGCCGTCGCGCAGGCGATCGGCCGCTGGGGCAACTACTTCAACCAGGAACTGTTCGGCCGCCCCACCAGCCTGCCGTGGGCGCTGCGGATCGACCCCGCGCACCGCCCGCCGGACACACCCGACGTCGCGCTGTACCACCCGACGTTCCTGTACGAATCGCTGTGGAACCTCGCCGTCGCGGGCCTACTGATCTGGGCGGACCGGCGCTACCGGCTCACCCGCGGGCGGCTGTTCGCCCTCTACGTCGCCGCCTACACCGCGGGTCGGGCGTGGGTGGAGGCGCTGCGCGTCGACCACGCCAACCACATCCTCGGGCTACGGCTGAACACCTGGACGTCGCTGGTGGTGTTCCTCGGCGCCGTCACCTACCTGATGATCGGTGGCCGCCGGGGCCACGACGGCGGTGGCGACCCGGGGGAACAGGACGGAGACCCGGCCCTCAACCGGTGACCTCGTGGCCGGCGGTGTGCGCCCCGGTCCGCGCTCTTCCCGCACCACCCCGCGGTGGCCGCCAGTGGTCGCTGGTCCATAAGGACGAAGGTCCCGGGCCGGGAGCCGAGTGGATCTGCCCGCGCGGCGGTCGCCGGTGTTGGCTGGATGGCGAGGGGTACACCGCGCCAAGGAGGCGATCGTATGGGCCAGGTACGGGCCGCTACCGCGGCCGAGGACACCGCCAGCATGGATGTCACGTTCGTGGCCGGTGAGTCGTACGAGGTGGTGGTCCGCGGGCACCGGATCCGGGTGGACCAGCCGCCGGAGGCCGGCGGCGGCGACGAGGCGCCGACGCCGGTGGAGTTGTTCGTGGCGTCGCTGGCCACCTGTGTCGGCTTCTACGCCGGCCAGTACCTGACACGGCACGGCCTGAGCCGGGACGGACTCGGCGTGTCAGTGGACTTCCGCATGGCGTCGGACAGGCCCGCCCGGGTGGCCGGGGTGCACCTGTCGGTACGGGCACCCGAGGGGTTCCCGCCGGCGCGCCGGGAGGGTCTGCTGGCTGTGGCGTCGCACTGCACCGTGCACAACAGCCTGGTCACGGCACCGGAGATCGTCATCGACGTGCGGTGAGCCGGGTACGCGTCCGGATTGGTAACGACGGTGAGCACGGGTGCTGCGCTACGGTCGGGTCGCCACCACGACGGTGTCGAGGGCGTCGATGGTGCCGCCGTCGGTGGGAACGGGCCGGCGGGCGGTGTCGGCCCGGCGGATCCGTAGGCCGTCGAGTTCGGCGACGACGGTCTCGGGTGTCTGCAGCACGGTCGGGTCCTGCGGGCCGCCGATCCCGTCGGTGAGGTTGGCCCGGTCGTGGCCGACGAGGACCAGGCTGCCGCCGGGGCGCAGCGCACGCTTTGCCCGGTGCAGGATCGCGGCCAGGTCGGCGGCGGGCAGGTGCAGGTAGGCGATGAGCACCAGGTCGAACGTGTCGGCCGGTGGTTCGTAGGTGGTGAGGTCGGCGACCTGCCAGTCGACCTGCACACCACGCTGCCGGGCCAGGTTCCGGCCCCGTGCGATCGCCACCGGGGAGAAGTCGACGGCGGTGACCTGCCACCCGTGTTCGGCCAGCCAGATCGCGTTGCGTCCCTCACCGGCGGCCAGGTCCAAGGCCCTTCCGGGTGTCAGGTCGGCGGTTTCCTCGACCACGAACCGGTTGGGTTCGGCGGTCCACACCAGGTCGGGACTGGTGGCGTACCGGGTGTCCCACGCGTGGCTGTCCACAGCGCTGCTCCTCTCACGAAGGCGATTCCGGGGTCGATGATCCTCGCATCGGCGGCCCCGGCCGTCGTGGCGGCCGGATCCGGGGTGGCCAGCGGCGGGCCGCCGAGCCCGTGGCGGCCGGGTGCGACCGGCCGCGACGATGGCGTCGGGCCACGACAGCCGCGGTCGCGCCTGGGCGGTGGCCGAGGTCGGTGACCCGGACCGGGTCGAGGCCGTGGCCCTCGTCGTCGGTGAAACGCTGCGCGTTCCGCCGCTCATCCGCGAGACCTCCCGCGGCGCTCCGTCGCCTAGCGCGACGGCACCTCCGGCAAGGCACGGCAGCGCCCGGAAACGTTGACCACCGGTGCTACCAATGACGTGCATCGGGGCGGCGGGCACAGTTCACGTCGACGATGCCGGCCGGCCATCGTCGTCGCGCAAAGTCCACCGTCGGGCCCGGTGCCGCCCTGCGAGCGAACCGGCCGCGGTCGGACGATCCGGCTGTCCGAGCCCCGGCGCCGGGCGAATCCCGAAGCCGCTAGTCATCGACCTACCGTGAGGGGAAGACCCATGCCCCTGTCCGTCTCCAAGACCCGACTCGTGCTGTCGGCGGTCACCGCCGCTGCTACCGCTGCCGTCGTGGCCGCCCTCGGCGGCAGCACCGGCGCGGCCGCCGACGGCCAGCACGACGACCACGATGGGCGCGTCAAGCTCGACCGCGCCTTCGTGATCATGCTGGAGAACCACTCCCAGCAGGGCGTCGTCGGTGACCCCAACGCGCCCTTCACGACCTCGCTGGCCAACACCTACGGCAACGCCGAGAACTACTACGGCGTAACCCACCCCAGCCTGCCCAACTACGTGGCCGCCCTCAGCGGCTCCAACTGGTGGTCCAACACCGACGATCCGACCCAGCGTTTCGACCACACCAACCTGGTTGACACCCTCGAGCAGGCGCACCTGACCTGGGGCGGATACATGGAAGCCATGCCGGCGAACGACAAGCTCGCCGACTACTGGCCGAGCAAGAGCAACCCGCTGTACGCCTCGAAGCACAATCCGTTCGTGCTCTTCCCCGACATCCGGGACGACGCCGCACGGATGAGCAACGTCAAGCCGTACTCGGACCTTGCCGCCGACCTCGACTCGGGGCACGCGCCGAACTTCGTGTTCATCTCCCCGGACCAGTGCAACGACATGCACGGCGGGGTCTACACGCCCGTCGACGGTCAGCCGGAGACCCCCTGCGCGTACGGTTCGAGCAGCGACGACGCCAACGACGCCGCCCTCAAGCAGAAGGCGGACGCGTTCGTCAAGCAGGCGGTCACCACGATCATGCACGGCAAGGCGTGGACCGAGCATTCGGCGATCTTCATCGTCGCCGATGAGGGTGACTACAACGCCGACCCGAACAACGGCGGCTGGGAATCCCCGGCCGGCTGCTGCGACTCCCCCGTCCTGCCGGCCGGGGCCAAGGACGTCAGCCCCAGCTGGCCGGGTGGCGTCTACGGCGGCGGCAAGGTACCCGCGATCGTGGTCACCGGCGGCAAGCCGCAGCACCACGTCAGCCAGGTGGCCTACAACCACTACTCGCTGCTGCGCACCCTCGAGGACGCCTGGGGTCTGCCGGAACTCGGCTACACCAGCGACCACGCGCAGGTAAAGACGATGGACGAGTTCCTGCAGCACTGACCGGTTCCGGCGACGGCCGGCGTCGCGCCTGCGGGCGCGGTGCCGGCCGTCGTCGTTCTCGGGAACCTCGACGGGCCTGCACCGGGTCCATGCGGTCCATCGGGCGCCGTTGCGTTGTGAGGTCGGCGGACGTGTTGAACCCGTCTCGGGTCCGAGGTCAGATCGCCAGGGCGAGTTCGGTGAACGCCGCGGCGACCCGTGTGGCCAGCGGGGCGTCAACGGCGAGTTCGTAGTGTCGCGTCCGAGGTTCTGCATGAACGCGTGGCCGGCGATGATCACCTGCGCTGTCTTGTTGTCCGAAGCCCGCGCATCGGTCAAAACCGGTGCTTGAGCTGGCTGTGATCGGCCTCGATCGGATTGTTGGCGTACTGCTCGATGGGCCGGCCAGGTTCAGCACCGCGTTGCCCGGCTGGACGGTTCACGCCTAGAACTCAGCCCGACGGAGCCTGCGTTCCTTAACGGCGAGCGCCGCACCGGCCATCTGATCTGGGAGCGCGCATCGCGCTAACTCTGGAGACTAGACAGGGTTGCAGCAGGCCGTTGTGGCGCGCCACACCCACTCCGACCAGCAGCGATGAGTTTCCGAACGACACAGGGTCAGATAGGCGTGCATCCACACGCGCAGCCGGCGCGCTGAGTCATCGTCCGCTGCAGCGGTCAATCCGACACCTCCGAGAACCCTCAGTACTGTAAGGCCTCATTGCGTATTGGTCCTACCAGCACGTCTCACCCCACGGCATCTAATTTGATCTTGAACCTCCGAGGGTCGTGTGGGGCCGACCGGGTTTGGATGAACGGCGACCGGGCCGCTCGACCACGACGTCGCCGGGCTGGCTCTGCAGTGGTTCGCCTGCCGCCATCGATGCTGGCTTGGACGCGTCGATGCGGAGACCAGCCGATCAAGGTGCCGGCCGCCCGTGACCAGCCGCGATGCTCGCTCGCCGCGTGGGGTGGCCGCAGATCTATGCACTCACTCTGCGGGGCGGCATGATAACGGAATGAGACGGCGGTGTGTCCTGTACGGACTCCTAGTGTTCTGTCTCAGTTTTGACTAGCCGTTTGCTGGAGGGCGACTCGTCCACGTCGGACCTTGGCCAGGATCGATTCGGCTGTGGCGGTCCACACGAACGGCTTCGGGTCGTCGTTGTGCATGCGCCGGTACTCCTCGATGGCGGCGACGAGGTCGTCGATGCTGCGGAACACGCCACGGCGGATCATCTTCTCGGTCAGGTCGGCGAACCAGCGCTCAACCAGGTTGAGCCAGGACGAGCTGGTCGGGGTGAAGTGAGCTTCCACCCCGGGACCGGACACCGGGGTTCTCACGCTGCGAGGGCGTGGGTGTGACGATACCCGAGGCGGGCCTCGGTGGGTGTGCGGTATCCAATGGTCGAATGTAGACGGTTTGTGTTGTAGTAGGCCAGGTAGGCGAAGACCGCTTGGCGAGCGGCGGCGCGGGTGGGCCAGACCTTGGTGCCGACCTCGGTTTTCAGGGTCGCGAAGAAGCTTTCCGCGGCCGCATTGTCATAGCAAGATCCAGTACGGCCCATCGATGCCCGTAGCCGATGTCTGCGCAGGCAGCGGCGGAACTCGGTGGAGGTGTACTGCGATCCGCGGTCCGAGTGGAAGATCGCGCCCTTGCCGGTCAGGCCCCGGCGGGCGGCCAGGGTGATCGCGTTGCAGGCCAGCTCGGCGCGCATGTGCTCGGCCATCGCGTGCCCGACCACCTCGCGGGTGTGCAGGTCGATGACGGTGGCCAGATACAGCCAGCCCTCCTCGGTGGGCAGGTACGTGATGTCGCCGACCAGCTTCTCGCCCGGCGCGGCGGCGGTGAAGCCCCTGCCGAGCAGATCCGGGGCCGGTGGCGCGGTCACATCCTGCTTGGTCAGCGATCGGCGTCGCCGGCGCGTGAAGCCCACGATCCCGCGCTGACGCATGATCCGCTCGACCTTCTTGCGGTTGACCCGCCGGCCGCGCCGGCGTAGCTCCACCGTCACGCGCGGGGACCCGTACGCCTGTCGGTGCGCCGCGTGGATCGCGGTGATCTCCGCAGCGAGCGCGTCCTCGTCCTGCTCACGCTGCTCGCGGGCCTCCGCGGCGTGCAACCACTCGTAGAAGCCCTGGCGGCGCACCCGCAGGACTCGACACAGCCGCGTGACGCCGTAGGTGGCGCGCTCGGCGGAGATGAAGCGGTAGCGGCTGGTCAATGCCCCATCTCCTTGGCAAAATATTGGGCTGCCTTGCGGAGAATGTCCTTCTCCAGCTCCAGCTCCCGCACCCGAGCACGCAGCTTGCGCAGCTCTTCGCGCTCGGTGAGCGTCAACTCGGGCTCCGCGGACCGGCCGCCGGCCTCCCTACGCTCCTCGGCCCGGACCCAACCACGCAGCGTCTCATGGTTGACGCCCAGGTCACGGGCTATCTGCCGCAACGGCGAGTCCGACGAACGGACCAACGCCACCGCGTCCTTACGGAACTGCTCGGTGTACTGCGAGGGACGTGCCACCAGGGCATCCTTCCTCCTGGCTCATCTGCCAGGGATCAGGGTGTCCGGCCCGAGGGGGGAAGCTCAGAAGTGCAGGTGAAAACGCGGGTGCTTGGCCAGCCATGCCTTGACGTTGGGGTGGGTGTGGGTGCCGTAGTTGCCGACGATCATGTGGATCTGCAGCTTGCGGGGCACGCAGGTGTCGATCGTGCGGAGGAACAGCAGGAACTCGTCGTGCCGGTGCCGGGCGAAGCACTTGCCGATGACCTTGCCGGTCAGCACATCCAACGCGGCGAACAGGGTCGTGGTGCCGTGGCGCTTGTAGTCGTGGGTCATGGTGCCGGCCCGCCCGGGCTTGAGCGGCAGGCTCGGCTGGGTGCGGTCCAGGGCCTGGATCTGCGACTTTTCGTCCATGCACAAGACCACCGCCTTGTCCGGCGGGTTCAGGTACAGGCCCACGACGTCGACGAGCTTCTCCTCGAACCGCTTGTCGTTGGACAGCTTGAACGTCTCGACCAGGTGCGGCTTGAGCCCTCGGGCGTCCCACACCCGCTGCACCGTCGCCGGACTCACACCGACCTTGGCCGCCATCGACCGGCACGACCAGTGCGTCGCCCCCTGCGGCTTCGAGTGCAGCGTCAACTCCACAATCTGGTCGATCGTGGCCTGCGGGATCGACGCCCTACGGCCACGGCCCGGCGCGACCCTGCCCAGATCGGCCAGCCCACGCTCGGCGAACTCGGACCGCCATGCCCGCACCGTCACCCGGGTCACCCCGGCCAGCACCGCATTGTCGGCGTTGGACATTCCGTCCGCGGCGCGCAGCAGCACTTGCGCCCGCTGCACCAGCCGATGCTCGACCGTACGCGACTTGGCAAGAGACTCCAGCAGTTCCCGCTGGCCGGGTTCGAGCACCAGTGGTGCGGCAGCACGTGTCACGTCCAGAGCCTACTAAAACGGCTAGCTATTTGCGAGACAGAACACTAGGCAATTTCGGCTTTCCGGCTATCCGCCAGCCCTGTGACCTGCACCTTCACATGATCCTCATGTCCAGAACGCCCCGCATCTGTGGAACCCCGGCAACGGATCGGGGTGGTAATGGAACACCGGCTCGCTCACGAGCTCATCATTCCAACTGTTGATCACCGTCCTGGCCGGGGGCACCCGTCTTTACCAGCTTGTGCACGACTTCAAGCATGAGCCAGAGGAGAGCCGATTCGGTCGATCCGATATCCCGTGGCCGAACTCTCATGCCGCGATCCGCGCGTGGCGGAGCGTGACGGCGACCGCTACCGCTCGGCATCCTGATCTGTCGAGATGAGGATGTGTGGCGGGTGGGCAGCCGAACGCCGTGGGCGTAACGAGCTCCAAGAGCAGCAGGCGCGGCCCCCCTGGCCAGCAGGAATGCTGATCAGGGGCCGTTGTCGTTGATCCTGCGGAGTCCGGCTGAATCCAGTCCGTTGCGACTCGTTGTGAACAGATCGGGCAGGTCGATCATGGCGCTGAGGGCGTACGTGAGCGGTCGGGCGGTCCTGGCGGGCGCGTCGTCGTTCGCCGCGATCACCGACTGGCTGCACGATCTGGACGAGCAGTCCCGCGGCCGGCTCGGCTTCCGGCTATCCATGAGAAGTGGTGGCGGGGCGCTTCCGTGTCTACATGCGGGCTTGGCGGCGGCCTGCGATTGTGCCGGCTGCAAGCGTGATCACCATGATCGCCGTGAGGATAAGGATCGTGGTGATGGAGGTTTCTAGTTTCCACCCTGCTTGTTTGAAGTAGAGCTGGTAGGTGGCTTGTGCCAAGGCTGGCGCCAGGAGAAGCACCGAGGCGACGATGGGCATCCGCGCATCGATGGGCGCGGTGATGACGGCCAGTGCGGCGAACGCGTACAGGGACATCAGTGGTGCGTCCGACCAGCCGTTGATCGGGCTCGGCGTCAAAGCGACGACTGCCAGCGCCCCGAGGACGGGCCAGGCCCACGGTTTGGTCACGGGCGTTCGGGGTGCGCGGAGCAGTCGTAGCAAGGCCAGCGAAGCCAGCAGCGCTGGCCAAAACTGGGGAACAATCGCGTACTGGAGGCTATGAACCGACCAGAACCAGAACGATTGGTCCCACCAATTTGCCGACCAATGTTGCGCGACCACGGTCAATATCGCCGCAGCGAATGCCAGTCGGTAGCTACCCCACGCCGCAGCGAAAAGCGCGATGGTCAGCAGCGCCGGAATGACGATGAACCACCATGTGTCGGGTTTGTACGGGCCCTTCGACAGCATGGTCGCCAAGAATGAGATCGGACCCCCGGCCCAGAGCGTCATGCCGTACACGAGCAGGGACAGCGCGGACAGTCGCAGCGCGGAGTATCCCAGCGCCGATCGCGAGCCGAGACGGTCAACACCGGTGCGGGCGCGTAGCCCTCCGACCACGAGCGCCGCCGCTTCTCGAAGGTTCGCCCGCCGCCGCTCGCCGTCAGCCGTGGCGAGCAGGGTTTCGAGCATCTCGTCGGCGCGATACTGCTGGTAGGCGCGGGGGTAGGCCCGCAGTAGCCACCGGTAACGGCGCTCCAGCTCAGTCATCATGCCGGCACCACCCAACCCGCCATCGAGCGGACGGAACGGTCACGAACGACGCTCGCCGCCGCAGCCATCCGCTCTGCTTCCGCACGCAGCGCGGACATACCTCGCTGGGTCAGCTCGTAGGTGCGGCGGGCACGGCCGTTGACCACCGCCTCCTCGGCCACCCGCACCATCTCTTCACCGGTGAGCCGGTCCAAAGCGGCGTAGAGGGTGCCCGTCGTGAGGCGCACCCGCCCGCCGGACAACTCCTGCGCCCGCTTGACGATCGCGTAGCCGTGCAAGGGTTCGTCCTGCAACGCGGCCAAGATGAAGTAGGTAGGTTCGCGCATCGACGCGAAGGAACCAGTCATGCCGTCAACATAAGCAGATGATCGACACATAGGTCAAGACTCGATGTGCGCGACGGCAGCTACGCGGAGTGGATGGCGTTTGTCGCTCGACGCCGGGCGCGAGTCCTGTGGACCCTCCGGCGCGGCGACTGCCTTCGGCAGTTCGTGTCGCGGCCATGTCGCCGATGCTGGTCGGAACGGTGTTTGTGCTGGTCAGCGCAGCGGCGTTGGCGCTCTGTAAATCCGTCGCGAAAGCTACAGAGGTTCGAATCCTCTACCCGCCACCAGGTGCGAGAACGGCCCCTGACCAGCAGAAACGCGGCCGGGGCCGATCTTGTCTAGTCCCGCTGAGTCCCGCCGTTACCCGCCATCGCTCACACTCGGGGAGCGTATCGGGGGCAGCATCGGACGCCCGGATCATCGTCGGGAAATCGGACAACCGCCGGCGTCTGCTCAGACGCAGCGCACCAGCCGGAAGCGCTGGGTCAGCACCAGCGTGTCGTCATCGACGGTGAAGCCGGGGTCGCCGAGCTCTGCGCGCACTTCCGCGCTGTGCCAGAACGTCTCGTGTCCCGCCCGCCACTGCGTCACCGACTCATCACCCTCGCCCTCGTCGAGGGCGTGTTGCAGGTCGACATCGGCCAGCCGGACCACCCGCACCTCGGTCAGCTCGATCACCGCAACCCGCAGGTGCTCAGAGTCCACCACCGCCGATCGTTGGCCGACCTCCGGCAGCGGCTCGTTCGCGCGCTCGTATCCGAGCACCAGGGCGGAAGTCGTGGTCTTCGCGCCGGATAGGATCGCGGCCACCAGTTTGTCCCGTAGCGGCCCGGGAAACGCGAACTCCGCCCGCGGAAGATCATCGAGGTCCATGCCAGGAAGGGTACGCGAGCGGTTAGCCGCGACTGACGTCTCGCTTACAAGGCGCTTTCGGCAAAGGTCGTAGCGTCCGCTGACGTCCACGGGGGTTCGGCTCCGAGGCAGCACCCGTCCGCACTCGTCCGGCCTCGGCCGCCACCGTTGATGTCAACGACTGATGTCAGGTCGCCGCTGCTGCCGGCTCCCTGCCCGCTAAGGAGTGACCCCGTCGGGGGGAGCCTGGTCCTGGCCGTCAGACACTGTCGATGGGTGTCATCCTGTGTGCCTGCGTACCGGCTGCCTTGCCGCTTCTTCTGGCCTTTATCTGCTGCCTTGTAACGCGAGTGGCAGTGGCGGCAGTAGAGGCATGGTTTCTGGGTGGACCGGTCGACGGGAGACTGATGCCGGTGGAGGTGACCGCCGACGGCAGTCCACCGGCGGTGGTGAAGCTGCCTCAGACGGGCGTTTACGTCGGGGCGAGCCACCTCGCGGCGCCCGCGGTTGAGCACGTCTACGTCCTCGCTGACAGGCTTGATGACACGGAGGTCTACCAGTACCGGCCGCCCGCTTCAGCGGCGAGAGACTGACAGCTACCGCCGGCGAGACGGCTGTTTTGCAGTTGTTCGCTCGCAGACCATTGCTATGACGGTCGACACCTGTCTATATCGAAGTACCGCTATCTTCGATGAATGTGAGAGCCAACCGTGACCCGTACCCTGCGATGGGCCGCCACCCCAGCTGAGCCTGACGGCTCGACCAGATCGTCCGGCGCTCGGACCGCGGGTCAATGAGGCGGGGGAACGGGTGCATCTCACCGGCGCCAACCCACCGTCGTTCGGGGTGGCCCGAGTGGGTCCGGTGTACACGCCGCCCGGCCAGCGCGGCCGGGGTTGGGCCAGCAACGCGGGCGCCGAGGTCTCCCGCCGGATCCAGGCCGAGGGTGCGCGGGTCTGCCTGTTCACCGACCGGGCGAACCCGACCTCGAACAAGATCTACGCCGCCCTTGGCTCCCGGCCGGTCGTCGACATGGCCAACCTTGTCATCGTCCGCTGAGCCCGAAGGCCGCTGCTGTGGTCACCACTTGTCCCACGGGATGGTCCAGTCGCCCACCCCGTCGGTGACCGTCATCGCGCGAGGGGTGTTGCGTACGTCGACCACGTCGCCGAGCCGGAACGTGTCGTAGAACCATCGGGCATTGTCCGGCCCGACGTTGATGCAGCCGTGCGAGGTGTTCCGGTCGCCCTGCGCATCGATGTTCCAGTCAGCCATGTGGACGAACTCGCCCGAGTACGAGATCCGCAGGCAGAGCGTGATGACCTCGTCGTAGTAGTTGGGGTCCTTGGGGTCGACGAGCCCGTAGCTCGCTGAGGTCATCCGGTGCGAGGGCTCCCGGGTCATCACCACGTGCGGGCCGGAGCGCGTCCAGTAGCTGATGACCTCTCCGTTCGCGCCCTTGGTGGTGCCGCCCTTGCCCATGCTGATCGGGATGTCCCGCACCACCTTGCCGTCGAGGTAGACCTTCATCCGGTGGGTGCTGGCGTCGGCGATGGCGATGCGGGACGGGCCGATGGTGAAGTTCGTGCTCGCGTTGGCGCCGCCGTAGACACCCTTGCCGAGATCCTGACCGAAGAGGTTGACCTTCACCGAGATCTTCGTGCCCGAGGTCCAGTACCTCGCCGGCCGCCAGTGCGCGTTCTGACCGTCGATCCAGCGCCACCGCCCCTCGACCGCCGGGCTGGTCTCCACCAGCATCGCCTTCTCCGCCTCGGCGCGGTTCTTGACGGGCCTGCTGAAGTGCACCATGACCGGCTGGCCGACCCCGTACGTGCCGCCGGTCTGCAGGGCGGTCAGCGCGTTGGCCTGGAACGCAACGGAGGCGACCCCGGACGGCTTGACAGTGCTGAAGCTGCTCTTGTGCTCCGTCAGCGCGCCGGTGGAGTCGGCAACCGACACGGTGACCGTGTAGGTCTTGCCGTAGGCCAGCTTGCCGGTCGAACGCCACGTCCGAGCGTCGTCACCCGGCTTGCCGGCGACGGTCTTGCCCCCCGCGGACACCGAGACGTCCTTGAGCGTGCCACCCTCCACCGCCACCACGACCGGCTCGGTGGGCGAGACCTTCGTGGCGTCGGCGCCCGGCGTGACGGTCACCCGGACCTCGGCCACAGGCGGATCCTCCGCTGCCAGACCGGGCTGCGACCACGACGCGTTGGACGAGGTCTTCGGGCTGCAACCTGCCGTCACCAGGCCGGCGGTGACACCCAGACCGGTGGCGATCAACTTTCGACGACTGATCATGGCGTCCAGATCCTGAGCATCCTCTCCGCCCAGTCGATCGCTGGCGTAGGCGAAGACGGCGTCGCCATGCCGACGGAACAAGTCGGTAAGGCGCTGACGGTCCAAAGCTGTTCTCGGGGCGTCGGGCATCGATCCTCCAGGTTGTGGTCTCACACCAATACTTGTCGACGGGCGATGCTGGCAGCCGACGATGGCCGGCTAGTAGGAGACATGAACGGCCCGGTCGCCTGTCTCGTCGTTGGATTGGTCTAGGTCAATCACTTCGTGCTCCCCCGTTATCGCGACAGCCTCGGTTTCAGGGTGCGAAGATGACCTGCCAGGCTTCGGTGATGTGCTCGGGCACGATCTCGATGGTCACCGGGTCGCCGGGGTGCAGGTTGAGGCCGAACTCGCGCTTCCAGGTGCCGTCCTTGTCGCCGGAAATGCCGTCGTGTCGCTGGACGGCCTCCAGCTCGCTGCCTCCCGGGACGTGTCCGGGGCTCATCGAGTAGTTCGACCACCGGTCGTGATCTCTATGCCGTTGACGCGGAGGTGGAGGAGCCCGGGCGTCTGGGAGACCATTTGGATGGTTTCGATGGTCTTCCAGGTCACGGTCGGGGTGGGCTCTCGGTCACCTCGGGCGCCGGGATGTCCACCTCGATGGTGACGCGCTCACCCTTGGCCAGCTTCATTCCCGGGTTCGGGCTCTGTGCGCTCACCTTGCCGGCCTGGTCCCGCGGCACCTCGACGCCGTCCCGGGCCCGCACCTTGTAACCGGCGTCCTCCAGGATCCTGCTGGCCTGGTCCTTGGTCAGGCCCCGCACGTCCGGCACCTGGCTGAGGTTGCCCCGCGATGCTGGAGCCGACGATGCTGGAGCCGATGACGGGGCGAGCGACGGAGTCGGGCTGTCCGCCGGGGTGGGCGTGACGTCCGTGCGGAGCCCGGGCACGACGGCGGCCGCGGCGAGACCGGCCAGGGCCACCACCGCGCAGGTCGTCCAGGTCGCGATACGGCGGCGCCGCCGCGCGACCACCTTTGCCCGTACGCCGTGCAGCCGCAGGTGGTGCGTGACGTGCTCCGCCGGGTCGCCGGAACGGTCGTCGAGCACCTGCTTGAGATCGGTCAGATTCATCCCAGCATCCCTTCCGGCGCCAGCGTCTCATCGAGGCGGAGCTTTGCCACCGCCCGGCTGGCGTGGCTCTTGACCGTGCCGACCGAGCAGCCGAGAACATCCGCGATCTCGACCTCCGAGAGGTCCTCGAAGTAGCGCAGCACGAGCACGGCGCGCTGCCAGCGGGGCAGCCGGCCCAATGCCCGCCAGAGGCGGTCCCGGTCGTCGAGACCTGCATGGGGGTCAGCCTCGGCAGCCACCTCGGGAAGGTCAGCCGTGGGGTACTCGCCCCGCGACCTGCGCCGCCACGACGAGGCGTACGCGTTGACGATGATCCGACGCACGTACGGCTCCGGGTCACCGTCAATGCGCCGCCACGCCTCCCACGCCCGCGCCAGCGCGGTCTGCAGCAGGTCCTCGGCCAACGCCCAATCGCGGGTGAGCAGGAACGCGGTGCGCAACAGCCGCGGTGACCGGGTCACGACAAAGTCGTCGAAGCCCTCCGGTGTGATCACGTGCCCGCCCTTCTGCCCAGTCGGTCACCATGTAGGACCGGCTGGGAACGGAAAAGGTTGCATGACCAACGGCCACTCGACTCGGCGGGGCTGGGTCAGCCAGACCGAGGCATCGGCTAGGAGGAGTCAGACGTTGAGAAGTAGGAGCCGGTAGGTCGACAAGCGGGAACGACACGCTGCTGGCCGGTGTCGACCGCTTGTTCGGGCACGTGGTGCCCATGCCCTAGCGTCGATGGCATGAGGCAGTGCTGGTGTCTCTCACAGCGTTCGGCGTGTTGCTCGTCGCGGTGTTGGCTTCCTGGGCTGGCGAGACCGGAACCGGCACTCTTCGCCGGAGGATTCGGCTGCTGCCCGCGACGCCAAGACCGACCAGGCTCGGCACGCAGGAGAACGTGACTTGGTGCAGGGCGAGCGTTGACTGGTGTTGACCCCTGCGCCGGGCACGGATCGGGCACGCGGCTGAGCTTGGCGTTTAACCCGTCTGCTTTCGTCGTTCGGTGATGGACAGGGCGCGTTTCACGGTCTTCCCGACGTCGTAGCTGGGCGCGGGTTGCCGGTTCTTCGATCCTCGGGGGCGTCCGGGTCCGGCCTTGCCGGGTTTCGGCGCGCTGGCGGGGTGGGTGGTCTTCGGGTGGATGTGGCGAAACCCGCGGCGGACCCGGGCTGGGGTGAGCCGGTCCGGGTCGGCGGGTCGCTCCCAGGGCCGGCGGAGATCTTCGGCGAGACCGCGGGCGAGGCGTAGCTGGGTGTGGCAGGCGATGACCAGCCAGGTCCACCGGTCAGCCGTCTCGGGTGTGCGGATCTTGGGCCGGGTCCAGCCCAGCGTCTGTTTGAGCAGCCGGAAGGTGTGTTCGAGGTCGAATCTGCGCAGGTAGGACTGCCAACTGCGGTCCACGTCCGCGGCGGTGGCCGCGGTGATGGAGGTCCACAGCCAGACCGGTTTCGGGTGGCGATCGCCTGGCAGGTGGTCGACCTGCAGCCGGATCAGGGTGCCTTCGATGATCGGTAGGTCGCCCTGGTGGTCGAGCCAGCAGGTGCGGCGGGTCAGCCGTGGGTGGACCCGGTCCCAGGCGGTCGCGGTGGCGGTGCCGTAGCGGGCGGTCTGCGTGGTGGTGACGGTCTGCGGCGCCGGCCAGGTGTCAGGGTCGGCGAGGGCCAGTTCGGGGCCGTGTTTGGGTGGCCGGCCGGTCGTCCCGGGTAGCCGTGGGGGCGGTGGCAGTGCCATCACCCGGTCCGAGCGCAGCCGCCCGAGCAGGTCCACGGGCAGGTCGGCGAGGAGGAACGCCAGGCGGGGGACGTCGTAGCCGGCGTCGCACACGATCAGGATCCGCCGATCGCCCGGCGTGTGGTGGCCGGCCGCGATGAGGCGTTGCACGACGGCGCGTAGCTGCCCGGCGGTGACGGCGGCCGCGTCGTCGGCCGGTCCGAGCCGGACGGCGTCGAGGATCGCCGTCCACGAGGTCCGGCCGGCTTCGAGGGCCGCGACGAATGAGTACGGCCAGCCCGGGATCAGCTGCGACTGGCCCTTGCCGCGGCCGTAGACGTGGCAGAACAGCCGGTCCGGGCTGGTCTGGGCGTCGGAGCGCAGCCACGGACTGACGTCGACAGCGAGAACGATCCGCCCGTCGGCGGCCCGCGGCACCGGCAGGCCCGCCACGGCGCGGCGCAGCCGCGCCACGTCGACGCGTCCGCAGTTCAACCCGTCGTACATGCCGCCGTGACCGCGGCGGTGCTCGGGCGCCAGCACCAGATCAACCAGCGACCTGACCGGCCCGTCCGTGCACAGCAGCGCGTCAGTCACCTCGAACAGGACGTCAGCGCGGGCGGTCAGACAGCGGTAGAACTCGGTCCGGAACGTGGACAGCACCGCTAAAGCCTCGACGCGGGCAGCGTCATCCAGCACACTCATCCTCACGGCCTTGGTGTCGATCATTGATGTCTTCAGCAACATCCATGATCACGCCAAGGCCGCCCGCTGTCCACAGTGCACAGATCGATCCCGAGTCAAACCCGCAGCTAATCGGGCCGGCAGGTTAAACGCCAAGCTCAGAGTGTGCCGGAAATCCCCAGGGAGACGGGCCATACACTTCGCCATGCCGTTCGACGCGCAGCCCACCCTCCGGGGGCAGCTTCTCTGTGTCCGGCCCCTCCACTCGATGGACTTCGAGGACCTCTTCCAGGTGGCGCGGGATCCGCTGATCTGGGCGCACCACCCCGTCCCAGACCGCCACCGCCGTGACGTCTTCACCCGCTTCTTTGCCGAGTCCCTTGCGTCCGGTGGGGCACTCGCGGTCACGTCCACCGAGGGGGAGATCATTGGATCGTCCCGGTTCCACGGCTTCGATGCCGACCGTGGCGAGGTCGAGATCGGCTGGACCTTCCTCGACCGGTCGTACTGGGGTGGCCCGGCCAACGCGGAACTCAAGAGGCTGATGGTCAGCCACGCGTTCCGCTTCGTCGAGCGAGTCGTGTTCCTTGTCGGCCCCGACAACCGTCGCTCGCAACGCGCGCTTGAGAAGATCGGGGCCGTACGGGCCGGCTCCCGGCCAGACGCTGCGGGGCTACCGAGCCTGCAGTTCGAGCTGCGACGCCCGGCGGCCGGTGAGGGTCTGTATTAGCGGCGGGAAGCCGGGAGTCCGCTGACGAACGCCCGCCAGGCCGCGGGCGCGAAGCTCAGCGTGCCGCCGGTGCGGTCCTTGGAGTCGCGGACCAGGACGACGTCGGGGAGGTTGTCGGCGACCTCGACGCAGTCGCCGCCGTTGGAGCTGCTGCGGGTGCTGGTGCGCCAACGGGCGCCGGTCAGGTCAGCCATGGTCGCGCCTTCAGGAGCTGGATCGACTGGTCGCGCGGGAGCGCCACCGACCTGAGAGTGTCCCAGACCTGCCAGAGGGCGGCAACGTCCTTCGTCGTCCGGCCGGCGGCCTGGTCGTCCAGGTAGGCCACGTCGTCGCCGTCGTCGATGCTGGCGATCACGAAGGGCCCGGCCTGCCCGGGGTGGAAGCCGGCGCGCAGCGGCAGCACGTGCAGCAAGACGCGCGGCCGTTGCGCCATGGCGACGAGATGGTCGAGCTGTGGGTGCATGATCTCCGGCTCGCCCCGGCGCAGGGCGGCCTCGTCGACCACGAAGACGGTCAGCGGTGGGCGGGGCCGGTCGAAGACCGCCGCCTGCCGGGCGACCCGGGCGGCCACGTAGCCCTCCACCTCGTCGTCGGCCAACGGGCCACTGGTCAACACCGCGTGCGCGTAAGCCTCGGTCTGGAGCAGGCCAGGCAGCACTGACGGCTGGAAGGACCGCAACGAGGCGGCTTCGCGTTCCACCTCGGCCCAGGGGCGGAACCAGGCCGGCTCGCGGCGGCGGACCACCTCCGGCCACAGCTCGCCGACCTCCCGGCCGAGCGCCCGGGACACCGCCGTCTCGCCGAGCTCGGCCATGGCGACCCGCAACGCGTCGTTCACTTCCGCCTCCACAGGGGACGTCCCGAACGTCCGCCGACCTTACCGCTACGCGGTGTGCTCGTCCCGCAACGCGCGGCACGCTTCGACGAGCGGAACCGCCGCCGTGGCCCGAACCGTCGGCGGGACCGTGGGCCGCCCCGCCAACGGCGTCGGGGCGGCCCGCCCATCGACCCCGAAGGAGGCCCCAGCCGTGCGTACCCACCTGTGCCGCGCCGGGACGCCCGGGTGAGCCGGTCGGCGCGACCGCACGTACCGATGCGGCCGCTGTGGCGGTGCCGGGCGTGCGGCGCGGAGTGGCCGTGCCCACCCGCGCGGCTCGCGCTGCTGGTCGAGTACCGCGACGACCGCACCGCCCTGCTGGTCTACCTCGGCACGGTGATGCACGAGGCGGGGGAGCAGCTCGCCCAGCTCAACGGGCATGCCCGGCCGGCCGACCTGGCGGACCGGTTCCTCGGCTGGGCCCGGGCGCGGGGCCGGGACCCGGCCGGAATGTCACCGCCAGGTGCATCCAGGCCGGGTGGCGACGACGAAGTCCCTGACGGCACACCCCGTGTCGCCGACAGAGAAGAGGAAACACCATGAAGAAGATGATGTACGCCGGTGGCGTCGCCGCCGCGTTCGTCGCCAGCCTCGCCGTCGCCGCGCCGGCCTCGGCCTGCTCCGGGACGCGGCGCAGCAGAAGATCGACTACCCGACCCTGGCCGACCCGGTCGACAGCCCGATCTTCGCCGATCTGCCCGCCGGCTGGTACCTCTCCCTCGGGCAGGTCGTGAAGGTGCACCACACCAACCCGGAGCTGTTCGCGTGGTGCCGCTGACGGTCCGGACGAGTGTCCTCCGGAGCTGGAAGGCCAGTCGTCGGCCCCCGGCTGACGATCGGGGGGAGGCCGTCCCCGCCCGGGACGGCCTCCCCCGCCGGATCGTGCGGCACCGACATGACGGCCGGTGCGCTGTGGAGCTGATGTCGTGGGTGAATCAGGGGGGCGGGCCCCCAGCCACCGTCGGCCGGCCGCTCCCGCGCCGCTGAATCGTTCACGTCATCAGCTTCATAGCGTCTGGCCAGAAGGTCCTCGCTCGGCGCCGCGTCGGGTCAGGAGACGGTGCAGGCGGTGCCGTTCAGGGCCACCAGGCCGGGGGCGGGGTTGGCGCCGCCGGCCGTGGATCCGATCAGGCCGAAGGTGACGCTGCCGCCGGCCGGCGGGTTCGCGCCGCTGTCAATCGATCCGACCCGATGAATCTCATCGACGGGCCCGTGGCGCGACGGACAGTGAGATTGGCCGCGCCACGCAGCATCGTCCTGATCTCCTAGAGACAACTGCGCCCCTCGCCTGGCAGGCTGCCTCCCATGACCCTGAAGCTTCGTTCCGTGGGGGCGAGCGACCGTGGGCTGATCCGCAGCGGGAACCAGGACGCGCTCCACGCCGGCAGCTGGCTCGTCGCCGTCGCCGACGGCATGGGAGGCATGGCGGCCGGTGACCTGGCCAGCCGGATCGCCATCGACGCGTTCGGGCCGCTGGACCTGGAGACCCCCGAGGACGCACTGGTCGCCGCCCTGCAGAGCGGGATCGAGCTGGCCACCGCGCGGATCCGCCAGGCGGTGGAGGAGGATCCGGAACGCCAGGGCATGGGCACCACCCTGACCGCCCTGCTCTTCGCCCGGACCGGCAGCTGCCTGGCCCTGGCCCACGTCGGCGACTCCCGGGCCTACCTGTTCCGCGAAGGGGTGCTCAAGCAGGTCACCCGCGACGACACCTTCGTGCAGATGCTCGTCGACCAGGGCGTGATCACCGCCGAGCAGGCCGGCAGCCACCCGCGCCGGGCGGTGGTCACCCAGGCGTTGCAGGGCGACGAGGTCTCCCCGGCGTACGCGACGATGGTGCCCTGGGCCGGCGACCGCTGGCTGCTGTGCAGCGACGGCCTCTCCAACGTGGTCCGCCCGGACACCCTCGCCGAGGTGCTGGCCGGCCAGCCGGACCGGGAGGCGTGCGCCCGCCAGCTGATCGACCTGGCCCTGCGGGCCGGCGGCCCGGACAACGTCACCGTGGTCATCGCCGACATCGTCGACGAGTAGCCGGCTCAGCGCCGGACGTCACCGACGAGTGGCCGCTCAGCGCCGCCGGGGGGCGGCGCGCCGGGTCGGCTCGGCGGTGGTCGGGTCCTCCGGCCACGGGTGCCGCGGGTAGCGCCCCCGCAACTCCGCCCGGACCTGCGGATAGCCGGACCGCCAGAAGGACGGCAGGTCGACGGTGACCGCGACCGGCCGGCCGGCGGGGGAGAGCAGGTGCAGCAGCACCGGCACCCGGCCGTCGGCGATCCGGGGGGCCTCCCGCCAGCCGAAGGTCTCCTGGAGCTTCACCGCGAGCACCGGTGCCGCCGGGTCGGCGTAGTCCACCCGGACCCGGGAGCCGCTCGGCACCGCCAGCCGCTCCGGGGCCAGCTCGTCCAGCCGGGCCGCCTGCCGCCAGTCCAGCAGCCGGCGCAGCGCCGCCGCGACGTCGACCCGGGCCAGGTCGGCCCGGCGGCGTGCCCGGGCCAGCTCCGGGCCCAGCCAGCGCGGCGCGTCGGCCAGCAGCGCCGCGTCGCTCACGTCCGGCCACCCGTCGCCGAGCGCCTGCCGGCAGAAGGCCAGCCGCGCCCGCAGCGCGGTCGCCGCCGGGGTCCAGGTCAGCAGCCCCAGCCCGCCCTGGCGCAGCCCGGCCAGCACCGCCTCGGCGACCAGCTCCGACCCCGGCGCCGCGAGGGGCCGGTCGACCAGCTCGACCGCGCCCAACCGGACCACCTCCCGGGCCACCACGTCCCCGCCGGACCAGCCCACCTCCCGCTCCGTGCGCAGCAGCGACCCGCCCGCCTCCCGGGCGGTCGCCTCGTCCACCGGCGCGGCGAGCCGCACCCGGGCCGACGGCGCGCCGGGGGAGCGGTCGGCCACCGCGACGGCGAGCCACGCCGACCCGGCCAGGCCCGACCCGGGCGCCAGCTCCGCGGCGGTGCCACCCGCCATCAGGTACGCCGAACCGCCGGCCCGCCGCGCCCGGGCCAGCCGTTCCGGATACGCCAGACCCACCACCAGCCCGGCGGCCAGGTCGTCGGGGAGGCCGGGGCGGCCGGCGGGCGTCCCGGCGGGGAGGGCGGCCCGCAGCCGGCGTACCTCGGCGCGCCAGCGGGCGGTGGCCGCCGGGTCGGCGTTAGTGCGCAGCCGGCGCCAGGCGGCGGTCAGGTCGTCGCCGGGTCCCGAGACGGTCTCCTCGGCGAGCAGCGCGACCACCTCGGCGGCCCGGTCCGGCCCTACCCGGTCCGCCCCGTCCAGCAGCGCCCGGGCCAGCCGGGGATGCGCCCCGACCGAGGCGATGACCCGGCCCCGGGCGGTGATCCGGCCGTCCGCGTCGACCGCGCCGAGGGCGGTGAGGGTCTCCCGGGCGACCGTCATCGCGGCCGACGGTGGGGGATCGGGCAGGGCCAACCCGGCGCCGTCCGGGTCGCCCCAGGCGGCCAGCTCCAGCGCGAAGCCGGTCAGGTCGGCGGTGGCGATCTCCGGCTCCGGCTGCGCGGCCAGCCGGGCGTGGGTGGCCTCCGACCAGCACCGGTAGACCGCACCTGGAGCCTCCCGGCCGGCCCGGCCGGCCCGCTGGGTGGCCGCCGCCCGGGACACCGGGACGGTCACCAGCGCGCCCAGCCCCCGGGCCAGGTCGGTGCGCGCCACCCGGCTCAGTCCGGCGTCCACCACCACGCGGACCCCGGGCACGGTCAGGCTGCTCTCCGCCACCGCGGTGGCCAGCACCACCCGCCGCCGGTCCTGTGGCCGCAGCGCCGCGTCCTGCGCCGCCCCGGGTAACCGGCCGTGCAGCGGCAGCAGCGCGATCGACTCCCGCAGGTCGGCCAGCCGGCCCGCGACCGCGGCGATCTCCCCGGCGCCGGGCAGGAACACCAGCACGTCGCCGTCCCGCTCACGCAGGGCCCGCCGGACGGTCGCCGCCACATGGTCGAGCAGCGCCGGGTCGACCCGGCCCGCGCCGGGCGCGGCCACCGGCCGGGGCGGTGGCGCCCAGATCCGGGTGACCGGGTACAGCGCGGCCTCCGCGCGGACGACCGGCGCGGGCCGCCCGGCGCCGCCGAGCAGCGCGGCGAACCGGTCCGCCTGCGGGGTGGCCGACATCGCCAGCAGCCACAGGTCGGGGCGGAGCGTGGCGCGGGCCTCCACCGCGAAGGCCAGCGCCAGGTCCGCGTCGAGCTGCCGCTCGTGGCACTCGTCCAGCAGCACCGCGCCCACCCCGGGCAGCTCCGGGTCGCGGTGCAGCCGGCGCAGCAGCAGCCCGGTGGTGACCACCTCGACCCGGGTCGCCGGGCCGACCCGGCGCTCGCCGCGGACCGCGTACCCGATCCGCTCGCCCACCCGCTCGCCGAGCAGGCCGGCCATCCGGCGGGCGGCGGCCCGGGCGGCGACCCGGCGGGGCTGCGCGATCAGCACCCGGCCGGCGACCTCGTCGGCCACCGCGAGCGGGGCGAGGGTGGTCTTGCCGGTGCCGGGCGGCGCCACGAGCACCGCGTCGCCCGCCGACGCCAGTGCCGCGACCAGCGCCGGGAGCACCGGCCGGACCGGCAGGTCGAGGGGTACGTCGGTGAGCACGGTCCCACTGTCGCACCCGCTGGTCAGCGCGGGCGCCCCGGGACAGGTCGAGCGCGACGACGCCGACTACGCGCGGGGACTGCGGCGCGTGCGCGCGGCAGCTGACCGGACGCCGACCGCGCGGGTGGTCGACACGATGGACCTGCTGGTGCTGCGCTGAGCGAACGGAAGGGCCCGGCCGGCGAACCGCCGACCGGGCCCATGGACGCAACGCTGGCCGGGCTCGCCGACCCGGCCAACGTCTCCCACCCCCTAGTACGTTCCGTCGAGCTGCCCGCGCAGCTTCGTCAGCGCCCGGGCCAACAGCCGGGACACGTGCATCTGCGAGACACCGATCTGCTCGGCGATCTGCGACTGGGTCAGGTTGCCGTAGAAGCGCAGCGTGAGGATCTTCTGCTCGCGCTCGTCGAGGGTGGCGAGCGCCGGGCCCAGGGCGACCCGCAGCTCGGCCAGCTCGAACTCGCCGTCCTCGCCGCCGAGCATGTCGCCCAGCTCGGTCGCCCGGTCGCCGTCGCCGGTCGGGGTGGACAGCGACACCGCGTTGTAGGCGCGGGCGCCCTCCAGACCCTCCAGGACCTCTTCCTCGGTCAGCTTGAGGTGGGCGGCGATGTCGGCGACCGTCGGCGAGCGGCCGAGGGTCTGCAGCAGCGTGCTGTTGGCGTCGGAGATGGCCAGCCGCAGTTCCTGGAGGCGACGCGGCACCCGGATGTCCCACGTGCGGTCGCGGAAGTGCCGCTTGAGCTCGCCGATGATGGTCGGGATGGCGTAACCGGCGAAGTCGACGCCTCGGGAGGGGTCGAACTTGTCGATCGCCTTGATGAGGCCGACGGCGGCGGTCTGCGCTAGGTCGTCGGTGGGCTCGCCGCGACCGCTGTAACGGTGGGCGAGGTGGTTGGCGAGCGGCAGCCAGGCCTCGATCGCCTTGTCCCGCAGCGCGGCGCGCGACGGGTGGGTGGCGGGCAGCGCGGCCATCGCGTTGAGCAGATCCGCGGCGCTGTCGGTGAGGGCGCGCGGGTCGAGCTTCTCGGTGGTGGACGGCGTTGTGGCCGCCTGCTCGCTGATCGTTGGCGCGGTCATGGGTGGTCCTCCCTGCACCTCGTCCGCGGACAAAAGACGTGACGCTTTGGTTTAGCTTCAAGTGGTCCGTTCGGGACTCACCTTAACCTGATCGGCTCGACCAAATCTAGCCGAAAGTACGATGTACTTAAGTAATTTTGCGTCATGAAAGCCTGATATCGGACAAAACTCCAGGGTCTTGTGATCACGGTTACCGGTCCGCCTGCCCGACCCGCCGTGACCGGACGCCCCCGGGGCGCTGACCGCTCGGTCCACCCCCCGCACCGACCGGTCAACTAAGAAACCGACAAACGGTTCACATTGTCGGCCATTCGTCGTTGCCCCGTCTGCGGGACCGCCCGTAGCGTCCCCTGTGTACACGTCTACGGAGGCACCGTGCTGGATCCCGCCGCTCCGCAACTCGTCGTCAACGCCCGGGTGCTGCAGTTCAGCTGGCTGCCGGCGGACCCCGACGCGGTCGCGGCGTTCCTGCCGACCGGGCTGCGGCCCCGCGAGGACCGGCAGGTCTTCCTCTGCCAGTACGTGGTCGACGACGAGAGCCAGACCTCCGGCTTCGGCGCCTACTCGCTCACCTACCTGGGGATCTCGCTGGTCGGCGCGGATCCGCCGGACGGCGACACCCCCGGCGGCTGGTGGAGCCACTATTTCGCCTCCAGCCCTCGGGTCCGGGAGTACGCCGCCGCCCGCGGCGTCCCGGCGGGGGCCGGACAGACCACCGTCGACGTGCGGGGCGAGCAGCTCACCGCGGAGACCCGCGCCGACGGGCGGCCGATCATCCGAACCGTGGCCCTGGTCGGCCACACCGGCCACCTCGTGCGCAGCGGACACCACCGGTACCTGACCGGCCGGGACGGGGAGCTGACCAGCGCCGACTATCCGTACGTGGCCGAGCCGGTGACGCCGTTCGAGATCGAGTCGGTGGAGTTCCTCGCGCCCGACCACCCGGTCTACCCGCTACGCCCGGCGAACCCGCTCACCATCGGCTGGGGCTTCTACTCCCCACGGGTGTCGTTCGCGTACCCCGCCGGGCCGCACGCGTTCGACCGGCCGCCGACCGCCGTGCCGGCTCACCAGGTGCCGGCCCGCCGGGCTCGCAGCGGCCTGCCGTCCGGGTCGTAGACCAGCCGGTACGCGGGCAGCGCCCAGACCCGGGTGTGCCAGCGCAGCCGCTCCGGCCGGTGCGGGCGCAGCCGGCCCGGCGGGCGGGGGCCGACCCGACCGCCGTCGTGCCAGCGTTGCAGCGCGTCCGCCGCATCGGTGATCGCCCGCACCGCGTCGGCCGGGTCGAGCAGGTCGTGGTCCTCGCCGCCGTCCGGGTCCCGGTCCAGGTGCTCCCGCCACAGCCGCAGCCGCAGCCCGCGGGCGAAGACCCGGGCGCCGTCGCCGAGGCCGCCCGGGTCGCCGGGCGCCCGCTCGTCGCGGGTGTCGTCCAGCACCGCGCAGGACAGCTCGCTGTCGTGCGTCCAGGAGCGGCGGTTGAAGTTGTCGCTGCCGACGCTGGCCCAGACGTCGTCGACCACGCAGACCTTGGCGTGCACGTAGACCGGGGTGCCCTCATGGTTCTCCACGTCGAAGACGTGCACCCGGTCCGGGGCCGCCCGCTGGCAGAGCGAGAGCGCCTGCTCCCGGCCCACCATGTTCGGCGGCAGCGCGAGCCGGCCGTCCACGTCCGGGTGGCGCGGCACGACGGCGACCAGGTGCAGGTCGGGCTGCTGCCGCAGCGCCGCCGCGAAGAGCTCCGCCACCTCGCTCGACCAGAGGTACTGGTCCTCCAGGTAGATCAACCGCCGGGCCCGGCGTACCGCCTTGGTGTAGCCGCGGGCCACCGTCCGCTCGCCGTCCGGGGCGAACGAGTACCGGGGTCGTACCGCGGGGTAGGTGCGCAGCACCTGAATCTGGTGCGGGCCGCACGGCGGGGGATCGGCCGGCTGCTCGGGCAGCGGGTCGGGGCTCAGGTCGGAGCCGCGCAGCCGGTCCCGCAGGTAGGCCAGGGGGTTTTCCGAGTCCAGCGGCATCGGATCGGTCCACCGCTCGCGGAACGTGGTGTCCAGCGCGCCGACCACCGGGCCGCGGACCGCCAGCTGGACGTCGTGCCAGGGCGGACGGTCGCCGTACTTCGGGGACATCCCGACGGGCTGCGGGTCACCCAGGTGCCGGGCGTCGTCCCGCCGGCTGTGGCAGAGGTCGATCCCGCCGGCGAAGGCGACGTCGCGCTCCGGGTCGTCCGGGTGGCGCAGCACCACGAGCTTCTGGTGGTGCGAGCCGCCGCGCCGGACCCGCTGGTCCAGCAGCACCTCGCCGCCGGCCGCGCAGACCGCCTCGCTGAGGTTGCGGTTCTCCGCCTCGCTGTAGGAGAGCGCGTCGAGGTGGGACCGCCAGATCAGACCCTTGACCACCACGCCGCGCTGGGCGGCCTGCGCGAAGAGCTGCACCACGGTCGGGCCGTCGGGGCGCATCCGCTGGTCCGGGTCGCCCCGCCAGTCGGTGAAGAACAGATGGTCGCCGGCCTTCAGCGCCGACACCTCGCTGACCAGCCGGTCGAAGTACGCCGCGCCGTGAATCAACGGCTCGGCGAGGTTACCCGTCGCCCAGACGGGTAACTCAGACACCGGGTTGGCACGTTCCTGCGCGGTGAGGAACCAGTCCTGCAGCGCCACGTTCCAGCCTCCCGAGGTCGACACCGTCCTCACGGTAGGACCCCCACGGCGGGTACGCACGGCGACCGCAGGTCGCAGCCCCTCGTGGTGGCCACCGCACCCCTAGACGCGACAACCCAGGAGGCCACAGCATGCCCGCCGAGATGACGAACGCCGTGACCGAGTACCGCGAGCCGGCGGTCGAGAGCGAGCGGGGCGCGGTGGTGGCGGTCTTGCTGATGGTGATCCTCGGCGTGGCCGGCATCTTCGCCGTGTCCTGACCGCCGGGCGGGCGCCCCGGGACGAACCGGGACGCCCACCTCGTACGGGTCGATCAGGGACGCGGGCCCTGGCCGCCGGTGTGCGGCAGATGCTTCGCGGGGACCACGCCGAGCTTGCCGGCCTGGAAGTCCTCGAACGCCTTCATCAGCTCCTCGCGGGTGTTCATCACGAACGGGCCGTAGTGCGCCACCGGCTCCCGGATGGGCTGGCCGCCCATGATGTAGAGCTCCAGGGCCGGGGCGTTGGCGTCCTGCTGCGCGTCCGCGGTCACCCGCAGCGCGTCGCCCGCGCCGTGCACCGCGAGCTGCCCGGTGTGGATCGGCCGCCGGTCGGTGCCGACGCTGCCGCGGCCGGCCAGCACGTAGACCAGCGCGTTGAAGTCGGGCCGCCAGGGCAGGCTCAGCTCCGCCCCCGGCTGCACCGTCACGTGGGTGATGGTGATCGGGGTGTGGGTGGAGCCCGGCCCGCGGTGCCCGGCGACCTCGCCGGCGATCACCCGGATCAGCGCGCCGCCGTCCGGGGTGGTGAGCAGCGCCGACTCCTTGCCGCGGATGTCCTGGTAGCGCGGCGGGTTCATCTTGGCGACCCGGGGCAGGTTCACCCAGAGCTGGAGGCCGTGGAAGAGGCCGCCGCTGGTCACCAGGTGCTCCGGCGGCGCCTCGATGTGCAGCAGGCCGCTGCCGGCCGTCATCCACTGGGTGTCGCCGTCGGTGATGGTGCCGCCGCCGCCGAGCGAGTCCTGGTGGTCCATGATCCCGTCGATCATGTAGGTCACCGTCTCGAAGCCGCGGTGCGGGTGCCACGGGGTGCCCTTCGGCTCGCCCGGCGCGTAGTCCACCTCGCCCATCTGGTCGAGGTGGATGAACGGGTCCAGCTCGGTCAGCGGCACCCCGGCGAAGGCCCGGCGGACGGGGAAGCCCTCGCCCTCGAAGCCGCTCGGCGCGGTGGTCAGCCGGCGGACCGGCCGGAAGGTGGTGGACTCGTCGAGCCGGGGCAGGCGGGGCAGGACGAGGACGTCGTCGACGGTGATGGCGGGCATCTCGGGCTCCTTAGTTGTCGGCCGGGGTGGACGACGCGTCGCGGGCGGCGCGCAGGCGCCGACCGAGCCGCTCGAAGACCCGGGTGAGGCAGGCGACCTCGGCGTCGTCGAGGTCGTCCATCAGGTGGGCGCGCACCGACGCCAGGTGGTGCGGCGCGGCGTCGCGCAGGGTGAGCAGGCCGGCGGCGGTGAGCACCGCCTCGCTGCCCCGGCGGTCCCCGGGGCAGGACTCCTTGGCGACCAGACCGCGCTTCTGCATCGAGGTGATCTGGTACGTCAGCCGGCTGGGCGAGAAGACCAGTCGGCCGGCCAGCTCACCCATCCGCAGCCGTTGCCCCGGCGCCTCGGAGAGCAGGACCAGCACGTGGTAGTCGGCGAAGCTCAGCTCGTCCGCGCGCAGGTCCTCCTCGATCTGGGTGAACAACCGCTGGCTCGCCTCGATGTACGCGCGCCAGCAGGCCATCCGCACGGGGTCCAGGCTCTCGGTCACGGGTACCAGAGTAGCACTCTTTCAAATTTAAACAAGTACCTTCTGATGCTGGACCCGGGCCTCCTGGTGATCATGTACCGGGGAACCCTACAAATTGGAAAGATATTCCCGGGGATAACGGCAGGCCGACCGCCGCCGGCCCGTGCGAGACTCCCCGCCGTGGACGATGTCGAGCTCACCGCGCCCGGCCTGCTGCTGCGACCCTGGCGGGAGCGGGACGCTCCGGCCGTCCTCGCCGCGCTGCGCGAGCCGGCCATCGCCCAGTGGAACCCGTCGCCCGGCGGCACCGACCTGCCCGGGGCGCGCGAGTGGGTCCGCCGACGCGCCGACTGGTCCGCCGGCGACCACGTCTCCCTGGCGGTGACCGGGCCGGACGGCGGGGCGCTGCTCGGGTCGGTGTCGCTGCACCGGGTCCACGCCGGCGACGCCTCGATCGGGTACTGGACCGTCGCCGAGGCCCGCGGCCGGGGCGTCGCCTCCGCGGCCGTCACCACCCTCACCACCTGGGCGTTCGCCCAGCTTCGCCTGCACCGGATCGAGCTGTGCCACGCAGTGGCCAACCCGGCCTCCTGCCGGGTCGCCGCCCGCGCCGGCTACCCGGCCGAGGGCACCCTCCGGGAGTCCTACCGCTACGGCGACGGCCGGCGGTACGACGAGCACCTGCATGCCCGGCTGGTCACCGACGGCTGACCGCCGCCCCGGCTAGGGTCGGAGGCGTGGATGACCTCGAACTGCTCGACTGGCGGGAGCGGATCGCCCGGCTGTACCTCTCCGACCTTGACCTGACCGGGTTCCGGGCGGAACGGGACGAGCTGTTCCGTCGACACCCGCAGAGCCCGCTGCCGGCCGAGGACCGGGCCGGCTTCACCGGGCTGCGCTACCACCCGGCGAACCCGGACGCGGTGGTGGAGGCGCCGCTGCGCCCCGCCTCGGGCTTCGAGAGCATCGACACCGGCGGGCCGGACGGGGTGGTGCACTACCGGCGGGTCGCCGTCGCCGAGACCCCGTGGGGTCCGCTGACCCTGTGGTGGATCGAGGCGTACGGCGGTGGGCTGTTCGTGCCGCTGCGCGACGGGACCTGCGGCACCGAGGCGTACGGCGGCGGCCGGTACCTGACCGACACCGTCAAGGGCACCTTCGGCCGGGGGCTGACCGTGCTGCCGGGCGGACGGGTCCGGCTCGACGCCAATTACCTCTACAACCCCAGCTGCGCGTACGACGACCGGTGGGCCTGCCCGCTCGCCCCGCCCGAGAACCGGGTGGACGTTCCGATCCGGGCCGGGGAGCTGGCGTACCACGACTGACGCCCCGGCGCGGGCCCGGGCGCCGGGGCGTGGAGTCGGTGCGGTCAACGGGCGGTCGCGCCCGTCGGGGTCAGGTGCATCCGGCCGAGCAGCTGCCGGGCCTGATCGGCCACGTCGGCGTCCACGGTCACCGCGTACTGGCCGGCCCGCAGTGAACTGGCCGAGGTGAAGTCGCGCTGCCCCCCGGTCATGGCGTGCGCGACCGCGCCGAAGACGGCGCCCCAGATCGCGCCGATCACCAGCCCGACCAGGATCACCGCCACCCAGTTGCCGGCGGTGAAGATGCCGAAGAGCAACCCGATGAAGAGCCCGAACCAGGCACCGGTGCCGGCGCCCACCAGGGCGGACCGGCCGGTGGTCATCCGTCCCATCACCGTCTCCACCAGGGTGAGGTTGGTGCCGACGATCGCGGTGCGTTCCACCGGGAACCGGTTGTCGGCCAGGTAGTCCACCACCCGCTGCGCGGACGGATAGTCCGGGTACGAGCCGATCGTCACGGTCGGCGGACCCGGCTGCGGACCGTGTCCGTCCCCGCTGGGCGGCGCCGGCCGGCCGGCCGGGCCGGACGGGAGGTTGTCACCGCCCGGCATGCCGGGTTGCCAGGCCGCGGTCGGATTCGAGGGTCTGGTCATGAGCATCCTCCTTCGTCAACCGCCCGGGTTCCCACCGCCGTCGGGCGGTAACGCCCGGCCGGCGTCGGATGCCCGTCGGAGGGTGCCGGCCGGCGGGACACGCGCTGCGCGCAGGGCGGATGCCGAACGTCCGGCATGCCGCGGGTGCACCCGGGTAGACACCGGCGTGGACAGCGGGCGGATAGGTGAGCACGGCTTCCTGGCGGACGGGTGCAGTGCGGCGCTGGTCGACCTGGCCGGTTCGGTGAACTGGTGGTGCCCGCCGCGCTTCGACGGGCCCTCCGTATTCGGCCGGCTGCTCGACGACCGGGCGGGGCACTGGACGATCCGCCCGGAGGAGGACTTCACCAGCGAACGGTCCTATCTGGACGACACGCTGGTGCTGCGTACCGTCTTCACCACCCGGACCGGTTCGGTAGCGGTGACCGACGCCTTGGCGCTGGAGTCCGGCGCGCGCGGCCACGAGATCGGCCTGCGCTCACCCCGCGTTCTCGCCCGCCTGGTCGAGGGACTGACCGGCGAGGTCCCGATGCGGGTGCAGTACCAGCCCCGCTTCGAGTACGGGCGGGTCTCCGCGTACCTCACCGAATCCGACGGGCAGATCGACGCCACCGCCGGCACCTGCCGGTTGAGCCTGCGCGCCAACGTTCCGCTGGACCTCGGCGACGGCGAGGCCACCGGGCGGTTCACCGCCCGCGCCGGCACCCGCCACCACTTCACTCTCGGCCACGCCGACACCTACGGGGGGCGTCCGCCAGCCGTGCCGGATGCCGACCGGGTGGTGGCCGACGCGGTCGCCGGGTGGCGGTCCTGGGCCGACCTGCATCGTGACCAGTACCGGGGCGAGTACCGGGACCAGGTGTGGCGCAGCGCGATCGTGGTGCAGGGCATGACCTACCGGCCCAGCGGCGCCGTGGTCGCGGCGGCCACCACCTCGCTCCCGGAGGAGTTGGGCGGCGACCGCAACTACGACTACCGCTTCGTCTGGGTACGCGACTTCAGCCTCACCCTCCAGGCGCTCTGGCTGGCCGCCTGCCCGGACGAGGCGAACCGGCAGTTCGCCTGGGTGTCCCGGGCCATGGGCCGGATCGGCGACGAGCCGGTGCCGATCATGTACGGCGTGCACGGGGAGCGGGACCTCACCGAACACCGGTTGGACCACCTGTCCGGGTACGCCGACAGTCGACCGGTCTTCATCGGCAACGACGCGTGGCGGCAGCGGCAGACCGACGTGCTCGGCGAGATCCTCGACGCCGGCTGGCTGATGCGGCACTACCTGGACCCCATGTCGCCCGACGTACGCCAGTTCCTGCATGCGATGGCCGACCGGGCGGTGGTCGACTGGCGCCGGCCGGACGCCGGGATGTGGGAGGCGCGTGACGCCGAGCGGCACTACGTGTCGTCCAAGGTGGGGTGCTGGACCGCGCTGGACCGGGCGGTGCGCTTCGGAACCCGGCTCGGCGAGCCAGCCGACGTTGCCCGCTGGGCGGCGGCCCGGGACGAGATCCGGGAGACGGTGCTGACCCGCGGCTGGAACGAGCGACTCGGCGCGTACACCGGGGCCTTCGGCTCGGACGACCTCGACGCCTCGGTGCTGATCATGCCGCTGGTCGGCTTCCTGCCGGCCGACGACCCCCGGATGCGGTCCACGATGGACGTGGTCGAGCGCCGGCTCTGCCGGGACGGCCTGCTGCGGCGCTGGGACGACGACCCCGCGGGCTTCGTGATCTGCTCGTTCTGGCTGGTCAGCTGCCTCGCCGCGGCCGGCGAGCTGGACCGGGCGCGGCGGCTCTTCGAGCAGCTCGCCGCCCGGGTCAACGACCTGGGGCTCTACGCCGAGCAGATCGACCAGGCCACCGGCGAGCAGCTGGGCAACTTTCCACAGGCCTTCTCGCACATCGGCCTGATCCACGCCGCGGGTTTCATCACCGCGGCCGCCAAGCGGCTCGGCGGCTTTGCCGAGCGAGAGGCCGTGCCGACCGGTACGACGATCACGTAGGGAGCACGCAGATGACCGGACGACTCGCCGGGAAGACCGCCCTGATCACCGGCTCGGACTCGGGGATCGGGCAGGCCACCGCCATCGAGTTCGGCCGCGAGGGCGCCGACGTCGTGGTGCACTACCTGCACGACCACGCCGGCGCGAACCACACCAAGGCCGAGATCGAGAAGGCCGGCCGCCGGGCCGTGGTGGTGCAGGGCGACATCAGCGTGGAGCACCAGGTCGAGGCTATGTTCGACGAGGCGCTCGCCGAGTTCGACACCCTGGACGTGCTGATGAACGACGCGGGTGTCGACGCCTCCGGCATTCCGGTGGCGGACCTGGACACCGAGACGTGGGACCGGTGCATCCGCACCAACCTCTACGGGATGTTCTTCTGCTGCCGCCGGTTCGTCCAGCACCGCCGCGACCAGGGCGGCCAGGGGAAGATCATCAACATCACCTCCATCCACCAGGAGGTGGCCCGGGCCGGCGGCGCCGACTACGACTCCAGCAAGGGCGGCATGCTGGAACTGGCGAAGAGCCTGGCCCTGGAGGTGGCGCCGATGCACATGAACGTCAACAACATCGGTCCCGGCATGGTGCTCACCCCGTTCAACCAGCGGGCCATCGACGACCCGCAGTACCTGGAGGAGCAGGTGCAGAGCATCCCGTGGAAGCGGGCCGCGCAGCCGCAGGAGATCGCCAAGCTGGCCGTCTTCCTGGCCAGCGACGACGCCGAGTATGTGACCGGCTCGACGTACTTCATGGACGGCGGCCTGATGCAGAACCAGGGCCAGGGCGCCTGAGCCCGCGCTGCCCGGCCGTCGGGTCGCCGTCGGTGACCCGGCGACAGGTCGGGCGGGGGCGGGGAGGATCGGGGGATGCAGCTCGTGATCACCGCCGACACCCACGTACCGAAGCGGGCGCGGGACCTGCCGGCGCGGCTCTGGGCCGCGATCGACGCCGCCGACGTGGTGCTGCACGCGGGGGACTGGGTGGACGTGTCGCTGCTGGACGCGCTGGAGGCGCGGGCCCGCCGGCTGGTCGGCGTGTACGGCAACAACGACGGCCCGGAGTTGCGGGCCCGGCTGCCCGAGGTGGGCCGGGCGGAGCTCGACGGGCTGCGGGTGGCGGTGGTACACGAGACCGGGCCGAAGACCCGGCGGGAGGAACGCTGCACGGCCCGCTTCCCCGACTGTGACCTGCTGGTCTTCGGGCACTCCCACATCCCGTGGGACAGCGTCGCCCCGGGCGGGTTGCGGCTGCTCAACCCGGGCTCGCCCACGGACCGGCGGGCCCAGCCGCACGCCACCTGGCTGACCGCGCGGGTGGCGGCGGGACGGCTCGACCAGGTCGAGCTGCACCGCCTGCCCCCGCGCTGACTCACCGCCCGCGCCCGGTCTCCGCCTGGAGCTCGTCGATCCGGCGCGACGCCTCCGCCTTGGTCAGGCCCTCCGGCACCTCCTCACCGGCCTCCCGGGCGAGCGTGTGCAGGTACGACTCCTGCGCGGCGGTCGGCGGCTCCTCGCCGGTGACCCACTCGTCCGGGTCCTTGATGGCGGCCTGCGGGTTGGCGTTGCCGCTGCTGCGGTCGGTCATCTCGATCACCTCTCCTCGAACACCTGTGCCAGTACCCCGGGTCCGCGCCCTTCATGCCGCCCCGCGCCCGACCCGCATACGATCATCGGGTGACGGTGAACCCGGCGGGTGTGGTGGTGGTCGGCGCGGGCATCGCCGGGGTGGCGTGCGCCGTCGAGCTGGTCCGGGCCGGCATCTCGGTGCAGGTCCGGGAACGGGCCCGGGTGTCCGGCGGCCGGATGGCCAGCAAGCGCTTCGACGGCCGCCCCGCCGACCTCGGCGCCGCCTACTTCACCCTCTCCCACCCCGACTTCGCCGAGGTGGTCGAGGGGTGGCGGGCCGCCGGGCTGGCCCGCGAATGGACCGACGCCCTGGTCGCGTACGGGCCGGAGGGCCGCCAGGAACTGCCGGGCCCGACCCGCTGGGCCGCCCCGGGCGGGCTGCGCTCGCTGGTCGAGCACCTGGCCCGGGACCTGCCCGTGACCCACGACCGGTTGGTGCTGACGGTCGAGCCGGGGCCGCGGGTCGACGGCCAGGACTGCGCGGCGGTCGCGCTGGCCATGCCGGGACCGCAGGCGGCCCTGCTGCTCGACCCCGCGCTCGCCGCGGCGACCCGGGTGGTGACGGCCCAGCAGTGGTCCCCGGCGCTGGCCGCGGTGCTGCGCTTCCCGCAGCGCCGGTGGTCCGACTTCCGGGGCGCCTTCGTCAACGGGCATCCCGTACTCGCCCTGCTCTGCGACGACGGGGACCGGCGGGGGGACGGCGCGCCGGTGCTTGTCGCCCACACCACGCCCGAGTTCGCCGCCGGTCACCTGTTGCAGCCCACCGCCGCCGGCCCCGCCGTCGAGCAGGCGGTGCGGGACCTGCTCGGCCTGCCCGAACCGGCCGAGCTGGTGCACGTGCACCGCTGGACGTACGCGAAGCCCGCCGCGGGCGGGGACGGGACGTACCACCTCGACGACGACGGGATCGGCATCGCCGGAGACGCGTTCGGCAAGCCCCGGGTGCAGAGTGCCTGGCTCTCCGGCCGGGACCTCGGCCGGGCGCTGGTCGACCGGCTCGGTGGCTGACCGGCGCGGCGGTCGATCGGCTCGGTGGCTGACCGGCGCCGCGGTTGACCGGCTCGGCGGCCGGGTCAGCCCAGCGCGGGCTCCTTCTCGCGGCCCCGCTCGGACCGCTCCCGGGTGCGCTCGCCCGCCCGGTCGAGCAGCTGCATGACCGGGGTGGCCGCGATCCCGTGCACCACCACCGAGACGATCACCACCAGGCCCACGGTGGCCCAGATCAGCTCGGCCTGCGGGAAGTCCGTCCTGCTGGTGGCGTACGCCAGGTAGTAGAACGAGCCGACGCCGCGGATGCCGAACAGCGCGATCACCCAGTGCTCGGCCGGCCGACCCGGCGCCCCACGCAGCGACAGCCAGCCGGTCAGCGGCCGGACCACGAAGACCAGCGCCAGGCCGACCAGCGCCGCCGGCCAGGTCAACGGGGCCAGCAGCCCGCCGATGACCGCTCCGCCGAAGAGCAGCAGCAACAGCACGGTCAGCAGCCGCTCGATCTGCTCGGCGAAGTCGTGCAGCACCGAATGGAACTCGTGCGTCCGCTCCGCCGCCCGGATCCCCCGGGCCGCCACGAAGACCGCCAGGAAGCCGTACCCGCCGATCACCTCCACCAGCCCGTACGCCAGGAAGGTGGCGGCCAGCGCGAGGAAGCCCTCGGCGTGCCGGGCCAGCCGCAGCTCGCTCGGGGCCCGGAAGAAGAGCTTGCCGAGCAGCCAGCCGACGAGCAGGCCACCGCCCACGCCGACGGCCAGCTTGTAGAGCACGTCGACGGTGAACCAGTGCGCCAGCCAGTCCGCCGGGGCGAGGCTGGTGGTGGCGATCGCGATCGCCGCGTACACGAACGGGAAGGCCAGGCCGTCGTTCAGCCCCGCCTCCGAGGTCAGCGCGAAGCGCACCTCGTCCTCGGAGTCCTCCACGTCGGTCGGCTCACCGACCTGCACGTCGGCGGCGAGCACCGGGTCGGTGGGGGCGAGCGCCGCGCCCAGCAGCAGCGCCGCCGCCGGCACCAGACCGGCCCACCACCAGCCCAGCAGCGCCACCGCGGCGATGCAGAGCGGCATCGCGATCGCCAGCAGCCGCCAGGTCGACGACCAGCGGGCCCAGCTCAGCGGCCGGTCGATCTTCAGGCCGGCGCCCATCAGCGCGACGATCACCCCGATCTCGGTGAGATGCGTGGTGATTTCGGGCCAGCGCAGCGGGTCCGGCGTGGGCAGCCCGGTTGGCAGCAGGAACACCAGCATGCCGAGGCCGAGGAAGGCGATCGGCATGGAGAGCGGGCGCCGCTCCAGCACGCGAGGCAGGATCCCTGCCAGCAGCGCGCCCACACCCACCAGCGCGAACGCGACGTCCACCGGTTCCACGGCACCACCCTTCCCGCCGCCCGCGGCGCGGGCAGGTGGTCACCAGTGCCCCGTACTTCCGTCCGGTATGCCTCGGTGTCCGGCTTGTCCCGGGTGGGTCCGCTCACGTGCCGGGCCCGCCAGCCCGGCGGGCGCGGGCTCAGCCGAGGCCGGCGATGGCGCTCTCGCCGAGGCCGCTCAGCAGGGCGGCCGGGTCGTCGTAGACTGCCGCGGCGCCCGCCCCGGCCAGCTCCGCGCGGCTGGTGCCGCCGCAGGTCAGCCCGATGCAGGGGATGTGCAGCTTCCCGGCCGCGGCGACGTCCCAGACGGAGTCGCCGACGAAGACCACGCGTTCCGCGGTGAGGCCCGACTGCTCCAGGGCGGCCACCAGGATGTCGGGCGCCGGCTTGCTCTCGTCCGCGTCGGCCGACGAGGTGACGGTGTCGATGACGTCGTCGGCGTCGAGCACGGCGCGCAGCGCGGCCACCTCGTGCTCGGCCGCCGAGGTGGCCAGCACCACCCGCAGGCCTCGTGCAGCGCACGCCCGCAGCAGCTCCACCGCCCCCGGCAGCGGCGCCAGCCGCTCCCAGTACTCGGCGTACAGGCTGTCGTGCGCGTCGCGCAGCTTGCCGTCGCCGCCCCGGTCGCGTTCCGGGCCGAGCAGGTGGTCGAGGAGCTTGTCGGAACCCATGCCGATCGACCGGTGGATCAGCGCCATCGGGAGCCGGTGGTCGGCCTGGCGCAGCGCCTCCCACCAGGTCACCGTGTGCAGGTAGGTGGTGTCGACGAGGGTGCCGTCCACGTCGAGGAGGACGCCGCAGCGGTTGTCGGTCGGCATGGCTCCCCTCCTACCCGCCCCGACCTGTGCCGACGCGTGCCTCAGCCGGACGGGATGAGGATCTCGAACCAGACCGTCGAGCCGCGCACCGTCGGGTCGGTGCCCCAGGCGTCGCTCAGCTCCTCGATCAGGCCCAGGCCGCGTCCCCGGCTGCTCAGCGTGTCGGTCTGCGCCCGGGTCACCGTGCCGCGGGTGCCCGAGTCGGCAACCGACACCAGCAGCCGTTCCGCGCTGAGGTCGATCTCCACCCGGGCGGCGGTGCCGGCGTGCAGCAACGCGTTGGTGGTCAGCTCGCTGGTGCAGAGCACCGCCGCGCCGACCACCGCCTCCGGCACCCGCCACTCGGTGAGCTGGGCGGACATCCAGTGCCGTACCCGGCTCGGCGCGGTCGGCTCGGCCGGGACCTCCATGCTGGCGGACCGGCTCGGCTTGACCGCGTGCTCCACGGCCAGCACCGCGACGTCGTCCTCGGTGGCCCCCGGGACCGCGCCGGTGGCCACCGCGCAGAGCGCCCGGGGGTCGCCGCTGCTGGCGGCGGTCACCGCGCCGGCCAGCCCGGCCAGCCCGGCGGTCAGGTCCTGCCAGCGCCGCTCCACCACCCCGTCGCTGAACAGCAGCAGGGTGTCCCCGGGGCGGAACGGCACGGTGGCCGTACGCGGCCGGCAGCCGAGACCCAGCGGGGCGCCGGGCGGCACGTCGACGTACTCGGCGACGGGTCCGTCCGTCGCCGAGCAACGCCGGATCAGCGGTGCGGGATGGCCCGCGCTGGCCAGCGTGATCCGCTCCCGGTCCGCGTCCACGACCCCGAAGACCACGGTCACGAAGAGCTCCTGCGTCCCGGCCTCGGCGCCCAGGCTGGAGACCAGCCGGTCCAGCCCGCCGAGCACCGCGTCGGGCCGGGGATCGCTGAGGGCCAGCGCCCGCAGCGCCGCCCGCACCTGCCCCATCCGCGCCGCCGCCTGCACGTCGTGCCCGGCCACGTCGCCGAGGACCACGCCCAGCGCGCCGGTGGGCAGCACGAACGCGTCGTAGAAGTCGCCGCCGGCGGCGTTGCCGTCCACGCCCGGGGCGTACCGGGCGGCGATGCGCAGCCGGGGCAGGTCGGGCAGCTGCTCCGGGAGCATGCTGCGCTGCAACAGCTGGGCGGTGCCGTGCTGGGTCTCGAACCGGCGGGCCCGCTCGGCCGCCTGGCCGACCAGCTCCGCCGAGGCGGAGAGTAGCGCCCGCTCCGCCGCCGACCAGGTGTGCGGGGTCTGGTAACCGACCGCCAGCGCGCCCCGGACCACCGAGGACCGCAGCGGCAGGGCGGCCAACGCCCGGATCTTCTGGTCGTGGCGGTCCACCGCGATCGCCCGCAGGGGTTGACCGTCGCTCGTGTAGAAGGGCACCCCGATGCGGGCGGCCACCACCACCGGGCCGGGCGACTCGGCCGGGGTGCGCCGCCACAGCGGCGGAAGCCGTTCGTCGGCCTCGTCGAGCAGTTCGCCGCGGATCCGCCGGACCATCCGCCAGCTACCGCCCTCGTCCACCGCGAAGGCCACCCGGTCGGCGTCGAACGAGTTGATGGCGTAGCGCAGGGTCACCCGGGCGACGTCGTCGAGGGTGAGGGTGCCGGAGAGGGCGGCGGCGAAGTCGCTCAGGCTCTGCAACTGCTGGGTGAGCTGGGTGGTCTGCGCGGCGACGGTGAGCACGCCGATGATCCGGCCGGTGCTGTCGCGCACCGGGGAGTGGCCCCGGGTGAACACCGCCGGCTCGCCGCCACCGACCAGATGCCGGTCGGCCGGCAGCACCGCCTCCCGCTCGAGGAAGGATTCGCCGTGCCGGTACGCGCGTTCGAGCACCTCCCCGGCGCCCGGCTCGTGCCAGACGTCCGCGAAGACCTCCGCGGCCGGCCGCCCGAGCGCCTCCGGGTGCCGGGCGCCGATCAGCTCGGCGTACCCGTCGTTGTAGAGCAGCACCAGGTCGTCGCCGTAGAGCAGGGCCATCGGTACGGGCGAGGCGAGCACCAGCTCGACCACGGCCCGTACCGCCGGGTCCCACCGCTCGGGCGCGCCCAGCGACGTGCCGGCCCACGGGTGGGCGAGCACCGCGGCCGCCGCGCCGGAACCGCTGGCGCCCGGGTCCGCTGGCGCTCCCGGGGCAGGAGCTGATGGCGTGGGGACCCGCCTGACCGTGCCTGGCATGACCGCAGCCTATCCGGAGCGTGACGCGGACGTTGCGATCATGCGTCCGGGTCTGCCCCGGGTGCCCGCCGGGGCGGCCGTTAGTGCAGGTCAGGGTGCATTGCGGGAGAGATGTCGGGAAATTCCCGGCCGATGGCGCGGCGTGCCCACGGGGCGACCGGGTATGCGGGCCGGGCAGTTCACGCGACAGGAGGGACATCATGCAGAAAACCCTCGCGGTCGGGCAGGCCGACATCGGCACCGCCCTGACTGATATGTGGAGGTCGGTGCTGCTCTTCATCCCGAGGGCCATCGCGTTCATCGTGATCCTCGTGGTGGGCTGGCTCATCGCCCGGGCCGTCCTCAAGATCGTGGACGCGGCGCTGGAACGGGTGGGCTTCGACCGTGCGGTCGAACGGGGCGGCGTCAAACGCGCGCTCGAGAGAACCAAGTACGACGCCAGTGACATCCTGGCCAGACTGGCCTACTACGCGGTTCTGCTGTTCACCCTGCAGTTCGCCTTCGGGGTGTGGGGACCGAACGCGATCAGTGACCTGATCCGGGGCGTCATCTCCTGGCTGCCGCGAGCCTTCGTGGCGATCGTCATCGTGGTGGTCGCCGCCGCCATCGCCAACGCGGTCCGGGACCTGATCACCGGCGCGCTGGGCGGGCTGTCCTACGGCAAGGTCCTCGCCGACCTGACGGCGATCTTCATCCTGGCGCTCGGGGTGATCGCCGCGCTCAACCAGGTGGGTATCGCCACCACGGTGACCACACCGGTGCTGATCGCGGTGCTCGCCACGGTGGCCGGCATCCTGATCGTCGGTGTCGGTGGTGGTCTGGTGAAGCCGATGCAGAACCGCTGGGACGGCTGGCTCGACCGGGCCGCGGAGGAGTCCCGCGCGATCCGGGAGCAGCGTCAGGCGCAGGGCGCGGGACGCAGCGACTACGAGCGGCAGATGGCCGACCGGAGCGCCGCGGAGCGCACCCAGGTGATGTCCCGGGGTCAGGAGTCGATGTCCGGCGCGCGGGGCGGGCAGGGCACGTACCAGTCCGGGAACGCCGGCGACGAGACCCAGCAGTTCCGCCGTCCGGGCGGCTGAGCCGGCCGGTGGCAGGGAGGGTGTCCGGCGATCGCGGGCACCCTCCGTCGGCTCAGGCCAGGTGCCGCGGGTCCAGCGAGCGGGCCAGGGCGCAGACCGCGAGCAGGCGGGTGTGCAGCCAGTCCGGCGCCGTCCAGTCGGTCGGCTCGGTGGCCGGCTGCCAACCGTGCTCGGTCGCGGCGGCCCGGACACCCTCGGCGTACCCGGCGAGCGCGGCGACCGTGAGCGGCCGACGGTCGCCGTCCAGGCTGTCCCGGACGGCGGCGGCGTGCTGGTCGACCAGCGCGAGCAGCCCGGCACTGGCGGCGGCCGCCGCGAGTCCGTCGGTGCCGACGGAAGCGGTGAGCGCGATGAGGGCGGACCGCGCGGAACCGGCGGCGGAGCGGGACGCGACCCGTTTGTTCGGCACACGCATGGAAACCGAGGCTAATCACGCCGTGACCGGGCCGGCCTCGGCCGACCGGTTGAGTGCCGGTCGGCCGGCCCGGTGTCCGCCCTCCGCCGCGGGGATTGACCCGGCCGGGACCGGGCAGAAGGAAAACCGCGCGAATCGGCGCAGACGACCTCGCGGAGGAACGAAATGGGACAGCACACGGACGGACCCGACGAGCGGCACCGGCGCCCGGCCGGTGTGAGCGACGGCACGGTCGAGGCCCTGGGCAAGCTGAGCGAGGCCCTGGAGGCGGTCGAGCGGGCCCGCGGGCACCTCTACTCGTTGCACCAGCTCATCGGCCATGCCGACCTGATGCTCGACGACGCGGTGGAGCTGTTCCGGTCCGCCGGGCACGACGACATGGCCGACCGGATCGGCAGGGACCTGCTCGGCCGCAACGTGATCGCCGGGCGCTGGACCTTCCAGATCGTCGAGGACTTCGACGACGGCTACTACGCCCTGTTCCGGGAGTTGGACCGCCGGGCCCGCGACGAGCTGGTCGACGGCCGGCGGCACCTGTATGAGGCGGAGATGAAGGAGCGCCGCCGCACCCCGGGGCGGCCGGGGCACGAGGCGCGCCCCGGCGCGACCGGCTAGTCGGAGGAGGCGGCGCCCGCCGGACGGCGCCGGGCGGAGTCGTCGGCGATGATCACCGTGGCCACCATCAGCGCGACGCAGAGGCTGAACAGCCAGGAGTCGTCGGCGACGAGTTTCGCGGCGACGGGCGCTTGGACGGCGGCGAGCAGGAAGCCCAGCCAGGCCAGGCGACGCTGACGTGGGGTGAGGAAGCCGGAGCCCTGTTGCATCCCGAAAGTCTTACGCGGCACCTCGCTATTGCCGTCACCCGTTCGGCCGATTCTGGACGACCTGTCCGGTTCCTCGGCCGTCCGGGCCTCACTTTTTGTCGTTTCGGCGGAGTCGCCGGTCGTCGTCGGGCGATTCCGCCGGGTGGGGCAAAATGACTCCCCGTGTCGCACAGCCCCGCCCCACCACCCCGGGCGTCCCTGCTCCTGCTGGCCTACCTCGCCTTCGTCAGCCTCGGCCTGCCCGACGGGCTGATCGGGGTGGGTTGGCCGTCGATCCGGGCCGACCTGGGCGTGCCGACCGAGGCGGTCGGCGTGGTGCTCACCGCCGGGACCGTCGGCTACCTCACCTCCAGCGTGCTCGCCGGCTTCACCCTGGCCCGGCTCGGCGTCGGCTGGCTGCTCGCCGGCAGCACCCTGCTGGCGAGCCTGGCCCTCACCGGATACGCGCTGACCCCCGCGTTGGCCCTGATGGCCGGGTGCGCGCTGCTGCTCGGGCTGGGTTCCGGAGCGATCGACTCGGGGCTGAACGCGTACGCCGCCGGGGCCTTCGGACCCCGGCACATGAACTGGATGCACGCGTTCTTCGGACTCGGCGTGGCGATCGGCCCGCTGATCATGACCGGTGCGCTCAGCGCCGGCCTGGCCTGGCGCTGGGGGTACGGCATCGTCGCGACGGCCCAGCTCGCCCTGGCCGGGGCGTTCGCGCTCACCGTGCGCGCCTGGCGGGAGCGGGCCCCCGCCCGCCCGGAGGCGTTACTCCCGCCCGACCCGATCGCCCCGGCGGTGCTCCCCGGCCCGGACGCGCGCGTGGCCGCGCCCGGCCCGGCGGCGGACGTGCGCGTGCCGGCACGGGGCCCCGAGGCCCCCGCCGCGGTCCCCGGGCCGGACGCGGCGGGCGTCCGCACCGGGCTGGCCGACCCGGACGCGGCGGACGTCCGTACCGGGATGGCCGGGCCGGACGTGGCGGACGTACCGCGAGGGCCGGACGGTCCGGGTGGCGCGGACGCCGGCCGGCCGGTGCGCATCGCCGACACGCTGCGGCTGCCCGCGGTCTGGCTCGGCGGGGTCGCCTTCGCGGTCTACGTGGCCATCGAGGTGGCCGCCGGGCTCTGGGCGTTCCTGCTGCTCACCTCGGGGCGGGGGCTGGCCCCGGCGGTCGCCGGGGTGTGCGTCTCCGGCTACTGGGGCAGCCTCTTCGTGGGGCGGGTGGTGCAGGGGGTGGTGGCCGAGCGGCTGGGCAGCACCCGGGTGCTGCGGGGGAGCCTCGTCGGCATGGCCGCCGGGGCGGCGCTGATCGCCCTCCCCGCGCCGGCCTGGGTGGCGGTGGCCGGGCTGCTGGTGCTGGGCTTCGCCGCGGCGCCGGTCTTCCCGCTGCTGACCCTCACCACCGCCCAACGGGTCGGCCGGGCGCACGCCGACCGGGCCATCGGCCTGCAGATCGGCGCGGCCGGCCTGGGTGGCGCGCTGGTGCCCGCGGGGATCGGGGTGCTGGTCGGGCGTACGTCGGTGCAGGCGCTCGGTCCGGCGCTGGTCGTGCTCGCGGCGGCCCTGATCGCCCTGCACGCCGCCGCCTCCCGGCGTCCCTGACCTCGCCCGCCCCGTCCCGGCGGCCCGGACCGCCGCCTGCCCGCCGCCTCCCGGCGGCGCCGGCCGGACGACCCGCACCGGATCCCCGACCTGGCGGTGTCCGCGCCGATCCGACACCGCCGCATCGGCGGAACGCGGGGCGCAGCGTCCCGGGCTCAGACGTCCGGGCCGGTCCGTCCCGTCGTCGACGGGCGGTACGCCCGCTCCGAGTCGGTCATCTCCCGGCGCTCGGCCTCCGGGCCGGCGCCGCGGTCCACCGCCTCGGGACCGTGCCCGAAGGTGGCCTCCTCACCGGCGTCGTTGCCGGTGACGTCGTCGCCCTGGCCGTCGATGGTCGACCGGGCGATCGCCCGGTCCAGCTCGCGCAGCGGGGTCCGGTCCTCGTCGCGCCACACGTGCGGGTCGTTGTCGGTCATTCTCCAGCGGTACCCGGCGGCGTTGATCGCAAACGGCTGGGGGGACACGACGATGGCCGCCGGAACACCGGCGGCCATCGGAGTCGTCTGATCCGGGGGTCAGGGGATCACGGCGTCGGCCGGTCGACCTTGCCGCGCCAGGCACCGGTCTCCTGACCGCGCCGCTCGATGAACTGCTTGAACCGCTCCAGGTCACCCTTGGCCCGGCGGTCGACCACGCCCAGCTTTTCGCCGGCCTTCTCGACCACGCCGTGCGGCTCGAAGTCCATCTGCAGGGTGACCCGGGTGGTGCCCTCGTCGAGCCGGTGGAACGTCACCACGCCGGCCTGCTGGGTGCCGCCGGTGGACTTCCAGGCGACCCGCTCGTCCGGCAGTTGCTCGGTGATCTCGGCGTCGAACTCCCGCTTCACCCCGGCGATCTCCACCGTCCAGTGGGTCATCGTGTCGGAGAGCTGCCGTACCTCCTGGACACCCTCCATGAAGTGCGGGAACTCCTCGAACTGGGTCCACTGGTCGTAGGCGGTCCGGATCGGGACAGAGATGTCCACGTGCTCGGTAACGCCGCTCATGAAGAATCCTCCTCTGCCCGCCGGTGAATCTCCGGATCGTGGGCCGATCCGGTCACCAGCGCGTCGTCTCGTTCTTGTGCCCGAGTGCGGCCCACACCTCGGAAATCGTCTGGTAACGGGTGCCCTCGGGAAGCCCCTCCAGCGCGGTGATGATGTCCGTCGGCGCCGCGTTCTCCTGGGCGTTGGCGATCAGCGTCGCCCGGTCGCCCGGCAGCGCCGTCATGGTGATGAACCGGCCGAGGCGGCTGCGCCCCTCCACGTCGTCCATGCTCATCCCCTGCGGGTTGCCGCCGCGGCTCGCGCCGGCCGTCACCGTCTTCGGCTCCGGCTGGTCCTCGCCCGCCGGCTCCGGCTGGCGGGACTCCTCGACGCGCGAGCCACCGGCCCCCGGCCCCTGGACGAGCCCGGCGACCTCCTGGCTCATGTTGTCGTCGACCCTCGGCGAGTGCTTGCTGTTGCCACGTTCCATGCCGACAGACATGCCCGAGGGGGCCGCCGGTAAACCGGGGCCGGCCCACGGAGCCGGTCATACGGTCACGAATCGGCGGGCGCCCGGGGTGGCAGGACGGGCTCGCCCGGGTCCTCGCCGCCCGCCTGCAGCACCCGGCCGCGCTGCACCTCCGCGTTGACCTGTACGCCGAGCAGCAGGGCGCAGTTGGACAGGTACAGCCAGACCAGGAAGGCGATGACGGCGCCGAGGCTGCCGTAGGTCACGTCGTACGAGCCGAAGTTGGCGACGTAGAGGCCGAAACCGAACGAGGCGAGCACCCAGGCGAGCAGCGCGAGCGCGCCGCCCGGAGTGAGCCAGCGGAACCGGGGCTGCTGGACGTTCGGCGCGATCCAGAACATCAGGGAAAGCAGCGTCATCACCACCAGGGCCAGCACCGGCCACTTGGTGACGCTCCACACCGTCCGGGCCAGGCCGCCGGCCTGCAGCCGGTCGCCCACCGCGTCGGTGACCGGACCGCTGACGATCAGCCCGGTGGCGACGATCGCCAGCAGGACCAGCGACACCCCGGCCAGGCCGATCTGCAGCGGGCGCAGCCGGTAGAACGGGCGGCCCTCCTCGACCCCGTAGACGGCGTTGGAGGCCCGAGTGAACGCCCCGATGAACCCCGAGGCCGACCAGAGGGCGCCGAGCAGACCGAAGCTGAGCAGCACCTTCGCCGAACCCTGCTGCTCCACCACGCCGCGGACCACGCTGATGAAGCCGTCGTTGCCGACCACCGAGCCGGCGCCCACGTCGCGGGCGAGACCGATGACGGTGTCGACGGTCTGTTCCCCGTCGGAGACCAGCCCGACCAGGGCGACCACGACGATGGTGGAGGGGAACAGCGCCAGCACGCCGTAGTAGGTGAGCGCCGCCGCCCAGTCCGCGCAGTTGTCCCGCACGAAGTTCTTCGCGCCGCGGACCAGCACCCCACGCCAGGTGGCCCAGCTCAGCTGGCGCATCCGGCGGGGGAGCCGGGTCCGTTGCCGGCCGTCGACCGGCTGAGTCGTCGCTGCCATGACCGCTCCCTGTGTTCCGCCGCCCGGGCGCACCCCCGCACGTGGTGGTCCGGGCGGTACCCCGCGGGGAAAATCGACAAACCGGGTGCCGGTTTGCCGGCGGGCGGTGCGGGAACTGCATTGGGTAACCCATCGACGCGGAGGAGGACGAGATGCCCGGGCGCGAGGTACTGCCCAGCACGCTGCGGCGCTCCCCGGAGAAGGCCCAGCGCACATGGGAGAAGACGCACGACTCGGCTGTCGACACGTACGGCGAGGGGGAGCGGGCGCACCGCACCGCGTTCGCCGCCGTGAAGCACGAGTTCGAGAAGGTCGGCGACCACTGGGAGCCGAAGGGACGTAAGGGCCCCAGCGACCGGCAGGCCGCCGGTGGCGGCCCCGAGCGGCGGGCGCCCACGGCCGCCGGCGTGGATGCGAATGCGCCCAAGGAGCACCTGATGGAGGTGGCCAAGAAGCTGGACGTGCCGGGCCGCTCCCGGATGACCAAGCCGGAGCTGGTCAAGGCGATCCAGAAGGCGAACGACAGGGAGACCCGCGAGGCGCGCGGCGGGCGCTGACCACACCGGCGTACGACCGGAGCCCGGGATCACTGGTCCCGGGCTCCGGTCGTGCCGTCGTCACCAGTGGCCGCCGCCCGGCGCCTCGATGTGCACGGTCTTCACCGTGCTGAACTCGTCCAACAGCTCCGGGCCGTACCCGAAGCCCTGGCCGCTGCCCCGGCGCGGCTGCGCGGCGCCGCCCGGCGCCCCGCCGAAGACCGAATTGATCTTGACGGTGCCGACCGGCAGCTCCCGTGCGGCCCGCTGGGCGTGACTCATCGACCCGGTGAGCACCGTGGCCGCCAGCCCGTACGGCGAGTCGGCCGCGCAGCGCAGCCCCTCGGTGAACGAGTCGACCACGATCACCGGGGCGACCGGCCCGAACGTCTCCTCGCGGACCACCGTCATCTCGTGTCGGCAGTCGGACAGCACCGTCGCCGGGTAGAACGCCCCGGGCCCGTCCGGCACCGTCCCGCCGGTACGCACCCGCGCCCCCTCCGCGGCCGCGGCGGTGACCTGCCCGTGCACGTGGTCCCGGTGCCGCCGGTCTACCAGTGGGCCGAGCTGCGTCCCCGGGTCGCGGCCCGGGCCCATGGTCAGGGCCTCGGCGCGTCGCACCAGCGCGTCGACGAAGTCCTCCGCCACGTCCCGGTGCACGTAGATCCGTTCCACCGCCACGCAGATCTGCCCGGCGTTGGCGAAGCAGCCGAGCGCGGCCTGATCGGCCGCCCAGACCGGGTCGACGCCCGCGTCCACCACGAGCGGGTCGCTGCCGCCGTTCTCCAGCAGCACCTTGGCGCCGGTGCGGGCTCCGGCGGCGGCGATCTCCCGGCCGGTGGCGGTGGAGCCGACGTGGGCCACCATGTCCACGTCCTGGCCGGACAGCGCCGCGCCCACCTCGGGGCCGCCGGTGAGCAGCGACAGCACCCCGGCGGGCAGCGCGGAATCCAGCGCCTTCGCCAGCAGCCAACCCGTGGCCGGGGTGCGCTCGCTCGGCTTGTAGAGCACCACGTTGCCGGTGACCAGGGCCGCGCCGAGCAGCCCGCAGGAGACCGCCACCGGGTCGTTCCAGGGGGTGATCGCGGCGACCACGCCGCGCGGCTCGGGGGCCATGAAGTCGATGGACGCGGGCCCGCCGTGCAGCGTCCGACCGCCGCGCACCGGGGCCAGCTCCGCGTACTGTCGCAGGGTGCCGACCCCCGCCGCCACCCCGCCGCTCGCGTCGTCCAGCGGCTTGCCCATCTCCGCCGTCGTCGCCTGCGCCAGCTCCTCCGCCGCGGCCACCACCGCGTCCGCGGCCCGGTGCAGCGCCGCCGCCCGTTCCGCCGGGGCGGTCGCGGCCCACTCCGCCGCCATGTCCCGGGCTGCCTCGACCGACTTCGCCACCTCGTCCGCCGTCGCCACCGGCACGGTGGTCACCGGGGAGCCGTCGGCCGGATCGTGTACGACCAGCTCGCCTCCCGTGCCGCCCGCGCCCCACACTCCACCTATGAGCTGCGCAACCGTGTACATGCGGCAGTGGATGCCCCGACCCGGGCGGGGCAAACGCGTTTCGCCCGGTAAGCGGCCGGGTAGGCGGATCGGATGACCACGACCGCCACGGCGAGCGCGGACGCCGTCGTCGTCGGCGCCGGCCACAACGGCCTGGTGGCCGCGAACCTGCTGGCCGACGCGGGCTGGGACGTCCTGGTCCTGGAGGCGACCCAGGCCCCCGGTGGGGCGGTCCGTTCCGCCGAGGTGACCGCCCCCGGCTACCTCAGCGACCTCTACAGCTCGTTCTATCCACTCGGGTACGCCTCGCCGGTGCTGCGTGGCCTGGACCTCGACCGGTACGGGCTGAGCTGGACGCACGCCCCCGACGTGCTGGCCCACCTGCTGCCCGACGGACGGGCCGCGGTGGTCAACCGGGACCTGGACACCACCGCCGCCTCGCTGGAGGCGTTCGCCCCGGGGGACGGGGACCGCTGGCGGCACGCGTACGCCGACTGGTGCGAGGTGGCAGAGCCGATGCTCGACGCCATCACCGCGCCGTTCCCACCGGTGCGCGGCGGCGTCGGCCTGCTGCGCCGGCTGCGCGTGTCGGGTGCGCTGCGGCTGGCCCGCCGCCTCGTCGTGCCGGTCCGCAAGCTCGGCGACGAACTCTTCGACGGCGCCGGCGGGCCGGCCCTGCTGGCCGGCTGCGCCCTGCACACCGACCTGTCCCCCGAGGAGGCCGGCTCCGGGGTGTACGGCTGGCTGCTGGCGATGCTCGGCCAGCAGGTCGGCTGGCCGGTGCCGGTCGGCGGGGCCCAGAAGATCACCGACGCGCTGGTCACCCGGCTGGCCGAGCGGGGTGGCCGGATCGACTACGGCGCCCGCGTCGACCGGGTGCTCACCGCCCGGGGCCGGGCGATGGGCGTCCGCACCGCCGGCGGCGCCACCTGGCGGGCCCGGCGGGCGGTGCTGGCCGACGTACCCGCGCCGGCGCTCTTCCTGGACCTGGTCGGCGCGGCGGCGCTGCCGCCCCGCCTCGTCGAGGACCTGGCGCACTTCAAGTGGGACGGCTCGACCCTGAAGGTGGACTGGGCGCTGTCCGCGGCGGTGCCGTGGAAGAACCGGACGGTCGCCACCGCCGGCACCGTGCACCTCGGCGCCGACCTCGACGGGCTGACCACCTACTCCGCCGCGCTGGCCCGGGGCGAGATGCCCCGCGACCCGTTCCTGCTGGTCGGGCAGATGTCGGTGGCCGACCCGAGCCACTCCCCGCCCGGTACGGAGTCGCTCTGGTCGTACACCCATCTGCCGTTCCGTCGACAATGGCGGGCCGAGGAGTTCGCCGGACACGTCGAGCGGATGGAGGAGGTGCTGGAGGAGGCCGCGCCCGGCTTCCGGTCGCTGATCGTCGGGCGGCACGTGGCCGGCCCGGCCGACCTGGAGGCCGGCGACCCGAGCCTGGTCGGTGGCGCGCTCGGCGGGGGCACCGCCGCCGCGTACCAGCAGCTCTTCCTGCGGCCGATTCCCGGCCTGGGTCGCGCGGACACCCCGGTGGACCGGCTCTTCCTGGCCAGTTCGTCGGCGCACCCGGGCGGCGGGGTGCACGGCGCGCCCGGCGCGAACGCGGCCCGGGCGGCGCTGGCCCGCGACCGCGCGCTCACCGGCGGCCTGTACGCCGGGGTGATCGACGCCGCGCACCGCGCGATCTACCGCTGACCCCGCGGTCGTCGGGGCAGGGGACTCTTCTTCGCGTGCTTTGCTCTGCTGCACTCCACGCAACAGTTACGCTTCGCGCTCGCCGCCGTGTCGCCCGCCCCCGACGACCGCGGGAAGGTGCAGCTCAGGATGGTGTTGCGGTAGGTGAAGCAGAGCAAAGGGTGCACCGAACGATGACGGCCCCGCCCCGGCCGTCACGACGGGTGACGACGGGGCGGGGCCGGGAAGTGGGGGCTGTCAGTCGCCGAGGTTACGGTGCTTGGCGCGCAGCTTGAACGGCATCAGCGCACTCTCGATCTTGGTGGCGGTGGTCATCTTGGAGATGCCGTCGCGCCGCTCCTCGAAGCGGATCGGCACCTCCAGGATGGTGTGCCCGAGCTTGGTGGCGAGGTAGTGCATCTCCACCTGGAAGCTGTAGCCGTTCGACTGCACCCGGTCCAGCCCGATGTCCCGCAGCGCGTCGGCGCGCCAGATCTTGAAGCCCGCGGTGAGGTCGCGGATCCGCACCTGGAGCAGGGTGTGCACGTACAGGTTGGCCCAGCCGCTGAGGGCCCGCCGGTAGAGCGGCCAGTTCTCGTCCAGCTGCCCACCGGGCACGTAGCGGGAGCCGATCACCACGCCGGCCTGGGTGGAGAGCAGCGCGCCGAGCATGCCCGGCAGCGCCTCCGGCGGGTGCGACAGGTCGGCGTCCATCTGCGCCACGTACTCGGCGCCGCCGTCCAACGCCCGGCCGATCCCGTCCACGTACGCCCGGCCGAGCCCCTCCTTGCCCGCGCGGTGCAGCACCTGTACCCGGTCTGGGTGCTCGATGGCCAGTTTGTCCGCCACCTCGCCGGTTCCGTCCGGGGAGTTGTCGTCCGCGATCAGCACCTTCAGCCCCGGCAGCGGGAGGGCGAGGAGCCGCTCGACCAGCACCGGGAGGTTCCCCGCCTCGTTGTAGGTGGGAACGACGACGGTCAGGCGTGCGTCCTGCCACGGAGCGGGCAACTGCACGGGTTCGATCATCACGGACATCCTTGGTCGGCCGACAGTGTTTCACCTGAGAGGGTAGCCAGTTGCCTCCGCCCGGTCCGCACAGACGCCCGTCCGGAGGCTGCGGAGCGTCGCCCCGCCAGCGGTTCAGCGTAGCTGGCCGGCCAGTGCGGTGGCCGCCAGCGCCAGCCCGCCAAGGGCGAGGGCCGAAGCCGTCGGCTTGTGCGCGCTCACCCAGCGGAGTCCGCCTTCTGCCGGGTGGCGATGTCGGAGAGCCGGCTCAGCTGCTCCGCCGCTGACGGGCCCGCCGGGTTAGCTTCTCGGGGGCGGCGGGTAACGCCGCACCGGGCGGGGGAGTGGTGCGAGGGCCCGCCGGACCCGCCCAGGGCGTCGGGTGGCCGTCGGGCCGGCTCCGCCGAAGATGATGTTTACTCCCCGGGGGCTCGGGAACCCGCCCGCCGTGCGACGGGACCACGAGCGGGATCAGCGCAGGTCAGCCCCGGTTGACCGCGGTCCTCACCGGTTCCCGCCAGGGCTCTTCGACGCGGTGCTGCTGGACCGGGACGGCACCCTGGTCGAGGACGTGCCCTACAACGGCGACCCGGAGAAGGTCCGCCCCGTGCCGGGTGCCCGGGAGGCCCTGGACCGGCTGCGCGCCGCCGGGTTGCGGCTGGCCGTGGTGACCAACCAGTCGGGACTGGCCCGGGGGATGTTCACCGCCGACCAGCTGCGCCGGGTGAACGCCCGGGTGGAGGAGCTGCTCGGGCCGTTCGACACCTGGCAGGTCTGCCCGCACGGCGAGCGGGACGGCTGTGCCTGCCGCAAGCCCGCGCCGGGCCTGGTGCGCGCCGCCGCCCGCGCCCTCGGCACCAGCCCGACCCGGTGCGTCATGGTCGGCGACATCGGCGCCGACATGGACGCCGCCGCGGCGGCCGGCGCCGCGGGGATCATGGTGCCCACCCCGGCCACCCGGCCGGCCGAGGTGGCCTCCGCGCCCACGGTCGTCGACGACCTGCCCGCCGCGGTGGCGCGGATCCTCGACCGGATCGGCCTGGTGGCCGCGCCCGCGTCGGCTTCGCGGCGGGGCACCGTGCTGGTGGTGCGCAGTGACGCCGCCGGTGACCTGCTGGTCACCGGCCCCGGCATCCGCGCCGTCGCCGCCGGCGCCGACCGCGTGGTACTGCTCTGCGGCCCCCGCGGCCGCGCCGCCGCCGACCTCCTACCCGGCATCGACGAGATCATCGAATGGCCCCTACCCTGGATCGACGGCCACCCCGCACCCGTCGACCCCGACGACATCCACCGGCTCACCGACCGGCTCACCACCGCCGACGCCGACGAGGCCGTCATCTTCACCTCCTTCCACCAGTCACCCCTGCCCCTGGCCCTGCTGCTCCGCATGGCCGGCGTACCCCGCATCAGCGCGATCAGCGACGACTACCCCGGCTCCCTGCTCGACATCCGCCACCGCGTCCCGACCGGCGTACCCGAACCCGAACGCGCACTGTCGCTCGCCGCCGCCGCCGGCTTCACCCTGCCCGACGACGACGAGCCTGCGCTGCGGCTGCGCGCCGACCGGCTGCCGGCCGCCCCGGCCGGCCCCGGCGAACCCGGCTACGTGGTGCTGCACCCCGGGTCGTCGGTCCAGACCCGGGCCTGCCCGCCCGAACTGGCCATCCGGATCGTCCGGGTGCTGCACGGCGCCGGGTACCGGGTGGTGGTCACCGGCGGCCCGGACGAGCGGGAACTCACCGCCCGGGTCGCCGCCGCCGGCGGACTCGACCTGGGCGGTCGCACCGGCCTCGGCGAGCTGGCCGCGATCATCGCGCGGGCCGGCGCGCTCGTCGTCGGCAACACCGGCCCGGCGCACCTGGCCGCGGCGCTGCGGGTGCCGGTGGTCAGCCTGTTCGCCCCGACCGTCCCGTACGGACAGTGGGGGCCTTACCGGGTGCCGACGGTCCGGCTCGGCGACGCGGGGGCGGCCTGCCGGGACACCCGGGCCACCCGCTGCCCGGTGCCCGGACACCCCTGCCTCTCCGCCGTCGAGCCGGGGCGGGTGCTGTCGGCGCTGCGGCTGCTCGGCGTACCCGCCGACGCGCCGGCGGGGGCGGTGTTCGCGGGCCCGCCGCGCGGACCGGCGGTGACCGCCACCGGCGGGGTGGCCCGATGAACGTCCTGCTGTGGCACGTGCACGGCTCCTGGACCACATCCTTCGTGCACGGGAAACACCGGTACCTGGTGCCGGTCACCCCCGATCGCGGCCCGTACGGCCTGGGCCGGGCGCGGACCTACCCGTGGCCCGACAACGCCGTCGAGGTGACCCCGCAGGACCTGGCCCGGGCCGACGTGGACGTCGTCCTGCTCCAGCGCCCCGAGGAGTTCGACCTCGCCTGCGAATGGCTGGGCCGCCGGGTGGGCCGCGACGTGCCGGCGATCTACGTCGAGCACAACACTCCCAAGGGCGACGTGCCCAACACCCGCCACCCGATGGCCGACCGGGACGACCTGCTGCTCACCCACGTCACGCACTTCAACGAGCTGTTCTGGGACAACGGCGGCACCCGCACCGCCGTCGTCGAACACGGCGTGGTCGCGCCGGCCGTCGAGTGGACCGGCGAGCTGGACCGGCTCGCGGTGGTGATCAACGAGCCGGTCCGGCGCTGGCGGGTCACCGGCAGCGACCTGCTGCCCCGGTTCGCCGAGATCGCCCCGCTGGACGTCTACGGCATGGGGGTGGCCGGGCTGGCCGACCACCTCGGGCTGCCGGCCGACCGGGTCACCAGCCACGACGACGTCCCGCAGCACGCCATGCACACCGAACTGTCCCGGCGGCGGGCGTACCTGCACCTGTGCCGGTGGACGTCGCTCGGGCTGAGCCTGATCGAGGCCATGACGATCGGCATGCCGGTCGTCGCGCTCGCCACCACCGAGGCCGTGGAGGCGGTGCCGCCGTCCGCCGGCGCCCTCTCCACCCGGGTGGACGTGCTGCTGGAGGCGGCCCGACGGTTCGTCGAGGACCCGTCGGCGGCCCGCCGGGCGGGCGCCGAGGCCCGGGTGGCCGCCCGGAACCGCTACGGCCTGGACCGTTTCCTCGCCGACTGGGACCGGCTGCTGGAGGAGGAAGTATGCGCGTCGCGATGATCTCGGAGCACGCCAGCCCGCTCGCCGTCCTCGGCGGCGAGGACGCGGGCGGCCAGAACACGCATGTCGCGGAGCTCTCCGCCGCGCTGGTCGCCGCCGGCCACGACGTCCGCGTCTACACCCGCCGCGACGCCGTGGACCTGCCCGTGACCGTACGGGCCCCGGACGGCTTCGAGGTGGTGCACGTGCCCGCCGGCCCGGCCGAACCCGTCGCCAAGGACGAACTGCTGCCGTACATGGCCGAGTTCGGCGGCTGGCTCGCGGAGCGGTGGCGCACCGGCGACTGGGAGCCCGAGGTGATCCACGCGCACTTCTGGATGAGCGGCCTCGCCGCGCTCGCCGCGGGCCGGCGCACCGGGGTGCCGGTGGTGCAGACGTACCACGCGCTCGGCACGGTGAAGCGGCGCCACCAGGGGGCGCAGGACACCAGCCCGCCGGGCCGGGTGCGGCACGAACTCCAGCTGGGCCGGTCCGTCGACCGGGTGGTCGCCCAGTGCCAGGACGAGGTCGGTGAGCTGGTCCGGATGGGGGTGCCCCGGTCCCGGATGACGATCGTCCCGTCCGGGGTGAACCTCGGCACCTTCGCCCCGCTCGGCCCCGCCGCCGAGCGGGACCACGACCGGCCGCGGATCCTCACCGTCGGCCGGCTGGTGGAACGCAAGGGCTTCCAGGACGTGATCCGGGCGACGGCCCTGGTCCCCGGGGCGGAGTGCGTGGTGGTGGGTGGCCCGCCGGCGGGGCTGCTGGAGACCGACCCGTACGCGCTGCGGCTGCGCGCCCTCGCCGACTCCCTCGGCATCGCCGACCGGGTCAGGCTGGCCGGTGCGGTGCCCCGCGAGGAGATGGGCCGTTGGTACCGCTCCGCCGATGTGCTGGTCGCCGCCCCCTGGTACGAGCCGTTCGGGCTCACCCCGCTGGAGGCGATGGCGTGCGGCGTACCGGTGATCGGCACCGCCGTCGGCGGGCTGATCGACACGGTGGTCGACGGGCGGACCGGCGACCTCGTGCCGGCCCGGGACCCGCAGGCGCTCGGCGCGGCCATCCAGCGGCTGCTCGGCGACCGGATCCGGCGCTTCGCGTACGCCACGGCGGCGCTGGAACGGGCCCGCCGCTGCTACTCCTGGTCGACCACGGCGGACCGGCTGACGGAGGTGTACGGCGAGGTGGTTGCCGTGCGTCGGCCGACCCGGGTGGTCGCCTGATGGCGGCGCCCGGCCGCACCGGCGACGGCGCCGGAACACTGCTGGACACCCACCTGGGCCACCTGGCGGCGGCGCTGCTGCCGTTCCGGCGGGCGGAGGGGCTGCTCGCCCGCTGGGGCACCGAGCTGGCCTGGACCCTCGCCCGGGGCGGCCGACTCCTCGTCGCCGGCAACGGCGGCAGCGCCGCCGAAGCCCAACACCTCACCGCCGAACTCGTCGGCAAACTCCGCGACGATCGCGAACCCCTGTCCGCCATCGCCCTGCACGCCGAAACCAGCGCCCTCACCGCCATCGGCAACGACTACGGCTACCACGAGGTCTACGCCCGCCAGGTCCGCGCCCACGGCCGCACCGACGACATCCTCCTGCTCATGTCCACCAGCGGCACCAGCACCAACCTCCTCACCGCCGCCCAGGCCGGACACGACACCGGACTACGTTGCTGGGCCTTCACCGGACCCACCCCCAACCCCCTCGCCGACGCCTGCGCGGAGACCCTGGCCATCGACTCGCCGGAGAGCCAGGTGGTGCAGGAGCTGCACCTGGTCGCCACCCACGTGCTCTGCGAGTACGTCGAGCGGGCGCTGCCGGCGGCGCTCGCCGGCCGGACCGCGCAGCCGGAGGCGCTCGCCGGCCAGGTGGCGCAGCCGGCGTCGACCACACCCGCCCGCTCCACGCCGGTGCGCACCGGCGTGGAGGTGGTGCTCGCTGACGAGGCCCCGGAGGTCGAGGCCCGAGGAGGAGGTCGAGCGTGACGGGACCCGTGGTGGTGATCGGTGACACCCTGCTGGACCGAGACGTCGAGGGGGTGGTGAACCGGCTCTGTCCGGACTCCCCGGTGCCGGTGCTCGACGAGACCACGTACGTCGACCGGCCCGGGGGCGCCGGCCTCGCCGCGGTCTTCGCCGCCGCCGAGGGGGTGGAGGTGGCGCTGGTCACCGCCATCGCGGACGACGCGGGCGGGGCCCGGCTCAGCACGCTGCTGGCCGCCGCGGGCGTGCAGTTGTACGCGCTCCCGTTGGCCGGGGCCACCCCGGAGAAGATCCGGTTGCGGGTCCGCGGCCGGGTGCTGTTGCGGCACGACCGGGGCGGGACGCCCGGCGAGCCGGGTGAACCGGGCGAGGCGGTGCTGCGGCTGATCGCCCGGGCGTCCGCGGTGCTGGTCAGCGACTACGGCCGGGGGGTCGCCGGGCAGCCGGCGCTGCGGGCCGCGCTCGCCGCCACCCGGGCGCCGGTGGTCTGGGACCCGCACCCGCGTGGGCCGGCGGCGGTGCCGGGGGTGCGCCTGGCCACCCCGAACGAGTTCGAGGCACGGGAACTGGCGAAGGCGCCGCCGGGCGCCTCCCGGCTGGTGACCGCGTCGCGGGGCGCGCAGGCGCTGCGCGACCGGTGGCGGGCCGGCGCGGTGGCGGTGACGCTCGGCGGCGACGGGGTCCTGCTCTCCCACGCCGGTACCACCCCGCTGGTGGTGCCCGCACCGGCCAGCGCCGAGGGGGACACCTGCGGGGCGGGGGACCGGTTCGCGGCCGCGGCCACCCTCGCCCTGGCCCGGGGCGCGCTGGTCTCCGAGGCGGTGCAGGTGGCGGTCGCCGAGGCGTCCGCGTACGTGGCGGCCGGGGGCGTGGCCGCCGCGCTGCCGGCGCCGGTCCCGGCCGGTCCCGCCCGGTCGGCCGCCCAGGTCGGACCGGCCCTGCAGGCCGCGCCCGGCGGCGGCGAGGACCGGATCGGTCCGGCCGCGGCCGGCGCGGTGATCGCCGGGGTACGTGCGGCCGGCGGCACGGTGGTCGCCACCGGGGGCTGCTTCGACCTGCTCCACGCCGGACACGTGGCCACCCTCCAGGCGGCCCGCCAGCTCGGCGACTGCCTGGTGGTCTGCCTCAACTCCGACAGTAGCGTCGTCGGCCTCAAGGGGCCCGAGCGGCCGGTGGTGCCGCAGGGCGACCGCAGCCGGCTGCTCGCCGCGTTGAGCTGCGTCGATGCCGTGCTGATCTTCGACGAGCCGACCCCGCACGCGGCCCTGTCCTGGCTCCGCCCGGACATCTGGGTCAAGGGCGGTGACTACGCCACCGGCGGCGGCGAGGAGACGCTGCCGGAGGCGGAGATCCTGCGGCGCTGGGGCGGGCAGACCGTGGTCGTGCCGTACCTGGACGGCCGGTCCACCACCGACATGATCGCCGCGGCCCGCACCGGCCGCCGCGGGACAACCGGCGGGCCGACCGTGGCCCGGCCCGGCGCGACGGCCGTCCGGTCGACGGCGGAGGGAGCACGATGAGCGCCAGTTCCCCGGGGGCGGGCCCCACCGTCCTGGTCACCGGCGGCGCGAGCGGCCTCGGCGCCGCCGTGGTCACCGCGGTCGCCCGGGCCGGCGGCCGGCCCCTCGTGCTGGACCGGCACCCGCCCGGCGACGGGGTGCCGTGGGTCGAGTGCGACCTGGCCGACACCCGGGCCGCCGAGGCGGCGACCCGCGAGCTGGCCGAACGCTCCGGCGGCCTGGACGCCGTGGTCACCGCGGCCGGCACGGACGTCCCGGGCAAGCTGGCCGACGTGCCCGGCGAGACCTGGGAACGGATCGTGACGGTGGACCTGCTGGCCACCGCGGCGGTGATCCGCGCCGCGCTGCCGTACCTGGAGGCCTCGCGGGGCAGCATCGTCACCGTCGCCTCCACCCTCGGGGTGAAGGCGGTCAGCGACGCCACCGCGTACTGCGCGGCGAAGTTCGGGGTGGTCGGGTTCACCCGGGCCCTCGCGGCGGAGCTCGCCGGGTCGGTCGCGGTCACCCTGCTGATCCCCGGCGGCATGCGCACCGCGTTCTTCGACGAGCGGGACGAGCAGTACCGGCCGGGTCCCGACGCCGCGCTCAACGAGCCCGCCGACACCGCCGCCGCGATCATGTTCGCCCTCTCCCAGCCACCCGGATGTGCGGTACGGGAGATGGTGGTCTGCGCCGAGCAGGAGTCGTCGTACCCGTGATCCTGGTCCTCCGGGCGCTCGGGGTCGGCGACCTGGCCACCGCGGTCCCGGCGCTGCGCGGGCTGCGGGCCGGATTCCCCGACCGGGAGCTGGTGCTGGCCGCCCCGGCCTGGCTGGCGCCGCTGGCCGACCTGGTCGGCGGGATCGACCGGGTGCTGCCCACCGACGGGCTGGACCCGCCGGCGTGGCCGGCGCCGTCACCCGAGGTGGCGGTCAACCTGCACGGCCGGGGCCCGCGGTCGCACCGGTTGCTGGCCGCCGCCCGGCCGGGCCGGCTGCTCGCCTTCGGCAACGCCGAGGCGGGGCACGCCGACGGCCCGGAGTGGGACGACGACGAGCACGAGGTCCGCCGCTGGTGCCGGCTCCTGCACTGGTACGACCTGCCGGCGGACCCCGCCGACCTGGCGCTGCTGCCGCCGCCCGCGGCGGCCGTCCCGGCCGGCGCCACCGTGCTGCACCCCGGCGGCAAGGTCCACGCCAAGCGCTGGCCGGCGGAGCGGTTCGCCGCGCTCGCCCGGGCGTTGACCGACCGGGGCCACCGGGTGGTGCTGACCGGTTCGGCCGACGAGCGGGACCTCGTCGCCCGGGTGGCCGACGCCGCCGGGCTGACCCCGGACGCGGTGCTCGCCGGCCGGACCGGCCTGGCCGAGCTGGCCGCCCTGGTGGCCGCCGCCCGGCTGCTGGTCAGCGCGGACACCGGGGTCGCCCACCTGGCCACCGGGTACGGCACCGCCTCGGTGGTGCTCTTCGGACCGGTTCCGCCGGCCCGCTGGGGGCCGCCGCCCGACCGCCCCCGGCACCGGGTGCTCGACGCCCCCGACCGGACACGTATCGACCGTGCTCGGACCGGGCCGGGCGGGGTAGGAACGCCGCCGACGTTGGCGGCCATCCCGGTCGACGAGGTGCTGGCCGCCGTGGACGAGGCGGAACGGGCGGTGCGGGTCTCCGGTGCGGTTGCGGCGTAGCGATCCGGGCAGGCCGGGGTACGGGCGCCGGCGGCGCGGCAAGGGCTGGCTCTTCGTCGACGCGAAGGGCGAGCCGGTGCGCGTTCCCGACGAGCTGGCCCGGCTGCGCGACCTGGTCATCCCGCCGGCGTGGCAGGGCGTCTGGATCTCGCCGTACCCGAACGGGCACATCCAGGCCACCGGCGTCGACGCGGCCGGTCGCAAGCAGTACCTCTACCACCCGATGTGGCGCCAGAAGCGGGACGAGGCGAAGTTCGACCACGTGCTGGAGGTGGCTCACCGGCTGCCGGTGCTGCGCGATCGGGTCGACCACGACCTGGCGTTGCGCGGGCTGCGGCGCGAACGGGTCCTCGCCACCGTCGCCCGGCTGCTCGACATGGGCATGTTCCGGGTCGGCAGCGACCAGTACGCCACCGGCGACGACCCGACCTTCGGCGTGGCCACCCTGCGCCCCGAGCACGCCCGGTCCCGGCGAGGGTGCGTGGTCTTCGAGTTCCCGGCCAAGGGGGGCATCGACCAGGTACGCCGGATCGAGGACCCGGAGCTGTGCCGGGTGCTGACCAACCTGCGCCGCCGGCGGCGGGCCGAGGAACGGCTCTTCGGCTACTGGGACGGCCAGAGCTGGCGCGACGTGCGCAGCGACGAGGTCAACGACTACCTACGCGACGCCAGCGGCGGGGAGATGACCGCGAAGGACTTCCGTACCTGGCACGCGACGGTGCTGGCGGCGACGGAGTTGGCCACGGTGGGCCGGCAGCGGTCGGCGACGGCCCGAAAGAGGGCCGTCGCGACGGTGATGCGGTCCGTCGCCGAGCTGCTCGGCAACACCCCGACCGTGGCCCGTACGTCCTACGTGGACCCTCGGGTGGTGGACCTCTACCACGACGGGGTGGTGGCGCCGGTCGAGCCGGAGATGCCGCGCGGCGACGTGGAGCAGGTCATCCTGGCGCTGCTGGAAGAGGCCTGACCGGCCCCGTCGTCAGTCCTGGGGGGAAGTACGACGAGGCCGGAGTCGGCGTGTCCGGTGGTCCCGGTGGTCCCGCCGGTGCGAGCGGGAACCCCTCGGCACCGGGCGGCCGCCCGCGACGGACCGCCGCGGGCGCCTCGCCACGGCCCCCCGATACCAGTGGGCCGCGCCGGTTTCCCGGGTGACGGCCCGGGACAATTATGTCCGACCGCGGTTGACGATGGACGCCGCGACGTTGACGATGCGTGCCGAGGTGCCGGCGCGGTCGTGCCCCTGCCGTCAGTCGCCGAGCACCTGGGAGAGCCGGTCCCGGAAGCGGCGCTCCGAGTCGCTGACCACGTCGCCGCCGAGGCCCAGGATGCCGCCGCTGGACGCCGCGGTCATCACCTGCTCGGCGATCTCCACCAGCCAGTGCCGGTACGCCCCGGCCTGGCCCTCGTCGACCCGGGCGGCCAGCAGGGCCGCCGCCTGGCCGGCCCGGGCCAGCACGTCGTCGATCATCGCCCGCGGGTCGGCGGGCTCGATGACCGGCAGTTCCTCGCCGGCCTCCGGGTCGCCCACCCGGGCGACGATCTCGCCGGCGACGGCGGCCACCAGCGGGCTGGCCGACTCGCGCCCGGCGGCGATGCCCTCCAGCCCGGCGGCGTTCTCGGCCATGGTGCGCTTGGTGCCGTCGGACTCGGCCGCGCTCGCGGCGGTCAGCACCGACTGCGGCAGGCCGACCAGCAGCCCCCACTCCTCGTCGGAGAATCCGAACCCGGTGTACGCCGGCTGCTCGATCACGACAACAACACCCCTCTCATGGCTGACGTGGCGCGGGCGGTCCGGCCGCGTACGGCGCTGGTGCCCTGATCCGGAACAGGTTAATCCAGAGCCCACTCCCTCGCTGTTGAGAAAGATGTCGTACGGGTGGTGTTGGCTTCGGTTCATGCCTCGCCGGTGGGACCCTGCCTCGCCACCGGTCGTGCATCGCACGGCGCGTGTGGCGGTGCGGGTGACGCCTGGGCAGCGGCGGCGGTGCTTCGGCCTGCTGCGGTCAGCCGGCGATGTGTGGGCATGCGTGTTGGAGATCAACTCCTGGCGGCGTCGCCGTCACGACGTGCCGCTGGTGGGCTACCAGGAGTTGTGCCGAGAACTGGCGGCATCCGGGCGGGGTACGTTCACCGAGCTGGACTCCGTGGGTGCGCGGTCGGTGTTACGTCGGTTTTCGGATGCGTGGTATGCGGCTGCTAAACGACGCAAGGAGGGTGACCGGTCGACGCGGTTTCCGCGCCGGCGCCGTGGGTTGCTGCCCGTGCGTTGGTATCACCTCCCCGGTGCCGGACGGTCCCGGCGTGACCCCCGCCGCCCACCAAGGATGGCGGGAGGGTCAGTTGGCCCGCGGAGGCCCGCCCCACCAACCGGTGGGGAGTCGCTCGCCCCAAGGCGAGGATCCACAACACCAACCGGACACCCGGTGAATGTTCGTGGACACCGCACTAGTCCAGCGTCAGCAGGCCCTGTTCGGACACCACGCGCACGGACAACGTCTTGTACCCCACCTCGTCGAAGAGCACCGTCATCCGGTCCTCCTCGTAGCTGAGCACCAGCCCGGCGCCCCACTCCGGGTGCCGGACCTGGCTGTGCACCGGGAACGGTCCGCTCGCCCCGTCGTCGGCGACGCTGGTGCCGGCGTGGCAGTTGTCGCAGTGCCCGCAGACCTCGCTCATCTGCTCGCCGAAGTACGCCAGCAGCGCCTGCCCCCGGCACCCGGTGGTCTCGGCGAAGGCCCGCATCATGTCGGTGCGCGACCGGGTGACCGTCTGCTGCCGTTCCGCCTCGGCCAGCGCCGCCGCCGCCGCGTCGGCCGGCCTGGGCGCGTACCGCGGCGCGCCGAGCTGCTGCTTGGCGCGCGGCTCCACGGCACCGACCTGCTCCAGCAGGGAGAGGTACTGGCCGAGCTTGCGCGGGCCGAGGCCGGTCAGCTCGCGCAGCTCCTTCTTGGTGCGGGCCTGCTTGCGCAGCACCGCGGCGAGGTCCCGCAGCTCGGTGGAGTCCGGCAGGCCGCCGGTGAAGTAGCGCTGCAGCCCGACGTCCTCGGCGCGCCAGAGCAGCAGCACCCGGGCCGGCTCACCGTCCCGGCCGGCGCGGCCGATCTCCTGGAAGTAGCTGTCCGGGGAGTCGGGCAGCGCCATGTGCGCAACCCAGGCGATGTTCGGCTTGTCGATGCCCATGCCGAACGCGGACGTCGCCACCATGATCGGCACCTGGTCGGCGAGGAACGCCTCGTGCAGCTCGTTGCGGGCCCCTGTGGGCATCCCGCCGTGGTAGTACTGCGCCGGGTACCCGGCGTCGGTGAGCCGCTGGGCCAGCTCCTCGGCCGCCGTCGGGTGGGCACGTAGATGATGCCGGGGCGCTCGTCGTCGCGGAGCAGGGCGACCAGCCGCCGCCAGCGGTAGTCGTCGGTGGGACAGTGGGCCACCTCGACGAAGAGGTTGGGGCGGTCGAGTCCGGAGACCACCACCTCCGGGTCGCGCAGCCGCAGCCGGGCGATGATGTCGTCGCGTACCGGCGGGGAGGCGGTGGCGGTGAGCGCGACCACCGGCGGCCGGCCGAGGCCGTCGATCAGGTGGCCCAGCGCCAGGTAGTCGGGGCGGAAGTCGTGCCCCCAGGCCGAGATGCAGTGGGCCTCGTCGATCGCCACCAGCGCCGGCTTCAGTGACCGGACCTCGGCCATCCGGTCCGGGTTGCTGAGCGCCTCCGGGGTGATGAAGAGAAACTCGGCGCGGCCCTCCCGGATCTCGACGATCGCCTCGGCCTGCTGGGCCGCGGTCTCGTCGGAGCTGATCCGGACCGCCCGCAGCTCGGGCCGCTGGCGCTCGTTGAGCGCCGCGATCTGATCCTGCTGCAGGGCCAGCAGCGGGGAGATGACCACGGTGGGTCCGGGGATCAGGCTGGCCGGGATCTGGTAGATCGCCGACTTGCCGGCGCCGGTGGGGAGCACCACCAGGGCGTCGCGTCGCTTCATCACCGCACGCATGGCGGCCAGTTGGTTGGGCCGGAGCGCGGTCCAGCCGAAGAGGCTCCGCGCCGCGCGGCGCAACGTCGTCGAGTGCCTGGTCAGTTTCATCAGTGGCCGCAGGTACCCCCGGCGATCACCGCCGAAACCGGGGCGGTTCACCCACCAGCGTGGCCCGTCGTCCCACCCCCGCGGTGCGGCGTACCGGCGCGGGCGTTGACGCGCCCCGGCGTGGCCCTCATTATGAATACATGTTCATGAACACTTGTTCATAAAGGGGGACCGGATGGAGACGATCGTCAACGCAGACCAGGAGCGGGCCTGGAACAGCTACGAGGGGCGGCACTGGGCGGAGCACCAGACCCGCTACGACGCCGTCAACAGCGGCTTCAACGCCCCGCTGCTCGCCGCCGTGCGGCCCGGCGACCGGGTCCTCGACATCGGCTGCGGCAACGGGCAGCTCACCCGCCTCGCCGCGCGGGTCGGCGACGGCCACGCCGTCGGCGTCGACCTCTCCGCGCCGATGCTCGACCGGGCGCGGGCGTCCGCGGCGGCGCAGGGTGTGACCAACGTGGAGTTCGTCCGGGCCGACGTCCAGGTGCACCCGTTCCCGGCCGCCGCCTTCGACGTCGCGCTGAGCCGGTTCGGCGTCATGTTCTTCGCCGACCCGGTCGCCGCGTTCGCCAACGTCGGCCGGGCGCTGCGTCCCGGCGGCCGGCTCGCCTTCGTCTGCCTCGACGACATCCGCGACGGCGACCTGGGCCGGGTGTTCGCCGCGTTCGCCGCCCACCTGCCCCGGCTGGAGACCGACGGGACCGGGGCCGCCGAGCCGCTCTCCCTCGCCGACCCGACGGTGGTCCGTCGGGTGCTCACCGCCGCCGGGTTCGCCGGGGTGGACTGCGCCCGGGTGGAGGCGCCGCAGGTGTGGGGTCGCGACGTGGCCGACGCGGCCGGGTTCCTGGCCGGCTGGGGACCGGTCCGGCACCAGCTCGACCGGGTCGACCCCGACACGGCGGACCGGGCCCGCGCCGCGCTGGCCGAGGCGCTGCGCCCGCACGAACAGTCCGACGGGGTACGCCTGCGCGGCACCGCCTGGCTGGTCACCGCCCACCGCCCGGCCTGACGACCCGCCGGCCCCGGCGCCCCGGCCGTCGCGTGCCCCTGCGGCTCGGCGGTCGGCGCGGCCGACGGCCCTAGAATGCCTGGTGATGACACCGAGAAGAGCGGCTGCGCTGCGCGGCGGCGGGCAGAGCCTGCGGGAGCACCTGATCGCCGCCGCCGGTCGGCTCGTCGCCCGACGGGGCGTGGCGGGGCTGACGGTCCGGGACATCGCCCGAGAGGCGGAGGTCGCCGACGGGGTGCTCTACAACCACTTCGCCGACAAGGAGGAACTCCTCGCGTACGCGCTGCACGCGCACGTCCGCGCGGTCGAGGCGGAACAGGAGGGGACGCCGCCGCGGCCCGGCGAGCAGACCGTAGAGGCGAACCTGCGGGCGTACCTGCAGCGCGCGCTGGCGTTGCACGCGGCGATCCTGCCGGCCTTCGCCGGGCTGACCACCCAGCCGAAGCTGCTGGCCCGCCTCGGCGAACTGCCCACCTCCCTCGGCGGGGGCCACCACCTGCGGGCGGAGATCGCCGGATACGTCCGCGCGGAGCAGCCCCTCGGCCGGGTGGCCGCGGGCACCAGCCCCGAGGCGGTCGCGACGCTCGTCGTCGGGGTCTGCCACGACCTGGTCCTCGGCCGGCTGCTCGACCCGTCCGGCCCACCGCCCGAGCCCTCGCCCGCGCTGGTGGACGCCCTGGTCGCCACCCTGCTGCACGGGATCGCGAAGCCCGCGGACGCCTGATCCGTCCGGGCCGCCGCCGTCAGCTCATCCGGAACACCGGGCCGCGCGGCGAGAACGGCAGCCGGGCGCCGCGCGGCACCAGGAACGCGTGGTCGCGGCGGATCCGCAGCACGTCGCACTCGCCGTCGGTGATCACGAGGATCGGGCCGTCCGCCGGGAAGTCCTCGGCGCGCTCCAGCAGCCGTACGCCGGGTTGCAGCACGGTGCCGCCGCGACCGCGCACCCGTACCCGTCCGGCGATCTCCTCCACCGGCAGATAGCCGGCGTCGTACGCCACCGCGTCGCAGCACACGACCCGCGCCGCGGGCACGTCCCGGGCCGACGCGTACGCGGCCACCGCGCCCAGGGCCCGGCCCATCAGCCGGGCGCTCATCGACCCGGAGGTGTCCAGCACCACGCCGAACGTCGGTCGGCGCTCCTCCTCGTCCGGCCGCCGCCAGCCAGGACGCGGGATGCCCGGGGTGGCCGCCTGCCGGCGCGAGGGCCGGGCGTACGACCGGTGCCGCTCCCGTGCCGGGAAGCGCTCGTCGAACCAGCGGGCCAGCTGCACGTCCCATGGCGGCGGAGGCTCGTCGAGCACCCGGATCTCGGCGACCAGCCCGGCCGGAAGCAGCCCGCGCCCGGACGACTCGTGGAAGACCAACCCGCTGGTCAGCGCCCGCCGGTAGTACTCGTCCAGGTCGACGCCGCCGCGCGCCGCGCCCGCCGCGGGCCGCCGCTCGCCGAGCATGTCACCCAGGCCGGGGCCGCGGAGGGTGGCGAGCTTGCGCCGGCGGCGCAGGTCGGTGGCGATCCGGTCGTACACCGCCTCGGCGGACAGGCCGCGCAGCTCCGGATCGTGAAGCAGGCCGTCGGGCATGGTCCCGACCGCCATCTCCACCAGCCAACCGTTGATCACGTAGTCGGTGGCCACGTTCCACAGGTACGGGTCACGGTGCGCCACCCGGTCGGCGTGCCGCAGTCCGGCGTGCAGCATCTCGTGCGCCAGGACGAACCGCCACTCCTCCTCGGAGAGGGTCCGCAGCGGGTTGACGTAGATCTCCCCGGCGTGCGCGTCGACCGCCGCCACGGAGATGTCCCAGGCGTGGGCCAGCTCCACGTCGGCGACGATGGTGAAGCCCGCGGCCAGTGCGCCGAGCAGCGGGTACGACGAGACGAACCAACGGCGGGCCCGCTCCCACACGCCGGTGGAGTTCGTGCCCCCGACCCCGGGCCGGGGTGCCCCGGCCGCCTCGACCGCCGCGGTGGCCGCCGCCGCGAGCCCGACCGCGAACCGCTCCGGCCAGGTGGGCCGACGGAGGCCGGTGGCCGCCCGGTGGACCGGGTCGCCACCAGCCGGGGGACGGACCACGTCCGGGCCGTCCCCGCCGACGCCGCAGCCGTCGTGGCCCTCGGGAATGCCGGTCGTCCGCCACCGGGCCGCGAGCCGGGCCTCGTCGCCGTCGGGCAGCGGGCCGGGGAGCAACTGCGGTGGCCGGCCCAGCTTGGCGTCGGCCTGGAACCGGGCCACCGCGAGACAGGCGGCGGCCCGCGCCGCCGGGTCGTCCGGTCCGGGCCGGTCGGCGGCGAGGTGGCCGAAGCCGAGGTGCAGCAGGCAGTGCACCAGCACCCAGTGCCACTCGTCGACGTCGGCCCGCCGGCGGCGGTTGACCACGATCCGCCCGTCGGGGTGGACCCTCGCCCACCCCCGCAGGTTGTCGAGTCGCCCGTCGTCGGTCCACTCGAAGCGGGCATTGGGGTAGGTGCCGCCCACCATCGGCCGGAACATGGGGTGGGCGGAGACGCGCTGCCGGGCCGCCAGGAACGCCTTCTCGTTCGGGTCCGGCTCACGGCCGGCGCGTCGGTGGGCCACCGGTCAGGCCCGGGCCGCGACCAGTCGGGGCAGGTCCCGGGTCACCTCGACCAGGAACCAGGCCGGCAGCACCGGCATCCCGTCGTCGTCGGCGGCGACGACCAGCTGCGCGCACTCCAGGGAGATCTCGGCGAGCTCGACCAGCAGCCCCTTGGCCCGGATGGAGAAGTCCCGCACCGCGGGGGAGGCGTGCTCCCGGGAGGCCGGCAGCTCCTTGACCAGCCGGGCCCGGAACGCCTCGGCGAAGAAGTAGAGCAGGTCGCGGTCGGTCGCCGCGCGAGGCCAGGGCGCGTCGCCCCGCACGATCGCGTCCAGGCCGTACCGGTGGCGCACGGTCTTGACGTACGCGGCGAAGCCGGCGCCGTGCTGCCCGGTGAGCGTCCCGCCGGCCAGCAGTCGCACGGTCGCCTCGTCGACATCCTCCCCGAACGAGTGCAGCGCGTCGGAGAGCATGTGCCAGCTGCGCGGGGTGGAGAAGGGCTCCTCCGTCTTGGGCGGGGCGACCCAGAGCTGGTCGGGGCGTTCGGTCAGGTAGTCCAACACCCACGGGTGGACCCCGGCGCCGGCCGCCCAGGCCAGCCAGTCGGTGGCCGAGGCGCGCAGGTGCACGTGGACGAGGCGGTTCACCAGCGCCGAGGCCATCGGCCGGGCCAGCGCGTTGTCGGTGGCCCGGTTGCCGGCGCCGATCACGATCGAGCCGGCCGGCAGCTCGTACGAGCCGATCCGGCGGTCGAGGATCAGCGAGTAGAACGCCTTCTGCACCTCGGGGCTGGACGAGTTCAGCTCGTCCAGGAAGAGGCAGTACGGCTCGTCGCGGGCGATCGACTCCGGCGGCGCGAAGCGGCTGCGCCCGTCGCGCAGCTCCGGCACCCCGATCAGGTCCTCGGCGGCGAGCTGCGTGCCGACCAGGGTCACGCAGGGCAGTCCGAGCGAGTCGGCGAAGGCCCGTACCAGCGAGCTCTTGCCGATGCCGGGCGGGCCCCAGACGAAGACGGGTCGGACCACCGCGACGTGCAGCAGCAGCGTGGGCAGTTCGGCCGGGGTCACCGTGAGGGCGGAGTGCACGCCGACCATGATCGGGACGAGCGCCGCTGCGCGCACGTCATTATCGACACCTTCGGGCCGGGGCGCCGGTCAGCGCAGCCGGGGGAGGACCTCGCGCTGGTAGAGGTCGAACAGGCCCGGCCAGTTCGGGCCGGTGTTGGCCACGTAGACCTCGTCGAAGCCGGCCTTGGCGTACTTGTCGATCATCTCCAGATGGGCGTCGACGCTGTTGCCGCAGACGAACGACTCCTTCATCATCTCCGGCTTGACCAGCTGGGCGGCCTGCTCGAAGTGGCGCGGCGAGGGGAGCACCTGGGACAGCTCGCCCGGCACCCCGGCGTTCGGCCACCGCTGGTACGCGATCCGCATGCCCTCGTCCTCGCTGTCGGCGTACGCCGCCTTGAAGCCGGCCTGGCACGGCTTGTCGCCGCCGCCGTTGTCCCGGAACCGGCGGACCATCCCGGCGTCGGGCCTGGTGTTGACGTAGCCGTCGCCGATCCGGGCGGCCAGGTCGATCGACTTGGGGCCGAAACCGGAGACGTGGATCGGCGGGGGCGTGTCGGGCAGCGTGTAGATCCGGGCGTGTTCGACGGTGTAGTGCCTGCCGTGGTGGTTGACGAAGTCGCCCCGCCACAGCTCGCGCATCACCTCGACCGCCTCCTCCAGCATCTCCAGCCGGACGTCGGTCTGCGGCCAGGCGTCGCCGAGGATGTGCTCGTTGAGCGCCTCGCCGCTGCCCACGCCGAGCACGAAGCGACCGGAGTGCATGACCGCGCTGGTCGCCGCGGCCTGGGCGATCACCGCCGGGTGGATCCGGACGGTCGGGCAGGTGACGGCGGTGGTGACGGGCAGCGCGCAGACCTGGCTGAGCGCGCCGATGGTCGACCAGACGAACGGGCTCTGGCCCTGCGCGTCGACCCACGGGTGGTAGTGGTCGGAGATCCACAGTGCCTCGAAGCCGGCCCGCTCGGCGCCGCGCGCCTGCTCCAGCAGCTCCGCCGGGGTGTACTCCTCGCTGGACAGAAAGTAGCCGATCCTCATCGCTTCCCCTCGCTGCTCGCGGTGCCGGGCCTACCGGATGGACAACGAGAGCGGTACCCCGAGCGTGCCGGCCGAACCGCCGCGCCGGGGTGGCTCAGCGGCGGAACATGGCCCGGATCGCGAGCAGCAGGAACAGGCCGCCGACCACCAGGCCGAGCAGCCGTACGCCGGGGATGTCGGCCGCGTCGGTGGCGTCGGCGAGCAGCGCGGGGTGCATGGTCGCACTCTCCCACTCGGTGCCGGGGAGCGCCAGGCGCTAACAGTAAGGTTTATTGACTATTTCGGAGCGCGGTGTGACCATGGCTGCACCCGCCGGGCGGCGGGCCGGTGGGAAAGACGGGGGTACGACAGCGCATGAGCGAGCGGATCGTGGGGGCGACCGGAGACCTGGCGGGCCTCGCCGCCGCCGTCCTGCAACCCGGGTTCGTCGGCACCACCCCGCCACCCTGGGTGTGCCGGTGGCTCGGCGAGGGGCTCGGCTCGGTGGTCCTCTTCGCCCGCAACGTCGTCGACCCCGCACAGCTCGCCGCGCTCACCGCCGCGCTGCGCGCCGAACGTCCGGACGTCATCGTCGCCATCGACGAGGAGGCTGGCGACGTCACCCGGATCGAGTCCGCCCGGGGCAGCTCCCGGCCCGGCAACTTCGCCCTCGGCGCGGTCGACGACCCGGCGCTGACCGAGGAGGTGGCCCGTGACCTCGGCGCCGAGCTGGCCGGCGTGGGCGTCACCCTCAACTACGCCCCGGACGCCGACGTCAACTCCAACCCGGCCAACCCGGTCATCGGCGTCCGCTCGTTCGGCGCCACCGCCGACCTGGTCGCCCGGCACACCGCCGCCTGGGTACGCGGACTCCAGGCCGGCGGCGTGGCCGCCTGCGCGAAGCACTTCCCCGGCCACGGCGACACCCGGGTCGACTCGCACCACGACCTGCCCCGCATCGACGGCGACCGGGCCCGCCTCGACGCCGTCGAGCTGGCGCCGTTCCGGGCCGCCGTGGCCGCCGGGGTGCAGGCGATGATGACCGGGCACCTGCTGGTGCCCGCGCTCGACCCGCAGCTGCCGGCCACCCTCAGCCCGCGCATCCTCGGCGGGCTGCTGCGCGAGGAGCTCGGCTTCCACGGGGTGGTGGTCACCGACGCGGTGGAGATGCGGGCCGTCGCCGACCGGTACGGCTTCGCCGGCGCGGCGGTCCGCGCCCTGGCCGCCGGCGCGGACGCGATCTGCGTGGGCGGGGAGCGGGCCTCCGAGGCGGACGCCCGGGAGCTGCGCGACGCCATCGTCGCCGCCGTGCGGGCCGGGGAGCTGCCGGAGGAGCGGCTCGCCGAGGCGGCCAAGCGGGTCGGTCAGCTCGCCGCCTGGACGGTCGCCGCCCGCGCCGCCCGCCCGGCCGGCGCCCCGACCCGGACCGACGGCTCGGCGGTCGGGCTGGCCGCCGCGCGACGGGCGGTCCGGGTGGTCACCGGACCCGCCGGCGCCGACGCGCTGCCGCTGCGCCGCCCGGCGCACGTGGTGGAGTTCGCCCCGCCGCACAACATGGCCATCGGCGCGGAGACCCCGTGGGGGATCGGCGCGCCCCTGGCCGACCTGGTTCCGGAGACCACCGTCGCCCGGTACGCCGAGGGCGAGGCGCCCGCCGACCCGACCGCCGGCGCGGCCGGCCGTCCCCTCGTGCTGGTCGTGCGGGACCTGCACCGGCACGACTGGATGCGGGCCGCGGTACGCCGCGCGCTGGCCGCCCGCCCCGACGCCGTCGTGGTGGAGCTCGGCGTCCCGGAGCTGGTCACCGGCGCCGTGCACCTCGCCACCCACGGCGCCACCCGGGCGGCCGCCCGGGCCGCCGCCGAACTCCTCACCGGCGCCGGCTGAGCCGCCCGCGCGACCCGGTCAGGCCTCGGCGACCACCAGGTCGGCGTACTCGGGGTGGCGCTTGATGAAGGCCGCCACGAAGGGGCACTTCGCCACCAGCCGGCCGCCGCGCTCGCGGATCTGGTCGAGGGTGCCCCGGATCAGGGCCGACCCCACGCCCATGTTCTGGAACCGCTCGTCGACCTCGGTGTGGGTGAAGACCAGCAGCTCGCCGCGCGGGATGTACGCGGTGAACCCGGCCAGCGCGTCGTCGACCAGGATCTCGAACCGGTGCTTGGCGGGGTTCTCCTCGACCAGGAAGCTCACCGGGCCATTCTCTCCCCACCGGTGGCGATCCGGTCCAGTTCGGCGAGCAACCGGTCCACCTCGTCCACCGTGTTGTAGTGGTAGACGCTGGCCCGGACCGCCCCGCCGCTGTCCCGCAGCCCCATCGTGCGGAAGTACTCGTAGGCGTAGTAGTCGCCGGAGGAGAGGCAGCAGCCGGCCGCGCCCAGCGCCGCCGCCGTGTCGGCCGGCGTCAGCCCGGCGACCCGGAACGACACGGTGGGGCAGCGCCGGGCCGGCGAGCCGTAGACGGTCACCGCCGGCCGCGCGGCCAGCCCGGCCAGCAGCCGGTCGAAGACCGCCTCCTCGTGGGCCTGCGCGGCGGCCAGGCCGGCGCGGACCCGCTCGCGCCGGCTGCCGGTGGCCTCCGGGTCGAGCGTGGCCAGGTGGTCCACCGCGGCGGTCACCCCGGCCAGCAGCGGGAAGCTCGGCGTGCCGTACTCGAACCGGTCCGGGACCGCGTCGGAGGAGGGCAGCAGCTTCGCCGGACGCAACTGCTCCCAGCGGTCCGGGTCGGCGACCATCGCGGCCAGGTGCGGCCCGGACCACTTGTACGCGCTGGTGATCAGGAAGTCCGCGCCCAGCGAGGCGAGGTCGGTCGGGCCGTGCGGCACCGAGTGCACCCCGTCCACGCAGACCAGCGCGCCGGCCGCCTGTGCGGTCTTGGCGATCGCGGCGACGTCCGGCGCGGTGCCGATCGCGTTGCTGCCGGCGGTCACCGCGACCAGCCGGGTGCGCTCGCCGACCAGGTCGGCGTACTGGCCGGCGGGCAGCTCACCGGTCGCCGGGTCGAACTCCGCCCAGCGCACGGTGGCCCCGGCCGCCTCGGCCGCCTGCACCCACGGCCGCACGTTCGCGTCGTGGTCGAGCCGGGAGACCACCACCTCGTCCCCCGGCCGCCAGGCCGCGCCGAGCGTCCGGGCCAGGGTGTACGTCAGCGCGGTGGCGCTCGGCCCGAGCACCACGCCCTCGGGTCGGGCGCCGAGCAGGTCGGCGACCGCCGACCGGGCGGCCTCGACGATGTCCAGGGACCGCCGGCCGGGTGCGAAGGCCGTGCTGCGGTTGCCGATCGCCGCGCCCATCGCGGCGGCGACCGCGTCGATCACCGGCTGGGCGGTCTGGGTGCCGCCGGCACCGTCGAAGTGGACGAAGCCCTCGGTCAGGGCGGGGTACGCGGCCCGGGTCCGGGTGATGTCGAACGGCATGCCGGGACCCTAACCTGCCCGCCCGATGATCTCCCGCGGTGGCGGTGTCGCCGGCGTCTCGTACCCTTGGCCGGGTGACGAACCGACGCGTGCTCCCCTCGCATTCCCCCACCCGCCGGGCCGCCGGCCTGCTGGCCGGCCTGGCGCTCGGCGTCGCGCTGCTGTCCGGCTGCGGCTCGGAGGGCGCCTCCACCGACTGCGGGCTGGACGCCTGCACGGTCACCTTCGACCGCGGCGTCGAGGCCAGCGCCACCATCCTCGGCGTCGAGGCCAAGCTGATCGGCGCCCAGGGTGACCAGGTCACCGTCGAGGTCGCCGGGGAGCAGCTCTCGCTCACCGTCGGCCAGCAGGCCACCGAGGTCGGCGGCCTCGCGGTCACCCTGGACAGCGTCACCGACCAGCAGGTCAAGATCCGCGTCGCGCGCGGCGCCGCGAGCTGACCCGGGGCGGCCGGCGGCGGCCCACGTTTGGAAATCTTCCCATCGGGAGATTCTGCCGCCATGTCACTCACCCGGAACGCCGAAGCCACCGCTTCGCAGGCTGCGAACAGCCGGTGGCTCGAACTGTTGACCCGGGCCGGCTTCATCGGCTACGGGATCGTGCACCTGCTCTTCGCCTGGCTCATCGTGCAGATCGCCTTCGGCAAGTCAGGTGAGGAGGGCAACCAGAACGGCGCGCTGCGCACCCTGGGCGCCCAGCCGCTCGGCAAGTTCCTGCTGGTCACGATCGCGGTCGGCCTCGTCGCCATGGCCATCTGGCAGGCCTTCGAGGCGGCGATCGGCCACCGGGGCCTGCGCGGCAGGGACCGGCTCTTCGAGCGGATCGCCTCGGTGGTCCGCACCGTGGTCTTCCTCTGGCTCGCCTGGACCGCCGTGAAGGTCTTCCAGGACGCCAGCTCCAACGCCGCCGACAAGCAGCAGGCGCTCTCGGAGAAGCTGATGGCCTCCGGCGGCGGCCGGTGGCTGGTCGGGCTGGCCGGCCTGGTGATCGCCATCGTCGGCATCGGCATGGTGAGCTACGGGCTGAAGAAGAAGTTCGAGAAGAACCTGAAGACCGCCCAGATGAGCCCGAAGACCCACACCCTGGCCCGCCGCCTGGGCATGTTCGGGTATGCCGCCCGCGGCGCCGTCTTCGCCGTCGCCGGCCTCCTGCTCGTGGTGGCCGCGGTGAAGTACGACCCGGAGAAGGCCCGCGGCCTGGACGCCGCCCTGCGCACCCTGCGCGACCAGCCCTGGGGCCCGGTGGTCCTCGCGCTGATGGCGCTCGGCATCGCCGCCTTCGGCATCTACTGCTTCCTCCAGTCCCGGTACCGCCGGGTCTGACCTGGTCGATTCCGCGACCGCCGGGCACCATTGGGCCTTTGCCCGAAGCGTCCCCGCCCGGCTGGAGGGAGAGGTGCCTGTGCAGGACTACCTCGAAACGATCGTCGCCGCGCTCGCCGCGGCGACGATCGCGTTGGTGCTGGTCGAGGTGGTGCACCGGGTGACCCGCCGGCTCGGCCGGCGCTCGCTGCTGATGACCGAGCTCACCGACCACTCGCACCGCCCGTTCCAGGTGGCCGCGACCGTCCTGGCCGTGCAGCTCGCCGTCCGGTTCAGCACCGGGTACGCGGTCGGCAGCCCGTGGCGGCAGATCGTGCTGCGGGTGCTCGGGCTGGGGCTGATCGCCGCCGCGTCCTGGCTGGTCGCCTCGCTGCTGGTGGTGATCGAGGACACCGCGCTGGCCAAGTTCCGGGTGGACGTGCCCAACAACCGGCACGCCCGCCGGGTGCGGACCCAGGTGGTGCTGCTGCGCCGGCTCACCATCGCGGTGATCGTGGTGCTCGCCCTCGGCGTGATGCTGATGACCTTCCCCGCCGTACGCGGGATCGGCGCCGGCGTGCTGACCAGCGCCGGTGTGGTCGGTGTGGTCGCCGCGCTCGCCGCGCAGAGCCTGCTCGGCAACGTCTTCGCCGGCCTCCAGCTCGCCTTCAGCGACGCGGTACGCCTCGACGACGTGGTGGTCGTCGAGGGGGAGTGGGGCCGGGTCGAGGAGCTGACCCTGAGCTACGTGGTGGTCCAGATCTGGGACGACCGCCGGCTGATCCTGCCCACCTCGTACTTCACCAGCACCCCGTTCGAGAACTGGACCCGGACCGAGGCGGCGGTCCTCGGCACCGCCGAGTTCGACCTCGACTGGTCGATCCCGGTGCAGGCGATGCGGGAAGAGCTGCGCCGGCTGGTCGAGTCCAGCGAGCTGTGGGACGGCCGGGTCTGCGTACTCCAGGTCACCGACGCCACCGGCGGCATGGTCAAGGTGCGGGCGTTGGTCAGCGCCGCGGATGCCGGCAGCCTCTGGGACCTGCGCTGCCTGGTCCGCGAGCTCCTGGTGGCCTGGGTACGCGACCAGCGGCCGACCGCGCTGCCCCGGATGCGGGCCGAGGTCGGCGACGCCACCGGCGCGCTGCCGTGGCAGGCGGTCCAGCCGCGCCGGCCGGTCCGCCGGCTCCCCGACACCGACGTCCCGGACGACGCCCGGGTCTTCGGTGGCAGCGACGACGGCGACGCCCGCAGCGAGGCCTTCGTGGGCCGCGAGGACCACGCCGATACCCGTCCCTGACCACCGGCCCGCCCTCCGGAGCCCCCGGCCACCCCGCGGCGCCGGGGGCTCCGCGCTTCCCGGGCCGCCCCCGGGCGGTGACCTGACCTGCCCGCCCGCCCGCCGGTGTCGTGTAATGGCCGGCCCCGGGCGGTGTCGTGACCTGCCCGCCCGCCGGGCCGTTGCACCTGCCGGGAGGTGCCGTCCGGCGGCGGCAGGGGATCGCGGGGTCGCCCGTTGCGGGGACATCCGGGCCCCGGCGCGTTTGTTCCGTCGGTTCCGGGGGACCTGCTGCGCACGCCCCGGCACCGGTCCGCGACCCGCGCGCCGGGCGGTGGGGCGGCGGGACCGGCGCTCCGGGCAGGATTGACGGGCCGCGACTCCGGGCATACAGCGCGGTGATGATGAAAGGAGGACAGCATGGCTGACGTCGCGAGTCGCAGCACGTCCCGGACCGGGAGCGAGCCGTCCACCGCCGAACTGGTGCAGCGGGCCACCGAGCAGGTCTCCCGGCTGGTGCGGGACGAGCTGGCGCTGGCCCGGGCGGAGCTGACCCAGAAGGGCAAGCACGCCGGTATCGGGATCGGCCTCTTCGGCGGCGGCGGGGTGATGGCCCTCTACGGGACGGGTGCCCTGGTCGCCACGGTGATCCTGCTGCTGGCGCTGGTGATGCCGGCGTGGCTCGCCGCGCTGATCGTGGCGGTGGCGCTCTTCCTGCTCGCCGGGATCCTGGCCCTGGTCGGCAAGCAGCAGGTCAGCCGTGCCGTCCCGCCGGTGCCGGAGGCGACGGTCCGCAGCGTCCGGGCGGACGTGGACACCGTCACCGCCGCGGTCAAGGACGGGAGGCGGGCATGACGGGCAACGGGACCGGCGACACGGAGGCGCTCCGCGAGGAGATCCGGCGTACCCGGGTCGAGTTGGGTGAGACGATGGAGCTGTTGGCCGCCAAGGCCGACGTCAAGGCCCGGCTGAAGGACTCCGCCGACCAGGCGAAGGCGCGGATGCGCGAGCAGGCCGCGCAGACCATGGCCCGGATGCGTGGGCAGGCGGCGGACCGGGCCGGCGTGGTCCGCGGGCAGGCCGCGGAGAAGGCCCGGGTGGCCCGGGCGCAGGCGTACGAGAAGGGTGCGGTCGTCCGGCGCAGCCCGGTGCCGTGGGCGGCCGTCGCGGCCGGTGCGGTGGCGACCGTGGTGGTGCTGCTGATCGTCCGGGGGAGGCGCAGGTGAGCGGAAAGATCGGCAAGGCCGCGTACAAGCCCGTCGGGGTGCTGCTCGGCCTGGCCGCCGGCACGGTCGCCGGGGTGATCTTCCGGCAGGTCTGGAAGGTGACCGCGGGCGACGGTGAGGCGCCCAGCGCCACCGACGAGGACCGCGGCTGGGGCGAGATCCTGGCCGCCGCGGCGTTGCAGGGTGCGATCTTCGCGGCCGTCCGGGCCGCCGTGGACCGGGGCGGCGCGGTGGGCGTGCGCCGGCTGACCGGCCGCTGGCCCGACTGATCCACGCAGGTGTCGGCCCCTTCCCCGAACATCGACGGGGAAGGGGCCTTTCGCATGGTCCCGCCGGCCCGCCCAGTTGATCTGACGCATCCGTCAGGTCACATGTCGGAGAAATTCGTCCGGTAGTCTGTGCAGAGTTTTCGCTACGTGGTTTGCTGTTCCACGCTGTTGCGAGATGGCGTGGGTTGAGAGAAGTCTCCTTCACCGGGGGCCGCCTCAGGCGCCGCTGCTCGAAAACGGCCAATCGGCCGCACGGCGTGCTCGGCCGCCAGTTTTAGAAGGAGATACACATGGCGCAGGGAACCGTGAAGTGGTTCAACGCAGACAAGGGCTTCGGCTTCATCACCGTCGACGGCGGGGGTGCTGACGTGTTCGTCCACTTCTCGGCCATCCAGACCAGCGGCTACCGCACGCTGGAGGAGAACCAGCGGGTGGAGTTCGAGATCGCCCAGGGTCAGAAGGGTCCGCAGGCCGAGCAGGTCCGCCCCATCTGAGCAGTGCCGGCCGGCAGCCGCCGGCCACTGCGATCCGGCCCCCGGATCGATGTGAAGCCCCGCAGCCCGCGCAGGGATGCGGGGCTTTCCGCGTTACCGGGACGGCCGGCCCGACCCACTCAGGAACGGTTGCGGTTGCGCATCCCGTACCAGAGCGCGGCGAGTCCGATGAGGACGACGACCGGGCCGATCACCGCCCAGATCCGCTGGTCGGTCATCACGCTGCCGCCGACGTAGCCGAGCCCCTGCACGGTCCAGACCGCGCCGACGACCACCGCCAGCAGCCCGAGCGTGAGCGTGAGCCAGCCCCTCATCTGATCCCCTCCCGGCGTACGGCACCGGTCCAAGCATGCCCGCCGCGGGCCCGGCACGTCGGCGCCGCGCCGGTCACCACCGGTCGTGCACCCGCGGCCGGATCAGCTCGTCGTACGTCTGCCGGACGGCGGCCAGCTCCACCTCGGTCAGCCGCGGCAGGCCGGCCGCGGCGGCGTTGCGCCGGGCCTGGTCGGCGTTGCGGGCGCCGGGGATGACCACGGTGACGCCGGGCTGGTCGAGGATCCAGCGCAGCGCGAACTGCGCCATCGTGCGGCCCGCGCCGACCAGTGGGGCGAGCCGGCGCACGGCGGCCAGGCCGAGGTCGTAGTCCACTCCGGAGAAGGTCTCGCCGACGTCGAAGGCCTCGCCGTGCCGGTTGTAGGTGCGGTGGTCGTCGGCGGGGAAGGTGGTGTGCTCGTCGTACCGGCCGGAGAGCAGGCCGCTGGCCAGTGGCACCCGGGCGATGATGCCGACCCCGGCCGCCGCGGCCGTGGGCAGCACCCGCTCCAGGGGCTTGTGCCGCACCGCGTTGAGGATGATCTGCACGCTGGCCACGCCCGGCCGGGCGATGGCGGTGAGCGCCTGGTCGCAGGTCTCCACGCTGACCCCGTACCCGGCGATCCGCTGCTCGCCGACCAGGGTGTCCAGGGCGTCGAAGACCCGGTCGTCGGCGAAGACCGCGGTGGGCGGGCAGTGCAGCTGGACGAGGTCGAGGGTGTCCACGCCGAGGTTGGCCCGGGACCGGTCGGTCCAGGCCCGGAAGTTGTCCAGGGTGTACGCCTCGGGGGTCTGCGCCATCCGGCGACCCATCTTGGTGGCGACGGTGAGCCCGGGTCCGGGGCGCTCGCGCAGGAACCGGCCGATGAGTTGTTCGCTGCGCCCGTCGCCGTACACGTCGGCGGTGTCCAGGAATGTGACGCCGGCGTCCACGGCGGCGGCGAGGACGGCCATCGCCTCGTCCTCGCTGACCTGGCCCCAGTCGGCGCCGAGCTGCCAGGCGCCGAGTCCGACGATGCCGACGTGCCGGCCGAGCCGGTCGAAGCTGCGCTGTTCCATCCCGACGAGCCTAGTGATCCCCTTGCCGGGGGGCGCGCGGGGCCGTAAGGTTCCAACAAAACGTACGTACGGTTTGGAGGCTGTCATGTGGGACCCGACCACCTACCTGCGGTACGGCGACGAGCGGTCCCGGCCGTTCCACGACCTGGTGGCCCGGATCCCCGCGCACCGGCCACGCGCGGTGGTCGACCTCGGCTGCGGGCCCGGCACCCTCACCGCCACCCTGGCCCAGCGCTGGCCGGAGAGCCGGATCGCCGGCCTCGACTCCTCCGCCGAGATGATCGACAGGGCCGGCACGCTCGACACCCCGGTCAGCTTCGCCGTCGGCGACGTCCGCGACTGGCGTCCCGGGCCGGACGTCGACGTGGTCGTCTCCAACGCGGTGCTCCAGTGGGTGCCGGGCCACCGGGAGCTGCTCACCCGGTGGGCCCGCGAGCTGCCTGCCAGGGCCTGGCTCGCGGTGCAGGTGCCGGGCAACTTCGACGCTCCGTCGCACCGGGCGCTGCGCGAGGTCGCAGGGCGGGACCGCTGGCGGGCCGAGCTGGGCCCGCTGCTGCGCGAGGCACCGGTCGGCGACCCGGTCGACTACGCCGCCCTGCTGGTCGACGCCGGCTGCGCGGTCGACGCCTGGGAGACTACCTACATGCACCTGCTCCCGGCCGCCGCCGACGCGGACCACCCGGTGCTGGCCTGGATGGAAGGGACGGCGCTGCGCCCGGTCCGGGCCGCGTTGGACGCCGCCGGCTGGGCTGACTTCCGGACCGAGCTGCGGGTACGCCTCACGGAGGCGTACCCGGTGCGGCAGGGTCAGGTGTACTTCCCGTTCCGCCGGATCTTCGTGGTGGCCCGCACGGGCGCCCACGCAGAGGAGAACCCGTGACCGACCTGTCCACCTTCATCGCCGGACTGCCCAAGGTGGAGCTGCACGTGCACCACGTCGGCTCCGCCTCGCCCCGGATCGTCGCCGAGCTGGCCGCCCGGCACGAGGGGCGCACCCCCGTCCCGGCGGAACCGGACGCCCTCGCCGACTACTTCGCGTTCCGCGACTTCGCCCACTTCATCGAGGTCTACCTGAGCGTCGTCGACCTGATCCGCGACCCGGAGGACGTCTGGATCCTCACCCACGAGGTGGCCCGGGAGCTGGCCCGCCAGCAGGTCCGGTACGCCGAGCTGACCGTCACCCCGTACTCGCACGTACACCGGGGCATCCCCGCCCCGGCGTTCTGCGAGGCCATCGAGGACGCCCGCAAGCGGGCCGAGGCCGACTTCGGCATCGCGCTGCGCTGGTGCTTCGACATCCCGGGGGAGGCCGGCCTGCCCGCCGCCGAGGAGACCCTGCGGATCGCCCTGGCGGAGCGGCCGGACGGGCTGATCAGCTTCGGCCTGGGCGGCCCGGAGATCGGGGTGCCGCGGCCGCAGTTCAAGCCGTACTTCGACCGGGCCCGGGCGGCCGGCCTGCGCTCGGTGCCGCACGCCGGGGAGACCACCGGCCCGGAGACGGTCTGGGACGCGCTGCGCGAGCTGGGCGCGGAGCGGATCGGCCACGGCATCTCCGCGGCGCTCGACCCGCAGCTGCTGACCTACCTCGCGGAGCGGCAGATCGCCCTGGAGGTCTGCCCCACCTCCAACGTGCGGACCCGGGCGGTGGCCACCATTGCCGAGCACCCGCTGCCGCAGCTCGTCGAGGCCGGGCTGCTGGTCACCATCAACTCCGACGACCCGCCGATGTTCGGCACCACCCTCAACGACGAGTACGCGGTCGCCGCCCGGCTGCTCGACGCCGGCCCGGAGGGACTGGCCGGGCTGGCCCGAGCCGCGGTGACCGCCTCGTTCCTGGAGCCCGGGGAGAAGGAGCGGATCAGCGGCGAGATCGACGCCCATCTGGCGGCCGCGACCCGCTGAGCGGGCGGGAGGGTGCCGGCCGCCGGGACACCCGCGGCCGGCACCGCCCGGCGAGGACGAGGTTGATGCCGGGCGGCTCGGTGGGGAGTGGCGCGCGGCGGGAGCGAGGTGTGGGGGGACCGAACTCCCGCCGCGCGCACGGCTCCGTCGGCCGGGTGGGTGTAACTGGGGCGTTCCGCCCGACGGAACTGATGGGTTCGGTTTCGATCCTGTCAGTCCACGCCGGTGCCGACGCCGTGGTTAACCCGGATCTAAGGAAGACTTACGCCGGCGCACAGCCGGCGGGGCTCAGCGCGGTCGGGGCCAGCGGCGCCCGCCGGTCTTCTGCTCCCGCGCCTCCCGGGCCATCCGGCCCACCAGCCCGAACCGGTTGACCTGCCGGGGCGTCGCCTCCGGGTCGGCCAGCAGCATCACCACGCTGGCGCCGCCCAGCCGCGCCCGGTCGATGCTCACCGAGCCGTTGGCCTGCAACGCCACCCGCTTGGCGATGTCCAGTCCCAGCCCGGTCGAGCCCTGGTCGCTGGCGCCGCGGCGCAGCGCGCGGTCGGGGTTGGCGATGCCCGGGCCGGCGTCGTCGATCCGGATCGCCACGTACCCGTCCCGCCGGCTGACGGCCACCTCGAAGGCGGTGCCCTGCGGGGTGTAGCGGAACACGTTGCCGATCACCGCGTCGAGGGCGGCGGCCAGCTCCGCCCGCGGCACCGGCGCCGGGATGCGCAGTTGCGCCCCGCTGACCCGGTGCTGCCGGTTCTGGTCCCCGGCGAGGGCCGCCCAGAAGACCATCCGGTCCCGGACCACCTCGCTGACGTCGCACATCGCCGGGCCGGTCTCCTGGGTGACCGCCTTGCGGGTGGTCTTGATCAGCTGGTCGACCTCGCCCTCCAGGGTGACGATGGCCTGGCGGATCCGCCGGATGCCCCGTCGGCGGTCCAGCTCCGCCTCGCTGAACGTGCCGATGCTGGTGTCGTCGGACTCCAACGCCTCGGCGTCCAGGCGCAGCACGGTCAGCGGGGTGCGCAGCCGGTGGGAGAGGTCGGCGACGAGTTCCCGCTCGTCGGCGCGGAGCGCCACCAGCTGGTCGGCCATCCGGTTGAACGCGTGCCCGGCCTCGGCCAGCTCCCGCGGGCCGCTCGGCTCGACGCGTACGCCGAGGTCGCCGTCGCCGATCGCCAGGGCCGCCTTGACCAGCTCGCCGGTCGAGTCGACGGCCCGGGCGGCGACCCGGTCGACCACGATGACCGCGGCGCCCACCAGCGCGACGGCCACCGCGAGCAGCAGCAGCCAGCGCTCGCCGGCGCCCTCGTCGAGCACCCGGTCGGGGACGAAGACCTCCACCACGGCGACCTGGTCGCCGAGCACCACCGGGTCGAGCCGGAGCACCCCGCCGGGCACGTCGGTGACCACCGAACGGCGCTCGGCGCCGGCCCGGGCCAGCGCCGCGGCGTCGGCCCGGCCCGCGGACTCGTCGCCACCCAGCCCGTGTACGACCGGCCGGGTTGCCGGGTCGTCCCCGCTGGCCGCCACGGCCCGCCGCACGACCGCCGGATCGGTGCTGACCGCGAGGGCGCCGGTGACCAGGGCGTTACGTCGGGCGGCGTCCGCCAGCTTCTCCTCGCGTGCCTGGTCGCCGAGGCTGATCCCGAGCGGGATGAGGAAGGCGAACGCGACGAGGCTGCACATGCCGGCCGTGAGCCAGGCCAGCGACGGCCTCAGTCCGGCGCCACCAGCCGGAAGCCGACCCCCCGCACGGTGCGCAGGTAGCGCGGCTTCGCCGCGGACTCGCCCATTTTGCGGCGCAGCCAGTACAGGTGAACGTCGATGGTCTGGTCCTCGCCGACCGATGGCTGCCGCCATACCTCCTCCAAGAGCTCCCGCCGGGACACTACCCGGCCGGGACGTGCGGCGAGATACGCCAGCAGGTCGAACTCCTTGCGGGTCAGCGCCAGCGGCTCGCCGTCGAGCAGGGCGCTGCGCTCGCCCACGTCCACCCGCAGGCCGCCGACGGTGTGCACGGCCGGCTGCACCGTGCGGCTGGCCCGGCCGGCGCGGCGCAGCACGGTGGTGATCCGGGCGTCCAGGTGGGCGCCGGTGAACGGCTTGACCATGTAGTCGTCGGCTCCCGCGCGCAGCAGCCGGACCACCGACTGCTCGTCGTCGCGGGCGGTGGCGATGATGATCGGCACGTCGGTGATGCCGCGCAGCATGCGCAGCGCGTCGGAGCCGTCCAGGTCGGGCAGGCCGAGGTCGAGCACGACCAGGTCGGGGGTCTCGGCGGCGACCCGGCGCAGCGCGTCCAGGGCCGTGCCGACGGCGTGCACGGCGTGCCCCCGGTCGGTGAGGGACCGCAGCATCGCGCCGCGTACGACGTGATCGTCTTCGACCAGGAGGACGGTGGCCACCTCAGAACCGTACTTGGCGTGGCAAGTTGATCGCGTTGCGGCACTGCTGCGAACCGGGCAAGCTGGGACGACGATGACGTTCACCCTCTTCCCCGACGCCCGGCTGGCGCTTGCCCGGGACGCGCTCGCCGGCCTGTCGGTCGGCGACGCGCTCGGCTCGCAGTTCTTCGTCCCCGGCCGGCACCCCGGCGATCTCGCCGCCGGACGGCTGCCGCCCCCGCCGTGGCCGTGGACCGACGACACCGAGATGGCCTGCTCGGTGCTGGCCACCCTGGCAGCCGGCGGACCGCTCGACCGGGACCGGCTGGCGCTCGACTTCGCCGAACGCTGCGAGCCCTACCGCGGCTACGGGCCGGGCGCGGTGACCATTCTCCGGCTGATCCGCACCGGCACGCCCTGGCCGGTGGCGGCCGCGTCCGCGTTCGACGGGCAGGGTTCCTGCGGCAACGGGGCGGCGATGCGGGTCGGCCCCCTCGGCGCCTGGCACGCCGACTCGACCCGTCGGGCCGCCGACCAGGCCCGGGCGTCGGCCGAGGTGACGCACGCCCACCCGGAGGGGATCGCCGGGGCCGTCGCGGTGGCCGTCGCCGCCTCGCTCGCCGCCCGGGCCCGCCTCGACGGCGACCGGCCCGACCCGGCCCGGCTGATCGGCGCGGTCGCCGCGACCCTCGACCCGGCCGGGCAACTGCACCGGGGTGTACGCCGGGCGGCCGCCCTGCTGGGCCGGTCGGCGGCGGAGGCCGCAGACGCCCTCGGCAACGGCTCGCGGGTGACCGCCCAGGACACCGTCCCCTTCACCCTGTGGGTGGCCGCCACCCACCTCGACGACTACCCGACGGCGATCCGGGTGTGCGTCGAGGCCGGCGGGGACGTCGACACCACCTCCGCGATCGTCGGCGCGGTGGTCGCCGCGCACACCGGCGTCGGCACCCCCGGCGGCGTGCCGGACGGCTGGCTCGCCGCCCGCGAACCGCTGCCGGACTGGTTGGGCTGACGTCCGCGGGTGGCCAGGCGCGCCACCCTCCGGCACCTTTCCCGCGTCCTTTGCTCTGCTGCAGCGACGGCAACAGCGGGAGCGGTCCCGCGTTGCGTGGGCTGCAGCAGAGCAAAGCGGCTGACCGGAACCACCGTGGTCGTGCGCGGCACGGCACGGCACGTGAAGCGTCCAGCAACGGACGGGTCGGCCCGCGCAAGGGAGTCCGTGGGCGGCAATCGGCTCGCGCGGACCCAAGCGGGCCGGTCCCTCAGCGGGTCGCCGCTCCACCCGTGCCGGACAACACGGGTTCGCCCTCGTCGCCCCGGGCGGGCCTGGCGGGCTGGTCCGGGGCGGCCGGGCTCCGGTCCGCATCGCCCGCGCTGTCGTCCGCGTCCTCCTGCCCGGCGCCGTCGGCCTCCTCCGGAAGCAGGGTCATCTCCCCGCGTCGCCGCCGGCTGAACAGCCAGCCGATCGCCGCGCCGCCGGCCAGCCCGGCGAGCAGCCCGCCGCCGAGCAGGAGGTCGGCGCTCGGGGCGTCCTGACCGTCGGCGGCCGGCGCCGGAGCGGCCGCGCCCGCGGCGTCGGCCGGGGCCTGGCCGGCCGGGTCGCCCGGCCCCGCGGCGATGGTCCCGCCGTGGCCGGCGTGCCCGCCCGTGGCCGCACCGGGCGCTGCCGGCAGCAGCGCGAGCGTCGGGGCCGGGTGCGCCCCACCCGCCGGGTCCGCCCACCGGACCACGGTGCCGTCGGCGTACGTCTGGACGAGTTGGAAGGTCAGCCGGTCGGTGGCCGGCATCGGGCCCATGCCGAGCGACAGGCGAGCGGGGCCCGTCGTCGCGCCCGGCATCCGGATCCAGGTCACCGCGTCGGTCACCTGGTCGAGTTCCGGGGCGTGGATGCCGGCCACCGGCCGGTCGAGGGTCCGGGTGGTGATCCGGGGCGCCCAGCCGGGCACCGACAGCGGGTAGACCTCGCCGACCGGGGCGTCCGCCGGCATCCTCAGCTCGATCCGGCTGGTCCGGCTGCCGGTCCGTTCCTCGGGCAGCACGACGGCCACCTCGACCGCGTCCCCCTGGTGCACCTCCGCCGGGGAGGTCGTGATCGTCACCTCGGCCGCGCTCGCCGCACCCGGCCACCCCAACGATCCAGCCGCCACGGCGGCCACCAGCGCCGCCGCCCCGAACCTGCCCTGACGGGTCATCCTCATGATCGTCCCCATCCGTCTCCGCGGCCGGCACCGGATCCGGCCACACCCGATAGTTCGGGCGGGAGGGCCGAAAGGTTCAACGGTCGGCGTAACCGGGCCGGCGGACCACGGCCCGGGACGGCGGCGGCGTCGCCGACGGTGCCGGACGGGCGACCGATAGCATCGCAGGAGCCGGTGCAACCGGCACATCCGATCAGCATCGACGACAGGAGTCACCGTGTCCGCACCCCGTACCCCCGTCGTGGCCGACCCCGTCGTCGTCGCCGCCGGGACGACGGCGGCCGACGCGGTGGCCGCGGCCGGGCTCGCCACCACGGGCCCGAAGGCCATCGTGGTGGTCCGCGACCCGCAGGGCGTACTGCGCGACCTGGACTGGAAGCCGGCCGAGGAGACCAGCGTCGAGCCGGTGGGCATCGACTCGCCGGACGGCCTCAACGTGCTGCGGCACTCCACCGCGCACGTGCTCGCCCAAGCGGTGCAGGACGTCTTCCCCGAGGCCAAGCTCGGCATCGGCCCGCCCATCGAGAACGGCTTCTACTACGACTTCGCCGTCGACAAGCCGTTCCAGCCGGACGACCTGGCGAAGCTCGAGAAGCGGATGCAGGAGATCATCAAGTCCGGCCAGCGGTTCCGTCGGCGCCGTTTCAAGAGCCTGGACGAGGCGAAGGCCGAGCTGGCCGCCGAGCCGTTCAAGCTGGAACTGATCGACGTCAAGGGCGAGGGGCTGGACTCCTCCGAGGTGATGGAGGTGGGCGGCGGCGAGCTGACCATCTACGACAACCTCGCCGCGAACGAGGACAAGGTCTGCTGGTCGGACCTGTGCCGCGGCCCGCACCTGCCGAACACCCGGCTGATCGGCGCGTTCAAGCTGATGCGCTCCGCCGCCGCGTACTGGCGGGGGTCGGAGAAGAACCCGCAGCTCCAGCGGGTCTATGGCACCGCGTGGCCGACCCGGGACGAGCTCAAGGCGTACCTGAAGCTCCTCGAAGAGGCCGCCCGGCGCGACCACCGCAAGCTCGGCTCGGACCTCGACCTGTTCTCCTTCCCGGACGAGATCGGCAGCGGCCTGCCGGTCTTCCACCCCAAGGGTGGCGTGATCAAGCGCGAGATGGAGGACTACGTCCGCGCCCGCCACATCGAGGAGGGCTTCCAGTACGTCGGCACCCCGCACATCTCCAAGGAGGGGCTCTTCCACAGCTCGGGTCATCTGCCCTACTACAAGGACACGATGTTCCCGCCGATGGAGATGGAGGGCAGCGACTACTACCTCAAGGCGATGAACTGCCCGATGCACAACCTGATCTACCGGTCGCGCGGGCGGTCCTATCGTGAGCTGCCGATGCGACTGTTCGAGTTCGGGTCGGTGTACCGGTACGAGAAGTCAGGCGTCATCCACGGGCTCACCCGGGTGCGCGGCTTCACCCAGGACGACTCGCACTCCTACTGCACCCGGGAGCAGGCGCCCGCCGAGGTCAAGCACCTGCTGGCGTTCGTGCTCAACCTGCTGCAGGACTTCGGGATCACCGACTTCTACCTGGAGCTGTCGACCCGCGACGACGCCCGGCCGGACAAGTTCGTCGGCTCGGACGAGGACTGGGCGACGGCGACCGCGGTGCTCGAGCAGTGCGCGAGGGAGACCGGGCTCGAGCTCGTGCCGGACCCGGGCGGCGCCGCCTTCTACGGTCCGAAGATCTCGGTCCAGGCCAAGGACGCCATCGGCCGCACCTGGCAGATGTCGACGATCCAGTACGACTTCAACCAGCCCAAGGGCTTCGGGCTGGAGTACCAGGCGGCCGACGGCAGCCGGCAGCAGCCGGTCATGATCCACTGCGCCAAGTTCGGATCGATCGAGCGCTTCATCGGCGTGCTCACCGAGCACTACGCCGGGGCGTTCCCGGCATGGCTGGCCCCGGTGCAGGTGGTCGGCATCCCGATCCGCGACGAGCACGCGGAGTACCTGGCCGGGTTCGTCGCCGGGCTGCGCGCCGAGGGTGTCCGGGCCGAGGTGGACACCTCCGCCGACCGGATGCAGAAGAAGATCCGTACCGCGCAGCAGCAGAAGATCCCGTTCATGGTGATCGCCGGCGACGACGACGTGGCCGCCGGCACGGTGTCCTTCCGCTACCGGGACGGCTCGCAGCGCAACGGCGTACCGCTGGCCGAGGCGGTCGCGCACGTCCTCGACGTGGTCAGGTCCCGCACCAACGCGGGGCCGTCCGCGCAGAGCTGACGCATCCGGCGGTCGACCGCCTCGATCCGCCGCGAACGGCGGTGTCCCCGGCCCGGGACACCGCCGTTCGCCGCATCCCCGGCCGGACCATAGGATCGGCGGTGTGACTGGGGCGGCGCGGCACTTCGACAACGGCACCGACAACGGCACCGACAACGGCACCGACAACGGGCTGGCGGACGGGCTGGAACGGCTCTGGACGCCGCACCGGATGACCTACATCTCGGGGGAGGACCGGCCCGAGGGCGGCTACGAGAAGCCGACCGGCTGCCCGTTCTGCCTGGCCCCCGGGCTGCCGCCGGACGAGAGCCTGGTCGTCGCCCGGGGTCAGCACGTCTTCGCGGTGCTCAACCTCTACCCGTACAACCCGGGGCACCTGCTCGTCTGCCCGTACCGGCATGTCGCCGACTACACCGAGCTGGACGCGCCGGAGACCGCCGAACTGGCGACCTTCACCAAGGACGCCATGCGGGTGGTCCGGCACGTCTCCAACGCGCACGGGTTCAACCTGGGCATGAACCAGGGCGGGGTGGCCGGCGCCGGCATCGCCGCGCACCTGCACCAGCACGTGGTGCCGCGCTGGGGCGGCGACGCCAACTTCATGCCGGTGATCGGCCGGACCAAGGTCCTGCCCCAGCTGCTCGCCGACACCCGCGACCTGTTCGCCAAGGCCTGGCCGGCCTGACCCGGAGGGCGGCGTCCTGACCGCGCCGGGCGGACGCTCCGACCCGGGTCGGCAGGCGGGGCACGGTTCAGCGCCGCTGGGCGCGGACGGCGAGCTGCCGCAGCCGCCGCTCCACCATCCGGTCGCCGTGCCGGGCGATCCAGATGCACACCCCGGCGAGCGGCAGCTCGACCAGCGCGGCCAGCAGGATGGACAGCGCCAGGTCCGGCCCGCCCGGGGTGGTGACGACGTCGAACCAGGCGTCCACCAGCAGCATGGTGGCGGTGGCGCCGGCGGCGGGCACCACCAGCCGGTGGCCGCGCCAGGCGTACCAGGCGGTCAGCGTCAGCATCGCCACCAGACCCAGGTCGAAGCCGACCCAGGCGGCCCGGTAGTGCACCGTCACCGCATGCCGGGGCAACGTCAGCGCGAGGTAGCCGATCCACGGCAGGGTGAGCAGCGCCAGCACCGCGAACACCGGCGCCACCCAGCGGGGCGCCGGCCGTACCTCGGTCGCCCGGGTGATCTGATCCGTCGTGCCGGTCATGGGGCTCCTCCGAGCGGTAATGCCTCCCGGCCCCGGTCGCCAAACCCGCGCCGGGCGGCGCGGTCGGGGTGGGTCTACGATGCCGCGCATGGCGTTGCTGCACCGGGCGGAACTGCGCCCCACCAAGCTTGACCTCCTGGCGGCGTGGCTGCCCAGCCGGCGCTGGTTTCACGGGCCGGCCGGCGCCGACATCGTGCGGGTGGCGGGCTTCCGGTTCGACGACCCGGCCGGCGCGGTCGGGATCGAGACCATGCTCGTCCGCGCCGGTGACGGGTCGGTCCACCAGGTCCCGTTGACCTACCGCGGGGCGCCGCTGGAGGGTGCCGACGGGTGGCTGGTCGGCACCACGGACCACTCGGTGCTCGGCCCGCGCTGGGTCTACGACGGCTGCGGCGACCCGGTCTACGCCGCGGCGCTGGCGGCCGCCGTCCTCGCCGGCACCGGCCAGGCGGAGGAGTTCTTCGAGGTCGACGGCGAGCGGAAGTACCGTGAGCCGAGCATGACCATCGCCAGCAGCGGCGCCGGGGACGCCCCGGTGCCCGCCGTGGGTCCGCCCCGCCGGGTGGTCGACGCCGACCCGGCGCTCATCGTGACGGACTCCGTCGAACTGGTCGTCCTGCGCTGCCTCGACGACGGCGGCGGGGAACGGGCCGGTGCGATGCTGACCGGCACCTGGCCGGGGCAGCCGACACCGCTGCCGCTGGCGTACGCCGTCCCGCGCTGAGCGGCGCCCCGCCCGTCGGCCGTGCCCGGCGCGGTGGTGCCGTCGGTGCGGCCATCCCTCCCCGCCGGCTGTGCCCGGTGGACCCCGGCAGCCACCCCGCCGTACCGGGTGGTCGATCATGTCCGACCGGTGACGTCCTTGCCTTCCAGCGCGCTGGAGGTGGCAAGATTCGGCGATGGCAGTCACCACGCGGACGTTGGGCCGCAGCGGTATCGAGGTCAGCGCGCTCGGCATGGGCTGCTGGGCGATCGGTGGCCCGTGGGCCGAGGCGGGCCGGCCGCTCGGCTGGGGCGCGGTGGACGACGAGGAGTCGGTCCGGGCGGTCCGTCGGGCGCTCGAGCTCGGGGTGACCTTCTTCGACACCGCCGACACGTACGGGGCCGGACACGGCGAGCGGGTCCTCGGCCGGGCGCTCGCCGGCCGCCGCGACGAGACGGTGATCGCCACCAAGTGGGGCTACACCTTCGACGAGGCGACCCGGGAGGCCACCGGGGAGGACGCCTCCCCGGCGTACCTGCGGCGGGCGGTGACCGCCTCGCTGCGCCGGCTGGACACCGACCGGATCGACCTCTACCAGCTGCACCTGGGCGACCTGCCGGTGCCCCGCGTCGAGGCGCTGGTCGGCACGCTGGAGGATCTGGTCGCCGACGGGCTGATCCGGGCGTACGGCTGGAGCACCGACCGGGCCGACCGGGCGGCCGCCTTCGGGCAGCTCGCACCCGGCGCCACGATCGTGCAGCACGGCCTGTCGGTGCTGCGGGACGCGCCGGCCATGCTGACGGTCTGCGACAAGCACGACCTGGCCAGCGTCGCCCGGGGGCCGCTCGGGATGGGCCTGCTGACCGGCAAGTACCGCACCGACTCCATGTTGCCCCGCGACGACGTGCGGGGGACCGCGCCGACCTGGCTGGAGTGGTTCCGCAGCGGCCGGCCCGCGCCGGAGTGGCTGCGCCGGGTGGCCGCCGTGCGGGGCGCGCTCACCGCCGACGGCCGGACCCTCGCGCAGGGGGCGCTGGGCTGGATCTGGGCGCGCAGCGACCGCACCGTCCCGATCCCCGGCGCCCGTACGGTCGCCCAGGTCGAGGAGAACGCCGCCACCCTGCGCTGGGGCCCGCTCGCCCCCGACCACTTCGCCGAGGTCGAACGCCAGCTCGCCGCCCTGCGCACCGCCGCCCTCCGCGACGCCGACCGCCCGCACTGGCCGATGCCCCCCGTCCCCGCCGCCCGCCCCTGACCGGGGGCGGCGATCATGGGTTGTGGCGCCGCGCGAAAGGGGCTCAGCGGACGACCCCCTTGATCGACGCTTCGGGGCAGCTAACCGACGAGGGTCTGGGTGCCGAGCACGGTGAGCAGGGCCAGGCGTTCGGCGTCCTCGGTGCCGGGCTCGGCCGTGTAGATCATGATGCGCAGGTCGCTGCCCGCCACGGTGAGCACGTCGCAGTCCAGCGTCAACGGGCCCACCTGCGGATGATCGATGGTCTTGCGCGCGGCTTCGTGGCGGCCGACGGCGCCGGCGTCCCACAGCTCGGCGAACCGGGCACTGTTCGCGCGCAACTCCGCCACCAGCCGCCGCAGCCGCTGGTCGGCCGGGTAGCGGCCGGCGGCCGCGCGCAGGTCGGCGACCAGCGCGGCCTCGAACCCGCGCAGGGACTCCGGCGTGTGCCGGACCCGGCCGCCCGGGCCGAGAAAATGTCGCCACACGCCGTTGCGCTGGTTGCCACGCCATCCGGACGGATCGCCCATCAACGCCGCGTACGGCGGATTGGCCAGCAGCAGCGTCCAGGACGCGTCGTGGACCGCGACCGGCGTCCCGGTCAGTCTGTCCAGCATTCGCTGGACGCTGGGGGTGAGGTACGCGGGTACCGTCTCCGGCCCCGGCGGGGCCAGCCCGGCCAGCTGGAACAGGTGGGCGCGCTCGGTTCCCGACAGCCGCAGGGCCCGGGCCAGAGCTTCGACGACCTGCGCCGACGGGTTGGCGGCGCGGCCCTGTTCGAGGCGGGTGATGTAGTCGACGGAGATCCCGGCCAGCAGGGCCAGCTCCTCGCGGCGCAGCCCGGCCGCCCGCCGGCGCCCGCCGGCAGGGAGCCCGGCGGCCTCCGGGGAGGCGCGGTCCCGCCAGCGGTGCACCGCCCGCCCGAACTCCGCCGTCGCCATGCCCATCAGGCTGCACCGCCGGCCGTGGGCCTGACTGGTACCGGCAGTCCCAGGATGACCGGAGCACCGGTAACCACACCGCCCGGCCGTAGCTTCGAGGCATGACGACAACATTGATCACCGGAGCGAACAAGGGGCTCGGTTTCGAGACCGCCCGCCGGCTCATCGCAGCAGGTCACACCGTCTACCTCGGCAGCCGGGACGCCGAACGGGGCCGCCGGGCCGCCGAGCAGCTCGGCGCGCGAATGGTCCGCGTCGACGTCACCGACGACGCGTCCGTCGCCGCCGCGGTGCAGGCCATCGAGGCCGACGGTGGACTGGACGTGCTGATCAACAACGCCGGCATCGAAGAGCGCACGCCGGACGGCGGTTTCATCGGCCCGGCCGAGGTGACCGCCGACCTGATGCGGCAGGTGTTCGAGACGAACGTCTTCGGCGTGGTGCGCGTCACCAACGCCTTCCTGCCGCTGCTGCAGCGGTCCGCCGCCCCGGTCGTGGTGAATCTCAGCAGCGGCCTGGCCTCGCTGACCCGGGTCACTGCCGCCGGCACGCCGACGTACGCGTACCCGGGGGTCGCCTACCCGGCGTCGAAGACCGCGGTCAACATGATCACCGTGCAGTACGCGAAGGCGTTTCCGAACCTGCGGATCAACGCGGTGGAGCCCGGTTACACCGCGACGGACCTGAACAGGAACACGGGCACCCAGACCGTCGAGGAGGGCGCCGAGATCATCGTCCGGATGGCGCAGGTGGGCCCCGACGGCCCGACCGGAGGCTACTTCGACGCCGAAGGTCCCCTTCCCTGGTGAGAGGGGGACCCTCGGACGGACGCCGCTGGCAGGGGCGGGTCAGTGGTGGGTGGCATGTTCCTTGCGGACCTGCTCGGCCAGGTGGGCGGGCATCGGGTCGTAGCGGGCGAAGTCGCGGCGGAAGGTGCCCGCGCCGGCGGTCATCGAGCGCAGCTCGACGGCGTAGCGCAGCAGCTCCGTCGCGGGCACCTCGGCGCGGACCAGGGTGCGGCCCTCGGCGTCCGGGTCCGGCTCGGTGCCGAGCACCCGGCCCCGCCGGCCGGAGAGGTCACCCATCACCGCGCCCACCGACGAGTCGGGCACCCGGATGGTCACCTCGTCCACCGGCTCCAGCAGCGCCGGCTGCCCCTTCTCGGCGGCGTCCCGCAGCGCCAGGGCGCCGGCGGTCTGGAACGCGGCGTCGGAGGAGTCGACGCTGTGCGCCTTGCCGTCGAAGAGGGTCACCCGCAGGTCCACCACCGGGTAGCCGGCGACCAGGCCGCGCTCCATCTGCGCCCGGACGCCCTTCTCCACGGACGGGATGTAGTTGTGCGGGACCGCCCCGCCGACCACCTTGTCCACGAACTCGAAGCCGGCGCCCCGGGGCAGCGGCTCCACGTCGATGTCACAGACGGCGTACTGGCCGTGCCCGCCGGACTGCTTGACGTGCCGGCCGTGGCCCTTCGCGGCGACGGTCAGCGTCTCGCGCAGCGCCACCCGCACCGGCTCGGTCTCCAGCTCGACGCCGCCGGAGCGCAGCCGGTCCAGCACCACGTCGGCATGCGCCTCGCCCATGCACCAGAGCACCAGCTGGTGGGTCTCGGCGTTGCGCTCCAGCCGCAGCGTCGGGTCGCCGGCGACCAGCCGGCCCAGGTTGCGGGCCAGGGCGTCCTCGTCGGCCCGGCTCTTCGCCACGATCGCCACCGGCAGCAGCGGCTCGGGCATCTCCCAGGGCGCGATGAGCAGCGGCTCCTCCTTGGCGGAGATGGTGTCGCCGGTCTCCGCGCTGCCCGACTTGGTGAGCGCGCAGATGTCCCCGGCGACACAGACCGGCACCTCGCGCAGCGCCGCGCCGAGCGGACTGTAGATGTGCCCGACCCGCTCGTCGGCGTCGTGGTCGGGGTGCCCGCGCTCGGCCATGCCGTGCCCGGAGACGTGCACCACCTGGTCAGGGCGGAGCGTGCCGGAGAAGACCCGGACCAGGGAGACCCGCCCCACGTGCCGGTCGACGGTGGTCTTGACCACCTCGGCGACCAGCGGGCCGTCCGGGTCGCAGGCCAGCGGCGACCGGGGCGAGCCGTCCACCCCGGTGACCGCCGGCAGGTCGTGTTCCAGCGGGGACGGGAACGCCGAGACCAGCCCGTCGAGCAGCACGTCCAGCCCGACGCCGGTCTCCGCGCAGACCGGCACCACCGGGTAGAAGTGACCCCGGGCGACCGCCTTCTCCAGGTCGGCGATGAGCACCTCGGTGTCGATCTCCTCGCCACCGAGGTAGCGGTCCATCAGGGTCTCGTCCTCGCTCTCCGCGATGATCCCCTCGATCAGCTCGTTGCGGGACTCCACGATCGCCGGCAGGTGCTCCGGGTCCGGCTCGCGCACCGCCGCCGGTAATCCGGCGGTGTAGTCGAAGACCCGCCGGGTGATCAGCCCGAGCAGGCCGACCACGGACACCCCGTCGTCGCCGAGCATCGTCAGGTGGAGCGGGAGCACGTTGTCGCCGAAGACCCGCTGGCAGAGCGCCACCGCCTCGTCGAAGTCGGCGCGCGGGTGGTCCAACCGGGTCACCGCGACGGCGCGCGGCATGTCGACGGCGGCGCACTCCTCCCAGAGGGCCGCGGTGGCCGCGTCCATCCCGTCGACGGCGGAGACCACGAACAGCGCCGCGTCGGCGGCCCGCAGGCCGGCGCGCAGCTCGCCGACGAAGTCCCCGTAGCCGGGGGTGTCCAGGAGGTTGACCTTGACGTCGTGGTGCAGCAACGGGGCGCAGGCCAGGCTCACCGAGCGCTGCTGGCGTACCGCCGCGGGGTCGTGGTCGCACACGGTGGTGCCGTCGGTGACGGTGCCGGCCCGGCCGATCGCGCCGCTGGCCGCGAGCAACGCCTCGACCAGGGTGGTCTTGCCGGCGCCGGAGTGCCCGACGAGCACCACGTTGCGAACCCTGTCGGGTTCGGTCACCACCGGCGCGCCGCCGGTGACACCCTTCTCCTGATTTTTCTGCGCCATCGCGGCGCACCTCCCTCAGCCGGTGGTGGTGGCGACCGCCGCGCGCGACGGGGAAGCGGGCCCGGGCGGGTGCCGCGGCGATATCCTCCGGTGGTCTCCTGGACGACGGGTATTCAACGGGCGGGTCGGTGAGCTGGCTCACCTCCCACTTCCGATCTCACACCCGTTGCGCACCCCGCACAAGCCTCCCGCCCGCGGGTCGGCACGACCGGCCGTATCGCGGACCGCTGCCGGCCGTTATCGTGGGACCGCCATGGCGAAGATCTTCCAAGTGACGGCCCGCGCGGGGATGACCCGCGTCGTGGAGCCGGTCGCGCGCGGCCTGCTCCGCGCCGGCGTGTCCCCCAACGCGGTCACCGTGACCGGCACCCTCGGCGTGCTCGTCGGCGCGCTCGGCTTCGGCGCCCGTGGGCACCTGGTCGCCGGTGCCCTGATTGTCACGGTCTTCGCGCTCACCGATCTGCTCGACGGGACGATGGCCCGGATGAGCGGCGGCTCCACCCGATTCGGCGCGTTCCTCGATTCGAGCATGGACCGGATCGCGGACAGCGCCGTCTTCGGCGCGGTCGCGTACTGGCTGGCCACCCAGGGCGACCACGCCGGCACGGCCGCCGCGCTGATCTGCCTGGCCGCCGGCGGGCTGGTCTCCTACGTCAAGGCCCGCGCCGAGGGGCTGGGCATGACCGCCAACGTGGGCGTCGCGGAGCGCACCGAGCGGCTGCTGATCGTCGGGGTGGGCGGCCTGCTCACCGGCCTCGGCGTGCCGCTGGCCCTGGAGATCGCGCTCTGGCTGCTGGCCGCCGTCTCCATCTTCACGGTGGGGCAGCGGATGGCCCACGTGTACCGGCAGGCCCAGCTGGTCGGCCGGGAGTGAACCTCACCGAGCTCGGCTACGTCGCCGGCTGGCGGCTGGTCCGCGCGCTGCCCCGGCCCGTGGTGGCCGCGGCCTTCCGGGCCGGCGCGGACCGCGCCGCCCGCAACCCCGGCGGCGGTACGGCCCGACTCCGCGCCAACCTGCGCCGGGTGGTCGGCCCCGACCTGCCCGAGGCCGAGCTCGACGACCTGGTCCGGCGCGGCCTGCGGTCGTACGCCCGGTACTGGATGGAGGCCTTCCGGCTGCCGGCGCTGAGCCGCCGGCAGATCCTCGCCGGGTTCCGCCTCGACGGGCAGGAGAAGCTCGCCGCCGACGTGGCGGCCGGCCGGGGAGCGGTGGTGGCGCTGCCGCACGCGGGCAACTGGGACGCCGCCGGCGCCTGGGTGGCGGCCACCGGCTGGCCGATCACCACCGTCGCCGAGCGGCTCAAGCCGGAGGGCGTCTACGAGCGCTTCCTGGCCTTCCGGCAGGGCCTGGGCATGGAGATCCTGCCCACCCGCGGCGGTGACCGACCGACGTTCGACGTGCTGGTGGACCGGGTGCGGGCGGGGGCCGTGGTGCCGCTGCTGGCCGACCGGGACCTGTCCGCCCGGGGCGTCGAGGTCGACTTCTTCGGCGGCCGGACCCGGATGCCGGCCGGGCCGGCCCTGCTCGCGCTGCGCACCGGGGCGCCGCTCTACGTGGCTTCCCTGTGGTACGAGGCGGACACCGCGTGCGCCTCGCTCGAAGGGCCGCTGGAGCTGCCCGATCCGGACAGCGGGCCGCTGGACCAGCGGGTCCGGATGCTGACCCAACGGATTGCCGACGGTCTGGCGGCGGGCATCGCCCGGCATCCGGAAGACTGGCACATGTTGCAGCGGATGTGGCTGGACCAGCGGGCGGCGACCGACGGCGGGGCCGCGGCGCAGCCGTCGGCCGCCACCGGGACGAGCTGAAGGGGCGGGCGCAATGCGGATCGGCATCGTGTGCCCGTACTCCTTCGACGTCCCCGGCGGGGTGCAGAACCACGTCATGGACCTGGCCGAGGCGTTGATCGGGCTGGGGCACGCGGTGAGCGTGTTCGCCCCGGCCGACGAGGACTCGCCGCTGCCGCCGTACGTGGTGTCGGCGGGGCGGGCGGTGCCGCTGCCGTACAACGGGTCGGTGGCCCGGATCGCGTTCGGACCGGTCTCCACCGCCCGGGTGCGGCGGTGGATCACCCGGGGCGACTTCGACGTGCTGCATGTGCACGAGCCGCTGACGCCCAGCCTGTCCATGCTCGCGGTGCTGTGCGCCCGCGGCCCGGTGGTGGCCACCTTCCACACCGCGATGACCCGGTCCCGGGTGCTGTCGGCCGCGCAGGGCGTGCTGCAGATCCTGTTGGAGCGGATCACCGCCCGGATCGCGGTCAGCGCGCTGGCGCGCAAGGTGCAGGTCGAGCACATGGACGGCGGCGCGGTGGAGATCCCGAACGGGGTGACCGTGGCCAAGTTCGCCGGGGTCCCGCCGCTGCCCGGCTGGCCGGGGGAGTGCGGGCCGGGCACCGGCGGCACGCTCGGCTTCCTGGGGCGGTTCACCGAGCCCCGCAAGGGCTTCCCGATCCTGCGGGACGCGTTCGTCGCGCTCGCCCCGCACCGGCCCGGGCTGCGGCTGCTGGTGGCCGGCCCCGGCGACCGGGACGACCTGTACGACCAGTTCCCCGTCGAGTTGCGGGACCGGGTCACCTTCCTCGGCCTGGTTTCCGAGGCGGACAAGGCACGCATGTTGCGCAGCGTGCACCTCTACGTCGCACCGAACACCGGCGGGGAATCCTTCGGGATGATCCTCACCGAGGCCCTCGCCGCCGGCACCACGGTGGTCGCCAGCGACCTGGACGCGTTCCGCCGGGTGCTCGACGGCGGGCGGGCCGGCCGGTTGTTCCCGACCGGCGACCCGGTCGCGCTGCGTGCCGCGCTCGCCGCGCTGCTCGACGACGCCGACCAGCGGGCCGTGCTGACCGCCTGCGGCGACCAGGTGGTGGCGAATTTCGACTGGCCCGTGGTTGCCCGCCGCGTTGTGGAGGTATACGCAGCGGCGATCGAAGCCACCGACGGTCGGGTGATCGACCAGGAGTGGGTGGGGATGGGTTGAGCGGCGGGGCCGCTGGGGCCGATGTGACGAGCGCGTCGGCGGCAGTCACGCCGAACCGGGCGGGAACGGAGCAGCACTACGATGCCGGGCATGTGGTGGGTGGTGGGCACGGTCCTGGTCGTCGGGCTCGTCTCGGCGTACCTGGTCTGGACGGCCGGCCGGGTCGAGCGGTTGCAGGCCCGGGCGGAGTCGGCGGCCCGGGCGCTGGACGCGCACCTGCTGCGCCGCGCGGCGGCCGCGGCGGTCCTGGCCGAGCAGCGGTACGGCGTGGAGCTGTACGCGGCCGCCCGGATCGCCCTGGACGCCCCGCCGGAGGAGCGGGAGGCGGCCGAGAACGACCTCACCCGGCAGTTGCGCACGATCCAACTGGACCCGGCCGACCCGGCCTGTGAGGCGGTCATCGCGGCCAGCCGGCGGTTGGCGCTGGCCCGGCAGGTGCACACCGACCTGGTCCGGGACGCCCGGTCGGCCCGCAGCCGTCCGCTGGTACGCCTGTTCCGGATGGGACGCCGGCACCTGTGGCCGCGCTACTTCGACGTCGACGACCCCACCCTCGCCGTCCCGGCGGACGTCACCACCGGCTGACCGCCGCGGCCGCGCACAGTGGCCATGATCAGGGGTGATGCGGGCCACAGAGCAGGCCACCGTGGGTCTGATTGGCTGTCGGACCGGCGTTGACCCCGTCGTAGCATTTTCGCAGCCACCCCCCGAGCACGCCAAGGAGCGATGACCCGTGTCCGAATCCACCTCCCCGAACGCCAACGCCACGCCCGTCGTCGGCACCGCCCGCGTCAAGCGGGGCATGGCCGAGATGCTCAAGGGCGGCGTGATCATGGACGTGGTCACCGCCGAGCAGGCCAAGATCGCCGAGGACGCCGGCGCGGTCGCCGTCATGGCGCTGGAGCGCGTGCCCGCGGACATCCGCGCGCAGGGCGGCGTGTCCCGGATGAGCGACCCGGACATGATCGACGGCATCATCGAGGCCGTCTCGATCCCGGTGATGGCCAAGGTCCGCATCGGCCACTTCGTCGAGGCGCAGATCCTCCAGTCGCTCGGCGTCGACTACATCGACGAGTCCGAGGTGCTGACCCCGGCCGACTACGCCAACCACATCGACAAGTGGGCCTACACCGTCCCCTTCGTCTGCGGCGCGACCAACCTGGGTGAGGCGCTGCGCCGGATCACCGAGGGCGCGGCGATGATCCGCTCCAAGGGCGAGGCAGGCACCGGTGACGTCTCCAACGCCACCACCCACATGCGCAAGATCCGGCAGGAGATCCGTCGGCTGCAGTCGCTGCCGGAGGACGAGCTGTTCGTCGCCGCCAAGGAGCTCCAGGCGCCGTACGAGCTGGTCAAGGAGATCGCCCAGACCGGCAAGCTGCCGGTGGTGCTGTTCACCGCGGGCGGCATCGCCACCCCGGCCGACGCCGCCATGATGATGCAGCTCGGCGCCGAGGGCGTCTTCGTCGGCTCCGGCATCTTCAAGTCGGGCAACCCGGCTCAGCGCGCCGCCGCGATCGTCAAGGCGACCACGTTCCACGACGACCCGGACGTGCTGGCCAAGGTCTCCCGTGGCCTGGGCGAGGCGATGGTCGGCATCAACGTCGACGAGATCCCGCAGCCGCACCGCCTGGCCGAGCGCGGCTGGTGACGCCGATGGGTGACCGGCCGAGGATCGGGGTGCTCGCCCTGCAGGGCGACGTCCGCGAACACGTGGTGGCCCTGGCCGGGGCGGGCGCCGACGCCCGCCCGGTCCGCCGCCCGGTCGAGCTGGACGCGGTCGACGCGCTGGTCATCCCCGGGGGCGAGTCCACCACGATGAGCAAGCTCGCCGACATCTTCGAGATGCGCGAGCCGATCGACAAGCGGATCGCCGCCGGCATGCCGGTCTACGGCTCCTGCGCCGGCATGATCATGCTGGCCGACGAGGTGCTCGACGGCCGGCCCGACCAGCGCGGCTTCGCCGGCATCGGGATGACCGTGCGGCGTAACGCGTTCGGCCGGCAGGTCGACTCGTTCGAGGCGCCGGTGGAGATCAGCGGGGTCGAGGGCGAGCCGTTCCACGCGGTCTTCATCCGCGCGCCCTGGGTCGAGCGGGTGGGATCGCAGGTCGAGGTGCTGGGCCGGGTCACCGACGGCCCCGCCGCGGACCGGATCGTCGCGGTCCGGCAGGGCAACCTGCTGGCCACCTCGTTCCACCCCGAACTCACCGGTGACCTGCGGCTGCACCGCTATTTCGTGGAGCTGGTCCGCGCCGCCTGAGGTGTGGCGACCGGGCCTCCCTCCCACCGGGAGGGAGGCCCGCTCCACGCCCGGCCGGTGCGCGTGTGACACCGGCGGGAGTGACCTCGGTAGGATTGCCGCGGTTCGGCAGGGCTCACCGCCCGCCGCAGCCCTCCACCTGACCGGCCGCCGGTCCAGGCGGTGGAGTCGGCGCGGACAGTCGACGCAGGCGTGGGTCAACAGACGGAGGTATGAGATGTCCGGCCACTCAAAGTGGGCGACGACCAAGCACAAGAAGGCCGTCATCGACGCCAAGCGCGGCAAGATGTTCGCCAAGCTGATCAAGAACGTCGAGGTCGCGGCGCGGACCGGCGGCGGCGACCCCGCCGGCAACCCGACGCTCTACGACGCCATCCAGAAGGCCAAGAAGAACTCGGTCCCGAACGACAACATCGACCGCGCGGTCAAGCGGGGCTCCGGCCTGGAGGCCGGCGGCGCCGACTGGCAGACGATCATGTACGAGGGCTACGGCCCGAACGGCGTGGCGATGCTCATCGAGTGCCTCACCGACAACCGCAACCGCGCCGCCACCGAGGTGCGCACCGCGCTGACCCGCAACGGCGGCTCGCTCGCGGACGCCGGCTCGGTGTCGTACATGTTCTCCCGCAAGGGCGTGGTGATCGTGCCCAAGGCCGGCACCACGGAGGACGACGTGATGATGGCGGTCCTCGACGCGGGCGCCGAGGAGGTCAACGACCTCGGTGAGGCGTACGAGGTGGTCTCCGAGCCGACCGACCTGATCCCGGTCCGCACCGCCCTGCGGGACGCCGGCATCGAGTACGAGTCGGCCGAGTCGTCCCTCATCCCCAGCGTCAACGTGCCGCTGGACGCCGACGGCGCGCGCAAGGTCTTCAAGCTGATCGACGTGCTGGAGGACTGCGACGACGTGCAGAACGTCTACGCCAACTTCGACGTCTCCGACGAAATCATGGACGCCGTCGGCTGACCGGCAGCCAGAACTGGATATACACTTCTCGTCGAGATATCTCGACAGTTGAGAGGTGTGATCCATGGCGAAGACGCTGTTGGACCTCGACGAGGATCTTCTCGCCGAGGCGACCGCAGCCCTCGGCACCTCCACTAAGAAGGACACCGTGACGGCCGCCCTCCGACAGGCGGTGGAGAGCAGCCGGGAGCGTCGCCATCGGGCGTTGGCCAACCTGCAGGAAATCGCCGACGAAGGCGGCTTCCACTTCGATCGGCTCGACGAGTTGGACCAGTGAAGTACCTGGTCGACACGAGCGCGCTGGTCCGGATCGTGCGACGCCAGGTCGAACCAAAGTGGTTCGACCTGGCGGAGCGTGGGCTCATCGCTCTGTGTGAGCCGGTACTCGTGGAGGCCCTGAGCATTGCCGACGCGAAGGCGTACGAGCGGGTGGAACAGAACCTCAGGGATCTCTACCCGTGGGTGCCGGTTCCCGACGACGTGTGGCAGGTCGTGCGCGCCGTTCGCCACGAGTTGGCGGGACAGAGCGCCCACCAAGGGTTGTCGGTCGCAGACCACCTGGTCGTCGCGACCGCCATCCGCCTGAAACTCGTGGTGTTGCATCAGGACGCTGACTTCGAGACCGCGGCGAGGATCATTCCTCAGTTCAGCCAGGAGCGCATTAGCTGATGACGCCCGGACGGTTCGCGGTGGGTGAGGTGGTCGTCCGGCGTGAGATTCTGCTCGACGAGGTCTGGTTCGGCTGCCCGACGATCTGCGTCGAGGACTCCGCCGACCTGCTCGCGCTCTACCTTCCGCCCGGGGCGGAGTTCGGCTTCCCGGAGCGGGGCAGCTTTCCGTGTGGCCGGCACCCCTGGCATGTTGCCGGCCACACCGCCTGGTCAGGGCACGGCAAGCTGATGCTCCAGCGCCCCGGCGAGGCGCACTCGGTCGACATATTCTGGACCGGCCCCGAACGTACGTTCGCTGGGTGGTACTTCAACCTCCAGGACCCGTTCCGGCGTACGTCGATTGGGGTGGACACCCTTGACCACGAACTGGACCTCTGGTGGGCGGCCGATGCCGAGCGCTACGTCTGGAAGGACGTGGAGATGTTTGCCCAGCGCCTCGAGGAGGGTCGCTACCCCGGGATGGGCGAGGCGATCCAGGCCGAGGGTGACCGGATCGCCGCCCTTCTCGAAGCCGGGCAGCACTGGTGGGACGAGTCCTGGGCATCCTGGAAGCCCGATGCGGCCTGGCCGGTCCCGCGTCTGCCCGCCGGCTGGGGCACCGTCCCCTGCTGACGCCCGTATCGTCATGCTCGGCTGTGAAACGGTCTCGCGCGACGTCTCCGACGACGTGATGGCCGCCGTCGACGCCTGACCGGGCGACGGCGGGGGGTGCCGCCGGGCGGCGCGGTCGTCCGGTGCGGAGTCCGCGCGGTCGGCTCCGGCCGTCCAGCCGGGTGTGCGCCGCGGGCGCTGTGGAGCTGATGTCGCAGACGAATCACCCGGTGCCGGTGCCCGGTGCCGATTCGTTGAGGACATCAGCTCCACAGCGTCCGGTGGGACCCGCCGCCCCCGCCTCGGCGCCGGCCTGAGTGCCACCGTCGCGAGTGCCACCGCGTCCGCGCCGGGCCGGGCCCGCCCTGCCCCGCGCCCGCTCTGCCCCGCGCCGGGCCCGCCCTGCCCCGCGCCGGGACGGCCTGGCCGGCGGGGGCGTCAGCCGGCCGCGAAGCGGCGGGCCACCGCGTCGAAGGCCGCCTTGCGCCGTTGGGTGCCGTCGGGCAGCACGGCCACCAGGCCGTAGCCGGCGGCGTCCAGGTCGTGCTCCGGGTCGGGGCGGTGCGGGTAGCTGAACGCCGCGTACGTGAAGACGAAGGCGCCGGCGGCGCCGGCGGCGTCCGCCGCGTCCAGCAGCGTGCCCACCTCCTCGGCCTGCGCGCCCTCGTCCCGGACGACGGGCTCGCGCAGCCGGGGCGGGTCGGCGTCGCGGTCGACCACCGTCCAGGCCAGCGCGCCGCGTTCCGCCGCCCCGGCGTAGGTGGCGCAGCCCAGCTCGGTCAGCACCACCGGCAACCCGTGGCGGCGCCGGGCGGTGATCGCGCCGGCCCACGCGTCCAGCGGCTCCCCGCTGCGGTAGTGGTCGACGCCCACCAGGTCGAACGGTCCCCACTCGACGGTCTCGAAGCCGAGCGCCGCGTACGTCACCGGGCCGGCGAAGTGCTCCCGGGCGGTCCGGGCGGCGCGCCGCAGGTGCCGGTTGAGGGCCCAGGGGAACGGCCCGTGCCGCAGCGTGCTGCCGAGCAGCCGGCGTGGGCTGCCCAGGGTGGCCATCCGGTCGGTGGCGGTCGCCCCGGACACGATGCCGGGCTGGAAGAGCGTCGCCTCCCAGCCGGCCACCAGCACCACGTCCGCGCCCTCGGCCCGCAGCCGCTCGGCGTCGGTCGCGCACGCCTCGAGGTGGGCCAGCGCGGCGGACGGTTCGGGCTCCCGCAGGCCGGGGGAGAGCCAGACCGCGAGGCCGGCCTCGGCGGCGGCCGTGGCAGCCACCCGGAGCCGGTCGAGGTCCTGCCCGACGAGGCGTACGGCGGTGGCGTGCAGCTCGCCGGCGATCACCCCCAGGTCGGCGCGGACCTGGTCCGGGTCGAAGTCGGGCCGGGAGGGGCGGCCGGGCAGCAGCTCGACGCCGGTGTCGTAGACGACGCCCCAGATCCGCATGGCCACTCCTTATCGATACGCCGTATCGTTACCGGTACACTGTATCGCATGGCCGTGGTCTGGGAACGCCCCGAGCCGTCCCGCCGGCACCAGCCGCCGCTGGACCGCCCGGCGATCGTCGCCGCGGCGTGCGCCCTGGCCGACGTCGGCGGGCTGGACGCGGTCACCCTGCGCGGCGTCGCCGGCCGGCTCGGCGTGCTCCCGATGCGGCTCTACCGGCACCTCGACTCGCGGGACGACCTGCTCGACCTGATGGCCGACGCGGTCTGCGGGGAAATCGCCCTGCCGGAGCCGGGCGTCGGGGACTGGCGGGCACGGCTGCGCGCCCTCGCCGCCGCCACCGTGACCGTCGCCCGCCGCCACCCGTGGTACGTCCCACTGCTGGGCAGCCGTCCACCGCACGGGCCGCACGGGCTGGCGTACTCCGAAAGCCTCTTCGCCGCCCTGGACCGGCCCGGCCTGCCCCCGGCGACGCTGATGCACACCGCGGACGCCTTCCTCGGTTACCTGGTCGGCCAGCTGCACCTGGAGCTGCTCCGGGTGCCGGCCGGCGCGACCGCCCACGTTCCGTCCCCGGAGCAGCTGCGTTACCTTGCCCAGGCGGTCGGCGACGGCCGGCACCCGACGCTGGCCCGGCTCTTCACCTCCGGGCGGCAACTCGACGCGACCGAGGCGTTCGACGCCGGTCTGGAGATCGTCCTGGACGGCATCGCAGCGAAACTGGGCTGACCCGGCCCGGCGCCCCCGTGTGCGCCGGGCCGGGTGGCCGAAAGGTCGTCAGGCGCCGTTGCGCCGAGCCTTCACGATGCTGTCGACCAGGTCCCACAGGATGGTCCCGGCGATGACCACGACCGCGATGTTCGCGACGGTGTCGAGGTGGTCGGCGTCGCGCAGCCACTCGAACCGCCGCACCAGTGCCGGGTTGAGCAGCCGGTCGGTGAGCAGCAGCCAGGCGACCGGCACGGCGAAGGCCAGGTCGAGGACCGCGTTGGCCGCCACCAGACGCCAGGTCCACCGACCGGAGCGGTACTTCGCGATCTGGAGGGCCACACTGGCGAGGAGCAGGGCCATGAGGAACGGCAGCCACGAGGTCCACAGCGCCGGGTCGAGGAGCGGGATGCGGTCGCCGTCGGTGTCGGAGACCCAGGACTGGAAGTGCTGCCAGGGCAGGAAGGCGAGCAGCAGCAGCACCATCGCGATGGCCGCGCAGGTGTCGGTCAGCGTGACGTCCCGCTCCACCGCCCCCTCAGGTAGCTGGTCGACGCTCCACGCGGGCAGCTTGAGCGAGACGTCGGTCCGTTCCAGGACGGCGAAGCTCACGGTGACCCAGAAGGCGATCTGCACCGCGGTCTGGAGCGCGCTGGTGATGCCCGCGCCGATCGCCGCGCCCGGATCGTCGCCGACGGTCGCCTTGAGCACGCCCATCACGACGCCTACGACGCCGGGCACGGTGGCCAGCAGAAGTCGCAGCACCCGCTGCCAGACCAGGTACCAGGTGGGGCCGATGAGCTGGAGCGGGCGGTCGGCGTACCGGGCGGCGAGCCGCTCCGGGTTGCCCAGCTCGGTGAGCACCTCGCGCTCGGCGGCCTCGGCGCCCTGCCCGCCACCGGTCCGGTCGTCGATCATGTCCGCGATGGCAGCGCGCAGCTCGGTGGCGAGCTCCGCGCGGCGGGGCGCCGGCACCGCCCGCAGGGTGGCGGCGAGGTAGCGGTCGGTCAGAGAACTCATCGATCGTCTCCTTCAATCAGCCCGGCGACGGAGGTCTGCACGGCGGCCAGGTCGTCGAGAAGACGGGCCAGCACCGCCTCTCCCTCGTCGCTGGTGCGGTAGAACTTGCGCGGCCGGCTCTCCTCGGTGTTCCACTCGCTGGTCAGCAGCCCCTGTTCCTCCAGCCGCCGCAGCAGGGGATAGAGCGTGTTGGCGTCCACCGGGAAGCCGTGCGCCGCGAGGCGTTGCAGCAGCGCGTAGCCGTAGTCGGGGCGGTGCAGGGCGACCAGGCTCGCCACCACCACCGTGCCGCGGCGCAACTCCTGGAGATGGGTCCGCAGGATCTCCTCGCTCACCATGGCTCACACGATACTGTGTGTCAGACACTAATGTCCAGCACTGCATCATCGTGCCGCGAACACCGCTGTGGTTCTCCGGGCCGGCCGGATCGGTACGTCGGCTTCCCGGCCCCCGCCGTCTACCGTCGAAGCGGGGACGACGGGGGTGAGGTGATGGACACTCCGGCGCGGATCGGCTCGTACCGCATCGAGCGGCTGCTCGGGACGGGGTCCTTCGCGACCGTCTGGCTGGGCCACGACCCGGTCCTCGACTCCCGGGTGGCGATCAAGGTGCTGGCTGAGAACTGGAGCCACGACCTGCGAGTGCGGGAACGATTCCTGGACGAGGCCCGGCTGTTGCGGCGACTCGACCACCAGCGGCTGGTCCCGGTGCACGGCGTGGGCGAACTGCCCGACGGACGACCGTACGCGGTGTTGGCCTGGGCGGACGGCGGCAGCCTGCGGGAGCGGCTGGCGCGCGGCCCGATGCCCTTGGCGCCGGCCCTGGACCTGTTGGTGGAGATCGCCGCCGGAGTCGCGGTCCTGCACCGCCACGGTGTCGTGCATCGCGACCTCACACCGGGCAACATCCTCTTCCGCTCGGGCACCAGCGGCGAACGGGTACTGATCGCCGATCTGGGGCTGGCCAAGGCGGTCGCCGCCGCGTCCGGCCTCACCGTCAGGGCGGGCACCCCCGGCTACATGGCGCCGGAGCAGGACGATCCGTTCGCGGTGGTCGACACCCGCGCCGACGTGTTCGGCCTGGGTCGCCTCGGCGTCCGACTTCTCGGCGTCGAGGTGGCGCGGCCGAGCGCGGCGAGCCGGCTACGGGAGGAGGTTCCGCCGAAGGTGGCGGCGGTGCTTCGCCGGGCCACCGCACCCCGCCCGGCAGACCGCTACCCCGACGCGGCGGCCTTCGGTTCGGCACTGCGGCGGGCGGCGACGTCCACGGGTGGGTCCGCCGGTGCGGGCCGGTCGACCGGGTGGCAGCCCGTTCGCCGGCACCGGCTCGGCGTCGCCGCGACCATGGTGCTCGTCGGACTGGCCGGTACGGCCAGCGACGCCGCGATCGTTCAACGGCCGCGTGCCACCTGGACGAGCGGGCCGCTCACCGTCGCGCTCCCGGCAGGGTGGCGGGCGGCGGGCACCGGCTGGGCGGGCCAGTTCGGCGACGACGGTCGGCTCGAACCGGCGCTGGTGATGTCGCCCGACCCGCAGCGGTGGGCGGCCCACGCCAGCCTGCCGGGTGCCTTCGTCGGTCTCTCCGCCAGCATCGCCGCGCGTACCGGCCCCGAGGGCTTTCTCGCCGAACGCCCGCACGCGACCTGCGCCGCCGCGCCGGTGCGCAGGACCCGCCAGGCGGGGGTCGACTGGGTGGTGGCCCGGTTCGGCTGCGAGCGCGGCAGGCCGGAAATCGTCGAGGCGGCGGGCCTCGGACCGGGCCGCAGCGGGCTGATCTACGTGCAGATCGCACCCCCGGCGGGCAGCGGCGCCGACTTCGTCGACACGCTGCTCGCCGGGGTGCGGGTGCGGTAGGCCCGCGCGGGCTACCGCACCACCACCGTCACTGTGTACGTCCGGCCGCCGTGCGGGATCGTGACCGCGACCGTTCCGCGACGCAGGAAGCGGACGTTCACGACTCCCGCCTCGTAGCTGGTGGACGCCAGGTCCTTCCGGTCCACGGTGACCTGACCGGGTCCGATCCCCTCGATGCGGAGGACTCCGCCGGTGGCCAGGCAGAGCGACGTGAGCAGCGCCAGCTCCTGCTCGTCCACCTTGAGGTCGTAGCGGATCGCCCCGAGACAGGCGGGCACCCCGGTCGCCGACGGCGTGGCTCGGGGAATGCCCCCGGTCGCGGACGGCGGGGAGGCGACCGAAGCGGGTCGCGGGGTCGTCGGCGTGTCGGATGGTCCGGACGGAGTGACCCCGGTCGCCGCGGTGGGCGGCTGGACCGGAAGTGGCGAGACCGGTTCCTCCCCGCACGCCCCGATGACAGCGATCAGCGCAACGGCCGTGGCCGCGGACGAGAGCCGGCGTCCAGGGATGCTGCTTCTCATGGCGGTCCTCCTTCGGTGAGCGGGCCCTTCACCGTGTCTGTCGCCGCCGCGGCCTGTTCGGTTCGAGGAATCGTGGGTTCATGTCCGGTCGTCCGCCAGCCGTTGGCGGAGCTGCTGGCGGGCCACGTGGATCCGGGACTTCACGGTCCCCTCCGGCAGGTCCAGCAGGGCGGCGATCTCGCGGTAGCTCAGGCCGAGGATGTCGCGCAGGGTCACCGCCTCGGCGAGTTCGGGGCGGACCGAGTCGAGCGCGTCGAGCAGGTCGAGCCGGGTTCCGGCGACCACGCTGGTCCGCCGCGGATCGGGTGGGTCGGGCAGCGGCACGCCGCCGGCCTCGACCAGCCAGCGCCGGCGCAGTACGCGGTAGGTCGACCGGGCCCGGTTCGCGGTGAGCTGGTACAGCCAGGTGTGGAACGACGACCGCCCCTCGAACCGCATGATCCCCCTGGCCAGCGCGAGCAGCGCGTCCTGGCACGCCTCCTCGGCGTCCTCTCGGCTGGGCAGCAGGCGGGCGCAGAGCCGCAGCACCTCCGGGCGGACGGCCGCCAGCAGCACGTCGAGAGCTCCGGGGTCGCCGCGCGCGGCGGACCTGGCCAGGTCGTCGATACCCTCCGCGAGGGGCATGACTGCCTCCCGTGCTCGCCCGAGGTGCCGTGCCGTCCAGGCTACGACCGGTCCCGCGGCCTCGGCCCGGCCGAGTCCGGCAGCCGACTCACCGGCCGCGCAGGTTGGTGCGGGAGATCCACACCACCCTGACGGTGATCTGCCCGCGCGGCTGCTGGAGGTGCCTCTCCGGGCGGGGATAGGGTGGGCCGACCGACTTCTCACCACCCACGAAGCCGACCCGGGGGGGCGCCACGCATGGGCGATTCGTTCGCGCATCTGCACGTGCACACTGAGTACTCGATGCTCGACGGGGCGGCCCGGCTCAAGGACCTCTTCGCCGAGGCGAACCGGCTCGGCATGCCGGCGGTGGCGATCACCGACCACGGCAACATGCACGGCGCGAACGACTTCTACAAGCAGGCGATGGCCGCCGGCATCACCCCGATCCTCGGCGTCGAGGCGTACGTGGCGCCGGAGTCGCGCTTCCACAAGGCGCGGGTCAAGTGGGGCCGGCCGGAGCAGAAGAGCGACGACGTCTCCGGTAACGGCGCGATCACCCACAAGACCATGTGGGCGCGGAACAAGACCGGCTTGCACAACCTGTTCACGCTCAACTCGCGCGCCTCCATGGAGGGCCACTACGTCAAGTGGCCGCGGATGGACATGGAGCTGATCGCCGAGCACGCCGAGGGGATCATGGCCACCACCGGCTGCCCCTCCGGCGCGGTGCAGACCCGGCTGCGCCTCGGGCAGTTCGACGAGGCACTCAAGGTGGCATCGGCGTACCAGGACATCTTCGGCAAGGAGAACTACTTCCTGGAGCTGATGAACCACGGCCTCGACATCGAGCGCCGGGTCCGGGACGGCCTGGTCGAGATCGGCCGCCAGCTTGGCATCCCGCCGGTCGTCACCAACGACTCGCACTACACCGTCGAAGAGCAGGCGACTGCCCACGACGTGCTGCTCTGCGTGCAGACCGCCAGCAACATCGATGACCCGAACCGGTTCCGCCTCGAGGGCGGCGGCTACTTCATCAAGTCCGCAGACCAGATGCGCGCCGTGGACTCCTCCGACATCTGGCTGGAGGGCTGCCGCAACACCCTGCTGGTGGCCGAGAAGGTCGACCCGACCGGGATGTTCGAGTTCCACAACCTGATGCCCCGCTTCCCGGTGCCGGAGGGGGAGACCGAGGAGTCCTGGTTCCGCAAGGAGACCTTCGCCGGGTTGGCCCGCCGCTACCCCGGCGGCATCCCCGAGGGGCACGTCGTCCAGGCGGAGTACGAGCTGGGCGTCATCAACCAGATGGGCTTCCCGTCGTACTTCCTCGTGGTCGCCGACTTCATCCAGTGGGCGAAGAGCCAGGGCATCGCCGTCGGTCCGGGCCGTGGCTCGGCCGCCGGCTCGCTCGTCGCGTACGCCCTGGGCATCACCGACCTGGACCCGATCCCGCACGGCCTGATCTTCGAGCGGTTCCTCAACCCCGAGCGCGTCTCCATGCCGGATGTCGACATCGACTTCGACGAGCGTCGGCGCGGCGAGGTGATCAAGTATGTCACCGACAAGTGGGGTGAGGACAAGGTCGCCCAGATCGCCACCTTCGGCACGATCAAGGCGAAGGCCGCGATCAAGGACTCGGCCCGGGTGCTCGGCTACCCGTACGCGGTGGGCGACCGGATCACCAAGGCGATGCCCCCGGCGGTGATGGGCAAGGACATCCCGCTCACCGGCATCTTCGACCCCAAGCACCCGCGGTACGCCGAGGCCGGCGAGATCCGCGGCCTCTACGAGTCCGACCCGGACGTGCGCAAGGTGATCGACACCGCCAAGGGCATCGAGGGGCTGATCCGGCAGACGGGTGTGCACGCGGCCGGCGTCATCATGTCCGCCGAGCCGATCATCGAGCACATCCCGCTGATGCGCCGGGACGCCGACGGGGCGATCATCACCCAGTTCGACTACCCGACCTGCGAGTCGCTCGGGCTGTTGAAGATGGACTTCCTCGGCCTGCGCAACCTGACCATCATCGACGACGCGGTCAAGAACATCGAGCTCAACCACGGCAAGCAGCTGGACCTGCTGACCCTGCCGCTGGACGACCCGGCCGCCTACGACCTGCTGGCCCGAGGCGACACCCTCGGCGTGTTCCAGCTCGACGGCGGCCCGATGCGCTCGCTGCTGCGGCTGATGAAGCCGGACAACTTCGAGGACATCTCCGCCGTCCTGGCGCTCTACCGGCCGGGCCCGATGGGCGTCGACTCGCACACCAACTACGCGCTGCGCAAGAACGGCCAGCAGGAGATCACCCCGATCCACCCGGAGCTGGAGGAGCCGCTGCGGGAGGTCCTCGCGCCCACCTACGGCCTGATCGTCTACCAGGAGCAGGTGCAGCGCGCCGCGCAGATCCTCGCCGGGTACACCCTCGGGCAGGCGGATCTGCTGCGCCGGGCGATGGGCAAGAAGAAGAAGGAGATCCTCGACAAGGAGTTCATCCCGTTCCGGGACGGCTGCCGCGAGCGCGGCTACTCCGACGCGGCGATCCAGGCGGTGTGGGACGTGCTGGTCCCGTTCGCCGGCTACGCCTTCAACAAGGCGCACTCGGCCGCCTACGGGCTGGTCTCGTACTGGACCGCGTACCTCAAGGCCCACTACCCGGCCGAGTACATGGCCGGGCTGCTCACCTCCGTCGGTGACGACAAGGACAAGATGGCGCTCTATCTGTCCGAGTGCCGCCGGATGCGCATCCAGGTGCTGCCGCCCGACGTGAACACCTCCGCCGGGCCGTTCACCCCGGTCGGCAAGGACATCCGCTTCGGCCTGGCCGCGGTGCGCAACGTCGGCGCGAACGTGGTCGCCTCGATCATGCGGTGCCGCGAGGAGAAGGGCGAGTACGCCGACTTCTACGACTTCCTGTCCAAGGTGGACGCGGTGGTCTGCAACAAGAAGACCATCGAATCGCTGATCAAGGCCGGCGCCTTCGACTCGCTCGGCCACCCGCGCAAGGGCCTGCTCGCCGTGCACGCCGACGCCATCGACGCGTACGCCGACGTCAAGCGCAAAGAGGCCGTCGGCCAGTACGACCTCTTCGGCGCCGGCTTCGGCGAGGCGGACACCGGCAGCAGCACCACGGTCATGCCGACCATCGGCGAGGGGGAGTGGGACAAGCGCGACAAGCTCGCCTTCGAGCGGGAGATGCTCGGCCTGTACGTCTCCGACCACCCGCTGTTCGGCCTGGAGCACGTCCTCGGCGCGGCGGCCGACACCACGATCGCCGCGCTCGCGGAGGAGGGCGGGGTGCCCGACGGTGCGGTGGTCACCCTGGCCGGCATCCTCTCCGGCGTGCAGCGCCGGGTCACCAAGCAGGGCCGGGCCTGGGCCTCGGCCACGCTGGAGGACCTGGCCGGCGGGGTGGAGACGCTGTTCTTCCCGAACACCTACGAGGTGATCGGGCAGTACATCGCCGAGGACGCGATCGTGGTGGTCAAGGGCCGGGTGGACCGGCGCGACGACACCCCGCGGATCATGGCGATGGACATGTCCATGCCCGACATCAGCAGCAACCCGGCGAACAAGCCGGTCACCCTGACCATCCCGGTGCACCGCTGCACGCCGCCGCTGGTGGAGAAGCTCAAGGAGACCCTGGTGCTGCACCCCGGCGACACCGAGGTGCACGTCAAGCTGCTCAACGGCGGCAAGGTGACCACGCTGCGGCTTGGCCCGTTCCGGGTCGCCGCCACCACCGCGCTGATGGGCGACCTGAAGAGCGTCCTCGGCCCGGCCAACGTCAGCTGACCCGTCCGGTCATGCCCTCCACCGAGCTGTTGCGGGTGTGGCGGCAGCTGCGGGAGCACCATCCGCTGCCGGAGATCGCCGCGTGGGACCTCGACTGCAGCCGCGGTGAGGTGCGGCGGGTCCTCGACGACCTGACCGCCGGCCGTTGACCCTCACCCGGGCCGGTACTCGACCTCCGGGCGGCCGGGCATGCCGTAGCGGGGTGTGCGTACCGCGCGCTCGGCGGTGACCAGGTACTCCAGGTACCGGCGGGCGGTCACCCGCGAGATGCCGGTCTGCTGGCTCACCTCGGTCGCGGACCGGCCCGAGCCCGGCGAGAGGGCGGACAGCACCCGGTTCAACGTCTGCGCGTCCAGCCCCTTGGGCAGGGTGTGCTGCGCCGCGCCGCGCAGGGTGGCGAACATCCTGTCCACCTCGTGCTGGGCGGCGACCTCACCCTCGGCGAGTGCCTGGCGGCGGTAGTCGGCGTACCGCTCCAGCTTGTCGCGGAACGCGGCGAAGGTGAACGGCTTGAGCAGGTAGTGGGTCACTCCAAGGGAGACGGCGGTGCGGACCACCGCCAGGTCCCGGGCCGAGGTCACCGCGAGCACGTCGACGCTGCTGCCCGCCGCCCGCAGGGCCCGGCAGACGTCCAGGCCGTGCAGGTCGGGCAGCCGGAAGTCCAGCAGTACGAGGTCCACGTCCTCGCCCGCCCGGTGCCGCAGCGCCGCCATCGCCTCCCGCGCGGTGTGCGCCACCCCGACCACCGCGAAGCCGGGCACCCGCTCGGTGTACGCCTTGTGCGCCTGCGCCAGCAGCGGCTCGTCCTCCACCACCAGCACCCGGATGTCGGTCACGACCGGCCCTTCGGGATCGGCAGCCGGACCGTGAACACCGTCCCGCCGCCGTCGGCGGCGGCCACGTCGCAGCGGCCACCGTGCCGCCGCACCACCTGCCCGACCAGCGCCAGGCCCAGGCCGCGGCCGGCGCTCTTGGTCGACCAGCCGCGTCGGAACGCGTCCGCGACCCGGTCGGGGTCCAGCCCCGGTCCGTTGTCGCCGACCCGGACGACGATGTCGTCGTCGACGGTGCCGACGAAGACGTGTACCCGGCGCGGCGGGTCGGTCCCGGCCACCGCCTCGAGAGCGTTGTCGACCAGGTTGCCCACGACGGTGAGCAGGTCGGCGGTGGGCAGCGGGTTGTCGTCGAGCCGGCAGTCCGGCTCGATCACCAGATCCACGCCACGCTCGCCGGCCTGCGCCGACTTGCCGAGCAGCAGGGCGGCCAGCGCCGGCTCGGTGACCGCGCCGACGACCCGGTCGGTGAGTTGCTGGGCCAGCGCGAGGTCCCGGGTGGCGAGCTGGACCGCCTCGTCGGTGCGGCCCAGCTCCACCAGGGTCAGCACGGTGTGCAGCCGGTTGGCCGACTCGTGCGTCTGGGCCTGCAGCGCCTCGGTCAGCGCGCGTACCGAGTCCAGCTCGCTGGCCAGGTTGCGCAGCTCGGTCTGGTCGCGCAGGGTCAGCACGGTGCCGAGCACGGCGCCCTCGAACCGGGTGGTCCGCTGGTTGGCCACCAGCACCCGGTCCCCGGCCAGCACGGGCTCGTCGTGCGCGTCCCGCCCGGAGTCGAGCAGCTCGGCCACCGCGGGGGGCAGGTCGATCCCGGCGACCGGCTGGTCGGTGACCGCCGCGTCGTCGGCGAGCCCGAGCAGGCGGCGGCCCTCGTCGTTGACCAGCGCCACCTGGCGGTCCCGGGTCAGCACCAGGAGCCCCTCCCGTACGGAGTGCAGCACCGCGTCGTAGTACTCGTACATCCGGGTCATCTGGCTCGGGCCGAGACCGTGCGTCTGCCGGCGGAGCCGGCGGCTGAGCAGCCAGGAGCCGGTGGCCGCGAGGGCGAGGGCGGGTACGGCGGCGGCCAGCAGCACCGGGATCTGGGCGAGCAGCTTCTTGTTGATCGCCTCGGTGGTGATGCCGACGGAGACCAGACCGATGATCCGATGGTCGTCGCCGTACACCGGGACCACCGCGCGCACCGACTCGCCGAGCGTGCCGACGTTGGTGACGGTGAACGGCTCGCCGGCCAGGGCGGGGCCGATGTCGCCGATGAACGGCTGCCCGATCAGGGTCGGGTTGGGGTGCGAGTAGCGGGTCCGGTCCGGGGCCATCACGACCACGAAGTCCGTTCCCGTCGCCACCCGGATCGACTCCGCGTACGGCTGGAGGGCGGCGGCCGGGTCGGCGGAGGTCAGCGCGGTGCGGGCGTCGGGGGAGCGGGCCACGGTCTGCGCCACGGCGAGCACCTCCTCCTCCGCCGCCTGGCGGGAGTCGCTGCGGGCGAGCCAGACCGCGCCCGCCGCCCCGGCGAGGACGAGCAACGTCACCACCACGGCCTGGAGGGCGAACAGCTGACCCGCGATGCTCCACTGGCGTCGGGCCACGTCCCCTCCTTCCACTCGGTTGGTCGTCCGCAAGTGTGGCGCACCGGTCAGGTTCCGGTTCCGGTCGCGAGTCCCGGGGGTGAACAGAATGAACGCAAGGATGCCTTGTGTTGAGATGCGCGTCACATTGTGGGCATGGACACCACCACACCCACCCCCGTGGCCGCCCGGCCCGCCCGCCGGGACCGGACCCGGTACCTCTACCTGGCGGTCATCCTGGCCGTCCTCGCCGGCATCGTGGTCGGCCTCGCCGCCCCCGAGTTCGGCAAGGAGTTGAAGCCGCTCGGCGCCGGCTTCGTCAACCTGATCAAGATGATGATCGGACCGGTCATCTTCTGCACGATCGTCCTCGGCGTCGGATCCGTCCGCCAGGCGGCCCGGGTCGGCAAGGTCGGCGGGCTCGCCCTCGGCTACTTCCTGGTCATGTCCACCGTCGCGCTGGCCATCGGCCTGGTGGTCGGCAACCTCATCCACCCCGGTGCCGGCCTGGACCTGGGCCCGGACGTGGCCGGCGCCGGCAAGGCCGCCGCCGGCGGTGGGAGCGGCGGGACGGTCGACTTCCTGCTCGGGATCATTCCGACCACCCTCTTCTCCGCCCTGACCGAGGGGGAGGTGCTCCAGGCGCTGCTGGTCGCCCTGCTGGTCGGCTTCGCCGTGCAGGCGATGGGCACGCGAGGCGAGCCCGTGCTGCGGGCGGTGGGCGTGCTCCAGCGTCTCGTCTTCAAGGTGCTGGCGATGATCATGTGGGTCGCCCCGATCGGCGCGTTCGGGGCGATCGCCGCGCTGGTCGGCGCGACCGGGGTGGACGCGCTGAAGAGCCTGGCGCAGGTCATGCTCGGCTTCTACGCCACCTGCGTGATCTTCGTCTTCCTGGTGCTCGGCGCGTTGCTCTGGCTCGTCGCGCGCATCTCGATCTTCTCGCTGCTGCGCTACCTGGGCCGGGAGTTCCTGCTGATCCTGTCGACCTCGTCGTCGGAGTCGGCGCTGCCGCGGCTGATCGCCAAGATGGAGCACTTCGGGGTGAGCAAGCCGGTCGTCGGCATCACGGTGCCGACCGGCTACTCCTTCAACCTGGACGGCACGGCGATCTACCTGACCATGGCGTCGCTGTTCATCGCCGACGCGCTCGGCAAGCCGATGGCGATCGGCGAGCAGGTCGGGCTGCTGGCGTTCATGGTCATCGCCTCGAAGGGCGCCGCCGGGGTGACCGGCGCCGGCCTGGCCACCCTCGCCGGCGGTCTGCAGTCGCACCGGCCCGACCTGGTCGACGGTGTCGGCGTGATCGTCGGCATCGACCGGTTCATGTCCGAGGCCCGGGCGTTGACGAACTTCGCCGGCAATGCGGTCGCCACGGTGCTGGTCGGCACCTGGACCGGCGAGTTCGACCGGGAGCAGGCGCGGGCGGTGCTCGACGGCCAGCGCCCGTTCGACGAGGCGACCATGCTCGACGAGGACGAGCCGGACGAGGTCGCAGCCCCCGACGACGGGTCGGGCCCGCGACCGCCGGCGCTGGCGGGGGCGCCGTCCTGATCCGGTCCGGGGCCGCACCGGAATCCTCCGGTGCGGCCCCGGCCGCCGTCGACCGCCGGCGCGGGGCTCAGGACCGGCCGAGCACCTCGGCCGCCTGGTCGGCGGTCTCCAGCACCACGGTGTGGTAGCTCTCGATCCGCGACAGGATGGCGTCGCGCGGCCCCTCCCGCCAGGCCGCGCTGCCGTAGAACGCCTCCTCCTGCTCGTCGCGGACCGCGAGGGAGGGGAAGGCCCGGATCAGGTACGCCTCCTCGTGGCCGTCCTCCCGCACGAGCGAGGCCCCGGCGGCCACCACTCGGATGCCGAAGCGGCCGAGCAGCGGGGCCGCCTCCTCCCGCATCACCCGGACGAACTCGTCCGTGGTGGCGGGCTTGAGACGGTAGGTGCGGATCTCGAGAATCATCGGCGGCCTCCGAAGTGGATGAGAGGCTGACGCTAACCGCCGGGCCCCGAGGCCACCACCGCGTGATTGGCGCTGACGGGCCGGTCCGCCCGCCAGTAGCGTCGGCGCCATGGAGTTGGACGTCGCGAAGAAGCTGTGGCAGCCGGAGCCGGGCTGGCTGAACACCGCCAGCTACGGCCTGCCGCCCGACCCGGCCTGGGCGGCACTGCAGGAGGCCCTGGCCGACTGGCGGGTGGGGCGGGTCTCCTGGGAGGTGTGGGGCGAGTCCGCCGAACGGTCCCGGGTCGCCTTCGCCGGACTGGTCGGGGTGACGGCGGCGGACGTGGCGATCGGCAGCACGGCGTCGCAGCTGCTCGCCCCGGTGGCGGCCGCCCTGCCGCCGGGGGCCACGGTGGTCGTCCCGGAGGTGGAGTTCACCTCGAACCTCTTCCCGTGGCTGGTACAGCAGGAGCGGGGCGTCAAGGTACGCACCGTCCCGCTGGCCGGCCTCGTCGACGCGATCGACGCCGGCACCGACCTGGTCGCGTTCAGCCTGGTGCAGTCGGCCGACGGCGCGGTCGCCCCGTACGACGGGATCGTCGCCGCGGCCCGGGCGCACGGCGCGCTCGTCGCGGTGGATGCCACCCAGGCCTGCGGCTGGCTGCCCTTCGACGCGGGCCTCGCCGACGTGGTGGCGGTCGCGGCGTACAAGTGGCTGATGGCGCCGCGCGGTGCCGCCTTCGCCTACCTGGCCCCGGCCCTGCGCGAAAGGCTGCGTCCCGACGCCGCCGGCTGGTACGCGGGCGCCGACCCGCACGCCTCCTACTACGGTCCGCCGCTGCGGCTGGCCGACGACGCCCGGCGCTTCGACATCTCCCCGGCCTGGTTCTCCTACGTGGGCGCGGCGCCCGCGCTGGAGCTGCTCGCCGAGATCGGGCTGCCCGCGGTCCGGGACCACGACGTCGCCCTGGCCAACCGGTTTCTCGCCGGCCTCGGCCGGCCGCGGGGCGACAGCGCGATCGTGACCGTGGAGGTGCCGGGGGCGGAGGAGAAGCTGGCGCGGGCCGGGGTGCGCGCGGCGGTGCGCGCCGGCCGGGTCCGGGCCGCGTTCCACCTCTACACCACGTCGGAGGACGTCGACCGGGCGCTCGACGCGCTGACGAGCTGAGTGGACGCCCGCCCCGGGACGCGGGGCGGGCACCTCCCGCTCAGGCCAGGTGGCCGCCGATCTTCGTGTACCCGCGCAGCAGGTCGCGGGAGATGATCAGCCGCTGCATCTCGTCGGTGCCCTCGAAGATCCGGTAGAGCCGCACCTGCCGGTACCAGCGCTCGATCGGCAGCTCCCGGGTGTAGCCCATGCCGCCGTGGATCTGCAGCGCCCGGTCCACCACCCGGTTGACCATGCCGGCGCCGTAGAGCTTGCCCATCGAGGAGGCGTGCCGCGGGTCCAGGCCCTGGTCGACCGTCCAGGCGGAGCGCAGCACCAGCCAGCGGGCCGCCTCCAGCTCGGTCTCCGAGTCGGCGATCATCCACTGGATGGCCTGGTTGGTGCCGATCTTCGCGCCGAAGGTCTCCCGGGTGTTGGCCTGGTCGATCGCCATCTGCAGGGCCCGCTCGGCGATGCCGATGGCGTGCGACGGGATGGTGTAGCGGCCCTTGCCGATCCACTCCATGCCCAGCGTGAAGCCCTGCCCGACCTCGCCCAGGATGTTGCGGTGCGGCACCCGGACGCCGTCGAAGATCAGCGAGGCCGGCCCGCCCTCACCCATGGTCTGGATGAGCTCCGAGCGCCAGCCCATCGCCCGGTCCACCAGGAACGCGGTGGCGCCGCCGCGGCGGGCGCCCTTCTCCCGGTCGGTCACCGCCACCACGATCGCGAAGTCGGCGTCGTTGCCGTTGGTGATGAAGGTCTTCTCGCCGTCGAGGACCCAGTCGTCGCCGTCGCGGCGGGCCGACAGCCGGATGTTGGCCGCGTCGGAGCCGGCGCCCGGCTCGGTGATCGCGAAGCAGGAGATCCGTTCCCCCTCGATGGTGGGGATGAGGAACTCCCGCTTCTGGTCCTCCGTGGCGTGGAACAGGATGTTGTCCGCCTCGCCGCCGAAGCGGAACGGCACGAAGGTGCGGCCCAGCTCGGTCCAGATCAGCGACTGCATGACCGCCGGCAGGTCCATCCCGCCGTACTCCTCGGGGGTGGCCAGCCCCCAGAAGCCGAATTTCTTCGCCTTCAGCTGGAGTTCGCGCAGCTCGGAGCGGTCGAGGCCGGGCCGGTGGGCGCGCTCGCGGCGGAGCACCTCCTGCTCCAGCGGCATCACCTCCCGGGTGATGAACGACCGGACGGTGTCCCGGACCGCCCGTTCCTCGTCGGTGAGTGAGAAGTCCACGGTGGTCCCCCTGAGTCGGCGCGGCGATGGATCGCCCTCAAACTAGCGGTGTAAGTTTTCGTCCGTCCAGACCCCGCGTTCCCCACCCGCCGGGGGACGGCCCGCCCCGGGCGGCGCGGCTAGTGCCGTGTCCGCAAACGTTGGCCGGGTTGGTCGGGGTGGGGAAAATGTCGTAGGGCTGGTGTTTGCTTCGGTTCGTGCCTCGCCGTCGGGATCCCGCCGCCCCGCGGGTCGTGCATCGCACCGCACGCGTCGCGTTGCGGGTGACGCCGGGCCAGCGGCGCCGTTGTTTCGGGCTGCTGCGCTGCGCCGGTGACGTGTGGGCGTGCGTGCTGGAGGTCAACGCGTGGCGACGCCGCCGCGACGACGCGCCGCTGGTCGGCTATCAGCAGCTGTGCCGGGAGTTGGCGGCGTCCGGGCCGGGCACGTTCGCCGAACTGGACACCACAGGTGCCCGGTCGGTGTTGCGCCGGTTCTCCGATGCGTGGTTCGCGGCGGCGAAACGCCGCAAGGACGGTGACCTGTTGGCGCGGTTTCCGCGTCGTCGGCGGGGTTTGGTGCCGGTGCGCTGGTATCACGGCACGTTCACCCTCGACGGGCGCCGGGTGCGCATCCCCACAGCCAAAGGCACTGCGCCTTTCTGGGTGCGTCTGGCGCGGGAGGTGCCGTATCCGGTCGAGCAGGTCCGGTCGGTCACCCTGCTGTGTGAGGGAGGCCGGCTGTTCCTCGACGTGACCGCCGAGGTGCCGGTTGCCGTCTATCCACCCGGTGAACAACCGGATCCGGGCCGGGTGGCCGGGGTGGACCTGGGGATCATCCACCCCTACGCCGTGGCCGGCCCCGACGGGGAGGCACTTCTGGTGTCGGGGCGGGCGATCCGCGCCGAGCACCGCATGCACCTGGCCGACACCAAAGCCCGCCGCCGCGCCGTCGCCCGTCGGGCCCCGAAGCCGGGCCAGAGGGGATCTCGGCGGTGGCGGCAGTACCGGCGCCGGGCCCGTCTGGTGGAGGGCCGGCACCGGCGCAGGGTCCGTCAGGCCCAGCACGAAGCCGCCTGCGGCGTCGTGTCGTGGGCGGTGGAACGGCGGGTGGGTGTGTTGCACGTCGGCGACCCCCGCGGGGTGCTCGACATCCCTGCCGGGCGGCGGCACAACCTGCGGTTGCGGCAGTGGCAGATTGGCCGGCTCCTGCAGGTCCTCACCGACAAGGCCGCCCTCGCCGGTATCACCGTCCGACTGGTCGACGAACGAGGCACCTCGTCGACCTGCCCCACCTGTCGAAAGCGGGTGCCGAAACCTCGTGGGCGGACCTTGTCCTGTCCGCATTGCGCGTTCTCCGGCCACCGTGACCTGGTCGCGGCGGCCAGCATCGCCACCCGTGTTCCGGGCGGCGGATCCACCACCCCGACAGCACCAGTGCTGCCGGAGGTGGTCACGCACCGTCGAGCCGGCCGGCACCTCCCCGGTGCCGGCCGGTCCCGACGTGACCCCCGCCGCCCACCCCGGGCGGCGCGAGGATCGGTTGGCCCGCGGAGGCCCGCCCCACCACCCAGCGGTGGGGAGTCGCTCGCCCAACAGGCGAGGATCCACAACACCCACCGCAAACCCGGTGAACGTTAGTGGACACCGCACTAGGGTGCACGTGGACCGCCGGCGAAGCGGCGACGCCCACGAGGGAGAGACAGCGGTGCCCCGACCCCGACAGGCTCTGCTCACCCGGGACCGGATCGTGGCCACGGCGCTCGCGCTGATCGACGCCGACGGGCTCGCCGCCCTGTCCACCCGGCGGCTGGCCGCCGCCCTCGGCGTGCAGGGTCCGTCGCTGTACAACCACTTCGCCACCAAGGACGCCATCCTCGACGCGGTGGCCGACAGCGTCACCGCCACCGTGGACACCCGCTTCTTCGCCCGGCTCGACTGGCGGGAGGCGCTGCGCCGGTGGGCGTGGTCGTACCGGGAGGCACTGGCCGCGCACCCGAACGTCGTGCCGTACCTGGCCCAGGGGCCCGGCCGGCGGCCGGCCGCGCTCGCCATGGCCGACGCGGTCTACGGCGGCCTGGTCCGGGCCGGCTGGCCGCCCGCCCGCGCCACCCACATCGGCGCGGCGCTGCGCTACTTCGTGGCCGGTTCCGCGCTCGGCTCGTTCGCCCGGGGCTTCGTCGAGGACCCGGAGCTGTACGCCGCGCACTACCCGCACCTGACGCAGGCGCACCGGCTCGCCGGACGCCAGCGCAGCGTCGACGAAGGCGCCTTCGCCCTCGGCCTCGACGCGCTGCTGCACGGCCTGGCCGTCGAGTACGAGCGGACGGTCGGACCGCTCGCCCCGCTGGAGCCGACCGGCCGTTCGGAGTAGCGTCCAAACTCCCAGTGCTAGTTTCCCGCCCTCCCCGCGAAGGACGCCATGGATCTCGCCGCCGCGCCCCCCGCCCTCCTGGTCCGTCGTCACCTGCACATCGGCGGTGGGTGGGTCGACCCCACCGAGGGCGACGTCATCCCCGTCGAGAACCCAGCCACCGGCGACATCGTCGGGCAGGTCCCCGCCGGCACCCCGGCCGACGTCGACCGGGCCGTCGCCGCCGCCCGGGACGCCTTCCCCGGCTGGGCGGCCACCGCCCCCGCCGAGCGGGCCGCCCACCTGGACCGGCTGCACACCGCGCTCGCCGCGCGCGCCGACGAGATCGCCCGGACCGTCGCCCTCGAGCTCGGCACCCCGCTCAAGCTCGCCGCCCGGGTGCAGACCGGCCTCCCGCTGACCGTGCTGCGCGGCATGGTCGACCTCGCCGCCCGGCCGGCCCTGGAGGAGACCGTCGGGAACTCCCTGGTGGTCCGCGAACCGGTAGGCGTGGTCGGCGCGATCACCCCGTGGAACTACCCGCTGCACCAGGTCGTCGCCAAGGTCGCCCCCGCCCTGGCGGCCGGCTGCACGGTGGTGCTCAAACCCAGCGAGCTGACTCCGCTGACGGCGTACCTGCTCTTCGACGCGGTCACCGAGGCCGGGCTGCCGCCCGGGGTGGTCAACCTCGTCCCGGGCACCGGCCCGGTGGTGGGCGAGGCGCTCGCCGCCCACCCGGACGTGGACCTGGTCTCGTTCACCGGCTCCACCGCCACCGGCCGCCGGATCGCCCACCTCGCCGCCGACCGGATCGCCCGGGTGGCCCTGGAGCTCGGCGGCAAGTCGGCCAACCTGATCCTCGCCGACGCCGACCTGGCCACCGCGGTCAAGGTGGGGGTGGGCAACGCCTTCCTCAACTCGGGGCAGACCTGCACCGCCTGGACCCGGATGCTGGTCCACCGGAGCCGGTACGCCGAGGCCCTCGACCTGGTCGCCGCGGCCGCCGCGGCGTACACCCTCGGTGATCCGTTAGACCCGGCGACCCGGTTGGGCCCCCTGGTCTCCGCAGCCCAGGCCGAGCGGGTCCGCGGGCACGTCGAACGGGCCCTCGCCGACGGGGCGCGGCTCGTCGCCGGTGGGCCGGACGCCCCGCTCCCGCCGCGCGGCCACTTCGTCGCGCCGACCGTCCTCGCCGATGTGCACCCGGACAGCGCGCTCGCCCAGGAGGAGGTCTTCGGCCCGGTCCTCGCCGTCATCCCGTTCGCCGACACCGACGAGGCGGTGGCGATCGCCAACAACTCCCGCTACGGGCTGGCCGGCGCGGTCTGGTCGGCCGACGAGGAGGCCGCCGTCGCGGTGGCCCGGCGGCTGCGGACCGGTCAGGTCGACGTCAACGGCGGCGCGTTCAACCCGCTCGCGCCCTTCGGCGGCTACAAGCAGTCCGGGCTCGGCCGGGAGTTGGGCGCGTACGGGGTCGACGAGTTCACCGAGATCAAGGCGATCCAGCGATGAGGGCCCTGGTGGCCCGCGGTCCCGGCGCGCCGCTGCGCGTCGAGGAGGTACGCCTGCCCGCGCCCGGCCCCGGCGAGCTGCGCGTCCGGATCCGCGCCGCCGGCATCTGCCACTCCGACCTGTCCATGGTGGACGGCACACTGGCGCCCGCGTACCCGCTGGTGCTCGGGCACGAGGCGGCGGGCGTGGTCGCCGAGGCCGGCCCCGGCACCCGGCTGCCGGTCGGCACCCCGGTGGTGCTGAACTGGGCGCCCGCCTGCCGGGCCTGCTGGTTCTGCCGGCACGACGAGCCGTGGCTCTGCGCCGCCAACACGGCGCCCGCAGTCGCCCGTGGCGAGACCGTCGACGGCACCCCGGCGCACGTCACCCTCGGCCTCGGCGCCCTCGCCGAGGAGGTGGTGATCCCCGAGCACGCCGCCGTCGCCGTTCCCGCCGGACTCCCGCCGGAGCAGGCCGCACTGCTCGGCTGCGCGGTGCTCACCGGCACCGGCGCGGTCCGCAACACCGCCCGGGTGGCCGCCGGCGAGTCGGTCGCGGTGATCGGACTGGGCGGTGTCGGGCTCGCCGTGCTCACCGCCGCCCGGGCCGCCGGCGCGACGCCGATCCTCGCCGTCGACGTGGCCGAGGCCAAGCGCGAGCTGGCCCTGGCCGCCGGCGCAACCGATTTCCTCCGCTCCGACGACCGGCTGTCGAAGGAGGTGCGCACCCGCACCGACGGCCGGGGCGTCGACCACGCCTTCGAGTGCGTCGGCCGGTCCGCCACCATCCGGGCGGCCTGGCGGATCACCCGGCGCGGGGGAGCGGTCACCGTGGTCGGTATGGGCGCGAAGGACGACCTGGTCAGCCTCGCCGCGCTGGACATCTTCCACTCCGCGCGCACCCTGCGCTCCTCGGTGTACGGCTCCTCCGACCCGGACCGGGAGGTGCCCGAGCTGGCCCGGTCCCTCGGCGACGGCGCGCTGGACCTGCGACCCCTGGTCAGTGGCACGATCGGACTCGACGAGGCGCCCGCCGCGTTCGACCGGCTGGCCCGTGGCGAGGGCGCCCGTTGGGTGGTCACCTTCCCGGACTGACCCCGGACTCCTCGGCGGGCGGGGGCGCGACCAGCGTGGCGTAGCCGTCGAGGAGCCGGCGCAGGCCGAACTCGAAGACGGTCTCCAGGTCCAGGTCCACGTCGCCCTGGGCGGTCAGCGCGGCCATGGTGGAGAAGCCTCCGGCGGCGATCATCTGCTGGAACGTGGCCACCTGGCCGCCCACCCACTGGTCGTCGGTGAGGCCGGTGTCCTGCTCGGCCTGGGCCCGCATCTCCAGGTTGGTGGCGATCCCCCGCACGTACGCCATCAGGGTGATCGCCATGTGCCAGCGCAGTTGCCGGTCCAGGCGCAGGCCGCCGGTGGCCCGCAACGCCCACTCGGTGTGCGCCATGCCGTGCGGCATCATCTGCGGGCGGGCGATCGAGATGACGTGGGGCAGCCAGCGGTGCCGCCGGTAGGTCGCCCACTGCGCCCGGGCCAGCAGGTCCAGCCCGGCCCGCCAGCCGGCCGGCAGCACGGCCGGCAGCGGCGCGTCGGCCAGTGCCGCGTCGGCCATCGTCAGGATCAGCTCGTCCCGGCCGCGTACGTGGCGGTAGAGCGACATGGTGGCCACGTCCAGCTCGGCGGCGATCTGCCGCATCGACACCGCAGCCAGGCCGCCCGTGTCGGCCAGCGCGATCGCGGTACGCACCACCCGCTCCCGGGTCAGCTCGGGTTCGGACCGGTCGGCGCTGCGGCGTGCCCGGGGCGGCGCCGCGGGGCCGGGAGCCACGACGGTGCCCGCGCCGGGCCGGGTCAGCACCAGCCCCTCCGCGCGGAGCAGGGCGAGCACCTTGGTGGCGGTCGCGATGGCCACCCCGTGCTCGCGGGTGAGCTGCCGGGCCGAGGGCACCCGGTCGCCCGGGCCCAGCTCGCCCAGGTCGATCCGGCGGCGGATCTCCGCCGCGATCCGCCGGTACGGCGGCTGCACTGCGTGGTGGGACATCGCGACACCTCCGGCGTACTAGTACGAGTGGGCCATCGTGCTGCCTGTCGGCGCAGCGTACTAGGTCGGCGGCGGTGCGGGCGCACCGTGGAACCTACCGTTCACCGCACGGAGGAACCCCTCCGACCGCTCCCGGTGGCTACCGGGTTGACGGCGTACGCACGACCATTGGGAGCGCCCCGGTGAACGACAGGACCGTGCTCATCTCCGGCGCCGGCATCGCCGGCCCCGCCCTGGCCTTCTGGCTGCGCCGGCACGGCTTCGCCGTGACCGTGGTGGAACGCTCGCCCGGGCCGCGCCCCGGCGGGCAGCTGGTCGACGTGCGGGGGACCGCCCGCGAGGTGGTCGCCCGGATGGGGCTGACCGACTCGATCCGCGCCGCGTGCGTCCGCGAGGAGGGCATGGCGTACGTCGACGCCCGGGGCGAACTGCGCGCCCGGATGCCGGTACACGCCTTCGCCGGGGAAGGCATCGTCGCGGACATCGAGATCGAGCGCGGCGACCTCGCCCGGCTGCTGTACGAGGAGACCCGCGACGACGTGGAGTACGTCTTCGACGACTCGATCGAGACGCTGACCCAGACCGACGACGGGGTGCGACTCACCTTCACCCGCTCCGCCCCACGCACAGTCGACCTGGTGGTCGGCGCGGACGGCTCGCACTCCCACACCCGGAGCCTCGCGTTCGGCCCCGAGTCGGCGTACGTCCGGCCGCTCGGGGCGTACCTGGCGTACTTCACCACCCCGTTCCCCGACGAGACCGGCTGGTTCCAGCTGCACAACGCTCCCGGCGGCCGGGTGGTCGGCACCCGCCCCACCCGGCGCGGCCGGACCAGTGTCCTGCTCAGCTTCCTCTCCCCGACGCTGGACGTGGACCGTCGGGACCGGGGGGCCCAGCAGCGCCTGCTCGCCGAGCGCTTCGCCGACGTCGGCTGGCGCACGGCCGAGCTGCTGGCCGCGATGCCGGACGCCCCCGACTTCTACTTCGACCGGTACGCCCAGGTGCGGATGGACACCTGGAGCGCCGGTCGGGTGGCGCTGCTCGGCGACGCGGCCTGGTGCCCGTCCCCGCTGACCGGGCAGGGCACCAGCCTCTCCCTGGTCGGCGCGTACGTGCTCGCCGGTGAGCTCGCCGCCGCGGAGGGCGACCACACCGGTGCCTTCCGACGCTACGAGGCGGCCCTGCGCGGGCATGTGCACAAGGGCCAGGAGCTGCCCGGCGGGGGGATCTCCGGTTTCCTGCCGGCCAGCCAGGCCGCGATCCGGCTGCGTGACGCGTCCATGCGGGCGATGACCTCCCGGCCGCTGCGGCGGCTCACCACCCGGCTCTTCTTCAGCCAGGCCGACGGCCTGGCGTTGCCGGAGTACGCCGCGACCCGGTGACGGTCGGTGGCGGGCGGGGTTGGCCGGGAAGCGCGGCCAACCCCGCCTGGGCCGTGGGCGCCCAGGTGCAGCGGCGGCGGGCGGTCACGCAGGCGGTGATCCGCCGATCGGCCCCCGGTCAGGTGGCCGGGCCACATGGGAGCGCTCGCGTGACCCGACCACTCGCCACCGTCGATCCGTCCTGGCAGGCCCGGGGGTGACCGACATGTCCGCCGGCCCCGCGTCGACCGCCGGGAAAGTGTGGGGCGTCGACATGGCTGGACTCCGGCGGTGAGCCGTAGGTTTCCTCCACGCGACGACCCTGTGACCCCGGTCACCGACCCGGTCGTCGCCGGACACCTGCGGAGGATGTGGCGATGGCCGGGCAAGCGCTCCTGTCGGCCCGCGGGCTGACCCGCGACTTCCGGGGCTTCCGGGCGGTCGACGGCGTCGACCTCGACGTGGCACCGGAGACCGTGCACGCCCTGGTGGGCCCGAACGGCGCCGGCAAGACCACGCTGTTCAACCTGCTGACCGGGTTCCTGCCGCCGACCGCCGGGCGGATCGAGCTGGCCGGCCGGGACGTCACCGGGCTGCCCCCGGAACGGGTCGCCCGGCTCGGCGTGGCCCGCTCCTTCCAGATCACCAGCCTCTTCCCGCAGCTCGGCGCCCGCGAGCACGTCGAGCTGGCGTTGCAGTCGTCCAGCGGGCTCGGCTGGCGGTTCTGGCGCTCGGCGAAGCTGATGGACCGCTACCGGGAACGCGCCGACGAGCTGCTGGCCATGGTCGGCCTCGCCGAGCTGGCCGAGGCCCCCGCCGAGGCGCTCGCCTATGGCCGCAAGCGGGCCCTGGAGCTGGCCATCGCGCTCGCCCTGGACCCGAAGGTGCTGCTGCTCGACGAGCCCACCGCCGGGATGGGGCTGGAGGACGTCGACCGCACCGTCGACCTGATCGCCAAGGTCCGCAAGGGCCGGACCGTGGTGATGGTCGAGCACAACATGAGCGTCGTCGGCCGGCTCGCCGACACCGTCACCGTCCTGCAGGCCGGCAAGGTCCTGGTCGAGGGGCCCTACGAGAAGGTCCGCGCCGACGAGCGGGTCATCACCGCCTACCTGGGAGCCGCTGATGCTGCGCATTGAGAACCTCTCCGCGTTCTACGGCGAGGCGCAGGTGCTGCGGGAGGTGAGCCTGGACGTCGCCGCCGGCGAGGTGGTCACCCTGGTCGGCCGCAACGGCGCCGGCAAGTCCACCCTGCTGCGCTGCGTGATGGGGCTGCACCCCGGCCAGCGCGGCACGGTCACCCTGGACGGCCGGGACCTGACGAAGCTGCCGGCGTACAAGCGGGCGCGGTTGGGGCTCGGCTGGGTCCCCGACGACCGCGGCGCGTACGCCACCCTCACCGTGACCGAGAACCTGACGCTGCCGCCCCGGGTCGGCCCCGACCCGTGGCCCCTCGAACGGGTCTACGAGGCGTTCCCCGCCCTGTACGCCCGGCGCGACTCGGCGGCCACCATGCTCTCCGGCGGCGAGCAGCAGATGCTCGCCCTGGCCCGGGTGCTGCGGATGGGCGCCCGGCTGCTGCTCTGCGACGAGCCCACCGAAGGGCTCTCCCCGCTGCTCGTGCAGCAGGTCGGTGACCTGCTGCGGGAGGCCAAGCAGCACGGGGTGACCGTGCTGCTGGTCGAGCAGAACCTGCACTTCGCCACCGGCGTCGCCGACCGGCACTACCTGCTGGCCGAGGGACGCATCGCGGAGGCGATGGACAACTCAGAGGTGCGCTCGCGGGAGCGCGAGCTGCTGGCGTACCTCGGGATTTGAAATTTTCGACGGCTGACCCGCGCGGACCGCGCGGTACGAAAGGGATGGACATGCGTAGGAGCGTGGGTGTGGCCGCCGCCTCGGCGGCGGTGCTGCTGGTCGCCGGCTGCGGCGGCGGTGGTCCGGCCTCGGGCGGCGACCAGAAGCTGACCGGCGACAAGATCGTGCTGGGGGTCCTCAACGACCAGTCCGGGGCCTACTCGGAGCTGTCCGGCAAGAACTCGGTCAAGGCCGTGGAGATGGCCATCGCCGACTTCAAGGCCAAGTACGGCGACAAGGCGGTCACCAAGAACATCAGCGTGGAGACCGCCGATCACCAGAACAAGCCGGACGTGGCCAGCAGCAAGGCCCAGGAGATGTACGACCGCAAGGGCGTCGACATCATCCTCGACGTGCCGACCTCCTCGGCCGCCCTGAAGGTCGCCGACGTGGCGAAGGAGAAGAAGAAGCTCTACTTCAACATCGGCGCGGCGACCACCGACCTGACCGGCAAGAGCTGCAACAAGTACACCTTCCACTACGCGTACGACACGTACATGCTGGCCAACGGCACCGGGAAGACCACCACCGAGCAGGTCGGCAAGAACTGGTACATCCTCTACCCGAACTACGCCTTCGGTCAGGACATGGAGAAGAACTTCTCCGCCGCGATCGAGAAGGCCGGCGGGAAGGTGATCGGCAAGGACGGCGCGCCGTTCCCGAACACCAGCGGCGACTACTCGTCGTTCCTGCTCAAGGCGTCCAGCATGAACCCGAAGCCGGAGGTGCTGGGCACCATGCAGGCCGGTGCGGAGCTGGTCAACGTGGTCAAGCAGTACAACGAGTTCAAGCTGCGGGACAAGGGCATCGGGCTGGCCGTGGGCCTGATGTTCATCTCCGACATCCACTCGCTCACCCCGGCGGCGCTGGCCGGCACCACCTACACCGACGCCTGGTACTGGAACTTCGACCAGCAGAACCGCGAGTGGGCCGACCGGTTCCAGAAGGAGACCGGCACCCGGCCGTCCTTCGCCCACGCGGCCAACTACTCCGCCGCGATGCAGTACCTCGAGGCGGTGCAGGCCGCCGGCACCGACGACGCCGACACCGTGATCAAGGGCCTGGAGGGCAAGGAGATCAACGACGTCTTCCTGCGCAACGGCAAGATCCGCGCCGAGGACCACCGGGTCATCCACGACGCGTACCTGGCCCAGGTGAAGCCGCAGGCCGAGGTGACCGAGCCCTGGGACTACGTCAAGGTCCTCAAGACCATCCCGGCCGCCGAGGCGTTCCGCGCCCCCTCGGCCGACTGCAAGATGTGACGGCCTGATGTCCGGCTTTGCGCAGAACACGTTCAACGGGCTGGTGAGCGGGGCGTTCTACGCCCTGCTCGCCCTCGGGCTCGCGGTCATCTTCGGCATGCTCCGGGTGGTGAACTTCGCCCACGGCGCCTTCTACATGCTCGGCGCGTTCGGGGCGTACGTGCTGCTCACCGAGGCGGGCGTGCCGTTCTGGGCCGCCCTGGTGATCATGCCGCTCGCGCTCGCCGTGCTCGGCATGGCGCTGGAACGGGCGGTCATCCACCGGCTGACCCGAATCGACCCGCTCTACAACTTCCTGCTCACCTTCGGCCTGACCCTGATCCTTCAGGACCTGGTGAAGTCCCGGTACGGCGTGCAGTCCAGCCCGTACGCCACGCCGGCCGCGCTCAGCGGCTCGGTGGACTTCGGGCTCTTCGACTTCCCGACGTACCGGGTCTTCATCCTCGGCTTCACCGTGCTGCTCTGCGTCGTGGTGTGGTGGGTGCTGGGGCGGACCCGCGTCGGCATGGTGGTCCGCGCGGCCACCGAACGGCCGGAGCTGACCCGCGCCTTCGGCATCGACGTCGGGCGGTGGGTGACCCCGGTCTTCGGGTTCGGCATCGGGCTGGCCGGGCTGGCCGGCGTGCTGGCCGCGCCGATGCGGGCGGTGAACCCGCTGATGGGCGCCGACCTGATCATCGTGGTCTTCGCGGTGGTGGTGATCGGCGGCCTCGGCTCGATCTTCGGCTCGGTCGCCGCCGCCTTCGGCATCGGCCTGGTCCAGGCGTGGGGCGACGCGTACCTGTCCGAGTTCCCGATCGTCTCCCAGACGATCGTCTTCGTGGTGATGGCCGTGGTGCTGCTCTGGCGTCCGGCCGGGCTGTTCGGCCGAGAGGAGGCACCGGCATGACCAGCGCTGTCGACACCCCCGCCGACGCGGCCCGGCCGGCACCACCGTCCGGGCTGGTCACCGTCGCCCGGGCCCCCGGCTGGGTCCGGTACGCGCTGCTCGCCGTCGGCCTGGTCGTGGCGCTCTGGCTGCCCAACGGCCTCTACCCGGCGGTGGCGGTGGATATCCTCTGCTGGGCGCTCTTCGCCGTCTCGGTGGACCTGCTGCTCGGCTTCACCGGGCTGATGTCCTTCGGGCACGCCGCGTTCTGGGGCACGTCGGCGTACGTGACCGGCCTGGTGGCGGTCCACGCCGGCCTGCCGTTCCCGGCGGCCGTGCTGGCCGGGGCGCTCGCCGCGGCACTGCTCGCCGTGCCGATCGGCTACCTGGCGGTCAAGCGCACCGGGATCTACTTCGCGATGGTCACCCTGGCCTTCGCGCAGCTGGTCTACTACGTGGCCAACGAGTGGCGCTCGGTCACCCAGGGCGAGAACGGCCTGCAGGGTGTGCCCCGGGAGTTCTTCGGGCTGGACCTCACCGACGACTACTACTTCTACTACGCGGTGCTGCCGATCGTGCTGCTCGGGCTGGCCGCCGCCTGGCGGATCGTGCACTCGCCCTTCGGCCGGGTGCTGGTCGGCATCCGGGACAACCCGGCCCGGGCCCGGGCGCTCGGCTACCCGGTGCACCGCTACAAGCTGACCGCGTTCGTCCTCTCCGGCTTCATCGCCGGGCTCGGCGGCGGGCTCTTCGCCGTGAGCCACCGCTTCGTCTCCCTCGACGTGCTGCACTGGACCACCTCCGGCAAGGCGGTCATCGTGGTGGTGCTCGGCGGCATCGGCACGCTGTGGGGCGGGGTGCTCGGCGCGGCGGTGGTGGTCCGCCTGGAGGACTGGCTGTCGTTCTCCGGGTTCGAGGCGATCGGCCTGGTCACCGGCGGCATCTTCGTCCTCGTCGTGCTGCTGTTCCGGCGGGGGATCTGGGGGACCGTCGCCGACCTGGCGCGGCGGTGGGGAGTCGCCCGGCGCAGGGCTGGGGGCTAGGCGGTCCAGGCGGTGGGGCTCGGGGCGACCGTGCCCGGCTCCGGGCGGTCCGGCTTGATCGCTGCGCCGGTCACGGTCGCCCCCAGCCCCGCCGTGGTCACCGTCCGTCTGTGCGTCCCGGTCGCGTCCGACTGCTCCGTCGGCCGGTCCGGGTACGTCCGCCGGCTCGGGCCCGCCGGCGGCCAGACCTGCTCGGGCCCCATGGTGACAGGAGTCGGGCAGCCTCCTCGACCATGTGCATCACGTCGAGCGATCGGTCAGCTACTGTAAGCGACTCAATGCGCGGGGGGCGTTACGCATCGGGACGCAATGCCAGTTAGGATTCGGCCCACTATGGTCATCCAGCCCATCCGCCGGTTCGCCGCCGGCGTGGCGGCCGATCCTGCCGCTCGCCCGCGGACCAGCGTGCCGAACTGGTTCCTCATCCCCGGTCTGGCCGTGCTGGCCGTCTCGCTCGCGGCGTACGTCGCCTTCGTGCGCGACCGTCCGTTCCGCGGGACGGATTTCAACATGTATCTCGGGGCAGCTCACGCGTTCCTGGATGGGCAGCCCGTCTACCAGCTCGGGTACACCACGCTGAACCTTCCCTACACCTATCCGCCGATCACCCTGCCGTTCCTGGTCCCGCTGACCTGGTTCGACGATCGGACCGCGCTCGGCCTCATGAACGCGGTGGGTGTCGTGGGGATGCTCGTGGCGGTGTGGTTCACCACCAAGATGCTCGGGTACGAGGGCACCCGCGGCCGCCTCGGTCTAGTCGCCGCCGTCGGCGCGGTGCTGGTGTGGACCGAGCCGCTGCAGCGCAACCTCGACCTCGGTCAGATCAACATCTTCGTCATGCTGCTGGTCGTGGCGGACCTCGCGCTCCCCGACCGGAGCCGGTTCAAGGGCGTGCTCATCGGCGCCGCGACCGCGACCAAGCTGCTGCCCGGCCTCTTCGTGGTCTACCTGCTGCTCACGCGGAGGATCCGGGCCGCCATCGTCGCGGTGGGCACCTTCGTCGGGCTCACGCTGCTGGGCGCGGTCATCCAGCCGGGCGGTTCGTACGACTACTGGCTGACCGGGCGGGCGTTCGACTCGCATCGGGTGCTGATGACATCCGGCCCGCGTTACGGCGGCAACCAGTCCCTGCAGGGCTTCACCGCGCGTCTGCTTGAGACGGACCAGCAGAATACGATCTGGTGGATGCTGTCCGTGGTCGTCGTCCTGGTCGCCGGCCTCGCCCTCGCGACCGCGCTTCAGCGGCACGGCGAGGAGGCCATGGCCATGATCGTCGTCGGCTTCACCATGCTTCTCATCTCGCCGGTGAGTTGGTCGCACTACTGGCTCTGGATCGGCCCGATGGCGGTCGTGCTCATCGACGTCGTCCGCCGCTCGCACGGCGCGGCACGCGTGCTCGCCGGCGTCGTCGCGGTCGCCGCGATCCTGCCCTTCCTCATGTGGCCGGGTCCCTACCGCGGCGAAATCCTCCCGCGGGGTCTGATCTGGAAGGCTGGCCAGCTGGACGGGCTGGCCCAGCGGTTCGCGGTTGATCCCTACGTGCCGACGGTGCTGGTGCTCTTCGCGCTCGCCGCGCTGTGGCTGTACCGGCGGTCCCGCGCGGAACAGACGGTCGTGCCGGCCGCCGGCATCACAGACCCGTGATCAAGTCCTACGGCCGGCAGCGGCCCGGAACCGCCACGAAGACCAGGAGACGTCGATGACGCAGGCGATGGACGAGCGCGCGGTCGCAGCGCCGATGACCGAGCCGACGCAGCCGAGCCAACGCGCCAGCCTGCCCCGGCAGCAGACCGTCGCGGAGACGCCGGTCGCCGAGAGCGCGCCTGTCGGGCGGCGGCCGCGGCTGCTGGTCCTCGACGGACTGCGCCTCGGCGCGGCACTCATGGTCGTCGCGTACCACCTCGTCGGTGACAGGATCGGCGTCTGGCAGCCCTCCGCCGCGACCGCTTTCGGCCCGCTGCACTCCGTCGCCACGTACGGCTTCCTCGGAGTGCAGTTGTTCTTCGTCATCAGCGGCTTCGTCATCTGTATGAGCGCCTGGGGCCGCTCCGTCGGTGACTTCTTCGTCTCCCGGGTCGTGCGGCTCTACCCCGCCTACTGGTTCGCCGTCCTGGTGACGGCCGGCGTGCTCGTGGCCGTGCCGAGGGGCGCCGACCTCAAGGTCCGGGACGTGCTGGGCAACCTGACGATGATGCAGGAGTTCCTCGGCATCCGGCACCTCGACCTGTCGTACTGGACGCTCACCGTCGAGATGATCTTCTACATCCTCTTCGCCGGCCTCGTGGCGCGTGGCCTGACCTACCGCGCCGTGGTCGCCTTCTGCGCCATCTGGACCGTCGCCTCGCTGATCGTGCCGAAGTTCGGCAACCAGGGGCTCACCAACGTCGTGGCGGCCGGCTACTCCAGCTACTTCATCGCGGGCATCGCCCTCTACCTCATCCACCGTTTCGGTCAGAACCTGCTGCTGTGGTCGATCATTGGCCTCTCCTGGCTGATCTCGATCACGCGGCTGCCCGGCCTCGCCCAGGCCCGCGACGTCTCCTTCGTGCCGACGGCCGTCATCGTGACGGGCTTCTTCCTCGTGATGGCGGCGGTCGCCCTCAATCTCTTCTCCTGGGTGAAGTGGCGCTGGGTCGCGACAGCCGGAGCGATGACCTACCCGCTCTACCTCATCCACCAGACGGTCGGGCTCGCCGTCATCGAGCGGCTCCAGGCCCACCTGTCGCCGTGGCTGCTGATCACCGCTCTGGTCGCGTCCCTGCTCGTCGCCGCGTGGCTGATTCACCGGTTCGTCGAGCGGCCCGCTGCCCGGTGGATGAAGCGGCAGCTCAGCGACTCGCTGAGGCAGTTGCGGACGACCCGCTGACGCTGCGGGCGTCCGGTCCCTGGGCCGATCGGCCCCGGTCGCCTGGATCGCGGCGACAGCGGACGTCACTCGCGGGCGTCGGTCCAGTCGAGTAGGAGCTCGAGGAAGGGCTGAGGCTTCTCCATCGACGCTCTACACCTGCGCCGACGACCGCTTCCAGGCTCGCTACACCCTTACCGGGATCAAGCCTGACCGCCCCGGGCACGGCGGGCCGCATCTGCCTGCGGACCGCCGCGACCGGACAAGAGAGGCCATGGCGGGACGGTACCCCGCGCCGGTGGAGCGGCGGGCCAGGGTCGTCGCCACTCCGAGGCGGGCGCCGTGACCTGAGACACAAACGATACGATCCGGTTCCGTATCGAAACCCCTTCACCTACGCTCGTCAGCGTTACGAGTCTGCCCCGTATCGTATTTCGACGCGGGGAAAGCCGGGGGGAGAACCGGACATGGAACCGCACGATAACACCGGACACCCGAGGAGGTGGGCGATCCTCGGGGTGCTGGTGATCAGCCTCCTCGTGGTCGTCCTCGACAACACCATCCTCAACGTCGCGCTGCGCACCCTCGCGGACCCGGTGCACGGCCTCGGGGCCAGCCAGGGCGAGCTGGAGTGGGCGATCAACTCCTACACGCTGGTCTTCGCCGGCCTGCTCTTCACCTTCGGGGTGCTCGGCGACCGCGCCGGCCGCAAGCGCTTCCTCATGGCCGGGCTGGTCATCTTCGGCCTCGCCTCGCTGCTGTCGGCGTACGCGCAGAGCCCGGCGCAGCTGATCGGCGCCCGCGCCCTGATGGGGATCGGCGGCGCCGCCATCATGCCGGTCACCCTGTCGATCATCTCCAACGTCTTCGACCCGCGCGAGCGTGGCCGGGCGATCGGCATCTGGGCCGGCGCGGTCGGCCTCGCCGTGGCGATCGGGCCGATCCTCGGCGGCGCCCTGCTGGAGCACTACTGGTGGGGTTCGGTCTTCCTGATCAACGTGCCGGTCGTGGCGGTCGGCGTGGCGCTGGTCGCCGTCCTCGTGCCGGAGTCCCGCGACCCGAACCCGGGCCGGGTCGACCTGCTCGGCGTGCTGCTCTCGGTGGTCGGCCTGGTCGCGCTCACCTACGGCATCATCGACGGCGGCGAGCACGGCTTCGACCGGCCGCTGGTCTGGGCCTCGATCGTCGGCGGCCTGGCCGTGCTGGGCTGGTTCATCTACCACGAGCTGCGCAGCGACCACCCGTCGCTGGACGTCCGGCTGTTCCGGGTGCCGCGCTTCGCCGCCCCGGTCGCGCTGGTCGGGCTGGTCTTCTTCGCCGCCATGGGCGTGATGTTCTTCAACGCCTTCTACCTGCAACTGGTGCGGGGCTACAGCCCGCTGGAGACCGGTCTGCTCTTCCTGCCCTTCGCCGCCGCGCAGCTGTTCTTCGCGCCGCGCAGCGCGGCGATGGTCCGCCGCTTCGGCGGCCGGGCGGTCGCGATCGTCGGTCTCGTGCTGACCGCGGTGGCGCTCGGCGCGTTCGTCTTCGTCGACGAGGTCACGCCGATCTGGGTGGTCCTGGTCCTGACCTTCCTCCAGGGCACCGGCATGGCCAACATCATGCCGCCGGCCACCGAGTCGATCATGTCAGCGCTGCCCCGGGAGAAGGCGGGCGTCGGCTCGGCGGTCAGCAACACCGTCCGGCAGGTCGCCGGCGCGCTGGGCGTCGCGGTGCTCGGCTCGGTGCTCTCCGCGGTCTACCGGGGGGACATCGCCTCGGCGCTCGCCGGCCTGCCCGCCCCGGCCCGGGACGCCGCCGACGAGTCCATCTCCGGCGCGTACGCGGCGGCGGCCCAGCTCGGGCCGGCGGCGCCGAAGCTGATCGCGGCGGCCAACGACTCGTTCGTCGCGGCGATGCACTGGGCGGCCGGGCTCTCCGCGGTGGTGGCCGCGCTCGGCATCCTGATCGCGCTGCGCTGGATGCCGGCCCGCCCGGCGACCGCCCCGACCGAGGCTCGACCGGCCGTCGAGCCGGAGTTGGCCGGGACCGCCTAGGTTGGGCGACAATGTCTGACATGACTTCCACTGCCGATGCTCCGCGGTCGCCCGGGCGACCGCGGAGCATCCGCGCGGACGAGGCCATCATCGAGGCCACCCTCGACCTGCTCGCCGAGGGCAGCGGCATCGAGACGCTCTCCATCGAGGCGATCGCCGCCCGCGCCGGCGTCGGCAAGGCCACCATCTACCGGCGCTGGTCCGGCAAGGACGCCCTGCTGATCGACGCGCTGCGCCGGCTCAAGGGCGTCCTGCCGCAGCCCGCCGGCCACTCCGTCCGGGACGACCTGGTGCTGCTGGTCGGCGCGGTCGGGCACAACATCGACCCCCGGGCCGCCAAGATCATGCCCTGCCTGGTGCCCGAGGTGAACCGCAGCCCGGACAACTTCCAGCTCTACCAGAACATCATCGAGCCCCGGCGGCAGCTGATGCGCGAGGTGCTGCGGCGCGGCGTCGCCGACGGTGAGCTCCGGGCCGACCTCGACATCGAGCTGACCATGGCGCTGCTCACCGGGCCGATGCTGATCCAGCGGATGCTGCGCTGGCACCCCGAGCTGGACGACCGGATCCTGCCCGACCGGGTCGTCGACGCCGTGCTGGAAGGCATCCGCGCCCGCTGACGGTCCGCGCCGTCAGTTCTCTCCGCCCGCTCCGGAAAGCAGCGGCACGAGCCGGGTGAGCGCGGGGAAGGTCGAGCCGCGATCCTCCGGCTCGATCGCGATGGCGGCGGCAAAGGCCCAGGCCAGTGCGGTCTCCCTCGACGTGCCGTCGAGATGCGGCACCAGCTCGGCGAGCAGGGCCGACCGCGCACCCGGGTCGCGCAGGGACCCCGCCGTCACCAACGCGTCCTGTGCCGCGTCGGCCGCCTCGGCCGGGGACAGGTACGCGACGAGCCGCGCCAGCCCTCGCGCCCGTGACGCGGGCTCCTCGATCTGCCGGACCTCCTGGTAGGCGCGCCGCCGGCGGGGCACGTCCAGGTGCGGCGCAAGCTCGTGCAGCGCGTCCACCAGATGCTCCGGCTCGTAGCTCAGCGTCAGCTCCAGGGCCTGCCCCCGGCGCTCCGCGTCCACGAAGGGCGCCAGCGTCGCCAGGCCCTCCTGCGGGTACTCCCGCTCCTCCCGCAGCGCCACCTCCCACAGCCCGGCGAGCTGCTCGGTGGTGAGGTGGGGCGCCAGGACGCGCAGGTGCGACGCCCAGGGGCCCCCTGGGCGGTCGGTCAGGGCCTCGACCGCAGCCGACACCGCCGGTGTACGGACCTCGTCGGGCAGGTACGGGACCAACGAGGTCAGCGCCGCGGCCCGGGGGCCGGGGTCGGCGATCGCTCCCGCGGCTGTGGTGGCAGCGGGCAGCAGGTCGGACGGCAGCAGCGGGATCAGCAGGCTCAGCGAGTGGGCGCGGCTGTGCCCGTCGCGCACGGCCGCGACGGCGGCCAGCGCGTCACCGAGTTGATCGGGCTCAAGCAGCGGAAACAGGTCCTTCCAGGCCAGGTGGGAGTGGCGGTCCCCGGTCGGCTCCCGGGCGGCGGCCAGCGCGTCCGCCACGGCCTGACGCCGGCGCGCGGCGGGGAGGGAGCGGGCGACACCGGCCAGCGCGCGCGCCCGGAACCCGGGATCGGTGATGCCGGCCGCGGCGTTGACGGCGACGGCGAGCTGCGCCTCGTCCAGGTGTGGCGCGATCGCGGTGAGCAGCAACGCCCGCGCGTTCCCGTCCTCGACCTCGATGATCTCGCTCAGCGCGGCGGCCCGCTGTTCGGGGAGGTAATGCTCCGCGAGCCAGCAGAGTTCCGGGCCAGGTCCGTCGCGGAGCCGGCCGGTGACCATGTCGTAGAGCTCCGCTCGCTGGGCCGCGTCGAGCCACGGCGCCAACTCCACCAGCGACGAGGCGCCCGTCGCCGGGTGCAGTCGGCGTGCGGCGGCCAGCGCGAACCGGGCCGCCCCGGACCGTCGCCCGTGCGGCAGCCGGGGCAGCAGCGCGACCAGCGTCAGCAGCTGCTGGGACGCGCGGTCCATCATCGGCACCACCGTCGGCGCGCGTTCCGCCTGCGCCTCGGTGAGACGCGGTGCGAGGCGGACGATGAGGTTCGTCCGCCGGTGCCGGTCCGACAGGGTCGACGCGACCTGGAGCGCCCGTTCGACCTGCTCGTCGTCCAGCCACCCGGTCAGCTCCTCCAACCCCGGTGCGTCGGGCAGGGCGAGCAGCGTGGCGAGCGCGTCGGCGACCGTGGGCGCGGGCTGTCCCGCCGGCGGCAGGGGGACCGGATCCACCTCGCGCAGCAGCTCGTCGAGATCCGCCAGGGCGTCCAGGAAGTCCCGCAGCTCGTCGCTGTCGTTGTACTCGTCGAAGACATCCGGATGGTCCGCCAGCCGGCACACCCGGCTGGCCGCCGCCACGAGCCGCCGGAACGGATCCTGTTCGGGTTCGGTCACGGACGTCGATCATGCCCGATGACCAAGCGGCCCACCGTCCCTCCCGGCCGGCGGCGCCGGGTCAGCCGGCGGGCGTACGCAGGCGGTGCAGGCGCAGCGCCAGCTGCACCTCCAGGGCCCGCTCCGGCTTCTGCCAGTCCGCGCCGAGCAGCTGCCCGACCCGCTCCAACCGCTGGGTCACCGTGTTGACGTGCACGTGCAGCAGCTCCGCCGCCCGGGCAAGGCTGCCACCCACCCCGAAGTACGCCTCCAGCGTCTTCACCAGCGCGGTGCCCCGCCGGGCGTCGTAGTCGACCACCGGGCCGACCGTCGTGGTGAGGAACCGGGCCACGTCGCGGTCGCCGGAGTCGCCCACCGCGCCGAGCAGCAGCCCGACGAAGCCCAGCTCGGCCGTGCTCGCCCCCTGCCCGGAGCGGCCCAACGCGCCCAGCGCGGTGAGGCAGCGTTCCGCCTCGGCGAAGGTGGCGGCCAGCGACGCCGGACCGGCCGACGGGCCGCTCGCGCCGGCGGTCACCGGCCGGCCGGTCACCCGGGACAGGTCCCGGGCCACCGCCCGGGCGCTGCCCCCGGCGTCCCGCCCGGGCAGCATCAGCACCACCCGGCCGTCGCGCGCCGCCGCCAGCCCACCCCGGGTCGAGGCGTACGTGGTGGCCCAGGACAGCACCCGCTGCCGGGCCGAACCGGTCGCGGCGATCGCGTCGTCGCCGACCGCCACCAGCACGTGCGGGGCGTCCAGGTCCACCCCGAGCCGGCGGGCCCGGCTCCGCAGCGCGTCGGCGTCCCGCAGCGGCCGGGCGATCAGGTCGTCGAGCAGCTCGCCCCGGACCCGCCCCTCCGCCTCGGCGACGGTCCGACGGAACAGCAGCAGCAGCGCGGTCACCAGCGCGGCCCGCTCCAGGATCCGCTGGTCCGCGTCGACCAGCTCGCCGTCGGGGCGCAACACCAGCGCGCCCAGGTTCTCCGCGCCGGCCACCACCGCGGCGTACCAGAGCGGCCCCCGGCGCACGCTGCGCCCCTCGGTACGCGACGCCGCCACCGCCTCCACCATGTCCGCCCGGTCCGGCTCCTCGATCTGCCCGACCCGGGCCAGCTGGCGTCCCTCGGCGTCCAGCGCCAGCAGCGCCCCGCCCAGCACGTCGGTCACCGCGGCGGCCACGTCCTCCACCCCGCCGCCGCGCAGCACCAGCGCGGTCATCCGGTCGTGCGCGGCCGCGGCCCGCTCCACCGAGCTGCTGTGCGCCCGGATGGTGCTGTTCGCCGCCGACAGCTCCGCCAGCGCCGAGCGGGTCTCCGCGAGCAGCCGGGCGGTGTCGATCGCCACCGCCGCGTGCGCCGCGAGCGACACCAGCAGCGACACCTCCTCGCGGGCGAACGGCCGGGCCGACCGGTTCGCCGCGTACAGCACGCCGATCACGCTGGAGCCCAGCCGCAGCGGCACGCCGAGGATGGCGACCAGGCCCTCCTCGCCGACCCCGCCGTCGATCTCCCCGGTGTGCCGGAACCGCTCGTCCTCCTGGTAGTTCGAGGTGACGTACGGGCTGCCGGTCTGGGCCACGAGACCACCGAGCCCATCGCCCATCTCCAACCGCAACCGCTGGAACCGGGCGGAGATCGAACCGTCGGTGACCCGCATGTACGTGTCGCCGCGCTCGTCGTCGTTGAGCGTCATGTATGCGACGTCGGTGCCGAGCAGGTGCCGGGCCCGGTAGACGATGGCCCGCAGCACGTCGTCCAGGTCACGCAGGCCGGCCAGGTCGCTCGCCGTGTCGTACAGGCCGGAGAGCTCGATCTCCCGGCGGCGCCGGCGCTCCAGCAGCGCGCGGACCCGCAGCGCCACCACCTTCGCCTGCTCCAGCTCGGCCAGCCGCTCGGCCGGCAGGCCGGCGGCCCGGGCGGCCACCAGCGGCCCCTCGAACTCGACCGTGGCGGCCTCCCGGGCCAGCAGTTCCAGGAACTCCACCGGCGACGACATGAGCGACATTGTGCGCGAGGCCACTAGTTGGCCGTCCAGCCCCCGTCGAGGGCGATCGAGGCGCCGGTGATGAAGGCCGCCGGCGGGGAGCAGAGGTACGCCACCAGTTCCGCCACCTCCTCGGGCTCGATCAGCCGCTTGATCGCCGCCCGGGCCAGCATGATCTTCTCGACCACCTCGTCCGCGCCGATGCCGTGGGTGGCGGCCTGGTCGGCGATCTGGCTCTCGACCAGCGCCGTCCGGACGTACGCCGGGTTGATGCAGTTGGCCGTCACCCCGTGCGCGGCGCCCTCCAGCGCGACCACCTTCGACAGCCCCTCCAGGGCGTGCTTGGCCGACACGTACGCCGACTTGTAGGGCGAGGCCCGCAGCCCGTGCACCGAGGAGATGTTGACGATCCGCCCCCAGCCCTGGGCGTACATGTGCGGCAGGGCCCGCCGGGTGATCCGGAACGGCGCCTCCACCATCACCCGGTGGATGTAGGTGAAGCGGTCGGGAGGGAAGTCCTGCACCGGCGCGACGTGCTGGAGGCCGGCGTTGTTGACCACGATGTCCACGTCGGCGTCCAGCCGGTCCACCGCGGCCGGATCGGCCAGGTCGACCCCCTCGGCCCGGCCGCCCGTCTCGGCGGCGACCGCCTTGGCCGCCTCCACGTTGCGGTCGACCACCAGCACCGCCGCGCCGGCCGCCGCCAGGCGCAGGGCACAGGCCCGACCGATGCCGCTGCCACCACCGGTCACCAGGGCGCTACGACCGGAGAGGTCGACGTGTACGACGTGGGGGACCGCCACGGGTTCTGCCGTCATGGCGCAAGAAGTTACGAGCTGTGTGGCCGGCGGCACATGGGCCGGCGACACATACTCCGGGACCAGAGTATGTGTCGCGGGCGGCGGCCGGTGCCGCCCGGCGTGTCCGCCCGGGGGTCCGTCGGGGCCGACCAGTAGGGTGTCGAACACACGTACTGCTGACGGCTGGGGAGGAGGCGGCGTGCGCGTGCTCGGCGTCGACCCGGGGCTGACCCGGTGCGGGGTCGGCGTGGTCGAGGGGGTGCCGGGCCGGCCCTGCACGCTGGTCGCGTACTACGTCGTCTACACCGACCCGGGTGACGAGCTGCCGCTGCGCCTGCTGCACCTGGACCGGTCGCTGACCGACCTGGTCGCCGAGCACCGGCCGGACGCCGTCGCCGTCGAGCGGGTGTTCAGCCAGCACAACGTCCGCACGGTGATGGGCACCGCCCAGGCCAGCGGGATCGCCGTGCTCGCCGGGGCGCGCGCCGGGCTGCCCGTGCAGACGTACACCCCGAGCGAGGTGAAGGCGGCGGTGACCGGTTCCGGTCAGGCCGACAAGGCGCAGATGACCGCCATGGTGACCCGGCTGCTGCGGCTGGCCGAGCCGCCGAAGCCGGCCGATGCCGCCGACGCCCTGGCCCTGGCCATCTGCCACGTGTGGCGGGGCGGCACCCGGTCCAAGCTGGCCGCCGCGGCCGAGCGGGTACGACGAGGAAGGAGCGACTAGTGAAGGTCACCCGGATCGCGTACTTCACGGGCCTGAACGCGGGCAAGTACGCCGCCCTGGTGGAGCAGGCCCGTCGGTTGGGTCGAATTCGCAGTGAGGTGTGGCAGCGCTACGGCTCGATCGGCGGTGTCGGGTCCGGTCTGCGGGATCGGCAGGTGCGGGACCACTGGCTGGCTGACGGCACGCACGTGCGGTTCGGGGTGCTGGCGAACGCGTGGAAGGAGACCGTCCGCGACGCGATGGCCGACATCGGAGCGAACCTGGCCTCGGCCAAGGTGCAGGTGCGTCGGGCGATCAACCGGCGCACCAACGATCCGGTCGAGCGCAAGCGGATGCTGGCCGCGCTGATTGCGGACCGGTGGGCCAGTGACCCGTTCCTGGCTCGGCAGATGCGCAAGCACTGGAAGCGGGGCCGCAACCGCACGCACGATCAGATCGTGGTGCGCGCCGACCGACACCACACCGTCACCGACCCGCGCGGCCGATTGTGGCTTGCGGTCCCGGGCCTGGAACGCCGCAAGATGGTCAAGATCCCGCTGTCGTCGACCGTGGCCCCGACTGGCACGCTACGGCTGATCCTGCGCGGCGGCCGGGTCGAGGTGCACTACCAGATCGACGCGTCGCAGATGCGCTCGTCGCAGCGGCCGTGCGGGGACCGGACGATCGGCGTGGACAAGGGCTACAGCGAAGCCCTGACCGACTCCGACGGCGGCCGGCACGGCACCCGCCTCGGTGAGCTGCTGGCCGGTGAGTCGGACCGGTTGAAGGAACGTAACCGCCGTCGGGCGAAGCTGCGCTCGATAGCGAACACCGCTTCCCTGCGTGGTGACCACGCGAAAGCGCTCCGGATCAGGTCCCACAACCTCGGGACCGTCAAGCGGGACCGGCAGGCCGCCCGGCACCGGGCACGGGTGCGTACGGAGATCTCCACCGCGGTGCACGGGGTCGTGGACAAGGCCGCCATCGTGGTCGCCGAAGACCTCACCAGAAGCTTCGCCGGGCGTAAAAGGCTCGGCAAGAACGTCAACCGGCGCCTCGCCGCGTGGACCAAAGGGGTCACCGCCGAGGCCCTCACAAGCGTGTCGGAGCGCAGAGGTTCTGCGCTCGTGCGCGTCAACGCCGCCTACACCTCACAAGCCTGTCACCGCTGCGGCCGGCTCGGCCGACGCAGCGGGGACCGGTTTCACTGCACCTGGTGCGGGGTGGTGTGGCAGGCCGACGTGAACGCCGCGATCAACATCCTGCAGCGAGCAGGCGACCCCGACATCGCCCTGCACACCCCCCACCACGCGGTGAGGCAGATCCTGCAGGACAGGACCGATCGCCACCGGACCAGACTGCCGGTCCAGGACTCCATCCCGGCAATAGCCGAACGGAGAGCGAACCATCCGAACCGCTCAGCAATGAGCAACCAGTAGGAAGCAGGAGCGCGATGATCGCCAGCGTGCGCGGCACGGTGACCGCGACCGGTCCCGACCACGCGGTGGTGGAGGTCGGCGGGATCGGCCTGGCGGTGCAGTGCGCCCCCGGCACCCTGGCCGAGCTGCGGGTCGGCCAGCCGGCCCGGCTCGCCACCAGCCTGGTCGTCCGGGAGGACTCGCTCACCCTGTACGGCTTCGCCGACGACGACGCCAAGCAGCTCTTCGAGCTGCTCCAGACCGCCAGTGGGGTCGGCCCCCGGCTGGCCCAGGCGGTGCTCGCCGTGCACACCCCGGACGCGGTCCGCAAGGCCATCGCCAACGCCGACACCGCCGCGCTGACCCGGGTGCCCGGCATCGGCAAGAAGGGCGCCGAGCGGCTCGTGCTGGAGCTGCGGGACCGGATCGGCCCGGTGCCGGTCGGCATCGACGGCGCGGCCGGGGTGACCGGCGGCGCCTGGCCCGAGCAGGTCCGCCAGGCGCTGGTCGGGCTCGGCTGGTCCAGCGCCCAGGCCGAGCAGGCGGTGGCCACGGTCGCCGAGACCGTCGACGGCCAGACCCCGCCGGTGCCGGTCCTGCTCAAGCAGGCCATCCGCCTCCTGGGCCGGACCCGATGACCGGCGACAACCTGGTCTCGGCCTACGTCAGCGACACGGAGCTGGACGCGGAGGCCACCGTCCGGCCGAAGCGCCTCGACGAGTTCATCGCCCAGCACCGGGTCCGCGATCAGCTCGACCTGCTGCTCCAGGGCGCGATGCGGCGCGGCTCCCCGCCCGACCACATCCTCCTCTCGGGGCCACCTGGCTTGGGTAAGACCACCCTGGCCAACATCGTGGCCGCCGAGCTGGGCTCGGGCATCCGGGTGACCAGCGGCCCGGCGATCGAGCGTTCCGGCGACCTGGCGGCCATCGTGACCAGCCTCGCCGAGGGCGACGTGCTCTTCATCGACGAGATCCACCGGATCGCCAAGCCGGCCGAGGAGCTGCTCTACAGCGCGATGGAGGACTTCCGGGTCGACGTGGTGGTCGGCAAGGGTCCGGGCGCCACCGCCATCCCGCTGGACGTCGAGCCGTTCACCCTGGTCGGCGCGACCACCCGGTCGGGCCTGCTCACCGGGCCGATGCGGGACCGGTTCGGCTTTGTCGCCCACCTCGACTTCTACGCCCCGGCCGACCTGGAGGCGCTGCTGCGCCGCTCCGCGCGGATCCTGGGCGTGCCGATCACCGACGAGGGCGCGACCGAGATCGCCGGCCGGTCCCGGGGCACCCCCCGGATCGCCAACCGGTTGCTGCGCCGGGTGCGGGACTTCGCCGAGGTCCGGGCCGACGGCGTGGTCACCCTGGAGACGGCCCGGGCGGCCCTGACCGTGTACGACGTCGACGCGCTCGGCCTGGACCGGCTGGACCGGGCGGTGCTGACCGCGCTGGTCGACTCGTTCCGGGGCGGCCCGGTGGGGCTGTCCACCCTCGCGGTGGCGGTGGGGGAGCAGCCGGACACCGTCGAGGAGGTCTGCGAGCCGTTCCTGGTGCGGGCGGGGCTGCTGGCGCGTACCCCGCGGGGGCGGGTCGCCACCGAGGCCGCCTGGCACCATCTGGGGCGTACTCCGCCGAATGGTACATTTGGCGCGGATGCCCCTCCCGTGCCCGATCTCTTCTCCGTGCCACCTGAGCAGCCGTGATCCGAACGTGATCTGTGCCGCATTCGGTCTTCTCAGGTGCAGGGATTAGACTTCGCCGCGGTTTGTACAGGACGTGAGATTCCGCCTCCGCTCCGGCGCCCCTCGTGCCGGTGAGGAGGCCAATGGGAAGGTCGACAACCGTGCTTTACCTTGCAGCGGGTCCTGGAGGAGCCGGCGGTCTGACGCCGATCCTGATGATCGCCCTGCTCTTCGGTGTCATGTACTTCATGATGATCCGCCCCCAGCAGAAGCGCCGGCGTGACGCCGAGCAGATGCAGTCCGCGCTCTCCCCGGGCGACGAGGTGGTCACCATCGGCGGTCTCTACGGCACGGTCACCGAGGTGGACGACGACACCGTCCTGCTCGAGGTCGCCCCGGGCGTGCAGACCCGGTACGCCCGCCCGGCCATCGCCCGGGTGACCACCCGCGCCGAGCGTCCGGAGACGATCGAGCCGGCGCCCGAGGAAGCCGACGCCGTCAAGGAGTGACCGACCGCCCCGACGGGGCAGCGGATTCATCCCCACAAGTGGATAGTTGGGTCGGCGCCCGACGCTGACACGCCAGACTCCCTCCGACGCCGCCGCGTCGTGACCCGGAGGCGTGTCGGCCGGTGGCGTCGACCCGCCAGAACAGTCGGCCGGACACCCCCGGCCCGACTTTCGTCGCCGCTGCGCAGGCGGCGCGACCGTACAGGGAGACAGGACAGCCGTGGCACCACCTCAGGGACAGATGCGCCCCGGGCGGCAACTCGCCGTTCTCGGGCTCGTCTTCGTCGTCCTCTATCTTTTGGTGTTCTTCTCGGGCGGCGCCAGTGGTGGCTGGAAGGACCGGCTGGAGCCGCGGCTCGGCCTGGACCTGATCGGCGGCACCCGGCTGACGCTCGAGGCCACCAACAGCGTGGACGGCAAGCCCCCCACAGCCGCGAACCTCGAGGAGGCGCGCCAGATCATCGAGAGCCGGGTCAACGCGTACGGCGTGGCCGAGGCCGAGGTGGTCACCGAGGGCAACCGGAACATCGTCATCTCCCTGCCCGGTGAGAACCGGGACCTGACCGACGTCGGCAGCGCCGCCGAGCTGCGGTTCCGCAAGGTGCTCAAGGCGACCGACGGCAGCGGTGCGACCGCTGCCCCGGCCCCGAGCGCCAGCCCCAGCGCGAGCCCGGCCCCGTCCGGCAGCGCGAGCCCGGCCCCGTCCGGCAGCGCCTCCCCGAAGCCGTCGGGGAGCGCCCCGAAGATCACCGCCTCGCCGAGCGCCGGCGGGCAGGGCGGCATGGCCCCGACGCCGACCCCGAGCGCCAGCGCCGCCGCGCCGACCCCGTCGGCCTCGGCGAGCGCCGCCGCGCCGTCGCCGAGCGCCACCGAGCAGGTGCCGCAGAGCGTCGAGCAGCAGCGCAAGGCTGTCGAGCAGAAGGTCGGCCCGGCCGCCTGGGCCGCCGCCACCGCCCTGAAGGCCCCGGCCGACGTCACCGCCGACCCGTCGCTGGCGGAGAAGCTCAAGCCGTTCGGCGCGCTCTCCCCACAGGAGATCGCGGTGCTGCCGGTCGACATGCAGTTCAACGTCCCGACCATCACCTGCGCCCAGCTCGACAAGCGGCCGCCGGCGTCGATCAAGGACGAGAAGCAGCGGGCGGTCGCCTGCGAGAGCGGCGCCAAGTACCTGCTCGACGTGGCGAAGGTGGTCGGCACCGACGTCAAGGACGCCTCCGCCCAGCTCGACCAGACCAGCTCCTGGGTGGTCAGCCTGCAGTTCACCGGCAAGGGCCAGGAGCACTGGACCAACCTCACCCGCGAGGCGTTCACCAACGAGGGCCAGGCCTGCGACCAGACCGCCCTCGGGCAGGACGGCAAGTGCCGCGTCGCGGTGGTCCTGGACAACCAGATCGTCTCCTCGCCGGAGATCCAGGGCGTGTTGACCGGTGACTCCCAGATCACCGGCAGCTTCGACAACAAGGCCGCGAACGCGCTCGCCAGCCAGTTGCGCTACGGCGCGCTGCCGGTGACCTTCGTGCCGCAGGAGCAGCAGAACGTCACCGCCACGCTCGGCGACAGCCAGCTGCGGGCCGGTCTGCTCGCCGCCGGCATCGGCATGCTGCTGGTCATCATCTACTCGTTCTTCTACTACCGGCTGCTCGGTTCGGTGATCTTCCTGAGCCTGGTGCTCTCGGCGCTGCTGGTCTTCGGCGCGCTGGTGGTGCTCGGCCGGTCGATCGGCTTCACCCTCACCCTCGCCGGCATCGCCGGCATGATCGTCTCGCTCGGTGTGGCGGCGGACTCGTTCGTCATCTACTTCGAGCGCCTCAAGGACGAGATCCGCGAGGGCCGCAGCCCGCGCAGCGCGGTGCCACGTGCCTGGGTCCGGGCCCGCCGGACGATCATCTCGGCGAACGCCATCACCCTGATGTCCGCCGTGGTGCTCTACATCGTCTCGGTCGGCACGGTGAAGGGCTTCGCCTTCGCCCTCGGCCTGGCGACCGTGCTCGACCTGGTGGTCGTGTTCCTCTTCCGTCACCCGATCATGACGATGTTCGCCCGGACCCGGGCGTTCCTGTCCCCGCGGGTCAGCGGTCTCGGTCGGGCCCTGCCGGCTCGTTCGGCCGAGCAGGCCAACCCCCGCAACCCGCGCGTCAAGGAGGCCTGAGATGGCTAAGAGTGGTCTGGCGTCCCGGCTGTACCGGGGCGAGGCCGATCTCAACATCGTCGGCCGGCGCAAGCTGTGGTTCGGCGTCGCCGCCGGGCTGGTGCTGCTCGCGGTGCTCAGCTTCGCCGTGCGCGGCTTCAGCCTCGGCATCGAGTTCGCCGGCGGCAACTCGTTCCAGGTGCCGGCCAGCGTCGGCACGCTGGACGGTGCCGAGAAGCAGGTCAACTCGGCGCTGGCGGCCGAGGGTGGCGGTGCCGAGGTGGTCACCGCGCAGAAGGTCGGCAGCACCAGCGGCCAGTACTACGAGATGCGCACCACGCAGCTCAGCCCGGAGCAGGCCAACGCGGTCAAGGGCGAGATCGCCAAGAGGTTCGACATCCAGCCCAGTCAGATCAGCGGCAACCAGGTCTCCGAGGCGTGGGGCAGCCAGGTCACCGAACGCGCGCTGCTCGGCCTGCTGCTCTTCATCGCGGTGGTGGCGATCTACCTGATCCTGCGCTTCGAGTGGCGGATGGCCGTCGCCGCGATCAGCTCCCTGTTCATGAACCTGATCCTCACCGCCGGCATCTACTCGCTGGTCGGCTTCGAGGTCACCCCGTCGACGATCATCGGCTTCCTCACCATCCTGGGCTTCGCGCTCTACGACGTGGTGGTGGTCTTCGACAAGGTTCAGGAGAACACCCGCGGCATCACCGCGAACAACAACCTGACCTACGGCGAGGCGGCCAACCTGGCGCTGAACCAGAGCCTGATGCGGTCGCTGAACACCTCGGTGGTCGCCCTGCTCCCGGTCGGCGGTCTGCTCTTCATCGGCGCCGGTCTGCTGGGCGCGGGCACGCTGAAGGACCTCGGCCTGGTGCTCTTCGTCGGTATGGCGGTCGCGTTCCTGACCTCCATCCTGCTGGCCACCCCGCTGCTGGTGCTGCTGAAGAACCAGGACCCGCGGATCAGCGCGCACAACAAGCGGGTGCTGGCCCGCCGGGGCGCCATCGCCCGGGGCGAGCTGGCGCCGAAGGGCGCGCCGCGGGCCGCCGAGGCCGGCGAGGAGGCCGTCGACCCGGAGGCCGCGGCGCTGGCCGGCGCGGCGCCGAAGGTGGGTGCCCGACCGGCCGCCAAGCGCCCGACCGGCGCCCGGGGCGGTCGTCCCAGCGGCGGCGGGGGCAACCGGCCGGGCGGCGCCAAGCGCCGCTGACGGGTAGACCCGGTAGCGATCGACCTGACGGCGTCCGCCATGCTGTGCGAGCAGCATGGCGGACGCCGTCGTCGTCGGAAGGGAAGCGGAACACCGTGACGGAGACCCACAGCACCGGGGTACGGGGAGACAGCGGCCCGGAGGTCGCCCGGCTGGTGGCCAGCCGGGTGCTGGACGTGCCGGACTTCCCCAAGCCCGGCGTCATGTTCAAGGACCTGATGCCGCTCTTCGCCGACGGTGACGTGTTCCGCGAGGTGATCGACGGGATCGTCACGTACCACGGGCGTGACTCGTTCGACGCGGTGGTCGGCATCGAGGCGCGCGGCTTCGTGATCGCCGCCGCCATCGCGTACGCGACCGGGGTCGGCGTGGTGCCGGTGCGCAAGGCCGGCAAGCTGCCCCGCCCGGCGTACTCCGCCTCCTACGCGCTCGAGTACGGCGAGGCGACCCTGGAGGTGCACCAGGACGCCTTCACCGCCGGCCACCGGGTGCTGGTCGTCGACGACGTGCTCGCCACCGGCGGCACCGCCGAGGCCACCCTCGACCTGGTGGAGCGGGCCGGCGGGACGGTCGCCGGCTTCACCGTGCTGCTGGAGCTGGCCTTCCTCAAGGGGCGGGAGCGGCTGGCCCCGCGTCCGGTCCATGCCCTGCTGACCGTTTGATGCCACGCCCCGTCGGGCGGAGCCGGTGCGGACCGTCCGGCGGAGCGGCGGGGCACCCTGCGTGCGGGTAGCATTGCCCTTTGCTGACCGGGCGGGCGACCGTCCGGCGGCGGGAAGACCGCCGGCCGCGGGCCGGCGCGGAACAACACCGGCCCCACAGCCGGTTGCAACGAACGTCGGCCGGACGGTCGGCGCATCCCGGCGAGCGGTGAGGAGGCCGGTGTCCCACGATGTCGTCCCTCCGGTGGAGGGCACGGTGCACCCGACAGGCGACGCGGACGGCTCGGTGGCCGAGCGGAGCGGCAACCCGCCGGCCCGGGTGACGGGCTCTGGCAACGGCGTCGCCCCCGATGCCGCCGCGGACGATGCCTCGTCGTCCGGCGGCGCCGTGGTGGTGCCGTTCCCGACCGAGGTTCCCGGTGATCCCTCCCCGAGCGGTGGCTTCGCGCTGTCCAACGCGCCCACCGGCCGCCGGGTGCGCGCCCGGCTGGCCCGGTTCAACGCGCCCTGGCAGACCTCGCAGGTCAGCGAGGTGCTCGAACCGCTGATCGCCTCCCACCGGGAGAACCACCCCAAGGCCGACGCCCGGCTGCTCCAGCGGGCGTTCGACACCGCGGCACGCTGGCACTCCGGGCAGTACCGCAAGTCCGGTGACCCGTACATCACCCACCCGCTGGCTGTGGCCACCATCCTGGGCAACCTGGGCATGGACACCACCACCCTGGTCGCCGCGCTGCTGCACGACACCATCGAGGACACCGAGTACACCCTCGACCAGATGCGCGCGGACTTCGGCCCGGAGGTGACCCTCCTGGTCGACGGTGTGACGAAGCTGGACAAGGTCAAGCTGGGCGACGCGGCCAAGGCGGAGACGATCCGCAAGATGGTCGTGGCGATGGCCAAGGACCCACGGGTGCTGGTGATCAAGCTGGCCGACCGGCTGCACAACATGCGGACCCTCACCTTCCTGCCCCGCCCCAAGCAGGAGCAGAAGGCGAAGGAGACGCTGGAGATCCTGGCGCCCCTCGCGCACCGCCTCGGTATGAACACGATCAAGTGGGAGCTCGAGGATCTGGCCTTCGGCACCCTGTTCCCGAAGCGCTACGAGGAGATCAACCGCCTGATCGGGGAGCACCAGCCGCAGCGGGAGGCGCTGCTGCGCCAGGTGACCCAGAAGGTGTCGACCGACCTGAAGGCCGCCAAGATCAAGGCGGAGACCACCGGCCGGCCGAAGCACCTCTACTCGATCTACCAGAAGATGATCGTGCGGGGTCGCGACTTCAACGACATCTACGACCTGGTCGGGGTGCGGATCCTGGTCGACACGGTGCGGGACTGCTACGCGGCGCTGGGCGTCATCCACGCCAACTGGCAGCCGGTGCCGGGCCGGTTCAAGGACTACATCGCCATGCCCAAGTTCAACATGTACCAGTCGTTGCACACGACGGTCATCGGGCCGACCGGCAAGCCGGTGGAGATGCAGATCCGCACGTACGCGATGCACCGCACCGCCGAGTTCGGCATCGCCGCGCACTGGAAGTACAAGGAGCACAAGGGCACCCAGATCGTCGGCCCGCCGGCGCACATCGACGAGATGACCTGGCTGCGCCAGCTGCTGGACTGGCAGCGGGAGGCGGCCGACCCGAGCGAGTTCCTCGACGCGCTGCGGTTCGACCTGTCCAGCCAGGAGGTGTACGTCTTCACCCCCAAGGGTGACGTCATCCCGCTGCCGACCGGGTCGACGCCGGTGGACTTCGCGTACGCGGTGCACACTGAGGTCGGGCACAAATGCATCGGCGCCCGGGTCAACGGCAAGCTGGTGCCGCTGGAGTCGACGCTGTCCAACGGCGACGTGATCGAGATCTTCACCTCGAAGTCGGACACGGCCGGCCCGACGCAGGACTGGCTCGGCTTCGTCAAGAGCCCGCGCGCCCGCACCAAGATCCGCCAGTACTTCAACAAGGAGCGCCGCGAGGAGGCGATCGAGGCCGGCAAGGACTCGATCGTCAAGGCGATGCGCAAGCAGGGCATGCCGTTGCAGCGGATGCTCACCTCGGACGCGCTGATGGCGATCGCCCGGGATCTGCACCTGGCCGACGTGGCCTCGCTCTACGCGGCGGTCGGTGACAGTCAGGTCTCCGCGCAGTCGGTCGTGCAGAAGCTGATGGCGACCTACGGCGGCGAGGAGGGCGCGGCGGAGGACATCGCCGAGACCGCCGTCGCCACCCGACCGCCGCGCAGCCGGCAGAGCAGCAGCGACCCCGGCGTGGTGGTCCGCGGCGTCAGCGACGTCTGGATCAAGCTGGCCCGCTGCTGCACCCCGGTCCCGCCGGACGCGGTCTTCGGCTTCGTCACCCGCTCCGGCGGGGTGAGCGTGCACCGGGACGACTGCGCCAACGCCGAGGACCTGCGGGCGCAGAGCGAGCGGGTGGTCGAGGTCAGCTGGAAGCTCACCTCCGCCTCCACCTTCCTCGTCGCCATTCAGGTCGAGGCGCTGGACCGGCACAAGCTGCTGGCCGACGTGACCCGGGTGCTGTCGGAGGAGCGGGTGAACATCCTCTCCGCCACCGTCACCACCACCCGGGACCGGGTGGCGGTGAGCCGGTTCAGCTTCGAGATGGCCGACCCGAAGCACCTGGGCCACCTGCTGGCCGCGGTGCGCAAGGTCGACGGCGTCTTCGACGCCTACCGGGTCACCTCGGGCGCCTGAGCGAGCAACGGGAAGCGCCCGCCGGCTTCGGCCGGCGGGCGCTTCGTCGTCGTACGGGTGGGCTCAGCCCTGGATGTCGCTCATCGCCAGCTTGTTGATGACGATCTCCTTCTTGGGGTGGCCGCCGCCGGCCTGCTGCGCGAAGGCCTTGTCGTCACCGGCCGCCGCGACCTGCTTGACCACGTCCATGCCGCCGGTGATGGTGCCCAGCACGGTGTAGTTCGGGTCGAGCTGCGAGTCGCCGTAGACGATGAAGAACTGGCTGCCGGTGCTGCCCGGCTGGCCGGAGTTGGCCATCGCGATGACGCCCTCCGGGTACGGCGGGCGCTTGTCGGTCGGCAGGTTCTCCTCGGCCATGTTGTAGCTCGGGCCGCCGGTGCCGTCGGTCTCGCGCCAGCCCTTGCCGGTCGCGCTCGGGTCGCCGCACTGCAGCACCTTGATGCCCTCGGTGACCAGGCGGTGGCACTTGGTGTTGTCGAAGAAGCCCTTGCTGGCCAGGTGGGTGAAGCTGCCCGCGGTGCACGGCACGGCCGCCCGGTCGATCTTCGCGGTGATCGGCCCCAGGTTGGTGTCCATCGTCATGGTCTGGGTGCCGACGTTCTTCTGTTGCGCCTCCGGCACCCCGACGTCCTTGATCTGCTTGGTGCGCCCCTCCTTGGGGACCTCCGTGTAGGCGCACTGGACGGCACCCGCCGAGGTGGCGGTCTGCTTCTTGTCGTCGTCGCCACCGAGGGCGGTGGCCAGCCAGACGGTGCCGGCGACCACGAGCAGCAGGACCGCACCGGCCCCGACGATCGCCTGCGTCTGCCGGCGCTTGCGGGCGCGGGCCGCGCGCTCGGCCATCTCCCGCTCGAGTCGGGCCCGCGCCGCCGCGCGCTGCCGCTCTCTCGTGGACGTCACGGTCACTCCTTACGAAACTTCTCGGGCGCGGACGGTGCCGCTGCGGTGGGTGGGCGGCCGGGTCAGCCGGCGCTGGGGCTCGCCGTGGGCGTGCTGGTGGCGGCCGGTGCGGTGGTCGGCGCACCGACCGTGAGGCTCTGGATCAGCACGTCGGTCTTCGGCTTGACCTTGGCCCCGCTCCCATTGTCCACGGTCGGCAGGGCACCGATCTTCTCCACCACGTCGAGGCCGGCGGTGACCTTGCCGATCACCGGGTAGGCCGGCTTTGCCGGGTTGAAGTCCTTGAAGAAGACGAGGAACTGGCTGCCGTTGCTGCCCGGCGGGTTCGCGATCATCGCGACCGTGCCCTTCGGGTACGCCGGCGGCTGCCCGGCGGCCGGCTTGCCGGACGGGCTCGGCGCCGGGGTGGGCACGTTCTCGTCGTAGAACGAGTAGGCGGGGCCGCCGATGCCGGTGCCGCTGGGGTCGCCGCAGCGCAGCGCGCCCTCGGCGGTGATCTCGTGGCACTTGGTGTTGTCGTAGAACGACTTGCCGGCCAGGTGGGCGATGCTCGCCCCGGCGCACGGCGCGGCCGCCAGGTCGAGCTCGGCGGTGATCGGTGCGCCCTGGTTGGTGGTGATCGTCATCGCCCGGGTGCCGGAGGTCGGCAGGCCGGTGGTGGCCGGGGTGCCGACGTCCTTGAGGTTGGTGTTGGCGCTGGCGTCCTGCGGGGTCCACACGCAGACGTCCTCGGCCGCCTTCTTCTCCGGCTCGGAGTCGAACGCGCCCAGCGCCCAGGCCGACCCGAGCGCGATCAGCGCGAGCACCACGGCGGCGCCCACGCCGGCCTGGATCTGCCGGCGGCGCTTCGTGGCCGTGGCCCGCCGGGCGAGCTGCCGGTCGAGCTTGGCCCGCGCCAGTTTGCGCTGCCGGTCCCTGCTGGAAGCCACCCGTGCTCCCCTTCCTTTACCCTGGTCGTCGCCGGCGCCCGGGCGTCCTCCGCCCGTCCGGCGGCAGTGCGCCACGCCACACGCCCGCCAGAGTGTACGGGTAGCCGCTGTGAATGTGGTGTACGAGGTCCGGCCTGGGTTTATCGGGGTATGTCACTGTGCCGGGCGGGACGGCTGGGACCGCTGGGTCGGAACAATGCGCTCGCCCGTCCGACTAGGCTGCTGGATGGGGACGACGATTCGACGGAAAGGGAGCGGACGTGCTCGTGGCCGGCTTTCCCGCGGACGCCTTCGGCACCAACTGCTACGTGGTGGCGACCGCGCCGGGGGAGCAGTGCGTGGTGGTCGACCCCGGCATCGGGGTGCTCGACCGGCTCGACGCCCTGCTCGGCGAGCACCGCCTGCACCCGGTCGCCGTGCTGCTCACCCACGGCCACCTCGACCACACCTTCTCCGTGGCGCCGGTCTGCGACGCGCGGGGCATCCCCGCGTACGTCCACCCGGACGACCGGGAGCTGCTCGCCGACCCGTCGAAGGCGCTCTCCATGGACCTCACCCAGCTCTTCGGCGGTCGGCTGCCGTACGCCGAGCCGGACGACGTGGCGGAGCTGACCGACGGGGCGACGCTGACCCTCGCCGGGTTGGAGATCACCGTCGACCACGCTCCGGGCCATACCGGCGGGTCGGTGCTGTTCCGGATGCCCGGCGCCGGCTCGCCCTGGGAGTCCGAGCAGATCTGCCTCTCCGGTGACGTGCTCTTCGCCGGCTCGATCGGCCGCACCGACCTGCCGGGCGGCAGCATGCCCCGGATGCTGTCCAGCCTGCGGGAGAAGGTTCTCCCGCTGGCCGACGACACCGTCGTCCTGCCCGGCCACGGCCCCGCGACCACCATCGGCCGCGAGCGGGCGAGCAACCCGTACCTCATGGAGGTGGCGGGGTCCGGCGGCGCGCGCCCGGCCGCGCCCAGCCGCGGTCTGTAGACCCACCGCACCCACGACTCCCCGCGCGGTCCGCGCGGGACGCAAGGAGTTCGCCATGAGCAAGCCCACGCCCATCTCCGGTTTCCCGGAGTGGACGCCCGCCCAGCGGATGATCGAGCAGTTCGTGCTGGACCGGATCCGCGCCACCTTCGAGCTGTACGGCTTCGCGCCCCTGGAGACCCGCTCGGTCGAGCCGCTGGACCAGTTGCTGCGCAAGGGCGAGACCTCGAAGGAGGTCTACGTGCTGCGCCGGCTCCAGGCGGACACCGACGGCCCGGCCGGTGACGACTCGCTCGGCCTGCACTTCGACCTGACCGTGCCGTTCGCCCGGTACGTGCTGGAGAACGCCGGCAAGCTCCAGTTCCCGTTCCGCCGCTACCAGATCCAGAAGGTGTGGCGGGGGGAGCGCCCGCAGGAGGGGCGCTACCGGGAGTTCCTTCAGGCCGACATCGACATCGTCGACCGGGACACCCTGCCGGCCCACTACGAGGCCGAGATGCCGCTGGTGATCGGCGACGCGCTGCGCTCGCTGCCCATCCCGCCGGTGCGGATCCAGGTCAACAACCGCAAGATCTGCGAGGGCTTCTACCGGGGGGTCGGGATCAGCGACCCCGAGTCGGCGCTGCGGGCGGTGGACAAGCTCGACAAGATCGGCCCGGCGAAGGTTGCCGAGCTGCTGGCGGAGACCGCCGGGGCGAGCGAGGCGCAGGCCAAGGCGGTCCTGGCGCTGGCGGAGATCTCCGCGTCGGACGCGTCGTTCGCCGACGCGGTGCGCGCCCTGGGCGTGAGCGATCCGCTGCTCGACGAGGGCATCGCCGAGTTGACCGCCGTGGTGGAGACCGCCGCCGCGCACTCGCCCGGTCTCTGCGTGGCCGACCTGCGGATCGCCCGTGGCCTGGACTACTACACCGGCACCGTCTACGAGACGCAGATGGTGGGCTACGAGCGGTTCGGCTCGGTCTGCTCCGGCGGCCGGTACGACAACCTGGCCAGCTCCGGAAACGTCTCCTTCCCCGGCGTGGGCATCTCGATCGGCGTGACCCGGCTGCTCGGCCTGCTCTTCGGCGCCGACGCGCTCACGGTCTCCCGCAGCGTGCCGACCTGCGTCCTGGTCGCCGTCACCAACGAGGAGGACCGCCCGGCGAGCAACAAGGTCGCCGAGGCGCTGCGTTCCCGGGGCATCCCCACCGAGGTGTCACCGAGCGCGGCGAAGTTCGGCAAGCAGATCCGGTACGCCGAGCGGCGCGGCATCCCGTACGTCTGGTTCCCGGGCGCCGAGGGCGACGAGGTGAAGGACATCCGCTCCGGCGAGCAGGTCGCCGCGGCGGCGGGGGAGTGGACGCCCCCGCGCGCGGACCTGAAACCACTGGTCAGCTGAATTCCTTACTGGCGCGTACGGGGGTAGAGGACCTACGGTGGCGTAAGTTACGCCGCCGTAGGGAGACTTGCATGACCGCCCCGATGAGCCAGACCGCCCTGCTCCTCGAACTCGAAGCCGTGGTGGAGAAGAACCTCGACCGGCACCTGTCGATGGCAAAGGAGTGGTTCCCGCACGAGTACGTCCCGTGGAGCGAGGGACGCACCTTCGACGGCCCGCTCGGCGGCGAGGCCTGGTCGGAGAACGACACCACCATCCCCGAGGTGGCCCGCACGGCGCTGATCGTCAACCTGCTCACCGAGGACAACCTGCCCTCGTACCACCACGAGATCGCCACCCTGTTCGGCCGGGACGGCGCGTGGGGGAACTGGGTGCACCGGTGGACCGCCGAGGAAGGGCGGCACGGCACCGCGATCCGCGACTACCTGACGGTCACCCGGGCGGTCGACCCGGTGGCGCTGGAACGCGCCCGGATGACCCACATGTCGGCGGGCTACGTCAACGCGCACGGCGACGAGGTGCTGCACTCCCTGGCGTACGTGTCGCTCCAGGAGCTGGCGACCCGGATCTCGCACCGCAACACCGGCCGGGTCACCGGCGACCCGGCCTGCGAGGCGCTGCTGGCCCGGGTGGCCGCCGACGAGAACCTGCACATGGTCTTCTACCGCAACCTGCTCGCCGCGGCCTTCGAACTGGCCCCGAGCCAGGCGATGCGGGCCGTCGCGGACGTGCTGGCCGACTTCCAGATGCCCGGCGTGGGCATCGACGGCTTCGCCCGCAAGTCCGTGGCGATCGCCCTGGCCGGCATCTACGACCTGCGCCAGCACCGCGACGAGGTGGTCGTCCCCGTGCTGCGCCAATGGGACGTCTTCAACGTGACCGGCCTGGACGCCGACGGCGAGGCCGCCCGGGAGGCCGTCGCCGCCCACCTCGACTCCCTGGAGCAGGCGGCGTCCCGCTTCGAGGAGAAGCGCGCCGCCCGCGAGGCCCGCCTCGCCGCCCACGCCTGACTGCCACCTCCCACCACCGCGATCTTGCACTTTGTGCCTCGGCAAGAGCCGCAACAGGCCCACACCGGCGACCCAAAGTGCAAGATCGGCGGGAGTGGGGTGGGTCAGGCGGGGGGGTCGAGGGGGAAGAGGAGGCAGGTCGACGTGGCGTGGGCGATGAGGCGGCCCTGGGCGTCGGTGAGGCGGGCCTCGGCGAGGGCGGTGCGGCGGCCGCGCTGGAGCACCGTGCCCTCGCAGCGCAGGGTGCCGCTGGCGACCGTTACCGGGCGGAGGAACTTCACGTTCAGGTCCAGCGAGGTGTAGCCGACGCCGGCGGGCAGGGTGGTGTGCACCGAGCAGGCGGCGGCGGTGTCCAGCAGGGTGGAGATGACGCCGCCGTGGACGGTGCCGAGCGGGTTGTAGTGGAACTCCTGGGGCACCAGCTCCACCGCGACCCGGCCCTCGTCGGCCTCCATCCGGGCCATGTCGATCAGGTGCATGATCGGCGGCGCGGCCAGCTCGCCGGCGATCATCGCGCGGAGCAGCTCCAGGCCGCTGCGCCGGCCGACGTGGGCCGCGCCGGCGGCCGGGTCGGACCAGGAGAAGGTACGGCTGCGGTCCTGCGTCTGTGTCATGGACTCAGCCTCGCAGCGCTTGCTGAGTCTGTCAATCAGACCTAGCCTGGTCGGCATGAGACCCGCGGCGCTGGACTGGTCGGTCGAGAACTGCACCATCGCCCGGGCGATGGAGGTGCTCGGCGAGCGGTGGACCCTGGTCGTGCTCCGCGAGGTGTTCAACGGCATCCGCCGCTTCGACGACATGCGGGTACGCACCGGCATCCCCCGGCAGGTGCTCACCAACCGGCTCGCCACCCTGGTCGAGCAGGGCGTGCTGCGCCGCGAGCCGTACCGGGAGCCGGGCAGCCGGCTGCGTCACGAGTACCGGCTGACCGGCAAGGGCCTCGACCTGTGGCCGGTGCTGGTGGCGGTGCTCGGCTGGGGCGACCGCTACCTCGCCGACCCGGAGGGCTCGCCGCTGCGGGTGACCCACCGGGACTGCGGCGCCGAGGTCCACGTGGAGTTGCGCTGCGCCGAGGGGCACGAGGTCGCCGACCCCCGCGACGTGGTGCCCCGGCCGGGCCCCGGGGCGCGCCGCGGGAGCTGAGGCGCGACCCGGCGCGCGGGCGGTCGGGCCGTCCGCGCGCCGGGCGGGGGAGCGCTTACCAGCCGAAGCCGTTGGCGTACGAGACGCTGGCCAGCACCGCCTGGCCACTGGTGTTCGGGTGGAAGTAGTCCCAGGTCGAGACCTGGCTCAGCACGAACGGGTAGTTGAACACCGCGTTGTCGTCGAAGTCGCAGTTCGTGCCGTACGCGGCGCAGGCCTGGGCGAGCTGGGTGTTGTAGTCCACCACCCGCTGTCGAACCCGCGCCCGCCGGTCGACGTCGGCCTGCGCGGTCGAGGTGGCGTTGGCCAGCATCGACTGGCAGATGCCGAACGCCGACCAGGCGCTGCGGGCGCTGCCGCTGCCCTTGCCGATGTACCAGAGGCGGTAGATGTCCGGCACGCTGATCACCGCGACCCGGGCGTTGGGCAGGCCGGCCTTGAGGCGGTTGAGCGCGCTGTCGATGTTGGCCCGATAGGTGGTCACCGGGGTCATGGTGGCTTCCGAGCCGGTGCAGGCGTCGTTGGCGCCAATCAGCATGGTGACGTACTCGACGCCCTGGCTGACCGCGGTGCCGGCCTGGCCGTAAATGTCGGCGGACTTGGCGCCGCTGCGGGCGTCGTTGTTGTTGCGGGCCTGGATGTTCGGGTTGACCGCGCGGATCCGCAGGTAGTGACTGTTCACGGTGGAGTAGTCACCGGTGCTGAACGACCGCGAGGTGCAGTCGACGTACCAGCCGCAGGCGTTGAAGCCGCGGGTGATCGAGTCGCCGAGGCTGGCCATCGAGTTGGGTGGTGCGGTGGCGGCGGCGCTGGCCGGGCTGGCGGCGAGCAGGACGAGGGCGGTCAGGCTGGCGAGGGCGGCCAGCACGCGTCGGGGGATGGTCATCGTGGCCTCCGGATCGCGGGTGCCGGTAATGCGACGGTGACCGGATGTTATAGATGACAGTCATTGTCCACAATGGTGCGGAGCCGTTACATGTGGCCGGTGGGTGAATTCGGGCAAACCGAGGTCTTGTCTACGATCTTAAATATGTGAATACTTCAACCAAGCCCGGCCGGTTGCCGCAGCTAGGCCGGGTTGGTTCAGGGTCCTCGCCATGAGTTGGGCCCCCCACCCCCATCCGGGAGGTTGTTCATGCGACCCACGAGGTCATCGCTCCGCCGCGCCGTCACCGCCGCCGTCGCCGGAACCCTGGTAGCCGGCTCGCTGCTCGGCGCGCCCGCCCAGGCGGCACCCTCGTCGCCCGCTTCCCCCGACGCCGCGGCCAACCTGGCCGCCCGGCTCGGCGACCGCGCCGCCGGCACGTACGCCGACGCCAGCGGCACGATGGTCGTCGCGGTCACCGACGCCGCCGCCGCCCGCGCGGTCCGCGCCGCCGGCGCCACGCCGAAGCTCGTCACCCGCGGCGCCGCGGCGCTGCAGGCCGCCACCGCCGAGCTGGAGCGCTCCGCAAGGATCCCCGGAACCGCCTGGTGGACCGACCCGGCCACCAACCAGGTCGTGGTCTCCTACGACAGCACGGTCACCGGCGCCAAGTTGGAGCAGGTCCGGGCCGCTGCGGCCCGCACCAACGGCGCGACGCGGCTGGTCTCCGAGCCGGGCGTGCTCAGCAAGAGGCTCTCCGGCGGGCAGGCCATCTACACCGGCGCCTACCGCTGCTCGCTCGGCTTCAACGTCCGCAGCGGTAGCACCTACTACTTCCTCACCGCCGGGCACTGCACCAACCTCGGGTCCACCTGGTACTCCAACTCCAGCCACACCACCGTGCTGGGCAGCCGGGCCGGCACCAGCTTCCCGGGCAACGACTACGGCATCGTGCGCTACGCCAGCGGCGTGTCCCACCCCGGCAACGTCTACCTCTACAACGGCAGCTACCAGGACATCACCACGGCCGGCAACGCGTACGTCGGCCAGGCCGTCAAGCGCAGCGGCAGCACCACCGGCGTGCACAGCGGCTCCGTCTCCGCCACCGGCGCGACGGTGAACTACGCCGAGGGTTCCGTCTCCGGCCTGATCCGCACCAACGTCTGCGCCGAGGGCGGCGACAGCGGCGGCTCGCTCTTCGCCGGCAGCACCGCGCTGGGCCTCACCTCCGGCGGCAGCGGCAACTGCTCCTCCGGCGGCACCACCTACTTCCAGCCGGTCACGGAGCCGCTGAGCGTCTACGGCGTCAGCGTCTACTGACCGATCCGCCGCGAGCGGGCCGCCGGCCGACCGGCGGCCCGCTCCGCCGCGTCCCGGCGAGCCACGCCCGCCGGGCGGAGAGCATCGCCAGCAGCGGCCAGAGCGCGACCGCCGCCGCGGTCACCCGCTCGGCCAGCCCGGTCCGCGAGCCGCCGGTCACCTCGAAGGCACACCAGCCGAACAGGCCCAGCAGCAGCGCGGTGACGCCCAGCGCCACCGGCCGGCGGAACGCCCACGGCGGCTCCGGCCGGGTCGGGTGCCCGCTGTCCGGCCCACGCGGCAGCCGCAGCGCCGACCCGGCGGGCCAGAGCGCCAGGGCGAGGACGGCCACGGTCGCCACGATGCCGTGGCCGAGGGAGCCGCCGACCTTCGGCCGGGGGAAGGCGATCAGCGCGACGGTGGCGACCCCGCCGACGGCGAGGAGGAACCGGCTGGGCAGCCCGGCCGCGTGCAGCACCGCGGCGGTCGCCAGGTAGCAGCAGCCCAGCAGCGCCAGGCAACCGACCATGATCCAGGGGTCCGTCGCGTCCTGCCCCGCCAGCTCGCTGATGGTGTCCCGGACCGGGTCGTACCCGGCGGGCTGCCGGGCGCCCGCGATCGTCCAGCCGGACACCAGCAGCACGGGCGCCGCCCCCGCCGCGACCACGGCCCAGGTCGGTACGGCACGCATCCGGCCACGGTAACCGCCCGAGCGGCCCGCCGGACGGGGATCGGCAGACCCCCCGGGTCCGAATGGGCCGGTCTGCCGGGTGCCCCAGAGACAGGGCGGCCGTCCCTGACAGAATGTCGGTGAGGACTGTTCCACGATGAGGAGTTGCCAGCCGTGATCCGTACCCACAATGCCGGAAGCCTGCGCGCCGCGGACGCCGGCTCGACGGTGACGCTCGCCGGGTGGGTGGCCCGCCGGCGCGACCACGGCGGGGTCATCTTCGTCGACCTGCGCGACGGCTCCGGCGTGGTCCAGGTGGTCTTCCGCGAGGAGGACGCGCACGCGCTGCGCAACGAGTTCTGCGTGAAGGTCACCGGCGAGGTGACCCGGCGCCCCGCCGGCAACGAGAACCCGGACCTGCCCACCGGCGAGGTCGAGGTGACCGCCACCGAGCTGGAGGTGCTCTCCGAGGCGGCCCCGCTGCCGCTGCCGGTGGACGACCAGATCGAGGCCGGCGACGACATCCGGCTCAAGTACCGCTACCTGGACCTGCGCCGCAGCGGCCCGGCCAACGCGATGCGGCTGCGCTCGCGGGCCAACCAGCTCGCCCGGGGTGTGCTGCACGAGCGGGACTTCCTGGAGATCGAGACGCCGACGCTGACCCGCTCCACCCCGGAGGGCGCGCGCGACTTCCTGGTCCCGGTCCGCCTTCAGCCGGGTAGCTGGTACGCCCTGCCGCAGTCGCCGCAGCTGTTCAAGCAGCTGCTCATGGTCGGCGGCATGGAGCGGTACTACCAGATCGCCCGCTGCTACCGCGACGAGGACTTCCGGGCCGACCGGCAGCCCGAGTTCACCCAGCTCGACATCGAGATGTCGTTCGTCACCGAGGACGACGTGATCGACCTCGGCGAGGCGATCGTCTCGGCGCTCTGGAAGGACCTGGCCGGGTACGAGATCTCCCGGCCGATCCCGCGGATCACCTGGCACGACGCGATGGCCCGGTACGGCTCGGACAAGCCGGACCTGCGCTACGGCGTCGAGCTGACCGAGCTGACCGAGTACCTGCGCGGCACCGAGTTCCGGGTCTTCGCCGGCGCGATCGACGCGGGCGGCTACGTCGGCGCGGTGGTCATGCCGGGCGGCGCGGCCCAGTCCCGCAAGGAGCTGGACGGCTGGCAGGACTGGGCCAAGGCGCGCGGCGCGCGCGGCCTGGCGTACGTGGTGCTCGACGCGGAGACCGGCGAGGCGCGCGGCCCGGTGGCGAAGAACCTCTCCGCCGAGCACCTGGGCGGGCTCGCCGACGCGGTCGGCGCCAAGCCGGGCGACGCGGTCTTCTTCGCCGCCAGCACCAACACCCGGGAGGCGCAGGAGCTGCTCGGCGCGGCCCGCATCGAGATCGCCAAGCGGGCCGGCCTGGTCGACGAGAGCGCCTGGGCGTTCTGCTGGGTGGTCGACGCGCCCATGTTCGAACGCACCGACGAGGGCGGCTGGACGGCCGTGCACCACCCGTTCACCTCCCCGAACGCCGAGTGGGTGGACCGGTTCGAGGAGGCCCCCGACCGGGCCCTGGCGTACGCGTACGACATCGTCTGCAACGGCAACGAGATCGGCGGCGGCTCCATCCGTATCCACCGCGGCGACGTGCAGAAGCGGGTCTTCGACCTGCTGGGCATCACCCCGGAGGAGGCGCAGGACAAGTTCGGCTTCCTGCTGGAGGCGTTCAAGTACGGCGCCCCGCCGCACGGCGGCATCGCCTTCGGCTGGGACCGGGTCTGCATGCTGCTCGCCGGCGCCGACTCGATCCGCGAGGTCATCGCCTTCCCGAAGACCCGGGGCGGGTTCGACCCGCTGACCGGCGCGCCGACGCCGATCACGGCGCAGCAGCGTCTGGAGGCCGGCATCGACGCCAAGCCCAAGGCGGCGACCGGCCCGCACGCCGGCACCGCCGGCCCGGCCGCCCCGGTGGCCGACCCGGTCTGAGCCGTCCCCACGTGATCGAGCGGTCCGCGTCATGATGACGCGGACCGCTCGACCTTTTCGGGAAACGAGGACTGGGATGACACTGCTCGTGGTGGGGGCCAGCGGCTTCCTCGGCGCGGAGATCTGCCGGCAGGCGGTGGCCGCGGGGGAGCGGGTGGTCGGGACGTACCACTCGGCCGCCGTCGCGGTGCCGGGCGTCGAGGCGCGCCGGCTCGACGTCACCGACCGGTCCGCCGTGCGCGCGCTCGTCACCGCGGTACGCCCCGACGCCGTCATCGGCACGCCCTACCGGTACGCCGACTGGGCGGTCACCGCCGACGGGGCCGCGCACGTGGCGGTGGCCGCCGCCGAGGTGGGGGCCCGCCTCGTCCACCTGTCCAGCGACGCGCTGCATGCCGGCCGGCCGTCGCCCTATCTGGACGACGACCCGCCCAGCCCGGTCTTTCCGTACGGTGCGGCGAAGGCGGCGGCGGAAACCGCGGTGCGGGCGATCGACCCGGGGGCCGTGCTGGTCCGGACCTCGCTGATCGTGGGGGAGGGGAGCAAGCAGATCCAGCTCTGCCGCGACGCGCTGGCCGGCCGGGCCACCCTGTTCACCGACGAGCTCCGCTGCCCGGTCGACGTGGTCGACGTGGCCGCCGCCGTCCTCGAACTGGTGCCCTCGGGGTACGCCGGCCCGCTCAACGTGGCCGGCCCGGACGCGGTCAGCCGCGCCGAGCTGGGCCTGCTGGTGGCCCGCCGGGAGGGGATCGACCCGGCCGGGATGAAGACCACCACCGGTGCCGCCTCCGGCCTGCTCCGCCCCACCGACGTGCGCCTCGACTCCACCCGCGCCGCCGGACTGCTGCGCACCCGGCTGCGTGGGATCCGCGAACTCCTCGCCGCCTGACCTCCTCGCCGCCACCGTCGGATCGTGCACACTTCCTATGCAAAACTATTGTGCATAGGAAGTGTGCACGGATATTGTGCAAGGCATGGAGAACGACGACCCGGGGACCCGGCCCGCGCCGCGCGCGGTGCGGATCGACCACCGCCAGGTGCGGGTGCTCGCCCACCCGCTGCGCATGCGCCTGGTCGGCGCCCTGCGCGTGAAGGGTCCGGCCACCGCCACCGCCCTCGCCGAACTGCTCAACACCAACACCGGCGCCACCAGCTACCACCTCCGCCAGCTCGCCGAGGTCGGCCTGGTCGTCGAGGACCCCGACCGGGGCACCGGCCGGCAGCGCTGGTGGCGGGCCGCGCACGACGTCACCAACTGGGAGCCGACCGACTTCGACGACGACCCGGACGCCCGGGCGGCGATCGAGTGGATCCAGGGCGACCAGGTGCGCCTCCTCGTCGAGCACGCCGAGCGGTGGTTCGCGGCCCAGCACGAATGGTCGCCCGCCTGGCGGGACGCCTTCGGCATGGGCGACATCTTCCTGACCATCCCGCCGGCCCGCTTGGAGGCGCTCAAGGCTGAGGTGTGGCAGGTACTCGAGCGCTACCACCACGAGGCGGACGCCGCCGAGCCGGACGCCGAGCCGGTGCAGGTCTTCCTCGCCGCCTACCCGTTGATCCAGGAGATGCGATGAGCGCGCTGTCCGTACGCCAGGTCCGGTTCCGCTACCTCACCCTCTACGGCCTGCGCTGGCTGCCCACCGGCCTGATGATCCCGGTCATGATCCTGGTGATGCAGGAGCGCGGCCTGTCGCTGTCCCAGATCGGCCTGGTCTCCACCGCCCAGGGGCTGGTGGTCCTGGCCCTGGAACTGCCGACCGGCGGGCTCGCCGACGCGCTCGGCCGCAAGCCGGTGCTGGCCACCGCCTGGGCGCTCAGCCTGGTCTCGCTCGGCCTCTTCGCGGTGGCCGACTCCTTCTGGCTCTTCTTCCTGGTCTGGGCGCTGCAGGGCGTCTATCGGGCGCTGGACAGCGGCCCGCTGGAGTCCTGGTACGTCGACGCCACCCTCGCCGCCGATCCGAAGGCCGAGTACGAGCGCGGCCTCGGTTTCGCCGGTACCGTCTCCGGCGTCGCCATCGCCGGGGGCGCGCTGCTCAGCGGTGGCCTGATCGCGCTCGGCCCGGTCGGGCCGGTCAGCGCCCTGACCGTGCCGGTCCTGGTCGCCATCGCCCTGCAGGCGGTGGCCCTGGTCGCCCTGCTGGTCCTCCTCGTGGAGACCGGCCCGGCCAAGGGCTCAGGCGCGCTGCGCGCCTCGGTCGCCGAGGCCCCGCGCATGGTCGGCCAGGCCTTCGGGCTGCTGCGCCGCTCCCGGGTGCTGCTCGCCCTGGTCGCCGTCGAGTTGTTCTGGGGCTTCGGCATGGTCACCTTCGAGTCGCTGCTGCCGGTCCGCCTCGCCGAGGTGGTCGGCAACGCCGACCGCGCGGCCGCGCTGCTCGGGCCGGCCAGCTCCGCGGCCTGGCTCGTCTCGGCGGCCGGCGCCGCGGCGACCCCGCTCCTGCTGCGCTGGCTCGGCGCCGCGCCGAGCGCCGCGCTGCTGCGGATCCTGCAGGGTGTGACGGTACTCGGGATGGGCGTGTTCGCCGGCCCGGTCGGGGTGCTCATCGCCTACCTCGCCTGCTACACCGTGCACGGCGCGTCGAACCCGCTGCACATGGGGCTGCTGCACCGCCAGGTCGACGGGCCGTACCGCACCAGCGTGATCTCGTTGAACTCGATGATGGGGCAGCCCGGCTTCGCGCTCGGCGCGGTGCTGCTCACCGCGATCGCCGACGCCAGCAGCGTGACCATGGCGATGCTGGTCGGCGCGGTGGTGCTCGCCGTGGCCGCCCCGCTCTACCTGCCGGCCTGGCGCGCCGGTCGGAACGCCGCGCTGGTCCCCGCGGACGAGCCCGACGACACCCTCCCGGCTCCGCCGGCCGGTCCCGGCGACGCCCTCGCCGGCGCGCCGGCCGGTCCGGCTCCGGCCGTGCCGCCCACGCCCGCCGAGCCGGCGACCCGGGAGGGTGCCGCGGCCCGGGCGAGCTGAGCGCCAACGAGCGGGGCCCCTGCCCGGAATGCGGTGCCAGGGGCCCCGCTCCGCTCAGCCGAGGTGGACGGAGCTGCGGGGCACGGCACCGGTGTAGCCGAGCCGGCGGTAGAGCCGGATCGCCCCGACGTTGTGGGTGTAGACGCCGAGGGCGACGTGGTCGTACCGGGTGAACAGCGCCCGGGTCATCCCGGCGGTCAGCGCCGCGCCGAGGCCGCGCCCCCGCCGGTCGGTGGCCACGGTCAGCCCGGCCAGGAAGCCGATGTCACCCCGGCTGCGGTCCGCCCCGCAGGCGACCAGGCGGTCGCCGTCGCGGATGCCGTACCAGTCGACGATGCGCGGGTCGCCGGGGCGGGAGGTGGTGGTCGGGAAGGACTCCTCGATCAGCGCCACCAGGGCCGGGTGGTCGGCCTCGGTGAGGCGTACCACCCGCTCCTGCTCAGGCTGGGGCGGCGGGGGCGTGGTGGTCCAGAGGAAGTCCCACTCGTCGAGCCGGGCGACGGTCAGCCGCCCGGCCAGCTCCGCCGCCGTGGTGCGGGGCAGGTGCAGCCAGTGGCCCGGGCGCAGCGCCCCGTCGGCCACGAGACCGGCGAAGACGTCGACCGCCGGGGCGGCCGGCCCCAGCGCCCCGCCGGCCGGCCCCTGCTCCGGCGGCAGGAGCCAGCCCACCGCCTCGTCCCGGCGCCAGCCGCGTGGCTGGTGGTCGCGCCAGAGCGCGTGCCGGGCGTACGGGTGGTGTCCGGTGGCGGCCAGGAGGGCGTCCCGACCCACCAGGACCTGGTCGGCAGTGATCATGCCGCCAGCCTAGAACGCCGATGTTGGCGTTGGCCGAGCCTGGGGGCGGACCGCTCCACGGTGGAGATTGACGAACAGACCGATTGGGTACATCAGGCGCCGACCTACTGGGAACCCCCACCGGAGGAACGACATGCTCGCCATTCTCGCGGCCATCGTGTTCGGCTTCGCGCTGCTGCTCGACTTCCTGAACACGAACCTCGGCACCCCCGACCTCTTCAACAACTGGACCCTGGCCCTGATCGGCTTCCTGCTGCTCTCGCTCTACCTGGCCGGGGTGGGCTCCGGCCCGCGCGGCGGTGGCGGCGGCCGCTGGTACCGGGGACGCCGTCCGGGCCGTGGCTGACCGGAACGGATCACCGGGCCCGGTGCGCGGCGCGATTCCAGCGTCGCCGACCGGGCCCGGTACTGTCTTCGTGATGGAGTCCGAAGCCCTCTTCACCCTCGGCGAACCCGCCGGCGCGCCCAGCGCCCCCGCGGGTTCCGGCGGTGTCGACGGGTTCACCGCCGCCGGGGAGGATTCGCCCCTGCCGGTGCGGATGCGGCCCGCCAGCATCGACGAACTGGTCGGCCAGGAGCACCTGCTCGCCCCGGGCGCGCCCCTGCGGCAGCTGGTCGGCGGCGCGACGCCCATGTCGGTGATCCTCTGGGGCCCGCCGGGCAGCGGCAAGACCACCATCGCCCACCTCGTCGCCCGGGCCACCGACCGGCGCTTCGTCGCCATGTCGGCCCTCTCCGCCGGGGTCAAGGACGTCCGGGCGGTGATCGAGACCGCCCGCCGGCAACGTCGCACCGGCGGCCCGCAGACCGTGCTCTTCATCGACGAGGTGCACCGGTTCAGCAAGACCCAGCAGGATTCGCTGCTCGCCGCGGTGGAGGACCGGACGGTCACCCTGCTCGCCGCGACCACCGAGAACCCGTACTTCTCGGTCATCTCACCGCTGCTGTCCCGGTGCGTGCTGCTCACCCTCCAGCCGCTGACCGACGACGCCGTGCGCGGCCTGCTGCGCCGCGCGGTCGCCGACGAGCGTGGCCTGCGTGGCGCGCTCACCCTGGCCACCGACGCCGAGGACCACCTGGTACGCCTCGCCGGCGGGGACGTCCGCAAGGCGCTGACCGCGCTGGAGGCGGCGGCCGCCACCGCCACCGCGCTCGGCGCCGGCCGGATCGACCTGGCCACCGCCGAGCAGGCGGTCGACGTCGCCGCTGTCCGCTACGACCGCGACGGTGACGCCCACTACGACGTGACCAGCGCGTTCATCAAGAGCATGCGCGGCTCGGACGTGGACGCGGCGCTGCACTGGCTGGCCCGGATGCTGGTCGCCGGTGAGGACGCCCGCTTCATCGCCCGCCGCCTGGTGATCTTCGCCAGCGAGGACGTCGGGATGGCCGACCCCACCGCGCTGAGCGTCGCCACCGCCGCCGCCCACGCCGTGGAGTACGTCGGCCTGCCCGAGGCGCAGCTCAACCTCGCCCAGGCGGTGATCCACCTGGCCACCGCCCCGAAGTCGAACTCGGCCACCACCGCCATCGGCGCCGCCATCGCCGACGTTCGGGCCGGTCGCGGCGGCGCGGTCCCGCGTGGGCTGCGCGACGCGCACTACTCCGGCGCGCGGGGCCTCGGGCACGGCGCCGGCTACCGCTACCCGCACGACGACCATCGCGGCGTGGTCACCCAGCAGTACGCTCCGGACGATCTCGTCGGGACCGACTACTACCAGCCCAGCGGGCATGGTGCCGAGCGGTCGGTGGCCACCCGGCTGCCGGCGCTGCGCCGGATCGTCCGCGGGCTGCCCGCACCGCCGGCCCGGGGTGAGCAGCCCGCACCGGTCGCCGTGAACGGTGGTCGCCCGGCGGGTCCGGAGCAGGTCAGCGGGGCGGATGAGGGCGGCAGCGACGCTGTCGGGGAGGGTCAGCAGTGATGGCGCGAGGTCCGGAGCGGCCGGAGGACGGCCCCGACGAGCGGCGGGACCCTCGGGCCAAGGGCCGCCGGTGGGGACGGGGCAGGGCCGACGCCGAGCCGGAGGACGCGGTCGCCGGCGAGGAGTTCGGCTGGATCGACGACCTGCGTACGGCCAAGCAGCAGCGTACGGAACTCGGACCGGAAGGTGGCGGCCCCGGCCAGGCGTCCCCGCCCGGTCCGGCGCCGGCGCGCGGCCCGGTGCCGCCCGCCGGTCCGCCCCCGCGTCCCGCGCCGCCCGAGCCGGGCCGGGCTGCCCGGCCGGGAGCCGTGCCCCCGCCCGTCGCGGGTCGCCCCAGGCCCGACGGGCCGTCCGTGCAGCGCAACCCGGCCGAGGCCGGGCCGGCGGCGCCCCCGGTCCGTCCCGGCGGGCCCGACCCGGCCGCCGCCCGGTCGCGCCCAGTCGACGGGCCCTGGCCCGGGTCGCCCGAGCCGGCCGCGCCCGTTCGCCGCCCCACCGAGCCGTCCCGACCCCCGCGCCGCGACGCGGGCGGGTCCACCGCCGCGCACGGCGCGGTCCCGCCGACCGCCGGCGGTCCCGTCCGCGGCGGCCAACCGCCCGCGACCGGCTGGCCGGCGCCGGGCCCGGGCATGCCCTCCAGCGGCCCGCGGTCCGCGCCGCCGCCGGGCGCCGGCCGGCGTGGCCCCGAGGGGCCGGGCGCCCCGGCGTCCGCCCCGCCCACCCCGGGTGCGGGCCGGCGGGGGATGCCCGAGGGCGCTGATCCGGGTGTCCGTCCGGTCTCGGGCGCGGGTCGTCGTGCGGTTCCGGAAGGGACCGATCCTGGACTTCGGCCCGGTGCCGGCGCGGGCCGGCGGGGGATGCCCGAGGGCGCCGATCCGGGTGTCCGCCCGGTCTCGGGCGCGGGCCGGCGTGCCGCTCCGCCCGGCGCGCCCTACCCGACCGTCGCCCCGTCCCCCGGCGCGCCGCGCCCCGGCTCGGCTGGGCCCGAGGGGCGTCGCCGTCGCGCGCCGGCGCCCGTGGACCCGGCCGCTGCGGACGGCCCCACCGGGCCCGGTGTGCCGCGCCCGGGCGGTCGGCGCCGCGCCGGTGAGCCCGAGCAGCCGGTCGTGTCGATGAGCGGCAACGCGCCACCGCTGCCGGCGGACGGCATGTCGCCCGGCGCCGCCCGCTCCGCACCCGGCACCGACCCCGGGCGCGCGGCGGACCGTCGGCGCCCCCGACCCGAGCCGGCTGACCCGTCCGCGCCCGGTCGCCGTGCCGCGCCGGACGCCCCGCCGACCGGTCGTCGTGCCGCGCCGGACGCACCGCCGACCGGTCGTCGCGCCGCGTCCGACGCGCCGCCGACCGGTGGCCGCCCGGCCGCGCCGGACGCCCCATCGCCTGCTGGCCGCCCGGCCGGCCCGGAGGTCACCGGGCCGCTGGCCGGCCGTCGCGCCGCCGGTGGAACCGACCTGCCGGCCGGCCGTCGTGCCGCAGCCGAGGACGGCGACAGCCCGACGGCCCGGCGGGCCGGGACGGACGGGCCGGCCACCCCCGCCCCCGTCGCGGCGGGCGCAACGGCGGCGACGGGCCGCGCGGTGACCGCCCCGAGCGGCCGGCGGACTGGCTGCGCCAGGCCGGCCGCGGACACCACAGCGACCCGGCGATGCCGGTGGTCGACCGGACCGGACCGGCCGGCCTCGCCGGCGAGGAGCCGCCCACCGGCCGACGGGCCGCCCCCGCCGGCCCCGGACGGGCGGCCACCGGACGGACCGGTGGTGCCACGGTGCCGCCGGGATCGGCGGCCGTACCCGATCAGCCCACCGGCGCCCGCGGCGCGGCACGTCCCGGCGGCGCGCCCGCCGGTCCCACCCCGACCGGCCGGCCGGGACCGCCACCGGTCGACGGCGGTCGTCCCGCTCCGTCCCCGGCCGTCGGCGACGGCCGGCCCGCCGGACCGGCGCGCGGCGCGGCCCGGCCCGGTGTCGCGCCCGACGGTCCCGCCCCACCCCGGTCGCCCGCGGCCGACCGGCTCGGCCCCCAGCCCGGCGGCGCCGAGCCCGGCCTCCGTACCTCGGGTGGGCAGCCGGCGGCGGCCCGGGCCGCCGCCCCGATGACCCGGCCCGTCGGCGCCGACGAGCCGCCGACCGGCCGGTCCACCCCACCCCAGCGGGAGCCGGGCCGCCCGGAGCCGCGCGGCGCGGCCTCCGTACCCCCGTCCGGTCGGCCCGGGGACGCGCCCGCGGTGGCGCGGGCCGCCGTGGTCGTACCGCAGGCGGAGCCGATCGGCCCGCGACCGCAACCGGCGGACCCGACGCTGCGCCGGGCCGGGTCGGAGCCCGCGGAGGACGACCGGACGGCCGCCGGTGGCCTGCGTGGCGCCCGGTCCGAGCTGCGCCGGCAGATGCGCGAGCGGCGTCGCCTGCGGATGGGCATCCTCGCCCTGGTCAGCCTGGTGCTGCTCGGCGCGGTGCCGCTCTACTTCGGGCTGCGTACGCTCAGCCGGGACCCGGTCTTCGACTCCCTCGACGCGCTCGACGTGCCGAGCTGGGCGACGGTGAAGACCGTCGACAACGTCAGCGGCAGCCGCTGGTGCCTGCAGGACTGCCGGCTGCGGGAGCGCACGGTGGAGTCGCAGCGGGCGCCGAAGGAGACCACCCAGGCGTACGAGCAGGCGCTGACCCGGGACGGTTGGCGGCGGTGGAAGGTCAGCCGCTGCCCGGAGCAGCCCGCCAAGGGCAGCTACACCTGCTGGCGCCGGGACGAGCTCACCCTCGACCTGTGGGTACGCGAGCCCACCTGCGCCCTGCCGCCGGTCAACGGGCAACCGGCGCCGTCTCCGGCGCCCTCGCCCGCAGCGGGGAAGTGCACCGGCTCGTTGGTGTCGGTGAAGGTGCGCAACGCGATCGACGACGAGCGGACCCGACCACAGCCGAGCACCGACCCGTCACTGACCGGTGAGGATCCGTACCCCACCCTCACCGACGATCCGCTCGGCGAACAGACACGCTCACCGTCCTGAGCCGCTTTCCATCACGGACGGTAGGGTCTGGGGCTGGCAGGCCCGCGCCCGCCGCGTTGACCCTCGTGGGTGGCCGCGTGCCGGTGTGGGTATGACGGTGGCGCGTTCCGGGCGTTGGATCCCGGAACCCTGCTTGAGGAGGACGTGCGTGGATGGTGGACAGATCGCTTGGCTGATCCTGGCCGGCGCGTTCCTGATGCTGGTGCTCGTGCTGGCGGTGCCGATCCTGCGGCTGCGGCACACCGTGGACGCGACGACCCGCATGATCAACGACCTGAACGAGCGGACCACGCCGCTGCTCGGCGACGTCAACACCACCGTGAAGAACGTCAACGTCGCCCTGGAGCAGGTGCAGACCTCCCTCGACGGGGTCAACCTCCAGCTCGCCAAGGTGGACACCATGACCACCCACGCGCAGAACGTGACCGCCAACGTGGCGAACCTGGCCACCGTGGTCTCCGCCGCCGCGGCGAACCCCCTGGTGAAGGTGGCCGCGTTCGGCTACGGCGTACGCCGGGCCGCCTCGGCCCGCCGGCACGCGGAGACCGAGCGTGAGGTGCGCGACACCATCAAGCAGCAGCGCCGGGCCGCCAAGCGCGGCAACCGCTGACCCGGCCGGCGCTGACCAGGAGGATGAGAGCATGAGGCGGTTGTTCTGGCTGGGCATCGGGCTGGCCGTGGGCGTGGTGGTGGTGCGCAAGGTGACCCGGACCGCGCAGGCGTACACGCCGTCCGGCATCGCCAGCGGCCTGTCGGAATCCGCTGGCGGCCTCGTCGAGTCGCTGCGTAGCTTCGTGGAGGACGTCCGGGTCGGGATGGCCGAGCGCGAGCAGGAGATCCACGAGGCGTTCGCCCGCGGCGAGACGTTCGACGACCAGTTCGCCGAGCTGCGGGAGGACCCGCGCATCGGCGACCGAGAGATATTCCCGGAGGAGCACCAGCGATGAAGACGGCGGAGATCAAGCGGCGGTACCTCGCCCACTTCCAGGCGAACGGCCACGCCGTGGTGCCGTCCGCTCCGCTGCCCGCCATCAGCGACCCGAACCTGCTGTTCGTCAACGCCGGCATGGTGCAGTTCGTCCCCTACTTCCTGGGCCAGCAGACCCCGCCGTACAGCCGCGCGGTCAGCGTCCAGAAGTGCATCCGTACGCCGGACATCGACGAGGTCGGCAAGACCAGCCGGCACGGCACGTTCTTCCAGATGAACGGCAACTTCTCCTTCGGCGACTACTTCAAGGACGGGGCCATCCCGCTGGCCTGGGACCTGGTCACCAAGCCGGTCACCGAGGGTGGCTTCGGGCTGGACCCGGAGCGGATCTGGCCGACGGTCTACCTGGACGACGACGAGGCGTACCAGATCTGGCGGTCCGTCGGCGTGCCCGCCGAGCGGATCGTCCGCCGGGGCAAGGCGGACAACTTCTGGTCGATGGGCATTCCCGGCCCGTGCGGCCCGTGCTCCGAGCTGTTCTACGACCGCGGCCCCGAGTACGGCCGTGAGGGTGGCCCGGCGGTCGACGAGGACCGCTACATGGAGTTCTGGAACCTCGTCTTCATGCAGTTCGAGCGGGGTCCGGGCACCTCCAAGGAGGATTACCCGATCCTCGGCGAGCTGCCGGCGAAGAACATCGACACCGGCATGGGCCTGGAGCGGATCGCGTCCATCATGCAGGGCGTCGACAACCTCTACGAGATCGACGAGGTTCGGCCGATCCTGGACAAGGCCGCCGAGCTGACCGGCAAGCGGTACGGCGCGCACTCCGGCCACGTGGCCAGCGAGTCGCACCCGGACGACGTCCGGCTGCGGGTGATCGCCGACCACGTGCGCACGGCGCTGATGCTGATCGGCGACGGGGTGACCCCGTCGAACGAGGGCCGTGGCTACGTGTTGCGCCGGATCATGCGCCGGGCGATCCGCGCGGTCCGGCTGCTCGGCTACTCCGACCGGGCGCTGCCCGAGCTGCTGCCGGTGGCCCGGGACTGCATGGCCCCGTCGTACCCGGAGCTGTCCGCCGAGTTCGGCCGGATCTCCCAGTACGCGTACGCGGAGGAGGACGCGTTCCTCAGCACGCTGCGCGCGGGCACCACGATCCTGGACACCGCGATCGCGGAGACCAGGACCGCCGGCAGAGCGGCGATCTCCGGCGACAAGGCGTTCCAGCTCCACGACACGTACGGCTTCCCGATCGACCTGACCCTGGAGATCGCGGCCGAGCAGGGGCTCCAGGTCGACGCGGAGGGTTTCCGCCGGCTGATGGCCGACCAGCGCAGCCGGGCGAAGGCGGACGCGCAGGCGCGCAAGACCGGGCACACCGACGTGTCGGCGTACCGGTCGGTGCTGGACTCCGGCGGCGCGGTCGAGTTCACCGGCTACACCGAGCTGAACCGGGAGTCCCGGGTCCGCGCGCTGCTCAGCGGCGGGGCGACGGTCGGCGCGGCGGTCGAGGGCGACACGATCGAGCTGGTGCTCGACACCACCCCGTTCTACGCCGAGGGCGGCGGCCAGCAGCCCGACCAGGGTCTGATCACGGTCGGCGGCGGCCAGCTCGAGGTCTTCGACGTGCAGCAGCCGGTGCCGGGCCTGATCGTGCACCGGGCGAAGGTGGTCCGGGGTGAGGTGCGCGCCGGGGAGACCGGGTACGCCGAGATCGACGTGTCGCGGCGGCGGGCGATCTCCCGCTCGCACACCGCGACCCACCTCGTGCACCAGACCATGCGCAACTTCCTCGGCGAGTCGGCGACCCAGGCGGGGTCGCTGAACGCGCCGGGCCGGCTGCGGTTCGACTTCAACACCCCGACCGGGGTGGCGCCGAGCGTGCTGCACGACGTGGAGCAGCAGGTCAACGAGGTGCTGCTGGGGGACCTGGAGGTGCACGCCTTCATCACCACCCAGGAGGAGGCCCGCCGGATCGGCGCGATGGCGCTGTTCGGCGAGAAGTACGGCGAACGGGTCCGGGTCGTCGAGGTCGGCGACTACGCCCGGGAGCTGTGCGGCGGCACGCACGTGGCCCGGTCGGCGCAGCTCGGCCTGGTGAAGATCCTCTCCGAGGCGTCGGTCGGCTCGGGCGTGCGCCGGATCGAGGCCCTCGTCGGCATGGACGCGTTCGGCTTCCTGGCCCGCGAGCATCTGCTGGTCTCCCGGCTGGCGGAGCTGTTCCGGGTCCCCGGCGACCAGGTCGCCGACCGGGTGGAGCAGACCGTCACCCAGCTGCGGGACGCGGAGAAGGAGCTGGAGAAGCTCCGCGCCCAGCTGGTGCTCGGCGGGGCGGCGGCGCTCGCGGCGCAGGCGAAGGACGTGCGCGGGGTGGCGTACGTCGGCACCGAGGCGCCCGAGGGCGCGGCCGGCAACGACGTGCGGACCCTGGCCCAGGAGATCCGCGGCCGGATCGACCCGGCCCGGCCGGCGGTGGTCGCCGTGGCGGCCCGGGCCGGAGGCAAGGCGTCCCTGGTGGTGGCGGTCAACCAGGCCGCGCGCGGTCGCGGCCTGACCGCGAAGGAGCTGGTCAAGGCGGCCTTCTCCGGCCGCGGTGGCGGCAGCGACGACCTCGCCCAGGGTGGTGGCCTGCCGGCGGCCGAGGCGCCGAACCTGCTGGCCACCGTGGAGAAGGCGATCGCCGACGCGTGATGGCGCACCGACTGCGGCCAGGGCGGACCATGCCGGTCCGCCCTGGCCTGTCACCGGGGGTGTCCGATAATGGCTGAGCTGTCCCGTGGGGTCCGGCTGGGGGTGGACGTCGGGCAGGTCCGGGTCGGCGTCTCCCGCTCCGACCCGCACGGCATCCTGGCCACCCCGCTGGTCACCCTCGCCCGGGACCTGACCGCCGCGGAAGACGCGGTGCCCACCGACATGGCGGCGCTGGTCGACCTCATCGAGGAGCACGAGGCCGTCGAGGTCGTGGTGGGCCTTCCGGTCAATCTTGCCGGCAAACACGGCCCTGCGGCGGTCCACGTGTCGGCGTACGCTGCCCGTCTGGCCGATGTAATAGCGCCGGTTCCGGTGACGCTGACGGACGAGAGGATGTCGACCGTCGTGGCTAGTCGTAGGCTGGCCGAACGTGGCGTCCGGGGAAAACGTCAACGGGCGGTGGTCGACCAGGCCGCCGCGGTGGAGATTCTGCAGAGCTGGCTGGACGCGCAGCGGAGGCGGACGCAATGATCGACGATCTGGATCTGGTGTTCGACGAGTCGGAGAAGGGGGAGAAGGGCCGGCACCGGCGCGGCGCGGTGCGCAAGCGCAACGGCAAGTCGGGCGGTCGGGGCAAGACGATCTTCGCCCTGCTGATGGCGCTCGTGCTGCTCGGTGGCATCGGCGGCGGCGCCTACGTCGGCTTCGACCGGATCCGCAACCACTTCGTCACGCCGGACTACGACGGCCCGGGCTCGGGTGAGGCGCTGGTCGAGGTGAAGGCCGGCGACACCCTCACCGACATCGGCAACTCCCTCTACGACGCGGGCGTGGTGAAGAGCACCAAGGCGTTCATCGAGGCCGCGGACGCGAACTCCCGCAGCAAGAACATCCAGGTGGGCCGGTACAAGGTCAGGAAGCAGATGAAGGCCGCCGACGTGGTGACCCTGCTGCTCGACCCGAAGAGCCGGGTGGTCAACGGGGTGACCATCCCCGAGGGCACCATCAGCCTGGCGATCTACGACATCCTGTCGAAGCAGACCAAGATCCCGGTCGCCGAGTTCAAGGCCGCCGCGAAGGATCCGGTCAAGCTGGGCGTGCCGGCCTACTGGTTCAACCGGGGGGACGGCAAGAAGGGCCCGAAGAGCATCGAGGGCTTCCTCTTCCCGGCGACCTACGAGATCCCGCCGAAGGCCACCGCCACACAGATCCTGTCGATGATGGTGGACCAGTTCCTCACCGTCACGCAGGAGGTGAACTTCGTCCAGAAGGCGCAGCAGGAGCGGAAGATCTCCCCGTACGAGGCGCTGATCACCGCCTCCATCGCGCAGGCCGAGTCGGTCAACCACGTGGACTTCCCGAAGGTGTCCCGGGTCATCTACAACCGGGTCTACGCCGGCAAGATCGGCTGCAAGTGCCTCGGGATCGACAGCGCCATCAACTACTGGCTGCGGCTGCAGGGCAAGGACCCGAAGGACTCGAACGTCCTGAAGAACAGCGAGATCCACGACCTGAAGAACCCGTACAACACGCACGACGTGGCCGGACTGCCGGTCACGCCGATCAGCAACCCCGGCGAGGACGCGCTCAAGGGCGCGGTGAACCCGCCGGCGGGGGATTGGATCTACTTCATGACCATCGACCAGAAGGGCACGATGGGCTACGGCAGCAACGACGCCGAGTTCCGGCAGTTGCAGAAGAAGATGTGCGACAACGGCGTGCTGAGCGGATCGAACTGCACGTGAGGGCCGCCGTCGTCGGCAGGCCCATCGCGCACTCGCTCTCCCCGGTGATCCACAACGCCGGGTACGCGGTGGCCGGGCTGACCGGGTGGTCGTACACCCGGATCGAGTGCGGGGCCGAGGAACTGCCCGGGCTGGTCGCCGGGCTCGGCCCGGAATGGGCCGGGCTGTCGGTGACCATGCCGGGCAAGGAGGTGGCGCTCGCGGTGGCCGACGAGGTCTCGCCGGTCGCCGCCGCCGTCGGCGCCGCCAACACGCTGGTACGCCGACCCGACGGCACCTGGTACGCCGACAACACCGACGTCACCGGCATGGTCGACGTGCTCGCGGCCGCCGGGTGCGCGTCGGGCGCCGTCGTGACGGTGCTCGGCGCGGGTGGCACCGCCCGGGCCGCCCTCGCCGCGGCCGCCCGGCTCGGCGCGGCCGAGGTGACCGTGGTGGCCAGGCGGCCCGAGGCGGTCGACGAGCTGCGCCCGGTGGCCCGCGCGGTCGGCGTGGCCCTCGCCGGCGCCGACTGGGACGGCGCCCCGGCGCACGCCCGAGCCGACATCGTGATCTCCACCGTGCCCAAGGGGGTGGCCGACCCGCTCGCCGCGCACTTCGACTGGCGGCCGGGAACGGTCTTCTTCGACGCCCTCTACGACCCCTGGCCGACGCCCCTCGCCGCCGCCGCGCTCGCCGCCGGCTGCCGGGTGGTCTCCGGCCTCGAACTGCTGCTGACCCAGGCGGTCGACCAGTTCGAGCAGTTCACCGGCGTCCCCGCGCCCCGCGAGGCGATGGCCGCCGCGCTCGCCGACGCCCGCCGGGCGAGCTGACCCCGCCGGTGGTCAACCTGCCCGGACGGGCGCGTCCGCAGGGCGGGACGCGGTGGGCGTGGCGTCGCGCCGGCCACCGGGCGTGACAGACTGACCGCTGTGTTGCGCTGGCTGACTGCAGGTGAATCGCACGGACCCGCCCTCGTCGCGATGCTGGAGGGGGTGCCCGCCGGGATCGAGGTGACCACCACCGAGATCGCCGGTGAGCTGGCCCGGCGCCGGCTCGGCTACGGCCGGGGCGCCCGGATGTCGTTCGAGCAGGACGAGGTCGAGATCATCGGCGGGCTCCGGCACGGCGTCACCCTGGGCAGCCCGGTGGCGATCCGGGTGGGCAACTCGGAGTGGCCAAAATGGCGGACCGTGATGGCCGCCGACCCGGTCGACCCGGAGGAACTGGCCGCGCAGGCCCGCAACGCGCCGCTGACCCGGCCCCGGCCGGGCCACGCTGACCTGGCCGGCATGCAGAAGTACGGCCACACCGACGCCCGGCCCATTCTGGAGCGGGCCAGCGCCCGGGAGACCGCCGCCCGGGTCGCCGTGGGCACCGTCGCGAAGGCCCTGGTCAGGCAGGCGCTCGGCGTCGAGATCGTCTCCCACGTGGTGGAGCTGGGCCCGGTCGCCGCCAAGCCGGGGCTGCGCCCCACCCCGGAGGACGCCGAGCGGATCGACGCCGACCCGCTGCGCTGCCTCGACCCGGAGGCGAGCGCCCGGATGGTCGCCGAGGTCGACGCCGCGAAGAAGGCCGCCGACACCCTCGGCGGCGTGGTCGAGGTGCTGGCGTACGGGGTGCCGCCGGGCCTGGGCAGCCACGTGCAGTGGGACCGCAAGCTCGACGCCCGGCTGGCCACCGCGCTGATGTCCATCCAGGCGATCAAGGGCGTGGAGATCGGCGACGGCTGGCAGCAGGCCCGCTCCCGGGGCTCGGAGGCGCACGACGAGATCCTGCCGACGGCCACCGGGGTGCGCCGGGTCACCGACCGGGCCGGCGGCCTGGAGGGTGGCATCACCACCGGTGAGCCGCTGCGGGTGAAGGCGGCGATGAAGCCGATCTCGTCGCTGAACCGGGCCCTGGCCACCGTCGACGTCACCACCGGCGAGCCGGCCACCGCCATCAACCAGCGCTCCGACGTCTGCGCGGTGCCCGCCGCGGCGGTGGTCGCGGAGGCGATGGTAGCCCTGGTGCTCGCCGAGGCGGCCGTGGAGAAGTTCGGCGGCGACTCGATCGCCGAGATGCGCCGCAACCTCGCGGGTTACCTCGACGCCCTGGTGATCCGGTGACCGCCCGGCCGGTGTGTGTGCTGGTGGGGGCGCCCGGCTCCGGCAAGACCACCGTCGGTCAGGCGCTCGCCGCCGAGCTGGGCGTCGAGTTCCGGGACACCGACCTCGACATCGAGCAGCTCGCCGGCAAGCCGATCCCGGAGATCTTCGTCGACGAGGGGGAGGACCACTTCCGTACCCTCGAACGGGCGGCGGTGGCGGCGGCGCTGGCCGCGCACGGCGGGGTGCTCGCCCTCGGCGGCGGCGCGATCCTCGCCGAGGAGAACCGCGCCGCGCTGATCGGCCACACCGTCGTGCACCTCTCGGTGGAGCTGCCCGACGCGGTGAAGCGGGTCGGCCTCGGCGCCGGTCGACCGCTGCTGGCGATCAACCCGCGGGCCACCCTCAAGCACCTGATGGAGCAGCGTCGCCCGCTCTACGCCGAGGTGGCCACCGCGACGGTGCTGACCGACGGGCGGGACCCGGCGGAGATCGCGGCGGAAGTCGCCGCGCTGCTCAAACCCTGAGCGGCCACGAAGTGGACACTCGCCGCCCGGAGACCCCCGGCTCGACTAGGCTGCCGGCGATGGACGAGGTGACCCGGATCCCGGTCGGCGGCGAGCGGCCGTACGACGTGCTGGTGGGACGCGACCTGCTCGACCCGCCGCCGCGGCTGCTGCCCGGCGCGAACCGGGTCGCGGTGCTGCACGCCCCCCCGCTCAAGGAGTTGGCGGAGACGTTCGGTGAGCGGGTCCGCGCGGTCGGGGTCGAGCCGCTGCTGATCGAGGTGCCCGACGCCGAGGCGGGCAAGCAGATCGACGTGGCCGCCGACTGCTGGGACCGGCTCGGCGCGGCCGGGTTCACCCGTACCGACGCGGTGGTGGGGATGGGCGGCGGCGCGGTCACCGACCTGGCCGGCTTCGTGGCGGCCTGCTGGCTGCGTGGGGTGCGCTGGGTGCCGGTCGCGACCTCGCTGCTCGGCATGGTCGACGCGGCGGTGGGCGGCAAGACCGGGGTCAACACCGCCGCCGGCAAGAACCTGGTCGGCGCCTTCCACCCGCCGGCCGGGGTGATCTGCGACCTCGCCACCCTGGACAGCCTGCCCCCGGCCGACCTGGCCGCCGGGATGGCCGAGGTGGTCAAGTGCGGGTTCATCGCCGACCCGGTGATCCTCGACCTGGTCGAGCGGGACCCCGCCGCCGCGCTCGACCCGACCGGGCCGGTGACCCGCGAGCTGATCGAGCGGGCGATCCGGGTGAAGGCCGACGTGGTCTCCGGCGATCTGCGCGAGTCCGGGGTGCGGGAGGTGCTGAACTACGGGCACACCCTGGCCCACGCGATCGAGAAGGTGGAGGGTTACCGGTGGCGGCACGGGCACGCCGTCGCCGTGGGCCTGGTCTACGCCGCGGCGCTGGCCCGACTTGCCGGTCGACTCGACGCGGCGACGGCCGAGCGGCACCGCACCGCGGTGGCCGCGCTCGGCCTACCGACCAGCTATCCCGCCGACGCGTGGCCCGAGCTGCTCGCCGCGATGCGGGTCGACAAGAAGGCCCGGGGCAGCACGCTGCGCTTCGTGGTGCTCGACGGCCTGGCCCGGCCGGCGATCCTGGAGGGCCCTGACGACGAGCTGCTGCACGCCGCCTACCGGGAGATCTCCTCGTGAGGGTGTACGTGCTCAACGGCCCCAACCTGGGTCGGCTCGGCACCCGGCAGGTCGACGTCTACGGGGTGACCAGCTACGCCGACCTGGTCACTATGTGCGTGGACGTCGGCCGGGAGCTGGGCCTGGACGTGGTGGTCCGGCAGACCGACGCCGAGCACGAGCTGCTCGGCTGGCTGCACGCGGCGGCCGACGAGGGCGCGCCGGTGGTGCTCAACCCGGCCGCCTGGTCGCACTACTCGATCGCCGTGCGGGACGCCTGCGCGATGCTGCGTGCGCCGCTGGTGGAGGTGCACATCTCCAACATCCACGCCCGTGAGGAGTTCCGGCACCACTCGGTGGTCTCCGCGGTCGCGACCGGGGTGATCTGCGGGCTGGGCGTGGACGGCTATCGCCTCGCCCTGCACCACCTCGCCTCCCGGCCGACGGTCGGCTGAGCCGGCCCAGCTCCCGGTCGGCGTCGCGGTCACGTTCCGTGGCGTCCTGGCTCTGATGACGGTACGTGACGGACATCTCCGACCGGGCCGTCCCACCCTGCCCCTTTGCTCTGCTTCAGCATGCGCAACACCTCGTTGAGCTGCCCTTTCTTCCCGGCGCGCGGTCGCTCGGCATCGATGGGTCGCTACCGGATGTGACTGTTGCCTGCGCTGAAGCAGAGCAAAGGGCGTGCGGTGGACCGGGTGGGTGGTCGCCGCCGGTACCCGGGGTGACCCTCGGGGCGGGCGGGACGGCGGCAGCGCTGTCGGTTCGACACAGCTAGTAGACTTGCCAGGTCTGTCCGCCAATTGATGATCAAGGCAGGAAATGGCCACCACCAACGACCTCAAGAACGGCCTGGTACTCAACCTCGACGGGGAGCTCTGGGCCGTCGTCGAGTTCCAGCACGTCAAGCCCGGTAAGGGTGGCGCCTTCGTGCGCACCACGCTGAAGAACGTGCTGTCCGGCAAGGTCGTCGACAAGACCTTCAACGCGGGCACCAAGGTCGAGACCGCCACCGTCGACAAGCGCACCATGCAGTACCTGTACGCCGACGGCGAGGACTACGTCTTCATGGATCTGGAGACCTTCGACCAGATCACCGTCCCCGGCGGCACCGTCGGCGAGGCGGCCAACTACCTCCTGCCGGAGGCCGAGGCGACCGTCGCCACGCACGAAAGCGTCCCGCTCTACATCGAGCTGCCGACCTCCGTCGTGCTCGAGATCACCTACACCGAGCCGGGTCTGCAGGGCGACCGGTCGACCGGCGGCAACAAGCCCGCCACCGTCGAGACCGGCGCGACCGTGCAGGTGCCGCTCTTCATCACCACCGGCGAGAAGATCAAGGTCGACACCCGCGACGGCCGTTACCTCGGCCGCGCCTGATGGCCGAGGGTCCCAAACAGCAGATGCCGGCGCGCCGCAAGGCGCGCAAGCGGGCGCTGGACGTGCTCTTCGAGGCGGACCTGCGCGACCGGCCCCCGATCGAGGTGCTCGCCGGCTACATCGAGCGGATCGAGAAGCCGCGCCCCGACCACCTGGGCTACGCGGTCAGCCTGGTCGAGGGCGTCGCCGCGCACCTGGACCGGATCGACGAGCTGATCGCCAGCTACGCCGAGGGCTGGACCCTCGACCGGATGCCGGTGGTGGACCGTAACCTCGCCCGGATCGCCGTCTACGAACTGCTCTACGTCGACGACATCGACGACGCGGTGGCGATCAGCGAGGCCGTCGAGCTGGCCCGGCAGATGTCGACCGACGACTCGCCGCGCTTCCTCAACGGGGTGCTCGGCCGGATCGCCGAGTACGCCAGCCGCTGACGCGGCGACCCGCGCCGAAGTACGACGAAAAGGGCCCGTGCCGGACGGCACGGGCCCTTTTCGTCGCTGCTGGGGTCAGGACGCGAAGAACGCCCGCGGGTCGGCGACCAGCACACCGTGCTCGGTGAGCCGCTCGATCAGGCCCGACGGCGAGGCGTCGTAGACGATCGCCAGGGCGCGCAGGTCGTCGGCGCGGATGGAGAGCACCCGGCCGTTGTAGTCACCACGCTGCTGCTGGATGGCGCGGGCGTACCGGGCGACGTAGGCGAGGTCCTCGGAGGCCTCGTCGTAGAGCCGCTCCAGGTCCAGGACGATCTTGCTGGTCGGCTCGTGACGCACCCCACTGCCGTCGGGCAGCAGCTCCGAGACGGGAACGCGGTAGAAGTCGGCCAGCTCCGCCAGGCGGGACACGGTGACGGCCCGGTCGCCGCGCTCGTACGAGCCGACCACCACGGCCTTCCACCGCCCGTTCGACTTCTCCTCCACACCCTGCAGGGACAGGCCCTGCTGCTGGCGGATGGAGCGCAGGCGGGCGCCCAGCGACTTGGCGTATTCAGAGGGCATTCGGACACTCCCAGTGCTGCTCGGGGTTCTCCCAGCTATCGCTACGGAGCGTGACGGTACGGGGATTGCGACACCTGGTCAAGTGGTCGTGACATTACCGTTGGGGGGCACGGGGGGAGTTATCCCCATTTCGCCACCCTGATCCTGGAGTCAGTACCGGCGGCGGTCGGCCCGGTGACCGCTGGTAACGTGGCGTGAAGCCCCGGTCCGGGCCGTTCGCGGCCGGACCGGCAACCCAGACGTCCTTTAACGACCCGTCCCGTGAGGCGGGGAAGGAGGTCCGCCGTGGCCTACCCACCGGCTGCCCAGTCGTCGCCGCCGCGACAACCCTCGGTGAAGGTGATCCTCGCCGCCGCCGACGTGTCCCGCGTGGTCGACCGCATCGCCCACCAGATCCTGGAAAAGACCCAGGGCGCCGCCGACACCGTGCTGCTCGGCATCCCCACCCGGGGCGCCCCGCTGGCCAAGCGGCTCGCCGCCCGGATCAGCACCTTCGAGGACATGACCGTCCCCGTCGGCGTGCTCGACATCACCCTCTACCGCGACGACCTGCGCCGGCACGCCACCCGCGCGGTCGGCCCGACCGAGCTGCCACCCGGCGGCATCGACGGCAAGCGGGTCATCCTCGTCGACGACGTGCTCTTCTCCGGTCGCACCGTGCGGGCCGCCCTCGACGCGCTCAGCGACGTCGGCCGCCCCGCCTCCGTGCAGCTCGCCGTCCTGGTCGACCGCGGCCACCGCGAGCTGCCGATCCGCGCCGACTACGTCGGCAAGAACATCCCGACCGCGCTCGCCGAGAGCGTCAAGGTCACCCTCGCCGAGACCGACGGCGCCGACGAGGTCAAGCTGTACGGGGGGAATCCCGCATGATCCGGCACCTGCTCTCCGGGGCCGACCTGGACGCGGCCACCGCCACCCAGATCCTGGACACCGCCGCCGAGATGGCCACCGTCGCCGGCCGCGAGGTCAAGAAGCTGCCCGCGCTGCGCGGCCGGACCGTGGTGAACCTCTTCTACGAGGACTCCACCCGGACCCGGATCTCCTTCGAGGCGGCCGCCAAGCGGCTCAGCGCCGACGTGATCAACTTTTCCGCCAAGGGCTCCAGCGTGACCAAGGGCGAGAGCCTGAAGGACACCGCGCTCACCCTCCAGGCGATGGGCGCCGACGCGGTGGTCGTCCGGCACCCCGCCTCCGGGGCCCCGCACCGGCTGGCCAACTGGGTGGACGGGTCGGTGGTCAACGCCGGCGACGGCACCCACGAGCACCCCACCCAGGCGCTGCTCGACGCGTACACCATGCGCTCCCGGCTGGGTCGGCTCGCCGGCCTGCACGTCGCGATCGTCGGCGACGTGCTGCACTCCCGGGTGGCCCGCTCCAACGTGCTGCTGCTCTCCACCCTCGGCGCCAAGGTCACCCTGGTCGGCCCGCCCACCCTGATCCCGGTGGACTGGGCCGCCAAAGCGGGCGCCGTGGCGCCGAACCTCTCGCTGAGCGGCCCCGGCGAGGGCGGCGCAGCCGCCGCGCTCGCGCCGGGCACCGACGTCTCCTACGACCTCGACGCCGTTGCACCCAGCGTGGACGTGGTGATGATGCTGCGGGTGCAGCGGGAGCGGATGAACGACTCCTACTTCCCCTCCGCCCGCGAATACGCCCGCCGCTACGGCCTGGACGGCCCGCGGATGCGCCGGCTGCCCGAGCACGCGATCGTCATGCACCCCGGCCCGATGAACCGGGGCATGGAGATCACGCCCGAGGTCGCCGACTCGCCCCGCTCCACCATCGTCGAACAGGTCGCCAACGGGGTCTCCGTGCGGATGGCCGTCCTCTACCTGCTGCTCGGAGGGAACAACCGGTGACCGCGTACCTGATCAAGAACGTGAGCCTGGTCGGCGGCGCGCCGACCGACCTGCTGATCCGCGACGGCGTCGTGGCCGAGACCGGCGCGGACCTCACCGCGCCCGACGCCACGGTCACCGACGGCACCGGGCTGGTCGCCCTGCCCGGCCTGGTCGACCTGCACACCCACCTGCGCGAGCCCGGCCGGGAGGACGCCGAGACCGTCGAGTCCGGCTCCCGGGCGGCGGCGCTCGGCGGCTACACCGCGGTCTGCGCGATGGCCAACACCTCCCCGGTCGCCGACACCGCCGGCGTGGTCGAGCAGGTCTGGCGGCTCGGCCGGGAGGCCGGGCTGGTCGACGTGCAGCCCATCGGGGCGGTCACCGTCGGCCTGGCCGGCGAGCGGCTCGCCGAGCTGGGCGCGATGGCCGACTCGGCGGCCCGGGTGCGGATCTTCTCCGACGACGGGCACTGCGTCGCCGACCCGAAGCTGATGCGCCGGGCCCTCGAATACGTCAAGGCGTTCGACGGCGTCATCGCGCAGCACGCGGAGGAGCCGCGGCTCACCGAGGGCGCCCAGATGCACGAGGGCGAGGTCTCCACCCGGCTCGGGCTGACGGGCTGGCCGGCGGTCGCCGAGGAGGCGATCATCGCCCGGGACGTGCTGCTCGCCGAGCACGTCGGCAGCCGGCTGCACATCTGCCACGTCTCCACCGCCGGCAGCGTCGAGGTGCTGCGGCACGCCAAGGCGCGCGGGGTGAAGGTCACCGCCGAGGTGACCCCGCACCACCTGCTGCTCACCGACGACCGGGCCGAGACGTACGACCCGGTCTACAAGGTGAACCCGCCGCTGCGTACCGCCACCGACGTCGCCGCGCTCCGTGCCGCCCTCGCCGAGGGCGTGATCGACATCATCGCCACCGACCACGCCCCGCACGCCGTGGAGGACAAGGAGTGCGAGTGGGCGTACGCCCGGCCGGGCATGCTCGGCCTGGAGACGGCGCTGTCCATCGCCCTCGACGTGCTCGGCCCGCAGTGGGACCTGATCGCCGAGCGGATGTCCCGGGCGCCGGCCCGGATCGCCGGCCTGGAGGGGCACGGCGTCGGCCCGGCCCCCGGTGTGCCGGCCAACCTGACCCTGGTCGACCCGGCCGCCCGCCGCACCATCGAACCGGCGGAGCTGGCCAGTCGTAGTCGCAACACCCCGTACGCCCGCATGACGCTGCCGGGTCGCATCGTGGCGACCTTCCTGCGCGGCGAGCCGACGGTCCTGGACGGAAAGGCTGTCAAGTGAGCGCTAAGCGCAGGCCCGCGATCCTCGTTCTCGAGGACGGGCGCACGTTCCACGGCGAGGCGTACGGCAGCGTCGGGGAGACCTTCGGCGAGGCGGTCTTCAACACCGGCATGACCGGCTACCAGGAGACCCTCACCGACCCGTCCTACCACCGTCAGGTGGTGGTCCAGACCGCGCCGCACATCGGCAACACCGGCGTCAACGACTCCGACGACGAGTCGGGCCGGATCTGGGTCGCCGGGTACGTGGTCCGTGACCCGGCCCGGATCGGTTCCAACTGGCGGGCCACCGGCGGGCTGGAGGACCGGCTCGCCGCCGAGGGCGTCGTCGGCATCAGCGGCGTCGACACCCGCGCGCTGACCCGGCACCTGCGCGAGCGCGGCGCCATGCGGGTCGGCGTCTCCAGCGTCGACGACGACCCGCGGGCGCTGCTGGCCCGGGTCCGCCAGTCGCCGCAGATGGTCGGCGCGGACCTCTCCGCCGAGGTGACCACCGAGAAGCCGTACGTGGTCGAGGCGGTCGGCGAGCACCGGTTCACGGTGGCCGCGCTGGACCTGGGCATCAAGCGCAACGTGCCGCGCCGGCTCGCCGCCCGCGGCGTGACCACCCATGTGCTGCCCGCCGGGTCGAGCATCGACGACCTGCTCGCCACGGGCGCGGACGCGGTCTTCTTCTCGCCCGGCCCGGGCGACCCGGCCACCGCCGACGGGCCGGTGGGCCTGGCCCAGGAGGTGCTGCGCCGGCGGATCCCGCTGTTCGGCATCTGCTTCGGCAGCCAGATCCTCGGCCGGGCGCTGGGTTTCGGCACCTACAAGCTCGGCTACGGCCACCGCGGCATCAACCAGCCGGTGCTCGACCGGGCCACCGGCAAGGTCGAGGTGACCAGCCACAACCACGGCTTCGCCGTCGAGGTCCCGGGCGCGGGGCACGGCGCGGTCGTCCCCGACCAGGTGATCGAGACCGAGTTCGGCGGCGTCCAGGTGAGCCACGTCTGCCTCAATGACAACGTGGTCGAGGGGCTGCGGGCGAAGGACGTGCCCGCCTTCACCGTCCAGTACCACCCCGAGGCGGCGGCCGGCCCGCACGACGCGGACTACCTCTTCGACCGTTTCGCCGAGCTGATCGAGGGCCGCGCCCTCGGCCGGCAGCAGAGTGAGGGGCGCAACAATGCCTAAGCGGACCGATCTCAAGCACATCCTGGTGATCGGCTCCGGGCCGATCGTCATCGGGCAGGCCTGCGAGTTCGACTACTCCGGCACCCAGGCCTGCCGGGTGCTGCGCAGCGAGGGGATCCGGGTCAGCCTGGTCAACTCCAACCCGGCCACGATCATGACGGACCCGGAGTTCGCCGACGCCACCTACGTCGAGCCGATCACCCCGGAGTTCGTCGAGTTGGTCATCGCCAAGGAGCGCCCCGACGCCCTGCTGCCCACCCTCGGCGGGCAGACCGCGCTGAACACCGCGGTCGCCCTGCACGAGGCGGGCGTGCTGGAGAAGTACGGTGTGGAGCTGATCGGCGCCAACATCGACGCGATCAACCGCGGCGAGGACCGGCAGCTGTTCAAGGAGATCGTCGCCAAGGCCGGCGTACGCCTGGGCCTGGACGACCCGACCGGCCTGGTGCCCCGGTCGCGGGTCTGCCACTCGATGGCCGAGGTCGAGGCGACCGTCGCCGAGCTGGGCCTGCCAGTGGTGATCCGGCCGTCGTTCACCATGGGCGGCCTGGGCTCCGGCATGGCGCACACGCCCGAGGACCTGGCCCGGATCGGCGGCGCCGGCCTGGCCGCCAGCCCGGTGCACGAGGTGCTCATCGAGGAGAGCGTGCTCGGCTGGAAGGAGTACGAGCTCGAACTCATGCGCGACCGTCACGACAACGTGGTGGTGGTCTGCTCGATCGAGAACATCGACCCGATGGGCGTGCACACCGGCGACAGCGTGACCGTGGCCCCGGCCATGACGCTGACCGACCGGGAGTACCAGCGCCTGCGCGACCTCGGCATCGCGGTGCTGCGCGAGGTCGGGGTGGACACCGGCGGCTGCAACATCCAGTTCGCGGTCAACCCGGCCGACGGCCGGATCGTCGTGATCGAGATGAACCCCCGGGTGTCCCGCTCCTCGGCGCTGGCGTCGAAGGCCACCGGCTTCCCGATCGCGAAGATCGCCGCGAAGCTGGCCATCGGCTACACCCTCGACGAGATCCCCAACGACATCACCCTGAAGACGCCGGCGGCCTTCGAGCCGACCCTCGACTACGTGGTGGTGAAGATTCCCCGGTTCGCGTTCGAGAAGTTCCCCGGCGCGGACCCGGAGCTGACCACCACGATGAAGTCCGTCGGCGAGGCGATGAGCCTCGGCCGCAACTTCACCGAGGCGCTGAACAAGGCGATGCGCTCGATGGAGACGAAAGCAGCCGGGTTCTGGAGTGTGCCGGATCCGCACGGGGCGACGAAGGAGAACACCCTCGCCGCGCTGAAGATGCCGCACGACGGCCGGCTCTACACCGTCGAGCGGGCGCTGCGGCTCGGCGCCTCGATCGCCGAGGTCGCCGCCGCCTCCGGCGGGATCGACCCGTGGTTCCTGGACCAGATCGCCGCGCTGGTCGAGCTGCGTACGGAGATCGTGGACGCCCCGGTGCTCGACGCGGAGCTGCTGCGCCGGGCCAAGCGGGCCGGCCTGTCCGACCGCCAGCTCGCCGCGCTCCGCCCCGAGCTGGCCGCCGAGGACGGCGTCCGGACCCTGCGGCACCGGCTCGACGTCCGCCCGGTCTACAAGACGGTGGACACCTGCGCCGCCGAGTTCGAGGCGACCACGCCCTACCACTACTCCACCTATGACCAGGAGACCGAGGTCGCGCCCTCGGACCGGCCCAAGGTGCTGATCCTGGGCTCCGGGCCGAACCGGATCGGCCAGGGCATCGAGTTCGACTACTCCTGCGTGCACGCGGTCATGGCCCTCCGGGAGGTCGGCTACGAGACCGTCATGGTCAACTGCAACCCGGAGACCGTCTCCACCGACTACGACACCGCCGACCGGCTCTACTTCGAGCCGCTGACCTTCGAGGACGTACTCGAGGTCTGGCACGCCGAGGACTCCTCCGGCAAGGCGGCCGGCGGTCCCGGCGTGGTCGGGGTGATCGTGCAGCTCGGCGGGCAGACCCCGCTGGGGCTGGCGCAGCGGCTCAAGAACGCCGGGGTGCCGGTGGTCGGTACCTCCCCGGAGTCGATCCACCTGGCCGAGGAGCGCGGCGCGTTCGGCGCGGTGCTCGCCCGGGCCGGGCTGCGCGCACCGGCGCACGGCATGGCCACCTCGTACGACGAGGCGAAGGCGATCGCCGACGAGATCGGGTACCCGGTGCTGGTCCGGCCGTCGTACGTGCTCGGCGGGCGGGGCATGGAGATCGTCTACGACGACGCCACGCTGCGCGACTACATCGGCCGGGCCACCGACATCTCCCCGGACCACCCGGTGCTGGTGGACCGCTTCCTCGACGACGCCATCGAGATCGACGTGGACGCGCTCGTCGACGCCGACGGCGAGGTCTACCTCGGCGGCGTGATGGAGCACATCGAGGAGGCCGGCATCCACTCCGGCGACTCGTCCTGCGCCCTGCCGCCGATCACCCTGGCCGGCTCCCACCTGGCGCAGGTGCGCCGCTACACCGAGGCGATCGCCCGGGGCGTCGGGGTGAAGGGGCTGCTCAACGTGCAGTACGCCCTCAAGGACGACATGCTCTACGTGCTGGAGGCGAACCCGCGGGCGTCCCGGACGGTCCCGTTCGTCTCCAAGGCCACGGCGGTGCCGTTGGCGAAGGCGGCGGCCCGGATCGCGCTCGGCGCCACCATCGCCGAGCTGCGCGCCGAGGGTCTGCTCCCGCCGACCGGGGACGGTGGCGCGATGCCGGCCGACGCCCCGATCGCGGTGAAGGAGGCGGTGCTGCCGTTCAAGCGGTTCCGCACCCCGGCCGGCAAGGGGATCGACTCGCTGCTCGGCCCGGAGATGAAGTCCACCGGCGAGGTGATGGGCATCGACACCAACTTCGGGCACGCCTTCGCCAAGTCGCAGTCCGCCGCGTACGGCTCCCTGCCGACCGCCGGGAAGATCTTCGTCTCGGTGGCCAACCGGGACAAGCGCGGCATGATCTTTCCGATCAAGCGGCTGGCGGACCTGGGCTTCGAGATCGTCGCCACCACCGGCACCGCCGAGGTGCTGCGCCGGCACGGCATCGCCTGCGAGCAGATCCGCAAGCACTACGAGGCGGGCGAGGGCGAGGACGCCGTGTCGCTGATCCTCGGCGGCGACGTGGCCCTGGTGGTCAACACCCCGCAGGGCTCCGGGGCCAGTGCCCGCTCCGACGGGTACGAGATCCGCAGCGCCGCCGTCACGGCGGACATCCCGTGCATCACGACCGTGCCCGGCGCGGCGGCCGCGGTCATGGGCATCGAGGCACGCATCCGTGGTGACATGCGGGTCCGCCCCCTGCAGGAGCTGCACGCCGCCCTGCGGGCCGCCCAGTGATCTTCGAGCGGGTGGTGCGCCCGCAGCTGTTCCGCATCGGCGGCGGCGACGCGGAGCGGGCGCACGAGTGGACGTTGCACCGGCTGGCGGGGCTCTCCCGCCGGCCGGCGGCCCTGGCCGCGCTGAAGGCCCGGTACGCGGTCCGGGCACCCCGCACGGTGTTCGGGGTCCGGTTCCCGAACCCGGTCGGGCTGGCCGCGGGGATGGACAAGGACGGGGCGGCGCTGCCGGCCTGGCCGGCGCTCGGCTTCGGCTTCGTCGAGGTCGGCACGGTCACCGCGCACGCCCAGCCGGGCAACCCCCGGCCCCGGCTGTTCCGGCTGCGGGACAGCGAGGCCGTGGTGAACCGGATGGGCTTCAACAACGCCGGCGCCGCGGCGCTGGCCGATCGGCTGGCGGCGCTGCCCCGCCCGATCGGCGTGCCGCTGGGCATCTCGCTCGGCAAGTCCAAGGTGACCCCGCTGGACGCGGCGGTCGAGGACTATGTGTCCTCCTACCGGGCGCTGCGGGCGTACGGCGACTACTTCGCCGTCAACGTCTCCTCGCCGAACACGCCGGGCCTGCGGTCCCTCCAGGACAGATCCCACCTGGACGCGCTGCTCGCGGCGCTGGTGGGGGAGAAGCCGGTGCTGGTGAAGATCGCCCCGGACCTCACCGAGCCGGCCATCGCCGAGCTGCTGGAGGTCTGCCTGGACCGGGGTGCCGCCGGGGTGATCGCCACCAACACCACCCTGTCCCGGGACGGTCTGGCGCCGGCCGATCGGGAGCGCGGCGCGGAGACCGGCGGCCTCTCCGGCCGTCCGCTGACCGGACGCGCCCGCGCGGTGGTCGCCTTCGTGCACCGGGAGACCGGCGGCCGACTGCCGGTGATCGGCGTCGGCGGCATCCTGGACCCGGACGACGCGGCCCGGATGTTCGACGCCGGAGCGAGCCTCGTCCAGCTCTACACCGGATTCATCTACCGTGGCCCGGCCCTGGTCCGCGCGGCCGCCCGCGTCGCGTGCGGTCCGGCGGCGGTACCGGCCGGCCACCGGTGAACCACGGCCGGGCGAGGGTGTCTCGGCGGTCCCTCTGCTCTGCTGCAGCCGGCGCAACGCCCGCCGTCCGATATCCGGACGCCCGGTGTTGCCGTCGCCGCAGCAGCGCAAAGGGGGGATGGAAGTTCCGTCCGGCCGCCGCGGCGGCCGGCCCCGTCCGGCAGAGCCGGTGGGCCGGGGCGCGTATCAGTCCACCCGGGGACACGAAGGAGACCCGATGACGCCCGAGGAGATCCTGGCCGCCGACCGCGCCCACGTCTGGCACCCGTACGCGGCGCTGCCGCCGGCCGGCCCGCCCTACCTGGTGGCGAGCGCGCAGGGCGTACGGCTGCGGCTGGCCGACGGCCGGGAGCTGGTCGACGGGATGTCGTCGTGGTGGGCCGCGATCCACGGCTACCGCCACCCGGTGCTCGACGCGGCGGTCACCGACCAGCTCGGCCGGATGAGCCACGTGATGTTCGGCGGGCTCACCCACGAGCCCGCGGTGCGGCTCGCCAGCACCCTGGTCGAGCTGGCCCCCGACGGCCTGGAACACGTCTTCCTCGCCGACTCCGGCTCGGTCAGCGTCGAGGTGGCGGTGAAGATGTGCCTGCAGTACCAGCGGGCCACCGGCCGGCCGGAACGCCGCCGGCTGGGCACCTGGCGGGGCGGGTACCACGGCGACACGTTCCACCCGATGAGCGTGTGCGATCCGGAGGGCGGCATGCACCACCTCTGGGGCGACGTGCTGCCCCGGCAGGTCTTCGCGCCGGTGCCGCCCGGCGGCTTCGACACCCCGCCGGACCCGGCGTACGAGCAGGCCCTGGTCGACGCGGTGGAGCGGCACGCCGACGAGCTGGCGGCGGTGATCGTGGAGCCGGTGGTCCAGGGCGCCGGCGGGATGCGCTTCCACCATCCGCACTACCTGCGGGTGCTGCGCGAGGTGACCCGGGCGAACGGCGTCCTGCTCGTCTTCGACGAGATCGCCACCGGCTTCGGCCGCACCGGCGCGATGTTCGCCGCCGAGCACGCCGGCGTCACCCCGGACGTGCTATGCGTCGGCAAGGCGCTCACCGGCGGATACCTGACCCTGGCCGCCGCGCTCTGCACGCCCGAGATCGCCCGCGGCATCTCGGCGGGCGGGGTGCTGGCGCACGGCCCCACCTTCATGGGCAACCCGCTCGCCTGCGCGGTCGCCAACGCCTCACTGGGCCTGCTGCGGTCCGGGGACTGGGCCGGGCGGGTGGCGGCGATCTCCGACGGGCTGCGGGCCGGGCTGGAGCCGCTGCGCGACGCGCCCGGGGTGGCGGACGTGCGGGTGCTGGGCGCGATCGGCGTGGTCCAGCTCGACCACGAGGTGGACCTCACCCGCGCGACCGCGGCCGCGGCCGCGCAGGGCGTCTGGCTGCGCCCGTTCCGCGATTTGGTCTACACCATGCCGCCGTACGTCACCGACGCCGCCGACGTGGCGCGGATCGTCGGCGGCGTCGAGGCTGCGGTCAAGGCCGGCTGAGACGGCCCGGGGGAGCGGGCCGACGGTCCGCGCCACCTCCCGGCCGCGCGCCGCGGCCGGCAGACGACGAGCGGCGGCGTCCACCCGCCGTACGACCACCGCGGCGTGCCGCCGCGCGGAGGAGAGGGAGAGTCGCGATGGAGAGCTTCGGCGTCCGCCTGCACCGGGCCGTGGCCGAACGGGGACCGCTCTGCGTGGGGATCGACCCCCATCCGGGTCTGCTGGCGCGCTGGGGGCTGTCCGACGACGTCGACGGGCTCGAGCGGTTCGCCCACACCGTGGTCGAGGCACTCGGTGACCGGATTGCGGTGGTCAAGCCCCAGTCGGCGTTCTTCGAGCGGTTCGGCGCGCGGGGTGTCGGAATTCTTGAGTCAACTATCCGACAGTTGCGGGATGCGGGTTCGCTCGTTCTGCTCGACGTCAAGCGCGGCGACATCGGCTCGACGGTCAGCGCGTACGCCTCGGCCTACCTCGACCCATCCAGCCCGATGTATGTCGACGCGATCACGGCCAGCCCATATCTCGGGGTCGGATCCCTGGCGCCGATGTTCGAGCTGGCGGCCGCGCACGGGAGCGGCGTCTTCGTCCTGGCGCTCACCTCCAACCCGGAGGGCGCGACGGTGCAGCGCGCCGTCACGGCCGACGGGCGGACCGTCGCGCAGACCGTGATCGACGAGATTTCCCAGCTCAACAGGGGTGCCGAGCCGCTCGGCAGCTTCGGTCTGGTGGTCGGCGCGACGATCGGTGACACCGGTCACGACCTCTCCGCGGTGAACGGTCCGCTGCTCGCGCCGGGGCTCGGCGCCCAGGGTGGCACGGCGGCCGACCTGCGCACCGTCTTCGGCTCCAGCCTGCCGTCGGTGCTGCCCTCCTACTCCCGTGAGGTGCTGCACGCGGGGCCGGACGTGGCCGCCCTGCGGGCCGCGGCGGACCGGGTCCTGGGCGACTGCCGGACGGCGCTGGCCACCTCCTGACTGACTGACGGCTCGGTCACTTTGCGCTGATCCTCGCGCGCCCACGTTGCCGAAAGCTCCGTTGACCGCTAGTTTTCCCCGCGCTGGGAACCACGGACCCCTTTGGTTGCCAGCGACACCACGTTTCACAGATGCGGCGGTGCGCCCCGCCCGTCGCGATAGGGACCTGAGGAGAACTGGTGCCGCTCCCGTCACTGACCCCCGAGCAGCGCGCTGCCGCGCTGGAGAAGGCCGCGGAGATCCGCAAGGCCCGTGCTGAGCTGAAGGAGCAGCTCAAGCAGGGCAAGACCACCCTCGCCACCGTCCTCGAGCGGGCCGAGTCCGACGACGTCGTGGGCAAGCTCAAGGTTTCGGCCGTGCTGCAGGCGATGCCGGGCATCGGCAAGATCCGGGCCACCCAGATCATGGAGAAGCTCAAGATCGCCGACAGCCGCCGACTGCGTGGCCTGGGCGAGCAGCAGCGCAAGGCTCTGCTTGGTGAGTTCGCCGCCAACTGAACGGCGCACCGTGTAGAAACAAGCGGTGAGCACGGATGACGAGGCGCGCCCGGCGGCTCGGCTCACTGTCCTGGCCGGACCTTCGGGGGCCGGCAGGGAGAGTGTCGTCGAGCTGGTCCGGGCGCGTTTCCCGTTCGTCTGGGTGCCGGTGGTGGCCACCACCCGGCCGCCCGGAGCGGGCGAGGTGGACGGGGTCGACCGGCTCTTCCTCGCCCCGGCCGAGTTCGAGCGGATGATCGCCGGCGACGAGCTGCTGGAGTGGACCCGGATCGGGCCGTACCGGCGCGGCGTCCCGCGTGCGGGGATCCGCGCCCGGCTGGCCGAGGGCCGGCCGGTGCTGCTCCCGCTGGATCTGCGCGGCGCGCTCGCCGTCCGGGCCGTCGCGCCGGACGCGCAGCTGGTGCTCCTCGCCCCGCCCGGACACCGGCCCGACCCGGCCGTGGCGGCGGCCTTCCCGCACGCCGTGACGCACGACCATGCCGAGCGGGCGGCCGACGAGCTGGTAGGCTTGCTCGGTTCTTCTTTCCTGGCTCCGGCTCAACCGCGCCCGAGCGGTTGAGAGACCACCGCTTCCGGGCGGTGCACAAGACGCAGAGGTTAATTCGTGGGATCCATCGCCAACCCCGAAGGCATCACCAACCCGCCGATCGACGAGCTCCTCGAGAAGACGACCTCGAAGTACGCGCTGGTGATCTTCGCCGCCAAGCGCGCGCGCCAGGTCAACGCCTACTACAGCCAGCTCGGTGAGGGCCTGCTGGAGTACGTCGGCCCGCTCGTGGAGACCACCCCGCAGGAGAAGCCGCTCTCGATCGCCATGCGCGAGATCAACGCGGGCCTGCTCACCGCCGAGCCGACCGACCAGCCGTAAGCCCGCCCGCGTCGATGTCCGCCGAGATCGTCCTCGGGGTCGGCGGTGGCATCGCCGCCTACAAGGCGTGTGAGCTGCTCCGGCTCTTCACCGAGTCGGGTCATCGGGTCCGGGTCGTGCCGACCGCGTCGGCGCTCCGCTTCGTCGGGGCGCCGACCTGGGCCGCGCTCTCCGGCCGGCCGGTGGCCGACGACGTCTGGTCCGACGTGCACGAGGTGCCGCACGTCCGCCTCGGTCAGCACGCCGACCTGGTGGTGGTGGCGCCGACCACGGCCGACCTGCTCGCCAAGGCCGCCCACGGGCTCGCCGACGACCTGCTCACCAACACCCTGCTGACCGCCCGCTGCCCGGTCCTGCTCGCCCCGGCGATGCACACCGAGATGTGGGAGCACCCCGCCACCGTCGCCAACGTCGCGACCCTGCGGTCCCGGGGCGTCCGGGTGATCGAGCCCGCCGTCGGCCGGCTCACCGGCGCCGACACCGGCAAGGGCCGACTGCCCGACCCGGCGGAGATCTTCGCCGTCGCCCGCCGCACCCTCGCCCGGGGCGTCGCCGCCCCGGCCGACCTGGCCGGCCGGCACGTGGTGGTCACCGCCGGCGGCACCCGCGAACCGCTCGACCCGGTCCGGTTCCTCGGCAACCGCTCCTCCGGCAAGCAGGGGTACGCCTTCGCCCGCGCGGCGGTCGCCCGGGGCGCCCGGGTCACCCTGGTGGCGGCCAACGTCTCGCTCGCCGACCCGGCCGGCGTCGACCTGGTCCGGGTGGGCACCACCGAGGAGCTGCGCAAGGCGACGCTGGAGGCCGCGGCCGGCGCGGACGCCGTGGTGATGGCCGCCGCTCCCGCCGATTTCCGCCCCGCGACGTACGCGCCTGGCAAAATCAAGAAGACGGACGACGGCAGCGCGCCGACGATCGACCTGGTCACCAACCCGGACATCGCCGCCGAGCTGGGCCGACGCCGTCGACCCGAACAGGTGCTGGTGGTGTTCGCCGCCGAGACCGGCGACGCCGAGGCCAACGGGCGGGCCAAGCTGGCCCGCAAGCGGGCGGACCTCATCGTCATCAACGAGGTCGGCCCGGACAAGGTCTTCGGCGCCGAGACCAACGCGGCGACCGTCATCGGCGCGGACGGCTCGGTCGCCCGGCTGCCCGAGCGGTCCAAGGAGGACCTGGCCGACGACGTCTGGGATCTCGTCGTGGCCCGGCTGGCCGACAAGTCCTGAACACTGGTCACCGCCGCATTGCCTGAGTCACCCTCGAGGCACGGTGACTAAACTGCCGCGGAGCGACCGTATAAGAGTTTTCAAGTGCTTAGGAGTGCCGTGACACGTCTCTTCACGTCCGAATCGGTCACGGAAGGCCACCCGGACAAGATCGCCGACCAGATCAGCGACGGCATCCTGGACGCGCTGCTCGCCAAGGACCCGCACAGCCGGGTCGCGGTCGAGACCCTGATCACCACCGGCCAGGTGCACGTCGCCGGCGAGGTCACCACCAAGGCGTACGCCGACATCCCCACGATCGTCCGCGACACCATCCTGGCGATCGGCTACGACTCGTCGAAGAAGGGCTTCGACGGCGCCTCCTGCGGCGTGAGCGTCTCCATCGGCGCCCAGTCGCCGGACATCGCCCAGGGCGTCGACAACGCCTTCGAGCTGCGTACCGGCTCGTCGGAGAGCGCGCTGGACGCGCAGGGCGCCGGCGACCAGGGCATGATGTTCGGCTTCGCCTGCTCGGAGACGCCCGAGCTGATGCCGCTGCCGATCGCGCTCGCGCACCGGCTGGCCCGCCGGCTCGCCGCGGTCCGCAAGGACGGCACCATCCCCTACCTGCGGCCGGACGGCAAGACCCAGGTCACCATCGAGTACGACGGGCTGCGCCCCGTCCGGCTGGACACCGTGGTCGTCTCCAGCCAGCACGCCGCCGACATCTCGCTGGAGTCGCTGCTCACCCCGGACGTGCGCGAGCACGTGATCGAGCCGGAGCTGGAGAGCCTCGGCCTGGACACCGAGGGCTACCGGCTGCTGGTCAACCCGACCGGGCGGTTCGAGATCGGCGGCCCGATGGGCGACGCCGGCCTCACCGGCCGGAAGATCATCGTCGACACCTACGGCGGGTACGCCCGGCACGGGGGCGGCGCCTTCTCCGGCAAGGACCCGTCCAAGGTGGACCGCTCCGCCGCGTACGCGATGCGCTGGGTGGCCAAGAACGTGGTCGCCGCCGGCCTCGCCGAGCGCTGCGAGGCTCAGGTCGCGTACGCGATCGGCAAGGCCCACCCGGTCAGCCTCTTCATCGAGACCTTCGGCACCGAGACCGTGCCGGTCGCCTCGATCGAGAAGGCCGTCGCCGAGGTCTTCGACCTGCGCCCGGCCGCGATCATCCGGGACCTCAACCTGCTCCGCCCGATCTACCAGCAGACCGCCGCGTACGGCCACTTCGGCCGCGAGCTGCCGGATCTGACCTGGGAGAGCACCGACCGGGCCGCCGACCTCAAGTCGGCCGCGGGAGCCTGACCGGCACCAGGCGCAGCGACCGGCGACCCGCGCAGCGGTCGCCGGTCGCTCGTGTCTGCGTGGACGTGCCCCTGGCCCACCTGGACCGCCCCTTCGACTACCTGGTCCCCGCCGAGCTGGACGCCGAGGCGCTCCCCGGCGTCCGGGTCAAGGTGCGCTTCGCCGGCCAGCTGGTCGACGGCTGGCTGCTGGAACGGGTCGAGCAGTCCGACCATCCCCGCCTGGCGTACCTGGACAAGGTCGTCTCGCCGGTGCCGGTCCTGGCCCCGGAGATCGCCCGGCTGGCCCGGGCGGTGGCCGACCGGTACGCCGGCAGCCTCGCCGACGTGCTCCGTCTCGCCGTGCCGCCCCGGCACGCCCGCGTGGAGAAGGAACCCGCCGCCGCGCCGCCGGCTGACCCGACCGTCGACCCCGCTCCGCCCGATCCTTCCGTCGCCGCTACGGTCCCGGCCGGCGCCGTCGCGGCCGGCGCCGCCGGCGCCGTCCCGGCCGCCGGCATCGACCCGATCGGCGTCCCCGCCGGCGCCGGCCGGGCCAGCCCGGCCGACGACGTCGACCCACGGGGATGGCGGGACTATCCGGCCGGGCCGGCGTACCTGCGGGCGCTCACCGGTGGGCGGGCGCCCCGCGCGGTCTGGTCGGCCTTGCCCGGGGAGGACTGGGCCGACCGGTACGCCGACGCGGTCGCCGCCACCGTCGCCGGTGGCCGGGGCGCGCTGGTCGTGGTGGCCGACGCCCGGGACCTGGACCGGCTCGACGCCGCGCTGACCCGCACGCTCGGGGCCGACCGGCACGTCTGCCTCTCCGCCGCGCTCGGGCCGGCCCGGCGCTACCGCGCCTTCCTCGCCGCCCGCCGGGGCGAGGCGCCCGTGGTGATCGGCACCCGGGCGGCGATGTTCGCCCCGGTCGACCGGCTCGGCCTGGTGGCGATCTGGGACGACGGGGACGACCTGCACGCCGAGCCGCGGGCGCCGTACCCGCACGCCCGGGAGGTACTGCTCACCCGGGCCCAGCTCGGCGAGGCGGCGGCGCTGGTGGGCGGGTACGCCCGGACCGCCGAGGCGCAGCTGCTGGTGGAGACCGGCTGGGCCCGGGAGGTGGTCGCCGACCGGGCGACCGTGCGGGCGCGTACCCCGGCGATCGCGCCGACCGGCGACGACCCGCAACTGGCCCGCGATCCCGGCGCGGCGACGGCCCGGCTGCCCAGCCTGGCCTGGAGCACCGCCCGGGACACCCTGCGCGCCGACGCCCCGGTGCTGGTGCAGGTGCCGCGCCGCGGCTACCTGCCCTCGGTCGCCTGCGCCGACTGCCGCACCCCGGCCCGCTGCCCGCACTGCGCCGGCCCACTGGCGCTGCCCTCCGCCGCCGGGACGCCGGCCTGCCGCTGGTGCGGCCGGGTCGCCGCCGCGTACGCCTGCCCGGAGTGCGGCGGCCGGCGGCTGCGCGCCTCGGTGACCGGCGCCCGGCGCACCGCCGAGGAACTGGGCCGGGCCTTCCCCGGAGTGCCGGTCCGCACCTCGGGCCGGGAGGAGGTGCTGACCACCGTGCCCGCCGGGGCCGGCCTGGTGATCGCCACCCCCGGCGCGGAGCCGGTCGCCGAGGCGGGCTACGGGGCGGTGCTGCTGCTCGACTCGTGGGCCCTGCTCACCCGGGCCGACCTGCGGGCCGGTGAGGAGGCGCTGCGGCGCTGGCTGGCCGCGGCGGCCCTGGCCCGTCCGGCCTCGGCCGGGGGTCGGGTGGTGGTGGTCGCCGACGGCGCGCTCGCGCCGGTGCAGGCGCTGCTGCGCTGGGACGCGGCCTGGTTCGCCGCCCGGGAGCTCGCCGAGCGGCGGGAGCTGGGCTTCCCCCGGCGGTGAAGATGGCCAGCGTCACCGGCCCGGCCGAGGCGGTGGCCGACCTGCTGGCCGGGGCCCGGCTGCCCGACGGCGCCGAGGTGCTCGGCCCGGTCCCGGCGGACGAGGGCCGGGAACGGATGCTGGTGCGGGTGCCCCGGGCCCGGGCGGCCGCCCTCGCAGAGGCGCTGCACGTGGCCGCCGGGCAGCGCAGCGCCCGCAAGGCCGCCGACCCGGTCCGCCTCCAGGTCGACCCGCTGAGCCTGTTCTGACCCCGCGTCGCCCCGGTCGGCGGCGCGTGTGAGCTGGCCCCGCTCCCGGCCCGGCGGCCGTTCCGGTCCTGCGGTGGTCGGCGGCCGCGCCGGCCGCGCGCCTCGGCCCCTTTGCTCTGCTGCAGTCCGCGCACCGCGGCCGCGCTCCCAGTGTTGCCTCCGCTGCAGCAGAGCAAAGCGGGGAAAGCATGGTCGGCCGGCTCGCCCGGCCGCCCGTCGCACCGTACGTACGACAAATCGCTGGTAATCGCGTGATAGCATCGCCCGTCATGCCCGGGCGTACGACGGCTCCAGGTCGCGGCGCGGCGTCAGACGCGCCGAGCTGGAGTTGTCGCAGGATGGCACGACGATGACGGGAACGCGTCGATTCGACGCCATATCGATGATGTCAATCAGCCGGTGATCAGGGGTGGACCAGTCGTGACCGTTCGTCAATCGATCGTCTTCAACGGTGACCTCGGCAGCGGCAAGAGCACCGTCTCCGTCGAGATCGCCAAGCGGCTGGGCCTGCGCCGGGTCAGCGTCGGCGACCTCTACCGCCAGATGGCGCAGGAGCGGCAGATGACCGCGCTCCAGCTCAACCTGCACGCCGAGCTGGACCAGGCGGTCGACGGCTACGTCGACCAGCTTCAGCGGGACATCGCCGCCTCCGGCGAGTCGCTGGTGATGGACTCCCGGCTGGCCTGGCACTTCTTCACCGACGCGCTCAAGGTGCACATGATCACCGAGCCGACCGAGGCGGCCCGCCGGGTGCTGGCCCGCCCGTCCGGCCCGGCCGAGAGCTACACCTCGCTGGAGGAGGCCCGGGCCAAGCTCCAGGAGCGCAGCGAGAGCGAGCGCAACCGCTTCATCGTCCGGTACGGCGTCGACAAGGCCCGGCTGCGCAACTACGACCTGATCTGCGACACCACCCGGGCCGACCCCCGGCAGGTGATCGCGCACATCGTCGACGCGTACGAGGGCCGGCTCGGCGCCGACGTGCTGGCCGACGCGCCCCCGCTACTGCTGCTCGACCCCACCCGGGTCTACCCGACCGAGGACATCGCCACCCTGCGCGGGCTCTGGGACTCCGAGTTCGTCGGCGAGGTGGCCGGGTCCGGCGACGAGGCCCTCGAACCGCTGCGGATCGGCTACACCGGCGAGTACTTCTTCGTCGTCGACGGGCACCGCCGGCTCAGCGCCGCCATCCAGAGCGGCTTCCCCCTCGTCCCGGCCCGACTCGTCGCCGAGGTGGAGGAGCCGGTGGTCGGCGGGATGAGCGCGGTCGACTACTTCACCGCCCAGGTCCGGCCCAGCATGATCCACGACTGGGAGGCGGCCCACGGGATCGCGCTGCCGCTGCCGGAGCACGCCCTGCTCGGCGGGGACGCGGTGCTGGCCGGGGAGCCGGGCACCGGCGCCTGACCGTACGGGATCAGGGGGACACCCGCCGCCGGGCCGCCGTCGCCTCCGCGAACGCCCGCACCATCGGGTGCGGCTCGTCGCCGTCGCCGGCCAGCTCGGGCTGGAAGAGGGTGGCCAGGAAGAACGGGTGGTCGGGCAACTCCGCCACCCGTACCTCACCCTCGTCGTCGTGCCCGGTGAACCGGAGGCCGTGCGCGACCAACGGGTCGAGGTAGCGGTGGTTGAGGCCGTAACCGCACTGGTACCGCTCCACGCTGCGCTCGACGCCGGTCACCCGCTGGGCCAGTGAGCCGGCGGTGAAGCGCACCGCCCCCTCGTGGCCGCGCAGCGCGCAGGAGAGCGGCTCGATGAGGAGTTCCGCGGCCCCGGCCGCGTTCTCCGCGTGCGCCACGCCGGACAGGCCGCACACCGCCCGGGCGTACTCCAGCAGGGTGTGCTGGAAGCCGGCGCAGGTGGCCAGGAAGGGGATGCCGCCGGTCCGGGCGGTCCGCACCGCGGCCAGCGCGCCCTCCTCGCTGCGGTACGGGCTGCCCGGTAGCAGCCAGATCCCGTCGAAGTCGTCCAGCCGGCTCGCGGCCACCTCCTCGGTGGGGATCCAGTACGCGTCGAGGTCGACGGCGTGGCGGTCGCGCAGCGCCGCCAGCAGAGCGGGCAGCCGGGTGTGCGAGCGGACGGCGGGGGAGCGGTCGGCGACGAGGGCGAGACGGGCGATGGTCATGCGATCATCCTGACCCGGAACGGCGGATCAGGACCAACGATGATCTCTGCTGCCGCGATCAGGAAGGCTTATCGGCATGGACCCGCACCTGCTGCGCACCTTCACCGTGGTGGCCCGCCTCCGGTCGTTCTCGGCCGCCGCGGTGGAACTCGGCTACACCCAGTCGGCGGTGAGCCAGCAGGTCGCCGCGCTCGAGGCGGACCTCGGCGTACGCCTGCTCGACCGCAGGCCGGTGGCGCCGACCTTCGCCGGGGAGCGGCTGCTCACCTACGCCGGGCCGATCCTGCTCCGGCTGGCCGCCGCCCGGGCCGACCTGGCCCGCCTGACCGCCCCCCGGCCCGGGCCGCTGCGGGTCGGCACCACCGCGTCGGCGGCGCCGGCGGCGGCGGTGCTCGCGGCCGGCGAGGCAGTGGCCGGGCTGGTGCTCCGGGTCGTGGCGCGGGACGAGCTGGTGCGGCAGGTCGCGACCGACGCCCTCGACCTCGGCCTGCTGGACGGGTTCAGCGCCCCGAACGACCCGCTGCCGGTCACCGAGCTGGGACCGGCGGAGATCACCGCGTACGGGCAGCAGCCCGCGGTGGTGGCGCTGCCCCGCACGCACCCGCTGGCCGTCCGGTCGGCCCTGGCCCTGGCCGACCTGGCGGTCGCCCGCTGGATCGACGCGCCTGACGTCGCGGCGCCGCTGCCGCAGCTGCGCGCCGCCGCCGGCACGGACGGGTTCCGCTCGGCCGTCCGCTACGACGGGACCGACGTCGCCGGTCTGCTGGCCGTGGTGGCCGCCGGCCACGGTCTGGCGCTGCTGCCTGCCGGACCGGTCCGGGCCCACCCCGAGCTGGTCGGGGTCGACCTCGGTGAGCCCCGGCTGGTGCACCGGGTCGAGCTGGTCCGGCCGACGCGGGGCGGCGAGGGATCGCCGGATCGGCGCGACGGGCGCATGATGAAGGTCGCCGATCTCCCGGGAGGCTGACCGTGGATCCTGCCGACGCCCTCGCGCTGCTGCTGTCCCCGCAGGGACGGGTGGACCCCTATCCCACGTACGAGAAGCTGCGCGCGCATGGCCCGGTGGTCCAGGCCGGGCCGGTCTTCTACGCGGTCACCGGCTACGCCGAGGTCGACGAGATCCTCCGCGACCCGCGGTTCGGGGTGATGGACGACGACCTGCGCGACCAGTTCCTGCCCGGCTGGCGGGAGAGCCCGGCCGTGGCGTCGATCTCCCGCTCGATGCTGCGCACCAACCCGCCGGACCACAGCCGGATGCGGCGCCTCGCGGCGGGCGCCTTCACCCCGCGGCGGATCGCGGCGATGCGGGACGTGGTGATGGCCCAGGCCGACGAGCTGATCGACGCCATGCTGGAGCGGGGCCGGGACGGGGAGCCCGTCGACTTCATGGCCGACTTCGCGTACCCGCTGCCGGTCGGGGTGATCTGCGCGCTGCTCGGCGTCCCGGCGGCGGACCGGCCGCTGTTCCGGCGCTGGGCGGCGGACCTGACCGGGGTGCTGGAACCGGAGATCACCCCGGAGGAGCTGGCGAACGCCGACCGGGGCGCCGCCGAGCTGCGCGGCTACTTCACCGAGCTGGTCGAGGCCCGCCGCCGGGCACCCGCGGACGACCTGACCACCGCGCTGGTGCAGGTGCACGACTCCGACGGCGAGCGGTTGTCCGGGGACGAGTTGCTGTCCAACCTGGTGATCCTGCTGGTGGCCGGCTTCGAGACGACCACCAACCTGCTCGGCAACGGCCTCGTGGTGCTGCTCGGGCACCCGCGCGCCGCGGCGGCGCTGCGCGGGCACCCGGAGTTCGCCGCCGACTACGTCGACGAGCTGCTGCGGTACGACTCGCCGGTCCAGCTCACCTCGCGGATGAGCACCGCACCGGCCCGCTACGGCGGCCTCGAGCTGCCCGCCGGCAGCTGGCTGATGCTGATGCTCGGCGCCGCGAACCGCGACCCCCGGCGGTACCCGGAGCCGGCCCGGTTCGACCCGTGGCGGCCGCAGATCCACCCGCTCTCCTTCGGCGCCGGGCCGCACTACTGCCTCGGCGCGGGACTGGCCCGGCTGGAGGCGCAGGTCGCCTTCCCGCTGCTGCTGCGCCGGCTGCCCGGGATGGCCCTGGCCGGTGAGCCGGAGCGGCGGGTCCGGCTGACCCTGCGTGGCTACGCCACCCTGCCGGTGACCGTGGGCGAGCGCACCGATCGCGGTACGCGGGCCGGGGCCGCCCCGGCCACTCCGTAGACTGGTACGGCACCACTCGTCCCAGTTAAGGAGCCACCCCGCGTGACCGTCCAGCCCATCCGTCTGTTCGGGGACCCGGTGCTGCGCACGCCGGCCGATCCGGTGGTCGACTTCGACGTCGAGCTGCGCAAGCTGATCGCCGACCTCACCGACACGATGCAGGAGCAGAGCGGAGCCGGCCTCGCCGCGCCGCAGCTCGGGGTGGGCCTGCGGGTGTTCACCTTCGACGTCGACGACGTCGTCGGCCATCTGGTCAACCCGGTGCTGGAGTTCCCCGACTCCGAAGAGCAGGACGGCCCGGAGGGGTGCCTCTCCATCCCCGGGCTCTACTTCGACACCAAGCGTCGGCAGAACGTGGTCGCCAAGGGCTTCAACGGCTACGGCGACCCGATGCAGATCGTCGGGACCGGGCTGATGGCCCGCTGTGTGCAGCACGAGACGGACCACCTCGACGGGGTGCTCTTCGTGGACCGGCTCGACCCGGCCGGCCGCAAGGCGGCGATGAAGGCGATCCGGCAGGCCGAGTGGTACGACCCGGCCGCGCCGCCCACGGTCAAGCTGAACCCGCACGCCTCGGGCAGCCCGTTCGGGCTGGGGCGGTGACCGGGTGCGTCTGATCTTCGCCGGCACCCCGGCCGTCGCCGTCCCCGCCCTGGACGCCCTCGCCGCGTCCGGCCACGAGCTGCTGGCCGTGGTCACCCGTCCCGACGCGCCGGCCGGTCGCGGCCGCGGCCTGGTCCGCTCGCCCGTCGGCGCCTGGGCCGACGCGCACGGCGTCGAGGTGCTCACCCCGGCCCGGCCCCGCGAGCCCGAGTTCCTGGACCGGCTCCGCGAGCTGGCCCCGGACTGCGTGCCGGTGGTCGCGTACGGCGCGCTGGTGCCGCCGGTCGCCCTGGAGATTCCCCGGTACGGCTGGATCAACCTGCACTTCTCGCTGCTGCCCGCCTGGCGGGGCGCGGCGCCGGTGCAGCACGCCGTGCTGCACGGCGACGAGCTGACCGGGGCCAGCGTCTTCCAGCTGGAGCAGGGGCTGGACACCGGCCCGGTGTTCGGCACGCTCACCGACGAGGTCCGCCCGACCGACACCTCCGGCGACCTGCTGGAGCGGCTCGCCCACTCCGGTGCCGGCCTGCTGGTGGCGGTCCTGGACGCGATCGAGGCGGGCACTGCGCGGGCCGAGCCGCAGCCGGCCGACGGGGTGTCCCTGGCCCCGAAGCTGACCGTCGAGGACGCCCGGGTGCGCTGGAACGATCCGGCCTTCGCCGTCGACCGGCGGATCCGCGCCTGCAGCCCGGCCCCCGGGCCGTGGACCACCTTCCGCGGCGACCGGGTGAAACTCGGCCCGGTCACCGCGGTGGCGAACGGCCCCGAGCTGAAGCCCGGTGAGCTGCTGGTGGAGAAGTCCCGGGTGCTGGCCGGCACGGCCACCGTCCCGGTGCGGCTCGGCGAGGTCCGGGCGGCCGGCAAGAAGGCCATGCCGGCGAGCGACTGGGCGCGCGGTGTCCGGGTCGCCACCGGCGAGGTGCTCGCGTGACCGGGCCGTCCGAGCCCCGGGGTGAGCGTTTCGCCGACGAAGGCCGCCCGTCGACCGGACGGCCGTCCGGTGGCGAGCGGTCCGGCCGTGCCGACGGCCCGCGCTCCGACGTGGGCGGGGAGCGGTCCGGCGACCGGGGCCGGTCCTTCGGGGCCGAGCGCGGCGACCGGTACCCGCGCGGCGCCCGACCGGGCCAGGGCGGGGACCGGCCACGCGGTGGCCAGTTCGGCGCGGACCGGCGCGGCGCCGGCCGGCGACCGGTCCGGCCCGCCGTCGACCTGCCGCGGCACGTCGCGTACGAGGCGATCGCGGCGGTGCACCGGGACGACGCGTACGCCAACCTGGTGCTGCCGGCGATGCTGCGGGACGAGGGGCTGTTCGGTCGGGACGCTGCCTTCGCCACCGAGCTGACCTACGGCACGCTGCGCCAGACCGGCACCCTCGACGCGATCATCACCGACGCCGCCGGGCGGGACGTGCAGCGGATCGACCCGCCGGTCCGCGACGCGCTGCGGCTCGGGGCGTACCAGCTCCTGCACACCCGGGTGCCGGCGCACGCGGCGGTCTCCTCGACCGTCGACCTGGTGCGGTCGGTGGCCCCGGGCGCCACCGGGTTCGCCAACGCGGTGCTCCGCGAGATCACCACCCGGGACCACGACGCCTGGGTGGCGAAGCTCGCCCCGGCGACGGAGACCGACCCGGTCGGGCACCTGGCGCTGGCCTACAGTCACCCGCAGTGGATCGTCCGGGCGTTCGCCGAGGCGCTCGGCGGCGATCTCGGCGAGACGGAACGCCTGCTGATCGAGGACAACGAGCGCCCACCGGTGCATCTGTGCGCCCGGCCGGGCCTGGTCGACCCGGTGGAGCTGGCCGACGAGGTGGGCGGCGCCCCGGGCGCCTTCTCGCCGTACGCGGTCTACCTGTCCGGCGGCGCGCCCGGCGAGCTGCGGGCGGTGGCCGAGGGTCGGGCGCACGTCCAGGACGAGGGCTCCCAGCTGGTGGCGAACGCCCTGGCCGTCGCGCCGCTGGACGGCCCGGACGGCCGCTGGCTCGACCTCTGCGCCGGTCCGGGCGGCAAGGCCGGCCTGCTCGGCGCGCTCGCCGCGCAGCGGGGCGCCCGGGTCACCGCGGTGGAGGTGGCCGAGCACCGGGCCCGGCTGGTCGAGCAGGCCACCCGGGGGCTGCCGGTGACCGTGCTCGCCACCGACGGGCGGACGGTCGGCAAGGACCCGAAGCTGCCCGAGGGGCACTTCGACCGGGTGCTGGTCGACGCCCCCTGCACCGGGCTGGGCTCGCTGCGCCGGCGACCGGAGTCCCGCTGGCGCCGCCAGCCCTCGGACCTGCCGCCGCTGACCCGGTTGCAGCGGGAACTGCTCACCGCGGCGCTGCGCGCCGTGCGTCCGGGCGGTCTGGTCGCCTACGTCACCTGCTCGCCGCACACTGTGGAGACGCACGTGACGGTGACCGAGGCGGCCCGCCGCTGCGGGCTGCCGGTCGACTTCGTCGACGCCCGGCCGCTGCTGCCGGCCGGCATGCCGGGGCTGGGCGACGGGCCGACGGTGCAGCTCTGGCCGCACCGGCACGGCACCGACGCGATGTTCCTGGCGGTCCTGCGCCGGGGCTGATCCCACCCGAGACGCCGATCCGGCGTGACGCCACCCGACCCGGGGCACGACTCGTGCCCCGGGTCGGCCCGTTCCGGTGTGACACCCCGTTGACCAACTAATCGATACATGTAACTGTTCCGATCACCGGTCCGTCGGGCGCCGGAGTTCCCACCGGAGCCCTCCGGGTCGGCCACCCCCGAACCGCTCCCCGCCGACCCCCACGAGGAGTCTCGATGAGACGTCGTACCCCGATCGCGGGCCTCGCGCTCGCCCTCTTCGCCGGCATGACGGCGACGCTGGCCGCGACGACGGCCAGCGCGGCGCCCGCCGCCGCGCCCGTGACCGCGGCTGCCCCCGCCCTGGTCGCCGCCGCGCCGGACATCTCGGTGACCAACGTCCAGGCCCACCTGACCCAGCTCAACACGATCGCCACCAACAACGGCGGCACCCGACGGGCCGGCTCCGCCGGCTACACCGCCTCGGTCAGCTACGTGAAGGGCAAGCTCCAGGCCGCCGGCTACACCGTCACCGAGCAGACCTGCACCACCTGCACCTACCCCGGCAACAATCTGATCGCCGAGTGGCCGCAGGGCCCGGCCGTCGCAAGGGCAGCAGGCGTGAAGTCTTGACAGGTGCAGGTCGGGTCTGCTTCGGGGTGGGCGCGCGGCGCCGCACTGGTGTGTCGGTGGCTGTCCGGATCGCGGCCTGGCCGTTGCGGTCGCGGCGGGTTTTGGTCTGGTTGGTCAGGCCCCGGGCGGCGATGCGTTGCGCGGCGGCGTGGTCGCGGTCCAGTGACAGGCCACACGAGCAGTGGGCCCACCGGTACCCGGCCACTCGCCCCTCCGGTGTTTTGACGTGCGTGACCGCGGTGCCGCAGCGGGGACAGCCCGACGACGTGCCACGCGCGGGAACGGTGACGACTGCGATATCGGCTTTCGCGGCGAGGTGAGCGACGGCGGTGAACACGGTGCCGCGTACCGCGCCGGACAGTCGCCGGTTGAGGCTGCGTGACCGGCCAGCCGCCTCGAGGGTGGCGAGGTCCTCGACGTAGATGACGGTGGCGCCGACCGCGCTGGCGTGGTCGACCAGCCACCGCGCCGCCGACCAGGCAAGCGCGTGGTTGAGATGCCGGATCCGGGCGCACACCGCCGCATGCTCGGCCTGCAGCCGGGCAAGCTTGCCAGTCAGGGCCGGGTCGGCGTGCGCGGGCCGGCCGTCGCGCAGCCGGGTCAGGTGGTCGGCTTTGGTGTTGAGGTGTTCGCGGTGGCGGCGTAGTCGCACCAGTTTCGCTGACACGCCGGTCGCGTCGAACCGCAACGGACGCCCGTCCACGACGACGCAGCCGCCCTCGAGGTCGGCCACGGTGCCGGTCAGCAGGGTGTTCACCCCCCAGTCAACACCAAGCCCACGCGTGTGCCCGTCCACCCGCGCCGGGGTGTGCGGGGTCTGCCAGGGCAGGTCGACACGAACCCTGCCATCGCGGGGCCGCAGCGTCGGGGTGCACACCTTCACCCCGGCGGGCACCGCGGGCGGCAGCACCACCTCGGCGGCATGCCACGCCCAGTCGCGGTAGGAGACCGGCGCCGCGCACACCGGAAGCTTCGACCACACCCGCACGATCCGGTCGTCCCGGTCGACGACGACCTGTTGCCGGTCGGCCGCGGCCAGGCTCACCTGCCGCGCCACGACCGGCGGGCCCTCCAGCTCACACAGCCCCGCGGGCAGCCGCCCATGCACTCGAAGGTATGCGGTGATCTGCCGGGTGCGGTTGCGGATCGTCGCGTTGTCGCATCCTTCGGATAGCGCCGCCCGTAACGCTGACCATTCGGCATCGGTGCGGGCGAACGGATCGGCCGGCCACGTCGCGAGCAGCGCGGCAACCACCGCACGACGATGGCAGGCCAGCCGCAGAGCGCGGGCGGCTTTTTCCTCGGCGATGCGACGAACCCGGTCCGACACCACCACACCCGCCGGCGCCACCGCACCCTACCGAGCCGGCGCAACGCCATCCACCCACTGGCCGGCAGACGCCTCCCATCAGCACCGACCCCGCCGGCGAGCACCGCAAGGTCGGCATCCGACCACTGCGCGGCGATCACCTGATCGGCCATGCCCCGCACCAGGTCCGCCAGCCACCCCACCCGCTCGGCAAACACCCGCCCCGCCACAGGCCTCTGAGCTCCGGGCGCGTCGGGCGTACCACCGCACATCGCCCGGTACCCGGTGCACGTCGCGGTCGACGTCAGCACCGAACCCGCCACTACCCCACGCCCCTACCCGCGGCCGCCAGCAGTCGACGCTTCGCCTCACGAGACCGGATCCATACACTCGGCCGGCGAACACGGCCACCAATGACGGGAAAATACCACATAGGATCGCTTAGCCAACCAGCCAGCAGTGGCAAACCCTCACCGTGACCGGCACCGGCGGCTGCGCCGGCGGTCAGCTGATCGGCAACAGCAGCTTCGAGTCGGGCTCCGCGCCGTGGACCGCCACCTCGGGCGTGATCACCAACTCGACCAGCCAGGCGGCCCGGACCGGTTCCTACAAGGCCTGGCTGGACGGGTACGGCAGCACCCACACCGACACGCTGTCCCAGTCGGTGACCCTGCCGGCCGGCTGCGCCAGCTACACCCTGGCCTTCTGGCTGCACATCGACACCGCCGAGACCACCTCATCGACGGCGTACGACAGGCTGACCGTCCAGGTCGGCAGCACCACGCTGGCGACGTACTCGAACCTGAACGCCGCCACCGGGTACACGCAGCGCACCTTCAACCTGGCCGCGTACGCCGGTCAGACGGTGACGCTGAAGTTCACCGGCGTCGAGGACTCGTCGCTGCAGACCAGCTTCGTCGTCGACGACGTGACGTTGCAGGCCAGCTAGGCGGGACCGGGGGGCGGGGCGGGCGACGGCCCGCCCCGCTCACTGGACCGGCAGGCCCTTGGTCCCGGCGCCCTTCAACGACCGGGTCAACGTGCGGTCGTCGACCCAGAGGAAGCACTGCACGGTGTGGTTGCCGTCCTTCCACTCCTCCTCGAAGGGGTGGTAGATGACCGTGCCGGCCCGGTACTGCATGTCGCTGTTGTTGGGCACCTTCACGTAGCTGGCGATCAGGCCCCGGCACGCCTTGTGCGCCCGCAGCGAGGTGCGCTGGAACTCGGCGTAGCTGATGTCCGGCGCCTGCCACACGCCGACGAACTCGGCGTGGTGCTTGGCGGTGCAGGCAACCGGCCGCATCTGGTCGATGTCGTCCTTCACCAGCTTGGGGTTGAAGCAGCCGTAGGCGAGCGGCGAGCCGGGGGCCAGCGCGCCGCGCAACGAGGCGCGGCGAAGGCTGATGCTGCTGTCGTCCAGACCGGCCACCTCGGCGACGTCGCAGCGGAACCAGCGGGCGCCGCCGCCCCAGGCCAGTGCCGATGGGAAGATGACGGAGACCAGCAGCCGCCCGGACCGCCAGTCGGCGCCCACCGCCTTGCTGACCTGCTTGTCGCACTCGGCGCGGGCGGTCCGCGCGCCGGTCGAGCCGGCCCGCGGGGGCGTGCCCCGCTCGGCGTCCGGGCCGGTCAGCGTGCCGACGTGCAGGGTCTCTGCCCGGTGCGCGGCGGTGCAGTCGACCGGGTTGTAGCCGCTGAGGTAGCCGACGTCGGAGACCGTGGGGTGACAGGCCCCGTTCTCCGGCACGAAGGCCTTCGCCGGCGCGAGGGCCGGCCACTCGTCGGCCAGGTTCCGGTCCACCCCGGCGGGCGCGCCGCACCCGGCGAGCGCCAGCGCCACCGCTCCGGTCACGACGACCACCGTCCACCACCGCCGCATCCGCCGACCTCCCCGTCGTCCGTCGTCGCGCCGACCGGCTGACACCGCCGGCACGCCACGGCGCAGCAGCATACGGCACCCGGGCCTAGATGACGGGTAGTCCCTGCGGGCCGACGCCGCGCATGGAGCGGGTCAGCTTCCGGTCGTCGCTCCACAGGAAACAGCGCACCCCCCGGTCGCCCTCCTCCCACTCCCGCTGCGACGGCGGGTAGAAGATCGAGCCGGCCCGGTACGGCAGCTCGTTGTTGTTCGGCACGTTGGCGAAGACCGCGATGAGCGCCATGCAGCGCCGGTGCACCTGCTGGCTGGACCCGGTGAACTGCGCCCAGCTCATGTCGCGTTCCACGTAGACGCCGACGAACTCGGCCCGGTGCGGCTCGGTGCAGAGCACCGGCGCCATGTAGTTCAGGTTGTCGCCGATCAGCTTGGGGTCGAAGCAGCGGTGCACGAGGGGGTTGTCGCCGACCATCGCGCCGCGCAGGCTGCCCACCCGGTTGACCGGCCGGGTGTTGTCGATGCTGTCGGTCTCGGCCAGGTCGCACCGGTACCAGCGGGCGCCGGTGAGCCAGGCGGTCACCGAGGGCAGCGCGATGTTCATGGTGAGCCGGGCGGAGTGCCAATCCCCGCCGATCACCTCCCGGGCCCGCTGGTCGCACTCCGCCCGGGCGGTACGCAGCGCGGGGGAGCCCGGTTCGGGGCGGGCGCCGGCGGCGGCCGGCCCGCTGAAGGTGCCGACGTGCACGGCCTCGGCCAGGTGGCTGCGCCCGCAGGGCACCGTCTCGTAGGTGCCGGCCTGCACGACCGCGGTGATCCGGGGCAGGCAGGCGTCCGTGGCGGGCATGAACAGCCGGGGCGCCGGCAGGGCGGGCCAGTCGTCGATCAGGTCGCCGTCGGCCCGGTGCGGCTGGACGCAGCCGCCCAGGACCGCCGTCGCCGTGCCGGCCAGCGCCAGCGCCACGAGCCACCGTCGCATCCTCCGCCCCTTCCGGGAGATGGCAGCCGGTCGCCGCGGCCCGTGCGGCGTCTCCCACCGCCGGGCGTGCAGCATATGTGACCGTCCCCGTTGGAGTGTTGCGGTGTTTCCGTCGATCGGCCAGTCGCGGCTGGCTTTTCGTCCTGGATTTTGGGACCGGGAGGGCCGATTCCGCACCACCGGTGACGTCCGGGTCACAGCGGGTTCCGGTGGGTGCCGCGCCGCTGGCGGCGGGTGACCGCGTTCGTACACTGGCCCGGTGACCGTACCGCCGCTGATCGTCGCGCCCAGCATCCTGGCCGCCGATTTCGCCCGCCTCGCCGACGAGGTCCGCGCCATTGAGCATGCCGCCGACTGGTTGCACGTGGACGTCATGGACAACCACTTCGTGCCGAACCTGACCATCGGGCTGCCGGTGGTGCAGAGCCTGCGCGCCGCCACCGAGCTCCCCTTCGACGTGCACCTCATGATCACCGACCCGCGCCGCTGGGCGCCCGGGTACGCCGACGCCGGGGCGTACAACGTGACGTTCCACGCCGAGGCGTGCGACGACCCGGTGGCCCTGGCGAAGGACCTGCGCTCGGCCGGGGCGAAGGCGGGGCTGGCGATCGACCGGGACACCCCGATCGAGCCGTACCTCGACCTGCTGCCCAGCTTCGACACCCTGCTGATCATGACGATCAAGGCCGGGTTCGGCGGTCAGCGGTTCATCCCGCAGCTCCTCGACAAGGTGCGCACGGCCCGGCGACACGTCGACAGCGGCCACCTCGAACTGCGGATCGAGGTCGACGGCGGGATCGCCGCCGACACCATCGAGCAGGCGGCGGCCGCCGGCGCGGACGCCTTCGTCGCCGGCACCGCCGTCTACGGCGCCGACGACCCGGCCGAGGCGGTACGGCGCCTGCGGTCCCTCGCGGAGCGCGCGGCCACCGGGGCCTGAGGTGGAGCCGGCCGGCGAGCGACCCGACGTCATCCTGGTCGTCGACGACGACGAGGACATCGCGCGTTTCGTCGAGTTCAACCTGCGGCTGCACGGCTTCGAGGTGATCCACGCCAGCGACGGCCAGGAGGCGCTCGAGGTGATCGAGCGGCAACGGCCCGACCTGGCCGTGGTCGACCTGATGATGCCGCGCATCGACGGCCTGGAGCTGACCCGCCGGCTGCGCGCCGACCCGATGACCTCCGCCCTGCCGGTGATCATGCTGACCGCCAAGGGGATGACCGTGGACAAGGTGCACGGCCTCAGCGCCGGCGCCGACGACTACCTGGTCAAGCCCTTCGACACCGCCGAACTGGTGGCCCGGGTCAGCTCCACGCTGCGCCGCAACAAGGAGTTCCGGGAGGTCTCGCCGCTGACCGGGCTGCCCGGCAACAGCCGGATCCGGCGGGAGATCAGCGACCGGGTCCGCAACGCTGTCGACTACGCCGTCGGGTACATCGACATCGACCGGTTCAAGAGCGTCAACGACCGGTACGGCTTCGTCCGCGGCGACGAGTTCATCTCCGCCCTGGCCCGCAGCCTGCACCGGGCGGTGGTCTCGATCGGGCTGCCGCCCGCCTTCCTCGGCCACGTCGGCGGCGACGACTTCGTGATCGTCTGCACCCCCGGCCAGGTCCGGCCGCTGACCAGCCGGGCGGTGGTCGACTTCGAAAAGGCCGCGGACGCCCTCTACGACCCCACCGACCGGGAGCGCGGGTTCGTCGAGCTGAAGGACCGGCGGGGCAACATCCGGCGGGCCGCGCTGGTCACCCTCTCCATCGGCGTCTCCCTCTCCGACTCCGGGAAGCGTTTCACCGACCCCCTCGAGGCGATCGCGGTGGCCTCGGAGATGAAGACGGTCGCGAAGAGCCAGCCCGGGTCGTACGTGGCGGTCGACCGGCGCCGCGGCGTCACCTGAGTAACCGGACATCTGTGAGCTACCTCGCCTCGGTGGCGCCGGGCGCGGTCCGGCGTGTAAGACTTCCGGTGTACCCACCACGCGCTGGCGGGGCTCGGTGAAATTCCGAACCGGCGGTGATCCACGGTCCGACCGTGGTAAGCCCGCGACCCGGACGGCTCAGGCCGGACGGTGGACCTGGTGAGAATCCGGGGCCGACGGTGGGGAGCGGTCCGTTCGCTCCCCGAAAGTCCGGATGGGAGACAGCGCGCGGGACGGGGAGGCCCCTGCCGGCCGCTGGCATTCCCCAGCGCCGCGTGGGCTCCCCGGGGTCGGCTGTGCCGTCCCCGGATCTCCGCCGCCGCCTGTCTGCGGCACGCCGTGCCGTAACCTCCCGCCCCCGCCCGCGCGCGACCGGCGACTGAGAGGGCAGGGGCAGGCGATGGCAAGCGTCTCCATCGACGAGGCGATGCGTCGCGCGATCGCGCTGGCCGCCCGCGGGCTCGGCACCACCAGCCCCAACCCGGTGGTCGGCTGCGTGCTCCTCGACCCCGACGGCGAGATCGTCGGCGAGGGCTTCCACGCGTATGCCGGCGGGCCGCACGCCGAGATCGTCGCGCTCGCCCAGGCGGGCCGGCGGGCCCGCGGCGGCACCGCCGTCGTCACCCTGGAACCCTGCGACCACACCGGCCGCACCGGCCCCTGCAGTCACGCGCTGATCCAGGCCGGCGTGGCCCGGGTGGTGGTCGCGGTCGGCGACCCCAACCCGGTCGCCTCCGGCGGCGCCGCCACCCTGCGCGCCGCCGGTGTCCAGGTCGATGTCGGGGTACGCGCGCAGGAGGCCGAGGCCGGAAATGTCGCCTGGCTGACCTCGATGCGCCGCGGCTGGCCGTACGTCATCTGGAAGTACGCCGCCACGCTCGACGGGCGCTCCGCCGCCGCCGACGGCACCAGCATGTGGATCACCTCCGAGGCGGCCCGGATGGACGTGCACGCGCTGCGCGGCACCGTCGACGCGGTGATCGCCGGGGTCGGCACCGTGCTCACCGACGACCCCCGGCTCACCGCCCGCAACCTGCGCGACGGCACCCTCGCCATCCGGCAGCCGCTGCGCGTGGTGGTGGACAGCTCGGGGCGTACGCCCGCCGAGGCCCGGGTCCGCGACGGCGCCGCGCGGACCTGGATCGCCACCGCGGCGGAGGTCGGGGCCGGCCCGGACGGCCGGGTCGACCTGCCGGCGCTCCTGGCCGAGCTGCACCACCGTGGCGTGCGGGCGGCCCTGCTGGAGGGCGGCCCCCAACTGGCCGGCGCGTTCCTCGCCGCCGGGCTGGTCGACAAGATCGTCGGGTACGTCGCGCCGAAACTCCTCGGCGCCGGCCCCACCGCCCTGCTCGACGCTGGTGTGGCCACCATCGCCGACGCCATCGATCTGGAACTCACCGACGTTACGCAGGTCGGTCCCGACCTGCGGATCACCGCGCTGCCCCGAAAGAGGGAGGCCTGACATGTTCACCGGCATCGTCGAGGAGCTGGGCGAGATCGTCCGGACCACCGACACCGGGGGTGACTCCGCGCTGGTCGCCGTCCGCGGCCCGCTGGTCACCTCGGACGCCCGGCACGGCGACTCCATCGCGGTCAACGGGGTCTGCCTGACCGTGGTCGACGTCGACGGCGGCGTTTTCACCGCCGATGTGATGGGGGAGACCCTCCGGCGCTCCGCGCTCGGCGCGCTGCGCCCGGGCGACCCGGTCAACCTGGAGCGGGCCGCCGCGCTCGGCAGCCGGCTCGGCGGGCACCTGGTGCAGGGTCACGTCGACGGGGTCGGTGAGCTGCTCTCCCGGGAGCCGGCCGCGCAGTGGGAGACGGTCCGCTTCCGGCTTCCCGCCGCGCTGTCCCGGTACGTGGTGGAGAAGGGCTCGATCACCATCGACGGCGTGTCGCTGACCGTCGCCGACGTCGGCGACGACTGGTTCGCCGTCGGGTTGATCCCCACCACCCTCAAGCTGACCACGCTCGGCGCGAAGCGGGCCGGCGACCCGGTCAACCTCGAGGTCGACGTGCTGGCCAAGTACGTCGAGCGGCTGCTCGGCGACCGGCTGGCGGGGGGTGGGCGCTGATGGGTCCGCTGGGTTGGCTGCTCGACGCACAGGTGCACATCGCCGGCTCGCCGGTGCTGGTCCGGGAGATCGTCGGCAACGTCTTCGGCCTCGCCTCGGCGCTGTTCGGGCTGCGCCGGCTGGTCTGGGCCTGGCCGGTCGGCATGATCGGCAACGCGCTGCTGTTCACCGTCTTCCTCGGCGGCGTGTTCGCCACCCCGCAGGCGCACGACCTCTACGGCCAGGCCGGCCGGCAGGTCTTCTTCTTCGCGGTCAGCGTCTACGGCTGGTGGCGCTGGACGCGCAACCGCCGCTCCGGCACGGGGGAGCAGCCCGCGGTGACGCCCCGCTGGGCCACCGGCCGGGAACGCCTCGGCCTGCTCGCCGCCGCGGTGGTCGGCACCGCGGCCGGGTACCCCGCGCTGGCCGCGCTCGGCTCGTGGGGCCCGCTGCCGGACGCCTGGATCCTGGTCGGCAGCCTGCTCGCCACGTACGGCATGGCCCGCGGCTGGGTCGAGTTCTGGCTGATCTGGATCGCCGTCGACGCGGTCGGCGTGCCGTTGCTGCTGCGCGGCGGCTTCTACCCGTCCGCCGCCATGTACCTGGTCTACGGCGCGTTCTGCGTCTGGGGCCTGGTCGCCTGGTGGCGGGCCTCGCGGGCCACCCCGCCGGTCCGCACCCCGATCCCGCCCACCTACTCGGAGGCCGTGGCATGAGCGAGCGCAGCGAGCGAATCATCAGGTGCAGTCCTTTGGTGCCTCATGACGGCACGGAGCGAAGCGGAGTGCCGGCATGAGCGCGTTTGGCAGTGTTGAGCAGGCGGTGGCGGACATCGCCGCCGGCCGGCCCGTCGTCGTGGTCGACGACGAGGACCGCGAGAACGAGGGCGACCTGATCTTCGCGGCCGAGCTGGCCACGCCGGAACTGGTCGCGTTCATGGTCCGCTACACCTCGGGCTACATCTGCGTGCCGCTGACCGAGAGCGAGTGCGACCGGCTGGACCTGCCGCCGATGCACCACACCAACCAGGACCGGCGCGGCACCGCGTACACGGTGACCGTGGACGCCCGGGAGGGGATCAGCACCGGCATCTCCGCGGCCGACCGGTCGCACACCATCCGGCTGCTCGCCGACGCCGCCACCGACCCCACCGACCTGGCCCGACCGGGGCACGTGGTGCCACTGCGGGCCCGCGAGGGCGGCGTGCTGCGCCGGGCCGGGCACACCGAGGCGGCCGTCGACCTGACCCGGCTGGCCGGGCTGCGCCCGGCCGGGGTGCTGTGCGAGCTGGTCAACGACGACGGCACCATGATGCGTCTGCCGGACCTGGAGAAGTTCTGCGCCGAGCACGGGCTGACCCTGATCACCATCGCCGACCTGATCGCCTTCCGGCGGCGGCACGAGAAGCAGGTCGAGCAGGTCGCGGACGCGCGGATGCCCACCCCGTACGGCGTGTTCCGGGCGCTCGGCTACCGCGCCGAGCACGACCCGGCCGAGCACGTGGCGATGGTCTTCGGGGAGATCGGCGACGGGCAGGACGTGCTGGTGCGGGTGCACTCCGAGTGCCTGACCGGGGACGTCTTCGGCTCGCTGCGCTGCGACTGCGGCCCGCAGCTGCAGGCCGCCCTGGCCCGGGTCGCCCAGGAGGGGCGCGGGGTGGTCCTCTACGTACGCGGGCACGAGGGGCGCGGGATCGGCCTGCTGCACAAGCTCCAGGCGTACCAGCTCCAGGACCAGGGCCGGGACACCGTGGACGCGAACCTCGACCTGGGGCTGCCGGCCGACGCCCGGGACTACGGCACCGGCGCGCAGATCCTCTACGACCTCGGGGTCCGCTCGATGCGGCTGCTCACCAACAACCCGGCCAAGCGGGCCGGCCTGGAGGGCTACGGCCTGACCGTGAGCGGCCGCGAGGGGCTGCCGATCCGGTCGAACCCGGAGAACGTACGGTACCTGCGGACCAAGCGGGACCGGATGGGGCACCTGTTGGACGAGTTGGACGAGGTCACCGAGGCGCCGATGGGCCGCCCGGTCGACGGCGACGAGATCGGAGCATAGCCATGGCGGGTTTCGGTGAACCGGGCGTGACGGTGGTGGACGCCGCCGGGCTGACCGTCGGCGTGGTCGCCGCGCGCTGGCACGGCGACCTGACCGACCACATGCTCGACCGGGCGGTGGCGGCGGCCGAGGCGTGCGGCGCGCGGGCCGTGGTGGCCCGGGTGGCCGGCTCGGTGGAGCTCCCCGTGGTGGCGCAGGCGCTCGCCCGCCGCTGCGACGTGGTGGTCGCCCTCGGCGTGGTGGTCCGCGGCGCGACGGCGCACTTCGACTACGTCTGCCGGTCGGTGACCGACGGGCTGACCCGGGTGGCCCTGGACGAGGGAAAGCCGGTCGCGCACGGGGTGCTCACGGTGGAGACGATCGAGCAGGCCCGGGACCGGGCCGGGCTGCCCGGCTCAGCGGAGGACAAGGGCTGGGCGGCGACCGTGGCCGCGCTCGACGCCGCGCTGGCGATCCGCGGCCTCGCCGCCGCCAACGGCCAGCGCGTCGGCTTCGGCGGCTGACCGGACCGACGAGCCGGACAGAACGACCTGGCCTCCTCGCCTGACAGTGAGGATGTAGGGGTGGGGTCACCCGGTCTGGTCTGACTCACCGCCTGACCGACGATGTTGTCCTGCTGAGGATCCGTCGACCGGTTCCGGGTGGCCCCGTTCCTGCACGTCACTGGCAGGGGCGTCGTGACCTGATAGGAGCCTGTGCAAGAGGCCCCGCCACTGTCCTGTCCGCCCGTCCCAGCGGTGCGTGCCGACCCTGTTCGGTGCAAGCGAAAGGGACGACGGTTCCAGCATGACAGCCAAGAAGCGCAAGGTCACCGGCGGCGTCGATACTCACGGCAGAACGCACCACGCGGCCGTGGTTGACCAGACCGGACGTGTACTCGGTGATCAGCAGTTCCCCGCCACCGCGGCCGGTTACCAGCAGCTGCTGGTGTGGCTTCGCACCTTCGGCACGGTGGTGAAGGTCGGTGTCGAGGGCACCGGCGCCTACGGCGCGGGCCTGGCCCGCTACCTGAGCGGCCAGAAGATCACCGTCGTCGAGGTCGACCGGCCAGACCGTAAGACCCGCCGGGTGAAGGGCAAGTCCGACCCGATCGACGCGCTCGCCGCCGCCCGCGCCGCGCTGTCTGGACAAGCGTGCGGCGTACCGAAGACCCGAACCGGACCGGTCGAGGCCATCCGCGCGCTGCGGGTGGCCCGCAACGGCGCGGTCAAGGCCCGCACCGCCGCGATCAACCAGCTCCACGGTCTGCTCACCGCCGCACCCGAGCCGCTACGCGCCGAACTCGCCGGCTACTCAGGCGCTGCCCTGATCAACCACTGCGCCGCCCTGACCTACGACGACACCCGGCTCAGCGACCCCGCCGAGGCCACCAAAGCCTCCCTCGCCGCGATCGCCGCCCGGATCCACGCCCTGACCGCGGAGATCACCCTCGCCGACCAGCGACTACGTCCCACCGTCGCCCGCACCGCCCCCACCCTCAGCGCCCTGTTCGGTGTCGGACCCGAGGTCGCCGGTCAACTCCTGGCCACCGCCGGCGACAACCCCGACCGGCTGCGCTCCGAAGCCGCCCTGGCCCACCTCTGCGGCGCCGCACCCATCCCCGCCAGCAGCGGACGCACAGACCGCCACCGCCTCAACCGCGGCGGCGACAGAGCCGCGAACAACGCGCTGCACACGATCGTGCTCAGCCGCATGCGCTACGAACCCCGCACCCGCGCCTACCTCGACAAACGCACCAAACAAGGCCTCAGCAAAAAAGAGATCATGCGATGCCTCAAGCGCTATGTCGTCCGCGAGGTCCACACCGCCCTACTCGCCGACTTCACCACCCTCGACACCCCTTGACATCCATAGGAGCATCCTTGACCGCGACGGCCGCAATCCTCACCCGCCGACCGGGTTGAGGCGATCACCTGTGCCGGGGCCGGCAGGTTGACAGAGTTAGGTAGTGGGGAGCTTCGGTCGGATCCAGCTTGCCCGCGGGGAGGGGAGCGTCACCCGGCTGGAGCTGTTCCTGGACCTGATCTTCGTTTTTGCGTTCCTGAACGTCACGGGGGTGACCTCCGAGCAGCTGAACCCGGCCGGTCTTCCCCGCGGTCTGCTGCTGCTGGTGCTGCTCTGGGGTTGCTGGGCGCCGTATGCCTGGCTCGGCAACATTGTCCGGCTGGACCGGGGCGTCATGCCGGTGTTCATGTTCGGACTCAGCGCGACGCTCTTCGTGATGGGCCTGACGGCCCGGGAGGCCTTCGTCGACCGTCCCGGCGGGCTTTCCGGGCCGGTCGTGTTCGCGGTGTGCTACATGATCGCGCGTAGTGGCGCTCTCGTGTTCGCCACCGCCGCTGGCGTGGCGGAACCGGGCACCCGCCGGCGGTTGTGGAAGGCCTGGCCGTTGATCGTGGCCGGCACGCTGGCGCTGCCGGCCGCGGCCGTCGTCCCGGAGCACGTCAGTGGCGCGCTGGCCCGCGAATGGACCCGGTTCGCCCTGGTGGCCTGCGCGATCGTCGCCGGGTACAGCGGCACTTTCCTGCTGGGCGCCGGAACCTGGCGAATCAGATCCATCCCATACTGGGCGGAACGGCACAGCTTGATCATCCTGATCGGGGTTGGCCAGGCCATCATCTCCGTCGGGCTCAGCCAAGGGGCCGCAGTCGGGCAGCCGCTCACCCTTACGGTGCTGGCAGGGGCGCTGCTTGGCGTCATCCTTGCCGGGGCGCTGTGGTGGACCTACTTCGACCTGGCCCGGTTCGCCGCCGAGCAGGCCCTGGAGCAGGCGTCGGAGGCCCGACGAGCCCTTCTTGGGCGCGACGCGTACAGCTTCCTGCACCTGCCGATGATGGCCGGGCTCGTCCTGGTCGCTCTCGGCATCCAGCAAACGCTTGCCGCGCTACGGGAGCCATCGCCCGCGTCGGTCGGACTACGGCTGCTGGTGCTCTACGGCGGCGTGATCCTCTATCTCGTCGGCCTGATCCTGTTCGAGGTGCGGACGCTGCGCCTGCTCGGCCGATCACCCCGCCTCGGGATCCTCCTCGTGGTCGCCCTGGCGCCGATCGCCCTCCGGGTGCCGGTGCTCGCTCAGCTGGCGCTGCTCACCGCAGCGGTGGTTGCCATGGCGCTGGCCGACGCAACCGTCTTCCGGCACCGCCACCGCCAGCTGCACGCGGCGATGCAACCGGCCCTCAAGCAGTCCGGGGTGACACCGAAGGAACTCTTCTTCGACCTGGTCTTCGTGTACGCGTTCCTGCAGGTCGCCGCCGTGATGGCCGACGACCCCACCTGGCGCGGGGTGGTACGCGGGCTGCTGGTGCTCGTCGTGCTCTGGTTCGCCTGGGCCGCGTACACCTGGCTGGCCGTCGCGGTTCGCTCGGAGCACCCGGTCGTGCGCCTGGTGATGGTGCTGGTCGTCGCCATCACCGCGGTGATCACCCTGGCCGGCCCGCAGGCGTTCAACGACGCCGTCGGCGGTCTCTCCGGGCCACTGGTCTTCGTGGTCTGCTACGCGCTGATCCGACTGCTGTACTTCGGCGCGTTGTGGCTCATCGCCCGGCAGAACCCGACTCAACGGTCCGCGGTGGCGCGCAGCGCCGTGCCAACCCTGCTGGCGCTCGCCATGCTGCTGGCCGCCGCGTTGATCCCGCAGCCGGTCGGCGACATCCGGCTGCTGACCCCGGTGCGCGCCGGGCTCTGGCTCGCCGCCATCGCCGTCGACCTGATCGGCAATCCGCTGGCCGGACTCCATTACTCGCGCATCTGGTCGGCCGAGCACTGGGCCGACCGACACAGCCTGATCATCATCATCGCCCTCGGCGAGACGGTCATCGCGATGGGCACCGCCGTGGCCTACACACCGATCTCCGCCCGGATCATCGTCGCCGCCGTACTCGGCACTGCCCTGCTGGCCGCGCTCTGGTGGATCTACTTCGGCACGAGCGCCACCCACGGCGAGCGGGTCCTGGCGGCAAGCGACAGGGCACGGCGTGCCGCGCTGGCTCGGGACGCCTACGCGCTTCTGCATGTGCCGATGGTCGCCGGCATCGTCCTGGTCTCGCTCGGGCTCGCCAAGACCATGTCCGTCCTGGGCAGCCACGGCCTGTTCGAACTCGGCGCGCCGGTACAGCAACTTCCGCACCTCGCGCTCTTCGGCGGCGTGATCATCTTCCTGCTGGCGGACCAGGGGTTCCGGTGGCGGCTGACCCGCCGCCCCCATCGACAACGGATCGTCCAAACATTGGCGGTGACGGCGCTGACGCCCGCCACCGCCAGGCTTCCGGCGCTGGCCGCGCTCGCCATACTGGCCGCAGTCTGCATCGGGTTCATGACGATCGAAGTGGCACGCCAGCGACTTTCGGATCCAGCGCGGCGCCGATCAGAGTGATTGGGCGGGCTCATCGCCAACCCGCCGCCCGGCACGCCCGTCCCGTCGATCCTGCCGCCGCAGGACGGTCGCCTCTTCCTCGACCGGGACAAGTTCGCCGCATCGTTCGCCGGAGACCTGCCGGCGAGCAGGCCGCGTTCATGGCCGCCGCGCCGGGTTGGGGCAGCTGCCGGGCGGCCGTGGTCGGGCCGGCTGATCGCCCCGACCGGCGGCGGATGACGCGCCCGGACCCGGATCGCGCCGCCGCTCCGGGTGGCTGGAAGAATCGCATCCCGTGAAGACGTTCGAGGAGTTGTTCGCCGAGCTGCAGGCCAAGGCCGCCGCCGGCACCCCGGGCTCCGGCACGGTCGCCGCGCTGGAGAAGGGGGTGCACTTCATCGGCAAGAAGGTCGTCGAGGAGGCGGCCGAGTCGTGGATGGCCGCCGAGCACGAGGGCCCGGAGCGGGCGGCCGAGGAGATCTCCCAGCTCCTCTACCAGGCCCAGGTGCTGATGCTCGCCACCGGTCTCGAGCTCAAGGACGTCTACCGACATCTGTGAGTGCCCCCACCCGCTGATCAATCCCGATCGAAGGAGCACTCCGTCATGCTGCGTGTCGCCATTCCCAACAAGGGCACCCTGGCCGAGCCGGCCGCCGAGATGCTGCGCGAGGCCGGTTACCGGCAGCGCCGCGACCCCAAGGACCTGGTCTGCCGGGACGAGGCCAACGACGTCGAATTCCTCTATCTGCGCCCCCGCGACATCGCCACCTACGTCGGCTCCGGCGACCTGGACCTCGGCATCACCGGCCGGGACCTGCTGGTCGACTCCGGCGCCCCGGCCGAGGAGATCGTCGACCTCGCCTTCGGCGGGGCGACCTTCCGCTTCGCCGCCAGCCCGGACACCATCGACTCGCCCAAGGAGCTGGGGGGGCACCGGATCGCCACCGCGTACCCGGGGGTGGTCCGCCGCTACCTGGACGACAACGGGCTGACCGCGGACGTCATCCGGCTCGACGGCGCGGTGGAGAACGCCGTCCGCCTCGGCGTGGCCGACGTGGTGGCCGACGTGGTCTCCACCGGCGCCACCCTGCGCCAGGCCGGGCTGCAGATCATCGGCGAGCCGCTGCTGGTCTCCTCGGCGGTGCTGGTCCAGCGCGTCGGGGCGCGTGGCTGCGCCCAGGCCGAGCAGCTGCTCCGCCGGCTGCACGGCGTGCTGGTCGCCCGGCGCTACGTGATGCTCGCCTACGACGTGCCGGCCGGCCTGCTCGACCGGGCCAGCTCGCTGACCCCCGGGATCGAGTCGCCGACCGTCTCCCCGCTGCACCGGGAGGGCTGGGTCGCCGTGCAGGCGATGGTGCAGCGCGACGACGTGCACCGGATCATGGACGAGCTCTACGAGCTGGGCGCCCGGGCGATCCTGGTCACCAACATCCACGCGTGTCGGTTGTGAGGCCGCTCCCCTCGTCGGCCGCCCTCGCCCTGGTGGTGCTCGGCGGGGCGGCCTCGGCGGCGCAGGGCGTGGTCAACGCCGAGCTGGGCGAGCGCGCCGGCAACCCGGTGGTCGGCGCGGTGGTCAACAACCTCGGCGGCAGTCTGCTCGTCGCGGTGGGGCTGTTCGCCGTCCCGTCGATGCGCGCCGGACTGGCCGTGCTGCGCCGGTCCGGGCTGCCCTGGTGGTCGTACCTGGGTGGGCTCGGGGGCGCGGCGATCGTGGTGATCGGCACGTACGTCGTCCCGGTGCTCGGAGTGGCGGTCTTCACCATCGCCCAGGTCGCCGGCGGCAGCGTCGGCGGGCTGGCCGTGGACCGGGCCGGCCTGGCCGCGGCGGGGCGGCTGCCGTTCACCGTGCCCCGGGTGGCCGGGGCGCTGCTCGGCGTCGGCGCGGTGACCCTGGCCCAGCTCGGCCGGCCGGTCGGCGACCTGGCGGGCGGGCTGGTGCTGCTCGCGGTGGCGGGCGGCCTGGCGGTCGCCCTCCAGTCGGCGCTGAACGGCCGGGTCTCGGCCGCCAGCACCACCGCCGCCGGGATCGCGGTCAACTTCGCCGTCGGCACCCCGGTGATCCTGGCGGTCGCGGCGCTGGTCGGCGCGTTCGCCGCCCGCCCCAGCTGGCCGGGGCAGTGGTGGCTGTACGGGGGCGGCCTGCTCGGCGTCGGCATCGTGCTCTCCCTGCTGGTCGGGGTACGCGCGGTCGGCGTGCTGCGGACCGGCCTGGCGCTGGTCGCCGGGCAGCTCGGCGGCGCGCTGCTGCTGGACGTGCTGCTGCCCGGCGGCGCCGGCGCGCGGCTGCCGGTGCTGGCCGGCGCGGCGCTCACCGTGGTGGCGGTGGTGGTGGCCGGTGGCCGGCGACGCGCCGGGATCCGTGTGGCACCGGACCGCAGCCCGGAGCCGGATGGCAGACTGGTCGGGTGAGCGATTCCCTGGTGACCGTGCGGCCGCGGCGGATCCGGCTGGTCTGCTGGGCCTCGGCGGCGACGCTGCTGGTGGTCTTCAGCCTGGTGGCCACCTCGCTGACCGGCCGGACCGGTGACGGCTACGGCACGTTCCAGCGCGGCGACCAGCTGGCCATGATCGGGCTGGGCGTCTTCGGCGCGCTCGGCATCCTGCTCTTCACCCGGCCGCGGGTGGTGGCCGACGCCAGGGGCGTCCGGGTCCGCAACGTGCTCGGCTCGTACGACCTCCCCTGGGAGGTCGTCCGCGGGGTCCGCTTCGACCGGGGCGCCCCGTGGGCGAGCCTGGAGCTGCACGACGACGACCTGCTGCCGATGGTAGCCCTGCAGGCGGCCGACAAGGAGCTGGCGGTCGAGGGCGTGCGCGCCCTGCGCCGCCTCCACCAGGCGCACCTGGCCGCCCTCGCCGGCGACCCCGCCGCGAGCTGACCCGGGAATCCGCAGGCCGGGGTGCAAGCGGACGGGTGGGTCGAGTTGGGGATGGCTGGGGCCAGGGTGTAGTGTTGCCGAGTCGACCAGACTGCCCCCGTTTCGACGTGCGGGCGGTCCCGAAGCGGAGCGCCTGCTCCCACCCGAGTCGCCCCTGACGGTGGCCGGGTCCGGTCACCGGTTCCGGGGACATCCCGGTCCCGGATGCGCGATCATGTGATCGTGCCGACCGGTCGAGCGGGCCCTGGCATACGCCGGGGCCCTCTGCTTTCCGGGTCGGCTCCCGTCCGGGAGCCCGCGGAGTCGGCACCGCAGGAGACTCGACTCGAGGAGGCCCCATCAGCGTCGAACCACGCGTGAACGAACAGATCCGGGCACGTGAGGTCCGACTGGTCGGCCCTGAGGGTGAGCAGGTGGGCATCGTCCCGCTGGAGCGCGCCCTGCAGCTGGCCGCGGACGTCGACCTGGACCTGGTCGAGGTTGCGCCGATGGCGCGCCCGCCGGTGTGCAAGCTCATGGACTTCGGCAAGTTCAAGTACGAGAGCGCACTGAAGGCGCGCGAAGCGCGGCGTAACCAGCAGCAGACCGTCATCAAGGAGATGAAGCTCCGGCCGAAGATCGACCCGCACGACTACGAGACCAAGAAGGGTCACGTGGTGCGGTTCCTCAAGGCCGGCGACAAGGTCAAGGTGACGATCATGTTCCGCGGTCGCGAGCAGAGCCGCCCGGAGCTGGGTTACCGGCTTCTGCGTCGGCTCGAATCCGAGATCACGGACCTGGGATACGTCGAGGCCGCTCCGAAGCAGGACGGCCGCAACATGATCATGGTTCTCGCTCCGCACCGGGCCGTCAAGGCCTCCGCGGTCGCCGCCACGGCGTCCCGTGGCGGGCCCCGGGAACGGGCCGCGGAGGAGTCCGGCGCCCCGGAGGCCGGCGAGACCCCGGAGGCCGGCGAGACCGGCCCGACCGCTGAGACCAGCGGCCAGTAACAGGGAGAAGACGTTCCACATGCCGAAGATGAAGAGCCACACGGGTATGGGCAAGCGGGTCAAGGTGACCGGCAAGGGCAAGATCGTTGCCCAGCAGGCCGGCCTCCGCCACCACCTGGAGCTGAAGTCCTCCACCCGGACCCGGCGGCTGACCGGCACGGTCGAGCTGGCCAAGGCTGACATCAAGCGAATCAAGAAGCTGCTCGGCCGCTGACGCGCGCCACCCTGAACCGAAGAAGGAGTTGAGATGGCACGCGTCAAGCGGGCTGTTAACGCCCAGAAGAAGCGTCGTACCCTGCTGGAGACCGCGAGCGGTTACCGCGGTCAGCGCTCCCGCCTGTACCGCAAGGCCAAGGAGCAGGTGCTGCACTCGATGCAGTACGCCTACCGGGACCGTCGCGACCGCAAGGGCGACTTCCGGCAGCTCTGGATCCAGCGGATCAACGCTGGCGCCCGGGCCAACGGCATGACCTACAACCGGCTGATCCAGGGCCTGCGCCTGGCCGGCATCGAGGTTGACCGCAAGATCCTGGCCGACCTGGCCGTCAACGACGCCGCGGCGTTCGCCGCGATCGTCGAGCTGGCCCGCGCCGCCGTGGCGGCCGAGGGCACCGGTGGTGCCGCGGCCCAGGCTGCCTGATCCACCCACAGCAGATCGAGGCGTCTCCCATGCAGTCACCATCGCGCGGGAGGCGCCTCGACGCTGTCTCCGGCCCGTTCACCCCGCGTACCCCCAGGGTGGTCGCCGCCCGCCGGCTCCAGCGCCGCCGGGACCGCGAGGCCGCCGGCCGCTTCCTGGCCGAGGGCCCGCAGGCCGTCCGCGAGGCACTGGCCCGCGCCGGGACGGTCACCGAGCTGTTCGGTACGCCGGCCGCCCTCGACCGGTACGCCGACCTGGCGGCGCGGGCCGCCCACGCCGACGTGCCGGTCTCCGAGGTGACCGACGAGGGCCTCGCGGCGCTCGCCGAGACCGTGGCCCCGCAGGGCCTGGTCGCGGTCTGCCGGCACCTCGACGTACCCCTGGACGCCGCCCTCGCGCGGGGCCCGCGCCTGGTCGCGGTGCTCGCCGAGATCCGCGACCCGGGCAACGCCGGCACCGTGCTGCGCACCGCCGACGCGGCCGGCGCCGGGGCGGTGGTCTTCGCCGGCGACGCCGTCGACCCGTACAACGGCAAATGCGTGCGGTCCTCGGCCGGCAGCCTCTTCCACGTCGACGTGGTCCGCGCCCCCGACCCGCTCGCGGCGGTCGAAGCACTACGCACCGCCGGGCTCTCGATTTTCGCCACCACCGGGTACGGCGACAGCGACCTGGACGACCTCATCGACTACGGGCGGCTCGCCGCCCCCACCGCCTGGCTCTTCGGCTCCGAGGCGCACGGGCTGCCCGAGGAGCTGACCGCCACCGCCGACGCCCGGGTCCGGGTGCCGCTGCACGGGCGCGCCGAGAGCCTGAACCTGGCTGCGGCCGCCGCCGTCTGCCTGTACGCTTCAGCCAGAGCACTGCGCTGACCTTCGGTCGCGTGGTTCACACAGCAGGGGAGTCGTCCACGTGATGAACGCGCCACGGCGTTCGTTTAGCCAGCCCGCCGGTGTCGGCGGGCGGCGGGCCTGACCCTTCCTCCTGCGCGTACTCCCACCGGCGGGCTGCGGCACAGCCGCGCGTCCGTAGACTCGCCTAGCCGCCCGCGAGGGCCGGCGCCGCCGTGAGGGAGTGCCCGTACGCCATGAGCTACCGCAACGATCCGTACGACCCGAAGCAGGTCGCCCTGCTCGACCCGGACGCCCTGGCCGGGGCCGTGGCCGATGCCGAGAAGGCGTTCGCCGCCGCCGCCGACCCGGACGCGTTGACCGCGCTGCGCCCCGCGCACCTCGGTGACCGGTCCCCGGTCTCGCTGGCCCGCCGGGAGATCGGCGCGCTGCCGCCGGCCGCGAAGTCCGACGCCGGCAAGCGGGTCAACGAGGCCCGCCGCGCCATCGAGGCCGCGTACGCCGCCCGACAGGAGACCCTGGAGCGGGAGCAGGCCGAGCGGGTGCTGGTCGAGGAGCGGGTCGACGTGACCCTGCCGTACGACCGCCGGCCGCGCGGCGCCCGGCACCCGCTGTCCACCCTGATGGAGCAGATCAGCGACCTGTTCATCGGGATGGGCTACGAGGTGGCCGAGGGTCCCGAGGTCGAGCTGGAGTGGACGAACTTCGACGCGCTGAACATCCCCGCCGACCACCCGGCGCGCGGCCTGATGGACACCTTCCACATCGCACCGCCGGACGGCGCCGAACACTCCGGCCTGGTGCTGCGCACCCACACCTCGCCGGTGCAGGCGCGCACGATGCTCACCCGCAAGCCGCCGATCTACGTGATCGTGCCCGGCCGGGCCTACCGCACCGACGAGCTGGACGCCACCCACGCGCCGGTCTTCCACCAGGTCGAGGGCCTGGTGGTGGACAAGGGCATCACCATGGCGCACCTGCGCGGCACGCTGGACCACTTCGCCCGGGCGATGTTCGGCGAGGGCGCGAAGACCCGGTTCCGGCCGCACTACTTCCCGTTCACCGAGCCGTCGGCCGAGTTCGACGTCTGGTTCCCCGAGCACCGCAAGGGGCCCCAGTGGGTCGAGTGGGGCGGCTGCGGCATGGTCAACCCGCGGGTGCTGCGCGCCTGCGGCATCGACCCGGAGGTCTACTCCGGATTCGCGTTCGGCATGGGCATCGACCGGACGTTGATGTTCCGGCACGGGGTCAGCGACATGCGGGACATGGTCGAGGGCGACGTGCGGTTCACCCGCGCGTTCGGGGTGTAGACGGTGCGGGCACGAATTACGGAGACGGTGGTCTGAGTCATGCGAGTTTCTGTCAGTTGGCTGCGGGAGTACGTCGACCTCCCCGCCGACCTGCCCACCGGCGACCTGGAGCAGGCGCTGGTCGACCTCGGCATCGAGGTCGATTCCGTCGTGGACCTGCGGGAGACCGTGACCGGTCCGCTGGTCGTCGGTGAGGTCCTGGAGATCGAGGAGCTGACCGGCTTCAAGAAGCCGATCCGGTTCTGCCGGGTCGACGTCGGCGCCGCCAACGGCACCGGCGAGCCGCAGGAGATCGTCTGCGGGGCGACCAACTTCGCCCCCGGCGACCGGGTCGTGGTGATCCTCCCCGGCGGCGTGCTGCCCGGGAACTTCGCCATCGGGGCGCGCCGGACGTACGGGCGCAACTCCAACGGCATGATCTGCTCCGCCAAGGAGCTGGGCCTGGGCGACGACCACTCGGGCATCATCGTGCTGCCCGAGGACAGCCCGGCCAAGCCCGGCGACGACGCCCGCCCGGTGGTCGGCCTCGACGACGTGGTGGTCGAGCTGGAGATCACCCCGGACCGTGGGTACGCGCTCAGCGTCCGCGGCATCGCCCGCGAGCTGTCGCACGCCCTCGGTGTGCCGTTCCGCGACCCGGCCGCGATCCCGGCGTCCGGCGGCACCGCCGAGCCGGCGTACCCGGTAGAGGTGCGGGACACCCACGGCTGCGACCGGTTCGCCGCCCGGATGGTCCGCGCCGTCGACCCGACCGCGCAGACCCCCGGCTGGATGGCGCAGCGGCTCACCGTGGCCGGCATCCGGAGCATCTCGCTGCCGGTCGACATCACCAACTACCTGATGCTCGAACTCGGCCAGCCGATGCACGCCTTCGACGCCGACCGGATCAGCGGGCCGCTGGTGGTCCGCCGCGCCGAGCCGGGGGAGAAGCTGACCACCCTGGACGGGGTCACCCGCACCCTGGTCGCCGAGGACATGGTCATCTGCGACGCCGGGCTGCCCAACGCCCTCGCGGGCGAGGGCGCCGGGGTCCCGATCTCGCTCGCCGCGGTGATGGGCGGCGAGACCAGCGAGGTCGTCGCCTCCACCACCGACGTGCTGTTCGAGGCGGCGCACTGGGACCCGGCGATGGTCGGCCGGACCGCCCGCCGGCACAAGCTGTTCAGCGAGGCGGCCAAGCGCTGGGAGCGGGGCGTCGACCCGGCCCTCGCGCTGGTCGCGCTGGAGAAGGCGGTACGGCTGCTCACCGAGCACGGCGGCGGCACGGTCGGCGACGAGATCCTCGACATCGACCACGTCCGGCCGCGTACCCCGATCACCCTGCCGGTGGACCTGCCGTCCCGGCGGGTCGGGGTGGCGTACTCCCCGGAGCGGGTGGTCGCGCTGCTGGAGCAGGTCGGCTGCACCGTCGCCCGGGGCACCGACCGGCTCGCCGAGGACCCGGGCGAGGTCGGGGTGGCCGCCGCTGGCGGTGGCGAGGTGCTGACCGTGACCCCGCCGACCTGGCGGCCCGACCTCACCGACCCGGCCGACCTGGTCGAGGAGGTGGTCCGCCTCGACGGGTACGACCGGGTGCCGTCGGTGCTGCCGACCGCGCCAGCCGGCCGCGGCCTCACCTGGCAGCAGCAGCGCCGCCGGGCGGTCGCCCGATCGCTCGCCGAGCGCGGGTACGTCGAGGTCCTCGCGCACCCGTTCGTCTCCGCCGAGCTGGCCGACCAGCTCGGCCTGCCGGCCGACGACCCGCGCCGCCCGGCGGTGCGGGTGGCCAACCCGCTGTCCGAGGAGGAGCCGCTGCTGCGGACCACCCTGCTCGGCCCGCTGCTCGGCATCCTCAAGCGCAACGTCGGCCGGGGTCAGCGCGACGTAACGATCTACGAGATCGGCGCGGTGTTCCATCCGCGTCCCGGCGCCGGCGCCCCGCCGGCCATGGGCGTGGACCGGCGCCCCACCGACGAGGAGTTCGCCGCCGCCGACGCGGTGGTGCCGGACCAGCCGCGGCACGTGGCCGTGGTGCTCGCCGGTGAGATGGAGCCGGTCGGCTGGTGGGGCGCGGGCCGGGCGGGCGGCTGGGCGGACGCCGTCGAGGCCGGCCGCACGGTGCTGGCCGCGGCCGGCATCCCGGCCGACCGGGTCACGGTCCGGGCCGCCGAGCGCGCCCCCTGGCACCCCGGCCGCTGCGCCGAGCTGCGGGTGGACGACACGACGGTTGGGTACGCGGGTGAGCTGCATCCGGCCGTGGTGGCGACGCTGGAGCTGCCCCGCCGGACCAGCGTCATGGAGCTGAACCTGGATGCGCTGCCTGCCGCGCCGGTGGTTTCCGGCCCGGCCATCTCCACCTTCCCGCCCGCGCTCATCGACGTGGCGCTGGTGGTGGACGAGTCGGTGCCGGCCGCCGAGGTGGAGCGGGCCCTCGTCGCGGGGGCCGGCGAGCTGCTGGAGGACGTCCGGCTCTTCGACGTGTACGCCTCGCCGCAGCTCGGCGCGGGCCGCAAGTCGCTGGCGTACAAGCTGACATTCCGGGCGCCGGACCGGACGCTGACCGTCGAGGAGGCGGTGGCCGCCCGGGACGCGGCGGTGGCCGAGGCCGCCCGGCGCCTCGGTGCCACCCTCCGCGGCGCGTAACGATCCACCACGGCGAGCGCCGCTCCCCGAGCCCCGGGGAGCGGCGCTCCCGTCGCCGCGCCGCTCACTCCTTGACGGTGGCCACCAGCGACCTGCGCGGCCAACTCGGCCCGGCGGATTTTCTCGGCCGCCCGCGGTTTGGCCGTCGCCATCGGCCACCTCCTCGACTTCCGCGCCCGCCGGCGCCCGTCGAGTCGCCCGACCTGCCGTCTACCTCACCAAGAGGTGAGATACTGGCATAAACGGGAAGAAGTAGGGTAAACCCATATGACCACGCGGGGTGCGGCGGCTGAGCTGCCGGGGAGCCGCCAGCCCCCGCATCGGGCCGGCTTCGTCGAACTGCTCTTCGACGTGGTGCTCGTCTTCGCCCTGACCCGGCTTTCCGACCGCCTGGTGGAGCAGCTGAACTGGCGCGGATTCTACTCGGCGCTGGTACTGACCCTGGCCCTCTGGTGGCTCTGGTACCGCATGGCCTGGACGGCCAACCGGTACGACCCCACCCGCCCGATGATCCAGGTAATGATCATCGTGACCATGCTCGGCGCCCTGCTGATGGCCGCCGCGTTGCCCGAGGCCCTCGAGGAACGCGGGACAGTCTTCGCGGTGGTCTTCGTCGCCGTCGAAGTGCTCCGACATCTCTGGCTCGTGCTGTTCGGCGGGGACGGGCACGCGCGGCTGGTCAGTGTCCGGATCGTCTTCTGGGCGTGCCTCTCGGCGGTGCCGTGGATCGCCGGGGTCTTCGCCCACGACGGTCCGCGGCTGGTCTGGTGGAGCGTGGCGGTCCTCATCGACTACGCCGGAGGGCTGCTCGACTTTCCGACCCCGTGGCTGGGCCGCGCGGGGCTGCGGGGTCAGCCGATCGCGGAGGAGCACCTGACCGAGCGCTACCGGCAGGTGCTGATCATCGCCTTCGGCGAGTCCATCCTGACCTCGGGCATCCAGTTCAGCCCGTACGGCTTCGAGCGTGAGCGGACGGCGGCGCTGGTGGTGGCGTTCGTGATCACCGTGCTGCTCTGGCAGATCTACTACTACCGGGCGGGGGAGTTGCTCCCCCTCGCCATCGCGTCGTCCCGGGCCCCGGCCTACGTCGGTGACCTCGCGTCGTACGCGCACCTGATCATGGTGATCGGCGTCGCGGTCACCGGCGTGGGGGACAAGCTGATCATCTCGCAGCCCGTTGGCGAGACCCAGAGGCCGTGGACCGTGGTCATCCTCGGCGGGCCGGCGCTTTTCCTGGTCGGCCGAGCGATGCTCGACTACGCCGCGTTCAGCCGGATCTCCTGGTCGCGACCGATCGGGATAGCGCTGCTCGCGGCATTGGCCCCGTTGACCGTCGCGCTGCCGCCACTGTTCGTGGCCGTGGCCGCCGCCCTGGTGCTGGCCGGCGTCGTCACCTCCAACGCGATCACCTGGCGGCTGTATCCGAGGGAGATGGCCCCGCCGCCCGGCGGATCGGGCGAGGGCTGACGGGGCCGGGTGTGCGCCGGTCATCGGTCGGGCGGAAGCGCCCGGGCCCTTCAAGTTCATGCGGTCGATCGCATGAACTTGCAGCATCTCGGTGACCTCTGTTAGCCTTGTCTGCATAGTCATACGGAGGTGAGCATGAGTATTCGGGTCGCGGTCGCCGGCGCGAGCGGGTACGCCGGTGGCGAGCTGCTGCGCCTGGTCGCCGGGCACCCGGAGTTCGAGCTGGTCGCCGCCACCGCCCACTCGCAGGCCGGCCAGCCCGTCACCGCCGTACACCCGCAGCTCGCGGGCCTCGACCTGGTGCTCGGGGCAACCGACCCGGCCGCCCTGGCCGACGCGGACCTGGTCTTCCTGGCCCTGCCGCACGGCCAGTCGGCGGCCCTGGCCGCGGCCCTGCCCGAGACGGTCAAGGTGGTCGACCTCGGCGCCGACCACCGGCTGCGGGACGCCGACGCCTGGGCCCGGTACTACGGCGGCCCGCACGCCGGCGCCTGGACCTACGGCCTGCCCGAGCTGCCCGGCCAGCGCGCGGCCATCGCCGCCGCGACCCGGGTCGCCAACACCGGCTGCTACGCGGTGGCCACCACCCTCGCCCTCGCCCCGCTGATCGCCGCCGGCGCGGTGCACCCCACCGACGTGGTGGTGGTCGCCGCCTCCGGGACCTCCGGCGCCGGCCGGGCCGCCAAGGCCCACCTGCTCGGCAGCGAGGTGATGAGCGACCTGTCGCCCTACAAGGTCGGCGCCCACCAGCACGTGCCGGAGATCAAGCAGGCCACCGGCGCGACCAGTCTCTCCTTCACGCCGGTGCTCGCCCCGATGCCGCGCGGCATCCTCGCCACCGTCACCGCCGTGCCGACCGGCGACGCCGACCCCCGCGAGGTGCTCACCGCGGCCTACGCGGACGCGCCCTTCGTGCACGTGCTACCCGTGGGGGCCTGGCCGCACACCGCCGTCACCGCCGGCGGCAGCTCCTGCCACCTTCAGGTCGGCGTCGACGTCGACTCCGGCCGGGTGATCGTGGTCAGCGCCATCGACAACCTCGGCAAGGGCGCCGCCGGCCAGGCCGTGCAGAACGCCAACCTCATGTTCGGCCTCCCCGAGACCACCGGCCTCTCGACCTTCGGAGTGGCACCATGACCGTCACCACCCCCCGGGGCTTCCGGGCCGCCGGGGTCGCCGCCGGGCTCAAGACCAGCGGCGCCGCCGACCTCGCCCTCGTCGTCAACGACGGCCCCGACGCCGGGGTCGCCGGGGTCTTCACCGCCAACCGGGTCAAGGCCGCGCCGGTGCTCTGGAGCCAGCAGGTCGTCCGGGGTGGCGTGGTCCGCGCCGTGGTACTCAACTCCGGCGGCGCGAACGCCTGCACCGGCCCGGCCGGCTTCCAGGACACCCACGCCACCGCCGAGCTCACCGCCGCCGCGCTCACCGCCAGCAGCCCCCGGCTGATGCTCGGCGCCGGCGAGGTCGCGGTCTGCTCCACCGGCCTGATCGGCGAGCGGCTGCCGATGCAGAAGCTCCTGCCCGGCGTGCGCACCGCCATCCGCGGGCTCGCCCGCGACGGCGGCGCGGCGGCGGCCGAGGCGATCATGACCACCGACACCCGGCCGAAGACCGCCGTCGCCAAGGGCAGCGGCTGGACCGTCGGCGGCATGGCCAAGGGCGCCGGGATGCTCGCCCCGGCCATGGCCACCATGCTCTGCGTGCTCACCACCGACGCGGTGGCCGGGCCGGACACCCTGGACGCCGCGCTGCGCGCCGCCACCCGGGTCACCTTCGACCGGATCGACTCCGACGGCTGCATGTCCACCAACGACACGGTGCTGCTGCTGGCCAGCGGCGCGTCGGGCATCGAGGCGACCGAGGCCGAGCTGGCCGCCGCCGTCACCGCCGCCTGCCACGACCTGGCCCAGCAGCTCATCGCCGACGCCGAAGGCGCCACCAAGCAGATCGCGATCGACGTGGTCGGCGCCGCGAGCGAGGACGACGCGGTCGAGGTGGGCCGCTCGGTGGCCCGGAACAACCTGGTCAAGACCGCGCTGTTCGGCAACGACCCGAACTGGGGCCGGATCCTCGCCGCCGTCGGCACCACCTCGGCCGCCTTCGAGCCGGACGGCGTCGACGTCGCGGTCAACGGGGTCTGGGTGTGCCGCTCCGGCGCCGCCGCCGAGGACCGCTCCAAGGTCGACCTGACCGGGCGGGACGTCACCATCCGGATCGACCTGCACGCCGGCGACGCGGCGGCGACGATCTGGACCAACGACCTGTCGCACGCGTACGTGCACGAGAACTCGGCGTACTCCACATGAGCCTCTCCGCGGACCTCACCCGGGCCCAGGTCAAGGCCGAGACGCTGATCGAGGCCCTGCCCTGGCTGGCGAACTTCTCCGGCGCGACCGTCGTGGTCAAGTACGGCGGCAACGCCATGGTCGACCCCGAGCTCCAGCGCGCCTTCGCCGCCGACATGGTCTTCCTGCGCTACGCCGGCCTCAAGCCGGTCGTGGTGCACGGCGGCGGGCCGCAGATCTCCGCCATGCTGGGCCGGCTCGGCATCGCCAGCGAGTTCAAGGGCGGCCTGCGGGTCACCACCGCCGAGGCGATGGACGTCGTCCGGATGGTGCTGGTCGGCCAGGTCGGCCGGGAACTGGTCGGCCTGATCAACGCGCACGGCCCGTTCGCCGTCGGCCTCTCCGGCGAGGACGCCGGTCTCTTCACCGCGGTGCGCCGCCCGGCGTACGTGGACGGGGAGCCGGTCGACGTCGGGCAGGTCGGCGACGTCGAGTCGGTGGACGTCTCCGCCGTGGCCGACCTGATCGCGGCGGGCCGGATCCCGGTGATCTCCACCGTCGCGCCGGACGTCGACGGGGTGCTGCACAACCTCAACGCCGACACCGCCGCCGCCGCCCTCGCGGTCGCCCTCGACGCCCGCAAGCTGGTCGTCCTCACCGACGTCCCCGGCCTGTACGCGGACTGGCCGGACACGGCCAGCCTGGTCAGCGAGATCAGCACCGACGACCTGGCGAAGCTGCTGCCGTCCCTGGAGTCGGGGATGGTCCCGAAGATGGAGGCCTGCCTGCGGGCGGTGCGCGGGGGAGTGCCCGCCGCGCACGTCGTCGACGGCCGGGTCGCCCACTCCACGCTGCTCGAAGTGTTCACCTCGGAAGGATTCGGCACGATGGTCGTGAGCGCGTCATGAGCACCCTGTTGCACCGGTGGGGCCAGTCCATGATGGACAACTACGGTACGCCACCGCTGGCGCTGGTCTCCGGCTCCGGTGCGGTGGTCACCGACGAGGCCGGCCGGGAGTACGTCGACCTGCTCGGCGGCATCGCCGTCAACGCCCTCGGCCACGCCCACCCGGCCGTGGTGGCCGCCGTGTCCAAGCAGGTCGCCACCCTCGGCCACGTCTCCAACCTCTTCGTCGCCGAGCCGCCGGTGGCCCTGGCCGAGCTGTTGCTGGCCCTGGCCGGCCGCCCCGGCCGGGTCTTCTTCGCCAACTCCGGGGCGGAGGCCAACGAGGCCGCGTTCAAGCTCTCCCGGCTCACCGGCCGCACGCACGTGGTCGCCACCCGGGGCGGCTTCCACGGCCGGACCATGGGCGCCCTCGCGCTCACCGGCCAGCCGGCCAAGGCCGACCCGTTCCGCCCGCTGCCCGGCGCCGTCACCCACGTCGAGTACGGCGACGTGGCCGCCCTGGAAGCGGCGGTCACCGACGCCACCGCGATGGTGATCCTGGAGCCGATCCAGGGGGAGAACGGCGTCGTCGTACCGCCCGCCGGCTACCTGTCGGCGGCCCGGCGGATCACCGCCCGGCACGGCGCGCTGCTGGTGCTCGACGAGGTGCAGACCGGGATCGGCCGCACGGGGCACTGGTTCGCCCACCAGGCCGACGGCGTCGAGCCGGACCTCGTCACCCTGGCCAAGGGCCTCGGCGGCGGCCTGCCGATCGGCGCCTGCCTGGCCTTCGGCCGGGCCGCCGAGCTGCTCGGTCCCGGCTCGCACGGCACCACCTTCGGCGGCAACCCGGTCAGCTGCGCCGCCGCGCTCGCCGTGATCGCCACCATCGCCAACGAGGGCCTGCTCGACCACGTCAAGCGGATCGGCGAGCGGCTCCGCCGGGGGATCGAGGCGCTCGGCCACCCCCTCGTCGCCGATGTCCGCGGCGCCGGGCTGCTGCTCGGCATCGTGCTGACCGAGCCGGCCGCCGGCGCGGCGGCGGCCGAGCTGCGCGAGGCGGGCTTCCTGGTCAACCCGGTGCAACCCGGGGTGCTCCGGCTCGCCCCGCCGCTGATCCTCACCGCGGAGCAGGCCGACGCCTTCCTCGCCGCCCTCCCGGCGGCCCTCGACGCGGCGGCGCCCGCCCCGGCTGCCGCCACCGCGACCAGCCCCACCATGACGGAGGTCAGCGCATGATCCGGCACTTCCTGCGGGACGACGACCTGACCCCGGCCGAACAGGCCACGGTGCTCGACCTGGCCGCCCGGATGAAGGCCGACCGGTTCGCGTACCAGCCGCTCGCCGGGCCGCGGTCGGTGGCGGTGCTCTTCGACAAGCAGAGCCTGCGCACCCGGATCTCCTTCGACGCCGGCATCGCCGAACTGGGCGGCCACCCACTCGTGGTGGACACCCAGGTGACCCACTTCGGCCGGGGCGAGACCCTGGCCGATGCCGGCCGGGTGCTGTCCCGGTACGTCGCCGCGATCGTGCTGCGCACCCACGGCGACGACCGGATCGCCGAGGTCGCCTCGCACGCCACCGTGCCGGTGGTCAACGCGCTCACCGACGACTACCACCCCTGCCAGCTCCTCGCCGACCTGCTCACCGTCCGCGAACACTGCGGCGCCCTCGCCGGGCGGACCCTGACGTACGTGGGGGACGCGGCCAACAACATGGCCCACTCGTACCTGCTGGCCGGGGCCACCGCCGGGATGCACATCCGGATCGCCGGCCCGGTCGGCTTCCAGCCCGACCCCGAGATCGTGGCCCGGGCCGAGAAGATCGCCGCCGGCACCGGCGGCTCGGTCCGGGTGCTGACCGACCCGGTCGAGGCGGCCCGCGGCGCCGACGTGCTGGCCACCGACACGTGGACCTCGATGGGGCAGGAGGACGACGGGCTGGACCGGATCACCCCGTTCCTGCCGTACCAGGTCAACGCCGCGCTGCTCGGCCACGCCGCGCCGGACGCGATCGTGCTGCACTGCCTGCCCGCCCACCGCGGCGAGGAGATCACCGACGAGGTGCTCGACGGGCCGCGCAGCGCGGTCTTCGACCAGGCGGAGAATCGCCTGCACGCCCAGAAGGCGCTGCTGACGTTTCTCCTGGAGGCATCAACATCATGACCGCCCCGCTGACCCGTACCGCCCGGCACGCCCGGATCGTCGAGCTGATCCGCGACAAGGCGATCCACTCGCAGACCGAGCTGGCCGACCTGCTCGCCGGCGACGGCGTCCAGGTCACCCAGGCCACCCTCTCCCGGGACCTCAAGGAGCTGGGGGCGGTCACCGCGCGCGGCGGCGACGGCCGGGGCGTCTACCTGATCCCCGAGGACGGCCACCGGCCGCTGCGCGACGCCGAGGCCGCCCCGGCCCGGCTCGTCCGGCTGCTGCACGAGCTGCTCAACGGGGTCGACTCCAGCGGCAACATCGCCGTGCTGCGCACCCCGCCGGGCGCAGCCCACTACCTGGCCAGCGCGTTGGACCGAGCGGGCCTGCCCGAGGTCGTCGGCACCATCGCCGGCGACGACACCATCCTCGTCGTGGCCCGCGAGGCCCTCGGCGGGGCCGCGCTCGGCGACAAGCTCGCCGGCTGGGCCCGCCGCGAAGACAACGTTGAAGGGAGCACACCATGACCGAGCGGGTCGTCCTTGCCTACTCCGGGGGTCTCGACACCTCCGTCGCCATTCCCTACCTGGCCGAGCAGACCGGCGCCGAGGTGATCGCGGTCGCGGTCGACGTCGGGCAGGGCGGCGAGGACCTGAACGCCATCCGGCAGCGCGCCCTGGACTGCGGCGCCGTCGAGTCCGAGGTGGTCGACGCGCGCGACGAGTTCGCCGCCGACTACTGCCTGCCGGCGATCCGGGCCAACGCCCTCTACATGGACCGGTACCCGCTGGTCTCCGCGCTGTCCCGGCCGCTGATCGTCAAGCACCTGGTCGCCGCGGCCCGCAAGCACGGCGGCACCATCGTGTCGCACGGCTGCACCGGCAAGGGCAACGACCAGGTCCGCTTCGAGGTCGGCCTGAGCGCGCTCGCCCCCGACCTGAAGATCGTCGCCCCCGCCCGGGACTTCGCCTGGACCCGGGACAAGGCGATCGCCTTCGCCGAGGAGAAGGGGCTGCCGATCGACGTGTCGGCCAAGTCCCCGTACTCCATCGACCAGAACCTGTGGGGCCGCGCGGTGGAGACCGGCTTCCTGGAGGACATCTGGAACGGTCCCATCGAGGACCTGTACTCGTACACCGCCGACCCGGCCGAGCCGCGGGACGCCGACGAGGTCGTGATCACCTTCGACGCCGGCAACCCGGTCGCGATCGACGGCGAGACCGTCACCCCGTACCAGGCGATCCTGGAGCTGAACCGGCGCGCCGGCGCCCAGGGCGTGGGCCGGCTCGACATGGTCGAGGACCGCCTCGTCGGCATCAAGAGCCGCGAGGTGTACGAGGCCCCCGGCGCGATCGCGCTGATCGCCGCCCACCAGGAGTTGGAGGCGGTCACCGTGGAGCGGGACCTGGCCCGGTTCAAGCGCGGCGTCGACCAGCGCTGGGGCGAGCTGGTCTACGACGGCCTGTGGTTCTCGCCGCTGAAGAACTCCCTCGACGCGTTCATCGCCGACGCCCAGCAGCACGTCTCCGGCGAGGTGCGGCTCACCCTGCACGGCGGCCGGGCCACCGTCACCGGCCGGCGCTCCGAGGCCAGCCTGTACGACTTCGGTATGGCCACCTACGACACCGGCGACACCTTCGACCAGTCCCTCGCCAAGGGCTTCGTGCAGCTCTGGGGCCTGCCCAGCAAGATGGCCGCCGCGCGGGACGCCCGGCTGGGTGGCTCCTGATCGTGGGGACCACAATGGGCGGGGTGGACGACAAGAGCCTGACCGAGAACAGCGCCGCCGCCAACCGGACGAGCCTGTGGGGTGGCCGGTTCGCCGGTGGCCCCGCCGAGGCCCTCGCGCGGCTGTCGGTGAGCGTCCAGTTCGACTGGCGCCTCGCCCCGTACGACATCGCGGGCTCCCGGGCGCACGCCCGGGTCCTCGCCGGCGCCGGCCTGCTCGATCCCGACGAGCTGGGCCGGATCCTCGCCGCGCTGGACGACCTGGAGGCGGCCTGCGCCTCCGGGCAGTTCCGCCCCACCGTCGACGACGAGGACGTGCACACCGCCTTGGAACGCGGCCTGTTGGAGCGGCTCGGCAGCCTCGGTGGCAAGCTGCGCGCCGGGCGGTCCCGCAACGACCAGGTCGCCACGGACCTGCGGCTCTACCTGCGCGACCATGCCCGGGGCGTGGCCGCCCGGCTGGTCGAGCTGGCCGAGGCCCTGGTGGAGCAGGCCGGGCGGCACGTGGACACCGCCGCGCCCGGCATGACGCACCTGCAGCACGCCCAGCCGGTCACCTTCGGGCACTGGCTGCTCGCGCACGTGCAGCCGCTGCTGCGCGACCTGGAACGGCTGCGCGACTGGGACCACCGGGCGGCGATCAGCCCGCTCGGCGCAGGCGCGCTCGCCGGTTCCGGCCTGCCGCTGGACCCGGTGGCCGTCTCCAAGGAGCTGGGCTTCCGCACGTCCTTCGCCAACTCGATGGACGCGGTCGCCGACCGGGACTTCGTCGCCGAGTTCCTCTTCGTCACCGCGATGATCGGCGTGCACCTGTCCCGCCTCGGCGAGGAGGTGGTGCTCTGGACGTCGCACGAGTTCGGCTGGGTCGAGCTGGACGACGCCTTCGCCACCGGCTCGTCGATCATGCCGCAGAAGAAGAACGCGGACATCGCCGAGCTGGCCCGGGGCAAGTCCGGCCGGCTGGTCGGCGGGCTGATGAGCGTGCTCACCATGCTCAAGGGCCTGCCGATGACCTACGACCGGGACATGCAGGAGGACAAGGAGCCGGCCTTCGACGCGGTCGACACCCTGGAGCTGCTGCTGCCGGCCCTCGCGGGAATGATCTCCACGATGACGGTCCGGGTGGACCGGCTGGTCGCCGCCGCGCCGGTCGGCTTCTCGCTCGCCACCGAGGTCGCCGACTGGCTGGTCCGCAAGGGTGTGCCGTTCCGCGACGCGCACGAGATCACCGGCAAGCTGGTCGCGCTCTGCGTGGCCCGGGACTGCGCCCTGGACGAGGTCTCCGACGCCGACCTGGCGACGGTGAGCGAGCACCTCGACCCGTCGGTGCGCGACGTGCTCTCGGTCCGCTCGGCGCTCGCCGCGCGTACCACGCCCGGCTCGACCGGGCCGGGTCCGGTCGCCGACCAGCTCGCCACCGCCGGAGACAAGCTGGTCGGTTGGCGGGAGTGGGCCGCCGAGCGGGTCGTTCCCCGCTGAGGTCGTCGGGTCGGCGCGGGTGGCCCCGCCCGTGCCGACCCTCAGCCTGTGGTGGGGCGTTCCCGCTTCGGCAGCTTCGCCACCACCGCGTCGTACGACCCGTCGACGGCGCCGATCAGCTCCTCGTCGTCGATCCCGCCCTCCAGGCGGAGCGTGTTCCACCCGGACCGCCCGATGTACGCCGACGCCTTCGCGTCGGCCGGGAACCGGTGCAGCCACTCGTCGGCGACGTCCCGGTTCGGGCCGCACTTCACTCCCACCCGCGCCTCTCCGTCGGGGGAGCCGAGGAACGCGAAGATCCGGCTCCCCACCTTCACCACCTCGTCGCCCTCCCATGGCCGGTCCAGCCAGGCGCCCGGCTTGGCCAGGCAGTACGCCAGCATCTCCGCACGCGTCATCGCGTCCTCCCGTCGCCCGGTTGCCGGTCCAGTCTCGCGGGTGCCTGCGACAGTCCGCGCCTCCCGCGCGCCGGGCGAGTCCGCTGACCGCGGGGGCTCAGTCGCCGGTGCCGGTGCGGACGGTCAGCCGCTCGTAGCGCTGGCGGGCCGCCTGGGCGCTGCCCAGCCCCAGCCCGAAGGCGATCGCCTGCCAGGTCAGCCCCCGGCCGCGGGCCACCTGCAACAACCCCGCCTCCAGCGCGTCGACCTCGGCGCGGACGTGCGGGATCAGGGTCAGCGCGGCCATCAGGTCGGCCTGGTCGACCGGCTCCTCGCCGGGCTCCAGCTCGGCCCCGCCCGCCAGCGCCATCACCAGCGTCGCCGCCTCGTAGGCGTCCGGCACGTCGGGGTGGGCGTACCGACGGCGGCGGGCGTCCGTGCCGGCGTGCCGCTCGGCGATCCGCAGCAGCGCCGCGTAGTTGCGGTGCGCTCGGGCCTGGGCAGCATCCGGAGCGGTGAACGGGTCGTTGTCCAGCGTGACCATGTGTTCCATCAGAACCGCTTGAACGGCCCTTTGTCAACAGTCTGTTGAAAGCAAGTCGTGCTCATCTCCCTGGCGCCGGGTTAAGGTCGAGCCATGACCACCGCTGACCCCGTGACCAGCGCCGGGCTGGCCGACCTGCTCGCCGGCCCGGTGGTGCCGGCCGCGCGCGGCCTGCTCGGCTGCCGGCTCGCCGCGGGCGGGGTCACCGTCCGGATCACCGAGGTCGAGGCGTACGCCGGCACGGCCGGGGACGCCGCCTCGCACGCCTACCGGGGGCGTACCCCGCGCAACGCGGTGATGTTCGGGCCGGCGGGGCACGCCTACGTCTACTTCACCTACGGCATGCACTGGTGCGTGAACGTGGTGACCGGCCTGGACGGCGAGGCCTCGGCGGTGCTGCTGCGGGCCGGCGAGGTGGTCGACGGCCTCGACGTCGCCCGGGCCCGCCGTCCCGCCGTACGCCGGGACGTGGACCTCGCGCGTGGGCCGGCCCGGCTCTGCGCGGCGCTCGGCATCGACCGCTCCGCCTACGGCCTCGACCTGCTCGCCGACGGCCCGGTGCGGTTGCGACCGCCGCTCGCCCCGGTTCCCGAGGCGGCGATCGAGGCCGGCCCCCGGGTCGGCGTCACCGGGGCGCACGACGTGCCGTGGCGGTTCTGGATCTCCGGCGATCCGACGGTGAGCGCCTACCGGCGGCACGTGCCCCGCGCCCGCCGCTGAGCCCCTCCGGCGTGGCCGGGCGGGAAACTGTCGGAGGGTATGGCCATAATCACCACGCCACGTCCGGGCCGGCGCGCCGTCCGCCTCGTCCAGTGCGGGACGGCCGCCCGGACCTGGCGGATACCTGCCCGCCGACGGATCGGAGGACGGTCATGGCAACGCTGCTCGCGATCGGCACCGGCAAGGGACTCTTCCTCGCCACCAGCACCGACGGCCGGCGCAGTTGGGAGGTGAGCGGGCCGCACTTCCCGATGACCGGCGTCTACGCGGTGGCCCTCGACAAGCGTCCCGGCACGCCCCGGCTGCTCGCCGGCACGACCAGCTCGCACTTCGGGCCGAGCGTCGCCACCAGCGACGACCTGGGAGCCTCCTGGCAGGAGCCGGACCAGGCGCCGGTGGCCTTCCCGGCAGACACCGGCGTCAGCCTCGGTCGGGTCTGGCAGCTCACCCCGGCCGGTGCCGACCAGCCCGACGTGGTCTGGGCCGGCGCCGAACCGTCCGCGCTGTTCCGCTCCGACGACGGCGGCCGCAGCTTCACCCTGGTCCGGGCGCTCTGGGACCACCCACACCGGGAACACTGGGGCGCCGGCTTCGGCGGCCAGGCGGTGCACAGCGTTCTGCCGCACCCCCGCGACCCGGCCCGGATGGCGGTGGCGATGTCCACCGGCGGGGTCTACCGCACCGAGGACGCCGGGGCGACCTGGACGCCGGGCAACACCGGGATCCGGGCGTATTTCCTGCCCGACGAGTGGCCCGAGTTCGGGCAGTGCGTCCACAAGATCGCCCGCGACGCCGCCAACCCCGAGCGGCTCTACGCGCAGAACCACCACGGCGTCTACCGCTCCGACGACGACGGGCGCACCTGGACGTCGATCGCCGCCGGCCTGCCCAGCGACTTCGGCTTCCCGATGGTCGCCCACCCGTCCCGCCCCGGCACGATCTACGCCTTCCCGCTGATCGCCGACGCGCAGCGCTACCCGGTCGACCACCGCTGCCGGGTCTACCGCTCCACCGACGCGGGGGGCAAGTGGGAACCGCTGACCGTCGGGCTGCCCGAGGGGCCGTTCCACCCGTCCGTGCTGCGTGACGCGATGTGCGTCGACGACGCCGACCCGGCCGGCGTCTACTTCGGCACCCGGTCCGGTGAGGTCTACGCCAGCCGGGACGAGGGGGACTCCTGGTCCCTGGTCACCGCCCACCTGCCCGACGTGCTCTGCGTCCGCGCCGCGGAGGCCTGAGTGGTCACCGTGCTGCTGCCCGGCCCGCTGCGTGGCGAGGCCGGCGGCGCGAGCCGGCTCACCGTGACCGTCACCGGCACCCTCGGCGCGGTCCTCGACGAGCTGGCCGGGGCGTGGCCCCGGCTGGCCCGCCGGATCCGCGACGAGCGGGGCGAGCTGCGCCGGTACGTCAACGTCTACGTCGACGGCGAGGACTGCCGGCACGTCGGCGGCCTCGACACCCCGGTCGGCGACGGCGCCGAGGTGCAGGTCCTCCCCTCGGTGGCCGGTGGCTGACCGGTTCCGCGGGGCCGCGCGGCCGGTCCTGTTCCGCTAGGGTCGGCGGCTCCGGCGGACAAGGGGTTCCTAGCTGCTGGCGTCTCGACGCGCTTTAGCGTCCTTTAAGGAGCTACGGTGGTTGTGTGAACCTGAAGGAGTGGGCGGCGTCCCAGGGCATCGCGTGGTGTACGCCCGGGTGTCGTCGGCCGGCCAGCGCGTCGACTTGGATCGGCAGGTCGCCCGGGTCGCCGTCTGGGCCACCGGCCGGCACCTCGCCGTGTCGCGGGTGGTGACCGAGGTCGGTGCCGCGCTCAACGGCCACCGCAAGAAGTTCCTCGCGCTGCTGCGCGACCCGGCCGTGACCACGATCGTGGTGGAGCACCGCGACCGGTTCGCCCGCTTCGGCGCCGAGTACGTCGAAGCCGCGCTGGCTGCGCAGGGCCGCCGCCTGCTCGTGGTGGACCCGGCCGAGGTCGACGACGACCTGGTGGGTGACGTCACCGAGATCCTGACCTCGCTGTGCGCCCGCCTCTACGGCCGCCGCGCGGCGGCCAACCGCGCATGCCGTGGCGTCGAAGCCGCCACCTGGGACGGCCCGGCGTGAAGACGATCCAGGCATACCGGTTCGCCCTGGACCTGACCCCAGCACAGGAACGGGCCGTGCTTGCCCATGCGGGCGCGGCCCGGGTGGCGCACAACTGGGCGCTGGCCCGCGTGAAGGCCGTCATGGACCAGCGCGCCGCCGAACGCACCTACGGCGTGCCCGACGATCAGCTCACCCCGTCGCTCGGCTGGACACTGCCCGCGCTGCGTAAGGCGTGGAACAGCGCCAAGCGCGAGGTCGCGCCGTGGTGGCCGGAATGCTCCAAGGAAGCGTTCAACACCGGCCTGGACGCGCTCGCCCGGGCGCTGAAGAACTGGTCGGACTCCCGTGCGGGGAAACGGGCCGGCCGGCCCGTCGGGTTCCCCCGGTTCACCTCCCGCCGCCGCACGACACCGTCCGTGCGGTTCACCACCGGCACCATCCGCGTCGAGCCCGACCGCACACACGTCACGCTGCCGAGGCTGGGCCGACTGAAGTTACACGAGTCCGCCCGTAAACTCGCCCGCCGACTCGACGCGGGCACCGCCCGTATCCTGTCCGCGACGGTGCGCCGCGACGGCGGCCGCTGGCATGTCGCGTTCTGCGCCGAGGTCGAGCGCGCCGAGCGCCACCCGACCCGCCCGCACGCGACCGTGGGCGTGGACGTTGGCATCACGCACCTGGCCGTGCTGTCCACCGGCGAACTCGTACCCAACCCGCGCCACCTGGACACCGCCTCCCGGCGGATGCGCCGGCTCGCCCGGCGGCTGTCCCGCCGGGTCGGTCCCGACCGGCGCACCGGGCAGCAGCCGTCGAACCGGTGGCGGCACGCCCAGACCCGGCTCGCCCGGGCGCACGCCAGGGTCGCGAACCTGCGCCGCGACGGTCTGCACCAACTCACCACCCGCCTCACGGCCGCCTACGGCACGGTCGTGGTCGAAGACCTCAACGTGGCCGGGATGCTGCGCAACCGGCGCCTGGCCCGCCACATCGCCGACGCCGGGCTCGCCGAACTACACCGCCAACTCGGCTACAAAACCGGCTGGAACGGCGGGCGGCTGCTCACCGCCGACCGCTGGTACCCGTCCTCGAAGACCTGCTCAGGCTGCGGCACGGTGAAAGCCAAGCTGGCCCTGTCCGAGCGCGAATACCAGTGCGAAGCCTGCGGCCTGACCCTGGACCGCGACCTCAACGCCGCACGCAATCTCGCCGCACTCGCGGCGCAGATCGACACCGCCGGGAGTGGCCCGGCGGCAGGACGTGGAGCCGACCGTCAGACCCGCCCCGGCGGGCAGGTGGCTGTGAAGCGTCAACCCGGCACAGCCACCGCTGATCAGACCGGGACCGTCCCACCGCAAGGCGGGACTACCGATCACACGCTCGCTAGAGCGCACTGAAAGGTAACGGAGTGGGCACGGTGACGTCGTACGAGTGGGGTCGGCTGATCGGGCGACTGATGTGTCAGTTCCTCACGCTCGCCCTGATCGTCGGGGCGATCGTGTTCATCGGGGTCCGGCGGAGACGCCGGCGCCGCCCGTCGGGCCCGTCGCACCCTGCCCAGGGCTGGCAGCAGCCATACCCGGGCCCGCCGCAGCCGCAGCCGTATCCCGCCGGACCGCCCCAGCAGAGTTGGCCGTACCCCGGACCGCCGCAGCCGCAGCCGTACCCGCAGCAGGGCTGGCCGCAGCCTCATCCGGGCCAGCCCTACGGCGGGCCGCCTCAGCCCGGGGCCGGTCCGCACCCCGGTCCGCAGCCGCCCCGGACGTGACTGCGACGGCGGGGCCGGTGGCACCCGGTCCGGCCGCGACGTCCGGCGCCGTCGAGGGCTGCGGACGGATCCCGCGGCTCGGGGCAGCTCGTACTCCAGCACGTAGCGGTGGCCGCCGTCCGCGCCGGCGATGATCTGCCCGCCGCCGCGCAGCTCCCGCAGCTGGTCGGTGCCCGTGTCGGGCACGATCGTCCAGGACAGCGCCGAGCCGGCCTGCTGGGCCACCCGCGGGTGGGTGCGCGACGGAATAGTTGCTGCGTCAAATATGTTGTGCGGTGCGATCCCGGCCACGGCGGTCCGGGCGTCACGCGAGGAGCTTGCCATGCAGTTCGGAGTCTTCACCGTCGGCGACGTCACGGTCGACCCGACCACCGGGCGGTTGCCGTCCGAGCATGAGCGGATCAAGGCCATGGTGGCCATCGCGCTCAAGGCCGAAGAGGTCGGGCTCGACGTCTTCGCCACCGGCGAGCACCACAACCCGCCGTTCGTGCCCTCGTCGCCCACCACCATGCTCGGCCACATCGCCGCCCGCACCGAACGGCTGCTGCTGTCCACCTCGACCACGCTGATCACCACCAACGACCCGGTGAAGATCGCCGAGGACTACGCGATGCTCCAGCATCTCGCCGACGGCCGGGTCGACCTGATGATGGGGCGCGGCAACACCGGGCCGGTCTACCCGTGGTTCGGCCAGGACATCCGCAACGGCATCCCCCTCGCCATCGAGAACTACGACCTGCTGCACCGGCTCTGGCGCGAGGACGTGGTCGACTGGAAGGGCCGCTTCCGCACCCCGCTGCAGTCGTTCACCTCGACGCCGCGCCCGCTCGACGGTGTGCCGCCGTTCGTCTGGCACGGCTCGATCCGCAGCCCGGAGATCGCCGAGCAGGCCGCGTACTACGGTGACGGCTTCTTCGCCAACCACATCTTCTGGCCCAGGGAGCACACCCAGCGGATGGTCGGCCTCTACCGCCAGCGCTACGCCCACTACGGCCACGGCACTCCGGAGCAGGCCATCGTCGGGCTCGGCGGGCAGGTGTTCATGCGGAAGAACTCGCAGGACGCGGTCCGCGAGTTCCGGCCGTACTTCGACAACGCCCCGGTCTACGGGCACGGCCCGTCGCTGGAGGAGTTCACCCGGGAGACGCCGCTGACCGTCGGCAGTCCGCAGCAGGTCATCGACCGGACGCTCGGCTTCCGCGAGTACGTCGGCGACTACCAGCGACAGCTCTTCCTGATGGACCACGCCGGGCTGCCGCTGAAGACCGTCCTCGAACAGCTCGACCTGCTCGGCGAGGAGGTCGTCCCGGTGCTCCGCAAGGAGTTCGACTCGCGGCGTCCCGCCGACGTACCCGAGGCGCCCACCCACTCCTCGCTGGTCGCGGCCCGCGACGCGGCGGCGGACCGGGCGGGAGCGGAGGCCGCCCGATGACCCGGCGCACCCTGGCCGTGGTCTCGGCCGGCCTCGGCCAGCCCTCCTCGACCCGACTGCTCGCCGACCAGCTCGCCGCGGCCACCCGCGACGAGCTGGCGCGGCGCGGCGCGGACGTGGCGATCCGACCGGTGGACCTGCGGGAGCACGCCCACGACGTGGTGAACCAACTGCTCACCGGATTCCCGTCGGCCGCGCTTCGGGAGGTGCTGGACGCGGTGGCCGGGGCGGACGGGCTCATCGCCGTCACGCCGATCTTCAACGCCTCCTACAACGGGCTGTTCAAGTCCTTCTTCGACGTGGTCGACGCCGACGCGTTGGCCGCTCTGCCGGTGCTGATCGGCGCCACCGGCGGCACCGCGCGACACTCGCTCGCCCTGGAGCACGCGGTCCGGCCGATGTTCGCCTACCTGCGGGCGGTCGTCGTGCCGACCGCCGTCTTCGCCGCGCCGGAGGACTGGTCCGGCGAGGGGGCCGACGGGGCCCTGCGCGCCCGGATCCGGCGGGCCGGCGGCGAGCTCGCCGAGCAGGTTGATCGTCGCCCGGCGGCGGCCGGACCGGCCGACCCGTTCGCCCTCACCACCAGCTTCGAGGACCTGCTCGCCGGCCGCGACCCCCGCTGATCCGGCCGCCGTCCGCCGGAGGCGGGAGCCCGCGCTCAGTCGGCTGGCTCGTACGGGTGGGCGACCAGCACCGGGCAGTGGGCGTGCTGCGCGAGCGCATGGCTGACCGAGCCGAGCAGCAGCCCGGCGAAGCCGCCCCGACCCCGGGAGCCGACCACCACCAGCGTGGCCTCCCCGCTCGCCTCGATCAGCGCCTGCTCCGGTTTGGCGGCCCGGACCGGGCGTTCGGTCACGGTCAGCCCGGGATGGTCGGCGCGCACCCGGCCGGCCGCGCCTGCCAGCAGCTCTGCCGACCCGGCGTGCTCGGCCGCTCCCGACTCCGCCACCTCCTCGGGCACGCCCCCGGGCCGGCCTTCGGGGCGGACGTGCATCAGCACCAGGGCCGTGCCCCGGCGTACCGCCTCGTCGGCGGCCTGTCGGACGGCGAGCGCCGCCGACTCGGAGCCGTCCACCCCGACCACGACCGGCCCGCCCACCGGGATCGGCTCGTCGGCCGGCCGGACCACCAGCACCGGGCAGTGCCCGTGCTGGGCGACCTGGCCGCTGACCGAGCCCAGCAGCAGGCCGGCGAAGCCGCCGTGGCCGCGGCTGCCGACCACCACCAGTTCGGCCCGGCGGGACTCCTCCACCAGCGCGGCGCCCGGCCCGCCGGCCACCTGGCGTACCTCCGCGCGCAGACCGGGATGGCGCTCGGTGAGTTCCGCGGCCACCTGCTCCAGCATCTTCTGCGCCTCGTCGGTCGGCGCCGGCACCCCCAGGTCGTACGGGTTGAGCGGCACGCCGTAGCCGAGCGGGTGCAGGTAGCCGTGCACCAGGTGCAGCGGCCGGGACCGCTGGACCGCGGTGCGCGCCGCGTGCTCCGCGGCGACCAGGCTGGACGGTGATCCGTCGACGCCCACCACGACAGGTCGGTTCATCAGCGCCCCCTTCAGGTCGATCAGGTCATTGTCGACGTACCCACCGCCGCCGGTCCGCATTTGCCCCGGGGAACTTCCCGCTCCCGACAGCCGTCCGCGTCGGCCCGGGGGAAGGGCCGACGCGGACCGGGCACCGGGTGGTCAGGAAGCGGTGCCAACCTTGTGGTGCCTGACGATGGCCAGCGGGCTGCGCGCGTGGTGCAGCACCGCGTGGCTGACCGAGCCGAGCAGCAGCCCGCGGAGGGCGCCGCGACCGTGCGCGCCGACCACGGTCAGCTGCGCGTCCGTCGACTCCTCCACCAGCACCCGGGCCGGTGCGCCGGCGACCAGCCGCTGCCGTACCGGGACCTGCGGATACTGTTCCGACCAGCCGGCGAGGGATTCGGCGAGCACCCGCCCCTCCTCGGCCGCGAGGGCCTCCGGCTCGTACACCAGGGGCACGATGTCGCCAGGGCCGACCGGCGTCGGGTACAGCCAGGCGTGCACGGCCACCAGGGACGTGCCGCGCTGCGCGGCCTCGGCGAAGGCGAACCCGATCGCCTCGGTCGACAGCGGGGAACCGTCCACCCCGACGACGACCGGACCGTCGGCGCGCGGCTCGTCGCGGATCACCAGTACCGGGCAGTCGGCCCGGGCGGTCACCTGCACGGCGCTCGACCCGACCAGCAGCTCGGCGAAGCCGCCGAGGCCGCGGTGGCCGAGCACCAGCAGGGCCGCGTCCCGGCTCTCGCCCAGCAGCACCGGGGTCGCCGGGCCGTCCACCACCGCGCCGGTCACGGTCAGCTCGGCCGAGACCTTGCCGGCCTCGTCGACCGCCTCGGCGACCAGCTTCTCCGCCTCGTGGCGCAGGCCGGCGTCGGGCGGCGCGGCGGGAACCGGGCCGAGCGGGACGCCGTACAGCGGCCAGATGAAGGCGTGCACCACCCGCAGCGGCCGGTGCCGGGCCGCCGCCTCCCGGGCGGCCACCCGGACCGCGTCCAGCGCTGACGGGGAACCGTCCACGCCCACCACGACAGGGGCACCGGCTCTGTTGGTCATCACGTCCTCCTTCGTCCTGTCTTCAGCGTGCTCCGGCGCGCCGGCCGTCGTCAGGGGCGCTGGTCCCGGTCGTGGGGCCGTTGGTCCCGGCCGAGGAGCCGCGCGAGCCGGAGCACCAGGCCCGGCAGGGCGGCCACCGCCGCGCAGGCGAGCAGTTCCGGTACGCCCAGCGCGACGGTGCCGAGCAGCGTCCGCAGCGGAGCGAGCAGCACCCCGCCGACCTGGAGCAGCGCGGAGAGCGCGACCGCGGCGAGCAGCCCCGGGTTGCCGGGCCGGGCGCCCGGCCGGCGGGGCACCCGGACCGCCAGGGCCACCCCGAGCTGGGCCAGGCCGAGCACCAGGAAGACGACCGTCTGCCACGGCCGGTCCTGGTGGGCGGCGGCCGCCCCGGCGGCCAGCGTCACCGCCGCGATCAGACCGCCGGTGAGCAGCACGTCCCGGCCGAGTCCGGCGCCGAGCACCGACTCCTGCGGGGACCGGGGCGGGCGGCGCAGGGTGCCCGACTCCGCGGGCTCCGCGCCCAGCGCCACCCCGGGCACCCCGTGGGTGAGCAGGTTGATCCAGAGGATCTGCGCCGGCAGCAGCGGCACCGCCAGCCCGGACAGCGGCCCGAGCAGCATCACCGCGATCTCGGCCACCCCGCCGGACAGGGCGTAGCGCAGGAACCGCCGGATGTTGTCGTAGATCCGCCGGCCCTCGCCGATCGCCGCGGCCACCGTGGCCAGGTCGTCGTCGACCAGCACCAGGTCGGCGGCCTGCCGGGCCACCTCCGTCCCGCCGCCCATGGCCACCCCGATGTCGGCCCGGCGCAGCGCCGGGGCGTCGTTCACCCCGTCGCCGGTCATCGCCACCACGTGCCCCCGGGACTGCAGGCCGGCGACGATGTCGAGTTTCTGGTCCGGCTGGGTGCGGGCGAAGACCCGGGCCGCCGGGTCCGCGCCGGCCGGGTCGCCGTCGTCGCCGCGGACCACCGGGTCGCCGTCGCGCCAGAGGCCGAGCTGCCCGCCGATCGCCGCGGCCGTCGCCGGGTGGTCGCCGGTGACCAGCACCAGGCGTACGCCGGCGCGGTCGAAGCTGTCGGCCAGGTCGGCGGCGCCGGCGCGCAGCGGGTCCCCCACGGCGACCAGGCCCAGCGGACGCAGCCCGGTCGGCGCCGCCGGGTCGGGGGCGGCGTCGAGCAGCGCGCCGGCGACGGCCAGCACCCGCAGCCCGTCGGCGGCCAGTCGGTGCGCCTCGGCGGTCAACGCGGCGATCTCCGCCGGCGCCGCGTCGACCAGCGGCGCGGCGAGCACGTTCTCCGGGGCGCCCTTGCACACCACCAGGTACCGGCCGCACGCCCGGTGCACCGTGGTCATCCGCCTGGTGGCCTGGTCGAACGGGTGCTCGGCGACCCGGGGCCAGGCGGCCCGGGTGGCCTCGGCGGCCAGCCCGCACCGGCCGGCGAAGGCCACCAGCGCGGCCTCCAGCGGGTCACCCACGGCGGTCCACTCCGGTCGCCGCTCGTCGGGCGGCGACAGCGCGGCGTCGTTGCAGAGCAGCCCGGCCCGCGCCAGCCGGCGCAGCTCCTCCGATACGACCCCCCGGCCCCCGTCGCGGTGCACGGCGCCGTCCGGGGCGTACCCCGCGCCGGTGACCGCGTACCGGGCGCCCCCGGCGGTGACCGCCTGCTGCACCGCCATCCGCCCCTCGGTGAGGGTGCCGGTCTTGTCCGAGGCGACCACCGTCACCGAGCCGAGCGTCTCCACGGCGTGCAGCCGGCGGGGGATCGCCCGCGATCGGGCCATCCGCCGGGCACCCAGCGCCAGGGCCAGGGTCACCACCGCGGGCAGGGACTCGGGCACCGCGGCCACCACCAGGCTGACGGCGGTGACCGCCATCTCCACCACCGGCCGGCCGCCGAGCACGCCGACGGCGAAGACCAGCGCGGACAGCAGCACCGCGGCCAGCCCGAGGACGCGACCGAGGCCGGCCAGCCGACGCTGCAACGGGGTGGGGCCGGGCCGGGTCCGCGCGACCAGTCCGCTGATCCGGCCGAGCGCGCTGGCCGGACCGGTCCGCAGCGCCAGGCCGGTGGCCCGGCCGGTGGTGACCACGGTGCCGGCGGCGAGTTCCGCGCCGGCGGCCCGGGCCACCGGCACCGACTCGCCGGTGAGCGCCGACTCGTCGAGCTGTAGCCGGCTCGCCGCCAGCAGCAGCAGGTCGGCCGGTACGACGTCGCCGGCCTGGACGCGGACCAGGTCGTCGCGGACGACCTCGCCGGCGGGCAGGATCAGGTCGTGGCCGTCGCGGACCACCCGGGCGGTCGGCGCGGCCAGCCGGTCGAGCGCGGCGATGGCCCGGTCCGCGCGGACCTCCTGCACCACCCCGATGGCCGTGTTGACGGCCACCACCAGCACGATCACCGCCGTGTCGGACAGGTCGCCGAGCACGGTGGTGACCACGGCCGCGGCGAGCAGCAGGGCGACCAGCGGGTCGGTGAGCTGGTGCAGGATCCGCACGGCCAGGTGGCGGCGGGGCGGCGGGGCGACCCGGTTCGGGCCCTCGGCGCGCAGCCGGGCGGCGGCGGTCGCCGACGACAGGCCGGTGGCCGGCCCCGCACCGGCGGAGCCGGCGAGCGGCGGCCCCCCGGCCCGGGTGGTCGTACCGACTGCTGTCACCAGTGACCTCCGACGTCGCGGGGTGCGGCGCGCACCGTCCCCCTCCACCGTCGTCCGCGCCATCCCCCCGCCGGCAGAGGCGTTGCGCCCGGGCGGCCCGGGACCATCGGCCCTGACGGTCCGGGCGCGGGCGAGGTCGGATGGAGACAGGACGATCGACAAGGAGGTCGAAAATGTCCACTGTCACCAAGTTCCGGGGCGGCACGTTGGCGCCGTTCGACTGGACGAACCTGTCCTGGCTGCCGATGCTGGCGCCGACCATCCGGGTCGAGGACTACCTCGACGGCGACCGCTACGTCGTCCGCGCCGAACTGCCGGGCATCGACCCGGCGAAGGACGTGCGAATCACCCGTACCGGCGAGAGCCTGCGGCTGGACGTGGTCCGCCGGGAGAGCCACACCGACAAGGTCCACTCGGAGTTCCACTACGGCTCCTTCTCCCGGCTGATCCCGCTCCCCGCCGGGGTGAAGGAGGAGACCATCGCGGCCCGCTACGCGGACGGCATCCTCGAGATCACCGCCACGGTCGGCGGCACCGAGCCGACGGCCCGGGAGATTCCGATCACCGTGGAGCACGGCGGCAAGCGGTGAGCGGACACCCGAGGGGCCCGGCGGTACGCCGGGTCCCTCACCCGTCTGAGAGGCGTGAGGCCATGACCCCGCTCGAGATGCTCCGCGCGCACCCCTTCTTCGCCGGCCTGCCCGAGGAGTGGCTGCCCCCGTTGACCGGCTACGCCCGCCCGGTGGTCTGGCACCCCGGGCACCGGTTGTTCCGCGCGGGGCAGCCGGCGGAACGGTTCTGGCTGGTGCGTACCGGCCAGGTGGCGCTCGACTTCCCGGTGCCGGGGCGCGGTGACGTGGGGATCGAGACGATCGGCGCGGGCGGGGTGCTCGGCTGGTCGTGGCTCTTCCCGCCGTACCGCTGGCAGTTCGGGGCGGTCGCGGTGCAGCGCAGCACCGCGGTCGAGTTCACCGCCGAGGGTGTGCGCCGGCTGATGGAGTCGGACGACCGGCTCGGCCGGCAGCTCACCGCCCGGTTCATGAGCGTGGTGGTGGACCGGCTCCAAGCGTCCCGGGTGCGCCTGCTCGACCTGTACGGCTACCCGGCCGCGCTGCCGCCGACCGGCTGACCTGCCGATTGCCGGTGGACGATCAGCTCGTCCACCTCCAGCCGGCCGATCCGTAGCTCGCGGATCACCGCTCGGCGCACGGCCAGCCGTCCGATCGCCAGCGTGCCCACCGCCACCGCCCCGAGCGCGGCAGCGGCGAGCGCCAGCGGGGCGGCCGCCGTGGGGCCCAGCGTCCGCGGACCGGCCGCCTTCGCGCCCGTGACCGAGGCACCGCGGATTCGCACTGGGAATGGCGGCCGGTGCCGGCGGTGACGCATCCTGTTCATCCGACGATCGTCCGCCGCCACCCGGTCGCGTCGCGCCGGTTCCCCCAGGCGGTCCACCTCTAGGGTGACCGCCGCCCGCCGTGCCCGGCCCGGTCAGTACCCGGCCAGAACCGCGCGGCGAACTGGCCGCTCCACGGGCGGCGGTCCGTCCCGGTCGACCCGGCTCGGCGTTACGTGTGCGGGCCGAGCCGGCGGCAAGCGGCTCCGCTGCGCGGCTCAGCGCTCGACCACCAGCCGTCGCGCCCGCAGCACCCGGGCCCACCAGGGCCGGCCGGGCTCCGGCCGTAGCGCGGGCGGGCGTACGCCGCGCAGGCTGACCCAGCCGCCGGGTCCCATGGTGACCGCGCCGATCGCGGGCGGTCGGCGCCGGCCGACCGCGGCCACGGCGGCGGTGAGCACGGCGACGGCGAACGCCCCGGCGGCGGCCGCGAGGAGCTGGTCCGGGTCGACCACCGGCCGGTACCGGACGCGCCCTCCGGAAAGGACGAAGGCGCCGATCGGACGGCCCTCGTGGGTCACCGGCACCAGCGCCGTGGCCGGCGTGCCGGGCAGTTCCAGCACCGGGCCCACCGAGGCGTTGACCACGGCGGGAGCCGGTGCTGGCGGAGCGGGCCGGACCAGGGGTGGGCTCGCCGGGGCGAGTCCGGTGGGGTTGAAGATCGCGGTCATCGCGCTGCCCTCCTAACGGGAATCGGACGTGCCGGTGGCGGGGTCGACGGCGGCGCGGCCGGCGGCCAGCCGCGCGATCGGGACCCGGTACGGCGAGCAGGAGACGTAGTCCAGCCTGGCGTCGGCGAAGAACGCCACCGAGTCGGGGTCGCCGCCGTGCTCCCCGCAGACCCCGATGGTGAGCTCCGGCCGGGCGGCCCGGCCCTCGGCGACCGCCATCCGGATCAGCCGGCCGACGCCGCGCCTGTCGATGGTCTCGAACGGCGACACCGGGAAGATCCCGCGCTCCAGGTAGGTGCTGAAGAAAGAGCCCTCCACGTCGTCGCGGGAGAACGCCCAGGTGGTCTGGGTGAGGTCGTTGGTGCCGAAGGAGAAGAAGTGCGCCTCGGCGGCGATCTCCCCGGCGGTCAGCGCCGCCCGGGGCACCTCGATCATCGTGCCGATCGGGATCTCCGGCGCGCCGTCGACCGTCGCGAGGACCCGTTCGGCCTCGTCCCGCACCGCGGCCAGCTCGCGCACGTCCCCGACCAGCGGCACCATGATCTCCGGCCGGGGGTCCCCGCCGGCCCGGATCCGCTGGGCCGCCGCCTCGGCGACCGCCCGGACCTGCATGGCGAACAGCCCGGGCACCACCAGGCCGAGCCGCACCCCGCGCAGCCCGAGCATCGGGTTCGCCTCGTGCATCCGGCGGACCGCCGTCAGCAGGGTGGCGTCCCGGCCCGGTTCCGCGCCGAGCGCCTCGGCGCGGGCCACCCGGGCGGTCAGCTCGGCCAGCGGCGGCAGGAACTCGTGCAGCGGCGGGTCGAGCAGCCGGATGGTCACCGGCAGGCCGTCCATCGCGGCGAGGATGCCGACGAAGTCGACCCGCTGCAACGGCAGCAGCGCCGCCAACGCGGCCTCCAGCTCCTCCGGACCGTCGGCCAGGATCAGCCGTTCCACCAGCTCCCGGCGCTCGCCGAGGAACATGTGCTCGGTCCGGCACAGCCCGATGCCGGTGGCGCCGAACCGCCGCGCCCGCCGGGCGTCGGACGGCGTGTCCGCGTTCGCCCGAACCCCCAGCTTGCGCACCGCGTCGGCGTGGCCGAGCAGCCGGTGCACGGCTGCGATCAGCGGATCCGCCTGGGGGCTCAGCTCGCCGGCCAGGTAGCGGGCCACGGGGGAGGGCTGCACCGGCACCTCACCGGGGTAGATCCGGCCGGTGGTCCCGTCGATCGAGATCACCTCGCCGGCCCGGACCGCCCGGTCGCCGACGGTGAACTCGCCGTGTTCCGGGTCGATGTCCAGTGCGTCGGCCCCGCAGACGCAGGTCCGGCCCATGCCCCGGGCCACCACGGCGGCGTGCGAGGTCTTGCCGCCGCGCGAGGTGAGTACCCCGGCCGCGGCGATCATGCCGGGCAGGTCGTCCGGGTTGGTCTCGCGCCGGACCAGGATCACCGGGTCGCTGGCGGCCGCGGCGGCGGCCGAGTCGAAGACCACCCGCCCGACGGCGGCGCCCGGCGACGCGCCCACCCCGACCGCCAGCGGCGCGGGCGCGGCGGCGAGGTCGAAGGCGGGGAACATCAGCTGGGCGAGCTGCGCCCCGGTGACCCGGTGCAGCGCCTCGTCCAGGGTGATCAGCCCCTCGTCGACGAGTTGCGCGGCGATCACGAAGGCGGCCGCCGCGGTGCGCTTGCCGACCCGGGTCTGCAGCATCCACAGCCGGCCGCGTTCGATGGTGAACTCGATGTCGCACAGGTCCCGGTAGTGCCGTTCCAGGGTGGCCATGATCTCCAGCAGCCGCCGGAAGCTGACCGGGTCGAGCCGTTCCAGCTCGGGCAGGCCGACGGTGTTGCGGATGCCGGCCACCACGTCCTCGCCCTGGGCGTCGGCCAGGTAGTCGCCGTACACCCCGGGCGCGCCGGTGGCCGGGTCGCGGGTGAACGCCACCCCGGTGCCGGAGTCCGGCCCGAGGTTGCCGAAGACCATCGCCATCACGTTGACCGCGGTGCCCAGGTCGTCCGGGATGTGCTCCTGCCGCCGGTAGAGCCGGGCCCGCTCCGCGTTCCACGACTCGAAGACCGAGCGGATGGCCAGGTAGAGCTGCTCGTGCGGGGCCTGCGGGAAGTCGTGCCCGACCTGCCGGGCGAAGATCTTCTTGTACGTCTCCACCAGGTCGCGCAGCTGCCCGGCGCTCGGCCCGGCCGCCCCGGCGGTGGCCCGCAGCGCCGCCAGCTCCCGCTCGAACTCGTCGCTCGGCACCCCGTACACGGTGCGCCCGAACATCTGGATCAGCCGGCGGTACGAGTCCCAGGCGAAGCGTTCGTCGCCGCTGCGCGCCGCGAGCCCGCCGACGGTGGCGTCGTTGAGCCCGATGTCCAGGATCGTCTCCATCATCCCGGGCATCGAGTACCGCCCGCCGGAGCGGACGGCCAGCAGCAGCGGGTCGCGGGGGTCGCCGAGCCACCGGTCCAGGCGGGCCTCGATCTCCCGCAGGTGCGCGTTGACCTCGGCGAACAGCCCGGCGGGCGGCGACCCGGCGGCCAGGTACGCCCGGCAGGCGTCGGTGCTGATGGTGAAGCCGGGCGGCACGGGCAACCCGAGCCGGGTCATCTCGGCCAGGTTCGCGCCCTTGCCGCCCAGCAGGTCGGCCCTGCTCCGGTCACCCTCGATGAAGTCGTAGACGTACTTGGGCATGGTCCCGGCCTCCATTCCGCTACCGCGGGAAACGTCGTCCCATTCGTTGGTAGCAATGCGCCGGGCCGGGCCGGCAGGGCCGGAGGCCGAGGATGACCGGGTCGGAGGTCCCGAGTGTGTCGGTGGGCCCGCGTATCCTTCGGCGGTGACCAGTGAGCTGCGGCTGCGCCCGGTGCGCGACGAGGACCTGCCCGAGTTCTTCGCCCACCAGCAGGATCCGCAGGCCAACTGGATGGCCGCCTTCGGCCCGGTCGACCCGGCCGACCGGGCGGCGTTCGACGCGCACTGGGCGCGCATCCGCGCCGACCCGCGCATCGTCAACCGGACGGCGGTGGCCGGCGGGGAGGTGGTCGGGCACGTGGCGGCCTTCCCGGTGGATGACCGCACCGAGGTCAGCTACTGGATCGACCCGCGCGGGTGGGGCCGGGGCCACGCCACCGCCGCGCTGGCCGCGCTGCTGCGCGAGTTGCCGCAGCGGCCGGTGCACGCCCGCGCCGCGAAGGACAACCGCGCCTCCCTCGCCGTGCTGCGCAAGTGCGGCTTCGTCGTGGTCGGCGAGGACTCCGGGTACGCCAACGGCCGCGGCGCGGAGGTCGAGGAATGGGTACTGGAGTTGCCCGCCGACGGCGCTGAGCTGGGCGGCCACTAGTCTTCCCGAGGTGAACTGGCTGGAACTCGTCGGCTGGGCCGGCTCCGCATTGCTGGTCTGGTCGCTGCTGCAGACGCGCATCCTGCGGCTGCGCGCACTCAACCTGGTCGGGTGCCTCATCCTGATCGGCTACAACGCGGCGATCCACGTCTGGCCGATGGTCGGTCTCAACGTGGTGCTGACCGTGATCAACGTCTGGCACCTGCGGACGATGCTGGCCACCCGGCACGACGAGCAGACGTACCAGGTGGTCGAGGTGGGCACCGGCGACGCGTTCCTGGCCCACACCCTGCGCGTGCACGCCGCCGACATCGCCCGGTTCAACCCCGATTTCCACTGGGACCCGGCCGACGGGCGGCGCTCGGCGTTCCTGGTGGTCCGCGCCGACGAGGTGGTCGGCGTGGTGGTGTCGCACGCCGAGCCCGGCGGGGTCGCCCAGATCGACCTGGACTACGTCACCCAGCGGTTCCGCGACTTCACCCCGGGCGAGTTCGTCTACCGGCGCAGCAGCCTCTTCACCGACCGCGGCTTCCGCCGGGTGGTCAGCCCGCCCGGCATGGTCGCCCCCTACTACCACCGGCTCGGCTTCCGCCCCGAGGGCGACACCTACGTCCTGGACCTGCCGGCGCCCGCCTGACGGCCGTCCCGGAGGATTCAGCGACCCCGCCGCTGGGCACAGTGGGGCCTACGCCGACCGGGTCCCCGGGCGGCGGCGCCGGGCGGCCGGCGCTGGGCGCGGTGAGGGAGAGAACCGGGCGTGCAGAGCTACTGGAGCCAACTGGCCCTGGTCGGAGTCCTGGTCATCGTCAACGCGGCCTTCGCCGGCAGTGAGATGGCGCTGGTCTCGCTGCGGGACAGCCAACTCCAGCGGCTGGACCGGACCAGCCGCGCCGGCCGGACCCTCGCCCGGCTCGCCAAGGACCCGAACCGGTTCCTGGCCACCATCCAGATCGGCATCACCCTGGCCGGCTTCCTCGCCTCGGCCGCCGCGGCGGTCTCCCTGGCCAAGCCGCTCGTCCCGCTGCTCGGGGTCTTCGGCGAGGCCGCCGAGACGGTCGCCATCGTGGCGGTCACCCTGGCCCTGACCTTCGTCACCCTGGTCTTCGGCGAGCTGGCCCCGAAGCGGATCGCCATGCAGTCCGCCGAGCGGTGGGCCCTGCTGGTGGCCCGGCCGCTGGACCTGCTGGCCACCTTCACCCGGCCGGCCGTCTGGGCCCTCGGCGCCACCAGCGACCTGGTGGTACGCCTGTTCGGGCTGAACCCCGAGCACCAGCCCGAGGAGATCGGCCCGGACGAGCTGCGGGACATCGTCGCCGGCAACCACGGCTTCACCAAGGAGCAGCGGACCATCATCGCCGGCGCGGTGGAGATCGCCGACCGGCAGCTGCGCGCGGTGCTCGTACCCCGGTTGCAGGTCTTCACGCTCGACAGCGGGACCACCGCGGAGGCCGCCCGGCTGGTGCTGGCCGCGACCGGCCACTCCCGGGCCCCGGTGGTCCGGCACGGCGGCCTGGACGACGCGGTCGGCGTGATCCACCTGCGCGATCTGGTCGGCGTGCCGGGCGACCGGCCGGTCGACGAGATCGCCCGCCCGTCGATGCTGCTGCCCGACTCGCTGCCGGTGGTCGACGCGCTGCGCCAGTTCAAGGCCGAACGGCAGCACATCGCGCTGGTGGTGGACGAGCGCGGCGCGGTGGACGGGATCGTCACGCTGGAGGACATTCTCGAGGAGATCGTCGGCGAGATCTACGACGAGACCGACCGCGACCTCAGCTCGGTCCGCACCGAGGACGACGGCACGCTGGTGCTGCCCGGCACCTTCCCGGTGCACGACCTCGCCGACCTCGGCGTGGCGCTGCCCGGCCGGCCGGCCGGCGACTACACCACCATCGCCGGGCTGGTGCTGACCTGCCTCGGGCACATTCCGACCGTGGCGGGAGAGAGCGTCACCGTCGACGGCTGGGACCTCGTCGTGGCCGACATCGACCACCGGGCCATCACCGAGGTCCGGATCCGCCGGGACGCCGGCGCGGACGCGGCGGCCGATGCCGCGCTGCTGGACGAGGCCCGCAACTGACGGTCGCACCGGCGCCCGGCCGGACCGCATCACCCGGGCCCACGGACGGGCCGCGCCGTCCGGGCCGAGGGTCGGCCGGCACTCTTGGCCGGCGGCCAACCCGGGCCGGCCGGCGCTCAGTCCGTGCCGCCGGGCGGGCCGAACGGGAAGCCGGGCACCGGCGGGACGAGCCGCACCTGGTCGGCGGCGAGCTGCCGGGTGCTCCGCCCGACCACCCGGGCAACGACCCGCAGCAGCCACGGCCCCGACGGGTGCAGCTCCGGGCTGATGAGCCGGCTGGTGAGCCGGGTCCACCAGTGGGCGGCCACGATCACGTCGGTCAGCCGCAGCCGGTCGGGCGGGAAGCCGCCCCGGACCACCACGTCCACCACCTGGCCGAGCCGCCGCCCGTGCAGGTCGTACGCGGTCCGCCCGAGCAGCTCACCCGCTCGCACGGTTCGCTCCCGGGATGCGGTCGATGAGGTGCCGGCGCAGCCAGTCCTCGACCGGCGCCGGCGGCAGGTCGGCCGCCGCGGCGCGCAGCCGCACGGTGCTGTCCACCCGCTCGATCATGGTGAGCGGGATCCGGATCGGCCGCACGGGTGGGTCGTCGACGAACCGGTCGGCGATCCCGACCAGGATCCGGCCGATCCGGCCGCCCATCCGTTGCCCGAGCGCCCCCTGCCCGGTGAGCAGGCTGTCCACGTACGGGAACCCCTCGTCGTCCACCGCGAAGGCGATGTCGTCGACCCGGCCGACCAGCCGGCCGTCCCGGTCGACGATCTGCCGGTCGAGCAGCTGCTTGGCGAGCTGGACCCTCATCGTCCCATCCTCGTGATGATCGCCAACGGGATCGCCGCCACCGATGCGGCGACGATGAGCAGCAGGAACAGTGCGCCGATCAGGTTGTTCCAGCGGCCGTTCACCCGGTCGCCCAGGTAGTTGCGGTCGTTCGCCACGACCAGGATCGGCAGGTACGTCAGCGGCAGCACCACCGCGCTGAGGACCAGCATGTACTCGGTGAGCCGGACCGGGTCGATGGTGGTCAGCAGCAGGAGCACCCCCAGCAGCACGCTGACCAGCAGCACGCTGTGGAACCGGGCGGCCTCGCGCGGGCTGACCCGCTTGCCCCACTGCCAGCCGAAGTACTGCGACGCCGCGTACGCCGCCGACAGGCCGGTCTCCAGCGCGGCGCCGAAGGTGACCGCGAAGAACGCCAGCACGGCGACCGCCAGCCCGATCCCGCCGAAGGCCAGCACCACCGGCCGCGCGACCTGGTCGAGGGTGTCCAGCGAGGTCCCGGTCGGGTGGTAGACCACCGCCGCGGTGGCGATCAGCGACAGCGCGAGGAACCCGCCGACCGGGAAGCCGACCAGCACGTTCGAGCGGGCATCGGCCAGGTCGGCGGCGCTCCACCGCTCCTCCACCCCGCCCGAGGAGAAGAAGAAGACCTCGTACGGGCTGACCGTGGAGGCGAAGAGCGCCACCGCGATGAACCAGTAGGCGCTCCACCCCTGCCCCGCGGTGCTCAGGTGCACGGCCTGGCTGCCGAGCCGCTCCCAGTCGGTGGGCAGGGCGAACAACGCCACCGCGAAGACCAGCAGGGCCATCCCGGCGAGCCCGAAGACCCGTTCCATCAGCGTGAAGCGCATCCGCCACAGCACCAGCCAGACGGCGAACGCGGCCACCGGCACCCACAGCAGGTAGCTGACCCCGGTGGCCAGCTGCACCGCCAGCGCCACCCCGCCCAGCTCCGCGGCCAGCGTGACCACCGTGACGACGTAGGACGCGACCAGGTTGAGCAGCGCCACCCGCGGCCCGAGCCGCTCCCGGACCAGGTCGAACACCGCCCGGCCGCTCACCGCCGCGATCCGTCCGGCCATCTCGGCGTACGCGCAGATGCCGAGCACGCCGACGAGCAGCACCCAGGCGTGGGCCATACCGAACCGGGCGCCGGCCTGGCTCGCCGCCACCAGGTCGCCGATGTCGACGAAGCCGCCGATGGCGGAGAGCACCCCGAGGGTGGCGGCGAGGAGTTTCCTCACAGCGGCGGGACAGCGGGCGGTCTCATCGACGCGACGATATCCGTGTCAGCCGCCCTTTTCAGGTCGAATCGGGCAGGTCTGCTCGGGGTGGGGCGGTCAGGCGGCGGTGAGGTTCTGCAGGCGCACCTGGCCACGCGCGACCAGCCGCCCGTCGCCGTCGGTGATCTCCACCTGCCAGAGCTGCTGGCTGCGGCCCCGGTGCACCGGCGTACCCACCGCGGTCAACTCACCCTCGCGCACCGCCCGCAGGAAGTCGGTCTGGTTGGACACCCCGACCACCTGACCCCGGTCGCCCAGCCAGATCGAGCCGCCGACGCTGGCCGCGGTCTCGACCACCGAGCAGTAGACCCCGCCGTGCTGGATCCCGAACGGCTGGTGCAGCTCCGGGCGCACCTCCCAGCGAATGACCACCTTCTCGCCGCTGACCTCGTCGAACTTCAGGCCCAGCAGGGCGACGAAGCCCCCGGTCAGGTCCGGCATCTCCACGGCAGCCCCTCCTCGCTCGTACCGAGCCGACAGCCTAGTCGCCCCGCCGAGCGGCAAACCCGGTACGGCCCGGGGGGCTTGATGGGGGAGAATCGGTGACCGTGACCGACAGCAACCTCCCGCACGGGCGGGACTCCCTGACCGAAGACCTGCGGTGGCGGGGCCTGATCCAGGACTCGACCGGCCTCGACGAGCTGCGCGAGCTGCTCGACGGCGGGAGTGCCACCTTCTATGTGGGCTTCGACCCGACCGCCCCCAGCCTGCACGTCGGCCATCTCATGCAGGTCACCACGGCGCGCCGGCTCCAGCTCGCCGGGCACCGGCCGCTGCTGCTGGTCGGCGGCGCCACCGGCCAGATCGGCGACCCGAAGGAGAGCGCCGAGCGCACCCTCAACCCGCCCGAGGTGGTCGAGGGCTGGGTACGGCGGATCCACGACCAGCTCGCGCCGTTCGTCTCGTACACCGGGGAGCACGCCGCCCAGCTGGTCAACAACCTGGACTGGACCGGCGAGATGTCGGTGGTCGAGTTCCTGCGCGACGTGGGCAAGCACTTCCCGGTGAACAAGATGCTGGCCCGCGAGGTGGTCAAGGCCCGGCTGGACACCGGCATCAGCTTCACCGAGTTCAGCTACCAGCTGCTCCAGGCCAACGACTTCTTCGAGCTGCACCGCCGGCACGGCTGCCAGCTCCAGTACGGCGGCTCCGACCAGTGGGGCAACATCACCGCCGGCGTCGACTACGTCCGGCGCCGCGGCGCCGGCCCCGTCCAGGCGTTCGTGACGCCGCTGGTCACCAAGGCCGACGGCACCAAGTTCGGCAAGACCGAGGGCGGCGCGGTCTGGCTGGACCCGGAGATGACCAGCCCGTACGCCTTCTACCAGTTCTGGGTCAACGCCGACGACCGCGACGTGACCCGCTACCTGCGCTACTTCAGCTTCCGCTCGCGGGAGGAGCTGGAGGAGTTGGAGAAGGCGACCGCGGAGCGCCCGCAGGCGCGGCTCGCCCAGCGGGCCCTGGCCGAGGAGCTCACCACGCTGGTGCACGGGGAGCGGGAGATGGCCCAGGCGGTCACCGCCAGCCAGGCGCTCTTCGGTCGGGGGTCCCTCGACGAGCTGTCCCCGGCGACGCTGCGGGCCGCGCTCACCGAGGCCGGCCTGGTGCACCTCACGGAGCTGCCGGACGTGGCGGGCCTGCTCAAGGAGTCCGGGCTGGTGCCGAGCATGAAGGAGGCCCGGCGGGTGATCGCCGAGGGTGGCGCCTACGTCAACAACACCCGGATCTCCGAGGTGGACGCCACCGTCGGCCCGGCGGACCTGCTGCACGGTCGGTACCTGGTGCTGCGCCGCGGCAAGCGCTCGTTCGCCGGCGTTGAGCTGCGCAAATAGCCGTCCGTCGAGAGTGTGACGCGGGACGCGCCCAGCGGATTTGACGATCAATCCGCTGGGCGCGTAACTTTCTCTCTGCCAGCGCGGAACGGACGAAACAGGCGAAAGACCTGGAAGGCCGGAGCGCGGGAATGACCCCAGGGTCGGATGGATTACGCCATCGGAGTCTGGACCGGGCGGTGCCCCGGATTCGCCGCGAGGCGGATTTGGCGAGGCGGAGCCGACCGGGTAAGGTTCATCGGCCGGCAGGGAAACGGGCGAGCGTGCGGGAGACCGCAACGGCCGTCCTGCCGAAATCCACGAAGCGCCCGGCGCGAGCCGGTCGAATAGTGGTGCCCAGCAAAAGGGTTGGCGCACGACAAACCGCGAAACACCGGTTTGACACGGCAAAAGCCACCGGGTAACGTAGTAAAAGTGCCCGGCGCGAGAGCGGCGGGTGTGGGACGAACGAAATGCCCCGGATGGGGTCCTACTGGGTAGGGCTTTCGGATGGTGTGTGGTTGTTCTTTGAGAACTCAACAGGGTGCTTGATAAGCCAGTGCCAAATTGATTTATACCCCGGACTGGCAGTTCTCCTTCGGGAGGGTTGTTGGTTTGGATTCCTTTGGCAACACTTTTGTTGTCAGGACATGTTTTCAACAAGTTTTTGTTGGAGAGTTTGATCCTGGCTCAGGACGAACGCTGGCGGCGTGCTTAACACATGCAAGTCGAGCGGAAAGGCCCTTCGGGGTACTCGAGCGGCGAACGGGTGAGTAACACGTGAGCAACCTGCCCTAGGCTTTGGGATAACCCCGGGAAACCGGGGCTAATACCGAATAGGACTGCTGGTCGCATGACTGGTGGTGGAAAGTTTTTCGGCCTGGGATGGGCTCGCGGCCTATCAGCTTGTTGGTGGGGTGATGGCCTACCAAGGCGACGACGGGTAGCCGGCCTGAGAGGGCGACCGGCCACACTGGGACTGAGACACGGCCCAGACTCCTACGGGAGGCAGCAGTGGGGAATATTGCACAATGGGCGGAAGCCTGATGCAGCGACGCCGCGTGAGGGATGACGGCCTTCGGGTTGTAAACCTCTTTCAGCAGGGACGAAGCGTAAGTGACGGTACCTGCAGAAGAAGCACCGGCCAACTACGTGCCAGCAGCCGCGGTAAGACGTAGGGTGCGAGCGTTGTCCGGATTTATTGGGCGTAAAGAGCTCGTAGGCGGCTTGTCGCGTCGACTGTGAAAACCCGCAGCTCAACTGCGGGCCTGCAGTCGATACGGGCAGGCTAGAGTTCGGTAGGGGAGACTGGAATTCCTGGTGTAGCGGTGAAATGCGCAGATATCAGGAGGAACACCGGTGGCGAAGGCGGGTCTCTGGGCCGATACTGACGCTGAGGAGCGAAAGCGTGGGGAGCGAACAGGATTAGATACCCTGGTAGTCCACGCTGTAAACGTTGGGCGCTAGGTGTGGGGGGCCTCTCCGGTTCCCTGTGCCGCAGCTAACGCATTAAGCGCCCCGCCTGGGGAGTACGGCCGCAAGGCTAAAACTCAAAGGAATTGACGGGGGCCCGCACAAGCGGCGGAGCATGCGGATTAATTCGATGCAACGCGAAGAACCTTACCTGGGTTTGACATGGCCGCAAAACCGGCAGAGATGTCGGGTCCTTCGGGGGCGGTCACAGGTGGTGCATGGCTGTCGTCAGCTCGTGTCGTGAGATGTTGGGTTAAGTCCCGCAACGAGCGCAACCCTCGTTCGATGTTGCCAGCGCGTTATGGCGGGGACTCATCGAAGACTGCCGGGGTCAACTCGGAGGAAGGTGGGGATGACGTCAAGTCATCATGCCCCTTATGTCCAGGGCTTCACGCATGCTACAATGGCCGGTACAATGGGCTGCGATACCGTGAGGTGGAGCGAATCCCAAAAAGCCGGTCTCAGTTCGGATCGGGGTCTGCAACTCGACCCCGTGAAGTCGGAGTCGCTAGTAATCGCAGATCAGCAACGCTGCGGTGAATACGTTCCCGGGCCTTGTACACACCGCCCGTCACGTCACGAAAGTCGGCAACACCCGAAGCCGGTGGCCCAACCCCTTGTGGGAGGGAGCCGTCGAAGGTGGGGCTGGCGATTGGGACGAAGTCGTAACAAGGTAGCCGTACCGGAAGGTGCGGCTGGATCACCTCCTTTCTAAGGAGCACCTTCACCTGAAAGGGTGCAAGGAGCCCGCGGCCCGCGAATGTCGGGTCGGGGTGCTCAATGGCGGAGACACTGGCGAGTTTTCCTTCGGCAACGGCCGGGGTCCTTCTAGTACGGCCACTTCGGTGGTGTGGAATGAAGTCCTGGTGCGGCTGGGGGAGGATGTAGAGCACCCTGTTGGGTCCTGAAGGAACAACCTTGGTTGTCTTTCAGAGACTGGTCCGAGGCCGTTGAGGTTTCGGGAGTCTGCCAGGCATGGCCTGGCCTCGCATACCGCCGGCGGGTCGTCGGGTTTGGTGTGGGGCGGATCGGGTTGTGGGTTGGTCGTTTGTTGAGAATTGCACAGTGGACGCGAGCATCTTTGTGGTCAAGTTGTCAAGGGCGAACGGTGGATGCCTTGGCACCAGGAGCCGATGAAGGACGTGGGAGGCCGCGATAGGCCTGGGGGAGCTGTCAACCAAGCTGTGATCCCAGGGTGTCCGAATGGGGAAACCCGGCACCAGTCATGTGGTGTCACCTGCACCTGAACACATAGGGTGTATGGAGGGAACGCGGGGAAGTGAAACATCTCAGTACCCGTAGGAAGAGAAAACAAATAGTGATTCCGTGAGTAGTGGCGAGCGAAAGCGGATTGAGGCTAAACCGGCTGCGTGTGATACCTGTCAGGGGTTGCGTGGTCGGGGTTGTGGGACCCCGCTGAACGAGCTGACACTTGTTCGAGGAGTTACAAAGTCAGTGGCTAGCCGAATGGTGTGGAAAAGCCAACCGTAGACGGTGATAGTCCGGTACGTGAAAGTTGCTGACCTTCTGTGGGTGTTCCCGAGTAGCGGCGGACCCCTGAAATCTGCCGTGAATCTGCCAGGACCACCTGGTAAGCCTAAATACTTCCTGGTGACCGATAGCGGACGAGTACCGTGAGGGAATGGTGAAAAGTACCCCGGGAGGGGAGTGAAATAGTACCTGAAACCGTTCGCCTACAATCCGTCGGAGCCTTGCGGGGTGACGGCGTGCCTTTTGAAGAATGAGCCTGCGAGTTAGTGGCACGTGGCGAGGTTAACCCGTGTGGGGGAGCCGTAGCGAAAGCGAGTCTGAATAGGGCGATTCAGTCGCGTGTCCTAGACCCGAAGCGGAGTGATCTAGCCATGGGCAGGCTGAAGCGCGGGTAAGACCGCGTGGAGGGCCGAACCCACCAACGTTGAAAAGTTGGGGGATGACCTGTGGTTAGGGGTGAAAGGCCAATCAAACTCCGTGATAGCTGGTTCTCCCCGAAATGCATTTAGGTGCAGCGTCGCGTGTTTCTTGCCGGAGGTAGAGCACTGGATGGTCTAGGGGGCCCACAAGCTTACCGAAATCAGCCAAACTCCGAATGCCGGTAAGTGAGAGCGCGGCAGTGAGACTGCGGGGGATAAGCTTCGTAGTCGAGAGGGAAACAGCCCAGATCACCAGCTAAGGCCCCTAAGCGTGTGCTAAGTGGAAAAGGATGTGGAGTCGCATAGACAACCAGGAGGTTGGCTTAGAAGCAGCCACCCTTTAAAGAGTGCGTAATAGCTCACTGGTCAAGTGGTTCCGCGCCGACAATGTAGCGGGGCTCAAGCACACCGCCGAAGCTGTGGCATTCACATTTCAACCTCGCTTGGACTTGATTCCTTGTGCAGGTGTGTGGATGGGTAGGGGAGCGTCGTGCCGGGGGTGAAGCAACGGGGTGACCCAGTTGTGGACGCGGCACGAGTGAGAATGCAGGCATGAGTAGCGAAAGAAGGGTGAGAAACCCTTCCGCCGGATGACCAAGGGTTCCAGGGCCAGGCTAATCCGCCCTGGGTGAGTCGGGACCTAAGGCGAGGCCGAGAGGCGTAGTCGATGGACAACGGGTTGATATTCCCGTACCCGCGAAAGAGCGACCCTGACGAACCTCGTTGTGCTAACCACCCGATCTGTGGGCGGTCTTCGGACCAAACGCGGTGAGCGTGGGAACCTGGCGGGTAGTAGTCAAGCGATGGGGTGACGCAGGAAGGTAGCTGAGCCCGGCCGGTGGTTGTGCCGGGGTAAGCGTGTAGGCCGTGCCGTAGGCAAATCCGCGGTGCATATAGGCTGAGACGTGATGCCGAGCCGATTCAGGTGAAGTCAGTGATCCTATGCTGCCGAGAAAAGCCTCTAGCGAGTTCTTAGCGGCCCGTACCCCAAACCGACACAGGTGGTCAGGTAGAGAATACCGAGGCGATCGGGCGAACTGTGGTTAAGGAACTCGGCAAATTGCCCCCGTAACTTAGGGAGAAGGGGGGCCGGAGACGTGAAGCCCCGCGCGGGTGGAGCGTTGTATGGCCGCAGAGAGCAGGGGGAAGCGACTGTTTACTAAAAACACAGGTCCATGCGAAGAAGTAATTCGATGTATATGGACTGACGCCTGCCCGGTGCTGGAACGTTAAGGGGACCTGTTAGCTCTTCGGGGCGAAGCGGAGAACTTAAGCGCCAGTAAACGGCGGTGGTAACTATAACCATCCTAAGGTAGCGAAATTCCTTGTCGGGTAAGTTCCGACCTGCACGAATGGCGTAACGACTTCCCCACTGTCTCAACCACAGGCCCGGCGAAATTGCATTACGAGTAAAGATGCTCGTTACGCGCGGCAGGACGGAAAGACCCCGGGACCTTTACTATAGCTTGACATTGGTATTCGAATTAGCTTGTGTAGGATAGGTGGGAGCCGGTGAAGTCCATACGCCAGTATGGGTGGAGGCAATCTTGAAATACCACTCTGGTTGATTTGGGTATCTAACTTCGGACCGTTATCCGGTTCAGGGACAGTGTCTGGTGGGTAGTTTAACTGGGGCGGTTGCCTCCTAAAGGGTAACGGAGGCGCCCAAAGGTTCCCTCAGCCTGGTTGGCAATCAGGTGTTGAGTGCAAGTGCACAAGGGAGCTTGACTGTGAGACTGACAGGTCGAGCAGGGACGAAAGTCGGGACTAGTGATCCGGCACTGGCATGTGGAAGCGGTGTCGCTCAACGGATAAAAGGTACCCCGGGGATAACAGGCTGATCTTCCCCAAGAGTCCATATCGACGGGATGGTTTGGCACCTCGATGTCGGCTCGTCGCATCCTGGGGCTGTAGCAGGTCCCAAGGGTTGGGCTGTTCGCCCATTAAAGCGGTACGCGAGCTGGGTTTAGAACGTCGTGAGACAGTTCGGTCCCTATCCGCCGTGCGCGTAGGATACTTGAGAAGGGCTGTCCCTAGTACGAGAGGACCGGGACGGACGAACCTCTGGTGTGCCAGTTGTCCCGCCAGGGGCACGGCTGGTTAGCTACGTTCGGAAGGGATAACCGCTGAAAGCATCTAAGCGGGAAGCTCGCTTCAAGATGAGGTATCCCACCCACTTTGTGGGGTAAGGCCCCCAGCTAGACGACTGGGTTGATAGGCCGGAAATGTAAGCCCGGTAACGGGTTCAGTTGACCGGTACTAATAGGCCGAGGACTTGACTACCAAGCTGCTACGCGTCCACTGTGCAACTCCCGACAAACGAACAACAGACCACGTGTGGTGGTGTTGTTTGACATGTCGATAGAGTTACGGCGGTCATGGCGGAGGGGAAACGCCCGGTAACATTCCGAACCCGGAAGCTAAGCCCTCCAGCGCCGATGGTACTGCACTCGGGAGGGTGTGGGAGAGTAGGACGCCGCCGGACAAACATTCCAGTCGAGGGCCGCCCCATGAGGGTCGGCCCTCGACTGCGTTAGCGTCGTTGGCGACGCAATGAGGAAGGATGTACCTGTGAGTTCAGGACCGCAGGGCGGCGATCGCCCCCGTCGTTACGAGGACCGCGCCGACCGCGAGCAGGGGCGCGGTGACGCCCGCCGCGACGACCGTCCCCCGTACCGGGGCAACCGCGACGACCGCTCGGGCGGACCGCGCAGCGGCGCCGGCGGTGACCGCCGCGAGGGCGGTTTCCGGCGGGACGACAACCGTGAGGGTGGCTTCCGCGGCGGTGACCGCCGCGAGGGTGGCTTCCGGTCCGGCCCCCGTGAGGGCGGCTTCCGCCGCGACGGTGACGCGCCCCGCGAGGGTGGCTTCCGTGGCGGCGAGCGCCGCGAGGGTGGTTTCCGGTCGGGTCCCCGTGAGGGTGGCTTCGGCGGTGGCGACCGTCGCGAGGGCGGTTTCCGTGGTGGCGACCGCCGCGAGGGTGGCTTCCGCGGTGGAGACAACCGTGAGGGTGGCTTCCGGTCGGGTCCCCGTGAGGGCGGCTTCCGCCGGGACGGCGAGGCGCCGCGCGAGGGTGGTTTCCGGGGTGGTGACCGTCGTGAGGGTGGTTTCCGCGGTGGTGACCGCCGCGAGGGCGGCTTCGCCGGCGGCGAGCGCCGTGAGGGTGGCTTCCGGTCGGGTCCCCGTGAGGGTGGCTTCGGCGGTGGCGACCGCCGCGAGGGTGGCTTCCGTGGTGGTGACCGCCGCGAGGGTGGCGCGCCGCGTGAAGGTGGCTTCCGTGGCGGTGACCGCCGCGAGGGTGGCGCGCCGCGTGAAGGTGGCTTCCGTGGCGGTGACCGCCGCGAGGGTGGCGCGCCGCGTGAAGGTGGCTTCCGTGGCGGTGACCGCCGCGAGGGTGGCTTCCGTGGTGGCGACCGCCGCGAGGGCGGCGCGCCCCGCGAAGGTGGCTTCCGTGGCGGTGACCGTCGTGAGGGCGGCGCGCCGCGTGAGGGTGGTTTCCGTGGCGGCGAGCGCCGTGAGGGTGGCTTCCGTGGTGGTGACCGTCGTGAGGGCGGCGCGCCGCGTGAGGGTGGTTTCCGTGGCGGCGAGCGCCGTGAAGGTGGCTTCCGTGGTGGTGACCGTCGTGAGGGTGGCGCGCCCCGCGAAGGCGGTTTCCGTGGTGGTGACCGTCGTGAGGGTGGCGCGCCCCGCGAAGGCGGTTTCCGTGGGGGCGACCGCCGCGAGGGCGGTTTCCGCGGTGGAGACAGCCGCGAGGGTGGTTTCCGTGGCGGTGACCGTCGTGAGGGTGGCGCGCCGCGTGAGGGTGGTTTCCGTGGCGGTGACCGTCGTGAAGGTGGCTTCCGCCGTGAGGGTGGCGCGCCGCGTGAGGGTGGCTTCCGGGGCGGCGACCGTCGCGAGGGTGGCTTCCGGGGCGGGGATCGCCGTGAGGGCGGTTTCCGGCGGGACGACAGCCGCGAGGGTGGCTTCCGTGGCGGCGAGCGTCGCGAGGGCGGCTTCCGCCGGGACGACCGCGAGGGCGGGTTCCGTGGCGGCGAGCGTCGCGAGGGCGGCTTCCGCCGGGACGACCGCGAGGGTGGGTTCCGTGGCGGCCCGCGTACCGAGCGGGACGGCGACCGGCGTAGCTACGGCGACCGGCCGGCGCGGGACGACCGTGCTCGCCAGGGCGGCTACGGCGCCGGCCCGCAGGACCGGCGGGACGACCGTCGGGCCGAGGGCGGCGAGCGGGTCACCGGGCCGGCGCTGCCGGACGAGATCGTCGCGACCGACCTCGACTCGACCGTCCGGGCCGAGCTGCTCTCGCTGAACAAGCCGGTGGCGGAGACCGTCGCCCGGCACCTGGTCGCCACCGGTCAGCTGATCGACGAGGACCCGGCGGAAGCGCTGGCGCACGCCCTCGCCGCCCGTCGGCTCGCCTCGCGGATCTCCGCGGTGCGGGAGGCGGTCGGGCTGGCCGCGTACCACGCGGGGGAGTGGCAGACGGCGATCGCCGAGCTGCGCACCTACCACCGGATGACCGGTCTGCAGAGCCACCTGGCGGTGCTGGCCGACTGCGAGCGGGCCCTCGGGCGTCCGGAGCGGGCGATCGACCTGTTCCGGGGTGCCGACCGGGAGAAGCTCGACCAGTCGGTCGCGATCGAGCTGCTGATCGTCGCCGCCGGGGCGCGGGGTGACCTCGGCCAGAAGGACGCGGCGGTGGCGATGCTCCAGGTTCCCGAGCTGACCGCCGACTCGTCCGAGCCCTGGGCCGCGCGGCTGCGCTACGCGTACGCCGACGCGCTGCTCTCGGTGGGCCGGCGCGAGGAGGCGCGGGAGTGGTTCTCCCGGGCCGCCGACCTGGACTCCGACGGGGAGACCGACGCGGCGGAACGGCTGCTCGAGCTCGACGGCGTGGTGATCGAGGGCGACGACGAGGACGAGGAGTCTCCGGCCGAGGAGCTCGCCGCCGGACCGGGCGCCCCGGGCGCCGTGCCGGCCCGCCCCGACGCCGACCTGACCGGCGGTGACACCGAGCCGGACGACGACGGGGACGCCGACGACGAGGACGACGACACGGACGCCGACGACGAGGACGACGACCTCGACGGCGACGCCCGCTACGACGACGAGGACGACCTCGACGACGAGGACGACGACCGGGACCGTGGCGGCGACGCCCGGTACGGCGACGGCGACGACCTGGCCGAGGACGAGTTGACCGACGCCGAGGAGCGCGGGGTCGCCGACCAGGTCCGGTCCGGCGAGACCGACCCGGCCGAGGGCGAGACCAGCGTGGTCGAGGGCGGGACCGACCTGGCGGACGGCACGGCCGGGCGGACCGGGGCGACCGGCGACGAGCCGGCCCGCGGGTCGGAGTCCGACCAGCGATGACCGCGGACGCCGGGGAACGGCTGGTCGACGGGTACGCCCTGGTCGTCTTCGACCTCGACGGGGTGATCTACCTGATCGACCAGCCGATCCCCGGTGCGGTCGAGGCGGTCGGCCGGCTGCACGCCGACGGCAAGGCGGTGGCGTACGCCACCAACAACGCCTCCCGCCGCTCCAGCGAGGTGGCCGGCCTGCTCAGCGGCATGGGCGTCCCGGCCCGGCCGGAGGAGGTGCTCACCTCGGCCGCCGCCACCGCCGAGCTGCTGCGCGACCGGCTCCCCGCCGGAGCGCCGGTGCTGGTGGTGGGCGCGGAGGCGCTGCGCGCCGAGATCCGCGCCGTCGGCCTGCGCCCGGTGTCCCTGGCCGAGGAGGAGCCGGCCGCCGTGGCCCAGGGGTACGGCCCGCAGGTCGGCTGGGTGGACCTGGCCGAGGCGTCGCTGGCGGTGCGCGCCGGAGCGCCGTGGTACGCCACCAACACCGACCGCACGCTGCCCAGCGAGCGGGGCCCGCTGCCCGGCAACGGGTCGCTGGTGGCCGTGTTGCGTACCGCCCTGGAGCGGGAGCCGGACGTGGTGGTCGGCAAGCCGGAGCCGGCGCTGTTCGCCACCGCCGCCCGCCGGGCGGGCACCGGGCGGACCCTGGTCGTCGGTGACCGGCTGGACACCGACATCGAGGGTGCCCGGCGTGCCGGGCTGGACAGCCTGCTGGTGCTCACCGGCGTCAGCGACGTATCCGAACTGCTGGCCGCCCCCGAGGCGCGCCGGCCGACGTACGTCGCCATGGATCTGGCCGGGCTCTTCGACCCGGCGGCGGTGGTCCGGCTGCCCGGCGTGCCCGACGGCGGGGGTTGGTCGGTGACGGTGACCGACGGCGGCCTGGCCCTCGGCGGCGCGGGGCGCCCGCTGGACGCCCTGGCCACGCTCTGCGCGGTCGCCTGGGCGACCGCGACGGGCCCGACGGTGCGGGCGGCGTCGCCGGAGGCGGGCGCGGTGCTGGCGGCGCTGGGCCTGCCGGCCTGACGCGGACCCGGCCCGACGCGGCTCAGAGCAGCTTGCGGAGCTTCATCAGGTCGAACGGGTTGGCCTTGACGGACACCCGACGGGCGGTCACCGCCCTGGTGATGTCGAGCTGACCGTGCACCAGGGCGATCAGGTCGTCGCTGTTGGCGCTCAGCGCGATCTTGGCCTTCGGGTCGTCGCCGTCGGCGAGGTCGACCAGCCGGCCGCCTTCGAGGCGGCCGTGGAACGCGGTGTCCAGGTCGGTGATCCGGCAGGCAAGCGTCCGGTCCAGGTCGATCCGGCCCTGCACGTGCGCGTGGCGGTCCAGCCGCTCGGCCAGCTCCCGCAACGCCTGCCGGCACTCGTCCACGCTGGCCACATCGTCTCCTCATCGGATGCCACGCCGTTCCCCGGCACCGTACCGCAACGGGTGGTCGGAGGGGCCCGGTAGCGTGACACCTGCACACCCCCGCCCCGCGGAAGGACTCAGGCATGCAGGACGCGTGGCGCGCCTACCTCGAGCTGGCCATGGGCCTGACGGAGGCGCCCCGGAAGAAGGCCCAGGACGCCGTTCGGCGCGTGGTCGGCCAGGGCGGCGTCACCGCCGGCCAGTTGCAGGCCCTCGCCGAGGAACTCGTCTCCACCGGCCTGGCGAACCGGGAGGCGCTGACCAAGCTGGTCCGCTTCGAGGTGGACCGGGCGCTCGGCGCGGTCGGGTTGGCCACCGCCGACGAGGTCGCGGAGCTGACCCGCCGGGTGCACGAGCTGGAACGGCAGTTGCGCGAGGCGAAGACGGTCCCGGCGGACGCCTCCGCCGCCGCGCCCGTCTCCACGGTGCCGGGCCGCCCCGCCCCCACCCCCACGACCGCCGTGGCGAAGAAGACCGTGGCGAAGAAGGCGATCGCCAAGAAGGCGATCGCGAAGAAGCCGCCGGCCACCGTGGCGCGCACGCCTGCCGAGGAGTCGCCCGCCATGCCGGTCCGGCCGGCGAAGAAGGCGCCCGGCCGCAAGCAGACGCCGGGCGGCGCCGCGTGAGCGCCCGCACAGGTTGCGGGGCCGCCTCGTGACCGGCCCGTACCGCCCCGGTCCGCGTCCAGCCCCGCCGGCCGGCGGGCGACCGGGTCCGCCGCCCGGGGTCCGTCCCGGCCCGGCGGCGTCCTGGGAGGACGTCGAGGACGCCCGGCACCCGGCGGTGGACGCCGCCGTGCAGGCCATGACCAACGCCGCCACGCTCTCCCCGGCGGACCAGATCGCCCAGTACGAGGCGGCGTACGAGACGCTGCGCGAGACCCTGGCCAGCATCGACCAGGCCTGACCCACCGGAGAAGAACCACCCATGGCACGTCGTAACCGGCTGGATGCCGAACTCGTCCGCCGCGGCCTGGCCCGCTCCCGCGAGCAGGCCGCCGCGCTGGTGGAGGCCGGCCGGGTCCAGCTGCGCGGGGTGCCCGCCCGCAAGGCCGCGGCGATGGTCGACCCCGCCGACCCGCTGCTGGTCACCGGCGAGGACCCGACCGCCGAGTACGTCTCGCGGGGCGGCCACAAGCTGGCCGGCGCGCTCGCCGCGTTCGCCCCCGGCGGGCTGACCGTGGCCGGGCGGCGGTGCCTGGACGCCGGCGCCTCGACCGGCGGCTTCACCGACGTGCTGCTGCGCGCCGGCGCGGCGGAGGTGGTGGCCGTCGACGTCGGCTACGGCCAACTGGCCTGGCCGCTGCGCACTGACGAGCGGGTCCGGGTGTTCGAGCGCACCAACGTCCGTACCCTGACCCCGGAGGCCATCGGCGGCCAGGTCGACCTCACCGTGGCCGACCTGTCGTTCATCTCGCTGCGGCTGGTGCTGCCCGCCCTCGCGGGCTGCACCCGGGCCGACGGCGACCTGGCGCTGATGGTCAAGCCGCAGTTCGAGGTCGGCAAGGAGCGGGTCGGCGCGGGCGGGGTGGTGCGCGACCCGGAGCTGCGGGCCGAGGCGGTGCTCGATGTGGCCGCGGCGGCGGCGCAGCTCGGCCTGGGCCTGGCCGACGTGGCCGCCAGTCCGCTGCCCGGGCCGAGCGGCAACGTCGAGTTCTTCGTATGGTTACGCCGAGGTGCGCCCGCCGCGGACCCGGAGCGGGTCCGTGCCGTCGTGGCCGCCGGCCCCGCGGGCGTCCCACCACCCGCGGATCCCACGATCGAGGAGGTCGCCCGGTGAGCCGGACCGCTCTGCTGGTGACGCACACCGGCCGCCGCCGCAGCACCGAGCACGCCCGCGCGGTGGCGGCGGACCTGATCGCCGCCGGTTTCGAGGTACGGGTGGTGGCCGAGGAGGCCGACGACCTGGACCTGCCCGGCGTCGTCCCGGTCACCGGCCCGCAGGCCGCCGAAGGCGCGGAGATCGTCTTCGCGCTCGGCGGCGACGGCACCTTCCTGCGCGCCGCCGAGCTGGCCCGGCCGGCGAAGGCCCCACTGCTCGGCATCAACCTCGGCAAGGTCGGCTTCCTCGCCGAGGCCGAGATCGACGACGTGGACTCCGCGGTACGGGACGTGGTCGGCCGCAACTACACCGTCGACGAGCGGCTCACCCTCGACGTGACGGCCGAGTTCGAGGGCGGCCCGACCATCGAGTCGTGGGCGCTCAACGAGATCAGCGTCGAGAAGGGCGAGCGCGCCCAGATGCTGGAGCTGCTCGTCGACGTCGACGGCCGCCCGCTGTCCCGGTACGGGTGCGACGGGGTGGTCTGCGCGACCCCCACCGGCTCCACCGCGTACGCGTTCTCCGGCGGCGGGCCGGTGGTCTGGCCGGAGGTGGAGGCGCTGCTGCTGGTGCCGATCAGCGCGCACGCGCTGTTCAGCCGGCCGCTGGTCACCGCGCCGACCTCGACCTTCGTGATCACCGTCGACCCGTTCACCACCCTGGCGGTGCTCTCCTGCGACGGGCGGCGGGTCTACGACCTGCCCCCCGGCGCCAAGGTGACGGTGCGCCGGGGCACGCTGCCGGTGCGGATCGTCCGGCTCCGGGCGCGACCCTTCACCGACCGGCTGGTCGCCAAGTTCGACCTGCCGGTGCAGGGCTGGCGCGGCAGCCGCCGCTGACGCGGGTGACCCGTCGCCGGTCGCCGCCCGGCGGCAACCCGCCGGATATCCGGCGGCCCGGCCCCGGTCGGCCGTTGTCCACCTGGCGACATGTCGCTGATGCGGCGGGCCGCAGCTAGTGACCATCCGATGATCTCCGTCGCAGACTTCGAGCGGTCGATCTCCTGGGACCGACCCTCGGAGAAGAGGAGCGCATCGCATGCACTGGCCCCCACGCTGGCTGACCGCTGGCGCGGTCGGCGCGCTGGTCGTCGGACTCGCCGCACCGGCGTCCGCCGCCCCGCCCACCCGGCCCACCGGCCCGATCCCGGCCGCCCCCGCCTCGGGCGGCGCGCCCGCCCGCATCACCCTGATCACCGGCGACCAGGTCGACCTGGTCCAGGCCGCGCCCGGCCGGGTCGCCGCCACGGTCCGCCCCGGCCCCGGCCGGGAGCGGATCACCTTCCACACCGTGGAGGCCGACGGCCGGATGCGGGTGCTGCCCAGCGACGTCGTGCCGTACGTCTCCGCCGGGGTGCTCGACCCCAACCTGTTCGACGTGGAGGAGCTGGCCGCCGAGGGCTACGGCGACGCCGCGCAGGGCGCGCTGCCGCTGATCGTCCGCTACCAGCAGCCCGCCGCCGGCCGGGTCCGGCCGCTCGCCGGCGCCACCGCCGCCCGGCCGCTGGAGAGCATCAACGGCGCGGCGCTGCGGGTCGGCAAGGGCGACCTCGGCGGCCTGTGGACCACGCTGCGGGGCACGCCGGAGGCCCGGACCACCGCCGGCGCGCCCCGGCTCGGCGCCGGCATCGCCCGCGTCTGGCTGGACGGGCGGGTCCACGCGGATCTGGAGCACAGCGTGCCGCAGATCGGCGCCCCGGCGGCCTGGGCGGCCGGCCGGGACGGCAACGGCGTCCGGGTGGCGGTGCTCGACACCGGCGTCGACGGCGGCCACCCCGACCTGGCCGGACGGATCGCCGAGGCGCAGGACTTCACCGGCAGCGGCAGCGGCAGCGCCCGGGACGGCCACGGCCATGGCACCCACGTGGCCTCCACCATCGCCGGCAGCGGCGCCGCCTCCAACGGGCTGCGCAAGGGCGTCGCCCCCGGCGCACAGCTGCTGATCGGCAAGGTGCTCGACGACCACGGCAGCGGTTACGGCTCGGACATCATCGCGGGCATGGAGTGGGCCGCCCACTCCGGCGCGAAGGTGGTCAGCATGAGCCTCGGCGGCCCGGCCACCGACGGCACCGACCCGATGAGCCAGGCGGTCAACGACCTCACCGCCGAGACCGGCGCGCTCTTCGTGATCGCCGCCGGTAACGAGGGCGCGGCGGGCACCGTCGGGACGCCGGGCGCGGCCGCCGCGGCCCTCACCGTCGGGGCGGTGGACCGCGACGACAACCTGGCCGACTTCTCCAGCCGGGGTCCGCGCCTGGGTGACAACGGCCTGAAGCCGGAGATCACCGCGCCGGGTGTCGGCATCGTCGCCGCCCGCGCCGCCGGCACCATCATGGGTACGCCGGTGGACGAGTTGTACACCCGGGCGTCCGGGACGTCGATGGCCACCCCGCACGTCGCCGGCGCGGCCGCGATCCTCGCCCAGGAACACCCGGACTGGACCGCCGGAAAGCTCAAGGACGCGCTGGTCAGCACCGCGAAGGGCAACCCGGCGCTGACCGTCTTCGAGCAGGGCGGCGGCCGGGTGGACGTGGCCCGCGCGCTGGGCCAGCGGGTGTACGGCTCGGCCACCGCCGACTTCGGCCGGGTGAACACCGGCGGTGCGGTGGCGGAGCGGAGCGTGACGTACACCAACGGCACCGGCGCGGCGCAGACCCTGCGTTTGGCGCTTGAGCTGCGCAACCTGGACAGCGGCGCGGCGGAGACCGACGGGGTGTCGCTCGACGGCACGGAGGTGACCGTGCCGGCCGGCGGCAGCGTGAACGTCCCGCTGCACGCCGACCCGGCGAAGCTGGACCGGGGAGTGCACGGAGGGTGGCTGGTGGCCACCGGCGCGGACGGTGTCGCGGTACGTACGGCCGTCGGGCTCACCCTCAGCGGACCGATCCACACCGTCACCCTGCGCGCCCTGGACATGGCCGGGCAGCCCGGCCTGGCGTCGGTGGTCACCCTCTTCGGCGAGCACCCCGAGTCGGACCACATCGGTTGGATCCCCGGCGAGGCGCAGGTGCAGGTCGAGGAGGGTCCGTACCTGCTCGAGGGGCTGATCGAGCACGGCGCCCCGTTGGACGAGCAGATCACCCTGGTCACCGACCCCGAGCTCATGGTGGACCGCGACCTCACCGTGGTGCTCGACCCGCGCAAGGGCACTCCGGTGCGGATCGAGACGCCGAAGCCGACCGAGCAGCGGGCGGTGATCAGCTTCTATGAGCACCGGGTCTTCGGCAACGGGCGGCAGGTCGACCACGGCGTCATGAACTTCAGCACGACCCAGCAGGTCAACGTCACCCCGACGCGGCCGGTGAGCCGGGGCGAGTTCGAGTTCGCCTCCCGCTGGCAGCTGGTCGCGCCCATGGTGGACGCCCAGGTCAGCAACGTCTCCGGTCCGCTGGACATCAACCTGCTGGGCCAGTCGCCGGCTCCGGCTGGCCGGCGGAAGCTGCCGCTGGTCTGGGCGGGCGACGGCACCGCCGCCGAGCTGGCCCGGGCCGGGGTCCGAGGTGCGGCCGCGCTGGTCGCCGGCAGCTACGACCGCGCCGAGGAGGACCAGATCGCCGACGCCACGGCGGCTGGCGCCGCGATGGTGCTCATCGTCCGCCCGGCGGACCGGAGCGCGTGGACGGTCTGGCGCCCGGACGGGGATCGGTTGCCGATCCCGTCGCTGGTGGTCGCGTACGACGACGGACAGCCGATGATCGCGGCGGCGAAGAGCGGCCGCGCGACCCTGGACGTGACGCTGACCGTGGACAGCCCCTACCTGTACGACGTGTGGCAGGTGTCGAAGGGGCGGGTCCCGGAGCGGATCGTGCACCGGGTCACCGCGGACAACACCGCCGAGGTGACCGCCCGCTACGCCGACACCGGCGGGTCCGACTGGGCCAGCGAGCAGCGGTTCGGCTGGCGCCCCTGGCAGGAGTACTCCTGGAACGACGACCAGCGGATGGTGCGTACGGGCACCACGCGGCAGGAGTTCGTCAGCGCCGGGGACTCCTGGTGGCAGCAGCGGGTGCTGCACCAGCTCACCTGGTCCTGGGGGCCGCTGCTCGGTGGGCTTACCGAGCAGCCCCGGCGGTACGCGGCCGACGACCGGGCCACCGAGACCTGGCACGCCCCGGTGGTCCGGCCGGCCGTGCCGGCGGGCGGCGGGGCGCCGGTGCCCACGCGCACCGGCGACACCCTGAACCTGCGGGTTGCCGAGTTCGTCGACGCGGACGGCCACTACAGCCCGGCCCGGGCCAGCGAGGAGCGGGACACGGTGCAGGCCCGGCTGAGCCGGGACGGGCAGCAGATCGCCGACCTCTCCGGCGGCTGGGCAATCGTGCCGACCACCCCGGGGGCGGCCCGCTACCGGCTGGACCTCACCACTGAGCGGTCCTCCGAGGAGTGGCGCTGGGCCACCCGTACCGAGACCGCGTGGCAGTTCACCTCGGCCCGGCCGGCCGGTGACGCCGCCCAGCCGCTGTCGCTGCTGCAGGTGGACTACCAGGTCCCGGCGGACCTGCGGGGCGAGGTGCCCGGCGGCCACCCGCACCAGCTGGGGCTGACGCTGCGCCAGCCGGCCGGCGTGCCGGCGCCGACCGGCACCAGTGTCCGGGTCGAGGTGTCGTTCGACGGCGGGCAGAACTGGCGGGCGGTGCCGGTGAACGGCTCGGGCACCAGCTTCACTGCCATGGTGCCGGCCGGGCACGGCACGGTGTCGCTGCGGGTGCACGCCGGCGACCGCGCCGGCGACACCGTCGACCAGACCGTGGTCGACGCGTACGGGCTGCGCTGACGCGGGCGGGGCGGGACGGCCGTGACGCCGTCCCGCCCCGTCCCCTCAGATCCAGCCCCGCCGGGCGGCCTGGAAGGCCAGCCCGGGCCGGGTGTCCACGCCGGCGACCGCCATCAGGTCGGCCAGCCGACGCTGCACGGTACGGCGGCTCACCCCGAGCTGGGAAGCGATGGATTTGTCCGGCACGCCGGCCACGAAGAGCGAGAGCAGCCGGGCCTCGTCGGCCTCTGGCCGGTAGCCCTCACCCGCCCGGTCGGCGGGCGGGGCGGACGAGCGCACCGGCGTCGCCATCAGCCAGTGGCTCTCGAAGAGGGCGAGCAGCGCGTCGAGCAGCTGGCTGCGGCCGATCACCGCGGCGCTCGGCTCGCCGCCGTCCCGGTCCGGCACCAACGGGCAGATCGCCGTCCGGGCGTCCACGATGGCCAGCCGGACCGGCAGCCGGTCCAGCACCCGGGCCTGCTCGCCGGCGCGTACGCCCCGCTCGATGTCCTCGAGCCCGCCCGGTTCGAGCAGCATCTCGCGTTCGTAGATGGCCCGGTAGCGCACCCCGCGCGCCAGCGCGTCGAACTCCTCGACGTTGTCCTCGCCGAGCATGGCCAGCGGGTTGGCCCGGCAGAACCAGAGCACCTCGTCCCGGGCGCCGTTCTGCACGTCCCGCAGGCGCTCGCGGAGCACCCGCCCCCCGGTGATCACCTCCACCAGGTGGTCGGCGTCGTGCCGCCGCATCCCGGCGCGGTACTCCTCGGTCAGCTGGGTGACCGCCGCCCGGGCCGCCTCCAGCGTTTCCTGCCGGCGCAGCAGCGCCTCGCCGAGCGGGACGTCCGGCGCCAGCGGCCGCAGCGGCGCGTCCGGCTCCGGCCCGGCCGGCAGCACCAGCCCCTTGCCGCGCAGGGCGTCGAGCTGCGCGACGACCTCCGCGCGCGGCCGGCGCAGCCGCTCGACGAGCTCCTCGACCCGGGCCGTGGTGAGCTGGACAAGGGAGCGGTAGAGCTCCTCCTCGCCCGGGGTGAGCCCGATCACGTGCAACACGCGGCAAGACTGTACGCCGCCCGCGTTCCCCCGATGCGGCGTCGCGGGCTGGTCAACTGTCAGGCCCCGCGTCTACTGTCGGGTGCTGTGCTGGAAGAGCTGCGCATCACCGGACTGGGCGTCATCGAGGACACCACGCTGCCGTTGACCGGCGGGATGAACGTCATCACCGGCGAGACCGGTGCGGGCAAAACCATGGTGGTGACTGGCCTCGGCCTGCTGTTCGGCGGCCGGGCCGACGCCGGGCGGGTGCGGGCGCAACCGGGCCGGGCCGTGGTGGAGGGGCGGCTGCGCCTCGACGGCCGGGTGGCCGACACCGTGCACGCCCGGATCACCGACGCCGGCGGCGAGCCTGACGAGGACGGCTCCCTGCTGCTCAGCCGCACGGTCACCGTGGAGGGCCGGTCCCGGGCGCACCTGGGCGGCCGGAGCATGCCGGTGTCGATGCTCGGCGAGGTCGGCGAGCAGGTGGTGGCCGTGCACGGCCAGTCCGACCAGCTGCGGCTGCTGCGCCCGGCCGAGCAGCGGGCGGCGCTGGACCGGTTCGCCGGCCCGGCGCACGAGAAGCTGCTCGACGCGCTGCGCGAGGCGTACACCGGGTGGCGGGCGGTGGTCGACGACCTGGCCGACCGGCGGCGCAACGCCCGCGAGCGCAACCAGGAGGCGGACCTGCTCCGGCTCGGCCTGGACGAGATCACCCGGGTCGACCCGCAGCCCGGCGAGGACGACGAGCTGAAGGCGGAGGCGCAGCGGCTCGAACACGCCGAGGGGCTGCGCACCGCGGCGCAGCTGGCCCACCAGTGCGTCGCCGGCGGGGTGGAGGCGGCCGAGGAGACCCCCGACGCGACCGTGCTGCTGGGCACCGCACGCCGCACCCTGGAGGCGCAGGCCGGCACCGACCCGGCCCTGGGCGAGCTGGCGGCCCGCCTGGAGGAGGCGGCCACCCTGGTCGCCGACGTCTCCGCCGAGCTGTCGGCCTATCTGGCCGCGCTGGACGCGGACCCGGCCCGGCTGCAGGTCATCTACGAGCGGCGGGCGGCGCTGCGCGCACTGACCCGCAAGTACGCCGACGACGTCGACGGCGTGATCGCCTGGGCCGAGCGGGCCCGCACCCGACTGTCCGACCTGGACACCTCCGACGACCTGCTGGACGAGCTGGACCGGGAGGCGTCCCGGCTGGCCGGGGAGGTGGCCGAGCTGGCCGGGCGGGTCTCCACCTCCCGGCAGGAGGCGGCGGTCCGCTTCGCCGAGCAGGTCACCGTCGAGCTGGCCGGGCTGGCCATGCCGCACGCCCGGATCGAGGTGGCGGTGCTGCCCCGCCCGGCGGGTCGGGCCGAGCCGAGCCTGCCGGTCAACGGCGTCGAGGCCGGCGTCGGCCCGGACGGCGCGGACGAGGTGGAGCTGCGCCTGCTGGCCCACCCGGGCGCGCCGTCGCTGCCGTTGCAGCGGGGCGCCTCCGGCGGTGAGCTGTCCCGGGTGATGCTCGCCATCGAGGTGGTCTTCGCCGGTTCCGGCGGCCCGCCCACCCTGGTCTTCGACGAGGTGGACGCGGGCGTCGGCGGGCAGGCGGCGGTGGAGATCGGTCGCCGGCTGGCCCGGCTGGCCCGCAGCCACCAGGTGCTCGTCGTCACCCACCTGCCGCAGGTGGCCGCCTTCGCCGACCGGCACCTGGTGGTGGCGAAGGACACCGGGGGAGCGGTGACGACCAGCGGGGTCCGGGTGGTGGAGGACACGGAGCGGGCCCGGGAGTTGGCCCGGATGCTCGCGGGTTTGCCGGATTCCGATCTGGGTATCGCGCATGCCGAGGAACTCCTGGCCGTGGCGGCCAAGGAAAGGCGACCGTGACGCCGGGTTTGTGAGCGCAAGCACACCGGCGTGCGCTCCGGTGTGCTTCCCTGGGTAGGCGGCCCTGCTCAGGCATGTCGCGACAGCAAAACCTGCCTCACATGCCAGGATGGTCACGATGCGTCTACCCACGTTGCGCCGGTCCCGGAACCCGGAACCGGGCTCAGTCCTCGGCACCGCGCGCCTTGACCGCCGTACGAAACGCCTGGTGGGCCGGCTCCGGCCCGGTGACATCGCGGTCATCGACCACGTCGACCTGGACCGGGTGGCGGCGGATTCGCTGGTGGCCGTCGGCGTCGCCGCGGTGCTCAACGCGAAGCCCTCGGTCTCCGGGCGCTACCCGAACCTGGGCCCGGAGGTGCTGGTCGCCGCCGGCATCCCGCTCCTGGACGACCTGGGCGAGAGCGTCTTCGAGCAGATCCGCGAGGGCGATACCGTGCGGATCGAGGGCAACACGGTCTTCGTCGGCGAGGAGCCGGTCGCGCACGGCGCCCTGCAGGACGCCGAGACGGTGGCCAAGGCGATGGCGGACGCCCGGGAAGGGCTGTCGGTCCAGTTGGAGGCGTTCGCCGCCAACACCATGGACTACCTCAAACAGGAACGTGACCTGCTGCTCGACGGGGTCGGGGTGCCGGACATCCAGACCCAGATCCAGGGCCGGCACTGCCTGATCGTGGTCCGCGGCTACGACTACAAGGCCGACCTGGACGTGCTGCGCCCGTACATCCGGGAGTTCAAGCCGGTGCTCATCGGCGTGGACGGCGGCGCGGACGCCCTGGTCGAGGCGGGCTACACCCCCGACATGATCATCGGCGACATGGACTCGGTCACCGACGACGTGCTGCGCTGCGGCGCCGAGGTGATCGTGCACGCCTACCCGGACGGCCGGGCGCCCGGTCTGCCCCGGGTCGACGGCCTCGGGGTGCCGGCGATCACCTTCCCGGCCGCCGCCACCAGCGAGGACCTGGCGATGCTGCTGGCCGACGAGAAGGGCGCCTCGCTGCTGGTCGCGGTCGGCACCCACGCCACGCTGGTCGAGTTCCTCGACAAGGGCCGGGGCGGCATGGCCTCGACCTTCCTGACCCGGCTGAAGGTCGGCGGCAAGCTGGTCGACGCCAAGGGGGTGAGCCGGCTCTACCGGCAGAGCATCTCCGGCTCGTCGCTGCTGCTGCTGGTGCTCTCGGCGGTCGCCGCGATGGCCTCCGCGGTGGCGGTCTCCACCGTCGGGAAGGCGTATTTGGGCGTGGTCTCCGAATGGTGGGACAATTTTGTGTTCCAGCTCGGCCAGCTCTTCTAGCTCCCCGACGATCAAGAGGCTGCAAGCGTGATCAACTTCCGCTACCACGTGGTGTCCCTCACCGCGGTCTTCCTGGCGTTGGCGATCGGCCTGGTGGTCGGCACCGCCGCCCTCAACGGGCCGGTCGCCGACTCGCTCAAGGAGAACGTCAACGCGCTGCGCAAGGACAACTCGCAGATGCGCCAGTCGGTCAACAGCCTCCAGAAGGAACTGGACATGGAGGAGGACTTCGCCGCCGAGATGGCGCAGGTCGTCCTCCCCGGCAAGCTGACCGGCCGTCGGGTACTGGTGCTCGACCTGCCCAGCGGCCGGGAGCACACCGACGGCGTGCTGAAGATGCTCGAACTCGCCGGCGCGAACGTGACCGGCCGGGTCGACCTGCAGGACAAGTTCATCAACCCGGACAGCAACAACAACCTGCTGGAGCTGGCCGTCACCGCCGCCCGCCCGAACAGCGCCCCCCCGTCGGGCCTGCCGGGCAACGGGCACGGCGTGGAAACCTCCAGCGCCCTGCTGGCCAGCGTCCTGCTCGATCGCCCCGCGGGCAGCCCGCCGGTCTCCGACGCGGACCGCCGGGCCGTGCTGTCGGCGTACTCCAACGCCGGGTACCTCAGCACGGAGAACAAGGTCACCGGGTCGGCCGAGGCGGTGGTCCTGGTCAGCGGCCAGCCGTACGTGGACAAGGACTCGGCGAAGAAGGACGAGTCGGTGGTGAAGGTCGCCGAGCAGTTCGACCGGAACGGCGCGATCGTGGTCGGCGGCAACGGCTCGGCCGGCGGCAACGTGGTCTCCGTCGTGCGCGGCGACCCGGTGCTCTCCCAGACCATCTCCACCGTCGACAACGCCAACACCGTCCAGGGCCAGCTGGTCACCGCGCTCGCCCTGGTGCAGCAGGTCACCGAGAAGAAGGCCGGCCAGTACGGTGTCGGCGACAACGCCGCGGCGCTGCTGCCTAAACTGCCCCAGTGAGCGACCGACTGTTGTCCGGTCTGCACCGTGTCGCGCTTTATATCCGGATCGGAGGGGTCGCGTGAGACTGGGTCGACTGCTGGCCGCCGGAGCGGGCGCGGTCGCCGCCCGCTACGTGCTGCGGGAGGTGCGTACCGCCCCGGTGGGGCCGGCGCTGGAACGGACCAACTTCCGCGGCCGGACGGTGACCCTCGCGGCCGGCCCCGCGCTCGCGGTCGGCGCCGCCACCGCCGGCGCGCTCGGCGCCGGCAGCGGACCCGCCGGAGCAGCCGCGCTGGTCGCCGGGCTCGGCGCCGGCACCGTCGGGCTCTACGACGACGTGGTCGGCGCGCGCCCCGAGCAGAAGGCCGCCAAGGGCTTCGCCGGGCACCTCGCCGCCCTGCGGGAGGGGCGGGTCACCGCCGGCCTGGTCAAGATCGTCGGGGTGGGTGCCGTCGGCCTCGGCGCGGCCGCGCTGCTCGCCGCCGACCCCCGCGTCGGTGCCCACCCCCGCCGCCAGCGACACGGCGCCTTCGGCCGCGGCGTCGACGTGCTGCTCGGCGCCGGTGTGGTCGCCGGCACCGCCAACCTGCTCAACCTGCTCGACCTGCGCCCCGGCCGAGCGCTGAAGACCGGCATGCTGCTCGGCGCGCCGCTGGCCGGCGGAGCGCACGGCGGCATCGCCGTCGGCGCGGTCGGCGCAGCCGCCGGGCTGATCCGCGACGACCTGGACGAGCGGGTGATGCTCGGCGACAGTGGCGCCAACGCTCTCGGCGCGCTGCTCGGCGTCAGCATGGCCGCCCGGACCGGACCGCTCGGCCGGGCCGGCATCCTCGCCGTGCTCGCCGCCCTCACCGCCGCCAGCGAAAAGGTCAGCTTCACCCAGGTGATCCAGCGGACCCCCGGGCTGCGGGAGCTCGACGCGCTGGGCCGGCTCGACGACTGACGTGAAGAACCCGGCACCCCTCGCCGGCGCCGGCCGGGTGGCCGGAGCGGCCGCCCTCATCGCCGTACTCACCGTGGTCAGCCGGCTCGTCGGCTTCGGTCGTACCGCCGTGTTCACCTGGACCCTCGCCCCGACCGACCTCGGCGGCGCGTACGTCGTCGCCAACGCCGTACCGAACTTCATCTTCGAGATCGTGGCCGGCGGGGCGCTGGCCAGTCTCGTCGTACCGCTGCTGGCCGCGGCCGCCGACGCCGGTGACCGTCGGGCGGTCACCGCGACCACCGGCGCCCTGCTGACCTGGACCCTCAGCCTGCTGATCCCGCTGGCGGTGCTGGTGGCGTTGTTCGCCGATCCGCTGGTCGGCCTGCTCGGCGACGGGCTCAGCCTCGCCCAGCAGCAGGCCGGTGCCCGGATGCTGCGCGTCTTTGCGCCGCAGCTGCCGCTCTACGGCGTCGGCATCGTGCTCACCGGGGTGCTCCAGGCGCACCGGCGGTTCGCCTGGCCGGTCATCGCCCCGCTGCTCTCCAGCGTCGCCGTCATCGCGGTCTACCTGGGCTTCACCGCGGCCGAGGGGCGGCTGGCGACCGTCGGCGGCGTCAGCCGCGGCGGCGAGCTGCTGCTCTCCGGTGGCACCACGCTCGGCGTGGTGGTGCTCTCCCTGTCGCTGCTGATCCCGCTGCGCCGGCTCGGCCTGCGGCCGCGGGCGGGCTTCCGCTTCCCCGCCGACGCCCGCGCCCGGGTCGGCCCGCTCGCGGTCGCCGGCGTGGTGACCGTCACCGCCCAGCAGATCGCCCTGATCGTGAGCCTCAACCAGGTCGGCTACGGCCGGGCATCCGACCCCGGCGTCTACAACCTGGCGCAGACCATCTACTTCCTACCCTGGGCGGTGCTGGCCGTGCCGCTGGCCGTGGCCGCGTACCCCACCCTCGCGGCCGCGCGCGCGGCCGGTGACGAGCGGACCTACCGGGCGACCCTCGCCCCGGCGGTCCGCGGGGTGGTGCTGTTCAGCCTGCTGGGCGCCGCCGCGCTGGTCGGTACTGCGGTGCCGGTGGGGCACTTCTTCTTCGATCGTCCGGTGGCCGGTACGGCGGCGGCGGCCATCGCCGGGTTCGCCCCCGGCCTGCTCGGCTACGGCCTGTTCGCCGTGCTCACCCGGGCCCTCTACGCCCGCGGCGAGACCCGGGCGGCGACCGTCGCCACGGCGGTGGGCTGGCTGACCGTGCCGGCCCTGGCGGTGCTCCTCGGACGCCTGCTGCCCCTTGCCGACCGGGTCCTGGCGGTCACCCTGGCCACCTCGGGCGGCATGCTGGTCCTCGGTGGCCTGCTGATCGCCGCGGTGCTCCGCTCGGCCGGTCGCGACGCGCTGGCCGGGGTGGGCCGGGCCGGGGCCGCCGGTCTGCTCGCCGGCGGGGTCGCCGGGCTCGGCGGGTTCGCCACCTCCCGCTGGCTCGCCGGGCTGGGCGACGGGACCCCGACGACATCGGAGGCGCTCGTTCAGGGCATGCTGTCCGGGGTCGTGGTCGGCGCTCTGTTCCTCGCCGTCGCCTGGCTGACGGACGAACGGGACGTGCGGCCGCTGCTCACCGCCGTGCTGCGCCGGCTGGGCCGAGGACGCCCGCCCGCCACGGCCGGTGCGCAGGAGGGCCAGATCCCCCCGGAACGGGGTGACGGGAAGGAGACGGTGTCCCCATGACCGACGCCACGTCGGCGCAGCGGTGGCCCGGCTCGGTGGCCCTGGTGCTCGCCTCCAGCACGGGCGGCGTGGGACAGCACGTCCGCTCGATCGCCCGCGGGCTGACCGCCGCGGGCGCCACCGTGCTGGTCTGCGGCCCGGCCGTCACCCAGGACCAGTTCGACTTCACCGGCGTCGGGGCCCGCTTCACGCCGGTGGAGATCCCGGCCCGTCCAACGCCCGCGGACGGACGGGCAATCGCGGCGCTGCGCCGGGCGCTGGCCGACACCCCCGTCCAGGTGGTGCACGCGCACGGGCTGCGAGCCGGCCTGGTGGCCGTCCTCGCCCGCCCGGCCGCCCCGGTCGTGGTCACCTGGCACAACGCGGTGCTCGCCGGCGGCCTGCGCGGCCGACTCTCCCGGCTGGCCGAGCGGATCGTCGCCCGTTCCGCCCGGGTGGCGCTGGGCGCCTCCGCCGACCTGGTGGAGCGGGCCGCCGCGCTGGGCGCGACCGACGCCCGGCTGGCTCCGGTCGCCGCGCCCACGCTGCCCGCGCCGCGCCGGCGCCGCGCCGCCGTCCGCGCCGAGTTCGGCGTTGCGCCCGACCGTCCGCTGATCTTGTCGGTGGGCCGGCTGCACCCCCAGAAGCGGTACGACGTGCTGGTCGACGCCGCCGCCCGGTGGCGTACCCGGACCCCGGCGCCGGCCGTGATCATCGCCGGCAGCGGCCCCGCGTACCTGCAGCTCGCCGCCCGGATCTCCGCCGCCCGGGCGCCGGTGACCCTGCTCGGGCACCGCACCGACGTGGCCGACCTGCTGGCCGGCGCCGACCTGGCGGTGGTGACAAGCGACTGGGAGGCCCGCCAGCTCTTCGCCCAAGAGGCGCTGCGGGCCGGCGTACCGCTGGTGGCGACCGCGGTGGGTGGCCTGCCGGAGCTGGTCGGCGACGCCGCGGTGCTGGTCCCGCCGGACGACGTCGACGCGGTCGACGCCGCGGTGCGGGAGCTGCTGGACGACGGTGACCGCCGGGCGGAGCTGGCCCGCCGGGGCGCCGCCCGGGCGGCCACCTGGCCGACGGAGGCGGACACGGTCGCCGGCCTGGCGGACCTGTACGCCGAGCTGGCGCCGGCCGGGGCCGACCCGTCGACGGGACGCCGCTGATGCTGCGCAGGCTGACCCCGGTCCTGCTGACCCTGGTCGTGGTGGCACTCGGGATCACCGCGCTGGCCGCCCGGCCCGACCCGGGCCCGCCCGGGCGGGGCGCCGACTTCGTGGTGCTGGCCGGGGTGGCCGGGCTGCGCTGGGACGACGTGGACCCGCAGACCACGCCGACGCTGTGGCGGATGGCCGAGCAGGGGTCGATCGGCTCCCTGTCGGTGCGCTCCGCGCACCGGCCCACCTGCCCGGTCGACGGCTGGCTCACCCTCGGCGCAGGCAACTTCGCCGCCTGGAACGGCAGCCGTCAGGCAGGTGGCTGCCCGCCGACCGGGGTGACCGTGGAGCAGCCGGACGGCATCGGCGCCAACCTGCCGGACCAGGAGGGCGTCGTCCGGTACAACCAGGACCGGGTGTCCTGGGGTGCGACGCCGGGTGCGCTGTCGGAGTCGGTCCGCTGCTCGGTGGCGGTCGGGCCGGGGGCGGCGGTGGCCGCCGCCCGCCCGTTCGGCCGGGTCGACCGCTACGCGCCGGTCCTCCCCGCCGACCCGGCCAAGCTGCTGGGCTCCTGCGTGCTGAGCATCGTCGACCTGGGCAGCGTCGACGGCGAGGACCGGGCGTCCCGCGCGGCGCAGGCCCGGCAGGCGGACGCCCAGCTGGCCCGGGTGCTCGCCGCCCGCCCGGCCCGCTCGCTGGTGGTCGTCGCCGGTGTCTCCGACACCGACCCGCCGTCCCGGCTGCACGTCGCCGTGGCCGACGGCCCGGGCTGGGAGAAGGGCTGGCTGACCTCGCCGAGCACCGCCCGGGAGGGCTACCTCCAGCTCGTGGACCTGGCGCCGACCGCCCTGGCGGCGCTCGGCCGGCCCATGCCGGAGCGGCTCTTCCTCGGCCGTCCCGCCGCCTCGGTCGGCGGCCGGCCGGCGGATCTGCGGGCCGCCATCGACCAGCCGGCGGACGCCGATCGCGAGGCGGGCGCCCAGCGTCGGGTGGCCGGGTGGTTCTTCACCCTGCTGGCCCTCGCCCAGGTGGCGCTCGCGGTCGCGGTGCTGCCGCTGCTGCGTCGGGCCCGCCGGCACGCCGGACCGCACGGACCGGAGCCCGTCTCCCGGCGGGTGGTCGCCGCGGTGGAGTTGCTGCTGATCGCCGCCGCGCTGGCGGTGCCGGCCGCGCTGCTGGCCGACGCGGCCCCGTGGTGGCGGGGCCAGCACGCCGGCTGGTGGTTCGCCGTGGTGGCCGTCCTGCTGATCGTGGGCGGAACGGCAGCCGTGCGGTTCACCCCCGGGCACGACCGCACTCTCGGCCCGCTCGGCGCGGTCGCCGGCCTGGCCACCCTGGTGGTCGGGGTGGACGTGCTCACCGGGTCGCGGTTGCAGCTCAACGGCGTGGTCGGCTACTCCGCGCTGGAGGGCGGCCGGTACGCCGGGCTCGGCACGGTCGGCCTGGGCGTCTTCATCGCCGGTTCGCTGCTCAGCGCGGGCTGGCTGGCCCAGCGGGTCCGGCGCGGCTGGCGGCCGATGGTGATGGTGGCCGTCGGCGGCGCCGCCGTGGTCGTCGTCGGCAGCCCCTACCTGGGGGCGGACTCGATCGGGGCGATCGCGTTGACCGCCGGGGTCAGCGTCGCGGCGGCGATCAGCACCGGCGGCTGGCTGACCGTGAGCCGGCTCGCGTGGGCCACCATGGCGGGGCTGGCGGTCACCATCGGGTTCGCGGTGGTGGATGTGCGCCGCCCGGCGACGGAGCGGGGCAGCCTGGGCCGGTTCCTGGCCGCGGTCGGCGACGGCACCGGCGGGTTGACCGTGCACCGCTCCAGCACCGCCAACCTGGAGACCCTGGTCAACAGCCCGCTGACCGTCCTGGCGGTGGCCGGCGCGGCGCTGGTCTGGCTGGCGCTGCTGCAGCCCTGGGGTGGCCTGATGCGGCTGTTCGGCATCTATCCGGCGATCCGGGCGGCGATGGCGGGCACCGCCGTGGCCGCCGGCCTCGGCGGGGTGCTCGGTGGCTCGGCGTTGGACGTGGCCGGGGCGGCGGGGGCGCTGGTGGTGCCGATGGCCGCGCTGGCCGCGCTGCGGGTGCTGGACCACTCCACCGACCGCACCCAGCCCGGCGCGGGTCGACCCGGCGACGAGGGGTCCGGCGGTGCGGCGGGTGGCCCCACCGACGGTGGCGACCGTCCCGGGGGAGGTCGCGCGTCGGGGGACGGGCGGGCCGGGGAGCCCGGCGTCGCCGGCCCACCGACGACGAGGGCGGATCTGCCCGACCCCTCCGGTTCCGATCATCCCGCCGGACGCGGCGCACCGGGCCGTGCCGCCGACCCCGCTGACGGCGCCGACCCCGCTGACGGCGCCGGGCCGACGTCCGACGGCACCGGGCCGGACGGGACGGCCGCCGACGCGCCGTCATCCGGCGGCACTCCGGCGCCGTCGCGGCCCGGCGGGCGGCCGACGACCGTGCCCACCCAGCCCGGCCCGGCATCGACCGAGGTCGCCACCGGCTGACCGGACGGGGCCCGCCGTGCACCGACGGCGGGGTGCGACCCCTGCCCTGGGCGGGAAAGGTGTTACCGTGGAATCCCGTGGATCGCGATCAGTTGGCTGATCGGTACGGCGGTTCGCACGACCGCTACGGACGACACGGGAGCAGGCGTTGGCCCCTTCAGCACGGACGACCAGGCACATTTTCGTCACCGGGGGCGTCGCCTCCTCGCTGGGTAAGGGCCTCACCGCCTCCAGCCTCGGCAACCTGCTGACCGCGCGCGGGCTGCGCGTGGTGATGCAGAAGCTCGACCCGTACCTCAACGTCGACCCGGGGACGATGAACCCGTTCCAGCACGGTGAGGTCTTCGTCACCGAGGACGGCGCCGAGACCGACCTCGACGTCGGGCACTACGAGCGGTTCCTCGACCGGGCGCTGTCCGGCAAGGCGAACGTCACCACCGGGCAGATCTACTCGGCGGTGATCGCCAAGGAGCGGCGCGGCGAGTACCTGGGCGACACCGTCCAGGTCATCCCGCACATCACCAACGAGATCAAGTCGCGGATCCTCGGCATGGCCGAGCCGGACGCCGACGGCCAGGTGCCGGACGTGGTGATCACCGAGGTCGGCGGGACGGTCGGCGACATCGAGTCGCTGCCGTTCCTCGAGGCGATCCGCCAGGTCCGCCACGACCTGGGCCGGGACAACTGCTTCTACCTGCACGTCTCGCTGGTGCCGTACCTGGCGCCGTCAGGCGAGCTGAAGACCAAGCCGACCCAGCACTCGGTGGCGCAGCTGCGCAGCATCGGCATCCAGCCGGACGCCCTGGTGCTGCGCTGCGACCGGGAGATCCCGGAGAAGGTCAAGGAGAAGCTCTCGCTCTACTGCGACGTGGACCGGGAGGCGGTCACCGCCGCCCCGGACGCGCCGAGCATCTACGACATCCCGAAGGTGCTGCACCGGGAGGGCCTCGACGCGTACGTGGTGCGCCGGCTCGGGCTCTCCTTCCGGGACGTGGACTGGACCAGCTGGGACGACCTGCTGGACCGGGTGCACCAGCCGCACCACACGGTCACCGTCGCGCTGGTCGGCAAGTACGTCGATCTGCCCGACGCGTACCTGTCGGTCAGCGAGGCGATCCGGGCGGCCGGGTTCGGCCACCGGGCCCGGGTGCAGCTGCGCTGGGTGCCCAGCGACGACTGCGTCACCCCGGCCGGCGCGGCGGCCGCCCTGGCCGGCGTGGACGGCATCGTCATCCCCGGCGGCTTCGGCGTCCGCGGCATCGAGGGCAAGATCGGCACCGCCCGGTACGCCCGGGAGAACGGCATCCCGCTGCTCGGCCTCTGCCTCGGCCTGCAGTGCATGACCATCGAGGTGGCCCGCCACCTGGCCGGCCTGGACGGGGCGAACTCGCTGGAGTTCGACGAGGAGGCGAAGCACCCGGTCATCGCCACCATGGCCGACCAGGAGGACATCGTCGCCGGCAAGGGCGACCTGGGCGGCACCATGCGGCTCGGGGCGTACCCGGCGAAGCTGGCCGAGGGGTCGCTGGTCGCCGAGGCGTACGGCAGCACCGAGGTCAGCGAGCGGCACCGGCACCGGTACGAGGTGAACAACGCCTACCGCGACCAGCTCACCAAGGCCGGCCTGCAGATCTCCGGCACCTCGCCGGACGGCCGGCTGGTCGAGTTCATCGAGCTGGACCGGAGCCTGCACCCGTTCTTCGTGGCCACCCAGGCGCACCCGGAGCTGAAGAGCCGGCCGACCCGGCCGCACCCGCTCTTCGCCGGCTTCGTCAAGGCCGCCATCGCGTACTCCGAGGCCGACCAGCTCCCCGTCGACCTCGACGCGGCGCCCGCGGGGGCCCCGTCGGCGAAGAAGGCCAGCCGCAACGGCACCGCCGGCGCGGCGAAGGCGGCGTCGGCGTCGTGAGCGCCGTCGAGCACCGCTACGAGGTGACCGACCACCGGGAGATCTGGTCCGGCCGGATCTTCTCGGTGGTCAGCGACGACGTCACCATGCCGGGCGGTGGCACCGCGGCCCGCGACTACGTCCGGCACGTCGGCGCGGTGGCCGTGGTGGCGCTGGACGACGCCGGTCAGGTGGTGCTGATCCGCCAGTACCGGCACCCGGTCGGCCGGCACCTGTGGGAGCTGCCGGCCGGGCTGATGGACGTCAGCGGCGAGGACCTGGCCGCCGCCGCGGCCCGGGAGCTGGCAGAGGAGGCCGACCTCACCGCCGGCACCATCGACGTCCTGGTCGACCTGCACAGCTCGCCGGGCTTCTCGAACGAGCTGGTCCGGGTCTTCCTGGCCCGCGACCTGGCCGACGTGCCGGTGGAGCAGCGGCACGACCGCCGCGACGAGGAGGCCGACCTCCAAGTCGTCCGGGTCGACCTCGACGAGGCGGTCCGGATGGTCCTGGCGGGGGAGATCACCAACGCCTCCTGCGTGGCCGGGCTGCTCGCCGCCGCCCGCGCCCGCGAGACCGGCTTCACCGAGCTGCGCCGGGCCGGGGCGCCGCTGCCCCGCTGAGCCGGCGTACGACGAGGAAGGGGCCGCGCGGTCAGACCGCGCGGCCCCTGTCGTTGCCGGATGTCAGTCCCGCAGCGGGCGGCCCTGCCCGTCGACGCCGCCGTTGACCAGGATCAGGATGCCGTCGATGAGGCCCCAGATGCTGCCGAAGCCGCAGGTCACCACGCTCACCACGAGCTGGAGCACGCCCGTCTTGGTGTCGCCCATGTAGAACCGCCCGGCGCCGAAGAAGCCGAGCACGATGCCGAGAACGCCCGCGACGACCTTGCTCTTGTCGGAGACGCCCTGCGGGTACTGCGAGTAAGGAGGAGTGGTCATGAGGCGACACCTTAGTGATCCACTGCGATCCTGTCCGCAGCGCCGCGCCGCCGGTGGGACGATGAGCGCGAACACTGTCCTGACGGCTGAGGTGGTCTCCACCGCCGGCCCGGTCGACGCCTGACACTTCGTCAGGACGACCGGTCACCGGATGTCACTGTGCTGGCCCCCGGGGAGTGCCCGCGCGCCTAGACTGCCGCCGGCGGGACCGGTGGACCGCGCCGGCAATGGGGCCGGCGTGGCACCGAGCAGTCGGGGGTCGGCAGCCCCGAAGAGAGGTGTCTGCATCGTGAAGGTCGGAATCCCACGCGAGGTCAAGAACCACGAGTACCGCGTGGCGATCACGCCCGCGGGCGTCAACGAGTTCACCCGCCACGGTCACGAGGTCTTCGTCGAGTCCGGCGCGGGCGTCGGCTCCAGCATCACCGACGACGAGTTCGCGGCGGCCGGTGCGAAGATCCTGGGCACCGCCGACGAGGTGTGGGACGCCGCCGAGTTGGTGCTCAAGGTCAAGGAGCCGATCGCCGAGGAGTACCACCGGATGCGCGAGGGGCAGGTGCTCTTCACCTACCTGCACCTGGCCGCCTCGAAGGAGTGCACCGACGCGCTGATCGACCGCAAGGTCACCGGCATCGCGTACGAGACCGTCGAGCTGCCCGACCGGTCGCTGCCGCTGCTCGCCCCGATGTCCGAGGTGGCCGGCCGGCTCGCCCCGCAGGTCGGCGCGTTCTACATGATGCGCACCGGCGGCGGCCGCGGCGTGCTGCCGGGCGGCGTCTCCGGCGTGTACGCGGCGAAGACCGTGGTCATCGGCGCCGGCGTCTCCGGCATGAACGCCGCCGCGATCGCCCTGGGCCTGCAGTCCGAGGTGCTGCTGCTGGACAAGAACGTCGCCCGGCTGCGCCAGGCCGACGCGATCTACCGGGGACACCTGCAGACCGTCGCCTCCAACGCGTACGAGATCGAGCGGGCCGTGCTCGACGCGGACCTGGTCATCGGCGCGGTGCTGGTGCCGGGCGCGAAGGCCCCGAAGCTGATCTCCAACGAGCTGGTGTCCCGGATGAAGCCGGGCAGCGTGCTCGTCGACATCGCCATCGACCAGGGCGGCTGCTTCGAGGACTCGCGTCCCACCACGCACGCCGACCCGGTCTACAAGGTGCACGAGTCGATCTTCTACTGCGTGGCGAACATGCCCGGCGCGGTACCGAACACCAGCACCCATGCGCTGACCAACGTCACCCTCCCGTACGCCCTGGAGCTGGCCAACCGCGGCTGGCGCGAGGCGCTGCGCCGCGACCCGGCCCTCGCTCTGGGCCTGAACACCCACGAGGGTCAGGTCGTCTACGGCCCGGTCGCCGAGGCGCACGGCATGCAGACCCTGCCGCTGGCCGAGGTACTGGGCTGACCGGAACACCGGACGGGGCCGGCGCTGGCGAGCAGCCCGCGCCGGCCCTGCGCCGTGCCGTCCGCGGCTACCTCGACCACCTCACCGTCGAGCGTGGACTGTCGGCGAACACCCTGGCGTCGTACCGCCGGGACCTCGACCGCTACCTGGCCACCCTGGCCGACGCCGGCGTCACCGACCTCGCCGCGGTCGGCCCCGGCATCGTCGAGTCGCACCTGGCCCGGCTGCGCGCCGGCGACGACGACCATCCGCCGCTGGCGGTGTCGTCGGCGGCCCGCGCGGCCAGCGCGGTGCGCGGCCTGCACCGCTTCGCGCTGCGCGAGGGATTGGCCGGCGCCGACCCGAGCCGCGACGTCCGCCCGCCCACCCCGCCGCGCCGGCTGCCCCGGGCGCTGCCGGTCGACGACGTGGTCCGGCTGCTGGAGACCGCCGGCGCGGTGACCGCCGCCGGCGAGGGTGCGCCGCTCGCGCTGCGCGACCGGGCGCTGCTGGAATTCCTGTACGGCACCGGCGCGCGCATCTCCGAGGCCGTCGGCCTCGCCGTGGACGACCTGGACACCGACGCCGGCGCGGTCGTGCTGCGCGGCAAGGGCGGCCGCACCCGCCTCGTCCCGATCGGCGGGTACGCGGTGGAGGCGCTGCGCGCCTGGCTGGTCCGGGGCCGCCCGGGCATCGTCGCGGCCGGTCGGGGCACCCCGGCGGTCTTCGTGAACGCCCGGGGCGGCGCGCTGACCCGGCAGGGCGCCTGGACCATCCTGCGCCGCGCCGCCGAACAGGCCGGCCTGCCGGTGCACGGCCCCGGCGCGATCTCCCCGCACACCCTGCGCCACTCGTACGCCACCCACCTGCTCGACGGCGGCGCCGACGTGCGGGTGGTGCAGGAACTGCTCGGCCACGCCTCGGTGACCACCACCCAGGTGTACACGTTGGTCACCGTGGAGCGGCTGCGCGAGGTGTACGCCACCGCGCACCCCCGCGCCCGCGGGTGAGCCGGCCCCGACCGTCCTCACCGGCCGGTACGTCCCGACACGCCGACCGGCTACCGAACGTGCTGCTGGCGGGTGGCGTACAGTCGGCATCGGCGCGGACCTCCTGGGGCGACGAACCGGGGTGCGCAGCGGCGCCGCGAAGGACGTCGGACGGCTCCGACGCCGGGTGGTCGTCGGGAGGGGGCAACGAGGACATGGCTGGCAACGGTGATCGTGCCGACGCCTGGACGTCGGAGCTCCGCGAGCAGCAGGCGTCGCTCGGCGCGGACCTGGGTCCGGCGGACCCGGCCGCGTACACGATGCGCAAGCCCATCCCGGAGCCCATGCCGACCGACCGGCACGGCCCGGCGCGGATCATCGCGATGGCCAACCAGAAGGGCGGCGTCGGCAAGACCACCACGACCATCAACCTGGGCGCCGCGCTCGCCGAGTACGGCCGCAAGGTGCTGCTGGTCGACTTCGACCCGCAGGGCGCCCTCTCGGTCGGGCTGGGGGTCAACCCGCACAACCTCGACCTGTCGGTCTACAACCTGCTCATGCAGGACGACGTCACCGCCGAGGACGTCCTGATCAAGACCGACGTGGCCGGGCTGCACCTGCTGCCCGCCAACATCGACCTCTCCGCCGCCGAGATCCAGCTGGTCAACGAGGTCGCCCGCGAGATGGCGCTGGCTCGCGTGCTGCGAACCGTCCGCAAGGAGTACGACTTCATCCTGATCGACTGCCAGCCCTCGCTGGGCCTGCTGGCGATCAACGCGCTGACCGTCGCGCACGGGGTGCTCATCCCCCTCGAATGCGAGTTCTTCAGCCTGCGCGGGGTGGCGCTGCTGCTGGACACCATCGACAAGGTCCGCGAGCGGCTCAACTTCGACCTGGAGCTCGAGGGCATCCTCGCCACCATGTACGACAGCCGCACCACGCACTGCCGCCAGGTGCTCCAGCGGGTGGTGGAGGCCTTCGGCGACAAGGTCTACCAGACGGTGATCACCAAGACCGTCAAGTTCCCCGAGTCGACCGTCGCCGGCGCCCCGATCACCACGCTCGACCCGGCGTCCTCCGGCGCGCGCAACTACCGCCAGCTCGCCCGTGAGGTGATCGCCGCCCAGGCCGACCGGTAGCCCGGGGTGCACCAGGTCACCGGCCCGTCCGGCCCGTCCACTACGGTCGTCGGGTGACCGCACCGCCCCTCGACCCACCCGCCGCGCCGCCCGGCGCCGCCGGCCCGGCGGTCGCCGCCGAGCTGGCCGCGGAGGTCGACGGCGTGCTGCCCGTCGACCCGGCCGGTTCCGCCGCCGAGGAGACCAGCGGCTTCACCGTCCGGCTGGCGAACTTCACCGGCCCGTTCGACCTGCTGCTCCAGCTGATCAGCAAGCACAAGCTCGACGTCACCGAGGTGGCCCTGCACAAGGTCACCGACGAGTTCATCGCGTACATCCGGGCGATGGGCGACCAGTGGGACCTGGACGAGACGAGCGAGTTCCTGCTCATCGCGGCCACCCTGCTCGACCTCAAGGCGGCCCGGCTGCTGCCCGCCGCCGAGGTGGAGGACGAGGAGGACCTCGCCCTGCTGGAGGCGCGGGACCTGCTCTTCGCCCGGCTGCTGCAGTACAAGGCGTACAAGGAGGCCGCCGCGCACATCGCCGAGCTGGAGGCGGTCGGCGGCCGGCGCTATCCCCGGGCGGTCACCCTGGAGCCCCGGTACGCCGAAGCGCTGCCCGATCTGGCGCTCGGCATCGGCCCGGAGCGGCTGCTCAAGCTGGCGTTGAAGGCGATGACCCCGAAGCCCGTGCCCGAGGTGTCCATCGCCCACGTGCACATGGTCCGGGTCAGCGTCCGGGAGCACGCCGCGATCCTCACCGAGCGGCTGCGCCGGGCCGGCACGGCCACCTTCTCGTTGCTCTGCGCCGACTGCGACATCACCCTGGAGGTGGTGGCCCGCTTCCTCGCCCTGCTGGAGCTCTACCGGGAGGGCCTGGTCGCCTTCGTCCAGGAGCAGGCGCTGGAGGAGCTGATGGTCCGCTGGACCGGTCCCGCCGAGGGCGACACCGAGCTGCACATCGACGAGTACGCGGGCTCCCCGGAGGCGGCCCCGGCCGCCCCGACGGCGGAGTCCGGCGACACGGCGGCGGAGTCGGCCGCGCCGACGGCGGAGCCGGACGACACAGCGGCGGAGCCGGCCGCCCCGACGGCGGAGTCGGACGACACGGAGACGACGGAGGAGTGAGCGCGATGAGCGAGGAAGAGCGCCGGGACTCCCTGGCCGACCAGGCCGCCGCCTGGGTTCCCCCGTGGGAACGCCGCCCCACCCCCTCCGCTGCCGAGCCCGACCCCACTGCCGAGTCGGCCGCGGAGGCCGCGCCGACCACCGAGCCCGAGCTGGCCACGGAGCCCGAGGTCGCCGCCGAGCCGGCGGCGGCCCTCGAGCCTGAGCCGGCCGCCGATCCCACGGCGGCGACCGCGCCCGAATCGGCCACCGCGCTCGAGTCGGCCGCTGAGCCTGAGGCCACCGCCGCACCTGGGTCGGCCGCGGTCGAGGATCCGGGCAGCGTCGCGCCGCCGGCGGGGCCGGCCACGGTCACCGGCGCCGCCGAGCTGGCGGCGGCGGGCCGGGCTGCCGGCGTACCCGGGAAGCAGCCGGCGGGGCGGCGGCGGGCGCCGGCCGCGCCGGAGCCGGCGCCCGAGCTGGACGACGCGGAGCTGCGCGGCGCGCTGGAGGCCATCCTGCTGGTGGTGGACGAGCCGGTCAGCGAGCTGACCCTCGCCGAGGTCCTCGAACAGCCGGCCGAGCGGGTCGGCCCGATGCTCGACGAGATCGCCGCCGGCTACACCGCCGCCGGGCACGGCTTCGAGCTGCGGCGGGCGGCGGGTGGCTGGCGTCTCTACACCCGCCCGGAATACGCGACCTACGTCGAGCGGTTCGTGCTGGACGGGCAGTCCGTACGACTGACCCAGGCCGCGCTGGAGACACTGGCCGTGATCGCCTACAAGCAGCCGGTCACCCGCTCGCGGATCTCCGCCATCCGCGGTGTGAACTGCGACGGGGTGATCCGTACGCTGGTCTCCCGCGGCCTGGTCGAGGAGTGCGGCACCGAACCCGACAGCGGGGCGTTCCTCTACCGGACGACCACGATGTTCCTGGAGAAGCTCGGGCTGAACTCGGTGCACGACCTGCCGCCGCTCGCCCCGTTCCTCCCCGACGACGTAGAAGAGCTTGCTGATGCCACGCGATGATCGCACCGTCCGTACCGACGCGCCCGAGGGCGAGCGCCTGCAGAAGGTGATGGCCGCCGCCGGCGTCGGCTCCCGCCGCGCCTGCGAGGACCTGATCTTCCGGCGCCGGGTGACCGTCGACGGGCGGGTCGCGAAGCTCGGCGACAAGGTCGACCCGACCACCGTCGTGATCCACGTCGACGGCGAGCGCCTCGTGGTCGACACCCGGCTGGTCTACCTGGCCATGAACAAGCCCCGCGGGGTGGTCTCCACCATGGCGGACGAGAAGGGCCGCACCGCGCTCGCCGACTTCCTCGGCAACCGCGTGGAGCAGCGCGTCTACCACGTCGGGCGGCTCGACGCGGACAGCGAGGGCCTGCTGCTGCTCACCAACGACGGCACCCTCGCCCACCGGCTGATGCACCCGTCGTACGGGGTGTCCAAGACGTACCTGTGCGAGGTGGCCGGGCCGATCCCGCGCAACCTGGGCAAGCGGCTGATGGCCGGGGTGGAGCTGGAGGACGGCCCGGTGCAGGTCGAGTCCTTCAAGGTAGTGGACACCCTGGGCAAAACCGCCCACGTGGAGCTGAGCCTGCACGAGGGGCGCAAGCACATCGTCCGGCGCCTGCTGGCCGAGGTGGGGCACCCGGTGGCCCGGCTGGTGCGTACCTCGATCGGGCCGATCCGGCTGGGCGACCTGCGCGCCGGGCGGACCCGGCGGCTGACCAACGCGGAGGTCGCCGCGCTGTTCAAGGCCGTCAGCGACTGACCGGAGTCGTTCCGGGTACCGCTGCGGGTAGGCTTCCTCGCGGCCGAGGCGGACCGCGCGTGTCGCGGGTCGCGCCCGGCGACGTCGCGCGCGTGCCCGGAGGGGACCGCGGGCATCATTGACGATGAACATCCGCTCAACGGCGCCGGAGGAACCGGCGACCCGCGAGGTACGGGCTGAGGAGGAACACGGTGGGGGAGAACGAACGGACCGGGCGGTGCGTGGTCGCGGTGGACGGGCCATCCGGTTCGGGTAAGTCCACCGTCTCGCGGCGACTCGCCGTCGGCCTGGGCGCCCGCTACCTCGACACCGGCGCCATGTACCGGGCGCTGACCTGGGCGGTGCTGCGCTCCGGGGTCGACCTGACCGACGCCGAGTCGGTGACCAAGGTCGCCGGGGAGGTGGACCTGCGCATCGGCACCGACCCTCAGGGGTACGGCGTGACCGCCGACGGCGTGAACGTCGACAAGGAGATCCGCGGCCCGGAGGTGACCGGTGCGGTCTCCGCGGTGGCCGCGGTGCCGGCGGTCCGGGAGATGCTGGTCGCCCGGCAGCGGGAGATCATCGCCAACGCCGGCCGGATCGTGGTCGAGGGCCGCGACATCGGCGCGGTGGTGGCGCCCGACGCCGACCTGAAGGTCTACCTGACCGCCTCCGAGGCGGCCCGCGCCCAGCGGCGCAGCGCCGAGGACGCCGCCGACGTGGTGGCCACCGCCGCCGATCTGGCCCGCCGGGACCGGCTCGACTCGACGCGCAAGGTCAACCCGTTGCAGCAGGCCCCCGACGCGGTCGAGCTGGACACCACCGAGCTGGGCATCGACGAGGTCGTCGCCCGGCTCCACGAGCTGCTCACCGAGCGGGGGGCGGCATGACTGACAACGACGGATGGGTGGAGCTGCGCGAGCCGGACCTCGACACCGAGGAACCGTCCGGCCCGCAGCCCGTGGTGGCCGTCGTCGGCCGCCCCAACGTGGGCAAGTCGACGCTGGTCAACCGGTTGATCGGCCGCCGGCAGGCGGTCGTCGAGGACGTCCCGGGCGTGACCCGGGACCGCGTGCCCTACGACGCGCAGTGGAACGGTCGCGCGTTCACCGTGGTGGACACCGGCGGCTGGGAGCCCGACGCCAAGGACCGGGCCGCCGCGATCGCCGCGCAGGCCGAAACGGCCGTCGCCACCGCCGACGTGGTGCTCTTCGTCGTCGACGCGATGGTCGGTTCGACCGATGTGGACGAGGCCGCGGTGAAGATGCTGCGGCGCAGCGCCAAGCCGGTGATCCTGGTGGCGAACAAGACCGACAACACCGCCATCGAGATGGAGGCGACCGCGCTCTGGTCGCTCGGCCTCGGTGAGCCGTTCCCGGTCTCCGCGCTGCACGGCCGGGGCTCGGGCGACCTGCTCGACGCCATCCTGGAGGCCCTGCCCGAGGCGCCGAAGATCGTCGAGTACCGACCGCGCGGTCCCCGCCGGGTGGCGCTGGTCGGCCGGCCCAACGTCGGCAAGTCCAGCCTGCTCAACCGCTTCTCCGGCGAGCTGCGCGCGGTCGTCGACTCGGTCGCCGGCACCACCGTCGACCCGGTCGACAGCCTGGCGGAGATCGGCGGCGAGACCTGGCAGCTGGTGGACACCGCCGGGCTGCGCAAGCGGGTCGGCAAGGCCAGCGGCACCGAGTACTACGCCAGCCTGCGGACCGCCGGGGCGATCGAGGCGGCCGAGGTAGCGGTGGTGCTGCTCGACGCCAGCGAGCCGATCAGCGAGCAGGACCAGCGGATCCTCGCCATGGTCACCGAGGCCGGCCGGGCCCTGGTCATCGCCTTCAACAAGTGGGACCTGGTCGACGCCGACCGCCGGTACTACCTGGACAAGGAGATCGAGCGGGAGCTGCGCCGCATCCCCTGGGCGATCCGGCTGAACCTCTCCGCCATGACCGGCCGGGCCGTGGACAAGCTCGCCCCGGCGCTGCGCAAGGCCCTGGCCAGCTGGGAGACCCGGGTGCCGACCGCGCAGCTCAACCAGTGGCTGACCGCGCTGGTCCAGGCCACCCCGCACCCGGTGCGTGGCGGCCGGGCCCCGAAGATCCTCTTCGCCACCCAGGCGGGGGTCGCACCGCCGCGGTTCGTGCTCTTCACCACCGCGCCACTGGACGCCGGCTACCAGCGTTTCGTCGAGCGCAAGCTCCGCGAGGAGTTCGGCTTCGAGGGCAGTCCGGTGGAGATCTCCGTACGCCCGCGCAAGAAGCTCGGCCCGGGCGGCCGCGGCAAGGCACACGGCTAGACCCTGTTTCTCCGGTACGCCGGGCGGCCCTCAAGCCGCCCGGCGTCTCCTTATCCCCACCCTCCTAGGACGCTGTAGCGGGTGCGACTGGTGAGTTCGGCGACGCGGGAGGGGGCGTGTACGGGTCTCGAAGATCCTGCGCTAAGCTGTACCGGCTGTCGCGGGGAAACCGCGCGGGGGCATCGGGACGTGGCGCAGCTTGGTAGCGCACTTGACTGGGGGTCAAGGGGTCGTCGGTTCGAATCCGGCCGTCCCGACAGCGAGAGGGTTTCGGCAGGTCAGCGACTTGCGGGAGCCCTCTTTTCATTGCTTGGCATGGATGCCTGGTCTAGCACGCCGCTGTTGGACTCCTTGACTCGGGCAGGTTGTCATGCCACTGCTGGGATCTTCAGAAGCTCACCGCCGGACTGTCCCGGACCTGGGCCGGGTTCCTTCGGGACTGGGACCGGTCGCTGCGGGCGGGGAACTACCCGCAGACCACCCGCTACAACTACCTCCTCGCTGCCGCTCAGTTGGGTCGGTATCTGGGGGAGTCGTCCCCGGATCCGGACGCCGATGGCGCGGCTGACGACCCGTGTGCGGTGACCCGGGCGCACGTGGAGGCGTTCCAGGCCTGGATGATCGACACCAGGTCGGCGTCGACCGCGCTGAACAAGCACAAGGGGCTGCAGCAGTTCTTCAAGTGGCTGCTCGTCGACGAGCAGGCCATCGACCGCTCGCCGATGGAACGGGTTCGGCAGCCGAAGATACCCCGGAAGCTGATCCCGGTTCTGCGCGACGAGGACACCGGCAAGCTCCTCGACGCGTGCAAGGGCAAGGGCTTCGCCAACCTGCGGGACGAGGCGCTGATTCGGTTGTACTGCAACACCGGTGCCCGGCTGTCCGAGGTTGGCAACCTCCTCGTGGCCGATGTCGACCTGAACACCGAGTCGGTGCACTTCCGCGGCAAGGGCGCGAAGGACCGACGGGTCCGGTTCGGGCCCAAGACCGCGCGGGCGCTGAGCCGCTATCTGAGGGCCCGGGGCAAGCACAAGGGCGCCGCATTGCCTCAGCTGTGGCTGGCCGAGCGCGGCGTGGCCCCCTTGACCCCGAACGGCATCAAGATCCGCCTCAAGCGGCTCGGTCAGGCAGCCGGCGTGCCAGACCTGCACCCACACCGGTGGTGCCACACCTTCGCCCCCGGCCATGGGCGTCGTCCCGCGTCACCGCTTGTCGATCATGACCTCGATGCTGTAGTCCTGAGCTCGGTAGCAGTGGTCGCCGTACTCCACCGGGTTGCCTGCCGAGTCGAACGCGCTGCGCGTCATGGTGAGCACGGGCTCGGACGGCTTCAGCCCCAGGTGCCGCCGTTCGGCCGCGGTCGGCGTGCGTGCCCCGATCGTCTGGTGCGCGACGACCGGCCGCACGCCACGATCGCGTAGCAGGGCGTACAGGCCCTGCGCCTCGAGCTGCTCCCGGGTGATGTCGGCGCACGACGGTGGCAGCCAGTTGCGCAGGATGGCCAGCGGGCGGTTGTCGGAGAACCGCACGCGGACGATCGAGACCAGTTCGGCGTCGGCGGGCAGATCGAGCGCCACCGCCACGCGCTGGTCCCGCACAAGTTCATGCTGCAGAACGGTGGTCGTGGGTCGGCCCGCGTCGCGCTTGAGGTCGTCGTAGAGGCTGGTGAGTTCGGCGCGCCGGTGCACCTTGCGGTTGGCGACCGTGGTGCCGAGTCCGCGCCGGCGCAGCAGCAGGCCCTGGCTGACCAGTTCCTGGATGGCCCGTCGCACCGTCGGCCGTGACAGGTTGAGTCGCTCGGCAAGGGCGATCTCGTTCTCGAATGGATCGCCTGGCTGCAGCTGGCCACTCCGGATCGCGGCGCAGAGCTGCTCCGCGAGCTGGTGGTACAGGGGCACGGGGGAGGACCGGTCGATCGTCACGCCCACGCGGATGGCCATGGCCGGCACCCTACTCCCAAAAGCCAGATTGACGTTACGTGAAGATGTCAGAACAAACTCTTGACGAGACATTGATGTTACGGGCACGCTACACCCCACGGTCAGCGGCCGGAACCAGCCGCGGGAACCGCAGCCACCGACGCCGTGGATTGGATGATTCATATGCGCATCGGTCTCGCGGGTGTGGGAAGGATCGGCGCCTTCCATGCCCGGACCCTGGTAGGCCTCGACTTTGTCGACGAGCTCGTCGTGACCGACACCAACGTGGAGGCTGCCCGGGCTCTCGCCGAGGAGTTCGGTATGGAGGTCGCCGCGGATTCTGAGGCCCTGCTCGCCTCGGGCGTCGACGGTTTCGTGATCGCGACGGCCACCCCCGGGCATGCCCCGCTGCTGTGGCAGGGGATCGCCGCCGGGGTGCCGACCTTTTGCGAGAAGCCCGTCGCGGCCACCCTCGAAGAGACCATCGCGCTGACCGGCCTCGTCGCGGCCACCGGGGTGCCGGTGCACGTCGGCTTCCAGCGACGCTTCGACGCCGGCTACCAGCGCGCGCGGCGCGCGGTGGAGTCCGGCGAGCTGGGTTTCATCCACACCATCCGGGCCAACACCCACGACCAGTCCCCGCCGCACGCGTCCTACATCCCGACCTCGGGCGGGATCTTCCGCGACTGCAACGTGCACGACTTCGACATCCTCCGGTTCGTCACGGGGCAGGAGGTGGTTTCGGTCTACGCGACGGGTGCGAACAAGGGGGCAGCCTTCTTCTCCGAGGCCGGGGACGTGGACACCGGCGCTGCACTGCTGACCCTGGACGACGGCACCATCGTCGTCGTCTCCTCGACCCGGTACAACGGCGGCGGCCACGACGTGCGCATGGAGGTGTTCGGCGAGAAGGGCACGATCGCGGTCGGGCTGGACCACTCGCTGGCGATGGGGTCCGCCGAGGAGGGGGTCGACTTTCCCCGCGGCCCCCGGAAGTGGTCCTTCATGGAGCGCTTCCTTCCGGCGTACCAGGCCGAGCTCACCGCCTTCGCGGACGTCGCCCGCGGCGAGCGGCCCTCGCCCTGCACCGTCCGCGACGCACTCGAGGCCTTCCGCGTCGCCGAGGCCTGCGAGCTGTCCCGGACGGAGCGCCGGCCCGTCGTACTCTCCGAGATCAAGGGAGTCTGAGGCCATGACCGCTGTCAGCGCCGAACCCACCCCGCCAACAGCCGGCCGCAGCCCGGTGTCCGACCGCATCGCCGGGGCGCCCATCTCGTGGGGCGTCTGCGAGGTCCCCGGGTGGGGCTACCAGCTGGAGCCGGGCGTCGTGCTGCGGCAGATGCGCGAACTCGGTCTGGCCGCCACCGAGTTCGGGCCGGAGGGCTTCCTTCCTGACGACCCCGCGGCCAAGGCCGCGACGCTGGCCGGGTACGGCCTGAAGGCGGTGGGGCAGTTCGTCCCCGTCGTCCTGCACGACCCGGGCCACGACCCGCTACCGGAGGTCGAACGCGCGATGGCCGGTCTGGTCGCGGCCGGCGCATCCACGGTGGTCATCGCCGCTGCGACGGGTCAGGAGGGCTACGACGAGCGTCCGGTCCTCGACGATCCCGGCTGGTCGACCCTCCTGGGCAACCTTGACCGCATCACCGAGGCCGCATCCGCCCGCGGACTCATCACCACCCTGCACCCGCACGTCGGCACGATGGTCGAGAGCGGCGAGGAGACCGCCCGGGTGCTCGCCGGCAGCCGCATCGGCCTGTGCCTCGACACCGGGCACCTGCTCATCGGCGGCGGCGACCCGGTCGCGGTGGCGCAGCAGAACCCGAGGCGGATCGCGCACATCCATCTCAAGGACGTCCGGGTCGGCTGGGCCCGGCGCGTGCAGTCCGGCGAGGTGACCTACACCGAAGCCGTGGCCGGTGGCATGTACGTCCCCCTCGGTCAGGGTGACGTCGATGTCAAGGCGATCGTGACGGCCCTTGAGGACAGCGCGTACGCGGGATGGTACGTCCTCGAGCAGGACTGCATCCTGGCCGACGTACGGGCGAGCATCGAGCACCTGCTCGCCGTTGCCGGCGAACCGGCCGTGGCGGGACCGAGCGCGGCAGGGGCCTGACGATGGTGGCGGCGGCAGGCGACACGGCGGGGTACGACCTGGTGGCGATGGGTCGGTGCGGGGTGGACATCTACCCGCTCGACCACGGTGTAGGCCTCGAGGACGTCAAGCGCTTCGAGAAGTTTCTGGGCGGGAGTGCGACCAACGTAGCCGTGGCCGCGGCGCGGCACGGACGGCGGGCGGCGCTCATCACGCGTACCGGCCACGATCCGTTCGGTCGCTACATCCACCGGTCGCTGCGTGAACTCGGCGTCGACGACGTGTTCGTCGCCGAGGTCGACGGCCCCCCGACGCCGGTCACCTTCTGTGAGATCTTCCCCCCGGACGACTTCCCGCTGTACTTCTACCGGTATCCGATGGCTCCTGACCTGATGATTCAGGCGGAGGAACTCCCGCTCGACGCGATCCGCGCGGCCCGGGTCTTCTGGGCCACCGTCACCGGCCTGTCCCAGGAGCCGTCGCGCTCAGCGCACTTCGCCGCGTGGCAGGCCCGCGGCCGGCGGTCGCACACCGTCCTCGACCTCGACTACCGGCCGATGTTCTGGCCGCACCAAGCCGAGGCGGGCGAACAGGTCGCCAAGGCCCTGGAGCACGTCACCGTCGCGGTCGGCAACCGTGAGGAGTGCGAGGTCGCCGTCGGCGAGACCGAACCTCAGCGCGCGGCGGACGCCCTGCTCGAGCGCGGGGTGGAGCTCGCCATCGTCAAGCAGGGCCCCAAGGGGGTGCTGGCCGTGACCGCCGACGAGCGCGTCGAAGTGCGGCCGTTCCCCGTGACGGTCGTCAACGGCCTCGGGGCGGGCGACGCCTTCGGCGGTGCGCTGGTCCACGGCCTGCTCAACGGGTGGGACCTGCGCCGCATCCTGCGGTTCGCCAACGTGGCCGGGGCCATCGTCGCTTCCAGGCTCGAGTGCTCCAGTGCCATGCCGACCACGGCCGAGGTCGAGGCCGTCCTCGCCGCCAAGCGACAGGAGGGGTGACGGTGACGACGACGACCCGTTCGACCATCGCCGATCTGACTGAGATCCGGGTCCGTGAGCCGCGGCGGATTACCGATGGCTGGGCCGCCCGCCGGCGCCGGCAGCTGGTCGGTGTGGACGGCAGGCTGCTCATCGTGGCCGCGGACCACCCGGCCCGCGGCGCGCTGGGCGTGCGTGACGACCGTCAGGCCATGGCCTCGCGCAGCGAGCTGCTGGAGCGTCTGGCCACAGCGCTGTCCCGCCCCGGCGTCGACGGCGTTCTCGGCACGCCCGACATCCTCGACGACCTGCTCCTGATGGGCGCGTTGGAGGACAAGGTCGCCGTCGGGTCGATGAACCGCGGGGGTCTGCAGGGCGCGGTTTTCGAGCTCGACGACCGGTTCACGGCGTACACGGCCGACGAGATCGCGGCCCGGGGTCTGGAGGGCGGCAAGATGCTGACCCGCATTTGCCTCGGCGATCCGGGTACGGCAGCGACGCTGCAGGCGAGCGCCCACGCGATCACGGAGCTCGCCGCCCACGGCGTCATGGCGATGGTGGAGCCGTTCTTCTCGGTTCGCGATAACGGCCGGGTGCGTAACCTGCTCGACCCCGACTCGACCATCACGTCGATCCACATCGCTGCGGGTCTGGGGGCCACCAGCCAGCACACCTGGCTCAAACTGCCCGTGGTCGACGACCTGGAGCGCGTCATGGACGCCACCACCCTGCCGACGCTTCTGCTCGGCGGCGACCCGACACAACACCCGGATGACACGTACGCCGCGTGGGGCAGGGCGCTCGACCTGCCCGCCGTGCGCGGCCTGGTGGTCGGGCGGGCGCTGCTCTTCCCGCCGGACGGTGACGTGGCCACCGCCGTCGACATCGCTTCGGGACTCGTGCACCGGGGCCGGCGATGAGCGACAACGGACGCTGGGTGTATCCCTTCGGCAGCTCCGGCGACGGCGACTTCCAGGTGTCCATCACCGACGACCTCTGTGGGTGGAAGCACACCAGCCTACGGGTGGCCACGCTGGCACCGGCCGTTCAGGTGAGCCTCGACCTCGGCGACAGCGAGGTCATCGTCGTGCCCCTTCAGGGCAGCTTCGACGTCACGGCGGTCGACCACGTGGGAGTGCGCCACGAGGCCAGGCTCGCCGGACGGACGAGCGTCTTCGCCGGTGCGACCGACGTGGCGTACGTCCCGCGCGGCGCCAGCCTCACGGTGCGCAACGCCGGCGTTGGCCCGGCCAAGGTGGCGCTCTGCGGCGCGAAGGCGACGAAGCAGAGCATGCCGCTGCCGTTCCGTCACGTGGCTGCCGCCGATGTCCCCGTCGAGCTGCGTGGCGCCGGCATGGCCTCGCGCGAGGTGCGCAACTTCGGCGTCCCGCAGGTCCTGGATGCCGACTCGATCATCGCGTGCGAGGTCATCACGCCGGCCGGCAACTGGAGCTCCTATCCGCCGCACAAGCACGACGAGGAGCGCGACGGGGTGGAGACCGAGTTGGAGGAGGTCTACTACTTCGAGGTCCGGGCGGAGTCCCCGGCGGACGGGGCCGACCCCCTCGGCTACCAGCGCGTGTACGGCACCCGAGAGCGGCCGCTGGACGTCTTCGCCGAGGTCCGCTCGGGCGATGTCGTCCTGGTACCGCACGGCTGGCACGGCCCCGCGATGGCCCCGCCCGGCTACGACCTCTACTACCTGAACGTCATGGCCGGCCCCGGCGCGACCAGGGCCTGGCTCATCTGCGACGACCCCGCCCACACCTGGGTGCGGGACTCGTGGGCCCAGCAGGATATCGATCCGAGACTGCCGATCGGAGGACCCCGATGACCGCCGGCGCCGACAACGTACGCCTGACCGTGGGGCAGGCCGTCGTGCGCTTCCTGGCCAGCCAGTGGAGCGAGCGCGACGGCCAGCGCCAGAAGCTGTTCGCCGGGTGCTTCGGCATCTTCGGTCACGGCAACGTCGCGGGCGTCGGCCAGGCCCTGCTCCAGAACGAGCTGACCGAGAAGGAGGAGCGCCTGCCCTACGTGCTGGCCCGCAACGAGCAGGCCATGGTTCACACCGCGGTGGCCTACGCACGCCAGAAGGACCGCCTCCAGACGTGGGCGTGCACCGCGTCCGTCGGCCCCGGCTCGACGAACATGCTCACGGGAGCCGCCCTGGCCACCGTGAACCGTCTGCCGGTGCTGCTGCTGCCCTCCGGCACGTTCGCCACCCGGGTGTCCGGGCCGGTGCTGCAGGAGCTCGAGGCGCCGAACGCCGCGGACGTCACCGTCAACGACGCCTTCCGCCCGCTGTCGCGCTTCTTCGACCGGGTCAACCGGCCGGAGCAGCTGCCCTCGGCCCTGCTCGGCGCCATGCGGGTCCTCACCGACCCGGTTGAGACGGGGGCGGCGACCATCGCGCTACCGCAGGACGTGCAGGCGGAGGCGTTCGAGTGGCCGGTCGACCTTTTCGCGCCGCGGAACTGGCGGATCGCCCGGCCGGTTCCGGAGGCCGTCGACGTCGCGGACGCGGCCACGCTGATCCGCTCGGCGCAGCGGCCGCTCATCGTCGCCGGTGGCGGGGTGCACTACTCCGGCGCGGAGCAGGCGCTGCGCGTGTTCTGCGAGGCCACCGGCATCCCGGTCGGGGAGACTCAGGCCGGCAAGGGCGCGCTGCCGCACGGTCATCCGCAGGCAATGGGCGCGATCGGCTCGACGGGCACGACGGCCGCCAATGCGCTGGCCCGGGAAGCCGACGTCGTCATCGGCATCGGCACCCGCTACAGCGACTTCACCACCGCTTCGCGCACCGCCTTCCAGGATCCGGGCATCCGCTTTGTCAACATCAACATCGCCCGGTTCGACGCCGGCAAGCACGCGGGCCTGCCGGTCGTGGCGGACGCCCGCGAGGCCCTCACCGCCCTCACCGCGGCCCTCCACGGGTATGCCGTGGACCCGGCGTACCGGGACCGGCAGGTGAGGCTGTTCCGCGACTGGGACGCGCGGGTGGAGGCCGCCTACCACCCGCCCGCCGAGGTCACCGACGCGCTCGCCGCCGGCGTCCTCACCCAGGGCACGGTGCTCGGCTGCGTCAACGAGCTGTCCGACCCGAGGGACGTCGTCGTCTGCGCCGCCGGCTCCATGCCCGGCGATCTGCACAAGCTGTGGCGGGTCCGGGACCGCAAGGCCTACCACGTCGAGTACGGCTACTCCTGCATGGGCTAGGAGATCCCCGGCGGTATCGGGGTGCGGCTCGCCGACCCCGACCGGGACGTCTTCGTCATGGTGGGCGACGGCTCCTATCTGATGATGCCGACGGAGCTGGTCACGGCGGTGCAGGAACGGGTCAAGGTGATCGTCGTCCTGGTCCAGAACCACGGTTTCCACTCCATCGGCTCACTGTCGGAGTCCCTCGGCTCACAGCGGTTCGGCACCAGGTACCGCTTCCGCAGCGACGCCACGGGCCGGCTGGACGGCGGGAAGCTGCCGGTCGACCTCGCCGCCAATGCCCGCAGCCTCGGCGCGACGGTCATGGAGGTGCGCAGTCGCGGGGAACTCGAGCAGGCGATCAAGGATGCCAAGGCCGCCCCGGCGGACGGCGGCCCCGTCGTCATCCATGTGGAGACCGAGCCCACCGTCCACGCCCCCGACAGCGGGTCGTGGTGGGATGTCCCGGTCAGCCAGGTCAGCGACCTCGACACCACCCAGCGCGCCCACGCCACGTACGCCGGGCACAAGGCCACGCAGCGCGCACTGCTGGCGCCGACCGAGAGGACGAACCTATGAGCGGCCCAGCCATGATCGGCAGCGCCCCCGACAGCTGGGGCGTGTGGTTCCCCGACGACCCCCGACAGACTCCCTGGGAGCGTTTTCTGGACGAGGTCGCCGCGGCCGGCTACACCCGCATCGAGCTGGGGCCGTACGGCTACCTGCCTACCGACCCGTCCCGCCTGCGTGACGAGCTCGACAAGCGGGGGCTGACCGTGACGGCCGGCACCATCTTCGAGCACCTGCATCGCGCCGACTCGTGGGACACCACGTGGAAGGACGTCTCCGCGGCGGCCACGCTGACCGCGGCCATGGGCGCCCGGCACCTTGTGGTCATCCCGGAGTTCTGGCGCGACCCGCAGACGGGGAAGGTTCTCGAGGACGCGCTACTGACCGAGGAGCAGTGGGTGGCGTACGCCGCGCAGATGAACCGGCTCGCGCGGCGCATCCGCGAGGAGTTCGGCCTGCAGATCCAGTTCCACCCCCACGCGGACACCCACGTGGACACGCACGAGAACGTGGAGCGGTTCCTCCACGAGACGGACCCCGACCTGGTGAGCCTGTGCCTGGACACGGGGCACATCTCCTACTGCGGCGGGGACAATCTCAAGCTCATCGGCGACCATCCCGAGCGGATCGGGTACGTGCACCTCAAGCAGGTCGACCCCGCTGTTGTCGCCGCCGTCCAGGAGCAGGGCATCGGCTTCGGCGAGGCTGTGCGGATGGGCGCCATGTGCGAGCCACCGACGGGCATCCCCGACATGCCCCCCATCCTCGACGCCCTGGCGAACCTCGACGCGGACATCTTCGCCATCGTCGAGCAGGACATGTACCCGTGCCCCGCCGACAGACCCCTGCCCATCGCGAGGCGGACCCTGACGTACCTGCAGTCCTGCGGCCCGCTGCGCTGACCGGCTCCCGCCCGGGAGCAGCTGATGACACTACCGCTCTGGAAGCCACCGATGACCCCCCAACGGGCGGTACCACCGCCTGACCCGTCCCCCGACATCCGTCCCGACGACGTGGCGGATGAAGAAAGGCAGAAACGACATGATGCGTAGATCCCGCATATCCCTGCTCGCGGCCGGCGCCGTGACCGCTCTCGCCCTGGCGGCGTGCAGCTCCAGCGGAGGCAAGCAGACCACCGAGGGTGACGCCGGCAAGGCCGGCACCGCCACCACCCCCAGGATGACCGTCGCCTTCATCACCCACGCGGCCCCGGGCGATACCTTCTGGGACCTGGTCCGCAAGGGTGCCGAGGACGCGGCGAAGAAGGACAACGTCGACCTGCAGTACCAGTCCGACCCGGACGGCGCGAACCAGGCCAACCTCGTGCAGTCCGCGATCGACAAGAAGGTCGACGGCATCGCGGTGACCCTGGCCAAGCCGGATGCCATGAAGGCCAACGTGCAGAAGGCCGCTCAGGCCGGGGTCCCGGTCGTCGCCCTCAACGGCGGCATCGACGCGTGGAAGAGCATGGGCGTGCTGGGCTACTTCGGCCAGGACGAGAGGATCGCCGGTCAGGCGGCCGGCCAGCGGCTCACGAAGGACGGCGCCAAGAAGGCGCTCTGCGTCATCCAGGAGCAGGGCCACGTCGGCCTCGAGGCCCGGTGTGACGGGGCGAAGGACGGGTTCCCGAACACCGAGAAGATCTACGTCACCGGCACCGACATGCCGAGCGTCCAGGCGGCGATCACCTCGAAGCTCCAGCAGGACAAGAGCATCGACCGCGTGCTGACCCTCGGCGCGCCGTTCGCGCTGACCGCCGTCAAGTCGGTCAAGGACGCCAACAGCTCGGCCAAGGTCGTCACCTTCGACACCAACAAGGACCTCGTGGCCGCGATCAAGGGCGGCCAGGTCGAGTGGGCGGTCGACCAGCAGCCCTACCTGCAGGGCTACCTCGCGGTAGACAGCCTGTGGCTCTACAAGACCAACGGCAACACCATCGGCGGTGGCCAGGCGACCCTGACCGGTCCCGCGTTCATCGACAACACCAACGTCGCTGCTGTCGAGAAGTTCGCAAGCAACGGCACGAGGTGAGTTGACATGACTGCTACGGCCACGGAGCCGAGCAGGGGGTTGGCGACCCGGGACGACCGGGTCGCCACCCGCCCCCTGGCGGCACGGCTGTTGAGCCGCCCTGAGGTCGGGTCGCTCATCGCCGCGATCGTGATCTTCCTGCTGTTCATGGCGGTCGCGGAGCCCTTCCGCAATGTCGCCAACGTCGGAACGATCCTCTACGGGGCCTCGACCATCGGCATCATGGCCGTCCCCGTGGCGCTGCTCATGATCGGCGGGGAGTTTGACCTCTCCGCCGGCGTCGCGGTGACCACCTCCGGGCTCTCCGCGTCCCTGCTCGCCTGGAACTTCGGGCTCAACGTCTGGGTCGGCATCCTGCTGGCGCTGGTCGTCTCCGTCGCGATCGGCGCGTTCAACGGGTGGCTGCTGCTCAAGACCGGACTGCCGAGCTTCCTGGTCACGCTCGGCACGTTCTTCATCCTGCAGGGCGTCAACCTCGGCGTCACGCGGCTGCTCACCGGCAACGTCGCCAGCGCCGACATCAGCGACATGGACGGCTTTGCCAGCGCGCAGAAGATCTTCGGGTCCGAGGTGACCCTCGGGCCGGTAAACCTGAAGATCACGGTCCTGTACTGGGTCGTGCTGACCGTCATCGCCGCCTACGTCCTGCTGCGTACTCAGGTGGGCAACTGGGTGTTCGCGGTGGGCGGTGACGCCGCCGCGGCGCGCGCCGTCGGCGTACCCGTCCGGGCGACCAAGATCGGCCTCTTCATGGCCGTGGGGTTCTGCGCCTGGCTGTCCGGCATGCACCTGCTGTTCCAGTTCAACACCGTGCAGTCCGGCGAGGGCGTCGGCAAGGAGTTCATCTTCATCATCGCCGCCGTCATCGGCGGCTGCCTGCTCACCGGCGGCTACGGCTCGGTGGTCGGCGCGTCGCTCGGCGCCCTGATCTTCGGCATGACCCAGCTCGGCATCAACTACGCCGGCTGGAACCCCGACTGGTTCAGGACGTTCCTCGGCGTGATGCTGCTGCTGGCGACGCTGGTGAACATGTACGTCAAGAGGAGGGCGGATCTGCGATGAGCACCGCGACCACCGAGCGGCACGACGTCGCCGGTCACTCGAACACCCCCATCCTCGAACTCGAGAACGTGGGCAAGAGCTACGGCAACGTTCACGCCCTGCGCGGTGTCAGCCTCAACGTCCGCCAAGGCGAGGTCACGTGCGTGCTCGGCGACAACGGCGCCGGTAAGTCGACGCTGATCAAGATCATGTCCGGCCTGCACGACCACACCGACGGCACGATGAAGCTCGACGGCGTGGCGCGCCGGTTCGGCTCGCCGCGGGCCGCCCAGGCGAGCGGGATCGCGACCGTCTACCAGGACCTCGCGCTCGCGCCGCTCATGTCGGTGTGGCGGAACTTCTTCCTCGGCAACGAACTCCGCAAGGGGCCGTTGCGCACCTTGGGCATCGCCCGGATGAAGCGCATCTGTGAGGATGAACTGGGCAAGATGGGGGTCGTCGTCCCCGATCTCGACCGGCCGGTCGCGGGCCTCTCGGGCGGCCAGCGCCAGTGCATCGCGATCGCCAGGGCCATCTACTTCGGGGCGAGGGTGATCATCCTCGACGAGCCGACGGCCGCGCTCGGTGTCAAGCAGTCCGGTGTCGCCCTGCGGTACATCGTCAAGGCTCGCGACGCCGGCCTGGGCGTCATCTTCATCACCCACAATCCGCACCACGCCTACCTCGTCGGCAACCACTTCATCATCCTCAAGCTCGGTCGGGTCGTGCTGGACGCGCAGCGCGACGACCTGACCCTCGAACAGCTCACCACGGAGATGGCGGGCGGCCAGGAGCTCGCGGAGCTCAGCCACGAGCTACGCGGGATCGACCCGGGCAAGGTCATCGAGCCCGGGGAGGTCGAGCACGGTCACGTCGAAGCCCCCGCTCTCAGCCGCGAGGAACTCAAGGCCGTGGAGCGCGAAGAACGCGAAGAAGAGGAAGAGCCGAGGGCATGAGTGCATCGCCCCTGCGGGTCGGAATCATCGGCGTCGGCATGATGGGCGCCGACCACGCCGACCGGCTCGTCCACCGCATCGCCGGAGCGGAACTGGTCGCAGTCTCCGACCCGGACGCCGCCCGGGCCGCCGAACTGGCCGCGCGCTTCGCCGGCGTACGCACCGTCGGTGACCCGCTCGAACTCATCACCGACAAGGGCGTCGACGCCGTGCTCATCGCCTCGCCCGGCTTCGTGCACGAGGAGCAGGTTCTCGCCTCCGTCGAGCACGGCAAGTACACCCTGTGCGAGAAGCCGTTGACGATGGACAGCGAGTCCTCGCTTCGCGTGGTCGAGGCCGAGCGGAACAAGGCCGGTCGGCCGCTGATCCAGGTCGGCTTCATGCGGCGTTTCGATCCCGAGTACGCCCGGATGAAGCGACTGCTCGACTCCGGTGACCTCGGGCGCATCCTGCTCGTGCACAACACACACCGCAACAAGACGGTCCCGGAGACGTTCCGCTCGGAGATGATCGTCAGCGACTCGCTGGTGCACGAGGTCGACGTGTGCCGCTGGCTCTTCGACGACGAAATCGCCACGATCACCGTCCTCGCGCCGAAGCCGACCGGCAGGGCCGCCGACGGGCTACTCGACCCCCAGGTGGCCATCTTCCAAATGGCCGGCGGCGGCATGGCCACGACCGAGGTCTTCGTCAACTGCCAGGTCGGCTACGAGGTCCGCTGCGAGGCGGTGGCCGAACTCGGCAACGTGACCGTCGGCCTGGGGCAGGACGTCTTCGTCCGCAGCGACAACCACTACGGCGGCCACATCCCCGACGACTTCCGCGACCGCTTCGCCCGCGCCTACGACCTGGAGGTCCAGGCCTGGGTCGACGCGTCACGCCGAGGCGAGGTCGTCGGGCCCACCACCTGGGACGGCTACGCCGCCACGGCGGTGTGCACGGCCGGCCTGCAGTCCCTCGCCACCGGCAGGCCAATCCCGGTCGACCTGGCCGACCAGGCCGAGGTCCTCCGGGGGCGGCGACGCGAAGCTCGCCCTTGACGCGTACATGTTCGGGCGGGTCCCCCTGTTGGAGCAGCCGGCTCTGGTCGCGGAGCTCGGCCACGAGTGGATCGAGCTGTCGCCGCGGGAGGACTTCACCTCCTGCGCTACATCGTCAACCCGCCCCGGCTCCCAGCTGACCGTCCACCAGCACCTCGACATCGGGCAGGGCGAGGTCGACTTCGACGAGTTCTTCTCGGGCCTGGAGTCGATCGGCTTCGACGGCATCGTCAACACCTGCGTCTTCGCCTGGGAGAAGCGGGCCCGGGAGTCCAGCACCTTCATGCGCGACGCCGTCCGCGACCATCTCCCCGGTGGGCCACACCGTCCACCTTCGAATCTCTCTAGACCATCCGGCACGTGCAGCCCAGCCCGCACACGGAAGGACCGTGAGCACCGTGAGCACCGAACCAGCCCGCATCACCCATCTCATCGGGGGTCGCCTCTGGGACGGCACCTCAGAGCGCACCAGCGAGGTCTTCAACCCGGCGTCTGGAGACATCACGGGCCGCCTCGACCTGGCATCCGCGGACCTCGTCGGCGAGGTCGTCGGCACGGCCCGAACCGCGTGGGATGCCTGGGCCAACACGTCGCTGGCCCAGCGCACACAGGTACTCTTCGCCTTCCGCGAGCTCCTCAACGCCCGAAAGCATGAGATCGCCGCGCTGATCACCGCCGAGCACGGCAAGGTGCTCGACGACGCGCTCGGGGAGGTGACGCGGGGCTTGGAGGTCGCCGAGTTCGCCTGCGGGATCCCGCAGCTGCTGAAGGGTGGGTTCACCGAGAACGCCTCCACCAACGTGGACGTGTACTCGCTCCGGCAGCCGCTCGGCGTCGTCGCCGTGATCTCCCCGTTCAACTTCCCCGCCATGGTACCGCTGTGGTTCATCCCCATCGCCATCGCCTGCGGCAACGCGGTGGTCCTCAAACCCAGCGAGAAGGACCCGTCGGCGGCCGTGGCCGTGGCCCGCCTCTGGACCGAGGCCGGCCTTCCCGGCGGCGTGATGAACGTGGTGCACGGCGACAAGGAAGCCGTCGACGCGCTGCTGACCCACCCTGACGTCAAGGCCGTATCGTTCGTCGGCTCCACCCCGATCGCCCGGTACGTCTACGAGACCGCGACGGCGCACGGCAAGCGGGTCCAGGCCCTCGGCGGCGCCAAGAACCACATGCTGGTCCTGCCCGACGCGGACCTCGACCTGGCCGCGGACGCCGCGATCAACGCGGGCTTCGGTTCCGCCGGCGAGCGCTGCATGGCGATCTCGGCGCTCGTCGCGGTGGACAGCATCGCCGATGAGCTCGTAGAGAAGATCACGGACCGGATGCGCAAGCTGCGCACCGGCGACGGCACCCGCGGATGCGACATGGGGCCACTCGTCACGGTCGCGCACCGCGACAAGGTGGCCGGCTATGTGGAAGCGGGAGTCGGCGCGGGCGCGACCCTGGTCGTCGACGGGCGCAAGGACGAGTTCGACGGCGGCGACCAGGGGTTCTGGCTCGGCCCGACCCTCTTCGACAACGTCGCGCCGCAGATGTCCATCTACCAGGACGAGATCTTCGGCCCGGTGCTGTCCGTCGTTCGCGTGAAGTCCTACGAGGAGGGGCTGAACCTTATCAACGCCAACCCGTACGGCAACGGCACCGCCATCTTCACCAACGACGGCGGCGCGGCGCGGCGCTTCCAGAACCAGGTGGAGGTCGGCATGGTCGGCATCAACGTGCCGATCCCGGTGCCGGTGTCCTACTACTCGTTCGGTGGGTGGAAGGACAGCCTCTTCGGCGACACCCACGCCCACGGCATGGATGGCGTCCACTTCTACACCCGCGGCAAGGTCGTGACCTCGCGCTGGCTCGACCCGAGCCACGGTGGGCTCAACCTGGGCTTTCCGCGGAACGACTGAAGGCTGAACGCACGCCGTCGTCCCGTCTTCGTTTCCGGCCTTGTCGAGGGCTGGAAACGAAGACGGGGCAGCGGCGTGCGTTCAGCAAGGAGTCAGCGGAAGAGCGCATCCACGTCGGGGATGCGCTGCCGGTAGCCGTCGAGGAGCACGTGAGCGGTGGACACCGAGTCCACGAGGGGATGCAATGCGAACGCCTCGAGAGCCAGGCGCGCCGACCGCGTCCGCGCCGCCTGGATCGTGAGCTGCTCGACCGCCTTGACCTGCTGCGCGAGCCCGAGCTGGTGACCCACGAGCGGGCGCGTCGCCAACGGGTGGGGGCCGTCGGCGTCCACCATGCACGGCACTTCGACGACCGCTTCCGGAGGCAGCCCGGGCGCGGTGCAACCGTTGCGAACGTTGAGGATCATGGCGCTGCGCTCGTTGCGGGCGATGGCTGCCATGATGGCCAGCGCCACCCCCTCGTAGCCACCACCCTCGACGTCGGCCGCATCGCGCCGCTCGTCGTCGGAGTGCCGGCTCTCCCTCATGTACGTCGCGTCGCGCTCCCGGCGCACGCGCTGCCATTCCTGGTACGCGGACTGCGGGCTGCCGACGACGGCGTCGTAGAAGCGGCGCTGCTGGTCGAGCAGGAACTCCCCGCGCGTGGCCGCGCTGCCCTTGATCGATCTCACCGCGTCGCGGGTGAAGTAGTAGTAGTACAGGTACTCATTCGGGATCGCGCCGAGGGACTGGATCCACTCGGCGCCGAAGAGCCGCCCTTCCTCGATGGTCCCCAGCAGGGCGTCGTCGGCGATCAGTTGGGGCAGAACGTCGGCACCCTCGTGGCTCAGACCGCGGAGCCAGCCAAGGTGGTTCAGGCCGAGGTAGTCTGGCGACGTCCGCTGCGGGTCGTGTCCCAGAGCGCGAGCAGCCCTGCGGCCCAGCCCGATGGGGGAGTCGCAGATGCCCACGACCCGGTCGCCCAGCACCTGCTGCATGGCCTCGGTGATCATGCCGGCCGGGTTGGTGAAGTTGATGACCCATGCTCCCGGGCTCACCGCTGCCACACGTTCGGCGACGTGCACCGCGACCGGTACGGTGCGCAGTCCGTAGGCCACGCCGCCCGGGCCGGTCGTCTCCTGCCCGAGCAGCCCCAGGTCGAGCGCTACCCGCTCGTCCGAGGTGCGCCCGGCGAGGCCGCCGACGCGGATGGCGGAGAACACGAAATCTGCGCCGTTCAGCGCCTCGTCCAGGTCCGTGGTGGTCGTGACTCGGGGAGCGCCCGGGTGGCCTGCTGCCATCTGGCTCAGCACGAGCCCGATCGCCGAGAGCCTGTCCTGCGCGACGTCATGCAGCCACACGGACTCGATGCGCCGGTCACTCGTGTCGCGCAACAGGGCACTGTAGACCAGCGGCACCCGGAACCCGCCGCCTCCGAGAATCGCCAGCTTCATGCGACCACCACCTCCACCCCGGACCGGGTACACAGCTCGAACATGTCGGTGTCGGCGACCGCATTGGTGACGATGGCGTCCAGGTCGCCGACCCCGCACACCCGAAGGGTTCCCGTGCCCGGAAACTTGTGCCGGTCCGTCAGGAGGACGGTGCGGCTGGAGGCGGCGATCAGACCGCGCTTCACAGGAACCTCCACCAGGGTCGTGTCGAGGACCGAGCCGTCGGACCGGACCCCACTGGCCCCCATGAAGGCGATGTCGGCGTGGAGCTGCCGGAGCGTGTCCTCGGTGATGACACCGACCAGGGAGTGATATGCGCGGCGCACCAGACCTCCGAGGAGGACGAGCTCGACCGCGTCGTCATCACGCAGGACGTCCAGAACCGCGAGGCTGGCGGTGACGATCGTGACCCGCCGGCCCCGCAGCTCCTGGGCCAGGAGCTGTGTTGTCGTTCCAATGTCGAGCAGGACCATATCCCCGTCCCGCACCATGGCGGCCGCTGCCCGGGCAACCGCCCGCTTGTCCGCCGCGTCGACGGTGGCGACCAGGGCGAACGGCCGGTCGACGTCGGCGTCCTCGGTAACGAAGGACGGAAGGTGCGCGCCCCCGTGGACCCGGGTGAGCTTGCCCTCGGACTGCAGCCGTTGCAGGTCGCGGCGAACGGTCGCCGCGCTGACGCCCAGCGACGCGGCGAGCTCCTCGACCGAGATGGCGCCGTTGACCCGTAGCCGCCGCACAATTTCAAGCTGGCGTTGATGACGCACGGCGAGAACATTACCAGTCACCGAGGAACAATCTCGCGCATAGTCTGCGCGAGATTGCTCGTTATTGCTTGTGATTGGCCCAGACGACTGGCAGGATGTGGCGCGTTGGTGAATACTTTCCCGAAGGGCGCCCGCCGTGACGGATGTCGTTTACGACCCGCTCGCCGCTCAGCGGACCGCGGATGGCCCGGATTTTGACGTACTCCTGAGCGGCACGGTCTTCCTCGACATCATCTTCACCGGCCTGAAGACCATGCCGTCGGCTGGGACTGAGGTGTGGGCGGGCGGCATGGGCTCCTGCCCGGGCGGGATCGCCAACCTCGCCGTCGCGTCAAGTCGGCTGGGTCTGCGTACCTCCCTGGCAGCGGCCTTCGGCGACGACGACTACGCCGACTTCTGCTGGCGCACCCTCGCTGAGCAGGAAGGCGTCGATCTCAGTCGTTCGCGTCGTTTTGATGCCTGGCACTCCCCGGTCACCGTCTCCATGGCCGTCGATCGCGACCGCAGCATGGTCACTCATGGCCACCCGGCGCCCATATCGGGCAACGAGATGATCAGGGTGCCGCCGCGAGCGCGTGCGGTCATGGTCGACCTCGGCCACGACGTGGCCTGCGGGACGGACGAGCCCACGTGGGTCGAGGCCGCCCGCACTCAGGGCGCGCTCGTGTTCGGTGACGTCGGCTGGGACCCCACCGGCGAGTGGTCGCCCAGGCTCCTGGACCAGCTTGCCGGATGCGACGCGTTCCTCCCCAACGCCCCCGAAGCGATGGCCTACACCCGGACCGAGACCCCCAACGACGCGCTGTACGCCTTGGCGGACGTGGTTCCCCTGGCGGTGGTGACCAATGGCGCGCAGGGTGCGCTGGCGATCGACGGGACGACGGGCGAGGAGGCGCAGATGCCTGCGTTGCGGGTGCCGGCGCTCGACCCGACCGGAGCGGGCGACGTCTTCGCTGCCGGACTGGTCGTCGGCACGCTCGCCGGGTGGTCACTGCGCAACCGGTTGGCCTTCGCCATCATGTGTTCGGGCCTGGCGGTGCAGCAGTTCGGTGGCTCCCTTGCCGCGCCGGGCTGGGGCGACATCGCCGACTGGTGGCATGCGCTGCGCGACAGCCTCGGCGGCGGCTCGTACATGGCGTCGTTGCGCCGGCGCTACGAGTTCCTTGAGCAGATTGTGCCTACGGTGCCGCTCGGTGGGGTCCACCGCGCCGCAGCCACCATCGCGCGGCACGCGGACGTGGAGGGGCGCCAGCTCATGCCCCGGCCACGCCCAGATGCTGTGCAGGGCGTCCATCCACCCTCATCAAGGAGCAGGAGATGAAGTCGTTCAGGTCAAGGACCCTGATCGCGGTCAGTGCGATCGGTGTCCTCGCGGTCACCGCATGCGCCCCCGGGTCCTCGAGCCCTTCGCCGTCGGCGAAGCCCAACGCCGCGGTGACCACCGACGCGGCCAAGTTGGGCAACGTCACCCTGATCGTCTGGGACCAGGAGGTCCGCGGTGGACAGGCCGCGCAGATGGAGCAACTCAACAAGGACTTCCAGGCCAAGTACCCCAACATCAAGATCCAGCGCGTGTCCCGTTCCTTCGATGACCTGAAGACCACCCTCCGGCTGGCGCTCAGCGGCAACGAGGCCCCTGACGTCGTAGAGGCCAACAACGGGCGCTCTGACATGGGCGAGTTCGTCAAGGCCGGGCAGTTGCTTCCGCTCAACGCGTACGCCGCCGCCTACGGCTGGGACCGCAGATACCCCGAGTCGGTGCGCCAGTACTCGTCGTACAGCCCGGACGGCAGGACCTTCGGGGAGGGCAACCTCTACGGGCTACCCCAGGTGGGCGAGGTGGTCGGCATCTTCTACAACGCAAAGAAGCTCGCCGAGTTCGGCCTCCAGCCACCCAAGAGCTGGTCCGACCTCGAGAGCGCGATGGCTACCGCCAAGGCCAGGGGCGAGGTTCCGATGATGCTCGGCAACCTCGACAAGTGGCCGGCAATCCACGTGTTCGGCACGATCCAGGGCCGCTCCACCTCGCCCGACGACATCAAGACGCTGGCCTTCGGCCGCAAGGGCGCGTCGTGGAAGACTCCCGACAATCTCAAAGCGGCCCAGGAACTGGTCGACTGGGTCGACAAGGGCTACTTCGAGCCAGGCTTCAACGGAACGGGCTACGACCCCGCCTGGCAGGCGTTCAGCAAGGGCAAGGGCGTCTTCCTCATCGGAGGCACGTGGCTGCAGGCCGACCTCGCCAAGGCCATGGGTTCCGACGTGGCGTTCATGCTGCCGCCGGCGGCAAACGCCGGTGACAAGCCGGTGGCCACCGGTGGCACCGGGCTGCCGTTCGCCATCACCGCCAAGAGCAAGCACCCCGACGCGGCCGCCGCCTACATCAACTTCATCACCAGCGAGCAGGCCATGAAAGTGCTCACCAACACCGGCAATCTGCCAGTTGCCGACACATCGAGCCAGGCCGTTGGCGGCGGACTGCAGAAGGATGTCTTCACCGCCTTCGGAGACATCGTCAAGGCGGACGGGCTCGTGCCGTACCTGGACTACGCGACGCCGACGATGTATGACAGCGTCACCGCCTCGCTGCAGGATCTGCTGGCCAAGAAGAAGACGCCGGAGCAGTTCCTGGACTCGTTGCAGAAGGACTACGGCGACTTCTCCGCATCCAACGGCTGACGGCCGGATGACCGCGACGACAACGGGGGCGGTCCGCGAGCGCAGCCTCGTCGGACCGCCCCGCCGGCCCCGCGGGACCGGATACCTGTACGTCCTGCCTGCCTTCCTCGTGTACGCGGCGTTCCTGCTGTACCCGCTGGCGCGATCGGTCCAGATCTCGTTCTACGACTGGGACGGGCTGACCCTCGGCCGGTGGGTTGGCCTCGACAACTACGCCGACGTGCTCAGGAACGACGATCTACGGGACGCCTTCGGGCACGCATTGGTGCTCATGGTGTTCTACGCGCTCGTGCCGTTGTGCGTCGGCCTCGTCCTAGCCTCGATCCTCAACCGCGCAAAGGTCCGTGGACTGTCGTTCTTCCGCACCGTGGTGTTCCTGCCGCAGGTCATCGCGATGGTGGTCGTCGCCGTGGCCTGGCGGCGCATCTACGCTCCTGATGGACCGCTGAACTCGCTGCTGCACGCGGTCGGTCTCGGCTCGCTCACCCGTGCCTGGCTGGGCGACTACGGTGCGGCCCTTCCGGCCGTCGGCTTCATCGGCACATGGTTCGAAACCGGTCTGGTGACCGTGCTGCTGCTCGCCGGCATGAGCCGCATCTCCCCAGAGCTGTACGATGCGGTGCGCCTCGACGGAGGCGGTCCGGTCCGGGAGTTCTTCGCCGTCACCCTACCGTCGGTTCGTGGCGAGATCGCTGTGGCGCTGACCCTCACGGTGATTGCCGCACTGCGGACGTTCGACCTGGTGTACGTGACAACCCGTGGCGGCCCGGGCGCGTCGACGTCGGTGCCGTCGTACGAGGTGTATCACCGTGCCTTCGAGCTGGGGAAGGTTGGCTCGGCAGCCGCCATCGGGGTCTGCCTGACCATCATCATCTTCGTGATCTCGTTCGCGATCACCCGCGTCGGCGACAGGGACTCCACGTCATGATCTCCCGTGCGGAGCGCTCCGCGAACTACGTCATCCTGGTCCTGTTCGCCGCCTTCGCGCTCGCCCCGATCGGGACCGTCCTGGCCGCTGCGTTGGGCCCGGACGACGCCCCCGGCAGCGGGTCCGGCAGTGCCGCCAGCATCGCCGGATTGCACGTCGGCAACTTCGCAGCGGCCTGGCACGTCGGGCACTTCGGCACGTACCTGCGGATGAGTCTGCTGGTGTCGGTGTTCGTCGTCACGGTCAGCGTGATCCTGTCCATCTCAGTGGATACGCGTTGGGAACGATGCGTTTCCGCGGCTCGACGATGCTGTTCTACGCCTTCCTTCTCGGCATCATGATGCCCAGCGAGGCCATCGTCGTGCCGTTGTACTTCGACCTGAGGACGCTGGGTCTCACCGACACGTTCTGGGCAGTGGCCCTGCCCCAGGTAGCCCAGTCGGTCGCGTTCGGCACGTCTGGATGCGGGCGTACTTCCGTACCAGCAGTCGGGCACTGGTCGAGGCTGCGCGCATGGACGGAGCCTCGACTCGCACCATCCTGTGGCGGGTGCTCGTCCCAATCGCCTGGCCCGCCGTCATCACCCTGATCGTCCTGACGTTCATGTGGACCTGGAACGAGTTCCTCGTCCCCCTGGTCATGGTGACCGCCGAGTCGCTGCGCACCGCACCGCTCGGGCTGGCGTTCTTCCAGGGCCAGTACACCCAGGGGTTCACGCTGCTGGCAGCCGGCGCCGTGATCGTCGCGACGCCGGTCGCCCTGCTCTACCTCTTCCTGCAGCGCAAATTCATCGCGGGCATGCTCGAGGGCGCAGTCAGGGAGTAACGAGGCCCGCACCCAACCACAAGGAGGCAGCTCATGAAGATGTCGCGCAGAGTCTCTGCGCTCGTGACGGCCCCTCTTCTCACTGCGCTCAGCGTGGTCGCGGCAGGCCAGTCCGCGCATGCCGCCGAGACTCCACCTCAGGCATACCACGCGGACAGTTCGGTCAAGATCAACGTGATGGGTGAGTGGGCTCACCCCGACGACGACACGAGCATCATCGGGCCGTGTGGGGTATGGCACCAGCGCTACGGCATCAAGTGCGGGATCATCATGGTCACGCGCGGCGAGGGCGGCGGAAACGCCATCGGCCAGGAGCTCGGCCCCGACCTCGGGTTGCGACGTGAGAACGAGGACCGGGTGGCGCACTACCGCTCCGGCACGGTCGACATCTTCAACCTCGACCGGGTGGACTTCTTCTACAACCAGAGCGCCCCGCTCACTCAGAGCTTCTGGGGCCACGAGGAGACGCTGCGCCGGATCACCCGGATCATCCGGATGACCCAGCCCGACGTGTACATAGGCTTCACCCCGACCCTCGGCGCCGGTCACGGCAACCACCAGCAGGCGGGGCGCTTCATCTGGGAAGGCGTCCTCGCGGCGGCGGACCCGCACATGTTCCCCGAGCAGCTCACCGGGCCGAACGCGTTGAGCACCTGGCAGGTCAAGAAGGTCTTCTCCGGCGGCAGCACGGCGGGGACCGGCGGAACGACGACCGCCGCCAACTGCACCACCGGCTTCGTCCCGACCCCCGGCACCAACCTCGACACCGTCGCCGGCGTGTGGACCGGCTTCGACTCGCCGTACCTGTGGCCGGCGGGCAACCTCCAGGGCAAGCCCGCGGGCACCCCGAAGATCTGGCAACAGGTCGCCGACGAAGGACGACTGGCCTACCCGACCCAGAGCAGGGTGATGTACCAAGGCAGCTCGAACCCCGCGTGCCCACGCTTCGGCATGACCGAGTCGTTCGTGCCGTTCCAGCCGAACCTGCGTCCTGACGGGTCGCCCAACCCCCCGGCCGGCAGCGACGACGCCCTCCTCAGCGGCGCGACCAGGCCCGACCCTGGTGGTCTGCCGCTGGGCACACTGGAGTATCTGACCTTCTCGCGCTTCTACAATGTGGCCTCGACGCCGTTCCAGGCGACCCTGCACCTGAAGTCGCCGCAGGGGAAGATGCCCGGCGGCCAGGTGGCGCTGACCGTGCCGAGCGGCTGGACGGTCGACGGTCCCAAGACCGTCGGGACCATCTCGGACAAGGCTGAGACCACCGTGACCTTCACCGTCACACCCGCGGCCGACGCCGGGGTCAACCAGAATCACAGGATCTCCGCGCTGTTTTCCAGCGGCACCAGGACGGGGTACACGGACAGGGTCGTGCGCATCGTCACCCCGGTCGAGGGCCGGTTCCAGCGGTGGGGCAACTGGGCGGAGTACGACCGGTGGCTCAGCGAGACGGCCCCGCAGGCCGCACGCCTTGGCCGGTCCGCCGCGATCCAACGTATCGGCGTCGGCGGCACCCAACAGGTGCCGGTGGTCGTGCACAACTGGTCCGCCACGCCGCAGCGCGGGCAGGTCTCCCTGACGCTGCCCGCCAACCTGACCGCCGACGCGGCGTCAAAGGATTACGGTCCCCTCGGTCCCGGCGCGGAGACGACCGTGACGTTCACGCTCACCGACACCGACACGTCGCTGCCGGCGAACCAGCAGGTGTCCGTCCCCATCACGACCACGTACAGCTCGCCGGCCGGAGCAGGAAGCGAGACCCTCGCCCTGAGCATCGTTCCCACCACCGCCATCCCGTCGGTCGCGACGGGACCTGTCGTGGACGGCGTCGCCTCCGGCGAGGAGTACCCGGGGCCGCGGCTGGACATCGGCCGGATCTGGCAGGGCGCCTCAGGCTGCACCGGAACTGCCGACTGCGGTGTCTCCGGCACCTCGGACCCCGACAGCAGCTATGCCACGGTGAGCCGCTCGGACGACGCGCTGTACTTCTTCATCCACGTCCGCGACGACTACCAGTCGTACGCGGCGACGCCCGCTGAGTGCGTCGGTCACTGGCAGGCGGACTCCGTCGAGATCCTCCTCGACCCGCGAGGGACCGCCTCCCAGGACCTGAAGGACACCGCCAACACGTTCAAGCTTGGCGTGTTCCCGTTCACCAACGACCCGCAGAACACCAACGGCAACGGCGCCAACGCCCCCTGCTGGGAGCGCGATGCCGACAACCATCAGGGCTATTCGACCGGCCCCCTGGCCAACACGGTCAGCGACGCCCCCAACGCGCCCGGCGTCCAGGTGGCCTCCACCGCCCGTTGGGTCGCCTCGAACAGCACCACCGTCGACCACGCCTACACCGGCGGTGGGTACGACCTGGAGGTGAAGATTCCCATGGCGGACCTTCCCGCCGCAGTCGACCCGGCTCACCTGGGCCTCAACATCACCCCGTACGACAACGACAACACCGCCGCGGCCGGCACGACCACGCTTCGCCACATCGACATGAGCACCCGGCTCGGCTGGTCGGCGTTCGGCAGCGTCCAGTCCGACCCGTACCGCTGGGGGCAGGCGATCGTGCCGGGGTACACCCCACCCGCCGGACGACCGGTGACGGCGCCCCCGCCGAACGTCTCCAACCCCAACCTCAACGGCGCCACCTCACCGCAGACCATCTGGCAGTCAGCCCGCAACGGCGTCCCGATCTCCGGGCGGGTGCCGGCCCCCGCCGATCACCGGATCAGGATCAGCAGCCCTGCACTGACCTCGACCTCAGCGACCTTCGACATCACCGCGAGCGGGCCGGGGACAGCCCGGGTGTTCCTCTGGACCGGGGACGTCGGAGCGATCCCGGTGTACCAGACCAGCTGTTCGCTCGCGGCCGACCCCCCGCCGGACTATGGCCTGACCCCCTGCGCCGTGTCCGACGGTGGCATCCCGCCGTGGTCGCCGGACATGAGCGGTCACGTGGTCAAGCAGGTCACCGTCGACGTCCACGCCGGACTCCAGCGGGTCAGCATCCCGCTGGACCCCGGGGCGCCCTCCCCCGAGCGGGCGCTCGTCTCTTTCGAGACGCCACGGGACGAGGTCCAGGCCTTTGACGTACCGCTGGGCCGGTGACCCCCGCAGGCCGGACAAGCTGACCGATACGCGACGGGGCGGCCCTGTGAGCACAGGATCGCCCCGTCGTCCGGGTCAGGAGCTCGGCCGGGGTCAGGACCTGCGTGACGCTGTCGACGGCTACGGCTTGGCCAGCTGCCCGGCCGAACGGGCCTAAAGGACGTCGAACTCGTTGCCCTCTGGGTCGGCCATCGTCACATGGTCCGGGGCACCGTCCGGTGCGTCGACCCGGAGTACGGTTCCGCCTGCTGCCACCAGTTTGTCGACGATCGCCTGGACCCGCGGCCAGCGCACCTCCAACGGCTCGTGCCGGCCGCCGCCGACGTGGATATCGAAGTGCATCCGGTTCTTGACTGCCTTCGGCTCGACTTCATGCTGGAAGAATCGGAGATCTTTCCCGAAGCGCACTGGGCAACCTCGACAAACCAGGAACCGAACCGGCTTCAGATTCCGGCCAACGCCAGCACCTGATCGAACCCGCGAAGCTGGGCTGGCGAACTCACCATCGGCAGCACCAGGGCCGGTATGCCGACGGCCACGGAACCGCCGTCGCATCCGGGATGGTCGCCAACCATCAACGTTCGATCTGGCTGTGCCGCCAGGGCTTCGACTGCGGTGCGCCAGATCCGTACATCGGGTTTGACGAAGCCGACCTCGTAGGAAAGAACGAATGAATCGATGTAGCGGTCAAGCCCGTGCCTCGCAAAGCAGATGCGAATGTCCCAGCCCACGTTGCTGACCACGCCAAGGCGAATACCGCGGGCACTCAGCGCGGCGAGAGTGGACGCCGTGTCCGCGTACGGCGCCAGCGCTTCGGCGCGCGTTTCGTGCAGGGCTCGCGCAAACGGCAAGTCCACCCCACGGATTTGCTGCAGGACAGCCAGAATCGCCCGGTCCCACACCTGTGGGTCCAAGTCCCGGGCGATGTGAGCAGGGTCCGTAGCCGTCGTCCGCAGCAACTCAGCGAAATCCGAGGCGATTCGCTCCGCCTCACCGGCGGCCACCTCCCGGCCGATCAAGGCCGCCGCGCTGCCGACCCAGCGGTTGGGGTCTCTGGCGAACAGGGTCCAAGCGAAATCGAACAGGACGGTTGTCACGGGTTTCGAAGGCACCAGGTCACCCTAGATCAGCGGGACGATTGACATGGGCCATGATGCTCCTGACTGCGCTCGACGCAGAACAGGTCGAGTTGCCCTCCGGGCCGGCCTTGGTCACCCGACCGGGGCCGCTGGATACCGGCAGTCCCTAGGTGGAAACCGATTCTTGGTTCGTCACGCTTCCCCTCCGGCACCTTCAGGAACGAAATACCGGGCCGGATGCCGTCGGGGTCCTCGATGAAGGCGCCGTCGTCCCACTCGTCCTCGGGAACCTTGAAATGGGTGTGCCATGCCTCCCAGCTGGCGAACCCATCTGGTGGGGCTGCCGGGACGTACCCCAGCGCGAGGCACCAGAATTCGGCCAGTTCGCGCGGGTGCGCGCAGTCGACGGTCAAGGACCACTGCTCGGACATCGCCACACCCTAGACGGCCGAAGGTCAGACCGAGGGCCGGGCGAGTTCGGCCCGGCTACGCGCATTCACCGGTGCGCAGCCCTCACTCCATGCCGCGCCCCGACCTCATGAAGATGTCATCTAGCCGGACGTGTCCCCCACGTCCCGAGACTGATCTGTCACGCAGGTCCTGAGACCCGACATTGGCGGGGTTGGCATTGTCGTACTACGGATGACGCGTTACACGCTGGCTCCACTTGATGCGTTACACCGGCCCTTGACCGTGCCGGGCACGGTCGGTGACACCGACGGCCGCGCTGCTGTTTGCGGTTGTCCGCCTGCCGAGGCGCGGACGCGTGTTGCTGTCGGTCAAGGGACGAACAGTCTGAGCGAACGCTGCAGACTGCTCGCCGTGCCGTGTGTCAGGGCGGACGCGACCAGCGTCGCCGGAGCAGGGGCAGCATCCGCGGCAAGGGATACGGCGGCGGCGACGACCTGGGCGACAACGCAGGAGTATCGAGCGACGACGGCGTCATGCCTACACCAGAGTGGCCCGGCCCATACAAAAACCACCGTTGGGACGGGCGTGATCGCGGCGAAGTGGTGCTTGGATCGCCGTCACATTATCGGACAGCCCCGATGCGTCTCGGCGTCGGACCGCTCAACTAATTTCCGCGAGTGCTGTCGAGATTTCCAGCAAGTCCGCAGGGGCGAGCCCAGCGGGACCGTCGGGGTTGCGCATGCTGTACCGGCCATCGCTGACTCGTACGCCGTTCACGTGTCGCCAGGTTGGCCGGGGCAGGTTTTCCAGCAAGTAAGCGGCGAGGTGGTCGACCCTCGTCCCTGCGCCACAACTTGTCAGTGCGGCGGCCACCCTCGCCGTCGCCTCAGGCGGTAGATCCCGGTCGCCGAACGCGGGGAGCAGTAGCAGCAGCCGAGCGTTCGGCTCTACTACACCGTAGGGTGCACCGGAGAAGTCCGCTGTAGTGCCAAGCTCGGGCCAGCTCAGCCCCGGACGCATTTCGTGCCCTCCGACGGTCGCGAGCCTCAACGCGTGCTTCCCGCCGGGACGGCACAGAAGAAAGTCGCAGAAGTACTCCCTGGGCAAATTGAAGTATACGACATTGACCTCGTGCCCGTCGCGCAGTCCGAGCTGGAACACCGGCCAGGCGTCGGGATCGCGCAGCCGGCGATCAGAGTATTCGTAACAATCCTCCACCTCCACCCCGAACGCCTCGGTGACAAAAGAGTCATCTTGTGGCATCAGCATGGACGACAGATAGGTAGGCCAGAACAGCGGATCACTCAGGAAGGCGGCACCATCGATCAGCGGATCTTGCTCGTATCCGTAACCAGCAATATTCACGCCTAGCATCGTGCCATGCCGTCGTCGGCGGCAAAAGCCGGGACCGCACCATGGATCATCACCTCCGACGCCAGCGTGGACCTCTACGCCCAGTAAGCGGCGATACCGGCCAGGATCCGGATAGGAGCTGCAAGAAATCCGGCCTGGGCCAGGAACGAGACGGCACCCTACTCCCTGTGGTCGTGGTGACACTACGAGACCGGATCCGGTGGCAGTTCAGATTCGATTACTGCGGCTGCCGATCCTCCAGATGCCTTATGGCCACACACGGCGCTGCTTCGCAAATGACCGGGGCGTCCTGACCGACGAAGGTCACCTGCTCAAGCAGTAGGCCCGACGCCGGTCACCCAGTGTGAAAGCAGAGCCTCAGACCGGACGGGAGACTGTCAGCCTTCAAGTGAATTCGATGTGTCACGCATCAAGTGGAGCCCGACATGGCGGGGTTGGCATGTGTGTGAGAACTTTCTGTACGGGATCAAGCGCGGCCCGCGCCGCGGGCCGCTCGCGCCGCCGAACCTGGGCCGGGCCGATGGCCCGCCGCCGCGCCTCTGGCCTTCGGCCGCCAGCGCGTCGGTGTTAGCCCGCCGGCGGCGCGACATACGACGAAGCCCCGGGCCGCCATGGTTGATGGCAGATCCGGGGTTCGGTGTTGATCAGGACAAGGCAGTGCCTCCGGCGGGGTCCTCGGGCACTCCGGGATGGTTGGCGCCATCCCGACAACCTTCGTCCGGGCAGAGCCGAGCGGGCAGGGCCTGCCCGGTCAAGGTCGTTCAGCCGCTGGGTGCTCCACCTTGACCGGGCAGGCCCCACCCACTCCACAGTGTGCGGACGAAGGCCGACGGGATGGCTAGGAGGCACAGGTGGGGAGGGGCGGCGGGTCGTTAACCGGACGACGAGCGGTCGGGTCACCGCTTCTCTCAGTCCGCGACGCCGATCGGCACGACTGTCGTCCTGCGGACCGTTGTCATAGGCTTGGAGTCGCACGCCTTGAGCCGTCCGGTGGAGTTCGGCGGTGGGTCCTTGGATGACTGTGGACGCCATCAACGGGGCGCCGTTGGCTGCTGAGGAGTGGAGCAACCAGGCATGAGCAAACTGTCATTGCGGAACGAGACCTTTCTAGAGGCCGTGCTCGGCATGGGTGGCGGCTACGTCCTGGACTTCTCGAATGCCTCATTCGCCAACTTTTTTGGCGACTTGAACGTCGACATCTATGACGAGCAGAAGTATCCAGGCTTCGGTGACTCCAAAGCCAATCGGATGCGTGCGCTGTGGAAGGGCGGGTCAGACGCCGAGGTTTCATCTTCGCTCGCCGCGCTCGCTGATTACATCGAGGCCAAGAAGGCCGCTCCGGACTCTTCGGCCTTCTGTGGCGAGGACATCACTGACGACCAGGTTGCGAAGATTCGAAAGATCGCTGAGGAGCTTGGCGACGCGGCGCAGACGGCAACCGCTACGGCAATTGATAAGACGCCAGCCAGCTTCACCACCGAAGCCACGGTCACAAACAATAAGATCCAGATTGAGATCCACGAGGACATCTACAACCACATCGGGCGCTACCTCGCGACCGGGGACCACTTCCATGCAGTCGAGGAGTCATACAAGCTGGTGCGCGGGAAGCTCCGAGAGATCACAGGCAAGGAGAGGGCTACCGATGCGTTTGCAGCGGCGAACATCGAGAAGCTGTTCGGTCATCAGCCGGCGAACGATGCCGAGAAGGACTTCTTTGAAGGCGTCAAGTTTCTCAACATGGCCATTCAGTTCCTGCGCAACGAGAAGGCCCACACCCCGGCGACGCCCCTCGACCCAAACCTCGCCATTCACTACATCTCACTTGCGAGTCTAGCCTACGACCTGATCACGCGGTACGTCAGCGAAGAGACGATCAAGGAGATTGAAGACCTAGTTCTCGCCAAGCGCCACAGCTACCGATCCCACACCGCCTTCTATCGTGAGTTCGACGGCGGGAGGTGGCTACGTGGCCTGCAGCTCCCAGACAACATGGCGTCGTCGGCGGTTCGCAAGGTGCTCAAGAACAAGTGGCTAGACGAGGCTGACTTCACGCGAAGCTACGACCACAGCAACATCGTGCTGATGCGGCTTGAGCTGGTGGTCGACGAACTCGCAGAGACTGACCTGGACCAGCTATTGGATCTGCCCACGCAGGACTCGTACGGTAACGATCAGTCGGCTGGCATGTTGTCGTTCTTGGAGTTTGTTCAGCAGCAACATCCAGACATACTCTCGCAGAAGGCGAAAGACTGGATTGTTAAGAAAAGGCTCGAATAGTTTATCGTGTCGTGCAACTGAGTGATCGGTCCGTACCAGCGGCGACAAGCGTAGGCAAGCGTCGGCAGGCTCCGTCCTGATCGGAGCGCCGATCCATCCGATTGACGATGTTCGCTCGCTACCGTGGGTGTAAGGGGTTCAAATCTCCTCGGCTCCGCCGGTAACGCCGTTGAGCGACCAGAGCGCCACCGGTCGGCGGGCGCGGGTACAGCAGCGATGTACAGCAACCGACGACACCAAGCACAACCAGGCTAGCCACCATCACGCCGTCGACCAGCGGCGCGAACCACACGGAACCGAGTTGCCGATCACTGGGGGTCAAGGGGTCGTCGGTTCGAATCCGGCCGTCCCGACAGCGAGAGGGTTTCCGCAGGTCAGCGACTTGCGGGAGCCCTCTTTTCATTGCTTGGCATGGATGCCTGGTCTAGCACGCCGCTGTTGGACTCCTTGACTCGGGCAGGTTGTCATGCCACTTCTCGATCTTCAGAAGCTCACCGTCGGACTGTCCCGGACCTGGTCCGGGTTCCTGCGGGACTGGGACCGGTCGCTGCGGGCCGGGAACTACCCGCAGACCTGTGCCGTTCGGAAACTCGTCGCTGCTGGTCAGGCTGCGTATCTGTATTCGTTGATGACGCCGCCGAGCACTCGGGTTCGTAGGAGTCGTTGAGCGGTCGGGTCGGTCATGGGCGCCGGGTGCTCCTGAGTGAGGGGAGGGAGCTGTCGTCGAGCCTGGTGCGGGCGATGGCGGTTGTAGTGGCGGGCGTAGGCGTCGAGGATGTGGCGGGCGTGGGTCTCGTTCCAGATCAGCAGGTGGTCGAGTGCTTCGCGTCGCAAGGTTCCGATGACCCGTTCGCAGTGGACGTTCATTCGAGGGGCCCGTGGCGCGGTCCTCACGACCTCGATGCCGTCGGCCGTGAAGACCGTGTCGAATGGCTTGGTGTACTTCGCGTCCCGGTCGCGGATCAGGAAGCGCAGCGAGGTGACCCGTACGCCCAACTCGGCGGCGAGGTTTCTTGCCTGCTGGACCGTCCAGGATGCCGTCGGATGAGCGGTCACCCCGGCGACGTGCAGTCGGCGTGTGCCGTGTTCGAGGAACACCAGCGCGTACACCCGGCGCAGGTCGACCAGGTCGATGTGTACGAAGTCGCAGGCGATGACGCTGTGGGGCTCGCAAACCAGATTCGCCTACGCTGCCTGCGAGTATTCGTTGATCAGTCCGCCCAGTATCGGGCGTCGTTGGACGCGGGCGGCGTTGAGGTCAACGACCTGCGGCGGTGGGTTCGGTGGTCGCTGTCCGAGTGATCGGTGTGGCCGGTGGCCGTTGTAATGCTCCGTGTACTCGGTCAGGACGCTCGACAGGTGCCGTTCGCCGACGATGAGAATTTGATCGGTGCACTCGCGCCGTACCGTGCCGACCCAGCGCTCCGCGAAGGCGTTCGCTCTCGGGGCCTGTGGCGGCGTGCGGAGCACGTCGATACCGGCGGCGGTGAAGACCGTGTCGAAGGCCGTAGTGAACTTCGTGTCGCGATCGCGGAGCAGGAACCGGAGCCCGTCGGCCCGCTGATCGAGGCTCATGAGCAGATTCCTGGCCTGCTGCGCCACCCAGGCACCGGTCGGGTGCGCGGTGACTCCGACGATGTGCACCTGGCGGCTGGCCAGCTCGATGAAGAACAGGACGTAGATCCGCTTCAACAGCACGGTGTCGACCGTGAAGAAGTCGCACGCCAGGATCGTGTGCGCCTGGGCGGTGAGGAACCGTCGCCAAGTCGGTCCAGTCCGGCGGGGCGCCGGGTCGACGCCGGCGTGGTGCAGGATCTTCCATACCGTGCTGGCCGCTACCTGGTAGCCCAGACGAGCCAACTCGCCCTGCACCCGTCGATGGCCCCAGGTCGGGTTCTCCCCGGCCAGGCGCAGGACCAGTTTCCGGATCTCGCGGTCGACGGGTGGCCGGCCGGGTCGCGCGTGTGGGTAGGTCCAATGTCGTGCGATCAGCTGTCGATGCCAGCGCAGCAGGGTCGCCGGGGTGACGAAGAACCCCGCCCAGCGTTGCCGGGGCAGCAGCCGCGACAACGCCGCCAACACCACCCGATCCGCGGGCTGCAGATCGGGTCGATGCACCTGTCGGCGCAGCACCGCCACCTGATGCCGTAAGACCAGCAGTTCGACATCCTTGGCGCCGCCGTCCCGGGCTAGCTGGGTCAGCATCTGCAGGATCTGACGCAGGAGCAGGTACACCAGCGAGGCTGCCATACCTTGAATCGTCGCCGCCCTGGTTCGGCCGACCTCGCACAAAGCCGCACGTCACAACCACCGAACCGAATTTACGAACCCAACAGCTGCCACTACCTCGCCGTGGCCTAGTCCGGAGCACGGGGGCGCACGCCAAGGGCTTGACCGCTGCCATTGAGACTCTTCCAGTTGGGCGCTCCACCTTGTCGCCCTGGCCCTGGTCCGCTCCACCAAGGTGTGGGTCGGCGGCAGACGGGATGACTAGCTTAGGGTTGGCGGATGTCTTTCCGTCCGGGTCAGGCCATCGTTCGCCGCTATCACAAGCGCGATGTCGTCACGTGGGTTCAGGCCGCCATGGTTGTCGCCGACGACGACGACGGGCTGCTGCTGTGGGAACCTTGCGGCGCCCCGCTGGTGCTCTACCGCGATTCCGCCGGTCGGAGCCTCAAGGACGCACCGATCGACGAGTTGGTCGGAGCTTCGCACATCCATACCAGCTTTCAACATTACAGCGCACTGATGTTGCACCCTGCGGCCGCGAACTATTCGGTGTGGTGGATGTTCGCGGATGAGCGCTTCGCCGGCTGGTACGTCAATCTTGAAGCACCGTTCGAGCGGCATGCCATAGGTATCGATACCACGGACCATGCGCTCGATCTGGAGATTGATCCGCAACGCCATGTGTCCTGGAAAGACGAGGCGGAGTTCGTTGCCCGAACCGGTCATCCCTGGTACTGGGATGCCGCCGAAGCGGCGACGATTCGGGCTACGGCCCAGCGAGTCGCAGCACTGGCGGCCGCAGGCGCGTACCCGTTCGACGGCACTCACTGTGACTTCCGGCCGGACCCCGCTTGGAGCATGCCGGAACTACCCGATGGATGGAACCAAGCGCCGGTGTCGCCGCCCTCGAAGGCAATGAACCTGTCCGGCGGAGCCTCATAGGCTCCGGGCGAGGCGGGCGTCGAAGATCATCCGGTACAGATCCACTACAACTGAGAGCAACCAGCGACGACAGACGTTGGCAAGCGTCGGCAGGCTCCGCCCTGGTGGCAGCGTCAATCGGTCTGATTGATGATGTTCCCTCGCTACCGTGGGTGTAAGGGGTTCAAATCCCCTCAGCTCCACCAGTAACGCCGTTGGGCAGTGGAAGCGCCGGCACGCGAGGTCAAGCAGTTGAACCTTGCCGTGCTTGCTGGCCCGGGGTTTAGGTGGTCTGAGGTGTGATGGCTGGCGTTCGAGTCGGCGAGTTTGGGGCAATGATTACCGGGCCTTGATTGGGTATCGTGCTCGAATGATCTTTGAGCGGGGGCAGACGATCGTCCGCCGGCACCTGTATCCGGACGGTCGGGTCGGCTCGGTGCTGTGCGGGCGGGTGGTCAGCGACGACGAGCGCGGGCTGGCGCTGTGGATCGAGGCGGGCTCACAGGCCATGCGCCGGGTTGACGGCGCTGGCCAGCCGACGCGGAAGCTGTCGCTGCTCACGTCGCTGCGGATGACGACGATGCTCAGCCTGAGTACTTGGGAGCCTTTCCGGACTCTGATGCTGATGCCGCCAGGTGCGGCGCATTCGGTCTGGTGGAGCTGGCGGCAGGACGGCGATTTCGACGGCTGGTATGTCAACCTGGAGCGTCCGGTCACCCGGTGGGCTGGCGGGGTCGACGTCTACGACCAGGAGCTCGACCTTCTCGTCTATCCGGATGGTAGGTGGTCGTGGAAGGACGAGGACGCGTTCGCGGAGTACACCGGCGAGCCGGCGTTCTGGGATGAAGTCGAGGCCGCCGCCGTTCGGGCCGAGGGCGAACGACTGCTTGCCCTGGCCCGCGCCGGGGACGCGCCCTTCGACGGCCGGTGGATGGACTTCCAGCCGGATCCGGCGTGGCGGCCGACGTTGATGCCGCACTGGTGGGAGTTGCCGGCGAACGCGACCTGCTGGGCTCCCGAGTACTTCCAGCCCTGAAAGCTGCGATTCTCAAAGATCAACTAGTACAACGCCAGTACAACTGAGTGCCGCAGGAGCTGTGAAACGTCGAGAGGCGGTGACGGGTCCGGCGGAGGTCGGAGCGCCGACCGGTCCTGCACATCACCGCGATCAACGAATGGCTCTGACCCGCCTACGAACACAGCCTCATGGTCCGTGCTCCGCTATTCGGGGTCCGGGCGGCGCAGCGTCAGCGACTGGAACCGGTGGCCGCGGCCGGTGTCGACGGGGTGGAAGTCCACGACGTCGAACCATGTGGTGGCGAAGCCGAGTAACTGCTCGTCGGTGCGCCACGAGAAGAAGCGAGGCGGCACGTGCTCGTCATCGTCGATGGGGCCTTCGGCACTCTCGTTACCGCCGTACACGCCGAGGAAGACGAGCCCGCCGGGGCGCAGGACCGCCCGGATCGCCGCCAGGACTGCGGGCAGGTCGTGGTTGGGCACGTGCAGCAGGCAGTTCATCGCGAACACCGCGTCGAACGAGCTGGCCGGGAAGTTCAGTTGCAGGAAGTCCATGACGTGGGCCTCGATGCCCTTGGCCCGGCAGTGCTCGACCATCACCGGCGAGAGGTCAGCCGCGACGACGGCGAAGTCCTCCTGCTGGAAGTAGGCGCTGTCCTGCCCGGTGCCGGCTCCGATCTCCAGCAGCCGCGCGCCCGGCGACAGTCGGTCACGGAACGCCTGCCGTTCCGCCAGCTTCCACGGCTCCTTGTTGAGCCCGTCACGCAAGGCCGCCTCCGCGTCGTACGCCTCACGCAGCGGGCCGAGCACCTCGTCGTATCGCACGGTCATGTCGATCATTATCAACGGGCCGGACCGGTCGCGTGCCCCGCCGCGACCGCCCCGGCGCGTCTTTCGCAGGGCTCGCCTCGACAAGTCCTATGAAACACGCAATAGGGGCTCAAATCCCCTCAGCTCCACCAGTAACGCGGTTGAGCGACTGGAGCGCCGCCGACGGGCGGGCGGGCGCGGGTACAGCAGCGATGTACAGCAACCGATGACACCAAGCCGAACCCCGGTGACCACCATCAGACCGTCGACCAGCGGTGCGAGCCGAACGGGACCCTACTGCCGATCTCTGGGGGTCAAGGGGTCGTCGGTTCGAATCCGGCCGTCCCGACGTGTTGACCTGGGGAGATGAAGATCTTCTCAGGTAACGGCGGTAACATCGGGTAACGGATGATCTTTGTTGGCGGTAACCGCATGGCAGTTGGACATCGGCCTGATCGCTGTTGATCGCTCTGACCTGCCGCTTCATCTGCGTCCTGGATGAAGCGGCATTTTGGTCTCTTGATTCCACGTCAAGCGCTGCAGATGTTGCCAGCTGTCGCTGCGTCGGGCGGATATATGAGCCCTCGGTGCGCGGCAGGTTGGTTGGCTACCACAGCTGCTGGTCTTCCTGAGGTGACGGGGGCCGCAGTTGAGCTTGGCGATTGAGAGTGTGAATGCTGAGTGTCTTCTAGATCTCCGTCGGCCTCGGACCGACTGGATCTTCCGTCTACTGGGCTGAAATCCACTTAGGAAGGGGGTTGGGGTGGCCACGACCTACCGTCATTTTCCAACCTGAACGGATCTTGTCCTCGCCGTCTCCCGGCACCAGGCCGGAACCCTCCTAGTGCAGCTCCGCGTTAATCCTTGAGGGGTCAGGACCAGGCGGTGGGGTCGCCGAGGTAGAGGCCGCAGGCGCAGTCGATGGCCTCTTCGGGGGTGCCAACGGGTTGGCCGTTGGGTAGGAACGAGTCCTCGTAGCCGTCGCGGCTGGCCAGGTGGATGGCGAAGCCCCACCGGTCGGCGCTGCCGGTGTAGCGCAGCCGGCACAGGGGCCAGATGTCACCATCCTCGTCGGCGTCGATGTAGGCGTAATCGCCGCGGAAGCGCACCACGAGTCGGGTCAACTGGGGCCAGCGGGCCGCCCGGTGTGTCTCCACCCGGTCGGCGAGGGTGGCCTTGACGGCGTCGGTCGGTCGCACCATGCCGTTCATCGTGCCCGACCACGGTGTGTCGCACCGCGTGGCTCCCGTCGGCGTTGGTACAGATCCTCTTCGCGTGGCCGAGATCATCCCCCGGCCGGTCACGCGGAGAGGTCACTCCTATGCCGCCCCGCGCCCGGAGCGTGGTCATCGACGCTGAACACCGTCCCCGGCTGGAGGCCCTGGCGCGATCGCGGACCGCCCCGCTGCGCGACGTCCAACGGGCCCGCATCGTCCTGGCCGCCGCCGACGGCGCCTCCAACGCCGCGATCGCCCGGGACCTGTCGATCAGGGAGTCCACGGTCCGTACCTGGCGGGGGCGGTTCGCCGAACACGGAATGGCCGGGCTGGGCGACCGGCTACGCCCGGGACGACCCCCGATCTACGGCCCGGACACGCACCTGCGGATCGTGGCTGCCGTCACCAGCGAGCTGCCCGAGGCGGACACCGTATGGTCGCATCGGCTGCTGGCCGAGCACCTGCACGAAGACGGGATCAGCGCCTCCCAGATCGGGCGGATCCTGGCCGATCTGGACCTCAAGCCCCACCGGGTGCGCGGCTGGTTGACCCGCCGCCCGGATCCGGCCTTCTTTACCAAGGCCGCCGAGGTCTGCGACCTGTACCTACACCGACCCGACGGATCCGTGGTCATCTGCGTTGACGAGAAGACCGCGATCGCCGCCCGCAGCCGCAAGCACCCCGACCAGCCCTGCCGAGCGGGCCGAATCGCCCGCCGCGAGTTCGAGTACGTCCGCCACGGCACCGTCTCGATCATCGCAGCCCTGTATGTCCACAGCGGCCAGGTCCACACCGAACGCATTGGCCGCAACAACTCAGATACCTTCATCGACTTCCTGACCAGGCTCGACCAGCGCATCGACCCGACACTGACCATCCACCTCGTGCTGGACAACGGCTCCTCACACACCTCGAAGGCCACCCGCAAGTGGCTGCGGGACCACCCCCGGTTCCAGCCGCACTACACCCCCGCCCACGCCTCGTGGCTGGACCAGGCCGAGCTGTTCTTCTCGATCCTGACCCGCCGGCTGCTCCGCCGAGGCGAGTTCACCTCCCAACAAGACCTCGCCGACCGGATCGACAAGTTCGTCACCGTCTACAACCGGACCGCCAAGCCCTTCCGATGGACCTACGACGGCCGACCACTCAAAGCAGCCTGATCCCTCAAGGATTAACGCGGAGCTGCACTAGCGACTGGCCTACTCCTCGGCCGCGGTAGCGCTCGTCGACGACCAATGCGGCCAGACGCCCGAGCTTTCCGGTCACCTCAAGCATTGGCAGGACACCCAGTGCCGCGACGCCGATCAGCTCGCCATCGTCGTCGGCGCCGATGAGCCAGCTTGAGGGGTCTTCCAGCCAGTAGTCCAGCCGTTCGTGCACGGCCGCATCGGTGGTCGGATACCCGAGTTGGCCCAGCAGAACAACCAGCCCTGATGCGTCCTGTCGCCGAAGCGGTCGAAGGTGTACATCCATGGCGGGAATCCTGTCATTCACTCGCAACTCGACGGATCCGGCGGGGTGCACTCTCATCGGCATAGAAAGACGTTCTGCGTGTCGATGCAGGACGTAGGAACGTCCCCCTGATGCGCTTGTCGGGCTTGGTGTCCCATCGCAGGAGGAGGACGTTCGTGGGTAACGGTAGCGGTGTGTCCCGTGGTGATCGCAACCGCAACGCGCGGCTTGCTCGGTTGCGGGCCCTGGTCCCGTCCGTGAACGCGATCGTCGGCATCGACCTGGCGGACAAGAAGCAGATGGTCGTGGTCACCGACCACGACTCGAAAGTGTTGGCACGTAAGACTTTCCGGTGTCATGCCTGGGATCTGGGCGCGGCGTTGGACTGGGCGAGCAAGCAGGCCGCAGCGAAAGGATTCGCCGGGGTCACGGTGACGTGCGAGCCGACCGGTCACCGCTGGCGAGTGCTGGGTCAGCTGGCCGAGGAACGAGGGATGCCGTTCGTGTGTGTCCAGCCGATGCTGACGTCCTGGGCGCGACGCAGCGAAGACCTGACGTTCGACAAGACCGATGAGAAAGACGCCGTGATCATTGCTCGGCTGACGGCTCAGCTGCGCTGCTACGTTCCCGAACCGGTTGATGAGACGTGGGGCCGGCTACGGCATCTGGGCGCGCGTCGTGAGCAGCTGCTGGTGGAAGCGGGTAGTCAGGTCCAGCAGATGCGGGCGCTGCTGGAGTGTGTCTGGCCGGCGGCGCTGCAGACCGCGCGGCAGCCGTTTCGTTCCTCGACGTGGACCGCGGCGATGAGAATCGTGGTGGCCCGCGATGCAGGGGACCTGACCCGGACCCGCCGGCTGGGATTGGCGCGGTTTGAGTCTGCGGTGCGCCGGGAGATCGTCCGACGGGGTAAGCAGAAACCGTGCCTGCGGATCGTGCGGCTGCTGTTCGCGGCATTGACCGATCGCGCGGGAGTGATCGCCCACCGTGCGGGTGCCTTGGAGCGGGTTGCGCTGCTGCTGGGCGACTGGCTCGAGACCCACCGTCGGCTGCTGGACACCGAGACGCGGATGACGGCGGTCCTGGACGAACTCAGGTTGACCGAGTTGGTCACGTCGATCACCGGCCTGTCCGCGATCGGCGCTGCGGCGATCCTGGCCGAGACCGGTGATCCGAACCGGTTCGCGAGTGCCCGGGCGTTGGTCAAGCACGCCGGCCTGGCACCGCGGGAGAAACTGTCCGGCACTTTCAAAGGCCGCACGAAACTGACCGGACAAGGACGCCCCGGACTGCGGCTGGCAGCGTGGCGAGCCGTGTGGGGCGCGCAACGGGCCAACCCGGTCTACGCCGCCCGGTTCACCCATCTGACCACCCGAGAGCAGAACAAGCTCACGGTCACCCAAGCCCAGGCCGTGATCGCCGCTGCGATCCTGCGGCAACTGCACGCCGTTATCACCACCGGCCGAGCTTGGGACCCAGTCATCGCCACCCACGGCGCCGAACGTCGCGCGGTGATGCCTATCGCCGCCTGACATCAGCAGGCGGCCCGTCGAGCTGGGTCGGGGCGAGCCCCACGCGGCATTGAGGAACCACGGGTTACCTCGACGCTCATCATGGGCAGCCCCGCCCGTCGTCTCACTAACCCGATTACACGCTGCTGGGACCAACTGTCAATCCCCTGGAAGCGTGGAGGGTTGTTTAAGCTGCCTGAGCCCGGCGGGCTTCGGCGATGAAGTGTTCGTAGTCGACGGGGGACATGCCGTCGCAGGCGCTGTGACGTCTGCGGGTGTTGTAGAAGTCGACGATCCAGGTGGCGATCTTGAGTCAGGCCTCGGCGCGGGTGCGGAACCGCTGCCGGTGGATGTACTCGACCTTGAGGGTGGAGTTGAACGCCTCGGCGGCGGCGTTGTCCAGGGCGCAGCCGACGCGACCCATCGACTGCAGGATGCCCAACCGCCGGCACGCCTTGGTGTAGTCGGCGGCGGTGTACTACACATCGCTCCGGTTCGCGGAACGCTTACAGGACAACGGGATCCTGCCCTCGATGGGCTCCGTCGGCGACTCGTACGACAACGCGCTGATGGAGAACTTCTGGTCGACGTTGAAGATCGAACTCGTCTACCGAACCTCCTGGCCCACCCGCGACGAGGCCGAGAACGCGATCTTCGCCTACATCGACGGCTGGTACAACACCCGCCGCATCCAACGCGAGCTGGGCTACCTCAGCCCCGACGAGCACGAAACCGCCTGGCACACCCGCCAGAACCATCCAGCCGAGCCACCTATCACCACCCCTGCGCCAGCCGGCAGCAGGTAACCACCGCTCCATCAAAGCGGGGGGAACTCAAGCAAACCGAGGTCAAAGGATCATGGGCGGCGGCGCGTCCGTGTGGTCGTCGTCCGGCCTGGCGGGTCCGGTCAAGCCAGGTCAACGCAGGCCACTCCCTGCCATCCCGGGGCAACGTGCAGGTCGCTAAGGGACGGCTCACCGTGACCAGCCTGATCACGATGAAAAGGGCTCAATTAACGGGTCGGCTCGCCGGACGGCTCCAAGAGGAACGATTTGATGTGTTCCAGCGCCATGTCCAGAGCAACTTCCATGGGTGCGACGTTGTGCGCGGCGTTCGCCAGCAAGTAGCCGCCTTGCAAAGCTGCCATCAACCCCGTGGCCAACTTCTCCGGGTCGGCGTCCTGGCGCAGTGCACCGCTGTCCCGCATCCGGTGCAGACCATCACTGATCAGCTTTCCCCATGCCGCGAACGTCTCCGACAGCATCGATCGAGCCTGCTCATCTTGATCGGACAGCTCGACAGCCATCGACCCGAGGCCGCACCCGTATTTGCCGTTGTTCAGCGAGTTGGCCTGGACCAGCGCGTTACGCCACCGGACCAGCCCTGAGAACGATCTCAGTCGTTCGAGCCCCCCGCGCTCGCGCTGAAGCACAAGCGCGCCTCGATACTTGACCAACGCGCGCACGAGCTCCTGCTTGTCGGCGAAGTGGTGGTAAAGCTGAGACTTGCTCGTCTGGCTTGCCTCGCGGACGTCGTCAAGGGTCGTCGCGTTAACTCCGCGCACGAACATCAGCCGGTTCGCCGCCTCGAGGATCCGCTCCCGCGTCGCGATGCCCCGTTGACTGATTCTCCGCTGCTTCGTCGGCGCAGCCACCTGCTCGTCGCCCATCGGTCGAGTGTATCGGCGCGCCAGATAATCCATGGAGGATGGGACCTTGGAGTCCATCCGGCGTTATGTCGCATTCGCGTGATGGTGAAGGACGAACGCATGCGCCGCCAGCTTGGCTGAACGGGTGCTATGTCCGCGAGATCATCGATAGGGCGAGTCTGTTCCTGGGCTATTTGGTCCTCGCTGTCGCAGGACTCGACGGACCCAGGGCAAGTCCGAGTTCAGGCGGGCTGTCGCACCATCGTCCCAAGAGCATTGTCGATCAGGTACCGCCAGCGTCCATCCGCGCCGCGGCGCACGACATCGCTTGCCGAGCCTTCGAGGTGTACGTGCTCGCCGTCGGGACCTGTGCCATCAATTGACCAGTCTACCACGATCTGGGCGATATCGCCGGCAACGAACACATGGCGCGCCTTGGCCTCCAGCGGCAGACCGAGACTGATATCGCGCTCGAGTTCGGCAGCGATCTCAGTGGGATCAGTGACGGGTCGCCCGTCTCTCGCGACGAACACGACCCCCGGCTCGAACTGGGCCATCATTGCGCTGACCTTGCCGGAGTTAAATCGCTCAACCAGCGACGCGACGACGCCTTCGGGTTCAGTGGCGAGTGGATAGGACTCAGACATTTCGGCTCCCTGTTCGTGTTGGTTGAACGGTCCGGCCACAACTGGACGGCCTCGTCCAGTGGGCCTGAACCTTCTCAGCGGTCGGCGCGCGTTCAGACGCGACGACGCGTGTTCAATGCCCATGCCCGGCTGTGTGCGACCGAGGGAATGCCGGGTCTAGAACGTCGGCATATTCCGGATGAGCATTGACGAATGCTGCCCCGAACGGACACGTGACGGTGGCGGTCTTTCCTTGCATGCGCAGCTCGTCGAGGACGCCGCCGATGAGCCTGGCGGCTACTCCCTTCCCCCGGAACTCGGGGAACACGGATGTCGCCATCAGTACGACGCGGCTCCCGACCTTACTGTAGACGAGCCCAGCGACTGTCCGGCCCCCAATTGCGGCCTCGTAGATGCCGAGCTCCCTGTTGTCGGTGATGACGAGGTCTTCCACGTCGGGCGCGGTGGCTCCCGACAGGTTCGAGCCACCCAAATCTTGCTCGGCACTGGTCAACGTGATCATGTCCTCGGCGTTACCCGCCATGTTGTCTCCTTAATCTCGCGTCTGGTCAGCGGCCTGGGAGTGACCAGTCAGGTCGGATGAAGTGGCAGGAGTATCCCGCCTCGGACTATTGCGTAACCGACGTCGGAGACGTTCGCATCATCCGGGTTCGCCACGATTGACCGGATTCTTAGCGCTCACATCGCCGGGAAGTCGTCCGTGCGGTACTGGCCGGGCGGGAGGTCGGTGTCGTCGCGTCTGCGGCCGCCGAAGCCGCGTGTGGTCACTGCCATGCGCCCCTCCCCATGTGGCCGGGCGGCCGCGATCCCGCTGCCACCCGTGCTTCCACTCGGCCGGTGGATGCCGATGTGGCACCCGCCCATGACGTCATCGTCAGCGAGTGCCCCGGTGATGAGATTCTCCGCGGTGAGGACGTGGTCGCCCGCAGTCCGGGGTATATCAACTGGACCATCGCGTCCAGAGTAGGTTGGCGTGGCGCCGGTCGGCAAACCTCGCTGGCCATCGGTGGTTTGCAGCAGCAGCAGCAGCAGCAGCAGCGCGCCTGACGGTCGTGGCGGTGCGTACTTAATCTGGCGGATGCCTCCGCCGCGGGAGTATAATGGACGATAGAGTCCATCGGGTGCGGCTAGAGATTGTTCCGAGTTGGCCGTTCGACATGTCGTAGCCACTGCGAGATGGCGGCGGCCAGTGTGTTGCCCGATGTCAGGAGAGTTCGATGGACCCTGGTCCTTCGGGTGGGGACGTTGTCGATGGCCAGCCAGTCGATGCGGTGACATGATCGCCGCCCTGACCGCTGCACGGTGCTGTTGCATTAAGCGATCCTCAAGATCACTGCGCGCAAGGCTTTCTGCAAGATCGAACCTGGGTGCTCAACTGATCTATGGGATCGGCACAAAAGCCGTCTTTTTGCTCGCGGTATTCAGCGACCGATGGGCCTTGCCGCCCGTCTTGAGCCTGGTGACGGAAGATTTGCGGCGTCGAGAGCGCGCGATCGCTTAATGCAACAGTGCCCCGAAGGGCACGCCGCGCTCGATCTGCTCCGCAGGCCCAGGCGTCTACGTGTGGCTTTGGTCGGGGCGGCGGTGGTGGCCGCAGCGGCCGTCACCGCCGTCGCCATGGCCGGACCAGGCGCCGCTCCGCGCAATGCACCCGACACCGCACCCGACGTCGCGTCGCCCGCCACGCAGGCGCCGATGGACTCTAGCCGGTTGTTGCTCGTGGCAGCCGAACGCAGCGACAAAGCCCCGCAAACCGGCGGGCGCTATCTGACCATCCAAATGGAGAGCGGCTTCGCGGTGCCGGTCGAGACCGCTGACGGCACGTACACCATGTTCGACAAGACCGGTGGCCAGTACTGGTTGGCCCGCTCCAGCGCTGACAGCAGTTGGGTAATTTCGCAGTCGCTCGGCGCAGTGCCCGCCACGCCCAACGACGAGGCCGCCTGGCGCCGCAACGGATCCCCGGCCGTCATCAAGATCACCAAGCCGAAGCCGTACGACCTGCAGATCGCCCCAGGCAAGGTCCACGGCAACACGGTCGACCCAGCGCACCTCTTCGCCCTTGGCGACCGAAACGTGTCGCAGGCACAACTCGACGCGCTGCCGACCGACCCGGCCGCCCTCCGCAACGCGCTGCTCAGCCGCTTTGACGGGGGAGGCAGCGACATGCCCACCGACCGCGACCAGTGGCTGCTCACCGTCGCCGCCAGCGTGGTGATCGACCTGCCGGTCAGCAACGAGGTCCGCGCCGCCGCATACCGCATGCTCGCCACGTTGCCGGGGGTGCGCGGGCTGGGAGTCGTGCACGACATGCACGGTCGGCCCGGGCAGGCGGTCGCATTCGCGCAAGACAGCCCCGGGAACGGCCGTTTTGAGGTGCGTCTAATCATCGACCCGGACACCGGGCAGGCCCTAGGCAAGGAGATGCGCGCGGTGGAGCCGCGTGGCCCGTGGTCGTGGATCGCGCCGGGCGCGCTGTCCACGTATCAGCTGGTACTGGTATCGAAAAACACCAACGACAACCCGCCGACGGTGGACGTCAAGAACTGACCTCCTGAACACGCGGCCGGCGGCGGCACACCAGCGCCGCCGGCCGTCTCGCGCCCGGCGTGCCGATGGTCGGTGTTGTACCAGGTGTAGAAGGCGCGGGGTGTTGGCGGGCGTGTTCGAGTGAGCCGAGGCAGTCGGGGAAGCAGGTCAGGGGGACGGCAATCGAAGTGTCCATCGACGCGCACTCTCATGGCCGCCGACCGGGCGCGCCGGGCGCCGCTCCACCTCACACTCCGTGCGCCCGTCGCTGCTCGGCAAGCACGCGCTCGTAGCCGATGAGATGAGGTGGCCTTGCCGGGGTCAGACCGGGGGTGGACGCCCCGCGGCGGTACGTCCGTCGCCGGGTGGATGCGGTTCAGATCCGGGCTGGACGCGGTCGAAGTGCAGGGTGCCTAGCGTCGTCAGCATGAATTTGCATGAAAGTGGGCCGCATGACAGTGGACCGGCGCTGGCCACGTGGGGTGTTGGGAAGCGGTACGGGAGGCGGTGGGTGCTGGCGGGCGCGACCGTGAGCGTGCCGGCCAACAGTGTCGTCGCCCTGGTAGGGCCCAACGGCGCCGGCAAGACGACGTTGTTGCACTTGGCGGTAGGGGTGGTACCGGCAGACGCCGGGCGGGTGACGGTGTTTGGTGTCTCGCCACGGGCGGCGACGGCTCGCGGCGACGTCGGTTTCGTCGCCGGGGACAAGCCGTTGTACCGGCGGTTCCGGGTGAGCGAGCTGCTGCGGATGGGGGCGGCGCTGAACCCGCGTTGGGATCAGCGGTACGCCGCGCAACGGCTGGACAGCCTCGGCATTGACCTGCGCAAACGGGCCGGTTCGCTGTCTGGCGGAGAGCAGGCACAGATGGCGTTGACGCTGGCCCTGGCGAAACGGCCGCGGCTGCTGCTGCTCGACGAGCCCGGCGCAGCGTTGGATCCGCTGGCGCGGCGGGCGTTTCTCGATGACGTGAGCGGCGAGACCTCCGCGCGTGGCATCACGGTCGTGCACTCGTCGCACGACGTCTCCGAGCTCGACCGCGCGTGCGACCACCTCGTGGTCGTCAGACGCGGCACCGTCGTGCACGCCAGCGCGATAACGGACCTCATCGCCACAGGACAGGGCTTGGAGGACTTCATCCTCCGCGCCCTTGGCGGCGACCGCCCGGCGGAGGCTGCGGCATGATCTGGCTGTCCTGGCGTCAGCACCGCAATCACCTGCTCGCCGCGGCCACAGGGATCGCGATCCTGTCGGTGGCGTACCTGGCGATGCGCGGCTCGCTTGTTTCCTACCTGCGCGACAGCGGGTTGACCGCATGCCTGGCCCAGCCGAACGAGGGCTGCGGCGACCTAATCGGGGGCCTGCGCGCGAGGTACCCTGCGCTTCTCGACGCGCTGCCGTATCTGAATCTGGCGCCCGCCCTTGTCGGGTTGTTCTGGGGCGCCCCGCTGGTCGCCGGTGAGGTCGAAGCCGGCACCCACCGCTTGGCGTGGACGCAGGGCGTCGGCCGGCAGCGCTGGCTCCGGACTAAGTGGTCCGCGCCGTAAGTCCTTCGGGGGTTATGCGGCGAGGGTCAGTGCGGCAGGCTGGTGGTGAGCCACCCCCGCTTTCATGGAGCTTCTTGATCATGGTCTGATGGTCGTGGGGAGGAAGTCGTCCGTGGCAGCACCGAAGAAGTACCCCGACGAGCTACGTCAGCGTGCTGTGCGCTTGTACCGCGAGTCGGACCCGAAGCCGGTCATCCGGCGTCTTGCCGGGCAGCTTGGTGTGCATCACGAGGCGTTGCGGAACTGGATCCGGCAGGCCGAGGCCGATACGGGTGAGCGTCACGACCGGCCCACCGGCGAGATGGCCGAGGAGAACCGCCGGCTGCGCAAGGAAGTCGCCGAGCTGCGGCGGGCGAACGAGATTCTGAAGGCGGCGAGCGCGTATTTCGCGGCGGAGCTCGACCCGACCCGGCGACGGTCATGACGTTCATTTATGAACACCGTGGCCAGTTCGCGGTCGCGCTCCTGCTACGGGTCCTGAACATCGGCGCCTCGAGCTACTACGCGTGGGTCAAGCAGGTCGAACAGCCCTGCGACCGGGACGTGGTCGACCTGGGGCTGATCTCCAACATCCACGAGATCTGGGAGGCGTCCGGGCACACCTACGGCGCGGACCGGGTGCACCGGCAGCTACGCCGCGACGGCATCCGCGTCGGCCGCAAGCGAGTCGAGCGGCTGATGGCCGACCAGGGCTGGCAGGGCGCGTTCCTGCGCCGCGGCTGGCGCGGCGGCTCCACGAAGCAGGACCCACGGCACTCGCCGGCACCGGATCTGGTCAACCGGCAGTTCACCGCCGACGGGCCGAACCGGCTCTGGGTCGCCGACGCCACCCGCATCCCCTGCGGCGAGGGCGTGTTCTGGCTCGCCGCCGTCCGCGACGCGTTCTCCCGCCGGATCGTCGGGTGGAAGACCTCCGACCGCTGCGACACCGACCTGATCCTCGCCGCCCTCGAATACGGCATCTGGGGTCCCGGGGGAACTCATGGTCGCAGCTGGTGGGCTGTTGGAGGTTTGGCTCTTTCTGTTCGTGTCGCTCGATCCGGGCCATCAGGTCCTCGAGGTCGGACGGGGTGAAATTCCATCGGAACGGCCGGGCGGTCGCGTTGTAGCGCTGCTCGAAGGCGATGAGCCGGTCTTCGACCTGGTCAAGGCTGGTGAAGTCGTTGGGTGTGACGACCTTGCGCTGGACGATCGAGAAGTAGATCTCGATCTGGTTCAGCCAGGACGCGTGCACGGGGGTGTGGACCATGACGGCGTTCGGAATCCGTTTCTTGAGGCGGTCGATCGCGGCTTGACCTCGGTGGGAGGAGCCGTTGTCCACGACCCAGAACACCCGTTTCGCCGAGGCGTAGGGCTCTTGGCTCATGACCTGTTCGACCAGGGTCATGAACGGTGTGATCCCGGTCTTGGCCGAGCAGTGCCCGAAGACGCGGGCTTGGTGGACGTCGTAGGCGGCCAGGTAGGCCAGGGCGCCGCCGCGGTCGTATTCGTGGTTGACCCGCATGGTGCGGGCGGCGCCGGGTGGCAGGGTGGGGTGGCAGCGGCAGCGGGCCTGGATGCTGGTCTTCTCGTCGCTGGAGATCACGTACTCGTGCGGGCCGAGGGGGATGCCGTCGTAGGTCCGCGCGTACAGGTCGAGCACGCGGGTGGCCTTGGCGGCGAAGTTCGGGTCGCGGATGAAGATCCAGGACTGGTACTGCCAGGGCTTGAGGGCGTCATGGGCCAGGATCCGGCGGACGGTGGAGGCCGAGATCGCCGGCGCGATGCCGCGGCCCACGATCTCGCTGGCCAGGTCCGGGCAGTTCCACCTCGACAGCGGCAGCCCGGTTTCGGCCGGGAGTTGGCAGGCCAATGCTTTGACCTCGGCCACCTGTACGGGGGTGAACCGGGGTGGCCGCCCGCAGCGTCGCCGGTCGGCCAGCCCTGCTATGCCCTCGTCGGCGTATCGGCCGCGCCAGCGGCGCACGGTGTCGATGTTCACGCCTTGGCGGTGGGAGATCTTCGCGTTGGAGTAGCCGTGCGCCGCGTCCCGCACGATCTGGGCGCGGATCACCTGCTGGTAGGCGGCGGTGTGGGAGTAGGCCAGCTGTTTGAGCTTTCGCCGTTCGGTGGCGGTCAGCGTGATCTGGCGTGCGCGGGGGGCGGGCACGGGCAGGCCTTCGTTCGGTGATCTTGTTCAGGGACCCGCCGAGAATGCCGTGATCTGTGCCGCTGGTGGGCGTGGGACACGCCCGGACGGCAAGATGTGGCCCATGCCCACCATTCCCGAGTCCACCAAGACCTCGCTGGCTCAGCGGCTGCGCGCGCACGCCAAGGACAACTGGCCTCAGCTGGTCGCTGTTCACGTGCGCTATCACGGCCAATTCGCCTACGTCGACGGTGAGCTGACCGATGGTGAACGGCTACCGCTGATGCGGCTGCGCTACGGCGGATCCGCCCACCGGTGGGGCACGGCCATCTACGTGGCCAGCAAGGACAAGTACGAGAACCAGATCTGGCTCAGTGCCAGCACCGAAGAAGTCTTCGACCTGGTCTGCGATCTCCACGTGGGACCCATCGCCCCCTGATCACGAACAGCACACGAGCCCCGAACCACCAACCCCCGAAGAACTTACGGCGCAGACCACTTAGCGCAGCCCGGACTGTTCGGCCAGCAGCCGCAGCAACGGGGCGCCGACCGCACCGATCAGCCCGGACGCCCCGGTGGTCAGCGTCAGTCCGCGGGCCCAGGCGTTGGCGTGTTGTTCGATGCGTCGCATACGCCGCAATCGTTTGGCACGCGCAGCCTTCATACGCAACCTGGTCGATGTCGTACGCTTCACCTGGCAGGTGCCGCCCTTCTGGAAGATTCTCGATCTAGGCAATCCAGATCATTCCAGGTAGGACGGCACCTCCTTCACGTCAGGGCCGGCAATCAGCCATCACGCCATCGAGCCCATGAATGGGTGAGGCTGGATGTCGGCGAGCCGTCCGGTTCTGCTAACAGAGCGGACGCCCTTTCGCGTCGCCCGACGTGGTCGTCTTACCAGCTCGCCAGACCTTCTTCCGCGCTCCGACACCCGAGGCTCGGATGCGCCGCGTCAGCCCATGTGCTGGTCGTCAGACGTCACGAACGTCCGCAGATGGTCAACCGCCGCAGAGAGCGCGTCCTGCAGGGGGCCGATGTCCCGGGCGACCTGAGCGAGGAGCATGCCGCCTTGATACGCCGCGAGGAACATGTCGGCGAGCCGCGCGGGGTCGGCGGACGCGTCGATGCGGCCGAGTTGCCGCATGCGATCGAGCCCGACGCGGAAGATCTCGCGCCACTGCGCGAACACCTCCGCGAGCCGGTCGTGCACGTCGAGATCGGTCTTGACGATCTCGCTCGCGAGCGAGCCGAGGCTGCAGCCGTCCTCGAACGGACGCCCCGAGAGGACGTAGAAGTCCGTCCAGTCCTGGAACGCCTCGACGGTGTCGAAGCTGGCAAACCGTTCGCTGCGATGGAAGCCGAGGACGCTGTCGGCATGCCAGTCGATGACCGCCAGGACGAGGCTCTCCTTGGTGGGGAAGTAGTGACTCAGCTGCGATCCACTCACGCCTGCAGCGCGGCGGACGAGCTCGTTGTTGGTTGCGTGGACCCCTTTGCCGTAGATCAACGCCGCCGCGTGCTCCAGTATTCGCTCGCGCGTGGCCTGGCCCTTGGGAGTGAGCTTCTGGGCTGCATCCGCCCCGTTGTTCACCTGCATGTAATCAACATAACACAAACTGGGCTTGGCAACCCATTTTCAATGGTGTTCACTCAAGCGAGTGGACGAAATGGTCCAGTACAGTCACCCGGAGGTTCATCCCCATGTCTCGCCTGACCGCTCCCGCGCGCGCCGACATGGACGCGAAGACGCAGGGCGCGCTCGACGCCATCGCGAAGCAGTTCGGCTTCGCGCCCAGCATGTTCACCACGCTCGCCGCGAACCCGACCGTGCTCGAGATCGTGATGGGCCTGCAGGGCAGCATCGCGAAGCTCCTGGACGCGAAGACGCGCCACACGATCGCCCTCGCGGTCTCTCAGTCGAACGGCTGCCACTACTGCCAGGCACTCCACGGTTTCATCTCGTCGAACCTCGGCGGTATGTCGGCGGAGGAGATTGAGCTCGCCCGCATGGGCACGTCCAGCGACCCGAAGCGCGCCGCCGTCGCGAAGTTCGCGCAGCACGTGATCGAGACGCGTGGCCAGGTCAGCGACGAGGACCTCGCAGCGATCCGCGAGGTCGGGTATATCGACCCGGAGATCCAGGCGATCGTCACGATCGTGGTCGTCACCCTGCTCACGAACTACCTCAACAACGTCAGCGACGCCGTCGTCGACGTCCCCGGCGCCGACCACTAGTCGGCCTGACTTTCCTCTCCACCCGCCGTTCAGACGACAGAAAGCACGATGTTGAATCTCGACAAGCTGATCACGAAGCACCTCACCCGCTACTTCGACCCGAGCAAGAGGATCCCGGAGGAGACGTTCCAGCAGCTGCTGCGTTACCTGCGCACCTCGCCGACGACGATCAACATCCAGCCGAACCGTTTCCACGTGCTGGAGACGCAGGATGGCAAGGACAAGCTCGCGGACGCACTGGTCGGCCGCTTCGCGGACAACGCGGAGAAGGTGCGCAACGCGTCGCACGCCATCATCTTCACGACGCGCAAGGACATCCCCGACACGCACCTGCAGGAGATCTTCGAGAAGGAGCGCGCCGACGGGCGCTTCGCCGACCCGGAGATCCAGAAGGGATGGGAGGCGGGCGCCTCCAACTTCGTGGAGATCCAGACGGAGAACTATGGCGGGGACGTGCTCCACTGGCTTGAGAAGAACACCTACCTCGTCGTCGGCGCCACGATGATGGCCGCCGCATCCCTCGGGGTGGACGCGACGCCGCTCGAGGGCTTCGACCGCACGACCGTGGACGCGGCCTTCGACCTGACCGACACCGACTACACGACCACGCTGCTTCTGGTGCTCGGCTACCCCGACGAGGCTCGGGTCTCCCGCCAGCCGGTCTCGCGGTTCGACGCGGAGAAGATCTTCACGCACATGTGACGGACGGGGCGGACATCGGACCGCGGTGCCGGCCCCGTTCACTTCGACTCGGTTGCCCGGCGTCCGCACCTCCTCGACGGACGCCGGGCAATCGACCCCCTAACGACTTCGAGGAGGTCAAGATGCAGATTGATAAGGCAGTGCAGGATCGAGCCGCGGCCCGCGCCGCCGAGCTTCCCGGCTCCGAGCACACACACCAGTTCACCGGCGACTGGGAGGTATGGAAAGTCGGCGGCAAGGTGTTCATGCTGCAGACGTCCATGCCCGGCGAGCCCGTCGTGATCCTGAAAGCGGATCCATCCGACGCGGAGGCGCTCCGCGCAGCTCACGCGAGCATCTCGCCCGGCTACCACATGAACAAGAAGCACTGGATCACGGTGCGGGCGGGTGCGGACGTCGAGCCCGCGCTTGTCGACAATCTCGTGACCGAGTCGTACCTCCTCGTCGTCGCCGGCCTGCCGAAGCAGAGCCGTCCCGTCAATCCCGCTTCGTTCCGCGTCCCGCCCTCCGCCGACTGATCACGCTGACGCCGACCGCGCACAGAGCGCTGTTGCCCCTCATCCGAGCAGCGCCCGCACCGGCGCATGGCGCCCTTACGTGGCCGGGCCGCAACAACGAGGACCTCACCGTCGGCGTCCTCATCGAGGCATACGTCCTCGACGACCGCGCGATCGAACCCCACCTGCCGATGAAATACCCTGGTCAAACGCACGCCGTGTTCCGATCTTCGGTTCTTGACCTTCGACAAGCCAGAAACCTATGCTGATCTTGGGACTTCGCCCAACATCAGGTGGCCCGCGGGCTTCGGCGATGAAGCGTTCGTAGTCGACGGGTGACATGCCGTCGCAGGCGCTGTGACGTCTGCGGACGTTGTAGAAGTCGACGATCCAGGTGGCGATCTTGAGCCGGGCCTCGGATCGGGTGCGGAACCGTTGCCGGTGGATGTATTCGACCTTGATGGTGGAGTTGAACGCTTCGGCGGCGGCGTTGTCCAGGGCGCAGCCGACCCGGCCCATCGACTGCAGGACGCCCAGCCGGCGGCAGGCCTTGGCGTAGTCGGCGGCGGTGTACTCGATCCCCTGTCGCTGTGGTGGATCAGCTGGCCGTCGCGGACGTCGCGGGACCAGATGCCGTATTCGAGGGCGGCGAGGATCAGGTCGGTGTCGCAGCGGTCGGAGGTCTTCCACCCGACGATCCGGCGGGAGAACGCGTCGCGGACGGCGGCGAGCCAGAACACGCCCTCGCCGCAGGGGATGCGGGTGGCGTCGGCGACCCAGAGCCGGTTCGGCCCGTCGGCGGTGAACTGCCGGTTGACCAGATCCGGTGCCGGCGAGTGCCGTGGGTCCTGCTTCGTGGAGCCGCCGCGCCAGCCGCGGCGCAGGAACGCGCCCTGCCAGCCCTGGTCGGCCATCAGCCGCTCGACTCGCTTGCGGCCGACGCGGATGCCGTCGCGGCGTAGCTGCCGGTGCACCCGGTCCGCGCCGTAGGTGTGCCCGGACGCCTCCCAGATCTCGTGGATGTTGGAGATCAGCCCCAGGTCGACCACGTCCCGGTCGCAGGGCTGTTCGACCTGCTTGACCCACGCGTAGTAGCTCGAGGCGCCGATGTTCAGGACCCGTAGCAGGAGCGCGACCGCGAACTGGCCACGGTGTTCATAAATGAACGTCATGACCGTCGCCGGGTCGGGTCGAGCTCCGCCGCGAAATACGCGCTCGCCGCCTTCAGAATCTCGTTCGCCCGCCGCAGCTCGGCGACTTCCTTGCGCAGCCGGCGGTTCTCCTCGGCCATCTCGCCGGTGGGCCGGTCGTGACGCTCACCCGTATCGGCCTCGGCCTGCCGGATCCAGTTCCGCAACGCCTCGTGATGCACACCAAGCTGCCCGGCAAGACGCCGGATGACCGGCTTCGGGTCCGACTCGCGGTACAAGCGCACAGCACGCTGACGTAGCTCGTCGGGGTACTTCTTCGGTGCTGCCACGGACGACTTCCTCCCCACGACCATCAGACCATGATCAAGAAGCTCCATGAAAGCGGGGGTGGCTCAGCTCGAACTCGCGCCTGTTGACCCAGAACGGCAACCGATGGAGAGCACACATCGCGCACATCACCCAAGGCGGAAGTGCCAGCCCGAGACGGTTAAGAGGAACGTCTGTCTGATCCGTGTAGCGGGTGATACACGTTCAGTCGCGGCTATCGCGCGCTGCGGTTGATCTCCCAGAATGCTGCGGAGGAACTAGTGCAGCTCCGCGTTAATCCTTGAGGGATCAGGCTGCTTTGAGTGGTCGGCCGTCGTAGGTCCATCGGAAGGGCTTGGCGGTCCGGTTGTAGACGGTGACGAACTTGTCGATCCGGTCGGCGAGGTCTTGTTGGGAGGTGAACTCGCCTCGGCGGAGCAGCCGGCGGGTCAGGATCGAGAAGAACAGCTCGGCCTGGTCCAGCCACGAGGCGTGGGCGGGGGTGTAGTGCGGCTGGAACCGGGGGTGGTCCCGCAGCCACTTGCGGGTGGCCTTCGAGGTGTGTGAGGAGCCGTTGTCCAGCACGAGGTGGATGGTCAGTGTCGGGTCGATGCGCTGGTCGAGCCTGGTCAGGAAGTCGATGAAGGTATCTGAGTTGTTGCGGCCAATGCGTTCGGTGTGGACCTGGCCGCTGTGGACATACAGGGCTGCGATGATCGAGACGGTGCCGTGGCGGACGTACTCGAACTCGCGGCGGGCGATTCGGCCCGCTCGGCAGGGCTGGTCGGGGTGCTTGCGGCTGCGGGCGGCGATCGCGGTCTTCTCGTCAACGCAGATGACCACGGATCCGTCGGGTCGGTGTAGGTACAGGTCGCAGACCTCGGCGGCCTTGGTAAAGAAGGCCGGATCCGGGCGGCGGGTCAACCAGCCGCGCACCCGGTGGGGCTTGAGGTCCAGATCGGCCAGGATCCGCCCGATCTGGGAGGCGCTGATCCCGTCTTCGTGCAGGTGCTCGGCCAGCAGCCGATGCGACCATACGGTGTCCGCCTCGGGCAGCTCGCTGGTGACGGCAGCCACGATCCGCAGGTGCGTGTCCGGGCCGTAGATCGGGGGTCGTCCCGGGCGTAGCCGGTCGCCCAGCCCGGCCATTCCGTGTTCGGCGAACCGCCCCCGCCAGGTACGGACCGTGGACTCCCTGATCGACAGGTCCCGGGCGATCGCGGCGTTGGAGGCGCCGTCGGCGGCGGCCAGGACGATGCGGGCCCGTTGGACGTCGCGCAGCGGGGCGGTCCGCGATCGCGCCAGGGCCTCCAGCCGGGGACGGTGTTCAGCGTCGATGACCACGCTCCGGGCGCGGGGCGGCATAGGAGTGACCTCTCCGCGTGACCGGCCGGGGGATGATCTCGGCCACGCGAAGAGGATCTGTACCAACGCCGACGGGAGCCACGCGGTGCGACACACCGTGGTCGGGCACGATGAACGGCATGGTGCGACCGACCGACGCCGTCAAGGCCACCCTCGCCGACCGGGTGGAGACACACCGGGCGGCCCGCTGGCCCCAGTTGACCCGCCTCGTGGTGCGCTTCCGCGGCGATTACGCCTACATCGACGCCGACGAGGATGGTGACATCTGGCCCCTGTGCCGGCTGCGCTACACCGGCAGCGCCGACCGGTGGGGCTTCGCCATCCACCTGGCCAGCCGCGACGGCTACGAGGACTCGTTCCTACCCAACGGCCAACCCGTTGGCACCCCCGAAGAGGCCATCGACTGCGCCTGCGGCCTCTACCTCGGCGACCCCACCGCCTGGTCCTGACCCCTCAAGGATTAACGCGGAGCTGCACTAGGGCACCGCGCGACAACGTCGTGAGGCCGCGATAGGGCTTGTCCGGGGGGTCTCCGGCGCTCGGCCCGGTAGTCTCAGCCACCGGCCGTCGCCCGCGCCGACTCGGCAGCAGCACGATCGGAGTAGCCGGGGTGTCGGGCGTCGATCAGATCGACATAGGTGGTCGTTCGCGAGAGGTAGTCGACCACAAAGGGGCAGATTGCGGTGATCGTGCCCTCGCGGGCGCGGATCTCGTCGAATACTCGCCGCACCATCGCGCCCGCCACGCCCTGGTGTTGATGACTCGACTCGACTTCGGTGTGCCGGAGGGCGTACCGGTTGGGCTTCAGGTGGGTGTAGTAGAGCCAGCCGACTAGCTCGCTGTCGCGGTAGAGCTCAAAGCGGCCATGATCGAGGCTGTCGATCAGCTCCTCGGCTACCAGTGCTTGTCCTTCACTGCTCATCGGCTCACCCTTCCAACGTGTAGTTACGCCGCGCGATCAGACAGGCCCACGTCGGACCTTGAAGTCCAAGTATGGCATTTGGCTGCTCGCCATGCACCGCCCGAGTGCCGTACGTTTGGACTAGGTGGTCCGTTCGCGCGCTTGGCGAGAACTGCTCGAGGCCATCGACCGAAGACGAACGAGGCGAGAAGAGAACATGGAGCGATCACCGGCACCGTTGAGGTGCGCAAGGACGAGACCATCCGCCTCTACGAGGCGCTGATCGATGGCCGGGTCGTCGGTAACCTGGCTTACGAGACTACCGGCGGGCGGGTCTCGCTCACGCACTCTTACGTGGACGAAGACCAACGGCATCGGGGCATCGCTTCGGCCCTGGCGCGCTAAGCCTTGGAAGACCTGAGCCAGAGCCAGACCAAGGTTTGAACCGCCCCGCGAGAGGTAGACCCGGCTGGCGGTCAATGCTGCCGCCGTGTCCGCGACAGCCTCACCCGCGCCGGTGGGACGCTCCCTCACACGGACGCTCCGGCCGCGTCGTGCCCGTCAGTGCGGGCTCGCTTACTGGTTCGCGGCATCAGCGACCTTGTTGTTGTAGTCGACGGCGTCGTTGTAGGCGCTGATGGCGGTGATCCAGTTCTGCGCGAGCGAGAGGTCGCCGCCGACATCACACAGATGCATCGCTGCCGCCAGCGCGGCGTCGTCGATCTGGTTGATGTCCTTGGCACCGTCCTTGTTGCCGTCCTGTTCGGCCTGCGCCCACGTAGACGGGATGAACTGCATCGGGCCGACCGCGTGGTCCCAGGTGGTGCCGCCGTCGTACTAGTACGGCAGCCGCCGTTCGGGATCATGGCTGGAGTTCGAGGTTGAGGCGTCGGGTGTAGTGGGATCGTCGGGCTCGGGCTTGATGGCGGCGCCGCCACTGTGACCAGTGCAATCGGTGGGCGAGGTCGCTGATCGGCCGGATGACGAAGGTGTTGATCAGGCGGCGGACTTCGTTGACCGTCAGCTTGATCAGCCCGGTGTGCCCCGGGTCGTTGTCGGCTTCACTGGTGGCGGCGTCGGCGGCGCAGACCGCCAGGACGGCGAGGGCGGCCAGGGCGAGGATGGTGAAGCGGTGCCAGGAGTTCCAGCGGCGGACCTGGTGCTGGTCCAGGCCGACCTGACTCTTGGCGGCTTGGAAGGCTTCTTCGACGGTCCAGCGGATCCCTGCCACCCGCACGAGCTGCGCGAGGGTGGCCGGGCGTGGGGTCCAGCACCGGTAGAAGGCCAACTCCGCGGTGGAGGTGTTGCGCCTGATCAGGAGGCTGTGCCGGCCGCCGTCGTCGGGGTCGGCGTCAGTGGTGACCTGATCCAGCCAGGCCCAGTCGTAGAAGCGGGAACCTTTCGACCCGGCCCCGGCGCTGCGGCGCTGCCACGCCGAGGCGGGTAGTTCGGTGGCGACCCGGTCGGCACGAACCTTGACCTTTCCGCCGTCGAGGGGCACCAGGTGGCTGCGGGACACGGCCAGTACATAGCCCAACCGGTGTTCGCGCAGGTGGGCGCGGAAGACACTGCTGTTGCCGTAGGCCTCGTCCGCGGCGGCCCAAGCCACCGGCACGCCGGCGTCGACGGCTGCGGTGATCATGTCGGCGGCCAACTCGGACTTCGTGGCGAACTGGACCTCGTCCGGGACACCGGCGCCCTGGCAGCGGTCCCGGTCCTCGGTCCACGACACCGGCAGATACACGCGTCGGTCGATCAGGGTGTGACCGTGCCCGCTGGCGTAGCCGAGGAACACCCCGACCTGCGCGTTCTCGATCCGCCCTGCGGTGCCGGTGTACTGACGTTGCACCCCGACCGAACGCCCTTCTTCAAATCGCCGGTCTCGTCAACGACCAAACCGCGTCCCGGTCACCGAACCGATCGACGATCACCTGACGCAGGTCATCGCGGACGGCGTCGGCGTCCCACACCGCCCGATACAACAGCCGCTGCATCGCATCAGGCCGGGCATGTCCGGCCTGCTCCGCCAACTGCCAACACGCCTTCACCTCGATCTCGGCCAGCAGGCCGGTCACGAACGCCGCCGCCGCCCGACGCGGCTCGACCCGCCCGAACCGGCCCGCGAGCGAGGCGAGCACCCCGACCAAAACCCGCTGCCACCCGGCAGGGTTTACCCTGTGGCACGCGGCCACCGCCAGATCTGAAGTTATGTCCACAACGTGCAGACGATCACGCGGTGGCCGCCTCGCGTCCACCCCGCTCCACCAGCGGCATCTCAAGCGGCGGCTGCCGTACTAGCCGTGGTCGGTGTCGGTGAATTTCGCGGTGCCAGGGGGTCTGAAGACCATCGCCGTACGCTCAGGCGTTGCCCACGGTGCCCTGTGGAAGTTGATGTACGGCAAGCGTCAGCCCGATGGCTCCCAGACTGGCGAGCTTCCGATCCAGTCGAGCTCGCCGGTTGTCCAGTTGGTCATCAGGTGTTCCTATCGATCACTTTGATTAACTCACCATGTTGGCTGTTCCTGGTCGTGTCGGTGTACGGGTTGCGTGCAGCGAGGACAGTGAACAGGGTGGCGACGATGGCAAGCCCGCCGTATCCGAGGGCGATCTGCGGTAGCGGGAAGGTGTTCGAGAGTTCCCCGGAGATGAGGCTGGGGAAGGCGGCGCCGCTGTAGCAGAGGAGGTAGATCGCGCTGAAGATCGGTGCCCGGTCGGCCAGGGTGCTGTCGTGCAGCAGGCCGCGGGTGGCGCCGCTGATGGCGATGCCTTGACCGGCGCCGGCGACGATGGTTGCGGCGATGAACAACGCCAGCGTGCCGATGGCGATCGCTGTGATGATGCCGATCCATCCGGTCAGGAAGATGATCATGCCGATGCGTTGGGCCGCCGCGGATGTGAACCGGCCGCCGAGGGGAGCGCCGAGAACGCTGGGGGCCATGTAGGCGGCGAACGACAGTCCGAGGATGAGCGGGCTGTGGGTGTGGAGCTGATCTTCGACCAGCGCGGGCACGAGGGCCTGGTAGAAAGCCCCGGTCGGCCAGGTGGCCAGGAACACCGCTGCCGCGACAGGGAGCAAATGCCTGACCCGGGCCGGTACGCGGACCCGGGGTAACAGCGATCGCCAAGCGCCCGGCGTCGGCTTTGCGGTTTCCGGGCTGATGACGATGAGTGCGGCAGATAGTACGAGGAGACCGGCGCAAACCAGGTAGATGAGGTCGCGTGGCCAGGGGCCGAACTGGACCAGGGCGCCGGAGGCGATGGCGCCGAGGGTGAGGCCGAGCATGGGTCCCTGGCTGGAGGCGACGGAGGCCAACCACTCCGGCCTGGTGGGTGCGGCGTCGACGATGTAGGAGGTGAGGCTGCTGCTGGCCAACCCGGTACCGACGCCCATCAGTAGCCGACCGGCCAGCAGGGTGCCGATGTCATGCACGTTCAGCAGCAGCAGACAGCCCAGCAGGAGCAGGCCGAGGCTGGCGATCGCGGTGAGCCGTCGGCCCAGGTGAGTGGACAGTCGCCCCAGCACCAACAGTGCGGCGATAGTGCCGACGGAGGTGGTGACAACGGCCATCGAGATGTCGGCGTTGGTGAACCCGTCCTCGGCCCGGTAGATGTTGAACAGGGGGATTGGCGCGGCCGACGCGGCAAACGAGGCCACCAGGGAGACCACCGCGGATAAGAATGCCAGCCGGAGCGTTCTGCCCCGGCGAGCCTGGTTGATCGCCGGTGCGATGCTTTGCATCGATGCGTGCCTTTCTCTTATTCTGAACCGCCCCGGAGTTTCTGGAGGCTTCGGGTGGGTGCGCACCAGACACTTGACTAGTCCGCTGAGGTGTTCCCTACGAGTCGTCCGACCCTGACCACGTAGCTGACGCTGATCCACGAGGGCCCGGTTGCTGCCTCCGAGTCCTTATGGACGGACGCGGATGATCGTCTTCCCCTTGGTCCGCTCGATCGGGTTGAGGGCGGCGACGGCGTCGTCGAGGGCCGCGACGGTGCGGATGTTCGTCCGCACGCGTCCGTCCCGGACCCGCCGGACGATCTCACCTAGCTGGGCGCGGTCGGACACGACAACGAAGTCGATCGCCAGGCCGTCAGCGGGCCGCGCCTCCGGCGGCCCGGTGACGGTCACCAGCGTTCCTCCGGCTCGAACCAGACCCGCGGACCGCTTCTGGATGTCGCCGCCGATGACATCGAAGACCAGATCGACTCCGCCGACGTCTTCCAGGGTGTCGTTGTCGAGGTCGACGAACTCGTGCGCGCCGAAGTCGACTGCGGTCTGCCGGCCGCTGGCACGTCCGGTGCCGATGACGTAGGCGCCGGCCTGACGGGCGAGCTGCGTCGCCATCGAACCGACTGCGCCGGCCGCGCCGTGCACCAGGACGCTCTGCCCCGCCAGGAGGTGGCCGTGATCGAACAGTCCCTGCCACGCGGTCAGGCCCGCCATCGCGACGCCAGCGCCCACCGTGAAGTCGACGTCGCCCGGCAGCGGTGCGAGGTTGCGTGCCTCGACGACTGTGTACTCCGCGAGGGTGCCGTCGCGTGTCCAGTCCGTGATGCCGAACACCCGCTGTCCCACCGACAGGCCGGTTGTGCCATAGCTGAGGGCGGTGACCACACCGGCCACCTCGTGGCCGGGGATCGACGGCGTCCGGTCACGGCCGAGGCGATCGATCCAGGTCGAGGGCCACTCCAGCTCATTCCCGGTGAATCCCGACGCATGAACTTCAACGACGACATCGCCGTAGTTCGCGCCCTCAAGACTGGCGAGCCTCGCCGCGTCCGGCTCGGGCCGCTCCACCAGCGTCATCCCCGCCGTTCCCGCGGCCCGGTCCGTCACCACGATCGCTTTCATCTGACTACCTCTCTCAGTAACAGTCCTCGTCTACCCCCGTTATGACGTAACGGGGGTCTCCGTTGTCTCCGCGTCCTTACGGACGAACCCGGATGATCTTCTTGCCCTTAGCCCTTTCGGTCGGGTTGAAGGCGGCGACGACATCGTCGAGGGCCGCGACGTTGCCGATGTCCGTCCGCAGCCGACGATCCCGGACCCGCCGGACGGCTCGAACCATGTCTGAACGCCGGACGGCTACGTCATGTCGTGCTCGAACGCGGTGAGCTGCTCGTTGTCCTGCGGCCCCGCGGGTTCGTGCTGAGGGTAGGCGCCGGCACCGGGATGAACCTTGTCGATGAGATCGAGGTATTCCGGGTTGAGGGCAATGAACTCACCCACGACCCGGCAGATGACGGTGATCTTCTTCCCGCTCTCGCGGATCTCGTCCAGCACGCGAGCGACGAGCTCCGTGACCACCCGATTGCGTCGGTAGGCGGGTCGACCCAGGTCGTTAGCAGCACGACACGGCCGCCCACGAACCGGTACGGGAGCTCAGCGATCGCTTCGGCGCCGAGGGCGGCGATCCAGCGACCGCGCTCCGCGTCGTTGATGACATCGAGCTCCCAGCTGGATTCCACCCGCTGAGACTTGCCTCGCTCAGAGCAGCGATGAGCGCCGCGTTGTTCTCTTCCCGGGTGGCCGCCTCGGCCTCGAGATTGATCGTCATTGTCACACGTTCTGTCGGGGGAGCTAATAGGTCGGTTAGGACAAATGGGTGTGACCCTGGGTAACTCCCGGGTGCTCGGGGTCGATGAGGTCGGCGTACTCGGGGTTGTGCTCGATGAAGGTGCGCACGATCGGGCACATGATGGTGACCGTCTTGCCCTGCACGCGCACGTCGTCCAGGACGCGTCGGATCAGCTCGGTGGCGATGCCCTGCTTGCGGAACTCGGGGAACACCAAGGTGGCCAGCAGCACGAGTCGGTCGTCTCCGGCGACGTCGTAGGTCAGCCCGGCCACCTCTCGGTCCCCGACGATGCCGTCGTAGATGCCGAGTTTCTCGTCGTTGACGACTTGGAAGTCAAACGCGGGGGCGTGGGGATCGTCGATTACCTCGTCGATGAGGACGGCCTGGTCCTGGCTGAGGGCGCCTTTCTCGTCGGGGTGTCCGGCCTCGTCGGGGTACTCGAAGGCGTAGCGGGTCGGCCCGGTTGGGTCGGTCATGGGGCTGTGCCTTCGTTGATGGTCATCAGATCACTCCCGGGTCGTGGCGGTAGTAGTACTCGCCCAGCCGCATGTCGTCGACGCGAGGTGAAGGCCCAGCCATCGACGTACTTCTCGCTCCTGTGGGGGTCGTTCTCGTGCTTGGGTGTGCCGAGTCCTTACGAGCGAACGCGGATGATCGTCTTTCCCTTGATCCGCTCGGTCGGGTTGAAGGCGGCGACGGCGTCGTCGAGGGTCGCGACCTTGCCGATGTTCGTCCGCAGCCGACCATCCCTGATCCGCTGGACGACCTCACCCAGTTGCGCGCGATCGGCCTCGACAACGAAATCAACCGTCAGGCCGTCCGCCGGCTGTGCTTCGGGCGGGCCGGCAATGGTCACCAGCACTCCTCCGGCTCGGACCAGACCCGCAGAACGCTTCTGGATGTCGCCACCGATCACGTCGAAAACCAGATCGACGCCGGCGACGTCTTCCAGGGCGTCTTTGCCGAGGTCGACGAACTCCTGCGCGCCGAAGTCGAGCGCGGTCTGGCGGTCGGCGGCACGTCCAGTGCCGATGACGTAGGCGCCGGCCTCTTTGGCGAGCTGGGTCACCATCGAGCCGACTCCACCGGCCGCACCATGTACGAGGACGCTCTGCCCCGCCTGGAAACGGCCGTGCACGAACAGTCCCTGCCACGCGGTCAGGCCCGAGATCGGCAGGCTCGCCCCTACCGTGAAATCGACATCGCCCGGCAGCGGCGCAAGGTTTCGCGCCTCGATGGCCACGTACTCGGCCAGGGTGCCGTCGCGACTCCAGTCCGCGAGGCCGAACACCCGCTGTCCCACCGACAGACCCCTCGTGCCATAGCCGAGCGCGCTGACCACGCCAGCCACCTCATGGCCGGGGATCGACGGCGTGCGGTCCCGCCCGAGTCGATCGGTCCAGGTCCCGGGCCACGTCAGCTCGCCCGGGGTGAATCCCGACGCATGTACCTCAACGAGGACGTCGTTTGCCGTCGCCTCCGGCTCCGGTCGTTCCGCCAGCGTCATCCCGGCCGTTCCTGCGGCCTCGTCCGTCACAACAATCGCTTTCATTTGGACGCCTCTCTGTATCAGTCGTTCGCCGAAACGCCACTTCACTTCCCCCATTTAGTGACGCCAGACGTCGGTGTCTTGCCCAGCTGACCGGAAAGATCTGTGACGCGGAGTGCGGCCCCGGTGCACTTTGTTCGAGGCCACTCGTCGGTCGTGTCCCTGGCCCAGCTGCGGCACACCATCGCCGACTTCTACACCGACGGCGAAGCCAGCCTCTCGACCCAGGCGTCGACTGGCCAGGCGCCGGCCGGGCCAGGGGCGCTGCGTCGGGGGGAGCAACGCTTGCAGGCTCGGCATCCAGCGAGCTGGGCGCTGGCCGCTGTCGGGCGAAAGTCGACGTTTTCCGTGCGAGGGGTCTTGGCGCGACACGATGGCCGACAGTAGGTGCCGGTCGTCTTCACCGCGGTGAGAAAGCTGCCATCGAGTCGTTCCTCTTATGTTGTCCGGATTTGAGTCCGCCCGAGTCGCCGGAGGCGACGACGATCGCCGCCCTGATGCGGGAACGACGGCATATCTTAGCCTTAACGGACTGATGAGTCCAATTCCGGGTTTGGCGTTGAGCGAGTTCAGCTGGGGGCGCCTTGGTCCTAACCGCCTCTCAGTGCAGCTTAAACCACCCCGAGGTGATGGTTCGCGAGGGCCGAGGGGTTCTGGCGACGAGCGGTAAACTGGACTATCCAGTCCGCGAAGGTTAGCCTGCGGAGGTACTCGGTCATGGGGTGATACGCCCGGTCACAGCCCCCGCTCAGACTGCGGCTCGGCTGCTGCTGGATCCGAGTATCTGGACCGTCACTACCAGGATCTACAGGAAGGCGCGGCTGATGGAAACCGATCGGGATCGTGTCGTCGCATCCGCCCGAGCTGTCCTTCCGGCCACTGAGCGCCGGCGCACGGACATGACTACCCGCGGCTTCACGTTCGTCGCCGATGAACCGCACAACGGCGCACTCGGCGAAGGCCCGACGCCGACGGAGTACCTGTTGATGGCGCTCGCGTCGTGCACTGCTCAGACGCTGCGGCAGTATGTCGACTATAAGTACGACACCGCCGGTGACATCACCGTCGAGATCGACTACCACGAACCCGAGCAGGAAGGCGCAGAGCGTTACCTGCAGCGCACGATCACGCTGAGCGAAGAACCTGACCCAGACGACTTGAAGGTGATGCATGACATTGCCGAGAAGTCCCCGGTGACCCTGCTGATTCAGTTCGCATGGAGCGTGAGGACCGAGTTCGTCGGGCCGCGCTGAAATCAGGCCGCTTGCTGCTCGGCGAGCACGGCCGAGCAGCAAGCGGTTGTCGTTCCGCCCCAGGCGGCGACAGTGTTTCCGTCGACCGCGACAGCTTGAACGCGATGCGGCGCCTTGCATGCGGCGCAGGTCCTGGTCCTGACGGATGGCCGGTGACTCGTGCCGGCAGCTCAGAACAGAGTCGGTGCGGTCGGCTCGGTGACGGTGGAGCGTCTGCCGAGCAGGGCGAACTTGTCGGAGGTCGTGTCGTCGGGGATCGGCAGCCCGTGGCGCTGTAATGCCTGGTTCACCTGTGCCCGGACGAGGTCGCGGTAATGACGGGGCGTGCGCGAGCCGTGCGGGTAGAGTTCGGCGTACGTGGAGAGCAGTTCGGGATGCTGGCGGCGCAGCCAGGCGAAGAACAGGTCTTTGACGCCGCGCATCAGGTACAGCGGTGTCGGGAGAATGTTGCCTGCCCCTGCGTCGGCCAGGGTGCCGATCAACTCGTCGATCTGCTCGGTGCTGTCTGTCAGTTCGGGCAGGATCGGCGCGACGAACACGGTGGGGGTGAGGCCGGCGTCGCGCATGGCTCGCAGTGTGATCGGCCGGGCCACGGTGGACGGTGCGCCGGGTTCGAGCGAGCGTTGCAGTGCCTCGTCGAGGAAGGCGATGGACATGCCGAGCTCGACGTTGACGCGCTGAGCTGCGACAGCGAGCTGATCCAGGTCGCGGCCTGGCCGCGCTGATCCTGCTGGCCGGCGCGCTCGGCGACCGCTACGGCCGCAGGCGAATCTTCCTCGTGGGTATCGCCGGGTTGACCATCGCGTCGATCATGTGCGCGGTCGTCCCGACCATGAGCTCACTGATAGTCGCCCGCATCCTGCAGGGCATCGGCGGGCCTCGTCGCTCTCTCCGCAGCCGGCCACAGCTGGGGCAGCGCGATCAGTACTGAACCGAGGGGTCGCGTGCCCGCATTGCGGCACGTGATCTAGCTATCCATGCTGGCCCGGCCAGCGCGTCGGAAGGTGACGTGTGACCGAAACCAAGATGAGCGGCCGAACGATCTGGAAGCGGAATCTAGCGGCACCGCTGCGAGCCTTTCTGCGAACTGAGTCCGGCAGCGCCGGCGTGCTCGTGGCCGCCATCGTCGCCGCACTGCTCTGGGCCAACATCGACCTCGGCTCCTACGAAGCCGTCTGGCGCACCCAACTGTCCCTGCGCCTCGGGCACCTCGAGCTCTCCCGCGACCTGCACACCTGGATCAACAGCGGCTTGATGACGCTGTTCTTCCTGGTCGTCGGCCTTGAGGCGCGGCGCGAGTTCGACCTCGGCGACCTACGCGACCGGCGACGTTTCGTGCTGCCCAGCGTGGCCGGCGTGATCGGCATGCTGATCCCGGTGCTGATCTTCCTGGTGATCAACCACGGCGGGCCGGGCGCGCATGGCTGGGGCGTGGCTATGTCGACCGACACCGCCCTCGCGTTGGGCCTGCTGGCACTGCTCGGCCGGGGCGTGCCCGACCGGGTCCGGATCTTCCTGCTCACCGTGTTCGTGGTCGACGATTTGATCGCACTCATCGTCATCGCCCTGGTCTACAGCGAGGACATCAAGATGATGCCCATCGTGGTGGCCGTTGCGGCGTTCGCGGTCATGCTGGCCATCCGCGCAGCCGGCGTCCGACGTGGCTCGGCGTACGTGCCGGTCGCCATCGTGATGTGGGGCGCGCTGCTGGTCAGCGGAGTCGACCCGGTGGTGGCCGGACTGGCCATCGGGTTGACCGCGTTCGCCTACTCTCCCGGCCGAGCTGAGCTCGAGCAGGTCAGCGGGCTGTTCCGGTCGTTCCGTGAGCAGCCGACGCCCAAGCTCGCGCGTACGGCTTCGATCGGCCTCGCGAATACGCTATCGCCCAACGACCGCCTTCAGCGCATCTACCACCCTTGGTCCAGCTACGTAATCGTGCCGCTGTTCGGCCTCGCCAACGCTGGCATCAGCATCGATGGTCCGTTCCTGGCCCAGGCGTTCGCGTCGCCTGTCACCTGGGGCGTGCTGCTCGGGTATGTCGTCGGCAAGCCGCTCGCCGTGATCGGCACCTCGGCCGGGCTCACCTGGATCTCACACGGCCGCATCCGTCCGGCCGTGGGCTGGGCGGGCGTGCTCGGCAGCGGCACGATCGCCGGTGTCAGCTTCACGGTGTCGCTGCTGATCGCCAGCCTGGCCTTCACCGGCGACCAACTGGCCGAGGCCAAAGTCGGGGTGCTCAGCGCCGCGATCGTATCCTCAGCGCTGACCTGGACCGCGTTCCGCGTCACCAACATGCTGCCCAAGGACAAGCGCACCCGGGCGCTCTTCGGCGACGTGACGGAGCTGATCGACCTCATCCCAGAGGTCGACGAGAAGCAGGACCACGTCCGCGGCCCAGCCGGTGCGTCGGTAACGCTGGTGCAGTACGGCGACTTCCAGTGCCCGTACTGCGGGAAGGCCGAGCCAGTCGTCCGGCAGTTGCTGGGCGACGCCGACCTGCGTTTCGTGTGGCGTCACCTGCCTCTGTCAGACGTGCACCCGCAAGCCCGGCTAGCAGCCGAGGCCGCCGAAGCAGCGGCCGCTCAGGGCAAGTTCTGGCAGATGCACGACCTGCTGCTCGACCACCAGGACAAGCTGAACATCACTGATCTAATCAAATACGCCGGCGACCTCGGTCTGGATCAGAAACGCTTCCACGACGATCTGATAAGCCAGGCCCACACCGGCCGCATCGAAAGCGACATCGACTCGGCCGACAACAGCGGAGTGTCCGGCACCCCGACGTTCTTCATCAACGGCCGCCGCCACTACGGCGCCTACGACATCACGACCTTGACTGCCGCCATTCGTATGGCCCGAGCCCGGGCCCGCCTCGGCCGCGAGGCACCAGCGACCCTTAAATAAGCGCGTTCCGTTGGCTCGACAGCATGCCGGTCGGCCGTCAGATCCTGCCACGGTCGTTTCAAGATCATGTGGTGAGTTGGAGGATGGTGAAGGGTCGGTGCATGTCGCGGCTGGCCCAGCGGGTGGCTTCGGTGATGTCGTGGCGTCCGGCCAGGCGTATCGCTCCGATGGCGAGGTTGCGGAGGGTGGCCATGATGCGGGGGCCGGAGCGGGTTCGGGTGGTGGAGGCGTCTTCGGCGTAGAGGGTGTCGCGCAGCCAGTGCAATGACTCGACGCCCCAGTGGCTTTGGGTGTAGCCGGCCAGGTCGGCGGGGCTGGCGACGGTGGCGGGTAGGTTGGTGACGCCGAGCGCGGCGGCGGCGCTGGGGTGCTCTCCGGCCAGGTCGGTGACGTAGCGTTCGACGAGGTAGACCTGTGCGGCGTGGGGGAACGGCAGGTCGGGTGGCGCGGGAAGCACCCGGATCGTGCGTCGGGTGATCCGGGCGTGGCCGATGTCGGTGTGGCAGTACGTGATCGGGGTCTGCGACCAGGGCAGGGCGTTGACCGCGGTGTAGAGGGCTTGGCGGTTCTCCTTGACGGGCAACACGTAGAAGCCGTCGCGGGCGTGGATGTGCGCCGCGGTCGCCTTGACGGTGTGTAACGCATCGGCGGTGACCACCGCATCGCGTAGATCCCGGATCCGGTCCAGAACCTCGGTGGCGTGCGGCACCTCGTTGGACTTGGTGTCGATCTGGGTCTGCGCGGCGACGACCGTGACGTCGCCGGGCCGGCCGGCCAACGCCGCGAGGAGGTGAACCTGGGTGCCGTCGGCGTCGGTGGCGCCGCGGACCACCTTGCCGTCGAGGCGTACCTGCATCAACCCCGACGGGCCACTACCGTCGGGCTCACCGGCGGCGTCGGGTGCGGTATCCGGGCGCTCATCGGCCATTCGGGTCATCAGCCAGGTCCCCACCACCTGGTCGAATGTCTGCGCGTCCGTGTCGGTGACGACCCGCCAGATCGTCGCCTTCGACGGCGGGAACCTGACCGTGGGCTTGCCACCGCCGCGTTCGTACAGGCGCCGCCGCAGCGCCTCGGGCACGTCGGCGACCCAGCCGGCGATCGCGGTGTAGCCACGCATCCCGGCCACGACCGCTCCCGCGGCCAACGCCAGGACCACCGCGACCGGGTGATCCCGGCCCTGCTCCGAGCGCCCGTCCGACACCGCGGCGAACAGTTCGAGCAGTCCAACCCGCCCCGCCGTCGCGGGAAGGCAAACCTCGGACGCTAGGGCCGGCGCCTCGACGACCCTGATGGCAGACTGGTCCACAACGAAGCTCCGGGGTGACGTGGATCTGTGAGAGGACCCCATGTCATACCGGAGCTTCGCCCCTATCGACTGAGCGACACACCGCCGACGAGCAGACCGCGGCAGACATCACCGTCCACACGCGACCCGTCCCGAGCAGCTCACCGACCCCACCAGCCCAAGATCAATGATCTTGAAACGCCCGTGCAGATCCTGCCGCGCGAACTCTTGTCTTGACCGAAGCGATGGGAGCGTCAAGAGGATCCGAGACCTCATCGAGGCTTGTGCAGAAGCGCCGGCGCGGCGTAGCCGATCGACGGTGGCCGGGACCGACGCCGAGTAGCGTCGTCATCAGCAGCGGGTCAAGCAGGGCCGGCAAGCCGCCGGGGGCGGTTCTCTGCCGCTTGCGCCACCCACGTGGCGGTCGGGTGCGCGGTCGCGCCCAGGACCCGGACGGGTCGGTTGGCGTGCTCGATCACGGTGAGCACGTACATCCGCGCTCCGGTCAGGGTGATGGTCTGGAAGAAGTCGCAGGCGAGCAGGATGTCGGCTTGGCAGCGGAGGAAGTCGGCCCAGGTGGTGGAAATGCGCTCGGGCGCCGGGTCGATCCCGGCATCGTTGAGGATCTCCCAAACGGTGGAGGTGGCGGTCTTGATCCCCAGGACGAGCAGTTCGCCGTGGATGCGGCGGTAACCCCAGCTGGGGTTCTCCCGGGCCAGGCGCAGCACCAGGGCGCGGATGGAGCGGACGGTGCGCGGCCGGCCCGGCCGTTTTGGCTGGGCCTTGGCGGCGTGGCGGCACGCGAGGAGTTCGCGGTGCCAGCGCAGCATCGTGTCCGGGCGCACCAGCAGCCGGAGCCGATGGAGCACGCCGAGCGGGAGCCGGTGCAGCAGGGCGGCCAGGAACGCTCGGTCGCTTTGGGAGAACCGCGGCCGGGTCTTGCCCCAAGGCCGCGAAGTTAAGGGACACGGACAGGTGTCAAGAGCGTTCGTCATGTGATCATGTAGGTGGCTGGGCCGGTCTTGGTCAGTAGGCCTCGGTGGGCCCATTGCGACATTTGCACGCAGAAGCTGTTGAGGCTCGGTTCGCCGGTGACGCCGAGGGTCCGGGCGATGTCACGGGCTCGCTGTGCCTGTCCTGGTGTTGAGCGCAAGATGGTCAGGACAGCCGACCGGCGTGACGGTGGGCCGACCGAGGTGCTGGGCACCGCCGGCGGGTGGGGGTGGTTGGCGGGTTTGGCTGGTCGGGGCCGCGGAGTCTTCTCGGCAGGGGCGTGCTGGGGTGTGGGAGCGCTGGGCTGGCGGATGGTGACGTCGACCGCGGTGATGGTCGTGCTGGTTAGAGGTCGCTGGGTGTCGGTATGGGCGTGGTAGCGGGAGATCGGGGACTTGACCTTGCGGGCGGAGAAGCGGGGACGGCGCGGCGGGAGCAGTCTGGCCAGGATCGCCCGGCCGGTCTGGCCCACCAGGTCCACCGTCTGGGTCACGACATCGGCGGCGGCTATGACACTGTCGCGGGCGGCCTGCACCGCGACGGCGAACCCGGCGCGGTCCGGGTCGGTGCCCGGAACTGATTCGGCGGCGGCGACCATCACGGTGCGTAGCGCCTGGTAGAGCGCGAGCAGCGCCCACATCTCCTGCTCGATCCCGGCAGGGTCGCGGGAACGCAGGACCCTGCCGTCGAGCAGGGTGTGGCGCAGCGCGTAGAACGCCGACTCGATCTCCCAGCGTTCGTGGTAGAGCCGGATCAGAGCTGCGGCCGGGTCGGTGCGGTGGTCGGTCAGCGTGGTCAGCAGCCGGTAGCAGCCGGTGATCTGGCTGCCGTCCGCGCCGGTTACCGTGATCTGCGCTTCGATCACGCGCAGCCTCAGCTTGGCGATGCGGGTCAGGTACGAGCCGTCGGGCAGCACCGCCATGACCGGCAGGCGGCGGGAGGATTTGGCGCGGACCAGCAACTGCGCGCCGGTAGCGGCCACAGCGGTCAGGAAGTCGTTGCTGTCGAAGCCGCGGTCGTCCAGTAGCAGCATGTCCGGGGCCAGCAGATGCAGCAGTCTGGTGGCGTAGGCACGCTCGCCGGTGGCGGTAGGGCCGAAGACCGCGCCGAGCAGTCCCCGGGTTCCGGTCTCGACCAGCGCCATGAGCATCAGCATCGGGTAGCCGGCGAACCCCAGCCGGTGCTTGATCTTTCCGAGCCAGCCCCGGTTGCGTTCGTGGTCGGGGACCTTCAACGAGCTGCAGCCGTCAAACGCGACGGTGCGAAACCGGCGGTAGCGCACCCCGGGTGTGTGCGGTTGCGCGAGGGGCCCGGCGAGGACCTCGAACAGCGCCTTGACCGGACTGGACCCGATCCGGCGGCGCAGATCGCGCAGCGCCTTCTCCGACGGAGTGGCCACTACCAGCCCGCTCAGCCCGGCGACCAGTTTCGACCAGACCATGGCCAGGCCGACGTGCTCGAACAGGCCCATGGCCAGCAGCAGATAGACCCCGACCCGCGACGGCAGGTCCCGCAGCCGCTGCTGGGTGCCGCCGGTCTCCTCCAGGACCGCGTCGACCAGTTCAAACGGCACGACCTGCGTCAACTCGCCCAGATGGCCGGGTGCGTACACACCGCCCGCGAGGTGATGGTGCGGGTGACACTGACAATGGCAGACTGGGACGACAAAAAGACCTCCACACGTGAGCTGATCTTGGGGATCGCCCACGAGTATCCGAGGTCTCGTTGTCTGTCTACAACAGATGCGGACGTCACCCGCCCGTTGACACGCGCCTCAGTTCCTTAACTTCGCGGCCTTGGCCTTTGCCTGGTCGAGGGTCAGTGATTTGGAAGGACGACCGCCGCGACCGTTGGGAACGGCGCAGAGCGCGACAACGTTGCGCTTGACCTTGTCCCGCGCCATGGCCCGATTGACCGCGCGGTTCAGCAAGGAGTGCAGGAGCCAAAGAGTCCGGGTGCTCAGGTGGTGGGCCTTGCCCATGAGCCAACGGTCGACGTCGGTCGCGGTGAGGTCACGCAGCTTCCTCGCGCCGAGGTCGCTGACGATGTGGGAGTTCACGAGGGTGGCGTAGTTCGCTTTGGTGCTCTCGGACTGTCTGCTGAGCCCGTACGTCAACCAGTCGTTAAGCCTCGATCCGTGGATCAGTATCAGGATGGTCCTTTGACTTTGCCGTGATGATCTTGGTTGGTGGAGGGCGCGTCTGACCGGCTGGCCCGGTGTCCAGCCTGCTCGGGTTCCCGCTCGTCGGGTGGTGTGTGGGTGCGGTGCTGGTGGGTGGTGCGTGCCGGGTGGTCGTTGGTCAGGTCGTGAAGACGGCTTTCCAGAAGGTGAGCCAGGCGGCGGCGCGGGGCCAGTGCGTGGGTAGGTGCAGCACGGGGCGGCGTTGCGGGCGGGCGAGCCGGGCCGCGACGTTGATCAGGTGGGTGCGCAGGGTGGCGCCGCGGGCCACCGCGTAGCGGCGTGTGGCGGTGAGGGTGCCAGCGGCGCGCAGCAGGTTGTGGGTGATCGCGGCCAGGATGTTCCAGGCGGCGTTGGCGGGAAACGACCCTGAGGGCTGGTGGGCCCAGGGGCCGTCGATGAGGTCGGACCAGACGGTTTCGCAGACGGCGTGGCGGCGGTGGGTGATGTCGGCCTCGGGGGCCGGTTCGGTGTTGTTGGTGAAGAACGGGTGGTAGCGCCAGACCGGGAACAGAGGGTCCTGGGTGTTGGCGTCGAGCACCCGGCGCACGACGAGCCAGCCGGTGATCTCGTGGCGGGTGCCGGCAAACGCGGTGAACTCCACTTCGGACACCTGGGCGTCGGAGATCAGCTCACCGGTGTCGGGATCGGTGACCGCGCCGGGGTAGTGCACCGGCGTGTACGCCTCGTCGGGGATGGTGGCGATCGCGGCGTCAACGGCGGGATTGCGGGCGATGGCGAACGAGAAGTTCGCTCCGGCTTTGACTACCGCAGCGATGACCTTGCCGCTGCAGTACGCGGAGTCGCCGCGTACCAGGATGTTCCCGGCCTGCGCGCCAGCGTCGGTGGCGGTATTGATCGCCTCGGTGACCATGCTGGCCGCGCCCTTGGCGGAGCCGGCGCGTCCGGCCCGTAACCGCACCCCGGCCACCACCGGCGCCGCGGTCTCGGTCGAGATGGTCACCGCGAGCGGCGACAGGCCCCGGCGCAGGATGCTCTTGCCCGCGACCTTCGTGTGCCCGAACGACGCGCCCTGCTTGGCGTGCCCGTACACCGGGCGCAGCAACGAGTCGATGTCGATGAAGACGCGGTCGCCGATGCCGGCCAGCACCGGGGTGCGCTTGGCCAGAGCGACCAGGTGCCGGCGCAGCACCGCCGACAGTTGCCGGGTGTGGCCATGGGTGAACTCCCGCAGGAAGATCCCCAACGTGGCGTTGGCGTAGACCCCGCCGAACAGCTCCTTCATCCCGCCGGAGCGGATTACGTCCAGGTCGTCGATGCTGTCCGCCCCGGCAGCCATCCCCGCGATGATCGAGGTCAGCTTCGGCGTCGAGTTGGCCGCGCCGGACTTCACCCGCTCATCGACGAACCGGACATGCTCATCCAACAGTCGCGACAGCCCGGCCTGCTCGGCCAACTCCAGCAGCGGCACCAGACCCGCATGCGACACGAGATTGTCATCATCGAACACCGCGCCGTCGCCGCGCCACGCATGAGATCCTTGCACCGAGAGTGTCCTTCCGAGCTGGTGTGATTCGAGTCCTAGACAAACCCGATCATCCCAGCTCAGAGGGCACTCTCGTCACATCTCCACGCCGCTTCCGCTCAGTAGTGCACCGATCCAGTCCACGGATCGAGGCTTATACGTCTCAGTGAATGTGATCCAGTGCCGGGATCGGCGCTCTCATCGAGGATCGTGGGCGCTCAGCGCTCGCCGGGGCCCTGGTCGAGACCCGGACAGCACGACCGGCTACCGACGCTGGCATGGCCATTTCCGCCATGCCAGCGGGCGGTGGATGTCCGACGAGAACGCCGACCACTCCCAGCTCCTGGCCGACAGCGCCGCAGATTCGCTCCCTATCTCGCCACGTATATGCGGGATGACCACACGAACCCGTCCCTGTCATGGTCTCGACCCGAGACAGGCGTGTTCGCATTCATTTTCGGTTGCTCAGGCGAAATTAGTTGGGCTTGCCGAACCAGCGGGAGAGGTGGTCGTCCAGGTCCTGCTGATCGTCGCCGATCCAGGCGACGTGGCCGTCGGGGCGTAGCAGGACGCACGGAACATCCAGTACCGCAGTGGGATCCCCGAGGTAATCGACCCGGTCCGACCAGCCGCCGACGGTCAGGCGTTCGGTGCGGTCCAGCAGCAGGCCGCGGCCGCGATGCAGCAGGCCGTAGAGGTGGCCCTGTTTCACGTCGATGTCGCGCAGGCGGCGGCCGAGCAGGTCGGGGCCTTCGCCGAAGTCGTAGCGGATGCCCATCGCGGTGATCTTCTCGATCAGATAGCGGTTCACCTCGTCGAAGTCCATCAGTTCGGTGAGCAGCCTGCGCACGGCCTGCGGGCCTGGTTCGGTGGACAGCAGTTCCATCTGGGCGCGGGTGTTGTCCAGCACGTCCTCGGCGACCGGATGACGTTCGGCCTGGTAGGTGTCCAGCAGTGTTTCCGGCGCCCAGCCGCGGATCTGTGCGGCCAGTTTCCAGCCGAGGTTGAATGCGTCCTGAACGCCCAGGTTGAGGCCCTGTCCGCCGGTGGGTGGATGGATGTGTGCCGCATCGCCGGCCAGCAGCACCCGCCCGACCCGATAACGTTCGGCTAGCCGTGTGGCATCCCCGAAGCGGGACAACCAGCGCGGGGAGTGCACGCCGAAATCGGTTCCGGCGATGGTGCGCAACTGTTGTTTGAAATCCTCGAGAGTGGGCGGTTCGGCACGATCGCTGACTCCCGCGACGGGGACTACGATGCGATAGACCCCTTCGCCGAAGGGCCCGAGGCTGAATCGCTTATCGGTCTCGCAGATTTCGGCCACCTTGGCGGCGATCTCCTCCTGCGGCACACCCACTTCCATCTCGCCCATCAGCGTCTCGGTCCGCGAGGGCTCGCCGGGGAAGCCGACGCCGAGCAGTTTGCGCACCGTACTGCGCCCGCCGTCACAGCCGACGAGATAGCGCGAACGCAGCTGTTCCCCGTCGGCCAGCTCGACGGTCACACCGTCGTCGTCCTGCTCGAAATCGGCCACCGCACAACCGCGCCGGACCTGCGCACCCAGTTCGATCGCATGTTCTTCGAGCAGGTGAACGATGACCGGCTGCGGGATGCCCAGCAGATAGGCGTGCGCGGAATCCAGGCCCTCGGGCGCGGGTTTGTTAATGGCGGCGAAGAAGCCGCCGGCCGGACGCTGTCTTCCGCGTTCGAGAATGCGCTCCAGCAGCCCGCGCATTGCCAGCAGCTCGATACTGCGAATATGCAGACCGACTATGCGGACGAACGACACGGGCTCGGTTTCCTTCTCCAGGACGAGTATCCGCACATCGTGCAGCCGCAGTTCGGCGGCCAGCATCGCACCAGTCGGCCCGCACCCGGCAATGATCACGTCGAACATGAGGGGCGCGCGATCGGTGCCGGAGGCCGGCGATGGGAGCCCGGGGACGTCGACCACGGTGGAGTCGCGCTCGACCGTATCGGTCGATGACGGCTCGGCGGTGAACTGCAGAGAGTGCATAGGTGTTGCCTTTCGGGAGTGCCTTGTTGGCGAGACGCTCCCGGCGACACCTACGTCAATCGCCCGACCGTGACGGGAAGGGGGAGCACCCACATCGATACAGCGTTCATGGGTCTCACCTCCTCGGGCGGTGTCACGGTCAGCTGCAAGCTACAAGCCCGAGCATCATCCCGTCCAGTCCTTTCCCAGCCACGTGATCACGACTCCAAACGGGCCCGTGCGGCGGCGATGCTGATCAGGGTTTACCACCTGGTCGAGACGGACGCGGAGTGCAACCCGACGGGCCGCGAGCTCGAGGGGCTCCATGCGTCTCTGCTGGAGACGGACCCGGCCGGCAACGAGGGTGGCGACCTGTGGGAATGACACGGACAGGGGTCAGCGATAGGCGCTGCGGTCTCCCAGGTTCAGACCGTGCCGGTCGCCGTGCCCGATGCGTGCCCGAACCAGCAGTCAACAACGGCCATCACCGGCACATCGACAGCCCCCTGACGCTCGCCGCTCATTAACCAGCTGGCTTGGCCGCTCGTACCGGAGATCAATCCGATTCCCAAGCTGACAGTGCCAGTACGTCAGCGCCTACCATGGGTCTCGTGCTCCCCTGGTACGAAGCCGCGCGTATCGCCGAGGAACGTGGTGACTGGGACCGAGCCATCGCAGTGGTCACCGCCGTAGCAGAGTGTTACAGCTCCGATCCCTCGCGGCATAACGTCCACCTATGGCACATCGACCTACTTGCCCGAGCCGGACGCCGCGATGAACTTGCCGCCCTGAGCCAGAACGACGTGCACGCGCGACGGCGGCTCAACCGACTGCCACACGAGCGGACTGAGTGACTAACTGGGTGACGACGGGTACTGCCTACGACGGACGCCGGTGGACGTCAGCGGATCGTCCGGACAGCTAAGGCCCGCAGGCGTTGCAGCTCATCAGGCCGGCATCGTTCGTTCGGGAAGAAGGGGTCAGCCTCGCCGACAGGCGCTGGCAGGGTTGACGTCCATCAGGAGCATCGGGATGGCCAGATGGGCTGCCACGTGATGCTGGCGGAGGTGCACGTGCTTCCGTGGATCTTTATGCGGCTTTTATAACGACCGTCCCCAATTCTCGCAAGGCAACAAGGCCGGGCTTGCAGGTTATCGTGGCCGACAAGGACGGGATGCCAGACGCTGAAGGATCCAGGAATGAGTCCACTTAAACGCAATATTCGACGCGGACGAACTGAGCACACGGTTACGCTCGGGCCTGCTCGGCTCTACCTGGATGACCTTGAGGAGTTGTGGACGGCGGTTCAGAGCCTTAAGGCGGACAAGGGTGGTCCGCTTCCAGACTGGGAATGCAATCTCCAGATTCGGGCTGGTGATGCTCAGGCGGATGAGATTGAGGATCTAGCTAAGGCTAGCCCTAAAGAGCTACGCCAAGTCGTCCTCAGCAACTTCCGCTCCGGTAACCCTATTCGGGTGCGACTCGGCCGAGCTTCTGCCTACGTTGCCGTGGAGTCAGACGATGCTGAGGCGGTCAAGCTGGCGGACGAAATTAAGCACTACGTAGACCAGAGGCGGCGGTTGAGCGTAGGCTTCATGGCGCATCCCGAATACACGTGGATCGGCCTTTTTGGGCTCGTTGGTCTGGCATTCGCGATTGTTTCCGCAGTGAAGAGCGGCGATGTAGCATCAGTTATTACGGTTTGGGCTCGCGCTGCTGGTGCTGGCCCTTTACTCCGTTCTAAGTCCGCTACTCGTCAGGCGAACAGGTTCGGTGCAAGTAATTGGGCACCGTAGTCACGAGAGTCGCGGTTTCAGCAGAGAAACAAGACGAACTTTGCTGATAAGTGTCGCCGCTGCGCTGGTTGGCGCAGCCATCTCAGGATTATTTGGATGGCTAATGAAGTAGCGCCTCTTGATGGTGCTGGGTTGAGGCCGTGCCCGATCCGTGCCCGATGCAGCGGTCAACGTCGGCCAGTAGAGGCTCGTCGTCGGGCTTGTCGGATCACACCTGCTTCCAAGACCAGCTAGCACCACGCCCGGCGACCGTGACTCAATGAGCCATTTCCAACCTGATGGTGCAGGTCAGTGGCGTGGTGAAGGTCGGTAGCCGGGTCAGGCGAGGCTCCCGGTACGACAAGCAATCGACCAAGAAAGATGCCCCTACCGGGAGCCTCGTTGCTGTCTTACCCCGCCTCGATCCCGCTGGCGCCGACTCGACCCCGGCCGGCAGGCCCTGCTCGCCCTGGCCCACCTGCGCAACGGCGACACCCTCACCCGCCTGGCCGCCGGACTCCAGGTCGGGGTTGCCACCGCCTGGCGCTATATCCGCGAGGCGATCACCTTGCTCGCCGCGACCGCCAACGACCTGCTCCAGGCGATGACCAGGATCCGGCTGCTGGCCTACGTCATCCTCGACGGCAAGCTGATCTCGATCGACCGCGTGCACGATCAGAATCCGTACTACTCCGGAAAGCACCGACGGCACGGGATGAACGTGCAGGTAATCGCGGATGCGGCCGGACGCCTCGTCTGGGCGTCGGCGGCACTTCCCGGCTCGGCACACGACCTGACTGCTGCGCGAACCCACGGAATCATCGCCGCGTTGACCAACGCTGACGCGATGACCTTCGCGGACAAGGCGTATCAAGGCGCCGGCGGTTCCGTGCGTACCCCGTTCAAGCGGCACCGCTACCGGCCGAAGCTGTCGCGCCGGCAGAAGGCCGTGAACAAGGCCCACGCCCGGATCCGTTGCCGCGGCGAACGCGCCGTCGCCGCCCTCAAGACCTGGAAAATCCTGACCAAGCTGCGCTGCAGCCCCTCCCGGACGACCGCAATGGTGCAGGCCATCCTCGTTCTCCACCACGTCGAAAACCCGACCTACCAAGGATGAGAAACGCTCACTGGATCAGCCATGCCGACCGACCCTAGTGATGAGTTGTCGCGCCCGCACCCGTCACACCTACGACGGGACACGACGAGACGGAAGGATGACGTGATGAGTGCGGACACGCGGCTGGAGGAGCTGGGCGTGAGCGGTCTGGGCGGGAGCGGTCTGGGCGAGGTCGACGAGCCGGCGTTCTCGGGGCTGGCGGAGCGGCACCGGCGGGAGCTGCACGTGCACTGCTACCGGATGCTCGGGTCGTTCGAGGACGCCGAGGACACCGTGCAGGAGACGTTCCTGCGTGCCTGGCGGCGGCGGGAGACCTTCGAGGGGCGGTCGACGTTCCGGGCCTGGCTGTACCGGATCGCCACCAACGCCTGCCTGGACCTGCTCGCCAAGCGCCGCCCGGAGCCCGCGATCGGCGGCGAGGTGCTGTGGCTGCAGCCCTACCCGGACCGGCTGCTCGACGAGCTGCCCGCGGGCGACGCGGACGAGCCGGAGACCGTCGCCGTCGCGCGGGAGACGATCGAGCTGGCGTACCTGGTCGCAGTCCAGCACCTCGCGCCGCGCCCGCGGGCCGTGCTGATCCTGCGGGACGTGCTCGGCTGGCCGGCGAAGGACGTCGCGGAGCTCCTCGGGGACTCCGTCAACTCCGTGAACAGCGCGCTGCAGCGGGCCCGCGCCGGCATGCGGGAGCACTTGCCCGCCGAGCGGCAGGACTGGACCGGCGGCGAGGAGGACGCCCGGACGCGCGAGCTGGTGCGCCGCTTCACCGACGCCAGCGTGGCCAAGGACGTCGACGTGATCGCCGGAATGCTGCGCGACGACGTCCGCTGCTCGATGCCGCCCACGCCGGGCCTGTCCGTCGGCCGCGAGACGGTGGTGAACAGCTGGGTCGAGGACGGCTTCGGGGACCTGGGGCACCTGCGCGCTGTCCCCACCTCCGTGAACCGGCAGCCCGCCGTCGCCTTCTACCTCTGGCGGAAGCGGGAGGGCGCGTACCTGCCGCTGACGATCGACGTCCTGCGCGTCACCGGCGGGGCGATCGCCGAGATCGTCATCTTCCCCGACGACCAGTTCCCGCGGCTCGGGCTGCCGGAGCGCCTGCCGGCGGACGGCACGGAGTAGTCCCGGTGTGGACGCTCGCGCTGCGCGGTGGCGCGCGTGTCGCGGTGGTCGCGGCGGAGTGGTGCGACGCGTTCGGCGTCGTCACCCGCGGGCGGGTGCAGCTGGAGCTGCGCGACGGCGAGCCCGGGCCGGTCCTCGGACGCGACGCCGGGTTCTGGCTCCGCGGCACCGGCGTCCGCGCCCTGCGGAACCCCGGCCGTCGCACGGCGAGGGTGCGCATCGTCACGCCCAGGGCCAGGACCGTCACATGCCAGTCAACACACCCCGTACGCCAGTTACCGAATGATGGAGGAACGACATGAACAGCATGAATGACGCCGGGGTCGTCGCAGGCCCGGCACCGGGCCAGACCAGCCACACCCACCGACTCCGCGGGCTCGCCGGCACCGGCTTCATTGCCACGCTCGCAGCGATGGTGGCCACCACCCTCGCCGCTGCGCTTGCCCAGGCCGTTGGCGTCGACTTCGAGATTCCCGATGGTGGCGAGAGGATCCCGTTGGCCGGGTTCGCCGTGGTGACCGGCTTCTTCTCGGTCGTGGGCATCGTCATTGCCGTCGCTCTTCTTCGTTGGAGCGCTCGCCCCGCCGAGCGATTCGTGTGGACGGCAGTGTCGCTGACCGCGATCTCGTTGGTCCCGCCCCTCCTCTCCGGGGCAAACACCGCCACCACCACCGCCCTCCTCGGGCTACACCTCGTCCCTGCGACGGTGATGATCCCCACCCTGGCGCGGAGCCTCCGCACCCGGACCGATTGACGATCCCGCAACGGGACAACGCGCGGCGCAAGGGCGTGCGCGAGCGCACTAACGCGGCCCCCGGTGCTGCCACCCTCCATTCCAGGTTCCTTTTCTTGGTCAATTCGAAAGCTGAGTCGCGTGTGCGAAGAAGCACAGGGCACCTTGCGGGATGGAGACCAAACGCCATCCGCTTCGGTCGGGGCGCACCGGGTACCCCGGTCGCGTTCACCCTGGCCGACCCCGCCGTCGCGCGCCTCCCGCGTGGATTCGGCTCCTGCGCGGCGGCTTGAGCCGGGATCTGACCCTCTCTCGGGTCGACGTCAGGCTCAAGCCGCGCCACGACGCGCTCGCAGCCGAGCCCTGACACCTACGCCTGCGGGAGGCTGTCACGCCGTAGCCGGCGGGGCAGGGAGCGCTGTTTGTGAGGTGTCAGGTTGGAAAAGGCTCAATCTGATTCCCAAGCTGACGGTGAGGTGTAGCTCGACGTAGCCGCCACTGTGGGGGATCATGCCGCCGTGAGTTTTGACCTCCTGGTCCTCGCGGCCGAACCCGCCGTTTCGCTCGACGTGGTGCGCGAGATGGTCGATCACTGCACCGGCCTGGCGCACCGAGACGGGGAACTTGATCCGCGTATCGTCGCCTTCTACGAGGACCTGCGGGTGCGGTTCCCTGATCATCCGCCGTACGACCCGCAGCCCCCTTGGATGTCGGCACCCCTCGCTGTGGGCACCGACCACGTGAGCATGAGTATCAGCCACTCACCCAGAGGCAGTGAGGCCGTGAGCGCCGTGTGTCACTTAGCCGAGCGGCATGGCTTGGTCATCTATGACCCGCAAGGCGACGAGGTTACCGGCTTGCGCCAGGACTACCGAACCACCGTGCCACTGGGTGACTAGTACGGCAGCCGCCATTGGCGGTCTGACCTGGCGGGATGCGGTGGGGGCGTGCGAAGTGGACGCAGCCGCCTGTCGATCATGTGTTTGTGAGGACTACAAGATCGAAGGCGGCTGCTGCTGCCAGGGTAGCGGCCAGGCGCGCGGTGCGGGCACGGGCCGAGTTGTTGGAGGAGCTGCGGTCGTGTTTCGTGCGGACGCAGACGTGGCAGCACGCGGGCAGGTACGTGTCGGCGCTGGTCAGTCGGGTGCCGAAGCGGAACGGGTGGAGTATCGCCGAGCAGGTCGGGGGACGCCACGCCGGACCGCACGCAGCGGTTGTTGAACCGGGCGGTGTGGGACACGACGGCCGCGATGAGCCAGGTCCGGCGGTTCGTGGCCGGGGGTCTGGACGCGGCGGCCGCGCGCCGGCGGCGGCGTGGGTTGGTTGTCGGTGCGTTGGACGAGACGGGCCAGCCGAAGCAGGGCGTCGCGACGTGTGGGGTGAAACGGCAGTACATGGGGTGCGCGGGCCGGGTCGCGAACGGGATCAACACCGTGCACCTGTCCTACGTTCGGGAGAAGACGGGGCACGCGTTGATCGGGGCGCGTCAGTGGATCCCGGCCGAGCACATCACCGACCCGGTGACCTCGGCCGGTATGGGACTGCCGCCGGAGGTGGAGTTCCGCACCAAGGGCCAGTTGGCCATCGATATCTGTGCTGATGCGTTCGCCGACGGCCTGGTGTTCGACTTCGCCTGCGGCGACGAGGTGTACGGCAACTGCACACAGTTGCGGGAGTTCTTCGAGCAACACGGGCAGGCGTACGTGCTGCGAGTCGCCTCCACTTTCATGATCGACCTGCCCTCCGAGACGAAGCTGACCTGCACGCAGGCCGTCACGCTGCTGGCCAAGGACAAGCATCGGTGGGAGGTCCGCTCGGCCGGTACCGGATCAAAGGGACAACGCTGGTACGCCTGGGCGTGGGTCGCCACCGCCTCACCGCGGCATCACCTGCTGGTCCGCCGTCACCTGCGCAGCGGCGAGCTGGCCTTCCACTACTGCCACGTGCCCGAAGGGCAACCGGTGACCAAGACGAGGCTGATCCGCGCCGCCGGGCTGCGCTGGCCGGTCGAGGAGGATTTCGAGTTCAGCAAGGACCACTTCGGCTTGGACCAGTGCCAGGCGAGGCTCTACACCGCGATCGCGCGGCACACCGTGCTGGTCATGGCCGCCCTCGCCGTCTGCGCGGTCACCGCCGCCCACCTCACCGACCGCACCGACACCCAGGCGCCGCCGCCGAGCACACCGGACCAGCCGCCACCACCCGAGCCCGGAATGATCCCGCTGACCGTCCCCGAGGTCAAACGACTACTCGCCAACGCCCTCCACCATCCGAGACCACCCGGCCACGACACGCACTGGCTCAACTGGCGACACCGTCACCAGGCCCGCGCACGCTGGTTCCACCAACGCACACGGCTGAACCGGGACTACGCCCTGGTCAGCTAGCAATTGGCGGCTGCCGTACTAGCTGGGTGACGATCGAGAAGCACCAGGCTGGACGTAGGTGGACACCGACGGACGGTCTGGCCCAGCGTAGCCGGCGGCCGCCGCAGGTCGGAGCGTCATGATGGTTGCCTGGGGGTCAAGGGGTCGTCGGTTCGAATCCGGCCGTCCCGACCGGTTGACCTGGGGAGATGGAGATCTTCCCAGGTAACGGCGGTAACATCCGGTAACGGATGATCTTTGTTGGCGGTAACAGGTTGCGGGATTGGCCGTCGCCTTTCTTGCTTTCACCTGCCCTGGCCTGCGTATTCGTGCTGATTCGCGGATGCGCCGGCATGTTGCTTCCTTGATCTCGCGTCAAGTGCTGCAGGTGTCGGCAGCTGTCGCTACCGTCGGGCGGCTCGACGACCCTTCAGCGGTGGCGGCTGTCCTGATCTCGACTGCGAGTCGTTGGCTCGGGCCCTGGCGGGTCCGCCGCACAATGTCATGCCATCCAATCTGCCGGTTCGCGGGGGGATGCTCGCCTCGACCGAGTCTTGGTGTGGTTTCGTCTTCGGAACACTGCCGACGAGTCGCAGCAGCCGTGCAGCAGGCAGAGCACCGGCCGGTGGTCACCGGGCCGGCGCTGCTCCCAGCCGTCGGGGGTCAGCAGGCGTACGTTCGCGGTCCGGCCCACCGCCGGTGACTGGCCGGTGAGGTCGACCTGGCGCGGGGCGACGCTCGTCTTCTGGGTCACGTACGCGCCGTCGGAGCCGCGGACGGGGGCGGGCGCGGCCACACCGGCGGGTGCCGGGGCCGATGGCGCGCCCAGCCCGGCCAGTGCGAGCCCGACCGCGACGGCGATGCCGAGCAGCGGTGTCCGTGTGCTTCCCATGACGTGTCCTCCTCGTGGGGTGTGGCCGTCTGATCGATGTGGAACTATCTCAATCGTCGCTTTCCCCGGCCGCGAGGCAACCGGCCCATCGGAGAGCAGCGGACCGCCGTGAGCCGTGACCGGCTGCTCCGGTGCGACGAGTGGTCCGGCCACCTGGCAGGTCGGGCCGGCCGGCCACCGAAAACCTCTTGCGGATCCGCCCGTATGGGTCGCTACGGTCGGGGGATGATCGAGGTGCGGGAACTGGCCAGGCACTATCGAGTCCACCGCAGACAGCCCGGGCTGCGCGCTGCGCTGCGCTCCTTCGTCCGGCGCGAGCAGGTCACCGTGCCCGCCGTCGACGGGGTGAGCTTCTCCATCGAGGCCGGTGAGGTGGTCGGCTTCCTCGGGCCCAACGGCGCCGGCAAGACCACCACCCTGAAGTGCCTCACCGGCCTGCTGCACCCCACCGCCGGCGCCGTGCGGGTGCTCGACCACGTCCCGCACCGGCGTGAAGCGACGTTCCTGCGCCGGATATCGCTGGTCATGGGCCAACGGAACTCGCTGTTCTGGGACCTGCCCGCCGCCGACGCCTTCGAGGTGAACCGGGCCATCTACGGCCTCGCCCCCGGCCCGTACCGGTCGGCGCTGGACGAGCTGGTCGACCTGCTGAGCCTCGAACCGTTGCTGCACAAGCAGGTCCGGGTGCTCAGCCTCGGTGAGCGGATGCGCTGCGAGCTGGCCGGCGCCCTGCTGCACCGTCCGGAGGTGCTGTTCCTCGACGAGCCGACCCTCGGGCTGGACGTCAACGGCCAGGCGGCGGTGCGCGCCTTCCTGCGCGACTACAACGTCCGGCACGGCGCGACGGTCCTGCTCACCAGCCACTACATGGGCGACGTGACCGCACTGGCCCGCCGGGTCCTGGTCATCGACCACGGCACGCTGCGCTTCGACGGCGACCTGGCCGCACTGGTCGAGGCCCACTCGCCGCACCGGCTGGTCCGCGTGACCCTGCGCGAGGCGGTGCCGGCCCGGGCCTGGGCAGGGCTCGGCGAGGTGTCCTCCGTGGACGGCGCGGTGGTCACCCTGGCGGTGCCGCGCGCCGACACGGCCGCGGTCGCCGCCCGACTGCTGACCACTCTGCCGGTCGAGGACGTGGCCATCGAGGATCCTCCCGTGGAGGAGATCATCCGTGGGGTCTTCACCCATGCGTGACGTGCTCGCCGCGTACCCGTCGCTAGTGCGCAGCAGCGTGCTGGTCGCGGCGACCTACCGGGGCCGGCTCGTGCTGTCCGTGCTCACCGCCTTCTTCCCGCTGCTCACCATGGCGGTGTGGTTGACCGTCGCCGCGCAGGGCGGGCCGCCCGCCGGCTGGACGACCGGCAACTTCCTGTCCTACTACGCGGCGGCCACCCTGATGTCGAACCTCTACGCCGACCGGGTGGTCTGGCAGTGGGACGCGGAGCTGCGCAGCGGCGACCTGTCCGTGCGGCTGTTGCGGCCCGTGCACCCCTTCCATCAGTACGCCAGCGCCGACCTCGGCCACCGCCTGGTCGCCATGGCAGTGCTGGTGCCGGCCCTGATGCTCGCCGCCGTGCTGGTGCCGGGACTGGACTACCCCGTCGGGCCGCTGCGACTCGCCGCCGTCGCCACCGCGATGGCGCTGGCGTTCGCGGTCAGCCTGTTGATGGCGTCGACCTTCGCGCTGATCGGGTTCTGGACCACCCAGGCCGCCAACATCTGGCTGCTGTGGTGGGGGCTCGGGGCGTTCGCGTCGGGCTGGGTCGCGCCGCTGGCGTTGATGCCCGACTGGCTCGGCCGGGCGGCGCTGGTGCTGCCGTTCCGCACCACGATGGGCTTCCCGGTGGAGCTGTTGATGGGCCGCCTCGGGCCGGGCGAGACCGCGTACGGCTTCGCCGTCGGGATCGGCTGGCTCGCGGTATTCGCCCTGCTGTACCGGTTGGCCTGGCGGTCCGGGGTCCGCCGCTACCAGGCGGTGGCCGGATGAGCGGGTGGCGCCGGCAGGCCCGGGTCCTGCGGATTTGTTGGCGGGCGGCGGTGGCTGGCGAACTGGAGTACCGGCTGAACTTCCTCTCCCACGCCGCGCTGAGCGCGTTCTGGATGGTGTGGGCGGCAGCCGGCGCGTCGGTCTACTTCCGGTTCACCGGGGCGGTGGCCGGCTGGACGCACGCCGAGGTGCTCGTCGTCATCGGCCTGTTCTTCACGCTCAACGGCCTGCGGCAGGCGCTGTTGCAGCCGAACCTGGAGCGGATGACCGAGTACGTGCGCCGGGGGACCCTCGACTTCCTGCTCACCAAGCCGTTCGACGCGCAACTGCTGGTGAGCCTGCGGCACGTCAGGATCAACAATCTGCTCGACCCCGCGCTGGGCCTGACCCTGACCTTGGTGGGTGTGGTGCTGTCCGGCCGGGGCGTGTCGGTGGCCGCCCTGGCGTCGTTCCTGCTGCTGCTGGCCTGCGCCGCGCTGCTGATGTACGCGCTGAGCGTGGTGCTGATGGCGCTGGCGCTGGTGATGCTGGCGGCCGAGGAACTCGACCGGGTCTCCTTTGCGTTCGTCGAGCTGTCCCGGTTCCCGGTGCAGATGTACCGCGACCCGGCCCAGACGGTGCTGACCGTCGTGCCGGTGGCCTTCCTCACCACCTTTCCGGCGTCGGCGCTGCTGGGCCGGCTCGACGCGTACCTGCTGCCGATCGCCGTGGCGGTCGCCGGCGGCGCCGTCGTGCTGGCCACCCTGGCCTGGCGACGGTGCCTGCGGTCCTACGCCGGCGCCAGCTCCTGACCGGCGGCAGATCACGATCGTGGCGTACCGATCGGCGACGGATGGCAGACGCGTACTCGGTCTGCCCCGACGGGGAGGTCCGTCCCGCAGTCTTTGCTGTCCAACCTCCTGTTCCACCCTTCGGCGGGTACCGGTGGTCGACGTGACCGGTTGGGTGACGCCTCCAGCCGCGCGACGACCGGGCCGACCGTGCGCTTGCCGAAAACCTCGTCCACGCAGGTCACGCAGCATGCTGGTACTCGTGGAGGATGCCGCCGAGGCGATCGCGTCTGCGTATGTCGAGGCGGGCGATCTTGTCCGGGTCGGCGACCTGCGCGGGCAACGGGTACAGCGGGCGTGCGTTGGCGGTGCCTTGGTGGGGCCGGTGGGTGTTGTAGAAGTCCTCGAACTCGCGCAGGGCGTGGAGGAGATGCCGCTGGTTCCAGATCAGGGTGCGGTCCAACAGTTCACGCCGGCAGGTCTGCACCCAGCGTTCCATGATCGAGTTCATGCGGGGCATCCGGACGCCGCTGAGCACGACGTCGATGCCCGCGTCTTTGAGAACGGCGTCGAACAGGGTCGGGAACTTCCCATCGCGGTCCCGGATCAGGAACCGGGCCCGGCAGCCGGCGTCCTCGAGGTCCATGACCAGGTTCTTCGCCGCTTGCGCCACCCACGTGGCGGTCGGGTGCGTGGTCGCGCCCAGGACCCGGACGCGTCGGTTGGCGTGCTCGATCACCGCGAGCACGTACAACCGCGCTCCGGTCAGGGTGACCGTCTCGAAGAAGTCGCATGCCAGCAGGGCGTCGGCCTGGGAGCGCAGGAAGTCGGCCCACGTGCTGCAGGCGCGCTCGGGCGCCGGGTCTATCCCGGCCTCTTGCAGGATCTCCCATACGGTGGACGTGGCCACCTTGATTCCAAGCACGAGCAGTTCGCCGTGAAGTCGGCGATATCCCCAGCTGGGATTCTCCCGCGCCAGGCGCAGCACCAGGGGCGCGGATCGAGTGCACGGTCCGCGGCCGGCCCGGGCGCTTGGGCCGGGACCGAGCCGCATTGCGGCGTGCGAGCAGGTCGCGGTGCCAGCGCAGGACAGTGTCCGGGCGCACCAGCAGCCGCAACCGACGCAGCACGTCCCACGGGAGCCGGTGCAGCAGCGCCGCCAGGAACGCCCGATCGCTCGCGTCGAACCGCGGCCTCTGCTTGCCCAGTTGCCGCTCCAGCAGGGTGATCTGATGGCGTAACGCCAGGATTTCCACGTCCTTGTCCCGGTCGCTCATCGGCAGCAGGCGCAGCATGGCGAACGCGTTCGTCACACCCAAATAGGCCAGTCGCAGCAGCACGGCGGACCATCATGCCGTGGCGATCACCGGCTGCGCGAGAGGCCCAGCGCAAGCAATCGGGATCGACATCCCCACCCCGCGGACCGGCTCCGACCAGGGCGGATGAGCATTTCGGCAGGGGCACCCTTAGATTAGACCGTGTGGCGGTGCCGCAAGCGCGTCGCGACCCGGTGTCCGAGCACCACCCGCGTCGACACCGTCCGGAACGCGGCCACGTCATCAAACTCCCGCCGGCTTCTGCTCGTCGAGTGCCTGGCGCAGGCTGCGCGGGCGCATGTCGGTCCACACCTGGTCGATGTGCGCCAGGCATTCCTGCTCTGGTCCGCGGAAACCGGTCGGGTGCCAGCCGGCCGGCATCTCACGGTCCTCGGCCCAGATCGAGTACTGCTCCTCGTCGTTGATGACCACGAGGAAGACCGGCTCGGTGGTGCTCATATCCGCTGTACCTCTTTCTTGTCCGGTGTGGGCATGCCAATGGGTTGGCGATCCACCGCGTCCAGGGCCGCGCCGTCAGGGTCGCCCGTTCGGAGTGCCCGCAGGATCTGCAGACCCACCAGGTCGTCCGGCGGCGCGTCGGCGACCTCTTGGTCGAAGTTCTTCAGGGTGCGGGTGCGCCGCGCCACCACCACGATCAGCGCCATTACGGCCGCGAAGACCAGGTACATCACGGCCGTGCCACGGCCTTCGCCGGTGCCCAGCAGGCGACCGGCCGTGCCCGCCAGCAGCCCGTCGTGGGCCATGAGCGGCTCGAAGAGCCGGCTACCCAGGGGAGCGACCACCCCGAAACCGAGCGGCAGCGTCGACCACGAGATGACGGTGTTGAGCGCGAAGACCCGTCCGTGGAAGCGCTGAGCGACCTTGACCTGCACAGTGGTGAAGTAGATGCCGTTCATGACGTTGAGGGCCAGGCTCATGGCGAATGCGCCCGCGCCCACTACCCAGAGGTTGGGCCGCAAGCCGGGAATGACGCAGCAGGCCGCCAGGACCATCGCCGCGGTCAGCATGCCGCGCATCCGCAGCCGGCGCGGCCCGCCCCACATTCCCATCACCAGCCCGCCGGTCACCGCGCCGAGGCCACCGCAGACCGCCACCCGGCCCGCCTCGGCCAGCCCGCCGAACGACATCGTCAGCGGAGTCAACAGAATGAACAGCGGTGACAGGAAGATGTTCAGCACCGCGAAGAACAGCAGCATCGCCCGCAGGCCACGGTGATCCCAGGAGTACCGGAGGCCGGCTCTGATCTCCGCGCCCAGGCTCTCGCGCCGCTTCCAGGCTGCGGTGGTGGGGAAGCGTACGAGCGCCGTGACGCCGATCGCGACGGCGTAGCCGGCGATGTCCAGGAGGAGGATGCCGCCCAGGTTGATCGTGGCCATCAAGGCCGTCGCCAGCAACGGCGCCATCACGGCGGCGCCACCATTGATCATCTGGACCATTCCGTTGGCATGACCGAGATAGTGCTTGGGCACCAGTTGCGGGATGGCTGAGCCGTAGGCCAGGCGTTGGAACGTCAGCGCGACGGACAGGACGGTGATCAGCGCGTAGATGTGCGACACCTGAAGACTTCCGCCGGCCAGCAGCAGGGCGAGGACGACCTGTACGCCACCAGCGGCGCAGTCGGCGGCGAGCATGACCCGCTTGCGGCTGATGCGGTCGACGATTGCACCCGCGAGCGGGGCGATCAGCAACCCGGGTACCAGGCCCAGCACGGTGAACAACGCGAACTGGGCGATCGATCCGGTGTTCAGGTAGATCCAGATGGGAATGGCGAACTCGGTCAGGGCCGACCCGGTGATCGAGACCAGCTGGCCCGCGGCCACGGCAAGGAACCGGCCCATGCTCGGGGCGACCGTGGGCGTCGATCCGGCGTGTGCCTGGTCGGGGCTGGATTCACCGGCCAGCCACCAGGTGCGTCCCGGCCGCCGGGCCTGCTGGCGTGTGGCGACCGGGTCGCCGAGTGAGGGGTGCACGGTGGTGACGATCTGCGCCAGCTCCTCCGCCCGGTACTTGAGGAAGAAGTGGCCGGCTTCGTCCAGCACGACCAGCGCCGCTCGGGGGCTGAGGAAATGCCACTCCCGGAAGCGTTCGCTGGCGAACTCCGTGGCGGGATCGCGGTCGCCGACCACCGAGATGACCGGCGCGGCGATCCGATCGACACCGTCATGCAGCATCGCCGTGAACCGCTGCTCGGCGGCGTCACTGTCCTGGCGCATGTTGCGGATCACGCGATAGGCCTGCTCCTGATCGAGCTCGGCCATCTCCAGACCCAGGCCGCGCAACCAGTTCTCGTAGACCCGGTCGCCGGTCAGCGCGTCGCGTCTGGCCACCTTGGACAGAACCTGCATGGCCCGGCCGCGTGGCCGGGCAAACGGGAAGATGGCGGCGATGTAGACGGCATCGAGCGATCGTCCGGTCCCCTCCAAACGCCGGGCCAGTTCCACGGCGACCGCGCTGCCGACGCCGCAATGCCCGTAGAGAGCGATCGGCCCGTCGACCTTGTCGAGGATCTCGGCGCTACACCGGTCGATCAGCTCGTCGAAGGGGATCGCCGCATCGTCGACGCCGAGATCATGTCCCGGTATCGTCACCGCGAACAACCGGTACCCGGCCGGGAGCGCGTCGGCCAGCGGCTGGTACACCACCGGGCTGCCACCGCCGTACGGGACGCAGACCAGAGTCAGCTCGGCGGTGCGGCCAGCGGTGTTGCGGGTCAGTTCGTTGAGCAGGTCGCGCGGCCGGTCGAGGCCGGAGTCGGCGAGCGTGGCCAACTCCCGTACGGTCGGGTGCTGGAACAGGTCCATCACGCTGATCCCGGCGCCGATGCGGGTGCGTAGCTGGGCCACCACCTGGATGGCCAGCAGCGAATGCCCGCCGGCGTCGAAGAAGTCGTCCTCGAGCCCGACGCGGTCGAGGCCGAGTACCTCCTGCCAGACTTCGGCGATCGCTGCCTCGGTCGGCGTTCGCGGTGCCGCCTCCGCGGCGGGAGCGATGGCCCGATGCGGCGCCGGCAGGGCGGCGCGATCCAGCTTCCCGCTGGGACCCAGCGGCAGCACGTCGATGTTGACGAATGCGGTGGGCACCAGATGATCAGGCAGGGTGCGCTTGAGCGCGGTCCGCAACGCCGCCGGTTCCTGCGGCAGTCCGGTGACGTAGCCGACCAGGCGTTGATCGCCGGGACGGTCCTCGCGTACGACGACCGCAGCCTCGGTCACCGCGGGCAGCGCCGTCAGCGCTGCCTCAATCTCGCCCGGCTCGATGCGGATGCCGCGCAGCTTGATCTGGCGATCGATCCGGCCGAGGAACTCCAGCGCGCCGTCGGCGCGGCGGCGGGCCAGGTCGCCGGTGGCGTACATGCGCGAACCCGGCGGGCCGAACGGGTCGGGCCGGAAGCGTTGCGCCGTGGCGGCCGGGCGGCCCAGGTAGCCGCGGGCCAGGCCGACGCCGGCGATGAACAGCTCGCCGGCTACGCCCACCGGCTGCAGGCTGCCGTGGTCGTCGAGCACGTACAGGCTGATGTTCTGGATGGGCATGCCGATCGGCAGCCGGGCGGTGCCGTCGCACTGCTCGGGCGGGCACGGCCAGGCCGACACGTCGACGGCGGCCTCGGTTGGACCGTAGAGGTTGTGCACCTCGACCTCGAGCCGCTCATGCAGCCGGGCCGCCAGCGCCGGGGGTAGCTCCTCGCCGCTGCAGATGACCCGCCGCAGCCAGGCGCAGCGCTCGATGTCCGGCTCGGCGAGGAACGCGCCCAGCATGGACGGCACGAAGTGGGCGGTGGTCACCCGCTCACCGGCGATGACGTCGCGCAGGTAGCCCGGATCCTTGTGGCCGCCGGGGCGGGCCATCACCAGGCGCGCCCCAGCGATCAGCGGCCAGAAGAACTCCCACACCGACACGTCGAAGCTGGCCGGTGTCTTCTGCAGCACCGCGTCCTGCTCGCCCATCCGGTAGGTTTCCTGCATCCAGTGCAGCCGGTTGCAGATCGCCTGGTGGCAGACGAGCACCCCCTTCGGGCGGCCGGTGGAGCCGGAGGTGTAGATGGCATAGGCGCCGTCGTGCGGCCCGGCCAGCGGCGCGGGGTCGGTGACCGGCTGGTCCTGCCACGCGGCTGGATCGTCCAGGTGGAGGACGCTCGCCGCGCCAGGCGCGGGCAATTCCAGCCGCCGCTGGGTCAGCACCACCCTGGCTCCCGAGTCGGCGAGCATGTATTCCAGCCGTTCCCGCGGATAGTCCGGATCCAGCGGCAGGTACGCCGCACCGGACTTGAGCACGCCGACCAGCGCGGCGATCAGGTCGAGGGAACGTTCGGCGTGCACCGCGACAATCGATCCCGGACCCGCGCCCGCCTGACGCAGCCGGTAGGCGATCTGGTTGGCGCGGACGGCCAGCTCCGCGCGGGTCAGCGATCCCTCCGGCGCGGTGACCGCGATCCGTTGCGGCGCGACGGCCAGCCCCGCCTCGACCAGGGCGTGCAGCGTGGTCTGCGCGGGAAAGTCCGCCACCGGGCCGCGGCTGGCGGCCCGCGCACGGGCCCGTGCGGGTTCATCCAGCCAGGCCAGCCGGGACATCGGCGTGTCCGGGTCGCGGCTCACCGTCGCCAGCAGCGCGCCGAAGCCGGTCGCCATCGCTTCGATGCTCGCCGCGTCGAACAGGTCGGGGTTGTAGATGAACTGGCAGTGCCAGCCGTCGGCGCCCTCGACCACGTACAGCTCCAGGTCGAACCGGGTGGCCCAGGTGCGCACCGGGTAGCTCTCCGCGGTCAACGCACCCGGGACCGGGGTGGCCGGGCCGTAGTTCTGCAGCGCGAACAGAACCTGGAAGACCGGCGGACGGCTGACGTCACGCACCGGATCCAGCGCGGTCACCAGTTGCTCGAACGGAAGCTCCTGGTAAGCGAACGCATCGAGGGTGCTGGCGCGTACCCGGTCCAGCAGCTGCGCGAAGGTCGGGTCGCCGTGCAGCTCGGCGCGCATGGCGAGGCTGTTGACGAAGACCCCGACGACGTCCTCGAGTTCCGGGCGATGGCGACCGGCCACCGGAGTGCCGACGGCGAAGTCGCGCTGGCCGCTGAACCGGGCGAGCAGCACCTGAAACGCGGCCAGCAGCGCCATGTACGGTGTGGCGGCGCGGTCGCGAGCCAATGCCGAAAGCCCGTCCGCGGTTGCATTGTCGACGGCCAGATGGTGCTGCGCGCCGCTGAAGGTCTGCTGCGCCGGGCGGAGACGGTCGGTGACCAGCTGTAGCGCGGGCACGTCGGCCAGCCGTGGCAACCAGTACGCCAGGTCGCGGCGCGCCGACTCGCCGGTGCGCCCGGCCCGCTGCCAGGCGGCGAAGTCGCCATAGCGGATGGCAGGTTCCGCTTGTGGCGCCTGTCCCGCGGCGAGCCCGAGCAGTTCGCGGATCAGCAGCTCCGCAGACCACCCGTCACAGGCCAGGTGATGGACCGCGAGCACGAGGATGTGGTGCTCGGCAGCCATGCGGATCAGCAGCCCGCGCAGCAGCGGCGCGCCGGCCGGGTCGACCGGTTGGGCGAGTTCGTCGTCGATCAGTGCCTGTGTCTGCTGTTCGTCGGTGGCCGGCACCACGCGCAGCACCGGATCGGCTCGCTCGGCCACCAACGCCACCGGGCGGCCGTCATCGGTGGCCGGGAAGCGGGTGCGCAGCGCCTCGTGCCGGGCGACGAGGTGACCCAGTGCCCTGCGTACGGCGTCCGGGTCGAGCGGTCCGCGGATGCGGCGCACCACGGGGACGGTGTAGGCCCTGGTGCCCGGCGCGTACTGCTCCATGAACCACAGGCGTTCCTGAGCGTAGGACAGCGGCGGGTCGGCCTCGGCGCGCCGCGGAATGGCCGGGCTTGTGCTGCGGGGCCGGCGACGCAGGCGTTGTGTCAGCAGGGCCTGCGTCTCGGCGGACAGTTGCTCAGTCATGCGCGACCTTTCCGGCGGCGACCGCCGCCTGAGCGTCGGCCGCCCGCTCGATGTCGGCGAGCACCAGGGCCCTGATCCGGGCCGCCAGTTGCGCCACCGTGCGGTGTTCGAAGAGCAGACGCAGCGGCACATCGAGGTCTGTCGCGTCGCCCAGGCGAGCGGCGACCCGCAAGGCGTGCAGGGAGTGGCCACCCAGGGCGAAGAAGTCGTCGAACGCGCCGATCGGGTTGCGGCCCAGAACCTCCGACCACACCTCGGCCACGAGGTGCTCCGCGTCGTCGCGTGGCGGCACGTGCCCGTTGCCGGCGACCGGCGCCGCCACCGGCAGGCGGGCGAGGGCAGCCCGGTCGACCTTGCCGTTGGCGGTCAGTGGCAGCCGGTCGAGCGCGACGACGTGCGCGGGCACCAGCCGTTCGGGCAGGCGCGCGGCCAGCCTCGCCCGCAGCACGGCGGGCTCGTCCAGAGCGCACACCACCCACGCGACGAGCGCCTGGTCGCGTACGGTGACCGCGGCCGCCTGCACCTCCGCCTCGGACATCAGCTGCCGTTCCACCTCAGCCGGCTCGATCCGGTACCCCCGGATCTTGATCTGGTCGTCGACGCGGCCGAGGAAGTGCAGCTGCCCGTCGGCGGTGCGGCGCACCCGGTCGCCGGTGGCGTAGAGGCGCCCGCCGGGGGACCCGAGCGGGTCCGGGACGAACTGGCGCGCGGTGCGTCCCGGCTCGCCGCGGTATCCGCGGGCCAGTCCGGCGCCGCCGAGATAGAGCTGGCCGGGCACGCCGGGCGGCACCGGCATCAGGTGGCGGTCGAGCACATGCGCGTCGGTGTCATGAATGGGCAGCCCGATCGGGGGATCGAGGTGCTCGCCGGTCACCTCCGCGGCGGTGGCGATGACCGTGGCCTCGGTCGGCCCGTACGTGTTGACCAGCCGCACCCGTGGCCCGACGGCGCGCCGCCAGGCGGTGACGGCGTCGGCGTGCGCCGCCTCACCGCCGATGATCAGCAACCGCAGGGCCGGCGGCCAGCGGGTCGAGTCCCGCGCTGCCAGCTCGTGCCAGAAACTCGTGGGCAGATCCAGCACAGTCAGGGTGGCGGCCAGCGGGGTGGACAGGAAGTCCGGCAGCAGCTCGCCGCGCCGCGGCCCGATGACCAGGGTGGCGCCACTTGCCAGGCAGGGGAAGATCTCTTCGACGTGGGTATCGAAGGAGACCGAGGCAAACTGCAGCACCCGATCGCCCGGCCCAAGCCGGTATTCGCTCGACATCCAGCGCACCCGCGCGGCCAGCGCCTGCCGGGTCAACATGACAGCCTTGGGTAGGCCGGTGGAACCGGAGGTATTGCAGACATAGGCCAGGTCGAGCGGGGACACCGGGCGAGTGGACGAGGCAGCGGCGACGCCGGGCACCGGCTCCGGCTGTCCGGCGGAGAGCAGCAGGGCGGCCCCGCTTCCGGTGATCAGGGTGTCCTGGCGGGCCGGCGGATCGGCCGGGTCGAGACAGGTATAGGCGGCGCCGGCCCGCAGCACCGCGAGCAGGTCGACAACCAGCTCCGCACCGCGCTGTCCGCGCACCGCGATCGTCGTGCCCGGCCCGGCGCCCATCGCCCGCAGCCGGGTCGCCAGCGTCTCGGTCCGCGCGACCAGCGCGGCGTAGCTGACCTGGTCGTCGCCGTCGATCACGGCGATCGCATCGGGAGCGTCGGCTGCCTGGGCCAGGAACAGGCCCACCGCATCCGGGGCCGGCCGGCCGGGCCGCTGCCCGCGGCCCGCCGCGACCAGCTGGACGGACTCGGCAGGTGTCAGCATCGTCAACCGCTTTACCCGCTGGCCGGGTGCCTCTGCCGCGGCGGTGAGCAGGCAGCCGAGACGCCGGGCCAGCCGCTGCCCGGCCGCCTCGTCGCACAACCGCAGCTGGTGTCCCAGCAGGAGTTGGAGCCCGTCCGGCAGGTTCCGGGCCTCCAGCGTCACCGGCGTCTTGGTTTTGCGCAGCCCGGTGGGAAACGGTTGCGCGGTCAGGCCGTCGAAGGTCATGGCCGCCGCGGCGGGGCTGTCCAGGACGAACAGCGCGTCGAACGGGGCGCCGTCGGAACCCAGCTCCTCGAAGGGCACGCTCGGGTGGCTGAATGCCTCGAAGAAGCCGTTACGGTTGCGGCGCAACAGGTCCCGGAAGGACGGGTCGCCGCCCAGGTCGGCTCGCAGCAGGATCGTGCTGCTCAGGTAACCGAAGAGCGACTCGAACTCGCTGCGATCGCGGCCGGCCACCGGCGCGGCCACGCACAGGTCGCGCTGCCCGGTGTGGCGCGACAGCAGCACCTGGAAGCCGGTGAGCAGCACCAGGAACATCGTGGCGCGTTCGGTGCGGGCCAGGTCGCGCAGCGACGAGACGGCGCTCGTCGCGAGCGGCACCTCGTGGAAGGCTCCCGTGGCCGGTGGCGCGCCGGCATCGGCTTCCGCGGACAGCCCGGTCAGGTCCAGCCGCGCCGCACCGGCCAGCCGGTTGTGCCAGAAATTGCGGTCGACGCCCGCGCGCTGCCGGGCGTATGCGGCGTAGTCGCGATACCGGGCGGGCAGCGCCGCCAGCGCCGGCGCGCGCCCGGAGCGCGCGGCGTTGTAGAGCTCCGGCAGCTCCGCGCCGAGCACGTCCAGCGACCAGCCGTCTCCGGCGATGTGATGCAGCACCAGGGACAGCACGTGATCGCCGGCCGCCAGGCGGTAGAGCGTGGCGCGCAGCGGGGCCGCGGCGCTCAGGTCGAACGGTCCTTCCAGGTCCTGTCGGATCGAGGCGTCAGTGACATCCAACGGGTCCGGTGCCCCGACCAGATCCACCTGGTGCAGCGGGCAGTTCCCGGTCGCGGCGACCAGGCCCGTCGCCACACCGTCGACCTCGACATAGCGGGTGCGTAGCGGCTCGTGGCGGCGGGCGAGCGCCTCCAGGGCGGACGCCAGCGCCGGCACATCGAGGTCGCCGAGCAGCCGCAGGGTGAAGAACATGTGGTACGCGGTGTCAGCCGGGTTCAGCCGGTGCAGGAACCACAGCCGCTCCTGGGAAGGTGCCAGCGCGAACGCCTGGTCGCTCGCAGCGCTCACCGGGTGGCCTGCACAAGCTGGCTGAGCCCGCGAATGGTCGAGGTGTCGAAGAAGGCCGACAGCGGCAGGTCCGCACCCATCCGCTCGCGCACCCGGGCGGCGATCCGGGCCAGGGTGAGCGAATGCCCGCCCAGGTCGAAGATGTCGTCGTCGGGGCGGATCGAGGCCAGCCCCAGCACCTCGCACCAGATGCTGTGCATCAGCGCCTCGGGGCCTTGATATTCGTATTCGTCCGTCGCCACCGGGGTAGGGAGTTCCTTCGGCAGCGCCGAACGGTCCAGCTTGCCGTTGGGCGTCATCGGCAGCGCCGGCAACACCAGCACCGCCGACGGCACCGCATATCCGGGCAGCATCGTGGCGAGCCGGGCGCGCACCTGCTCGGCGTCGGCGTCCCCGGTGACGTAGCCCAGCAGGTGATCGCCGTGCAGCGCGGCGGCGGCTTCGCGCACGCCGGGCACGGCGCGCAGCGCCGCTTCCACCTCACCCAGCTCCAGTCGATGACCGCGCACCTTGACCTGCTGGTCGCGTCGGCCGAGGAACTCGAGGCCGCCGTCGGCCCGGTAGCGCACCAGGTCGCCGGTGCGGTACATGCGCGAGCCGGGCGGGCCCCACGGATCGGCCACGAAGCGTTGCCCGGTCAGGCCAGGTTGGTGCAGGTAGCCCAGCGCGACACCGGCGCCACCGATGACCAGTTCACCGGGTACGCCGATCGGGCAGAGACGGCCGGACGGATCGAGCACCCGCAGCCGGGTGCCGGGAATCGGGCGGCCCAGCGACACGTCCACCGGCTCGGCGGGCACCTCCCAGCAGGCCGACCAGATGGTGGTCTCGGTGGGCCCGTACATGTTGAACAGGCGCGCGCTGCCGTGACGGAGCTGCTGAGCGAGCGGCAACGGCAGAGCTTCGCCGCCGGCCAGCGCGGTCACCTCAGGCAGGTGATATCCCCCGGCAAGCAGCACCTGCCAGCCCGACGGTGTCGCCTGGACATGGGTGACCCGCTGCCGCCGGGCGAAGCGGACGACGGCCGCGCCGTCGCCGGAGGTGATCTCCTCACCGGGCACGGCGAGGCGGCCGCCCGTGGTGAGCGGCAGGTACATCTCCAGGGCGGAGATGTCGAACGACACCGACGTCAGCGCCAGCCAGGCGGTCTCCGGGCCGGTGCCGCCGACCAGCGCGGCGGTGGCGTCGAGGAACGCGGTCAGGCAGGCGTGGCTGACGGCGACACCCTTCGGGCGGCCGGTGGAGCCCGACGTGTAGATGACGTACGCGGTGTGTGCGCCCTGGGGCGGGGCGGTCTGTCCGATCTCGTCGGGGGTGTCGGCCTGGTCGGTGCATACCACGGGGGTGCTGGACTCGGCCGGCAGCTGTCCGGCCGACTGCGCGTCGGCCAGCACGCAGGCCGCCCCGGAGTCCTGGAGCGCCTGTGCGGTGCGCCCGGCTGTGTAGCGCGGGTCCAGCGGCACGTAGGCCGCGCCGGCCCGCCAGACGCCCAGCAGCGCGGCGATCAGCATCGGGCCGCGCGGCAGGAAGACACCGACCAGCTCGCCGGGCCGGACCCCGGCTGCGCGTAGCAGCGATGCCACGCGGCGGCTATGCACTTCGAGCTCGCCGTAGCTCCACCCGCCCCCGTCCCAGCAGACGGCGGGCGAATGCGGCGAGCGGCGGACCTGATCGAGGAACCGGTCGAGGACCGTCGCCGTGCACGTCTGCGGCAGTGCGGCTCCCTCACCGCGCGCGATCAGCAGCCGGCTTTCGGCCGGGGGGAGCATGTCCACCGAGCTGACCGGACTGTCCGGCGCGGACAGCAAGCCGCGCAGCAGGGTCACGAACCGTTGTGCCAGCCGCTCGGCGGTGTCCGCGGTGAACAGGCCGGCCGAGTAGCTCAGGTCGATGCGCGCGCCGCCCGGACCTCGCCAGATCTCCATCGCCAGGTCGCACTTGGCCTGCGCGTAGTCGAGGTGGTATCCGGTGCCGCTGGCCGTGCCGAGCGAGAACGGCTGCGGCTGCTCGTACTGCAGGGAAAACATGGCCTGGTAGACGGGCGTACGGGACCGGTCGCGCGACACCTCGAGCTCGGCCATCACCTCGGCGAATGGCAGGTGCTGATGGCCGAACGCGGACAGGCACCGGGCGCGCACCCGCTCGACGACGGTGTTGAAGCTCGGCGTCCCGGCCAGGTCCGCTCGGATCGCGATCGTGGTGGCCAGGCAGCCGACCACGCGCTCGAACTCGACCTGATCGCGCCCGGCAACCGGGACGCCGACGCAGAAGTCGTCCTGGCCGGCGTGCCGGCCCAGGAGCACCTCGTACGCGGCGAATAGGATCATGAACGCGGTGCAGCGGTGCCTTCGGGCGAAGGCGTCCATTTCCTGGAGCAGATCGGCGGGCAGTTCCAGGCGATGAAGGCCACCGGTGGTCACTCGGACCGCCGCCCGGGGCAGGTCGACGGGCAACTGCAGATCGGGTACCCCCGCGAGCTCTTCAGCCCAGAACTTCCTGGCCTGCTCGGTGGACTGCCGGACGGTCCCGCCTCGAACGGCCGCAACATAGTCGCGGTGGGCCAGCTCCACCTCGGGAAACGAGGGCGTCGAGCCCTCGATGAACGCCTGGTAGGCGGCGGCGATCTCGTCTCCGAGGATGCGCATCGACAGCCCGTCGGCGGCGATGTGGTGGACCACGACGCACAGGATGTGGTCCTCGTCGTTCAGGCGCAGCAGGGTGACCCGCAGCGGCGGCCCGGCGGCGAGGTCGAACGGTTCGGCCACCCGGTCCAACACGAGCCAGTGCGCGGCCTGCCCGGCGCTCGCCGCTTCCGACTGGTCGACCTCGACGCGTTCCACGGCCACCGGCGCCGGTGAGGTCACCTCCCCGCCCGGAACGCCGTCGCGCTGCACGTAGCGGGTGCGCAGCACCTCATGACGAGCGATCGCCGCATCGAGGGCGCGTCCGAGGGCCTCGGGGTCGAGCGGGCCGCGCAGCCGATGTACCCAGTAGATGTTGTACGAGGCGTCGCGCGGGTCCAGCCGTTGCAGGAACCACATCCGTTCCTGATGCGGGGAGAGATCGATCACTGCTGGGCTCCAGGGGTGCCCGTCGCGGCGGCCACCTGGTCGAGGAAGGCGGCGGCGAGGCGGGTCGCGGTCTGTGCGGTGAAGGTTTGGTGGTTGTAGACCACAGCGGCGTCCAGGCGGGCGTCCTGCCGTTCCTCGACGATGAGTTCGGGCGTGCTCAGATCGTCCTCGCCGCCGGGCGTCGGCCAGTCAAGATCCTCCTGCTCGCGGGGAAGCGGGAACGCCTCGGAGCGCAGGCCGGGGAAGAACGGGGTACCGCCCCAGCTCTCGTAGTGGATGCGGGCCGGGTAGGGCACCAGGGGAGCGGTCTCGTGGTAGGCGTGCAGTTGATGGCTCGCCGCCGCCAACGCGCTGTCGCGGACCCGGCCCAGCATGGTGGTGAAGTCCGGATCGCCGGACGTGTCCACGCGGATCAGCAGTGACTGCACCAGGCAGCCGATCAGCGTGTCGTGCTCGGGCGCGATCCGGCCCGGTACCGGGGACATCAGCACGATGTCGGTCGCGCCACTCCACCTGGACAGCGCCAGACTCCAGCACGTCGCGGCAGCCATGAAGGGGGTTCCGCCGTGACGGTGGGCGGTGTTCCGTAGCCGACCGGCCAGGTCGGCGTCCAGAGCAAACGGATGGCGGCGTCGCGAGAACCGGTTGCCGGCACGCCGCCCGGGGAATGGCGTCAACGCCCTCGGCGCCCCGTGCAGAACCCGTTCCCAGTGGTCCCGGTTGAGCTCCCACTGCGTAGCCGTGAATGCGCAGTAGCCGGCGTAGTCCATGACCAGTGGCCGCAGTGGCGATGGATGCCCGGCGCGAAGCGCCGAGTAGAGCAGGCCGAGTTCACGCAGCAGCACCCCCAGCGACCAGCCGTCGAAGACGAAGTGGTGCACGCTGAGGACCAGCACGGCGTCGTCCTCGTCGATGCGGATGACCAGCGCGCGCACCAGCGGATCGGTCACCAGGTCCCCGACCCGGTTGCGTTCGGCGCGGGCGAGCTCGGCCGCCGCGACGACTCGCTGCTGTGCCGTGTCCCCGGCGGCGGTCACCACTTCGACGGTCGGCGGCAGGTGCTCGGCGAGCGAGAGCGCGAGGCCACCACGCTCCGCACGGGACGCCACGGTGCGCAGTGGCTGGTGGCGATCGGCCAGTAGCGCCAGGCAGCGCCGCAGCAGATCGACGTCGAACCGCTCGCGAATGCGGATCGCGGTGCAGATGGCACCGGGGTCACGGGGCGGTTGAGTGGCGGAAATCCAGTCCAGGAACTCCAGCTGTTGCGTGCTCAGCGGCACGGCTCCGGCAGCCCGGCCCTCGCCGGGTCCACTGCTGACCGTGCTCAGCGCGGCCGGTATGCCGAGGGGGCCGGTCGTTGTCGGGCCGGATGTGCGTGCGGCGGCGTCGATCCACGCCGCCTGCCCGGCAAGCACCGGCCGGTCGAAGGCGAGCGTCGCGCCTGCCGCCACGCCGAACGCGCCGCGAACCAGGGCGGCCAGCTGGGTGGCTCGGAACGAGTCGCCGCCGAGGGCGAAGAACTCATCATCGCGCTCGACTGTCGGCGCCATCAGCAGGCGGCGCCAGATCGCTGCCAGCGCTACCTCGGTCGGGCTCCAGCCTACGGGCTGCGGATCGGCCTCCGAGGCTGACCGCGAAGGTGTCAACGTCATGGGTTCGGCCCCCCGTGGCACCGACGGCCGGCTGGTTCCGGCGTCGGTCACAGACTTTGCGCCATCGTCCAACGTCTGTGCAAGGCCGTGCTGAAACTTTCTGAAGCACCTTTCAGGGATCGACCCCGCGGTGTTAGTGTCCCGAGACTTGATCGAGCCGATGCGAGGTCGCCGGGATGCCTGCCGCCATGCCTCTGACCGTGCCGGGCCTGCTGCGTGTCCGCGCCGGGCGCGAGCCGCAGCGAGTGGCGATCATGGACAGCACCGGCCGGTCCCTCACGTTCGCTGCCTGGCATCGTGACGCTCAAGCCATCGCCCGCTCACTGTCCAGCCGGGGCGTGCGGCGCGGCGCTCGTGTCGCATTGCTCTACGGCGACGACTGGTGCGGATACGCGGTCGCCTTCTGCGGCGTCGTCGCCGCTGGCGCGGCGGCGATCCCGGTGTCAGCAAGCCTTCCGGCCGCGCAGGTGCACGGAGTGCTGCGCCGGGTGGGCGCGAGCGCGGTGCTGCACCAGGGCGAGCTGCCGCCGCCGGACGGGACCTGGTGGAGCACCCCCGGCGCCGACCTGGCCGTGGCGGGCCTGTCCCTCGTGGATCAACCTGTGAACGCTCCCGACCCGGATGACGTGGCGCAGATCGTCTGCACGTCGGGCAGCACCGGAGTCCCCAAGGACGTCGCCGCAAGCCACGCCAACCTGTGCCACGGGCAGGTGCTCAACCCGCGGCCGCGGCGCTACGCGCATTCGCAGGCCATGGTGCACGCCTTCCCCATCGGGACCAACGCCGGGCAGATGATGCTGATCGAAGTGCTCACCGCCGCTCCCACGTTGCTGTGCGCGGGCCGCTTCGATGCCGACCAGTTCTGCGGCCTGATCGACCAGCACCGGACGGGCACAGTCTTCCTCGTCCCGTCGATGGCGGCCGAGCTGTTGCGTAGCGGTGCCCACCGGCGATACGACCTGTCCTGCGTGCAGCTGCTCAGCTCGTCGGCTGCCGCGCTTCCGCCGGCGACCGCCCGTGGCCTGGCTGAGGCTTTCCCACGGGCGGTACTGGTCAACTACTACACCTCGACCGAGGCGGTGCCGGCGCAGATCAGCATGATCGTCGATCCGGACCGGCCGGAGGCGCTGGGCCGCCCGGTGAGCCACCGTGACCTGCGCATCACCGACGATCAAGGCCACGAGCTGCCACCCGGCGAGGTCGGCGAAGTCTGGCTGCGCTCCGACGCCCCACCACGCTCCTATCTGGGCGACCCGTCGGGTAGCGCGGCGGTGTTCCGCAACGGGTGGGTGCGGATGGGAGACCTCGGCCGGCTCGATTCCGACGGGTACCTGATCCTGGTCGACCGTGAATCCGACATCATCAAATCCGGCGCACTCAAGGTCTCGACTTTGCGGATCGAGGCAGCGCTGCTGGAACACCCTGCCGTCGCCGAGGCCGCCGCAGTCGGCCTGCCGCATCCGGTGATGGGTGCGGTCCCCGCGGCCGTGGTGCGCCTGGACTGCCCGGTCGACATGGACGAGGTACGCGACTTCCTGTCCGCGCGGCTGTCCCGGGCGGAGCTGCCGGTACGGCTGCTGGTGGTGGACCAGCTGCCCCGCAACCCGACCGGGAAACCGATCAAACCCGATATCCGGCGGCTGCTCGACCTGCCGACGCGGAAAGACCCCTCCGCGTCAGCCCCAGCCGCGACGGTGGCCGACCCGTTCGGCCGGTCCTTCATGTCGACGTTCGCCGCCGACCCGGGTCTGAGCGGCGACCCCGCCGCCGGGCCAGGCGCCGCAACCGGCGTGCCGGTTGGGGCAGGGCCAGCGGCCATGGCCGACCCGTTCAGCCGTTCCCACCTGACCGCGCTGGCCACCGACCCCGCCGTCACCGAGAGAAGTCACGATGAACGCGAGTGATCCAACCAGCTTGCCCGCCACGCTCGCCGAGAGCGGCATCTGGTTCACCGAACGCATGGGCGGGCTGGGCACCGTCTATTCGATGCCGTTCGCGATCAGTTTCCACGGCCCGTTGGACGAGGCCGCACTGGCCGCCGCGACCCGCGAGGTGATCGCCCGCCACCCGTTGCTGGCCAGTGCGTTCGTCGAGCGTGACGGGCTGCCGGTGCGCATCGCCGCGGCGGTGCCGCCGCACCTGGCAGTCATGGACATGCAGGACGATCCGGACAGCGCGCGAGCGATCGAGCGCGCCGAGATCGTGCGGCCCTTCGACCTCGCGCACGGACCGCTGCTGCGCTGCACCCTGATGCGGCTGGCTCCGCAACGAGCCAGGCTGCTGGTCGTCGCGCACCACCTCGTCTTCGACGGCCAGTCGACCTCCATCTTCATCGACGATCTCGCGACCGCCTACGCCGGTGAACCGCTGCCGCAGCTCGACGCCGATGCCATTGCACCGCCGGTCCGGCGGCTGCCGGACCTGCTCGCCGGGGCCAGGAAGTTCTGGGAAGGACGCCACACCGGCGCGGCCGAGGTGGCCCTGCCCGGCCTGCGCGGCATGCCCAGGATGGTAGGGCCGGGCGAGGTCGTCGAATTCGACCTCGACGACGACCTGCGGACCGCGATCGGGGCGCCCAGCCGCCGGCTCGGCCACAGCCCATTCGTGTTCACGCTCGCCACCTGGCTGATGCTGCTGCGCCGTTACGGCAACGAGGCACCGGTGATCGGTGTTGACCTGGGCACCCGCTCGCTCGCGGAGCGCAACCGCATCGGCGCTCATGTCAATGAGCTGCCGGTCGCCCTCGCCCCGCATCGTGGCGAGACGTTTCGCGACTTCGCCGACCGACTGGTCGACGAGTTCGGCCTCCGCTCCGACGTGGACGGACTCTACCGCTATCGGGAGGTGCCTCTGTCGCGCGCCGTGAGCGGTGTCCGCCCCGCGGTCGCACTGGCGCCGGTCACGCTCGGCTACCGGCGGCGTGAGGCCGCCGCGAAGTTCCCCGGGCTGGATGCCGCCGTGGAGTGGGCGCTGCCCAACCACACCAGCCGTGGGGCCCTGCGCATCCACATGGTTGACGGCCCGGAACAGTGGCGGGTGATGCTGCAGTTCGACCCCGACGTCATGGGCCGGCCCGACGCCGAGCGCATCGCCCAACACTGGCGAGAGCTGGTCCGGGCGGCAGCCGATCAGCCCGACCAGCCCTGGACCAGCCTGCCTTTCATGGCGAGCGAGCAGGCCAGGGCGCGCACCGGCGACGCCACCGCCGCCTGTCCGCAGGTCACCCTGCCCAAGCTGCTCTCCGAACAGATCACCCGGACGCCCGACGCGATCGCGGTCGAGCACGATGGCGGCTCACTTACCTATGAACAGCTGGGAACGGCGATCGACGCGCTGGCCCAGCGGCTGCGCGATGCCGGGATCGGGTCCGGCGCCGTGGTGGCGTTGCTGGCGCGGCGTGGGGTCGATGCGCTCGTCGCCCAGCTCGCGGTACTGCGCTGCGGCGCGGCCTATCTGCCGCTCGACCCGGAGCACCCGCCTGCGAGGAACGCCAGGATCCTCACCGACGCGCAACCTGACCTGGTGCTGACCAGCAGCGAGTGGCAGAGCGCGCTGCCGCCCGCCGCCGCTGTCCGGATCCTGTTGTGGGACAACGCAGGCCCACATTCCGTCAGCTTTTCGCCGAGGCGCTCGCCGCATCCGGCCGAGTGTGCCTACGTGCTGTACACCTCCGGATCCACCGGCCAGCCCAAGGGGGTGCAGGTGGAACACCGGTCCCTGGCCAACCTGCTGCTGGACTTCCGGAACCGGCTCGGATCGGGCCTCGGGCACCGCTGGCTCGCCCTGACCGCGTTGACCTTCGACATCGCGGCCCTGGAGCTCTTTCTGCCGCTCATCAGCGGCGGCACCGTGGTGATCGTGCCACCTGAGGCCGCCCACGACGGGCGTCGTATCGCCCAGCTGGCCAGAGACAGCGGCGTCACCCATGTTCAGGCAACCCCTTCCGGCTGGCAGCTGATGCTCGACGGTGGCTTGGCCGTCGAGAGGATCACGGCCCTGACCGGCGGCGAGGCGCTCACCGAGCCGCTGGCGCGGCAGCTCGGCGTGCGTGCCGCACGACTGCTCAACGTGTACGGCCCCACTGAGACGACCATCTGGTCCACCGCTGCGGAGACGCCGGAATCCGGCCAGGGCGCCATCGGCCGCCCGATCGCCAACACCACCGTGCATGTCCTGGACGAGTGGGGCGACCCGGTGCCGTCGGGCCTGCTCGGTGAGCTGTGGATCGGCGGTGCCGGGCTGACGCGCGGTTACCTCGGCCGGCCCGGGCTCACCGCCGATCGGTTCCGCCCCGACCCGTTCGGCCCGGCAGGAGCACGGCTCTATCGCACGGGAGATCTGGTACGCCGGCGAAACGACGGCGTCCTGGAGTTCGCCGGTAGGCGGGACGAACAGATCAAACTGCGCGGCCACCGGATCGAGTTGGGCGAGATCGAGGCGCGACTGCTTGAACACGCCCAGGTGGCACGGGCGGCGGTCGTGGCGGTGGGCGCGGCGGGGGAGCAGCGTCTCGTCGCGTACGTGGTGCCGGCGGGACCGCCGCCTTCGCCACACGTGCTCCGGGAGCACCTGGCCGGCGCGCTTCCGGCGATCATGGTGCCAGGCGTCATCGAGCTGATCGACTCCCTGCCACTCAACGCCAACGGCAAGATCGATCGCGTCGCCCTGCGCGCCCGCCCGGTCGCCGCTGCCGAGCCCGATGTTCCATTCTCGCCCAGTGACGCCCCCATGACCGCCGGACCGGTGCGGGAGATCCAGCAGATCTGGTCCGAAGTGCTCGGGACGGCCGCGATCGGCGTCCACGACGACCTGTTCGACCTGGGCGGGCATTCGCTGACCGTGGCACAGATATCGGCGCGGATCCGTGCCCGGCTGGGTGCCGACCTCCCCCTGCACATCATGTATGACCGGGCAACCATCGCCGGCATGGCCGAGGCGGTAGCCAGCGAATCGCAGCGGCAGGGTGCCTGACTCCGGCGTGCTCGACTGCACACGGCCCCCGCCGAGGTGGGCGGTGCCGGCGGCGGGCCGGCCGCACCACCGCGGCCTGCTCCGGCAGGGCGTAGCACGTTGGACAGGCGGCTCGTCGAGTGACGACAGGGGCAGCGTCGCCCGACCGCCACCAGGGGTGCGACCCGCCGCGCCGCTGCCGGTGCCAGGTGGACTGATCAGCCGAAGGAAGGGGGCCGATCATGCTGTGGAAAAGCACATGTGGACGTCGTCGGATGGCGCGCCGCGGGTCCGCCCGCGTGACCGGCTCAACCGCCGCTCCGAGTTGGTAAGGCCACGGGGGCTGGGTAGGGCTGCGGAGTGTCGGGGCCGTTCCCCGCGCGCGGGGTGCTGGGGAAGGGGCAGACACCCCTTCCCCAGCAGCGAAATTGAGTGGTCCTGTGGATCTACCTGGCGATGAGCAGGAGCAGCCCTCGGGCACGCAGCACGTACGTGGTGGAGACGCCGCCGATGAGGGCTTCGCTGCCCGGGCTGGCTACCTGGTTGGGTCCTTCGGCCCAGGTGGAGGTGTCGGTGACCCGGTACCACTGCTTTCCTGCGGGTGGTGCGGGCAGGGTGAAGGTGACGTCGCCGGACCAGCCGTTGTAGGCGACGTAGATCGCTGACGCGCTGTCGCCGAACTCGCTGCCGTCGATGCGCCAGGCCAACGCGTGGTTGTTCGCGTTGCCCCAGTATGTGGAGTCGGGTGTCGTGCCCGCCGGGATGAACCATTCGAGCTGGCCGAGCCCGTTGCCGTTGGTGTCGGCGGCCGTGTAGAAGTTCACCGGCCTCAGGGCGGGGTGCGCTTTGCGGAAGGCCAGCAGCCGGTTGGTGAAGGTGGAGAAGTTCGTCTGGTTGGTGTCGGGCGTCCAGTCCAGCCAGTTGGCGCTGGAGTCGAGGTTGTACGGATTGTTGTTGCAGTTGATGCTGCGCAGGTACTCGTCGCCGCCGCTCATCATCGGGGTGCCGGCCGACAGCATGAGGAACGCTCGGCCGTTGCGGGCCGCCTTGCGTTGGTCGGCGGCCACGCCGCCCTGGTTCCAGGAGATGTTGTCGTCGGAGCCGCCGTCGGACGGACCGTACGGCCACGGTTGGCTGTTGTTCTTGCTGTTGCAGGTGTAGAGGTCCTTCAGGGTGAACCCATCGTGGGCGACCATGAAGTTGACCGAGTTCCACGGGCGTCTGCCGTCGTCGCCGTAGAGGTCGGACGACCCGGCGAAGCGGTCGGCGAGGTTGGCTGGGGTGACCGCGTCGATGCCCATCTTGTTCTGGTCGCGACGCAGGGTGTCGCGGTAGATGCCGTTCCACTCCGACCAGCCGGCGGGGAAGTTGCCGACCTGATAGCTGTTGCCGCCGATGGCCCACGGTTCGGCGATCCAGTCGACACCGGACCCGCCGCCCGCCGGGCGAGCGGGCATCTCCGCGACGAGGCGGTTGAGCGCGGTTCCGGTGTTGGTCCGGCTGTAGTTGAAGCACCCGTGCTGGCAGGTGTTGCCCAGCACGGACGCCAGGTCGAACCGGAAGCCGTCGACGCCGAGGGTGTTCTTCCAGTAGGCGACGGAGTCGACGATGAGGTTCTGCGCGACGGGGTTGAAGGTGTTGTAGTTGCCACCGACGCCGGTGTTGTCCCACGGGCTTTGCCGGTCGCTGGTCAGCGAGTAGTACGTGGGGTTGTCCAGGCCGCGCCAGGAGAACACGTTGTAGGTGTTCTTGTCGCCCTGTGGCCCGTCCTCGCCGGTGTGGTTGTACACCACGTCGACGAGCACTTTGATTCCGGCGTCGTGGAACGCCTTCACCATGGCCTTGAACTCGGCGGTCGGCCCGCCGGGGGACTTGTCGTAGGCGTAGCGCCGGTCGGGGGCGAAGTAGTTGAGCGTCATGTACCCCCAGTAGTTGTCCCCGGCTGTGCTGGTGGGGTTGACGTCGTTGGTGTCGTTCAAGGTTTCCTGCACCGGCAGGAACTCCACCGCCGTCACGCCCAGCGATGCCAGGTAAGGGGCTTTGAGCCCGGCACCCTTGTAGGTGCCGCGGTAGGCTGATGCGATCGTGGCGTCGTTCTTGGTCAGCCCGCGTACGTGCACCTCGTACACGATGTCGTCCTTGAACGCCCGGGTGGGTTTCGTGCCGAACCCGCCGGCCGGCGGGCTGAGCACGATGCCCTTGGGGGCGAACGTGCCGGTGTCGACCGCGCGGTTGGCGCCGGAGCGGTAGCCGCTCATGTCGGTGTGGCTCGGCGTCTGCGGGTCGTGGCTGATCTCCCGCGCGTAGGGGTCGAGCAGCAGCTTGTTGGGGTTGAACCGGTTGCCGGCGGAGTCGATGTCGGAGATGAAGCCGGCGGTCGAACCCTTCGTCCAGTCGGTGTGGTAGGGCCAGTTCGGACCCCAGGCGCGGTAGCCGTAGTAGACCGTGCCGGTGATGCCGTAACTGTTCAGTTCCGCCACGCTGACGGTCTTGGCGAAGATGTCGCTGCTCTCGGTCAGCACGTAGCTGATCTTTTCCTGCGCCCCGGCGGCAGTGCTGTAGAGGTAGACTGCGATCCGGGTGGCCGTCGACGAGTAGACGCGGAAGGTGATGTTGCTGGCGGTCCCGTCATAGCGGGCGCCCAGTGCCTGGGCGTCGATCGCGGCCCGTGCTGGCGGTGCGGTGATCAGGCCGGCGGACAGCACGCCGGTCAGGCCTAGCAGCATCGTGACGGCCAGGGCGAGGCGTCGGGGTGTGCGTCGTGTGATCATCGTCGGCTCCTCAGCTGCGCCACACGTCGTTGAAGGTCACCGTGCAGGAGCCGGTGGTGGAAGCGATGCGGTTCGTGCCGCTCTCCCAGATCACGTACCCGGACTCGTTTTTCTTGATGTACTTGTATTCGAACGTGACGTCGTGTGGGAGCGCGACGGAGCCCCGCCAGATCGGGTACGTGGCCGCCGACAGGGCGACACCGTTGTTGGTGTTCCAGTTGCCCAGCTCTGGGCGGTTGCCGACGACGAAGATGTTCTCGCCCCAGACCGTCTGGGCGTCGACGGCGAACGTGGCAGTCACGGTGGTGCAGCCACCAGCGCCGCCGGAGACCTGCGCGCCGATGTGCAGCGCCAGCATGGCCCCCGCCGGCACGGTCGCGGTGAACTGACCGGAGGCGTCAACGGTGTACGCCGCGCCGGTGCAGGTGGTGCCGTTGACGTCACCGTTGGCGACGTCGCAGTACGTCCCGGCGGGCAGGCTCGTCTGGAAGGACCGGCTCAGCGGGCCGCCGTCGCGGTTGAAGACGACGTACCCCTTGCCGTTGCGGCCGAACGCGATCTGGTTCGAGCCGTTGCTCCACCAGTTGCTCACGCCCGTGCCGGCCACGGTGTTGCGGAAGCCGACCATGTTCGCGGTGGTCCGCCAGCGGTGCTCGCAGACCCAGCCGTTGCCGCAGCTGACCGCCGTGGTGGCGCCGCCGCTGTCAGCCGGCGGGCCCTGGTCGCTGTTGGTGAAGGCGAAGCTGGACATGACCTGCGGCACGCCGTAGGGCCAGGCCAGCATGAACGCCTCGGCCAGCGCGTAGGTGGAGCCGTCCTGGTAGGTCAGGCGCGCGCGGCCGTTGCGCTGGGTGTCGTGGTTGTCGATGAATGCGACCGCGTTGCCGGAGGCGAGCAGCATGGAGTTGGCCAGGTTGTTGAGGTTGGCCAGGTTGCCGTCGCGGAATGCGTTGCCCACCACGTCGCCGTAGCGGAACTCGGTGACGTCGCCGATGCCGGTGTACTCGGTCGGGCTGATCTCGCCCGGCCCACCCTCGATGACCTCGTGGTAGACGTACGGGCTGCCACTGACGCCGCCCAGGATTGCCTGCAGGTCTCCGACGGGCATGTGCTTGGCGGCGTCCACGCGGAACCCGTCGACACCGAGCGAGCGGAGATCGTTGAGGTAGCCGGTGAGCTTGCCGCGCACGTACGCCGACTCGGTCTTCAGGTCGGCCAGGTCCAGCAGTTCGCAGTTCTGTACCTCCCACCGGTCGGTCCAGCTGCGGATGTCGTCGTTGCCGTTGCGGCCGCAGTGGTGGAAGTCGTCGTTGCCGTAGGGCACGGCCGGGTAGCTGTAGTGGGTGTAGGTCGAGCCGGCGCTGCCCGGGCCGGTGGAGGCACCGCCGGCCATGTGGTTGACCACCGCGTCGACGTACACCTTCACGCCCGCGTTGTGGCAGGCCTGCACCATGCTGGCGAAGCTGGCGCCGTTGCCGCGCCGCGACACCAGCTGATAGCTGACCGGCTGGTAGTCCTGCCACCACGGGAAGTTCTGGCCGGGCAGGACGACGTGTTCCTGGGGTGGGGACACCTGCACCCCACCGAAGCCCTTGGGGCCCAGGACGTTGGTGCATTCACTGGCGACTGACGACCACGGCCACTGGAACAGGTGGACGATCACATCCTTGGCGCCCGGGGTGAGGCTGACGGCCGCCTCGGCCCGCGGCGCGGTGGTGAGGCTCGGCGCGAAGCCGAAGACGAGACCGACGGCCAGGGCGGCGGCGAGCAGCAGGGAGCGCAATCGGGGGTTCATTGCGAAGACCTCCTCGCGGGACGGGGGTGGTGCGAGGAAGCCGGCAGGGTGGGCCCACCCGCCGACGGTTGATCAATGCAAGACCTTGCAATGTTTCCAGGAAGCTACCATCTATACACATCAAAGTGAACGGGCTGGCGAACGGCGGGTCGGTAGATCCCGTCGTCCGGGAAGAGCTGAAGGCCAGCCGAGCAGCAGAAAGTTGTTGCAGAGGTGGCAAGAAGTTGCCACATCGCCCTGGTGTCGACTCGCCGACGGCTGGATCGGCGCTGAGGTCGGCTGGATCGAACCGGGCAGGCACCATGATCGTTATCAATCTGGTTGCCCGGCGTGCCGATCTCGCATGGCCGACGACAACAGGCAGAGTCAAAGAAGCTGCTCGTCACCCGAGGAGCCGGCCTACGTTGGGGCTGTCGCCACGCACCGGCTGGTCGCCGCCGGGTATCAGGTCGTGGTCATCGACGGCCTCTCAACGGGTACGTGGACAGCGTGCCGCGGGAAGCCGAGTTCCGGCTGTGCGACGCCCACGGGTCCACGGGCGTTTCAAGATCATTGATCTTGGGCTGGTGGGGTCGGTGAGCTGCTCGGGACGGGTCGCGTGTGGACGGTGATGTCTGCCGCGGTCTGCTCGTCGGCGGTGTGTCGCTCAGTCGATAGGGGCGAAGCTCCGGTATGACATGGGGTCCTCTCACAGATCCACGTCACCCCGGAGCTTCGTTGTGGACCAGTCTGCCATCAGGGTCGTCGAGGCGCCGGCCCTAGCGTCCGAGGTTTGCCTTCCCGCGACGGCGGGGCGGGTTGGACTGCTCGAACTGTTCGCCGCGGTGTCGGACGGGCGCTCGGAGCAGGGCCGGGATCACCCGGTCGCGGTGGTCCTGGCGTTGGCCGCGGGAGCGGTCGTGGCCGGGATGCGTGGCTACACCGCGATCGCCGGCTGGGTCGCCGACGTGCCCGAGGCGCTGCGGCGGCGCCTGTACGAACGCGGCGGTGGCAAGCCCACGGTCAGGTTCCCGCCGTCGAAGGCGACGATCTGGCGGGTCGTCACCGACACGGACGCGCAGACATTCGACCAGGTGGTGGGGACCTGGCTGATGACCCGAATGGCCGATGAGCGCCCGGATACCGCACCCGACGCCGCCGGTGAGCCCGACGGTAGTGGCCCGTCGGGGTTGATGCAGGTACGCCTCGACGGCAAGGTGGTCCGCGGCGCCACCGACGCCGACGGCACCCAGGTTCACCTCCTCGCGGCGTTGGCCGGCCGGCCCGGCGACGTCACGGTCGTCGCCGCGCAGACCCAGATCGACACCAAGTCCAACGAGGTGCCGCACGCCACCGAGGTTCTGGACCGGATCCGGGATCTACGCGATGCGGTGGTCACCGCCGATGCGTTACACACCGTCAAGGCGACCGCGGCGCACATCCACGCCCGCGACGGCTTTTACGTGTTGCCCGTCAAGGAGAACCGCCAAGCCCTCTACACCGCGGTCAACGCCCTGCCCTGGTCGCAGACCCCGATCACGTACTGCCACACCGACATCGGCCACGCCCGGATCACCCGACGCACGATCCGGGTGCTTCCCGCGCCACCCGACCTGCCGTTCCCCCACGCCGCACAGGTCTACCTCGTCGAACGCTACGTCACCGACCTGGCCGGAGAGCACCCCAGCGCCGCCGCCGCGCTCGGCGTCACCAACCTACCCGCCACCGTCGCCAGCCCCGCCGACCTGGCCGGCTACACCCAAAGCCACTGGGGCGTCGAGTCATTGCACTGGCTGCGCGACACCCTCTACGCCGAAGACGCCTCCACCACCCGAACCCGCTCCGGCCCCCGCATCATGGCCACCCTCCGCAACCTCGCCATCGGAGCAATACGCCTGGCCGGACGCCACGACATCACCGAAGCCACCCGCTGGGCCAGCCGCGACATGCACCGACCCTTCACCATCCTCCAACTCACCACATGATCTTGAAACGACCGTGCCCACGGGTCCGGCGGCGCCGGCGTCGACACCGTCATCGTCGAGTCCGGTGCGGCCAGAGCGACCTCATCCCGTCCAGCTAGGCTGGCAATCAGCCGCGCGCGATGACGCCGAGAAGGCGCAACCTATGTTGGGAATCGGTTCGTGTCGATCCTCGGACACGACCCATAACCCCACAGTGCGCCAGCCGCCCCGACCCGATCCGCCTGGTGCCCGCGCTGGCGCTCGTGCCGGTCCTGCACTGCACCCTCGCCGCACACAGGGTGCCACCCAGAGAGCCATGACGAGTCACCTGCACATGCGGGCAATCGGTGCGGCCGAGGCCGCCGCTTTTCCCATCTGGCCGCTGCAAACGGATGCGGCCAGCGCGAGGGGGCACCCCCGTACGCCGGGCCGTCGGGTTACCTCCGGTGACACGACGCGGCCCACCCCTATGTTCCGCCTCAGCTTCACCGTCCTCGCCGCCGATCGAGCCTTCCGCCCACGCATGGTGATGAGATCCGGAGCACCAGGCGCGCTTTGTCTGCGGCAAGAGAGTGCGTTCGAGCCGAAGCTGCGGCAGGATGTCGGGCCGAACAGCTCAGCTGAAGTCTGCCGAAGGGACCGTGCAGCCAACCGCGCCGGACCGCCGATGGGCCAAGGCCACCACTTGAGACGCCGCCTTACTCGACGACGGAGCACCTCGGCGAGAGATCGAGCAGGCAAGGCACTGCGGGCCGTGGGCTGGACCGCTCGCGTCCGAGCGCCCTCGGCGGCAGATGCGCGCACTGACCGTTGGTCAAGCCCTGGGGCGTCAAGGATGCGGGATCTATCGGGGTTCGTCGAACATCGACGCGATGACGGTGGCCTCGCGGATCGCCCGCTCGTACTGGCTGCGTTGGAACACGAAGGGGCCGAAGGTTCCATAGTCGCGGTCGGGGCGGAAGGGCTGAGCAAAGCCGCGCCACGTGACCAGGCCGTCGCCGACGAGCACTCGGGCTTCCAACGGCCAGCAGCCAACCTCGCCGCAGTCGCAGCCGAGGAGAGCGATCACCCCTCGTTTCGCCCAGTACGAGGATTGCGGTGCTCCGGTGAGGTAGGAGCTAAGGTCGCCGAAGTTGAAGTGGTCGAGCACGATCCCGGCATACGCGCCGGGCACGTCATAGCCGGCGGCCTGCTCATAGCCGCGGACCAGATCCACGAAGCTGACGTTGTCGACGTAGGGCAAGAGTTCACGTGCCGGCTTCGGGTGGTCGCCCCACGGACGGACATCGAACCGGATTTTGCGGACAGGCGGCGGCGTCGGCACGGACCGAGTCTGACTGGCCACACCACGGTGAGAGCAACGCAATATTGGCCTCCGCGGGCCTTACCCAGCGCCCCGGACCGCGGCATGAGCGCGCATCTGGCGACCTAAGCCGGCTATCCACCGACCCCCTGGTCTGGTAGATAGTGACCATGGCGAAACGGTCTGGCGGATTCGGTAGAGCGCTCATGCGAGGGTTTCTGCGTACGGCCGTGTGGCTGTACCGGCGCAGCGGCGGGAAGCTCGGCGGCAAGATGTTCGGCGCACCGGTGCTGTTGCTGACCACGACCGGGCGCAAGTCGGGGCGGTCGTGGACGGTGCCGTTGATGTACCAGACCGACGGCGACCGATGGGTGATCATCGCGTCCAACGGCGGCAGCGCCAGGCACCCCGCCTGGTGGCTCAATCTGCGCTCGCAGCCGGACGCCTCCATCCAGATCGGCCGGCAGACGTACCTGGTCACCGCCGTCGAAACAGCCGGCGAGGACCGCGAGCGCCTGTGGCAGCAGATGGCCGACATGTACAAGGGCTACGACGGGTACGCGCGGAAGACCACCCGCCAGATCCCCGTGGTTGTACTGCAAAGGCGCTAACGCATGCTGCCCGACGGTTTGCACGTCCGCAATGCGGCTAGGTTCGGACGTGCGCTACTACCTGAGCCTCCAACGCTCGACCAGCGGCATGTGCGGATACCCCTGCCTTGGGCTTGGACGCACTAAGCTCGGAGGCCGGCCTGCCCAACGTGCGGTGCCGGTACCGCGCGTCACTGAACCCAGGGGTGGCAGCACCGTTCGAGCCGGGCCAGGCTCCGGGGAGCCCGCTCATGATGAGCGGGCTCCCGAAAACGGCCCAGCCGGGCCCAACCGTCTAGCTGCAACCGCGCGGAGCGCGGCAGATGTGGTTGCTCGAGACCGCCGGTCGACCGCGGCGGTGCCCAGCGCCGAACGCCGGTAGCGGATCTCGTGCCGGTGGCGTTCGCCGATGATGAACCCGGCGTCGCGCAGCACCGTCAGGCGTTCCGAGACGGTGGCCGGGGCGAGAGCGTGCCGGTGGGCGAGCGTCGTCGTCGTCGCGGGTTCGGTCAGCCCGATCAGCAGCGCGGCCCGGGTCCGCCCGATCAGGCGACCCAGTGCGGCGTCGGGCGTGCCGCTGAGCTGCTGCCAGAGCGTGCCGGATCCGCGGGCGGGATAGATCACGGTGGGCTGCCACGGCTCGTCCATCACGACGACCACCTGGTCCCACTTGAACGCGCTGGGCATCAGGACGAGTCCCGCACCGGCGAGGTCGCGGTGGTCGTCGTCGCCGTACTCGCGGATGAGGGTGTTGTCGTGCCAGCGCAGGGTGGGATGCAGTTCCGCGAAGAGCCGGTCGAGGCCACCCGCGAGCCGCCTGGTCTGAAAGCCCACGTCGGCGTCGAGCAGGGCACGCACGCGGGGCCAGCTGGGTTCGACGAGCTGGTGCCACGCGGTACGGATCAGGCCGGTCAGCGTCGCGCGGACCTCGACGGGATCGCCGAGCAGGTATCGGCCGATCTCGCTGTCGGCCGCACCCGGGGTGTCGTGCAGGGATCGGGCGGTCTCGGCGGCGACCTGGCTGGGCGGGGTGTCTGCGATCCGGGCCAGATCGTCCTCGAAGGTTGCGAGCGGCCCGGCTGGGGGCGGGGCCAGGAAGTCCGGGGTGTAGCCGCGTCGGGGCTGCAGCAGGGTGATCGGCCGCAGGTCAGATTCCGGCGACCTGGCCGGCGACCGCGTCCAGCCAGCGCCGGTGCTGCCCGGGGGACTCCGCCGGCAGGGTGAGCCGGATCGCCGACAGCGTCTCGAAGGCCGGCGAGATTGCGAACCGGCAGCGCAGCAGGTCGGCGGTGCTGAATCGGAGGGTTGCCGCGATGGCTGGCTCCTCCCCGCAGAGTCTGAGAGATTCGGTTGTGACCGAATCAGTGGTGTCGAGTCTAGCGACTTCCCAGGATGGGCGGGCGCGAGCCGACCGGCCGCCCGCAACGAGGGAGATCACCATGCATGACGTGACCAGCCAGAGCGAGATCAGCGTCGACTGGGAGCGGCGGGTCGCCGAGGCGTGGGCGACGATGGACAGCTTCGCCAAGGACGACTTCATCAGTCGGATCGGTGAGCTCGCCGCTGAACTACCGGCCGACAGCGCGGTCGGCCTGTTCGAGCACGCCTGCGCGTAGGACTCGACCGGGCACTCCGATCTGGCTGTCCCGCTCTACCGGCAGGCACTGCAGGCTGGGCTCACCGGGCTGCGGCGGCGCCGGACGATCATCCAGATGTCCAGCTCGCTGCGCAACCTCGGTCGCGCCGGGGAGAGCGTGGCGCTCCTGACGGCCGAACGGGACGCCGGTAGCGACGAGCTCGACGACGCGGTCGTGGGGTTCCTGGCTCTGGCGCTGGTCGACGTCGGGCGCGAGCGGGAGGCCGTCGCGCTGGCGCTGGGCGCACTCGCCCCGCACCTGGCGCGTTACCAGCGGTCGATGGGAAATTATGCCCGGCTGCTCGTCGAGGGGGACCCGGCGTAGCGGCACGGATACGGCAGCTGACTGGGCGTACACATCCTCATCTCGGCATGACGGCGCGCCTCGCGGCCATGACATTGTGCTTGGTCTTGGCTGCGCAGGGGCGAGCCCGCGTCGGTGCAGCCTGCCGACTCATGCCGTCGTCGCCTGTCGGGTCATGACTATTTGCCGGGCGATGCCAGTGAGCAAGCCCCCTTCGGCCTACAGGTGCCCCAGCCAGTTCGCCCTCGATCCTCCATCTCCCGGCAACCAGCCGGCTCCCGGGGCTTCGTGATCCGGTCCGCCTACAGTGTGTCTCTTGCCGAGGCTGAGAAGGAGTACGTGTGCGTGACATCCCCCGCATCGTCTGGACCCTCGCCGCCGGTCGTTTCGTCAACGCCGCTGGCACGTTCATGTACTTCTACCTGTTTCTGTATCTCACGGGCCCCCGTGACCTGCCGATCGGCTTTGCGGGGCTGATCAGCGGTGGGTTGGGTGCGGGCATGCTGGTCGGCAACTTCACCAGCGGCTGGTTCGGCGACCACTTCGGTCACCGCCGGGTCCTGCTGGTCTCGTCGGCCTTCGTCGGGCTGAGCACCCTGGCCATCCCGTGGCTGCCGACCGCGGTCCTCGCGGTGGGCATGCCGCTGCTGGGCTACGCCGGCGCGACCTCCGGAGTGTCGCAGGGCGCGCTGGTTGCCCTCGCCGTGCCCGCCGGCGACCGCCGGCGCTCGGTGGCGGTCACCCGGGCCGCCTTCAACGCCGGCTGCGTGATCGGGCCACCGCTCGGCGCGCTGCTCTCGGCGTACGACTTCACCTGGCTCTTCGTCATCGACGGCGCCGTCACCCTGCTGGTGAGGGCGGCGACCGCGTGGCTGCTGCCCACCGAGCCGCCGCCGGCCCCGGGCGGAGTCCAGGCCCACGGCCTGTGGCGCAGCGTACGCGCGGACCGCGCCCTGCTGGTCCTGCTGCCGGCGATCGTGGTCGTGGACATCGTCTACCGGCAGCTCTACTCGACCCTGCCGGTCTACCTGCGCGACCACGGTCAGCCCATCGGCCTCTACGCGGCGCTCATCGCTCTGGGCTCCGGCATGATCCTCATCCTGGAGATCCCGGCGACGATGGCGCTGCGCAGGCTGCCGGCGCTGGGCATCATCGGTGCCGGGTACGCCCTGGTCGGGCTCGGCTTCGGGCTGTTCGGCCTCGGCACCGCCAGCTGGCTCGCCGTCGCCGCGATGGTCGTGCTCACGGTGGGGGAGATCCTCTACAAGACGACCGCCACCGCGCATGTGCTGGACGCCGCCCCGCCGCACCTGGTCGGCCAGTACCAGGGGCTCTACACCGGCGCTGCGACCAGTGGCAGCATGCTCGCCCCACCCGTCGGCGCCTTCGTCTACAGCGTCGCCCCCGCAGCGCTCTGGCCGTTGTGCGCGGTCGCGGCCGTCGGGGCCGGCGTGCTCGCCTGGCGTTCCGGTCGGGTCGCAACGCCGAGGCGCGAGCCGGCGCTGGCCGCCGCGTCCGATCCCGCGCCGAAAGCCGCGGCGTAGGCGCGATCCACGGATGTAACGGCCGCCGCCGGCTACCGGCTGCCAGGCTCAGCGTTCGGGGTTGCAGCACCCCGGCGTGCCGCATTCGCAGAAGCTGCTGCTTTTCGCGGGGATGGCCGGGTTTCTCGTGGCGGCGGTGGGGTGCCGCACGCCTTCGACCAAACGGGAGTGGTCTTCGGCCTGGGCTACCTCGTGGTGATCTCCGTCCATCTGATCCTGTTCACGCAGTCCGCCGTCGGTGCCGGCGGTGCGGCTGGCGCCGTTCAACCTCGCGGCGGCGCTGCTCGTGCTCACCGGGCTTCGTCGACGGAGCTGCCAGGTGGCTTCGATCCTTCCCATCGATCCATAACCAGCTCTGGAACCGCGACATCCTCATCGGCATGACGTCTCACGCAAGACGTGATGGTCGCACACGATCCGATGTCGGCCGCTTATCCGCGATGCACTGTCAGAGGCACGTCCGGACGCGGACGAACGGCGTCGACATCACCCTCGGTGACGAGCGCTTCGCGGCAGATCCGGATACCCGATCACCCGCCCGCTGAGGCCTACGAGCCCAACCCATCCAGCGCCACTTCTGCCCGACCGGGGTCAGCCAGGTCAGGATCCTGAGCCGCGAATGCCTGCTCCAGCGTCCCCCACCCGAACGTCTGGATTACCTCAGCTTCACCCGTGGTGATCGGAACCAACCACGTGAAGACCACCGGCGCGGGTTCGGTGTGACAGACGGCAAAGGACTGCGGCAAATATCTCGGGCCGATCGCCACGATGGCTGTGGTCTGGCCGTCCGGGAAGAGAGGCCCGCGCGGACCAATCAGCTGCCCATGCGACAAGCCGGCCCCGCGGCGCACCATCTCACCGGCCACCTGAAACAACAGCCCGGCCGCCCAAGCCGGATAGTCATCGGTTGGAACGTGCATCACCAACTCTTGGTGCAAGGCCCCGTCACTCGGCAGGTTGAGATGACGCCGCGACAGCCCGACGGTCACCAGGGTCGTCACGCCGCCGAACGGGACGTCGGGGCCAAACCACGCCACCTGAACGCCCTCCGGCGTCGTATCGTCGCCTCGGCTACCACCCGCGATGAGCCCGAGGAACGACTCCAAGTGTTCAATCAACCCAGCCACTCGGTGATCATCTCCGATCAAGCCACGACGAAAGCTCGCCCCCTGCCACCATGTGTTGGCCCCGCCCTAGGACACAGAGCCCGTGAACGGGGTACGGCCAGCAACTACCGCGCGGTCGTGTCGACCAGCGTTGTTAGCGCGCAGAGCTCGGCTTGGGCTGCGTCGATCACCGGCGCGGTGGGCCGGTGCGTGTCGCCGGTGTAGCGCTGTGCGATCGCGGCAAGCGTGGGGATGGGCGTGGTCGTGCGGTGGATGCCGTCGACGGTCTCGAGGGGGCCGACGCCATTGGCTAGCAGCCACAGGTAGTCGCCGAGGTTGCTGGCGATCACGTTCAGCTCGCCCTCGGAGCCAAGGAACACGATGGGCTGGGTCTCGATCGGGGCGTCAGGCACGCGGATCCAGAAGGCGGCCAGACCGCCAGACCCGTCTTGCCCGAAGACTCGGAACGGTGCGGTGCCGGCGGTCGGGTTGCCGGTCCAGGATTGCCACCACTCAAGCGTTTCGACGGACCACATGAACTCGTCGTACGGCTCGAAGTCGTGACCGTCATGGTCGGCGGAGAAGCCTTCAGCGTGGGCTGCGGCCAGCGCGGGCGGCAGCGTACGGTCCTCGTCCTGCACCAAGAAAGTCTATGAGGGCCTTCATACGGCGTCGGATGGGACTGACCCTCGAGTAGCGACGCATTACCGGAGTTGCGACCAGCGCGGTCAGCGGCACCGAGCGGATGCGTGGGCGGGCAAGCGTCACCGTCGTCGACGTGTCCGCCATCATGGTTGTCGCCGACGTACCCACCGGACGTATAGACGACAGCCGTACCTGAGCGGATGCGGCGGTGCTGCGGGCTGCCCTACCTCCGCAAGGGCTCCACGCCGGCGGCCGGCACCGTCGCGATCACGTAATCCTCGGTCAGGTCCGACTGCACGTCGACCGTCGCGTCCCTACCGGCGTAGCGGACGACGAATACGGTCTCGCGGAGCCACGTCTCGTCATACCCGGCAAGACTCTCTGGCAATTCACCCACGAGTCGCACTTCATCACCCGGCCTGACCGCGGCATTTCCCGAAGCCTCACCGCGTCGGACGGCCGAGATCAAGTGGATGAGAGTCTCCAGCGGTTCGGTGTCCGCGCCGTAGTGAACCAGAACGCCCGCCTGGCCGAAGATCAGATCGGCCTCGGCTCTGCTCAAATCGGCGAGCGCCTCGACCGCACCAGCCGCCAGGGCCGGATCCCGCGACGTGTCGAGTTGCGCCGCCAACGCCAGGAGCAGGCGATCGATGACATTCTCCGCAGTCTCCTCGTCCGTCACCCGGCGAGGATACGACCAGCCAACGGCACCGTTGTCGGCCAGCCGGTGCAGAGCGAACTCCGGTGTCATGTAGACGGCCAGTCCGTCGGCATCCGCTCATCGGGTTCGACAGGACGACGCGACGCCTGACCGGCGGCATGACCGGATGCTTTCGACTCGGTCAACAAGCCCCGGCGTCGTCGGCCAGGAGGGGACGGTGTCCAGACCCGGGGGAACCTCAAACAGGCGAGTCGAGGACGCCTGCCCCGAGCCTGAGCCGCGGTAGCGCTATGCCAAACGAAGTTTGCCGTGCTGGTCGAGGATGCCAGTGAGCCAGTCGAAGACGGTCGGCCCGGTTCCAGCCTTCGCGGCCCTGAGATCAGCCTTGACCAAGGGCCGATTCGACGGATGGCAGTGATCGAACCGGATTTTCAGCTGTCTTGCCGTCTCGGTATATCCAAGATTGCGCCTGGAAACCTCGTGGTAGCGCCACTCGAAGATGTAGTCATCGTGCTCGGGGGCACCCATCCCTCCGTGCAGACAGTCGTGGAGCGCGTCGAGGTTCCGGCCGAAGTACCCGCCCGGACCGTTCACGGCTTCGCCGATCACTCTCCAGAAGTCCTCAAGCGTCTGCACCCGCCTCCCGTCGATCGCGTACACGTCGTCACGCGGCAAGTGTCGCCGTCCCCCGACCGCGAGGCAAGCTAACAGCCCCTACCTCACGCTCGGCGCATGGTCAAGCGATGCAGCACGGTCAGCGGCATGAGAGTGAATCCTTGCTAGTCACACGCAACCTCTTGGCGAGAGTCATGATCCGAGTAGATCGAGGTCACGAACGCAGAAACCGTGGTGCGCCCACTCCTCGTTCAGTACCACCTGAACGCACTCCAGCACCGACTTTCCCCTGGCATACGGCGGCCAACCCGGGCCCGCCGGCACTGGCGCGGGCGCCGAGAGCTGATCGGCCGTCACCGTCGACAGCCAACGCTCTAGCTCAGCGCCTTGCACGTCTCGCGCGGCCAGCACCTCGTCGAGACTGGGGGCCGCCGCTCGGTCCAGGCCCTGCTCCTCCTGGTCAGGGACGAACTCGGACGCCAGCCCGATCGCGGTGAACGGCTCGGTCGATCCCAGACAGCAGCGGCGGAACCACGAGTCGTGCACGAACACCAGATGGCGCTGGGTCTCTACCGCCGACCATTCGCCGCCGACGCGCTGCTGCTCCGAACCCCTGGGCATCGCTCGCAGCCGCTCGATCGTCTCCGCCCAGCCGGCCCGCAGCTGCCGGACAGCCTGCAGCAGGTCCGCCGGATCGGCTGAGCGGAGCAGCAGCCGCACCGGATACCGGCGGTCAAGCTCGGCTTCGACATACGACGTCACCTCGACTCCGTTGACCACCAGATTGGTGACCAGCCCGTCGATCACAGCGTCCTGCATTACCACACCGATCAGACGAGCGCGGGTCAAGTCACACTCGCGGAACTCGGCATCAGTCAGGTCCTGGTCCTTGAAGCTCGCCATGCCGGGCAGTATCCACCGGCGTACCGACAACCGCGCAGTTACCGCGGGTAGAGGGTGCTGTAGCCGGGCCTGGAGGCTGCCAGCGGAAACACGCCGAGCCGGCGACCTCGCACCATACGAGACGAGGTCAACGTTCGGCTAGGTACACGCGAGCGATCGTCGATGTCCGGATGCGCACGCGGGCGTGCCATAAGCAGGCACTCGCTGAACGTCCTCAATTCGGCAGATCCGGTTGCTCACCGACGAAGGTCAGCGCCCGGATGCGGCAGATGTGTTCGTTCGTGGTGCAGGAAGTCGCGCGGCGCGGGCGCCAGCTCAGGGAAGGTCGGGATCTGGGTGCTCGGCCACGAAACGCTCGCCCGTTTCGTCGTTGACCAGCGCGTTGTCGACCAGCCATTCAACAGCCCGCCGCTGTGCGCGCACGTCTCGGAAGGCGTACCACGCTGGCAGTAGGTGCGGATACTCCTCGTGCAACTCGTTCTTGAACCGGCGGAAGGCGCCCTTGCCCTGGATCGCTCGGGCGAGTCTGCGGCCGGCCGCCGCGTCACTGATCCTCTCGGCAAAGTCGGCCATGTCCTGGTACCAGACGTAGGACGGCAGCGGATCAATACCGACCAGGTCGAGGTCGTCAAGGTCGATGGGCGTGTGCCCGTCGATGCCGCCGTCCGTCGTCCAGAACACGATCTCGCCGGTCTGCGGGTTGATCAGCCATCGGTGCTCGTAGTCGGTCTGGTCCTCGAGCGCGGTGGCGATCTCCTCCAGGTCTAGCCTGCCCAGGTCAAGCATCGGGCCACCATAAACCCGCTCCTGCCCGCGCTTCGACCCGTGACCAGCGGCATGACCGGTCACGCTAGACCGAGCGAGCAGCGCTAGCATGACAGTCTGTTTGCGCCGTGACCGCAGCCACTTCCGCATACGGCAATCTCACTCACTCGGGGTGGCGGGCGGGAGAAGGCTGGCGCGCGTAAGGTCGGCTCGACCGGCGGCCTTCGCGAGACTAGGACGGGGCCGGACATGGATCAAGGCACCCGCGACGAGCTGCTCGGCCGCCTGGCTGAGGCAGTCGGGTCCGTCACAGTCGCACGCCCGGCGCGGGTTGCCATCGACGGACCGCCCGCCGCCGGCAAGACCACGCTCGCCGACGAGCTGGCCCTCGTCTTGCGCACACAGGGCCGCAACGTCATCCGCGCGACGATCGACGATTTCCTCTTCCCCCGGGCACAGCGCTATCCGCGCGGCGAGTACTCTCCCGAAGGCTGCTACCTCGACACCCACGACTACGACGCGCTGAACCGAGTTCTGCTCGATCCGCTCGGCCCGGGCGGAGATCGACGCTTCCAACACGCGGTCTACGACCGCACCGCGGATACCGCGCTGTCCCCCCCGGTCACGACTGCTCCCGCCGACGCCGTACTGGTCTTCGACGGCGTCTTCCTCATGCGCCCGGAACTGATTGATCGGTGGGACCTGCGCATCTTCGTGTCGACCGCGCTCGAGAAGACCGTGGATCGTGCCGTGATCCGAGAGCGCCGGGTGTCATCTCGGGCCGAAGTCGAACGGCGCTGGCGCGAGCGTTACATCCCCTCCCAACAGTTCTACTTCGCTACGATCCGCCCGACCAATCACGTCGACATCATCGTGCACAACGACGAGCCCCAGCAGCCGGTCTGGGCGACCCAAACACACTGACCGCACTCAATTCGGCACGTCCGTGCGCCGCCGCCCTTGGACGGCCGGCTGCGCTCCGTGACCCGCGGTCCGCGGCAGATCCGTGCTTTGTGTCCTGGCAACTTGGCCGTAGGCTTCTTCCGATGCGGACTTAGGTAGACGGGCGATGCGTCGACGGCGTCACCGTAGCTCGCCTTCCAGTAGGCCCATCGTGTACGTGTCGTGCCACCGGCCGCCGAGGCGGAAGGTCTCGCGTAGCCGGCCTTCCTCGACGAAGCCCACCTTCTGATAGACGTGATGGGCGGCTTGGTTGTCGGCGACGACGGTCAGCGTGATCTTGTGAAGCCGCATCTTCTCGAACCCGTACCGGCACGCTGTCCGCACCGCGTCGGTGGCGAAGCCCTTGCCCCAGTACTCCTTTTCGCCGAGGTAGATGTCCAACACGGCGATTCCCGTCTCTGGCTTGGCGCCATGCAGTTGGACCAGCCCGATCAGCGTCGCGTCGCTGAGGACCTCGACACCGAAGAGCAGGTCGCCGTAGTCGTTGCGGGGCCGCTCGTCCAGCCACTTGCGCACCCGAGCCGGTGTCTGGGGATAGCCCTCGTTCATCCAGCGCATGACGTCCGAGTCGTGGTTCCACTGCCACAGCGACTCGGCGTCCGACGGCTCCATCGCCCGCAGTCTCACCAGCTCGCCTAACGCGTTCACGGCCAGCCCCTCGTCGTTACATGATCAGGTTCCGAACCGCCCCTTCCTAGGAACGTGCTGAATTTCGGTGTTCCTCGGGGTATGCCCTGCGTGGATGCTTGGTCGGGTTGCCAGCGGCTGGAAAGCGGTCGGGTCGAGGTGGTGACGTTGTCGGGGGTCTGGGCGTTGGTGGACTGGTGGATGAGGTCGTGCTGGTGTCTTTCGGCTCTGGTGTTAGCCGGTTCAGCAGGTGGTCAGGGCCCATCCGTTGGTGTAGTGCAGGCCGCGGTTGATCAGGTTGCGGAGGTTGAGCGCTGCGGTGCGTCGTTTGAGCCAGGCGTTGTTGGGTTCCACGCCGCGGTAGCGCAGTTTCAGCCGGCGTCCGCCGCGGCTGGCGACCTGCGCGATGACCCGTTCGATGTTGGGCCGGTGCCGGCGGTACCGCTCCCGCAGGGTCGGGTCGGTTGTCCAGTCCCGGCGGGCTTGGCGCAGCAGGGCGTCGTGTTCGTGCAGCACGATCTTGCGGCCGGTCTTGGATTTGGTGCACCGGTCCCGCAGCGGGCAGGTACGGCACAGCGCGCCGAAGGCGGCGGTGCGGGTGGTCGGGCTGATCGGCCGGGTGTGCCCGGCCGGGCAGGTGACCGTCTGGCCGTCCTCGTCCACGGCGAAGTCGTCGATGGTGAACCCGCCGGCGACCGGGGACTGCACCGGCTTGGGTTTGATGATCGCGGTGTGGCCGGCCTGGCCGAGGGCATCGCGTAGGTCCCCGGTGCCGTAGGCGGAATCGCCGTACCATTCCCGGCCGGGCACGTCCTCGGCGTCACTGTGCTCCGCGCCGCTGGCGGTGTGGGTGCCGACTGCACTGGTGGTGTTGGGTCCGCCGTCGCCGTCGCCGTCGCCGTCGCCGTCGCCGTCGCTGGTGGCGAGGTCGTTGGCGAGGAACCGGGCCGCCACGGCCGGATCGGAGTTGTCGCTACCGGCGGCTTTGGTCAACTGCTCGTCGGTGACGATGCCGGTATCCGGGTCGGCGGCCACGTGGGCGCGGTAGCCGTCGCGGCGAGCCTCAGGCGATTTGCGGGTGTGCCGGGCCCCGGGGTCCACGGTGGAGACGATCCGGTCCTCGGCCACCTTACGGGCGATGCGCCACCGCCCGTCGGTGCCGTCGGAGCCCTCGGCCGGTTCCACGTCTTGGCCGGCCACCAACGCCAGCAGCGCGAGGGCCTGCGCGGCCGGCTCGTCCAGCGTCGCCCCGGCCAGCGCGCCGAGCAGGGCGGTGGCGTCGTTGACCAGCGCCGAAACGAGGGCGTCCTTGGCCGTCGGGTCGTCCCAGTCGATGTCCGGCTTACCCGGCCGGGTGTAGTCATGCCCGGTACACGCCGCCGCGACCTGCTCCGCGGCGCCGGGCACCACCCGGGCCACCCGGCGGATCTGGCTGATCAACTGGGTGATGGTGTCCTGGGTAGCCACCGCGTCGGCCAGGATCGTGGAATCCACCGCCCGGCGACGCCGTCCCCGCAGCACCCCGGTCGCCTCGACCACCTGCCGGACCGCGTCAGTGATCCGGTGTGGGCGATCCGAACGGGCCAGCCGGCGCCGCCAGTACGTCAACGTCGAGGGGTGGAACCCCTTGTCGTCCAACGCCAACCCGCAGGCCACCTTCCACCGCAGGTCACACCGGGCGGCCTCGGCGGTCTCCGCATCCGAGTAGTCCAACAGCGTCTGCAACGTCAGGATCGACGCCGCCACCGGCGCCGGGATCGACGGGCGGCCCTTGGCCGACGGGAACAGATCCGCGAACAACTCGTCCGGGAACACCCGACCCCGATGCTCGGCCAGGAACGCATACGTACTGCCCGCCGGCACCAGATGCCCCACCAGGGCCGCCGCGTCCAGCAACTCCCGGTCAGCACGCTCCACACCCTGCACGCAAAGATTATCTCACATCAATACAAACAGGTACAGAAGCCACGCCATAATTCAGCGCGTTCCTAGCACGGCATCAACATCAAGCTCAATCCGAAGAGTGAGTCGACGCACTCACATCTGCAAAGCCGCGAGCGGTTGGCTATGTCCCGGAGGCCATGTACGCGGCCAGGATGTAGTTGGGGTGCCGGTCGAGGTTCTTGCGTGCCCGGTCGTAGCGCATGGTGGTTCGCGGGTCGGCGTGGCGGGCGGCGATCTGCACGTCGCGCAGGCTGACGCCGGCGTCGAGCATGGTCGTGACGAACGTGTGGCGCAGCATGTGCGGACGCTGCTTGCTACTGGTCACCCACTACGCTGCCAGGATGATCGCTAGTGCGGTGCTGCCAGGTGGGGTCTTACTGCGTCCACTCAACAGCGGCGACGCACCCGCGCTACTCGATGCGTACGTGCGCAATCGCGAGCACCTGCGTCCCTTCGATCCGGAGCGACCCAACTCCTTCTGGACCCTTGATGGCCAGCGCAGGCGGCTTGACTCGCTGATGCAGCAGCAAAAGGAAGGCACGCTGCTGGCCTGCGCGATGCAGCGTGACGATCTGGTGGTGGGATGCGCGTCGCTCAACACGATTGCGTTCGGTCCGCTGTGCAGCGCCAATCTGGGGTACTGGGTGGATGTCGCTGAGGTCAGACGAGGACTCGCCAGCGCCGCGGTTGGCGCACTCTGCCGTTTCGCCGACCGGGATCTCGGCCTGCACAGGGTCCAAGCAAGCACGAATCGGGCGAACGTTGCCTCGCAGCGGGTGCTGACGAAAAACGGGTTCGAGCAGTTCGGGACGGCACGCAACTACTTGTATATCAACGGCAGATGGCAGGACAGCCACCTCTTCGAGCGCATTCTCAACGGTCGGCCACCGACCTCTCGCTGAGCTGATGTAAACATCCGCTCATCGGCAAAGCCGCGTGTCGCCGCCGCTGCTACGTGCCGGAGGCCATGTAGGCGGCGAGGATGTAGTTGGATGTCGTGGACGCGGAGACGGTGGCGATGATCTACGACGAGATTGACGGGTTGGGTTTCTACGCCGAGTTCGGGTTGGTGGAAACGGCGTTCGCGGATCCGGACCTGCTGCGCCGCCGCCGCTACCGGGAGCACACGCTGGCGTACCTGCAGGATGACAGCGTCTGCCCGCTGGTGCTGCGTCGGCTGGCCGCGCGTGATCCCGAGCGGGCCAGTGTGGTGTTCCGGCGGCTGCTGAAGAAGCCGCGTTTCGACTGGACCCGCGACGGCGAGGAACTTCTCCGCGCATACAAGCCGGAGCACTTCCGACGGGCGCCGCGACCGCGGGTCAGCCCGGTCAGCGAGCGGCTGGCCGCGTACGCCCGCCGTCGCTGAGGCGTCGTCAGGTGCTGGGCCAGGTCCACTCGGGCCTGGGCCGGGCCGGGAACGGCGTGAGGCCGAGGTAACGCCGGTAGGCGGCGTGGATCCAGGCGGTGACCGTGTGCGGCGGGAACGCCAGGTCGGCGAGGGTGACCTCGCCCGCGCCATCCGGGCCTTGGCAGGTGGCGACGATGCCGCGTGCCTCGTTCGTGTAGTCGATCGAGGTGACGGTGACCGGGGTGTCCAGCAGAGTGGCCGCGGTGGGCAGGAGTGTTTCGTCCTCGATCACGGCGGAGGAACGCGCTGTGTTGCTCGTCGGCGCCGTAGGCGTCGACGACGATCGCGTCGATCGCGTTGTCCAGATCCTGGTCATTCGGCACGCCCCACACGATAGGGCGGCGCGTTCCCGAGGCCGGGTCGCGGTCTGCTGAGATGGACAGATGACCGGTGACGATCTGACGGTGTTGGTGGACCGGCTGCGCTGGGATCGCCGGCGGGATCCCTACCGGCGTCGACGTGAGTACTCGCAGACCGCCCGCCAGGTGGCCGAGGAGTGTGATCGGTTGGTCGCCGAGGGTCGGGCGGATCTCGCGGTGCCGGTGTTGCGCAAGGCCGTCGACCGCATCACGCGGGCCCTGATGTACCTGGATGACTCCTCCGGAATCATCGGAGACGACCTGCAGGAGCTCATGGACCTGTACGCGAAGGCATGCGTGGCGGCACTGCCAAACCCGCTCAGCCTGGCCGGCTGGCTGGTGAAGCTGGAGTGCGACGGTCCCGGCTGGCCCCGCGTCCGACTGGCCGACTTCGCTCCCGCGCTGGGGAAGCGGGGGATCGCGGAGGTGGAGCGGCTGGTCGCCGAGCGGGCACGTGTGGCCGACACGGAGTCGTGGACCGGCGCGTTCGCGGTGCGTGACCTGCGCGAGCAGCTCGCTGAGGTGTCGGGAGATGTCGACCGGTACGTCGCGGTGCTGGCCGAGCACCTTACCAACGCCGTGCAGTACCAACGGATCGCCGAGGCGCTACATGCCACCGGACGCCGGGACGAGGCAATCGACTGGGCCCGGCGGGGCGTGGCCGCCAACGCCGGCTCGCCCTACACCGACCGGCTCCGTGACCTCCTGGTCGACATGGCTCATCGCCGCCTGCGATGCGCCGGGTGCCGTGCGGGTCCGGCGGGAGGAGTTCGCACGGCACCCCGCTGCTGCCGGATACCGATCGTTGATCGACACCGTGGAAACGGTAGGCGGCGACGATCCGACGGCGTGGGCTCTGGGGGTGCTGCGCGACCGGATCACCCAGCAGCCCGCGTACGCCTCCGAGCTGGTCGACGTGCTGCTGGCAGTGGGCCGCGACGATCAGGCCTGGCGGGAGGCCATGCACCACCGGCGGTGGCTCGGCGGGCCGCAGTGGCAGACCCTGCTGCAGAGGCGGGCCGTGACGCATCCGGAGGAGGTGATCCAGCCGTACCGGGACCTCGTCTAGCAGGCGATCCTCAACTCGGCCGACAAGCGGCGCTACCGGCGGGCCGTCGCGTTGCTCCCCGCCCTGCGAGCGGCGTACCAGGCCACCGGAGAACATGCGGCGTTTGGGCAGTACCTCGCGGAGCTGCGGGTTGAGCACAAGCGCCGGCCGACGTTCCTCAAGACCCTCGACGCCGCTGGGCTGTAGCTGACCGGTCTCCCGATTCCGGGTTGCTGGAGCAGTAGTCACCTCACGGCCTCGGTCCCCGTGCTGACAATCGCCGGGCCGGCAGTCTCGCGGCCGAGAGGGAAGCGGACCTACCGTAGTTGCCGACGACCACGGCAACGGGAGCGGACACCATGCTCGACGTACGCCACCTCGATCTCGAAGAGATCGCAACGGCGCTGCAGGACCAGAGCACGTACGAGTACCGCTGGCTCATCGATCCGGCCAGCGGGGAGATCATGATGTGGACGGCAGACGGCGGCATCGACGGGAAGACGCCCGTGGACCTCGACGAACTCGACCTGGTCCCCATCGAGGCGCTACCGTCCTCCGTCTGGCACCGCGACATGGCCGACTTCGCCGAGCGAATCAGCGACGAGCAGGCGGGCCGCAGGCTCCAGCGAGCCATCCAGGGCAGGGGCGCCTTCCGCCGGTTCAAGGACGAACTGCACGAGGAGTATCCGCACCTGCTGACAGCCTGGCACGCCTTCCAGCACGTTCGGGCAACCCGCCGGGCCATCGACTGGCTTCTCGACAACTCCCTGATCGATGACGCTGCCGCGAGCAGCTGTCGGAGCGAGCACCGAGATCCGGACGTGCCGTGAGACGAACGGGCGAGTAGGCGGAGGCGCGAGGCAGGAGGCCGGTCCCTACTCGATTTCTCGAAGTAGGGCGGTCCGCCATGCGGAGACGCGGGCTCGCATTCCGGCGATCTCGTTCGGCGTCAAGCCGTAGTCGGTGAAGTCTTCGTCGTCGAAGCGGTCGACGTGGCGGAGCATCGCGGCGAACATCGCTCGGTCGAATCCGTCGTCGGCGGCGTGCGCGAGGTCGCAGAGCTGGTCGAGGGTGTATCGGCCGCTGGTGATGGCGGCGTCGATGTCGAGGAAGTCGCGGGCGGCTGCCCGGTTGTAGAGGGCGTCCATCTTGCCGGCCATGACGTCATCGGGGTGCAGGACCGGGCCGATGTCCATCTGGACGGGCGGCTGGGCGCGCCAGTTCGCGACCAGTTCCACGCGGTGCTGCTGATCTGGATGAGCGAGGTCGGTGACGTGCAGCCGAGCGAATGTGTCGAGTCGAAGGTCGATGTGGACCCGGTAGCCTTCGGCACGATAGGCGGCGATCACCTCGTCCACGGCGGTGGGGAAGTCGGCGCGGCGTTGCCAGTCGGCGAACAGATCGACGTCTTCGCTGGGCGGTCGAGGATCCCGTGTGCGGCGATTGCATGCCCGCCGGCCAACGCGAACCCGTACCGGCCGCCGACCTGCAGGGCGATCTGCGCCAGCCGGCGATGGATCGGCGCGGTCTGGTCGGCCACTATGCGGCGCGTCGGCGCGCGCTGGCCAGTTCGGGAATCCGTGCTTCCCACAGTCTGCGAACCTGCGGGGGCAACACGAGGCTCGGCCACAGGCGTAGCAGGGTCGCGCCACTCAGCCATCGGGTGAGGTCGTCGGGAGTGGTGGCCTCGCGCAACACGGTTTCGTACATGCTTGCCAGGCGCCGAGGGTTGCCCAGGTCGTAGCGCGCCCGCCCGGACCAGTCGAGCCGGCGATCCAGGCTCACCACGCCCCTCGTCGGTCCTCGCAGGTCCTCGAGCCGGTCTGCGACGACGTAGGGCCGCTGGTCGGCGTAGCGGGAACCGGCCGGCGCTCCGCCGGTGTTGGCACCACCCATGATCGACCAGCCTCCTCAGGCTGTTTCCTGACGACAACGTTAAGACCCACGGTAGTCGACGTTGCTGCGAGGGAGGGGGTCGCGTCACTGTGTCGGACCCGTCCAGTCTGCCGATCGATGGTCGGAGCCGCCGACGGTCGCGCGACGCAGGAGCCCGGCCGGACTGCCTGGCATGGGAAGTGCTTGACGATCCGCGGTAACGAGCCCGGTAACGGAGAAGATCGCAACCTGCGGATGAGGCGGTAAGACGCGGGACGGAACAGCATTTCGGGCCGTTGTTTCTGTCCGCTTCTAAGGATGTTTCGACCTGTTCGGCATGGCGTGACAGAATCGTTGTGAAACTGGGGGGTCGTCGGTTCGAATCCGGCCGACCCGACACTGTTCAGAGGGCATCTCTCATCGATGGATATGCCCTCTCGTCGTACCCGGGTGACTAACTGAGCTTGATCTTTAGCCTGTGCGCTGTTTACGTGCGGTGATGCTCAGGTCACGTTTGGCGGTTTTACCGACGTCGTGGCGGGGTGCTGGTCGGCGGTTGGTGGAGCCGGGTGGGCGTCCGGGGCCTGGTCTTGCGGGTTTCGGCGCACCAGCGGGTAGGGCGCTGTTCGTGCGTAGGTTCCGAAATCCTCGGCGGACCCGGGCGGGAGTGAGCCGGCCTGGTGCGGTGGGTCGTTCCCAGGGGCGGCGCAGGTCAGCGGCGAGGGGTCGGGCGAGGCGGAGTTGGGTGTGGGCGGCGATGATCAGCCAGGTCCAGCGGTCGGCGGCCTCGGGAGTACGCAGTTTCGGGCGGGTCCAGCCGAGGGTCTGTTTGAACAGCCGGAACGTGTGCTCCAGGTCGAAGCGGCGCAGGAACGCCTGCCACCACCGGTTGACGTCCGTGGCGGTGGCGCCGACGGCGGAGCACCACAGCCACACGGGCTTGGGGTTGCGGTCGCCGGGTAGGTGCTCGACCTGCAGCCGGATCAGGGTGCCGGCGATGACGGGCAGGTCACCATCGTGGTCGATCCAGCAGGTGCGGCGGGTCAAGCGCGGGTGCAGCCGGTCCCAGCTGCAGGCGTTGGCGGTGCCGTAGCGGGTCGTGGCGGTGGTGGTGTGGTGCTGCGGCGTCGGCCACGTGTCCGGGTTGTCCAGGCGGAACTCGGGTCCGTGCTTGGGTGGGCGGCCGGTGGCGCTGGCCGCTCGGGGCGGTTTGGGTAGTCGTAGTACCCGGTCGGTGCGCAGGCGACCGAGTAGCCGCACCGGCAGATCGGCGAGGACAAACGCCAGTCGGGTGATGTCGTAGCCGGTGTCGGCGACGACAAGGATCTCAGGATCGCCGTCGCGCCAGTGCCCTGCGGCGATGAGACGGTTGACGACGTCGCGGAGCTGATCGGCGGTCACGGCAGTGGCGTCGTCGGGCGGTCCGAGTCGGACCGCGTCCAGCACCCCGGTCCAGCTGGTGCGACCCGATTCCAGCGCGGCGACGAACGAGTACGGCCAGCCGGGAATCAGCTGGGCCTGACCCTTCGCCCTGCCGTAGACGTGGCAGAACAGCCGATCCGCCGAGGTCGACGCGTCCGGGCGCAGCCAGTTAGTGACATCGACCGCCAGGACGATCCGCCCGTCCGCGGTCCTCGGCAGCGGCAGACCGGCCAGCGTCGTGCGTAGCCGGTCGATGTCGATGCGGCCGCTGTTCAACCCGTCGTACAGGGCGCCGTGACCACGTCGGTGCTCGGCCGTCAGCGTGAGATCGACCAGACTGTGCACCGGCCCGTCCGCGCACAGCACCGCGTCGGTGAGCTCGAACAACACGTCCGCCCCGCCGGGTCAAGCACTGGTAGAGGTCCCGACGCAATCCCGCTAGCACCGATGCGGGGTCGGTCGTGGGCGTGTCGGGTAACCCCAGACCGCTCAGGTAGTCCAGAATCGTGGCCACGGCCACCGCCTTGATCTTCGTGTCCTGCGAGGGAACCCGAAGATCATCAAACGGTGGCCGTCTTCCGTCTCCACGACACGCCGCGTCCACACGGGATCGTCCAACCCGCCGGACACCGGAGGTTAAAGAACAAGCTGAGAGCGTGTTTGAGAAGTGTCAGGCGTTGATGTCTTCGAGGGTCCAGGCTCGTTGACGGGCGGCGGGCTTGCCGCGGATCTTGCTGCTACCGTGCCCGGATGATTCTTTGGGTGAACGGCCCCTTTGGCAGCCTTCAGCTGAGCTGCTCGGCCAGTGCGACGATGATGCCCTCGGGGCCGCGGACGTAACAGAGCCGATAGCTGTCCTCGTACTGCTCCAGCTCGCCAACGAGTTCGGCGCCGTGGGTGTGCAGGCGGGCAAGGACGTCCTCAATGTCTTCGACGGCGAACATGATGCGACGTATGCCCAGCGTGTTCGCCGGTGCGTTTTCCGGCTCAGCGCTGACCGCCGTCGGCGTGTGGAACTTCGTCAGCTCAAGCCGGCCGTGGCCGTCCGGGGTCCGCATCATTGCGATGTCGACTCGGACGTCGTCGAGCCCGACGACACGGTCCACCCAACGTCCCTCGACTGGTGCCTCGCCCTCCAGCTCCATACCAAGTTCGACAAAGAACGCAGTAGCAGCCTCAAGGTCGTCGACAACGACGCCGACGTGGTCCATCCGCTGAATCGTCATATCCCCGAGGATAGGGGTGGTAGTGGCCCGTGAGCAGTGCGTGCTCAACTACCGCCGGTCCGAACAGCGGAGGCCGACGGCAGCCGGCCGACCTGGGCGGCGACGAGCACCCGCAGCACCTGCGGAGCGCGCAGGACCGCCCGGACCCCGATTGAGGGCGTGCTGATAGCGGGCATGGGACATCGCTCCCGGTGCGATGACGTGCACTAGAGGGACCTGCAACCGAATGCCGGCGCGCGGGTCAGGGAGCGAAGTCGGCCGCTGCTCGCCACCTTCCTGCGCTCCGGTTGGCCAGCGCTTTCGGCGAGGCCGAGGACGACGACGTTGGCGGAGGCGCCGACGGCGGTGGCGTTGCCGCCGAGGTCGGCGCCGAGGGCGAGAGCCCACCAGAGCACATGGACCTGTTGTGTCGCCCTGGGCGTGGACGAGGTCGGCGACGACCGGGCTCATGGTGGCGACGTAGGGGATGTTTTCCACGATCGCCGACAGGGCCGCTGACCCCCAGAGCAGCACCATCGAGGCGAACAGCAGACGGCCCGTCTGCACGGGCCGAACCTGCTAACATGCTGCATTTTGTCACGGGGAAGGAAACGCGATGTACGGGGACGTGCGGACCGTGGAGTTCAGCCGAGTACCACCAGCGCCGCCGCTCCGGCGTGGCCGGCGTCGCCTGCCATGGGTGCTGAGCGGTCTGCTGGCGCTGTTGCTCCTCGGCGGCGCGCTGTACGCCGTCACGCCGCTGCGGCACCCGCTGCCCAACCCGACGGTCGAGCTGACGCTGCCCGCGTCGATGACCATCCCCGGTACGGCGCCGCGGCTGCCCTGGCCACGTTCGGGCCAGGCGATGATCTCGATCGACGGGCTCGGCACGCTCGGCACCTCCGGCGGATCGAAGTCACTGCCGATCGCGAGCGTGACGAAGGTGATGACGGCCTACGTCATCCTGACCGAACACCCCCTCGGCGTCGGCGAGCAGGGGCCCGAGCTCACGGTCAGCGCCGAGCAGGCCGCCGCGTACCCGGCGGAGAAGGCGCGCGGCGAGTCGCTCGTCGAGGTGCGGGCTGGTGAGGTGATCACCGAACGGCAGGCGCTGCAGGCGGTGATGCTGCCGTCGGCGAACAACATGGCGCGCATCCTCGCCGCCTGGGACTCCGGCAGCGTGGCCGCGTTCGTCGAGAAGATGAACGCCACCGCGGACCGACTCGGCATGTCCGGCACTCACTACACCGACCCGTCCGGCCTCGATCCCGACACCGTCAGCACCGCTCGGGACCAGGTGGTTCTGGCGGGCAAGGCGATGGCGTTGCCGGCGTTCGCGGAGATCGTCAAGCAGAAGCAGGCGACCCTGCCGGTGGCCGGTACGGTGAAGAACTACAACGAGCTGGTCGGCCGCAACGGCGTGGTGGGGATCAAGACCGGCTCCACCGACGAGGCCGGCGGCTGCCTCGTCTTCGCGGCGGTGGTCAACGTCGGCGGCCGGAAGCTCACCATCGTCGGTGCCGTACTGGGCCAGCCCGGCGCCGACACCCCGGTCCAACTGGAGCGGGTGTTCGCGGTGACCCGGTCGCTGCTGCGGTCGACGGCGGCCGCGCTCGCCGTCCACACGCTGGTCGAGGCCGGCGAGCAGGTTGCCACCGTACGCGGCCCGTTGGGCACCGGCACCACCATCAATGCCGCCGAGAAGGTCGAGGTGGTCGGCTGGCCGGGCCTGCGGGTACGGATCGACGCCCGGATCCCGGCCGTGCCGTCGCGGATCGCGGCCGGCGCCGAACATGGCAGACTCACCGTCAACACCGGCGGCAGGCCGGTCGGCACGGCGCTGCGCACCGGTACCGGCATGGAACCACCGAGCACCTGGGATCGCATCCGCCACCACCGCTGACCACCACCGCCGCCAGCGCCGGTGGAGCGGCTGCCGGCCTTGGCGAGGCCGCGGCTGACCAGGTATCCGATGGTCAGCATGACGACGTACAGCCAGGCCCGTTCCGTCCGGAAGAAGTCCGCCGCCGGCGCCGTTGTCGCCGTTGCCCGTCATGTACCTGGGCGTCGATCTCCGCGAGGGCCGGGTCGACAGGGCGCGCCGCCGGGTCTGACGGCCCGGGATCGGCGGTTCAGGCGCACGTCGGAGGGGCGACCGCGCAGTGTGGCCAGCGCTCGGGTGATGAGCCGGGAGACGTGCGTCTGCGAGACGCCGATCTGCTCGGCGATCTGGGACTGGGTGAGGTTGCCGTGGAAGCGCATGGTCAGGATCCTGGGTTCGCGTTCCGGCAGCGTGGCGAGGGCCGGGCCGAGGGCGACGCGGAGCTCGACGAAGTTCAGCTCGTGGTCGTGGACGCCGAGAGTGTCGCCAAGTTCCATTTGGCCGTCAGCGCCGGTCGGAGTTGACAGTGAGGTCGCTCGGTAGGCTCGGGCTCCCTCCAGTCCTTCCAGGACCGTCTCCTCGGGCAGTTCGAGGTAGGTCGCGATGTCGGCCACGGTCGGCGAGCGCCCCAACGTATGGGTGAGGGTGCTGTTCGCCTCGGTGATCGACGGATCCGGCCACCTCGACGCCGGCAGGGAGCACGGGGCCCCAGTCGCCCCTTCGCGGCGCCGACGCCCGCACCGATCCGCGAACCTGCGACCACCCGATTGATCGATCTGACGGGGGATGGCGTGGGCCGGCTCGATTCGGCTCGGCCGGCTGGGACACGGGCATGTGTCAATATATCGTTGACGCGTGACGTCCGAGTTGGTCCAGCTGGCCGAGGTGGGGGCCGCCCGGGCCCGGCTGGACGAGCGGGAGCTGGAGCTCATCGACCGCGCCCGCCACGGCGGCGCGACGTGGGCGCAGGTAGCCGCCGCGCTGGGCCTCGGCAGTCGGCAGGCCGCCGAGCAGCGCCGCCAACGGCTGGTGGCCGCCCGCCGGTCCCGGCGGCAGGATCTTGACCTGCGGTATTCAGGGCGGGTGGCGGCGATACGCACGGCCGTTTCGGAGCTTCAGCGGTGGATCGCCGCCGACCGGCGCTGGGATGTGCGCTTTCGACGGGCTGCCCTGGTGCGTAGCACCGTCGAGGTCGCCCTTGACGCCGACCCCGGCTCGCTCTACGCGTTGGCCTCGCACCTCGCGGCCGACCTCGCCGACGCGGGACGCGATCGCCTGCCCGCACCGGTCCAGGCCGTCGCGGCGAGACTGGACGACCTGCTGTCAACGAAACAATGACAAGCTCTGCCAATATTGCCTGCGCTCCGCTCAGGTTTGAGGATGTGAGCCATCTCGGCTCAATCCATGGGAGGGCTCATGCGTCGCAACGCCGGACTGTTCGTGGCGATATCGCTGCTGTCCGGCTTCGGCAGCAGCGCGATGTCCCTGGTGGCCGGGATCTGGATCCTCGACCTCACCGGCTCCGACAGCCTCGCGGCCCTCGCGGGGCTCTGCGTGTTCGCCCCGACGCTCGCCGGCCCATGGTTGGGCGGCCTGCTGGACCGGGCGCCGAGGCGACCCCTGGTGATCGGGGTCAACCTCACACTGTCCACCGTCCTGCTGAGTCTGTTGGCCGTTCGAGGGCCGAACCAGACCTGGCTCATCTTCGCCGTGTCGGGCGCCTACGGTGTCAGTTACGTGCTGATCGACGCCGGCGAGACCGCGCTGCTGCCGGCCGCGCTGTCGCCCGAGCAACTCGGCGACGTCAACGGCTGGCGGTCCAGTGCCCAGGAGGGCATGAAGCTGGTCGCGCCCCTGGCCGGCGCGGGCCTGTACGCCTGGCGCGGCGGCCACGCGGTCGCCGTGCTCAGTGCGGTGATGCCGGTGCTCGTCGCCTTCCTGTACGCGGCCGTCCGACTGTCGCGGACGCCGCTGGACCGGCCGACGACGCGATACCGTGGTCTGCGCGCCGGATTCGCCGTCCTGTCCGGACAGCGGGCGATGCGGGTCACGGTCGTCCTGGCGGCGGTGTCGATCGCCATGTCCGGCTTCACGACGGCTGCCAACTACGCGATCGTCACCACGGCGCTGGGCCTCCCGACGACGTTCCTCGGCGTGCTGCTCAGCGCGCAGGGGGCGGGGTCGATCCTCGGTGGCCTGGTAGCGGGCCGGCTCATCGCCCGGTGGGGTCCGGTCACCGTCGGTGTCGTCGGTACGGTGCTGTTCGCCCTGAGCTGCCTGCTGCGCTGCCTGCCCTGGTGGCCCGGCGTGGTGGCCGCCTCCGTGGTCGCCGGCGTCGGCCTGCCGTGGGCCCTGGTCGCGGCGGTGACCGCGGTGCAGACGCGCACGGCGACGGCGGTGCTCGGCCGGGTGGCGGCGACTGCCAACACCGCGATGTTCGGGCCCATCGCGCTGGCGATCCCACTCGGCTCCGCCACCGTCCACCTCGGTGGCCGACCGACGCTCATCGCCGCCGCGGCGATCTGCCTGACCGTGGCGGTCGGCGCGTCCTACCGGCGCCTGCTGCCGCGGGATGCCGGCCGCGCGCCCGTCACGGCGGCCGACGAGGAGGGACTGGCGCCGGTCGTGACGACCGCGGACAGGGTACGGCGATGACTTCGCTGACGGCGCTCGGCCGGCCGCCGAGGTGCGCTGCTCGGCGCCCGGAGCTGACGTCGGGCCGGTGACCGTGGGCGGGGTTGGCGGGGCCCGGGGGTCAGGACGAGGGTTGCCGGGTCCGGATGGTGCGGTGCTCGCTGCCGGTGCCGCCGTTGAGGCGCCGCAGCATCGACTGCGCGATCCGGCCGGCCTGCACCTTGGCCAGCTCGGCCTTGGGGCCGGCGTGCCGGTCGTCGATGGTGCCGCACCACAACTCCCACCAGCGGTCGAAGTGCCGCTCGGTCAGGGGCTCCCGTCGGTGCAGGTCCACATGCAGGCGGAGGGCGTTCCCGTGGTACGCGCCGGTGCGGAACAGCACGGTCTCCCAGAAGTCGCACATGATCGGCAGGTGGGCCGTGAGGTCCATCCGCGCCACCTCGATGAAGACCGGACCGAGCAGGTCGTCGGCGAAGGCCCGGCGGTAGAAGTCGGTCACCAGGGCGGTGATGTCGGCGCGGTCGGCGATGTCGGCCATGGGGCACTCCTTTTTCACTATGCCCATCATATAAAATAGGTCCGTGGTGGAAGACGTGAGCTACGGCGCACTCGCCGTGCAGAGCCGGCGCCGGATCCTCGACACGCTCCGCGCGGCGGACGGTCCGACCGGCGTCAGCGAGCTGGTCACCGTCACCGGACTGCACGCCAACACGGTCCGTTTCCACCTCGAGGTGCTGGTCGAGGCGGGCTTCGTCAGCAGCGGGCCCGGCCCGCGGCGCGGTCGTGGACGCCCACAAACGGTCTACCGCAGCGTCACGCCGCCGGTGCCGTCGACCGGGTACCAGTTCCTCAGCCAGGTGCTGGCGGCCCAGCTCGACGACCGGGGCGCGGGTGAGCTGGCCGAGCAGGCCGGCCGCTCCTGGCTGCGCGGCGACGTCCGCTCCGCCGCTCCGCCCGGCGCCGATCCCGTGGGTGTCGCCACCGCCCGGGCGCTGGCCCTCTTCACCGAGCTGGGCTTCGAGCCGGAGCGCGCGGCCGACGCCGCCACCGTCCAGATCGACCTGCACGCATGCCCGTTCCTGGAGGTCGCCCGGCGCCACCCCGACGTGGTCTGCGCCATGCACCGCGGCCTGCTCCGGGAGGTCGTCGAGGCGGCGGCGCCGGGCCTGGCCGCCGAGTTGATCCCGTTCGCCCGGCCGGGCGTCTGTGTCGCCCGGCTCACCCCCACCGGGAAAGGGCCCGTCCGCTCATGACCAGGCTCCGGGACATTGTCACGCTGGCCGTTCCCTTCCTCTGGCTGGGGATGGTGATCGCCATCTCGCTCATCGAGGCGCCGCTGAAGTTCCGGGCGCCGGGCATCACCCTGCCGGTCGGCCTGGGCATCGGCCGTCTGGTCTTCCGCGCCCTGAACGCGGTCGAGTTCGTCCTGCTGGCGGGGCTGACCGTGGCGGTGCTCGGGGCGTCGATCGGCGCGGCCCGCTGGGCGGGGATCGGCGCCCTCTGGCTGGTCCTGCTCACCCAGGCCGCCGTCCTGCGCCCGCTGCTCGACCGGCGTGCCCAGCTGATCATCGACGGCCACCAGCCGCCCGCCTCCACGCTGCACCTGTGGTACGTGGCGCTGGAGCTGATCAAGATCGTCACCCTGGTGCTGCTCGGCTGGTCGCTCGCCGGACGACTGCTGCGCTAGATCCTGGGGTTCGAGAATCTGAACACGTGGGTCGGTGAGCCCTCACCGCCATCAACCACCACGTCAACGACTACATCGCCCGAGCACGACTCAAACCGCAGCCTGAAAACCCGACCCACGTGTTCAGATTCTCGAACCCAAGGATCTAGCGCTCGTCGGCTGCGCCCTGCCGGTGGCGCCGGACGAACTGGGCGATCACCCCGCCGGCCCTCCGCTCAGCCGCCGGCCGCGAACTCCCGCAGCTTGTCCGGGTTGAGCACCAGGAGCAGCCCTTCGATCCCGCGCGCCGAGGCGTCCAGGGCGACGACGGCCAGCGGGTTGCCGTCGGCGTCGAGCACGAGCAGCGCGGCGTCGCCGTTGGCCTCGACGAGCCGGAAGGTCGCGGCGTACCAGTACTTGCGGAGGACGTTGTCCAGGAGGTTCGCCACCCGGGCTACGCCCCGCACGTCCTTGCGGGCGGCGGGCACCTGGCCGCCGCCGTCGGAGTGGGCGATCACGTCCGCGGTGAGGAGCCGCTCCAAGGCGGCCAGGTCGCCGTCGCGGGCGGCGGCGAGAAACACCTCGGCCAGCCGGCGCCGCTCCTGGGGGCGGGTGGGTATCGACCGGTCCGAGGCGAGGTGCCGCCGTGCCCGGCCGGCGAGCTGGCGGACGTTGGCCTCGGAGGTGTCCAGCACCGCGCCGATCTCCCGGTACGGGTAGCCGAACGCCTCCCGCAGCACGTAGGCGGCCCGCTCGGTCGGGGTGAGCTTCTCCAGCAGCAGCAGGACCGCCAGGTCCAGCGCCTCCGCCCGCTCGGCGCCCAGCGTCGGGTCGGCGGAGGTGTCCACCGGCTCGGGGAGCCAGGGCCCGACGTACCTCTCGCGGGTGGACCGCGCCGACGTCGCGGCGTTGATCGCCAGCCGGGTCGTGGTGGTGGTGAGGAACGCCGCCGGGTTGTACACGGCTCGACGGTCGGCGCCCTGCCAGCGCAGCCACGCGTCCTGCACGACGTCCTCGGCCTCGGCGACGCTGCCGAGCATCCGGTAGGCGAGCCCGAACAGTCGCGGGCGGACGGCCAGGAACGCCGCCACATCCGTCGCCGGGACCGTGTCCCCGCCTCTGGTTGACCGGGCGGGGCCCGCGGTGTCCGGCTCGCTGCTCACCCCCACAACCTAGGCGCCCCCGCGGGTCGCGGGGGCGGCCGTCTCCGGAGCGGCCGCCCCCGCGAGCCACTAGCCGGCCTGGGCTGTGCGCCAGTCCTCGAGGCGGGTTTCGGCGCGGCGGGCGCCGTCGGCCGGCACCAGCGAGCGTTCCGCCAGCACCGCGCCGAAGTACGGCGCCGCCGGGTCGCCCACCACCGCGCGGGTGTCGTGCCGGGCCGCCAGGGTGGCCCGGCCCAGCTCGTCGAGGCGGAACTGCTCCGGGCCGCCGACCTCGACGACCGCATTCGTCGGCGTGCCCGCCGCCGCCTCGGCCACCGCCGCCGCCACGTTGTCGGCGGCCATCGGCTGGATCAGCACCGGGGCGAGGTGCACGGTGTCGCCCACCGTCGCGCTGTCGACGATGCCCGGCACGAACTCGAAGAACTGGGTCGCCCGCACGACCGACCAGGGGAGCCCGGACGCCGAGATCAGCTTCTCCTGGGCGACCTTCGCCCGCATGTACCCGCTGTCCGGGAGCCGGTCGGCGCCGACGACCGAGAGCGCCACGTGGTGCCGTACGCCGGCCGCGGCCTCCGCGGCGAGGAGGTTGCGGGTGGACGTCTCGAAGAACTTCAGCACGTCGGCGTCGGCGAACGAGGGGGAGTTCGACACGTCGACGACGACGTCGGCGCCGTCGAGCGCCTCGGCCAGGCCCGCCCCGGTCAGCGTGTTGACGCCGGACTTGGGGGAGGCCGCCACCGTTTCGTGGCCCTGCTTGCCGAGGATGGCCACGACCTTCGAGCCGATGAGTCCGCTGCCGCCGATGACGACGATCTTCATGATGGGATCACTTCCTGTCTGCCGGCGGTGCATCCTGGCACCGCCATTGTCATCCAGTACGACCAGGCAGGGCGCCGATCCGTGACAACGAGGGAGCGCGCCCCAGGGGCCGGGGGCGGCCGGGCCCCACGGCGGTCCGCGTTCGGTGAACCGGCGGTGACGCCCGGTGCCGGCCACATAGCATCGGGGAGAGCCGACCTGGACCCATCGGTCATCCGGTGACCGCGCCGGCCGGAAGGTGTCCGCGGATACGGCGCCGGCGTGAGGGACGTCCGCCAACTCCGCCCGCCCGCGTTCGTCTCGACGATCAGGAGAGCAATGGCATGGGCTACATCACCACGAAGGACGGCACGGACATCTACTACAAGGACTGGGGTGAAGGCCCGGTCGTCACCTTCTCCCACGGCTGGCCGCTGAGCGCGGACGCCTGGGACGGGCAGATGCTCTTCCTCGTGCAGAACGGCTTCCGCGTGGTCGCGCACGACCGTCGGGGCCACGGCCGGTCCAGCCAGGCCCGCAGCGGCAACGACATGGACGGGTACGCCGACGACCTGGCCGCGGTGATCGAGGCGCTGGACCTGCGGGACGCCACCCTGGTCGGTCACTCGACGGGTGGCGGCGAGGTGGCCCGCTACATCGGCCGGCACGGGACGGGGCGGGTCGCCAAGGCCGTCCTCATCTCGGCCGTGCCGCCGATCATGGTGCAGTCCCCGGACAACCCGGAGGGGCTGCCGGTCAGCGTCTTCGACGAGATGCGCGCCAACCTGTTCAAGGACCGGTCGCAGTTCTACCAGGACCTGGCGCAGTTGTTCTACGGCGCCAACCGGCCCGGCGCGAAGGTGTCGAAGGGCATCCTCGACCAGTTCTGGCTGTGGAGCATGCAGGCCGGCCTCTGGAACGCGTACGAGAGCATCAAGGCCTTCTCCGAGACGGATTTCCGGGCCGACCTGGCGAAGTTCGACATCCCGACGCTGGTGCTGCACGGCGAGGACGACCAGATCGTCCCCGTGAAGGACTCGGCGCGCAAGACCGCCAAGCTCATCGCGAACGCGCAGGACATCTACTACCCGGGCGCCCCGCACGGCATCACGTCGACGATGCAGGACCAGGTCAACAAGGATCTCCTCGCGTTCCTGCGCGACTGATCAGCCCGATGCCGCCGGCGCCGGCGGCCCGGGATCGCCGGGCGACGCCGTTCGAGATCTTTTTCGACCTCGTCTTCGTCTTCGCGCTCACCCGGATCATGGCACTGATAGGGCAGCCGCCGACCTTGGTTGCCATGGCGCAGGGGTTGCTCCTGCTGGTGTTGCTCTGGATCGCCTGGGGGTCGTACACCTGGTTGGGCAACCAGACGCCGGCGGACGTCGGTGTGGTCCGGGCTGGGGTGCTCGTCGGCATGGCGGCGTTGTTCGTCGCCGCGCTGGTCATGCCCCAGGCCTGGTCCCCCGGACCGGGCCTGGACGGACCGCTGCTCCTCGCGCTGGCCTACGTGCTGCTGCGCGTGGTGCATCTGACGCTGTACCACTGGGCGGCGGGGAGCGTGCCCGGCCTGCGCCCGCCGGCGCCCGCGCCCTCCATGCGGCGACCGGGGACCGGCGCGACCGGATCGCCGCCGATGCCTACAGCCAGGCCCACGTGCTGCTGATCATCGGCGTGATCTACCTGGCGGTCGGCATCGAGCAGGTGCTCGCGCATGTCGCCGAGCCGTACGCCGCCGAACCGAACGCCGGTGCGGACCACGCCGCCGGGCCGTCGCTGAGCTGCCCGGTCGCTGTCGCCCTGTACGGCGGCGCCGCGCTCTACCTGGCCGGGCGGCTGCTCTTCCTCCGGCTCTCCGCCGGCGCCGTTCGGCCGGCGCAGATCACGTTCGCCGCTCTGGCGCTGCTCCTGACGCCGCTCGGCCGGGCGTTGCCCGCCGCGGCGGCGCTCGGCGTGCTCGCCGCGCTGCTGGTGACCGCCGCCGGCCACGAGCGACTGACCCGCGGCCGGTGAGCCCGGGGCCGGCGACCACCGCGGCCGGTCCGGGTCAGACCCGCTGGGCGCCGATGACGGAGAGCAGCCCCAGCTTCTCGTCGCTCTCCGTCCCCGGCACGGCGGTGAAGACCAGCAGCGTCTGGGACTGGTCGGGGTCCACCAGGATCTGGCAGTGCAGTTCCAGCGGCCCGACCTCGGGGTGCCGGAACCGTTTCGGCGGGCAGTACGCGCCCTGGACCGGGTGTTCCCGCCACAGCTCGGCGAACTCCGGGCTGGTGGCGAGCAGGGCATCGACGATCGCGGCGGCGCGGGAGCCTCGGCCGTCGCGGGTGTACGCGGCGTGCAGGTGCGCGGCGATCAGCCGGCTCTGCGTCGGATGGTCCTCAGCGGGGTGCAGCAGCCGCGCCTCGGGATCGGTGAACCAGCGGTGGTGCAGGCTGGACAGCCCGGTGTGCCGGGTCCCGTCGCCGAACAGGGCGACCGCCGGCGCGGTCTGCGCCAGGGTCTCGCCGAGGTGGTTCACCACCTGCGCGGGGGTGTCGTGGAGCCGGTCGAGGATCCGCATCATCCCCGGGTTGACGTGGTCGGCCCGGACGGCGCGGTGCGGGACGGCGTGACCGGCGAGCTGGAACAGGTGGTCCCGCACAGGCGACGAACGGCGGGCAGCGCCCGCGCCTCCATCCGCGGCGGCGGAGGCGCGGGCGCCGCCCGTCCCGGCTGCCGCTACGCTGCGGCGGCGGCCGGCACCCAGAGGCCGTCGATGGCGCGCTCGGCCGCCGCCAGGCTCTCCTCGGCCAGCGGGATGAGCTCGGCCATGGCGGGGTTCACCTGGGCCAGGGTCAGCTCGGCCGTGATGAAGCGCGGCTCGAGGCCGGTGATCTCCAGACCGTGCGGGAGCCAGGACTCGGCGTGGTCCCAGCCGGCCCGCGGAGCCTCCGCGCCGTAACCGCCGCCCCGGCTGGCCAGCACGATGAACTCCCGCCCGTCCAGCAGGCCGGTCCGGTTGGCCGGGTCGAACGCCAGCCCGGGCGCGATGAGGTGGTCGACCCAGGTCTTGACGCTGCTGGGCGCGCCGTAGTTGTAGAGGGGCAGACCCAGCAGGACGGTGTCGGCCTCCCTGATCTCGCCGACGAGCTGCTCGGTCAGTGCCCAGGACGCGCGCTGGGCGGGCGTGTGGTCCTGGGCGGGCGTCATCCGGGCCAGGCCGGTGGCCTCGTCCAGGTGGGGCAGGGGGCTCCGGCCCAGGTCGCGATAGGTGACGGTGCCGTCGGGGTGGGCGGCGCGCCAGGCGGCCGCGGCGCGGGCGGTGAGCCGCCGGCTCACCGAGCGATCGCCCTGGATGCTCGAGTCGATGTGCAACAGGTGAGGCATGGGGTTGGCCTTCCACAAGTCGTTGATGTAACGCCAAGCATTTGTAGCACGTCGGCTTTTAGTAACGCCGGTAGACTTCGTCACATGTCTGTCAGCCCGGTCGACCGGTCCGAGCACCGCTCGGCGCCGCTGCTCGACCACCTCGCGCGGCGGATGCGGTCCCGCGCTGAGACGGTGCTGGCCCCGCTCGGTCTCCGGCCGCGCCACATGGTCGCCCTCACGTTGCTGCGGGCCCAGGGCGGCAGCAGCCAGCAGGCGCTCGCCGGGACCCTCTCGATGGACGGCACCAACATCGTCGGGCTGCTCAACGAGCTTGAGGCCAAGCGGCTGGTCGAGCGGCGTCGCTCACCGGAGGACCGCCGTCGGCATGTCGTGGAACTCACCGAAGCCGGCGCGCGCCAGCTCCGGGAGGCCGAATGCGCCCTCGCCGCCGCGGAGAACGAGGTGCTGGGCGCCCTCGACGCACAGCAGCGCGAGGCGCTCTACGAACTGCTCCAGCAGGCCGCCACCGGCGCCACGGGTCCGTGCGGCGAGGCGGTGACCGACGACCCGGTGGAGCCCGCCGCGAACACCGCGCTGGGCTGCTGAAACGACTCGGCCGGCCCACCGGTCGCCGCACCGGGCGGGACCTGGCCGAACGAGAGAAGCCCGGGTTCGGGCGCCGTCACCGCCGGTCGCCCGGATCCCGCTCGCCCGGCCCCCCGGCGCCCCCGGCGCGGGCCGCGGCGCGGAGCCGGTCGGCGAGCTCGCGGACCGCCGCCGCGAACCGTTCGTCCGACTCGCACGGCCAGTGCCCCTTGATCGGCGGTGGGACGCTGTCGCTCGGGGGCGGCATCAGGTCCTGCGGGTCCCGCAGCCGCCGATCCACCCCGGTGCTCGGGTCCGGCCCCGGTGACGGGTCGCCGGGCCGGTGCGGGGCGAAGACCCACCCACCGATCTGGTCGGTGTCCCGCCACAGGTTCAGCCACCGCCAGTCGATCCGGGCGCCCACCTCGTGCAGCACATCCCGCCCCAGGTAGGCGGGGAAGAGGCGGGCGTACAGGCGGTCCAGCGGCGAGCCGTAGGTGAGCAGCGCGACCCGCTGCCGGACCCGGGGCGGCAGTTGCAGCACGGTCGCCGCCAGCAGGACCGAGCCGTGGCTGTGGCCGGTGAGCAGGACGCCGGCGTGCCGTTCCGACAGGTAGCAGATCCGTTTCGCCAGCTCCGGCACGGCCCGTTCGGCATAGCAGGGCGGCGCGAACGGGTGGGCCGCCCGGGGCCAGAACGTCCCCAGGTCCCAGACCACGCCGACGTACCGGCGGAACTCCGCCGTCCGGTAGGCGAACAGCCCGCCCACCACCAGGGCCACGACGATGCCCGCGATGAAGTAGCTGCCGACGGTGAGCCCGAAGGTGACGAAACCACCGGGCACGCCGAGGAGTTGCTCCACCAGCGGGCTGGGCTGGAGGCCGAAGAGTCCCAGCATGCTCGCCGCCAGGCCCACCGTGGCCAGGCAGGCGTACGCGATGGCCAGCGAGCCGAATCGTTCGGTGAACCGCGCCCGGGCGATGGTCCGCGCCACCCGGTCCAGCCGGGAGGCCGCCTCCGGTGGGGCGTCCGGGAAGTCCCGGGCGACGATCGCCCTGGCGGCCCGCCGGCGGCTCCGCCGGGAGAGCAGGGTCATCCCGCCGCCGACCAGCACCGCGGCGATGGCGGTCAGGAAGAACGTGAAGATCGCCCATTTGAAGGCCAGTGGCGGGGCCACCAGGTCGCCGGGGCGGGCGGTGATGGCGCGTCGGTTGAGGAAGTACGCGGTGCGGTAGACAAGCTCCGCGGAGAGCGCACTGGCGAGGCCCACCGCGACGGCCGCGATGACCGGCGCGCCCAGGCCGCGCAGCAGCGCGGGACGGGGGTCCCGGCCCCGGCGTCGCCGCAGCGCCAGCATGGCCAGCGCGAAGAGCAGCGCCATCTGGGTGACGAACGCCCAGGCGACGATTCGGGCGTAGCTGGGCAACCCGTCCGACTGCGGCCACCGGGTCCCGTCCAGCACGATGACGCCGAGAGTCGCCACGGTGAGGGCGCACGCGGTGACGCGCGCCGTGGCGCTCGCCCGGTCCATCGTCCGCGCGGCCGACGCCCGCTCCAACAGGGCGGGGGCGCAGAGCAGCGCCACGCAGGTCACGAGCACCGCGACGGCGGCCACGGTCAGCGCGATGATCGCCAGGGACGGGCTGGTGGCGCCGCGCGCGGCGAGGAGCGTGAGGCTCAGCGCGGCGAACGCGGCGGCGACGTGGATCGCCCGCAGCCGGGCCACCATCGGCATGGCGTCCCACTGGCCGACGGCGCTGAGCCGATCGCCCTCCTGGCCACCGGCGGGCACTCGGAAGGCCTCGTACGGCCGGCCCGGGCGGACGCCCAGCAGCCACACCAGTCCGACCGCGCCGGCGGGCGCCAGGGTCAGCACCGCCAGGCGCAATCCGACCGGCCGGCCGCCGAGCCAGGACAGCCAGCTCCGGCCGGCGAGGCAGCGGGGGGAGCCCATGCACTTCCAGGCGATCAGGTCGAGCGCGACCCCGGCGGCGGAGAGCACGTACAGCAGGGTGAGGTTGAGCGCGAGGAGGCGGCACAGCACCTTGACCCCCGACCCGGATTCGCGTCCCGCCGGCCGCATCCAGATCGCCACGTTGCTCAGCATGAACGGCAGCAGGAACACCAGGGAGAGCGTCCGGGCGGCGGTGCCCGAGGGCAGGTCGCTCCACCGGTACGCCTCCAGCGTCACCCCGTCCGGTCCGGTGCTGTCGGGATAGCCCGGTCGGGGGCGGTAGAAGCCGCCGCTGCGGTCGCCGGCCACCTGCTGGACGTTCGGGTGGTCGAGCACCTGCGCGGCCCCGGCGCCCGACACGCCGTGCACCCGCAGCTCGACGACATCGCCCGGGACTTCCTGGTCCCCGGACGGCGGTGACACATCCGACATCGGTCCGCGACCCCCGGGTGCGCGGCCAGCAGCTCGTGGCGGGTCGCGGACCGACGACGAGCCTGGCCGCCACCCGGCTGGCCCGGCTGACTACCCGCGCGACCGGCGGTCAACCACCCGCGTTGCGCCGGGGTGACAACCATCGGCGGCGGCCGCTGACCACCGCGACCCTCCGCCCGGTCCCCGGGCGGAGGACCGAGGCATGGGCCGCCGGCAGCGGGCCGGCGCTGCTAGGTTGAACACGAGTGATCGGAACAGGGAGACCAGACATGGCGGGCGACGACGACATCTCCGGGTGACACCGGACCTGGCCCCGGCAGGCGCGCGTCAGCGCAGCCGCCGTGGCGCCATGCCGTCGTTCCACGAGCCCTGTTCCCGCCGGGCCGCCCTGACGCGCGCCCGCACCATCACGAGGACGTCACATGTCCGACGCGTTCATCACCTGCTCGAACCTCTCCTTCTCCTGGTCCGACGACACCCCGGTGTTCACGGACCTCTCCTTCACCGTCGGCCCGGGCCGGACCGGTCTCGTGGCGCCCAACGGCGCCGGCAAGAGCACCCTGCTCAGGCTGATCGCGGGCGAGTGCCGAACCACCGGCGGCAGCGTCACCGTCGAGGGTGTCCTCGGCTACCTGCCCCAGGACCTGCCGCTGGACGGGGCCCGGACCGTCGCCGAGGTGCTGGGCATCGCCGACCGGCTCACCGCGCTGCACGCCATCGAGTCCGGCGACGCCAGCGAGGAGCACTTCGCCACCCTCGGCGACGACTGGGACGTCGAGGAGCGCAGCCGCGCCGAACTGGACCGGCTCGGCCTCGGCGACGTGCCACTCGACCGCCGGCTGCACACCCTCAGCGGCGGCCAGGTCGTCTCCCTCGGGCTGGCCGCGCAACTGCTGAAGCGGCCCGACGTCCTGCTGCTCGACGAGCCGACCAACAACCTCGACCTCGACGCCCGCCGCAAGCTGTACACGGTCCTCGAGGCGTGGACCGGCTGCCTGCTGCTGGTCAGCCACGACCGGGCGCTGCTCGACCGGATGGACCGCATCCTCGAACTCGAGCGGGGCGGGGTCCGCTCCTACGGCGGGAACTTCACCGCGTACGAGGAGGCGGTGCGCGCGGCGCAGGACGTCGCGGAGCGCAACGTCCGCAACGCCGCGCAGGAGGTCAAACGGGAGAAGCGGGAGATGCAGCAGGCGCGGGAGCGGGCCGAGCGCCGGGCCAGCAACGCCTCGCGCAACCTGAAGAACGCCGGCCTGCCGAAGATCTTCGCCGGGACGATGAAGCGCGGCGCCCAGGAATCGGCGGGGAAGGCGAACGAGACGCACGCCGCCCGGGTCAGCGATGCGCGGGCCCGGCTCGACGAGGCCGGTCGGGCCCTGCGCGACGAGCAGCGGATCACGCTGGAGCTGCCGGGCACCAACGTCCCGGCGGGACGGACGGTCTTCCTCGGCGAGCGGATGCAGGTGCGCCACGACGACCGGGCGCTGTTCCCCGGCGACGGCGTCGACCTGGTGATCCGGGGACCGGAGCGGATCGCGCTGACCGGGCCCAACGGCGTCGGCAAGTCGACCCTGCTGCGGCTGATCCACGGCGACCTGACGTCGGAGGACGGCCGGGTCCAGCGGGCCGACGGGCGGGTCGCGTACCTGTCCCAACGGCTGGACCTGCTGGACCTGGACCGTACGGTGGCGGAGAACCTGGCCGCGTACGCGCCCGGGCTGCCCGACGCGCAGCGGATGAACCTGCTCGCCCGGTTCCTGTTCCGGGGCGCCCGCGCCCAGCTCCCGGTCGGGGCGCTGTCCGGCGGTGAGCGGCTGCGGGCCACCCTGGCCTGCGTGCTGTGCGCCGAACCGGCGCCCCAGCTGCTGCTGCTCGACGAGCCGACCAACAACCTGGACCTGGTCAGCGTCGGCTGGCTGGAGAGCGCGCTCGGCGCGTACCAAGGCGCGTTCGTGGTGGTCAGCCACGACGCGCGGTTCGTGACGGAGATCAAGGTGGACCGCTGGTTGCGGCTCGGCGAGGGCGGGCTGCGCGAGACGGGGGCACCCGAGGCGGACTAGGGCGGTGTCCACTAACGTTCACCGGGTTTTCGGTGGGTGTTGTGGATCCTCGCCTTGGGGGCGAGCGACTCCCCACCGGGTGGTGGGGCGGGCCTCCGCGGGCCAACTGATCCTCGCGCTGGCCCGGTTGGGCGGCGGGGGTCACGTCGGGACCGGCCGGCACCGGGCAGGTGTCGGCCGGCTCGACGGTGCGTGACCACCTCCGGCAGCACGACGGCTGTCGGGGTGGTGGGTCCGCCGCCCGGAACACGGGTGGCGATGCTGGCAGCCGCGACGAGGTCGCGGTGGCCGGAGAATGCGCAGTGCGGGCAGGACAGGGTCCGCCCACGGGGTTTCGGGATTCGTTGACGGCAGGCGGGGCAGGTGGAGGAGGTGCCGCGTTCGTCGACCAGCCGGACGGTGATGCCGGCGAGGGTGGCCTTGTCGGTGAGGATCTGCAGGAGCCGGCCGATCTGCCGCTGCCGCAACCGCAGGTTGTGCCGCCGCCCCGTCGCAATGTCGAGCACCCCGCGGGGGTCACCGACATGCAGCACACCACCCGCTGACCCACCGCCCACGACACGACGCTGCGGGCGGCCTCGTGCTGGGCCTGACGGACCCGGCGCCGGTGCCGGCCCTCCACCAGACGGGCCCGACGCCGGTACTGCCGCCACCGCCGCGACCCCCGCTCACCCGGCTTCGGCACCCGACGGGCCACGGCACGGCGACGGGCCTTCGTGTCGGCCAGGTGCATCCGATGCTCGGCGCGGACCGCCCGCCTGGACACCAACAACCCCTCCCCGCCAGGGCCGGCCACCGCGTACGGGTGGATGATCCCCAGATCCACCCCGGCCACCCTGCCCGGATCCGGTCGTTCACCCGGCGGATAGACCGCCACCGGCACCTCGGCGGTGACGTCGAGGAACAGCCGGCCACCCTCACACAGCAGGGTGACCGACCGGACCTGCTCGGCCGGGTACGGCACCTCCCTGGCCAGGCGCACCCACAAGGGGGCAGTGTCTCTGGCAGTGGGGATCCGTACTCTGCGTCCGTCGAGGGTGAACGTGCCGTGATACCAGCGCACCGGCATCAGCCCCCGCCGCCGACGCGGGAACCGCGCCGACACGTCACCGTCCTTGCGGCGCTTCGCCGCGCTGAACCAGGCGTCCGAGAACCGGCGCAACACCGACCGGGCGCCGACGGAATCCAGTTCGGTGAACGTGCCCGGCCCCGACGCCGCCAACTCCCGACACAACTCCTGATAACCGGACAGCGGTACGTCCCGGCGGCGGCGCCGCCACGCATTCACCTCCACCACGCACGCCCACACGTCACCGGCCGAGCGCAGCAGCCCGAAACAACGGCGCCGCTGGCCCGGCGTCACCCGCAACGCGACGCGGGCGGTGCGGTGCACGACCCGCGGGGCGGCGGGATCCCGACGGCGAGGCACGAACCGAAGCAAACACCAGCCCTACGACATTTTCCCAACCCCGACCAACCGGCGAACGTTTATGGTCAGAGCACTAGCCCGACGGGAGGGCGGGACGGGTCGTTCGCCCCTCGCCCCTGGCCAACGTCGGCACGGGTCGAATGGCCGGGCACCACCAGCGGGCGGGGATGGTCAGCCGGGCGCGCCCCCACGCACCTGCACCCCACCCGGGCCTTTGCGGCAAGCCCCGCTCCGACCCACATAATGGAACGGGAGGGACGCCCACCCGCTGCGATCTGCTTTCAGCCGTCGATCTCGATCACGTCGGCGGGCGCGCGGCGGGGTGCCGGGGCCAGCTCTCCGCCGGGACCCCAGCCGACGCGAACCACCAGGTAGGGCTCGCCCACGCCGGCCAGCAGGTCGCGCATCATCCGCCGCGGCCAGGCCAGCTCGATGGCGTCGCTGATCGGCGCGGTGGCCAACCCCTCGGCGGTCGCGGTGAGCAGCAGCGCGGAGAGCGCCTCGCCGCCGCGCAGCCAGCCCGCCGGGTCGTCCCGCTCACCGAAGAGGAGCACGTACGCGGCGCCGCGGTCGAAGTCCGCGCCGGCGCTCAGCCCGGCCGCCCCGCCCGGGGCGTGGTCGCGGACGGGCACCCGTCGCGGGGCGGGGCGGACGGCGGTGGCGGCGGGAACGCCGTCGCCGCTGCCCGCCGGCCGGTTCGTCCAGCGGCACAGCTCCTCCCGGTACGCCGGGTCGGCGAGCTCGGCGCCGGCGGCCCGGGCCGTGGAGACGGCCAGCATCGGCATCTGGTCCGGCCGGACGACGTGCAGCAGGGCCCCCTCCGCCTCGACGGCGGCGCGCAGCCCCGACAGCAGCGCCTCCGGGACCGGCGGGTCGCCGAACGCGCGGCGGTCGGTGCGGCGGCGGGGGATGGCGTCCACCAGGCGACCGGCCGCGACGTCCAGGTCCGCCGGTCCGGTGGTGCGCAGCCGGGCCAGCAGCGCCGGGTCGTCGGGTTCGGGGAAGCGCTCGACGGTGACCGCCCAGCCGGCGGCGGTGAGGGACACCCGGGCGTGGTGCAGGGCGGCGCCGCAGCTCAGGGTGAGCAGCCGGGCGTCCGGGTCGGTGGTGGCGAGCTGCCGGCTCGGGTCGGCCCGCAGTTCGAGGGCGGTCGACGTGACCCGCCAGCGCCACGGCTGGGTGTTGAACACCGACGGCGCGTGCAGGGACTGGCGGGCGGCCGCCTCCAGCACGCGTACCACCGGGGTCTGCGCGGTCCGGGTCGATGGCTGGGTCATGGTGGGGCCTCCTCGCTGCTCGTCCCCCCTCGACCCTGCGGCACGGGATCAGTGGGGGACAGGGTCGGACGGCCCGGGGCCACCGGGCCGGCCGCCCCTGCTCACTCCGGCTCGGGGGCGGCCGGGGGCATGGCCAGCGCGAGGGTCAGGTCGAGGACGGTGGCCGGGTCGTGCAGGCGGTCGCCGTACAGCTCGCGCAGCTGGCCCATCCGGTAGCGGACCGTCTGTGGGTGCACAAACAGGTCGGCCGCCACGTCGTCGCGCCGGCCCTGGTGCAGCAGCCACGACCGCAGCGTCTCGGCGAGCCGGTGCGCGGTGGCCGGCGGCAGCGACTCCAACGGCTTCAGCGCCTGGGCGCGCAGGTCGGCCAGCCCTTCCGGGTCCATGCTGAGCACCAGCTCGGCGAGGTGTTCCTCGGTGTCCAGCGGCCCGCTGTCGGGCCGGCCGAGGCCGAGCGCCAGCGCCCGCGTGGCCCGCTGGTAGGAGGCGGCCACCCGGCTCCACGGGCGAGCCGGGCCGAGCACCGCCCGGTGCCCGCGCAGCGCCCGGGCCAGCTGCCGGCGGCCGGTGCCCTGCGCGTCCGGCACCAGCAGCACGGCCAGCTCCTCGGCCAGGTCCACCCCGGGCAGGTCCTCCCCGCTCTCCAGGGTGTGCGGGCTGAGCAGGGCGAGCACCGCGCGCAGGTTGGGGCGCGGCAGCAGGACGACGGTGAGCGTCTGCGGCAGCGGCCAGTCCGCCAGCTCGGCGCTGCGGCGCAGGGTCTCCTCCGGCTCGCCGGCGAGCAGCTGCTGGGTCAGCCGCTCCAGGTAGCGGCGCTGGACCCGGCCGGCGCTGGCGAGCTCGTCGGCGTGCCCGGCCACGCTGGCGGCGGAGAGCTCGTCGATGTAGGCGAACATCAGCTCGGCGAACTCGGCGACCGTCTCGGCGGCCGAACCGCTGCGGACGGTGGTGGTGGAGACCTCCCGCCACGCCACGCGCGCCCCCACCCGGTACGCGGCCAGCAGCGCGTCCATGCTGCGGCCGGAGCGCGCCTCCCCGCTGCCGAGCGCGTACGCGGCCTCCAGCGCCGGGGTCAGCGGGGTGCTCGGGTCGGAGGACTGGGCCTTCTCGACGAGCTGGAGGAAGGTGCCGAGCGCGATGCGTACGGCGTTCTCGATCTTCTCCCGCATGGCGCCGGTGAGCGCGCCCGAGTAGTCGGGCACCTCGCCGGTGATCGCGCTGACCGTCCGCTCCGCCACCACGGGGAGGCGGTCGCGAAGCCGGGCGGCCACCCGCTCGTCCAGTTCGAGGCGGGCGGCGCGTCGGGTCGTCCCGGACTGGTCCGACATGTTGTTCTCCCCGAACAAAACCCTACCGCTGATTCACCTTTGCCGGTCAAGATGTTATGCGATTGTGCGGCCACCCTGGTCATATGACCACAACTGTCCCGCGGCCCGCCGCAAAGGTCTCCCTCCGGGGCAGGCTGCTGCGGCTGGCCGAAACGGTCACCACCCCGCTGCTGCCGGCGGACTACCTCGACCTGGTCGCCCCGCTGCGCGCCGGCGCCGCCCTGCGTGGCCGGATCGTCGCCGTGCGACCGGAGACCCGGGACGCGGCGACCGTGGTCATCCAGCCCGGCCGGAGCTGGCGCGGCCACGTCCCCGGGCAGTACGTCCGCCTCGGCGTGGACGTCGACGGGGTCCGCCAGTGGCGCGCGTACTCGGTCACCTCGGTGCCGGGCAGCCGGGACGGCCGCCTCGCGATCACCGTCAAGGCAATCCCGGACGGCAAGGTCAGCAATCACCTGGTCCGCCGTACGCGGCCCGGCACGCTCGTCCAGCTCGATCAGGCCCAGGGCGAATTCGTGCTGCCGGCGGCGACCCCCGAGCGGGTCCTCCTGCTCACCGCGGGCAGCGGCATCACCCCGGTGATGGCGATGCTCCGCGCCGGCCTGCCAACCCGGGCCGACGTGGTGCTGGTGCACTCCGCGCCCAGCCCCGACGACGTGATCTTCGGCGCGGAGCTGCGGGCGCTCGCCGCGCGGGGCGCGCTGCGGCTGGTCGAGCGGCACACCGACACCGATGGGCTGCTCGGCGTGCACGAACTCGACGAGCTGGTGCCCGACCACCTCGAGCGGGAGACCTGGGCCTGCGGGCCGGTCGGCATGCTCGACGCGGTCGAGGGGTACTGGGAGTCCAGGGGGCTCGTCGAACGGCTGCACATCGAGCGGTTCCGACCCACTGTGATCTCGCCGGGGGAGGGCGGCACCGTGACGTTCACCGGGGCCGGCGTGACCGTCGAGGCCGACGGCGCCACGCCGATCCTCGACGCCGGTGAGAACGCGGGCGTGCTGATGCCTTCCGGCTGCCGGATGGGCATCTGCTACGGCTGCGTTCTCCCGCTGCGCCAGGGCGCCGTCCGCGATCTGCGCAACGGCGATCTCACCACCGCCGTCCCCGGCGACGGCGTGCTCATCCAGACCTGCGTGTCGGCGGCGGCCGGTACCTGCGACATCGAACTCTGACAGGAGGCCGGACGTGACCGTGATCCAGAAGAAGGCCGTCAACCCGATCGCCCACCTGAGCGCCGAGGACATCGAGATCCTCGGCAAGGAGCTGGACGCCATCCGGGACCGGGTGATCGCCGACCGGGGGGAGCGGGACGCCCGCTACATCCGCAAGGTGATCAAGACCCATCGGACGCTGGAGCTGAGCAGCCGCGCGGTGCTGCTCTTCTCCTTCTTCCCGCCGGCCTGGATCGTGGGCACCGCCGGCCTCGCGGTGGCGAAGATCCTGGACAACATGGAGATCGGTCACAACGTCCTGCACGGGCAGTGGGACTGGATGCGCGACCCGAAGATCCACTCCACTACCTGGGACTGGGACCACGTCTCCCCGCCCGACCAGTGGCAGCACTCGCACAACCAGCTGCACCACCGGTACACCAACGTGGTCGGCAAGGACAACGACCTCGGGTACGGCATCATGCGCGTCGACGAGGACCAGCCCTGGTACCCGGTCCACCTCGGCCAGCCGCTGTGGAACCTGATCAACGCCTGTTTCTTCCAGTACGGCATCGCCGCCTACGACCTGGAGCTGGGCCACAACCTGCGCGAGGGCCGGCACAAGGCCCCGGAGTTCCGGGCCCGGGCCCGCGCGGTCGGTCGCAAGATCCGTCGCCAGGTGCTCAAGGACTACATCGTGCACCCGCTGCTGTCCGGCCCGTCCTTCCTCAGCACCCTGGCCGCCACCTTCACCGCGAACCTGATCCGCAACGTGTGGAGCCACTCGGTGATCATGTGCGGGCACTTCCCGAACGGGGTGGAGACCTTCGAAAAGACCTCCATCGAGGGCGAGACCCGGGGCGAGTGGTACCTGCGGCAGATGCTCGGCTCGGCCAACATCAGCGGCAGCAAGCTGATGCACATCATGACCGGCAACCTGTCGTTCCAGATCGAGCACCACCTCTTCCCCGACCTGCCCAGCAACCGCTACCAGGAGATCGCCCCGCAGGTCCGGGCGCTGTTCGACCGGTACGGGCTGAAGTACACCACCGGCCCGCTGCCCAAGCAGGTCGCCTCCGCCTGGTGGAAGGTCATCCGCCTCTCCCTGCCGAACCGGCGTAGCGACCGGCGGCAGCCGGTGGCGCCGGCGCCGCTGGTCTCCTCCGGGGCGGCCTGATCCCCGTTCTTGTTGCGGTTGTCGCTTGTTGCGGTTCTGGGTGGTCGCTGTTTCGGGTGTGGCCCGCCGTGCTCCGGGCGAGTCAGGCTTGACCCCTGCGCCGGTCACGGCGGGCCACACCCGCGTCGTGCGCCCGCTGCGCCCGAAGGTGCGGCCTGTCCGGTTCACGCTCCGCGCAACTTCAGGGAAAGTGTGGCCTCCCCGCATCGGTCCGGATTCCGGATGTTCGCCGCCGACGTCGACGCCGCCGAGCTGGCCGCGCTCACCCCCGGCCTCACCGGCGCGGACGTCCGGGAGGTGCTGCGCCGGGTGCAGCTCGCCAAGGCGATGCGGGAGGCGACGGAGGGTGCGCCGGCCGGCCCGATCAGCCAGGATGACCTGCGAGAGGCCGTCGCGGGGCTGCGCCGCGGCTGACCGGCCCGACGGAAGGAGACCTCTTGTCGTCCACCCTGCTGTCCCGTCGGGATCTGGCGTTCCTGCTGCACGACTGGCTGGATGTGACCCGGTTGGCCGAGCGGCCCCGCTACGCCGAGCACTCCCGGGAGACCTTCGACGACGTGCTGGACCTGGCCGCCCGGGTGGCCGCAGAGCACTTCGCCCCGCACAATCGGGCTGCCGACAGCACCGAGCCCACCTTCGACGGACGACGGGTGCACACCATCCCGCAGGTCAAGGCCGCCCTCGACGTCTTCGCGCAGACCGGGCTGCTGGCCGCCAGCCTGGACGAGTCGATCGGCGGGATGCAGCTGCCGCACGTCGTCTCCGCCGCCTGCTTCGCGTGGTTCCAGGCGGCCAACGTCGGTACCGCCGCGTACCCCTTCCTCACCCTGGGCAACGCCAACCTGCTGCTCACCCACGGCAGCGCCGAGCAGATCGACACCTGGGTACGCCCGATGGTGGAGGGCCGGTTCTTCGGCACCATGTGCCTGTCCGAGCCGCAGGCCGGCAGCTCGCTGGCCGACATCACCACGCGGGCCGAGCCGCAGGACGACGGGACGTACCGGCTGGTCGGCACCAAGATGTGGATCTCCGGGGGCGACCACGAGCTGGCCGAGAACATCGTCCACCTGGTGCTGGCCCGCATCCCCGGCGGCCCGCCCGGGGTCAAGGGCATCTCCCTGTTCATCGTGCCCAAGGTGCTCCTCGACGCCGGCGGCGCGCTCGGGCCGCGCAACGACGTGGTGCTGGTCGGCCTCAACCACAAGATGGGCTACCGGGGCACCACCAACACCCTGCTCAACTTCGGCGAGGGGGTGCACCGGCCGTACGGGCGGGGCGGGGCGGTCGGCTACCTGGTCGGGCAGCCGCACCAGGGGCTGGCGCAGATGTTCCACATGATGAACGAGGCGCGGATCGGCGTCGGCGCCGGCGCGACCGCCCTCGGCTACACCGGCTACCTGAAATCTCTCGCGTACGCCCGCCAGCGCCCGCAGGGCCGGCCGATCGCCGACAAGGACCCCACCGCGCCGCAGGTGCCGATCGTCGCCCACCCCGACGTGCGCCGGATGCTGCTGGCTCAGAAGAGCTATGTCGAGGGCGCCCTCGCCCTGGTCCTCTACTGTGGCCAGCTGCTCGACGAGGAGAAGACCGCCCCCGCCGAGGCCGACCGCGGCCGCGCCCACCTGCTGCTGGACATGCTCACCCCGATCGCCAAGAGCTGGCCGTCGCAGTGGTGCCTGGCCGCCAACGACCTGGCCATCCAGGTGCACGGCGGGTACGGCTACACCCGCGACTACGACGTCGAGCAGCACTGGCGGGACAACCGGCTGAACCCGATCCACGAGGGCACCCACGGCATCCAGGCGCTGGACCTGCTCGGCCGCAAGGCCACCATGCAGGGCGGCGCGGGGCTGGCGCTGCTGCTGGAGACGATCCGCGCGACGGTCGCCCGGGCCTGGAAAACCGAGGGGGAAGCAGCCGAGCTGGCCGGTCAGCTCGGCGCGGCCGTGGACCGGATCGCGGTGGTGACCCGGCGGCTGTGGGGGACCGGTGATCCTGAATTGGCCCTGGCCAACGCCTCCGTCTACCTGGAGGCGGTCGGACACGTGGTGATCGCGTGGATGTGGCTGGAGCAGTTGCTCGCGGTGGAGGCGTTGGGGAGTGCGGAGGGGGCGGAGGGGGACTTCCTCGCGGGGAAGCGGCAGGCTGCGCGGTACTTCTTCCGGTACGAGCTGCCGCGTACCGGGCCGCAGTTCGACCTGTTGGAGAGCCTGGACCGGACCACCCTGGACAGCCAGGAGAGCTGGTTTTGATCGCTAGCGAAGGGTGCTGATGGCCAGCGGCCAGCGCGGCCTGACTCAGCCGACCGAGTACGTACGGCCAGTAACGATCGACGGTCAACTTCAGTGGGAGCAGCCTTTGCCGGGTCAGACGGAGGCTCTGCGGACGCCGCCATCAGAACCGTAAGCCCATATCTGAGTGGTTAGTAGTGCTTCAACATAGCTGTCCGAACGCTCGATCTGCGGCTAGTTGAGCGCGTTGCTCCGCTCGTCGGCCACACGCTCCGCGCGGCGTGGCGGAACCTGGACATCAGCGAGAGGGATGATGCGGACGTGGCCGATGACAGCGGTTATCTGCTCGACAATCAGCAGGCGGAAGCAGGGACTCGCTTTGGCGCCCTGGCGGCGCTGTTCAACCCTTCCACGTTCCGGCACATCGACGCGCTTGGCATCGCGAGAGGCTGGCGGTGTTGGGAAGTCGGCGCTGGCGGCCCCAGCGTGCCGTCCTGGCTCGCCGCGCGCGTCGGCCCGGCGGGGCACGTGCTTGCCACCGACATCAACGTCTCGTGGATGACCGCTGTCGCCGACGCCGGCTACGAGGTCCGCCGCCACGACGTCGGTGTCGAGCCGCCGGCAGGGGATGGATTCGACCTGGTGCACGCGCGCCTCGTCCTGGTGCACGTACCACAGCGTGCCACGGCGCTGGCCGCCATGATCTCGGCTCTGCGGCCCGGCGGCTGGTTGCTGGTGGAGGAGGCCGACCCGATGATGCAGCCGCTGGTCTGCCCGGACGAGTCGGGTCCGGCCCAGCAGTTGGCCAACAAACTCAAGCGCGACTTCCGCACGCTGATGGCTCAGCGTGGGGTCGACCTGTCCTACGGGCGCACGTTGCCTCGGTTGCTGCGCGGCGCGGGACTCGTCGACGTCGAAGCCGACGCCTTCTACCCGATGACCGGCGCTGCCTGCACCCTGCTGGAGCAGGCCACCGTGGCGCAGATCCGCGACCGGCTGGTCGCCGCCGGCCTGGCTACCAACGAAGCAGTCGACCGGCATCTCGACAACGTCGCGGCGGGGCTTCTCGATCTCGCCACCTCGCCCATGATCTCGGCCTGGGGCCGGAAACCTGCGTGAACCGCGCGGAAATCCGTACGATCGTCCACCGACACTGCTACGGGTCCCGCCCCCACATCCTCGTCTCGGCACATGACAGCGCACGGCGCCAAGCGCTACCAACGCGCGGACAGCGGCAGATCAGGGCGTCGCGGTCAGAGGTTTGGCCGATCGGCGCAGGACTTGCCTTGAGCCGCCGCTACCGCGCTGGGCGTTCCTGGCTGTCGAACGGACGGTACTCTCGCCGCTGTGACTGACGCGCCAACAAGCGGCACCGGCGACGAGGCTCCCAGTACAGCGCTGGTGGAACGTGTGCTGGCCGAGGCTGCTGAAGTGCTGATCACCGAGGCGTCCGTTGACGAGCTCGACCGGGCCGACGCGGCTCGGATTGTGGTGTCGGGCAAGGAGATTGCTGAGCTGACCCGGTTGCTGGCTGTCGTGGACGGCGGCACCGGAGATCGCTGTCGGTGCATGGGATGGCCGACGATCCTCGTGTCGGATGCCGCCGGCCGCGAGATCGCACGGTGGACGCTGCACCACCAGACCAGTGTTAGAGGCCTGGGAAGTTGCGATGCGGACCTCCGTGATGGCCCTGGCCTGACCAACTGGCTGGCTGAGCGAGGCTTGACCGGATCGCGCAAGGTCCAGCAGATGCTGGCCCGTCAAGCGGCTGAGGAAGAGGCGCGGCGCGTTCAGTGGGTGAAGGCCACGAAGCCGGCCCTCTCCGAGGCCGCCGAGGCGGCGTCGCACCGAGAAACCGGGGCGGAGGAAAGGCTCGCCGACCTGGTAGCCCGGCGATACCCCAATGCCATCGAGCGCATCCGAATGCTGGTGGCCTGGGCTGGCTTCCCGCCTCGCCACACGACCACGATGGGTGGCACGCCGTGGTACGAGCTGGCGCCCCAGCGCATGCTGCTGACCGAGCCAACCGAGTCGATCTTTGACGCGCTAACGTCGGCATCGTTGACTCCGAGCCAACTCGACGGTGCCGCAGAGCTGTTCACGTCCCTTGAGTGGGCTGGTTCGCGGCGCGTCGACATTCCCGAATCGCTGAGGTCACTGCTGATCGCGCACGTGACGGCGACCGGGACCGATCCGATGAAGTTCCGGATGCGCAATGGATACGGGGCCGAGCGAATGGACTGACGCTGGTCGGCGCACAGCGGGGCTATGACCTGACCGACGAGCGCGGCTTCGCACACTCACTCCGGCACGACAGGGCGGCACCGAACGCCCGCGATTGGCGGCAGATCCGGGACGGTCCCTCACTGAAAATTGGGCTACTCAAACGCCTCGTCTGGGCCTCCGATCCGATCAGGATTCGAGAAGCGCCAGGGTGTCGTCGGGCTTAGCCTTCTCCCAGGTAGTCGGCATCACGCCGAGCCTTGAACGGCGAGAGGGAGCCCGAGAGTGTCCGCGAAGAATTCCAAGACCGGGTCCGATGGCTTCAGCCCTGAGGAGCGTGCCGCGATGAAGGAGCGCGCCGCCGAGCTGCGGGCCGAGGGCAAGAAGGGCGCCAAGAAGGCCGACGGGCTGCAGGCGGTCCTCGACAGGATCGCGGAGATGGCGCCGGAAGATCGTGCGCTCGCCGAGCGCGTGCACGTGACGGTGACCGCTGCCGCCCCGGAGCTGTCGCCAAAGACCTGGTACGGGATGCCCGCCTACGCGAACGCGGACGGTAAGATCGTCGTCTTCTTCCAGGACTCGGGCAAGTTCAACTACCGGTACTCGACCCTGGGCTTCCAGGACGCGGCCAACCTCGACGACGGGGACCTGTGGCCGGTGTCGTACGCGCTCCAGAAGTGGAGCCCCGTGGTAGAGAAGAAGGTCGTCGAGCTGGTGACGGCTGCGATCTCCTGACCGTTGCCACGACCGCTCGAATCCGCCGTCTCGCAACACCGTGAAGAAGGCGCTGGCCAGTGATGAGCCGCTGCGGTATCGGCGGGCGGCGAAGGGTTCGATCGTTGACGCGGTGCAGCCGCAGATCCGGGCGTTGTTGGCGGAGTTCCCGGACATGCCCTCGACGGTGATCATGGAACGGGTCGGGTGGACCCGGGGTAAGACGGTGTTCTGCGATCGGGTGCAGCAGCTGCGGCCGTTGTTCCGCCGCCCGGACTCGGGCCAGCGCACCGACTATCTGCCGGGTGAGCTGGCGCAGTGTGACCTGTGGTTCCCGCCGGCGGACGTGCCGTTGGGGTTCGGGCAGACTGGTCGGCCTCCGGTGCTGGTGATGGTGTCGGGGTATTCGCGGTGGCTGTCGGCGGTGATGACCCCGTGGTGAGGACAACGCCCCGGCGACCAGCCGACCAGCGAGTTGCATCGCTTCGGTGAGTCAGGCGGGCGGTCACTGATGGCGGCTGAAGTTGGAAGGCGCGGTCATCGCGGAGCAGGGTCCAGAGGACGTCGACGCGGCGGCGGGCGAGGGCTATCAGTGCCAGGTTAGCCCCGCCCGCTCGCCTGCATCAACGCAGGTCAGGGCGCTCTTCGTCGTCCGCTGAGATGAGCGCCTACCCTAGTAGCGCTGTACCAGCGTCCACTGAACCCGTGCGTCCAGCATCGCCTGCACCCGGTGCTGGCCGTTAATAAATGCCAGAATCCCGTCTCGCCGTTCATCGGTAACCTTCACAGGGTCACACAGCAATGAATTCAGGGCTTTACGTTCCCAGCCGCTCAGGTGCAGCTTCTCAACGGCGCGCCGTGGGACGTGAGCGGGGATGTCATGGAACGGGACGCCGGCGGACTGAACGCTGAGAGCCAGCCGGATCGCGATAGCCGACACGCGGTGCCAGTCACCCTCGTGGTACCAACAGCAGTCTCGGCCACCACGGCGCGGCACAATCTCACCAGCGAGTAGGCGCCGGTCGGGGTGGAGGCGGCGGGTGGCGTGGAGGCAGTGCTCGGGGAGGTCAAAGCTGGCGTCGCGTCGCTATCCGCCGGTGTCCTCAGGCCGGTCGGATCAACGGGGGCGCCGACCAACGGCCGACGCCCCCCGTCAACACTCGGCTCAACGCCGCCAGATCACCTGAGAGGTGGTGGTCGGATCGAGGACGACGTCGCCGTTCCAGGTTAGGAAGGACGCCTGGGGCAGGTAGTCCTGGCCCAGGAAGAAGCCACGCTGGATTCCGGTCACGTGCACAGCCGCGCCGTTGTCGGCACCGACCACGACCCGGTGGACACTCACCTCGGCGATGTCGTCGGTCGTGGTGCCCGCGGGCAGTTCGACGGTGGTGGCCGCCGGGATGTCGCGCTGGATCGACCAGGTGGGGTCGACGTGGTGCGACAGGTAGACGGTCTGGCCGTTGACGAGGCGAACGCCGAGCGAAGCCCCGACCCAGTTCGACCCCGAGTTGGCCGGCAGAGTGGTCTTGTCGACCACGGCGTACAGGTAGTTGCGCTGGTCGCTCACGTTCGGCGTGAGTGCCGCCGCAGTTGAGGCCGGCTCGATCTTGCCCTCGCGGAGCATCTCCTTGGCCATGATCTGGTACGTCCAGGGATTCGTGTCCATGAGGTACTCGCGCGCCTTGCCGGTGGGCAGGCTCTGCAGGGTCGACAAGAAGAACCGCATCGGGTCGTCTACGACGTCGCACATGTTGTTGTTCGAGGTGCAGGTCTGCAGGAGGGCGTGGTCGTCCTCGTACCGGCCCGAGAAGTGCAGCGTCTGGTGGTTCGGCGCCTGGTAGATGTCGCTGCCCGCGACCCGGTTGCCGCTTTCATCGACCTCCACCGAGTAGATCCACTCGACGTCCGTCGTACGACCCCAGCGGGCCATCAGCGCGGGCGAGTTGGTCCCGCCGTCCTCGTTGCTCCACACCACCGAGTACGTGAGCAGCTTGTGGCCCGCGGTAGCGGCCGGGGCGATCTCGTGCCAGGCGATGAGCGGCGTGTCGGTGGTCCCGTTCTGGTAGGGGCTGCCGAGAGCCGCGAGGTTTCGGCCGTAGACCACCGGCGCGTACCGGAGCACAAGGTACTCCGAGGTGTCCGGCGCGTACGTGGATACGCGCAGGCCGTCCAGCAGGACGGACGTGCTCGCGGCGGCGGAGCGCTCCGCCGCAAAGTGCAGGCGCAGCTGGTGCACTCCGGCACCGAGGTGCCCAAGCGCGAGCTGCCGGTGCAGCGGCTGGTCGCCGGACGCGACGAGATCGGTGACGTACCGGTCATCGAGCGAGATGGAGACGACCGCCGACTCGGCGCCCGCAGTCGACCAGTCGGTGCCCGGGGCTGCCACGTTCAAGTCGACGACCCCCTCGCCCGAAGTCCGCACGATCACGGGAACCCGCACGTCCGGGTGGTCGCGGCGGACGGCGGCGTGTGGAACCCCGGTGGCGGTGCCCGTGGCGGACTGCGCCTGGGCCGGCACGGCCAGGCCGGCCAGCGCGGTCGCGGCCGCGATCGGCGCGGCCAGCAGGTGAACGAATCGCATCAGTTCCCTTCCGACGTAGATGTAGGGCAGCGCGAGCGGGCAGAGATCCCACCAGGGGACAGGGTCGCCGCTCGCAAACAGCAGCTACCCACCGATATATCTATCGATCGGGACTGACCAGGTAACCAACGGCGGGGAACGGCGGCACAAAGAGCGCAACAAGCAACATCAACGAGCGCCGACATTGAGATGGCACATCGCAAAGATGCGCGTCGATTGAATGCTTTGACGGGTGAGTCGCCGAGGCCCGCAAGGTTGATCGCCGGGTTGAGTTCAACCCGTGGCGCCGCCGGTTGACCACTTCGGTCTTCTCTGGGAGGTCACACCGACGCGCTCGCCCACATCGTCGCAGGTCAGGGCGCTCTTCGCTGTGGGGTCGGGGTAGCACTTAGGACGCGGTGACCACTTCGCCAAGCTGCACCCAATCTGCACCCACCTGCAAGGCCAAGCAGTCCGGGGGCTCCTTACCGGCCCGACCTGCGGATACCCCCTACCAGGCGACCTAGAGCGCTGTCGACTGCTGCCCAATACGGCTGAGCACTCCGTGTGAAGCAGGACGCCGCACCGACTCTGACCTGCGGAACCGCAGAAGCGCAGGTGGGTGCGGGTGCCGTTGAGTGCTGTTCGGTGCCGTTGGGTGCAGTTGACTGCCGTTTGGTGCACCCGTCTGCTCCCATCCCGCTCCCCGGTCCTCCTGCCCGGCCGGCAGCCTGGGTGGGACGTGAAGCTCCGCCGGCGGCAGAAGAACCGCCCGCAGGTGGCTCTGTCGCTACCGGCCGGTCGTCTCGCTGTCGACTCCTGTGAGCCGGCGGAGCGACACCGTGGTTAGGGTGTACGGATGCAGGCGGCGGTGTCCTGGAGCGACCTCGATGGCTGACGCCGACGATGTCCGTCAGCTGGCGCTGGCGCTGCCTCACGTGGTCGAGATCGACAGTGACGGCTTCGACTTCCGGGTCGCCGACAAAGGGTTCATCTGGTCCTACCCCGAGCGCAGACCCGGTACGTCGCGCCGCATCCGGACCGATATCGCGGTGCTATACGTGGGCGACGAAGCGGAGAAGCAGGCGTTACTCCTCGGCGAGCCCGAGGTTTTCTTCACCACGCCCCCGTATGACGGGTTGCCCCTCGTCATGCTGCGGTTGACGCAGGTGAGCGTCGATCGTCTGAAGGAGCTCGTCACCGACGCGTGGCGCATGCGTGCCCCGGACTCACTCGTCGGTGACCTCGATGACGGCACCGACTCGTTGAACCCACATCTGAGCAGAGCCGATCAGTAGGTCGAGGTAGCGCTCCCCCTATGCCGCAGGCGGAGCCTGCGGAAGGCTGCTCGATCGCCGTCTGCGCCAGCCGCAGCAAGGTCGCACGTCCCGCACGCTCCGCGGCCATGAGCGTGCACACCATGGCAACCCGATCGGCGGCACGTGTCACGGGCAAATACGTTGGCTGGCATCCGCGGATCGGGAAAGATCGACCGCGAGGTGACCCACGTGCGGACTCGACTGCGGCAGCTGCGAATCGATGCGCGGACCTTCGTGATGGCGCGCGGCGATTCATCACGTGCAGGGCAGCGGTAATTGCCACCGGTGCATTCGCCTGCGGGTCTGGGGCGGTGGGAAGACGAGCCAGGCACTCCAGGCGGATCTGCTGTCGGTCGCCTGGCCGGCACCGTGGGGGGCATGCGCGACCGACGGCGCCTATCCGGCATCGGCCGACGTACGAGCCGTCATCAGCTACGCCCTGAAGCACGGGTGGCAGCCTGAGAAGCAGGGCGGAACGTTCGTGCTGTCCGAGCACGAGCATGCGGCCGGGTTCACGGGAGTTGCCCCCTGGTCCTGGACACTTGAGCCTTGGATCGTGATGGTCCGGGGAGATCAGGAGTCCCTGACAGATGGTGAACAAGCACTACCCCGCGGAGTTCAAGGCCGACGCGGTCGCGTTGTACCGGTCTCGGCCGGGGGCGACGATCGCGCAGATCGCTGACGATCTCGGGGTCAATCGGGAGACGTTGCGTAGTTGGGTCCGCGCCGATGATCGACGCAGGGGCGCAACCGCCGGGTCGGCGGCCTCCGTGGCGGGCTCGCAGGTGTCCGGTTTGGTGGAGGACGAGAACGCGCAGTTGCGGCGGCGGATCCGGGAGTTGGAGGAGGAGCGGGACATTCTGCGGAAGGCGGCCCGGTATTTCGCCGGGGAGACGCGCTGGTGAACCGCTTCCAGTTCGTCGCCGACCATCAGCAGCGCTATGGCGTGAAGCGGTTGTGTCAGATCATCGGGTTGTCCCGGTCGAGCTACTACTACTGGCGGTCCACGGCGTCGGCCAGGGCGGCACGAGAGGCCAGGGATGTCGCTCTCGTGGGCCGGATTCGGGCGGTGCACGTCGAGCATGACGGCACTTACGGGGCGCCGAGGATCACTGCTGAGCTGCACGATGCCGGACTGCGGGTCAACCGGAAGCGGGTCGCGCGGGTGATGCGCCGCTTCGGTGTGCAGGGTCTACGACTGCGCCGGCGAACTCGTACGACGGTGCCGGACCCGGCCGCGGCGAAGGCCCCGGATCTGATCGGCCGGGACTTCACCGCCCCCGCGCCGAACCAGCGCTACGTCGGCGACATCACCTGCCGGTCGGTGACCGCGGCTTCCTCTACCTGGCCACCGTCCTCGACCTGCACTCCCGGCGCCTCGCCGGCTGGGCGATCGCCGACCACATGCGCACCGACCTGGTCATCGACGCCCTCCACGCCGCGCAGCGCACCCGAGGCAGCCTCCACGGGGCGATCATGCACACCGATCACGGAGCCCAATACACCTCTCGGGCCTTCGCCGAGGCCTGCACCACGGCGGGGGTCCGGCAGTCGATGAGCGCGGTCGGTAGCTCCGCCGACAACGCCGCCGCGGAGTCGTTCAACGCCACCTTCAAACGCGAGACCCTCCAGGGCCGCCGCGCCTTCACCGACGAACGCGAAGCACGGCTGACCGCGTTCCGCTGGATGCACCGCTACAACACCGTCCGCCGCCACTCCCGGCTCCGACAGCAATCCCCGATCACCTACGAGAAGAACACCCGGCCAGCACCGGCTACGCTGGCCCCCGCCGCATAAACCCCGTGTCCAGGATCAGGGGTCAAGCCCCCACCTTGCCCGATTTCCTTCTGACCGATCGGCTGCGCACGTCAGAGAGCGCGGCTCCCACGCTTCGAGTTATCCGTGCCTACGAACGTCGTCATCGAGGATGACCGTCTTTCGCGCATCGGCACGACCCGCCGCCGAGGCGATCCGCTGCCGTAACAGGCCGTAGCGCGCGGTTCGCGGCAGTTGAGTGCGCGACCGAACGCGCGCACCGCGACATTGTGCGCGCGGAACGCGGCATGGTCGAACGCTTCACCGCGTCACGTGGGGACGCTCTCTGCGATGTGGGCTCGCTATCGGGATGGCGGCAGCGGGATTGGTCAGCCTGGTGGGGATGGGGCTGGTAGGCGTGGTCGCGGCGAACTCGCCTGGTGTGGTCGAGGCCACCCAACTTCACTGACGCAGCCTGTCAGGGAAGTTCCCGGAGGCTGTGCACATGACCACCGCCACCACCCCGCCCACGCAGATGCTTGGGGCCCGGACCGCATCGATCGATTCTCGCGTGCCGCTAGTCGAACCGTTGGCTACGCCACCGACGGGGGGTCGAGTCGAGCGACTGCTCCTGCCGGCTACCTTTGTCACGAGCCTGGGCAACGGCATCCAGCTCGTCGCCTCCGCGATCCTGGTCTTCACTACCGCGGGCAGCGCACTGTCGGTGGGGTGGCTGTTCATCGCGGCGTCCGTGCCACCGGCGTTGCTGTCGCTGGTGTTCGGGCGGATCGCCGACCGTTACGACCGGCGGACGCTCTGCCTGATCGCGGATGTGGCCAGCGCCCTGGCGGCATTAGTGCTGCCGGTCTGGCTGCTGCTGGGCGGGGCAACCACACCTGTGGCCTACCTGGTCAGTTTCGCGCTCGCCGCGCTGGCCGCGATGTTCATGCCAGCAAGCAACGCCCTGATGAAGGAGCGGGTCGCCCCGGATCGCCTCGTACGGTTCAGCGCGCACTACGAGATCGCCTTGCAGGCCGGAAATTTGCTCTCCGCAGCGGTGGGCGGATTCGCCATCCACCTGTTCGGGCCCACGCCGCTGTTCCTCTTCAACGGCGCCACCTTCCTCGTCTCGGCCCTGGCCATGTATCTGATCGGCCGGGGCCCTGCCCGCGCCGAGCGTGCCCAGCCGGCGGCCATCGGCAACGGCACGCCGACCGGTCGCACCGCCGCACCGCTGCTGCGCCTCGGCCTTCTCTACGCCACCTGCACGGTGTTGACCATGGTCGGCAACACCGTCTTGATCGTCTTGGTGTACCAAGGCTTCCACCAGGGCGCGGGTATCTACGGGCTGGTGGACGCACTGGCCGGGGTCGGGTTCGTGACCGCCGCCGCCCTCTACCCCCGGCTTCCCGCCAGGTTCGGCCATCTTCGCATCGCCGTCATCGGCATCGTCGGCTGTGCGGTCATCGTGGCCGTGGAGCCGCTGCATCTGTCCGTTCTTCTGGCGGGCATCCCCATCGCCGGCGCTCTGGTCGGGCTGGCCCGGGTGGCAACCCGTAGCCTGCTGCTGGCCAGCGTGCCCGAGCGGAGGGCCGGCCAGGTCTTCGGCGCCACCAACGCGGCCGGCCTCGGCCTGAGTGCTGTGATCACCGTACTGGTCGCCACACTTGCAGATCACACGAACATCGCCAACGCGTTCTATTCACTTACGGTCATCACCGCCGTTATCACCGCTATCACGGCCGTGACCCTACGCAAGTCAAATCCGAAGATCGTCTAGGCCAGATGTCCGGTTCCACCCCAACCTCGGAACGCACGGATCTCGGCACGACCGGGCGCCGGCTTGATCCGGTTGTGGTGACACTGCGTAGCGCCCGGTCGGCGGCATGAGCGCGCGCCGCGGCACGCTGTCACAAACCGATGGGTCGGTAGGCCAATGCCGCGTCGACGATGGTCTCGGGTGACGCGTTGACCAGCTCCGGTGGCGGCCAGAAGATCAAATCGGTGACTCGTGGGTGCAGGACGTTGGTCTCCAGCAGCAGAACGTAGTAGTCGGTGTCGTCATCGACTGCCTGTATCCGGGGGACGATCTCGATCAGCTCGTCGCGGGTGACGTTCGCGACCTTCGGCCATGCGGGTCGGGCGGCCTCGAGCGCGAAGTCCTCGAGTTGCGAGACTTCCAGTAGGTGAGGAAGTAATCGGCGGTGTAGTCATGGCCGGTTTCGGCGTTGAACCCGGCGATCGCTGCGTCGGCCGACTCGCCGCGTTCAAGCAGCCCCGCGATGGTCTCGATGGCGGTACACAGCTCTGCGATGCGCTGTGGTCCGACCACCGGCGGGCAGAGCTCGGGGCGCAACTCCATCCGAACATTGTCCACGGGCCGGCCGGCGTCTTCTTCTGAGCACAAGCCCCACGCCCATCGGCACGACCGAGCGCCGCAACGCCCGACCAGCGGCAGTTGAGGATGTTTACGGCGGCATGATCGTGGCGCCGATTCCCGACTCAGGCACCAGCACTGGTGAGCGCGGCGACCGCCCGGGTAGCGGCCGCGCGAACCCTCGGTAGCGGATCGTCTCGAAGCTCGGCCACGGCCGGAAGCAGATCACCGAGGAGGTGTCGAGCCACAACCTTCGCCGCCATCTCCCGCACCCGCCACGCCGGATCTCTCAGTGCCACGCGCACCCCGTCCAGGGCGCTGTCGTCCCACGCCCACAACAGACCCCGGACTGCCCACACCCGCAGCCAGTACCGCTGGTCGGTGGCAAGATGACCAGCAAGGAGCCGGCGTGCGTGTAGACCGCCCAATGCCACGATCAAGGCAGCATTGGTATCGGCGCCGGTGATCAACTGGACACATCCCGCTACCACCGCGTGACGTCCCCGACGAGTGCACTCTGCCTCGACGCTCTGGCGGGGAGTGAGACTCCAATGCGAGCGGACCGTCACGGCCCGATTGTCCCCCTGGCCCTCGACGGATGCGACGTCCTGTCATTGGCATGACCAACCTCATCGCGGCTATGAGAGGTCATCTGGCTGCGGCGGGATCGCGGGTACCGCCGCCACGGACGCATGACCGGGCCGTTGTGCCACACAATACCTAGCAGTACTATGCACAATACTTCTAGGGTATGGAACGGGGTGAGTTCTCGTGAAGGTCGCCAAGGATCTGGTGGCCGCCTCGGCGACACCGATGGTGCTCGGCATCCTGGCCGAGGGGGAGAGCTACGGCTACGCCATCCTCAGGCGGATCAACGAGCTGTCCGGTGGCGAGCTGGACTGGACCGAGGGGCTGCTCTACCCGTTGCTGCACCGGCTTGAGCGCCTCGGCTATTCGGAGTCGAGCTGGCAGTCGGTAGCCGGCGAGCGGCGGCGCAAGTACTACCGCATCACTGACAAGGGCCTGGCTGAGTTGGCCGAGCAACGCCGCCAGTGGGACACGGTCACCGACGCGCTCAAGGAGATCTGGCTCGGCCTCGGCGACCGCAGGCCGCTGACGGCGATCCCGCTGGGGTGCCGGGCATGACGGCGCGGGAGGGTCAGGAGGAGTTGGAGGCGCAGTTCGAGCAGTGGCGTCGCTACGTGCTCCGCCGCAGGGAACTGCAGCCGTCCGACGTCGACGAACTCGAAGACCATCTCCGCGGATCCGTCGACGAGCTCATAGCTGCAGGCCTGAGCCCGGACGAGGCGTTCCTCGTCGCGGTGAAGCGGATGGGCAGCCTCGACGAACTGTCGCGCGAGTTCGCCCGGGAGCATTCGGAACGATTGTGGAAGCAGTTGGTGCTGACCGGCGACCCTGACAGCCCGGCGGCGGACACGCGCTCACGGCGGGACATGTGGGCGATGGTCCTCTGCGGGGCGGGCGCGGCGGTGTCCATCAAGGTGCCGGAGCTGTTCGGGTTGAGGTTGGCGGACGACGGCGCGTTCTACGCGCGGAACTTCACCCTGTTCGCTCTGCCCTGGCTGGCGGTCTTCCTGGCCTGGCGCCGACAGGCCCGACGCCCGCTGATCGGGACACTGGTGGCGCTGTTCGGGCTCGGTGCGGTGGCGGCCAACGCCTACCCCCTGGCCGAGGAGTCAAAGTCGCTGGTCCTCACCAGCATCCACCTCCCCATCGCCCTGTGGCTTGTGGTGGGTCTGGCCTACGTTGCCGACGACTGGCGCTCCTCGCGCCGACGCATGGACTTCATCCGCTTCACCGGCGAGTGGTTCATCTACTTCATCCTCATCGCCCTCGGCGGCGGTGTGCTCAGCTTGTTCCTGTTCCACACCTTCAATGCCATCGGGATCATCCCGCAGGAGTTCATCTCGCAGTGGCTCCTTCCCTGCGGCGCCGTGGCCGGGGCTGTCGTGGCCGGGTGGCTGGTCGAGGCCAAGCAGAGCGTGGTCGAAAATATCGCCCCGGTGCTCACGCGGCTATTCACTCCGCTGTTCACGGCAGCACTGCTGGCCTTCCTCGTCGCCGTCGTCTGGACCAGCCATGGCATCAACGTGGAGCGCGAAGCGCTGATCCTGTTCGACCTCCTGCTGGTCGTGGTGCTGGGGCTACTGCTCTACTCGATCTCAGCCCGCGATCCGCTGGCCCCGACCGGCCTGTTCGACAAACTTCAGCTCGCTCTCGTGGTCAGCGCGTTGGCCATCGACGTACTGGTACTGCTTGCGATCACCGGACGCATCACCGACGAGTACGGCACCACACCCAACAGGGCTGCCGCGCTCGGCGAGAACGTCATCCTGCTGGCCAACCTCGCCTACTCGGCGTGGCTGTTGCTGAGGTTCATCCGGCGGCGCACACCGTTCGCGGCGCTCGAGCGCTGGCAGACCGCCTACCTACCCGTGTACGCCGTGTGGGCCTGGATCGTGGTCCTCCTCTTCCCTCCGTTGTTCAGCTATGTCTGACCGAGAAGGTCCACCCCATGACGGCGACGTCGACGACCCGCCCATCGGTGTGACAGGCCTGCCGCATCGCTTGGGTGCCAAACACGCGCGTCCGGCCCAATCGTGCGCAGGAAACACGGCTGGTCCTCCGCAGGTGCCCTCATCGGCAGAGCCGTGTGCGCTATCAGCGGCTTGAGATGCCTCTGACCCGTGGCGAAAGCTCTAGCGAAGGGTGTGCCGTTGCCCTCTGCGAGCCAGGCTGCGGACGCCCCGGTGGGGTCCATGCCGGCGAGGAAGCAGGCTTGCCGGTGCAGCAAGACGTTCGGGTGACGCTCGTTGCCGGAACGCTCAGCAAGCACGTGAAGGGGTGCGAAGAAGGCGCGTCGCTGGTCGGCGGGCAGGAGCGGCGCGGTGGCCACCGGGCCCCGTCGCTGGTGGGGTGTGGGCAGGCTCCTGACGAAGGTGGGGGTCCGCCCGAGAACGCCCCAGAGGACCAGGTCGGTCAGGCGGTGGGTCAGCACTGACCAGCCGAGCGGCTGCTCGGCCACGTCGGTCCGTTCGATCTGCTCGTCAAGGACCGCGGTGAGAATGAAGTCCGCCTCGGCGGCGTCGTCGAGGGCGGCGAGCAGGGTTGTGTTCGCTCCGAGTCGTCCGAGTCGTCCGAGTCGCTGGCGGGTCGCGATTGTCTGGCCGAACGGTACGGCCGTGAAAGGCCGGCGTCCTGACTCCCAGCTTTGCACGGTGACGCGATCGACGCCCAGTTGAAAGGCGAGCTACTCCTGGGTGAGCGGGATGGATTCCCGAATCAGCTTCAGGAGATAACCGGTTATCTCGCCGCGCTGCGGTGCTGATCGTCCGCGACCTGTCATCCGACATCCCTACGTTGACCGGTGGTCGACGTTCCCGCCGGAGACGCCCTCTTCACGGGACCCCTGGCCTGCTCACTCGTACCGCTGGTGAGTCCAACGACCGTCGCCGTGATCGTAGCGTCGCAGTTACCGAACGTTCCAGATCCGGTCCCGTGGTTAGGGCCGGTCATGTCGTGCTGCCGACGGAGGAGTTGCGCATGCGGGAGAGGACGCCACCGTGGCGGCGAGTCTCCTACGACCAGTACCTGAGCGCCGTCGCGATAACGCTGGCGCGGCGGCACCGCCCGTCGTGGTCTTGGCGGAAGTGGAGCTGGGTCTGCCGATGTGGAGCGGATCTGCCGTGCCGCAGCCGACATCGCATCCCGATCAACCGCGGCCACTGGCCAAATCAGCAGGACCAGTGAACAACGACGACGAGCGGCGGATTCTGGCCGCGCATCTGCGAGGCCTCGACGGGGTGTGTGTCGGTTGCCGGGCGTGGTGGTCGCGGCTGACTCCGTACCCGTGCTGGCAGGTGGAGTGGGTGACCAGCCGGCAGGCCCGGGCGATCACCGCGCGCTTCCTGGGGGTTCGCGCGTGACCACCCACGGGCCGGTGCTGCCGATCTGGACCTGCGGCGGCTGCGGCGCGCCGTGGCCGTGCGCGACCCGGCGGCGGGAGCTGCGGGCGGAGTACGCGGACGCCCCCGTCTCCCTGGCGCTCTACCTGGGTGCGCAGCTCGTCCGCGCCACGGAGGATCTGACCTGGGCGCCCGCCGGCACGCTGCACCGGCGCTTCCTCGGCTGGCTGCGGTGAGCATCCTGCGACCGGGCAACGAGAAGTTCCACTACAGCGACGGCTCGCACAAGTGGATCCCGCCCGACCCGGACTACGCCCAGGCGGTCTGGGACGAGCAGGTCCGCCAGCACATGTGGGACCACCTGCGCAACGAGCGCCCGAAGGTCCGCATCCAGCGCCTGGTCTGATGCGGCTCGGCTTTGGCCGCCGGGCTCAGGTGGGCAGGACGAGCCAGGTCCGGCCGTCGATGAGTTCGCGCGTCGCGTCGAGGTGGCCGGCGTGGCAGGCGGTCTCGGTGAGCACGTGCAGGACGACCGCGTGCACGCTGCCGAGCCGCCAGTCCCCGAACTGTTCGGTGGGCCACCAGGCCGATGCGGCGTCCAGCGGGGTGGCGGCGAGGACGGCGTTCGCCCGGTCGATCTCCCGCCGGTACAGGTCGAGCACCGTCGCGGCCGGCACGTCCGGGCCGACCTGCCAGGCGTTCCCGCCCAGCCCGGCGATCGTCTCCCGGTACCCGGCGACGACGCAGTGGAACCAGAACCGCTCGACGTCCACCGCGAGGTGCCGGACCAGGCCGAGGCAGCTCCAACCCGACGGCAGGACCGGCCGCCGGAGCGCGTCGTCGTCCAGGCCGTCCAGGATGCCCAGCACGTGCTCGCGCTGGGCATCGAGCTGGGCCAGCAGAAGCCCGGTGTCCGTGTGTGGCATGTGGCGTCCTCCCGTCCGACGGTGCCGGTCAGCAGGATGACGAACAGGCGATGCGTTTCCGGACCGCTACCCGCCCGGAGGTAAGCGGCGAACGGCGCTCAGCGCTCGGCGAGCAGCTTGTCGCGGACCTCACGGCGGAGGACCTTGCCGATCTGGGAGCGGGGCAGCTCCTCCACCACCACGACCCGGCGGGGCACCTTGTAGCCGGCGAGGTGCTTCCGGCACGCGGACCGGACGCCCTCCGGGTCGGCGTCCGGGTCCAGGACCACCGCGGCGACCACCTCCTCACCGCCCTGCCCGCCCGGCATTCCGACGGCGGCGGCGTCCCGGACGCCGGGGACCCGGCGCAGCGCGTCCTCCACCTCGGACGGGTAGACGTTGAAGCCGCCGGTGATGATCAGCTCCTTGATCCGGTCCACCACGGTCACGAAGCCGTCCTGGTCCATCGTCACGATGTCGCCGGTGCGCAGCCAGCCGTCCGGCAGCAGCATCTGCCCCGTCTCCTCCGGCCGCTCCCAGTAGCCGGCGAACACCTGCGGCCCGCGGACCAGCAGCTCGCCGGCCTCACCGGGGGCGCGGTCCCGGGACGGGTCCTCCGGGTCGACGATCCGGATCCCGGTGGAGGGGAACGGCACGCCGACGGTGCCGGGGCGGCGCGCGGGGGAGACCGGGTTGCCGAGCGTGATCGGCGAGGTCTCGGTCATGCCGTACCCCTCGACCAGCAGGCCGCCGGTGACCGACTCCCACAGCTCCACCGTGGCCGGCGGCAGGGCCATCGCGCCGGAGATGGCGTACCGGACGGAGGTCAGGTCGACGCCGCGGTCGCGGGCGGCGGTGGCGAGCCGCTCGTAGATCGGCGGGACCGCGGGCAGGAAGGTCGGCGGGCGGCGGCGGACCGCGTCGAGGACCTGGTCGAGGTCGAACCGGGGGAAGAGCACCAGCGTGGCGCCGATGCTCACCGAGAAGGTCAGGCAGAGCGTCAGCCCGTACGCGTGGAAGAGCGGCAGCACGGCGTACACCGTCTCCTCGCCGTCGCGCAGGCCCGGCACCCACGCGCGGCCCTGCGCCGCGTTGGCCCGCAGGTTGCGGTGGGTGAGGATGGCGCCCTTCGGCGTGCCGGTGGTGCCGCCGGTGTACTGCAGCAGCGCGGTGTCCGCCGCGGTCGGGGCGGGGTGGTCGGCGGCCAGCGGGGTGGCGGCGGCGAGCAGCAGCGACCAGGCCAGGGTGCCGGGCGCCGGCGCGGTCATCGCGGCGCGGGCGGCGCGGGCCTTGCGCAGCGGCAGCCGCAGGGCGAGGCGCTTGAGCGGGGGCAGCGCCCGGGTCAGGTCGACCGCGACGACGGTCCGCACCGCGCCCCGCCCCCTGACCAGCGGGGCGATCTTGTCCCACACCACGGCCACCCGGGCGCCGTGGTCGGTGAGCTGGTGCTCCAGCTCCTGCGCGGTGTAGAGCGGGTTGTGCTCGACGACCACCGCGCCGAGCCGGAGCACGGCGTAGAAGGCGACCACGTGCTGCGGGCAGTTGGGCAGCACCAGGGCCACCCGGTCGCCGCGTTCCACGCCGAGCCGGCGCAGCGCCTCGGCCGCGCGGGCGACCTGGGCGTCCAGTTCGGCGTAGCTGGTGGTGGCGCCGAAGAAGTCCAGCGCCACCCGGGGGCCGAACCGGTGGGCGGCGGCGCGCAGCAGGTCGACCAGGGAGTCGGCCGGCTCGGCGATGTCCGCCGGCACGCCGGGGGCGTAGCTGCGAGTCCAGGGCCGCTCCGCGGTCGCGTCCATCGCCGGTCTCCTCGCTGGGGGTGGGGGTGCCGCCACGCCCAGCTTAACTTAACTACCCGGTAACCTACGGTCCCGTAGGTCTGTGGCCCGCCGTTCCTGGTCGGCGACGGGCCGGTCGATCCAGCGCCTGCCGGCCGCGCACGAACGCCAGGACGACCACGACGACCAGCGCGATGATGCCGATGATCACCAGCCAGCGGACCGCCTCCAGGAGCAGTCCCAGCAGGATGAGCGCGCCCGCGACGACGCCGCCGACCCAGAGCACGGTCCGCATGTCCACCTCCCGTGCCGAGATGCCGTCGCACGGCGGACGGCCGGGCCCGGCCCGGGTTCCCGTTCCGGGTCCCGACATGCCCCCGCCCGGAACGGGCCGGCCGCGGCTCAGTGCCGGGCGACGTAGACGGTGTTCGCCGACTCCCGGGCCTGCAGCGGATTGGGGAAGCGCACGACGTGCGCCACCGAGGTCGGGAAGACCTCGGTCAGCACCCGCTGGAACGCCGGGTCGGGCGGGTCGTTCGACCACAGCGCGAAGACCCCGTCGCGGTGCAGGAGCGCGGCGAGCCGGCGCAGCCCCGGCACCGTGTAGAAGTCCGCGTGGCTGGGATGCAGCACCTGGCGCGGCGAGTGGTCGACGTCGAGCAGCACGGCGTGGAACCGGCGACCCGGCGCGTCGGGGTCGAACCCGGTCCCGTCGGCGACGGCGGCGAAGAAGTCGGCCCGGACGAACCGGGTCCGCGGATCGGTGGCCAGCCCGGCGGTGAACGGCAGCAGGTCCCGACGGTGCCAGTCGATCACGTCCTCGATGGCCTCCACCACCACCAGCGAGCGCACCCGCGGGTCTTCGAGGGCGGTCCGCGCCGTGTAGCCGAGGCCGAGCCCGCCCACCACCACGTCCAGGGCCTCGCCGGCCAGCGTGGCCAGCCCGAGCCGGGCGAGCTCGATCTCCGCGACCGGAAAGAGGCTGGACATCAGGAACTCGTCGTCGAGCTTCACCTCGTACACGTCGACGTCGAGCGCCGGGTCGCGGCGCCGGCGCAGGCTGATCTCGCCGATCGGGGTCTCCCGCCAGGCCAGTTCTTCGAATCGCGCGCCCACGGGTGGTCCTCTCCGCCGGTTTCCGTCACCGGATGTTACCGGCCCGTCGGCCCGGCGCCGGACGATCCGGGCCGCGCCGGGCTTTTCCCGCCGCCGTCGGCATTCCGCGCCCCGCCCCGGGTAAGCCACCCGGTCGAAGACGTCGGCGGAAGGGGAGCATTGTGGCGGAGATGCTGGCCGGACGGTTGCACGTGGCCGGGCGGGCGTTGCGGATGGAGTCGGTGCCGGTGCCCGAGCCGGGTCGCGGGCAGGTCCGGATCAAGGTCGCCGCCGCCGGGGTGTGCCTGTCGGACGTGCACCTGATCGACGGCACGCTCACCCCGCTGTACCTGCCCGGCGACGTGGTGACCCTCGGCCACGAGGTGGCCGGGACCGTCGACGCGCTGGGCGACGGAGTCGAGTGGTGGCAGCCGGGCCAGCGGGTGCTACTGCAGGCGGGGGAGCGGGACCGGCGCGGCACCGTGCTCACCCGAGGCGTCGACTACGACGGCGGCTGGGCCGAGTATGCGCTGGCCAGGGAGGACACCCTGGTGCAGATTCCGGACGCGCTGCCGTTCGAGCAGGCCTGCATCATCCCCGACGCGGTCTCCACCCCATGGGCGGCGGTTACCGACACCGCACGGACCCGGCCGGGGGAGGCGGTCGGGGTGTGGGGCGTCGGCGGCCTCGGCGCGCACGCCGTGCAGCTGCTCCTGCTGGTGGGGGCGGCGCCGATCATCGCGGTGGACCCGCTGCCGGCGGCCCGGGACCGGGCGTTGACGCTCGGCGCCGACGTGGCCCTGGATCCGAGGGACGACGGCTTCAAGGACGCCGTGCTGGAGCTGACCGACGCCCGCGGCCTCGACGTCGCGTTCGACTTCGCCGGCGTCACCCCCGTACGCGAGCAGGCTCTGACCGTGCTCGGCCGGCGCGGCCGGCTGGTGCTCGCCGGCATCGCCAGCCAGCCGGTCACCATCGCCTCGGACAGCAGGTTCAACTACCTTCGGCAGGCCGTGCTCGGCCACTACGGCTCGGAGGCGGAGCACGTCGATCAGCTGGTGACGCTCGCCGCTCAGGGCCGGCTCGACCTGACCGCCTCGGTCAGCGACGTGCTGCCGCTGGCCGAGGCCGCCGAGGCGGTGCGCCGGGTCCACGACAAGGCGGGCAACCCGATCCGGCTCATCCTGCGTCCCTGACCGGTCGGCCGGCGGTGCCGGATCAGCCGACGGGGCGGGCCGCGACGACCACCGTGTCGAGGGCGTCCACGCTGCCGCCGTCGTCGGTGGGCACCGGCCGGCGGGCGGTCTCGGCCCGCTGGATCCGCAACCCGGCCAGCCCGTCGACGACCGCCTCGGGGGTGAGCAGGATCGCCGGATCCTGCGGGCCACCCGTCCCGCCGTCGAGGTTCGCCCGGTCGTGGCCGATGACGACGATCGTGCCGCCCGGGCGCAGCGCGCTCCGGGCGGCGGCGAGCACCCGGGCGAGCTCCGCCGCGGGCAGGTGCAGGTAGCTGATCAGGACCAGGTCGTAGCTGCCCGGCACCGGCCGGTACGCGGTCACGTCGGCGACCCGCCACTCGACCGGTACGCCCCGCGCGGCGGCCACCTCGCGGCCCCGCTCGACGGCCACCGGCGAGAAGTCCACCGCGGTGACCCGTCAACCCTGCTCGGCCAGCCAGACCGCGTTGCGTCCCTCCCCGGCGGCCAGGTCGAGCGCGCTGCCGGGGGTCAGCCCGGTGACCGACTCGACGACGAAACGGTTGGGTTCACCGCTCCACACCAGACCTGGCGTGTTGGCGTACCGGGTGTCCCAGTCGCTGCTGTCCACTGTGTCTCTCCTTCTGGCGGTGTCGCACCACCGCCACCGCGACCGTACCGGCCACCGCGAGCGCCGCCACCGCGGCCAGCCCCAGTCCCACGTCGGCGGGGAGTTGCTGGGCGAGGACGAAGACGCCCATCACCACGACGAACCAGCCGAACGCCCGGCGCAGCAGGTCGGCGGGGATCCGCCCGGCGAGCCGGCCACCGGCGAGGCTGCCGAGGGTCGCCGCGGCCGTGACGGCGGCGGCCAGGCTCCAGTCGATGGAGACGCTGGACAGGTGGCCGGTGAAGCCGGCGAGGGTCTGCATGGCGATGACCAGCAGCGAGGTGCCGACCGCGGCGGGCATGGGCAGGCCCCCGACCAGGGTCAGCGCGGGAACGACGAGGAACCCGCCGCCAGCGCCGACGAGGCCGGAGAGCAGGCCGACCGCGACCCCCGCGGCCAGCGCGCGGGCCACGGAAAGCTCCCGCGGTGTCGGCTCGTCGGCGCAGGCCCGACGACCGCGCAGCATCTTGACGGCGGTGCCGAGCATCATCACGGCGAACGCGGTGAGCAGCACCGCCGCCGGAATGAAGGTGGCGAGCCGGCCGCCGCCGTACGCGCCGGCCATGCCGGCCAGCCCGAACAGCAGGCCGGTGCGCCAGCGGACCCGGCCCGCCCGGGCGTGCGGCACGAGCGCGACGGCGCCGGTCACCCCGACGACGAGCAGCGAGGTGGCGATGGCCTCCTGGGCCGACAGTCCGGCGACGTACACCAGCAGGGGTACGGCGAGGATGGATCCGCCGCCGCCGAGCAGGCCGAGGCTCACCCCGATGAGTACGGCCAACCCGACGGTCAGCGCCAGGGCGCCGGTCATGAGCGGCTGCCCGCGGTCGGGCCCTCCCGGAGCTGGCCGACGATGGTGTCCAGGTCGCAGCTCGCGCCCCGGTTGTACGGCAGCTTGCCGAGCAGCATACCCATCGCGCAGGTGTTGGTCACCGCGGCGAAGGTGAGGCCGGCGCCGATGAACCCGGCGACCCACTTGAGGCCGGGTACGAAGATCGAGGCCAGGATGCTGACCAGGACGATCGAGCCGGCGACCAGGCGGACCTGCCGTTCCAGGTCCCAGCGGGGTGCGCCGTGCTTGACCGGCGCGTTGACGGCCTGCCAGGCCAGCATGCCGCCGTCGAGGACCTTGAGGTTCGGCAATCCGACCCCGGCGAGGGCCTGTCCGGCCTGGCTGGCGCGGGCGCCGGAGCGGCAGATCAGCACCACGTCCTCGTCCAGGTGGTGGCGCAGCTCCGCCCGGTGCTCCCGGAGCAGGTCCAGCGGGACGTTGTAGGCGCCGGGGATGTGGGACGTCTCGAACTCGGCCGGGGTGCGCACGTCGAGCAGGCGGGGCGCCCGCCCGGAGTCGATCAGCTCGCGCAGGCTCGTGGCGTCCAGGGTTGCCGTACGGTTTTCTGAAGTACTCATCTCTCCTCGTTCGGGGACGAACCGCCCCGATGGGCGGCAGGGTGGGGGCGCCGGCCGGCGCGGAGGTGCGCCGGCCGGATTCGGGTCCGGGTCAGGCGTTGCCGGCCATGGCGACGCCCGTCGTCTCGGCCCGGTCGAACTTGTCGTCGATCACGACCACCTCGCGGCCGGCGTTCGCCAGCAGCGACGCCGCGGCGGTGGCCCGGTAGCCGGATCCGCAGTGCACCCAGACGGACCCGGCGGGTACGTCGGCGAGGCGCTCGGGCAGGTCGGGAAGCGGGATGTGCACGGCGTCCGCGACGTGGCCGGCGCGCCACTCGTTGGTCATCCGCACGTCGAGGACCACGTCCGGGGCGGGCAGCCCGGCGGGGGTGTCGCCCGCGCGGGCCGCGGCCAGCGCCGAGAAGTCGGCCATCCGCAGCTCGCGCAGCTGGCCCGGCTCGGCAGCCCACTGCTCGGCCGCGCCGGTGGCCTGGGCGGCGGGCCGGTCGATGCCGATCCGGATCAGCTCACGCTGGGCGTCGGCGACCTGCTCGGGCGTCTCCGCGAGCAGGGTGATCGGCACGCCCCAGTCGATCAGCCAGCCGAGCCAGGTCGACATCGGGCCGTCCAGCCCGAGGCTGACGGTGCCGGCCAGGTGCGAGGCGGCGTACGCCTTGCGGTGCCGCAGGTCCACGACCCACTGGCCACTCGCGATCCGCTCGCGCAGCTGCGCCGCGGCCGCCCGGCTCACCGGCGTCAGGTCCACCGGGGCCGGCCCGGCGAAGTTGGCCACACCCATGTGGGCGTAGTACGCCGGGTAGGCGTCGAGCCCGGCCAGGGTCTCGGTCACGAACTGGTCCGCGGCGAGCCGCAGCACCGGGTTCGCCTGCTTCTCCCGACCGATGGTCGAGTCGGGGGCGTCGGCCTGGCCGGCCGAGCAGAAGCTGCCGAACCCGTGCGTCGGCCACACCTGGGCCCCGTCGGGGAGCAGGTCGGCCAGCCGCTTCGCCGAGGCGTGCTGCTGGTGCGCCAGCTCGTGGGCGTGTTCCTTGCCGAGCAGGTCCGTGCGTCCGGTGGTGCCGAACAGCAGCGACCCGCCGGTGAAGACGCCCGTCGGCTGCCAGCCGCCGTCGGTGGCCTCGTCGAGGACGTACGACAGGTGGTGGAAGGTGTGACCCGGGGTGGCGATCACCCGCAGGCGCAGGGAGTCCGACACGGGCACCACGTCGCCGTCGGAGACCGGCAGGCGGTCGAAGCCGACCTCGTCGGCCGCGGCCACCAGGTAGTGGGCGCCGGTCACCCGGGCCAGCTCCAGCCCGCCGGAGACGTAGTCGTTGTGGATGTGCGTCTCCACCACGTGGGTGATCCGCACCCCCTTCGCCCCGGCGAGGTACAGGACCCGGTCGATGTCGCGCTGGGGGTCGACCACGATCGCCACCTGTCCGTCGGAGGCCAGGTAGCTGCGGTCGCCCAGCGAGGACGTCGCGATGACGGACGCCTCTACTGCCATTGCCGTTCTCCCTTCCCAATCTCCATATACCCGGGGGGGTATGTAGGAGGCAGACTTCCGCACCGTACAGCAGCGGAAGATGACTACCCGCCCACGCCGCGGCTACGCGGCGCGGGCCTGGTCATCTCCCGCTCAGGCCAGAGCCAGGAAGAGCTTCTCCAGCTCCTCCTCGGTCATCTCCGGCGCCTCGCCACGGTCGCGGGCGGCATTGCAGTGCCGCATCCCCGACGCGATGATCTTGTAGCCCGCGCGGTCGATCGCCTTCGACACCGCAGCGAGCTGAGTCAGCGCCTCGCGGCAGTCCTGACCGCTCTCCATCATTTCGATGACCGCGTTGAGCTGCCCTCGCGCCCGCTTGAGCCGGGTCAGGGCGTCGCTGGTCATTTCGGGTCGAAGCTTCACCGCACTACCTCCTGCGTTCAAGATACCCCAGGGGGTACAGGTCCTCACCACTGGATACCCCCACCGGTATCCTCAACCGCGAGGGGTGCCGGCGGATTCCCGCCATCCGGAGGGTGTGCCCCCGGCGACCGCCCTTCTCACCTCCGGTACGGATGCACCGGAGGTGCATGCTCCGCGGCCTGGCCTGTCGCCGAATCACCGTCCGCCGGCCGCTCCGACCGGCATCATCTCAACCGTGGGAGAGCAGACCATGAGCTACGCGATGACAGTCCGCCTGTCCGCCGGGTTCAGCCCGACCGTCGACCGCGTCCGGGCGGTGCTGAAGGACCAGGGCTTCGGGGTGCTGACCGAGATCGACCTGCGGTCGACGCTCCGCGAGAAGCTCGGGGTCGACATGGAGGATTACGTGATCCTGGGTGCCTGCAACCCGCCCCTGGCGCACCGCGCCGTGCAGGCGGACCGAGCCATCGGCCTGCTTCTCCCGTGCAACGTCGTGGTCCGCGCCGAGGGGCCGGACAGCACCGTGGTGCAGGCCATGGACCCGCAGGTCATGGTGCAGCTCAGCGACGCACCCGACCTGCGGGCGGTCGCCGACGAGGCCGCCGGCCGGCTGCGGTCGGCGCTGGACGCTCTGACGGCCTGACGCGCGTCAAGGGTGCGGGCGGTTGCCCGCACCCCTGCGCGGCCGGGTCAGCGGCCTGCCGTGCTTCCGGCCAGCTTCGCCCGCACCTCGTCCATGTCGAGGTCGCGGACGGCCTGGATCACCTGCTCCAGCGCGGCGGCCGGCAGCGCGCCCGGCTGGGCGAAGACCGGGACGCCGTCCCAGCGCGGGGAATCTACTCCCGGTGCTCCGGTCGCGCCCATCGGCCCCGGTGGGCGGAATGCCGCCGCGCTTCCCGTGAGTTACGGTCGACGTCGATACCCACGGGGGTATATGAAGAGACCGAGGAGGAAAGATGCGAGAGGTCAACTTGGCGGACTTCGCCGCCGCGCACGCCGACGGCGCCGCGGTGGTGGACGTCCGGGAGCCGTTCGAGTACGTCGAGGGCCACGTGCCCGGCGCCCGGTCGGTGCCGCTGACCGAACTGCCCGCGGTGGTCGGGGACCTTCCCCGGAACCGCCCGCTCTACATCATCTGCGCCAGCGGCAACCGCAGCCTGACCGCCGCGCAGTTCCTGGCCCGCGCCGGCGTCGACGCACGTTCCGTGGCCGGCGGCACCCGTGCGTGGGTGCGCACCGGTCGTGCCGTCGTAACCGGGGCGGACGCCTGACCTGACCGACCCGGCGGTCGCCCGGTCCGACGGTTCCGGGACGACGGGACCTTCGGCCCGGGAACATACCCCCGGGGGTATACGCTATCGTCAGTACATCGCCGGTCATCGCTGCGAAGGAGTTCAGCACGATGTTGTTCACCCAGTACTACCTGGACTGCCTGTCCCAGGCGTCGTACCTCATCGGTGACGAGGCCACCGGGCGGGCGGTGCTCGTCGATCCGCGCCGCGACATCGACGAGTACCTGACCGACGCGCGGGCTCACGGCCTGAGGATCGAAGGGGTGATCAACACCCACTTCCACGCCGACTTCCTCGCCGGCCACCTCGAGGTGGCCGCCGCGACCGGCGCGTGGATCGGCTACGGACACCGGGCCGAGACGGAGTACCCGAGCCGCAAGCTGCACGACGGTGAGCGGATCAGCCTCGGTGACGTGACGCTGGAGATCATGGAGACCCCCGGCCACACCCCGGAGTCCATCAGCATCCTGGTCTACGAGCACGCCGACGACGCGGTGCCGTACGGGGTGATGACCGGCGACGCCCTGTTCATCGGCGACGTCGGCCGCCCCGACCTGCTCGCCTCGCTCGGCGTCACCGCCGACGACCTGGGCCGCATGCTCTACGACAGCGTGCAGCGCAAGCTCATGGGCCTGCCCGACGAGGTACGCGTCTTTCCCGCCCACGGCGCCGGTTCGGCCTGTGGCAAGAACCTCTCCACCGAGCGGCAGTCCACCATCGGTGAACAACGCCGCACCAACTACGCCTGCGCCCCGATGAGCGAGGAGCGGTTCGTCGCCCTGGTGACCGGCGGCCAGCCCACCGCACCCGGTTACTTCGCCTTCGACGCGGTGCTCAACCGCAAGGCCCGGGAGCTGTTCGACCAGAGCAGGGCGCCGCGTCCGCTCAGCGCCACCGAGTTCGCCGGGGCCCGCGCGGCGGGCGCGGTGGTGGTGGACGCCCGCGACCCGCAGGAGTTCGCCGCGGGCCACCCGCGTGGGGCGATCAACATCCCGGCCGACGGGCGGTTCGCCGAGACCGCCGGCAGCGTGGTCGCGCCGGACCGCCGGGTGCTCGTGGTGGCTCCGCAGGACCGCGAGGAGGAGCTCGTCGTACGGCTCGCCCGGATCGGCTTCGACCAGGTGGTCGGCTACCTGCGAGAGCCGGAGGCGGCCTTCCTCGAGATGGCGGCGGAGCTGACGCGGGCCAGCCGGGTCACCGCCACCGAGCTGCGCGAGGCGCTGGACCGGCCCGAGCCGCCGGTGCTTCTCGACGTCCGCAACGCCGGCGAACGGGAACAGGGCGCCATCGGCGGTTCGGTGCACATCCCGCTCGCGGAGCTGCCGCGGCGGCTCGACGAGGTGCCGGCCGACCGGCCGGTCGTGGTGCACTGCGCGGGCGGGTACCGCTCCTCGGTGGCGGCCAGCCTGCTCCGCTCCGCCGGCCGGCCGGACGTCTCCGACCTGCTCGGCGGGTACGGCGCCTGGCGGACGATGCTCGACCCCGCCGCTGCCTGAAGCTCGGCAACGGACATCGAGGTCACGGGTGACCGGGGGTGCCGACCCTCGGTCACCCGCTTACCCGGATGGCAGCGCGACGGACGGGAGACAAGGCAGTGGAGATGCGAGCGACCTCGGTCGGGCCGAGGCTGGGCCTGCGGGCGAACGCCGCCCAGTTCCTCCTTCTCGTCGCGGTCAACGCATTGGTCGGCGGGCTGCTCGGTACCGAACGCACCGTCCTGCCGCTGCTCGGCGAGCGGGAATTCCACCTGACCGCCTACACGGCCGCCCTCACCTACATCCTGGCCTTCGGCGCCACCAAGGCGGTGACCAACTTCTTCGCCGGCACCCTGTCCGACCGGTACGGGCGAAAGCCCGTGCTGGTCGCCGGCTGGCTGGTCGGGCTGCCCGTACCCCTGCTGCTGATCTGGGCGCCGAACTGGGGCTGGGTGGTCGCCGCCAACGTGCTGCTCGGCATCAACCAGGGCCTGGCCTGGTCGACCACCGTCGTCATGAAGATCGACCTGGCCGGGCCGCACCGGCGTGGGCTGGCGATGGGCCTCAACGAGGCCGCCGGCTACCTCGCCGTGGCGGCCACCGCGATGGCGACCGGCGCGCTGGCCGCGGAGTACGGACTTCGCCCGGCTCCGTTCCTGCTCGGCGCCGCGTACGCCGCCCTGGGCCTGGGCCTGTCGCTCCTGCTGGTCAAGGAGACCCACGGCCACGCCCGCCACGAGGCGGCGACCCACCGACCCGCCACCGACCGGCACCACGGCGGCCTGTCCACCCGCCGGATCTTCGGCCTGGTCAGCCTGCGGGAACCGGCGATGTCGTCGGCCAGCCAGGCCGGGCTGGTCAACAACCTCAACGACGGGCTGGCGTGGGGGCTGTTCCCACTGCTGTACCTCAGCGCCGGGCTGTCCCTGCCCCGGGTGGGTGTGCTGGCCGCCGTCTATCCCGCCGTCTGGGGGCTCGGTCAGGTGCTGACCGGGCCGCTGTCGGACCGGATCGGACGCAAGCGGCTCATCGTCGCGGGCATGCTCACCCAGGCCGCGGCGCTCGGCCTCATCGCCGCCGCCCACACGTTCGCGCTGTGGGTGGCGGCCACCGTCCTGCTGGGCGCCGGTACGGCCATGGTCTACCCCACCCTGCTCGCCACCATCGGCGACGTCGCCCACCCCCGCTGGCGGGCGCGTGCGGTGGGCGTCTACCGGCTCTGGCGGGACGGGGGCTTCGCCGTGGGCGCGCTGCTCGCCGGGATCCTGGCCGACCTCGCCGGCATCCGTGGCGCCACCTGGGTGGTGGCCGCCCTGACCGCCGCCTCCGGCCTGCTGGTCGCCGTACGGATGTACGAGACCCACCCGGTCAACGCCCGGCGGGCCGCGGACCTGCCGGCCGTCCTCGACTGACGCTCTCCCGGACCGGCCGGCCGGCGACGCAGGGTCCGCAAGGGATCGACGGAGCGTTTATCCTGTGCCCCGACCGACCCAGCGGAAGGGACCCCATGCCGTCGCGGCAGGATCAGCTCCACTCGTACCAGTTCACCGTGCAGCGGGCGGTGGCCGCGCTGGTGATGCGGGAGACCGACCCCAGCCAGTCGCCGTTCCGCCGGCTGGCCGGCGCGGGCCTGGCCAGCGTGCTGGTCGCGGTCATCGGCCTGGGCGGGTTCGCCCTCTACGGCCTGTTCGCCGGCGGCGGCACCTCCTGGCGCGACCCTGGCGCGGTGATCGTGGAGAAGGAGTCCGGTGCCCGGTTCGTCTACCGCGAGCAACGGCTGCATCCCGTGCTCAATTACGCCTCCGCCCTGCTCATCATCGGCGCCGACCGGCCCAGGACCGTGCTGGTCTCCCGGCGCTCGATCGAGGGCGTGCCGCGCGGGCTGCCGCTGGGCATCGCCGACGCGCCCGACTCGCTGCCCGCGCCGGGCCGGCTCTCCACCGCGCCGTGGACGGTCTGCTCGATCACGCCGACCGAGGCCGAGCCGGCCGAGCCGCGCTCCGCGCTGCTGATCGGCCGGGACGCCACCGGCGGCCGGCCCCTCGGCGAGCAGGGGGTGCTGCTGCGGCACCCGGACGGCAGCCTGCACCTGCTCTGGCACAATCGGCGGCACCTGCTCCGCGACACCGACCGGGTGCTGGCGGCGCTGGCCGCGACCCGGGAACGGGCCGTGCCGGTGGCGCCGGCGCTGCTCAACGCCGTCCCGGCCGGCGTCGACGTGGCCCCGCTCACGCTGCGCGGCTTCGGCGAGCGCTCCGCCCGGGTCGCCGGCGCCACGATCGGCGACGTCTACCTGGTGCGCAACTCCGGCGGCGGCCGGCAGTACGCGGTGGCCGAGCGGGACGGCCTCGCCGGCATCACCGAACTGCAGGCCGGTCTGCTGCTCGCCCGCACCGGCCAGGGCGAGCCGAAGCCGCTCACCCTGGGCCGGTTCGCCGTCCTGCCCAAGCTGCCCGACCGGGTTCCCGCCGGCCCGACCGCGCCGCCCCCCGACCCGCCCCGACTGGCGAGCGTCGACGGCGGCGCGCTCTGCGCCCGGGTCGGCGACGACACCGGCGTACGCGACGTGCGGCTGGGCGCCACCCCGCCGGACCTCGCCGCCGCGGGGACGCCGGCCGGCCGGGGCGGCGTCCGCGCCGACCAGGTGCTGGTCGAGCCCGGACGCGGCGCGGTGGTCGAGTCCGCGGCGGCGCCGGGCGCGTCCGGCGGCGCGGTGTGCGTGGTCACCGACCTGGGCCGGCGGTACGTGCTCGCCGGTGAGGTGCTCGGCATGCTCGGCTACTCCGGCGTCCGTCCGGTACGGCTGCCCGCGAGCCTGGTCAGCCTGGTCCCGGCCGGCAGCCCGCTCGACCCCGCCGCCGCCCGTGCCGTCGCCGCCCCGGCCTGACCGTGTCCCGGCTCCGGCCGGGTCGCGCGGGAGGCTGCCGGCTCAGCCGGCCGGGCGCCGCAGCACGCTGACCGCGAAGTCGGCCTCCGCCCGCCACGGCCGCAGGTCCCAGGTGGCGAAGCGGTGCTCCAGCCGCAGCCCGGCGGCGACCGCGTCGGCGTCGAAGTCGGTCAGCGGGTAGCCCCGGTCGGTGCCGAAGCCGACCACCACGAGGCCGTCCGGGCGGACGTGCGCGGCGACCCGGGTCAGCACCGCCCGTTCGGTGCCGGGTGCGACGAACGCCATCACGTTGCCGGCGATCACCGCCGCGTCGAACGGCTCCGCCTCGCCCTGGGCGGCGAGCTCCAGCGCGGCCAGGTCGCCGACCAGCCAATGGGGCCCGGGGTGGTCGGTTCGGGCAGCCTCCACCAGGGCTGGATCGGCGTCGACCCCGACCACGCGGTGGCCCCGGGCGGCCAGCGCGGAACCCACCCGTCCGGTGCCGCTGCCCGCGTCCAGGATGCGGGCGCCCGGCGGCACCATCGCGTCCAGCAGCCGCGCCTCGCCGGCCAGGTCCGCCCCCTCGGCGGCGAGGCGGCGGAACCGGTCGATGTACCACTGCGAGTGCCCGGGCTTCGTCTCCGTCACCCAACGGGTCGGCTTGCTCATGGGGCCACCGTAACCGGATCTTCGCCGCCGGGAGCCGGCTGGGGTGGCCGGGCGCCGCTGCCTGGGCCCGGTCTCGGTCACCCTGCGGGTGGGCGCGCGCACCCATCCCGCCACCGGATCTTCGGTCGCCCCGGGTACTCAGGGCGCCCCTGGTCAGGCGGCGGAGAGGACGAGCTCCGCGGTCCGCTCCGGTTGGTCGATCTGCACGAAGTGGCTCGCATTCCGCAGGAGGTGCAGTTCGGCGCGCGGAAAGAGGTCGGCGAAACGGCGGGCGACCCGCGGGTTGAGGGAGCGGTCGTCCACGCCGAAGATCACTCGCACCGGCCGATCGAATCGGCGCAGGTCGGGCAGCCGGCGTCGGCGCGTCAGGACGGTGCCGAGCAGGTCGTCGTTGAGCCGCCAGAAGGCCGGCTGGGCCGCGGTGAAGTAGTCGTACAGGCGGTTCACCATTGGGTCCCGGCGTTGGTCGTCCGAGATGAACCTGCCCACCTGCCAGAAGTAGAGGCGCCGAGCGAGGTCCGACCCCCGGCCGGCCACCTTCCGGGCTACGTTGCGCAGCAGCGGAGTCGAGTACAGCGCGATGACGGGTGGTCGGCGCAGACTCAGCGTCTGGTGGTAGTAGGTGTTGAGGAGCACCAGCGCGGCGACCCGGTGCGGGTACAGCAGCGCCCAGTCGATCGCCGGCGGCCCGGACGCGTCATGCGCCACGAGGACGACCCGTTCCAGTCCGAGGCGGTCGATGACCGCCGCGAGGTCGCCGGTCATGTTGTCCGCGGTGTACGGGTAGCCGGCGGGCTTGTCGGAGCGGCCCCAGCCCAGGAAGTCGAACCGGACCACCCGCCGATGGCCGAGGTGCGGCATGAGTTCGTCGTAGAGGTGCAGGTTGTCGGGGAAGCCGTGCAGCAGCACCAGCGGCACGCCCTCGCCGCCGGTGACCTCGACGTGCAGCAGGTGCCCGGCCCGGGGGACCTTGAGTGTCTCGCCTACCGCCGTCATCCGATCCCTATCGCCGTGGACTACTCCGAAAATAGCCCGCGAACCGGACTATCCGGGTCGAAAAGCGGCACTGCCAGGCGCGAGAAACCCCGGCGCCTGGCAGTGCAGACGGTCAGCCCTTCTCCGCGCCGCTGGTCAGCCCCTCGGTGAGCAGCCGCTCGCTGGCGAAGAAGAGGATCACGATGGGCAGGGTGAGGATCACCGAGCCCGCCATCAGCACGGTCTTCGGCACCTCGACGCCGTCGGAGAGCAACGACAACCCGAGCGACACCGTCCACCGGTTCGGCTTGTCCACCAGGAAGAGCAGGGCGAAGAGGAACTCGTTCCAGGCGATCATGAAGTCGTAGAGGGCGACCGCCATGATCGACGGCGCGGCGAGGGGCAGGCTGACCCGGCGGATGATGCCGAGCCGGCCGGCGCCGTCGATGGCCGCGGACTCCTCCAGGCTGATCGGGATCGTCTCGAAGTAGTTCTTGAGCATGTAGACCGAGACCGGCAGGGTCTGCGAGATGTAGACCAGCACCAGCCCGAACAGCGACCCGCGCAGCCCGACGCGGGTGAAGACCACGAAGAGCGGGATGGCGATCACGATGGACGGGAAGAGGTAGACGGCGAGGAAGAGGGCGTTGACCTGTCGCCGGCCGAAGAACCGCAGCCGGGACACCGCGTACGCGCCGGGAATGGCCACCACCAGGGTCAGCAGCGTGGCGGCCACGGCGACCAGGCCGCTGTTGCGGATGAAGGTGAGGAAGCCCTGGCCGCCGTCCTCGGCGGCCTTGAGCACCTCGGCGTAGGTGGCGACGGTGAACTCGCTGACCGGCACCCACAGCGCGCCGGGGTCGAGCAGCAGGCGCTCGATCGGGCGCACCGAGAGCACCAGCATGTACCAGAAGGGCAGCACGGTGACGAGCAGAAAGGCGGCGATCACCAGCCGGCGCAGCCAGCGCAGGCTGACCGTCTCGATCCGGTCCCGGTCCATCACGCCTCCCTGCGCGCGGTGAAGAAACGCAGGTAGATCGCGACGAACGCGATCAGCACCACGGCCAGCACGACCGCCTGCGCCGCCGCCGCGCCGACGTCGGTACGCGCGGTGAGGAACTGGTAGACCCGGACGCTGACCACCTCGGTGCCGGCCGAACCGCCGGTGAGCAGGTAGACGTCGTCGAACTTGTTGAAGGTCATGATGAACCGGAGCACCGCCAGCAGCGCGATCACCGGCATCAGCCGGGGCAGCAGGATGTGCCGGAAGCGCTGGGTGGGGGTGGCCCCGTCGACCCGGGCCGCCTCCTCCAGGTCCGCGGGCACCGCCTGGAGCCGGGCGAGCAGGAAAAGGAACGCGAACGGGAAGTACCGCCACGCCTCGAACGCGATCACCGTCCACAGCGCGGTCGAATCCTGGGACAAAAACGGGATCGGCGCGTTCCAGCCGAGGAACCGCTGCCCCCAGTCGTTGACGATGCCCAGCTGCGGGTCGAGCATCACCTGCCAGACGAAGGCCACCGCGACCACCGGCGCCACGTACGGCAGCAGCATCGACGCCCGGACCAGCGTGCGCCCCCGGAACGGCCGGCGGACGACCAGCGCGGCGACCAGCCCGATCACGATCGACCCGAGGGTCCCGCCGAGGCTGTAGAGCAGGGTGGTCCACAGGGTGTCGGCGAACCCGGCGGTGTGCAGCACCCGGTCGAAGTTCGCCATGGTGAACTCGCCGAAGAGCCCGGTCTTGCGCAGGGTCGCCAGGCGTACCCGTTGGAAGGCCAGCACGACGGTCCAGACGATCGGGACGCCGATCACCAGGACCACCACGAGCAGGGTGGGGGCGACCAGCGCGAGCCCGGCGCGGGACTCGCGGCGGCGCAGGGTCAGTGGCCGGCGCCGGAGGCCGGGCCGCTCCCGGGCGGGGGAGCGGCCGGCCTCCGGCGCGGTGGTGGTCAATTGACGCCCTTCTTGATCGCCTCGACGTCCTTCTTCGCCCGGGCGGCGGCCGCGGCGGCGTCGGACTTGCCGCCGACCACGTCGGCGAGCGCCTTCGGTACGGGCAGCTCGCCGAGGATCGCGCCGACCAGCTTGCCCTGGCCCTGCGGCAGGCCCCAGCGCTGGAAGGTGTCCGGGCTCTTCCGCAGGGTGGCCAGCACGTCGTCGCCGTAGACGGCGGAGAGCGGCTTCTTGGTGTCCACGCCGGCCTGGCTGGTGTTCCAGGCGGCGAGGAACTTCTCCTTGTCGTCCGCGGTGCCCTTGCGGACGGGGAAGCGGCCCTCCGGCGAGATGCCGAACCAGCGGGGGTAGCCGTCGGAGAGCATGTACTCCACGAAGGACTTCGCCGGGTCGGCCGCGGCGCCGTCCAGCACCGCCCAGGAGCTGATCTCGCCGTACTGGGCCGGCTCGGCGCCGTTGGGTCCCCTGATCGCGGTGACGAAGCCGCTGTTCTTCGCCAGGTACGTCGGGTCCTGCTGGCACTGCGGGCAGGTCGGCTTGGCGTCGTTGCGCAGCCCGGCCAGCTCGTCGAGGATGAACGGCGACCAGATCAGCATCGCCGCCCTGCCGGCGAAGTAGGTGGCCCGGGTGGTGTCCACGTCCTGCGCGCCCTTGACGGAGTGGTTGCGCATCAGGTCGCCGTAGAAGCGGAACGCCTCGACGCATTCGGGGGAGTCGAGCCTGACCGCGCCGGAGTTGTCGGTGAGCTGGCAGTTGTTGGCCAGGGCGAGGTGCTCGAAGGTCTGTTGGGTGAACACGTCGCCGGGGGCGGTGGCCGCGGTGATGCCGGCGACGCCGCCGGTGTTGAGCTTCGCCGCGGCGGCGGCGATCTTCTCGTACGTGTCCGGGGCGGGCAGGCCGGCGGCGTCGAAGAGGTCCTTGCGATAGACGAGGAGCTGTCCCCACCCGTCACTGGGGACGGAGAGCTGCTTGCCGCCGTCGGAGGTCAGCGCCAGCGCCCGGGGGGAGAAGGTGTCCCGGCCCAGCTTGTCGACGATCTCGGCGTTGGCGGACTCGTGCAGCAGCTCGTTGCCGGCGAGCGTCTGGATGCCGGCGAGGGAGACGGAGCCGACCACGTCGGGGAGCTTGCCGGCGGCGGCGCTGGAGGCGATGAGGGAGGGGAACTGGTCCTCGTTGACGGTGACGAGGTTGACCTTGACGCCGGTCCTGGCGGTGTAGTCGGCGATGATCGCCTTGGTCGCGGTGACCCGGTCGGCCACGTCCTCCAGGCTCCACACGGTGATCTGGGAACTGTCGCTTTTCTGCTCATCGCTGCTGCAGGCCACCATTCCCACCCCGGCAAATGCCATGATCAGGGTGGAGGCCAGCATCCGCGTCGGAGGTAATGACATCGGCGGCACTCCTCTCGAAGGGTACAACGTGGACTCAATACCCTTCGATTGATCAATCGAACCACATATGCCGATTTATTTGGTAAGATTGGCTCCGGCACTTTCCTCGGAGCGACGCCATGCCCAACTGGGTTGTCTCCCTGGCCGGGCCTCGGCGCGTCAGCCTGGAGCCCTGCCCCGCGGATCCGCTCGGCCCAGGCCAGGTCCGCGTCCGCACCTGCTACTCGGGCATCTCCGCCGGCACCGAGCTGACCCTCTACCGGGGCAGCAACCCCCGGCTCAGCAAGGACTGGGACGACGCCACCCGGATGTTCGTGCCCCGCCAGGCGCCCGCCGCCTACCCGGTGACCGGCTTCGGCTACGAGGAGGTTGGCGAGATCGTCGAGGTCGCCGCCGACGTCGCCGACCGAGGCCCCGGGCAGGTCGTCTGGGGCATCTGGGGGCACCGGGCCGAGGCCGTCCTGCCGGCCGGCGCGGTCCAGCCGCTGGCCCGCGGGCTGGACCCGCTCACCGCCGTCTTCGCCCGACCCGGCGCCATCGCCCTCACCGCGGTGCTCGCCGGCGACCTGCACCTCGGCGACTGGGTGGGCGTCTTCGGCCAGGGGGTGATCGGCCTGCTCGGCACCCGGCTGGCCGCCCTCTCCGGCGCCCGGGTGGTCGCGGTCGACCGGGTGCCCGCCCGGCTGGACTTCGCCACCCGCTTCGGCGCCCGGCGGGTCGTCGACGCCGCCGTCGACTCCGCCGCCGCCGTGCTCCGCGCGGCCACCGACGGTCGCGGCGCGGACGTCTGCCTGGAGCTGTCCGGGTCGTACCCGGCGCTGCACGAGGCGATCCGCGCCACCACCCACGCCGGGCGCGTCGTGGCCGCCGGCTTCTACCAGGGGTACGCCCTCGGGCTGGGACTCGGCGAGGAGTTCCACCACAACCGGATCCAGCTGGTGGCGGCCCAGGTCTCCGGGCCAACCCCGGCACCCGGCACGGCCGGCCGGTGGACCGGACCCCGGATCGCCCACACCTTCATGGACCTAGTGGCCGAGGGCAGCATCGACCCGCTGCCGCTGGTGAGCCACGTCGTCGACGCGGGCGCGGTGGCCGACGCCCTCGCGCTGCTCGACCGCGGTGACGGTGACGTCCTCCAAGTCGTGTTGAGGTTCTGAATGGCCATTCCGCTCGCCTGCCAGGAGCAGCTGCTCCCGGGCGCCTCCCTGTCCGACAAGTTCGCCCTCGCCACCACGCTCGGCTACCAGGCCATCGAGCTGCGCGGCCGCGGTGACCTCGCGTTCGCCCGGCGGCTGCCGGAGCTGCGCCGGGCCCGCGCCGACGGTGTGCCGATGCCCACCGTCTGCGTCGACATGGACCACTTCATCGGCGACTTCGACCCGGACCGCTCCCGGGACGCGGTGCGCAACCTCCGCTCCCAGCTCTCGGTGATCGCCGAACTCGGCGGGATCGGCGCGATGACCCCCGCCGCCTGGGGGATGTTCTCCCGCCGGCTGCCGCCCTTCGAACCGCCCCGCTCGCCCGACGGCGACCGGCAGGTCCTCGTAGACGCCCTCGGCGAGCTGGGCGAGCACGCCCGGGCCGAGGGCGTCAGCCTCTTCCTGGAACCCCTCAACCGGTACGAGGACCACATGGTCAACCGGCTCGACGAGGCCGTCGCCCTCTGCGCGGCCGTCGGACTGCCCTCGGTCCGGGTGGTCGCCGACACCTTCCACATGAACATCGAGGAGGACGACGTGCCCGCGGCGCTGCGCGCCGCGGCGCCGTACCTGGGGCACGTGCAGGTCAGCGACTCCAACCGGTACCAGCCCGGGGCCGGCCACCTGGACTGGCCGGCGCTGCTGCACACCCTGCACGACATCGACTACCGGGGGTGGCTGGCGCTGGAGTGCCGGCTGCGCGGCGATCCGCTCGCCGCCCTGCGGCAGGCCGCGGCAGTGCTCACCCATGCCCAGCCGTGGCAGGCGGCGGCATGAGCGCCGGACCGGCGGGCGGGCGCGGCCCCGCCGCCGGACCGGACGCCACCTCGGACGGGCCGGACGTGGCACCGCCGGCCCCCGGGCCGGGGCCGGAGCGGGCGGCGAACCTGCGCCGGCTGGCCGTCGCCACCCTCGACGGCAACTGGGAGCACGACCACACCGTGCCCTCGCGCACCCTCTACCCGCACCAGTGGAGCTGGGACTCGGCGTTCATCGCCGTCGGCCTGGCCCACGTCCGGCCCGACCGGGCGTGGCGCGAACTGCGGACGCTCTTCGCCGCCCAGTGGGCCGACGGGCGGGTGCCGCACATCGTGTTCAACCCGGCGTTGCGCGTCGGGTCGTACTTCCCGGGGCCGGAGTTCTGGGACTCGGCCCGCGCCGACGGCGCCCCGACCGCCGTCACCTCCGGCATCGTCCAACCGCCGGTGCACGCCCCGGCGGCGTGGCTGACCCACCGCCGGGCACCGTCGGAGGCCTCGGTACGGGCCCTGCGCTGGCTCTACCCGCGGCTGGTCGCCCAGCAGCGGTACCTGACCGGCCGGCGGGACGTGGGCGGCGCCGGGCTGGCCTGCCTCGTGCACCCCTGGGAGTCGGGGCTGGACAACAGCCCGGCCTGGGACGCCCCGATGGCCGCGGTGCCCGCCGACGCCGACGTCATGGGGGCGTACCGGCGGCACGACACCGCGCACGCCGACGCCGCGCACCGCCCCACGGACCTGGACTACGCGCGCTACGTCGCGATCGTCGCGTCCTACCGGGCGGGCGGCTACGGCGACGACGGGCTCGCCGGCCGGCATCCCTTCCTGGTGGAATGCCCGCTGCTCAACGCGGCGCTCGGGGTGGCCGAGCACGCGTTGGCCCGGATCGCCGCGGTGGTCGGCGCGGACCCCGGGCCGCACCGCGCCCGGGCGGCCCGGATCACCGCGACCCTGGTGGACCGGCTGTACGACCCGGACACCGGCACCTTCCACCCGCGCGACCTGCGCACCGACCGGCTGATCCCGGCCCGTACGGTGCTCGGGCTGATGCCGCTGATCCTGCCCGACCTGCCGGCCCGGCAGGTCCGGGCGGTGCTGACCGAGGCATGCTCGCCCCGGTTCGGCCTGGCGGCCCGGATGGACCGCCCGCTGCCCACCCACGACCGCACCGCCCCCGACTTCGAGCCGGTGCGCTACTGGCGCGGCCCGAGCTGGCTGAACACGAGCTGGCTGCTGTGGCGGGGGCTGCTCACCCACCGCCGTCCCGCGCTGGCCGCCGGGCTGCGGGAGTCGATGCTCGGGTTGGTCGCCCGCAGCGGCTGCCACGAGTACTTCCACCCGGACACCGGTGCCGGGCTCGGCTCCCCGGCATTCAGCTGGACCGCGTCCCTGGCGCTCGACGCCCTCGCCGAGGGGTGAGCCGCCGGCGTCGCCCCGGGGCGGCGCCGGCGGGCACGCATCTCAGGCGATCCCGGCCGGGGTGGTGGCGCCGGCCCGCAGGGAAGCCATCGGCTCGCAGCGGCGGTTCAGCCCGCTAGGCATGCACCAATGGCTCTGCCCGCTCTCGCCGGCAGTCCGGGCAGGTAGGGCTTACGGCTTCCGCTCGGCGACGTAAGAACCGCGAGCCGGCAGCGTCACGACCAGACCGCGCTCCCGAAGCAGACGGACAGCCGCCCGGACAGTTCCGCGGCTGACGCCGTACTCCTGCTGTAGATGGGTCTCGCTCGGGACCGGCTGGCGGGGTTTGAGCTTCCCGTCCTCGATCTGCTTGGCGAGGAGGTCTGCGAGCTGGATGTAGAGCGCCACCGGCGACATCTCGTCAACCATGAGCCGAACCTTATGGACGCGCAGCCTGAGCAGACCGTAGGGTACGGGCTAGACGTATAGGACGGGCTGTACGAGTAGGACAAGGTGTATTACCTTCGGTAGGCGTCCGCAAACCCCCAGCCAGGAGGAATCTCATGAGGCTCTGGCCGTTCAACCGCCGTCCGCGACCGGTCGACCGGACCGGCCCTGCGACCGCCTACCCGAACCGTTCCGGAGCCTTCGGTCCGGAGGCCCTCTCCGAGGTCCAGGCCCGCCGCAACACCGGCCGTCCGCACTACTGGGCAATCGAGCCGACTATGGAGTACCAACGGGCCCCGCTCCTCACCCTGGGCCAGCAGTACCGCTCTCCGGGTCGGGCCGAGTGATGGGGGAGGAGTTGCTGACGCGAGTCCCCTTCGCCGTCGTCCTCGCCTCGTACTGCATCGAGTTCCACGAGCGGAACCTGTGCGCCAAGTGCAACGACTCCGGATGTCCCCGGCTCGATGACGCCACGTTCACCCTCGACCGCTACCGCGCCGATGGGTTGGAGCGGTACCGCCTCCGTCGAGCGCAGTAAGGGATCTCTGTCTTCGGAATCATTAGAGTCGCGTTGCTTGATCAGGGAGGGGTGTCCGGAGGGAGTTGCAGAGCGTCGCCCCAGACCGGACCTGTCGGTGTACGACGTGCCGCTGCTGCTCGGCGAAGGCGAAGACCGTTTCCCGACTACGCCAGCAGCGCCTGACTGACCTCAGGTCGACAGGAGGGGCCGCAACGAGCCCCGGACCAGTCGACGCACCGAGAGCGGGCTGCGAGGAGTGCGGCAGGCCGGCGGAGGCCGACTGCCGAGCCGCCGTCACCAGCGGTGAGGGCCGTACCCGGGGGATCACCGACAACGTGCCCGTGTCCGCGCCTGCCCTCCGTCCCCGAGCTCCTGGATCAGTCGGCATGATGATCGGCGGACACAAGGAGGTGCCGCGCATGCCCGAGTCGCGTGAGGTGGTGGTGATCGGCGGCGGTCAGGCGGGCCTGGCGGCAGGCTACTACCTGCGCCGCGCGGGATTGGACTATGTCATCCTCGACGCCCAGTCCCGGCCGGGCGGGGCGTGGGGGCATGGCTGGGACTGCCTGCGCCTGTTTTCCCCGGCTGAGTACAGCCCTCTTCCAGGATGGGGCATGCCGCGACAGGAGGGCGAGGGGTTCCCCACCTCCGACCACGTGGTGGACTACCTGCGCGCCTACGAGCAGCGCTACGACCTGCCGCTGCGCCGGCCGGTGCGGGTGCGGGCCGTGCGGCCGGCGGGTGAACGGCTGGCGGTGGACACCACCGCCGGTAGCTGGTTGGCCCGGTACGTCATCTCCGCCACCGGCACATGGGAGTGCCCCTACGTGCCCGACATACCCGGGCGCCATGATTTCGCCGGACGGCAGCTCCACACCGTGGACTACACCTCGCCGGAGCCGTTCCGCGGGCAGCGCGTCGTGATCGTAGGCGGGGGTAATTCCGCGGCCCAGATCCTGGCCGAGGTGTCCCGGGTCGCCGACCCACCTGGGTCACCCTGCGCCCTCCGCGGTTCATGCCGGACGACGTCGACGGCCGGGTCCTGTTCGGCGTGGCCACCCGCCACGCCGCCCAGGACGGCGTGGCGGGTGGCGGCGTCGCCGGCCTCGGCGACATCGTCATGGTGCCCAGCGTCCGCGACGCCCGCGACCGGGGTGTCCTGCACGCCCAACCCATGTTCCAGCGGCTCACCCCCCACGGCATCGCATGGCCCGACGACACCGAGCAGCCCTGCGACGCCGTGGTGTGGTGCACCGGCTTCCGCCCGAACCTCACCCACCTCGAGCCCCTCGGATTGCCACGGCACGACGGCGTCGTCGCCACTGTGGGCACCCGCTCGGTCGACGAACCTCGCCTCTACCTGCTGGGGTACGGCGACTGGACCGGTCCGACGTCTGCCACTCTGGTGGGCGCCGGCCGCACCGCGAAGGCCACCGTCGCCGACATCGCCGCCCGGATCAGCGCACAGGCAACACCGTGACGGCACTGCCGCGTCCACCCGTGCTCCCCGCCCAATGCTGAGGTCGTGGTCCAAACTCAGGGCACACTGCCACGTCGCGACGGCAAGAATCTCCCCATTGCCACATGGTCTGCCGGTCAGTTGACCGGCAGACCATGTGTGAGGGGGTTCAGGAGTTGGCGGCGAGGTACCGCTCGGCGTCGAGGGCGGCGGCGCAGCCGGTGCCGGCGGCGGTGATGGCCTGGCGGTAGGTGTGGTCGACGAGGTCGCCGGCGGCGAACACGCCGGGCAGGTTGGTGCGGGTGCCGGGGGAGTCGACGGTGACGTAGCCGTCATGGTCGAGTTCGACCTGGCCGCGGAACAGTTCGCTGCGCGGGTCGTGGCCGATGGCGACGAATACGCCGGTGAGGTCCAGGACGCGGGTCTCGCCGGTGTGGACGTCCCGCAGGCGGGCTCCGGCGACGGCGCCGTCGTTGCCGAGGATCTCCTCGACGACGCTGTTCCACGCCACGTGGATCTTGTCGTTGCTCAGCGCGCGATCGGCCATGATCTGGCTGGCGCGGAAGGTGTCGCGGCGGTGGATGATGGTGACGCTGCGGGCGAAGCGGGTGAGGAAGGTGGCTTCCTCCATGGCGGTGTCGCCGCCGCCGACCACGGCGATGTCCTGGTCGCGGAAGAAGAAGCCGTCGCAGGTGGCGCAGGAGGACACGCCGTGGCCGAGGAGCTCCTGTTCGCCGGGGACGCCGAGGGGCCGCCAGGCGGAGCCGGTGGCGAGGATGACGGCGTGCGCCTGGTGGGCCTGCTCGCCGACCCACACGGTCTTGGTCGGGGTGGTGAAGTCGACGCGGGTGACGTCGTCGGTGATGAACTGGGCGCCGAAGCGGTCGGCCTGCTTGCGGAGGTTGTCCATCAGTTCGGGGCCGGTGATGCCGTCGGGGAAGCCGGGGAAGTTCTCCACCTCGGTGGTGGTCATCAGCGCGCCGCCGGACTGGCTGCCCTCGATGACCAGGGGTGCGAGGTTGGCGCGGGCGGCGTAGAGGGCGGCGGTGTATCCGGCGGGTCCGGAGCCGATGATGATCAGGCGGTGCGGGTCGGACACGAGGGGCTCCTGCTCAGGGTGCAGCCGCCCGCCGACGGTGGTCGGCGGGCGGGCGGTGGTGACGGGGTCAGGCGGTGGGGCGCAGCTCAGCGAGGAGCTGCTCCACCCGGCTGCGGATCTCGTCGCGGATCGGGCGGACGGACTCGACGCCCTTGCCGGCGGGGTCTTCGAGCTTCCAGTCCTCGTACCGCTTGCCCGGGAAGACGGGGCAGGCGTCACCACAGCCCATGGTCACGATGACGTCCGAGGACTCCGCCGTCTTGTATTCGAGGAGCTTGGGGGTCTGGTCGGTGATGTCGATGCCGACCTCGCGCATGGCCTCGACGGCGGCCGGGTTGACCGTCTCGGCGGGGGCGGAGCCGGCGGAGCGGACCTCGACGGTGTCGCCGGCGAGGTGGCGCAGCCAGCCGGCGGCCATCTGGGAGCGGCCGGCGTTGTGCACGCAGACGAACAGGACGCTGGGCTTGTCGGACATCAGGAGCCTTTCTGGCAGTACGGGTCGCAGGGCCGGTTCACCGGCGCCTCGGCGTGGGCTGTGGGCAGGGACCGGTCGGGGTCGCTGTTGTGGTCGAGCAGCCGGTAGCGGCCGGCCGGGCGCGGCGGATTGAGCAGGGCGGGATACGACCTGTCCGCTCCACCGTGCTCCGTGTTGGTGCTCATGCGCGGTGGTCGAGCGGGTCGCGCTCGTCGGTCGGCACGACGACCTGGTCGGCGGCTTCCCCGGCGTCGGGGTAGAGCGCGGCCAGGAGACCGATGCCCACGGCGAGGCCGACGAGCTGGGCGATGACGAAGCCGGGGACGGAGGCGGGGGCGATGCCGGCGAAGGTGTCGGTGAACGCCCGGCCGATCGTCACCGCCGGGTTGGCGAACGAGGTCGACGAGGTGAACCAGTACGCCGCGCCGATGTAGGCGCCGACCGCGGCCGGCGCGACGGAGGCGCGGCCCGAGTGGGCCAGGGCGAAGATCAGCAGGATCAGGCCGGTGGTGGCGACGACCTCGCCGAGCCAAAGGTTGCCGGCGGCGCGGTCCTTGCCGGAGAAGTCGACGGCGGCCAGGTCGAACATCAGGTTGGCCAGGATCGACCCGGCGATCGCGCCGGCGACCTGGGCGGCGACGTAGCCGCCGAGGTTCCGGCCGGTCAGGCCGCTGCCGGCGCGGCGGCCGAGGAACCAGTCCGCGGCGGAGACGACGGGGTTGAAGTGCGCACCGGAGACCGGGCCGAAGATCAGGATCAGGGCGCCGAGGGCGAGCGCGGTGGCGATCGAGTTCTCGAGCAGTTGGAGCCCGACGTCGTCGGGGGAGAGCGTGGTGGCCATGATGCCGGAGCCGACCACGGCGGTGACCAGCAGGGCGGTGCCGGTGAACTCGGCCAGCAGGCGCCGCCAAAGTGCGATGGTCATCAGTCTGTTCTCTCCCATTGCGGTGACGTCCCGAGCCACGTGTCGGCCCGGGCATGAGGGTTATCGGGTGGCGGGAACGTGCAGTTCGTCGAGCAGCCGGCGGACGCTGCGTTCGATTTCGTCGCGGATCGGCCGGACGTCGGCGAGGCTCAGGCCGGCGGGGTCGTCGAGGTCCCAGTTCTCATACCGGGTGCCGGGGAAGATGGGGCAGGCGTCACCGCAGCCCATGGTGACGACCACGTCGGCGGCGCGGACAACCTCGTCGGTCCAGGGCTTGGGGAACTCCTCGGAGATGTCGATGCCACGTTCGGCCATCGCCGCGACCGCCGCCGGGTTGACCTCGATCCCGGGTTCGCTACCGCCGGACCAGGCCACCGCCTGCTCGCCGGCGAGGTGCGTGAAGAAGCCCAGCGCCATCTGGGAGCGGCCGGCGTTGTGGGTGCACAGGAACAATGCGACCGGGCGGCCGTCGCGGTGGTGCCCCTCGACGCGGGCGAGGGCCTGCAGCCGCTGGCGGGCGAACCGCTCGGCGAGCAGCGGCAGGAAGTTGGGGACGCTGCCGACGGTGGCGAACTGGTCGTAGCTGGCGTGCAGGAACCGCTCCACCGTCTCGGTGCCGTAGGTGCCGTCGAACTCGGCCGCGAGGCGGGTGGCGGCGGTGCGCAGGGCGAGCTGCTGGTCGACGGAGAGGTCTTCGCGCAGGTGCGGGCTGGTGTCAGTCATGACGGTCTCCCGAATTGATGACGGGGGCGAGCCGGTCGACGCGGGCGGCGAGGTCGGTGAAGGCGGCCTCGAACGCGGCGTCGGTGTCGACGCGGACCGGGTCGGGCACCGACCAGTGCAGCCGGGGCCGGACCGGGCCGGTGAGTTCCTCGTGGGCGTTGTCGCAGACCGCGATCACCAGGTCCCCGTCGTGCGCGACCTGGTTGATGTGGGCGGTGCCGGTGGGGTCGAGGTGGAGTCCGTGGCGGTGGGCCACGGCGACGGCGCGGGGGTGAACCCGGGATGCGGGCTTCGTGCCCGCGGAGGTGGCCGGCGTGCCAGCCCGGCTCGCCCACAGCGCGGCGGCGAGCTGGGAGCGGGCGGAGTTGCGGGTGCACACGAACACCACTCGGCCGACGTCGGTCAGCGACGGCGGAGTCAGGGTGGCCAGCGCTTCGGGCCGCAGGCGGAGGTAGGTGCGGCGGCGGTCGCCCTCGGACCGGCCGCGAATGACCAGGCCGGCTTCGGTGAGGACCTTGACGTGGTGGGCGACCAGGTTGGTGGGCATGCCCAGGTCGTGGGCGATCTCGCCGGGGGAGGCGTCGCCGAGGGTGAGCGCGTCCACGATCGCCAGGCGCGCCGGGTCGCCGAGCGCGGCGTGGATCCGGGCGCGTCCCTGCAGGGAAGCAAGCTCAGTAGTCATTGACTCAACTATCGCTGAGCAAGTGCGAAGCTGTCAAGCGGGAGTGAGTCGGTGATCGTTGTGGGCGGATCGGCGCGCCGGTCGGCGGATGGGCCGCCAGCCGGTCGCCCGCCGGGAGATGTTCACCGCCTTCACCCCCGACGGCGTCATCTGGCCCGACGGCACGTCCGAGCCGGTCGACGCGGTGATCTTCGCGACCGGCTACCGCCCAAACCTCGACTACCTGGCCCCACTCGGAGCCCTCGAGGGCAGCCGTATGCCTCGGCATACGGGCGGGATCTCCACCAACCACCCGGGGCTTGTCTACCTGCGGCTGGAGTTCCAGCGGTCGTTCTCGTCGAACACCCTGCGCGGCGTCGGCCGCGACGCCACCCACGTCATCGCCGCGCTGGCCGAGCGCGTGCCCGGCGCGGGGCGCCGGCCGCGGCTCACGCAGCGGCTGCCTGTTCGACGGTGAGCAGTGCGGCGAGCTGGCGCAGGATGGCCGGCCGGGCCCGGTAGTACACCCAGGTGCCCCGCCGCTCGGCGTCGACGAGGCCTGCCTCGCGCAGCGTCTTCAGGTGATGCGAGATGGTCGGCCCGGTCAGGTCGAACGCGGGGGTCAGGTCACAGACGCATGCCTCCCCGCCCTCGGCGGACGCGATCATCGACATCAACTGCAGCCGCACCGGGTCGCCGAGCGCCTTGAACGCGGGCGCGAGGACGGCGGCGGTCTCGGCCGGCACCCGGCGCTGCGCCAGCGGCGGGCAGCACGGCGTGTCGGCGGTGAGGTCGATGACGGGAAGCGATGCCGCTTGCTTTGACATGCCTCTAGGTTGACATCTGTCTAAGCAACGTGCAACTCTCTGATTCGACGGACGTCAAGACAGACGCCGTGGGAAGGGGATCGTCATGTTCGGCAAGGCTCGGCGGTCAGCGGCAGCCCAGGCGGGAGTGCGGTTCTGCGACTCCTGCGCCGAGGTGTCCACCTTGGCGCAGCGGGTGGAACGTCGCTATGACCGCGCCCGCACCAGCGCGTACACCCTGATCGGCCCTCGGTAACCCTGATCGGAAGGACGTGGTGATGAGCGAGAACACCCAGACCGCCCCCGCGACGACGGGCGGTTTCTCCGGGGACCCGGCCGCCGCCCTGGCCGTGACCGGCTCCGGTTCCTGCTGCGGCAGCCCGGCACAGGCGGTCGGATCGATCCTCCCGCCCGCCGGCGAGGCGGCGACCGCCGGACCGTGCTGCGGCACCCGGCAGGCCGCCACAGCGGCGGGCTCCTGCTGCGGTACTGAGGCGAAGATCGAGGCCGTGAACGCGGGTCAGGGGTGCTGCGGATGACCCCGGTATCGGGATCGGCCGCCCAGGTGGCGGCGATCCTCGGGACGGTGGCGGGCGGGCGGATGGCCGCCACTGTCACCACCCTCGCCTCGGATGACTTCGCCGGCCGGCGGGTCGGCACGGACGGCGGGGCCGCCGCCCGTGCCTGGCTCGCCGACCACCTCTCCGCGCTCGGCGCGACGGTCGAGACCGACGACTTCCCGGTCCGTGCCGTGCCCGACGTGTACGCGGCGCCGACGGTCGTGTGGGGCGAGGGCGGGACCTCGACACTCCTGGTCTTCGGCCGGGAGGTCGCGATCCACTCGGCCTCCGCCGACACCACCGAGGCCAGGCGCGGCCCGCTTAGCGTGGCCGGTAGCGGCGATCCGACGGACCGGTGGCTGGCGGTGCCCACGGGGATGAGCCTGTTCGACGCCTACGGTGACGCCCAGGGTGCCGCCGGCTTGCTGGTGAGCCGGGCCGTTGACGCCGACGGCTGGCAGTACACGACCCTCGCCGGCCCGGACCCGGGACCGCTGCCCATCCTGACCCTCGACGCGGACACCCACCGCGCCGTCCTCGCCACTGCCGCTACGGGTGCGGGCTGGCTGAGCGGAAACACCCCGCTGCGCCGTCTCGACGTCACCGGCACCAACATCCACGCCACCTTCCACGCGGCGCCGCCGGGTGGGGTCGACGTGCTGCTGACCGCCCACTACGACGGCGTCGGCGACCACCCCGGCCTGCGCCAGCCGGGCGCGGCGGACAACGCCAGCGGCGTCGCAGTGGTCCTGGAAGCCGCCCGGATCCTGTCCGCCGCACTGCCGGCCGGGGTGGGGCTGTCGGTCGCGCTGCTCGACGCCGAGGAGGTCGGCGCGCTGGGCTCCGCCCACCACAGCCAGCGGCTGCGGGCCAGCGACGTTCACCCGCTGGTCATCAACGTCGATGGCGCCGGCCTACTCGGCCAGGCCGCCGCTATCGAGGCTGGCGGGCCGGCCCACGGGCTGCTCGCCCTGCTCGACCAGGCCGGCCGGCATACCGGCGTCCCCCTCGCCGCCGGGCCGGTCGCCTCCGACAACCGCCGCTACGGAGCCGCCGGCCTCGCGGCGGTGGGCATCGGCGCCGGCATGGGCGGGTACCACAGCCCGGCCGACACCCCGGACCGCGTCGATCCGGACACCCTCGAGGCGATCGCCCGCCTGGTCGTCGCCACCGTCTGCCTCGCCGCGGCAGCGCCCGCTACACTTTCATCGTCGATCGGCGATAAACGATAGAAGGAGGCAGGCGTGGACGAGCTGCTCGACCGGGCGACCGCGCAGACATACGCGTCGTGGTTCCGGGCCCTCGCGGACCCGACCCGGGTGCAGATCGTCGAGCACCTCGCCCGCCACGCCCGACCGATGAGCGTCGGGGAGATCGTCGCCGCCGTCGGCCTGGCGCAGTCCACCGTCTCCCAGCACCTGAAGATCCTCACCGAGGTGCGGTTCGTCCTCGTCGAGCCGGTCGGAACGGCCCGCCACTACCGCATCAACGACGCCTGCGTCGGCTGCTTCCCCTCCGCCGCCGACGTCGTCATGGGCCGACCCGCCCCCAACCCGAACGGAGCCTGCTGATGGCCGGCATCACCGTCCGCCCCATGACTGCCGACGACGCCGAGCGGGTCCTGGAGATCTACCAGGCCGGCCTCGACGGCGGCCACGCCAGCTTCCAGACAACCGCACCCACCTGGGCGGCGTTCGACGCCGGGAAGCTGCCCGCGCACCGCTTCGTGGCGGTCGACGGGAACGACACCGTGGTCGGCTGGATCGCCGTCTCGCCGACCTCGGCCCGCACGGTCTACGCCGGCGTGGTGGAGCACTCCGTCTACGTCGACCCCGCCGCGCAGGGCCGCGGCGCGGCCCGGCTGCTGCTGGACACGGTCATCGCCTCCACCGAGGCGGCCGGCATCTGGACCATCCAGTCCGGTGTCTTCCCCGAGAACACCGCCAGCCTCAGCCTCCACGAGCGGGCCGGCTTCCGGGTCATCGGCGTCCGCGAACGCGTGGGTCGCCACCACGGCCGATGGCGCGACGTCGTCCTCCTCGAGCGGCGCAGCCGAGTCATCTCCTGACCAACCCCGGCCCCAGCAGCCGGGCCGCCGTCTACCTATTTGATTCGACAGTTTTCAACACAGAGGAGTTGTCTGATGAGCACCCTGAACGAGCTGCCCGTCGTCGTGATCGGCGCCGGCCCGGTCGGTCTGGCCGCCGCCGCGCACCTGTGCGAGCGCGGAATCGCGTTCACCGTCCTGGAAGCCGGCGACATCGCCGGCGCGGCGGTGCGGCAGTGGGGGCACGTGCGGGTGTTCTCCCCGTGGCGGTACGACATCGACCCGGCCGCCCGCCGGATCCTGGACGAGGCCGGCTGGGTCGCCCCTGACCTGGAGGCCCTGCCCACCGGCGCGGAACTGGTCGCCGACTACCTCCAGCCCCTCGCGGAGCTGCCGCAGCTCAAGCCACACCTGCGCTACGGCGCCCGGGTCGAGGCGATCAGCCGCCTGGGCCTGGACCGGCTGCGTACCGCCGGCCGCGACACCACGCCGTTCCTGATCCGCCTCGCCGACGGCGACGAGCTGCTCGCCCGGGCCGTCATCGACGCCTCCGGCACGTGGGGCACCCCGAACGTTCTCGGCGCGTCCGGCCTGCCCGCCCGGGGCGAGGGCGACGTGGCGGCGTACCTGGAGCACGCGCTGCCGGACGTCCTCGGCGCTGACCGGGACCGGTTCGCCGGCCGGCACACCCTGGTCGTCGGCGCCGGCCACTCGGCGGCGAACACCCTGCTGTCCCTGGCGGAACTGGCCGCCGACGAGCCGGGCACCGAGGTGACCTGGGCGATCCGGACCACCTCACCGGCGCGCACCTACGGCGGCGGCGACGCCGACGCCCTGCCGGCGCGCGGCGCGCTCGGCTCCCGGCTGCGCGAGCACGTCGACGCCGGCCGGATCCGGCTGCTCACCGGCTTCTCCGTGCACGCTCTCACCCCCACCGACGGGCGCGTCGCGGTGGTCGTGCGGCACGCCGACGGCAGCGAAGAGTCCGTCACCGTGGACCGGATCGTCGCCGCCACCGGCTTCCGGCCGGACCACTCCATCGCCGCCGAGCTGCGGCTGGACCTCGACCCGATCATGGGAGCGACCCGCGCCCTGGCCCCGCTGATCGACCCGAACGAGCACTCCTGCGGCACCGTGCCTCCGCACGGCGTGGACCAGCTCGCGCACCCCGAGCTCGGCTACTACGCCGTCGGGATGAAGAGCTACGGCCGGGCGCCGACGTTCCTCATGGCCACCGGATACGAGCAGGTCCGCTCCGTCGTCGCCGCCCTCGCCGGCGACTGGGACGCCGCCCGCGACGTCCAGCTCGACCTGCCCGAAACCGGGGTCTGCAACAGCAACCCCGCCGACACCGCAACCGGCGACAGCTGCTGTGGACCCGCCCCCGCCGCCAAGCCAACCGGCCGTGGCCTCGCCACCGGCGTCGCGGGCGGCCTGCTGTCCGCGCCGCTGGGCCTGATCAGCCTCGACGTCGCCGCCGGCAGTGGCCAGACCGGCGGCTGCTGCGGCAGTTGATGCCCACCGCCACCACGGTGTCCGCCGACCCCACGGTCGGCGGACACCGTGTCCACGGCTGGCGCATCGTCGCGGCCCTCGCCGTCACCCAGACCGTCGGCTACGGCACCCTCTACTACGCGTACGCCGTCCTGCTCCGCCCGATGGCCACCGCGCTCGACGCGTCCACCACGGCGGTCACTGGCGCCCTCACCGCGTCGGTCCTCTCCGGAGCCCTGATGGCCGTGCCGGTGGGAAGGTGGCTCGACCGGCGGGGCGGACGGGCGCTGATGACGGTCGGATCCCTCAGCGCCACCACCCTGCTCCTGGCCTGGTCCCGGATCGACACCCTCGGCCAGCTCTACGCCGTGATGATCGGCATCGGGGTCACCGGCGCGATGGTGCTCTACGACCCGGCCTTCGCCGTCATCGTCACCTGGTTCGACGCCGACCAACGCGGCACGGCCCTGCTGGCCGTCACCATCGTCGCCGGCTTCGCCAGCACGATCTTCCTGCCGCTGACCGGCGTACTGGTGGCGAACCTCGGCTGGCGCGGCGCGCTGCTGGTCCTGGCCGCCATCCACGGCCTGGTGACGGTGCCCCTGCACGCTCTCGTGGTCCGGCGGCGACCGGCGGCTCCGCGCACCCCGGCGGCGTCGGTCGCCGCCCCGGACCCCGCACGGCGCCGGGCCCTCGTCCGGGCCGCCACGCGGGACGCCCGGTTCCGAGTCCTCGTCGTCGCCTTCGTCGCGCACGGGGCGGCGACCAGCACCATGACCGTGCACCTCGTCGGCTTTCTGGTCAGCCGTGGTCACCCCGCCACGTTCGCCGCGACCGCCGCCGGCCTGCTCGGCATCCTGTCGGTCACCGGCCGGCTCGTCCTCACCGGTGCCCGGCGCCGACTGCGGGTCACCACCGTCGTGGCGGTCATCTTCGCCATCCAGGCCACCGCCGCGCTCGCGCTGCCCTGGCTCGCCGGCACCCGCGCCGGGGCCGTCGTCGGGATCGTCGGCTTCGGACTGGGCTTCGGCGTCGCCAGCCTCGCCACGCCGGCCCTGCTCGCGGACCGCTACGGCACCACCGCGTACGCGAGCATCGCCGGCCGGATGGCGGCGTCCGTCACCGTCGCCAAGGCCGCCGCGCCCCTCGGCGCGGCTGCCGTACCGCACTCGGCCGGCGGCTACCGGCTCCTGCTCGGCATGGTCGCCGGGTGTTGTGCGATCGCCGCCGCCGGCATGCTCAGCCGCGTGGACCGGCGGTTTCCCGGACCGGCCCCGGCGCCGTCGCCACCGTGAGCAGCTCCGCCGGCACCGGCTCGACCTCGACCCGCGTGTCGTGGAAGGTCGGGCCGCCGCCCAGGTCGGTGTCGCGTACCGCGGTGACCGCGTTGACGGTGGCCCGGCCCGGGCTCAGCCGCGCCCAGTACGCCTTGTAGGTGAACGCAAGACCGGGCCGGGTCGCGTCGTCGACGGCCACCGCCGCCAGGAACGCACCCCGGTCGTTGCGCACCCGCACCGCGTCGCCGTCGGCCAGGCCCCGGGCCGCCGCGTCGTCCGGGTGCAGGTGCACCCGGGGCGGCCCCATCCGGCCGGTGTGCCAGGGCAGCGAGGCGAAGGTGGAGTTCATGAAGAACCGGCCGGCCGGGGAGATCAGCACCAGCGGGAAGCGCCGGGCCAGCTCCGGATCGGCGGCCTCCACCGGCGGGGTGTGGCCGACCAGCGGGTCCACGCCGTGCCGGGCCAGCCCCGGGTCGAGCAGCCGGGCCCGGCCGTCCCGGGTGGGGAAGCCGCCGTCGGCGTACGGGGCCGACCCGACGACCACCCCGGTCGCCCGGGCGTACGTCCGCTCGCGCAGCTCCTCGAAGCTGACCGGCGCGTCGCGGAGCAGCTGCCGGGCCAGGTCCTCGTCGGCGTCGCGCAGCCGGGGATGGTCGAGCCCCAGCGCGGCGGCGATCCGGCGGAAGATCTCCGTGTTCGGCAGGGCCTCGCCGGGCGCCCGGGTCGCCGGCAGGTTCAACGTCGTGTAGTGGTGCCCGTACGAGGTCTGCAGGTCGAGGTGCTCGGGCTGCATGGTGGCCGGCAGCACCACGTCGGCGAAGTCGCAGGTGTCGGTCCAGCGCTGCTCCAGCACCACGGTGAACAGGTCGGCGCGGCCCAGACCCGCGCGCAGCCGGGACTGGTCGGGCGCGGTGGCCGCCGGGTTGGAGTTGAAGACGACCAGCGACGTCACCGGCGGGTCGGCCTCACCGGTCAGCGCCGCCGCGAGCCGGCTCATGTTGATCGACCGGGCCGGCGGCGCCGGCATGTCCCGCGGCCGGACCACCGGGTCGACGGGCACCGGGTGGTGGCCGCTGGTGGTGCAGAGCGCGCCGCCGCCCGGGTACCGGAAGTCGCCGGTGACCAGCGACAGCGCGCAGATCGCCCGGATCGCCTGACCGGCGCCGTGGTGCCGCTGCGGGCCGAGCCCGACCCGGATGGCGGTGGGTCGGGTGGTGGCGATCCGCTCGCCCAGCCGGCGGAGGACGGCGACGTCGAGCCCGCACTCGGCGGCGGCCCGTTCCACCGGCCACTCGTCGAGCCGCGCCGAGAGCTCCGGCCAGCCGACCGTGTGCGCGTCCAACCAGTCCCGGTCGGCGGCACCCGCGTCGCGGACCAGCCGCATCAGCCCCAGGGCCAGGGCGGCGTCCGTGCCGGGCAGCGGCGCCAGGTGCTCGTCGCTGCGCGCCGCGGTGTCCGTGCGCAGCGGGTCGATGCTGACCACGTACGCACCCCGCCGCCGCGCCTCCAGCACGAACGGCCACTGGTGCAGGTTGGTGGAGAGCAGGTTGGCGCCCCACAGCACGATCAGCTTGGCGTCCACGATGGACTCCGGCTCGAAGCCGACCGACCCGCCGAACAGCGAGCCCAGCGCGGCCCGCGCCGCGGCGGTGCAGATCGTGGTGTCCAGCCGGGACGCGCCGAGGTGCGCGAAGAGCCGGGGACCCATCGTCCAGCCCTGGACCAGGCCCATCGTGCCGGCGAAGTAGTAGGGCAGGATCGCCTCGGGGCCGTCCTGGTCGATGCTGGCCCGCAGCCCGGCCGCCACGCGGCCGATCGCCTCGTCCCAGCTGGCCGGCCGGTAGGAAACCGGCCCGACGCCCTTCGGCCCGACCCGGACCAGCGGCCGGGTGAGCCGGTCGGGCCCGTTGACCGCGTCCAGGTAGCGGTTCACCTTGCCGCAGAGCACCCCGCGGGTGAACGGGTGGTCGGGGTCGCCCCGCAGCGCGACCGCCCGCCCGTCCTCGACGGTGAGCTGCCAGGTGCAGGTGTCCGGGCAGTCCAGCGGGCAGGCGCCGGAGTGGATGGCGCGCGACATGGCAGGGATGCTACCGGCCCCGCCGGGCCGGCGGTCCGCCCCGGAACGGGGCAGGATGGGGTGCCAGCGACCCTCGCGCACCGGGAGGACGGGATGACCGTGACCGCGGACGACCTGGAAGCGGCACTGTCCACGGTGGTGAGCGCGCTCGGCTCCGCCGTCGACGCCGACTGGACCGCGCCGGCGGGCGCCCTCGACTGGGACTGCCGGCACACCGCGGAGCACCTGGGCGACACCCTGCTGTCGTACGCGGCACAGCTGGTGGCCCGCCCCGACGGCCGGTACGTGCGCTTCGTGGCCTCCGCCGACCAGGACGCCTCGGCGGCGGAGCTGCTGGAGTTCGCCGAGACGGGTGGCCGGATCCTTGCCCTGGTGGTGCGGGCGACCTCCGCGCACGCCCGGGCCTTCCACCCCAGCGGCACCGCCGACCCGGAGGGCTTCGCGGCCATGGGGTGCGCGGAGGCGCTCCTGCACGGCGACGACATCGCCCGGGGCCTGGGCGTGGACCTGGAGCCGCCGCGCCCGCTCTGTGCCCGGGTGGTGGCCCGGCTCTTCCCCGACGTGGCGGGCGGGCTGTCCGGCGTCGACCCCTGGGCCGCCCTGAGCTGGTGCACGGGACGCGTCGAGCTGCCCGGCCGGCCGCGGCGGGGCCGCTGGCAGTGGCGCGGCGCACCGATCGGTGGCTGACCAGGCCAGGTGGCGGCGGTCCGGGCCGCGCGACCCCGGTTACAGTGGCCGCCCCAGCCGAAATGAGGAGTGCCGTGCCGGAGATCGACAAGGTGGCCTGGATCCGCGTGCAGGACGGCCGCGTCCTCAGCACCCGCTCACGCGGCAAGGACGTCTGGTACCTGCCCGGCGGCAAGCGGGAGGCCGGCGAGTCCGACCTGGACACCCTGGCCCGCGAGATCGCCGAGGAGCTGGGCGTGGCGGTGGACCGGGAGTCGGCCGTCCACGTCGGCACGTTCACCGCCCAGGCGCACGGGCACGCCGCCGGCACGGTGGTCCGGATGACCTGCTACGCAGCCGATTACCAGGGTGAGCTGCGACCGGAGAGCGAGATCGAGGAACTGGCCTGGCTCGACCACGCCGACCGGCCCCGGGTCTCCCCGGTGGACCAGGTCATCTTCGACCACCTGCGGGCCGAGGGCACGCTGCGCTGACGGTCAGCCGGGCAGCAGCCGGGCCAGGGCGCGCAGCGCGGCGCGTACCGTCGCGTCGTCGGCGCTGAGGCTGACCCGCAGGCCGGGCGCGGCCCCGCGCCGGGCGGCGAACTCGTCGGTGCCGGTGACTGCGACGCCCCGGCGGCGAGCCAGCGCGGTCACCGCGTCGGCGGCGTGGCCGAGGCGGACCCAGGCGAAGGGCGCCGGCCCGGTGGCGGCGACCCGGTCGCCGAGCAGCTCGTGGGCCAGCGCGGCGCGTCCGGCCAGCTCGGCGGAGCGGGCGGCGGCGAGTTGGTGCGCCGCCCCGGCCAGCACGAGCTGGGTGGCCACCTCGGCCACCAGCGGCGCGGGCGCCCAGGCCAGCGCCCGGGCGGCGGCCCGCAGCGGTTCGGCGAGCCCCGGCGGGGCGTACCGGTAGCCGATCCGCAGGCCCGGGGCGAGCGTCTTGGTGATGCCGGTGAGGTGGACCGTACGGGGATGCCACGCGGCGACCGGCGGCGGCCGGTCGGGCAGCAGTGCGCCGAACGGATCCTCCTCGATGACGGTCAGGTCGTGGCCGGCGGCGACGGCGGCGATCTCCCGGCGGCGCGCGGCCGGCATGGTCAGCCCGGTCGGGTTGTGCAGGGTGGGGTGCAGGTGCAGCGCGGTCACCCGGCGGCGGGCGCAGAGCCGGTCGATGGCGTCCGGGCGGGCCCCGGCCGCGTCGCTCGGCACGGTGGCCAGCTCGATCCGGAGCAGCCGCGCGGCGGCGAGCAGGCCCGGGTTGGTCAGCTCGGTGGTGACCACCACATGCCGGGGCTGGGCGAGCGCGGCCAGCGCGGCGGCGAGCGCGTGCTGGCCGCCGGCGGTCACCTCGACCTCGTCCGGGGCGGGGCGCCAGCCGCCGTGGGCCATCCACCGGGCGCCGGCGATCCGGTGCCGGACGGCGTCGGCGTCCTCCGCGCCGACGGCCAGGGGGTCGGCGGCGATCCGGTGCAGGATCGGCGCGACCGCCCGGTGCACCGGCCCGTGCCCGGGCGGGTGCACGGTGGCGACGTCGAGCACCGGTGCGGCGGCGGGCGCGGTGGCGGCGGGGGCCGGGGCGACGAAGGTGCCCCGGCCGACCTCGCCGGTGACCAGTCCGCGCCGGGCGGCGACCTGGTAGGCGCGGCCGACGGTGGCGATCGTGACGCCGAGCCGCCGGGCCAGCTCCCGCTGCGCCGGCAGCCGGTCGCCGACGGTGAGCCGGCCGGCGGCGATGTCCGCGCCGATCGCGTCGGCGAGGGCCAGGTAGCGGGGCCCGGTCCCGGACAGCCCCGCGGGCTCCCAGATTGTCACCGTGACAATCTAGCCGCCGCGCGGCCCGGTCGCCGTCGGATTGTCACCGTGACAATCGGGTCGCCGGCCTTTCCGGGTACGTCGTTCGACGCTGCCCGCATGACCGTCACCACCACCGCCGCCCTGTGGCGGCACGCCACCTTCCGCCGGCTCTGGCTCTCCGACGCGGTGAGCACCGTGGGCACCCACGTCACCACGGTGGCGCTGCCCCTGGCCGCGCTGACCGCGCTCGGCGCCGGGCCGACCGGGGTCGCCGCGCTGACCGCCGCCACCACCCTGCCGTACCTGCTGCTGGGCATCCCGGCCGGCGCGATCGTCGACCGCCTGCCCCGCCGCGCGGTGCTGGTCGGCGCCGACCTGGCCCGCGCCCTGCTGCTGTCCACCGTGCCGCTGGCCTGGGCGGCCCGGCTGCTCACCCTCGCCCACCTGGTGGCGGTGGCGTTGCTGGCCGGCTGCGCCACGGTGCTCTTCGACGTGGCCTACTTCGCGGCGGTCCCGGCGGTCGCGCCGCCCGGCCGGCTGGCCGACGCCAACGCCCGCCTCGAGGCGACCCGGGCGGTCGGGCAGACCGCCGGCCCCGGCCTCGCCGGCGTCCTGGTCGGCGCGCTCGGCGCGCCGGTCGCCCTGCTCGTCGACGTGGCCAGCTTCGTCGCCTCGGCGCTCTTCCTCGCCGGCACCCCCAGGCTGGCCCCGCAGCAAGCCGCCGTCGCGGGCGGCGTGTGGCGGGACGCCGTCGGCGGGGTGCGTTTCGTGCTCCGTGACCCGGTGGTCCGGGCGTTGACCCTCTGCTCCGGCCTGACCAACCTCTGGCACGCCGGCTTCCTCGCCATGCTGCTGGTGTACGCGATCCGCGAGCTGCGCCTGCCCGCCGTGACGGTGGGGCTGCTGATCGCCGGCGCCAACGTCGGGTACCTGCTCGGCGCGGCGGTCGCCGGCTGGGCCCGGTCCCGCCTCGGCGTCGGGCGGGCGATCGCCGGGGCGGCGGTGCTCCAGGCCGGCGCGGCGCTGGTGCTGCTGCCGCACCCGCTCTGGATCGGCGCGGGCCTGGCGGTGAGCGCCTTCGCCAGCGGGCTCTACAACGTCAACGCGGTCAGCCTGCGGCAGGCCGCCACGCCCGGCGAGCTGCTGTCCCGGATGACCGCCACCAGCCGGTTCTTCATCTGGGGGACGATGCCGCTCGGCGCTGCCCTCGGCGGGGCGCTGACCGCTCTGCTGGGCGCGCCGGCGTACCTCGCCGCGGCCTCGGTGGGCATGGCCGCGGCGGCGCTGCTCGTCCGCTGGTCGCCGGTCTGGTGGACCGTCGAGATCCCCGCCCCGGACCGACGGCCGGTCCCGACGGGGGCCGTGCCCGCCGGGCGGTGAGGCGACCGTTTGGCAACGCCGGCCGGGGGTAACCGCGTGACCGGTTCCGGCGCTGCGGCCGGCGACGACAGGAGGGCGGCGTGCGGTTTCCCCGATTCGTCGAGGCGGTCTCCCGCCGGTCCGAGCTGCCCATCGAGCAGGCCGCCACGATCACCCGGGCCACCCTGCAGACCCTCGCCGAGCGGGTGACCGGGGACGAGGCGGACGACCTCGCCGCGCAGTTGCCGGACGAGCTGAGCGCCTACCTCGCCGCCCCGGGCGGTGACGGTGGCCAGACCGGCGGCGCAGTGGAGTTCCTGTACCGGGTGGCCAACCGGGCCGCGGTGGACCCCGCCGTCGCCGAGGTGGGCGCGTGGGCGGTGCTGACCACCCTGCGTGAGGCCGTCACCGTCGGCGAGTTCCACGACCTGGTGGCCCAGCTGCCGAAGGGTTTCGACGCGATGGTCGACCCGATCCCCCGACCGCCGTACGGCGGCTGACGGGGCGGGGCACCGTCAGGGCGGGCCGGCCAGGTCCGCCGCCGACGGCTCCTCCGGCTCGGCCACCCACGCGGAGAACACCGGCACCCCGTGCCACGGGCCCACTCCGCCCCGCCGCTCGTCCGTGGCCATCGCGACCACCGCGTACGGGTGGCCGAAGCGCAGCTCGGCGGTCCGGGCCACCCCCTCCGGCGGCAGGCTGACCAGGGCGAAGGCGCCGGTCACCGCGGCCGCCTCGAAGCCGTACCGGCCGAACCGGGCCAGCGCCGCCTGCCGGGCCTCGGCCTGCGCGTCGCCCGCCACCGCTCTGATCGCCGCCGGGAAGCCCAGCCCGCCGATGGTGAGATCGTGCTCGCTCCGCGTGGACCAGCAGGGCAGCACCGCCGTGTGGCGCTCCTCCCGACCGCCCTGGGCCCGGGTGCGTACCCGCTCCTCGCGCACCCTCCACAGTGGGGTCTCGCCCAGCGGCAGATCGAACAGCGACCGCCGGCCCGGCTCGGCCCCGGCCACCGCCGCCGCGCCGAGCCGGTACGCGGCGGCCAGTACGTCACCGGGAGCCACCTCAGGTGCGGCCGCCACCGACACCACGGCGAGACCTGCCCGGCCCTCCTCCGTGGCCGCCGGCTGGGCCGTCGCCATGTGCACGATCACCTCGCCGGCCCGGTCCGTGCCGGCGATCCACGACCGGTGGCCGCGCTCGGGGGAGCGCAGCACCCGGGTGAGCGTGCCGGCCCAGCCGCTGGCCGCCCCGAGGGCCGCGGCAGGGGTCAGGTCGAACGGCTCCGCCCAGGAGATCCGGGTGGCCAGCGCGCTGGCCAGGGCCAGCACCACCTGCGGCGTGACCCGCAGCGGGAACCGGTCGATCAGCCCGAGGGTGTGCTCGCGCGCCCAGTCGTCCAGCGCCTCCTGCGGCGGCAGTGGACCGGTCGCGGTCCGCGGCGGCAGGCCGGCGTACCAGTCGGCCAGCCCGGCGGGCTCGTATCCGGCGCGGTGCCAGACGGCGGTCGCGGCGGGCACCAGCGGGTGCGGCTCGGCCAACAGGGCGGCCGCGGTCGTGGCGGCGGCCGGCGGGTCCATGCCGAGCACGTCCGCCAACTCGTCCCGCTCGGCACCGGCCGCCGCCGGTCCGCAGAGCGCCAGCAGCAGCCACGCGCCGAGCGGGGAGGCGACGTGGTGGTCGGGGTCGGCGGCGGCGTGCAGGCGTTCGGCGTACCGGGCGAGGGGCTCCTGGAGGCTCGTCATGGCTCCACTCTGCCCACCGCCCGCCCTTTCGGCACGCCCACCGGGCCGGTCAGTTCGGCACGCCCACCGGGCCGGTCAGGACCAGAGCTCGAACGGCTCGTCGATCTCCTCGCCGGCCAGGAACGGGGTGAGCAGCGCCGGCAGCCGCCCCGGATAGAAGCGCTCCGCGCTGGCCACGACCTCGGCGGCCGGCCACCAGCGGAAGCCGAAGTAGTCCTCCAGCTCGTAGTCGAGCCGGTCGGCCTCGTCTACCGCCGGCCCGGGCCCGGGCAGCCGGACCGGCACCACCACCTCGTCCTGCACGTGCCGCAGCTGGCGGTGGACGAAGCTGGCCCGGCGCCGCCAGCCGGGCGCGCCGACCTGGTCCGGACCGACCCGGATGCCGGTCTCCTCGCGCAGCTCCCGCACCGCCGCGTCGAGGTACGTCTCGCCCGGGTCGAGACCACCGCCGGGCAGCTCCCACCAGGTGCCGAGCCGGGGGTGGTCGGGGTCGCGGGTGTGGAACAGCAGCACCCGCTCATCGGCGTCGAGCACCACCACCCGGACCGCGCGGCGCTCCAGGACCGGCAGGTCTCGGGGCAGTTCGTCGGTCATGCTTGCCTCCCCAACGGGTCACACGTTCGCGTCCACCCTGTCACGATGGCGGTCATGCTCTTCGGTGAGGTGGCCGACAACTACGACCAGGCGCGCCCGGGTTACCCGGGGGAGGTCGCCGAGGCGATCCGTGCGTACCACGGCGGGGTTCCCACCCGGTTGGTCGAGGTGGGCGCCGGCACGGGTCGGGCCACCGAGGTCCTGGTCGGGTTGGGCGCGCCGATGACCTGTGTGGAGCCGGATCGCCGGATGGCCGAGCGGCTGACGGCCCGCTTCCCCGAGGTCGAGGTGGTGGTGGCGGCCTTCGAGGAGTGGACGCCCCCGCCGGGCGGGGTGCCGGCGCTGGCCTGCGCGCTGGCCTGGCACTGGCTGGACCCGGACACCCGCAACCGCCGGGCGTCCGACGCGTTGGCCCCGGGCGGCACCCTGGCCGTCTTCGGGCACCGCTACGACTACGTCGACCCGGCGCAGGGCGCCGCGATCCGGGCGGCGTTCGAGTCGGCGGACCCGTCGCCCCACCGGGACCCTCAGGACGACTGGTTCCACGCCGACATCGCCGGCAGCGGCCACTTCACCGACGTCCGGCTGGTGCCCTTCCGCCGCGCCGTGCCGCTGGACACCGCGGCGTACCAGGCGCTGGTCAGCACGTTCTCCCCGCAGCTGAAACGGCCGCCGGAGCTGCGGGAGCGGGTGCTGTCGGCGGTCGGCGCGACGGTCGACGGCTTCGGCGGGACGGTCGTGCTGGACCTGCGGACCACCCTGGTCCTGGCCCGCCGCCCGGCCTGACCGGTGCAGTCCGGACTGGAGCCGACCTCAGTCCGGACTGGCGTCGACCACCCGGGCCACGTCGGCCGGGAGCGGGTACGGGCGCTCCACCGGCAGCAGCGCAGTCGCCCCGGCGTCGTCGCCGGCGGTCAGCCGGTCCCGGGCGGCCCGCGCGGCCGGGGTCACGTCGGTCAGCCGGACCAGCCACTCGTCGACGTACCGGTGCACCGCCTCGCCGGAGAGGCCGACCTGGAGCGAGCGGTGCGGCAGCGGCGCCAGGCGCAGCGAGCGTTCCGGGTCCCACTGGATCCGGACCGGGCTGGCCCGCAGCCGCCGGCTCCAGGCCGCCCGGTCCGCGTGCAGCCGGGGGTCGAAGCTGCTCGCGCAGGCGTGCGCCAGCGCCCACTCGAAGCCGGCTCGGGTGATCTCCACGGCCAGCACCCGCTCCTGCGCGGGTTTCCGCGCCCAGCCGCACCGGTACATCATCCAGCGGAACGACGGCTTGATCCAGGTCATCCGCTCCCGCTTGAAGGGCGGCACGAACCGGCCGGCGGCCAGCGCCGCCTCGACGATCTCCGGCGGGTAAGCCTGGTAGACGGTGATGCTGTCGGCGGCAAAGGTGGCCCGGATCTGCCGGGCGGGAACGGTCATCCGGCGATGGTCGCCGACGCCTCCGCCGTACCTCCACCGCGTTTCGCCCGGCGGCCCCGCGCGGGCCGCCGGCCCGGGGGATAGGCTGCCGGCCGTGGCAGGTCTGTTGAGGAATGTGGCGGCGCGGCTCGGCCGGATGACCGGAGGCACGGCGACACCGGCCCGGACGCCGGGCCAGATCCCGGCCCAGGTCGCGCGGCGCCGTCAGGTGGCCGCGCTGCAGCGCCGCCAGCTCGCGTACGCCCCGGAGCTGGACGGGCAGGCCGACCCGGGGGAGATCGTCTGGACCTGGGTCCCGTACGAGGACGACCCCCGCCAGGGCAAGGACCGCCCGGTGCTGGTGGTGGGCCGGCAGAGCCGGACGCTGTTCGGGCTGATGCTGTCCAGCCAGAGCGAGCGGGACGGCCAGCGACACTGGCTGGGGCTCGGGCCGGGCGCCTGGGACCGGGACAACCGCCCGAGCTGGGTACGCCTCGACCGGGTCCTCACCGTGCGGGAGGACAGCATCCGGCGCGAGGGCGCGGTGCTGGACCGGCCCCGCTTCGACCGGGTGGGCCAGGCCCTGCGCGCCGGCTACGGCTGGCGCTGATCTCCGGGCGTACGGGCCGGGGTGCAGGGTGACGCGATGACCGCGGTGGACGACCGGCTGGCCGACTGGCTGCGGGCGGACTTCGGTCTCGTCCTCGTCGCCGCCGAGCCGGTGCCGTACGGCGCGGACGACGCGGCGCAGCTGTGGCGGGCCACCACCGCCGACGGCGCCCAGTGGGCGGTCAAGCTGAGCGGCGGTGGCACCCCGGCGGGGCTGCTCGTCACGGCCCACCTCGCCGGGCAGGGCGTGCCGGGCATCGCCGCGCCGCTGACCACCCGGGACGGTCGGCTCTGCGGAGTCCACGAGGGACGCCGTCTCTCCGTGGTGCCGTGGCTCTCCGCCGACCGGGCGCTCGCCGGCGGGATGACCGCGGCCCACTGGCACGCGTACGGCGAGGTGCTGGCCGCGACCCACGACGTCGCGCCCACCGACGAACTGGCGGCGTTGCTGCCCCGGGAGGACCACACCCACGCGGCGGTCGGCGCGGCCACCCGGGCCACGGACCGCCGGCTGCGGGCCGTGGGCGACGCGGCGGACCGGTGGACCCGGGAGGTGGCGGCCCGCTGGCGGGCGGCCGCGGACGACGTGTCGACGCTGCTCGACCGGGTGGGCCGGCTCGGCGCGCAGTTGCGGGACCAGCCGGCGGAGCTGGTGGTCTGCCACGGTGACCCGCACCTGGGCAACCTGCTGCTCGAACCGGACGGGCGGGTCTGGCTGATCGACTGGGACGACGCGGTGCTCGCGCCCCGGGAACGCGACCTGATGTTCGTGCGCGGGGGCGTGCTGGCGTTCGCGCCGGTGACCCCGGCCGATCAGGCGGCCTTCTTCGCCGGCTACGGCCCGATGGACCCCGATCCGCTGCGGCTGGCGTACCACCTGGGGGTGCGGGCGCTGGACGACATCTGGAGCTGGGCCCGGGACGTGGCCGACCCGGACCGGCCGGAGGCCGCGCGGGTCCGCGCGCTGGCGATCGTGGACGGGCTGTTGTCCCCGGTGGGGCTGGTCAGCCTGGCCCGCGAGGCGCTGCGCGACCTCGGCCGCTGGGACTGATCATCCGGTCAGCACTCGGCTCGGCCGGTCAGCATTCCGCGAGGTGCGGGGTGTCCACCAGTTGCCGGGCCGGCCGGGCCGCGGCCACGCTCTTCGCCTGGTACATCGCCGCGTCGGCGCGGCAGAGCGCCTCGGCGAGCTGGGTTGGCCCGTGCACCGGGGCGAGCCCGACGGACGCGGTCACCTGCACGGTGCGGCTGCCCAGCGGGATGGGTGCGGCGAGGGCCTCGCAGAGCCGCCGGGAGGCGTGCTCGATCCACCGCCGGTCCACCGTCGGGCTGGTGAGCAGCCCGGCGAACTCGTCGCCACCGAGCCGGGCGACCAGGTTGTCTCCGGCGAAGGCGGCGAGCCGCTGGGCCACGCTGATCAGCACCTGGTCGCCGGCGGCGTGGCCGTACCGGTCGTTGACCTGCTTGAAGTCGTCGAGGTCGAGGACCACGGCGATCAGCGGGTTGCCGGCGGCTCCGGTGAGCAGGGTCGCGGCGAGCCGGTAGAAGGCGCGCCGGTTGGGCAGCCCGGTCAGCGGGTCGTGGCTGGCTGCGTGCCGCTCGGCCGCCAACTCGGCCTGGAGGAGCTCGATCTCCGCTTCGGCGCGCATTGCCCGGCGGCGGAGCTGCCAGGCGGACACCAGGGCGCCGGCGGCGGAAATACCGGACGCGACGGTCATCGGATCCGGCACGAACCCTCCCTCGCCGCAGCCGTCGCTCTCCCCGTGGCGGTGCCTCGGCCGCGCGTCCCGAAGCCGTGTTTCCGCTGGTCGGCACGGGGCGCGAGGTAACCCAAAGTGAACGGACGGGTACACCGCACGTGCAGTATCATGCTCGCTGTCCAATGCAGATGCAATAGCAGATGCACGTGCATCACGATCCTCTGTGGACACACCGCCCCGTCGCCACCACCGCTCCTCCCGCGGCATCGGCTGGCTCTTGCACAGAAAGACACGCCATGCAGCAGCCCCAGAACGGCGTACCCACCAGTCAACTGCCGCCGCTGCGGTGGCAGAAGAGTCGCCGCAGCAATCCCAGCGGAAACTGCGTCGAGCTCGCCGAGCTGCCGGACGGCGCCGGCATCGCCATGCGCAACTCCCGGCACCCGGAGGGCCCGGCGCTGATCTACACAGTGGACGAGATCACCGCGTTCGTGCTCGGCGCCCGGGACGGCGACTTCGACCATCTGATCGCCGGACCCGCCTGATCCCCCGCGTCCCGGCGGCGGCACTGATCGGCCGTCCGGAGGAGTTCACCTCACTGACGGTCCATGGCATGCTTACACGTCGGCCGGACGGGGCGTCCGGTCGGCGAGCCTCGGCATGCGAAGGACGACCACGTGACGATGGTTCCCGGCGGGGACGGACCGGCCACCGGTCCGACCGTGCTGCGCATGCTGCTCGGGGCGCAGCTGCGACGGCTGCGCGAGGGCGCCGGGGTCACCCGCGAGGGCGCCGGCTGGGAGATCCGGTCCTCTGAGTCGAAGATCAGCCGGATGGAGCTCGGCCGGGTCGGCTTCAAGGAGCGCGACGTCGCCGACCTGCTCACCCTCTACGGCGTCGCCGCGGCCGACGAGCGCACGGCGCTGCTCAAGCTGGCCCGGGACGCGAACAGCCCCGGCTGGTGGCACCGGTACGGCGACGTGTTGCCCGCGTGGTTCCAGTCCTACCTGGGGCTGGAGGCCGCCGCCGCGCTGATCCGGACGTACGAGGTCCAGTTCGCCCCGGGCCTGCTGCAGACCCCCGAGTACGCTCGCGCGGTCATCCTGCTCGGCCACCGCGGCGCCACACCCGCGGAGATCGACCGGCGGGTGAGCCTGCGCGTGGAGCGCCAGGAACTGCTGCGCCGGACGCGGCCTCCCCAGCTCTGGGCGGTCGTCGACGAGGCCGCCCTGCGCCGGCCGATCGGCGGGCCGGAGGTGATGCGCGCGCAGTTGGACGCGCTGGTCGAGGCGACCGCCTCGCCGCACGTCCGGCTCCAGATCGTGCCCTTCGACGCCGGCGGGCACGCCGCCGCCGGGGGCGCCTTCACCATCCTGCGCTTCGGCGACCAGGACCTTCCGGACATCGTCTACATCGAACAGTTGACCAGCGCGATCTACCTGGACAAGCGAGAGGACCTCGACTACTACGCGCTCGCCATGGAGCGGCTCTGCGTGGAGGCCGCGCCGCCGGAGCGGACCCCCGAGCTGCTCCGCCGCATCGCCGACGAGCTGTACCCGCGCTGACCCGTCCCGGGCCGCCGGGCGGGCCCGGCCGGGCACTACCCTGAGTAACGAAACGGCGAGAGTGGACGGACGCCACGGGCGGCGTGGCGCGTAGGCCGGGGAGGCGGCCCGCACGGGGTGATCAACCTGCGGGGCCTGAACGAATTCACCCGTTTCTTCGACGGGCTGGAGCTGATCGAGCCCGGCGTCCGCTCGGTGGCCGAATGGCGCGCCGCGGCCGAGCCGCAGCCGCGACCGTCGGTCGTCGAGGTCAGCATGTACGGCGGGGTCGCCCGCAAGCCCTGATCCCGCACGATTCCACCCGACCCGGCCGGTGCCCACCGGCCGGGTCGAGCTTCTTTCCGGCACGGCATTGACCGTCTCCGACGCGTGGGGGTAATCTCTGGATCGATCCAGATCTGAATCGATCCAGAGAGGCGTCGCGGTGAAACCGACCCTGCAGGACGTGGCGAAGGCCGTGGGCGTGTCCCGCAGCACCGTCTCCAACGCCTACAGCCGCCCCGACCAGCTCTCCGCCGCCCTCCGGCGCCGGATCCTCGACGCCGCACGGCAGCTCGGCTACCCCGGACCCAACCCGACCGCCCGGTCGCTGCGCCGGGGCTTCGTCGGCGCGATCGGCGTGCTCTTCACCTCCCAGCTGTCCTACGCCTTCACCGACCCCTTCGCCGTGCGCTTCCTGGCCGGGCTCAGCGGGGCGGCCGAACGGCACGGCGCCGCCCTGCTGCTGGTCCCGCTGCCCGCCGACCCGGCGCTCGCGCGTGCTGCCGTGGAGAACGCCGCCGTCGACGGCTTCTGCGTCTACTGCGCGGGCGACGAGGAGTGGGCGCTCGACGCCATCCGTGGCCGGGCACTGCCCTACGTCACCACCGCCGTCCCCGCAGAAGCCGACCCGGCGCACCGATACGTCGGCATCGACGAGCGCGCTGCCGCCCGCACCGTCGCCGAGCACGTCGCCGCCCTCGGCCACCGGCGGGTGGCCCTCCTCGGCGACACCGTGCTCCCCGACGCCCCGCCCGGACCGCTGCGGCTGGCCGGCCCGGCGGACGCCCCGCACCCCACAACCCGGGGCCGGCTCGCCGGCTTCGCCGACGCGTTCGCGACGCTCGGCGTCGACTGGTCCACGCTCACCGTGCTGAACGCCACCGGCAACACCCGCGCCGCCGGCACCGCCGCCGTGGCCGCGACCCTCGCCGGCGACGCCCCGCCCACCGCCGTGCTGGCCTGCTCCGACGTGCTCGCCCTCGGCGTGCTCGACGCGCTCGCCGAGGCCGGTCGGCACCTTCCGCACCCCGTCTCCGTCACCGGCTTCGACGACATCGCCGAAGCCGCCGCGGCCGGGCTCACCACCGTCCGGCAGCCGGCCGAGGAGAAGGGGCGGATCGCCGCCGAACTCCTCCTGGAGCCGCCCGCCGACCCGGCCGCCGGCCACGTCCTGCTCCGCACCGACCTCGTCATCCGCACCTCCGCCGGTCCCGCCTGAAGGAGCTGACCATGGAACAGCCCACCGGTTACGTCCTCGCCGTCGAGGCCGTGACCCGACACGTCAACTCGGCCCGGCCCGACGCGCCGGTCCGCCCCGACCGCCCCCGCCCGGCCCGGCTGGCACCCACCCGACTGGCCGCCGCAGGTGTGCTGCGCCGGCTCGCCGACCTGATGGAGCCCCGGCCGGCACCGGTGCCGCCCGCCTGCTCCTGAGTCCCGTCACCGCCGGCGCGCCCGGGTGGTCGGGGCCACCCGGGCGCCCCCCGGATCACCCCACCAGGGGCCACCCGGTGCCGAACCGGGCACCGGGTTGGGGGCGGCGGCGATCGCCAGGCAGACTGGGGCACCATGTCGCCGTTCACGCCCACGCTGCGGCTGCACGATCGGTACGTCCTGCGCGAGCGCATCGGCCTCGGCGGGATGTCCGAGGTGTGGCGCGCCGACGACGAGGTGCTGCACCGCTCCGTCGCGGTCAAGGCCCTCGCGACGCAACTCGCCGCCGACCCGCAGCTGCGCGCCACCATCCAGCGCGAAGCCCGGGCCGCGGCCCGGCTCACCCATCCGAACGTCACCCAGGTGTACGACTACGGCGAGGCGACCCTGCCCGACGGGTCGGTGGTGCCGTACCTGGTGATGGAGCTCGTGGCGGGGCACACCCTGGCCGACCGGCTGACCGCCGGCCCGCTCGCCTGGCCGGAGGCCGTCCGGGTGGCCGGCCAGGTCGCCGCCGCCCTCGCCGCCGCGCACCGGATCGGCGTGGTGCACCGGGACGTCAAGCCCGGCAACGTGATGCTCACCGAGACCGGCGCCAAGGTGCTCGACTTCGGCATCGCCACCCTGGCCGGGCCCCGCCACCCGCTCGCCGGCCAGACCGGCGAGCTGATGATGGGCACCCCCGCCTACTTCGCCCCCGAGCGGATGACGCCCGGCCCGGCCAACCCGGCCAGCGACGTCTACGCCCTCGGCGCGCTGCTCTACCGCACCCTCACCGGGCGGGCCCCGCTGCCCGTGCAGACCTGGGACGACGTGCTCGACGTGCAGGCCCGGCGCCCCCCGGTCCCGCCGCTGCGCGTCCCCGGGCTGCCCGCCGACATCGCCGACCTCACCCTGGCCTGCCTGTCGCTGGACCCGGCCCGCCGGCCCACCGCTACCCAGCTCGCCACCCGGCTCGGCGCCGGCCAGCCGGCCGACCCGCCGACCGCGATCCTGCCCACGGTGACCCGGCCGGAGCACCCGCGGACCCTGATCGAGCGGCCGGCCGCCGTCCGCCCGGTGCCACCCGCGGTCCCGCAACGGCAGCCGGCCCGGTCGAACCGGCTGCTCGGCGTGCTGATCGCCGCCGGTGTCGCGCTGCTGCTCGGGCTGGTCGGCACGCTCGCGCTCAGCGACGGGTCGGGGACCCCGCCGGCCGCCGACCGGACCACCGGGACGCCGCTCGAGCAGTCCACCGCAGATTCGTCCAGCCCGCCCGAGCCGGCCAGCTCGGCGCCCTCCACCGCCAGCACCCCGCCGGCGCCGGTCACCCTGCGCCAGCTCGCGGCGGCATTCGCCGACGTGCTCGCCGACGCGGAGGCCCGCGGCGAGATCGACCCGAAGACCGCCGACGACCTGCGGGAGAAGGCTGCCGAGCTGGACCGGGGCAAGCCCAAGGACCGCGCCAGGCGGGTCGCCGAGCTGCGCGAACGGGTCGCCGAGGCGGCGGACGACGGACGGATCGGCACCGACACCGCCGGCCGGCTGCAGAACCTGCTGACCGTGTACGCGCAACTGCGGGGTGGCCGGGGCAACGAGGGCTGAGCCGGCGCAGCCCTGCCGGCCCACCGGATCGCGGTGGCGGGCGTTTCGGTGCCCCAGGTCGGCTCAGGCCAGGCGTACCGGGTCGCCGAGTCGCACCCGACCGGGCCGCACCACCTGGGCGTACGCGCCGACGCAGGGCTGCGCCGCCAGGCCGGGCAGCGGCACCACCCGGTTCAGCCGAGCCGGGGCGCGCAGGGCATCCTGGTCCCCGGGCAGTTCGCCGTGCGCCAGTGTCGGCACCGCGCAGCGGGGCGTCGGCGCCACCACCCGCAGCACCAGCCGGTCGCCGATGTGCAGTTCCCGCCCCACCCAGTCGTTCTCCTCGAAGCCCGCCCCGGCGGTGGCCACGACCAGGTTCGGCCGGTAGCGGGCCGGGTCCACCACGCCCGCCGGCACGGCCGCGCCGATCCGGTCCAGCGTCGCGGTGCTCACCAGGTGCACCGGGGCGAAGTCGACGAAGCTCCCCGGCGGCGCCGCGGCCCCGAGCCGGCCCTCGTCCACCTGCACCGCCGTCGCCACGCCCTCGGCGAGCACCGCCTCCGGCCGGGACCGCTCGATGACGGCGTCCGCCGGCACGGTGCCCGTCAGGCGCACCGGCTCGCCGAGCAGCCGCGAGAGGACCTCGTCCGTCGCGTCGGCGTCGGGGGCGATCGTCCGCCCGTCGGGCAGGGTGACCCGGACCGGGCCCGGGTCGCCGCCGGTGGCGCGCAGGCCGAGCAGGGCTCGCCACCGGTGGGGGTTCTTGGCGCTGGCCACCCGGCCGGTGGTGCGGTGGACCAGGGCGAGCCGGCGGTCCCCGGCGAGCCCGGCGACGTCGACCTCCACCGCGTCCAGCTCCTCGCCCAGCAGCGACTTCACCGGATAACGCCGGATCCCGGCCAGCCGCCCGGTCATCGGGGCGCGAGCTGTCGGACCAGGGCGACCGCCTCGGCCAGCCGGTCGGCGCCGAGCGGCCCGACCTCCGCGCGCACCATGGCCGCCCGATCCAGCAGCCGCGCCGGCCCGGTCGCCGCCAGGTACCCGACCAGCAGTTCGCTCGCCGGCACCGACATCGGCGCGGACCGGTCCGTGGCCACCTCGGCGAGGATGATCGCGGTCATCGCCGTGTCCAGCTCGGGCGGTCCCTCGGTCGCGTTGGCCCAGTCGATGACGACCGGGCCCGCCGCGGTGAGGACCACGTTCTCCGGGTGCAGATCGAAGTGCAGGATCCGGACGCCCGGATCGGAGGACCGTACGGCGGGCAGCGCGTGCAGCCGCGCGTGCAGGTCGGCGAGGATGCGTCCCGCGGACGCCGTCCCGACCTCGCCCCGGACGTACGCCTCCACCAGCGTCGGACCCACCAGCCGTTCCATCACCAGGTCCGATCCGTCGGCGCGGTGCACGGCCGGCACCGGATAACCGAGTGTCCGCAGGTGCCGCATCACCTCGGCCTCGGCCCTCACGTCGCCGCTGGCGCGGTAGCGGCGGAGCACCCGCCGGTCGTCCACGGCGTACACGTCCGCCGTCCGGCCGGAGGCGAGTGGAGCGGGGACGGTCACCGGCCCCACGTTAGCCGCCGGCCGGCCCGCCCGCGGCCCCCGCCAGCGCCGGTGATCCGGTGTCCGCGCATGCGGCGATCAGCGGCGCCAACCGCTCGTCCGTCGGCGCCAGCGCCGTGGTTCCCGCACCCGGACCGATTCCATGGTCGACCGGCGGAACGGACCGTAACGTTGTCGGATGATCGGAACCGCGCAGCTCGTCCTCATCCCCCGTGCCGCCGCCCCGAGAGCCGCGGAGCCGGCCACCGACGGGCCGGTCGGTTGGGTCACCGGACTGGTCGAACGCCTCGGCGGCCCCGGCGCCGGGCTCGCGGTCGCGCTGGAGAACCTCTTCCCGCCCATCCCGAGCGAGGTGATTCTGCCGCTGGCCGGATTCACCGCCAGCCAGGGCCGGATGAGCCTGCTCAGCGCGATCGGCTGGACCACTCTCGGCTCGGTGCTGGGCGCGCTGGCCCTGTACTACGTCGGCACCGCCCTCGGAAGGGACCGGATGCGGGCCCTCGCCGCCCGACTGCCGCTGGTCAAGCTGGCGGACGTCGACCGCACCGAGGCCTGGTTTCTCCGGCACGGAGTCAAGGCGGTCTTCTTCGGACGGATGATCCCGATCTTCCGCAGCCTCATCTCCATCCCGGCGGGCATCGAGCGGATGCCCGTGCCGGTCTTTCTGCTCTACACCACGCTCGGCAGCCTGCTCTGGAACACCACCTTCGTCCTCGCCGGCTACCTGCTCGGAGAGAACTGGCACCTGGTCGAGACCTACGTCGGCACCATCCAGAACGTCGTCATCGTCGCCGTCGCGGCGGCCGTCGCCTGGTTCGTCCTCAGCGGGTTGCGGCGGGCGCGGCGCGGTCGGGAAGCCCCGGCGGATCAGCCGGTCGAGTCGCCCGGGCAGCGGGGGACCGTCTACCGGGGTGGTGCAGGGTAGGTTCGCCGTGGCGGGACGCGCCCGCCCGGTGTGGGCCGCGCAGACATGCCGCCGGCCTTAGCGCGCGGCGCCGCCCGGTCGATCTGGACCGGTCCCGGAGCGCCGGTGACCGACGCGTGGAGCCCCTATCACCGGGGAGTTGCCAGACGCCGGGCGGAAATCCCGCGCCGCGCCGGCCACCATATCGTCAGGATCGCGGCCGAGGGCTCGCCGGATGTGCGGCGGGATGACCTCGGATGTTGCCATCGCCAGTCGGACCTGCACCGAACGGTCGTCAACCAGGCGTTCCAGATCCGCCTCGTCCAGCTCAACCGCGCGGACCAGCGCGGCACGGACGTCGACCACGCGGTCCTGGGCAAGCGCCCTGCGCTGCTCGGCGGTGGTCCGCGGGTTGCGGGCGACCCCCTTACGTACGCGTACGGTGCGATCGGCCATCAGGGCGGTGATCACGTCGGGGTCGTGGGTGTGGGTGGCGAGTCGTTCCCGTACCTCGGGTGAGACGTCGTCGATCAGCCTGGCGGCCAGATCGGGCTCCAACTCCCGCATCTCCGCGAGGAGACCACGAAGCTCCTTGTCGGGTGCCTCTGACATCACCCGGCGAACCGACTCGTCGCAAGCCGGGTTGCCGGCGACCGCCCAGCGGACCCACCGGTCGGCGTCTTTGACGAGACGCAAGAGATTGGCGACCGACGTCGAAGGGTTTCTCGCCACAGCCTCCCGGACCTGACGATCATGGTCCCGAGTCAGCGGTCGCAGTGCCTGCGCGGGTGCGTCGGTCCGGGCCGCGACGGCCTTACGGACCACGGCCGACGGGTCGGACGCCAAGCCGAAGAGGGTCATCTGTGGCGTTGCGGGGTCCTGCGCGAGGGCGAGCCGCGCGTCGGCGCCGCCACCGGTCGCACGGTGGGCGGTGGTACCTGACCGGCTGTGACGGTCGGGCCCGCCGACGTCCTGCTGCTGCCCCATGGGCGCAATCATGTCACGGGCTGGCTGGGGCAGCGCGAGCCTGACCAGCGCGTTGACGATGGTCGAAGCGCTACCTCGCGGATGCGCCCTTGGTCGCACGCCCCAGACGCCGTGACCCGTCCCTGGCCCTGCCGGCCCGGTGCGTCACCGCGCTCACCACCCACCGCGACCGCCAGGACCAGCCTGCCGCCGACCGCCTCGTCTTCACCGCCGCCGCCGGCACCGCCCTCGACCGGCACAACGTGGTTCGGAACTCCCGCCCCGTCGTCGCCAAAGCGGGCCTTGACCCGCGCGACTGGACGCCCCGCGAGCTGCGGCACAGCTTCGTATCGCTGCTGTCCGACAGCGGCGTCAGCATCGAGCAAACCGCGGACCTCTGCGGCCACTCCGGCACGGCCGGTTGCGCGCTGCCGGGTTCCACCCATCCGGCGAGGCCCCGTGTGGGTGGGATGTCCGGTTCGGGTGTGACCGGCGGCATCCCCGAGCCGGAATCGTGGCGGGGGCCGGGTCGTTACATCTCCCGTACGACCGAGTACCTGGCCTTCACGGCTGGTGGACGGGCCCCGGAATGATGGTGGCCGGCCGGTCGTTACACATGGTCCCGGCACCGCGAGCAGGCGAACCCCCGCCCCGCGGTTCCCGCGTAGAGGCCCCCCGCCCCTCGGTTCAGCCGGACACAGACTTTCCCGTTGTTTGTTGAGCGCCTGACGGTGCTTGCGCACAGCCTGGCCCCCGCCGGTGTGTGCGCCGACCCCCGAATGGAGCTTCATCATGAACACGATCATGCGGAAGAGCATTCTCGGTATCGCTGGTCTGGCCTTCACCGGTGGCGTGTTCGCCGGTCCGGTCGCCGCTCACGCGGCCACCCCGGTTGATGGCAAGCCGGTCGCGGTGGCGGTGCAGGCCGACAAGCCGGGCGTCGACAAGGCGAAGCTGATCCCGCACGGTGTGCAGGGCGCCCAGTCGAAGATCACCCTGAACGACGAGCAGACCGCCAACGCGAAGGCGATCATCGCCGCGACGAAGAAGGCCGGTCTGCCGGAGCGGGCCGCGGTGATCTCGATCGCCACGTCCCTGCAGGAGTCGAAGCTGGAGAACCTGGGTCACCTGGGTGACGCCAACGACCACGACTCGCTGGGCCTGTTCCAGCAGCGCCCGTCCTCGGGTTGGGGTACGCCGGAGCAGATCACCAACCCGGAGTACGCGACCCTGGCGTTCGAGAAGGGCCTCAAGCAGGTCGACGGCTGGCAGGACATGCCGCTGACCGAGGCCGCCCAGACCGTGCAGGTGTCGGCGTACCCGGACGCCTACGCCCAGTGGGAGCAGCAGGCCGCCGACCTGGTCGCCCAGTACTGGAACAGCTGACCCACCACCGAAGGACTCCCTCCCCACCCGGGAGGGGGTCCTTTCGGCGTTCGCCCACGGGGCCAACCGCCGCTGCTAAGAATGCCTGGAATGAGAGTCAAAATCGGTATTGCGGCCATTGCTGTGCTGCTCGCAACGGCCTGTACCGAGCGGGGCGGAGAGGCCGTCCGACCCTCCGCCGCCCCCCGCGTCACCGCCCCCGCCCCGGCGCCGAGGAACCAGCTCACGGTGGTGGCCGCGGGCGATCTGCTGGTGCACCCCGCACTCACCGCTCAGGCCGCCGCCGACGCCAGGCAGGCGGGGCGCAGCGGCCACGACTTCACCCGGGTGCTCGCTGCGATCCGTCCGCGCGTGAGCGCCGCCGACCTTGCCATCTGTCACCTGGAGACGCCACTGGCCCCGCCGGTCGGTCCGTTCACCGGATGGCCCGCCTTCAGCGTGCCGCCGGAACTGGCCGACGCGGCGGCCAGGGCCGGCTTCGACACCTGCTCCACGGCCTCCAACCATTCGCTGGACACGGGGATGGACGGCATCACCCGTACGCTGGACAATCTGGACCGGGTCGGGCTGCGCCACACGGGCACGGCCCGCAGCGCGGCGGAGGCTGCCCGGCCGAACATCATCGACGTGGCGGGCGTCAAGGTTGCGCAGCTGTCGTACGCCCTGAGTTTCAACGACATCCCGCTGCCGGCCGGTCAGCCGTGGGCGGCGAACCTCATCGACCGGGACGCGATCCTCGCGGCGGCCCACCACGCGCGCGCGGCGGGCGCCGAGATCGTCATCCTCTCCATGCACTGGGGGACGGAGTACCAGAACGCTCCGAACAGCGACCAGCAGGAACTGTCCCGCCAGCTGCTCGCCTCGCCGGACATCGACCTGATCATCGGCCACCACGTGCACGTGGTGCAGCCCTTCGAGAAGATCGGCAGAAAGTGGGTCGCCTACGGGATGGGCAACCTCACCACCCGGTTCGACGACGGTTCACCGGAGAAGACGCAGGACGCGGTGGTGCCCGAGTTCACCTTCACCCGTACCGCTTCCGGGGCGTGGGAGGTCACCAGCGTGTCGGTGCTGCCGACCTGGATGGAGTACCGGCCGGCCGCCCGGGTGGTCGACCTCGTCAGCGCCGCCAGAGACACGGGGCTGCCCGCCGCCCAGCGAGCCCACTACGCCGAGATCGAGAAGCGGATCAACGGGTACCTCGGCATGCGCGGCGCGTTCGAGGCCGGCCTGCGCCTGCTCTCCTGATCCCCGTGCCGCCACGCCTCATGGGCTTCCCTCGACCCCGACGGCCTGGTCGTCAGGCGCAGGGTGCGTAGAGCTGGCGGGTGCCAGCGCCGGCCGTGTACGCCGCCCGATCGCTGAACCGACAGCCGAAGTCCGGTGCGGCCACCGCCCGGGGATCGGTCACCGCGTCGCCCGCCGGCCGGGTGCCGGTGCGTACCCAGGTGGTGAGGTCGTCCCAGGCGGCGCCGGCCTCGGCCGGGCTGAACTCGCAATGCTGGGCGGCTCGGATCGCCCGCTGCACCACCAGCCGGCCGTGTCCGTGCCACGCCACGTCCCGGGTGTACGCCTGTTCCATGCTGAACGGTACGAAGAGGTCACCGAGGTCGTGCAGGCTGAGCACCGGCGCGGTCGGCCGGCCGCTGATCCCGGGCACCTCGGTCAGGGTGGGGGAGATGCGCTGCCACAGGTTCTCCGGGGCGACCCGCTGCACCGTGGCGTTGACGTCCACCGGGCTGTTCGGGGTGTACCGGGTGAGCAGGTTGGTGGCGAGCTGGCCGGGCCGCTGGGCGGGGGAGTCGCCGCCGTTGGTGGTGCTGATCGCGAAGAGGAAGTCCTTCCAGACGGCGAAGGAGGCTTCGGCGCCGGGCCGGTCCCCGCCGGAGCGGTCGATGGTGATGGCGCGGAGCTGCTTGCCCAGTTCGTTGGTGGTGTCCGGGCCGCCGGGCTTCAGTCCGGCGAGGCCGAGCGCCACCTGGATGCGCGGCACCGCGTTGGTGAGGTAGTCCGTCGGCGTCGGGTATGCCCGTACCCCGGCGAGCGACTGCGCGACGAGGTTGTAGTCCAGGTAGAAGTCGAGCAGTTCGTGGTCGCCGAGCACCCCGCACATGGGCAGCGCTCCGTCGTAGTAGCCGGGGTACTGCTCCAGGGATCGGCCGATGATGTAGCCGCCCATGGACACCCCGGCCATCAGCACCCGCTCGGGCCGTTCGACGGTACGCCGGAACAGGTCGGCGAGGTCCCGGGTGCTCAGCACGCCGGAGCGGATGTCGAAGCCGTTGCGGTCGTACGACGACGACGCCCAGGCGTACCCCTGCTCCAGCATCCGCTGGCGCAGGCCGAACGCCGGGGCCTCCGGGGAGAGCATGGTGGTCTGGCCGCGGTAGCCGTGGGTCCACATCACCAGGTCGCCGTTCCAGTCGGCGGGTACCTCGATGATGTAGCCGGCGTGTTCGTGGACGCCCTGCCGGACGGTGGTGGGCGCGCCGCGCACGACCAGCGGGTCCAGCGGCGGGTTGCTGATGGTGTAGCCGGGCAGTGGCTGGCTGCCGTCGTCGTCGTCGCCGGCGGCGGCGGCCGGCGCCGCGCCGGCGAGCCCGACCGTGAGGGTCAGGGCCGCGCCGGCGGCGAGCAGCCGGCGGACCAGGCGGGTGGTTGAGGTCAGCATCGTTGCTCCCCCGGGGACGGTGCCGCCCACCGGGGGCGACCAGTCGGGACGGATGCCTACCGGCCGGTAGCGCCCTGAAACTAGGCCCGCCGTCGAGCCCTGTCAATGACTGTCTGACCGAACGGTCAGCCGGTCCCCACCCGGTCCGCCCACAGTGGCCGCTCAGACCAGGCCGTGCGCCAGCATCGCCTCCGCGACCCGGCGGAACCCGTTGATGTTCGCCCCGGCCACGTAGTCGCCGGGCAGCCCGTACTCCTCGCCGGTGGCCCAGCAGCGGGCGTGGATGTCCCGCATCGTCTCCCGCAGCCGCTGCTCCGACTGGGCGAACGTCCACGAGTCGCGGCTGGCGTTCTGCTGCATCTCCAGCGCGCTCACCGCGACCCCGCCGGCGTTGGCCGCCTTGCCCGGGGCGAACCGCGCCCCCGCCCGCCCGAGGATGCGCACCGCCTCCGGGGTGGTCGGCATGTTCGCGCCCTCCACCACCGCGACGCAGCCGCCGGCCACCAGCGCCGCGGCCTCCGCGCCGCCGATCTCGTTCTGCGTCGCGCACGGCAGGGCCAGATCACACGGGACCTCCCAGACGGTACGGCCGGAGACCGCCACCGCGTGCGGCACGTGCCGTACGTAGTCGTCGAGCCGGGCCCGCCGCTCCTCCTTCCGGTCCGAGCGGCCCTTCGGGTCGAAGTCCGCGCCGCCCTTGAACGGGCCGAGCGCGCTGTTGAACTCCACCCGGAAACCCCGGTTCACCCGCACCCGGCCGTGGTCGTCCTCCCACGGCACCCGGAAGATGACCTGCCGCTCCGGCTCGCAGATCCGCTCGATGATCCGCGCGTGCGCATACTCGGGGTGCCGGGCCAGGGCCGGGCCGATGCTCTCCAGGACCTCCCGTACCGCCTGGTGGAACTCGGGCTCACCCGGGTTCCGCTTGACCACACTGGCGAACACCGTCTCGACGGCCTCCGGCATCACCGACACGTCCCTTCAGTCCCGGCCGCGGCCTCGTCGCCACCACCGGATCGGCATTGCGCCGACCGCCCCCGGATACGGATCGTCACCGCTGTCCGGTTCACTGGTCAGGTGGACGAGTTGATCTGGGACGCGGTCCGAACGACACGCGGCTGGCTGGACGCCGCCAACGGCACCGGCGACACGGAGCTGACCTGTCGGATCCTGAAGCTCACCGAGGAGGCGGGAGAGGCGGCCGGCGCCTGGATCGGGGTGCTCGGCCAGAACCCGCGCAAGGGGGTCACCCACAGCCGGGAGGACGTGGGGGCCGAGCTGGCCGACGTGGTGTTCACGGCGCTGGTCGCCATCGAGAGCCTGGGGTTGGACGCGCGGTCGGTGGTGTCGTCTTGCGCGGCGAAGGTGCGGGATCGCGCCTCGTCCTGAGCCCTGGCGTTCGGCTCCCTTCGTTGCGGGTCCGTTGTTGGTTGCGGTTGGGGGTGTGGCCCGCCGTGCCCGGCTCCGGGCGGTCAGGCTTGATCCCTGCGCCGGTCACGGCGGGCCACACCCCTGCGTGGACGGGGTCCGCCCGTCTGCGCCGGGTGGGGCGGTCCGCGGGTCCCGGCAAGGTCGTCGCTGGTTGCGGCAGGTTGGTGCCTCGCGAGGGTGGGAGGCCGCAATGTCCCGCAGGTTGCGTCGATCTTGCCGACCGGCGCGTGATCCCATGAGCCGTCTGGGCGGGGTGTCCGGTTTCGGGGTGTGACCGGTGGCATCCTCGGGCCGGAATGGTGGCCGGGCCGGGGTCGTTACATATCGCGTACGACCGAGTACCTGGCCCGCTCGACGGGCCGGACGGGCCCCGGGAATGATGGTGGGCCGGCGGTCGTTACACATGGTCCCGGCGCCGCGAAGGCCCCCGCCCCGCGGCTCTCGCCGGACAAAGACTTTCCCCTTGTACTTCCTGAGCGCCTGGCGGTGCTTGCGCACACGATCTCGACCCCCATCGGGTGTGTGCGCCAACCCCCGAACGGAGCTTTCGTCATGAACACGATGCTGCGTAAGAGCGTGCTTGGTATTGCTGGTCTGGCCTTCACCGGCGGCGTGTTCGCCGGTCCGATCGCCGCTCACGCCGACACCGGCCCCGTGGCCGGCAAGGCCGCCGCGGTGCAGGCCGACAAGCCGGGCGTCGACAAGGCGAAGCTGATCCCGCACGGTGTGCAGGGCGCCCAGTCGAAGATCACCCTGAACGACGAGCAGACCGGCAACGCGAAGGCGATCATCGCCGCGACGAAGAAGGCCGGTCTGCCGGAGCGGGCCGCGGTCATCTCGATCGCCACGTCCCTGCAGGAGTCGAAGCTGGAGAACCTGGGTCACCTGGGTGACGCCAACGACCACGACTCGCTGGGCCTGTTCCAGCAGCGCCCGTCCTCGGGTTGGGGTACGCCGGAGCAGATCACCAACCCCGAGTACGCGACCCTGGCCTTCGAGAAGGGCCTCAAGCAGGTCGACGGCTGGCAGGACATGCCGCTGACCGAGGCCGCCCAGACCGTGCAGGTGTCGGCCTACCCGGACGCCTACGCCCAGTGGGAGCAGCAGGCCGCCGACCTCGTCGCCGCCAACTGGAACAGCTGACCCAACCGAAGACACGCGATACGCCGCTGGCCGGCACCCCGAGACAGGGGTGCCGGCCAGCGGCGTTTCCACGTACAAACACACAACCGTGACCGCCGCACGGACGGTGACCAAGGTCGGGGCTGGGGGCGACCGTCCCCGGCGCAGGGATCAAGCCTGACCGCCCGGAGCCGGGGACGGTCGTGCCCCCAACAGCAACCAGAGGAGGAGCAAGTGTCCGCACGACCCTCGGGTACGTACTTCCCGCCGGGGACCGGGGAGAGGGATCAGCATGGCGGTGTCGGTGGCGGGCGAGCCGACTGTCGAGGTGTCCGGCGACCCGGATCCGGTGTCGTCGGGACGCTCTACGTCGACCTGGTGGCGGGGGCGAAGACGGTGACCGTCGAGGAGGGCTGAGCGTAGAGTCGGGCGGTGGACCGTACCGAATCGTTGCCGGCGCAGACCCTGCCACCCGGCGTGCCCTCCACCGATCCGGGCAGCGTGCTGCTGCCCGGCCACGACGTGCCGCTGGGGCGTTACACCACGGTGCGGCGGCTGCTGCCGCAGCGGCAGCGCCGGCTGGTCGGGGCCTGGTGTTTCGTGGACCACTTCGGACCGGACGACGTGGCCGAGCGGCCGGGCATGGAGGTGCCGCCGCACCCGCACACGGGCCTGCAGACGGTGACCTGGCTGCTCGACGGGGAGATCCTGCACCGGGACAGCCTGGGCAGCGTGCAGCCGATCCGGCCGGGCCAGTTGAACGTGATGACGTCCGGCCACGGCATCGCCCATTCGGAGCGGTCGCCTGCCGCGCGTCCGCCGCTGATGCACGGGGTGCAGTTGTGGGTGGCGCTGCCCGATCCGGCGCGGGCCGGCGCGGCCGACTTCGCCCATCACGCGGAGCTGCCCCGGTGGCGCGACGGCGACCTGGACGTCACCCTGCTGGTGGGGGAGACGGGCGGCGAGCGCTCCCCGGCGGTGGTGCACACCCCGCTGATCGGCGCGCAGCTGGAGGTGCGCGGTCCGGCGCCGGCCACGCTGCCGCTGCGCCGCGACTTCGAGTACGGGCTGCTGGCGATGTCCGGTTCGGCGGAGGCGGACGGGGTGTCGTTCGCCCCGGGTGCGCTGCTGTACCTGGGTGCCGGCCGGGACGCGGTGACCCTGCACGCGGCGCCGGGCAGCCGGCTGCTGCTCCTCGGTGGCGCGCCCTTCGAGGAGCCCCTCGTGATGTGGTGGAACTTCGTGGGCCGGTCGCACGAGGAGGTCGCCGCCGCCCGGGAGGACTGGATGGCCGGCCGGCGGTTCGGGACGGTGGCCGACGATCCGGCGCCGCCGCTGCCGGCCCCGGAGCTGCCGACCACCCGGCTGAAGGCCCGCGACCGCCGCGGCGGCATCCTGGGCTGATTGAGCGGCCCCGCCACGGGTAGACGCGGGCATGCCGACCAGTGTGATCTCCAGCATCGAGGACAAGAAGCGACTGGTACGCCGGCTCGCCGGCGACGGTCGCGGTTTCGCCGAACAGTACGGCTTCCGGGTCATCAACAACCCGTCCAGCCTGTTCCAGGTGCTCTGTCTGTCCGTTCTGCTGTCCCGGCCCGGGGATTTCCGCCGGGCGGTGGGGGCGGCGTCCGCGCTGCGCGACGAGGGCTGGGACAGCGCCGCCCGGCTGGCCCGTTCGCTGCACGCCGACCGGGTGCGGGTGTTGCGCGCGCACGGCCAGCGCGGCGACGTCGACGGGCTCGCCGACGTGCTGGGCGACCTGGCCCGGGTCGTCGTGGACCACTACCGGGGCGACCTGCGCCGGTTGCGGACGGAGGCGCACCAGGATCCGGCCCGGGAGCGGCGGATGCTCACCGACCTGCCGGGGGTGGACGACGAGGTGGCCGACCTGTTCCTGCGGGAGGCGCAGGCCGTGTGGCGCGAGGTGGCGCCGGTGGCCGACCGTCGGGCCCTGGTGGCCGCGCGCCGCCTGGGCCTGGGCCGGTCCGCCGACGACCTGGCCGCCCTGGCCGGCAGCGGCGAATCGGAGCGGCTGGCCTGGCTGGTCGGGGCGCTCGCCCGGGTGGACCTGGAGAAGCGGTACGCCGAGCTGACCGGTTGATCAGCAACGTGCCGCGGGACACAGTTCCGCGATACTCACCCGAAAGGCTGATCCCGCATCGTATGATGATCGTGGCAGCGATGCCCGCCCGGTTCGGGCGAACATCAACCGCCTGTTCCACCGCCTGTCGGACGCGACCCGGTTCGGGCGCGGATCGGTGGGAGCAGGTGCTGCGTGGCGCCCCAGGTCGCGGTTCGTGACCCGGGGCGCCCGCCTGTCACCGGGCTACCTCGCCAGGCTGACCACCAGGTTCACCGTGGCGGCGATGATGACCGCGCCGAACAGGTACGACAGCAGCGCGTGTCGCAGCACGGCGCGGCGCATCTCGGCGCTGCACAGGTCGGTGTCGGAGACCTGGAACGTGGCTCCCACCGTGAACGCCAGGTAGGCGAAGTCCGCGTAGCAGGGCCGGTCGTCCTGGTGGAAGTTGACGCCGCCGGGCTCGCCGCCGTAGTACAGCCGGGCGTACCGGGCGGTGAAGAGGGTGTGCACGACGAACCAGGACAGCACCACGCTGAGCACGCCCAGCCCGCCGTAGGCGTCCAGCGCCGGCCCGGCTCCGACCGCGTGCGCGGTGGTCAGCACCACCCCGACCGCGAGGAGGCTGGCGACGCAGGCGGCCAGCAGCAGCGCGTCGCGCATCGCCCGGTTCGGGTCCTCGTGCACCGCGAGCCGCGCGGTCGAGTCGGCGTCCAGCCGCCACAGCCGCCGCCAGAGCAGGATCAGCCAGCTCAGCGCGGCGGCGTCCCAGCCCACCAGCGGGCCGACCGTCGGCGAGACGAGGACCCCGAACAGTCCACCGAAGGTGGCCCCGACCACCCCCATCACGAGGAGCTGGAGGGCCGCCGGGGTGTGCCCGTGCGGCTGGCCGGCTGCGCGGCGCACCGGCGGCGGTCGTCAAATGCCGCGCAGGTGCTGCGAGACCCGCTGGTGGCGCTGGTCGCGGGCCTGCGCCGCGCGCTGCGCGGGGCCGACCTCCGGGGCGGCGTCGATGCCAGCCGAACGAGCGACCTCGTTGCCGTTGGCGTAGTCGACCGGCGGCAGGGCCCGCAGGGCCTGCAACACGTCCGGCGGCGCGCCCTCCCGTTCGGCCTCGCGGACGACGTCGTCCTTGCCGGCCGGGTAGTCCAGCGCGGACAGGTATTCGAGGACGTCGGTGTAACTCGCCATGGGTGTGGCTCCTCGCACGTCGGTTGCGGTCACGACCGGCGCGGGTTACCCACCGGGCGGCGCGTCACGCGTGGTCGTACCCGCAATTTCGGGGCCCGTTTCCGTCCCGGCCCGGCGGGTAGGCGGCGACGGCGGGAGAGCCGAAGGGGGTACCACGGATGAACTACTACACCTTCGTCGACCAGGTCGCGCAGCGGACCCGGGCGTCCTCGGAGCGGGCGGTGGAGCTGACCCGGGCCACGTTGGAGACGCTGACCGAGCGGTTGACCGGTGGCGAGCTGCTCGACCTGGCGGCCCAGCTGCCGAAGCCGCTGCAACTGGTGTTGAAACCGAGCCCGGGCACCGAGGCGGCTGACCGGTTCGGCGCGGCGGAGTTCGTCGCCCGGGTCGGGCAGCGGGCCGGCATCGACGAGAACGCCGCCCGGGACGCGGTCCGCGCGGTCTTCACCACCCTGCGCGAGGCGGTCAGCGGGGGCGAGTTCGACGACATCGTGGTGCAGTTGCCGCGCGACTACCGGGACATGGTGGAACCGGCCCTGGCCCCCGGGGCGACCCTGCGCCGCGGTTGACCCGGCGCTGTCGGGTCAGCCGATCGCGCCGTCGGTGCGCAGGGCGGCGATCCGGTCGGCGTCGAAGCCGGCCTCGGCCAGCAGCTCGTCGGTGTGCTCGCCGGGCTGCGGCGGCGGTCGGCGTACCGAGGTCGGGGTGCCCGAGAAGCGGGGTGCCGGGGCCGGCTGGGTCACCCCGTCGTGTTCGACGAAGACGCCCCGGGCGGCCAGGTGGGGGTGCTCCGGCGCCTCCCGCCAGTCGAGCACCGGCGTGACACAGGCGTCCGACCCGGCCAGCAGCTCCGCCCACTCGTCGCGGGTCCGGGTGCGGAAGAGCCGGCCCCACGCCGCGCGCAGCGCGGGCCAGTTCGCCGGGTCGGTGCGGTCGAGGGCCTCGTCGCCGGCGAGCGGGAAGCCGGTGAGCCGGACCAGTTCGTCGTAGAACCGCGGCTCCAGCGCGCCGACGGCGAGGTGCCGCCCGTCGGCGCACTCGTACGTGTCGTAGAAGGGCGCCCCGCCGTCGAGGAGGTTCACCCCCCGCTCGTCCTGCCACATGCCGAACCGGCGCAGCGCGTGGATCTGGGTGGCGAGCACCGACACGCCGTCCACGATGGCCGCGTCGACCACCTGGCCGGGCGCGCCGGCGCGGACGGCGTAGAGGGCGGCCACCACACCGAGGGCCAGCATCATCCCCCCGCCGCCGAAGTCGCCGAGCAGGTTCATCGGCGGCACCGGGCGCTCGCCGGCCCGGCCGATGCCGTGCAGCGCGCCGGTCAGCGCCAGGTAGTCGATGTCGTGGCCGGCGGTGGTGGCGAGCGGTCCCTGCTGCCCCCAGCCGGTCATCCGGCCGTAGACCAGCCGGGGGTTGACCGCGAGGCAGTCGTCGGGGCCCAGCCCGAGGCGTTCGGTGACCCCCGGGCGGAAGCCCTCCACCAGCGCGTCCGCCCGGGCGGTCAGGGCCAGCACCACCTCCCGGCCGGCGGCCGACTTGAGGTCCACGGCGAGGGAGCGGCGGTTGCGGTTGAGCAGGTCCCCGGGTGGGCTGCCGAATCCGGCGGGGGTCGTCCGGTCCACCCGCACCACGTCGGCGCCGAGGTCGGCCAGCATCATCGCGGCGAACGGGCCGGGCCCGATGCCGGCCAGCTCGATCACCCGGACACCGGTGAGCGGGCCGGCCGGGGCGGGCGCTGCGTCGTCGGTCATCGGGCCACGATAGGCGTCGGCCGTCCACCCCGTCGCACCCCGGGCGGTCGGGCCGCACCACACAGCGGTTGACCAGGGCAACCAGCTGACCTGGGGCGGAAAGGCCGGACTTGGCGGACGAGGTGAGCCTGCCCTAACCTTGACGCCACGAGGGGAGTACTTCCCACGAACCATTCCGGTCAGTACGGCGCGCCCCGGGCGCGCCTCGGGTGGTTGCCCACGAGAGCGGTGGGTGAAGGAGACCTCGAACATGTCACGGTGTTCGAGGAGGCCCCATGACCGGACCGTCATACCTGTCCGCGGCCGAGCTGTCGTCGGTCGGCACCCCCATGCTGTGGGGGGTGACCATCGCCGGGGTGCTCGCCCTGCTGGTGCTGGACTTCCTGGTGACCCGCCGCCCGCACGAGGTGTCAATCCGGGAGGCCCTCGGCTGGTCGGCGTTCTACATCGCCCTGCCGCTGGCGTTCGGCGGCTGGGTCTGGTCCCGCTACGGCTCTGAGCTGGGTGTCCAGTACCTCACCGGGTACCTGGTGGAGAAGTCACTCTCGGTCGACAACCTCTTCGTCTTCATGCTGCTGCTGGCCGCGTTCGCGGTGCCGGCCGTGCTCGCCCAGCGGGTGCTGCTCTACGGCATCGCCGGCGCGCTGGTGCTCCGCGCGATCTTCATCGCCCTGGGCGCCGCCGCCCTGCAGACCCTCGACTTCGCCTTCCTGCTGTTCGGCCTCGTCCTGATCGCCACCGCGGTCAAGCTGCTGCGCGACGCCCTTTCCGGGCACGAGCAGGAGGTCGACATCAACAAGATGCGGTCGGTGCGGCTGCTGCGCCGGTTCATGCCGGTGGTCGACGAGTACCAGGGCACGAAGATGACGGTCCGGCTGAACGGCCAACGCGCGCTCACCCCGCTCGCCCTGGTCGTGGTCGCGGTGCTCGCCACCGACATCGTCTTCGCCGTCGACTCGGTGCCCGCCGTCTACGGCATCACCGAGGACCCGTACCTGGTCTTCGCCACCAACGCGTTCGCCCTGCTCGGCCTGCGGGCGCTCTACTTCGTGCTGCACGCCGCGCTCAGCCGCCTCGTGCACCTCAGCTACGGCCTGGCCCTCATTCTCGCCTTCATCGGCGTGAAGCTGGGCCTGCACTGGGCGCACGGCAGCTGGGCCGGCGTGCCGGAGATCCCGACCCTCGCCTCGCTCGGCGTGATCATCGGGGTCCTGGCGGTGGTGACCCTGACCAGCCTGCGCGCCACCCGCGACCGCGAGCCCGCCGCGGCCGAGGCGGCCACCGAACGGCGCTGACCCCCCGGGACCCGGCCGCCGCGGTGGCTGACCCACCGCGGCGGGTCCGGCCGATCGGGCTGTCCCGCCCCACCCAGAGGTGGTACGACTGTCGGGTGGGAATTGTGTCGCCGGGATTCCAGGGTCGGCCGCGCTCGGCCGAACCGGCCCTGCCGCCGGGCCAGTATCTGACCGAGGACTTCCCGGTGCTCTCCGCCGGTCCGACACCACGGGTGCCGCTGGACACCTGGGAGTTCGCCGTCACCGCCGAGGGGGGCGCCGAGTACCGGTGGTCCTGGGACGAGCTGATGGGCCTGCCGCAGGAGACGCCCACAGTTGACATCCACTGCGTCACCCGGTGGTCGAAGCTCGGCACCAACTGGCAGGGGGTGTCGCTGGACACCCTGCTGGAGGGGATCGACACCACCGCCCGGTACGCGCTGGTCCACTCGTACGGCGGGTACACCACCAACCTGCCCCTGGACGACCTGCGCGGCGGTCGGGCCTGGGTGGCGCACGGCTACGACGGCGGCCCGCTGCCCGCCGAGCACGGCGGCCCGGCCCGGCTGCTCGTCCCACACCTCTACCTCTGGAAGTCGGCCAAGTGGGTGCGCGGCATCCGGCTGCTGGTGGACGACAAGCCGGGTTTCTGGGAGACCGCCGGCTACCACGACTACGGTGACCCGTGGCGCGAGCAGCGCTACCAGGGCGACTGAGGTGGCCGCGCCCGCGACCGGCCGCACGGTGGCCGCACCGCTGACCTGGCGGGTGGGCCGGCTGGTCGAGCGCCGCGTCGAGACGCCGACCGCGCAGACGCTGGTGCTGGAGGTGCCCGGCTGGCCGGGCCACGTGGCCGGGCAGCACGTCGACGTCCGGCTCACCGCCCCCGACGGCTACCAGGCCGCCCGCTCGTACTCCCTCGCCGGGCCGGCCGACGGCGACCGGATCGCGCTGACCGTGCAGCGGGTGCCCGACGGGGAGGTCTCGCCGTACCTGATCGACGTGTACGCCGAGGGCGACCCGGTGGAGGTGCGCGGCCCGGTCGGTGGCTGGTTCGTCTGGCGTACCGACGAGACGGCGCCGGCGCTGCTGGTGGCCGGCGGCTCCGGGGTGGTGCCGCTGATGGCGATGATCCGGGCCCGCCGCGAGGCGGGCAGCCGGGCGCCGTTCCGGCTGATCTACTCGGTGCGTACGCCGAACGACGTCATCTACGCCGACGAGCTGCGCCGCCGGGCCCGCGACGACCAGGGCCTCGACGTGGCGCTGATCTACACCCGGGAGGCGCCGGAGGAGTGGCGGGGCGAGCCGCACCGGATCGGCCTGGCCGACGTGAACACCCACGGCTGGCCGCCGGACCTGGAGCCGCTCTGCTACGTCTGCGGCCCGACCGGTTTCGTGGAGACGGTGGCGGACCTGCTGGTCGGGCTGGGTCACCAGACGCGGCGGGTGAAGACCGAACGCTTTGGGCCGACCGGTTGAACGGCGAGGAGACCTGATGTCCGACATGTCCTACCTGGACGGCAACATGCTCGACGGGCCGCTGCGCGAGCTGTTCGCCGTGGACCTGAGCGGCGCCATGGGCCGGTGCGAGTCGTGCGGGACGGTCGGCCCGATGGCCGGGCTGCACGTCTTCTCGCACGCGCCGGGCCTGATCGGCCGCTGCCCGGCGTGCAGCGAGGTGATGCTGCGGCTGGTCCGGGCGCCCGACCGGGCCTGGCTGGACCTGCGCGGCAGCACCTACCTGCAGGTGCCGCTGCCGCTCGACCAGCCCCACCCCCGCCCGCTGTAGCTCCCGGCCCCCACCGGCCCGCGGCGGCCAGCGCCAGTGGCCCCAGACCCGGCCTCCGACGGTCAGGAGGTGGTGAGCTGGCCGATCGGCAGGCCGCCACCCTGGCCGCGCTCGGCGTGGTTGCCGGTACCGCCGACGACGGTCGCCGCCGGGTCGCCCACCGGAGCCGGCGTCGGGGTGGTGCCGGCGGCGTGAGCGGCCCGCGCCGGGGCGGGTACGACCCGCGTCGGCGCGGGCGTCACCCACGTGGGAGCGGCCCGGCGGAGGCGTCGGCCCAGCCGGCTGACCAGCTGCCCGACGGTCACCGGGACGACGGAGAGGACGAGCTGCCCGCTGCGTGGGTCGATGGTGGCGGCGACGCCGTACAGCCGCAGGCCGTGCCGGAGCAGCCGGGGACGCCCGGTGGCGAGCCGCGGCGCGCGAACCGGGGCGCTGCCCCGGCCGTGCGTACCGGTCAGCTCCGCGCGGACCGGGTGTCGCTGGCCGGTCGCCGCGCTGGCGGCCAGCAGCCGGTCCACCGGGAAGTCGGTGCGGACGGTCCGGCCGGTGGGGTCGGTGGCGTCCAGGAGGGTGGTGCCGGCGAGCTGCCCGGCGACCAGCCGGACCGGCCCGGCCTCGGCCGCGAACCGGGGGTACGGGCTGCGGGTGGTCACCGCGAGGGTGTGCCCGCCCTCCCAGGTCACCTCGACGGTGTCGAGCTTGGCCAGCCAGTCGGCCCGGACGTCGGTCACGTCGGCCCAGCCGCCGGTCCGGGCGCCCGGGTAGCCGGCGTGCCACCGGCCGTTCTCGACCACCGTCGGGGGGACGCCGCGCTCGGCGTCCTGGTCGATGACGGCGAACAGGTCGTCCACGCCGCCCGCGGTCACCGCGCCGAGCCGCAGCCGGGCCTCGATGTCGAGCCGGTCCCGCAGGTCGTCGGTGACGTACCATTCGACCAGCCGGCGGACCACCGCGTGCACCTGTTCCTGGTCGGCCCGGTCCAGCCGGCGGAAGTCGTCGCCGACGAGGTTGGCCAGCTCCAGCCCGACGTGCCGGCGCAGCACCGCGTCGCGCCGACGGCCGGCGGGGATCAGCGCGGCGACGAACGCGAAGAGCCGCTCCACGCTGACCAGCCGGGCTGCCACCCGGCTGTGGTAGGTGATGTTGCGGGCGTTCAGCCGGCGAACCGCGTGGTAGTAGTCGTAGTCGGCGAGCACGGAGATCCGCCGGGCCCGGTAGCAGGCCTCGAGGGTGAACGGCTGGTCGCTGAGGACCGGCATGTCCTCCGGGAAGCGCAGCCCGTGCCGGTCGACCAGCTCCCGCCGGAACAGCTTCGTGTTCGCCAGGGACCACGGCAGCGCCGAGTCGAACAGGTCCACGTCGACCGCGTTCCCGCCGGCGAAGACATCGGAGAAGACGTGCCGGCCGTTGACCCCGACCACCTTGCCCAGCACCACGTCCGAGCCGTGCTGGTCGGCTGCGGCGACGAGACGTTCGAGGGCCTCCGGGCCGAGGTGGTCGTCGGAGCCGAGGAAGAAGACGTACCGGCCGGTGGCCAGCTCCAGGCCGCGGTTGCAGGGGGCGGCCGGGCCGCCGGAGTTGGCCTGGTGCAGCACCTTCACCGTGCCGGGGTGCCGGGCGGCGAGCCGGTCCAGCAGCCGCCCGCCCCCGTCGGTGGAGCCGTCGTCCACCGCCACGATCTCCATCCGCTCGTGGCCGATCGTCTGGTCGAGCAGCGAGGACAGGCATTTCCGCAGGTAAGGCATGGTGTTGTAGACGGGGACGACGACGCTGACGTCGGGCGCGGTCATCGGATCGCTCCTTGGGTGGTCGGCGGCTCGGGCAGGGGCGCGCCGGGCGTCGCGGGGTCGGTCATCGTGGGGGTTCCGGCGTCCGTGAGCAGCCGCCGGTAGACCCCGTCCAGCACGTCGGCCTGCGCCCGCCAGGTCCAGCTCTCCAGCAGGCCCGGCCGGTCGTACGCGGCGCGGTAGCGGGCGGGGGCGGCGAGCACCGCGCGCACCGCGCGGACGAAGTCGTCGACGTCGGCGGCCCGGAACACCTCGCCCTGACCGGTCTTCCCGACCGTGGCCGCCATGGTCCGCACGTCGCTGACCACCAGCGGCAGCCGGGCGTGCGAGTACTCGAAGAACTTCGTGATCAGCGCGATCTCGTGGTTGGGCCAGCGGTGGATCGGGATCACCCCGACGTCGGCGCCGGAGAGGAAGGGCACCACCTGCCAGTGCGGCACGTACGGCAGGACGTGCAGCCGGTCGGCCACCCCGGCGTGGGCGGCCCGGGCGGCGAGCTGCTCGACGTACCGCAGCGCGGGGTTGACCACCAGCGCGACGTGCACGCCGGGCAGCCGGGGCAGGGCGTCGATGAGGGTGTCCAGGCCGCGTTGCGGTGCGGCCGCGCCGCTGTAGACCAGCAGCGGCACGTCGGCGTCGAGGCCGCATTCGCCGCGGATGTCCGGCGGCGGCGCGTCGTCGGTCGGGCCGTGCTCGGCCGCGGGGGCGTTGAGCAGCACCGCCGGCGACATGGGCAGCCGGTGCTCCCGGCGCAGGAGCTCGGCGAGGTCGGCGGAGACGGTGAGCACCGTGTCGGCGTGCGGGGCGTACTCCCGCTCGTGCGCCCGGTGCGCCGGCAGCCAGCGGGCGTGGTCGCGCCACGGCTTGATGCCGGGCAGGAACTCGTGCGCGTCCCACACCAGCGCGATCCGCCGGCCCTGCCCGGCGGCGCGGATCTTGGCGCGGGCGCCGACCCCGAGCATCCGGAAGTCGTGGGCGTGGATCAGGTCCGGGCGGAGCCGGTCGATCTCCGGGCCGTAGGTCAGCTCGTAGTCCCACAGCCCGGGCTCCAGCCGCCGCCAGGCGCGGTCGCCCTGCACGACCTGCCAGAAGAGGGTGTACGCCCGGTCCCAGGGGTTGCGGAACTTCCGCCCGCTGCGGACCCGGTTCATCATCTTCGTGCGCAGCCATACCCAGCGGCCGAGCAACCGGGCCGCCGTCGCGCGCAGCCGCAGTCCCCGCCGGGCCCGCCGCAGCCGGCCGGGGTCCAGCTCGCCGGCGCGGGCCCGCTGCTCCAGCAGCGCGGCCCGGACGGTCAGGTCGGCCTGCCAGGCCCGCACCCACTGCGCCCGGTGCTCGGCGATGCCGCCGAGCCGGTACGCCAGCGGCCAGCGCAGCCAGGAGCGGCGGAACTCGTGCCGGCGCCGGTCCAGCGGGTTCGGCATCGGCAGCAGCCGGACCTCGGCGGCGCCGAGCTGCCACCGGCGCTCCACCTCGTCCGGCGACCGGCCGAGCAGGGTGACGTCCCAGCCCGCCTCGGCGGCCGAGCGGGCGATCTTCTGCACCCGGGAGTCGCCCTCGACCTTGTTGTCGACGAGCATGACGATCCGGCCGCGGCGCGCGGTCGTCGTGTCGTCCGGTTCCACTGCTGGTCCTCCGCTGGTCGGCCGGCATCTCCGGCGCGACTCCACGCTGGTGGAGCCAGTCGTCGACCCGGCGACGGGGATGTGACGCACAGACGACCGGCAGGCGGCGGTTGAGTTGTGAGGCAGGACACAGGGGACGTCGGTGGGGAGACCGGACGGGCCTCCCCACCGACGGTGTCGGTCAGCCGTCCGTGGCGGCCAGTCGTCGCCAGACCAGTGCGGTGAGCAGCGCCATCGCGCCACTCGCCAGCCAGAACGGCGCGACGATGTCCCCCGTCGCCCGGGCGATCAGCCCCCCGGCCGCCGTGCCGAGGGCCGCCCCGCCCAGGTCGGCCAGGGAGTACACGCTGTTCACCCGGCCGCGCAGCCGGTCCGGCACGAGCCGTTGGCGCAGCGACACGACCAGCACGCCCCAGACCATGGTGTGCACGCCCCAGACGGCCAGGGCCGCCCCGGCCACCCAGGGTTGCCGGGTGGTGGCGAGCACGACCTGGAGCCCGACCTCGACCAGCAGCCCGATCCGCAGCAGCGCCGGGGTGCCGAACCGGGCCCGCAGCCGGGGCGCCAGGGCCGTGCCGGCCAGCCCGCCGACCGCGGACGCGGTCAACAGCACGCCGTAGCCGACCTCAGCGAGACCGAGCCGCTGCCGGGCGTAGAGCACGAACGCCGCGAACGCCGCGCAGAACGCCACGTTCATCACCGCGATGCAGCCCGCGAGGATCCGGAGGACCGGCGCGGCCCAGAGGGCGCGTACGCCGGTGGCGATGTCGGCCCGCAGCGACCGGCGCGGTGCGTCATCCGCCGGTTCCGGCGCCGCCCGCGGTACCGGACGCCGGCGCAGCAGCGCCAGCAGCAACGCGGCCAGCCCGAAGGTGGCCGCGTCGAAGGCGAACGGCACCGCCGCGGTGAGCACGAAGAGGTACGCGCCGAGCGGCTTCGCGGCGAACTGGTTGCCGACCACGAAGGTCGCGAAGAGCCGGCTGTTGGCCTGCTCCAGCCGTTCCGGCGGGACCACCGAGGGCAGCAGGGCCCCGGCGGCCGTGTCGGCCAGCGTCTCGCCGACCCCGGTGAGGAAGAACGCCAGGCAGATCAGCGGCACGGTGGCCAGCCCGGTGAGCACCGCCGCGGCCAGCGCGGACAGCACCAGGCAACGGCCGACGTTCACGCCGATGATCAGCCGACGCCGGTCGAGCCGGTCGACGAGGGCGCCGCTGACCAGCGCGAAGAGCAGCCAGGGCAACTGCTGGGCGAGCACCGCCGCGGCGAGCGCGGCGGGGTCCCGGGTGAGCGAGGCGACCAGCAACGGTCCGGCGACCATGGTGACGCCGTCGCCGAGGTTGGAGACCGCGCTGGCGGTCCAGAGGCGGTGGAAGTCGCGGCCGAGCGGGCCGGCGGGAACGGTGGCGGTCATGCCGACCACCGCGCAGGGGTGTGACGTCCGGGCGCGACGGGGCGCCCGGACGGGCTGTCCGGAAACACGAGGAACTCCCTCGGAAGCGATATGGGTTGGCGTGGTCACGCCATGACGGAGGACCCGCGCGGAGGCGGGTCACCTGATCGCTTCGCGGTGAGGGGACGGTGTCGAACGGGGTCGTCCCGCTCCCGTCGGCGGGGGGCCGGCGGTGGGCGGGATCAGTGGGGGCGGCGACGGGCGCCGCGTGGCCCGGTCAGGACACCGTGGTCCCCAGCGGCGAAGCGGGAGCCAGCACCGTGCCGAGAAGAGCCATACCCATGATCGACCTCCTGTCGTCCGCGTCCACCCTAGGCAGGGGCGGCCCGGTCCGCGACCCCGGTTGGACACCGGGTGGGGCGGTGGGCGAGAGTGTGGCCACGTGAGATACCTGAGCACCGACGGGCGGGTCGGCATCCGCCGCCCCCGCCCCGCCGACGAGGCCGAGTTCACCGCCGCCGCCCGGCGCAGCCGGGATCTGCACCACCCGTGGCTCGCCGCGCCCGACGACCCGGAGAAGTACGCCGCGTACCTGCGCAAGGTGCGGCGCCGGGACGGCGCCGGCTACCTCCTCTGCGACCTGGCCACCGGGGAGATCGCCGGGTACGCCAACATCAGCGGCGTCGTCATGGGCGCGCTGCGCGGCGGTTACCTCGGCTACGCCGCCTTCCTGCCGTACGCGGGGACCGGACACGCCTCTGCCGGCATCCGTCTCGTCGTCGAGCACGCCTTCACCGCGCTGGGGCTGCACCGGCTGGAGGCGAACATCCAGCCCGGCAACGAGCCGTCCAAGCGGCTGGCCCGGAACCTCGGCTTCCGGCTCGAGGGCTTCTCCCCGGACTACCTGTTCATCGACGGCGCCTGGCGCGACCACGAACGGTGGGCGATCACCGTGCCGGAACCCGGCCAGGCCTGAGCCGGCGGTGGCGGCCGCCGTCGGGCGACCGCCACCGACCGTGCCGGGTCAGCGTCCGGGCCCGCGCGCCGCGGGGCGCTGCCCGGTCAGCCGCTCCAACCGGGCCTGCTTCTGCTCGGCCCGCCGCCGCTGGCGCGGCGTCAGTCGGGTGCGGCCGCTCTGTTGCAGGTAGATCGGGGTGCGTTGGTCGTTCGACATCATGCTGCTCATGCCATGCTCCTCTCCGGCGTCCGACGGCGAGGGCGACGTCCCGCAGCCCTCCCGCGGTCCCCCCACGCTGCGCCGCCGTCGGGTGAGGCGACCCCACCCGGTACGGATGAGCCGGCGGTCAGCTGCCCGGCTTCGGGAAGGCCACCGGGCTGCGGTGCCCGTCCCGGTCCACCGCCCGGTGCGCTGAACATGCCCTGCACGTCGACGCCGGCCGCCTTGAGCTGCGCGGCGAAGACGATGGTGGCCTCGCTGCGCCGGCTGGCCATCACCCGGGCCAGCTCCATCAGCACCGCCACGCCGGAGGCGTCGTCGTCGGCGCCCGGGGCGTCACTGACCGCGTCCATCACGTCCGTGGCGCGGGAGTCGTAGTGGCCGGTGACGACGTAGACCCGGTTCGGCGCGGAGTCGCCGCGCAGGGTGGCCACCATGTTGGTGATCCGGGTCGCGGTGGGGATCCGGGACGCGGGCTCCTGGACGTACGACTGCAGTTCCACGGTCATCCCCCCGGAGGCGGCGGCGTACCCGGACAGCTGCGCGAAGATCCAGTCACGGGCGGCGCCAATGCCCCGCACCGGGTCGTCCTGGCTGGACAGGGTGTGCCGGGTGCCGAAGGCGGCCAGCCGGCGGACGGTGGCCTCGATCCGGTCGCGGTCGATCTCGCGTAGCAGCGCGTACAGCTCCGGGTCCGGCGGCTGCGGCCGGACCGGCTGGCCGGGGCCGGGCGGCGCGACGGCCTCTTCGGCGGCGGCGGGCGTGGCGGCGAGCGGTGCGGTGACGGTGGCGGCGGTGGCCGCGGCGGAGGCGGTCAGGAAGGTGCGTCGGGTCGACCTCGTGGGTCGGTCGCCGACGGTTTCGTGGGATCCTATTCCCGCATCTTGGCCGATGATTGCGATGCTTATCTATATCGGTAGACATGGATTCTACGGACAAATCTCATCCGAACCGGGTGAGGTGGAACAGCAGCTCAAGGGCGTAGCGTCCGGGTCATGGTGCTGGAGCGTCCCACCCCGGCCAATCCAACGCCGACCAAGCCGCAGGACCCGTCACGCCCCGGTTCGCAGGCGCGGGCCCTGCCTCCGGAGCTGGGTCCGAACGCGATCGCCGTGGTCAGCGGGGCGACCTTCATGTACTCGGATCCGGTCGGCGACGTGCCGGCCGGCACGATCGGTGGCCTGGTTCACCGGGACACCCGCATGCTCAACCACTGGGTGCTCACCATCGACGGCCTACGCCTGCTCGTGCTGCGCTCCGGCGTGGTCGACCACTACTCGGCGCAGTTCTTCCTAACCAATCCGGCGCTGCCCCAACTGCCGGCGAACACCATCGCTGTCCGACGGCTGCGCTACCTGAGTGACGGGTTGCACGAGCGGATCGGAGTCGCCTCCTTCGCCATGGAGCGGGTCCGGTTCGAGTTGCGCCTCGAGGTGGGCAACGACTTCGCCGACATCCTCGAGGTCAAGACGAACGTCCGCGACCGGTCGGAGCGGATCCAGCGGCGGCACGCGCCGGACGGCTCGCTGCTGGTGTTCAGCTATGAGCAGGACGGCTTCACCGCGGACACCCGGGTCCGGTCGACCCCGCCCCCGCAGCGACGGGAGGGCGACCACCTGGTCTGGGCGATCGACCTCGGACCGCGCGAGGAGTGGCAGGTCGAACTGAGCGTGCCGGTGCCGCCCGGCATCGGGGTGACCGAGCCGGTCCGGGGCGACGCCGCCGACGTCTTCCACCACCGGGCGGAGGATCCGGCGGCCCGGTGGCTCGCGCGCGCGGCCCAGCTGACCAGCGACCACCTGGTGCTGGAGCGGGCGACCGCGCAGACCCGCTCGGACATGTCCGCGCTGCGGCTGGAGATGGAGTGTGGGGAGGAGCGGATCAGCCTGCCGGCCGCCGGCATGCCCTGGTTCCTCACCATCTTCGGCCGGGACACCCTGATCACCGCGTACCAGGCGCTGACCTTCGGGCCCCGGATGGCCAGGGGAACCCTGCTCGCGCTCGCCCACCAGCAGGGCCGGCGGTGCGAGGACTTCACCGACGAGGAGCCCGGCAAGATCCTGCACGAGTTCCGCTTCGGCGAGCTGACCCGGCAGGGACTCATGCCGTTCGACCCCTACTACGGCACCGCCGACGCCACCCAGCTCTGGCTGATCCTGCTGTCGGAGTACTGGCGCTGGACCCGCGACGACGACCTGGTCCGGTCGCTCCGGGACAACGCGCTGGCGGCGTTGAACTGGATCGACCGGTACGGCGACCGGGACGGCGACGGCTACGTCGAGTACGCGACCCGCTCCCCGGAAGGGCTGGGCAACCAGTGCTGGCGGGACTCCTGGGACGGGGTGCGCTTCGCCGACGGCCGGATGCCGGTGCTGCCGATCGCCACCTGCGAGATCCAGGGCTACACCTACGACGCCAAGCTGCGCGTGGCCGAACTCGCCGACGGGCCGCTGGCGGACCCGGCCCTCGCGGACCGGCTGCGCGCCGAGGCGCACCGGCTGCGCGAGTCGTTCAACCGGGACTTCTGGATCGAGGCGCGGGGCGGCTACTACGCCGTCGGCCTCGACGGCGACAAGAACAAGATCGACTCCATGACATCCAACCTGGGGCACCTGCTGTGGAGCGGCATCGTCCCGCAGGAACGCGCCGCCGCGCTCGCCCGGCAACTGATCTCCGAGGACATGTTCAGCGGCTGGGGGATCCGGACGCTGTCCCGGGCCGATGCGCCGTACAACGCGCTCGGATACCACCTCGGCACCGTCTGGCCGCACGACACCTCGATCAGCGTGCTGGGGCTGGCCCGGTACGGCTTCCGCGACGAGGCCAACCGGGTAGCCCTCGCCCTGCTCGACGCCGCCGCCGAGTTCGGCGACCGGCTGCCGGAGGCGATCGCCGGCTACCCGCGCGAGCGGAGCCTCGCCGCCATCCCGTACCCGACCGCCTGCAGCCCCCAGGCCTGGGCGTCCGGGGCCCCGCTGAACCTGATCCGGGCCATGCTGGGGCTCCGCCCGGTCGGCGGCCGGCTCGTCGTCGACCCGGCGGTGCCGCACGAGGTCGGCCGGATCAACATCAGCGGCATCAGCGCGTCCGGCCACCGCTGGGATGTCGAGGCCATCGACTCGGAGGGGTACGTGCGGCTCGCGGCCGATTGAGCGCGCCGACACCACGTTTGTCCCGCGTTTCGGCGGGAACGGCAGCGGGCATGACGAAACCTCGTGTGGTGATCGTGGGGGCCGGGTTCGCCGGATACCACGCGGCGAAGACGTTGAGCCGGCTCGCCGGCAAGCGGGCCGAGATCGTCCTGCTGAACTCGACCGACTACTTCCTCTACCTGCCGCTGCTGCCCGAGGTGGCCGCCGGCGTGGTCGAGCCGACCCGGATCTCGGTGCCGCTGTCGGGCAGCCTGGACGGCGTCCGGGTGGTGATCGGCGAGGCGGACCGGGTCGACCTGCAGAACCGCTGGGTCGGCTACCGGGCGCAGGAGGGTGACCACGGCCGGCTGGCGTACGACCGGCTCGTCCTCTCCGTGGGCAGCGTGAACAAGCTGCTGCCGATCCCCGGCGTGACCGAGTACGCGCACGGCTTCCGCGGCCTGCCGGAGGCGCTCTACCTGCACGACCACGTGGTCCGGCAGATCGAGTTGGCCGAGCTGACCGAGGACCCGGCCGAGCAGCGGGCGCGGACCACCTTCGTGGTGGTGGGCGCGGGCTACACCGGCACCGAGGTCGCGGCGCACGGGCAGCTCTTCACCGACCGGCTGGTCGCCCAGCGTCCGCACCTGACGGTGCGCCCGCGCTGGATGCTGCTCGACGTCGCGCCCCGGGTGCTGCCCGAGCTGGGCGAGCGGATGTCACGGACCGCCGATCGGGTGCTCCGGCGGCGCGGCGTCGACGTGCGGATGGGCACCTCGGTGTCGGAGGCCACCCCGGACGGGGTGATGCTGACCGACGGCGAGTACGTGCCCACCTGCAGCCTGGTCTGGTGCGTGGGCGTGCGCCCCGACCCGTTCGTCGCCGAGCTGGGGTTGCGTACCGAGAAGGGGCGCCTGGTGGTCGACGAGTTCCTCAACGTTCCCGGCTACCCCGAGGTGTACGCCTGCGGCGACGCGGCCGCGGTGCCCGACCTGACCCGCCCCGGCCAGATCTGCACGATGACCGCCCAGCACGCGCAGCGGCAGGGCAAACTGGCCGCGCAGAACATCGCCGCCTCGTACGGGCAGGGCAAGCGGAAGCCGTACAAGCACCACGACCTGGGCTGGGTGGTCGACCTGGGCGGCAAGGATGCGGCGGCGAACCCGTTGAAGGTGCCGCTGTCGGGCCTGCCCGCCAAGGCGGTGACCCGCGGCTACCACCTGCTCGCCATGCCCGGAAACCGGGCCCGCGTGGGCGCCGACTGGGTGCTCGACGCGACGATGTCCCGACCCGCCGTGCAGCTCGGCCTCGTCCCGGCCAACGCGGTGCCACTGGAGAGCGAGTCGCCCGAGATGGTGCGCCGCGGCTGAGCGACGGTCAGCCGCCCGCCGGCGGCGGAGCCCCACCCGTCCCGGGGCTCCGCCCGCCGGCGCGCCGCTTTCCCGGTCCGGAGGGCTCCGACAATGACGGCTCGACGTCGGTTGGCGGGTCGGCGGCGCCGGTGGCGGGTGACGGCACGGTGCTCAGCCCCTTCGGGGCGAACTCGCGGAGCAGGATCTGCGCGATCCCGGCGGCCGGAATGGCCAGCAGTGCACCGACCAGCCCCGCCAGTTCCGCGGCGAGCAACACGCTGACCAGCACGGTCAGCGGGTTCAGCCGGACCGCCCGGGACATGATCACCGGCTGGAGCAGGTGGTTCTCGGCCTGCTGGTAGACGACGAAGAAGACCAGCACGATGATGCCCGTGGTGGGCGAGTGCAGGAATCCGGCGCCGGCCGCGATGATCGCGCCCAGTGTCGCGCCGACCAACGGGATCAGGTCGGCGATGGCGACCAGCAGGGCGATCACCGCGGCGAACGGCACGCCGGTGAGGAACAACACCAGGAAGGTCAGCCCGCCGCAGATCACGCTGATCAGCAGGTTGCCGCTGAGGTAGCCGGTGATGGTGCGGGCGGAGTCCCGGCCGACGCGGCGCAGCCGCTCCGCGCCGCCGTCGCCCACCAGGGCCAGTGACCCGGCGATGATCTTCGGGGCCTCCAGGACCATCAGGTACGCCAGGACGATCACCGTGACGAGCCCCGCGATGGTCTGCAGCACGCCGCGGACCAGCGACACGGCGGGCTGGCTCAGGCGCGAGCCGTACCGCTGGAGCTGGTCGGCGTGGCTGCTCGCGTACTCCCGCAGCCGCAGCCGGGTCAGCACCTCGCCCACCGGGCCCCGGCCGGCCCGGGCCTCCCGCAGCAGCTCCGGCGCCCGGTCGACGAATTGGCCCACCTCGTCGACCAACGGCAGAACGATCATCGCGGCGAGGGCGCCGAGCAGGACGAACGTGGCGAGGAAGACCAGCAGGGTAGCCAGCGCCCGGTGCCGTACCCAGCCGCGCTCCAGCCGGTCGACCAGCGGTTTCAGGGCCACCGCGAAGAACGCCGCGACCAGGGTCCAGACCAGCACCCGTCGGGTGGCCCAGACCAGGCCCAGTCCGACCAGGGTGGCCAGCACCAGGCCGATGACGATCAGCGCCCGGCGAGCGGTGGACCGGTCCTGGGCGTCGCTCATCCGGCGCGGCTACCCGGCCGGGCTCCGGGAAAACCCACGGTCCGGCCCGCCGGGGCCCGCCGGGGGATCAGTCCGCGGCGAGGCTGGCGTCGGTGGCGGGGCGGGCGCCGGAGACGAAGGCGTCCAGCGTCGGGCCGTGCAGCACCCCGCCGGGGAGGGGGTCCCCGGCCACCCGGGCGGCCAGCCGGCGTACCGGCAGACGGTCGGGTCGGTGCGCGGCGGCGAGCACCAGGTTGCCGTACCGGCGGCCGCGCAGCATCCGGCGGTCGGCGACCAGGCAGACGTCGGCGAAGACCGCGCGCAGGGTGGCCACCTGGGCCCGGCAGAAGACCAGCGGCGGCAGGTCGGTCACGTTGACCAGGTAGACGCCGTCGGGGTGCAGCGTCCGGGCCACCTCGGCGGCGAACTCGACGCTGGCCACGTGCCCGGGCATCCGGGCCGCCCGGTAGACGTCGGCGAGGACCAGGTCGTACCTGCCGGACGGGGCGACGGTCACCGCGTCCCGGGCGTCGGCGACTGTCACGGTCACCTCCGGCGGCAGCGGCGGCAGCGCCCGGCGAACCAGGTCGACCACCGCCGGGTCCCGTTCGACGACCCGTTGTGCCGACCCGGGACGGGTGGCGGCCAGCCAGGTGAGCGCGCCGCCGCCCAGGTGCAGCGCGGTCAACGGCCGGCCCGGCGGGGCGGCCAGGTCGATCACCGCGGCCATCCGCCGGACGTACTCGAAGTGCAGGTGCCGCGGGTCGACGACGTCCACGTACGACTGGGCTACGCCGGCGGCGAGCAGCGTACGCCCGGTCCGCCGGGCCGGGTCGACGACCAGTGCCAGGTCGTCGGCGGCGCTCTCCATGGCCGGCAACGGTAGCCGATCCGGTCGGCGACCGGCCGGTTCGGGCCGGCGGGCTCGCGGCCCGCCGGCCCGGCCGGCTCAGCCGGCGTTCATCCCGGCGCCGACCTCCTCGATGGCGTCGTCGATCCGGTGAGCCAGGTCGACGTCGAGGGCGGTGACCCCGTCGACCCGTTGGGTCCGCACGATCAGTACGGCGCTGTCCGGATCCGGCCGGCCGATCTGCGGGGCGCGGCCGACCTCGGTCCGGAGTTGGTCGAGCCGGTCGAGCACCCGGTCCAGGTTGTCCGGCGGCAGCTCGATAGCGCGTACCAACGACCGTTGGTCGCTCGACCAGTACCGCAGTCGGCTGAGCGCGTCGCGCAGCTCCTGCTCGTCCAGTGGGGCCGTGGCCGACCTCGGACCCACCAGGCCACCGCCGGGCTCCGGCGGCGTGAGCAGGTCCCGCAACCCGTCGGGTACGCGCAGCGACTCGACGAGGTCGCCGTCGGCGTCGGCCAGCGCCGCGAGGGTCGCCTCGGCCTGGTACCGCGCCTGCTCCGGGGTGCGGCCGCTGATCCGGGCCACCTCGGTGAGGAAGCCCGCCAGCTCGTGGTGCCGTTCGATGCCGTCCACCGGCACGACGTCGTGCAGCTTCATCGGCACCGCCGCGAGCAGCCGTTGCCGCGCCGCCTCGTCCAGCGCCCATGCCAGCGCCAACACGGTCGCCTCGGCGCCCACCTTGGCCGTGGAGAAGTCGACCCCGGCCCGGCGGCCGACGTCGTCGACCAGGGCGCGGTAGCCGACAGCGGTCACCGCGGGAGTGCCCTTGCCGGGCTCAGGGAGCGGCCGACCGGGCTGCCGCGCAGCGGCCGGCGGCGGGGCGGGACCACCCCGGGTGATGTTCGGCTTGCGCCGTCCGGCGGGCGGCGGACCCTGCCGCTGGCCCTGATCCAGGGAGGTGATCTGCTTGGACGCGCTCAGGCTCGCGCGGGCCTGGCTGGGCTGCAGACCCCGCTCCCGGGCCTCCCGGGCCAGGGCCCGGCGGCGCTGGTTGTCGCCCTCCATCTGCTTGCGCATCGTCGCACCTCGTTCCTCGTCGGGTTCGGCCTTCCGCGCGTCGCCTTCCCGCCGTGGCGGGGAAGGAAACGGCCCCGGCCGGTGCCTCGCCGGGAGCGCGACGTCAGCTTCACTCGCTGGGGGTGAGGGGCGTTCACCCGACGGCGGCCCACGATCGGGGTGGACCGGGAAACTTCCGAGGCACGCGGAAGGGAAGGTCGTCATGAAGCGGATCGTCGAGATTGTCCCCGCCCGACCCGGCTGGTACTCCCGGTGGCAGTTGGCCCCCGAGGCCACCCGCTGCTACCCGGTGACCCTGTGGGCGCTGCTGGAGGAGAACGACGGAACCGGCCGTGAGGTGGTCGGCGTCGACTGTGTCGGACAGTGGCCCGGAGCGGACGACAACGAGGCGGGTGGGGAGTTCGTCCGCTATCTCTTTCAGACGCCCGATTCCGGCCCACCGGAGGACGCGGAGCCACCCGCGGCGGAGGAACCACGGTCGACGGGCCCGCGCCTGCAACCCGTCCCCGCCGCCTGAGCCACCCTCCCCGGCCCCCGGCCCCTGGTCCCAGGGTCGGGGGCCACCCCAACCCTCAGGGCGGGGTCAGCCCACCTCGCGGACGTCGTCGGAAGCGGCGGGCCGCCCCACCGCCAGCAGCTCGGCCAGGCCGGTGCGGTCCAGCAGTTGCTGGACCTGCGGGTTCATCCCGGTGAGCCGGACCGGCCCGGTGCCGGCTCGGTGGATCACCACGAAGGCGCTCAGCCCGGAGGAGTCGCAGAGCCCCACCCCGCCGAGGTCGATCATCAGCTCCTCGTACCCGTCGCGGTGCAGGTCCGCGGCGGCGGCGATGAGTTCCGGCGCGGTGTCGTAGTCCAGCTCGCCGGTCAGCCGCAGCCGGGCGCGCCCGGCGTCGAGCCGGCTCACCTCGATGGTCGACAGCTGGGAGGGCATGGGTCCATGTTCCCAGGCCGACGTGATCGGGAAACCCCGGGGTGCCTCAGGCGGAGACGGACTTCTCCGTACTCCCGGGGACGGGCCGCCCCGGCCTGAGGTCGAGCGGCGGCCGGGCCAGCAGCCCGGTGATCCCGGTCAGGTCCAGGATCGTCTCCAGGAACCTGGGGGTGCCGCGCAGTCGGATCACGGTGCCGTTCTGCTGACCCTCGCGCCAGGCGTGCACGATCACCGACAGGCCGGTGCTGTCGATGAAGAGCAGGTCGCCGAAGTCGAGCACCAGGGTGGGCGGGTCCTCGGCCAGGAGCCGGTCCACCTCGGCCCGCAGCGGGGCGGCGGTGGTGAAGGCGAGGTCGCCGTCGACCTTGATCGCGGGAGCGCCGGGGTCGGAGCGGTCCACGGAGATGCTCAGCGGCGTCGCCTCGGGCTTCCTCCGTTGGGGTACCACCATCACACCTTTCCGCGGGCTGCCGGTCGGGCCCGGTCGATCGGATCGTAACAACCCCGCAACCGCTCCGCTCGGCGTCGCCCACGGCACCGGGCGGACCTGCCGTGGGGTGGCGGTCCCGGCCTGCCGGCGTAGGGTGGGGCGAAGAGATTGGAACACAATCGCCGTTTCCGGTGGGCCGCGGGTGGTGACGCCGCGGGTGTCGACAAGGAGTGGGGCTTAGCTGGTGACTGCTGCCGACGTCAGGGACGCTGACCCGGGCGACGGACGGCTCGCCACGCCGAGTAGCGCACGGGGTCCGGCGTGGTCCGCCGCCCCGACGGCCGCCACCCTGCCGCCCCTGGCCCCGGACCGCGGCCCGGCCACCCCCGACTGGTCGGAGGTCGTGGAACATTTCCGCGAGGGCCTGATCGTCTGCGACGCCGACGGCGTGGTGCGGCACCTCAGCCCGGTCGCGGAGCGTCTCCTGCCCGAGGTGGTCCCGGGTGACCTGCTCGCCGCCGCCGGTGTCGCCGCCCTCGCTGACGACGGGCCCGCCGAGTTCACCCACCGCGGCCACCGGCTGCGGGTGCGGCGGGTGCCCCTCTCGGCCGCCCGCTGCTGCTGGTACGTCGAGGACGTCACCGAGAGCGTCAGCCGCGCCGACGCGCTGCTGGCCGAGCGGGCCCGCTCGGCGTTCCTGGCCGTGGTCGGGGAGAAGTTGGGCAACCCGCTGCACCCGGACCGGGCCGCCGCCGCCGTGGTGCGGCTCGCGGTGCCCACCCTCTCCGACGTCGCCGTGCTGGTGCTGGCCCCGCACTCGGGACGCGCGCGCTGGTGGCGGGCCTCCCGTTCGGACGACGAGGCGCCGGTGGTGGACAGCGGCGTGTTGGCCGCCGCCGAACTGCCCGCGGCGATCGGGGAAGGGCTTGCGGGCACCGAGCCGCACACGCTGGACTGGCTGGTCGAGCAGGCGGTGGAGGCCGGCTGGCTGCCCGGGATGACCGCCACCGAGGCGACCGCCCGGGTGGTGCCGCTGCCGGGCCGGGACACCCCGGTCGGCGTGCTGCTCGTCGCCCGGCGCGCCACCCGGTGGTACGACGAGGCCGACGTCCACCTGGTCCGGGCCTTCGCGGCGCGGGCCGGCGCCGCGCTGACCACGGCTGTGCTGTACCGCGACCAGGCCGAGGTCGCCGACACGCTCCAGGCCAGCCTGGTGCCCGTGGAGCCGGCCGCGGCGACCGGGGTGCAGTGGGGCACCGCCTACCGGCCGGCGCAGGCGGGGCTGCGCATCGGCGGCGACTTCTACGGCTCACACCGGCTGGCCGACGGCGGCTCGGTCTTCTTCCTCGGGGACGTGTCGGGCAAGGGGGTGGAGGCGGCCGTCTTCACCGGCCAGCTCCGGCAGTGCCTGCAGGCGCTGCACCGGGTGGAGTCCCACCCCGGCCGCCTGCTGCGGCTGCTCAACGACGCGCTGCTGGAGACCACCCTGGCGCATGGGCAGGGGCGGTTCGCCACCATGGTGCTCGGCGTGGTCCGCCCGCACCGCGACGGCGGCCTGAGCCTGACGATGGCCGGCGGTGGGCACCTGCCGCCGCTGGTCGTGCGTGCGTCCGGCGAGGTCGAGGCGGTGCCGCTGAGCGGGATGCTGATCGGCGTGGTGCCGGATCCCCGGATCGGCGAGGTCACCGTCCGGTTGGAGCCGGGGGAGACCTGCCTGCTGTACAGCGACGGGGTGACCGAGGCCCGCGGTGGCCGGCGCGGCGACGAGCAGTTCGGCGCCGAGCGGCTGCTCACCGCGATCTCCGGCTGCCACCGGATGCCGGCGCCGGCCCTGGCCGAGCGGATCGAGCAGGTGACCTGCGACTGGCTGGCCCAGGGCGACCACGACGACATCGCCGTGCTCGCCCTCCGGGCGACCGGTCCGGGGGTGCGGACGCCCCGCCACCTCCACGCGGTGCCGAGCCCGGCCCGCCCCGGCCCTGCGAGGGAGAGCTACGCGTGACCGCCACGACCATCGAAGCCGACCCGGCCCACGCCTATCCCGGCTATCTCCAGTCGCTGGAGGAGGCGGACGAGTACGCCGCCATCGAGGTGGCGCTGAGCCTGCTCCAGGCCGGGCTGCCGGCGGAGCGGGTGCTGCTCGACCTGGTCGCCCCGGCGCAGGCCGAGGTGGGGGAGCGCTGGGCGCGCAACGAGTGGAGCGTCGCTCAGGAGCACGCGGCCACCCACATCAGCGAGCGGGTGGTGGCGGCCGTCGCCGGGTACGCCAACCCGCGGCCCACCCGCGGCCGGATCGTGGTCGCCTGCCTCGACGGCGAGTGGCACGCGCTGCCGCCCCGCCTGGTGGCCGAGGTGCTGCGGCTGCGCGGCTGGCAGGTCACCTTCCTCGGCGCCAGCGTCCCCGCCGCGCATCTGGTGTCCTACCTGCACCGGTACGACGCGCACGCGGTGCTGCTGGCCTGCGCGCTGCCGATGCGGCTGCCGCACGCGCACCGCATGATCGAGGCGTGCCGCCGCTCCGACGTACCGGTGGTGGTCGGGGGGCGCGGATTCGGCGACGACGGGCGCTGGGCGCGGCAGCTGGGGGTGGCGTGGGCGCCGGACGCGCCGGCCGCCGCCGACCTGGTCGCCGACGAGCGGGCGCTGCGCCGGGTGCCGCCGACGCAGCTCGACCACCTCGCCGACGACGAGTACGCCAGCCTGGTCAAGCGGCGCGGCGAGCTGATCGACAGCGCGCTGGCGGACCTGCGGGAGCGGGTGCCCGCGGTGCACGACTACACCCCGGCGCAGCTCGACTCGACCATCAGCGACCTGGGCTACATCGTCGACTTCCTGGCCGCCGCGCTCTACGTCGACGACGCCACCCTCATCACCGACTTCGTCGGGTGGCTGGTGGGAATCCTGACCAGCCGCGGGGTGCCGGCGGGCGCCGTCGGGCTCACCCTCGAGCACTATGGACAGACGCTGCGGGACTTTCCCCGGGCGGCGCGGTTCCTCGACGGCGGCCGAGCGCTGGTGACCGGGCCGGCGGGCGGGTCGCGGCGCTGACTGGTCGGTTACGGGCGCCGGGACGTTCCCTGCTTATACTTGCTGCACTGCAAGCATTCGCCTGCGGCCGGAGCGAGAGGGACCCCGTTGTCGTTCACCGTCACCTACGCTCAGCGGGCCGACGGTCGGGCGTGCCTGCGGCTCGCCGGTGAGCTCGACATGAGCACCGCCCCCCAGCTCAACGCCGCGATCGACCGGCTCGCCGCCGACGGCGAGCGGCACCTGCTGATCGACCTCACCGAGCTGACCTTCTGCGACTCGACCGGCATCGCCGCGTTCGTCCGCGGCGACAACCGGGCCTCGGCCGAGGGCGGCTGGCTGCGGGTCACCGGGGCCAGCGGGCGGGTGGAGCGGGTGCTGCAGGTGACCGGGCTCGCCGAGGTTCTCCGGTACGACGCGGACACGCCCGACCCGGCCTCGCCGGTCCGCCCGTGATGGGCTAGATTTCCCCGCCAGCAGGTGACCGAGAGGTCCCGTTCCGCCACTGACGCGAAGCAGGTAAACCCATGGGTCCAGCCAGCCCGAGCCCCGTTCGTATCCTGGTGGTGGACGACGACCCGGGCGACGTCCTGATGATCGAGGAGGCCCTCGAGGACTCCGACGTCGAGAAGGTCATCGACGTGGTCAACGACGGCCAGGAGGCGATGGAGTTCCTCCGGCGCGAGGGTCGGCACATCGCCGCCCAACGCCCCGACGTGATCCTGCTCGACCTGAACATGCCCCGGATGGACGGGCGGCAGGTGCTCGGCGAGGTGAAGCAGGACGAGGATCTGCGCACCATCCCGATCGTCGTGCTCACCACGTCGAACGCGGACACCGACATCGTCGGCAGCTACACCCTGCAGGCCAACGCGTACGTGACGAAGCCGATCGACCTGGACGACTTCAACGACGTGGTACGGCGGATCGACGAGTTCTTCGGCCGCGTGGTCGTGCTGCCCAAGCACTCCTGAGCCTCGTTCGTCCGGATCGCCGGGCCGGGATTGTCCACGGGTGGTCGCCGGCCGTCGACCACCCTCGGATGCTGAACATTTTTCCCGAACCGCCTCGGCGGTCGGCGGCAGCCCCGAGGATCGGCAGGTGGGGAAGTAACACCAGCTGCCTGGGGGGCGACAGTATGAGGTTCTCCGTCGTTGAGACCGGTTACGACCAGCGGCAGGTCGACTCCTGCCTGGACGAGCTGGGGATCCGGTTGACCCGGCTCGCGGCGCGGGCGGAGAGCGCCGCCGGCGCCGGCCGCGAGTGGGATCAGATCCGGCAGGAGGCGACCCACCTCTGCGACCTGCTCGACCGGCAGGGCGCGCCGGACGCGGGCGACGCGGCGGTCGTGCGGGCCGGCGCGACGGCGGTGGAGCGGGAGGCGGTCGCGCTGGTGGCGCTGGCCCGGGGCGAGCTCGACGCCGCCCGTGCCGAGGCCCGCCTGGTCCGGGAGCGGGCGTACGCCGAGGCGGTACAGGCGCGGCGCGACTTCGAGGCGGCGCTGCTGGCCCGCCGTCGGCGGGAGGCCCGGGTCGAACAGCTCCTCGCCGGCCTGACCGTGGATCCGGTACCGGCCGACACGCCGACGGCCGCCGCGGCGGTGCCGGCCAGCGGGGTCCCGGCCACCCGGCTGGCGACCGCTGCCACCGACGCCCAGGCTGGGCCGCCGTCGGAGCGGAGTGTGGCCTGACCGCGGCTCAGACGAGCGCGTTCACCACGGTGGTGGCCCGCTCCTCGTGCTGGGCGTACGCGTCGGGGAATGCGGAGACCTGCACGGCCTGGGCGGCCTCGGTGATGCTGAGGTCCGCCCAGCCGGGCACCTCGGCCAGCGCCGCGTAGAACGCCCGGGCCGCGTACGCCGGGCGCATCAGCTCGGCGACGGTGCCCCAGCCGCTGCTGGGCCGCTGCTGGAACAGCCCGACCGAGTCGTGGTCGGCGCCGCTGCCCTGGTGCGGGTAGTCGTAGGACTCCGGCAGCACGTCGCTGGCCAGGTTGTAGAGGTTGCTCTCCTGCATCGCGGTGGCGATGGCCACGATCAGCGCCCGGCGCGGCAGCTTCATGTCCCGGCCGACATCGACGATCACCTTGGCATTGTCCATCTGCCGCTGGTCGAGCCCGGCGACGGGCCGCGGGTGCTTCGGCCGGACCGGCTTGCGCGGGGCCTTCCTGGTCGGCTTCGGGCTGGGGGTGGCGACCGGGATCGGGGTGACCGGCACGGCGACCGGCGGGGCGGTCCGCTGGAAGTCCCGGGAGGCGCGCTGGTCGGCCGCGGCGCGGTCCGCGAGGACCTCGCGGACGGGCTCGTGGCGCTGGCCGGTTTCCCGGGCGCCGACGACGGCGACCAGGCCGAGACAGCAGGTCACGCCCGTGGCGACGGCGATCCGGGCGGAGGTGGAGGCGAGGGGTCCGCGGCGCGGCGGCTCGGGGGCCCGGTGCCGCCCGATCGTCCTTTCGGCTGATGCGACATCGGTGGGACGGTCGGTGGGCGTCGTCTCGGTCTGCTTCTGCTCGGGGGGGTCGTCGGGATGCACCCGCCGAGGCTAGAAAGCATCCCGCCGCTTGCCATCGGGTCGGTTGGTGGCATGCGCCACAATTTGCCATGATCCGCAGGGGCATTACCCTCGGTTGACCACGAAACCGGCTCATGACTCGTGTCGGGCTTGTCGGTTATATACGATCTTCCGGGGCTAACCGGTCGCGAGATCACCTGGGGTGCGAGAGGTGCCGGGCTCCTCCGTTCGGCCCATGCGGCGCGCGGCCGAACCGGCGGTCACCGCTCCGCCGGTGGTGCCGGTCCGCCCCACCAGTGCCTGGTCGACCCGGTTGTCGCCATCGGCCCGCCGGCGCCGCCCTCGGCTCGATACGATCCGGACGGTGACGGAGCGCGTGAGCGACGAGCGGACGACCGGTGCGTCCGGCGGTCGCCGGAGCCGCCGGGGATTGCTCGTCTGCCTGCTCGCCGTCCTGCTCGCCGCGCTGCTGGCCGGCCACCCCGCGGTTCCCAACGTGCACGGCTTCGGCAGCCTGCTGGACAGCGCCGCCCCACTGCTCGGCCTCGGCGTACCGCCGCTCGCGCTCGCCGCCCTGCTGCGCCGGTCCCGGCGGGCGCTCGCGGCGGTGCTGCTCCCGACGGTCGTCTGGGCGGCCCTCTACGGCGGCGAGTGGCTGCCGCCGGCGGCCGGGGCCGGCCCGACCGCGGTCCGCGTCGCCAGCCAGAACCTGCGGTCCGGCAATCCCGACCCCGCCGCCACCGTCGACCCGCTGGCCGCCTCCGGCGCCGACCTGATCGCGCTGCAGGAGGTCGACGACGAGGACCGGGTCGACGCCGCGCTGCGCCAGCGGTACCCGCACCGGGCCGCCGTGTCGACCGTCGCCCTGTGGAGCCGGTGGCCGATCCGGGACTCCACCGGCGTGGACACCGGCCTGGGCTGGACCCGGGCGCTGCGTGCCGTGGTCGCCGCCCCGGGCGGCGACCTGGTGGTCTACGTGGTCCACCTCGGCTCGGCCCGGGCCGGCCACACCGCCACCCGGGACGAGACCCTCGCGGCGTTGGCCTCGACCGTCCGCGCCGACCACGCCCCCCGGCTGGTCGTCCTCGGCGACCTGAACACCGCCACCACCGACCGGGTCTTCGGGCCGCTCACCCGGCTGCTGCGCGACGCGCAGGCCGACGCCGGGCAGGGCTTCGGCTTCACCTGGCCGGCGGAGCTGCCGGTCACCCGCCCCGACCACGTGCTCTACCGGGGACTCACCCCGACCGCGGCCGGCGTCCTGCACACGCCCGACAGCGACCACCGGGCGGTCACCGCCGGCTTCCGCTGGTGAGCCCGGAAGCTCAGTGCCGGCCGTTCTCCGCCGGGGTGACGGTGAGCCGGTGCCGGCTGTTGTCGCCGCTGGAGAACGGCCACAGCCGGTCCGCGTACGCGACCAGATCGGCCAGCTGCTCCCGGGTCAGCCCCGCCGAGGAGATCTCGGCGTGCACGTCGGCCCGGTACCGGCCGTCGTTGTCACGGCCGAGCTTCGCCTCCGCGGTCACCTGGACGGTGTGCGCCTCATCGGTGATCTTGCCGGCCGCCTCCACCGCCGCATGGTGCAGGCAGGACGCGAACGCGGCCGCCAGCAGCTGCTCGGGCCTCAGTCCGGTGCAGTGCGCCGCCAGTGGCGACGCCAGTGCGGTGGAGAGTCCGCCGTCGTCGGTGCGTACGTGACCGCCCGCTGCGGTCGCGGTGGCCTCGTGCAGCCAGGAACTCGGATCCGGCATCGCGTTCCTCCCGTCACTCACCCGCCCGGCTACCCGGCCCCCGCCGGGTGAAACCGGGCCGGCGGCCCGGGGGGAGGACTCAGCTGGCCCACTCCGTGGGCTGCCGGTCGACGGCCATCGCCTCGGTGGCGTCGGTGGCCGCCCGGTCGGTCCAGGGGGACACCAGCGCGGGACGCTGCCGGGGCGTCGCCGCCAGCATCGGCACGTAGACCCGGGCGTCCACCACTTCGGCGAGCAGCAGCGCGGCCATCAGGCTGCTGGGGCGCTGGGCCGGGTCGTCGGCCAGGCAGCGCCGGCACAGGTCGGCGACCTCCGCCGGCAGCCCCGCGATCTCCGGCAGCGGCTCCGGGGCCTGCCGCTTCCGCTCGCCCAGCAGTTGGGTGGTGCTGCTGGCGGCGTACGGCAGGCGGCCGGTCAGGCAGTAGTAGAGCAGCACACCGAGGGCGTACATGTCCGCGGCCGGGGTGGCCGGCTGCCGGTCCAGCTGCTCGGGGGCCAGGTAGGCGGGGGTGCCCACCACGATGCCGTCCGGGGTGTGGTCGGTCGAGCCGGTCGAGGTGGCGATCCCGAAGTCGAGCACTTTCACCCCCGACGGTGTGAGGATCACGTTGGCCGGCTTCACGTCGCGGTGCACGATGCCGTGCGCGTGCGCGGCGGCCAGCGCGGCGCTCACCTCGGCGCAGACCCGGACGGCGATCCGCCAGTCCAGCGGGCCCTCCCGCAGGTGGGCGGCGAGCGTCTCGCCCTCGGCCAGCTCCATCACGATGTAGGGCGCCTCCCGGCCGGGCACGGTGGTCGAGGTGCCGAAGTCGTGCACGCTGGCCACGTTCGGGTGCACCAGCCGGGCCGCCGAGCGGGCCTCGGCCCGGATCCGCTCCACCGACGTGGCCTCGTCGTCCAGGTTGGGCGAGATCAGCTTCACCGCCACCGTCCGGTCCAGCACCAGGTCGTGGGCCCGCCAGACCTCGGACATCCCGCCGATGCCGATGCGCTGTTCGAGCTCGTACCGCCCGCCCAGCGTTCTCATCGCCCACTCCTCGTCCTCGTGCCGCCCGGGAGGTGTTTCCCGGTGCTTCGGCAGGCGGTACCCGGGGCCCGAGCTGGGCAAACCGCCCCGGGTTTGCCGGCCGGGGGCGGCCGGGGCGGGGTAGCTTCCCCTGCAGGGGCACGGTGACCGTAGGTGTGGTCGGAAGCGCGGAGGGTGTGCGGGTGGCTGAGGTGCGTGTACGGTTCGTCGGCGGACCCGCCCACGACCTGGTCCGGGAGCTGCCGGCCGACCCCGACGGCGCGCCGCCGCAGCGCTGGATCATGCGCCATCCCGACCAGGCCCCGGCGCCGGCCGGCGGCGGACCGGACCACCTCTACGAGCGGGACCACCGGGACGGGTACGGCACCTGGACGATGCGCTTCGTCCGCACCGACCCGTTCGGCGCGACCGAGTGACGCCGCTGCTGGTCAGGCCGGTGCGCGGGTGGTGTCGAGGATGACCGAGGCGACCAGCTCCGGGTCGTCGTGCATCGGTACGTGGCCGCAGCCGGTGAGGTCGAGGTGGCGGGCCCCCGGCAGCCGGGTGCGGGCCACCGCGGCCTGCCGGTACGGCAAAATCCGATCCCGGGTGCCCCAGGCGACGGTCACCGGGACGGTAGGCACGCCGGCGAAGGCGTAGCCGCGGCCCGCCCGGGCCACCGCCCGGAAGGCGAGCGCGTCGCGCAGCGCCCGGGCGTCGGCCAGCGCCGCGTCGACGGTCATCCGGCCCGGCCGGGCCAGGATCATGCCGAGCGCCATGGTGCGCCCGGGCGCCGAGGCGAACAGCGACCGCAGCATCGGCGCGGGCAGCCGGGCCGCCGAGCGGTGCAGGCTCAGCACGGTCAGCGCCCAGCGCAGCTCCCGAACGGTGCAGAAGCCGGCGGGGGAGAGGGCGGTGGCCGAGGCGACCGCGCCGAGCGCGGCGAGTTCCAGGGCGATCGCCCCGCCGAGGCTGTTGCCGGCGACGTGCGGCCGCTCCAGGCCGAGAGCGGCGAAGAGTTCGACGATGCCCCGGACCAGACCCGGCATGTCCGGCGGCAGGCCGGCCGCCGGCACCGGGGACCGGCCGAAGCCGGGCAGGTCCAGCGCCAGCACGTCGTGCGCCTCCGTGAGCCGGTCCAGCACCGGCGACCAGGCCGCCCAGTGGTGCCCGATGCCGTGCAGCAGCACCAGCGGCGGCCCCGCGCCGCGCCGCTCGAAGACCACGTCCACCGGCACGCTCACCGGTCGACCCCCGCCGGAGTGCTCACCCCGAAACCGCGGCCCAGCGCTCGGGCCTGCTCCTCGATCAGCGGGACCGTGCTGGCCGCCGTACGCCCGATCAGCCGGTCCGCGAGCGGGCTGACCAGCAGCGACCGGACCGCCTGCACGGTGGCGACCGCGCGCGGGACGTACACCCGGCGCTGGCGACGCTCGACGGCCCGGACGAACGCGGCGGCGCACGCCTCGACGGACGTGGTGCGCCGCATCGGCCAGGGCAGCTTCGCCAGCGCCGTGGAGAACGCCGGCAGGTCCGCCCGGGCCTCGCGGACCAGGTCGGTGTCCACCCAGGACGGATGTGCGGTGCCCACCGCCACCCCCCGGTGCGCCAGCTCCAGGCGGATCGCGGTGCCGAAGTGCTCGACCCCCGCCTTCGAGGCGCAGTAGGCGGCCATCCCCGGCAACGCGGCGAACGCCGCGGCGGAGGAGACGATCAGCAGGTAGCCGCGGCGGGCGGCGAGCGCCTCGACGGTCGCGGCGGCCGTCCGCATCACGCCGACCAGGTTGACCTCGACGGTCCGGACCAGCGCCTCGATGTCGCCCACGGCGATGGTGCCCCGGTTGGCCACCCCGGCGTTCGCCACCACGGCGTCGATGCCGCCGAGGGCCGCGACGGTCCCGTCGGCCGCCGCCCGCAGGGCGACCTGGTCGGTGACGTCGGCGGGAAACCAGACGTGACCGGGGCCCAGCTCGGCGGCGAGCGCGGCGAGCCGGTCCGCCTCCAGGCCGACCAGGGCGAGCCGGGCGCCCCGGGCCGCGGCCAGCCGGGCGGTGTGCGCCCCGATGCCACGGGCCGCCCCGGTCACCAGGACGACCTTGCCGGTCAGCGGGCCGCTGCGAGCACCGTCGATGGACATGCCGGCAAGTTACCACCGGGTAGCCGGCTGCGGAAGGGCCGCCGGACGCGCCACCGGCCAGGCCCGCACGCCCTGCCCGGCCAGCCACCGCGGGCCGTCGGCATCACGGACCAGCGCGGCCACCGCGAGCATCGCGGCCCGCGCCGCGTCCGGCGCGGCGACCGTCACCGCCGTCCACGGCGAGGCCGGCGCCCCTCCGGTTCGCGGATCGCGCACTCCGCCGCCGTCCGCCCGGAGCCCGTCGGCGGTGACCAGCGCGCCACCGGCCAGCGCGACCGGCCCGCCGTCGACCGCCACCGGCCAGCCGCCCTCCGGCGCCGGCCCGGCGGCCGCGATCCGGGAACCGACGGCGACCAGCACCCCGGTCCGGTGCCGGGCCGCGACCTGCTCGGCGCAGCGCTGCACCAGGTACGCGGTGGCCGTGCCGCCCAGGTCCAGCCACCTCGGCGGCGGCACCGCCAACCGCTCCCCGCGCAGCGCCACCGCCCGCCAGTCCGCCGCCGGGCCCACCGATCCCACCCCGGCGCCGCAGACCGGCAGCGGCCCCCGGACGGCCGTCCCGCGCAGCCGGGCCGCGCCGATGGTCGGGTCCACCGCGTCGCCGCTGGCCTCGGCCGCGCCCAACGCCACCGCCACCAGGTCCCGCAGCAGCGGGCCGACCGGCACGGGTCGACCGGCGGCGTGGTGCGCCCGGGCCAGCTCCGCCTCGGCGGTGCGCAGCGCGGCCAGCCGGCCCGCGACCGCGCGCCGGGCCGTCGGCAGCACCGTCCGCTGGGTCACCGCGACCCGCACCGGCCGGCCCCGCCACCACCAGCGGACCTCGAAGGTCCCGTTCAGGCTCATGCCGGCAGCCTGCGTCCCGTGGCTGGAGGGCACGTGGGTCGGACCTGTGGCCGCGCTGTGCGCCCGGCCGTACCGGCCTCGCGTGCGCGCGGGAGCGCCCCGGCGGGGCCGCACAGCTGGTACACAGGATCGGGACAGGCCCGGCACAGCGGAGCGACCCACGATGGGGGACATGGTCATGGAGGGGCAGGCCGCGCAGGGCCGGATCGAGCTGCGCCGACCGGACGGCGAGCCGGTCCGGGTGCTGGTGGTCGACGACGAGCCGACGCTTACCGATCTGCTGTCGATGGCCCTGCGCTACGAGGGCTGGCAGGTCCGCAGCGCCGGCAACGGGATGGCCGCGCTGACCACCGCCCGGCAGTTCCAGCCCGACGCGGTGGTGCTCGACGTGATGCTGCCCGACCTGGACGGCTTCCAGGTCCTGCGCCGGCTGCGCGAGCAGACCCCGACCGTGCCGGTGCTCTTCCTCACCGCCCGGGACGCGGTGGAGGAACGGATCGCCGGGCTCACCGTCGGCGGCGACGACTACGTCACCAAGCCGTTCAGCCTGGAGGAGGTGATCGCCCGGCTGCGCGCGCTGCTGCGCCGCTCCGGCTTCGCGGTCGCCACCCGGGAGGACGCCGTGCTCACCGTCGGCGACCTCAGCCTGGACGAGGACAGCCACGAGGTACGCCGGGGCGGCGACCTGATCACCCTCACCGCGACCGAGTTCGAGCTGCTCCGCTATCTGATGCGCAACCCGCGCCGGGTGCTGAGCAAGGCGCAGATCCTCGACCGGGTCTGGAACTACGACTTCGGCGGCCAGGCCAACGTCGTCGAGCTCTACATCTCGTACCTGCGGAAGAAGATCGACGTGGGCCGCGGCCCGATGATCCACACGTTGCGCGGCGCGGGGTATGTCCTCAAGCCCGCGGAGTGACCGACCCGGGCGGCTGCGGCGCCGGCTGGCCGGCTGGTCCCTGCGCCGCCGGCTGGTGCTCTCCGTGGTGGCGCTGCTCGCCCTGGTCAGCATCGGCATCGGCGGTCTCACCACGGTCGCCCTGCGGCACTTCCTGATCGTCCAGGTCGACAACCAGCTCACCGCCGGCGACCGCCGGCAGCAGGACCTCCCGCCATGGTTCCGGGAGCAGCCCGATTGGACCCGGACGGCGGATCAGCAGCGGGCCCCCGATCCCCCGCCCGGCTTCCCGCCAGAATCGGTAGCGGTCAAGGTGGTGGCCGGCCAGGTCGTGTCGAGCCGGATCCGGACCACCGCCGGACCGGCCGAAGACGTCCCGGCCAGCGAGGTGGCCCCGCTGACCCGGCAGCCCACGGACGGGCAGCCTCGCACCCTCGACCTCGGTGACCGGGGCGACTACCGGGCGGTGGCCCGGCAGGTGTCCGACGGGGACATCCTGATCTTCGCGATCCCGCTCGCCCAGGTGCAGGAGACGGTGATGTGGATGATCCTCGCCCAGGCCGGCGTGGTCACCGCCGGGCTGATCATCGCCGGCAGCCTGGGCGCGCTCATCGTCCGGGCCGCGCTGCGCCCGCTGAACCGGGTGGCGGCCACCGCCACCCGGGTCACCGAGCTGCCGCTGGACCGGGGCGAGGTGGCGCTGTCGGTGCGGGTGCCGGAGGCCGACACCGACCCGCGTACCGAGGTGGGCCAGGTGGGCGGCGCGCTCAACCGGATGCTCGGGCACGTCGCCGCCGCGCTCGCCGCCCGGCAGGCCAGCGAGACGCGGGTACGCCAGTTCGTCGCCGACGCCAGCCACGAGCTGCGGACCCCCCTCGCTGCCATCCGCGGGTACGCCGAGGTGGCCCGGCGCGGCCGGGACCGGGTGCCGCCGGACGTGGCCCACGCGCTGCGCCGGGTGGAGTCGGAGAGCACCCGGATGACCAGCCTCGTCGACGACCTGCTGCTGCTGGCCCGGCTCGACTCCGGCCGGCCGCTGGCGGCCGAGCCGGTCGACCTGACCGCGCTGGTCGTCGACGCGGTCAGTGACGCGCACGTGGCCGGCCCGGAGCACCGCTGGCAGCTCGACCTGCCCGATGAACCGATGGCCGTCACCGGGGACGCGGCGCGGCTGCACCAGGTGGTGGCGAACCTGCTCGCCAACGCGCGGGTGCACACCTCACCCGGCACGACCGTGACCACCCGGCTGGCCCCGGTCGCCGGCGGGGTCGAGCTCAGCGTCGCCGACGACGGGCCGGGCATCCCGCCGGACCTGCAGCAGGAGGTCTTCGAGCGGTTCGCCCGGGGGGACAGCTCCCGGTCGCGGGCGCACGGCAGCACCGGCCTCGGCCTGGCCATCGTCGCCGCCGTGGTGGAGGCCCACCACGGCCGGGTCGACGTGGCCAGCCGTCCCGGCCACACGGTCTTCACCGTGTGGCTGCCGGCGGCCACCGCCGACGGCCCGCCGACTGCCACCGCCGCGGGGCGGCCGGATGCCACCCGCGACGGGCGGCCGGATTCCACAGCCGACGCATAGGCCGCTCACGGGAGCGGGCCAGCGGGCTCCCCGAGGCTTGCCGCCATGGACAGAACAGAGAGCCTGCTGACCGCGCCCGCGACCGGGTCGCCCACCCCGGCGCCCACCCCGGCCGCCCCGTCGTCGCCCACGCCCGTCGCGGCCGAGCCCGCAGCCGTCCGGCTCGACGGCGACCGCCCGCCACCCGAGCCGGCGCCGACCGATCCCCGGTGGGCCCGGTCGGCCCTGCTGGCCCTCCTGCTCGCCACCGGACTGCTCTACCTGTGGGGCCTGGGCGAATCCGGCTGGGCCAACTCGTTCTACTCGGCGGCCGTGCAGGCCGGCTCGGAGAGCTGGAAGGCGTTCTTCTACGGCTCGTCCGACGCGGCCAACTCGATCACCGTCGACAAGACCCCGGCGTCACTGTGGCTGATGGCCCTCTCCGTCCGGGTCTTCGGGCTGAGCGGCTGGTCGATCCTGGTGCCCCAGGCGCTCCTCGGCGTCGCCTCGGTCGGCGTGCTGTACGCGGCCGTCCGGCGCTGGTACGGCCCGCTCGCCGGACTGATCGCCGGCGCGGTCCTCGCGACCACCCCGGTCGCCACGCTGATGTTCCGGTTCAACAACCCCGACGCCCTGCTGGTGTTCCTCCTGGTCGCCGCCGCGTACGCCACGGTGCGCGCGGTGGAGACGGCCAGCACCCGGTGGATCACCCTGGTCGGCGCGCTGGTCGGCCTCGGCTTCCTCACCAAGATGCTCGAGGCGTTCCTGGTGGTCCCGGTCTTCGCCGGGGTGTACCTGCTGGCCGCTCCGACCCGGCTGTGGCGCCGGGTGTGGCAGCTGCTGCTGTCCGGGCTCGCCGTGGTGGTCACCGCCGGCTGGTGGGTGGCGGTCGTCGAACTGGTCCCGGCGAGCGCCCGTCCCTACATCGGCGGGTCGCAGCACAACAGCATCCTGGAGCTGACCCTCGGCTACAACGGCCTCGGCCGGATCACCGGCGACGAGGAGGGCAGCGTCGGCGGCGGCCGGACGGGCGGCGGCGGTCCGTTCGCCGGGCAGACCGGCTGGCTGCGGATGGTCGACACCGAGGTCGGCGGCCAGATCTCCTGGCTGCTGCCGGCCGCGCTGATCCTGCTGGTGGCGGGCCTGCTGCTGGTGGGCCGGGCGGCGCGGACCGACCGGCGGCGGGCCGGTCTGGTGCTCTGGGGCGGCTGGCTGCTGGTGACCGGGCTGATCTTCAGCTTCATGTCCGGGATCTTCCACGCCTACTACACCGTGGCGCTCGCCCCGGCCGTCGGCGCGCTGGTCGGCATCGGGACCGTCCTGCTGTGGCGGGAACGCCCCGTCGTCCCGGCCGCCGGCCCGGTGCCGCCGATCGGTCCGACCTCGCCGGAGGCTCCGGCCCCTTGGGCGGGACGTTCCGGGTCCGGCCCCGTCCGGCACCGGGCGCTCGCGGCGACCGCCACCCTGGCCGTCACCCTCGTGGTCACCGCGTGGTGGTCGTGGCGGCTGCTCGGCCGCAGCGCCGATTGGCACCCGTGGCTACGCACCGCAGTGCTGGTCGTCGGGCTGGCCACGGCCGTGCTGATCGTGCTCGCCGGCCGGCTGCCCCGCCGGGCCACCCTGGTGCTGCTCGCGTTCGGCGCGGCCGTGGCGCTGGCCGGGCCGGTCGCGTACTCGCTGGAGACCGCCTCGACGCCACACACCGGCGCGATCCCGACCGCCGGGCCGGTCGTGCAGGGCGCCTTCGGGCCCGGCCGGGGCGGTTTCCCCGGTGGCCGGCCGCCCGCCGGCATGGAGCTCCCCGGCGGCCAGGTCCCCGGCTTCCCGGGTGGCGGCCGGAACGCCGGCACGGGCCAGAACGGCGGCACCGGCCCGAATGGACAGTTCCCGGGCTTTCCCGTTGGCGGCCCGGGACAGCTGCCCGGCGGTGACGGACGCTCGGCGCGCGGTGGAGGCATGGGCGGGCTGCTCGACGCCCGCGAGCCGAGTGCCGAGATGACCTCCCTGCTGACGGCCGACGCGGACGCCTACACCTGGGTGGCGGCGACGATCGGATCGAACAACGCCTCCGGCTACCAGCTGGCCACCCAGCGGCCGGTGATGGCGATCGGCGGCTTCAACGGCAGTGACCCGTCGCCGACGCTCGCCCAGTTCCAGCGGTACGTCGCCGACGGGCGGATCCACTACTTCGTCGGCGGTGGCGGGTTCCGGGCCAACGGAGGCAGCTCGGCCTCCCAGGAGATCGCCTCGTGGGTCGCCGAGAACTTCACCGCGAAGACCGTCGACGGGGTCACCGTCTACGACCTGACCAGCGGAAGGCAGGGCTGAGCGATGACGTACCCGAGTGCTCCCCGGGCGGCGGTGCGGGCCCGGCCGACGACGCCCACGGCCGTGCTGGACGTGGTGGTGCCGGTTCACAACGAGGAGGCCGACCTCGGTCCCTGCGTCCGGCGGTTGCACGCCCACCTGACTGCGCACTTCCCGTACCCGTTCCGGATCACCGTGGCGGACAACGCCAGCGTCGACGGCACCCTCGCGGTGGCCGAGGCGCTCGCCGGGGAGCTGCCCGAGGTGGGGGTGCTGCACCTGGACGCCAAGGGCCGCGGCCGGGCGCTGCGGGCGGCTTGGTCGGCGTCGCCGGCGCCGGTGCTGGCGTATATGGACGTGGACCTCTCCACCGACCTGGCGGCCCTGCTGCCGCTGGTCGCGCCGCTCCTCTCCGGCCACTCCGACCTGGCGATCGGCACCCGGCTGGCGCGGACCAGCCGGGTGGTCCGGGGCGCCCGGCGGGAGGTGATCTCCCGGGGCTACAACCTGCTGCTGCGCGGCGCCCTGGCGGTGCGTTTCTCCGACGCCCAGTGCGGGTTCAAGGCGATCCGCGCCGACGTGGCGGCCGGGTTGCTGCCGCTGGTGCGGGACTCCGGCTGGTTCTTCGACACCGAGCTGCTGGTCCTCGCCCAGCGGGCCGGCCTGCGCATCCACGAGGTGCCGGTGGACTGGGTGGACGACCCGGACAGCCGGGTGGACATCGTGTCCACCGCCCTGGCCGACCTGCGGGGCATCGGCCGGCTGGCCCGGGCCCTGGTCACCGGGGCGCTGCCCCTGGCGGAGCTGCGCGCGCAGCTCGGTCGGGCGCCGCTGACCGCGCCACCGGCGCAGGTGCCGGCCGGGTTGCTCCGGCAGCTCGCCCGGTTCGCCGCGGTGGGGGTGGCCAGCACGCTGGCGTACCTGGTGCTGTTCGTGGCGACCCGGGGCGCGCTGGGGGCGCAGGCGGCGAACCTGCTGGCCCTGCTGGTGACGGCGGTGGCCAACACCGCCGCGAACCGCCGGCTCACCTTCGGCATCTCCGGCCGCCGGCACGCCGCCCGCCACCAGCTGCAGGGCCTGCTCGCCTTCGCCCTCGGCCTGGCGCTGACCAGCGGCTCGCTCGCCGCCCTGCACGCGGCGGCCGCCGCTCCGCCCCGCCCGCTGGAACTGGCGGTCCTGGTGGCCGCCAACCTGGCCGCCACCGCCCTCCGCTTCGCCCTCCTCCGCCTGGCCATGCACCACCACCGTCCCTGACCCGTCCCGGCGTGGCAGGGTGGTGGCATGTATCGGGAGCGGGCGGCGGTGGGGGTTCGCGGGGCGGTGCTGTGGAGCAGCGTCGCCGAGGGCGGCGCGCCGACCCGGGTGCTGCCGGACGGCTGCCTGGACCTGCTCTGGTCCAGCCGGGCCGGCCTGCTGGTCGCCGGTCCCGACCGCACCGCCCACCTGTCCACCAGCGCGCCGGGGGAGCGGTGGGTGGGACTGCGGCTACCGCCCGGCACCGGTCCCGCGGTCCTCGGGGTGCCCGCCGACGACCTGCGCGACCTGCGCGTTCCGCTGGTCGACCTCTGGGGGCGGTCCGCCGCCGAGCTGGCGGACCGGATGTCCGACCCCGGGTCCGACCCCGGCGGTGCCGCGCGGATCGCCGCCGCGCTGGAGGCGGTCGCGGTAGCGCGGCTGCGGGCCGCCGGCGGCCCGGACCCGCTCGCCGCGCGGGTCGCCGCCCGGCTGGCGGCCGGCGCCCCGGTCGCCGCCACCGCCGCCGAGGTCGGCCTGGGCGGGCAGGCGCTGCGCCGCCGTTGCCAGCCCCTCTTCGGGTACGGCCCGAAGACCCTCGCCCGCATCCTCCGGATGCGCCGCGCCGTCGCGCTGGCCCGGGCCGGTACGCCGTTGGCCGAGGTGGCCGCCCGCGCCGGGTACGCCGACCAGGCACATCTCACCCGGGAGGTCCGCGAGCTGGCCGGCGTGCCCCCGACCCGGCTGCTGGCGAGCTGACCGGGCGCCGTTCAGTCGGCGGCCAGCGGCGCGAACAGGTCCACCCCGGTGCCGTCGGGGTCGTGCAGGACGGCGTACCGCTGTCCCCACTCGGCGTCCCACGGCGGCAGGTGACCGTGGAACCCGGCGCCGGTCAGCTCCGCGTACCACCGGTCGACCTCGGCGGGGTCGGCGCACCGGAACGCCAGGTTCGCCCGGGAACTGCCGGTGGGCGGGGTGAAGTCCGGGTCGAAGCCGCGCAGCGTGTCGACGGAGTCCCAGGCCAGCCGGATGCCGCCGGCCAGGGTCACCTCCACGTGCGGCTCGTGTTCGGCGCCGGGCGGGACCGGCACCCCGAGCCGCCGGTAGAAGTCGAGCGTCCGGGCCATGTCGGTGACCGCCAGGCCGATGAGGTCGAAGTGAGGTGTCATGGCGGTCACGGTAGGGGCGGACGGGGCCGGTCGTCTTGAACGGAACGGACGTGGGCGCAGTGACCGGTGTGTCCTTCACGATCGGGCCGCGCGGCGTACGGTGTCAAGGAGACAAGTCCGGCTTAAAGGGCCAAATGCCTCATCGTGGCCGGCCTCCATGACGGCGAGGGAAGGGAGCAGCCGGTGATGCATCTGGCCTACCTGGACGCGGGGTCCGGCAGCCTGATCGTGCAGGCGGTGGTCGGCGGGGTGGCCGGAGCGGCGGTGGCGGCCAAGCTCTACTGGCGCCGGCTGGTCGCCCGGTTCCGGCGTCAGCCCACCGACCAGCGCTGAACGGGCCGGCACCGGCGATGGCCCATCCCGACACCGGCCTCCGGGCCGATCCCGGATCCTTCCGCGACCCGAGCAACCGGGTCTTCCATCGCGACGGCGAGGTGCTGCGCGGTCTCGACCCGCGGGCGACCGCGGACTGGCGGGCCCTGGCGGCCAGCGGCTTCTTCCGCGCCCTGCTGGCCGAGGCGAAGGTGTGCGGCACCGAGGAGGTCAGCGCGACGCCGCCCTGGTCCGCGGTGCTCCGGCACGAGCGGATCCCGTTCGTCTCGCATCCCTACGAGTGGTCGTTCGGGATGCTGCGCGACGCCGCGCTGCTGCACCTGGCGATCTTGCGCGCGGCACTCGACGACGGTTTCACCACCAAGGACGGCTCGGCGTACAACCTCCAATGGCGGGGCGCGGCGCCGGTCTTCATCGACGTCGGCTCGTTCGAGCCGCATTGCGAGGGCGAGCCGTGGGCCGGGTACCGCCAGTTCTGCCAGACGCTGCTCTACCCGCTGCTGCTCCAGGCCCACCTCGGCGTGGACTTCCAGCCCTGGCTGCGGGCCCGGGTCGACGGTCTCGAACCGGACCAGATGCGCCGGTTCTTCCGCGGCGCCCGCCGGCTGCTGCCCGGCGTGCTGACCCACGTGCACCTGCACGGCGCGATGCAGCAGCGGCACGCGCGCTCCACCACCACCGACGTACGGGCCCAGCTGCGCGACGCCGGCTACTCCCGGGAGCTGGCGGCGGCGACCGTACGCGGCATCGAGAAGCTGGTCCGCCGCCTGGAGCGCCCGCCGGGCGGCAGCCACTGGTCGGACTATCAGCGGACCTGCGGCTACTCGACGCAGGACCGGCAGGCCAAGGAGCGGTTCGTCGAGGAGGCGATGACCGGCGCGGGCAGCCCGGCGCTGGCACTGGACCTGGGCGCCAACGACGGCCGGTACGCCCGGATAGCCGCCCGGCACGCCGGGTACGTGGTCGCGGTCGAGCAGGACCCGGCGGTGGTCGACGCGCTCTACCGGGCGCTGCGGGCCGAGCGGGAGCGGCGGATCCTGCCGCTGGTGATGGATCTCGCCGACCCCTCGCCCGGCGGCGGCTGGCGCGGTGTCGAGCGGGCCGGCTTCGCCGAGCGGGCCCGCGCCGACGTGGTGCTCGCCCTTGCCGTGGTGCACCACCTGGCGATCGGGCGGAACGTGCCGCTGGCGGAGGTGGTCGACCAGCTCGCCGGACTGGGCGGCCCCGGCGCCGCGCTGGTGGTGGAGTTCGTCCACCCCGAGGATCCGATGGCTCGCCGGCTGCTCGCCAACAAGCCGGACGGGCTCTTCCCCGACTACCGGCGGGACGCCTTCGAGCGGCTGCTCGGGGCGCGCTGCCGGATCATCCGCAGCGCGGAGCTGCCGTCCGGCACCCGGACCCTCTACCAGGCGGTGGTGGGTGGCTGAGGGCACGCTCGCGCCACCCGACGTCCGACCCGTACCCGCCGAGCCGGCCCGGCCGGGGCGACCCTGGCGGGCGGAGCTGGGCCGGCTGCTCGAAGTGGTGGCTCTGGTCGGGCTGGTGGTCACCCAGCCGCTGCTGGACGTGCTCGGCCGCAGCCCCGACTTCTTCCTGTTCCACCGCGCCGGGCGCGGCGACATCCTGCTCCTGGTGGCGCTGATCGCGATCGTGCCGACGCTGCCGTTCGCGCTCCTCGGCGCGGTCAGCCTGGCCGCCGGGCGGATCGCCCGGTCGGCGGTGCACACGCTGCTCGTCGGGCTGCTGCTGGCCGCGCTCGCCGTCCAGGTCGGCCGGCACGGCACACCGCTGCGGGGCGTACCGCTGCTGCTGGTCGCCGTCCTGGCCGGCGCGGCCGGGGCGGCGGCGCACCGGCGCTGGCGGGGGCCCGGCCGGGTGCTGCGGGTGGCGGCGCTCGGACCGCCGGTCTTCGTCGGCCTGTTCCTCTTCGCGTCGCCGGCCTCGGCGGTGGTGCTGCCCCGCACGCACGCCGGCGCCGCCGGGGTGGCCGGCCCGGGTGCCCACCCGCCGGTGGTCATGATCGTCCTGGACGAGCTGCCGCTGGTCTCGCTGCTCGGCGCGGACGGGAAGATCGACGCTGCTCGCTACCCGCACTTCGCCGAGCTGGCCCAGGGTTCCACCTGGTACCGCAACGCCACCGGGGTCAGCGGCTGGACCCCGTACGCGCTGCCGGCCATGCTCACCGGCCGCTACCCGGCCGAGCCGCTCGCCCCGCACTACTCGCAGTACCCGGACAACCTCTTCACCGCCCTCGGCGGGCTGTACGACGTCGAGGCCGAGGAGAGCATCACCCGGCTCTGCCCGCCCAGCCGCTGCGAGCAGCCGGCCAGCCCCGAGCAGGGGCTCGGCGTGCTGGTCCGGGAGAGCGGCAAGCTGCTGCGCCAGGTCACCGCCCCGGTCGACAGCCGGATCGACCCGGAGGACTCCTACCGCGAGCTGACCCGGGCCGAGGCGGGCCTGGACGCCGCCGAGCCGGTTCCGGCCGACCCGAAGTTCCGCTGGGACACCCTCGACGACAATCAGCCCGCCCGCTTCACCAGCTTCCTGGCCGGGCTGCGCCCGTCGTCCCGCCCCACCCTGCACTTCCTGCACCTGCTGATGCCGCACTCGCCGTGGGTTTACCTGCCGTCCGGGGCGCACTACGCGGCACCGGAGGACCTGCCCAACGACGGCGCCGGCTGGGTGGACCTGGCCCGGCAGCGGCACCTCGCCCAGCTCGGCTACACCGACCGGCTGATCGGCGAGACGCTGCGCACGCTGCGCGCCACCGGTCTCTACGACAAGGCCCTCGTCCTGGTCACCGCCGACCACGGGGTGAGCTTCCGCAAGGACTGGCAGGGCCGGGGGATGGACGCGATCGAGCACGCCGCCGACCAGGTGGCCTGGGTGCCGATGTTCGTCAAGGAGCCCGGTCAGCGCGCCGGGCGGGTGGACGACCGCAACTGGGAGCACGTCGACCTGCTGCCCACCATCGCCGACGAGACCCACATCAGGATCCCGTGGCGGATGGACGGCCGGTCGGCCCGGCAGGCCCCGCGCGAGCGCGCCGACAAGCGCTTCTACGACCGCCCTGCCCAGCCGGTGACCATCACCGGCGGGGTGCCGTCGCCGCCGGCCACCCCGGCCCCGAGTCCGCTGGTCGGCACCCGGGTGGGGGACCGGCCGGCCGGCGGTACCGCGAGGGTGGCGAACCTCGCCGCGTTCCGCGCCGTCGACCCGGTCCACGGCGAGCTGCCGGCGCTGGTCTGGGGGACCGTGCCCGCCGCCGTGCCGGACGGGACGATGCTGGCGGTGGCGGTCAACGGCACGATCGGCGCGGTCGTCCCGGTGGTGCCGCCCGACCGGGGTGGTCGGCGGTTCGCGGCGCTGCTGCCCGACGACCGGCTCTTCACCCCCGGCGCCAACCGCCTCGACGTGTACCGGGTGGGCGCCGACGGCGCGCTGCGTCGGCTCGCCCTCTCCTGAGACCCGTCCCGGCCGGCCCCCGAGGTGGGTGAGGGCGATCATGCACAGGGTTTCCCAGCCGGCAAGTCGGGAATCGGGTGACGCATACCTCACCGCGCAACCATGACGAGCGGTGTCCCCGATACCGCGATTACGGTAAAAGCGAAGGCAATTCAACGAAGATCTTGCCGGCGAAGCGAGGAACACATGACGGAAGTCAAGCTCGACCACCCCGGTGGGCAGCTGTCGATGCCGGTGCAGTCCGCGGTCGAGGGCCCCGCCGGCATCGGGGTGAGCCACCTGCTCAAGGAAACCGGGATGACCACCTACGACCCCGGTTTCGTCAACACCGCGTCCTGCTCGTCCGCGATCACCTACATCGATGGTGACGCGGGCATCCTCCGGTACCGGGGGTACCCGATCGAGCAGCTGGCCGAGAAGTCCTCCTTCCTGGAGGTCTCCTACCTGCTGATCTACGGTGAGCTGCCGACCCAGCAGCAGCTGACCGAGTTCAGCGAGCGGATCCGGCGGCACTCGCTGCTGCACGAGGAGATGCGCCGCTTCTTCGACGGCTTCCCGCGCGACGCCCACCCGATGGCCGTGCTGTCGTCGGCGGTCAGCGCGATCTCGACCTTCTACCAGGACAGCCTGGACCCGTTCGACTCCGAGCACGTGGAGATGTCCACGGTCCGGCTGATGGCGAAGGTCCCCACCATCGCCTCGTACGCCTACAAGAAGTCGATCGGTCAGCCGCTGCTGTACCCGGACAACTCGCTGGGCTATGTGGAGAACTTCCTCCGGATGACCTTCGGCGTCCCGGCGGAGCCGTACGAGGTCGACCCGGTGATGGCCCGCGTGCTGGACATGCTGTTCATCCTGCACGCCGACCACGAGCAGAACTGCTCGACCTCGACCGTGCGGCTGGTCGGTTCCAGCAACGCCAACCTCTTCGCCTCGGTCTCGGCCGGTGTGAACGCCCTCTTCGGCCCGCTGCACGGTGGCGCCAATCAGGCCGTGCTGGAGATGCTCCAGAAGATCAAGGCCGATGGCGGCGACGTCCGCTCCTTCGTGCAGAAGGTGAAGGGCAAGCAGGACGGCGTGAAGCTGATGGGCTTCGGCCACCGGGTCTACAAGAACTACGACCCGCGCGCGGCGATCGTGAAGAAGGCGGCGCAGGACGTGCTGGGCCGGATGGCCAAGCCGGACCCGCTGCTGGACATCGCGATGGAGCTGGAGGAGATCGCCCTCGCCGACGACTTCTTCGTCTCCCGCCGGCTCTACCCGAACGTGGACTTCTACACCGGCCTGATCTACAAGGCCATGGGCTTCCCGACGAAGATGTTCACGGTGCTCTTCGCCCTGGGCCGGCTCCCCGGCTGGATCGCCCAGTGGCGCGAGATGATCAACGATCCGGAGACCAAGATCGGCCGCCCGCGGCAGATCTACACCGGCTACCCGGAGCGGAACTACCCGCCGGCCGCGGAGCGCTGACCCCGGTCCGGACGACGAAGGCCGTCGACCCCGCGTGGGGTCGGCGGCCTTTTCGCGTACGGGCGCGGCGACCAGTCGGAGGAAGGCGGCGTTCTTGACAGTCCTGCCGGAGGTGGCAACCATCGACGGCAGGAGGCTGGCATGCAGAACATCGACGTGGACCAGCTGAAGAGGGTGCTGTCGGCCGAGAAGGCGCGGGCCGCGGCGGACGCCGGACGCCTCCGGGCCGTGGCCCGCTCAGTGCGGCGGGTGCGGCCGGGCCCGGACTTCCAGTCGCGCAGCCGACGGGTGCTGGAGCGGGCCTTCCAGACGGAGATGCCGGACGCGGCCCGGTACTTCGGCGCCGCCGAGGAAGCCTTCCGGCAGGGGCTCCGCGACCGTCGGACGGCGCTGGACGTGCTCGCCACCGCCCCGCCCCCGGTCGACCCGACCTCCACGCTGCTGGAGACGCCGTTCCTGATCTGGGGACTGAGCGCCGGCACGGAGGGGTCGAGCCTGCGGTACGACGGCCACATCGAGGCCGGGAACAGCTGGGCGAAGATCGCCACGTACTTCGACTCGGACGACGACTTCCTCAGCTACGACGAGGTCGACTTCTACTTCTTCTGGCAGAACGACGGCGACACCGACACCGTGGTCAACGTCCGCTCCGCGCTGAGGGTCGACGGCATCCTGCACGCGTGGGCGGACGCCGGGTGGCTCTGGTCGCCGTGGCCGGGGGCGAACACCTTCGGGCACAGCACCGCGTACGCCCAGGCGCGGCTCGCCCTGCTGCAATGGTGGGACCAGCCGCCCACCCGGCCCCTGCCGCAGGCCGACCAGGTCAACGACGTCGAGTCGTTGTCGGTCAGCGGGGGTTGGCAGCTGCTCGGCAAGCCCGGGCGGCACGAGACGGAGATGGTGTCCGACATCCCGCACCTCGCCTACGACACCTTCCGGGTGCCGGCCGGGGCGGTGGCGGTGTTCGAGGTCGGTCTGCGCACGGGGTTCGGCGGATACAACGGGGGCGGGTCCGCGGACTTCGAGACCGGGGACTTCCGGGTCGTCTGCCCGTACGTGCAGCTCGAGTTCGCGACCGCCCCACCGGTGGCGGGTCCCTGACCACCCCCACCGGTGGATCCGGCGCGCCTGCGTCGACGTCGTCCCGCGCCGGGTCAGCGCAGACCGGCGGCGGCGAGGAGGTTGCCCACCGGCATGGGGGGCAGGGCCCGGCCGAGGGTCATCCCGTGCTCGGCGCGTTCCGCGGTGAAGTGGGGGTCGTTGGCGATCGCGGCGGCGTAGGTGGTGGCGGTGCGGGCGGCGATGGCCGACCAGCCGTACTGCTCGTGGACCATGGTGCGGGCGCGGCGGGCCAGCGCTTGGGCCCGCACCCGGTCCGACAGCAGCGCGTGCACGGCCTCGGTCAGGCCGTCCGGGTCCTGCGGGGCGAAGGTCATCCCGGTCACCCCGGGCTCGACGATCTCGGCGAGGCCGCCGGTGCGGGCCACCGCCAGGGGCGCGCCGGCCGCCGCGCCCTCCAAGGCGACCATGCCGAACGGCTCGTAGATGCTCGGCACCGTGAAGCAGTCCGAGGCGGCCAGCACCGCGGGCAGCTCGGCCCCGCCGAGGAAGCCGGGCATGCTCACCGCGCCGCCCAGGCCGAGCCGGTGCACCTCGGCCTCGAGGGCCGACTTGTACGGCCCGTCGCCGACGATCACCGCGCGCAGCCCGGGGTGCCGCTCGCGCAGCCGGGGCAGCCCGGCGAGCAGGTGCTGCACGCCCTTCTCGTAGACCAGCCGGCCGGCGAAGGTGACCAGCGGGCCGTCCCCGGCGAACCGGGCCCGGGCGGCGGCGACCGCGGCCACCGGCGCCAGCCAGCGCTGCGGCTCGACGCCGTTGGGCACCACGTCGACGCGGCCGGCCGGCACGCCGAAGAGCGCGCCCACCTCATCGCGCATGTAGCCGGAACAGACGATCACCCGGCCGGACTCGGCGGCCAGCCACTGCTCGACGCCGTGGATGGTGCGGTTCATCTCCGCCGGCAGCCAGCCCTGGTGCCGGCCGGCCTCCGTGGCGTGGATGGTGCTGACCAGCGGCACGTCCAGGTGCTCGCGCAGGGTCATCGCGGTGTGCGCGACCAGCCAGTCGTGGGCGTGGATGACGTCGTAGGCGCCGGACTCGGCGGCCCGCAGGGCCGCCCGGGTCAGCGTGTGGTTGAACGCCATCGTCCACGCGAGGAGGGACCCGGTGGCGAGCGGGAAGGTGACCGGGTCCTCGGCGGCGCGGACGATCCGGACGCCGTCGGCGTACTCCTCCAGCGGCGCGCCCTCGGCGTGCCGGGTGACCACGGTGACCTCGTGGCCGGCGGCGGCCAGGGCCACCGACAGCGCGTGCACGTGCCGGCCGAGCCCACCCACCAGCACCGGCGGGTACTCCCAGGAGAGCATCAGGATGCGGCGGGTGCGCGGCGGCACGCCGGCGCCGGGGGTCTGCTGCGGGATCTGGGGCCGGGAGGTCAGGGTGGGCCGGTGGGGCCGGTCCGTGGCGGTGGCGGGCTGCTCGCCGACCCGCAGGGTGGTCACATCAATCTCCGTCCATGCACGAAGGGTCGCGCCGGCAACGGTGGCGGCGGAAAGAGGGGGGTGGGGTGGCCGAGAGGCCGAGCGGACCCGCCCACGCGGACGTGTCCGCATCAAGCAAAGGGCATCGGGCGGTCCGGCGCATCTCGAAAAGGCCTATCGTGACCGAAGACACCCAAAGGCTCGGCGAAGCTCAGGTGGGTGGATATCGGGTGCCCCTCCGGTCGGGTGGATTGGCCACTTCGGCGACGGGGCATTAGCGGCGTGCGCATCGGCGGCCCGCCCGTCCGGTGCGCTCATGATCATGTGCCGAAGGAGCGACATGCAGGTCTGGCCGGGCGAGAGCTATCCCCTGGGCGCCACCTACGACGGGATGGGGACCAACTTCGCGATCTTCTCCGAGGTGGCCGAGAAGATCGAGCTCTGCCTGTTCGACGAGTGGGACACCGGCGCCGAGCGGCGGGTCGAGCTGCGCGAGGTCGACGCCTACGTCTGGCACGCGTACATCCCGGGCATCGAGCCGGGCCAGCGCTACGGCTACCGCGTGCACGGCCCGTACGACCCGGCCGACGGGGTGCGCTGCAACCCGCACAAGCTGCTGCTCGACCCGTACGCCAAGGCGGTCGACGGTGAGGTCACCTGGGACCCGGCCGGCTACGACTACGTGCTCGGCGAGCCGGATCGGATGTCGGAGGTCGACTCGGCGCCGTTCATGCCGAAGTCGGTGGTGGTCAACCCGTACTTCGACTGGGGCAACGACAAGCCGCCGCGGATCCCGTACCACCACTCGGTGATCTACGAGGCGCACGTGCGCGGGCTGACCATGCGCCATCCCGACATCCCCGAGGAGCTGCGGGGCACGTACGCGGCGATCGCCTCGCCGGTGATGATCGACTACTTCAAGCAGCTCGGGGTGACCGCGGTCGAGCTGATGCCGGTGCACGAGTTCGTGCACGACCACCGCCTGGCCGACCTGGGGCTGCGCAACTACTGGGGCTACAACACCATCGGCTTCTTCGCCCCGCACCACGGCTACTCCGCGCTGGGCCGCCTCGGCCAGCAGGTGCAGGAGTTCCGCGGCATGGTCAAGGCGCTGCACGCCGCCGGCATCGAGGTGATCCTCGACGTGGTCTACAACCACACCGCCGAGGGCAACCACCTGGGCCCGACACTCAGCTTCAAGGGCGTCGACACCGCCAGCTACTACCGCCTGAGCGAGTCCGACCGGCGCTACTTCGTCGACTACACCGGCACCGGCAACAGCCTCAACGTGCGCAGCCCGCACTCGCTCCAACTGATCATGGATTCGCTGCGCTACTGGGTGACCGAGATGCACGTCGACGGCTTCCGCTTCGACCTCGCCGCCACCCTGGCCCGCGAGTTCTACGAGGTCGACCGCCTCTCCACCTTCTTCGAGGTGGTGCAGCAGGACCCCGTGGTCAGCCAGGTCAAGCTGATCGCCGAGCCGTGGGACGTCGGCCCCGGCGGCTACCAGGTCGGCAACTTCCCGCCGCAGTGGACCGAGTGGAACGGCAAGTACCGGGACACCGTGCGGGACTTCTGGCGCGGCGAGCCGGCCATCCTGGCCGAGTTCGCCTCCCGGATCTCCGGCTCCGCCGACCTCTACCAGGACGACGGCCGCCGCCCGTTCCACAGCATCAACTTCGTCACCTGCCACGACGGCTTCACCCTCAACGACCTGGTGTCGTACAACGACAAGCACAACCAGGCCAACGGCGAGGAGAACCGGGACGGCGAGAGCCACAACCGGTCCTGGAACTGCGGGGTCGAGGGGGAGACCGACGACCCCGCGGTGCTGCCCCTGCGGGCCCGGCAGCGGCGCAACTTCCTGGCCACCCTGGTGCTCTCCCAGGGCGTGCCGATGATCGGTCACGGCGACGAGCTGGGCCGCACCCAGCACGGCAACAACAACGCGTACTGCCAGGACAGCGAACTCGCCTGGGTCGACTGGGACCGGGCCGACACCGAGCTGCTCGGGTTCGTCCGGCGGCTCACCGACTTCCGTGCCCGCCACCAGGTGTTCCGCCGCCGCCGGTTCTTCACCGGGTTGCCTGTCGGCGGCCGGGCCGCCGGGTCCGGCCTGCCGGACCTGGCCTGGTACACCCCCGACGGCCGGGAGATGACCGGCGAGGACTGGGGCAACGACTTCGGCCGCTCGGTGGCCCTCTTCGTCAACGGCGACGGCATCCCGGAACGCGGCCAGTACGGCCAGCGCCACCGGGACGACTCGTTCCTGCTGCTGTTCAACGCGCACGACGCGCCGCTGGACTTCACCCTGCCCGGGGAGGAGTTCGGGCAGCGGTGGGAGCTGGTGATCAGCACCGCGGAACCGGATCCGGAGAAGACCACGCTGGTGGAGGCGGGCGGCACGGTCTGCGTGCCCGACCGCTCCCTGCTGGTCCTGGAGAGGACGGCCTGACATGCCCGACACCCCCCGACCCGACGTGACGACGGCAGCGACGACGGGGGTCGGGTCGACCTACCGCATCCAGGTCCGCCCCGGCTTCGACCTCAACGCCACCGCCGGGCTCGCCGACTACCTCGCCGACCTCGGCATCACCCACCTCTACAGCGCGCCGCTGCTCACCGCCACGCCCGGCTCCGCGCACGGCTACGACGTGGTCGACCACCGGGCGGTCAACCCGGAGCTCGGCGGCGAGGCCGGCCGGCAGCGGCTGGTCCGCGCCCTGCGCGCCGCCGGCCTCGGCCTGGTCGTGGACATCGTGCCGAACCACGCCGGGGTGGCCCGACCGGAGGCCAACCCGGCCTGGTGGGACGTGCTGCGCCGGGGCCGGGACTCGGCGTACGCGGACTGGTTCGACATCGACTGGGACCGCGGCCGGCTGCTGCTGCCGGTGCTCGCCGACACCCCCGACGCCCTCGACGACCTCAAGGTCGTCGAGGGGGAGCTGCGCTACCACGAGCACCGCTTCCCGATCACGGACGGCACCGGCGCGGGCACCCCGCGGGAGGTGCACGACCGGCAGCACTACGAGCTGATCTCCTGGCGGCGCGGCGACACCGAGCTGACGTACCGCCGGTTCTTCGCCGTCTCCGACCTGGCCGGCCTGCGGGTGGAGGACCCGGCGGTCTTCGCCGCCACCCACGCGGAGATCCTGCGCTGGGTGGACGCGGGCGAGGTGGACGGCATCCGGGTCGACCACCCCGACGGGCTGCGCGACCCCGCCGGCTACCTGGCCCGGCTGCGCGCCGCCGCGCCGGCCGCGTGGCTGCTGGTGGAGAAGATCCTCGAGTACGGCGAGGAGCTGCCGGACTGGTCGGTCGACGGCACCACCGGCTACGACGCCCTCGCCGCCGTCTGCGGGCTCTTCGTCGACGGGCGCGCCGAAGGCGACTTCACCGCCCTGGACACCCGGCTCACCGGGCACCTCACCTCGTGGGAGAACCTGATCCACGACAGCAAGCTGGCCGCCGCCACCCGGCTGCTGGCCGCCGAGCTGAGCCGGCTCGCCGCGCTCGTCCCCGAGCTGCCCCCCGAGCAGGCCCGGGCGGCGCTGGCCGAGCTGGCCGCCTGCTTCCCGGTCTACCGCGGCTACCCGCCGGCGGGCGCCCGGCACCTGGCCGCCGCCCGGTCGGAGGCCGGCCGCCGCCGCCCCGACCTGACCGCCACCCTGGACGCGGTCACCGCCCGGCTGCGCGACCCCGGCCACGAGCTGGCCGCGCGTTTCCCGCAGCTCACCGGCGCGGTGATGGCCAAGGGCGTGGAGGACACCGCCTACTACCGGTGGAGCCGGTTCGTGGCGCTCAACGAGGTGGGCGGCAGCCCCGCCCACTTCGGCGTGCCGCCGGCGGAGTTCCACCGCTTCGCCGCCGCCCGGCAGGTCCGCTGGCCGGCCAGCATGACCACCCTGTCCACCCACGACACCAAGCGCGGTGAGGACGTGCGCGCCCGGCTCGCCGTGCTGTCCGAGCTGCCGGACCGTTGGGCCGAGCGGGTGGCGGACTGGATGTCTCGCGCGCCGCTGGCCGACCCCGCCTTCGCCCACCTGCTCTGGCAGACCGCCGCCGGGGCCTGGCCCATCGAGCGGGACCGGCTGCACGCGTACGTGGAAAAGGCCGCCCGCGAGGCGTCGGTCTCCACCAGCTGGGCCGACCCCGATCCGGGCTTCGAGCGCGAGCTGCACGCCCTGGTCGACCGGATGTACGACGACCCGGAGCTGCACGCCGAGATCACCGCGTTCGCCGCCGAGATCACCCCGGCCGGCTGGGCCAACGCGCTCGGCCAGAAGCTGGTCCAGCTCGCCATGCCCGGTGTGCCGGACACCTACCAGGGCACCGAACTCTGGGAGAACTCGCTGGTCGACCCGGACAACCGCCGGCCGGTCGACTTCGCCGTACGCCGGGACCTGCTGGCCCGGCTCGACGCCGGCTGGCGGCCCGAGGTGGCCGCCGACGGCGCGGCCAAGCTGCTCGTGGTGTCCCGGACGCTGCGGCTGCGCCGGGACCGCCCCGAGCTGTTCGCCGGCTACCGCCCGGTGCCGGCGCACGGCCCGGCCGGGACGCACGCGGTCGCCTTCGACCGGGGCGGCGCGATCGCGGTGGCCACCCGGCTGCCGCTGCACCTCGCCGGGGCCGGCGGCTGGCGCGACACAACCCTGTCACTTCCTGTTCATCCGGTGACTGACATGTTCACCGGTCGGGTCTACAGTGGCTCTGAGCTGCTGATGCATGATCTGCTGAGCACCTATCCCGTCGCCCTGCTGGCTCCCACCGACTCCGTGGAGGCTGCCGCATGACCGAGTTCACGGTGTGGGCACCCGAGTCCGCCCGGGTCCGGCTGCGCCTGCCCGGCGCCGCCGACCACGAGATGCGCTCCGGCCCGGGCGGCTGGTGGCGGGTCGAGGTGCCGGGCACCGGGCCGGGCACCGACTACGCGTTCCTCCTCGACGACGACGACCGGGCCCTGCCCGACCCGCGCTCGGCCTGGCAGCCCGCGGGGGTGCACGGGCCCAGCCGGCGCTACGACCACGCCGCCTACCGCTGGACCGACCAGGGCTGGACCGGCCGGCAACTGTCTGGCAGCGTCCTCTACGAGCTGCACGTCGGCACGTTCACCCCGGAAGGCACCTTCGACACCGCGATCGGCCGCCTCGACCACCTGGTCGACCTCGGCGTGGACATGATCGAGCTGCTGCCGGTCAACGCCTTCAACGGCGAGCACAACTGGGGCTACGACGGGGTCTGCTGGTACGCCCCGCACCAGCCGTACGGCGGGCCCGACGGGCTCAAACGCCTGGTCGACGCCGCGCACGCCAAGGGGCTGGGGGTGATCCTCGACGTCGTCTACAACCATTTCGGGCCCTCCGGGGCCTACGCGCCGATGTTCGCGCCGTACCTCAGCGAGCAGAGCAACCCCTGGGGTCGCACCGTCAACCTCGACGGCCCGCACTCCGACGGGGTGCGCCGCTACATCATCGACAGCGTGCTGATGTGGCTGCGCGACTACCACGTCGACGGGCTGCGGCTGGACGCCGTGCATGCCATGCCGGACTCCCGCGCCACCCACTTCCTGGACGAGGTGGCCGTCGAGGTGGAGGCCCTCTCCACCCACCTGGGCCGGCCGCTGTCGCTGATCGCCGAGTCCGACCTCAACGACCCGAAGCTGATCACTCCGAGGGAGGCCGGCGGTTACGGCCTGCACGCCCAGTGGAACGACGACGCCCACCACGCCCTGCACAGCCTGCTCACCGGCGAACGGCAGGGCTACTACGGCGACTTCGGCTCGCTGGAGTGCCTCGCCGACGTGCTGACCGGCGCGTTCTTCCACGCCGGCACCTGGTCCAGCTTCCGCAACCGCAGCCACGGCCGGCCCGTCGACCGGCAGCGCACCCCGGGACACCGGTTCGTGGCGTACCTGCAGAACCACGACCAGATCGGCAACCGGGCCACCGGCGACCGGATCTCCGCGACGATCTCCCCGGCGCTGCTGCGGGTCGGCGCCACCCTGCTGCTGACCGCCCCGTTCACCCCGATGCTGTTCATGGGGGAGGAGTGGGCGGCCAGCACCCCGTGGCAGTTCTTCACCAGCCACCCGGAGCCGGAGGTCGCCACCGCGGTGGCGACCGGCCGGAAGCGGGAGTTCGCGGCGCACGGCTGGCCGCCCGGGGACGTGCCCGACCCGCAGGACCCGCAGACCTTCGTCCGGTCCCGGCTGGACTGGGCCGAGCTGGACAAGCCCGAGCACCGGGAGATGTACGACTTCTACCGGCGGCTGATCGCCCTGCGCAAGAGCCGTCCGGACCTGTCCGACCCGCGGCTGCACGCGGTCGACGTCCGGCACGGCGACCAGTTCCTGCTGATGCGCCGGGGCGAGTGCCTGGTGGTGGCGAACCTGGCCGGCAGGTCGCAGCGGATCAACCTGCCCGGCGTGGTGCGCAGGGTGCTGCTGGCCACCGGCACCGGGGTCACCGTGATGCGCGACGGGATCGAGCTGCCGCCGGAGTCGGCCGCGATCGTCGCCCTCTGACCGGGTCGGTCCGCCTGCGACACCGCCGGGGCCGCCGGCCGGCCGCGCCGCCGCTACCGGTCCGGGGCGCGCCAGAAGGCGGCGGGCAGCGCGGTCACGCCCCGAGCCGCCTCGTCGTATTCGGCGGCGACGGGGAGCAGTCCCTGGTAGACCGGATCGCCGCCGTCGGCGAGCCGGCGGATGACGCCGGCGTTCATCCGGGCCCGCGCGGCGACGGCGGCACCGAAGGCCGCCCGGTCGTCGTCGTAGCCGTACGCGTCGAGGAGCAGATGCAGCCGTTCCCGCCGCTGGTCGCCGGTGAAGCCGAGCGTCGCGACAACCTCAGGCGGGCGCAACGGCACCCAGCAGAGGGCGGCGAACGCGAGATCGCGTTCCCGGGAGGACGGGCCGGCGGTGTCCCAGTCGACGAACCCGACGAGCCGGCCGTCACGCCAGACGGCGTTGTGCGGCCCGGCGTCGTGGTGACCGACGACGAGCCCGGGCTGCCACCCCTGACGGCTGAACCACCGGGCGTCCGAGGCCGGCACGAACGAGGTGGTCGCGTCGTGCAGCCGCCTCATCCAGCCGCCCACCTGCCGCAGCGCCTCGGTGGAGCGGGCCCACGACGGCCACGGCACCCGGTCCCCGACCGTCTCCCCGTCCAGGTGGCTCAGCACCTCCCGGCCCTGCTCGTCGACGCCGAGCACCCGGGGCGCCTCGGCGAACCCGACAGCCTCGAGATGCCGCAGCACCGCGTGCACCGCCGGGGTCCACGGCTGCGCCGGCCGGCGTACCGTGTCGCCGACCCGCACCGCGCCCAGGACCCGCCCGCCGGGCATCCGCTGCTCCGTCATGCCGCCGTTCTACTCCGACGACACGGTCGTCAGCATCTCGATTTCCGCCTGTCGCCGCAGTCGGCGGACCGGCCGGGCGGCGGCCCGGTCGCCGAGCGGCTACCGTCCGGAGGATGGAGCACGGCTACCCTCCGGTGTCCGTCGCCGGGACCGTCCACGAGGTCGATGGGATCGTCGTCCGGCTGCGCCCGCCCGCCGAGCCGGATCTGGCGATGTTCCGTCGGTTCGCCGTCGAGCCGGGCCTGATCGGGCTGGACTGGGGTGGTTTCCGGGACCCGGCCGCGCCCGCCCGCCGCTTCGCCGACGACGGTTACCTCGGTGCGGAGGACGGCCGGCTGATCGTCCAGGTGGGGCCGGACGACGTCGCGGCCGGCTTCGTCAGCTACCGGTCCGGGCTGTACGGCGGGGTGGCGAAGCACTGGGAGATCGGCATCGCCCTGCTGCCCGACTGGCGCGGCCGGGGCATCGGCTGGCGGGCCCAGGCGTTGCTCTGCGACTACCTCTTCGCGCACAGCCCCGCGCAGCGGATCCAGGCCGGCACCCACCCGGAGAACGCCGCCGAGCAGCGATCGCTGCAGAAGGCTGGCTTCCAGCTGGAGGGCGTGGTCCGCGCCTGCGAGTTCAGGGCCGGCGCCTGGCGCGACGGGTGGCTCTACAGCCGGCTGCGCGACGACCCGTCGCCCTGGGACCGTGACCGGGGCTGAGCCGGATCACGGGATGGGCCACTCGTGCACCGGGCGGTTGCTGTGCATCAGCTCCACGTAGTGCCGGACCACCTCGCGCAGCGCCTCCGGCCGGTCCAGGTGGTCGGCGGACTCGAACCGGTGCAGCGTCCCCACCTGCCAGGTCGCGCCGTTGCGGCCGGTCAGGCAGCGCTGCTCGACGATGCCGAGCAGCCGGTCCCGCTCGGTCGGCTCGAGCCCCCACCGGTCCAGCCCGTGGTACGCCAGCGGCAGCAGCCGGCGCAGCACCAGCTCGGTCACCGGCAGGTAGCCCAGCCCGGGCCAGAACACCTGGGCGTCGATGCCGTGCCGGGCACAGTTGGTGAAGTTCTCTTCCGCCGCGCTGAACGACATCTGCGACCACAGTGGCCGATCCGACTCGGCCAGGGCGCGGACCAGCCCGAAGTAGAAGGCGCTGTTGGCGATGGTGTCCACCACGGTCGGGCCGGCGGGCAGCACCCGGTTCTCCACCCGCAGGTGCGGGCGTCCCTTCAGCACGTCGTAGACGGGGCGGTTCCAGCGGTAGATGGTGCCGTTGTGCAGCCGCATCTCGGCGAGTTTCGGCACGTCCCCGGCCGCCAGGGTCTCCGCCGGGTCCTCCGGGTCGCAGACCGGCAGCAGCGCCGGGAAGTAGCGCACGTTCTCCTCGAACAGGTCGAAGACGTTGGTGATCCAGCGCTCGCCGAACCAGACCCGGGGGCGTACCCCCTGGGCCTTGATCTCCTCCGGGCGGGTGTCGGTGGCCTGCTGGAAGAGCGGCACCCGGGTCTCCCGCCACAGCTCCCGGCCGAAGAGCAGCGGCGAGTTCGCGCCGAGGGCGACCTGGATGCCGGCGATCGCCTGGGCGGCGTTCCAGTAGTCGGCGAACTGGGCGGGGCTGACCTGGAGGTGGACCTGGGTGCTGGTGCAGGCCGCCTCGGGGGTGATGGTGTCCGCGGTGGTGGCCAGCCGCTCGACGCCGCTGATCGAGATCCGCAGGTCCTCGCCGCGGGCGGCGAAGATCTGCTCGTTGAGCAGCGTGTAGCGGGGATTCGCCGAGAGCGTCTCGGCGGTCAGGTGTTCGGGGCGCAGGGTGGGCAGGATCCCGATCATCACCATGTGCGCGTCGACCGTACGGGCCTTCTCCTCGGCCGCGTTCAGGCTGGCCCGGACGTGCTCCTCGAACTGCGCGGTGCCGGTGCCGACCAGCCGGCGCGGCGCCACGTTGATCTCGACGTTGAACTGGCCCAACTCGGTCTGGAAGCTCGGGTCGGCGATGGCGGCCAGCACGTCGGCGTTGCGCATGGCCGGCTGCGAGTGCTCGTCGACCAGGTTCAGCTCGATCTCCAGGCCGGTCATCGGTCGCTCCACGTCGAACCGCGACTCGCGCAGCATCTCGGCGAAGACGTCGAGGCAGCGCCGCACCTTCTCCCGGTAGCGGGCCCGATCCTCCCGGCTGAAGGTTCGCGCGCCGACATCTTCGCCCATGGTCACCACCCTGTCACCGCTGGTACCACTAACCTCGCATGTCGCATCGGGCCTGGGAAGACCCGAACGCCCCTTCAGGTACCCACCTCCAGGCCCCGTGATCCTGCTCGCGTCGACTCCTCCTCGACCGGTGCCGCGAGCGGCCCCCTGTCCAGCATGGCTGGCGACCGGGTGGGGGGAGAGGCGATGCGCGACAAGTTGACCAGGCTGTTCGTGGTGGCGGCGATCGCCGAGGGATGCTCGGCGCCGCCCGTCAGCCGGCTTCCCGCGAGCCGGCGGCGGTGGGCTGAGCCCGCCCTCGTCACCCTTCCGGACGGCGACGAATCGCTCAGGCGACCGGTGTACCGCGACCAGGGGTGGGCAGGAGCGACACCGCCTCCCGGGCGAGCGTCGTGACCGCGGCCCCGTCGCGCGACCGCACGGCGGCGGCGGGCGTCAGCCACGACCCGCCCACGCATGCGACGTTGGGCAGCGCGAGCCAGTCGGCCGCGGTCGCCGCCGAGATGCCGCCGGTTGGGCAGAACGTCAGGTGGGGGAGCGGCTGGGCCACCGACGAGAGGTAGGCCCGGCCGCCGCTCGCCTCCGCCGGGAAGAACTTGATCGTGGTGAGCCCCTGCTCGGCCAGGGTCAGCATCTCACTGACCGTGCCGGCGCCCGGGAGGAAGGGCAGCCCGGAGTCGAGGGCGGCGCGGACGAGTCCCGTTGTCGCACCCGGGCTGACGAGGAACCGCGCGCCGGCCGCAGCCGCCGCGTCGACCTGGTCGGGCGTGATCACGGTGCCGGCGCCCACGACCATCTCCGGCACCTCATCGGCCACCTTGCGCACTGCGGAAAGAGCGGCCGCCGTGCGGAGGGTGATCTCCATGGTCCGGATGCCGCCGCGCAGCAGGGCCCGAGCCAGGGGTACGGCGTCGTCGGCGCGTTCCAGGACGACGACCGGAATGACCGGCCCGAGGTGGACCAGGTCGGACGCGGTGCGGGTTGTCGATTGCGGCATAGCTCAGAAGACGATCGGCTGGGGAGCGATGTCGTGCTCGCGACAGTAGTCCTCGTACCGCTTCAGCTTGGTCTCCGCCGTCTCGACATACGCGAGGTCGCCGCTCTCGGTGACATACTCGATCGGGCCGTGGATGGCGAACAGGGTCAGCATCGGCTCGTCCTCGACCACGTCGGCGATCAGCGTGTGGACGTCGCCCGGCGGTTCGTAGACGTACGACCCGGGCTCGGCCTGCCAGTCGTGCTCCGCGTAGTGCCAACGGCCCTGGATGACCCAGCCCTCCACCTCGGAGAGGTGGCGGTGCCGGTTGACCACCCCGCTCCTGGCGACCTTCAGCAGGTTGACCCAACTGCCGGTCTGCAGCGAGATCCGCAACGGCTTGAACCAGACGTTGGCGGAACCCTGGGGAATCCAGGGCAGGTCCGCGGCCCGGACCAGCGAGTCCGCGACGGGGTGGAGGTTTCCCATGGTTCTCCTTGCGGTGCCGTCGGTTGGCAGTGCCCCGCAGCGGATGACGGGCGGGGCCGGCCGGTGAAGATCAATTGTCGATGCGGTCCGTCCTCGGACGGTCCGGCGGCGGCTCGGCGACGGTTGGCCCGTCCGCGCCGCCATTTCGCGGCAGGTCGTTCACCGTGACGCCGTCGATCTCACGGTGGTGGTCGAACGCCGGGTAGCCGGCGCCGGTCCTCGTTGTCGATCACCTCGTCGTAGCCCTCGGTGCGGCGGTGGACGGAGAAACCGCATTCAACCGCGCGAATGCCGGCGGGCCCGGCCGCCTCGAGCCGCTGCCAACCGGCGAGGGGGATCGCCGCGGTCCAGGGCAGCGGTGGGGGCCTGGTGATCAGGGCGCCGGTGACCCGGCCCGCCGCCACCGTCGCACGGTCGGGCCTTGCTTGAGCACGTCCCGGCGGGAATTCGCCATGATGCGGTACCCCCCGTTCGTCGGTACGTGGCGCTGGGGAGAAGCGGAATACGACGGTCGCCGGTATCACCGGAATCGGTTCCCGGACCGCGCGGATGACCGTTTCCGGCCGCCCGGTCGAATGACGACAGGGAAGCAGGTGCCTTGTCGCAGAAAAGCGTTTAGAGCAGCCCGAGGGAATGGGCGCGCTCACCGTGGAGCGAGGGTGGCCGAAAGCCGTTCCCCCGGACGTGGTCGTGCCTCTCGCGCCGCCTCGCCCGCGCTGAGGGTGCCCACACGGCCTGCTGATATGCCGACCGCTGAGTGGATCGGATCTCCTGCCACGGTTCCTCCCGGTGCGGTCGAATGATCACCGTCGCTAAAGCGGGACCGGTCTCCCCTGGGGGTCGAGCGAGTCCCATAACAACGCAGTAACAATGAACCCGGTTCCTGTCGGCAGACGTTAGCCTCCACCGTCGTCGCTTGTTAAGAGCGAGTTACGAATGGTGCCATCCGCTTCCTTGATTGCTCGTCGCCGGCGGTGGTCCTCGTCCGTGACGCGCGGCGGGAGGACGGCGTCGATGGCGTGGCCTGCGAGGGGGTTCTACGTGCTCAGGACGGATACCCGGTTGGAGTGGTTCGTCTCGTTCCTCGGGGTGGTGGACACCGGCAGCTTCGTGGCCGCCGCCGAGGCGACCCACCGCTCGCAGCCGCGGGTGAGCATGCACGTGGCCGCGCTGGAGCGCGAGGTCGGTCTGCCCCTGTTCGATCGTCGAAAGCGGCCGGTCGAGCTGACCGAAGCCGGCGCGGTCCTCGCCGTGCACGCTCGGGCGGTGCTGCGCGAGCTGGAAGCCGCCGAGGCGGCAATGGCGCCCTGGCGTGGCGGTGCCCGCGGTGTGGTGACGCTCGGGTGCTACCCGAGTGCGAGCGCCGCGTTCGTCCCGGCGCTGCTGCGCGACCTGGCCCGTACCAGCCCGGACGTCAAGGTGGTGCTGGTCGAGCGCGCGACGCTGGAACTCGACCACGCGTTGACCACCGGTGAGGTGGACATCTGCCTGCGGCCGATGTCGCCCCCGCCGACGACCCCGTCGGTCGTGGGGCACCCACTGTGGCAGGAGCCGCTGGTGGTGCTGCATCCGCCGGACCACCCGCTCGCCGAGCTTCCGGAGCCGCTGACCGTCGCCACCGTGGCGACGTATCCGCTGATCTCCATCGGCCGGCTCGACAACGCGCAGTCGTCGGAGTTCGAGGTCTATCGGCTCTTCCGAGAGCACAACTTCGAGCTCGAACCGGTCCAGGCGACCAACCAGCCGCAGACTCTCGTCGAGCTGATCCGGCAGGGGCTCGGCGTGGGCGTGACCAACTGGCTGGCGGTGCACATCGCCGACACCGAGGGGGTGCGGGTACGCCGGATCGAGGGCAACTGCGGGCGCCGGGTGGCCGCCTACCGCGACATGTCGCGGCCGATGAACCCGGCCGCGCGCAGCCTGCTGCAGCGCATCGTCCAGGCGCCCCGGCCGCCGGGCACGCAGCCCCTGCGGGCCGAGGGGGACACCCCCGCTGATGCGCGTTGAGCAGCCTGCGAGCCGGATCCGTTATGCGGATGGGGCCATCCCGTTTCCGTTGTTAACGCCCCGCAACAACTCCCCTAGTGTCATCCGCACGCGTCAGCCGGACGCGGCCTGACGAGGGGAGGAGGGGGCGGTGCGCCAGACGCGGGAACCATCGGCGGCCTTCGCCCTGCACGGTCGGCGTGCGCTGGTGACCGGCGCCGCGACCGGCATCGGCCGGGCGATCGCCCTGGCGTACGCGTCCGCCGGCGCGGATCTGGTGCTCCTGTCAGATCAGGACAATCTCGACGATGTGGCCGGGCTGGCGCAGGCGCTCGGCGCGAAGGTCGCCTGCGTGCGGTTCGACCTGGCCGACGCCGCCGGCCGCCCGGGATTCGTCGAGGCGCTCCTCGACCACCACGACGTCGACATCCTGGTCAACAACGCCGGGCTCATCCGCCGCGGACCGAGTGAGACGTTCGCCGACGACGACTGGTACGACGTAATAGAGGTCAACACGCACGCGGCCTTCCAGCTGGCCCGCGCGGCCGGCCGGCGGATGCTGGGCCGCGGTGGCGGCAAGATCATCAACGTCGCCTCGGTGCTCAGCTTCCAGGGCGGCATGTTCGTCCCGTCCTACGCCGCGAGCAAGCACGCGCTCGCGGGACTCACCCGCGCACTGGCCAACGAGTGGGCCGGACGCGGCGTCAACGTCAACGCCATCGCACCCGGCTACGTCGAGACCGCGGTCACCGAGGATCTCCGCGACGACCAGCGGCGACGGGCCGAGATCACCGCGCGGATCCCGGCGGGCCGGTGGGCCACCCCGCAGGACATCGCCGGGCCGGCGGTCTTCCTCGCCTCCGCGGCGGCCGACTACATCCACGGACACATTCTCGTCGTCGACGGCGGCTGGCTCTGCCGTTGACGCACGGCTCTGTCGAGAACCAAGAAAGGAGCGGGAGCCGACGTGACTTCCGTACTGACGCAGGAGATCATCGAGGCGTACCGCGGCTTGGCGACCGCTTCCGTCGCCGACGCCGTCGAGAAGACCGGTGAGCGCGGATACCTGACCGGCGCCATCGGTCCGGTCCTGCCCGGCAAGCTGGTCGGCCCGGCGGTGACCGTACTCGAGGAGCCGTGCGACACGGTGGAGCCGCCGACCCTCGCGCTGCGGGCCATCGACGAGTCGCCTGCGGGCAGCGTTCTCTGCATCGCCGCCGGCGGGGCGGACGTCGCGGTCTTCGGCGGGCTGATGGCCGCCGGCGCCGTCGTCAACGGGATCGCCGGCGCCGTCCTCGACGCCCGGGTCCGCGACATCGAGGAGATCCGCCGGGACTACCCGCAGCTGCCTGTCTACGCGCGCGGCGGCGTGCCGGCGACGACCGTGGGCCGCTACCGCACCGTCAGCCTGAACGAGCCGGTTGAGCTGGGCGGGGTGGTGGTGGCGCCGGGCGATCTCATGGTGGCCGACAGCGACGGCGTCGTCCGGGTTCCCGCCGCCCGGATCATCGAGATCCTCGAGATCGCGCAGCTGATCGAGAAGGCCGAGCGGGAACAGACTCAGCTGATCCACGAGTCGAAGTCCCTGCTCGTCGGCCTCGCCAAGCACAACCGGGTCTGAACCGCCATGGACATCCTCGCCATCGGAGAGCCGCTGCTGGAGTTCAGCGTCACCGGGGAGCAGCCGTTGGACGCGGCGGAGGCGTTCGCCGTCGGATGTGGCGGGGACACCTCCAACTTCCTCGTCTCGGCCAGCCGCTGCGGGGCCGCCACCGGCTACATCACCCGGGTGGGCGACGACCATTTCGGCACCGCGCTGGTGCGACTCTGGCAGACCGAGGGGGTGCGGACCGACCACGTCATCCGCGAGCCCGGCGGCCGCACGGGCATCTATTTCATTTCACGCGACGCCGCGCACAGCTCCTTCACCTATTACCGCGCCGGCTCCCCGGCGAGCCGGCTGAGTCCCGCCGACGTGCCGGAGGCGGCCCTCGCCACGGCCAAAGCGCTGCACGTCTCCGGGATCACCCAGGCGATCAGCTCGTCGGCCTGCGACGCCGCCTTCCACGCCATGCAGCTCGCGCGGAGGCATTCCACGCTGGTCAGCTACGACCCGAACTACCGTCCCGCGCTGTGGCCGCTGGACCGGGCCCGCGCGATCGTCGCGCGCAGCGTCGAGCTCTGCGACGTGGCCCTGCCCAACCTCGAGGAGGGGCGCGCCCTGACCGAGATGGACGAGCCCGAGGCGATCCTCACCTGGTTCGCCGCGCTCGGACCGCGGACGGTGGTGCTGAAGATGGGCGGCCGGGGTGCCCTGCTCTGGGACGGCGGCCGGATCACCGAGGTCCCGCCGCACCCGGTCGTGCCGGTGGACAGCACCGGCGCCGGCGACGCCTTCGACGGGGCGTTCGTGACCCGCCTGATCCAGGGGGCCCCACCGGCCGACGCCGCCCGGTACGCCGCGGTTGCTGGTGCCCTCACCACCCAGGGTCACGGCGCGGTCCACCCGATTCCCCGGGACACGGAGGTCCGGTCGGCACTGCAGAAGGATCCGATCCAGATTCACTAGCGGAGGCGATATCGATGTCCATTGCGAGAGGCTTGCGTCTCGTCGCCATCACCACGGCGGCGGTCCTGTTGACTGCCGGCTGCGGTGGCGGCTCCACGGTCGACGACGACAGCGGCGCCGGCGGCGACGCTGCCGCCATGACCAAGGTACGGGCCGGCTACGTGTCCGCCATCGACCAGATCGGCCTACCGGTCGGCCTGGAGCGCGGCTACTTCGAGGAGGAGGGCCTCGACGTCGAACTGGCCCAGCCGTTCCCCACCGGCGTGGACGCGCTCAACGCGCTGCAGGCCGGCACCGTCGACGTCATCCAGGTCGGCACCCCGCTCATCGCGGCCGCGCAGAAGGGCATCGACCTGGTGCTGCTCGGCAACTACACGGGCTCGTCGACCCAGCGCAGCATCGACGAGACGATGGCGATGGTGGCCCGCCCCGACGCCGGCATCGACGGTGCCAACCTGACCACGCTCCGCGGCAAGCGCATCGGCGTGTCGGTCGCCAGCATCAACCACCTCTACCTGCTGGGTCTGCTCGACTCCGCCGGCCTGGCGGCCAGCGACGTGAAGATCGTCAACACCGCGCCGCCGGACATGGGCGTGGCCCTGCAGACGGGCGGCATCGACGCGGCGATCATCTGGGACCCGTGGCCGATCGTCGTCACCGAGCAGGTGAAGGGCGCCAAGGAGGTGCTGCGCGGCGGTGGGCACATCCCGTTCGTCGGCTACATCGCCACCACCCGGCAGTTCGCGGAGAAGAACCCGGAGGTGGTCAAGAAGTTCCTCACCGCCCGGGCGACCGTCGACCAGTGGATGCGCAAGAACCCGGACCAGGCCGGTGAGTCGGCGACCCGGTGGCTGCCCGGCACCAAGCCGGAGGTGGCGAAGAAGGCCATGCAGCACAACACCAAGCAGCTGGATCCCCGGCTCAGCGCGTGCAACTACCTCGCCCTGGACACGATCAGCGGCCTGCTCGCCGAGCAGAAGGTGGTGAAGCCCGGCTTCGACGTGAGCCGGTACTTCCAGCCGGAACCGATCCTCGGCGTCATGGCGGCCAAGCCGGCGCTCTTCGACGACCTGGCCGCCGTCCCGGCGGCGGCGGCGATCGGCCCCGGCTTCACGTTCAACCGCGACGAGGCGGTGAAGGCTTGTCCATGACCCTCACCCGGTCACCCCGCCCTGGCCCGCGCCGGAGGACCCTCTCCCGCGCGGGCCACGGCCCGACGGCGCGCCTGGTGTCCGCGTTCTGGTTCGCGCTGCCCTTCGCCCTGCTGCTGGCGATCTGGGCGGTCGTGGTGGCCGTGACCGACACGCCGATGCGGATCTTCCCGCAGGTGACCGACGTGGGCGCCGCCATCAGGGACATGTGGGCCAGCGGCGACCTCGTTCGTCACCTGAGCGCCAGCCTGCGCCGGGTCGCGATCGGCACCCTGCTCGCGGTCGCGACCGGGCTGCCGTTCGGCATCGCGCTCGGCGCGAGCCCCCGGCTGGCGGCCTTCTTCACCCCACTGCTGCGCTTCTCGGTGGCCCTCGCCGGCATCGCGTGGATCCCGATCGCGACGCTCTGGCTCGGCTACACCGACTCGGCCGTGATCTTCATCGTGTGGAACGCGATGTTCTTCGCGCTCACCTACAACGCGCTGCTGGGCGTACAGCAGATCCCGATCGAACTCATCCGCGCGGCCCGGTCGATGGGCACCGGCCGGCTCCGGATGTTCTGGGAGGTCCTGCTTCCCGGGGCGCTGCCCAGCATCGTGACCGGCCTGCGGATCGGACTCGGCTACGGGTGGCGCGGCCTGGTCGCCGCGGAGATCATCGCCAGCAGCGCGGGGCTCGGGTACGCGCTGTTCCTGGCGCAGAAGAGCTTCGAGACCGACGTGGTCATCGCCTCCATGGCGATCATCGGCGGGCTCTGGCTCCTGATGGATCGGCTCGTCCTGGCACCGCTGGAGCGGCGCACGGTGGAGCGCTGGGGCATGAAGACGGTGGTGACCTGACATGGCGGCAGCAATGGCACAACCGGAGCCCGTCGGCGGTCGGACCGGCGCCGGCTCGGAGCGGGCCGCGAGCCGCGGCCGCAACCGCCGGCTGACGGCCTGGCGGCATCGGATCACCGGCAACGGGGTCGTCCGTACGTTCGGCCCCTTCGTGCCGATCGTGTTCCTGTGGTGGTTGGCCGCGGAACTGGAGGTATTTCCGGCCGCGTTCTTCGTCGGCCCGGACGCCGTGGTGACCGAGTTCCTCGACCTGGTGCGCAAGGGAGTGCTGCCGGGCTACCTCTCGGACTCGCTCACCCGGCTCGCCTACGGCGTGGGCTTCGGGCTGCTCATCGGACTGCCGCTGGGCTACCTGGTGGCGATGTCGTCCTGGGCCCGTCGGCTGACCTGGCCGCTGCTGCTCTTCTTCCAGGCCATCGCCGACATCGCCTGGCTGCCCATCGTGATCGTCTGGTTCGGCTTCAGCCTGACCGCGGTGACCTTCGTCATCGTGTACACGATCGTCTTCCCGCTCATCCTCGCCGTCGTCGCGGGCGTCGAGCAGGTGCCGCGGGAACTGCTCCGGGCCGCGCGGAGCCTCGGTGCCGGCCGGTTCCGGATCTTCGTCGAGGTCATCGTGCCCGGGGCCCTGCCGTCGGTGGCCGGCGGCATCCGGACGGGTCTCGGCTACGGCTGGCGGGCGCTGATCGCCGCCGAGATCATCGTCGGCACCAGCGGCGTCGGGTTCATGATGTTCGACGCGCGTCGGGTCGGCGACGTGTCGGAGGTGTTCCTCGGCATGATCGTCCTCGGCGTCCTGTGGTACGCGATGGACGCCCTCATCCTGGCCCCGTTCGAACGGGCCACCGTGGAGCGTTGGGGAATGGTGCGACAAGTGGAGGCCGGAAAGTGACAGCGCTCGAGATCAGTGAGCTCGCCAAGGACTACATCGACAGCTACACCGGTGACCAGGTCACGGCGATCGGCAACGTGTCCTTCACCGTCGACGAGGGCGAGTTCGTGTCGATCCTCGGCCCCAGCGGGTGCGGGAAGACCACCGTGCTGAACATCATCGCGGGCTTCGTCCAGCAGACCGCCGGCACGGTGAAGGTGAGCGGGCGGGTGGTCGACGGGCCCGGCCCGGATCGCGGTGTGGTGTTCCAGAGTCACGCCCTCTTTCCCTGGAAGACCGTGCTGGGCAACGCCGTCTTCGGGCTGCGTATGAAGGGTGTGCCGGCCGCGCAGCGCAAGGCCACCGCGCTGGAGTACCTGGAACTGGTCGGCCTGAGCGGCTTCGAGAACAAGTACCCGCACGAACTCTCCGGCGGCATGCAGCAGCGCCTCGGGGTCGCGCGGGTGCTGGCCAACGAACCGGCCGTGATGCTGATGGACGAGCCGTTCGCGAGCATCGACGCGCAGACCCGGCGCAAGCTCCAGGAGGACCTCACCCGGGTGTTCGAGCTGCGCCGGCCGACGGCCTTCTTCGTGACCCACGACATCGACGAGGCGGTGTTCCTCTCCGATCGGGTGATCGTGCTGTCGCGGCGGCCGAGTCGGGTCCGGGAGATCGTGACCGTCGACCTGCCCCGGCCGCGGCAGTGGCAGACCACCACCGAACTCCCCGCGTTCCGGCGCATCGCCAACCACATCACGGAGCTGCTGTCGGAGGGAGGCGACCGTGAAGGGCCTGCGCTCGCTGCTGCGTAGGGCGTGGCGGATGCCCACGGTCCGTCGGATCGCCGTCGTCCTGTTCCTGCTCGTCGCCTACCAGGTCTGGCTGGGGATCCAGGCGACGGGCAAGGTCGCTCCGGGCGTGGGCGACGAACGCGACGCCCGCGGCCGATTCACCGTGAACGTGGAGCTGGGCTTCCCCCCGGAGCGCTACCACATTCTGGAGCTGCAGAAGCACGGCCGCATCGCCGGCACGGACGGAAACACCGTGCGGCTGCGCTCGGTGTCACCAGCCGGCGTCCAGGCGTTGGCGCGGGAGTACTGGATCGACCGGATCACCACACCCGGTCAGTGACCGGGAAGCCGCGGTCGGGCGCGTCGGCCGGCGGTCATCCGGCGAGGAAGTCGGCCAGCACCGCGGCGAGTTGCTTCGGCGCCTCCTCGGCCATGTGGTGCCCGGAGTCCGCCGGCGCCCCGGTCATGGCCGATCACCGCCGCCCGGTCGTGGCCGAGTGCGTCGAGCAGCCCCACCACGTCCGCGGCCATCGCCCGTTTGGCGTACGTGGCGTGTGCCGGGTCGCTCGGCGGCTTCGACGAGCCGCCGTAACCGCGCAGGTCCGGGCAGATCACGGTGTGCCGGTCGGCCAGCAGCGGGGCGACCCGGTGCCAGGTGGCGTGGGTACGCGGGTGCCCGGCGAACATGGCCGACCGGTGCCCGCACCCGGCCGGGCGGAAACCTCAGCCGAGCGCCGTCCAGGCGGCGACCCCGACCAGCAGCAGCGCGCCGAGCGCCGCCTGGAGCAGCAGCGGCGGGCCGAGATGGGACCAGACCGTCGCGGTACGCGGGGTGAGCAGTTGGCCGGTGGTCAGGTTGACGATCCGTTCGATCCGCGGCGGCAGCTCCGGGTCCCGCTGGGGGCGGAGGGTGAGCTGGACGTGGTCCGCGGGGTGCAGCGCGCTCTGTGGCAGGTGCCCGTGCAGCTCCACCTCCAGCAGTCGGTCGGCGCGGTCGCGCAGTCGCAGCGGGGTCACCAGAAACTCGGGCCCCTTCTTCAGGTCCTTGAAGCGGCGCCGCGCGCCTCGGCCGCCGGTGCTCAGCAGCGACCGCACCAGCAGCATCAGCAGCCCCATCACGCCGGCCGCGGTGAGCACCGCGACCAGCACCGGCTGGCCCACCCGCACCTCGCGGGGATAGCCCTCCAGCAACCGGACCACCCGCCCGGTGACGATCCGCTCCGTCGGGTGGACCGCGCGCCGGATGTGGAGGTCAGTGTCCATGATCACCACCGAGAGTCCCGCTCCGTTCACCGATGGTATCGGCTCCTCGGGTTGAACGACGTGAATGAACGACGGTCACGCGGTGACCGCCAGGTGACATCCGGGGCGGCGCGGGTATGCGTGCGGCCGAGCTGGAAAGGGGTCGAGCATGCAGCTGTCCTTCCTGCGCCCGCTCTACGACCGTCCGGGGCCGTGGTGCTCCGTCTATCTGGACGCCTCTCGGGACACCCACGACTCCCGTCCCGCGTTGGACCTGCGCTGGCGGGCCCTCAAGGGCGAACTGCTGGAGCAGGGCGCCGACGCGGCGAGCATCGACGCCGTCGAGCGGGTGGTCCGCGGGCACGATCCGATGGCGGGGGACTACGGGCTGGCCGTCTTCGCCACCGGCGGGCGGGTGGTGCTCTCCGAGTACCTCTCCGCGCCACCGCTGCGGGACCTGGCCAGCTGGTCCACGCTGCCGCACACCATGCCGCTGGTCGCCCAGCGCGGTGAGCAGGTCGCCTGGGTGCGGGTGCTGGCCGACCGTACCGGCGCGGACGCCATCGCGGTCAGCGCCGGCGGGGTGCCCCGGAAGGCGCACGTCAAGGGTCGGGAGAGTTACCAGCTGCGCCGGGTCCGTCCCGGCGGCTGGGCGCAGTCCCGCTACCAGCGGGCGGCGATGGAGGCCTGGCACCACAACGCCGGCGACGCCGCAGCCGCCACCGCGGAGCTGGCCGAGAGGGTGGGCGCGGACGTGGTCGTGGTCGCCGGCGACATCCGGGCCACCGGCATGATCGCCGCCCAGCTCCCGGAGCGCTGGCAGGACGTGCTCGTCCGCACCGACGCCGGCTCGCGGACCGGCGGCGCCGATCCGATGGCGATGGACGACCTCACCGTGCAGACCATCGCCGAGGTCGCCGACCAGCGGATCACCACCGCGTTGGACCGGTTCGGCGTCCAGGAGGACGTCGGGGCCGGGCTGGACGCGGTGGTCTCCGCGCTGCAACGCAACCAGGTCGACACGATGCTGATCGTCGACGACGCCTCCGCCGACGGCGAGCTCTGGATCGGCCCGGATCCGACGGAGATCGCCACCGACGCTCGGCAGCTGAGGGACATGTCGGTGGCCGATCCGCAACGGGTCCGCGCCGACGCTGCCCTGCTCCGGGCACTCGTCGGCACCGACGCCGAGCTGACCGTGCTCGCGCCGGAGGAGGCCCCGGAGCTCACCGACGGGGTCGGTGCGGTGCTGCGCTACGTCGACGCCGGCACACCCGGGCGGGGCAATGGCTGACCGGACGGTGGCGGACCTGGTGGTGGAGCGCCTGCGCGCCTGGCGGGTGCCCCGGGCCTTCGGCTACCCCGGGGAGGCGATCGCCCCCCTGGTGGCCGCGCTGGACCGCTCCGGCGGTGACCCGGAGTTCATCCCGGCCCGCCACGAGGAGACCGCCGCCTTCATGGCAACCGGCCACGCCAAGTTCACCGGTGAGATTGGCGTCTGCCTGGCCACCCAGGGGCCGAGCGCGGTGCACCTGCTCAACGGCCTCTACGACGCCAAGCTGGACAGCAAGCCGGTGGTGGCGATCGTGGGCGAGGACGTCACCGGCCCGCTCGGCGGCGCGCACGAGGAGATCGGGCTGAGCCGGCTCTTCGGCGACGTCTGCAACCAGTTCGTCCGGTACGGGCGGGCGCCGGAGCAGGTGCCGGCCCTGCTCGACCAGGCGTTCCGTACCGCCGCCGCCACCCGCAGCCCGACCTGCGTGGTGCTGCCGCGCGCGTTGCAGGTGGCCGCGGTGCCGGACCTGCTGCCGCAGACCGCGGGCGTGCTGACGGCGACCCCGGGCGAGCCGTTGGCCCGGGTGCTGCCGCACGACGCCGACCTGGATGCCGCCGCGTCGCTGCTGGCCGGCGGCCAGCGGGTGGCAATCCTGGTCGGCCAGGGCGGGCACGGCGCCGCCGACGAGATCGTGGCGCTGGCCGACCGGCTCGGCGCCGGGGTGGCCACCTCGCTGCTCGGCAAGCCGGTGCTGGACGAGCGGCTGCCGTTCCACACCGGGGTGCTCGGCGAGGTCGGCACCACCGCCGCCGCCCAGCTGATGGGGGGCTGCGACACCCTGCTGCTGGTCGGCACGAACGATCCGTGGACGGACTACTTCCCGATGCCGGGGCAGGTGCGGACCATCCAGATCGACATCGACGGGCGGCGGATCGGCACCCGCTACCCGGTGGACGTCCCGCTGGTCGGCGATGCCGGCGACACGCTGCGCGCGCTGCTGGGCCGGGTCGCCGACCGGCCCAACCCGCAGTGGCGGGGCGTCGTCGAGAGCTCCGTGGATCGCTGGCGGGCTGCCGCGGCGGACCGGGCCGCCGCCCCGGCCGAGCCGGTCAACCCGCAGCTCGTGGTGCAGGAGCTCTCCGCCCGGCTGCCCCGCGCCGGCTCGGTCGCCGTCGACGTCGGGTCGGTCCTCTACTGGTACGCCCGCCATTTGGAGCTGCCCCCGGGCGTCCGCGCACAGCTCTGCGGCACCCTCGGCTCGATGGGCTGCGCCCTGCCCTACGCCGTGGCCGCCAAGCTGGCCCGCCCGGACGAGCCGGTGCTCGCCCTGCTCGGCGACGGCGCGATGCAGCTCAACGGGCTGGCCGAGCTGATCACCGTGGCGCACCACTGGCAGGAGTGGCGGGACCCGCGGCTGGTGGTCCTCGTACTCAACAACCGGGACCAGTCGGGGATGGGCGGCGGCCGGCGGCCGACCGGCGCGTTGGGTGACCGGCGACCGGACGTGCCGTACGCCGGTTGGGCCCGGCTGCTCGGCCTGCACGGGGTCCGGATCGACCGGCCGGAGCTGGTCGGCCCGGCCTGGGACGAAGTGCTCGCGGCGGACCGGCCCAGCGTGCTGGAGGCGGTGGTCGATCCCGCGGTGTCGCTGAACCCGCCGGAGCCGGCGCTGGCCGACCTGCGCGGGGTTTTCGCCGACGGCGACGCCGCCCGGCGGGTCCGCGAGCGGATGCTCGATGCCCACGTGAGCGTGGAGGCCGAGGACCTCGTTTGACGGGTGCTCGCACGGGCACCTTCCGGAAGATCAGCACTGCCTGTGGGAGTGGCAGCCCTCCCTGCTGGCCTGCGGGCCGGCCCGCGCAGAGCGGCCCTTCCAGGCGGCGGTGTATCGGCTGGTCGGGCCGCTGCCGGCCGCGACGTTGGGCGGGTGCCGCGGGCGCCGGCGGACCTGGTGGCCGCCGACGCCGGTCCGTCGCTCGCCGCCGCGCTCCAGCGGCGGGCGAGCCTGGCCCAGTTCCGCGAGTCCGTCGCCCACCTTCTCGCGCATGCGGTCAGGTGCCGGTGGCGCCGAAACCCCGTCCGGCAGGGGTTTCCGCCCCCGGACGCGGAACCCGGCGACACGACGCGGCTGGGTCCGGTGCGTCCCGACCGCCCCACCGCGGGGCACCCGAGGATTGATCCTTCCCGTGGGGGGATGCCCCGTTTAGACCGCATAGGGACGGGAAGCCGGGCCGCGTGGTGAGCGAACGAGGCAAGGTGGGGCCGGTGCCCAAGGTGCAGGTGGGGCTCACGGCGGAGGGCGCCGGGCTGGCCGGCGACCGGATAGTCGCGGCGGGCAGCACCGCCCGGGTGCTGGTCGCGGCGACCGCCCGGGCGCTGCGCGGCGACGACTGCGGCGACCTCGGGCACCCCACCCCGCTGTCCCGCTTCACCGGCGCCCCGGAGCCGGTCCGCCGGGCCGCGGCGGCCCGGGCCGCCGGACGGGTCGCCCTCACCCCCGCCCAGACCGCTGAGGTGGACGCCGAGCGGGTGGCGCGCTGGATGGTCGACCAGTACCCGCGGCGGCGCTACCCGGGCGTGGTGCTGGGCTCGGCGCACGGTTCCGCCGCGCACCTGGCGGTGGCGCTGGGGGTGCCCTGGCTGCCGGCCGCCTTCGAGCTGACCGCGCACTGGACCCACGGCGCGGTCGACCGGCCGCGCGCCGCCCTCGACCACGGTGCCGCGCTGGCCGCCCGGCTGCTGGCCGGCAACTCCGACGTGCACGTCCGGCAGGTCCACTGCCCGGCCAGCCGGGGCGCACTCGCCGGCGCCACCGTGACCCTCGCGGTGCGGTGGCGGCGCCTGCCGGCGGCGTACGCGCGCTTCCTGGCCGACCGGCTCGAACCCGGCGCGGCGGTGCTGCTCCTGCGCGACGGCCGCACCTGGCCGGTCCTCGACGAGGGCCTGGGCCACAGCTTCCAGGTCGGCTCTCCGGCCAGCGGCCTCGAACCGGTGGACTTCCACCCGGACGCGCACGCCCTGCGCCAGGTGCTCCGTTCCGCGGGCGGCGACGGGGCGCACTGGGAGCCGCCGGAGGTCTCCGCCCCGCCCGGGCACGCCGAGCACGGCGTGGAGTCCGGTTTCGAGCTCAGCGTCCTGGAGTGGACCGGCCGGCGCGGCGCTCCGCTGCACCAGGTGCTCTTCCCGCAGCCCGACGCGCTCAGCGCCGCCACGGCCGACCTGTACCGGCGCTGGCTGCGGCGGTCCGGCAAGACCGGCGACCGGCTGGTGGTGGAGTGCGGGCGGCTGCTGGACCCGTGGCAGGTGGTCCGGGCCGGGATGGTGCCGTACTGGTGCGAGAACGCGACCCGGCGCCGGGTGGAGGGGGTGGAGTGGTGGCTCGCCGGCAGCGAGCCGTTCAGCTCGGTGGACGTGCTGCCCGAGCCGCCGGGCGTCCGGTCGCCGGCGCTGGCCGGCCTGCCGCAGTGGCTGGCGGTGGCCGCGTTCGGGCGTCGCCGGCGGTCGCTGGACCGGGGGTCCGCGCGGGGCTACCCGGTCGGCTCGGTGCCGACCCGGCGGGCCACCGAGGTGTTGCGCAACCAGCCGTACGACCTGCCGGTCCCGCCGCCGCTGCGCGTCGCCGAGGCGGTGGACGTGCTCCGGGACACCGGCGCCCACCAGGGGTTGCTGGTCTCCTGACCGGATTCGGCCGACCTCCGGCGGGCCGGTCCGCGCCGGCCGGCACCAACCCTGGCGAAACATCCTCGCGAACCCACGGTCCGTGATTGAGTACCTACTGAGCGGGAACACCGCTCGCTGCGACGGCCCGATGACGCCGTGTGGCGAGCTGTCGTCGCTGCTGGCGTGCCAGTCACGTAACCCACTTTCCGGCCCGGTGCGTGGCCCGACCACGCGCATGACCGGTTTCCCAATCCGGGCGGGGGACCTTCCTGAGGGAGGCGCGGATGTTCGGACAGACCACCACAACCACACCACCACCCACCGATCGGGGCCTGGAGGACCTCGACGCGGCGGCGCTGGCGTACGCGGCCCGGATCGAGGGCCTGCCGCCGGAGCGACGACAGGAGGCGCGGGACGACCTGGTCCGCTTCGCGCTGCCGTTCGCCGGCCGGCTGGCCCGCCGCTACCGGGGCCGGGGGGAACCCCTGGAGGACCTGGAGCAGGTGGCCCGGCTGGGCCTGGTCAACGCCGTCGACCGGTACGACCCGGAACGCGGCTCCTTCACCGCGTACGCGGCGATCACCATCGTCGGTGAGATCAAACGGCACTTCCGGGACCGCACCTGGGGCGTGCACGTGCCCCGGCGGCTGCGCGACCTGATCCTGGAGGTGGGGCAGGCGACAGCGGCGCTGACCAGCGAGCTGTCCCGGGCGCCCACCGTCGCCGAGCTGGCCCAACGGCTGGAGACGCCGGAGCAGGAGATCCTCGCCGCGCTGGAGTCGGCGGCCGGCTACAGCCCTGCCTCGCTCAACGCGCCCGTCGGCGGGGAGAGCTCCGCCGAGTTCGGCGACCTGGTCGGCGAGTCGGACAACGCGCTGGAATCAGTCGACGACCGGGTGACGGTCAGCGGGCTGCTGCACCGGCTGCCCTGGCGGGAGCGGCGGATCCTCGCGATGCGCTTCTACGGCAACCAGACGCAGGCGGAGATCGCCGCCCGGTTCGGCATCTCCCAGATGCACGTCTCCCGGCTGCTGTCCCGGGCGCTGACCTGGCTGCGCCAGGCGATGCTGGCCGACGCCCCGCCGCCGTGGCAGAACGGGGCCGCCGAGTCGGAACCGGCGAAGCCGAGGATCTCGGTGCGGCAGAACGGTGACCGGGTGGTCGTCGAGGTCGGCGGCGACGTCGACCGGGACGGCGCGGACCAGCTGCGCCGGGCGATGCTGGAGGCGGTGACCGGGCAGCCCCGCGAGGTGGTGGTGGACCTGGTCGGCGCGGTCGGCGTGGACGCGGGCGGGATCGCCGCGCTGATGGCCGGCCGGGACGCCGCGGCCCGGACCGGGGTGCCGCTGCGGCTGACCCGGGTGCAGCCGGCGGTACGCCGTTCGCTCGCCGCCGCCGGCCTGCCGGCCGCCGGCGACTGAACCTGGCCGGTACGGACGGACGAGGGAGGAAGGGGCCGGCGCTCGTGGCGCCGGCCCCCTTTCCGTTCGTGACCGCTCAGCGCTCGTCCGGGTCGTCCCCGTCGTGCCGGCGCGGGTGCCGCCACCGCTCGCTCTCCCGCCCCAGGCGCTCCGCCTCGGCCTCATCGAGCACGTCGGTCTCCTCGAAGCTGGGCCGACGGATCTCCTCCGGCTCCGGCACATCCACCGGCCGCGCCCCGGACTGCGGCGCGGGGTGGTACTCGACGGCCATGCGGGCGCCGTGCGCCCCCTCGGCGGCCGGCGCCTCGGGGACGTGCGGCTCGAGATGCAGCTCTTCGGCGAAGCGCTGCGGCGGCTTCACGGTGCGCTGCGGCAGGTCCCGGCCGAGGTTGGCGACGAGCTGGCCGTACTTGGCGTCGAAGGCGGGCCGTTCGGAGCGGATCCGGGGCATCCGGTCGAAGTTGCGCAGCGGGGGCGGGCAGGTGGTGGCCCACTCCAGGGAGTTGCCGAAGCCCCACGGGTCGTCGACGGAGACCATCGTGCCGTACCGCCAGGACTTCCAGACGTTGTAGATGAAGAACAGCGTGGACGCGCCCAGGATGAACGAGCCGATGCTGGAGAACGTGTTCAGGGCGGTGAAGCCGTCGGTGGGCAGGTAGTCCGCGTACCGCCGGGGCATGCCCTCGTTGCCCAGCCAGTGCTGCACCAGGAAGGTCATGTGGAAGCCGACGAGCATGGTCCAGAAGTGCGCCTTGCCCAGGCGTTCGTCGAGCATCCGCCCGGTCATCTTCGGGAACCAGAAATAGACCCCGCCGAACGCGGCGAAGACGATCGTGCCGAAGAGCACGTAGTGGAAGTGGGCCACCGCGAAGTAGGTGTCGGTCACGTGGAAGTCCACCGGCGGGCTGGCCAGCAGCACCCCGGAGAGACCGCCGAACAGGAAGGTGACCAGGAAGCCGACGGCGAAGAGCATCGGCGTCTCGAAGGTGAGCTGACCCTTCCACATCGTGCCGATCCAGTTGAAGAACTTCACCCCGGTGGGCACCGCGATCAGGAAGCTCAGGATGCTGAAGAACGGCAGCAGCACCTGCCCGGTGCCGAACATGTGGTGCGCCCACACGGTCATCGACAGCACGGTGATCGCGATGGTGGCGAGCACGATACCCGTGTAGCCGAAGATCGGCTTACGGGAGAAGACCGGGATGATCTCGGAGATGATGCCGAAGAACGGTATCGCGACGATGTAGACCTCGGGATGGCCGAAGAACCAGAACAGGTGCTGCCAGAGCATCGGCCCGCCGGTGGTCGGATCGTAGACGTGCGAGTGCAGGATCCGGTCCGAGCCGAGGGCGAACAGCGCGGCGGCCAGCAGCGGGAAGACCAGGATCACCAGCACGCTGGTCAGCAGGATGTTCCAGGTGAAGATCGGCATCCGGAACATGGTCATCCCGGGGGCGCGCAGCGTGATGATCGTGGTGATCATGTTGACCGCGCCGAGGATCGTGCCGAGGCCGGAGAGGGCCAGCCCGACGATCCACATGTTCCCGCCGACGCCCGGGCTGTGCTGGGACAGGCTCAACGGGGTGTACGCGAACCAGCCGAAGTCGGCCGCCCCGCCCGGGACGACGAACCCGGCCAGCACGATCGAGCCGCCGAACAGGTAGAGCCAGTAGGCGAGGGCGTTCAGCCGGGGGAACGAGACGTCCGGCGCGCCGATCTGCAAGGGGACGATGTAGTTGCCGAAGGCGAACACCAGCGGCGTGGCGAAGAGCAGCAACATGATCGTGCCGTGCATGGTGAAAAACTGGTTGTACTGCTCGGGCGAGAGGAACTGCATGCCCGGTCGGGCCAGTTCGGCCCGCAGGAGCAGCGCCAGCACCCCGCCGATCAGGAAGAAGATGAACGACGTCGCCAGGTACAGCAGGCCGATCAGCTTGGCGTCGGTCGTACCCAGCAGCTTGATCAGCGAATTGCCTTTGATCACGGTCCGGACCGGGCCGGGATAGCCGCCGAACCGGGCGGGCGCGAGGATCGCGGGCCCCCGATCTCGGGCCGGCTCTGTGACTACCCGCTTCGGCATATCTCTCACCCCGTCGTGACGACAGAAAGGACGGGCACGCCTACCCGCCCTCTGTCCATGAAACCAGGCGAGAGCGGAAAATTCGGTCAGTTCGCCGGTAGCATCGCCCAGACGACCTTGCCGTCACCGGTCGGCGCACTGCCCCAGCGCTGGGCCAGCTCGCGGACCAGCAGCAGCCCGCGGCCCCCCTCGGCCCGCAGGTCTGACCCGGTCGCGGCCCGTGCCGCAGCCCGGCTGCCGTCCGTCACGGCCACCTGGAGGTACGGCCACCGCAGGGTCACCGTCACCTGCATCGGCGTGCCGGCGTGTCGGACCACGTTGCCCACCAGCTCGGTCAGCACCAGCGAGGCCGGGCCGACCAGCTCGGGGATGGTCCACCGCCCGCAGGCGTCGGCGACCAGCTCCCGGGCCCGTCGGCAGGCGCCGGCGACCGGCTCCAGCCGGGCCCGCAACCGAGGCGCGGCGGACGCGCCGGCCAGCGCGGTGGCCTCCGCGCAGTCCGGTCGGACCGGCACCACCCGGCAGGCGGTCGTCGCGGCCAGCCAGGCCGCCGTGTCCGGCGGCGGGGCGCAGAGCACCACCGGCACCGCGGGCCAGTCGGCGGCCCGGCGGGCGGCCGCGGCGAACACGGAGAGCGCCAGCCGGTCGGCGACGTCGACCTCGGACAGGTCGACCACCAGGGCGTCCGGCTGGGCGCTGAGGCACCGGTCCAGCACGGTGTGCACCGTGCGCATCGTCGCCAGGTCCAGCGCGCCCGCGAGCCGTACGAGGGTGACCGGCGACTCGTCGCGGACCTCGCAGCTGATCCGGGTCGGCATGGGGTCCTCGATTCCGTCTCGTCGCGGACCTGGGAACTACCCACCGCCGAGTCGGGTCAAACCGGACCAGCCGCCCATCCGGGCCTGGTCAGCGGCGATTCAGGTCATGCGTGGTGAGCAGGCCGAGGGCGATCATGCCGATCCCGAGGAAGAGGTGGAGCCAGTTGTCGGCCCCGTTGACCGGGATGAAGTTCGCGCCGGTGGAGTGGTCGACCACCACCCCGTAGAGCCAGAGCACCAGATAGATGGCGCCACCGCCGACCAGGAACGTCCGGGCGCCGGACACCGTCCGGGACAGCGCCAGACCGGCGACGCCGGAGAGCAGGTGCACGATGTTGTGCAGCACCGAGACCTGGAACAGGCCGAACAGCTTCGCGTCCGACTCGTGGCCGGCGAAGTACAGGTCGCCGAAGTTGCTGGTGATCCCGGGTATGAAGCCGAGCACACCGACGATCAGGAAGAGCACGCCGACGTTGGTCGCGGCGCGGCGTACCGGTGCGCGGCCGTCGGCCGGGTTGCGTCGCGCGCGGGAGTGCGCCATCGAGTTCACCATGTCGGTCTCCTCACCTGACAGGGACCGTCCGGCATTCCCGGGGGCCACCGGCGACAAACGCGCATCCGGCCCGGCCGCGCGAGGTCGGCCGGGCCCGGGGCGGTGGGTGTCGGTCAGGCGGGTTGCAGCGGGCGGGCGGGTTGCAGCGGACGGGCGGCGAGCTGCCGGACCCGCTCGTAGAGGCCGACGTACTGCTCCGCCATCATCGCCGGGGTGAACCGGGCGGCGGCCTCGCGGCGACACTCGTCCGGGTCGAGCAGGCCGGCGGCCAGCACCAGCTCGCCCAGCTCCTCCTCGTCGGCGGTGAGCAGTCCGGTACGCCCGTGCTCGATCAGCTCGGGCAGGCAGCCCCGCGCGGTGGAGACCACCGGCGTACCCAGGGCCAGGGACTCGACCACGGCGGTGCCGCCGGGCTCCTCCCAGCGCAGCGGGAAGAGCGAGGCGCGGGCGCCGGCGAGCAGGTCGTCGCGCTCCTGCCCGGCGACGGTGCCGACCCAGCGGACCAGGTCGCCGTCGACGTGCGGCGCGACGTGGTCGTAGAAGAACCGCACGTCCGGGTTCTGCCGGGCCTCGTCGCCGGCCGTGGCCAGGTCCTCCGGCCGGTGGTACGGCCCGACCGGCCCGGCCAGCACCAGCGGGAAGCCCACCTGCTGGGCCAGCCGAACGCCCAGGTCCTGGCCCTTGCCCGGGTTGATCCGGCCCAGGATGATCACGTAGTCGCCCGTGTCGACCCGGGGCCGGCGGTCCGCGTCGACCGCGAGCGGGGTGGACAGGTGCACGTGCCCCACCGAGTGGTCGCGCAGCGCCTGCGGTGCGCGGGCCAGCTGCGAGGCGGAGACGCCGTTGACCCGGACCCGGTCGCCGCCGTCCAGGTTGCCGTAGAGCTCCGGGTGCTTCGCCAGGTCCCAGTGCAGGGTGTGCAACGCCGGCGGGGCGTCCGGGCCCATCGCGGCCATGGTGGCCAGCCCGACCGCTTCCACATGGTCGTGCACCAGGTCGATGTCGTCGCGGGTGTGCAGTGCTCGCACCACCCCGCTCAGGTGCGCCTGGGAGACCCCGCAGACCTGGTTGTACGGCCGCTGCAGGGCGTGGAACTGGCCGTCCGGGAAGACCGAGATCTTCTCGTCGACCGGCAGGGTGCTGCTCTCCACCGAGGCCAGTACCACCCGGACGCCGAGCCGGCGCAGCTCGGGCACCAGGGTCGCCACCACGTTCTCGATCCCGCCGTAGCCCGGGGGCGGCACGGACAACCAGGGACCGGCGTTCATCAGGACGGTGAGACTCATCGTGTCGGGTTCCTTCCCTCGGCGGCGCCCCCGTCGGCCCTCCGCGTGCCAGCGACCGGCCCCGCGGGCCGGCCGTCACCGCTGCCTGCCGGTCGTCCCGACCGGCCGTCGCCACCGTCGCCCGGTGGCCTCACGCCGCCACTCTCCGCCGCGGCACCCGGTGCCGCAGCTGCGCCAGCGGCGGGCGCTCCTCGATCGAGACGTCGCTGACCACGATCTCGCGGTCCAGATTGGGCAGCGCCTCGGAACCGCCGCGCCGGAACTGGGTCAGCAGGGCGGCCGGATCGGTGCCCGGGCTGGCCCAACCCCGACGCTGCAGCCGGGACCAGGCGGTCAGCATGATCTGGGCGGACATCCGGCCCAGCGCCGCGGTGTCCTGGTGGCGGTGCTTGCGCTCACCCAGGTCCACCTGGGCCAGCGCGTCGAGGCCGACCAGCTCCAGCAGGTCGATCAGCATCGCCGTCTCCACGCCGTAGCCGGAGACGAACGGCACCTGCTCCAGCACGTCCCGGCGGCCCGCGTACTCGCCGGCGAGGGGCTGCACGAAGCCGGCCAGCTCCGGCCAGAAGAGATTGAGCAGCGGCCGGGCCATCAGCTCGGTCACCCGGCCGCCGCCGTCGGCCTCCACGCTGGTCGCGCCGACCAGCGGCCGGTGGTAGAAGCCCTTGACGAAGTCGACCGACGGGTCGGTCAGCAGCGGGCCGATCAGTCCGGTGATGAAGTGCGGCCGGAACTCCCGCAGGTCGGCGTCGACGAAGGCGATCACGTCACCCTCGGCGGCGGCCAGTCCGGCCCAGAGCGCGTCGCCCTTGCCGGTCAGCTGGGGCAGGCCCCGGGTCATCGCGTCCTGGCTGACCACCTCGGCCCCGGCGGCGCGGGCCACCTGGGCGGTCCGGTCGGTCGACCGGGAGTCGACCACGATCAGCTCGTCCACCAGGGGGAGCCGGTCCATCAGGTGCTCGCGGATCGTCGACACGATCGCGCCGACGGTGGCCTCCTCGTTGCGGGCCGGCAGCACCACGCTGACCCGGCTGTCACCCTTGGCGCGCAGTAGGCGTCGGGCCGGCCAGTCGTCGGCCGAGGTGGTGCGATAGGTGGCCCAGGCCTCCACCACTGGTGAGACGATCGCTTCTGTATCCCGCACAGGCACACCCCCAGGTCGTGGCGGAAACGCGGGGAGGGGATTTCCCAGTACCGGCCCCGCGCTAACCGGATCATGCCTAACAGCCTGATCACGTCCCGGACACCGGCCGGTTCCCGGCGGATGAACGTCTGATTGCGCCGGTCGCCGGGTTTGGTGGCGTGCCGGCATGGGGAGAGCTTTCCGGGTAGTCGTGAACCGTGGCGAGAGGGTCTGGGGAATGCGTGCGTGCCGGGTGGGACTGGTAGGGGCCGGCGGGGTGGCGCAACGCCACGCCCGCGTGTTGACCGGTTTCGAGGACGTGGAACTGCTCGGGGTGACCGACGTGGCCCGGGACGCGGCCGAGGCGCTGGCCGGTACGCACGGCGCCCGTGCCTTCGCCGATGTGGACGAGCTGCTCGCCGCCGGCCCGGACGCCGTGTACGTCTGCGTGCCGCCGTTCGCGCACGGGCCGGTCGAGGAGGCGGTGATCGCCGCCGGCGTGCCGATGTTCGTGGAGAAGCCGGTCGCGGTGGACCTGGAGACCGCGGAGCGGATCGCCGACCTGGTCGAGCGGCGGCAGCTGCTGACCGCGGTCGGCCACCACTGGCGTTACCTGCACGTGGTCGAGCAGGCCCGGGAGCTGCTCGTGGACCGTCCGGTGCGGATGGTCAACGGCGCCTGGCTGGACAAGGTGCCGCCGGTGGCGTGGTGGGCCCGGCGGGACCACTCCGGCGGCCCGGTGGTGGAGCAGGCCGCGCACGTGCTCGACCTGATCCGCGCGCTGGTCGGCGAGGCCACCGAGGTGACCGCGTACGGCGACGGCACCCCGCCGCCGGTCGACGGCGCCGACATCGACTCGGTCACCGCGGCGACGCTGCGCTTCGACGGCGGCGCAGTCGGCACGCTCGCCGCGGCGTGCGTGCTGACCTGGAAGCACCGGGCCGGCCTGGAGATCCTCGCCGACGGGCTGGCGCTGTCGCTGGCCGAGGACGGCCTGACCGTCCGCGACGCGGACGGCGAGCGGCATCTGCCCGCCGACCCGGACGGCGCCCGGGCGGCCGTCGACCGGGCCTTCGTCGACGCGGTGCGGGGGGTCGGCGACGACGTCCGCGTCCCGTACGCGGAGGCCCTGCGCACCCAGCGGCTGGCCCTCGCGGTGGCCGAGTCCGCCCGGACCGGGCGCAGCGTGTCGTTGCCCACCGGTCCGGCAGCGCGGCCCCGGACAGCCGTGGCGGACGCCACGCCGGCGGGGGTGACCGTCGATGCGTGACAAGGTCGTGGTGGTCAGCGGCCCCGGGCGGGTGGAGCTGGTCGAGCAGGACGCCGCCGAGCTGCGCGACGGCGCGTTCCGGGTGGAGACCCTCTACAGCGGCGTCTCCGCCGGCACCGAACTGAGCTACGTCAAGGGCACCAACCCGTACCTCAACGTCTCCTGGAACGCCGACCTCGGCCTGTTCCAGCCGGGGGAGGCGAGCGCCCCGTACCCGGTGGACCGGCTCGGCTACATGCAGGTCGGGCGGGTGGTGGAGAGCCGCACCCCGGCGATCGGCGTCGGCACCGTGGGCGCGATGACCTACGGACACCGCACCGGGTACGTCGCCGACCCGGTCGCCGAACGCTTCGTGCCGCTGCCGGAGGACCTCGACCCGCTGCTCGGCGTGTACGTCGCGCACATGGGCCCGATCTGCGCGAACGGCCTGCTGCACGCCGCCGCCGACCTGTGCGGCACCGACGTGCGCTCGCTCGGCGACGGCGTACGCGGCCGGCGGGTCGCGGTGGTCGGCAGCGGAGTCGTGGCGCTGCTCACCGCGCTGCTCGCCCGACGGCACGGCGCCGCCTCGGTGGTGGTGCTGGACCCGACGCCGCAGCGGCGGGAGGTGGCCGAGGCGCTCGGCCTGGAGACCCTCGACCCGGGGGCCGACGACCCGGCGGTGGTGCTCAAGACCCGGTGGAACCACGCCGCCGGGGACCGCGGCGCCGACGTGGTGTTCCAGTGCCGGGGTCAGGCCTGGGCGCTGCACCTCGCGCTGCGCCTGCTGCGCCCCCAGGGCACCGTCATCGACCTGGCGTTCTACCAGGCCGGTGCGGACGAGGTCCGGTTCGGCGAGGAGTTCCACCACAACGGCCTGTCGCTGCGCTGCGCCCAGATCGGGCGGGTGCCGCGCGGGCTCGCCCCCACCTGGGACCGGGAGCGGCTGTCCGCGGAGACCATCGAGTTGCTGCGGCAGTACGGCGACCTGATCCGCAAGCACCTGGTCTCGGCGGTGGTGCCGTTCGAGGAGGCGCCGGCGCTGCTGACCGACCTGGCCGAGCGTCGCCGGTCGGAGCTCCAGGTCGTGCTCACCGGCTGAGCCGGGGGCCCGGCGGCGGACCACTACGCTTCGCCCATGACCACCGGAGCCGCCCTTCGGCCGGAACCCGCCCGCCCGCCCGGGCTCGCCGCCCTGCTGCCGTACCTGCGCGCCCACCGCGGCACCCTCGTCGTGGTGGGCGCGCTGTCGCTGGCCGGCGCCGGGGCCTCCCTCGGGCAGCCCCTGCTCACCCGGGTGGTGCTGGACCGGATGACCGCCGCCCGGCCGATCGCCGGACTCGTCGTGGCGCTGGTGGCCCTGGTGGTGGTCGGCGCGGGGGTCGGCGGGCTCCGCGACTACCTGCTGCAACGCACCGCGGAGGGGCTGGTGCTGGGCACCCGCCGCCGGCTCGCCGGGCACCTGCTGCGGCTGCCGATCGCCGAGTACGACCGCCGCCGCACCGGCGACCTGCTCTCCCGGGTCGGCTCGGACACCACCCTGCTGCGGGCGGTGGTCACCTCCGGGCTCTTCGAGACCGTCACCGGGGCGGTGATGGTGCTGGGCGCCGGGACCGCGATGCTCCTGCTCGACCCGCCGCTGTTCGGGGTGACGCTGGCCGCCGTCGGGGTCGGCATCGGGTTCGCCCTCACCGCCGCCCGCCGGGTACGCGGACTGGCCCGCCGGGCCCAGGAACGGGTCGGTGAGATGACCTCCGCCGTCGAGCGGGCCATCTCGGCGGCCCGCACCATCCGGGCCAGCCGGGCGGAGGCCCGGGAGGCGGACACGGTCGCCGGCAGCGCCGTCGAGGCGTACGCGGCGGGGCTGCGGGTGGCCCGGGTGCAGGCGGTGGTCGGCCCGGCCAGCACGGTCACCGTCCAGGGCGCCTTCCTGCTCGTGCTGGCCGTCGGCGGGGCCCGGGTGGCCGCCGGGGCGATCAGCGTCGGCGACCTGGTCGCCTTCGTGATGTTCCTGTTCTTCCTGGTGCTGCCGCTGGGGCAGGCGGTGCACGCGTACACCCAGCTGCAGAGCGGGCTGGGCGCTCTCGCGCGGATTGAGGAGATCCTCGCCGTACCGCAGGAGGGGGACGGCGACCGGCGGCCCCGGCCGGTGGCGGTCCCGGCGGCGGCCGGTGGGCCGGCGGCGATCGAGTTCGACCGGGTCGGGTTCGGCTACCCGGGCGGACCGCCGGTGCTGCACGAGGTGAGCTTCACCATGCCGGCCGGCACCCGGACCGCCCTGGTCGGTCCCTCCGGCGCCGGCAAGTCGACCCTGCTCGCCCTGGTCGAACGCTTCTACGAGGTCACCGAGGGTGCGCTGCGCCTGGACGGGGTGGACGTGCGTGACCTGCCCCGCGACGCGCTGCGGTCCCGGCTCGGGTACGTCGAGCAGGAGGCCCCGGTGCTGGCCGGCACGCTCCGGGAGAACCTGTTGATCACCGCGCCGGACGCCACCGACGACTGGCTCCGGGCCGTGCTCGACGAGGTCAACCTGGGGCACCTGGCCGAGCGGGCGCCCGAAGGGCTGGGCGTGCAGGTCGGTGAGGGCGGCGTGCTGCTGTCCGGGGGTGAGCGGCAGCGCCTGGCCATCGCCCGGACGCTGCTGGCCGGCCCGCCGGTGCTCCTGCTCGACGAGCCGACCAGCAACCTCGACGCCCGTAACGAGGCGGCGCTGCGGCGGGCGATCGACGCGGTGGCGGTCCGGCGCACCCTGTTGATCGTGGCCCACCGGCTCTCCACCGTCGTGGACGCCGACCAGATCGTGGTCCTCGACGGCGGCCGGGTGGTCGCCGTCGGCAGCCACGACGAGCTCACCGTGACCAGTCCGCTCTACCGCGAGCTGGCCACCCATCAGCTCCTCGTCAGCTGACCGGGCGCACCGCAGCCGACCTGGGCTTTTGTGGCCCGAACCGGACACGCCGCCGACCCCGGACCGGGTGGGCCGCACAATCGGCCACCGTTCGCGTACCGTTGCCGCTCATGGGTGTGTCGCAACGGGTGAAGAGCAGGTTCCGGCGGTTCCTCCAGCGGCCGGGAACCACGGTCGAGCTGGCCCCGCTGGAGAAGCTGCTGCCGGCCATCGAGGCGCGCGAGGAGGAGCTGACGGGGCTCGACGACGCCGAGCTGACCGAGGCCGCCAAGGCCGCCACCGGGTACGAGGAGATCTGCGCGATCGGCCGCGAGGCCGCCCGCCGCGGCCTCGACCAGCGGCCGTACGACGTGCAGCTGCTCGGCGCGATGGCGCTGCTCTCCGGCAAGGTCGCCGAGATGGCCACCGGTGAGGGCAAGACGCTGACCGCCACCATCGCCGCGTACGGGCACGTGCGGATGGGCAGCGGCCCGGTCCACGTGCTCACCGTCAACGACTACCTGGCCCGCCGGGACGCCGAGTGGATGAGCCCCGTCTACACCCTGCTCGGGCTCACCGTGGGCTGGGTCAACGAGGCCTCCACCCCCGACGAGCGGCGTGCCGCCTACGCCTGCGACGTCACCTATGTCTCGGTCAGCGAGGCCGGCTTCGACTACCTGCGCGACCAGCTCGTCACCGACCTCGACGACCGGGTCCAGCAGCCGCTGAAGACCGCCATCGTCGACGAGGCCGACTCCATCCTGATCGACGAGGCCCGGGTGCCGATGGTCCTCGCCGGCGCGGTCCCCGGCGAGCAGGACCCGGTGCACGCCGCCGCCGCGCTGGTGCGTGGCCTGCGCAAGGGCAAGCACTACACCGTCGCCGAGGACGGCCGCAGCGTCGCCTTCACCGCGGCCGGCCTGGCCACCATCGAGGCCAAGCTCGGCGGCATCGACCTGTACGACTCCGAGCACGTCGGGCAGCTCTCCGCGGTGAACGTGGCGTTGCACGCGCACGCCCTGCTGCACCGCGACGTCGACTACATCGTCCGGGACGGCTCGGTCGAGCTGATCGACGAGATGCGCGGCCGGGTCGCCCAGCGCCGCCGCTGGCCGGACGGGTTGCAGGCGGCGGTCGAGGCGAAGGAGGGCCTGGACGCCACGGTCGAGGGCGAGGTGCTGGGCACCATCGCGGTGCAGGCGTACATCGCGCTCTACCCGACGGTCTGCGGCATGACCGCGACCGCGGTGCTCGTCGGCGACCAGCTGCGGGAGTTCTTCGGCCTCGAGGTGGCGGTGATCCCGCCGAACACCCCGTGCGTCCGCGAGGACGAGCCGGACCGGATCTACGCCACCCGCGCGGAGAAGGAAGAGGCGCTGATCGACGAGATCAAGCGCAACCACGAGCGGGGTCGGCCCATACTGGTCGGCACCCTGGACGTGAAGGAGTCCGAGGGGCTGGCCGCCGGCCTGCACGCCGCCGGGGTGCCCTGCGTGGTGCTCAACGCCAAGAACGACGACGACGAGGCGGCGATCATCGCCGAGGCCGGCGCGTACGGCGCGGTGACCGTCTCCACCCAGATGGCCGGCCGGGGCGTCGACATCCGGCTGGGCGGCAGCGACCAGGCCGACCAGGAGCGGGTGGCCGAGCTGGGCGGCCTGTACCTGATCGGCAGCGGTCGGCACGACAGCCGCCGCGTCGACGACCAGCTGCGCGGCCGGGCCGGCCGGCAGGGCGACCCCGGTGGTTCGGTCTTCTTCGTCAGCCTGGAGGACGACCTGGTGGTCCGGCACGCCGGCGACGCCATCCCGGCCTCGCCGCGGATGAACGCCGACGGCCTGGTCACCGACCCGCAGGTGGATTACGCGGTGGAGCACGCCCAGCGGGTCGCCGAGGGCGTCAACCACGAGATCCACCGCAACACCTGGCGCTACAGCGTGGTGATCGAGCAGCAGCGCAAGGCCCTCGCCGAGCGGCGCGAGCGGCTGTTGACCAGCGACATCGCCGCGCTGATGCTGCTGGAGCGGGTGCCGGAGAAGGCCGGCGAGATGGACGAGGACCTGCTCGCCGACGCGGCCCGGTCGATCGCCCTCTACCACACCGACCGGCTCTGGGCCGACCACCTGGCCGAGCTGTCGGAGGTCCGGGAGGGCGTGCACCTGCGCGCCCTGGGCCGGCTCGACCCGCTCGACGAGTTCCACCGCAGCGCCGTGCCCGCGTTCAACGCGCTGATCCCCGAGATCGAGACGCGGACCATCGCCACCTTCGAGGAGACCGAGTTCGACGAGGGCTGGGAGCCGGATGCCTCGAAGCTGGTCCGGCCCAGCGCCACCTGGACGTACCTGGTGCACGACAACCCGTTCGGCTCGGAGCTGGACCGGTTGATCGCCTCCGTCGGGCGGCGGCTCATCTCCGGTTCCCGCTGAGCGTCACCAGGGGTCCCTTCCGGCGCGCCAGCCGCGCGGAAGGGACCCCTTTGCACAGTTTCGATCCTGGTTTGCGAGGGTAGTAGCCCGAGGCTTTCGAGTCAGGGAGAGACGACGGATGGGACTGGCAATGGCGCCGGACGGGGACATCGCGGGGCGGCACCCGCGGGCGGCGGGGGCCGTGGCCCGGTGAACCTGGACACGCGGGAGCCCATGAGCGACAACCTCGGAGTGCTGGAGACCGCCGCGCTGCTGCGCGAGCTGACCGCCGGCCTGATCGGGATCACCGACTTCGACGAGGCCCTGACCGCGCTGGTGCGGATCGCCCGGGACGCCGTACCGGGGGTGGCCAGCTGCGGCTTCACCGCCCTGCGGGCCGGTGAGCCGGCCGGTGTGGCCGCCTCCGACCCCCGGCTGGCCGAGCTGGACGACCTGCGGTACGGCCCGGACTCGCCGGCGATGAGCGCCATCCGCCGCCGCGAGATGATCATGGCGGAGGAGCTGGCGCGGGAGTCGCGCTGGCCGGACTGGACCACCCGGGCCCGCGGCCTGGGCGTCCACGGGGTGATCTCCGCGCCGGTCGACGTCGACGAGCAGGTGATCGGCGCGATCAACCTGTACGCCGAGTCGGCCCCCGGGCTGACCACCCGGCCCCAACTCACCGCGATGCTCCTCGCCGAGCACGCCGGGCTGCTGCTGGCCGCCGTCCGGGACCGGGCCCGGCAGGCGGCGAAGGCCGGTCAGCTCGACTCCATCCTGCTGGAGGAGGGGGTCGTCGGGCAGGCCATCGGGGTGATCATGACCCAGCGCGGCTGCCCGGCCCCGGAGGCGCTGGACGTGCTCCGCAGCGCCGCCGCCTCGCTGGACATCCCGCTGCGCGAGGTGGCCGAGCGGTTGGTGATCACCGTCTCCCGGCCCCGGGAGAGCTGAACGGCGTTCGTTTCGTCCCATTGGCGGTCGGGTAGCACTCTGAACTGGCGAGCTGCACCGATCCTGGGGAGGAACCGATGGAGAGCCGACTGCGGGTGCAGGGGCACCCCATCCAACCGATGCTGGTGACGTTCCCGTTCGGGCTCTTCGTCAGCGCCGCCGTGTTCGACCTGGCCGACGTGGCCGGCGGCCCCGCCTTTCTCGGCGAGGTGGGCTACTGGAGCGCGGTCGCCGCGCTGGTCGCGGCCGCCCTCGCCGCCGTCGCCGGGATGGTCGACCTGTGGGACGTCCGCGCCGGCCGGACCCGCCGTACCGCCGTCACCTTCAACCTGGTCAACGCCGCGATGGCGGGGCTTTTCCTGCTCACCTGCCTGATCCGGGCCCAGTCGCCGCAGCGCGGCGCCACCGCCGTGCTGCTGGTCACCGAGCTGGTCGCCCTGGCCGTCGGCGGGGTCGGGGTCTGGTTGGGTGCCCGGCTGATGCGCCAGTTCGATCGGGGCCGCGTCGAGCCGAGCGGCTTCGAGGCGCTGGGCACGGTCACCGGCTCCACCGTCGAGATCGTCCGCCCGCCGGCCTGACCGGCCGCACTCCCGGTGCCGCCGCATCCAACGTCACCCGCGACGGCCGTGGCGAGGCGTCGGTGGGTGGGGAATCCGCTTGCCGGATGCCGGGCGGCGGCGGCAGGCTGGCCCGATGCACGCGGTTCGCGACTTCGAGGACCTGATCGCCGAGGGCGCCGGCGTGCCGGTCGACGGCTGGGACTTCTCCTGGCTGGCCGGGCGGGCCACGGAGGAACGCCCGCCGTGGGGCTATGCCCGGCTGGTCGGCGCCCGGATGGCCACGGTCGCCGCCGCCCTGGACATCGACACGGGCGGGGGAGAGGTGCTCGCGGAGACACCCACGCCGCCGCCGCTGCTGGTCGCCACCGAGGCCTGGCCGCCCAACGTCGAGGTCGCCCGCCGGACGCTGCGCCGGGTCGGCGCCACCGTGGTCCGGGTGGCCGGGGCGCCCCCGCTGCCGTTCCGGGACGGCTCGTTCGACCTGGTGACGAGCCGGCACCCGGTGGAGACCTGGTGGGACGAGATCGTCCGGGTGCTCCGCCCCGGTGGGAGCTACCTGTCCCAGCAGATCGGCGCGGGCACGGTCCGCGAGCTGAGCGAGGCGATCCTCGGCCCGCTGCCGCCGCCGGCCAGCCGGCACCCCGAGCAGGCGGTCGCCGCCGCCCGGGCCGCCGGGCTGGAGGTCGTCGACCTGCGTACGGCCACCCTGCGGACGGTCTTCCACGACATCGCCGCCGTGGTCTACTTCCTGCGCAAGGTGATCTGGACCGTGCCCGGCTTCACCGTCGACCGCTACCGCGACGAGCTGCGCCGCTTGCACGACCGCATCCGCGCCGAGGGCCCCTTCGTCGCCCACGCCCAACGCTTCCTCATCGAAGCCCGCCGCCCCTGACCGGACCCGCCGCCCGTCGTCGGACCGCTGCGGGCGTCAGTGGGCGGTGGCGTGGTGGGCGGCGAGGACGTCGGCGCCGAAGTCGCTGGCCGGGCGGCGTAGGACGGTGTGCGCGTGGTTGCCGTCGTCGGTGGTGTTGTCGTACTCGATCAGCAGGTCGTCGCCCTGGACCCGGTAGTAGTGCCGCTGCCCCGGCCGGGTCGGGCCGGCCCAGGCGAAGTGCAGCTCCCCACCGTCGAGCCGGCCGGCCTCCCGGGCGGCCAGCTCCGGCGGGAGCCGGTCGAGGTAGAGGGCGACGAGCTGGTCGAGCAGCGCCCGGCTGGTCGGGGTCAGGCGGTCGCGGGGCACCCCGAGCGGGTCGAGCCGGGCGGGGGCGGTCGGTCGGGTGGCGCTGATGATGTCGCCGGGCGCCTCGTCGGCGATGATCGCCGCGGCCCGTCCCGCCGGCCCGAGCGTGTCCAGCAGCTCCCGGGCCAGGTCCTCCTCCGGACCGAGCGGCCGGGAGACCGGCCGGCCGGCGTGCCGGACGGTGGCCGGGTTGGCACCGAAGAAGAGCGGGGCGGGGGAGACCTGGTCGTCGACCACGGTCATGCTCACCGAGAGATGGTGCCCCTCGATCCGCCAGCCCCACCGGTCGTCGGCGACCGGGTCGCCGAAGAGGGCCACCCAGTAGTCGCCGCTGTGCCGGCCGCGCCGCCAGCCCTCCGCCCGGTCGAGCACCTCCTCCAGCGCGATGATCGCCATCGCCTGCGCGTAGGCCGGCGGGCTCAGCGCGGTGGCGAGCAGCCGGTGCGCCGCCTTGCGGGCCGCGACGTCCAGGTCGGCGAGGGGCACGCCGGGTCGGGGTCGCGGCCGGTACTCCAGCCACCGCCGGGCCGGCTCGTCGTCGAAGGCGTGGCCGGCGCGCTGCCGGCCCGACTCGTCGAGCGCCGCCAGCAGGGCGCCGGCCGCCGTGCGCATCTGCTCGGGTACGGGATCTTCCACCGCATCTGTATACCGCCCCGCCGGCCGGCGCACCGGCGACCGGGGCGGCTCGGGGACGACACGCCGCCGGAGGATCAGCTCCGGCCGAGCGCCGCCAGCATCTCCGGCAGGTCGAAGAAGCGGGCCGTCTCCACCGCCGAGGGGCTGCCGTGGTCCGGTCGGCGCCGGCGTCGAGCAGCACGCGTACCGCCTCGGTGTTCTGCCGGAAGACCGCCGCGGCGAGCGCGGTCTGGCCCCGGTCGTTGATCCGGGCGTGGTCGGCGCCGCGGGCGGCCAGCGCGGCCACGGTGTCCGGGTGGGCGTGGTACGCGGCGAGGATCAGCAGCGTGTCGCCCTTGTCGTTGGTCATGTTGACCGGCAGGCCGGCGTCGACGTACCCGGCCAGTTCCTCGGTCGACCCACCGCGCGCCAGGTCGAACATCCGGTGCGCGAAGGCGAGCGTCTCCGCGTCGAGGTCGTCGGTCATCAGTCCAGGTTAGTGGGACCCCGGCCGGCCGCGCCTGGTAGCTTGCCAGCCCGGCGGGGGAGGGGACGGATGGACGATTCGGTGTACGTCGGCAACGCGGGCGTGGACGGCGCCACCGACGCGGGCTGGCTGCTCGGCCACTTCAAGCCGCCGGGGGACGTCCGGCACAGCACCGAGGTCGAGGTGAAGTGGGGTGTGCACCCGGCGGGGGAGGCCCGTTCACAATGGGCCACCGGCGAGCGCCGCACCGCGCTGCTGGTGCTGATCAGTGGCCGGTTCCGGGTGGAGCTGCCGGACCGCACGGTGGTGCTCGGCGCGCCCGGCGACTACGTGGTGTGGGGCCGGGGCGTCGACCATTCCTGGTACGCGGAGCGGGAATCGGTGGTGCTGACGGTGCGCTGGCCGTCGGTGCCCGGCTACCGGGTTGACCCGCCGCTGTTCCGCTGAGCGGCCGGCCCGTGCGGCACGTCGTCCCAGCATCCGGTCCCGACGCGGTACGGATCCTGGCCGGCTCCCGGCTCGTCCGCCGCGGCCCGCGGGGGATCCCGCTGACCCGGATCGAGTACGACCTGCTGCTCTTCCTCGCCGAGCACCCGCGCCGGGTCTTCACCCGTCGGCAACTGCTCGCCAACGTCTGGGGTTACGAGCACGCGGTGGCCCGGACCGTGGACGTGCACGTCCGCCGGCTGCGCGCCAAGCTCGGCGCGGACACCCCGCTGGTGACCACCGTGTACGGCGTGGGCTACCGGCTCGCCGACGAGGCCCGCGTCGAGGTGGACCGGGAGCGCTGAACCGGCGGAGCCACGCGGCGGGCCGGGTGCCCGGGGTCGGCGCGGCCCGGGCCCCCGGCGTTCCCGTGTCCGCACCGCGTGAGCAGCGGCCGTGCGATGCCACCGGCCAATGTGAACCGGTCGGGGACCCCCCCTGTATCGGGCCATCCCGGCGACTCTGCTGTAATCATCTGGCCTCGCACGGAGAGCGAGCGGGTGGCTCCGATGTGTTCGTCAATTGTCACATTCATGCAACGTAGCCGCCCCTTGACCCTCGCACAGGCGCCGGGAAGCATCGATGAAGCGGCGTCCCGGGCCGTGGGGAGTTACCCGGACCAGCCAAGGAGGACCATGTCGGTCAGCCCCGCCTCGTCGCGCGCCGGATGGCATACGTCCCAACCCGCGGTTCCCGGTCGTCCACCCGGCGGCCAGCGTCGCCCCGCGAACACGGCCGCACCCGTGCTCACGGTGACCCTGTCCATCCCGCTCGCCTGCGAGGAGTCCCTGACCCCACCCGCGCGCCGGCTGCTGGAGGCCGCCCGGGAGATGCTGGAACGCGGTGACGCGGTCATCTCCAGCGGCGCCGGCCCGGCGGAGCGCCGCCCCGACCCGGTGCCGGCCGGCCGGTCCCCGTCCCGCCCCCTCGCGCCGACCATTCCGACCCTGCACATCCTGGCCGCCTCCCGCTCGGTGCTGCGCGACGGCGAGCCGCTGCCGCTGACCCGGCTGGAGTTCGACCTGCTGCTGCACCTGGTCGCCCACCCGCGCCGGGTCTTCACCCGGCTGCAACTGCTCAACGCGGTCTGGGGCTACGAGCACGCCGGCGTCCGCACGGTGGACGTGCACGTCCGGCGGCTGCGTGGCAAGGTCGGCGTGGACGTCCCTCTGGTCACCACCGTCTACGGCGTCGGGTACCGGCTCGCCGACGACGCCCGCGTCACCATCGACCGCACCGGCTGAGCCCGCCGGGTCCCTCGCCGGCCACCGGCCCGGCCGGGCACCATGGTCGGATGCGCGTCCGCCCGATCACGCCCGAACGACTCGTCGCCGAGCTGGCCGACCGGCTCGCCGGCACCGCCGTGTCGGGCCGGCTCCGGGTCGCCGTCGACGGTCCCCCGGCCGCCAATCCCGACGCGCTGGCCGCGGCCCTGGTCGACCCGCTGCGCGCCGCCGGGCGCCCGGTGCTGCACGTGCTCGCCACCGACTTCCTCCGCCCCGCCTCGGTGCGCCTGGAACAGGGCCGGACCAACCCCGACGCCTACTACGAGGGCTGGGTCGACGAGACCGGGCTGCGCCGGGAGGTGCTCGACCCGGCCGGCGCGGACGGGTCGGGTCGACTGCTCCCGTCGCTCTGGGACGCCGCGACCGATCGGGCCAGCCGCGTCGGGTACGTCGAGCTGCCGCCCGGTGGGGTCGTGCTGGTCAGCGGGGCGCTGCTGCTCGGCGGCGGGCTGCCCTTCGATGTCACCGTGCACCTGGAACTCACCCCGGCCGCGCTGGCCCGGCGTACCGACCCGGACCTGCGCTGGACGCTGCCCGCCTTCGCCCGGTACGCCGACGAGGTCGCGCCGGCCTCCTTCGCCGACGTGGTGGTCCGGGTCGACGACCCCCGCCGCCCGGCGGTGGTGGAGCCGGGCTGAGCCGACCCGCGGACCTGCCGTGGCGAACCGGACAGGCGACCCGTCGGCGGGCGAAAAATCGTCGGTTTGATTCTTTCCGGGTGCGGGTAATCGCCCGGCTCACAGAGCACGGGTGATCTCACCCGGGCCACCGACGAACAGGTCCGGGGCGTCGCAGCGCCCCGGACCGATGTGAGGCCCCACGAAAGGCAGGCAGCGATGCTCGTCCACGACACGGTAGCCACGGGCCGGTCCCAGGCGGAGATCGACCAGATCCGGGAGTCCCTGCGGTCGCGCTACGACGAGCTGACCGCGGAGTACGACCAGGCGGTGCTGCAGAGCCAGGTGCTGCGCCTGGTGGAGGTCGGCGACACCGCCGGCGACGACCAGGCCGACAGCGGCACCAAGACCGCCGAGCGGGACACCGCGCAGTCCCTGCTGCGCACCATCCTGGACCGGCGCGCCCAGTTCGAGCACGCGCTGACCCGGCTCGACGAGGGCACCTACGGGTTCTGCGAGGGGTGCTCCGCACCGATCCCGGTGGAGCGACTGGAGATCTTCCCGTCGGCCACCTCCTGCGTGGCGTGCAAGCAGACCCGGGAGCGGCGGGCGGCCTGAGCGCCGCGGCGAGTTGCCGGTCGGTCCGACACGCGGTGGACTCCACCCATGGGTGAGATCAAGGTGGGCACCGCCTCGTGGACCGACCGGACCCTGCTCGACTCCGGCTGGTATCCGCAGACGGCGGACACCCCGGAGAAACGGCTGGCCCACTACGCCAGACAGTTCCCGCTGGTGGAGGTCGACGCCACCTACTACTCGCCGCCCGCCGAGCGGACGGCGCGGCTGTGGGTGGACCGCACCCCGCCCGGGTTCACCTTCAACATCAAGGCGTTCAGCCTGCTGACCGGGCATCCGACCCGGGTCGGCGCGCTCTACAAGGATCTGCGCCCGGAGACGGACAAGAAGAACGTCTACCCCGACGACCTGCCGCCGCAGGCGTACGAGGAGGTCTGGACCCGCTTCCTGTCCGCCCTGGACCCGCTGGTCGAGGCGGACCGGCTCGGCGCGTTGCTGTTCCAGTTCCCGCCCTGGTTCACCATCAAGCGGGACAACAAGCAGTACCTGCTGGAGGTGGCGCGGCGCTGCGCCCCGCTGCGCCCGGTCTTCGAGTTCCGGCACGCGTCCTGGTTCGACGGTGACAACTGCGACGAGACGCTGAGCTTCCTGCGCGAGCACGAACTGGCGTACGTCTGCGTCGACATGCCGCAGGGGCACAGGTCCTCCGTCCCGCCGGTGTTGGCCGCGACCGCGGACCTGGCGGTGGTCCGGTTCCACGGGCACAGCGACAAGTGGACCAGCAAGGACATCCACGAGAAGTTCGGCTACGAGTACTCCGAGCGGGAGCTGCGGGACTGGGCGCCGAAGCTGCGCGAGCTGGCCGGTGAGGCCGAGCAGACGCACGTGCTGATGAACAACTGCTACCGCGACTACGCCCAGCGCAACGGCCAGCAGTTGCGGGCCCTGCTCGGCGCGGACTGATTCACCCGGGTCGGGTGAGGCCGGCTCACCCGCTCTCCCCGCAGCATGGGCGGTGTGTGCGGTCCGTCGACCGACGCGACCGCAGGCCGACAGGAGGTGGGCCATGACGGTGCGGGTGGTAGCGGATGCACGCCGCGGCGGGGTGCTGCACGTGGTCGGGAAGTCCGACGTGCCCCGGCGTGGCGAGCGACCCGGGCGGTTCAGCCCGACCCGGCTCTGGCGGGGGCCCAGCGGGCCGCCGCGCCGCACCGACGACCGACGCTGGGAAACCGACGCACGGGGGTGGGCAGATGGCTGAGCAGCTGATTTCTGCGGTCGAGTCCTCACTGGACAAGACGAACCTGATTCTCAAGGACATCGAGCAGGCGTACGGCTGGCCGAAGGAGCAGCGCAACCAGTCCTACGCGGCGTTGCGCACGGTGCTGCACCTGCTGCGCGACCGGATGCCGGTGACGCAGAGCGTGGAGTTCGCCCAGCAGTTGCCGGTGCTGGTTCGCGGCATGTACTTCGACGGCTGGCAGCCCGACAACGTGCCGATCAAGCTGAACCGGGAGGACTTCCTCTACGAGGTCCGCCAGGGCTTCCCGTACGACGTGGAGGGCGGCACTGAGCGGGTGGTGCAGGTGGTGCTGGACACCCTGCGCCAGCACGTCACCCAGGGCGAGTGGCAGGACGTCAAGTCGCAGATGCCGAAGGACCTGGGCCGGATGATTCCCTGACCGGCGCCGTCCCGGCCCGCTCCACCCCGGTGGGGCGGGCCGTCGGCGCAGTTCGCGCCTATGGGATCACCCCACACGTCGCCCGCCGCGGCACCGGCCATGGCTCCGGCCTGGGCGTGCACCGGTGGGTGGTCGAACAAACCATCGCGCTGCTGCACTGGTTCCGCCTGCTGCGCGTGCGGTGGGAGATCCGCGACGACATACACGAAGCGGTCAACAACGCGGGCGTGTTCGTGGCCAAGCCGTTCACCGACTACACCGACGAGGAGTACGACCTGGTCACCGGGATCAACCTCGCCGGCTTCTTCCACCTCACCCGGCGCGCCCTGCCGCACCTGCTGGCCACCGGGGCGGAAGACCCCGATGCACCCGGTCGAGACCCACGAGACGCTCGCCGGCCTGCACCCGGTCGGCCGGATGGGTAAGACCAGCGACGTCGTCGACGCCGTCGTCTACCTCGAGTCGGCGCCCTTCGTCACCGGCGAGATCCTGCACGTCGACGGCGGCCAGAACGCCGGTCACTGACCCCCAATCCCAACCCGGATGAGGAGCAGACGATGCCTTCGATTCTGAGGACGTGTCGGGCAGGCTGTCTCCCATCACTCGTGTGGGAGGTGGTGGCTGGTGGGTAGACGTCCGGAGGTGTGTCCGGCAGGTGTCGATGGCCGAGGGTCAGCGGTTGCAGCGCATTCGCCATCGGATCCAAAATCCGCCACCCGGATTACCCGTTCAAGGCTGCATGACGAGGCACTAGCTGCCGGTCGGATGCGGCTGGGTGGGCCGGTTCTCGGCGACGGCCACCACGAGAAGCACTCCGGTCGTTGTGACGCTGACGCCGATCAGCGGCAACCAATGGGCGGTGACGGCGGCGACGAGTATGGCGAGCAGGCCGATCAGGCGGGGCCAGGACAGCCGGCGGTAGATGGTGGCGGACAGTAGGACCCGACCGGCGAGAAACAGAGCGGGGCCGGCGACCGTGATGGCGATGGCCGCGCCGGATCCCTGTTCAGTCGGGTGCGCGATGACAGCTTCAGCGGCGACGGAGGAGGCCAGGACGCCGGCGATCATGACGAGGTGCAGGTCGCCAGTCAGCGTGCTGAACCAAAACAGACCACGCTGCTCGATGGCGGCGCCGAGATACGTTCCCGCCGGAGTGACGTACGACAACCCGATCAGCACCGTGGCAGCGAAGACCACCAGAAACGCAGCGGAGTGGAGGAGACCCTTGTCGGTCCGGGAGTAGACCAGACCGGCGGAGAACAGGAGCTCGCCTAGAGCGATGATGAAAATCTGCTGGTACCGCTCGGTTAGATGGGCCCCTCGCAGTCGCAGTTCCTCCGGCCGCGCCCGGCCAAGCCGGGGCGCCCGCCATCCCAGTAGCGGCCCGGAATAGTCGAGTGCCAACGCCGCCACCCACGTCGGTATTCGCGCCGCCGCCCAGAATGCCCCCCCAGCCACAGGACCCCAGACGTGCTGAAACAGACGAAGATTCTCAAGGGGCGCCTGCGCAGCGGATGCCCCCGCAGCGCCAGCGCCGCGAAAGCGCTCCGACCTACGTGAACGGCGACGTAGGTGCCGGCGAAGAGAGCCGCCTGTCCCTCCTCGACGTACGGGACAGCGGCGCTCATCAAGATCACGCCCAGGGTCGAGCCGACCAGCAGAGTCCGCACCCTGCGGTTGGCGCGTGCATACCAGTCGGAGAACCAGGTGGTCACCACCCAGACCCACCAGAGAGGCAACAGGAGAAGGACGGTGTTCAGCGCTCCGGCGACGGTCATGTTGGACAGGAGGACCCCGGACAGCTGCCTCAACGCCAACACGAATGCCAGATCGAAGAACAGTTCCGGGAAGGACGCACTGAGCGGTTCGTCGCGCTGTCGCAGCAGCGGAGCCGGCATCCTCACGTCGCCCCCTGACGCCTTCGGCACTTCAGACCACCGTGACCACCTTTGCGGCATTTCCCGGCAGGGCTCCCCGCCGGTGGTTGCTGACTGTCCTCGTGGGCCACCATCGGCGCCAGCCGGGGTGGAACGCCAGTTTGTCGTTGGCCTACGGCCGCCACCAACTGCTGGCCGCACGTCAGGGGTCACGGACCGCGTCAGCTGCGTCATCGTCCTTCGGGGAAGAGGCGCCGTCAGGAGACGTCGTTGAGCCGCGGGTCCACGGATTGTCCGGTGCCGAGGCTAGCCAGGTGCTCGACCGGCCGCACGTTCAGCAAGTGGCCTGGGACCGCCTAGGCCGTTGATGCCGCCCAGGAGCTGGCGACTCGGATACCACCGGGCCGGGCATGACCGCGACCGCAGACCGGGGAGGCGAGATCACTATCCGCGCCAAGGGCGGCAGCGCCTGCTGGTTCTTCTATGCCCGGGACGGGTTGCCTTGAACATGTCGACTGGGCGCGCTGGCAGGGGCTGCACGGCTCGACGCGCGGGCGGTTGGGGGACTTTCATCGCGGCGGTGGCGGGCGGCCACGACCACTCGTGGCAGCACACCGTCGCGAATTGCCTGGCCAGATGACCGCCGCGGCGGGGCCGCCACCGGTCTGGCCTCGTCCGCCGGGCTGACGGCAGGAACGCGGTCTCGTCGGCGATCAGCACCCGGTGGCGGTGGCTGCCCTCAGGCCCGCCCCGGCGAGCAGCGGACAACGACGTGACGTCGGTGTGCTAAGCCTTGGAGGCGCCCACCGCCGCCACTTCGCGGTACGAGGCAAGGAAGGCGGTCAGCGCCGCCAGCATCGCGTCGGGAGCTTCCTCGGCGACGAAGTGGCCACTGTTGGGAATGACCGCGGTCTGCACGTCGTCCGCGAGGAGCTTCATCGCTTCCCCGACCTTGTCGCCGCTGCTTGCCGCTCCGCCGATCGCCAGGACGGGCATGGCGAGCCGGGTGTTCTTGCGCTTCTCGTTCTGCGTCATCATCGCGTCCCACGCTCGGTAGAACCCGAAGCTGCCGCGCAGGGAGTCGGGGTTGGAGAGCAGACCGACGTAGTAGTTGATCAGGTCGTCGGGCAGCTTCCCGCCCTGGATGGTGAACTCCCAGCTGAAGAAGAGTTTCTCCCGTCCCTGGACGAGTTGTTCGTTCAGCTTGTTGATCCGGTTGAAGGGGATGTGCCAGAACCGGTCGTTGAGCGGCCCGGGAGCGAACATGGGCGGTGAGGGGACCGCCCCCGGAGGCCCGGGAACCTCGGCGAGGGCCACCCGGTCGATCCGGTCCGGGTGGTCCGCGGCCAGCGCGTAGCCGATCGGGAGTCCGGTGTCGGTGCCGACCACGGCGAAGCGCTGGTGGCCGAGTGCGTCCATCAGCGCGACCATGTCGTTGGCCTGGGTGCCGGGGTCGTACCCGTCCTCGGGCTTGTCGGACAGCCCCATGCCGCGCTGGTCGACCGCGATGACCTTGAAGTCCCGGGCCAGGGTGGGCATCAGCATGCGCCACGCGTACCAGTTCTGCGGCCAGCCGTGCACCAGCAGCAGCGGCGGTCCGTCGCCGCCGACGACCGCGTGCAGGCGCACCTCGCCGATGTCGACGTACCGGCTGGTGAACGTGTCGGTGAACCCTGCCGGAAGCCCCGGCGCCTGCGAAACGGAGCCAGGGCCCTCCGGGACGGAAGTCGAGCTCATGACGATCTCCTCTCACCGCACCTCAGGGAGTCGGCACAGGATCGATGCCGGCCCGATCACCCCCGCGCTGCCCATCCCCGGCTCGATCCAGGGAAACTCCCTGGCCGCACGCCTCGGCGGTGGCCCTGCGGGGGCGTCACCGCTTCAAATTACGCAGAAACACCGGGGCGCGAGAACCGGATCAGGAAAATCCCCGGCGCGATGGACCGCTCCGCGCCGAGACCGGCTCCGACGTCGAGCGGGCCAAGCGGTTCCACAAGGCCCTGGAGTGGCAGGAGGACGCCGACTTCGCCGGCGACGGGAGTTAACCCGCCCGCCGAACGGCCCGGATCATCTGCTCGGTGTGGCGGCTGATGGCGGCGACCCACGCCGTGCACAGTTCCGGCTCTTCCCGGGCCGCGAAGTGGCCGCCCTTGTCGACCTCGTTGACGTAGCTCAGCTGGCGGTAGGCCTGCTCGGTCCAGTTCCTCGGCGCGCGGTAGTTCTCGCCCGGAAACACCGTGACCGCAACCGGCAGGCGATGATCCTGCCGGCCTGGTCGAGCACGACATTCTCAGACCCGATCGTCCACTCGCCGGCGAGGGCCCAGTGGTTGAAGCGCAGGCGCTCGGGGACCCTGGTAGGCGCGGCGTTCATCGAACGCGGCGCCGTCCGGTGACGCGAAGTGCTCGCCGCGCCCGTAGCCGCGATAGGTCTCGGGGTGCGGAGGTGGTCCCAGTCGGCCTCGGCCTCCAAGCCGAGCCCTTCGACGGGACGAGTTCGCTCTCGAGGCCGAGCAGCCGCTGGATGACCCGCTCCGATTGCTCGTAGCGTCCTTCGCCCGAATGGTGGTTGCGGATGATGCCGTCCGCGTCGACGAAGTAGAGCGCTGGCCAGTAGTGGTTGTGGTACGGCCGGTCCGCGGCCTGCCGCAGCGCGGCCACGAAGCACAGGTCGAAGTGCAGTTCCAGCGGAGTGACCGTCCGGTACGGCTCGTCGGTGGGGCGGGCGCCCCATTGGCCGGTACCAGGTGCGCGAGGGAGCCCGTGGATGACTCGCCGTGCCGGACATGGCAGCACCTCAAACGGCTCGCGTGACGAACGGTCCCTGGGCCGATCCTTCCGAACACCACGGCTCCCGGGCGGCCTCTCATCAAAGTCGTCACGTTGGCGTGGCCGGCCTGCCTGACGAGACCGCCGCGGCATGAGCCGGAATCACGACCCGTCTCAGAAGAGGTCGAAGGGGAAGACCTCGAAGGCGGCGCCGTGGCGGACCCCGAGCCGGGTGCCGGCGGGCCGGCTGATCCCCTCCAGGAACTCCTCCATGTCGAAGCTCCCGTCCCCGAGCCCGCGCAGGTAGGCGTCGTGCGCCCGCAGCGACGCCACGCCCCGGTCGAAGGTCGCCGTCACGTCCACCCCGCGCCGCGACTCCGGGGAGGCGGCGGCCCAGACCTGCCGTACCCGGTTCCACGGCTCGACGCCGTCGACCAGCTGCTCCGGGAAGATCCACCGGTTGCCGGCGTCCCGCACCGCATCCAGCACTGCGCGGCCGGTGGCGATGTGGTCAGCCTGGTTGAGCGCGTACGCCCCGTCCCAGGTGTCGCGGAAGTTGTTGGTGATGACGATGTCGGGGCGGTGCCGGCGGACCACCGCGGCGATGTCGCGGCGCAGCGCGACGCCGTACTCCAGCAGGCCGTCGGGCAGCCCCAGGAACTCGACCGTGTCCACCCCGACCAGGGCGGCCGACTCGCGCTGCTCCCGTTCGCGGATCTCCCGGGTGCGTTCCGGCCGCATCCCGTCGATGCCCGCCTCGCCGCGGGTGACCAGGCAGTACACGATCTCCTTGCCCTGCTCGGTCCAGCGCGCGACGGCCGCCGCCGCGCCGAACTCCAGGTCGTCGGGGTGCGCCACCACCGCCAAGCCGCGCTGCCACTCCTCGGGCAGCGGCTCCAGCGGCTCGAAATGTGGTTCCCCCATTGCGCCCTCCTCCGGCCGGTCCGGGGTCCATCGTGGCACCGCTCGGCCGCTGCCGCTGGCTGGTGCGCGGCGTGGCCGCGCTTCGGCTTCCAGGGCACCACCCGGGCGCCGACCGTCCCCGTCCACCTCCACCCTCAACGGCGTGACCTGCCGCAATGGGTGAGCCCGGGTGGGCCCAGGCGAACCGTCGGTGCCGCCGGGAACCGCCGTCTACGGTGTGGTTAGAGAAGATCGCGCGTGGGGTACCACCCGCCGCAGGACGGACCCCGGCGTACGACGGGGCGGCACACCCGAGGGAGCACCCATGGCACTCAACGACGACGACATGCAGACCACCAGCGGCGGCGGCGCCGAGGGCCCGGCCGACGGTGGGGCGACCCCGGGACAGCAGGACGGTGGCGCCGACGGCGGCGCGGACCGTGGCGCGGAGCGTGGCGCCGACCAGGGGGCCGACCGTGGCGCCGAGGGCCCGGCCGACGGTGGCGCGACCCCGGGCCAGCAGGACGGTGGCGCGGACGGTGGTGCCGAGGGCCCGGCCGACGGCGGCGCGACCCCGGGCCAGCGCGACGGTGGCGCCGACGGCAGCGCCCGCTGACGGATCGTCGTGACGCACCTCGACCCGCCGGGCGGCCGCGGCCGCCCGGCGGTTCCGTCTTCCGCCACCGACGCCCTCGCCCGGTGCATCTCGGTGGAGCCGGCGAAGTTCGCCGCCGCCCACTGGGGCAGGGCGCCGCTGCTCTCCCGCGCCGCCGAGCTGCCCAACCCGCAGGGCTTCACCGACCTGCTCAGCCCCGCCGACGCCGACGAGCTGCTCAGCCGGCGGGGTCTGCGTACCCCGTTCCTGCGGGTGGCTAAGGACGGCCAGCTCGTGCCGGCGGCGCGCTACACGGGCGGCGGCGGCGCGGGCGCGGAGATCGGCGACCAGGTCCTCGACGAGAAGGTCCTGGAGTTGTACGCCTCCGGCGCGACCCTGGTGCTGCAGGGCCTGCACCGGATCTGGCCCGCGCTGGTCGACTTCGCCCGGGACCTGGGCACCGCGCTGGGCCAGCCGTTGCAGGTCAACGCCTACCTGACCCCGGCCGGCAGCCAGGGCTTCGCCACCCACTACGACACCCACGACGTCTTCGTGCTCCAGGTCGACGGCCGCAAGCACTGGCGGATCCACCCGCCGGTGCTGCCCGACCCGCTGGAGAAGCAGCCCTGGGGCGGGCGGGCCGACGAGGTCGCCGCGACCGCCGAGGGGACCGCCGCGCTGGACGTGGTGCTCGAGCCGGGTGACGCGCTCTACCTGCCGCGCGGCTGGCTGCACAGCGCCCAGGCCCAGGAGTCCAGCTCGCTGCACCTGACCGTCGGCATCCGGGCGCTGACCCGGTACGCCCTGGTCGAGGAGCTGCTCGCGCTCGCCGCCGAGGACCCCCGACTGCGTGCCGGGCTGCCCTTCGGCACCGACGTCGCCGACCCGGACGCGATCGAGCCGGAGCTGACCGAGACGGTCGAGGCACTGCGCGACTGGCTGCTGCGGGCCGACCCCGCCGCGATCGCCGCCCGGCTGGGCAATCGGGCCTGGCCGGCGGCCCGCCCAGCTCCGATCCGCCCGCTCGCCCAGGCGGCGGCACTGGCCGCGCTGGACCCGGACAGTCGGGTGACGGTGCGGGCGGGCCTGCGCTGGCAGCTCACCCCGACCGGCGACGGCAAGGTGGCCCTGCGCCTCTTCGACCGCACCATCACCCTCCCCGGCACCTGCGAGCCGGCCCTGCGCGCCGTCCTCACCGGCGAGGTCACCCGCGTAGGTGACCTCCCCGGCCTCGATGACGACGCCGACCGCCTCGTCCTCGCCCGCCGCCTCCTCACCGAATCCGTCCTCACCCCCACCTGACCCCCCCGGCACCCCCCGGGCACCCCCCCGGACCACCCCGTCGATCATGAAGTTGTTGTCGCGACACGCCGGGCCGGACGACAACGATTTCATGATCGGGAGAGGGTGAACCCGGGGGAGGGGAGGGGGTCAGCGGGGGGCGACGGTGAGTAGGAGGACGGTGGTCAGCAGGCCGGCGAGCAGGGTGACGATGATCGGGCGGGGTCCCAGCATCGCGTGCCGGCGGTCGGCCAGCAGGCGAGCCGGCGCCAGCCCCAGCAGCGGGCCGACCAGGGTCACCACCAGCGCCAGCACCGGCATCCCCACCGCCAGATCGCCGCCGTTGCCCGCGCCGACCGCGCGGGCGCCCGCCCCCAGGGCGTACGCGGCCACGGACCCGCCGACCCCGCACAGCGCCAGCAGCGGGTTGACCGAGCCGGGCAGCTCGCCCGGCTGCCGGGTGCGGTCCAGCAGCTCCCGCACCCCGCGCAGCAGCGGCACCGGATCGCCGGTGGCGTCCCGGGCCGGCCCCGGCGGGTCACCGAGCCGGCGGGCGCCCCCACCCAGCCGGACGCGGAGCTGCTGCCACAGGTGCGCGGCTTCCGCGTCGACCCGTTCCACCAGCTCCCGCGCCTCGGCCACCTCCGCCTCGGCGCGGCGGACCTGCGCTGCCGCCTCGGCCACGGCCCGGTCCGCGGCGGCGATCTGCTGGGCGTACCAGCCGTGCGCCTCGGCGCGCTGGGTGGCCCCCCGCGCGGTCAGCTCGGCGAGCCGACGGAGCTGGGCGGTGTACGTCTCACTGGCGACCGGTTCGTTCATCGGGACGGACCATAAGGGATGATCACCTGTCCGGTGCGGTGCGCCGCACGGTCGAAGTAGAGTCCCCGCCACGGCCGGGGATACCAGTCCGGCCCGCCGCTGCCCGGGTAGAGCGAAGAGCCCAGCTCCCCGCCCTGCACGTCGAGCGCCACCCACGCGCCGATCTGGTCGGTGCGGGCGGCCGGCCCGCCCAGGTCCACCCGCATCCGCGCCACCCCGCGCCACCAGGCCAGCACGTGGGTACGCCGTTCCGGCCCGTCGTGCAGGATCCGCCGCAGCTGCTCCAGCCCGGTCCGCCGCCCGGCCTTTCCGGCGAGCTGACCGGACGCCGCGTCGACCGCGTAGAGCAGCAGGTAGTGCGGGGTGTTGCGGGTGCCCGGCGCGCCGAGCGAGTCGCCCACCTCGGCCATCAGCTCGGGGAGCGTCTCCTCGTCGTACCAGGCCGCGTCGTCGGCCAGGTCCTCGTAGAGGGCCCGGGCGGCCGGGTCGGCGTCGGGGTCGAGGCAGGCGATGGAGAACCGGGCGGTGCCGGGGCGGTGCTGGCGGGCCAGCGACCGGGCGGCGGCGTCCAGCACCGCGCAGGCCTCGTCGACCCGGGTGCCGAGCACCGCCAGGTTCCGGCCGGGGGCGCGGGGCAGTCGCAGCGCCGCCGACCGGGCCTGCACGTCGATGATCTCCCCGAGCAGGGCTACCGGGCTGCGCGGCACCCCCTCCTCGGGCGCGGTCAGCGCCCGGAAGTCCGGCGCGTCGGCGAGCCGCGGGACCGCATCGCCGTCGAAGAGCCGGGCCGGGGCGGCGTCGGCCGGCCGCATTCGCCACAGCCGGTGCTGCAGCTCGCTCCAGGACTCCCAGTCGCTGGCCGACGGGATCCGGGCCACCTCGTTCCCCTCGGCCAGCCCGGACTCGGCGTTGACCACGGCGTGGTGCCGGGGCAGCGACTGGGCGGCGTCGTTGCGCTCGGCCAGGATGCGCAGCGCCTTGGGCAGCGCGATGCGCAGGGTGAACTGGGCGACCAGGGCGGGCCGCCCCCACAGCGCCTCGATGCCGCGCACGTCCTGCGAGGCGAGCACCAGGTGGATGCCCTGCGAGCGGCCCCGCCGGGCCAGGTCCTCCAGCAGGTCGGCGGCCTCGCGGGCCACCACGTCCCGGCCGGCGAGCAGTGCCTGGAACTCGTCGACCACCGCGACGATCCGCGGCCAGTGCCCGGTCGGGTCCACCGCCCGCAGCTCGGCCAGCTTGGTCACCTCGTGCTTCTTGGCCGCGTCCGCCCGGCGGCGCAGCTCCTCGGCGAGGAAGCGCAGCAGCGCCAGCCCGAACTCGCGGTCGGTGTTGACGTTGATGCCGACCAGCCGCATGTGCGGCAGCCAGCTCGGGTCCCGCCGGCCCTGAGCGAACCGGGCGAAGGACACCCCCTCCTTGAAGTCCAGCAGATAGAACTCCAGCTCGGCGGGGGAGTAGCGGGAGGCCAGCGCGCCGATCCAAGCGAAGATCAGGTTTGTCTTGCCGGTGCCGGACGGACCACCGATCAGGGCGTGCGGTGGGTAGTCGCCGAGGGTGAGCAGCACCGGCCGGCCGTGCGGGCCCTCGCCGATCGGGGCGGTCAGCCCGTGCGCCGAGTCCTCCTGCCACATCCGTTCCGGCGGCGGGAGCAGGTCGGCGAAGGGCGCCGGCGGCGGGCCGGCGTTGACCCGGGTCGCCACCTCCCGGCAGGTCTCGGTGACCAGGGTGGCCGGCGGCGGGTCGTCCAGGGTGACCGGCAGCCCGCCGATCCGGACGCCGTCGGGCTCCACCACGATCCGGGAGACGGTCGGGTCGTCGGGCAGCTCGATGCCACGGACCACCAGGTGCACCCCGCACGCGGCGCCGGTGCGGACCACCCGGTCCAGTTGGCCGCGCTCGTGCCGGGACAGCTCGTCGCCGCCGAGCAGCACCGCCACCCGCCACGGCTCCGGGCGGCGGCCGGTCGCCGCGGCCAGCTCGCGCAGCGAACCGTACTCACCGGCCAGCACGGTCTCGTTGATCCGGCGGATCTGCTCCACCAGGTCGTCCAGCAACCGGCCCAGCCCGCCGGGGCCGACGAAGGCGAGCAGCCCGGCGGTGCCCAGCGGGGCGAACCCGGCCAGCCCGCCGCCGAGGTGCTCCGGGTCGTACCCGAAGAGGCGCACCGCGCCCGGGTCGGCGCGGCCGACGGAGCGCAGCAGCAGGGCCGGCACCACCGCGGCGATGCCCGCGCCGTCACTGCCGGCCAGGTGCACGTGGCCCGCGTCCAGCAGCGGCACCAGCGCCGGCACCGGCTCGGCGTCGGGGATCCGGACGGTGCCGATCCGCACCGCGCCGGGCGGCTCGGCCCGGCCGGCGGGCGTGACCCGCCACCGCGACCAGGGCGCCGAGGCCGCGCCGGGGGCCTCGCGCTGCGCGGCCGCCGCGGCCCGGCGGGCCAGCGCCGCGATCCGCGCGGTGTGGCGGGCGTCGATCTCGGCCAGCCGGCGGTCGCGGGCCTCGCCGACCCGATCCGGTACGGCCGCCGCGGCGCGCCGCACCCGGGCCAGCCGTTCCGTGCCGGCGGTCAGTTCGGCGTCGGCGGCGGCCAGCCGGTTGCGGGTCGCGCCGAGCGCCTCGGAGAGCATCCCCCGGACCCGGGTCACCAGTTGACCCCGGACGTCAGCCATCGGAGCTCCGGGCCGGCTGGCGCTCGTCGGCGTCGGTCGGCAGGTCCCGGCCGAGCCGGGCGAGCAGCACCCCGGTGACCACCCCGGCGGTGACCGCCGGGTCGGCGGCGTGCGGCTGGTCCTGGTCGCCGGAGCGGCGGGGCGGGGGCATCCGGCACACCCGGGTGAGCAGGGTGTCCAGCACCGGCGGCGGCAGCCCGGGCAACAGGTCCCGGACCCGGCCGGCCAGCTCCCGGCGCAGCCGGCCCAGGTCGTCGGCCCGGGGCGGGTGGCCGAGGAGTTCGCCGGCCAGGTCGCGCAGCAGCGGCGGGGCGACCGCGGCCAGCCCGAGCCCGACGTCGGCGTGCGCCCGGCGCAGCTCCGTGTGCAGCCGGTCCCGATCACCGGCGCGGATCCCGGTGACCACCCGGCGCAGCAGCTCGCGGGCGTCGTCGACCCGCTCGTCCGGCGCGTCCGGCGGACCTTCCCGGCCGCCGGTCAGCTCCGCCACCCGCACCGACCACCAGCGCCGCATCGTCGGGTCGGCGCCCCGCTCGGGCGCCGCCCCCGGCGCCGGCGGCGGCACGTCCCGGGGCGCGTCGTGCTTCGGCCGCCGGTCCTCCGGCTTCGGCGCGGGCGCGCCGTCCACGGCCAGTCCGATCGCGGCCAGATAGCCGGCCAGCTGCTCCTGGGCCACCCGCAGCGCGTACCCGGCGGTCTCGGCGTGCTCGGTGGCGGCGGAGAGCTCCGGCGCTCCCATCGGGTTCGCCGACTCCTGCCGGACCCAGCGCAGCCGCTCGGACGCCTGGCCGAACTTCTCCAGCGCCAGCGCCAGCGGGGCGAGCGGCAGCTCCTCGGCAGCGGCACGGACCTGCGCGCCGACGTCCTCGATGATGGACACGGCCGGCCCTAGAGGGTCGACACGTAGAGCTGCGCCTGCTCGACCGCCACCAGTGTCGCGGCGAGGCACTCCTCCAGCTCCTGGCTGGCCTGGGTCAGCGAGGACTGCGCGGCCTCGACGGACTCGTGCCCGCTGCCCTCCAGCGCGCCGGCCAGGGTCTGCTGCGCCTCGGCCAGCTTCTGGCCGGCCGCCTGCACGGCTGTCTGCCCGTCACCTATCTGCTGGAGGGCGACATCGATGGCTGCCTTCAGCTCGGCGACGCTCGCCACGGGGACCTCCTGGGGGCGGGGAGATCTCCATTACAACCCATCCCGGGAGGTGAGCGAAAATCCGCCCTCGCGGTGTTCCTGCCCGGCTGTCCGATTCGGCGGTTGACGTGCGGAAAGGCCCGCCGGCCGGGCCGGTCGCGGTCCCGTCGACGGTCCGCCCGGTCCGGTCCACGGGTCACCCTCGTCCGGGTGCAGTGGCGAACCGGCGCGCCGGTCAGCCGTCGGCCGGGTCCGGGCGGAGCCAGCGGGGGCCGTACACCTCGGCCCCGAGCGCCCCCACCCGGGCGCGCAGCTCACGGTCGGCCGTGACCACCACCCGGCGGCGGCCCGGCGCAGCCGCGACCAGCTCGACCATGGTGTCGTCGCCCGATCCGGGCGCGGAGACCACGCGCACCCCCGGTACGCCGGGGACGTCCCGTGCCGCCCCCTCCACCACCAGCACGACCTCCACCGGCGGGGGCAGCTCCGGCGGCACACCCCGCTCGGTCAGCGGCACGAGAGCGTCGCGCAGCCGGGCCGCCGCCCCGGCCCGGTCCCGCCACCAGCCGTTCGGGCGGGATCCGACCACGTTGGCGCCGTCGACGATGAGCAGCGGAGCGGTCTCCATGCCCCCAGCGTGCCACCCGGGGGCGTTTGTCGCGCCGAGCGCCGGGTAGCCACCGCCGACCGCGCCGCGCCCACGGGTTGCCTTCGGCGACCGTGCCGCGCCCGACTCCGGAGGACAGAGATGATGGGACCCGGCGACTTCGGCTCCGACCCGTGGGACGAATTCCTGGCCCGCTACTTCGGCCGGAGCGAGGGGGGACGCCGGCCGGCGCACCGGGTCGACATCACCCGGCTGATGACCGCCGACGCGCGGGAGATGCTGGCCGACGCGGCCCGCCGGGCGGCCCAGAAGCACAGCAACGACCTGGACACCGACCACCTGCTCTGGGCGGCGCTGCAACGCGAACCCCTGCGCGACCTGGTACGCCGCGCCGGGGCCGACCCGGACGCCCTGGTCAACGCCCTCGGCGGCCGCGGCGACGGCGCGCCCCGCGGCGAGGTGCCACCGAACCTGTCGCTCACCCCGGCGGCCAAGCGGGCGCTGCTCGACGCCCACCAGCTCTCCCGGGCGATGGGCGCCAACTACATCGGCCCTGAGCACATCCTGATGGCGCTGCCCCTCAACCCGGAGTCGCCGGCCGGCCGGATGCTCGCCGCCGGCCGGATCCAGCCGGAGTCGTTGCAGGCGGCCAGCGCGGAACGCGGCCCGTCGGGCGGCCCCAAGCCGGACCGCGGCACCCCGACGCTGGACCAGTACGGCCAGGACCTCACCGAGCTGGCCCGGCTGGACCAGATCGACCCGGTCATCGGCCGGGCCGACGAGATCGAGCAGGCGGTGGAGATCCTGTCCCGCCGGACCAAGAACAACCCGGTGCTGATCGGTGAGGCCGGCGTCGGCAAGACCGCCATCGTGGAAGGGCTGGCCGAGCGGATCTGCGACGGCGACGTGCCGCAGACCCTGATCGGCAAGCGGGTGGTGCAGCTCGACCTGGCCGGCCTGGTCGCCGGCACCCGCTACCGCGGTGACTTCGAGGAACGGCTGAAGAAGGTGATCGACGAGATCCGGGCGCACCGGGACGAGCTGATCATCTTCCTGGACGAGATCCACACCCTGGTCGGTGCGGGCGGCGCCGGCAGCGAGGGCGGCATGGACGCGTCCAACATGCTCAAGCCGGCCCTGGCCCGCGGCGAGCTGAGGGTGATCGGCGCGACCACCCTCGACGAGTACCGCAAGAGCATCGAGAAGGACGCCGCCCTGGCCCGCCGGTTCCAGCCCGTGCTGGTCCCCGAGCCCAGCGTCGAGGACACCGTCGCCATCCTGCGCGGCCTGCGCGACCGGTACGAGGCGCACCACCAGGTCCGCTTCACCGACGAGGCGCTCGTCGCCGCCGCCGAACTCTCCGACCGGTACGTCACGGACCGGTTCCTGCCCGACAAGGCGATCGACCTGATCGACCAGGCCGGCGCCCGGGTCCGGCTGCGTACCCGCACCCCCGCCGCCGATGTGCGGGAGCTGGAGCAGCAACTCGACGAGGTGCGCCGGGACAAGGAGCAGGCCGTCGCCGACGAGCAGTACGAGCGGGCGTCCCAGCTGCGCGACCGGCTCGCCGAACTGGAGGACCAGATCCGCCGCGCCCGCGGCGACGAGGGTCCCAACCAGGTGCCGGAGGTCGGGCCGAAGGAGATCGCCGAGGTGGTCTCCCGGGCCACCGGCATCCCGGTCAACCAGCTCACCGAGGAGGAACGCGACCGGCTGCTGCGGCTGGAGGGGTACCTGCACGAGAAGGTGGTCGGTCAGGACGCCGCGGTCAGCGCCGTCGCCGAGGCGGTCCGCCGCTCGCGGACCGGGCTGGCCGACCCGGACCGGCCGATGGGCAGCTTCCTCTTCCTCGGCCCGACCGGTGTGGGCAAGACGGAGCTGGCTCGCGCGCTGGCCGAGGCGCTCTTCGGCGAGGCGGACCGGATGGTCCGGGTGGACATGAGCGAGTTCCAGGAACGGCACACCGTCAGCCGGCTGGTCGGCGCCCCGCCCGGGTACGTCGGCTACGAGGAGGCAGGCCAGCTCACCGAGGCGGTGCGCCGCCGCCCGTACGCGGTGGTGCTGCTCGACGAGATCGAGAAGGCCCACCCGGACGTGTTCAACATCCTGTTGCAGGTGCTCGACGACGGCCGGCTCACCGACAGCCAGGGCCGGACGGTGAACTTCAAGAACACCGTTCTGATCATGACGAGCAACCTGGGTTCGGAGCTGATCACCGGCACCCAGCGTACGGTCGGCTTCGGGGCCGGCGAGCCCGGCGGCGAGCAGGAGGCCACCGAGCTGCGGGAGCGGCTGATGCGCCGGCTGCAGGAGAACTTCCGGCCCGAGTTCATCAACCGGATCGACGAGGTGATCATCTTCCAGCGGCTGGAGGCCGAGCAGCTGCGCCAGATCACCGAGCTGCTGCTGGAGGAGACCCGGCGCCGGCTGCACGCCCAGGACATCCAGGTCGAGTTCACCACCGCCGGGATCGACTGGCTGGCCGAGCACGGTTACCAGCCCGAGTTCGGCGCCCGGCCGCTGCGCCGGGTGATCCAGCGGGAGGTCGACAACCGGCTCTCCCGGATGCTGCTGGAGAACCAGATCTCGCCCGGCCAGAAGGTCACCGTCGACGCCCGCGACGGGCAGCTCGCCTTCGACGTGACCGCCGGCGACTACACGGCGGCGACGACGTCCCACCCGCGATGAACCGGAGGGCGGAGATGACCGAACCGGAGGAGTCCCGGGAGGACACCGAGCGCAGCGAACCGATTGTCGCGCCCCCGACGGCGAACCCGTCCCGGGTCAAGGTGCCGCCGGAGGGGCTGAAGCAGCGGACCGACGAGGGCGAGCCGGCGCCGTCCGGGCCGCCGGCGGAAGAGGAGGCGTGATGGTACGCGAGAAGCGGCTGGATCCCGAGGTGGAGGTGCTCTGGGACGACTTCCACGCCGAGGTGAACGTCCCCTCCGAGCAGCTGCGGCAGTGGCTGCTCACACGGGGGTCGGGCGAGGAGGCGTTCGGCCCGAACCCGGACATGGACCTGCCGGAACCGGGCCGGCAGATCCTCCACGTGCTCAGCAAGCGGAAGGTGGACCTCACCCCGGAGGACATCGAGGTGATGCGGGACGCCATCGACCGGATCCGGTCCCTGACGGCGGAGAAGCCGGGCCGGGGCAACGCCGACGACGAGTGGCGGCACTCCCTGCTCGACCTCGGTCACGACGTGCTGGTCGAACGCTGAGCCGACACCGCGACGGCACCCGGGACGCGGCCCGGGTGCCGTCGCGCGTGCGCGGTTACTCGGATTCCATGCTGGGCAGTTGCAGGCCGGCCGCGTCGGCGGCGGCCTGCCGGTCGAGGCGGGCCCGCTCCTCCCGGGTGAGCAGGTTGGCGTACTCGGTGATGTCGGCCGGCTCCGGCACGTCGGGCAACCGGCGCAGGAAGGTCTCGACGTCCCGGGAGGCGGCGGAGTGCGCGGCGGCCGCCTGGCGCAGCAGCTCCCGCTGGTCGGCCGCGGGGTACAGATCGGTCATGCTGCCCTGATACCCGCCGTCAGGCGGTTCGCACCCCGCCGGGCCCGGCCGTCGGCGCCTGGGCGCCGAAGTCCGGGTGCCGCAGCAGCCAGGCCAGGTAGTCGGGGTGTGGCGCCAGCGAATCCGTGTACGCGGCCACCGCCGTCTCCAGCACCGTCTCGGCGGCCCGGGCGGCCGGCGCGTCCGGGTGCCAGCCCAGCAGCAGCCGCCAGCGCAGCGGCGTCCCGGCCAGCCGGCGGGTGACCAGCCCGGCGACCGGGCGGAAGGTGGCCTGGCAGAGCGCCACCGCCTCGCCGGCCTCGACCAGGTCCACGCAGCCGCGGACGTCCGTCTCGTACACCTTCCGCGGGGTGAAGCCGGCGCGGGCGCAGGCGGCGGCGAAGCAGTCGCCGAAGCAGCCGTCGCCGGGCGCCGCCACCCACTGCTCCCGCCGCAGGTCGGCCAGCCGCACCTCCGCCCGGTCGGCCATCGGGTGGGTCTGCGGCAGCAGCACCAGGACGGGGTCCACGGCGACCTCCCGCCAGCTCAGCCCGAACTCCGCCGACGGGGTCGAGTCGCCGCACACCCCGGTCAGCACGAAGTCCAGCCGCCCGCCGGCCACGAGCTGGGCCAGCTCGTCCCCCGACCAGGAGGCGTACGTGGTGATCTGCAGCTGCGGCTGCTCGGCGGCCAGCCGGTGCACCAGCCGGCCGAGGATCGGGCTGTTCACCCCGCCGAACCGGTACCGGCCCAGCGGGTCACCCGCCCCGGCCAGCCGCGCCGCCTCGTCCTGCAGGCCCTTCATCGCCGGCAGCAGCACCCGGGCCCGGGCCAGCACCAGCTCGCCCAGGGCGGTGGGGCGGGCACCCCGGCGGTCCCGCTCGAACAGCGGCCCGCCCAGGGCCCGCTCGATGCGCTGGAGCTGGGCGGTCAGGGCCGGCTGGGCCAGGCCGAGCGTGGAGGCCGCCTTGGTCACGCTCCCCGTCTCCGCGATCGCGCAGACCACCCGCAGGTGTCGCAGCTCCAGATTCATACGGTGACCGTAGGGCCACGCACCGACGGACGGAAGGGTCGAACGGCATTGGCCTTACCCGATGCCTTCCGGCGCCGGTCAGGCCTTCGGCCGCCGCTTCAGGTCCGCCAGCTGGGTACGCCGGCCGGACACCGCGTCCCGCAGCTTGTCCACCACGCCCACCGCCGGTTCCACGATCTTGTTCCAGGGCGGGGTGGCCGGGGTACCGGGGTGCGGCCGGGTCGGCGCCGCCTCCTCCGCGATCTGCCAACGGTTGCCCAGCCGGATCAGCTCGGCGTCGGTGGCCACCCCGCGCAGCGGAGTCACCAGCGCGGCGACCCGGCTGACGTGCCGGCGTACCCGGTCGGCCACCTCGGCCAGCGCCGGGTCGTCCGGCCCGGACAGTCCCTTCAGGGCGGTGAGCAGCGCGGCGTCGGCCTCGATCTCCCGGTCGACCAGGTCGGCGCTCGCCGGCACGGCGGCCCGGGCGGCGGGGAAGAGGTACTGCTCCTCGGCGGAGAGATGCCGGGACACCGCGGCGGTGAGCACGTCGACCACCTCGCGACGGCGCTCCGCGGCCAGGCCCGGCTCGGTGGCCTGGTCGGCCAGGCCGACCAGCTGCCGGTGCTCCCGGTCGACGAGCTCGGCCAGGCTGCGGCCGCCGGGCCGGTACGCGTCGTCGGCGGCGGGGGGCAGCGGGGGCAGGGGGACGGTCATGGTGCCCTCCTCGACTGGTGGCCGGCGGGATACGGCGGGGGCCCGGCGGCCCGGCGGGCGGTGCGGGGACGACTGCGCCGGTACCCGGACGCGCTCGCGGCGAAACCGCGGCCGGCCGGGCGGGGCGCGCCGGCGGGTCGCCCCGGCTGGTATGAAGGGCCCATGACGAGCGACGCCGCTTCCGCCCGACCCGACCCCACCGCCGAGGTCGTCGACCTCTGCCGCGACCTGCTGCGGATCGACACCACCAACACCGGGGACAACGACACCAGCGTCGGTGAACGGCGCGCCGCCGAGTACGTGGCGGAGAAGCTGGCCGAGGTCGGCGTCGACGCGGAGCTCCACGAGTCGGCGCCCGGCCGGGCCAACCTGGTCGCCCGGATCCCCGGCACCGACCCGGGCCGGGACGCGCTGCTGGTGCACGGCCACCTCGACGTGGTGCCCGCCGACCCGGACGAATGGTCGGTCCACCCCTTCTCCGGCGAGATCCGCGACGGCTACCTGTGGGGCCGGGGCGCGATCGACATGAAGGACTTCGACGCGATGGTGCTCGCCGTGGTCCGTGGCTGGCAGCGCGCCGGGGTCCGCCCGGCGCGGGACATCGTGCTCGCCTTCACCGCCGACGAGGAGGCCGGCAGCGACTACGGCGCGCACTTCCTCGCCCAGCGGCACCGGGGCCTCTTCGACGGCTGCACCGAGGCGATCGGCGAGGTGGGCGGCTTCTCCTACTCGGTCAACGAGTCTCAGCGGCTCTACCTCATCGAGACCGCCGAGAAGGGCATCGACTGGCTGCGGCTGCACGCCAAGGGCCGCCCCGGCCACGGCTCGATGGTGCACGACGACAACGCGGTCATCGCGCTCGCCGAGGCGGTCGCCCGGATCGGCCGGCACCGCTTTCCGGTGGTGATGACCGACACCGTGCGGGCGTTCCTGGAGGAGGTCTCCGACGTTCTCGGCATCGACATCGACCCGGACGACCCGGAGACCGCCATCGCCAAGCTCGGCCCGATCGCCAACATCATCGGCGCGACCATCCGCAACACCGCCAACCCGACCCGGCTGGCCGCCGGCTACAAGGACAACGTCATCCCCGGCCGGGCCACCGCCACCATCGACTGCCGCAGTCTGCCCGGACAGTCGGAGCTGCTGGAGCGGCAGCTGCGCGAGCTGATCGGTCCGGACATCGCCATCGAGTACATCCAGCGCCAGCCGGCCCTGGAGACCACCTTCGACGGCGATCTGGTCGACGCGATGTCCGCCGCGCTGCGCGCCGAGGACCCGGGTGCCCGCCCCGTGCCGTACATGCTCTCCGGCGGCACGGACGCCAAGGCGTTCTCCCAGCTCGGCATCCGCTGCTTCGGTTTCGCGCCGCTGCGGCTGCCCGCCGACCTCAATTTCTCCGGCCTCTTCCATGGCATCGACGAGCGGGTCCCGGTGGACGGGCTACAGTTCGGCGTGCGGGTTCTCGACCGGTTTCTCCGCAGTTGCTAACCGTGTCCGCGGCGTCACCGCCGACGCGGATTCTCCCCCATCGCGAAGGGACTGCCTCACATGACCGACCAGCACGGTGAGCTGGACGCCGCACTCGAGCGCGTGATCGCGGCGGCCCGTGCCCACCTGGCCGCCGTCCGCGCCGCCGAGGGCCGGATCGACGACGACGACGTCTGGCAGGCGTACGTCGCGTTGAACAACGCCTCGTTCGCCTACGACGAGCAGCTGCTCGACGCGTACGGCGAGGTCACCCCATGGGACGTGGAGTCGATCGACCCGGACGAGGCCGACCAGCGCTTCGGCGGCGCCGAGGGTGTCGAGGCGACCGACCCGCACCCGCGGGTGATCTCGGTGCGGCAGCGCCGCGACTACCGGGTGCCCAGCGTGGCCGCCCTGATCCGGGTGGCCGAGGCGGCTCGCCGGGAGGGCACCCCGGAGGAGGACGAGCCGGCCCCCGTCGAGGGTGTCGGCGAGGCGGTGCTGGAGCTGCTGCAGAGCGGCGACGGCTCCCTCAGCGCGCTGGACGTCCCGGAGCTCGAACCGCTCGACGGGGTGGTGATGGTCAGCGAGGTCGGCACCCCGGTCGACCTTGAGTCCTTCGACGACGACGACCCGGTGGGCCCGTTCCAGCCGGCCGCCGACGACCGCCTCGTGGGCCGGCTCGACGAGCACCCGTTCCTGGAACTGGACGAGGAGCACGACCACGCCCACTAGGCCGTGCCGCCCCCGGGGCGCGGACCGCACGGCCCGCGCCCCGGGCCGGCCGGGTGTCGAGGCACGCCGGCTCAGTCGAGACCGCGCCGGCCCGGCGTCCAGAACGGCTTGACGATCACCGCGGTACGTGGCCAGCCGCGCTCCGCCAGGAGGTGACGGCGTACGGCCTGACAGGCGTGTGCCTCCTGGCGACGTACGCGACGCCGGGGGGCGCGCTGCCCGGCCCCGGCCGGGCTTACCGCGCGTAGAACACCGCTGCCCGCCGCGGTGCTAGTACGACAGGCCCGGCTGCGGCTGGTTGATCCGCCGACGGCGCAACATCACCTGCCGCGTACCGTCCCGGAACAGCCGCACCCGGGCCAACTCCCATCCGGAGAACTCCGCCTGGATCGCCAGCTGCGCCGTGGCGGTCACCCGGTCGACATTCGGCGGCAACCGCAGCGGCGCGTATTCGTAGTCCATGCGTTCCATGCTGCCCAGCCAGGCGGTGGTTCGCCACCCCCTGACGGTGATCCACGTCGCCTCCCGCCGGACGGCCCGGCCCGACCTCAGCCGTCGCGTTCCGGGTAGCCGACCGGGACCGCGGCGACGTCGTCGAGCGCGGTGACGATCTCCTCCGGCAGCGTCATCCGCTCCACCTGGAGCGCGCCGAGCAGCTGGCCGACCGTGCGGGCGCCGAGGATCGGGGCGGTCACCCCCGGCCGGTCCCGGATCCAGGCCAGCGCCACCTCCAGCGGGGAGACGCCCAGCCCGCCGGCGGCCGTGGCCACCGCCTCCACGATGCTGGAGCAGCGCGGCTCCAGGTAGGTGGCGACGAACCGCTCGAAATGCGGCGACGCGGCGCGGGAGTCCGCCGGCCGGCCGTGCCGGTACTTGCCGGTGAGCACCCCCCGGCCCAGCGGCGACCAGGGCAGCACCCCCAACCCCATCGCCTCGCAGGCCGGCAGCACCTCCCGCTCCACACCCCGCTCCAGCAGCGAATACTCCACCTGGGCGGCCACCACCGGCGCCCGTCCCGGCCACGCGGCCTGCCAGGCGGCGGCCCGCGCGGTCTGCCAGCCGGAGAAGTTCGACACCCCGACGTAGCGGGCCTTCCCGCTGGACACCGCGTGGTCCAGCGCGGACAGGGTCTCCTCCAGCGGGGTGTCCGGGTCGTACCCGTGCACCTGCCAGAGATCCACATGGTCGGTGCCGAGCCGGCGCAGCGACGCGTCCAGGGTGCGCAGCAGGTGCCCGCGCGAGCCGTCCCGGCGGCGGCCGCTGCCCGGGCGCAGCCCGGCCTTGGTGGCGATCAGCAGGTCCTCCCGGGGCACCAGGCTGCCCAGCAGGGAGCCGATGACCGATTCGGCGTCGCCGTCGGCGTACACGTCGGCGGTGTCGACGAGGTTGCCGCCCGCGTCGAGGTAGCTCTTCAGCTGGGCGGCCGCGTCGTCGGCGTCGGTGTCCCGTCCCCAGGTCATGGTGCCGAGCGCGAGCCGCGAAACCGCCAGCCCGCTTCGGCCGAGCGGTCGCTGTTGCATGGGTGAACCTTATTTCGAACCCGGCGTCACGGATATCCTCGCCTGGAGTCAAGTTCCTGCTCGGCCTCCCGGTCGATGTGACGCGATCGTGGTGAGCCGGTGATCACCGCTCCCAGCCGCATTGCGTAACCTGATGCGACCTGTGGTGCGGACGGTGGGAGGACCAGTGCGACTCGGGCTCAGCCTCGGATACCAGACGGCGTGGAGCACGCCGGCCGATCACCTGGCGCTTGCCCAGGAGGCGGACCGGCTCGGCTACTCGGTGGTGTGGGCGGCGGAGGCCTACGGCTCCGACTCGCCCAGCATGCTGGCCTGGATGGCCGGCCAGACCCAGCGGATCGACGTGGGCGCCGCGGTGATGCAGATCCCCGCCCGGACCCCGGCGATGACCGCGATGACGGCGGCCACCATCGACGCGCTCTCCGGCGGCCGGTTCCGGCTCGGCCTCGGCGTCTCCGGCCCGCAGGTCTCCGAGGGCTGGCACGGGGTCCGCTTCGCCAAGCCCCTGGCCCGCACCCGCGAGTACGTCGACATCGTCAAGCTGGCGGTCGCCCGCAAGGAGGTCGCGTACGACGGCGAGCACTACACCCTGCCGCTGCCCGACGGCCCCGGCAAGGCGCTGCGGCTGGGCTTCCACCCGCCCCGCGAGCACATCCCGATCTACCTCGCCGCCGTCGGCCCGAAGAACCTCGAACTCGCCGGTGAGATCGCCGACGGCTGGCTGGCCGTCTTCTACGCTCCCGAGTTCGCCGAGGAGCAGCTCGCCTCCGTGCGGGCCGGCCGGGCGAAGGTCGGCAAGGACCTGACCGGCTTCGACGTGGTCCCGTCGGTCCCGGTCGTGGTCGGCGACGACGTCGCCACCTGCGCCGAGCTGGTCCGCTGGTACGCCGCCCTCTACGTCGGCGGCATGGGCAGCCGGCAGCAGAACTTCTACAACCAGCTCGCCACCCGGATGGGCTACGGCGACGCCGCCCGCGAGGTGCAGGACCTCTACCTGGCCAAGCGGCAGCGGGACGCCGCCGCCGCGATCCCGATGGAGTTCATCGACCGCACCTCGCTGCTCGGCCCGAAGGAGCGCATCGCCGAGCGGATGCGGGAGTACGCCGCCGCCGGCGTCACCACCCTGTCGGTGACCCTCTTCGTCGCCGACCGGGACAGCGGTGTGCAGACCCTGCGTACCGTCGCCGAGGCCCTGGACCTTTCTGGAGTCGGCGAGTGACCTGGGTCGAAGCCATCGTCCTGGGCATCGTCCAGGGGCTCACGGAATTCCTGCCGGTCAGCTCCTCCGGCCACCTGCGCATCACCTCGGCCATCTTCTTCGGGCGGGACGCGGGCGCGTCCTTCACCGCAGTGACCCAGCTGGGCACCGAGTCGGCCGTGCTGATCTACTTCGCGAAGGACATCTGGCGGATCGTCCGGACCTGGCTGCTGGGCATCCGGGACCACTCGGTCCGCGCCAGCCTCGACTACCGGATGGGCTGGTACGTCATCGTCGGCACCATCCCGATCGGCCTGTTCGGGTTCCTGTTCAAGGACCAGATCCGCACCGCCGGCCGCAACCTGTGGCTGATCTCCTTCACGCTGATCTTCTTCGCGTTCGTGCTCGCCTTCGCCGAATACTGGGGGCGGCAGACCCGCACCCTGGAGAACTTCCGGCTCCGCGACGGCGTCGTGATGGGCTTCGCCCAGGCCATGGCGCTGATCCCCGGCGTGTCCCGCTCCGGCGGCACGCTCACCTTCGGCCTGCTGCTCAGCCTGACCCGGGAGGCGGCGGCCCGGTACTCGTTCCTGCTGGCCATCCCGGCGGTGGTGATCTCGGGGGTGTTCAGCATCCCGGACGTCTTCGAGCCCTCCGCGCCGGGCACTGCCGCACCGAGCGTCGCACAGATGATCGTCGCGACGGTGATCGCCTTCGCCATCGGCTACGCGGCGATCGCCTGGCTGTTGCGCTACGTCGCCCACCACACCCTCTACGTCTTCGTGCTCTACCGAGTGGCGCTGGGGACGCTGGTCCTGTCCCTGCTCCTCACCGGGACGATCAGCGCTACCTGAGTTTCTGGTTGCGGTTGGGGGCTGGGGGCGACCGTGCCCGGCTTCGGGCGGTCAGGCTTGATCCCTGCGCCGGGGACGGTCGCCCCCAGCCCCGACCTTGGTCCCGGTCCGCCCGACCGTCGCGGTTTTGTTTGGGTACGTGGAAACGCCGCTGGCCGGCACCCCGTTCTTCGGGTGCCGGCCAGCGGCGTATCGCGTGTCTTCGGTTGGGTCAGCTGTTCCAGTTGGCGGCGACGAGGTCGGCGGCCTGCTGCTCCCACTGGGCGTAGGCGTCCGGGTACGCCGACACCTGCACCGTCTGGGCGGCCTCGGTCAGCGGCATGTCCTGCCAGCCGTCGACCTGCTTGAGGCCCTTCTCGAAGGCCAGGGTCGAGTACTCGGGGTTGGTGATCTGCTCCGGCGTACCCCAACCACTGGACGGGCGCTGCTGGAACAGGCCCAGCGAGTCGTGGTCGTTGGCGTCACCCAGGTGACCCAGGTTCTCCAACTTCGACTCCTGCAGGGACGTGGCGATCGAGATGACCGCGGCCCGCTCCGGCAGACCGGCCTTCTTCGTCGCGGCGATGATCGCCTTCGCGTTGCCGGTCTGCTCGTCGTTCAGGGTGATCTTCGACTGGGCGCCCTGCACACCGTGCGGGATCAGCTTCGCCTTGTCGACGCCCGGCTTGTCGGCCTGCACCGCCACCGCGACCGGCTTGCCATCAACCGGGGTGGCCGCGTGGGCGGCGACCGGGCCGGCGAACACGCCGCCGGTGAAGGCCAGACCAGCGATACCGAGAATGCTCTTCCGCATGATCGTGTTCATGATGAAGCTCCATTCGGGGGTTGGCGTCACACCACCGACGGGGGTCAGCGGCAGACGCAAGCACCGTCAGGCGCTCAAAAGCACAAGGGGGAAAGTCTCTGCCCGGTCCGACCGCGGGGCGGGGCCTCTTCGCGGCGCCGGGACCATGTGTAACGACCGGCGGCCCACCATCATTCCCGGGGACCGTCCGGCCCGGTCGAGGGGGCCAGGTACTCGGTCGTACGCGATATGTAACGACCCCGGCCCGGCCAGGATTCCGGCCCTGGGATGCCACCGGTCACACCCACAAATCGGACAACCAGGCGTGGACCTCACAGCGGCCGGCTCGGGCGTTACCCCAGGGGCAGGACTCGGACACCTTCGGTCATCTGGTCGGCCGCTACCGCTGAGCGAGTTGTTCGCGCACCCTGGGTGCGACCTCGGTGCCGAAGAGACGGATGTTCTCCATGAGGACGGCGTGCGGCATCGGACCCATGCCGTACTTGAGGTCGAAGCGGCTGGCGTCGAGGGCGGTCATGGTCCGGACAATGCGCCGGGCGACGGTCTCGGGCGAGCCGACGTAGAGGGAGCCGTACTCGACCTCGTGTTCGAAGTACTCGCGGGTGATCTCCGGGAACCCGCGCTGCCGGCGGGCGTCGAGCATGAACGTCTCATAGGTCGGCCAGTACTCCTCCTTCGCCTGTTCGTCGGTGGCCGCGACGTGCCCGGGCGAGTGCACCCCGATCGGCAGGGGCGCGATGCCCGCCTGCCCGGTTGCCGCCCGATAGAGCTCGGAGAGCCGGGCGAAACGGGCGGGGTTGCCGCCGATGATCGCGAGCATCAGCGAGAACCCGTGCCGGGCCGCGCGCACGACGGATGCCGGGTTCCCGCCGACGCCCACCCAGGTCGGTAGCGCCCCGCTGGCGGTGCGCGGATAGACCTGAAGTCCCGGCAGGGCGGCGCGCGTGGTTCCCGACCAGGTGACGGTTTGCTCCGTGCGCAGTCGGGCGAAGAGTTCGAGTTTCTCCTCGAACAGGCGGTCGTAGTCGGCGAGGTCGAAGCCGAACAGCGGGAACGACTCGATGCTGGAGCCGCGGCCGAGGATCACCTCGGCGCGGCCGGACGAGAGCGCGTCGAGGGTCGCGTACCGCTGGAACACGCGCACCGGGTCGTCCGAACTCAGGACCGTGACCGCGGACCCCAGGTGGATGCGGGAGGTCCGGGCGGCGATGGCGGCCAGCACCATGTCGGGTGCGGACAGCGGCATTTCGGCGATGTGGTGCTCGCCCAGCCCGAAGAAGTCCAGCCCCGACTCCTCCGCGAGGACCCCCTCCGCGACCAGCTCGCGGATGTTCTGCGGCTGGCTGAGCAGCTTGCCGTCGCCGCCCAGGGTCATGTCCCCGAAGCTGTCGACACCGACCACGACCGGGTGTCCACCACGCTTGCTCATCATCGCCAACTCCTCGGCACTGTGATTGACGCATCAAACATTGACGCGTCAATCATATTGGCTAAGCTTGACCGGTCAAGGAAATGAGGTGACCGACATGAGTGACGACGGCCTCTCCGTCGCCAGTCCGTCCCGGCGGCGGATGACGAGCAGTGAACTCGCGGTCTGGCGGATGCTGATCGACACCACGACCGAGCTCGGGCGGATCCTGGGGGCGCAGCTGGTGCGGGAGTCGGATCTCTCCCCGGCCGACTACCACGTGCTTCTCGCGCTCAGTGAGGCAGCGGGGCGGCGGCTGCGGTCGTCGGAGCTGGCGGCGACCATCGGCTGGGAGCGGAGCCGGCTCTCCCATCACCTTCGCCGCATGGAGCGACGCGGTCTCATCCGTCGGCGCGACTGCGCCACCGACAGCCGCGGTTCCGAGGTCTTCCTGACCGATGACGGGGCACGCATGTTCTCGGGTGCGACCGCACCCCACATGAGGGCCATCAAGCGGCACTTCGCCGACGCCCTGACGCCCGAGCAGTTCGCGGCGCTCGCCGACGTGCTACGGACGCTGCAGCGTCATCTCCATCCCGAACCGACCACCCCCGCTGAGGTGACCCGGCCATGACGGCCAACCCTTCGTCCACGCCAGGGCTGCCGCGGATCGCCGTGCTCGGTGCGGGACACACCGGTCCGGTGATCGCGCGGGTCGCGGTCGCCGCCGGCTATCCCGTGTCGATCGCGGCCTCCGGCGACCCCGAGAAGATCGCCCTCATCACCCAGGTGCTGGCTCCGGGAGCCGAGCCGCGATGGGCGGTGGATGCCGTCGCGGACGCCGAGGTCGTGGTGCTGGCGATACCGCTGCACAGGTTCGCGACCCTCGACCCCGCCCTGGTGGCCGGCAAGCACGTCGTCGACACGATGAACTACTGGCCGCCAACCGACGGCGTCCAGAGGATGTTCGACGATCGCCGGTACGGCAGCAGCGAGATCGTCCAGCGCCGACTGGCCCGGTCGACGGTCGTCAAGACCCTCAACCACATCGGCTACCACGAACTCGAGGACGACCGCCGTCCGGCTGGTTCGCCGCAACGCCGCGCGCTCGGCGTCGCGGGGGACGATCCCGGCGCCGTGAAGGTCGTGGCGGAGGTCATCGAGGGCATCGGCTACGACGTCGTCCGGCTCGACAGCCTGAGCGCCGGACGCCTCCTTCAACCCGGCGGCCCTGTCTTCGGAGTGTCGCTGCGCCGTGCCGAGTTCGAGACGGCCCTGGCCGCCGGAACCGTACCGCACCATCCGTTCCCCAACCAGGAAAGAGATCCATCGTGACGACAGCACCTTCGGGCGCGGGCACATCCGGAACGTTCCCACTCGTGCTCGGCCTGGACACCTTCGGCGACGTCACCCATGACGAGGACGGCCGCCCCCTCTCCCACGCCCAGACGATCAGGAACCTCGTCGAGCAGGGCGTCCTCGCCGACCAGGTCGGCGTGGACTTCTTCGGGATCGGTGAACACCACACCGACGACTTCCCGCTCTCGGCAGCCGACGTGGTGCTCGGCGCGATCGCCGCACGAACGAACCGGATCCGCCTCGGGTCGGCGGTCACGGTGTTGAGCTCCGACGATCCGGTAAGGGTGTTCCAGCGCTACTCGACGCTCGACGCGGTCTCCGGCGGGCGTGCGGAGGTCATCCTCGGTCGAGGATCGAGCATCGACTCCTTCCCGCTCTTCGGCTACGACCTCACCGACTACGAGCAGCTCTTCGAAGAGAAGGCCCAGCTCTTCGCCGAGCTGCTCAAGGGCGGGCCGGTCACCTGGGAAGGCAAGATGCGTGCCCCGCTGCACAACCAGGATGTCGTGCCGCACACCGAGTCCGGACCCTTTCCGGCGTGGATCGGCGTCGGTGGCAACCCCCAGTCGGTCGTCCGCGCCGCGCGGTACGGGTATGCGCTGATGCTCGCGATCATCGGTGGGTCCTCGGCGCGCTTCGCACCCTTCTCCCAGCTCTTCCATCGGGCTCTGGCGCAGCTCGGGCAAGCCCCACGGCCGGTCGGAGTGCACTCACCCGGCCATGTCGCCGCCACCGACGAGCAGGCCCGCGCGGAGTTCTGGCCGCACTACCAGGAGGTCATCCGCCGCGTCGCCAGGACACGCGGATTCGCCGTGCCGACCAAGGAGTCCTTCCTGTACGAGGTCGGGCCGCACGGGTCGCTCTACGTCGGGTCGCCCGAGACCGTGGCCCAGAAAATCGCGGCGAACCTCACCGTCCTCGGCGCGAACCGCTTCGAGCTGAAGTACGGCATGGGCGGCCTCTCGCACGGAGCACTCCTGACCGCCATCGAGCTCTACGGCACCCGGGTCATCCCGCGCGTCCGCGAGCTGCTGGCCTGAGCGACGGCCCGGAACCGGGTGGGCTGGCCGCAGCTCGCCGGCCCGGTTCCCGCGGGCGCATCCGAAGCGCAGAGTGAAGATTGTTGGGTCAAGCAACTAGAATGACTGGCATGTCCCGGACGTCCCGAGAACCCCTGCAACCCCTCAGCCCCGAGGAGGAGTTGCTGGTCCGCTCCCTCGGTCGGGTGATGTATGTCCTGCCCCGCACGATCGACGCCGACATGGTGGGGGACGGTCAACTGCCCCTTACCGAATACACGGCCCTGATGCACCTGTCGGAGGCGCCCGGGCAGCACCTGCGGATGAGCGAACTCGCGGGGGCGTGCCAGCTCTCGCTCAGCGGCATGACCCGCACCATCGTCCGGCTGGAGACGGCGGGCCTGGTCGAGCGGGTCAAGTGCGAGGAGGACGCGCGCGGCTGGAACGCCGTCCTGACCGACGCCGGTTTCGCCCGGTTGGAGGAGTCCTGGCCGAGTCATCTGGCCAGCGTGCGGCGGCGGTTCCTGGATCACTTCGAGGGCTTCGACCTGCTCGAGTTGGCCCGCGCGTTCCAGCGGATCGGGACGGCGGACTGAGCCAGACCGTGGTCACGCGGCGGCGGCCTGCCCGCGTCACCGGAACGGACGGTGCGGGCACACCCGAAGCAGCCACGGTCGAAAGAAGCGGTCAACACCGAGGGCGCGGCGGCGCGAAAGCGACCGCAACGGCGCACCCGGGCCGGACGCCCTAGGGTGGTGACCGTGGCGACCCTTCTCCTTCTGCGACACGGCCGGACCACCGCGAACGCCGACGGCGGCCTGGCCGGCCGGCAGCCGGTGGAGCTGGACGAGACGGGTCGCGTCCAGGCCACGGCGGTCGGGGAGCGGCTGCGCGGCCTTCCCCTCGCGGCGGTGGTGACCAGCCCGCTGATCCGCTGCCGGCAGACCCTCGATCTGGCCCTGCCGGAGGCGGAGCCGGTGGTGGAGGAGGGGCTGATCGAGTGCGGGTACGGCAGTTGGGAGGGGCAGCCGCTGAAGAAGCTGGCCAAGGAGCCGCTCTGGCCGGTGGTGCAGCAGCACCCGAGCGCCGCCGTCTTCCCGGAGGGGGAGTCGATGGCCGCGATGTCAGCGCGGGCGGTCGCGGCGGTGCGGTCCTGGGACGCCCGGATCAGCGCCGAGCACGGGCCGGAGGCGGTCTGGTTGGCGTGCAGCCACGGTGATGTGATCAAGGCCATCGTGGCGGACGCGCTGGGCGTACATCTGGATCTTTTCCAGCGGATCGTGGCGGACCCGGCGTCGGTGACGGCGATCCGGTACACGCCGTTGCGCCCGTTCCTGGTCCGGCTCAACGACACCGGTGGGGACCTGGCCGCGCTGGTTCCGCCGCCGCCTAAGCGGCGTCGGCGGGCCACCAGGGCGGTCGACTCGGACGCCGCGGTGGGCGGTGGCGCGGGGGCGGCCCGGTGAGCCGCGCCGCCACGCCCGGGACAACGCCGCGCCGCTTCCGGCGTTTCGCCCTGGGCGGAACCACCCTCGGTGCGGTGCGCGACGCCTCCACCCGCCGGATAGGGTCGTGGGTATGACCCACCAGGTGCACGCCTTCGAGCCGCCCGAGCGGTTCGTCGCCGGGACCGTCGGCCCGCCGGGGGAGCGCACGTTCTTCCTCCAGGCGCGTGGCGGTGGCCGGCTGGTCAGCGTCGCGCTGGAGAAGGTCCAGGTGTCCCTGCTCGCCGAGAAGCTCGAGGAGCTGCTCTCCGAGGCGCAGCGCCGCTTCGGCGTGGAGCTGCCGGAGGCGCCGGCGGCCGTCGGCGACAACGACCCGCTGGACACCCCGGTCGACGAGGAGTTCCGGGTCGGCACCCTGGGCCTGGCCTTCGACGTGGACACCGCCACCGTGGTGATCGAGGCGATCGCCGTCGGTGAGGCGGAGGCCGAGGTCGAGCTGGGCGACGTGGAGGACGACGAGGACTCCGACGAGGAGCCGGAGGAGCCGGACGAGGACCTCGACCGGCTCCGGGTGCGGCTGACCCCCGAGGCGACCCGCGAGTTCATCGAGCGGGCCCGCCGCGTGGTCAACGCCGGCCGTCCGCCCTGCCCCCTCTGCGGTCAGCCGCTGGACCCGGCCGGCCACCTCTGCCCGCGCCACAACGGTTATCACCGGTGACCTCGTCGGAACTCCAGCCCCGACAGGACGGCGTCGCGACACTGCGGCTGCTCACCGAGGGTGAGCTCGACCTGGAGGGGCGGCTGGTCGACGCCTCCAACACCACCCTGCGCGGCATCCTCACCCTGGACGGCCTGACGGCCCGCTGCGTCTACAAGCCGGTGCGCGGCGAGCGCCCGCTCTGGGACTTCCCGGACGGCACGCTCGCCGGCCGCGAGGTCGCCGCCTACCTGGTCTCCCGGGCCACCGGTTGGGATCTCGTGCCGCCGACGGTGCTGCGGGACGGCCCGTTCGGTCCGGGCTCCTGCCAGCTGTGGATCGACGAGCCGGAGCCCGCCGAGCCACTGGTCGGGTTTGTGCCCGCGGACGCCGTGCCGCCGCGTTGGTTCCCGGTCGCCGCGGCCCGCGACGACGACGGCGTCGCGTACGCCCTGGCGCACGCCGACGACCCCCGGTTGGCCCGCCTCGCCGTCCTCGACGCGGTGCTCAACAACGCCGACCGTAAGGGCGGCCACGTGCTGGTCGGGCTGGAGGACCGGATCTACGGCGTGGACCACGGGGTGTGTTTCCATGTCGAGGAGAAGCTGCGCACGGTGCTGTGGGGCTGGGCCGGCGGGCAGTTGCCGCCGGACGCGGTGGAGATGCTCGACACGCTGGCCGGTCAGGTCGCCGGGCCGCTCGGCGAAGAGCTGGTTGAGCATCTGACGATCAGCGAGGTCGCCGAGTTGGCCGGCCGCGTCGACCGGCTGCGGGAGACCGGGCGGTTCCCGCTGCCGCCGGAGGAGTGGCCGGCGATGCCCTGGCCGCCCATGTGAGCCGTTGTCGCGATGATCACCCCCGGGGCGGCCTCGGGCGCCTGGGCGGCTCGTTAGGCTGACGGTCATGGAGTCTTGGGCGGGACACGAGGTGCCACGGCTGCCGGGCGAGGGCGTGCCACTGAACTTGTACGACTCGGCGCGGCAGGGCGTCGAGGTCAGCCAACCCGCCGACACCGGCTCGATGTACGTCTGCGGCATCACCCCGTACGACGCCACCCACCTGGGGCACGCCGCCACCATGATCACGTTCGACCTGGTGCAGCGGATGTGGCGGGACGCCGGGGTGACCGTGCGGTACGTGCAGAACGTCACCGACATCGACGATCCGCTGCTGGAGCGCGCCAACCGCGACGGCGAGGACTGGAAGGTCCTGGCGATGCGGGAGACGGCGCTGTTCCGGGAGGACATGGAGGCGCTGCGGATCATTCCGCCGGCGCACTACGTCGGCGCGGTCGAGTCGATTCCGGACATCGCCGAGAAGGTCCTCGTGCTGCTCAAGGACGGCGCCGCGTACCGGCTGGAAGACGGCACCGGCGACGTCTACTTCGACGTCAGCGCCGCCCCCCGGTTCGGTTACGAGTCGAACCTGACCCGCGAGCAGATGCTGGAGATCTTCCCCGAGCGCGGCGGCGACCCGGACCGGGCCGGCAAGCGGGACCCGCTCGACCCGCTGCTGTGGCGGGGCGCCCGGGAGGGCGAGCCGTCCTGGCCCGGCGGCGACCTGGGCGCCGGCCGCCCCGGCTGGCACATCGAGTGCGCGGTGATCGCGCTGAACCTGCTCGGTGACCGGATCGACGTGCAGGGCGGCGGCAACGACCTGCTCTTCCCGCACCACGAGTGCTCCGCGGCGCACGCCGAACGGCTCACCGGCCAGGCGCCGTTCGCCGACCACTACGTGCACGCCGGCATGATCGGCCTGGACGGCGAGAAGATGTCGAAGTCCAAGGGCAACCTGGTCTTCGTGTCCCGGCTGCGGGCCGACAGGGTCGACCCGATGGCGGTCCGGCTGGCCCTGATCAGCGGCCACTACCGCGCCGACCGGTCCTGGACGGACGACCTGCTGACCGCCGCGCAGGAGCGCCTGGCGCGCTGGCGCCGGGCCGCCGCGGTCCCCGCCGGGCCGTCCGGGGCCGCGCTCCTGGCCGGGGTACGCGCCCGTCTCGCCGACGACCTGGACACCCCGGGTGCCCTCGCGGTCGCCGACGAGTGGGCCACCCAGGCCCTCGCCGGCGTCGCCGACGACGCGGACGCCCCCGCCCTATTCGCCGACACGGTGGACGCCCTCCTCGGCATCCGTCTCTGACCGACGGCCCCGCCCCAGCACCGCGTCGATCTTGCACTTCGGGTCGCGGCCCTGCGGCTTTCGCCCCAGATGCCGGGGCACAAACTGCAAGATCGCGGGGGTGGGGGGTTAGCCGAGGACGAGGCCGGGGTCCGGGTCCGAGTCCGGGGTGGGGGCGGGGATTCTGTACTCCTCGGTGAGGGTGGTCATCGGGCCGGGCCAGGTGGCCTGGGCAACCTCGATCGGCTTGCGGTGCGCGTCGTAGGCGACGTGCAGCAGGTGCAGCACCGGGGTGTCGGGGCGGATCTGCAGGGTCTCCGCCTCCTCCCGGCTGGGCTGCCTGGCGCTGATCGTGTCGGTCGCGGTGGCGTACCGGCGGCCGGTGGCCTCCTCGGCCTGCTGGTAGAGCGGCCGGCCGAACGCCTCGGCCCGCTCCAGGGAGGTGCCGGCGGTGTCGGTGAGCAGGAACCAGGACGCGCCGACCTCGACGGGTGACTCGTCGGTGCGGACCAGGTGCCGCCGGCAGAGCAGTTCGGTGCCGTCGGAGACCCCGAACGCGTCGGCCACCTCCGGCGGGGCGGGGGCGCGGCCGACGGAGACGAGCTGCTGCTTGTACCGGGCGGCCAGGTCGGTGTGGTAGCCGCGGAAGCCGCCGTACCGGCCCCGGGCGAGCCGGTTCAGCCGGCGCCGAGTGCCGCGGACGTACGTACCGGAGCCGGGTTTGGTGATCAGGACGCCCTCGACCCGCAGCTGGTCGACGGCGCGCTGCACGGTCTGCTTGGCGACGCCGAACATCTCGGCGATGGCCGGGATGGACGGCAGGCGCTCGCCGGGCGCCCAGTCGCCGCGGCGGACCTGGGCCTTGAGCTGCGCGGCGATCTGCCGGTGCGGAAACTCGGCCGCGCCCGGGTTGATCTGCATGCCCGCCTCCTCATGACAGCTAGGTTCCTAGGATGCCCCAGCGGGTGTGAGGGCGCCACCCCGGACACGCGAAACGGGCCCCGGACGACGACGTCCGGGGCCCGGCGATCTGACGGGGGAGGAGCTACCAGGAGCCGGCGGTCGGGCCGGCGGAACCGCCGCGGCGGCGCAGGTACTTCTCGAACTCCTGGGCGATCTCGTCCCCGGTCAGCGGGGTGATGCCGGCGTCGCCGACCCGCTCCTCCAATTCGCGGACGTACTCGCCCAGCTCGGCGTCCTGCTCGGCGGCGCTGCGCACCCGCTGTTCCCACTCGGCCGCCTCCTCGGCCAGGTCGGTCATCGGCACCGGCAGGTCGAGCACCTCCTCGACCCGGTGCAGCAGCGCGAGGGTCGCCTTGGGGCAGGGCGGGTTGTTCGCGTAGTGCGGCACGTGCACCCAGAACGACACGGCGTCGACCTCGGCGCGGCTGCAGGCGTCATGCAGCACCCCGACGATGCCGGTCGGCCCGTCGTAGCGGGTGGGGGTGAGCTGGTAGCGCTGGGCGGCCTCGGCATCGGACGCGCTCCCGCTGATCGGCAGCGGCCGGGTGTACGGCACGTCGGCCAGCAGGGCCCCGAGCAGCACCACCCGTTCGACCTCCAGGCTGTGGCAGATCTCCAGCACCTGCTCGCAGAAGGTGCGCCACCGCATGCTCGGCTCGATGCCCCGGATCAGCACCACGTCCCGCTCGGTGCCCTCCGGGCTGGCCACCATGAAGCGCGTGGTCGGCCACTCCACCCGGCGGGTCTCGCCCTCGGCCATGGTGATGGTCGGCCGGCTCACCTGGAAGTCGTAGAAGTCCTCCGGGTCCAGCTCGGTCACCTGTCGGGCCTGCCAGACCTGCTCCAGGTGCTCCACCGCGGCGGTGGAGGCGTCCGCGGCGTCGTTCCAGCCCTCGAAGGCCGCGATGGCGACCGGGGACCGCAGCACCGGCAGCCCGTCGAACTCGGTCACGCCGTCACCTCGCCCTGCTTGTCGGGAGCGGCTTCGGGCCGCTGCCCCGAAATCCGCCCGCCGGGCACGCTGGCGTCCCTGATGTCCTTCACGTCCGCCAGCCTACGTGCCGGCGGGGGATGCGGCCCGCCGGCCGCGCCGGTCATGGTCCGGACCAGCCGCGCCAAGCGGGCAAACCGGACGCGGTGATCCCGCTGACAGTATGTGGGAAGGCGAGCGTGGCTCGACCAGGGCCCGAGACGTCGCATTAACCTGGCTCTGTGCGGACTTCGTTGCTGGATGTGCTCGCGGACCGGATCCTCATCGCCGACGGGGCGATGGGGACGATGCTCCAGGCGGCCGACCTGACCCTCGACGACTTCGAGGGCCTGGAGGGCTGCAACGAGATCCTCAATGTCAGCCGGCCGGACGTCGTACGGGGGGTGCACGACGCCTACCTGGCGGCCGGCGCGGACTGCGTCGAGACCAACACCTTCGGCGCGAACCTCGCCAACCTCGCCGAGTACGACATCCCACACCGGATCCGGGAGCTGTCCGAGGCGGGCGCGCGGATCGCCCGGGAGGCCGCCGACGCGTACGCGACTCCCGATCGGCCCCGGTTCGTGTTCGGTTCGATCGGCCCCGGCACCAAGCTGCCCACCCTCGGGCACACCGCGTACGCGACGCTGCGCGACGCGTACCAGGAGAACGCCGCGGGTCTGATCGCCGGCGGGGCCGACGCCCTGATCGTAGAGACCTGCCAGGACCTGCTGCAGGTCAAGGCGGCCGTGGTCGGCTCGCACCGGGCGATGGCCGAGCTCGACCGCAAGGTCCCGCTGATCTGCCACGTCGCCGTGGAGACCACCGGCACCATGCTGGTCGGCAGCGAGATCGGGGCGGCGCTGGCGGCGATCGAGCCGCTCGGGGTGGACCTGATCGGGCTGAACTGCTCGACCGGCCCGGCCGAGATGGGCGAGCACCTGCGCTACCTGTCCCAGCACTCCCGCATCCCGCTGTCGGTGATGCCGAACGCGGGCCTGCCGGTGCTGACCGCCGACGGGGCGTACTTCCCGCTGACCCCGGTGGAGCTGGCCGACGCCCTGGAGCGGTTCGTCACCGACTACGGTGTCTCCCTGGTCGGTGGCTGCTGCGGCACCACCCCGGAGCACATCCGGGTGCTGGCCGAGCGCCTGCACGGCGTCAGCCCGGCGCCGCGCGAGCCGCGGCACGAGGCGGGCGTCTCGTCGATCTACCACCCGGTGCCGTTCGCCCAGGACGCCTCGGTGCTGATGGTGGGGGAGCGGACCAACGCCAACGGCTCCAAGGCGTTCCGGGAGGCCATGCTGGCCGCCGACTGGCAGGCGTGCGTGGAGATCGCCCGCAGTCAGGCCCGGGACGGCTCGCACCTGTTGGACCTCTGCGTCGACTACGTCGGCCGGGACGGCACGCAGGACATGCGGGAGCTCGCCGGCCGGTTCGCCACCGCCTCCACCCTGCCGATCATGCTGGACTCGACCGAGCCGGCGGTGGTCGAGGCCGGGCTGGAGATGCTGGGTGGGCGGTGCGTGGTCAACTCGGTGAACTTCGAGGACGGCGACGGGCCCGGGTCGCGCTACGCCCGCGTGATGCCGGTGGTCGCCGAGCACGGCGCCGCGGTGGTCGCGCTGCTCATCGACGAGGAGGGCCAGGCCCGCACCAGGGACTGGAAGGTACGCGTCGCGAGCCGGCTGATCGACGACCTGACCGGCCGGTGGGGGATGGACCGCTCGGACATCCTGATCGACGCGCTGACGTTCCCGATCGCCACCGGTCAGGAGGAGACCCGCCGGGACGGCATCGAGACCATCGAGGCGATCCGGGAGATCGCCGCCCGGTACCCGGGGGTCAACTTCACCCTGGGCATCTCCAACGTCTCCTTCGGCCTCAACCCGGCCGCGCGGCAGGTGCTCAACTCGGTCTTCCTGCACGAGTGCGTGCAGGCCGGGCTGACCTCGGCGATCGTGCACGCCAGCAAGATCCTGCCGATGTCGAAGATCCCCGACGCCCAGCGCGAGGCCGCCCTCGACCTGGTCTACGACCGCCGCCGCGAGGGCTACGACCCGGTGCAGCGGTTCATCGAGATCTTCGAGGGCGTGGACGCCGCGTCGGCGCGGGCCACCCGGGCCGAGGAGTTGGCCGCGCTGCCGCTGGACGAGCGGCTCAAGCGCCGGATCGTCGACGGCGAGCGCAACGGCCTGGAGGCCGACCTGGACGCCGCGATGGCCGGCGGCCGGTCGCCGCTGTCCATCATCAACGACCTGCTCCTGGACGGCATGAAGGTGGTCGGCGAGCTGTTCGGCTCCGGCCAGATGCAGCTGCCGTTCGTGCTCCAGTCCGCCGAGGTGATGAAGACCGCGGTGGCCTACCTGGAGCCGCACATGGAGACCGTCGACGACGGCGGCAAGGGGCGCATCGTGCTCGCCACCGTCCGCGGCGACGTGCACGACATCGGCAAGAATCTGGTCGACATCATCCTGTCCAACAACGGCTACGAGGTCGTCAACATCGGCATCAAGCAGCCGATCAACGCGATCCTCGACGCCGCCGAGCAGCACCGCGCCGACGCCATCGGCATGTCCGGGCTGCTGGTCAAGAGCACGGTCATCATGAAGGAGAACCTGGCCGAGATGGCCAGTCGCGGGGTCGCGGAGCGCTGGCCGGTCCTGCTCGGTGGGGCGGCACTCACCCGGGCGTACGTCGAGGACGACCTGCGGTCGATGTTCCCCGGCCAGGTGCACTACGCGCGCGACGCGTTCGAGGGGCTGTCCCTGATGGACCGGGTGATGACGGCCAAGCGTGGCGGCGCCCCGATGGTCGACCCGGAGCGGGAGGCCGCCCTGGCCGCGCGGCGGGCCCGCCGGGAGCGGCAGCGGGCGATGGTCAGCGAGGCGCTGCCCGAGCTGGACGACGCCACGGTCCGCTCCGACGTGACCACCGACGTGGCGGTGCCCACCCCGCCGTTCTTCGGCACCCGCGTGGTGAAGGGGGTGCCGCTGGCCGACTACGCGGCGCTGCTCGACGAGCGGGCCACCTTCCTCGGCCAGTGGGGGCTGCGCGGCGCCCGCGGCGGCACCGGCCCGTCGTACGAGGAGCTGGTGGAGACCGAGGGCCGGCCGCGGCTGCGGTACTGGCTGGACCGGCTGATCGCCGACCAGATCCTCGAGGCGGCCGTGGTCTACGGCTACTTCCCGGCGTACGCCGAGGGCAACGACCTGGTGGTGCTGGACGAGAACGGTAACGCCGAACGGGCCCGGTTCTCCTTCCCCCGGCAGCGGCAGGAGCGGCGGCTCTGCCTGGCCGACTTCTTCCGGCCCAAGGGTGATGAGCTGGACGTGGTGGCGTTGCAGCTGGTCACCGTCGGCCAGCCGATCAGCGAGTACACCGCGAAGATGTTCGCCGGCAACGAGTACCGCGACTACCTGGAGGTGCACGGCCTGTCGGTGCAGCTCACCGAGGCGCTGGCCGAGTACTGGCACCGGCGGATCCGCGCCGAGCTGACCCTGCCGGGCGGGCGTACCGTCGCCGACGACGACCCGGCGGACCTGGCCGGCCTGCTGCGCACCGACTACCGCGGCTGCCGGTACGCGTTCGGGTACCCGGCCTGTCCGGACCTGGAGGACCGGGCGAAGATCGTGGAGCTGCTGGGCGCGGAGCGGATCGGGGTGCAGCTGTCCGAGGAGTTCCAGCTGGTGCCGGAGCAGGCCACCGACGCGATCGTGGTGCACCACCCGGAGGCGAACTACTTCAACGCCAAGTAGTCACGAGATGCCCTCCGACCGGGACTTTGTGTCGCTCCGAGTGCCGTAAGAGTGTGGCCGAGCAGTTCGGCGGAGCCGAGTGGCTCGGAGTTGAGCCACTCGGCCCCGCCGAGCGAGGGCATGTGGAGACGTTCGAGCACGGTGATCTAGCGAAGCGACCTGAACCCGGCGCGAACCTCTGCTGAAAGGAGTTGTGGCTGTTCCCAGGCCGCGAAGTGCCCGCCCTTGTCGACCTTGTTGTAGTGGATGAGATTGGGATACGCCTGCTCTGCCCAGCTCTTCGGGCCCGGTAGAGCTCGTCAGGAAAGACGCTCACGGCAACGGGGACGGATGGGGATACGCCCTTGGCGGCGAAGAAGGAGAGCTTGTTCTCCGCATAGAGACGAGACGCGGAAACCCCCGTGTTCGTCAGCCAGAAGAGCGTGATGTTGTCGAGGACATCGTCTCGCGTAAGGCCTTCGGACTGCCCGGCAAAGACCCGGGAGATCAGCTCCAGGCTAGCCGCGTCATGGTCGAGCAGAAAGGCGGCCAAACCGACGGGCGAATCCGCCAATCCGGTCAGCGTCTGCGGGCGCGTCGCCATCATGAGGCCATAGGCGACGTGCTTCCATACGAAGGCCGGCTGCTCGCACGCGCGCTTTTCCTCGGCTGAGAGATTGGACGGCAGCTTGCCGAGTGCGCTGTTCGCTCCGGTGATGTCGGGTCGTCGCCAACTGCACGCCCTGCGACTGATCTGGGACGGTCTCCTTTTCCGGCCAGCGCGTGGCCGCGATGCGCGCACGGAGCGCCTTGAGTTCCGCCTCGGGGATCTCTATCGTGAACGGTCGGATCTCTGTGGCGCGCGGTGGCGCTTCTGTCTTGACAGCCATGTGGGCCTCCGTTCGGGTTCGAGCTCATTGGAAATCGAGCGGGGCTTTCTGCCCTCTACCGCGGCAAACGGCATGCTGCGGCTCCTGTCCCGCGAGGGGCATCTTTCGGTGAGGGCGCTGCCCGGACTTGTGCCCGGTCGGCAGAGGCACGCCACCCCATCTGTCCAAGCGTAGAAGTCCTTTCCCCGGGTCGCGGGCATACGAGCAATCCCGCATGGCCTTGCACGACGGGCCGGGCCCGCGCGAGTCATGGGCCCGAACAGCACCTGGCCCGGCGTCCGCACCCGGCGTGCCCGTGGGTCACTGAGTTGGTGAGATAGGCACCCTCCCGGGCTGGAGCACTAACTGGCGTTCTCCCCGCGACGGGGAAGCTTCCAGTCCGGCCGGACGTAGTGGCACGTGTAACCCGCGGGATACCGCTCCAAATAGTCCTGGTGTTCGGGCTCGGCCTCCCAGAAGGGGCCGGCGGGGCTGACCTCGGTGACCACCTTGCCTGGCCACAGGCCAGAGGCGTCGACGTCGGCGATCGTGTCTTCTGCGACCTGCCGCTGCTGGTCGTTGGTATAGAAGATGGCTGACCGGTAGCTGGTTCCTATATCGCCGCCTTGGCGATTCTTCGTTGTCGGATCGTGCACCTGGAAGAAGAACTCGAGAAGCTCTCGGTAGGATAGTTTCTCGGGGTCGAAGACGATCTCGATCGCCTCGGCGTGGGAACCATGGTTCCGGTAAGTTGCGTTCGGCACGTCTCCGCCGCTGTATCCGACCCTGGTGGCGAGCACGCCAGCGCGTTTCCGGATGAGGTCCTGCATTCCCCAGAAGCAGCCGCCGGCCAGGATCGCCTTCTCAGTCGTGTCGCTCATCCCTTCGCTCCCTCTGGGTGCTCATACACTCTCCGGTATCCGCCATGGTCTTCACGCTCGAGGTTCCAACGGGCCTCCACACGCGCCGCGAACGCGTACCCCGCCTGCGGTCGACCAACCGCGATCTCAGCAGAAGTCTGCTTGTCGGTCCACACCCACGACCACCTCGACGCGGTCGCCGCCGAACTCAACGGCCGCCCACGCAAAACGCTCGGCTGGGACACCCCAGCCGAGCGCTTCGCTACTCTTCTCGACACCAACCACTAGCAGCAGTGTTGCGACGACCCCTGGAATCCGCCGTCCTCTCGGTGACCGGGGTCCTTTCGCATCAATCGAGGCCGAACCGGTCCAGGTTCATGACCTTGACCCACGCGGCGACGAAGTCTTGGACGAACTTCTCCTGCGCGTCGTCACTGGCGTAGACCTCCGCGATGCCTCGGAGCTGGGAGTTCGAACCGAAGACGAGGTCAACGGCGGTGGCGGTCCACGTGACCTCGCCCGTGGCGCGATCCCGACCCTCGAACACGTTCTCGGCGGAGGCGGACGCCTTCCAGTCCGTGCCGATGTCGAGCAGGTTCACGAAGAAGTCGTTCGTCAGCGTCCCGGGTCGGTCGGTGAGGACGCCGTGTCGTGCTTGCCGCACGTTGGCGTTCAGGGCCCGCATGCCGCCGATCAGGACGGTCATCTCGGGAGCCGTCAGCGTCAACAGGTTGGCCCGGTCCAGCAGCAGGGTCTCCGGCGACAGCTTCTCTCCGGCTCGCAGGTAGTTGCGGAACCCGTCGGCCTTCGGCTCGAGCACGGCGAACGACTCCACGTCGGTCTGTTCCTGGGAGGCGTCCGTGCGCCCCGGTGCGAACGGGACCGTGACGTCATGCCCGGCGTTCCTGGCCGCTTGCTCGACGGCCGCGCAGCCGCCCAGGACGATCAGGTCAGCAAGCGAGACCTTCTTTCCACCGGACTGTGACTCGTTGAATTCCTGCTGGATCCGCTCCAGGGTCTGCAGCACCGCGGCGAGCTCGGTCGGGTCGTTGACCTCCCAGTTCTTCTGCGGCTCGAGGCGGATCCGCGCCCCGTTGGCCCCACCACGCATGTCGGTGCCGCGGAAGCTGGCCGCCGACGCCCAAGCGGTCAAGGCCAGCTGGGAGATGGACAGTCCCGATGCGAGGAACCTGTCCTTGAGGGCAGCGATGTCCTCGTCCGCGATCAGCTCGTGATCGACGGCCGGGACGGGGTCCTGCCACAGTTGCGGCTCCGGGATCCACGGGCCGAGATAGCGCGAGACGGGTCCCATGTCGCGGTGCAACAGCTTGTACCACGCCTTGGCGAACGCCTCCGCGAACTGGTCCGGGTTCTCCAGGAAACGCCGCGAAATCGGCTCGTAGATCGGGTCCACGCGCAGCGCGAGGTCCGTCGTCAACATCATCGGGGCATGCCTGACCGACGGGTCGTGCGCGTCGGGTACGGCGTTCGCCGCCGCGGCGTCCTTCGGCTTCCACTGCTTCGCGCCGGCAGGGCTCTCGGCCAGCTCCCACTCGTACCCGAACAGCGTCTCGAAGAAGCTGTTGTCCCAGGTGATCGGGGTGGGCGTCCACGCCCCCTCGAGCCCGCTGGTGATCGCGTCCTTGCCCTTGCCGCTGCCGAAGGTGCTCCTCCAGCCAAGGCCCTGATGGTCGACGGGGCAGCCCTCGGGCTCGGGGCCGACCAAGCTGGCGTCGCCCGCACCGTGGGTCTTGCCGAACGTGTGGCCGCCGGCGATGAGCGCGACTGTCTCCTCGTCATTCATCGCCATGCGACGGAAGGTTTCCCGGATGTCACGCGCGGAAGCCAACGGATCCGGCTTGCCGTTCGGGCCCTCCGGGTTCACGTAGATCAGGCCCATCTGCACGGCACCGAAAGGACCGGTGAGCTCCCTGTCACCGCTGTAGCGCTCGTCTCCGAGCCAGGTGTCCTCAGGCCCCCAGAAGATCTCCTCGGGCTCCCAGATGTCCTCTCGTCCGAAGCCGAAGCCGAAGGTCTTGAAGCCCATCGACTCCAGGGCAACGTTGCCGGCGAAGACCAGGAGGTCGGCCCAGGAGATCTTCCGGCCGTACTTCTGCTTGACCGGCCACAGCAACCGGCGCGCCTTGTCGAGGTTCGCGTTGTCGGGCCAACTGTTGAGAGGGGCGAAGCGCTGGGCGCCGTCGCCGCCACCGCCACGGCCGTCTTCGATGCGGTACGTGCCGGCGGAGTGCCAGCTCATCCGGATGAAGAGCGGCCCGTAGTGGCCGTAGTCGGCCGGCCACCAGTCCTGCGACGTCGTCATCACGTCGAGGACGTCCTGCTTGAGCTCCTCGACGTCGAGGGTCTTGAACTCCTCGGCGTAGTCGAAGTCCTCGCCCATCGGATTGGCCCGCGGCGAGTGCTGGTGGAGAACCTGCAGGTTCAGCTGATTCGGCCACCAGTCCTGGTTCGTCCTGGGTCGAGTCCGCTTCTGAGTGGGGGATGGGATTACAGGGTTTTCACTCTCGCTGCCGCGATCAGACACGTCGGTCCTTCTCCCGTCTTGATTTCTTGTTCTATCAACTGTTTGCTGCTGCCGTGACACACTCGGGACATATGCCCCAGTAGGTGACCTCGGCCTCGTCGACCGAGAAGCCCTGGTCGTCGGACGCGGTCAGGCAGGGAGCCTCGCCGACGGCGCAGTCGACGTCGGCGATAGAACCGCACGACCGGCACACGACGTGGTGGTGGTTGTCCCCGACCCGCGCCTCGTAGCGAGCTACTGATCCGGCGGGCTGGATGCGCCGCACCAGCCCCGCAGCGGTCAGCGCATGCAGCACGTCGTACACGGCCTGCTGGGACACCTCGGGGAGTTCCCTACGTACGGCACCGAAGATCGAGACGGTGTCGGCGTGCGGATGGGCGTGCACCGCGGTCAGCACCGCCAGCCGCGGCCGGGTCACGCGGAGGGTGGCCCCGCGCAGCACACGCTCGAAGTCCGAGGTCGTGGGCACGCTGCGCAGTATTCTCCACTTTCTTGAATGCATCAAGAATGCGACGCCGCGTGGCGCCATGGTCGTGGCTGAGCTGCGCGAACGCCAGTGCTGCGCCTGCTCCAGGGCGTCGCCAGGCCCTCGCGGTCCGCCAGGCCAGTTTCGAGGACTTCCGGATGTGGCTGATCGGGCTGGGCCGCGACGCGTTCGAGCGTGTGGTGCAGGAGCCGGACCGGCTGGCCGAGCTGCCAGAGGTTCAGCGGCTGTCCGGGCGGGACAGCGGCGACTGGTCCGAGCAGGAGTGGCCGGCCTGGGAGATGTTGACCCCGCCGAGGTGGCCCGTCGCCTGCCGCGGCTCGCCACGCTGTTTCCGATGTCGGTTGATCGTTCTGGGGCCGGAGCAGCCGGACGGTCGAACCGGGCCCCTGCGAGCGGAGCGTCACTCAGTCGGCCGCGATGATCGGCTCGGCCCAGGCTGCGTGGCCGAACTCCCGGCTCCAGGAGCGTCGTCCGATTTCCCGGCCGGAGCATCGTGCCGGGCTGATCCGGTGTCGCCAGGTCCCAGCGGAACGGCACCCTCACGTCGACCGACTCATGCACGGCCGGGACTGTGCCAACCAGCTCGGCCACGCGACGGCGACCGTGTGGAGCGTGTGCGGCGGGTGGCGGCGGTCGGTCTCGGGCCGTGCGATCGCCGGAACCCGTGGCGGCGTCCCGGTCGTACGGCAGGATCGATGGAGTGAACGCGGACGGCCTCGCTCAGGGTCCGCCGCCGGATCCCGCGCCGACGGCGGCACCGTTCCGGCGACCGACGCGGGCGGAGGTGGCCGCAGCGGTCGGCCGAGGGCTGGTCGACGTGATCGGTCCCGGGCTGACCGTGCTGTTCTGCGGGTTCAACCCGGGTCTCTACTCGGCTGCCGTGGGGGAGCACTTCGCGCGGCGGGGCAGCCGATTCTGGCCGGCCCTGCACCGCTCCGGTTTCACCGACCGGGAGCTGCGACCGTGGGAGCGCGACGAGATGCTGCGCCAGGGCATCGGCATCACCAGCCTGAGCAACCGGGCCACCGCGCGGGCCGACGAGCTGACGGCGGCGGAGCTGGTGGCCGGGGTGGAGCGCCTGGCGGCCAAGGCCGAGCGGTACGCGCCGCGCTGGGTGGCGATCCTCGGCGTGACCGCGTACCGGATTGCCTTTCAGCGACCCGGAGCCGCGCTCGGCCCGCAGCCGGACCGACTGGGCCCGGCCCGGGTGTGGGTGCTGCCCAATCCCAGTGGGCTGAATGCGCACTTCCCGCTGCCGGCGTTGACCGCCGAGTTCGCCGCGCTGCACCGCGAGGCGGCGCGGTCGTGGTTCAACGCCGAGTCACACCCGGCTGGGGATCTGTGACACCTGGGCGGCGACAAATCGTGCCAGTGGCGCTAGGCCAGGGTGGTGGGGAGACCGCGTCGCCAGCTCGGCACGGCGCGATCCGGCGCGTACGGTCGGTGGGTGGCTCCTAAGCTCGACGCATGGGATCCGTGGCACCCGACGGTGATTGCGGAACGGCTGGCGGGGCGCGACGTGCCCTGGTACGTCGCCGGGGGCTGGGCGCTCGACCTGTTCCACGGGCGACGGACCCGCGACCACGAGGACACCGAGATCGCCGTGCCCGCCGACCGGTTCGCCGAGGTGGTGGCGTGCTTCCCGGACTGCGATTTCCACGTCGCCGGGGGTGGCCGGGTCGTACCGCCGTCGCGGGATGCGCTGCGGACCCACCACCAGACCTGGGCGTGCCAGCGCGGCGCGGCGGTGTGGCGGTTCGACGTGTTCCGCGAGCCGCACGACGGCGACACCTGGATCTGTCGCCGCGACCCGCGGATCCGCCGACCGTACGCGGAGCTCATCCGGCGCGACCCGGGCGGCATCCCCTACCTCCGCCCGGAGGTGGTCCTGCTGTTCAAGGCAAAGGCCGTACGGGACAAGGACCGGGTGGACTTCGACGCGACGGTGCTGCTGCTCTCCGCCGACGAGCGCCGGTGGCTGGACGGGGCCCTGGCGCTGGCCCACCCGAACCATCCGTGGCGGGACCGGCTGCGCTGACCGCCGATCCCGTGGCTGCGGTGGGGGACCGGGAAAGCCCGACAGTCAGCCGAGGCGGGCCGCCCGGGCGTGCAGGTAGCGCTGCTGGGGTGGGTTCGGCGACCGACGCGCCGCGGTCAGGTACGCCTCCCGTGCCACCGCCGGCTCACCGGCCAGCTCCAGCAGGTGCGCCCGGGCCGCGTGCCGCCTCGGGTCGTCGGCGATCCGCCGGTCGGCGGACAGCCCGTCGAGCAGCGCCAGGCCGGCCCGGGGTCCGCGGGCCATGGCCACCGCCACGGCGTGGTTCAGCCGGACCACCGGGTTGTCGGCGATCTCCAGCAGCAGCTCGTACAACGCGACGATCTGCGGCCAGTCGGTCGCGTCCATGCTCGGCGCCTCGTCATGCAGGGCGGCGACGGCCGCCTGGAGCTGGTACGGGCCGACCGCGCCCCGGGGCAGCGCGCGGCTGACCAAGGCGACTCCCTCGGCGATCTGCTCACGCCGCCAGCGCCCGCGGTCCTGTTCGGCCATCGGCACCAGCTCGCCGCCCTGGCCGGTCCGGGCGGGGGTACGGGCGTCGGTGAGCAGCATCAGCGCCAGCAGCCCGGCCGCCTCGGGGTCGTCGGTCAACTCGTGCAGCATCCGGGCCAGCCGGATCGCCTCGGCGCACAGGTCGGCGCGGTGCAGCTGCGGCCCCGACGTGCTGGCGTATCCCTCGTTGAAGATCAGGTACAGCACGTGCAGGACGGCGTCCAGGCGGGCGGCCCGGTCTGCCCCGACGGGCGGCGCGAACGGCAGCCCGCTGTCCCGGATGCGCTGCTTGGCCCGGGTGATCCGGCGGGTCATGGTCGCCTCCGGCACCAGGAACGCCCGGGCCACCTCGGCCGTGCTCAGGCCGCCGACCGCGCGCAGGGTGAGCGCGATCTGCCCCGCCGGCGGGAGCGACGGGTGGCAGCAGAGGAAGAGCAGGATCAGGGTGTCGTCGGCGTCGGCCGGCGCGCTGTCCGCGGCCGGGGCGAGCCACCGGTCGGGCGGCAGTCGGCGGGCCACGGTGTCCTCGTGGCGGCGGCGGGCCTGCTCGGCGCGGAGCAGGTCGGTCAGCCGGCGGGAGGCGACCGTGATCAGCCAGGCCTTCGGGTCGTCGGGGCGGCCGTCGACCGGCCAGCGGGTGGCGGCGGCGAGCAGTGCCTCCTGGGTGGCGTCCTCGGCGGTGTCGAAGTGTCCGTACCGGCGCACGAGGGCGCCGAGGACCTGCGGCGCCAGTCGGCGCAGCAGGTCCTCGACGGCGTCACCGGGCACGACGACGACTCACCCGTCGAGATCCTCGATGCCCTCGGCAACCGGCCGCACGTCCACGTATTCGCCGTCGGCGTCCGGGTTGACGAAGCGGGCGGCGATCTGAGTGGCCCGGTCGAAACTGGCACAGTCGACGACCGTGAACCCGGCCAGCACCTCCTGGGTCTCCGGATACGGCCCGTCGGTCACCACCGGGGCTCCGTGACGCAACTGCACCCGCCGGGCGTGCACGGGAGCGGTCAGGCCGCGGCCGTCGACGAGTTCGCCGGACTCGGCGAGCTCCTTGTGGACGGACTCCATGTGCGCGTGCATGGCCGCGACCTGCTCGGCCGACATCGGCGGCTTCCCGCCCGGCCGGCCGGCCATCGCGTCGTAGTCCTGCTGCGACCCGTACAGCATGATCATGTACTTCACGGTCTCTCCTCTCGGCCGGCGCCCCGTCGGGCGCCGTCACTGAGACGTCGGAGCCGAGGAGCCGTCCCGGACATCCACCGCCACCGGATCCCGAGAGTAGGCGGGAATCAGGCCGCCCGAGCGCAGGCCAGCAGCGCGGCGGCGGGCAGCGCGAGTTGCCCGTCGGTGTCGCGGTAGCGGGCGCTGAGCAGGTCGTACTGCTGGCGGATCCGCTCGCGCACCGCCGTGGGCTGCCGTTGCAGCGCCAGGCCGATCGTCCCGATGCCGTTCGCGGGGCCGTCCCACCAGGCCTCCGGGTCGGCGCGGTGCTCCCAGGACAGGGTCAGGCACCGCACGTCGGTTAGGCCGGCCGCCGCCAACAGGCCGGTCAGGCCGTCCTCGGTACGGGGGAAGTCGTGCTCCGGCGCCAGGCGGGGCAGGTCCGCCGGCGTCTCGACGCCGGCGGCGGCGACCGCCTCGCCCCAGAGCCGCTGCAGCGGTGGCTGCGGAGTCGGCCAGATGGTGACCGCCACCTGTCCGCCGGGTCGCACCAGCCGGCGCAGCTCGGCCACGGCGGCGGCCGGGTCCGCTACGTGGTTGAGCACGAAGTTGGCGACCGCCGCGTCGAAATCGCCGGCCGGGAATGGCAGGTGGGGCAGGACGGCTTCGTGGAGCTCCGCGCCCGGAGCGTTGCGCCGGGCCGCGTCCAGCATGTCCGGTTCCGCGTCGACCGCCACCACCTCGGCGCCGCGCTGCAGCGCCCGCGCCGCGACGGTGCCCGGCCCGGTGCCGACGTCGATCACCCGCCGTCCGGCCCGCACCCCCGCCGCGTCCAGCAGCGCCTCCACCGGGTACGCGCAGAGCCGGCCGAAACTACGCTCGTACGCCGCCGCCCGCCCCGCCCACCGGGACCGCTCGTGCGCGTCGAAGTCTGTGACGATCATGGACGGTAGCGTAGTCGTGCCCCGCCTGGCCGCCGCCCCACGACGTGCGTGTGGGTCCTACCGTGCAGGGCATGCTGACGACTCTGGTGGTGCTCGCCGTGGTGGCCGCGGTCTTCGCGGCCGGGTACGGCTTCGTGACCTGGCGTGACCGGGCCCGCCATGCCTCCGGCGAGGAGTCCGCCGCCGCCCGGGACGCCCGCGCCCGGCAGCAGCGGTACGAGGCGGAACGGCACGGGGCGCAGGGCGAGGTGCGGCACCGCGACCGCGATCAGTCCCCCTTCTGACCCGAGCACCGGAGCGGCGTGGCCGGCCGCCCCCCATCGGGTGCACGACCGTCCTACCGTTCGGGCATGAGGACTTTCGTGGTGGTGCTCGCGGTCTTCGCCCTGCTCGTCGCGGCGGCCGTCGCGTACGTCGGCTGGCGGGACCGGCGGAGGCTGAGCTCCGACGACGACCCGGAGGTCGTCCGGGCCGCCCGGGCCGAGGGGCACCGTCGAGAGGCCGAGCGGCAGCACGCGCAGAGCGACGGCTGGAACCGCGGTGGCCACGGCTTCACCGGCTGACCCGTGGCGGACACTCGGGCCGCTCCGGGCGACCGCCGGGGTGCCCGCGGCGTCGGCCCGGTTCATCAAGCGATGCCTGCCCCGCCCGCGGTCAGGGCGTCCCGCCAGGACTTCATGCGCCCGGCCGCGAAGCCGCTCACCACTGCCGCCACCTGAACGATCGCCGGCGGTGCTGCGTGCTCACGGATGGGCATCAACCGCGCGCGGTCGGGGTACTGCGCAGGCACAGCACGAGGCCGGGGAGGAACCGTGGGGGACAGCGCTGGACGTCGGCGATCGGGCCTGTTCGCCGGCCTGCTGGTGGCGGTGGTGGTGGCGGCCGGCTGCATGGCCGGCGGGCTCGACCAGGGCGAGCCGCAGCAGCCGGGCCCGCAGCAGTCCCGGCTGCCCGACTCGCCGGGCGCCCGGACCACCCGCGCCGACGGCACCACCAGCGTCGCCGAGTTCAAGCAGGACTTCAGCGACGCGGTCGGCAGCGCCGAGGACTACTGGACCGCCCAGTTCCAGGCCTCCGGCAAGCGGTTCCAGCCGGTCCGGCGGGTGGTGCCCTACACCCGGGAGGGGGAGGTCTCCTGCGGCGGGCAGGCGCTGCCGCGCAACAACGCCGTCTACTGCTCGGCCGGGGACTTCATCGCCTACGACGTCAACTGGTCGGTCGGGGCGTTCCGGCAGATCGGCGACGCGTTCCTGTTCTACCTGCTCGGCCACGAGTACGCCCACGGCGTGCAGGTCCGCCTCGGCATCCGCTACAACTTCACCATCCAGCAGGAGCTGCAGGCCGACTGCATGGCCGGCGCGTACATCGGCGACTCGGTCCGCAACGACCGGCTCACCCTCCAGGACGGCGATCTGGACGAACTCCGGGAGGGGCTGCTCGCGGTCGGCGACGACCCGGGCCAGCCATGGTTCGCCGAGGGCGCGCACGGCACCGCCGAGCAGCGCACCGACTCGTTCTTCCGCGGCTACGAGAATGCCCTGGACGCCTGTGGGCTGGGCTGACCGCGGCGATGCCGCAGGTCACGCCCGGCCGACGCGACGCACGGCGGACCCGGCCCGGCTGAGAGGATCGGCGGGTACGTCCGCACCCGTCAGGAGGCTCCGCTGAGCAGCAACCATCCCGCCGCCGTGCTCTTCGACATGGACGGCACCCTGGTCGACAGCGAGAAGCTGTGGGACGTCGCGTTGCAGGAACTCGCGGCGGTCTACGGGGGCAGCATGTCCGACGCAGCCCGCAAGTCGATCATCGGCACCAGCATGGCCGACTCGATGCGGATCCTGCACGACGACCTCGGCCAGCCGGAGCGCGACCCACAGGCCAGCGCCGCCTGGATCAACGCCCGCATCCTGGAGCTGTTCCGCACCGGCCTGCGCTGGCGACCGGGCGCGATGGCGCTGCTGCGGGCGGTCCGCGCGGCGGGCATCCCGACCGCCCTGGTGACTTCCAGCGGCCGGCCGCTGGTCGAGGTCGCCCTCGACACGCTGGGCCGGGACAGCTTCGACGCGGTGGTGTGCGGCGACGAGGTGGACGCGGCCAAACCGCACCCGGAGCCGTACCTGACCGCCGCCCGGCTGCTCGGCGTGCCGATCGGGCGTTGCGTGGCGATCGAGGACTCGCGGACGGGGGTGGCCAGTGCCCTCGCCGCCGGGGCCGCCGTGCTGGCCGTACCGGCGGAGCTGCCGCTGCCGCCGATCGACGGCGTACACCAGCTGGAGAGCCTGACCGCGGCGGACCTGGAGCTGCTGGCGGCGCTGCTCGGCGAACCGCCGGCCTGACCGACGACGCCAGCAGGGGCCCCGCCGACCGGCGGGGCCCCTGCTGTCACCTGTCAGTCGTGGGCGATGGCGCCCAGCACGTTGATCCGCGCGGCCCGCACCGCGGGCAGCACCGCGGCGATCACGCCGATGATCGCGGCCAGGGCGAGGAAGACACCCATCTGGCCCCACGGCAGGATCAGGTCGGTGATCCCCTCGTCCTTGAGCGCCCGGACCACCGCGGCGCCCAGGCCGGTGCCGACCGCCACGCCGAGCAACGCCCCGAAGATCGAGATCACCACCGCCTCGACGGTGATCATGCGCATGGTCTGCGCCCGCCGCAGCCCGATCGCCCGCAGCAGCCCCAGCTCCCGGGTTCGCTCCAGCACCGACAGGGCCAGGGTGTTGATGATGCCCAGCACCGCGATCACGATGGCCAGCGCCAGCAGGATCTGGATCATGCGCAGCGGCGTGTCCAGCTGGCTGGTCTGCTGCTTGATGAACGCGTCCCGGTCCGCCACCGACACCTCCGGGCTGTCGGCGAGCAGGGTCTCCACCCGCGGCTGCACGTCGGCGACCTTGGCGCCGGGCGCGAGCTGCACGAAGCCCTGGATCGGCTGCGGGATGGCGAAGTCGGCGGCCGCCTGCGGCGGCAGCACCACCGGGTTGGTCAGCTGCGAGCTCTCGTAGATGCCGCTGACCGTGTACGTGCGGGCCTCGCCCCGGGACAGTTGCACCGTCACCTGGGAGCCGACCGACACGTTGCGCGACTTGGCGGTGTCCGAGCTGAACAGCATCTGGTCAGGGCCGAGCCGGCTGATGTCACCGGCGGTGGCCTCCGCGCCGAAGATCCGCTGCAACGAGGCGACGTTGCTCGACGCCGCCACCCAGGTACGGGTGCCGTTGACCGTGCCCATGTCGCCGTACTCGCCGTCGACCAGCTGCACGCCCGGGATCGCCGCCGCCTTCTCCAGCACCGCCGGGTCGAAGCTCGCCGGGCGCGGCCCGCTCTGCGCCCCGGAGATGACCAGCTCGGCCTTGATGGTGTCCGCGGCCACCTTGCTGATGCTGCCCTTGGCCGAGTCGAGGATCACGGTCACGCCGGTCACCAGGGCGATGCCGACCATCAGCGCGGCCGCCGTGATCGCGGTGCGGCGCGGGTTGCGGCCGGAGTTGAGCCGGCCGAGCTTGCCCGGCACCGACCAGGCGAAGATCGCCCCGAGCAGGGAGACGACCGGCCGGCTGATCAGCGGGGTCAGCAGCGCCACCCCGATGAAGGCGAAGAGCACGCCGCCGAGGATGGTGGCCAGGGTGTTGTCGCCGGCGTGGCCGTTCAGGCCGAGGAACAGCAGCACGCCGCCGATCCCGGTGACGATCCCGCCGGCCACGGTGACCTTGGTCAGCGGACGGTCCGGGGTGGCCACGTCCTGCATCGCCGCGATCGGCGGGATCCGGGACGCCCGCAGCGCCGGCAGCAGGGCCGCCACCACGGTGATCACCAGGCCGACGCCGAAGGCGCCGATCACCGCAGCCGGCGGCACGCCGAGCCCGGCCAGGCTCAGCCCGCCGGCCAGCTTCCCGAACAGGTACGCCAGCAGCGCGCCGACGCCGATGCCGGCGGCCAGCCCCAGCACGGAGGCGATCAGGCCGACCACGATGGCCTCCAGCACCACCGAGCCGATGACCTGCCGCCCGCTCGCCCCGATGGCCCGCATCAGGGCCAGCTCCCGGGTGCGCTGGGCGACGATGATCGAGAAGGTGTTGAGGATCAGGAACGTGCCGACCAGCAGCGCCACCGCCGCGAAGCCGAGCAGCACCTTGTTGAAGAAGGAGAGCGCTTCCTTCAGGCTGGCCGCCTGGTCGGCGGCGGCCTGCTTGCCGGTCTTCACCTCGTAGCCGGTGCCCAGGGCGGCCGACACGTCGTCGCGCAGCCGCTCGGCCGACACGCCGTCCGCTGCCTTCACGGTGACGTTGGTGAAGGCGTCCGACTTGCCGAGCATCAACTTCTGCGCCACCGGGGTGGTGAAGACGACCTCGTTCACCCCACCCATCGAGTCCCGGCCACCGCTGTAGCCGAAGACACCGACGATGGTGAACTCCTTCTTCGGCTCCAGGGTGAGCACGCCGACTCGGTCGCCGACCTTGACCTTCGCCGCGTCCGCGAGGGCCTGGTTGATGACGATCTCGTCGTCGGCCCGGGGTTCCCGTCCGCCGGCGCGGAGCTCGAGCAGGTCGTCCTCACCGACCCAGTTCTCGCCCAGCTGCGGCGGCCCGAACGAGGTCACCACCTTGCCGTTGCTGCCGATCAGCCGGGCGCCGTCGGCGTTGACCAGGCCCTTGACCTCGGCCGCGCCGGGCACCTTCGCCTTCACCTGGTCGACCACGGACGCCGGCACCGGCGCGGGCACCTGCTCGCCCTCGGCCTCGCTCAGCGCGACCTTCGGCTTGCCGGAGACGATGACGTCGATGTGCGAGTACCCGTCGGCGAAGACCGCGTCGAACGACCGGCCCAGGGTGTCGGTGAGCACGAAGGCGCCGGAGACGAACATGACGCCCAGCACGACCGCCAGGCCGGACAGCAGGAGGCGCACCTTGCGCGCCAGCAGGCTCTTCCACGTGGCGCGGAACATCAGCGCGCCACCTCGGCGGGGGCGTCGAGCTTCTTCATGGTGTCCAGCACCGTGTCCGCGGTTGGCTCGATCAGCTCGGAGACGATCTGCCCGTCGGCGAGGAAGATCACCCGGTCGCTGTACGCGGCGGCGGTCGGGTCGTGGGTGACCATCACGATGGTCTGGCCGTGCTCGCGTACCGAGTTGCGCAGGAAGTTCAGCACCTCGGCGCCGGAGCGGGAGTCCAGGTTGCCGGTCGGCTCGTCGGCGAAGATCACCTCGGGGCGGGCGACCAGGGCCCGCGCGCAGGCCACCCGCTGCTGCTGGCCGCCGGAGAGCTGCGCCGGCCGGTGCCCCAGCCGGTCCCGCAGGCCGACCGTGTCGATCACCGTGTCGTACCAGGCCGGGTCCGGCTTGCGGCCGGCGATCGACATCGGCAGCAGGATGTTCTCCTGCGCGGTGAGCGTGGGCAGCAGGTTGAACTGCTGGAAGATGAAGCCGACCTTGTCCCGGCGCAGCTTGGTCAGCCCGGAGTCGCCGAGCCCGGTCACCGTCGTGTCCCCGATCGACACGGTGCCCTTGGTGACCGAGTCCAGGCCCGCCAGGCAGTGCATCAGGGTCGACTTGCCGGAGCCGGACGGGCCCATGATCGCGGTGAACCGGCCGCGTTCGAACTCCGCGGTCACCCCCCGCAACGCGGCGACCTGCGCCTCGCCGCTGCCGTACACCTTCCACACCTCGTTGGCCCGGGCCGCGGCCTGCGCCTGCGGACCCACCGTCGCGGTCACGTCATCTACCTCTTCCGTATGCCTGCTGTTTCCGCACCGCCCCCGCTGGCCGGTGCGGCAGTTTCCATCCTCGGCCCGGTCGCTGGAGGATCCGTCCACCCCCGGACGTATCCGGTGCCGGAGATCTTGCTGCGGGTCGGCCCCGATCCCGACTCAGGGTTGCCCCTGACCCGACCGGCGTCGACCGGTTTCCCGCACCTTTCCCGCACCGCCGCGACGTCGTCGTCGACGCCCGACGCTAGGACCTCACGTCGCGTCATGGTCAACCCCGCCGCGCCGCCGATGGTCACGGTAGGTGACGAGGGCAACTCCCCGGCCCGCCCGTCGCTCACGCCCCCGGACGCACCAGTCCGGTCTCGTACGCCAGCACCACCGCCTGCACCCGGTCGCGCAGCCCCAGCTTGGTCAGCACGTGCCCGACGTGGGTCTTGATGGTGGTCTCGCTGACCGACAGCGCCCGGGCGATCTCCGCGTTGGACAGGCCCCGGGCGACCTGCACCAGCACCTCCCGTTCCCGCTCGGTCAGCGCGTTGAGCGCCTTCGGCGGGCTCGCCGCCGGGTCGGGCAGCGCGTCGGCGAAGCGGTCCAGCAGCCGCCTGAGGATCCGCGGCGCCACCACCGCCTCCCCGGCGGCCACCGTGCGGATCGCGGTGACCAGGTCCTCCGCCGGCACGTCCTTGGCCAGGAATCCGCTCGCCCCGGCCCGCAGCGCGCCGACCACGTACTCGTCGAGGTCGAAGGTGGTCAGGATCAGCACCCGCACCGGCAGCCGGGCGTCGACGATGGCCCGGGTCGCGGCGACGCCGTCCATCCGGGGCATCCGGATGTCCATCAGCACCACGTCCGGCAGCAGCCGCCGGGACAGCTCCACCGCCTCCAGACCGTCCCCGGCCTCGGCCACGATGTCCAGGTCGTCCTCGGTGCCGAGCACCATCCGGAAGCCGGTACGCAGCAGCGGCTGGTCGTCGGCGAGCAGGATCCGCACCGGCCGTGCCGGCGCCGTGCTGTCGGTCATCGGATCTCCCCGTCGTGCTGCTCGTGCCGGTGCGGCCCGTCGGGCCGGTTCCGCGTTCCGGGCCGGCGTGAACCCCGAGATCCTCGGCCGGTCACGCGGGGACCACCCCGACCGGCTCCAGCGGGATCCTCGCGTACACCCGGAAACCGCCGCCCGGCCGCGGACCGGTCCGCAGGATCCCACCGTAGAGGGCGACCCGCTCGCGCATGCCGACCAGTCCGTGTCCGATCCGGTCGGGTGTCGGAGCCGGGCCGCGCCCGGTGTCGGTTACCTCCACCGCCAGGGAACCGTCGGCGAAGGTGAGCCGGACCAGGGCGGTCGCCGCGCCGGCGTGCTTGAGCGCGTTGGTCAGCGCCTCCTGCACGATCCGGTAGACGGCCAGCGCCACCCCCTCCTCCATCGGGCCGGGCGTGCCGTCCACCCGCAGGGTCACCGGCAGGCCCGCCTCCCGCACCTGCTCGACCAGCGCCTCGATGCCGGCCAGGCCCGGTTGCGGGGCCAGGTCGGCGGCCGGCTCGGCGTCGGTGCGCAGCACGTCCAGCAGCCGGCGCATCTCCCGCAGGGTGGCCCGGCTGGTCTCCTCGATGGTGGCGATCGCCTCGTCCGCCGTGTCCGGGTCGCGGCGCAGCACCCGGCGGGCGCCGGTGGCCAGCACCCCCATCACGCTGACGTGGTGGGCGACCACATCGTGCAGCTCACGGGCGATCCGGCGGCGTTCGTCGGCGACCGCCTGCTCGGCCAGGGAGCGCTGGTTCGCCTCGGCGACCCGGGCCCGCTCCCGCAGCGCCTGCGTCGACTGCCGCCGGGCGTGCACCGCCCGCCCCACCGCGTACGCCACGGAGGCGGTGAGCAGGTTGTTGAGCACCAGCCAGGCGGGACCCATGTCGAGCACGCCGTCCAGCGGGGCGATCGTGTTGGCCAGCGCCACCGGCACCCACAGCAGCACCGCGGCCAGCGTCGCCGGCCGCAGCGGCCGGTGCGCCGCCATCGTGTACGTGAGCACGACGAAGGTCACGCCCTGCGTGGTCGGGGCGTGCCCGAGCAGCACCGGCACCGCCAGGGTGGCCATCGCCGCGCCGACCGCCGGCCACGGGGCGATCCGGCGCAGCGCCACCGGCGCGGCGCAGAGCACGCTCCAGCCCAGCGCGGCCGGCAGCTGCCCGGGGCGCAGCTCCCGCGGGGTGAGCAGGAGGAACACCAGGTCCAGCAGCACCAGGGCGACCGCGAGGCAGCCGTCGACGGCCAGCGGCCGGTGCCGTGCCCACGCCCTCAGCCGATCCATCACACCGGAACGCTAACCGCCGTCCGGCGCGACCCGTCGTCGCCGATGCCGAACCCGCTCTCCTCCCTGGGGAGGAGACTCACTCGTCCGCGCCCGGGGGGACCGGCCCGGAGCGGGCGTCGCGCAGGGGGTCCGTGGTGGCGGTGACCGGGAAGGGCGGCGGGGTGCCGCCGAAGCTCGGGCAGTGCGCCTGGTGGCTGCACCAGTCACAGAGCCGGCTGGGCCGGGGCCGGAAATCCTGCCGGGCGGTGGCCTGCTCGATGGCCTGCCAGAGCGCCACCACGGTGCGCTCGAAGCGCAGCAGCTCCTCGGCGTCCGGGGTGTAGTCGCAGATCTCGGCGTCCTTGAGGTAGAGCAGCCGCAGCACCCGCGGCACCACCCCCCGGGTCCGCCACAGCACCAGGGCGTAGAACTTGAGCTGGAACAGCGCCCGCGCCTCGAACGCCTCCCGCGGCGCGCCGCCGGTCTTGTAGTCGACCACCCGCAGGGCCCCGTCCGGCGCGACGTCGAGCCGGTCCAGGTAGCCCCGGATCAGCAACTCGTCGTCGACCACCGCGGAGATCAACGCCTCCCGCTCGGCGGGCTCCAACCGGCGCGGATCCTCCACCGCGAAGTAGCCCTCCAGCAGCGCGGCGGCCGACCGGAGGAACTCGGCGACACCGACGGCGTCACCCTCGGCGAACAGGCCCGCCAGCTCCGGCTCCTCGGTGACCAGCCGGTCCCACTGCGGGGCCACCAGGTCGCCCGCTGACTCCGGCGTGCGGGCCGCCGCCGGCAGGTCGAACAGCCGCTCCAGCACGGCGTGCACCAGCGTGCCCCGGGCCTGCTCCACGGTGGGCCGCTCGGGCAGCCGGTCGATGCTGCGGAAGCGGTAGAGCAGGGGGCAGGTCTTGAAGTCCGCCGCCCGCGACGGCGACAGCGACGCCCGGACCGTGGGTGGCACCACCACCGTGGCGAGGGTGTCCTGCGCGTCGATCACCGGTTCCGCCGTCATGTCCGGAAGGTTAGGGCAACGGTGTGACAGGGCCGCCGTCGCCGCACCGGCACATGATCCGCGCCGCGTAGCATCGGTGCGGTGCAGCAGCCGTCCCGACCACCACGCCGGCGCGGGCGCCGTCCCGGCCTGACCGTGGGCCGGGTGTTCGGGGTGCCGCTGCACCTGGACGCCTCGATGCTGCTGCTCACCCTGGTGGTGACCGTCGCGTACGCGGCACTGGTCCGCCGCCAGCTCGACCTCGGCCCGGTGGCCGGCTACCTGGTCGGCGCCGGCTTCGTCGTCTCCCTGCTCGGCTCCGTGCTGCTGCACGAGCTGGGACACGCGCTGACCGCCCGCCGGTACGGCATCGGTGTGCGCGGGATCACCCTGGAGCTGCTCGGCGGGTACACCGAGATGGACCGGGACGCGCCCAGCCCCCGGGTCGAGCTGCTGGTCTCGCTCGCCGGCCCGGCGGTCTCCGCGGTGCTCGGCGCCGCCGCCGTCGTGGCCACCCTCGCCGTGCCCGACGGCACCCTGGCCGACCAGCTCGCCTTCCAGCTCGCGGCCAGCAACGTGGTGGTGGCGATCTTCAACAGCCTGCCCGGGCTGCCGCTCGACGGCGGCCGCGCCCTGCGCGCCGCCGTGTGGGCGCTCACCCGGGACCGGCACCGGGGCACCGAGGTGGCCGGCTGGGTGGGCCGGGCCGTCGCCCTCGGCACCCTGGCCGTGGTCGTCGCGCTCACCCTGCGCCGGGCGCTGCCGCCGGTGCTGCTGCCGCTGCTGCTGCTGGTGGCGTTCACCCTGTGGCGGGGCGCCGGCCAATCGATCCGGCTGGCCCGGATCAGCCGCCGCTTCCCGCTGATCGACCTGGCCCGGCTGGCCCGGCCGGTGCTGCCGGTGCCCAGCGGCACCCCGCTCGCCGAGGCGCAGCGCCGGCGCGCGGAGGGCACCGCCCCCGACGCCGCGCTCACCGTCGTCGACTCCGCCGGCCGCCCGGTCGCCCTGGTCGATCCGGCCCGGGCCGACGCCGTACCCCCGGAACGCAGGCCCTGGCTCGCGGTGGACGCGGTGTCCCGCGGCCTGGACACGGTCCCGACCCTGCCGGTCGGCGCGGACGGCGAGCGGGTGATGCAGACCGTGCAGACCCACCCGGGCGCGCAGTACGTCGTGACGGCAGGCGAAGATGTCGTCGGCGTTCTGCACATCGCGGATCTGGCGCAGCTCCTGGAACCCAAACGGAAGATGAACACGTGACCGCACAGCCCTCCACCGTCCCGGCCGATCCCGCCGTCCCGGCGCTGCCACCCGTGCACCGGGGGCCGTTCCGCCCCGGCGACCGGGTGCAGCTGACCGACCCGAAGGGGCGGATGCACACCGTGACGCTGGAGCCCGGCAAGGAGTTCCACACCCACCGCGGCATCCTCAAGCACGACACGCTGATCGGCCTGCCCGACGGCAGCGTCGTCACCACCACCGGGGGCGGCACCGCCTTCCTGGCGCTGCGCCCGCTGCTGTCGGACTACGTGCTCTCCATGCCCCGCGGCGCCCAGGTGATCTACCCGAAGGACTCCGCGCAGATCGTCGCCATGGGCGACATCTTCCCCGGCGCGAAGGTCCTCGAGGCCGGCGCCGGCTCCGGCGCGCTGTCCTGCTCGCTGCTGCGGGCCGTCGGCACGGAGGGTGAGCTGCACTCCTTCGAGGTGCGCGACGACTTCGCCCAGATCGCGCGGCGCAACGTGGAGGCGTTCTTCAACGGGCCGCACCCCGCCTGGCGGCTGCACGTCGGCGACGTCGCGCAGTGCCGGGAGACCGGCTTCGACCGGATCATCCTGGACATGCTCACCCCGTGGGAGACCCTCGACATGGTCGAGCGGGCGCTGGTGCCCGGCGGCGTGTTCATCGGCTACGTGGCCACCACCCCGCAGCTGTCCGAGCTGGTCGAGGCGCTGCGCGAGCGGGGCGGCTGGACCGAGCCACGGGCCTGGGAGTCGCTGGTCCGCGACTGGCATGCCGAGGGCCTGGCGGTCCGCCCGGACCACCGGATGATCGCACACACCGCGTTCCTGGTCTCCGCGCGCAAGCTCGCCCCGGGGGTCACCGCGCCGCCGCGCCGCCGCAAGCCCAGCAAGGGCACGGAGGCGTACGTCCAGCGCCGGGACGCGCTGCGCGCCGCCGAGGCGGCCCGCCAGGCGGCGGCCGACCAGGTCAGCGGGGCCGCGCCGGCGGTACCGGCGGAGGAACTGGATCAACCGTGACGGGGTGCCCTGGGCGACCGGGCATGCGGCAGGCGATCATGTGTCCCGGCGCGGACCGGCGCCGGCACGACACCGAACAGGCGGAGACGGTGGCATGAGCGAGCGGATCGGGGCGTACGGCGGGATCCGACCCCGCACGGGCCTCGGCGGCGACGGTCGGGGCGTCCGGCCCCGCGCCGCGCGGGCGGGGGCGGGGGCGGTGGCATGAGCAGCCCGAGCTTCGGCAACGGTGACCTGCCCGCGGTCTTCCCCGACTGGTCTCCGTACACGGACCTGGAGTCGGCGGCGCGGGCCTACCTGCGCGACCCGGACGTGGCCCTGGAGGCGCTCGGCGGGGTGCTGCGGGGCGCCTCCGTGCTCGGCTTCACCCTGGAACGCTTCGTCAACGAGGTCAACGGGGTGTGGCAGGAGGTCGTCGTCTGCGACGGCAGCCGACTGGTGCTCTGGCACGGCGAGGACGTACCGCCGGGGGAGGGACCGCCCGGGTCGATGACCTCGTCGCTGCGGGTGGTGCCGGTCTCCACGGTGACCGAGGTCGGCTGCCGCCGGCGGCTGACCCGGGCCGACACCGGCGAGATCCGGGTCGACAGCATCGACGTCTACCTGCTGCTGACCTCGCTGGACGAGGCGCCGCCCGGGGACGAGATGGGCGGCGGGCCGCGGCACGACGCGCTGCGTTTCGGCAAGACCCTCGACGACGGCGGCGCGGGTCAGATCGCCCGGCTCGAGGAGTTCGCCCGGTTGGTCGCCTCGGTGGTCGGCCGCCCGATGCTCTGAACCGGTCCGCGCCACCCCGCCGCCCGGCGGATGCCGGGTCGGCTCGGCACACCGCGGCCGCCGGCCGGGTCGCCCGCCGGCCCGGCTGGCGGGCGGCTCAGTCCTCCTCGGCGTCCGGGCCGGCGACCTCGACGCCGTCGCTGCCGCGCACCACGTGGATGCACTCGCCCGGGCACTCCTTCGCCGAGTCGATCACCTCGAGGCGCAGGTGCTCCGGCACGTCCACCCGGCTGCCCGGGGCCAGCCGCAGCTCACCGTCGGCGCCCTTGACGTAGGCCAGGCCGTCGACGTCGAACTCGAAGACCTCCGGCGCGTACTGCACGCAGAGCCCGTCACCCGTGCAGAGGTCCTGGTCCACCCAGACCTGCAGCTGGTCCGTCGTGACCTGCGTCATCGTGCACCCCTCATGTTCTCCCGTGCCACGCTCCGACGGTACCCGAACGCCGGTACCCGCCCGCCGACCAGCCCTTGGCGATCAAGCTTCGGTGACGAGCGCGTTGCGCGGGACCGAATCGGGCTCATAGCGGCTAGTGTTAGGTCAGAACGTTCAAGCCCCCCGGGGAGGTGGGACGTGGCACGCAGCGACGACGCGGACTCGCGCGCCGCACGGTGGGAGAAGGAGGCCCACGATCTCTCCACGCAGGTCGCGTTCCTTCAAGAGGAACTCGCTCTGGTGCGGCGCAAGTTGACCGAAAGCCCCCGACACGTCCGGCAGCTCGAAGAGCGGCTGGCGGCCACCCAGGCACAGTTGGCGCGGCTGACCGAGAACAACGAACGGCTCGTGAGCACCCTCAAGGAGGCTCGCGCGCAGATCGTGACGCTCAAGGAGGAGATCGACCGCCTCGCGCAGCCACCCAGTGGCTACGGCGTCTTCCTGGCGAAGCACGACGACGGGACGGTGGACGTGTTCACCGGCGGGCGCAAGCTCCGGGTCGCCGTCTCGCCCTCGCTGGAGGTCGACGAGCTCCGGCGCGGCCAGGAGGTCCTGCTCAACGACGCCCTCAACATCGTCGACGCGTTCGGCTACGAGCGGGTCGGTGAGGTCGTGATGCTCAAGGAGATCCTCGCGGGTCCCGACGGCGCCCCGGGCGACCGGGCGCTGGTGGTCTCGCACTCCGACGAGGAGCGGATCGTGCACCTCGCCGAGACCCTGATCGGCTCGCCGATCCGGGCCGGCGACTCGCTCATGATCGAGCCCCGCTCGGCGTACGCGTACGAGCGGATCCCGAAGAGCGAGGTCGAGGAGCTGGTCCTGGAGGAGGTGCCCGACGTCGACTACACCGACATCGGCGGCCTCCACGCGCAGATCGAGCAGATCCGCGACGCGGTCGAGCTGCCCTTCCTGCACGCCGAGCTGTTCCGCGAGCACCAGCTCCGGCCCCCCAAGGGCATCCTGCTCTACGGCCCGCCCGGCTGCGGCAAGACGCTGATCGCCAAGGCGGTGGCCAACTCGCTGGCCAAGAAGATCGCCGAGCGGGAGGGCAAGGAGAGGCACACCAGCTTCTTCCTCAACATCAAGGGCCCGGAGCTGCTCAACAAGTACGTCGGCGAGACCGAGCGGCACATCCGGCTGATCTTCCAGCGGGCCCGGGAGAAGGCCGGCGAGGGCACCCCGGTGATCGTGTTCTTCGATGAGATGGACTCGGTGTTCCGCACCCGCGGCTCCGGCGTCTCCTCCGACGTGGAGAACACCATCGTCCCCCAGCTGCTCAGCGAGATCGACGGCGTGGAGGGCCTGGAGAACGTCATCGTCATCGGCGCCTCCAACCGGGAGGACATGATCGACCCGGCGATCCTGCGCCCCGGCCGGCTCGATGTGAAAATCAAGATCGAGCGGCCGGACGCCGAGGCGGCCAAGGACATCTTCTCCAAGTACATCCTCTCCGGGCTGCCCCTGCACCCGGACGATCTGGCCGAGCACGGCGGCGACCCGCAGGCCACCGTGGCGGCGATGATCGACGCGGTCGTCCTGCGGATGTACTCGGAGACCGAGGAGAACCGCTTCCTCGAGGTCACCTACGCCAACGGCGACAAGGAAGTCCTCTACTTCAAGGACTTCAACTCCGGCGCGATGATCCAGAACATCGTCGACCGGGGCAAGAAGATGGCCATCAAGGAGTTCCTCACCTCCGGGCGCAAGGGGCTGCGGCTGCAGCACCTGCTCGACGCCTGCGTCGACGAGTTCCGCGAGAACGAGGACCTGCCCAACACCACCAACCCCGACGACTGGGCCCGCATCTCCGGCAAGAAGGGCGAGCGGATCGTCTACATCCGCACGCTCGTCTCCGGCGGCAAGGGCGCGGAGGCCGGCCGGTCGATAGAGACCGCCAGCAACACCGGCCAGTACCTGTAGGCCCGACCAGCACGACGGAGGCCCGTGGCGCGCACGCGCGCCACGGGCCTCCGCGCGTCCACGCCCGACGGCCCGCGCGTCGCCACACCGTACGCCCGCACCGCGCCGTGCCCCCTTACCGCGTGCCGGCGACTACGCTCGACGTGACGGGGGACCGGGACGGGCGAGCGGGAGCGGGCAGTCGATGAGCGTAAGACGGATCATGGGCACCGAGGTCGAGTACGGCATCTCCGTGCCCGGCCAGGCCGGGGCCAACCCGATGGTCACCTCCTCGCAGGTGGTGAACGCCTACGGGGCGCGCCCGGAACTCAACCGCGGTGGCCGGGCCCGCTGGGACTACGAGGAGGAGTCGCCGCTGCGCGACGCCCGTGGCTTCACCTACTCCGGCGCGGCCTACGACCCGGCCGAGGCGCTCGCCGACGAGGACCTCGGGCTGGCCAACGTCATACTCACCAACGGCGCCCGGCTCTACGTCGACCACGCGCACCCGGAGTACTCCACCCCCGAGGTGACCAACCCCCTCGACATCGTGCGGTGGGACAAGGCGGGGGAGCGGGTGATGGCTGAGGCGTCCCGCCGGGCCGCCACCATCCCGGGCACCCACCCGATCCACCTCTACAAGAACAACACCGACAACAAGGGCGCCAGCTACGGCGCCCACGAGAACTACCTGATGCGGCGGCAGACCCCGTTCGCCGACATCGTCGCGTACCTGACGCCGTTCTTCGTCACCCGGCAGATCGTCTGCGGCGCCGGCCGGGTCGGCATCGGCCAGGACGGCGGCCAGAGCGGCTTCCAGATCTCCCAGCGCGCCGACTTCTTCGAGGTCGAGGTGGGGCTGGAGACCACCCTCAAGCGGCCGATCATCAACACCCGCGACGAGCCGCACGCCGACGCCGACAAGTACCGCCGGCTGCACGTCATCATCGGCGACGCCAACCTCTCGGAGATCTCCACCTACCTGAAGGTCGGCACCACCGCGCTCATCCTCACCATGATCGAGGAGAAGGCGCTCGGCTCCGACCTGGGCATCGCCGACCCGGTCAGCGAGCTGCGCGCGGTCAGCCACGACCCGTCGCTGAAGCACCTGATGCGGCTGCGCGACGGCCGCAAGCTGACCGCGCTGGACGTGCAGTGGGCGTACCTGGAGCGGGTCCGGTCCTTCGTGGACGACCGGTACGGCAGTGACGTCGACGAGCAGACCGCGGATGTGCTGGACCGCTGGGAGAGCGTGCTGGACCGGCTCGGCCGGGACGCGTTCCTCTGCGCCGACGAGTTGGACTGGGTGGCCAAGCTGCGGCTGCTGGAGGGGTACCGGGAGCGGGAGAAGCTCGCCTGGGGCTCGCACAAGCTCCAACTGGTCGACCTGCAGTACTCCGACGTCCGGCCGGAGAAGGGGCTCTACCACCGGCTGGTGTCGCGCGGGTCGATGAAGACGCTGCTGACCGACGAGCAGACCCGGACCGCGATGACGGAGCCCCCGGAGGACACCCGGGCCTACTTCCGCGGCCGCTGCCTGGCCCAGTACGCCTCGGAGGTGGTCGCGGCGAGCTGGGACTCGGTGATCTTCGACGTGGGCCGGGAGTCGCTGGTCCGGGTGCCGATGATGGAGCCGGAGCGGGGCACCCGCAAGCACGTCGGCGCGCTCTTCGACCGGTGCGACACCGCCAAGGATCTGCTGGAGACCCTGACCGGGGGCTGACCGCCGCCGGACAGCAGCCCGTCGTACGTCGGAAGCCGGCGCGCGGCGGGCTTTTCGTCGCTCCCGCGAGGTAAGTTCATCGCAGGCGATCGTGGAGGAGGCACCTGATGGCTACGCAAGAAGGCGGCCAGACCCAGTCCGGTAAGTCGACCCAGGGCGAGGAGATCGAGGACGTCACCGCGCAGGCCAACCCCGAGGTTGCCGAGCGCCACGCCGAGATCACCGAGGACGTCGACGACCTGCTCGACGAGATCGACTCCGTCCTCGAGGAGAACGCAGAAGAGTTCGTGAGGGGGTATGTCCAGAAAGGGGGTCAATGAGGCTTATGCCCGATTTGCCCGGGTCATCGGACAAGGTCTGGCCCGCCAATGCGGTCGGTCGCTGCCCGCCACGGCGTTCCACCGCAACAGGCGACGTCCGGACGGATTGGCGTTCTACTGTAAGACCTGCGCGGCGGCCCGCTCCGAGGCGAGCCGCCGCAAGCGCGGGATCGCAGCGCAGAAGAAGGCCGCCGTTCCGGTCGCCGACGGCTTGAAGTGGTGTCCGGACTGCCAGCAGATCAAGCCGGTCGGGGACTTCCCTCGCACCACCAATGCGAGTGGACGGCACAGTTACTGCAAATCCTGTCACAACGCGCGGGGCAGGGAGAGCAAGGAGCGGCTTTACGGCGGTAGCCGCGAGTACCACCTGCGGCGGCGGTACGGCATCGGGGAGAAGGAGTTCCGGGAGCTTCTCGCCGAGCAGGGCGGCGTCTGCGCCATGTGCGGCGACCCCGATCCGGAACATGTGGACCACGATCATCGCACCGGGTGGGTGCGCGGGATACTCTGCTTCAACTGCAACGGTGGTCTTGGCCAGTTCCGTGACAGTCCCGCGAGGCTGGCCAGGGCGATCACGTACCTGAGAGGAACCACGTGGCAGCGGGTTTTGATCCATCCGGGCGTCTACCAGATGTGTTCACCAACGCGGGGACGTCCTCCTTCACAGCGTTCCTGAGCAAGGTGGCCCCCGAGATGCTGCCCGGCCGACGGCCGCTGCCGCCCGGGATGGCCGCCGACCTGGCGCCGCACGCGACCACCATCGTGGCCATCTCCGCCGCCGGCGGCGTGGTGATGGCCGGCGACCGGCGCGCCACGATGGGCAACCTGATCGCCCAGCGGGACATCGAGAAGGTGCACCCGGCTGACGCGTACTCGCTGGTCGGCATCGCGGGCACCGCGGGTATCGGCATCGAGCTGATGCGACTGTTCCAGGTGGAGTTGGAGCACTACGAGAAGATCGAGGGCGCGATGCTCTCGCTGGACGGCAAGGCCAACCGGCTGGCCTCGATGATCCGCGGCAACCTGGGCGCGGCGATGCAGGGCCTCGCGGTGATCCCGTTGTTCGCCGGCTTCGACCTGGCGGCCAGCGACCCGGCGCGGGCCGGTCGGATCTTCAGCTTCGACGTGACCGGCGGCCCGTACGAGGAGACCGGCTACGACGCGATCGGCTCCGGCTCGCTCTTCGCCAAGTCGGCGCTGAAGAAGCGCTTCCGCGCCGGCCTGTCGATCGACGACGCGGTGCGGCTCGCGGTCGAGGCGCTCTACGACGCGGCCGACGACGACACGGCGACCGGTGGCCCGGATCTGACCCGGCGGATCTACCCGGTGGTGATGACGGCGACGGCCGAGGGCACCCGCCGGCTCACCGACGCCGAGACGGCGACGATCGCGGAGGGCGTCGTCTCCGGCCGGATGGAGAACCCGGGCGGCTGACCCCGCTCCCACCTGACCAGTCAGCAGTCCGCAGCACAGCGCCCGAAGGAGAACCGCCGCCGTGGCCATGCAGTTCTACGCCTCGCCCGAGCAGATCATGCGCGACCGCTCCGAGCTGGCCCGCAAGGGCATCGCCCGGGGCCGCAGCGCGGTGGTCCTGAGTTACGAGGGCGGGGTGCTCTTCGTCGCGGAGAACCTCTCCAGCACCCTGCACAAGGTCAGCGAGATCTACGACCGGATCGGCTTCGCCGCGGTGGGCCGGTACAACGAGTTCGAGAACCTGCGCCGCGCCGGGGTGCGGATGGCCGACCTGAACGGCCTGAGCTACGACCGGCGGGACGTCAACGGCCTGGCCCTGGCGAACGCGTACGCGCAGACCCTCGGCGCGATCTTCACCGAGCAGTCGAAGCCGTTCGAGGTGGAGATCTGCGTGGCGGAGGTGGGCGCGACGCCGGAGGACGACGCGCTCTACCGGCTGACCTACGACGGTTCGGTCAACGACGAGCCGGGCCGGATGGCGATGGGCGGCCAGGCCGAGTCGATCTCCGGGGTGCTCAAGTCGCAGCACCGGCCGGACATGTCGCTCAGCGAGGCGGTCCGGGTGGCCATGCAGGCGCTGAGCAGCGTCGGCGGGGAGGGCGGGGCGGCGCGCACCATCGCCGCCAACCAGCTGGAGGTGGCGGTCCTGGACCGGCGCCGGGTGGGGCGGACGTTCCGCCGGATCACCGGGGCGGCGCTGACCGCGCTGCTGGACGGCGACGCCTCGGCCGACGCGGCGCCGGCCCCCGGGCGGGCGAAGACCCCGACCGTGCCGACGGAGGAGGCGAACAAGCCGATCACCTCGGCGGGCTCGGCGGACCTGGAGGGCCAGCAGACCGAGCAGCCGGAGGCGTAGCCGACTGCCCATCGGCGACGTGGCCGTGTCCGACCGAGCTGGACACCGCCACGTCGCCGGACCGCGTCCGACCGACGGCCGGGCGTGGGCGTCAGCGGTGCGGCTTGAGCGGCTCCCACCAGGGCCGGTTGGCGCGGTACCAGTCGACGGTGGCCGCCAGGCCCCGGTCCAGGTCGACGGTGGGGGACCAGCCCAGCTCGCGCCGGCTGGTGGTGCTGTCCAGCGAGTAGCGCCGGTCGTGGCCCTTGCGGTCGGCGACCGGCCGGACCCGCTCCCAGCCGGCGCCGCAGGCGGCCAGCAGCCGTCCGGTGAGCTCCCGGTTGGTCAGCTCGACGGCGCCGCCGAGGTGGTAGACGCCGCCGGCGCGCCCCCGGGTCTGCGCGAGGGCGACGCCGTGGCAGTGGTCGTCGACGTGCAGCCACTCCCGGACGTTGCCGCCGTCGCCGTAGAGCGGCACGTCGTGCCCGTCGAGCAGGTTGGTGACGAAGAGCGGCACGATCTTCTCGGGGTACTGGTAGGGGCCGTAGGTGTTGGCGCCCCGGGTGACGACGACGTCCAGGCCGTGGGTGCGGTGGTAGGCGAGGGCGAGCAGGTCGGCGCCGGCCTTGGCGGCCGAGTACGGCGAGCTGGGGTCCAGCGGGGCCCGCTCGGTCCACGACCCGGTGGTCACGGAGCCGTAGACCTCGTCGGTGGAGACCTGCACGAAGCGGCGTACGCCGTGCCGCAGCGCGGCGTCGAGCAGGGTCTGGGTGCCCACCACGTTGGTGGTGACGAAGGCCGCGGCGCCGGTGATGGACCGGTCCACGTGGGATTCCGCGGCGAAGTGAACGACGACGTCGTGGCTGGCGACGGTGGCGTCGACCAGCGGCGCGTCCCGGATGTCGCCGCGGACCACCCGCAGCCGGGGGTCGGCGCGGACGGGGTCGAGGCTGCCGTCGGTCGCCGCGTAGGTGAACATGTCGAGCACGGTGACCGCGTCGACGTCGACGTCCGGCTCGGCGCCGCCGAGGAGCCGCCGCACGTACGCCGATCCGATGAAGCCGGCGCCGCCGGTGACGAGGATCCTCACGGCTGGGAACGTACCGGCTGGCGGGTCGGGGCGCGGCGGGACCGCCGGTGTGCCGGCGGGCCATGCGTGACGGTCGCCGATGAGACGGCTGGGTGGAGCGCTGCCCATCTGGGGCCTCGGGCGGCTAATGTCACATCATGGAGCGGCGAATCTTCGGCCTCGAGACCGAGTACGGCGTCACCTGCACCTACCGCGGGCAGCGCCGGCTTTCCCCCGACGAGGTCGCGCGGTACCTGTTCCGGCGGGTGGTGTCGTGGGGCCGGTCGAGCAACGTGTTCCTGCGCAACGGCGCCCGCCTCTACCTGGACGTGGGTTCGCACCCGGAGTACGCGACGCCGGAGTGCGACTCGGTCACCGATCTGGTGGCCCACGACCGGGCCGGTGAGCGGATCCTGGAGGGGCTGCTCGTCGACGCGGAGAAGCGGCTGCACGACGAGGGCATCGCGGGTGAGATCTACCTGTTCAAGAACAACACCGACTCGGCCGGCAACTCGTACGGCTGCCACGAGAACTACCTGGTGTCCCGGCACGGCGAGTTCGGCCGGCTCGCCGACGTGCTGATCCCGTTCCTGGTGACGCGGCAGTTGATCTGCGGGGCGGGGAAGGTGCTGCAGACCCCGCGCGGGGCGGTCTACTGCCTGTCGCAGCGCGCCGAGCACATCTGGGAGGGCGTCTCCTCGGCGACCACCCGGAGCCGGCCGATCATCAACACCCGCGACGAGCCGCACGCCGACGCCGAGCGGTACCGGCGGCTGCACGTGATCGTGGGCGACTCGAACATGAACGAGGTGACCACGCTGCTGAAGGTGGGCACCGCCGACATCGTGCTGCGGATGATCGAGGCGGGGGTGGTGATGCGGGACCTGTCGCTGGAGAACCCCATCCGGGCGATCCGCGAGGTGTCGCACGACATCACCGGCCGGCGCAAGGTGCGGCTGGCCTCCGGCAAGGAGGTCAGCGCGCTGGACATCCAGCAGGAATACCTGGCCAAGGCGACCGAATTCGTGGAGCGCCGGGGCGGCGACCAGACCGCGAAGCGGGTGGTGGAGCTGTGGGGCCGGGTGCTGCGGGCGGTGGAGACCGGCGACCTGGACCCGGTGTCCCGGGAGATCGACTGGGTGACGAAGCTGCGACTGATCGAGCGGTACCAGCGCAAGCACGACCTGCCGCTGTCGCATCCGCGGGTGGCGCAGATGGACCTGGCCTATCACGACCTGCGGCGCGGTCGCGGCCTGTACGGGCTGTTGGAGCGGCGCGGCGAGGTGGACCGGGTGGCCACCGACCCGGAGATCTTCGAGGCGAAGGAGACCCCGCCGCAGACCACCCGGGCCCGGCTGCGCGGCGAGTTCATCCGGCACGCGCAGGAGAAGCGGCGGGACTTCACGGTCGACTGGGTGCACCTGAAGCTCAACGACCAGGCGCAGCGGACCGTGCTCTGCAAGGACCCGTTCCGGGCGTACGACGAGCGGGTGGAGCGGCTGATCGCGAGCATGTGACGACGCGGCGGCCGGTGCTGCGGGCACCGGCCGCCGCCGCACCGGTACGCTGGCGTCGCGATGAACACTTCCGAACCCTCCGGCCGCGACAGCGGCACCGAGAAGCTGAACTGGATCGACCGCCGCCGGGAGAAGATCCGCGCCGAGATCGACCGCAACCGCCGGGGCGAGTACACGGTGCCGACCTGGGTGCTGGCGGCGGCGCTGGTCCTGATCGTGGGCGCCTGGCTGGCGCTGATCCTCTTCGCCGGCTGACCAGTACTGTCGGGGGTGGGCCGTAACGTCCTCGGGGACCGGCGCGGAGCCGACGCTCTCGTCGCCATCGGGCTCCGGCCGCCGGGCCCGACATCCGTTCGGCGGGAGGTACGCCCGTGCCGAAAAAGACGACCCGGGCAGGCGTCGGCCCCCGGGTTCCGGTGCTCTCCCGACGCGCGCTGAACCGGGCGACGCTCGCGCGGCAACTGCTGCTCGAACGGGCCCCGATGCCCGCGCTGGACGCGGTGCACCGGTTGGTCGGGCTGCAGGGCCAGGTGACCACTGCCCCGTATCTCGGACTCTGGTCGCGGCTGGCCGGGTTCCGGCGTGACGACCTCACCGATTTGATCCTGCGGCGCGAGGTCGTGCGGGCCACCGTCATGCGGGGCACCCTGCACCTGATCGCGGCCAGCGACTACCGCTGGGTCCGCCCGCTGCTGGACCCGCTGCTGCACCGTCTGCAACGGCAGTTCATTGGGCCGGTTCACCGACGGCCTCGATCTGGCGGAGCTGGTGGATCATGCCGCCGGGCTGCTGGCGGAGGAGCCGGCGAGCAGGACCCGGCTGCGCAGGATGTTGGGCGAGCGCTGGCCGGATCGCGACCGGAGCGCCCTGCTGCACTCCGTGCAGTACCTGCTGCCTCTGGTGCACCTGCCGCCGGCGGGGACGTGGGGCGGCCGGGTGGACGGCCCGTGCGCGCTGGCCGAGAGCTGGCTGGGCGAGCCGCTGGTCCCGGCCGACCCGGCGCCGCTGGTGCGCCGGTATCTGGCCGCCTTCGGGCCGGCGAGTGTGCGGGACCTGCAGGCCTGGTCCGGCCTGACCCGGCTGGCGGAGGTGGTGGAGTCGCTCCGCGGCGAGTTGCGCGTCTTCCGGGACGAGGGCGGACGCGAGCTGTTCGACCTGCCGGAGGCGGACCGGCCGGATCCCGACACCCCGGCACCGGCGCGTCTGCTGCCGGAGTACGACAACATGCTGCTCTCCCATGCGGACCGGACCCGGATCGTCAGCGACGACGACCGTCGGAGGGTGATCACCCCGGCGGTGGCCGCCACGGTCCTGGTGGACGGCTTCGTGCGGGGCACCTGGACGATCACCGGGGACGGCGCGGCGGCGGCGCTCCGCATCCGGCCCTTCGGGCGACTCGGCGGCACCGAGCGCGAGGCGCTGCGGGCCGAGGCGGAGTCGCTGCTCGCCTTCGCCCGCCCCGACCAGCCCGGCGAGGTGCGGGTCGACTGAGGTGGCGCGGGCGGGACGGCCTTGACAGTGCCGTCGGTGCATGATCGTCTATGTCTTTCGTCGGGTTCGATCGAGGGTGGGACATGCCGGTCGCGGAGCCGCCCTGTGCCGCCTGCTGCTACGCCTTCACCGACACCCCGTGCGGCTCGTGCTACACCTCCTGCACCGATGGCCGGGCGGATCTGGCCGCCTGGCTGGCGCTGCCCGAGGTGGTCGCGCGGGCGGTGCTGGGGCTGGCCGTGACCGCTGCGGCGGACGGGTCGCCGGAGCGGCGGGCGTCGACGCGGTTGGCCCTCCGACTGGTCGAGGGGTACCGGGAGCGCATCTCGTCGCGCACCGCGGCCAGGTGCCGGTTCGTGCCGAGCTGCAGCGCGTACGGGTTGACCGCCGTCGACAGGTACGGCGTCCTGCGGGGTTGCCGGATGATCCGCCGCCGGCTGACCCGGTGCCGCAGCTCCGTCGCGTTCGGCACGCCCGACCCGGTGCCGCTGCCCGCGGTGGCGCGCTGACCCGGCAAGATCGGCGCACGGAGAGAGGGTGACGTCATCGCACACATCGACCTCGGCTTCGACGAGCGGGAGCACCCCGGAATCCGGGGCCTGACCAGGTTCCGGCCGGAGACCGCCGGGCCGCTCAACGCCCTGGCGGAGGCGCTGCTGCGGGCGCCGCATCCGACCCTGACCGCAGGTGAGCGGGAGCTGATCGCGGCGTACGTGTCCGACCTGAACGACTGCGGGTTCTGCCGCGCGTCCCACTCGGCGACGGCGGCGGCTCAGTTGCGGGCGGGGATGTCCCTGGTCGAGCAGGTCCGCGCCGACGTGGCGACCGCGCCGGTCGGGGCGAAGCTGCGGGCCCTGCTGCGGATCGCCGCCGCCGTGCAGCGCGGCGGCCGGGAGGTGACCGCCGAACTGGTCGACGCCGCCCGGGCCGCGGGCGCCACCGACCTGGAGGTGCACGACACGGTGCTGATCGCCGCGGCCTTCTGCATGTACAACCGCTACGTCGACGGGCTGGCCGCGTTCACGCCGGAGGATCCGCGGGCGTACGAGATGGGGGCCCGGCACCTCGTGGCGCGCGGCTACCTGGCGGGCTGACGCCGCCGGTCAGCGGGTGAGCCGGGCGGCGTGCCGGCCAGCCGCGGCGGCGGCCAGGAAGTAGGCGTGGTCGGCGTCCAGGCCGCGGCCCATGGTGGACAGCGCCACCGGGGCGCCGCGCAGCGCGGCGTCGAGGCCGTCGGTGGGCACCCGCACGATCGGGTGCCGCCCGGCGAGGGGGGCCAGGGCCGCGTCCACCTGCGCGGCCAGCGCTTCCGCCAGGCCGTCGGGCACCACGAGGTCCGCCGGGGCCAGTGCCACCCGGCCGTACGCGGTGAGACTGTGGTGGGAGACGCCGCGGTGCCGGGGTCGGGGGTCGGCGTCGGAGATCCGCACCGAGCCGACCGGGCGCCCGCCGAGGGTGGCGACGGCGTTGACCGCCTCACCGACGGCGACCCCGGAGAAGCCCCAGCGGGTGCCGGTGCCCAGGTTGCCGGGGCCCTGGGCGACGATGGCGACGTCGGCGCGGAGCACGTGCCGGGCGGCGAGCAACCCGCTGTGCAGGGTGCTGGCCTCCAGGTCGCCGCCGAAGGCCTGGCCGACGCTGACCGTGCCGACGAGGTGGTCGGCGAGCCCGGCGAGGGTACGGGAGAACCAGGCGGGCAGCGCCCCGCCGTCGGTGAGCAGGTACGCCACCCGGGCGTCCGGGGCATCGGCGTGGATCCCGGCGAGGATCGCCGGCAGGGCGGAGTGCAGGTCGGCGGTGACCACCGGCATCCCGTCGAGGCTGTCCACGGCGGCGAGCAGGTCGTGGTGCGGGGAGGCCTCCTCGTCCACGCCGAGCAGGATGGGTTGCAGCGGGGTGTAGCGGGCCTTCACCAGGTGGCCGGCGTCGCGGGTGTCGAGGGCCTGCGGCGGGTCCGGTGGAAGCCGGTCGGGCAGGGCGACGACCAGGGCGTACCCGCCGGTGCCGAGGTCCATCAGCAGGGCGCCGGCGTTCAGCAGCACCCGGTCGCCGGGCTGCGGGTCGCCGACCAGGTCCGGGTAGGCCAGGGCGCGCATCGGGGCGCCGTCTGGCAGGTCGACGTCGAGTTCCGTGGCGCCGGCCCACCGCCGCCGCACCGCCGTGACCGTTCCGGACCGCCATCGCACCATGCCCGGAACGCTATCCGCGCCGGTCGCGGTCGTCGTTCCCGGGTCGGGCGTACCGGTCAGGACTGGCCGGTGGCCTCCTGGTCCGTCGGATGGTCCGGCTCGTGCTGGGTGCGCCGGGCCTGGCCGGTACTGCCGGGCATCGAGTGGGTCGGGTCGAGGAAGACGTACCCGACTTCCGGGTAGCGTTCGGTGAGGCGACGCTCCGCCTCTTCGGCGTCGGCCTCGATGTCGGCGCCGGTGGCTTCGTTGTGAAAGTCGACCTTGGCCGCGACCAGGATGTCCTTCGGGCCGAGCAGCATGGTCATCAGCGTGTCGATCCGGTTGACCGTCGGCAGGCCGGCCAGCTCCCGCTCGATCTCCCGGTGCACCCGCTCCGAGACGGCGCGGCCCACCAGCAGCGAGACGTTGCTCCTGGCCAGGATGGTGGCGACCGCCAGCAGCAGGACGCCGATGAGGATCGAGGCGATGCCGTCGTAGAGCTCGTCGCCGGTGAGGTGGGACAGGCCGAGCCCGATCCCGGCCAACAGCAGGCCGATCAGGGCCGCGCAGTCCTCCAGGAAGACCGCCTTGACGGTGGTGTCGGCGGTCAGCCGCAGGAAGCGGTGCGGGGTGGTGCGCCAGCGGCGGGACTCGGCGCGGACCTGCCGGGCGGCCCGGGCCAGGGAGATCGACTCGATCACGAAGGAGATCGCCAGCACGATGTAGGACACCCGGTAGTCGCCGGTGTGCTTGTGCACGAGGATCGTGGTCACGCCGTGGGTGATGGCGAAGCCGGCGCCGGCCACGAAGGTGAACAACGCGGCGAGGAACGCCCAGACGTAGCTTTCCTTGCCGTACCCGAAGGGGTGCCGGGTGTCGGCGGGGCGCGCGCCCCGACGCAGCGCCAGATAGAGCAGCGCCTCGGTGGTGGTGTCGGCGACCGAGTGGGCGGCCTCGGAAAGCATCGCCGCCGAGCCGGAGATCAGCCCGGCGACCAGCTTGGCGACCCCGATGGCGAGGTTCGCCGCGCCCGCGACGACGACCGTGACGACGCTCTCGGTCTTGACTTCCGCTTCCGACATGCGCTCACCATATGGCCGGTTTCGGCCGGTCGCCGGGCGAGTGGAAACCGGTGCGACAGGCTGTGGCGTCGCTCGCCCGGGCCCCGACGTTCCGCACGGCGCGCCCGCGCGGGTGCGCACCCGCGCCGCGCGGGCTGCTAGCGTTCAGCACGTGTCGCGGACCCGCACCGAACGCCTGGTCAACCTGGTGATCTGCCTGCTGTCCACGCGACGGTTCCTGACCGCCGCGCAGATCGCCGCGACCGTGCCCGGTTACGAGCACGATCCGGACGATGCGAAGGACCACGAGGCGTTCCAGCGCAAGTTCGAGCGGGACAAGGCGGAGCTGCGCGAGCTGGGGGTGCCGCTGGAGACCGGCACGGCGAGCGTCTTCGACGCCGAGCCCGGCTACCGCATCGCCCACCGCGAGTACGCTCTGCCCGACATCCCCCTGGAGCCGGACGAGGCCGCCGCCGTGGGCATCGCCGCCCGGCTGTGGCAGCACGCCGGCCTGGCCGCGGCCGCTTCCTCCGGGCTCGCGAAGCTGCGCGCCGCCGGGGTGGACGTGGATCCGCAGGCCACCCTGGGGCTGGAGCCGATGGTCACGGTCGACCCGGCGTTCGCCCCGCTGACCGCCGCCGCCCGGGACCGGCGGGAAGTCAACTTCGACTACCGGGTGCCGGACCGGGACGCGTCGAGCCGTCGGCGGCTGCAGCCGTGGGGCGTGGTCTGCTGGCGCGGCCGGTGGTACGTGGTCGGCCACGACCTGGACCGGGACGCCACCCGCTGCTTCCGCCTCTCCCGGGTGATCGGCGCGGTCCGGGTGACCGGCGAGCCGGGGGCGTACGAGCCGCCCACCGGGGTGGACCTGATCAGCCACGTCGCCCGCTGGTCGGGGCCCGTGGAGCGGACCGGGCGGGCCACCGTGCAGGTGGTCCCGGGCCGGGCCGCGGGGCTGCGTCGCTGGGCGGTGGAGAGCAGCACCGGGCCGGACGGCGACCGGCTGGTCCTGCCGTACGCCGACCCGGACTCCCTGGCCGGCCAGCTCGTCGGGTACGGCCCGGACGTGCGGGTGCTGGACCCGCCGGAGGTGCGCGAGGCGGTCATCCAGCGGCTGAAGGAGATCGCCGCCCGGCACGACGAGCTGGCGGTGGCCGGGGGTGCCCGGTGACCCGGCCGGCGGCCCGCGGCGGTCGCGCCTCGGCGGACCGGCTGGCCCGGCTGCTCAACCTGGTGCCCTACCTGCTGGCCCGGCCCGGCATCGAGATCGCCGAGGCGGCCGGCGACCTGGGGGTGACCGAGCGGCAGCTGCGGGAGGACCTGGAGTTGCTCTGGGTCTGCGGGCTGCCCGGTTACGGCCCCGGTGACCTGATCGACATGGCGTTCGACGGTGACCGGGTGACGATCACCTACGACGCCGGGATCGACCGGCCGCTGCGGCTCACCCCGGACGAGGCCCTGGCGCTGGTGGTGGCACTGCGGATGCTCGCGGAGACCCCGGGCGTGGCCAACCGGGAGGCCGTCGAGCGGGCCCTCGTCAAGATCGAGAACGCGGCCGGCGACCTGGTGGCGGCGCCGGTCGAGGTCCGGCTGCCCGGGGAGACCCGGCGGGTGCGGGAGCTGCGCGCGGCGGTGGAGCGCCGCCGGGCGCTGCGGATCACCTACTACACGGCCGCCCGGGACGAGAGCACCGAACGGATCATCGACCCGCTGCGGATGCTGATGGTCGAGGGCCGGGCGTACGTCGAGGCGTGGTGCCGCCGCGCCGAGGCGGTCCGGCTGTTCCGGGCCGACCGGATCGACGCGGTCACCGAGCTGGACGAGCCGGCCGTGGTGCCGCCCCAGGCCCGCCCGCACGACCTCTCCGACGGGGTGTTCCGCCCCTCACCGGACCTGCCGCTGATCACCCTGCGGATCGGGCGGGGCGAGCGGTGGATCACCGAGTACTACCCGTGCGAGCGGGTGGCGGCCGACGGCGAGCAGTGGCTGGTGTCACTGCGGGTCACCGACCTGGGCTGGGCCCGCCGCTTCGTGCTCGGGCTGGGCCCGGACGTCACCGTGGTCGCCCCGGCGGAGCTGGCCGAGCAGGTCCGCGCCCAGGCGGTCGCCGCGCTCGACGCGTACGCGACGCCGGCGTGCCCCGCCGATCCGGCGGGGGCCGCCGTCACCCAGTAGGCTGACCGCCGTGGTGACGTGGATCGTGCTCGCGGTGGTGGTCTTCGCGCTCGTCGTGCTGGCCCTGGCGGTGCGGCCGGTGCTGGCGCGGCTGCCCCGGCTGCGCCGGGCTGCGGTGGCGCTGCAGCGGCGCCAGGCCGAGGCGGAGTCGCTGCGAACCGCCGCCGAGGCGCTCCAGGAGCGGGCCGAGGCGTTGCAGGCTCGGTCCGCCACCGCCCAGGAGCGGGTGGCGTTGATCAAGGCCAAGCGGGGCAAGTGATCGATCGGGGTCGGTCCGCCGTGCGGTAGCTGCGCGTTCGGCGCGGATTGCGCGCAGGAACGCGCCCTCGCAGACGGTTGACGGGACACTCCGGGTTGACCGAGACTTCACCAGCCGGGCCCGCACCGACAGGCCCGGTGGGTGGCAACCGCTCTCGGCGCACGTACGATGGGCTGCGACCGCCCCTCAACGACACAGAGCGACTGGAGCTTCCCATGGGTGCCCTCAAGCCGTGGCACATCGCCGTACTTGTGGTCGTGCTGATCCTGCTGTTCGGCGCGAAGCGGCTCCCCGACGCGGCCCGCTCGCTGGGCCGCTCGCTGCGGATCATCAAGGCCGAGACGAAGAGCCTGCAGGACGACGACCGTGACCTGGCCGAGAAGGCCGACGCGCAGGCCGGCTACCAGCCGCTGCCGCCGTACGCCGGTCAGCAGCCGCAGCAGGGTTACGCGCCGCAGCAGCCCCCGCAGCAGCAGTACGCCCAGCAGCAGTACGCCCCGCAGCCGCAGCAGCCGGTCGCCCCGCCGGTCGACCCGGTGCAGCGCGTCCGCGAGAACTGACGCAAAGGGGCCAGCACTGTGGCCTTCGCACTGAAGAAGCGCGGCCCGAGCACCTTCGAGCGGGCCGCCGACGGCTCGATGACGCTCATCGAGCACGTCCGTGAGCTGCGCACCCGTCTGTTCCGCGCCTCCCTGGCGATCGTGGCCGGTCTGATCGCCGGCTTCTGGCTGGCGGATCCGGTCTTTCTGGTGTTGAAGCGGCCGTACTGCCGGCTGCCCGACACGACGAACGCGCTGGGACAGTGCCAGGACCTCCTCGCCCTGGCCCCGACGACCGGTTTCGTCCTCAAGCTGAAGCTGGCGCTCTGGCTCGGCCTGATCATCGGTGGGCCGGTCTGGCTCTACCAGCTCTGGGCGTTCATCGCCCCGGGTCTGCATCGGCACGAACGCAAGTGGGCGTACGTCTTCGTGTCGATCGCCGCGCCGCTCTTCGCGGCCGGCGCGGTGCTGGCCTACTTCGTGGTCGACAAGGGCCTCGGGTTCCTGATGGACTCCGGGGTGGGCGGGCTGTCCAACCAGTTCGAAGTTAGCGCGTACATCGCCTTCGTCACCAACATGATCCTGCTGTTCGGGGTGGCGTTCGAGTTCCCGCTGATCCTGCTCATGCTGAACTTCGCCGGGGTGGCCAGCGCGAAGCGCCTGCTGAGCTGGTGGCGCGCGGTGATCTTCATTGCGTTCGCCTTCGCCGCCATCGCCACGCCGGACCCCGGCCCGTTCGGCATGACGCTGCTGGCCACCGCTCTCTCCCTGCTCTACTTCGTCGCGGTCGGGGTGGCGTTCCTGAACGACAAGCGGCGCGGTCGGGGCCGGGGGATCTACTCCGACCTCAGCGACGACGAGGTGTCGCCGCTGGACCTGACGCCCGAGCCGGTCGAGGCGGGGCAGCGGGTTGACACGGTCGCCCCGATCGGGGCGCCGGAGCCGGTCGCCGCGCCCGCGCCCATCGAACAGCGCTACGACGACATGACCTGACGGGCTCTCCGGAGCACCGACCCGGACGCCGCCCCTGGTGGGCGGCGTCCGGCGTTCCGGCGGCCGAGGGCCGGCGGCGTCGTGCCGCCGGGGCTGGCGCGGCGTCACGGGCCCGGGGAGAGCCCGGTCAGACGTGCGCCAGCAGGCGGTCGAGGGCCGGCGGCGCCTGGTCGGGATCGAGGGCGCCGGCGAGCAGACCGGCGTAGTGGCTCTTGCGGCCGGACCGGGTGCCGATGAAGCGGTGCAACTGCCGGGCGAGCGGGCGGTCGTGCTGGGCGGGCTGCCGCTGGAAGAGCCGGAACGATCGGAGGTCGCCCGCCTCCTCGACGACCCGCTCGACCGCTGTCGTGCCGAGCGCCCGGATCAACTCCTCCTCCAGGTCGGCGACACAGACCTGGAAGCCGAGGGCCGCCATCCGGTCCCGGGTCAGGTCCGCGCCGAGGCCGGCCCGTTCCAGGCCCCGTCGGACGTACCCCTCCTCGGCGGCGTCGTAGAGACCGGCGAGGCGGCGGTCGAGGCCGCGCGGGCCGAGCAGGTCGAGGAAGTGGCCGACGTTCGTGACCCCGCCCATGGGGACGACCGCCACCCCGTCGAGGGAGCGGCCGCTACGTGCGGCCACCGCCGCCAGGGCGCACCGGTCGCTGGCGCCCTCGACCAGCACCACCGTCGCCGCGTCCAGGCTCGCCGCGAGATCCAGCGCGGTCCGCAGCTCCACCGCCCACCTCCGTGCCCGCCGACGGCGTCACCATGCCGGCTGCCCACCGGGACAGGCAAGCGGATATTCGGCGTATCCGCCGGCGCCGGCGGGGCAGCCTGGGGATGATCTCCCGCGCATACTGGCGCGGTGCTGGACGAAGACCGGGGCGGCCGTCCCGATGCGGCCTCGGCGTTGCGCTTCCTGACCGAGCTGATCGCCTGGGTCGCCACCCCCTGGGCGCTCGCCGCCCATTCGGTGCCGCTGGCCGTCGCCGCGGTGCTGGTCCTGATCGGTCTGCCGACCGTGTTCGCGACCCCCGGCGACAAGCGGCAGGTGCTGGTGCCCGTGCCCGGCACGGTGACGATCGGTCTGGTCGTGCTGCAACTGGTCGCCGCGGGAGTGTCGGCCTGGCTGGCCTGGCCGACGGCGGTGGCGGTGGCGGTCACCGGGCTGGTCCTGCTGACCGTGGTGACCGAACTGCCGCGCTGGCGTCGGCTCGCGCCGCTAGGTCGGGACGGCCGCCCGGTGGGCTGACCGGACCTCAGGCCACCCGACGGATGTGGCCGGCCGGCGGCGCCGGCACGGCGTCCGGGTGCAGGATCGCCGCGATCGCCTCGACCCCGTCGACCAGCCGGGGCCCGGCCCGCACGATCAACCCGTCCGCGTCGACGGCCCAGACCTCCGCGTCCGGGAAATGCGGGGCCACCGCCGCGGCCTGGTCGGCCGCCCCGTCGAGGTGGAAGCCGCACGGGGTGACCAGCACGACCTGCGGCGCCGCGGCCCGCAGCGCCGCCCAGGTGGTGGCCGTCGAGCGGGCGCCGGGGTGCCCGGCCACCGGTTCGCCGCCGGCGGCCCGGACCTGGTCGGGGATCCAGTGACCGGCGCCGAACGGCGGCTCCACCCACTCCACCACCGCGACCCGGCGCCGTGGCCGGCCGGCCACCGCTGCGGTGACCGCCGCGAGTCGCGCCCGCAGGCCGTCCACCAGGGCCGCCGCCCGATCCGGTACGCGGGCCGCAGCGCCAACCGAGACGATGCTGGCGAACACCTCCTCCAGGGTGTACGGATCCAGCGACAGCACGTCGGCCCGGCAGCCGAGGTGGTCCACGGCGTCGGCCACCCGCCCGGCGGGCAGGGCGCAGACCCGGCACAGGTCCTGGGTGAGGATCAGGTCGGGGTCGAGCCCGGCCAGCGCGCCCTCGTGCAGGGTGTAGAGGTCGGCGCCCGCGGCGAGCTGCCCCTTGACGTACGCGTCGATCTCGCCGGGGCTCATGCCGCGGGTGTCCCGGCCGCCCACCACGACGGTCGGGCCGCCCCGGTGGGTGGCCGGCACCTCGCACTCGAAGGTCACCCCGACCAGCTCGTCGCCGAGCCCCAGGGCGTAGACGATCTCGGTGGCGGACGGCAGCAGGGAGACCAGGCGCATCCCGCCATCCTGCCCGCCCTCGGCGCGTGCCCCGACCGCCCCGGCTGTTGCCAGATCCGGGCTTTCGCGAGCGGGCCCGGCGATAGGCTGGGGCGGCGCCGGGAGGGCACGGACGCGTCGGTCGTCGCCGCTGCACGGGTCGCCACGGTCCAGCTCGGGCCGGCCGTCCCGACGGCGATCTCGCGGGAGGCGGTGCGGTGTCGGATCCCATCGGAGTGTTCTTCGACCGGCTCGCCGGCGGTGGGTACGAGCGCCTGTTGGGCAAGACCGCGGGCACGATCCGGTTCGAGCTGGTGGGGGACGACGGGCTCGACCTCTGGCACCTGACCATCGCTGACGGGCGCGTCGTGGTGTCCCGGGAGGCTGGTGACGCGGACGCGGTGATCCGCACCGACCGGGCCTTCTTCGCCCGGATGGCGCGGGGTGAGGCGAAGCCGCTGACGGCCTGGCTGCGCAACGACATCACCGCCGAGGGGCAGTTCCGCTACGTCGTGCTGCTGGAGCGGCTCTTCGCCGCGCCGCCGGTGGCCCGGCACCCGCGCGCCGTGGCCGGCGATCGTCGGGCGCGGTCGTGAAGGCGGATCTGGTCCGGGTGCTGGACGGCAACATCTTCGTGCTCAGTGAGCACAACGGCGACATCGAGGCGAGCGCCACCAACCCGTGCGGCTTCTTCGACTTCGACACCCGGTTCCTGTCGCTGTGGCGGCTCAGCCTGAACGGCGAGCGGCTGAGTTCGCTGTCCATCGCCGAACGGGACTACTTCGCGCTGCGCTTCTTCCTGGTGCCGGGCCAGCCCACCCACTACGTGGACGCGAAGGCCTCGGTGATCCGGGAGCGGTCCATCACCGGCGGCGCTTTCGAGGAACGGCTGACGGTGCTCAACCACAACCGGGATCCGGTCGAGTTCACCCTGCGGCTGGAGGTGGCGAGCGACTTCGCGCCGATCCTCGCGGTCGGCGAGGAGCGGGAACCGGTGGGTGGGTTGTACCGGCGGGTGGACGGGGGGTGCCTGCGGCTCGGCTACCGGCGGGAGAAGTTCCACCGGGAGACGGTGATCTCCACCGGCGAGCCGGCGGCCGTCGACGAGGACGGGCTGACGTACACCGTGCGGGTGGCGGGGAACGGGGAGTGGACGACGACCCTGCGGGTCCGGGCGATGGTGCTGCGGCCCGACGGCCGGGACGTCCGGGAGGTGCTGGACCGGCGCCCCCGGCGGAACACCGCAGAGCAGCAGGATGACCTGGCGGACTGGCTGGCCCGAGCGCCGCAGCTGAGCTGCGACTGGGACGCCATGACCACCACCTACCGGCGGAGCCTGGTCGACCTGGCCGCGCTGCGGTACTCCCCGCTGACCCTCCCGGACGAGGCGATGCCCGCCGCCGGCCTGCCATGGGTCGCCACCATCACCGGGCGGGACAGCATCCTGACCAGCTTCCAGGCGCTGCCGGTCGCCCCGGAGCTGGCGGTGGCCACGCTGCGGATGCTCGGCATCGACCAGGGCTCGGTGCTCGATGACTTCCGCGACGAGGAACCGGGCAAGATCCTGCACGAGTTCCGCTATGGCGAGTTGGTGGCCTTCGAGGAGCGGCCCGAGTCGCCGTACTACGGCAGCGCCGACGCCACCCCGCTCTACGTGGTGCTGCTCGATGAGTACGAGCGGTGGACCGGGGACGTCGAGCTGGTGCGGGACTTCGAGGACGAGGCCCGGGCCGCGCTGAACTGGATCGACGAGTACGGCGACATCCTCGGTGACGGCTACGTGCGCTACCGACGGCGCAACGAGCGGACCGGGCTGGGGAACCAGGGCTGGAAGGACTCGCCGGAGGCGATCTGCTACGCCGACGGCCGGCTGCCGGAACCGCCCCGGGCCATTTGCGAGCTGCAGGGGTACGCGTACGACGCGAAGCTGCGGGGGGCCCGGCTGGCCCGCGAGTTCTGGGGCGACCCGGCGTACGCGGACCGGCTGGAGCGGGAGGCGTCGGCGCTGCGGGAGCGCTTCGAGCGGGACTTCTGGATCGCCGACCGGGGGTACTACGCGCTCGCGTTGGACGCCGACGGCCGCCAGGTCGACGCGCTCGCCTCCAACATGGGGCACCTGTTGTGGAGTGGCATCGTCGAGGAGTCCCGCGCCGCGCAGGTCGCCGCGCATCTGCTCGGTCCGCGGCTCTTCTCCGGCTGGGGGGTGCGGACCCTCGCGGAGGGACAGGCGCGCTACAACCCGTTGGGCTACCACGTCGGCGCGGTCTGGGCGTTCGACAACGCGCTGATCGCGTGGGGGCTGCGCCGGTACGGCTTCGCCGAGGAGGCGGGGCGGATCGCCGAGGGGATCCTCGACGCGGCGCACCACTTCCACGGCCGGCTGCCGGAGGCGTTCGCCGGCTATCCCCGGGAGCTGACCCGCTACCCGGTGCGCTACCCGACGGCGAACAGCCCGCAGGCGCTGGCCACCGGCGCCCCGTTCCTCCTGCTGCGGGCCCTGTTGGGGTTGGAGCCGGCCGGGGAGCACCTGGTGATGGCGCCGCGGGTGCCGGCCCGGTTCGGCCGGGTGGAGCTGCTGGACGTCCCCGGGCGGTGGGGGCGGATCGACGTGATCGGCAGCGGGCTGGCCCACGTGGACGCCCGCTGACCGGGCGCGGGTTTGACGGTGCGCGCGGAACTGCTCTACCTTGCTCCGGCAAGGTTAGACTTACCTAATTTGTCGGCTGTCCGGTCCGCCGGTACCCGTCGATCATGACCAGCCCCGCTGGACCGCACTCCGGAGAGTTGATGAACATCCGTACCGCCGCCGCCGCCGCCGTCGCCGTCGCCGCGCTCTGCGCCGCCGCCAGCCTCACCGCCTGCGGTGCGGATTCCCCCGGCAAGGCCTCCCGGGTGGCGATCACCGCCACCGACAGCGCCTGCCAGGTCGCCACCACCAGCTTCGCGCCGGGCGAGGTCACCTTCACCGTGACCAACAAGGGCAAGAACACCACCGAGGTGTACGTCTACGGCAAGCAGGGCGACGGGTTCACCAAGGTCGTCGCCGAGGTGGAGAACGTGGCCCCGGGGCTCACCCGCGACCTGAAGGCGACCCTGGCCGGCGGCGCGTACGAGATCGCCTGCAAGCCCGGTCAGACCGGTGCCGGCATCCGTACCGCGATCACCGTGTCCGGCGGATCGGCCGCCGCGACCGGCGAGGCGGAGGCCGCGTACGACCGGGAGATCGAGCTGGCGGTCACCGCGACCGGCGTCACCGGCGGCGACGGGCTGACCGCAAAGGCCGGCGAGAAGATCGAGTTCAAGCTGGAGAACAAGGCCGCCGCGGCCCGCGCGCTGGAGATCGTCGACCCGTCCGGGAAGGTGGTCGCCGAGATCGAGGCCGACGCCAACGGCGCCGCCGAGACGATCGTGCCGCTCACCGGCGCGGGCGCCTGGACGCTGAAGGTCGAGGGGCAGGGCGTGGTCGAGGTGGAGAAGCCGCTCACCGTCGGCTGACCCCGGCCGGGGCCCGGCGCGGGTCAGCGGGCCGGGGCCCCTTCGCCGGAGGCGGATCGACCGATCGGGTGGCCCAGCGGCCGACCGTGAGCCCGCCCACCCCGGCGGGACGGTAGGTTGGCGGTCGCTCCGGGCGGGACTAGCGTTCGCCGGGGCGCTCCGCCCGCGCCCGCCAGCCCACCACGCCCACCGGAGGACATCCCTTCATGCGCGCCACCGTGATCCACGGCCCCACCGACATCCGCGTCGAGGAGGTGCCGGACGCCGCCGTCCGCACTCCCACCGACGCCGTCGTCCGCGTCGTGCTCGCCTGCATCTGCGGCAGCGACCTGTGGGCGTACCGGGGGGTGGCCAAGCGCCAGCCCGGGCAGCGGATCGGCCACGAGTTCCTCGGCGTGGTCGAGGCCGTCGGCGCCGAGGTGACCTCGGTCCGGGCCGGCGACCTGGTGGTGGCGCCGTTCGTCTGGTCCGACGGGAGCTGCGACTTCTGCCGGGAGGGCCTGCACACCTCCTGCCCGCACGGCGGCTTCTGGGGTGAGCCCGGCTCCGACGGCGGCCAGGGCGAAGCTGTCCGCGTCCCGTACGCCGACGGCACCCTGGTCCAGCTCCCCGCCGAGGCCGCCGGCGACGAGCGGCTGCTCACCGCGATGCTGGCCCTGTCCGACGTGATGTCCACCGGCCACCATGCCGCCCTGTCCGCTCGGGTCCGCCCCGGCGCCACCGTCGCCGTGGTCGGCGACGGCGCGGTCGGCCTGTGTGGGGTGCTCGCCGCCCGGCGGCTCGGCGCCGAGCAGATCATCGCGCTGGGCCGGCACACCGCCCGCACCGACATCGCCCGTTCCTTCGGCGCCACCGACGTGGTCGCCGAGCGGGGCGAGGCCGCGATCGCCGCCGTGAAGGAGCTGACCAAGGGGCAGGGCGCGCACGCCGTGCTGGAGGCCGTCGGCACCGAGGAGTCGATGCGTACCGCGATCTCCATCGCCCGCGACGGCGGCGCGGTCGGCTACGTCGGCGTGCCGCACGGCGGCAGCGCCGGCGTCGACATCGGCCAGATGTTCGGCCGCAACCTGGCGCTCGGCGGCGGCGTCGCCCCGGCCCGGGCGTACCTCCCGGAGCTGCTCGCCGACGTGCTGGACGGCATCATCGACCCGTCGCCGGTCTTCGACCGGTCGGTGACCCTCGATCAGGTGCCGGACGGCTACCGGGCGATGGACGAGCGCACCGCGCTCAAGGTCCGCATCACCTTCTGACGGCGGAAGCACGACGAGGCGCCTGAACCACGGCAGCGCGCGAACCAATCCCAGGGGTGGTGGCCGGTGCGCCTGAGCGGGCGCCGGCCGTACCCTCAGCGGCCCCCGGATCGGCGGCGCCGGGCCCGCTCGTAGTCCTGGAACCGGGCCTTGGCGATCACCGAACGGTCCGGCGTGCGCAGCACCAGGCCCTCGGCGCGGCCGTCGAGATGCTCATCGCGGGGAGCGCGCCGCCGGTCGGCGTGGGGACGCCGGGACCCGCCGGGCGGGCGTAGGAACGTCTCCCCTGGTGGAGGCCGTGGGTCGTACCGTACGGTGCTCGCCGTGACCGCGCACGATCATGTTCCGTCCGGCCCCGTCGCCGTGCTCGCCAACCCCACCGCCGGCCGGGGCCGGCACCGTGGCCTGCTGCCCCGGCTGCTGGAGCGGCTGGGTGCCGGCGGCCGGCCGGTGGAGCTGCTGACGGCGGGCACCCCGGCGGAGGCGGAGGCGGCGTGCCACGCCGCCGTCGCGAACGGCGCCGGCGCGCTGGTCGCCGTGGGCGGCGACGGCACGATCCACCGGGCGTTACAGGCGGTCGCCGGTACGGCCGTGCCGTTCGGTCCCGTCCCCGCCGGCACCGGCAACGACTTCGCGGTCGACACCGGCTTCCCGGCCGACCCGCTCGCCGCGGTCGACGTGATCGCCGCCGCGCTGCGCGACGGTCGGAGCCGCCCGGTCGACCTCGCCCGGATGACCGCCCCGGACGGCCGGCAGCGTTGGTACGGGGCGGTGCTGGCCGCCGGTTTCGACGCGATCGTCAACGAGCGGGCCAACCGGATGCGCTGGCCGCGCGGCCCGCGCCGCTACGACCTGGCGATCCTGGTGGAGCTGGCCCGGCTCCGCCCGCGCCGGTACACGCTGCGCCTCGACGGCGAGGAGGTGACGACCGACGCCGTCCTGGTGGCGGTGGGCAACTGCGCCAGCTACGGCGGGGGGATGCGGATCTGTCCGGACGCCGACCCGACCGACGGGCTGCTGGACGTGGTGGTCGGCGGGCGGTTCGACCGGCGCACCCTGATGCGGGTGAAGCCGCGCATCTACCAGGGCACGCACGTCGACCACCCGCTGGTGCGCAGCTACCGGGCACGGACCGTGGAGCTGGCCGCCGAGGGCATCACCACGTACGCCGACGGGGAGCGCACCCTCGACCTGCCGGTACGGATCAGCGCGGTGCCGCGGGCGGTGCGGCTGCTGCGCTGAGCCGCACCTCGGCGGCGAGCAGGTCGACCGGTTCGGCGGCCCGGGCGCCGGCGCGGACCGCGCCGATGCTGGCGGCGATCACCAGGCCGATAGCGAGGATCTCCACCGCCCGCAGCTCCTGGTGCAGGACCAGCCAGCCCGCGAGGGCGGCGATGGCCGGGCCGAGGCTCATCAGCACGGCGAAGGTCGCGGTGGGCAGCCGGCGCAGCGCCAGCAGCTCCAGGGTGTACGGCAGCACCGAGGCGAGCACGGCGAGCCCGGCGCCCAGCCCGAGCACGGCCGGATGCCCCAGCCGGGCACCGGCCCCGAACAGCCCCACCGGCAGGGTGACCAGGGCCGCCACCGTGAGCGCCAGGGCCAGCCCGTCGGCGCGCGGGAACCGGCCGCCCACCCGGGACGAGCAGACGATGTACGCCGCCCACATCGCCCCCGCGGCCAACGCGAGCGCGGCGCCGACCGGGTCGAGCCGGTCGAAGCCGCCCTGGCCGAGCAGGGCCACCCCGGCCAGGGCCAGCCCCGCCCAGCACCAGGCGGCCAGCCGGCGGGCGGTGCACACCGACAGCGCGAGCGGTCCGAGCACCTCCAGGGTGACCGCGGGACCGAGCGGGATCCGGTCGATGGCCTGGTAGAAGATCGAGTTCATCCCGGCCAGGGCCAGCCCGAAGGCCACCACCCAGGCCCAGTCGGCGCGGTCGTGGCCGCGCAGCCGCGGCCGGCACACGGCCAGCATCAGCAGCGCGCCGATGGTCAGCCGCAGGGTCACCGCGCCGGCCACGCCGGTGCGCGGGAAGAGCAGGGCGGCGACCGCCGACCCGAACTGCACCGACAGCGCCCCACCGAGCACCAGCCCGACCGCCCCGAGCTGACCGCCCCGCAGGGCGTGGTCCGGCGACGGTGGCGGACTGGTGGTCATGGCGGCCACGCTAGCCGGGCGGCGGGCGACCGGGCCCGCCGGGCCGACGGCCGGAGGCGGCCGCCACGCCCGCCGCTCAGGGCGGCCCGTCGACGGTCGGCGTGCCGGCCCGGTAGTCCCGCGCCGCAACGCCGTACGCGGTCCGGAAGGCACGGCTGAAGTGGGCCGGATCCGGGAAACCCCATCTCGCCGCGATGACCTGGATGGGCTGGTGCCCCAGCAGCGGATTGCGCAGGTCGTGCCGGATGTGTTCCAGCCGGCGCCGGCGGATGAGCCCGGCGACCGTCTCGGCCTCGCCGGCGAAGAGCCGGTGCAGGGTACGCAGCGAGACGTGGTGGGCCCGGGCCACGGCGCCGGGGTCGAGATCCGGGCGGGCGAGGTGCCGTTCGATGAACTCCACGACCTGCAGCCGGGTGACCTGCTGACGCGTCTCCGGTGACAGGGACTCCTCGGCGTCCGCGTGCCGTGCCAGGGTGGCGCACACCAGGTCGAGGGCCACGCCGCCGAGCCGCGGCGCCTCGGTCGGCGCGTACTGCTCGGGGTGCGCGGTCACCTGCCGGAGGAACTGCGCCAGCAGGCCACCCGTCCCGCCCTCGGCGGGCATGGCCGCCGCGAGCAGCCGGTTCACCCGGTCGGGGGAGAGCGGCAGCAGTGCGTGCGGAATGTGCACGCAGATCGTGGACGGGTACGTCTCCACGTCCATCCGGTGCTCCGCCTCGTACGGCCGGGAGGTGTCGAAGAAGGTGAACCCGGTCTGGTCGATGGTCGACTCGTTGCGGGCCTGGCTGATGGCGCTGAACCCGGCGATCGGCAGGGCCAGCTGGAACATCTCCGCGTCGGCCTGCCGGATCTGGCGGGCGGTCCGCCGGGTGCGCAGGGTCGGGTACCGGAACGAGGACAGGTGCACGCCGTCCAGGTCGATCAGTTGGGCGAAGGCGTCGAACGGGACCGACCGGTCGGCCCAGATGCTGGCGGGCGCGGCGCGGACGGCGAAGTCCGCCCAGAAGTCGAACCGGTCGGCCGCAGGCACCAGCTGGGTGTCGAGCACCTGACGTGGCAGGATCGCTTCCTCCCGAGGGCCGTTGTGCGATCGAGGCCGCATCGTACGGCAGTTCGCGGCCGTTCACGGGCCGGCGACGGTGGCCCCGGCTGGCGGACGACGCTGCCCGCTGCCCTGGCAGCCCGCCGGGCGCGGATCAGGCGACGGCCTCCTGGGACGGCCGCGCGCCCCAGCCACTCGGCCAGCAGCGCCCGCTCGGCCGGGCTCAGGTCGCCGGCCACCTCCGGCAGCGCGACGGCGTGGCGTACCGGCCGGTCGGGCGGGCGGACCGCGCGGGTGGCGAAGCCGTAGCTGGCCGCCGCGTCGAGCAGTCCGCGCAGGTTGCCGAACTGCCGGTAGATCGTCGGCGCCTGCACCCCGGCCGCCCGGCTCACCGCCCGGGTGGTGACCGCCTCCCGGCCGCCCTCGGCGGGCAGCGCGGCGGCGGCGCGGACGATCCGGTCCCGGGGCGAGGTCTCGATCATGACAGCGACGCTACGGTCCGGCTGTCAGCGCCGCTACCGGCGGCGCTAGCCGTTCCCGGTTAGCGCTGGAAGCCGCAACTCAGGAGCGCAACGCCAGGTCGAGCACCGCGCCGAGCCCGGTGGTCCGTCCGGCGTCCGCGGCCGGCAGCACCAGCACCGCGCAGCCCGCCGCCGCCGCGCCCGCGTCGGCCGGCGTGTCACCGACCATCAACGCGCGCTCCGGCTCGACGCCGAGCATCCCGCAGGCCCGCAGGAAGATCCCCGGGTCGGGCTTGCAGCGCCCCACCTCGTACGACAGCGCGTACGCGTCGACCAGGTCGTCGAGGCCCCAGGCGGCGAAGAGCGGCCGGATGTCGAAGCCGATGTTGCTGACCACGGCCACCTTCACCCCGGCTCGCCGCAGCTCCTTGAGGACCGCCTCGGTGTCCGGGTACGGCACCCAGCCCTCGGGGACCCGGACCCGCTCGTAGAGCGCCTCGGCGAACCCGTCGATGCCCGCGTCCACCGTCTCCGCCAGCCCGGTGTACGCGCCGCGGTGGGCGTGCTCGTAGAGGTCCCGGTCGGCCCAGAGCTCCGCCAGCCGTGGCGGCACCCGAACCGGCGACGGCCCGCCGGCCCGCCCGGCGGTGAGCAGCCGGTCGGCCAGCGAAGTGGCCCGCACCCGGTCCAGCTCCACCCCGCACGCCGCGGCGGCCGCCAGCACCCACTCGCGCGGCTCCTCCACCTGGGCGAGGGTGCCGTGGAAGTCGAAGAGCACCGCCTCCACGGGGCGGCGGGACGGGCTCGGGCGGTCGGCGTCGTCGGCGCCGCTCGAGGCGTGGGGCGGTTCGGCATGATCCGGCACGTCGTGCACCCTACCGACCGCCTCCGACCGTCCTGCCGGATGGCCTTGCCACGTGGTGGTCGGTCGTACCGATTAATCTTGGAGGCATGTCGAGCCCCGCCGAGCGGTACGCAGCGGCGCGCCGCCGGGCCGCGCAGGCCTCCACCTTCCCGGCCCTGGACGAGTTCGCCCGAGACCTCGGGTTCGACCTCGACGACTTCCAGCGGGAGGCGTGCCAGTCCCTGGAGCGGGGCAGCGGTGTGCTGGTCTGCGCTCCCACCGGCGCGGGCAAGACCGTGGTCGGCGAGTTCGCCGTGCACCTGGCCCTGCGCGGCACGCCCGGGCAGGCGGCGGCCGACGCGGCCGAGGGCGCGACCACCCGGCGCAAGTGCTTCTACACCACGCCGATCAAGGCGCTGTCCAACCAGAAGTACCACGACCTGGTGGACCGCTACGGCGCCGAGCAGGTCGGCCTGCTCACCGGTGACAACGCGATCAACGGCGATGCCCCGGTGGTGGTGATGACCACCGAGGTGCTGCGCAACATGCTCTACGCCGGCTCCAGCACCCTCGAGGGCCTGGCGTACGTGGTGATGGACGAGGTGCACTACCTCGCCGACCGGTTCCGCGGCGGGGTGTGGGAAGAGGTGATCATCCACCTGCCCGCCTCGGTCACCCTGGTCTCCCTGTCCGCGACGGTCTCCAACGCCGAGGAGTTCGCCGACTGGCTGGTCACGGTGCGCGGCGAGACCGCCGTGGTGGTCAGCGAGCACCGGCCGGTGCCGCTGTGGCAGCACATGCTGGTCGGCAAGCGGATGTTCGACCTGTTCCACGACGCCGACGCCGCCCGCAAGCACGACGTGCACCCGGAGCTGCTGCGCTACACCCGGGACACGGTGCGCCGGCTGGAGCTGGGCGAGGGGCGCAGCGCCGGCCCCGGCGCGGGTCGCCGCGGCCCCCGCTGGCGGGGCCCGATGCGCCCCGACATCGTCGACCGGCTCGACCGCGAGGGCCTGCTCCCGGCGATCCTGTTCATCTTCAGCCGGGCCGGCTGCGCCGCGGCCGTGCAGCAGTGTCTCGCCGCCGGGCTCCGGCTGACCTCGCCGGAGGAACGCGCCGAGATCCGCCGGGTGGTCGAGTCCCGGGTCACCGCCATCCCCGGCGAGGACCTGTCCGTGCTCGGCTACTGGGAGTGGCTCGACGGCCTCGAACGCGGCCTGGCCGCCCACCACGCCGGCATGCTGCCGGTGTTCAAGGAGGTCGTCGAGGAGCTCTTCGTCCGCGGCCTGGTCAAGGCGGTCTTCGCCACCGAGACCCTCGCCCTGGGCATCAACATGCCGGCCCGCTGCGTCGTCCTCGAACGCCTCGTCAAGTTCAACGGCGAGGCGCACGTCGACCTCACCCCGGGGGAGTACACCCAGCTCACCGGGCGGGCCGGTCGGCGCGGCATCGACGTCGAGGGGCACGCGGTGGTGGTCTGGTCGCCGGAGACCGACCCCCGGCACGTCGCCGGCCTCGCCTCCACCCGCACCTACCCGCTGCGGTCCAGCTTCCGGCCGTCCTACAACATGGCGGTCAACCTGGTCGGCACCGTCGGGGCGGAGCCGGCGCGGGCACTGCTGGAGTCCTCGTTCGCCCAGTTCCAGGCGGACCGCTCGGTGGTCGGCCTGGCCCGGCAGGTGCAGCGCAACACCGAGACCATCGAGGCGTACGGCGTCGAGGCGGCCTGCCACCACGGCGACTTCGACGAGTACTTCGCGCTGCGGGTGGCCATCGCCGACCGGGAACGGGCCATCGCCCGGCAGGGCCAGACCCAGCGCAAGGCGGCGGCCGTCGCGTCGCTGGAGCGGCTGCGGGTCGGCGACGTGATCCGGGTGCCGTCCGGGCGGCGGGCCGGGCTGGCCGTCGTCCTCGACCCGGCCACCGGCGGCTTCGGTGAGCCGCGCCCGCTGGTGCTCACCCAGGACCGCTGGGCCGGCCGGGTCAGCCCCGGCGACTTCACCACCCCCGCCGAGGTGCTCGCCCGGATCCGGGTGCCGAAGCACTTCAACCACCGGTCGCCGGCCGCCCGGCGGGACCTGGCCGCGGAGGTCAGCGGCACCGGGCTGGACCGGCACGGCGGTCGCCGGGGCGGGCGGTCCCGGCAGGCCGCCGGCGAGGACCACCGGCTCAGCCAGCTCCGCACCGAGCTGCGCCACCACCCCTGCCACGCCTGCCCGGAGCGGGAGGAGCACGCCCGCTGGGCCGAGCGGCGCCGCCGCCTCGAACGCGACACCGAGGAGCTGCGGCAGCGGGTCTCCGGCCGCACCGGCTCGCTGGCCCGCACCTTCGACCGGATCGTCGCGCTGCTCACCGCCCGCGGCTACCTCTCCGCCGACGGCGGGGTCACCGACGCGGGCCGGATGCTCGGCCGGATCTGGACCGAGGCGGACCTGCTGGTCGCCGAGTGCCTGCGCCGGGGCGTCTGGGACGGGCTCTCCCCGTCCGAGCTGGCCGCCGCCGTCTCCGTGGTGGTCTTCGAGGCCCGCCGCGACGTCGACGAGCGGGCCTCGCTGCCGCGCGGCCCGGTCGCCGACGCGGTCGACGAGACGCTCAAGCTGTGGGGCGACATCGAGGCCGACGAGGCGGGCCGGGGCCTGGCCGTCACCCGCGAGCCGGACCTCGGCTTCGCGTGGCCGATCTACCGCTGGGCGCGGGGCGAGGCGCTGGCGAAGGTGCTCGCCAGCGGCCACCAGATCGACGGCGAGATGCCGGCGGGCGACTTCGTGCGCTGGGCCCGGCAGGTGGTCGACCTGCTCGGCCAGCTCGCCGATTCCGGCGGCGCGTCGGCGGAGTTGCGCGCCACCGCCCGGCAGGCCATCGCGGCCGTCAACCGGGGCGTGCTGGCGTACCACGCCACCGCCTGATCGTCACTTTCGGTCACGGCGGCTCGGAAACCGACGCATCGGAAAGTCACTGCTACGGCACCCCGCGAATTTCCCGGGGGGTGTCGTCGCGCCTGCTCAGAAGCTCCCTGATCATGGCTGCGGCGCGTGTTGCCACGCGCCGGTAACCATTGGGGGGAAGACCGCGATGGCGGAAATCAATCACTTTGAGTACGAGTGGATCACGCCCGCGCTCACCCCCGGCGCGCCTGATCAGGAACGGGCGGCGAGCGCGTCCACGAGCCGCCGGCACGAGCCGGCCAGGTTCCACCGCTGCGCCAGCTCCAGCAGCCCGTCCGGGTCCGCGGGCGCCGTCGGCAGCGCGGTGGGCAGCTCCGGCAGCGGTACGTCCCGCGCCACCTCCACCACCTTCGGCGCGACCGCCAGGTAGTCCCGGGCCGCCGCCAGCTTGCTCCGCAGCCCCGGCGCGAAACCGGCGTCCCCGTCGTCCAGCGCGGCGAGGATGCCCGGCAGCCCGCCGTACCGCTCGATCAGCCGGGCGGCGGTCTTCTCGCCGACCCCCGGCACCCCGGGCAGCCCGTCGCTCGGGTCACCCCGCAGTGCCGCGAAGTCCGCGTACCGGTCGGCGGGGACCCCGTACCGGGCGCGGACCGCGGCGTCGTCGCAGTCGTCCAGCTTGGCGACCCCCCGCCCGACGTAGAGCAGCCGGACCTGGCGGGCGTCGTCCACCAGCTGGAACAGGTCCCGGTCGCCCGAGACCACCTCCACCGGGCCGGGCTGGGTCACCGAGAGCGTGCCGAGCACGTCGTCGGCCTCGTAGCCGGTGGCGCCGACGAAGGTGATGCCGAGCGCGGTCAGCACCTCCAGGATCATCGGGACCTGCGGGGAGAGGGTGTCCGGCACCACCTCGCCGCCCTCCGGCGCCACCCGGTGCGCCTTGTACGACGGCAGCAGCTCCACCCGCCACGCCGGCCGCCAGTCGTGGTCCAGCGCGCAGACCATCCGGTCCGGCCGGCGGGTGCGGACGAGCTGGGCGAGCATGTCGAGGAAGCCGCGCACGGCGTTGACCGGCTGGCCGTCCTCGGTCCTCGCGGCCGACTCCGGAATGCCGAAGTAGGCCCGGAAGTAGAGGCTGGGGGAGTCGATCAGCAGGATCGGGGGTCGCGATGCCACCCGGACAGCCTGGCACAGCCGTACGACGAGGTGGGGGACGGCGGGCCGGCACGTGATCCACCGTGCTCGTGCCGCCACCACGCCCGGGCGGGGCCAGGCCGGTAATCGAGGTGGCCGCGCCGGGGAGGCCCGGCAGACTGACGGCATGGCGTTCGTACCGGGGTTGACGCTCTGCCGTCGCTTCCACGACGAGGTCCTCGCGCCGCTGCTGGCCCGGCGGCTGCCCCGCCTGCGCTACGCCGCCGGCCGGCTCGACAGCGGCTCGGAGCTGCTCGGCCTGGACACCGAGCGCTCCACCGACCACGACTGGGGTCCGCGGACCCAGCTCTTCGTCGCCGGCCCGGACGAGGTGGAACCCGTCCGAGCCGTCCTTGACACCGAGTTGCCGGCGGAGTTCCTCGGCTGGCCGACCCGCTTCGCCGGCCGCCCCGACGTCCGCCTCGGCGTCGTCGACGCCGACGGCGACCGGCACGGCGTGGACGTGGACGACCTGGCGGGCTGGCTGCGTGGCCGGCTCGGCTTCGACCCGCGGGCCGGCGTCGGAGTGGACGACTGGCTCGCCACGCCCACTCAGCGGCTGGCCGAGCTGACCGGTGGCGCGGTCTTCCACGACGGCCTCGACGGGGCGCTCACCGCCGTCCGGTCCCGGCTGGCGTGGTATCCGGACGACGTGTGGCGGCACGTGCTGGCCGCCGCCTGGATGCGGATCGGCCAGGCCGAGCACCTGGCCGGCCGGTGCGCCGAGGTCGGCGACGAGCTGGGCAGCCGGGTGGTGACCGCCGGGCTGGCCCGGGATCTGATGCGGCTCGGCCTGCTGACGCGCCGCCGCTGGCCCCCGTACGCCAAATGGCTCGGCACCGTCTTCGCCCGGCTGTCGGCGGCGGCTCCGGTGGTCGACGGGCTCTCCGCCGCCCTCGGGCCCGACGGCTGGGCCGCCCGGCAGGCCGGGCTGGTCGGCGCGCTGGAGACGGTGGCCGGCTGGACCAACGATCTGGGGCTGGCCGCGCCGGTCGACCCGACGGCCCGGCCGTTCCACGGGCGGCCGTTCCTGGTGCTCGACGCGGGCCGGTTCGCCACCGCGCTGCGGGCCGCGATCGAGGACCCGGAGCTGCGCGCGCGGCCCCCGGTGGGCGCCGTCGACCAGTACCTGGACAACGTCGACGTCCTCACCCACCCGCAGCGGGTCCGCCGGGTCGCGGCGACGGTCCGGCCGGACTGACCGGGCGGGACAGCCGGTCGGGCGACCCGCGCGACGACGGAGCGTGCCGGGTATCACTCCGCCGGCTGCGGCGGGCCGTCGTCGTGCCAGCGGGCGCGCCAGGCGGCCTCGCTGGCCTCGTGGTCGGTCCGCTCCTCGAAGACCGCTCGGCGCAGGGCGCGTCGGGAGTCCGCCAGCACCACCACCTCGATGGCGACGAGCGCGACGCAGATGGTGGTCAGCAGCCCGAGCGCGCCGAGCGCGGGCAGGTGTCGACCGACGGGGAGTCCGGCCGCCAGCGCGAGGAGCGCGCCGACCCGGGTCCACGTGACGGTGTGCAGGGTGCGCAGCTGGAATGCCATGTCGGCGGCCAGGTAGACCATCACCCCGCCGTACAGCATCGGGACGGCTGGGCCGTGCGCTCGCTCGGCCACCCCACCCGCCGGGTCGGTGATCGTACGCAGGAGTTCCTCGGCGCCGATGGCGAACAGGACGACTCCGGCGATCATCGGCAGGTAGAGGTAGGCGTAGGCGTCGCGGGCCATCGCCACCCGTGGGCCGCCCTGTGCGGCGTGCAGCGCGATCCGGGCGCCTGGCCCGATCATGTCGAAGTGCGCCCACCACAGCGCCGCGGTGAACAGGATCCCCAGCATGGCCGCCGGGACCGCCGGCCAGGTCACTGGTTGGCCGATCAGGTTGCCACCGACCCCGACCGAGATCACGGACTCACCCAGCGCGATGATGAGGATCAGGTCGTACCGTTCCGTCCAGTGTTCGGCGGAGGTGACCGTCCAACCCTTGGTGCCGCCCGTCAGCCCGCTGCCGTACTGCAGGACGACGACGGCGATCCACAGCCCGTCGCGGAGCCACATCCCGAGGTCGGGATCCTCGATCTTCAGTGGCAGGAGCGCCGCGATCAGCAGCAGGAGGGTGGTGATCACGATCTCCGGCACGAACTGGAGCAGCTTGCGGCGGGCGTCCGGCCTGCCCCGCGTCGCGTGCACGTACAGCGCCAGGTGTACGGCGCGGACCACCACGTAGCTGATCGTGACCAGGATGGGTCCGGCCGAGCCCTGGTGCAGGCTGCCGAAGGTCTGTGGCGGCGCCAGGGCGAAGGTGAACAGCGCCATCATGCCGACCACCATCAGCACCGGGACGAAGCCCTCGCCGAGGCGGAGCTGGCTGGCGACCCGCTGTGCACCACCCAGCACCACCAGAGCACGGCCAGCACCAGCATGGCGTGCAGCAGCTGCCGCCCGCTGACGTTGGCGGCGGTGGCCCGGGTGATGATGAAGAACGACACGACGAAGACGAGGTCGAAGAACACCTCGAACTTGTCCACCCGCGGCCGGGGCGACCGGGATGGCAGGCCCCAGCCGCCCGGCCCACCGGTCGCCGCCCACCGGTCGAGTCTGGCAGCGGCTGGCCCGTCGCGGGTCGGAATCGCCCTGGGGGCGGCCGGGCAGCGCGGTCTACGGTCGCCGATGCCGTGACCGCTTCGGGTCACCGCGGCGGTTCGACGCCAAAGGACAGGTTCAAGCTGTATCGCTCGCCCGCGTACCGCGACTCCGTCAGCTCCAGAGGCTCGTCCCGGTCGTCGAGGATCACCCGCTGCTCGACCAGCAAGGCCGAGCCGACGGAGACGCCGAGCAGCTGCGCGTCGTCCCGAGTGGCCTGCCGGGCGGCCAGCGTCGCCACCCCTCTCGTCGGAGTACGGCCGAGCGCGGTCACTGCTTCGTGCAGCGATCCACCCGCCAGGTCGCCGGCGAGGAGAGCCTTCAGGGACCCGGGAAAGGCGGCCTTCTCGACCACGACCGGTTCCCCGTCGGCCAGGCGCACGCGCTCGATGTACACGACGTCGGACCCGGCGCGCAGCCGCAACCGGGCGGCCTCCTCCGTGGTCGCCGGTCGGGTCTGCGCCGTCACCACACGCGATGACGGCTGCCTGCCCTGCCGCCGGACCTCGTCGCTGAACCGGACCAGGTTGTCGGCTCGGCGGGGCGACGCCGGCACGGCGACGAAGGTGCCACGCCCGGGCACCCGGTACGCGAGCCCGTCGTCCACCAGCTTCGTGACCGCGGCCCGCGCCGTCATCCGGCTCACCCCGTGCTGCCGCGCCAGGTCAGGCTCCGACGGAAGCGGATCGTGCGGGCGGGATGCCGCGATCCGGGCGCGCAGCGCCTGCTCGATGCGGTAGTAGCGGGGCGCGAAGTCCGGGTCGGCAGCCACCTCCGAGACGCTACCGGCAGCCTGTCTAGACAGCAAGCTGTCTAGACAGATAGCGTGGCCGGAGACCCGAACCAGGAGGCACCATGGCCACGTTCACGCCCGAGAGCGTCACCGTCGGACAGATCGCGAAGCTGATCGACCATTCCCTGCTGCGCCCCGAACTCACCGGAGACGACGTCCGCGCGGGTTGCGCGCTCGCCGCCCGCTACGGCGTCGCATCCGTCTGCGTCCGGCCCGGCGACGTCGACCTCGCGGTGGACCTCCTGCGGGGAACCGACGTGCTCGTCGGCACGGTGGCCGGCTTCCCGCACGGCAGCACGACCACCCGGATCAAGGCCGCGGAGACCGCGCTCGCCGTCAACCAGGGGGCCGCCGAGGTCGACATGGTGATCAACATCGGCTGGCTCCGGTCCGGGAAACTGGACGAGGTCGAGGCGGACATCCGCGCCGTCGTGGCAGCCGCTGACCACGCGACCGTGAAGGTGATCCTCGAGAACGCCTACCTGACCCGCCAAAAGATCGTCGCCGGCTGCCGGGCGGCGGAGCGAGCGGGCGCCCACTTCGTCAAGACCTCGACCGGCTTCGCCCCCGGGGGCGCCACGATGGAGGACCTGGCTCTCATGCGCTCCGCGGTTTCACCAGCTATCCAGGTCAAGGCCGCCGGCGGTGTCCGCACCCTCGACACCCTGCTCGCGATGGCCGCCATCGGCGTCACCCGGTTCGGCGCGACCGCCACCGCCGCCATCCTCGACGACCTCGCCCATCGGCAGGAGCACGGCCGGCCCGCTGCCGAGACCGTGGCGGGCACCGGTGGCTACTGAACACGCGTAGGTATCTTTCCTTGACCCGCCACCTCCATGTAGCTAAGTTTCGATGAGCTGAGCTGCTTGGAGGTACCCGATGGAGCGCAGAACCTTCCTCACCGGCGCCGGGGCGGTCACCGTCGGCGCCCTCGCCACGACCGTGACCGGCTCACCCGGCAGCGCCGACCCCGGGATTCGCCGGGTCGAGACCGGCCTGGACGCGCTCGTGCGCTCCGACTTCGCCGAGCTGCGCGGCCAGCGGGTGGGCGTGATCTCCAACCCGACGGGCGTCGACTCCGCCTACCGCCACCTGGTCGATCTGATGCACAGCTCGGGCCAGGTGGACGTGGTCGCGGCGTTCGGTCCCGAGCACGGCTTCCGGGGTTCGGCCCAGGCGGGCGGCAGCGAAGGCACCGGCACGGACGCGCGGACCGGCATCACCGTCTACGACGCGTACGGCGCCTCGCAGGCCAAATGGGAGGCCATGTTCGCGCAGTCCGGAATGGACACCGTGGTCTTCGACATCCAGGATGTGGGTGCGCGTTTCTACACGTACATCTGGACGATGTACACCTCGATGGTCGCCGCCGCCCGCGTCGGCAAGCGGTACGTCGTGCTCGATCGGCCGAACCCGGTCGGCGGCCGGGCGTACGGCCCGATGATGACCGCCGGCTACACCTCCGGGGTCGGGCTCAAGGAGATCGTGCAGCAGCACGGCATGACCGTCGGCGAACTGGCGCGCTTCTTCAACGCCGAGTTCCTGCCCGCCGAGGCGGGCCGGCCGGTCGAGCTGGAGGTGGTGCAATGCCGGCACTGGAAGCGGGACGGGCTCGCCGCCGACACCGATCTGCCCTGGGTGATGCCCAGCCCGAACATGCCCACCACGGACACCGCCCTCGTCTACCCGGGCACCTGTCTCTTCGAGGGGGTCGCGTCGATCACCGAGGGGCGGGGCACCTGCCGCCCGTTCGAGCTGATCGGTGGCCTGGCGACGGACTTCGACTACCACTGGGGTGACCGGCTCAACGCCCGGAACCTGCCGGGGGTGCAGTTCCGGGAGGCGTACTTCGCGCCGACCGCGGCCGGGCAGAAGCCGGCGCTGCTCAACAAGCCCTGCGCGGGCGTCGAGGTCAAGATCGTGGACCGGGGCGCGTACGACCCGATCCGTACCGGGGTCGCGATGCTGGTGGAGGCGCGGAAGTATCCGGCGTTCGCCTGGCGGCAGGACACGTGGGACACCCTGCGGCCGTACTGGATCGACAAGCTCACCGGCTCGCCCCGCCTCCGCACGATGATCGACGCGGGCGCCGACGTGGCCGACGTGGTCGGCGCCTGGGCCGACGAGTTGGCCGCGTTCGACCGGCAGCGGCAGCCCTACCTGCTCTACTGACCGCCACGGCTGGGCGGTGCGACGAAGGCCCCGCCCGGCCGCGGCACCGATCGCCGTACGGGTTCGCGGACTACCCGGGCGACCACCCCGGCCGTTGCCCGGCCGCCCGCACGCCGAGCGGGTTCGAACGGCTGGACAGCAGGCCGTGGCGGTCCTCCCGCGGCGGGTTGCCGGCCGGGCGGTGTTCCTCTTTCATGCGGTAAAGGCGCTGGTCGGCCACCTGCATCAGGGCATCGAGCGTGTCGCCGTCCTGCGGAGCGGTGGCCGAGCCGATGCTGACGCGGGCATGGGGGCGCACCGCCGCGTCGATCCGGGTCAGCACCGTCCGCGCGGTGACGTTCGTCCGCGTCGACCAGGACGACGACGAACTCGTCACCCCCGACCCGGGCGATGGCGTCCCCGGCGCGCAGCACCACTCGGGTCACCGCCACCGTCCGCTGTAGCAGCCGGTCGCCGGCGGCGTGTCCGAGGCGGTCGTTGACCAGCTTGAAGTCGTCGAGATCCAGACAGAGCAGGGACGGGCCGGGGCGACACCCGTTCCGGAACAGGTGCTTGGTGAGCTCGGCCAGGCCGCGCCGGTTGAGGGCACCGGTGAGCGGGTCGAGCTCCGCGAGCGAACGGAGCTGGGATCGCTGCCGCGCCAGGATCCGTGCCTGCGCGGAGCACACCGAGATCAGCACCACCATGGCCGCGACGTGGATGAAGACGTGACCGGGAGGTACCGGTCGTCCGGTGGCGGCCACGGAGAGGTAGGACCCGACGGTGAGCACCGCAAGCCCCATCATCAGCCGCAGGTGCGGGGTGTGACTGGCCACAAACACGGCCGTGGTCACGAAACCCACGGCGGCCGGTGAGGCGGCGCCGCCGTCCCAGTACGCGCCGAGCGCCGCCACGACGAGCGTGATCATCAGAATCGTGAACGAGACGCGGTACACCGAGGCCTTCGTGGTCACCGTCCTCGCTGCCCACAGGCCCACGATTCCGGACGCCAATCCACAGCCATAGCCGGCCAGCATGAGGGACCGATGTGGCTGGTGCAACGTCATGAGGCAACAGGTGACGGCGATCCCGTGCGAGACGACGTGCAACGCCGAGGTGAGCAGCATCCTTCGCCGGCGCTCGGTCACCCGATTGTCCATCGCATCCACGGCAATCTGACGACGGCGCTCGATGACGTGGAAGCAGAATCGATTGAAGGGGCCATTACCGTGGTCCGTGTCGACGCCGCTCCGAGGCATCCCACCACTCCGACATTCAACGATGTGTGTCAAGTCACGTCAACACCACGGCGCGGACGCGTCTGCGCTGCGTACGGCCACGATGGCTCAAGGCGACCTCGCGTTCCGCGCCGTGGCCGTACGCAACCGGGGAGCCACCCAACGCAGGGCCGGTCGGCTGGCGCGCCCGTCCTCGGGTTACCCGAGACCGAGGTGCGCGGGCGACGAGGCAAGGGAACGGAACACCGCTCCGCCGGTCGGCCACCAGCCGTCGCGTGTGCAGGTCCTGCATCCCGCCGACCCCGGTCAGCTGGGCGACCGGCGTGCCGTCCACGCGTACGTACTCCTGCTCCAGCCGGAACGTCTTGCCGTTTCCTTTCATGACGCGTAGGTGAGCTCATGATTGGATGTCCTACCTTGCGGTGGGGCGGTCCCGGTGTTGCCCGCGGTGGCGGTGCCGGGTTTGACGTTTCACGGCCACCGGCCCCGCGAGCGGGGTGTTACGGTCGGCTCCACGTCCGTTTCGCGTCTCCGGGCCACTCCCGGCGACGGTGACCGCCAGCGCGGCCAGGTTCCGTGCGGCGTTGACGTCCCGGTCCAGGACGAGGCCGCACGTGGTGCAGGTGTAGGTGTGCCCGCTGGTCCATCACCGCCTTGACCCGCACCTTAACCACCCGGTACGACGTAAACCCGCGACCACCAACGCCACCCCAAAGCACCGAGCCACACGAAACGGCTGACTCATGAACCGATCTTCGCACGGATGTCTCAGTGGAGCGGGTGCGTGCGGGTCAGAGGCGACCACCGGCAGCGGTGTCGGAGACGCGCTGGGCGAGGTAGATCGGCACGATCGAGAGCACGATCAGCACCGCCGCGACAACGTTGATGACCGGCGCCTGGTTGGGCCGGAAGAGGTTGTTGAAGATCCAGATGGGCAGCGTCTGGACGCCGGGCCCGGCCGTGAAGGTCGTCACGATGATCTCGTCGAAGGAGAGCGCGAAGGCCAGCAGCCCGCCGGCGAACAGCGCCGAGCGCAGCAGCGGGAACGTCACGTAGCGGAACGTCTGGAAGGTGTCCGCGCCGAGGTCCGCACTCGCCTCCTCCAGGTTGCCGCCCAGCCGGCGCAGCCGGGCCAGCACGTTGTTGTAGACCACCACGACGCAGAACGTGGCGTGCCCGACGATGACCGAGAACAACCCCTTGCCCACCCCGAGCGGCTCGATCACCGAACGGAAGGCGGTGTCCAGCGCGATCCCGGTGACGATGCCGGGCAGCGCGATCGGCAGCACCACGAGCAGCGAGACGGCGTCGCGCCCGAAGAACCGGTAGCGCTGCACCGCGAACGCGACCAGCGTGCCGAGCAGGAGCGCGACGGCCGTCGCGCCGAGGCCCGCCTTCGTCGAGGTCCACAACGCCTCGCGGGCGCCCGCGTTCTCCCACGCCCGCAGCCACCAGTCCGTGGTCCAGCGCGGCGGCGGCCAGGCGAAGGTGCGGTCGGCGTTGAACGAGTTGACCAGCACGATGGCCAGCGGCACGTAGACGAAGGCCAGGCCCAGCGCCATGGCCCCGCGCAGCAGCCAACGCGCTCCACGCGACAGCGTCACAGTTCCTCCAACGCGCCGGACCGGCGCACCGCGACCAGGTAGCCGACCATGATGAGTACGGGGATCGTGGCGAGCGCCGCCGAGAACGGCAGGTTGTTCGCCGCGCCGATGTTGGCGTACACCAGGTTGCCGATGAGCTGCGTCTTGCCGCCAACGATCTGCACCGTGATGTAGTCACCGAGGGAAAGCGAGAAGGTGAAGATCGAGCCGGCGATCACCGACGGCACGATCATCGGCAGCACCACCGAGCGGACGGTGCGCCCGCCCCGGGCGCCGAGGTCCGCCGACGCCTCCAGCAGCGAGTCCGGCAGCCGCTCCAGCCCGGCGTAGATGGGCAGGATCATGTACGGCAGCCACAGGTAGCTCAGCACGAGGACGGTCGCCGTCAACCCGTACCCGGGGCCGTTGCCGGCGCCCCCGAAGAGCCAGTCCACCGGGCCGCCGTTGCCCAGCATCACCCGCCAGGCGTACGCCTTGACCAGATAGCTTGCCCACAGTGGAGTGAGGATCGCGATGACCAGCAACCGGCGACTGCGCGGCGAGGCGACCTTGGCCATGAAGAACGCCATCGGCAGCGCGACGAGCATGTCGATGACGGTGACCGCGGCGGCCACGCCGAGGCTGCGCAGTGTGACAGTGCGGTAGACCTCCTCGGTAGCGATGGTGCGGAAGTTCGCGAACGTCGGCTCGCGGACCAGGTCGCCGGTGAAGCTGTTGACCGTCCACAGCGCGGAGACGAAAAGCACCGCCAGCGAACCGAGGTACGCCACGAGCAGCCAGAGCAGCGGCGCGGCGAGCAACGCGGCGAGGCGTACTCGAGCGTGCCGGTGCAGCCAGGAGGCAAGCCGGCGGACCGGCCCGCGGGCGGCGATCGTGTCGTCGCCCGCCGGCCGGTCCACCGTGGAGAGAACCGTCACCCGTCTCAGCCCTTGATCGTGGTCCAGGCCTGGGTCCAGGCCGCGTAGTCCTTGCAGGTGACGTCGGTACGGCCGTCGAGGCACTGGGCCACCGGGGTGCTCCAGAACCAGACCTTGTCGAAGTACGCCTCGTCGGCGGCGTGGAAGGTGGTGCAGTGGTTCTTGTCGGTCGTCTTGTCGCAGGCGAGCTTGTTGGCCGGGGCCTCGCCGAACCACTCCGCCACCGCGGCGTTCGCCTCCGGGCCGATGATGTGGTTCATCCAGAGGTAGCCGCAGTTCGGGTGCTTGGCCTTGGCGGAGATCATCCAGGTGTCCGACCAGCCGGTCGCGCCCTCCTCGGGCAGCACGGCCTCGACAGGGGCGCCGTCGGCCTTGGCCAGGTTGACGATGACCTGCCACGCCGTGCCGACGACCGAGTTGCCGGACTTGAAGGCCTGCACCTCCTTGGTGTAGTCCGACCAGTACTCGCCGACCTGCTCGTTCTGCTTCTTGAGCAGGTCCACGGCGGCGGCGAACTGCTTGTCGTCCAGCGCGTACGGGTTCCTGATGCCCAGGTCGGGCTGGTGCTTCATCAGGTAGAGCGCCGCGTCGGCGATGTAGATCGGCGAGTCGTACGCGGTCACCTTGCCCCGGTACGGCGAGTTCGGGTCGAACACCGCGCTCCAGGACGTCGGCGCCGGGGTGACCTTGTCGGTGCGGTACATGAGCACGTTCGCGCCGCGGCCGTGCGGGATGCCGTACGCCACCCCGTCGACGGAGTTCCACTGCTTGAGCTTCAGGCCGTCGAAGACGTCCTTGTAGTTGGCGATCAGGTCGGTGTTGACCGGGGCGACCTCACCGCCGTAGATCAGGCGCAGCGAGGCGTCACCGGAGGCGGAGACCACGTCGTAGTCGCCGGTCTTCATCAGGGTCACCATCTCGTCGGAGGTGCCGGCGACCTTCACGTTGACCTTGCAGCCGGTCTCCTTCTCGAAGCCGCTGACCCAGTCGACCTTGGGGTCGGTGGAACCGTCCTCGACGTACCCGGCCCAGGCGACGATGTTGACCTGGCCCTCGCCGGTGCCGAGCGACGCCAGCTTGTCGATCTTGGGCGGCTTGATGCCGCCGGGGCCGGGGCCGCCGGTGGCGCCGCCGCCGTCGCCGCATCCGGTCAGCGCGAGCAGACCGGCCGCGGCGAGCGCGGTGAAGACTCGGGTGGTGCGCATCTGCGCCCTCCTTCTGGTTGTCGACGGGGGTCGGGTGGGGTCAGCGGGGCTGCCCGGGAACCGCGACGACGTGCTCGGCCCGCCAGGTCAGCCGGATCGGCGTGCCGCGTAGGGCCGCCACGTCGGCGGGGGAGGTCTGCTGGTTCTGTTGCAGCGCGACGACGCGCGCCCCGCCGTCGAGGTCGACCACGAAGCGGGTCGCCGCCCCCGCGTAGATCACCTCGACCACCTGTCCGGCCGCGCTGATCTCCTCGGCCGACGCGGGCGCGCCGCCGAGCCTGATCTTCTCCGGGCGTACGGAGAACACGCCGTCGCGGCCGAGCACGGCCCGGGCGGTCTCCCCCTCGAACAGGTTGGAGGTGCCCACGAAGCCGGCGACGAACGGGGTGCGGGGGCGCTCGTACACCTCGGCCGGGGTGTCGACCTGTTCGATCCGGCCGTGGTGGAACACCGCCACCCGGTCGCTCATCGTCAGCGCCTCCTGCTGGTCGTGCGTGACGAAGACGAAGGTGATGCCGACCTCCCGCTGGATCGCCTTCAGTTCGACCTGCATCTCCTCGCGCAGCTTGAGGTCCAGTGCGCCGAAGGGTTCGTCGAGCAGCAGCACGGCCGGGCGGTTGACCAGGGCGCGGGCCAGCGCGACGCGTTGCCGCTGCCCGCCGGAGAGCGCGCTGGGCCGGCGCTCGCCGTACCCGTCGAGGCGGACCGTACGCAGGGCCGCCGCCGCGCGTTCCCGGCGCTCGGCGCGCGGCACCTTGCGCACCCGCAGGCCGTACTCGACGTTCTGCTGGACGGTCAGGTGCGGGAAGAGGGCGTAGTCCTGGAAGACGGTGTTGACGTCACGGTCGAACGGGGCGAGCCGGGTGACGTCGCGACCGGCGAGCGTGACGGTGCCGGCGGTCGGCAGCTCGAATCCGGCGATCATCCGCAGCACGGTCGTCTTGCCCGACCCGGACGGCCCGAGCATGGCGAAGAACTCGCCGTCGGCGATCTCCAGGTCGACGCCGGCGACGGCCTCCACGGCGTCGAACGACTTGCGTAGACCGGTCAGGCGGATCGCGGGTTCCGACACGCGGCAGGCTCCAGTTCATCCACGGATCATGGCGACCCGAACAGCCAGAGGCTTCGGATTCTTCTGCCGGAGGATAGAACCGCGACGGATACCGTAGTCAAGGATTGTTGCCGGATCGTTGGCTTGCCGCCCGCACGCCGCGTCGCCGGGCGGGAGCCGCAGTGGTGTCATGGACGGGAGGTCGATATGGACGCCGGATCGTCCCGGGAGGCTCTGCGACGCGCGCGGGACGAGGCTGAGCTGCTGATCGCCTCGCTGACCCGCGACCTCAACGGGGTCATCGACGCCTCCCAGTCCTCCAACGCCGATGACGAACACGATCCCGAAGGCGCGACGATCGCGTTCGAGCGGGCGCAGGTCGCCGCGCTGCTGGCCGGCGCGCGGCGACGCCTCGCGGAGCTGGATGACGCCCCGCCGCGTCAGCGCCCGGCCGCGACCGGCTCTGCCGCCTGCCCGTCGACCGCCAGGTCGGTCAGGTCGCGCAGGCGGCGGACGGGGGAGAGGAGCAGGGCCAGCGGCGCCAGCGCCGCCGCGGCGGCGAAGGCGAAGAGGGTGACCCGGGCACCGACCAGCCCGGCGAGGGCGCCGGCGAGCAGCCCGCCGACCGGGATGGCGCCCCAGGAGACGAACCGGACCGTGGCCATCACCCGGGACAGCAGCTCCGGTGGGCTCGCGGTCTGCCGGTAGGTGCGGGTGGTCACGCTGAGCACCACCACGCCGCCGGCGAAGACCACGTTGCCGGCCGCGAACGCCAGGTACGCCGACCAGCCGACGCCCACCGGGACGAGGAACGCGCCGCCGACGGCGGCCAGACAGGCGACCACGAGGGAACGGGCGGTGCCCCAGCGCCCGGTGATCCACGGGGTCAGCGTCGCGCCGACCAGCGAACCCAGGCCCTCGACGGCCAGCAGCACGCCGACCAACGCGGCCGGCGCGTGCAGCTCCCGGACCAGGTAGAGCGGGTAGACCGCGAGTTGGGCGCCGCAGACGAAGTTCACCGCCGTGGCCGTCCACATGGTCGGCCCCATCAGGCGGTGGCGGGTCACGTAACGCCAGCCCTCACCGATCATCGCGGCCAGCGGGGGCCACCGGTCGGGGGCGTCGACCCGCCGGGCGGGCAGCGAGCGCAGCAGCGCGGCCGAGACCAGGTAGCTGGCGGCGTCGACCAGCACCGTCGGGACCGCGCCGAGCGCCTGCACCGCGAGCCCGCCCAGGGACGGGCCGCTCAGCTGGGTGGCGGCGTGCGTGGCCGAGGTGAGGCTGTTGCGGGCGTGCAACTGCTCCCGGTCGACGATGGCCGGCAGGAAGGTGGCGTTGGCGACGTCGAAGAGCACGTTGGCGAAGCTGACGACCAGCGCCACGACGACCAGCTGGGCGACGGTCAGCCAGCCCCACCACCAGGCCACCGGGATGGACGCGACCGCCACGGCGCGGGCCAGGTCGGCGCCGACCTGGGCGCCGCGCAGCGGCAGCCGCTGCACGATGACGCCGGCGGGCAGCCCGACCACCAGCCACGCGACGTAGCTCGCGGCGGCGATCAGCCCCATCTCGAACGGGGACGCGTCCAGCACGGTCAGCGCCGTCAGCGGCAGCGCCACCGCCCCGACCGCCGACCCGACCGAGCTGGTCGTGCCGGCGGTCCACCAGCGCCAGAACACTCCGGCCCCCTGCCTGACGGTCATGCCGCCGACCCCCGTTCCCGAGCCAGTGAGTTCCAATTTGAAACGAACTATAGTCGCGAGAACGACCGGGCGGGAGGTGGGGGCGTGAAGCGAACGGACCTCGGCGACGCGGACTGCGGCATCGCCCAGGCTCTCGGCGTGCTCGGCGACTGGTGGACCGTCCTGATCGTCCGCGACATCGCCGGCGGCACCACCCGGTTCGACGCCCTGCAACGAGAGCTGGGCGTCAGCCGCCGGGCCCTGACCGAACGCCTCGGCGCGCTGGTCGAGCACGGCGTGCTGCGCCGCCAGGCGTACTCGGCGCGCCCGCCGCGCTACGACTACCTGCTGACCCCGAAGGGGGAGGGCCTGCTGCCGGTGCTGGTCGCCCTGCAGGACTGGGGCACCCGGCACGTCATGGGCGCCGGCGATCTCACCGCCACCGCCGACGCCGACTCCGCCGAGGCGCGCCGGGTGCATCAGCTGGTCGGCCGGCGGCTGCCGGGAATGACCCTGGCCCGGCACGACGGTGGCGACGAAGCCCCGGCGGTGCCCGGCAGCTGGACCGTGCTCTACCTCTTCCCGGGCGCCTTCGCGCCAGGCGCCCAGGGCCTACCGCCGGGCTGGGAGGACATCCCCGGCGCCGTCGGCTGCACCCTCGAATCCCGCACCTACGCCGACCGCCACCATCTCTTCCGGGCGGCGGGCGCCGAGGTGCGCGGGGTGAGCACCCAGCGCCCCGACCAGCTGCGCGCCTTCGCCGCGCACGCCCGGCTGCCGTACCCGCTGCTGTCCGACCAGGACGGCCGGCTCGCCGCCTGCCTGTTGCTGCCCACCTTCCGGGCCGGCGGGGTCGACCGGCTCAAGCGGCTCACCCTGCTGCTCGACCCGGACGCGGTGGTGCGCGCGGTGCAGTTCCCGGTCACCGACCCGGCCGGCTCGGTCGACGAGATGCTGGACCTCGTCGCCCGGCAGCATGCTCCCTGAGGGGAGCGCGGGCGAGCTGGCCCGCAGTCGATGACCGCCGCCACAAAAGTACTTGCTCGGTCAAGGAATCTGCTCCGCGCGCCCCGGGTTGCAGATGAGCGTCAGGTACGACCGGTGCGAGCGAGGCGGGCGAGTTCAGATGCAGTTCGGAATCTTCGGCGTGGGAGACGTGGCGCGCGACCCGGTGACCGGGCGAACGCCGTCCGAGCACGAGCGGATCAAGGCCGTGGTGGAGTACGCGACGCTGGCCGAGGAGGTCGGGTTGGACGTCTTCGCCATCGGCGAGCATCACAACCCACCGTTCTTCCCCTCCTCGCCCACCACCCTGCTCGGTCACGTCGCGGCCCGGACGGAGAAGATCATTCTGTCCACCTCGACCACGCTGATCACCACCAACGACCCGGTGAAGATCGCCGAGGACTACGCGATGCTCCAGCACCTCGCCGACGGGCGGGTCGACCTGATGATGGGGCGCGGCAACACCGGGCCGGTCTACCCGTGGTTCGGCCAGGACATCCGCAACGGCATCGCGCTCGCGGTCGAGAACTACGACCTGCTGCGCCGGCTCTGGCGCGAGGAGGTGGTCGACTGGGAGGGCCGGTTCCGTACGCCGTTGCAGTCGTTCACCTCGACGCCGCGCCCGCTGGACGGTGTGCCGCCGTTCGTCTGGCACGGCTCGATCCGCAGCCCGGAGATCGCCGAGCAGGCCGCGTACTACGGCGACGGGTTCCTGCACAACAACCTCCTCTGGCCCAAGGAGCACGTCAAGCGGATGGTCGGGCTCTACCGCCGGCGGTTCGAGCACTACGGGCACGGCCCGGCGGACCAGGCGATCGTGGGTCTGGGCGCGCAGGTGTTCATGCGGAAGAGCTCGCAGGACGCGGTCCGCGAGTTCCACCCGTACTTCGACAACTCGGCGGCCTACGGGCACGGGCCGTCCCTGGAGGACACGATGAAGCAGACGGCGCTCCTGGTCGGCAGCCCGCAGGAGGTGATCGACCGGACCCTGGCCTTCCGGGAGCGGCCTGGCTCAGTCGGCCCTGCCGACCTGCTCGAACGCGCGGGCCAACTGGACCAGGTCGAAGCCCTGGAAGTGGTCCAGGAACCGTCGCCGCACGGCGGCCAGATGGCTCGGCCAGGACTCTTCCAGGCGGGCGAAGCCGGCATCGGTGAGGACGGCGTTCCAGCCGCGTGCGTCCTGCTCGCTCCGGACCCGCTCGACCAGACCCTGGGACTCAAGTCGGTTGATGGTGCGGGTCATGCCACTGAGCGAGAGTTGGCAGGCCGCGGCGAGGTCGCTCATCCGCATCTGCCGGCCCGGCGTTTCGGAGAGGGTCCGCAGGGCCGTGTACTCGGTCAGGGGCAGCTGGCGTTCGCCGACCATGTCGGCGTCGATCGTCCGGGGGAGGACGTACATCAGCTGGCCCAGGGAGCGGACCAGCACCTCCTCGTCGGGGTCGAGGGGTCGCAGGGGTTCCGCGGAGGTTCCGGACATGCCGTCCATCCTAGTTGCTTGACCTAGCAATTCTTAACCTCCCGTGTGACGGCAACCATAGCGGCAGCATTTGCTTGACCAAGCAAACAGTGGCTAGCGTTCATCCGGCCAGGCAATGACTTCTGAAAGGCACCAACCATGACCAGGATCGGGATCATCCTCGGGAGCACCCGCCCGGGGCGTAACGGAGAAGGCGTCGCCCGCTGGGTCCTCGGGGTCGCCAAGCAGCGGTCCGACGCGGAGTTCGAGCTCATCGACCTGCTCGACTACCAGCTGCCGCACCTCGACGAGGCGTACCCGCCGTCGATGGGCCAGTACACCCAGCCGCACACGCTGCGCTGGGCCAACACCATCGCCTCGTTCGACGGCTTCGTGATGGTCACCCCCGAGTACAACCACTCCACCTCGGGCGCCCTGAAAAACGCCATCGACTTCCTCTACGCCGAGTGGAACAACAAGGCCGTCGGCTTCGTCAGCTACGGCTCGGTCGGCGGCACGCGGGCGGTGGAGCACCTGCGCCTGATCGCCGGTGAGCTCCAGATGGCCGACGTGCGGTCCCAGGTCGCGCTGTCGCTCTTCACCGACTTCGAGAACTTCAGCGTCTTCAAGCCGAACCAGTTCCAGCAGGACGCGCTCACCGCCACCCTCGACCAGGTGGTGGCCTGGAGCACCGTGCTCGCCCCGCTGCGCCAGCGCTGAACACGTTCCGAACCGAACCCGGAGACGGCCGCGGGCTCCTTCCCGCGGCCGTCTCCGACGTCAGCCCGCCGCGGGCGTGCCCGGGGGACGCTCGGTGGTCAGGGGCAGCAGGACGCGGAAGACGGTCATTCCCGGCGCGGACTCGACCCGGATGTCGCCGTGGTGCTTGCGCACCACGATCCGGTACGAGATGTCCAGCCCCAGTCCGGTGCCGGCGCCGACCGGCTTGGTGGTGAAGAACGGCTCGAAGATGCGGGGACGGATCTCGGGCGGGATGCCCAAGCCGGTGTCCGCCACCTCCACCATCAGCTGGTCGCCCGCCCGCCCGGTACGCAGTGTCAGAACGCCCCGATCACCCATCGCGCCCAGCGCGTTGTCGATCAGGTTCGTCCAGACCTGGTTCAGCTCGGCCGCGTACGCGGGCACCGGCGGCAGCGCGCGGTCGTACTCCCGGACCACCCGGACGTCAGCGGGGATCTTCGCCTTGAACATCACCAGGGTCGCGTCCAGTAGGTCGTGCACGTCGACCACCTGGAACGGGGCACGGTCGAGCTGGGAGTACTGCTTGGCGGCGCCGACCAGGCCGGAGATCCGGGTGACCGCGTCGGAGATCTCGCGGATCAGCAGTTCGGTGTCCACCGTGTAGGTCAGCCAGCGCACCGCCGACTCCAGGTCCGCCCGGCCCACCGCCGGCTGCACCCGGTCCAGCCAGTCGGCGTCCAGCCCGCCGGCGACCAGGGTCGGCGCGAGGTCCCATCCGGCGCGCACCTCGTGCTCGTCCAGCCAGTCGGCCACCGCGTCCTCGGCATCGGAGGCCGCCATCGCGGAGAGCTTCGGCGCGGTCGCCACCCGGGCCACCGCCTCCTCCTGCAACTCCACCAGCCGGTGCAGCGCGCTGCCGTCCAGCCGGCCGTCGGCGATGAGCGCGAGCTTGTGCCGCATCCCGGCGACCCGGTCGCGCAGCACCGAGGTGGCCCGGACGGCCGCCCCGGCCGGGTTGTTCAGCTCGTGGGTCAACCCCGCGGACAGCGAGCCCAGGGCGAGCAGCCGCTCGCGTTCGCCGACGATGGTCTGGGTGTCGCGCAGGCCGAAGAACAGTCCCTCGAGCAGGTGCATCGCCATCGGGAACCAGGAGCGCAGGGCGTGCGCGAAGTCCTCCGCCGGCAGGACGAAGAAGTCCGCGTCGGTCACCGCCCGCATCGAGTTGCGGTAGACCTGCTCGACCTGGTCTTCCAGGTACGCCTGGGTCGCGCCGCCGTACACGCCGCGCTGGTCGGTCCGGCTGACCTCCACCTCGTCGCCGCCCACTCGCCGGTTCAGCGTGATCGTCCCGCCGAGCAGGACGAAGAAGCAGGTGGCGGCCTCGCCCTCGCCGTACACGAGGGTGCCACCGGCGCGCTGTTCCACCCGCCCGTGCTCGGCCAGCCAGGTGAGCTGGCCGTCGTCGAGCGCCGCGAAGAGGAACAGCGTGCGCAGTTCGTCGGGGGTGAGCCGGTCGGTGGGGGTGGTCACTGTGCCTCCAGGTAGCGGTGCACGAGGGAGACGGCCATCGCGCCCTCGCCGACGGCCGAGGCGACCCGTTTGACCGACTGGGCCCGGACGTCACCCGCGGCGAACACCCCGGGCAGGCTGGTCTCCAGGTGGTACGGGTCGCGGCCGAGCGGCCAGCCGGCGGGGCGTCGCCTGCCGGTGAGCAGATCTGGGCCGGTGACGATGAAGCCCCGCTGGTCGCGGACCACCAGTCCGTCCAGCCAGTCGGTGCGGGGCTCCGCGCCGATGAAGATGAACAGCCAGGACGTCGGCACGGTCCGGGTCCGCCCGGTGCGGGCGTCGCAGAGGGTCAGCTCCCGCAGGTGGTCCTCGCCGGACCCGCCGACCACCGTGGTGTGCGGGTGCACGGTGATCCGGTCGATCCGTTCCAGCTGGTCGATGAGGTAGCGGGACATCGAGGCGGTCAGGTCGGCGCCCCGGATCAGCAGGTGCACCCGGGAGGCGTACCGGGAGAAGTGCACCGCCGCCTGGCCGGCCGAGTTCGCCCCGCCGACGATGTAGACGTCCTGGTCGACGCAGCTCGGCGCCTCGGTGGCGGTGCTGCCGTAGAAGACGCCCCGCCCGGTGAAGTCGGACAACCCGGGCGCGTCGAGCACCCGGTACGACACCCCGGTGGCGAGCACCACCGTGTGGGCGGCGATCTCGCTGCCGTCGTCGAAGCGCAGCAGCCGGGCCGACCCGGCCGGGCTCAGCCCGACCACCTCGCGGGTGCTCAGCAGCTCGGCGCCGAACTTCGTCGCCTGCCGCCGGGCCCGGTCGGTGAGCTGGGCGCCGGAGACCCCGTCGGGAAAGCCGAGGTAGTTCTCGATCCGGCTGCTCTGGCCGGCCTGTCCGCCGGTGGCGCGGCGTTCGACCAGCACCGTCCGCAGCCCCTCCGACGCCCCGTACACGGCCGAGCCGAGCCCGGCGGGACCGCCGCCGACCACGACCAGGTCGTAGAAGTCGGTCGCCGGCGACACGGTCAGCCCGGCCAGCGCGGCAAGTTCCGTCTGGGACGGCGCCATCATGGTCTTACCCTCGGCGGTCACCACCAGCGGCAGGTCCGCCTCGGTCGCCCCGGCCGCGTCGAGCAGCCGGGCGCCCTCCGGCTCGTCCACCAGCAGCCAGCGGTACGGCACCAGGTTGCGGGCGAGGAAGTCGCGGACCTTGAACGAGGGCGCGGACCAGCGGTGCCCGACCACCCGGAGCTCGGCGAGGGCGGCGTCCGGGCTGGCCGCCCAGGCCTCGAGCAGGGTGTCCAGCACCGGGTAGAGCTTCTCCTCCGGCGGGTGCCACGGCTTGAGGAGGTAGTAGTCGAGGTCGACCACGTTGATCGCCTCGATGGCGGCGTCGGTGTCGGCGTACGCGGTGAGCAGCACCCGGCGGGCGGCCGGGAAGACGTCCATCGCCGCCTCGAGGAACTCGATACCGGTCATTTCGGGCATCCGGTGGTCGGCGAGCAGCAGCGCAACCTGCTCGCCGCGCAGCTTGATCTCCCGCAGCGCGTCCAGCGCCTCCGGCCCGGAGTTCGCGCGCACCACGCGGTAGCGGTCGCCGTAGCGTCGGCGGACGTCCCGGGCGACCGCCCGGGACACCACCGGATCGTCGTCGACGGTCAGGATCACCGGGTTCGCCATGGCGCCCATGAAACCACCTCGCCCCCGACCCGTACACGCGGTTGCGACGGGAGTCCCGAGCATTCCGCCGCGCGATGGCCAACCGTGGCCGGTGTGACGGGTCCCTCGGGCCGGGCCGAACGGTGGCGCCGACCGAAAAGTGGCATATCATCGGCAGCCGGCGCCACGACCTGCGCCCCGCCCTGTCTGAGAGGTTCCCATGAGCACCGATGCCGGTAGCTACGAGCTGCAGCAGTACGACGACATCGAGGACGAGGGCGTCCTCGACGCTTCCGACACCCTCGAGGGCGGTGTCGGGGACCCGCTGGACGTCGGGATCGTGGCGACCGATCACTGGTCGGGCGCGAACCGCTTCGGCACGACGGCGGCCGAGGAGCGCGTCGGCGAGTCGCTCGCCCAGCGGCTCGCCGAGGAGGAACCCGACACGACGGCCGACGACGACCCGGCCCCGTACGGCGACGAGGACGAGCTGACCCGGCGAGGCTTCGACCGTGACCTGCGCGCCGGGCGCCTCGTCGACACCAACGACGGGTTCGGCGAGGACGTCGAGGCGGATTCGGTCGGCCGGGACGTCGGGATCGACGGGGGCGGCGCCAGCGCCGAGGAGGCCGCGGTGCACCTGGTCGACGAGCCCTATGACCGGCCGGAGACGCCCCTCTGGTGAGCGTCACCCGGCCGGTCGGCGCCTCACCAGGGTGACGGCGCCGGCGGCGCGACGACCGGGGGCCGGTCGTCGCAGGTGATGGTGTTCGGTAGCAGCCACGGCGCCAGCCATCCGCCGTCGTTCCCGCCCAGGTCGGTGACGCTGAACTCGGATCCGGCCGGCGTGAAGTGGAACGTGCCGCAGTTGTTGACGCCCACCGCTCCCACATTGCGCGCGTCGACGTCGGCGAAGGAGGCCGAGCCGGCCGCCCGGGCGCTGACCACCGAGGTGCCGGTGCCGTCGACCCGGATGTCGCGGAACTGGGCGCCGCTGATCGAGTAGCTGTCCTTCACCGGCCAGTCGCTGACCAGCATGATCGCGTTGTACGTGTTGTCCAGGAAGTGGTCCCCGGCGACCTGGATGTCGGCGTCGATGCTCCGGTCGAGCGCGTAGAACCAGATCGCCCCGAGACCGATGTTCCAGTTCAGCTCGTAGGTGCCGGCGCGGACCGTGGTGTTGTCGGTGATCGACAGCTGGCCGGTGAACGGCTCGGCGCCGAACCGGGACCCGACCTGGATGGCGCTGCCCTCGCGGACCGGGTCCGCGACCAGGTTGTTCGACACCGTGTTGTCGGTGCCGCCGTAGAGGGCGATGCCGTTGGCCAGGACCGGCGACTGGACGGTGTTGTGGTCGAAGGTGTTGTGGGCGTTGCCGGCCTTTTCCGACCACATCGCCAGGCCGTCGTCGCCGGTGTTGCGGACGAAGGTGTGCGACACCATGGAGTGGGTGACTCCGGTGTGGAAGTTCAGCCCGTCGGCGATCTGGTCGGCGATGACCGTGTCGCTGACCCGCAGGTCGGTCACCGGCCCGTCGAACCACATCCCGACCTTGGTGTGGTGCAGGTACAACCCGTCGATGGTGGAGTGGTTGAGCGCCCCGCCGACGGCGTTGACCTGGTCGGGGTCGACGCGTTCCCGGACGTCGCCCTCGATGGCGAAGCCGGAGAGGTGGACGTCGCTGCTGCCGCCGGCCGCCGCGTCCCGGCCGTAGAGGCCGACCCCGGTGTGCGTCGAGCCGTCCGGCGCCGGGGTGTCCAGGGTGACCTCGCGGCCCTTGAGCACGGTGTACCAGCTGCCGGCGCCCTCGATCGTGACGTCGTCGACGACGATGTGCCGGTTGACCTGGTAGGTGCCCGGCGGGAGGTAGACGGCCCGGTGCGTGGACCGGGCGACCGAGATGGCCCGGTCGAGCGCGTCGGCCGAGTCGTGCCGGCCCGACGGGTCGGCGCCGAAGGTGATGACGTCGACCGCGCGCCGGGCGACGTGGGGCGGGCCGACGAGGTGTGCGTCCAGCAGGTCGATGACGGTCCACGCGGCGTTGCTGCGGGCGGGGGCGGTCAGCCGGACGACCTCGCCGGCGCGGTGGGTCCGGCCCAGCAGCAGGCGCTGTTCGTCGTAGAAGTGGTGCGGCCGGAACGGCGTGATGATGGTCGGCGCGGGCGTGGTCGCGGCCGGGACGCAGGAGCACTCGGTGATCCACCAGTCGGGGTGGAGCAGCCCGGCGGCGGGGTCGTTGGTGAACGGGTACTGGTTGTAGAGCCACGCGTACTGCGAGGTGAGCGTCATCGTCCGGGCCGGTCCGCGGCCGACCGTGACGTCGAGGGGCGCGATGATGCCGCCGCCGTCGGGGGAGTCGGGGATGCTGTAGCGCACGGTGATCGCGTTGGCCGCCGTGGGCAGGGTGAACTCGACGTGCTGCCCGGGGGCGAGCCGGACGGCACGGCGGCCGGAGGCCTCGCCCGGCAGCGTGTACGCCGCCCGGTCCGGGCCGATGAGGGTGCCGTTCGTGCGCGCGTTCTCCGCCTCCTGCTCGACGAAATCCACGGCGGCGCCCCGGCCGGCGACCAGCGCCGGGTCGAGCCCCGCCCGGGTCACCACCGGCGTCGGGCCGGCCGCGGCGGCGCCTCCGGGCAGCACGATGACGGCCACCGCCGCCGTGGCCGCTGTGATCAGGACGCCGCGTCGGCGCCGTCGTGGCGGCGCCGCACCGTCGTCGAAGCTTCCGCGCATCGGATCGACCCACTCTCTCGGGTGGCCTGGACGGATGTCCGCTCATGTTATTGCCGAGGTTTGTAAATATTCAAGCACTGCTTTGTCGAGAATTTGCGAGACCGAGAGACACCAGTGGCGGACCGCCGGTGGCCGGATGAGGACCCGGCGATCGGAATCCAGCCGTCATGCCGCTGACCGCCCTGAGCAGCCGGTAGTTCATTTCTTGCAAGAATCCGACGTAGGATTGCGGCCGTGACGAAACGGTTGACTGAGGTGGCCCGCAAGGCGGGCGTCAGCGAGGCCACCGTGAGCCGGGTGCTCAACGGGCGCGGCGGCGTCTCGGAGGCGACCAGGACCGCGGTGCTGACCGCCCTCGACGTGCTTGGCTACGAACGTCCCACCAAACTGCGCGGTGAGCGCGCGCGGCTGGTCGGGCTGGTCCTGCCCGAGCTGCAGAACCCGATCTTCCCGGCGCTGGCCGAGGTGGTGACTGGCTCGCTCGCCCAGCGGGGGTTCACCCCCGCGCTCTGCGCCCGCACCATCGGCGGGGTGTCCGAGTCGGACTACGTCGAGATGCTGCTCGACCATCAGGTCTCCGGCGTCATCTTCGCCGGCGGGTCATACGCCCTGGCCGACGCCCCGCACGAGCACTACCGCCGGCTGACCGACCGGGGACTGCCGGTGGTGCTGGTCAACGCGGGCGTGGACGAGTTGGGCTTCCCGCGGGTGTCCACCGACGACGCGGTCGCCGTGGAGCAGGCGTACGGGCACCTGCGCTCGCTCGGGCACGAGCGGATCGGCATGGTGCTCGGCCCGGAGGACCACGTGCCGTCGCGGCGCAAGCTCGCGGCGATGCGCCGAGTCGCCGGCTGGACGGACCCGGGGGAGTGGGTGGAGCGGTCGAGCTTCTCCATGGAGGGCGCCCGGGTGGCCGCCACCAAGCTGGTCGACCGGGGGATCACCGGCATCGTCTGCGCCAGCGACGTCCTCGCCCTCGGGGCGATCCGGGCGGTCCGCCGGCTGGGCCGCGCGGTGCCGGCGGACGTCTCGGTGGTCGGCTTCGACGACTCGGCGTTCATGACCTGCACCGACCCGCCGCTGACCACCGTCCGGCAGCCGATCGAGACGATGGGGCAGGCGGCCGTCGACCTGCTGGTGACCCAGATCGAGGGCGCCGGCGTGCTCGCCGACGAGCTGCTCTTCGAACCGGAGCTGGTGGTTCGCGGTTCGACCGGGCCGGCGCGGGTCGCGACCGGGTAGCGCGGACCGAAGCACAAAAAGGACGGACCCTCTGGGATCCGTCCTTTTTTGCGTCCAGAAGAGTGTCAGTTCTTGTCTTTCATATTTCGGTCCAGTTCTTGCGTCAGATGGTTCGGCTTTGTATCGTCATCGCCACGAAACATCCCGTGCAAGAGAGCTAGCTCACCATCCGCGCTGGCCCGACGCAGATCCAGGCGGCAGGTCACCTGGCGGAGACAGATCAGTAGCAGGGCTTGGCCGCGGTGACGATCACCGCAGATCAGCGAAGGTCATGGAGACTCCCGTTCCCGAAGGGATGGACAGATGTCCGTACCGCAGTACCGGAAGGCTGCGGCGTTAGCGCTCGTGGCCGGCCTGGGGCTCAGCCTTGCGGCCTGCTCCACGAAGAGTGACGACGCCAAGACCGATGCAGGTGGCAAGGTCACCATCACCGTCGACTGCCAGCCGGTCGGCTCCCAGAAAGAGCTGTTGAAGAACTGGAACGACGATGTCGTCGAGTTCCAGCGGCAGAATCCCAACATCGTCATCAAGAGCGTCAGCGTCGGCGAGCAGTGCAACAACCCGCCGGACTTCACCGCTCGCCTCGCCGGCGGCACCGTGACCGACCTGTTCTACGGGTACATGACCGATCTTCAGCAGGTGCTCGACTCCGGTCAGGCGATGGACATCACCGAGTTCGCCAACAAGGACACGGTCCCGACCTGGGACAGCGTCGACCCGGCGCTCAAGGAGGTCTTCACCGACGGCGGCAAGCTCTACGCCGTCCCGGTGAAGAACTACTCGATGGGCCTGGTCTACAACAAGGTTCTGTTCCAGCGGGCGGGGCTCGACGTGAACAACCCGCCAAAGACCTGGGGCGAGGTCCGGGCCGCCGCCAAGAAGATCTCCGCGCTCGGCAACGGCATCGCCGGCTACTCGGAGTACAGCGCCGGCAACACCGGAGGCTGGCACTTCACCTCCCTGCTCTACTCCCAGGGCGGCCAGGTGCTGACCGCCGACGGCAAGAAGGCCGACTTCAACAACGCGATGGGCAAGCAGGTCCTGCAGAACCTCAAGGACATGCGGTACGGCGACAACAGCATGGGCGACCGCCAACTGCTGCAGTGGGCCGACCTGCTGACCAATGCCGGCGCGGGCAAGGTCGGCATGTTCGTCGGCGCGCCGGACGCCACCCAGGCGATCGTCAGCCAGTTCCAGGGCAAGTTCCAGGATTGGGCGATGGCCCCGCTGCCCGGCCAGGACGGCGCCGCGAAGGGGACGCTCGGTGGTGGCGAGGGGTACTTCTTCAAGAAGGGCCTCACCCCCGAGCAGGTCAAGGCCGGTCTGAAGTGGATCGCGTACCAGAAGCTGACGCCGGGCAAGGGCCAGTTCGACTACGTCCGGGCCAAGCCGCAGAACTACCCGGTGGGCCTGCCCCAGCCGCTGCTCTTCGCGGGCGGCAGCGACACGCAGAAGCAGGAACTCGAGCTGCGCAAAGCGAACGCGAACGTCGACACCGCGAACTTCGCGATCTTCGAGGCGAACCCGGTCCCGATCAAGGGTGAGCCACGCAACGCGCAGGCGATCTACGCGGTGCTCGACGCCGCGATGTCCGGTGTGCTGACGAACCCGAACGCGAACATCGACGCGCTGCTCAAGACGGCCGAAGACAAGGTCAACCAGCTCCTGGCCGCCGACAAGTGATCCGCAGGTGTGGGGGCCGGCCCGCCGCCGGCCCTCACACCGTCCGCGCCGCACCGTCGGCGTCACTGACTCACGCAGGAGTTGCCTTGGCGATCACCACCGTCCCGGGGACCAGGAGGGAACCGGGTCGCCCCGCGGCACGGTACCCGGCAGGGCCGCAGCGTACGAGCCTCGGCCGCAAGGTACGAGACAACCTCACCGGGCACGCCTTCCTGATCGGCGCGGTGATCTGCTTCGCGGTCTTCTCCTGGTATCCGATGATCCGCGGCGTCGTCATGAGCTTCCAGCGCACCCGGCGCGGCGTCACGACCTGGGTCGGCTGGGACAACTACGACCGCATCATCGCCGACCCCAGCTTCTGGACGGCCTGGAAGAACACGTTCTACTTCACGATTCTGGCGCTGGTGTTCGGGTACGCGGTGCCGTTCTTCGTGGCGATCCTGCTCAACGAGTTTCGCCACGCGAAGGGGTACCTGCGGATCCTGGTCTATCTGCCGGTGATGCTGCCGCCGGCCTCGGCGCTCTTTCTCTTCAAGTTCTACGCGTACGACCCCGGCGACGCGGGACTTCTCAACTCGATCCTCAAGGCGCTGCACCTGCCGACATCGCAGTGGATGCAGTCGCCCGAGATGACGATGCCGGCGATGGTGATCGCGTCGACCTGGATGAACATGGGCGGCGCGGTACTGATCTACCTGGCGGCACTGCAGAACATCCCCGGCGAACTCTACGAAGCGGCCGAGCTCGACGGCGCCGGGATCTGGCGGCGGATCCGCCACGTCACGATCCCGCAGACCCGGCTGATCCTCGCGCTCCTGGCGATGCTGCAGATCGTCGCCACGATGCAGTTCTTCATCGAGCCGTTGATCCTCGCGAACGGTACGGGCGCGGAGGACTCCGCGACCTCGGTGGCGTACCTCATCTACCAGCACGGGTTCTTCCAGAACGACCTCAACGGCGCCGCGGCGCTCGGCGTGATCATGCTCGTGGTGCTGGCCGGCTTCTCCGCCGTCTATGTGCGGCTCAGCTCGAAACAGGACTAGGACGGGACGACCCATGGCACAGGACTCCGGGACCCGGACCCTCATCTCCCACGCTCAGCTTCGGCGGGGGCGCGGCAGGGTCGTCTACTGGACGCTGCTCGCCGTCGTCGTCGTGGGCTTCACGCTCGTCTTCCTCGGGCCGCTCTACTGGATGGTCACCGGCGCGCTCAAATCCGGCAAGGAGATCGCGCAGACCCCGCCGTCGCTGTTCCCGAAGGATCCCCAGTCGCGGAACTACGCCGATGCGTGGAACAACCTGAACCTCGCCAAGCTGCTGTTCAACACGTTCTACTATGCGGCCGGCGCGCTGCTGTTCCAGCTCGTCCTCGACACCGCCGCGGCGTACGCCCTGTCGAAGCTTCGGCCGGTGCTCGGCAACGTGATCCTCGGCCTGATGCTGGCAACGCTGATGATCCCGGCGATGGTCCTCATCGTTCCGCAGTACGTGACCGTGATCGACCTGCCGATCCTGCACATCAACCTGCTCGACTCGCCGTTTGCGATCTGGCTGCCCGCGGTCGCGAACGCGTTCAACATCTTCCTGCTGAAGCGGTTCTTCGACTCGATCCCGGAGGAGCTGATGGCGGCTGCCCTGATGGACGGGGCGACGCCGCTGCGCACGCTGTGGTCGATCATCCTGCCGATGTCGCGCCCCATCCTCGGCGTCGTCTCGATCTTCGCCGTGACGGCGGTCTGGAAGGACTTTCTCTGGCCGAAGCTGGTCATGCCGTCGCCCGAGACCCGGACGGTCAGCGTCGGCATCTACGCATTCTCGGGTGGTACGCCGATGAACGTGGTGATCGCCGCGTCGGTCATCGCCGCGATCCCGACCGTCATCGTCTTTCTGATCTTCCAGCGGAACATCATGTCCGGTCTGACCACAGGCAGCCTCAAGGGATAGCCCCGACGCTGCGCGGCGAACAACGACGGTTCGCCCGACACACCTCCAGGTCCGGCGAACCCGCCGACGTACTGACGCAGAAAGCAGGTGCTCGTGTCCACAGCAGACAATGGTCCGTGGTGGCGTGGGGCGGTGATCTACCAGGTGTACCCACGTAGCTTCGCCGACGGCAATGGCGACGGCATCGGCGACATCGCCGGCATCCGGTCCCGGCTGGATCATCTGTCCGCGCTTGGCGTCGATGCGATCTGGTACAGCCCCTGGTACCCGTCCCCGATGGCCGACGCCGGCTACGACGTGGCCGACTACCGCGACATCGACCCGGTCTTCGGCACCCTGGCCGAGGCGGAGGCGCTGATCGCGGAGGCACACGCGCTCGACATCCGGACCATCGTCGACGTGGTGCCGAACCACTGCTCCGAGGTGCACCCCTGGTTCCAGACGGCGCTCGCCGGCGGCCCGGAGGCGCCCGAGCGCGAGCTGTTCTGGTTCCGCCCGGGTCGCGGCCCGGACGGCTCGCAGAAGCCCACCGACTGGGTCTCGCCGTTCGCCGGCGACACCTGGACCAGGACCACGAACCCGGACGGCACGCCGGGCGACTGGTACCTGCACCTCTTCGCCCCGCAGCAGCCCGACTTCAACTGGGACCACCCCCGGGTGCGCGCCGAGTTCGAGGACATCCTGCGGTTCTGGTTCGACCGGGGCGTGGACGGCATCCGGATCGACTCGGCGGCGATGCTGGCCAAGGACCCGACGCTGCCCGACGCCACCCCGGACGGCCCGAACCCGTTCGTCGACGTGGACGCGGTGCACGAGATCTACCGCAGCTGGCGGCGGATCGCCGACAGCTACCCCGGCGAGCGGGCGCTGATCGGCGAGGTCTGGCTGCCCGACCATGAGCGGTTCGCCAACTACCTCCGACCCGACGAGCTGCACGCGGCGTTCAACTTCGATTTCCTCGGCTGTGCCTGGGAGCCGGCCGCGCTGCGGGCCTGCATCGACGCGACCCTCGCGGCGCACGCCCCGGTCGGCGCCCCGGCCACCTGGGTGCTCGCCAACCACGACGTGACCCGGCACGTCACCCGCTACGGCCGGGCGGACACCACGTTCAGCTTCGCCAGCAAACGCGAGGGGGTCCCCACCGACCTGGAACTGGGCACCCGGCGGGCCCGGGCCGCCGCGCTGCTCTCCCTGTCGCTGCCCGGCGCGGCCTACGTCTACCAGGGCGAGGAGCTCGGCCTGTGGGAGGTCGAGGACATCCCGTACGAGCTTCGCCAGGACCCGATGTTCGCCCGGTCCGGCCGGGTCGACCCGGGTCGCGACGGCTGCCGGGTGCCGCTGCCCTGGACCGGTGACACGCCGCCCTTCGGCTTCAGCCCGGACGGCGCGACCACCGCTCCGTGGCTGCCGCAGCCGGCGGACTGGAAGGACCGCACGGTGCGCGCGCAGACCGGCGACCCGCACTCGATGCTGGAGCTGTACCGGACCGGCATCGCCGTACGACGGGCCGACCCGGCGCTCGGCGACGGCGAGCTGACCTGGCTGCCCGCGCCCGACGGGGTGCTGGCGTTCAGCCGGGGCGGCGGCTTCCGCTGCCTGGTCAACCTCTCCGACGCGGCGCTGCCACTGCCGCCGTACCAGCGGCTGCTGCTGGCCAGCGGACCGCTCGACGACGACCTGCTGCCGCCGGACACCGCCGTCTGGCTGCATACCGCCGAGGAGCCCGGCGGGCCGGCGGACCCGGCCTGACCCGCGCCGCGGCGCCGGCGGTCCGTCCGCCTGAGACCGGGTGCCCCTCCCGCACGGGAGGGGCACCCTTCCCGGTAGTCCGGATCGCCGTCACCGCCAACACCATTGGGCCTTTTCACGGCACCGGTTGTGGTGGGGGAGGGCCGATGTATCGCGAATCCGGCCGGATGATTTTCGAGTCCTCGGCCTGCTCCAGCACATTCGCGCACCACCCGATGACCCGGCTGGCGGCGAAGGTCGGTGTGAACATCTCCCGAGGTAGCCCGCACAGGTGCATGACGACGCCCGCGTAGTACTCCACGTTCGTGTGCAGTTCCCGGCCAGGCTTCAGCTCCGCCAGCAATGACAGGACCCGCTCCTCAACGGCCACGGCAAAGTCCACCAGCTGCCCGCCGAGGGCTTGGGCGACCCCCTTGAGCATGCGCGACCGCGGGTCTTCCGTGCGGTAGATCGGGTGCCCGAACCCCATGATCCGCTCGCCGTTGAGGATTCGAGAGCGCAACCACGAGTCCGCCCGGTCGATGGAGCCGATGGCGTCGAGTGTGTCGAGGGCCCGGCTGGGAGCTCCGCCGTGCAGCGGTCCGGAGAGCGCGCCGAGGGCACCACCGATACAGGCGTAGATGTCGGCGCCGGTCGATGCGATGACACGGGCGGTGAAGGTTGACGCGTTGAAGCCGTGATCAACGGTCGCGATGAGGTATCGCTCGATCGATCGGGCGTGAGCCTCGGACGGCTCCTCGCCGGTGATCATGTACAGGTAGTTCGCCGCGTGCGACAGGTCATCGCGCGCCTCGATCGGATCCAAGCCTGCTCGTAGGCGAAACAACGCTGCGAGCAGGCTGGGTGTTAGGGCGCAGAGCGCCATGGCCTCCGCTCGCCGCTCGGCGGGCGAGGTGTCGTAGAGCGGGCGGGCGCCGGCGGCGAGGCCGGCGATGGCCAGCGCGGCACGCAGGCCGCCCATCGGGTCCGGCGACACCGCCGCGGTGGCGATGTCGGGCAGCGCGGCGGCAACCGCGGGTGGGATGTGGCGCAGCGGAACGATCTCCTCGTGTAGCGCCTTGGGCTCGGCAGGTAGGGAGCCGTCGATGAGCAGCGCCCAGACGTCCTCCAGCGTGCGGCGCTCGGCGAGGTCGATGGCGGAGTACTGCCGGTAGTGGTAGAAGCCCTCGAGACCGCGGACGTGGCCGATCCTGGTGTCGGTGACCACGACACCGGCGAGCCCGCGTGGGACGGTAATGGTGTCAGCCATGCGGGCAGCGTCACGCCAACGCATCGAGTCAGTCAACATTGATCCGGTCAACGTGAGACCATGGCCACATGCCCGGAGATCAGCTGCTCACCACCGCCGAGGTGGCACTTCGCCTGCGCATCAAATCAGAGACGATCTACGCGTACGTCAGCCGAGGGTTGCTTCCTAGAGTCAAGGTTCCCGGCGAGCGGATCAGCCGCTTCCGGCTCGCTGACGTCGAGCGGCTGGCCGCCCGCACACAGGCGACCCGGCCGGAACGCGATGCCGCCCCGGCGATGCGCACCGCCATCACCTTGATTGCGTACGGACGGCTGCACTACCGAGGATTGGATGTCGCGAAGCTGGCGCCGGTGACTCCGTTCGAGGAGATCGCGCACTGGCTGTGGACGGGCGAGCGGTACCAGACCGCTTTCGCGGCGCCAGCAGAAACCCTCGAACGGGCCAGACGAGCGAGCGATCACCTGCCCGCGCAGGCCCGACTCTTCGACCGGGTGCCAGTGATCGTCGCCGTCGCGGCCGCAATGGACCCGCTGCGCTTCGACCTGACACCCGCCACCGTGACGGCTCTCGCGCCCGCCCTGCTGTCCACCATGGTCGACGCAATGCCCCTCGCGGGCGCGGCCCCCGCTGATGACAGCCTCGCGGCCCGGCTGTGGTCGCGGTTGACCGGCGCGCCGGCGTCCGCGGAGGCTCTCTTGGCGCTCAATGCCGCACTCGTCTTGCTCGCTGACCACGATCTGGCCGCGTCGACCATTGCGGCACGCGTCGCAGCATCGACACGGGCCAACCCGTACGCGGCGGTACTGGCGGGTCTCGGCGCGCTGGACGGGCCGATGCATGGAGCCATCGGCAGCAGTGTCTACCGGATGATCGAGGCGGCGCTGCGGGATGGCGCGCCGGCCGCGATCGCCGAATGCTTGCGTACCGGCACGCTGCCGGGGTTCGGGCATTCGCTGTATCCGGAAGGCGACCCGCGCGGGACTGCCCTCCTCGATCTCGTCACGGAACTGCCCCTCGAGGGCCAACTGCGCCGCACCGTTGACGAGTTGATCGCAACGGCAACGCGGCGGGGCTCCCTGCCCAACGTCGACTTCGCCCTTGCCGCGTTGGCGCACGCGATCGGCATGGGGCCCGGCGCAGGCGAGGTGATTTTCGCGATCGCCCGGACGGCAGGCTGGATTGCGCACGTCATCGAGGAGTACGGCCAGCCGAACAACCGGTTCCGGTGGAGCAGCGGCTACACCGGCCCGCCGCCGGCCTCAAGGTGACTCCGCCAGCGGCTTCGGACGGTCGCGGCCGGACTCACCCGTGGCGTGCCCGCCAGCGGCGGAGCGCGTACAGGACACCGCTGGCCAGGAAGAGGGCGGCGGTGACGAGCAACCAGCGAGCGAGGAAAGGCCGCTGGTCCTGCCCGGTCGCGGCCAGGTAGGTCGCCTTGCCCTGCCGGAGGATCCCGGGCAGGTACACCAGGAACAGCAGCGCCGCGGCCAGCGCCGGCACGCGGAGGTGGTTCATCAGCGACGGTCCGGACGCCGGCCGGGCCCGTCGCTCGCCCACCGCCGCCCGCAGCGTCCGGTCGGCCGACGCGTAGACCGGGAACAGGACGAGGTCGTGGGCGATCGCCGCGCCGACGAACCAGAGCAGCATCCGCCCGGCGGTCGCCTCCCGGGCCAGCCGCAGGGCCACCCAGCCGGCGACGGCGAAGCACCCGACCAGCAGCAGCAGGTGCCGCCCGGGCGCCCCGTACGCCGCCCGGAAGCGCGCCGCGAGGTCACGCATCGGTACGCCCCCGGAACTCGATCTCCGCCACCCACTTGGTGCAGTGCACCCCGGGCAGCGCGGGGACGATCACCCGCGCCGGATAGCCGTGGTCCGCGGTGAGGTCCACCCCGTTGACCCGCAGCGCGAGCAGCGAGTCGGGGTCGAGGACCTGGTTGCCCTGCAAGGTCGCCTGGGCGAACAGCCCCGCCTTCTCCAGCGAGCGGACGTGGGCGGAGCCGGGCTGACCGGCGCCGACCAGCGCGGCGAGGTCGCGCAGCCGTACCCCGGTCCAGGTCTGCAGCGTCGACCAGCCCTCCACACAGGCGATCGGCAGGCGGGCGGTGTGCTGGGGCAGGGCCAGCAGGGCGGCCCGGTCGAGGCTGGCCTGCCGCCCGCCGGCCCGCAGCGTCAGCCGCCAGCCGGCCCCGGTGTCGGCGCCGCCGATGCCGGCGGCCGCCGCCGTGCGGTTCACCGGGAAGCCGGTCGGGCCCGTGCCGGGCTGCCGGCCCCGGGGCAGCAGCAGCGCGGTGCGGCGCCACCGGCCGTCGAAGCTCTGCCCGACGGTCAGGCCGGCCAGCAGCAGCGACAGGCCGCCGACCAGGGCCAGGGCGCCGCGCCGGCTCACGGTGGCCGGCCCGGTCCGGGCGGCCACCAGCCCGTCGGGGTCCGGTGGCTCGGGTCGGGTGGCGGCGCGCGGGACGATCAGTTCGGCGCGTACCGGCCGGGACCGCAGCGCGCTGCGCATCCGCCCCAGCTTGAGAGCCACGTGCGTGACGAGCGCGGCGACGAACACCCACGCGCCGAAGTAGTGCGCGGTGTAGAAGTCGAACCCGAACAGGTACGCGTACTGGATGTTCAGCAGGCCGGTGGCGAGCTCGAAGAGGATCCCGCCGACCAGCAGCAGCAGTGACAGCCGCTCCAGCAGTTGGGCCACCGACCGGGCCGGCGGCCAGTCGAACAGCTTCGGGATGACCGACCAGAGCTTGCCCAGCACGACCGGGATCAGCGTGATCCCGAGCGCCACGTGCAGGCCCTGGGTGACCCGGAACAGCCAGGACGGGCGGGTCGGCCAGTCGAACGGCGGCAACCGCAGCCAGCCGACGTCGGGCGGGAAGGCCTGACCGAACTGCGGGCTGTAGGCGAGGTAGTCGAGCAGGCCGGTGAGGAACACCAGCGGCAGGCCGACCAGCAGCACGATGCCGTACACGGCGGTGAGCCACGGCCCGCGCAGCGGGCTGCGCCACCGTTCGCCGACGCCGGGCGCCCCGGGTGGCGGATGCTCCGCCAGCAGGGCCCAGCCGCGGCGGGGAAAGCCGTACGCCGGGCGGTCGGCCGGGTCGGTCCGCGGGGGAGGGCCCGGGTGGTCCCCGGCGGGAGACTCACGGTTGGCGCTCACCGGCCCTCCTCCTGGCTGCTTGACGTGCCGGTATACCGGCGGCGACGGGAGCCGCGTGGCCGGCGGCCGGCGCGGTGCCTCCCTTCCGGCAGGCTACGGGCGGGGTCGGCGGCCCGGCGGGACTTGCCCGATTACGGAAGGCTTACCGGCGCCGGGGCGCAGATGTTGTGGAATGACTACGGCTGACGCAACGCGGCCCGCCACGCCGGCCCGCCGACCTACGCTGACCGGCATGCGGGTACTGGTCACCGGCGCGGCCGGGTTCATCGGATCGCAGGTCGCCGACCTGCTGGTCACCGAGGGGCACGAGGTGGTGGCGGTGGACGCGCTGCTGCCCCAGGCGCACGGCGGCCAGCTGCCGGAGTGGTCGCGGCGGCACGACCCGGTGGTCGGCGACATCCGCGACGCCGGGCTGCTCGACCGGCTCCTGCCCGGCGTCGACGCGGTGTGCCACCAGGCCGCGATGGTCGGGCACGGACTGGACCCGTCGGACGCGCCGGCCTACGCCAGCCACAACGACTACGGCACGGCGGTGCTGCTCGCCGCGATGCACCGGGCCGGGGTGGCCCGGCTGGTGCTGGCCAGCTCGATGGTCGTGTACGGGGAGGGCCGCTACGAGTGCGCCCGGCACGGCACGGTCCGCCCCGCCCCGCGCCGGGCCGACGACCTGGCGGCCGGCCGCTACGACCCGACCTGCCCGCACTGCGCGTCGACGCTCGACTCCACCCTGGTGCCCGAGGACGCCCCGCTGGAGCCACACAGCACGTACGCCGCCAGCAAGCTGGCCCAGGAGCACCTGGCCGCCGCCTGGGCGCGGCAGACCGGCGGCGCGGTCTGGGCCCTGCGATACCACAACGTCTACGGCCCCCGGATGCCCCGCGACACCCCGTACGCCGGGGTGGCCTCCATCTTCCGGTCCGCGCTGGCCGCCGGCCGGCCGCCCCGGGTGCTGGAGGACGGCCGGCAGCGGCGGGACTTCGTGCACGTCACCGACGTGGCGCGGGCGAACCTGCTGGCGCTGCTCACGCCGCCGCCGCAGCCCCTGATGCCGGTCAACGTCTGCTCCGGGGAGCCGCACACGGTGGGCGAGCTGGCCGCCACCCTGGCCACCGCCATGGCCGGGCCGGCGCCGCTGGTCGTCGGCGGCGCCCGCGCCGCCGACGTGCGGCACGTCGTCGCCGATCCGCGCCGGGCCACCGACCTGCTCGGCTACACCGCCCGGGTCGGGTTCACCGACGGCGTCACCGCCTTCGCCACCGACCCGCTGCGCGAGCCGGCGGCCATGACGGTCTGATCGGCGGCCGTCCCCGCGCCTTCCCGGCTGCCTCGGTCAGGAGACCGTCCACAGCAGGTGGTTCACGGCGAGGGCGGTGCCGGCCTGCCCGAGGAGCCACCAGCGGCGCGTGGACGCCGGCAGGTGGGCGGTGGCGACCAGCAGCCAGACGGCGAACGGCAGCCAGATCCGCTCCACCTCGGCCTTGCTCAGTCCGGACAGGTCACCGGCCAGCACGGCCACCGCCGCGGCCACCGGCAGCAGCACGATCGGGCCGGCGGCGCGCAGCCGCGCGGCCCGGTCGCGCCAGCTCCGGCCGGGCTGGACCGTCCGGGCGCCGGCCCCGACCGCCCGGCGCAGCGCCGGGCCGAGCACCGGCCCGGCGGAGAGCAGCAGCGCCGCCAGGTTCGCCCACACCCAGTAGCCGTACGGGCGGTCGGCCGCCCAGCCCTGGTAGTAGCGCTCCACCACCAGCCGGTAGCCGTCCCACCAGCGGAAACCGGCCGCCGTGAACGCGACCGCCACCGCCGCGACGCCGGCCGTGGCGGCGAGCAGCGCGGTGACCCGGCCCGTCGGGCGCAGCGCCAGCACCGCCAGCGCCAATACCCCCGTCAGGACGAAGCCGTACGACAGGTACAGCGCGCCACCCAGCAGCAGCCCACCGGCGGCCGGCGCCACCCGCCCGCGTACCGCGAGCAGGGCCAGGCCCGCCGCGACCACCCCGGCGAAGAGCCCGTCGGCGGAGGCGCCCAACCAGACCGCCCCCGGCAGCAGCACCAGGAACGGCAGGACGGCGCGAGCGGCGTCGGCAGCGCCGAGCGCCCGCATCGCCACCGGCACGGAGATCGTGACGCTCGCCCCGACCAGGACGCAGACCAGCGCGGCGGCCACCCCGCCGCCCAGCCCCACCCGGTCCAGCGCCACGAAGACCAGCAGCGCCCCCGGCGGGTGGCCCGCGGTGTGGGTGGCCCACGAGTCCGGCCGGAAGTCCAGGATCCGGTCGGTGAAGCCGGCCAGCATCGCTGGCACGTCGGTGACCCGGGGCACCTCGTGCAGGTACTCCGCCTGCGCGGTGAGCCGCTCGGCGAACCCGGCCGACCAGCCGTCGACCAGGGCCAGCGCCAGCGTCCATGCCACGGAGGACAGGTACGCCGCGCCGAGCAGGGCGGTCCAACCGGCGGTGCGGGCCCAGCGCGTACCGACGCCGAGCACCGTGCCCGCGACCAGCAGCGCGCCCGGGGTGCCCCAGCCCAGGTGCGGCCGCCAGGTCGCGTAGAGCGGGGCGGCGTCGGCGTGCAGCCCGACCCCGCGGGCGTTGAGGACCGCGCCGACCACCGCGGCGAGCGCGATCAGAGCCGCTTCGACGCCCAGCACGAGCAGGTCGGCGCGGGACCGGCGGACCGGCGCCCGGGCGGTGGCCGCGGGCAGGGTGGTCGCTCTCATGTCGACCGGACGGTACGGCCGCGTCACGGCGGCGGCGGCCGAACCGGCACCACGTCACCGGTCCGTGGGAAGGGTCGCGGGGGTAACCGGTGATCCGTCCCCGCCCAAGCGGATCGGGTCCTAGCGTCGGCGGTATGCCGACGCGGATCGACGTGGTGCTGCCCTGCCTGGACGAGGCCGCCGCGCTGCCCGGGGTGCTCGCCGGACTGCCCCCCGGATACCGGGCGATCGTGGTGGACAACGGCTCCCGGGACGGTTCGCCCGAGGTCGCCGCCCGGCACGGCGCGCTGGTGGTGCGCGAACCCCGCCGGGGCTACGGCGCGGCCGTCCACGCCGGGCTGGAGGCCGCCGACGCGGAGCTGGTCGCCGTGCTCGACGCCGACGGCTCCTTCGACCCGACCGAACTGCCCGTTCTGGTTGCCCCGGTCGCCGGGGGCACCGCCGACCTGACCGTGGGGCGGCGGCGACCCGTCCGGGCCGGGGTCTGGCCGTGGCACGCCCGCGCCGGGACCGCCCTCGTCGCGGCGCTGCTGCGGCGTCGGGGCGTACCGCTGCGGGACCTCAGCCCGATCCGGGTGGCCCGCCGCGACGCCCTGCTCGCCCTGGGCGTCGCCGACCGGGCCTTCGGCTACCCGCTCGAACTGCTGATCCGCGCCGCCGCCGCCGGCTGGCGGATCCGCGAGTTTGATGTCCGCTACGCCCCCCGAGCCGCCGGCACCCGGTCCAAGGTGTCCGGCTCGGTCCGTGGCACCCTGCGCGCCACCCGCGACTTCGCCGGCGTGCTGCGCAGCGTCCGATGACCGTCCTGCTCGTGATGGCCAAGGCGCCCGTGGCGGGGGCCGTGAAGACCCGGCTGTGTCCGCCGGCCACCCCGGTCCGGGCCGCCCGGATCGCCGCCGCCGCGCTGCATGACACCCTCGACGCCGTCCGCGCCACACCGGGGGTGACGCCCGTGCTCGCCCTGGGGGGACGGCTCGCCGACGCGGAGGACGCCGCGGCGCTGACGGCGGCCCTCACCGGCTGGACCGTCCTGCCGCAGCGCGGCGACGGGCTCGGCGACCGGCTGGCCAACGCCCACGCCGACGTGGCGGCGACCTGGCCGGGCCGCCCGGTCCTGCAGATCGGCATGGACACCCCGCAGGTGACCCCGGCACGGCTGGACTTCGCGGTCCGGCGGCTGCTCGCCGCCGACGCCGTGCTCGGCCGGGCCGTCGACGGCGGCTGGTGGGCCCTCGGGCTGCGGGACGCCCGGCACGCCGCCGCGCTGCGCGACGTGCCGATGTCCACCGCCCGGACCGGGCCGCGCACCATGGCGGCGCTCGGCGACCGGGGGCTGCGCACCGCCCCGCTGTCCGTGCTGCGCGACGTCGACGAGTGGCCGGACGCGCTGGCCGTCGCCGCCGAGGTGCCGGACAGCCGGTTCGCCCGGTCGGTGGCGCCGCTGCGCCGCGCCCTGCTGCGCGGCGGCCGTCCGTGACCCCCGGCGCCCGCACCGCCGGGCAGCTGCCCGCGCCGGCGGCGGGCGGCGGCGGGACCCGGGAGGACGACTTCGCCGCCGCGCTCGACCGCCGGGCCGGCCGGCACTGGCTGCTGCACAGCGACGGCCGGCGCAGCCCGCTGCCGGTGAGGCGCTGGCACGGGCCGCCGGAACCGGCGAGCGGTGCGGTCGTCGCCCGGTGCGCCGGTCCCACCCTCGACGTCGGGTGTGGGCCCGGCCGGCTCACCCTCGCGCTCACCCGGGCCGGTCACACCGCCGTCGGCGTCGACGTCTGCGCCCAGGCCGTACGCCTCACCCGCCGCCGGGGCGCGGTGGCCCTGCACAAGGACGTCTTCGCGCCGCTGCCCGGCGAGGGCCGCTGGGCCCACGTCCTGCTGATGGACGGCAACATCGGCATCGGCGGCGACCCGATCGCCCTGCTCAGCCGGTGCCGTGAGCTGCTCCGTCCGGACGGCACCGTCATCGTGGAGCTGGAACCGCCCGGGTCCGGTCTCTGGCGCGGCCGGAGCCGGCTGGCCAGCCTTTCCGCGGACGGGGAGCTGCGCCGCAGCGGGCCGTTCCGCTGGGCTCGCCTGGACGCGGTCGCGGTGCACGAGGTGGCCGCCGCGTCGGGGCTGGTCGTGCCGGAGGTGTTCCGGGCCGGCCGGCGCTGGTTCGGCGCGCTGGCCGTCGCCGTCCCGCCGGCGGTCGGGGTCTCGGGCTGGCCCGACCCGCCCTGCCGTACGTCACTGCCGGCGTCGCCCGGCGCGGTCGCACCGGGAGAGCGCGGTTGAGAAGTACTGCCCTATTTATCCATCGTCCGTTCGGTTGATCTGGCTACGTACTTTGGTCTAGCCTGACTCCTGCGCCCGGCCCTGTTGGGGGTGCCGCGCCGACGCAGGAGAGGGATGGACGCCATGATCACCACGACCACCGCGCCGACGATCGACGCCAGCCGCGCCGCGGTCCACGGTGACGAGTCCCGCGCCAGCGAGCTGATCGCCGCCCTCGCCGCCCTGCCGCCGGACCACCCCGACCGGCCGGGCCTGCGCGACCAGGTGATCGAGGCGTGGCTGCCGCTCGCCAACCACCTCGCGCTGCGCTACAGCGGCCGGGGCGAACCGACCGGAGATCTGGCCCAGACCGCCGCGCTCGGCCTCATCAAGGCGGTCGACCGGTTCGACGCCTCCCGCGGGGTGGATTTCGCCGGCTTCGCCATCCCGACGATCCTGGGCGAGATCAAGCGCCACTTCCGTGACCGCACCTGGAACATCCGGGTTCCGCGCCGGCTGCAGGAGCTGCGGTTGCGCATCTCCGAGGCCAACGGCGCCCTGGCGCAGACGCTGAACCGGGCACCCACGGTCGCCGACGTCGCCGCCCACCTCGGCCTCACCGAAGAAGAGGTGCTGGAGGGCCTGGAAGGCGCCCGCGCCTACAACGCCGTCTCGCTGTCGACGCCGATCGGCGACGGCGCCAGCGCGACCGAGCTGGCCGACACCCTCGGCGCGGAGGACGGCGAGTACGAGCTCGCGGAGCTGCGGGTCGCGCTCGGCCCGGCGCTGGCCACCCTCGACGAGCGGGAGCGGAAGATCCTCACCCTCCGCTTCTACGGCAACCTGACGCAGAGCGAGATCGCCGCGCGGGTCGGGGTGTCCCAGATGCACGTCTCCCGGCTGCTCGCCCGGGCGCTGACCAAGCTGCGTGGCCAGCTCACCGAGGTATGAGGCCGGGCTCGGTCTGAAGAGCGCACCACACCGCCGTCTCGATCAGGCCGTGCGTGGCGGCTGACGGCCCCCGACGCCGCCGCGCCGTGGGGACGGCCCCGTCGGTGTTCCCTGTGCCGCCAACTCCCAGGCAGGTCGCCCCGCCCCGGGTCGGCACCATGCGGGGAGCGTGGCACGTGTCCATACTTTCGCAGTTGATGCTGCTTCGGACGGGTCCGACCGTCCGGCTGTTCCTCGTGAGGCGGTAGTGGTGGTCGAACAGACGGTCCCGCGGCGACGCGACGCGGCTCCGGGTGCGGGCGGGCCGATGGCGGACCCGGGCCTGCGGCAGTTGCTGGCGGGCCTGACGGCGGTCCGCGACGGTGACTTCGGCACCCAGCTGCCGGAAGACGCGGACGGCCTGCTCGGCGAGATCGCCACCGTCTTCAACGGCATGGTCGACCAGCTGTCGCTGTTCACCTCCGAGGTCACCCGGGTCGCCCGGGAGGTCGGTACGGAGGGACAGCTCGGCGGGCAGGCCGAGGTGCCCGGGGTGTCCGGCACCTGGAAGGACTTGACCGACTCGGTGAACGCCATGGCCGGCAATCTCACCGACCAGGTCCGCGACATCGCCGAGGTGGCCACGGCGGTGGCCCGGGGCGACCTGTCGCAGAAGATCACCGTCGACGTGCGGGGCGAAATCCTCGAACTGAAGATCACCATCAACACGATGGTGGACCAGTTGTCGTCGTTCGCCGACGAGGTGACCCGGGTGGCCCGGGAGGTGGGCAGCGAGGGCCGGCTCGGCGGGCAGGCCGAGGTGCCCGGCGTCGCCGGCACCTGGCGCGACCTCACCGACTCGGTGAACTTCATGGCCGGCAACCTGACCAGCCAGGTCCGCAACATCGCCCAGGTCACCACGGCCGTGGCCCGGGGCGACCTGTCGCAGAAGATCACCGTTGACGCGCGCGGCGAGATCCTGGAACTCAAGAGCACGATCAACACGATGGTGGACCAACTGTCGTCGTTCGCCGACGAGGTGACCCGGGTTGCCCGGGAGGTCGGCACCGACGGCCGGCTCGGCGGTCAGGCGCAGGTCAGCGGCGTCGCCGGCACCTGGCGCGACCTGACCGACTCGGTGAACTCGATGGCCGGCAACCTCACTGACCAGGTCCGCAGCATCGCCCAGGTGGCCACCGCGGTGGCCCGGGGCGACCTGTCGCAGAAGATCACCGTCACCGCGCACGGGGAGATCCTGGAGCTGAAGAACACCATCAACACGATGGTGGACCAGCTGTCGTCGTTCGCCGACGAGGTGACCCGGGTGGCCCGCGAGGTCGGCACCGAGGGACGGCTCGGCGGCCAGGCCGACGTCAAGGGCGTCTCCGGCACCTGGAAGGACCTCACCGAGTCGGTGAACGTCATGGCGGACAACCTCACCGCCCAGGTGCGCAGCATCGCCGAGGTCACCACCGCGGTCGCCAAGGGCGACCTGACCCAGAAGATCCGGGTGGACGCCCGCGGCGAGATCCTCGCCCTCAAGGAGACCATCAACACGATGGTCGACCAGCTCTCCGCGTTCGCCGACGAGGTGACCCGGGTGGCCCGCGAGGTGGGCACCGAGGGTCGGCTGGGCGGCCAGGCCAGGGTGTCCAACGTGGGTGGCACCTGGAAGGACCTGACCGACAACGTCAACGAAATGGCCAACAACCTCACCAACCAGGTGCGCTCGATCGCGCTGGTGGCCACCGCCGTCGCCCAGGGCGACCTGAGCCGGCAGATCACCGTGGAGGCCAAGGGTGAGGTCGCCGTCCTCGCCCAGACCATCAACACGATGGTCGGCACGCTCGGCGCCTTCGCCGACGAGGTGACCCGGGTGGCCCGCGAGGTGGGCACCGAGGGCCGGCTGGGTGGCCAGGCCCGGGTGCCGAACGTGGCGGGCACCTGGAAGGACCTGACCGACAACGTCAACTCGATGGCGAACAACCTCACCGGCCAGGTCCGCAACATCGCCCAGGTCACCACGGCGGTGGCCCAGGGCGACCTGACCAGGAAGATCGACGTCGACGCGCGCGGTGAGATCCTGGAGCTGAAGACCACCATCAACACGATGGTCGACCAGCTCTCCAGCTTCGCCGCCGAGGTCACCCGCGTCGCCCGCGAGGTGGGCAGCGAGGGCCGCCTCGGCGGCCAGGCCGAGGTCGAGGGCGTCTCCGGCACCTGGAAGCGGCTCACCGAGAACGTCAACGAGCTGGCCGGGAACCCCACCCGGCAGGTACGCGCGATCGCCGAGGTGACCAGCGCGGTCGCCACCGGCGACCTCACCCGGTCCATCACCGTCGACGCCCCCGGCGAGGTCGGTGAGCTCAAGGACAACATCAACTCCATGGTCGAGTCGCTGCGCGAGACCACCCGCACCAACCAGGAACAGGACTGGCTCAAGACCAACCTGGCTCGCATCTCCGGTCTCATGCAGGGCCACCGGGACCTCGACGTGGTCGCCGGCCTGGTGATGAACGAGCTGGCTCCGCTGGTCTCCGCGCAGCTCGGCACGTTCCTGCTGGTCGAGGAGGGCCAGGACGGGACCGCCCTGCGGGTGGTCGGCGGCTACGGCCACGACGCCAGCCGCCGCCGGTACGCCCTCGGCGACACCCTGGTCGGCCAGGCCGCACTGAGCAAGCGGGCGATCGTGGTCGACGCCGTACCCGCCGACTACGTCACCGTCTCCTCCAGCCTCGGCGCCGCCGCGCCGCTGTACCTGGTGGTGCTGCCCGTGCTCTTCGAGGACCAGGTCCTCGGGGTCATCGAGCTGGCCAGCATGAGCCGCTTCACCGAGGTCCAGCGCGACTTCCTCGACCAGCTCACCGAGACCATCGGCGTCAACGTCAACACCATCGTCGCCAACGCCCGGACCGACGTCCTGCTCACCGAGTCCCAGCGGCTCGCCGCCGAGCTCCAGGCCCGGTCCGAGGAGCTGCAGGCCCGCTCCGAGGAGCTGCAGCGCTCCAACGCCGAACTGGAGGACAAGGCGGCCCTGCTGGTCCGGCAGAACCACGACATCGAGACGAAGAACTCCGAGATCGAGCACGCCCGCCAGGAGTTGGAGGCCCGCGCCCAGCAGCTCGCGCTCGCCTCGAAGTACAAGTCCGAGTTCCTGGCGAACATGAGCCACGAGCTGCGTACGCCGCTGAACTCGCTGCTCATCCTGGCCCAGCTGCTGGCGCAGAACCCGACCCGGAACCTGACCGGCAAGCAGGTCGAGTACGCCACCGTCATCCATTCCGCCGGCACCGACCTGCTCCAGCTCATCAACGACATCCTCGACCTGTCGAAGGTCGAGGCCGGCAAGATGGACATCAACCTGGAGACGTTCGACCTGTCGGTGCTGCGTGACTACGTCGACGCCACCTTCCGGCCGCTGACCACCCCGCGCGGTCTGGAGCTGGACATCGTCACCGGCCCGGACGTCCCCATCCAGCTGCACACCGACGAGCAGCGGCTGCGGCAGGTGCTGCGGAACCTGGTGTCCAACGCGGTCAAGTTCACCGAGCAGGGCCGGGTGCAGCTGCGCATCGAGCGGGCCCGGCCGGACGAGCTGCCCGCCGGCGTCGAATTGGGGGAGGAGCCGATCGTCGCGTTCCGGGTCATCGACACCGGCATCGGCATCGCCGAGCAGCACCTGACGGCCATCTTCGACGCCTTCCAGCAGGCCGACGGCACCACCAGCCGACGGTACGGCGGCACCGGCCTCGGGCTGTCCATCAGCCGGGAGATCGCCCAGCTGCTCGGCGGTCAGATCACCGCGCAGAGCGTCCTCGGTCAGGGCAGCACCTTCACCCTCTACCTGCCGGTCACCGCCACCGGCCCGCTGGCGTCCGACACCACCTCCGTCGCGGTCGGCGGCCACCCGGCCGTCGCGCGGGAGCCGGGCACCCACCGATGGGTGGAGTCCCGGCGGCTGCTGGTGCTCGAATCCCACGACAAGGGTCTGCTCACGTTGCTGGCGCAGGCCGTCGCCGCGGAGACCGGCAGCCCGGTCGAGGTGGCCACGGCGGTGGACGCCGTCTCGGCGGTGGAGGCGCTCACCGCGCACCGCCACCGCCTTCTGGTGCTGCGCCTCGACGCGTCGGACGACAGCGGCACCGTCCTGCTGAAGGCGCTGAACGACAACGCGGACCTGCGCGGCGTGCCCGTGCTGGTCTACCACGGGCAACCGCTGACCCACGGGCAGGAGACCCTGCTGCTGGCGCTGGGTCAGGACCGGCCGTTGGAGGTCCTGAGCAGCCTCGACGAGCTGCGCGAGCGGATCGCGCTGCACCTGACGGCGGACAGCCCGGAACGGGTCGTGCCGTTCGCCAAGTCGACCGCCGCCCGGCTGCCCGGAAGCGATCCGCTCGCCACGGCGCTGACCGGCCGCAAGGTCCTCGTCGTCGACGATGACGCCCGCAATGTCTTCGCCCTGACCAACATCCTGGAGCTGCACGGCATCGACGTGGACTACGCCGAGAACGGCCGCAAGGGCGTCGAGACGTTGATGCGCCACGACGACATCGACCTCGTCCTGATGGACGTGATGATGCCGGAGATGGACGGGTACGCCGCCACCGCCGCCATCCGCGCGATGCCCCGCTACGCCGAGTTGCCGATCATCGCCGTCACCGCGAAGGCCATGCACGGCGACCGGGAGAAGAGCATCTCCTCCGGCGCCAGCGACTACGTCACCAAGCCGGTCGACGCCGACGACCTGCTGCACTGCATCCACCGGTGGCTCACCAGCTGACGCCGGACCGCCGCCCGCCTCGGGGACCCGGTGTCCCGGAGGCGGGTCGTGATCATGGCGGCGCCCGCCGGGCATCCCCCGGATGTTCGCGGGCTCGCGCACTCACCCGCCGCCGGCACTGCGGCTCGCCCACGCGCATCCCGGTTGACCGTGGCGGACCGGCGCGGGGCCGGCCCGTGGCCCGTCGGCGTGGTCAGGGCTTGCGGGCCACCGCCGCGTACATGGAGGCCTGCGCCGCGGGGGTGCGCTGCTCCGCCGGGTCGTCCGGCCGCCACTCGGTGACCGGGGTGATGCCCGGCGGGATCAGGTCGAGCCCGTCGAAGAACGCCGCGAACTCGTCGCGGGTGCGGAACGCCATGTCGATCATGCTGGTGGCGGCGGACGGAGCGGCGGCGGCCGCGATGTGCCGTGGCACCAGATCCGTGGTGGCGTGGGAGACCACCAGGTAGCTGCCGGAGGGTATGGCCTCCACCAACCGGCGGGTCACCCCGTACGGGTCGGCGCTGTCGGGGAGGAAGTGCAGGATGGCGACCAGCATCAGCGCGACGGGCCGGCTCAGGTCGAGCGTCGCCCGCAGGTCGGGATGCCCCAGGATCCGCTCGGGGTCGCGCAGGTCGGCGTCGACGTAGGCGGTGGCGCCGTCGGGCGCGCTGGTCAGCAGGGCGCGGGCGTGCGCCAGCACGATCGGGTCGTTGTCGACGTAGACGACCCGCGACTCCGGCGCGACGCGCTGGGCGACCTCGTGCATGTTCGGGCTGGTCGGGATGCCGGTGCCGATGTCGAGGAACTGCCGGATGTCGGCCTGCTCGGCGAGGTGGCGGGTGACCCGCTGCATGAACCGCCGGTTCTCGATCACGGTGGTGCGGATCGCCGGGTACGCGGCGGCCACCGCGTCGCCGGACTCGCGGTCCGCGGCGAAGTTGTCCTTGCCGCCGAGCCAGTAGTCGTAGCGGCGGGCGGCGTGCGGCACCGTCGGGTCAATCCGCGCCGAGGGTGAGGTGTCCTCCGCCCGGGTCCGTCCGTCCGAGCCGAGCGACTGCGTGGTGTCGGTCACCGCGACCTCCAGGGGCTGTGGGAACGGCACGGTGATCGTACCGACCCGAGGGCCGTCCGGCGGCCCCGCCGCATCCGTGACGGTGGATGTCGCCCGGCGGGCGGAGCGCACCCGGCGCAGGCCTTCCCGGGCGCCGCGTTTCTGCCCTGGTGATGGCGGGTAGCGGTGTGGGTGCCGGGCAGCGCGTCGGATCCGCCCGGGGCGTGGACAGGGTGTTCTGTCCGGCCACCGTCCGTCCGTACCCCCGTCGGCCCGCGTCCCGGACCGCCGTCCCTGCTTGGAGGTCCCCTGGTGTCGACGTCCCTGGCTCTGCCGGCCGCGGGTCCCGGTTTCCTCGATCCGGAGTGGCTGATCAGCACCTTCGGGTTGATCGGCATCCTCGCCATCGTCTTCGCCGAGTCAGGCCTGCTGGTCGGGTTCTTCTTCCCCGGTGACTCGCTGCTGTTCACCGCCGGGCTGCTCGTCGCCGACGGCCGCTACCTGCAGCAGCCGCTCTGGCTGGTCTGCCTGCTGGTGGCCGTCGCCGCGATCGCCGGGGACCAGGTGGGCTACCTGTTCGGCAAGCGGGTCGGCCCGAGCCTGTTCCGCCGGCCCAACTCGCGGCTGTTCAAGCAGGAGAACGTGCAACGGGCCAACGACTTCTTCGCCAGGTACGGGGCCCGTTCGATCGTGCTGGCCCGGTTCGTGCCGGTCGTGCGGACGTTCACGCCGATCATCGCCGGGGTGAGCCGGATGCGGTACCGGACGTTCCTGATCTACAACGTGCTGGGCGGGGCGCTGTGGGGCATCGGCGTCACCGTGCTGGGCTACTTCCTGGGTCAGATCGCCTTCGTCAAGTCCAACATCGAGTTCATCGTGCTGGTCTCCGTGCTGCCGATCGGCATCCAGTTGCTCCGGTCCCGTCACCGCCGCGCCGGTACGGGCCACCCCGAGGCGGTACGGGCGCGGGTCACCACGGCGGAAAACGGCTCGACGAGCTGACCGGAAGGCGGCCTCCGCGCTGCCGTCAGCTCGGTCGGTTGGTGGGGCAGGAGTCGTCGGGGTCGACGGCGCCCATGATGCGGCGTCCGGCCTCGCGCAGGTGCCGCTGCTGTGTCCTGGTCAGCGGGTTGAAGACGCCCCGGCGGTGCCTGACCGGTCCCTAGAATCGCTGGCATGCCGCGGATCGTGCAGTTGCTGGCCTCGCCCGTGCACCGCTACGTGGGCCGGCCCGCGGACGGCCCGGTGCCGGTGCCGCCCGGTGAGTTAATGGCGGAGATCCACGTCCGCGCCGGCCTCGGCATCGTCGGCGACCGGTACTTCGGCAAGCCGGCACACCGCGACGCGAGCGTGACCGTGATCGCGCAGGAGTCGCTGCCGCCCGGCGTCGACCTGACGCAGGTCCGCCGCAACGTCCTCACCGCCGGCATCGCCGTGGACGAGCTGATCGGCTCCGTGCTGAGCCTGGACTCCGGGCAGGGGCCGGTCAGCCTGCGGGTCCGCCGCCCGGCGAACCCGTGCGCATGGATGGACACCGCCATCGGACCCGGTGCGTGGCGGGCGCTGCGGCGACGCGGCGGTGTCCGCTGCGTCCCCCTGAACGACGGTACGCTGCGCGTCGGCCCGGTCGAGGTCAGCGTCAGCGACTAGCTTGATCTTTAACCCCTGAGGTCCTGTGGGGACCCCGGCCGGTCACGGATGCAGCCCTCTGTCCTGTTGATCATGTATTGGTGGCTGGTCATCCATCGATGTAGTCAGTCTGCGTAGGTGGGATTACGGCGTTGCCAGCGCCGGAGGCCTTCATCGCGGTGGGCGACTGGTACGACGACGGCGCGCCGACGACCGAGGCCAGATGGTGGCCCTCCTCCACGGATCCGGCATGGCATGATTTCGCGGTGGCCAGCTATGACGTGGCGCTCGTCCTGCTCGTCAACCCCTCGGGCGCGGTCCTCCTGCAGCACCGCGACGAGCACACACCGGTCTCGCCGAACCAGTGGAGTCTGCCCGGCGGCCGCATCGAACCCGGTGAGACGCCGCAGGAGGCCGCCCGGCGGGAACTGCTGGAGGAAACCGGCCTGACCGTGGGCGAGCTGCACTCCCTCTGGACCGGCCCACGCCCGTATGAGGAGGGCTTCCCGCACACGGTCACGGTCTACGCCTTCCGCGGCACCACCGACGCAGGCCAGGAGGACGTGGTGCTGGGCGAGGGCCGGGCAATGGTCTTCGTCCCCCGCGACGAGGCGCTCGACCGGGAGCTGGCGGTCTCTTCCGCGCTGGTCCTACCTCTTCATCTCGAGGCCACCTAGGAGGTACGCCTCGACCGGGAGCGACCGACGAGGGCCGGCGCGAGCTGAGTTGACACCTGCGGACAGCTTGCTGCCGCCTCCGATGGAACAGGGGCGGCAGCGAGCTCCCCGGCGCCGGCGGCAGGCAGGGGACGGCTGTCGCATCGGGCACGTCGAGGCCGCGCCACGCCCGGGTCGGAAGTGGCTCGGTATGCCTCCCGACCTGCGCGTAGTTGCTTTTTGGCAACGGTCGCGGCGTTTCCACCGATGTGTAGCCTCCTACCGTGACCGAGGATCCCGTGCCGCCCGACCCGAGTCATCCGACTCGGGTGCCGGCCAGGGTTCCTCTGCTGTCCGAGGACTTCGCCGCCGGCACCGTCACCGCCCTGCGCCACCGGCTGGCGGCCGCGGTGACCGGCGCGGGTCTCGCCGGCGACGCCGGCTACGATTTCGTCCTCGCCGTGCACGAGCTGGTCACCAACGCGGTACGGCACGGCGGCGGCGCTGGCCACCTCGACCTCCGCCGCCAGGACGACGTGCTGATCTGCGAGGTCAGTGACCACGGTGCCGCCCCCGGCCGCCTGCCCGTGCGGCTGCCCGCCGTCGACGTCGCCGGCGGCCGAGGCCTGTGGCTGGCCCACCAGCTGGCCGAGGGGCTGATCCTGGCCAGCGGGCTGCACGGGATGACCGCCACCGTCACCGTCTGCCTGACGCCCACCGGCGGCCCGGACGGCGGCGCCGTCACCGCCGCACCCCGCCCCGCCGAGCCCGCGGAGGACCACGAGCGATGAGTCCCGCCCACCCGGCGTCAACCGGGGTGGGGCCGTCGCCCGTACCCTGCGCAGCACCGGCGTCCTCGACGCCCTCCCGCCGTCGCCGGCCTGATCCGCCCGTCGGTACGACCCGGCGGGGCAGCGCCACCGCGGCGGGCACGGCACAAGCGGGGCAGCGCTCCCGTCGTGGCGGGTGTAGATTTGGCGCGCCGGCTCAGGCGGTTCCCCCCGTGATCGCCTGAGCCGGCCTCGACATCGTCCCGGTGCGCCGCCACGCGCGGCCTACGACCAGCCCGCCCCGACCGGCCCGCCGCGATCCGGTTCCCTGGCACGACGGCACCGGTTCGGCCGTGCCGGGCGGGAGACGGTGGCGGCGGTCGCGCCCGGCTCAGCTCCACTTGTCCACGGGAATCCGGCGGTCCGGTGCGGGCGGCAGCACGCGGTGTCCGGCGTCGAGGTCGCTGAGGCCGCCCGCCGCGTTGATCAGGCCGATGTGCGAGAACGCCTGGGGAAAGTTGCCCAGCGGTTCGCCGGTGCGCGGGTCGATCTGCTCGGCGAGCAGGCCCACGTCGTTGGCCCGGTCGGCGAGCCGCTCGAACAGTTCCCCGGCGTGCTCGCGTTCGCCGGCCATCGCCAGGCAGCCCACCAGCCAGAACGAGCAGATGACGAAGCCGGCCGGGTCGCCGTCCCAGCGGCGGAGCAGGTCGCCGTCGGCGAGCCGCTCACGGACGGCCCGCACGGTCGAGCGCATCCGCGGGTCGGTCGCGGGCAGGAAGCCGACCAGCGGCATCAGCAGGACCGAGGCGTCGAGGTCGTCGGAGCCGAACACGCCGGTGAACGCCCCGGCCCGCTCGCTCCACGCCTCGGCCAGGATCGCCGCCCGCACCTCGTCGCGGGCCACCGCCCAGCGCGCGACCTCCGCCGGCTCGGCCAGCCGGGAGCCGAACCGGACCGCCCGATCCAGGGCCGCCCAGCACTGCACCTTCGACGACACGTAGTGGCGCTCGGCGTCGCGTGCCTCCCACATGCCGGCGTCCGGCAGGCGCCAGTCGTGCGCGGCCCGGTCGGCCATCGCGCGGAGCAGTTGCCGGACGTCCGGCCGGAGCGGGTCGAGACGGTCCCGCATCATCCAGGCCGCCCCGAGGATCTCGCCGACCACGTCGGTCTGCCGCTGCCGCCACGCGTCGTTGCCGATCAGCACCGGCCGGCTGCCGGCGTACCCGGTGAGGTGGTCGAGGTGGTGCTCGGTGAGGTCCCGTTCGCCCTCCACGCCGTACATGATCGGCACCGGGCCGTCGTCGATGACGCCCATCGAGCGGGCCATCCACTCGAACTGCCGGTCCACCTCGTCGCTGCAGGCCGCCCGCGACAGCGCCTCCAGCGTGAGGCTGAAGTCCCGGACCCACACGAAGCGGTAGTCGTAGTTCCGCTCGCCGCCCAGCTTCTCCGGCAGGGACGTGCTCACCGCGGCCACCACCGCGCCGCTCGGCCGGTACGTCAGGCCCTGCACCACCAGGGCGCTGTGCCGCACTCGCTCCCGGTAGAGGCCGTCGTACTCGTGCAGCGCCAGCCAGGACCGCCAGCCGGCGACCGCGTTGTCGATCACCTGATCGGCGTCGAGCGGGGCCGGTGCGGCCGCGTCGTAGGCCGGCGCGTACCCGAGGGTGAACTGCCGGACCTCGCCGGCGCGGACGGTGAACGACCCGCGGGCCTCGGCGGGTTCGCAGCTCAGCTCCGCGTCGGCGCGCAGGTCGAGCCGGGTCGCGCCGGCCGTGGCGACCAGCCGCCCGTCCTCCCGGCGCAGGCGGGCGGTCACCCGGCCGTACTCGAACCGGGGCCGGTAGCGCAGCCGCATCCGGACCTCGCCGGCCAGGCCCCGGACCACCCGGGCCAGCACCCGGGGCGATGAGCGACCGATGTCGTGGCCCCGGGCGCCCGGCTCCAACGCCAGGGCGTCGGTCACCGCCACCGCGCCGGTCGCGGTGGTGAAGACGGTACGCAGCACCAACGAGTCGGTCAGGTAGGCGCGGTCGGTGGCGAAGTCGGCCTCGGGCTGGATCACCCAGTGCCCGGCGTCGTCGTCGAGGATCCGCCCGAACACGGCGGGGCCGTCGAAGCGGGCGGGGCACCACCAGTTCACGGAGCCGGCGAGGTCGACCAGGGCCGCGCTGCGGCCGTCCGCCAGGAAGCCGTGGTCCCCGATCCGCGCGCTGGTCACGAGGATGACTACCCGAGCGGGCCCGGGCCAGTCACGCCGCGGCGGTCCCGGCGGCCGTTGGTCAGTATATGGTCACCAGGGGCCGGCTGTCGTCGACGAAGTACGAGGAGAGCATCCGCGGCTCGACGGTGCCGATGTTGCGGGCGTTGTGGATGGCCCCGGGTGGGATCAGGAACGGCTCGCCGGAGTGCACCGTGAGCGCGGGGCGGTCGTCGAACTCCATCACGATGTCGCCCTGGATGAGGTATCCGACCTCCTCGCCGGGGTGGCTGTGCCGTGGGCACGGGAATGCAGGTGGCGACGGTGGGAAGGCGGCGGTGTTCGGTACGACGAGGAGGACGTTCATCCCGTTCGTCACCGATGTACCGACCCGGGTCCGCTCACCGGCTGGGCCGCGACCGCGGGGCGTGCAGTGATCGTCCGCACCACCTCCGCGACGGTGGTCGCCGCGTCGACGGGCACCCGGACGGCCGGTTCGTCGGCCGCCGGCGGTTCGAGCGTGGCGAGTTGGCTGTCCAGCAGCGACGCGGGCATGAAGTGCCCGGGCCGGTCGGCGAGCCGGGCGACCAGGACCGAGCGGGGTACGTCCAGGAACGCGAACCTCACCGGCGGTCGCCCGGCCCGGAGCCGGTCCCGGTAGGACCGCCGCAGCGCGGAGCAGGCGACCACCCCGCCCTGGCCGGCGGCGCGCCACCGGTCGATCAGCCCGCCGATCGCGTCCAGCCACGGCCACCGGTCGGTGTCGCCGAGTGGCTGGCCGGCCGACATCTTCGCCACGTTGCGTGCCGGGTGGAAGTCGTCGCCGTCGGCGAACGGCAGGCCGAGCGCGTCGGCGAGCGCCGCGCCGACCGCGGACTTGCCGCTGCCGCTGACCCCCATCACGATCACGCACCCGGGGCCGGGCGGCCGGCCCGCCGGGCGGGCCGGCGTCACGCCTGCTCCGCGCGGACGCGCCGGTCCAACTCCCGCAGGTAGGCCAGGTTGTCCCGGGTGCGCTCGGCCAGCGGCGAGGCGGTGGAGAAGTCCTCGACGGTCACCCACCCGTCGTACCCGAACCGGCGCAGCGCGCCGAGGTAGGCTTCCAGGTCGGCCTGCCCCTCGCGCAGCGGCGCCCACTCGGCCGACCAGCGCGGTCCGCCGTCAACCCGGGTGCCGGTCACCCGCCACGCGACGTTCTTGACGTGCACGTGGGCCAGGTACGGGCCGAGCAGCTGGAAACCGGCCAGCGGATCCTCGAACCCCTCGATGGCCAGGTTGCCGATGTCGTGGATGACCCCGACCTGCTGGGGCGGCAGGCCGTCGAGCAGCCGCATCGCCGCGGACGCGGACGCGACGATGGTGCGGTGGTGCAGCTCGACCAGCGCGGTCACCCCGTGCTCGGCCGCACGCCCGGCGACCCACGCCATGTCCCGGCGGGTCCGGTCCATCAGCTCCCGGTAGTCGCCGCTGCCCAGCTGCGGCATGGTCACCCGGACCCGGCCCGCCCCGAGCGTGGCCGCGGCGGCCAGCACCCGCTCGACGTCGGCCTGGTCGGACGCCGGCGCGTACGCGCCGAGGCCGGACAGCGCCAGGCCCGCGTCGCGGGTGATCGCGGCGATCCGGGGCAGCTCGCCCTCCAGCCCGGTCAGCGGCACGGTGGCCCGGTTGCCCGCCCAGAACCCGGGCGGTTGCGCCGGCTCCTGGTCCGTGACCCGCCACTCGATGCCGTCCCAGCCCTGCGCGGCCAGCTGCGCGACCGCCTCCTCCGGCGTCCAGTCCGGGGTGGAGGCGGTGAACACCGACCACCTCATCGCGCCACCTGCGCCGGCACGGCCGCCGCGGCGGCGGTGCTCTCGATGGTGGCGAGCACGTCGTCGAAGTCGCCGGCGAGCACCGCCGGCACCGACACCGGGCGGTGCAGGTGCGCCGAGAGGTAGACCGCCTTCACCACGGCGACGTCGAGCAGCGCGTCGGCGGCGGTGACTCCCGGCCGGCGGCCGGCGCGGATCGCGTCGACCGTGTCGTGGTACTGCCGCAGGTGGCCGGTGACGAAAGCGTCGTCGGGCTTCGGCGCGCCGCGCAGCTCCGCCGCGGGCACCGCGTCGCCGGACTGGTCCGGCCCGTCGGCGTACGCGGACGGGTCGGGGCCGCCGGCCGTGTGCAGGTACTCCAGCTGGTCGTCGTGAAGCACCGCGGACCCCTGCGAGCCGTGCACCTGCAACCGCACCCCGAGACCCGGGTACGCCGCGGTGGTGGCGTGCAGCACGGCGAGTGCCCCGTCGGTGAACCGGATCGTCGCCGTCGCGACGTCCTCCACCTCGATCCCCTCGTGGGCGAGGACGCCGGTGTAGGCGAACACCTCCGCGGGCCGGCCGAGCAGCCACACCAGCAGGTCGACGGTGTGCACGCCCTGGTTCATGGTGGCGCCGCCGCCGTCCTGCGCCCAGGTGCCGCGCCAGCCGGCCGAGTCGTAGTACCGCTGGCCCCGCCACCACGGCACGCTGGCCACCGCCGAGGTGACCCGCCCGAGGTCACCGGCCCGCACTCGGGTGGCGACCGCGACGCTGGCCGGGTCGAACCGGTGCTGGCAGATCACCGCGCAGACCTGACCGGCCGCCTCGGCGTCCGCGGCGGCCCGGGCGATGCGCCGGGCCGCCGGCAGGGAGGCGTCGAGGGGCTTCTCGACGAGCACGTGCGCGCCGGCCGCGAGGGCCTCCTCGGCGAGGTCGGCGTGCGTGCCGCTGGGGGTGCAGACCACCACCAGGTCGGCCGCCTCGGCGGCGAGGGCCTCGCCGAGCGAGGCGTACCGGGCCGGCGTCGGGGCGCCCTGCTCGCCGACCCACCCGGCGAGCCGGTCGTTGGCCTGCGGGTCCGGGTCGGCGAGCGCGACCAGGCGCAGGTCGGGGTGGCGCAGGATCGCCCCGGCGTGGGTACGGGCGATCACGCCGCTGCCCACGATGACGACGTTGAGTCCGGTCATTGCAGATGCACTCCTATCGAGGTGGTGAGGTCCGCGAACGCGCGCGCCGCCCGGCCGAACTCGGCGGGGCCGGAGAACCCGCCGAGATCGTGCTGGCTGGCGAGGTGCGGTTCGAGGGAGGCGAACCCGGCGTAGCCGTCGTCGCCCAGCGCGGCGAGGGTCCGGTGCAGCTGGCCGTCGCCGTGGCCGGCCGGGACGACCTCGCCGGTGGCCGCGAGCGCGTCCTTGACCTGCAGGTATTCCAGGTGGGGGCGCAGCAGCGCGTACCCGTCGTCGTAGGGCCGCACCCCGACCTGCACGAAGTTGGCGTTGTCCCAGGCGACGCGGAGCGCGGGCGAGTCGACGGACTCGACGAGGTCGGCGACCCGCGCCGGCACGTCGCCGTAGATGTCCTTCTCGTTCTCGTGCAGCAGCACGACGTCCGACTCCTCGGCGAGCCGGGCGAAGGCCCGCATCCGCGCCAGGACGGCGTCGCGGATCTCGGCCGGGGCCACCCCGGCCGGGCGGTAGAACGAGAAGATCCGGACGTACCGGCTGCCGAGGCGGTGCGCGGCCGACACGGCGGCGCGCAGCCGGGCGAGTTCGCCGCCGTCCTCGGTGGTCACGTCGACCTTGCCGATGGGCGACGCGATGGCCGAGACCGCCATCCCGCGCGCGTCGACGGCCGCCGCGAGGGCATCCAGTTGGGCGTCGGTCAGCTCGACGATGTTGGTGCCCCACGCGCTGCGCACCTCGATGTGGCGGGCGCCCAGGGCGGCGAGCACGGCGAGCTGCACGGCCGGGTCGGGATCGATCTCGTCGCCGAAGCCGGAGAGGGTCCAGGTCGTCACTTCACGCCTCCCGCCGTCAGGCCGCCGACGATGTAGCGCTGGAAGGCGAGGTAGAGCGTGACGACCGGCAGCGCGCAGACCAGCGCCGCCGCCATCGCCTGCCCGTACGGCGGGATCGCCCCGCCCTCCTGGGAGGTGCCGAAGACCTGGAGCACGACCGCCGCCGTGCGGGTGTCGACGTTCGTCATGACGGAGGCGAACAGTACGTCGTTCCACCCGAGCAGGAACGAGAAGATCGCGGCGACGACCAGGCCCGGCCAGCTCAGCGGGATCACGATGCGGCTGAGGATCTGCCAGGTCCCGGCGCCGTCGATGCGCGCCGCCTCCATCAGCTCGCCGGGCAACCCCCGCAGGTAGGTGACCATGATCCAGGTGGCGAACGGCAGCCCGAAGGTGAGGTAGGTGACGAACAGCGACCAGCGGGTGCCGATGGTGGCCACGCCCAGCGTGTCGCCGATCGTCGCGAAGAGCACGAAGACCGGCAGCAGCAGCAGCGTGCCCGGGATCGACTGCATGCCGAGCAGCGCGCGCAGGACGGTGCGCCGGCCCCGGAACGCGTACCGCACCAGCACGTACGCGGAGAAGACACCGACCAGCGCGCAGGCCACCGCCACCGTGCCGGCGACGAGCAGGCTGTTGGCCAGCCCCCGGCCGAGCGGGACGGTCGACCAGATCTGGCGGTAGTTGGCGAGGGTGAGCTGCTTCGGCCAGAATTCGCCGGCCGCGACGGCGAGGTCGGTGTTGACCGAGGCGAGGACGACGTAACCGACCGGCGCGGCGACGATGGCGAGCAGGAGCACCGTCAGGGCGGCCTGGAGCGGTCGCGGCAGCAGACGCAGCACCGGGTTCATGCGGAGGCCTCCTGGGTGTCGAGTCTGACGGTGCGCAGGTAGACCAGCAGCGGGACCAGGATCAGCACGAGCGAGATCACGGCCATCGCCGCGCTCAGGCCGAAGCGCAGGTTCTGGAAGCTCTCCACGTAGGTCAGCACCGGCAGCACCTCCACGTCCTGCGGGCTGGGCACGCCGAACATCACGAACGGCAGGGTGAAGCTGTTGAACATGTGCAGCAGCGAGATGATCACGGCGAGCGAGACCGGGCCGCGCAGCAGCGGGAAGATGACGTACCGCAGCTTCGCCAGCCACTCCGCGCCGTCGAGCGCCGCCGCCTCGTGCAGGCTGTCGTCGACGCTCTGCAACCCGGAGAGGGTGAGCAGGTAGATCAGCGGCCAGGACGACCAGGCCTGCACGAGGAGCAGGGCGAGGTAGCTCTTCGGCCCGTTGAGCCACAGCCCGCCGTCGATGCCCAGCCCTGCGAGGCCGTGGTTGGCGACGCCGTCGGGCTGGAGGATGATCCGCCAGATGATGCCGACGACGAAGGCCGGCAGCACGTACGGGATGAGGTAGAGCGACCGGACCAGCGCCCGGCCGCGGAACGGCAGGTGCGTGGTCAGCGCGGCGGCCACGCCCAGCGGCAGCGCGACGAGCGTCGCGACGACCGCCGCGGATCCGCTCACCCAGATCCCGTGCAGCAGGTTCGTCTTCGTCAGCGCCTCGACGTAGTTGCCGATGCCGATGAACGGCGCGGACAGCCACTGCCGGAACGTGTACTGGTCCAGGTCGAGCAGCGACATGACGATCGCGACGGCGAACGGCACGACGATGACGGCCGCGGTGAGCACGCCGCCCGGCGCGAGCAGCCAGAGCGCGGCTCTCGAGCCGGCGGTGGAGCCGGCGCGGCGGCGCCGCCGCGCCGGGCGGGTCACCCCGGGCCGGCGAAGGTCGCCGGCACCCGGGGCGTCCGCCGTCACGGAATCGGTGACGGACATCTACTTCGCCTTGTCCAATGCGGCCTGCGCGTCGGACTGGGCCTGGGTGAGCAGCGCGTTGAGGGCCTTGTCGTCGACCTTGCCGGCGGCGAGGTTCGGCACCGACTGGACGACCACGTTGACCAGCGCCAGCTGGACCTTGCTCCAGCCGCCGTTGAACGGCGTGCCGTGCGCCTTCGACGCGGAGTCCACGATCGCCGCGAGCGCGGGGTCGCTGACGAGAGTCTTCGCCAGCTCGGCGTTCGTCGGCAGCTCGCCGAAGGTCTTGTAGTAGGCCTCCTGCGACTCGGCGCTGGTGAGCAGGTTGACCAGGCGCAGGGCCAGGTCCTTGTTCTTGCTGTACTTGGCGATCACCAGGTTGTCGCCGGAGAGGATGCTGGTGGCGGCGACGCCGCCGGCGGGCAGGGCGGTGGCGCCCGGCGGGACGGTCGGCATGAGCGCGTAGCCGTACTTGCCGGCGACGGCGGACTTGTCCAGGGTGACCTTCGAGCTCGCGGAGACCATCGGCAGGAACGCGGCCTTGCCGGCGCCGAACGCGGCGAGCGCCTGGGCGTTCTTCCAACCGGTCGCGGCCGGGTCGACGACCTTGTCGGTGGCGAGCCAGCCGAGGTACGTCTGGTACGCCTTGACCGTCGTCGGATCGGTCAGCCGCGCCTTGCCGTTCTCGACCAGCGGGTTGCCGGCCTGGACGCTCATCGCCCAGATGAACTTCCACGGGTCGTAGGTGTCCCCGTAGCCGATCGCCAGGCCGTACCTGCCGTCCTTGGTCAGGCTCTTGGCCTGCTGGAGCAGGCCGTCCCAGGTCGCGGCGGGCTTGTCGATGCCTGCGGCGGCGAGCAGCTCCTTGTTGTACGCCATCACGAACGGGCGGCTGACGAACGGAATGCCGACCTCGTGGGTGGCGTCCGGCCCGGAGATGCCCAGGGTCGCCGGCAGGAACCGGTCCCGGCCGCCGATCTTCGTCCAGTCGTCGGCGGTCAGGTTGACGAAGGCGCCGGTGGAGAACGCCGTCGGGGTGAACGTGGTGCCGAGCGCGTAGATGTCCGGCCCCTGGCCGGAGAGCATCGACGTCTGGATCTTGGTGAGCTCGTCCGTGGGGCTGGCGAAGGTCTCGAAGGTGACCGTCGTCCCGGTCTGCTGCTGGAACTTCGCCGAGACGTCGGCGAACCACTGCTTCTGCTCGGTGGGGTAGACCGCGTTCGCCCCGACGAGCACGTTGAGGGACTTCGGTGTGTCGGCGGCGCTACCGGAGCCGCAGGCGGTGAGGGGTATGGCGGTCGTGGCGGCGAGGGCCGCCGCGAGAAGTGCACGGGTGGCGTTCATCTGTGCTCCTTGGGTGGTGGTGTCCGGAAAGGAGGGTGTGGATACACATCGCCAGGTGCCCGGGGGGTCGCCCCCGCCGGTGAACGTGCGTGGGACCGTAACAACCGTGGAAACCGGGCGGCAATCGGTTGCCATTAATTGCCATGTCGTGCTCTGCTGATCCGCATGACCCCCGAAGGTGCGCCCGCCCCGGGCACCGCCACGCGCCGGGACGGCCGCGTGACCATCAACGACATCGCCGCCCTCACCGGCGTCGCCGCCTCCACCGTGTCCCGGGCGCTCAGCCGGCCCGACCGGGTCAACCGGGTGACCCGCGAACGGATCCAGGCCGCCGCCCGCGACCTGAACTACGTGCCCAACACCCAGGCACGGGCGCTGTCGTCGGGGCGTACGGACACGGTCGCCCTGCTCGTCTCGGACGCCACCAACCCGTTCTACTTCGGCCTCATCCGCGGCGCGCAGCAGCAACTGCGCGCCGCCGGCCTGGCCCTGCTGCTCGTCGACACCGAGGACTCACCCGAGCTGGAGAACGACCTGCTGGGCAAGGTGCGGCGCTCGGTCGACGGGGTGATCCTCGCCGCCTCCCGCCTGCCCGAGAAGACGCTCACCGCCGTCGCCGCCGAGCTGCCGGTGATCACCATCAACCGCAACGTCCCCGGGGTGCGCAGCGTCGTCATCGACAGCCCGGACGGCATCATGCAGGCCGTCGAGCACCTGGTCTCGCTGGGCCACCGGCAGATCGCCTACGTCGCCGGGCCGCCGTTCTCCTGGGCGAACGAGGCCCGCTGGCGGGCGCTGCGCAGCGCGATGGCCCGGCACGGCCTGACGGGGATCCGGGTCGGGCCGTTCGGCGCGTCCCGCCGGTCCGGGTCGGCCGCCGCGGACGCGCTGCTGAACACCGGCGCCACCGCCTGTGTCACCTTCAACGACCTGCTCGCGATCGGCATCCTGCACCGGCTGGCCGAGCGCGGCATCGACGTCCCGACTGAGATCAGCGTGGTGGGCTGCGACGACATCTTCGGCGCCGACTTCTGCAGCCCCCCGCTGACCACGCTCACGGCGCCGATCGAGCAGGCCGGCCGGATGGCGGTGTCGATGCTGCTGGAGCAGCTGGACGACCTGGGGGAGAAGACCTCCCGCCGCACCCAGCTGCTGCCGACGCACCTGACCGTCCGGCGGTCCAGCGGCCCGGCGCCCCGCCGGTGACCGGGCCCGGCGCCGGCCGGTCTCACCAGTCGTGCATCGACCCGTCGAGCAGCCGGTTGACCGGCAGGTACGCCTGTGCGTACGGGTGCGCCCGAGCCACCTCGTCGGCGTAGTCGACCCCCAGCCCCGGCTCGTCCCCGGGGATCAGCAGGCCGTCGCCGAACCGGTACGTCGGGCGGAACACCTCGTCGGTGCGGCGGTCGTGCTTCATGTACTCCTGGATGCCGAAGTTGTGCAGCGCGATGCCCAGGTGCAGCGCGGCGGCGAGCCCGACCGGTGAGACGTCGGTCGGGCCGTGCACCCCGGACTTGATCTGATACACCGCCGCGTAGTCCATGATCCGGCGTAGGCCGGTCACCCCACCGGCGTGCGTGACGGGGGAGCGGACGTAGTCGATCAGCTGGTGCTCGATCAGCTCGCGGTAGTCCCAGATGCTGTTGAACACCTCGCCGATCGCCAGCGGCGTGGTGGTGTGCTGGCGGACCAGCCGCAGCGCATCGGGGTTCTCCGCCGGCGTGGCGTCCTCCAGCCAGAACAGGTCGTACGGTTCGAGAGCCTTGCCCAGCTTCGCCGCCTGGATCGGGGTGAGCCGGTGGTGCGCGTCGTGCAGCAGCGGCAGCTCCGGGCCGAACTCGTGGCGGACGGCCTCGAAGACCATCGGGGCGTGGCGCAGGTAGGCGCGGGTGTCCCAGCGCTCCTCCACGGGCAGCGCGCCGCGGCGGGCCGGCTCGTGGTCGTACCGGGCCGACCCGCCCGCGCCGGTCGCCGCGTTGGCGCTGGCGGCGACGCCGTAGACGGAGTCGAGGCCCGGGATGCCGGTCTGGATCCGGATCGCCCGGTAGCCCTGCGCCAGGTGGGCGTGGATCGAGTCGAACAGCTCGGGCAGCTCCCGGCCCGAGGCATGCCCGTAGGCCAGGCAGCCGGTGCGGCTGCGCCCGCCGAGCAGCTGGTACAGCGGCAGGCCGGCGAGCTTGGCCTTGATGTCCCACAGCGCGGTGTCGACCGCGGCGATCGCCGCCATCGTGATCGGCCCGCGCCGCCAGTACGCGCCCCGGTACAGGTACTGCCAGGTGTCCTCGATCCGGTGTTCGTCGCGGCCGAGCAGCAACGGGACGACATGCTCGGACAGGTACGCGGCGACGGCGAGCTCGCGGCCGTTGACGGTCGCGTCGCCGAGCCCGGTCACCCCGTCGGAGGTGGTGATCCGCAGGGTGACGAAGTTGCGGCCGGGGCTGGCGACGAGCACCTCGGCGGAGGCGATGGTCATGGCGGACGTCCTATCGGTGGCGGTGGTGGCGTACGGCGGCGACGAAGTCCCGGTCGTCGGCCAGCGCCGGTGCCAGCGCGGCGACGTGGCCGGCGGTGTCCCGGGCGGCGCGCGGCGGCGCGGCGTGCGCGGCCGGCCCGGTCGAGGTGACGTCGATCCAGGCCGCGACGATCCGGGCGGCGGCGTCCGCCGCCAGCCCGGCCCGGCGGCGCAGCAGCGCGGGTTCGACCACCCGCAGCCGCAGCTTGTGCAGGCCGTCCTCGGCGATCTGGGCCAGCCGGTGGTCGATCGCCGGGTTGGCGAACCGGGCGAGCAGGTCCCGCCGGTAGCCCGTCACGTCGCCGGCCGCGCCGCCGAGCAACGGCTCGACCTCGTCCCACCAGCGGCGGGTCAGCTCGGCCAGGTCCGGGTCCGCGACCGCCTGCGCGACCGTCGTGTGCCCGGCCGCGATCCCGGTGTACGCCAGCAGCGAGTGGGCGCCGTTGAGCAGCCACAGCTTGCGGCGTTCCCACGGCGCGACGGCGGCGACGAAGCGGGCGCCCTCGCGCTCCCAGGCCGGCCGCCCGGCGGGGAAGGCGCCGGCGAGCACCCAGTCGTGGAACGGCTCGGTGACCACCGGCGCGCGGTCGGCGAACCCGGTGGCCGCCCGTACGGCGGCGAGGTCCGCCGCGGCGGTCCGGGGCGTGATGCGGTCGACGCAGGTGTCCACGAAGGAGACGGAGGCGTCGATCCACTCCGCCAGCCGTACCCCGTCCGGGCTCGGCAGCGACCCGGCCAGCGCGAGCAGCGCGCCCCGCAGGGCCTGCCCGTTGCCGGCCAGGTTGTCGCACGGCACGACCGCCAGCGGGCCGGCGTCGGCGCGTCGCCGGGCCCGGAGTCCGAGCAGCAGGCGACCCGGCGCGGTCGCCGGTCGCGCCGTGCCGTCGGGGCCGGCGAGGGCGGCCCGGTCGGCCGCGACGGCGGGACTGTCGAGGTCGAGCGTTCCGTCCGCCCGCAGGTGGTGGCCCGCCTCGGTCACGGTCAGCGTCACCACGCCCGTCGCGGGGTCCGCCATCGCCGCGCGGAGGGCGGCCAGGTCCGCCCCGTCGTGGGCGGCGGCCATGGCGGTGACCAGCGTGTACCGGTCACCGTCGCGGTCCCGCTCGACGAGCGTGTAGCGGAATCCCTGCGCCCGCAGGACGTCGGCCGCGTCGGGGCGCCGCCCGGTGAACGCGGTGACCGACCATTGCTGGCTGTCGCCCGGCTCGGCGACGGCCCCGGTCCACCAGCACTGGTGGGCCCGGTGGAAGTTGCCCAGTCCCAGGTGGACGAGGTGCCGTTCGGTCATGCGCCCGCCCGGGCCGGCAGCTTGAACACCCGGCGCGGCGCCTCGTCGACCAGGTCGACGATGATCTCCGCGGCCTGCGCTCCGGTGATCCGGTGCTCGGTGACCAACCGGGCCAGCACCCCGGCCTCGACCCGCCGGGCCGCGTCGTGCCGCACCGGGATGGACAGGAAGGCCCGGGTGTCGTCGACGAACCCGGAGGAGCGGGAGAAGCCGGCCGTCTCGGTGACCGCCTCCCGGAACCGGCGGATCGCGTACGGGCTGTCCAGGAACCACCAGGGCGCGCCGAGGTACACCGACGGGTAGAAGCCGGCGAGGGGGGCCAGCTCGCGGGAGAACGTCGTCTCGTCGGTGGTGAACAGCACCAGGTGGAAGCCGGGTTCGGTGCCGAACCTGGACAGCAGCGGCTGCAACCCCCGGGTGAACTCGGTGCGTACCGGGATGTCGTGGCCGGTGTCCGGTCCGTACGCGGCGAGGGTCGGCCGGTGGTGGTTGCGGTGGATGCCGGGATGCAGGGTCATCACCAGGCCGTCGTCGACGGACATCCGGGCCATCTCGAAGAGCATGTGCTGCCCGAACGCGGCGACGTCGGCCGGGTCACGGTCCGGCGCCGGGGCCGCGCGCAGCCGGTCGAACAGCGCCCGCGCCTGCGCCGGGTCCAGCTCCAGGGTGGCGGGGGTCACCATGCCGTGGTCGGCGGAGACCGCGCCGTGGGCGATGAAGTGGGCCCGCCGGTTCGCCAACGCGGCGAGGTAGCCGGCGTACCCGTCATGGCCGTCGCCGGCGGTCGCGACCAGCTCGTCCACCGCCGCGGACCAGGCGGGGGTTCCGGCCGCGAGGTACCGGTCCGGGCGGAAGGTGGGGATCACCCGACCGCCCAGCGGCGCCTGCGGCGTCGCGGCGAGGCGGGCGTGCGGGGTCAGCGGGTCGAGCGGGTCGTCCGTCGTCGCGAGCACCTCGACGCCGAACCGGCGGAACAGGCTGCGCGGCCGGTAGTCCGCCCGCCCCAGCACGGCGGCGATCTCGTCGAAGAGGGCGTCCGCGTCGCGCGCCGACGGCTGCCCGACGCCGAGGACGTGGTGCAGTTCGCAGGCGATCCAGTAGCCGCTGGCGGTGCCGGCGAACGCCGGCCAGCTCGCGCAGAAGGCGCGCCAGATGTCCCGTGCCGACGCCTGCGGGGACGGCCGCAGCCGGTCCAGTCCGGTCCCGTTGGCATGCAACAGCCGGGTGACGTAGTGGTCCGGGGTGACGAAGAGCGCAGCCGCGTCCGGGAACGGCACGTCGTCGGCGAGCAGGTCCGGGTCGACGTGGCCGTGCGGGGACAGGATCGGTGCGTGTTCCACGAGCGCGAACAACTCCCGCGCCACCGCCCGGACGTCCGGGTCGGCGGGGAAGAGTCGATCGGGGTGTGCGATCGCGGGCAAGGTGTGCTGCGGCGTCACGGTGACGGTCCTCCCGCGTGTGGTCCGGTTCGGGACGAGACGCTAGTGATCGCGACACGGTGGAGGCAACCGTTTGCCATTCGTTGCCATCGTCGTGCCCGGGTGTTCCCGTCACCCCGGGGAACCAGCTCCGTCCGGTCCGGACGGTGAGCGGCCGGTGGCGGGCCCCCGCCCACCACCGGCCGCGTCGGCGGGTCGGGATCGTCGGGGGTAGTTGACCAGGGTGCGGTTCCCGATCAGGCGTCGTGAACAGCCGCCGCACGGTCTTGACGGCGGGTTCGGACGCCGCACCGTAGAGTCTCGCCATGATCGAGATCGACAACGAAGTCGGCCTGTCCCACCCCGCTGACCGGGTCTGGCGCGCGTTGACGGACCCGGAGCTGCTCGCCCGGTGGTTCACCGAGGTGGAGGTGGTGGCGGGAGCCCGGGGCAGGCTGCTGCTCTGCACGGCCGGGCTGCCCGGCTTCGACGCCGCCGTCGACGCCGAGGTGACCGAGCGGCGCGAGCCGGAACTGCTGGCGTTGGGGTGCGACGAGGCGGGCCGGCGTACCCGGTTGATCTGCGCCATCACGCCCACGGCGGACGGTTGCCGGCTGTCGGTCCGGGAGATCCTGGAGCACGGCGCCTGGCCGGCCGAGCAGCGGGCGCGCCGCGAGGAGTGGCACCAGCAGACCCTGACGGTGCGGTTGGCGGCCATCCTCGACTGGCTGGCCTTTCAGCAGGTCGACCTGCGCCGCGGCGAGCTGGGGGACACCGCCCGGTTACCGGTCGTCGAGGCGGTCGCCGACCCCTCGGCCGGCCGCCGCCGGCCGGTGCTGATCGCCGTGCTGGCCGGCGCGGTCCTGGCCGCCGGGCTGGCGGCCTGGGCCGTGCTGCCCACCGAGCGGCAGCCCGCCGCCGGATCGGACCTGGCGCCGCTGCCGGTGCCGAGCGCCGCGACCGGCGAGACGCGCCCACAGCGGGCGGCCGTCACCGCCCGGCCCAGGACGGCCACCACCAGCACCGCCGCCCGCCCGACCCGGTCCGCGACGACGCCGTCGCACACCCCCACCACGCTCGCCCCACCGGTCGCCGCCGTGACCGCCCGCTACCGCACCGCCTCGACGCGGATCTTCGGCTACACCGGCGAGGTGGTGCTCGACAACTCCGGTGTCGCGCGGGCGAAGGGCTGGACCGTGGTCGTCACCCTGTCGAAGGGCGGCACCGTCGCCACCGCCAACGGGGCCGACTGGCGGCAGGACGGGCAGGCCGTCACGTTCACCGGTCCGCCCGTACCGGTCGGCGGCTCGCGGACGTTCACCTTCGACGTCCGTGATCCCGACCCGCTCACCAAAGCGCCCGAGGGCTGCACGATCGGCGCCGACCCGTGCGGCGGCGCCACCGCGACACCGTGACGGGCGGCCACCGGACCGGCGGCGCGGGGTCAGCCCTGCGCGGCGGCCTGGGCCCGGGCGGCCCGACGGACGTCGAGCAGGTGGTGCTCGCCCTCGTGGACGGTCTGCCGACCGAGCCAGAGCAGCGTCCGGACCTGCGGCCGCGGCCAGCTCGGCGAGCACGGCCGGCGGGTCCTGCGCGTTGTACGCGTCGGCGACGGCGCGCTAATCGCGACCCATCGGCGTGAACTCCGGCTCCTCGGTCACCAGGGCCAGCGCGAGTCGCTCACCCTGCACTCGGAGCACGTCCCGGACGTGGCAGGTGTACTCCAGCGGCGACCAGACCTCGTTGCCGACCGGACAAATCGCCGCGTACAACACCGCCGCCGGGGCGGATACCCCGGATGGGGCGATTTCCCCCATGCCCCGTCGCCGTCCGAGCCAGGTATGGGCACTGCCCCGCCGGGTACGCGACGAGCTCAGGACACCAGGGAAGGACGAGGTGCGATGAAGGTCAGAAGCTCCCTTCGTAGCTTGAAGCAGAAAGCGAGCTCGATCGTGGTACGCCGCCGGGGCAAGGTCTACGTGATCAACAAGGCCGATCCCCGACAGAAGGCCCGGCAGGGCTGAGCGACCGGCGCTGAAACGGCCCGGGCCGCCGCGACGGGCGGCCCGGGTGAAATTCGTCGCCGCCGCTCGGCCGCTCGCAGACCGGCTCGCCCGGAACCGTGAGTCTGGCCCGGGGCGGTGGCGGCGATGGTATGAATTCGGGGGAGGGCGCGCCGGGAGGAGCCGCGATGGCGAGCACACCGGCGGCGCTGCTGAGACGAGGCGACGAGCCGCTGCGCGCGTCGTTCCTCGAGCTCTTCTTCGACCTGGCGTTCGTCCTCGCGCTCCGGCAGTTGTCCGTCGTCCTGCTGGCCGACCTGAGCGTGGCCGGGGTGGCCCGCACCGTTCTGCTGCTGCTGCCGCTGTGGTGGGTCTGGGTGGTGACCGTCTGGTTCAGCGACTGGTTCGCCCGCGCCAGCGGGCGGGTGCGGGGCCTCCTGGTCGGCACCACGCTCGCCGTGATCCTCATGAGCGTCGCCGTTCCGCAGGCGACGGACGGTCGGGCGGTGCTCTTCGCCGGCGCGTACGTCGCGATCCAGGTGGGGCGCGGCGTCGTCACCGCGGTCGCGCTCCGCGGGCATCCGCTGCGCCGCCGTACCTTCCGGATCCTGGCCTGGTTCGGTACGACGGGAATCCTGTGGTTGGTGGGGGCGGCCTGGCCCGCCGTCCGCATCCCGGTCTGGCTGCTGGCCCTGGCGCTGGACTACGGCGGGCCCCGGCTGGGCTGGCCGACCCCGGGGCTGGGTCGAGCCCAACCCGGCGACCTGCGGCTGCGGGGCGGGCACCTCACCGAGCGGTACCAGCAGATCTTCATCATCGCGCTCGGCGAACTGGTGATCACCGCGGGCCTGGCCTATTCGGCGACCGACATGGCGGCGGCGCAGTCGGTCGGGTTCCTGCTGTCCTTCGCCGCCGCGGTGCTCATCGGCCTGCTGTACGTCACGCCCGCCGGCCAGCAGTTGGGCGCCGCCCTCGACGAACGGAACCCGTCCCGGTTCGGGGTGCTCACCAACGACATTCACCTGATCACGATCGCGGGCGTGGTGGCCACGTCCGTGGCCGCGGACCTGGTGATCGCCCATCCGACCGACCGGGGGTCCGGCATCGAGGTCGCTCTCACCGTCGCCGGCCCCGCGTTCTTCCTCGCCGGCCGGGTCGGGCTGTCCGCCGCCATCTACCGTCGGGTCTCCTGGCCCCGGCTGCTCGGCCTGCTCGGCCTGCTCCTCACCGCGGTCGCCGGGTACGCGCTGCCGCTGCTCGGCGTCAGCGCGACGATGGCGGCGGTCCTGCTCGTCGTGGCGCTCCTGGACCGCCGGCTCGATCGCGTCGAGTCGGGCCGGAGGGCGGAGCGATGAGGCCGCGCCGCCCGCCGTCCGTGCGGTCCCGACGCCGTCAGCGGGCCCGCTGGAACGCTCGCCCGACCTCGGTGGCCGCACCGTTGCCGGTGGAGCCCTGGTCAGCCGTTGAACTGTTCCCAGGTGAAGCCCGGATCACGCAGCGCGCGCAGCGCGCAGCGGTGCCGGGCACCGGCGTACACGTCGACGGAGCCGTCGGCGGGGGTGGTGGTCGTGGCGACGAGCCCCGGCGCGACGTAGTGCCGAATGATGCCGCCGGGCCACCCGTCGGGGGACAGGGGCACCGGGCGCAGCGACCCGACCAGCCGGTCCGCGTGGGCGGCGGTGACGGTCGCGAAGCCGTGGAACGGGCTGGAGATGGCGGCCTCGGAGAGCAGGAACTGCAGCAGAGCCGTGCTCAGCGGCGCACCCTCCCCTTCCGGGGCGTCCCCTTCGTACTGCACCACCGGGTCGGGCCCGGTGGGGTCGAACAGCATGACGAAGACGCCCTGGTTCTCCGCCCCGAACTGCACCCGCCCGTCGTCCTCGCACTCCAACTCGCCCCACGGGTAGATGCTGTTGTGGACGCCGAGCACCTCGCGTCGTCCGGCGGCGGCCCGGTAGAGGGCGAGCAGTGGTTCGGGAAGCGTCCGGTCCGGCGGGACGGGTTCGTGGTCGGCGGGCGGGAGATCGGCGTACCAGCCCGCCACGTGGCCGCGCATCGCGGCGACGGGGTCGGCGGGCAGGAACCGGAGCCAGTCGGGATCGGGAAGCGGCTGTTGGGGCGTCGGTCGCACCCGGTCGAGCACCTCGAACGGAAGCGGGTCCGCCATGCGCAGCTCGCACCACGTCAGCTCTGACGGGCCGCCGAACAGCCAGGGCCCGCCGTCGACGCTGGTCGACCGGCTCTGGCTGACCATGAGCCGAAGTCTCCCCAGTGGCAGCAGGCCCTCGGCAAGGCGAACGAACCCGAGACGCGGAGCCGCGGCGTTGCCCAGTCGCTCCTCGACGGTCTCCGGGAACGGCTCGCGCAGTTCCAGCCTGTCGGCGCTCTGGACGGCGCTGTCACCCGGTCGGTCCCCGGCCGTGACGATGACGAGTGTGGCCAACGGACCGACGACATAGGTGACGTTCCCCGCGGACAGCGCCCGAGCCGGCGTTCCGGCGGTGGACAGCGCCTCGGTTTCCGTCACCACCGCCCATCGCCGCGCCACCGGGCAAGGCTAGAGGATCTTTGTCCCGCGGCCCGTCCTGGGATGATGTCGTCATGGTCGACCAGCGCGAGAGTGTCCACCTGCTCGGCGACGACGCCCTGGAGCGGTCCGCGGTGGTGGCCAACTGTGCGATGAACCGCGAGCGGCAACTGGTCGGCGCCAACAGTTACGCCCGCGAGGAGGATTGACCGTCGGCGCGTGAGCCGACCACCGGGCCGTCATGTCACCGGCAATTCGCCCTGAGCCGGGCGTACGCTGGCTTCCGTGGATCAAGAAGACCGGATAGCGCTGTTCCTCGACTACGAGAACCTCGCGCTGGGCGCGCGCGACCACCACGGCGGGATGCCGTTCGACTTCCGCCCGATCGCCGACGCCCTCGCAGAGCGGGGACGGGTGGTGGTGCGCCGGGCGTACGCCGACTGGTCCTACTTCGACGAGGACCGGCGAATGCTCACCCGGTCGCACGTCGAGCTGATCGAGATCCCGCAGCGGATGGGCGCCTCCCGGAAGAACGCCGCCGACATCAAGATGGCCGTCGACGCCGTCGAGTTGGCGTTCGAGCGTGAATACATCTCAACGTTCGTGATCTGCACCGGCGACAGCGACTTCACCCCGCTGGTCCACAAGTTGCGCGAGCTCAACAAGCGGGTCATCGGCGTGGGAGTGGAGAAGTCCACCTCGGCGCTGCTGCCGCCGGCCTGCGACGAGTTCCTCTACTACGACCGCCTCGAGGGGGTCGAGATCCCTGCGGCCCCGAGTCGGCGGGGCCGCCCGGCGCGGCTGCCCAGCCCCGAGCAGCAGGTCGAGCAGGAGCCCGAGCCGCAGCCGGCCGCGGAGGAACCCGGACGCGACGTCGACACCCTCGCCGTCCTCGTCGCCCAGACCGTGGCCGGCCTGCAGGTCAGCTCCAGCGGCGAGGTGACCGCCTCCGGACTGAAGCGCACCCTGCTGCGCAAGGACCCGACCTTCAGCGAGTCCGACTACGGTTTCCGCACCTTCGGGGAACTCCTGCGGCACCTCGCCGGCCGTAACGTGATCGAGCTGGCGGAGGGGCCCGCCAAGGGTGACCCGGAGGTGTCTCTGCCCGAGCAGGGGGACCGGGAGGTGGCCTTCGCGCTGCTGCGCTCCGTCGTGTCGGACCTGGCCGGCGCTGAGGGCGCGGTGGCGCTGTCCGGTCTCAAGAATCAACTCCGGCGTGCCCGGCCCGACTTCAGCGAGAAGAAGCTCGGCTACCGCAGCTTTCTCCAGTTCTGCAAGGCGGCCGCCACCAGCGGTGTCGTGGAGCTGCGGTGGAGCCCTGACGACGACGACTACCTCCTCACCGCGAAGGCGCCCTGACCCGGCAGGCGGGCTCAGCCTCAGTCGCCCAGCCGCTGCCGCGCGAGGAACTTCGGCACCACCATCCGCCACGCCTCCGTCACCAGCTCGGTCATCTGGGCGTGGTCCAGCCGGGCCAGGTGGCAGCACACCCAGTTGAACCGCACGTCGGACGGGCGCGGGAGGAAGAACAGCTCGGGCTCCGCGGCGATGAGGCCGTCCCGCTGCTCCTTCGGGTAGCCGAAACCCATCGTCTGCTCGTCCCGGGAGAACGCGACGTACACGATGGCGCCGACGCGGAACTTCACCCGGTCGTGGATCAGGTGCTCGGTCGTGCGCGGCAACGTCCGGGTCAGGGCGCGGACATCGGCGACAGTAATCACGGCAGCGACGGTACGGGAGCCCACCGACACTCCGTCGCGTGAGCGCCCGCACGCCGTCGCGGGGTCAGACCGGCGCACGCGTACCGGCCGGCCCGGCCGCCCGGGACCCAGGTCCAGCTCGGCCTGGCGTTCACCCGCAACGCCAGAGACGTCCGGTCACGCTCCGCGGGTCGGGGCCGACGCGGCATCGCGGCGGTCCCCGATCCGCCGTGGCTGCTCACGCCACGAGGCGCTGCTCGGCCAGTTCGGTCAGCCGCACGGTGCACAGGCCGCCGCGTTCCGCCTTGATGTCGGTCACCTTGAGCTGCGTGCCGGGGGCGAGGATGAACTCCTCCTCGCCGGTGAACGCGGAGAATCTGCGAATGCCCACGGCCCGCGCGGGGTGCACCTCGAAGAGCGTCCGCCTGCCGCGGCGGCCGAGGAACGCCTGGGCCACGCTGAGCTTCGACGTACAGGAGGACACGCCCCACCAGGTCACGGTCTGGCCGAGGGGGTACTGCGCCCGCAGGTCCAGCGACACCCCGCGCCACAGCGGCTCCCGACGGGCCGGAAGCCGCGACACGGCCGAGAACAACAGTCGCAGATACGGCAGGTACGGGACGACCCGGCTGCGGTCCGGGTTGCGCAGGGTGGCGTTGATCTGCCGGTAGAACGCCGACTCGCAGGTGTAGAGGTAGAGGGCCGCGACCTCGTCGGCGGACAGGCCGCCGGCCACGCCATCGGCCTGTTTCTCGCCGAACCGGTGCGACTGCTCCACGTGCCAGTCGAGCCCTGACAGCTGCCTGGCCACTGGGGCGACGGCCTCGCGGAAGTCCATGAGCGGGGTGTCGAACACGCCGGTGATCGCGGGAAGGACCAGCCCCTCGTCCTTGACGCTGGCGAGTCGTTCCAGGTAGAGCTGGTGCAACTCCATCGTGGAGGCGATGAACGCCCCCATCCGGTCGGCGATGTCCCCGTCCGTGCCGCCGGCCTGCTCCGTGAGCTTGTTCCACCCCTTGCTGGGCAGCCAGTCGATCTCGTCGGCCCCCAGCGTGGTCAGCGCCGCGTTCACCTCGGCGAAGTGGTCCCCGTCGCAGAAGATGTCGCCCTGCGCCGCCGGGTTGGGGTGGTCGATGTGCCGGACCTCCACCTCGGGGTACTTCTTCTCGAGCTGGAGCACGACCCGCTTCAGGCTGCGGGCGTGCGCCCCCCACCACGCGAACACCACGCCCCGGTCCTGCTCGTCGGCGTTCTGCTTGGCCTGCAGGATCTCCTCGACGAGCTTCTCGACGACCGGTCGCCAGAACGCGGTGTGCCGGTCGGTGGCCATCGCGCCGTCGCTGCTCGCGGTGAGTGCCGCGTTCAGGAGCAGTACGCCCTGCGTGAGCATCGCCTGGAACCACTCCGGCGGCTGCACGGTGTCGTGCTTCCTCAGCAGGGCGCGGATGTCCGCGATCGGCGTTTTCTTGGGGATGCCGCGCTTCCACATCGCGGCGGCCTTGATGATGCAGCGGATGGTGACGACCTTGCCGAACTGGCTGTCGTCCCAGTCGTGGAAGGTGTTGTCGAACATCGCGATGCCGGTGGCGCTCTCGGTCCGCGGGTACGGGTTCTGCCCGAAGACGACGACCTTCCACTTGTGCGGCGGGTTGGGCTTGAGCGCCTGGAAGGTCAGCTCCCGCACGGGTACGACCTTCGGGCTGCGGCCCGGGCCGATGAACGTGGCCGCGGCCGGCTGGGCCTCGATGACCGGCTTCAGCAGGGGTAGCCACGGCTCGCCACCGCCGGTGAAGAGTTCGGCGAGGGCCAGCGGGTCGTTCGGGTCGGGCGGGGTGGGGGCGTCGGTGTCGCTCATCGTGGGGCTCCCGGAGCGGCGAGCCGTGCCCGTGACGGCACGGATGATCAAGGTGAGGGCATTGTGTCGTGTGACGATTCCGGATGGGTGCCCGCAGCATCGCAGAGCCGTCTGACACCGTGGTGAGCGTCTGGTACGTGCGTTTGTCGCGGAGATTGATCATGGATGTCCGCGCAGCGTCCCGATGTCGGTGGGGCGCGATACCTTGATCCACGTCGGAGACACCCCTTCCCACCATCGGAGTGAACCATGCCCGTCGACACCGAGAAGCCGCTGCTCAAGGTGGTGCTGAGAGACGTCAACGCGAAGGTGGTCCAGGCGTGGCTGGCGGCATTCGCCGACACCCCCGCGGTCGAGATCCATAAGGGATCGATCCTCACCCAGCACGTCGACGCCTGGGTCAGCCCGACCAACTCCCGTGGGCGGATGGACGGCGGAGTCGACGCGGCCATCAAGCGGCACCTCGGGGCGGGCATCCAGCTCCGCGTCCAGCGGGCGATCCGCGATCAGTTCGGTGGGTCGCTGCCGGTGGGCAGCGCCGTGTGCGTGCCGTCCGGGGCGACCAACCCGAAGTTCCTGATCTCGACGCCGACCATGGAGCAGTCGGCCGAGAACGTGAGCGAGACCTTGAACGTGGCGCTGGCGTGCGCCGCCGCGTTCCAGGCCATCCACGTGCAGAACGAGCGGGAGCCGGGCAGCATCAGGTCGGTGGCGCTGGTCGGCATGGGCGCCGCGACGGGCAAGGTGCCGCCGCGGGTGTGCGCCAACCTGATGTGGACCGGCTACACCCTGTTCAACGACTACTACTTCCGCGACTACGACGACCTGCGGAAGACCATCTGCGAGCAGCTCGACGACATCGAGAGTCGCCCCGAGGAGGAGCGGGTGCGGGTAACGCCCCCCACGCCGCCCGGCGTCCGAGGCTGACGATGGACCGGGCCCCCGAGGCGGTGTGCGTCTGACGCAGCCGTGACGTCGCGGCCGGCGCCCGGGAGTCGACCCGGGCGCCTTCCTCCCCACGAGCGCGACCGAGTCGGTGACGTTCCCCTGCCCCCACAGGCTCGGCCAGACGAGCACGCCGATCAGCACCGGGGCCAGTTCGTTGCCGGGCGGGCCTGCAGTACCTCGGCGTCGACCGTGCCGCCCACCTGCTGGTCCGGCTCGCGGTCGTACCGGCCGTGGTGTTCCTGCTCTCCGCTATTACCTTCGCCGTCGCCCACCGGCCGCGGCTGGTGAGCGTACCCGTCGGTGAGTTCGGTCCGGTGTGGGCGCGGACGCTGCGCCGCCTCGACCGGCTCATCACCCTCGGTTCGGCGCTGTTCATCGCGGCCACCGCCGGATCGCTCGCGGTCTTCGCCGCACTGCTCTGGCCCCGAACGCGCCAAATCCGAGCGCAAGTGTCGGTGCGGGTCGCTAATCTGCGTGCGGACCTCGCTTGACGGGGTGCCTGCGCCGCTGGGCGCGGCGCCGCCTACCGCCCCCGATCGGGCCGAACTCAGGAGATTATTTGTGACCCAGCAACCTGTCGCGACATCGGACAAGCTCGACGCCGCGGTCCTCAAGGTGGCCGGGGTCGTCGTTCTCGGTGCCATCATGTCGATCCTCGACGTGACGGTCGTCAGCGTCGCGCTGCCGACGTTCCAGAGCGAGTTCGGCGCGTCCTACGCCCGAGTCGCGTGGACGATGACCGGCTACACGCTCGCGCTGGCCACGGTGATCCCGCTCAGCGGGTGGGCAGCCGACCGTTTCGGCACCAAGCGCCTCTACATGGTGGCGTTGGCGCTGTTCACGATCGGGTCCGCGCTGTGCGCCACGGCCGACACGATCGGACAGTTGATCGGCTATCGCGTCCTCCAGGGACTGGGCGGCGGCATGCTCATGCCGCTGGGCATGACGATCATGACTCGGGCGGCGGGGCCGAACCGGATCGGCCGGCTGATGGCCGTCCTCGGCATCCCGATGCTGCTCGGGCCGATCGGCGGTCCGATCCTCGGTGGCTGGCTGATCGACACGGCGAGTTGGCACTGGATCTTCCTGATCAACCTGCCGATCGGTGCCGTCGCGCTCGTCTACGCCCTGCTGGCGCTGCCGAAGGACAACCCCGAGCCGTCGGAGTCGTTCGACTTCCTCGGCATGCTGATGCTCTCGCCGGGGCTCGCCCTGTTCCTCTACGGCGTCTCCTCGTTGCCCGAGGCCGGCACGTTCGCCGATGCTGAGGTGTGGGCGCCGATGCTGGTCGGCGGCATGCTGGTGGTGGGGTTCGTCCTGTACTCGTTCAAGCCTCGCCACCCCCTGCTCGACCTGCGGCTGTTCGCCAACCGCAGGCTGACCGTCGCGGCGGTGACCCTGTTCGTGTTCATCGTCGCGTTCATGGGTGCCGGGCTGCTGTTCCCGAGCTACTTCCTGCAGGTGCGCGGTGAGTCGACGCTGGCCGCCGGCCTGCTGATCGCGCCGCAGGGCATCGGTGCGATGATCACGATGCCGGTCGCCGGGATCCTGGCCGACCGGGTGCCCGTCGGCCGGACGGTGCCCTTCGCGCTGGCGCTCATCGTCCTCGGGTTCTTCGCCTTCACCCAGGTCGACCCGCACACCTCGTACTGGCTGCTCTGCGGGTCGCTGTTCGTCATGGGCCTGGGCATGGGAGGCACGATGATGCCGATCATGACCTCGGCGCTGAAGACCCTGCACGCCCAGGAGGTTGCCCGCGGCTCCACCCTGGTCAACATCCTTCAGCAGATCGGCGGCTCCGTCGGCGCCGCCGTGATGTCGGTGATCCTCACCAACGAACTGAACGGCTCCCGGCCGATCCCCGGCGTGACGGATCCGAGCGGCAAACCGATCACCGAGGCCTGGCTGGCCATCACCAGCCAGCAGCAGCCGGACCTGACCCAGCAGTTCCCGGTCGAGCCGTCGCTCATCGAGCGCGGGCTCGACTTCGCGGCCAGCTCCTTCGCCACCACGTTCTGGGTGGGGTTCGCGCTCGTGCTGGCCACGTTCATCCCGGTCGCGTTCCTGCCCCGCCGGCGCGAGCCGTCGCACCGGCTCGACGACCAGCAGGCGGAGCAGTTCACCACGCCCGTCGCCATCCACTGAGCCACCAGGTTGGGCCGTCAGGCACGTCCTGGCGGCCCAACTGCCCAGCGGCACGGCACCGCACTGGCCGGCGAGCAGCCCGGACAGCCGGCTCAGCCCGCCCCGGGCGGTTGTCGAGGTGGTCGCGGAGGCATCCGACCGGCCGGGACGTGGCTCAGGCGGGCTCGCCCAGCCGCGACAGGGCACGGGTGACCACGGTCAGGTCCTGGACACCGAGCCCCTGATCAACCACCCATTGCCACTCGGCGGCGAGGCCTTCGGCGGCCGGGAACCGGCCGGCCTCGACCTCGCGCAGCGCCAGGTTGACGTCCTTGAGCGCCAGGGCCAGGGAGTACTGGGTCGTGTAGTCGTCCCGGCCGATCCGCTCAAGTTTCTCCGCGGCCCAGGGCGACACCAGCGGGCTGCCGTGCAGGGCGCCGAGGACCGCCGCGCGGTCCAGGCCGAGGGCGTCACCGTACGCGACCGCCGCGGCGAGCCCTTCGGCCACGAAGGCGAGCAGCAGGTTGTTGACCAGCTTCAGCCGGGAGCCGGCCCCGGCCGGCCCGACCCAGACCGTACGCTGGCCCACCGCGTCGAAGACCGGCGCGACCCGGTCCCGGACCTGCTCCGGCCCGGACGCCAGGACGACGAGCCGGCCCTGCTCGGCCGGGCCCCGGCTGCCCGCCACCGGGGCGTCCACCAGGACCACGTCGGGACGCTCCCCGGCGACCAGCCGGGCGAGGCGTTCCGTCTCGGTCACGCCGATGGTGCTCATCTGGGCCCACACTGCGCCCTCGGCCATCGCGGCCAGCATCCCCTGGTCCGTGGCGATGGACCTGACCGCGTCCGCGTCGGTCACCATGGTGATCACCAGGTCGGCGCGACGTACCGCGTCGGCCGGGCTGCCGGCCACCTCCGCGCCCTGGTCACCGAGCCGGCGGGCGGCCTCCGGGCTGCGGTTCCAGACGACCGTCGGCAGACCCGCGCGGAGGATGTTCGCGGCCATCGGCGCGCCCATGCCGCCGAGCCCGAGTACCGCCACGCGCGCCTGCGTCATCCGTCCCTCCGGTTCACCTAGATCCTCGTGTTCAGAATCTCGAACCCAAGGATCTAGCGGAAGCGTAGCCAGCACCGACCGCCGGCGGACCGATCCGGCCGAAGCCGGCGCAGGGGCGGGTGCCGCGTGCCACCATCTGCGGTGCACGGCCTCCCCGGGCGACGACGTGAACGATCCCGCTGAAGCACCACGATGGTGTTGCTGGCGTCAGGCCGGTGACCGTATCGGTAGGCGAGGACGGTGCGGCCGGTCCGGAGGATGGCGATGACAGCGGAAGGCGGCGCCGGTGCGGCGGCCCCGGCCCAGCGGGACCCGGGGCGGCCGGCGTTCCTCGAGCTCTTCTTCGATCTGGTCTACGTCTTTGCGCTGATCTCCCTGGTCAAGACGCTCGCCGTCGATCTGACCTGGACCGGCGTCGGGGAGACCGTGGTCCTGCTGCTCGCGTTCACCCTGGTCTGGTCGCTGACCACGTGGGCCGCGGACACCCTCGACCTGGCTCGGCCCGCGGTCCAGGTGCAGCTCATCGGGGTGGCGGCCGCCAGCCTGCTGCTGGCAGCAGCGGCGCCGGACGCGTATGGCGAGCGGGGCCTGCTCTTCGCGGTCACCTATTTGGCCATCCACCTCGGGTCGAGCAGCTATTACCTCCTGCTCCGGCCGACTGCGGCTGAGCCCCGCCGCAGCGGCCGGATCATGTTCTGGTACACCATCGCCGCGGCCGGCTGGATCGGCGGCGGGCTGACCGCCGGCCCCACCCGCCTGGTGCTCTGGGTGGCGGCCGTCGGCGTCGAGTACGCCGCCGCCTCGCTCGGCTGGCCCGTGCCGCGGCTCGGTCGGTCCACCCCGCAGGAATGGCGGCTGGTCGGCGGGCGGGTGGCCGAGCGGTACCGGCAGTTCGTCATCGTCGCGCTCGGCGCGTCCATCTTCGTGACCGGGACGACCTTCAGCTTGAACGAGTACACGATGGACCGGGCCTGGGCCTTCCTGGTGGTGTTCATGATCGTGGTGCTGACCTGGCGCATCTACATCTACCGGGCCGGGGAGCTGCTGACCGAGGCCATTGCGCGGTCGACGAACCCGACGCTGCTCACGCAGTCTGCCGCGGTCACTCATCTGATCATGGTGGCCGGCGTCGGCGGAATGGCGGTCACCAGCCAGCTCGTCGTGATGCGTCCTTTCGGGGAGACGCCGGCCTCGTGGGCTGCGGTCATCCTGGGCGGACCGGCGTTGTTCCTGGTCGGTCGCGGCGTGCTGGACTACACGGTGTTCGGTCGGATCTCCCGGTCCCGGCTGGTCGGTCTGGTGCTGCTGGCCGGCGTGGCGCCGGCCTCGTCACTGCTGCCGCCGGTCCTGGTCGCGCTGCTGGCCATGAGCGTCCTGGCACTGATCGCCGCGGCGAACCTGGTGAGTACCCGCGTGCACGCCCGGATGCCGATGCCACCGGCGCTCGGGTGAGCCCTCACCCGGTCGGCACGGTGGCCCGGACCAGCCGCGAGCGCGCGGGCAGTGCCTCCCAGACCAGGGTGAGCAGCAGGATCAGATTCGCCACGACCAGGATGGCCAGCGGCGGAAGCGGCGCCAATGCGGGCGCGATGGCGCCCAGCGCCACCATCCCCACCGCCCGGGACCACAGCACCCGTCCCGTGAGCACACCGTCGAACAGGCAGCTCCCGAGCAGGAACAGGGCCGGCCCGCCGAGGATGACGGCGATCCAGGCGGCCGGCGCCGCACCGAACGGCCGGCCGGTGACCAGCGAGACGCTGGTCGAGACCACGAGCACCCCGGCCACCATCACCAGGTGGCTGTACGAGGTGGAGGTGCCGGAGCGGACCCGCTCCACCACCGTGACGACGGGCGGTGCCAGGAGCTGCCGCACCCGGTGGAAGTAGAGCTGGAAGAGCAGCACCGCGCTGGCGAACGCGACGGCGCTCGCGGCCACCCGGCCGGCCTGGAAGTCACTGCCGGCCAGCCCCGTGCCGGCGCTCAGGATCAGCTCGCCGAGCGAGATGATGAAGATCTCCCGGTGCCGCTCGGACAGGTGGGTGCCGGTGAAGATCTGGCTGGCGAGTTCGGTGCGGCCGAGTTTCGGCGTCGGCCAGCCGATCCGGGCCGATCCGAGGTCGACCGCCGCCGCGACCGACCAGAGCAGCAGCCGGCCCGTTCCGTGCACGAACGCCCCGGCCGCCCAGGGCACAGCGGTGACGCCGAGCCAGAAGAAGACCCGGATGCTCCTGGCCTGGATCGGGCGGTTCACCCGGGTACCGGGGATGAGGACGGCGTCGCGGACGAGGTGGATGCCGAGGTACGCCGCGACGAGGAGCCACCCGTAGTCGGCGAAGGCACGCGGCACCGCGATCGCCATCAGCAGGGTGCCGAACATGACCAGCAGCACGGTGGCCTGGATGATCGGTAGCCGCGGGTTGAACAGGTCGGTGAGCCACGCGGTCAGCACCCAGACCCACCAGGCGGCCGACAGCAGCACGGCGGTCTGGGCGGCGCCCCGGACGGTGAGGTCGTCGGCCAGTCCCGCCGAGAGCCGGGACAGCATGAAAATGTAGGCCAGGTCGAAGAAGAGCTCCAGGAACGTCGGATAGGCGGGCTCGCCGCGCCGGCGAAGGATCCGGGGGAGCGGGCTGGACGTCACCGCGTTCGCCTCCTCTGGCACGCCGCACCGGCAAGCGGAGGCGCTGGCAACCTGGCGCTCCCCGTCAACCTACAAAAACGGGGTCACCGGAGAGCCGAAACGGGGGAGCAGGGCGCGGCCCACGCCGGGGACGCGGTCATTCCTGATCTTGCCCAACCGGCGATCGGAGATCATCGGTTAGGCGTGGTCCGGGGACCAGTCGGTGTTCGCGCCGCAGATCACCACGCAGGGCAGCTGCCCGGGTACCCGGCCGGCGAGCCAGGCCGCGAACGGGACGGCCGCGGCGGGTTCGGCCGCCACCCGGAACTGTTCCCACAGCAGGTCGCGGGCGGCGAGCAGCTCGGCCTCGCCGACCAGCACCGACTGCACGGGGCGGCGCTGGAGGATCGCGAACGGCAACTCGCCGATCCGGGTGGCGCCGAGCGCGGAGGCTGCCACGGAGTTCACCGCGCTGTCGACCGGCCGGTTCGCCGCGAGCGCGTCGGCCAGGCACTGACACTGGTGCGGCTCGACTGCGACCGTGGTGCGCGGGCCGATCGCGAGCGTGGTGCCGGCGGCCAGGCCGCCACCGCCGACCGCGACGGCCACCGCGTCGACCTCGGGTGCGTCGGCGACGATCTCGGCGGCGACCGTACCCTGGCCGGCGATCACCGCGGGATCGTCGTAGGCGGGCAGGTACCGGTGACCGGGCTGGTCCGCTACCTCGGTTGCGGCGGTCGCCGCTTCGGCGTACGTCGCGCCGTGACGGACCAGCCGCGCGCCGGTCGCTTCGATGCGCCGCGCCTTGCCGGCCGGGACCGTGGTGGGGACGAACACCGTGGCCGACAGGCCGAGCAAGGCGGCGGCGGTGGCCACGCCCAGGCCGTGGTTGCCGCCGGACGCGGTGACCACGTGCTGCGCGCGGGGGCCGGTGAGCATCGCGTTCAGCGCACCACGCAGCTTGAACGAGCCGCTGCGCTGCAGGTGTTCAAGCTTGAGCACCAGCCGGCGGCCGTCGACCTCGGCCTGGAGCAGCGGTGTCCAGCGTACGTACGGACGAATCGCGCGCGCCGCTGCGGCCACGTCCGCGGCGTCGAGGGGCTGGGCAGATGCGGTCATGCTCTCATGGTCGGCAGCCCGGGCCTTAACCTCGATCCGTGGACTGGATCGGTGCACTACTGAGCGGAAGCGGCGTGGAGATGTGACGAGAGTGCCCTCTGAGCTGGGATGATCGGGTTTGTCTAGGACTCGAATCACACCAGCTCGGAAGGACACTCTCGGTGCAAGGATCTCATGCGTGGCGCGGCGACGGCGCGGTGTTCGATGATGACAATCTCGTGTCGCATGCGGGTCTGGTGCCGCTGCTGGAGTTGGCCGAGCAGGCCGGGCTGTCGCGACTGTTGGATGAGCATGTCCGGTTCGTCGATGAGCGGGTGAAGTCCGGCGCGGCCAACTCGACGCCGAAGCTGACCTCGATCATCGCGGGGATGGCTGCCGGGGCGGACAGCATCGACGACCTGGACGTAATCCGCTCCGGCGGGATGAAGGAGCTGTTCGGCGGGGTCTACGCCAACGCCACGTTGGGGATCTTCCTGCGGGAGTTCACCCATGGCCACACCCGGCAACTGTCGGCGGTGCTGCGCCGGCACCTGGTCGCTCTGGCCAAGCGCACCCCGGTGCTGGCCGGCATCGGCGACCGCGTCTTCATCGACATCGACTCGTTGCTGCGCCCGGTGTACGGGCACGCCAAGCAGGGCGCGTCGTTCGGGCACACGAAGGTCGCGGGCAAGAGCATCCTGCGCCGGGGCCTGTCGCCGCTCGCGGTGACCATCTCGACCGAGACCGCGGCGCCGGTGGTGGCCGGGGTGCGGTTACGGGCCGGACGCGCCGGCTCCGCCAAGGGCGCGGCCAGCATGGTCACCGAGGCGATCAATACCGCCACCGACGCTGGCGCGCAGGCCGGGAACATCCTGGTACGCGGCGACTCCGCGTACTGCAGCGGCAAGGTCATCGCTGCGGTAGTCAAAGCCGGAGCGAACTTCTCGTTCGCCATCGCCCGCAATCCCGCCGTTGACGCCGCGATCGCCACCATCCCCGACGAGGCGTACACGCCGGTGCACTACCCCGGCGCGGTCACCGATCCCGACACCGGTGAGCTGATCTCCGACGCCCAGGTGTCCGAAGTGGAGTTCACCGCGTTTGCCGGCACCCGCCACGAGATCACCGGCTGGCTCGTCGTGCGCCGGGTGCTCGACGCCAACACCCAGGACCCTCTGTTCCCGGTCTGGCGCTACCACCCGTTCTTCACCAACAACACCGAACCGGCCCCCGAGGCCGACATCACCCACCGCCGCCACGCCGTCTGCGAAACCGTCTGGTCCGACCTCATCGACGGCCCCTGGGCCCACCAGCCCTCAGGGTCGTTTCCCGCCAACGCCGCCTGGAACATCCTGGCCGCGATCACCCACAACCTGCTGCGCGCCGCTGGCACCCTCACCGCCACACGCCGCTACGCGGTGGCCCGCGGCGCCACCCTGCGCACCCACCTGATCAACGTCGCGGCCCGGCTCGCCCGCCCGCAACGCCGCCCCGTGCTGCACCTACCCACGCACTGGCCCCGCGCCGCCGCCTGGCTCACCTTCTGGAAAGCCGTCTTCACGACCTGACCAACGACCACCCGGCACGCACCACCCACCAGCACCGCACCCACACACCACCCGACGAGCGGGAACCCGAGCAGGCTGGACACCGGGCCAGCCGGTCAGACGCGCCCTCCACCAACCAAGATCATCACGGCAAAGTCAAAGGACCATCCTGATACTGATCCACGGATCGAGGCTTAAGCCTCGATCCGTGGACTGGATCGGTGCACTACTGAGCGGAAGCGGCGTGGAGATGTGACGAGAGTGCCCTCTGAGCTGGGATGATCGGGTTTGTCTAGGACTCGAATCACACCAGCTCGGAAGGACACTCTCGGTGCAAGGATCTCATGCGTGGCGCGGCGACGGCGCGGTGTTCGATGATGACAATCTCGTGTCGCATGCGGGTCTGGTGCCGCTGCTGGAGTTGGCCGAGCAGGCCGGGCTGTCGCGACTGTTGGATGAGCATGTCCGGTTCGTCGATGAGCGGGTGAAGTCCGGCGCGGCCAACTCGACGCCGAAGCTGACCTCGATCATCGCGGGGATGGCTGCCGGGGCGGACAGCATCGACGACCTGGACGTAATCCGCTCCGGCGGGATGAAGGAGCTGTTCGGCGGGGTCTACGCCAACGCCACGTTGGGGATCTTCCTGCGGGAGTTCACCCATGGCCACACCCGGCAACTGTCGGCGGTGCTGCGCCGGCACCTGGTCGCTCTGGCCAAGCGCACCCCGGTGCTGGCCGGCATCGGCGACCGCGTCTTCATCGACATCGACTCGTTGCTGCGCCCGGTGTACGGGCACGCCAAGCAGGGCGCGTCGTTCGGGCACACGAAGGTCGCGGGCAAGAGCATCCTGCGCCGGGGCCTGTCGCCGCTCGCGGTGACCATCTCGACCGAGACCGCGGCGCCGGTGGTGGCCGGGGTGCGGTTACGGGCCGGACGCGCCGGCTCCGCCAAGGGCGCGGCCAGCATGGTCACCGAGGCGATCAATACCGCCACCGACGCTGGCGCGCAGGCCGGGAACATCCTGGTACGCGGCGACTCCGCGTACTGCAGCGGCAAGGTCATCGCTGCGGTAGTCAAAGCCGGAGCGAACTTCTCGTTCGCCATCGCCCGCAATCCCGCCGTTGACGCCGCGATCGCCACCATCCCCGACGAGGCGTACACGCCGGTGCACTACCCCGGCGCGGTCACCGATCCCGACACCGGTGAGCTGATCTCCGACGCCCAGGTGTCCGAAGTGGAGTTCACCGCGTTTGCCGGCACCCGCCACGAGATCACCGGCTGGCTCGTCGTGCGCCGGGTGCTCGACGCCAACACCCAGGACCCTCTGTTCCCGGTCTGGCGCTACCACCCGTTCTTCACCAACAACACCGAACCGGCCCCCGAGGCCGACATCACCCACCGCCGCCACGCCGTCTGCGAAACCGTCTGGTCCGACCTCATCGACGGCCCCTGGGCCCACCAGCCCTCAGGGTCGTTTCCCGCCAACGCCGCCTGGAACATCCTGGCCGCGATCACCCACAACCTGCTGCGCGCCGCTGGCACCCTCACCGCCACACGCCGCTACGCGGTGGCCCGCGGCGCCACCCTGCGCACCCACCTGATCAACGTCGCGGCCCGGCTCGCCCGCCCGCAACGCCGCCCCGTGCTGCACCTACCCACGCACTGGCCCCGCGCCGCCGCCTGGCTCACCTTCTGGAAAGCCGTCTTCACGACCTGACCAACGACCACCCGGCACGCACCACCCACCAGCACCGCACCCACACACCACCCGACGAGCGGGAACCCGAGCAGGCTGGACACCGGGCCAGCCGGTCAGACGCGCCCTCCACCAACCAAGATCATCACGGCAAAGTCAAAGGACCATCCTGATACTGATCCACGGATCGAGGTTAAGTGCCAGCGACGGTTGGTGAGGTGCCGTTAGCATCACTTAATGACCCTGGACGTCGGCCGGCTGCGAGTGCTCGTCGAAGTCGCCCGCGCCGGATCCATCGCCGAGGCGGCCCGTCGGATGTCGTACACGCCCTCGGCAGTGTCCCAACAGCTGAGCAAGCTCGAGGCGGAGCTCAAGGCACGGTTGGTCGAGCGAAGTGGGTCCGGGGTACGGCTCACCGACGTCGGCGCGGTCCTCGTCCAGCACGGTGAGCGCGTGCTCGGTGAGCTGCGCGAGGCCGAGGCGGCCGCCGCCCTGGCCGCGGGGACCGAGCAGCGCCGGATCGCGATCGGCACCTTCGCCACCGCCGGCGCCACCCTGGTGCCCGCCGCCCTCGCCGAACTGGGCGGGCGTCACCCCGCAGTCCAGCTGTCCCTGCTGGACCTGGAACCACCCGACGGCTACGGGTTGGTGAGCTCCGGCGACCTCGACCTGCTGATCACACACCGGTATCCCGGCGTCGCCGCCGTACCCACGCAGGGACTCACCCGCCGGCCACTGCTCACCGACCCGCTGCGCCTCGTGCTCCCCTGGCGGCCACCACTCCCGCCGGGGTCGACCTCGCCGACCTCGACACCGAACACTGGATCTCCGGCGGACGCGGCATACCCAACCGCGTCTGCCTCGACATGCTCGCGACCCGGGCGGGCTTCACACCGCGGATCAGCTACGAAACGGCCGACTACGCCCTCACCCTCGCGCTCGTCCGGGTCGGGCTCGGCATCGCCCTGGTGCCGGCGATGGTGCTCGACGAGGACCCAGGGATCCAGACCCGGGACCTCGAGGGCAACGCCCCGGCACGCCAGATAAGCATCGTCCACCGCAAACGGCCGGCCGCGCTCGTCACCGAGCTGGTCAACCTGCTCCACCAGGCCGCCCAGCGACACGGCTGACGCGAAGGTCCGTTGGGCCGCTGTGCCCGTTCGAAACCACGCAGACGGGGTAACCGCCGACGGCTCCCCGACCGCGTGGGGACACGGAAGGAAGGGCGCAATGACCAGAATCGGCATCATCATCGGCAGCACCCGTCCCGGCCGTAACGGGGAGGCGGTGGCCCGCTGGGTGTACGACATCGCCACCAAGCGCGGCGACGCCAGGTACGAACTCGTCGACATCAAGGACTTCAATCTGCCGCACCTCGACGAGATGGCGCCCCCGTCGCTCGGGCAGTACACCCAGCCACACACCCTGCGGTGGGCCGAGAAGGTCGCCTCGTTCGACGGGTACGTCATCGTGACGCCGGAGTACAACCACTCCACGTCCGGTGCGCTGAAGAACGCGATCGACTTCCTCTACGCCGAGTGGAACAACAAGGCGGTCGGGTTCGTCAGCTACGGCAGCGTCGGCGGCACCCGGGCGGTGGAGCACCTGCGGCTGGTGGTGGCCGAGTTGCAGATGGCGGATGTCAGGGCGCAGGTGGCCCTCTCGCTCTTCACCGACTTCGAGAACTTCAGCGTCTTCAAGCCGGGCGCTCATCAGGAGGGTGCGGTGAACACGATGCTCGACCAGTTGGACGCCTGGAGCGGCGCGTTGGCAACCCTGCGGGCAGGCACGACGATGGCGACGCCGCAGTCCGGTGCGTAGCCGGTCCCCGTCGGATCGCCACCTGAGCCAGCTCGACGCCGCTCCTGGGTCAGAGCCCGACAGTCAACACCCAACACCTACTCTCATTCTTTCGCGATGTCGACGAGGGCGTCGATCAGCGCCCGTAGTGCGGGCTGCCCCAGTGAGACCTCCCGGACCGCGGCGTGGATCTTCCTGATCGGCTCCGGGCGCCGGACCCGCCGGACGGCGACGCCAGGATGGCGAGCGGCCAGGCCCAGTCCGGGGATGAGGCTGACTCCGAGGCCAGCTGCGACGAATCCCTGAGCCGTGGCGTGGTCCTCCGACTTCGCCACGAAGTCCGGGCTGAAGCCCGCCGCGGCGCAGCCATCGATTATCGGCTCCAGGCAGGGGCCAGGGGGTTCGCTGCCGACCCAGGGTTCGCCGGCGAGGTCGGCCAGGTCGACCACCCGTTGCGTGCTGAGCGGGTGGCCGGCGGGCAGCACGGCCCGGTACGCGTCGTCGAGCAGGGGCACCATGCGGATGCCCTGATGGCTCTCCTCGGCCGGCCGGCGGACCACGATGGCCAGGTCGGCGTTGCCCTGCGCCACGTCCAGCAGCGGATCACCTGGATCAGTCAGCTTGGGGTCGATCGTCACACCCGGATGCTCGCGCCGGAGCCGGGCGAGGGCGGGTGCCAGCAGGGTCGGGCCGACCGAGGCGAAATAGCGGATCGTCAGCCGGCCCGTGCGCCCGGCGCGCAGGTCGGCCAGCGCGGTCTCGGCCTCGGCGACATGCTGGCTGATGATGGCCGCGTGCCCAGTGAGCAGTCGGCCCGCCGCCGTGGGCTGGACGCCCCGGCCGACCCGTTCGAGTAGTGCGATCCCAGCCTCCTTCTCCAACGCCGCCACCTGCTGGCTGACGGCGGAGGGGGTGTAGCCGAGGTGCGCCGCCGCCGCGGTCACCGACCCACTGGTGACCACCGCCCGCAGTACCTGGAGGCGTCTCACATCAATCATGTAGCGGAACTTAACGCATGTGCAGAACCTTTTGCTTGTCCTTCAGGGTCGACTGCGGCACCGTTCACGGGGGGCTGATCAAGGAGATCAAGGTGAACGGTGTCATGGGCAGGACCTGGGCGTGTCTGCGGATAGGTGTGCTCGCCCTGCTGTGGGGATCGACCTTCCTCTGGATCGAGCTGGCCCTGGACGCGCTGACACCGGTCCAGGTCACCCTCAGCCGGTGCGTCCTCGGCTCCGCCACGCTGTTGGTCGCATGCCTCGCCTCCGGTCGACGGCTGCCTCGGAATCGGTCGACCTGGGGTCACATCGTCGTGGCCGCCTTCTTCTGTAACGCCCTGCCGTTCGCCATGTTCAGCATCGGCCAGCAGACCATCGACTCCGGGGTGGCCGGTGTCCTGAACGCGACGACGCCGCTATGGGCCCTGCTGATCGGCGTCGTCAGCGGCTCCGAGGGTGTACTCCGGCCGGTCCGGCTGGGCGGACTCCTGTTCGGGTTCGCCGGGGTCGTGTTGATCTTCGCTCCGTGGCAGACGACCGGGCCGGTCGGCTGGGGTGCCCTCGCCATCGTCGCCGCGGCGGCGAGCTATGCCGTCGGCTTCGCGCTCATGGGCCGCACCCTGGTTGGCAGGGGTATCCCCACCGTCTCGCTGTCCGCGGCGCAGCTCATCGCGGCGACCGGCCTGACCGCGCTGACCCTGCCGGCCGGCGGTCTGACAGCGATCGAGATCAGCCCCAAGATCCTGATCGCTGTCGTGATCCTGGGCGTCGTCGCCACCGGGATCACCTTCCACCTCACCTACCGGGTCATCGCCGCGGAGGGCGCCACCAACGCCGCGACGGTCGGCTATCTGCTGCCGGTGGTCTCGGTGGCGCTGGGGGTCATCGTGCTCGACGAGGGTTTCAACCTCCGGACAGCCGCCGGGATGGTGGTGGTGCTCGCCGGGGTCAGCTTGACCCGCCGGCACAGGCGGCCCCCGTCGGCACCGGCGCCGGCGGAAAAGCGCCACCGGTCCGGGCGGCGAGCGGGGTCCACAGTGGCCGCCCGGTGACCGCGTATCCCAATGGGGGCGGTCGTGCGACGACGATGACCGGGTACGACATTCGCGGCCGGCCTCGTTTCGAGAGGCGCTGTCCGGACATGTGCAATGATCTCCGGATTCGCCGCTGGACGATCATCAACTTTCCATACCTTCGGTCTGTAGGGCCCCCGCACGTGGCGCGGTAGGTTGCCTTATCGAAGGGCGTACATGCGAATGCGGCAATCGTCTGCCGGATTGCCGGTGAGGGGCCAATTGTGACAAGTCAGGTTCGCACACGTCGAAGAGTCGTGTGCGCAGCCATCACCGGTATCATTGCCGCCGGGTCGCCGGTCGCATTCGGTACCCCGTCTGTCTACGCAGCGGACACGAACACGTCCGCCAATGCCGTCATTGTCTGGGACCGTAACGCGCAAACCGCAATCTGGGATGTGGCGGGTCAGCAGCCGCAGGTCCAGGCGCGCAGCTTCGCGATGGTGCACGGGGCCGTGTACGACGCGGTCAACGCCATCGCCGGGCGGCGTTACCAGCCGTACCTGCTCGCGCCGCCCACCAACGGCCGGGAGTCGGTGAACGCGGCGGTCGGGACCGCCGCCTTCCAGGTGCTCAGCTCCTTGTTCCCGTCGCAGCAGGCCCGGCTTCAGACGCAGTACGACGAGTGGCTGGGCACGATCCCCCACGGCATCGCGAAGCAGCGAGGGATCTCCGTGGGCAGCCAGACCGCCGCCGCGATGATCAGCGCCCGGCAGAACGACGGGGCGTTCGGCGACCCGACGTGGCCGGTCGGCACCGAGCCCGGTCAGTGGCGGCCCACCCCGCCGACCAATGCCAATGACGGGGCGTGGGTGGGGAACCTCAAGCCATTCATCATCCCCAGCGCATCGATGTTCCGTTCGTCCGGCCCGCCAGCGCTCACCAGCGACCAATACGCCCGCGACTTCAACGAGGTCAAGGCGATCGGCGCGGCCAACAGCACAACCCGGACGGTCGATCAGACGCAGGCCGCGATCTGGTGGCACGACCGGCACCTCGGAGAATGGGAGATCAAGCGCCAGCTCGCGACGACGCAACGGCTGAACACTCTGCAGACAGCGCGGATGTTCGCGATGGTCGACCTCGCCGAGGCCGACGCCACGACCGCCTGTTACAACGAGAAGGGCGCCTGGATGTTCTGGCGGCCGGTCACCGCGATTCAGTTGGCTGACACGGATGGCAACCCGGCCACCGTGGCCGATCCCGATTGGCTGCCACTCCTCGTCACGCCCCCGCACCCCGACTTCACGTCGGGGCACACCTGCTTCACCGCGGCGAGCATGTCGGCACTGGCGTACTTCTTCGGCCGCGACGACATCCCGTTCAGCGCATACAGCGAAGCCTCGGGTACCACCCGGTACTTCGGCAGCTTCTCGCACGCCATCGCGGAGGTCATCGAGGCCCGCATCTGGGGCGGCATCCACACCCGCACGGCCGACATCGAGGGCGCGAAGATCGGTGCGCAGGTCACTGCGTACATGATCGACAATTACTTCCGCCCGCGACTATGACTGGCCGGGCATGACGCGACGCCCGGCCCGAGCGCCGATCCGGCACTCGGGCCGGGCGTGGCCCCGCGAGTACGCCGCCGGCGGCGCCCACCCCTGGCGATCACCTTCATGGTCTCAGGGCCCGCAGTCATCGCTGGCCCTGATGCGGCTGCAGTCGAGGTGGCCAGGCCACATTTTCGGGTAATCACCGCGCTTGTCGGGCACGTCACTCTCTCCCGAAGCACTGCGACACGTTTGATCGCATCGTGTTTAGTCGACTGGTCGTCTAGGCCCGATTCGATCCATCGACTGCTGCACCACTCCCGCTTCGATCGGAGTACCGCCATGAAGGAGTTCCTGGTAGAACTCACCACCAACGTTCCTGAGGGCACCGACCCGGCCGAGGTCGACCGACGGCGCGCCGCTGAGGCGGTGCGCGCTGCGGAGCTTGCGGCGGAGGGTCACTTGGTGCGGTTGTGGCGTCCAGCCGGCGAGCTGCGCAGCGTAGGTCTGTGGCGCGCTGCCGACGAGGGCGAATTGCACGAGAAGGTCCTCGGTACTCTGCCGCTCCGTCCGTGGATGACGCCGGTTGTCACGGCGCTGGAGCCCCACCCCAACGATCCGGGCATGGCTGGTGGGACTGCGTGAGAATGGCGCTCCCGGCGCCGGCGCTCTCGTCACTGCTGGCGGCCGGCAGTCAGTCCGCTGTCCTGGCCGCCGCCGTGCTTCACATCGGCTTCCCGCAGCGCATGCCGAACGTCTCGTCGGTCACCGACCCTCGGGCGGCCCACACCGCTCGGTATGACCGATAACGAGCCTCCCGTCGTCGGTTCGGTCGGTCCCCGTCGCATCAGCGGGCAGTGCTGGGGGCCGCAGCGGCGACGTCCTTTGTCAGTGCTCGGTGCTGATCCTGGATACGTGGTACTGGCGAATTCGCCAGGTACCCCCGCTGAGCTGGAGGACCAGCGACAGGTACACGGGGGCTTCCCAGCCGGTGGGGTCCCGGAAGGTGACGTGTGCGAACCCCCCGGCTGTCTCCTGGCCGATCGTGTACGTGTGCAGCAGGGTCACGTCGGCGCTGCGGTTGTCGGGCACTGCCTCGTAATAGGCGTGTATCGCGTCCCGACCGACCAGGACCTGAGGTCCGAAGCCCTGGAACAGGGCATCCGGGGTGAACAGATCAGCCGCGGCCGCCACGCGGTGGCCGTCGAACGCGGCCTTCCATCGGGCCAGCATCTCGTCCATCGGGCCACTTGTCATTGAGGCTCCTTACGTCGGTCTTGCTCACGCTCGGGCGCTGAACCGCAGTCAAAGGAAACCTATATCGCCTGGCGAGGGCGTATCAGCAGGTCATCAGAGCGGTAAGCGCCACGCCGGTGTTCCACCGCTGGCGTGATCTCGTACAGGCAGGCTCGCCACACCACACGATCTCGACGAGATCTTCAGCCTGCGCTCCGCAGCCTGGCTCACCACCACGAACTGGCCGCCGCCGATCCCGACCGGGCGGAGTCGGTCATGTGCAGCCATGTACGCGCGGCATGCAACCTCGATTGGCCGCGGCGAAGGCCCCCCGATGGCAGGCTGTCGGCGACATCGGGCTGATCGCCGCGCAGTGCCGCGGCCTGCCGGGCCCGAACCGGCGCCGGACCGGATATCTGTCCGGTCCGGCGCATCCTCAGCCGGCGGGCGGAGTCGCCGCACGACGACGATGCTCACGTCTCGGGCAGCCAGCCACGCTCCCGGGCACGCCAGCCCAACTGCAGGCGCGACTGCGCCCCCGCCGTCTCCATCAGGTGCTGCATCCGGCGTACGACGGTGCGCCGGCTCATCCCGAGGCGAGCCCCCGCCGCCTCGTCGGTCATCCCGGCGACCAACAGCGACAGCAGTTTGCGGTCCTCATCCGAGATTTCGCCCCGCGCGGTAGGCGCGCCGGTGCCGGACAGCGCCAACGGGCTCGCCGCCGCCCACACCCCCTCGAAGAGCGCGATGAGCGCGTCGAGCAGCGCGCACGAATGCACGAGCACCGCCGCGTCCTGCGCCGCGTCCGTCCAGACCAGAGGAAGCAGGGCCAGCGTGCGGTCGGCGATGGCGAGCTTCGTCGGCACGGCCGGCGCGAGGCGGGCCAGTTCGCCGGTACGGACGTGCTCGGCGGTGGCCGCCAGGACGGCCGGGTCGGCGAGGGCGTCGATGGTGTAGACGACGCGATAGGTGAGCTGGGAGGCCCGTTCCAGCTGCACGCTGTTGACCGCCTTGGCGGCCGCGTACGGCGGCGCGGCCAGCAGCCGTACCTCTGTCCTGGCGACTCGCTGCAACCGGTCGAAGGCCCGTTGCACGCTCGTCTGGCCCTGGACGATCTCGATGAGCTCACCCGTACGCCGTCCGGCGGTACGGTCGCGGGTCTGGGCCGCCAGCGTGTGCGCCGCCTCGCGGACCTGATCCAGTTCGGCGTGTCGGCGCTGGACCAACTGCTCGATCGCCTCGTCCGGCGGAACCGGCACGACCAGGCCGTGCGGCGGTGGCTGCGGTGCACCATTCCCTTGCGGTGCAGGCCCGTCACGGCCCGGCTGATCTGCGTGGCGGACCGTCCTGTGCGTCTGGCCAGTTGGTCAACGGTGGCACCGCCGTGCCGGAGCAGTGCGAGGTAGGTCGACTCCTCGGCGGCGGTGAGTCCGGCGGATTCAAGCAAGGTGTGGGCCTCCCATCGTGCGGCGAGTGCGGGACCGGCGGGCGGTTCGGCGGCGGGCGGTGTGGCTGGTCGGACGGTGGCGCACCTGGGCCAGGGCGCATCTACGCCGCAAAATGATCTAGCCCCGGGTGGTGCCAAGTGTGACACTCTGCCGAGCTCATCTCCACCCGGCAGGACCGCGGTCGGAAGGTGGCTCCTGTCGTGACCTCACGACAAGACCAAGAATCGCCAGTCTAAGAAGAGGGTGGATGTCTGTGCATCTTCTCCGGTCACCCCGGCACGCCGCCCGGAGGGCGGCAGCCGGTGCCCTCACGGTGGTGGGGATAGCCGCTCTGGCGGCCGTGCTCCCGTCATCGGCGCTCGCCGCACCGCAGCCGGCCACCGAATCCGGCCCCGCACAGCAGCGCTTCGAACACCACACGGTCGCCCTGGTCACCGGAGACACGGTGACGGTCAGCCGCGGGCGCAGGGGCATCACCTCGTACAGCGTCACCCCCGGCCCCGGACGCCAGGACATCACGTTCCTGACCCGGTCCTCCGGCGACGGCGCCGTCTCGGTCATCCCCTCCGACGCGCTGACCCTGCTCGCCACCGACCACCTGGACCCCCAGCTGTTCGACCTGGGCGCGCTGATCGACAACGCCGCCACCGACGGCGGCGACCTGCCACTGCTCGCCCAGTACGGCAAGGCGGCCACGGCCGAGCGGTCGAACCAGGTACGGGCCATGCTCGCCAACACCGCCCGGACCACCCGCACCCTGCCCCGGCTCGGGCTGAACGCGGTACGCGTCGCGCCGAAGAACACCGGTCGCATGTGGCGCGCAGTCACCGGCGGCGAGAAGACCGCCCACCGGCTGCGCGGTGATCTCGGCAAGCTCTGGCTGGACCGCCGAATGACGGTCTCGCTGGAACACAGCGTGCCCCAGATCGGCGCCCCCACCGCGTGGCAGGCGGGGCTCACCGGCGCGGGCGTCACCGTCGCCGTGCTCGACACCGGCTACGACATCGACCACCCCGACCTCGAGGACGCGGTCATCGCCTCCGCCGACTTCGTCGGCGAGGGCACGATGGACGACCACGTCGGACACGGCACCCACGTGTCCTCGACCATCGCGGGCAGCGGAGCGGCCTCCGCCGGGTTGCGCAAGGGCGTGGCGCCCGGTGCGAAGCTGGCCGAGGGCAAGGTCTGCAGCGAGGACGGCTGCCCCTGGTCGGCGATCCTTGCCGGCATGCAGTGGGCGGCCACCGAGGTGCACGCCAAGGTCATCAGCATGAGCCTCGGCGGCGCCGACACCCCCGGTGTCGACCCGCTCGAAGCCGCGGTGAACGACCTGTCGGCCCAGACCGGGGCGCTCTTCGTCATCGCGGCGGGCAACGGCGGCTGCGGGTACGGCCTGCACCCGATCGGCTCACCCAGCACCGCCGACGCGGCGCTGAGCGTGGCCGCGGTAGCCGGGAACGACTACATCGCCACCTTCTCCAGCTGCGGTCCCCGCACCGGTGACTACGCGTTGAAGCCCGAGATCAGCGCACCGGGCGTGAGCATCACCGCGGCCGTCCCCGGCGGCGGTTACGGGACCCTCAGCGGCACCTCGATGGCCACCCCGCACGTCGCCGGCGTGGCGGCGATCCTGGCCCAGCAGCACCCCGACTGGACCGGTCAGCAGCTCAAGGCCGCCCTCATGAGCAGCGCGGCCGAGGTCCCCTGGGCGAGCACGCCGTCGACCCGGTACGGGACCGGACGAGTGGACGTGCCCCGGGCGATCGCCGCCCAGGTCACGCCGAGCGTCGGTGCCGTCAACGTCAACCAGCCCTGGCCCCGTCCCGCGGCCCCGGTCACCCGTACGGTCAGCTACCGCAACGACGGGACCGCGCCGGTCGTGCTCGACCTGGCCGTGTCCTCGGTCCCGACCGCGCTGGCCGCGCTGAGCGCCTCGCGGCTGGAGGTGCCGGCCGGCGGCAGCGCCTCGGTCACGCTCACGGTGGGCAGCCAGGGCGAGGCCGAGGACTACTACCTCGGCGCCCTCACCGCCACCGTCGACGGGACCCAGGTGGCGCGGACCGCCCTGACGTACCACCAGGAGGCGCGCTACGACGTCTCGGTGAACCTGATCAACCGGCTCGGCGAACCCGCCGAGGGCGGTGTCGCCGTGGTGAACGGCACCACCGGCGAGTTGACCTGGTTGACCGTCTCCGGGGGTTCGGCGCGGGCGCTGCTGCCCGCCGGCCGGCACTACCTCCTGACCACCGTGTACCCGGGTGGGCCGGAGGACATCACCTTCACCCACGGGATCGTGCCGATCACCGTCACCGACGAGACGGCCATCCTGCCGGTGACCGTCGACGCCCGCCTCGGCAAGCAGGTCAGGCTCGATGTCTCCGACCGTTCGGCCGAGCATGTCATGACGTCCGTGGACCTCGCCCTCGACGTGGCGGGCAAGCGCCTGGCGCACGGCGGCGCCTTCGGCCTGGAGGGCGCCAACTACGTGCTTCCGCTGGACGACCCTGCCGTCACGTACAACGCGCGGGCGGTCTTCGACAAGAAGGGGTCGACGGCGCAGTCGCCGAGCCCGTACCACTACCGGGTCGCCGACGTCCGCGACGGCATCCCGACCGACCCGGTGCGGACCGTGGCCAGGGAGGAACTGGCCCGGGTCGTCATGAACTTCAAGGCACCCGGCGCCACCTCCAGCGGATTCGCCTCGGTCGGCATGGTCAGCGACGGCGGGCTGCCCACGCTGTCCGTCGAGGGCCCCGTCAACTATCCGTCGACCACGACCGAGTACCGCTCGCCGGGCAGGTACGAGAGCGACATCCGGATCGGGGACGACTGGATCTTCGCGCCGGCGAAGGCCGTCAGCCTGGATCAGGAGAACGGGGAGACCTGGAACAACGCGATTCTCGGGCCGAATTTGGACAACACGACCGGGGCGCGCCGGGAAGACTTCATGTCGATCCCGAGCATCCCGTGGTTCGTCGACGCCGAGCCGCGCACCTTCGGCTACAGCCCCGCGTCCGGCACGCTCACCCTCAGCCGGGACGGACAGCAGGTCACCCAGTGGCCAGCCAGTCAGTGGGGCTACGTCTACGGGCTGCCGGCCGAGGAGTCGACGTACACCCTGCAGGCGAGCGTCAGCCGGGACGTGCCGTTCTCGACCCTGTCGAACAGGATCGAGACCGAGTGGCGGTTCACCGCCGCGGGCACCGGGTCGTATGTCGCCAACCCGCTCATCGTGCCCCGCCTGGCGGCCGACGGCCTCGACGAGTACAACCGGGCCGGCGGCGGGTCACCGACCAAGGTGCTGATCGGCGTGGGCGGCCAGCCCGCCGGCGGCGCCCAGGGCACCCGGGTGGAGCGGGCGGAGGCGTCCTTCGACGAGGGCGGCACCTGGCAGTCGTTGGCGGTCACCGCCGGGCCGGAGGGAAAGTTGGGCAAAGTCATGGTCCGCAACCCGTCCGCATCAGGCTACGTCGCGCTGCGCGTCACGCTGGCCGACCAGGCCGGCAACCAGGTCACGCAGACCGCCTACCGCGCGTATGAGGTGCGGTCCCGGTAACCGCGCGACCCAGGCCCGAGAGGCTCATGACGCCGCTCGGGCCTGGGTTGACCGGCGAGGCGGTAGCCGTGGCCGGGCCTGCCCTACGGTGGTGCGGTCGATTGCGATGGAGCGGTAGGCTGTCGGAGCGGTAGGAGATGGCCGATGTCCGTTGGCCCGGCCCAGCTGCCGCTTTCTCCCCGAGCTGCCACCGCATCAGCCGGGCCCTGCCGCTGTGAATCCTGGAGTGCATTTTGAAAGACCTGACGCCGCCTTCCCGAGATCCCTTCAATGGAGAGGAAGACGGGCACACCGACCGCGACAGCGGGCGGGCCGTCGACGTGAGCGCAGCCACGATGACCCGCTTGCGTACTCCGTTCGGGTCCGGCGACACCGACCGTCGACGGGCTGACGAGACCGGCCGACACTAGATCTCGCTGGACCGCGGCCCTCGTCGACGCGCTGACACGCCGCTGGGAAACCAGCCGGGCCCACCGTCGGGACACCACCGTCCGACGGCTGGCCCGGTAGCCTGACACCCCGGGACGGGTTGGTGACCGGATGCTGCACGCAGCGCGTGCCGGGCTGGGTTCTGCCGGTCGATTCGCCTATCCGATGTGGTACGGCGGGAACGAATGGAGCTGGCCGAGGGCACGGATGAGTTCAGGCGTACTCGGGCATCGCTTCGGGGCCGTGGGTCGAGCTTGTGGAGAGGTGGCCGGTGGAGTTGGTCGAGGGCGGGCCGCTGTCGGCGTACCAGCCCGCCGCGCTGGCCGTCGCCCAGCCGGTGACGGAGTGAGCCGTGGGCCCCGACCACTCTCCCCGCGATGTCCACATGGTCGGTGTCGGCATCGACCGGTACGCGGCTGGGAGCGAGTGGAGCCTGGTCGGGCCGGTCGACGACGCCATCCGGTTCGCCCGCCGGTTCGTGGCCCGGGGGGTACCACCGGAGCAGGTGACCTTGATGCTGGCGCCCGATCCCGGTCCGGACGCCGTCCCGTCGGGAGTCGTCCTGCGGTCCGCCGACCGCGCGACCGTCCGCGACGTGCTGCTGCGGGAGCTGCCGACCCGACGCGAATCCACCCTCTACGTGATCTGGGGCGGCCACGGCTACGTCGACACCGGCCGTCACCGGCGGCTCTACTACGCCGATGCCACCGCCACCGATGCCGGTGCGCTCGACCTCGATTCCATGCTCGCCACGTTCGCCTCCGACCTCGTTCCGGCGTTCGACCGGCAGCTGTGGATCGTCGACGCCTGCCAGCTGCACGAACGCCCGCAGGCGGTGCGCTCGACCGGCAACGAGACCTTCCCCGCGGGCGATCCGGTCGTCGGCCGGACCCAGGACGTGCTGTTCGCCGCTGGTCTCGGCCAGGCCGCTGCCAACCTGCGCGTCCGGCGTACCGGACTGTTCAGCCGGGAGATACTGCGACTGCTGGAATCCGGCGCCCCGGACTGGCTCGGGGAGCCGGATCGGCTCGTGAACACGCTGCGGGAGCTGTTCGCCGAGCTGCGGGCGAGCGGGCTCACCGGGCAGACGCCCACGTACCTCTGGTACCGCAACGCGCTCGGCGACGAGGGTCTCGTTCTCGGCAGGCCCGAGGCGGGGCGTCCGGCTCCCGCGGCGCCCGCTTCGCCGCCACCCACCGTGCTGGCCCCCCTCGTGGACGCGCTGCTTGAGATACCGGAGTTCCTGCGGCCGAACGACCGGGAAGAGATCCTGTCCCTGCTGCGGGGACAGGTGTACGCGGCGATCCGGCGGAACAGCGGGGCGCGGCTCGACACCATCAGTGTCGTTCGAACCTGTCTGCGGTATCCGGGTGCGCTGTCGGAACTCGTCGAGGCGGTCCGCTTCTTTGCCACCGACGACGTGGCGATGGCCCGCGTCGAGGATGGCGCCGCCCGGCTGGCGGCGTACACCTGACCCGGACGGCGCGGCCCGCCGTTTCGTCCACATCAGACTGGCGGTGAATCCGGGTTGCCGGGCCCGTTGCTCGATGTGACGCTTTCGTTGCGCTGCAGACATGAGCAATGATGGACCTGTCGACTGTCATCGTCGGAAGGGTTGCCGTACATGGAGGAAGGCCTCGCCGGTATCGAGTCCGAGCTGCTCGACCTGTCAACGGTGAACGTCGCGACCCTGCGATCCGTTGACCTCACCGGCATGACTGCGGCGATCTCGCGGGTGCGAGAGAGAGTTGCCGATTCGGGGGGCAGCGTCAGCGGCTACAACGGCTCCTTCCCGAGCCGGATGCGGCCTGCCGGGCCGGATTCGGAGGAACATGTCGTCTGATCCCGTGCCGTTAGGTCCGACGTACCTCGAACCCGAGCACTTCCACGCCCTGGCGACCGGTGCCGGAGATGAACGGGCCATCGCGGCGCTCTGGCGATCCGAGCGCAGTTGGCGGCTGATCGTGCTGCGGGCCCTCCTGGACAGCTGCGCCAGCCGGCCCGACGCCGCCGGCCCGCTCGCGCCCGTCGCCGACGCCTGGCAGCTCCTGGGCCAGGCGCATGGTGCTGGTCCGGACGTCACCGAGGACGTCCTGGCCCAGCCACAGGTCGGCATCTGGGCCGCGCACACCCTGCGTCGGCTGCGTGACGATGCCGACCTTGCCGTGCCGCTGTGGGTGGACGTCGGATACCTGCACGCCCTGGCGGCGGCAAGCGCTGTCCGGGCGGGCCTCTCCTTCGACCTCGACATCCCGGCGCGGCAGGGTGCGGTGGTGCTGCCCACCGTGGGCTCCGCCTCGATCTCGTCGGACGTCCCGGTCGTCCGGGTGCGGGCCCGTGACGGGCAGGTCGACCTGGTGACCGGCGCACGGACCGTCCGATGCGTGGCCGGTGACCCGGACTGGCATGAACCGACGATCGTCGAGGTCGGTGCGGACGGCGTCGGCCTCCGGGTCGAACTGCTCGATCGTGACGTGTACCGCGACCTGCGGGGCCCCTCGTCACCCCAGCCTCTGTCGGCACCCGAGATCGCCCGCTGGCGTGCGTGTCTCGCGCAAGCCTGGGAGTTGCTGGTCCGCGAGCAGCGCACCCGGGCCCTGGCGATCAGCGGGAGCCTGCGGACCCTGGCACCCCTGCCGCGCCGGGATCGGTTCCGCCAACTGTCCGCGTCCGGCGCCGAGGCCTTTGGCGCCGTCCTGCTCTCCGAGCCGGACGACGCGGCACAGCTCGCAGTGACCCTGGTGCACGAGTCGCAGCACCACAAGCTCGGCGCCCTGTCCCACCTGATCACCCTCTGCGAGGGCGGCGACCGTATCCGCTACTACGCCCCCTGGCGGGACGACCCCAGGCCACTCGTCGGCGTTCTCCAGGGTGCGTACGCCTTCGTCGGCATCACCCAGTTCTGGCGGGTGCACCGACACCATGCGCCGCCCGCGGACCGGGCCGCTGCGGACTTCGAGTTCGCGCTGTGGCGGCGGCAGACCGTTGGCGTCCTGCGGGTGATGACGGCGTCCGGCCGGTTGACGGGGCACGGCCAGCGGTTCGTCGAGACACTGCACGCGGAACTGGAGGCGTGCCAGGAAGATGCGGTGCCTGCCGCAGCGCTCCGTGCGGCTCACGCCGTCGCCCTCGATCACCGCGCGATGTGGCGGGGTCACAACGTATGCCTGGACCCCGTCGACCGGGACGCGCTGGCCGCGGCCTGGCAGCGCCGTGACCCGGCAGCGGAGGCGGTCCTCGCCGTCGGCGGCCGGAAGGTGCTGGCGGCGCCGCCGGCGGGCCTGCTCGACGCCCGGGCCGTGCTCCGGAGATACCTGCTGGTCGACCCGGACGCGTTTGGCCGCCTGTGCGCCGTACCGGACGAGGTGCGGGCCAGGGTCGCGGGCGCCACCCCGGCCGACCTCGCCCTGGTGGCCGCCGACCTGGAGCGGGCGCGCGCCGGTTACCTCGGCGAGCTGAGGCAGGACCCGTCGAGCGTGCACGGCTGGGTCGGTCTCGGCCTCACTCAGGTCGACCGTCCCACCGATCCGGCGACGCGCGCCCTGCTGGGTCGCCCGGAACTCGTCCTGGCCGTCGTCCACGGCCTCCGGTCGCGGCACGGCGCAACGGCGGCCCTGGATCCGCTCGAGCTGGCCAACTGGGTCGGTCGCGGGGTTCCGGACCGTGAGCTCGACACGTTCGACCCGGCGGGTTGGCTGGCCGCCTGACCCGCCGGGTCGGAGGTGTGCCGCTACAGGGGGAGCGGGTCGATGTCGCAGTTGGCCCGGACGCCGGCGCCGACCGCCGCGACCGCCGGGTGTCGTACGCCAAGGGCCTGCCGCAGCTGCTCGAGACCCTTGTCGAACAGCATGCTCGCCTCCGCCTCGCGTCCGACGTCCCTAAGGTCCATGGCGAGGTTGAGCGCGCACACGAGCGTGGTGGGATGGCTGCTGCCGAGCACCTGACGACACTGCGCGAGGGTCTCCACGTCGAGGGCGTGGGCGTCCGCGTAGTCGCCGAGCTCGTAGTGGTCGCTCGCGAGGTTGATCCGGGTGGCCATCACCAGGGCGTGCGACTCGCCGAGCCGGCTGGTCAGCCGCTGCAGCGCAGCCTGGTCGAGCTCACGGGCCTGTTCGCACTCGCCCAGCAGCCGAAGTGTCACTGCCAGGTCCGCCTGCGCGCCCGCGGTGTGCGGGTGGTCCTCGCCGTACAGCAGGCGCAGACCCTCCACCGCGACCTCCGCCGCCTCCCGCGCGGTACGCAGGTCGCCGGTCAGCCGCTGGTCGATGGAGAACGTCAGCGTGGCGAGCACGGTGTCCGGGTGGTTCTCGCCGTAGCGGGTACGGAAGCGGCGTAGCACGTCGCTCGACAGGTCCAGGGCGTCGTGGTGGTGACCGGCCTTGCGCCGGAAGCTCGCCAGCATGTGGCTCTGCCGGAGGAGATCCGGGTGGTCGTCGTACTTCAGCATCCGGCGGGCCGTCGCGACGACGTTCTCCTGGTTCGCGTGCGCCGCGAGGTAGTCGCCGAGCTCCCGGCGGTCGAGGTTGATGCCGCCGAAGGTGCTCAGGCTGTCCGGGTGGTCGGTGCCGTAGATCTGCACCAGGCGCAGGTAGGTCTGTTCATCGAGCTGGAGGGCCCGTCCGAAGAGGCCGGACAGCCGCATGCTCACCGCGAGGTTGTGCGCGGCGCGCAGCGTGAACGGCTCCTCCTCGCCGAAATTCTGTTTCGCCCGCTCGTAGACGACGAGCGAGCGGTCCAGTGCGCCGGCGAAGTCGCCGGCGACGCGGTGGTCGGCGGCGACGGCACCGATGGCGTACAGGGTCTCCTCCTGGTCGTCGCCGAGGGTCTGCCGGTACAGCTCGAGCGTCCGGGCGTTGAGCGCGGCCGCGGCGGCGTAGTCACCGACGACGAAGTGCATGAAGCCGAGCCAGCTCGCCATCCGAAGGCTGTCCGGGTCGGCGCCGTCGTCGCCGGCGGTCCAGGCCGTCCACGCCCGCTGCGAGAGGTCACGGGCGCCGAGGTGGTCACCCCACCGCCACAGGTACTTCGTCTCGTTCAGCACCATGTCCCGGACGAGTTCGTTCGAGCACTGCTCAGCCTCCGAGGCGACGATGTGCGGATACAGCTCGGCGTACCGCGGCCAATGATCGGCGTCGTCGGGCTGGTCGGGGTCGTTGCCGGCGAGCAGCATGTGGGCGCCGTGCCGCATCGCCTCCCGATCCTCCGGGTCCATCTGGTTGATCAACACGCGTTGGACGAGACGGTGCATCTGGAACGAGTTCGTCCGGTGGTCGATCCTGGCCAGCGACAGTCGGCCGATCGTGCGGATCGCCCGGTTGAGACGGATCGGGTTGCGGACGAGGGGATCCAGGTCGGGGTGGATGCGGAGCGCGCGCGGCTTCGACAGGAGCACCTTGCCGATCGGCTCGGGAGCGAAGTACGAACACACCTGCAACAGCCGCAGTGCTGAACGGTCCTGGTCACGTAGCCAGTTGAGCGACACGTTCCACGCCGCGGCGACGAGCTCGGGGTAGTCCTGCTGCGTCGTCGTCTTGTCGTCGAGCACCGGACGGTTGGCGGCGAGGAGTTCAAGATACTCGTCAGCCGGCATCCTCGTCTCGGCGCGCCAGGCCGCCGCCTGCTCGATGGCCAACGGAAGGTCGCCCAGGGCCGCGGCGAGCCGATCGGCGTCATTGACGGCCAGGTCCGGCCCCCGACGACGGAGCAGTTCGATGCTCTCCTGCCGCTCGAACACGTCGACCGGAAGGCTGTTCGCGACTTCCCGCCACGCCCCATTGCGGGAAGTGACCACGATGCTTCCCGGGCCGCCCTTCGGGAAGAACCGCTCGACGTCGTCCGGGTCCTCGGCGTTGTCGAAGATCAGCAACCAGTTCGAGTACGGACGGCCGATCCGCAGCGCCTCCAGCACCGCCGGCACGGCCGTGTTGGCGGTCGACGGCACCGGCAGGTCCAGGCGCGCCGCCAACTCCACCAGGGCGGACTGGATCTGAGCCGGGCGCTCGGCCGGGATCCACCAGATGAGGTCGAAGTCCTGCTGATGGAGGTAGACGTACTCGATGACGAGCTGAGACTTGCCCACCCCGCCGGCGCCGTGCACCGCCTCGGGCAGCACGGCGGTGGTGCCGGCGCGTAGGCGCTGATGCAGGGAGTCGAGCAGATCGCGCCGACCGGTGAAGTTCGTGTTCCGCAGCGGCAGGTTACCGACGACCGCCGGTAACTGCCCGTCGAGCCGCTGCCCGGCCTGCAGGTCGTGGGTCGGCGCCCGGCTCGGGGTGATGCCCGGTTCGGCGTCCAGCGTGGCGTGCGGTGTGGTGCCGAACGAGACCCCCGGGTCCGGCGATTTCACTCTGTCAGACATTCCGGACTCCATGGTCCTGTGAGCGGTAACGGACGACGGCTGCATTACTCGACGTATCTGCCGTGGAATGGGCGAGCCGAGCGCCTGGCCCAGCCGTACGGCCGCGACGAGGTTCGGCCCGCCCAGGGAGAGGTGAACGGCCAACTCGACCCGGAGATACGGCTCGGCGGCCGGAGTGACGCGCTCGTACGACGCGTTCCGCGGATCCTTGATGCGAAGGGTCAGGTTGCGCACCGCCTCGACGTCGTGCGCGAGTTCGTACTCCACGACGTGCTGGACCTCGACGGTGCGGTCGCGGTACCCGAGCGTGAGGAGCCGCTCGCGGACTCCGTGCACGAACTCGTACCTGATGCGGGTGTCGCTGGTCGCCGCGCCCCGGTGCGGGACGGGGCGCACCAGATCGCTCGTCAGCACCTCGGTCAGCTGCGCCGGCCCCGACCGGACCACGGTCCGCAGCAGGGCGCGGACCACCCGGGCGTTGAGCGGGGCGGCCGCCAGCCGGGTCGCCAGCGTGAACGATGCCGGCGACACGGTGGCCCGGAAGCGGGCGACGAGATCGTGGGCGGTGCGCGACCGGCTCGGCCGGTGTGCGGTCGACCCGTCGGGTGGCAGGAGCAGCGCGGGCATCCGCACGTCGCCGGTCACCGGTTCGGCCAGCAGCCGGCTCCACCGCTGCAACCAGTCGGTGCCGCGTTCGATGACCGGCACCGCCGTCAGCCGGGCGTCGTCCTGTTCGTCGACGGGGCGAAGGTCCAGACCGCTCACCCGCCACGACCACCGGGAGGTCACCGAACCTGAGCCGTCCGGGCTCCAGGCCACCTCGGTCGTCTCCATCCCCCGTTCGCGCCAACGCTGTTGGGGCAGCAGATTGACCACGGCAACCGTGATGCTGGCGGCCCACGAGGCGAGGACGGGTTGGACGAGCCCGCCGCGCCAGGCGTCCGAACCACCGTGGGTCAGCAGGAGGACGACGCGTCGCCCGGCCGGATCGACCAGATCCGCGGGCGCCTCGGGAACACCGTCCGGCCCGCCGGTCACCCAGAGCGCACCGTCGCCGACGGCCATCCGCCTGACCTCGAGCGAGCGGAAGGCGCGTTGGGCGCGCAGCACCGCGACGAAGGTCGAGATCTCGTCGGCCCAGAACTCCATCACCGGGTCGTCGTCGACGACCACGACGAGATCCCGGCGGTGGCCCGTCGGCTCGATCCGCAACCCGTCGGCCGGTCGGCCCGCGGGGGCGGAGGTCACTGGCAACGGTCGGTTCATCAGGGACCCGTCGTCGCCGGACCGGGCCACGGCGGCCGCATCCAGCGGTACCGGCCGACGGCGCATCCGCCCATCCGACGGGTACGCCGGCTGGCGGCGCTCCCCGTCCTCCACTGGCCGTTGCCCCTCATGCAAGGACCTTTCGCCTGTCGCCGTCGGTGGAGACCGCCCCTCCTGGTTGCCGATCCGGGTCATCGAACAAGATCACAAAGCCGTGCCCCATGTGCTGGTCGAGCCCCTTGGGGTCCTCACTCCACGCCAGCTGCCGCAATTGCGCGGCACGGTTCGGAAGGTCCGTCACCCCTGAGCCCGACTCCTGATCGTCGACCATCGACGCGACAGTCTCGCACAGATCCCTTGTGGACGGAGAGCTACGGTGCCACACGATCGCCGGCACCCCGGATCGCAGCCCGACGAGCAACTGCCGCTCGCCCACGCTGTCGGCGGTCGGGGATTCGCTGAGCACCAGCACGACGACGGCACTCTCGCGTTTGAGAATCGCCTCGAGCTGCACGTCGGCATGGTGCTGCGTCGCGCAGTGGACCAGGTTCCGCTCGCTGGCGCGGTCGGCGAGACCTCGCCAGCGATTCCGCCAGACCCGGTGCCACTGGCTGGCGCGGATGCGCTCCAGGCTCCTGATCACCAGGGGGTACTCCGTGGTCAGGGGGCTCGGCAGCCGTGAATGGAGTTCCTTGCGCCAGGTGTCGACCGGTTCGTTGATCAGCTGCCAGGGCAGGACGAACTCGATGGTCACGGCGCCGGCCTGCTTCGCCCACCGTCGCTCGGTCTCGTTGACGACCTGGTCGACGGCCGCCTCGAGCTCCGCGTACGGGACGTGTCGGTCCTCGCCGCGGATCGGCTGCCACACCCGAGAGGCCCACTGGTACCAGTGCGACATGATGTAGGTGTCGTCGTCGCCGCCGTACTTCTCGAACTGGATCAGCAGGTAGGCGGTGCCGGTGGGGGTCGGAGGGCTCGGCTGGGCGACGTCGACCTGATCCGTGACTCCCCAGTCCTTGGCCAGCTGCGCGGCGAGCTGGCGCATCCGGGACAGCGACGCCTGCGGTACGGCCGTTGCCAGCCTGTCGAGTAGTGGGAGCCAGGGTGGCACCTCACCGTACGAGTTCGCCGACGCGAGATGAGCGAAGAGATGCCACGCGGTCTCGCACCAGGGCGGGGCGGGGGCCGCGCGGGTCTCGGCGACGAACCGCCGCAGCTCTCCGGTCGCCTCGAGCGTGGACAGCAGGCTGCGGAGCCAGGGCACGTCGTAGTCGGAGAACAACGCGACCGCCTGCCACTCGTCGGCCAGCCGCAGGAGCGCGACGGTCTGCTGGCTGCCCGGCTCGAGCAGCTCCAGGCATTCGGCGAGGCAGCGCAGCCCACCCGGCCGATCCACGCACACCGTCACCAGCTCGACGATCTGGGGTCGTAGCAGGCCCAGCTCCCGGTAGCCCAGTGCGCCGCCGAGTGCGTGGCCCAGTTCCTGAAGCAGCAACTGTCGGCTGTTCGGGTCGCGGACGACCGACGACGCCTCCATCACGGTCGCGATCTCTCCGACGAGTCGGCGGCGCTCCTCCGCCAAGGATGGCGAATAGCGCCGCGGGGCCTCACGCACGGGCCCCATCTGATCGCTCGCCGGCGAGGCCTCCACGGGAGGTGGCGGCCGGCGTCATCAGGACGGCTCCGAGCTGAACGGGTCGAGCTTCTCCAGCGCCTCTACCACGTCGGCCGCCTCTCCGGTCACCTCCGCACGCCGCCGCTGGACGCCGTCGTCGAAGATCGCGACCACCCTGACCTGTCCGCCACGACGGCGCAGCAACGTCTGCAGGGCGTACCAGCCGGCGGACGAGCCGATTCCCACGCCGATCTGGAGCAGGGCGTCGGTCACCAGCCCTCGGGACGAGACGAACTCGCATTCCCTGGCGGGATGCCACGTGTCCACCGCCGCACCGGCGGCCTGCAGTTCCTGAATCAGGTCCGGGGTGGACTCGTCGTAGACCGGAATGCCGTCGTCGTCGGCGAGCGGCAAGAAGGTCACGTCGGCGCCGGGTCGCGGGCCGGGGTCGCGGTGGCTGTCCGTGGCGACAATCGAGACCTTTGGTGACATGCGCCAATGGTATTAGCGGAGGCGGCGGCCATGGCATCGCCGTAGTGTCGCCAAGTTGACACTTCCTGATGCCCTTCAATCTTGACTGTCCCTCGTAGGGCTCATTCAGGCCGGCGGCCGGCGTCGCGTCGAGATCGCACCCGACGACAACTCGTCCCCGGTTCCGGCCGGTACGCCGACCCCTGATCACGCAATCGTCGTGACGCCGTTCGGGCCTGGACCGCGGTGTGGTCGCAACACCCGGATCGCGGGGAGTGGCGAGCCTCCAGCCCCGTGAGGCCCGCCCGCTCACCGGCGATCCACTGCGGTCCGCGAGCGCCGGTCGCCCCCTTAGCGGGGATCCACTTGGAACCCGGCGGCGCCCGATGTGCGGCCGGCGCTCAGCAAGCGCAATTTTTCGTCAAGAATCTTCGCCGTTCATCGCGAGCGCTGAATGTGGCGGCAACCTATCGGTGCCACTCAATCGTGGCAGCAGGCGCAACGCCGTCCCGCCCCGCCGGGGGGTAACCATGCTCGGGTCACGCCCACGTCTTTGGATCGGTAGCAGCCTCATCTGGACCCGTCGTTCCGTCCGGCCCATGGCGCTCGTCCTGATCGGCATGCTGCTCTTCACCACCGCCGCCAGCGGAGCGAGCGGCCTGAAGGTGCCGACGGCGGACGGCCGGCGAGCGACCGCCCCGGCCGAGCCGGCACCGGCGCAGCACTGGGGTTCCGCCGCCGGCCAGGATCATCTTGACGGCGCCAACGGCAACCGCACGGTACCCACCTCGCTGCGCTCGCGGTATCCCCAGCACCGGCTGAAGCAGCAGCCGGCGGCCGGGCGCAACGTTGCCCGGGTGGTCGCGCCGCCGGCTCGACAGGCGCGCGGCTTCGACTAGGCGAGCAGTCGGCGGCGAGCGGTTCACCGTGGTCGGCGTGCTCAACCCGGTCCCGCTCGCGCACGAGCTGGACACGGCAGTCCTGATCGGCTGGGAGATCGCCACCGACCTGTTCCGCTTCGACGGGCGGGCGACCACGGTCTACACCAGGTCGCGCGACAGCCAGGTCGAGGCGGTTCACAGCATTCTGGCGGCCACCGCCAACCCGCAGGCGCCCGGCGACGTCAGCGTGTCGCGCCCCTCGGACGCCCTGGCCGCGAGCCGAGCGGCCGATGTCACTCTGAACGGGCTACTGCTCGGCCTGGGCGCGGTCGCGCTGCTCGTCGGCGGCGTCGGCGTGGCCAACACGATGGTCATCTCGGTGCTGGAGCGCCGCGCCGAGATCGGGCTCCGCCGTTCGCTCGGCGCGACACGGGGGCAGATCCGATTGCAGTTCCTGGCCGAGTCGCTCCTGCTGTCCGCGCTCGGCGGCGCGGGCGGGGTGCTCCTGGGCATCGCCGTCACCACCGGATACGCCGGCTACCAGACCTGGCCGGCCGTCGTACCGCCATGGGCGACAGCGGGCGGGCTCGCCGCCACCGTGCTCATCGGCGGCATCGCCGGGCTCTACCCCGCCATCCGCGCGGCCCGGCTTTCCCCGACCGAGGCCCTGGCCGCGTCATGACCGGCGGTCCCACCAGACGGCTTGACCCTTGGCGTGTCGCAGCCCGCGTACCCGATGCGACTGCGGTCATTCATCGGCGTCGGCCCACGCTGCAGTGCTGGTCAAGTTCGCGGGTTGACCCCGGCTGAGCTGCTCATCAGGTCATGATGACCCCGTGCCGGCTGAATAACGGTGCAGCGAGCGGGGGAGCGGAAGTGCAGGACGTGACGGCGGAGCCGACGGCCACCGGCACCAGGGTGCCCGGCCTGGCCGAGATGGTGTGGGAGAACGCCCGAAAGGCTCCTGATGCGGTGCAGTTCGTCCGCCCGGATCCGGTTCCCCGGTCCTGGCCGGCGGGTCGTCGGTCATTGCAGGGCGGTCCGCTGCCGGTGACCTGTCTGCAGTTTCGCGATGATGTCCTTACCGTCGCGCGCGGATTCATCGCGGCCGGTGTCGGGCACGGCGACAGGGTGGGACTGATGAGCCGCACCCGCTACGAATGGACCCTCGTCGACTACGCCCTGTGGTCCATCGGGGCAGTCACCGTTCCCGTCTATGACACCTCCAGCGCCGACCAGGTGGAGTGGATCCTGTCGGATTCCGGTGCGGTGGGGTGTGTGGTCGAGACCGGCGGGCATGCCGCGCTGCTCCCCGGCCTGCGCGACAGGCTGCCCGCCCTGGGCCGGATATGGCAGATCGACGCCGGGGACCTGATCGCCCTGGCGGGTGCCGGCCGCGTGGTCGACGAGACGCAGGTCCAGGCACGGCGCGAGGCGGTGTCGGGCGATGATGTGGCGACGATCGTCTACACCAGCGGCACGACCGGCCGGCCGAAGGGCTGCGTGCTGACCCACCACAACATCCTGTGCGACGTGGGTGGTGCCGTCGCGGTGTTGCCGGAGTTGTTGCGTCCGGGTGCGTCGACAGTGCTGTTCCTGCCGCTGGCGCACGCGTTCGCCCGGCTCATCCAGGTAGGAATGGTGTACACGCGGGCGACCATGGTGCACAGCGCCGACGCTGGCGGGGTGCTGGACCAGTTACGAAAGTACCGCCCGACGTTCATCCTCGCGGTGCCCCGGGTGTTCGAAAAGATGCACAACCGGGCCTGGCGCGAAGCCGAGGACGCACACCGGGGATGGCTGTTCTCCGTCGTCGACGCCGTGGCCGTGCGGTACAGCCGGGCGATGGACACGCCGCGAGGCCCGGGAGTCCTGTGGCGGCTGGCGCGCGTGGTGTGTGATGTCGTGGCGTACCGAAGGTTGCGCGCCGCGCTCGGCGGACAGTGCCGTACGGCCATCGTCGGTGGGGCGCCGCTGGGGGAGCGGCTCGGGCACTTTTTCCGCGGCGCCGGCATCACCCCGCTGGAGGGGTATGGGCTGACCGAGACGTCCCCGGCGGTGGCGGCGAACAGGCCCTCGGCGATGAAGATCGGCACGGTGGGTCGTCCGCTGCCGGGCGTGGAGGTCCGCATCGCCGACGGTGGTGAGGTCCTCGTCCGCGGGGCCGTCGTCTTCGCCGGATACTGGAACAACCCCGAGGCCACGAGCGACACGTTCACCGCTGACGGTTGGCTGCGCACCGGCGATCTGGGCAGTCTCGACGACGAGGGTTTCCTGCGCATCACCGGCCGCACGAAGGAGATCATCGTGACCGCGGCGGGGAAGAACCTCGCCCCCGCGCCGATCGAGGAGAAAATCCGCGCGCACCCGCTGATCAGCCAGAGCATGCTCGTCGGCGACGACCGCCCCTATGCCGCGGCGCTGGTCACCATCGACCCGCAGGCGTGGTTGCGGTGGCGGGCCAGACACGGCTACCCGGACGCGCAGGTCGCCGAGGTGCGGGACAACGCTGAGCTGCGTGCGGCAGTCCAGGACGCCGTCGACAGCGCCAACCAGGCGGTGTCCAGCGCCGAGCAGGTCAAGACCTTCCGCATCCTGCCTCGGGACCTCACCGAAGCCGACGGAGAACTCACCCCTACGTTGAAGATCAGGCGGGAGGTCGTGCGGCGCCACTACGCCGACGATATCGACGCCCTCTACCGCGGGCACTGACGCCTGCACACCACGCACACCTTCTGCGGCGACACATCCAGGTCGGCAGGCATGCCGGCGGTCCTGCCGGGTAGGCCCCGACGAGCAGGGGAGGCCCGATGAGTGACGCCGTCTCAGACCAGCCCGGAGGCCGCCCGCGCAGCCCCACGGACCGCCTGGCCCAGGACGTCGCGGACGTGGTGCGCGAGGAGGTGCGCGTCGTACGCGCGCAGCTGGCCGATGCCGCTCGGCCGGCGGGCGTGGGCTTCGTGCTGCTCGCCGCGGCCGGCGGATGCCTCGTGCTCGGTGCCGGCGCGGCCTCGACGACCGTGTTGCGCATGCTGGAGGCGTTCCTGCCCCGGCGGCTCGCCTCGGCCGGGCTCACCGCCGGCTACCTGGCGGCGGCCGTCCTCCTCAGCGCGACCGGCCTGGAACGGCTGCGGGCGGCCGGGGGCAGTTCGGCTCGACTCGCCGACGAGGTCCGGGACGCCGTATCGGCCACCGCCGGTCGGGTGGTTCCCGCCGGTTCCGCCGCCGTCCGCGACGCGCTGGACCGATGACGCCGTCGGTTGCTTCGCCGGCGTAGCGCCCGGCACCCGCCGGGCCGAGCTGGTGGCTGACGAGGTCGAGCTGGGCCGGAGCCGGATCAGCGGCGCCGCCAGTGGATCGGCAGGCGCTTGACGCCGCGCTGGAAGTTCGAGCGCAGGTACGCCGGCGCTCCCGCGTACGTGAGGCTGGCGGTGCGCGTGAGCAGCGCCTCGAACAGCGCACGTAGCTGGCACCGGGCCAGGTGCGCGCCCAGGCAGAAGTGCGGTCCGTGGCCGAATACCAGGTGCGGGTTGGGGTGTCGGGTGAGGTCGAGCCGGTCGGGGTCGGCGAAGACGCGTTCGTCGCGGTTGGCCGACGCGAACGAGACCACCACCTTGTCCCCGGCCCGCACCGGCACCCCGGCGATGGCGGTGTCCATCGTGGCGGTACGCCGGAACACCATCACCGGCGTCCACCAGCGCAGCAGTTCGTCGACGGCGGTGTCGAACAGGGTCGGGTCCCGGCGCAGCCGCTCCAGCTCGGCCGGGTGCTCCAGCAGGGCGATCATCGCGCCGGGTAGGCCGTTGCGGATCGTCTCGTTGCCAGCCACGGCGAACAACCAGAACATGTTCTCGAACTCTTCCACCGAGAGCCGGTCGTCGCCCTGGTGCGCCAGCAGGACGGATATGACGTCCTGTCCCGGGCTGCGGCGCTTCGACTCGGCCAGCAGGTGCGCGTACGCGTAAAGGTCAGCCATACCGGCTCGGGTGCGCGGATCCGGCATCCGGCCGTCGGCGTCCGGGGCCGGCCGGTGCCGCAGCGCCTCGCGGGCCGCGACGGTGCCGGCCTGCGGGTCGAACGCGGCTGACCCGGCGTAGTCCGGATCCTGGAAGCCGATCACCCGGTTCGACCAGTCGTACAGCAGCCAGCGGTCCGGCTCCGGAACCCCGAGTACGTCCGCGAGGGTGAGCAGTGGCAGGTCGGCGGCCAGGTCACGGGCGAAGTCGCAGGTACCCTCGTCCGCGTCGCCGAGCGCGCGCTCGGCGAGCGCCGCCGCGTTCGCGCGGATCGACGCCTCCAGCGCGGCGACCGCGCGCGGGGTGAACGACCGGGCGACCGGCCGGCGCAGCCGGCCGTGTTCCGGCGGGTCCATGTTGAGCATCATCCGCCGTACGTAGCCCAGGTCCTCTCCGGTGGCCGGGTCGCGGATCTGGGTGGCGCCGAGCCAGGACGAGAAGAGCCGTGGCTGCTTGAGGATGCCCGTCACGTCGGTGTGCCGGAGCACCAGCCAGAAGCCCGGCCCGCCGGGGAGCCCGAGCATCGGCGGCTCCTCGACCCACATCACCGGGCTGGTCGCGCGCAGCTCGGCCAGCAGGTCGTACGGCACGCCGTCGAGGTAGGTGCGGGGATCGACCAGGGGCGCCGGATCGCCCCTCACTGCCCGAGAAATTCCTCGAGCACCGTGGCCAACCGTACCGGGGTCTCGTACATCGCGTAGTGCCCTGCGTTGGCGAGCACCTCGAGCCGCGCGTTGGGGTAGTGGCGCAGCCAGGTCTCGCGCATCGTGTCGGCGCCCAGCGCCGGGTCGTGCTCGCCGATGACGGCGAGCGCCGGTACCGGGTTGCCCTTCACGTCGTCCGTGAAGTCAGTTCGCGCCCAGGCGGCGAGGTAGGCGCCGACCGCCTCCCGGGTGGAGTGATCGAGGGAAAACCTGACCATCTCGTCCAGCCAGCGACCGGACAGCCGGTTGCCGGTGGTGAGGTCGATGATGGCGCGCCGGTTGTCCGAGTTGGCGGCCGCACCGTCGAACAGCGCCCAGCTCTGCAGATCGAAGGGCACCCCGCCGGCCGGGACCGGGCTGATGCCGACGAGGCGTTCCACCCGCCCGGGGGCGTCGGCGAGTACCCGCTGGGCGGCACTGCCGCCCATCGAGTGCCCGACCACCGAGAACGTGTCCCAGCCGAGTGAGTCGGCGAGCTCCAGGGCGTCGCGGGAGATCTCGGCGAGGGTATGGTCGCCCGCGACCCCGGTGCGCGCGCCGTACCCGCGGTAGTCCAGGAAAGCCCAGGTGAAGCGCTCGGCGTCGATCAGTTGCGGCAGCCAGCCCCAGCCCTGCGCAGACCCGAACCACCCGTGCAGGGCCAGCACCTTGCGCGGGCCCCGACCGACACTGACCGGACCGCCGTCGGAGTCACCGGCGCTGATGTGGCTGATCGTCATGGCGGCGACCCCTTCCGCTGCGGCGGCGCTGAAACCGAAGTGCACGACCTGAGAGCCAACAAGGTGAACGCTGGCGATGTGAGAGCGACCGTAGTCGGCGCGCGGACCGAACGGAAGAGCAGCCGAAGGGTGTGCCGGGCCCGGCCTTCGCGCGGACCGTCCGCGCTGCGGGTTGATGATCCACGGGCTGTCGCTGATCCACTTTGCGCGGAGGCCGCCCGGGACCTTCAGCTCACCGTCGCCAGCGAGGGCACGGCCAGTTCGGTGAGCGGCAAGGCGCTCGTGCACGGCACGGTGACGTGCAGCCAGCCCGCGTCCGTATCGGTCAGTGGCGCCGTCTTTCAGGTGGTCAAGAAGGTGCTGGTCCGCGGCACCTTCGGTGCCCTGGTGAACTGCACGCCGGGCACGGCGGTGGCGTGGACGGCCTCGGCCACACCCAACGACACCACCCCGTTCGCGAAGGGCGATGCCGAGGTCAGCACCCAGGCGACCGCCTACGACAGCGAGTACGGCGACTACGCCACGGTCGACGACACGACGATCGTGACTCTGTCCAGGTCCTGACCCCACCGACCCCTGGCGGCCGGACCGGGCACGGTCCGGCCGCGTCGTCGTTGCGGCCGGCCCCAAACGGACGACCTGTGTCGGGAGCAGCCCGGGGCAGCGGCCCAGCCCCGAACGGGGGCATGGCCCTGATCAGGAGGGACGGGTGCAGGCCACCCTCAGCACAGGTCGAGAGCTACCTCGACCCGCAGGCAGGCATCCACCCATGCCCATACCGCAGCCTCGCTCGGGTCGGGTCCGAGCGTCCCGGCGAAACACTCCACGGCGGCCGCGACCCGATGCAGGCCCACCCTCGCCAACCCCCGTGCCGCGCCGCGCAGGCGATCCGGGTACGTGGCCGACAGGTGCAGCAGTCCGTGGTGGGCGACGTTGGCGAGCAGCGCGCGGCTGTCTGAGAGCGCGGCGGCCAGCGGCCCTGGAATGTCGGCCGTGTCGGGCCCGAGATGACCCGCTGTGGCGGGGGACAGGTCCGGCAGGACCAGCGCGCCGTCGAGGCTGAACGCCAGTGGGTCGATCATCACACCGCCCTCGGAGCGGTGCACGACGCCGCTGATGTAGCGGATCGCGCCGTCCCTGCCACCGAGCGCCGCCGCGACCGCGTCGAGCCGGCCCGGCGTGGCGGCGGCGTGGACGGCGGTGACCGTGGCCCGGGTGCCGTACGCGTCCACGACGACGGCGTCGAGGCGCTGCTGCCCGGGCGAGTAGCTGACGGACAGGACGTCGGCGACCTGCACGGCACGCGCCAGCTCGGCTTCGACGCGTGGCCGGACCGCCCGCGGCGGCAGGGCGTCGAGCTCGGCGGCCAACGCCGTGATGTCCCGCACCACCAGCGCGTCGGGCAGTGCGTCCCAACGGCCGAGCGACGGAGTGACCGTGGTCTGTGCGACCCGGCTGGTGGACAGCCGCACCGCCCGGCTAGCGCTGCGTACGGCGGACTCGGTGACCAGGTTCCCGGCGGCCAGCGCGCCAACGGTGGTCCCGGCGACGCGGCGCCGGGCCAGGGCCGCACCGTCGGCGTCGCCGTCCCAGCTGCGCCGTAGCACCAGCACGGTCGCGGTGTCGGCGTGCGCGTAGAAGATCTCCACCACGCGTTGCTCGCCGACCGCGGACACCCGGGCGCCGAGGGAGTCCAGCCGGACCCGGCGCAGCGGCGTCTCCGCCGCCTCGTCGGTGCCGAGCACCCGGGCCCGTAGGCTTCCCCCGCCGTTGACGACCGCACGGTGGCGGGCGTGCAGCTCCACGAGCAGCCCGGCCAGCGCCTCCGGCCGGTACCGGGCGCTGCGCTCCCGGTATGCCGTCAGCTGGGCGGCCAGGTCGTTGACCGCCAGCAGCGGCCAGCGCAGGTTGGCGGCGTCGAGTCGGCGCTGCTGGTCGGCCAGCGCGACGGCGATGCCGGAGCCGACGTGTACAGCGCCGTCGCGCAACACCGCGTCGGCGAGCACGAGCGTCGGCTCGAGCCCGGAGCCGTCGCCGTCGGCGGCCCGACCGCCGACCTCGACCTGCGCGTCGGGCACGTCGGGAACGCGTTCGTCGGCGGCCCGGAACGCCCACACCGCCAGCGCGATCACGTCGTCCCGGGCGCCGGTGGCGGCGTCGGTGTGCACGAAGCCGAGGTCGTGCGGGACGAGGAAGCGCACCGTCGCCGAGCCGAGCTCGACGGACGGGACCGGGTCGGCGGGGGTGGGGCGGTGCACCCGGGCCAGGTATCGGCCATGAGGACGGCACCACGAACGTGTCCTCATCGGCCGCCGCCGCCGCCGCGTCGGAGGCGGGCGCTTCGTTCGGATCGACCACGGCACCGGTGGCGGCGAAGGCCACGGACCGGGGTGCGTCGGCGGTGCCGCACTCGACGTAACCCTTGCCCAGCTTCGCCGCGACCAGCGTGTCGACGTGCGCGACCGCCGCTTCCTCGGTGGTGAAGGCTCTGCTGGTCGTCTGGCCGGTCGTGCCCTTCCGGCCGTACCGGACGACCACCTCGACGCCGTCGCGGCTGATCTCCCAGAACTTCGAGGAACTGCCGCTCACGAAGTCGAAGCTTCGGCTGATGACCACTCGCGGAACCTCCTGCACTGCAACCAAGGTGAGCTGTCCCCACCGGCGCACGTCAGCTGCGGCGACCCACCGGCAGGTCACCAGGAGAGGGCCGCCGACCAGCGGACACAGGCCGCTTGGCGGGACAGTGGGCACACCTTAGCGATCACGACCGACAAGATCACCCATCGATCGGCCGCGCGATGATCTCGACCGCCTGCGGCTACGTCCGTGCCCTCAACACCCATCCGTTGCAGGCAGCGGCGACGGAGGAAACCGGACGGCACGACGTGGGGCCGCGCCTCGGCACCAGCGCGTCGACCGAGCGGCCCTGCCGCGGCGCGGCCGCCGAGGGGATATCCGGCGGACCGTACCCCGGTCAGGCGGCCAGGATGAGGTCGGCGGCTCGCCAGGCCAGTGCCATCACGGGGGCGTTGAGGTAGCTGGAGACCAGTACCGGCAGCACGGAGGCGTCGACGATCCGTAGGCCGTCCACGCCGCGGACGCGCAGTTGCGGGTCGACCACGAAGTCGTCGGCCGGACCCATCGCGCAGGTGCCCACGGCGTGGTAGCCGCAGTAGCCGAGGGTCAGCGCCGCGTGGATGATGTCGTCGTCATCCTGCACCGCAGCGCCGGGCAGTGTTTCCGCGGAGATTCGCTTCGCGATCGGCGCGGTGGCGAACAGTTCCCGCATCCGCCGGAAGGCGGCCACCGCGACACGACGGTCATGCGTGGTGCTGAAGTAGTTGGCGACGATCCGTGGTGGCTCCTGCGGGTCGGCCGACGTGATGGCCAGGCTGCCCTCGCTGTCCGGCCGGGTCACCGTGGCCAGGCCCATCAGCCCCGGCTCGGCCTCCAGTTCCAGCGCGCGACCGGGACGGGGCGGTGCGGCCGAGAAGGGTGCGATCAGCAGCTGCGTGTCGGGGTGATCGGCCTCCGGGCCCGACCGGATGTGCGCTCCGATGTCGTACACCGGCAGGGCGAGCGGCCCTCGGCGGGTCAGCAGGTAGCGCAGCATGGCGCGCCCCTGACCGAGTCGGTTGCTGAGCGTCGGGTTGTAGCCGCTCCTGGCGGCCAGCCGGAACTGCAAGGGCATCGATCGGTGCTCACGCAGGCCGGCGCCGACCCGGGCCCGGTCGACCAGCACGTCGACACCGGCGCGGTGCAGCGCGTCGGCCGGGCCGATACCGGAGACCTGCAACAGCTGCGGTGTGGCGATGGCGCCGGCGGCGAGGATGACTTCGGCGGCGGCCGGGTAGTCAACCGTCTGCGCGTGCCGGCGGGCGCGTACGCCGATCGCCCGACCGTTGTGAACGAGGACCCGGAGCGCGACCGTGCCCACCGCGATGGTGAGGTTGGGCCGGTTGCGGACCGGGTGCAGGAAGGCATCGGCGGCACTGATCCGGCGACCGTCGCGAATGGTCGCCATGAGGTACCCGATCCGCTCGTCGTCGTCGGCGTTCAGGTCGTCCGCGCGGCGCCAGCCCAGCTCCACCCCGGCGGCGATGGTCTCCTCGCAGAGCTCGTCGGTGTCGGTCGCGCTGGACAGCCGCAGCGGTCCGCCGGCGCCGCGGACCTCGGAGGCGCCGAACGGGTTGTCCTCCAGCTGCTTGAAGATCGGCAGCATGGTGTCCCAACCCCAGCCGGGGTTGCCGAGACGTTCCAGCCCGTCGTAGTCGAGCCGGTCGCCGCGGCCGTACACCATCCCGTTGATGGAGCTGGATCCGCCGATCATGCGACCGCGCTGCCAGACCTCGCGGCGCGCCGGCCCCGCCTCGGCGGGGTACTGCCAGGCGGTGCGCCGGTCGTCCATCAGCCGGCTGAAGCTCTTGGGGATGCGCACGAACGGGCTGCGGTCCCAGCCGCCCGCCTCGATCAGCAGCACCCGGTTGCCCCGGTCCTCGGTCAATCGGTTGGCCAGCACGCAGCCGGCCGAGCCCGCACCGACGACGATGTAGTCGAACTCTTCCATGGCGCGCCCCCGGTTCGCCGACACGAGCATCGCACTCACCGTAGTTCGTCGATCACTAAACGGGAAGAATCCTCGCGATCGCCGCACCCCGGCCGGTCGGGGGCGGTGCCGGACGGCCACAGCGCTCGAGGCGGCCCCCCATCTCGCGCCGCGGGCAAGTACTCTCCTCGCGGAGAGGAACGCCATGATCAGTCGTCGAAAGTTGATCGCCACCGGTCTGGGTGTCACCGCCGGCCTGGTGACGGCAGGTTGCAGCCCGAAGACCTCGTCCAACGCGTCGTGGTCGCAGCCCGGTCTGGCAGCGGAGGATCCGCCTGTGGCCGAGGTCCGGGTGACCGTCACGCCGGGCGCCGACGCCACGAAGGTCTCGCCCACCGAGCCGGTCGTGGTGGCGGTGGAGGGTGGCACGCTCAAGGACGTCTCGGTGTCCGCGGGGGGCAAGACCGTCGCCGGCAAGCCGGGTGACGACGCTCGGACGTGGCGTTCGACCGGCAAGCTGGCCTACGGCAAGACCTACACGGTCACCGTGTCGGTTGCCGACTCCACCGGCGCGCTGACGGAGCACAAGAGCAGCTTCAGCACTGTCAAGCCGTCCGGGGTCGCCTCCGTTGCGTTCCAGGCCAACGCGCTGACCGCCCTGCAGACCGGCGGCACGTACGGGGTCGGCCAGCCGGTCATGGTGCACTTCAGCAGGCCCGTCAAGAACCGCGCCGAGGCGGAGAAGGCGATGCTGGTGGAGACCAGCCCGGCGGTCGAGGGGCGGTGGCGCTGGATCGACGGTCAGAACGCGCACTGGCGGCCGGCGAGGTACTGGACCTCGGGCACGAAGATCTCGGTGAAGGTCAACCTCTTCGGTCAGGATCTCGGCAAGGGTGTCTACGGCGGCGCCAACGCGAGCACGAACTTCACCATCGGCCCGTCCCGCATCGCCATCGCCGACGCCAGCACCCACCGGATGAAGGTCTACCTCGACGGCAAGGTGGTGCGGGACATCCCGATCAGCATGGGCAAGGGCGGCACCACCAAGGGCGCGAACGGAGAGGTCATCAGCTACTGGACGCGCTCCGGCCCGCACGTGGTGATGACCCGGGAGCCCTCGCACCGGATGACCTCAGCGAGCTACGGGCTCGTCGACCCCAAGGACCCCAACTACTACGACGAGGTCATCACGCTCTGCCTGCGGATCTCGTACTCGGGCGAGTTCGTCCACATGGCTGACTGGAACATCGATGCGCAGGGCGACCGGAACACCTCGCACGGCTGCATCAACGTCGGGCCGGACAATGCCCGATGGTTCTACGACACGTTCCGGCTCGGCGACGTGGTCGACGTACGCAACACCCCTCGCGCGATGACGGTCACCGACGGGGTGGGCGACTGGACCATCCCGTGGGACAAGTGGTGACCGCGGCAGCCGCCTTCGGGCTCAGCGGACGATGACAAGGTTGGCCATGTCGACGACCGGCCGGGAGCCAAGGGCGGCGTAGATCTTGTTCGAGGTCGGGTTCGCCCGGTCGGTGAACAGGCAGACCCGCGCACCCTCGGCCTGGATCCGGCGGGAGACCTCGGCGCCCGCGTTGCTGGCCCAACCCCAGGTGCGGTGGTAGCTTCCGCGCGTGCTGACAGGGGCGGGGCGTGGTGGGGAATCCGCACGATGGCGCGCGCTGGCGGTCGTCGCCGCATCCGCCCCGGTGTTGCAGGCCGGCTGTACCGGCACCGGGGACGTGCAGTTCGACGGCGATGTGGGCAACACGAAGAGCTGCCCGAACCGCATCGCTTACTGCCCGGCCGGGGGCGCTGGCGTGAGTTGGCCGGGGCGACCGTCGCTGTCTCCGTCGGGAAAGTTCCGCCTTGAGGTGTTCAAAGCCGAACCTGCCATTCCCGGTGACTGGCAGTACCAGCTGGTGGAGGTGGCGACCGGCGCCGTCGTCCTGCCGCCTCCTCGGCCCGCGATGACCGGGGGCCTTGGTGTACTCGCGGCCTGGGACCAGAACACACCCGACACGGTCTGGGTCACCGAGCCGCAGGTGACCCGCTGGCGTGCCGACCCCCAGGACACCGGAAGGTGGCTCAGCGAGCGGCCCTCACCCGGCGAGAAACGACCGGCGGTGGTCGACGCCTCGGTCGCGAGCATGTTGAAGGGTCCGTGAGCAAGTGAAACCAGGAAGTCGCGCTCGGTGAGCGATGGGAAGTCACCGACGACTTCGCCGAGGTGCACGAGGACCCGGAGCTCGATCGGTACCTCGCCGACCCCTCTGAAGCAGATCAGCCGGCGAAGCGGCGCCACGCGTCATCGGCCACCGCGTTGACGCTGTGGCCCGCCGCGACCAGGTCCGCCGCGGTGAACTGCTCCGGCTCACCCGCACGCCAGCGGATCGCCCGGTGCGCGAGATCGGCGTACTCGGGGAACAGTTCCGCGAGGTAGTCGCCGGCAGCGGACTTCGAGGTGATGTCCCCATGGGCGAGCGGGTAGTGCAGTCGTGCGGGGTCGAGCACGAACCAGCTGACCGTCTCGGCGTCCATGACCTGATCGGGGGTCACGTCGGCTGATGCGGCCGGAAACATCGCCGCCTTCGACTTCCAGTACTCACGCAGGTTGTCGAGGTTGTACCGGCGTAGCTGCTCCTGATCGACTCGTATCCCCAGGTCCGCGACGGCCGGCCCGCGCACCGGGATGCCGTACCGCTGCAACGTCAACGGGCTGCGTTACTCGTGGAACCACCGCGGGTTCCGGCTGATGCTGGGCTACTTCGCGCTCGGGAACGTCTTCCTGGCCCCGGCGCTGGTGCTGACCACCCCGCTGGTGCTGTCCTTTGGGACGGTGACCCAGGTGGCCCAGGTCGCCGTCGCGGAGGCGCTCGGCGCGATCGCGGGCGGCACGGTGATGGCCGTCTGGGGCGGCCCGCGGCAGCGTCGGATGATCGGGGTGCTGATCGGGAACCTCGGTACCGCGGCCGGTTGTGCGCTGGTGGGCGTCCGCCCCTCGATCGTCGTGGTGACGGTCGGGCTGTTCCTGATGACCGCGGCGATGGCCACGGCGCAGGACATCTACGCCACGATCGTGCAGGTCAAGGTGCCGCAGCGCTATCACGGACGGGTGTTCGCGCTGAACCAGACCATCTCCTGGTCGACCCTGCCGATCGGGTTCGCGCTGCTCGCCCCGTTGGGCACCGCGCTGTTCGAGCCGATGCTCGCCCCCGGCGGAGCGCTCGCCGGCTCGGTCGGCGCGGTCATCGGGGTCGGCCCCGGACGTGGGATCGGGTTCGCGTACCTGCTGTTCGGGTTCGTGCTGGCACTGGTCACCGGCGGCGGGTTCCTGGTCCGGACGCTGCGCCGGTTCGACACCGAGGTGCCCGATTCGCTGCCCGACGACCTGATCGGCGCCCAGGAGCGGGCGCGGCGGCTGGCCGCCGCGACGTCCGAGGACAGGGAGCCCGCCACCGTGGCCACCTGACCGGATGATCTCCGATGGTCGACGTCGTCGGCGCTCAGGGCCGGCGCGGTGGCGGCGACGTGCGAAAGGGCGTTGCCCCGCCGATCGGGCTGCCGCTCAACGGGCGGCGGCGTCAGTGAGGATCGCCCGAAGTCGCGCGTGGCATTCGGCGACGAAGGCCGGGTAGGTGTGCCCGTAGTAGGAGATCCCACTGACGCCCACCGCGATGGCCCAGGCGCGGGCGCGGGCCCAGGTCAGCTCGTCGAGGTCAAGGGTGTCCCAGTAGGCCCGTCGTGCGTCGGGAGGCAGGTCCCAGACTGTGGCGTGCTCGGCGTCGGGGAAGCCGACCGAGAGTCCGCCGAAGTCGATGACCGCGTGCAGCTTGCCGGACCGCGCCAGGAGGTTGGTGGGCTTGAGGTCGCCGTGCAGCCACCCGTGGGGTCCGGACGGCTCAGGCAGGGCGAGCGCGGCTCGCCACAGCTGTTCCAGCGTCTCAACATCGAGTTCCGGACCCACGGTGGTTCGGCAGTCGTCAAGACACCCGCTGATCCACTGGTCGCACGCCCGCAGACGGCCGCCGCGGTACCAGCTGAGGTCGTCGGTGCGCGTCGCTCCCATCAGGTCGATGTGGTGGAGCTCCCGCACGATCGCCGCCAGGTCGGCCCCGAAGGCGACCCAGTCCTGGACGGTGTCCGGGTTGGCCTCGGCACCGTCGATCCAGCGGTAGACCGACCAGGCGAGCGGGAAGCCCGCGGCGGGCGTGCCGGCGTGGACGGGCTCGGGGATGGGACACGCGAGGAGCGGCGCCAGGAGAGGCAGCCACCGCTGCTCCTTGCGCAGGGACCGCGCCTTGTCGGCGGTGCGTGGCAGCCGCACGAGCAGGTCGTCGCCCAGCCGGTACATGGTGTTGTCAGTGCCCGCCCCGGCGGGGGACAACGGCAGCCCGGCCCACTCCGGGCGCTGTGCCTCCAGCAGCGACCGGACGATCATCTCGTCGACCGCGACCTCATCCTGATGAAGCGTCACGTCGGAAGTCTGCCGGGTGGACGGCACGGGAAGCCAGGCAGTTTCCCGCGGCGCTGCCGGCGCGAAACGCGCCCGTCCTATTCGAGGCCGCGGAGGATGTGCTGCTCATCCATGGTGTCGTCCTCCTCGGCGCCGGCACGTCCGAGCAGTGCGGCCTGCGCCCAGCTCGACAGGGACGTCGGGGTGCCCGGCACGCCACTGACCTGCTGACCCTCACTGTGCCGGCCCCACTCGGTCCGGACCTCTGTGTCGGGATCCTTCATGGTGCTGCCTCCTCTGTCCCGCTCTCCGCCCGCCAGGCGCCGGTCGGTGCTTCGGCACTACTGCGAACCATCCCACGTAACAGTGCGCCCGCACCCTCAAGTTGCGATAGAGCGGCCGTGCAGGCCGCCGGCCCGCGCGGGGGTCGGAGCTGCCCGCGACGACGCGATCATCCGTCGCGTGACGTCAATCGAGCGGCAACGGTCGTTTCGTCCCCGTCACGGCCGGCCACGGCGGGCGCCGGCGACTTCGGAAGGTCCGGTGCCGGTCGGGCGGCAGGCCGCCGGGCGTCGACCGCGAGCACCGCCAGCGCGACCAGCGTCAGCAGCCCGCCGATCAGCCCGAGCAGCCGCGGTCCGGGGCCGGGCAGCAGGACGCCGCCGAGCAGCGATCCGGCCGAGATGCCGACGTTGAAGGCGGTGCTGACACCGGCCGACGCGAGGTCGGTGCTGCCGGGGGCGAGCTGCAGCATCCGGCTCTGCACGGCGGTGGCGAACGCCGCGTAGGCGAGGCCGACGCCGGCGAGCAGGATAGCCGTGGCGGATTCGAGCGCTCCCAGCGCGTACAGGCCGAGCAGGGCGGCGGTGCCGATGCCCAGCGGCGCCAGCAGCGAGGCGATCGGACGGGGGTCGAGGGTGCGGGCCACCGCGATCGTGCCGGCGACGCCGGCCGCGCCGCAGACGAACAGCAGGGGCGCCAGCGCGGCGTCGGTGAAGCCGCTGACGTCGAGCAGGAACGGCGTGACGTAGGTCTGCAGGGTCAGGAAGCCGGCGACGCCGACGGCGGTGGCCACCAGGAGCATCGCGAAGCGCCGCGCGTCGGGTGCGGTGCCCCGGGCGGCGCCCCCGGCGGCGGGCGGGTAGGACGGGATCAGCGCGACCACCGCGGCGGCGGTCGCCAGGCCGACCCCGGCCAGCACCGCGAACGCCGCCCGCCAGCCGGCCTGCTGCCCGAGCCAGGTGCCGAGCGGGACGCCGAGCACGGGGGCGAGCGCCGCCCCGGTGGAGAACAGCGCCACCACCCGGCCGCGCACGGCGACCGGGAAGGGGCCGGTCACCGTCGCCGAGGCGACCGACCAGAACAGGGCCTGGGTCAGGGCGGTGACGAGGCGGGCGCCGGCCAGCACCGCGTACGTCGACGCGAGCGCGGCCACGGCGTTCGCCGCGGCGAACAGCACCATGGTGACGCCGAGCAGCCGGCGGCGCGGGACCCGGTAGGTCAACCGGGCCAGCGGCACGGACGCCAGCACGACCACGACGGCGTACCCGCTGACCAGCAGGCCCACCTGCGAGCGCGAGCGGTCGAGGTCGGGTGCGATGAGGGTGAGCAGGCCGATCGGCAGCAGCTCGGTGGTGATGAACGCGCGGCGAGGGACAACACGGCAAGCGCCGCCCTGGCCCTACGCGGCGACACCTGCGGCATCTCCCACCCCTCCCGTAGCCACCGCATCGTCGCACCATCCGCCGTGGCGCACGATCCCGGCACCACGGCCGGAAGGCACACTGGACCGACGCGCCCGGGCCGTCGGCCTTCCCGCGTGTGCCCGGCATCGGGGCCGCCGGCGTCGTGACCACCTGACCGGGCCACCACCGTACGGGCCGGCTCAGTCCACCGGCCCGCCGGCCACGTAGATGACCTGGCCGGAGACGAAACCCGCTTCGGGGCTGACGAGGTACGACGCGGTGTGCGCGATGTCCTCGGGCTGGCCGACCCGGCCGACCGGGGTGGACTCCGCCGCGCGGCGCTCGAACTCGGCGAAGTCGAGGCCGAGCCGCCGGGCGGAGGCCCGGGTCATGTCGCTCACCACGAAGCCGGGCGCGATGGCGTTGGCGGTGATGCCGTGCCGCCCTAGTTGGCGGGCGAGTGACTTGGTGAAGCCGATCAGCCCGGCCTTCGCGCTGCCGTAGTCGACGCGGGCGGCGTCGCCGACCGCGGAGATGCTCGACATGGTGACGATACGTCCCCAGCCGGCGTCGATCAGGTACGGGCAGACGGCCCGGGTGACCAGGAACGGTCCGCGCAGGTTGACGCCGATGACCCGGTCCCACTGCTCGGTGGTCATTTCCACCAGGTCGGCACGGGGACCGACCCCGGCGTTGTTGACCAGCACGGTGGGTGGCCCCAGCTCGGCCGCGATCCGCGCCACGGCGGCGGTCACCGCGGCCTCGTCGGCGATGTCGGCACCGACGGCCATCGCCGACCCACCGGCGGCGGTGATGGCCTCGACGGTGCCGGCGCAGTCCTGCTCGTTCAGGTCGATCACCCCGACCGCGAGACCGTCCCGCGCCAGCCGCCTGGCCACCGCGGCGCCGATGCCGCGTGCCCCGCCCGTGACGATCGCCGTACCCCGTGGATCGGCCTGGTCTGCCGTGTCGACCTCGTGTGTCATGACCCGAAGTCCACGGCATAGGTGCCCCGTCGCCAAGAGATGTAGCGTGCGGCTTAATGATCAGCTTTGTGGTCACACCGGGCCGTACCGGGTGCGGGGCGCACCGGTGGCCAGCGCCCAGTAGCGGTCGCCGTACGACCAGTGCCACCACTCGGTCGGATAGTTCACCAGTCCCACGCCGGTGAGGGCGGCCACCAGGATCCGCCGGTGCCGCCGGGCGGTCGTGGCGATGGCGTCGGCGGCGGTGAAGCAGGCGTCGGCACTGTCCTCCGGCGTGGCGTCGACAACCGTGCCCAGATCCAGCTCCACGCCGTCGTCGGTGCACAGCGTCAGGTCCACCGCCCCGCCGGTGCTGTGCGGCGCCACCTCGACCGGTGCGACGAACTTGCTGGTCTCCCGGTGCAGCCGCGCCGGCGGCCAGTCCGGGTGCCGCCGGCGCAGCTCGTCCCGGTAGCCGGTGAAGATGCCCAGCTGGGCCTGGTAGGGCCGGTACCCCTCGATGACCAGCAGGCGCACCCCGGGGGGCAGGGCGCGCTGCGCGGCCAGCAGCCGGTCCGCGACCCCGCGGCGCAGCCGGGCGTACGCCCCGGCGGGGTCGGCCGCCCGCCCGTCCAGCCGCAGCTCGGGCTCCTCGCGCAGGTCCACCAGCGGATCGCCGTCGTCGGCGCTCGGCACCGCCGCCACCCGGGGATCGGAGAGCAGGATCATCGGGCGCTCCGGGTGGCCGTGGCGGCGCGCTCCGCGTACCGGATGCGGGCCAGCTCCACCAGCCGGTCGACCACCTCCCGGTAGCCGACGCCGACCGCCGCCCACACCTTCGGGTACATCGAGTGCGCGGTGAAGCCGGGCATCGTGTTCAGCTCGTTGACGTACAGCTCGCCGGTCGTCTCCTCGTAGAGGAAGTCGACCCGGGCCAGGCCCCAGCCGCCGATCGCGGCGAACGCCCGCAGGGACAGCTCGCGGACCCGCTCGGTCACCTCGTCGGGCAGCACGGCCGGGACCACCATCGGGTCGGCGTCGCCGAAGTACTTCTGCTGGTAGTCGAACCAGCCCCCGGCGACCCGCACCTCGCCCACCGCCGACGCCTCCGGGCGCCAGCCACCCAGCACGGCGCATTCCAGCTCCCGGCCGACGACCCCCTGCTCGACCACGACGGTCTGGTCGTGCCGGAGCGCCTCCTCCACCGCGGCCGCCACGTCGTCGCCGTCGGCGACGCGGGAGATGCCGATCGAGGAGCCCATGCTGGCCGGCTTGACGAACAGCGGCCGGCGCAGCCCCACCACCAGCTTCTCCGGGTCGTCGGCCTGCCGGTAGGTCTGCGCGTCGAACGCGACATGCGGCGTGATCGGGATGTCGTCGGCGCGCAGCGCCCGCTTCATCGCCACCTTGTTCATGCCGACGGCGGAGGCGAGGATGCCGCACCCGACGTACGGCACGTCGAGCGACTCCAGCAGCCCCTGCACCACCCCGTCCTCGCCGAACGGGCCGTGCAGCACCGGGAAGACCACATCCAGCTCGGCGTGCACCGCGCCGGGGGCGGTTGCCGCGGACACCACCACCGTCCCCGGGCGGGGACCGGCCCGCAGCTCGACCGCCGGCCCGGTCACCGTCAGCCGATCGTCGATGGCCCGGGCGGCGGCGGGCCGGTCCCGCAGCTCGGCCAGCACGGCGTCCGGCACCAACCGGAACCCGCCGGAGCGGGTGACGCCGATGGCGACGGTGCGATACCCGTTGCCGGCCAGCGCCCGGGCCACGCCGAGCGCCGAGGCGCAGGAGACCTCGTGCTCCGCCGACGGGCCACCGAACAGAATTCCGATCCGGATCGGCGCGCTCATGCCGCCACCCCTTCCACAGTCAGGTCGGCGAGCCGCTCGGCCGCCAACCGGGCGACCAGCGCCGCCTCGACATTGCCGCCGGTCAGCACGACGCCGACCGTCCGGTACCTCCGCCGGCCCCCGCCGGCCGCTTCCGGCCCGTCCACGCCGGCCGCCGCGAATCCGCCCGTGCCGACCGCTTCGCGCCCGGCCATCCGGCTCGCCGCGAATCCGCCCGCGCCGGCCGCTTCGCGCCCGACCACCCGGCTCGCCGCGGGGCCGTCCGCGCCGGGCGTCTCCGGCCGGATCAGGTCGGTCCGGCCGGCCACGAGGCGCAACGCGCCGGCCAGGCCGGCCGCCCCGGACGGCTCGGCGAGCACCTTCAGCTCCAACAGCAGCAGCCGGAACGCCTCGGCGATCTCCTCGTCGTCGACCCGCACGACTCCCCGCACGCCGTCGCGCAGCACCGCGAACGGCAGCTCACCCACGCAGGACGGCCGCAGCCCGTCGGCGATCGTCGGCCCGGGTACGACCGGGACCCGCCGGCCGGCCGCCAGGCTGCGGGCCAGCGAGTCGCAGCCGACCGGCTCGACCCCGTACACGTCGATCGCGCTGCCGGACGCGGCCAGGCAGGCGCCGGCGACCCCGCCGCCACCGCCGACCGGCACCACCAGGGCGTCCAGCGGGGTGCCGGCCCGGGCGGCCTCCGTGATCAGCTCCAGGCTCGCGCTGCCCTGCCCGGCGATGACGTCCGGGTGGTCGTATGCGTCGACCAGCGGGTGGCCGGTGGCGTCGCTGAGCTGTCGGGCCGCCGCCACCCGTTCCTCGACGGTGGTGCCGGCGAGCACGACCCGCGCCCCCGCCGCCCGGGCCCGGGCCACTTTGGTCGCCGCCGCGTCGACCGGCAGCACCACGGTGGCCGCCAACCCGTGCCGCCGGGCCGCCAGCGACACCGCCACCGCGTGGTTGCCGGTGCTCTGCGCGACCACCCCGGCGTGCCCGGCGGCGGCGAGCCGGCCGACGGCGAGCAGCGCGCCGCGCATCTTGTACGACCCGCCGGCCTGGAGGTTCTCCGCCTTCATCAGGACCCGGGCGCCGGCCAGCCGGTCGATCGCCGGGGAGTGCAGCACGGGGGTACGCACCACCCGGCCGGACAGCCAGCGGGCGGCCTCCTCGACGTCGGCCCGGGCTGGGACGACCGGGGCCGGGGGAGCTGTGCGGGACATCTGTTCTCCTTCGATCGAGGTGGGGGTGGCGCGCCGGCGGCGCGCGGGCAGGTCGAACAGCCAGGTCGCGCCGGCCGCCAGCAGCACGCGGTGCACGGCCAGGCTGAGCGCCAGCACCACCGCGGTGAGCAGGGCCGGATAGCCGGTCACCAGCACCGCTCGGCTGGCGCCGTCGAGGTCGGCGACCGGGCCGGCGAGCAGCCGGTGCAGCAGCGCCAGCACCGGCATGTGGATGACGTAGACCGGCAGCGTCCGGCGGCCGAGGGTGGCGAGCGCCCCGCCGACGAGCTGCCACCGGGTGAGCCGGGCCGCCGCGGTGACGCCGAACGCCACCGCGACGGTGGACACCAGCAGCCCCACGCCCGGCCAGCGCTCGGCCCCGGCCAGCCCCATGCCGGCCAGCGCCGCCGCGTACCCGGCGAAGGTCGACGCCAGCCGCCGGTCGGTCGCGGTGGCGGCCCACCGCTGGACGTACGGCCGCAGGTGCAGCCCGGCGAGGAAGAACACCAGGTTCTGGTAGACCCCGCCCCGGTTGCCCGGCGTGTCGAGCAGGCCGGCCGCCGTGACCGCCGACAGGGCGCCGGCCGCCGCGAGCAGCACCGCCGGGTGGACCCGCCGCAGCGCCTTGGCCAGGACGAAGTAGAGCGCCAACGCGTACAGGTACCAGAGGTTGGACGGGGTGACGGTGAGCTGGACCAGCAGCCCGCCGACGCTAGTGGCCCGGTCGGTCGGGAAGCCCGGGGCGAGGGCCAGCCCGGCGGTGTGGATCAGCAGCCAGACCGCGTACAGGTAGAGCAGCCGGGCGACCCGCGGGCGGCCGGCCACCCGCCAAGGCCGGGTGACGGCGTTCGCCGCGAAGATCCCGGAGATGGTGAAGAACAGTGGCATCCGCAGCGGCAGCAGTTTCTCCCCGAGCAGCCCCCAGGCGCCCGGCGCCGGCACGTCGACCCGCCAGTCGATCTGGAGGTAGTGCTTGACGATGACGTGCCAGAGCACCACGAGGACCATGCAGGCGCCCTTGGCCACGTCGGCCCACACCACCCGGTCCGCCGCTGTCGGGGCGACCGCCGCCGTCGTCGCGGCCGGGTCCGTACGGGTCGTCACGGTTCTCTCCTCTCCGGCTCCGGGCAGCGCCGGTTCCGGGTCCCGGATGCGGGACCGGTCGGTTTCCGGGCATGCCGGAGGTGGGGATGCCGCGGTACGCGGATCCCGGGGAAGGTGGGTGGTGTGGCCGGCGGGTCGGCCGGGTCAGTGCGGGGCGGGCAGGTGGACGTCGACCCGCAGGCCGCCGTACTCGGCGGGTCGGGCCGCGATGATGCCGTCGTGCGCCTGGGTGATCGAGCGGGCGATGGCGAGGCCGAGGCCCGCGCCCCCGCCCTGGTTGGTGCGGTCCCGGGCCAGGCGCCGGAACGGCTCGAAGAGCCCGGGCACCGCCTCGGCCGGCACCACCTGGCCGGTGTTGACCACGGTCAGCGCCGGTTCGCCGCCGACCGTGACGGTGAGGGTGCCGTCGGGCCGGTTGTACTTGATCGCGTTCTCCACCAGGTTCGTCACCAGGCGCTCCAGCAGCACCCGCTCACCCAGCACGACCCGGGGAGCGAGGTGGTGCTCGACGGTCACCCCAGCCTGCGTCGCCCGGTCCTGGTACGCGGCCAGCACCCCGGTGACGATCTCGTCGAGCCGTTGCGGCGTACTGGAGCGCAGCCCCTGGTCGCTCTCGCTGAGCGTGAGTAGCCCCTCGATGAGTCGCTCGTTGCGTTCGTTGGTCTCCAGCAGTTGGGCGGTCAGCAGCTCCAACTGTTCTTCGGTGGCCGCCCGGCCCAGGCCGACCTCGATCAGCGTCCGCTGCACGGCCAGCGGGGTGCGCAGCTCGTGCGAGGCGTTCGCGGCGAACCGCCGCTGCCCCTCGTAGCCGGCGGCGATCCGCTCCATCATCCCGTCGATCGCCCGGGACAACCGGGCCAGCTCGTCGCGCCCCCGGGGCCGGATCCGGTGGCCGAGGTTCTGCGGCCCGACGTTCGCGATCGGCTCGGCGAGATCACGCACCGGGCGCAGGCACCACACCGCGGCGCCCCAGAGCGCGGCGACCGCGGCCGCGACCAGGCCGAGCAGGGTCAGCAGGGGCAGCACCGTGTCGAGCTGGCGCGCGGTCTGGCACGCCGCCTCCACCCAGCGCCCCGGCAGGCCACAGACCTCCTGGCCGCGGAACCACAACGCGCCCACCAGCCACTTCACCAGGCGGGGCAGGCTGTACCCGAGGAACAGGGCGACCACGCCGACCAGCAGGACACGGCGGCGCGGGGTCACGCCGGGCCGCCGATCCGGTAGCCGGCCTTGGGCACGGTATGGATGATCGCCGGCTCGCCGAGCTTCTTGCGCAGAGTCATCACGGTGACCCGGACGGCGTTGGTGAACGGGTCGGCGAACTCGTCCCACGCCTGTTCCAGCAGCTCCTCCGCGCTCACCACCCGGCTGCCGGCGCGCATCAGCACGTGCAGCACGGCGAACTCCTTCGGGCTGAGGCCGAGGGCGCGGCCGTCCCGGGTGGCGGCGTGCCGGGCCACGTCCAGCACCACGCCGTGCTGTTCCAGCACCGGTGGCACGGCCGGCGTGGACCGCCGGCCGAGGGCCTGCACCCGGGCCACCAGTTCGGCGAAGGCGAACGGCTTGGTCAGGTAGTCGTCCGCGCCCAGGCCCAGCCCCTCCACCCGATCCCGGATGCCGGCGGCCGCGGTGAGCAGGAGCACCCGGGTGCCGACGTCGGACCCGGCGATGCTGCGGCACACCTCGTCGCCGGTGCGCCCGGGCATGTCCCGGTCCAGCACGGCGACGTCGTACCGGTTCACCCCGATCCGCTCCAGCGCGCCGTCGCCGTCGTAGCAGACGTCCACGGCCATCGAGAGGCGCCGCAGCCCCTCGGCGACCGTGTCCGCCAACAACCGCTCGTCGTCCGCCACCAGCACCCGCACGCTTCCGCTCCCCGTGGTTCCTCGTCGTCCGGCACACCGTCGCAGGCCGGAGTTAAGGGTTCCGTAAGCACCCGCAGGTGCCATCCTCCACGGCGGCGGTCGGCGGACAAACCATGGCAAGCCAGGCCGACCGATTTCGTCACCGAGCGGCGCGTCGTGCGGCATTTGTCCGCCCGGAGTTGGTGGGTCGGCGATCGTGCGGTGAACTGTGTCACTTCCAGGCGGCCCCGACGTCAGCTACAGCAGTGGCTGCACACCCCCCGGCCCGGCCGACGACGAGGGCAGCGACAGCCGCGACGGGCGCGGCTGTCAGTCGCGCAGCGAGGCGAGCCGGTCGCGCAGTTGCTCGGCGTCGGGGTGGGTGAGCTCATCGAGGATGGCCAGCGCCTGCCGCCAGTCGCGGCGGGCGGCGTCCAGGTCACCGACCGTTCGGTGCAGGTCGCCCAGCCGGGTCAGGGTCCGGGTCTCGTAGTAGCGGCTGTTGACCTCCCGGTAGAGCGTGAGTGCCCGCTGGTACAGGGCGGTCGCCTGCTCGTGGTCGCCGAGACGGTGGTGGATGAAGCCGAGACTGTCCAGGGCGACGGCTCCGCCGTGGGTGTCGTCGCCGATCTCGTCGTGCAGGGTGAGGGCCTCCTGACAGCAGGCGAGGGCCTGGTCGTAGCGGCCCAGCTGGGCGTGCCACCAGCCGATGTTGTTCAGGGCGTTCGCCTGCCCGGCGCGTTGGCCGGTCGTCCGCCACAGGGCGAGGGCCTGCTCGGCGTGGTGGAGGCCCTTGTCGGGGTGTCCCAGCCGCCCGTGCACCCAGACCAGGCCCATGTGGGTGTCGGCCAGGTAGCTAGCGTCTCCCAGCTCGCGGAACCGGTCGAGGGCGTACTCGAGATGGGTCTGCGCCTCGTCGTCGCGTCCCAGCGCGACGATCGCGACGGCGAGGCTGCGGTGCAGGTGCGCCCTGCCCGCCGGATCGGTGATCCGGCCGGCCGCCTTCGACACGGTGTGCTGCGTGGCCACCAGTCCGTGCCAGAGACCGCCCCGGTGGAAGAACGTGGTGAGGATCCGCGCGAGCTGCCAGGTGTGCGTGTCGAAGCCGTGCTCGACCGCGTGGTTGATCGCGGCGAGCAGCACCCGGTGCTCGGTGCTGAACCAGGCAACCGCCTGTCGCAGGTCTTTCAGGTCGGAGACGGTGACTCCGGGACGGGGTGCCGACAGGGTCATCAGGTGGCGGTCCGGGTAGAGCAGCCGGTTGGCGAGGTCCGCGGTGTGCAGGTAGTGGTCGAACAGCCGGTGCAGGGCGTGCGAGCGGTCGCTCTCCGACTCCTGCGCCTGCACCAGCTCGGTGGCGTAGGCGCGCAGCAGGTCGTGGAAGCTGTACCGGCCGGGGCTGGATTCGAAGAGCAGGTGCGCCCCGGTCAGGGTGGCCAGCAGCGGGCGCACCTGAGCCACCGGGACGCCGGCGAGGCTGGCGGCGGCGGGCGCGGCGAGGTCCGACCCCGGGTGCAGGCCGAGCAGCCGGAACAGCCGGGCCGCGTCCGGGCTGAGAGTGCGGTACGACCAGGACAGGACCGACCGGACGCCGGTGAACTCGTCCCCACCGTCGAACGCGTCCAGCCTGCCTCGGGTCGCCCGCAGCTCGCCGGCGATGGCCGAGAGCGGGAATGCGGGGTTGGCCGCGGCGCGCGCGGCCACGATGGCCAGTGCCAGGGGCAGACCGGTGCACAGGGAGACGATCTCGGCCACGGCGTCCGGCTCCGCCGCCACCCGGTGGTTTCCGAGCCGGCTCAGCAGCAGTTGGCGGGCCTGCGCGTCGGTGAGCAGCTCGACGTGGACCGGGTGGGCGCCCTCGGTCACCACGAGGCTCGCGAGACGGTTGCGGCTGGTGACCACGACCAGGCAGCCCGGGGCGCCGGGCAGCAGTGGCCGGACCTGCTCGGCGTCGCGGGCGTTGTCCAGCACGATCAGCATCCGCCGGTCGGCGAGCAGGCTGCGACAGAGGTTGGTCTGCGCGGGCAGGTTCGCCGGGATCCGCTGCGCCGGCACGTGCAGGGCGTCCAGGAAGACCTGCAGCACCTCGGCGGGGCCGGCCGAGGTCCCGTCGGCGTCGAACCCCCGCAGGTTCACATACAGCTGCCCGTCGGGGAAGGCGTGACGGGCCCGGTGTGCCCAGTGCAGCGCGAGCGCGGTCTTGCCGACCCCGGCCGTGCCGGTGATCGCCACGATCGCGGGCGACCGCGGGCCGTCGCCGCCCTCGGCGGGCAGCAGCGCGTCGAGCCGGGACAGGTACCCGGTCCGGCCGACGAAGGCCGCCACCCCGGCCGGCAGCTGCGCCGGCACCACGGTCAGCGGTGGTGCGGGGACAGTTGGCGCGGCGCCGGCCTGCTCGCTCGGCCCGGGTGGGGCGACGCCGTTTGTCCCGGGAGGGTCTGCCGCCCGGTCCGGGTCGAGGTGCTCGACGTCGCTGACCGCACCGAGCGTCGGACTGTCCACGATGATCGCCGCCTCCAGGCCCCGCAGTGACGGTCCGGGTTCCAGGCCGAGTTCGGCGACGAGCAACCGGCGGGCCCGCCGGTAGGCGGCAAGGGCCTCGGCGCGGCGACCGCTGCGGTACAGCGCCAGCATGAGCTGGCCGTGCAGCCGCTCCTGCAGGGCATGGTCGTTGACGATCTCGGTCAGCTCCGACACCAGTTCGGCGTGCCGGCCGGCGGCCAGGTCGGCGTCGATCCGGTCCAGCAACGCGGTGAGCCGGGCCTCCTCCAGTGCGCCGCACAGGCGTTGCCGCGTCGGCCCGGTCGCGGCGCCGGCCAGCGCCGGCCCACGCCACAGGTCGAGGGCGGCGGCGAGCTGTGCGGACCGCCGGTGCGGGTCGGCGATGCCGCGCGCCTCGCCGACCAACTCCTGGAACCGGTGCAGGTCCACCGATTCGGGCGGCACCCGCAGCCGGTAACCCGCCCCGTGGGCCACCAGGAGCGCCGGCCCCTCGGGATCGGGGCCGGCCGCAAGCCGCACCGCCGTGCGGACGCGGGACATCAGCGTCTGCAGCGCCGCCCTGGCGTTCGCCGGCGGCGCCTGTCCCCAGAGCAGACCGATGAGTCGGTCGACGCTGACCACCCGGCCCGGCTCGAGCAGCAGCACCGCGAGCGCCAGCCGTTCCTGGCGTCGCCGGAGTCGGATCGGCTCGCCGTCGTCGGCGTACATCTCCACCGCGCCCAGCAGCCGAAAATCCACTCCGCGCATCCTATGGGAGGCGACGTGTCGGCAGGACCGCCGCCGAATGCTGGGACACGGCATGGCGTTGCGCCGCCTGGCGAGTCGGTGTCAAGAAGGTGGCAAGGCGGAGGTGGCAGGGTCCCGCGAGATCCGCAGGACACACCTGTGGCGCCCCGCTGCGCCGCGGGCGGGAAAGGCCATGCCTTGTCACAGCCGTCCACGCCGTACCACCCGTACGGCCGCTCCTCCGCCGACCAGCAGTCCGGGCCGGCCCCGGCCATGCCGCCGTTCGGGCCAGCCGTGCTGCCGCCCCCGCCGGCCGGTCCCGGGGCCGTGGGGACCTGGCCTCCGCCGCCGGTTCCACCGAGCAGGCCCCGCGGCGGGAAGCGGGTGGTGTTCGGGACGCTGGCCGTCGTGCTCGGAGTGGTGCCGCTGCTGCTCGCCGGGGCACTGACGTTCGCCGCCGTGAAGAACCACCGGATCCAGGTCAGCAACGACGCGTTCGCCGCGGTCGCCTGGCACAACCTGCGCAGCGACGAGGTCTTCCCGGACTTCCTGCAGGACACCTCGCTGGCGAGGCAGCAGCCGCCGGGATGGTCCCGGCAGGGCATGGCCAAGGCCAGCGACTGCTCCCAGGCGTTGGCCGAGGAACTGGCCAAGGCCGCCGTCGCGCAGGGCTGCACGACCGCCCTGCAGGCCACCTATGTGGACATCGGCGGCGAGATGGCCGCGACCGTCGCGCTCTGCGTGGTCGGCTCGTACCAGCAGGCGGGGGCGGTCGTGGCGCAGTTCGACGTGGCGTCGGCGCCGGGGCCGATGGTGTACCCGGTGGCGGTGCCCGGCACCGCCGCCGCGGGGTGGAACAAGAAGCTGGCGTACGCCGGTGGCACGCACGCCGTCGGGCTGTCCACCAACTCGCCACCGTATTTCGTGGCCATCACCGTCGGTCCGCTGGACGCCCGCCGTCAGTACGGCCGGCTGCCCGGCGACTGGGCGATCAGCGGCCGCGGCGAGCGGAAGGTCTACCAGGGCGTGGCCGACGACCTCCTTGGCGCGTACGCGCGCGCCTTCGACATGACGGTGAGCGGGCGATGAGCGCCTGGTACCGGGCGGCGCTGCGCGCTGCGGTCACGGTGACTGTCGGTACGGCGCTCGTCGCCGTCGCCGCGCCGGCCCACGCGGCCGGCAAGGGTTGGGAGTTGGACGCCCGCTCGGTGCCGGCCGCGCACCGGCTCAGCCGTGGCGCGGGGATCACCGTCGCGGTGATCGACACCGGTGTGCGAACGGCGCACCCGGTCCTCGCGGGGCGCGCCACCGAGGGGCCGGACTTCCTGCACGAGACCGATCAGAAGGAGTCCTGGTACGGCGACCACGGCACCTCGATGGCCTCCCACGTCCTGGACGTCGCGCCGGAGGCAAAGGTGCTCGGCCTGCGGGCGATCCGTGACCGCACGGATCCCGACTACCAGTCCTGGCAGGATGCGCTGGCGAAGCCGCAGGCCGACTCGGGGCGCGCGCTGGCCGAGGCCATCCGCTACGCGGCGGACGCCGACGTGCGGGTCATCTCGCTCTCGCTGGGCTCGGAGAGCCCCTTCGCCCCCTACGATTCCGAGGCGGCGCAAGCGATCCAGTACGCCATGTCCAAGGGGATCGTGGTGATCGCCTCCGCGGGCAACGACGGCGACGGGGAGAACCTGGTCAGCTATCCGGTCGCGTACCCGGGTGTGATCGGCGTGGCCGCGAGCACGCCCTCGGGCGCGCGGGCCGACTTCTCGACCGTGCACTCGTACGTCGATGTGGCCGCGCCGGGCGTGTCGATCTGGGGCGCCAAGATCAACTCGACGGGCCGCGCCTCCGGGCAGGGCACCTCGCCGGCGGGCGCGCTGACCGCCGGCGTCGCCGCGCTGGTCCTGGCGAAGTATCCGAAGCTGTCGCCGAGGCAGGTCGGTGCGCTGCTCGAGCGCACCGCCTCGCACCCCGGCCGGCACGACCCCAGGACCGGGTACGGGGTCGTCGACGCCGCCGCGGCGCTGCGCGCCGCGGCCGACGTCATGCCCGAGCCGTACGTCGTGCCTGTGTCCGCGCAGGGCGCGGGTGCCCACTTCGGCCCGGGCGACGACGGCACGCCCCGGCGGATCGGACAGCCGCTGGAGGTGACCACCCTCGTCGTGGCGGGTGTCCTCGGGCTGATCGCCCTGGGGATGCTCCTGGCGGGGTCGCTTCTCGTGGTCAGCGGCCGGCGGGCCCGCCGGGCCAGGGCCTCGCCACCGACCGCACCCTGATCGCCGCCCCGGACTCCGTCATCCTTCGTCCAGGAACTCGTCGATCATCGGGGCGAGCCAGTCGGCGCGCTGCGGGATCGTGGTGTGGGTGGTGCCGGGCAGGATGGCCAGCCGGCACGCCGGCAGGCCGGTCAGGTCGCCGGGCACCGCCCCGCCGAGCAGCCGGAACATCCGCACGGCATGCTCGGGCTGGATGATGTCCGAGTCGGCCAGCACGATCAGGGCGGGTGCCGCGAGCGACCGGATCTGCTCGGGCGTCCACCGGGGCAGGTTCGCGTCCAGCACCTTGATCTTGGTGACCAGGCCGGGCCAGCCCGCCGGGTCCGGCGCGGTCCGCAGGTACTCCTCGTGGAACTCCGAGCCGTGCAGGTGTTCCGGTTGCAGGTCCTGGATGCCGTCCAGCAGCCCCGGGTGCATGCCGGCGATGTCGAAGGCAACCGAGGCGAGCACCAGGCGCCGGACCCGGTCGGCGTGGTCGGTGCCGAGTCGCAGCGCGACCTCCGCGCCCATGCTCCAGCCGAACACGTCCGCCCGCTCGATGCCCAGGCGGTCGAGCAGTTCGACCACGTCGGCGGCGAAGTGCTCCACCGTCAGCGGACGGTCGATGTCTGGGGTGCGGCCGTGTGCCTGCAGCTCGACGGCGATCACCCGCCGGGTCTTCGACAGCAGCGGCCGGATCGCGCCGAACGAGGTCCCGATGCCGGAGAGTGCGCCGTGGATCAGCACCAGCGGACAACCCTCGCCGGTGCCGTGCTCTTCGTGGTAGATGTCCATGCCCACACCGTGCGCCCCGGCGCTTACGGTCCCCTTCAGGCCGGCTTACCGCCGATACAATCACCGCCGTGCAGTTCGGGGTCCTCGGGCCGCTCGCCGTCACCACCGACGCCGGCGAGCCGGTCGTGGTGCCCGGCGCCAAGGTGCGGGTGCTGCTGGCCGACCTGCTGGCCAACCGCAACCAGGTGGTCTCGGCGGACCGCCTGATCGACGACCTGTGGGGCGAGGACGCACCCGCCAACCCGGCCGGCGCCCTGCAGGTCCGCGTGTCCCAGCTGCGCAAGGCCCTGAACGACGCCGAGCCGGGCGCCCGCGACCTCGTCGAGTCACGGCCGCCCGGCTACGTGCTGCGCACCGACGAGGTGGACGCCGACCGATTCGCCGAGCTGGCCACCGCCACCGACGTCGACCGGCTGACCCGGGCCCTCGCGCTGTGGCGCGGCGACCCGTACGCCGACGTGGCCGACGCCGAGTTCGCCCACGCCGAGGCCACCCGCCTGGCCGAGCAGCGCCTCGTCGTGCACGAGCGGCTCGCCGAGGCCCGGCTGGCCCGCGGCGAGCATGACCTGGTCGCCGCGGAGCTCGCCGAGCTCGTCGCCCGCCATCCGCTCCGCGAGGGCCTGCGGGCGGTTCAGCTCCGTGCGCTGTACGCGGCCGGCCGCCAGGCCGCGGCCCTGGAAAGCTACGTCGACCTGCGCGACCGCCTCGCCGACGAGCTCGGTGTCGACCCCGGGCCGGAGCTGGTCGCCCTGCACCGCAGGATCCTCGAACAGGACGCCGGCCTGAGCGCGCCGCCGAAGGCCGCGATCATCCGCAACAGCCTGCCGGCCCAGCTCGACGAGCTGGTCGGGCGGGCCGAGGCGCTGGCCGAGCTGCGCGCCCTGCTGCCGCGGCAGCGGCTGGTCACGCTGATCGGGCCGGGCGGCGTCGGCAAGACCCGGCTGGCCACCGAGGCCGCCCGCGAGCAGTCCTTCCCCGACGGCACCCACCTCGTCGAGCTGGCCGCGCTGCCGGCCGGTGACCCGCGGGTACCCGACCAGGTGCTCGCCGCGCTGGACCTGCGCGAGGCCGCCGGCGCCAGCGTCCCCGTCGCCGACCGGCTGTCCGCCGCGCTGCGACAGCGGCGGCTGCTGCTGGCGTTGGACAACTGCGAGCACGTGATCGAACCGGTCGCCGCGCTGGTCGCCCGGTTGCTGCGGGACGCGCCCGGCGTCACGGTGCTGGCCACCAGCCGGGAGGCGCTCGGTCTCACCGGCGAGCTGCTCTGGGAGGTGCCGCCGCTGGCCGTACCGCAGGATGAGCGGGACCTCGACGCGGTCCGGCGCTCCGCCGCGGCCCGGCTGTTCGCCGCCCGTGCCGCCGCTCACCAGCGCGGTTTCCGCCTCGACGAGAAGACCGCGCCCGCGGTGGCCCAGCTGTGCCGTCGACTCGACGGCCTGCCGCTGGCCCTCGAGCTCGCGGCGACCCGGGTGCGCGCGCTCGGCCTGCAGGGCGTGGTGGACCGGCTCGACGACCGGTTCCGGCTGCTCACCACCCAGCAGCGGGACATGCCGCCCCGGCAGCGCACCCTCACCGCGGTGATCGGCTGGAGCTGGGACCTGCTGGCCGAGGCCGACCGGGCGGTACTGGCCAGGCTCGCGGTTTTCAGCGACGGCTGCACGCCCGAGGCGGCCGAGTGGGTGTGCCGCACCGACCTCGACGCGCTGGCCCGGCTGGTGGACCGTTCGCTGGTGGTGCTGGACGACTCCGGCACGGGCCCGCGGTACCGACTGCTCGAGTCGGTCGCCGCCTTCTGCCTCGAGCGTCTCCAGGACGCGGACGACGTACGGGCGCGGCACGCGGCCTACTACACCGACCTGGCGGAACGCGCCGACCCGCAGCTGCGCGGTCCCCACCAGCGGCAGTGGCTCGCCCGGCTCGACGCGGAGTCGGCGAACCTGCGCACGGCGCTGACCCACGGCGGAGGCCTGCGCCTGGCCAACGCCCTCACCTGGTACTGGTACCTGCGCGGCCGGCTCACCGAGGCACGGCAGGCGCTGGCGTCGCCGGGCGACCCGATCCAGGAGACCCGCGCCGCGGCCTGGCGGATCGGGTTCGCGCTGCTGCAGGGCGAACCGATCATGCCGGGCGACGTCCGCGCCGTGCTCACGGGCGACACCGACGGCCGGGCCGCGTGGTTCGTGGCCAACGCGGTGATCGACCGGAGCGACCTCGCCCTGGCCTCGGAACTGCTGCCCGGCACCGTCGACGACCCCTGGACCCGGGCCGCGGTGCTCAGCTCGCGGGCCAAGCTCGCGCACGCCACCGGTGACCTGGCGACGCTGGAGAGCGCAGCGACCCGCAGCGCCGCCCTGTTCGCCGAGATCGGCGACGGCTGGGGGCGACTGCAGGCGACCGACTGGGTGGGCGGCCTGGCCGAGATGAAGGGCGAACACAAGCGCGCCGCCGCCCTGCACCGGGAGGGGCTGCGCTGGGCCGAGGAGCTGTCGCTGTGGCCGGAGGTGTGCAGCAAACTGTCCTGGCTGGCCTGGCTCGCCGTGCAGACCCGCGACTACGTACAGGGCCGCGAGCTGGCCGAACGTGCGTACCAGCTGGCGGTGGAACAGGACGCGCCGGGCGCGATGGTCTTCGCGGAGATCAGCCTCGGCCTGGCCGCCCGGCGCGAGGGCAAGCTCGACGTGGCCACCGCCCACCTGACCCACCTCGCCGACCAGGGGCGCCGCGAGACGCAACCCGCGCTCTACCTGCCGATGGTCCTGGTCGAGCTGGGTCACGCGGTTGCCGCGCAGACCGGGGACCCAACCGCCGGGCTGGCCCTGCATCTGGAGGCGTTCCGGGCCGCGGAGGCGATGGAGTCACCGCGGGACGCGATCAACGCCCTGGAGGGGATGGCCTCGGCGGTGGGTTCGCCCGAGGTCGCGGCCCGGCTGCTGGGCGCCGCGGCCGCGGCCCGGGTCGTCGCCCAGGCCCCCGCCGCCCCGGCGGAGCGGGACGAGACCGACCGCGTCACCGCGCGTCTGGTCGCCGCCCTCGGCCGGGCGCGCTTCGACGCGCTGGTGGCCGAGGGCATGGACCTGGGCCCGGGCGAGGCCCGGGCCCAGGTCTGACCGGCTGTCACTCGGCGGTCTTCGGCCGGTACGAGGCGATGATCACGCCGCTCTTCATCACCCTGGTGTCGATCAGGTCGAACGACGCCTTGACGTCCTTCAGCGGGCTGGTGAGGCTGTCGCCGCCCACCAGCACGGGGTGGATCCAGAACCGGACCTCGTCCACCAGCCCCGCCCTGACCAGCTGAGCGGTGACCGAGCCGTAGCCGTACTGGATGATGCCCTTGCCGTCCTGGGCCTTGAGCTGGGTGACCGCCTCGACCAGGTCGCCCTTGAGCACCTCGGTGTTGTTCCACGTCGGGTCGGTCAGGGTGGTCGAGGCGACGTACTTCTTCACGTTGTTGAAGTACGCCGCGCCGGTGGTCGGGTCGCTCTCGTTCTGAGCCGGCCAGGCGACGGACATGCCGTCATAGGTGACGCGGCCCATCAGCATCGCGTCGGCGGCCTCCGTCTGCTCGCCGGCGAAGGCCATCGCCTCCTCGTCGAAGTACGGCCCGGTCCACATGGGGTTCTCGATGACGCCGTCGAGGGTGAGGTAGGTCGAGTTGATGAGCTTGCGCATCGGAATCTCCTGAGTGTCGGTGATCGCTGGTGACACCCGGAACACTGCCGGATCCCACTTACGATTCGCTTCAGGTGCCCTTACCCCGCCGGCTCAACGCTCCGACCATGATCTGCCGTCGGTGACCCAACTGGGTGAACGGCGCTCGGACGTGGGCCGACGATGTCAGTGGCGCGACATGCTACGAGCGGTCCGGGACCAGCAGGGCGGAGAGGAATCGCACATGGCAGCAGGGAATGCGCCCGAGCGGATGCAGGCCGCGGCCTTCGACGAGTTCGGTGGTCCGGAGGTGATCACCCCGCGCATCCTGCCGGTGCCGCAGATCGCCGACGACGAGATCCTGCTCAAGGTGTGGAGCGCCGGCGTGGGGGTGTGGGACGCCCTCGCGCGGGAGGGCAAGTGGGTGCCCGAGGGCGCCGCGTTCCCGATGGTGCCCGGCACCGAGGCTGCGGGGACGGTCGCCGCCGTGGGACGGCAGGTGACCAACGTCGGCGTGGGCGACCTGGTCTACGTGTACGGGTACACCCGACCGAAGGGTGGCTTCTACGCCGAGTACGCGGCGACGAAGGCACAGTACGTCGCGAAGCTGCCGGCGGGGGTGTCGGCCGAGCACGCGGGGGCGATGCCGACCGACGCGCTGACCGCGTTGTCGGGACTGGACGTCCTCGGCCTTTCGGCCGGGGCGTGGGTGCTCATCTTCGGGGCGAGCGGCGGGCAGGGGCACCTGGCCGTGCAGTTGGCCAAGCGGCAGGGGCTCAACGTGATCGCCGTGGCGTCCGGGGCGGAGGGTGTGGCGCTGGTGACCCGGCTCGGTGCCGACCTGTCCCTCGAGGGGCACGGCGATGTCACGGCGGCGCTCGCCCGGATCCGCGACGTCGCCCCCGAAGGCGTCGACGGTGTCCTGGCGATGGCGGGCGGCGAGACGTTGGACCGGTTCGCCGAAGCGCTGCGCGACGGTGGTGTGCTCGCGTACCCCAACGGTGTGCAACCGGTACCGCGTGAGCGACCCGCCGTGACCGTCCGCGCATACAACGGCGAGACGGGTCCCGAACGGTTGCAGCGCCTCAACGAGCTCATCGAGGCGGGACCGTTCGAGGTGCATGTCGCCGAGAAGTTCCCGCTGGGGCGGGCGGCGGAGGCGCATCGACGCCTGCAGACCTCCTACCCGGGCAGGTTGTTGCTGACGGTCAGCTAGACAGCCGGGTCGTCCCGTCCAGGAGCTGAACCAGCCCGGGTACCGCCTGAACGGTGCGCCCCGGCAGGGCCGGGGCGCACCTGGAGATGACCGAGTCCTAGATCACGTCGGCGATGGACCCGGCAGCGACCGCGGTGCCGGCCGAGGTGGACGGCGGAGCGGCGGCGGGTTCGAAGGCGACCCGGGAGCGCAACTGCCGGAACCCGGTCCGTTCCAGTTCCGCCGCCACCGCCACCCGGTGGGCGTCCACGTCGGCGACCACCTCCCGGGCGCCACCGGCGGCGAGCACCCGGACCGCCTCGGCCAGCAGTTCACCCCGGACGGCGTCGTCGAGCAGGCCGAGGTAGGCGAGGAGTGGATAGCAGGCCTGCCCGGCCGTGCCGGCCAGGCCGACCGGCTCTCCGGCGTCCAGTGCGATCAGCCAGTCCTCGGCCGGGCCGGTCAGCCAGGCCAGCGGGTCGGTGGCCAGGTTCACCCCGCCGACCGCCCGCGCCATCTCCACGCCGGTCAGCACGTCCGGCTCCGAGACCCGGGCGACCAGGGCGTTGATCTCCGCCGCGTCGGTGGCCGGACGGAAGGTGTACCGGCCGGAGGCGACCGGCAGTGGCGTGCCCGTCCAGGAGCATCTCAGCCGCTCCCCGCGCTCGACCAGCCCGGCGAGCCGGGCCGCCGCCATCGGCGCCGTCATCACGGCCAGCACCTCCGGCCGGCGCCGCCAGTGCGCCGGCGTCGCGGCGTAGTACACCGTCGGACCGCCGAGCGCCTCGTGGGCGGCGCGCAGCATGTCGGCACCCACCTCGGGCTCGGCGGTCAGGTCGAACCGTTCCAGCCAGGGGGCGCCGACGGCACCCGGCGGGCGGACCCAGGCCGCCCGGCCGACCACCCGGCCGGCGCGCAGGGCGACCCAGGTGGTCTCGGGCCGGTAGCCGCCGCCGGCGATCCCGTCGGCGTAGCCGACCTTGCGCAGTTGGGGCAGCGGGTCGGGCATGGACTCGAACAGACTTTCCTCGCCCGCGACGAGCGGGCGGATGACCACGTCGGTCATGGCTTGATCCTCCGGAAGCGCGCGCCCCGGATCAGATCCGCGCGGACGCCGGAGCGCGGTGGGGGCGCAGAACATCGGACATTGTTCTGACCTCCTCCCAGCTCGACGGCGTGCCTAAAAACCTACTCGACCCCACCCGCCCGCCGCAACGAGCTCCGTCACCCGGTCGGGCCGGCGCGCGACTCTCCTGCCCGGCCGGCATGGTTGCCGCTGCGCCCTCCCACCGGGGGCGATCGTCAGGCGCCCCGGGCGAACAGGGCCAGGCGTACCCGGTTGGGGCTGTTGGTCTTGGTCATCAGGCTGGTGATGTGGGTCTTGACCGTGGTCACGCCGATGTGCAGCCGGTCGGCGATCTCCGTGTTGGACAGACCCTCGGCGACCAGGTTCAGCACCTCCTGTTCGCGGGCGGTCAGCCCCTGGGCCGGTGGCGGCGTCTCGGCGCGGGCGTGCACCGCGCGCTGGACCAGCCGTCGCAGCACCTCCTGGCTGAACGGGCTGTCGCCCGCGGCGGCCCGGCGGATGCCGTCGAGCAGGTCGGCGGGGGGCGCGTCCTTGAGCAGGAACCCGCAGGCGCCGGCGGTCAGGGCCGGGTAGAGGTGGTCGTCGTCGCCGAAGGTGGTCAGCACCAGGACGCGGGTGGCGGGGTGGTCGGCGAGGATGCGGCTGGTCGCGGTGATCCCGTCGACGCCGGGCATGCGCAGGTCCATGACGACGACGTCGGGGATGAGCCGCGCGGCGAGGAAGATGGCGTCGCGGCCGTTGTCGGCCTCGCCGACGACCTCGATGTCGGGTTGGGCGTCGCAGAGCATGCGCAGGCCCGCGCGGATGAGGTGCTGGTCGTCGACCAGCAGGACCCGGATCATGCCGGCTCCGCCGCGCGCGGTGCGGCCGGGGCCCGGGGCGCCGGCTGGGCCGGCGCGCCGGTGGGGAGGGGCGGGAGGCGTCGGCGCGGGGGCCGCGGCCGGGAGGACGGTACGCGCCCGCCAGCCCGCGCCGGTCGGGCCCGCCGCCAGCTCACCGCCGAGAACTTCGACGCGCTCGCGCATGCCGGTGATGCCGTGGCCGCCGCCGGACGGCATCGCCGCCGGCACCTGGCCGCGCCCGTCGTCCGACACCTCCCAGTGGACGGCCCCGTCGACCACGGAGACCGACAGGCGTGCCACTGCGGACGTGCCGGCGTGCTTGGCCACGTTGGTCAGCGCCTCCTGGGTCAGTCGTAGCACCGCCAGGCCGCGCACGGCGTCGAGGGAGCCGACCGCCGGGTCGATGTCGGCCTCGACGGTGACACCGGCTTGGCGGGCCCGGTCGACCGCCGCGCCGAGTGCCGCCGGGACGGCGGACGGCTCGATCGCGGTCAGCGCCGCGTCACCGCGTACCCCGTCGGGGTTGCGCAGGACCGCGACCAGCCGGCGCAGGTCCGCCAGGGCCGCGGTCCCCGTGCCGTGCACGTCGTCGAACACCTCGCCCACCCGCGGATCCAGGTCGGTGAGCACGTGCCGGGCCACGCCGACGCGCAGCACCATGGACGCCACGTGGTGCGCCACCACGTCGTGCAGCTCGCGGGCGATGGCGCTGCGTTCGTCGGCGCGCGCGGCCCGGCTCTCCGACTCGCGGCGGCGCTGCTCCTCCGCCGCCCGCTCCTCGGCCTGCCTGCCGAGTTCCTGGGTGGTCCGGATGACCAGGCCGAGCAGCAGCGGCACGCCGACCTCCACGGTGAGCCCGAAGACGCCGGACAGGACCCGCCGGAACGGATCGCCGATCGAGTCGGTCAGGTCGATCGCGGCCAGCAGCCCGGCGGCCAGCCAGACGGTCCGCGGCCGGTGCGCCCACATGGCCAGCTCGACCAGCGCCCAGCTGGCGCCCACCTGGTTGATCGTCGTGTCGTCGACGAGGGGGATCGCGACCGCCAGCAGCGCGGCCTGCACCACCAGGTTGACCAGCGGCCGGCGGTGGAACACCAGCGCGACGGCGAACGCGATCACCGCGAGGACCCACTGCGTGGCCGCCGGCGCGCGCCCGGTCTGGGTGCCGAAGACCAGGTAGCCGACGCCGCTGAGGTCGAGCAGCAGCATCCGCGCGAGCGTGTCGCGCGCGTCGAACAGGCGTCCCACCCACCCCACGCCGATCAGCCTAGGCGCTGCCGTCCGCGGGCAGCAGCGACGGCTGGCCCGACCCACCTGGCCGGCGCGCCGAGGTAGACGGCCAGACCGGGCGGTCCGAGCAGGATCGTCAGCGCCCAGAACGGCGCGGCCACCGCGAACGTCAGCGTGAACAGTGGCCCGGTCATGCGGCCAGCGCCACGTCGGGGCGGCGCCGGCGAGCCACGACCACGCCCGCGGCGGTCGCGGTCGCCACCACCAGGGCCGCCCAGGCGGCCAGGGTGAGCGCGTCCGGGCGCAGCAGCGGCTGCCCGCGCAACGCCTGCCAGGTCAACACCATCGTCAGTACGCCGTAGGCGCCGCCCGCGACCACCAGCAGCCGCACCCGGCGGCGCTCGTCCAACCGGGTCCCGCCGAACCGGCTCAGCAGGATCGCCAGGATCGGCAGCGCCTGCAGGGCGTGCAGTCCCACGAAGTGCCCGATCCGCAGATCCCCGCCGGTGGTGCTCCAGCCGACCAGCGGCAGCCCGGGTCCCGCGTCCGGTACGCCGACGCTGTGCGCCCCGGCGATCCCCCCGATCGCCGGGGCCTGGCCGGGCAGCACCATCGGTATCGCCGCCAGCATGCCCAGCAGGGACAGGCCGAGCCCCAGCGCGACGGCGTACCCGGCGGCCCGGTCGGCGATCGGCTGGCGCAGCACCACGATGCCGATGACGAAGTGCGCGGCGAACAGCACCATGATCGAGGCGCCCATCACCTGCCACAGGGCGGCGTTCAGCGGGGTCGTCTCGTTGTAGTGGCTGGTGGTGCCGCGCAGGACCTGCCCGACGATCACCACCATCTCGGCCAGCGACATCGCGACGATGACCGTGCCCGCCCACTCCGCGACTCGGCTGCGCCGTGGCAGCAGGGAGAGCATCCAGGCCAGGGTGGTGCCGTACACCACGAAGGACACGGCGAACTTGAACGGCTTGAGCCAGATCGGCGCGCCGGTGAGCACGCGCGGGTCGGCGACGATGCCGACCGCGGCGACGACGGTGAGCACCGCCATCGCCAAGACGAAGACCATCAGGGGGCGGTGCCAGTGGGTCGCCCGGTGCAGTGCGGTAGTCATGCCTGTAGATGCTGCTGAACGGATCTCCCGGCCGCGCCCGACCTCGGGCCCCGGCTACGGCCGGCGGTCGGAGCGCTGCATCCTCCCTGGGGAGGAGGCGGCAGACCCCTCCCTTCGGCCGTCCCAGGTGGACGATCAAGTCTGGGTCGATGTTCGACGGTCCGCCGCCGGCCCGTCCGGTGCGCCGTCCGTCGGGTCGGCGGCCAGGTGGCGGGTGACCTCGGCGTAACGGGACCGCATGATCTCGCTCGCGGCCGGGCCCGCGGCGAAGACGAAGTTCCGCTGCCACCGGTCACCGACCGGCCGCGGCCACCGCCTGCATGATCACGTCGGCGACCACCTGCGGCTTGCTCACCATGATCACGTGGGAGCCCTCCTCCTCGGTGATGGTGGCCTTGGCCCGCTGGGCCATGGAACGTACGACGTCGCTGCCGGCGGCCTTGTCACCGGTGGCGACCACCGACCAGGCCGGGAGGTTCTTCCAGGCGGGCGGTCCGGACTTCTCGGAGAACGCCAACGCCGACACCGGACGTTGCGTCGCGGCCATCACGGCGGCGTCCTTCGGGGACACGTCACTGGCGAACGCGTCCTGGAACTTCGCCGGGTCGATGCTGAACTCCTGCTCGGTGCCCTTCGCCGTCGGGTAGGTGTGCGTCACCAGGGCCGAGGTCAGCACGCTGTCCTTGGAGTCGCCCTCGATCTCCATCAGGGTCTCACCCTCGTCCGGGGCGAAGGCGGCGACGTAGACCAGGCCGACGACGTTGTCGACCTGGGGAGCGGCGTTGGTGATGACCGCGCCGCCGTACGAGTGGCCGACCGCGACCACCGGCCCGGAGATCTGCTTGAGCGCGCTGGCCGCGTACGCGGCGTCCTCGGCGATGCCCCGCAACGGGTTGGGGATGCAGGTGACCGTGACGCCGGCGGCCTGCAGCCGCTCGACAACACCGTTCCAGCTCGAGCTGTCGGCGAAGGCGCCGTGAATCAGGGCGACGGTGACGTTGCCGCCGGACGAGGTGCTGCTCATGATGCGCCCTCCCGGGTCGTTGGGTGTGGTCAGCGGCGCTCGCCGAAGACGGCAGCCGTGGCGATCCGGCAGCTGTCGAACGCCCGGGTCGCCCCGGCGTACGCCTCGAGGCGGATGAACAGTTCGACGTCGCGCAGCGCGTCCGCGTACTGCGGGCTGATGCTCGCCAAGTCCTCGCCCTCGTCGAGGGTGGGGAGGTGGTCGCACTCGGCGAGCCGGTGGACGGTCGACTCCGCCCCGCCGCGAGGTCGGTACGCCGAGACGCCGCGCTCGACCTCGTGACCAGGGTGCCGCGTGGCGGTCGCAGGCGTGCGTCAAGGTACAGCTCGCCGTCGGGGGCGCCAACGAAGTTGTGCCGCCATCGGCTGTCGGGCAGGCACGATTGTGCCGTCGCCGGCAGGTCTCACCCGGGCTCGGCGGACACGTCGATGGCCGCGGCGCCGACGATGGCCCTGTCGCCGTCGTTCTGCACGTAGCCGACCACCGAGGCTTGTCGAGGATCAAGGTCTGGCGGCACCTCCAGTTCCACCCGCCCACGCTCGGTGTCCAGACCAACCGAGGTGAAGGCGCGCACCACGTTGTCCTGCCGCAGCGTCCTCCCGGCGTTCTCACCCCGGGCGACTTCGCTCACCAGGCCCCGTTCCACGATCGCCACGTTCAACACCGCCCGCTCCGGCGGCCGCTCGGTCTGGTAGTCCACCACCACCCGGTGCCCGCCGCCCGTGCCCCCGGCGGCGTCCTCGACCGACAGTGCGAGCGGGGTGGTGGCTACCGCCGTCAGGGCGGACGCGATCGCGGTCGCCGCCCGTCGACGGTCGGAGCCGACGAACTCGACGGTGCCGTTGACCACCATCTGCGGGGTGTACAACTGCCCCGAGCCGAAGGCGCGCGCGTATGCCTGCTGCCGCGCGCTGTACGCCCCGTCGGCGAACCGGTCGGGCCAGCCCAGGTAGTCCCAGTAGTCGACGTGAAATCCGAGAGCGAAGACGGGCTCTCCCCGCTTCCGGGCGTCCCGCTCGATCTCGGTCAGCAGCTCCTCTGCCGGAGGACAGCTCTCGCAGCCCTGGGAGGTGAACAACTCCACGACGGCGAAGCCGCCGCCCGACCCGGTGCGCGCTGGATCCGTCATGGCGCGTCTCCTCCGTCAGTCCTGCTGGCGGCTCTCCGATTCCCGCTACGGCCGCGACTATGCCTGATCATCCGTCGCCTCGCGGCGGCGGTCGGGCCGGCAGTCGGTCTCCCGTCATCAGGCCGCGGCGACCCGGTCGCGCACGTGCTGCGCGGCGCCGCCTCGCTGCTCGGTTCAACCGCGCGCCCGCCCGGCCTGACCCGCCCACGGCCGACGCTCTCGGTCAGTTGCGGGCCGACCCGGCCGACAAGGGCCGGTCCGCCACGGAAGGTCGCCCACGGGCCGACGCCTGCGGCGACGGCCCGGCCCGGTTGGAGCGGCTCAGCCCAGGTAGAAGTCCCTGCGAGCGGCCACGAACGCCTCGATCGTCTGGGCGGGTACGCCCGTCACGCGTTCGACGTCGGCGGACGTGCGGTCGTAGCGGTTCTCGCGGTGCAGTCGGGCCATGGTGGCGATGTGCTGTTCGGTGTGTGGCGGCAGGCCAACCGTTGCGAGCACCTCAGACCGCCACCGGTCCAACGGTAAATCCACATAGGACACGGTACGCCCAGTGCCCGTGAGTACTCCTCGGCTACCTGCGTCATGTCTACGGAGCGTGGCCCGGTCAGCTCGTAGACCTGCCCGATGTGCGGAGCGGGGTCGCGGAGCACCGTGGCGACCACCCGGGCGACGTCGTCCACGGCGACTGGCGAGGTGCGCCCGGTGCCGAAAGGCAGCGCGATCGTGCCGTTCTCCCGGATCGAATGCGCCGCCAGCGTGGTGAACAACGGATTGTCCAGGAACGACGTCGGCCGGATGTGTACCACCGGCAGGCCCGACCAGTTCAGTACCTGCTCGGCCAGCCAGTGCAGCCGCTGCTGGCGCGACTCGGCGGTGCTGGTGACGGTCATCTGCGACACCGTCAACTGCGACATGCCGATCAGGGCCGTCAGCTCCCCGTACTCCCGCGCCACGGTGGCCACCACGGTCGCCGCCAGCAGATGGTCCGGCGACACGGGCATTGCGAAGTACATCCGCCCGACACCCTCCAGCGCGGCCGCCACGCTCTCGGGTCGGGTCAGATCGCCGAGGACGACATCCGCGCCGAGTGCGCGTACCTCAGCCGCACGATCGTCGTCGCTGCGGACCATCACGCGCACCGGCACGTCCTGCGCGCGTAGTTGGTCGAGGACGGTGCGGCCGACGCCACCGGCACCGGGGATGAGAACAAGGTCGCTGCCAACCATGTGTTGATCTCCTTCTGGGACTCCGACGGGCCGAGGTACCCATGAAGCCGACGTGACAGGGGTGACGCGATGAGCCGGAGCCTCGCCCCTCGCGAATGGCGTCGTCCATTGCCGAGGCGGACCTGGCCGGTAGAGCAGGCACCGCAGCCCACAGGAGGTCGCCGGGGCGGCTCGGTCGGCGGTACGCGGCAGCAGCCTGGAGACCCCCACTCCCCAGGCGCGGCCAGGTAGGTCTTGGTGGCGAGGAGCAGCGGAACGGGGCCCGATCCACAGCGACCTCCCGGTGACACGAATGACTGGTCCAGGCCGACGGCGAGCGCTTGCTCCTGCGCTCAGAAGCGAACGTGGCGGGATGTGCGCATGGAGCAGACCCTTGTGGCGAGCGGGTGGAATGGGCACACACACCTAGGTAGGAGCATATGCTCGGATTTGCGGAGCTACCCCCGCGAGCCGGAAGTAGTTTCAGATCCTCTCGAAGGCTTGGGGGCGGACAAGGTCACCTACCCGGTCCGTCTGCTATTCGGCCCCCCAGTCCATGACGTCCACCGACGAAGCGAGGTGTTCCGGGTGCGCCGCGCCGGTCATCGAGGGCGAGGCTTCGGCTGAAGTCACGATGGTCTTATCTGACCGTTAAGTACCGGTCCAACGGGTTCACCCGGCGGGCTGCGCTGGGCAGACTGGGCCAATGCCCGCCGTGTCGCCCGCTCCGCCCGCCCACCGCCGTCGTATCCACGCGTTCGTCGCCGCGCTTTCCGCGCTCGCCGTGGCGGTCGCGGTCGGCGCCTGGTCGCTGCGGGATCAGGTTGTCGGCGACGGTGGGGCACCGGAGCGGGGCGACGTGGCCGCCGTCCACGCGGTGCCCGGCGGCACCCCCAGCTGCGCCAGCCGGCCGGCCCGGGCGTCCCGCGAGTTGCGCGGCATGTGGATCACGACCGTGAACAACATCGACTGGCCGAGCCGGCCCGGGCTCCCGGCCGAGACGGTGCGGGCACAGTTCCGGGGCTGGCTGGACCTGGCCGTGCGACGTAACCACAACGCGGTCTTCGTGCATGTGCGGCCGAGCGGGGACGCGCTCTGGCCGTCCCGCTACGCGCCGTGGTCGGAGTGGCTGACCGGGCGTCGCGACGGCCGCGACCCGGGCTGGGACCCGATGGAGTTCATGGTCGCCGAGGCGCACGCCCGCAACCTGGAATTCCACGCCTGGTTCAACCCGTACCGGGGCGGGCAGCCGGCCACGGTGGGCGGGGCCGGCCCCAGGCTGGACCAGCTCGCGCCGACACATCCGCTGCGTCGGCATCGCGACTGGGTGGTGACCTACCCCAGCGCCGACCAGCCGGGCAGCCGTCTCTACTTCAACCCGGGCATCCCCGAGGCGCGCAAGTTCGTCGAGGACTCGATGCTGGAGGCGGTCCAGCGGTACGACGTCGACGGGGTGCACTTCGACGACTTCTTCTACCCGTACCCGGAGGCCGGGCAGGACTTCCCGGACGGCGCGGCGTTCGCCCGGTACGGCCGGCTGTTCGCGGACAAGCACGCCTGGCGCCGAGACAACGTGAACACGCTCGTCCGCGAGATGAGCGAGCGGATCAAGGCGATCAAGCCGTGGGTCAAGTTCGGCATCAGCCCGTTCGGCATCTGGCGCAACAAGCGCACGGACCCGGCCGGCTCACCTACTGACGGGCTGCAGAGCTACGACGACATCTACGCCGACACCCGGCTCTGGGTACGGGAGCAGTGGCTGGACTACGTCGTGCCGCAGCTCTACTGGCACATCGGGTTCGGCAAGGCCGACTACGCCAAGCTGCTGCCGTGGTGGGCGGCCACGGTGAAGGGCACCCGGGTGCAGCTCTACATCGGTCAGGCCGACTACCGGGTGGGCGAGCGCGGCGCCTGGAGCGATCCGGCCGAGCTGGACCGCCAGCTCGCCCTCAACCGTCGGTACGGGGCGAGCGGAAGCGTGCACTTCAGCGCCAGTCAGGTGCGCGCCGACAAGCTCGGGGCGGTCAGCCGGTACAGCGGAGCGCACTACGCCGGCCCGGCGCTGGTACCCGCCATGGCGCAGCTACCGGCCGCGCCGCCGCCCGCACCCGCGATCGTCGGCGCTCGGCGTGAGAACGCCGGCGGGGTGGTGCTGGCCTGGCGCGGGGACGGCGCCGCCAGCTTCGCCGTCTACCGCATGGACGGCGACGCCGCCCGGCTCGTCGGCGCCACCCGGGGTACCGGCTGGGTCGACCGCACCGCCCCGACCGACCGCCCGCTTTCCTACTGCGTGTCCGGACTGGACCGCAGCGGGAACGAAGGGCCACTCAGCGCGCCGAAGCTCGTCGCCGCACAGTAGCGGCGACGTAGCAACAATGGTCATTACGGCAGCGACATACGATCTTGAGCGGCTCCGGAAACGCCCGGCGGGCGGTTAGGCGTGTCCGGCCAGGCTGTGTAGGCATACTAGGCCGGGTACGGCGGCGCGGCCGAGCTCGGTGCCGGTGGCGGGATCGTGCCAGCTCACGGCATCGGTCTGGCCTACGTAGAGGCGTTGACCGTCGGGGGTCAGCACGAGGCCGTTGACGGGCTGGCGGACCGGCCATTCTGTGGCGGGGCCGAGGCGCCCGAGATCGACTGTGCGTACCGCCGTGCCGACGCCGATGAAGAGGCGATCGCGGTCCGCGGCGGCATATCCGGTGCCGGTTCCCCTGGTCAGGGTGGCCGTCCGGCGTACCGCCAGCTCCTCCGTGGATATCTCCGCGACGGTGCCGGAGGTGACGTCGGCGACGAAAAGCCGGTCTCCGTTCGGGCTGATCGTCATGGTATGACCGCTTGCGGGGGCCTCCCCGAACGGGTGCGGCAGGTCGACGCAGTAGGCCCATCGCGCAGTGAGGTTCAGTGTGTGTACGAACGCGTGCACGTTGCCTGGCCGCCCGCTGACCAGGTTGCGGGTGTGTTGGTGGTCGGGCTGATGGGTGTAGAGCGTGTAGAGGGTAGTACGATCCAGCCCGAGTACGGCCTGGCGTCCGTCGCCGCGCATCTCCTCCTCCGCGCCGGGCGGGATCGGCGCCTTGGCGCGGGTGTAGAGCGGGCCGGCCGTCTTGGTGGCCAGGTCGACGACGCGGACCCGGTAGCGGTCCGGCACCGTCGGCGGGAGCCACTCGAGGACGAACAGTCCGGCGAGATCTTCGGTGAAGGCTTCCGGTACGAAGTTGCCGCGCAGCTCCAGCCGGTGCTGGGCCCCGGTGACGTCGGCGATCAGCACGGGGGTCACGTCCCGCCCGGCCGGGCGCCCTTTGGTGACACCCTCCGCGTTCGGCGTGAACGCCACCTTCGTACCGGTGGCCGAGACGGCCTGCGGTACCCACCGTCCGGGCAGCTTGACCCGAGTGGAGGCGCGGCCCGTGGCGGTGTCGATCCGCCAGAGGGCGGTGTCGGCGCCCTCGGGAGCGGTCGCGTAGACCGCCAGCCCGTCGGCGGTGGCGATGGAGTGCGGGATCGTCTGCCGGTCGGTACCACGCAGGACGCCGAGTCCGTGGTCGACCTCGACGAGCAGCGCGTCCGGGACAGTGACGGCGAGGGCGGAGTTCGGCCTCCGAACGGCGTCACAGCCGACCAGCGCGGTGGCGCCGGTACCGGCAAGCATGGTCAAGATGGTGCGGCGCGAGATCGATGTTGTGGCCATCATGTCCAGGTGACACCGCCACATCCGCCACGGTTCCAACCGCGGCGGGTGGAACCCGCACGCCGCGGGCGGTGTCATGAGTGTGATCAGACCGGAGGTTCCCACTGGACGACGGAGAGCTCGTCACCCGCGCCCGGGCAGGTGACCTGGAGGCGTACGAACTCCTGGTCGCCCGGCACACCGCGTCCGCGTACCGGACAGCGGTGCTTCTCGGTGCGGGCTCGGATGCCGACGACGTCATCCAGGAGGCGTTTGTGAAGGGACATCGCAGCCTCTCCCGCTATCGGGGAGAGTCGTCCTTCCGCTCGTGGCTCTTGGCGATAGTGGCCAACGAGACCCGCAACCTGTACCGGTCGCGCAGCCGGCGAGATGGAATCGTCCTGAGGGCCGCGACGGCGAACCCAGGGTCGGAGGTCGCCGAGGATGTCGGGGTCGCCGCCGTTCTCGCCGCGGAACGCCGCGCGGCGCTGGTCCAGGCCCTGCGCCTGCTGCCGGTGAAGGACCGTGAGGTGATCGTCTGCCGCTTCTTCCTCGATCTCAGCGAGGACGAGACCGTGACGATGTTGGGATGGCCCCGAGGCACGGTGAAGTCGCGGACGTCTCGGGCACTGGCCAAGCTCCGCGGCCTGCTCGACCGCGAGGAGGCCCTCCGTGAATGACCTCGAGCGGGAGCTGCGCGGCCTGTCCGCCTGGCTGGAGACACCCGACGCGCCCGACGTGACCGCCCGCGTACGCGCCCGGCTCGCCGCGCCCGCGCCACGGCGACGCCGGTGGCGCTACTACCTCGCCGCGGCGCTCGTCGCCCTGCTCGTCGCCGTGCTACCGCCGGGGCGGGCCGCCCTCGCCGACGCCTTGGCGGGGTTGCTGCGCTTCGCCGGCATCACCATCGCTACGTCGCCCGCACCGGCACTCCCCACCGGTACTCCGTCGCCGTTGCCGTCGCAGCGGCCCGCCGCCCTGGATGAGGCACAGCGGCTGGTGCGGTTCCCGATCCGCCTACCGGCGAAGCTGGGCTCGCCCGAGCAGGTGCTGGTCGCCGACGTCGACAGCACCGGCACCTATCGAGTGGCCACGCTGCTCTACCGCGGGGGTGCGCTGCGCATCGATGCCTTCGACGGTCGTCTCGACCCGGTCTTCCAGAAGCAGGCCAGCGGGCCGGGCGTGGACTGGGTCCAGGTCAATGGTGAATTCGCCGTCTGGATCGGCGGCCCACATCCACTGACCTATGTGGATCGGGCGGGCGAGGTCCGCGTGGAGACCGCACGGCTCGCCGCCTCGACTTTGATCTGGCAGGAGGCTGGCGTGAGTTGCCGGCTTGAAGGCGACCTCACCAAGGGCGAGGCGATCGAGATAGCGAACTCGCTGCGTTAGGGGGATGCGCACAGGTAGCCATCGTCTTTCGCCGGGCTTCCTTGTGTTGTTGCTGGCTATGTACCGGCATGCGCGTTTGACCCATAGAGCGCCGCGACAGGCTGCGGCGCGGGGGTCGAAACCGGGCCCCTGCCCGACTGGGCGGACGCCGGGTTCAGCGGGAACGCCCGGATCCCGCACGTCTCCGGCGCGAACGGAGACATCGTCGCGGTGCTGTTCGGTTACCCGCTCACGCAGGCCACGCAGGACGGGGCCAACAACAAGATTCTGTGGGTCTCCCGTCCAGCCACGACGTCGTCCGACACGACCTCGCCGGCCGCCCTGGCGATCACGGCGAAGCTGGACGGCACCGAGACACGGGTGACCCGGGAGGCCACCGGCGATCCGGGCCCATCGATCATTGACATGCCGCAGGCGGACTGCTGGCACCTCGAACTCCGCTGGTCCGGGCGCACCGACACGATGGACCTCGTCTACACGCACAGCTAGGCCTCGCCGGGCGCCGCCTGCGCCCGGAGGCTTGCCTCACCGACCAGGCACCCAGACGCGTCCCGTGAGCTGGGACTCCGATCCCACCAGCAGCGCAACCCCGAACCGTCGGCAGGGATTATCGACCCTCAGAGCGTGAAGGGCGCCGACACCGTTGGGTCGGGCCACCCGCGGCTACGACGCCGGGAAGAAGATCAATGGCCGGAAGAGGTTCATCGTCACCGACACCGCCGGCCTGCTCTCACCGTGACCGTCCGCGCCGCGAGTTGGCAGGACCGCGACGGAGGCAAGAGCGGCCTGCTCAGTGCCTGCATGGCCACCCCGACCCGGCACGTCTTCGCAGACCAGGGCTTCGCCGGCCGGCTCGTCGACTGGGCCCGCGACACCCTCCGCACTACCGTCGAGATCGTGATCGATTGGGCGGCTGGACGCTCCTTCGTCTGGGTCGATGACGAGATCACCGATGCAGATCGCGCCTGGGCGTCCGCACACCATCACGGACAAGCCCTTCTTCATCGCGTCCTCTCACCGTGGCCTTGCAGACACATACTTCGCCGTCATCGGCCGATGGTTGGCGCAGCTATAGCAGCGCCACGGAGACAGATGCGAGGACCTCTCAAGCACGCACTTAGGCGACCGCCTTCGTAGAACCCATGCCGTACGCCTGGCTTTCTGTCAGAACCAAGAATGCCGGCACGTCCCATTTCGAGTCACTTTCGCCCCAGCACATCAATGTGAAAGGTGACTGGATAGGTCGTCAGGCGGTTGTGGTGTCTGTTGTGGAGGCTGGTAGCTTGGCGGGTTGTGCCTGCCGAGTCGTTGCCGTCGTATGACGAGCTGGTTGCGCACGTCGTGGAGTTGACCGCCCGGTTGGAGCAGGCTCTCGCGCGGGTTGCGGATCTGGAAGCCCGGTTGAAGTTGTCGTCGTCGAACTCGTCGAAGCCTCCCTCGTCGGACGGGTTGGCCAAGCCGGCGCCGAAGTCGTTGCGCGGGCGGTCGGGTCGGGGTCCGGGACGGCCGAAGGGTCAGGACGGTGTCACCTTGGAACGGGTGGCGGACCCGGACGTGGTGCTCCGGCACCGGCCCGCGGTTTGCGCCGGGTGCGGGAAGAGCCTGGCGGCGGCTACCGAGATCGAGGTGACCCGGCGGCAGGTGATCGACCTTCCGGAGCCGAAGCCTCAGGTGACCGAGCATCAGCTGATCACTTTGGCCTGTGCGTGTGGGCATCACACCACCGCGCCCGCGCCGCCAGAGGCGTCCGCGCCGGTCGTGTACGGGCCGCGTCTGGCCGGGATCGGCGTCTACCTGCTGCACGGGCAGTTCCTGTCGGTGTCACGCACGGCGGCGGCGATCAAGGACCTGTTCGGGGTGCCGGTCGCGGCGGGCACCGTGGCCGGCTGGGTGAAACGCACCGCCCTGGGCATCATCGACCGCGTGCTGCCGGTGATCGCCGGACGCGTCGCCGCCGCACCGGTAGCCCATTTCGACGAGACCGGGATGCGCACCGCAGGCCGTCTCGCGTGGCTGCACTCCGCCTCCACACCCACCGACGTGCTCCTCGCCGTGCACGCGAAACGCGGCACCATCGCGATGGACGAGATCGGGATCCTCCCGCGGTTCCGCGGGGTCGCGGTGCATGACGCGTGGGCGCCGTACGACACCTACACCGACGCGGTCCACGCGCTGTGCAACGCCCACGCGCTCCGCGAGTTGATCTATGTCACCGACACCGCCACCGGCCTGGTCGCCGACCTCGCCGGCCAGGCCATCAGCGCCCTGCGGCAGCTGAACCAGCTCGTCGGCACCGCGCACACCGCCGACGCCACACCTGATCAGGCCGACCTCGCCTACCACCTGCACCTGTTGCGCAGCGCGGTCGTGCTCGGCGCCCAAGCCACCGCCGAACGCGCGAGCAAGCTCGAACGCAAGCATCACGCCCTGTTCGTCCGGCTGCGTGACCGCCGCGACGACTACCTGCGCTTCGTCACCAACCCCGCCGTCCCGTTCGACAACAACCCGGCCGAGCGGACCATCCGCATGCCGAAACTGAGGATCAAAGTCTCCGGCAGCATGCGCACCCTCACGGGAGCCGAACACTTCGCTGCGATCCGCAGCTACACAGCCACCGCCACCCGAAACGGCCTCGGCATGCTCGACGCCCTCATCACCGCCGCCGCCGGCAACCCCTGGATCCCCACCACCGCCTGACCACCGGCTCCAACGCGCCTCGATTCAGGGACCTATCCAGTTACTGTGAAAGGTACCGTGATGGTCGCGGGCCGGTCGGGATGCACGCCTTTGTGCAGGTCCAACAAGAGCTGGTGCACCCTTTGGCCAATAGTGAATACGTGCGGGCGATGTCGGGTGATGTCCTGCAGGACTAGGGTATGGGAAGGGTATGGGTCCGCCGTTCAGGACTGAGTGGCAATCCTGCACCATCGACGAACTCCCATAGGACGTCATCTAGTTGAACAGCGACCATTTTCAGCTTGGCCTGTGGTCCACGGAAGATGAGCTGCCCTTGGAACACTGTCAGCTCGGAGAACTTGGGCCCCCCTTCCGCAGGCTCACGCTCGCTCTCGGCGATGTTCAGTTTCTGGAATCTCGAAGGTCGAACATCGGCTCAGTGTCCAACGCACGGCGATCCAGTTCGACGGCCAGGTTCTTCTTGCTGACTTTGGCCTGCGAGAGCGAAGTAGCGGCGCTGATCAGCGAGACGACGAGCGCAGCTACGGCGATCCAGTCCGACGTATCCACGAAGTGATTGTCAACAGTCTTCACGATCTCGTCACTCGGCTGATCGTCTAACGCCGTCCAGCAGCAAGCAAAGACTTGTCCGCTCCGCTTTCCAGGAGGCGGTCGAGCCGTCGTTTCTGCGGACGGGTGCGGTGCGGTTGGCTAAGGTCGGGCAGGTTGAGGATCCGCTGTCGTCCCGGTCGGCCGTCAGCGATGGCGTCTCCGCCACGCTTGGTGAGCCTTTTCCATCGGGTCGTCAGATTCACCGGGCATCAGCGGCTGGCTGCGACAGTTCGCCGACCTCGGAGCGCGGCAGGTGGGTGCAGTGCGCAACCGTGGCGTCGTCAGGGACCCGAGCATCGGGGTCTCCGGAGGTGCGGGCTTCGGCCTGCCGGACGCGGCGGATGATGTCGGCCGGCCCGTTAGCGCCGAGCAGTTCCAGTACGCCGGGCCAGTCGGTCAGGCCGTACGGGCTGACGATGCGGCTGGCGCCATTGCTGAGCAGCGCGACGCTGCCCAGGTCATGAAGGGGCCGACTGCCGCTTACCGCTTCCTCCGCCGCGTGCGGATCATCCTTGGCGATCCAGTAGCCGCCCGGCTGGTTCCGGCGAGCCCGCAGCGCCTCGACGCAGGAGTCTCGGATGCGGTCGTACTCCGGCGTTCCCCTAGGAACGCCATCCAGGGACGCTGAGCAGATGCGCCTGGTGGTGACCTCACGCTCGTCGGTGATGATTTGCGGGCCACCGCAGACCTGGTCGAGGACGAGGAAGGAGTCCGCGAGCAGGAGATAGTCCAGGCGGCCCCGGTGGGCGCGGACAATCACCACGGTCGCCTGCGGGCTGCTGGGGTTCGTGATGTCGCAGGTGCCGCGGTGATCGGCGGCTATCTCGCCGATCGTGGTGGCGAGGATCGCCGCGAGGTCTCGCCCGTCGTCACGCGATAGCCGGCCGAGCAGCGCGCCGCCGAGACGGTGCGTATACCAGGCGACACCGTGGGAGCAGATCGACTCGCTTCCCGGGATGCCGGCGCCGTCCAGCAGTACAGCAGCGCCGGGAACAGCGCCGGCGAAGTCCTCGTTCGGCCGGCCGGACTTACCGGCGCTAGTCGCCATGTTGACGTGCACTCATGGGCTCCTAAGTCAGGGATAGCAGGGATGACAATCGACGATCCCTGTGAATCCGACACATGACTGACGTACTCGCCTGGCTCACTGGGTCCATCGTGATGACGATGGCTGTGCAAGGGCCGGAATGGGCCTGAGGTGAGGCTCCCGGTAAGACAGCAGTCGACCAGGATCCGATGCCCCAACCGGGAGCCTCGTTGCTGTCTTACCCTGCGGCGATTCCGCTGTCCACCCGCACCCTGAACCACCTCGCCGACCTGATCCGTAGCCGAGGCTCGCCGCCGGGTTCGAGATCGGCACGAACACCGCCTGGCGGTACGTACGCGAAGCCGTCGACCTGCTCGCCGCGTCGAGCTCGGCTGCCGGTGTCGACCGACGTCAGCCGTCCCGGAGAGCGTCGTCGATGTCGGTCTCGCGGCGGCCGAAATGGACCGGGTGCCGGCCGGACAGCACGTCCAGCGCCGCCTTAGCGCAGGCGCCGTACTCGCGGCTGGAGCCGACCCACCACCGCTGGCGTACCGCTTCGCGACCTCGTCGCCCACGCCGTTCGCGTCGACGTGGAGGCGCCGGCACCATCGGGATGTGCCCGGTTCGCCGCCCCGGGGCCATCGCTACCGTCACGGAGATCCGCCCGCCGGTCGAACCGCCCACGAGTTGAACCTCGGCCCGCCCTTCCAGCCCTCGTTGAGCGCTGGTGCGGCCGGTGATGGGGGAGAGATTGGGAGCAGCAGGGCCCACTCAAGGGTCGCGCAACAGCACTGACGCAGACCTGCTGTTCTACGTTTCCGCAGGTCAAAGCCGGTGGAGCGGCCCGCTTCACACAACTTCTCTCCTCGGCCAGGCGGGGCGTCCCGGCCGGCGGAGAAGGCGGTGCCGAAAACGAGGCACCCCGCAAGTGCGGAAGCAGTACGGTCGTAACCGAGACCCTGCCTCACCGGCGGCCTCTGGGGGAGCGATGGCCCGCCTGATCGTGAGTGGAGTCCGGTCATTGGCGCCATTGGCACAGCGCGCAGGCCAGGGAACCGACCGGGGAGTCCCACTGGTAGGACGCCGCAGACTCAGCCCAGGGAGGCCGCGATGAGCACGAACGTCGACATGAAGCTGGAGGTGGTCGTCATCCCGGTCTCGGATGTCGACCGCGCGAAAGAGTTCTACGGGCGCCTCGGGTGGAGGCTCGACCAGACACCGCCTGGCATAGTCCAGTTCACTCCGCCCGGCTCCTCGTGCTCGGTCCAGTTCGGTCCAAATCTCACGTCGGCCGCGCCCGGTTCGGCCGAGGAGTACCTGATCGTGTCCGATGTCGAGGCGGCTCGCAACGCGCTGGTCGCCGCCGGTGTCGAGGTGAGCGAGGTTTTCCACATCGGCCCGGACGGCCCGGTCAGCGGTCTGGATCCCCAGCGTCGCAGCTACTTCTCGCGCGCCTCGTTCAACGACCCCGACCGCAACAACTGGCTGGTGCAGGAGATCACGACCCGGCTTCCCGGGCGCATCGAGGCTGCCGCGACTTCGTTCGGCTCCGCAAGGGACCTGGCGAGCGCGCTTAGGCGTGCGGCGGCCGCCCACGGCGAGCACGAGAAGCGCATCGGCGAGGCGGACGCGAACTGGCCCGACTGGTACGCGGAGTACATGGTAAGCGAGCAGACAGGCGCCGAGCTGCCCAGGTGAGTCACCACGCTGCGATCGTCATCGTCGGCGCCGCCCCGATCACGATACCCAGGCGCCCCGCTGGGCAGCCGCAGCGCCGGAGCGGAACAACTCGGCCGGCGGCGCCGGCCGAGATCGACGTCCCGATTCCGTCCGGGACGGCGGGCCGAGGCAGCCTGAGATCGGCGTAACGGGTGATCAGCCAGCGCTACGGGCGGAACCCGACGTACCGTGAGATCGTGCCGACGAGAGATGTGATCACCAGCGCCGATCTCGACGAACTTCGCCGCTCGGCGCTCGGCACAGCCGACCCGCTCGGCGTCGCCGCCGACCTGGCCGACGCGGTGGAGCAGGGCCGGTTTGCGGAGCCGGAGGACGCCGGGGACGCGCTGACCCTGGCCGCGGAGATCGCCGAGATCCGAGGGCGGCTCGACGCCGCACTCCGGTACGCGGACCGGGCCCTGGCGGCGTACCCGTCGGTAGAGGATGCCCGGGCCGGCTTCGCCCGGGCGCTGCGGGCCCGGATCCTGTTCCGGGCCGGTGGCCGGGAGGACGAGGCGACGGCGGAGCTCACCGCGCTGCGCCAGCTCCTGATCGAGCAGCCCGAGGCCCCGGCGTACGTCAGCGCGGCTCTGGACGCCGGCGGTCTCTCGGTGATCGCCGAGGAGTGGCTGAGTGAGGCGGTCGACACCGTGCTCGGCAGGCGGGCCACCGCGGCCGCAGCACCCACGGAGGCCGTACCCGGCCCCGAGCCGACGGTGGAGGTCGGCCCTCCGGAGGCGCCCGGCGTCCTCTTCTTCCTGCTGCAACAGCGGCACCGGGTACGCCGGGACTTGAACCTGCCGCATGATCGGCAGGACGATCTGGCGGACCGGCTGGAGGCCCAGCTCGTCCGCCGGGCGGAGCAGCGGCAGGGCACGGAGATCGACCTGCTCTTCTGGCCCCGGGCCGAGTTCGACCGCCTGCTCGCCGAGCACGCCGAGCTGACCGAGGCGTACGGCCCGGACTGGGACGCGCACCGGGGCCGCCTGGAACGGCACCTCGTCCAGCAGGCCAACACCGGTCGGACCGGGCTGAGCGTGGTCAGCGGAGAGGTGGATGGGCTCAACGGCTACGCCAGCCGGCACGACGGGGATCCGACGGATCCGGAGATCCGCACCCGCTACGCGCGAGACCTGGCGACCCGGCCCGCTGCGCAGATTTCCTGGCCGCCGGAGCGCAACGACGCCTGCTGGTGCGGCTCGGGCCTCAAGTACAAGAAGTGCTGCCTGCCGCGCTCCCGTAGCTGACCGCCCTGCCGATCGCTGGTGGCGGCAGCGAGGCCGCGCCGGCCTCGGCGAGCGGTCGCCGCCAAGGGGGGTGTGTGAGGGTTCAGCCCGTCGACGCGTGGTGCACCTCGACGGCGTGGCCCATGCGGGTGACGGCGTCGGTGAGGATCGCGGGTGAGGTGGCGAAGTTGAGTCGTACGAAGCCGACTCCGCCGGTGCCGAAGACGTGCCCGGAGCTGAGGGCGACCCGCGCGCGGTCCAGGAACATCTTCGCGGGCCCGGCGACATCGCTGGCGACGCCGGGTGCGTCGCCGTCCGACTGTGCGGTGTCGATGCCCAGCGCCGTGCAGTCCAGCCAGGCGAGGTAGGTGCCCTCGGGCCGGTGGTACCGGACGCGCGGCAGGTGCTTCGCCAGCAGCGTCTCCAGCAGCGTGCGGTTGGTGTCGAGGCCGTCGAGGAGGAGGTCGAGCCACGGTCCGCCGGCGCGGAACGCGGCGGTGTGCGCGATGACGCCCAGGTGGCTGGGCCCGTGGCTGACCTCTTCCGGCATGCGGTTCAGGTCGGCGGCGGCCTGCGGCCCGGCGACCGCGAGCGCCGCCTTGAGGCCGGCGAGGTTCCACGCCTTCGAGGCGGAGATCAGGGCGAACGCGTTCTCGGCGCCGGCCACCGTGAGGTACGGGGTGAAGTGCGCCCCGGGGAGCACGAGGGGGGCGTGGATCTCGTCGGAGATCACCCGCAGGCCGTGCCGGCCCGCCAGCTCCGCGATGGCCTCAAGCTCACTGCGGCGGTGGACGACGCCGGTCGGGTTGTGCGGGTTGCACATCAGGAACGCCGGCCGCCGGCCGTGCTCCCGCGCGCGGCGGAAGGCCTCGTCGAGAGCGGCGAGGTCCATGCGCTGGTCGGGTCCGAGCGGGGCCTCGATCACCTGCCGGCCGGCGTGGCTGACGAAGGCGTAGAAGGGCGGGTACACGGGGGAACAGACCACCACCGCGTCTCCGGGGTCGGTCACGAGCCGGAGTACCTCGACGATGCCCATCATCACGTCGGGTACCAACGTGGTGTGGTCGACGCGGAAGTCGTGCCAGCCCCACCGCTGGGCGGCGAAGTCGCCGAGCGCCTCGGCGTACGCCGCCCCGTACGCATATCCGGTGTCACCGAGGTCGATCGCGCGGCGGAGCGCGTCGGCCACGGCGGGAGCGAGGGGTACGTCCATCTCCGCCACCCAGAGGGGAAGCACGTCGGGCGGGTGCATACGCCACTTCACGCTGGTGCGCTGCCGGAGTTCGGGCAGAGTCAGCCGGGTGAGCGGATTGCGCGCCGTGGAGCCGTTGGCCGAGGGAGCAGTGCTTGCCATGCCGCCCACCTTAGGCCGTACGTCGTCGTCACCGCCCGGTCCGGCGCCGACGAGCGCGACGCCCGGTGCTGCTCCGCTACCGCTGCGACCCCCACTGACCCGCCGGTCAGGTATGCCGGGACGGTAGGACGCGTAGCGAGCTCTGCTCGTGAAACTGCAGCCCTGGCGGCCCTCCCATTGGCCGCGCTCCCGCAGTAGGCCTAGGCGCGGTAGCTGTTCGACGTGACGTGGATGGAGGGCCGCAGACGTGCAGTTGCAGCACACGTCTGCGGCCCCTACCACTACGGAAGCTGCAGCCTCGACCATGGACACGCACCGGGGGTGGCCGCCCGTTCCCGACCCGGCAGTCGTCGACCAGATCGGACCGTTGGGTGCTGGGCTGGGTGGGTGGCCCTTTGGCGCAGTAGGGCACCGTCTGGTCCGGTAATCGATCCCTGGCTTCCGTCACCCGAGCCTGCCGGCGGCGGATCCGCTGGCCGGAGAGTCAGCGATCGGAGAGGTCGCGGTCGGGCTCAGGCTGAATCGCCGCGACGGCTGCGGCCAGGACGATGCCGAGGCTTCCCAGCTGCATCAGGGGCGCCCACACCGGCGCGCGTACCGCGAGCAGCCCGCCGAGTGCAGCGCCCGCGATCAGCCCCAGCAGGGTGAGGACGCTCTGCGTGACGTCGCGCAGCCGATGTCCTGAGGTGAGTCGTGCGATCACGGTGGTGAGCGTTCCGGTGAGATAGGTGGTCGACAGTCCCGCCACGCCGAAGCGCTGAACCGTGCTGCTCTGGATGCCGAGCGCGAGCGCGTTGAGCACCAGCAACGACAGTTGCAGCTGTCCCGAGGGGTGGCCGCCGCTCAACCACCAGCCCACCGCGTACCCGGTAAGCACCACGCCCTCGACGACCAGCGCGCGGGTCACCGCCGGGGGCCAGACCGGGTCGTCGGGTCTCGGGGTGCCGGCGATGCGTGTGCCCAGCGAGCAGCCGAGGATGAAACAGACGATCGCCGCCCCGGTGTGTAGGGCCAGCGCGCCGTCGGTCCCGGCCAAGGCGACGCCGAGCAGGACCATGTTGCCGGTCATCACGCTGGTGAAGGCTCCGCCCAGCGCCAGGAACCCGATCGCGTCGGTGGCTCCGCTGTTCACCGCCAGTACGACGGCCATCCACTCCCGCCACCGGCGCTGCTGGTGGCTGCTCCGCGACGCCGCCGTCGGCGTCCACCTGAATCGGCGCGGATGCGCGCTGTTGATCGTCGGCATCGGTTCACGATGACAAACCGGCCGACGGAAACGCCGTGGACTGTCTGCACAGAAGAATGCGGCGAAGGATGTGCATCTTGACCGTGGGGTGCTGGTCGTCGGCTCCCTAGCGTTGGTGGCACCTCAGAGACTCCCGTGGCGTTACGCCGAGCTGCCGGGACCGCACCGACGCACCAGAGAGAGGCGACCAGATGACCGAGCTGCTCTCCCGCGACAAGTTCCGCGCTGCCCTCGAGGACGCGATCAAGGGCAGGGAGGCCAAGAACGCGTCGTTCAGCCAGGCCTGGGCCGACGGCAAGCTGCAGCGGCACCACTTCGCACGCTGGGCGGAGAACCACTACCACTACGTGGGCCCGTTCGCCGACTACCTGAGCTACGTCTACGCCAACACCCCCGATACCTGTACGGACGCCAAGGACTTCCTGCTGCAGAACATGTACGAGGAGGAACTGGCCGACATCCGCCACACCGACCTGCTGATCCGCTTCGCCGAGGCCTGCGGGACGACGCGGGAGCGGATCGAGGACCCGAACAACATGAACGCGGTGACCCGTGGCCTCCAGGCGTGGTGCTACGCCACCGCCATGCGCGAGCACTTCGCGGTGGCGACCGCGGCACTGGTCGTCGGCCTCGAGTCCCAGGTGCCGAGCATCTACAAGAAGCAGATCGTCCCGCTGCGCGAGGCGTACGGCTTCACCGAGGACGAGATCGAGTTCTTCGACCTGCACATCACCTCCGACGAGGTGCACGGCGAGCGCGGCTATCAGATCGTCCTGGACCACGCCAACACGCCCGAGCTGCAGCAGCGATCGCTGCAGTTCGTCCGCTGGGGCGCGGAGATGCGTTTCTCCTACACCAAGGCGCTCTACGACACCTACGTGGCGCAGGACCTGGTCAGCGCCTGATCGAAGCCGCCGGACGGGTGGGTCCATTGGTTGGCCCACCCTTCCGGCATCTGCGGCCGGAGTTCCGCAACCGCTTCAGACCGGAGGGAGTCGGGAGTGAGCGAGCCTAACCCCGTCGCGTGGGTGCTCGTCGCCGAGCTGTCCGAGCTCGCGCGCCGCAAGAAGAAGCAGGTGGTCGTCGGCGACACACCGATCGCGCTGTTCCTCGTCAACGGCCAGGTCTTCGCGTTGCACGACGTCTGCGTTCACAAGCAGCGCTCGCTGAGCAAGGGGACCCTGCTGCACGGGCGGATCATCTGCCCCGGCCACCAGTGGTCCTTTGACCCGGCCACCGGCGAGGCGGCGGACCAGGTCGAGTGCCAGCCGACGTACGACGTCCGGGTGGAGAACGACAAGATCTACGTCAACCCGCAACCGCGCCCCGGCCCCGCGGACGCCGGCGCCGCCCCGTACACGACCACGGCCGCGGGGTGAGACGCCGATGACCAGGACCATCGTCACCATCGGGGCCGGTCAGGCCGCCGCCGTCGCCGCCCGTGCGCTGCGCCGGCGCGGTTTCGACGGCCGGATCGAGCTGCTCGGTGCGGAACCGGAGGCGCCGTACCAGCGGCCGCCACTGTCCAAGGAGTACCTCGCCGGCGACGACGACTGCGGCCTGAACCTGCTGGCCGAGAAATGGTGCGCGGCGAACGACGTGCACCTGCGGCTCGGCCAGCCGGTCGTCCGGATCCGGCCGGAGCGCGGGCTGGTCGAGTTGGCCGACGGCACGGAGGTCGCCGCGGACGCGGTCCTCCTCGCCACCGGCGGGAGCCCTCGCCGCCTCCCGGACGTCGCGGGTGAGCGTATCCACTACCTCCGCACCCGGCGGGACGCGGAGCGCCTCCGCGCCCAGCTCCGCCCGGGCGTACACGTGATCGTCATCGGCGCCGGTTTCATCGGCGCCGAGGTCGCCGCCACCAGCCGCGGCCAGGGCGCCGACGTCACGGTGGTGGAGGCGCTCGACGTGCCGCTGCAGCGCGTACTCGGCCGCGAGATCGGGGCCACCTGCGCGGCGATCCATCGCCGGCAGGGCGTCACGCTGCGACTGGGTGAGTCCGTCGAGTCCGTCGTCGAGACACCGACGGGCGTCGTCGTCACCACCAGCGGCGGCCGCCTCGAGGGCGACCTGGTGGTGGTGGGCATCGGCATCACGCCGAACACCACCGTGGCCGAGCGCTCCGACCTCGCCGTCGACAACGGCATCCTCGTGGACGAGTACTGCCGGACTGCGGTGCCGAACGTGTACGCCGCCGGTGACGTGGCCAACCACTGGCATCCACTCTTCGGAGAGCGGATCCGGGTCGAGCATTTCGACAACGCGAGCCGGCAGGCGACCGCCGCCGCCAACAACATGATCGGCCGGACCACGGTGTACGCCGACCCGCACTGGTTCTGGTCTGACCAGTACGACCACAGCCTGCAGTACACCGGCCACGCGCCGGTCTGGGACGAGCTGGTCGTGCGCGGCTCGGTCGAGGAGTGCGACTTCTCGGCGTTCTACCTGCGCGACGGCCGGGTACGGGCGGCGTTCGCCGTCGACCGCGGCGCGGACGTCCTCGTCGCCAAGGAACTGATCGCCGGACAGGTCAGCGTCGATCCCCGGATCCTCGCCGACGAGGACGTCGACCTGGCCGATCTGACGGCGTTGGAGGAGCAACTGTGAAGGGCAACTTCATCGGTGGCGAGTGGGTGGGCTCGGCAAGCGGACGTACCCGCGAGCGGCGGAACCCGGCTGACGAGCGCGAGGTCGTTGCGGTCTTCCCGGATTCCGACGCGAAGGACGCGCACGACGCGGTCTCCGCGGTCGCGGCCGGCTACCGGGAATGGGCGGAGCGCGGTCCGGAGCCGCGGGCGGCGGTGTTGCATCGGGCCGCGGACATCCTCGCCGCCCGCGCCGATGACCTCGCCCGGGAACTGGTCCGCGAGGAGGGCAAGACGCTCGCCGAGGCGCTCACCGAGACCCGCCGGACCCCGTCGAACCTCCGGTTCTACGCAGGTGAGGCGCTGCGCGTCGCGGGCCGCACGTACGCCACGGGCGACGGCAGCCTCGTCTACACCTCCCGGGAACCCGTCGGGGTCGTCGTGGCCATCACCCCGTGGAACTTCCCGCTCAACATTCCGTCCCGCAAGCTCGGCCCGGCGTTGGCGGCGGGCAACGGGGTGGTGTTCAAACCGAGCGAGGTGACCCCGCTGCTGGGGCAGCGGCTGGTCGAGGCGCTGATCGAGGCGAGTGTCCCGGCCGGTGCGCTCGCCCTCGTGCAGGGTGGCGGAGAGGCCGGCGCGGCGCTGGTCGCGGATCCGCGGGTGGGCGCGGTGACCTTCACCGGCTCGTCCGACGTCGGGGCGGCCATCCACCGCGCGGTCGGACCCAGCCAGCGTTGCCAACTGGAGATGGGCGGCAAGAACCCGGTGATCGTGCTGGAGGACGCCGACCTGGACCGGGCGGCCGACATCGTGGTCCGCGGGGCGTTCGGCCTCAGCGGCCAGGCGTGCACCGGCACCAGCCGCCTGATCGTCCACGATGCGGTGCATGACGCGCTCGTCCAGCGGGTGGTCGCCCTCGCCCGCGCCCGCCGGGTCGGCTACGGGCTCTCCGACGGTGTGCAGATGGGCCCCCTCGCGACCCGCGCCCAACTGGAGAAGACCCGGCACTATCTCGACCTCGCAGCGGTCGCTGACGCCCGCCTCCGCGCCGGTGACGAGCCGCTCGGCCCGGGCCTGGAACACGGCAACTTCGTCCGCCCGGCGGTGTTCACCGACGTCGACCCGTCGTCGCCGCTGGCGCAGGAGGAGATCTTCGGACCGGTCCTGAGCGTGCTGCGCGTCGACTCCTTCGACGACGCGATCAGCGTCGCCAACGACACGGCGTACGGCTTGTCGGCCGGGATCGTCACCCGCGACCTGGGCCGCGCGCTCGAGTTCGCCCGGCGGGTCGACAGCGGCCTGGTGAAGGTAAACCAGCCCACCACGGGCATGGCGATGAACGCCCCCTTCGGTGGGCTGAAGAACTCCAGCACGCAGACGTTCAAAGAACAGGCAGGGGAGACGATGATGCACTTCTACACCGTCGACAAGACCGTCTACGTGGGCTCATGAGCACGCCCGAGGTCACCGGCACCGCGGACGCGGGAGCGGAGCCGGGCGCCGTCCGATTTGTCCGCGTCGCCCGCTCGGGACAGGTGCCCGACGGGTACGTCCGCCGCTTCTACGCCGACAGCCTGGAGCTGTGCGTCGCGCGCTCCGAGGGCAAGGCGTACGCGACGTCGAACTACTGCACGCACCTGGACTGCCTGCTGTCATCAGGCAAGCTGGTCGACGACGGCATCGGCTGCTCCTGCCACGGCAGCGTCTTCGATCTCGAGACGGGCGAGCCGGTCTGCCCGCCCGCCACCGAACCGATCAAGACGTTCCCCGTGCGGGAAGAGGACGGCGAGATCTACGTGGGCGTGACGCCGGAGGACATCGCGACCGGTGGCCCCCGCCGACGCAAACCGGTGAGGTGACGAACGTGAGCGTGGACTGGCCGGCACCGGCCCGTAACCCCGTCCTCGCCGGCGAACACATGGCGATCTCGAGCCACCCGGCGGTCAGCGCCGTCGGTCACCGCGTGCTCGCCGCGGGCGGCACCGCGATCGACGCGACCGTGGCGATGGCCGCGATGTCCTGGCTCGCGCTGCCGGGCCAGTGCGGCGTCGGCGGCGACGCCTTCGCCGTGGTCCGGGAGCCGGACGGGTCGGTGTGGACCATCAACGGCAGCGGATACGGGCCGGACGGCGGCGACCTGGAATTCTATCGCGCGCGGGGCCTGTCCGCGATTCCCCTCACCGGGGCGCTCGCCGTGGCAGCTCCGGGTGCGGTGACCGCGATCGCCGCGCTGCACGCCCGCGGGGCGACGCGCAGCCTCCCCGAGTTGTGGGCGCCGGCGATCGCCGCCGCCGAACGTGGTCTGCCCTGCACCCGCAAGACCCGCGCGGACATCCTCGAGCACGAGGCGCAGCTGCGCGCCGACGAGGGGGCCCGACGGACGTTCCTGCGTAACGGTCGGGCGCCGCAGGCCGGCGAACGGCTCCCACAGCCGGAGCTCGCCGACTCGCTGCGGCTGCTGGCGGCCGATCCCCGCGCCCTCTACACCGGCGAACTGGCCGATCGCGCGGTGGCCGCACTGGCGGCGGCAGGCGCTCCGTTCAGCGGCGCCGAGTGGGCGGCCTCCGACATCCCGCTCGAGGGCGAGGCAGTCGCCGGGCGGTACGGCGACCTGGTCGTGCACACGACACCGCCGCCCACGCCCGGCTGGATGGTTCTACAGCAGGCGGCCGTCTGCGACGGGACGCTCTCCGGGCGGCCGTGGCTGGGCGCCGACGCGGTCGGCTGGCTCGCCGGAGCCGCCCGGCAGGCCTTCCGGGACCGGTGGGACCGGTGCGGCGCCGACACGGACGCCTGGCGGGAGCTGCTGCGGCCCGAGGCGGTGGCGGATGTGCGGGCGAAGCTGGCTGCCGGACGGCATCCGCTCGCGACGGCCGGGCTGACGCCGGACGGGGACACCACGACGACCGTCGCGGTCGACGGCGACGGCCGCGCGGTCAGCTTCATCCACTCACTCGCCTTCACCTTCGGCGCCCGGATCACCATCCCGGGCACCGGCATCATGCTCAACAACCGGCTGGGCCGCGGCGCGTACCTGGTCGAGGGCCACCCGAACCAGGTACGACCACGCCGCCGTCCGCTGCACACCTGCCTTGCGTGGCTGGTGACCGACGCCGGGGGAGCCCTGCGGCACGTCGGCAACACGCCCGGCGGCGACGGGCAGGTGCAGTGGAACATGCAGGTGCTGTCGCATCTGATCGACCACGGCCTGGATCCGCAGCAGGCGGTGTCGGCGCCGCGGTTCACGGTGTTCCCGGGCAGCGACGCAGATGTGGTGGAGGCGCCCGACGAGCTGATCTGTGAGTCGCGGCTGGGCGAGGAAACCCTTGCCGGGCTGCGCGCCGCCGGGCACCAGGTACGGCTGGTGGGGCCGTGGGACGCGGGCGGGAGCGCCCTGGTGGTCTCGGTGGACGAGCGGCTCGGCTGCCTCACCGGTGGCGCCGATCCCCGACAGGACGGGATGGTGCTCGGTGGCTGAACCAGCCGGTCGGCTGCCGGCGCCCCCGGCCCCGCAGGGCCACTACGTGCCGGTCGTGGTGCACGCGGGCACCGCGTACACGGCGGGCATGACCCCACGGGTGAACGGCCGGCTCGCCGTGCGCGGCCTGGTGGGCGCGGATCTGACCGTGGCCGAGGCGCGCGCCGCAGCCGGCCTCGCGGCCGGCAATGCCGTCGCCGCGGTGGCCGCGGTGGTCGGGGGACTGGATCGGGTGCGGCGGTGCCTGCGGATGACCGTGTACGTCGCCTGCCGTCCCGACTTCACGCAGCACTCCGCGGTCGCCGACGGCGCCTCGGAGGCTCTGCGGGACTGGCTGGGCGATCGCGGCATCGTCGCGCGCTCGGCCGTCGGGGTGGCGAGCCTGCCGTCCGGCGCGCCGGTCGAGGTGGAGCTCACCGTCGCCGTCACCGCCGATTGAGTTGCTCGGGGCGGATCTGCGTCGCCGAGGCCCCGACGGCCGCTCGATCGGCGGCAAGCAGCTGAAGGTGAGTTTCTCCGCGGGATTCAGGGGTTTGCGGTGACGACACGGCGGAGGCGGCGGGATGCCCGCCGCCTCCGCAGTTCGTGTTGCCGGTGTCTACCAACTTCAAGCCGCAGTGCGCCGCCCTTCAGGTGGTGATGCCGCTTTCCGGTTCCATGCAGCCGGAGGCTACGAGGGGTTTCACGAGCCGGGACGGTTCTGTTGCTCGATGTATTGATGCAGCGCCGTCGATAGAGTGCCCTCGGCGGTGCCGGCGAAGTAGGTCCCGGACCACAGTCGGGCACCGCGCCAGTAGTAGCGGTGGACCTCGGGGAAGTCACCAGGGGCAAAGCAAAGTCAGGTGATCATGTGGACGTGCTGCTCAGCGGCGGTTTCGCTGTCTGAGGCCGGTTCATAGACGCGGCCTTCCTAAGTGGATGATGAAGGTTCTCTACGCCAGCATCGTCTGCAAAGAAAGGCCGCTCGTGGCAGTCTCCCATGCCTTGACCGCTTGCGTCACTGACAGCGGCGCTGACATCGACGTTTCCGACGTGACCGCGTTGTACGAGGTGTTCTCCCAGGTCAGCGACCCACGCAAGCCTCGGGGAGTGCGTCACGGGCTGCCGGCGGCGTTGACCATGTTGGCGTTGGCGGTGCTCTGCGGAGCCCGCAACTTCCGCCAGGCCGCCGACCGGGTCGCCGAGCTGCCCGCGCTGCTGCTGGCCGCCGCGGGCGCCCGCGTGGACCCCCGCCACGGCCGGCGGATACCGCCCAGTCGGGACACCCTGCGCCGTGTGGCCGAGACGATCGACGCCGCCGCCACCGACCGCCTGCTGTGTCAGTGGATCGCCACCCGCATCCCACCCACCGACGGCGGGCGGCCTGGCCTGGCCTTGGACGGCAAGACCGTACGGGCCTCCCACGACGGCGACCCCGCCAACAACGTGAGACTGTTCTCCGCGATGCGCCACGACACCGCCGTCGTGATCGCTCAACTCCGGGTGCCCGACGACACCACCGAGGTCACCCAGGTCCAAGCGTTGCTGGACCCGGTCGAGATCGCCGGCGCGGTGATCACCGCCGACGCCGCGCACCCCTCGACCGACACCGCCACCTACCTGCACCACCGCGGCGCCGGTTACGTGTTCACCGTCAAGGGCAACAGACCCGCCCTCCTCGCGGCGATCTGGCAGCGCCTACCCGCCGCGACCAGCGACAGCGCCGCCCACACTCACCGCGAACACCGCTCGGGACTCATCATCGAGCGTCGGATCTGGACCGCCGACGCCGCCGGCATCGAGTTCCCCGCCGCCGCGCAGGTCTTCCGGATCCGCCGCGACACCTACGACCTGACCGGCCAACGCCTGCACAAGGACATCGTCCACGGGATCACCAACCTGGACGCCCAGGCCACCACAGCCGCAGAAATCGCCGACTACACCCGCCGACACTGGGGCATCGAAAACAAGATCCACTGGGTCCGGGACGTCCTCTTCGCCGAAGACCACCACCATGCCTGGCTCGGTGCCGCCGCCCACACCATGGCCCTGTTCCGCAACCTCGCCATCGGACTGATCCGCCTCGCCGGCCACTCCAAGATCAAACAGGTCCTGGAGCGACTCCACGGCAACAAACTGCTGATCCTGCCACTACTCGCCGCATCCCGAACATGATCAACTGACTTTGCTTTACCTCTGGGGAAGTCACGGCGTAGATAGCGGGAGGACACGCCTTTGAGGGAGTTGACGAGTTTCGACAGTGCCATTTTGGGTGGGAAGCGGACCAGCAGGTGGGGCGTGGTTGACCTCGCCGTTGAACCCGACCAGCTCGCATTCGAACTGCTCGCACACCTTGCGTATCACCGGTTCGAGGTAGCGCAGGTGTTCGTCGGTCAAGCGCCGGTGCTTCGCGACGAAAACCAAATGGGCGTGAAGTAGGAAAACGGTGTCTGCCGGTGCGAACCGGGTGGTCGGCGGTGATGAAATCACGTGTAGGTTAAGGGGTGTGCTAGCGGACGCTGGCCGGCGTTACCGGCTGTGCCCCACCTTGGGGCAGGCTGAGCGCCTGACGTCGTGGGGGCATACGTGCCGGTGGCTGTACAACACCGCGCTGGAGCAGCGTCAGTTTGCGTGGCAGCAGCGCAAGGCAACGCTCGGGGTGACCGCCCAGTGCGTCTTCTTGACGGAGGCGCGTAAGGACTTCGACTGGGTGGCTGACCTGCCAGCGCAGTCCGGTCAGCAGGTGTTGCGTCAACTGGATCAGGCGTACCGCAACTGGTGGAATCCGCAGCACCCTGCCGGGGCGCCGACCCGTAGACGTCGGTCGGTGCGGTTGTCGGTGCCGTTCCCCGGTCAGGCGGTCCAGGTCTGGCGTCTCAACCGCCCGTGGGGTGCCGTTAGCCTGCCGAAGGTTGGCGTGGTCAGGTTCCGCTGGTCTCGTCCGTTGGGCGGTGTGGTCCGTAACGCGGTGGTGTCGTTCGACGGTGTTGCCTGGCACGTCGGGTTCGGTGTCCACGCCGGCATCAAGACACCTGAGGCGCATGCCCGGCCCGGCGCCGTTGTGGGTGTGGACCGTGGGGTGAAGGTCGCGTTGGCGATGTCCGACGGGCGTATGTGGGACCGCTCCTTCACCTCGGCCGGTCAGGAGCGGGAGTTGGCCCGGCTGAAGTCGAAGGCGGGCCGGCAGGAGACCGCCCGCCGTAAGCGTGGCGCGAAGACCTCGAACCGTGCCCGTAAGGTCGGTGCCGAGATCGCCCGGACCGAGGCGAAGATCCGTAACCGGCGCCGTGACTTCGTGATGTGGGTGGCGAACCGGCTCTGCGCTCAACACGCGGCCGTCAAGTTGGAACGTCTCGACGTCAAGGCTATGACCGCCACCGCGAAGGGCACCGTCGCCGAGCCTGGCATCAACGTGCGCCAGAAGGCCGGACTGAACCGGGCGATCCTCGACAAGGGCTGGGGTCTGTTCGAGGCAGCCTTGGCCAATCGTGCGCGGACCACCGGCACCCGGATCGTGAAGGTGCCGGCCGCTTTCACCTCCCAGCGGTGCAGCCGCTGCGGGAACACGCACCGGAACAACCGCGACAGCCAAGCGGTGTTCCGGTGCGGGTTCTGCGGACATCAGGCGAACGCTGACGTGAACGCGGCGATCAACGTCAGGGACGCCGCCGAGGCGGCGTCCCCACACACCGGGCGGGCAGTCCGGGACAGGAATCGAAAGCGTCCTGTCGACCACCCACCCAGCGTCGCGACAACCGGCACTGGAAACGGGAATCTCCCGCCCTTAGCTTGGCGTTTAACCTGCCGGCCTGATTAGCTGCGGGTTTGACTCGGGATCGATCTGTGCACTGTGGACAGCGGGCGGCCTTGGCGTGATCATGGATGTTGCTGAAGACATCAATGATCGACACCAAGGCCGTGAGGATGAGTGTGCTGGATGACGCTGCCCGCGTCGAGGCTTTAGCGGTGCTGTCCACGTTCCGGACCGAGTTCTACCGCTGTCTGACCGCCCGCGCTGACGTCCTGTTCGAGGTGACTGACGCGCTGCTGTGCACGGACGGGCCGGTCAGGTCGCTGGTTGATCTGGTGCTGGCGCCCGAGCACCGCCGGGGTCACGGCGGCATGTACGACGGGTTGAACTGCGGACGCGTTGACGTGGCGCGGCTGCGCCGCGCCGTGGCGGGCCTGCCGGTGCCGCGGGCCGCCGACGGGCGGATCGTTCTCGCTGTCGACGTCAGTCCGTGGCTGCGCTCCGACGCCCAGACCAGCCCGGACCGGCTGTTCTGCCACGTCTACGGCCGCGGCAAGGGCCAGTCGCAGCTGATCCCGGGCTGGCCGTACTCATTCGTCGCGGCCCTCGAAGCCGGCCGGACCTCGTGGACGGCGATCCTCGACGCCGTCCGGCTCGGACCGGCCGACGACGCGGCCGCCGTCACCGCCGGGCAGCTACGCGCCGTCGTGCAACGCCTCATCGCGGCCGGCCACCACACGCCGGGCGATCGGCGGATCCTGATCGTGTGCGACGCCGGCTACGACGTCCCCCGCCTGGCGTTCCTCCTCGCCGACCTGCCCGTGGACCTGCTCGGGCGGCTGCGCTCGGACCGGGTGATGGCACTGCCACCGCCCCCACGGCTACCCGGGACGACCGGCCGGCCACCCAAACACGGCCCCGAACTGGCCCTCGCCGACCCTGACACCTGGCCGGCGCCGCAGACCGTCACCACCACGCAGACCGCCCGCTACGGCACCGCCACCGCGACCGCCTGGGACCGGGTCCACCCACGGCTGACCCGCCGCACCTGCTGGCTCGACCACCAGGGCGACCTACCGATCATCGAAGGCACCCTGATCCGGCTGCAGGTCGACCACCTGCCAGGCGATCGCCACCCGAAACCGGTCTGGCTGTGGACCTCCATCACCGCGGCCACCGCCGCGGACGTGGACCGCAGTTGGCAGTCCTACCTGCGCAGATTCGACCTCGAACACACCTTCCGGCTGCTCAAACAGACGCTGGGCTGGACCCGGCCCAAGATCCGCACACCCGAGACGGCTGACCGGTGGACCTGGCTGGTCATCGCCTGCCACACCCAGCTACGCCTCGCCCGCGGTCTCGCCGAAGATCTCCGCCGGCCCTGGGAGCGACCCGCCGACCCGGACCGGCTCACCCCAGCCCGGGTCCGCCGCGGGTTTCGCCACATCCACCCGAAGACCACCCACCCCGCCAGCGCGCCGAAACCCGGCAAGGCCGGACCCGGACGCCCCCGAGGATCGAAGAACCGGCAACCCGCGCCCAGCTACGACGTCGGGAAGACCGTGAAACGCGCCCTGTCCATCACCGAACGACGAAAGCAGACGGGTTAAACGCCAAGCTTAGGCGGGGGAGGATGTCAAGGGAAGAAGACCACCGCGAAGATGGTGCCCACGATGAGCCCGCTGACGACCGGGATGAAACACCTGCGGGCGAGGGCGATCACCGGCACCCGGGCGAAGCCGGCGACGGCGATGAGTGAGGACCAGGCGACGAGCGTGCCGCCACCGGACCAGATGTTGCCCATCTGACCGACGGCGGCGAGCGTCCCGGCGCTGATCCCGGCGGCCGGGCCGAGGCTGCCCGCCAGCGACCCGGTCAGCGGCAGTCCGGAGAAGCCCGACCCCTCCAGGCCCGCGATCATGCCGATGAGCAGGATGCCGAAGGCCGCGATGAAGCCGCTGTGGGGGATGTGGCTCTGCGCCGCCGTGACCAGGTCGTACAGGAACGCCGGCCCCTTCGTCGGGTCGGCGGTGCCGAGGATCTGGCCGGAGAAGTCGCCGTTGCCGATGAAGAAGAAGCCGGCGATCGGCAGGACGACCCCCATGGCCTTGAACGCGAACACCAGTCCGTTGACCACGTGCTCGGCGGAGCTCTCCAGGAAGCTCTTGCCGTCACCGGCGAGCGCCGCGAGGAAGACGATGAGGGCCGCGATGCCGCCGACCAGGGCGGCGGCGTCGCCGCCGCGCAGGTCGGGCACGCTGTCGGAGACCTTCGCGACCACCATGTACACGATCAGCGCCAGGTAGGCCACCGGCACGAAGATGGCGAAGAAGGTCGGTACGAGTGGGTTGCCGCGGTAGCTGCCGGCCGACTCCTCGGGGCCTTCCCCCAGCTCCTCGTCGTACTCCTCCCGCAGCGCGACGCCGTGCCCGGTCGTCGGCGGCCCGCCCCGCAGGGACGGGACGTCCCCGCCACCGGCCGGCCGTTCGCCCGCGCCGACCAGCTCGCGCTCCCGCTCGGTGACCGCCAGGTCCCTCGCGCGTTCACCGCTGCCGTCCGCCGTCGACTCCCACTCGACGAGCAGGGCCGGGTCGGGTTGGCGCATCGTGCGGAACTCCATCAGGTAGGCGACCGCGAGAGCGACCCCACCGACGACGAGGGACAGCACCATCGCGCGGTCGGCGACCACATTCGCGTCCGCTCCCGCCGCCTTCGCCGACAGTCCGGGGGCGACCCGGATGACGTAGTCGGAGGAGAGGGCCATGCCCTGGCCCGCGATCGCCACGACCAGGCCGACGGCCATCGGCCGCAGACCCGCGCGGATCGCCACCGGGATGAGAACCGCGCCGATCAGCGGCACCGCTGGGGTCGGCCAGAAGAACAGCGAGATGAAGTACGTGACGACCACCAGCGTCCAGAAGGCGAGGTGGCCGTTGCGCATCACGCCTCGGAACGGGGCGACCATCTTCCGATCGGCGCCGATGGCCTGCAACGAGTGCAGCATCGCGGTCACGAGCGCGATGATCAGGAAGATGTTGAACAGGTTCGTTGCCGCCACGAGGCTGGCGTTGAACACCGCGGAGAGCCCGCGGATGACGCTGTGCGAGAAGACGAGCGCGGTCGCGAGGGTCGCGACCACGGCCGGGACTACGATGTTCTTTCGGGCGATCATCGTCGCGATGATGACGACAACGCCGGCTAGATAGACCCAGTGGGCCGCCGTTAGGTGCATCTGCTACCTCACTGCCTCTTGCAGGGAGTTGATTGCACGTCAGACTCCGCGTGTGCAAGGTCAGCGTCTATCAGCCATGTGCACAGGCCGGCGGTCAAAGATTGTGCAGGGTGCCGTAGCGTCGTCTGACGGTCACGGCGCAGTCTCGAACGGTATGTGATCTGCGCAGACGACGGGAAGGACGGGACGTGCGGGACACCCGGCTGCGGGTTGGAGGCGCCCCGTCGTTGGCCACGCCGGCCCTCGAGGCTCCGCCGCAGCGAAAGCGGGCGGGACCCGCCGTGCTGCTGACCCTGCTCGGCGCGACGCTGCTCGGCACCGTCATCAACAATGTGCTGAACGTGCCGTTGCGCGACATCACCGCCGATTTCGGCGTCTCGCTGTCCTCCGGCGTTCTCGTGGTGAGCAGCTTCGTCCTGGTCCTTGCCGCGGGCATGGCGTTGAGCGGCTGGGTGGGCGACCGGTTCGGACGACGTCGTACGGTCATCGCGTCCCTGGCTCTCATGGCGGTCGCCATGGTGGGGGCGGCCCTGGCCCCGTCGCTGCATGCCCTCGTCGCGATGCGCGCCCTGCAGGGCATGGCATGTGCGGCCTATCCACCGGCGGTCATGGGCATGCTCGCCGCCATCTACGGGCCGAGCCAGCGGACCCGCACGATGAGCGCCTGGGCGGCCGCCAACGGGATCGGACAGGCCATCGGCCCGCCGCTGGGCGGTCTGCTGGCCGACCTCGCCGGCTGGCGGGCGATCTTCTGGTGCCTCGCTCCAATCGCCGTGATCCTGCTGGTCGCCACGGTCCTGGTGGTGCCGGACGACCGCGGGCATGCCACCGCGCTGCACTGGCCCGGAGCGGTGTCGTTGACACTCGGCGCCGCGTTGCTGATGACCGCCGCCACCGCCGTCCCGCAGCACGTCGTGCCGGCCTGGCTCATCATCACGCTCGCCGTGGCGGGCGTCGGACTGCTGGCGATCTTCGTCATCACCTCCGCCAAGGCGGCGGCGCCCATCATCCGGCCGCGTCTCATCGTCGAGTCGCGGTTCCTGCGCAGCACGGTCGCCGCATCCGCCCAGATGTTCTGCCTGGCCGCCACGCTCGTCGCGGTTCCGCTGTACGCCACGGGGACCCTCGGGCGGACCACCGCCATCACCGGCCTGCTGGTGCTCGCCCTGCCCGCCGCCATGGCGGTGCTGGCCCCCGTGGTCGGTCTGCTCAGCGAACGCGGCCGGCCCCGCTGGATCCTGCGCACCGGCCTGGTCCTGCTCGGCACGGCGGAACTGCTGCTGGGGCTGTACGCGGGCAACGACGGCCGGAGCGTGGCACTGCTCATCGCGCTGCTTCTCGCGGTGGGTGTGGGCGTGGCCCTCGTCCAGACACCGTCCGCCGCCGGGGCGACCCGGTCACCGGCAGGCCGCTCGGGCGCGGCCCTCGGACTGTTCAACATGATGCGTTTCGGCGGCTCGGCGCTGGGCGCGGCCTGGGTGGCGGTCGTCTATCCGCACGGCAATCTGCTGCTGCTCTTCGCCGGATGCACGGCGATCGCCGCCGTCGGGTTGCTGGTCAGCTTCGTCGGCCCCGACCCCTCCCCGCTCGACACCGACCCGACGTCGCCGGCCACTACGTCGGGCTGAGATCGCGGTCGACGGCCGTCACCGTCTCGGCGAGAAGGTTGATTTTGTGCGCCAACCACACCGCGAACTGGTGCTCGGCCTCGCGCAGATCCAGTTGCAGCAGCCGCGACGCGCGGTCGAGCTTGTAGAGCATCGTGTTGCGATGGATGTGCAGTTCCCGCGCGGCGGCGTTGAGGTTCCCGCCGGACGCGACGTAGGCGATGACGGCCTGCTCCAGGCCGCTTCCGCCGGCGCGGGAGCTGCGGAGCGGGGCCAGCATGTCCCGGGCGAAGGCACGCCCCTGCGGGCTCTCCGCGAGCTCCACCAGGGCGGCGAACACCCGCAGGTCCTGGAAGCCGCAGACCTGGTCCATGGCAAGGCGGTTCCGGATCCCGAGCGCGATGCGCGCCTCCCGGTAGCTGTCGAAGATGCGGCCCGCGTCGCCGACGCAGCGCCCGTACGCCACGGCCACCCGGCGCTGGGTTCTCCGTTCCAACTCCACCTGCAGGGCACGCGCGAAGTCCGCCAGCGCCCGGTCCTGCGCGTCCGGCGAGTCCCGGCGGCCCGCCGGGTCGACCTGCCGGACCACCGCCAGCACGTCGCCGACGACCGTCGCCAGAGTGTGCGCGTTCGGCCGGGCGTCGAGGCGGGCGGCGTGCCGCGCCAGCTGGAACAGGGCCGTCGGGGAGTCGGGGCTGCCAACCGAGCCGAGCCCGTTCGCGACGACCACCCCGTAGGTCGCCCCGACCGGGAAGTCGTAGTGCGCAGCCCGGGCTTCCAGCTCGTGCTGGTTCGAAAAACGGCCGTGCAGCAACGCGTGGACGAAGTCGCCCCGCGCCCGCTCCTCAGCCTGCTCGACGCTGCGCAGGCGCAACATTTCGGTACCCACGATGGTGGCGGCCTGCTCGACGACCACGCGGTGCTGAGCTATCTCGTGCGGGCTGGGTGGATCGGCCGACTCCACGATGACCACCCAGCCGTCATGGCGACCGCCGAGCAGGATCGGATTGAGCACGCACGTCGCGCTGATCCCGTCGATCAGCAGCGTCCGGACCTGAGGCCCGGCGTGCGGCTGCTCGGAAGCCATCGGATCCGGTCCTGCCGCGGTGCCCCGATCGGACAACACGCTTTCGGCGGCCCCTTCGGACGCGTCCTCGCGCAGCGCGTTCGCGACCGCCGCCGCCTCGAACACGCGGTCGCGGCTGCGTTCGAACGCCAGGACCCGGTACTGCGAATCGAGGATCGCCGCCGCGCATCCGGACAGCCGGGCCATCTGCTGCCCGAGCGCGGCCAACCCGGCCCCGCGGTACAGCAACTCCACCAGCGAGCGGTGCACCCTCAGGCCGTACCGGAGGACGTGCGTGTCCCGGGCCAGGACGAGTTCCGCCACCAGCTGACTGAGGTGGCGGAACCCGACGTGCGCACCGACGTGGATCACCGGCAGGCCGCACGTCGGGTCAGGAAGATCACCGGCCCCGCCGGCGACGACGACGGCCGTGGCGTTGCGCCGGCCGAGACCGGGCAGCAGCGCCGGTCGGACCTGGTCGGCCCGGGCGTGGACGACAACTCCGGGCAGGGGGTCAACGCTGGCCTGGACCTCGTCCCACGGCAGACACCAGGTGACAGCGGTGTCGAGCATCTCGGCGGACGCCGCCGTACGCGCCGGGCGGAGCAACCGTTCCTGCAGCAGCCGACCCACCGTCAGGTGCTGCGGGTCCGTGTCGTCAGGCGGGCCGTCCGATGTCTCCGCCGATGGGTCCGTCATGACAACTCCTTGGACAGGTTGCACAAGCTTCCCCCGCCGCATCGCGGCAGTCTAGCCATTGTTCGCGCTCTCCGCGCCCAGGCAGGCTGGTCGCACGGACCGCCCGGTAGTGGGGCAGAGGAGGCAACGTGCACAGGATCTACCGAATCACCCTCGACGACGCGCTTCCCATGCTCGCCGCAGCTCGATCGAAGGCGGAGGAGATCGGAGTCAAGCAGACGATCTGCGTCTGCGACGACGGCGGCCATGTGCTCGCGCTGCATCGGCTGCCCGGTGCCCGCCTCACCGGAGTCGAGATCGCGATGGCGAAGGCGTTCACCGCAGCCGGGCATGAGCGGGCGACCCACAAATTCAACGAGCCGCCGAACGGCCCCGCGCTGCCCGGCAACGAGGCGTTCGGAATCAGCCACATGTACCCCGGGAAGTTCGCCATCTTCGTCGGCGGGTTCCCCATTGAGTACGACGGCCAGATCGTCGGCGCCGTCGGGGTCAGCGGCGGCAACGGCGACCAGGACAAGGCGGTCGGCGCTGCCGCGCTTGAGGCGTTCGCGAAGCACGTCGCGGAACTGGGCCTCGGCGGATAGCCCTGGTCGAACACGCGTCGCTGACGTGCCGCCGACCAACGGCACGTCAGCGACGACCTCTGAATCGGGCCGGTGCGGCCCGCCGCTACTGATGGCGCCGCGGCTCGGTGAGGACCAACGGGGCGTCGAGGACCACGACCGTCGCCGCGATCTCCGTGCTCGGGTCGTAGTCCTTGAGCACGACTCGCACCGGAAGCCCGATCTTGTCCTTGAACTCCTGGGCGAGCCGCCGCTTGCCCTCGTCCAGCAGAGCCACGTCCACCTCGCGGGTGATGTCGCGGTGCGCGGAATCCAGCGTCGCGAGCGCCTTGACGCGCTGGTGCTGGGCGAGGATGAGGATGCGGTCGTCCAGGAGGTCGACCCGCTGCCGGCTCACACCGACGCCGGCGATGCCCTGGTTCACGGCGTTGTAGACGCGCAGAATCTCCTGCTTGAGCTCGCCGGGAGTGCGCGGCGGTGTGCTGCCTGAGCGATCCATGGCGCGACTCTAGTGATCGTCGGACGGGCTGGTCGAGACCTTGACACCCTCCGGCGAGCGCCGTTATATATCACCAACCTCTGAGGCGCTGTTCCTGCGGGTACGGGCCGACGAGGACGTCGTGATTCAGAACCGACGAACGGTCCAGGGAGCTTCGTAGCGAAGAGCCCGACAGCTGTCGCCGATGGCGGTTGGCGGTCTGCGCGAGTTCGCGCACACCGCCGAGTCCGAGCGGTGGCAGCTTTTTGTGCTTCCGCCGCACCAGATCCAGTGCGTGTCGCACTGGCGTCAACGGAAAGGCGGACGAAACGCGTGACGAACGAGGCGGTGTCGCAGACCTGTCCGACCGTGGCCGACGTGGTCGCGGCCCTCGACGGATTGACCGGCGGCCGGGTCACGAGCTCCGAGGGGGGCCGGAACCCGTGGGTGATCAGGAAGGACTCGGGAATACCCGGCAAGGCGGTGACCGAGCGGCCCGGCCTGGTCTGGGGGACCTCCGGCAAACCGGTGCGGCGGCTCGCGGTCGCGATGACCATCACCGAACACCACATCGAACTCGCCTACGCCAGCGGCGTGGACGCGATCGTGGCGCACCACCCGATCGCGGACGCGGCGAGCTCCGGCGGGGTGGCGCTCGCCGACTACCTCTCGCTGTACGGGGTCGCGGTGCTGGAGTGCCATGAAGCCTTCCACGGACTGCACCCCGGCATGGCCCACCTCCACGGCCACGAGCCCTTCTACGTAAACCCCGCCTACGACGGGGTGCACGGGCTCGTGGTCATGGTCGGCCGGCCGCTGCCGGGCGTCACCACGGTGGGTGACGTGCTAGCCCGGCTCGACGCAGGCCTGGAGCGGTCCCTGGACGTGCGCATCCTCGACGGCGAACGCGCCGTCCGCCAGTGCGCCGACCTGGTGGACAGCGCCACAGCCCCGGGCATGCAGGTGCTCGCGGGGGCTCCCGACAATTCGCTCGGCGAGGTCGTCCTGCACGCCTTTCCGCACACCGGGTTCGGTGAGAAGCAGCTCGCCCAGTTGCTCGCCGAGTACCCGGCCATCTCCACGGTCATCTTCAGCATCAGCGCGGCTGCCCCGGACTCCGCCGTGGTGGCGAGTGCGGCCGCGCGCGGACTCAACGTACTGGTGGGCAGCACGCACGCCTCGGAGGTCTTCGAGAACGGACTTCCGTTGGCATTCGGGCTGTCCGCACTGCTGCCGAACGTCGACGTTGTCCTGTTCCGCGACCGGGTCGTCTCGATCCCGATCAACAGCGTGGGCACGGGCGCCCTGCGCGAGTACGGGCGGACCATGGCGCAGGAACACCTGCTGCCACTCGTCGAGGCCGCACGCGCTCGCGCCGCCGCGACGACGGTCGCGGCCACCCCCCTCAGCCACTCCGAGCAAGCAAGCTAGGAGACAACCATGGAAATGACGCCAGCGCACTGGGTGTACCTGGCAGGTCTGGCTTCACTGATCATCGTCATGGTCGCCCGGAAGAACGTCGTCGTCCCCGCCATCGCCGCGACCTTCCTCACCGCCGTGACCTTCACCGGCAGCGTGCCCGGGGGACTGGCGTCGGTGTTCCGCGCCAGTCTGGTGGCCGCCTCGGAGCTGTTCAACATCTTCCTCATCATCGCGCTCGTCACCGCGATGCTCGCGGCGTTGCGAGCCATCGGAGCCGAGCACCGGATGGTGGCGCCGTTCCGTCGGCTGATGGTGAACGGGCCGGTCGCCTATATCGTCCTGTTCGTCGTCACCTATGCCTTCGCGCTGTTCTTCTGGCCCACGCCGACCCTCGCGTTGATCGCGGCGATCCTGCTCCCGGCCGCCATCCGAGCGGGCCTGTCCCCGATGGCCGGCGCGATTGCGATCGCCATCGCCGGACAGGGCATGGCACTGGCCTCCGACTACGTCATCGGTGTCGCGCCGGCCCTCTCGGCGAGCGGCGCCAACGTGTCGGCGGACCTGATCGCCGATCGAGCCCTGATCCTGTCGTGGGTCGTCGGGATTGTCGCGCTGGCGATGAGCTACCTCATGACGGTGCGTCGCCACCGGCCGAGCCTGGCGGCGGCCGAACCGAGCCCCGAGATGCCGGCGAGCGTGGCGCCTCGCGCCGAACTCGCCCCCGCGGGGGTGGCCGCAGGTATCGGATCGGGCGGAACCTCGGAGCAGCTCGGCCACGCCCTGGCGACGAAGCTGCCGCCGCGGGAGGCGCTGGAGGACGGGGGAGCGGCAACGACTGACGCCGTGTTCGACGACGACCGGTCCGACGAGCGCGGACAAAACTGGCGGGCCAAGCTGTTCGCCGTCCTGGTACCCGTCTCCTTCGGTGCGCTGCTTGTCTACATGCTGCTCGGCCGGTTCACCGACCTGGTGTCGGTTGACGACGGCGCCGGGGCCCCGCTGGTCGGCGGCCTGGCGGCGCTGCTGCTCCTCGCCGTCGCGGTGACCAGCGACGGGGTTCGCTCCCTGGAGAGCTGCGCCGAGCACATCGTCGACGGTCTCTCCTTCGCGTTCAAGGCGATGGGCGTCGTCATCCCCATCGCCGGGTTCGTCTTCATCGGCATCTCGGACTTCTCAGGTCGCATCATGGGGCTGGCAGACGGCACGACGGCACCAGGATTCCTGTTCGACGCGATCCGTAGCGTCGAGGGGCACATCCCGAACAATCCGTTCATCATCATGTTCGCCGTCCTGCTCGCCGGCATGACGGTCGGGCTGGACGGATCAGGTTGGGCAGGGCTGCCGCTCACCGGCTCGCTTTCGGAGGCGCTCAGCCCTCATGCCGGGGTCGACACCGCCACGCTTGCCGCCATCGCGCAGAACGGCGCGTCGTGGACCGGAGGCGGCACGCTGGTCATCTGGTCGTCGCTGATCGCCGTTGCGACCTTCTGCGGGGTGTCCGTGGTCGACCTCGCCCGCAAGTTGTTCCTGCCCGTGGTCACGGGGCTGGTCGTCAGTACGGTGGTCGCCGCGATCATCTGGTGAGGCTTCGGGCATCCGAGCGGGACGACGCCGGCGCTGCTGTCACGGTGTACCGTGCGGCAGCGCCGGCAGCCAGTTCGGAGGATGACCTCCCCGTGGATCTCACGACGGCGTCTGGCGCGATGCTCACCTACCGGCCGATTGACGCAGATGTGACTCGATGGCCTCGATGATGCGCGGACGGAGTTCGGCTGCGCGGATGACGGCGTCGACGGAGCCGACCTCGACAGCGCGCTGGATGTTGTGCACGCGGTCGAACTCCGTGGCCACCTCGCCGAGCTTCTCCGCGCGGACCGACGAGCGGAGCTCGTCCAGTTCTGCGGTCAACGCGGCGCGGTCGGCGCCGGAGGCGGCCGCAGCGCGGGCCTCCAGGTCCCGCAGGCGCGGGTCGGCCGCGGTGCGGGCGTCAACGTCGCCGGAGAACACCACCGCGGCGGCGGGAGCGCCGCCGAGCACCGAGGCGAATGAGCCTTCCAGCGCCAACACGGTCATGTTGGGGTTCAGCGCCTTCGAGAACACCACGAACGCGCCGCCGTGGTAGCGCGAGATCACGCAGAACACGAGGGGCCCGCGGAAGTTCACGATCGCGCGGCCGATCTCGGCGCCGTACTCCAGTTGCAGCTTGCGCATCGACTCGGGCGAGCCGTCGAAGCCTGACAGGTTCGCCAGCACCACCAGCGGTCGGTTGCCGCTGGCCGCGTTGATCGCCCGCGCGGCCTTCTTCGACGACCGCGGGAACAGCGTGCCCGCGGTGTAGGTGTCCGGGCCGTCGGTGGGCGGGAAGCCGCGCCGCGGCACCGCCCGTGACTCGATGCCGAGCAGGCACACCGGGATGCCGCCGAGGTGCACGTCCTGCACCACCGCGGTCTCCGCGTCGGCCATCCCCGCCCAGCGTTCCAGCACCGGGTGGTCCTGGTCGGAGAGCGCCCGCATCACGGTCCGGATGTCGAACGGCTTCTTGCGGTCCGGGTTGGCCGCGGCGGAGAAGATCTCGCCGACGGTGCTGAAGTCGCTGCCGGCCACGGCATGCGGGAAGGCGGAAATGTCGCGGTCGGTGGGGTCGCTGGTGGTCGCCCGCCGCGGCGCGTCCTCGCCGGGTGCGACGTACGTGTGGTCGTAGTGCGACATCAGCACGTCCCGCGCGGCGGCCAGGTTCGGCGCCCAGTACTGCGCCTGCCCGTTCGGGCCCATCACCCGGTCGTAGCCGCCGATGCCGAAGTTGTCCTCGGCCGACACGCCACCGGAGAAGTCGAGCGACTGCTTGCCGGTGAGCACCATCGCCGAGTCCGGCGTCATCACCAGGACGCCCTTGGTGTGCATGAGCATCGTCGCCTCGGCGTTCCAGTACGGCTGCGCGCCGACGTTGATGCCCGCGACGACGATGTTGATCTCACCACCGCCCTGGGTGAATTCGACGATCCGCTTGAGCGCCGCGGCCACCCAGTCCATGTTCTCCGTGCCCGACGTCATGGAGATCCGAGCGCCGGCGGACAGCGCGTACCACTCCAGCGGCACCTGCATCCGCTCGGCCAGGTCCAGCGCGGCGATCACGCGGCGGCACTCCGGCTCCGACAGGGCACCCAGCGACTTCGTCGGGTCGCCGAGCAGCACGACCCGGGTGACGCCCTGCGGGTGCCGCGGGGCCGGCGTGGTGACCACGCCGGCGACGATCGCCGCGGTGTTGCGCCCCTTGGGCCGGTGGACCGGCACCAGGGCGTGGTCGTCGTCGAGGTCGTGCTCGACGAAGTCGCCGAGCAGACCGGTCAGCTCGTACGGGTACACCGTGTTGCGGCTGCTCGCACGCAGCACCTTCAGCCGGTAGTCGTCGAGCGGCTCGACCGGCTCGACCGGCGGCTCGCCGACGGTCAGCTCGGCCCCGCCGGTGGCGTTGAAGGAGATCCGTACTGCGATCTTGGTCAGCTCGCCGGTCTTGCGGTCGCGCTGCCGCGCGATGAACAGGATCTCCTCGAGTCCGGCGCCCACGGTCGTCGGGCGCACGCGCCCGGCGATCATCTCCATCTCCTCGCGGGTGAGGTCGCTCGGCGGCCAGACGTAGACCACGATCCGGTTGGTGTTGAAGCGCGTCTTCGACGGTCGCCGCGACTGCGCTCGGCGGATCGAGTCGAGGCACGCGGCGATGATGTCCTCGGTCGTCGGCAGCGCGACCAGCCGCCCGTCGTGCTCGCGCAGCTCGGTCAGGTCGCGCACCTGCGCGAACGCGACGAGGCGCTCGTCCGACGGGTTCTCCCGCGCCACGCACTCGAAGAGGTAGACCTCCTCGTCCGACGACGGCAGCCGGGTCAGGTCGAACTTGCGCAGCCGCTCCAGCTGCATCCGCTGCGCGATGTACGGGTGCAGGCCGCGGATCAGCCGCTCCTCGGTCATCTCGGTGCTCGACGGGCGGAACGTGAAGTGGTGGTGCATCACCGCGCCGCCGCGACCCGCGACGGTGGTGGTGAGCCTGCGGACCTGGTGCGGCAGCGGGTGCGTGTTGATGACCTTGTACAGCGCGGCCGCCATCGCGTCAAAGTCCTCCGGCTGGTCCTCCCACGCGAGGTAGATGTCGGCGTCGATGGCGCCCTCGCCGCTCGCTAGCTCCGCGAGCCCGCGCAGCGCGTTGCCAAGCGCGTCGAAGCTCACCGCGGCGGAGACCACGTTCGAGTCCGCGCGCGCGGCGACCACGAACGTGCAGCCCGCGACCTCGCGGGTGCGGACGCTGGTGAGCCCCTTGTTGCCGTAGTACCGCCGGGTCAGCACCTCCAGCATGACCGTGTTGTCGAGGTGGTCGCGCACGAGCCGCTGGCCGAGCATCCGCACCAACGGCTCGGTACTGCGCACCATCTCCGCGATGCGCTCGGCGCGGTCCGGCGCGTCCGGGTGCGCGTCCAGGTGGCGCAGGTGCGTGCGGACCTCGGCGTAGACGCGGGCGCGGTTGCGACGCAGCAGCGGCTGGGCGAACCAGGCGAACACCACGCCGCGGGCGAGGTCGGCGACCACCGGGAAGCGGACCTGCGTCGCGGCCACCAGCCGCTCCAGCGCGAGGCCGGCGGGCTCGCGCAGCGTCTCGTCCGGCGGCGGCTCCCGTAGCCACGCGCGCAGCAGCGTCGCAACGACCGTGGCGTCGGCGGACGCGCGTTGCTGGGCGAGGAAGATCCGGAACACCGCGGCTTCGAGCTCGGGGGAGCGCTCCAGGTCGGCGACACCGTAGTGCCGGAGCGCCTTGGCGAGCTTGGCCTGGAACGAACTCGGCAGTCCGGCCCGCTCGACGTCGAGGCTCTGCAAGTAGGTGTGGAAGTACTCGCGGGCGCTGTGCACATGGGTGTCGCCGCCGCCGTCGTCGCCCGTGGGCCGGTTGCGGCTCAGCTCGGCGAGGTCGGCGAACACGTTGACAAGTTCGAGCTCCTCGGCCAGCGGCCGGTGGCCATCTTCGGTGGCCGCCCGCCGCGCGGCGAGGTAGCCGTCGAGCACCCGGCGGTCGTCGTGCGGGTCGACGTCGAAACCGAGCAGGAGGCCGCGCAGGTCCTCCTGGCCGCGGGCGGCCCGATTCCGCGCCGGGATCTCCACGGGCGCGCCGGGCAGGTCCAGCTCGACGGAACCGGCGGCTGGGGCGTCCGCGGCCTCTTCGGTCTCGTCGGCGAGCGGCTCCAGCCGCAGCAGCGGCGCGCCGGCCTCCACCTGGCTGCCCACGGAGACGGCGCATTCCTTCAGTCGCGCCTTGAACGGCGCCCGCAGCACCGTCTCCATCTTCATGGCCTCCAGCACCAGCACCGGCGTGCCCGCCTCGACCTCGGCGCCTACCTCCAGCGGCGTGGCGACGACCAGCGCGGGCATGGGCGAACGGACGACGCCGCCCTCGTCGCGGCTGACCCGGTGCGTCACGCCGTCCACCTCGACCAGGTGGATCGGCCCGTACGTGCCGGTGAGCAGGCGGTACCGGCCGCCGTTGACGACGATCTGCCCGGTGTGCCGGTCGAAACGGTCCAGCTCGACGTCGGCCGTCCGGACGCCGCCGCCCGCTTCGATGCCGACGCGGAACCGGTGCGCGCCGATCCGCGCCACGCGCATGCGGTAGCCGACGCCACGCAGCTTGAGGTCCAGCGGTCGGCCACTCTTGTGCTGTACCTGCGGGCGACCGCCGAACGCCGTCGACAGCAGTCGCTGCCGCTCGACGCGTTCCTCCTCCTCGTACGCCTCGATGGCGGCGGCCGCCAGCGCGACGGCGGAGTGCCGGTGCGCGACGAGCCTGCCCCCACCGCGGACGCGGTCGATCCAGCCGGTGTCCGCGCTGGCGTCGATCACCTCGGGCTGGTCGAGCAGGTCGAGCACGAAGCTCTTGTTCGTCGCGCCGCCCTCGATGATCACCGTGGTGTTCGCCATCGCCCGGCGCAACCTGCCGAGCGCCTCGTCGCGGTCGCGACCGTAGGCGATGATCTTCGCGATCATCGAGTCGAAGTCGGCGGGGATGGTGTCACCCTCGCTGACGCCGGTGTCCACCCGGATGCCGGGTCCGGCGGGCAGGTCCAGCCGCGCGATGCGGCCCGGGGAAGGCGCGAAGTCGCGGTCGGGGTCCTCGGCGTTCAGCCGGGCCTCGATGGCGTGCCCGCGCTCCACCGGCGGCTCGCCTTCGAGCCGCCCGCCCGAGGCCACGTGCAGCTGCGCCTTGACCAGGTCGAACCCGGTGGTGGACTCGGTGATCGGGTGCTCGACCTGCAGGCGGGTGTTGACCTCGAGGAACGCGAACAGCCGGTCGCCAGGGTGGTAGAGGAACTCGACGGTCGCCGCGCCGCAGTAACCGACGGCGACGGCCAGCCGTTCGGCCGACGCCTTGAGCTCGGCGGCCTGCGCCGGGCTGAGCACCGGCGACGCCGACTCCTCGATGACCTTCTGGTTGCGCCGCTGCACCGAGCAGTCGCGGACACCGAGCGCCCAAGCGGTGCCCTGGCCGTCGGCGATCACCTGGACCTCGACGTGCCGGGCACCGGTGACCAGGCGCTCCAGGAACACGACGCCGCTGCCGAACGCCCGCGCGGCCTCCTGGCTGGTGCGCTCGTACGCGTCGGCGAGCTCGGCCTCGTTCGTGATCACGCGGATGCCGCGCCCGCCCCCGCCCGCGGTCGCCTTCAGCATCAGCGGGTAGCCGATCTCGGCCGCCGCCGCCAGGGCGGCGTCCAGGGTCTCGACCGCGCCGCGGCTCCACGGCGCGACCGGCACGCCGACCTCCTCGGCGATCAGCTTCGCGCCGATCTTGTCACCGAGCTTGCGCATGGCCTCCGCGCTCGGCCCGACGAAGGTGACCCCGACCTTCTCGCACAGCTCCGCGAACGCCGGGTCCTCGGCGACGAAGCCCCAGCCGACCCATGCGGCGTCGGCCCCGGTCTCCACCAACGCGCGCTCCAGCGCCTTCAGGTTCAGGTACGGGCGCGCGGACGCAGGACCGAGGTCGTAGGCGATGTCCGCCTCGCGCACGAACGTGGCGGTGCGGTCGACGTCGGTGTGCAGGGCGACGGTCTCGATCCGGGACCCGGTCTCCGCGGCCAGTTCCCGGACCGCGTGGATGAGCCGCATCGCGGCCTCACCACGGTTGACGATGGCGACACGGCTGAACACCCGACCGACCCCTCCGGTAGACCCATGACGTACGCGCCGCGAGACCCCGGCCTCCGGCAGCGATCACCTTTCCGCCTGCCGGCTGGCTGCGCCATGTCGTAACCACCGAACCCTGCGCGGCGCCATTTGTAGGAACCAAACAAAACTTTTTGGCCCTCCCTCCCGAGAGCGGACTCGATGCGGAGGCCCTCTTGCCGGCTGGCCCGCTGAGCGGGCAGGTCACGGCAGAGACCCGGGCTGCGGGTGCGGAACGCGCCGACCAGCTCGGCTACCGACTCGACGGGGTGGCGCGGGAGCTGCGTCGGGGGCGCCAACACCTCGACGCTGGTCGGCCTGCTCATCGGCGAACTGGCCAACCCGTTCTACTCCGCCTGGCGGGTGGCCTCGAACGCAAACTGCGCATGCACGGTCTGCAACTGGTCATCGCGAGTACCGACGAGGACCCCGACTGGGAACACTGACGTGCGCCACCCGGCATCCGGCCAGGGCGGCGGGCCGCCGGCCGTCGGCGGGGGCAACGCCCACGCGAACCGGTTGCGTCACCTTGAGCGACGCCGGTTCCCTGCCGGGGAACCGGCGTCGCGCCATCCTGCTCCCCGAGCCCGGTGCGGCAGCGGCCGATCCGCGGACGCGCGCCGGTCGCGACGAGGTTCCGCGCGACGTCGCGGCCGCAATGTCATTGGCGTTCCCACCCGATCGGCCTATGGTGTGGCGCATGTTCCCGGCCCGGCAGCTGGTCGCCACCGCCGTTCCCACGGCGGTGCCGGCTGCTGCCCGCGACCAGCGGTCCGCGGTCGCCGCCATCCGCCCGGTGGACGCGCGGAAGGCCGCGCCCATCCACGGCCTGCCCAGCCCGGTTCCCGCCGGCCGTGGCCCGCCGGGAAACCACCCCCCCCGCGAGTACGGCCACCAGGGCGAAGCCATCCGGCTTCGGCCCTTTTTCTTTTCCCGGGAAGGAACCGCAGATGAGTACCGACCTTCGAGGCACCCTCGACCCGCGATGGCGCGCCCGGCTGCGCGCCACCCTGAGCACCGAGTTCGAGGCGCAGACCGTGCGGCTGACCGAACTCACCGCGGACACCGGCGACCCCGGCGAGGCGCACACCCGTGCCGCGCTGATCGCCGCCACCCGACAGAGCCTGGCGCAGATCGGTGACGCGCTACGGCGCATGGCCGACGGTGGCTACGGGACTTGCGAGCGGTGCGCGGCGCCGATCCAGGCGGAACGCCTGGAGGCGGTGCCGCACGCTCGGTTCTGTGTGCCGTGTCAGCAGAAGCACGGCTGACCCGACCTCGTGACGCCGGACCGATCCGTCGGTCCGGCGCCAGGTCGGATGGCTCCGCGGTGACCATGCAGGGTCAACGGCCCTGGAGGGCCTTGACGTTGTCGCCGAAGGTCCAGCCCTTCGACCCGTCCCAGTTGATCGACCAGGTCATCAGGCCCTTCAGGCCGCCCTGGTACGTGTTCCAGGCCTGGGCCACGGAGGACGGCGCCAGGTACCCGCCGCCGGCCCCGGACTGGGCGGGCAGTCCGGGGACCTGCCGGTCGTACGGGACGCGGATGGTGGTGCCCTGCACGACCAGGCCGGCGTTGAGGCAGTTGGTCTGCGCGACGAACCCCTGGACGGTGCCGGCGGCGTACGAGTCCCCGGAGCCGCCGTACATGCTGCCGTCGTAGTACTGCATGTTCAGCCACCAGAGCCGGCCGTTGTCGACGTACCGCTTGATCGGCAGGTAGGCGCCCCAGATGGACCCGTAGGTGACGCTGCCGCCGGTGACGTACGCGGTCTCCGGCGCCATGGTGAGCCCGAAGCCGGCGGGCATCTGGGCGAGCACCCCGTCGATGATGCGGACCAGGTTGGCCTGCGAGGTGGAGAGCCGGGTGATGTCGCCGCTGCCGGTGAGCCCGGTCTCGATGTCGATGTCGATGCCGTCGAAGTTGTACCTCTTGAGGATCGGCACCACCGTGGCGACGAACCGGTCGGCGACCGCGGCGGACCTGAGGTCGATGCCGGCGGTCGCGCCGCCGATCGACAGCAGGACGGTCAGGCCGGCGGCCTTGGCCTGGCACATCTCAGCCGCGGTGGGCACCTTGACGCCGGCGTCCATGCCGTCCTCCCAGAGCGCCGTGCCGCCCGAGCGGATCACCGGGAAGGCGGCGGTGACCAGTCGGTCCCTCCGGCCCGCCCCCCCGGCGCCCTCGGCCACCTCCGAAGGCCCGTGGTGATCGGCGCCCTCGAATCGAATGCCGCACATTTCTGGACCAGGCCTGTCACGATTGGCGCCCGACTGGACATGGGGTGAACGTGAGCTCCGGGACTGAGCACGAGGACCGCTTTCGACGCGTCTACGCCGGCGATTTCGAGCCGCTGCTGGCGTACGCGCTGCGGCGCGTTGAGCACTCCGAGGACGCGGCCGACGTCGTCGCTGAGACCTTCCTTGTGGCCTGGCGCCGCAGACACGAGATGCCGGTCGAGGCCGAAGCCCGGCTGTGGCTGTACGGCGTCGCTCGACGCGTGCTCGCCAACCACCATCGCGGCGGCGTACGCCGGCAGCGGCTGGGTGAGCGGCTACGGCAACGGATCACGGCTGCGATCGCCGCCGACCCGGGCAGTGAGGTGCCCGAACGGCTCGCCGTTCAGGCCGCGCTCGCCCGTCTCGGCGAGCTGGACAGGGAGGTGCTGATGCTCACCATCTGGGAGGGCTTGGAGCCGCGCGAGGCGGCCGCGGTCCTTCAGGTGAGCCCGGCCGTGGTCCGTACCCGCCTTTCGCGCGCGCGAGCCAGGCTGCGCGATCTCGTCGGTGACGACCCCGGCCCACCCGGACATGTACTTGACGTCCTGACCGCACCCGCTCCGAAGGAGGGCAGATGACCGAGGAGCACCTCGACCGGATGGTCCGAGACGCCGACCCCTACCGACCCGATGTCATCGGGCACCTCGACGGGGCGAAGCAGTCCCTCCTGGAGGAGATCATGTCCGAGCCGACGCTCGATCGCGTCGTCGAACCACCGCAACCGCGCTCCCGGGCGGGCCGCGGCATGGTTCGCCGCTTCGCCGGCGCGCTGACCGCGGCCGCCGTTCTCACCGGCGTCCTCGCCGTCTCCACCATCCGTCGCGAGCATCCGGATGACCGCCAGGCCGCGCCCACAGACACTCCCAGTGCAGGCGCCCCCATCGTCTACTCGCCGGTGGCGATGAAGGCCGCCGAGGAGAACCCGCGGCTGCTGATCGACCAGTCGGGTTGGAAGGTGACCACCGTCTACGGGTTCGCCAAGCAGCAGGGCACCATCGCGTTCAGCAACGGCGGGCGGCAGTTGGAGATGAACTGGTACCCGGCTGGCCAGTACGACGGCTACCACACCGACCGGCTCCACGTCAGCGCCCCGGAATCGGTGAAGGTTGACAGCTGGCCGGGTGATCTGTTCCGCTACAGCGCCGACGACTTCGCCGTCATGCTTCGCCCACGCGACGGTGTCTTCGTCGAACTCCGTGCCGGAGGCTGGACCCGGGACGAGTTCGATCGAGTTCTCGCCGACGTCGTTCGCGTCGATGTGCGCACCTGGCTGGCCGCGCTTCCGGCGGAGATCGTCACGCCGGCGCGGGTGGACGCCGAGGCGGCCAAGGTGCTCGCCGACGTGCCGCTTCCACCGAACTTCGACGCCGCTGCGCTCGATGACCTGGGCACCAACGACTCCTACCAGTTCGGCGCCCAGGTAACTTCCCGTGTCGGCTGCGCATGGATCGCCGAATGGCTACGCGCGAAGCGGGCCGGCGACGACGCCGCACTCGAGCGGGCCAGCGACGCGTTGCGCAGCAGCCACAAATGGCGGGTGCTGCACCAGATGACCGACCAAGGCGCCTGGCCGGAGGTGTTCTGGGAGATCGCCGACAAGGTCGCCGCCGGACACCCGCCGGCCGGGTACGCCCAAGGGTTGGGCTGCGACTGACTGTCCTGACCATGACGCCTACCCAGGCATCGCCGGCACTCACGCAGCGTGAGTGCCGGCGTCGCCCCCCGGTCCAGCCCGACATCGGGCCGTGATCCCCAAGTGGCGCCGGTTCTCACGAACATCCGCAGGCATGGGGGCGCCGGCAAGCCGCCCTCGCGCCCGCCGTCTGACGAATTCCACGGCCGCGACGCCCAGCACGACGACGGTGGCGACGAGGCCCAGGACCAGGTTCGGCAGGTGCAGGGCGGCCGGCACCAGGGCGGCAGCGGCGTGAGCCCAGACCGACAGGGATGTCGTGGTCCCCGTCGTGCCACTGATCTGCTGGCCCGCACTGTGCCGGCCCACCTCGGTCCGGGGCTCGCCCGCGCCGGAGGACGCGGACGCCGGCCGACCGGACGCCGGGTGGGCGTCCGGTCAGCCGGCGTCGATCGGCTCCGCTTCCGGGTGGGACCGGTGGGAACGGGCCGACGAGGTCCGGGCTGCGGCGGTCAGCCGGCCACGGACTGGTTGTAGTCCTTGATCGGGCCGGCCAGCGCCTGCTGCTGCTGCTCGAGCGCCGCCCGCGGGTCGGTACCGCTGAGCACCGCCGCCTGCATGGCCTGCTCCGCGGCCTTGCGGGCCTGCGGCATCGCGCCGAGCAGGCAGCCCTGGGTCGCCTTGCTCAGCGGGGTGTTCTGCAGCTGCGTGATGGCGGTCTGGAACTGGGGCCGCTGGGCCACCCACTGCTTGTCCACGTCGGTCTCCAGGGCGCCCTTGCTGATCGGGAAGTACCCGGTCGAGGTGTGCCAGGTGGCCTGCGAGTCCTTGTCGGACAGGAACTTCACGAACTCCCACGCGGCGCGCTTGTGCGCGTCGTCCTTGCCCTTGCCGACCACCCACAGCGAGGCGCCGCCGATGATCGGGCCGCCCGTGTGGCCGGCGTTGATCTTCGGGTAGTTGCCGGTGGCCAGCTCGAACTTGCCCTCCGTGCTCTTGAGGAAGCCGCTCAGCGAGCCGGTCGACTCCAGCGTCATCGCCACCGTGCCGGCGGTGAACGCGTTGTCCGCGGTGGTGGTGTTGCTGTCCAGCTTGGGGGCCAGGCCCTCGTCCACCATCTTCTTCCACCAGGCCAGCAGCTTGACGTGGTCGTCGGTGGCCAGCTGGACGGTGGTGCCCCGGCCGTCACGGCCGTTGCCCTGGTCGCAGTACTCCTGGTTGCCGGCGGCGGTCCACTGCTCCAGGAACCAGCCGTAGAGCGCGGCGCCGAAGCCGTACTGGGTGACCCGGCCGCTGGCGTCCTTGACGGTCAGCTTGCGGGCCGCCTCGGTGATCTCGTCGAGGGTCTTCGGCGGGTTCGTCGGGTCGAGGCCGGCCTTGGTGAACGCCGTCTTGTTCAGGTACAGCAGCGGCATCGAGGTGTTGAACGGCATCGAGTAGAGCTTGTTGTCGACCGAGTAGTAGCCCGCGATGTTCGGCTGGATGTCCGACGTGTCGGTCTTGTCGACGTCCACGAACGACTGCACCGGCACCGTCGACTTCGAGTCGATCATGAACCGGGTGCCGATGTCGTAGACCTGCACCACGTCCGGCGCCTGGCCGCTGTTGAGCGCCGCCTTGTACGCCGACAGGGTGTCGTCGTACGTGTTCTTGAACTGAAGGTTGACCTTGACCCGACCCTTGTTCTTCGCGTTGAACTGGTCGGTGAGCTGCTGGAGCGCCTCGCCGTTCTTGCCGCTCATCGCGTGCCAGAAGTCGATCGACACCTCGCCCTTGCCGTCCAGGGCGCTGGCCGCCGGCGCGTCCGCGCCGCCGGTCGCGTCGCTGGTGTTCGCCGTGGCCGAGCCACAGGCCGCGGCGGTGGCCGTGAGGGCGGCGAGCGAGAGCCCGACCGCCACCCGGCGCAGAGTGGTACGCACTGGTTCCTCCTACTACTGGGGTGTGGTTACTTGACCGCGCCGGCCGTGAAGCCCCGGACGAGCCAGCGCTGGCCGAAGACGACCAGCAGCAGCGTCGGCACCAGCGTGATGGTGATGCCGGCCAGGAGCACGGCGGGACTGCCGCCCTCGTTGTCCTTGAGGGCGAAGACCGCGGTCTGCAGGGTGTTCAGGGAGTTGTTGCTGGACGAGATGATCAAGGGCCAGAAGTACATGTTCCAGCCCTGCAGGAACGACCAGACGGCGATGCCGATCAGCGCCGGCCGGGTGGCGGGCAACAGGATGGTGACGAGGAACCGCAGGTGGCCGCAGCCGTCGATGACGGCGGCCTCGCGCAACTCCCGGGGGAACTGGGCGAACGCCTGGCGCAGCATGAACACGCCGAAGCCGGTGGCCAGGAAGGGCAGGATCAGGCTGAGCCGGTTGTCGTTGATGCCCAGCGACCGGATGAACAGCGCGTTCGGCACCACGATCGACTCGTACGGCACCATGATCGTGGCCAGGAACAGCCAGAAGATCGGCCGGCGCAACGGGCTGCGCAGGAAGACCAGGGCGTACGCGGCCAGGCACGAGGTGACCAGGTGCCCGAGCATCACGCTCACCCCGACGAAGAGCGAGTTGACGAAGGCCGGGGCGAGCGGCACCACCGGCTGCCGCCACGCGGCCCGGTAGTTCTCCAGCGTCCAGTGCCCGCTGAAGAGTTGCGGCGGCTGGTGCAGCAGCGCGCTCGACGGCAGGAAGCCGCCGATCACGGTGAGCAGCACCGGGAAGAGCAGCACCACCGCGGCGACGCCGAGCCAGAGGTAGGTCAGGACGGTCGGTACCGGACCGGGCCGGTTCACGCTCCTGCTCACCGGTAGTGCACCCGCCTCTCCAGGACGCCGAACTGCAGCACGGCGATCAGGACGCCGATCACCAGCAGCACCAGCCCCTGCGCGCTGGCCAGCCCGAAGTTGCTGTTGTTGTTGTGGAACGCGTTGTCGAAGATCGAATAGACCAGCGTGCGGGTGTGTCCGTTCGGCCCGCCGTCGGTCATGATCTGCACCTGGCCGAGCGCCTGGAGCGCGGCCAGCGTGGTGGTCACCACGGCGAAGAACAGGCTCGGCGAGATCATCGGCAGCACGATGCTGACGAACTGCCGGGGGCCGGTGGCCCCGTCCATCCGGGCCGCCTCCAGCACCTCCTCGTCGATCCCGGCCAGGCCGGCGGCGAGCACCAGCAGGTTGAAGCCGGAGACCATCCAGACCGTCACCCCGACCACCGTGGCCATCGCCCAGCCCGGCTCGGTGGTCCAGTTCGGCGCGGGAACGCCGACCAGGCCCAGCGCCCAGTTCACCGGGGAGACGCCGGGGTTCAGCATGATCAGCCAGACCACGCTGGCCGCCGAGACCGAGTAGGCGAACGGGAGGGCGAAGGCGGTCCGGAAGATCCGCATGCCGGGCAGTCGCTGGGTCATCGGCGCGGCCAGGGCGAGCGGCAGCAGCACGCCGGGCACCACGACCAGGACGGTGAAGACCAGGGTCTGCCAGAGCAGCGTGCCGAAGGCCGGCGTGAGCAGCTCGTGAAAGTGCTGCAGTCCGACCGATCGGGTCGGGTTGCCGAGGATGTCGTTGCCCCGGGTGGCCAGGTACACCGCCTGGAACAGCGGAAAGATCACGAAGACGCCCAAACCGGCCAGGCCGGGGAGGACGAAGAGCAGGCCGAGTGCGGCCTCCCGGGCTCGCACCGGGTTGGCGCCGCGCCGGGTCCGGCCGGGCGGCCGGTCGGCGGACGCGTCGGCGAACGGCCCGCCCGCCAGCAGAGTTGGAGCTGTCACATCGGGGAACCTTGTACCGCTTACGCGTCCGACCGGGGTTGTCCCGTGGTCGATCAGGTGGCTGATGGCTGTCGCGGCAATGACGTTGCGCTACGCAGTGTCACTCCCACGCTGGGCTTCATCGACGATGACGCTGCCGGCCGCGCTGCGGACCCCGCCTTCAGTAACGACTCGTGTCGACGTCGTGGCGTTGAGGGCCACCCCGGACGTGACGAAGTCAGTGACCGCCCGGGTGAAGCTCTCGGTCTCCCCCAGGTGGCCGACGTGGCCGCTGCCGGGCAGCACGACCAACGTCGAGCCGGCTCATCGACACTCTGGGGCCGGAGCCGGGCGCTCGGTGAGCGATAGCGTGGCCGGTCGGCCGCGCCATGGCGAAGGGCGCGACGGACGGTGGCCCGACCCGGCCGGCCGAACCGGCATTCTTCGGTGCTTGGTTCATGGCATTAATCTGGGGTGACGCATTCCGGGTGCGCCGCCACGGGTGGTGACAGGCGAGAGGTGGGCGGACATGGACGCCAGACGCACCACCGTGCGCGACATGCGGCGCGCCAACCGCTCGGTGCTGCTCACCCGGATCTGGCTCGACGGCCCGCTCAGTCGCCACGAGCTGGGGCAGAGCACCGCGCTGAGCCTGGCCAGCGTGAGCAACCTGGTCGGCGAGCTGATCGGTGAGGGGATCGTCGAGGAGGCCGGCTCGGTGGAGTCCGACGGCGGTCGCCCTCGGGTGCTGCTGCGGGTCGCCCCCGGCTACGGCTACCTGGTCGGCGCCGACGTCGGCGAGACCCGGGTCCAGGTCGAGCTCTTCGACCTGGCGATGACCGCCCTGGCGAAGGCGGAGTACCCGATCGCCGCCGCCGAGCCGGACCCGGACCAGGTGGCCAGCCACCTGCTGCACGGGCTGGGCGCGGTGGTCGAGCAGGCCAGCGTCGATCCGGCCGCGGTGCTCGGCTTCGGCGTCGCCGTCTCCGGGACGGTGGAGCGGACCGCCGACGCGGTGGTGCACGCCCAGACCCTCGGCTGGGACGGGGTGCCGCTGGGCGCGATGCTGCGGGCCGGCACCGACATCCCGGTGCACGTCGACAACGGCGCGAAGACCCTCGGCCAGGCCGAGATGTGGTTCGGCGCCGGCCGGGGCGCCCGGCACGCCGTCATCGCCCTGGTCGGCTCGGGGATCGGGGCCAGCGTGGTGGCCGACGGGGTGGCCTACCGGGGCGCGCACAGCAGCGCCGGCGAGTGGGGACACACCACGATCGTGTACGGCGGTCGCCGCTGCCGCTGCGGCAACCTCGGCTGCCTGGAGGCGTACGTCGGGGCGGAGGGGGTCCTCGACCGGTTCCGCCAGGCCAACCGGGGTCGCCCGGCGGTCGGCGCCGACGAGGAGAGCGCCTTCGGCGAGCTGCTGCGCTCCTCGACCCGGACGGCCGCCACGGTGCTCGACGAGACGGTCGGCTACCTCGGCGCGGGCGTGGCGACGCTGGTGAACCTCTTCAACCCGGAGCGGGTGGTGCTCGGCGGCTGGGCCGGCCTGGCGCTGGGGGAGCGGTACCTGCCGAAGATCCGCGAGGCGACCGCGCGGCACGCGCTGCGCCAGCCGTACGCGCAGACCTCGATCGAGCTGTGCCAGCTCGGACCGGACGCGGTCGCGATGGGCGCGGCCACCCTGCCGATGGCCCGGCTGCTGCGCGACGGCGGCGTGCCCCGCGACCCGGTCGCCCGGGTGACCACGACGCTGCCGTACCCGGCCCGCCGCCCCCGCTCGCGCGCGCGCTGAGCGCCGGGCCGGCGACGCGGCGCGGGCCGGGACGGGCGCCCGAGGTGTCCCCGGGCGGCCGCCCCGACGGCCGGTCACCGCTCCCCGCGCACCCGCCGGACGGTGTCGCGATACCACAGCGCGCTGCGCTTCGGGGTGCGCCGCTGCGTGTCGTAATCGACCCGCACGATGCCGAACCGCTTGTCGTAGCCGTACGCCCACTCGAAGTTGTCCAGCAGCGACCAGGCGAAGTAGCCGCGCACGTCCGCCCCGGCCAGCCGGGCCCGGGCCACCGCCCGCAGGTGCTCGGTCAGGTACGCCACCCGGTCGTCGTCGGTGACGAACCCGTCGGCGTCCGGCCGGTCGTCGAACGCCGCCCCGTTCTCGGTGATCACCATGGGCACGCCCGGGTAGTCCTCGCTGAGCCGGACCAGCAGCTCGGTGAAGGACTCCGGAACGATCTCCCAGTCCATCGCGGTACGCGGCAGGTCCCGCCGGACCACCCGCCGCACCGGCCGGTCGTCGTTGTCGCGCTCCCGCCCCTGCTCGTCCACGCCCGAGAAGAGCTGGCCGAAGTAGTAGTTGACGCCGAGTACGTCGAACGGCGTGGAGATGACCGCCAGGTCGCCGTCCTCGACGGGGATGCGTACCCCCTCGCGGGCCAGGTCCGCCACCACGTCCTCGGGGTAGCGGCCGTGGATCAGCGGGTCGAGGTAGAGGCGGTTGCCCAGCCCGTCGGCCGCCCGCGCGGCGTCCCGGTCGGCCGGGCTGTCGGTGGCCGGGTCGGCGGTGGCCAGGTTGACGGTGATGCCCAGGTCCACCGGCCCGGTGGCCGCCGCGCGCAGCCGCTGCACCGCCAGGCCGTGGCCGAGCAGCAGGTGGTGCGCGGCGGCGATGCCGTCGCCCAGGTTCCGCCGGCCCGGCGCGTGCGCGCCGTAGGCGTAGCCGAGCATCGCCGAGCACCACGGCTCGTTCAGGGTGGTCCAGGTCTTCACCCGGTCGCCGAGGGCGTCGAAGACCAGCTCCGCGTAGTCGGCGAACCGGTACGCGGTGTCCCGGACCGGCCAGCCGCCGGCGTCCTCCAGCTCCTGCGGCAGGTCCCAGTGGTAGAGGGTGACCCACGGGTCGACCCCACGGCCGAGCAACTCGTCCACCAGCCGGTCGTAGAAGGCCAACCCGGCCGGGTTGGCCGGGCCGCGCCCGCCCGGCTGCACCCGCGGCCAGGCCACCGAGAAGCGGTACGTGTCCAGGCCCAGGTCGGCGATCAGCGCGACGTCCTGCGGCATCCGGTGGTAGTGGTCGCAGGCCACGTCCCCGTTGTCCCCGTTGGCCACCGCTCCCGGGACGCGGCAGAAGGTGTCCCAGATGGACGGGGTGCGCCCGCCCTCGGCCACCGCGCCCTCGATCTGGTACGACGAGGTCGCCACGCCCCAATGGAAGGTCGGCGGCAGGGTGTCGATCGGGTCGGCCTGCCCGGTGGCGGCCGAGGCGGTGTTGCTGTCCATGGTTCTCCTCGCGGTCGCGGGTGGTGCGTCGGGATCGAAGGTGGTCGTCGGACCGGTCGGGCCGCGGCGACTCACCGGGGGACCGCCGCGGCGGCCGGGTGCAGCCAGCAGGCGACGGCGCGCCCCGGGTCGTCGTCGCCGGGCGGGCCGAGCGGCGGCAGTTCGGCGTCGCAGGGCGTGAAGGCGCGGGGGCACCGGGGGTGGAACGCGCACCCGGTGGGCATGGCGCGCAGGTCCGGCGGGGAGCCGGGGATGCCGGTCAGCTCGCGGCGGGGGCCGCGCAGTGCCGGGAAGGAGTGCAGCAGCCCGTCGGTGTACGGGTGCAGGGCCCGCCGGTACAGCTCACCGGCCGGCGCCTCCTCCACGATCCGGCCGCCGTACATGATGGCGATCCGGTCGGAGAACTCGACCAGCAGCGACAGGTCGTGGGTGATGAACAGCACCGCGAAGCCGAGCCGTTCACGCAGCTCGGCGAGCTGGCCGAGGATCTGCCGCTGCATCACCACGTCCAGCGCGGTGGTCGGCTCGTCCATGATGACGACCTGCGGCTCCAGCGCCAGCGCCATGGCGATCATCACCCGCTGCCGCATCCCGCCGGAGAGCTGGTGCGGGTAACTGTCCAGCCGATCGGCGGCGATACCCACCAGGCGCAGCAGGTCGCGGGCCCGGGCCAGCCGGGCGGCGGCCGTGGTCCGCGGCTCGTGCGCCCGGATCACGTCGAGCAGTTGGGTGGAGACCTTGTGCACCGGGTTCAGCGAGTTCATCGCGCCCTGGAACACGATGGACGTCTCCGCCCACCGGAACGCCCGCAGCCGCGCCGGGGACAGCGACAGCACGTCCACCGGCGGGCCGTCCACCGGGTGGTAGATCACCTCGCCGCCGCTGACCACGCCGGGCGGTGGCAGCAGCCGGGTCAGCCCGTACGCGAGGGTGGACTTGCCACTGCCACTCTCCCCGGCCAGCCCCAGCACCTCGCCCCGGTGCAGGGTGAGGTCGACGTCGCGGACGGCGTGCACCGCCTCGTCGCCCAGCCCGTAGTCGACGCGGAGCCCGCGGATCTCCAGCACCGGCTCGCTCACTGCCCGGCCTCCTTTCGCTGCGGGCTGACGACCTCGGGACGCGGCCGGGGCGGTGGCAGGGCCGCGGGGCGGGCCAGCACGGGGGTGAAGCCGACGCGCATCCGCACGGTTCGGCCGTCGGCGGTGCGGATCCGGTTCTTGCCGGCGCTGCGCAGCCGGGGGCTGACGAACTCGTCGATGCCGAAGTTGATCAGGGCGAGCGCGGTGCCGAGCAGCGCGATGGCCAACCCGGCCGGGACGAACCACCACCAGGCGCCCTGGGCCAGGGCCTGCTGGCCCTGCGCCCAGAACAGGATGGTGCCCCAGTTCCAGGACGAGATCGACGAGATTCCGATGAAGGCCAGGGTGATCTCCGACATGACGGCGAAGATGACGGTGCCGACGAAGCCGGACGCGATGATCGCGGTGAGGTTGGGCAGGATCTCGAACAGGATGATGCGCCAGGTCCGCTCGCCGGTGGCCCGGGCCGCCTCGACGTAGTCGCGGCGCCGCAGCGACAACGTCTGTGCGCGCAGCACGCGGGCGCCCCACGCCCACGAGGTGAACCCGATGATGAGCGCGACCAGCGTGTCGCTGGCCCGCTCGACCATCGACGTCACGATGATGATCAACGGCAGTGCGGGAATGACCAGGAACACGTTGGACAGGGCCGACAGGCCCTCGTCGGCCGCCCCGCCGAGGTAGCCGGCTGTCACGCCGATGAGGATGGACAGGATCGTCGCCAGCACGCCGGCGATCAGGCCCACGACCATGACGCTGCGAGCGCCGACCAGGATCTGGCTGAAGATGTCCTGACCGAGATGGGTGGTGCCGAACCAGTGCGCGGTCGACGGCGGCTGGAGGACGTCGCCGCTGCGTGCGTCCGGGTTGTACGGCGCCACCCACGGCCCGATGACCGCGAAGAGGCAGTAGAAAGCCAGGATGACCAGGCCGGTCGCGGCCTTGACGTTGGCCACGAACCGGAACCGGCGCCGCTTCGCCCGGCCCGGCGCGGCCGACGGCTGGGCCATCGCCCCCTGGCCGGGGATGACCTGCTCGATGCTCGACGGTGAGATTGTCATCGCTCAGCTCTTTCGGGTCCGCGGGTCGAGAAGCAGGTACGCGACATCGGCGAGCAGGTTCGCCACCAGCACGGAGATCGTGATGATCAGGAAAATCCCCTGCATCAGCGGGTAGTCCTTGGCGCCGACCGCCTGGAAGAGCTGGTACCCGAGACCCGGGTAGGAGAAGACGATCTCCACCAGCAGTGTGCCGCCGACGATGAACCCGAGCGACAGGGCGAAGCCCGAGACGTTGGGCAGCAGCGCGTTGCGGGCGGCGTAGCTGAGTGCCACCCGGCGCTCCGACAGCCCCTTCGCGTGGGCGACCGTGATGTAGTCCTCCGACGAGACGGTGACCATCATGTTGCGCATGCTGAGGATCCACCCGCTCATCGAGGAGACCAGGATGGTGGCGGCGGGCAGGATGCTGTGCTGGATCGCGCTCGGGATGAAGTACTGGTCGAACGCGGGCACGAGGCCCGGCTCGTAGCCGCCGGAGGACGGGAAGAAGCTCCCGGGGCCGGCGAACAGGGCGATGGCGACGAGGCCCAGCCAGAAGTACGGGATCGAGGACAGGAACGTCGTGGCCGGCAGCAGCCCGTCGACCCACGAGCCGCGCCGCCAGCCGGCGCCGACGCCGAGCGCGGTGCCGAGGAAGAAACTGATGATCGTGGTGATGCCGACCAGGCCGACCGTCCACGGCAGGCTGTCGCCGATCACCGTCGACACCGGCGCCGGGAAGAAGGTGAACGACAGCCCAAGGTCACCGTGGAGCAGCTGGTTCCAGTAGTCGACGTACTGCTCCCAGACGTTCTGGTTCTTGTCGAGCCCGAAGAGCACACGCAGCGACTCGATGGCGTCGGCGCTGATCCGGCCCTGGTTGCGGGAGATGAGGGACTGGACCGGGTCGCCCGGGACCATCCGCGGGATGAAGAAGTTGAGCGTGATCGCCGCCCACGCCGTGAACAGGTAGAAGGCCACGCGCTGCAGGAGGAATCTCATCGTGCCTCCCCCAGGGTGGCGGTGTCTTCCCGCTCGACCAGCGCCGGAGGTGGCGGCACGGCCGGGTCGGCGTCAGGGGCGGCGGAGCCGGGGGCGTCGGCGGCGACGGTGGCCGGATCGTAGAGCCAGCACGCCGTCCAGTGGCCGGGTCGGTCGCCGACGGTCAGCCGCGGCGGCAGGTCTGCGGTGCAGCGCCGCATGGCGTGCGGGCACCGGGGATGGAACCGGCAGCCGGCGGGCGGGGTGATCAGGCTCGGCGGCTCGCCGTGACCGCGGTCCTTCCCGGCGGCCTCGTCTATGCCGGCACCGGCACTGTCGCCGGTGATCCGCTCGGGATCCGGTGCCGACTCGGTGAGCAGCCGGGTGTACGGGTGGGCCGGGTTCTGGGTGACGGTCTCACTGTCGCCGCCCTCGACCATGCGGCCGGCGTACATCACGATCGTCTCGTCGGCGAAGTAGCGGGCCGAGGCGATGTCGTGCGTGATGTAGAGGATCGCGAGGTTGAGCCGTTCCTTGAGGTCCTGCAGCAGGTTGAGCACGCCGAGGCGGATCGAGACGTCGAGCATGGAGACCGGCTCGTCGGCGAGGAGCACCTCCGGGTCGGCCCCGAGCGCCCGGGCGATGGCGACGCGCTGCCGCTGGCCGCCGGAGAGCTCGTGCGGGAACACATCCAGGAAGCGCTCGGGCGGGGTGAGGCTGACCCGGCTGAGCAGATCGGCGAGGGCCCGGTCCAGGTCCTCGGCGGTCCGCCCCGCATTGCCGTGGATCCGCAGCGATCGGGTGAGGTGGTAGCGGACGGTGTGCACCGGGTTCAAGGACGCGAACGGGTCCTGCAGGATCAGCTGGACACGCCGCACGTACGCCCGGAACGCACGACCGCCGCGCACCCTGGTCGACCTGCCGAGCAGGCGGATGTCGCCGGCGGTGCGGGGGTAGATCTGGGCCAGCAGCCGGGCCACCGTGGACTTGCCGGAGCCGGATTCCCCGACCAGCGCGGTCACCTGGCCGCGACGCAGCGCGAACGACACGTCGTCGACGGCGTGCACGACTGCCGGCGTCCGGGAGAAGAAATCACGCAGCCGTTTGCGGACGGGGAAGTGCTTGGTCAGGCCGGCGGCCTCCAGCACCACCTCGTTGACCGGCGCCGCCGCGCTTTCGCTCAACGTCATGCCGAGTTCCTGTCTGGGGTTGCCATGTCACCGAGCGGCGACGGGTACCAATCTGAGCGTGGGTTCCGCCTCCCCGGTTGACCGAGGTCGACCGGGGAGGCGGTGCCGGGTATCAGCTACCGGCGGGCTTGAGGTGCAGGACCACGTCCAGCGCGTTGGGAAGGGTGGGCTGCATGGCGCCGTACGGGTTCGAGTCGTCGGGCCAGCCGGTCCAGTTCTTCGTGCTGTACGCGCCACCGACGTTGTCCGCGCCGACCGGGATCATCGGCATCTGTTCGACGAAGACCTTCTGCAGCGTGTTCATCGCGGCGGTACGGGCGGCCTCGTCGGTGGCGTTCGCGTAGGCCTTCAGCGCCTCGGTCGCCTGGGGGTTGTTGAAGCGGCCGAAGTTGCCGGCGGGGGAGGCGGTGCCGATCGGCTTGAGCTGCCGGCCGTCCATCACGGTCCGGTAGATGTCGTACGGCGTGGCGCCGCCCTCGGTCCACCGGAAGGTCGCCTCGAAGTTGCCCTGCTCGACGTTGCGGAACCAGGCGTCCTGGTTGGCCTTGTCGACCGTCGCGGCGATGCCGATCTTCGACAGGCCGTCCTTCACGATCTCGAGGCTGGTCTGGTAGTCGGACCAGCCGGCCGGGTCCGTCAGCTTCACCGTGACGGCCTTGCCGGTCTTGTCCTTGAGGGCGTTGCCGTCGAGCTTGTAGCCGGCGCCGGTGAGCAGCGCCTTGGCGCCCTCGACGTCGACCTTGTGCTCCTGGCCCTTGAACTCCGGCGCGACGAACGAGTCACCGGCGGGGCTGGGCAGACCGGTCACGCTCTTCACCAGCGGGTGGAAGTACCCGGCTTCCGCCGTGGTGAAGATGTCCTCGCGGTCGATGACCATGTTCATCGCGCGGCGCAGCGTCGGGTCGTCGAACGGCTTCTTCGTGGTGTTGAGGTAGAGGCCGTGGATGCCCAGGACCGGCGGTGCCCACACCTTGTGGTGGGCCTGGTCCTTCGCGACGAAGACAGCCTGGTAGTTGGGGATGAAGACGAAGCTCCACTCCGACTCGCCGTTGGCCAGCGCGGTGGTTTGCGCGCTGTTGTCCGTGTACGAGGTGAAGCGCAACTCCTTGACCTTCGGCAGGTCCTGCCAGTAGCCCTTGTCACGGACCGTCAGGGTGGTGGTGGCTGGGGTGAACGACTTCAGCGTGTAGGGGCCGCTGCCGACCGGCTGCTTGACCGGGTCGGTCGTCGGGTCGCTGATCTTCTCCCAGATGTGCTTGGGCACGATCGGCACCCGCCACAGCACCTTCTGCTGGTTGACGAACTGCGGGCTGGCCATCTTGATCGTGACCTCGTTGCCGCTCGCGGTCGCGTCGGTGTAGGGCACGCCCTGGTCGTTGAGCGCCGGGAATTTCTTGACCAGGTTGTAGGTGAACGCCACGTCCTCGGCCGTGACCTTCTGGCCGTCCGACCAGGTGGCGTTGTCGCGGATGGTGACCTTGACGGAGGTGTAGTCCGGCGACCACTCGGCCTTGGTGGCCAGCCACGGCTTGAACGGCTCGGCCGGCTTGACCGGGTTCCACATCATCAGCGGCTCGAAGATCTGCCAGCGGTAACCCAGCGAGGCCCCAGCGGACGTGGTGAGGAACGGGTTGTTGTTCTCGGCCTGCGGGCCGTTCGGCATGCCGACGTTCAGCACCGTGGCCGCCTGGCCATCCTTCTTGTTGGCGTTCGGGCTGTCGCCGCACGCGGCCAGGGCGGTGGCCATTGCGCCGGCCAGCGCGACGGCGAGTAACTGCCTTCTTCTCATGGAGGTCTCCCTCGGTGTTCCCGCGATCCTCGAGCGGGATGTGGTGGATGGAGGGTGTGCGGTGTTGCCACCGTGGGCGCGTGCCCGCCGGTGTGGGTGGTGGATACAGCGATGGAGGGGTCAGGTGGTGCCGGTCGAGGCGCGGACGGTGAAGCTGGTGGGGATGATGGTCGGCGTGTCGGGCAGCGGCGTGCCGGCGAGGTGGGAGATGAGGGTGCGGGCGGCAGCCGCGCCCATCTCCCGCAACGGCTGGCGTACGGAGGTCAGTGGCGGGTGGGTGTGTCCGGCCAGAGGCAGGTCGTCGAAACCGACCACCGCCACGTCCTCCGGGACGCGCAGTCCGGCGTCGCGCAGTGCCTGCAGCGCCCCGGCGGCGGAGAGGTCGTTGTGGGCGAACACGGCGTCGAACGGCACACCGGCGGCGAGCAGGCGTTCGACCGCAAACCGGCCACACTCGAAGGTGAAGTCGCCCTCCACGATGAGGGCCGGGTCGATTGGCAGGCCCGCGTCGGCGTAGCCGTGGGCAAAGCCGTCGAGCCGCTCGCGGGTGCAGCCGAAGCGGCTCAGGCCGGTGACGACCAACGGGCGTCGTCGCCCGAGGGCCAGCAGGTGCGCCGCCGCGGCGGCGGCGCCGGCGGAGTTGGTGGTGCGGACCGAGGGGAAGCCGGGCTGGTGTGCGCGGTCGTCGATGAGCACGACCGGCAGGCCCCGCTCGTGCAGCGCGGTGATGTAGTCCAACGTGCCCTCCGGCTCGACCACCAGCAGGCCGTCGAAGGACTTCGCCGAGACCTGGGAGGCGAACCGCCGCATCGACTCGTCGCCCCGGTTGCAGGTGAACAGCAGGAGGCCGTACCCCTCCGACTCGACCGCGTCGACCGCCCCCTGCAACACCTCGCCCATCCAGGGCCAGGTGAGGGCGGGGACCAGCATGCCGACCACCCGGGTCCGGCCGCGGGCCAGCCCGACGGCCCGGGCGCTCGGCACGTAGCCCAGGTCGGTGATGACCGCCCGCACCCGGTCCGCGGTCCGACCGTCCACCTCGCCCTTGCCGTTGAGGACCCGGGAGACGGTCGTCTTGCTCACGCCCGCCCGGGTGGCGACGTCGGCGATGGTGATCGGCACGTGACGCTCCCGGGTCGCAGGGATTGAGGGCGTGTTGCGGAACCGGTTGCGGAAGCGGTTCCGTCGCAGTCAATCGAAGTGACAGCGGTCACGTCAATAACGTCGAGGTAACGAAACATGTCTTACTTCAAGACTTCAAAGAAGTGGCTGGCCAGGGGGTGTATGTCTCCCAGGCCCGGCCGGTCCCGGGCGTCGGCGGGCGCAGGCCGCTGAGCAGCGTCGATGTCCTTGAGCAACGGGACAGCGCAGCGCGGGAGCCCATGGTGGAGATGTTCGACGACATCGGCGTCGGGCAGTGGTTTCGCTGGCCATCGGCGGCCGACGGCTCACGGCGACTCGACGATCTCCTGGCCCAAGGGCCAGAGCGCGGCCGGCACGAGCTTGAAGTTCGCCACGCCGAACGGGATCCCGATGACCGTGACGCAGAGGGCGAGGCCGGCGACGATGTGCGACAGCGCGAGCCACCAGCCGGCCAGCAGCACCCACAGCAGGTTCGCGACGCCCGAGGCGATCCCGGCGCCCGGCTTCGGGACCAGGGTGCGGCCGAACGGCCACAGCGAGTACGAGGCGAGGCGGAGCGAGGCGACGCCGAAGGGGATCGTGACGACCAGGGCGAAGCAGATCAGCGCGGCCACCCCGTACCCGAGGGCCAGGACGATGCCGCCGCCGAACACGAGCCACAACACGTTCAACACGAAGCGAAGCACGCCTCCATCGTGACCACCCGCCGCCAGCAGGCCCGCCGGCGGCCTTCCGCATCACGCCAATGCGGCCGCGACGATCTCCGCGACAGGCAGCGTCCCGTCGACAGAGTGCAGCTTGCCGAGCGTCCGGTAGTGATCGAGGGTGGGCGCCGTGGCCGGCCGGTAGGAGAGCATGCCCGCCGTGACGCGTTCGGGGCGGTCGTCCTCGCGCCGGAACAGCCCCCCGCCGCACCGGTCGCAGACGTCGGAGCGTGCCGGGGGAGCGAAGAGGGTGTGCCAGAGCTGGCCGCAGCGACGACACGTGCGGCGGCCCGAGAGGCGGCGCAGGACTTCGGCGTCGGAGAGCACCAGGTCGATCGCGCGGTCGAGCGTGGTGCCGAGGTCGGCGAGCAGAGCGTCGATGGACGCCGCCCGTACCACGTGGTTAGGGAAGCCGTCGAGGACGAAGCCGGCGGCGGTGTCGGGCCGCGCGAGCCGGTCACGGATCATCGTGAGCAGCACGCGCTCCGGCACTGTCTCGCCAGCGTTCATGTGGCGTACGGCCTCCACTGCGGCCGGAGTGTGTGCCCGGAGCTCGGCCTGGACCACGTCGCCAAGGCTGGTCGCGGGGACACCGAGCCGCGCGGCGACGAGCCCGGCGACGGCGGCCCGGTCGGAGCCGGGCGGTCCGAGCACGATCATGCGCACCCGTGCACCCTAGTGCAGCTCCGCGTTAATCCTTGAGGGATCAGGCTGCTTTGAGTGGTCGGCCGTCGTAGGTCCATCGGAAGGGCTTGGCGGTCCGGTTGTAGACGGTGACGAACTTGTCGATCCGGTCGGCGAGGTCTTGTTGGGAGGTGAACTCGCCTCGGCGGAGCAGCCGGCGGGTCAGGATCGAGAAGAACAGCTCGGCCTGGTCCAGCCACGAGGCGTGGGCGGGGGTGTAGTGCGGCTGGAACCGGGGGTGGTCCCGCAGCCACTTGCGGGTGGCCTTCGAGGTGTGTGAGGAGCCGTTGTCCAGCACGAGGTGGATGGTCAGTGTCGGGTCGATGCGCTGGTCGAGCCTGGTCAGGAAGTCGATGAAGGTATCTGAGTTGTTGCGGCCAATGCGTTCGGTGTGGACCTGGCCGCTGTGGACATACAGGGCTGCGATGATCGAGACGGTGCCGTGGCGGACGTACTCGAACTCGCGGCGGGCGATTCGGCCCGCTCGGCAGGGCTGGTCGGGGTGCTTGCGGCTGCGGGCGGCGATCGCGGTCTTCTCGTCAACGCAGATGACCACGGATCCGTCGGGTCGGTGTAGGTACAGGTCGCAGACCTCGGCGGCCTTGGTAAAGAAGGCCGGATCCGGGCGGCGGGTCAACCAGCCGCGCACCCGGTGGGGCTTGAGGTCCAGATCGGCCAGGATCCGCCCGATCTGGGAGGCGCTGATCCCGTCTTCGTGCAGGTGCTCGGCCAGCAGCCGATGCGACCATACGGTGTCCGCCTCGGGCAGCTCGCTGGTGACGGCAGCCACGATCCGCAGGTGCGTGTCCGGGCCGTAGATCGGGGGTCGTCCCGGGCGTAGCCGGTCGCCCAGCCCGGCCATTCCGTGTTCGGCGAACCGCCCCCGCCAGGTACGGACCGTGGACTCCCTGATCGACAGGTCCCGGGCGATCGCGGCGTTGGAGGCGCCGTCGGCGGCGGCCAGGACGATGCGGGCCCGTTGGACGTCGCGCAGCGGGGCGGTCCGCGATCGCGCCAGGGCCTCCAGCCGGGGACGGTGTTCAGCGTCGATGACCACGCTCCGGGCGCGGGGCGGCATAGGAGTGACCTCTCCGCGTGACCGGCCGGGGGATGATCTCGGCCACGCGAAGAGGATCTGTACCAACGCCGACGGGAGCCACGCGGTGCGACACACCGTGGTCGGGCACGATGAACGGCATGGTGCGACCGACCGACGCCGTCAAGGCCACCCTCGCCGACCGGGTGGAGACACACCGGGCGGCCCGCTGGCCCCAGTTGACCCGACTCGTGGTGCGCTTCCGCGGCGATTACGCCTACATCGACGCCGACGAGGATGGTGACATCTGGCCCCTGTGCCGGCTGCGCTACACCGGCAGCGCCGACCGGTGGGGCTTCGCCATCCACCTGGCCAGCCGCGACGGCTACGAGGACTCGTTCCTACCCAACGGCCAACCCGTTGGCACCCCCGAAGAGGCCATCGACTGCGCCTGCGGCCTCTACCTCGGCGACCCCACCGCCTGGTCCTGACCCCTCAAGGATTAACGCGGAGCTGCACTAGCCTGCGGCGGAGACCGTGGACCGGCCCTGCTCGACCATCGCGGAAGTGTAGGCAGAGACGCCTCCACCGCGACGGCCCGGCCAGGGGTCGGAGGCGTCGCCGTCAATCATCACCCTTGGTCGGAACGGGCTGCCCGACAGCTTCAGCCAGCAGGCGGACCGGGTAGGTATGGTCGACCCGTCAGTGATCGGCTTGCGGTAGGCGGGACGGGCGCGTGTCGATGGTGCAGGTGAAGGTACGGGAGACGGTGCCCGGCCCGGTTCGGCATGGCGGGCGTGACGTGCTGATCGACCTGACGAACGACCGCACGACAGCGCGGGAGCTGATCCGGCGGGCTGTCGAGGAGCAGATCCGATTGCTGGGCATCGACGTCGCGCGGCGCCGCGACATCGGTCATCGCCCGCATCTTCTGGCGGAAGACGTACGGGTGCAGGCAGCCAGCGGTGTGGTTCGGCTGCCGACTGCACCGCCCGCCCTTCCGGACGTCACCGATGCGGTGACCAGGGCGCATCGGGCGTTCGAGCGGAACGTCTTCGTCGTCCTCGTGGGGGGACGCCAGGTCGACCAGCTCGATGAGGAGATCGTGCTGCGACCCGGCGAGCCGGTCGTCTTCCTGCGGCTGACCGCTCTGGCCGGTGGGTGATCCATGGTTGACGTACCCGACATGTATGCCGACGCGGTCCGCGACGAGCGGGACGCGCTGTGGCGGCTGGTCGACAGGGCCAGGGGCCTGGCGAAAGCCGGTGAGCTGGCGGGATTGCGAGATCTTGCCAAGGAGATCCGGCGTCGGCTGGTGGCGGGCGACAGTCTCGATCGCACCGGTGGGCATCTGGGCGCAAACGTGGCCGACATCAGCGCCGCACTCGACGATGTGTACGACGAGGCGTTTCCGGTGCGAAGCCCGGATGACCCGGTAGACGTGCTGGAGACCCCGTGGCCCACCGCCCGCCGCACGGCGATGCTGGCGGCTGCCGTGGACCGCGTGGGCTGGCGGACGCCACCGCTCGAACCGCTGGCCGAGCGCGCGATCGCCGCCAACGATGTGCACCTGCTGCGGCTGTTGGTGCTCACTCCGCTGGGCCGCGCGGGTCGGGAGACCGTCGTGCGGATTCTGGACGCCCTGCATGCGGCGGACGCGCTCGACGTCGAGGTCATCGAGCAGGCATTCGCCGACGACGCGTACCTGGGCAGGGCCATCGGCGGGCACTCTCGGACGGGCAGCGCCGTCGCGTCAGCGCCCGCCGCCTGCGCGGCGCTCGTCCGCGACTACTTCGACGCGCTGGCCTGGCGGCTGACCTCGCCACCCGAGCCCGACTGGGACGAGCTGCCCGAGGTGCTGGCGCCGCGTGGCCTGCGTTTCACGCTCCGGGCCCTGGACCGGCCGCATGATCGCCGGATGGCCGACCGCTTCGGTCCCGCCGAGCTGACCGACGACGAGCGGTCCGCCCTGGTGGAACACCTGCGGGACCGCACCGCCGAGGAACGGCGGTACGCCTTCGAGCTACGGCTACCGGCCGGTGACGCGGAGGTGCTGTTGCCGGTGCTCGGGTTGTCGGGCACGGCGCCGTTGCTGCGACTGGTGCGGGCGACCGCCACGACGGAAGTGACGCGGCAGGATCGGGCCGCCATCCTGGCCGCTGTCCGGCAGGCCGGCGACGATGCCACTCGCCGGCTTTTGGAACTCTGCCCGAACGAGTTGATCGCCGCCGCGCTGGGCTGGAACCGGGCGGCTGTCGACAAACGAGTCAAGAACAATGCGCTGTCCGGCATCGCCGCCTTCGGGCTGCTGCCGCTCGCTGGTGGCGAGACCATACTCGATCGCTATCTGGCACTGCGCGAGGTGGCGAAGCGTGGCCCGAAGCTCGGCCCCAACCGTCGGCACAGCCACGCCGCCGCAGTCGCGGTCGCCCTTGATCACCTGGCCCAGGTGGCGGGCTTCCCGGACGCGGGTCGCCTGGAGTGGGACTGCGAGGCCCGCATCGCCGCCGAGGCCCCCGGCGACTGGCACATCGGCGACTACACCGTCGGGGTGCGGCTCGCCGAAGCCGATCCGGTCGTCACGGTCAGCAAGGCCGGCAGGACACTGAAATCGGTGCCGGCCGCGGTCCGCACCGACCCGCGGTACACCCACGTGCGCGAACACCAGGAACGGCTGCGTGACCAGGCCCGCCGGATGCGTTCCGGGATGATCGAGCGGCTGGTCGCCGCCGGGGGCACACTCACGCCCGACGAGCTGCTCCGCCTTCGGCGCCTCCCGTCCGGGCAGGCGATGTTGCCCGCGTTGATCTGGCAGGACCAGGCGGGCACCATCGGTCTGCTCGATCAGATCGACCTCGACGGTCCGGTCACCGCGGCGCATCCCTTCCTGCTGTACGAGCGACACCTGCTCGCCCAGTGGCAGGCGGAGATAGTCCGGCGGCGGATCCGACAACCCGTGAAGCAGGCGTTCCGCGAGCTCTACCTGTTGACTCCGGCGGAGCGCGACGCCGTCGGCGAGTCGCGACGATTCGCAGGGCACACCGTTGACGGCAAGGTGGCCGGTCAGTTGCTGTCCGGACGCGGCTGGTCGACCCACGGTCAGTATGACGAGCACCAGGCGACCCGCCCGGCAACCGCCGAGCTCACCGCCGCGCTGGCCTGCGAACTGCGCGGCCACTTCGGCGGCGGTGACGCGATCGTCGGCGGACTGCGCTTCCTCGCGGCCGGATCGGTGGTCCCCCTGGCAGAGGTACCACCCGTGGCGTTCTCCGAGGTGATGCGCGATCTGGATCTCGTCGTGTCGGTGGCCGGCACCGAATCGCACGGGTACGCCTCACCGCTGCACGCGGCCAGCCGGGCTCAGCTGCTGGCCACCCTGATCGACGATCTCGGGCTGGCCCGGGTGAGCATCGACGGCACGTCGGCCGTGGTCCGCGGTTCCCGGGCGACCTATCGGGTGCAGCTCAACAGTGGCAGCATTCACGTCGAACCCGGGGGATACCTGTGCGTGGTGCCAGCCTCGTTCGGTGGCACCGCCCATCGACGCCTGTTCCTGCCGTTCGTTGACGAGGACCGGATGACCAGCGTCATCCTCAGCAAGGTGCTCCTCCTCAACGAGGACGAGAAGATCACCGATCCGGCGATTCTGGCCCAGCTCGATCGGCGGGGCTGAGCTGGGCCGACCTCGCCGCTCACGGTTTCGAGATCACGCCCACGGTCCCGTTGCAGGCGACGCTGGACGCCAGCGGGAGCGGACTTCCTGTCGTGGGCCCGCGGAGCACGGCGGTGGTACGGGCCTCAGCGCCGGCGGTCCGGTCGACCCGGCCTGGCAGAATCGAGGGCCGCGGCGCGGCCGGCGCGCATTGGTGGGGAGGGCTCCCGATGGAGCAGGACCGGGGCGGTGTCGTGCTGTACTGGCGGCCGATGTGCACGTACTGCCTGAAGCTCTGGGTGAAGCTGCTGTTCGCCCGGCTGCCGTACCGGGCGGTCAACATCTGGCGGGATCCGGACGCCGCCGCGTTCGTCCGGTCGGTCGCCGACGGCAACGAGACGGTCCCGACGGTGACGGTCGCCGGGCATCCGCTGGTCAACCCGTCGCTGCGCCGGCTGCGGGCGGCGGTCCGGGAGCACGCCCCGCATCTGTTGGCCTGAGATAGGCCCGCGCCCAAACGACCGTTAAGCTGGGCGGGTGGGAACCGACGAGCTGTACCCGGCCGAGCGGCTGGCCGCCGCGCAACGCGCCACCGCCGCCTCCGGCCTGGACGCGCTGCTGCTCACCCCCGGCTCGGACCTGCGCTACCTGACCGGGTACGACGCCCACGCGGGGGAGCGGCTGACCTGCCTGGTGCTGCCCGCCGAGGGCGAGCCGACGCTGATCGTGCCGGTGCTGGAACGCCCGGCCGCCGAGGCGTCCCCCGCACCGGCCATCGGGCTGCGCATCGTCGACCACGCCGACGGCACCGACCCGTACCCGCTGGTCCGCGCGGCGCTGCCCGGCCCGGCGGCGGCCGTCGGACTGGCCGACCGGATGTGGGCCGAGCAGGTCCTCGCGCTGCGCGCCGCGTTGCCCGACGCCGCCCAGCGGCTCGCCGGTGAGGTGCTGCGCGAGCTGCGGATCCGCAAGTCGCCCGCCGAGGTGGCCGCCCTGGCCGAGGCCGGCGCGGCGATCGACGCGGTGCACACCCGGATGGGGGAGTGGCTGCGCCCCGGCCGGACCGAGGCCGAGGTGGCCACCGACATCGCCGCCGCGATCCGGGCCGCCGGCCACGTCACCGTCGACTTCGTCATCGTCGCCGCCGGGCCGAACGGCGCCAGCCCGCACCACGGCACCTCCGACCGGCCGATCGGCGCCGGCGAGCCCGTGGTGGTGGACATCGGCGGCACCATGCCGTCGGGCTACCGCTCCGACTGCACCCGCACCTACGTCGCCGGCGGCCCCGCCCCGGCGGAGTTCACCGACTACTACACGGTGCTGCACGAGGCGCAGCGCGCGGCCGTCGAGGCCGTCCGCCCGGGCCTGACCGCGGAGGCGGTCGACGCGGTGGCCCGCGACCGGATCACCGCCGCCGGCCACGGCGACGCCTTCCTGCACCGCACCGGTCACGGCATCGGCCTGGACGGCCACGAGGAGCCGTACGTCGTCGCCGGCAACCCCCGGCCGCTGGAGGCCGGCATGGCGTTCTCCATCGAACCCGGCATCTACCTGGCCGGGCGGCACGGCGCCCGGATCGAGGACATCGTCGTCTGCACAACGGACGGCGTGCAACGGCTCAACACCACCCCCACGGAGCTCATCGCGCTATGACTGTCGACCGGATCCTCCCCACCGACGAGGCCCACGACCTGCTGGACCTCGCCACCGAGCTCGCCGACCGGGAGCTCGCACCGAAGGCCGCCGGCTTCGAGGAGCGCGCCGAGTTCCCCCGCGAGGTGCTGCGCACCCTGGGCCGGGCCGGCCTGCTCGGCCTGCCCTACCCGGAGGAGCACGGCGGCGCCGCCCAGCCGTACGAGGTCTACCTGCAGGTGCTGGAGATCCTGGCCAGCCGCTGGCTCGCGGTGGCCGAGGCGGTCAGCGTGCACACCCTGTCCTGCTACCCGGTGGCTCAGTTCGGCACCGACGAGCAGCGCAAGCTGCTGCCCGACATGATCGGCGGGGAACTGCTGGGGGCGTACTGCCTCTCCGAGCCGCAGGGCGGCTCCGACGCGGCGGCGCTGACCACGAAGGCGGTCCGCGACGGCGACGCGTACGTCGTCTCCGGCACCAAGGCGTGGATCACCCACGCCCGGGTCGCCGACTTCTACAACATCTTCTGCCGCACCGGCGGCCCCGGCCCGAAGGGCATCTCCTGTCTGCTGGCGGACCGGGCCACGCCCGGCATTCACCCGCAGGCCGCCGAGCGGACCATGGGGCTGCACTCCTCGCCGGTCGCGCAGATCGCCTTCGACGACGCCCGGGTGCCCGTCGACCGGCTGATCGGCGGCGAGGGGACGGGCTTCACCATCGCCATGTCCGCCCTGGACTCCGGCCGTCTCGGCATCGCCGCCTGCGCGGTCGGGCTGGCCCAGGCCGCCCTCGACTACGCGGTCGGGTACGCCAAGGAGCGGCAGCAGTTCGGCCGCGCGATCATCGACTTCCAGGGGCTCGGGTTCAGTCTTGCCGACGCGGCCACCCAGATCTCCGCCGCCCGGGCGCTGACCCTGGCGGCCGCCCGGCTGCGCGACGCCGGTCGGCCGTACTCCATTGAGGCGGCGAAGGCGAAGCTCTTCGCCACCGACATGGCGATGCGGGTGACCACCGACGCGGTGCAGGTGCTCGGCGGCGCCGGCTACGTCACCGACCACCCGGTCGAGCGGTACATGCGCGAGGCGAAGGTGCTGCAGATCGTCGAGGGCACCAACCAGATCCAGCGCCTGGTCATCTCTCGCGCGCTGGCCAAGGGCCACTAGCCTGTGCCGATGGCCTTCCCGCGGATCACCGTCGACCCCGACGTCATGGGGGGTGTGCCCTGCGTCCGGCAGTCGCGGATCCCGGTCGCCACGCTGCTGGCGATGATGGCCGAGGGGATGTCCGTCACGGACATCCTCACCGACCTGCCCTTCCTCGACGAGGAGGACATGGCGGAGGTGCTGAACTACGCGGCGGACGCGGTGCGCGACCGCACGGCCCGCTGAGCGTCCCGCCCGGCGGGCCGGATGCGCCACGGGAGCGCTTTTCCAGGTAGGTTGCACCGCGTGGAGGAGATCGACCGCGCCATCGTCGCCGCGCTGACCGGGGACGGTCGGCTGTCGTACACGGACCTCGCCGAGAAGGTGGGGCTGTCGGTATCCGCCGTGCACCAGCGGGTCCGCCGGCTGGAGCAGCGCGGCGTCATCAAGGGGTACGCCGCCCGCGTCTCCTTCGAGGCGCTGGACCTGCCGCTGACCGCGTTCGTGGCGATCCGGCCGTTCGACCCGTCCCAGCCGGACGACGCGCCGGAGCGGCTGGCCCACCTGCCGGAGATCGACTCCTGCTACTCGGTGGCGGGGGAGGACTTCTACCTGCTGCTGGTGCGGGTGGCCAGCCCGACGGACCTGGAGCGGGTGCTGCAGGAGATCCGAACCTCCGCGAACGTCACCACCCGGACGACCGTCGTGCTCTCCACTCCGTACGAGCATCGCCCGCCGAAGGTCAGCCCGGGTCCCGTGAATCAGCACCGGCTCCGTGGCATCTCGGCTGAGTCAGCGGGTTCGCAGGCGGGTTGACCCCGCTCAGCGAGCGATGATCACCTTCGCCGCCGGCCCGGGGACGGCCGGCAAGATCGGATGCGGTCATTGGTGAGCGCTGGTGGCAGGCGGACAAGATCGTGCCAAACGGGTCGAGGAAGATCGAGAACGGGCTACCCCGGTGCGGCTGACTGCCAGGGAACGAAGCTAGGATCCAACCCTGGTTGTGCGGAAGTGCGATCCGGACCATGAGCGGACGCCGGGCCTACGGCCGGTGTTGTCCGTGGTGCCTCGGCACTCGAGTCGCTTTGCGTGTCGTCAACGGGAGGATGATATGTGCCGATCGATGCGATCGCGGTTCAGCCAAGTGGCGTCCGGAGACCGCTCATGACTCGTGCCTACGACGCGGCGCTCGCTGCCGCCCAGTTCCCCGGTCCGGTCCACACGCTCATGGCATCGGATGTCATCGGGCGACGGCAGGTGATGTCGCGCCTGCGCCAGTTGCAGAAGGAGTTGACGTTGCAGCAGAACTTCCTGGCGAACTGCCGGGGCCGCGTGAGGCGGCTGCTGCGGATCAGCCCGTCGTCGGCGGGGGTTGGGCGATGACGGCTTCGAAGCCGGGTCGGTCCCGGTTCAGCGGATGGCTCGCGGAGACGCGGACGTCGGCCGTGGGGGGGCGACTGCCCGCCTCGGCGGTCGAGGTGATGGCCCTTGCCGCCCTGCTGCTGGCGGCGGTGGGAAACACCCGCCTCTGGGCGCTTCCCCCGGCCGTTCTCGCGCTCAGTCTGCTGGCCTGGATGTGGCGTGGCGGTTCGGTGTCCGCCGGAACGTCCGTTGTGGCGCGCATCCTCCTGCTCGCCTGCGCGTACCTGCTCGGCGCGGTACACGGCAGTCTTGATCCCGCCTTGGCCGTTGGTGTCGCCGTCGCAGCCCTGGCGGTTCTCAGCGAGTCGCTGTTGGCGGCCGTGTCCGAGGCTGTTTACCCCGTCTCGGCCAACCTGCCCGGAAGCGGCTCACGGCCTGATCGTAGCCCCAACACGAGCCGCGTCGCGCTGGTCAACGGCGCTGCGGTTCTCGTGGCGCTGGTCTGCGCGTTCACCAACATCGTTGGGGTGATCGCGCTGGCGGTAGCGACCGCGGCGCTCGGGTTGGCCCTGTTCACCGGGTTGCAGGCGCTGACGCAGGTGCGGGCGCGGCGCAGCAGTGAGGCGAAACTGTATGCCGCGCTGACCGCCTACGAGCCGGTCTTTCTCGTGCATTGGAACGCACCCGCCGGCACCGCCTACCAGATCGCGATGTGGTTGCCCTACCTGGAACGCCTCGGCAAGAAGTTCTTCGTTCTGGTTCGCAGCCAAACCAACTTCAACGAGGTGGTGGGTCTCACCAAGGCCCCGGTGGTTATGCGGTTGGGGCTGAACCAGCTTGACGATGTCATCGCCCCGTCGCTACGGGCAGCCTTCTACGTCAATACCGCGACGATGAACAACCACGTTGTCCGGTATACAAACCTGGCGCACATCCAGCTCAACCACGGCGACAGCGACAAGGTGCCGAGTCACAACCCGGTCTTCCGGGTCTACGACAAGAACTTTGTCGCCGGCCAGGCCGCGATCGACCGGTTCGCGGCGAACGGCGTGAGCATGCCCGCAGAGATGTTCACCATCGTCGGGCGCCCTCAGGTGGAGAACGTCGCCATCGCCACCGGACCAATCGCCTCGATTGCCAACCCTCGAGTCCTATACGCCCCGACCTGGGCCGGCTTCTATGCCGACTCCAACTATTCATCGCTGCTCGTTGGCTGCGACATCATCAAGGCGCTCGTCGCTCGCGGGTGCAGCGTCGTCTTCCGACCGCATCCGTACAGCCAGCGGTCCGCGGAGTTGACCCGCGAGTGTGAGCGCATCCGGACGTTGCTGGCTGACGACCACCGGGCGAACGGACGGCCACACATCTTCGGAGCCGAGGCTGAGGTGGCGATGACGGTCGCGGACTGCTTCAACGCGTCGGACGCGATGGTGTCGGATGTGTCGAGCGTGGTGGCGGACTACCTGTACTCGGAGAAGCCGTTCGCGATGGTTGCCGTCTCGGTGCCGGCGGCCCAGTTCCCGGAGGCGTTCCCGCTCGCGCGGGCGGGCTACGTGATCGACGCGTACGGCGGCCGGCTGCAGGGACTCGACGCCACCCTCGACGACCTCCTCGGCAGCGACCCCCTCGCCACTACCCGCCACGACCTCAAGAAGTACTACCTTGGGGACATTCCGGCGGACCGGTACGCGCAGCACTTCCTCGACGAGGCCTCGCGCTACCTCTGATGCTGCGAGCGGCATCGCCGCCCACTATTGGCTCCGGTTCAGCCTCAATGCTGAACCGGAGCCAATCGTTTCTGACGCGGCCGCGTGACGATGCTCCCTTGACCCTCAGGCCGGATGGCCCCGGCCGACCTGGAGCGGTTGTTGCAGGAGATCCGGACCTCCGCGAACGTCACCACCCGCACCACCGTGGTGCTCTCCACGCCGTACGAGAACCGGCCGCCGAAGATCAGTGCCGAGCTCCCGGGGCGGGCTCGCTCCCCGGCGGGGGCGGAGCCGGCAGGTTCCACCGCTGGATGACCTGCCGCCCGTGCTCGTGACCGAGCACGCTGACGGTGGCGGTGTCCAGCCGCAGCAGCCCACCGGCCGCCGGCGGCAGCCCGAGCCAGCGGGCGCCGAGCACCCGCAGACTGTGCCCGTGGCCGACCAGGCCGACGTTGCCCCGGTCGAGCAGGGGAGTGACCCGGGCGAGCACCCGGTCGAGGCGTTCGCCGACCTGCGCCGGTGACTCGCCGCCGGGGCAGCCGTCGGTCCAGATGCTCCAGTGCCGGTGGTCTTCCTGGATGTCCACGGTGGTGCGTCCCTCGTACTCGCCGTAGTTCCATTCGGCGAGCTCCGGGTCGATGGCGCTGACGTCGAGGCCGGCGAGCTGCGCGGTGCGCAGGGCCCGCTGCCGAGGGCTGGACAACAGCCGGACGAACTGCCGGCCGGCGAGCATCGGCCCCAGCGCGCGGGCCTGCCGCTCGCCGTCGGGGGTGAGCGGCAGGTCGGTGTACGAGGTGTGCCGTTGGCTGGCGCTCCAGGTGGTCTCGCCGTGCCGGATCAGCAGGATCTCTCCCATTCGTCCAGTTAACCAGGCGCGGCGTCCCTCCGTTCACCTAGTATCCTAGGATGCCTTAGCGGTGGTGCGGGCCATCACCCGGTAGCGCACGCGTTTCAGCTGCGAGGACACGGGGACGCGACAGGGGAGCGGGCGACGGCCCGCAGCACCGCGCCAGCGGAGGGGAGTCCCATGAGCTTCACGGAGAAGACGAAGGCCAAGGCCCAGGAGCTGAGCGGCGCCGCCAAGGAGCGGATCGGCGACGTCACCGACAACGAGCGGTTGCGGGCGGAGGGCGCCAACGAGCAGAGCGCGGCGCGGGCCCGCCAGGCCGGCCAGAACGTCAAGCAAGCTGGCCGGGACGTGAAGGACGCGTTCAACAAGTGATCAGCGCGACGGCGGGCCCCCGGACAGCCGGGGGCCCGCCGTCGCGCTCCCGGCTTGCATCCGGTACCCGGGTACGGGCTTATCGTCGAGGCCTGGGCCCGAATGACGAGGGTTGGGTGCCCGAGGCGTGCACCCTGCCGACGGTGGAACGGCCGCTGCGGGTGGCGGAGTTCGACGATGTCGGTCGGCCGTCGGTAGGGTCCACGGCGTGACGGTCGCCCGGTCCCTGCTGTTGTTCGTGCTGGCCGCGCTGGCGGAGATCGGGGGAGCGTGGCTGGTCTGGCAGGGCTGGCGGGAGCACCGGGGGCTGTAGTGGGTCGCGGCGGGGGTGCTGGCGCTGGGGGCGTACGGCTTCGTGGCGACGTTCCAGCCGGACCCGAACTTCGGTCGGATCCTGGCCGCGTACGGGGGTGTGTTCGTGGCCGGGTCGCTGGGCTGGGGTGTGCTGGTGGACGGGTTCCGCCCGGACCGCTGGGACGTGGCCGGGGCGGCGATCTGCCTGCTGGGCGTCGCCGTCATCATGTACGCGCCGCGGGGCGGCTGACCGCTACGTCGCCCTGCTGCGCGGCTCGCTGCCGAGTGCGTCACCGAGCAGCATCGCGGTGAGCACGGAGCAGCCAACTCGGCGGTGGTGAACTACCACCACCGGCTGCCTCGGCACCGGGGCGCTGTCGTCGTCTGACGGGCAGCGGATCCCGGCCAAGGGCAAGTCCCTGACCGCGCGGCACCTGTCGCGGTACTTCGCCCGCGGGCAGGGCGGCTCCACCTACGCTCGGCAACGCCACCGACACCCACGGCGCCACCCTGGCCAACTTCGCCCGGTTCGACCTGGTCGGCAGCCCTCGCTCGCATCCGTGACCTGGAGAAGACCACCCTCTACCGGACCGGACGGGGCCGCGGCAGGAGGCCCTCGCCCGCTACCCGTGCCGCAGAACGCCCTCACCTCGGCGATCAAGGAGTACGGGGCGCTGCGCGCCGCCCGCTACTTGGCCGACGAGACCTACCGGCGGCGCATCAGCTCAACATCGGCGAGAACCTGCACGCCCGACACCGCTCCATCGCCGGGCCGGCGAGGAAGCGATCCGCTGCCGGCACCTGGAGCGGCAGACCGAGCACGGTGCCTCACCCTGACCACCAACGCCATCGTCTGCTGGCCCACGCCGCCGCGCAGCGGCCTGCCCGGCCATCCGCCGCACCATCGGTGGTCGCAGGCGGCCGCGCTGGTGATCCACCGGCGAATGGAGGGCTCATCGCGGCCAGTCTGCGAACGCGTGATGGAGGTCGCGGATCTGGTCTGGGGTGAGGCGATAGAGGCTGAAGACCGTGTCGGGTAGGCGATCGAGGCGTTGCATGGCTTCGTGGATCTCGTCGTCGGTCAGGGCAGGGTCCGCGCGGCGGCCGAGGGCGATCAGGTCCTGCCGGCTACAGCGGTCGAGGACGGCGGCGACGTCGATGTAGTCGCGGGGTTGGGCGCGGGTGATCATCGCGGCCACTTTGGTGCCTATCACGTCGTCGAGGTGCAGCACGGGGCCGATGTCGAGGATGACCGGGCTGTTGCTGCGTGCGAACCGCACGAGCTGTAGCCGGACGGCTTGGTCGCCGCGGCGGACCTCGAATTCGGTCATATCGTGGTCGAAGCCGTAGAAGACGTCGTCGAGTTCGGTGGGGTCGGGGATCGTGTCGACGTCGAGGCCAGCGTCGACCAGGGTGTCGCGGACCAGCTTGGCGGCGGCTGTGACGCCACCGGTGACATCGGTGAACAGGTCGATGTCCTCGGTGGGGCGGGCGCCGATGCCGTGGGCGATGAGGGCTTGGCCGCCGGCGAGGGCAAAGCCGTGGTGGCGGGCCACGGCGAGAGCGATGCGGGTCACTTCGAGTTGAAACAGGTCGGGGTCAAGCATCAGGCGGCGATGTCCCGGGCGTGCAGCACGGGGTGGCGTTCCTCCCAGGCGCGGCGTACGCCGCGGGGCAGATACAGTTGTGACCACAGTCGAATGAGAGTAGGTCCGTGGAGCCAAGCGCGCAGCTCGTCGGGCTGAACGGCTTCGGTGAGCACCGTCTCGTACATCCAGGCCAGTAGGCCCGGGGCGTCGAGATCGACGTGGCGGTCCGGCTGCCAGAACAGCCGGTGGGGAAGCTCGACCACTCCGCTGGTCGGGCCCCGCAACTGGGCGAGGTCTGCGACCACGACCGCCGGCCGGCCGGGCCGGGCGTAATAGAGCGTTCGTGAGCTGTGCACGGAGCGGATCGGGTCCATGCCTACAGGGTAAACCTGATCAGCGCCGCGGCGAGGTAGTCGGGTGTCCGGCCGGCCCTCGAACGGCGCCTGTGGCAGCTCCGGTCGGGGCTACCTGCCAGCGCCCCACGCCGTCCAAGCCCTGGAGAGTTTGGACGAACGTCATATGAGCAACGCAGAACATTCAGGAGGCATCCTCGAACTGGGCGTACCCCATCATCGCGCCGGCCGCTTGGTCATCAAGGTGGTCGCGGCCGGCTGCTAGGAGCGCGGCGACGCATGCCGCCACCGCCGGGTGGCCACCGGCGCCCTGCCGGTACGCGATCCGGGTACGTCGCCGGATGGTGAGGCGCACGAGGCGGACCCCGGCGGGCGGTCGCGCGACGGCGAGTTGGGGTACGAGCCCGACGCCCTGGCCGGCGGCGACCAGGGCGAGCATGGCAGTGAAGTCGTCGGCGTGGTGGCGCACGGTCGGGCGGAAGCCGGCCAGCTCGCAGGCGTGCAGGGCCAGCGAGTGGCACAGCGTCCCCTGGCTAGCCACGATCCACTGCGCGTCGCGTACCGAATACATCGGGTCGCCTTCCGGGCCGAGCTCCATTGCGGCGGGCAGGGCCAGGAACACCGTCTCGTCCAGCAGCGGTGTCGAATCCAGCGCCGGGTCCGGCTCGACCGGCACAATGTCGTAGTCGTGCAAGAGGGCCACGTCGAGGCGGCGGTCCCGCAGGGCGTCGGGCATGGCGACCGGGTCCAGCTCGGTGACCATCAGGTCGAGCGCCGGGTGGTCGCGGGCCAGCGCGACCAGGGCCCGCGGCAGCACGGTTCGCACCGCACTCGGGTAGGCGCCGATGCGAACTGTGCCGGAGAGCTCTCCGCGGGCGGCGGCCAGCGTGGCATCGGCCGCCTCCAGGGCGGCGAGAACCACCTCGGTGTGCCGGACAAGCGCCTCCCCGGTCGGGGTGAGGGTGACCCGGCGGCCGGCGCGTTCCAGGAGCGCGACGCCGGCCTCCCGTTGCAGCGCGGCGAGCTGCTGGGAGACCGCGGACGGCGTGTAGGTGTGCGCCTCGGCGACGGCGGCGATGGTGCCGAGCCGGGCCAGGTCCCGCAGCAGGCGCAGGCGGCGGACGTCAATCATCAGCTCAGCTTACGTATTTGTTGAGCAACCGGAACTGGTTCTTCACGATCGCCGGACGCAGGCTTGACCCATGACACCAATGGGCCTGTACGTACCGCTGATCACGCCGTTCGACGAGCAGGGCAGGGTCGCCTTCGACGCGCTGACCGCCCTCGCCCACGAGGTGCTGGATGCCGGGGCCTCCGGCCTGGTCGCCCTAGGCACCACCGCCGAGCCACACTCCCTCGACGGCGCCGAGCAGGCTCGGGTGATCGACGCTATCGCCGCGGTCTGCGGGGAGCGCCGGGCCGCGCTCCTGGTCGGCGCGCACACCATCGAGGCGCTGCGGGCGCTCGCGGAACGGCCCGAGATCACGGCGGCGCTCTGCCTGGTACCGCCGTTCCTACGGCCCGGCGAGGAGGCGGTGCTCGCGCATTTCGCCCGGCTGGCCGAGGAATCCCCGGTGCCGCTGGTCGTCTACCACGTCCCGTACCGCAGCGGGCAGCAACTTTCCGTCGGGACGCTGCGCCGGCTCGCCGGGCTGCCCGGGGTGGTGGGGATCAAGCACGCGGTCGGCGGCATCGACGCGGACACCATCGCGTTCCTCGCCGACGTACCGCCGGGCTTCGCGGTGCTCGGTGGCGAGGACGCGTACATCTCGCCGCTGCTCGCCCTCGGCGCACACGGCGGCGTCCTCGCCTCCGCGCACGTCGCCACCGCCGACTACGCCGCGCTGATCGCGGCTTGGCGCGCCGGGGACGTCACCCAGGCCCGACCGCTCGGCCACCAGCTCGCCGTCCTCTCGGCCGCGCTCTTCGCCGAACCCAACCCGTCGGTGATCAAGGCAGCGCTGCACGCCTCGGGACGCATCCCGACGCCGACGGTCCGCCCGCCGCTGCTGCCCGCCACCCCAGCGGCCACCGCACGGGCCCTCCGGTACGCAACGGAGCTGACTCGGACACTGGCCTGAGCGCAGCCGACCGAGACCTGGTAGGCCGTCGCCGGTGCGGTAGAGCAAGCTCTACCGCACCGGCGCGGCGATCTGCCTGCTGGGCGTCGCCGCCATCATGTACGCGCCGCGGGGCGGCTGACCGCTACGCCGTCGCCGTGTGCGGCTCGCCGCGGACTGCGCCAGCCACCAGCATCACGGTGAGCACGCCGATGGCCGCGGCGATCTGCGCACCGGCGACGGTCCAGATGCCGAGGGGCAGGGTGGCGAGCACGGCGACGGCGCCGGCTGGTCGGGCCAGGGGTAGGCCGAGGCGCAGGCCCAGCCGGGCGCTGGCGACGCCGGTGAGGAACAGGGCGACGCTGCCGGAGAGCGCGAGCGCGGCGGCGATGCTGGCGGGCTCGTCCGGGTGGGAACGGCGGCGTGGATGCCGGCGGCGGTGGCGATGATGCCGAGCAGGATCACGTAGTGCGGCAGCACGTAGGTGCGGGCGGCGAGGTGGGTGCGGGCGCGCGGGGAGGCGGTGGTGAGGGCGGCGTCGGCGTTGCGGGTGTCGGTGAAGTAGGTCCACCACATGGCGGCGGGCAGGGCGAGTCCCATGACGATGGCGCCGGCGGTGACGGCGGTGACGTGGTGGATGTCGATGCCGGCGCCGACGGCGATGACGGTCTCGCCGAGGGCGATGATCACGAGCAGGCCGTGGCGTTCGACGAAGTGTCGGGCGGAGACGTGGAAGGTGTCGGCGACGCGGATCCAGGAGTGTCGGGGAGTGAGGTAGGGCAGGGCGGCTTGGACGAGGGCGGCGGCGAGCCAGAGCGCAGGTGGCGGGGCGCCGACGAACGCGGCGGCGAGGATGAGCAGCGCCGCGGCGAGGTCGTAGGGGGCGAGGCGGGGGACGACGGCGCGTGCGTCGGAGCGGCTGAACGTGATCAGGTGGACGATGATCAGGACGAGGTAGCCGACGGCGAAGAGCAGGCGGGTGTCGGTGAACGCGGTGGGTACGGCGACGCTGGTGAGCAGGAAGCCGGCCATGCCGGCGAAGAGAGAGATCTTCAGGGCGGGGCGTCGGGGTGGCACGTGGTTGGTCAGCCACGCGTAGCCGGTGTAGGCGTACCAGAGCACGCCGAGGATCAGGAGGGTGCGGCCGAAGCCGGCCCAGGTGAGGTCGTCTTCGAGAACGCCGGCGAGCTGGGTGATGGTGAAGACGAAGACGACGTCGAAGAAGATCTCGACGGGGTGACCCGGTCGGCGGTGTCGGGGGCGGCCGGGCTCATGGAACTGGAGGCTATTGCCCGCAGCTCTCGGTGGTGCCGGGGTGGGGAAACGCGTCGCCCCGGCACCTGGGTGCCGGGGCGACGGTCGGGTCGGGTCAGTCGTTGCGGTGGTCGGCCCACCACTGCTGGCCGGACTCGGGCAGGGTGTCGATCGGGTCGTAGTAGGCGTAGCGCTTGTTGAGCGCTTCCAGGTCGGCGGACTCGATCGAGGTGCGGTAGTTCTTGGTCCAGTAGGAGATGCCGCGTTCGCGGTCGTACTCGGTGAGCATGTGCACCCAGCGCTTGCCGACGAAGGGGACGTCGCAGACGATGCGCGGGGTGGCGTAGCCGGGCAGGTAGCCCATGATGTCGTGCTGGAGCTGCTGGGCGTGCCAGACGGGGACCCGCCAGTGCTCGGCGTTGGGGATCATGTCGCACATGTAGAAGTAGTACGGCAGGATCCCCGCTTCGCCTTGGAGGGCGAAGCAGAGGTCGAGCAGGTCGGGGGTGGTGGCGTTGACGCCGCGCATGAGCACGCCCTGGTTGCGGACGTCGCGGACCCCGACGTCGAGGGCGGTCTGGGCGGCCTTGGCGACCAGCGGGGTGATCGACTGGGCGTGGTTGACGTGGGTGTGGATGGCCAGGTTGACGCCGCGGCGGGAGGCGGTGCGGGCGACCCGTTCGAGGCCCTCGACGACGTCGGCCTGGAGCCAGTGCTGGGGCAGGCCCATGAGGGCCTTGGTGGCGAGCCGGATGTCGCGGACGGTCTCCAGCTCCAGCAGCCGCATCAGGTAGGACTCAAGGTTCTTCCACGGGACGTTGGCCACGTCGCCGCCGGAGACGACGACGTCGCGGACGCCGGGGTGGGCCTTGAGGTAGGCGATGTGGGCGTCGTAGCGGTCGACGGGCTTGAGGGTGAGCTTGAGCTTGTCGACGGCGGGGGTGGAGTTGCCGACGAGGTCCATCCGGGTGCAGTGGCCGCAGTACTGCGGGCAGGTGGAGAGCAGCTCGGCGAGGACCTTGGTGGGGTAGCGGTGGGTGAGGCCTTCGGCGACCCACATGTCGTGCTCGTGGAGACTGTCGCGGCTGGCGTAGGGGTGGGACGGCCAGTCGGTGCGCCGGTCGGAGGCGACGGGGATCATGTAGCGCCGGATGGGGTCGGCGAGGAACGCCTCGGTGGTCATCGGCGCGAACGGCACCATCGTGTTGATCATCTGCGGCGGCACCAGCATGGACATGGTGGCCAGGGCCTTCTGGTCGGCCTCGAGGTCGGCGTAGAAGGTCTCGTCGACGGTGTCGCCGAGGACGGTGCGCAGCTGCTTGATGTTCTTGACGCAGTTGACCCGCTGCCACTGGGCGTTCTCCCACTGCTCCCGGGTGACGTGGCGCCAGCCGGGGAAGCGGGTCCAGTCGGGTTCGACCAGGGGGCTGCGGCGGTATTCGTACGGCTGCCCGGCGGTCGGTACGGCGACCGGGGCGTGACGGGGTTGAGGGATGGTCTCAACCGGTTGGGTCTGGGTCACGGCCCCTCCTCGTTTCGTGGTGCGGGTTGATCAGCGATCCCGAAGGCTACTGGAAAATATCCGGTGAAGAAATTAGTCTGCCGTAAGTTTTCCCGCGACGCGAGTCCTGGCCAGGGCTTCGGGCGGCTTAGGTAGGGGGGTCGGCGTGACGTCACCGGTGGGTCTGCACCGCGTCGTGGAACCGGCGGGGGTGCTGCCGCAGGCGGCCTGGCGGCTGGACGCCGACCCGCGGATCGCGTCGAACGAGGTGCGCATCCGGGTGGAGCGGCTGAACCTGGACGCGGCGAGCTTTCGGCAGCTGTCGGAGAAGCACGGCGGCGACGGGGAGAAGGTCCGCGCCGAGGTGCTGGAGATCATCTCCACCCGGGGGAAGATGCAGAACCCGGTGACCGGGTCGGGCGGCATGCTGATCGGCACGGTGGAGGAGGCCGGCCGGCGGTCCCCGCTGGGGCTGACCGTGGGCGACCGGGTGGCGACGCTGGTGTCGCTGACGCTGACCCCGCTGACGATCCTCGACGGGCTGGCCCGCTGGGACGGGCGCAGCGAGCAGGTGCCCTGCGACGGGTACGCGATCCTGTTCGCCCGGTCGATCGCGGCGGTGCTGCCGGCGGACCTGCACCCGGAGCTGTCCCTGGCGGTGCTGGACGTGTGCGGGGCGCCGGCGCTGACCGCGCGGGTGGTGGCCGAGCACGTGGCGCGGCGGCAGCGCGAGGGTGACCCGCGGCCGGTGAACGTCGCGGTGATCGGCGGCGCCGGCAAGAGCGGGTCGCTGTCGCTGGCCGCGGCGCGGCGGGCGGGCGCCGGCCGTACCGTCGGGGTGGTGCCGGTGGCGGCGGAGCGGGACGCGCTGGAGCGCGCCGGCCTGGCGACGAGCGTCGCGTTGGCCGACGCCCGCGACCCGGTGGGGCTGTCCACGGCGGTGACCACGGCGCTGGGCGCCCCGGCCGACGTGACGGTGGTCTGCGTGGACGTGCCGGGCTGCGAGCACGGCGCGGTCCTGGCGACCGAGGACGGCGGCACGGTGATCTTCTTCTCGATGGCGACGAGCTTCGCGGCGGCGGCGCTGGGCGCCGAGGGCCTGGCCGCGGACGTGACGATGCTGGTGGGCAACGGGTACGTGCCGGGTCACGCGGAGTTGGCGTTGGAGCTGCTGCGCTCCGAGCCGGGGGTGCGTGCGCTGTTCGAGTCCCGGTTGGCGGCAGACTGAACCCCATGACGAACCCCTCGACCTTGTACCGCGGCGGCGTGCTGCACTGTCCGGCCGAGCCGAGCGCGACGGCGCTGCTGGTCCGGGACGGCCGGATCGTCTGGCTGGGTGTGGACGCGGAGGCCCCGGCCGCCGACCGGGTGGTGGACCTCGACGGCGCGCTGGTGACGCCGGGTTTCGTGGACGCCCACGTGCACGCCACCGACACCGGGCTGGTCCTGTCGGGCCTGGACCTGTCGGCGGTGCGCTCGGCCGGTGAGCTGCTGGACGCGGTGTCGGCGTTCGCGGCGGGTCTGCCGGGTGACGCGGTGGTGCTGGGGCACGGCTGGGACGAGTCGAACTGGTCGGAGAAGACGCTGCCGGACGCGGCGGCGCTGGACCGGGCGGCCGGCGGCCGGCGGATGTACCTGTCGCAGGCGTCGATCCACTCGGCGCTGGTGTCGGCGGCGCTGCTGGCGGCCTGCCCGGAGGCGGCGGCCGCGCCCGGCTACGACGCGTCGGGCTGGTTGCGGCGCGACGCCCACCACGTGGTGCGGGCGGCGGCGCAGGGGTCGGTGACCCGGGCGCAGCGGGTGGCGGCGCAGCGGGTGGCGTTGCGGCACGCGGCGTCGCTGGGGATCGCCGCGGTGCACGAGTGCGGCGGCCCGGAGATCTCCGACGAGGCCGACTTCACCGGCCTGCTGGCCATCTCCGGGGACGGGGTGCCGGAGGTGTACGGCTACTGGGGTGAGCTGCTGGGCGCGGCGCGGGCCCGGGAGTTGGGCGCGGTGGGTGCCGGTGGTGACCTGTTCGCCGACGGGGCGTTGGGGTCGCGGACGGCGCACGTGTCGCAGGCGTACCTCGACGGGGACCACTGCGGCCACGGGTACCTCACCGCCGACCAGGTGCGTGACCACCTGTTGGACTGTGCGGCGCACGGGCTGCAGGGCGGGTTCCACGCGATCGGCGACGCGGCGATCGCCACGGTGCTCGACGGGTTCGCGGCGGCGGCGGAGAAGGTGGGCACCGACCGGCTGCGGGCGGCCCGGCACCGCATCGAGCACGCGGAGATCATGAACAAGCGGCTGATCGCCGGGTTCGTGGAGTACGGGATCGTCGCGTCGATGCAGCCGGCGTTCGACCGGCTGTGGGGCGGCGCGGGCCGGATGTACGAGTCGCGGCTGGGCCTGTCCCGGTCGTTGGAGTCGAACCCGATGGGGGCGATGCACTCGGTCGGGGTGGCGTTGGCGTTCGGGTCGGACTCGCCGGTGACGCCGCTGGACCCGTGGGGTTCGGTGCGGGCCGCGGCGGCGCACCACAACCCGGCGCAGCGGATGAGCGTGCGGGCCGCGTTCGCGGCGCACACCCGCGGTGGGTGGCGGGCGGTGCACCTGGACAACGAGGGTGTGCTCGCGCTGGGTGCGCCGGCGACGTTCGCGGTGTGGTCCACCCCGGCCGGGGTGGACCGGGGACTGCCGGTGCTGCTGGCCGAGGACCCGGAGCTGCGGGGTCCGGCGGACCCGACGCCGCTGCCGGCATGCCGGGCCACGGTCCTGCGGGGTGACGTGATCTATGAGGAAGGGTCTTCGTGAGCGAGGCAACCATCGGTACCGCACGGGGCGTGACGGCGTGACGGGCAAGCTTGAGCTGGATCCGGCGCTGGTGGCGCGGGCGCGGGAGTTGGCGCGCCGCGCCGGGCAGCCGGTGGTGGACCTGGCGCGCAGCCACACCACCGTGTCGGTGGAGCGGGCGGTGCTGCGGCTGGCCGGGGTGACCGGCGCCGACCCGGACGGCATCCCGTGGGTGAACCGGCTGGTCGATGCGGTGGTCGCCGACACGGGTCTGGGGAACGGGGTGGCGGCGTCGGTGTTCGACGCCCTGGCCCGGGAGGACATCAGCGACGTGACGTTGCTGGCGCAGAAGGCCGCCGCCGGGTCGGTGCGCTTCCAGCAGCCCACCGGCAAGGCCGCGAAGGCGGCGCGCAAGGCCGCCCGCCGGGCGGTCGGCGCGGGGATCCGGCAGATCGACCGGCGCCGGGCCGAGCGGGACCGCCTGGTGAAGCGGTACGGGGATCCGCGGCAGCGGCCGTGGATCTACCTGATCGTGGCCACCGGGGACATCTACGAGGACATCCCGCAGGCACAGGCCGCCGCCCGCGCCGGCGCGGACGTCATCGCGGTGATCCGGTCGACGGGCCAGTCGCTGCTGGACTACGTGCCGGAGGGGGCGACCCGGGAGGGTTTCGCCGGCACCTACGCCACCCAGGAGAACTTCCGGCTGATGCGGGCCGCCCTCGACTCCTCGTCGAAGGAGCTGGGCCGGTACGTGCGGCTGACGAACTACGCGTCGGGCCTGTGCATGCCGGAGATGGCGACCCTGGCCGGCCTGGAGCGGCTGGACATGATGCTCAACGACTCGATGTACGGGATCCTGTTCCGCGACATCAACCCGATCCGTACGTTCGTCGACCAGCGGTTCTCCCGGCAGGTCCACGCCCGGGCGGGGATCATCATCAACACCGGTGAGGACAACTACCTCACCACCGCCGACGCCGTTGACGAGGCGCACACGGTGACCGTGTCGCAGCTGCTCAACGAGTACTTCGCGCACGAGGCCGGGCTGGCCGACTGGCAGCTGGGGCTGGGGCACGCGTTCGAGATCAACCCGGACGTGCCGGAGTCGTTCCGCCTCGAGCTGGCGCACGCGCTGCTGGCCCGGGAGCTGTTCCCCGACGCGCCGCTGAAGTGGATGCCGCCGACGAAGCACATGACCGGCGACGTGTTCCGCGGCAACCTGCTCGACGGGTTCTTCAACCTGGTCGGCACCATGACCGGGCAGGGCATCCTGCTGGTCGGCATGATGACCGAGGCGGTGGTCACGCCGTGGCTGTCCGACCGGGACATCGCCCTGCAGAACGTCCGGTACGTGCTCGGCGCGGCCGGTGGGCTGCACGAGGACTTCGTGCCGGCGCCGGGCGGGTTCATCCAGCAGCGCGCCAACCGGGTGCTCGGTGAGGCGCTGGACCTGCTGGAGCGCATCGGGGAGCAGTCGCTGCTCACCGCGATCGCCGAGGGCACCTTCGGGATCATGAAGCGGCCCGCGGACCGGGGCAAGGGCCTCGACGGGGTCGCGAAGCACGAGGCCGACTACTTCAACCCGGCCACCGAGATCCTGGAAGGGCAGCAGGCGTGAGCGCCGTCGAGACCGGCGCGGGCGCCGAGAAGAAGATCGTCCGGCCGTACGGGGACACCACCGGCGACGGCATGGTGCAGGTGTCGTTCACCCTGCCGGTGCCGCACGACAAGCGGGCCGAGGGCGCGGCCGTGCAGCTGGCCAACAAGATGGGCATCGACCCGGCGATGCTGGTGCACGCCAAGCCGATGAGCGAAGGATTCACCTTCTTCGTCGTGTACGGGCGGGTGAACCACCTGGTGGACCTGGCCGCCGTGCAGGTGGTGGAGCGGGACTTCCCACTGCTGTCGGCCAAGGAGGTCAACGCGGTGGTGAAGCAGAAGCTGCGGCGCAAGCTGTCCGTGGTGGGGGCGTGCATCGGCACCGACGCGCACACCGTGGGCATCGACGCGATCCTCAACGTCAAGGGCATCGCCGGCGAGAAGGGCCTGGAGTACTACCGGGAGTTGAAGGTCACCAACCTGGGCGCGCAGGTCAGCGTCCCGGAGCTGGTGGAGGCCGCCCGCGCGGAGAAGGCCGACGCGGTGCTGGTGTCGCAGGTCGTCACCCAACGCGACGCGCACCTGCACAACACCCGGGAGATGTCCGCGGCGTTCCGGGAGGCGATGCCGGCCGGGAAGCGGCCGCTGCTGATCGTCGGCGGGCCCCGGTTCGACGAGACGATGACCGACGAGCTGGGCGTGGACCGGATCTTCGGCCGGGGCACCACCCCGGGCGAGGTGGCCAGCTACCTGGTGCACGCGCTGATCACGAACAAGAAGGCGAAGCAATGAGCGAGCGTAGCGAGCGAATCATCAGGCACAGCGCGGATGAGCCTCGTGCCGGTGCCGACCGAAGGGAGGTATCGGCATGAGCGATTCCCGGGTCGGGCTGACCGTCACCCACCGCCGGTACGTGCCGTACTCCCACGCCCACTACGCGGGCAACCTGGTCGACGGGGCGTACGCGCTGGGGCTGTTCGGGGACGTCGCCACCGAGGTGTGCATCCGCACCGACGGCGACGAGGGCCTGTTCGCCTCCTACTCCGACGTGCAGTTCACCGCGCCGATGAAGGCCGGCGACGTCCTCGAGGTGGTTGCGACGGTGACCCGGGTGGGCACCCGCAGCCGCACCATCGACTTCGAAGCGCGGGTGGTGTGCCGGGGTCGCCCGGACAAGTCCGAGTCGGCCGCCGAGGTGCTGGCGGAACCGATCGTGGCGGTCACCGCGACCGGCACGGTGGTTGTACCCCCGGCGGCGTGAACGTCGCCGTCTGCGCCGACGTCGGGTCCACGTACACCAAGGCGGCGGTGGTCGATCTCGACGGCGGCGCGCTGGTCGCGGCCGCGTCGGCGCCCACCACCGTCGGCACGGACGTGCTGCACGGCCTGGACGCCGCCGTCGGCGCGGCCACCGCCGCCCTCGGCGTGACCGACGCGCCCTGGTACGTCTGCTCGTCGGCCGGCGGTGGGCTGCGGCTCGCGGTCATCGGCTACGAGCCCCTCGTCACCGCGCAGGCCGGCCGGCGGGTCGGCCTGTCCGCCGGGGCGAACGTGGTGCACGTGGCCGCCGGTCGGCTCGGCGCGGCCGACCTGACCGCGCTGCGCGCCGCCCGCCCCGACGTGGTGCTGCTCGTCGGCGGCACCGACGGCGGCGACGCCGAGGTGTTGACGCACAACGCGACCCGGCTGGCGAAGGCCCGCTGGCGGGTGCCGGTGGTGCTCGCCGGCAACGTCGACGTCCGCGCCGACCTGCACGCCCTGCTCGCCGCCGCGAAGGTGCCGGTGACCGTCGCCGACAACGTGCTGCCCCGCATCGGCGTGCTCGCCCCCGCCTCGGCGCGGGCGGCGATCCGGGAGGTGTTCCTGCGCCACGTCATCGGCGGCAAACGGCTCTCCCGGGGCACCCGCTTCGCCCGGCTGGTGCGGGCCGCCACCCCCGACGCGGTGCTCACCGGGGTGGAGGTGCTGGCCGACGCCCTTGGCGGTGACCTCGCCGTCGTCGACGTCGGCGGCGCCACCACCGACGTGTACTCGGTGCTCACCCCCGACGAGCGGGCCGGCGGGCCCGGGCGGGAGGTCGCCGGCACCCTGTGGCGGGCCCGGACCGTCGAGGGGGACCTGGGCATGCGGTGGAGCGCCCCCGGCGTGGTGCGCGCCGCCGCCGAGGAACGTCTGCTCAGCCCGGGCGAGCAGGACGATCTGGCCGCTGCGGCGGCGGTGCGGGCCGCCGACCCCGGTTTCCTGCCCGCCGACGACACCGACCGGGCCGTCGACGCCCGGATCGCCGCCCTCGCGGCGACGGTGGCGCTGCGCCGGCACGCCCGCGGCGCGGCGACCGGGGAACGGGCCGGCCGGGACCTGCGTGACGTGCGGCTGCTGGTCGGCTCCGGCGGGGTGCTGCGCCACGCCGTGCCCGACGTCGCCGCCGGTGTGCTGGGCGCGGTGCTCGGCGACCACGCCGGCGGGTGGCCGCTGCCCCGCGCGGCCCGGCCCGTCGTCGACGTCGACTACGTGCTGGCCGCCGGTGGGCTCCTCGCCGCCGACCAACCGACGGCGGCGCGGGCGCTGCTGCGCCACCATCTGGACCGCTGACGCCGCCAAATGTCGGCCCCATCGAGACGCGCCGACGCGACACGCCGTGTCGCAACACACGACAGGCCCGGGTGGGTTGACAGCGGGCGGGGTGCAACACGTACCGTCTTTGAGTCCTACCACGGGAAGCGGCTGTTGTTCGCTTCGTCCCTTCGCCCGCTGGCCGAGCGACATTCGTGCACCGCGTCGCGGCGGCCAGGTCCAGCGGGCGGGGGTCGGCGGGGCGGCGCGAACCGGCCGCGGTTACCGGTGTACGGGCAGGGTGAAAGGCACGGCCAGTAGACAACGGCCAGGCGGGGGCAGCCAGTCCGCGTCGGGTCGGTCCGAAGGTCGGCGTCGTTCACTCTCGCCCCACCGGCCGGGAAGGGCCTGGGAGCATCGGGGCGCGGCGCGAGCCGCGCCCCGATTTCGTTTCCGCCTCACACCTGCGGCCGGTACGCCTCCAGTCGGTCGGCGAGCAGCACCGGCTGGCTCAACGCCAGCAGGTGCCCGCCGGGCAGCTCGTCGGGCGCCACGCCCAGCCGTTCCCGGGACAGCCGGCGCTGGAACTCCAGCGGGAAGAACCGGTCGTCGCGGCCGGACACCACCCGGGTCGGCACCTCGGGCCAGCGGCGCAGCGGATTCGGCCGGGTGAACACCGCCGGCGACTGCCCCGGCCCGCCGGCGGCCATCAGCCGTGCGGTCACCTCCGGCGGCACGTCGTGGAAGAAGTCCACCAGCAGGTCCACGTCGTCGCTTACCGGGCGGCCCTGCGCGGCCGCGTACGCCGCCCGGGCCGGTGCGTGGCCGGTGGCCGCCCACCACTGGCCGGCGGTCTCCCCGGGTGCGGGGATCATCGGGTTGACCAGCACCAGCAGCCGCACCGCCGGATGGTCGGCCACCAGCGGGGCGGTGAACGCCCCCAGGGACTGCGCCACCAGCGTCACGTCGCGGTGGCCGTCCACGGCGGCGCGCACGACGGCGGCGTACTCGGACAGGGCGGCGTGCTCGTCGGCGGCCGGCAGGTCCACCGCCACCGCCTCCCGGCCCCGCCGGCGCAGCTCGTCGACGAGCAGCCGCCAATACTCGGCGCTGCCGCCGGCGCCCGGAATCAGCACGTACGTCGTCGCCGCTGTCGGCGGCCCGTCTGCCTCCATGCCGACCACCGTGCCAGCCGGGTACGACATCCCGCCCGGCCGGCGGCGGATCCGCACCGCGCGCCGTCAGCCGCCGGTGGGGCGGGCCCGCACGTGCAGTCGCTCGCCCTGCGGGCCGAAGAGGGCGAGGACTTCCGCGGGCCGCGGGTCCGGGTTGGCGACCGCGTGCGGCAGCCGGGTGTCGAACTCGGCGACCTCCCCGGGGGTCAGCAGCAAATCGTGCTCGGCCAGCAGCAGCCGGATCCGGCCCGACAGCACGTACAGCCACTCGTAGCCCTCGTGGCTCTGCTGCTCCGGGTCGGCGGGGGTGTGCGGCGGGAAGATCTGCTTGAACGCCTGCAGGCCGCCCGGGCGGCGGGTCAGCGGCAGGAAGGTGATGCCGTGGCGGACGATCGGCCGCGGGTGCACCCGGGGGTCGCCGGTGGCGGGTGCGCCCACCAGTTCGTCCAGCGGCACCTGGTGGGCCCGGGCGAGGGGCAGCAGCAGCTCCAGGGTGGGCCGGCGGCCGCCGGACTCCAGCCGGGACAGGGTGCTGATCGAGATGCCGGTGGTTTCCGCGAGCTGGGCGAGCGTGACGCCGCGCCGGGTGCGCAGGGCCCGCAGCCGCGGACCCACCGCAGCCAGCACCGCCGACTCCTCGTTTGCCATAACAGCAACACTACTTGCCACTGAGCCGGGTCGGGCGCACGGTGGGCACCGACAACAGCGACGGAGGCGACGATGAACGACAGATACGACGTGGTGGTGATCGGCGGTGGGGCCGCCGGGCTCAGCGGGGCGCTGGCCCTGGCCCGGGCGCAACGGTCCGTGCTGGTGGTCGACGCGGGGCAGCCCCGCAACGCGCCCGCCGGGCAGGTGCACAACTTCCTCGGCCGCGACGGCACGCCGCCGGCCGAACTGCTCGCCGCCGGCCGCGACGAGGTCACCCGGTACGGCGGCGAGATCATCAACGGGACGGCCCAGGACGCGACGAGGGACGGCGACGGGTTCCTGGTGACCCTGCACGACGGGCGGGAAGTGCGGGCCCGGCGGCTGCTGGTCACCACCGGGCTGGTCGACGAGCTGCCCGACGTGCCCGGGCTGGCCGGGCGGTGGGGTCGCGACGTGCTGCACTGCCCGTACTGCCACGGCTGGGAGGTCCGCGACCGGCGGATCGGGGTGCTCGCCACCGGGCCCCTCGCGGCGCACCAGGCGCAGCTGTGGCGGCAGTGGAGCCCGCACGTGACGCTGCTGCTGCACGGCGTCCCGGCGCCCGGGGCGGAAGAGGCCGAGCGGCTCGCGGCGCGGGGGATCACCGTCGTCGACGGCCCGGTCGCCGCGCTGGAGGTGACCGGCGACGCGCTCACCGGGGTGCGGCTGACCTCCGGCGAGATCGTCGCGCTCGACGCCGTGGTGGTGGCCGCCCGGGCCACCGCGAGGGCGGGAGTGCTGGAGTCGCTCGGGCTGGCCCCGGCCGACGTGGAGATGGCCGGCCACGTCGTCGGCGCGCAGATCCCCGCCGATCCGACGGGCGCCACCGCCGTGCCCGGAGTGTGGGTGGCGGGCAACGTCGCCGACGTACGCGCGCAGGTGGTCACGGCCGCGGGGGCGGGGTTGATGGCCGGCGCGGCGATCAACGCCGACCTGATCGCCGAGGAGACCGACGACGCCGTCGCCGGCTACCGGCGTGACCTGAGCACGATGTTCGAGCAGGCCGCCTGGGAGGAGCGCTACCGGGCCCGGCCGGCGGTGTGGAGTGGGCGGCCCAACCCGCAGCTGGTGGCCGAGGCCACCGCCCTGGCTCCGGGCCGGGCGCTGGACGTCGGCTGCGGCGAGGGCGCCGACGCCGTCTGGCTCGCACAGCGGGGCTGGCAGGTCACCGCGGTCGACATCGCCGACACTGCCCTGCGGCGGGCCGCGGCGCACCCCGCGGCGGCCGGTGAGGCGGTTGCCGCCCGGATCACCTGGGCGCAGGCGGACCTGCGTGACCAGCCGCCCGCCGCCGGCCGGTACGACCTCGTGTCGGCGCAGTTCATGCACCTGCCGGGCGAGGCGCGACGGCAGCTGTTCGCGCGGCTGGCCGCTGCGGTCGCCCCGGGCGGCACCCTGCTGATCGTCGGGCACCACCCGTCCGACCTGCGGACCACGGCACACCGGATGCACTTCCCCGACCTGATGTACACCGCGGAAGAGGTGGCGTCCGCCCTCGACCCCGGGGTCTGGCAGGTGCGCACGGCCGAGGCCCGGCCGCGTGCCGCGGTGGACCCCGATGGGCGGGACATCACGATCCACGATGCCGTGCTGGTGGCGCGGCGCCGCGGCTGAACCTCGCGGCCGGCCGGCCCCGGGCCCGCACCGGTCACGGGCCGGTCGGGCCGGCCTGTACCCCATCGCTCGAAGTTGTTCTGATGCGGCACGAGGACGACCACCGTGTGATCGTCGCTGGCGATGTGCGAGCCGGGGGCACTGCCCACCGTTACAAAGATCGACAGCTGGGCCCCGGGCAAGCCACCGGAGCGGCATCGGACGGCACTGGCCGGGTAGCCTTCGGCGCGTGATCGTGGTGAGGTGCCGGTGACGACGCTCGACCGGGAAGAGACGCGTGCCACCGACGGGGCACGCGACAGCGGGGCCGGGCGTCCGCTCCCGCTGAAGGTGGCCGTGCCGTTGGCGGTCGTGGCCGGGCTGGCGCTGCTGGCCGCGTTCCCCCCGTACGGGGTGTGGCCGCTGGCGCCGGTCGGCGTGGCGCTGCTGGCCGCGGCGGCGCACCGGCGGCGGTTGCGCGCCGGCGCCGGGCTGGGGTTCCTGACCGGGGTGGCCCTGTTCGCGCCGCTGCTGGAGTGGACCAACCTGCACACCGGCTACCTGCCGTGGGTGCTGCTGTCCCTGTTGCAAGCCGGCTATCTGGCGCTGCTCGGCGCCGCCACCGCCTGGGTGACCCCGCTGGTCGACCGGTGGCGGTGGGCGTGGCCGGTGCTGACCGGGCTGCTGTGGGTGGGGCAGGAGGCGCTGCGCGACCGCACCCCGTTCGGCGGGTTCCCGTGGGGGCGGCTGGCGTTCAGCCAGGACTCCTCCCCCCTGCTGCCGCTGGCCGCGCTCGGCGGGGCGCCGTTGGTCACCTTCGCCGTCGCGCTGGCCGGCGGGCTGCTCGTGGCCCTCGGCTGGCGCAACTGGCGCCACCAGGCCGGGCAGTGGCGGCCGGTGGCGGGGCTGCTCGCCGCGCTGGCCGTCGTCCTCGGCGCCGGGTCGGCGGTGCCGGTCGGCGTACGCGGCGCGGGCGAGAGCCTCACCGTGGCCATCGTGCAGGGCAACGTGCCCCGGCTCGGGTTGGACTTCAACGCCCAACGCCAGGCCGTGCTCAACAACCACGTCGACGCCACGCTGACCCTGGCCGCGCAGGTCGCCGCCGGCACCCAGCGCCGGCCCGATCTGGTGGTGTGGCCGGAGAACTCCAGCGACATCGACCCGCTGCGCAACCCCGGCGCCGGGGACCGGATCACCCAGGCCGCCGACGCCATCGGCGCGCCGATCCTGGTCGGCGCGGTGCTGCTCGGCCCGGGAGCCGGGCAGGTGCGCAACGCCGGCCTGCTGTGGCGCCCCGGCAGCGGCGCCGACCTCGACCAGCTCTACACCAAGCGGCACCCGGTGCCGTTCGCCGAGTACGTGCCGCTGCGCTCCATCGCCCGGGCCGTCAGCTCCGAGGTCGACCGGATCCGCTCCGACTTCGTCGCCGGCACCGACCCCGGCGTGCTCGACTCCGGGCCGGCGGTGCTCGGCGACGTGATCTGCTTCGAGGTCGCCTACGACGGCATCGTCCGGGACACCGTCACCGGCGGCGCGCAGCTGCTGGTGGTGCAGACCAACAACGCCACCTTCGACGTGGCCGAGGCCCGCCAGCAGCTGGCGATGGTGCGGCTGCGGGCGGTCGAGCACGGCCGGGCCGCGCTGATGGCCTCCACGGTCGGAGTGTCCGGGTTCGTTACCCCGGACGGGCGGGTAGACGGTGCCACCGGATTCAACACCGCGGCCGTGGTGGTCCGGCAGATGCAGCTCGGGGACGGTCGTACGCTGGCCACCCGGGCGGGGGTGTGGCCCGAGGCGGCCCTCGCGGCGCTCGCCGTCGCGGCCCTGGCCGGCGCGGCGGTGCTGCGCCGCCGCCGGGAGGTCACCCCCGGCTGAGGACGACGGGTGCCGGTACGCCGGTGGAAGGCGGTAGCGCGGTGGTCGAGGTAGCCGACAGGCGGACGGTCGGCCATCCCGGGGTGGGGCGGGTCCTCGTGGTGATCCCCACCTACAACGAGGCCGACAACGTCAACCGGATCGTCACCCGGGTACGGGCGGCCGCGCCCGCGGTGGAGATCCTCGTCGCCGACGACAACAGCCCCGACGGCACCGGCGCGCTCGCCGACGCCCTCGCCCGGACCGATCCGCAGGTGCACGTGCTGCACCGGGAGGGCAAGGAAGGGCTCGGCGCGGCCTACCTGGCCGGCTTCGCGTGGGCCCGCGACCGCGGGTACGACGCGGTGGTGGAGATGGACGCCGACGGCTCACACGCCCCGGAGGACCTGCCGGCCCTGCTGGACGCCGCCCGCGACGCGGACGTGGTGATCGGCTCCCGGTGGACGCGGGGGGCGCGGGTGGTGAACTGGCCGCTGCGGCGGCTGCTGCTGTCGCGCGGCGGCAACCTGTACACGCGGCTGGCGCTGGGCATGCCGGTCTCCGACGCCACCGGCGGCTACCGGGTGTACCGCTCGACGGCGCTGGCGGCGATCGACCTGGAGTCGGTCTCCTCGCAGGGGTACGCGTTCCAGGTGGAGCTGTCCCGGCTGGCGCACCGCGCCGGCGTGCGGATCGTCGAGGTGCCGATCACCTTCGCCGAGCGGGAGCACGGCGACAGCAAGATGAGCCCGCTGATCGTGGCCGAGGCGCTGTGGCGGGTCACCGGGTGGGCGCTGCAGGACCGGCGCACGGCCGTGCGGCGGGGCCTGCACGGCACCACTGACGGTCAGGTCCGGTGGCCCTGAGCGTGGACGTGTCATGCTGGAGGAGCGTGATGACGCCATGGTTGATGAGGTGAGATGCGCCGAGGACTGAGGTTCGTACCGCCGGCCCTGCTGCTGCTGGCGGTGCTGGAGCTGGCGGTGTTCGTCCTGGTGGGCCGCGGGATCGGGTTCGGTTCCGCGGTCCTGCTGGTGTTCGCCGCGTCCCTGCTCGGGCTGGTGCTGCTGCGCCGCGAGGGGATGCGCGCCTGGCGGGGTTTCCGGGCCGCCGTGGAGTCCGGGCAGCCGCCGGGGCCGCAGGTGACCGACGGGCTGGTGGGGTTGCTGGGGGCGTTGCTGCTGGCCACCCCCGGGCTGGTCAGCGGCCTGGCCGGGCTGTTGCTCCTGGTGCCGCCGGTGCGCCGGCTCGCCCGGGTCGGCGTGCAACGTTCCGCCGAGCGCCGGGTGTCGTCGATGGTCGCCGGTGACCTGTTCGGCCCCCGCCGGGTCCGGGTGCGCCGCGGCGCCCCGCAACCGGCGCCGGCGCCCACCGCCCCGCAGCAGCCGGTGACGGACCAGGGCCGGGCCATCGAGGGCGAGATCGTCGAGCCCGGCCGGCCCTGAACGACCCACGACGACGAAGCGCCCCCGGGAAGGTTCTTCCCGGGGGCGCTTCGGTCGTTCGTGGTGCGCTCAGGCGCGGCCGCGGCGGGTGCGGACCTCCTGGAGCCGCTCGGCCAGGATGTCCTCCAGCTCGGCGATGGAGCGCCGCTCCAGCAGCATGTCCCAGTGGGTACGCGGCGGCTTGGCCTTCTTCTGCTCCGGCTCGTTGCCGTCGACCAGCCGGGCGACGCTGCCGTCGAACTTGCATTCCCAGGTCGTCGGGACCTCGGCGTCGACGGCGAACGGCACCTCGAACTGGTGGCCCTTGGCGCACAGGTACTCGCGGGTCTGACGCGGCGCGAGCTCGGTGTTGCGGTCGGATTCGTAGCTCACCGCGCCCAGGCGGCTTCCGCGCAGCATACGCTCGCCCATGATCGACTTCCCCTCGTTCGTGGTGCTGGTCCTGTCGGTGTAACGGTCCGTCGCCGCCGAGGCATTCCCGCCCCGGTGGGTGATCCGGCCGCGCGACCCCTGCAAGGGTAACCGGCCATGACGTGAACCCGGCGGGGTCGTCCCCGGCCGGGTCGAAACGGTGGAGTGTTTTCGCTGTCAATGGGGATGTTAGCCGCCGCAGGCGGCCGTTCGCGGGGGATGTCCGCCGCCCCAGGTGCGCGGGAGGTGTCGATGACCAGTGACGCGCCGGTCGATGCCCGACCGCCCGGCGGGAAGACCTTCTTCGGTCACCCGCGGGCGCTGTCGACCCTGTTCCTCACCGAGATGTGGGAGCGGTTCAGCTTCTACGGCATGCGGGCGATCCTGGTGCTCTACCTCACCGCCGCGGTCGCCGACGACGGGCTGGCCATCCGGGAGTCCACCGCCAACGCCGTGTACGGCACCTACAACGCGATGGTCTACCTGATGGCGCTGCCCGGCGGCTGGGTCGCCGACCGGCTCATCGGGGCCCGACGCAGCGTGCTGTGGGGCGGCGTGGTCATCGCGGCCGGCCACTACGTGATGGCGATCCCCGCCCGGTGGAGCGTGTTCGCCGGCATGACGCTGATCGTGCTCGGCACCGGCCTGCTCAAGCCCAACATCTCGACCATGGTCGGCGACCTGTACGACCGGGACTCCCCGCGCCGCGACGCCGGCTTCTCGATCTTCTACATGGGCATCAACCTGGGCGCGTTCATCGCCCCGCTGATCACCGGTTTCCTCGGCGAGAAGATCAACTGGCACCTGGGCTTCGGCGCCGCCGCGATCGGTATGACCTTCGGCGTGCTGCAGTACGTGCTGGGCCGGCGCAACCTCGGCGAGGCCGGCGCCCGTCCCGCCGACCCGCTGCTGGGCGCGGACCGCCGCCGCGCGCTGACCCGCATCGGCGTCGTCACCCTGGCGGTGCTGGTGCTGCTCGCCGTCCTCGCCCTGTTCGGGCTCTTCACTGTCAACACCGTGGTGAACCTGCTCACCATCGTCACCGTGCTGGTGACCATCGCCTACTTCGCCCGGATCCTCACCGACCGGGAGATCAGCGGGACCGAACGCAGCCGGATGAAGGCGTACCTGTGGCTGTTCGTCTTCGCCGCGGCGTTCTGGCTGATCTACGACCAGGCGGGGTCGGTGCTGAACATCTTCGCCGCCGACAAGACCGACCGGGACGTGCTCGGGTTCACCTTCCCCGCGTCCTGGCTCCAGTCGGTCAACCCGATCCTGATCATCATCGGCGCGCCGCTGGCCGCGTGGCTGTGGCTGCGCCTCGGGCACCGGGTCTCCACGCCGATGAAGTTCGCCGTCGGTCTGGTGCTCAACGGCCTGTCGTTCGTGCTGATGGCCGCGGCCGCCCAGGCCGCCGTCGGCGGTGACCTGGTCTCCCCGTGGTGGCTGGTGGCCGTGTACGCCATCCAGGTCGCCGGTGAGCTGGCGCTGAGTCCGGTGGGCCTGTCGGCCACCACCAAGCTCGCCCCGGTGAAGTACGCCAGCCAGATGATGGGCCTGTGGTTCCTCGCCACCGCCGTCGGCGACGCGATCGGTGGTCAGGTGGCCCGGCTGGCCGAGACGTGGCCGGAGCCGACGTACTTCCTCACCTTCGGGCTGGCGTCGGTGGTGCTGGGGCTCGGCGCGGTGATGTTCGCCCGGCACATCCGGCAGCTGATGGCCGGCATCCACTGACCGGCGCCGGCGTCACACCGCCGGGGTCGGCGGCAGCGGCAGCGGCAGGCCGGGCAGCCCGTCGATGCTGGTGGCGACATGGTCCTTGCCGGCGAAGTACGCGCTCAGCGAGGCGTCGTCCTCGCGGGCGAAGCGCCGCCCGTGCAGGTCCCGGTCGGCGTCGTAGGTCATCAGTGGCACCGCGTAGCCGCAGGTGTCGCGGATCAGCTCGGCGCGTACCAGGATGACCGCGCGTAGGCCGTGCATGCCGGCGTCGATGTCGGGGAAGAGCCGGAACAGGTCGGCCCAGCGGGGGTCGTCGCGGAACACCGGCTCGCCCCGGCCGTGCACCCGCACGATGTTCGGCGGGCCGGCGAAGGCGCACCACATCAGCGTGATCCGGCCGTTCTCCCGCAGGTGGGCGATCGTCTCGGCGTTGGAGCCGGCGAAGTCGAGGTAGGCGACCGTCCGGTCGTCGACCACGGCGAACGAGCCGCGCAGGCCCTTGGGGGAGAGGTTGACGGTGCCGTCGCCGGCCAGCGGCGCGGTGGCGGTGAAGAACATCGGCTGCTCCTCGATGAAGGTGCGCAGCCGGCCGTCGATACGTTCGTACGTCTTTCCCACCAGGTCATTATTGCTGCCGGCGTGGTCGTGCCGCTGACCCGTCCCAGCCTGCGGTGACGTGCCGGTGGTCACCGGAGGCGGTCAGGGGGCGGGACGCGGCGTCCCGGCGTCGTCGGCGTGGCGGGAGCTGAGCCGGGCCAGCGCGCCGGCGAGGTCGCTGACCTGGTCGGCGAGCTGCGCGGCCCGTCGCTGGGCCAGGTCCCGGTCGGCCTCGGCCGATCCCAGTCGTACCGTCAGGTCCGCCAGCCGGGCCTCGGCGGACGCGGCGGCGTCGCGCGCGGCGACCAGGTCGGCGGTCAGGCCGCCCTGCTCGGCCGTCCGGGCCGCCAGCTCCGCGCGGGCGGCGGCGGTTGCCGCGTCGGCCTCCTGCCGCGCGGCCTCGGCCCGGCCCCGGGCGTCGTCGGCCTGCCGGCGGGCGCGGTCGGCCTCGCCGGCAGTCGCTCCCGCCCGGGCCGCCTCGGCCCGCGCCGCCTCGGCCTCCGTACGGGCCTGCGTGGCCTCCGCGCGCAACCGCTCGGCCCGCTCAAGGGCCTCGCCGGCCGAGCGGGTGGCCCGCTCGGCGTCGCCCCGCGCCGCGTCCCGCTCGACGGTCAGGTCGGCCAGCCGGCGCCGCTCGCCCTCCAGCTCCGACCGGAGGGTACGCAGCTCGGCGCGGGCGGCGTCGCGGTCCCGCTCGGCCTGCACCCGCAGCGCCTGCGCCGCGCCGGCCTCCCGCCGCGACTCGTCCCGACCCGCCTCGGCCTGTTCCGCCCGGCCGGCGGCGTGGGTGGCCTGCTCGACAGCCCGGTCCGCCCGCTCGCGGGCGGCGTCCCGCTCGGCGACCGCCGCGCGGGCCTCCTGGCGGGCCCGGACCGCGGCCGCGGCCGCGTCCTCGGCGTCGCGGCGGGCGTCGTCCCGCTCGGTGTGTGCGGCGGCCACCTGGGCGGCCGCCTCGGCGCGCAACTGCGCCAGCTGCCGCTCCACGCCGGCGGGGGAGAGCTCCGCGTGCAGCGCCTCGGTGAGGGTCTCCACGATCTGGTCCAGCCGGTCCACCGCCTCCCAGGTGCGGGCGACCTGGCCGGGCAGGCCGGGGGCGGTGCGGTGGCGCATCCGGGAGTTGCGCGACGCCCGCTGGCAGGCGCCGTCGTTGTCCCGGCAGTAGCGGAACGGCCGGCCCGCGCCGGCGCGCTGCGGCACATCCCGTCCACAGTGGGCGCAGGGGCGGGTGTCGGCGGGGGGAGTGGGTTGGGCGTCCATCGAGGGCGAAGTCTAGTGATGGGGCTCGTCCGGGTCAGCCCTCGGCGCGGGCCGCGCGGTCGAGGGTGTACCGGCGTTGCAGCAGCACCGCGACGACCATGACCACGGCCGGCAGCAGTCCGAAGCCGTAGCGGATGGCGGCCAGTGCGGCGCCGGACTGCGCCACCGTCTGCCCGGCGGCGGAGGCGACGAAGCCGCCCGCGGCCAGGCAGAGCGCGAACGCGTAGGGGCCGAGGGCGGCGCCGGCGGTGACCTGGACGCCGCCCCCTCGCCGCCGGGATGGTGCGCCGCCACCGCGACACCCGGCGGTAGGGTGCCGCCATGCCCGTCTCCCCGTACGTCGCGCGGATGCGCAAGCACATCGGCACCGATCTGCTCCTGCTGCCCGGGGTCAGCGCCGTGGTGCGCGACGACGCCGGAAGGGTGCTGCTGGCCCGGCGCGGTGACAACGGCCGCTGGTCGTTGCCGGCCGGCGCGATCGACCCGGGCGAGCAGCCGGCGGACGCGGTGCTGCGGGAGGTTTTCGAGGAGACCGGGGTACGCGCCGAGATCGAGCGGGTCGGCGGGGTCGCCACCCACCCGGTGGTCTACCCCAACGGGGACGCCTGCGAATACTTCAACGTCTGGTTCCGCTGCCGCCCGGTCGGCGGGGCGCCCACCGCGGACGGCGACGAGTCCCTCGAGGTCGGCTGGTTCGCCCCCGACGACCTGCCCGAGCTGGACGACTGGTCCCGGCTGCGGATCGACACCACCGTCGCCGAGGACGCCCCCGCCTGGCACGCCGCACCCGGCGAGCAGCATCCGGCGCTGAGCCAGCCGGACGCGCTCTGACCGGCACGCTCCACCTCGGGCCGCCCGCCGGCCCCGGCCGGGCGACAAAGGCGTGTCACCGGCCGGGCGACCCGCACCGCCCGCACCGGGGGCCGGAACGACCCACGATCACGGGGTGACCAGCGCCGCCCGGGACCGGTCGGCGGCGATCCGGACGGCCAGCCCCGCCAGCACGCTGCCCATCACCCAGCGCTGCACCCGCAGCCAGAACGGCCGCCGGGCGAAGAACGCCGCGATGCCGCCGGCGGTGAGCACGATCAGCGCGTTGACGGTCAGCGCGATGACGATCTGGGTGAGCCCGAGCAGCAGGCTCTGCGTGGCGACGTGGCCGCGCGCCGGGTCGATGAACTGCGGCAGCAGCGACACGTACAGGATGGCGATCTTCGGGTTGAGCAGGTTGGTGACCAGACCCATGGTGAACAGTCGCCGCGCCCGGTCGGGCGGCAGGGGCTGCGGCGTGAACGCCGACCGGCCGCCGGGGCGCAGCGTCCGCCAGGCCAGCCACAGCAGGTACGCCGCGCCGGCCAGCTTCACCGCCGTGTACAGCGGGGGCACCAGCACGAACACGGTCGCGATCCCGGCCACCGCCGCCCCCAGGTAGACCAGGAAACCGACGGCCACGCCGAGCAGCGACACCAGCCCCGCCCGGCGGCCCTGGGTGACCGACCGGGACACCAGGTAGACCATGTTCGGGCCCGGGGTGAGCACCAGGCCCAACGCCACCAGACCGATTCCCACCAGCGCGCCGACCGCGACCACGTGCCCTCCCGGTTTCCGATCTTGACGTGACCCTACGCCACACCGCCCCCGACGACGAGGTGGTTCCCGACGGCGCGGACGGGGGCAGGGCCAGCGCCGACCGACGATCAGGGCAGGGCGGCCCGTACGCCGAGGGCGAGCAGGACCGCCCCGGTCAACCGGTCGAGCAGCCGACGGACCCGGACGGTGCGCAACAGCCGGGCGGCCGCGCCGGTCACCGCGGTCCAACCGGCGAGCCAGCAGGTGTGCAGCGCCGCGTGCGCCGTGGCGAGCACCAGCATCGGCACCAGCACGGGCCGGCCCGGTTCGAGGAACTGCGGGGCGAGGGTCAGGTAGACGGCGGCGGCCTTGGGGTTGAGCACGTTGCCGAGCAGGCCCTGCAGGTAGGGATGGTGCCCGCGCCACGGCAGCCGCCGGGTCGCGGGCGCCGATCGGTCCGCCGCCCCGGCCGGGTCCGGTGGGTCGGCCGCCGCCGGGGTGCGGCGGCGGGACGAGGGCCGGAGCAGCCAGAGCCCGAGCCCGACCAGGTACGCCGCGCCGACCAGCTTGACGATCCAGAACGCCTGCGACGAGCGGAGCACCAGGGCGGCGAGGCCGACCGCGGCCAGGGTGGCGTGCACGTAGAGGCCGGTGACCGTGCCCAGGATGACCCACCAGCCGGCCTGCCGGCCGCCGCCGGCGACCCGCGAGACGACCAGGGACAGGCTCGTGCCCGGCGCGGTGGTGATCGGCGCGACGGCGGCCAGGAAGCCGAGCACGGCGACCCCGCGCACGCTCAGACCACCACCCGGTAGTGGGTGGTGAGCAGGCCGGAGTCGTCGTAGACGTGGAACGCGACGCCGGGCGGCTGGGTCTGGGTGGTCAGCGGACCCTCGCCCTCCCATGGCATTCGCAGGGTGGAGGCCGCGCCCGGCGCGATCCGCAGTGGACGGCCGGCGAAGGTGCTCGCCGCCGCGGTGTGGAAGTGCCCGGTCAGCACGGCGACGACCTGCGGGTGGGCGGCGACCAGGTCGGCCAGGGGCTCGGCGGGCAGCAGCCGGATCGGGTCGATGATCGGGTGGTGCAGCGCCACCGGCGGGTGGTGGAAGGCGAGGAAGGTCGGCGTGCCGGCCGGCACCGTGCCAAGTTCGGCGGCGAGCCAGCCCATCGTCTCCTCGTCGAGGTGGCCGTCGTCCTCGCCGGGCACCGAGGAGTCGGCGAGCAGGAAGACCGCGCCGGCCACGTCGTGCCGGGCGTTGATCGGGCCAGTGCCACCCCGGTCGTCGCCGAGCAGACCCTTGCGGTACGCGGCGCGTACGTCGTGGTTGCCGGGGCAGACCAGGACCGGCAGCGGGGAGTCGAAGAGCCGGGCCGCGGTCTCGTACTCGGCCACCTCGCCGTGGTCGGCGATGTCGCCGGTGATCAGGATCGCGTCGACCGGTCGCGCCAGGCCGTGCAGGTAATCCATCACCCGCGCGGTCCGTTCGGCCGATCGGGGATGACTGTCGATATGGGTGTCACTGAGATGGGCGATAACCAGCACCGAGATCCCCTAATGGCTATTCCGACTCTAGGCGTTAGGCACGCTACAGTGGCGCCCAGCGGACGCACAAGCCCGTACCGGAGGAGCACCGATGGCGCAGCAGCTCACCCTGGCCCTGGCCGGCACGATCCGGCACGACGGCGCCGGCGGGGTCGCCGACGACCTCGGCGACGTCGCCGGCCTGGCCGCCTGGCTCCACGCACAGGCGCCTCTGCTGCCCGAGTACGCCGGCGACGTCGGGCCGCTCGCCGACACGGCCGACGAGCCGACCCGGCTCGACGTGGTGGCGGTGCGCCGCGCGCTGCGGACCCTCTTCGCCGAAGCGGTCCGCCCGGGGCCGCCGAGCCGGGCCGACTCCTCCGCGCTGCTGTCCACACCGGAGGCGGTGGACCGGCTCAACCGGGCGGCCGCCGCGCTGCCGGTCAGGCCGGTGCTGCGCTGGCCGGACGGGGCCGGGCCCAGCATCAGCTGGCAGGGCGAGGCGGCCGACGCCCGGCTGCGGCTCACCGCGGGCCTGGCCCGCGCCGCCATCGAATTCCTCGCCAGTGCGGCGCGCGAGCAGTTGCGGGCCTGCCCGGCGCCCCGCTGTGTCCGCTACTTCGTCAAGGACCACCCGCGCCAGGAGTGGTGCAAACCCTCCTGCGGCAACCGGGCGCGGGTCGCCCGCCACTACCAACGGCACACCACCGCCGGGTGAGCGCCGCGGCGCTCACCGTCGACGGCGGCCGGAGATCTCCCCGGTCTCGTCCTCCCGCCAGGTGCGCAGCAGCAGGCTGACCCACGTCCGGTACGGGCGCCATCCGTCGGTGATCCGGGTCAGCGTGTCGTCGTCAACGTCCACGTCGAGGCGGTACGCGTCCCGGACGGCCTGGCGCAACCGCGGCTCGTGCCGGGGCGCCACGTCCGGGGCGCCGGCGCCGCGCAGCAGGATCAGCTCGGCGGAGAACGGGCCGATCCCCGGTAGCGTCGACAGCTCGCGCAGCGCCTCTGAGGTGGGCAGCGCCCGCAGCCGGGCCGCGTCGAGCCGGCCGTCCAGCGCCGCGGCGGCCAGCCCGCACAGCCACTCCGGTTTCCGGCCGGCCAGCCCGCCCATGCGGGTCAGGGCGTCCACCCCGCGCAGCAGCTCCGCCGGCCCGGGAAAGGCGGTGACCGGCCCATCGGGCAGCTCGACCGGGGTGCCGAGCCGCTCGGTGAGCCGGGCCTTCACGGTGGCGGCCTGGGTGATCCGGATCCGGTGGCTGATCACCGCCCAGCAGGCCGCCTCGTACGGCGACCAGAAGGTCACCGGGCGCAGGCCGCGATAGCGGCTCTGCAACCCGCCGACCACCGGATCGCGCGCGCCCACCCCGGCGAAGCCGGCACCGTCGACGTCGAGGGAGAGGATCCGCCGCAACTGGGCCCGGACGGCATCCCGGTCGGGCGGGTCGCCGGGCGGGTGCGCCCGGGCGTGCACCACCCCGTCGGCGTCCTGCCGCACCCGCAGCCCGACCGGGGTCCACCGGCCGTCGAGCGGGAACGCCAGGCGCAGCACCGGTTCGGCGGAGCCGGCGTACCGGGCCGGGGTGAAGCCCTCCAGGAAGCGGATGCTCGCCGCCAGCGAGAACGGCCCGCGCGGGGTCAGCATGAAGGTCGCCGGTGTCGAGGTCATCGCCGAAGGTCTACCAGCGGGGACCGACATCCCGGCGCGGTAAGGGGCTCGCCAGGGCCGGGACGGCGGGCGACACTACCGGGGTGTCGATCGAGCTGCGCGCCGCGCCCACCCCCACCGCGCCCGGTCTGCTGCTGCGGCCGTGGCGGGACGACGACGTCGACGAGCTGCTGGCGGCCTACCGGGACCCGGTGCTGCGCAGCTGGACCCTGCACCCGGTCCGCACCACCGCCGACGCCCGCGCGTTCCTGCGGCGCAGCCGGCAGGGCTGGGCGGCCGGCCGCCGGTTCAGCTTCGCGATCCTCGAACCGGGCCCGGACGGCGAGCGGCTGGTCGCGCACGTGCTCCTCAAGGAGGTCACCCCCGGCCGGTCGTACGCGGAGGTGGGCTATTGGACCGCGGCCCCGGCCCGCGGGCGGGGGGTCGCGCCGCGCGCGGTCACCGCCGTCACCGATTGGGCGTTCGCCCGGTTCGGCGCGGCCGGGCTGACCCGGTTGGAGCTGCTGCACCAGGTCGACAACCCCGCCTCCTGCCGGGTGGCGGAGAAGAGCGGGTACGCCTTCCAGGACGTGCTGCCGGCCCGGCCGCCGTTCCCCCGCGACGGGCACCGGCACGTGCGCTGGCGGGCCTGACCGTCACTCGTCGCCGACGGTCTCCGTCTCCCCGTCGTGGGTGAACTGGACGGGCAGATGTTCGTCCGGCTGCGGAGCCTGCTCCATGTGGTGGTGGGGATCCCCGTCGGTGGAGAAGAGCACGTCGTCGGTCTTGTGGCTCTTCTCGCGGTCCTCTTCCGGATCTGTCACGTCCACTCCTCCCGGATGGCGCACCGACCGTGAACCGTCCTGCCTGTTCAGGTCAGCCTCTGCCACCCACCCTAGGCCGGCCGGACGGCCGTGGCAGGGGTTCGCCGAGGCCGTCACCAGCCGGCGAGGAACAGCACCGCCGCGACGACCAGCCCGGCCTCGACGAGGGCGACGAAGACCCGGTCGCTGATCCGGCCGACGACCCGACGGCCCACCCATGCGCCGGCGAGGGTGGCCGGGGTGAGCGCCGCGCCCAGCAGCACGCGGTCCCGCCCGAGTAGCCCGGTGGCGGCGTACCCGACGGTCTTGGACAGGTGCAGGGTGAGCGCGGCGGCGGCCTCGGTGCCCACGTACGCGGCCCGGGTGAGGCCGTAGGCCAGGAAGAACGGTGCGGTCAGCGGGCCCACGGAGCCCAGCAGCGCCGACCCGAGCCCGGACGCCGCGCCGACCGCCACGAAGGTGCGCCCGGTGGGTCGGGACGGCCGCGCCCCCAGGCGGCGCCACGCCACCACGGCGAGCAGGAACACCCCGAGCAGCCGCTTCAGCGCGGTGAGGGGGGCGTGGGCCAGCAGCAACGCGCCGGCCAGCGCGAGGGGCACCGCCCCGACGGCGAACCGGCCGGCGAGGGGCCAACGCAGCTCCCGGCGGTTGAGCCAGACCCGGGCGGCGTTGCTGGAGAGCTGGGTGAGGGTGAGCACCGGCACCGCGACCCGCAGCCCGAACAGCGCGGTGAACACCGGCAGCAGCAGCACGCCGCCGCCGAAGCCGGTCACCGCCGAGAGCAGGGCCAGCAGGAACGCCGCCGCCGAAGCCGCCAGCAACGTGCCCACGAGCGGCTCAGCGCTCGCCCGGCAAGACACCCCGCGGCGCGTCGGGTTGTCCGTCGGGCTGTCCGGCGGCGGGGTCGGCGGCGGGGTCGGCGGCACGCTCCGGGCTCGGCCGGTCGGCGTGCCCGGCGGCCGGGTCGGTCAGGGCCGGGTCGGTGGGGGCCGGGCCGAGCAGCCGCAGCAGCAGCCGCGGCTCACCCGGCCACGCGTCGAGCAGCACCTGCCGGGGCACCTGCCGGCCGGCGTACCGCAGGGCGAGGGCGACCACGACGATGTCGTCGAGCGGGCCGATGACCGGCAGGAACTCGGGGATCAGGTCGATCGGGCTGGCCAGCCAGAGGCCCGCGAAGACGATGGCCGCCTTGGCGCGGCGGGGCACCCGCGGATCCTTGCGCAGCCGGCGCACCGTGGTCAGGCAGTCGGGGATGAACGCGGCCAGGTCGCGCAGGATGCCCGGCGGAAGGCGTCGGGCGAGCAGCGCCATCGCGGCCCAGCTCACGATCAGACAGGCCACCGCCACCCCGAGCCCGATCAGCCAGTCGCGCACGCGGGGTCCTTTCGGGCAGGGTACGGGCCACCGAGGAATGTACGCCGGGTCAGCCCGGGCCGCCCGGCACGCGGCACGGCGGGGAATGCCGGGCCCTCCGCGCGCGCTGAAACCCACCGCGGACAGCGGATACCGTGAGTTTGGGAGGTGGCGACGGTGGCATTTGGCTGGGAGGCGGCGGTCGAGGCGCAGATCCGCACGGCCCAGGAGCGCGGCGAGTTCGACAACCTGCCCGGGGCGGGCAAGCCGATCCCCGGCCGGGGCCAGCCGTACGACGAGTCGTGGTGGATCAAGAGCTTCCTGGAGCGCGAGGCGCTCCCCACCGACCTGCTGCTGCCGACCCCGTTGCAGCTGCGCCGCCGCGTCGAGCAGCTCCGCGACGAGGTGCGGGACCTGCCCACCGAGGAGTCCGTGCGCGCCTTCGTCGCCGACCTCAACGCGGAGATCGTGGCGTGGCTGCGTACGCCCACCGGCCCCCGGGTGGTGGTCCGCCCGGTCAACGCCGACGACACCGTACGCCGCTGGCGAAGCGACCGGGAGCGGGCCGCCACGCCGACGGCCACCCCGGTCGAGCCGGCCCCCGCCTCGCCGTCGAACCGGCGGCGCTGGCGCCTGCCCTGGCGCCGCCACTGACCCGACGGCTCGGCGGCGGGCGTGGAGGTCAGTCGAGGCCGAGACCCCTCCGGCCCGTGTCGTTCAGGTCGTCGAGGTGGAAGCGGTTGGTCCAGGTGCGCTCGTAGTGTTCCTCGGGGAAGTCCGTGGGGCTGGACCCGGTGACGAAGGCCGCGCGCACCGACGCGCTGTACGCCTCGTTGCGGCGGCACCAGGGGGCGGCGGGAATGTACATCACGTTGCCCCAGCCCTGCTGGTCGGTGACCGGCGCGACGCTGTGGATCATGTCGCAGTGCCACCAGACGGAGTCGCCGGCCCGCACGTCCGGGATGCCGCTCACCGCCTCCATCAGCAGCGGGTGCCACCTCTCGCTGGCCGGGAAGACCTGGTTGACGGTGACGCCGCACATGTCGTCGTCCGGCACGTCGGACAGCAGCGGGCGCAGCATCAGGTACGCCATGGCGCCGGGAATCGGGACGGTGTGCAGCACCCCCTGGTCGTGCGCCATGTCCGACAGGGCGGTCCAGCCCTGGAAGGTCCGGAAGGCCGAGCACATCGTCGAGCCGGGGTACTGCGGACCGGCGGTGCGGTAGGCGGCGTCCCACGGGTCGTACTGCTCGACGGTGCCGTCGAACAGGTGCCGGAACGCCTTCTGGTAGGCCTGGGTCATCCACAGGTCGAGGTTGCCCGGGTCGAGGTGGGTGCCGAGGCCGGTGGAGTTGGTGCCCGGCGGGCGGCGGCGGATCCGGTCCGGGTACAGCGAGTCGCGGTCCGGGTCGAACCACCACACGCCCTCGGACTCGTGCTTCCACTGGCTGTTGAGGAACGCCTGGACCCGCGCCATGCGGTCGCTCTGGCGGGCCTGCATCTGCGCCGGCGACCAGTAGACGGGGTAGATCTCGGGCTTGGAGCCGACGCTGCCGAAGAAATCGTCGCCCGGGCCGCGGTAGTTCTCGAAGAACCTGTTGCTCTCGACGTACCGCATGATGTCGCGGTCCCAGGTCAGCGCCTGCTCCCGCGCGAAGTGTCCGCGCACGACGAGACACCCACGGCGGCGCAGCAGCGCGAGCGCGTCGGCGGGCACGGTGTCGGCCGCGATGTCGGCGTAGTCGATGACCGGCCAGACGGTCTCCGTACGCTCGCGCGCGGCCCGGATGTCGTCGACCTCGGCCTTGATCCGCTGCTCGACGACGGCGAAGACCTCCTCGACGGTGCGGCCGGAGGCGGCGATCCGGGCCCGGATCGCGGCCTTGATCTCTCGGATGGCGGCCGGCAGGTCCGTCGGCGGCCGCTCCCAGTGCGGCAGGGCGGGCAGCGTGCCCGGGGCGAGCAGGGGTGACGACGACACGGCGGCGCTCCTTCTAGTCAAGTCTCCTTACCTAAAGCGACTGTAGGGGCGGGCCTCCTTCTAGGCAAGAGCCTTGCCTAGAATTGGCGCGTGGATCCGGCGAAGCCTGCCCAGGACCTGGCGCGTGCCCTGACCGACGAGCGGGTGCTGCGTGCCCTCATGCGCGAGAGGCGGCTGACCCGAGCCGAGCTGGCAGCCCGGATCGGCATCTCGAAGCCGACCGCGGGCGAGAGCGTGCGGCGGCTGACCGAGCTCGGTCTCGTGGCCGACACCGGCGAACGCACCCCCGGTGGCCGCGGCCGCGGCCGGGTCGGCTCGTACTACGCCCTGGCCGCCGACGTCGGCGCCGCCCTGGCGGTGAGCATCGCGCCCGAGGGCGTCGTGGCCGAACGCGTGGACGTCTACGGTGACATCGTGTGCCGGGCCGAACGGAGGATCAGCCGACCAGCCCAGCCCGCGCAGGTGGCCGCGGCCCTGCGCATCGTGGCCGCGGAAACCCACGAGGGCGCCGGCCGGCCGCCCCGGCTGGCGGTCGTGAGCGCCGCCGATCCGGTCGACCGCGCCACCGGCCGGCTGACCCAGCTGCCCGACGCGCCGTTCCTCATCGGCGAGCTCGATCCCGTCGACGTCCTGGCGCCGCACGTCCACGGACCGGTCACCGTCGACAACGACGTGAACTGGGCCGCGCAGGCCGAGCGTGAGCACGACGGCCTGCCGCTCGACGACTTCGCCTACCTGTTCCTCGGCGAGGGGCTCGGCTGCGCCATCGTCAACGACGGCGAGGTCCGGCGCGGCGGCACCGGCCTGGCCGGCGAGATCGCCCACCTCGTCACCATCGGTCCGCACGGGCGCGCGATGCCGCTGGTCGAGGTGTTCGACGCACTCGGCCTGCGGCAGTCACGGTCCACCGCCATCGACGTGGACCGCCTGCTCACCGCCGCCACCGCGGCCACCTCCGAGGCGATGGCCACCCGCCACGCTCTCGGCCGGGCCGTCAGCGGCGTCCTCGCCGCCGTCGTCGCCCTGACCGATCCGAAGGTCGTCGTCATCGGCGGCGGGTGGGGCAGCAACCCCGTCATCCTCGACACCATCCGCACGACCGTCGCCGCCGGCCCACGCCACGTCCCCGTCCGGGCCGCCGAGGTGACCGTTGAGCCGGCGCTGGCCGGCGCGCGCACGGATGCGCTCCACCGGCTGCGCTCGGCCGTCGTCGCCGCCGGGCGCCGCACCGCACCCGACGGTACGGACGACCACCGACCGCCCGCGGATCTGATCGCGTAGCGCTCGCCACTGCCGACGGCCCCCGGGTCGGCGCAGGTGGAGCGGCGCGGCCGCGTTGACGTGTGGGGGTGCGGTGCGGCGTCATCGCCGCCGTTTCAGGCCGCCGGTCCGGCGGGCTCCAGGGCGGCCCGCCAGCTCCAGTTGGTGCGTCGGGGCGGGTCGCCCAGCGCCGCGCGGCCGGTCATCCAGAGCAGCACCTCCGCCGGGTCGCCGGCGGGGGCGTCGGGGAACAGCCGTGCCAGCACTGCGGCGCCGAGCCGGACCGGTGGCTGCCAGGGCAGGTCGAGCCCCCGGGTGATGTCGTACGTGTGCAGCAGGGTCTCCGCCACGCCCATCGCCGCGAACCCGCCCGGGTCGCAGGGCCCCCAGTGCCAGGCGCGCGCCGCCGGGTCGGCGGTGTCCACGGCGGCGGCGAGCAGCCCCGCGCTCGCGTTCGCCACCGTCAGCACGTCCGCCGGGGTGGCGTCCGCACTGACCCGAAGGTCGAACGGCAGGTAGCCGGAGGTGGGCCGGCCCGCCACCTGCCCGGCATAGCCGAGCAGGTCGTGGGCGACATGGGCGGCGGTGGTCCAGCAGGACCAGTCGAGGCCGCCGGCGGGCACCGACCAATCCTCGTCGGCCGCCGGGCGCAGCACCAGGTCCATCTCCTCCGCCGCCGACCGCACGTCGGCCCCAGTCATCGCCATGCCGTCGATCCTGCCAGCAATCGCCCGGACCGGCGACCCGGCACATTAACGGTTAATCGTTACCGGTTATCCGATAATTAGGTCGGACATAAGCCGCATAATCTGCCTACATCATAATGACAGTTCTTGTGCGTAAGCAGGCAGGATGGTGTGGTCGGCGTCCTGGTCCCATGTCCTGTCTGTTGAGCGCCAGCCGCTCTTCATTGGCCGGTGACGCGGGCGTTCAGTAGGGACGACACCGTCCTTCAGTAAGCGCGTCACCGATCTTCGGTGGTTCGATCTTCAAGGGGCGCCGCAGAGGCTGCCTGAAAAACGATCGTTTCCTCGACAAGATCAAGACAAGGCCCGCCTGCCGGTCAGGGCTGTCCAACAAACCCGTCCAGAAAGTCGGCGTGTCCAACAAGCCGATCACAGGTTTGTCGGACACCCTGAACCGCATGACCGCTTCCACCTCCGCTCCGGACGATCCGCTCGCGCCGGCCCCGCTGTCCGGGGCGCTCGTTGGCTACGGCCGGGTGTCGACCCGGGAGCAGAACCTCGCTCGCCAGGAGGCGGCGTTGACCGCGGCCGGCTGCGCGCGTTGCTTCTTCGACAAGGCCTCGGGCAAGAACGCCGACCGGCCGGAGCTGGCCCGCATGTTCGACTACGTCCGCCCCGGCGACGCCCTGACCGTGGTGTCCCTCGATCGTCTCGGCCGCTCCCTGGAAGACCTCATCGCGATCGTCGGCCGGCTCAAGCGCCAGGGCGTGGGATTCCTGTCGCTGCACGAGAAGCTGGACACCACCACCGCCGGCGGCATGTTCGTCTTCCACGTCTTCGCCGCCCTGGCCGAGTTCATCCGCACCATCATCGTGGCCAACACCAACGAAGGCCTGGCCGCCGCCCGCGCCCGCGGGCAACGACTCGGCCGGCCGCCGGCGATGACCCCCGAGAGACTCGCCTACGCCCGCCAACTGCTCGCAGAGCCGGACCGCTCCATCAGCGCGATCGCCAAGCTCGTCGGCGTGTCCCGCAGCACGATCTACAAAGCGCTGCCCGAGCTGCTCCCGCCGCAGCTGGCGCAGCATCGCCTCGCCGCGCAGATCGCCGCACTGCCCGCCGACACCCGGCTCACGCCCGACCTGGCCGAGGACGACCGTCTGCTGAAAACTTCGCAGGCGTTCCCGACAACGTGATCCTTTTCCGCCGACTCAAAACCTGAGACCGGCAGGCCACGGGCGGCGAGCCGCGGCGGCCATGGACAGTGACGCGGTGGTTCAGGTTAGCGGTAGACCCGATCACCTACCTGTTCCAGCGGCTGGTGCCCAGCACGGCGGCAGGTGCCGCCCAGCCCTGCCGTTCGATCGGGCCATCAATTTCAATGACGCTCGCTGTCCGAGCCGAGCCAAGATCGTGATAACTGAGGGTGACTGTCTTGGTGCCCGAGCCGCCACGCGCATCGCGGCTCCGGATGCCCGACGTTCTAGGAAGTCGTCCTTACAGGACGATCCAGGGGGATGCCGATGAGGGGGATGCTTGCTCGATCAAGGCGAGATGCGAGGCTGAACAGGTGACTTACCCGCTCGCGCGCCGCGTCTACGACACCTGTCATCTGACCGGACGGTTCCGTCTCCGATCCGGGCAGGTCAGCGAGGAGTACTTCGATAAGTACCTGTTCGAGGGACAGCCGGATCTGTTGCGCGAGGTCGCCGAAGCGATGGTGGCCTTGCTCCCGGAGTGCGATGTGCTGGCGGGGATGGAGATGGGCGGCATCCCCCTTGCCACGGTGATGTCACAGCTGACCGGCCTGCCGACCGTCTTCGTCCGTAAGCAGGCCAAGGAATACGGCACCGGCAAGGCGGCCGAAGGCGGCCCGGTGGACGGCCGGCGCGTCGTGGTGATCGAGGACGTGGTGACCACCGGCGGGGCGTTACTGGCGTCGTGCCGGCAGCTGCGGGCCAATGGCGCCAAGGTTGACTCGGTGATCTGCGCCATCGATCGCGAGCAGGGTGGACGAGAGAATCTGGCGGCCGAAGCGCTGCGCTTACGCGCTGCCCTCACCCGTCGCGACCTGGAGTCCTCCTTGCTGGCGTGACAGCCGCGCCGCCGAACCTGCAGGATCAGCGGGTGAACATCGCACGCCGCATCATTGTCGCGCTCGACTTCGACAACGTTGACGACGCCGAGGCCATCGTCGACCGCTTGGGCGATACCGGCCAGTCCTACAAGGTGGGCTTGGAGTTGCTGACTGTCGCCGGCCCGACGCTGGCAACCAGGCTGGTCGGCGAGGGCAAGGATGTCTTCCTGGATCTCAAGCTGTTCGAGATCCCGACATCTGTTGCGGGTGCCGTCCGCGCAGCCGGCCGGCTCGGCGCCACCATGGTGACCGTGCATGCCATGGGAGGCTCCAAAATCATGGAGGCCGCGGTACGCGCAGCCGCCGACTTCCCGCAACTACACGTCATCGCGCTGACTGTCGTCACCAGCCTCACCGACACCGACCTCGCCGCCATCGGGCTGAGCGCCACGATCGAAGAGCAAGTAACCCGTCTGACCCGACTGGCCCAGCGCGCCGGTTGCCACGGAGTGGTCGCCTCACCGCAGGACGCGGCGTTGCTGCGCGCGGAACTCGGCCCGGACATGCTGATCGTCACTCCAGGAGTGACGTTGCAGGCCGAGTGGAACCCTCCAACCGAGCACGCCCGACCGGCGCATCCCGCGGCCGCGATCCGCGCGGGCGCAACGCACATCGTCATCGGTCGGTCCCTAACCCGGGCACCAGACCCGGCAGCCGTCCTCGCCCACCTCGAAGATGAGCTGGGTAGCTGCCAGCGGCCGACGACGTAGGGCCGCTACTGCTCGGGCGACCGGCGACGTACCCCTCTCGGCACGACCAGGCGGCGGCTTGAACCGGTTGTCGTGACACTGCGTAACGCGCGGTCGGCGGCAGATGCGCGCATCGACCCAAGCGCGCTATCCGGTCCGCACTGCCCTGCTCAAGGAGGCGGCGTACCGGTTCGCGGTGCCTTCAACGTCGGACATCGCCCGGTGCCGACGAGGCAGGTAGGAGGTAGCGCCACCGCCACCTGGAGGACTGCTTCCGCCCGTTGCCGATGCGCCAGAGGCTCAGGCGAAGTCGGGATGGTGGAGGTCGACCGTCACCGAGTTGCCCAGGTTGTTGGTGAACGTGGCAATCGAGCCGCGCACCTCCGCCTTCTCGAACGGGTTGGAGTCGGTCAGCGCCGCGATCCACATCAAGTTTCGGTTCTTGTCCAGCCGGGCGAAGAAGCCTTCGGAGCCGTGGGCTCCGTCACCGCCGCAGACGTAACCGGAACCGTCCGGTATTGGGACGTCCGCGCCGCGAAGGATGTCGACGTGGGTGACGTTGTCGGGGTCCTCGTCCAGCATGGCGTCCAGGTCGAGCGGCGGGCCGAGTTCGAACCCGTCCAACCTCGCTCCGCCGCTCAGTTCGACGGTGCGTGCAGCGCCGTCCGCCCAGTAGAGGCCGTCCCACCCAGGCGCGAGACCCGCGGTCCACAGTTGGACGATCTTGGTGGTCATCCCTTGCCGCCCCTTGTCTTCTACTCAGCTGCTCGAACCAGTCCTGCCAGTGCAGGTCGCCGTCCTCGTCGCGGTCGCGCTTGCTCGGCATTCGTCCCTTTCGCCACACACCTCGCGGCCAAGAGAGTGCAGGTGATCAAGCGGCGCCGTCAATCTGCCCGAGCCATCGACGGACCGCTGAGAAATCCGCTTCGGTCAGGCCCACGTATGGGTCGACACGTTGCAGCAGCGCCCGCACCGGGTGGTGTACTGCTACCCATCGCCGGTCAGCATCAGTTATCTCGTCGTCAAGCCAGACGAATGGGCGGCCGGCTGCCCACTGGGTAAGGAATCCGGTCTTCCAGTGCAGACCGTGCTCCGGATCCTCGTCGTCGTCCGGCCATTCGACGGCCGGCAGGTCCGGAAGCCCGAGCCGTGGCGAGATGACCTCGTTCGCCTCCGCCATCCATGTCGTCGCCCAGACCAACTGGCATCCCAGTGCCAACAGCCTCCGCCCGTCATCTGGGTCAAGCCGATCGAGCAGAGGGTTGCCAGTACCGTCCAGTGGCTGCACGACGGCACCGCCCAAAGAACGCTCGCGGCTAACCGGCCGGGCTTTGAACGGGATCAGCGGTCCGTCGACATCGACGAAGATCAAGGGGCTGTTGGCAAGGCCAGCCATCACGCTCGAACCGTACCGTGGGTCCATCCGGGCTGAGCCAGGTGCGCGCACTCTCCCGGGACGGACCGGCTGTTCGCTGCACGCGCCCCTCGTAACTCAGCGGGGACGCCCGGTCAGCGGCAAATGAGTGCGCCCGATCATGAGCCCTGGACGGCTGCAGTCGTAGCGACAGGGCCGGGCGTCTGGCCGCAGCCGCCCTGTCAGCGTTCGGCTGGCCTGGGCCTGCCCCGCCCCTTCAGCGGTGTACCGACCTCTCCGCCCGCCATGTCGGCCGGCGCTAGGCTGTCGATCGTCTCGATGAGGGGAGCGCTCGCGCTCGCCCGGGTCATGGCCCACTGCGGCGGCTCGCCCGCCGCGGCCGTGAGCTTCATTGCGCGGGCGGTCGCCGCCGATCCGCGCGATCCGGAGCCGTATTCGGCGCTGGAGAACCTGCGGCGGGAGCTGCCCGCCGAGGTCGCGGCCGTCGTGGCGGCGGCGAACACGATCGGACCGATGCTGGCCCGCGCCTACTTGTCCTTCGTCGACGGCAACATGGACGAGGCCGCGATGTCGCTCGGCGCGGTCACCGGCTACCAGCCGGATGTCCCGTGGGCGTCCGCGCCGTGGTTCGGCGACGAGCGATTCCTCGGTGCGGTGACCCCGGCCGCCTTCGCCGAGGCGACGATGCGCATCCGCGACTACGACCGTGACCTCGACACTGATGCTGTCCGCGAGTGCCTGGCCCCGTGGTTGCGGGCGATCGAGGCAGTCTGCGACCGGGATCCGGACCCCGATGCGATGGCTCGCATGGCGATCTTGCTGCGCGTGTGCGGCCGTATCGACGCGTCGTTCGCCTTGTGCGACCGGGCCGACGCCGTGCGGCGCGTGATGTTCACCGAGGTTGTCCGCGCCGGCACCTGGCGTCACGTCGGCAACCGTGCCGAGACGGCCGCTGCCTTCCGGCGTGCCCTGGCGCTCGACCCGGCCAACTGGTCGCTGTACCTCGACCTGGCCGATCTCGCTGCCGAGAATGGCGACTTCGCCGAGGCCGCCGCACTGGCCACTCGTGGCGAGGAGCTCGAGCCGGACGACGTCACGATGCGGGCGGCCGCCGCCGCGTATCGTGCCCGCTCGACGGGATCGGTTGCCGACCTGGACACGCTCACTGAACTGGCGCCGCAGGTGCCCGAACCCTACCGCCGGACGCTCATCGACTACGCCCGCGACATCTAAGACAGCTCACAAGTCTCGATGTTCGCGAACTCCGGCGCCGCCTCGAACGCTGCCGCCCCTGGATGCCAACCTCGCCCGTCCATCTACGCGCGGCGATGGTCCGCAGGAGCCGTGCGCACGGTCGGCGGCAGTTGAGTACGCCCGGCGGTGGCGCTCTTCGGCCAACCGGGAAACCCGTGGCCCGAGGTTTACTTGACCCTCGACCCGGTCGAGGGCTCACTCTGCATGGGTGACGTCCGGAGAACGCGACAAGCGAACAGACCCGCTCTTGATTAGCCTGGAATTGCTGCAGCCGATACTGCGGGCCGGCTGGGGAGCGGATACCTGCGACCCGCATGATGTGCAGGACTGGCATCCAGACAACGCAGCCCGTGGTCAATGCGGAGTGACCGCACTGATCATTCAGGACCTGCTCGGCGGAGAACTGATCCTCGGTGAAGTCTTCGCCAGAGACGCCAAGGTCGGCTACCACTATTGGAATCGGTTACCCGACGGCCGCGACGTCGACCTCACCGCTGATCAGTTCTACCTGCAGGAAGTCGTTGTCGGCGGTCAGGTGCAGCAGCGCCCGCCCGGCCCTCCCCGGCGATGTCGCCAGCAGTACGAGATCTTGCGGCATCGTGTCCTCGCCACCCTGTACGGCAGCACGGCAGAGGAACCCGCGTAGCGGTGACAGTCGACCAACAGCCACGCGCACGGTCGGCGGCATGAACGGATGTCGGCAATGATGAGGCGGTCGGTTCGGTCGGAAGCGGGTGATGATGAGGCAACCAACACTGTTCCTGACTGTGGGACTCCCATGCACCGGGAAGACCACTGCCGCTCGGCGCATCGAGATCGAGCAGGAAGCGCTTCGTCTCACGAAGGACGAATGGGTGAAGGCTCTCTACGGGCACGAGAATCCGCCATCGGCTGGGGACGTGATCGAAGGACGGCTCATCCAGATCGGGCTGCGCGCCCTTGAACTGGGCAACAACGTCGTGATCGACTACGGCCTCTGGAGTCGAGACGAGCGCTCCGCTCTACGCCAGGCAGCAGCAGACCTAGGCGCGATGGTGGAGATGCGCTACTTCAAACTCACCCCAGCCGAGCAGCGGAGACGACTTGATCAGCGCCAAGCCGAAGCGCCACACACGACTTGGCCTATGTCCGACGACGAACTCGCCGAGTGGGCTGCCAACATCGAGATTCCAACGCGAGGCGAACTCGACGGCAGTGAACCCATTGATGACCCACCGGCTGGATTCGCGACATGGGACGAGTGGCGCGGATACCGCTGGCCGCCATCGGTCTCCTGACGCCTGCTCCTCGCAGCGCTGCCACTACCGCTCATCGGCAAGTTCGGATGTCGGGCGGCGCGAAGATCGGCGACTGAACGTAACGGTTCGCGGCGGCAGCGCGCACGGTCGGCGGCAGATGCGCGCACCTGACCTTGGTCCGGACGCCGGCGGCGACCGGCTACCCGCTGTGATCTAGTCGCCGGAGAAACCCCAGAAGTAGATTTCACTGGGATTGCCTTCAGTGTCGTGCAAGACCGCGCACCGGCCGAACCAGCTTCGCGGGGCGAGCGGTTTGAGCGCCTCGACGTGCGACCGGGTCAGCTTGGTGACGCCTAGGTGCTCGAGCGCCTCCGCCTTGACGATCGGCTGGACCGTCCCATAGTCGGGCTCATCGCCGTCGGCCAATACCCGAGACATGTCCAATATCGAGTGCGTACCGGACTCTTGGACGGACTCGTCCGCCCATAGCTCCGCCTCCGTCCGCGGCCGATTCGGGAAGTCTGCGGCGGACTTGCCGTACTCATACGGCGCTGCCCACCAGTAGTCGCCGGTCTCGAAAACCTGCCGCCGTAGTCCGTCCAACGCGACTTGGAGATCCGGCTGATATGCGACGTAGTAGTGCCACCCGGACGCGCCCACGGTAACCTCCTTGATCTTGGAGCACGCTAGCCGGAGGGCAGGCGGGTGTCCACCCGCCAGCAACGCACTCACGGGCGTTTCAAGATCATTGATCTTGGGCTGGTGGGGTCGGTGAGCTGCTCGGGACGGGTCGCGTGTGGACGGTGATGTCTGCCGCGGTCTGCTCGTCGGCGGTGTGTCGCTCAGTCGATAGGGGCGAAGCTCCGGTATGACATGGGGTCCTCTCACAGATCCACGTCACCCCGGAGCTTCGTTGTGGACCAGTCTGCCATCAGGGTCGTCGAGGCGCCGGCCCTAGCGTCCGAGGTTTGCCTTCCCGCGACGGCGGGGCGGGTTGGACTGCTCGAACTGTTCGCCGCGGTGTCGGACGGGCGCTCGGAGCAGGGCCGGGATCACCCGGTCGCGGTGGTCCTGGCGTTGGCCGCGGGAGCGGTCGTGGCCGGGATGCGTGGCTACACCGCGATCGCCGGCTGGGTCGCCGACGTGCCCGAGGCGCTGCGGCGGCGCCTGTACGAACGCGGCGGTGGCAAGCCCACGGTCAGGTTCCCGCCGTCGAAGGCGACGATCTGGCGGGTCGTCACCGACACGGACGCGCAGACATTCGACCAGGTGGTGGGGACCTGGCTGATGACCCGAATGGCCGATGAGCGCCCGGATACCGCACCCGACGCCGCCGGTGAGCCCGACGGTAGTGGCCCGTCGGGGTTGATGCAGGTACGCCTCGACGGCAAGGTGGTCCGCGGCGCCACCGACGCCGACGGCACCCAGGTTCACCTCCTCGCGGCGTTGGCCGGCCGGCCCGGCGACGTCACGGTCGTCGCCGCGCAGACCCAGATCGACACCAAGTCCAACGAGGTGCCGCACGCCACCGAGGTTCTGGACCGGATCCGGGATCTACGCGATGCGGTGGTCACCGCCGATGCGTTACACACCGTCAAGGCGACCGCGGCGCACATCCACGCCCGCGACGGCTTCTACGTGTTGCCCGTCAAGGAGAACCGCCAAGCCCTCTACACCGCGGTCAACGCCCTGCCCTGGTCGCAGACCCCGATCACGTACTGCCACACCGACATCGGCCACGCCCGGATCACCCGACGCACGATCCGGGTGCTTCCCGCGCCACCCGACCTGCCGTTCCCCCACGCCGCACAGGTCTACCTCGTCGAACGCTACGTCACCGACCTGGCCGGAGAGCACCCCAGCGCCGCCGCCGCGCTCGGCGTCACCAACCTACCCGCCACCGTCGCCAGCCCCGCCGACCTGGCCGGCTACACCCAAAGCCACTGGGGCGTCGAGTCATTGCACTGGCTGCGCGACACCCTCTACGCCGAAGACGCCTCCACCACCCGAACCCGCTCCGGCCCCCGCATCATGGCCACCCTCCGCAACCTCGCCATCGGAGCAATACGCCTGGCCGGACGCCACGACATCACCGAAGCCACCCGCTGGGCCAGCCGCGACATGCACCGACCCTTCACCATCCTCCAACTCACCACATGATCTTGAAACGACCGTGGCAACGCACTCAACTCGGCTGACTGTGCGCAACAGCCGAGCAGCCAACGCCCGATCAGCGGCATGTCAGTGCGTTCGACCATCGTGCGTCGCCGCAACAGGAACCAATCGCTAGACGCACAGCCTTAGCCGGTAATGGACTGTCGGACCCCCGTGTGATCCTGAAGCCGTGGTCGTCGTTTTCGATGCCGAGTTGTGGATCTGGGATGCCCGGCGCGCCGACAGCTGGACCTTCGTCAGCCTGCCGGCCGAGGCATCCGAGGAGATCCGTGACCTGGCTGGCGGATCGCGTCGTGGCTTCGGTTCACTGCGAGTGCGTGCGACGGTCGGCGGCAGCACGTGGGTGACCTCGATCTTCCCGGGCAGCGGGGGCGGCACCTACGTGCTGCCGATCAAGCGCCCCGTCCGCAAGGCCGAAGCGCTCGACGTGGGTGACATCGAGACCGTGACCGTCGAGCTCATCGACATTTGACCACCGGCGACAAGCACCATCAACGCACGATCAGCGGCAGAAGCGGATGCTGCGCGGGCTGGCCAGATGCGTCGGCTGCTGCCCCCGCTGTTGTGCTACGGGGCAACGTGAGCGGTTACATGATCCAACGGCGCGATGGAACTCACCAAGCAGTTCAGCGAGCAACGATACGCTCGGGCGCTGGAGTCATGGACCTGGCTGGATCTCGACGGTAAGGCTCCGCGGTTTACCTCGCTGTTCGGCGATGTGTTCCTTGAGTCTGCGGACGGGGCATGGTGGTTCCTCGACAGCTTCGAAGGGCACCTCGTACGGGGGTGGAACACCCGTGCCGACCTCACTGCCGAGCTGGACACCGAGGCTGGCCAGGACAGGTACCTTCTGGCCAGCCTCGCTATGGCCGCATACCACCGGCGCGGGCTTCGGCTGGACGCCGGCCAGATCTATGCCTACGCGCCGCCGCCGATCGTCACCGGCAGTTTCGACGTCGACCAAATTGAGGTGTTCGACTTCGTTGCGGTGGTCAATACCGCTGGCCAGCTCCACGAGCAGCTACGGAGCAAGCCCAGTTAGGAGCTGGCCCATCGAAACCGGTCGGCAGACCCGCCCGTGGTGCCCGCCACGGCACTGGTCGCGGCAACCAGCGACGAACGCGCTCACATCGGCAAATGAGGACGGGGACGGCGTCCGCGGTCTGACGCGCTCATCGCGGCAGATCCGGATGCCGCCGGATTGCTGTGCCCGCTCTGCGTGCCGCCCTGCAGTGGGATCGGCGCTGACTCCGCGCGGCGCGAGGACCTGCGGCTGCTATCCCGCGAGCACGACCAGGCGGACGTGCACGATGTCGTCGAGGGCAATCTCCTCTTTGTTGCGCACCGAGTCCCGCAGCGGCAGCACGTAGCCGCCGCCCTTGGGGAACAACGAGGTCCGCCATCGGCTTCGCCCGAGCCGAACCTCGACGGGCACCATGCCCCAGCCGTACGTGACCGCCGATGCCAACTGGCGCACGACGTCGGTTCACTCGCGCGGGACCGTCACGAAGTGGTACGGGGACGTCCCTCGCCATTCCCACACGACGCCCTCGAACTCGCACTCCATCAGCATCAGGCGACGCAGAACTCGTTGCCCTCGGGGTCCTGCATGACGACGTGTCCCAAGGCGTCGCCGTACCACTCCTCGCGGACCACCGTCGCGCCGGCGGCTACCAGCTCGGGCACCTTCTGCCGGATCAGTCGTGCGCGCTCGGCCATGTCCCAGGGGCCTGGACCCGCCACCCGGACGTCGATATGCATCCGGTTCTTGGCGGACTTGCCCTCGGGGTCATATCGGAACAATCGGATATCTTTTGCGAAGTGCATAGGGCAACCTTGACAAACCGTGACTGGATAGGTCGTCAGGCGGTTGTGGTGTCTGTTGTGGAGGCTGGTAGCTTGGCGGGTTGTGCCTGCCGAGTCGTTGCCGTCGTATGACGAGCTGGTTGCGCACGTCGTGGAGTTGACCGCCCGGTTGGAGCAGGCTCTCGCGCGGGTTGCGGATCTGGAAGCCCGGTTGAAGTTGTCGTCGTCGAACTCGTCGAAGCCTCCCTCGTCGGACGGGTTGGCCAAGCCGGCGCCGAAGTCGTTGCGCGGGCGGTCGGGTCGGGGTCCGGGACGGCCGAAGGGTCAGGACGGTGTCACCTTGGAACGGGTGGCGGACCCGGACGTGGTGCTCCGGCACCGGCCCGCGGTTTGCGCCGGGTGCGGGAAGAGCCTGGCGGCGGCTACCGAGATCGAGGTGACCCGGCGGCAGGTGATCGACCTTCCGGAGCCGAAGCCTCAGGTGACCGAGCATCAGCTGATCACTTTGGCCTGTGCGTGTGGGCATCACACCACCGCGCCCGCGCCGCCAGAGGCGTCCGCGCCGGTCGTGTACGGGCCGCGTCTGGCCGGGATCGGCGTCTACCTGCTGCACGGGCAGTTCCTGTCGGTGTCACGCACGGCGGCGGCGATCAAGGACCTGTTCGGGGTGCCGGTCGCGGCGGGCACCGTGGCCGGCTGGGTGAAACGCACCGCCCTGGGCATCATCGACCGCGTGCTGCCGGTGATCGCCGGACGCGTCGCCGCCGCACCGGTAGCCCATTTCGGCGAGACCGGGATGCGCACCGCAGGCCGTCTCGCGTGGCTGCACTCCGCCTCCACACCCACCGACGTGCTCCTCGCCGTGCACCCGAAACGCGGCACCATCGCGATGGACGAGATCGGGATCCTCCCGCGGTTCCGCGGGGTCGCGGTGCATGACGCGTGGGCGCCGTACGACACCTACACCGACGCGGTCTGAGCTTCCACCCCGGGACCGGACACCGGGGTTCTCACGCTGCGAGGGCGTGGGTGTGACGATACCCGAGGCGGGCCTCGGTGGGTGTGCGGTATCCAATGGTCGAATGTAGACGGTTTGTGTTGTAGTAGGCCAGGTAGGCGAAGACCGCTTGGCGAGCGGCGGCGCGGGTGGGCCAGACCTTGGTGCCGACCTCGGTTTTCAGGGTCGCGAAGAAGCTTTCCGCGGCCGCATTGTCATAGCAAGATCCAGTACGGCCCATCGATGCCCGTAGCCGATGTCTGCGCAGGCAGCGGCGGAACTCGGTGGAGGTGTACTGGGCGATCCGCGGTCCGAGTGGAAGATCGCGCCCTTGCCGGTCAGGCCCCGGCGGGCGGCCAGGGTGATCGCGTTGCAGGCCAGCTCGGCGCGCATGTGCTCGGCCATCGCGTGCCCGACCACCTCGCGGGTGTGCAGGTCGATGACGGTGGCCAGATACAGCCAGCCCTCCTCGGTGGGCAGGTACGTGATGTCGCCGACCAGCTTCTCGCCCGGCGCGGCGGCGGTGAAGCCCCTGCCGAGCAGATCCGGGGCCGGTGGCGCGGTCACATCCTGCTTGGTCAGCGATCGGCGTCGCCGGCGCGTGAAGCCCACGATCCCACGCTGACGCATGATCCGCTCGACCTTCTTGCGGTTGACCCGCCGGCCGCGCCGGCGTAGCTCCACCGTCACGCGCGGGGACCCGTACGCCTGTCGGTGCGCCGCGTGGATCGCGGTGATCTCCGCAGCGAGCGCGTCCTCGTCCTGCTCACGCTGCTCGCGGGCCTCCGCGGCGTGCAACCACTCGTAGAAGCCCTGGCGGCGCACCCGCAGGACTCGACACAGCCGCGTGACGCCGTAGGTGGCGCGCTCGGCGGAGATGAAGCGGTAGCGGCTGGTCAATGCCCCATCTCCTTGGCAAAATATTGGGCTGCCTTGCGGAGAATGTCCTTCTCCAGCTCCAGCTCCCGCACCCGAGCACGCAGCTTGCGCAGCTCTTCGCGCTCGGTGAGCGTCAACTCGGGCTCCGCGGACCGGCCGCCGGCCTCCCTACGCTCCTCGGCCCGGACCCAACCACGCAGCGTCTCATGGTTGACGCCCAGGTCACGGGCTATCTGCCGCAACGGCGAGTCCGACGAACGGACCAACGCCACCGCGTCCTTACGGAACTGCTCGGTGTACTGCGAGGGACGTGCCACCAGGGCATCCTTCCTCCTGGCTCATCTGCCAGGGATCAGGGTGTCCGGCCCGAGGGGGGAAGCTCACTCCACGCGCTGTGCAACGCCCACGCGCTCCGCGAGTTGATCTATGTCACCGACACCGCCACCGGCCTGGTCGCCGACCTCGCCGGCCAGGCCATCAGCGCCCTGCGGCAGCTGAACCAGCTCGTCGGCACCGCGCACACCGCCGACGCCACACCTGATCAGGCCGACCTCGCCTACCACCTGCACCTGTTGCGCAGCGCGGTCGTGCTCGGCGCCCAAGCCACCGCCGAACGCGCGAGCAAGCTCGAACGCAAGCATCACGCCCTGTTCGTCCGGCTGCGTGACCGCCGCGACGACTACCTGCGCTTCGTCACCAACCCCGCCGTCCCGTTCGACAACAACCCGGCCGAGCGGACCATCCGCATGCCGAAACTGAGGATCAAAGTCTCCGGCAGCATGCGCACCCTCACGGGAGCCGAACACTTCGCTGCGATCCGCAGCTACACAGCCACCGCCACCCGAAACGGCCTCGGCATGCTCGACGCCCTCATCACCGCCGCCGCCGGCAACCCCTGGATCCCCACCACCGCCTGACCACCGGCTCCAACGCGCCTCGATTCAGGGACCTATCCAGTTACGACAAACCAAGAACCGAACCAGCTTCAAATTCCGGCCAACGTCAGCACGTGATCGAATCCGCGAAGCTGGGCAGGCAAACTCGTCATCGGTAGTACCAGGGCCGGTATGCCGGCGGCCACGGAACCGCCGTCGCCGCTGGGATGGTCGCCGACCATCAGCGTCCGATCTGGCTGTGCCTCCAGGGCATCGAGTGCGGTGCGCCAGATCTGTACATCGGGTTTGACGAAGCCGACCTCGTAGGAAAGTACGAATGCATCGATGTAGCGGTCAAGCCCGTGCCGGGCAAAGCATTTGCGAATATCCCAGCCAATGTTGCTGACCACGCCAAGGCGAATATCGCGGGCGCTCAGGGCGGCGAGAGTGGATGACGTGTCCGCGTATGGCTCGAGTGCTTCGGCGTGCGTTTCGTGCAGGGCTCGCGCAAACGGCAGGTCCACCCCACGGATCTGCTGCAGGACAGCCAAAATCGCCCGGTCCCACACCTGCGGGTCCAAGTCTCGGGCGATATGAGCAGGGTCCGTAGCCGTTGTCCGCAACAACTCAGCGAAATCCGCGGCGATGCGCTGAGCGTCACCGGCGGCCACCTCCCGGCCGATCAATGCCGCCGCGCTGCCGACCCAGCGGTTAGGGTCTCTGGCGAACAGGGTCCAAGCGAAGTCGAACAGGACGGTTGTCACGGGTTTCGAAGCCACCAGGTCACCCTAGATCAGCAGGACGACTCCCGTGGGGCCATGATGCTCCTGACTGCACTCGACGGGACGGTACGCGGGCCTGCCGCAAAGCGCGCGATGCGCAGGGGCCGTCGGTCTTGCGATGGTCGGCGATCGCACCGATGCCCACCACCCGCTTGACCTCTTCATCGCGTGCGGTGCCGCTTGCCGTACAGGCGATGTCGATCACACGGCGCCGACCGGAGCTGCACCCGGTCGCGGAGCAGAGCCTGGCCGTGCTGTTCCGGCAGGCGCAGCGGGACCTCACGACGATCCTCGAACGCCACGACTGGGTCATCGACCGGCCGGCCGACGTGGAGACCCGCACGTTCTGGAGCACCGTCTTCGGGGCGCGGCTGATCTCCGAGTCGGGGTTCGGCGGCCGGTCAAGCGACATCGACCTCGCCGGCGTACTCACCATTCGGGCAAGATCTGCGGATCGCTGAGCGACGCGCTCGGGATGACAGGCCGCAGGGCAACGGGGTCGCGGCTGCCGCAAGCTGGCAGTACCCGTCGGGCACACCCGGCACACGAGCTTGCCGAAGAGCGGATGTGTATGAGTTGATCGCTGCACCTCGCTACAACGTCCGTAGCTGGCGCGGGCCGGTCGTCCTGGTCAGGTCGGTGTGGGTGCAAGGAACTCGCGTGCGCCTCGTAGGCGGGTGTTCAACCGCGCTTGGGTGTTGGTGCTGTCCAACCGCACGTCGATGGGTCCGGGGAGGTCGGTGCCGGCGCGTAGCCCGGTAGGAAGGGTGGCTTGGTCGAGACCGTCCCGGCGTGCGATTAGCATGCCGAGCTCGTAGCGGCTGATGGCGTCCTTGCCGGCGACGTGGTGGATCCCGGAGTACGGCGAAGCGGCCAGTTCGAGTAGGGCGGAGGCGAGGTCGGTGACATGCACCGGGCATCGCACGTCATCGGTGAAGAGGGCACCGCTCACGGCACCGGCTGCCAGTGCGTGCACGTGTCTCTCGTGCTGGGAATCGCCGTCACCGATGATCAGCGAGGTCCGGGCGATGACGGCGGTCGGCGTTATGCCCTTGACCGCCGTCTCGGCGGCGCCTTTGGCGGCACCGTATGGTGTCGTGGGATCCGGGACGTGCGTCTCGTCGTAGCGGGCCGTTGTACCGGAGAAGACCGCATCGCTGGACACATGCACAAGGCGAGCTCCTACCACCGCCGCTGCGAGGGCGACGTGCATGCCGCCTTCGGCTGTGGTTGCCCAGTCAGATTGCCGGTAGGCGGCATTGACGATCACATCAGGCCGTGCCGCGAGGACCAAGGCCTTGACGTCGTCGCAGTGGCGGATATCCAGATTCCTCCAGTCAACGTCAGCGACGGCGGGAACGCGACTGTGGAAGGTCGCCGCGACGCTATGACCGGCGCGACGAGCCTGACGGATGATTTCCAGTCCGAGAAAGCCGCTGCCACCCACCACGAGAAGATCCACTCGGTCACGGTATAGCGTTCCGTCCGTTTCGAGCTACTCGGCGGAGCGCCGGCATCACGCCACGGACGTACACGCTTCTGCCGCGAAGTGCGTGACGCACAGGGACCGAGCGTGTTCTTGGAAGAGATCGGGCACGGCAGTGCCAGGAACGTCAGCGAACAGACCGTCATGCAGGTCGCGGCAGTCTGGAGCCTGGACCCGACCACCCTGCACCTGGTGGAGTCGAGTCCGCGTACGGGAATCTGCGGCACGATGGCTGGAAGGGCGTAGCATCCGGCTCAAGACTTCACGACTATGTCCGGGCCGAAGTTCGCGAGGTCATGCACAGCAGGCCCAAGTGCAGGGGCCAAGCGCTACGCGAACCGACTAGACCCGCTCGGTGGGGCTGCGCTCCACGCGGAACTGGTTGCCTTCCGCATCAGCCAACGTGACCCAGCCAGTGCCGTCCGGCTTACGCTCATCGGAAACCACCGTCGCCCCGAGACCCACCAACCGATCCACCTCTTCGGCCCGAGTCCCCAGAGTCGGCATAAGGTCCAAGTGAAACCGGTTCTTGGTTCGCCAGGTTTCCCCTCGGGCACCTTCAGGAAACCAATGGCGGGCCCCCTGCCATCCGGGTCGACGATGGACGCGTTGTCGGGCTCATCGAAACCGGACTCCTTGACATAGCCCAGGGCAAGCGCCCAGAAGGCGGCGATCCGCTGGGGATCGTCGGCATCGCACCCTAAGGTCCAATGGGTCGCCATGGCGCCAACCTACGCGAGCCAGAATGCGCTGACATCGGCAGAAGCGGATACGCCATACGGTCGGTGCCGGCTCACTGGTAACGGAACGTCACGATGGCCGCCCGCCCGTACCTGTGGCTCTCGCTGAATCCGCTGGCCGGCTCGCGGGCGGTTGAAGGCTTGGACGTGCCTTCGCCATCTGCACGACGCTGTGCACGTTGAGCGGGTCTGTCGCTGATCTTGTGACGGCCTACGGCGGTGGCCAAGATCTGCGCCGTGACTTCGGGATTCCTGACGAGTGTCCTTCCTCATCTGTCCAACGTGGTCGTTGAGTTCGTCGAACGGTCGGCCGGCGCGCTGGTGCTGCGGGCCCGCTCTCGCGCTCGCCGGGGTCGTTGTCCACAGTGCGGCACGCCGTCGGGCCGTGTGCATGGCCGGTACCTGCGTCGGTTGGCGGATGCCGCGCTGGGCGGCTGCGCGGTGGTCATCGAGCTGCTGGTGCGCCGGTTCAAGTGCGTGTCCGAGGCGTGCCCGGCCGTGACCTTCGCCGAGCAGATAGAGGACCTGACCCGACCCCACGCGCGACGCACCCCACTGTTGCAGCAGCTCCTCGCCAAGATCGCGGTGGCGCTCGCCGCCCGCCCGGCGGCCCGGCTCGCCCGCCGGCTCGGTCTGCCGGTAGCCAAGGACACCCTGCTGCGCCTGGTCCGTGCCCTGCCGGAGCCGCCGGTCGGCGAGGTGCGGGTGGTCGGAGTTGACGACTTCGCCCTGCGCAGACGCCACGTGTACGCCACGATCATCGTGGATTTGGAAACGCGGCGGCCGGTTGACGTGCTCGAGGGCCGGGATGCCGGACCGGTAACGGCGTGGCTGGCCGCCCATCCCGAGATCGAGGTGGTGTGCCGGGACCGGGGCCGCGCGTACGCCGAGGCCGCCCGCGTCGGGGCACCCCAAGCCCAGCAAGTCGCGGACCGGTGGCACCTGTGGCACAACCTGTGCGAGGCCGTGGAGAAGACCGTCGCCGCCCACCACGGGTGCATCAAGACCGCGTTCGCCGCCGCTGAACCGGCGGCCACCGACGTGCCGCCGCCACCGCTTCCGGACGAGCGCTGCGACGTGCGTGGCCGTCCCCGCCCGCTCGTGGGGCGCACCACCGAGCGGTACACGGCGGTGCAGGAGCTGGTGGCGGCCGGGCGGTCGCTGCGCGGCATCAGCCGCGACCTGGGCCTGGACTACTACACCGTGCGCCGCTACGCCCGCGCCGACAGCCTTGACGCGCTCATCGCGCCAGCGATCCACCGCCACACACTCCTCGACGCGTTCAAGCCCTACCTGTACGAGCAGTTCACCCAGGGCCAGGGCAACGCCTCGCACCTGTACCGGCGGATCCGCCAGCAGGGATACACCGGCAGCCGCACCACCATCGGCCGCTATCTGCACCTGCTCAAAGGCGGCCTGGTTGCGCCACCAGCGCCTCGGCCGGTCCCGGCGCCCCGGACCGCGGCGAGCTGGCTGCTGACCCACCCCGACCGGCTGCAACCCGACCAGACTTCCACCCTCGGCGACGTTCAGGCGGCCTGCCCGCACCTGAACGCCACCGCCCGGCACGTGCGCGCCTTCGCCGCCATGATGAGCAACCTGACCGGCCAGCAACTACCAGCCTGGATCAACCGCGTCCGCCAGGACGACCTACCCCACCTGCGCCAGTTCGCCGAAGGACTCCTACACGACTACGAAGCCGTCGTCGCCGGACTGACCAGTATGTGGAGTTCCGGACAGGTCGAAGGCCAGAACACCAGAACCAAGCTGATCAAACGCATGGGCTACGGACGCGCAAACTTCGACCTGCTCCGCAAACGCATCCTCCTGCAAAGCTGAGCCGTCACAAGATCAGCGACAGACCCCGTTCGGGCGTACCCGGTTGGGCACGTTGGCCCGTACGCCGGCATTAGCAGGGTCTTCTGGTCTTCTGAAGATCTTGTAGCTGTTCAGGTCAGGACGAGGAGGTCCAGGGCGTCAACCAGGGTCCGGTCTCAAGTTGCGCTGCCTTGCGCAATCGGGCCAGGCCTGCGGCGTACTCGTCGTCGTTGATCAGTTGCAGAGGGGTGTGCGCCTCGCGGCGCAGCGCCGTCGCAGCCTCGCGTAGTGAGGCCGCGCCTACCTGCGGGACCTGTTCGAAGCCGACGGTAACGAACCCGGCGGCAGTGAAGGCTGCTTCGACGTCAGCCACGCTGGGGTAGGTGTCGAGCACGCGGATGGCTTCGGGAAAGTAGCGGAACAGGGTGATCGCCTGGTGTCGACCGGCGAACGCGGAGCGGATCAGCACCCGGCCGCCGGGGCTCAGTACCCGGCGCAGTTCTCGGGCTACGCGGGTCAGGTCCGGCACGTGGTGGATGACCGTGGAGAGCCAGGCAGCGTCGACACTGCCGTCTTCGAGCGGAATGCGCTCGGCGTCGCCAGGCACGACAGGCTGGTACACCGAGCGGGCGCGCATCGCCTCGGAGGGCTCGACCGCGGTGACCTCGATGCGGTCGTACCACGCAGTGAAGGCTTGCGCCCACATGCCGGTACCGGCGCCCAGGTCGAGCACCCGCATGCCCGCACGGGGATCGAGGTGCCGGGTCACCGCCTCCCGCCAGGCCGAGAGCCCGTCGTCGGTGAGGTGACGGGTCGCCTCGAACGCCGCGGCGTCCGCGTTGTCATACGCGATTCGAGCCATGCCGTTGACCCAACCGCCTGTGCGCCCGAGCAAGCAAGAATGCAGCGGTGTGACGAACCGCCCACGCTGAAGAGCTGCCGGTCGGACGCGGCTTACGTAGGGTCGGGCCATGGGCGCGGCCTCCGACGTGCGGCGCTGGCTACGGCAGCGTGGAACCGAGACGATCCAGCACCTCGGCGGCACTCTCTACGCCCACTTGTGCCGGGTGCACGACCGCCTCGCTGAGCTGGAGTGTGGCGTTGACGCGCAACTAGCCGGTCTAGCGCATGCCGTCTACGGCACGGACGGCTTCGATGTGACGCTGCTCGACCGGACCGATCGAGCCACGCTCCGAAACCTCATCGGCGACGACGCTGAGGCCCTGGTCTACCTGTACGGGGCATGCGACCGCAGGCGGACCTGGCGAAAGCTGGCGATGACCGGTGAGGTCGTGGACCGCTTCACTGGCCAGACATGGAACCTAGGCCCTCGCCAGATGCAACCCTTCGTGGATCTCAGCATCGTCAACGAACTGGACGTCATCGAGCAAGATCCTTCTACCGTGGACAAGTACGGCGAGTACTTCCGCTCCCTGTTCGCCGCCTGGGCACCGATCGCTTCCCCGCAGGTCACCAGCGAGGCGCAGCGACTCCTCGGCGAAGGCAACCAAAACACTTCGGCGAGGGCCCAGGATTGACGGTCCGTACCGGCACCACAAACGGGTGGACCAGATCGAGGCGGGCCGAGATCCCGACAACCACAGGCTTTTGCGGAGACAACCACCGCCGGAGCACTTCGAGCCGACCGTTGACGTCCCGAGCCCAAGACGAGAGGCTCGCTTGCCCCGCGGCCTGCAACACGACGACAAGGACCGCACGCTCGACGCATACCGCGACGAGATCATCCCCGCGACGCGGGACCGATAGACGCTGTCGTCCGGGTACGCGCGGCACCGATAGGGTGATCGCGTGGAACAGGACGAACGGCTCCTTCACGCCTCGTCGTTCGGCGCGGCGGCGACCGCATACGCCGAGCACCGCCCGGACTATGCGCAGGCCGCGGTGTGCTGGGCGCTCGAGCCCGCGCCCGGCTTGCGGGTGCTCGACCTCGGCGCCGGAACCGGCAAGCTCACCGCCACGCTGGTTGCGGTGGGCGCCGACGTCACCGCGGTCGAGCCTGACCCGGCGATGCTGGCCGAGCTGCGCCGCGCAGTGCCGGATGTCCGTGCCCTGCCGGGTAGCGCCGAGGCGATACCGCTGCCGGACGCGTCCGTCGATGCCGTGCTGGCCGGCAATGCCATGCACTGGTTCGACATGGCCGTCGCGGGACCCGAGATCGCCAGGGTCCTGGTACCCGGCGGCATCCTGGCCGGCCTGTGGAACGTCATGGACGACCGGATCGGCTGGGTTGCCGGGCTGGCGCGGGTCAGCGGGAGCGCGGCCATTGGCCCGCGTGACACGCCCACCAGCTGGCGCGCCGAGACGGCCGACGCACACCTTCCAAAGACTGGCGTGGCCGCCCGGTTCGGCTCGCCGGAGCAGGCCGAGTTCCCGCACGGGCAGCGCCGCACCGCCGACTCTCTCGTTGCGACACTTGCCACGAGGGCGGGGATGCTGGTCATGCCGGAACAGGAACACGAGGCCACGCTCGGCCGGATCCGTGCTTTCCTGGCGAGCAGACCGGAGACTGCGCACGGCGAGTTCATCCTCCCGATGCTGACCTGCGTGCTACGCGTCCGGCGGCTGTGAAAGGCACCCGCGGCGAACTCCTTGACCGGTTGACCGGTTGACCGAGGCGATCGAGTCCGTCACGACCGCGCATCCGCTGCGAGTCGCCGTCGACGGGCCGCCCGCCGCCGGCAAGACCACGGTGGCCGACGATCTCGCCCTGCTCCTGCGCGCCCGCGGCCGCGAAGTCATCCGCTCCTCGATCGAGAGCTTCCTTTTTCCCCGGGCACTGCGCTATCGGCGCGGCGAGCACTCGCCCGAAGGCTGCTACCACGACTCCTTCGACTACGACGCGCTCCGCCGGGTTCTGCTCGATCCGCTGGGCCCGAACGGCGACCGAAGGTACCAACACGCGATCTACAACTTCCGTACGGACACGGCTCTGTCCCAGCCGGTTAGGACCGCTCCCGTGGACACGGTGCTGCTCTTTGACGGAGTGTTCCTTCTGCGCCCGGAGCTGATTGATCGATGGGACCTGCGCATCTTCGTGTCCGCCACGTTCGAGCGGACGCTGAATCGTGCCCGGATCCGAGACCAGGCGCTGCTCGGATCCACCGCCGAAGTCGATCGGCGCTTCCGCGACCGCTACATCCCCGCCCAAGAGCTCTACTTCGCCACGACCCGCCCGACCGATCAGGCCGACGTCATCGTGCACAACGATGAGCCCCAGCGGCCCGCCTGGGAAGTCCGACCCCACTGATCAGTACACAGGATTTGACAATTGCTCCCAATACGCTGATCGGGAACTGCGGCATGCTGAAAGGACGAGCCAGCTATGCCGAACCCGAGATCGGCTACATGATCCGCAAGACTCACCAGGGCCGCGGTTTCGCCTCGGAAGCCACATACGCCGTCTTGGACGAATGCCGATCGGGGGCATCGAGCGCGTCTGGGCCAGCATCCGCCCCCACAACACACCTTCCCGCCGCATCGCTGAGCGACTCGGCATGCGCATCGATCGAACCGACCACGAGGATCGCGGACGCCTCAACTTCGACGTCATCGACCTCCGCAAGGCCGACGCATGAGCGACGCCGTCAGCCCTGCCAAACACCTCGGTTCGCCTCAACTCCACTGGCAAGAAGTTGCGCCTGTCCTTGCCACTCGATCTGAGGCACCGCAGCTCAGGAGCATGATCATCCCTAAAAATTTTTGGCAGACGACAACGCGGCGCCGAGACGCGCCAGGCGTCGGTCAGCTTCCGAGGCGGCAGTGCGGGACGGCTCCGGACAGCCGTGCGGGGGTGCGGCTGCTGTTGCCGGCCAGCGCCACGTCGACGAACGCTCCGACGCCTGCCTGCGCGGCCTCCGCCAGGTGGGCGATCAGCAGCAGTCGGCACCGGGTGTGCTCCGGTTCGCCGGGCAGGTCGACGGCCGGTGGCCGGTGGGCGCCGGGAAGGAGGGCGGCCAGCAGCGCTCGGTCCACCCCGAGTGACCAGGGCGCGAAGCGTTCCACCTGTGCCGCCAGCAGGTGCCAGGGATACCGTCCGTCGGGGTCGAGTTCCTCGGCCAGCAGCCCGGCCGTGTCCTTGAGGACCTGGTGCGCCCACGGCTGGGGCAGCCGCGACAAGCGGTCGATCGCGGTCTCGAAACCGGCGGGGTCCGCCCGGCCGGCCGCGCGAACCCCGGCTACCACGGCGTTCCACAGCTCCTGCTCCGCCGGTGTTGGCGGGTTCCACATCACCATGTCCTCTCGGTAGGTGGGCTGACAGGGGGACTGGCGGTCGAAAGCCTCGCCCCTGCTGGAGTGGCCGGCACGGGCCCGTAGGAGGGCGAGACCCGTGCCGGCCGCGGTGATCACCCCAATCACCGGCTGTCGCCGGCCGCGACTCAGCCGCATTCGTGTCGGTCTCCGGCCGGCGGCGTGGTATCGCACCGGACGACCCCCGCGTCCGCCAGCGCCTGGCCGGGCCGGCGAATGCGGATGGGCGTGTCCGGATGGGCGCGCTTCAGGATGGTGCTGCCCTGGGGCGACTATCCGCGTCAAGTATACGAGAAAATGAACAAGTTACGGCAGTTCTGGGGGGTTTCACGAATATTTCGCCCTGTTTGATCAATGCACGGCTGTCACCTCCTGCTGCCGGTGCGTCTGAGCGCCGACCGCCGAAAGACCTGCAGGCCGGCCTGCCCGGGTCGTTCGCCCCGGACGGGTCCAGGGCAGGAGACGGGGCCGGCGCCGGGCGCTGAGGTCCTCGATCCAGCCGGGGGCCAGCACCAGGCCGGTGAGGATCACCAGGGCCACCACCAGGTAGCCCAACTCGCCGACCCGCCAGATCCCCATCCGGTTCCCACCGCGAAGCAGACCGCGATCGCGGCGTTGTGCCAGAGGTAGATGGTCAGGGCGGCTGCTCAACGCGGTCACCAGCCGGTCGAGTGGCCGGGTCCGGGCCAGCCAGGTCATCGGCGGGGCGACCCGCATCAGCAGCAGCACGATCCCGAGCGACCAGAACGCCTGCGACAGCGGGATGTCGTTGAGGTCGAGCCCGGCCTCCGGGTGGGTGACCAGCCAGCCGAGGGCGAGCCCCAGGCACAGGGCCGCCAGCGCCAGCAGGGCCGGCACGGACAGCCGCCGCAGCTGACAGTCACGGTGCGCGAACCCCCTTTAGCCAGCAGGCGCCGAACGTGGCCACGTCGGTCAGCTCCGACTCCACCGGCCCGCTCACCGCCTGCGCCGCGGTCTGCAGCAGGACCACGCCGACCAGCGGGGCGAGCACCGGCCAACGCCGGTACAGCGCCAGCATCGCGGGGGAGAGCAGCACGAACCACAGGTACGCCACGAGGTACCACAGCACGCCCGTGACGTCGGCCGCCCACTCGCTGCCCGGTGGCTGCACCACCGGAACCAGCCAGGTCAGCAGGGCCGGCCAGGCGGGCCGAGGGACAGCAGTGCGTTGGGCGGTGAAACAGGACGAAGATGACCGAACGTCACGCGAAGGCTGACGGGTCGCGCCCGTGGGTGGCTCTCGCCGTTGCGGCCTCGGCGGCCCGACGTTCCCGCCAGCGCCGCTGGGCCTCCCGGTTGCACACCCGGCACACCCGCCGGCAACGCCCGGTCAGCTCGTCGAGCTCCCGCTCGTGGCCGGCACGGCACCGCGGTTCCTGCCGCCGGTCCCGGCAGGTCTGCGCCCGGCTGGCCTGACGAAGGTGGGTGGGCTCGATGCAGTCCCGGGCGGCGCAGCGGTGGTCGACGTCCAGCGCCGGGTCGTAGCCGCCGACGAAGACCGCGTACGCGGCGATGTGTGCCCAGGCCCGCCCGGCGACCTTCTGGTGGACGCCGCGCCGGGAGCCGTACCCGCGCACGATCAGGCAGCCGTCGTCCCGGCGCTCCGCCCGGGCGAGCAGGTGGAAACGCAGGCTCTCCTCGGTGAAGTGCCGGGACAGGCCCTTGACCGCGGAGAGCACGCCGGAAACCTGGTCGTCCACGTGGCTGCTCAAGCCGGCGGGCGGTGGGGCCGCCGCGTCACGCCGGCCGGGGTCGAGCGTTGCCCTCATAGCCGCCGAGGTTCACGGAGGACAGCTCGTCGAAGAAGCTGTCCCGGTGCGCCCGCTTCCTGGCGCCCCAGTAGTAGTTGTCGTAGCCCAACAGGTCGTTGGGCACCTCCCGCCGGTTGGCCCGGTCGGGTGTACCGAAGGTGGTGAGGAAGCCCGCGTCGGATGTCAGGAACCCGAAGTGGGCCAGCGGGCCACGGCTCGCCCCGTACAACGCGAACCCGACGCCCCGGCCGCCGGCGACGCGGACGCTGACCTTGCCGGGCAGGTGCCGCGCGCGAGCCGTACGGGATGCCGGCGAGGCTCAACGTCTCCAGTTCGAGGACCGGCTCGGTGAGGACGTCGAGTTGGTCCAAGATCTCGATCACCCGGCGAGCATAGCCGCGGCACGCCCGGGGCGCGGGCGCGCAGCCGGACCGGCTACCCGCGTGCGCCCCCGAGGCCGAGCAGGACGGCGAGGCCGAGGGCGCTGCGCGGGGCGTACGGCACCCGCCACAGTCCGCCGTGCGCCGCGGCGTACGCCTCGTCCTGCCACGGGTGCGGGTGGGTCGGACCACCGCCGGTGCGCAGGTCGTGCACCAGCAGCGCGGCCATCAGGGTGTTGCTGGTGGCGGGGTCGAACACCTCGATGCCGAACCGGTGCGCGCCGGCGTACGCGGCGGCGAGCGCCCGGTTGCGCAGCACCGACCGGGTCCGCGTCGGCGGCGCCACCGTGAACGACACGGTCAACCCGGCGTCCCGCGCCACGGTCGACCGCCACCGCTGCAACCGCTTCGCGAGGGCGTAGTTGGGGCCCTGCTGCGGCACCAGGCTGTCGTTGATGCCGGGGTCGGCGCCCGGCGGGTAGTTGCGGTGCAGCAGCCGTCCGCCGGAGAGCACCCGCAGGGACCGGCGGGCGACGCCGCGGGCGGCGTAGCCCCGTTCGGCGTGGCGGACCGCCTCGGCGGGAACGGCGAACACGTCGGTGGGGGTGGCGAGGAAGGCCAACGCCACGTCGTCGCGGTGCTGCTGGAGGTGCACGGTGAGGGCGTCGACAGCCATGGCGACCCGTACGTTGGTGGCCCCGTCGGCGTAGACGTAGTTGCCGAGCACGAGCCGGCCGTCGAGCCCGCGCAGCCACTCGGCCGCCTGCGGGAGGCGGTGCAGCAGGTCCGCGCCGGCGCCGGCGGCCAGCGCCTGGTCGTCGTCGGCGGCGGTGCCGGGTCGGACCGGCAGGTGCAGGTGACCGGCGTACCGGTGGGTGGTGCGCAGCAGCCGCCGCCAGATCTCCGGACGCGGCAGGTCGACCGCCACCACGTCGCCGCCCCAGCGCAGCACCGACGGCAGCGGGCCCATCTCCGCGCCCGCGCCGAGCACCACGATGCGCTGGTCGCGCAGGTCGAGCCAGTCCGGGTTGGCCAGCACCGCGCGTACCGCCTCGGCGCAGGACGGTTCGACGACGCCGGCGGTGACCCAGGCGTCGAGCCGGCGGCGCAGGTCGTCGCCGCGCAACCGCTGCCCCCGGTACGGCAGGGAGAGTTCCCGCTCGGGCGTGCCGGCCCCGGCGACGGTGGCCGTGCCCAACGACGGCCCGGCGGGGGCGGTGAAGGCCTCGTCCAGTGTGGTCTCCGGGCCGCCGTCCGGGACCACCCGCATCCGGGCGTGCAGGGAGGCGAGCCCGTCGCGGGCGACGGTCAGCGCCGCTTCGCGGGAGAGCAGCCCCGCCTCGACCAGGCGGCGGAAGTGCCCGAGGTAGCCGTGCCGCCAGTTGGTCTCGTGTTCGGCGGAGCGCGCGCCGATCGGGTCGACGGCGCGCAGGGCGTCGGCGACGACCGCGCGGCCGAGCGCGCTCGTGCTGCGCGTGCCGTCGGTGGTCGGGAACACCACCCCGGTCGGACCTTCCACGACCAGTCCTCCTCGTCCGGGCCGTCCGGTCCCGGCCACGCCTGCCACTCTGCCCCATCCGGCGCGGCGCGGCACGATCGGGCACCGGCGTCCATCGTGGGCGGCCGCCGTCGCGGCGCGCCTTGCCGGGCGGCCGGTTCAGGTCACGGCTTGCGCACGAAGCGGTCACGGCGCTCACGCTTGCGTATCGGCTCGGCCACGACGGGATCCGCCGCGCCGGTGGTCTGCGTCAATGGCCATGACAGCGCCGGCAGGCGCCCCGGCCGGTTGCCCACCCCCAGCCCACCCCGGAGGATCCGATGGCCCACCTGCGACGGTCACCGCTGCTGCCGACGCTGCTGGCGATCACGATGACGCTCACCGCATGCACCGCCGGCGGGCAGGGCGCACGGCACGGCGACGCGGCCCCGGGATCCGTCCGCCACCCCGACGGCACGCCCTGGTCCGGTGATGGCGAGACCGTGACGCGGGACGACCCCCGCTCCACCTTCGGCGTCGACGTCGACACCGCGTCGTACGGCTACGCCCGCCGGCTCATCATGGACGGGCGGTTGCCCGAGCGGACCGCGGTGCGGCCCGAGGAGTTCGTCAACTCGTTCCGGCAGGACTACGCCGAGCCGGGCGGCGACGGCTTCGCCGTGCACGCCGACGGTGCCCGCTTCCCCGACACCCACGAGGTGTCCGGCGACGTCCGGTTGATGCGGGTCGGACTGCAGACCCGCTCGGAGGACGAGCAGAGCCGGCCGGACGCGGCCCTCACCTTCGTCGTCGACGTCTCCGGATCGATGGGGGAGCCCGGACGGCTCGACCTCGTCCAGGACGCGCTGCACACCCTCGTCGACCAGTTGCGCCGCACCGACTCCATCGCCATCGTCGAGTTCAGCGGCGAGGCCCGGGTGGTCCGGGAGATGACCCCCGTCTCCGACGCCGACGAGCTGCACGACGCCATCGACTCCCTGCGCACCCGCGACAGCACCAACCTCGAAGCCGGGCTGGTGCTCGGCTACCGGGTGGCCCGCGACGGGTTCCGCGCCGGCCGGACCAACCGGGTGATCGTGCTCTCCGACGGGCTCGCCAACGTCGGCCGGACCGACGCGGAGCCGATCCTGCGCCGGGTACGTGACGAGGCGGAGAAGCAGATCGCGCTGCTCGGGGTGGGCGTCGGCAGCGAGTACGGCGACGAGTTGATGGAGCAGCTGGCCGACCGGGGCGACGGCTTCGCGGTGTACGTCAGCGACCGTGCCCAGGCCCGGAAGGTGTTCGTCCGACAGTTGCCGGCGACCCTGAGCGTCCGGGCGCTCGACGCCAAGGTGCAGGTGAGCTTCGAACCGGCATCCGTGCGCTCCTACCGCCTCATCGGCTACGACAACCGGGCGCTCGACGACGAGGACTTCCGCGACGACAGCGTCGATGGCGGCGAGGTCGGACCGGGGCACAGCGTCACGGCGCTCTACGCCGTCCGGCTCGCCGACGGGGCGCCACCCTCGGCCCGGATCGCCCGCGTGCAGGTGCGCTGGACCGATCCGACCAGACGTGACGCGGCCGAGACGTACGAGTCGGTGACCGTGGCCGACGTGAGCGGGGACTTCCGGGAGGCGTCCCCGCGGTTGCGGACCTGCTACTCGGCCGCCTACTTCGCCGAGGCGCTGCAGGACGGCCCGTACGGCCGGGAGGTGCGCCTGGACGACCTGGCGACCATCGCGCAGCGGGCGGCCGACGCGACCGACGACCCGGAGGTGCGGGACCTCGCGACGGTGATCCACGAGGCCGAGCGACTCCGTTGATCACCGCTCGGTCGGCGCGGTCGCGCCGGTCACCTCGTCGCTGTCGAGACGGGCGTGCAGGTGCATGTCGTGCCAGCCGTCGGCGTGGTGGCCCTCCCCGCGTTTCGTGCCTTCCGCGGCGAAGCCGGCGCGCTGCGCCACCCGGCAGGACGCGACGTTGGCCGTCGAGTGGCACAGCTCAAGGCGATGCAGCCGGAGCGTTCCGAAGCACCAGTCGGCGAGCGCGGCCAGCGCCCGTGGGGCGACGCGGCGGCCGCGCGCGGCGGGCAGCACCCAGTACGACAGCTCCGCCAGCCCCTCGGCGAGGACGACCCGGCGCAGGCTGATCTGCCCGACGACCTGGTCGGCGTCGAGGATGGCCCACCCGGCGCCGGTCTCACCGCGCCACCGGCCGGACCAGGCGGCGATCCAGTCCACGGCCTCGCCGTCGGTCATCGATCGGCAGTGCCAGCGCTGGACGGGGGGATCGGCGTAGGCGGCCACCACCACCGGGCGGTCGGAGGGCTGCCAGGGGCGGAGCAACAGGCCCTCGGCGCGGATCCGGGGTTGCGGCTGCGCCGCCATCGACCCGGGCGGCAACGCGGGCTCGGTGAGCAGGGGCACCCCCCGACTCTAGAGTGACCGCGGCGACCGGCTCGACCTGCCTGGTTGCCGGGTCGGCGGTGCCGGCGGGAGCACCGCGGGAACAGCTGCGGTCCGCCGGTTCGGGCGGTGGGCCCGTCGCGCTCCCGCCGAGGACCGGCGCCGGATCAGCGGCGGCCGGCTCGGGCCGGGGTGGCCGGCCGGGTGCGCTCGGCGTCGACACCGACCAACTCGGCGAAACGCGGGTCGATCGCCAGCAACGGGCGCGGCCCGAACAGCGCCATCCCGGTCAGCAGCTCGTCGGTGCCGCGCTCGCTCCACGCCGGCCGGCGCTCCGGGGCCAGCTCGGCGTGGGCGCGCCGCTGTCGGCGCAGCAGCCGCCGGGCGGCCGCCCCGGTCTCGGGCACCTCGCACAGCCACCAGCCGCCCAGCGCCGTGGCCAGGCAACAGAGCAGGAGACCGACCACGGAGGCGGGGGCGCCGGCGGTGCGTCCCTCGACCGCGCTGTCGACCAGCCGGGTCACCCCCACCGCAGCCACCGCGAACAGCGGCAGGGTGCCCACCGCGACGCGACGGCGCTGCCCCGGGGTCAGCAGCCAGCCGTCGCGGACCAGCCGGCCGACCATCCGCCGCAGGGCCCGGCCCACGGTCGGGTCGGCGAGCACGGCGGCCCAGGTCTGCGGCCGGCGCAACGCGGCGTGCAGCGCCCGCACCAGCGGGGCCGAGCCGGCCGGCGGCGGTCCGCCGACCGACAGCGTCGACAGCTCGCCGCGGCGCACCGCGCCGGCCCGGCGCAGCGCCGCCATGCCGACCTGGCAGGCCAGCCCGGCCCGGTCGGTGAGGTACGCCAGCTCGACGGTGCTGAGCGGCTCCCCCCGGGTACGCCAGCCGGTCAGCAACCTGATCGCCAGGGCGACGGCCAGCGCGCCGGTGACCGCCGCCACGTAGTCGAGGAGGAAGAGTGGACCGCTGACGCCCCAGAGCATGCCGACAAGTATGGGTCGCCGCCGGCCGGTGGCCACGTCGGTGTGATTTGAGCCTGCTCACCCCGCGTGACGCACCTCGGTCTCCCAGAACTGCGACCACGGGCGTCGCAGCCCCCGGCAGACGAAGATCGGCAGGCCGTTCTCGTCGTTGTCCACGTCCACCCGCTGGTCGACCCGGCCCGCCTCGGTGACCTCGGCGAACCAGTCCCGCAGCCGCTCGGGCCGCGCCCAGCCGACGGCGATCACCACGTCGGCGTCCTGCGGTGGGCGACCGAAACCGGCCATGCTGTTGTGCCCCGAGTAGGCCCGCGGCAGCCCACGGGCCGGGCCGTACCGGGCCAACGCGCCCGCCTCGCCGTAGTTGCCGGTCAGGATGACCGCGCGCTGCCGCTGCTCCGGCGGCAGGCCGCGGTGCACGGCGGCGATCGAGTCGGCGAAGGCGGGCCAGCCGATGGTCTCGCCCGAGTCGTAGTTGACGTCGACGACGAAGCCGGGCAGCCGGTCGACCGGCAGGGTGGGCAGCAGCAGCACCCCGCCGGCTGTCACCGCCATCACGCCACCGGCGGCGAGCAGGGCCCGCCGGGCGCGGACCGCGCCCCGGCCGGCCCACTCGACGGTGACGACCGCCCCGGCGGCGGTGAGCACCAGCAGCAGCGGGGCGTCGTAGTAGCCCTTCCCGCCGGCGAGCAGGACGATGCCGAACACCACCAGCCACGCCCAGCCCAGCGCCCGGTACGCGCGCCAGGCCGGCCGCCGCAGCAGCGCGACCAGTCCGGCGATCCAGATCGGCACCGCGACCGGGCTGATGATGAGCAGCTGGAGCACCACGGCGTCGAGCCGGCCGCTGTAGGAGCTGTCCCCCTCGGCGATCGAGGACGCCACCGACAGCTGCGGGAACCCGTGCGTGGCCTGCCAGACCAGGTTGGGCGCGGCGAGCAGCGCCGCCACCGCGGCGGCGGCGAGCACCCACCGGTCGCGCAGCAGGCGGCGTGGCCCGGCGATCGCCACGCCGGCCAGCAGGCCGACGGCCAGCAGGGCGGGCAGCAGCTTGTTGAGCATCCCGATGCCGAGCACCAGCCCGATGCCGAGCGCCCACCGGGTGTCGCCGGTGCGCAGCACCCGCACCGCGCACCACGCGGCCGCCAGCCAGACCAGCAGGTCGACGGTGGTGGTGCTGAGCAGGTGACCGGGGGCGAGCACGATGCCGGCGACGGCGCCGAGGACCGCGGCGAACAGCTGCCCGCCGCGGCCGGCGCCGAACTCCCGGGCGATCGCCGCGACCAGCCCGACCGTCGCGCCGGCGATCAGCGCCGATGGGGTACGCAGCACGACCAGGTTGCCCGGCGCGACGGTGTCCATCAGCCGGGCCAGGGCCGGCACCAGCGGCCCCTGGTCGACGTACCCCCAGTCGAGGTGCCGGCCGCAGAGCAGGAAGTACAGCTCGTCGCGGTGGTAGCCGTACCGGCCGGCGAGCAGCAGCAGCACGGCGGTGACCGCGCCGGCCACCAGCCACGGCCCGGCGGTGCGGGGGCCGGCCGGCGGTGGCCCGCCCGCCGGGGATGGTGCCGAGCCGGCGGGGTGGTCGAGATCGGTGACGGGTTCGGCCACGGGCCCATCATCGTCCCACCGCGCACCTCGCGGTTGCCCGTGCGCCCGGCCGGCGGTCACAGTTCGGGCACACCGGCCGGATTCCGGGTCGCCGGCGGTCGGGCCGTCCAGTTAGCGTCCCTCGGATGCGCATCCGAGAGTTCACCGAGGCCGACTGGGAGCAGGTCTGGCCGATCGTCGAGGACGTCGTCACCGCCCAGGACACCTTCCCGTACGACCCGGGCTGGACCGCCGAGGCCTGCCACGACATCTGGGTGGAAAGGGCACCGGGCCACACGGTGGTGGCGGAGGAGGACGGCAGGATCGTCGGCACCGCGAAGATGGGACCGAACCGGCCAGGCCCCGGATCGCATGTGGCCAGCGCCAGTTTCATGGTGGCGTCCGCCGCCCGCGGCCGGGGCGTCGGCCGGGCCCTGTGCGAGTACGCCCTGGACTGGGCCCGGCGGCAGGGGTACGCGGCGATGCAGTTCAACGCCGTGGTCGAGGTCAACGAGGCGGCGGTGGAGCTGTACCGCCGGCTCGGGTTCACGGTGATCGGCACCGTACCGGAGGCGTTCGCACACCCGACCCTGGGGCGGGTGGGCCTGCACGTCATGCACCGTCCCCTGTGAACCGCGCCGGTAGGCGACCATGACGGCATGAGAGATGAGCCGATCGACCTGGCCGCCGCCCTGGCGGGCTTCGACCAGTTGTGGAGCCCGCGGATCGTCACCCGGGTCAACGACTACGACGTCCGGATCGCGAAGGTGGCCGGTGAGCACGTCTGGCACACCCACGACCACACCGACGAGTTCTTCCTGGTGCTCGACGGGGAGTTGCGCATCGCGCTGCGCGACGGGGCGGACGAGCGGGAGGTGGTGCTGCCGCGCGGCGCCGTGTTCGTGGTGCCGCGCGGGGTCGAGCACCGCCCGTCCAGCGCCCGCGGCGCGTCGATCCTGATGTTCGAACCGACCGGCACGTCCAGTGTCGGGGACCGCCACGAGACGGTCCCCGACCACGTGGACGCCACCCCCGGGCACGCCCTCTGAGAGTCAGCGCCCCGCCGGGACCTGCTCCGCCGGGGCCGGCGGGGCGCTGCCCGGCCAGCCCAGCCGGCGTACCGCGGGCACGGCGGCGGTGCCGGCGCAGGCGAGGGCCACCAGCGCCCCGGCGACGGCGAGCGGCGCTGACGGGCCCCACGCCCCGGCCGCGAGCGGGGCGAGGGCGTACCCGATCGGCATGGCGCCCAGCGACATCAGCCAGTCGTACGAGGTGACCCGGGCGAGCACCTGCGGCGGGAAGTGGCCCTGCACCACGGTCTCCCAGACCGGGTTGAGGAAGCCCAGCGCGGCAAGCGCGAGGCAGTAGGCGCCGATGACGGCGGCGGCGGGCGCGGCGACGGCCAGCAGAAGCAGCGGCGCCGCGTACAGGGCGAGGCCGAGGTTGGCCACCAGCACCGGCCGGCGGGGTCGGGCCCGGGCGGCCAGCAGCGAGCCGGCGAGCATGCCGACGGCGCCGCCCTGCTGCAGCAGCACCCAGACGCCCTCCCCGCCGAGGCGCTGTACCGCGACCGCCGGCCCGAGGGTGAGCAGCACCGCAGCGGCGCCGTTCCAGACGCCGTGGGCGAGCAGGCTGCTCCAGAACCAGTCGCGGGTGCGGACCTCCCGCCAGCCGAGCGCCAGGTCGGTCCGGATGGACCGGCGGGGCACGGGGACGTGGCGGACGCGGATGACCGACAGCAGCAGGGCGCTGAGGGCGAACGACGTGGCGTCCAGGACGAACGCCCAGCCGGGGCCGGCGGTCCAGATCAGCAGCCCGGCGAGGGCAGGGCCGAGCAGCCGGCTGGCGTTGGCGGTGACGCCCATCAGCGCGTTGGCGCGTTGCCGGGCCTCGGGTCCGACGGTGCCGGCGACCAGCGGTGAGGCGGTGGGCATGGCGAAGGCGGAGGCCACGCCGCCGAGTGCGGCGGCCACCGCGATGTGGGTGAGCGACGGGGTGCCGCCGAGCAGTTCGGCGCCGACGACCAGTTGGGCGGCGCAGCGGGCCAGGTCTGTCGCGATGGCCACCCGGCGGGCGTTGAAGCGGTCGGCGACCACGCCGCCGAGGGGGAGCAGGAGCAGTCGGGGGACCATCGCGCAGCCGAGGACGAGGGCCAGCGCGGTGGTGGAGCCGGTGGCGCGGAGCACGGCGAGGGCCAGCGCGGTGGGCGCCACCGCGTCGCCGACGGCGGAGACGGTGCGGCCGAGGAAGAGCAGCCGGAAGGAGCGGAGCCGGAGGAGATGGGTCACCTCGGCAATGTAGTTCGACATCGAATATTTCGCCAACGAATATTTCGGTGTCGACGTATGCTGAGGCCGTGACCGACCGCGTGGACCTGCATGTAAAGCGTTGGCTGCCCGTGTTGCCCGGGCTGGACCCGGACGTCGAGGGCACGGTCACCCGGATGTCGTTCCTCACCCGGCGCCTGCGCGCGGTCAAGGAAGCGGCGCTGACGGACCTCGACCTGCAGGAGAAGGAGTTCGGCACCCTGCACGCCCTGGCCGGGCGGGGCGGCCGGGCCGCGCCCTCGGAGCTCGCCGTCGACCTCGGCATGGCCCCCGCCTCGATCACCGCCCGGGTCGACGGGCTGCTGCGGCGGGACTTCGTCCGCCGGATCCCGTCCGCCGTCGACCGGCGCCGGGTCGACGTGGAGCTGACCGATGCCGGTCGGGCCGCCTGGCTGCGCGCGATGGACGTCGTGGGCGGCGAGGAACACCGCCTGCTCGGCGCGCTGACCCCGGACGAGCGGCGGCTGCTGTCCGACCTGCTGCGCCGGGTCGTCCTGGTCGCCGAGGGACCCGCCGGCTGAGCGGCGAGCCGGGAAAACGCCTCGCGGCGACGGCGGTCCCGCTGCCAGGCTGGCGTGCATGAGTACCCGGGCCCTGGCGGGAGCGCTCGCCGACGACCGACGCCGACTGGTGTTCGCCGCGGTCACCCTCGGCGACGGCGATGTTCCCACCGTCGCCGCCCGCACCGGGCTGTCCGCCCGGGACGTCGCCACCGCCGTACGCCGGCTGGTCGACGCCGGGCTGGTGACCGACACCGGGTCGGGACTGCAGGTGGACGGGGAGCGGCTGCGGGAGTTGGCCCGGGCGGGCGGACCGTCGGCGTCGCCGCCGGCGGCGAGCCCGCGGGAGGCGATCCTGCGTACGTTCCTGCGCGACGGGACGCTGACCCGCCTGCCCGCCCAGCGGGGCCGCCGGCGGGTGCTGCTCGAACACGTCACCGAGCGGTCCTTCGAGCCGGGCGCACGGTATCCGGAGCCCGCGGTCGACGATGCGCTGCGGGCCTGGTGCGAGGGCGGCGGGGTGGACCACGTGACGCTGCGCCGCTACCTGGTCGACGACCGGCTGCTGGCCCGCGACCACGGCGTCTACTGGCGGCCGTGACGGAGAATCCGTTGACCGGCCGGTGAGGATCGGGCGGTGACGACCTGGACGACGAGCCGTACCCACCCCGCCGAGCCCGACGCGGTGATCCTGCTGCGGGAATACATGACGGAGCTGGTCCGCCGCTACCATCGGCGCTCCGACCTGCCGGACGAGGTGGACGCGGCCCTGGCCGAGTCCCCGAGCGACGACCTCACGGCGCCGACCGGCCTGCTCCTGCTGGCTCACCTCGACGGGGAACTGGCCGGCTGCGCGGGTCTGCGGTGGCGGCCGCACCGGGCCGAGTTGACCCGGGTGTACGTCCGGCCGGCCTTCCGCGGTCGCGCCGGCGGGGCGGCCCTGCTGACCGCGGTGGAGGGGTGGGCCTGTACCGCCGACGCCGACCGGATCCGGCTGGGCACCCGCGACGACCTGGTCGAGGCCCGCGCCCTGTACGCCCGCCACGGCTACGTCGAGATCCCGGACTGCAACGAGGACCGGTACGCCGAGCACTGGTTCGAGAAGGCGCTGCGGTCAAAGTTGACGACGCCGAGCGGCGTCGCCCAACCGGTGACAACGTCGAACTCGTCGCCGCCGAGCGCCCGATGGGCACCTTCACCCGGCAGCTCCTCCTCGGCGACACCCTCGACACCGACAAGCTGGAGGCGGGCTACGACAACGGGGTGCTGACCCTGCGCATCCCGATCGCGGAGCGCGCCAAGCCGCGCCGGATCAGCATCACCGCGCCGGCGAACGGCACCGGCCGCAAGCAGATCAACGCCTGACGTCGGGCCCGGCGGCGGTGGGGGAGCCCGGTTCGGACGCCCCCGCCGCCGGCTCCGACGAGGTCGTCGGAGCCGGCGCCGCCGACGCGGGCGAAGGGTAGAGCCGGGCCAGCGCGTGGGCGGTCACGGCCAACCGCTCCCGCAGCTCGGTTGGCGCCAGCACCTCGACCTCCGCCCCGAGCTTGAGCAGCTCCACGTGGGCGTGCTTCACCGACTCGATCGGCACGGTGGTCTCCAGCCAGCCGTGCTCGTCGGGCTCACCGGCCGCCGCCCGGGCGGCCCGGCTCATCGCCGGCGGGAAGACGTACGGCATGAACTCCAACGCGGCCACGGTCAGCCGCACGCGGGCCTCGGCGCGGTAGACGCCGCGCTCGTACCGGTCGGTCCATTCCTGCCAGAAGCCGGCCAGGTCGAAGTCGGCCGGCCGGTCGAACCGTTCGTCCAACACCACCAGGTCGAGGACCGCGCCGACCCGGTAGGTGCGTACCTGCTCGTCGCCGGTGCGGGCCACCAGGTACCAGCGGCCGGCCTTGAGCACCACGCCCAGCGGGGCGAGCAGCCGGGTCACCTCCCGCGGGGTCTTCCACCGGCGGTACCGGACCTCGACCAGCCGGTCCTCCCACACCGCCCGGGCCAACGCGGTCAGGTGCGGGGTGGGCTCCGGGTTCCGGAACCAGCCCGGCGCGTCCAGGTGGAACCGCTGCCGGGCCCGGCCACCCCGGTCGGCCAGCTCGTCGGGGAGCGCGGCGAGCAGCTTCAGCTCCGCCGCCGCGAGCACCGGGCCGAGGCCCAGGTCGGCCGCCGGACCGGGCATCCCGGCCAGGAAAAGCGCCTCGGCCTCCGGCGCCGTCAGCCCGGTCAACCGGGTCCGGTACCCCTCCAGCAGCCGGTACCCGCCGGCCGGACCGCGGTCGGCGTACACCGGCACCCCGGCCGCGCCGAGCGATTCGACGTCCCGGTACACGGTGCGGACCGACACCTCCAGGGCGTCGGCGAGTTCCTGGGCGGTCATCCGTCCCCGGGTCTGCAGGAGCAGCAGCAGGGAGACCAGCCGGCTGGCGCGCACCGGCCGACCGTAACGCCGGCCCCGAACGGCGCCGACGCCGGGACGGTGAATCGCCGGCCAGGTCACCGGGCGGCTGGCCGAGTCGGCCCGGCACCGCAGTCGACCACGCGGTGTGACCCTCGTCGGATTCTCGTCGGGCGCGCCTCGTCGCCATTCGCCGCCGGCGCTGAGAGTCTTTCTCACATGCTGCGTCCCGACGTCCTGCACCGTGGGTCGGTGCGGTCCGCCCTGCCCGGCGGGCCGACCGACTTCACCGAGGCATGGCTGCGCAACCGCCGACTGTCGGAGCACACCCGCGACGCGTACCGGCGGGACATCGGCGGCTGGCTGACCTGGTGCGCCGGGCGCGGCCTCGACCCGCTGCGGGCGAACTTCCTCGACGTCAACGCCTACGGCCGGGAGCTGGAGTCCACGCCGGCCGTCCGCAGTGGCCGGCCGCTCACCCCGGCCACCGTCGCGCGCCGGCTGTCCGCCCTGTCCAGCTGGTACGACTTCCTGGTCAAACTGCGTGCCGTCGACGCCAATCCGGTCTCGGGTGCGGACCGGCCGCGGATCGACCGGGACCACTCGGCCACGATCGGCCTCACCCCGGAGGAGGTCGACGCCCTGCTCGCCGCCGCCGAGGCGGACACCGGCCCGACCGCCGCCCGAAACCGGGCCGCCCTCGCGCTCCTGGCCGACCTGGGACTGCGGGTCGGCGAGCTGATCTCCCTCGACCTGACCGATCTGGGCGCCGAGCGGGGACACCGCAGCGTGCGCTTCGTCGGCAAGGGCGGCAAGGTCCGCCGCCGTGCGCTGACCCCCGGCACCGCGTACGCGGTGGACGCCTACCTGGCCGCTCGGGCCGCCGCGCAGGGGGTGACCGTCCCGGAGCTGACCGGCCCGCTGCTGGTCACCGCCACCGGCGCCCGGCTGGACCGGCATTCGGTGTTCCGGCTGGTGCGCCGGCTCGCCCAGGCGGCGGGGATCGCGGCGTGGGCGAGGCTGTCGCCGCACTCGCTGCGGCACGCGTTCGCCACCACCGCCCGGGCGGAGGGGGTGCCGCTGGAGGACGTGCAGGACGCCATGGGTCACGCGGACCCGCGCACCACCCGCCGGTACGACCGGGACCGGCACAACCTCGACCGCGACCCGGCGTACGTCATCTGGGCGGCCCGGGCCCGGCGTCGCGGCTGAGGCACCCGGTAATCCCGTTGACGGAGTGAGTGCTCACTCCGCATTGTGGATGGCATGACCGACACCGCTGACCGCCGGCGCCGCGCGCCGGGAATGACACCCGATCGGCGCCGGGCGATGATCGTGCAGGCGGCCCTGCCGCTGCTGGTCACGCACGGCGCGACGCTCACCACCGCCCAGGTCGCCCGAGCGGCCGGCATCGGCGAGGCGACCGTCTTCCGCGCCTTCGCCGACAAGGAGGCCCTGCTCGACGCCTGCGTGGTCGAGGTGTTGCGCCCCGACACTGTCCTCGACGAGTTGGCCGCGATCCCGCTGACCCAACCCCTGGCCGACCGACTCTCCGACGCGGCGAGCGCCCTGCTCGCCCACTTCGACCGCCTCGGCGTCGTGCTCGGCGCCCTGCGCGCCGCCGGACGACCCGGGCGGGGACGCCGCGGCGAGGAGACGGCCGCCGGCGCCGAACGGGGGGCGGTTCCCGACAGGCCGACCACCCCGGGGCGCCCCGGGCCGGGGGCGGACCGGCCGTCGCCGTCGGCACGCGAGGAGTCGGCCCTGGCGGTCCGGCGGGCCGTCGCCGCCCTGTTCGCCCCCGAGCGGGACCGGCTGCGGCTGCCCGCCGACCGGCTCGCCGGACTGTTCCTCGCCCTGCTGATGCCGGCCCGCGCGCCGCTCGCCGTCCCCGCGCCGACCCGGGCCGAGCTGGTCGACCTGTTCCTGCACGGCGCGTTGATCCCCGACCCGTCGGCCGGGGCGGCCCGATGACGATCACGCTCAACCACACCATCGTGCCCGCGGTCGACCACCGGGCGGCGGCCCAATTCTTCGCCGACGTGATGGGCCTGCCACTCCTGCCGCCGGCCGGCCGCCACGGCCACTTCGCCCCGGTACGCGTCAACGACCAGCTCACCCTCGACTTCGTCAGTGTGCCCGACCCGGAGGGACACCACCTCGCCTTCGACGTGGACCCGGACACCTTCGACGCGATCTGGACCCGGCTGAGCGACGGTGGCGTGCCGTACGGCAACGACCCCCGTACGCCCGACAACGGGCGAGTGGACCATCCACTGTGCGCCCGTGGCCTCTTCTTCCGCGACGGCTCCGGCAACCTCTACGAGGTCATGTCCCCGGCCTGAACGTCGGACCCCCGTCCTACGGTCGGGTGATGCGACACGGACTGGAAGTTTCCTGCGGTGGCCCGTCCATGACCGCGTCCCTCCTGGTCGAGCTGGGGGAGTTGGCCGAGCGGGCCGGCTGGGACGGGGTGTTCTTCGAGGACTACCTGATCTACTACGACGGCACGGACCCGCCCACGTACGACCCGTGGCTGCTGCTCGCCGCGATCGCCGGGCGGACCGGCCACGTCCGGCTCGGCACCACGGTCACCTCGTTGCCGCGCCGCCGTCCGGCGCGAAGCTGGCCCGGGAGGCGCTCACCCTGGACCACCTCTCCGCCGGCCGGGCCACCGTCGCGGTCGGCGTGGGGGACCCGAAGGATCGCGGCGTCGCGGCGTTCGGGGAGCAGACCGACCTGAAGACCCGGGCCGCGATGCTCGACGAGGGCCTCGACCTGCTGGTCGGTCTGCTCGGCGGCGACCGGGTCACGCACCAGGGCGCCCACTACCGGGCCGACGGGGTGACGCTGCGGCCGGCACCCGTGCAGGCGCCCCGGGTGCCGGTCTGGGTGGGCGGCAGCACCCAGGCCAAGGCGGTGCTGCGCCGGGCCGCGCGGGCCGACGGGATCGTGCCCTACAAGCTCACCGACACCGATGAATGGGCCGACCTCACCCCGGACGAGGTGCACGACCTGGTGGCCGCACTGCCGGCGACCCGCGCCGACGGGGAGCCGTTCGACGTGGCGGTCGGTGGCCGGCGCCGCCGCCCGGACGAACGGGCCGAGCGGGCGTACCTGGCGGAGCTGGCGGCGGCCGGGGCGACGTGGTGGCTGGAGTTCATCAAGGCCGGCGACCCGGAGAGCATGCGGGCGGCGGTCGCCCGGGGGCCGTTGCGCTGACTGGTCAGCCGCGGCGAGAGCCGGGCCGCTCCCGGGTGTCGTAGTCCAGTCGGGCGTGGTCGACCTTGTCGAGGTTGGTGGCGGCCCATTCGGCGAGGGTGGCGAACAGCGGCGCGAGGCTGCGTCCCAGGTCGCTGATCTCGTACTCCACCCGGGGCGGGACCTCGGGGTGGTAGGTGCGCACGATCAGGCCGTCGCGTTCCAGTTGCCGCAGCCGCTGGGTGAGCACCTTCGGGGTGATGGTGACCAGGCGGCGTTCCAGCTCGACGAACCGCTGCCGGCCGTACTCGTGCAGCGCCCAGAGGATCGGGGTGGTCCAGCGGCTGAACACGATGTCGACCACCGGGGCGATCGGGCAGGCCTGCTCGGGGTCGACATCCGCCCGGGACGCCGTCATGGTGGTGCTGCTCACAATTACTCCCTCGGGCCATTACTTTCCTCTAGGTACCTACTATACGCAGGACGGTACCGTCCTCTCAGTCCACAAACGAACTGAGAGGATTTGTCATGATCGTGGTGACGGGAGCGACGGGCAACGTGGGACGGCCGCTGGTGCGGGCGCTGGCGGCGGCCGGCGAGCGGGTGACCGCCGTATCGCGGCAGGTGTCAGCGGCGGACCTACCACCGCAGGTCCGCCCGGTGATGGCCGACCTGGCCGACCCGGCGGGCCTGAAGGCGGCGCTCGACGGAGCAGACGCGCTGTTCCTGCTGCTGACGGGTGACCTGCTGGCCGGCGGCGCCGATCCGGGCGCCATCCTCGAATCCGCCCGCGGCGCCGGCGTACGGCGGGTGGTCTTCCTGTCCTCGCAGGGCGTCGCGACCGGGCGGCACCCGGCCCAGCTGGAGGAGGCCGTGACCGGCTCCGGTCTGGACTGGACGGTGCTGCGCCCCGCCGGATTCCACTCCAACGCCCTGCAGTGGGCCGGGATGCTCCGGCAGCAGCGGCTGGTCGCCGCGCCGTTCGGCGACGTCGCGCTGCCGACCGTCGACCCGGCCGACATCGCGGCGGTCGCCACCGTCGCGCTGCGAGAGCCCGGCCACGGCGGCGCCACATACGAACTGACCGGCCCCGCGCCGGTCTCGCCGCGGGAGCAGGCCGCGGCGATCGGGGACGCGCTCGGTGAGCCGGTCCGGTTCGTCGAGCAGACCCCCGGGGAGGCGCGGGCCCAGCTGCTGCGGTTCATGCCCGAACCGGTGGTGGAGGCGACCCTCGGTATCCTCGGCACGCCGTCGGAACACGAGCTGCGGGTGAGCCCCGACATCGAGCGGGTCCTCGGCCGCGCGCCCGGAGGCTTCGCCGACTGGGCGGCGCGGAACGTGGCCGCCTTCCGGTGACCGGACCGCCGGCTCGCCGCGCGGACAATCGCGCGGCGAGCCGGCGGTCAGCCCTTCAGTCGGTGTGCCCGCCGGGGTAGCCGCCGACGAGCTCCGTGCCGATGCGGGCGAGCTCGTCCCGGACGGAGCGGGGTTCGACGACCTCGATCAGCGCGCCCCAGCCGGCCAGGTGTCGGGCGATGTCCAGCGGGGTCGGTGCGGCGAGGCGGACCCGGACCCGCCCGTGGTCGGGTTCGCCGTCGGGGTGGCAGTGCCGCCCGAACTGGTCGCGCAGGATGGGCACGAACCGCTCCGCGATGAGCACGGTCGCCCAGGTACGCGAGCGCCGCTGCTCGATCTCGTCGACGACCTCCTGCCAGGCGGCGGCGAGAGCGAAGTCGTCGGGGCGTGCGGCGGACTGGTCGGTCGACTCGGCCTGGATGATCCGGTCGACGCGGAAGGTACGCCGTCCTCGGCCGGTGCCCGCCAGCAGGTACCAGATGTCGTCCTTGTCGATCAGACCCCACGGGTCGACCAGGCGTTCTGTTCGTTCCCGACGGGAGCCGGCGTAGGTCAACCGGACCTTGCGGCGGCGGATCACGGCGGTCTGGAGCAGGTCGACCGTGGCCGGCCGGGGACGATCGCGCTCGCCCCAGCGGACCGGGTCGATCATCATGGCGTCGGTGGCGGCCTCGGCGTCGGCCCGAAAGGTCCGGGGCAGCGCCCCCAGGAGTTTGCGCAGCGCCGCTCCGGCCTCGGTCGAAACGGCCGCGGCGGGCCCGAGGAGGAGGAAGAGGGCTCGCGCCTCGGCGGCCGTCAGGCCGCTGAGGTCGGTGCGCGCGCCACCGACCAGTGACCAGCCGCCACCGCGACCGGGCTGTGGATAGACCGGGACGCCGGCAGTCGCGAGCGCCGCCAGGTCCCGGCGGGCGGTGGCGACCGACACCTGCAGCTCGGTGGCCAGCTCGGCCGCGGTGACGCGGCCACGGGTCTGCATCAGCAGCAGAACGGCCACGAGACGGTCAGCGCGCATGACCGGAATTCTCCAACAAAGTGCTCAGGAGATGAGCACTTTGGTCGGGAGGATGGCTGGTGTCACCCACTGAGGAGGGAACCACCGATGCTGCGAGGCCTCACCACCGTCAGCTTCTTCGCCGACGACGTCACCGCCGCCGCCCGCTGGTACACCGAGCTGCTCGGCGTCGAGCCGTACTTCACGCGCCCGGTCGAGGGGACGCCCGCCTACGTCGAATTCCGGATCGGCGACCACCAGCACGAGCTCGGCATCATCGACCGCCGTTTCGCCCCTCGCCCTCGCCCCGAGGGGGCCGGCGGCGCGGTGGTCTACTGGCACGTGGACGAGGTCGAGGCCGCCTTCGACCGGCTGCTGTCCCTGGGCGCCACGGCGTACGAAAAGCCGACCGAGCGCGGTCCCGGCTTCGTCACCGCCTCCGTGGTCGACCCCTTCGGCAACATCCTCGGCGTCATGTACAACCAGCACTACCTGCGGGTCGTGGGTCGATGATGCACTTCGCGAACGCCGCGGAATGGGAGTCGTGGCTGGCTGACCAGCACGGAAACGAGGACGGCGTCTGGTTGAAGATCGCCAAGAAGGGGTCGGCCGCCGACTCGGTGACGATCGCAGCGCTCGCGGCCCATCCGCAGGCCGCCGCCCGCTTCGAGGCGCTCGACAAGACCGCTCGTTACCTGGTGATCCTGCCGCTGCTCAAGGCCAGGACCCCGGCGGGGCGGGCGGCCCGCCTGGCCCAGGCGCTCGCCGAGCTGCTGGATAGATAGAGCCCGGCGGCGCCATGGCCGAGCACCACGCGACGGTCCACCGGCGCGCCGGGCGACGCTCCGCCCGGCGCGCCGGTCCGTGCTCAGCCCTGCGGGCGGGGGCAGATGCAGAACGGCTGGCCGATCGGGTCGATCAGCACCACCCAGCGCTCACCGCCGGGCTGGAACTCCGGCCTCGTCGCGCCGGCCGCCACGAACTCCTTCTCGGCGACGGTCAGGTCGTCGACGTACAGGTCGAGGTGGTAGCGCTTGCCGGCGGTCTCGTCGGGCCAGGCGGGCGGTGTGTAGCCGGGCACCAACCCGAACCCGACGGAGACCCCGTCCTTGCTGATCATGGCGTACTCGGGCTGGCTGTGGGTGACGTCCCAGCCGAGGACGCGGGAGTAGAACCCGGCGTGGGCGACCGGGTCGGAGCTGTCGAGGTTGATCATCGCGAGGTCGGCGGTCATTGTCATGCCGGCCAGTCTGCCGGCCGTACCTGACACCTTGTGGCAGGTACGGCGGGCGGGTTTCAGCAGAGCAGTTCCAGGTGCCGGTGCGCGTCGGCGGTGATGTCCTCGTGCCGCAGCCAGCGCCGCGCCCACAGCCGGGCGGCCACCTCGGCCTGCTCGTCGCCCCACGCCGCGTGCTCCACCAGCAGCGCGGCGGTCAGCGCGGACGGTAGACGGTGCCGCCACCACGGCGACAGAGGCGGAGTTCCTGCGCGCCGATGGGCTGGTTCTCTACGGTCGAAGGTGATGGGCAGGGAGCAGGGGTGGAGCAGACCCGCCCGGCGGCGCCGGCCGATGCGCACCGGCCTGCTGCTGGGCGGCCTCGGCGTGGGCTTCTGCCTGATCGGGGTGGCGGGTCTCGCCGTGTGGAACGTGCAGGTGGTGATGCAGGCCAACGGCCCGGTGCGGGACACCGCCGACGGGTTCTTCCGGGAGGTGTCCGCCGGGGACACCGACGCCGCGTACGAGCGGATGTGCTCCGACGCCCGCGGCAAGTGGAGCGCGGTCGGCTTCGGCAGCTGGGTACGGACCCCGCCGCAGGTCAGCGGCTACGAGATCACCGACGTGTCGATCTCCACCCTGCGCGGCCGCCCGCGCGCCACCGTGACCGTACGGGTAACCCGCGACGGCGGGGCCAGCGAGGAGCGCAAACTTCCGGTGATCCAGGAGAACGGGAAGTGGCGGGTCTGCGGGGACCCGTTCTGACCTCAGCTGCGCGGGCCGAGGTCGCCGGAGCGGTAGTGGCGGCGGCAGAGCACCTGATAGCGCACGTCGGCGCTGGCCATGGTGTCGCCGATGACGACCTGCTCGCCCTCGCGGACCACCCGCCCGTCGACCACCCGGGCGTTGAGCAGCCCTTCGCGGCCGCACCAGCAGAGCACCTCGACCTGGATGCGGGCCACCTCGTCGGCCAGCTCGAACAGCCGCTGCGCGGCCGGGAACAGGCAGGAGCGGAAGTCGGTGGCCAGGCCGAAGGCGTACACGTCGACGTCGTAGTTGTCGACCAGCTCGGCCATCTGCTCGACGTGCTCCAGGTTGTAGAAGGAGGCCTCGTCGCAGATCAGGTAGTCCACGCGTACCCCCTCGGCCCAGGCGTCGCGGACCAGGTCGCGCAGGTCGAGGGAGTCGGTGACCTCGATGGCGGAGTGGGCCAGGCCGATGCGGGTGGTGACCTGCGGGCCGAGGGAGCGGTCGATGCGGGTGGTGACCAAACCGCGGCGGCCCTGCCGGGCGTGGTTGTAGTTCATCTGCAGCGCCATCGTGGACTTGCCGCAGTCCATCGGCCCCCAGAAGAACTTCAGCGCGGCGGCGTGCAGCGGACGGCCGTCGAGGCCGCGGGCGGCGGCGCAGCCGGTGCGGGTGTCGTCCGGGCCGGGGAGGAGGGGCCGGGCCAGGCAGATCGGGGCGGCGGCGTCGTCGGTCACGTCGGGGCAGCCTAGTCCATCGATCGGCCCGGATCTGGCCCGTGCGCGGCCGGGGCTACAGCACCCGGGGTGGTGTGTTGCCCGCGGCCACGATGGCGCGCCGGATCGGCACGGCGGCCAGCAGCGCGAACCCGACCACGAAGAAGATCAGCAGTGAGACCAGGCCCACCCGGTAGGAGGCGGTGAGCTGGAACACCAGGCCGAAGGCGAGCGGCCCGAGCCAGCTGGTGCCCTTGTCGCTGATCTCGTAGAAGCCGTAGTACTCGCCCTCCTTGCCGGCGGGGATGAGCTGGCTGAACAGCGACCGGCTCAGCGCCTGGCTGCCGCCCAGGACCAGGCCGATCGCCCCGCCGAGGATCATGAACGGCAGCGGCGCCTCGGCGGGCAACCGGAACGCGGCGATGATCACACCGGTCCAGAGCACCAGGGACAGCAGCACGGTCTTCCACGCGCCGATGCGCCGGGCGAGGGCGCCGAGCGCGAGGGCGCCGCCGAAGGCGAGGAACTGCACCAGCAGGATCGTGACGATCAGGGTGCTCTGCTCCAGCCGCAGCTCCTCGGTGCCGTACTGGCTGGCCAGGGTGATCACGGTCTGGATGCCGTCGTTGTAGACCAGGAAGGCGAGCAGGAAGAACAGCGTCAGCGGGTACGCCTTGATCTCCCGCAGGGTGCGGCCGAGCTGCCGGAACCCGTCGGTGAGCACGTTGCCGCCGCCGCGCAGCGCCTCGGCGGTGGGGTGTTCGCGCAGCCAGCGCAGCGGCAGCAGGGTGAACGCGGCCCACCACACCCCGGCGGAGACGATCGACCAGCGCGCCAGGTCGAGGGTGCGCTGCGGGTTGCCCTCCTCGCTGAGCATCGTCACCGCGACCAGGTTCAGCGCGAGCAGCAGGCCACCGCCGAGGTAGCCGATGGCCCAGCCGCGGCTGGAGATCGTGTCACGCTCGTCCGGGCCGCCCAGTTGCGGCAGGAACGAGTTGTAGACGACCACGGCCGCGCCGAAGGAGATGTTGGCGATCAGGAACAGCGCCCCGCCGAGCAGGTAGCGCTCGCCGGTGACGAACGCGAAGGCGATGGTGGCGCCGGCGCCGGTGAACGCGGCGGCGGCGAGCAGCCGCTTCTTGTGCGTCGACCGGTCGGCGACCGCCCCGATCACAGGCAGCACGAAGACGGTGAGGAAGACCGACAGTGAGATCAGGTACGGGTAGTAGGACCCGGCGGCGATCCGGATGCCCAGCGGGTGCACGTACCCGTCGCAGCTGTCCGCGCCGAGCTGGCAGCCGGCGGCCAGTTCGGTGACGGTGGTGAGGAACGGGCCGAGGAAGACCGTGATGACGGTGGTCTGGAAGGCCGAGTTGGCCCAGTCGTAGAGGTACCAGCCGCGCCGCTCCCGGCGGGTGCTCGCCGGCTGCGGGGTGTCGGCAACGGCGGGGGTGACCGTCTCGGCCATCGGGGTCCTCGTGGGTTCAGGCGGCCCAGTGGCCGCGGCTGCGGTAGACGTCGCGCAGCACGCCGACGTGATCGGTCATGATGCCATCCACGCCGAGATCAAGTAAGTCGTGCATCTCGGCAGGTTCGTCGATCGTCCAGACGTGCACCTGCAACCCGATCCGGTGGCAGTAGGCCAGGAACCGGCGGTCCACCACAGGGATGCGTCCGTAGCGGACCGGGACCTGGGCGGCGACCACGGACGGCGGCAGCCGCAGCGACCTCCCGTGCAGAGAGGCCATCCGCAGCCGGGCCACCCCGCGCATGCCGAGGCTGCTGGCGACCTTCGGCCCGGCCAGGGCGCGGAGCCGGGTCAGCCGGGCGTCGCTGAAGGAGGCCAGCAGCACCCGCTCGCCGGCGCCGGTGCGGGCGACGGTCTCCACGGTGGGTGCCACCCCGCCGTCGGCCTTGACGTCGATGTTGAAGCGGACCTCCGGCCAGGCGCCGAGGACCTCGTCGAGGCGGGGCACCACGGCGGCGCCGCCGACGCGTACCGAGGCCAGGTCGGTCCAGCGCAGGTCGGCGATGCGCCCGGGCTCGCCGGTGACCCGGCGCAGGGTGGTGTCGTGGAAGATCACCGCCACGCCGTCGGCGGTGGCGTGCACGTCGGTCTCGACGTACCGGTAGCCCAGGGCGATGGCGCGGGCGAACGCGGCGGCGGTGTTCTCGTCACCGTCGGCCGCGCCGCCGCGGTGGGCGAACGCCAGCGGCGCGGCGGCGTCGAGGTAGGCGGAGCGGGGTTGCACGCCCGGCAGTATGACCGCCCCCGATGGCGCCCGGGTGGCCGGCCGGCGAGCATCCGGCGTCGAACCCGACCCCAGGCTTCCCTATCGGCCCCTATCTGGTCTATCGTGTGGCCCGATGAGTGATGATGTGTACTCGGTGGAGCAGGTGGCCGACCGGCTCGGCCTGCACCCGCGCACCGTGCGCGGCTACATCCGCGCCGGCCGGCTGAAGGCGGTGCGGATCGGCAAGCAGTACCGGATCGCCCGGGCCGACCTCGACGCGCTGACCGGCCGGCCACCGTCGGCCCGGCCCGCCGCCGCGGTGCCCGCCCTGGAGGTGTCGAGCATCGTGCAGGTCGACGGCGTCGACCGGGCCGCGGCCGACCGGCTGGGCACCCTCGTCCTGGCCGCGGCGAACACCGGCCACGACCCGGCGCACCCGTTGCGCGTCCAGACCGTCCACGACGAGGAACGACACCGCATGAAGATCATCATTTTGGGCGGCGCGGCCGTCACCGCCGACGTGCTGCACCTGCTCGACGCCGTCCTCGCCGAGGGCAACGGCCTGCTCGCGGGGGAGGCCGTCGATGCCTGACGTGGTGCAGCAGCGGATGGGGGTGCCGGTGCTGGTCTGCGACCCGGCCGGGCCGCCGGTGGCCACCGTGCGCGACGCGCTGGACCTGGTCGGCGCGGCGTTCCTCGGTGCGGAGGTGGTGGCCGTGCCGGCGAGCCGGTTGGGCGACGACTTCTTCTCCCTGGGCACCCGCTTCGCCGGCGAGATCATGCAGAAGTTCGTCAACTACCGGCTGCGCCTGGCCGTCGTCGGTGACATCTCCCGGCACCTCGCGGCCAGCGCGGCCCTGCGCGCCCTGGTCCACGAGTCGAACCGCGCCGAGCACGTCTGGTTCGTCCCCGACCTCGACGCGCTCGACGCCCGGCTGGCCGAGGCCCGGCCGCAGCGCCGTTGATCAGGCCAACCAGCCAGCGGTGATCGTGGTGACCGCGCGGCCGTCGAGGTCGGCGAGTTTCGCCCCGACGAACTGCCGGGCGGTGGTCGAGGTCTGCACGCGCGGCGCCGGCTCCGGGTCGGTGAGGGTCGCGACCACCACCACGGCGGCGTGCGCCGGGGACTGGGCGGCCGCGAACGCGCCGGCGCTGCGCTCCAGGTACGCCCGCAGCGCCGGCGCGTACACCCCGGCCTGCGCGAGCGCGGCGTCCCGGTCGACGCCGGCGTTGGCGACGAACTCGCTGGCCACCGCGCCGGGCTCGACCACGGTGACGGTGACGCCGACGGTCGCGGCGACCGGGGCGAGGGACTCCATGAAGCCCTCGACCGCGAACTTCGCCGCGCAGTACGCCTCGTTGAACGGCTGCCCGACCACCCCGCCGACGCTGGTGACGGTGACCAGCCGGCCCCCGCTGGCGCGCAGGTGCGGCAACGCGGCCCGGCTGACGTGCAGGACGCCGAAGAAGTTGACCTCCATGACGGCCCGGACGTCGTCGACGGTCTCCTGTTCCAGGGTGCCGACGTGCCCGGCGCCGGCGTTGTTGACCACCGCGTCGAGCCGCCCGTGCTCGGCGATCACGTCGGCCACGCAGCCGGTCACCGAGGCCGGGTCGGTGACGTCGAGCCGGCGTACCTCGACCAGGTCGGCGACCCCGGCGGCGTCGGCGGCGCGGCGCAGCGCGTCGGCGCGCGACACGTCGCGCATGGTGGCCACGGCCCGCCAGCCGGCGCGGGCCGCGCCCACGGCGGTCTCCAGGCCGATGCCGGTCGACGTGCCGGTGATCAGCGCGGTCGGTGCGCTCATGGCTGCTGCCTCCTCCGCGGGACGGGGTGTCCCGGCCCGCAGAGTCTCATCCTTCGCCTGCGCTCGAAGGCTAATCAGCCCGGCGGGCGCCGCCGGTGCGACCGGGTGGTCTCGCTGGGGCGGCCGGGGTCGACATGCCGGGGGAGGTCCGGCTCGTCGGGGCGCAGCGGCGCCAGGTCCTCGATGATCGCGTCGATGATCCGGTCGGTGGCCCGCCGGGCCGCCCCGGGGGTGCGGACGTGCAGGTCGCGCAGCGCTACCGGGGCGCCGAAGTGCACCCGGATCGTCGGCCGGCGCACCAGCGCCCGGGCCAGGCCCCGCAGCATCCCCTTGGGCGCCCGGTACGGCAGCACCTCGTGGGAGCCCCACTGGGCGACCGGGAGGACCGGTGCGCCGCAGGCGAAGGCGAGCCGGGCGGCCCCGGTCTTGCCGCGCTCGGGCCACATGCCGGGGTCCAGCCCGATCCGCCCCTCCGGGTAGACCAGGATCACCGAGCCGGCGGCCACGGCCGACGCGGCCATCTCGAGGGCCTGGTGGACCGAGGTGGTGCCCCGGTTGACGCGGATGTGCCCGGAGCGGCGCATCAGCGAACCGATGACGGGGGCGCGGAAGAGCCCGCCGGTGGCCATGATCCGTGGGGCTACGCCCCGGGCGCGGCAGGCGGCGGCGAGGACCACCGGGTCGAAGGGGCTGATGTGGTTGGCGGCCAGGATCAGCGGTCCGCGACGCAGCTCGACCGGCACGTCGCCGGTGACCTCGAGGCGGCCGAGCGCGCCGACGATGGCGCGGGCGAGCAGTTGGGCGGCGCGCCAGAACAGCGGCGGTCGCCACACGGTCGGGGTGTTCATCAGTGCTGGATGGTCGCACGCGTCGGGGTGAGCGGGGGACCCGATCCCGGGCCGGGCGGCGGAGGTGATCAAGGTCATTGGTCCCAGGTGGCGTCGGGCCTTCCGGCCCTGCCGATTCCTCTACGACGCCCAGTAGTATTTACTACGTCTCGTAGTACGCACAGCTGGGGGTTTCAGGTGGACGCGTTGGACGTCGCCCGCTGGCAGTTCGGTGTCACCACCGTCTACCACTTTCTCTTCGTGCCGTTGACCATCGGGCTGTCGATCCTGGTGGCCATCCTGCAGACCCTGTGGCACCGAACGGGCAACGAGCGGTACCTCAAGCTCACCAAGTTCTACGGCAAGCTCTTCTTGATCAACTTCGCGATGGGCGTGGTCACCGGCATCGTGCAGGAGTTCCAGTTCGGCATGAACTGGAGCGACTACTCCCGCTTCGTCGGCGACATCTTCGGCGCCCCCCTCGCGATCGAAGCCCTGGTGGCGTTCTTCCTCGAATCCACCTTCATCGGGCTGTGGATCTTCGGCTGGGACCGGCTGCCCAAGCGGGCCCACCTGGCCAGCATCTGGGCCGCGGCGATCGGCACGAACCTGTCCGCGTACTTCATCCTGGCCGCGAACTCGTTCATGCAGAACCCGGTCGGCTACCGGGTCAACCCGACCACCGGCCGCGCCGAGCTCACCGACTTTCCGGCCGTGCTGACCAACAAGGTCGCCCTGATCACCTTCCCGCACACCCTGTCCGGGTCGTTCCTGGTCGCCGGGTCCCTGATCGTCGCCGTCGGCCTGTTCCACGTCATCCGCAACCGCGACAGCGCCGACACCGCCGCCTACCGGTTCGCCACCAAGTTCGGCTCCTGGGTGGTGCTGATCTCCTCGGCGCTGGTGCTGTTCACCGGCGACCTCCAGGGCAAGATCATGACCGAGGTGCAGCCGATGAAGATGGCCGCCGCCGAGGGCCTCTACACCACCGAGAGCCCCGCCTCGTTCTCCGTGCTCACCGTCGGCAGCCTCGACGGCAGCCGCGAGGTCTTCGCTCTCAAGATCCCGTACCTGCTGTCGTTCCTGGGCACCGGCGACCCGCACGGCACCGTGCAGGGCATCAACGACCTGCAGGCCCAGTACGCCAGCCAGTACGGCGCCGGCAGCTACACCCCGATCATCCCGGTCACCTACTGGAGCTTCCGGTTCATGATCGCCTTCGGGATGGCCGCCGCCGCGATCGCCCTGCTGGTGCTCTGGAGCCAGCGCAAGGGCCGCACCCCCACCAGCCGGTGGCTGCTGCGCGCCGGCCTGGTGATGCCCGTGCTGCCGCTGCTGGCCAACTCGTGCGGCTGGATCTTCACCGAGATGGGCCGCCAGCCGTGGATCGTCTTCGGCGAGATGCTCACCCGCAACGGTGTGTCCCGCAGCGTCTCGCTGGCCGAGGTGCTCACCTCGTTCACCGCCTTCACGCTGATCTACGCCACCCTCGCCGTGATCGAGTTCAAGCTGCTGGTCCGCTACGCCAAGGCCGGCGTACCCGACCTCAGTCCGGCGCCCGTCGACGACGCCACCGACGACGCCGAGCGCCCGCTCGCCTTCGCCTACTGATCTTCGGAGCCCATCGTGGAACTGACAACCGTCTGGTTTCTCCTCGTCGCCGTGCTCTTCACCGGCTACTTCATCCTCGAAGGCTTCGACTTCGGCGTCGGCATGCTGCTGCCCGTGCTCGGCCGCGACGACCGGGAACGCCGCGTCCTGATCAACACCATCGGCCCGGTCTGGGACGGCAACGAGGTCTGGCTGATCACCGCCGGCGGCGCCATGTTCGCCGCCTTCCCCGAGTGGTACGCCACCCTCTTCTCGGGCTTCTACCTGCCGCTGCTGCTGATCCTGCTCGCCCTGATCGCCCGCGGCGTGGCCTTCGAGTACCGGCACAAGCGCCCCGAGGCGTCCTGGAAGCGCCGCTGGGACCAGGCCATCTTCGTCGGCTCGCTGCTGCCGGCGATCCTGTGGGGCGTCGCGTTCGCCAACATCCTGCGCGGCGTGCCGCTGTCCGCCGACCACGAGTACGCCGGCGGCCTCGTCGACCTGCTCAACCCGTACGCCCTGCTCGGCGGCCTGACCACCCTGGCGCTGTTCCTCACCCACGGCGCGGTGTTCATCGCCCTGAAGACCACCGGCGAGATCCGCGAGCGGGCCGGCGCCCTCGCGGTCAAGCTCGGCGTGGGCACGGCCGTGGTCGCGGTGGCCTTCCTGACCTGGACGCTGACCATCCGCTCCAGCACGGCCGCCGTCGTGCTCGCCGTCGGCGCGGCCCTCGCCCTGCTCGGTGGCCTCGCCGCCGCCCGGGTACGCCGGGAGGGCTGGGCGTTCACCGGCACGGCGGTGGCCATCGCCCTGGCGGTGGCGACCCTGTTCGCGGCGCTGTTCCCGAACGTGCTGCCGTCGACCCTGGACGCCGCCGGGACGCTCACCGCCACGAACGCCTCCTCGACTCCGTACACCCTGAAGATCATGACCTGGCTGGCGGTGGTGTTCACCCCGATCGTGCTGGCCTACCAGGGTTGGACGTACTGGGTGTTCCGCAAGCGGATCGGGGTAGTGCACATTCCGCAGCACTGATGAGCCTGCGGGCGCGGGACGCGGGGCCGGTGCGAGGGGGTCGCACCGGCCCCGCAGCGCGCCCCGGCCACCGCCGGCCCGGCTCCCGCCCGTCGCTCGACCACCGCGGAACCCCGTGCACCGCCAAGATCTCCGCCGCTACGGTGGGCCGGTGACCGTCACCGTCCGCGAACTCACCCCCGACGAACTGGCCGACGCCTGGCAGCTCGGCCGGCTCGCCTTCGGCTCCGACCCGCAGCCGGCGCCGCACGCCACCGCACCCGTGCCCGGCCTGACCCGCTACGGCGCCTTCGACGAGCGTGGCCTGCTCGTCGGCAAGGCCGCGGACCTGCACCACGACCAGTGGTGGGACGACCGTACGGTGTGCGCCGCCGGCGTCGGCGGGGTCGCCGTCGCCCCCGAGGCGCGCGGCCGGGGCGTCGCCCGAGCCCTGCTCGGCGGGCTGCTCCGGGGCGCCCACGAGCGCGGCGCGGCGGTCAGCGCCCTGTTCCCCACGGTCACCGCCCCCTACCGGGCCGGCGGCTGGGACGTCACCGGCGTGCTGCGCACCGTCGCCCTGCCCACCGCGGCGCTGCCGCGGCACCGGCCGGCACCGCAACTGACTCTGCGTGCTGGCCGACCGGCCGACCTGCCCGCCGTGACCGCCCTCTACGAGCGGGTGGCCCGCCACCGCCGCGGCCTGCTCACCCGCCGGGGCGACCTGTTCGGCCACTCCGCCGACCGTCTCCCGTTCGACGGCCTCACCCTCGTCGAAGACGACGGTGACCTGGTCGGCTACGCCGGCTGGAACCGTGGCCGCGGCTACCGCCACGACGCGGTCCTCACCGTCGAGGACATCGCCGCCAGCACCGACGAGGCGGCCCGCGCGCTGATCGGCGCCCTCGCCAGCTGGCAGAGCGTCACCCCCACCCTGCGGATCTGCCCGCTGCCCGGCGACGCGGTCAGCGCCCACCTGCCCTTGGAAGCCGCCCGGGAACACGAGCGGGACCTGTGGATGCACCGCCCCGTCGACGTGACCCGCGCCGTCGCCGACCGGGGCTGGCCCACCCACCTGCGCGGCAGTGTCGTCTTCGCCCTCCACGACGACCTCGCCGACTGGAACACCGGCACCTGGCGCCTCGACGTCGCCGACGGCGACGCCCGGCTCAACCGGGTCGCCACCGAGCCTGACCTGCGGCTGACCGTGCGCGGTTTCGCGCTGCTCTACTGCGGCGCCACCGACGCCCGCGCCGCCGCCGAGGCGGGCCTGCTGCACCTCGCCGCCGGCGCGGACCCCCGCCCGCTGGACCTGCTCGCCGGCGGGGGAGCAGCGCACCTGCACGACTACTTCTGACCGGCCGTCACCGCCGGCGGTGACGGCGGTGGATCCGGTCGGCCGTCCTGCCGACCGCGGCGCCCGACGACGTCCCCGACGGTCCACCCGCGACTGGCTCCCGTGCGGCGGCTCACCTGGGCCGCCGCACGGGACAGCGTCAGCGGGCGTCGCGCAGCTCCGCCAGCCGCGCCTCGATCTCCGCCAGCTCCGCGCGCAGCTTCTCCGCCTGCTGCTCCGCCTCGGCCCGTTCCGCGGCGAGGATCTGCTCCACCGCCTCCTGCACCCCCGGCACGTCCACCAGCGCCACCATCCGCAGCGCCTCCGCCGGCTTCACCACGTACGGCTTGGCGAGCGCCTTCGCGCCCTGCTGCGCCGCCACCGTCCACTCACCCTCGGCGTACGCCAGCGTCACCGTCAGCCCCGCCGGGCCCTTCGGCTTCGTGGCCTTCACCGGCCGGCGCGCCGGCTTCGCCTCCACCTGCTGTTCCACCTTCGGCTCCTCCCGACGCGGCGCCGGCACCCGCGGCGTGTCCAACACGAACTCCGGCTCCGCCGGCGCCGCCGGCTCCTCGACCACAGGCTCCGGTTTCGGCTCGGGCGCCTTGCGGCCCGCTCCCCGGGGCGCGATCGACACGTCGGCGGCGGAGAACGGCAACTCGTCGCGGCCGAACCGCACCACCACGAAGTCGTCGGACTCCGCCGGATCGGTCAGCTCCACCACCTGGCCGAGCTGACCGGCCATCTGACCCGCCGCGGCGGTGAACACCACCTTCGGCTTCCGCCCCGCGGCCAACGCCTCCCGGACGCCCTGCACCTCGTCTGTGGACAAACCCTGGCCCGCCATCACTGCCCTCTTCCGTACAGACGTTTGATTGCAGCCTTGATACCAGCCGGCTGCGACACCGCGAAGATCAGGCCCCCAGCGCGCGCAGCGCCGCATCGGCGTGCTCGTTCATGCTCAACTCGCTGTGCACCACCGCCAGCACCCGCCGGTCCTGGCCGATCACGAACGTCATCCGCCGCGTGCTCAACGCCCCGAGCGGCAACCGCCGCCGTACCCCGAACGCCTCCGCCACCGCGCCGTCGACGTCCGACAGCAGCGGATAGTCGAACCCGTGCCGCCGGGAGAACTCCGCCTGCTTCTCCACCGGATCCCGGCTGATGCCCACCCGCTGGGCGCCCACCGCCGCGAACTCCGCCGCCAGGTCCCGGAAGTGGCAGCTCTCCGCCGTGCACCCCCGGGTCATCGCCGCCGGGTAGAAGAACAACACCACCGGCCCCGCCGCGACCAACTCCGACAGCCGCCGCACCGTTCCCGTCTCGTCCGGCAGCGCGAAATCGTCCACCAGATCCCCGACACCCACACCCACCGCGCACCTCCGCTGATCGACCCGACGCGCGGAGCCTAGGCGATCAGCCCCACACCGCCACCACCTCATCGGCCATCGCCGCCGCCTGCGCCCGACCGGCGCGCGCCGCGTCGGCCCGCCGCGCCGGATCCAACACGTTGCGCCCGATCGCCCGGCGCGCCGCCGCGTCCGGCGCCACCACCGTCACCCGCGCGTGCTGGCGCAACGCCGCCACCTGCGCCGACAACCGGGGCATCGGCCCGAACGCCGACGACACCGGCGCCAGCACCACCACCGCCTCCGCACCCGCCGCCAGGTCCGCGTTCACCGCCGAGCGCACCCCGCCGTCGACGTACCGGCGGTCCCCGATCGTCACCGGCGGCCACACCCCGGGCACCGCGCAACTGGCCCCCACCGCGTCCACCAACGACACCCCGCCGGCGGCGTCGAACACCACGAACTCGCCCGAGACCGCGTCCACCGCCGTCACCAGCAGCCGCCGCGCCGGCCACTGCGGCGACGGCAACCGCCCCTCGATCACCGCCCGCCGCGACGCCTCCGACGGCGTCCGCGCGGCGAGGGCCATCGCGCCGATCCGGGCCCGCGACCGCAGCTCGTCCCGGGTACGCCCACCCGCCCACAACAGTCGCGCCACCGCGCCCACCCCGAAGCGGGCAGCCACCTCACCGGTGGCCGGGCGCAGCTGCGCCGCGTACAACTCCTCCACCGGCACCCCGGAGCACACCTGCGCCCCCACCACCGACCCGGCCGACGTGCCCACCACCAGGTCCGCCGCGGCCAGCTCCACCCCCCGGGACGCCAACCCGGCCAGCAGCCCCAACTCCCAGGCCACCCCGGTCACGCCGCCACCGCCCAGCACCAACGCCCGCCTCATGTGTGATCGTCCTCTCCACCGCCGGACCGTGCTGATCACGGTAACGTCACCCGCACCACCAGGGCAGGGGAGAGGGCATTGACCTCCGTCATCATCGTCACCGGCGGCAGCCGCGGCATCGGCGCGGCCACCGCCCGCCGTCTCGCCGTGGCCGGCCACGACATCGCCATCGGCTACCGCCGTGACCACGCCGCCGCGAATGCGGTCGTCGCCGACATCGAAGCCACCGGCCGCCGCGGCCTCGCCGTCCCCGGCGACACGACCGACCCCGACCAGGTCCAGCGCCTCTTCGACGCCGCCGCCGGCCTCGGACCCGTCACCGGCCTGGTCAACAACGCCGGCGTGACCAGCCCGATCGGCCCGTTCACCGAGCTGCGCGTCGACGACCTGCGCCAGGTCGTCGACGTCAACCTCATCGGGTACGTCCTCTGCGCCCAGCAGGCCGCCCGCCGGATGACCCACGGCGGCGCCATCGTCAACGTCTCCTCCGCCGCCGCCACGCTCGGCAGCCCCGGCGAGTACGTCCACTACGCCGCCGTCAAGGCCGCCACCGACACCCTCACCCTCGGCCTGGCCAAGGAGCTCGCCCCGCACGGCATCCGGGTCAACGCCGTCGCCCCCGGCATCATCCGCACCGACATCCACGCCCTGTCCGGGGTGCCGGACCGGGCCGACAGCGCCGCCGGGCGCATCCCGCTGGGCCGCGCCGGCGAGCCCGACGAGGTGGCCGGGGCCATCGCCTGGCTCCTCGGCCCGGACGCCTCGTACACCACCGGCGCGGTCCTGCGGGTGGCCGGCGGCCTGTGACGCGCGACGGCCCGGGGGAGGGCACCCCCGGGCCGTCCTCAGCGGCGCCGCGTCAACTCGTGAACAGCTTCGCCGCCGTGATCACCGTTTGGACCACCCCGTAGCCCAGCAGCGCCGACACCACCAGCCAGGAAATCCACAACCGGGCCCGCTGCCCGTGACCGACCTCGTTCATCGCGTGCCGCTCCTCTCCGCCGCCACCGGCTCCGTAACGTCATCCGGGCCGCCGTCCGGAGCCGGCTCGTGGAACCGCTCCGGCACCGGCCGGATCAGCAGGTTCGCCACGAACCCCACCGCGAGCACCCCGACCATCGTGAACAACGCCGGCCGGTACGCCGCCGCGGTCAACGTCCCCGGCTTGCCCTGGGCGTCGAGGAACCCGTTGACGATCAGCGGCCCGGCCACCCCCGCCGCCGACCACGCCGTCAGCAGCCGCCCGTGGATCGCCCCCACCTCGTACGTGCCGAACAGGTCCCGCAGGTACGCCGGCACCGTGGCGAACCCGCCGCCGTAGAACGACAGGATCACGCACGCCAGCAGCACGAACAGCGCTGTCGCGGTCTGCCCGAACAACGCCAGCAGCGCGTACAGCACCATGCCGACGCCGAGGTAGACCAGGTAGATCGGCCTGCGGCCGATCAGGTCCGACGTCGACGACCAGACGAACCGGCCCCCCATGTTGAACAGCGACAGCAGCCCCACGAAGCCGCCGGCCGCCGCCACCGACACCGCCGACGTCCCGTTGTCCCGGAAGAAGTCCTGGATCATCGGGCTGGCCTGCTCCAGAATCCCGATCCCGGCGGTGACGTTGCAGAACAACACCACCCACAGCAGCCAGAACGACCGCGTCTTCACCGCGTTCGCCGCCGACACGTTCGCCGTGGTCACCAGCGGCTTCGCCGCCACCCGCGCCGGATCGAAACCCGCCGGCCGCCAGTCCGCCGCCGGCACCCGCACGTTGAACACCCCGAACATCATGATCAGGAAGTAGCCGACGCCCAGCGTCACGAACAACCACACCAGCGCGCTTCCCGACGCTGTCGAACCCGCGTTGGCCGGGTCGTACGCCGGGTCGTAGAACGACAGCAACTGGCGGGACAGGGGGGAGGCGACCATCGCTCCGCCACCGAAGCCCATGATCGCCAGGCCGGTCGCCAGACCCGGCCGGTCCGGGAACCACTTGATCAACGTGGAGACGGGGGAGATGTAGCCGATCCCCAGACCGATGCCGCCGAGCAGCCCGTACCCCAGGTACAGCAGCCACAGCTGCTTCCTCGCGATGCCAGCGCGCCGACTCCGAACCCGGCCGCCCAGAAGCACGCTGGTGAGGTCAGTCGGGCGGCGGGGTTACTGGTCTTCCAAGGGGCGGACCCAGGCGATTTCGGCCCGGGAGTCAATCGGCGGGCGGGTCATACCGTCGGGGGCTTTCCTGACGGTGATCTCGCGGACGAACAGGGCGACGAACGCCCGCCGCTCGGCGATCGGCGCCCGGGCCCACCACGAACCGGGCCCGATCGGGTCCTCGCCCGGTTCGCCGAGCCATTCCACGATCGGGAGAAGGGGCGACGCCGCAGCGTCGAGGGCGGCCAGTTGACCGGTCAGGGCGTCGATCCGGGCCGACAACGCCCGCTCGGCGTCCAGGAATCGGCGCTGGCCGACCTTCCCCGAGTAGCCGCCCTTCTCCCGGTCGTCGTACAGGTTGTCCAGGGCGCGTTCCGCGTCGTCCAGCTCGCCCGCGATCGCGCCCCGCTGCGCGGCGGTCGCCGGATCAGTGCTGGCGATCCCGAACAGTCGGGCGGCCTCGGCGAGGGCGTCCAAGGTTTCCGGGTCCTCGCCCGTGTCGGCGGTCGAGATCAGGGCGAAGATCCGCCGGGCGACGTAATCGTCTAGGGCTTCCATCGACACAGTGCAGTCGTTCGCGTGCTGGCCCGGCCGGCGCAGGCCCCGAGGGCGGGCGCAGCGGTACGCGGACCGGGCCGCGCGGGCGGCGATGCGGTGGCTCTTCATGATCGCGCCGCATTCGCAGCGCAGGATGCCGAGGGACGACAGGAGGGCCTGAACGCCCGTCGGGACCGGGGCGACCCCGGCGCGGCCGTCTAGCGCGGTCTGGAGGGCGTACCAGGTCGCAGGGTCGATGATCTCGGGGTGCGCCGGGACGGGCTTCCCGTCGTCGTCGCGGACCAGGCGGTAACCGGCGACGTTCCCGGACGGGGTCCCGTTCGGGCGGGTCGCGTAGACGATCTCGGCGGCGTAGCCCGCGATGCGCGGGTCCCGCAGGATGCGGGCGAGCGTGTGGCCCCACCAGGCGGACCCGGCGGTGTTCTTCCCGACGGTCCCGCCTCGGGTCGGGACCTGGTCGCGGTTCAGCTCGGCGGCGACGGTGACCAGGGTCGGCGGGTCGGTCGGGTCCAGGACCCGGGCGACCATGCGCCGGATGACGGCGGCCTCCGCCTCGCGGACGGCGAGGGTCTTAATGGCGATCGGGCGGCCGTCGGTGTTGTGCCGGATCTCGGACGCCAGGGCGAAGCCGTAGGGAGGCTTCCCGGACACGTACCCGCCGAGGGCGCGGGCGGCGGCCTTCGCCCCCTTGACGGCGGCGCTCTTGTTCTTGGACTCGCTGTGCGCGGCGTCCAGCCGCATCAGGAGGTGGATCAGGTCCATAAGGTTGCCCTTACGGAACTCGCCTTCGGTCACAGAGATGATCGTCACGCCGAGGCCGAGGAGTTCGCTCACGATCGGGATCGCGTCCGTGACCTCCTGACGGGAGAACCGCGACACGTAGTAAACGATGATCGTGTTTACACGCCCCGAGCGACAGTCGGCGATCAGCCGCTCAAACCCAGGGCGCTCGGCCCCGCTGAACGCTGAAATACCGATGTCCTCGTAGCTGCCGACCCAGGTCGCGCCGAACTGGTCGGCGCGGGCGCGGTTCGCCTCGCGCTGCGTTGCGGGGGATGCTTCGGATTTGTTTTCACGGGCCCGGGACTGGCGGACGTAGCCGGCGGCCCTGATCTGTAGAGGGGACATGTCGAGGACTGTAGCCCCCTCGACAAGAGTCGTTTGTGCACGCTGGTCGCATAGACCTGCCTGATGCAGAGATGGATCGCCAACGCCGCAGGAGGAATCAGCCAACGGCTGTACCCGGGCGGCGCGACGGCGTGCCGGCGATCGAGTGCGGAAAGCATGCTGCTTCCTCTCCCGAGGATGGAAAGAACTTCCTGCTTCATGCCCCCACCGCCCGCTTCGGCGAAACCCACCACGCGCCCGACGGTCGAGACGCTGAGCCGAACGGTCAGCCCGCGCCCCGCACCTGACGGCGCCGTCACGCCACGGAAGCGCCCGGCCCCACCTCACCCGAGTCCGCCAGCGCCGGGCCGGCCCCGTCGGCCTCCCGCCACGGGATCAGCCGCAACGCCAACCGCGCCCGCCCCGGCCCCGCCAACCGCCGCGGCCCGTACTTCGCGTCGAACAACGCGAACACCCGGGCGCGCAGCGCGTCCCCGTCCACCCGCGCCAGCCGGAACTGCGTGCCCGACCAGCCGTCCACCGCCAGCGGCCGGGACAACTGCACCTCCAACGGCCCCGTCCCGTGATCGGTCAACTGGTCCACGATCGGCGACCCGTCGATGCACCACCCGTCGACCAGCGCCACGAAGTGCACCTCGCAGGAGCGCAACACCACGCCGTCGTACCGCAACGCCATCGGCAGGCACACGTACTCCGCCAACCGCCGGGTGCTCGGATGCCGCCACAACTCGTCGAAGCGGCTCTCCACGAACTCACCCAACGGGCTGCCCATGAACACCTCCAGGTGCGGCGCCGCCGACGCCCGCACTCCGACCGGGAAGAACGAGATCAGCGCCTTGTCGTCCCACCGGAACATGTGCGCCGTCGGCGAGGCGTCGTAGATCCGCACCTGAAGACGGGCCCGCGTCTCCGCATCCAGGGACTCGGCGAACTTGTTGAGCCGGCGCAGATTGTCCACGATCACCTCCCGGACGTTCACCGGCCGGATCTCCTCGGCCCGCTGCGACGCCGCCGCCGAATCCGGATCCAGCAGCAGCACCCGCACCAGGACCCCGTTGCCCAGCGCCGTCCGCAGGGCACGCAGGAACCGGTCGCGGCCGGAGCCCTCCAGCAGATGGCTGCCCGTGTCCATGATCGATACCATTGAGGAGGCGGCCGCCACGTGCGCGCTGAACTCCTCGTCGTCGAAGCGTGGATGCTCCTCCACCCGCGACCGGCGCAGCTCCTCGAAGAGCGGATCCACGATCGCGTACGAGAACGCCACGATGACGATGCTCGCGCCGATGTTGAGCAGCAGCGCCTGGTTGTAGCCGGTGACCGTCCGCCCCCAGACCAACAGCGCCGCCGACAATGCCAGCAGGCCGAGGAAACCGGCCGCGCGACGGGCGCGCCACCGCAGGCCCCGACGGAGAACTCCCGCCATCCGTGTGCCCACGCGTCCTCCCCACTGACGCCGGTAGGTCGATGATGCCCACCACAGTGGACGCGCACAACGGATCACGACTTCCGATCAATGGCAACGAAACAGGCCCTTCCCGGCAGGAGGAGTGGCCGTCACCGGGGCGACCGACGCGGTGAGATCCCATGTGGGCCCGCCCGGCGGGGTGCCTGTCGGGTGAACTAGGTGCCGTCAGCTCTTCTCACCATCCTGAGCCACCCGGCCGGGCTCGTAGGCGCAGTGCCCGATCGGGCCCTCGTGGCGGTCGTTTGCGACCGACCACGAGGCCCCCGAGTCACGCGTCGCGCAGCTGCAGCGAGAGCAGGCCCGCCAGCAGGGCGCCCGCCGCCCATATGGCCAGGACGCCCAGGTCCTGCCACGGTCCGATCGTCAGCGAGTCCAACGCCCTCGTCGCCGGGATCTTCAGGCCGGCCAACATCGGCGAGAGCCGGTCGATCCGCCTCAGCCACCGAGGGTCGGTGATGAACGAGGCCAGGATCGGCGCGACGTACAGCAGGATGAGCATCGTGGCGATCGACCCGGCGGTGTCACGCAGCACTGCGGCGACACCGTAGCTCAACAGCGCCACCAGGGCGAGGTAGAGCACGGTGCCGTACACCGCCCGCAGCGTCGGCTCGTCCCCGAGCGAGAGGCCCTCGTCGCCGTTGGCGGCGCTGAGCGCGGTGCCGGGGGCAGCGACGCTAGGCGGCCGGGGACGCCCGGTCGTCCCGCCGTGGAGCCGTCTTCGGGTGCCGGGCTCCGGGTGACGCCGCGGCGGCGGGTCCCCCACGTGGGGGACGGGCACCGGGGACGCGGCGGACCGGCCGTGCCGCGAGAATGGCGGCATGGAGGGGGATGCGCACGGCCGGCCGGCCGCCGCCGTCGGACGTCTGGTCGGACGGGTCACCAGCCTTCCCGAGCTGCCAGCGGTCGCTGCGGCGCTGCTCGGGTTCGCCGCGATGGTGGAGACCGTCCTGCGCGGCGTGGTTTCCGGTGCCCTGCAGCCGGCCGCGCTGCTCCTCGCCGTCTGCGCCACCGCGCCGGTGGCGCTGCTGCGGACCCGGCCGATGTGGGCCGCGGCGGCGACAACAGCGGCGGCGGCGCTCACGCTCATGCTGTACCCCCGGCCGCCGACCGCGGTGCTCGCCGCCGAGGTCGTCGCGCTCTACGTGGTGGGGTGTCGCCATCGGGCCACCACGACCGCATGGTTCGTTCCGCCGTTCGTGGCCTACGCGATCCTCGGCCCGCCCGGGGGCGGCCTGGACGGGCGGATGTTCGCGCTCGTCGTCGCGGCGGCGACCGTCGGGGCGGCCGGCGCCGGTGTCTCGGTGCGCGCCCGCGCGGCGACCGCGGCCGACGACGAGTCCCGCCAGGCGATGGCGAAAACCCTGCTCGCGTACGCGGCGCGGGGCGAACGCGCCCGGATCGCCCGTGAGCTGCACGACGTCGTGGCCCACCACATCTCGATGATCGCGGTGCAGGCGGAGACGGCCCGGCTGACCACGCCCGGGCTGCCGCCGGACGGGGCGAAACGCCTCCTCGCGATCGGTGACACGGCGCGGGCGGCGCTCACCGAGATGCGCCGGCTCCTCGGGGTCCTGCGCGAGGATGCCGAGGAGCCCGGCTTGACCGGCCCGAACCGCACACCGCAGCCCGGTCTGCGGCAGCTCACCGAGCTGCTCGACGAGGCGCGCGACTCGACCGGGGCGGGCGCGCGGCTGCTCGTGCGCGGCCGGGTCGTCCCGCTCGCCCAGGGCGTGCAGCTCACCACGTACCGGATCGTGCCGGAGGCGCTGACCAACGTCCGCCGGCACGCCCCCGGCGCCGCGGTCGACGTCGAGCTCGCGTACACGAGCGACGCCCTGCGCGTGCGCGTGCGCGTCCGCGACAACGGCCCCGGGCCGGTCCCCGGGCAGCCCGCCGGCGCCGGACACGGGCTGCTCGGCATGCGCGAGCGGGTCGCCACCCTGGGCGGCGAGCTGTGGACCGGCCCCGCGCCGGGCGGCGGCTTCCTGGTCGACGCCGTGCTGCCGCTCCCCGAGGAGGCACCGTCGGCGACACCGGTCGCGGCCGGGCCGGACGGTCACCGGCGCGCCCGAACCGTTGTCGGATCGAGCGAAACTCCGGTGGACCAATGAGCGGTCCGGAGCGCAGCGGAGGAGCCGCGAACGCAGGGCGGCTTGGAGCCTCATGCTGTTGCCGAAGCGAAGCGGAGGTGACGGCATGAGCGGGCCGGTGCGGGTCGTCGTCGCCGACGACCAGGAGGTCGTCCGGGCCGGCTTCGCCGCGCTCCTCGACATGCAGCCGGACCTCACCGTGGTGGGCAGCGCCGCCGACGGCGCCGAGGCGGTGCGGGTGTGCCGGGAGCGGCGGCCCGACGTGGTCCTCATGGACGTGCGCATGCCGGTGATGGACGGCATCGAGGCCACCCGGCACCTGGCCGCCGACGACGGCCCCCGGATCCTCATCCTCACCACGTTCGACCTGGACGAGCACGTCTACGATGCCCTCGGCGCCGGGGCGAGCGGCTTCCTCCTCAAGGACGTCACCGCCGAGCGGCTGTTCGACGCCGTCCGGGTCGTCGCGGCCGGCGAGGCGCTCCTCGCGCCGACGGTGACCCGGCGGCTGATCGGGGAGTTCGCGCGGCTGCGTCCACGGCCGCCCCGGCACCCGGCTCCGCTCGGCGTGCTCACCCCGCGGGAGACCGAGGTGCTGCGACTGCTCGCCGAGGGCCTGTCCAACCCGGAGGTCGCCGAGCGGCTCGTGGTCAGCGACGAGACCGTGAAGACGCACGTGAGCCGACTGCTGGGCAAGCTCGGCTTGCGGGACCGGACGCAGGCGTTCGTCGTCGCCTACGAGACCGGGCTGGTCGTCCCGGGCGGCAACCGGGGCGGACCGTGAACGACGACGCACTCGCCGCCTCGCTGGCGGCGCACCTGGACCGGCTCACGTTCGTGGACCGGTCGACCGACGAGGTCACCGCGCTGCTCGTCGACGCGGTCGCCGCGTGGGGTGAGGCCCAGGGCTTCCGGGTGTACCGGCGCGCCGCGAGTGTCGTCCCGCTGCCCGCCCCGTACCAGAGCCGGCACTCGGTCGTGGACGTCGCCTGCGCTCGTCCCGTCGGCCGCCCCGTCGTGATCGAGGTGGACCGCACCGACCGCCGGCGCACCGTGGAAAAGCTGCTCGCCGAGGTCGACGCCGGCCGGGTCGCGCTCTGGGTGCGCTGGGGGCCGGGACCGTTCACCGCACCGCCCCCGCCGATCCGCCTCGTGACCTGCGAGGTCGCCGTGCGCAACCACCGGCACTCGCGACTGCCGGCCCTCCCCGCGCCGCCGCATTCCGCCCCGGCCGGCGCGGCGGCCGAGCCGGTCGAGCTGCCGCTCACCGCAGACTGAGCTTCATGCCCTCGTGGCTGGCGACGAACCCGCGCAGGTCGCGCGCGACCTGCGCGGTCGGGCCGCGCGTCCCCGCGAAGTGGGGTGGGCCGCCAGCGGCGCTGGGCAACTCCGGCGCGACGTACGATTCGCAGGTGACCAGCAGACCCGCGGCGGCGCAGCACCTGCGCGACCTCGCGCGGCTGCGCCGCGTCCGCGACCGGATCGACCGGGAGTACGCGCAGCCGCTGGACGTCGAGGCGCTCGCCCGCGGCGCGAACATGTCGGCCGGGCACCTCAGCCGCGAGTTCCGGCGCGCCTACGGCGAGTCGCCGTACGCCTATCTGATGACGCGGCGCATCGAGCGGGCGATGACGCTGCTGCGTCGTGGCGACCTCAGCGTCACCGAGGTCTGTTTCGCGGTCGGCTGTGCGTCGCTGGGCACCTTCAGCAGTCGCTTCACCGAGCTGGTCGGTGTGCCGCCCAGCGTCTATCGGCACCAGGCGGCGAGCGCGACGGCGGGGATGCCGCCGTGCGTGGCGAAACAGGTGACCAGACCGGTCAGGAATCGAGAAGCGCCGGCCCCCGAGGCGCACCTAGCCTGATCGCCATGGACATCACCATTCACACGACCTTCCTCCCGCACGTCGACCCGGACGCCTCCCTGGCCTTCTATCGCGACGTCCTCGGCTTCGAGGTCCGCAGCGACGTCGGACAGGGCACGATGCGTTGGATCACGGTCGGCCCCGTCGACCAGCCCGGCACGTCCATCCTGCTGGCGCCGCCGGCCGCCGACCCCGGCGTCACCGACGACGAGCGCCGCACGATCGCCGAGATGATGGCCAAGGGCACCTACGGCTGGATCCTGCTGGGCACCAAAGACCTCGACGGCACCTTCGAGAAGCTGCAAGCCGGCGACGCCGAGGTCGTCCAGGAGCCGATCGAGCAGCCGTACGGCATCCGCGACTGCGCCTTCCGCGATCCCGCCGGCAACCTGATCCGCATCCAGGAGCTGCGCTGAGCCGTCCTGGCGACCGCAAGCCTGACTGACCTTCCCTTGGGAGATGGGCCCGGCTAAGCAGAACGGCCAGCGGCGAGATCCCCATCAGGGGCGATCGGGCTGTCGATTTCCGGACTTCCCGTTCGTCTTCAAACCAGACAACACCGACCAGACCCACGACGTCAGGAGTGACCATGACCGGCTCTTCCACCCAGGGAATCAAGACCGTGCTGCATCCCGTCTCCGACCTGGCGGCGGCCAAGGAGGTGTACGCCGCCCTGCTCGGCGTACCGCCGCAGACCGACGAGTCCTACTACGTCGGCTTCGAGGCCGAGGGCCAGCACATCGGGCTGGTGCCGGGCGGTGGACCGCACGGCATGACCGCACCGGTGGCCTACTGGCACGTGCCGGACATCGAGGCGAAGCTGGCCGAGGTGACCGCCGCGGGTGCCACCGTGAAGGAGCCCGTGCGCGACGTCGGTGGCGGCCGCCTGGTGGCCACCGTCACCGATCCCGATGACAACGTCCTCGGGCTGCTCCAGGACCGCTGAGCGGCGCCCCCCCGCCTCCCGCGCTCGGCGTCGTCGCGACACCGAGCGGCATCAGCCGGACGGCCGTCGCGCCACCCCGGCCGACACCGCCGATCAGGTGGACAGCGACCGCGCCGACGATCCAGTACCAGACGTACTGTTCGAAGCTGGTCAGATCGAGCCAGGCGACGCCGACGGATACCGCGAAGGCGGTTCCGCATCACAGATGGAGACACGATGAGCACGGCCACGAGGACGGACACCCAGCCGCCGGCGCTGCACGCTGCCGACAGCCACGACCTGATCCGCGTGCAGGGCGCGCGCGCGAACAACCTCAAGGACGTCAGCGTCGAGCTCCCGAAGCGCCGGCTGACGGTGTTCACCGGCGTCTCCGGCTCGGGCAAGAGCTCGCTGGTGTTCGGCACGATCGCCGCGGAGTCGCAACGGATGATCAACGAGACCTACAGCACCTTCGTGCAGGGCTTCATGCCGACGCTGTCGCGGCCGGAGGTCGACGTACTGGACGGCCTGACGACGGCGATCATCGTCGACCAGGAGCGGATGGGCTCCAACCCCCGCTCCACCGTCGGCACCGCCACCGACGCCAACGCGATGCTGCGCATCCTGTTCAGTCGGCTCGCGAAGCCGCACATCGGCTCGCCCAATGCGTACTCGTTCAACGTCCCTTCGGTGAAGGCCAGCGGTGCGATCACCGTTGAGCGCGGCGCCGGCAAGACGAAGACCGAGAAGGCGACCTTCACCCGTCTCGGCGGCATGTGTCCGCGCTGCGAGGGCATGGGCTCGGTCACCGACTTCGACCTGTCCGCGCTGTACGACGACAGCCTGTCGCTCAACGAGGGCGCACTCACGATCCCCGGCTACAGCATGGACGGTTGGTACGGCCGCATCTTCCGCGGCTGCGGCTTCTTCGACCCGGACAAGCCGATCGGCAAGTACACCAAGAAGGAACTGCACGACCTGCTCCACAAGGAGCCGACCAAGATCAAGGTCGACGGGATCAACCTGACGTACGAGGGGCTGATCCCGAAGATCCAGAAGTCGTTCCTGTCCAAGGACGTCGACGCGCTGCAGCCGCACATCCGCGCCTTCGTGGAGCGGGCGGTGACGTTCACGACCTGTCCCGAGTGCGACGGCAGCCGAGTCAGCACGGAGGCCCGGTCGTCGAAGATCAAGGGGAAGAACATCGCCGACGTCTGCTCGATGCAGATCAGCGACCTGGGCGACTGGGTCCGGGGGCTCAACGAGCCGTCGGTGGCCCCGTTGCTCACCGGGCTGCAACACCTCCTCGACTCGTTCGCGGAGATCGGCCTGGGATACCTCTCGCTCGACCGGCCGTCGGGCACCCTGTCCGGGGGAGAGGCACAGCGCACCAAGATGATCCGCCACCTCGGCTCGTCGCTCACCGACGTCACCTACGTCTTCGACGAGCCCACGATCGGCCTGCACCCCCATGACATCGAGCGGATGAACGACCTGCTGCTGCAACTGCGGGACAAGGGCAACACCGTGCTCGTCGTGGAGCACAAGCCCGAGACGATCGCGATCGCCGACCACGTCGTCGACCTCGGCCCCGGCGCCGGCACGGCGGGCGGCACCGTCTGCTACGAGGGCACCGTCGAGGGGCTGCGGGCCAGCGGCACCATCACCGGCCGCCACCTCGACGACCGCGCCGCCCTCAAGGAGACGGTGCGGACGCCCACCGGCACGCTGGAGATCCGCGGCGCCACCACCAACAACCTGCAGGACGTCGACGTCGACATCCCGCTCGGGGTGCTCTGCGTGATCACCGGTGTGGCGGGCTCCGGCAAGAGCTCCCTCGTGCACGGGTCGATCCCCGCCGGCGAGGATGTGGTGTCGATCGACCAGGGCGCGATCCGCGGCTCGCGACGGAGCAACCCGGCGACGTACACCGGACTGCTCGACCCGATCCGCAAGGCGTTCGCGAAGGCCAACGGCGTGAAGCCGGCGCTGTTCAGCGCCAACTCCGAGGGCGCCTGCCCCACCTGCAACGGCGCGGGCGTCATCTACACCGACCTGGCGGTGATGGCCGGCGTCGCCATCACCTGCGAGGAGTGCGAGGGGAAGCGGTTCCAGGCATCGGTGCTGGAATACCACCTCGGCGGCCGCGACATCAGCGAGGTGCTCGCGATGTCGGTCACGGAGGCCGAGGAGTTCTTCGGCGCCGGCGAGGCGCGCACCCCGGCCGCGCACGCCATCCTCCACCGGCTCGCCGACGTCGGGCTCGGCTACCTCACCCTCGGCCAGCCGCTCACCACGCTGTCCGGCGGCGAGCGGCAGCGGCTCAAGCTGGCCACCCGCATGGCCGAGAAGGGCGACGTCTACGTCCTCGACGAGCCGACCGCGGGTTTGCACCTCGCCGACGTCGAGCAGCTGCTCGGCCTGCTCGACCGGCTCGTCGACTCCGGCAAGTCGGTCATCGTCATCGAGCACCACCAGGCGGTCATGGCGCACGCCGACTGGATCATCGACCTCGGACCCGGAGCCGGCCACGACGGCGGCCGGATCGTCTTCGAGGGCACACCCGCCGACCTCGTCGCCACCCGCCCTACCCTCACCGGCGAGCACCTCGCGGCCTACGTCGGCACCTGACCGCGGCCCTCAGCCGCACACGAAGGACCCGGCCCTGGCTGCGCGGCTGAGGATCGCAGCCAGGTCACCTATCTCATGGCGATCCTCAGCCCGGTCCGTGCTCGGCTACTTCGGCGGCATTGAACTAGTGGAGGCGCAGTCCTGCGATGACGAGTCCGACCATGCGACGCGCGTCGTAGCGGGGGTTGTTGTCCGCGCCGATACAGAGATTGCCGACGCCACGCAGCAGTTCGTAGGCATCCATGTCGGGGAGAATCTCGCCCGTCGTGGCAGCAGCGTCGAGCAGTTGGGCGCACACGGGGACGAGGCGGTCGAGGAAATAGGCGTGCAGAGTCTCGAAGGCGGCATCGTCGGACTGCAACGCCTCGGCGAGGCCGTGCTTGGTGACCAGGAAGTCGACGAAGAGGTTGATCCAACGCGCCAGTGCGACGTGCGGTGTGCTGCTGTTCGCCAGGAGTGTCGGACCGGCCTCAGCGCACGCCTCGATCTGGTGTCGGTAGACGGCGACGATGAGATCGGCTCGCGTCGGGAAGTGGCGGTAGATCGTGCCAACGCCAACGCCGGCCTTCGCGGCGATGTCGCGCACAGGTACATCGACGCCGGACGTGATGAAAGCCGCGGCGGCCGCGTTCAGCAGTGTCTCCTCGTTACGGCGGGCGTCGGCCCGCTTCCGCGGGGCTGACGACCCTGATCCGCTGTCGATGTCGACCACTGCGCCGCTACCTCCGTCACTCCACTTGGCAAACGGAACCGTGTTCCGTATGCTGCTTAACGGAACATTGCTCCGCTTGTCCAGGATGCCAGAACAGGCGGGCCAAAACCAAGCCACCCATCGCAAACTCGCTTCCCCTCCCAAGGAGGAACAGTCATGCAGTACCGCACGTTGGGCCGCACCGGTGTGCAGGTCAGCACCATCGTGCTCGGCGCGATGAACTTCGGCAGTCTGGGACGTACCACCCAGAACGAGGTCACCGCCATGGTCGACGCCGCCCTGGAGGCGGGGATCAACCTCATAGACACGCCGACATGTACAGCCAGGGCGAGTCAGAGGAGATGGTCGGCAAGGCCATCGCCGGCCGCCGCGACGACATCGTGCTGGCCACGAAGGCGAGCATGCCAATGGGCGACGAGCGCAACCATCAGGGCAGTTCGCGCCGCTGGTTGGTCACCGAGTTGGACAACAGCCTGCGCCGTCTCGGTGTCGACCACGTTGATCTCTACCAGCTCCACCGGTGGGACCCGAACACCAGCGACGAGGAGACGCTGTCGGCATTGACCGACCTGCAGCGCGCGGGAAAGATTCGGTACTTCGGATCCTCGACTTTCCCGGCGTACCGCCTCGTGCAAGCCCAATGGGCCGCCCGGGACAACCATCTGAGCCGTTACGTCACCGAACAGCCCAGCTACTCGATCCTGCAGCGCGGGATCGAGACCCACGTGCTGCCCGTGACCGAGCAGTACGGGCTCGGTGTGCTGGCATGGAGCCCCCTGGCCTCGGGCTGGCTGTCCGGCGCGATCCGCGAGGGCCAGGAAATCACCACCAGCCGCTCGACGTTCATGCCGCAACGCTTCGACACCGCCATCCCCGCCAACCGGGCCAGGCTCGATGCCGTCGAGCAACTGGCCAAAGTCGCCGACGAGGCCGACCTGACCATGATTCAGCTCGCACTCGGATTCGTCACCGCGCACCCCGCCGTGACCAGCGCGATCATCGGCCCCCGCACTATGGAGCACTTGCACTCTCAGCTCGCCGCCGCAGACACCGTGCTCTCCGCCGACGTGCTCGACGCGATCGACGCGATCGTCGCTCCCGGCGTCGACCTCGCCGCACACGAGAAGTACGACACGCCGCCCGCCCTGCTTGACGCGGCGCAGCGACGTCGCTGATCGCTCGTCACGTCAGTCAGCAGGCGGCAGGCGGCAGTAGCTTGCGCACCCCCTTCAGGATCATGACCGTCGACATCCTCTCCGGCGGACGGCTCGACTTCGGTGCAGGCTCACGACACACGGTCATCGGCAGATCCACCCGCCCGGCCCAGCGACTCGCCGTTGGCATCTACGGACAGTGATGGCAGTCGGGGCTGACGTTCCGCACCGAATTGGTGCCAGATCCACGGCTGGCGCCGGTTCTCCACCAGGTTGCCATGGTCACCGCGCCGCCGTTGATGCGCATGGCGGGGGAGACCCAGACCTATCGGGTGGTCGTTCCCCACCTTGCCGATCAGAGCAAGGTGGGGAACGACCACGTCCGTTACAGCGGGTGGTAGGTGACAAGATCTCGAGCGACGACCGGCGGCAACGGTGGCTCACCGTGGTGAGAAGGATTACGGCCCCGAGGAATCAATGGAACCGTGGTTGGCGCTGAGGTTGATCTTGCTGTGGTCGGCTTACTTCGCGGGGGGCGTCGAGCTGGCGGGGTACGGCACCCGACCGCGCCGAACTCGGCCGGAGACAGGTCCCGCCCTTTCGAGCCACAACTGCGCGCTCAGCTGACGGCGGCGCCGAACCACGTGGGCGGCTGGCTGAACAGATCCTGCTGGTCTTCACCACGGACAAGCTCCTCCCGAAGCGCGAGTTCTCTCATCTGTCCGAACTCGTCCTACTCCAGATTCGATAATGTACATTATGTAAAGTCAACCTGGTGGGGCCCTCCCGGGGAAGCGACCCCGGCTCCGGCCCGGAGGGACCCACCAGGCCCGTCTCGCACGCGACGATGACCGCCTGGACGCGGTCGCGCAGCCCCAGCTTGCCGAGGATCCGCGCCACATGCGTCTTCACCGTCGCCTCCGACAGGTGCAGCTGCCCGGCCAGCTCCGCGTTGGTGTGCCCGCGTGCCACCAGGCACGTCGGGACGGGTACGCCGCACCGCCTGGGCGGCCTCCACGCCGTTCACCGCCTCCGCCACCACCTCGATGCCGTCCGAATTGAGGATCATCCGGAACCCGGCCCGCACCAGGTTCTGGTCGTCGGCGATCGCCACCCGCGGCGCACCCGCGCTCACGACGCACCCAGCGGTATCACGGCGCTGACCCGGTAACCGTCCGCGCTCAGCAGCGGCCCGGCGCGCAACGTGCCCCCGTACACCGCCAGCCGCTCACGCAGGCCGAGCAGCCCCCGCCCGGAGCAGCCCTCCCCGGTGGGCCGGCCGCCGGTGTCGGTGACCTCCACCCGCAGCTCGTCGTCACCGTAGTGCACCACCACCGACGCCGACGCACCCGATGCATGCTTGACGATGTTCGTTAGCGCCTCCTGCACCACCCGGTACGCGGCCAACGCCTCCCCGGCGGACACCGGCCGGGGCGCGCCGGTGACCGACAGCTCGACCGACCAGCGTCGCCACCTGCTCCAGGCCCGGCTGCGGCGCCAGGTCCGGCCCCTCCTCCGCCGCACCGGTGAGCAGACCCATGACGTGCCGCAGCTCCACCATCGCGGTACGCCCCGCGTCCTCGACCGCCAGCAACGCCTCCCGGGACTGCTGCGGCGCCGAATCCAGGGTGCGGCGGGCGCCGGCTCGGGATGCGGGGGACGACGCGCTCCCCCGCATCCCCGGGGATGGCCGGAAACGCGAAAGTCATGCATAATATCCCTTATGCATGACAAAGCGGGTGATTCGGTAGGGCGGTTGATCGAGGAGTTCCTGACCGACCGGGCCACCCGCAAGCCTTCCCCGCACACTCTCGCGGCGTACCGGCGGGACCTGACCACCGTGGCGACCCTGGTCCCGGACAAGGCCACTTCCCTCCCCCTCGACCAGCTGCCGATCACCGCCCTCTCCCCCAGCGTCATGCGGGCGGCGTTCGCCCGGTTCGCCGCTCCCCGCGCCGCCGCCTCCGTCCACCGCGCCTGGTCCACCTGGAACAGCTTCTTCACCTTCCTGGTCGCCGAAGGGGTCGTACCCGGGAACCCGATGCCGGCGGTCGGTCGGCCCCGCACACCGCTCCTCCAGCCGAAGCCGCTGCGCGGCGAGGACACCCCGGAGGAGTTGCTGGCCGCGGTCGCCCGCGAGGACGGCCGGCAGCGCGACCCGTGGCCGGAGCGGGACCTGGCGGCGCTGGCGCTGGCGCTCTGCGCCGGGCTGCGCCTGTCGGAGCTGCTGGCGCTGCGGGTGGCGTCGCTGGCCGGTCGGGAGGGTGAGCGGCGGGTGGACGTGGCCGGCAAGGGCGGGCGCCCCCGTACGGTGCCGATCGAGGCGGGCCTGGACCGGGTGCTGGCCGACTACCTGGACAGTCGCCGTCGCCGCTTCGGCGCGCGCAGCGTACGCCCGGACTCGCCGCTGCTGGTGGACCGGCGGGGTGAGCCGCTGCGCCGGGGTGGCCTGCAGTACCTGGTGGAGTCCTGCTACCGGCGGGCGGGCATCGGTGACCGGGTGCCGCGTGGGGCGCGGCTGCACGCGTTGCGGCACACGTTCGCGACCCGGTTGGCGGAGGACGGGGCGAGCGCGGCGGAGATCATGCGGTTGCTGGGGCACGCGTCGTTGGCGTCGTCGCAGACGTACATCGAGGTGACGGCGGGCCAGCAGCGGGCGGCGGTGCGGTCGAACCGGACGAACCGCGCGCTGGCCGGGCTGGCGGGTGGGCGTGCTGGCGGTCCGGTGGGCCAGTCTCCGGCTTGACGGTGTCAGGCGGGCGGGAGCGCGGGGCTGATGTGCGCGGCCAGGATCCGCCAGCCCTGCTCGTCGTGGTACGTCCAGGTCCGGGTGTAGCGCAGTCGCGCCGCGAACGGTGCGCCGTCGAAGGTGCCCGCTACCCGGCCGAGGAGAAAGGTCACCCCGGTGGTTCCGGCGACGAGCAGCTCCAACTGCTCCTGCACCAGTTCCTCGATGACGGAGGTGCCGTCGCGGTGGGCGGCCAGGTCGTCGTGCTTGGTGTGCCGGGCCCCGTCCGGGCCGATGGCGATCAGGTCGTCGTGGAGCAGCTGGTCGAGCGCGGTGACGTCTCCCGTCCGCTGGGCGGCCTGGAGGCGGTGTTCCGCGTCGAGCAGCTCGGCCTCTCGTTCGGTGTCCCTCATGCTGCCGTCCTCCTGCTTCGACCGAACGCGTGCGGTGGGGCCGGCGTCGGTCCCGGCAGCCAGGGTATCGGCGGGTTGCCGGCGGACGGGGCGTCTCGGCCGCTCGGGTCGGGTGCCGGGGGTGTCACGGGACAGCGACCACTGCTGACGGGGCAGTCGGATGCGACGGGGCGACTATGTTGCGGCCATGGGAAGAGCCGCGGCGGCGTCCGTCGCCGTACTGCTCGCGGTCACCGTCGCCGGGTGCGCGGCGGAGGGCCGGCTCGGGCTCCGGGTGTCCGGCTGCACCGCACCGGCGCACGAGGACGAGCTGCTTGACGCGTACGCGGCCGACCCGGTCCTGGCGGTGACGCCGGCGGGTGCCCGGCGGGTGCGCGACGTGGTGCGTAGCCATGGCTGCCACCGGATCAGCCGCGAGGACGCCTCGAACACCTCGGTCTCCCTGTCCTGGCGGTCGGATCGGGACCACGGTGAGGCGGAGCTGCGTCGCACCTTCGACCCGGCGGCCCGCGACGCGGGCTGGCGGTACACGGAGGTTCCGGACCAGCCGCCGACGATCGACGGGGGCGGGTTCCTCAGTTGGTGCCGCAGCGTACGGGACGTGCCCAGCCGCCTGGTGGTCCGGTCGGACCCGGCGCAGCGCGTGGACGTGCGGCCCAGCACGGCCGACCGCTCACCGTCGCCGCGGTGGTCGGTCGCGAGCCCGTCCGGCATCTACCTCATTGTCTACGCGGATCCGACCTGCCTCGCGTCTTGACCGTCGCCTCAGCCCGACGGCGTCGCCAGGCACAGGCGGCGGCTGCGGGTCCGCCCATCGACGGGCCGGCCTACGGCCCGCGCCCGGTCGCGGCCGGCGGTCGACGTGGTGGCAGGATCGTCGGATGCGGGTGGGTGCGGCGCGGGCGGTGGCGATGGAGTGGGTGCGGGAGCACGCGCGGCGGGAGCCGGGTGTGCGGGGCGCGTTCTTCAGCGGGTCGACGGCGGGGGTGCCGGATGATGCGGTACTGCCGGGGTCGTCGGACGTGGACGTGGTGGTGGTGCGTGACGAGCCTGCGGCGAAGGTGGGCAAGTTCCGCCACCGTGGTGTGCTGCTGGAGGTCACGGCGCTGACCTGGGAGGACCTGGGGTCGCCGGAGGATGTGCTGGGGTCGTGGGTGTTCGCGCCGTGTTTCCGCACGGACACGGTGATCCTGGATCCGACGGGGCGGTTGGCGGTGGTGCGGGAGCGGGTTGCGGCGGGGTTCGCGGATCCGGAGTGGGTGCGGCGGCGGTGCGCGGGAGTGCGCCGTCGGGTGGCGGGCGGGTTGCGGGTGCTGGACGCGTCGGCGCCGCTGCACGAGCAGGTTACGGCGTGGTTGTTTCCCACGTCGGTCCTGGCGTTGCTGCCGGTGGTGGCGGCGCTGCGGGATCCGACGGTGCGCCGGCGGTATGTGTTGGCCGGGGAGGTGCTGGCGGCGTACGGGTTGGGCGACCGGTTTCCGGAGCTGCTGGCGTCGCTGGACGGTGGCGGGGTGGGTCCGGATCGGGTGCGGGCGCACCTGGCCGGGTTGGCGGCCACGTTCGACGAGGCGGCGCGGGTGCGGCGTACGGAATTCTTCTTCGGCGCGGACATCAGCCCGGCGGCCCGGGCCGTGGTGGTGGACGGCAGCGCCGAGTTGATCGCGGCGGGCCGGCACCGGGAGGCGATGTTCTGGATCGTGGCGACGTACGCGCGGTGTCACGCGGTCCTGGCGGCGGACGCGCCGGGGCGGGAGGTGGCGTTGCGGCCGGCGTTCGAGGCGGCGGTGGCGGATCTGGGGGTGGCGTCGGCGGCGCAGCGGCGGCGGCGGGCGGACGAGGTGGTGGCGTCGTTGCCGGAGTGGTGGGCGGTGGCGGCTGCGGTCGGCGGTTGGGATGTGGCAGGCTGAGCGCTGACGCGACTGGCGGCACCGGGGATGGCAGTAACCATCGGGGAGCTCGTCGCGGAGGTCGACCGCCTGGGCCTCCGCGGTCGGGGTGAGCCATGTCTTCTACGGGTACGACGGCCCGGATTCTGTCCGGTGGCCCGGTGGCGGAGCAGGTGTTGGCGGAGGTCGCCGAGGGCGTGCTGGCGCTGCGCGCGGCGGGGGTGACGCCGACGTTGGCGACGGTGCTGGTGGGCGACGACGACGCCAGTGCCGGGTACATCCGGATCAAGCAGCGGCAGGCGGCGGAGCTGGGGTTCGCGTCCCCGCACGTGCACCTGCCGGCGTCGGCGTCGCAGGCGGATCTACACCGGGTGTTGGAGGATTTCAACGCGGACTCCGATGTGCACGGGGTGTTGGTGCAGTATCCGATCCCGGGGCATCTGGACTACGACCGGGCGTTGCAGGTGCTGGATCCGGACTCCGACGTCGACGGGATGCACCCGGTGAACATGGGCCGGCTGGCGTTGGGTCTGCCGGGGCCGTTGCCGTGTACGCCGGCGGGAATCGAGGCGTTGCTGGCGTTCCACGGGGTGCCGGTGTCGGGCCGGGAGGTGGTGATCCTGGGTCGGGGGGCCACGTTGGGTCGGCCGTTGGCGATGTTGCTGGCGCAGAAGCGGCCCACGGCGAACGCGGCGGTGACGGTGGTGCACACCGGGGTGGCGGACTGGCCGCGGTACACCCGGCGGGCGGAGATCCTGGTGGCGGCGGCCGGGGTGCCGGGGATCATCCAGCCGGAGCATGTGCGCCCCGGCGCGGTGGTGGTCGGCGGCGGGGTGCGGTACGAGGGGCGGCGGTTGCTGCCGGACGTCGACGAGTCGTGCGCCGAGGTGGCAGGGGCGATCACGCCGCGGGTCGGCGGGGTGGGGCCGACGACGGTGGCCATGTTGTTCCGCAACGCGGTGCGGGCGGCTCAGCGGGCCGCCGGGATGGGCTGAGCCGCGGCGCTGTCCGTGGCGGGGGTCGCCGCCGGCCGTGGTGCGGCGTGGGTGCCGGTCAGCCGAGGTCGACGATGAGGGGCCGGTGGTCGGAGATGGCCGACAGCGGGGTGTCGACGGCGGTGACGGGTGGGAGCCGGTCGAGGCCCTGCCGGTCGGCGAGGATGTGGTCGAGTTGGACGCGGGGTTGCCCGGCCGGGTAGGTGGGGCGGCGGCCCAGCGGCCGCCACCGGGTCAGCAGCGCGGCGGGTCCGGCGGGCAGGTTGAGGTCGCCGAGGAGGATCCGCGGGGCGGGCAGCGCGCGCAGGGCGCGTACGACGCGGCGCAGTTGGAGGATGTTCCAGCCGGGGACGAAGGACAGGTGGGTGGCGGCGACGGTGAGCGGGCCGTGTGGGGTGTCCAGGACGGCGGCGAGGACGACGCGGGGTTCGTCGCGCAGCAGGATGAGCCCGCCGCCGGGGCCGGGGACGTAGATCGGGGATCGTACGGGGGCGGGTCGTAGCCGGGTGACCTGCCAGGAGCGGACGGGGTGGCGGCTGATCAGGCCGATGCCGTAGCAGGGTTCGCCGTGGCCGTCGTCGTCGTGGGTCAGGGGGCGGAACTGTTCGCCGGGGGTGCCGACGACGGCGGCGGCGAAGCGGTGTTCGGGGGCGCCGAGGGCACGGGCGGCGATGGCGGTGAGGTCGAGGTTGCCGCTGCGGGACTGGTCGCGGTCGACTTCCTGCAGGGCGAGGATGTCGGCGTCGAGGGCGGTGACGGCGGCGGTGAGCCGGTCGGGGTCGACGAGTCCGTCGGTGAGGGATCGCCCGTGCAGCAGGTTGAAGGTGGCCAGGCGCACGTGCACACCCTACGTCTCCATGCCAGGGTTGCCGGGTGCTCAAGGCGTTGGTGTGTTCGGTGCTGGTATTCGTGGCGGTGGCGTCGGCCGGTCTGTGGTTGCGGCGGCGGCGGGGCCGGTGAGGCTTCCTGCCGGGCGGTGAGGCTGGCCACAGGTGGTCTCGCCGGTCGGCCGGGGGTGGGCAGAATGGCCGCCCGTGGACCCCTTGTCGCTGACCACCCTGCTGACCGCGGCCGCCATGGCGGGCTGGGTGGACGCGGTGGTCGGTGGGGGTGGCCTGTTGCTGTTGCCGGCGCTGCTGGTCGCCGCGCCGGGGGTGCCGGTGGCGACGGCGTTGGGCACGAACAAGCTGGCGGCGATCTTCGGCACGTCGACGGCGGCGGTGACGTACGCGCGGCGGACGAAGTTGGACTGGGCGGTGGCGGGGCCGTCGGCCGGCCTGGCGGTGCTGACCGCCGGGCTGGGTGCGGCGCTGGCGGGGGCGGTGCCGGCGGGGGCGTACCGGCCGGTGGTGCTGGTGGTGCTGGTGTCGGTGGCGCTGTTCGTGCTGGCGCGGCCCCGGTTGGGGGTGGTGGCGCTGCCGGCGCGGCGGACCCGGGCCCGGGTGGCCGCGGCGGTGGCGGTGGCCGGGCTGGGCATCGCCCTGTACGACGGGTTGATCGGTCCGGGTACGGGCACGTTCCTGGTGTTGGCGTTCACCGCGTTGGTGGGTGCGGACTTCGTGCATGGTTCGGCGATGGCAAAGGTGGTCAACGCCGGGACGAACCTGGGCGCGCTGGTGGTGTTCGCGTGCACGGGGCACGTGTGGTGGCTGCTGGGCGCGGCGATGGCGGTGTGCAACGTCGCGGGAGCCGCGCTGGGCGCGCGGATGGCGCTGCGGCGCGGCTCCGGCTTCGTGCGGGTGGTGTTGCTGGTGGTGGTGCTGGCCCTGGTCGGCAAGTTGGGTTACGACCAGTGGCTGGCCGACTGATCCGGCTGGCTGGGGCGGGCGGTTGACCGGCCCGGCGGCGGGTCAGGCGTGCGTGACGACGTCGTCGTAGTCGAGGCGGGGCAGCCGGGGGAACCAGGCGTCGGGGCCGGGCTTGCCGATGTTGACCACGAGCAGGGACTTCCAGCCGTTGTCGGCGAAGAACTCCTTGTCGAGGCCGTCGGCGTCGAAGCCGGCCATCGGTCCGGCGGCCAGTCCGGCAGCCCGGACGGCGAGCAGCCAGTAGCCGATCTGCAGGGTGGCGTTGAACCGGGCCATCTGCTCGCGGCCCTGTACGTCGCCGGCGAGGGCGTCGCGCATCTGCGGGCGGATCGGGAAGACCCGCGGGATGAACTCGTGGAAGTCGGTGTCGGCGGCCAGCACGGCGACGACGGGGGCGGTGGCGGTCTTGGCCCGGTTGCCCTCGTTCATGTGGGTGAGGAGTCGTTCGCGGGGCTCGCCGTCGCGGACGTAGAGCACCCGCAGGGGCTGGGTGTTCGCGGCGGTGGGCGGGTACTTGGCGAGTTCGAAGATGGCCCGCAGCTGCTCGTCGGTGACGGGCTCGTCGGTGAAGGTGTTGGCGGTGCGGCCGTCGGTGAACAACTGCGCCTGCGCCTCGGGGTGCAGGGTGATCAGGTCGGTCATCAGGGTCCTCGCTATGATGGGAGGGGTAGCTCCCGCAACAGTAGCAGCTAGCTTTTTAGTAGCCTCCTTCCCTGTCGGGGTGGCCGGTATCCTGAGCCCATGACGGTCAGGCCGGAAGTCGGCGGCACCCCACGCACGTGCGACGGGGGGCTCGCCCGCGCCTTCGTGTTCCTCGGCAAGCGGTGGAACGGCGTGCTGCTGGGCACCCTGGCCAACGGGCCGGCCGGCTTCGCCGAACTGACCCGCGCACTGCCCGGGATCAGCGAGTCGGTGCTCTCCGACCGCCTCGGCGAACTGGCCCGGGTGGGGCTGGTCTCCCGCACCGTGCGGGATGGGCCGCCGTTGGGGGTGAGCTACCAGCTCACCGAGCGGGGCGCGGCGCTGCTGCCTGCCCTGGAGGCCCTGGCGCGCTGGGCGCACGAGAACCTGCCCGTCGAGCCGGGAGGCCGCCCCGACTGCTGAACCGGCGCTGTGTGATCATCGTCGGATGCCCGTACGCGCCGAACACGACCGGACCGTCCTGGCCGAGCTGCTGGGCCGCGACCCGGTGCTGCACGCGTACCAGTTGGGCGACCTGGACGACTTCTTCTGGCCGTACACCTCGTGGTTCCGCCGCGGCGACCAGGTGGCGCTGCTCTACCACGGGGTGGCGCTGCCGACGCTGCTGGCGTTCGCGCCCCCGGAGCGCGGTGCGGAGCTGGCGGAGCTGCTCACCGACCTCGCGCCGGTGCTGCCGGCCCGGCTGTGGGCGCACCTGTCCCCCGGCCTGGACACGACCCTGGCGCGGTGGTTCCGGATCGACGACGCCGCGCTGCACCACCGGATGGCGTTGACCGACCCGGCGCGGCTGGCCCGGGCCACCCCGGCCGGTGATGTGCTCGGCCCGGCCGACCTGCCCGAGCTGCTCACCCTCTACGCCACCGCCTACCCGGGTAACTGGTTCGACCCGCGGATGCTCGACACCGGCCAGTACGTCGGCGTCCGCGTGGCCGGGGAGCTGGTCGCCGTGGCCGGGGTGCACGTCTGGTCGCCGACGTTCCGGGTGGCCGCGCTGGGCAACGTCACCACCCACCCGCGGGTGCGGGGACGCGGCCTGGCCGGCGCCGCGGTGGCCGCGCTCTGCGCCCGGTTGGCCGGCAGCGTCGACCACGTCACCCTCAACGTGCGGGCCGACAACCCGGCGGCGCTGCGGCTGTACGAGCGGCTGGGCTTCACCCGCGTCGCCGACTTCGTGGAGTGCGGCCTGCACCACCGCGGGTGACGGCGAGGGTGTGCACGCTGCGCCGTCCAGCCGCCACGCCGGGTCACCAATCCGACCGCGAGCTGGGCAGATGTCGGACCGGTCCCGGCCCGTAGAGCCCCTAGCGTCTCCTGGCAGAGGCCGCGCCGAGCAGGCGCGGCGGAGCTGAAGGAGTCACGTACGGTTTCCACGGCAGTATCCCGGGGGCGAAGAGGTAGGGCGGTGACCGTCGCCGCCGCGGTGACCGCGATGGTGGCCGCGGTCGCGGCGCCGGCGTGGGCCGCGCCGGGGGTCGACCCGGCCACCGTGGACCGGGCCGTGAACCCCGGCGCCACCATCGGCATCGACAAGGTCGTGTCCACCCCGCCGATGTCGCCGAAGCCCGACGTGGTGCTGCTGGTCGACACGACCGGCAGCATGGGCACGGCGATCGCCAACGTCCGGACCAACCTGCAGCAGGTGATCACCAACGTCCGTATGGCACAGCCCAGCGCCGAGCGCGGGGTGGCCGGTTCATTGGTCACCCCCGCCCTCGCGTCAGCGTCGCCGGCTGGGTGAGTCGAAGCGGCCGGCGCGGATCTCCCGCAGCGCCTTGCGGCGGGTGTCGCCGCGCAGCGTGTCGACGTAGAGGCGGCCGGCCAGGTGGTCGGTCTCGTGCTGCAGCGCGCGGGCCAGGAAACCGCTGCCGGAGATGGTCAGCGGCTGTCCGTGCTGGTCGAAGCCGTGCGCGGTGGCGTGCATCGCCCGTCGGGTCGGGAAGTACAGCCCGGGGATGGACAGGCAGCCCTCGTCGTCGTCCTGCGACTCCTCGGACAGCTCCAACGTCGGGTTGATCATGTGCCCGCGGTGGCCGTCCGCGTCGTAGACGAACACCTGTGCGCTCACCCCGATCTGCGGCGCGGCCACGCCGGCCCGGCCGGGCGCGCCGAGCAGGGTGTCCATCAGGTCGGCGACCAGGGCGCGCAGGTCGGCGTCGAAGCTCGTCACCGGCTCGCAGGGGGTGCGCAGCACGGGGTCGCCGATGATCCGGATCGGGCGCATAGTCATGTCCGGAAGGCTATCCGTCCGTTACGGCCGCCGGTGCGGGCACCCGCCGGTCAGGCGTCGGCGGGCCGGTCGCGCACGAGGGCCTCGATGCCGTCGAGGACCCGCGCCAGGCCGAACTCGAAGGCGCGGGCCGGGTCGGCGGCGGCCTGGTACTCCTGCCCGGCGGCGGTGCCGACCCGGGCCGCGAGGGGGAACCGGCGCGGGTCCATCGCCTTTTCCAGGTACGGGGCGTGGGCGTGCCACCACTGCTGCTCGGTCATGCCGGTGCGCTGGGCGGCCTGGGCGGCCTCCACCGCGCCGCGTACCGCGCCGTGGACGTAGCCGTCCACGAGGGTGACCACCGCGTCCATCTCCAGGTCGGTCAGGCCGATGCCGTCGACCGCGCGCAGCTCGTACTCGTACTTGGCGATGAGGTTCGGGCCGAGCGGGGGGCGGGTGGTGGCGACCTGGAGCAGCCACGGGTGGCGCAGGTACAGCGCCCGGTTCTCCCGCGCGATCTGCTCGAGGCTGCCCCGCCAGCCCCCGGGGACGTCCTCGGGCCGGGCGGTCTCGCCGTAGACGGTGTCGAGCATGACGTCGAGCAGCTCGCCCTTGCCCGGCACGTGGGTGTAGAGCGACATCGTGCCGACGCCGAGGCGCTCGGCGACCCGGCGCATCGACAGCGCGGCCAGCCCTTCGGCGTCGGCGACCTCGATGGCGGCCCGGACGATCCGGTCCACGCTCAGGTCGCCGCCCTTGCGGCTGGCCTTCTCCCCGGTGCGCCAGAGCAGGGCGAGGCTGCGGGCGGGGTCGCCGGTGCCGCTGAACTCGGTGGTCACCCGCCGACTGTATCGTGACGCCTACCGTATGATGTACGGTACGCCGTACCACGACGAGACGTGGGGGTGTCATGCGACGGGGCGGCCCGGCCATCGAGGCCGAGGGGCTCCACAAGCACTACGGCGACCAGGTGGCGTTGGCCGGGGTGGACCTCACGGTGCCGGCGGGCACGGTCTGCGCTCTGCTCGGCCCCAACGGCGCCGGCAAGACCACTCTGGTGCGGATCCTCACCACCCTGCTGCGCCCCGACCGCGGCACCGCCCGGATCGCCGGCTTCGACGTACGCCGACAGGCCGACCGGGTCCGCGCGCACCTCGGCCTGGTCGGCCAGCACGCCGCCCTCGATGCGGCTGTGGCCGGCCGGTCGGCTGGCAGTGGCACCGCGGCGTCGCGATGGCCGCCGCTGCCGTCGGTCTGCTGCTGCTCCTGCGGCTGGCGATGATCTGGGCCGGGGTGTATTTGGCCCCGCTGCTGCGCCGACCCGAGGCGGTGACCGTGCTGCAGATTCTGGTCTGGCCACTCGGGTTCACCTCGAACGCCTTCGTCGCCCCGGACACCATGCCCGGCTGGCTCGCCGGCGTGTCCCGGTGGAACCCGCTGTCCGCGACCGTCGGCGCCTGCCGTGACCTGTTCGGCAACCCGACCTGGGGCGACGGGTCGACGCCTTACGCCGTCGCGCTCGCCGTGGCGTGGCCGCTGCTGCTCATCGCCGTCTTCCTTCCCCTGTCGGTACGCCGCTGGCAGCGGCTCTGCCGGTGACCGCGGCGGGATGATCCGCGACCGCCTCGGCGACCGGTGACGGACGGGCCGGCCCTCAGCTCGGCGGTGCGCTCACCGGAGCCAGGCCGGTGTCGGCGATGCGGTCGCGCAGTGGCCGGCGGCGCAGCGCGGCGAGGACGGCGTACATCTCGTCGGCCAGGGGCACCGGCAGTTCGGCGTCGAGGCGCCGCATCGCGGTGGTGGTGGCCGCCCACTCCGCCTCGATGGCCGGCAGCAGCGCGTACGCCCGGTCGGTGAGGGTGACGATGCGCTGCCGGGCGTCCGCGCCGGGGGTGAGGGTGACCAGCCCGGCGCGGGCCATCTGGGCGACGGTCTGGCTGGCCGCGGAGTGGGTGACCCCGACCCGGGCGGCGAGGTCGCGGATGGCGAGGGGGCCGTCGACGACGAGGACCCGCACCAGCGGGGAGAAGCGGGGCCGGTAGTCGGCCAGGCCCAGGTCGGCGTAGACGGCGGCGACGTCGCCGTCGAGCAGTTCGAGGACGTGGCGCAGCAGGGTGCCCAGCGCCTCGCGGTCGGGGGTTCCGGTCACGTCCGCTAATGTAACAGTGCTGTTGTATCTGATCCGCGGGAGGGAACCGGGATGTATCCACCGATCGAGCCGTACGCCCACGGCATGCTCGACGTCGGCGACGGCCAGCGGATCTACTGGGAGGCCTGCGGCAACCCGGACGGCCGGCCCGCGCTGGTCGTGCACGGCGGGCCCGGCTCCGGCGCCACCCCCGGCTGGCGCCGGATGTTCGACCCGGCCGCCTACCGGATCGTCCTGTTCGACCAGCGTGGCTGCGGACGCAGCACCCCGCACGCCAGCGACCCCACCGTCGACCTGACGGTCAACACCACGCCCCGCCTGCTGGCCGACATGGAACTGCTCCGCGCGCACCTCGGCATCGACCGCTGGCTGCTGCACGGCGCCTCCTGGGGCTCCTCGCTCGCCCTCGCCTACGCCCAGCGCCACCCCGAGCGGGTCACCGCCCTGGCGCTGTTCAGCGTCGTGGCCAACACCCGCCGGGAGATCGAGTGGGTCACCCGCGACATGGGCCGGATCTTCCCCGCCGAGTGGGCCCGCTTCCGCGACGGGGTGCCCGAGGCCGACCGCGACGGCGACCTGTCGGCCGCGTACGCCCGACTGCTCGCCGACCCGGACGCCGACGTGCGCGACCGGGCGGCGCGGGACTGGTGCGACTGGGAGGACGTGCACGTCTCCCTGGCCGGCGGCTACCGGCCCAGCCCGCGCTTCGCCGACCCGGTGTTCCGGATGGGCTTTGCCCGGCTGGTGACCCACTACTTCGCCAACCGCGGGTTCATGCCCGACGGGTCGCTGCTGCGCGACGCCGGCAAGCTCGCCGGCATCCCCGGCGTGCTGGTGCAGGGCCGGCTCGACGTCAGCGGCCCGCCGGACATCGCCTGGCAGCTCACCCGGGCCTGGCCCGACGCCCGGCTGGAGATCGTGGAGACCGGCGGGCACGGCACCGGCCACGGCATGACCGAGACGGTCGTGGCGGCGCTGGACGAGTTCCGGCTCCGCTGACCGCGCCCGGCGCGGCGCCGCGCGGGCCCCGGCGCGGCGGACCCGGTCAGCCGGCGGCGAGCAGGGCACGCACCGGGGCGGCCTTCGCCGCCGCCTCGGCGACCTCCGCCTCCGGGTCGCTGCCCCAGGTGATGCCGCCGCCGGCCCACACGTGCAGCCGGCCGGCGTCCGCGGCGGCGGTGCGGATGGTCAGGCCCAGGTCGATCCGGCCGGCGCCGACCCAGCCGAACGCGCCCATGCTGGCCCCCCGGCCGACCGGTTCCAGGGCCGCGATCCGGTCCAGCGCGGCGAGCTTCGGCGCCCCCGTCACCGACCCGCCCGGGCACACCGCCCGCAGCAGGTCGGCCAGGCCCAGGCCGTCGGCGGCGGCCGCCGACACCGTCGACTCCGCCTGCCACAGGTCGCACCACCGCCGTACGGCGAACAGCTCGTCGACCCGCACCGACCCGGTCCGGGCCACCCGGGCCAGGTCGTTGCGCTCCAGGTCGACGATCATCACGTGCTCGGCGCGTTCCTTGGCCGAGGCGAGCAGCTCCCGCCGGCCGGCGGCGGTGGCCGGCCGGGTGCCCTTGATCGGCCGGGTCACCAGCCGGCCGCCGTCGACCTCGATCAGGGTCTCCGGGGAGGCGCAGCCGATCGCCCAGTCCAGGCCGGACAGGGTGCCGCCGTAACGGGCACCGGGCAGCGCCCCCAGGCGGGCCAGGGCGGCCAGCGGGTCGCCGGCGTACGGCGCGGCGGCGTGGCCGACCAGGTTGACCTGGTAGACGTCGCCCCGGCCGATCGCGGCGCGGACCGCCTCGACGGCGTCGGCGTGCTGCGCGGGGGTCCAGCTCTCCCGCCACGATCCCAGCCACCACCGCGGCGCCGCCGCGTCGGGTCGCCCCGCCACTGCGCGGGGGCCTGCGGCCGGCCGGCGCGGATCGGCGGCCCGGGGGCCGGGCCGGTCGGTGTGGCCGTAGACGACGACCACCAGGTCGGGCAACGCCGGCACGGGGGTGGCCGCGGCGGGCGCCGCGCCGGCCAGCAGCGCACCCGCGGCGGCGGAGAGGTACAGGGCGGCGCCGCAGACGCCGTCCGGGTCGTGGCGGGCCGGGCGGCCCAGGTCGGCGACGGCGACGCCGTGGCCGGTGAGGAAGTCCTGCGCGAGGGCGGCCGGGTCGCCGCCGTCGCCGCAGCGCCATTCCAGCCGCGCCCGCTCGACGAGCCGGCCGCGACAGGCGTCGGGCGTCGCGGGTACGTCGATCACACCTGGTGGGAGCGTTTCCACGCCGGTTGGCTCATTCTTCCTCATCCGTTCAGTGGATTCTGGGTGAACAAGGCGGATGGCTGCTCGATTCCGCGCACTTTCGCTTGGTACTGTGCGTCACTGGTCATGTGAACCATGACACAGTGCCCCCACAGTCCGGAGAACCTGATGTGCCTGCACCAACCCACCTGCCCCTCCGCTGAGGCGACCGACCGCGAAGCCGCACGGGTCATCGCCTGCTTCCGTGAGCAGGGCTGGAGCCTGCTCTGCAACGGTGTCATCGTCTTCGAGGACACCGGTGAACTGCTCCCCGACGGCAGCACCATCGCCCCGCACCGCGGTCCCGCCCGGCACGCCCTCGTCGCCTAGTTCATCACTCAACGTAACCGAGCGTTTCCGCCGACCCAGGCTGGTCCCCCACCGGGGCCGCCCTCCCCAGGTCGGCGCGCCGGCCGGGGCGGCACGACGACCGCCCCGGCGCAGCCCGCCTCAGCTCTCGAACGCCTCCGGCGACGGGCACGAGCAGACCAGGTTCCGGTCGCCGTACGCGCCGTCGATCCGCCGCACCGGCGGCCAGTACTTCGCCATCCGGTCCACCGTCCCCGGGTACGCGCCCACCGACCGCGGGTACGGGTGCGGCCACTCGTCGCCGGAGACCATCGCCGCGGTGTGCGGCGCGTTCGCCAGGGGGTTGTCCCCGGCCGGCCACTCCCCCGCACCCACCTTGTCGATCTCCGCCCGGATGGCGATCATCGCGTCGCAGAACCGGTCCAGCTCGGCCAGGTCCTCGCTCTCGGTCGGCTCCACCATCAGCGTCCCGGCCACCGGGAACGACATCGTCGGGGCGTGGAAGCCGTAGTCGATGAGCCGCTTGGCCACGTCGTCGACGCTGACCCCGGTCGCCTTGGTCAGCGGCCGCAGGTCCAGGATGCACTCGTGCGCCACCAGGCCCTTGTTGCCGGCGTACAGCACCGGGAAGTGGTTGCGCAGCCGCGCCGCCACGTAGTTGGCCGCCAGCACCGCCACCCCGGTCGCCCGGGTCAGCCCCTGAGCGCCCATCATCCGCAGGTACGCCCACGGGATCGGCAGGATCCCCGCCGAGCCGTACTTCGCCGCCGAGATGGCCGGCTTGCCGTCGACGTGCACGCCCAGCGGGTCACCCGGCAGGAACGGCGCGAGGTGCGCGCGCACCGCCACCGGGCCCACGCCGGGTCCGCCGCCGCCGTGCGGGATGCAGAACGTCTTGTGCAGGTTCAGGTGCGACACGTCGGCGCCGAACCTGCCCGGCTTGGCGAAACCGACCAGGGCGTTGAGGTTCGCCCCGTCGACGTACACCTGGCCGCCGGCGTCGTGGACCTTCGCGCAGAGCTGCGCGATGCCCGTCTCGTACACCCCGTGCGTCGACGGGTACGTCACCATGATCGCGGCGAGGGCGTCGCGGTGCTTGTCGATCTTCGCGTCGAGGTCGACCAGGTCGACGTTGCCGTCGGCGTCGCAGCCGACCACGACCACCCGCATGCCGGCCATCACCGCGGACGCCGCGTTGGTGCCGTGCGCCGAGGACGGGATCAGGCACACGTCCCGGTGCCCCGCACCCCGGGAAACGTGGTAGGACCGGATGGCCAGCAGCCCGGCCAGCTCGCCCTGCGACCCGGCGTTGGGCTGCACGCTGACCGCGTCGTAGCCGGTCACCTCCGCCAGCCACCCCTCCAGCTGCCCGATCAGCTCCCGGTACCCGGCGGTCTGGGTGTCCGGGGCGAACGGGTGCAGGTGGGCGAACTCCGGCCAGGTGATCGCCTCCATCTCGGTGGTGGCGTTGAGCTTCATCGTGCACGACCCGAGCGGGATCATGCCCCGGTCCAGGGCGTAGTCGAAGTCCGACAGCCGCCGCAGGTAGCGCAGCATCGCCGTCTCCGAGTGGTGGCTGCGGAACACCGGGTGGGTCAGGAAGTCCGACGTGCGGGCCAGCGCCGCCGGCAGCGCGGCGTCGACGTCGCCGTCGACCCCGTCCACCCCGAACGCCGCCCACACCGACCGCAGGTGCGCCTCGGTGGTGATCTCGTCGCAGGAGACGCCCACCCGGTCGGCGTCGACCAGCCGCAGGTTGACGTCGCGCTCGGCCGCGGCCGCGACCACCTCGGCCGCCCGGCCCGGCACGGTCGCGGTGACGGTGTCGAAGAACGCGGCGTCCGCGACCTCGACGCCGCCGGCGCGCAGCCCGGCCGCGAGCCGCGCCGCCATGTCGTGGGTACGCCGGGCGATGGCGCGCAGCCCGTCCGGGCCGTGGTAGACGGCGTACATGCCGGCCATCACGGCGAGGAGCACCTGCGCGGTGCAGATGTTGCTGGTCGCCTTCTCCCGGCGGATGTGCTGCTCGCGGGTCTGCAACGCCAGCCGGTACGCCGGGTTGCCGTCGGCGTCGCGGGACACCCCGACGAGGCGGCCGGGCAGCATCCGCTCCAGGCCCGCGCGGACCGCCAGGTAGCCGGCGTGCGGCCCCCCGAAGCCCATCGGTACGCCGAAGCGCTGGGTGGTGCCGGCGGCGATGTCGACGCCGATCTCGCCCGGCGGGCGCAGCAGCGTCAACGCCAGCAGGTCCGCCGCGACGGTGACCAGCGCGCCCACGCCGTGCGCGGCCGTCACCAGGCCGGCGTGGTCACGCACCGCGCCGGAGGCGCCCGGGTACTGCAGGTGCAGGCCGAAGAATTCGGCCGGCAGCTCGTCGCGCTCGACGTCGAGCACCCGCACGTCGATGCCGAGCGGCTCGGCCCGGCTGGCGATCACCGCGATGGTCTGCGGCAGGGTGTCGGCGTCGACGACGTACACCGGGCTCTTGCTCTTGGAGGCGCGGCGGGCGAGGGTCATCGCCTCGGCCGCGGCGGTGCCCTCGTCGAGCATGGAGGCGTTTGCGGTGGCCAGCCCGGTCAGGTCGGTGACCATGGTCTGGAAGTTCAGCAGCGCCTCCAGCCGGCCCTGGCTGATCTCCGGCTGGTACGGCGTGTACGCGGTGTACCAGGCCGGGCTCTCCAGCACGTTGCGGCGGATCACCGCCGGGGTGTGGGTGCCGTGGTAGCCCAGCCCGATCATCGACACGGCGACGGTGTTGCGGGCGGCCAGGGCGCGCAGCTCGGCGATGGCCTCCCGCTCGCTGGCCGGGGCGGGCAGGTCGAGGGTGCCGTGCCAGCGGATCACCTCGGGGATCGCCGCGTCCATCAGCTCGTCGACCGAGCCGTAGCCGACGGTCTCCAGCATGCGGCGTTCGTCGTCCGGGTCGGGGCCGATGTGACGGTCGGCGAACTGCTCAGCGGTCATGTTCGCTGCGCTCCTTGCGGGGGCGAGGTCGACAGGTCGGCCTCCCCCTGAGTCACGCGCGAAGCGCTCCACAGCGCCTGCCCACGAGGTCCTTTTGCCTGAGAGGTTCCGGGGAGGAATCTGCCCCTTCGGCGCCGCCCCGGTGCTGCTGGGGCGGTCTCTCCCGCGTGGGTGGTACCGGCATGGTCAACGCTACCAGCGCCGGTGTCACGGGCAGGTGTCGTACCCCCGCCCGCTACACCGCGGCCGGCTCGGCCCGGGCCGAGCCGGCCGCCGCACCGGTCAGGTCGGGGCCGGTGACCCGGTCGGCCAGGGCCGGCAGCAGCTCCCCCAGCGGCCGGTCCACGGTGACGGTGGCGTGCCCGTCGCCGCGGGTGGGACCCTGGTTGACGATGGCCACCGGGATGCCGAGCTTCGCCGCCCGGATCACGAACCGGCGGCCCGACATCACCGTCAACGACGAGCCGAGCACCAGCAGCGCGCGGGCCCGCTCGACCCGGGTGAAGCAGTCGGCGACCCGGGCGGCGGGCACGGTCTCGCCGAAGAACACCACATCCGGCTTGAGCATGCCGGTGCCGCAGATGCCGCAGTCGGCGGTGCGGAATCGGGCCACCGCCTCGTCGGGCAACTCCACGTCGCCGTCGGGGTTGACGGCGGCGACCTGCGCGTCGAAGCCCGGGTTGGCCTCCCGTAGCCGCCGGTCCAGCTCCGCGCGGGAGGTCAGGTTGCCGCAGTCGAGGCAGACCACCTCGTCGAGGCGGCCGTGCAGCTCCACCACGGCGCTGCTGCCGGCGGCGGTGTGCAACCCGTCGACGTTCTGGGTGATCACGTCGGTGACCAGGCCGGCGTGTTGCAGCCGGGCGACCGCCCGGTGCCCGGCGTTCGGCGCCGCCCGGGCGATGGTGCGCCACCCCAGGTGGCTGCGCGCCCAGTAGCGCCGCCGGGCGTCCGGGTCGCGGGTGAACGCCTGGTAGGTCATCGGGGTGTGCCGGCGGGCCACGCCGCTGGGCCCGCGGTAGTCCGGAATCCCCGACTCGGTGGACAACCCGGCCCCGCTGAGCACCACGACGTCGCCGGCGCCCACCAGCCGGGTCAACGCGTCGAACGTCTCGGTCACCCGTCCATGCTGCCTCACCCGGCGGTCAGCGACGACCGTCCACGGAACTCCCGGCGTGACGGTGAGTCGGATCACGCCGCCGTGGGGGGATCCGGCCGCGCCAGGCGGTCCGTGGCGCTCGAGCCCAGCACGGTGACGAGCTGACCGGGTGCCACCCGGTCAAGGATCTCGTCCGGGCCCACCGGCGGAGACTGCTCCGCCCGACGCGCGGCTAGGTTGGGGGCATGCGCGTCGTCGTCGCCGGAGGCCACGGCAAGATCGCCAAGCTGTTGGGGCGCGAGCTGGCCGGGCGCGGCGACACCGCCGTCGGTCTGATCCGTAACCCCGACCACGCGGCGGCGCTGCGCGCCGCCGGCGCCGAGCCGGTCGTCTGCAGCCTGGAACACAGCGACGTCGACACCGTCGCCAGGCACCTGACCGGCGCGGACGCGGTGGTCTTCGCCGCCGGGGCCGGCCCGGGCAGCGGCGCGGCCCGCAAGGACACCGTCGACCGGGCCGCGGCGGTGCTGCTCGCCGACGCCGCCACCCGCACCGGAGTCCGCCGCTACCTGCTGGTCTCCTCAATGGGCGTGGAGAACCCGCCCGCGCCGGGCACCGACGAGGTGTGGGCGGCATACCTGCGGGCGAAGAGGGCCGCCGAGGACGAGGTCACCGCCCGGGACCTCGACGTGACCGTGCTGCGCCCGGGCCGGCTCACCGACGCCGAACCCGCCGGCCGGATCCGGCTGGACCGGCGCGTCGAGCGCGGCGCGGTCAGCCGCACCGACGTCGCCCGGGTGCTGCTCGCGCTCCTCTACGCCCCGGCCACCGCCGGGCGGACCCTGGAACTCGTCGGCGGGGACACCCCGCTCGCCGAGGCCGTCCGGGCCGCCACCGCCGGCGGACCGCCGCCCCGGTGAGGAAAGCCGGCCCGCCGGCTGCGGACGCCGGTCCGGCCGCCCCTCAACGCTGGTGCCGGGGCAGGGCGACCTGCGGCTGCCCACCGCCCACCGGCGCCGCGCCCGCGGTTTCCCGGGCGATCCGGTCCATCGTGCGGGCCAGCTGCTCACTGCCGTCGTCGAGGTGCCGGGCCGCCGACTGCATGTGCGAGATCATCATCTCACCGAAGATCCGCAACGCCTCCCGCGCCGCCACCGAGTCGTCGAAGCTGGTGCCCGCGCTGCTGCGGTACTCCGCCACCGCCCGCTCGGCCTCCTGCTTCGCCTCCTCGGCCGCCGCCTGCAGGTAGCTCTCGTACTGCATCCGGGCGTACTCGGCGACCCGCCGGGCGTAATCGTGGGCCTGCGCGATGATCTGCTCGGCCTCCCGCTGCGCCGCCGACAGCAGGTTGACCTCCTTCGCCGCGGGCAGCTTCGCCGACGCGTCGGTGCTCGGGATCACCCCGTGCCGGTGCAGCTCCACATGGTCGTTGAGCCGCTCGTTCTCCGCCCGCAGGTTCGCGATCTGCGCCGACAGCAGATCCAACTCGTCGGCCACCTGCATCCGGAACCGGTCCACGTCTGTGTGGTCATAGCCACGGCGGGCGAACGACGCCGTGCCGAACTCCCACCGCCGCACCCGGTCGGCGGTCATCCGCACCTGCACGCTGCCGGACACCTGCACGCCGTCGTACCTGCTGATCGGGGTCGCGCTCACCGGACACCTCCGGAATTGTCAGGGCCGGTCACCGTCCGCCACGCCGGCCCGTACCAGTGCTTGCCGAAACCCTCGTGGTGCAACTGACCGGCGTGATACCCGCCCTGGGTCAACGCCGTCACCGAATGGGAGACCATCTCGTCGGAACCGCAGATGTAGACGTGCCGGGAACGCCAGTCCCCGTCGGCCAACGCCCGGTCCACCGGCTGCACGAACTCACCCGGCCGGCGCAGATCCATCCCCACCACGTAGCTGACGGTCAACCACGGATACGACGCCGCCAACTTGTCGATCGCGTCGTTGTCGTAGAACTCGCTGTGCGAGCGGGCACCCACATACAGGTCCACCTTGCGGCGGGCGCCCTCCGCGGCGACCTGCTCCACCAACGCCTTCACCGGCGCCCAGCCGGTGCCCGAGGCCAGCAGCAGCAGGTCACTCGACCCGGCCGACCACAACATCAACCGGTCCCCCACCGGCGCCGCCAGGTGGATCTGGTCGCCCACCGCGCACCCGTACACCAGCCGCGACGACACCGCCCCACCCGGGGCGGCCCGCACGTGCAGCTCCAGCGTGCCGTCGGCGCGCGGCGCGTTCGCCGGCGAGTAGTACCGCCACGACCGCACCGCCGGGTGGGACACCCCGATCGACTGGCCCGGCGTGAACGGCAGCAGGTACTGCGGACGCACCGTCAGCACCGCCACGTCGAACGCGCGCCGCTCGTGGGCGAGGATCTCCGCGACCCACCACGGCGGGTTCACCGCCTCCGCCGCCTGCGCCGCCTCCGTCATCACCTGCGCGACCAGCCCGTACGCAGCCGCCCAGTCCTGGGCCAGCTCGTCGGTCCACTCCTCGCCCAGGAAATGCCGCAACGTCGCCAGCAGCGCCTCACCGACCGCCGGATAGTGCTCGGCGCGCACCGCGAACTTGCGGTGGTCGGCGCCGAGGTCCTGGAGGAACCCGACCAGCCGGTCCACCTGGTCCACATGGGACACGATGTGCCCCAACGCGGTGACCAACCGGTCCCGCTGCCCGGCCATGTTCGTCGGGAACATCTGCCGGGTCTCCGGATACGCCAGGAACAGCGTGGAATAGAAGTAGAGCGGCACCTGGTCGCCGTGCGCGGCGACCAGGGACCAACTCTGTTTGAGCCGTGCCGCGTCCACGCTCAGGCGCCCGTCCCGTTGCCGGACGACACCACCTGGTCCTGCACCTGCCCCAGCACGGTCTGCACGTCGGCGATGATGTCCGCCGGCACACCCAGCTCGGTCAGCGTCGCGGTCAGGTGCTCACCGACCTTGACGTAGTGCGCCACCGGGATGTGCAACGGCTGGTGCGCCTCGGCCAGCCCGCGGCCGGCGTACTCGTTCGGTCCACCGAGGACCACGGCCAGCATCAGCGCCAGGTGCCGCCGCTGCTCCGCCATGTTCACGTCCGTGAAGTAGCCGGCCAGCTCCGGGTCGGCGAGCACCTTGTCGTAGAACACCTCCACGGCCGCCTTCACCGAGCTGGCGCCACCGATGCGCTCGTAGTGGGAGACGGGAGTGACTTCTTCCGTAACCGTCACGGTCGTTCCTTCCGGGTGTGGGTCACGCGGGCAATGCCCGCGGAGGGGCAACCGGCAGCCGGCGCCAGGTCACACGCTGTGCTGTGACGTCGACGCGACAGCGACCGTCAGGGACCATAGCGCGCCACGCCGATCGGGTCACGGCCCCCCTATCGGATTCCCGACAGGACTCGATCACGCAAAGTGACAGCCGATTGGGCCATCCGTCCACCCGCCGCTACCGGTCAGGCCACGATGCGTCCACCACCCGGCCGCCCGCGGATGAGACGGTCCACAACCGACGGTGTCCGTGACCGGCCCCGAGTCGACCCCTGACCACGCATGACGCCACCGATGCGGCGGTCCTGCTCGTCGGACCCGCCGAAACCGGCAGTAACGTCCACATTCGAACACTCGGCGTCACCAACGAGAGATCGCGCCGGGCCTCAGCCACGACGTCGATCTTCGAAATCCCCCGGGCGTGTCGCCCGGCGACGAATCAGCCCGCCCGACGCCGCGCCCGACGCGCCGCCAACTCGTCCCCCGCCGACTCGGGCGCCTCCGGCGGCTCCGGCGGCTCCGGCGCCGACGCCACCGAATCGTTGCCGCCCGCCGGCTCCGCCGGCAGGTGCGACAACGAACCCTGGATCTCCTTGAACGCCCCGCCGATCGCGATGCCGAACACGCCCTGGCCGCCCTGCAACAGGTCGACCACCTCCTCCGGCGACCGGCACTCGTACACCGACGTCCCGTCCGAGATCAGCGTGATCCCCGCCAGATCCTCCACCCCACGCGACCGCAACGCCTCGATCGCCTTCCGGATGTTCTGCAGGGACACCCCGGCGTCCAACAGCCGCTTCACGACCTTCAACACCACGAGGTCGCGGAAGGAGTACAACCGGGACGTCCCCGAACCCGACGCGTCCCGCACGCTCGGCACCACCAGGCCCGTCCGGGCCCAGTAGTCCAACTGCCGGTAGCTGATACCCACCGCCTGGCACGCGGTCACGCCCCGGTAGCCCACCGCACCATCACCCTCGGTGCCCGGGCCAGGCGACGCCCCACCCGACTGTTGCGGCGTACCCGGATCAGGATCTCGCGGCTCGTGCATCCGGACAACCTCCCCGCCCGTGCGGTGACACGTCGCTTGCGGGACGCGCACCCCTCGATGCCGCAACCCTATAGCGGCCCTCAGGAGTTACCACGGAGGAACCGACGCGACACGCCGCGCAGGCAGCCGGAAGATCACCAACGACAGCGCGCCGTCACTCACCGTGACGGCGCATCGCCGGCCGCCCGCACCCGATCAGGGGGAAGGGGCTCAGCCCGCGAAGTCCTCCGGACGTACCTGCTCCAGGAACTCGCGGAACTTCTCCACCTCGTCCTCCTGCTCGTCCGGGATGACGATCCCCGCCTCGCTGAGGACCTGCTCGGCACAACGAATCGGAGCCCCGACCCGCAACGCCAACGCGATGGAATCGCTCGGCCGCGCGGACACCCGCACACCATCCCCGATCAGCAGATCGGCGTAGAAGACGTTCTCCTTCAACTCGGTGATCTCCACCGCCCGCAACGGCGCCTGCAACGCCGCCAGCACGTCCCGCAGCAGATCATGCGTCAACGGCCGGGCCGGCTTGACCCCCTGCTGCTCATAGGCGATCGCCGTCGCCTCGACCGCGCCGATCCAGATCGGCAGATAGCGGTCCCCCTCGACCTCCCGCAGCAGGACGATCGGCTGGTTGCTGGGCAGCTCCACCCGAACTCCGACCACGCTCAGCTCGCGCACCGCCGCCTCCGTGTCGTTGTCACCTACGCCCGCACCGCGCCCTTCCCTGCACGGTACACGGACCGCGACACGAGAGTCCCATGCGCTACGTGCACCACGCGTCTCGCCAGGAAGGGGTTACCCCGGCAAGCCTACGACACGCTTCCCGGAGCAGATCTTTCCGCTCTCATGGGCCGGCGGAGGGCCGGGCGCCCGACGACACCCGGCCCACCGTCACCGACCCAACGTCGACCGCAACCCCACCCGCACCAAGGCCGCGTGCAACTGCTGCGACAACGCCACCAACTCCCGCGCCGTCTCCGCCGCCCGGGACCGCGCCGCCGGATCACTCTGCCGCACCAACGGCGCCACCAACTGCGCGAACAGACCGACCTCCCGATCCGCCGCCGTCCGGTAACCCCGCAGGTGCCGCGGCTCCAACCCGTACGCCGCCAACCCCGCCACCGCCTTCGCGATGATCAGGCCGTCCGCGTCGAACCAACCCGCCGCATCGGACACCAGCACACCGAGCCGCTCCAACTCACCCAACGTCGACTCGTCGATCCCGCTCCGGGAGATCAGCTCCACCCGGCCCAGCCGCACCTCCGACGACTCGGCGGGCTCCTGCTCACCCCGACCCGGCACCTCACCACCGGGACCGACCGCCACCAACGTCGGCCGCTGCCGACCCGGCGGCCCAGCCGACGAGTCCCACTCCGCCAACTGGTCACGGATCACCCGCAACGGCAGGTACTGGTCCCGCTGCGCGGTCAGCACGAACCGCAACCGCGCCACATCGTCCCAGCTGTACTTCCGATACCCCGCCGACGTCCGCTGCGGCTCCACCAGACCCTCGGTCTCCAGGAACCGCAACTTCGAGATCGTGACGTCCGGGAACTCCACCCGCAACTGCCCCAGCACCTCACCGATACTCATCAGCGGGTGGGACCGGGCCGCCCCGGGCGGCGTCGAAGCCGCAGGCTCGTTCACCCCCGGCCGGCCTCCTCCTCCGGGCGCGGACCGGCGATGAACACCACCCGGAACTTGCCGATCTGCACCTCGTCACCGTTACTCAACGTGGCCGCCTCGACCCGCTCCCGGTTCACGTACGTGCCGTTCAGGCTGCCCACGTCCCGCACCGTGAACGTGCCACCGTCCCGGTGGAACTCCGCGTGCCGCCGCGACACCGTCACGTCGTCCAGGAAGATGTCACTGTCCGGGTGCCGGCCACTCGTCGTCACATCGTGGTCCAACAGGAACCGGGCGCCCGCGTTCGGACCCCGGCGAACCACCAGCAGCGCCATCCCCGGCGGCAACGAACCGGACATCCGGCTCGGCACCACATCGGTGTCCGGACCCTCCAGCACTTCGTCGAGCGAACCGAGATTGAGCGTCGAAGTGACGTCGAGTGGGGGGAACTCGTCGTCTGGGCGCGTCATGGGGACCACCTCACGGATCTGTTCGGTCGGCGTCGGGTAATGGCGGGTCTGGCCGCCGGGCGGTCACACCCGGCGGCTGGCTCCCCGTGCCCGGGAAGGCGCATTCCACGAACGCTCAACTATTGGCTTCTCGGTCGACTGGGCGAGCCTAGCCAGCGCCGAAATGCAGGGCAACCGGACGCGCGGAGATCGACCCCCGCGGCCCGGCACGATACTCAGCTCTCGGTGAGCTCGCGGTACGCGCCAGCGGTCAACAGACCCTCGAGCGCCGCCGGATCCTCCGGGGTGATCTCCAACAACCACCCCGCACCGTACGGGTCCGTGTTGATCGCCTCAGGGGTGTCACCGAGCGCCTCGTTGCGCGCCGCCACCGTACCGCTGATCGGCGCGTAGATCTCCGACACGCTCTTGGTCGACTCGATCTCACCCAACGGCTCACCGGCCGCCACCACCGCGCCCTCGTCCGGCAACTGGACGAACACGATGTCACCCAGGGCGTCCTGCGCGAAGTGCGTGATGCCGACCCGGACGGCGCCACCGTCACCACCGGCCACCCACTCGTGCTCGGCGGTGTACCGCAGATCCTCAGGAATCACCAGCTGCGTCCTTCATCCATCGGTGCACCGGGGGGAACCGGCGCCGGCCGCGCCCGGTCAGGAAACCGGACGGGCGTGTTCCAGCTTGATCGGCGCGTGCAGCTGCGAAACCTCGACAGCCTCACGATCCTCGACGCTCACGGTACCGCCGGCATCGGAGACCGATGCGACCACCCCGCCGGGAATGTTCAACGCCGTACGCATCGTCGCCGGGTCACCGATCACCAGGATCGTGAACGGGCCACTCAACCGCCGCCCGTCCACCACCAGGACACCGCCGTCGGCATCCACGAAATACGTCGACGCGATGATCCGCACCGCCGTCCCGTCCGCGCCGACGATCTGCATCGCCTCCGCGCCCGCGCCCCGCAACTCCTCCACCGCGTCCAGGATCCGCGTCGACGAGATCGCCTTACCGCTCCCCTCGAAGCGCACCGACAGCCCCGGCCCCACCGCCGGCAACGTGCCCGCCAGGATGCCCAGCTCGTCGGCCCGCCGCGTCGCCTCCTCCAGCGCCGCCTGCCGACCCTGCTCACCCGAGCGCAGCTGCCGCTGGCTCTCCTCCAACGTTGCGATGTCCTGCCGCAGCCGCCGCTCCCGCGAGTCCAGATCCGACGAGATCCGGACCAGGTCCTCCTCCCGCGTCGCCGCGAGGGTCGGATCCGCCGACGTCGTCTTCAGCTGCACCACCAGGGTGAACCCCAGCAACGCCAGCAGCACGGCGATCATCGCCCCCGCCGACGTCAACCGTCGCTTCGCCGACCCGTCCGCCACCGGCGCGGCAGCCTCCGACCCGTCCGCCTCCGGCTCGGCCTCCGGACCCGCCGGCGCGTCGGACTCCCGCTCCGCCGGCTCGTCCGGCGCCAGCGGGCTCAACTCGTCGGGATCCGGCGCGTCCGGCCGCGGATCCGGTTCACCCGCCGGCCCCTCCGGCCGGGTCGGCTCCGCCGCCGGCCAACCGGTCCCGGTCTCCCTGTGCTCGTCGCTCATCGCCACAAACCTACGCCCGGAACAGGTGGCGGCGGATCGCCGCCACGTTTCCGAAGATGCGCACCCCGAGCACCACCACCACGCCGGTGGAGAGCTGACCGCCCACCCCCAACTGGTCACCCAGGTACACGATCAGACCCGCCACCAGCACGTTCGAGATGAACGAAACCACGAACTGCTTGTCGTCGAAGATCCGGTCGAGCTTCGCCCGAACCCCGCCGAACACCGCGTCGAGCGCGGCCACCACGGCGATCGGCAGGTAGGGCTGCAACGCAGCGGGCACGGTGGGGTCGAGGTACACCCCGAGGACCACACCGGCGAGCAACGCCAGCACCGCGATCATCGGCCACCTCCGGAGGGGCTGGGAGAGGTCCCCGAGCCGGCCGGCCCGGGACTGGTCGAACCCGCGACGCCCGAACCCGACGGCGACGGGCTCGGACTGACCGAGGGCTCGGCGTAGCGTAGCCGTGGCTGCGGAGCGGCCGGCAGGGTGAGCCCCTCGGCCTCCCGCACCCCGAACGACAGGCCCGTGCTCCGCGAAACCTCCCGCATCAGGCTCGCCGCCCGGCTGTCGTCGAACCGGTCCCGCATCGAACCCGGACCGATCGCCGACACCGCGTACGGGCTGGTCACCGGGCGATAGTCGACCAGGATCGCCTCCCCCGCCGACCGGATCGTCGACGTCGCGGTCAGCCGCTGCCCGTTGACCGCGACCGCCTCCGCGCCCGCCGCCCACAATGCGTTGGCCACCTTCTGCAGGTCGGAGTACAACACCCGGGACGGCCCGGCGTCCGCGCCGGTCACCGCGTCCTTGTCCTCGGCGGCATCGGCCAACCGCACCACCACACCGTCACCGCGCACCCGGGCCAGGCCGGTGCCCGCCTCCAGGTTCCGCAGCCGGGACGCCTGCGAGCCACTCAGCGCCGCGTCCCGCTGCCGGCTCACCTCCTCGCGCAACTGGTCCGCCCGTGCGGTCAACCGGTCGGTCTCGTCCTCCCGCTGCTTGATCTCGGCGATCAGGCCGGCGCGGGCCTTCGCCCGGCCCGGCTCCTCCGCCATCGTCTCCCGGTAGGCCACGGAGAACAGGAACCCGATCACCACCACGACCACCACGGTCACCGGCCGGGCCGCCCAGCGGCGCAGGCCGGACGGCGGGACCTCCCGGCGGCGGGCCGCCGCGTCCGCGTACCCGGGGTCGAGGGGGTTGCGAAACAGGTCGGTGAGGAAATCCGGCGCGTACACCCGGGCCGAGGGGTCCCGGCCGTCGCGGGGGGTCGCACTCATGCCGGCGCACCCCCGGAGCGGGCGCGCATCGCGCGGACCAGGCGGGTGGCCTGCACCACGTACATCGCGCCGGCCACCCAGTAGAGCACCAGCCCCCACCAGGCAAGCCCCCAGCCGATCGCGCCGGCGACGGTCGCCGCGCCGGGCGCCGCCGCGGCGAGCAGCAGGATCGGGAACGCGGCCAGGAGCAGGAACGTCGCGGTCTTGCCCACGTAGTGCACCGGCGGCGGGCCGTAGCCGTACCGACGCAGCACGGCCAGCGAACCGAGCAGCAGCAGCTCGCGGGCCAGCAGCGCCCCGGTGAACTGCCACGGCACCACCTCCCGGGCGGTGAACGCCAGGAGCGTGGCCAGGATGTAGAGCCGGTCGGCGAGCGGGTCGAGCAGCTCCCCCAGCCGGCTGACCTGGTGCAGGCGCCGCGCGATCCAGCCGTCCACCCAGTCGCTGGTGCCACCGATGGCCAGCACCACGATCGCCGCCACATCCGCGCGGACGACCAGGAAGAGGTAGAGGAAGAGCGGTACGCCGACCAGGCGGACGAAACTGATCAAGTTCGGCAGGGTGAGGACGCGGTCCCCCACGGCCGCGGTCGTACCGCCGGAAGCCGAACGCTCCGCGCGATCCGGGCTATCCGACACCGAACCCTCCCTTCGCAGCACGATCCAGCGGCCGACCGTGGTCGGCCGCTGCGGAGGAACGTGCGCGTTGCCGGCCGGTCAGCGCCGGCGCCCTCTGCGATCCCGGGCTGGGACCTCCCCCGATGCGGCCCACGATCGAGACGATCGTGGGCCGGTGAGTTGCGCTGCCACTATATCGGGCTCTTTTCCGCTGCCTGGTGGCGCAGCGCGCCTCGTTGCTCAGCTGTGTCCTGTGTGCGGCTCGGCACCATCCCTAAGGCGTCCTAGGACACTAGCTGAGTGACGGTGGGCAGCGGAGAGTCCCGGTGCCCACCGTCCGGGGCGGGTCAGGCGGTGCGGGCGGCGGAATGGCTGCCGGTCTGCGGCGCGGGCATCGCCGCGGCCTGGCTGAACGCGACCAGGGCCAGCAGCAGCTCGTGCTGCACCCGGTTGGGCATCCGGTCGAGGACCGCCTGCACGGCCTGGTGGCGGCGGTCCTGCAGCTCCCGCAACAGCGTCTCCGCCGCCGCGGTCGGCATCAACCGGACCTCCCGCCGGTCGCGGGGGTCGGCCACCCGACGGACCAGGCCGACCGCCTCCAGCCGGTCGCAGAGCCGGCTCGCCGACGACGGCACGACGTCCAGCAGCTCGGCCAGCCGGTTCACGTTGGTGTCCGGATGCGCCATGATCAGCGAGAGCACCCGCAGCTGGGTCGGCGAGACACCGACGCTGTGCCGCGAGGCCGCCGTGTCGAGCACGCCGACGAGCGCCTCAGCAGCCGCATCGATGGCCGCGGCAAGATTCGGAGGTCGCTCCACCCGCTGTCTCCTGCGATCGTCCCGCTCGTGTTAGCCCCGCCGGTCCGGTTACCGCTCGCACCCGTCGTCCGCACGGCCGGAACCGCGCCAGTCCAGGCAGACGACGACCGCGTCGTCACGGAGGTCCGCGTCGACGTGGTACGCGTGCAGTTCGCGCATCACCGTACCAACCGCCTCCGTCGCCGGCTGCAGCCGAGTGGACCGCATCGATCGAGCCATGGCCCTTTCGCCGTAAGGCTCCTGGCCAGCCGGATCGGCGGCGTACACGCCGTCGCTGACCACGAACAGCCGGTCCCCCGGCTCCATTCCGAACTCCTGCACGTCGTACCGGGTCTCGGCGAACATGCCCAGCGGCAGCTGCTGCTCCAGGGTGATCGGGGTGACCGCGCCCCCGCGCAGCCGCAGCACGTGCGGCGAGCCGGCGTCCACCGCCTTGACCACGCCGCGCCGGGTGTCCAGCTCCAGCAGCAGCGTCGCCACGTACCGGCTGCCGCGGTGCTGGTAGAAGAGCGTGTCCGAGGCCAGCTCGGCCTGCTCGACCAGGCTCCCGCCGGACCGGCGGGCGTTGCGCATCGCGTTCACGGTGACCGCGGTCAGCAGCGAGGCCGCCAGGCCGTTGCCGGCGCCGTTGAGCACGGTGACGGTGAGCCGGTCGCCGTCGACCGACCAGTCGAAGTGGTCGCCGCCGACCGTGTACGCCGGTTCGAGCTGGCCGGCCAGCAGGAACGCGCCGTGCGCCACGCTGCGCCCGGGCAGCAGGTCCCACTGCATCTCGGCGGCCATGCTCAGCCGCTCCCGGCGCCGGGCCCGGCGGTAGCGGTCGGTCTCCCGGTCGGCCGCGCGCAACGCCACCGCCAGCTCGCCCGCGATGTCCTGGGCCAACGTCACCGTCGCCGCGTCGGGGTGGGCGGGCAGCTCGACCAGCAGCACGCCGAGCCGCTCGCCCCAGACCGACAGCGGCAGGTAGGCCCGGCACCGGCCGTTCTCGCCGCCGTCCAGCACCGGCTGCTGGCTGCTGAAGCTGCGCTGGGCCACACCGTGGCAGGAGAGGAATCCGGCGTCCGGCAGCTCCGGGTCCAGCACGGGCCAGAGCCCGCTGAACCGGTAGTCCGCGATGAACACCTCGGTGCGCGACGCTCCCAGCGCCGCGCTGATCGCCCGGTCGGCGGCCTCCGCCAACTGGTCGGGCGGGGCCAGGCGCAGGGCGCGTGACACCTGTCCGGCCACATCCGGCATGTGCATCCTCCGGGACGATTATTGCTCTGGGGCAAGCATCATACGGAGGTCGGCTGGCAGCCCGGACGCCCGGTTCCGACCGGCGCGCGGTGGCACCCCACCCGGCGGCCGGACCGCCCGGCCGGGCCCGGTCGGGGTACGCGTGCGGGGCTGCCGTCAGGCGGCCGGCTTCGTCGCCACCCCGCCGTAGCAGGCGTCCGGCGCCGCGGCCGGCGCACCCTCCGGACGCCACCGGGCGACCGGCACGACGCCGTCGGCGGTGGGCTCCCAGCGGCCCAGCAGCGGACCGAACGCGGTGGGCGGGCGCATCCGGAACGCCGGCCCCATCATCGCCAGCGCCCGCGGGTGTCCGGCCAGTTCCTCTCCGTCGAAGTCGACGGCCAGGAAGCTGCCCGGCGCGACCACCTCGTAGAGCTCGTCCAGGGTACGGGAGAGCGTGTCGTCATCGAGGAACGCGGCCAGCCCGAGGAAGATCACCCCGACCGGCCTCCTGCCCCAGCCCGGGACGAACCGGTGCAGCTGGGCCGGGTCGATCGTGCCGATGTCGGTGGCGTCGCCGAACCCGTAGCCGGCGCGGTCACTGCCGGCGAGGATGCGCTGGCCGAGCCGGATGGTCACCGGGTCGACGTCGGTGTAGAGCACGGTCGCCTCCGGGGCGACCTCGTGCACGTTGCCCCGGGTCGGCACACCGGCCCCGAAGACCAGGAAGCTGTCCACCCCCGCGTCGGCGATCGACCGGACCGCCCGGCCGAGGAACGCGCGCAGCGAGCGGAAGATCACCGCGCAGGGTCCGTACGCCCCCTCGAAGGCGCGGGCCGCGGCCACGTCGACCGGGAAGTGGTGCTCGCCCCCGAGCCAGAAGTCGATCATGCGAGCGGTGCTCGGCTGGTCGGGCTCGGCCATCGACGAGTCTCCCTTGCTCGGGCGATGGTCGACAGCGTACCCACGGGTCGGCTCCGGCGGTATCGCTCCGGCGGAGCACCGCCGGCCGCAATACTGGCCGCGGGCGTCCGGCGGCCAGGAGGTGCAGCGGTGAACTCGGCGAACGGCGCGGCGGTGGTGGTCGGCGTGGACGGCTCCGAGCCGGCGCTGCGGGCCGTCCGCCTGGCCGCGGCCGAGGCGGCCCGCCGGCACCGCCCGCTACGCGTGGTGCACGGCTTCATCTGGCCACTGCTGCGCGTACCGGTGAATCCGCTCGCCGAAGGACCACCCGGCGCCGGCCTGCGCGGCCAGGCGCAGGAGCTGGTGGCCGCGGCGGTGGACGCGGCGGAGGCCGCGGTGCCGGGGTTGCGGGTCACCGGGGAGATCATCGACGGCGAGGCGGCCGCCGTGCTCGTCGGCGAGTCCCCCACCGCGACGATGATCGTGCTCGGTGACCGAGGCCTGGGCGGCTTCGCCGCCCTGGTGATCGGCTCGGTGGCGATCCAGGTGGCCGCCTACGCGGAATGCCCGGTGCTGGTGGCCCGGGGCGAGGAACACGCGGCCGGGCCGGTGGTGGTCGGGGTGGACGGCTCGGCGCTGTCCCGCGCCGCCGTCGAGTTCGCCGCCGAGGAGGCGGCGGTGCGCGGCGCCCGGCTGCACGCGGTGCACGCCTACACCCACCCCGTCTCCGGCGGCCCCGGCGACATGCAACCCCTGGTCTACGACGAAGACCAGCTGCGCGGCGAGGAGGAGCGGGTGCTCGCCGAGTCCCTCACCGGGCTCACCGAGCGGTACCCGGAGGTTGCCGTGACCCGCGCCGCGGTGCACGCCCGACCGGTCGTCGCGCTCACCGAGTCCAGCCGCGACGCCCAACTGCTGGTGGTCGGTAGCCAGGGCCGGGGCGAGCTGCGGGAGCTGCTGCTCGGGTCGGTCAGCCACGGCGTGCTGCACCGCGCGGCGTGTCCGGTCGCCGTGGTCCGCTCCCCCGTTTGAGCGCCGCCGGCACGAATGAGCCCGACGGCGCCGGGTAGACGACCCGAGCACGCCGACACGAGGAGGCAGCGATGCCAGGACCACGGCCGGGCAGCAGCGCGTACGACAAGGAACGGGCACGGCTGCGCGATCTGATCGAACAGTCCGGACGGGCGGCTGATCAGGAGGCGAACCAGGTCGCCAACCGGATCCTGCAGGACGAACGCGGCCAACGCGGCGTCGTCCGGGGAGAACGGACGTTCGGGCCCAAGGGCGAGCGCGAACCCGGCGACCCGAAGTGAGAGCGGCGCCCCTGGTCGACGGCGCCATCGCCGGTGCGGTGGGCAGCGCAGTCCTGAACGTGGTGAGCTACCTCGACATCGCGGTGCGGGCCCGCCCGGCGAGCGACGTTCCGGAGGAGACGGTGGGCCGGCTCGCCGACGCGGCGCACGTCGACCTCGGGCCCGAGGACCGGGCGGCAACCCGCCGCTCGGGCCTCGGCCCCGTGCTCGGGTATGCCACCGGCATCGCCGCCGGGGCCGCCTTCGGGCTCCTCGCCGCCCGCCGCCGCATCCCGCTGCCGTTGGCCGCCGGCCTGCTCGGCGGCGGCGTCATGGCAACCACCGACAGCTCGATCACGGTGCTGGGCATCTCCGACCCGCGCACCTGGCGGCCGAAGGACTGGGTGGCCGACATCATCCCGCACCTGGCGTACGGAATGGCGGCCGCAGCCACCTGGAACCGGCTGCGGCCGCCGTCGACGCGGGGTCGTTAGTCGCTCTCGTCGTCGGCCACCTGTTCACTGGGCGGGCCGTACGGCGAGACCTGCCCCTTCGGGACCGGACGGCCAACGTCCCCGTTCGACGAGCCGCGACTGCGCGGACCCGTCGGGCGGGGGCCCTTGCTGTCCTGGCTCGTGGCGCCCTTGTTGCTGCGACGAATCTCCTCCTGCTGCGGATTGACCACGGGTCTCTCCTTCCGGTGGAGCACGCGACGTGGGGCCGCGCACCTGCACCGGTTACCCGCCGCCGTCGCCCGCATACCGGGTCGGGGGCGTCGCCGCAGGTCTGCGCCGACGCGGTACGGGTACACCACCGGGATGCGGGACGATCGGAACGTGGCGCGGGTGCTGCTGGACCGGCAGGGCCGGACGTACGCCGAGGAGGCGGGGATCCGGTTGGCCGACCGCCCCGGACCGCTGTACCAGCTGCTGGTGCTCACCACCCTGCTGAGCACCCGGATCCGGGCGGGGGTGGCGCTGGCCGCCGCGCGGGAGCTGTTCGCGGCCGGCTACCGGACCCCGCAGGCGATGGAGGCGGCGAGCTGGCAGCACCGGGTCGACGCGCTGGGCCGCGGCCACTACCGCCGCTACGACGAGCGGACCTCCACCATGCTGGGCACCGGTGCCCGGCTCTGCCTGGACCGCTGGCACGGGGACCTGCGCCGGATGCACAGGGAGGCCGACGGCGACCGGACCGCGCTGCGCCGGCTGCTCACCGAGTTCCCCGGCATCGGCCCGACCGGGGCGGACATCTTCCTGCGCGAGGCGCAGACCGTCTGGCCGGACGTGCGCCCGTACGCCGACCGGCGGGCCCTCGCCGGCGCGAAGCGGCTGGGGCTGCCGGCGAACCCGGGCGGGCTGGCCGGGCTGGTCGGCGACGCCGACTTCGGGCGGCTCGCCTCGGCGCTGGTGCGCGTCGCGCTGGGCGAGGAGTCGGCGGGCGAGGTCAGCCGGAACGCGGCGGCCCGCTGAGGCTCACTTGACCGGCCCCGCCGGCGGCTTGGTGAGGTGCCACGCCAGCAGCGCCGCGCCCAGGGCGAGCAGCACCACCCCGCCGGAGATCCCGCCGCCCTCCTCGCCGCTGCTGCGGTGCCCGGTGGCGCCGAAGTAGATCACCGCGAGCCCGGCCAGTACGGCGACGAACGTCCGCATGCCTCGGTCCTTCACGTCCCGGACGGTATGGCCCGCTCGCACCGGTTATCCGGCTTTTGCAGGGGATTACCCCATCCGGGTCACCCCGGCCGGCCCGTCCGCCTCACCCGGCGGGGCAGCCCACGGCCCGGTCACTCCGGCCGGCAGCCCGCGGCCGGACCGCGCAGCCGCACCCGGCGGACCGCCCGGTCGGCCACCTCCAGCACCGTGACGGTGAGCCCGGGCAGCCGCACCGTCTCGCCCGGGCCGTCGGGCACCCGACCCAGCCGGGCCAGCACCAGGCCGGCGACGGTGGTGTAGTCCCGCGGCAGTGGGAACGTCAGCCGTACCCCGACGTCCGGCAGGTCGTGCAGCGGGAAGTCGCCGGGCAGCAGCAACGCGCCGTCCGGCTCCCGGACCACCGCGCGCACGTCCCGGTCCGTCTCGTCGTACAGCTCGCCGACCACCTCCTCCAGCAGGTCCTCCATGGTCACCAGGCCGTCGACGCCGCCATGCTCGTCGACCACCAGGGCGAGCTGCTCGTGGCGCTGCCGGAACTGACGCATCGCGTCGGCGACGGCGAGTGTGCCGGGCAGCAGCAACGGCGACCGGGCCCGCTGGCCGGCGGTCGTGTCGCCGGCGTCGACCAGGTCACGGATGTGCACCACACCGCACACGTCGTCCAGGCCACCCGGGCCGACCACCGGGGCCCGCGAACGTCCGGCGGCGGCCAGCCTGCGCATCGCCTCCGCCGCCGGCGCGGACGCCGGCACGACCGTCACGTCACGGCGCGCGACCAGGATCTCCCGCAGCGTACGGCCGGCGATGTCGAACGCCCCGGCGAGGATCTCCCGCTGCTGGGCGGAGAGGCCACGCTGGCTGACCAGCAGCTCGCGCAGCTCCTCCTCGGTCACCTCCCCACGGCTGGCCCGCGGGTCCCCGCCGGCCAGCCGGACCAGCAGGTCGGTGCTGCGGCTGAGCAGCCAGACCGCCGGCCGGGACAACCGGGCCAGCAGGTCCAGTGGGGCGGCGCTGAGCAGCGCCCAGCGCTCCGCCCACTGCATCGCCAGCCGCTTCGGCGCCAGCTCGCCCACGACCATGGTGACGAAGGTGAGCACCACCGTCACCAGCAGCACCGCCACCGCGTGCGCCGCCCCGCCGAGGAAGCCCAGCGGCCCGACCAGCGGCTGGGCCAGCGACACCGCGGCCGCCGCGGACGCGAGGAAGCCGGCCAGGGTGATGCCGAGCTGGATGGTGGCCAGGTAGCGGTTCGGCTCCCGGGCCAGCCGGGCCAGCCGGGCGCCGGTGCGGCCCGCGCGACCCAGCCGCCGCAGCTGCCCCTCGCGCAGCGTCACCAGCGCCATCTCGCTGCCGGACAGCGCCGCGTTGACCAGCACCAGGACGGCCACCAGGGCGAGCTGACCGGCCATCACACCCCCTCCCGCTCCACCGCACGCCCGCCGGGGTACCCGGTCAGTCGTTCTCCAGGTCGTCCAGGGAGATGGCGTGGGTCATCAACCACCGGGCCAGCGCGGCCATCCCGAACAACCACAGCGGCGCCGACTCGGTGGTGCCGTTGGTGGCGAAGATGGCGAAGCGCAGGTCCGGCGCCCGGTACGCCTCGATCCGCCACCGGTGCTGCTTGTCCCGCCAGACCGCCGAAGGGTCCATGGCGTCACGGTAGGCGACCGCGCGGGGCGGTCGGGTCGTCTTCGTCCGCCCCGGTCAGGTCGGCGGGGCGACCACCTCACGGGCGTCGTCGGGCAGCCGGCGGGTGGCCCCCCGGCGGTCGAGCAGCTCCAGCAGCGGCACGGCGACCCGACGGGTGGTGTCCAGGGCCTGCCGGGCGGCGCTGAGGGTGAACGGCTGCGGCAGGCCCGCGAGGACCCGCACCGCGTCGTCGAGGGCGCCGGGGAGCAGCACCACATTGTCGGCGAGCTTGAGCAGGGCGCCGGCCCGCACGGCCGCGCCGATCTCCCGGGGGCCGAGCCCCAGGTCGGCCAGGCGGTGCGTCTCCGGAGCCTGGAAGGGACGGTCGCCGTACTCGGCGCGGACCCGGTCGACGGCCCGGGCCACCGGCTCCGGCAGCGCGTCGACCGCGACCGCGGTGACCCGGCCGGCGCGCAACCGCAGCGGCGGGCGGAGCAGCGCCTCCACCAGGGCCCGATCGGGCAGGGCGAGGCGCTGGCGCAGCACGTCCACCGGCACGCCGGGTTCGAGCGGATGCTCCCGGGCGTACCGGGCGGCCTCCTCGGTGAGCCGGACGCCGAGGCGGCGCCAGTGCTCCGGGTCGGCCAGCCAGTCCCCGGCCAGCGGCGCGACGGTGACCGGCACGCCCATCCGGGTCAGCTCACCGGCCCGGGCCAGGACCCGGCGGCGCAGCTCCCCGGCGAGGTCGGGCCGGCCGTCCAGCCCGGCCAGGACCGCCGCCCGGGCGGTCGCCGCGCCACGTCGGCGCAGCGACGGCGGGGCCACGTCCAGCACGGTCACCCCGCCGGCGACGTGGTGCCGCCCCGGGTCGCGCAGCAGCGCCCGGTCGCCGATCAGCAGCGGCAGCGGGCGGGCCAGCCGCAGCCGTACCGTGTCGGGACCCAACGGCCGTACCCGGGCGGGCACCGCGGCCGAGCCGACGTGCAGGGTGAGGGTGGCCGGCAGGTCGGTGGCCGGATCGCCGGCGAGCCGCACGTCCAGCAGGTCGGTCAGCCGGAACCGGTCGGGGCTGAGCAGCGCGTCGCCGCGGGCGATCCGGTCCCGGGACACCCCGCGCAGGTTCACCGCCACCCGGGCCACCGCGTCCACCCGCTGGTGCGAGGCGTTCAACGAGTGCAGGCCGCGGACCCGGACCGGCTCGCCGGTGGCGGCGAGTTCGAGCTGGTCACCGACGCGTAACCGGCCGCCGCCCAGGGTTCCGGTGACGACCGTGCCGCTGCCCTTGATCGTGAACGCGCGGTCCACCCAGAGCCGGACCGGGGCGTCGAGCGCCGGGCCGGGCAGCCGGGCGACGAGGCGGTCCAGGGCGGCCCGCAGCTCGGGCAGGCCGGCGCCGGTCGCGCCGCTGACCGCGACCGCCTCCACCTCGCCCAGGGAGGTGGCCGCGAGCTCCGCCCGGGCCTGGGCCAGCGCCGGCCCCGGGTCGGCCAGGTCCGCGCGGGTCACCGCCAGCAGGCCGTACGACACCCCGAGCGCGTGCAGCGCGGCCAGGTGCTCGGCGGACTGCGGCATCCACCCCTCGTCGGCGGCGACCACGACCAGCGCGGCCGGGGCGGGACCGACCCCGGCGAGCATGTTCGGCACGAACCGCTCGTGCCCGGGTACGTCGACGAAGGCGATGGTGCCGCCGGAGGGCAGCGTCGTCCAGGCGAAGCCGAGGTCGATGGTCATGCCCCGGCGGCGTTCCTCGGCCCAGCGGTCGGGTTCCATCCCGGTGAGCGCCCGGACCAGGGTGGACTTGCCGTGGTCGACGTGCCCGGCGGTGGCGACGACCCACACAGCTACTCGCCCGCCCGCAGGATCGCCGCCCGGATCGTCGGGTCGGCCTCGGCCGGCACGCAGCGCAGGTCGAGCAGGAGCCGGCCGTGCAGCACCCGGCCGAGCACCGGTGGCTCGCCCGTGCGCAGCGGCTCGGCGTACCGCTCGGGCAGGCTCAGCGCCCACGACTCGAGGTCGACGCCGGGGGCGCCGCCGCCGCCGACCACCGACGCGCAGGGCACCACCTCGGCCTTGCGGCCGTCGGCTCCGAGGGCGTCGCGCAGCCGCTCGACGCGCTCACGCAGCAGGGCCGGGTCGGCGTGCAGGGCGTCCCGGGTCGGGGTGGTCGGGGCGTGCAGGGTGGCGGCAAGGGCGGCCAGGGTGAGCTTGTCCACCCGCAGGGCCCGGGCGAGGGGGTGCCGGCGCAGCCGTTCGACCAGGTCGGCGTCGCCGAGCAGCAGCCCGGCCTGTGGGCCGCCGAGCAGCTTGTCCCCGCTGGCGGTGACCAGCGCGGCACCGGCGCGCAGGGTGCTGGCGGCGTCCGGCTCGTCGGGCAGCAGCGGGTCGGTGGCGAGCAGCCCGGAGCCGATGTCGGCGACCACCGGCACGCCGAGGGTGGCCAGGTCCCGCACTGGGACGGCCGAGGTGAAGCCAGTGACCCGGAAGTTCGACGGGTGGACCTTGAGCACGAAGCCGGTGCGGGGGCCGATCGCGGCGGCGTAGTCGGCGCGGGTGGTGCGGTTGGTGGTGCCCACCTCGCGCAGCCGCGCGCCGGTGGACTCCAGCAGGTCGGGTAGGCGGAACCCGTCGCCGATCTCGACCAGTTCACCGCGGCTGACCACGATCTCCGCGTCGGCGGCGAGCGCGGTGGCGGTGAGCACCAGGGCGGCGGCGCCGTTGTTGACCACGTGCACGGCCGCCGCGTCGGGCACGGCCGCGGCCAACGCGTCCAGGGTGTCCCGGCCGCGTCGGGCCCGCCGGCCGGTGCGCAGGTCCAGCTCCACGTCGGTGTGCCCGGCGGCGGCCACCATGGCGTCGACGGCGGCGGCCGCAAGCGGCGCCCGGCCCAGGTTGGTGTGCAGCACGACGCCGGTGGCGTTCAGCACCGCCCGGGGCGCGGGGCCCGGCAGGTCGGCCAGCGCGGCGTCGCGTACCGCCTCGGGGGTGATGTCGCCGCGGCGGGCGCGCTGCTGCGCGTGGACGATCGCGGCCTTGACCCGGTCGCGGCCGAGCGTGCCGGCGGCGGCGGCGAACGCCGGGTCGGCGAGCAGCGCGTCGGTGCGCGGCACCCGCCGACGCGGATCGGCCGTGCCGTCGGGCATGGGTCATCTCCCTGCGCCTGCGGGGCGGAATCCCCCTGCGCCTGCTTGGCGGAGACGGACGGGAATCGAACCCGCCTGGCCCGGGTCCCGGACCACACCGGTTTTGAAGACCGGGAGGGGCACCAGCCGCCTGAACGCCTCCACGCAGCAGTCAACCACAAACGATCTCCAGTCGCTGGGTGAAGCGGCGCCGCTTCACGGTCCGGAGGTCTCGAAGTGCGGTCGCGGCTTGCCGGGCTTCGTCGGCAGCCGGGTGAGCGGCGGCAGCACCAGCGCGATGAACGCGAGGACCCCGATGACGGTGAACGGCAGCGTGTAGCTCTTGCCGCTCGCTTCGTACAGCAGCGCGGTGAGCAGGGGACCGACCACTCCCCCGATGCTCCAGGCCACGATCATGGCGCCGTAGATGGCCCCGGCGTTCGGGGTGCCGAAGTAGTCCGCGGCCGTGGCCGGCATGGTGCCGAAGCCGCCGCCGTAGGCGAGGTAGATGAGCGCGGCGAGCACCGCGAACAGCCAGAAGGCGGCGGCGTGCGGCAGGATCAGGAAGCAGATTCCCTGCAGGGCGAGCATCCCGAGGAAGGCCGTCATCCGCCCGATCCGGTCGGAGAGCCACGCCCAGACCACCCGCCCGCCGCCGTTGAACAGGCCGAGGACGCCGACCAGGCCGGCGGCGGCCGCGGCGCTCACGTCGGCGATCGACTGCGCGGCGTCCGCGGCCTGCGAGATCAGCGCGATCCCGCACGTCACGTTGAGGGTGAGGATCAGGGTGAGCAGGTACCACTGCCGGGTGCGGAGCGCCTCACCGAAGGTGTAGACGCGGGTGCTCGCGACGGCCCGACCCCCGGAAGCCGGGGTGAAGCCGGGCACCTGGTACCCGGCGGGTGGATCGCGGAAGAACGACGCCCCCAGCAGCACCGCGACCAGGTACGCGATACCCAACGGCAGGAACACGCTGGTCTTGTGGCTGGTGCCGGCGAGCAGCGCCTTCGCCACCGGGGCGGTGATGACCGCGCCGAAGCCGAACCCGGCCACGGCGATGCCGGTGATCAACCCGCGGCGATCCGGGAACCACTTGCTGAGCATGGCGATGGGTGTGATGTACGCGGCCCCGAGCCCGATGCCGCCCATCACCCCGTAGGTGAGCAGCAACAGCCAGAGCTGATCGCTCGACGACACCAGCGACGCCAGCATGATCCCGACGGCGTAGAGCACGCCACCGCCGAGCGCGACCGGCCGTGGCCCGCGGCGGTCCTGGATGCGCCCGCCGATCAGGCTGCCGATGAAGATGGTGCCGATCGCGACCTCGAACGGCAGCACCACCTCGGCCTTGCTCCAGCCGAACTCGGCCTGCAACGGCTTGTTGAACACGCTCCAGGCGTAGACGGCGCCGAGTGCGAGCTGCACGAGCACGGCTGCGACCACGAGGCCCCACCGGCCCCGCGTCGGTTGTCGATTTCCCCGCGACCCCGCGGCTGTTGTGGCCATGAGCGGTACCCCCGTATCGGCTCATGGGCCTGGCGCCTGCTGCCTGGTTACTCCAGTTTCGGGCCGGCGCCCGGCCCGCTGTCGTCTGGTGTCTGGCCCTCCTGCTGCCGTGCGCGCTCCCGCTGCGGCACCACGGTGTACTTCGGGTCCTTCGCTGAGGCGATCCCGCCGTGGAAGATGCCGAACCGGGTGCAGACGGCGGCGGCGAGCAGGGCGCCACCGGAGAGCGCCGAGAGCGCTCGGCTGCGCCGGCCGACCAGCGCGCCGGCCACCCCGGCGGCGGTCAGCGCCCGCCCGGCCCGCAGCAGCCGGCCCGCGCTGCCGACCGTGTAGGGCTCGCTGAGCAGCCCGAGCCGGGTCTCCACCCGGTGCGAACCCCACAGTTCCAGGGCCGCGCCGGCCACCGCGAGCCGGCGCGCCGGGCCGGCCTGCGCCGGCGGCGCGGCGATCAGTCCCACGCCGGCGCCGCTGGCCAGCGCGCTGCCCGCGAAGATGGTCGGCAGCTCCGGGTACGCCCCGTGCCACGACGGCACGGCCGTGTCCGCGAGCAGCACCCCGGTGTACGTGGCGAGCGCCGGCGCGGTGACCGCGGCGACCAGCCCGGCGGCGTGCCCGACCGGTGGCAGCACCCGCCGGGCGAGCCCGAGCACGCCGCGCTCCGGCAGCCACGGCGCGGCCTCGGCGACCGCGGCGACCCCGGCGGCCGGCCCGAAGGCGCTGAGGACCCAGGTGCCCACCGACATGGGCGAGGTCAGCTTCGCCACCCGCAGCATGTGGTGGAACCGGCTCGGCTTGCCGAGGTCGTTGATGAGGAAGTACGCGCTGGCGCTGACCGCGGCCAGGGAGGTGATCCGGCCGGCCCGCCGCAGCGCCGCCCGCCCGGTGAGCTGCCCGCCGGCGGCCAGCAGCGACGAACCGGCGGCCAGGCCCCCGGTGAACAGGTATGCGGCAATGTCCCACTTCCACACCGGCGCCTTGAGGATCGGCCGGCCGTAGTAGGAGGTGAACTCGGCCGGCGGCACGTTCAGCTGCTCTCCGCCGCCCCCTTTGCGGCCGCGGCGCCGCGGCCCCACCACGGGCTCGACGTCGCGGGGCGGCAGGGGCGGCAGACCGGCCTCGGCGGCGCCGGCGCCGGTCCGCGCCACGCCCGCCCCGGTCCCGGTGGCCCGGCTGCCGTTGACGCCCTCGCCCGCCAGGGGCCCGGCCACCTGGCCGGCGTTCGCGCCTCCGCCGCTCACCTTCGGCCCGTGGCCGGCGTGCCCGCCCGGCCCGCCGAGGCGGTCGGGGCCCTCGGTGGCGAGCCGTTCCCGGAAACGGCGGAACAGGGCGCCCACCGGGGCGCGGTCCGGACTCACGATGAACCTCCGACGAACGCGGCGACGGCTGCCGCTACCATGGCCAGCGCGGCCAGGCCGGCCCGCTTGTACATCTTCGGCAGGTCCCGGGTGGTGACCACCGGGTCCGGCGGCAGGCCGTAGACCTCCGGCTCGTCGAGCAGCAGGAAGAACGCGCCGTCCCCGCCGACCCCGTCGGTCGGGTCGCTGCCGTAGAGGCGGGCCTCCGGGACGCCCCGCTCGTGCAGCGTGGCGACTCGCTGGGCGGCCCGCTCGCGTAGCTCGTCCAAGGGGCCGAACTGGATCGACTCGGTCGGGCAGGCCTGGGCGCAGGCCGGGGTCATGCCGGCGCCGAGCCGGTCGTAGCAGAGCGTGCACTTCCACGCCCGGCCGTCGTCCTTGCGCTGGTCGATGACCCCGTACGGGCAGGCGGAGATGCAGTAGCCGCAGCCGTTGCAGATGTCCTCCTGCACCACCACGGTGCCGAACTCGGTGCGGAACAGCGACCCGGTCGGGCAGACGTCCAGGCAGGCGGCGTGGGTGCAGTGCTTGCAGACGTCCGACATCATCAGCCAGCGGAAGTCGGTGCGGGACTCCGCGCCGGTCCCCCGGCCGGGCGGCTGAGCGCCCGGCATGCCGAGGAAATCCGGCCTGGCGGCCATCCGGGCGGCGGCCTGCGGCTGCCCCGGCGGCACCCCCGGATCGGTACCGCTGTCGTTGCCCACCCCGGCGGCCACCGCCGCGCTGGCGGGGCTGGCCGCCGCCCCGGTCGGGTTGCCGGCGAACGGCGGGGTGCGGTGCCCGGTCGGGCGGGGCTGCTCGATGAAGGCCACGTGCCGCCACGAGTTGGCGGTCAGCGCGCCGGTGTTGTCGTACGACATGCCGAGCAGGTCGAAGCCGGACGCCGGGACGGCGTTCCACTCCTTGCAGGCCACCTCGCAGGCCTTGCAGCCGATGCAGACGCTGGTGTCGGTGAAGAAGCCGACCCGCGGCTCGGCGTCGGCCCAGCCGGCGTCGGGCGCCGGGTCCAGCGGGCCGTAGAGGCTGTTCGCGTCAGGCATCCCCGGCTCCGTCCTGCGCCGCCGCCTCGGGGGACTGCTCGTCGGTGCTGCCGGCCGCGTCCTCCCCGCCGAGCACGTCGGTGGTGACGATCGGCACCTTCCGGTCCGGCGTCATGCCGGCCCGCCGCTGGTAGTCACCGACCAGGTCGAGCAGGGCCGGGCCGGTGGGTCGCCGGCCGGGCCGGACGTCACAGGTGCCGACCTTGCTCTCCTGGATCAGCACGTTCGGGTCCAGGGTGATGCCGATCAGGTCGTTGGCCGAGTCGCCGGTGACCAGGCCCTCGCTGCCGAAGTGGTACGGCAGCCAGAGCTGGTGGATCACCCGGCCGTCCACCCGCAGCGGGGTGAGCCGGTCGGTCACCAGCACCTTGGCCTCGATCACCGCGCGGCCGCTGATCAGGTGCGCCCAACCGAGGTGCTCCAGCCGCACCTCGGCGGCCAGCTCCGGGGACACCTCCACGAACATCTCCGGCTGCAGCTCGGCGAGCGGCCGTACCGTGCGGCTCATCCCGCCCGCGGTGTGGTGCTCGGTGAGCCGGCTGACCGTGAACACGTACGGGAAGACCTGGCTGTGCGGCTCCGGCGGGCTCGGGTTGATCCGGTTCAGCGGGTGCTCGTAGATCTTGCGGGTCGGGTTGGCCTGCTGCCCGTACAGCGGGTTGCGCATCGGCGACTCGGCCGGCTCGTAGTGCGTCGGCAACGGCCCGTCGAGCACCCCGCGCGGCGCGTAAAGCCAGGCCTTGCCGTCGCCCTGCATCACGAACGGGTCGTCCCCGGCGAGCGCCTCCGGCCCCGAGGCGTCGTCCGCCGGCCGGTACGTCGGCGGCTTGGTCTTCTCGAAGTCCGGCACGTCGTGGCCGGTCCACTCGCCCTTGTCCGCGTCCCACCAGACGTACTTCTTCCGCTCGCTCCACGGCCGGCCCTGCGGGTCGGCGGAGGCGCGGTTGTAGAGGGTGCGCCGGTTCGCCGGCCACGCCCAGCCCCACTCGGCGGCCACCCAGTCCTGCTCGTGCCGGGACTTGCGGCGGGCGGCCTGGTTCACCCCGTCGGCGTACACGCCGGAGTAGATCCAGCAGCCGACCGCGGTGGAACCGTCGTCCTTCGCCTCGGCGAACGCCGACAGCGGACGGCCGGTCGCCACCTCGTACCCGTTGATCTCCTTGAGCACCGCCTCGGCGCTCGGCTCGGCGTACTCGCCGTGGGTCGGGTAGTCCCAGGTGAGGTCGCGCAGCGCCCGGTCGCGGGGCTTGGTGGAGGCGGCCAGCTTCTCCCGCAGCACCCGGCCGAGGTGGTAGAAGAACCACAGCTCGGAGCGGCAGTCACCCGGCGGGTCGAGGGCTTTCTCCCGCCACTGCAGCAGCCGCTGGGTCTGGGTGAAGGTGCCCTCCTTCTCCACGTGCGAGGCGGCGGGCAGGAAGAACACCTCGGTGCGGCACTCCTCCGGCACGATCTCGCCGGTGGCGATCTCCGGGCTGTTCTTCCAGAACGTGGCGCTCTCGATCAGGAACAGGTCGCGGACGACCAGCCAGTCGAGGTTTGCCATGCCCAGGCGCTGGGCCTTGCCGTGCGCCGAGCCGACCGCCGGGTTCTGGCCGAGCAGGAAGTAGCCCTTCACGTGGCCGTCGATCATGTTCAGCACCTGCTGATACGTCCCGTGGTCGCCGGTCATCCGGGGCAGGTAGCCGTAGCAGAAGTCGTTCTCCGGCGTGGCCGCGTCACCCCAGTACGCCTTGAGCAGGCTGGCCGCGAAGGCCCGCGAGTTGCCCCAGAAGCCCTTCTGGCCGGGGTGGCGGATGCTGTCCACCCACCTGGCGAAGGTCGGGTGGTCGGCGTGGTGCGGCATCGGCAGGTAGCCGGGCAGCAGGTTGAACAGCGTCGGGATGTCGGTGGAGCCCTGGATGCTGGCGTGCCCCCGCAGCGCCAGGATGCCACCGCCCGGCCGCCCGATGTTGCCCAGCAGGGTCTGGATGATCGCGCCGGTGCGGATGTACTGCACGCCGACGCTGTGCTGGGTCCAGCCCACCGAGTAGACGAGCGCCCCGGTCCGCTCCCGGCCGGAGTTCTCCGTCCAGGCCCGAGCGAGTTCCAGGAACTTCTCCTGGGGGATGCCGCAGACCCGCTCGACCATCTCGGGGGTGTAGCGGGCGAAGTGCCGCTTGAGGATCTGGTAGACGCAGCGGGGGTGCCGCAGGGTCTCGTCCCGGTGCGTCTCCGCCGCCACCGGCGCGCCGTGCGACTCGTGCTCCATCCCGGCCGCGGTCTCCCGCTCCTTGCCCGTTCCCCTGGCCCGGGTGCGATCCTCGTGCCCCTCGTACTGCCAGCTGGTGTGGTCGTACGAGCCGGTCTCCGGGTTGTAGCCGGAGAAGAGCCCGTCCAGGTCCTCGGTGTCGGCGAACCGCTCGTCGACGATGGTGGCCGCGTTGGTGTACGCCAGCACGTACTCCCGGAAGTCCAGCTCGTTTTCCAGGATGTACCGCACCACGCCGCCGAGCAGCGCGATGTCGGTGCCCGCCCGGATCGGCAGGTACGTGTCGGCGAGCGCGCTGGTCCGGGTGAACCGCGGGTCGACGTGGAAGACCTTGGCGCCGCGCTGCTTCGCCTCCATCACCCACTGGAAGCCCACCGGGTGGGCCTCGGCCATGTTGGAGCCCTGGATGACGATGACGTCAGCGTTGACCAGGTCCTGCTGGAAGTCCGTCGCGCCGCCGCGACCGAAGCTGGTCCCCAGACCGGGGACGGTGGCGGAGTGTCAAATGCGGGCCTGGTTCTCGATCTGGAGCGCCCCCATCGCCGTGAACAGCTTCTTGATGAGGTAGTTCTCCTCGTTGTCCAGCGTCGCCCCGCCCAGACTGGAGATGCCCAGCGTCCGGTTCAACGGCCGGCCCTGGTCGTCGACGTCCTCCCAGGTCTCGTCGCGGGCGGCGAGGATCCGGTCGGCGATCATGTCGAGCGCGACATCGAGCTCCAGGTCCTCCCACTCCGTGCCGTACGGCCGGCGGTAGCGGACCTTGGTCTGCCGCAGCGGACTGGTGACCAGGCTCTTGCTGGCCGAGCCCTTCGGGCAGAGCCGACCGCGGGAGATCGGGCTGTCCGGGTCGCCCTCGATCTGGGTGACCTGCCCGTCCTTCACGAACACCCGCTGCCCGCAGCCCACCGCGCAGTACGGGCAGACCGAGCGGGCCATGCTGTCGGCGGTCTCGGTGCGGGCGGTCAGACCCGCCGACCGGGCGGACTGCGCCGCGGCGCCCCGGCCCAACGGGTCGGTGCCGGTGAGTTGCCGGTACACCGGCCAACCCTCGATGAAGGTCCGCAGACCCAACCGGAACACCCCCTACCCGCCGGCGGAAGCTGACCATCTGAACATAGGCCAGCGGTCGGACGCCCGCGAGTGGAGTCGCAGATCATTTTCCGGTTTGTCTCGTGCACAGACAGCGGCGCCCCGACCGGAAGGCCGGGGCGCCGCTGGGCGTCGGTGTGCAGGTCGCCTCTCGGCGAGTGGCACGACGCGGCTCCAGCCGAACGGTATTCCGCGAAGGCAATTTAGGTGAGGCCCGGGGACACTGGACACACCGACGCTCTGCACAACGATCCCACCTGGGCCGGTGTTCCGTCAGCTCCGGTGACCGCCGTCACCAGGTTTTCCGGTGGTCGCGCTTCGGGCTGGGGGCGATCGTCTCCGGCTTCGTTTGTGGTTGCGGTTGGGGGCTGGGTCACCGTCCGCCCGCCGGTCGCGGCTCCTTCTGCGGTACGTGGAAACGCCGCTGGCCGGCACCCCTCGTGTTGGGGGTGCCGGCCAGCGGCGTATCGCGTGTCTTCGGTTGGGTCAGCTGTTCCAGTTGGCGGCGACGAGGTCGGCGGCCTGCTGCTCCCACTGGGCGTAGGCGTCCGGGTACGCCGACACCTGCACCGTCTGGGCGGCCTCGGTCAGCGGCATGTCCTGCCAGCCGTCGACCTGCTTCAGGCCCTTCTCGAACGCCATCGTCGCGTACTCCGGGTTGGTGATCTGCTCCGGCGTGCCCCAACCACTGGACGGGCGCTGCTGGAACAGGCCCAGCGAGTCGTGGTCGTTGGCGTCACCCAGGTGACCCAGGTTCTCCAACTTCGACTCCTGCAGGGACGTGGCGATCGAGATGACCGCGGCCCGCTCCGGCAGACCCGCCTTCTTCGTCGCGGCGATGATCGCCTTCGCGTTGCCGGTCTGCTCGTCGTTCAGGGTGATCTTCGACTGGGCGCCCTGCACACCATGCGGGATCAGCTTCGACATGTCCACACCCGGCTTGTCGGCCTGCACCACGGCGGCCTTGCCAGCCACGGGGCCGGTGTCGGCGTGCGCGGCGATCGGACCGGCGAACACACCACCGGCAAACGCCAGACCAGCAACACCCAGCACGCTCTTACGAATGATCGAGTTCATGATGAAGCTCCATTCGGGGGTCGGCACCGGCGGGGGCCGGGACATGCGCAAGCACCGTCAGGCGCTCAACAAACAAAGGGGAAAGTCTGTGTCCGGCTGGACCGCGGGGCGGGGGCCGCTACGCGGGAACCGCGGGGCGGGGGTTCGCCTGCTCGCGGTGCCGGGACCATGTGTAACGACCGGCCGGCCACCATCATTCCGACCCGGGGCCTGTCCACCGGCCCGGTCGAGCGGGCCAGGTACTCGGTCGTACGGGAGATGTAACGACCCCCGACCCCCGACCATTCCGCCGCCAGGATGCCACCGGTCACACCCCGAACCCGACATCCCGCCCACACGGGGGCTCGCCGGGTGGGTGGAACCCGACAACCGGCACCAGATCCCGCACCTGGCGGTATCCACGCCGACCCGGACACCGACCACCCGCGATACGAAGCGATCAAGGCCGCGCAGCGGGCACACCCGGGTCAGGGGTGGCGGCCAGGGGCGACGGGGCGGAAATCGTACCGGGAAACGGTCGTAACCGGCACTCACCGGCGGACCCGGACCAGGTCGGGGGTGTGGCCCGCCGTGACCGGCGCAGGGATCAAGCCTGACCGCCCGGAGCCGGGCACGGCGGGCCACACCTCCCACCGCAACCCACGACGGACCCGCACGGACGGCGCCAGCCGCAACAGGAAAGAGGCACCACCAGGAAACCCCGACAACCGGAGAACAGCGCGAAGCCGAGTTGGCGTTACCCTGACACCATGCAGGCGCTCTCCCCCGCGACGACCCCGGTGGCCCCGCTGGCCCGACCGGGTCGCCCCGCCGTGGTGGCCCGCACCCTCGCCGAGCTGACCGGCCCCACCCGGGGCGTCATCGAGCTGCCGGTACGGCTGATGTGGAGCAGCGAGCGCGCCTTCGACCTGGGCGACCCGGACGAACTGCTCTGGATGTACGAGAACGTGCTGCGCGAGACGACCCGCACCGACGACCTCCGGGCGCTGATCAACGGCCGGACGCTACGTCGGGTGTGGCGGCGGCTGAACCTACCGCGGGGCGTACGCGTGGCGTGGGAGAGCCGGCACCGCGGCCTGCGTACCGCATGATCGGGCGCCCGGGGGCGGGCACCGCGTGACCCACCTGCACGAGTTCTACCGGGAGGTGGCCCGGGTGGCCCTGACGGCCGCCGGGCCGCACCGGTTCGTGCTGGGCGGCGGGGTGGCGTGGGCGGCGCACGGCCTGGTCACCCGCCCGACGGAGGACGTGGACCTCTTCGCCGACGTGGAGGGGGCGGCTGCCGCGGCGGCAGCGGGGGTGCGGGCGGCGCTGGAGCGGGCCGGCTACGAGGTGGTGGACGCCGACCCGGACAGCGAGCTCGGTGAGCTGTTCGACGGGTTCGACCGGGACCTGCGGGACTTCGTGGTGAGCCGGGACGGCCGGCAGATCCGGTTGAGCCTGGCCCGCCTCGACCGGTACCGCAGTCCGGTGGTGATGGACCTCGGCCCGGTGATGGACGTCCGCGACCTGATCGCGAACAAGACCGCCGCGCTGGTCAACCGGCGCGAGGTGCGCGACTACATCGACGTGTCCTCGGCGCTGGACCAGTACGCCGTGGCGGAACTGCTGGAGCTGGCCCGCCAGGTCGACCCGGCGCTGGACCTCGACGACGTCCGCGCCGCCGGCCGCTACCTGGACCAGGTACCGGACCGTCGCTTCGCGCGTTACGGCCTCGACGCGGCCCAGGTGGCCCAGGTACGCCGCCGGATGGCCGCCTGGCCCCGGTAACCGCCGGCGGCCGCCCGGCGACGTCACCTGGTGAGCCTGCCGCCGACCGGGCCGACCCGGATGCCCTGCTCGGCCCGGTTCGCGCGCGGGGTGGCCGACGTGTTGCGCGCGGTTGGCCGGTGACGCTGTTGTGGTGAAACACCTCGGGCTGCTGTGGCAGGAGTGACGGCGGCTCGTTATGGTGCGCAACAACGCCCACGAGGCGCCTCCACCCCCATGGAAAGGCACGGCATGACCTCCTCCTCCGGCGCCTCGCGCCGCCAGGTGCTCGCCGTCGCGGCCGCCGCCGCGACCGCCCCCCTGATCGCCGGCGCTCCGGCCCGGGCGGCCGGGTCGACGGGCCCGAAGACCTGGGACCTGACCGTCCTGGGCACCTCGGACACCCACGGCAACGTCTACAACTGGGACTACTACAAGGACGCCGAGTACGACGACAGCAAGCACAACGACGTCGGCGTCGCCAAGCTGGCCACCCTGGTCAACCAGATCCGCGCCGAGCGCAAGGGCAAGCCGACGCTCGTCCTCGACGCCGGCGACACCATTCAGGGCACCCCGCTGGCCACCTACTACGCCAAGCAGGAGCCGATCACCACCACCGGTGAGACGCACCCGATGGCCAACGCGATGAACGTGCTGAAGTACGACGCCGTCACGCTGGGCAACCACGAGTTCAACTACGGCCTGCCGCTGCTGGCGCAGTGGATCGGCCAGCTCGGCTTCCCGGCCCTCGCGGCGAACGCGATCAACGAGGCGACCGGCAAGCCGGCCTTCCTGCCGTACGTGATCAAGAAGGTCGCCCTCGGCGGCTACGACTCCCCGACCATCAAGGTCGGCATCCTCGGCCTGACCAACCCGGGTGTGGCCATCTGGGACAAGGCCAACGTCGAGGGCAAGCTGATCTTCGCCGACATGATCGCCACCGCCGCCAAGTGGGTGCCGATCATGCGGGAGCGCGGCGCCGACATCGTCATCATCTCCGCCCACGGCGGCGACAGCGGCACCTCCAGCTACGGTCCGGAGCTGCCGAACGAGAACCCGGTCGCGCTGATCGCCGAGCAGGTCCCGGGCATCGACGCGATCCTCTTCGGCCACGCGCACAACGAGGTCCCGCAGAAGTTCTTCACCAACGCCGCGACCGGCGTGCAGGTGCTGACCTCCGAGCCGTCCAAGTGGGGCCAGCGCCTCACCCGGATGGACTTCACCGTGCAGAAGGTCAAGGGCCGGTGGCAGGTGGTCAGCAAGTCCGCCACCATGCTGAACACCAACACCGTGGTCGAGGACCCGGCGGTCCTGGCGGCCGTGCGCGGCCAGCACGCCAAGACCGTCGGCTACGTCAACCAGGTCGTCGCGCAGTCCAGCGTGGAGCTGTCGGCCGCCGAGTCGCGGTACAAGGACACCCCGATCCTGGACTTCATCAACCACGTCCAGACCGAGGTGGTCACCACGGCGCTCGCCGGCACCGCGTACGCGGGCCTGCCGGTGCTGTCGATCGCCGCGCCGTTCAGCCGCACCGCCGTCTTCCCGCAGGGTGACGTGCGGATCCGCGACGTCGCGGGCCTCTACGTCTACGACAACACCCTCGAGGCAGTGATGATCAGCGGCGCCGAGGTGAAGGCGTACCTGGAGTACTCCGCGAAGTACTTCGTCACGCTGCCGGTGGGCGCGCCGGTCGACCCGGCCACGATCAGCGACCCGGCCGTGCCGGACTACAACTACGACGTGATCTCCGGCGTCGACTACGACATCGACATCTCGAAGCCGGTCGGCCAGCGGATCACCCGCCTGGTCCTGCCGGGCACCGACACCCCGGTCGCCGCCGACGCCCAGTTCGTCATCGCGGTGAACAACTACCGGCGCAGCGGTGGCGGCAACTTCCCCGGCATCGTCAAGACCCAGGTCTACAACCAGCAGCAGGAGATCCGCCAGCTGCTGATCGACTGGGCGCAGGCCAAGGGCGTGATCGACCCGGCCGACTTCTTCGTGCCGAACTGGAAGCTGGTCCGCGAGGGCGTGCCGGTCTTCTGATCCGTACCGTGCGACGGGCCGTGGGTTCCCACCCGCGGCCCGTCCGCGTCTCAGCCACCCGGGCCGAGGCGCAGGTTCCACTCGTCGGGGCTGCCGGCCGGCTCGGGCCGGTCCCGGCGCGGTTCGGTCTCGGTGAACTCGACCCGCTCGTCGGGGCCGACCCGCGGCGGCAGCTCACCGAAGCGCACGTGCCGCAGGAACGCGTACTCCTCGTCGGTGAACGACTCGACCGGCTCGTCCATACCCGCATTGTGCGTCCGCCCGGCCAGCCGTCGCATCAACCTTCCCGTCAGGGGTAAGCCGCCGCGACGGCCGGCAGCCACGAGGTGGAGGACGACCATGCGCGCGGTACGGATGACCGCTCCCGGGGTGCTGGAACAGGTGGCGGTGCCAGCGCCGGACGCGGGGCCGGGCGAGGTGCTGCTGCGCGTCGGCGCGGTCGGAGCCTGCCACTCCGACCTGCACATCCTCGACGCGCCGGCCGGGATGTTCCCGACCCCGATCACCCTCGGCCACGAGATCGCCGGCACGATCGACACCGTCGGCGCCGGCGTGACCGGCTGGTCGCCCGGGGACCGCGCCGCCGTGTACGGGATCATCGGCTGCGGCCGCTGCCGCGCCTGCCTGCGGGGGCTGGAGAACCAGTGCCGGGTCGTGCCGGTGGGTGGAATCGGGATCAGCCGCGACGGCGGGCTGGCCGAGTACGTGGTGGTGCCCGCGTCCCGCCTGCTGCACGTCGGCGACATGGACCTGGAGCAGGTGGCCCCGCTCACCGACGCCGGGCTGACCCCGTACCACGCGGTGGAGCTGGCCCGGCCGAACCTGCGCCCCGGCACGTCCTGCGTGGTCATCGGGATCGGCGGGCTCGGGCACATGGCCGTGCAGATCCTCGTCGCCACCACAGCGGTCCGGGTCATCGCGGTGGACACCAGCGTGGCCGCGCTGGACCTGGCCACCCGGCTCGGCGCCCACCACGTGGTGCGGGCCGGACCGGACACGGTCGAAAAGATCCGGTCGCTCGTCGGCCCACCGCCGGACGGCGCGGACGTGGTCCTCGACTTCGTCGGGGCGGACCCCACCCTCACCACCGCCCGCCAGGTCGTCGCCACCGGGGGGCGGCTGATGCTGGTCGGTCTCGCCGGCGGGACACTGCCCGTGCGGCCCGTCGCCGACGAGCCGCCCACCCTGCCGCTGGAGACCAGCGTGGAGGTCCCGTTCTGGGGCACCCGGGCCGAGCTGCAGGAGGTGATCGCGCTGGGGCGCGTCGGGCTGCTCCGCGCCGACGTGCAGACCTTCCCGCTGGACCGGGCGCCGGAGGCGTACGACCTGCTACGGCGGGGTGAGATCCACGGGCGGGCGGTGATCGTGCCCTGAGCGTCAGCCCGCCGGCCGTCGTCAGCGGGCGGCGGCTCGCACCTCGGCGCGGGGCTGCTGCCGCGTCGGCGGGAGACGGTCCAGCAGGGCCAGCGCCGCCCGGACCGGCCGCCGGGCGAGCGTCTCGTCGAAGCTGGCCCGGCCCTGGCAGAACCGGACGAACATCCGCCAGCCGGCCGGGGTGGCCAGCAGCCCGTGGAAGACGTCCGGCCGCCGCTCGAAGACGTCCAGCAGCCGGTGCCCGGCCCGCATGGACGGCGTCAGCAGCCGCTCGACCGCCCGCCCGTAGCCGTCCAGGTCACCGTCGGCGACCGCCGCACCGGCCAGCCGGCCCGAGCGCAGCGCGTAGCTGATCCCCTCCCGGCTCCACGGCTCCAGCAGCCCCGCCGCGTCCCCGGCAACCAGCACCCGACCGCGGCGCAGCGGCGAGTCCTCCGTACGGCAGCGGGTCAGGTGGCCCGAGTCGTGCTCCGGGGTCACCCCGGACAGGCCCAGCCGGTCGACGAAGTCCCGCAGGTAGGCGCGGGTCCGCTCGCCCTCACCCCGGGCGGCGATCACCCCGACGGTGAGCCGGTCGCCCTTCGGGAAGACCCAGGCGTACGACCCGGGGACCGGCCCCCAGTCCAGCAGCAGCCGACCCCGCCAGCGGTCCTGCTCCTCCGGCGGCACCGGCAGCTCCAGCTCCAGCCCGAGGTCCACCTGCCGGTGCCGGACACCGACGTGCCGGGCGGTGACCCCGGAGGAGCCGTCCGCGCCGATGACGGCCCGGGCGCGCACCGTCTGGCCGTCGGCCAGCCGCAGGCGTACCTCGTCGGGGTCCTGTTCGACGGCGCGGACGGCGACGCCCTCGCGGACCTCGGCCCCGGCGGCGACCGCGGCGGCCCGCAACCGCTCGTCGAACTCCTCCCGCCGCACCATGGCCACCAGCGGCCCGGCGGCGTGCCGGCGGGTGAAGCCGCGTCGCCCGTCCCGGGTGAACGTCACCCGGTCGACCCGGTCGTGCACCGGCACCTCGACCCGATCGGCGACCTCCGCCAGCGACGTGCCGATCAGCCCTCCCCCGCAGGTCTTGTACCGGGGATGGGTGGCGCGCTCGACGACCAGCGTGCGTACGCCGGCGCGGGCCGCGGCGTGCGCGGCGGAGAGCCCCGCGGGGCCACCTCCGACGACAGCGAGATCCCAGACGATCACCGGTGCAGCCTAGGCCACGGCACCCCGCCGGCGCCCGGCGCGACTCCCCGATCGGGTGGGCATCAACGGACACCCGAGGGGTAATCGCCGGGCGCAGGCCGCCCGCGAACCGGGCGGGTCACGCCGAGGAGGAACCTATGCAGCAGGTACAGCTGTCGGAGGTCGAGGAACGGGTTTACCAGGCGGTAACCGCGCTGGAGACCCGGGGACACGTCCCCTACCCCGACCTGATCGCCCAGGAGACCGGAATGAGTGAGGAGGAGCTGAACGCGCCGCTGCACCTGCTCACCCAGAAGGGGCTGCTGCACCGCGAGGACTCGCCGATGGCGGGGCTGGACTTCGGGCCGCGGTGGTGCGCTCGCCAGATGGCGTGACGTCCCGTTTGCCCCTCGAGGGCCCGGGTAGCGATCAGGAATGCGTGATCGACGACCTTCGGGGGGCAGCATGAGCGCGGACCGGTCGTCGGCACCCGCCGACACCGGCGGGTACGACGAGCGCAAGCGCTGGCAGGCGCTCGGCGTCGGCCTGGTCGCCGCCTTCATGACGCTGCTCGACGTCAGCATCGTCAACGTCGCCGTGCCGTCGATGGACCGCGCCCTGCATGCCACGCCGAGCGACCTGCAGTGGGTGCTCTCCGGGTACGCGCTCACCTTCGGTCTGGTGCTGGTGCCCGCCGGACGCTTCGGCGACGCCCGTGGCCGGCGCAACGCGTTCGTGCTCGGGGTGACGCTGTTCACCCTGACCAGCGCGCTCGCCGGGACGGCCCGCTCACCGGAATGGCTGGTCGCCGCCCGGCTGTTGCAGGGCGCCGCCGCCGGCATCGTCAACCCGCAGGTCAGCGGCCTGATCCAACAGCTGTTCCGGGGCGCCGAACGCGGCCGGGCCTTCGGCCTGCTGGGCGCCACCATCGGCATCTCCACCGCGGTCGGGCCGCTGCTCGGCGGGCTGCTCATCCAGCTCGGCGGCGAGGAGCACGGCTGGCGGTGGGTCTTCTTCGTCAACGTGCCGGTCGGCATCGTGGCGGTGCTGCTGGCCTGGCGGCTGCTGCCCACCCGGCCAACCGGCCAGCAGGACCGGCACCGCCTCGACCCGGTCGGCGTGCTGCTGCTCGGCGTCGGAGTCACCCTCGTACTGCTCCCACTCGTGCAACACAGCCAGTGGCACACGCCGTGGAAGTGGGCGCTCATCCCGGCCGGGCTGGCCTTCCTCGTCGGCTTCGGCCTCTGGGAACGCTGGTACGCCCGACACCGGCCGCCGCTGTTCGACCTGCGGCTGTTCGCACTGCGCTCGTACACCCTCGGGGCGCTGATCGCGCTGGTCTACTTCGGCGGGTTCACCGCCATCTTCTTCATCTTCACCCTCTACCTGCAGAACGGGCTCGGCTACAGCGCCCTCATCGCCGGCCTGGCCATCACCCCGTTCGCCCTCGGCTCCGCGGCGGCGTCCGCCCTCGGCGGCCGGGTCGTCACCCGGTACGGCCGGCCGCTGGTCGCCGTCGGCCTGCTCGTCGTGGTGATCGGGCTCGCCGCCACCGTCTGGGTGCTGCGCGGCTCACCATCGGGCTCGGTGCCGCTGCTGACCGCGGTGCCGCTGCTCCTCGCCGGGCTGGGCAGCGGCCTGGTCATCGCCCCGAACCAGACGCTGACCCTGTCCGAGGTGCCGGTGCCGCAGGCGGGCAGCGGAGCGGGCATGCTGCAGACCGGCCAGCGGATCGGCTCCGCAGCCGGCATCGCGGCCGTCGGGTCGCTGTTCTTCTCCTCGCTGGCCGGCAGCCGGGGCGACTGGGCGACGGCCTTCCGGCACTCGCTGCTGCTGGCCACGGGGATCATCACGGTCGCTCTGGTGGCGGCGCTGGTCGACATCGCCGGGGGTCGACGCTCTTGAGGTTTCTCTGGTTGCGGCTTCGTTTGTGGTTGCGGTTGGGGGCTGGGGGCGACCGGCCCCGGCTCCGGGCGGTCAGGCTTGATCCCTACGCCGGGGACGGTCGCCCCCAGCCCCGACCTGCTTGCGGTCCGTCCGACCGTCGCGGTTTTGCTTGGGTACGTGGAAACGCCGCTGGCCGGCACCCCTCGTGTTGGGGGTGCCGGCTAGCGGCGTTAGCTCTTGCTATGCGGGTGTCAGCTGTTCCAGTTGGCGGCGACGAGGTCGGCGGCCTGCTGCTCCCACTGGGCGTAGGCGTCCGGGTAGGCCGACACCTGCACCGTCTGCGCGGCCTCGGTCAGCGGCATGTCCTGCCACCCGTCGACCTGCTTGAGGCCCTTCTCGAACGCCAGGGTCGCGTACTCCGGGTTGGTGATCTGCTCCGGCGTACCCCAACCACTGGACGGGCGCTGCTGGAACAGGCCCAGCGAGTCGTGGTCGTTGGCGTCACCCAGATGACCCAGGTTCTCCAACTTCGACTCCTGCAGCGACGTGGCGATCGAGATCACCGCGGCCCGCTCCGGCAGACCCGCCTTCTTCGTGGCGGCGATGATCGCCTTCGCGTTGCCGGTCTGCTCGTCGTTCAGGGTGATCTTCGACTGCGCGCCCTGCACACCGTGCGGGATCAGCGTGCCCATGTCCGGCTTGTCGGCCTGCACCGCCACCGCGACCGGCTTGCCATCAACCGGGGCGGCCGCGTGAGCGGCGACCGGACCGGCGAACACGCCACCGGTGAAGGCCAGACCAGCAATACCGAGAACGCTCTTCCGCATGATCGTGTTCATGATGAAGCTCCATTCGGGGGTCGGCACACACACCGGCGGGGGCCGGGACATGCGCAAGCACCGTCAGGCGCTCAGGAAGTACAAGGGGAAAGTCTTTGTCCGGCGAGAGCCGCGGGGCGGGGGCCTCTTCGCGGCGCCGGGACCATGTGTAACGACCGCCGGCCCACCATCATTCCCGGGGCCCGTCCGGCCCGTCGAGCGGACCAGGTACTCGGTCGTACGGGAAATGTAACGACCCGACCCCCGCCACGATTCCGGCCCCGGGATGCCACCGGTCACACCCCGAAACCCGACATCCGACCCCAGACCACTCGAGCCAGGGCGGGGGCGGACGGACAGCCGGCACGAGATGCGCGACCTGGCGGTATCCGCGCCCGCCGGACACCGCCACATGGAGTCGATCAGGGGTGCCCGGAGAGTTGACACCGCCACACCGACGCCCCGGAGGCGATCGGGTCAGCCACAGCGCGGACATCGCCACCTCGGGCGCTCGGGGTCGATCACGTCGCGCAGTGCACGCACATCGCCACCTCGGCCACCCGGGACCCGGGGGGTCGATCACCCCGGCGGCCATCAACACCGGGGCCCGGGGGGGGCCGGCGCAGCGTCGTACCCGTGGAAAGAGCCGGCGCGGGCGGGCGGACCTTGACCAGGTCAGGGGTGTGGCCCGCCGTGACCGGCGCAGGGATCAAGCCTGACCGCCCGGAGCCGGGCACGGCGGGCCACACCCCCACCGCAATCCGGAGCCGGACTGCAAACGGGCGGGCGCCGCAGCCCAGCCACAAAGGAAAACCGGCCGGCCCCCGGGAGAGGGGACCGGCCGGTCGACGGAAGAGCTCAGCTCACCAGAGCTGCTGGACGATGTCCGCCGCCTGCTCCTCCCACTGCGCGTAGGCGTAGGGGAAGGCGGACACCTGGACGGTCTGCGCTGCGGCGGTCAGCGGCAACTGCTGCCAGCCACCGACGTTCTTCAGCGCGTTGAAGAACGCCTTGGCGGAGTAGTCCGGGTCGGTGACCTGCTCGGGCGAGCCCCAACCGGACGACGGGCGCTGCTGGAACAGGCCCTCCGAGTCGTGGTCGTTGTAATCGCCGAGGTGGCCGAGGTTGTACAGCTTCGACTCCTGCAGCGAGGTGGCCACGCCGATGACGGCGCCCCGCTCGCCCACGCCGGTCTCCTTGGCCGCCTTGACGATGGCCTTGGCGTTGGTGAGCTGCGCGTCGTCGAGCGGGATGCGCGATTGGGCGCCCTCGACGCCGTGCGGGATGAGCTTGTCCCGGCTCGGCTTGTCGGAGGCCGGCTGGTTGACCTTGTCGGCGCCGGTGGTGAGCCCGGACTCGACGGTTTCGGTCTTCTTGCCCGTTGCCAGGTCGATGGCGGCCACTGCGCCCTCGTGGGGTCCGCTGGTCACCGGCGCGGCGACGGCCGTCGGGCCGAACGCCAGGGCACCGATGGCGGCCACGCCCGCGACGCTCAGTGCGGCCTTGCTCTGCGGGATCTTCGCGATCCTGCGCTGCGTTGCCTCCGCGATGGCGGGAAGCCGTCGCGAGAGGTCCTGTGTGGTCTTGGCGATGGTGGGGTGCCATCGAGTGAAGTGCTGCTTCACGATGGTTGCCCTTTCGATCGTCACGACGCGCTCCGGGGTGAGCGCCCCTCGGGGGAACTACCGGCCGGTAGGTGTTTGCGGTCCGGCGCTACGGGGGACACAACCAGCTTCGCGTGTCGGTCATTCCGGATATGCGCCGCGCGGCAGCGGCTGCGACCCAGGTCACCAGGGGTATCGGACAGTCGGCCAGGAAGGGTTTCCGGCGGCACGAGAAGCACTTACCGGACACGCCGGTCCGGACCCCCGCCTTACCGGACCCGCCGCAGCGGGTCGGCCGGGCCTTCCGCTGAGCGGGACGTCAGCGGCTGGCGGGCGTACCGAACCAGACCAGGACGTGCCAGAGCTGCTTGAGGTGCTGGAGGGTGACCTCCGTCGGACCGCGGTCCGCCCAGCGCCCGGGCTCCGTCACCACCGAGGCCGCCGCGCGGCCGATCAGGGCGGCGTGCACCGGCTCCCCCGGCCGGGCGAACTCCGCGTGCACGCGGGCGGCCAGCGGTGGGATGGCCGGTCCCCGGAAATCCGGGTCGATCCCGTCCACCGGCAACTCGAAGCCGGTGTGCCAGAGCAGCGGGCAGGCGTGCCGCCGGGCGATGCCCGCCAAAGTCCGTCCCGCGTCGGTGTCCCGGAACGACGGATCGGCCACCAGCGCCTCCACGTCCCGCTCCAGGCTCAGCTCGCCGTGGATCTGCGCCTCCACGTAGTCGTCGAGCGCCCGCCCCGGAGGGCCGGGCCGCTCGGACTCCCGCTCCCGGCGGCGCACCAGCGTCCGCAGCAGGGTGGCCGTGTCCATGCCCGCCACTCCGAGGCTGACCCCGGTCCCGGCGGTGGCCTCCAACAGCGCCGCGAGCACCGGCTCGACGACGTCGACGGTGCCCAGATCCTTCGGGCCGAGGTGGCTGTCGCCGAAGCAGAGGGTGGCCCGGCCGAGGACCTCGGGGCGCAGCCGCAGGTGGCAGGAGCCGAACCGGGGGGAGGCGCCGTCCGGGTGGTCGAGCAGATTCAGGCCGCCGTACTTGGGGCGGTCGGCGGGGCGTACGTCGCCGTGCTGGTAGGCCCCGCCGAACAGGGTCTCCTCCCAACGGTCCCGGTCCCCGCCGGGGAAGGCGGTCAGGCCGCCGTTGGAGATGCCCGTCTCGAACTGGCTGCGGTAGACGCCCTCCTCGTCCAGGGCGGTCGCCACCGCGCGGCCGTCCCGCAGCAGGCGGTCCGGGTGGAAGTTGAGCGTCAGCCGGCCGTGCGCGGCGACCGCGGCGATCACCTCCTCCGGCCGGTACGCGGCGCCGGAACCGGCCAGGTGCCGGGCGATGACGGCGAGCGCGGCCGGCCGGTCCCGCAGGGCGACCTGCCGAACGTGCCGCAGCGCGGCCGTCTGCGCCGGCGTGAGCGCGCGGGAGTCGGCCTGGGCGGCACGGGGGACGGACACGGGCCGAGTATCGACAACACTCCTGCCGCGGGCAACCCGGTTCCGGCCGCCCGGCTCGGCGAGCGGTCAGCCGTCGCGGTCGACGCCGAAGCCGTCGAGCGCGGTCCGCTCGTCCCGCGTACGCAGCTCCTGGAAGACGGTGATGTGCAGACCCGCCGGGGCGTCGAGCCGGGCGTTGAGCGACTGCCACGGGGTGACCGTGGGCGGGGCCACCTCGGCGGCGCCCGCCGCGACCAGCCGGTCGGTGACGGCCGGGGCGTCGTCCACCTCGAACGCGACCCGGATCCGCGGGGCGACCTGGCGGCCGACCTCCACCTCGTCGATCATCCGCTTCTGCGCCGGGTTGGCGATTTCCAGCGTGGCCCGGCCCGCCTCCAGGATCACCACCCGGGCGCCGTCCCCGCCGGAGAACGCGGCCTGTTCGGGCAGGCCGAGGGCGTCACGGAAGAAGGCGACCGCGGCGTCGTAGTCGTCGGCCTCGACGACCAGACGCAGCTGGCGGACGGTGGGCGGACGATCGGCTGGATCATCGGTCATGCGACCTGATGTTAGCCCGGGTCGGCGGGTCCAGCCGGGCGAGGAAGCGGTGGTTGTCCGGCGTGCCGGCGAGCTGACGGAGGAGCTGGTCGAGCGCCTGGTGCCGGTCCAGTGCGGACAGTGCGGAGCGCAGGCCACGCAACCGGTGCAGCTCGGCGCCCGTGGCGAGCAGTTCCTCCCGGCGCGTGCCGGAGGGTCGGATGTCGACGGCCGGGAAGGCACGCCGGTCGGCCAGCGACCGGTCCAGCCGCAGCTCGGCGTTGCCGGTGCTCTTGAACTCCTCGTAGATCAGCGTGTCGGCCGCGGACCCGGTCTCCACCAGGGCCGACGCGATCACGGTCAGCGAGCCGCCCTCCTCGACGTTGCGGGCCGCGGCGAGCAGCCGCTTCGGTGGGTTGAGCGCGGCCACGTCGACGCCGCCGGAGAGCGTACGCCCGCCGGAGCGGACGGCCAGGTTGTAGGCGCGGCCCAGCCGGGTCAGCGAGTCGAGCAGCACGACGACGTCGTGACCCAGCTCGACCAGGCGCTTCGCCCGCTCGATCGCCAGCTCCGCCACCGTGGTGTGGTCCTGCGGCGGACGGTCGAACGTGGCCGCGATGACCTCGCCCTTCACCGACCGAGACATGTCGGTGACCTCTTCCGGCCGCTCGTCGACCAGCACCACCATCAGGTGGCACTCCGGGTTGTTGCGGGTGATCGCGTTCGCGATCGCCTGCAGCACCATCGTCTTACCCGCCTTCGGCGGCGAGACGATCAGCGCCCGCTGGCCCTTGCCGATCGGCATGACCAGGTCGATCACCCGGGTGGTCAGGATGTGCGGCTCAGTCTCCAGCCGCAGCCGCTCCTGCGGGTACAGCGGAGTCAGCTTGTAGAACTCCGGCCGCCGCCGCGCCTCCTCCGGCTCCATCCCGTTGACGGTGTCCAGCCGCGCCAGCGCTGGGTGCCGCCCCCGGTGCGGCGCGCCGGGGCGTACCGCGCCGGTGACCAGGTCGCCGCGGCGCAGGCCGTAGGTCCTGAGCTGGGACGCCGAGACGTGGAGGTCGCCCGCGGAGGGCAGGTAGCCCTCGACCCGGACGTAGGCGTGGTCGCCGTCGGTGTCGACGATGCCGCTGACCGGGGTCAGGGCGGTGGATTCGGTGGTCATCGGGTGCCTTTCGGATGAGGTGACCGCTGCCGCCGACGTCGGATCGACCGGCGACGGTGGGGCGGGCGTACCGGGAAAGAGACGGCCAGGCGGTGCGGCGGACCGCGGCGGCCGGGCGGCGCGGCGAAGGGACGCGCGGCGCGGCGGAGGCGTCGAGCGCGTCCGATGCCAGCGAGAGGACGTGTGTCCGCCGGCGGCGGGATGGTCCGGCCGGAACGGCGGAGTCCCCGCGGCAGTGTGGCGCGGGACTCGTGAATCGACACCCCGCGACGGTCGTGGACCGGGCGGTGTGGGTGAGAAGGACTCCGGGCGGCGTCGTCCGCCGGCATCCGGGTCCCTTCGCAGGGTAACCGGGCGCGCCCCTCGTCGGCAAGCAGGTGGCCGGAGCGCGGCCCGTTGGGTCGACACCGGGGCCGGCGTTACAGTGCGGGGCGCGCGGACCGGAAGGCGATGACAGTGACTGCAACCGCCGTGGTCGACCGGGTCCACCTCGGAGACCACGTCTGCTGGGCGCACGACGACGAGCGCGCGGCACTCGAGGCCGTCACGCGCTTCACCGCCACCGGGCTCCGGCTCGGCCACAAGGTCATCTGCTTCACCGACACGGTCACCCCCCGGGCGCTGCGGACCCGTGGCTGGCCGTCGAGCCGATGATCGAATCCCTCGCCGGCGAGATCACCCGGACCCATCGGGAGGGCTTACTCCGGGCTCCGGTTGGCCGGCGACATGGGCTGGATCCTGCGCACCGGCACCGGCCTGGACGAGCTGAGCCGCTACGAGGCGCAGGTCAACCGGTTGTTCCTCGACCGGCGGGTGGCCGGCATGTGCCTCTACGACCGGCGGCTCTTCGCGCCCGAGCAGCTGCGCACGGTGGCCGCCGCGCATCCGGCCACCGTCGGGCCGTACGCCGAGCGGGGCTGGGCCCCACTGCTGTGGGCGTACCGGACGGCCGACCCGCCGTGCCCGTACGACGCGGCCCGGCTCGACCCGGTGGTGCTCGCGGAGGCCCGCTGCACCCACCCGGTGCTGGTTGACCGGGCCGGGCGGCGGCCCAGCGCGGGCTACGCCCCGGCGGACGTGGTCGCCCGGCACAACAAGCCGCTGCCCGTTCCGGACGAGCAGGTCGCCACGTTCCGGTACGACCTGGAGACGTTGCCGCGGGTACGCCGGTTCGTCGCGGACCACGCGGCGGGCGCCGGCCTGGACGCCGAACGGATCGCCGACCTGCAGATCGCAGTGACCGAGTTGGCGACCAACAGCGTGGCGCACGCCGGTGGCGCCGGGACCCTGCAGGTGTGGCTGACCGGAACGCACCTGGTCTGCGAGATCCACGACGACGGCTGGCTCGCCGACCCGCTCGCCGGCCGGCTGGCCCCGGCGCACGACGGCATCGGCGGGCGCGGCCGCGTCATCGTGTACGCCCTGTGCGACCTGGTTCGGGTGCACACCACCGCCGCCGGCACGACCGTGCGGCTGTACATGCTGAGAGAGGCCCTGGCGTGAACGACGACGGATACGCGCTGCGCCCGGTCGGGCGGGTGGAGTCGAGCGTCTCTGGTTTCCTATGTGATCCTCAGCGGGGCGGACATCGTGCCTGTACCGCCGTCCTGGTGGGTGATGGGGGTGGCGTGTACGTGGCGGTGGAAGCCGCGGCCGAGGATTGCCCCGCGGACCCGGTGGGGGTGTCGCCGGGCGGTGGTGGGAACCGTGTGCGGCACCTGGCGGACCGGCCCTGGCGGGTTGGTCTCCTGGGGTGTCCGTCCCGCCGGACGCTTGCCGCCAGTTCCCGGTGGGGGTTCTGTCGGGGCGGGAACCTGCCGTCGCGAGGGCAGCAGGCGTGAGGTTTTGGCACCTGTAGGTCGGGTCTGCTTGCGGGTGGGTGCGGTCTTGCGTCGGTCCCGCACCGGCCTGGTCGTCGCGGCTGGGGTTGGTCGACGCGCCCGGCGCCGCACGGGTGTGTCGGTGGCTGCGTGGATCGCGGCCTGGCCGCTACGGTCGGGGCGGGTTTTGGTCTGGTTGGCCAGGCCCCGGGCGGCGATGCGTTGCGCGGCGGCGTGGTCGCGGTCCAGTGACAGGCCACACGAGCAAATCGCCCACCGGTACCCGGCCACGCACCGGTCCGGCGTCTTGACGTGCGTGACCGCGCCGCCGCAGCGGGGACAGCCCGACGACGTGCCACGCGCCGGAACAGTCACGACTGCGATACCGGCTTGCGCGGCGAGGTGAGCGACGGCGGTGAACACCGTGCCGCGTACCGCACCGGACAGTCGCCGGTTGAGGCTGCGTGACCGGCCACCCGCCTCGAGCGTCGCGAGGTTCTCGACGTAGACGACGGTGGCGCCGACCCCGGTCGCGTGGTCGACCAGCCACCGCGCCGCCGACCAGGCAACCGCGTGGTTGAGATGCCGGATCCGGGCGCACACCGCCGCATGCTCGGCCTCCAAGCAGGCTAGCTTGCCGGCCAGGGCCGCCTCGGCGGGGGCGTCGGCGGGCCGGCCGTCCCGCAGCCGGGACAGGTGGTCGGCTTTGGTGTTGAGGTGTTCGCGGTGGCGGCGTAGTCGCACCAGTTTCGCCGACACGCCGGTCGCGTCGAACCGCAACGGACGCCCGTCCACGACGACGGAGCCGCCCTGGTCGAGGTCGGCCACGGTGGCGGTCAGCAGGTGTTCACCCCCCAGTCGACACCAAGCCCACGCGTGTGCCCGTCCACCGGCGGCGGGGTGTGCGGGGCCTGCCAGGGCAGGTCGACACGAACTCTGCCGTCGCGGGGCCGCACCGTCGGGCTGCACACCTTCACCCCGGCGGGCACGCTCGCCGGCAGCGCCACGTCGAAGGCATGCCAAACCCAGTCACGGTAGGAGGCCGTCTGCCAGCTCGCCGTCGGGTGGGGTGTCCGGGTGGACCAGGTCCCAGAGCACCCGGTCGGCGGGGTGCAGCAGCACGGGAGCGCCGGTGGCCCGGGCCAGCTCCGGACCCACGCGTACGTGGTCGTCGTGGGCGTGGGTGGCCAGCACGGCGACCACCCGGCGGTCGCCGACGACCCGCAGGACGGCCGCCACGTCGTGCGGGGCGTCGACGACCACGCACTCGCCGTCGTCACCGACCACCCAGACGTTGTTGTCGACGTCGAAGGTCTGCCCGTCGAGGGAGAAGGTGCCGGAGGTGACGGTGTGGTCGACGCGGACGGTCACGGGAAGACCACCACCGAGCGGAGCACGTCGCCGTGGTGCATCCGGGTGAACGCCTCCTCGACCTGGTCCAGGGCGATCTCCTCGGTGACGAAGGCGTCGAGGTCGAGGCGGCCCTGCTTGTACAGCTCGGTGAGCATCGGGAAGTCCCGGCTGGGCAGGCAGTCGCCGTACCAGCTGGACTTGAGGGCGCCGCCCCGGCCGAAGACGTCCAGCAGCGGCAGGTCGATCTTCATCTCCGGGGTGGGCACCCCGACCAGCACCACCGTGCCGGCCAGGTCGCGGGCGTAGAAGGCCTGCTTCCAGGTTTCCGGGCGGCCCACCGCGTCGATCACCACGTCGACGCCGAAGCCACCCGTGGCGGCTCGGATCGCCTCGACCGGGTCGTCCTCGGAGGCGTTGACGGTGTGCGTGGCGCCGAACCTGCGGGCCCAGTCGAGCTTGCGGGAGTCGGTGTCCACCGCGATGATCGTCGTCGCGCCAGCGAGGGCGGCGCCCGCCACCGCGGCGTCGCCGACGCCGCCGCAGCCGATCACCGCGACGGAGTCGCCCCGGGTGACCTGGCCGGTGTTCATCGCCGCGCCGAGGCCCGCCATCACCCCGCACCCGAGCAGGCCCACCGCGGCCGGCCGGGCCGCCGGGTCGACCTTGGTGCACTGCCCGGCGTGGACGAGGGTCTTCTCGGCGAAGGCGCCGATGCCGAGCGCGGGCGACAGCTCGGTGCCGTCGGTGAGGGTCATCTTCCGGGCGGCGTTGTGGGTGTTGAAGCAGTACCAGGGGCGACCCCGGCGGCAGGCCCGGCACACCCCGCAGACCGCGCGCCAGTTGAGCACCACGAAGTCGCCGGGGGCCACCCCGGTGACCCCCTCCCCCACCTGCTCGACGACGCCGGCCGCCTCGTGGCCGAGCAGGAACGGGTAGTCGTCGTTGATGCCGCCCTGGCGGTAGTGCAGGTCGGTGTGGCAGACCCCGCAGGACTGGACCTTCACCACCGCCTCGCCCGGCCCCGGGTCCGGCACCACGATCGTGGTGACCTCCACCGGCGCGCCCTTGCGCCGCGACACGACTCCCCGGACTTCCTGGCTCACGGTCTTCTCCTGCCTGCGCGGGTGATCACGCCTCCCCGCGAACCTACCGCCCGGCGCCACCGTCGGCTCAGCGCCGTTCGGCGGGTTAGCACCGCCCGTACCGGGTAGGCCGGGGCACGGTTCTCCGGCACCGACGGGAGTGGTCATGAGGCTGACGCATGCGCCGCTGCGGTTCAGCATCGGCGCGTTTTTTCTGAACTCCGGGCTCAGCAAGCGCACCCTGGAGGGCGAGGCCGCCGAGGCGATGCACGGCATGGCCGTGGGGGCGGTCCCACAGCTCCGGCAGCTGGACGCCGCCCGATTCGCCAAGCTGCTGTCCCGCAGCGAGATCGCCCTGGGGGCCGCGCTGATCGCCCCGTTCGCGCCGTCGTTCCTGGTCGGGCTGGGGCTGACCGCGTTCGGCGCTGGGCTGGTGCAGCTCTACCTGAAGACGCCGGGGCTGCGCGAGCCGCACAGCCTGAGGCCCACGCAGGCGGGCATCCCCCTCGCCAAGGATTTCTGGCTGGTCGGCGCGGGGCTCACCCTGGTGCTGGACTCGCTCACTCACCGGCGCCTCCCTCGCTGACCGGGCCGGCCACGGCCGGTCAGGCGCCCGCCACGGCCGGGACCGGCGAGGTCGCGCGTTCGGCGGCGTACCGGCGGCGGGCGGCGTTGCGGTAGCGCAGCACCTGTGCCGCGCCGAGGCCCCAGAGCAGGTACTGCACGGCGAAGGCCCAGCGGAACGCGTCCAGCGGCGGGGTGGACCGCCCGGCCGGGGTGGCCAGGTCGAGGGCCACGCCGACGGCCAGGATCAGCAGGATCGAGGCCACGAATCCGCCCACGTTGACGATCCCGGTGGCGCTGCCGATGCGGTGCACCGGGTTGAACGTGCGCGCGTAGTCGAAGCCGATGACCGAGCCGGGCCCGTTCACCGCGAGGACGACCACCAGGGTCACCAGCAGCCAGTGCGGCGCCCGTCCCGGCCAGGCGAGCACCACGGCCCAGACGGCGGCGGTGGTCGCGGTGATGGCGAAGACCACGACCGAGCGCCGGAACGGGTGCCGGGCGCACAGGTGCGCGATGACCGGACCGCAGACCAGCGTCGCGACGGTCATCAGGGTGAGCAGCGAGGCGGCGGTGGTGGGCGAGAGGCCCTGGCCCTGCACCAGGAACGGGTAGCCCCAGAGCAGCGCGAAGACCGAGCCGGAGAACTGGGTGACGAAGTGGGTCCAGAGGCCCAGGCGGGTGCCCGGCTGGGCCCAGGCCGCGGCGAGCTGCCGGCGTACGGTGGCCAGGTCCGGGGCGGCGGCCGCGGTGTGCTCGGCGTGCGGCGTGTCGCGTACCGCCACGAGCACCAGCAGCAGCGCGGTCACGCCGAGCGCTGCCGCGGTGAGGAAGGCGGGGGTCCAGCCGGCGTGGTGCAGCAGCGCCACCAGGGGTACGGCGCCGAGGACCGCGCCGAGCTGCCCGACGGTGCCGGTGAGCTGCACCAGCAGCGGGTTGCGCCGCCCGGGGAACCAGAACGCCACGATCCGCAGCACACTGATGAAGGTCATCGCGTCGCCGAGGCCGACCAGGACCCGGGCGGCGACGGCGAGCCGGACGTCGGTGGCGACGGCGAAGCAGAGCTGCCCGGCCACCATCAGCGCCCCACCGGTGAGCAGCAGGCGGCGGGAGCCGAACCGGTCGAGCAGCACCCCCACGGGAACCTGCATGGCCGCATACACGGCGAGCTGGGCGACGGAGAAGATGGCCAGCGCCGAGGCGTTGATGTGGAAGCGGTCGGCCGCGTCCACCCCGGTCACGCCGAGTGAGCTGCGGTGGAACACCGCGGCCACGTACGCGGTGAGCGCGACCGCGTAGACCAGGACGGCGGACCGGCGTGGAGCGCCGGTCATCGCAGGGTCCGGAACACGGTCGCGGCGTTGTCGATGTGCGCGCCCACCGCGTCCAGCCAGGCCTGCGGGTCCTCGCCGTCCAAGGCGGCGAGCTGGCCGGCGTGCTCGGTGAGGGCCACCTCGGCCCAGCCGGGCGAGAGCCGGAAGCTGGCCTCGCCCATGCGCAGCTGCCGGTCGCGCAGCCGGTGGTAAAGCTCGGCGAGGATCTCGTTGCCGGCGGCCTCGACGACGGTGGCGTGGAAGGCCCGGTCGGCGGCCATCAGCGCGGTCACGTCGCCGGCGGCGTGCGCCCGGCGCATCTCGGTGAGCCAGCGGGCCAGGTCGGCCTTCAGCTCGGCGCGGCGCGGCCAGACCCGCTCCGCGGCGTGCAGCTCGACCAGCCGGCGGGCCTCGATGACGTCGGCGATCTCGCGGGCGGAGACCGGCCGGATCAGCGCGCCGCGCTTGGGGTAGAGGGCGACGAGCCCTTCCGCCTCCAGGCGGAGCAGCGCCTCCCGGACCGGGGTGCGGGAGACGCCGGCCGCCTCGGCGATCTCCCCCTCGCTGATCAGCGAACCACCCGGATGGACCTGCTCCAGGATCGCGCGCTTGAGATACCGGTAGGCCCGCTCGGCGGCGGACGGCGCGACGGCGCGCGGCGAGGCCGTGGGATGCGTCATGTATCTATGATGCGTCCCGGCTCCGCCGGAGCGTCGTGCCGGGCCCGCCGAAGGTGGCCCACGCCACGCGCCGCCTGGTCAGTCGGTCAGTCGGTTCGCAGCGTGACGAGGCCGTCGTCGCCGAGGACGAACCGGGTCCGGTACGGCGCGCCGAGCCCGTCCAGCAGGTCCGCCAGCCAGCGGGCCTCCTCCGGTGCCGCCGGCTCCAGCCGCATGCGGCGCATCCGCACCGGGACGAGCCGCAGCCGGCGCAGCTCACCGGTGCCGGCGTCCAGCGTGGCCAGGTGCAGCAGCCGCAGCTCCGGCCGGTACGACTCCTGCCCGCCGATCCCCTCGTAGTCGTCGATCAGATCGCCGCAGCCGTACAGGGCGAGCCGGCCCCGGTACCGCTCGACCGGGCGGGGGTGGTGCGACGAGTGCCCGTGGACCAGGTGCACCCCGGACTCCACGAGCCGGTGCGCGAACTGCACGTGCTCGTCCGGCACCTGGTAGCCCCAGTTCGACCCCCAGTGCACGGAGACCACCACCAGGTCCCCCGGCCCCGCCTCCCGGCCGATCCGGTCGGCGAGCGCCCCGGCCGTCGCCTCGGACACCTCCGGCAGGTACGCCACGCCCGGTCGCCCGCCGGTCGCCGCCCACTGCGGCGGGATGCCGCTGGAGGGGGCGCCCACCGACCAGACCAGCAGCCGGCCGCCGCCGTCGAGCGGCACCCGCGCCGGCCGCCACGCCTCGTCCTCGTCCCGGCCCGCGCCGGCCGGCGTGATCCCGGCCCGCCGCAGGCCGTCCAGGGTGTCGGTGAGCCCCTCCGGCCCGAAGTCGAGGACGTGGTTGTTGGCCAGCGCGCAGACGTCGAGGCTGGCCGCGGTGAGGCAGCCGAGGTTGTCCGGGTGCATCCGGTAGTGGATGCCCTTGCCCGGGGCGTACTCACCGCGCCCGGTCACCGCCGTCTCCAGGTTGACGATCCGCACGTCCGGGCGCAGTTCGTCGAGGAGGCGCAGCGCCGCACCCCACGGCCACTCCGGCGGGACCGGGCGCGGGACCGGACCGGCGACGGACTCGGCCAGCTCGACGTAGCGCCGGGCGTCGGTGACCAGCTCTTCCCGCAGCGCGGGCGGGCCCGGGCGGGGCAGGATCTGGTCGACGCCGCGACCGGTCATCACGTCGCCGGCGAGCAGCAGGGTCACCTCGGCCACGCCGGCCGTCTTCCCCGCCAGGGCGGGCTCCGCACCTGCTCGGACCCGCCGAATCGGGCCGAGGCCGACTGAGGGTCGGCGTCGCCGGGTACCTGGGCCGCCAGGACACCGGACCCGACGATCGTCGTCGGCCAGCCGCAACCGGCGGGACCAGCTCCTGGCACTGCTGGCCCGGCACACCGCGCCGGTGATCGTGGTGGACAACGGGTCGGACGACGGCACGCCGGCCCGCCGTCGCACGGGCCTTTCCCCACGTCCGGGTGGTCGGGCTGGGCCGCAACGCCGGGGCCGGGGCGGCCCGCAACGTGGGCGTGGCGCTGGCCGACACCCCGTTCGTGGTGTTCGCCGACGACGACTCGTACTGGGCGCCCGGATCGCTGGAGCGGGCCGCGGAGCTGCTGTCGCGCCCTCCCCCGGACCGCGCTGTTGACCAGGCGGGGGCTGGTCGGCCGGGAGGACCGGCTCGACCCGATCTCCGCGGCGATGGCCCAGGCCCCGCTCGGCACCGCCCCGGACGCGCCCGACCCGACCGTGCTCGGCTTCCTGACCTGCGCGGTGGTGCTGCGCCCCGCCGCGTACCGGCAGGTCGGCGGCTTCGCCGAACGGCTCGGGATGTACGGCGAGGAGGCGCTGCTGGCGATGAACCTGGCCGCCGCCGGTTGGCGTCTGGCGTACGTCCCGGAGCTGGTGGCCCACCACCTCCCGGCGCCGACGGGCCGGGACCCCCGCGCCCCGGCGGCGGATCGAGGCGCCCAACCGGGTGCTCACCGCCGCAATGCGCCGGCCCGGCCGGGTGGTGCGCGCGATGGTCGCCGAGGCCTGGCGCGACCCGGACGGCCGGGCCGGGCTGGCCGACGCGGCCCGGCAGCTGGGCCGGGTGCTGCGGCACCGGCACCCGCTGCCGGCGCGGGTGGAGGCGGACCTGACCGCGCTGGCCCGCACCGGTCCCGCCCAGCGCACCACGGGGCGGCGCGAGGATCAGTTGGCCCGCGGAGGCCCGCCCCACCACCCGGTGGGGAGTCGCTCGCCCCCAAGGCGAGGATCCACAGCACCCACCGCAAACCCGGTGAACGTTAGTGGACACCGCACTATCGTGTGGGCGCAACGGCCTGCGGCGAGGAGCTGTCTCGTGACCACCGGCACCACACACGTCCGCTCCTGGTACCAACCGATGCGGGCGCGCCGGCCCGACGAGGAGCACCGGGTCGCCACGCCGTTGGAGCTCTTTTTCGACCTCTGCTTCGTGGTGGCGGTGGCCCAGGCGTCCGGCAGCCTGCACCACGACCTGGCGGAGGGCCACCTCGGGCACGCCGTCACCAGCTACCTGATGGTGTTCTTCGCGATCTGGTGGGCCTGGATGAACTTCACCTGGTTCGCCTCGGCCTACGACACCGACGACGACGTCTACCGACTCACCATCCTGGTGCAGATCGCCGGGGCGCTGATCCTCGCCGCCGGCGTGCCACGGGCGTTCACCGACGCGGACTTCACCACCATCACCTACGGCTACGTGGTGATGCGGCTGGCCGCGGTCGTCAACTGGCTGCGCGCGGCGGCTGGCGACCCGGAGGGGCGGGCGACCGCAACGGCCTACGCGGTCGGTGTCTTCGTCGTGCAGCTCGGTTGGCTGCTGCGGCTCACCCTGCCGGACGGCTGGGGCCTGCCGGCGTACCTGGTGCTGGCGCTCGCCGACGTGCTCGTGCCGGTGGTGTCCGAGCGGCTCGGGAAGACCAGCTGGCACCCGCACCACATCGCCGAGCGATACCAGCTGTTCACCCTGATCGTGCTCGGTGAGGCGATCCTCGCCATCTCGGTGGCGATCCAGAGCGGGGTGGACGCCGGGAACCCGGAGCTGTGGTGGCTCGCCGCGGCCGGAGCGGTGATCGTCTTCGCGCTCTGGTGGCTCTACTTCGACCGGCCGGGCCAGCTACCACCCGGCTCCCTGCGCGGCGCGCTGTTCTGGGGCTACGGCCACTACCTGATCTTCGCGGCGATCGCCGCGGTGGGCGCCGGCCTGGCGGTCGCGGTCGACCACGACCTGCACGAGGCTCACGTCTCCGGCCGGACCGCCGGGTACGCCGTGGCGGTGCCCGTCGCGGTGTACCTGCTCGCCCTCTGGGCCCTGCACCTGCCCTGGAAGCGGGGTCTCGGCCTGGTGCTGTTCCCGGTCGCGGCCGTGTTGGCCCTGATCACGCCGTGGCTGCCCGCGCCGGTACCGGTGCTCGCCGGCCTGCTGTTCGTGCTGGTGGCGGTGACGCTCGTGCTGCGGCACCACGGGGCGGCCGACGGCACCACCGCCTGACCGGGGCTGGCCGACTCGCACGGCGGTGCCCTGCCGTGAGCGGGTCAGAGCCGGTCGACGTCGGTCCAGAAGTCGCGGAGCAGCGCGTGGAACTCCTCGGCCCGCTCGATCTGCGGCATGTGCCCGGTGTCGGGGAACAGGTGCGTCCGCGCCCGGGGCAGCCGGGACCGGGCGGCGGCCAGGTGGGTGGCGGGGAGGATCAGGTCCCGGTCGCCCCAGACCACCAGCGTGGGGAGGTCCAGCGCGGCGACCGCGTCGAGCAGCTCAGCCCGCCACTGTGGGCGGACACCCCGCCAGGTGCCGAGACTGCGGACCAGCTCCAGCATCACCCGGGCGGCATGCGGCTGGTGGGCCACCGCGAGTGCGGTCGCCACCCGCTCCTCGGTGGCGTACGCCGGGTCGCGGAAGATCGCCAGCTCGGTGCGGCGGGCGACGGCCGGGTGGGGGCGCAGCAGCAGCCGGCCGAGCGGGCGCAGGGCGAGCAGCCGCAGCGCGACGGTCACCTCCCGGCCGAACCCGGCACTGTTGACCAGCGCCAGGCTGGCCGCCCGGGACGGCTCGTCGGCGGCGAGCCGCATCGCCACCGCCCCGCCGAGGGAGTTGCCGACCAGGTGCGCCGGCCGGTCGACCCCGGCCGCGTCGAGGAACTCCGCGACGGCGGCGGCGAGCGCCGGCAGGGTGTGCGGGGCGTCCAACGGCGCGGAGCCGCCGTGGCCGGGCAGGTCGACGCTGACCACCCGGTGGTCGGCGGCGAGCAGCTCGTGCTGGCCGGTGAAGTCGTCGAGGGTGCGCCCGATGCCGTGCAGCAGCACCACGGCCGGGCCGCTGCCGGAGATGCGGCAGCGGATCCGCCGCCCGGCCACCGTCAGCTCGTCGGCGGGCGGGAGGGAGACCGTCACGCCGGCTGCCCGGGGGTGGCCTCGGAGGTCAGCGGGTCGACCGCCGGGCGGGGCGTGGGCACCGAATCCGCCGCCGGGGCGGACTCCAGCCGGGACGTCGACCGGGCCGCCGGGCCGCCCGCACCCCGGTTGAGGCCGGCGGCGAGGACCCGGTGGTACGAGGCGGGGGCGAGCCGGGCCAACAGGTCGGGCAGCTTCGCCGACCAGCCGATCAGCACCCGCCCGCGGCGGCGTTGCACCCCGCGCAGGATCACCTCGGCGGCCTTCGCCGGGTCGATGGAGAGCAACTTCTCGAACTGTTGGCGGCCGGTTTCGTACTCCTCCCGGGAGACGCCGCTGCCCACCCGGGCGCTCTGCGCGATCCGGGTCCGGATGCCGCCGGGGTGCACGGAGGTCACCCCGACGCCGTCGTCGGCCAGCTCGTGCCGCAGCGCCTCGGTGAAGCCACGGACGGCGAACTTGCTGGCCGAGTAGGCGGCCTGCCCGGCGGGCGCGATCAGCCCGAACAGGCTGGAGACGTTGACCAGGTGGGCGCCCGGCTCGGCCTTGAGCGCGGGCAGCAGCGTGTGGGTAAGCCGGACCACGGCCCCGAAGTTGATGTCCACGACCCAGAGGAACTCCTCCAGGGTGACCTGGTCGAACCGGCCGCCCAGGGCGACGCCGGCGTTGTTGACCAGCAGCCGGATCCGCGGGTGCGCCCGGCGGATCTCGGCGGCCACCGCGTCGGTCGCGTCGGCCTCGGCGAGGTCGACCAGGTGGGTGTCGATCCGCCGGTCGGGGTGGGCGGCGCGGATCGCGGCGACCACCGCGTCGAGCCGTTCGGCGTCCCGGTCGAGCAGGACCAGGTCGGCGCCGCGCCGGGCGAGGGCGTGCGCCAGTGCCTCGCCGATGCCGCTGGCGGCGCCGGTGACCACCGCGGTGCCGCCGGGGAAGACGAAGTCACGCATGGGTGCTCCTCTCGGTCAGGCGACGGGGGTGTCGGCGGGCGGGCGCGCCCCGCGCAGCGTGGGGTCGGCCGGGGAGTCGTCGGTCGGGGCGCCGGCGTGGGAGAAGCGGACGCCGGAGTCGGTGAGCCGGCCGTGCCGCATCAGCAGCACGTCGCGGGGGTAGTTCTGGTGCAGCCGCCAGGGCGTCGTCGCGCCCTGCTTGGGCAGCTGGTCGACGGCGCGCAGCACGTACCCCGACTTCAGGTCGATGATCGGCGCCAGCTCGCCGGCGGCCGGGGCGACCGGGGTGACGATCTCCTGGCCGGTGGCGTCGAGGTGGCGCAGCAGCCGGCAGACGTACGTGGCGACCAGGTCGGCCTTCAGCGTCCAGGAGGCGTTGGTGTAGCCGATCGTCATGGCGAAGTTCGGCACGCCGGAGAGCATCATGCCCTTGTACGCGACGGTCTGTGCGAGGTCGACCTCCCGCCCGTCCACCGCGAGGATCATCCCGCCAAGGGCGAGCAGGTTGAGGCCGGTGGCGGTGACCACGACGTCGGCGGGCAGCTCCTCGCCGGAGGTGAGCCGCACGCCATGCTCGGTGAAGGTGTCGATGGTGTCGGTCACCACCGCCGCCCGCCCGGCCCGGACCGCGGCGAACAGGTCGCCGTCGGGCACCACGCAGAGCCGCTGGTCCCAGGGGTTGTAGCGGGGCGAGAAGTGGCGGTCGATGTCATAGCCGACCGGCAGCCTGCCCTTGGCCGCGCGGCGCAGCAGCTTCCTGACCACGCCCGGGGCGCACCGGCTGAGCTGGAAGTTGGCCACCCCGAGCAGCACGTTCTTCCAGCGCACCACCGGATACGCGGCCTTCGCGGGCAGCCAGCGCCGCAGCGCGTCGGCCAGCACATCACGCGACGGCAGCGAGATGACGTACGTGGGTGAGCGCTGGAGCATGGTGACGTGGGCGGCCCGTTCGGCCATCGCCGGCACCAGGGTCACCGCGGTCGCGCCGCTGCCGATCACCACCACCCGCTTGCCGGCGTAGTCCAGGTCGTCGGGCCAGTGCTGGGGGTGGACGAGCTGGCCGGCGTACCGGTCGACGCCGGGGAACTCAGGGGTGTAGCCCTCGTCGTACCGGTAGTAGCCGGAGCAGGTGAAGAGGAACGCGCAGGTGAGCACGACCTCCTCGCCGGTGTCGTCGCGGTGGGCGTGGACGGTCCAGCGGGCGATGGCGCTGTCCCACTCGGCGCGGACCACCCGGTGGTGGAAGCGGATGTGCCGCTCCACGTCATGCTCGCGGGCGGTGTCCCGGACGTACTCCCGGATCGAGTCGCCGTCGGCGATCGCCTTCGGGTCGGTCCACGGCTTGAAGGAGTAGCCGAGGGTGTACATGTCGGAGTCCGAGCGGATGCCAGGGTAGCGGAACAGGTCCCATGTCCCGCCGATCGCCCCGCGGGCCTCGAGCACCGCGTACGTCTTCTCCGGACAGTTGCGGCGCAGGTGCACGGCGGCGCCGATACCGGAGAGCCCGGCACCGACGATGAGGACGTCGACGTGGTCGGAGGCCATGGAATCTCCCGTTCGCGGGGCAGTGGAACGGACACTATCCACCGCCGTCGACGCCAGTCAACACCCTGTCGAGTCGAATCGACAGAGTGTCGAGCGGGTGTACCATCAGCCGTCATGACCACCGCCCGTACGCCCGCCGGAGCCGCGCCGACGCGCGGGCGGCGACCGGGCCGCTCGACGGGCGACGACCGGGAGCTGGCCATCCTCGCCACCGCCGAACAGCTGCTGGCAGAGCGTGCCTTCGGCGACATCTCCATCGACGACCTGGCGAAGGGGGCCGGGATCTCCCGGCCCACCTTCTACTTCTACTTCCGGTCCAAGGACGCGGTGCTGCTCACCCTGCTCGACCGGGTCATCGAGGAGGCGGACGCGACCGCGGGCGACGTGCTGGACCGCCTCGCCGAGGACCCGCGGGCCCGCTGGCGGGAGCTCATCGGCCGGTTCCACGCCACCTTCGGCGGCCATCGGGCGGTGGTGCTGGCCTGCGCCCAGGTGCGCGGCACCAACACCGAGGTGCGGCGCCTCTGGGCCGCCGTGCTGGACCGCTGGGTGCACGCGGTGCAGACCGCCATCGAGGGGGAACGCCGCCGCGGCGCGGCCCCGGACGGGCTGCCCGCCCGGGACCTCGCCATCGCGCTGAACTCGATGAACGAGCGCGTCTGGTACGCCACCTTCGCCGGCGACGGCCCGGCCGTGGCCGAGCGGGACGTGGTGGACGTCCTGCTCGACGTGTGGCTGACCGCGATCTACCGCACCACGACCCCGCCGCCGGCCTGAGCCGGCTCAGCCGGTCGACGTCCGGGTGAAGTCCATGGTCCAGTTCGTCTCCCAGGTGCACTCGCCGTCGGTGGAGAACGCCTGCTCCCAGCGGCACGAGGTGGGCGTGATCCGGGACCAGATGAACCGGCACCGGACCGGCCGCCCCTCGTCGGTGTCGTCGGCGTAGAAGGTGCCGACGCCGTCGACGAACCGGCCGACCACCGGCGGCAGCTCCAGGATCCCCCGTCGGCTGTGCATCCAGTAGATCGACCAGAGCCCGGTCGCGGGGTCGAGGATCCGCACGGTCGAGCCGGAGAAGCCCCGGGTGGGGCAGCGCATCTCGTCGAAGCTGCCGGCGCCGTCGAAGAACCGGTGCGCCACCGAGGTGGCCGGGAACTCGTCCCACTCGTCGCTGCCGACGTGCCGCTTCATCAGGCGACGGTTGGCCACGTCCCAGGTCCCGACCAGGAAGTCGAAGTCGCCCATCAGAAGCCCACCGGCCCCTCGGCGCGGGTGTCGGCCAGGTAGCCGGCCAGGTCGGGCCGGTCGGGGGCGAGGACGTGGCGGATCCACGCGGTGCGCTCGTGCTCCAGCACGCCCAGTTCCCAGACGCAGCCCACGCCGGGGCGGGGCATCGGCACGAAGTGCGCCGGGTCGTCGTCCGGGCAGTCCAGGGCGGACTGCCCGGCGACCGCGATCCGGCACTCCACCACGTTGTCCCAGAACCAGCTGTACGCCAGCAGGTAGGCGCCGCTGTCCGCGCCCCGGTGCAGCACCACCCAGCTCGCCGGCGGGGTGCCCCCGTCGGGCTGGGGCAGCAGCTTGGGCAGGAAGGCGTACGCGGCCTCCACCACCTCCGGTTCGAGCCGGCGGTCCGGCTGGTCGATGTGGTAACGCTTGACGTGCCGGCCGGCGACCTCGACGGTCCCCGGCACGGTCAACTCCTTGTCGCGAAAAGCCATGCCGGGACGGTAGAACCGCTCCCCTGACAGCTACTGTCAGTGGATGCGCGCCAGTCGCCTCCTGTCGATCCTGCTGCTGCTCCAGAGCCACGGCCGGCTCACCGCCGCCGAACTGGCGCAGCGGCTGGAGGTCTCCGTCCGGACCATCTACCGGGACGTCGAGTCGCTGCACACCGCCGGGATCCCGCTGTACGGCGAGGCCGGGCACGCCGGCGGCTACCGGCTCGTCGACGGCTGGCGGACCCGGCTGACCGGGCTCACCGCCGAGGAGGCGGACCGGCTGCTCTTCGCCGGGCTGCCCGGGCCGGCCGCCGAGCTGGGCTACGAGTCGGTGGTCGCCACCGTCCAACTCAAGCTGCGGGCCGCGCTGCCGCCGCCGCTGGCCGACCGGGCGGCACAGCTTCAGCAGCGGTTCCACCTGGACACCCCCAGCTGGTACTCCGACGGCGACCCCTCGCCGCACCTGGCCCCCACTGCCGACGCGGTCTGGCGGCAGCACCGGATCCGGGTCCGCTACCGGAGCTGGCGGGGCGAGGTGCCCCGCATCCTGGAGCCGTACGGCCTGGTGCTCAAGGGCGGCCGCTGGTACGTGGTGGCCGCCCGGCCGGAACGCGCCGAGCCAGCCACCTACCGGGTGAACCAGATCCTCGAGCTGACCGCCCTGGACGAGCCCTTCGACCGGCCCGCCGAATTCGACCTGCCGGCCTGGTGGCGGGCGCACGTGGTGGAGTTCCGGGCCCGGCTGCACCGCGACGAGGCGATCATCCGGCTCTCCGCCCAGGGGCGGGACCGGCTGCGGGAGGTGGGCAGCGACGCGGTGGTCGCCGCGGTCGACGCCAGCGCCGGCCCGCCGGACGAGGTCGGGTGGGTGCGGGCGGTGGTGCCGATCGAGTCGCTCACCCACGCCCACGGCGACTTCCTCCGGCTCGGCGCCGAGGTGGAGGTGCTCTCCCCCGCCGAGCTGCGCGACCGGCTCGCCGACACGGCCGCCGCGCTGGCCGCGCTCTACGCCCCGCCGCACCAGCCGGCCGGCACTCCGGCCCCCGCCGCGGGCGCCGAACCGCGGGTCGGGCCCCGCGTGGCACCGTCCTGACCTGACCGGCCGATCAGCGCAGCCCGCACAGGGCGGCCGCGACGGTGGCGATGCCCCGCTCGATGTCGCCCGGGGCGTTGGCGGCGTAGCCGAGGACCAGGCCGGGCGGCTGCGGTCGCTGCCCGTGCCAGGACAGCGGCTGCACCTTGACGCCCCGGCGCAGGGCCGCGGCGGCGAGCTCCACGTCGGACGCGGGCGGTCAGCGGTCGGCGACACCACCGGCGAGGTCCTGATCGTCATGGAGGCGATGCACGCCTCGGCCGGCGCCGACGTGCCGAAGATGCTGACCGAACTGGCGTCCGCGCTGGCCGACGTCTGGTCGGCGTCGGCCCGGGCGGCCGTGCTGAGCGCCGCCGAGCCGACCTTCGCGATCCCGCCCGGCTGAGCAGGCGACGACGCCACGCCCGAACGGGTTCGTGGCCCGGCGGCTGCTCCCGGCGCTGGCCGGCGCCGGGAGCAGCCACGGGTGTCACAGCCGCGGCGGGTCCATCCAGGACCAGGCGACGCCGTCGGTGGAGAGCCAGACCCCCTTGCTGTCCGGCCAGCCCGTCTGCACGTACCCGCCGGGCACCGGCTCGGCCGACGCGCCGGGACCGAGCGTGGTCGGGCGGAGGGTCCGCCCGCCGTCCGTGCTCGCGAACATCAGCGGCCGCTCGGCGGCCGTCAGGCCGGCCTGGACGACCAGCACGCCGTCCGGCCGCACCGCGGCCCGGATGGTGCGTCCGCCCACCGTCGCGGTGCCGGGGGTGCGCTGCCACGACACGCCGCCGTCCGCGCTGCGGTAGATCACCAGCCGTCCGGCGACCCGGCCGACGGCGTAGAGCGTGCGACCGTCGGACGAGGCCAGCGCCGCCGCGCCGAAGTCGTCGTCGGAGGCGGTCAGCGGGGCGTCGAAGACGTGCCGCCGCCAGGTCCGCCCGCCGTCCCGGCTGACCTCCACCGCGCTGCCCGTCCAGGTGATCCGGCCGCCGTCGCCGGTCCGGGAGCCGGTGCGCCCGCTGACCCAGAGGCCCGCCGAGGCCGGCAACCCCGCGACGTACCCCGACTGCTGCAAAGTGGACCGCGTGGTCAACTGGCCGATGTCCCCGGTCGCCGGATCGACGGCGAGCAGCGGCTCGTCGCTCGGCCCGGGCTTTCGCTCCAGCACCCGCCAGCCGGCCGGCAGCGCGGCCACCTTTCGCACCGCCACCTCCCGCCAGGTCGCCCCGCCGTCCGTGCTGGCGATCCAGGCCGCGGACCGGCTGCTCGGGTCGGAGCGGGACACGTACCAGGCGACCAGGGTGCGCGGACCCACCGCCCGCAGGTCCACCATGGCGTCGTCCGGCACCGGCAGCCGGCCGGTCCGCCAGGTGCGGCCGCGGTCATCCGTGCCGGCCCAGCGCACCGGGCAGCCGGTCCGGCACTCCTGGTAGCGAACGTAGAGATGGTCCAGGTCGCCAGCGGCCGGTCGGCCGGTCGACACCTGGCGGCCCGCACCGGGCGTCGGCGTGGGCTGCGGCCCGGGCATGAATTCCGGGGTACGGTCCGGACCGAAGGCCGGCGCCGGAAGCCGCTCCCCCGCCGGCCGGGCGGCGACCGCGATCCCCGACCCGGTGGCCACCACCGCCGCCGCGACGACAACCGCCGCGATCCGGGTCCGCCGCCGGCGCCGGGCGCGCGTACGCACCTGCTCGAAGTGCGGCTTGAACGCGGCCTGGGCGGCGGTGTTGAGACCGGCGAAGTCCAGGTCAGGCATGGCGAACATCCCCCTCGGCGAAGGCGTGGGCCGGGCCGGCCGGCTCGGCGTCGGTGAGGTGCCCGGCCAGGGCGCGGCGGGCTCGGACCAGGCGGGTCTTGACCGCCTCCACCGAGCAGCCCATCGCGGCGGCCACCTCGGTCACCGGCAGGTCCGCGAGGTGGTGCAGCACGACGGTCTCCCGGGCCTGCCGGGGCAGCTTCTGCAGGGCCGCCACCAGGGCGACATGGTCCGGTGACAGGGCCGGTGTGCTGTGCTCGCCGGGGTGCAGGCGACCGGACCGGGCGATGCGGTGCAGGATCGACCGGCGTCGGAACCGGGACCGGGCGGCGTTCAGCGCCACCGTCCGCAGCCACGCCTCCGGGTTGTCGACCTGGCGCAGCTGGCCGGGTCTCGCGAGGGCTCGGACGAACGCCTCCTGCACGACGTCCTGCGCCTCGGCGTAGTCACCGGTCATCGCGTACATCTGGGCCACCAGGCGGGCCGCCGAGGCGGCGTACACCTGTCTGATCTGTTCCTGCGGGTCCACATCGTCCCCTCCCTTGTCCGATCGCTGCACCCGGTACGACCCCTCAGCGCACGGCGAGGTGACATTCTCATCGGAACACCGATGAGTCCCCGACCGACCGGACGTTGTACGTCACGACAGCCGTCACCGAGGCCAGGGAGGCCGATCATGGACTGGAAACTCGAGCTCGTCGTGGTGCCCGTTTCGGACGTGGACCGGGCCAAGGCGTTCTACCTGGACCAGACCGGGTTCCGGCTGGACGTCGACCACTCCGCCGGCGAGGACTTCCGCGTCGTGCAGCTCACCCCGCCGGGCTCCGCCTGCTCGATCGCGCTGATGCGCAAGCCGGACGCCGCCGGCTCGGTGAGCGGTCTGCACCTGGTCGTCCCGGACATCGACGCGGCCTTGGCGGAGCTGGTGGACCGGGGCGCGAAGCCCAGCGAGGTCTTCCACTTCGCGGCGGGTGGCGTGCAGACCCCCGGGCCGGACCCGGAGCGCCGGGACTACGGCTCGTTCCTGTCGTTGCGGGACCCCGACGGCAACGAGTGGCTGGTCCAGGAGGTCGGCCGGGTCGGGGCGGCGGTAGCGTGACGACCCAGGTCCACACCGCGCCGGCCGACCCCGACTTCACCGCGCTCACCGAACGCCACCGTCGCGAGCTGCACGTGCACTGCTACCGGATGCTCGCCTCCTTCGACGACGCCGAGGACGCCGTCCAGGAGACGTACCTGCGGGCGTGGCGGGGGCGGGACGGCTTCGACGGCGCGCAGGCCCGGGCCTGGCTCTACCGGATCGCCACCAACGTCTGCCTGGACCTGCTGCGCCGCACCGGCCGGCAGCCGCGCGCCGTGCGGTCGTACGCGGAGGTGCCGTGGTTGCAGCCGTACCCGGACCGGCTGCTGGACCGGGTCGCGCCGGGTGACGAGCAGCCGGACGCGGTGGCGGTGACCCGGGAGACCATCGAGCTGGCGTTCCTCGCCGCCATGCAGGTGCTGCCGGCCCGGCAGCGGGCCGCCTTCCTGGTCCGCGACGTGCTCGGCTGGTCGGCGGCGGAGACGGCGGAGCTGCTGGAGACCAGCGTGGCGGCGGCGAACAGCGCGCTGCAGCGGGCCCGGGCCACCCTGCAGTCCCACCTGCCGGCCCGGCGGGCCGACTGGGCGGCCAACCCGGCCGACGAGCGGGAACGGGAGCTGCTGGCCCGGTTCATCGACGCCCACGAACGCTGCGACGCGACCGCCGCGCTCGCCGCGGCGGCGCCGGACCTGCGGATCACCATGCCGCCGGCGCCGATGTGCTTCGACGGGGTCGCGGCCATCGCGCCGCTGCTGGAGCGGGCCTTCGGGCCGGAGCGGGAGGGCGACTGGCGGCTGCTGCCGACGTACGCCAACCGGCTGCCGGCCGCCGCGAGCTACCTGCGGCGACCCGGCGACCCGGTGTTCCGGGCGTTCAAGCTGGACGTGCTGCGGGTGCGGAACGGGCGGATCGCCGAGATCACCACCTTCGGCCACGCACTGTTCCCCGCGTTCGACCTGCCGGCGGAGCTCTGAGCCGGTCGGCGCCACGGCCGACCGCCGGGCGGAGCCCCGCCCAGTGGCCGGCCGGCGGATCAGGCGGTCTCGCCGGGAGCCAGGTAACGGTAGCGGTCGCCGAGGGTCTCACCGAGCCAGCCGTTGACGCTCTCCAGCCCCCGGTCGTTGAGCTGCGCGTCGTGGATGGGGAACACCCGCCGCGATTCGACGGCCTGGGCGAAGTCGATCGCCTCGGTCATCTTCAGCCAGGACGCCTGGGCCGGCACCAGCAGCGTGTCGACCGGCCGGCCGGGCAGGTGCAGCGAGTCGCCCGGGTGGTAGACCGCGTCGTCGACCAGGTAGCCGAGGTTGACGCAGTCCGGCTCGCCGTCGTGGATGACGGCGTGCCGGCCGCCCACCGCGGTCACCGCGAAGCCGGCGGCGGTGAGCCGCTCACCGGCCGCCACCCGGGTGACCGGCAGCGGCGCCAGGTCGGGCAGCCGGGCGTCGCGGGGCGCGAAGACCGGCACGCCCAGGCCGGCCAGCCGCAGCACGTCGATGTGGTCGGCGTGCTCGTGAGTGACCAGCACCGCGTCGGCCCCGACCAGGGCCCTGGCCTCGCTCCAGGTTCCGGGGTCGATGACCAGGACCCGGCCGTCGTGCTCGATCCGGACGCAGGCGTGCGTGAATTTGGTGATCTTCACCCGGCAGACCCTACCGAGGCCGGCATGATCCCGTGGTCCCCGTCAGTCGCCGAGCTGCCAGCCCGGGTCCTGGTCGGCCGTCCAGCGGACCGCGCCCGCGTCGTCACCCAGGATCCCCTCGAACTCGGCCGGGGTGATCTCCCCCGTTCGCAGCCGGCGCGCGTTCGCGGCGAACCGGGCCAGCGCCGCGCCCCGCGCGTCCGGCTCGGGCAGGAGGCCGTGCTCCGCGAGGATCGAAAGGTCACGGCGTCGGCGTCGTCTGCGATCATGCCGGCAACCCAGCGACCGGCTCCGACAATTCGCGATGGCCGGCCGTGGACGCCGGCATGATCGGGGCATGGAGCGACGACCCGCCCGCGGGCACCGGATGGTGCCGCACACCGCTGACGTGCGGATCGAGGCGTGGGCGCCGGACCGGGAGGGGTGCGTGGCAGAGGCGGTTACCGCCCTGGTCGACACCTTCGTGGATCCCACCGGCGCGACCCCCGAGGCCGACGTCGAATTCCACGTCCCGCCCGGCGCGGACGAGGACCTGCTGGTGAGCGTACTGGATGAAGTGATCTTCCGGATGGAGACGGAGGGTGAGCTGCCGCTGGCGACGGAGGTGCGCCCGGCCGACGACGGCGGCCTGACGGTGCGCTGGCGCGCCACCGGCACGGACGCGGTGGAGCTGGTCGGCGCGGTACCCAAGGCGGTGTCCCTGCACGAGCTGCGCTTCGGCCCCGACGGGGATGGCTGGTCCTGCGCGGTGACGTTGGACGTGTGACGCCGCTCAGCCCTTGACCACCCCGAGCGGCACGAGCCGCGCCACCCGCCGGCACAGTCCGGCGCCCTCGGCCGCGGCCACCACGGCGGTGATGTCCTTGTACGCGGCCGGCATCTCCTCGGCGAGCCCGCGCCGGGACGCCCCGCGCACCGCGATGTCCTGCGCCTCCAGCTCGCGCCGCGGGTCGTGCCCGCGCCCCGCCTTCGTCGCCTGCTTGCGGCTCTGCACCCGGCCGGCCCCGTGGCAGGTGGAGGCGAACGCCGGCGAGCCCGGCACGCCGGCGAGGACGTACGAGCCGGTCCCCATCGAGCCGGGGATGAGCACCGGCTGCCCGGCGTCGCGCAGGTCGTCCGGCAGGTCCGGGTGGCCGGGCGGCAGCGCGCGGGTGGCGCCCTTGCGGTGCACGCACAGCCGCCTCGGCGCGCCGTCCACGTCGTGTGTCTCGATCTTGGCGAGGTTGTGCGAGATGTCGTACACCAGGTCGAGCCCGGCGCCGGTGACCCGCTCGAAGACCTGCCGGGCCGCGTGGGCGAGCAACTGCCGGTTCGCCCGGGCGTAGTTGGCGGCGGCGGCCATCGCCCCCAGGTAGGCCCGCCCCTCGTGGGAGGCGACGGGGGCGCAGGCGAGCTGCCGGTCCGGCACGTGGATGCCGTAGCCGCCCATCGACTTCTCCATGGCCCGGACGTGGTCGGTGCAGATCTGGTGGCCCAGCCCTCGCGAGCCGCAGTGGATCATCACGCAGACCTGACCGGCGCGCAGCCCGAAGGCGCTCGCCACCGCCTCGTCGTACACCTCCTCGACGGCCTGCACCTCCAGGAAGTGGTTGCCGGAGCCGAGGCTGCCGACCTGGTGCGCGCCGCGCTCCACGGCCCGCTCGCTGACCTGGGCCGGGTTCGCGTCGTCGACCGCGCCGTAGTCCTCACAACGGTCCAGGTCACGCTGGACGCCGTAGCCGCGCTCGACGGCGTACCGGGAGCCGCCGCGCAGCACCGCGTCCAGCTCGGCGCGGTCCGGCAGGTGCCACACCGCGCCCTTGCCCATGCCGCGCGGGGTCGCCGCGCCCAGGCCGTCCATCAGCGCGTCCAGCCGGGGCCGCAGCCGGTCGCGGTCCAGGTCCGCGGTGAGCAGTCGCACCCCGCAGGAGATGTCAAAACCGACCCCGCCGGGCGAGACCACCCCGCCGGCCTCGACGTCGGTGCCGGCGACGCCGCCGATCGGGAAGCCGTAGCCCCAGTGCACGTCCGGCATCGCGTACGAGGCGCCGACGATGCCGGGCAGGGTGGCCACGTTCGCCACCTGCTCCAGCGACTTGTCGGCCCCGGCGTCCGGCAGCAGCGACCGGGACGCGAAGACCAGTCCCGGCACCCGCATCGGGTCACGCCGGTCGATCCGGAACCGGTACGGGGACTCCTCGACCAGCTCCATGTCGGCCCGGCTACCCGGGTCCGGGCCGATTACACCCGGGCTGACTCCGCTCGCCCGGGCCGGATAATGCGACACCATGCCCCAGCGATACGAGGACTACCCCAGAATCGCCGTCGTCACCGGCGCGGACTCCGGCATCGGCAAGGCCTGCGCGGTGGCGCTCGCCGAGGCCGGCTTCGACATCGGCATCACCTGGTACGGCGACTCCGACGGCGCCGGGCGCACCGCGGCCGAGGTACGCGCCACCGGTCGGCGCTGCGAGGTCGCCGAGATGGACCTGACCCGCCTCCCGGAGGCCGGGTCGGTCGTCGACGAGCTGGCCGACCGGCTGGGCGGGATCGGCGTGCTGGTGAACAACGCCGGCGTCGGTCTCGCCACGCCCTTCGTGGACGTGGCGTGGGAGCAGTGGCGGGAGGTGCTCAGCGTCGACCTGGACGGGCCGTTCCTCTGCTCGCAGCGGGCCGTCCACCGGATGCGGGCGGCCAGCGCCGGCGGCCGGATCGTCAACATCACCAGCGTGCACGAGCACGCGCCCCGGGTCGGCACGTCGGCGTACTGCGCGGCGAAGGGCGGCCTCGGGCTGCTCACCAAGGTGATGGCCCAGGAGCTGGCGGCGGACGGCATCACCGTCAACGCGGTCGCCCCCGGGGAGATCACCACCCCGATGACCGGGCAGGAGGACGTCGACCCGTTCACGCAGGAGCGTCCGGGGGTGCCGGTCGGGCGGCCGGGGGACGCGCGGGAGATCGCCGCGGTGGTGGCGTTCCTCGCCTCGCCGGCGGCGGCGTACGTGACCGGGGCGTCGTGGGTGGTGGACGGGGGGATGCTGCTGATGGGTCCGCAGGCCTCGGGGCTGCCGTCCGACGGCTGGCGGTCGGTCTGAGGCGCGATAACCCGGCGGCGCCCGCCTGCCGCCGACCTCACGGCTGCGGGGCGTCGTCCGAGGCGTGCAGGTGGGCCTGCTCCCCGTCGTGGTCGAGGATGGTGAGGATCTCCACGGGACCGTCATGGGCGCCGATGGCGTGCGGGACCATGGTCGAGAACTCGGCGGCGTCGCCGGCCTGGATCAGGATGGTGCGCTCCCCCAGTCGCAGGCGGGCAGTGCCGGACAGGACGGTGAACCACTCGCGGCCGGGGTGCACACCCAGGTGCTCCGCCCCGGTCGGCCGTTCGGGGGTGATCCGCATCTTCGCCACGGTCACGCCCTGCACGGCGCGTTCGCGGGAGAGCAGCCAGGTCGTCAGCCCTCGCGTGTGAGCCGGCTGCGGTCGGATCACCACGTCCTCGTCGCCGACGGACTCGACGAGCTGATCGAGCGTGGTGCCGAGCGCCCGGGCGATGGGGACCAGCTGATCGAGGGCGATCCTGCGGTGCCCGGTCTCGATGCGGCTCAGGGTCGAGGGGCTGAGGTGGCAGCGGGCGGCGAGAGCATCCAGTGACCAGCCGCGGGCCGTTCGCAGGCCGCGGATGCGCTGGCGGATCACGGCGTCCAGGGCGACTTCTTGCGTCATGAGCAAGATTGTATGCCTCAGGCGCACGGACCGGTTAGCGTGGCGGCATGGCACACCACACTCACCAGCACCACGGCGGCGGGCAGGCACACCACGACGAGGCCGGGCTGGCGGAGCTGCTGGACCTGGACGCGGAGGTGCTCGGCCCGTACCTGGACGAGGTGACCGCGTGGGTCGGGCAGCACGCTCCGCACGTCCCGCGCACCGTCGTCGACCTGGGTGCGGGCACAGGCACCGGCAGCTTGGCGCTGGCGCGGCGCTTCCACTCCGCCGCGGTCGTCGCGATCGACAGGTCGGCGCTGATGCTCGACCGTCTCCGAACCGCGGCGCGCGGGCAGGGGCTGGCTGATCGGCTGCGCGTCGTGCAGGCCGACCTGGACGTCGCCTGGCCCGAGATCGGTGCGGTGGACGTCGCCTGGGCGGCCTCGTCGTTGCACGAGGTCGCCGACCCTGACCGGGTGCTCCGCGACGTCCACGCCGTGTTGAACCCTGGTGGCCTGCTGGTGGTGATCGAGATGGACGACCTGCCCCGCTTCCTCCCCGACGACGTCGGGCTGGGCCGACCCGGCCTGGAGTCACGCTGCCACGAAGCCCTGGCGCAGGCGAACTGGAACTCGCACCCCGACTGGCGGCCGCACCTGGCGGCGGCCGGTTTCGAGGTCACCGCGCAGCGCACCTTCACCGTCGAGGCGAGCCCGGCGCCGCCGAGCACCGGGCGCTACGCGCACGCCTACCTGCGCCACATCCGCTCCTTCCTCGACGGCCGGCTGGCCGCCGACGACCTCGGCACCCTCGACCACCTCCTGGCGGGCGACCACCCCGACGCTCTCCTGCACCGCCGCGACCTGACCGCCCGGGGCAGCCGGACCACCTGGGCGGCCCGTCGCCCCTGAGCGCGACCCGCGCCGGGTCACGGCCGGCCGGCACCTGCTCGCCGGCGTCCCGTGATCACCCGACCCGCTAGGGCGTGTCTCCTGGATCATGGGCGGCGGTCGGGTTTGGCGCGTAGCCAGATGAAGATGTCGGCGATCTGGACGGTGGCGCGGTAGCGGCAGGCGAGCTTGTCGTAGCGGGTGGCCACGGCCCGGAACTGCTTGCGCCGGTTCATGAGTCGTTCGATGGTGTTGCGCTGCCGGTATCCCTGCGGGCGGAACCCGGGTGGCCGGCCACCGCGGGAGCCCTTGCGCGTGCGGTTGGCCTTCTGGTCGTCCTTTTCCGGGATGTCGTGAGGGATGCGCCGGGCGCGCAGCGCCGCCCGGCTGGCCCGTGAGCTGTAGGCCTTGTCCGCGGCGAGGCTGTCCAGGCGCTTGCGGGGCCGACCGACGCCGCCGGGCCGTCGCACCGCCACTTCGTCGAGTAGCCGTGGAAGCTCCCGGGTATCGGAGTCCTGGCCCGGGGTCAGGTGACTGGCCAGGTTCCGACCGCGTCCTCCCCCGATCGTGTGGATCTTCGTGGTCCACCCGCCCCGGGACTTGCCGAGAGCTGGCCAGCACGCCCACCGTCACCCCGATGAACGAGGCCAACAGGGCCGAGGCGAGGGCGATGAACAATGACGTACGCAGCCCGTACACCAACTGGAGCAGGATGTCCCGGCCGCTGCCCGGTTCGAGCCCGAGCCAGTGGTCGGCACCGATACCACCGGCATAGCCGACCGGCATTCCGAAATCGTTGAGGCGATCGACGAACTTGTCCGTCGGATCAATTCCGGTGAGCCAGCCGAGCAGCGGCGCGCTGAGCGCGACGACCGCCGCGACGAGCAGGGTCAGAGCACTGACGCGGCGGTGGAGTCCCGCTTGAGCCGCAGCCAGGCAAGCTGGTTGGGGGACCGGCCGGTGATCTCCCGGCGCTCGGTCGACGGCGGCGGATCCGCCGGCGAGTTGACCGTGACGGCGGGGTCGACGACGGCCGGGTCACCGGCGGCGGACAACGACGGCGGGTGGGACAGGTCGCTCATGACGGGCCCCCTCGGCGGCGGCGAATACGTCCTTTCCGCCGACCGTAAACCGATTATCCACGGCCGATTGAATCGTTCCGGTAACGACGGGATCGGTTGTCAATGAGTGACAACGATCCGGTTTCGCCAATGACGCCGCGCAATAACGACGGAATTCGGTTGTCATCCTATCGGCCATGGTGGAAAAACGCTCCAGGTGACCCCGCGTTCCGGTTGTCAGCCGTTCGGACAATGTCGCGGAATGGCCTGCGGCGCGACTGACGCCGTCCGTCGGGGCGCCCCGGGCGACGAAACACTTCGTGACGTTTCGCGTTCACACCGTCCACTTAGGGTTCGGCACGGCCCGGCCGCACGACGGTCGGGCCGCAGCCGGCCCCCACCCGGGGCCCCAACGGAAGGGCGGCACCATGCCCTTCGCCCGACGCACCGCCGCGCTTGCCCTGGCCGCGGCCCTCGGCGGGCTCGCCGCCGTGGCCGCCCCGCACCCCCGGGCGGCCGAGGCGGCGCCCCGCCCCGGCCCCGAGACGCCCTCGGTGCTGCTGCTCACCGTCGACCCGGCGACCGCCGGCCCGCACGCCACCGTGCTGATCTGCGGCCCGGCCGGTGGCCTGCAGCCTGACCCGGCGACGGCCTGCCGGCTCGTGGCGCGCGTCAACGGCGACCTCGCCGCCCTGGACGTGGACCCGGGGCCGTGCAGCCTGGAGCACGCCCCGCTCACCGTGCGCGCCGTCGGCCTCTGGCAGGACCGGCCGGTGTCGTACACCCGGACCTTCGACAACCGCTGCGCACTGCGACGCGGCACCGGCGCGCTGTTCGACTTCTGACCGGTGCGCGGCGCCCGCGCCCGCGCGGGCGCCGCCGGCGTGCGGCGCTCATCTGGCCAGCGAGATGGAGGCCCGCTCGATGTACGCGACCTGCGCGGCGAAGGCCACCAGCGCCACCACCACCCCGACCGCGATGCTCACCGTCGGGCTGCCGCCCGCCAGGCCGGTCAGCAGCGTGGCGCCCAGCCCGACCAGCAGGGCGTTGACCGCCCCGACCATCGCCGCCGTGGTGAGCAGCAACTGCCAGTGGCCCGGGCGGCTGCCGACCGCCGCCCAGGCGGCGCGCCGTGGGTCGCCGCCGCCGACCGCGTCGGCGAAGAATTCGTGCTCGCCGGCGAACTGCCGGTGGTAGTAGGCGCGGATGCGCTGGATGCGCTGGAGGTCCAGCGCGTTCTCCACCATGTTCTGGACCAGCCGGCCGAAGGTGAACAGGCCGGTGATCACCAGGGTCGGCACCACCGCACCGAGGTACGGCTTGAGCAACTGCCCGCTGGTCGAGACGAAGCCCAACCCGATCAGCGCGGCGGAGAGCATGGTGAGGAACACCGTGGCCCGGCCGACCGACTCGGCGATCGTGGCGCCCCGGGAGGTCTGCAGCACGAAGTGCTCGGTCGTCAGGGCGGTGAGCAGCGTCTGTTCCCGTGCCTGTTCGTCCATCCCGCCGCCTTTCGTGCCGGTTACGGTCACGATACGAAGCTCAGGGGTACCGGCGTGACCGAACGGGCGCGACGACCAGCCGGCGGGCCCGGGCCGCCGGGACGGCCACCGGCGGGTGGGCGGAGAATGGGTCCGGTCGCGGCCACCTCGCCGCGGGCACCCTCAGCGACTCCGAGCGGCGGGAGGCCGGTTCAGCGTGTCGGACACGACAGAACAGCAGTCGCCGGCGACCGTCGGCGGGCGGGAGCTGCGCGCCGACTGCACCCGCTGCTTCGGCATCTGCTGCGTCGCGCCCGCCTTCTCCGCCTCCGCCGACTTCGCCCTCGACAAGCCCGCCGGGCAGCCCTGCCCGAACCTGGGCGCGGACTCCCGCTGCGGCATTCACCGCGACCTGCGCCAGCGCGGCTTCCCCGGCTGCACCGTCTTCGACTGCTTCGGCGCCGGCCAGCAGGTCGCCCAGGTCACCTTCGGCGGGCGGGACTGGCGCGCGGACCCGGCGACCGCGCGCCGGATGTTCGACACCTTCGCGGTGATGCGGCCGCTGCACGAACTGCTCTGGTACCTGACCGAGGCGCTCGCCCTGACCCCGCCCGGTCCGCTGCGCGACGACCTCACCCGGGCGCTGGAGGAGACCGGGCGGCTCACCGACGGCACCCCGGAGGAGCTGCTCGCCCTCGACGTCGACGCCCACCGGGGGCGGGTCAACGCGCTGCTCTCCCAGGCCGGCGAGCGGGCCCGGGCCGGTCAGCCGGGCGCGGACCGGCGCGGGGCGGTGCTGATCGGGGTGGACCTGCGCCGGGCGGACCTGGCCGGGGCGAACCTGCGTGGCGCCTGCCTGATCGGCGCCGACCTGCGCGGCGTGGACCTCGGCGCGGCCGACCTGACCGGCGCGGACCTGCGCGGGGCCGACCTGCGCGGGGCCGACCTGAGCCGCTGCCTCTTCCTGCACCAGTCCCAGCTCGACGCCGCCCGCGGCGATCACCGCACCACCCTGCCCGCCGCGCTGCGCCGCCCCGCGCACTGGTCGCTCACGGTCACGCCGACCCGTCCCCGGACCGGACGCCCGGACGCCCGCCGGCGGCGCTGACCCCGTTACCGCCGCGGGTGGTGACGTTTCGCCGCGATGCCGTCGGGTAGCCCGAACTGCCGCCGCCAGCACGGCGTCGGCGGCCGGCGGCACCAGGGAGGCGACCGTGGGATATCGGACCCGGCAGGGAAAGCAACCGGTCGATCCGGCGCACGCCGAGGACGAGGCCGGTCAGGCCCGGTTGGTCCAGGTGGGGGCGGACACCGACGTCCCGGCGCCGGACGACGGCGCGCCGAAGCCGGACCTGGTCACCGAGGACGACGGCTCCGGGGTGGCCGGTGGCGCCTCGGGCAGCAGCTCGGGCGGCTCGGGCATGCCGGGGCACCCCGACGCGCCCCGCTGACCGGGCCCGGGCGGACGACGTTTGCCGTCCCGGGACGCGGGCAGGAGGACGACATGACGAGTGGACACACCTTCGGCCGGGCGGACACCGACGAGCCCGACGGCACGACCGCGTACGAGGCGTCGCTGCGGCCGCCGGGCGAGTCCCTGCACACCACCGACGACACCGGCGACGACTTCGCCGACCTGCCGGCCGAGGAGGCGACACCGGCCCGGGAGACCAGCCGGGCCGGGTACGACGTCGACGCCGTCTCGGGCACTGGCGAGCCCCCGGTCGAGGAGTGACCGGCCGGCGCCGTCAACCGAGGCTGATCGCGCCGGACGGGCAGCGGTCGGCCGCCTGCCGGACCCGCCCGTCCAGCCCGGGCGGCGGCTCGGCGAACCGACCGGGTTCGACACAGCCCGTCGCCTCACCGGACGCCGGCCACGTCCGCACGGGCCTCGGTCATGCCCCGGTTGGCCAGCGCGTCGGCCCGCTCGTTCTCCGGGTGGCCGTTGTGGCCCTTCACCCAGAGCCAGGTCACGTCGTGCCGGGCGCAGGCGGCCTCCAGCCGCTGCCACAGGTCGGCGTTCTTCACCGGCTGCTTCGCCGCCGTCAGCCAGCCGTTGCGCTTCCAGCCGGCGAGCCAGCCGGTGATGCCGTTGCGGACGTACGTGCTGTCGGTGTGCAGCCGGACGGTGACCGGCCGGGTCAGGCTCTCCAGCGCCCGGATCGCCCCGGTCAGCTCCATCCGGTTGTTGGTGGTCGGCGTCGCCTCACCGCCGCACAGCTCCCGCTCGTGCTCGCGCCAGCGCAGCAGCGCGCCCCAGCCGCCCGGGCCGGGATTGCCGCTGCACGCCCCGTCGGTCCAGATCTCCACGACCCCGCCGCCCGCCGCCTCCACCATGCCGGCAACCTACCGGGTACGCCGGCCGGCGGGATTACCCGACCCGCGTACGGCCGCCGGCGTGCGGCCATGATCAGGCACCTGGCCCTCGCCGCCGCGCTGGTCGCCGCGCTGCGGGCCCGGCTGCTGACCGGCTGAAATCCCCGCGACCGGCGCGCGCCGCTCTGGCAGGCTGGCTCACCATGGACGGACGTTGGGACGGCCTGCGGGCTGAGGTGCGCAGGACGATCGACGAGCTGGTCTCCTCCGGCCGGGAGGCCGGGGTGCAGGTCGCGGCCTACCTCGACGGTGAGCCGATCGTCGAGGAACAGGCCGGCCCCGCCGACCCGACGACCGGCCGGCCGCTGACCGCGGACACCCCGGTGCACGCCGTCTCCACCGGCAAGGGCCTCACCGCCACCGTGGTGCACGTGCTGGCCGAGCGCGGGCAGCTCGACTACGACCTGCGCATCGCCGAGGTGTGGCCGGAGTTCGCCCAGCACGGCAAGGACGCGATCACCCTGCGCCACGCCCTCACCCACACGGCGGGCGTGCCGGCGCTGCCCGCCGACATCACCCCCGCGGACTTCACCGACTGGGAGCGGATGTGCGCCCTGGTCGCCGCCGCCGAGCCGCGCTGGGCGCCGGGCGAGCGGATCGCATACCACGCGTGGACGTTCGGCTGGCTCGTCGGAGAGGTGGTCCGGCGGGTCACCGGCCGACGGATCTCCCAGGTGCTCGCCGAGGAGGTGGCTGCGCCGCTCGGCGTTACCGGGGAACTCTTCCTCGGGGTTCCCGAGGCGGACCTCGGCCGGCTGGCCCGCTTGGAGGACGCCGGACTGGCCGCGCTGATGGAGTACGCCGGCGCGAATCTGCCGAACTTCGACGCGGTGGCCCCGCCCGCCGTCCGGCCCGACGCGACGATCGGCGGCAACCCCGACGTGCTGCGCGCCGACGTGCCGGCCGTCGGCACGATGACCGCGCGGGCGGTGGCCCGGATGTACGCGGCGCTGCTCGGCCCGGTCGACGGCGCACGGCTGATCTCGCCCGAGCGGCTGCGCGAGGTGTCCACGGTGGCGGTGCGCGGCACCGAATGGGTGTTCGGGCAGGAGACGGCCTTCGGGCTGGGCTACGCGGTCGAGGCCGACGGTTCGTTCGGCACCGCGGGCAGCGGCGGCAGCCTCGCGTTCGCGTACCCGGAGCTGGGGCTGACGGTGGCCGCGGTACGCAACCGGCTCGGCGCGGGCGACGGCGACCCGATGGAGGGCCTGCGGAGGCTCATCCGTGACGCGGTGGTCGCCGGATCGGCCTGAGCGGCCCGGGCCGCGCCGGCGGCTGCCGAGGGTGCCCGACCTCCTCCGCTGTGGCGGGTGCGGCGCTCCCTGCGGATGATTCGTCCTGCGATCCGCTGGATCCACTCGGCGGCGACACGTTCGGGTCGAACAAACCGGTCGAGGTGTTCGCCCCACCGATTGGATACCGGGCCGCGCCGAGCAGCCCTGTCCTCATTGGTCCGCTCGGGCATCGGAGTCCGCGGTAGAACGGTCGTCGCACTACATCATTCGGTGCGTCTGTTCGGATTACCCGTCGACGGCGATGGCGCTTTCCGGAGGTGGGTGTTCAGCCGAACGGCCACCCGCGCCCGTTTGAAAAAAATGCCCGCCGTCGCGGTCAGTGAGCGTCGATGGCGCCACCTCGATCCGTTGATCCGGCCGCGCCGATGCCCTACCCCGTTGCAGCAAAAGGCGTCCGCCCACTCCCGACGATCAGCGGGAAATTCCCCGTGTCGCCGCCCAGCGATCACCCAGCGCAACCAGACGCTGGCCGATCCGCACTCGGCCCAGGTTGGGCATGGTGGCCGAACGGCTGAGTTCTCCGCTGAGTCGCTGTCGCGTTCACGACTCGTTGAGTGTTAGACACGTCGTGTTTACCTTTCGTAATCTCTGACGAACCCGCGGCCACCCCGTCATTTCCCATCGCCCCGAGGCCGAACCAGTTCGACCCCGGGGCACATTTCCCGTACGGCAGGCTTCTTTCGCTGTTCCTGAGCCGGATATCCGGCGGCTCGTTACTGCCCGGAAGCGCAACTGATGGAGGGTCGAATGACCGAGGTTGCACAGACACGTTCGATTGACAGGGACGACGAAGAGCCCGGGAATCCGGGCGGCGAACCCCGGCGACGCCAGCACGGACGCGACTCGGACCTCGAACCGACCTATCTGCACCGGCCCGCATCGGACCGTCAGATCCGCTTGAGCGTCATCGTGCCGACCCGCAACGAGGCGGAGAACATTCCCGCGCTGCTGTCCAGACTGGGCCCGGCCCTCGCGCCGCTGCGCGCGGAGATTATCATCGTGGATGACAGCGACGACGACACGGTGCAGGTCCTCGCCCGGCACGCGGCCGACGCCCCGGTCGCCGTACGTGTGCTGCACCGGCCGCCCGGCAGGCGCGCCGGCGGGCTGGGCGGCGCGGTGGTGCTCGGCGCGCGGCACGCCCGCGGCGAGTGGGTCCTGGTGATGGACGCGGACCTCCAGCATCCGCCGGAGTCGGCCGGCAGCCTGGCGGCCATCGCAATGCGGCACGACGTGGACGTGGTGGTCGGCACCCGCTACGCCGGGGAGGGCTCCAACGAGGGGCTCGCCGGTGCCACCCGCGAGGTCACCTCGTCGTGGGCGACCCGGTTGGCGAAGAGCCTCTTTCCCCGTCGCCTGACCACCATCACGGATCCGATGAGCGGCCTGTTCGCGTTCCGCCGGGCGGCCGTCGACCTGGACCGGGTGAACCCGATCGGCTTCAAGGTCCTGCTGGAGCTGCTCGTCCGCCACCCCGGCGCGCGGGTCGCGGAGGTCGCCTACGAGATGGCTCCCCGGCACGCCGGTCGGTCCAAGGCATCGCTGCGGGAGGGGCTGACCTTCCTGCGGCACCTGTGGCGGCTGCGCAGCCAGCGGCTGGTCGGCCAGATGCGCGAGGGCCCGGCCGCCGCCCCGGACCGGCTGCGGGAGCTCGGCAGAATGATCACCTTCGGACTGGTCGGACTGTCCGGGATGGTGGTCAACACCGCCGCCCTGTGGTTCTTCTACGAGCCCGCCAACCTGCACCACCTGCTGGGCGCCGCGCTGGCGACCCAGCTCTCGACGGCCTGGAACTTCGTCCTCGTGGACACCCTCGTCTACCGGCGTAACCGACACGGCTCCCTGGCCGGCCGGTCGGGTCGGTTCTTCCTGCTGAACAATCTGCTGCTGCTGTTGCGGCTGCCGGCGCTGCAGGCCCTGGTCTGGGCAGGCGTGGGCATCCTGACCGCGAACGCGCTGACGCTGGTCGCACTGTTCCTGGTCCGCTTCCTGATCAACGACCGGGTCATCTACACCTCCGGCAGCACCGGCCGGCGGGATCCCGTACGCATGCTGGTCAACCTGCGGGCCCCGGAGGCCGCCGCCGCCCCCTCCCGCAAGCGGTACCAGTACCTCAAGTACCGGTACGACGTGGCCGGGGTGGTCACCATCGGGTCCCAGATCATGCTGCCGGAACTGGAGTTCTTCCGCGCCCAGTGGGTCGCCGACTCGGACGTCGACATCGCGGTACGGGTCAGCGACGTGGGCGGCCGTGGGCCGCGGCGCCGGGCCGCCATGACCGAGTACGCCAACCAGTCCGTCCTGCGGTACGAGGAGCACCTCGGCCGGCTGGGCGCGAACTTCCGGATCCAACTCGGCTCCCCGATCGACATCCAGGTCGGGCCGCTGCTCGCCCGCTCACCGCACGTGGTCTACACCAACATCATCGAAGCGCTGCTGCGGTTCGTGCTGGTGTCGCGGGGCCACATGCTGCTGCACTCGGCGTGCGTCAGCCTGAACGGCGTCGGGGTGATGCTCTCCGCCCTCACCGACACGGGCAAGACGGCCACCGTGCTGCGCCTGCTGCGCGACCACGGCGGGCTCTTCCTCTCCGACGACATGACACTGGTCAGCCCGGACGGCGTCGCGATGTGCTTCCCCAAGCCGCTGACCATCAGCGCGCACACCCTGCGCGCGGTGCAGGCCCAGGACCTGACCCCGGCCGAGTGGCGTCGGCTGCAGTTCCAGAGCCGGCTGCACTCCAAGGGTGGCCGATCGCTGGCCCTGACCCTGAGCCGGTTCAACCTGCCGATCATGGGCATCAACGCCATCACCCAGCGGCTCGTCCCGCCGCCGAAGTACAGCGTCGACCGGCTTGTCCCCTGCCGCATCGGCACCAGCACCCGGGTGGAGGAGCTGTTCATCATCGAGCGCGGCACGCCCCGGATCAGCGACCTCGGCCACGACGAGACGTTGGAGCGGATGATCCAGAACACCGACGACGCGTACGGGTTCCCGCCGTTCCGATACCTGGCGCCCGCGATCACCATCGGCGGGCAGGGGTACGCGCAACTGCGCCAGCGGGAGCGGGAGATCCTCACCGGCTTCCTGTCCCAGGTCCGCAGCCGGGTGGTGGCCTCGGACCGGTTCGGCTGGGCGGACGAGATCCCGCGCCTGCTGCGGGAGGACCGCGGGGACCTGCCCACCGAGCAGCAGGTGATTCTCCCGACGTGGCCTCGGTGGAGTGGGGCGCTGGCCCCGAGCGGAGCGCGTGCGTGAGTGTGAGCCGATCCTCGGTCGAGGAGGTGGAGCACGACCGTTCGACGGTCGTGCTCCACCCGGTCGACCAGCCGGCGCCCGAGCCGGCGTCGCGCCCCGGGGGCGCCGGCCAGGAACGCGGGTGGCGCCGGTGGGCGGCGCCCGCCGCCCTCGTCGCGGTCGCGGCGCTGGCGCTGTTCCTACGGGTGTGGCAGTTGGACGCCCTCGGCTTCAACAGCGACGAGGCCGTCTACGCCGGGCAGGCCGCCTCGCTCGCCGGAAATCCGAACTACTCGCCGTTCTTCCCGGTCTTCCGCGCCCATCCGATGCTCTTCCAGACCCTGCTGTCGCCGTTCTTCCGCACCGGCGAGGTCGACGTCGCCGGGCGGGTGGTGGTGGCCATGCTGGGCGTGGCGACCGTGCTGGCCGTCCACCTGCTGGGTGCCCGGCTCTACGGCCGGCGCGTCGGGCTGGTCGCGGCGCTGCTCGTCGCCGTCATGCCGTACCACGTGGTCGTCACCCGCCAGGTCCTCCTCGACGGCCCGATGGTGCTGTTCGCGACGCTCACGCTGTACTGCCTGGTCCGGTTCGTCCAAGGCCAGCGGATGCTCTGGTACGTCGCCGCGGGCGCCATGCTGGGCCTGACGATGCTGACGAAGGAGACGAGTGTCGTCCTGGCCGGCGGCGTGTACGCGTTCCTGGCGCTGACGCCGACGGTGCGTCGGCCGGTACGGATGTCGCTGCTGGCCCTCGCGGCGATGGTGGCGGTCTTCCTGACGCACCCGGTCTCGCAGGCGCTGGCCGGGCGCAGCCAAACCGGCAAGAGCTATCTGGTGTGGCAGTTGTTCCGGCGCCCCAACCACTCGATGGGGTTCTACATCGAGACCGTGCCGGTGGCGATGGGACTTCTCGTGGTGGCGGCGGCCGCCGGCGGCCTGTGGTGGCTGCGCCGGCGCCGCTCCTGGCGGGAGACGCTGCTGGTGTCGTGGATCGCCGCACCGGTGGTGTTCTTCCAACTGTGGCCCGTCAAGGGTTTCCAGTACCTGCTGCCCGCAGCGGCGCCCGTCGCGGTGCTCGCCGCGCGGGCGCTGATCGGTCTACCGGCGCCCGAACGCATCGCCCGGCTGCTTCGCCGGGCCTTCCGGTCACCGGACGCCGAAGATCGCAGTGCGGTGCGGGCGCTGCGGATCTCGGTGCTCGCGGTGGTGACCCTGAGCCTGCTCGTCCCGAGCTGGAACGCGGTCAACCGGGCCGACAACTCGACCTTCCTCGCCGGATCCGGCGGGGTGCCGGGGGGCCGGGAGGCCGGCCGGTGGCTCGCCGCGAACACGCCGGACGGGTCGGTGGTGCTCACCCTCGGCCCCTCGATGGCCAACATCATCCAGTACTACGGCCACCGGCGCAGCTACGGCCTCTCGGTCAGCCCGAACCCGCTGCGGCGCAACCCGTCGTACGAGCCGCTGCCCAACCCCGACTGGTGGCTACGCCACAACGACCTGCAGTACGTCGTCTGGGATTCGTTCTCCGCCGGACGCTCGGCGTTCTTCTCCGAGCGGTTGATGGTCCTGATCCGCCGCTACCACGGGCGCGTCGTGCACACCGAGTACGTCGACGGGACCGACTCCACGGGGGCCCGGGTCCCCGTTCCGGTCGTCATCATCTACGAGGTGCGTCCATGACCGACCCCACCCGCCCGCGCGCCGGTCGCCTGTTGGCCCGCGCGCTGCTGATCACCTGCCTGCTGGCGCTGGCGAACCCGGCCGCGGCCGCGCACGCCGCGCCCCGGACGGCACCCCCGCCGAGCCCCACCACACCGGTCGACCACTTCGTCTTCCTCATGCAGGAGAACCACACCTTCGACAACTACTTCGGCACCCGGCCCGGGGTCGACGGGATCCCCGCGGACACCTGCATGCCGGTGCGCCGCGGCCAGGCCGAACCCTGCGTCAAGCCCTTCCACCTGGGCGAGCTGGGCAGCCTCGACCTCGACCACACCGCCGAGGCGTTCCGGGTGCAGTACGACAAGGGCCGGATGGACGGGTTCGTCGAGGGAGTGAGCACGCAGGGCAAGGACGGAAAGCTCGCGATGGCCTACTACGACGACCGCGACCTGCCGTACTACTGGAACGTCGCCGACGAGTACGTGCTCTTCGACCGCTTCTTCAGCTCGTCCAATTCGGGCAGCATCCGCAACCACATGTTCCGGGTGACGGGCGGCCCGGGCGCGAGCGGCGCCTCGGAGTCCATCCCGAAGGAGGGTTGGGGCGACATCCCGACCATCTTCGACCGGCTGGAGGCGGCCGGGATCAGCTGGAAGTTCTACGTGGAGAACTACGACCCGACGATCACGTTCCGGTCCCGCACCAGCGAGGAGGACATCGACCGGGGGGCACAGGTGATCTGGGTGCCGCTGCTCGCCTATGCGCGCTACGTCGACGACCCACGGCTGTTCGGCAAGATCGTGGACCTGGACGAGTACTACGAGGACGCCGCCAAGGGCCAACTGCCCGCTGTCTCCTTCATCGCCCCGGCCGGCGACAGTGAGCATCCGCCCGGCAGCATCCGGGCCGGCCAGAACCTCGTCCGGACGCTGCTGGCGCAGCTGATGCGCTCACCGAACTGGGACTCCTCGGCGTTCCTCTGGTCGTACGACGACTGGGGCGGCTGGTACGACCACGTGCCGCCCCCGCAGGTCGACAAGTACGGATACGGCTTCCGCGTGCCGGCGCTGCTGGTCAGCCCGTACGCCAGACGCGGCCACGTCGACTCCACGACCCTGGACTTCACCTCCGTGCTGAAGTTCATCGAGGTCAACTGGCGACTGAAACCCCTGGCCGAACGGGACGGCAAAGCGCAGACGTTCCTCAGCGCCTTCGATTTCGACCGGCCACCGCGGCCGGCGGCCTTCCTCAGCACTGAACGCACGCCCCCGGTCGTCGTCAGACCGGACCCGGTCCCGGTGTACACCTCGTACGCCGTCACCGGCAGCCTTGTGGCGGCGCTGGTCGGCGTCGCGGCGCTTCGACGGCGGCGATGGACGTGACCCGGCGGATCGCGCGGACGGCCCTCCTGTCGCTGGTCGCGGCCGTGCTGACGGTGGTCGTGCTACCCACCGCCGCACACGCGCGGCCCGCGTCGGCGAAGCCGGGGACGCTGCACCTGCAGACGGTGCCCCCGCTGCCCGGCGTGGTCGTGAAGGTGGACGGCACGGTGGCCAGGTCCGATGCCAAGGGCCGGATCAACGTCCCCGTCCGCAACTTCACCGACCTGGGCAGGCGCCTCGTCGTGCCGGAGACCCGGATCAGCAGCGACCGCAAGGTGGTGTTCGACCGCTTCCGCGGCAACGTCGACGCCGGCGCGCGCGGCAAGGTCGTCGAGCTCGGTGTGCGTACCGCCCGACTGGTCTCCTGGAGCTTCATCGACCGCTTCGGCAACACCGTGCCCGCGGACCGGGTCACCGCGATGCGGCTGCGCAGCAACACCGGCGAGATCCATGACCTGAGCGGCGCCGAGCTGGGCCGGCCGCTCTGGGTCTCCGAGAGCCGCACCCAGCAGGGCCCCCAGGGCCTGGTGTCCAAGCAGCTCTACTACGTGGTCGACAGCGCGATGGTCGACGGCACCTCGGTGGTGAACCGGGCGGGACAACGGTTCGTGCCGTGGGAGCAGCAGGCGTGGGTGGTGCAGCTGCTCTTCTTCCGAGTCTCGTTCACGGCGACCGACATGTTCTTCACCCGGCAGGTCGGCGACGGCATCGAGCTCACCCGCGCCGACGGCGGCGTCCAGCGGCTGCCGTTCGGCCGGGACGGCACGGCGCTGGTGCCCGACCTGCCGCGGGGCACGTACACGATCACCGTCTTCGGCGGCGGCGTGTCGTTCGGACGTCCGGTCAGCATCAGCAAGGACCAGGTGGTGTCGCTCACCGTGATCAGCCTGGCCGATCTGATCCTGGTGACGGTCGCGGTGCTGTTCGTCGCCGTGGGCCTGGTGCTGCTCGGCAGGCCGCATCTGCTCGGCCGGCTGCGCCACGCCGGGGGTGCCCTGATGACCCGGACCAGGGAACGGGAACGCCCCCGATCGCGGCACCGCAGGCGGTTGCGGATGAGATCCGAGGCCGCGGGCCGACCGCACGTCCAGCCCGCCGACGACCGGCAGCCGGCACCGGCGCGGAGCGGCGTCGCCCTGCTGCTGCTGCTCGCCGCACTCACGGTCACCCTGCTGCCGCCCGCGTCGGCGCACGCCGAGGTGGGCCACCGGCGGGACACCCCGCCTCCGTCGGCGGCGGCTCCCGTCCCGGTCCTCGCCTACTACTACATCTGGTTCAACCCGACGTCCTGGAACCGGGCGAAGATCGACTATCCGCTGCTCGGGCGCTACTCCAGTGACGACACCGAGATCATGCGGCGGCACGTGCGGATGGCGAAGACCGCTGGCATCAACGGCTTCCTGGTGTCGTGGAAGCACACCCCGCAGCTCGACGAACGCCTGGCCAAGCTGGTCGAGGTGGCCCGGGAGGAGAAGTTCCGGCTGGGCATCGTGTACCAGGGACTCGACTTCTCCCGTACCCCGCTGGCGTTCGACACCGTCCGCACGGACCTGTCGTACTTCGCGACCCGGTACGCCACCGACCCGGTCTTCGACATCTTCGGCCGGCCGGTGGTGGTCTGGACCGGCAGCGACCGCTTCACCGCCGCGCAGATCCAGCAGACAATCGCCGGCGTACGCGGGAAGCTGCTGGTCCTCGGCAACGCCAAGAGCCTCGAGGATGTCGAGTCGAGCGAGGGCGCCCTCGACGGCCAGGCCTACTACTGGTCGTCCGTGGACCCGGTGGCCGGTGCCAGCGGGCGGAAGCTGGCGGAGATGTCCCGGGCCGTGCACCAGCGGGGCGGGTTGTGGGTCGCCCCGGTGACGCCCGGCTTCGACGCCCGGTTGGTCGGCGGGAAGCGGGAGGTGCCGCGCCGGGAGGGCGACACCCTGCGGGCCTCCTTCACCGCCGCGCGGCTGTCCCAACCCGACGCGCTCGGGGTGATCAGCTGGAACGAGTTCAGCGAGAACACCCACATCGAGCCGAGCGAGCGCTTCGGCGCGGCCGACATCAACGTGCTGGCGGACCTGCTCGGGGTTGGCGTCGACGTGGACGTGCCGGTGGACAGCAGTGAGCCCGGCGACGGCGACCACTGGGGGCTGAGCGCCTGGGGCGCGCTCCTGGTCGTCGGCGCGGCGGTGGTGCTGTTACCGCTCGGGGTGGCCTTCCAGCGACGGCGCTCCACACCGGCCGGCGCCCCTCGCGACCGGCCGTACGACACGAGGAAGGAGGACCTCTTCGCCGACCTCTGATGAAGATCCGCTCCTGGGGAGGGCGCGGCTTGCCGTGCGCGCGGCTTCGCTGGTTCCACGCCCGCAGTTCTCTATCAGGAGGGATTCCATGTCAGGAACGCACCGTCGGGCGACGGTGGGCAGAGCGGCCCTGGTCGCTCTGCTCGTCGCGACGACGCTGACCATCGCGGCACCGGCCCACGCCGCGTCCGCCTTCACCCCGGTGGCCGACAGCTTCGTCACCAGCGCCGATCCTGGTACCAATTTCGGCACCAGGACCTACCTCAAGGCCGACGGCTCCCCCCGGCAGGTGGCCTATCTCCGCTTCGACGTCCAGGGCATCGCGCCCGGCACGCCGGCGGTGCTGCGCCTCTACGCCGAGTCGAGTGTTCGCGCCGGTGTGGAGGCGCACGAGGTCAGCGACAACGGTTGGGCCGAGAACACACTCACCTACGCCAACGCACCCGCGGTGGGCGCCGCGTTGGATGCCAGCGGTCCGGTGACCACGGGGACCTGGGTGTCGCTGAACGTGACGGCGATGGTGACCGGCGACGGTCCGGTCACCGTCGCCCTCACCACCACCGACGACACCAGCGTCCGGATCACCAGTCGTGAGGGGCCGAACAAGCCCCAGCTCGTGCCCGCGCCACCGTCTCCCTCGCCGTTCGTCGTCACCCGCAGCTCCGGCAGTTACCAGGCGGTCTCCCAGACCAGCGGGCAGACGTACGCCGGGAGTCTCAAGCTCGTGGTGGAGAGCGCGGTCCACGACCTCAACGGGAGCGGAGGGGGGACGGTGCAGTTCACCGCCGGTGTGTTCGACCTCGGCGCCGATTACTTCAAACTCGTGCAGGTCACCGACATCACGTTCGTCGGCGCCGGCGTCGACGAGACGGTCATCCGCAACTACAACAGCACCGCCAGCGACACCGAACCCTTCAACTTCACCGGCGCCTTCGGGGTCACCGTCCGGGACCTGACCGTCTCGGCCGGAGGACCGACCCGCTCCACCAGCGATGCGCTCGACTTCGACGAGGGCAACAACGTTCTCGTGGAGCGGGTCAAGGTGATCGCCGCGCGAGGTCGAGGCATCGTGTTCGACGGCAAGAACGCGGGCTGGACGTCCACAGGCAACACGATCCGGGACTGCGTCATCGTCGGCGTCTCCGGTGACGGGATCGAGCTGCTCGCGTCCAGCGGGGACAGGGTATCCGGCTGCCTCATCACCGACGTCGGCGGGCACGGCATCCAGATCAACAAGTCCTCGCCCATCGCGGACCAGCCGAACAAGAAAGCCAACCGCAACGTCATCACCGCCAACACGATCACCCAGGCCGGCCAGGACGGCATCAACGTGACCAGCGGCGACGACAACGAGATCACCGGAAACACCATCACCGACAGCTCAGACGACACGTCCGGCCGCGACGGCATCCGCATCACCTCGACGGATGCGGTCTCCTGTGACGGCAACCGGGTGTGGGGCAACCGCGCGACCGACGACCAGACCACCAGGACCCAGAAGTACGGCTTGAACATCGCCTCAGCGCTGTGCCACTCGACCGTCGTCGGCTCGGACAACGTGTTCACCGGCAACCTCGTCGGCCCGATCCGGGACGTCGGCACCGGTACCAGCTACCCCTCTGCCAGCCGCTGACCAGGGAGAGGACTCCCGATGAACCCAGGCAGTGCGACCCGCCCCAGGGCCGCGTCCGCAATCGTCGCCGTGCTCGTCGCCGCCGGGCTGAACCTGGCCCTGAGCGGCCCCGCGGAAAGCGCCTCCCCCGCCTGCCAGACGTCGAACGCGCCCGGCGGGCTCTACACCGTACTGGTCTGCCTCACCCAGCCAGCGAACGGCAGCACGATTGTGGGCGACACCCTCGTCACGGCGACCGTCAACGTGACGGTCGGCACGAGTCCTGGCGTCGCCAAGACGGAGTGGACCCTGGACGGCCAGCACCTGCTCACGGACTTCCAGTCGCCGCACCAGTTCACCATCTCCACCGCGGACTTCGCTGACGGTGAACACGCGATCGGCGTCTCGGCGAGAATGCGCGACGGGTACGTCACCCCGGCGACGGTCATCACCGCGACCTTCGCCAACGGCAACGCCACCGCCCCACCGAACACGCGGCAATGGTCCGTGCCGCCCATCCACGCCCGCGGTCCGCAGGAACCGTTCGTGGTGGCCACCGTCGGCGACGGTGCCGGCGGCGAGACCAACGCGGTCAACGTCACCGACGCACTCGTCGGGTGGAACCCGGACCTGTTCCTGTACTTGGGCGACGTGTACGAAGAGGGCACCCTGACGGAGTTCAAGAACTGGTACGGGGGCTCTACGGAATTCTACGGTCGGCTGCGCGGCGTCACTACTCCGATCGTCGGCAACCATGAGTACGACGGCGCCGCGGCTGAGGGCTACTTCCACTTCTGGGACAACATCCCGCACTACTACAGCTATGACGCCAACGGTTGGCACTTCATCGCCATCGACTCGACCAGCAACTACAACAAGGTCGCGCCGGGCACGCCGCAGTACGAATGGCTCGCCGCGGACCTCGCCGCCAACCGCAGCCCGTGCACCCTTGTGTTCTGGCACCACCCGCTGTTCACGGTCGGGTCCGAGGACCCGGCGCCGCGGATGCAGGCCATGTGGGACCTCATGGCCTCCCACCACGTCACGCTGCTCGTCACCGGGCACGACCACAACTACCAGCGCTGGGCGCCCATGGGCGCGGGCGGCACGCTCGCCAGCGACGGCATAGTCGAACTCGTGGCGGGCGGCGGCGGCCACTCGAGTCAGGGCTTCGCCAGCTCGGACGCCCGGGTGGTCAAGACGAACAAGAGCTACGGCGCGGTGCGCATGGAACTCTTCGGCAATCGCGCCGCCGTGCAGTACCACGCGGCCGGGGCCGCCGGCACGACCCTCGTCGACTCGTCGACCGTGTCCTGCAAGGGGGCGGACGGACTCGCTCCGACCGCACCCGCGGACCTGACCGCCACCGCGATCACGAACCCGACCCCGTCGGTGAGTCTCGACTGGACCGGCGCGACCGACAACTACGGCGTGACCGGTTACCGCGTCTACCGCGACGGCGCCGCGGTGGCCGAGCTGGCCCCGACCGCGACCTCGTGGACCGACACCTCCGTCGCGGGCGCCACCCGGTACGAGTACACGGTCGACGCCGTCGACGCGGCCGGAAACCGATCCACCCGTACTCCACCGGTGGCCGTGACGAGCCTCGGCCCGGACACCACGGCGCCTACCCTGCCGGCCGGGCTCGTCGCCGCGCCTGCCCCGGATGCGGTCACCCTCACCTGGTCGCCGGCGACGGACAACGTCGGAGTCACGGGGTACGACGTGCTCCGCGACGGTGCGGTGGTGGCGACCGGGACGGCCACGACATACGCCGACCACGACGTGCCGGCGAACGAGTCGCACACCTGGACGGTACGCGCGCTCGACGCGGCCTCGAACACCGGCGCGGAATCCAACGCGGTCAGCGCGGTGCGCGACACGCTGGCACCGTCGGCCCCGCCGAACCTCAGGGTCACCAGCGTGGTGCCCGGCGCGGTCGGCCTCGAGTGGGACGCGTCGACCGACAACGTCGGGGTCGTGCGGTACCGGGTGTTCCGGGACGGGAGCCTCCTGGCGGAGACCTCGTCGGGCGAGACGTTCCGGGACTACGCGGTCGGCGGGACGGGCACGTCACACACGTACCTGGTGATGGCGGTCGACGCGGCGGGCAACCTCTCCGGGCCGAGCAACCCGACGACGGTCACCACGGCCGACTCCAGCCCGCCGACGGAGCCCGCCGGCCTCCAGGCCTCGGTGACCGGGCCCAACCGGGTCGAGCTGTCCTGGGCACCCGCGGCGGACGACGTCGGCGTGACGGGGTACACGGTGTACCGCGACGGCACGGCCGTCGGGACCGCCACGGGCGCGACCTTCGCTGACACCACGGCCCTGTCGGAGACGTCGTACACGTACACGGTCTCCGCCTTCGACGCGGCCGGAAACTTCTCGAATCAGAGCGCGCCGGCCTCGGTCACCACCCCGGCAGCCACGCCGATCCCGCCGGTGGCGGACACCTACGTCAAGGCGTCCAGTCCCACGAGCAGGTACGGGACCGCCACGCTCCTGCGCGTCGACGCCGATCCGGTCACCAACGCCTACCTGAAGTTCACGGTGTCCGGGCAGACCGGCATGGTGCTTCGAGCGCGCCTGAAGATGTGGGTCGCGGCCGGCTCGTCCAGCGGCTTCGTGGTCCGCCCGGTCGCGGACTCGACCTGGTCGGAGACACTGATGAGCTGGAACAACGCGCCCCTGATCGGCAGCACGTCGATCGCCGCCACCGGCCGGACGACGAGCGGCACCTGGGTCACCCTCGACATCACGCCCCTGGTCAACGGGAACGGCACGTTCACCGTCGGTCTGACCTCCAACGGAGCGTCGTCGAGCAGCTACGGCAGCCGCGAGTCCGGCACCGCCCCGCTGCTGCTGGTGGACGTCACCTCGTGAGGGTGCTGATCGCCGCCTACCGGCCGGCCTGACCGCCCGTCCGCGACCCGGTGCCCCGCACGGGGGCCGGGTCGCGGCGGAGCCGGGCGCGGAGCCGGCCGACGGCGTCGCCGAGCACCGCGCCGGTCATCGGCAGCAGCGGACTGGACCGCATCACCGCCAGGTCCTCCGCCGGGGAGGTGGCCCCGTCGAGGAAGCGCAGCACCCGCTCGGCCGGGTTGCGGTCGAAGAGCCGGCCGAAGAACTCCACCCCGCCGACGTGCCCCCGGTCCAGGGCGCGCAACGCCACCGCGTCCATCCACAGGTGACGGCGGGGGTACGCGGGCCGCGGCACCGGCGGCCCGCCCGCCGCGAGGGCCGCGGCCACCTGCTCGGCCTGGCGGTGCATCGCGGAGAAGGTGAACCCGGTCGACGGCCGGGTGGCGCCGCCAGCGGTGCCGAGGCGGACCACCCGGGGCGAGGGACGGCCGACGAACGGGCCGTCGGTCATCGGGATCACCCCGTTCTCCACCTCCCGCACCCGCAGCGCCGCCGGGTCGAGGCCGAGCAGGTCGAGGTAGCCGAGCAGCGCGGCGTCGTACCCGGCGTCGGTGAGCGGGGCGGGTGAGAACTCGGTGTACTCGACCAGGGCGTACCGGTCGCTGACCGGCAGCACGTAGCCGAACGAGACACCCCGGGCGGGCTGCGGGGTGCGGAAGTCCATCAGCACCGCCCGGCCCGGGTCGAACGTCGGCCCGTCGGTCTCCACCCACCAACCGCGGAAGTGCTGCAACCAACTCGTCCGCCCGGGCCGCCGCGGCGGGCGGGGCCGGGAGTCAAGCACCCAGCCGGCCCGCACCAGCGCCCGGCCGTCGGGGTCGCGGACGGTCACCCGGTGACCGTCGTCGTCGAGGGCGCCCGCCGCCGCGCCGATCCGCACGGCGCCCAGGTGCGCCTCCGCCTCGGCAGCCCGGTCGTAGACCGGGGCCGAACGGAGCATGGCGTACCGCAGCGGGGCGAGCGACAGGACGCGGCGGCCGGCGTGCGTGACCACGTCGACCCGCGACCAGCTCGCGCTGAGCAGCGGGTCGAGGTCGTTGCCGGGGCTGTCCCAGAACGCCCACGTCCGATCCTGGCCGCGCTTGTGCACCGGGTCGACCACGGCGACCCGCAACCCCGTCAGCCCGTGCCGGTCCAGCGCGGCCAGGACCAGGGCGGCGGCGCCGCCGCCGCCCACCAGCGCGAGGTCGACGTCGACCGGGGATGCATCCACCCCGCCACGCTGCCACACGCTCCGCCGCCGCCCGCCGGGGGACCCGCCGACCCGCGCCCCGGGCGGCGCGTAGATTCGGGGGATCACCGAGGAACGGGGGACGGGCATGGCGCAGGCGCCGCTGCGGGTGGGGTTGCTGGGGTACGGGATCGCCGGGCGGGTGTTCCACGCCCCACTGATCGCCGCGACCCCCGGGCTGCGGCTGGACGCCATCGTCACCGCCAACCCGGAACGCCGGGAGCAGGCCCGCCGGGAGCACCCCGAGGCCCGGCTCGTCGACGACGCCGACCAGCTGTGGGCCGCCGCGGACACCCTCGACCTGGTGGTGGTGGCCGCGCCGAACCGGCAGCACGCCCCGATGGCCCGCGCGGCCCTGGCGGCCGGGCTGCCGGTCGTGGTGGACAAGCCGCTCGCCCCCGACGCCGCGCAGTGCCGCGCCCTGGTCGACGAGGCGGCCGACCGGGGGGTGCCGCTGACCGTGTTCCAGAACCGCCGCTGGGACGGCGACTTCCTGACCGTCCGCCGGCTCGTCGAGGCCGGCGAGCTGGGGCGGGTGACCCGCTTCGAGTCCCGCTTCGAACGCTGGCGGCCGGCGATCAAGCCGGGCTGGCGGGAGAGCGCCGCACCCGGCGAGGCCGGCGGCGCGCTGTTCGACCTCGGCGCCCACCTGGTCGACCAGGCCGTCCAGCTCTTCGGCCCGGTGGAGCGGGTCTACGCGGAGGTGGACCGCCGGCGGCCCGGCGCCGAGGTCGATGACGACGCGTTCGTCGCGCTGACCCACACCGGCGGCGTCCGCTCGCACCTGTGGATGAGCGCGGTCACCCCGCAGCTCGGGCCGCGGATGCGGGTCCTCGGCGACCGCGCCGGCTACACCACCTACGGCCTCGACCCGCAGGAGGCGGCGCTGCGCGACGGCGGCCGACCGGACAAGCCGGGCTGGGGCGAGGTCCCTCCCGAGCAGTACGGCCAGCTCGGCGTCGACGGCGACCTGCGCCCGGTACCCACCGAACCCGGCCGCTACCAGGACTTCTACACGCAGGTCGCGGCGGCGCTGTGCGACGGCAGGCCGATGCCGGTCGACCCGTCCGACGCGGTCGACACGGTCGCGCTGATCGAGCTGGCGCACCGCTCCGCCGCCGAGGGTGTCGCGCTGCCCGTCCCGCCGCTCGCCTGACCGGGGTCGGGGCCTCCTTCGGTCGGCACCGCGCTAGGCGACGGTCGCCGGCCGGTCGTCCGGCGCGGGCGCCGGGTCGGCGTACGCGGCGGCGACCGTCGACCGGTCGAAGACCCGCCAGGTCACCGCGGTCACCGCGACGGCGACCACGAATCCCACCCAGTACGGCGCGGTCAACCCGAACCGGGCGGCGACCAGCCCGCCGAGCAGCGCGCCCAGGCAGTTGCCGCCGGCGGCGATGAACAGGGTGGTGCTGCCCACCCGCCCCTGCAGGGCGGCCGGGGTCAACCGCTGGCGCAGCGAGTTCGACACCATGTTCCACAGCGCGCCGTGCACCCCGAACGCGAACAGCGCGACCGCGATGACCACCGCGCTGCGCGAGGCTGCCAGGGCCAGGTGCAGACCGGCCTCGATCAGCAGGCCGACCCGGATGGTCCAGGTGGCGGTGATCCGCGCGACCAGCCGGTCGCCGACCACCGAGCCGAGCAGCCCACCGACCGCCATGCAGGTGAAGAGCACGCCGTAGCCGACCGAGCCGAGGCCCAGCCGCCGGGTGGCGAGCAGCACCAGCACCGCCATCGCCGCGGTGAGGGTGAGGTTGAGCAGCCCGATCAGGAACGTCATGGTGCGCAGCAGCCGCTGCGACAGCAACCAGCGGAAGCCCTCCACCACCTCGACTCGGACCGAGTGGCGGCCACCCGACGCGGGCGCGCCCCGGTACGACCCGCCGACCAGGCCGATGAGCACCGCGCTGAGCGCGTACGTGGCGCCGTTGACGCCGAACGGGATGCTCGCCGCCAGCACGAACAGGAGCCCGCCGAGCGGACCGGCGATCATGCCCTGGGTCAGGGTGGTGCCGCCGCCCAGCCAGCCGTTGGCGCGTTCCAGCAACGATCGGGGCACCAGGGTCGGCAGCATCGCCTGCCCGGCGGTCCGGAACACCACCTCGCCGGCGTTGACCACGAAGAGCACGGCGTAGAGCAGGGCCACCCCTGCCCGGCCGGTGACGATCGCGGCGGTCAGCACGGCGAGGGCGGCGACGCGTACCCAGTCGATGACCACCATCAGCCGCCGCCGATCGACCCGGTCGACGAGGACGCCGCCGGGCAGGGCGAAGAGCAGCCAGGGCAGCCATGCCACGGCGGAGGCCGCCGAGACGGTCAGCGGGTCGTCGGTCCGCGACGCGACGAACAGCGGCGCCGCCACGGTGGCCATCCCGCTGCCCAGCGCCGACATGGTGCTGGCCGCCCAGAGCCGGGCGAAGCGCCCGTCGAGCCGTTCCCCCGTCTTCCCCGTCACGGCCAGCGAACCTACCAGGCGAATCTCCGTTGAGCCGCACCTCCGGCCCGTGCGAGGGTCTGCCGGTGACCGACTACCGCACGATCAACCGCGCCAACTGGGATGAGCGGGCCGCCGCTCACGCCGCGTCGCCGGACTACGCGGTGGACCGCTTCCTGGGCGACCCCGGGTTCCTCAGCGAGGTGGTGCGCTTCGACCTGCCCCGGCTGGGGGACGTCACCGGCCTGCGCGGCGCGCACCTGCAGTGCCACATCGGCACCGACACGGTGTCGCTGCACCGACTCGGCGCCCGGATGACCGGCCTGGACTTCTCCGGCGCCTCCCTGGCCCAGGCCCGCGCCCTCGCCGAGCGGACCGGCGCGGCCGTCGAGTTCGTCGAGGCCGACGTTTACGACGCGGCGGCGGTGCTGGGCCGGGGTGGCTTCGACCTCGTCTACACCGGCATCGGCGCGCTGTGCTGGCTGCCCGACGTCCGCCGCTGGGCCAGCGTCGTCGCCGACCTGCTGCGCCCCGGCGGGCGGCTCTTCCTCCGCGAGGGGCATCCGATGCTCTGCACCCTCGACGACCCCCGCCCCGACGGCGCGCTCGCGGTCGAGTACCCGTACTTCGAGCGGCCGGAGCCGCTGGTGTGGGACGGTCCCGGCACGTACGTGCAGACGGAGGCGACCTTCCAGCACACCGTCACGCACTCGTGGAACCACGGCCTCGGCGAGGTCGTCACCGCCCTGCTCGACGCCGGGCTGGACCTCACCATGCTGGTCGAGCACGACAGCGCGCCCTGGGACGCGCTGCCCGGCCACATGGTCCGCGACGCGCACGGCGAGTGGCGCCTGGCCGACCGGCCCTGGCGGCTGGCGCAGACCTACACCCTCCAGGCCCGGCGCCGGGACTGACCCGGGCTCAGTCCGCCCACCTCAGCACGACCGGGTCGAGCGGGTCGTCCATGCCGAGCACGATGTCCGCCCGCTCGAGGGGTCGCGCCTCGGCCCGGTACAGCTCCTGACCGGGCAGGTACCGCTCGCGGTAGCGCTGCCGCACCGCGGCGGCCGAGCCGAACAGGTCGAGATCCCGGACGAGCGCGCGGCGCACCGTCTCGTCGGGTTCGACGTGCAGGTAGAGCGTCACGTCCCAGTGGTCCCGCAGTTCGGGGCGCAGGAGGAACACGCCGTCGAAGAGCACGACGGCGTCCGGCGTGGCGCGCCGGTGCGACGGCGGCACCGCCTTGTCGAGGTGGTGGTCGTAGGCGGCCGGCAGGTACCGTCCGGCACCGCCCGGCCCAAGCGGGCGCAGCACCTCCGCGACGATGGTGTCGTGGTCGAACGAGTCCAGGTAGTAACCCTCGGCCGAGAGGGAACCGCGACGGCGACGGACCGCGGACGGTCGGTGGAAGGCGTCCACGCTGATCCGGATCACGTCCCGCTCGGGGCTCAACAGGTGCGCCAGGTCGTCGGCCAGCCGGGTCTTCCCGGCCGCGTCGGGACCGTCGACGGCGACCCGCAGGGGATGCGACCCCCGCCGGTCCCGTAGCTGGTCGGCCAGGCGAGCCAACACCCGCGTACGCCCGTCCAGGGTCACCCGCTGCTCGGCCGGGCCGGGTCGAACAGCTCGCTGACCGCCACCCGGTCGAAGGCCTCCAGCAGCGCGTCGGTGCCCTCGGTCAGCTTCAACCGCACCTCGGCGGCGTGCAACGGGACCAGGGCGAGCAGGGCGATCTCCTTGCCGCCGTCGGTGGTGACGGTGCGGGCCTCCGGCGCGCAGCAGAGCATCGGAGTGACGACGACGCCGACGAACGGGCTGTCCGGCGCGTACGGTTCGGCCGGGTCACCGTTCGGCACGGAGTGCCAGGCGCCGATCCAGGTGTCGTACTCGTGCGGCAGCCGGGCGACCGTCTTCAGCAGCCGAACTGGCCAGTACGCGCTTTCGTCCCGGAACGCCTCGGCGGTCAGCGGCCAGTCGGCCGGCAGGCACATCATCAGCTCCGCGTACGGGCTCGTGCCCGCCTCGGCCGGGACCGCCATCGGCCGGTCGCTCATGCCGGAGGTCACCAGCGTGTGGAACGGGCGTTCCGGGGTGGGCGCGACCACGTGCACGTCGACGTGGACCAGGTCGGAGACCAGCTCGTGCCAGACGAACGCGATCGGTCCGAAGTGGTGCTCGATGTGCCGCTCGATCGCCTGCGCCGTCTCCGGGTCACCGACGGTTGCCGGCTCCCACCCACGGTCCCGTGCGGCGTGCCGCAGCACACCCGACCCCCGAGGCGCTGCCTCGTCCAGAGATGCCATGCGGGTCAGCCTAGCTAAGAGCTCCTAACAAAATGATCTATGGACCCTCCGTCCCTTATAGAGGGTGATCTACAGGGTTCGGCCGTGAGGCGTGGTGAGCAGCCGCCGTGGATCGTGCCGGACGGGCTGTGGCAACGATCGCCGGTGCTGCCCAAGCCGCAGCGCAATCGTCGGTATCCGGGACGCAAGCGGATCCCGGACCGGCAGGTGTTGTGCGGGATCCTCTTCGTGTTGCAAACCGGCATCCAGTGGGAGCTCCTGGCTAGGAGTTGGGGTTCGGGTCCGGGATGACCTGCTGGCGGCGGCTTGAGGAATGGAACCGTGCCGGGGCCGCGCGGCGTGGCCCAAAAGCGGGCCGCTGGGCCGGGTGGGGGCGGCGGAACAACGGCCGCAACTGCTGCACCCGATCGCAGAACACCGTCTTGCCCCGGGTCCAGCCAACCCGTTCCATGATCACCGTCGAGGGCGTGTCCGGGAACTCCGCCAAAAACGCCCTGATCTGCGGCTCCACCGCATCCACGATCGAACCCTTCACCGCCCGCTGATAGCGAGGCGGCTCATGACTTGCCAGAGCCTTGTGCACCGTGTTCCAGGGAGACCCCCAGCCGACGAACGATGGCCTTGATCGCCATCCCCTCCGCCCGGTGCAACGGACGGATCTCCGCCCAGTCCTCCACGCTCAGCACCTCCCAGTGCTTCCCGGAGGGGGTCAAATTTCAGCCGGAACCACGGGGCCATTTCTCACGCGGCGTCGACACGATGCAGATGCCGGCGAGGATGTACCGCGGTCTGGCGTCACTGCTTCCTGCCGCGCTCGGCCTTGAACGAGATTTCCTTCGCGGTCGGCTCGGGGCTCCCACCTTTGCCGTGATCTCGAGGATGCCGACGGCGTACGTGGCGGCGATCGTCGCTCTTTCGTCCCGGCCGCCAGCGGCACGGTCCGTCTCATCACCACCCTTGGTCCACGTACCCCGAATCCGCGTCGTTGAGGGCAGGAGCCCTGAGTCGCGGGCCCTTCGGCGTGACGGAGCCGCCGTGACCAGCGTGTTGGCGGCCTCGGCTATTCGATGTAGCCTTTTGGCTATGAGGATTAGCCAAGCCCTCTCCCAAACCCGCTCCGGCGGCCGGGAGTGCGATCATGCCTAGGGCCGGGCTGTCCACCGCGGCCGTCGTCGACGCGGCTCTCGACCTCATCGATGATCGGGGCCTGGATGCCCTGACCCTGGCCGCGGTCGCCGAACGCACCGGAGTCGCCGCACCCTCGCTTTACAAGCACGTCGGTAGCCTCGCTCAGCTGCGGACACTGATGGCCGTACGGATCATGGAAGAACTGACCGAACGCTTCACCACCGCGTTGGTCGGCCGCAGCGGCGACGACGCCGTCGCCACCCTGATGCACACCTACCGTCGTTATGCGGTCGAACATCCGGCCCGCCACGCCGCGATGCCGCCGGATCCACTTCACGACCCGGCCCTGGCGAGCGCCGGTGCACGGCTGCTTGAGGTCTTCCTCGCGGTGCTGCGTGGCTACGGACTCGAAGGCGAGGCCGCCATCCACGTCACCCGCTGCCTGCGGGCGATCGTTCACGGCTTCGCCTCGATCGAGGCGGCCGGCGGCTTCGGCCTGCCCGAGGACCTGGACACCACCCACGAGCAACTGATCCACATGTTCACCGCGAGTTTGCCCCCCACCTGATCTTGACGCTGGAGAACACGATGCCCACCTCCCCCGCCCGCACCCGGCTCGGCGCCCTCGCCCTCGCTGTCGCCGGCGTCCTGTTCGTCCTCTACCCGGCGACCCGACCGTGGCACGACGAATCCACGGTCAACGGCGCGACCCGGGCGATGAGTTCCAACTACTGGGTCGCCTCGCACCTGTTCGCCATGATCGGCTTCATCCTGGTGACGCTGGGTCTGCTCGCCGTACGCGACGCGGTCAGGCACACCCGAGCCGAGCCGCTCGCCTTCGCCGCCGTCGTGACCGGTTGGATCGGCGTGGGACTCGTCCTGCCCTACTACGGCGCCGAGGACTTCGGCCTGCACGCCATCGCCAGCAAGTACGCCGCTGGCCAGCCTCTCGACCTGCTCGACCTGGTCGACACGGTCCGATACAACCCGGTCGCGATCACGACGTTCGGGCTCGGCCTGATCGCGCTCGGGGTGTCGGCCGTCCTGACTGCCGTCGCGGTCTGGCGTTCGGGGGTGCTGCCGCGCCCCAGCGGCATCCTCTTCGCACTCGGCTTCGCCCTCTTCCTTCCGCAGTTCTACACGCCCGCGGCCGTCCGGGTCGCACACGGCCTGCTCGTCGCGGTCGGCTCGGCCTGGCTGGCGCTGGCACTGTGGCGGGCGAGGGCTGATTCCTGACGTTTCCGGCGCCTCCTCGGCGAGGCCACGAAGCGTTTCACAGTCCATCGCACGGGGCTGTCGCCCACCGTGCACTCCTCGGACGCCTGGGCGAGCGGGGCGTGGACGTCGAACCTAGGGTCTGCAATTGTCCGGCCGGTACGGGTGGCCCGGTGAGGTGACCGCCTGCCCGTCCTGCCGCCACTCGGCCCCGCTGGCGCTGGCGAACCTGCTCCCCGCAGACAGCGTGACGATCACAGTCCAGTCCCGTGCCGCGGCGATGCCCTCGTTGTCGAGTTCCGCCGCGCGCGTGTCGCCCAGCGCCTGGGTCGACGCGGCCTCGTAGCGGGCAGTCATGGCAGGAGCCGGCGACGGAACCGAGGCGGGCGTACGCGAGGGCTTCGCTGTGGGAGTGCGGCTCGGGCGGGGGATGCCGGTGGTGGCGGTCCGCGTGGGGCGGAAGGAGAGACTCTCCTGGAGTGAGCGGCTCGTGGCGGTTGCGGCGGTCGGCACGGGCAGCGGGTCGGTCCGGCCCTGCGTACCGTCGCACCTGCGCTGACACGAGCGGCAGCCGCGGAGCGCGTGCTCCGCGGCTGCCGCTCGTATCCCTGAATCTGCCGCCCACGCCGAGGGGCGCTGTCATGGGTAAGGCGCGGAGCAGTCGCGCGACTTTCACCCACCCAGCAGGTCGTTCACGCACAGGCCCCAGCGGGCTCGACCGCACCGCCGACAGCGTGCGTTCAGGACACCGCCTCGATGATGCGCAGATCGCGTTCGGCTCCCTCGTCGAGCACCCGCAGCGCCTGCTGGTAGGCGGGGCTGTTGTAGGCGGCGACCGCGGCGTCGACACTGTCGAACTCGATCAGCGTCGTGCGCTCCACGATTCCGGACTCGAACGCTCGAGCCGGAAGTCCGCGCGCCAGGAACCTGCCACCCGCGGCGCGCATCGCCGGCCCGGCCAGCTCGACATAGGCGGTTAGTTTCTTCTCGTCTTTGATTGACCGAAAGGTGTTGATCCAGTACGCCTTCGCCATCTTCTCTGTCTCCTGCTCGAGTAGGGCAAGTAGAACTTCGGCCTTCCTCGGGACGTAACACCGAATGCGATCTGCTGCCTTCCCGGTTGCAGGCAACCGAACCGTAGGTTCGGTTGTGGGACGGAGGCGGTGGTGAGGCGGAGGGACCGTCTCCTCGACGTGGCGGCGGACCTGTTTGCCCAGGGGGGAACTTGCGGGAAGGTCGATGGCGCAGAGAGCGACGGCTGGCGTCGCGGGAGGTGCACGAGGCTGCCCCTGGACACTTGCCGGGCAGCCTCGAACGCCGTCAGCCGGGCATCACCGCCGGCCGTCGTTGATCCAGTCCGGGGCGAGCTGGGACACCAGCCGGTCCCAGGCGGTCCGACCACCCGGCAGCAGCCAGGCCCGGTTGGTCCCTTCGCTGCGGGCGATGTGGCCGAGCGACGCGGCGAACCGCCGGGACACGGCCGGGACGGACACATCGCCCCAGGTGCGGTGGAGGTGCCCCATCCGGTGCGCGTACTCGTCGACCTCCCGCCGCTGCCAGGCCTCGCCCAGCCGGGCGTCGACGGCCGGCGAGAGCACCAGCACCCCGGGCACAGTCCCCTCGGCCAGCGCCGCGGCGATCCGGTCGTGTCCGTCGAGCACCAGCAGGGTGTTCAGCCCGCTCACCCACCACAGCAGCGCCGGCGGCAGCATCCCGTCGCGGGCCTGCTTGCGGAACGCGCGCACCCGTCCGTCGTCGGCGGGCGACAACGGACGCAGCGGCAGCACGTCCCGCTGGTCCTCGACCGGGTCCCCGTAACCGAACCAGGTGATGTGGCCCCGGTCCGGGTCGACGTCCCGCAGCCGCCACCAGTGGCCGACGACGCCCCAGCTCGGCATGCCGTGGGCGAGGACCCACGACCCACGGTGCAGCGGCCCCTCCCCGGTGTCGTGGAGCCACCCGGTGAACGCGTGGGACCACCGCGCCGCCCAGGCGTCGTCGTCCGTGCTGGCCTCGCGGACCCGGCGGGCGTGAGCTGCGGTGATCGGCGGCAGCGGCGACCGGTACCGGCCGGTGCGGAGGTAGTGCACGCCGAAGTGGCCGGCCCGGGGCCGGGCCAGCAGGACAACCCGGTCGCCCTGGCGGATCAGCATCCTGCGCCCGCCGGCGACCTCGACGCGCAGCCCGGGGCGGTCCGGCGCCGCGACGTCCAGGGTGAGGCCGTCCCACCGGCCGCCGAGCGCGGACGGCAGCGGCGACCGTGCCGCCTCCCGTCCGGCGGGCACGTGGCGGTCGATGTCCATCCCGCCAGGATTCCCGCCGGCCGCCCCGGCCGCAGCCGATTGTCGCCGCCCGCGACGACGCCGGGTGGGGATGAGAAGATCACCCATGCCCGTCACCAACCCCTGGCTCGCCGGCCCCTCCCCCACCGCCCGACTCGACCGGGACCGTCTGGAAGAGCGCATCCTCAACCTGCTCTCCTCGCAGAACATGTGCGTGCTCGCCACCACCGGCCCGGACGGGCCACTCGCCACCCCGGTGCGCTACCACCACCTCGATTTCACGCTGATGTTCACCGCGGTCGGCTCCTCGCCGAAGATGCGCAACATCGCCGCCGACCCGCGGGTCTCCATCGGCGTCTTCGCGCCGCTGGTCGGGCAGGCCAGCAGCCGGGGCGCGCAGGTGTTCGGACGAGCCCGGGTGCTCACCGCGGGCGACCCGGACTTCGACCACCACTGGCCGGCGTACCGGTGGCAGTCCGACCACGTGGAGCGGTCCCGGTCGCTAGACGAGCCGCCGGCCGGACCGCTGGTGGTGGTCGCCGCGGAGCGCATCGTCTACACCGAGCACTGGCTGCGCCGCGAGGGTTATGCGCCCCGCCAGTTCTGGCGGGCATGACCCACTCCTCAGGCCGGGACCAACGACAGCGTCAGCGCGGGTCGGGACGGCGAAGGCCCCACAGCGTCTGCCGGCGCAGCGGACCCTCCTCCTCCGGGTCGTCGAAGTCCTCGCCCGGGTCGGTGGTCATGCCGAGGCGACGCATGACCGCCTGGGAGCGGCGGTTCGTCGGGGTCGTGACGGCCAGGATCTCCGCCAGACCGAGGACGTCGAAGCCGTACTCCAACACGGCGTGGGCGGCCTCGGTTGCGTAGCCGTGGCCCCAGGCGGAACGGGCCAGCCGCCACCCGATCTCCACCCCGGTGAACGGCACCCCGTCGTCCACGTCGTCCAGGCCGGTGAAGCCGATGAACTCGCCGGTGTCGCGCACCTCGACCGCCCAGAAGCCGTAGCCCTTACGGTCGAGGTCCTGCTGGAAACCGCGCACCGACGCGGTGGACTGCTCGAGGTCAAGCACCGGGCCCAGGTGCTCGCGGACCAGCGGGTCCGCGTTCATCGCGGCCCACGGTGCCAGGTCGGACTCCCGCCAATCCCGCAGGACCAGCCGCTTGCTGTTGATCTCCGTCACGGTGCGCAAGATATCCCAGCGCACCAGCCACCGTTGCCCCTCAGCAGAGCGTGACGGCCATCCGGTCACCAGCGGCCCGCACCAGACCACACCCCTCCACCGGAGCCTGACCGGTGAAGATCAGCGCCCGCTGGCGGCCCACCGGGACGACTCAGTGCGCCTGCCACCACGGCGCGCCGTCATGCTCGTACGCCAACTCCGCCACGTCGATGTCCTCGCCCAGCAGACGCCGCCCGACGATCCGCTGACCCGGTGCCACCAGGGCGTCCGGGGCCGCGAGCCGTTCGAGGGTCGCGGGTCCCTGCGGGAAGATCATCGCGTGTTCGGACGCGAACAGGTAACACGGCGTAGGGTCTGCCGGGTCCTGCGGCGACTGCACCTCCAACCCGTCCGGCCAGCAGAGGGTGAACGGCCCTACCTCCAGCCGCCAGTCCCCGGTCACCGGGCCCTCGTCGACGTCCACCACGTCGCGCACCGACGCCGCGCCCGGCCCGATCACCGCCCGGCGCTCGCCTTGCCGGGAGCCGACGGTCACCTCCACGAGGGACGGACCGGCGGCCCGCGCGAACCGGTACGGCCAGTGCGGCACCAGCCGCAGCCCGTGCCCGGCGAGCCGGACGAACACGTGACCCACGTCGGCCTCCCCCCGTGGGACGGCCGCACCTGGGGCCACCCAACCGGGAAGCGTAGAGCGTCAGCCCTCGCCCACCGCGCCCAGGCCCTCGCGGCGAAGCTCCACCTTGCGGACCTTGCCGCTGACGGTCATCGGGAAGGCGTCCAGCACCCGCACGTACCGGGGGATCTTGTAGTGGGCCAGCCGGTCCCGGCAGAACTCCGCCACCTCCTCGACGCTCAGGGTGTCGTGCCCGTCACGCAGGATCACGCAGGCCAGGACCTCCTCGCCGTAGCGCTCGTCGGGGACGCCGACGACCTGCACGTCGGCGATCTTCGGGTGCCGGTAGAGGAACTCCTCGATCTCGCGCGGGTAGACGTTCTGGCCACCCCGGATGATCATTTCCTTGATCCGACCGACGATGGTGAGATAGCCCTCCTCGCGCATCACGGCCAGGTCGCCGGTGTGCATCCAGCGGGCCGGGTCGATCGCCTCGGTGGTCTTCTCCGGCTCCTGCCAGTAGCCGAGCATCACCGAGTAGCGGCGGGTGCACAACTCCCCCGGCTCGCCCCGCGGCACGGTCACCCCGGTCGCCGGGTCGACCACCTTCACCTCGACGTGCGGCAGCACCCGACCCACCGGCCGTCCGTCATCAACGGGGACGTGCTCACCGTGGCCCGCCAGGAAGGCCAAGGGCGAGAGCGTGAGCGCCATCGCCAAGGTCGTGGGCGTCTCCCGTGCCACGGTTGTACCGGCACCTTGAAGAGAGCGCCTGAGACGGGCGCACAGCGACACAGGCAGGCCTTCGGCTCAGCGCCGGGGGCCGCTGTCATACATGGGTGTCTGCGGCCTCTTGCAGAGCCGTCGAGTCCGACCGCCGAGGGGCCGCCGGGCCCTTTGCCTGCTCAGCTACTCCTCGCCATCCCCTGCAAGGTGATGCCAGTCGAGCGAGACGTGATCCTCTGGCGTCATGTTCCGTGCGTGTTTCCCGTTCGCTGGCCTCAGAGTCACGATCGTGCAGAACGCCACCCATGAACGCTTCACAGGCAAGCGAGTGTGGGCCCATCCTTCGATGAGTCCAGCGATGCCGGAAACGGGGTCGAGGGGAGGTAGACCGGTGACCCCGGACAGCTTGGACTCGACTTCTTCGAGCTTGACCCGCAGGGCTTCGCTTCCAGCCGTCATCTGAGAGAGGCTGATGGCCCCCTCGGCGTAGGCCAAGGCGAGACCGTCGAGGCGTTCACGCAAACTCTTCATCTCGGCTTGCAGGTGTGCCGTGTCGGCATCGCCACCTTCTGCGTGCATGGCAAGGACGGTGGGCAGGAAGTCGGGCCACACCATGCGGGCGAGAGTCGCCTTCTCCGCTCTCTCGTCGGCGATGTCCCGAGGCGTACGCGTGTGGGTCTGACGGCATCCGTAGACCTTCGTCCCCCGGTACCCCCTGCCGCTCACGGTCTCCCCACACACGCCACATACTGCGATGCCAGCCAGGAGCGTCGTCGCCGTCCTGCCGGTCCTCGGACCTCCGCTGAACCTGTCGGGGCTCGACAGGATGGACACCACCGCGTAGTGGGTCGCGTCATCGAGGATGGCCGGCCACTCAGCATCGCCCATGACCTCGCCTCGGTAGGTTCGCTGGCCGATGTACCTCGGGGAGGTGAGTACCTTCTTCACCCCTCGCAGGGTCCACGCTTTCGCTCCGGCCGCGATCGAGCGAGGCGACAGGAGACCGGCCTCGGTCCACTTCCGGGCGACAGACGACAGGGACCCACCGGCAAGGATCATCGAGGCACCTTCGCGGATGGCCTCAGCCTCGGCCGGAACGAACGCCACGTGATCCTCGCCATACCCGAAGGGGCGGATGCCTGCCGTGTAGGGCTTGCCCGCCTTCGCCGCTTGCAGGTTCGCGAGAGCCTGGCGCTCCGCCTTCTGCTCGCCTTCGTATGTCGCCCACGCCGTGACCGTACGGGCGACGGCTCGACCAGCGGGAGTCGACAGATCAAGGTGTCCAGCGCGCACCGCGTGCACGTTCACGCTGAGCGCGATCACTCGTTCAAGGTCCTTCGTCACCCTCACGAGCCGGTCCGTGTGCCAGCACACGACCGTTTCCGGCTGGCTGGCCAGCAGTGCCTCGAAGCCTGGCCGGACCTTCCCCTTCGTGGCGCTGACGTCGTTGTCCGAGAACACCTCCCCCACCTCGAAGCCGAGGCGTGCGCAGAGCTCCCGGCACTTCTCCTCTTGCCGCGCTACGCCGAGCTCTTCGCCCGTGAGGTCCTTGGAAATGCGGACGTAGATGCTGGCCCGCACAGGGCCGCCCCCCTTGGGTCTCGCCATGGCGGCGATGTTACCTGCAAGCTGTACCGCTCAAGGCAGTGGTAGAACGGCACCGGCAGGCAGACCCGGTCCGACTCGGTGTAGCGCACCAGCTCACCGACGAAGAAGCCGTTGTTGAGGATGTTGTGGTGCGACAGCGTCGCGCCCTTCGGGAACCCGGTGGTGCCCGAGGTGTACTGGATGTTGATCGGGTCGTCGCAGCTCAGCTCCGCCGCCCGCTCGACCAGCCGCGCCGCCGGCACCGCCACCGCGCCACCGACCAGGTCGTCCCAGCTCGACTCCCCGAGGTAGACGACCCGCCGCAGCCCCGGGCAGGCGTGCCGGACCTGCTCCACCATCCCCCGGTAGTCGCTGGTCCGGTAGCCCGGCGACGACACCAGCACGCTCACCCCGGACTGGTTCAGCACGTACTCCAGCTCGTGCCGACGGTAGGCCGGGTTGATGTTCACCATGATCGCGCCGATGGCCGCGGTGGCGTACTGGACCAGCACCCACTCCGGGCAGTTCGGCGCCCAGATGCCGACCCGGTCACCCTTGGCCACACCCGCCGCGAGCAGGCCGCGGGCCAGCGCGTCCACCGCGCGGCCGAATTCGTCGTACGTCCACCGCCGGCCGCTCGGGCAGTCGACCAGGGCCACCCGATCCGGGTACGCCTCGACGGCGCGGGCCAGGTTCGCCCCGATGGTGTCACCGAGCAGCGGGGTGTCGGAGATCCCGCTGGCGTACGAGGGCAGGCTCACCGGAAGTCCTCCTCGCGGTGCTCGCCGGCCGGGCGGGCCTGCGCGTCGGCGTGCTTGTCCCGCTCGGCGGCACGCAGCTCGGTCCGGCGGATCTTGCCGGAGATGGTCTTCGGCAGCTCGGCGAACTCCAACCGCCGCACCCGCAGGTACGGCGCCAACCGCTCCCGCGAATGCGCGAAGAGCGCCGCCGCGGTCTCTGCCGTCGGCGCCCAACCCGGGGCGAGCACCACGTACGCCTTCGGCACGGCCAGCCGCACCGGGTCCGGCGACGGCACCACCGCCGCCTCCGCCACCGCTTCGTGTTCCAGCAGCACGCTCTCCAGCTCGAACGGCGAGATCCGGTAGTCCGACGCCTTGAACACGTCGTCGGTGCGCCCCACGTAGGTGAGCCAGCCGTCGGCGTCCCGGGAGGCGATGTCCCCGGTGTGGTACCAACCGTCCCGCATCGCGGTGCCGGTCAGCTCGTCGTCGCCCTGGTAGCCGACCATCAGCGCGGTCGGCCGGTGCGTCAGGTCAAGGCACACCTCGCCGTCGTCGCCCGGCCGGCCGGTCAGCGGGTCGACCAGGGTCACCACGTAGCCGGGCAGCGGACGCCCCATCGAGCCGGGCTTCACCGGCGCCCCAGGCGGGTTGCCGATCTGCGCGGTGGTCTCGGTCTGCCCGTACCCGTCCCGGACGGTCACCCCCCAGGCCGTCTCGACCTGCTCGATCACCTCCGGGTTCAACGGTTCCCCCGCGCCGACCACCGACCGAGGTGGGGTGCGCAGCTGGGTCAGGTCGGCCTGGATCAGCATCCGCCACACCGTCGGCGGGGCGCAGAAACTGGTCACCCCGCACCGGTCCATCGCCGCCATCAGCCCCGCCGGGTCGAACCGGGAGTAGTTGTAGACGAAGACCGTCGCGCCGGCGTTCCACGGTGCGAAGACGTTGCTCCAGGCGTGCTTCGCCCAGCCCGGCGAGGAGATGTTCAGGTGCACGTCGCCGGGGCGCAGCCCGATCCAGTACATGGTGGACAGGTGCCCCACCGGGTACGAGGAGTGGGTGTGCTCGACCAGCTTGGGCCGGGCGGTGGTGCCGGAGGTGAAGTAGAGCAGCAGCGGGTCGTCGGCCTTCGTCACCCCGTCGGGGGTGAACGCGTCGTGCTCGCCGTACGCGTCGGCGTAGGCGTGCCAACCGTCGACGGGGGCGCCGACCGCGATCCGGGTGTAGTCGCCGGGCACCTCGGCGAACTTGCCGGTGTGCTTCGCGCCGACCACCACGTGCCGGGCCGCGCCCCGCTCGACGCGGTCGGCCAGGTCGGCGGGGCCGAGCAGCGGTGTGGCCGGGATGATCACGGCGCGCAGCTTGATCGCCGCGAGGATCGTCTCCCAGAGTTCCAACTGGTTGCCCAGCATCAGGATCAGCCGATCCCCGGCCCGCACCCCCCGGGCCCGCAGCCAGTTCGCCACCCGGTTGGAGCGGCGGGACAGCTCCTCGTACGACCAGCGCCCCTCTCCCCCGTCGGCCTCGACGATCCACAGCGCCGGGGCGTCGTTGCCCTCGGCGAGCACGTCGAACCAGTCCAGTGCCCAGTTGAACTCGTCCAGGCGCGGCCAGCGGAACTTCTCGTACGCGGTGTCGTAGTCCTCGCGGTGCGCGAGCAGAAGGTCGCGCGCCTCCCGGAAGGCGTCGGTGCCGGCGGTGGGCATGGTGGGGTGTCCTTCCTGTCGCCAGGCGCGCGGCGGTGGGGGACGGTGCCGCGCGCAGTACCCTGATCCTCGATCGGGTGACCTGCGTCTCACCACCCCCGGACGGGGGTGGCCGTGGGGTGCCGGACCGCCGGGGAGGTGAGGAAGGTGGAGCCGCTGTACCCGCACGACGACGGCGACCAGGTCCGCCGCGCCCTGCTGCACCTGCTGCGCGGCACCGGCCTGCCGGTGGCGTTCGGCGGCCTGGTCCAGCCCGGCGGGCAGGCCCGGATGACCATCACCGAGCTGGCCGGCACCACCACCGGGGCGCTGCGCGGGCTGGCCATCCAGGCCGGAGCCGGCCTCGGCGGCAAGGCCCTCGCGCTGGGACTGCCGGTACGGGTCGACGACTACCCGGTGGCCCGTTCGATCAGCCACGAGTACGACGGCCCGGTCGCCGCCGAAGGGCTGCACTCCGTCGTCGCCGTCCCGGTCGTGGTACGCCGACAGGTACGCGCGGTGCTGTACGGGGCGGTCCGCCAGCGGCTGCTCCTCGGCGACCGCCTCGTGGCCGCCGCCGTCGACGCCGGCCGCGAACTGGAACGCCGGTTGAGCGACCGGGACGCCGCCCGGGACGCCCTGACGACCCTGCGGACGGCCGCCCCCGGGACCGCGGCCGGCGGCCATTCCCCCACCCCGGCCGCCGTCGGCCCGGACTGGGAGGAGGTCCGGCAGGCCCACGCCGAGCTGCGCGGACTGCTGCATCGGATCGACGACCCGGCGCTGCGGGACCGGCTCGACGCGGTGGCCGACCGGCTCGCCGGCGCAGCCACCGCGCCCGGCGGCGCCCCGCCCGGCCCGGCGAGCCCGCTCTCCCCCCGGGAGACCGACGTGCTGGCCCGCGTGGCGCTGGGCTGCACCAACGCCAACGTGGCCGACCAGCTCGGGCTGCGGCCGGAGACGGTGAAGAGCTACCTGCGCTCGGCGATGCGCAAGCTCGGCGCGCACACCCGCCTGGAGGTCGTGGTGGCCGCCCGCCGCGCCGGCCTCCTCCCCTAGTCGCGCAGCCGATGGGCCGGCCGTGGCGACCAAGAGCGGCCGCCGTGGTGCGCGTCACCGCGCCTACGGCATCCTAGGAGGCTGGTTTGCGGCCTGACTGGCGGCCGGCACCGCCGCATCCGGCGACCACCGACCCGGACGCCGCGTGCAACCCCGGACGCCGTTGCGGCGTACAGAACGTGTGATCTGGAGACAAGACTCCACCTGGGAGTCCGACTACGCCGCCTACTTCGCGGCGCGGGCCGCCGCGCTGCGGCGACTCGCCTACGGGCTGTGCGGCGACTGGCATCTCGCCGAGGACCTGGCGCAGGCGACGTTCCTGCAGCTGTACCGACACTGGCGCCGGCTGGAACCCGGAACCATCGACGCGTACGCCCGCCGCGCCGTGGTCAACGCCTTCCTGTCCAACCGGCGGTCCCGCCGCCGGGAACGCCTGGTGGCCGAGCCACCCGAGGTCCGGGTGACCGGCGACGAGGCGCATGTGGCCACCGCGCTGCGGGTGCGGGCCGCGCTCGACGCCCTGCCGCCCCGCCAACGCGCGCTGGTCGTGCTGCGCCACCTGGAGGACGTGTCGGTGGCGGAGGCGGCCGAGCTGCTCGGCGTCTCCCAGGGCACGGTGAAGAGTCAGACGGCCCGAGGGCTGGACAAGCTGCGCGCGGCGCTCGCCGAGCCGGCACTGCGAGGGGAGTGACCATGCAGGAGCAGGACCTGACCGCGGCGATCCGGGAGCACGTCTCGACCGGTGAGCCCCCGATGTCGCTCACCTCGGTGGCGCTGCTGGCCCGTGGACGCCGGGAGCGGCGCCGCCGCACCGCCGTGGGGGTCAGCGCGGGGGCGCTCGCCGCCGTCGCCGTCGCCGGCGTGCTCACCGTGACCGGCAACGCGCCGGCCACCGCCCCCGGGGCGCCGGCCGACCTCGGCGCGGTCTGCCCGGAGCTGCGCGGAGCAGCGACCGGGCCGGCCCGGTCGCTGCCGCCGGCCACCGCCCATCCCGTCGTGGAGGCCACGGTGCTGGACCGTCTGGACTGCGCGCTGGCCCGAGCGGTCACCCGGCTGATGCCCGACGCGAGGTTCGCCCCCGCCTTCCACGCGAAGGCGCTGCGCTTCGAGACCGAGGGGGCGGCGCGGCAGCCGCAGTACGTGGCCAGCGCCGAGGTCTACTCCCCCGCCGGTCGCGGCAACCTGGACGTGCTGATCTTCGCGCAGGTCCAGCCGCCCGCCACCGCCGCCGAACTCGTCGCCCTCGGACAGCGGGAGGTGCGCCGGGTCGGCCCACACGGCGAGGTGATGATCGTCGGCGACCGCCTCGGCCCCGTCGACGAGCCCGGGTCGCAGGTCCGGCAGAGCTCCGTGTACCTCTACACCGGCCGCACGGTGGTCGCCGTCCGGACGAGCAACGAGGGCGCGGCGAGCGGCGGACAGGACCCGTCGGGCCGACCGTCCAGCAAGGGCGACGGCCCGGTCCACGAGGCCGTGGTGGTGGCGCCGGTCCCACCGCTGACCGTGGACCAGCTCGCCGACATCGCCGCGGACCCGGACCTCGCGATCTACGGGTGAGCAGGCCGGCGGCACCCCGGGCGGCGGTCGTCCGGGGTGCCGGCGGGCGCGGCGGTGTCACCGGCGAGCAGCGGCCTCCGGCGTCACCGGGGCGGTGGCGGTGCGACGCAGCGCCGGGATGACCAGTGCGGCGGCGAGGTGCATCAGGGCCAGGGTGAGCTTCGCCGCGGCGCCCACTCCCCCGCCCAGCGGTGCCAGCATCGACACCAGCAGCACGGCGACGGCCACCCCGGTCCAGACCGGCCTGGCCCGCCGGGTGAACCGCTCCAGCACGGCGAGCAGCGCCCAAGCGGCCAGCCCCGCCAGCAGGGCGGAGACCGCCACGGCGCCCGGGCCGACCGGCTGTTCGGTGGCGCCGTTGCGGACGGCCAGGTCCACCCCGGCGAGGGGGACGGCGACCACCCAGACGGCGAGGGCCGCGGCCGCGGCGCCGAGGACCGCCAGGGCACGAGCGCGTCGCCGCGTCGGCCGTACGACGCCGGCGGTGTGCGGTTGTCCGGTGATGACGGTGTCCATGACGTACCTCCACAGTGGTTGCGCGAACGACTTCTGACGGCACGGTAGGCGCGGCAGGGCGGCCCACGGATCGCGCCGCGGACCGGTTCCCGGGTACGTCCGGCGGACCAGGCGGGCCGGGATCTCCGTCTCGCGACCGATGAGGCCGGGCCGGATGGACGCCTAACATCCGGGTCATGTGCCGCTGGTCGAAATCCACCGTGCTCCTGCTGATCGACGGCGGGATCGCCGCCGTGCTGCTCGCCGTCGCCGTGCCGTTCGTGGCCGCCTCCGACCAGGGCCCGGCGACCCCCGGCGGGACGGCCGTCGCCGTCGGGCTGGCCGTCCTCCAGGCCAGCTGCCTGCTCTGGATCCGGCGGCATCCGACGTACGCCCTCGCGGTGGCCGCGCTGGCCGGTGTCGGGCTGGAGGCGCTCTGCCCGCAGCTGGGCTGGCTGGGACTGGTCGCGGCCCCGCTGTCGTACGTCGCCCGGCTCCGCCCGCCCCGGGTCTCCCTGATCGCGCTGGGGCTGCTGGTCGCGCCCACGCCGTGGAAGCTGGTCACCGGCGGCTGGCGGGACCTGCTCTTCGCGGTCATCGGGCTCGGCCTCGGCTGGACGGTCGGTGAGCTGCAACGCGGCCAGGCCGAGCGGCGCGGCGCCCGGCGGCGGCAGCTGATCGCCCGGGAACGGGAACGGATCTCCCGGGAGCTGCACGACGTGGTGGCCCACCACGTCGCCGTGATCGCGGTACAGGCCGCCGCCGCCGAGGACGTCTTCGACCAGCGCCCCGACCAGGCCCGGGCCGCGCTCGGCTCGATCCAGGTGGCCGCCCGGTCGGCGCTGACCGAGCTGCGGGCGATGCTGCACGCTCTGGCCACCGACGCCGGCCCTGACCCGGACGGGCCGCAACCAGGGCTGGCGCAGCTCGACGCCCTCGCCGACGCCGTGCGGGCGGTCGGCCTCCAGGTGACCATGCACCGGGACGGCGTCGCCGACGCGTTGCCCGGCGGGGTGGAGCTGTCGGCGTACCGGATCGTGCAGGAGTCGCTGACCAATGCCCTGAAGCACGGCCACGCCACCCGGGCCGAGGTCAGCCTCCGCTACGACGACGGCGTGCTGCGACTGGAGGTGGTCAACGACGGTGTCGCGCCCGGCCGGCGGCCGGGCGTCGGCGAGGGCAACGGCATCCTCGGCATGCGGGAGCGGGCCCGGCTGCTGGGCGGCACGCTCGACGCGGGCCCGTTGCCCGCGGGCGGGTTCCGGGTGCAGGCCCGGCTCCCCGTGCAGGTGTCCCGATGACGATCCGGGTGGTGGTCGCGGACGACCAGGACCTGATCCGCGCCGGGCTGCGGATGATCATCGACGCCCGGCCGGACCTGACCGTCGTCGGCGAGGCGGCCGACGGGACGGAGGCGGTCGCGGTGGCGAACCGGACCCGCCCGGACGTGGTGCTGATGGACGTGCGGATGCCCCGGCAGGACGGCATCGCCGCCACCCGCGAGCTGGTGGCCGCCGGCAACCCCGCCCGCGTCATCATGCTCACCACCTTCGACCTGGACGAGCCGGTCTACGCGGCGCTGCGCGCCGGGGCCAGCGCCTTCCTGCTCAAGGACACCCGTCCGGCGGAGCTCGCCGAGGCGGTGCGGGTGGTGGCGCGCGGCGAGGCGCTGCTCGCACCCAGCGTGACCCGGCGGTTGCTGGACCGGTTCGCCGACCGGCTCCCCGGTCCGGCGGCCTCCTCATCCCGGGAGCTGGCCACGCTCACCGCCCGGGAGGTGGAGGTGCTCACGCTGACCGCGCGGGCGCTGTCCAACGCGGAGATCGCGGAGCGGCTGTACCTGAGCACCGCCACGGTGAAGACCCACGTCTCGGCCATCCTCACCAAGCTCGGCCTGCGCGACCGGGTCCAGGCAGTCGTCTTCGCCTACGAGGTGGGGTTGGTCCGCCCCGAGCCGCCGGCCCGGTGACCGGCACACCGTTCGACCACCACGAGAACGGGGCTGACATGACCACGATGACGCTGCGCCGGACCGCCCGCCGGTTCTGGACGCTCAGCACCGGAGCGGATATCCCACAGGGGACCCTGCGGACCGGCCGGGGGCTGGTCCACGCCGAGGCGACGACGGCCGAGGGGACCTGGTCGGTGCGGTCCCACGGCCCCCGTCGGAGGCGGGTGACCGCCGGACCGCCCGGGACCACCGCGCTGGAACTCGACCCGCCGCTGGCCCGGCGGGATCTCCTGGGCCGGTGGGAGACCACGCGCGGATTCCGGCACTACCGGGCCCTGCTGACCTGCGACACCGGCCGGATCGCGGCGCGGGCCTCGGCGCTGCGGGGCGGGGCCGTCGAGGTGGAGGTAACCGGCGACCACTCCGACCTGGTGGTGCTCACCGTGTGCTTCGCGCTGCTGAGCCGACGGCGCCGGGACCAGATGACTGCCCTGTGGGTCGCCGCCATCACCTCACACGGGCCACGCTGACCGCACCCATTAGCCGCATCGTCCGGACCGGCGACGATAGCGGTGGCCGGAGCTGCTGACCGGCCTCAGGATCCTGCTGGAGACGGGTGCGCCGCTGTCGGCGCCCAAGCGATCTGACCGCGGACCCAGCACGGGGTTCAACACCCCCCGTCCTACAACGCAACGGCGCCCTCCGTCCCGACACCTGCCTGAAGCAGCCGCAAGGCGGCCCCGGTGGGTGATCCCGGCACGGCGGTGTACGTCATCAGTCGGTGTCCGGCGCCGTCCGGGAGGTGCAGGGCCTCGAAGTCCAGTTCGAGTTCGCCCACCTCTGGATGCCGCAGGTGCTTCCGGCCGGACACGCAGTTCTGCACGGGATGCTTCGACCAGAGGGCGGCGAACGCGGTGCTCTTCATCGACAGCTCCCCAATCAGCGCGGCGAGGTCCCGGTCGTCGGCGTGCCGGCCGGCCACCAACCGCAACGAGGCGACGGCTCGGGCCGCCTCCTCGTCCCACCGGGGGTAGAGGTCATGGGTGTGCGGGTCGAGGAAGAGCATCCGGGTCAGGTTGGGCCGGTCCTGCGGGCGGTCCGGCGCGTCACGGTCGAGGTGGCCCGCGAGGAGCAGGTGTCCCATCCGGTTCCAGGCGAGGACCTCGTTTCGTCGACCGAGCACCAACGTCGGTACGTCGGTCATCGCGGTGATCAGCTGTCGGATGCCCCGACTCGCGGTATCCGGGCGGCTGGGGCGCCGCCGTTTGCCGGGCCGGGGGCGGGCGAGGTCGTAGAGGTGGGCCCGTTCGTCGTCGGTCAACCGCAGGGCGCGCGCGATCGCCTCGATCACCGACTCCGACGCGTTGGTGCTCTGCCCCTGCTCCAGCCGGGTGTAGTAGGTGGGGCTCACGCCGGCCAACTGGGCCAGCTCCTCACGGCGTAGGCCGGGGACCCGCCGGGCGCCGTAAGAAACGACACCGACGTCCTCCGGAGTGACCTGGGCGCGTCGGCTGCGCAGGAAGTCGCCGAGTTCACCGGTGCTCGGCAGGTGCTCACCGTCCATCACCCCATGGTGCCCGGTGCCGGGCCCCGCTGCCTGTCCCTGTCCGTGCCAGGCAGCCGGAGACCAGGCAGGCCAGGGCGCTGGTTGGGCGTGCCGGTGCGGTCGAGGGTGGTGTCGACATCGCGGATACCACGAGCGGCCGTGCCGCTCGGACCTGCGGCCATGCTCAGGAAAGGACCACACCCTCGATGACGCGCCTGGACCAGCCCGACCCGGCCATCGCGCCGGCGACCCACGAAATGAGCCGACGGGACCGTCTCGCCCTCGCCGTGCTGCTGACCGCCAGCTTCACCCTCGCGGTGGACTTCTCCATCCTCAACGTCGCGCTGCCGGTGATCGGGGGCGATGTCGGGCTCTCCCTGGAGAACCTGCAGTGGATCGCAACCTCCTTCGCCCTCTGCGCGGCGGGCTTCACTCTGCTCTTCGGGCGGATCGCCGACCTGTTCGGCCGGCGACGGCTCTTCCTCGCCGGCGTCGCGCTGCTCGGCGCCTCGTCCCTAGTCGGAGGCTCCGCCACCAATCCAGAGATGTTGATCGTCGCCCGGGTGGCGCAGGGTCTGGCCACCGCCGCGGTCACCCCGGCCGCGCTGTCGCTGCTGACCACGTCGTTTCCCGAGGGACCGGCCCGTGAGCGGGCCCTTGGCCTCAACGGCGCGCTGATGGCCGCCGGGTTCACTACCGGGGCGATTCTCGGTGGGCTGCTGACCGACCTGCTGACCTGGCGGTTAGCGTTCTTCATCAACGTCGCGGTCGCGGTCGCGGTGCTCGCGGTCGCCCCATTCGTCGTGGCCGAGAGCCGGCCCGCGCGGCGTCCCCGCCTCGACCTGCTCGGGTCAGTCACAGTCACTGGCGGGCTGCTCGCGATCGTATACGGGCTGACCACCGCCGGGGAGCAGGGCTGGGGCGACCCGCTGGCCCTGGCGACGCTGGGCGCGGGAGCCGTACTGCTTGTCGTGTTCTGGATCGTGGAGCGGCACGTCACCGCGCCGCTGGTGCCCGCGGCTATCCTGCGCCGGCCGACCGTCCGGTGGGGCAACGCCGCCGGACTGCTCGCCTTCGCTACCGAAACCTCCCTGGTCTTCCTACTCACCCTCTACCTGCAGAAAGTGCTCGGCTACCCGCCGCTGATCGCCGGTGCGTCCTTCGCCGTCCTCGGCATCGGCACGGTGCTCGGCGGGCTGGTCGGACCCAGGATCATCACCAGGTGGGGCGACAGGCGGACTCTCGTTGCCGGGTTCGGCGTGCAGGCCGCCGCCACCCTTTCCCTACTACTCCTCGGCCCGGCGCACGCCTGGGTGGTCCTGCTGCTGGCCGCCACCTTCGTCGGCGGCGTGGCCAACCTGGTGGCGATCGTCGGGTTCATGGTCACCGCCACCTCCGGTCTGCCCGACGACGAGCAAGGGCTGGCCACCGGCATCGCGACCCTGAGCCAGCAGGTCGGCATCACGATGGGCATCCCGGTCATGTCCGCCGTAGTCGCCGCCACGGTCAACTCCCTCGGTGGCGAGAGCGCCGACACCGTCCTCACCGGCGTCACCACCGCCATCGTCGTGAACGCCAGCGGGTGCCTGGTCGGCGCCTTGGTCGCCGCGCTCCTCCTGCCGCGTCCGCGGGTGCGGCCCGTCACATCGACGGCCTGACACGCGGGCCGGGCGTCAGCGGTCGGGCCTCGACGGGTCCCCCGCTGGCGCCCCGCGGATCCCGGTGACCCCGCCGTGTCGATCCGGCCAGCGGCGCCGAGCACGCTGGCCACGCCGGTGGCGCAGGCGTTGTGTTCACCACCGGGGTGCGGCTGCTGCTGGACCCGGACGCCAACATGACCGTGCTACTGACCCGCTACCCGCTGACCACCGCCGTACGCCGTCTCGGCGGGCGTCGCGGCGCACCGCTGGTACGGCGCTCGGCACGCTGGCTGGCCGCTACCGGCCTGGCAACCACGATGGGCCTGATCGTCTACGTCTTCTTCATGATGGCCACGGCGGCGAACATCGCCGGACCCGTGCTGATCGGGCGCCCGATACCTTGGCTCGTCCTGCAGGTCCTCGCCGCCGCCACCATCATCGCCACCGCCGCGACCGCGCTGTCGTGGCTACGCCACCATCGCGACCTCACCCACGCCCACCGGGCCCGACTCGTCCTGCTCATCGCCGCCGGCCTGCTGTTCCTACCCTGGGCGGTTTACTGGGGACTTCTCATCCCGTGATGGCCGCGAACAACGCCGGCTACCCGTGGGACGCGGTGATCCAGAAGACCAGCGACGAGCAGTGGGCCGCTGCCCGCCCGAAGCGGACTACATCACCGGTGAGATGCTCGTGTGCGCCGGCGGCTACACCTTCTGAAAGGGTCAGTCTCCGACGCGGTCAGCCCCGGCGGGGCAGGCGGTCTCGACCAGTACCCGCGACACCCTTCGCCGCGGCGGGCCAGGTCAGCCGCCCAGGCGCCTGGCCTGTGCTCGGCAGCCGTGGATCAGAACTGCTCGCGGGCCAGGTGCTCTCGATAGTTCTTGGTGGCGAGGCTGAGGTCCTCATCGGAGAGGTATCCAGCGCCGTGGACGACCAGCGGCTCAGCGAAGCGCATGCCGCAGAGGTTCGCGGTGGCATGCAGCGGCAGGAGCAGCTCGGCCATCGTGTACCGGTTGTGCCCTTCGGGCTGGTAGGAAGCGGCGGGTCCACCGGTGGTGGTGGCGACCTGCAGGGTCTTGCCGCGCAGCGCCGTGCCACCGCCGTAGGCGAACCCGCGCTGCAGGACGCTGTCGAGCCAGTGCTTGAGCAACGCCGGTGTGGCGTACCAGTAGGTCGGATACTGCAGCACGATCCGGTCATGCGCCAGCAGCAACTGCTGCTCGTGGATCACGTCGATGGCGAAGCCGGGATACGCGGCGTACAGGTCGTGGACGGTAACGCCATCAGCCTCGCGGGCACCCGCAGCCAGCGCGGCGTTGATGCGGGAGGCGCCGAGATCGGGGTGGGCGAGGATGAGCAGGGTGCCGGGCATTGCGTTCGTCTCCGGGGGTCAAGGGATGGACAGGCGGTCAGGCGGCCGGGCAGGCGATGTCGACGAGCGCCTGCGCAGCGGCCTTCGCGGCGGCCGGGGCGGCCGGATCGACGTCGAGCACGCCCGAGGCGAGCCCGCCGTCGAGCAGCAGGGTGAGTTGGCGGGCCAGCAGTTCAGGGTCGGCGGCGCCGGCGCGGCGGGCCAGGTCGGTAACAAACGCGCGAACGACCTGCTTGTGCTCGACGGTGCGGGTGTGCACGTCGGTGCCCGTCTCGGATTCGGCGGCGGTGTTGATGAACGCGCAGCCGTGGTAGCCCTCGCGGCGGCAACCCGAGCTCAGCGCGTCGAACATGCCCACCATCTGCGTACGGGGGTCGTCGCCGGCGGCGCGGGCGGCGGCGCGCAGCTGCCCGAACCATGCCTGATCAACTTTGTCCAGGTACGCCAGGACCAGGTCATCCTTGCGCGGGAAGTGCTTGTACAGCGTGGCCTTGGCGACGCCCGACTCGGCGATGACGGTGTCGACGCCGACCCCTCGGGGGCCGTACGCGTAGAACAGCCGGAACGCGGAATCGAGGATGCGCTCGCGGGCCGGTTGCCGCTGCGTGACCTGCTCGTTCATCGGGCCGCACCTCCTCGCTTGGATGACCAGGGACTCGCGGTCGAGGATACAGACAGGTCCGTATGGCGGTTCTATGACGCTCGTCATGTCATTCAGCCCTGAGCAGTTTGACTAGACAGACTTGTCTGTTAGCTTGTTGCGCCGCGACCACGGCCCGCACCCAGCCCGACGGCATGGGCAACCCGGCGTTCTCCGCCTGGGCCGCCGCACACCCCGCGGTGACGGTGGCTACCTTCGCCCAGGCCGCGGCCGAGTCTGACCTGATCGTCAACGCCACCTCAGGAAGCGTGTCGATCGAGGCGCTGCGCCTGGCCGGAGCCGAGAACCTCGCCGGCAAGGTGCTCGTGGACATCGCGAACCCGCTGGACTTCTCCCAGGGCATGCCGCCCACCCTGTTCGTGAAGGACACCGACTCCCTCGGCGAGCAGATCCAGCGCGAGTTCCCCGACGCCAAGGTCGTCAAGGCGCTCAACACGATGAATGCCTTCCTGATGGTCGACCCGCACCAGCTCGCTGGCGGCGACCACAGCACGTTCATCTCCGGCAACGACGAGGACGCCAAGAAGATCGCCACCAGCCTGCTGGAGGGCTTCGGCCACACCGACGTCATCGACCTCGGCGACATCTCCACCGCCCGCGGCACCGAGATGCTGCTGCCGGTCTGGCTGCGGCTGTGGAACGCCCTGGGCACCCCGATGTTCAACTTCAAGATCGTCCGCTGACGACGTCCGCCCCGCATCCCGCCCCGAGACGGAATCGCGATGACTGAGAACCCCTCCGGCGTGATGGCCGGTAAGACGGTCCTGGTGACCGGCGGCACCGGCGGCATCGGCAAGGCGACGGCGATCGGCCTGTCCACACTCGGCGCCCGCGTGGCAATCACCGGCCGAGACGAGGCTCGCGCGCGGGCCGCCGCCGGCATCGCCCGTGAAACGGGCAACTCCGCGGTGGACGTGTTCGCCGCGGACATGTCCTCGCAGGCCGAGGTTCGCAGGCTGGCCGGCGAGCTGCTCGCCGCCTATCCTCGGCTGGACGTGCTGGTCAACCACGTCGGTGGGTTCTGGGCCCACCGGCATCTGACCGCAGACGGCCTGGAACACACATTCGCGCTCAACCACCTCGCGCCGTTCCTGCTGACGAACCTGCTGCTGGACCGGCTGAAGCAGAGCACACCCGCGCGCGTCGTCACGGTGTCCTCCGGCGCACAGGCCATGGGGAAGATCGACTTTGACGATCTGATGGGCGAGCAGAAGTACTCCGGTCAGCGGGCCTACAACCAGTCCAAGCTCGCCAAGTTCGTGTTCACCTACGAACTGGCCCGGCGCCTGGACGGCACCGGCGTCACCGCCACGGTGCTCCATCCCGGCGTGGTACGCACCGCATTCGGCGCCGAGGACTCGACGGCGATGATGGGCGCGCTGACCTTCGATCGAGGCTGATCACAGTCCACTGGAGCATCGGCCGGGACCGATGCGCGGGCTACGAACGGACCAGACAGCACACGCGATCATCGCCGGACACGTCTTTAGCCGTTGGTCACGAGGGCCGGGGGTCGCGCGGAGTCCCCGGTCGGTCCGTCACGCGGTCAGCCGACGTCCGACGCCAGCCATTCGACGAGTTCCCGGTTCCCGCTGGCGCGCGCGGCATCGAGCGCCGTCCCGCCGGACCACGACGCCACCCACCTGGGCGGACCCCGCGCTCGACCAGGAACCTCGCAGTGGCGAGCTGACCGCCTCGGCAGGCGTTCCAGAGCGGCCCGTCCAGGTCGGTCGCGTCCTCGGTAAGGCGTGCGACGACGGGCAGCAGGCCGAGTGCCGCGGCATGCCAGAGCTCGGTCCGGCCGCCCCGGTCGACCAGCCGGCGCGCCGCGTGCCACTGTCCGTAGCCGACGGCGCTGGACAGCGGCGGGCCGCCGTCGATGGACGAGCCGAGGGCCTCGAGGTCGGCGCCGGCGTCGAGCAGCGCGTCGATCAGGAGGACGTCGTCGTTGCTGGCCGCCCAGTGCAGCGGCCGTTCGGTGTGCCACATCCCGCCGGCCTGGGCCTCCGGGTCGGCACCCGCGCCGACGAGCACCCGCACGGTCTCCGCAGCGCGCGGCCGGTGGCCGGGAGCGTCGGCCAGCAGGTGCAGCGGCGACCGTACGCCCCCGTTGCGATCCACCACCGATGCGGTAGCCAGCTCCGGGTGACGCCGTAGCAGCCGGGTCAGCCGCTCGACCTCGCCGCCGACGACGACGGCGGTGAGCTCGACGGCAAGCCGGTCATCATCGTGCACGGTTCGATCCTCCCCCGCACCGACCCGGTCCGGACGCCACCAGCGCGGCGTGCCGGCCCGGGCCGGTCGACACTGACGGTCAGGGCACCATCCAGTCGAGCACCCGCGAGCCCTGCAACGCGACCAGCACGCACATGAACAGCAGCAGGAGCAGGCTCCAGCCGAACACCTTGCGGAAGATCTCCCCCTCCCGGCCGGCCATCCCGACCGCGGCGGCGGCGATCGCCAGGTTCTGCGGGCTGATCATCTTGCCGAGCACGCCGCCGGAGGAGTTGGCCGCCGCCAGCAGCACCGGGTCCAGCCCGGCGCGGGCCGCGGTCTGCACCTGCAGCGCGCCGAACAGCGCGTTGGCCGAGGTGTCCGAGCCGGTCACCGCGACGCCGATCCAGCCGAGAATCGCCGAGAGGAAGACGAACGCCCCGCCGGCCGCGGCGAGGAACGCGCCGAGGGTGTTGGTCTGCCCGGACTGGTTCATCACGTACGCCAGTGCGAGCACCGCCATCACGGTGACGATCGCGTACCGCAGCTCGACGTAGGTGCGCCCGTACGCCCGCAGCGCCCGGCCGGCGGAGACCCGCAGCAGCAGGGCGGTGAGGATGCCGGCGAGGATCATCAGCGTGCCGGCGGCGGGCAGCCAGTTGAGGGTGAACGTGGCCGACGACAGCGGCTTGCCGTTGCCGCCCAGGATGTCCAGGCCGGGCCAACCGAACTTCACCGTCCACGGCTCCTTCGCCAGGGCCGTCTTCACCGGCCCGAGGTTCGCGACGGAGAAGATCGCGATGATGATCAGGTAGGGCGCGTAGGCGCGGACCACCTCGACCGGGGTGTCGGCGAGCCGGGCAGCGCCGCCCGCCGCCCCGGCGCGCACCTGGTCCGTGGGCCGGGGTTCCAGGTCGTCGCCATCGCGGTGCCGGCCGACCGGCGCCGTGGCGTCGACACGTGGGTCGCCCGGCGGCGTCTGGCCGCCCGAGCCGCCCAGCCCGGGGGCGGCGGTGGTGGTCGTACCGGAGCGGGAACCGGCGCTGGCGCGGACCGTGCCGGGTCCGGACAGCTCGGCCTCGGCGGGCCCGCGGGCGGCGGGCACGGCCGCCGGCTCGCGGCCCAGGTCGGCGGGGGTGACCGGCCGCCAGACGCGGAGCAGCAGCACCACGGCGGCGGCGGAGACCAGCGCGGCGACGATGTCGGTCAGCGGCACGGAGATGTAGTTCGCGGCGATGAACTGCGCCAGGCCGAAGCTCAGGCCGGCGACCAGCGCGGCCGGCCAGGTCTGCCGGATGCCGCGCCGCCCGTCCACCAGCGCCACCAGCATCAGCGGTACGACCACCGCGAGGATCGGGGTCTGCCGGCCGACCATCGCGCCGAGGGTGTCCACGGTGAGCCGGGAGTCGTCGTTGGCGCCACCGGTGACGGTGGCCAGGGTGACGATCGGGGTGGCGAGCGCGCCGAAGGCCACCGGTGCGGTGTTGGCCAGCAGCGACACCGAGGCGGCGTGGATCGGGCGGAAGCCGAGCGCCATCAGCATCACCACGGTGATCGCGACCGGGGTGCCGAAGCCGGCGAGGGCCTCCAGCAGCGCGCCGAAGCAGAACGCGATGATGATCGCCTGGATCCGCATGTCGGGGCTGACCCGCTCGAAGGAGCGGCGCAGCACGTCGAAGTGTCCGCTCTCGACGGTGAGGTTGTAGACCCAGATGGCGTTGATGACGATCCACAGGATCGGGAAGAAGCCGAACGCGGCGCCCTCGGTGGCCGACAGCAGGGCCTGCCCGACCGGCATGGTGTAGACGGCGACCGCCACCACCAGGGCGACGGCGAGGGAGATCAGCCCGGCCAGCCAGGCCTTGACCTTCAGCACCCCGAGCAGGACGAAGAGGGTGAGCAGGGGCAGGACCGCGAAGATGGCCGAGAGCGCGACGGAGTCACCGACGGGATCGGTGACGACCTTGAACTGGTCGAACATGGGTCACCTCGACGCTTGGAGGATGGGGGCGGGTGGCTCGGGGTCCTACAGCAGCTCCTCCACGGGACGGTTACGGAGGGAGGCATCGAGGACCTGGGCGGTGTGTGCCAGCGCGATGTGGCCGCCGGCGCGGGTCACCGAGGCGGCGACCTGCATGAGGCAGCCGGGGTTGGCGGTGACGAGCAGCCGCGCCCCGGTGGCCAGTACGGTCCGGGCCTTGCGGTCGCCGAGTTCGGCGGCCGGTCCGGGGTGGAGCACGTTCCAGATGCCGGCGGAGCCGCAGCAGATCTCCGGGTCGGCGATCTCCCGCAGTTCCAGCCCGGGGATGCCGCGCAGCAGCCGGCGGGGCTGGTCGCGGACGCCCTGCGCGTGGGCGAGGTGGCAGGCGTCGTGGTACGCCACGGTCACCGGCAGCGGGTGCCGGGTGGCAACCGGGCCCAGCTCGTCGAGGAGTTCGGACAGGTCGCGGACCCGGCCGGCGAAGTCGGCGGCGAGCGTGGCGTAACGGGGTTCGTCGCGGAGCAGTTCGCCGTACTCCTTGAGGGTGGAGCCGCAGCCGGCCGCGTTGACCACGAAGAAGTCGATGCCGGCGGCGGCGAACGTGTCGAGGGTCCGGCGGGCGAAGGCCTGCGCCTCCGCCTCGCGTCCGTTGTGCACGCTCAGCGCGCCGCAGCAGCCCTGCCGGTCGGGCAGGATCACCACGTCGCAGCCCTCGGCGGCGAGCACCCGGGCGGTGGCGGCGTTGACCTCGGGGAAGAACGCGGACTGCACGCAGCCGGTGAGCATGCCGACCACGGCCCGTCGGGCGCCGACCGCGGGCAGCCGCGCCGGCAGGCGGGCGGCCCGGCGCAGCGGGGGCGCGAGCGACTCCAGCGCCGCCAGGGTGGGTGCCAGTCGGGCCAGCAGGCCGGTCCGCCGGACCAGCCACCCCAGTCCGCTGGCCTGGTACGCGCGCAGCGGCCCGCGCAGCAGCCGCAGCCGGCGCCGGTACGGGAAGAGCGCGAAGATCGCCGCCCGCAGCGCCCGCTCCCGGGGTCCCCGGGTGTGCCGGCGTTCGACCTGCTGGCGGGTGTCGGAGATGAGCCGGTCGTAGCGCACGCCCGAGGGGCACGCGGTGACGCAGGACATGCAGCCGAGGCAGCGGTCGACGTGGGTGACCATCGAGTCGGACAGCGGCTCGCCCTCCAGGCCCTGCTTCATCAGGTGGATCCGCCCGCGCGGCGAGTCCATCTCCTCGCCCCACAGCACATAGGTGGGGCAGGTGGGCAGGCAGAAGCCGCAGTGCACGCAGTCGGCGATCAGGTCGGCGGCGGGCGGGTGGTGGGCGTCGAAGGCGCCCTCGCCGGGCGGCCGGGCGGCCAGACCGAGCACGTCACGCGGTCCGCTGGCGGGGCTGGTCCCGCCCGGTGAGCTGAAGGCGCTCGTGCGGTCGGGGCCGTCGGGCTGGTGCGGGATCGCCATCAGATGCCTCCGACGAATCGGCCGGGCGCGAGCCGGGCGTCCGGGTCGAAGCGCTGCTTGACCCGGCGCATCAGCGCCAGGCCGTCGACCGGCCCCCACAGGTCGACCCGGTCCCGCACGGCCGGGGGCGCGGTGAGCACCACGGTGTGCCCGGCCACGGCGGCGGTCGCCGCCCGCAGCGCGTCGACCAGCGCGGCGACCCGCTGCGGTTCGGCCTCGCCGGGCACCCCGCCGTGGAGGACGCCGACGCCGGCCGAGCCGCGCAGCGCGAGCGGCAGGCCGTGCCGGTCGGCCGCCGCCCGGGCGTCGGCCAGCAGCCGCGGTACGCCGGAGAGCGCGCAGGTCAACTTGAGCCCGCTGTCGCCGTCGTGCCACGGGTACCGGCCCCAGCCGTCGGGCGCCTCGTCCGAGGCGGTGGCGTCGGCGCCGAGCAGCCGTCGGGCGGTCTCCACGCGGGCGGCGACCCCGGCCGGCGTGCCCTCCAGCAGCACGGTCACGGTCGCGGCGCCGCCGGGCGGGGCGTCCACCTCGAGCGCGGCCGGCACGAGCTGCGCGGCGCGTACGCTGCCGGCCAGCCGGCCCGCCTCGGCCAGGTCGCCGACCCGGCGGGTGACGTACGCGGCGGCGGCCGGCAGCGGGTGCAACCGGAACGCGCACTCGGTGACCAGCCCCAGCGTGCCGTACGCGCCAGTGACCAGCTTGGCCAGGTCGTAGCCGGCGACGTTCTTGACCACCTTGCCGCCGGCGTGCGCGACCACCCCGTCGGCGCGGACCAGAGTGACCCCGATGAGCAGGTCGCGAGCGGTGCCGTAGAGCATCCGGCGGGGCCCGCCGGCGTTGGTGGCGACCGCCCCGCCGATGGTGCCGCCGGGCAGCGGCGCGTCGAGGGCGAGCTGTTGGCCGGCGCCGGCCAGGGTGGCGGCCAGCGCGTCGAGGCGGGTGCCGGCCCGGACCACGGTGATCAGGTCACCGGCGGCGTGCTCGACCACCCCGGCCAGCGCGGTGGTGTCGAGGATCAGGTCCAGCCGACGCGGTGGGCTCCCCCAGTCCAGTCTCGTGCCGCCGCCGCGGAACGTCACCGCCAGGTCGAGGGCGGCGGCGGCGCGCAGCACGGCCGCGGCCTGGGCGGTGTCGCGGGGCGCGGCGACGTACCGGGCCGGCACTCCGGCGATCGTGTCGTGCTCGGCCGCCGTCCGGATCAGCTCTCCGGCGGCGGCTCGTAGCCGGTCGAGGATCGCGTCGGCGGCCATCAGAAGACCTCCGCCAGGCCGGCTTCCTGCGCGGGGTGGACCCCGGAGCGCCGGCCGGGGACCTCGCCGCAGAGCCGGGGCGTCGGGAAGACCTTGCCCGGGTTGGCCAGCCCGGCCGGGTCGAACGCGCAGCGCAGCAGCTGCATGGTGTCCAGGTCCTCGGCGGTGAACATCCGCGGCAGGTACTTCGCTTTGTCCACGCCGACGCCGTGCTCGCCGGTGATCGACCCGCCGTGCCGGACGCAGAGGTCGAGGATCGCGCCGGAGACCTCCTCGGCGCGTTCGGCCTGCCCGTCGACGGACGCGTCGAACAGGACGAGCGGGTGCAGGTTGCCGTCGCCGGCGTGGAAGACGTTGGCGACCCGGATGCCGCGCTCGGCGGAGAGCTCACCGATGCGGCGCAGCACCTCGGGCAGCGCGGTCCGCGGGATCACCCCGTCCTGGACGATGTAGTCGGGGCTGATCCGCCCGACGGCGGCGAAGGCCGACTTGCGGCCCTTCCAGAACAGCGCCCGCTCGGCGTCGTCGGCGGCGATCCGGATCTCGAACGCCCGGTTGTCCCGGCAGAGCCGCTCGACCTGGTCGAACTGGGCGGCCACCTCCGGTTCCGGCCCGTCCAGCTCGACGATGAGCACCGCCCCGGCGCCGGCCGGGTAGCCGCAGTGCACGGCCGCCTCGGCGGCGGAGATGGCCAGCGCGTCCATCATCTCCACCGCCGCCGGCACCACCCCGGCCGCGATGATGGCCGAGGTCGCCGCCCCGGCCTGGTCGGTGCTGTCGAAGGCGGCAAGCAGGGTGCGTACCGACTCGGGCAGCCGGGTCAGCCGCACGGTCACCTCGGTGGCGATGCCGAGGGTGCCCTCCGAGCCGACGAACGCGCCGAGCAGGTCGTAGCCGGGGGCGTCGGGGGCCCGGCCGCCGAGGCGTACCCGGTCGCCGTCGGGGGTGACCAGTTCGACGCCGGTGACGTGGTGGGTGGTGAAGCCGTACTTGAGGCAGTGCGCGCCGCCGGAGTTCTCCGCCACGTTGCCGCCGATGGAGCAGATCTGCTGGCTGGACGGGTCGGGCGCGTAGTACCAGCCGTGCGGGTTCGCGGCCCGGCTGACCGCCAGGTTGATCACGCCGGGCTGCACCACGGCCCGCTCGTCGTCCGGCGCGATCTCCAGGATGTCGCGCATCCGCGAGGTGACGATCAGGACGCCGTCGGCGTGCGGAAGCGCGCCGCCCGAGAGCCCCGTGCCGGAGCCGCGGGCCACGAACGGCGCGCCGGCGGCGACGCAGGCCCGGACCACGGCGGCGCACTGCGCGGCGTCGGCCGGCAGCGCGACGAGGGCCGGCACGACCTTGTACTGGGCCAGCCCGTCGCACTCGTAGGTGCGCAGCTCCTGCCGGTCGCTGATCACCCGCTCAGCCCCGAGCGCGGCCCGCAGCACGGCGGCGAGAGCGTCGATCTCCGTCGTGGTCGTGCTCATCGCCCACCTCCGCGTCCGTCGTCGGTCAGGGCATCCGTTCGTACGCGGGCACGGTGAGGAAGTCGGCGAAGTCGTCGGCGACGGCAACCTCCATGAACAGCGCCCGGGCCTCGGCGTAGTCACCCGGCTCACCGGGCAGCTTGCCGATCTCGGAGTCGGCGATCCGTTCGACCAGCTGCCGGGTGACCCGCTCGCCGGTGTCGTCGAGGTCGACGTCGTTGTGCAGCCACTGCCAGACCTGGCTGCGGGAGATCTCCGCCGTGGCGGCGTCCTCCATCAGGTTGAAGATGGCCACCGCGCCGGTGCCGCGCAGCCAGGCCGCCAGGTACTGCACGCCGACGCTGACCGCGTTGCGCAGCCCGGCCTCGGTGTGCCGCCCCGGCGTGGACCGGACGTCGAGCAGCTCGGCGGCGGTCACCCGGACCTCGTCGCGGGTGCGGTCGAGCTGGTTCGGCCGGTCGCCGAGCACCCGGTCGAAGACCTCCCGGCAGACCGGCACCAGGTCGGGGTGGGCCACCCAGGAGCCGTCGAAGCCGTCGGTGGCCTCGCGGGTCTTGTCGTCGCGGACCTTCGTCAGGGCGGTCTCGTTGACCTGCGGGTCGCGTCGGCTGGGGATGAACGCGGCCATCCCACCGATGGCGTGCGCGCCGCGCCGGTGGCAGGTCCGCACCAGCAGCTCGGTGTACGCGCGCATGAACGGCACGGTCATCGTCACCGCGTTCCGATCCGGCAGCAGGAAGTCCCTGCCCAGGGTGCGGAACTTCTTGATCACGCTGAACATGTAGTCCCACCGGCCGGCGTTCAGCCCGGCGGAGTGCTCGCGCAGCTCGTAGAGGATCTCGTCCATCTCGAACGCGGCCGGGAACGTCTCGATCAGCACGGTGGCCCGGATGGTCCCGCGCGGAATGCCGAGCCACTCCTGGGCGGCCAGGAAGACGTCGTTCCACAGTCGCGCCTCGAGGTGGCTCTCCATCTTGGGCAGGTAGAAGTAGGGTCCGGCGCCGCGGTCGAGCTGACGCTGGGCGCAGTGGAAGAAGTAGAGCCCGAAGTCGACCAGGCTGCCGGAGGTGCGCTCGCCGTCGACCAGGATGTGCTTCTCGCTGAGGTGCCAGCCACGCGGGCGGACCACGATGGTGGCCAGCTCCCCGTCGTGCAGCGCGTACTGCTTTCCCTCGGGTGCGGTGAAGGCGAGCTTGCGGTCGATGGCGTCGCGCAGGTTGAGCTGGCCGGAGACCACGTTTTCCCAGAGCGGGGTGTTGGCGTCCTCGTGGTCGGCCAGCCACACCTTCGCGCCGGAGTTCAACGCGTTGATGGTCATCTTCGCGTCGGTCGGGCCGGTGATCTCGACCCGGCGGTCGACCAGGCCGGGCGCCGGCTCGGCGACCCGCCAGTCGGCCTCGCGGACCTCGCGGGTCTCGGGGAGGAAGTCCAGCGCCGCGCCGCCGGCCAGCTCGGCCTCGCGTCGCCGCCGCCGGTCGAGCAGTTCCCGGCGGCGCGAATCGAAGGCGCGGTGCAGCTCGGCGAGGAAGGCCAGCGCGTCGGGGGTGAGGATCTCGTCGTACCGTGGGTGCATGGGTCCCGTGACCTCGACGCCGGCCGGGTTGGTCATCGACTCGCTCCTCACCGTGATATGTGTCGCGATCTATCCGGTGTGCTCCTGCCGACTGTAGTTCTCCCTGTTCGGGGCCGCGACCTGAGTGGCGGCACAGCCGCCGGGAGCGGTCGGCCCGGTGCGGCGAACGGTGCCTGGCGGGCGGCGAACGGCAGGTCGGCCCCGGCTTCCGTCCACGTCGGAGGGATCCCACAGGGCCGCTTCGGGCCCGGCGGTGGGCCGCCCGCGGGTCAGGCCGGTGCGGGCGGGCCGGCACCCGCTGCGGCACCGACCCACGAGGCGGCGCCGGACCCCTCACCGCGGTTTCCGACATCCCGGACAGGAATGGTCGCACCGGTCGGACAGTCGCGACCGCCCCAACCGGCGCGAACCGGACGGACGGTCCTGCGGGAGCCAGGGCCGCCGGGCGGTACGGGCGGTCCTGGGTGGGCATTTCCGCAGCTCTCCGGCGCGAGGGGGAACACGTGACGGCAACGAAGATTTCTCATTTACGCCGGACGGGCACCCCAACCCTCCTAGTGTTGGCCACACCGGTGCTAGTCACGGAGTTGGCCACCCGAACGACGTCCCACGCAGACAGCGGACGAAAAGTGAGGGAAGACGCGCATGAAGGCACAGTCAATTCTCGGATCGGCGGCGGTCGGCGTGGGCCTCGGCACACTCCTGCTCCCGGCCGCCGCGCTCGCCGACACCACCGCCTCACCCGCCACCACCCCGGTCGGTGGCACGGTCGTGCTCACCTCGACCTGCAACCCGAAGGCGGGTGACGCGATCTTCCGGGTCACCGGGCCCAACCGGGACGAGAACGTCCGGTCCACCACCGCGGCGGCGGGCGGCGGCCTGAGCGCCGAACTCTTCACCGCCGGGTTCACCCTGGGCACCTACACGGTCACGACGACCTGCGGCGACGGCAGCAACGGGGGCAGCGCGCAGTTCACCGTCACCCCGATCGGCGGCGCGCAGGCCGGCGCCGGCGGCAAGGACGGGGACACGGGCGTGCTCGTCGCGGGCGGCGCGCTGGGCGCCGCGGCCGTCGCCGGGGGGACTTACGTGCTGATCCGTCGCCGCCGCCGCGCCTCCGTCATCGCCTGAGGCGTCGCCACACACCATCCCTTGTGCGAGGGTGCCCGCGCCGGCGTGACCGGTGCGGGCACCACGCCCACGTCGGACGGAGGTGGGAACCTGGCCCCGCAGCGCAACCCCGAGGACAGGCCGTCGCGGGCCCGCACCGCCGCGGTGGTCGCGGCGGTCACCCTGACCGGCGCGGCCGGGGCCGGCCTGGTCGCCGCCGGCCTGGGCACCACGACGGACCGGCCGCCGCAGCCCGCAGCCTCGGCCGCGCCGACCACCGAACGGTCCGAGTCGCCGGGGCCGGTGCTGCCCCGGTCCCAGCCGGTCCGGATCACCATCCCCCGGATCGGCGTCGACGCGGAGATCGTCCCGGTGGCCATCGACAGCAACGGCGCCCTGGAGGTGCCGCCGTTGGACGAGCCGGAGGTGGCCGGCTGGTACCGCCGCGGGCCCACCCCCGGCGAGGCCGGCAACGCGGTCCTGGTCGGGCACGTCGACTCGCAGAACGGCCCAGCCGTCTTCTTCGACCTCGGCCGGCTCCAGCCCGGCGACGTCGTCGAGGTCACCCGCGTCGACGGCCGGCGAGCGACGTTCACCGTGGACGGTGTCGGGGCGTACCCGAAGGAGCGGTTCCCCACCGACCGGGTGTACGGGGGCGACGCGGCGGCCCGGCTGCGCCTGATCACCTGCGGCGGGCGGTTCAATCCCCGCACCGGCAACTACCCCGACAACATCGTCGTCTTCGCCACCGCCTCGCGCTGACCGCGCCGACGGCCCGTGCCGTACGGTAGGCCGTCAGTTCCCGGCGGGGCGGAGGTGCGCGGTGGACCGGTCGGCGGTACGGACCCGGCGGGGCGCGCGACTTCCCGCCCTGCTCGGTCGGCTGCTCGGCCGCCCGGCCGACGCGGCGGCCACGCCGGCCGCCCGACGGTCCAACCCGGACGCCGTGGTGGACTGCGCCGTCTACGTCAACGGCCGGCGGGAGCCGGGACGCCCGCACTACGCCGACGCGTACGCGCGCAGCCGCCGCACCCGGCGCTCCTTCGTCTGGCTGGGCCTGCACGAGCCGGGGGCGGCGGTGATGGCGGGCGTCGGCCGCGTCTTCGGGCTGGACGAGCTGAGCGTGGCGCAGGCCCTCGCCGACGGGCACCGCCCCACCGTCCAGCGGCACGGCGACGTCACCCTGCTGGTGCTGCGCACCGCGAGCTACGTCGAGCACACCGAGCTGACCGACACCTCCGAGGTGATCGACACCGGGGACGTGATGGTCTTCCTGGGCGACCGCTTCGTGATCACCGTCCGGCACGGCGCGGCCGGCGCCCTGGCCCCGGTCCGGGAGGACATCCAGCGCCGCCCGGGGGTGCTGGCCGAGGGGCCGTGGGCGGTGGCGTACGCGGTCTGCGCCCGGATGGTGGAGCTCTACCTGGAGGTCTCCGGGCACCTGGAGCGGGACCTGGAACGCGTCGAGGAGAGCGTCTTCGCCCGCGACCGCGACGCCGACATCCAGCACATCTACCAGCTCAAACGCGAGGTGGTGGAGTTCAAGCGGGCGGTGCTGCCGTTGCAGGCGCCGCTGCGCGCCCTGGTCGAGCAGCGCGACGGCGGGCCGCCGCCGGCGTTGCAGCGCTGGTTCGTCGACGTGGAGGGGCGGCTGACCCGGGCGGTGGACCGGATCGGCGGGTACGACGACCTGCTGAACGCGATCCTGCAGTCCCGGCTGGCGCAGCTCGCCGTGGACCAGAACAACGACATGCGCAAGATCGCCTCCTGGGCGGCGATCGCCGCCACCCAGACCGCGGTGGCCGGCGTCTACGGCATGAACTTCGCCCACATGCCCGAGCTGGGCTGGCGCTACGGCTACGCGGGGGCGCTGCTGCTGATGGCCACGGCCGCGATCACCCTGTACCGGTTGTTCCGCCGCTCCGGCTGGCTCTGACGCCCGTCCAGGGACCGGGCCGGCCGCACGGTGTCCCGGCGAGGGCCGGTCCTAAGCTGGCGACCATGTTGTGGCAGCGGTACGTGGCGATCGGCGACAGCACCACCGAGGGGCTGGACGACCCGGACGGTAACGGCGGCTACCGGGGCTGGGCGGACCGGTTCGCCCTGGCGGTGGCCCGCGCGCAGGGCGGCCTGGAGTACGCGAACCTGGCCATCCGCGGTCGCACCACCGCGCGGATCCGGGCCGAGCAGTTGCCGGTGGCGCTTGAGCTGGCGCCGGATCTGGCCACCGTGGTGGCCGGGATGAACGACGTGCTCCGGCCGTCGTTCGACGCGGACCGGATCGCCGAGGACGTCGGCGCGGTGCAGCGGGCCCTGGTCGGCCAGGGCGCCACCGTGCTCACCTTCACCCTGCCCGACCCGGCGCCGGTGATGCCGCTGGCCCGGCCGCTGCGCGGCCGGGTGGTGGCGCTGAACGCGGCGGTCCGGGCGGTCACCACGGAGACCGGCGCCACCCTGCTGGACCTGGGGGCGCACCCGGTGGCCTCGGACCCACGCCTGTGGAGCGACGACCGGCTGCACGCCAACAGCGCCGGCCACGAGCGGATCGCCGCGGCACTGGCGCACACCGCCGGCCTGCCCGGCTACGACGACTCGTGGTCGCACCCGCTGCCGGTGTCCGCCCGCCGGCCGCGCCACGAGGTGGTCCGGGCCGAGCTGGCCTGGACCCGGCGGCACCTGCTGCCCTGGCTGGCCCGGCACCTGCGCGGCCGGTCCTCGGGGGACGACCGGGTCGCCAAGCGCCCGGTGCCGCTGCCGGTGGAGCTCTGAGCGGCGATCGTCCGGAGGGCCCGCCGCGCCGCGCGCTCGCCCGGCCGCACCCGCCGGACACCGGGGCGACCACGGCCGTGCTGCGGCGGCGGGCGGGAGCGCATAGGTTGGCCGGGTGCGCGCATCCCTGTCCGGCGGGCTCCTGGCCGCCACGCTGCTGGCGACGCTCGGCGGCTGCGGCGGCGGGTCGTACGCGCCGCTGCGGCACCCGTTCCGCGGCGCGCGGCTGCTGGTGGACACGGACAGTCCCGCGGCGCACTGGCGGCGCGACCACGGCGCGGCCTGGCTGGACCCGATCGCCGGCACCCCGCAGGCGCGCTGGCTGACCGGCCCGGCAGAACTCCCCGACCTGGCCCAGGTGCTGGTCGCCGCCCGGAGCCAGGGCGCCCTGCCGGTGGTGGTGATCTATCACGTCCCGAACCTGGACTGCGCCGGTGGCGGCGCCCGGGACGCCACGGCGTACGCCCGCTTCGTCGACCAGGTGGTCGACGCGCTCGGCGACCAGCGTGCGGCGGTCATCCTCGAACCCGATGCGGTCGCCGCCGAGTGTTTCGACGACGCCCGGGCGGCGCTGCTGGCCCGCGCGGTCCGGGTGCTCGCCGACGCCGGCCACCACGTCTACCGCGACGCGGGTCACCCGCGCTGGCGCGGTCCGCGGGAGACCGCCGAGCGGCTGCGCCGGGCGGGCGTCGCCCGGGCGGAGGGCTTCTCCGTCAACGTGTCGAACCGGCAGTCGACCGCCGACAGCCACCGCTGGGGGCTGGCGGTCTCCGACCTCGTCGGCGGCCGGGAGATGGTCATCGACACGTCCCGCAACGGGCTGCCGGCGCCGGCGGACGACCAGTGGTGCAACGCCTCCCCGCAGGCGCTGGGCGCACCGCCCACCACCGATCCCCGGCTGGAGCGGGTGGCGGCGCTGCTCTGGGTGAAGAGCCCCGGCGAGTCGGACGGCCCGTGCGGGCGGGCCGAGCCGGCGGCCGGCGTCTTCTCCCCCGCGCAGGCCCGCGCGCTGGTCGCGGACGCGCCCGGGCTGCCGGCGTCGGCCCGGCGGGCGGCCCGGGAGGCGACCGCCCCGCTCACCTGATCCGCCGTCACCCGGCCGTGGGCTGGGCCGCCACCTCCCCGGTACGGCGCAGCTTCTGCCACTTCAGCGCGCCCCCGCTCAGCGCGGTGACCACCGAGTGCACCAGCACCAGGTACATCACCTGCCGGTAGACGAACTGCTGCAACGGCAGCGCCCAGAGCGGGCGCAGCGGTTCCCGGTCGAGGCGGAACGCGAGGATCGCGGTGATCACCTGGATGGCCAGCACGGCGAGCCAGGCGAGCACCGTCTCGTACCGGTCGAGGAAGAACAGCCCGTAGACGGCGAAGATGTCCACCACCGGGGCGAGCAGCGGCAGCAGCACCGAGAACAGGGCGATGAACGGCAGGCCACGCCGGCCGAAGCGACCGGGCGAGCCGCGCTCCACCAGCGACCGTCGGTGCCGCCACAGCGCCTGCATGGTGCCGTAGCTCCACCGGTAGCGCTGTCGCCACAGCTGCGGCAGGGTGCTCGGCGCCTCGGTGCGGGCGACCGCGGTCTCCTCGTACACCACCCGCCAGCCGGCGCGGTGGATGCCCATGGTGAGGTCGGTGTCCTCGGCAAGGGTGGCCCGGCTCAGCCCACCGGCGGCCAGCACGGCCTCGCGGCGGAACGCACCCAGAGCACCGGGAATGGTGGGCATGCAGTGCAACGTGTCGTAGAGGCGCCTGTCGAGGCTGAACCCGATGACGTACTCGATGTGCTGCCACCGGCCGATCAGCCGGCGCCGGTTGCCGACCTTGACGTTGCCCGCCACCGCGCCGACCCGCGGGTCGCCGAAGGGCTGCACGAGGCGGTGCAGCGCGTCCGGATCCACCACGGTGTCGGCGTCCACCATGACCAGCAGGTCGTGCCGGGCCAGCGCCACGCCGGCGTTGAGCGCGGCGGCCTTGCCGCCGCCGGGCACCCGGACCACCCGCACGCCTGCCAGCCCGAGCCGCTCCACCTCCTCCGCCGTGCCGTCGTCGGACTCGTCGTCGACGACCAGCACCTCGACGCCGGGGTGGGTGCCGGAGGCCAGCGAGCGCACCGCCGCGGCGATGGTGGTGCGCTCGTTGTACGCCGGCACGATAACCGTCACCGGCTCGGTGATCCGGTCGCCCCACGACCAGGTGGGCGCGCGCCGGCGGCGGGCGTGTCGGACGGCGTAGCCGAACAGCAGCAGGGTGCGGGCCAGGGTGAGCAGGCCGACGGCGATCAGCAGCAGCCAGAGCCCGCGGACCGTCGCGTCGGCGATCCGCACCGCCCAGACGAGCAGTCCGCCCTGGATCCGGTCGGCGACGCCGGCGGGGGCGGCGGCGGGCCAGCCGAGCCCCTGCGAGACGGTGGTGAAGCGGTAGCCCCGGGCCTGCATCTCGGGGATGAAGCGGTCCAGCGCGGCGACGGTCTGAGCGCGGTCGCCGCCGCTGTCGTGCAGCAGGACGATGCCGCCCCGGTCGCCCTTCGGAGTGGCGTTGCGGACGATCGCGTCCGGGCCCGGCCGCGCCCAGTCCTGGCTGTCGGTGTCCTCGAAGACGGAGACGTACCCGCGTCGCCCGGAGTCGCGGACGACCGCCCAGTCGGCGTCGTCGACCGCGTCGACCGCGCTGGAGTACGGCAGCCTCGCCAGCGGCGTGGTGACCCCGGTGGTGTAGCCGATCGCCGCCTCGGTCTGCGCGTACTCCAGCCGGCGCCGCCACGTGGGCAGGTTGGTCAGCTCGGGGTGGGTGAAGGTGTGGATGCCCAGCTCGTGGCCCTCGCGGACCATCCGCCGGGTGATGTCCGGGTACCGGCTGACCTGGGAACCGAGGACGAAGAAGGTGGCCGGGGCGTGGTGCCGGCTGAGCACGTCCAGCACCTTCGGTGTCCAGATCGGGTCGGGCCCGTCGTCGAAGGTGAGCGCGATCGTCCGGGCGGGCATCCGCCGCGCGTCGAGCTTCCCGCCGCGCAGGTCGACGACGGTGCCGCCGGCGCGTACCGGCGCCGGCACGGACGCGCTGCTCTGGGTTCCGGTCCGCTGGTGGTCCGGGGCGAAGCGCGAGTTGGCGTACGCGCCGACGGCGAGCACGTTGACCAGGATGAACGTGATCACCGCGGCGAACACCCAGCGGCGCCGGGCCCGCCGGCGCTGCCGGATCCGCTCCGGTGGCGGGGGTGCGAGGTCGTCGGTGCCGCCGATCCGCTCCCCGCCGCGCCAGAGCGCCATCAGGCGGCCACCCGCAACCCGAGCACCTCCGCGCCCTGGCTGACCCAGAGCGCCACGATCAGGAGCAGGGCGAACAGCGCCAGCGCGGAGACGACCCGGCGCAGCGTCCGGCCCCGCCGGCCGGAGTGGTCCACGAAGATCGCCGCGGTGACGTCCGGCGCCTGGAACATCTGGGTGGCGCCGTCGACTCCGCCCCCGGCATCCGGCGCCTCCGGGGGCGTCGCCACCCCTCGCGCCCGGCCGGTCGGAGCCGGAGCCACGGCGAGTGGCGCCGGGGTCGCGCCGGGCCCGGCGGCGGGCATCGTCGACAGTGGCGGCTGCGGCGACGCGTCGCCCGGCGGCACGGCGGCGCGGACCGCCGCCACGCCGACGTCCGGCCCGGCCGCGGTGTCGGCGCCGGGCGGTGTCGCCGTCCCGCGCGCGACGGTTGCGCCGTCCGTCCGCGATCGCCCCCGCCCGGGTTGGCCGGGCATGGGCACTCTGGCGACGTAGCGCTTCTTCATGTTTCCACGCTATGCAGGAATCCCACCTGCCACATGATCAACTAACCGTGACTCAGCCCACCGGCGCGGCACGACCACCCCGACCGGAACAGATCATCGTCCGTTCATGACGGAAGCCGCTCCCCCGCGCCCACCGCACCGCCACGCTCACCGCGAACGCGGCGGCGGCGTAGGCCGCGCCGAAGACCAGCCAGCCGGCCGGTCCACCGTCGACGATCAGCCAGGTCAGCAGCGCCGGACCGAGCATCCGGGCCAACGGCACTCCGCTGCCGAAGAAGCCCTGGTACTGGCCGTGCCGGTCGGCCGGCGCCAGGTCGAAGCTGAGCTGCCACGCCCCCGCGCCGTGCGCCATCTCGGCGTACACCTGGGCGGCGGCGCCGAGCAGCAGGATCGCCCCGGCCGCCCAGGGCCCGCCGGCGGCGGCCGACAGCGCGAAGAGCCCGCAGGCGAGCACCATGGCGGCGCCGGCCCGCCGCAGCGACCGCAGCGCGCCGGCCCGGTCCACCACCCGCCGGGCCACCCGCACCTGGGCGAGCATCACCGCCGCCGTGTTGACCATCAGCAGCCCCGCCGCCAGCCAGGGCGGGGCCGCGGTGCGCCGGGCCACCCAGAGCGGCAGCACCAGGCTGAGCAGCGGCAGGTACAGCATCATCACCGCGTTCAGGCCGGTGAGCAGCGCGTACGGCCGGTCGCGAAGGACCGCGAGCCGGTCGGCACCGCGCTCGGGCCGGGCCGCCGGCGGCGTGGTGGGCAGCCGGCACAGCAGGGCCGCCGCGGTGAGGAAGGCCACCGCGTCCAACACCAGGATCAGCCGGTACGCCCCGGCGGTGCGCGCCGACAGCGCGGCACCACCGAGGGCGGCGCCCAGAGCCAGCCCGGCGTTGACCACCGACTGCAACCGCGCCCGCACCTCGGTCCGCCCGCCGGGCGCCACCAGCCGCGCCAGCAGGGCCTGGCGTACCGCTGCCAGACCGGTCTGGCAGCCGGCGTAGAGGCAGGCCGCCGCGAGGAACGTGACGGGCTGCCGGACCAGCAGGAAGCCGGCGACGGCCAGGCCGGTGGCGGCGGCGAGCAGCACGGCCACCGTCCGGGCGTCCCGCCGGTCGGCCGCGTGGCCGCCGGGCACCCCGACCAGCAGCCCGACCGCCCAGCCGACGGTCAGCCCGAGCCCGACCTGCCCGGGCGACAGACCGACGACCCGGGTGAAGTAGAGCGCCGAGGTGACCAGGAACGCGCCGTCGCCGATCGAGTTGGCGAGCTGGGCCAGCGCGAGCGTCCGCGCCGGCCCGGGCGGGGGCAGGAATCGGCCGGGCACCGGTCAGCCCTCGATCGGCCGGCGGGTACGCCCGCGCTTCAGCTCGAAGAAGCCGTCGGTGCCGGCGACCAGCAGCACGCCGTCCCAGAGCCGTCCAGCGTCCTCGCCGCGCGGGATCGGGGCGACGACCGGCCCGAAGAAGGCGGTCCGCCGGCCGTCGCCGGCGCGGATGTGGATGGTCGGGGTGCCCAGGTCCTCGCCGACCGGCTCCAGTCCGGCGTGGTGGCTGGCCAGCAGCACCTCGTCGTGGTCGGTGGAGTCCGCGGCGTCGGCCAGCTCGGCCGGCAGGCCCACCTCGGCCAGCGCCGCCAGGTAGAGCTCGCGGCCGATCGGGGCCCGGTCGTGGTGGATGCGGGCGCCCAGGGCGGTGTAGAGACCACGCAGCACCTCCGTGCCGTACTTCTGCTCGGCGGCCACCGCCACCCGCACCGGGCCGAGGCCGGGCTTGAGCCATTCGCGGTACCACTCCTCCAGGCCCGCCCGGCCGTCGTTGAGCACGGTCAGGCTCATCACGTGGAACTGGACGCGCACGTCCCGAACGCGCTCCACCTCCAGCAGCCAGCGGGAGGCGTTCCAGGCCCACGGGCAGCGCGGGTCGAACCACATGTCGGCGTTCGTCATCGTCGTCTCGGTCCTTCCTGAACGGTTACGAGACGACGGTAGGCAGCGAATCGGCCCAGAAACAGAGCCGCTCCGCACGCCGATCATTGAGCCAATGTTGTCCTTCAGGACCGGTTCAGCAGCGCGGCGCGTTCGGCCGCGACCGCCGACAGCTGGGCGCCCACCGCGTCGCTCCGCTCCCGGAGCCGGCGATACACGTGCGCCAGCTCGTTGAGCGACCGGTCGACGTCGCCGAGGGCACGGTCGACCCGCCGCATCACCGCGAAGTCGGTGACGATGTTGTCCAACCAGATGTCGGTGAACCGGGTCAGCTCATCGATCCCCAGCCGCGGCGCGTACGGCGTGGCGCCGAACACGTCGGTCAGTTCCGTCCGCAGCGTCGCGAGGTTGGCGTCCGCGCGGGCGGCCGCATGGGCGGCGTCGTCGAGGATGTCGTGCTTGACCATGCTGCTGATCAGGCCGCCGCCAAGCGCGTCGTAGGTCGACCAGTCCGACGCGCGGGCGAGCAGTTCCCGTAGGTGGCGCAGGGCGCCCTCGGCGTTGCTCGCCGCGCGCAGCGCCTCGGTCAGCTCACGGTGCTCTCCCGCGAGCCGCCCCCGCGCGTCGGCCAGCTCCAGCAGGCGGGACCGCCGTGGGTCGGCGGAGTCGGCGAGCGCCCGCTCCCGCTCGTCGAGCAGCGCCTCGTACTGCCGGGGCGCGGTGGCGAGCCGGCGCCGCCGGGCCTGCGCGGCGGCCGCCTCCTCCTGCAGCGCGGCGAGCAGCCGCTCGGCCTCGGCTAGGCGGAGTCGGGCGGCGAGGGCCTCGGCGCGCTCGCGGGCCAGCGCGTCGTCGCGCGCTCCGCGCAACGAGGCGACCACCCGACTCAGGGTGAGTCCTTCCAGCCGGTCGACGTCGGCCTGTTCGCCGTCGAGCCGCTGGCGCAGGGCGGAGACGTCAGCCCGCGCCGCACGGATCCGCCTCGCCAGGTCGTCCAGCCGGTGCCCGATCAGCTCGTGCTCACGCCGGGCCTGCGCGGCCGCGGCGAGACGTTCCTCGGTGTCGTTGCCCATGCCGGCATTGCACTACCGTCCCGCAAGGCCGCCGCCCGACCGGGGGTCGACGCGCCCGGCGCAGGCCCTCGGCCCGCCGGCCGACCGCCTCCTACTCGCGGAGCCGGCCCACGGCCTCGGCCATCCGTCGCTCACTCTCGTCGCTGCTCGTCGCGCATCGCTGACCGGCTGACGGGGAGTAGGGTAGGACCATCCCGGAATCGACGACATCCCACTTTCGAGGTGGCCGCCACGCCGGATCCACCCAGGGGACGTCATGTCCGCACCGCATCCCGCCCGGACCACAGGCACCGACCTGACCGAGGCATCCCAGCCCGTCGCGGAACCTCGGGCGCCCCGGCTGCGGCTGGAACCGACCGGCTCCACCCGCACGCTGCTCGACGGTGGCTGGTGGCCCCGGTCCACGGACCCGCTGGCGGAACTGCCCGGCCTCGTGCTCGCCATCGACACGCTCCACGGACCGGTGACCCGGCTGGTGCTCAGTGCCGACGGCTGGGACAGCCACCCTCGTCAACTCACCGTCGCCGGTCGGGTGCTGCGGTTGGGCTGGTTCGTCAGTCAGCCCGCCAGCCTGCTGACCGCGATCTGCCGGAGCGGCGACCGGCTCGACCTGCTCGTCGTCCCGCCGGACAGCTCGGGTGAGCTGGCAGAGGGGGCGATGGCCCGCGCGGCCACCGCCGCCAATCGCGTCCACGCCCCGCAACTGCTGTCCGCCGCGCTTCCGACACCACGCCCCCGACCCCGACCTCAGACGGCGGCTGGGGATCTCCGCAACGGCCTCATGAGGGAGCAACCGATGAAGATCGCCAGACACCGGATCATCGAGGTGCTACGCGCGCGTGGCCAGCACGTCCGGGCCGACTGGATCAGGCGGGAGCTGCCGGACGAGGTCGACGTCGTTCAGCACGCGGGCCTGCTCGCGACGCTGCACGTTGATCCGGCCGAGCTGGCCGAGACGCCCGCGCCGTGAGGGCGACGCCGCCGGGTCTGGTGGCCTAGCGGGGCACCGCTCCCACCACAACCGGGTGGACGCGCCGCCGCGCGGGAGTTTGGCCGCCGGGGCCGGGGGAAGACACCTGCCCGCCGAGCGTGCCGGTCGGCGGGCGCCGTCAGCCGGCGCGCGATCCGCCGGCACGGACGACGCGCACCTGAGGAGGAGCGATGGCCCAGGCGGCCACCAGGCCCAGAAGCGCCAGGAAAGCCACCGGCGCGCGGAAGGCCCCGATGCCGAACAAGGCCGCGGCGAAGAAGGTCGCGACCGCCACGAAGCGGGCCACCGGGGCCAGCGCGGCGAAGACGCCAGGTGAGAAACCCACTCCGACGACGGCTCGGGTCGCCCGGAAGAAGGCCGTCTCGGCCACCGCGACGCCCGCCCGGAAGCCGACCGCCAAGGCCACCGCCGCCAAGAAGGCACCGGCGGCGACGGCGAAGAAGGCACCCGCCAAGAAGGCCGCGGCGAAGAAGGCACCCCCCACGAAGGTCACGGCGAAGAAGGCACCGGCCAAGAAGGCCACGGCGAAGAAGACGCCGGCCAAGAAGGTCGCGGCGCAGAAGGCACCGGCCAGGAAGGCGACGGCGAAGGCCCTGGCCCGGGCCACCGCGGCGACGCGGGCGCCGGCCAAGAAGGCGACCACCATGGAGTCCTTCGGCAACCGGCGGACGGCCCGTACGAGCTCCCGGTAGCCGTCAGCGAGAATGACCGCGTGGCGAAACGCGGTGCCCGCCGGAGCGCGGCTGATCCGAACCGGACCTGCCCGTGCGGATCCGGCCGGCCCGACGACGACTGCTGCGGCCCGCTGCACCGGGGCGAGTCGACGGCGGCGACCGCCGAGGCGCTGATGCGCTCGCGGTTCAGCGCCTTCGCCGTCGGCGACGCCGACTACCTGCTGCGCAGCTGGCACTCCTCGACCCGGCCGGCCCGGCTGCGGCTGGACCCGGGGCTGCACTGGACCCGGCTGGAGATCCTCGGCACCGACCGGGGCGGCCTCTTCGACGCCGAGGGCACGGTCGAGTTCCGGGCCCACTACCGGGAGGCCGGGAGTCCCGGCACCCTCGAGGAGCGCAGCCGCTTCGTCCGGGAGGACGGCCGCTGGGTCTACCTGGACGCCCTGCCCGACTGAGCCGCGCCGGAACCGGCCCGGGCGCGCCCCCGCCCAGGCCGGTCGCTCACCGGCCGCTGACCGCCGCTCCCAGTGGCAGGCCGAGCCCGGTGACCGCCGCCACGACGAGGTCGTCCGGCGACAGCGCCACGTCCAGCACCACCCCCGACTCGTCCGGGTCGAGGTGCTCCAGGATGGCCCGCTGCGAGTCGAGCAGGCTGGCCGGCATGTAGTGCCCGGCGCGGCGGCCCATCCGGTCCCGGATCAGCTCCGCCGCCCCGGCCAGGTGGACGAACTCCACGTTCGGCGGGCCCTGCCGCAGCACGTCGCGGTAGGACCGCTTCAGCGCCGAGCAGGCCAGCACCGTGGACACCCCCTCGGCGTGCCGGGCGGCCATCCAGCCGGCGAGGTCGCACAGCCACGGCCAGCGGGCGGCGTCGTCCAGCGGCACGCCCGACCGCATCCGCGCCACGTTCGACTCCGAGTGGAACTCGTCCGCCTCGGCGAACCGGAGCCCGGTCAGCTCGCTGATCCCCCGGGCCACCGTCGTCTTGCCCGCCCCGGACACCCCCATCACCACGACGTGCCGGGTGGGCGGCCGGTCACCAGTCATGGACGGTGCCGTCCTTGAGCCGGTTGAACGGCAGGTACGCCGGCACGTACGGGAACCGGGCGGCGGCCGCCTCGTCGAGTTCCACGCCGAGACCGGGCTGCTCCCCCGGGTGCAGGTACCCGTCGGTGAAGCGGAACGACTGCCGGAACACCTCGTTGGTCAGGGCGCCGTGCTGCATGTACTCCTGGATGCCGAAGTTGTGGATGGCCAGGTCGAGGTGGAGCGCGGCGGCCATGCCGACCGGGGAGATGTCGGTCGGGCCGTGGATGCCGGACTTGATCTGGTACTGGGCGGCGAAGTCGAGCAGCTTGCGCATGGCCGTGATGCCGCCGGTGTGCGTGACCGCGGACCGGACGTAGTCGATGAGCTGTTCGCGGATCAGGGTCTGGTAGTCCCAGACGGTGTTGAAGACCTCGCCGATGGCCAGCGGGGTGGTGGTGTGCTGGCGGACCAGGCGCAGCGCCTCCTGGTTCTCCGCCGGGGTGCAGTCCTCCAGCCAGAACAGGTCGTACGGCTCGAGGGCCTTGCCGAGCTTGGCGGCCTGGATGGGGGTCATCCGGTGGTGCCCGTCGTGCAGCAGCGGCAGCTCGGGGCCGAACTCGTTGCGGACCGCCTCGAAGACGCCGGGCAGGTGGCGCAGGTACGCGCGGGTGTCCCAGTCCTCCTCGGCGGGCAGCGGGGTGCGCTGGGCCGGCTCGTAGTCGTACCGCTTGCCGTCGGCGCCGGGCTGGGCGGCGACGCCGTAGACGGCGTTGATGCCCGGCACCGACGTCTGCACCCGGATCGACCGGTAGCCGAGGTCGAGGTGCTGGCGGATCGAGTCGAACAGCTCCGGCAGGTCCCGCCCGGAGGCGTGCCCGTACGCCATGATCCCGGTCCGGGACGCGCCGCCGAGCAGCTGATAGAGCGGCATCCCGGCGGCCTTGGCCTTGATGTCCCACAGCGCGACGTCCACGGCCGCGATGGCGGCCATGGTGACCGGCCCCCGCCGCCAGTACGCCGACCGGTAGAGGAACTGCCAGGTGTCCTCGATGCGGTGCGGGTCCCGCCCGATCAGCAGCGGCACGACGTGATCGGCCAGGTAGGACGCGACGGACAGTTCCCGCCCGTTGAGGGTGCCGTCGCCCAGGCCGGTGAGCCCCTCGTCGGTGGTTATCTTCAGGGTGACGAAGTTGCGGTCGGGGCTGGCGACGATGACGTCCGCTGCGACGATCTTCAAAGCGGGTGCCTTTCTCGGGGGTGGGGTCAGCGCAGGGTGCTGCCGGGCTGGAGGCCGTCCAGGAGGGACAGTTCGTCGCGGCGCGGCAGGGCCTCCCAGTCGCCGGGTGCGGCGACGGCGAAGGCGCCGAGGGTGACGGCGCGGCGCAGCCGGCCGGCCAGGTCGAGGCCGTCGAGGTGGCCGGAGAGGTAGCCGGCGGTGAACGCGTCGCCGGCGCCGACGGTGTCCACCGCGGTGACCGGCAGCGCCGCCGCGTGCCGGACCCCGTCGGCGGTGTACGCGCGGGCGCCGTCGCCGCCGAGCTTGACCAGCACGGTCGTCACGCCCCGCGCCAGCAGCCCGGCCACCACGGTCTGCTCGGCCGCGCCCGGTTCGCCGACGAGGTCCAGCTCGTCGGCGGAGGCGACGACGACCGCGGCGTACCCGGCGAGCGGGGTGAGCACGGCGCGGGCCTCATCCCGGCTCCACAGCTTCCCCCGATGGTTGACGTCGAGGCAGACCAACGCCCCGGCCCGGGACGCCGTCTCGGCCGCCCAGCGGGTGGCCGCGCGGGCGCTGTCGGACAGGGCCGGGGTGATGCCCGTCAGGTGCAGCACGCGGGCGCCGGCGGTCAGGGCCGGGCGCAGGTCCTCGACGCCCAGGGCCGACCCGGCCGAGCCGGCCCGGTGGTAGCGCACCCGGGTCAGGTCGGCGGTGCGGCGTTCCAGGAACATCAGCCCGGCCGATCGCTCCGGGTCCCGGATGAGGTGGTCGACCCCCACACCCTCGGCGCGCAGCTGCCGCAGCAGGAACGCGCCGAGGTCGTCGTCGCTGACCCGGCCGGCGAAGGCCGCCCGGTAGCCGAGCCGGGCCAGCCCGATCGCCACGTTGGACTCGGCGCCGGCAAGGTGCATGGTCAGCGGGCCCCCGCCGGCCAGCGGCCCGGCCGACCGCAGCGACACCAGGGCCTCGCCGAAGGTGAGCAGATCGACGGCGGTCATGACGTGGCGGCGAGGTAGGCCCGGGCCCGCTCCCGCAGCGCATCGAGGTCGCCGCCGGAGGCGGCGTCGCCGACCAGCGGGCCGCCGACACCGACGGCGATCGCGCCGGCGGCGAGGTAGCCGGGCAGCTCGGCGAGGCCGACTCCGCCGACCGCCACGAGCGGGATCTGCGGGAACGGGTCGCGCAGCGCCTTCAGGTACGCCGGCCCGCCCACCGACGCCGGGAAGAGCTTCACCGCCGCCGCCCCGGCCCGCACGGCCGCGTACGCCTCGGTCGGGGTGAGCGCCCCGGCGGCGACCGGCAGGCCCCGGCGGACCGCCTCCGGGATGGAGTCGACCACGGCGGGGGTGACCACGAACTGCGCCCCGGCCGCGGCCACGTCGGCGACGGCGGCCGGGGTGAGCACGGTGCCCGCGCCGACCAGCGATCCGGGCGGGGCCGCCGCGCGGATCGCGGCGATGGCGTCGAGCGCGCCCGGGGTGGTCAGGGCCACCTCCACCACGCGTACGCCCTCGGCGAGGAGAGCGGTGCCGGTGGCGATCGCGGCGGCGGTGTCGGTGCCGCGGATGACCGCCAGCAGGCGGGTGGCGGCGAGTTCGGCGGTGAGGTCGAGGGTCATGGTCACCATTCCGCGTAGGAGCCGTCGAGGTGCCGGAACATCGGGCTGCGCCAGGCGTGGCCGCGCTTGTCGGCGGCGCGGACCGCCGCCTCGTCGATCTCGATGCCCAGGCCGGGCGCGGTGAGCCGCTCGACGTACCCGTCGACGAAGGTCAGCGGGGTCTTGTCGAGGCAGTAGTCGAGCACCTCGGCGCCGAGGTTGTAGTGGATGCCGATGCTCTGTTCCTGGATCAGGTAGTTCGGCGTGGCGAAGCCGACCTGCAGGCAGGCCGCGAGGGCGATCGGCCCGAGCGGACAGTGCGGGGCGAGCTGCACGTCGTACACCTCGGCGAGCGCGGCGATCTTGCGTACCTCGGTGATGCCGCCGGCGTGCGAGAGGTCCGGCTGCGCGACCGCGATGCCGGCCTGGAACACCGGCAGGAACTCCTGCCGGTTGTAGAGCCGCTCCCCCGTGGACACCGGGGTGGTGGTCGACCGGACGAAGTCGCCGATCAGGTGGGAGTTCTCCGGGACGACCGGCTCCTCCAGGAACAGCGGCCGGTACGGCTCCAGCAGCGGCGCCACCCGGCGGGCGTTGGCCAGGGTGAACCGGCCGTGGAAGTCGACGGCCACGTCGCGGTCGTCGCCGAGGACCTCGCGGGCGGCGGCCACCCGGGCGACCACGCCGTCGAGCTCGGCCACCGAGGCGATCGGGCTCATCCGGCCGGAGGCGTTCATCTTGACCGCGGTCAGTCCCGCCTCGACCTGGGCGGCGATGTGGTCGCGGACCTCGCTGGGCTCGTCGCCGCCGACCCAGCCGTACACCCGGATCCGGTCCCGGACCGGGCCGCCGAGCAGTTGGTGCACCGGCGCCCCGAAGCGCTTGCCAGCGATGTCCCACAGCGCCTGGTCGAGCCCTGCGACGGCGCTGGCCAGGATCGGGCCGCCCCGGTAGAAGGAGCCCTTGGTCATGACCTGCCAGTGGTCCTCGATCCGCAGCGCGTCCCGGCCGATCAACAGCTCGCCGAGCTGCTCGACGGCGGTCCGGACGGTCTCGGAGCGTCCCTCGCAGGTGGCCTCGCCCCAGCCGACGATGCCGGAGGCGGTCTCCACGCGGACGAAGAGCCACCGGGGTGCGACGAGGAAGGTCTCGATGCGCGCGATTGTCGTCATGACGGGTCAGCCCTTCGTCGCGCCGGCGGTGAGCCCGGAGACCACGTACTTCTGCACGAACAGGGCGATCAGCATGATCGGCAGGGTGACCACGGTGGCGGCGGCCATCAGCCCGCCCCAGTCGATGCTGGCGTAGCCGACGAAGTCGAAGATCGCCACCGGCAGGGTCTTGGTGTCGGCGCCGGAGAGCACCAGGGCGAACATGAAGTTGTTCCAGGAGAAGATGAAGGACAGGATGCCGGCGGTGGCGACGCCGGGCACGGACAGCGGCAGGGTGATCCGCCGGAACGCGCCGATGTGGGTGAGCCCGTCGACCAGCGCCGCCTCCTCCAGCTCGGTCGGCAGGCTGTCGAAGTAGCCCATCATGATGTAGACCACCAGCGGCAGCGAGACGAACATGTGGCTGAGGATCAGCACGCTGAAGCCGCCAACCATCTTCAGGTTGGAGAAGACGTAGTACCAGGGCACCAGCAGCGAGACGCCGGGGATGACCCGGGCCATCAGCACCACCAGCGCGGACTTGCGCATGTTGAACCGACTCATCGAGTACGCGGCGGGCACGCCCAGCAGCAGCGACGCCACGGTCGCGGCGAACGCCACCCACAGGCTGTTGCCGATGAACTGGACGTAGTTGGCCTGCTTGAGCACGGTGGCGTAGTTGTCGGTGGTGGGCGAGAAAACCAGCGCCTTGCCGGTGTCGTAGATGTCGACGTTGGTCTTGAACGACGCGGCGATCATCCAGAGCAGCGGCGCGAGCAGCGCCAGCACCACGACGGCGAGCGCCACCACCCGGAACACCCGGTAGGCGGGACGGGGCTTCATCGCTGCGCCTCCTTGCGGCGGGCGGTCAGGGCCCACATCGACCCGATGATGATCAGGAAGAAGATGATGAGGACGGTCGAGGAGACGCCGTACTCGTTGTAGTCAAAGCTGAGGCCGTAGGCGTACACGTTGAGGGTCTCCACCTCGTGGAAGGAACCGCCGCCGCGACCCTTGGTGGCGTAGAGGATGTCGAAGGTCTTCAGCGCGTCGATGCCGCGCAGCAGGATGGCCACGATCACCGTGGGCATCAGCAGCGGCAGGGTGACGTGCCGGAAGCGCTGCCAGGTGCTGGCACCGTCGATCCGGGCGGCCTCCTGCGGCTCCTCGGACAACGAGGTGAGCCCGGCGAGCAGGATCAGCACCACCATCGGCGTCCACTGCCATACGTCGATGAAGATGGTGGTGGGCAGCGCCGAGTGCTGCCCGGCGAGCCACGGCTGCGGTCCGATGCCGACCCAGCCGAGCACCTGGTTGGCCAGGCCGATGTTGGGGTCGAAGATGAGCCGCCACATCATGCCGACGGCGACCGGGGTGGCGACCAGCGGCATCAGGATGGCCACCCGAACCCACTTCTGGCCGCGGAACGGCCGCCACAGCAGCAGCGCGACCGCCATCCCGAGGACGACCTCGAAGAGCAGCGCGACGACGGTGAACGTGGCGGTCCGCCCGACGGCGGGCCAGAACCGCTCGGTGTCCGAGAGCACGTCGAGGTAGTTGCGGAAGCCGACGAACTCGCTCTCGGCGCGGACGGAGCCCTCGGCGTCGGTGAGGCTGAGGTAGCCGGTCCAGGCCAGCGGGAAGACGATCAGCGCGGCGACGAAGATCATCGCCGGCGCGGCGAAGAGCCACTTGCGGTGCTCGTTGGCCCAGCGCGCCCAGCCGGGCGTGTCGGGCGTTTCCGAGGCGCCGCCGGGCGCTCGGGCGGGGGTGGTGACGGTTGCCATGGGATCTCCGGGGGTGGGCGGGCCGACGGGTGACGCGGGTGGTGGGGCCGGCCGACCCCACCACCCGCGCGCGGCTTACTTGGCCTCGTCGTCCAGGAACTTCTGGAACGCGGTGTTCGCCGTGTCGGCCGCGGCCGCGGCGTCCTTACCGGCGATCGCGTCGACGATCGGCTGGCCGACGATCTCGCGGGCCTCGGCGACCTTCACGACCAGCGGCCGGTCGTGACCCACGCCGTCCTTCGTGCTGGCGGCGATGGCCTCGACCAGGTCCTTCGGGTAGGTCGCGGTGCCCTCCGGGTTGGCCCAGACGGAGGTACGGGCGCTCGGCACGCCGGACTTCTGCTGGGCGAGGGTCTGCTGCTTGCCGGTGGCCCACTCGATGAACTTCCAGGCGTTGCTCTTGTTCTTCGAGCTGTCGTTGATGCCCAGCGCCCAGGAGGGAATGTTGTACGGCTTCGAGCCGGCCGGGCCGGCCGGGAACGGCGCGAAGCCGACGGTGTCGGACACCTTGGACTTGGCCGGGTCGGTGGCGTTCTTGTAGAGCGAGTCGGCCTCGGTGTAGAAGGCCGCCTTGCCCTGGGTGAAGATGGCCATCGCCTCGGGCCAGCTCATGTCGGTGCTGACGTTCGCCGGGCCGTGCTGCTTGATGAGCCCGCCGTAGTAGGCGTACGCCTGCTTGGCGGCGTCGCTGCTGACGGTGGCCTTGCCGCTGCCGTCGACGAAGTCACCGCCGAAGCTGTAGAGGAAGCTGGAGAACTGGGTGACGGCCGGCGACTTACCGGTCCGGGCGACGAAGCCGGCGACGCCCGGCTGGGCGGCCTGGATCTTGGCGGCGGCGGCCTTGAGCTCGTCGAGGGTCTTCGGCGGGGCGCTCAGGCCGGCCTTGGCGAGCAGGTCCTTGCGGTAGTAGAGGACCTCCTGCTCGGTGATGATCGGGACGCCGACCGGCTTGCCCTGGTACGAGGTGGCCTCCACCGGCCCGGCCTGGAAGTCGGCGAAGTCCCAGTCCTTGTTGGACTTCACCTGCTCCGACAGGTCGGCGAGGTACTTGTTCTTGGCGAACAGCTTCCCCTCCTGGAGGGGGCGGTACATCATCACGTCGATGTCGGACGAGCCGGCGTTCAGCTTGACGTTGTACTGGTCGGAGAGCTGGTCCTCGCCGAGCTGGGTGATCTCGACCTTGAGCCCGGTCTGCTTCTCGAACTCGGGCAGGGCCTGCTTGATGTTCTCCGTCCACACGTGGTTGGCCAGGGTGACCCGGACCGTCTTGGACGCACCGCTGTCGTCGCCACCGCCGCCGCAGGCGGACAGGCCCATGGCGACAACCACAGCCAGAGAAGTTCCGAATATCGATCGACGCCGCACGTCCATCTCCTTCTGTCGTGGCCGCCGCCCGGGGGGGAGGAGCGCCACATCGTTGTAACGTCCGCTTAACGACGGGATGCTAGGCCTAAAAAGCGGACTTATTCAAGAGGTGATCTCCAACTGATATGCTCCGAAGCGTGGATCAGTCCTCTCCAGGGGTCGCACCCGCCCAGCACGCCCCTGCCGAGGCCGGGCTGCACGCCCGCGTGCTCGACCACCTCGGCACCGCCATCTGCGGCGGCGAGGTGGCCGCCGGCTCCGTCCTCAACATCGACGACCTGGTCGAGCGGTACGCGGTCTCCCGCTCGGTGATCCGCGAGGTGCTGCGGGTGCTCGCGTCGATGGGATTCGTCGAGACCCGGCGCCGGGTCGGCGTCATGATCCGCCCGGCCGAGGCGTGGAATGTCTTCGATCCGCAGGTGATCCGCTGGCGGCTCGCCTCCGCCGGCCGGATGGGGCAGATGCGGTCGATCACCGAGCTGCGGACCGCGGTCGAGCCGCACGCCGCCTGGCTGGCCGCCGGCCGAATCGACCACGACGAGGCCAGCGACCTCGTCGGGCTCGCGGCCAAGATGTGGGCCGCCGGCAAAGCCGGCGACGAGGAGCGTTTCCTCAGCCTGGACATCGAGTTCCACCGGCGGGTGCTGGCCGCCTCCGGCAACGAGATGTTCGTGAAGCTCCAGGAACTGGTCGCCGAGGTGCTCACCGGCCGGCATCACTACCACCTGATGCCGCACCACCCGTCCGAGCAGGCCCTGCAACTGCACGCCGACGTCGCCCAGGCGATCCAGCGACGGGACGGCGAGCGGGCCCGGGAGGCCATGGTGCGCATCATGGAGCAGGCGTTCGACGAGATGAAGTCGATGTGGGAGCAGACCGGCGAGCCGGGCGCCTGAGCTGACCTCCCCCACACAGCTCCTGGAGTCGTCGTAGGCGGCCCGATGAGCGACACCTCGGCCAGCCGGGCGGGGATCGTCGGCGTCGGTGTGGACCATCGGGAGCAGGTGGACGAGTTGGTCGACCGGTCGTCGCACGATCTTCACCAGAAGCTCGCCGTACGCTATTGATGATCTCAGCTACGTCGATGTATATCTTCTGTAGTTCGCCGCCACGACCCGGCGATCAGACACAGAGGAGCCCGCGTGCCCACTCGTACCCTCCGCCGCGCCGCCCTGACCCTCGGCGTCGCGGCGGCCGTCCTGGCCACCTCCGTGACCACCCCCGCGTACGCCCGCCCGGAGGTCGGCTCGCCGGCCGCCGCGACCACCGCCACCGCCGCGGTCTTTCCGATCACCGACGGGCTGGCCCGCCAGCTCGCCGGCTCACTCGCCGACCCGGCCGTGACCCGGACCGTCGTCTCGGCCGCGCACGGGTCGACCGACCTGCTCACCGTCCCGTTCGCCGGCCGCGCGCTGTCCCGCGCCGCGCAGGCCGCCAACCAGCGCGTCCTCGCGGCCAAGGGGCTGCCGGCGACGTCCGGCTCGGTGCTGCGGCTCCGGCTGGCGCACCCCGACATGCGGGCTGCCCTGCTTCGCGGGGAGGCACCGGTGGTGGCGGCGACGCCGACCGACGACGTCCCGGCCAGCGTGACCGCGTACGACCGGACGGGCGCCACCGTGCTGCTCGACGCGACGCGGCTGCCCCAGCGGCCGGTGCTGCTGGTGGAGGTCGACACCACCCGGGCGCTGTCCCTGGGTCTGTCGGTGATGCGCGCCGAACTGGCTGGCCGGGGCGTCGTGGACAGCGCGCGGAGCGCTTCCACGGCGACGACGGCATCCGGGTACTGGGCCACCAAGGTCAACGCCGTCCGGCTCAACGACGACATGGAGCCGTGGATCAAGGGCGATGCCGAGATCTACAGCGTCGTGGCCGGGTTCGGGCTGGACGGCAAGCCCAAGGTCGACCTGGTGCAGATGCCGTACCTCAACAACGACGGCACGACCTACTACCCGAACCAGCTGCTGGTGCACTTCTCCGCCTACAAGTACAACCTGGCCGACGCGGTCATGATGGAGGACGACGGCGACACCAACTACCAGGCCCTGGCTGCGGCGATCGCCAGCGCGCTGCTGGTCATCGTGGACGGCGGGGCGTACCAGCCGCTCGTCAGCGCGATCCTCAACGCCATTCCGACCTCGTGGTACACCGACGACCCGGACTACGTGGACTCCTGGTACACCCTGTCCACCGGCAGCAGCGGCCGGCTCTACGGCGCGGCCGGCAACGGCTGGCTCGACGTGGTGCCCTACTTCGTCGAGCAGTTCTGACCGCTCGCTCCTGTACGCAACGCGTCGGCCCGCCCCGCAGGGGGCGGGCCGGCCCGCTTCCGCCCTCATGACACGTGCCGGCCGGGTCAGGCGCCGCGGGGCACCGGCTGGGCCAGCGCCCCGATGTCCGCCGGCAACTCCGACATCGCGTCCTCGAACTCCCGATGCCCGACCACCCGGTGCAGGGTCTGCAGGACGGCCCGCGCCCCCCGCTCGGCCACCCCGTCCGGCACCGCGGCGCGCTCCGCCACCCGGCGCAGGAACTCGTCGTACCCGAACGCCTGCGGCTCCTCCGGGCGGGCCCGGGCCAGGAACGGGCGCAGCTCGTGCGCGACGTGGTCGGTCAGGTCCGCTGCCTGGCCGCCGCTGATCCGCTCCGCCAGGGTGCGCAGGGTGGCCTCGGTCAGGGCCTGCGCCGTCTCCGGCGGGACGCCCGCCCGGGCGGCCACCTTGTCGTAGAACTCCAGCTCAGCCATGCTCCGTCCTTCCCGTCCCGGAGACCGCGTGGCTACCCGCAGCCACCGGCCGCAAACGGGCGGGCGGCGGGCGTGACGCAGCCCCTGGCCTACGTGCCGATCCGGCGTGGTTCCATCCGGGTCGCCGCCGGCCCCGTCAGCTGCCAGAACTCCTTCGGCAACTGGGCGACGGAGTCCTCGTACTCCTTCGCGCTGACCGCGTCGCGCAGGGTGTCCAGCACGGCCGACACCCCGACGTTCGCCGTCTGGAGATCCACCGCGGCGCGTTGCTGCACCCGCTCGAAGAACTCGGGGAGCTCGAACGGCTCGGCGTTCTCGTCGGGTTTGCGTAGGTCTCCCCGCAGCTCCTCGGGAAGCTGCGCGGCGAGATCCCGGGCCTGGCCGCCACTGAGCCGCTCGGCCAGCGTCGCGAGCGTGGCACGGGTGATCGGCTCGGCCAGCGTCGACGACATCTTCGGTCGGGTCGCCACCGACTGGATGAACTCCGCGTACTTCACCTCGGACCCCCTCCTGCCGCGAATGCTGCGTCTACCCGCGCACCCAGGGGTGAAACGGCGGCCGCCGCGTCAGTGGCCCGGGGCCTCCGCGGCGCGCGCCGCCGCGACGATGGCCCGCACCCCGATCCCGGCCTGTTCCATCAACTGCGTCGGGGTGCCGGAGGTGGGTAGGCCGCGTACCGCCAGGTGCGTCACCCGCACCGGCTCGCCGAGGTCGGCCAGCGACTCCAGGACCGCCGAACCGAGACCGCCCTCCGGGTAGTGGTCCTCGACCACCAGCAGCCGACCGCCGGTGCCCCGGACGGCGTCCAGCAGCCGCTCCCGGTCCAGCGGCTTGACCGAATAGAGGTCGATGACCCGGGCCTTGATCCCCTCGCGGGCCAGCTCGTCGGCGGCGGCGAGGCAGTTGTGCACCGTCACCCCGGCGCCGATCAGCGCGATGTCGTCGTCATCACCGCCGCGGAGCAGCTTGCTGCCGCCGACCGGGAAGGCGTCCTCGTTGTCGTAGAGCACCGGGTACTTGCCCCGGGTGATGCGCAGGTAGCTGACGCCCTTGCGGTCGACCAGCTGCGCGACGAGTGCGGCGCACGACACGGCGTCGCTGGGATACACCACCGTGGACCCCTGCACTGCCCGCATGGCCGCCAGGTCCTCCAGCCCCATCTGCGAGGGACCGTCCGGCCCGATCTCCACCCCGGCGTGCGACCCGGACAGCGCGAGGTCCGCCCGGGAGATTCCGGCCATCCGGATGAAGTCGTAGGCGCGGGAGAGAAACGCCGCGAAGGTCGCGGCGAACGGCCGGTAGCCGCGCACCTGCAACCCGACGGCGGCGGCGACCAGTTGCTGCTCGGAGATGAACATCTCGAAGAACCGGTCGGGGTACGCCTCGCCGAACTTGTCGGCGCGGGTGGAGTCGCTGACCTCGCCGTCGAGGGCGACCACGTCCGGCCGGCCGCCCAACGCGCGCAGCGCGTCACCGTACGCGTTGCGGGTGGCCACCTCCGCCCCCTTGTCGTACCGGGGCATGGTGAGCGGCTCGCCGGCCGGGGCGGCGGCGGGCGGCGCGGGCTCGGGTCGCGGCCCGGTCACGCGGATCCGGCGGACCCCGCCCAGGGCGTCCACGGCCCGCTCGGCCATGTCGGGCTTCAGCGGCTTGCCGTGCCAGCCGGGCTGGTTCTCGACCTCCGGTACCCCCTTGCCCTTGACCGTCCGGGCGAGCACCACCGTCGGGCCGGTCGCCTGCCGGGCCTGGCCCAGCGCCTCGTCGATGGCGGCCAGGTCGTGGCCGTCGATGACGAGCGCCTGGCAGCCGAACGCCTCGACCCGCCGCCGGTAGGTGTCCAGGTCCCACTCCAACTCGGTCGGGCCGCGTTGGCCGAACCTGTTGATGTCGACGATCGCGGTGAGGTTGCGCAGGCAGTAGTGACCGGCTTTGTCCAGCGCCTCCCAGATGGAGCCCTCGGCCATCTCGCTGTCGCCGCAGAGCGCCCAGACGTGGTACGGCAGGTGGTCGAGGTACCGGCCGGCGAGCGCGATCCCGACGCCGACGGGCAGTCCCTGACCGAGCGAGCCGGTGGCGACGTCGACCCAGGGCAGGATCGGCGTGGGGTGTCCCTGCAGCCGCGACCCGAACTGGCGGTAGGTCTCGACCAGTTCCTGATCGGTGATCGCACCCACCGCCTTGAAGACCGCGTACAGCAACGGCGAGGCGTGCCCCTTGGAGAAGATCAGGTGGTCGTTGGTGCGACCGCGCGGGTCAGTCCAGTTGTACCGCAGGTGCCGGGAGATCAGCACCGCGAGCAGGTCGGCGGCGGAGAGGCTGGAGGTCGGGTGCCCGGAGCCGGCCCTGGTGCTGCACCGGATCGCGTCCACCCGTAGCTGGGCGGCGAGCTCAGCCAGTCCGGCGAGCTCCTCCTCGCGCAGGGTGCGCTCTGCTTCCATCGTCACCGGCCCCACCTCCGCACACACCGTAGTCAGGGCCGAGAGTTTTTATCCGTTAACTACTGATTTGTCACTCATCGCGGAACGTCGTCAACCGGCGCCCGGCCGAGGGCGGCGCGGCCGGGAGCGGACCAGCCAGCCCGCCACCGCCAGGTACGGCAGGGCGGCCACCGCGAAGGCGACGGCGTGGCCGGCCGCGCCGGCCAGCACGGCGTACCCGCCGTAGAACGCGATGATGGTGAGGTCGGTCGCCATGCCGGCCGCCGAGGTGACCGTCGCCCGGCCCGGCCCGGAGATCCGGGCCTGCAGGCGCACGTCCGCGAGCACTGTGGCGAGCTGGAACGCGGCGAAGGCGACCGCGAGCAGCCCGAAGCCCGCCGGGTGGCCGACCAGAGCGCCGACGGCCAGCGCCGACGCGGCGAGCACCAACAGGCCCGCGTACCCGCGGGTGGTCAGCCGCTCCCCCGCCGGGGCGAGCAGCCCACCGGCGGTCATCCCGGCCCAGAGCAGCAGGAGCAGCGGCGGCACCGCCGCGGCCGCGACGCCGGTATCCCGGGCCAGCAGCGGGGTGTACTCGTCGAGCCCGCCCCAGACGGCGGTCACCGCCGGAACGAGGAGCAGGGCGCCGCGTACCGCGCGGTCGGCGCGGGCCTCGGTCAGCCCGGCGCGCAGGGCGGCCAGCCACCCCGACTCGTCGTCGCCGTCCGCCCGGTCCGGGCCCTCCGCCTCGGCCCGGCCCTCCGGCGCGCCCGGCCCGGCGAGCACCGGGGACGCGGCGGGCCCCGCCGGCGGGTCCTGGGGGACCACCGGGGAGGCGGCCGGCTCGGGGACCACCGGGGAGGCGGCGGGCCGCGCCGGCCGGTGCTCGGGGAACCGGGTCGCGACGACGGCGGCGAGCAGGCAGGCGACGACGCTGGCCGCGGCCACCCCCGGGTAGCCGCCGACGGCGAGGACCGGCCCGGCCAGTGCCCCGGAGCCCGCCGCGCCCAGCACCTCGGCGGTACGCGCCCGGCCCATCAGGCGGGCGTAGCGGTCGGTGGCGCCGAGCCGGTCGAGCTCGGTGAAGACCAGCGCCTCCAGCGCCCCGGAACGCAGCGCCCCGCCGGCGCCCCAGAGCAGGAAACCCACGACGAACGCCGGGTAGGAGGGGGCGAGCACCCAGCAGGCGAAGCCGGCGGCGGGCAGCAGGGGCGCCAGGACGAGCAGCAGCCGCCGGGAGACGGCGTCGGCCCACGCCCCGGAGGGCACCTCCAGGACGATGCCGGTCGCCGACCAGATCACGAAGAGCGAGGAGATCTGCCCGACCGACAGGCCGGTGTCGCTGAACAGCAGCACGTACACCGGGTAGAGCAGGACGAGGTCGGTGAGGAACGCGTAGCCGTAGAGCGTGGCCGCCAGCCGGCGGGGCGCGGGTACGCGCGCAGGAGAGATGATCATGAGGCCTTCCCACGGGGACGGAACGGACACCGGACGTACGGCGTCCGCGGCGGCCCGCGGCCTCGGCTCTCAGGACAGGATCAACATCGCCAGGTCATGCGCCGATGCTAACGCCCGTCGGGGCGGTCCGGAACAGGCGTCGGGGTGGGACCCGGCTGGGCCCCACCCCGACGCGCAACAGGTCAGCGGCGGAACTTCTCCACGTCCCCCTGCGGGATGACCATCGTGGACTCGTTGTCCACCGCCTGCTCGGCGGCGGGCTGCCGGGGCGTGGTCGGCTGGGTGCGCTCCGAGTCGCCGTACGGCGGCACCGGCTGGGTGGGCTCCGCCGCGCCGTACGGGGCGACCGGCTGGGTGAGCTCGGCCTCCGCGTACGGGGCGACCGGCTGGCTCAGCCGGGCCTCGACGTCCCGTCGGCCGGCCTGGTACGCCCGGGCGTGCGTGGCGATGGCCTGCGACTCCTGCTCGGCGCGGGTCAGCCAGTTCTCCCAGCGGCTCTGCATCGGCCGGACCAGCCCGCCGCCGACGCCCACGACGAGGATGCCGCCGATGGTGGCCAGCACGGCGATCAGCACCGGGGTGGTCACCGCGGTGGCCACGCCGATCTGGTTCAGGGCGGCGATGACGCCCAGGCCCAGGATGAACACCGAGGCGATGTTGGCGAGCACCCGGCCGTAGGACAGGCCGCCGAGGGCGCTGGAGATGATGTCCTTGACCGCCTTGGCGATCGCGGCGGCCACCACCACGATGACGATGGCGACGAACGCGCGGGGCAGCCAGGCGATGACGCCGGCGATCAGGTCCGAGATCGGGTTCGGCCCCCAGATGCCGAAGGCGAGCTGGAGGGTCACCAGCAGCACCCCGTAGTAGGCCAGCTTCGCGACGATGTCGCTGGCGTCGTACTTCGACCGGGCCAGGGCGGTCTTGATGCCGCCGCGCTCGACGGCCTTGTCGAAGTGCACCCGCTCCAGGACCTTGTCCACGATCTTCAGCACGGCCTTGGCGATCAGCCAGCCGACCACCAGGATCGCGATGAAGGCGACGGCCTTGGGCAGGAACAGCATCACCGAACGGAACGCGTCGCCTACCGCGTTCCCGAAGTTGTCTTTCATCGAAGGGCCTCCACACGCGGATTCAGGTCGGTCCGCCTGGGACCTACCCGAACGCCGCGCGCGGGAAACGCGGTCAGCCCCGCCGGCAGCGGTAGCCGACCTCGGTGCCGGCCTGCACCGGCGACGGCTCGATGATGTTGACGGTGGCCGTCTCCTTCGTCGCGCCGACCCCGCTGAACGTCCACTTGAGGGTCAGCAGGACGGTGCGCTGACCACGGCCGACGCGCTCGCTGAGCAGGCTGCCGGGGGCGGCGTCAGACCGGAACCACTGGAAGCGCAGCACCCCGCCCCGGCCGTTGGTGCGGACGGTCGCCACCACGTCGACGGTGACGTCGCACCGGTCGCCGGCCGGCTGCGGCACGGCCACCGTCACGCCCTCGACCTCCAGCGGGCTGATCCGCTGCCACAGGTAGAACCCGACCGCCACCAGCAGGACGACGGTGAGCAGGGTGGAGAGCACCGAGACGACGCGGCGCCACAGCGGGCGGGCCGGCGCCGCCGCGGGCCAGGCGGGGGCGGCCGGCGGGGTGGCGGGCACGCCGGGCCCGAAGCGGACCTCGCCGCCGGGCGCCGGCTGGGACCGGCCGGTCGCGGCCCGCCCGTCGGCCGTCACGCCGGGGTACGCCGAGGTCGCCCCCGCCGCCGGGTACGCCGAGGTCGTCCCCGTGGCGGGATGCGCCGGACCGAGGTGGACGGTGGCGTCGGCGCCGCCCAGGCGCACGGTCGAGTCGGTGGCGTCCAGGTGCACGGTGGCATCGGGCGCGCCGAGGTACACGGTGGCATCGGCGGGGCGCAGGTGCACGGTCGCGTCGGTGGCGTTCAGGTGCACGGTGCTGTCGGTGGCGCCGAGCGTGCGGGTGGCGTCCGGGTCGACGGCCGCGGCGGGCAGCGGCACCGCCCGGGTGGGCAGCGCCTCGGTGGGCTCCTCCGACCGGGTCACGCCGGCCAACTCTTCATCATGGTGGTGAACCTCCTGACAAAACCCACGTCAGCTCCTAGCCCGGAGTGCAGAAGTACTGGAGCGTCACATAAACCGGTGACGGCGAGGTGGTCGTGTTGCCGGCGGCGTCGACGGCGGTGACGTAGATCGGGACACGGAAATAGCCCTTCGGCGCAGGCAAGTCCTTCAGGGTCCCGCGAAACAGATTGCGCCCTACCCAGCTCATCCGCACCGTCGAGGTGGTTCCGTCCTGCAGGGTGTAGCGGAAGCTCACCCGCAGCGCATCCGCGCTGGTGCGGTCGTCGGTGACGGTGGCGGAGACCGTGCTCGACGTGGGGCCGTACAGGCAGCCCTTCGGTTCGATCTGGGTCGGGTTGGCGCTGACGCCGCCGACCGTCGGGGCGGTGACGTCGGGCGGGGGCGGCGGTGAGGTGGTGGTGGACGGCCGGGGCGCCGGGGCGGTCGTGCGTACCGGGGAACGGGTGGGTGCGGCGGACCGTGACCGGCTCGGCGTGGCGCTCGGGGACGCGGTCGCGGCGACCGTCGGGGTGGCCGACGGTGTCGGCGTGGCGCTCGGCGGCTCCACCGGGGTCTCGGACGCGGTGTCGGTCGGGTCGACGGCGGGCGGGCTGGTCGGGCCACCCGCGACGGCGGGCTCGCTGCGGGAGGCGTAGCTGTAGCCGGCGCCACCCACCAGCAGCGCCGCGACCAGCACCGCACCGGCGAGCACGGCGGTCCGCCGGCGGCCCTGCCGGAACGCCGACCGGCGCACGCCGACCGTCTCGCCGAGGACGGTGCTGGCCAGGCTGGTGGCGCCGCCGGACCCGTCCGGGAACGGCCAGAGCGCGGCGAGCAGGGCCGCCCGGCGGACCAGCTCCCGCACCCCGCGCTCCTCCCAGTCCGCGCCGTACGCCCCGGCGGCCACCCGCTCCAGCACCTCGAGGAAGACATGGGCGGGCTGCGGCCGGTCGGCGGGCTGCTTGGCCATGCCGTGGCGCAGCAGCTCGTGCACCGGCGCGGGCGCCGGGTCGGTCGGGATCGGCGCGGTGGCGTGCTGCTGGCGCAGGGTGAGCAGATCCCGGCCGTCGTACGGGGGGTGGCCGGTGAGGCATTCGAAGAAGGTCGCGGTGGCGGCGTAGATGTCGCAGGCTGGGCTGGCCGGCGCGCCGGTCCACTGCTCGGGCGCCATGTAGCGGGGGGTGCCGGTGACGGTGGTGTCGGAGCCCGCACCGACCGGCATGGCGATGCCGAAGTCGGCGAGCTTGCTCAGGCCAGCGCCGCTGACCAGCACGTTCTCCGGCTTGTAGTCCCGGTGCACGACGCCCCGGGCGTGCGCGGCGGCGAGCCCGGCCAGGGAGCCCTTGAGGACGCAGAGTGCCGACTCCGGTGTGGTCGGGCCGTGGGCGCGCAGCATCTGCCGCAGCGACACCCCGTTGACCAGTTCCATCACGATGGCGGCGCCGTCGGGCGACTCGACGTACTCGTAGAGCCGGGAGACGTGCGGGTCGTCGATCTCCCCCAGCAGCCGCGCCTCGGACCGGAACGCGGTGCGGAACGACGGGTCCTCGCCGACGCTCTTGATGAGGTACTTGATGGCGACCGGGGTGCCGGTGTCGTCGTGGGTGGCGAGCATGACGCTGCCCGACGCGCCGGCGCCGAGTCGACGAACCGGCGTGTAGCCGGAGAGTTGCCAGCTGGCGCTCATGCGACGGACTCCACGGCGATCCAGGGGCGGCCGTCGGTCACGGCCCCGCTGATCATTGTGGTCCCGCCGGGGCGGTCGTCCATCGGCGCAACGGCTGCTTCCGGCACCCGGACGTCGCCCCACGACCGGTCGTGGCGGCGGTGCGGGGCGCCGGCGTGGGGCCGGCCGGGCGAGGTGGACGGAGCATGGTCGGTTACGGACACGCCGCCACTGTTAGCAGACCCCGGCAAGCGGGCGACGCTCCGGCGTCAGATCGCTGTCGCCTTACCGACCTTCCATTCCCCATGGACCGGGACCATGGTGAGCACGACCCGGTTCTGGTCGACCTTCTCCCCCGCCGTGCTGACGTTGCGCCGGTACTGGTTGAGGTAGACGAGCAGTTCCACCCGGTCGGTGCCGGCGGTGACCACCCCGGTCGCGGAGACCTCGGCCAGGACGACCGCCTGCTGGGTGGTCGCGGTCTGCTTGAGGGTCGCGGTGGTCCGCGCGTACTCGTCGGCGAAGTCACCGGTGGCGAAGGTGCGCCCGTTGGCGACGCTGTCGTCGAAGGTGCGGTAGTCGTACGAGAAGATCGCCTTGGCGGCGGCGGGCGCGGTGGCCAGGGCCTGGCGGACGGCCCGGTCGCGCTGGGCGGCGCGGTGGTCGCCGTACCAGGCGGCGACGGCGACGGCCACCGCGATCAGGAGCGCGACGACGAGCGTCGGCAGCAGCGGGAGCCGGCCGGGGCGCGGCACGGTGGGGACACGCATCGGATTCCTCCTCGGGGTTCAGCCGACGAACTGCAGGCGGGACACCAGCCAGTCGCCGGAGTCCCGGTCCCGGACCAGGTCCACCTGGATGCGGTAGTGCGACGGACGGCCGTCGGGGGCCTTGACGTTGCGCACGGTGGCGTCGACGGCCACCAGCACGACGGCGTGCCGCCGGTCCCCGGAGACCAGTCCGGCGCGCAGCACCGACCCCTGCGACTGGACCTTGTTCTCCACCACCGCCTTGCGCACCTGCGCCTGGCCGCGGGTGAACTCCTCCTTGAAGTCGCCGGTGGCGCCGGCGACGATGCGTTGCAGGTCCCGGTCGACGCTGGCGGCGCTGACCGAGACGAAGTTGACGCTGGCCTGCCGGGCGGCGGCGACGGCATCCTGTCGCGCCTGGTCGGTCGCCCGGTCGACGTACCAGCGGTGCCCGTACACCCCGGCTCCCGCAAGGGCCGCGGCCAGCAGGACGACGAGCAGGGCGACCAGCGCCCGTCGCCGCCCGGGCGTACCGGCGTCGTCGGCCTTGCCGTCCTCGTCGGTGGCCGCGTTCCTGGTCTTCCCGGTGGTCGCGTCCTTCGTCCTGAGGTCAGCGTCGCCGGTCTCGTCGTCCGCCGGCAGGTCCTCGACCTCGGCCGGGTCGCCGATCAGGGTGAGGTCCTCGGTCCCGGTCGGGTCCTCCACCGGCTCCCGGTCGAGGCGTTCCAGCACCCGTTCGATCGGCTCGGCCGGCCGCGGCACCGCGCGGGTGACGAGTCGGCGCTGCCGGGGGCGACCGGGCGCCCCCGCCTTCGCTCCGTTGATCACTCTGAGGTTGGGATCCTTGCGGCCCTGCACGGGCACCTCCTCCGGTACGCCGGTCACGGGGTCACTCCGGCGAGCAGCAACTGCTTCCACGACTGGTCACCGGCGGTCCGGTACTGCCCACCGGTCCCGCCGAACTGCAACGGCCGCCCGTCGGGGCCGAGCACCAGGCCGGTCGCGGGGTCGTACCCGCCCGGGGCGCCCTGGTCTGACGTGGCGGGGGCGGGGGCGGGCTCGCGTCCGGACGGCCGCGGCGCGTTCTGCGCCCCGCGTACGGCGGCGCCGGCGCCCCGCTCCTGGGCGCTGCACCGGGTGCCGCCGCCGCGGTAGACGCAGGACGGCGGGTCGCTCACATTGACGACGAGGCCGAGGTGGGCGGTGCCGTCGCCCGGGGTGACGGTGAAGCCGCCGGACACCGCGACCGGGTAGACCACCAGCAGCTGCTCGATGCCGGGCAGCCGGCGGGCGGCGATGCCGTTGACGGTGACCAGGTTGCCGAGCAGCGCGCCGATGCTGGGTTCGAGTCCGCGCAGCAGGGCCCGCAGCTCGGCGCCGGCCGGCGGGCCGGTGGCGAGCAGCCGGCGCAGGTCGGGGTCGGCGGCGCGGACCGTGGCGGCCAGCTCCGCCAGGCCGGCGGACCAGCGGCGCAGCGCCTCGGCGGACTCTGCCTGGGTGGTGAGCACGGTCCGCCCGTCGCGGATCAGGGTCAGCGTCTCGGGCAGCCGGGCGTCGGCGTCGGTGAGCAGCGCGTCACCGGCGTCGAGGATCCGCGCGAGGGCCTGCTCGTTGCCCTCGAACGCGGTGCCCAGCTCGCTGATCAGCACGGTCAGGTCGTCCGGGTCGATCGAGCGGACCAGGGCGTCGAGGTTGGTCAGCAGCGTCTCGGGGGCGAGCGGGACGCCGGTGCGGTCGACCGGGATCTGCGCGCCGTCGGCGAGGAACGGGCCGCCGTCGCGTTCGGGCCGCAGGTCGAGGTACTGCTCGCCGACGGCGGAGCGCTGGGTGACCACGGCCCGCAGGGCGTCCGGCACCCGTACGCCCCGGTCGAGCCGCAGGTCGGCGCGGACGCCGTCGCCGCGCAGCCCGACGGCGGTGACCCGGCCGACGGGGACGCCGCGATAGGTGACCGGGGCGTTGGCGAAGATGCCGCCGGCCCGGGCCAGGTCGACGTGGACGACGTAGCCGCCGCCGAGCAGCCGGTCGCCGAGTCCGACGTAGCGGAACCCGACGTAGCCGATGCCCAGCACGCTCACCAGCACGAAGGCGAGAACCTGGAGCTTCGCGGTGCGTCCGATCACGGGATCAGCCCTCCTCCCAGGACGTCCGGCAGCCCGCCGATCTGGCCGGTGACCGCCCCGGTCACCGGCAGCACGCACTCGGCCGACATGACGGTGTTGGGCGGCAGTTTGGTGTTGGCGGGGAACGCCGTGCCCGGCGGCACGATCCCCGTGGGCAGGAGCAGCCCGCCCAGTGGGACCTCCGAGCCGGGTTTGAGCAGGACGCACCCCTTCGGCAGCCCGCAGTCCGCCGGCGGCGTCCACGTCGCCGGGAAGTTCTTCAGGTCCGGCAGGCACTTCGTCAGGGGCAGGTCGGGCAGCCCGGTGCCGCCGCCGGGCAGCCCGCCGGGTGAGGGCTTCGCGCCGCCGGCGATGGCGGGCGGCCGGGGCGCGGCGGGGGCGTTCGGCCGGGTGGCCTGCCGGACCGGAGCGGGCGCGGCGGCGACCAGGTTGGCCAGGATGCTGGCCGCGTCGAGGTCGGCGGTGACCGAGAGGTTGACGAAGTCGCCGACGATCGCGCCGGTGACGTTCGGCGGGAACGGGTACGACAGCATGAAGTCCAGCGACTTCGGCAGGTCGTCGCCGGCCCGGGCGAGCTGTTCCAGGATCGGTTGCAGCGCTCGTACGCTGGCCAACGTGTCGTCGCGGCTGCGGTCGACCACCCGGGTGCCGACCTTGCCGAGTTCGCCGAGGGCGGTCAGCGCCCTGGTGAGCTGGGCCCGCTGCTGGGCCAGCACGGTCAGGCTGGGGGCCAGGGAGTCCAGCGCGTCGCCGACGACCTGCCGCTGCCGGTCGAGTCGGCCGGTCAGCCGGTCGAGCGCGTCGATGGCGCGGACGATGTCGGTCTTCTGCCGGTCGAGCCCGCCGATGAAGGTGTCGAGCTGATGCAATGTGTCCCGGACGTCGGGTTCGCGGCCGTCGAGGGCCTTGCCGAGTTCCTGATTGATCGTCCGTAGCTGGGCCAGGCCACCGCCGTTGAGCAGCAGACCGAGCGCGGCGAGCACCTCCTCCACCTCGGCGCCCCGGGTGGTGCGGGACAGCGGGATGACGTCGCCGTCGCCGAGGCGCCCGCCGGCCGGCCCGGTGGGCGGCGGCGCCACCGTCACGTACTTCTCGCCGAGCAGGCTGCTCTGGCGTACTGCGGCGGTCGCGTTCGCCGGCAGCCGCACCGCGCGGTCGATGCGCAGCCGGACCCGGGCGTGCCAGCCGGACAGGGAGATCTTCTCCACGGTGCCGACGGTCACGTCGTCGACCTTGACGGCGGCCCGGGGCACCAGGTCGAGCACGTCGCTGAACTCGGCGGTGACGGTGTAGCCGTCGCCGGCCGGCGCTCCGCCGGGCAGCGGCAGGTCGGCGACCTCGGGCAGCCCGCAGCCGGCGGGCAGCAGCGCCGCCACGACGACGCCGACCAGCATCCGCAGCGCCCGGGCGGTCACGCCGGGCCCCGCAGGATGCCGCCGAGGGTCGGGTCGCTGGTGGTGGTGGAGCCGCCCGGCGCCACATCGGCGGTCGGCGCACCGGGGGAGCTGACGGAGCCCGGCGGGGACCCGCCGGCCGCCGGGGCGCCGGGCGGCAGCTTGAGCAGCTTGCGCAGCTGATCGGTCAGGGGCAGGCCGCGGGAGCGCAGGGTCTGCGCCAGCGCGGTGCACTTCACGGGCACCTGGCCGGCGGGAAGCTGGTCCACCATCAGCGAGCAGACGAAGGTGGCCGGGTCGTACGGACCGAGGGCGTTGTCGCGGGTGTCGAGGGTGCCCGAGCGCGGGTTGTAGGCGAGGCTGAGGTTGTCCACCGCCAGCGGCGCCACGTCGAGGATGTCGATCACCGCCTGCTGCTGACGGACCAGCACGTTCGTGATGTCGGTCAGCGCGGCCACGTTCGAGGTCAGCGCGGTCCGGTTCTGCTTCACGAAGGTGGTGACCTCGGCCAGCGCGGCGGAGAGGTTGCGCAGCGCGGCGGCCAGCTCCTCCTTCTCCCCGGCGAGCTGCTCGGCGACGTCGGCGAGCTGCTGGTTGAAGCCGCGTACCTGCTGGTCGCTGCGGGCCAGCGCGGTGGTGAGGCGTTGCAGGTTGGCCACCGAGCCGAACAGGTCCTGCCGCCCGTCGGCGAGCGTGGTCAGCGCGCGGGACAGCCCGTCCAGCGTGTCGTGCAGGTTTCCGCCGTTGCCCTCGAGGTTGGCCCGGCTGGTGGCGACCAGGTCGGACAGCGCGCCGTCGCGGTTGGCGCCCTCCGGGCCGAGGGTGCGGTTGAACTCGTCGAGCGCCTGGTAGATGTCGTCGATCTCCATCGGGGCAGCGGTCCGCTCGACCGGGATCTGCGCGCCGTCGGCCAGCGCCGACCCGCCGGTGAACGCCGGCGTGAGCTGGACGTACCGGTCGCTGACCACGCTGGGCGGAACGATCACCGCCTGGGCGTCGGCCGGGACGTCCACCGCGGGGTCGTAGCGCAGCTCGACCCGAACGGTGCGGCCCTGCGGGGTGACCGCCTCGACCTCGCCGACCCGGACGCCGAGCACCCGTACGTCCGAGCCGGGGTACACCCCGACCGCCTTGGTGAAGTAGGCGACCACCCGCCGCTGGGGTGGCTCGTGGCGCCACAGCACCACCCCGACGGTGACGGCGGTGAGCAGCACGGTCGCGGCGGCCAGGGGGCGGCGCCAGCGCTGGATCGGGCCGGGCATCAGCGGCCTCCCGTCGTCGGCACGTACGGCTGGAGCAGGCCGTCGACGTACGAGTCGAACCAGCGGCCGTTGCCCACCACGTTGGCGAACGCGGTGACGAACGGACCCATCCGCCTGATGGTCTGCTCCAGGTCGTCGCGGTTGCGTTGCAGGATCGCCACCACGTCGCGCAGCTTGCGCAGGGCCGGTTCGAGCTGGGCGCGGTTGTCGGCGACCAGTCCGGACAGCTGGATGCTGAGGTCGTTGGTGCCGACGAGCAGCCGGTGGATGGCGTCGCGGCGGCGGCTGACCTCGGCGAGCAACTGCTCGCCGTCGGTGACGAGCTTGCGGAACTCCTCGTCGCGTTCGGCCAGCACGCCGGTGACGTCCCGGGTCCGGGCGAGCAGGGTACGCAGCTCGGCGTCGCGGCTCGCGACGGTCCGGGACAGCCGGGACAGCCCGGTCAGCGAGGTGCTGACGCTGGCCGGAGTGTCGGCGAAGGTCTCGGAGAGAGTGGTGAACGCCTGGGCGAGCTGCTCGGTGTCGACCTTGTCGAAGGTGTCGGCGAGGCCGGTGACCGCCTGCACCACGTCGAACGGGGCGGCGGTGCGAGCGAGGGGGATCCGCCCGTCCTCGGGCAGCTTCCCCGGCCCGGCCGGCGACAGGGCGAGGTACTTCTGCCCGAGCACCGTCTTGATCCGGATGGCGGCGCCGGTGTCGCGGCCGAGCCGTACCCCGTCGTCGTCGACCCGGAAGCGGACCCGCACGTACGGCTGGGCGCCGCGGGCCAGCTCCACCCCGGTCACCGCGCCGACCCGGACCCCGGCGACCCGGACCTCGTTGCCGGTGGCGAGGCCGCTGGCGTCGCGGAACGCGGCCTGGTACGTGCGGCCGGTGAGGGCGGCCAGCCGGTCGAGCTGGAAGGCGCCGAGCAGCGCGGCGAGGATCAGGGTCAGCGCGGTCGCGCCGACCACCACCGGGTTGCGTTCGCGGAAGGGTTTCACTGGCTGCCTCCGGTGGCGCAGCGGGCGGCGGGGGCGCTGAAGGTGGCCGGGTTCAGCGGGGCCCGGCCGGCGACGGCCACCCGCCCGTCGAAGTCGCAGAGGTAGAAGTTGAACCAGGAGCCGTAGGAGGCGACCCGGGTCAGCGACTCGTAACGCTGCGGCAGCCGGCCCAGGGTGCCGTCGATGACGGCGGAGTTGCGGTTCAGGGTGCCGGCCAGGTCGTCGAGGGCGCGCACGTCGGCGGCGAGCGGCGGCCGCACGTGGCCCAGCAGCGAGGAGGTCGTGGTGGTCAGCTCGCCCAGGTTGACCAGGGCGTCGCCGATGGCGGTGCGGTCGGCGGCCAGCCCCGAGACGAACTGCTGCAACTGGGCGATGCTCTGGTCCAGCTCGCGGTCCCGGGTGGCCAGGGTGGCCAGGACGCGGTTGAGGTTGGTGACCACCCGGCCGATGACGGCGTCGCGGTCGGCCAGGGTGTTGGTCAGCGAGGCGGTGCGCTGCAGCAGGCTGGTGACGGTGCCGCCCTCGCCCTGCAGGACCTGGATGATCTCGTACGCGAGCTTGTTGACGTCGTCCGGGTTCAGCGCGGTGAACAGCGGCCGGAACCCGTTGAACAGCACGGTCAGGTCCAGCGCGGGCGTGGTCTGGGTGAGCGGGATCAGCCCGTCGGCGCGCAGCGGCCGGCCCTCCCCCGGGCCCTCGCTCAGCGCCACGTACCGCTGGCCGACCAGGTTCCGGTAGCGGATCTTCGCCCGGACGCTGGTGGCCACGGGCACGTCGCGGTCGACGGTGAAGGCCACCTCGGCGACCCTGTCGTCGACCACGGCGATGTCGCTGACCTTGCCCACCCGCACCCCGGCGATCCGGACGTCGTCGCCGGGCAGCAGACCGGTCACGTCGGTGAACCGGGCCCGGTAGGTGACCCCGTCGGGCGGGAACGCGCCGAGGGTCTGGGCGAGCAGCCCGGTGGCGAGCAGCGTCACGGCGGCGAAGAGCAGCAGCTTGACCAGCGAGGAGGTCGTCTTTCCGGTCATCGGGCGTTCACCACCGCTCCGCGCAGCAGTGGCCCCCAGAGCAGGACCGCGATGTCGGGCACCTCCGCCGGGGGTGTGTCGGTGAGCCCGCCGACGAGCGGCTTGACCAGGGCGCTCTCCTCGCCGGTGCCGGCCCGGCCCATGGCGGGGCCGGTGGCCGGGCCGGCGGGCGTGCCGACCGGCAGGGGCGGCCGGGTACGGGCGCCGCGGTGGTCGTAGCCGTCGGCGACGGGCACCTCGGGCGCGGGCACCCGCGGGTCGGGCAGGCCGCGGCAGTCCGGGCCGTCGTGGGCGGCGTAGGCCGGCTCGTCGCGCCCCCGCTCGTACCGGCCGCCATCGCGGGTCACCTCGAGGGTGATGTGCATCCGTCCGCCGGCGAAGACCTGCTCGACCCGGGGTTGCAGGGCGACCAGGCCGTGCACCAGGCACGGGTACTCGGGAGCGTAGGTGGCGAGCAGTTCCAGCACCGGGCGGCTGACGTCGCCGAGCCGGATGAGCTGGTCGCCGTGCCGGTCGAGGAAGCCGCGGGTGGTGTCGGCGGTGTCGGTGGTGTCGGCGAGGAACGCGGCGAGCTGGGTGCGCTGGTCGGTGACCGTTCCGGCGGTGACGGTGACGTCGCGCAGCAGGGCGAGCAGGTCCGGCAGCGCGGCGTCGTAGCTGTCGAGCACGACGGCGAGCTGGCGCACGTCCTCGGCGATGGTGGGCATGGCCGGGTTGAGCTGCCGCAGGTACCCGTCGAGCCGGGTCAGGTTCGCCCCGAGCTGGTCGCCGCGCCCCTCCAGGGCGGTGGAGATGGCGCCGAGGGTGGCGGCGAGCTGGTCGGGCCGGATGGACTGCAGGAGCGGGAGCGCCTGGTCGAGAACCCGTTCCAGCTCGATGGCGGTGCGGCTGCGGTCCTGGGTGATGACCGCGCCGTCGCGGATCGGCCCGGCGGCGCTGGCCGGCGGCGGGACCAACTCCACGTACCGCTCGCCGAAGAGGGTCTTGGGCAGCAGTCGCGCGGTCACGTCGGCGGGGATCTGGCCGGTGGTGGCGGGGTCGAGCGCCAGCCCGATGACCGCGCCGCCGCCGTCGCTGCGTACCGATCGGACGTCGCCGACGACGACGCCGCGGACCTTGACGTCGGCGCCGGTGAGCAGTTGCAGCCCGGCGCGGTCGGCGCGCAGGGTGACCCGCTCGACCGGGGTGAACGCCTTGCGGTACTGCAGCACGGAGGCGGTCAACGCCGCGGTCAGCACGGCGATGAAGAGGATGCCGAGGATGCGGTGTCTCATGGTCACCCCGCGATCCGGACGGTGGTGGTGGCGCCCCAGATGGCCAGGGACAGGAAGAAGTCGACGACGTTGATCGCGACGATGGCGGTGCGGACGGCCCGGCCGACGGCGACGCCCACCGCGGCCGGCCCGCCCTTGGCGGTGTAGCCGTACCAGCAGTGCACCAGCACCACGATCACGCTGAAGACCAGCACCTTGGCGAAGGACCAGAGCACGTCGCCGGGCGGCAGGAAGAGGTGGAAGTAGTAGTCGTAGGTGCCGGCGGACTGTCCGAAGTAGGCCACGGCGATGGTGCGGGTGGCGACGTAGCTGGCGAGCAGGCCCACCACGTACAGCGGGACGACCGCGATGAACCCGGCGATCATCCGGGTGGTGACCAGGAACGGCAGCGATGGAACCCCCATCACCTCGAGCGCGTCGACCTCCTCGGAGATCCGCATGGCGCCGAGCTGGGCGGTGAACCCGCAGCCGACCGTGGCGGACAGCGCCAGCGCCGCCACCAGCGGGGAGATCTCCCGGGTGTTGAAGTACGCCGAGACGAAGCCGGTGAAGGCGCTGCTGCCGATCTGGTCGAGCGCCTGGTAGCCCTGCAGGCCGACCTCGGTGCCGGTGAAGAAGGTGAGGAAGCAGATCACCCCGACGGTGCCGCCGAGCACGGCGAGCGCGCCGGAGCCGAAGCTGACCTCGGCCAGCAGCCGGATGACCTCGCGCTTGTAGCGGCGCAGGGTGCGCGGCGTCCAGGCGAAGGCGCGCAGGTAGAAGGCGAGCTGCCCGCCCAGGTCGTCGAGGTAGCGCAGCACGGCCACGTCAGCTCCCCTTCTGCGGTACGACCTGGAAGTACACGGCCGTGACGACGAAGTTCAGCGCGAACAGCAGCATGAAGGTGATGACGACGCTCTGGTTGACCGCGTCGCCGACGCCCTTGGGGCCGCCCTTGGCGTTCATGCCCTGGTAGGAGGCGACCAGCGCGGCGGTGGCGCCGAACAGCGCCGCCTTGACCTCGCCGACCAGCAGGTCGGGCAGCTGCCCGAGGGCCTGGAAGCTGGCCAGGTACGCCCCGGGCGTGCCGCCCTGCAGCACCACGTTGAAGGTGTAGCCCCCGGTCACCCCTACGACGCTGACCAGCCCGTTGAGCAGCACGGCGACCAGCACCGAGGCGAGCACCCGGGGCACCACGAGGCGCTGGATGGGGTCGATGCCGAGCACCTGCATCGCGTCCAGCTCCTCGCGGATCTTGCGGGAGCCCAGGTCGGCGCAGATCGCCGAGCCGCCGGCGCCGGCGATGATCAGCGCGGTGACGATCGGGCCGGCCTCGCGGACGACGGCAAGCACCGAGGCGGCGCCGGTGAACGACTGCGCCCCGAGCTGCCGGACCAGGGAGCCCAGTTGCAGGGCGATGACCGCGCCGAACGGGATGGAGACCAGCGCGGCCGGCAGGATCGACACCGAGCTGATGAACCACGCCTGCTGGACGAACTCGCGGACCTGCACCGGCCGGCGGCCCAGGCCCCGCAGCGTGTCCAGGCAGAACGCGAAGAACTCGCCGGAGCGGCGCAGCGCGGCCACCGCGGCGCTCATCTGGTCACCCCTCGCAGCTCCGCGGTGGACAGCTCCACAGTGGGTCGCTCCGCGTCCCGCCGGCCCGCGAACGACCCCGGCGGCGGGGTGACTCCGTGCTCCTGACACCACTGGCCCGGCGGGCGTTCGGCCCGCCGCGGCAGCCCGTCGGACGGCGGCAGTTGCAGCGGGATCGGCGGCAGCGGCGGCAGCTCGACCCCGGCCTGCGCCTCGGCCTCGAGTTCCTCGGCGTCCTTCTCCTCGGCCATGCCGATCGGCCCGACCCGCTGGGCGTTGAGGAACTGGCGCACCACCGGTTCGGTGCTGGACAGCAGCATCTCCCGGGGACCGAACATGGCCAGGTGCCCGTGGTAGATCAGGCCGATGTTGTCCGGCACGGTCCGGGCGGTGTTGATGTCGTGGGTGACGATCAGGAACGTCGCCTCGGTGCGCTGGTTGAGGTCGATGATGAGCTGGTTGAGGTATGCGGTGCGCACCGGGTCCAGCCCGGAGTCCGGCTCGTCGAAGAGGATGATCTGCGGGTCGAGGACGAGGGCCCGGGCCAGCCCGGCCCGCTTGCGCATGCCCCCGGAGATCTCGCCCGGCAGCTTCTTCTCGGCGCCGACCAGGCCGACCATGTCGAGCTTCTCGGTGACCACGGCGCGGATCTGCGACTCGGACCTGCGGGTGTGCTCGCGCAGCGGGAACGCCACGTTGTCGTAGATGTTCATCGAGCCGAACAGCGCGCCGTCCTGGAACAGCACGCCGAACAGCTTGCGCACCTCGTACAGCGCCCGCTCGGACAGGCGGGGCAGGTCCTGGCCCTCGATCACGATGGAGCCGCGGTCGGGCCGGAGCAGGCCGACGAGCGTCTTGAGGAACACCGACTTGCCGGTGCCGGACGGTCCCAGCAGCACGGATATCTCGCCCGCCGGCAGCGTGAGGGAGACGTCCGACCACACGGGCTGCCCGCCGAAGGACTTGGTCAGCCCCTGCACGGTCACCTCGACACCCATCGACCCCTCCCTCCGTCGTCATCTGGGACATCGCGGAAGGGTCCGCCGGCGCAACAGCTTTCTTTGCGTCAGCGCCCCGTCACCCTCGGCGAACTAGGCAAAACGGGGTGGGGCTCGATAGCGTGCCGGTAACCGGCCGGTAATGAAGGTGCTTCGCGAACGCCATGACCAGTGTGATCGAGCCAGACCTCGTCCGTCGGGCCGCCGCGGGCGACCGGACGGCGACGTCGGCGCTGCTCACCGAGGTACGCCCCGGCCTGGTCCGGTACTGCCGGGCGCGCCTGGGTCGCATCGGCGGCGCGTACGCCACGGCCGACGACGTCGCCCAGGAGGTCTGCCTTGCGGTGCTGCGGGCACTGCCCCACTACCGCGACCAGGGCTCGCCCTTCGCCGCCTTCGTCTACGGCATCGCCGCGCACAAGGTGGCCGACGCGCAGCGCGCGGCGGTCCGCGACTCCGCCGTCACCCCCACCGACGCGCCGCTGGAGCAGCCCGACGCCGCTCCCGGGCCGGAGCAGCAGGCGGTCGCCACCGACCTGGCCCGGCGGCTGTCGGTGCTGCTGAAGAAGCTGCCGGAGACGCAGCGGGAGATCATCCTGCTGCGGGTCGCGGTGGGGCTTCCCGCCGACGAGGTGGGGGCGATCGTCGGGATGACGGCGGCCGCGGTACGGGTGGCCCAGTCCCGGGCCCTGGCCCGGCTCCGTACCCTTGCCGGGGACGCACTGGACGAGGTGGCGGCATGAGTGAGCGGAGGCCGGGCGGCGACGAGCAGGCGATGGACCTCGAGGTCATCGCCCGCGACGACCTGCTGCTCGACGCGCTCGGCCGGGGCGAGGAGGCGCCGGCCGACGACGGCATCGCGGCCCTGCTCGCCGCGTGGCGCGCCGACGTCGCCGCCGATGTGCCCGAGCTGGCGGAGCTGCGACCCCCGACCCCGATTGTTGACGGCGGGACGCCCGGGCCGCCGGCGCCGCTGCGACCGGCCGCCCGTGCCCGCCGGCCCCGCCGCTGGGCGTTGCGCCTGGCCGCCGCGGTGATCGCGCTGCTCGCGCTGGTGTCGGGGCTCGGCATCAGCAGCCGCAACGCCGGGCCGAGCAGCCCGCTGTGGACCCTGACCAAGCTGCTGTATCCGCAGCAGGCCGAGGTGCGCGGCGTCGAACAGACCATCGCGCGGGCCCGCGCGGCGCTGACCGCCGGCCGGCTCGACGAGGCCCAGCGGCTCGTCGACCAGGCGCGCCGCGAGCTGGCCGACATCACCGACCCGGCCACCGTGGACCGGCTCCGCGACCAACTCGACGCGGTGAGCCGCCAGCTCACCGCCGCGCGGGCCGACGCCACGCCGCCGGCCGCTCCCCCGGTCTCACCGGCGCCGTCGGCCCCCGGTGCCCGCCCGAGCGCCGGCGCGACGACGCAGGCCCCGGCGCCGGCGCCGGCGCCGACGAAGCCGGGGCCGGGCCGACGCCCGGCACCTCCCCGACCGGCGGTGGTGGCGACCCGCTGCTGCCGTTGCCCCGGCTGCCGCTGCCACCGGCCCCGAGCCCGTCGCTGCTGTCGCCGCTGCCGGGCCTGCCCCTGCCGCTGCCCACCAGCGGCCTGCTCGGCTGAGCCTCCGCCTCCGGCCGCTCCTTGTCGGCGAGGACCCGCCCCGGGTCGACCCGACGCCGGATGCTGTCGCGCGCCGGCGCACCCGCTCTCCGTTCCCGGTGAGGCACAACGACGGCTGGCGAGACCGCCATCGGCCGGCCGATGCGCATGACGACGAGCCGGTGGCTGAGCGCCACGACGATGACGGTGCTGGTGCTGACCGGCGGAGCGGTCGGCGCGGCGGCCCTGTCGCACACTGCGGCGGTGTCGAACCAGGTGTCGGTTGCGGTGTATGCGCGGGTGTCGTCGGTCGGTCAGGGGCAGGACCTGGATCGTTAGCTGGTGCGGGTCACGGCGTGGGCGACCGGGCGGGGCGCCACGGTGTTGCGGGTGGTGACCGAGGTGGGGTCCGCGCTCAACGGCCGGCGCAAAGCGGGCATCTGGCTCGGGTTCGTGAGGTTATGTCCGTCTCGGGTGGCTGGTTCTGTCTCGCGGATCATCCAGACAATGCGATTGCCGCGCGATCATCGTCGGGCGTAGGTTTGTGCACACACAACTGGCGCGGGTGGGCGACCACCGGGGAGTGAAGGTCGGGGCGTCGACCGCCTGGGTGCCCCTTGTCGATGAGACGAGGAGACGCGCCCGTGACCGTCCGCCACCGGATCCTGCACCTGTCCGACACCCACCTGAACAGCCCTGACGTCGATGCCTCCGCAGCGCTGGCGCGCATCCTGTACGACGCGCGCTTCGTGCCGGAAGTGGATCTGGTCGTCGTGAGCGGCGACATCGCCGACGACGGCTCCGCCGAAGGCTGCGCGGGCGTGCGCGAGCAGGTGGGCCGGTTCTGCGCCGAGCGGGGCATCCCGCATGTCTACTGCACGGGCAACCACGACACCCGTGAGGCGTTCGCGGCCACCCTCGGCTCCGGGCACCTGGCGGCCGACGGCACCGACATCGGCACGACCATGGCGAGCGCGTCCGGCGAGCGCGCCGCCATCAGCCGCGTTGCTGGGCTGCGTGTGATCACACTGGACAGCCTCGTGCCCGGCCACGTGCACGGGCACCTCGACCCAGCCCAGCTGGCCTGGCTGCGTGACGTGCTGGCCGAACCCGCTGCGGCGGGCACGGTGCTCGTGCTGCACCACCCCCCGATCGCCGTGCCCACCTCCCCGATCATGGACACCGCGAACCTGCGTAACGCCGGTGATCTCGCCGATGCGGTACACGACACCGACGTCCAGGCGATCCTGTGCGGCCACTTCCACCTGCAGCTGTCCGGCCTGCTGCGGGGCATACCGGTGTGGGTGACGCCCGGCGTAGTCACCCGCATCGACTTCACCGCGCCGCCTCGGTGGGAACGCGCGGTACTGGGCGCCGGAGCCACCGTGGTCGATCTCGGCGGCCCGGCCTCCCCACTCTTCCACGTGCTGCACGCCCGCGACCCGCGGGCCGGCGAGCAGGTGTACCTCGTCGACGCGGTGTCGGGCGAGGACGTCGTGGGCGTGGAGCCATAACGGCGCGCCAGACTGGCCTCGCCGAGCCGGTGCACCACCCGCAGAGGCCCCGGTCCAGCAGGTTGCGCCGGGCAGCAACAGCTCCGGCACAGCCAACTCGGGCTCAGATCTCCACGAGCCATACCCGCTCAACGAAGCGAACCCAAGATCCGCGAGACAAGACCTAGTTCCGCCAGGGAGCGGGCGCCGGCGGTCCCGGCCTGAGCGCGGGACCGCCGGCGGCTCAGGCCGCGGGTCGCTCCCGGTCGGCGTCGCGGCCGAGCGCGACCATCCGCAGCGTCTCCTCCCGACGGCGGACGAGCAGCACCCCGGCCAGGAACGTCACCGCCGGCACGAGCACAAGCATCGCCCACTGCGCCGGTACGAGGGGGATCGTGTGGCCCATGTGGACGGTGGACACCGCCCAACCGGCCAGCGCGGTGTCGATCACCAGGGCGAGCGCGGCGACCGGCGCCAGCATTACGACGACCCGCCGCCGGATCTCCGGGGTGAGGGTGGCCAGACCGACCAGAACCACCAGGGCAGCAACGGCGAGCCCGGCGACGTAGAGCCAGATCAACGCCTCGCTGCTGGCCTCCAGGCCGTACAGGACATAGGAGGTGTAGCTGTCGCCTGGCCCGAGTTCCCGGAAGGACGGCGCAAACAGCCGGGCGGTCTCCAGGATCGACACCGCCGCCACCGCCGCCAGCACGACTGCCGCCAGCCGGCGTACCCCCAGCACCGCCACCGCCCGGCGCGGCGCCGGAACGGTGAGGGCGGCGGCCGCCACCACGGCGAGCCCGAGCTGCGGCAGGGTGTCCACCACGTACGTCGGCTGGTCGACGACGCCCGGGGCGACCAGCACAACCCACCCGGCGACCCCGGCCCAGGCGAGTCCGGCGGCGATCCACCGCAGCCCGACCAGCGCGGCGACGGCGACCCCTGCCCAGCCGACCACTCGGACCCAGTCGACCAGGTCGGGGCCGTTGGGTCGAAGCGGCGGCGGCAGGGACGGGTCGAATAACGACTGATCGGCCAGCCCCTTGGTCGCGAGGGCGAGCAGGACCAGGGCGACCAGCAGGCCGGTCACCGAGGCGGCGTCGGCCCAGGCCGGTTCGGTGAACCCCCCTGCGCTCACCCGCAGCCTGGCCCGCAGGCCGGCGCCGATCAGGTTGACCGCGTCCGCCGCGGTGGGCCGGCGCTGCCCCGGCCGGGCGTCGGCGAGGAGGACGGCGAGCATCTCCTCCTCGTACGCCCGGCGGTGTTCCCAGGGGTAGACGGCGAGCAGCCGGCGGTAGCGGCGTTCCAGTTCCGCGTCGCTCACGCCGCTCCCTCCTCGGGGAGCAGGCCGGCGCGGCGCAGCCGGAGGCCGGCGGCCTCGGCGTTGCGGCGCAGCCGGGCGGCCTCGTCGGCGAGCCGGGTCGCGCCCAGCGCGGTGAGCCGGTAGTAGCGGCGCAGCCGGGACTGCACCACCTCCTCCCGCTCCACCTCGATCAGGCCGTCGGCGCGGAGCCGGTCCAGGACGGCGTAGAGGGTGCCGGCGCGCAGCCGCACCCGCCCGTCGGAGATGCGCAGGACGTCCTCGATGACGGCGTAGCCGTGCTGGGGTGTCTCGGCCAGCGCGGTGAGGACCAGGAACGTGGGTTCCCGGAGTGGACTGTCGGTCATGCCGAGGAGCATATACCGCCTGTCGGCATATGCAGTGCCCCGTCAGTGCGGCGGTTCCTGCCGACCGCGGTGGCCGTCGCCCTCGGCTGCGGCGGCCACGCTCTCGGTGACCGGGCCGAGCACCGGCCCGACCGGCGTGGCCTGCTCCTTCAGCCCCGGCCCACCGGGAGCCGCCTGCTCACGGGCACCCCGGGTGAACTCGCTGAAAAAGCGCAGCAGCTCCACCGGGATCGGCATGACCAGAGTGCTGTTCTTCTCCGCCGCGACTTCCACCACCGTCTGCAGCAACCGCAGCTGGTACGCCCCCGGCGTGTTCGCCATCGCCTGGGAGGCGTCGGCGAGGCGGCGGGACGCCTGGAACTCGCCGTCGGCGGCGATCACCCGGGCGCGGCGTTCCCGCTCGGCCTCGGCCTGGCGGGACATCGACCGCTTCATCCCCTCGGGCAGCGACACATCCTTCACCTCGACCCGTTCGATGAGCAGCCCCCACGGCTTCTCGGTGGGCGCGTCGATCACCGCCTTCAACTCGGTGTTGATCCGGTCCCGGTCACGCAGCAGGGTGTCGAGGTCGGCCTTGCCGATCACCGACCGCAGCGCCGTCTGGGCCACCTGGAGCACCGCCGACGGGTAGTCCCGCACGTTGACCAGCACCTTCACCGGGTCGACCACCCGGTAGTAGACGACCGCGTCGACAGTGAGGGTGACGTTGTCCCGGGTGATGACGCCCTGCGCGGGCACCCCGATCACCGTGGTCTGCATGCTGACCCGGACCATCCGGTCGGCGACGGGAATGATCAGGTGGAAACCGGGCTGCCGGATGCGATCCAGCACCCGGCCGAAGCGGAACACGACACCGCGCTGGTACTGCTGCACCAGCCGCACGCTCAGCGACAGCACAAGCACCACGATCGCGATGACGATGACCAGGCCGACGACGACGGCGGCTCCCATTGTCCCCCTCGATCCCGGAGGCGCCCGCCTCCCGGCGCCGCGCCTACCCGTTCCGGGGCCGTTCACTCACTCCCACGGGATCCCGCCCTGACGCTCCGTACGCCTAGGATCGCCGTGGACGACGCCGCCGGCACCCGTCCGGCGACGGCGCGGCGACGACGGGCCCGCCGGCCCGAGTGAGGATGGGACATGCCGGTCACGCTCATCACCGGAGGCGCCACCGACATCGGCGCCGCGACCGTACGCGAGCTGCTCGCCCGCGGGCACCAGGTGGTGGCCACCGGCCGGACGCAGTCCCGCCTCGCCGCGTCCGTCAAGGAGGCCGACGCGGGCGACGGCGGCCTGCTCACCGTGGCCGGCGACGCCACCGAACCCGACGACGTGCGGGCGGCGGTCGAGGCCGCCGTCGAGCGGTACGGCCGGCTCGACAACGTGGTCGCCAACGCCGGCTTCTCCACCCACGACACCCTCGCCGACGGCGACCCCGCCCGCCCCACCGGCCAGGCCGTCTGACCGGGCGGCCGTGGCGGCCCGGGATTCACGGGCAGCGACGGGTCGCCTGCACTTGGTAGTGTGTCGCCGGCCCGCGGCGGCCGGCTCACCTCGACGCCCGGGCGGTGTCCCCTGGGGAGGGTCGACATGTGGACGGACGACGCGGCTTTCGCAGCGGCGGGACGGCGCATCGACGACTGGGAGTCGTCGCTCGCCAAGCGGGCAGAGCGCGGCAGGGCGCTGTCCCAGCGGCTGTCGGGCCTGACCGCCAGCGCGACCAGCGCGGACGGCGCCGTCGAGGCGACCGTGGACACCGCCGGCACGCTGATCGCCCTGCGGCTCGACGAGCGGATCCGGGCCCGCCCGGCGGCGCGGACGGCCGAGCAGGTGCTGGCGACCACCCGGACCGCGTACGCCGAACTGCTGCGCCAGATCACCGAGGCGACCCGGGAGACCCTGGGACCGGACGACCCGGTGGCCGGCGCGATCATCGACTCGTACGGCCGGCGACTCGGCGTGACCGACGCGGACGGCGACCGTGCCGGCCGGTGAGGGCATCGAGGTCGTACCGGCGGACCTCATCGCGCACGCCGGTCACCTGGACGGGATCTCCGACGCCCTGGCGGTCGCCCGGCAGGCCGGCGCGTCCGTCCGCCTCGGCGCGGACGCGTACGGCCAGCTCTGCGGGCTGATGCCGGTGCTGCTCGACCAGGTGCAACGGGTCCTGGTCGACGGCGTCGACGCGGCGGCCCGCTCGGTGGGCGACACCGCCGACCGGCTACGCACGGTGTCCGCGCGGTACGGGGAGGCCGACACCCGGGCCGCGACCACGCTCGACCGGATCCGGCAGCGTCGGTGACCACCAACCCACTGGTCGCCGCCCCGGTCGAAGGCCCGGCCAACCCGTGGGCCGGCGTCTGGATCGCCGAGGATATCCAGCTCATCGGCGACGGCATCAGGAACGGTAGCTGGATCGACGGCACCCTCGGCGTGGTCGGCGCCAGCCTGGACGGCCTGGCGCTGGTCTCCGACCCGGTCGGCTCCCTGCTCCAGTACGGCGTCGCCTGGATCATCGAGCACGTCCGGCCCCTCACCGAGGCGCTCGACTGGCTGGCCGGCGACCCCGCGCAGATCGCCGCACACGTCCAGACCTGGCGCAACGTCGCCGGCTCCCTCCGCGACGAGGCGGAGAGCCTGGCCCGGGCGGTACGCATGGACGTCGCCGAGTGGAGCGGCAGCGCCGGCCCGGCCTACCGGGCCCGGGCCGGCGAGCAGCAGCAGGCCGTCGCCGGCCTGAGCCGGGCCGCCGACACCATGGCGCTAGCCACCGAGGCCGCCGGCATCCTCATCGCCGCCGTCCGGCTCATGGTCCGCGACGCCATCGCCACCTGCGTCTCCCGCCTGATCGTGTACGCCGTCGAGGAGGCGGCCAGCTTCGGCTTCGCCACTCCGCTGGTGGTCGAGCAGGTCACCACCACGGTGGCGGCGTGGGGCGCGAAGATCGCGCAGTGGTTGCGCGGGCTGCTGGCCAGCCTGCGGCGCCTTATCCCGGAGCTGCACCAACTCGGCGCCCTGATCGGCAAACTCAAGCAGATCCTCAACCGACTCAGCAGGAGCGGGAAAGAGCCCCAGCCACCGCACCAGGAGCCCGAACGGCCGCCGCCCGCTCCTGGCGGTACGTCCGCCCCCGATTTCACCGATCCAGAAATCGATTCTCGAAAGATCACGAGTTACGCGATGAACCCGGATCACCCGGTCGGCAAGAACAAGTACCGCGTCATCAACTCGGCAACTGGACTGGAGGTCGGGGACGCCGCCCTGATAGAAGACCAAATCCGAAACGGCGTACGTGAGGGCGCTCCCATGCTGGGCAAGGCTGACCAGTACGGGCAAAGGTGGTCGGTGGACGTCCCCCTGACGGGCCCCAACGGAACTATCATGGTCCGAACTGCCTGGATGCTCGAAGCGGGATCAGCCACGCCCCGACTGATCACCATCTCGTTCCCCTGAGGACCTTCCGTGAACCTCTTTGACGTGGTCGAACTCCTCTCTGACCTTCCCGAGGAACAGCTCGCCGCCGGATCGGTCGGAACGATCGTCCACGTGTTCACCGCACCCGAGCAGGCGTTTGAAGTCGAGTTCACCGACAACGAAGGCCGTACGCTGACGACGATCGCTCTGAGGCCGGACAAGATCCGGCTCTACCGATAGAGGTCAGGGTTGCTGGGCAAGGAATGCTGGCGGGTTCAACCGGTCAGCGCTCCGTATCGTCTTCACCGGACCACGCGGCAGCGATGTCGACTACGCGTCGCTGTGGTGCAGCACCTGCCTTGAGGGCGCGCTAATCTGCCGTGCGCTGATACCTCCCGGCGTCACCGCTCCCGCGATCGAGACGCCCGAGGAGGAGCGAGTTCCCCGCATTCCCAACTTCCGCCTGGCCACCAAGCGGTCCTGTCGAACTCGATGGTCAGAACCGGCGACCCGGCGAAATGTCATGCGTCTGCCGGCCGGGTAGGAACCACGCCGGGTTGCTTACCCCCAGGAGCGCCCCGTCTCTCCCCCGGACCTGGGTGCGGAGGTAGGTGCCGTCGCCCGGTGTGACCCGCAGGTCGTACCAGCCCTGCCGGAGCTGCCGGGCGGAGACCCGGGTGGTCCGGGTGGCCGGGGTGAGGTCGCGGACGCCGGCCAGGTCCACCGTCCCAATGACCGCCTCCAGGGACGCGCCGGCCGGCAGCTCGGTGGCGCGCAGGCGGACGGTCAGCTCCGACGCGTCGGTGACGGCGACCGCGCCCATCGCCGTCCGACCGTCGAGCTCGATGTCCATCGCGCCCCGGTAGCGGGCCAGGTCGGTGAACCAGGCCTGGCCGGCGCGCAGCGCCGCCACCAGGGCGTCCCGGTCGGTGGACGGCGCCCAGACGTAGGTGATGTGCCGGTCGTCGCGGCCCCGCCAGTCGGTGCCGTCGTGGTCGTCGGTGACCCCGACGGCGGTGAAGAAGACGGCGTTGCGGGCGGCGACGTCGAGCGCCCACAGGTGGTCGTCGAGCGGTCCGCGACCGATCTCGACCAGGTCGGCGCCGAGGTTGTTCCGCTCCACCATCAGCCGGGCCAGCGATTCGCGGTTCTCCACGTCGAGCGGGTGGTTCCAGCAGACCACGCCACCGTGCGAGTGCAGGAACTCGATCATCCGCTCGGTGCGGGTCACGTCGTTGTCCCGGTACGGCGGCGACGGGAACTCCGGCAGGGTCTGGTCCCCGCCGAACCAGTTGAGGTGCCGCACCAGCGACACCTCGTACGCCCGGTGGTGGATCACGCCCGGGAACGCTCCGTCGTACGCGCGCAGCACCTCGGCCCGCAGGTCCTCGCCGGCCTGACCGGCGCGGCGGGCCCGGTCGAAGGCCAGCCGGTCGACGACGAAGCTGGCCCGCGCCGACGCGCGCACGCTCACCCCGAGGCGCAGACCGCGCAGCGAGTTGTCCCCCGCGACCAGGTCGGGCCAGAGCCGCCGGACGTCCGCCACCAGCGGCAGGGTGTGCCGGCGCCACTCCCCCGCCGGGGCGGGCAGATCGACGGTGCCGAGCAGGCCGTCCGTCGAGTGGCCGGTGCGGTCCGTGGCCCCGATGCGGTAGCGCAGGACGTACTGGCCGCCGGGGCGGCCGGCCCGGGCCGGGTGGTGGGACAGGGCGATCTCGACGAGCAGTGTCGCGTCCGGCCCGGACGCCTCGGGCAGCACGTCGAGGTGGAGGGTGGTGTCGGAGATGTTGCCGGTGTGCGTCCAGTTCCAGGCCTGGCCCGCGTACCAGAGGATGCCCGCGCCGGTGGCGGTCAGCCGCAGGGCCCTCGCCGGGTCGTCGGTGGCGTGCGGGCTGTCGACGAAGTCGGCGGCCGACGCGGTCAGCCGGCCCTCGGTGGACGCTCGCCAGGTCCAGGCCAGCCCGCCCTCCCGCTCCTCCGCGCCGTCGAAGTGCACCATTCGGCGGTGGTCGTGCGCGGCGACCCGGAAGTCGTGGTCGGTCCACCAGATCACGTCGACGTCGTTGCGGCGGGCCTGGTCGAGGTGGGCGGCGTAGCTGGCGATGCCCTCGCTGAACGAGGCGTGGATGTGCATCGCCATGCTGATCGGGCGCCGGCCGGAGGCTCGGGGCGTCGGCGTCGACCCGGAGGACAGGGCGAGCCCGACGGGGCCCGCGACACCCGCCACCGCCAGACCGCCGGCCGCGGCGAGCACCGTCCGGCGGCGGAGGCGAGGCGGCGGCTCGGACATGACGGCTCCAGAAGAGGGGTGCCGCGAGCCTACGGGACCGCAGGCGGCGGCGATCGCCAGGATCCGCTGGATGTGGAGTGCCCCGAGCCCACCCTCGTCGTCGTGGATCTGCACGTGGTGATGTGTAGTGCTTCGTGCGCCATTACCTGTGCCCGGTTGCGGGGCTGCCTGATGCTGCCGGGGAGTCGAACCCCGCGCTGCCCTCCGCGCGCCAGGAAGGTTGACCGGGTAGCAGCCGGCCCTGGTGTGCACGCCTCCGCGACGGCTACCTGCTCCACATCGCTCAGTCCAGCAGGTCGGCCTCCCAGTTCGTCCGCTGGATCAACACGTCGAGTTCCCGCAGCTCCCGCGCGAGCGCGTCGGCCTGCGCCCGCAGGTCCGCCACGGGCAGCGCGGCGAGCATCCGCAGCTCGGAGCGGAGCTGACGGAGTGCGGGCCCGCGCCCACCACCGGCGGCCGCGTCGGCAGCCCGCCCCGCTCGCCGACCTCGTCGGCTGACACCACCTGCCCGATCAACCCGCTTGGCGCACTCAGCTCTGCCTCATCGCTCTTCTGAGCGCCGATTTACACGTACCCGATGGCGTCGATCCGGCCCCAGCGGCCAGGAATGTCGAGGAGCTCGATCCGACCGAATCCCGCGGGCAGCGCCGGCGCCACCACCAGGTCTTCTCCGTACGGCTCCAAGCCGAGCACGGTCCGCAAGAACAGCAGTGGCGCGCCGGTGGACAGGACCTGAGGGCTGTTCGCGGTGGGGTACTGCACCGGGTGTCTGGTCAGCTTCCGCTCGTACCCGGCGAAGGCCTCCGGCAGTCGACCGTCGAAGTAGTTGGCGGCGTCGATGATGCCCTGGGCGATGTGGGCGGCTTCCTGGGTGAAGCCGTAGCGGCGTAGTCCCCAGGCGATGAAGGAGTTGTCGAAGGGCCAGACGGTGCCGACGTGGTAGCCGAGCGGGTTGTAGCGGGCTTCTCCTTCGGCGAGGGTGCGGACGCCCCAGCCGGAGAAGAGTCGGGGGCCGAGGAGGTGTTCGGCGATCTTCGCGGCCCGGGACTGTTCGACGATGCCGCTCCACAGCAGGTGGCCGATGTTGGAGGACAGCGCGTCGACCTGGCCGCCGTCGGCGTCGATCGCGAGCGCGTAGTATTCGCCGTCCTCGACCCAGAAGTCCCGGTTGAAGCGCTCCTTGAGGTCGGCCGCTTCCCGTTCGAGGCGGTCGGCGTAGGCCGGGTCGTTCCAGAACTCGCGGGCCAGCCGGGCGCCGCGGATCTTGGCGTCGTAGGCGTAGCCCTGCAGCTCACAGGTGGCCCGGGGCAGGCCCGGCAGCCTGCCGTCGCGGTAGGAGATCGCCTCCGGCGATTCCTTCCAGCACTGGTTGTCCAGGCCGGTCTGCTCGTTGCGGCGTTGGTACCAGACGTAGCCGTTGCCCATGATGTCGCCGTACTCGTCGATCCAGTGCAGGGCCGCCCGGGCCTCGTCCTCGAACTCCCGCACCAGGGCGGCGTTCCCGGTCCACCGCTCGTACTCGTCGAGCAGGATCACGTAGAGCGGGGTGACGTCGGCGCTGCCGTAATACGGCGATTGCGGGCGTTGCTCGAACGCGACCAGCTCGCCGTAGCGGAACTCGCGCAGGATCTTTCCCGGTTCCTCGTCCCGGAAGTCGTCCAGCACCGAGCCCTGGTCGATCCCGAGCATGCGCAACGTGGCCACGGCGAGTTCCGAGGCGAAGGGCAGCGCCTGCAGACTGGCGAAGATGGAATCACGTCCAGTGAGGGTCGCGGCCCACGGCAGGCCGGCGGCGGGCATTGCCTCCTTCGGGAGCGTCAGCGGCGAGTATCGCAACGCCGCAAGATCGACCAGGCTACGACGGTACGTCCTTGTCAGCGACGCCGAGTCGGAGTTCAGTTGCGGTGCCTTGTCGAGCCACCGTTCAAGGTCCTGCTCGAGGTGCACCTTGTTCCGCCTGCGGCGCGCGGGATACACGTGGTCGCGAACATCCTGGCCGTCCGGGCGCAGCACCCGTCCACGAACGTGCAGGGTCGTGGTCCACTGCTCGTGCGCGCCGACCTGGATGTGGTACGTCAGCCCGTGCTCGTCGACCTGCGCCGGCTCGCTCGTCGAGATGGCCGTCTCGCGCCGGAACTTCTCGCGCTCGTAGCAGAGGTGCAGGGACCCATCCTCGACGCGCTTGTAGGTCCGGCCCACCGCCTTCTCCGGCTGCGCGATCGCGAGCAGCGGCATGAAGTCGGAGTCCGCCTCGAAGCGGACGGTGAACTCGGCTGGTTCGCTGGTGTGGTTGAAGACCGTCAACCGCTCCTCGAAGCTGCCGGCGACCGACCGTTCCCGCATGACCGACACCTTGGCGTCCAGGTAGTGGGTCGGCGCGCCCGGGACCAGGAAGAAACGCACGTCGAAGTACCGCGAGTCGTCCATGGCCAGCGCGTGCAGCCGTTCGCCGTTGATGCTCAGCCGCCACAGCGACAGGAATCGGGTGTCGAACGAGAAGAACCCGCACGGGACAGCGGGTGACGCTTCGATGTCGCCGCTGTCGAAGCTCAACACGAAGATGTTGCCGTCCAGGATCCTGACGAGCTCGCCACTCATCTGCGCACCCCATGTTCGCGGGCAAAGGTCCGCGGATGGCGCGCGCCGGGCGTCTCGCGGAATAGCCGCTCCAGCAGGACGATGAACCGGTACTGGCCTTCGCTCGTGATCTCGTTCCGCAGCCACGCCGGCAACGGTTTCTCCTCGCCCCGCACCATCCGGTCGAAGAACGCGTTGTCGGCACGGATGACGCAGTCGGCGTCGCGCTCCTCCCTCGACACCCGAACATCACCATTGGTGATAATGACTAGCCAATGGTCGATCCCGTGGTCGTGTTCGAGGTCGAAGCGTACGGTGCCGTTGGTTTTCTTCAGCAGGCGTTCGGACCCGCGGCGGTCGAGTTCGTCGAAGAACTCTCTGGTCGCATCCGACATCAGCGCCACCCCTCGCAAGTCGACCGGCTCAACAGGCAGCGTCGCTCAACCCTTGGTGCCGTGGCATCACCCGTAGCGGGTGAGATTGGAACAACGGTGTCGGCCGCGCCAATCTCATCCGATCCGGGTGATGCCGAGGTGCCCAGGTCCGGGTGATGCTGTCCTGGTCAGAACTGACCGAGGGAGTCTGATGTCAGATCCAACGGCGGAGTTCTTCGACGGGCTCGGCCGCCGCGGCCACGAACCCCTGCTCGAGGAGGCCACCGGCACCATACGCTTCGACCTCAAGCACGATCACGGGCTCGACCGTTGGTTTGTGGTGATCCGACAGGGTGATGTCCGCGTTTCGCGAGATGAGCGCGAGTCCGACTCGGTCGTCCGCGCCGAGAAGGGACTCTTCGACCGGATCGTCAGCGGCGAGGAGAATCTGTACGCGGCGTGGGTGCGCAACGAACTCAGGGCCGAGGGCGAGGTGCGGCTCGCCCGCCTCATGCAGCGGGTCTTTCCGGGGCCGCCCGGCGCGCACCACCCGCGGATGTTCGCCCGCGAGCGGAGACGGCAGGCATGACCGAGGACCTCGTCCGGCTTCTGGACGGCAACACGTTCGTGGTGAGTGAGGCGAGCGGCGACATCGACGCGTCTCCCACTATCCCGACCGGCCTGTTCTCGTTCGACACCCGATTCCTGTCGAAGTGGTTGCTGAGCATCGACGGGGATCGACTCAGCGCGCTCACCGTCGACGACCTCGAGTACTTCGAGACGCGGTTCTTTCTCGTCCCCGCTGCTGCGACGCCCGCCGACCCCAAGGTTTCGGCCATCCGCGAGCGCTCGATCGGTGGCAGCTTCCGCGAGCGGTTGACGGTGGTCAACCACCGAAGCGAGCCGGTCGACCTGCGGATCCGGTTCGAGGTTGCCAGCGACTTCGCCGATCTGTTCGAGATCAAGGACGTGCAGGAAAAGAAGGGGCAATACTACGCGCGGGTCGAAGACGGGTGCCTGCGGCTCGGGTACCGCCGCGAGGCGTTCCAGCGGGAGACGGTCGTCTCCAGCACCGAGCCGGCCCGGATCGACGAGCACGGGCTGACGTACGACGTCCGGATCGGACCGCACGGCGAATGGGTGACCGAAATTCAGGTGGCGACACTGGGCGTGAACGGGCGTGGTCTCCGGGAGAGCCTCCAGGGCAGGCCCGGCCGGGTCAAGACGGAGATTCGCCGGGATCTGGACCTTTGGCTCGCCGAGACCCCCCGCCTGACGTGCGACTCCGAGTCACTGATGATGACCTACCGGCGTAGCCTCGTCGACCTCGCCGCGCTGCGCTTCACGCCGCTGACGGGCGGCGGACGAAGCCTTCCTGCCGCCGGCCTGCCGTGGTTCATGGCCATCTTCGGTCGTGACAGCATCTTCACCAGCCTGCAGGCGCTGCCGTTCGCACCGGATCTCGCCGCTACGACGCTGCGCCTGCTGACGCTGGTGCAGGGCATCGTGCTGGACGACTTCCGCGAAGAAGAGCCGGGAAAGATCATGCACGAGTTGCGCTACGGGGAGACGGTCGGCTTCGAGGAACAGCCGCACTCACCGTATTTCGGCAGCGCCGACGCGACGCCCCTCTACGTCATCCTGCTCGACGAATACGAGCGCTGGACCGGAGACGCCGATGCGGTGCGGCGACTCGAGCGCTCGGCGCGGGCGGCCCTTGACTGGATCGACGAGTACGGCGACATCATGGGCAACGGCTACATCTGGTACCAACGCCGTAACGAGCAGACCGGCCTGGACAACCAGTGCTGGAAGGACTCCTGGGACGCCATCTCCTACCGCGACGGCCGGCTGCCCGGCCTGCCCCGCGCCACCTGTGAGCTGCAGGGCTACGCCTACGACGCCAAGATCCGCGGCGCCCGGCTGGCCCGCGAGTTCTGGAACGACCCGGCCTACGCCGACCGCCTCGAACGGGAAGCGGCCGACCTCAAGGAGCGCTTCAACCGGGACTTCTGGGTCGAGGACGGCGAATACTACGCGCTCGCGATCGACGCCGACGGCGGCCAGGTCGACGCGCTGTCCTCCAACATCGGCCACCTGCTGTGGAGCGGCATCGTCGAGGCGTCCCGGGCCGCGAAGATCGCCGAACACCTCCTCGGCCCCCGACTCTTCTCCGGCTGGGGCGTCCGCACCCTCGCCGAAGGAGAAGCCCGCTACAACCCGCTCGGCTACCACGTCGGCACCGTCTGGCCCTTCGACAACTCCTTCATCGCCTGGGGACTACGCCGCTACGGCTTCACCCAGGAAGCCGCCCACATCGCCCAGGGCATCATCGACGCCGCCAACTACTTCGACGGTCGACTGCCGGAGGCCTTCGCCGGACACGACCGGGAGTTGACCCGGTACCCCGTGCGCTACCCGACGGCCTGCAGTCCACAGGCGTGGTCGACGGGCACCCCCTTGTTGCTGCTGCGGACCATGCTCGGCATGGAGCCGCGCGGGGAGCACCTCGTGACCAGACCGGCGGTGCCCCGAAAAGTCGGTCGGATCGAACTGCGGAACATTCCAGGGCGGTGGGGCCGCGCCGACGCCTTCGGATGCGGGCGCCTCGACTGACTGTGACGTTCAGGCGGCGTACCGGGCGGCCAGGTCGACGACGCGGCGGGCGGCGGCCACCATCGCGCGGTCGGCGAACCGGCCGTCGGGCAGCACCACCGTGCCGGAGTCGCGGGCCTGCGCGTCGGCGATCGCGGCGAGGAGTTCCCGGGCCCGGTCCACCTCCCGCTCGGCCGGACGGAACGCCTCGGCGATCACCGGGAGCTGACGGGGGTGGATGGCGGCGCGGCCGAGGAAGCCGAGCCGCCGGCCGGCCGCGCAGGAGGCGGCGAGTCCGTCGAGGTCGGCGACGTTCGCGTAGACCGACATGGCGGGCGGCGGCAGGCCGGCCGCACGGGCCGCGACCACGATCCGGCCGCGCGCCCAGAGCAGGCCGTCGTCGTCGGCGACGCCCAGGTCGGAGCGCAGGTCGGCCTCGCCGAGCCCGAGCGAGGCCACCGCCGGGTGCGCGCCCGCGATGTCGTACGCGACCTCCAGCCCGACGGCGGACTCGATCAGCGGGTGCAGCGGCGCGTCGACCCGGGCGGCGAGCGCGGCGACGGTCGCCGCGGACTCCACCTTGGGCAGTCGCAGCCCGGCCAGCCCCGGCGCGCCGACGACGGCGGCCAGGTCGGCGTCGACGTCCGGGCCGGTCAGCTCGTTGACCCGGACCTGCACCGGCACGGGCTGCGGCGCGGCGAGGAATTCGGCGACAGCCGCGCGGGCGTACGCCTTGCGCCCGGCGACGACGGCGTCCTCCAGGTCGAGGATGACCGCGTCGGCGCCGGAGGCGACCGCCTTGGCGAACCGGTCCGGGCGGTCCCCGGGCACGTAGAGCAGGGTGAGCAGCATCAGATGACCCCACGTTCGCGCAGCGCGGCCAGTTCGTCGTCGGTGACGCCGAGCGCCCGGAGCACCTCGTCGGTGTCCTGGCCGTGCCGCCGCCCGGCGTGCCGGATCTCCCCCGGGCTGGCGGACATCCGGAACGGCACGTTCTGCATCCGTACCTGGCCGAGCTCCTCGTCGGGGACGGTGACGACGGTGCCCAGCGCCGCGTACTGCGGGTCGGCGAGGATGTCGCGGACGTCGTAGACGGGGGCGATGGCAGCCTGGGCGGCCTCGAACGCGTCCACCACCTCGTCCCGGTCGCGTTTCGCCACCCAGGCGCCGACGGCGGCGTCGAGCTCGTCGGCGTGCGCGGCCCGGCCGCTGCCCGTGGCGAACCAGGGTTCGTCGATCAGTTCGGGGCGGCCGACCAGCCGCAGCACCCGCTCGGCGATGCTCTGCGCGCTGGTGGACACCGCCACCCACCGCCCGTCGGCGCACCGGTAGGTGTTGCGGGGGGCGTTGTTGTTGGACCGGTTGCCCAGCCGGGGCTGCACGTAGCCGAGCTGGTCGTACCAGGTGATCTGCGGACCGAGCATCGCCATGATCGGTTCGATGATGGCCAGGTCGACCACCTGGCCCTGGCCGGTGCGGTCGCGGCCGCGCAGGGCCAGCATCACCGCGTACGCGGCGGCGAGTGCGGTGACCGAGTCGGCGAGCCCGAACGGGGGCAGGGTGGGTGGCCCGTCGGGTTCCCCGGTGGCGGCGGCGAAGCCGCTCATCGCCTCGGCGAGGGTGCCGAAGCCGGGCCGGGACGCGTACGGGCCGAGCTGGCCGAACCCGCTGATCCGGGCGATCACCAGGCGCGGGTTCACCGCGTGCAGCTCGGCCGGCCCGAGGCCCCAGCGTTCCAGGGTGCCGGGGCGGAAGTTCTCCACCAGCACGTCCGCGTCGGCGATCAGCCGGCGCAGCAGCTCCGCGCCCTGCGGGTCGGACAGGTTGCAGGTGACGGTCCGCTTGTTGCGACCGAGCACCTTCCACCACAGGCCTACGCCGTCCCTGGCCGGGCCGTGCCCGCGCGACGGGTCGGGCTTGGCCGGGTGCTCGACCTTGACCACGTCGGCGCCGAAGTCACCGAGGAACGCGGCGGCGAGCGGGCCGGCGAAGAGCGTGGCCAGGTCGACGACCTTGACCCCGTACAGCGGCGCGGTCATCGGACCTCCCTCGGCAGGTCGGCGGCGCAGCGGAAGCCGATCGAGTCGGAGCGGGTCAGCCCCGCGCCGGTCAGCAGCAGCTTCACCGACACCTCGGGCGGCTGCGGGCCGCCGTCGAGGTACCAGTCGGAGCCCTCCGCCCGGTACGCGCATCCACCCTTGAGGATCACGAACCGGGTACGCCCGTCGGAGTGTTCGCTCTCGGTCAGGTTCCAGACGAGGGGTTCTCGTCGGGCGAGCAGCCCCGCCTCGGCGGCCACCTGCCACTCGTCCTCGGTGGGCAGCCGCAGCCCCGCCCAGTCGGCGTACGCGCGGGCGTCGGCGAGGTCGACGCCGGTGACCGGGGCGTCGTCGGGTCCCCGGCCGGCGGTGAACCGTTCCGGTCGGATCGGTCGGTAGCCGGTGGCGGCGAGGAACCGGGCGTACTGGCCGTGGGTGACCTCGTGGGTGTCGATGGCGAACCGGCCGAGCCGGACCGGGCGGAGCAGGGTGCCGGTGTGGTGCAGCCGGGGCGGCAGCGGCTTCCACTCGTCGACGTACGGCGCCTCCCCGTACAGGCCGGTCTCCCGGACCCGGTGCCGGACGGTCAGCTCGTGGTGGCCACCGTCGACGGTGACCATGCCGTCGGGCAGGGCGGCGAGGGGCGACCACGGGGTGCGGGCGCGGACGGCGGCGCGGGCCGGGAAGGACGGGTCCCCGGTCGGCGGCTCGTGCCGGGCGACGGGCGCGTCGGTGGCGACCACGGCGGCGACGGCGCCGGCCGGGAGCGGACCGCCGACGGCGACCCGGCCGTCACCGGCTTCGCTGACGGTCAGCTCGGCGCCGGTGACCAGGTCGACGAAGCGCCGGCCCGGCCGGGGGTCGGTGACCAGCCACGGACCGTCGTGGTCGTCGCCCCGGTTGACCACCGTCCAGAGTGGCTGGTCGTCGTGCGTCCAGCGCGACGCGTAGACCCGGCCACCGCCGGGGTGGTCGGCGAGCGGCACCCAGTCCTCGGCGCGCAGCCAGGCGGCGTGGCTGGTCTGCACCCGCCGCATGGCCCGCAGCACCGCCCTGTCCCGGTCGTTCCAGCCGACCCAGACGCCGAAGACGCTCTCCCAGACCAGCACGCCGCAGCCGTTGAGCCAGGCCGAGTGCAGCTCGTCGAGGTGGCTGCGGTGCCAACGTCGGGTGTGGTGCAGGATGTGCCGCCGCTCGAACCACTTGGCCCGCAGCACCCCGGGCACCTCGGAGTCGGCGAACCACTGCGCCCAGGACATCGCGTGGTCCTCGATGCGCGCCAGCGGCACCCGGCTCTCCCCTTCGAGGACGAGGCCGGGGCGGACCGCGTCGAGGGCCTTGCGCAGCTCGCCGGCGCCCTCCTTGAGGGTGTCCAGGAAGACCCCGTCGACGCCGAGGGTGGCGGCCAGCGCGGCCACCTCCTCCGCGTCGGCGCCGGGCTCCCGCCGGGTGCCGGTGTCCCAGGGGTTGTAGTCGATGAACACCCGGACGCCGTGCGCCTGGAACGCGCGCACCACGTCGGGCAGCTCGGGGACGTCCCGGTACCAGTCGAACTGGTTGCGCTCGTCCAGCCCGATCACCGGATACGCGTGCCAGAGCACCACCCCGTCGAAGCCGCCGAAGTCGAGGCGCGCGGCCTCGAGGAACGCCTCGACGGTGAAGACGCCCCGCTCGTGGTCGTAGAGGGTCTCATCCCAGAGCCAGGCGAGGCAGACGCTGAAGCAGTCGGTGGTGATCGCGTCGTAGTGGCTGCCGGTGTAGGCGAGACGGGCCCGCGCGTCGGCCCGCCACCGGGTGAGCTGGTCCCGCCAGGCGGGCCAGTCGGCCGGGTCGTCGGGGGCGGCGAAGACCTTCGCCTCGTCGAGGGTGGCCAGGTCGGCGTGCGCGCCGAGCGGCACGCCGGTCGGCCGGTCGATCGGTCGCGGCACGTAGGGGTTGAGGCTCACGCGGCAGCTCCGTAGGTCGCGGCGTACAGGGCGTCGATCGCGGCCCGCTCGGGCAGGGCGGTGGACGCGCCGGCGCGCTGCGCGCAGGCCGCGCCGGCGGCGCACGCCCAGCGCAGCACGGCCGTCGCCGTGTCGGCGGTGAGGGTGCCACCGCGCTCGGCGAGGGCGACCGCGAGGGCGCCGGTGAACGCGTCACCGGACGCGGTGGTGTCGACCGCGTCGATCTTCGGCGCCGGGACCTCGACGCGGACGCCATGCCGATCCGCGTACGCGGCGCCACGCGCGCCAAGGGTCAGCACCACCCGGGGCACCAGGGCCACCAGGGCGTCGAGCAGCGCGCCGGGCTCTTCGGTGAAGACGCCGCCGACGATCGCCGCCTCGTGTTCGTTGACCACCAGCACGTCGACCAGGTCGAGCAGTTCGGCGGGCAGCGGCCGGGCCGGGGCGGCGTTGAGCACCACGGTGGTCGCGGCGGCGCGGGCCCAGCCGGCGGCCTGACCGACCGCCGCGAGCGGCACCTCCAACTGGAGCAGCAGCACGTCGGCGGCCGCCACCGCCGTACGTTCGGCGTCATCCAGCCCGGTCAGGGCGGCGTTGGCGCCGGGCGCGACGACGATGAAGTTCTCCGCCGCGTCGTCAACGGCGATCAGCGCGACGCCGGAGGGCCCGTCGACGGTACGCAGGCCCCGCACGTCGATGCCGGCGGCGATCAGGTTGTCCCGCAGCAGCGTGCCGAAGTCGTCGGTGCCGACGGCACCGACGAAGTCGCAGTCCGCGCCCGCCCGGGCGGCGGCCACCGCCTGGTTGGCGCCCTTGCCGCCGGGCACGGTGCGGAAGTCGCCGCCGAGCACCGTCTCCCCCGGCCGGGGCAGCTGCGGCGTGGTCACCACCAGGTCCAGGTTGGCGCTGCCGACCACGACCACCCGGGCGCTCACGCCGCACCCCCGGCGGCCAGGGCGAGGGTACGGTCGGCGAGGGCGTCGAAGCCGATCCCGTCGAAGCCGGCGATGCTGCTGGCCAGCCGGTTGCGCAGCGGGGCGACCCAACACTCGGGCAGCCCGGACGCGCCGGTCAGCGCCCCGGTGACCGCCCCGACGGTCGCGCCGGTCGAGTCGGTGTCCCAGCCGCCCGCGACCACCGCGCAGATGGACCGTTCCAGGTCGCCGCGCCCATAGGCGAGCGCCGCCGCGACCAGCGCGGCGTTGTTGCGCACGTGCACCCAGTGCAGGTGCCCGTGCCGCTGGTAGAGGGTGTCCACGATGGTCTCCCAGTCGTCGGTGCCGGCGCCGAGCGTGCGCGCCTCCCGGACGGCGGCGGTGAACCGGCTGCGCGGCGGCAGCACCGACTCGCCCGCGTCCAGCACCTCGTCGATGCTCCCGGCCACCGGCGCCGCCGCGGCCAGGGCCGCCACCCAGATCGCCCCGTACGCCCCGGCCCTGACGTGGCTGACGGCGGCGTCCCGCCAGGCCGCCTCGGCGGCCCGGTCGGGCCGGCCAGGGTTGGTCCAGCCGTACAGGTCGGTGCGGATCTGCGCGCCTATCCACTCCCGGAACGGGTTGTGCCGGCGGGCGGTCTCCGGCGGGGTGTGCCCGAGCAGCAGGTTGCGGTAGGCGACCCGCTCGGCGGTGAAGACCCGCCCGGCGGGCAGCCAGTCCAGCCAGGCCTGGGCCACGTCGGCGCTGGTGAAGCCCGGCCCGTGGGTCTCCAGGATCCGCAGGGCCAGCAGCGCGAAGTTGAGGTCGTCGTCCTCGGGCATGCCGGCGATGTTCTCGGCCAGGCTGGTGGGGGCGCTGCGCCGGTTCCACGGCCAGCGGGCCGCCACCTCGGCGGGCAGCCCCTCGGCGGTGAAGTACCCGCGCAGCGGCCACCGGCCGGTGGCGGTGAGGATCTCCCGGATCCCGTGTCGGGGGATCTTCTCCACGGGCTTGCCGAGCAGGCAGCCGACGGCCCGGCCGAGCCAGGCGCCGTGCAGCCGGTCCCGCGTCACCGACGTCGGCAGGTCCCAGGTCGCCGGCCAGGTGGCCCGGACGGCGGCGAGGTCGTCCGGCTCGTCCGCGGCGTGGGGCCTGGGCAGCGCGTCCGCGGCGTCGAGCAGCTCGCCGGCGAGGGCGCGCAGCTCGGGTGACGCCGGCACGGCGGACGCGCCGCTGACCGGGGCCGTGACGTCGCCGCCGGCCGCCGCCCAGCGGTCGGCGAGGGCGGTGACGTCGCGGCCCTCGTCCCGGCTGGCCGCCAGCTCGTGCGGCAGCAGGTCCTCCGGCTGCACCCAGGTCAGCCGCAGCCCACCCGCAGCGCTCATGCCAGGCCGCCGAAGCGCTCGGCGCGCCGGGCGAACCGCTCCCGGTCCCGGTCGAAGACCTCGGTGGCCACCTCGGCGAGGACCCGCGCCGGCTCGACCAGGTCGGTGCGGGACGCCTCGGCAACCACGTCGGACCACTCGGCGGGCACTGCCGCCGCGCCGCCGAGCGCCCCGGCGATCGCGCCGGCCATGGTGGCGGTGGAGTCGGCGTCGCGGCCGTAGTTGATCGCGCCGAGCACCGCCGCCCGGTAGTCGCCGCCGGCCACCACCAGCATGCCGAGGGCCACCGGCAGCTCCTCGATGGCGTGCAGCCGGCTCGGGCGGCGGGCGCCCAGGCCGGGGCTGCGGTACTCCTCCCCCACCGTGTCGTAGGGGGCCACCGCGGCGCGCAGCGCGGGAATGGCGATCTTCCAGTCGTCGTACCCCCGGGCCTCCTTGACCACCGCGTCGATGGCGGCGCGGGTGCCGTCGCGGGCCAGGTCGAGGGTCGCGGCGACCACGTCGTCGACGCCCGCGCCGGGCGCCGCGGCGGCGGCGACCGCGGCGGCGAAGACCGCCGCGGCCTCCCGCCCGTAGCTGTGCTGGTGCGCCCCGGCGATCTCCACCGCCTCCGCGTACGCCCCGGCCGGATCGCCGGCGTTGACGATGCCGACCGGGGCCATGTACATGGCGGCGCCGCAGTTGACGATGTTGCCCACGCCGGCCTCACGGGGATCGGCGTGCGCGTGGTGCAGGCGGGTGACCAGCCACCGTTCGGCCGCGGCCAGCCGGTGGAAGGTCACCCCCTCCCGCTCCAGGTCCGGGATGTAGACCACCCGCTCGATCAGGTCGGGGACGAGCCGCTCCACCACGTCGTACGCGTCGAGGTGGTCCCGCTTGGCCGCGTACGCCCGGACCAGGGCGTGGGTCATCAACGTGTCGTCGGTGATGTGCCCGTCGCCCTTGTGGTACGGCGCGAGTGGCCGCGCGGTGGCCCAGTCGGCGTGGTACGGGGGCACGATGCCCTCGACCCAGCCGCCGTAGCGGGCGCGGATCTGCTCCGGCAGTGCTGTCTCGGTGGCCCCGCCGAGGGCGTCGCCGACGGCGGCACCGACCAGACATCCGACCGACGTGTCGAGCAAGAGTGACATGGTTACCTCAGAACCTGCTTGCCACCGTCGACCAGCTGCGTGCCGAGCTGGTCCAGGGTGATCTTGTTGGCGAAGTACTGTTGAAGGGCCGGGGTGGCGTACTTGGTCTTCCACTCCGGGTAGCCGTCGACCTTCTGGAACGGGGCGACGGTCAGGTCGGCGGCGCTGTCCGCGGCGACGTCCCAGCCCTGCTTGCCGCCGGTCAGCTTGACCAGCTCCTGGTTGGCCTGCTTGCCGGTGGGCACCAGCCAGTCACCCTTGGCGAGGGTGGCCATGTTGGTCGGGTTGAGGAACCACTCCAGGAACTGCGCGGCCTGCTTCTTGTGCTTGCTGTCCTCGGAGATGGACAGCGTCTGCGGGTTGGCGGCCTGCTTGGTGGACATGCCCTTGATCGGCGGGAGGGTCACCCAGTCGAAACCGGCGGGGGCCTGCTCGACCATCTGCTGGCGCAGCGACACCGAGCCGGGCAGCATCGCGTACTTGCCGCCGAAGAAGCCGGGCAGGGTGTCCGCGCCGCTCATGCCCAGCGCCTCCGGGGAGGCGGACTTGCTGGTGTAGAGCATGTCGTGGATCCGCTTCGGCACCTCCTTCTCGGCGTCGCCGACCTTCACCTCGGTCTTGCCGCCGTCGGTGTAGAAGAACTTGCCGTCGTAGTTGAGCGCCAGGTTCATCACCCGGTTGGTGGGCGACTTCAGCGCCCAGGCCACGCCGAACTGGCCGGGCTTGGTGAGCTTCTGGGCGTTGGCCTGGAACTCGTCCCAGGTCCAGCCGCCGTCGGCCGGCGGCACGGTGACCCCGGCGGCGTCGAGCAGCTTCTTGTTGGCGATGACGACCTGCGACTCCAGCAGGAACGGCACGCCGGTGACCTTGCCGTCGAAGGTGGCGGTGTCCCAGACGCCCTGGTCGATCTGGCCCTTGAAGTCGTCGCTGAGCAGCTTGGAGACGTCGGCCAGGTAGCCCTGCTTGCTGAACTCGCCGATGGCGGCCGCCTCGTAGTGCACGATGTCGGCGGCGTCACCACCCTCGAACGAGGTGAGCAGCTGGTCGTGCACGGAGTTCCAGTCGCCCTGGACGTACTCGACCTGGATGTCGGGGTGTTCGGCGTTCCACTTGGCGACCAGGTCCTTGTTGGCCTGGAGCGACTCCTTCTGCCAGGCCAGGCTGAGGAAGCGCAGCTTCACCGGGCCGGACGACGCCTCGTCGGAGCCGCCGCCGTCACCGCAGGCGGTGAGGGCGCCGAGGCCGACGACCGCGACCGCGGCGGCCGCCGCGAGTCGACGGAATCTGCTACGGAGCATGGGGGATTCCTCCTTGGGTGGTGGGTGGGGGACGGTGTCAGCCCTTGACCGCGCCGGCGAGCGACCCGGACGAGAGCCGGCGTTGCATGAACGCGAAGAAGATCAGGCTGGGCAGGGTGGCCAGCAGGGATCCGGCGGCCAGGGGGCCGAGCCGGGCGGTGCCCTCGATGCCGACGAACCGGGCCAGGGTGACCGGCAGGGTGGCCAGCTCGGGGGTCTTGAGCAGCACGAGGGCGAAGAAGAACTCGTTCCAGGCGGAGATGAACGAGAACAGCGCGGTGGCGACGATGCCGGGTGCGAGCAGCGGGAAGACCACCCGGCGCAGGATCTGCAGGCGGCTGGCCCCGTCGACGCTGGCCGCCTCCTCCAGCTCGCGCGGGATGTTGCGCACGAAGCCCTGGAGCATCCACAGCGCGAACGGCAGCGCCCAGACCACGTAGATCAGCACCAGCCCGGCGTGGCTGTTGGCCAGCCCGACCTCGCGCAGGATCAGGAAGATCGGGATGATCAGCAGCACGAACGGGAACAGCTGCGACAGCAGCACCCAGCCCAGCGCCGCGGTGCCGAGCTTCGTCTTGAACCGGGCCAGCGCGTACGACGCGGGCATCGCGACGAGCACGGTGAGCACCGCCGAGGCGAGCGAGACCTTGAGGCTGTTCAGGGCGGCCCGGCCGAGTTCCTGTTCGGTGAAGGCCTGGACGAAGTTCTGCACCGTCGGGTTGGTGGGGATCAGCGTGGGGTGCAGCTGGACCAGTTCCCGGGGCGGCTTGAAGGCGGTGGAGACCAGCCAGACCAGCGGGAACCCGAGGAAGATCAGGTAGCCGCTGAGGGCGAGGTACTGCAACGTCCGCCCGGTGCGGCTCGGCTTTCCGAACATGTCTAGTTCGCCTCCCTCAGCCGGCGGCGCAGGTAGACCGCGAGCAGCGCGACGATGATCACGACCATGACGTTGCCGAGCGCGGCGGCGTAGCCGTAGTTGCCGTAGCGGAACGCCTCCTCGTAGGCGAAGAGCATCGGCAGCATGGTCTTGCCGCCCGGCCCGCCCGTGGTCAGCACGTAGACCAGGCCGAACGAGTTGAAGTTCCAGATGAAGTCCAGCGAGGTGATCGCGACGATCACCGGCGCGAGCGCGGGCAGCGTGACGTTGCGGAACCGGTGCCAGGTGCCGGCGCCGTCCACCGCGGCCGCCTCGTGCAGCTCGCGCGGCACGCCCTGCAACCCCGCCAGCAGTACGACCGTGGTCTGCGGCATGCCGGCCCAGACGCCCACGATGATCACCGCCGGCAGGGCGGTGCTGAAGTCGCCGAGCCAGTTGGTGCGCATCCCGTCCGCGCCGACCCGGTGGAAGAACTCGTTGAGCAGGCCGGCGTCGGGGTGGTAGACCAGCTTCCACAGGATGCCGACCACCACCGGGGGCATCGCCCAGGGCACCACGGCGAGCACCCGGGCGGCCCCCCGGAAGCGCAGCTGCTGGTTGAGCAGCAGGGCCAGCCCGAGGGCGAGCACGAACTGCAGCACGGTCACCCCGACCGCCCAGAGCAGCCCGATCTTGAACGAGTTCCAGAACAGCTCGTCGCCGAGCAGCTCCCGGTAGTTGGCCAGCCCGGTGAAGCTCACCTCGGCGTGCCGGCCGGCGCGGGCGTCGGTGAAGCCGAGGTAGATGCCGCGCACCAGCGGGAACACCGACAGCACGACGATGGGCAGCAGCGACGGCAGGAGCAGCAGGTAGATGCCCACCCGGTCGGAGCGGGAGCGGGCGGCGCGGGGGCCGTCGGCGCGAGCGACGTCCGGCCGTTCGGCCACGGTGGTCACGCGGTCACCTCCGGGGTACGCGGTGCGGGCGCCGGGTCGGTCGTGCTCGCCGGTGCGGGTACGAACAGCGCCGGTGCGGCGCTGGAGGCGCGGACGGCGAGGTGGGGGGCGACCTGCTCGCGCCGGGGCGGCAGGGCCGGGTCGGCGATGCGTTGCAGGAGGAGCCCGGCGGCGCGCCGACCGCGCTCGGCCGAGCCGAGGGAGACGCTGGAGAGCTGCGGGAACATCATCCGGGCCAGCTCGGTGTCGTCCATGCCGACCAGCGCCACGTCCGCGGGGACCCGGTGGCCGGCGGCGAGCAGGGCGTGCAGCGCCCCGACGGCGATCAGGTCGTTGGCGCAGACCAGCGCGTCGGGGCGGGCCCGGGTGAGCAGCCGTTCGGCGGCGGCGCGGCCGGCGGCGTACTGGAAGTCGCCGACCTCCACGAGGCGCTCGTCGAGGTCGATGCCGTGACCGGCGAGGGCGGCCCGGAAGCCGGCGTCGCGGGCGGCGCCGGGGACGGTGTCGAGCGGGCCGTTGACGAAGCCGATCCGCCGGCGTCCGGCGGCGACCAGGTGGTCGACCGCCAGCCCCACGCCGGCGCGTGAGTCGGTGCGGACGTTGTCGACCGGGGCGTCGGCGCCGAGCTGACCGACCACCACCACCGGCACCGGGCTGTCGACCAGCGCGGCCAGGTGGTCGTCGGTGACCCGGATCGGCGAGACGATCATCCCGTCGACGTAGCGGTGGGCGAGCCGGCGCAGCAGGGCCGTCTCGTTGGCGACCTGGCCGCCGGTGGCGTGCACCAGCAGTTGCCGGCCGGAGGCGGCGACCACCGACTCGATGGCGCGCATCATCTCGACGTACACCGGGTTGCCGATGTCCTCGACGGCGAGCGCGATCAGGCCGGTGCGCTGCGACTGGAGCGAGCGGGCGATGGCGTTGGGCACGTAGCCGACCTCGGCCGCCGCGGCGCGGACCTTGCGGATGGTCTCCGGGCTGCCGCCGACGCCGTTGAGCACCCGGGAGGCGGAGGCGATCGAGACGCCGGCCCGGGCGGCGACGGTGTGCACGGTGGGTCGACCGTCGACCGTTTCCTGTAAACGTTTACGACCCACGACCGCCACCTCCACCTGCTCGCTGTAAACGTTTCCGGGAGTCTGCGCCTGAGCCGACGGTCAGGTCAAGGGCTCGTTACGAAAACGTTTCCAACCGCCGCTGAACCGAGCCGACCAGCAGACCGGCGGTCGGCTCGGGCTGGCGCCGTCGGTCAGCGGCCGCCGACGGGCACCCGGGCAACCACCGGACGACCGGTCAGCCGCCGGAACGCCAGGTAACCCTCGCACCCGAGGCAGAGGTCGAAGGCGGCGTTGAGGAAGGCGGCGGCCAGCGCCGCGCCGGTGGCGGCCAGCCCGAGCACCGGGACTCCCGCGAGGAAGCCGGTCGCCCCGGTCGCGGCGAACGCGAGGCCGACGAGCTGGGCGAAGCGGACGGGCGCCACCGGCTCGAGCTCCGCCGGTGGGCGCAGCCGGGGCGCCACCAGCGCGCGGTAGAGCAGGCCGTACGGGCCGAACCGTGGGTTGACGGCGGTCACCGCGAAGACCGCGGCCTGGGCCAGCACGAGCAGGCCCGAGCCGGTGATCAGCGCGACGGCCAGGACGAGGGTGGTGAGGGCGGCGGCGAACCGGGGCCCACGGGGGTCGAGCAGCATGAGGGAGTTCCGTTCGGCGGGCGCGGCCGCAGCCGCGGGGCGGGTCGGTCAGGCGGGACGGACCGACGCACAGAGGCTCGCCGCGAGCCACCCGTGGTCCACCACCCGCCGCCGGGTGAGCGCCACGCCCGTCACCGCCGCGCCTCGGCGAGCAGCGGCGTGACCGCCGCGAGGATCGCCCCCTTCGCCGGCACCCCCGAGGCGCGCTGCACGATCCGTCCGGCCGCGTCCACCACCAGCACCGTCGGGGTACGCCAGACGTCCAGCTCCCGGGCCAGGTCCAGGCGTTCCTCGACGTCGACCTCGATGAGGCGCAGCCCGTCGACCCGCCCCTGGACGTCCGCCAGGACGCGACGGGTGGCCCGGCACGGGGCGCAGACCGGAGCCGAGAACTGGACCAGGGTGACCGTCCCGGCGGGCACGCCGAGCGCGGCCAGCGCAGCGGAACCCGAGGCGCCGCCTGACGGAGGGCCAAGGCTGTCGACGGGTGCGGCGACCGGACGGAACCGACCGTCGCGACGCCTCCGCCACCAGCCGAGGACGCTGGCGAGCGCGAGCACGGCCACCACCACCACGACGCCGGTCAGGGTGGGCTGCTGCTGCACCGCCCTAGCGTGCCACAACGCCCGCGGTTCCCCGCGCCCGCCGTCCGGCCGACCACCTCGGGCACGCCGCCGTCATCGCGCTGCGCTGAACGGTCCACATCGATCCGGAGCCGCCTCTAGCGCTCCGGTCGAGGTTGGCAATATCCTCCACAGCACGCAAAGCACTTGGAGTTCCTTTTCACACCTGTCGGACTCCCGCCCCACCCCCGCGTGCCGCCGTGGGCCGCCCCTGACCGGCCACAGAGGAGATACCATGCACTTCGACCACCCCGAGCTGGACCGCCGTACGCTGCTGCGGGCCGGCCTCGGCGCCGCCGCGGTCGCGGTCGTCGGGAGCGAACTCGCCTTTCCGGCGGCGGCCCAGGCCGAGCCGGGCGCGGACCTCGACTGGATCATCAGCTGCGACGAGTGGGGCGCCCGCCCGCCGGCGGACCCGCTGTCGATCAGCGCGATCGCCACCAACAAGATCATCGTGCACCACATGGCGTTCCCGAACAGCACCGACTACTCCGAGGAACACGCCAAGCAGCTCGCCCGCGACTGCCAGAACCTGCACCTGGACGTCAACCACTGGTCGGACACCGGGCAGCACTTCACGGTCAGCCGCGGCGGCCACGTCCTCGAGGGGCGGCACGGCAGCCTGGAACGACTGCAGGCCGGCGACCGGCAGATGATCTCCGCGCACTGCCCCGGCGAGAACGGCCGGGCCATCGGCATCGAGAACGAGGGCACCTACGTCACCGAGACCCCGCCGGACCAGCTGCTCGACTCGCTGGTCACGCTCTGCACCACCGTCTGCGAGCAGTACGGCCTGCACGCCCACGACATTTTCGGCCACTGGGACTTCCGGGCCACCGACTGCCCCGGCGCGATGTTCTACCGGGAGTTCCCCGCCCTGCGCCGACGGGTCTTCGCCAAGCTCGGCACCGACCTGGCCGACGTGCCGGCCCGCCGCTGGCCGGACATCTGGCGCTTCGTCGGCGGCCCGGTCGTCCGCGTCGCGCAGTACCTGCTCACCTTCCGCGGCTACACCGTCCCGGTCACCGGCGTCTTCGACGCCGCCACCGTGGCGGCCGTGCAGGACTGGCAGGCCCGCAACAACATCCCGGTCGACATCGACGCCACGCTCACCGCGCCGACCTGGGAGACCCTCGCGCCGGAGCTCGACAAGGACGCCACCGGCATCCCGGTCAGCGCCGTGCAGTTCATGCTGCACTCCAAGGGCTATGCCGACGTCGCCGTCACCGGCGAGTACGACTACGTGACCAAGAAGGCCCTCAAGGACCTGCAGGAGCTGCACGGCCTCGACCCGAACGGCAAGGTCAGCACCACCACCTGGTGTGCTCTGGTGGGGGGTGTGGTGCGTCAGTCGTTCCACAAGGACTGACGACGCACCGGCGGGGAAGCGGTGGAGGTGGCAACGGCGCCACCTCCACCGCTGCCGTCCGTTCGCCGGTGCGCCGCGCGCACCCGCGAGCCTCGTTGTCCACCCCGTGGAGGTCTGCGAGCATGACCCGGGTCAGGACACGACCAGGACCTGGTCTCCGACCGAGGAGGACGCTGTGACGTCTCGGCTCAACCCGTACCTCAGTTTCCGCAACAACGCCCGCCAGGCGATGGAGTTCTACCACGAGGTGTTCGGCGGCAATCTCACGCTGAGCACGTTCGGTGAGTTCGGCAGCCCGGAGCCCGAGCTCGCCGACAAGATCATGCACGGCATGCTCGAGACCGACCGTGGCTACACGCTGATGGCCTCCGACACCCCGCCCGGCATGGAACACCACCCCGGCGACAACATCACCGTCAGCCTGAGCGGCGACGATGTCGACGAGCTGCGGGGCTACTGGCATAAGCTCTCCGAGGGCGGCACCGTCTCGGTCCCGCTGGAGAAGCAGATGTGGGGCGACGAGTTCGGGCAGTGCGTCGACCGGTTCGGCATCGGCTGGCTGGTCAACATCAGCCAGCCCTCGTCCTGATCCACTAACGACCAGCGGGAATGTCGCCCCGAACGACGCTATCCACAGTGTCCTTCCCGGCGTTACCGTACGCAGGCTTCCCGCCCAGGCGGACCCCGGCCGGAGAGGACCAGAGGCATGGACGGCAGAAGGCGCTCGCAGCGCTGGCAACTGACCCGGCTGGTCACCGCCGCCCTCGTGGTGGCCGGCGTGGGGCTCCTCGCCCCGCCCGCGTACGCGGAGGCCGGGCCCAAGGTCGCCGTGCTGACCCGGAACCTCTACCTGGGCGGGGACCTCACGCCGTCGATCGGCGCGCCGACCCTGCCGGCGTTCCTGGCCGCCAACGCGGCCCTGCTCAGCCACGTGGACCTGGTCGACTTTCCCGCCCGGGCCGCGCTGATCGCCGAGGAGATCCGCGAACGCAAGCCCGACCTGGTCGGCCTGCAGGAGGTGGCGCTCTGGCGTACCGGGCGGCTCGGCGACCCGGCCCCGGCCACCGAGGTCCGGTACGACTACCTGGCGCTGCTGAGGGCCGAACTGACCGCGTCCGGTCACCCGTACGACGTCGCCGTGGTGCAGGACGAGGCGGATCTGGAAGCCCCGGCGGGCGCGCCGCACAACGTGGACGTCCGCCTCACCATGCGCGACGTCGTCCTGGTCCGGCACGGCGGTCGGGTGAAGGTGACCGACACGTCGTCGGGGAACTTCGTCCAGAATCTGGTGTTCCCGCTCGCGGCCACCGGTGGCACCGCCACCAGCACCCGCGGTTGGACGGCGGTGGACGCGGTGCTGGGCACGCGGGCGTTCCGGTTCGTCAACACCCACCTGGAGGCGTTCCACCCCGGCGTCCGGGTGCTGCAGGCACAGGAGCTGCTGCGCGGCCCGCTGAACGTGCCGGGCCGGGTGATCCTCGTCGGGGACCTCAACACCGGCCCTGAGCTGCCCGATCCGAACAACCGGCTCGCCTATTTCACCCTGGTGGCCGGCGGAATGGTCGACACCTGGCCGATCCTGCACCCCGGCGACCCCGGATACACCGCGGGGCTGGGCGACGACCTGACCGAGCCGGCCGACGACGTCGAGCACCGCATCGACATGGTCATGATCCGGGGCGTGGTCGTACCGGTGGCGAGTGAGGTCTTCGGCACGGAGCGGCAGACCCCGGACGGCCGCTGGGCCTCGGATCATCTGGGCCATCTGGCGGTGCTCGCTCTGCCGTAGGCCTTCGATCCGGACCCCGGCGCCTCCGGCGGCCGGCCGGCGGGCGCCCGATCCGCGCGGAGCCGGAGCCGCGCGCATACGATCCGCAGGTGACCGGCGCGGAAGACCCCAGGGACGACGAGCGCTCGGTCCGGTCCGCGGTGCGGCGATGAGCGGCGGCGCGGTGCCGATCGGACCGGCGCTGGTCGCCGCCCTGCTCGGGCTCACCCTCGCCGGCGCCGCGGTGCTCCGGCTGAGCGGCCTGGGCCGGGCCCGGGCGATCCTCGGCGCGGCCGTCCGGGCCACCGTCCAGCTCGGCGCCGTCTCGCTGGTCATCGTCGCCGTGCTGCGCCACTGGTGGAGCACCGGCGCGTTCATCCTGGTCATGTACGTCGTCGCCAGCGTCACCGCGCGCCGCCGGATCGGGCCGGCCTGCCCGGCCCGGGTCACGCCGCTGGCGATCGCGGCCGGGGTGGCGCCGAGTCTCGGCGTACTGCTGGCCAGCCGGGCGCTGCCCGCGACGCCGCTGGTGGTGCTGCCGACGGCGGGCATCCTGATCGGCGGCGCGATGACCGCGACGAGCCTGGCCGGCCGGCGCACCCTGGACGAGCTGCGCACCCGGCACGGCGAGTACGAGGCCGGGCTGGCTTTGGGGCTGCTCCCCCGCGACTCCGCACTGGAGATCTGCCGGCCGGCCGCCGGGCAGGCCCTCATCCCGGCGTTGGACCAGACCCGCACGGTCGGGCTGGTCACCCTGCCGGGGGCGTTCGTCGGGGTGCTGCTCGGCGGCGCCGGACCGATCCAGGCCGGGGCGACCCAGCTGCTGATCCTGCTGACCCTGCTGGCGGTGGAGGCGGTGGCGATCGCGCTCGCCGTCGAACTGCTCGTCCGCGCCCGGGCCCGCGCCGAGCCCTGAATCCGGGCGGCGGCCCCGACGAGCCGGGCCGTGGCGGGTGTACCGGCGCGGCAAAGGGGTACCGGCGCGGGGTGACCGGGCAATGGCCGCGTGCGCGATGACCAGGGTCCGTAACCTGCGGGTACGGCCCGATCTGCTGTACGTGGCGAGCGGCTGGAGCACGCTGGTCACCGACGTGCGCGGCCGGATCACCGGCACCGACCCGCAGGGCTTCTTCGCCCGCAACACCCGGGTGCTCAGCGTCGAGCGGATCACCGTCGACGGCCGCGAGCCGGTCCCGTTCAGCACCGCGAACGTGCAGGGACACGCTCAGCTCTCGTACGCCGAGCTGGGCGCCGGTGAGACGCTGCCGTCGCGGGCCGCGTACCTGCTGACGGAACGGTTCGTCGGCGACGGGCTGCGCACCCGGCTCACCGTGGTCAGCTACGCCCAGCAGCCGCTGCAGATCGCGGTCCAGCTCCACCTCGGCGCTGACTTCGCGGACACCAGCGAGGCGGAGCAGGGCCGCCGGGTGCAGGTCGGCGACGTCGGCACCAGCTGGGACGCCGCCTCCGGGGAGCTGCGGCTGCGCTACCTGCGCGACGACATCGACCGCGCGGTGGCCGTCCGGGTACGCGCCGACGACGCCCCCGTCCGGTACGCCGGCGGCGCCATCGCCGTCGAGGTGGTGGTGCCGCCGCGCGGCAGCGCCCGGATCGACGTGGTCGTGGAGCCGGTCTTCGACGGCGACCGGCTGGTCGCGCCGCCGGCGACGTTCGCCGAGCCGGACGACGCCGCCGGGTCGGCGCGTGCCCGGCTGGCCGGTGAGCTGACCCGGTTGAGCAGCAGCAACTTCGACGTCACGGCCGCCTGGCGGTGCGCGGTGGACGACCTGTCGGTGCTCCCGCTCGGGGAGCCGGCCGGCCCGACGGCGCCGATCGCGGGGCTGCCGATCTACCAGGAGATCTTCGGGCGGGACACCATGACCGCCTCCTGGCAGGCGCTGCTGGCCGGGCCGACCATGCTGGCCGACAGCCTCCGGCTCAACGCCCGGCACCTCGGACGGCGGATCGACGACTGGCGGGACGAGGAGCCCGGCAAGCCGCTGCACGAGGCCCGCCGGGGACCGGTCTCCGTGCTCGGGCTCGACCCGTTCACCGGCTACTACGGCGACTGGTCGACCGCACCGGACTTCCTGGTCTTCCTCGGGCAGTACCTCGCCTGGACCGGTGACCTGCGCACCGTGCGGGAGTTGCTGCCGACGGCGCGGCGCGCCCTGGGCTGGATCGAGCGGTACGGCGACATCGACGGGGACGGCTTCCTCGAGTACCACTGCCGGTCCCGGGCGGGGCTGAAGAACCAGGGCTGGAAGGACTCGGACACCGCCATCGTCGACGAGCACGGGCGGGTGGTGCCCAACCCGATCGCCACCAGCGAGCTGCAGGCCTACTGGTACGCCGCGCTGCGGCACGCCGCGGTGGTGTTCACCGCGACCGGCCACCCCGCCCGGGGAGCCGCCCTGCTGGCCCGGGCCCACGCCCTGCGTCGCCGCTTCCACCGCGCGTACTGGCTGCCCGAGCGGGGCTGCTACGCGATGGCGCTGGGGCCGGACAAGCGGCCGGTGCGCTCGGTCAACTCCAACGACGGGCACCTGCTCACCACCGGCATCGTGCCGGCGCGGGTCGCCCCGCTGGTCGCCGACCGGCTGCTCGCGCCGGACATGTTCAGCGGCTGGGGCGTACGGACGCTGTCGGCCGCGCATCCGGCGTACAACCCGTTCAGCTACCACCGGGGCAGCGTCTGGCCCGTGGAGGCGGGCACGATCGGCATCGGGCTGGCCCGGTACGGCTGCTGGCCGCACCTGCACCGGCTGGCCGAGGGGATGTTCGCCGCGGCGGCGCTGTTCGAGGAGCACCGGCTGCCCGAGGTGCTCAGCGGCCTGCCCCGCGACGCCGCCCACCCGCACCCCGGCGTGTACCCGAACTCGTGCTCCCCGCAGGCCTGGTCGGCCAGTTCGACCATCGCGCTGGTACAGGCGCTGCTGGCGCTGCGCCCGGCCGCACCGCTGCGAACGATCTTCGTGGATCCGCACCTGCCCGAGTGGCTGCCCGACCTCAGGTTGGAGGGCGTGCAGGTCGGCGGGGCCACCGTCGACCTGACGGTGCGGCGCCGCCGCGGCGGGCGGACGTCGATCACCGCGCGCGGGGACCGGCTGGCCGTGGTCCGCCGGCCGACGCTGCAGGCATTCGCCACCCGCCACCGGCGCTGACCGGCCCGGGCGGGACGTCGGCCTCACCCACAGGTGTAGTGCCGCCGGGACGGGGAATCCGGCCCCGCCTGGGGGGAGACAGGGAGTGCTGGCATGGAGAGTCGCGCGAAGGCCATGGGCCACGGGATCCACCCGATTCTGATCGTGTTCCCGCTGGGGCTGCTCGCCACCTCGGTGATCTTCGACATCCTGTACCTGATCACCGATCGGCCCGGTTTTCAGATCTCCGCCGCGTACACGATCGGCGCCGGCATCATCGGCGGCCTGGTCGCCGCGGTGTTCGGCCTGATCGACTGGCGGGCCATCCCCACCGGCACGCGGGCCAAGCGGGTCGGCGCGGCGCACGGTCTGGGCAACGTGGTGGTCCTGGTGCTGTTCGCGGTGAGCTGGCTGCTGCGGCTCTCCGCCGACAACTGGGACCCGAATGCCCTGGCGCTGATCTGCAGCTTCGCGGGGATCCTGCTCGCCGGGGTGACCGGCTGGCTCGGCGGTGAACTGGTCGAGCGGCTGGGGGTCAGCGTGAGCGAGGAGGCGGGCGTCAACGCGTCGAGTTCGCTGTCGCGCCGGTCCACCGGCCGGCCCCGCGCCCGCGGGGTCTGACCCCGTCCCGCGAGTGACCGTCCCCCTCGGCGGCGGTCGCCCGACGTCGTCGTGGTGGGCGGCGGCACCGCCGGCTGCCTGCTCGCAGCCCGGCTCACCGCCGACGCCGGTCGCACCTCTCGACGATCGTGGTGGCCGAGCGCATCCGGCCCGGCTTTCTATCGCGGGATCCGGGCGCGCAGGGCCCGGATGAACCAGTCGAGCGCCGGCGCCAGGCTCTCCGGGGCCGTCCAGCCGTTGATCACCGAGAGCAACTGGAGGTACCGCTCCCGGCGCGGGTCGTTCGCGGTCTCCAGCAGGGTCGTCAGCCGGCGCCGCAGGTCGACGTCGTCGGGACGACCGGAGAGCTGCGCGTACCGCGCCGTGACCGCCGCGACGACCGGATCGGCCTCGGGCGAGGCCGGATCGAGGCCGGCGGCCAGGGCGGGGCCGACCAGGTCGCGGACCAGCGCGGCGGCGTCGCGGCGCACGACTGGGTCGTCAACCCGGGCGCGCTCGGCCGCGTGCTGCTCGGCCATGCGTCGTATGCTCGCGCGGAAATCCGGGTCCTGGGACAGTTCGGCCAGCTCCACCCACGCCTCGACCTGCTCGGCCCCGGGTTCGTCGGGCAGTTCGGGGGTCATCGAGCGCCTGATCCCCACGAATCCCGCGTCGGCGTCCAGGCCGCCGAAGACGGTGTCGAGGAACTCGCCGACGAGACGCCGGCGCTCCTCCTCGGAGAGCTTGGCCAGCTGGTGCATGAGATCCATCTCCTCGGGGGTCGACCCGCGCCTGGCCACCGCCGTCAGCACCGCGCGCCGCAGCCGCAGCGTGCGGATCTGCACCGCCAGCGCCTCGGCGTGCGCCGCGGCGACCTCGGCGAGCGTGACCTCCCGGTCCACGACCTTTTTGATGGTGGTCAGGTCCAGTCCCAGGTCGCGCAGGGTCCGCACGAGCTCCAGGCGGGCCAGGGCGTCGAGGTCGTAGCGGCGGTACCCGGCCGGGCTGCGGCCGGTCGGCGGCACGATCCCGCGGTCGGAGTAGAAGCGGATGGCCTTGACCGTCAGCCCGGTCCGCCGGGCCAGCTCACCGATCGAGTAGAGCGTGTCGCCGTTCATGCCCCCACCCTCACGCCTCCCCCCACTGGAGAGTCAACCCGGGCGTCGACTGTTCACGAAAGTGGGAGCCACCGGTCGAGGTAGTCGACCAGCGCGGCCCAGCCCTGGCCGCCGGACCGGAAACCGATGTGGCCGTCCGGTCGGACCAGGTAGAGCGCGGCGGCGTCGGCCCCGAGGCCGAGCCGGTGCATGGTGTGTCCATCCGGGTCGTGCAGGGTGCCGGGCTCGTCGCCGACGCCGAGGCGGTGGACCGTGAGGCTGCGGCCCCGGCAGAGCTGCTCGACCCGTTCGGCGCCCCAGGTCCGACCCGGCCCGCACAGCAGCAGGTGCCAGCCCGGCGCGGCGGTGACCTGGTGCAGTGTCGTGGATCGCTCGTCGCGCATCACGGGCCCGTCGGGCAGCCGGTCGCCGGCTCGGGGCCCGCGCCGTGGCGGGCGCGGCCCCTCCACCGACAGGGGGCTGCGCCGGTACCGGACGTCGAGTTCGGCGACGGTGCGAAACGCGAACGCCCGGCCGCCCCGGGCCCGTGCGGCCAACGGGATGACGACGGGGGCGATGCGGGTACGGGCGAAGCGGACGAGCGGGTTGGTGGAGGTGGCGATGGTGAAGGCCCGGTCGGTGAAGCGCAGCACCATCCGCCCGATCGGGGCGCGTTCGGGTCCGTAGGTGTCCAGCAGCCCGGCTGCGGCACCGCCGTGGAGGACGTGGGCGAGCTTCCAGCCGAGGTTGATCGCGTCCTGGATGCCGGTGTTCATGCCCTGTGCTCCGGCAGGGCTGTGGATGTGGGCGGCGTCGCCGGCCAGCAGGATCCGCCCGGCCCGATAGCGCCGGGCGGCGCGGTGGTGCAGCCGGAAGTTGGTCATCCAGACCGGGTCGTGCAGCCGAACGGTTCCGCCGGTGTACCCGTCGGTGAGCGCCTGCACCTGATCGAGGGTCACCGTCGCGTCCGGCGGGGTCGGATCGGCCGGTGGCCGCATCACCAGCAGCCGCCAGCTGGCCGGCAGGCCGAGCGGGAAGAAGAACAGCATCCCGGCCTCGGAGAGGAACACGTGCGCCGCCCCGGTGGCGAGGCGGTCGGCCTCGATGTCGGCCAGCACGAACGTCTGCGGGTAGGAGCTGCCCTCGAAGGCGATCCCGGCGTCGCGGCGAACGGCGCTGTGCGCGCCGTCGCAGCCGACCACGTACCGGGCGGCGACCGTCTCCTCGCGGCCGTCGCGGTGGCGCAGCCGGCAGGTCACCTGCTCGGCCGCGCTGCGCAGGTCGACCAGTTCCACGCCGCGCTCGACGGTCACGCCCGAGGTCCGCACGTGGTCGGCGAGGATGCGTTCGGTCTCGGCCTGGGACAGGAACAGCAGGTGCGGGTAGGCGGTGTCGGACAGGCCCAGATCGAACATCGGCAGGGTCAGCACCCGATTCCGGACGTGCACGAGCAGCCGCACCGCCGGGTTGCCGTCGGCGATGAGCTGGCGGGTGACACCGAACCGCGCCAGCACCTCCAGGGTGCGCGGCTGGATCGCCAGGGCACGCGACTCGTGGACCCGGTCGAGGCTGCGGTCGATCAGGCGCGGCCGGACGCCGTGGGCGGCCAGTTGCGCCGCCAGTGCCAGGCCGGTGGGTCCGGCGCCGACGATCAGCACATCCACCGAGTCGGTCATGGCGTCAACCTACGGCCCAGGGCCGGAGGGCCGCCAGGTGCCACTGTTCTCCGCGGCCGCGCCGGCAGACGGTTCGGTCGGCAAACGCCGCCCGGTCAGTACGCGCCGCCTCGCCCCAGCTGCGCGGTCAGCCGGTCGCGCAGCTCGGCGAGGCCCGGGCTGACCGTGGCGGCGAGCGGGGTCGGGTCGGCCAGCCGGCGCGCCGCGTCGGGCAGCCAGGCGAGGTCCGCGTCGAACCGGCGGCGGGCGGCCCCTACCTCGGCGGCCGGGTCGGCGGTGTCGAGCCGGCGACCGCCGCGCATCACCGGCACGAGCAGCGGCTCGCGGCCCGCCGGTGGCGGTTCGTCCCGCAGCCCGACCACGTCGCCGCTGGCCCCGGCGGGGTCCCGGAAGACCTGCTTGGGGCCGGGCAGGGTGGCTTTGCCGGGCGACAGCTTGAGCACCGGCCGGTCGCCGAAGGCGACGAGCTTGTAGGCGCTGTCGAGGGACGGCGCGTCGAAGGAGACGCCCATCCGGGTCCCGACGCCGTAGGCGTCGATCGGCGCGCCCTGCGCGACGAGGGCCGCGATGACGTCCTCGTCGAGGCTGCCGCTGGCCACGATCGTCGCCCGGGTCAGCCCGGCGTCGTCCAGGATCGCCCGGGTCTGTCGGGCCAGCGCGGCGAGATCACCGGAGTCGAGCCGGACGCCGAGCGGGCCGGTCAGCCCCAGCTCGGTGACGACGTCGACGGCGGCCCGTACGCCGGCCGGCGTGTCGTAGGTGTCGACGAGGAACACCGGGTTGGTGGGGAAGTCGGCGGCGAACGCGCGGAACGCCGCCCGCTCGTCGGGGAACGCCTCGACGTACGAGTGGGCCATCGTCCCGGACGGGCGCAGGCCGTACCGCCAGGCGGCCTCGACGTCGCTGGTGGCGGCGAAGCCGGCGATCGCCGACGCCCGCGCCACCCCCGCCCCCGCCTCGATCCCGTGGGTACGGCGAAAGGCGAAGTCCACCAGCTCCGCGTCCCCGGCGGCCAGCCGGCAGCGGGCGGCCTTGCTGGCCACCGTGGTGTGGAAGGTGAGCAGGTTCAGCACGCCGGTCTCCACCAGCTGCGCCTCGGCGATCGGCGCGGTCACCTCCACCAGCGGCTCGTCGGCGAACACCACCCGCCCCTCCGGCACCGCCCGGACGTCCCCGGTGAACCGCAGCCCGGCGAGCGCCGCCAGGGTCGGCTGGTCGAGGCCGACCACGTCGCGCAGGTAGCCCAGCTCGTCGTCGTCGAACCCGAAGCCTTCCAGGAACGCCAGCGCCTCGGCCAGCCCGGCGGCCACCAGGAAGCCGCGCCGGGGCGGCAGGCGGCGGACGAACAGGCTGAACGTGGCGGGTGCGATCATGTCGCGGCGCAGGTAGCTGGCCGCCATCCGCAGCTCGTACAGGTCGGTACGCAACCCGGTCATGCGACCACCACCCGCGCCGGAGCGCATCCGCTGCCGGGCTCGTACGGGTTCACGCTCCCACTGTGTGCGATCCGCCGCCGGCGCGGGCGGAAATGGCACATCATCGTCGAGCGTTCCGGTCCGCCACCGGTCACCGTTTCGGCAGCTCAACGGAGCACGGCGAGCCGGCCATGCGAACATGTGTTCGTGTCGAGCGACGCCAGCATCCTGCATGCCGACCTGGACGCGTTCTACGCGTCGGTCGAGCAGCGGGACGACCCGCGGCTGCGCGGCCGGCCGGTGATCGTCGGCGGTCGCGTGGTGCTGGCGTGCAGCTACGAGGCGAAGGCGCGCGGGGTGCGCAGCGCGATGGGTGGGCGCCAGGCGCGCCGGCTCTGCCCGGAGGCGGTCGTCGTGCCGCCGAGGATGGCCGCGTACACGACGGCGAGCCGGGCGGTGTTCGAGATCTTCCGGGGGACCACTCCCCTGGTCGAGGGGCTCTCCATCGACGAGGCGTTCCTCGACGTCGGCGGCCTGCGCCGCCTCGCCGGCCCGCCGGCCGACATCGCCGCGCGGCTGCGCCGCGAGGTCCGGGAACGGGTCGGCCTACCGATCACCGTCGGGGTGGCCCGGACGAAGTTCCTGGCGAAGGTGGCCAGCGGGGTGGCCAAGCCGGACGGCCTGCTGGTCGTCGCGCCGGACCGGGAGTTGGAGTTCCTGCACCCGCTGCCGGTCGAGCGGTTGTGGGGTGTCGGTCCGGTCACCGCCGCGAAGCTGCGCGAGCGCCGCATCCGTACCGTCGGGCAGGTGGCCCGGCTGGGCGAGGCGACCCTGGTGTCGCTGCTCGGCGCGGGCGCCGGCCGGCACCTGCACGCCCTGGCGCACAACCGCGACCCCCGCCCGGTGCAGGTCGGCCGCCGCCATTCCTCGATGGGCGCGCAGCACGCGCTCGGCCGGGAGCCGCACTCCCCCGACGACCTCGACGCCACGCTGGGCGGGCTCGTCGACCGGGTGACCCGGCGGATGCGCTCGGCGGGGCGGACCGGCCGCACGGTGGTGCTGCGGCTGCGCTTCGCCGACTACACCCGGGCGACCCGCTCGCACACCCTGGTCAAGGCGACCGCGCAGACCGGGCCGCTGCTGGCGGCGGCGCGGGCGCTGCTGCGGACGGCGCTGCCGGAGATCGAGGCCCGGGGTGTCACGCTGATCGGGGTGTCCATCGGCAACCTCGACGACGGGCACGAGCAGCCGCCGCTGCCGTTCGACCGCGACCCGGGCGCCGACCTCGACGCCGCGGTCGACGCGGTCCGCGACCGGTTCGGCTCAGCGGCGTTGACCCGGGCGGTGCTGCTCGGCCTTGACCCGGGCCCGGAGATGCCTCGCCTGCCGGACTGACACCCCGAGCCGGCAGAGGTATGGTCCACGGGTGTCGATGTTCCGCACGCCGCAGGTCATCCTGTTCAGCGAGGACGTCACCCGGGCGGCCGCCTTCTACGCGAGGCTCGGGTTCACCGAGAGCTTCCGGGTGCCCACCGAGGGCGAGCCGATCCACGTCGACCTCGCCCTCGACGGCTACCAGATCGGCATCGCGTCGGTCGACTCCACCCGGAACGACCATGGTCTCAGCCCCGTCCCGTCGGGCCAGCGGGCGGCGGTGATCCTCTGGACCGACGACACCGCCGCCGCTTACGCACGGGTCACCGCCGACGGAGCGCCCGCCCTGAAGGCCCCGCACACCTGGCTCGGGCGGCTGCTGATCGCCTGGACCGCCGACCCGGACGGCAACCCGATTCAGATCGTCCAGCACCTGCCGGCCTGACATCCGCGGACGCCCGCCGCTGGCTGCCGCACCCACGCTGCTCGGCCGGCTCGGCGGGCGCTGCGCCTCGGCCGCCGCGAAACCTCACTCTCCGCTCTCCTCGCCCCGGCCCGGGAAACTCACACCACCGCCTTTGTTCTGCTGCAGCGGAGGCAACAGTCACCGACGGCAACCGGCCCTCACCGCACGTGAAAAGCGTCTGCCCTGGTCAGCCATGGTGTTGCGGGGAGGGCAGCAGAGCAAAGGAGGGGAACGACCCACCAAAGGCTTGCCCGACCATCGCGCATCGTGGCAGCAACCACCAACCACTCAGTGCGACTGGACGCCTGCCTGAGACGCCGCTGTCCGGTGAGGCCTGCGTCCGCGAGCCGCAGGCGTTTCGGCGATGCGGCTTGCGGAAAGAGAGGCGGGCATGAAGTGGGCCAGCCGCGCCGTACCCGTCGTCTCCGCCGCCGTCGCCGCGCTCGCCGCGCGCGACCTGCTCCAGCGCGACCACGCGCTGCTGCGCAACTTCCCGGTCATCGGGCGGGCCCGCTACCTGCTGGAGGCGATCGGCCCGGAGCTGCGGCAGTACATCGTGGCCGGCAACAACGAGGAGCGGCCGTTCACCCGTGACCAGCGCCGCTGGATCTACGCCTCGGCGAAGAAGGAGAACAACTACTTCGGCTTCGGCACGGACAACGACATCGAGTACACCCCCGGGTATCCGATCATCAAGCACCGGACCTTCGGCCGGGCGGTGCCGCCGTCGACGCCGACCGCCGGGCACGAGGTGGAGCTGCCCTGCGCCAAGGTGCTCGGCGGGCCGCGGGGCCGGGCGAAGGCGTTCCGGCCGGGTTCGGTGGTCAACATCTCCGGGATGAGCTTCGGCTCGCTGTCGGGGCGGGCGGTGGAGGCCCTCAACAAGGGCGCCGCGCTGGCGGGCTGCCTGCAGAACACCGGCGAGGGCGGGCTGTCGCCGTACCACCGCAACGGCGGTGACCTGGTGTTCCAGCTCGGCACCGCGTACTTCGGGTGCCGGGACGAGCGGGGGCGGTTCAGCCTGGACCGGCTCAAGGACCTCGTCGCCGGCGCGCCCGTGCGGGCGTTGGAGATCAAGCTGAGCCAGGGGGCGAAACCGAGCCTCGGCGGGCTGCTGCCCGGGGCGAAGGTGTCGGCGGAGATCGCCGCCACCCGGGGCATCCCGCAGGGGCAGGACTGTGTCAGCCCGTCCCGGCACGCCGAGTTCTCCGACTGCGACAGCCTGCTCGACTGGGTGGAACTCCTCGCGGCCGAGACCGGCCTGCCGGTCGGCATCAAGTCCGCCGTCGGCGACCTGGGCTTCTGGGCGGAGCTGACCACGCTGATGCGGGACACCGGTCGGGGCGTGGACTTCGTGAACGTCGACGGCGGGGAGGGCGGCACCGGAGCCGCGCCGCTGATCTTCACCGACTCGCTGCGCCGCGACCTGGTCAAGGTCGCCGAGGCCTGCGGGGTCGAACACCCGGGCCTGATCGACACCGACGCGGTGGAGTTCCTCGACGGCCGGACCGCCTCCACCCCGCTGCGCGACGTGTACGGCTACCGGCCCGGGTGGGGCCTGCCGTCGGCGGCCGACCGGACGGAGATCGCCCGGCTGATGACCGGCGAGGCGCCACGCGGCGGCAGCGCCCCGCCGTCCCCGACCGCGGTCGGCTGACCGGTCACTCCTCGATCGCCCCACCCACGGTCCGCAGGTGCTCGCGGAAGGTCAGCGCCGGATTCTGCGCCCGGCGGGCCAGGTACGCGCCGAAGCCCACCTGCTCGCGCAGCGGCACGCCGGCCCGGATCCGCTCGGCCTGCCGCCGCTCGGTGTCGCGGATCCCCTCGGCCACGGCGAACAGCTCATTGATCCGCTGCGCCGGGACGAACAGCACCCCGTCGTCGTCGCCCAGGGCGACATCGGTGGCGTCCACCGTCCACTCCCCCACCACCGCCGACTCCAGGGCAGGCGACGGACGGGGGTCGAGCCGCTGCGGGCCGGTGGGTGTCACGCCGGCGCTGAACACCGGCAGCCCGACCGCGCGGATGTCGGCGGTGTCCCGGTGCAGGCCCCAGACCACCACGCCGGCCAGGTCGGCGGCCTGCGCCTCCAGGACCACCAGGTCACCGACGCAGCTCTCGTCGACCCGGCCGGCGTTGTCGACGACCAGCACGTCGCCGGGGGCCGCCCCGTCGATCGCCTCCAGGAAGATGTCGACGCTGCCGACGTGCCGGCTGGGCGCGACCCGGCCGGCCAGCCGGGCACCGGGCAGCACGGGCCGGACGGCGGCGGGCGCGCAGCGGACCGGAACCGCCGCCCGCAGGCAGGCGTCGGCCACGTGCGCGGTCGTCAGCGACGCGAATCGTTGGCGCAACTCGTGCGGGTCGAGGCTCATGGCCCGACCGTAGTCAGCCGGCCGGATCGGGTGGCGGGCCACTTTCACTGTCGTGGACTGTCCCGGCGTCGGCCGTGGGTCCGGCGGGTCGACCCTCGGTGCCGCCGGGTGCGGGGCGCCCCCGGGTGCCGGCGCGGCGTGCGCAGGTGGGCCCGGGCCGGCGGTTTCACCGCCGCCTGGCCCCGGCCGGCCGCCTGCCGCACCATCCGGTTGGCGTCGTCCGGTTCGTACCCGGTCGCCCGGAGCAGTTCACTGTCCGCCGTCCGCACGTCGGTGATCAGCGCGTCGCCGTAGGACCGCACCCCCTCGGCCCAGGCCCGGCCGGCGAGCTCGGCGCTCTCCCGGACGAGCTGCCGGGCACGCTCCGGGTCCCGACCCCTCCGGCGCTCCCGGTGCAGCGCCCGAACGGCCTCGCTCAGCCGCTCGATGGCGGCGGGAAGCTGGGCCGGAACCGGCTCCCCGTACTGCAGGGCGGTGGCCGACCGGCGGGCCACGGACCGGGCGTACAGGATCACGCGTTCCAGGTGTTCCGCACCGCGGGCGTACCGCTGATACTGCGCCCGGCGGTGCCAGCGGACCGGCGCGAGGGTGACCACCTCGTCGGCGCCGCTGAGCGCCTCGTTCAGGCGCGCCACGTCGGCGTCAAGGCCGCGGAGCTGGTCCAGGGCACGGATCGCCGCGTCGGCGTCCCGCGCGGACAGGGCCCGCGCCACCGCGTCCAGCTGGCCGGTCAGGCCGGCGATGACCGGCCCCACCGCCCGGTCCAGCACCCGCAGCGGGTTGATCGGCAGCAGCAGGGCCACCACCAGGATGCCGACCACGCTGCCGACCACAGCGTCGAAGATCCGGGGCACCTCCAGGCCGGGCTGCGTCGGGGCCAGGGTGGCGATCAGCACGGCCGTACCCCCGGCCTGGCCGACCAGGGCGCCGCCCCGGCCGGCGACCAGCAGCGCGGTGGCGATCGCCAGCGCGACGACCAGGCCGGTCTGCCAGGGCCCGGTGCCGAGCAGGAAGCGCAGCAGATCCCCGACGACGATCCCGAGTCCCACGCCGACGAGCAGCTCGAACGTCCGGCGGGCCCGCTGGCCGATGGCGGTGGCGATCGTGCCGACCGCCGCGGCCGGGGCGAAGACGTGCGCGCCGGGGCCGAGCATTCGCTGGGCGACCAGCGCCGCCAGCGCGGCGGCCAGCCCCGCCTGCACGGCGATCACGAGGGTGATCTCCAGCTGGCGCAGCCGCACCCGACCGGCCTGCTCGCCCCGCCGCCGGGCCCGGGCCACCACGCGACCGCCCCGCTCGGCGGCCTCGTCGAGCGGCGACCGGACGGAGTCGGCGGCGGGGCGGTCCTCGGGCATGGCGGCGGTTACCCCACCGGGGACGGGTGAATCGTGCCCGGTCGGGTCGTCCGCGCCGGGTGCCGAGCGCGTCGGGTCAGCGGCGGAACGTGCGGTCGAGCAGGTCGAACAGGGCGGCCCAGTGCCGCTCGGTCGCCTGCTCGTCGTACGCGGCGGTGTCGGCCATGGTGAAGCCGTGGTGGGCGCCCGCGTACAGCTCGGAGCGGTAGGTGACCCCGGCGGCCTCGAGCGCCTTCTCCAGGGTGGCGATCTGCTCGGCGGTCATCGACTGGTCGTGGTCGGCGTGGGCGAGGTACACCTCGCCGGTGATCGACCCGACACCGAGGTGTGGGCTGTCCGGGGCGTCGGTGACGACCCGGCCGGCGTGGAAGCTGGCCAGCGCCGCGATCCGGTCCGGGTACGCCTCGATCGCGCGCAACGCGTTGGTACCGCCCATGCAGTACCCGACCATGGCGACCGGCCCGGGCGCGACGTCGTCGCGGGCGGCGAGGAAGTCCAGGTACGCCGCGGCGTCCCGGGTGATCGCCTCGGGGGTCAGCGCCCCGATGTACGGCATCAGCTGCCCGAACAACCCGGCCCGCCGCTCGGGGTCGTCGAGGCCGGACAGGTCGAACAGCGGCGCCCGGCCGGCCCGGTAGAACAGGTTGGGCACCAGCACGAGGTAGCCCCGGGAGACGATCCGCTCGGCCATCTCGGCCAGCCGGGGCCGCAGCCCGAACGCGTCCATGAAGATCAGGACCGCCGGGAACCGGCCGTCCCCGTCCGGCTGGGCGAGGTAGGCGTCGGCGACGCCATCGCTGGTCGGAACCTGCACCGTCGTCTGCACCCGGAAACTCCTCGCGGATCGCGTCGTCTCGCCGGAACGCTACCCGCCGACATCCGCTCTCCGGACCTGAGGGCCGCGGCGGCCGACCACGACCTGGTGCGGCGGCTGCGCGGCCATGACGTCGGCGACAAATTTCGACAAGATGTGCTGGTGATAAAGTGCCGACATGGCAAGGGCCCCCTGGCAGGCGGTGGCCGCGCTCGTCGACCAGGTACGACGGGCGCTGTATGACTACGTCCGCAGCCAGGACCATCCGGTGACCCGGGAGGAAGCCGCCGACGCGCAGCACATCTCGCGCAGCCTGGCCGCGTTTCACCTCGACAAGCTGGTCGGCGCGGGACTGCTGCAGACCCGGTACGAGGCCCCGACCGACCAGGCACGCGGCCGTGGCAGAACGCCGAAGGTGTACGAGGCGGCCCCGGGTTGCATCTCCCTGACCATCCCCGAGCGCCGCTACGACCTCATCGGTGAGATCCTCGCGCAGGCTGTGGCACAGGATCCCGCCGACGCCAGGTCGGCGGCGCTACGCCTGGCCGAGCAACGGGGCGTGGCCATCGGTCATGGGGTCGACGGTGGCGGGTCGGTCGTGGCCGTGCTGGCCGAACTCGGCTTCGATCCGGCCGACGACGATGAGCGGATCCGGCTGCGCAACTGCCCCTTCCACGAGCTCGCCGCCCAGCAGACCGAGCTGGTGTGCGGCCTGAACCATGCCTTCATCGGTGGCCTGCTCGACGGGCTCGGCCGAACGGATCTCCATGCGCGGCTGGCCCCCAGTCCCGGCGCCTGCTGTGTGCAGATCCGTCCGGCCGGGACCACCCCGCGGCCGGCGACGCGACAGTGACGACCGTCTTCGGTTCGGTCGGCCGCCGCCCTCAATCTTGAGCCGCCAGCTGCCCGCGGTGCTCAGCGCCAGGCCAGCTCAACTCACGAGGTCACCGAGCGGCACCTGCGGATCGGAGAGCTTGGCCAGGTCGACGGCCCTGCCGCTGTGGCCGGCACGCACCAGCGCCCGGATCTGGTCGGTCACGTCCCACACGTTGGCGTTCATCCCGGCCAGCACCCGACCGTCGGAGACCCAGAACGCCAGGAACTCCGGCGCCCTGCCATCCACCACGCTGGGATCGCCACGGAACACCACCCGGTCGTAGCCGTCCGGGGCCGCCCACCCCGAATACTCCATCCCCAGGTCGTACTGGTCGGAGAAGAAGTACGGCAGTCGGGCGTACTCGACCTGCTGGCCCAGCATGGACCGCGCCGCGGCCGGGCCGCCGTTGAGCGCGTTCGCCCAGTGCTCCACGCGGATGTGCCGGCCCAGCAGCGGCTGGTAGGCGTTGGCCACGTCGCCCGCGGCGTAGATGTGCGGGTCGGAGGTGAGCAGCCGGGCGTCGGTGACGATGCCGTCCTCCACTTTCAGGCCCGCCGCCTCGGCCAACTGCACGTTGGGCTGGATGCCCACGCCGACGACGACGGTGTCGGCGGGCAGTTCGGTGCCGTCGGTCAGCAGCACCGAGGACACCCGCCCGCTACCCCGCAGTTGCCGGACCCCGGCGCCGAACCGGAAGGTGACGCCGTGGCTCTGGTGCAGGTCGGCGAAGACCCGGGCGACCTGATCGCCGAGGACCCGCTGCAACGGCAGGTCGGCGACTTCCACCACGGTCACGGCGGCGCCCTGCTGGCGGGCGGCGGCGGCGATCTCCAGACCGATCCAACCCGCACCGATCACCACAAGGTGGGCCTGGTCGGTGAGGGCTTCGGCGATCCGATCGGAGTCCGCTAAGGTCCGCAGATACCGCACACCGTCCAGGTCGGCGCCGGGAACATCCAGGCGGCGGGGCGTCGAGCCGATGGTCAGCAGCAGCTTGTCGTATCCGAGCCGTTCGCCATCGTCCAGGACGACCTGGCGGGCGTCGCGGTCGATGCCGGTGACCTGGGTCGCGGTACGCAGCTCGACGTGGTTCGCCTCGTACCAGTCGGCGTCGTGCACGTGCACGGCGCGTCGCGGCGTGGTCCCCAGCAGCAGGCCCTTGGACAGCGGTGGCCGCTCGTAGGGCCGTTCGGGTTCCTCGCCGAGCAGTATCACCCGGCCGTCGAAGCCCTCCTCGCGCATTGTCTGGGCGGCTCTGGCGCCGGCGAGGCCGGCTCCGACGATGACGAAGTTCTCCATGCCGCGTCTCCGAATCGTGTCAGTGGGTTCCGGTGAGGGAGAAGAACTCGGCCCTGGAGCGGGCGTCATCGCGCAGGGTCCCCAGCAGGGTGGACGTCACGGTTGTGGCACCGGTGGCCCGCACCCCGCGCAACGTCATGCACAGATGCTCCGCCTCAATGACGACCCCGACGCCCTTGGGCGCCAGTTCGAGGGCCAGCCAGTCCGCCACCTGCTTGGTCAGCCGCTCCTGCACCTGCGGACGGTGGGCGAAGAGCTCCACGACGCGGGCGAGTTTGGACAATCCGAGGATCCGCTCGCCCGGCAGGTAGCCGACGTGCGCGACACCGACGAACGGCAACAGGTGGTGTTCACACACCGACCGGATCGGGATGGAACGGGCCAGCACCAGTTCGTCGTAGCCCTCGTCGTTGGGAAACGTGGTCAGGTCGAACGGACGCGCGGTCAGCAGCTCGGCGTACGCCCGGGCCATCCGGCCCGGCGTGTCACGCAGGCTCTCGGACTCCAGGTCGATGCCGAGTGCGGTCAGAAACCGCGCGGCGGCGTGTTCGGCCGCGACCAGGTCGCGCTCCGGTCGTTGGTCGACGCGACGTGGGGACGATGTGATGGTCACGTCAGCTGCCATCCACACCGAGCGCGGTGAGCAGCACCAGGATCACGGTGGTGACGGCGAACAGACCGTGGGTGTAGACGAGGGCCTTGGGCAGACCGGACTCAACCATCCCCAGACCGCGGCCCTTGTACCAGCGGACGAAGAGCACGTCACCGAGGATCGCGACGACGACGAGCAGCCCGAGGGCCAGCCACGCCAACGCCTCGGCGTCGGCGACCAGGTAGACGATCCAGACCACCAGGCCGGCGGCGGCCAGCAGGAAGTGCCCGAACACCAGCCCCGGCGCGAAGCGGCTCGTCGCTGCGGCCCGGTCGCCGACGGCCCGCAGGCCGCCCCGGGCCACCCACATGCCGAGCATCGTGAAACCGATCACGGCCGTGACCAGCCACGTCACCAGCGCGGCGATACCCATCAGAGGTTCTCCTTCGTTACTCGGTAGCCCTCGGCCTGTGTGGATTCGTCGGCGACGCGGACGCCGTACCGGTAGGCGAGCTTTCCGCCCAGATACCCCGACACCGACAGCGCCGCCAGGCTGACCGCGGAGACTGTCAGGGCGACCCAGCCCACCGGCGCCGCGGCAGGCTGGCCACCGCGGGTCAGGAAATTGATCGCGTACGCCGCGGTGACCGCCAGGTTCACGGACATGTGCACCAGGGCGGTGCGGAACGCGGGCGTACGTGGCGGGATGGCGATCAGGTCCAGGAAACCCACGGTGGCCGCGGCGAGGGCGCCCAGCACACCGATGGCGATCAGCCAGCGGGACCCCGAGGTGAGAAAGCCGGGTTGACCGACGACGCGTGATGCCACGTCGAAGACGAAGCTGGCGATCCACGCGCCGATCGGCACCGCCGCCAGCGCGGGGTGCAGCGGGTGCCCATACGGGCCGGCCAGCACGGTGACCGGCTTCTTCGCCTGCGTCAAGGGTTCCACGCTGCCGCCCCAATTTTCGACAATGATCGTTGCTCTTAATCGCTATGCTGCACCCCCGGGGCCGAAATTTCAATAGCGCGCGTTGGTGAAAACTCCTCGCCGGTCCCGTCAGGTGACCCGCGAGGAGGCGTCGACGCCATCCACGCCGTACGCCCCACCGCGTCTGACCTCTGGCTCCACACTGGTGGCTGGGGCATGCTGGGTGGATGGGAGAGGTGCGACCGATGCCCAGCTTCGGTGACCTGTTCACCGACCTGCGCGGCGACGACCGGATGATGCGCGTCAGCTACCACCCGGACCGGGGCGCCGTGGTGGTGTCCCTGTGGAGCGGTCCGGTCTGCCGGGGCTCCTTCCGGATGCCCGTCGACGACGTGCGCAAGCTGACGACCCTGCTCACCGAGATCGAAGCGTCGGTGGCGGCGTCGTCGTCCGTCCCGGCGAGCGGCGGACCGGCGGCGGGGACCGCCGTCGCCGGCGAGGCCGTGCCGCCGGTGCCGGCCGTCGACCAGACCGGCGACATCTCCGGTACCCGCCACCGCGCCGCCCTGCCGATCCTGCCCGTGCCGAGCGTGGCCTAGCGCCTGCCGAGGGGCCGTACCGGCCGTTGGCGTCGGCCTTCAGGGTGAACGTCCACCCCCTCTTGTCGTTGACCTGGACCGTGGCGCCGCGCACCGGGCGCTGTTGCCCTGGCAGTCGACCCCGGTGGCGGTGCCGGCCAGCTTGCCCCAGTCCTTGGGGCGGCTGCACCACCATCGTCGCGTCGATCGGCGCCCGCCGGTAGCATCGGCGGGATGTCGATCCGGCCGGCGGTGGTCCGACCGCTCATGCTGGTGGCGGCGGCCCTGTTCCTGGGGGTCGCGCTCACCATCCGGGCCCTCTCGGACGGCCGTCTCGAGCAGTACTCCGGCACCGCCCTCTACGCGTCGATGGTCTACGCCGGCGTGCTGTTCCTGTGGCCACGGATGTCCCCGCTGCCGGCGGCGGCCGTCGCGGTCGCTTTCTGCTGGGCCGTCGAGTGCGCGCAGCTGAGCGGCATCCCGGCCGCGCTGTCGGCGCGCAGCCTGCTGGCCCGGCTGGTGCTGGGCGTCCAGTTCGACCCGACGGACCTGCTCTGGTATCCCGTCGGCGTGGCACCGCTGGCCGCGGCCCATTGGATGCTGGCGGCCCGTCTTCGGCCAGCCGCCCACAGGGTGACGGCGACGTGACGGATCAGTCGGCCGGGAGCTGCCGGGTGAGAATGGCGTGTCCCCGGCCGGTGTCGCTGAAGCCGAGCCGGGCGTAAAGGCGGACAGCCACCCCGTTGTCACTGCCCACGTGCAGCTCCGCCCGCCGGTGACCGGCCTCGCGGGACGTGACCAGCGTCTGGGCGATCATGGCGCTGGCCACGCCCCGGCCCTGCCATGCCGGTCGGGTGCCGAGGCAGTGCAGCAGCGCGGCCGCCCGACCGCGGGCGTCCACATGGTCCAGGGTGAACAGGAAGCCGACGACGGGATTGCCGTCCGGCCCGTCCGAAGCGAGCGCCAGGACGGACGCCTCCGGCAGGAAGGCCGGCAGGCCGGTGGCGTGCGCCGGCCAGCTCTCCCGGCCGGGGATCATCGCCGTCGGACTGTCGGCGTACGCCTCGTTGTGGGTGAGCCGGGTCTGCTCGTCGTACCGGGGGTCGAAGGGGACGAGCGATACGCCGGCCGGGGCCGGCGCCGACGGGACCGGCTGGTCCAGGTCACGGACGAGGGTCTGCTCCCAGCGCACGGCGGCGAAGCCGGCGGCGGTGAGCAGGTCGAGGCGGCGTTGGTCGCTCGCGCCGCAGCGGGTGCCGAGCATCCCGGGCAGGTCCGGTCGGCGCTCCCGCCGCAGCTGCGCGGCCCGGTCGTTCAGCCAGTCGTGGACGTGCGGGGTGGCGGTGTCGCGCGCCGACGGATCGATCGCGCTGGTGAGCCGGATGCGCAGCACGCCCGGGCCGGGGCCCATGTCGGCGACCTCGGCGTAGGCGACGAGCCGGCCGGCGGCGTCCTCGGCGACGAGGGTGTCCCGGGCGAGGTCGAGGCCGGGCAGGGCCAGCCGGGCGCGGAACTGGTCGGGATCGACGTCGAGGCCGACGGGATCGGCCTGCTCGCAGGCGGCGAAGAGCGCCGTCAGACGATCGACATCCGTCGTAGCGGCGGGGCGCCAACGCGTCACCGCGATAGCCTAGCCCGGCTCTCCCCCCGCCGGCCGTCCCGGAAGCAGCCCCTTGCCGCGGCTAGGCTGCGTCGGTGACCGAACCGCCTGCCCTCACCCGCCTGGAGATCCAGCCCTCGGGGCTGGCCGTGCTGACCATCGACGCCGGGCCGCTCAATCTCTACACCCTCGACCTGCACGAACAGCTCGATGCGGCACTCGACCGGCTGCCGGTCGACACGCGGGCCCTGTTGATCCGCTTCGATGGCCGGGTGGTCAGCGCAGGCGTGGACGTCAGTCTCTTCGCCGCCCAGCAGTCACCGGAACAGGCGAAGATCCTTTTCGACCGGATGCTCACGCTGCCTGACCGGATCGCCGCGCTGGAGTTCCCCACCGTCTTCGCCGCCCACGCGCTCTGCCTGACCTGGGCGTTCGAGGTGGCGGTGGCCTGCGACATCATCCTGGCGGCCGAGCGGGCGAGCTTCGGCCTGGTGGAGAAGGTGGTCGGGCTGACCCCCACCATGGGCGGCACCCAGCGCCTCGCGGCGCGGGCCGGCGTCGGCCGGGCGAAGGAGTTCGTGATGACCGGCGAGCGCTACTCGGCCGCCGCGCTGGAACGGTGGAACGTGGTCAACCGGGTCCTCCCGGACGCGGGTTTCGACGCGGCGGCGCGGGCGTTCGCCGGGCAGCTCGCCGCCGGCCCGACGCGCGCCCACGCCGCCACGAAGAGGGTGCTGGACCACTTCGCCGAGGGTGGCGTGCCCGAGGCCAACCGGCACGTCACGGGAATCGCCGCCGACCTGTACCGCACGGTGGACCTGCGCGGGGCGGTGCGCTCGTTCCTCGACGAGGGATCGGGCAGGGCGACGTTCACCGGCCGCTGACCTGGGAGGCAGGGCCGCTCGGCTGGTCGGAAGTCAGCCAGGTGAGCACCTCTGCGGTGTGCTCACCGAGCCGGGGCGGTGGCCGGTGGTAGACCGCGGGCGCGCCTGACAGCGTGATCGGGTTGGCGACCTGACGCACCGGCTGCGGCCGTTCCGGCCCGGGGATCTCCACGACCGGCGCCAGCCCGAGCTTCGTGGCGAGGCTGAAGGCTCCGGCCAGGTCGTCGACCGGCCCGCACGGCACGCCGAGTCGGCCGAGCGCCGCGGCCAGGTCGTCGGCGGACCGCAGCGCCGTTCGCTCGGACAAGGTGGTGATGAGCGTTTCCCGGTTGCGTACCCGGTCGGCGTTGCTGACGTAGCGCGGGTCCCCGGCGACGGCGGGGATGCCGAGCGCCCGGCACAGCGCGCCGAACTGCGCGTCGGTGCCGACCGCCACCGCGAGCGGCCGATCGGCGGTGGGCAGCAGCTCGTACGGCACGATGCTCGGGTGCGCGTTGCCCAGGATGCCCGGGACCACGCCGGCCGAGACGTAGCCGGATGCCTGGTTGACCAGCGCGGACAGCAACGACGAGAGCAGGTTGACCTCGACGTGCTGGCCGGCGCCGGTGGCCTGGCGGTGGCGCAGCGCGGCCAGGATGCCGACGGTGGCGTGCAGCCCGGTGATCACGTCGACCAGGGCGACCCCGACCTTGACCGGCTCCCCCGGCCGGGCGCCGGTGACGCTCATCAGCCCGCCGACGGCCTGGACGAGCAGGTCGTATCCGGGCCGGTCGGCGCCCGCGCCGGAGCCGAAGCCGGTGATCGAGCAGTAGACGGCACCCGGGTTGGCGGCGGCGATGTCGGCGTGACCGAGGCCGTGGCGTTCCATCGTGCCGGGACGGAAGTTCTGCACGATCACGTCCGCCCGGTGCGCCAGGTCCCGAGCGACGGCCAGGTCGTCCGGATCGGTCAGATCCAGCGTCACCGACCGCTTGTTGCGGTTGACGGACAGGTAGTAGGTAGCCGTGCCGTCGTGGTCGTACGGCGGACCCCAGGCGCGGGTGTCGTCACCCGCGCCGGGCCGTTCCACCTTCACCACGTCGGCGCCGAGATCGGCCAGGAGCATGGTGGCGTACGGCCCGGCGAGAACCCGACTGAAGTCGGCGACGAGCACCCCGTCAAGAGACCCGGTCATACGGTCCACTCCCTCACGACTGCGACGCGGTGGCGTGATCGGCGGCGGCGTCCTGGCGCAGTCGCCCACCCTAGTGAGATCCCCACGAGATGCCGGAACGGGCCGCCCGGTGGCACTGGCGCGCTTTCCCGTTTGAGGGCGGCGGTGCGCGGGAAGACGCCGCTGACATCCGAGAGAAAGGCCCTGAAGGTGGACGACAACGAGTTCATCGGCTTGGTGGCGAAGCGCTCAGGGACGTCATCGGAGCAGGCGACCGCGGTCACGCGGGCCACGCTGACGACCCTGGCGGAACGGATCGACGGCGGCGAGGCGCGTGACCTCGCCGGCCAGCTTCCCGAGGGGCTGCGGGCGTACGCCTTCGGCTCCGGCGAGACCGCCGAGCGGTTCGGACTGGACGTGTTCGTGCAACGGGTCAGCGGGCGCGCCGACGTGGACGTGACACAGGCGAAGGACGGGGTGACCGCGGTGTTCGACGTCCTCCGCGAGGCCCTCACTCCCGAGGGGTACGACGACGTCGTGTCCCAGCTCCCGGCGGAGTTCGGGGAGGTCGCCGACCCGACCGCGCCCTTCGTGCAGCGCACGCGCGGGTAGCGCCTGGACCGACGTTCGCGGGGTCGGCCCGCATCGGCGCGGGCAGGGTAGGGCAGAGGTACGTTGCTGCGCTGGGAGGACGAGGTGCCGGACTATCCCAAGGCGATCGCCCCGGTCGACCACATCGAGCCGGCGCCCCGCCGGATCCGCGCGTTCCTCGCCGGTGAGCAGGTGCTGGACAGCACCCATGCCCGGTACGTGTGGGAGTGGCCGTTCTACCCGCAGTACTACATCCCGATCGTCGACGTGGCCCGCGATCTCCTGGTTGACGAGGAGCGCACGGAGGGGTCCCGGCGCGGCACCGCCCGGCTGCACGGGCTGCGGGTCGGCGAGACCGCCCGTCCGTCGTGCGGGCGGTGGTACGGGGACGACGCGCTGCCCGGGTTGAGGGACACGATCCGGTTCGACTGGGGCGCGATGGACCGCTGGTTCGAGGAGGACGAGGAGGTCTTCGTCCACCCCCGCAGCCCGTACGCCCGGGTGGACGCGCTGCGCTCCACCCGTCCCGTACGGGTGGAACTCGACGGGACGGTGCTGGCCGAGTCGACGTCGCCCGTGCTGGTCTTCGAGACCGGGTTGCCGACCCGCTACTACCTCAACCGCACCGACGTGAACTTCCGGCAGCTCGTGCCGTCGGCGACGACGACCGCCTGCCCGTACAAGGGCCGGACCGGCGCCTACTGGTCCGTGCGGGTCGACGGCACGGACCACCCGGACCTGGCCTGGTCGTACGACTTCCCCACCGGGGCGCTCCTGCCGATCGCCGGGCTGATCGCCTTCTACAACGAGAAGGTCGATCTGATCGTCGGCGGGGAGCGGCTTGCCCGCCCCAAGACGCACTTCTCCTGACCGGCCGTGACGGCGGGTGATCCTTGCCGTGGAGCGGGCCCGCGGTCAGCTGCGCATCCACCGGCGGTGTCGAGGTCGTACGCGGCCGGATACAGCCCGACGACCCCGGCGATGGCGGTGATGGCGAAGAGCAGCTGCAACCGTCGCTGGAAGTACGAGGTACGCAGGTTCGAACCAGGCGGCTGGCGCGCGTCTAGCCGGGCCGGACGCGGGTAGGCAGGGGGTCGCGCAGGTGAACGTACAGTGCGACCGCGGGAGGCCGGAATGACCGCAAGCTGGGACGAGCAGGCTGATCCGCTCCGTCGACCGCCGGAAGCCGACGCGCTGGAGCAACAGCAGGACGAGGTCGAGGTCGGCCCGCCAAACACGGTGTCGGACGCCGTACCGGAGGCGTCCGAGGCGGACCTGGCGGAGCAGGGCGCCTTGACGCCAGGTGGCCCGGGTGACGTGCCCGCTTCGCTGTCGGGCGACACCAACCCGGCCGACGTCCTCGAGCAGAACCAGGCGATTCCCGTCCCCGACGAGGACCGCCGGGGCTGAGCGGCCGTCCCGGCTCCCTAGCGGTCCGGGCTGTCGGCGGGAGCCATCACGCGCAGCGCGTTGGGATCCAGGCCGATCCGGATCGGGGTCTCGCCGTAGAGCTCGCCGTCGACCTCGACCCGCGCCGGCCGGTCGGTCTCCAGCCAGAGCTGGCGGACGGCGAGGAACGGCTCGTCGCCGAGCGTGCGCCGGTGCCCGGTCGCCGCGTTGCGGGCGGTGTCGCGCAGCAGCTCGCGGCGGGTCGGACCGCCCACCGGGTACGCGACCAGGAGCCGGTCGTCGGCGTTCGCGTCCGCGGTGATCGGCCGGCCGGCGTGGAAGCCGCCGTTGGCCACGTACAGCTGGTGGGTGACGAACTCGTGCTCCCGCCCTTCGGCGCGGATGGTGGCGCGCAGCGGCCGGTGCCCGGCCAGCAGCGCCAGGGCGGTGACCGGGTACGCGAGCCGCCCGCTGACCCGTTTGAGCCGTGGCGGCGCCGCGCGCATCACGTCGGCGGACAGGCCGATGCCGACGTGGTTGGTGAACCGCATGTTGCCCACGAGCCCGAGGTCGACGTCGATCACCTTGCCGTCGGTCAGGACCGCGACCGCGGCGGCGAGGTCGAGCGGGATGCCCACCGTACGGGCGAAGTTGTTGGTGGTGCCCAGCGGCAGCAGGCCGAGCGCGATGTCGCGGTGGGCGAGCAGGCGTGCGGCGGTGCCGATCGTGCCGTCGCCACCGCCCGCGACCAGCAGGTCCACCCCGAGGTCGGCGGCCTCGGCCAAGTGCTGTTCGAGCTCGTCGGGCCGCTCGACCGGGTACGTGCCGAGCAGGGTGAAGCCGGCCGCCACCAGCCGCGACCGGGCGCCCTCGTAGAGCCGGCGGCCCCGGCGGGAGTGGGCGTTGACGACGAGCGCCGCGCGTCGCTCCCGCCGGACGGCCACGCCCAGTTCCTGCTTCGTCCGCATACGGCCAGACCCTATCGCTGAACGCCGTGCCGCTCAGCCAGGGTGAGGAGAAGCCTGCACACGCGCCCAGCGGCCGGGTACGAGCCAGCGACAATCAGCGATAGTTGACCCGGCGCGTCGACCGCACGTCACGACCGCTTGCCCCGAGTGCTACATCCCGGTCGCCGACGTGGCCCGTGATCTCCTGGTCGAGAGAGGCCAGACCGAGGCGCCGGTCAGGTATCCGCGGCGAACTCAGCCACGGCCCGTCGGATCTCCGCGATGTCAGACCATGCGCGGCTGGGGTGCACGCGGTTCGTGAGCAGGACCACCACGACGTCCCGGCTGGGGTCGACCAGGAGGGATGTGCCGGTGAAGCCGGTGTGGCCGTAGGCCCCGGTCGCCGCCAGCGTGCCCATCCAGTGCGGGTCGCCGATGCGTACGCCGAGACCGTGGCGGAAGCCCGGGTCGATGGCCGGCGGCAGGTGATCGCGGGTCACCTCCGCCACGGTGTCCGGGCGAAGGACGCGGACCCCGTCGACGGCGCCGCCCTGCCGCAGCATCTCGCCGAAGCGGGCGACGTCGGCGGCGGTGCCGAACAACCCGGCGTTGCCCGCGGTCCCGCCGAGGGACCAGGAGTTCTCGTCGTGGACGCTGCCGCGCAGCATGCCACGGCCGATGTGGGGCTGGTGTTCGGTGGCTGCGGCCCGGGCCGCGCGTGCGGGTTCGGGCAGGAAGCCGGTGTCGGTCAGTCCCAGGGGCCGGCAGATCCGCTCGTGCACCAGGTCGGGCAGCCGGTGGCCGGTGATCCGCTCGGCCAGCAGCCCGGCCACCATGAAGCCCACGCAGGAATATTCGAAGGTTTCGCCGGGTCGGTTGACCAGTGGGGCGCGCAGCACCGCCTCGACCCGGGACGCCTGGTCCGGCCAGTCGGTCCACAGTTGCAGCAACGCCGGCAGCCCGGAGGTGTGGGTGAGCAGGTGGCGCAGGGTGATCCGCCGTCGCTCGCCGTCGTCGAAGGTGGGCAGCCACGCGGCGATCGGCTCGTCGAGGCTCGCCCTGCCCTCGTCGACGAGGGTGAGCAGGACGGCCGTGGTGAACAGTTTCGTCACCGAGGCGAGGTCGAAGATCGTGGACTCCAGGGCGGGCTGGAGGGTTTCCGGTGCGACCAGGATGCCGTCCGCGTCCGCATACCGGGACAGGTGACCGACAGTAACCAGGTCAGCCGTGCGACCACCTCTCGAAATAAGAGCGACGGCCGCGCTGTAGAGCGGGCGGTGTCCGGTTTCCAAGCCGCTGAGCAGCAACGTCGTCAGTCTGGACACGGAGATGACCATAGCGCAGCCGGCAACTTCTTTCATCCGGCACCGTTGCATCGGAAACTATTGACACCGCTTTCGTAACCCCTCGATACTCGGTCGCCGAGGCGTACGGCCGTCGACGGCGGCGGAGAATGCGGCGCCCGTGGCACTCGCGGCGATGCGGCCGTGGCAAACCGGAGGGAAGGAACGTGAAGCTCCCCAGCGCGCTGAGCTCACCAGCGACCAGGTGTCTGGTGGCCGTCGCGGCCGCCGCCCTCGTCGCGACGGGCTGCTCCAGCGGCACACCCGGCAGGGACGGGTCGGCCGGCGGCGGCACCCTGGTCGTCGGCTACACCGCCGACCCCAACACGCTCGACCCGTGGAAGGCCACCCAGTTCCAGGCGGTGCATCTGCTCGAGCAGGTGTACGGCACGCTCACCGAGCTCGACGGCGACCTCAACGTCAAGCCCGGTCTGGCCGAGAAGTGGCAGTACGCCGACGAGAACAAGACCCTGACCCTGACGCTGCGTCAGGGCGTGAAGTTCCACGACGGCAAGCCGTTCAGCTCCGCCGACGTCAAGTCGTCGATCGAGCGCATCCAGAAGCCGGAGACCGCGGCGGTGGCTGCGGCCACGGTCAAGTCGATCCAGTCGGTCGACGCGCCCGACCCGCAGACCGTCGTGCTGCACCTGGCAGCGCCGGACGCGGGCCTGCTCGCCGGGTTCGCCACCACCAACCTGGCGATGCTGTCCAAGGATGACACCTCCGAGGCGGTCGGCCAGAAGCCCAACGGCACCGGCGCGTTCAAGTTCGACAGCCGCACCGCCGGCCAGTCGGTGAAGCTGACCGTCAACGGCGACTACTGGGGTGGCAAGCCGAAGGTGGGCGGCCTCGAGTTCCGCATCATCCCGGACCAGACCTCGGTCGTCGCGGCCCTGCAGTCCGGCAACGTCCAGTTCGCCACGCTCGACGATCCGCTGGTGGCAAAGTCGGCCGAGGGCAGCGGGCTCAAGGTGACCAAGACGCCGAGCCTGTCCTACCACGTGCTGCAACTCAACGCCCGCAAGGCGCCGCTGGACAAGCTGGACGTACGGCTCGCCATCTCCTGCGCCATCGACCGCAAGCAGGTTCTGGACACCGCCGCCCTCGGTGAGGGCGAAGTGACCGGGCCGATCACCTCCCCGGCGTACAAGTCCGACCCCAACGCGCGCCCCTGTCCGACCCGGGACGTGGCCAAGGCCAAGCAGTTGCTGGCCGGCGCCGGCCTCGCCAACGGCGTCACCATCCCGGCGATCGTCTCCCAGGGCGAGTACGCCACCTCCGTCAACGAGGCGCAGAACCTGCAGGCCCAGCTCAAGGAAGCCGGCATCACCCTCGATCTGCAGACGCTGGAGTCCGGGGCGTACGTGGACAAGTGGGTCGCCGCCGACTTCAGCGCGGCGGTGGCGCTCAACGGCGGCCGCCCGGACCCGGACGGCATGTACGGGCGCTACTTCACCAGCGGCGGCAACCTCAACAAGGTCGCCGGCTACTCCTCGCCCGAGCTGGACAAGCTCTTCGCCGAGGGCAAGGCGACCACCGACCCCGCCAAGCGCAAGGAGATCTACACCCAGGTCTCCCGGCACCTGGAGGACAACGCGGCCTGGGTGTGGCTGTTCTCGAGCTACGGCTACACCGCCACCACCCAGGGCGTCTCCGGCTTCACCGCCATGCCGAACGGCTCCCTGCAGAACCTGCGCGAGGTCTCGCTGCAGTGATCGCACGACCTGCCGGGCGGTGCACGCACCGCCCGGCAGGACCCTTCACACAAGGAGGTGCCGGTGCGGTCCATCGCACGTCACCCGCTGACCCGCCGACTCGTGGAGACGGTGCTCACCCTCTTCGGGGTCGCGGTGCTGGTCTTCACCACCCTGCGGGCGATTCCCGGCGACGAGATCACCGCCACCCTCGGCACCGAGGCAGCCGGGCTCAGCGCCGCGCAGCAGGAGTCCCTGCGCGCGTACTACGGCTTGGACAAGCCGCTGGTCCTGCAGTTCTTCTCCTGGCTGGGCAACGTGCTCACCGGCAACCTCGGCTTCTCCCGCCGGGCCGGCGCCTCCGTCCTGGATATGACCGCGAGCGCCCTGCCGGTGACGATGGAGCTGGCGGTCCTGGCCACCGTCATCGGTCTGCTGATCGGGGTGCCGCTGGCCATGCTCTCGGCGTCCCGCGCCAACGGCATCCGCGACGGGTTCGGCCAGCTCGTCGGCCTGGCTGCCCTGTCCGTGCCGAACTTCCTGCTCGGCGCCGCGCTGCTCACCGTGATCTCCAGGTACGCGCACTACAACCCCAATGCCCAGGGTTTCGCCCACTTCACCCAGGACCCGCTGCTGAACCTTCAGCAGATGCTCTTTCCGGCGCTGATCCTCGGCTTCGGCCTCGCGGCCCCGATCATGCGCACCGCACGGTCGGCACTGCTGGAGGTGCAGACCCAGGACTTCGTCCGCACCGCCCGCGGCAAGGGCGTCGCACCGTGGCGGCTGCGGGTGCGGCACGTGCTGCACAACGCACTGAACCCGATCGTCACGATGACCGGCATCCAGTTCGGCTACCTGCTCGGCGGCGCCGTCGTGGTCGAGCAGATCTTCTCCGTACCGGGCCTCGGGCGGCAGGTCCTCGCGGGAATTCAACAGAAGGAGTACGCGGTGGTGCAGAGCACCGTGCTGGTGATCGCGACCACGTTCGTCGTGGTCAACCTCCTCACCGACCTGCTCTACCGGGTCATCGACCCCCGGGTGCGTGCCGCGTGAGCGGGCACAGCACGAGGCGCGGCGGAGTGCCGGCATGACGGCCGCCGTTGCCGGGCAGCAGGTGCCGGTGGCCGCACCGCCGGCCCGCGCGGCGGCGTGGCGGCGACTGCTGCGCAGCCCCGCCGGTCTGGTCGGCGCGGTGCTGGTGGCGCTCGTCGTCGTCGCCGCGGGCACCGCCCTGCTCGGGATGACCCCGTACGATCCGATCGCCCAGCACCCGCAGGCCCGCCTGCAGCCGCCGTCGGCCCAGTACTGGTTCGGCACCGATCAGTTCGGCCGCGACGTCTTCTCCCGTTCCCTGGCCGGCGTGGGCAACTCCCTGCGCGTCGCCGTCGTCGCGGTCTTCCTCTCCGCCCTCGTCGGCACCACCGCCGGTATCTGCGCCGGCTTCTACGGCGGCCGGGTACGCGGGCCGGTGCTGGCCGTGACGAACGTGCTCTTCGCCTTCCCGCCGCTGCTGCTCGCGCTGACCCTCGCGGCCACGTTCACCCGCAACTGGCTGACCATCGCCATCGCCATCGCCATCGTCTATGTGCCGATCTTCGTCCGGGTCAGCCGCGGGCCGGTGCTGTCGCTGCGCGAGACCGACTTCATCAAGGCGGCCCGGGTGCTCGGCATCCCGACCTGGCGGATCCTGCTGCGTCACCTGCTGCCGAACCTCGCCGCCATCGTCATCGTGCAGGTGACCCTGTCGCTGTCGTGGGCGGTGCTCACCGAGGCCGCGTTGAGCTTCCTCGGCCTGGGCAGCCCACCGCCCGCGCCGTCGCTGGGGTCGATGGTGTTCGACGCCAAGATTCTGGCCGGCACGGCCTGGTGGAACCTGGCGGCGCCGGGCGCCGTCATCGTCGTCTTCGTGGTCGGGCTCAATCTGCTCGGCGACGGGCTGCGCGACGCCCTCGACCCGAGAAATGGACGCAACGCATGACGGACCGGCTTGGTGACCTGCTGACCGAACAGGTCGACGACCGGTACGCCGGCCTCGACACCGCGTCGGTCGCGCAGTTGGCGGCGGTCATGAACGACGCCGACGCGACAGTGCCCGGCGCCGTGCGTGCCGCGCTGCCGCAGATCGTGCCGGCCATCGAGGGAGTCGCCGACCGGCTGGCAGCCGGCGGTCGGCTGCTATACGTCGGGGCGGGCACCGCCGGCCGGATGGGGGTGCTCGACGCGTCGGAGTGCCCACCGACGTTCAGCACCCCACCGGAACTGGTGCGCGCCGTCATCGCGGGCGGCCCCGAGGCGTTGCTCGCCTCGCAGGAGGGCGTCGAGGACGACGAGGCGGCCGGCGCGGCGGTGATCGCCGAATGCGGGATCACGGCCGCCGACGCGGTCGTCGGCATCTCGGCGAGCGGCCGTACCCCCTATGTCCTGGCGGCGGTCCGGGCGGCCCGCGCGCGTGGCGCGCTGACGGTCGGGCTGTCGTGCAACGCCGGCACGCCGCTGAGCGCGGCCGCCGACCGGGCGATCGAGGTGCTCGTCGGCCCCGAGGTGCTGGCCGGCTCGACCCGGCTGAAGGCGGGCACGGCGCAGAAGCTGGTGCTCAACATGATCTCGACGATCTCGATGGTCCGGCTGGGCAAGACGTACGGGAATCTGATGGTCGACCTGCGGGTGACCAACGTGAAGCTTCGCGACCGGGCGGTCCGCATCATCCGTCAGGTCACCGGGGTTTCCCGCGCCGTTGCCGAGGTGGCGCTCGACGGCGCCGGGCTCGATGTGAAGACGGCGATCCTGATGCTCGACCGCTCGACCGGGGCGGACCCCCGCCAGCGGCTGGCGGCGAGCGGCGGGCGGCTGCGCGAGGCGCTGGAGGCGGGCGCGTGAAGGTCCTGGGCATGATTTCCGGTACGTCCCACGACGGCATCGACGTGGCGGCCGTCGACTTCACGCTGCACGAAGGCGTGCTGCATGGCGCGGTCGGCTACACGGCGAGTTCGCCCTACCCGGAGGAGCTGCGAGCCCGGCTCATGGCGGCCCTGCCGCCGTCGGCGCTGACCTTCGCCGAGGCGTGCGAGCTGGACACGCTGATCGGTCAGGCGTTCGCCGAGGTGGCCGCCGACGCGGCCGAGCGGGCCGGCGGGGTCGACCTGATCTGTTCGCACGGACAGACCGTCTACCACTGGGTGCAGGGGCGACAGGTGCATGGCACCCTGCAGATCGGGCAGCCGGCCTGGATCGCCGAGCGCACCGGGCTTCCGGTCGTCGCCGACGTCCGGGTGCGGGACGTGGTCGCCGGGGGTCAGGGTGCGCCGCTGGTGTCGATGATGGACGTCATGTTGCTGTCCGGTCTGCCGGGCCGGCCGGCGGGCCTCAACCTGGGCGGGATCGCCAACATCACCGTGCTGCGGCCGCTCGGTGGCGGCGGCCCGGTGGCCTACGACACCGGCCCGGCGAACGCGCTGATCGACGCCGCCGTCGTGCGGGCCAGTCGGGGCCGACTGCGCTACGACGAGGACGGCCTCCTCGCCGCCGGCGGCACGGTGGACGACGCCCTGCTCACCGAGCTGCTCGCCGAACCGTACTACCGACTCGACCCGCCGAAGACCACCGGCAAGGAACTGTTCCACGCCGACTACCTGGAACAAGCATTGACGACGCACCCCGGCCTGTCGGACGCGGACATCGCCGCGACCCTGACCGCGCTGACCGCGCAGACCGTCGCCGACCAGGTTCGCCGCCACCGGGTCGACACCCTCGTCGCCTCCGGCGGGGGCTGCGCCAATCCGACGCTGATGGCGATGCTGCGTGAGCGGTTGACCGGGGTGCGGGTCACGACCACCGCCGAGTTCGGCGCCCCGACCGACACCAAGGAGGCTGTCGCCTTCGCGCTGATCGGCTGGCACACCGCCCACGGCCTGCCCGCCACCGTGCCGTCGTGCACGGGTGCCACCGGCGCCCGGGTGCTCGGCGCCGTCGTGCCCGGCGCCACACCCCTGCGCCTGCCCGAACCACTGGCCACCGCCCCCACCGCGCTGAGCCTGAGCGGAGCCGCCTGATGACCGCCCTTCTCGAGGTTGCGGACCTGCGCGTGTCGGCGCGGTCCGGCCGCGCCGACCGGGAGATCGTGCACGGGGTCGACCTGACGGTCGAAGCCGGGCAGACCGTCGCCGTCGTCGGCGAGAGCGGCTCCGGCAAGTCGCTGACCATGCTGGCCGTGATGGGCCTGCTCGTCGAGCCGCTGCACGTCTCCGGTGGGACCGTGCGGCTCGGTGACCGCGACCTGACCGCACTGTCCGAGCGGGAGTTGCGCGCGGTCCGCGGCAACGACGCGGCGATGATCTATCAGGACCCCATGACGTCGCTCAACCCGCTGATGCGCGTCGGCGACCAGGTCATCGAGGCGATGACCGCGCACGGGGTGCCGAAGGCCGAGGCGGGCCGGCGGATGCTGGACCTGCTGGCCCGGGTCGGCATCCCCGATCCGAAGCGCACCGCGCGGGCCTACCCGCACGAGTTCTCCGGCGGGATGCGTCAGCGGGTGATGATCGCCTGCGCGCTGGCGATGCGCCCCCGGCTGCTCATCGCCGACGAGCCGACCACCGCGCTGGACGTGACCATCCAGCAGCAGATCCTGGCGCTGATCGACGAACTGCGCCGGGAACTCGGCATGACCACCATCTGGGTCACCCACGACCTCGGTGTGGTGGCACGCCTGGTCGACCGGGTCGTCGTGATGTACGCGGGCCACGTGGTCGAGGACGCACCCGTACGGCAGGTGTTCAGCGCTCCGCAGCACCCGTACACGAAGGCGCTGCTGGCCGCCCTGCCCGACCCGAGCGACGACGACCGGCCGCCGCTGGCCCAGATCCCCGGACGGCCGCCGGCCGCCACCGACCCGGTGGAAGGGTGTCCGTTCCGGCCACGGTGCGCGCAGGCCGTCGACGCGTGCGCGACCCGCCCCGCGCTGCAGACGCGGATGCAGGGACGGGCCGCGTGCTGGCTGCCCCCGCACGAGTGGAGGAGTAGCTAGTTGTCGAGTTCCTCCGCATACCTGTCTATCGTTGCCTGTTGTGGACAGCGGCATTTCGACGACTACGAAGTGCTGTCCCGGGCTGCGATGTTTGGACAGAGAAGTCAAAGGGGCGGGTCTGACCGTGGAGGGTGGCCGGTGAAGGTCACCCGGATCGCGTACTCCGAGCGCCTGAACCCGGGCAAGTACGCCGCCCTGGCGGAGCAGGCCCGTCGGTTGGGTCGGGTTCGCAGTGAGGTGTGGCAGCGGTACGGCTCGATCGCCGGCGTCGGGTCCGGACTGACAGACCGGCAGGTTCGGGACCGCTGGCTGGCTGACGGCACGCACATCCAGTTCGGCGTGCTGGCGAACGCGTGGAAGGAAACCGTCCGCGACGCTATGGCCGACATCGCGGCGAACCTGGCGTCGGCCAAGGTCGAGATCCGGCGGGCGATCACCCGGCGCACCAACGATCCGGTCGGGCGCAAGCGGATGTTCACCGCGCTGAAGGCTAACCAGTGGGCCAGTGAGCCGTTCCTGGCTCTGCAGATGCGCAAGCACTGGAAGCGTGGCAAGAGCCGAACGCATGATCAGATCGTCGTGCGCGCCGACCAGCACAACACAGTCGCCGACGCACGGGGCCGGTTGTGGCTGGCGGTCCCCGGTCTGCAACGCCGCAAGATGGTCAGAATCCCGCTGTCCACGACCGTCGCTCCGACGGGCACGCTGCGGCTGATCCTGCGTGGCGGCCGGGTGGAGGTGCACCACCAGATCGACGCGTCGCGTATGCGGTCGTCGCAGCGGCCGTGCGGGCAGCGGACGGTCGGTGTCGACAAGGGCTACACCGAAGCCCTGACCGACTCCGACGGCGGCCACCACGGTAGCCGCCTCGGCGCGTTGCTGACCAGCGAGTCGGACCGGTTGAAAGAGCGGAACCGGCGGCGGGCGAAGCTGCGCTCGATAGCGAACAACGCCGCCCTACGCGGGAATCACGCGAAAGCGCACCGGATCATGGTCAACAACCTCGGGACGGTCAAGCGGGACCGACGGGCCGCCCGCCACCGCGCCCTGGTGCGCACGGAGATCTTCACCGCCGTGCACCGGGTCGTCGACAAGGCCGCCACCGTGGTCGCCGAAGACCTCACCAAAAGCTTCGCCGGGCGCAAGACGCTCGGCCGTAACGTCAACCGGCGCCTCGCCGCGTGGACCAAAGGGGTTACCGCCGAGGCCCTAACAAACGTGTCGGAGCGCAGAGGTTCTGCGCTCGTGCGTGTCAACGCCGCCTACACCTCACAAACCTGTCACCGCTGCGGCCGGCTCGGCCGACGCAGCGGGGACCGGTTTCACTGCACCCCGTGCGGGGTGGTGTGGCAGGCCGACGTGAACGCCGCGATCAACATCCTGCAGCGAGCAGGCGACCCCGACATCGCCCTGCACACCCCCTACCGCGTGGTGAAGCAGATCCTGCAGGACAGGACCGATCGCCACCGGACCAGACTGCCGGTCCAGGACTCCAGCCCGGCCATCGCCGGGCGGAGAGCGAACCATCCGAACCGCTCACCAATGAGCAACTAGTAGGAAGCAGAAACTGATGCTCACGGCGACCGACCTGGTCAAGCAGTATCCAGTGCGGGGCGGGGAGGGTGTGGTGCACGCCCTCGCCGGAGTCTCGCTGACCGTCGGGGACGGAGAGACCCTCGGTGTCGTCGGCGAGTCCGGCTGCGGCAAGTCGACCCTGGCCAAACTGCTGGTGCGGCTGGAGGATCCGACATCCGGCCGGGTAGAGCTGGACGGGGTGGACCTGACCGAGCTGCGGGGTCCGGCGCTGCGGCAGCAGCGCCGGCACATCCAGATGCTCTTCCAGGACCCGTACTCCTCGCTCAACCCGCGGCTGCGCGTCGGCCAGGCGCTCGGCGAGGTGCTGGCGGTGCACCGGCTCGCCGACGGCCGGCAGCGCGAGCGGCGAGTGGGCGAACTGCTGGAGATGGTCGGGCTGGGCGCGGCGTTCGCCGCGCGCTACCCGCACGAGCTTTCCGGCGGGCAGCGGCAACGGGTCGGCATTGCCCGGGCCCTCGCCGTGGAGCCGAAGGTTCTGCTGCTCGACGAGCCGGTGTCGGCGCTCGACGTCTCGGTCCGGGCCGAGATCATGAACCTGCTGGTCAACCTGCGCCGCGAACTGGGCCTCAGCTACGTGTTCATCAGCCACGACGTGGCCATGGTGCGGCACATCAGCGACCGGGTCGCGGTGATGTATCTCGGCCGCGTCGTCGAGATCGGCGACTGGAAGTCGGTGCTGGACAACCCTCGGCACCCCTACACCGCCGCCCTGTGCGCCGCGGTACCCGCACCCAACCCGGAGCTTTCCCAGCCGATCGAGGCCACCGTCTCCGGTGAGGTGCCCAACCCGGCCGCCCCGCCGCCCGGCTGCCCCTTCCACCCGCGCTGCCCGCTGGCGCAGGACGACTGCCGGCGGCTCGACCCGGCGTTGCTGCCGCTTCCCTTGGGCCCCGGCCACGAGGTGGCCTGCCATGTGGCCGCCGAGCAGGTGAGCGACCGGTCGGCGCAGCTCGCCCCGTCCGGCTCGTGACCGCTCCGGTGCGGGTTCGCCGGGCGGTGGCGGCCGACGCGGACGCCGTCGGCGCCGTCTTCCTGGCGTGCTGGCACCGCTCGTACGCGGACCTGCTGTCACCGCAGGTGCAGGCCCGCTACGACGAGGCGAGCGCGGTGGCGCTGTGGCGACGCGTCCTCGCGGCCGCACCCGACGGCGTCCTCGTCGCCGATGTGACAGGGCACGGGGTCCGCGGCATCGTGCGATTCGGCGCGGACCCGGACGACACGCGTCACGGACATGTGTTCAGCCTGTACGTGCACCCGGACGCCCAGGGTCTCGGGTTGGGTGGAAAGCTGCTGCACGCCGCATCTCGGGAGCTGCGGGTCGCCGGTCACGGCATGGCGACGTTGTGGGTGTTCGCCCGGAACGACGCTGCCCGGCGGTTCTATGCGGCGCAGGGCTGGACGCCCGACACCGGCACCCGGGTCGAGGAGGCGTATGGCGAGCCCGAGGTGCGGCTGCGCCGGAACCTGGCCGAGGCCGACGTCCGTAAGTGAGTCATCGCAGTGCCTCACCACGTCCCTCTCCCCCACGGACCTGCGAGGGAGGCCGTGCCGGCGTCGACGGTTGACCGCAACGCCCCTCGCCGGCGCCTCCCAGGTGCCGACGCTGCGGTAGGACGGAGCATCAGCCACCCGACCTGCGAACACCACGCCGAGACGTTGCCCAGGCCCTTCTTTGCGGCCGGGCTCGATTGGCCACCGCGTCGCTCGCAGCGTTTGAACGTATAACCGCAGCGTCGATGCCCTCGCCCGGCTGGCACCGCCGGTGCCGAACCCCTCGTCAACGTCACTGCCGCGCCAGCGCCCTCGTTTGGCGCGAGCCCGGCAGAGTGGCAAGACCTTGTTTGACGGATCCGAGCACGTCGCGGATTACGATGAGCAGGCACTTCAGCGGGCGGCAGGATGGCCAATGGGCGCAGCTACCAGGCCGGGCAGCGGTCAGTTCGTGGGGCGTGAGCAGGAGCGGGATCTGCTTGACGTCACGCTTCGCGCTGCCCGGGCCGGCACCGGCCACCTGGTGTTGATTTCCGGTGAGCCAGGGGTCGGCAAGACACGGCTCGCCGAAGAGGCTGCCGCGCTGGCGCGAGCCGAGGGGACGCGCTGCGGTTGGGGCCGGGCCAGCGAGGAGGAGGGCAGCCCGCCGTACTGGCCATTCCGGCAGATTATGCGGATGCTTGACAGCTCCGGACCGGTGCTGTTTGGTCCGACGGCCGGTACGGCGCGGGCGGAAACCGCGGCGCAGGCACGGTTCGGACTCTTTGAGACGGTCACCGACGCGTTCCGGTCGGCCGCCGAGCCAGCCGGTCTGCTGTTGGTCCTGGATGACATCCAGTGGGCCGACCGCGCGTCGCTGCAGCTGCTGGCACACCTGGCTCGCGGAGTGTCGGATTCGCGAGTGGCCGTGGTTGCCACGTACCGGGATACCGAGACTGCCGGGCAGGAGCCGTTGCTGGCCGCGTTGGCCGCGTTGGCTCGCGAGTCGTCCGTGACCCGCCTGCGCTTGGTCGGCCTGACCGAGGCCGAGGTCGGCATGCAGTTGGCTCAGGTGACCGGCTGGACGGTCCCGCCTTCGGTGGCCGCGGCCGTGTGCCGACGCACCCAGGGAAACCCGTTCTTCGTCAAGGAAATGGGCAGTGTGCTGGCCAGTTCCGCCGATGGCAAGCTGCCTGACGGCGTACGCGATGCGGTGCGGGGCCGGCTTGCTCGGCTGTCGCCGGAGTGTCGGGCGCTGGTGTCGACCGCCGCGGCGTTGGGTTCGGAGATGGATCCTGCGGCGTTGGCCGGGGTGCGGGGGCGGGACCTTGGCGTGGTGCTGGCTGCGGTGGACGAAGCAGTGGCCGCCGGCATCGTCGGTGAGGGGCCCGGGCACCGGTTCACCCACGATCTGATCCGCGAGGCGGCGAGGCTGGAGGTCTCCACCGCCGAGCGCCTGGTGTTGCACCAGGCGATGGCGGGATATCTGACCGAGCGCGGCGATGCCGCCGGCCGAGCGGCCAAGGTGGCCCACCACTGGCTTGAGGCGTTGCCGGCCGGCGACCCGGTTCAGGCGGTAGCCGCCGTGGAACGGGCGGTCGCGCAGGCAATGGCCCAACTTGCCTGGGAGGAAGCTGAGTCGCTGTGCCGGCGGGCGTTGGCGGCCCTGGCGACCAGCCAGCTGAGCCAGGCCGACCGGTGCCGGCTGCTGCTCGCGAGGGCGGGTGCCCAGGTGCGCTGCTACGACGTGGCGGGCGCGCGGCAGTCGGTCCTGACGGTCGCCGAGATCGCCCGCGACCTGGGTGACGCCCACACCATCGCGTATGCAGCGCTGACGATGGAGGGCGTCACCGACTTCCTGTGGGATGCCACCGGCCGGGCGCTGTGCGAAGAGGCCCTGGCCGGCATCCCCGAGGTGGACAGCGGGCTGCGGGCGCGGTTGCTGGCCCAGTTGGTCATCGCCGACACGTGGCGGTCCCTGCACGATGCCAAGCCGCGCGCCGCGACGGCTCTGGCGATGGCGGAGCGAGTCGGTGATCGGCGAGCCATCGTTGAAGGCTTGCGGGCCGGTCAGATCGCCCGCAGCGGACCGGACGGGGCGGCGGACCGGCTTGCTCTCGGCAACCGCCTGTTGACCATCGGCGCGGACGGTGATGAGGACGCGGCGCTCTGGGGACACCTGTGGCGCTTCGACGCGTTGGCCCAACTGGGTGATGTCGGCGCCGCCGAGGCAGAGCTGAGTCCGATCAGCGCGGTCGCGCGGCGGTTGCGGTCGCCGCTGGCCCGCTGGCACGCCGTGCGGTGCCGGGCGACGATTGCGGCCGCGCGTGGTCGCTTCGCCGAAGCCATCGCCTACGGCGAGCAAGCGGAGGCACTGGCCCGCCGAGCTGGCCACGAAGGCTCGTTGTTGCCGTCGCTGGGCTTTCTGATCCTGGTACGCGCGGAGACCGGGGACCTGGACGAACAGCCGGACGAGCTGCTTCGGCTGCATTCCCACAACATCCCGACGACGTCGATGCGTGCCGTGCTCGCCAGATGGAGACTGGCCCTCGGGCAGCGGGACGAGGCAGAACGGATCTACCGGACCCTGCCCTCGCCTGCCGATTTACCCGCCTTCGTGCTGTTGCCCGCGCTCGCCGGCATGGCCGAACTGGCCGCTGAGTTCGACGACCGGTCCACCGCCACCGAGGTGTACCGGATGCTGTCCCCGTACGCCGACCTGTTCATCTGTGGCGGCGCCGGGGCCATCCTGATCGACGGATCGGCTCACCTTGGGCTCGGCGTGGCCGCGGCGACGATCGGGCGGTTGGACGACGCGGCCCGGCACCTGCGCGCGGCTGTCCAGATCAATGAGAGGGCCGGCCTGCCGCCCAGAGTTGTGGTAGCCAAATTTCAGCTGGCGAAGGTGCTGGCACGGCGGCGCAGACCCGGCGACCGGGACGAGGCCTCGGCGGTGGCCACCTCGGTGGTCGCGCTGGCCGGTGGTTTGGGCATGGCCCCGCTGGCTCATGCCGCCACCGAATTTGCCGCATCCCTGGCCGGACACACCGCTGGTCCGCTCAGCCGACGCGAATTGCAGGTCGCCACCCTTGTCTCACAGGGTCTGACCAACCGGCAGATCGCCGCCGCCGAGCACATCAGCGAGCGGACCGTCGAGACCCACGTGCGGAACATCTTCACCAAGCTCGGCTTCGGCACCCGGTCCCAGGTCGCCACCTGGATCGCCACCGGCGGCACCCAACACCGGTTACGTACCCCGGATCAGTAGGACCACCGACGCCCGGCCGGGGACGGCGATCGCACGCTGTGCGCATGACAGCTGCAGGCACCACAGCCACGCCGCGCCGCCGGCTCGCCGCCCTGCGGGCCGCCTGGCTGTTCGACGGAACCAGCCCCACCCTGATGGCAAACCCCACCGTGGTCATCGACGGCGACACGATCATCACGGTCGGCCCGTCCGTTCCCGTACCGGAGGGAGCCACCGTGGTCGACCTGGCCGGTGCGACGATCCTGCCCGGCCTCGTCGACAGCCACGTCCACCTGGCCTTCGACTCCTCCGCTGATCCGGTCGCACGGCTGGCCGAGCGGGACGACGCCGCGGCGTTCGCCGCGATGGCCAGCACGGCCCGCACAGCCGCCCGTGGCGGCGTCACCACGGTGCGGGATCTGGGTGACCGCGGGTACCTGTCGCTGGGTCTGCGCGAGGCCGCGCACACCGACCCGTCCCTGCCCGAGATCCTCGCCGCCGGACCGCCGATCACCACACCCGGCGGCCACTGCCACTATCTGGGTGAGCCGGCCGTGGGCCGTGCCGGCATCCGGGCCGCGATCCGCGAGCGAGCCGACCGCGGGGTCGATGTCATCAAGATCATGGCCAGCGGCGGGAACCTCACTCCGGGCAGCCGGCCCGAACTGGCTCAGTACGGGCTGGCGGAACTTCGCGCGGCAGTCGAGGAAGCCCACCGGCTTCAGTTGCCGATCACCGCGCACGCGCACGGTACGCAGGCCATCGCCGACGCCCTGGCCGCCGGTGTGGACGGCCTGGAGCATGTCTCGTTCATGACCGCCGACGGGGTCGACGAGATCTCCGAGGAACTGCTGGTCGCGCTGGTGAGCAACCCGGTGACGCTCGGCATGACGCTGGGCATCGCCCCCGCACCCGGCGCGGCTCCGCCGCCCGGCATGATCGCCCGAATGCCGGCCATGATCGCCAACGCGCAACGGATGTACCGGGCCGGCGCGTCGATGATCGCCGGCACCGACGCCGGCATCAGCCCGATCAAGCCGCCGGACGTGCTGCGCTGGGCATTCGCTCACCTACAGCAGCTCGGCATGACCCCGGCCGAAGCACTGCACTCCTGCACCGCCCGAGCGGCAGCCGCCTGCGGGCTCGGCGACCGCAAGGGCCGGCTGGTGTCCGGTTATGACGCGGACATGCTCGTCATCGACGGCAATCCGCTCGACGACCCGGTGGCACTGCACCAGATCCGCAGGGTGTACCTGCGCGGCGTCGCGCTGTCCGGTCCAGATGGAGGGCATTGATGGCCAGGTGCCAAGTGCGGCGGCAGTTGTCACGGCAGCTGCGAGCACGACAGCGACGGCGGCTACTGAGGGGCGAGTGGCGGCGACAGTTGGGGCACGATATGGCGGATCGTCGGCCCGCTCGGATCGTGATAGTCGAGAACAATGTCCGGGTGAGGGTCAGCATCCGGGTGCAGGTCGCTCGCCTGTTGGTGGGAGGTGCGCGTTGCGGCTGTGGTCGGGGCATCCGTGGTCACGCGAATGTTGACGCGGCAAACCTCGTCGTCGCTCGGCGCGCACGTCCCATCTGTGATCACCATGACCGTCAAGTCGCTCGCCTCGGGGTCAGCTAAAGGCAGGCGGGCGGCGCTTGCGGGGGCCGGTCTGGAGACCAGGCAGCGGCAGGCCCGGCCCCGGGCGTGCAGCGCACGGGCCAGGTAGCCAATGACGGTGACCTGCGAGTCGGGGCAGGCTACGGCCACCCGCAAGTCCTTACCGACCGCTGCCGCCGCGATTACGTCAGCAACGGTCGCCAGCACCACACGTTCGCGTGCGATCGCGGACAGCTCAAGCACCATAAACGCCCTTCAGCCCGGGCTGACCGGCACCAGTTCCCATAACACTGCCACCGCCACCGGGACTCTGCGATCCAGATGTTGCCGGCCCGACATCCGACCACGACGTCGCCCCTGGCCGACCTTCATCCCTGCCACCAAAGCAGGCGTCACGGACGCCGGTGCCGTTACATGGAACTGTGTCTCGCGGGGGCAGGACGGCTGCATGCTCACCCCCTGCCGCACCCCCGCCGTGACCGAGCAACGAAGGTCGGTGCCAGGGGTTTTCATCGTTGCGTTACACCGGTACGGTGCCCGGATGCGACATATCGGAACCTTGATCGCCGCGATCGTTATCGGTCCGTTGGCCTGGATCCTTCTCGCCATCGGCCAGGACCGCTCGGTCCAGGCCTTCACCACAGCGCAGAGCAGCGGCGCCTTCAACACGGGTGACTTCGTTCGGACCGCGCTGCTACTGGCAGCGGCGGGAATCCTACTCGGGCTCATCGCCACACTGCGATTCTCCCCGCTCGGCGCCGTGCTGACCGGGGTCGCGTACGCGGGCAGTTACCTCGCCATGCTGACCCGCCCGACATGGCTGCTGCACCTCCTCGGCCACAAGGTGACCGTGGCCGGCCAGCACGCCGACCTGGCCACCCCGGTGCGGACCGGCACGACGCTACTGATCGGTGCCGCGATGCTGCTCGCCATGCTCAGCGTCCAGCGCTGGCGGCGCTGGCCACGATCAACCGCCGAGGCAGCCGAAATGGAGGCTCCGGAGAGCTTCTCTTCGCCTGCCGTTCCGGCGCAGGATCGCCCGCTCGGCGCCGAAGGGCTCGGCCTGACGACGGCAAGCCAGCTTCCGCAGCCCGACGCGACCACCCAAAACGACACCGGACCGCAGCCGATCAGGGCCGGTGCTACTCACCGGGCGAACACCCTGCGAAGCAACTCAGAGGCGCGGCGATAGTCTGACAACCACGCCGGCTGCCCGCATGAACAGCCTCGCCGCGGTCCTCCTCGCCGCTGCGGGCGGTTGTCGACTCTCAGGCGAGCAGCGGCTCGAAGATGTCGCGAGCCAGCGTGAGGGCCTCGTCCTGGTCGAGGACGGTGACTGCGAGGGTGGGATGGGCGGTGATCCACGCCTGGGCGTTTTCGGTTGAGGTGAAGAAGTTGATGGTGGAGCAGCAGGTGTCTACCGAGCGGCCGGTCGTCCGGCTTGCCGCGTACACCACCACCGCTTCCGGCGGCTGGTAGGTGGCCGCGCCTCTCTGGACGATGACCTGGATGGGTGTGCCGGTGTGCGGGTCTGCGGAGGTGATGACCGCGTCAGTGTCGAGCATGAACGCCATGCCCAGCGCGTCGATGGCGCACATCGCAAACACGTCGATGTCACCGAGCGACACCACATGCGGTGTCGGCACCGGGGAGAACGGGTAGGCGGCGATCAGCCGTCCGCCGTCGTCGACAGCGAGCAGATCCACGGCAGTAAGTTGACGTAGGGCGGCTGCCCCATCGAGGCCGACCGCTTCGGCGGCTGAGCTGATTTCGGTAGGGCCGGGGGCGGTCCCGGTGGCGGCGAAATGGCGCAGGACCGCCCGATGCACCTGACGCAAACCATCCGGCAACTGCGCGGCGCGGCGGGGCCGGTCAACTCGGACGGCGTTGCCCAGCTCGGCGCAGCAATCCACCGCTTGCAGGTCCGCCCCAGCCGGGACCGCCGCTGATTCCGACGTCATCGCCTGTTGCAGGGCTGCCCGAAGGTGCTCGGCGGTCGGGAGGTCCAGCCGGCACGCCGCCCCGTCGTCAACGACCCCGCCCATCACATCCACGCCGTTGACCAGCACCGACGGCGACGGATAGTCCCCCACCACCTCGGTCACTTCGGCCGGAAGCCCGAGGGCGGCCAACGACGTGTACAGCGCCTCCCTGACCGAGGCGAGATTCGGACAGTCCGGCACCGAGCGAAGTTCGACGATCACCCCACCAGTGTGAACCCTGTATCCGACTACAGGATCAAGGCCACAGCTGGGCACACTGGCACCACGCGGACCGGGTAAGTGGCAGACGCCATCGGAGTCACAGTCGAGACCCTGCGCTTCAACGAACTACGCGACCTGCTGCCCGCCCCGGCACGGATCAGGTCGGTCAGTGTGCGTGTGCTGTGCGCAGGGTCAGGCCGATGCGGGTCAGGCTGACCGGAACCGCCACGAGCATGGGCCACACCAGGGCCGGGGCCACAAGCAGAACGGCTGCCACCATCGCCACGTCCAGGGCGACGAGGCCGAGCCCGCCGGCGACCCCCCAGGCGAGCGCGGCGGTAGCTGCGCCGGCTGGTCGCCGAGGTGATCAAGAGGGCGACCACGGCCAGCAGCGGTAGCCCGAAGGCGGCCGCGGCCGGTGGGGGAAAACGGCCAGCTCCAGGCGTGGGAGGCGACGAGGGTGGCGCCCCAGCAGGCGCCGACAAGCGGGCCGGTGGTAGGAGCCGAGGTAGAGGGCGAGGGAGACCGGGGCGTCGGCGAACTCGGCTCGTAGCTCCGCCGGCGAGTCGGGCAGGGCCAGGGCCGTTGCAGCCGCCGCAGCTCCAGATCGGCATGACCGGGCCGTGGGCGGTCACTGCGCACCCTCGAGGAAGCGTGTGGTGATCATCCGGGCCTGCCGACTGGTCGCCCGGTCGACCTGCCAGCACGGGTACGGGCACTGTCAGGCGCGACCACCAGGCACGGCAGCCGACGCACATGTCATCGAGTTTTCGGCCGTGCACCGCCAGGATGCGCAGCTCCTGGTCGACGTTCACTGAGCCTCCCCTCCCCCGGTGACCAACACCGCGCCCGGCGCCACTCGGCTGAACGGAGCGCTGTGGCGCTGTGGCGACGCGTCCTCGCGGCCGCGCCCGACGGCGTCCTCGTCGCCGATGTGACAGGGCACGGGGTCCGCGGCGTCGTGCGATTCGGCGCGGACCCGTGAGCTTCCCCCCTCGGGCCGGACACCCTGATCCCTGGCAGATGAGCCAGGAGGAAGGATGCCCTGGTGGCACGTCCCTCGCAGTACACCGAGCAGTTCCGTAAGGACGCGGTGGCGTTGGTCCGTTCGTCGGACTCGCCGTTGCGGCAGATAGCCCGTGACCTGGGCGTCAACCATGAGACGCTGCGTGGTTGGGTCCGGGCCGAGGAGCGTAGGGAGGCCGGCGGCCGGTCCGCGGAGCCCGAGTTGACGCTCACCGAGCGCGAAGAGCTGCGCAAGCTGCGTGCTCGGGTGCGGGAGCTGGAGCTGGAGAAGGACATTCTCCGCAAGGCAGCCCAATATTTTGCCAAGGAGATGGGGCATTGACCAGCCGCTACCGCTTCATCTCCGCCGAGCGCGCCACCTACGGCGTCACGCGGCTGTGTCGAGTCCTGCGGGTGCGCCGCCAGGGCTTCTACGAGTGGTTGCACGCCGCGGAGGCCCGCGAGCAGCGTGAGCAGGACGAGGACGCGCTCGCTGCGGAGATCACCGCGATCCACGCGGCGCACCGACAGGCGTACGGGTCCCCGCGCGTGACGGTGGAGCTACGCCGGCGCGGCCGGCGGGTCAACCGCAAGAAGGTCGAGCGGATCATGCGTCAGCGCGGGATCGTGGGCTTCACGCGCCGGCGACGCCGATCGCTGACCAAGCAGGATGTGACCGCGCCACCGGCCCCGGATCTGCTCGGCAGGGGCTTCACCGCCGCCGCGCCGGGCGAGAAGCTGGTCGGCGACATCACGTACCTGCCCACCGAGGAGGGCTGGCTGTATCTGGCCACCGTCATCGACCTGCACACCCGCGAGGTGGTCGGGCACGCGATGGCCGAGCACATGCGCGCCGAGCTGGCCTGCAACGCGATCACCCTGGCCGCCCGCCGGGGCCTGACCGGCAAGGGCGCGATCTTCCACTCGGACCGCGGATCGCAGTACACCTCCACCGAGTTCCGCCGCTGCCTGCGCAGACATCGGCTACGGGCATCGATGGGCCGTACTGGATCTTGCTATGACAATGCGGCCGCGGAAAGCTTCTTCGCGACCCTGAAAACCGAGGTCGGCACCAAGGTCTGGCCCACCCGCGCCGCCGCTCGCCAAGCGGTCTTCGCCTACCTGGCCTACTACAACACAAACCGTCTACATTCGACCATTGGATACCGCACACCCACCGAGGCCCGCCTCGGGTATCGTCACACCCACGCCCTCGCAGCGTGAGAACCCCGGTGTCCGGTCCCGGGGTGGAAGCTCACCGGACGACACGCATCACGGACACGTGTTCAGCCTGTACGTGCACCCGGACGCCCAGGCTCTCGGGTTGGGTCGCACGCTGCAGCCGGAAAGCTGCGGGCTGCCGGGTACGACACAGCGACGTTGTGGGTGTTCGCCCGGAACGACGCTGCCCGGCGGTTCTATGCGGCGCAGGGCTGGACGCCCGACACCGGCACCCAGGTCGAGGAGGCGTACGGCGAGCCCGAGGTCCGGCTGCGCCGGAAGCTGCCGGCAGTCACGCCAGCGCCGGCGCGGCGGCGGCGGCCGCCGCGTCAGCCTCGCAGCAGCCGCCGCACCCCTTCGGGGGAAGTGGACGTGCTCTTTGACAAGATGCGTTAGTCGCAGCTAACGTGTTTCGAGTGATCGACGCGTTGTCTGCCGCTGCTGAGCCCACCCGGCGACGAATCCTGCAGCTGCTCGCGTCGCAGCCCCGCACCGTGAGCAGCATCGCGGCGGAGTTCACGGTCACCCGGTCGGCGATCTCCCAGCATCTGCTGTTGCTGGCGGAAGTTGGCCTGGTGGAACCCGAGAAGGTCGGCCGGGAGCGCATCTATCGGGTCGTTCCCGAGGGACTCCGCCAACTGCAGGCAGAAATCGACCGGTTCTGGACGGCCGAGCTCGACCTGTTGGTCGCCGACGCACACGCCCTGAAGTCTCAACGGATCGAGAGAGACCACTGATGTTCACCAAGACCGTCGTCCTCCCCGTCGACATCGACGAGGCATTCGCCCTCATCACCGAGCCGGAGCGGCTGCGCCGCTGGCAGACCGTGTCGGCCCGCGTCGACCTCCGCGTGGGTGGTGACTACCGCTGGACCATCACCCCCGGCCACGTGGCGGCCGGCACGTTCCGGGAGGTCGAGCCCGGCAAGCGTGTCGTGTTCGGCTGGGGTTGGGAAGGCAACCCGGACCTCGTCCCCGACGCCTCGACCGTCTCGATCACGATCGAGCCGGTCGCCGACGGCACCCGGGTCACCCTCACCCACGAGGGGCTGACCGACGAGCAGGCGGCAATGCACGCCGAGGGCTGGAACCACTACTTCGGCCGTCTCGAGAAGGCCGCCGTCGCCGGGGACGCCGGCCCGGACGAGTGGTCCGCCGCTCCCGAGCGGCTCGACGAGCTGTCCGCCGCCGACGCCACCCTGGCCGTGCTGCAGACGGTCCTGCGCCAGCTCACCTCCGAGGACCGCGCCAAGCAGACCCCATGCGCGGACTTCACCTGCCACGATCTTGCCGAGCACCTGTTCGGTTCCATGGTCGCCTTCGGTTCGATGGCCGGCGTCAAGGTCGTGAACCCCGGAACGGGTTCGCTGGAAAACCGGGTGGCCACCATGGCGGCGCAGGCCATCGAGGCATGGCGCGCCCGCGGTCTCGACGGCACCGTCCCCACTCCCGGCGGCGGCGAACTGCCGGCCACGTTCGCGGCGGGCATCATGTCGGTGGAGTTTCTGTTGCACGCCTGGGACATGGCCCAGGGCAGCGGCACGCCCCTGGTCGTCACTGACGAGGTCGTGACCTACGTCCACAAGCTCGCCGAGCAGATCGTCCCCGGCGCCCGCGGTTCCTCGTTCGCCGACGAGGTCGCCCCGCCCACCGGTGCCGACCCGATGGAGCGGTTGGCCGCTTTCACCGGCCGTCGCCCCGTGGCTGAATGACAGGATCCGGCAATGCAGATGCCCAAACCCACCGACGCTGACAAGCAGTTCTTCCGGTCCGTCATCCCTGAGGCCCCAGGGGTCGAGGTCAAGCCGATGTTCGGCAACCTCGGCGGGTTCGTGAACGGCAACATGTTCGCCGGGCTGTTCGGCTCGTCGGTCGGCGTGAAGCTCGCCGCCGACGACCTGGCCGAGCTGGCGGCGATCGAAGGTGCGGGACCGTTCGGCCCGGCCGAGCGACCGATGGGTGGATACCTGTCGCTGCCCGAGTCGTTCACCACCGAGCAGGCGGCCGTGTGGGTCGACAAGGCTCAGGCGTACGTCGCGACGCTGCCGCCCAAGCACAAGAAGAAGAACTAGCGGTAGTGAGGGCCGGCGACCGTCCCTGCGGCGGAAGTCGCTCTGCGATGAGCGGGCGTCCGGCGACGTCCGCTCATCGGCTGATCTGCCCAGGTAGTGCCGTTCTCTGGGCGGAGCGTCACCAAGACCTACGATCTGCTCGAGCGTGCCGGTGAGCGGCTCGCGCTCGGCCGGGCCCGTCGGGTGTACGCGGACTGGAACCCGCCAGCACGGTCAGCGCGCCGAGAGGTCCGCAGCAGGTGGGCAGCGTCTCTGGTTCCCTATGCGATCCTCGGCAAGCCGGACGTCCGGCTGGTGCTACCGTCCCGGTTGGTTACGGGGGTGGCGTGCACGTGGCGGTGGAAGCCGCGACCGAGGGCTGCCCCGCGGACCCGGTGAGGGTGTCGCGGGGCGGTGGTGGGAATCGTGTGCGGCACCTGGCTGACCGGCCCTTGCGGGTTGGTATCCTGGGGTGTCCGTCCCGCCGGACGCTGGCCGGCGGATCGCGATGGGGAGTCTGCCGGGGCGGGAACCTGCCGTCGCAAGGGCAGCAGGCGTGAGGTCTTGACCGTTGCAGGTCGGGTCTGCTTCGGGGTGGGTACGGTTTTGCGTCGATCCCGCAGTGGCGGGATCGTGGCGGCTGGGGTTGGTCGACGTGTCCGGTGACGGACCGGTGTGTCGGTGGCTGTCCGGATCGCGGCGTTGCCGTTACGGCCGCGGCGGGTTTTGGCCTGGTTGGCTAGGCCCCTGGCCGCGATCCGTTGCGCCGCGGCGTGGTCACGGTCCATCGACAGGCCGCACGAGCAGGTGGCCCACCGGTACCCGGCGACGCTGCGCTGCGGCGTTTTGACGTGCTTGACCGCACCGCCGCAGCGGGGACAGCCGGACGAGGTACCACGCGCCGGCACTGTGACGACTGCGGCACCTTCTTTCGCGGCGAGGTGGGCGATGGCGGTGAACACGGTGCCGCGTACCGCGCCAGAGATCCGCCGGTTGAGGCTGCGTGACCCACCACGGCCCTCGAGCGTGGCGAGGTCCTCCACGTAGATGACGGTCGCGCCGACCGCGGTCGCCTGGTCGACGAGCCACCGCGCCGCCGACCAGGCAAGAGCCTTGTTGAGATGCCGGATCCGGGCGCACACCGCCGAGTGCTCGGCCTTCAGGAGGACAAGCTTCGCAGTCAGTGCCTGCTCGGCTGGGGTGTGGGCAGGCCGGCCGTCACGCAGCCGGATCACATGGTCGACTTTGGTGTTGAGGTGTTCGCGGTGACGGCGTAGCCGCACCAGCTTCGCCGACACCCCGGTCGCGTCGAACCGCAACGGGCGGCCCTGCACCACCACAGTGCCGTCGGGGTCGAGGTCAGCCACGGTCGCGGTCAGCAGGGTGTTCACACCCCAGTCAACACCAAGCGCACGAGTGTGGCCGTCCAACCGGGGCGGGGTGTGCGGGGTCTGCCAGGGCAGGTCGACGCGAACCTTGCCATCGCCGGGACGCAGCGTCGGAGTGCACACCTTCACCCCGGCCGGCACGATCGCCGGCAGCACCACGTCGAAGGCATGCCACACCCAGTCGCGGTACGAGACCGGCGCAGCGCACATCGGAAGCTGCGACCACACCCGCACGATCCTGTCGTCGACCCGGTCGACGGCGACCTGTTGCCGGTCGGCCGCAGCGAGGCTCACCTGCCGAGCCACGGCCGGCGGACCCTCCAGCTCACACAGGTCCGCCGGCGGCCGGCCATACACGCCGAGGTATCCGGTGATCTGTCGGGTGCGGCTGCGGATCGTCGCGCTACCGGTTCCTTCGGGTAACGCCGCCCGCAACGCTGACCACTCGTCATCGGTACGGGCGGACGGATCAGCCGGCCACGTGGCCAGCAGCGCGGCAACGGTCCCACCGATGTACTCAGCGGCCGGACCCAGACGCAGCAACGACATGATCAAGAAAATACCACATAGGTTCGCTTAGCTAATCAGCCAACAGTTGCGCACCCCGTTTGACCCGGCGGCACTGACGCTGCTGGCGGAACCTGAGGAGCCAAGCCATGCGGGCAACCACAGTCGTCAACCTGAAGGGCCACCGCGACGACCCGGCGTACGCCGACGTGGTCTACGTCGGGCGCGCCATGTATCGCGGCGGCTGGCGTCTCCCCGGCTCTCCCTTGTCCAGCCCGTACCGGCCCGGCCCCGACGGCACCCGGGACGAGGTCGTCGAAAAGTACCGCGCGTACCTGCTCGACCGTCCCGAACTCCTCGCCCTCCTCCCCGATCTACGCGGGCGCAGGCTGGGCTGCTGGTGCGTGCCGGAACGCTGTCACGCCGAGGTGATCGCGGAACTCGCGGACTCCCTGCCGTCGCCTTCCGGCTGACCACGGGCGACGATGCCGGGTGCGTCGCTGGACGTCCCGCGCGCGACCGCCGACGGGGGGCCGCCCGCCTGCCGGGCTCGACCAGGTCCGGACCGCGTCACGTGACGGTGAGGTCGTCCGACGCGGGCCATACGCCACCCGCCGGCATGTCCAGATGCTCCCCGAGCGCCTGCCGCCACTCGGGCGCGGCAAACGGCTCGCCCCAATAGTCCGTCACCGTGACCGCCTCACCGTCGCGCACCTCGGCGATCGAGACATTGCGATAGATCCGGCCGTCGCCGTAGTCGTTGCTCCACTCGACGACCATGGTGTTCCCGCAGGCGTGCCGCCGGCCCACGCCGAGCCGCAGCCCGACGAAGTGCGACTCCACCTCCGCGATCCGCGCCCGACCCCGGATCAGTTCGCCGGACTGCGGCCATTGACGCACCGCATCCTCCGCCAGCGGTATGCCGAGGATGCGTTCAAGCCGGGTGCTCGCTTCGACGTTCATTACCGGGATTTTAGTGATGAATCATCCGTGGCCGGACAAGGATCTGGCGACTCGCGTCCGAGCGCCAACCGTTGGCCAACGCCTGTCGACCGCCGACGACGGAGGCGCTGACGCTGCCGTTCCTCGGCCGTTCCAGGGACAGGCGCTGCCGCCGCCCACAAGGAAAGTCCGATGCCCGGACACAACGAGTCACATTGGCGGGCCTGCACTGTTACGGTCAGGCCCGTGCCCGCCGACAAAATCCGGCATCCGGTCGGGTCGGCCCGGGTGGCCCGGCTGGCCACCGTCGGCGCCGACGGCCGTCCGCACCTGGTGCCGGTGTGCTTCGTCCTGCTCGGCGACGTCGCCTACCACGCGGTCGACGAGAAACCCAAGCGCCACCGGCGGCTACGCCGGCTGGAGAACATCCAGGCGACAGGGCATGCCTGCCTGCTGATCGACGAGTATGACGAGGACTGGTCGCGGCTGTGGTGGGTCCGGCTGGACGGGCACGGCTGCCTGGTGGAGGACCGCGCCGAGGAGGCCGCGGCCCGCGCAGCGCTGGCCGACAAATATCCGCAGTACGTCCAGCAGCCACCGGCCGGGCCGGTGGTCGCGCTGCGGGTGACCCACTGGTCGGCGTGGTCGGCGGCGGGCCCGGCCGAGTGAGACCCCGTCGGAGGCTCAGGCGACCGGGGCGAGGGCGTCGAGCACCTCGTCGGCCCGTCGCAGCGACGCCTGCGCGCCCGCGCGGGGTGAGCCGATCTCCGGGTCGAAGTTGAGGTCGACGAACAGTTCGGTGATGCCGGCTTCGGCAAGTCTGCCGAGATCCGACCGGATCTGCTCAAGCGTGCCGGTGAGCGGCTTGCGCTCGGCCGGGCCCGCCGGGCGTACGCGGACCGCACCGCGGGAGACGAACCGCAACGAGCGGGGATCGCGCCCGGCGTCCGCCGCGGCAGCCTTGACCGCCGCGACTGACTCGCCGATGTCCGTCAAGTCCGCCTGGCTGCCGCTGACCCAGCCGTCGGCGAGTCGGCCCGCCCGGCGCAGCGCCGCGGGCGCGTGCCCGCCCAGCAGGATCGGGGGATGCGGCCGCTGCACCGGCTTCGGCTCCATCCGGGTCGGCGGGACCTGGTAGAACTCGCCGCGATGCTCGGCGACGTCGTTCTGCCACAGGGCGCGAAGAACGGCGAGGAACTCCTCGGCCCGATGGCCCCGCCGATGCTTGCTCGCACCCGTCGCCTGATACTCCTCGTCCGCCCAACCGAGGCCGAGTCCGACGTCGAGCCGCCCGCCGGCGAGGATATCCAGAGTCGCGGTCTGCTTGGCCAGCACCACCGGGGAGATGAACGGCATGTTGAGCACCGCGACGCCGAGCCGGATCCGCGTGGTGTGGGCGGCCAGGAACGCCAGCGTGGTCAGCGGATCCTGGACGCTGTGGTACGTCTCGCTCCAGCCGAGGTCGGCGGGCGCCAGCAGGCGCTGGAACGTCCACAGCGAGTGGTATCCGAGCTGCTCGGCACGGCGGGCGACGTGGATCATGTTGTCCGGTGTGGCCCACGATCCGGAGATCGGCGGGGCGAATCCAACCTCCACCCCGGCACGGTACCCAGTACCGTCCCCGCCGGACACTGGAACCGCCAGCTATCCTCCGGCCATCGCTCCGAGGACGAAGCCCGGCACCCGGACCGGGCACCTCGAGACGGGTCCGCGGTCAGATCGCTTGGGCGAGTTCGGTAAACGCAGCGGCGACCCGCGTTGTCGGCGGGGCGTCGATGGCGAGTTCGTAGTGTCCGCGGCGCAGATTCTGCATGAAGGCGTGCCCGGCGATGATTACCTGTGCTGTCTCGCCGGTCCGTAGCCCGCGCATCGGTCTCAACCGGTGTCTGAGCTGGCTGTGATCAGCCTCGATCGGATTTTGGCGTACTGCTCAACGTGGTGCCAGCCGACGGGATCAGCTCGTCGAGCACGGCGGGGTAGACCGCGGCGGCGTCGGTGACCACCTCGCTGGGTGTCGCCTTCAACGCCGATAGCGCCCGGCGGAAGAACCACCGGGCCGCGTCGACGTTACGGCGGGCCGAGACGACGACGGGAGCGCCCGCCAAGCGGGAGCGCTCGCTCAATGCATCACCTGCGCGGCCTGCCGATCACATGCGTAGCTCGCGGAGGATCTCGACCGACGCTCGGTAAGCAGGGTCGTCGGCGTAGCCGGAGTGTCCGTGCATGGCCGGATACGAGCTGTCCCCTGCCGTCCTGGCGAACATCGGGTCGATCATTCGCCGGTCAATGTCCTGGTTGTCGCCAACGCGGCCATCGGCGGCCCACTCGCCGGCGCTGATCTCGACCGCCTCGAAGTCGCGCAGAATCCACCCGCCGATCGGGTCGCTGGGCCGGTAGAGGTTGCGCCACGGCCAGCGCGGCCGAGCGCCGTCACTGGTGTCCAGCGGCTTGTCCTTGCCTAGCAGGAAGGCGCCGGTACGGCGCAACGCGACAGGTCCGAAATAGGCGGGGAAGAAGCGTGCGTAGAGCCGACGCAGCGGGCTGCCGTAGGTGAGCAGGGCAACTCGGGCGCTTTCCTGGTAGGTCAGTTGCATGACCACAGCCGCGCCGATGACCGTCCCCTGGGAGTGACACGACAGCAGGACATGACCGCCGCAGGTGCAGCCGAGGTAGTTGATGCGCTTGATCAGGTCCGGGACGGCCCGCTCGGCGTAGCAGGGCGGCGCGAGTGGATGCGTGGCGCGCGGCCAGAAGGTGCCGACGTCCCACAGAACGCCGACGGTCCGGCGGAACCGGGGGTTGCGGTATGCCTGGCGCCCGACGTAGAGGAGGCCGGCCACGAAGCCACCGACGAGCAGGTCGCCGATGTTGACCGCCCAGCGGGCTTGTGTGTAGACCCAGCTCCGGTCGACCAGGTAACCCACCACGCCGGCTGCGGTCAGAACAGCGAGCAGGACAGCGAACGCGCCGGAGACCCGTCCACCCACATCGCTGACAGCTGCGCGGGACCAAGCGGCAGCGATGTGGCGCGCCCGTCGCAGCGTCTGTGCATGCTCGGGGAGATCAGGCGCGTCGAGGGCCTCGGCGATCTTGGCCGTGGGAAAGGCCGGGATGACGTGGTCACGCAGCATCGTGTCGGTGTTGCGGCGCACCAGCCACAGCCCGACACCCACCAGCAGCAGGGCCATCGCGGCCACCGGAACTGCAAGCGCAGCTCCCCAGAAGTACACCAGCGGGACGACGAACGCGTCGGGCCCAAGGTCGGTCGGCGCCGGCTTGCCCAGAACATGTGCCACCGCCAGGGCCAGGCCGGCGGCGAAGACGCCGGCGAGTACCACAGCCGCCATCATCAATGCAGGCGCCGCGAGGCCGCACCACGCCGGTGATTGTCCGGCCTCTGATCGCGCTCGCGTCAGCAGGAGGACCAGCATGCCCAGCAGCAGGACAACCTGAACCGCCGCCAGCACCTGGACCGTCCCGGCGAGCCACGGCAGCTGCGAACGTGCATCGCCGGGCACGGGCACCGCTGCGTTGACGCCGGGCTGCCAGACCACCACCGCTCCGAGGACACTCACGACCAGGGCCAGCCACGGCAACAGCGTGTAGAGGTCGCGCCGGTCGCGATGCTGACCGTCCCCGTCCGGTTGCTTGCGCTCATTAGGTAGGCAGACCAGCACGACGGTCAGTCCGAGCAGGCCCAACGCCAGCCCGAACAGGAAAGTCCCCGCTCCAGCCCAGGCCGAATCCACGGCCGCCCCCGACTTCACAGCGCGAAGGCCCTGACCGTGACCGGCAAAAGGCGCTAGCAGGAAGACGCCGACCAGCGCGAAGCCCGCCGCGACGTGGGCGGCCCGCAGCCGACGCACCTGGCTCTCGCCATTCCACATCCGGCGGTTCTCCAGCGGGGTCTGCTGCTGCTCCTCCCGCGGAGCGGGCGGCACGTCCGCTGCCTCCAGCTCCCGCCATGTCTCGTTCGCCAACCACCACAACAAGCCCACCACGGCCAGTGGCAGCGCGGCGGTCACGGCGATGCGTCGTCCAGGGAGGTCAAGCCACGACCAGGACAGGAAGCCCAGCCATGACACCCGGTCCGTGCAGTTGCGCGACTGCCGCACACACTGCCAGCCGAAGAAGTCCATGGAGACCAGAACGACGGCCAGGACGAACGTGAGCGTTATCGACAGCGCGAACAAGCGCTGCACCACTTCCGCCGTACGCCGGGAAGCCTTGCGCTCGTCATCGACGCCGGCGTACGGCAGAGCAAAGAAGGCGACATTGACCAACAGGAACGGCGTCAGCAGCAGCCACAGGGCCCGCTGCCCGCTGCCCGCCGTCAACCCGCCCCATGAGTACGCCTCAAACCGCTCATCCGCCGTATCGGCGGAGGTCTGCTTCGCTTCCCACTCTCGGCGGTAGAAGCCCGCCTCGGCATCCCCCGCCACCAGCGCCACGTGCGGATGCGCCAGCATGCGCTCGGGCGGAGTTCCGGACACGCCGTGAACCCGCAGCTCGGTCCAGCCCCCGCCGTCCTGGTTCACGTAGCCGCCCATGTTCCACCTCCGGCGCTACCGCAACTCTCAGTGCCTCTCTACCGCGAACCCTCCAGGCCCACAGTCACCCAGCGGACACTAATCGTGTCCGAGTGTTCAGCGGACCGTTTCACCGATGCGGACGAGAGCCAGCGGCGCCGGTCGCGGCCCGGACGATGCCGGACCAGCCCCCCAGCTCGACGGAGAGTCGTCGGCGGATCAGCGCCTCGCTGGGACGACCGGTGGAGCGCGCCCACGAGGCGTAGCCCTGGATGGTGACCCGGTCGACGCTTTTGGCGTACTCGGCGATGGCGGCCAGCAGGTCGTCAGCCGAGTAAGCTGCCTCCCCGGCCGGGGCCGGGGCCAGGGAAGCGGCAGTTGTGTCTCTGCGGCGGTAGAGCTGTGCCGGTCGTCCCGGCCCGCTCCGGTCGACGTGTTCGGTGCCCTCGATCTTGTCGTCGGCGAATCGGCGGAAGGCGTCCTTGTGACTGACCCGGCCGTCGACGGCATCGTGGATCTGCTGCAGTTGGCGGATGGTGAAGTGGTCGTTCAGCAGCCGGTCCGGATCGGCCGCGTTGCGGTAGCGGGTTCGCAGGTCGCGGACGGCGCGGGCGAGGATCTCCTCGTGGTCCGCGGGCAGTGTGGCCTGCCGGTCGGGCAGCGCCGGGCGGGATCCGCCCGGTGGGGCCACGGGCGCGAGGTGGAGATCCGGCCGCTCGTCGACCTGCCGGCTGATCCGGTCGTACGGAACGGTGTCGGCGTGCGCGACCGAGATGACCCATCCCCGGGGGTCCCGGTCGGGGTCGTCGAAGACGTGCAGCTGACGCGGGGCGAGCCCGGAGATGTCGCACTTGTCGCGCAGCAGCCGTAGCACGGCTTCGGCCAGCCGCTCCCGTTCGTGAACGAAGGTGCCGGGCAGCGCCCAACGCCGGCCGTCCAGGGGCTCGTCACGACGTACCAGCAGGACCGCTAGTTGGCCGGTGTGCGGTGTCACCGTCATCAGTGCGACGTCCACGGCGAGCGACGGACGAGGGTAGTCGACGAGGCGCCGGCCGTGGCTGTCGCGCCATGCGGGGTGAGCATCGGCTTTCACGCCACCAACCTTATCTTGCTTACCGCGAAAACTCCTGTTAGCTTTAGCGCGCCCAGCGAGATAAGTACCATCCCGGAGGTTTCCGTGAACGCTCTGCCCGCCCTGCACCTGGGCGCCCCGACCCAGGCCGGACCCCTCACCGTCTTTCCGGTGTGGACGGACGCCCCGATCGCTCCGGCCGCCTGTCGCACCTCCCTGCCCGCCGACGCCCGGATCGACGAGCTGCCCACTCCGGTGGTGGGGAAGCTGCGGGTCACCAACCCGGGCGGCACTCCCCTGCTGTTGCTGGAAGGCGCGCTGCTCGACGGCGGATGGCAACACCGGGTGGTGACCCGCAGCGTGCTGGTCGACGCCCAGGGCCGGCAGGACGTGCAGGTCGCCTGCGTCGAGCAGAACCGCTGGGCGGGCGGCAAGGTCCAGCGCCTGGCGCGACACCGCGCGCCGCTGGCCGTACGCGGTGCGCTGCGCGGCCTGCGCGCGGAGAGCCCCGGCGTCCGTGGGACCAACGTCGACCAGGGCGACGTGTGGCGGAGGGTGGGTCGCTACGAGCGCGATCTCGGCAACTCCCCTACCGCGTCCCTTGTCGACCTGCAGAACCGCCAGGCGGCGGAGTTGAAGACCGTCCTCAGCACGACCCGACCGCTGTACGGGCAGCGCGGCGTGCTCATCGGGGCGGCCGGTCACCCGGTGCTGCTGGAGGTCTACGACGACCCGCAGACCCTGGCCGAGCAGTGGGAAGCCCTGCTGTCGGCGGTGGCCCTGGACGCGCGTCTCGCCCCGCCGCAGCCCACTCCCGGGCGTCGAGCGCGTGCGTTCATCCAGCGGCTCGCTGCGGCGCCGCTCCGGTCGACCAGCATGGGCGGCAGAGCCGTCGCGGTCGACGCCGACGAGGACAAGCTGCTCTCGGCTCGGGGCATCGCCCTCGGCTACCGACTGCTGCACCTCGCAGCCCTGAACGCGAAGCACCAGTTCGTGCTGGCCGCATGACGCCGCGGGGTCGCCGCACGCCCGGTCCCGAGACGCGCGGCGACCCTTGATCTTGAAGGTCATTTCTCCGGACGTCGGTCAACGGCGGAGGCGCCGGGCGCGGGGGCGTCGTGGTCGGCGCGGAGCAGGCATCGCCGGCATGCGAGAGTGTGGGCCGGGCGGGCGGGTGTCGACGGCCGCCCGCAACGCCCCTGAGCAGGGAAGGCGGTCCGCCGATGTTCAACACCGCACACCTGCAGGTCGTGCTGGAGATCGCCCGGCACGGCACGATCGTCGCCGCCGCGGAGCAGCTCCGGCTGAGCCCGTCGGCGGTCTCCCACCAGCTCGCCACGCTGGAGCAGGAGGCGGGGGTGGCGCTGGTGGACCGGGGACCGCGCAGCCTGCGGCTAACCGTCGCCGGCCAGCGCCTCGCGGACTACGCGCAGCAGATCGCCGACCTGATGTCGGCCGCCCGCGACGAGCTGTCCGCCCACGGCGAGGGCCGGCGGGGCCTGCTGCGCATCGGGTTCTTCGCGACCGCCGGCGCGGAGCTGCTGCCGCGCGCGCTGTCGAGCTTCACCCGGGACCATCCGCAGGTCGAGCTGGCGCTGATCCTGGGGCAGCCGCACGAGCTGCTGCCCCGGCTCAACCAGGGCGAACTGGATCTCGTGGTGGTGTTCGACCATCCGTTGAGTCCCGCCCAGGATTCGCCGTACGCGAAGGTCGAGCCGCTGATGGTGGACCCACAGCTGGTGGTGCTTCCCGCCGACCACCCGCTGTCCGGCCGGCGGCGGCTGCGGCTCGCGGACCTCGCCGCCGAGCCGTGGATCACCACCCTCGGCGTGCAGGGCGAGGTGTCGGTGCTGGAGCTGGCGGCGCGGGCCGAGGGTTTCCAGCCGCGGATCCGGTGCCGCAGCGACCACTACGAGGTCGTGCTCGGCCTGGTCCGGGCCGGCGTCGGCGTCGCGCTGGTGCCGTCGCTCGGCCTGCGCAACCCCGGCGAGGTGGCGGTCCGGCAGCTCACGCACGGCAGGCTGCACCGGGAGATCGGCGTGGCGCTGCGTCCCGGCAATCCGAATCCGGTGGTGGGCAGCTTCGTCGAGCGGCTGGCCGACGCCGCCGCGAAGCTCAGTCAGGAGCTGTCCGAGCGATGGGCGCCGGCGAGCCGGTCGACCGCCGTGCCCCAGCGCCGCAGCTCCGCCACGGCGGCCCGCTCGGCTCCGGGCTCGAACGCCGCGATCACGGCGTAGACGACGGTGTGCCGGCCGGACACGATCCCGGTGTCGGCCCGTACGCCGGTGTCGGTGCCGGTCTTGTTCAGCACCCGGACGTCGTCGCTCGACCAGGGGTCGTGGCCGATGGAGTCGGCGACCAGGGTGCGGTCGGTGTTTCCGGCGAGCCAGTCCCGTAGCAGCGCGCACGCCCGCGGGCTCTGCCAGGTTCCGGCCGCCGCGTCCGCGAGGAACGCGCAGAGCTCGCGGGCGGTGCCGGTCGCGAAGGTCTTCGGTACGCCGGGGCCGCGCTCGGCCCGGATGCGATCGTGCACGGTCGTGTCCCGCAGGCCGGTGTGGCGGGCCAGGTCCTTGGACGGCGTCGAGCGTGACCAGGCGGAGCAGCGCGTTGGTGGCGGCGTTGTCGCTGACCGCGGCCACCGCCGTGGCCAGGTCGGCGACCGTCCACCAGCGGGGCGACAGCTGGCCGAGCAGGCCGGTGCCGCCGACCTCCCGGTCCGGGTCGAGCAGCTCGACCGGTTGGTCGGCGGCGAGCGTGCCGTCGGCGAGCCGTCGGGCAACCTCGCCGAGCAGCAGCACCTTGCCGACGCTGGCCAGCCGGAGGACCAGGTCCGGGTCGATCGAGATGCTGCGCTCGTCGTCCAGCCGCCGCACCATCGCCCCGATCCGCACGCCGGCGGTCGGGCCGCCACCGGCCGCGCTCATCGCCGCCCCGGCACGGCCGGCTCCCGACCGGTCACGGCCAGCACCCGGCCCGCCCGGGCGTCGGTGACCTCGTCGCCGTCCACGACGACCCGGCCGCCGACCACCACGCAGCGGACGCCGCGCGGCGGTGCCAGCGGATCGTCGTACGTGGCGCCGTCGGCGACCCGCTGCGGGTCGAAGACCACCAGGTCGGCGGCGTACCCGTCGGCGAGCAGACCTCGGTCACGCAGGCCGAAGCGGCGGGCGGGCATCGCGGTCATCTTGTGTACCGCGTCCGCCAGCGGCAGCAGACCCACGTCGCGTACGTAGTGCCCGAGCACCCGGGTGAAGCTGCCCGCCCAGCGCGGATGCGGGCGACCCCCCTTCGGTACGCCGTCGGAGCAGAGCATGGTGAGCGGGCTGGCCAGCACGCGGCGGACGTCGTCCTCGTGCATGGAGTGGCTGAGGATGGTGACGTCACCGCCTTCGGCGGCGAGCAGGTCGCAGGCGTAGTCGACCGGGTCGGCACCGCTGGCGGCGGCCAGGTCGGCGATGGTGTGCCCCTGGGCGTCCGGGTTGTTCGGGGCGGACGCGACGCGGATCAGGTCCCAGCCGCCGTTGCCGACGGTGTTCTCCCAGCCCGGCACTCCGGCGACCAGGTCGGCGCGGATCCGGTCGCGGACCGCAGGGTCCGCGACGGCGGCGAGCATCGCCGACACCCCGTCGGCGATCACCCACGGGGGCAGCATTGCGAGCAGGGCGGTGCTGCCGGCGGTGTACGGGTAGACGTCGCAGGTCACGTCCAGCCCGTCGGCCCGCGCCCGGTCGAGCCGGGCCAGGGTGCGGACGGTGGCGCCCCAGGCCCGCCGGCCGCCCGTCTTGTGGTGGGAGACCTGCAGCGCCGACCCGGCGGCGGCGGCGATCTCGATCGCCTCTTCGAGGGCCGACTCGACCTGGGACATCTCGTCGCGCAGGTGCGTCACGTACGGCTTGCCGTGCGCCGCCGCGACCCGGGCCAGGGCGATGACCTCGTCGGTGCCGGCGTTGACTCCGGGCGAGTAGATCAGGCCGGTCGACAGGCCGGCCGCGCCCGCGGCGAGCGCCTCGTCGAGCAGCCGGCACATCCGCCGGGTCTCCTCCGGCGTGGCCCGCCGTTGGGCGAAGCCGACCACCGCGGCGCGCAGCGTCCCGTGTCCCACGAGGGCGGCGAGGTGATTGCGCCGGGCCGCTCCCTGCGCCTCGGCGAACTCCGCGAACGACGCGTACGCCGACGCGGGCGGGCCGAAGGTCGCGGCGATCAACTCCTGTACCGGCCCGCCGCGCTCGGGCGGGACCGGGAAGGGGCTGATCCCGCAGTTGCCGCAGATTTCGGTGGTCACACCCTGGAGCAGCGGCGCCCGGCGCAGCACCTCCCGCTGCTCGTCGTCGCCGGCCAGCAGGTCGGAGTGGGTGTGCACGTCGATGAAGCCCGGTGTGACGACCAGATCGGCGGCGTCGACGACCTCGGCGGCGGGAGTGTTGCTGGACGGTGGCAACAGCACCAGCCGTCCCTCCCGAACGCCGACGTCGGCCGGGCGGGCCGGCGAGCCGGTGCCGTCGATCACGTCCCCGCCCGTGACCAGCAGGTCGAGCCGCGGCATCACAGCACCTTGGAGAGGAACGCGCGGGTACGGTCGTGCCGTGGCGCGGCCAGCACGTCGCGGGGTGTCCCCTGCTCGATGATCAGGCCCTCGTCCATGAAGACCAGGTGGTCGCCGACCTCACGGGCGAAGCCCATCTCGTGGGTCACCACGATCATCGTCATCCCGCTGGCCGCGAGGTCCTTCATCACCTCGAGCACCTCCCCGACGAGTTCGGGATCGAGCGCGGAGGTCGGCTCGTCGAAGAGCATCAGCTTCGGTGACATCGCCAGGGAGCGCGCGATGGCCACCCGCTGCTGCTGCCCCCCGGAGAGCTGCGCCGGGTAGTGGTGGGCGCGGTCGGCCAGCCCGACCCGGTCGAGCAGGTCACCGGCGCGCCTGCGGGCGTCGGCCGCCCCGACGCCCTTCACGGCGACCAGGCCCTCCATCACGTTTTCCAGGGCGGTACGGTGCGGGAACAGGTGGAACCGCTGGAACACCATGCCGATCGACTCGCGCTGCCGGCGCAGCCGGGCGTCCGGCAGCGGCCTCAGCCGCCCGTCGCGCTCCTCGTAGCCGATCAACTCGCCGTCGACGTACACCCGGCCGGCCTGCGGCTCCTCGAGGTGGTTGAGGCAGCGCAGCAGGGTTGACTTGCCGGAGCCGGAGGGGCCGACCACGCAGACCACCTGGCCGCGCTCGATGGTCAGGTCGATGCCGCGCAGCACCTCGAGGCGGCCGAAACTCTTGCGCAGGGCCCGGCACTGCACCATTGGCGCGGTCATCGCGCGCTCCTCGGGAACCGCAGGTTTCGGGCGATCCGCCCGCCCAGCGTGCCGGGCACTGTCGTGCCGAAGCCGCGGCTGAACCGGCGTTCCAGGTGGTACTGGCCGGCGCTGGCGACCGTGGTGAGGACCAGGTACCAGATGGACGCGACGATGAGCAGGGCGATCACCTCGAAGTTCGTCAGGTAGAGCCGCTGGGCGACGGTGAGCAGGTCGGCGCCGGCGATCACCGAGACGAGCGAGGTCGTCTTCAGCATGGAGATGAACTGGTTGCCGGTCGGCGGGACGATGATCCGCATCGCCTGGGGCAGCACCACCCGCTTCATGATTTTCATCCGGGACATACCCAGCGCCGCCGCGGCCTCCTGCTGACCGGGATCGACGGCCCGCAGACCGGCCCGCACGATCTCGCTCATGTACGCGCCCTCGTTGATACCGAGCCCGAGCAGCGCCGCGACGAAACCGGTGACGAGTGTGTTCGTCTCCCAGGTGAGCAGCTTCGGGCCGCCGAACGGCACGCCCAGACCGATCTCGGGGAAGATCAGCGCGATGTTGAACCAGAAGATCAGCTGCACCAGCAGCGGCGTGCCGCGGAAGAACCAGACGTACGCCATCGCGCCGGTGCGCAGGATGCGGCTGTCGGAGACCTGCATCAGGGCGACCACCACGCCGAGCACCACACCGATGACCATCGAGGCGACGGTGAGCTGGACGGTGACCCAGAGGCCTTCCAGGATGACCCGGTCGAACTGGTACTTGACGACGATGTCCCAGTGCAGGTTGGGGTTGATGGCGATGGTCCACCCCAGCCAGACCAGCACCAGTGCCGTCACCCCGGCGGCCAGCCAGCGTCCGGGCCGGAGGGGATGGCTGATCCGGTTCGCTTCCGGCGCTTCCGGCCCGGTGGGCTCGGCCGGAGCCGGGCCCACGACGGTCGCATCCACCGGTGTGCTCAGTTCTGGTCGTTGACGGTGGCGGCCTTGACCGCGCTGCCCTGCACGCCCCACTTCTCCATGATCTTGGCGTACTCCCCGCTGTCGATCAGCTCCTGGAGCGCCTTCCGCACGGCGTCGCGGAGCTGGCTGTCCTTCTTGTCGAGCGCGATGCCCCACGGGCCGGCCTCGTACTGGGCCTCCAGCACCTCGTACTTACCGCTCTCCTGGGCCAGCATCTTGGCCACCGGGTAGTCGACGATGGTGGCCACGGCCCGTCCGGCGTCGATCTGCAGCAGGCCGGTGGGGGCGTCCTCGCTCTGCGAGATCGTCATCTTCTTCGCGCACTTGGCGTTCTGCCCCTCGCCGATGGCGAGGTTGGAGCTGCCCTTCGCGAGCACAACCGCCCGACCGCACAGGTCCGCCAGGTCCTTCACGCTGGCCGGGTTGCCCTTGGCCACCATGATCGCGCCGCCGGCCTGGAAGTAGTCGACGAAGTCGACCGCCTTGCGCCGCTCCTCGGTGTCGCTCATCGAGGACATCGCCAGGTCCCAGCGGTCGGCCTGCAGGCCCGGGATCAGGCCAGGAAAGCTCGCATTGGTCATCTCCAGCTTCAGGCCGAGCCGCCCGGCGATCGCCGCGGCCAGTTCCGGGTCGACGCCGATCAGGTCCTGGGTGCCCTCCTTGTACATCTCCATCGGGGGGTAGCCCTCGGCGGTGGCGACCCGGAGCACACCCTTTTCCTTGAGCGCGGCCGGCACGAGGTCGGTGGCCTTGGCGTCGGCGGCGACCGAGGCGGAGCCACCGGCCTGCGGCGTCTGACCGCTCGTCGAGCGCCCGCAGCCGGTGAGGGCAAGCGAGAGAGTGGCAACACCGACGACGACGCGAAGCACATGCTTCCTGAGCACCGGGAACCTCCTGGCTGGACGACTGGCGGGGACCCTATCGCGCGACCCACCAGCGTGAACAGCCTGCAGGCTTTACACGGTGAGCATCAGCTGAACAGATGCTCGGCGGGCGACCGGGGAGTCCCCGGGCTGGGGATGATCAACGCGACGGGGCAGACAACAGATGGCGCTGTGATCGCCTTTAGCGTTCTTAAGCCTGCTATAGTGAGCAACGTGAATTTGAAGGAGTGGGCGGCGTCCCAGGGTGTCGCGTACGTGACCGCGCGGCGGCAGTACGCGGCTGGGACGCTGCCTGTTCCCACGTACCGGCTGGGTCGGCTCATCATGGTGGGCGAACCTCTCGCCGCGGCGGCGCCCGGTGGCGGGCAGACGGTGGTGTTCGCCCGGGTCTCGTCGGCTGACCAGCGGTTTGACCTGGATCGGCAGGTGGCGCGGGTGACTATGTGGGCGACCGGACGGCAGTTGGTCGTGTCCCGGGTGGTGACCGAGGTCGGGTCCGCGCTGAACGGGCATCGCAAGGAGTTCCTCGCCCTGCTGCGCGACCCGACGGTGACGACCATTGTGGTAGAGCACCGGGACAGGTTCGCCCGCTTCGGCGCCGAGTATGTCGAGGCGGCCCTGGCCGCTGCGGGTCGTCGGCTGCTCGTGGTGGACCCGGCGGAGGTGGACGACGACCTGGTGGAGGATGTCACGGAGATCCTGACCAGCCTGTGCGCCCGTCTGTACGGGCGTCGGGCCGCCGCCGACCGGGCTCGGCGGGCCGTCGCGGCGGCGACGGACGATGGTGGTTGATGTGATGGTCGTGCGGGCGTACCGGTTCGCCCTGGACCTGACGCGGCGTCAGGAACGAGCGGTGCTGGCGCACGCGGGCGCGGGTCGGGTGGCGTACAACTGGGCCCTGGCCCGGGTGAAGGCGGTCATGGAGCAGCGTGGCGCCGAACGCTCCTACGGCATCGCGGAGTCGGGCTTGACGCCGACGATCGAGTGGTCGTTGCCGGCGCTGCGCAAGGCGTGGAACGCAGCCAAGCCGGACGTGGCGCCGTGGTGGGCCGAGTGCTCCAAGGAGGCATTCAACACCGGCCTCGACGCCCTGGTCCGCGGTGTGAACAGCTGGTCCGATTCGCGCACGGGTAAGCGGGCGGGGCGGCGGGTGGGGTTTCCCCGGTTCAAGTCCCGTCGCCGCAGCACGCCGTCCGTGCGGTTCACCACGGGCGCGATCCGGGTGGAGCCGGACCGCAAGCACGTCGTGCTGCCCCGGCTGGGCCGGCTCAAGCTGCACGAGTCCGCCCGCAAGCTCGCCCGCCGCCTGGAAGCGGGCACCGCCCGGATCATGTCGGCTACCGTGCGCCGTGACGCCGGGCGGTGGCATGTCGCGTTCACCGTTGAGGTCGACCGGGTCGAGCGCACACCGGCGCGCCCGCAGGCGGTGGTCGGCGTGGACGTCGGGGTGAAGCACCTGGCGGTGCTGTCCACCGGCACGATGGAGCCCAACCCCCGCCACCTTGAGGACGCGGCCCGTCGAATGCGGCGTCTCGCCCGGCGCCTGTCACGGCGTGTCGGCCCGGATCGGCGTAGCCGCCAGCAGCCCTCGAGGCGGTGGGAACGCGCGCGCAGGCAGGTGGCCCGGGCGCACGCGCGGGTGGCGAACCTGCGCCGCGACGGCCTGCACAAGCTCACCACCCGGCTGGCCCGCGAGTACGGCACCATCGTGGTCGAAGACCTCAACGTGGCCGGCATGCTCCGCAACCGGCGCCTCGCTCGCCGCATCGCCGACGCCGGCTTCGGCGAACTACGCCGCCAGTTGGCGTACAAGACCACATGGAACGGCGGCCACCTCGTGGTGGCTGACCGCTGGTATCCCTCCAGCAAGACCTGCTCGGCCTGTGGCACGGTGAAAGCCAAGCTTGCCCTGTCCGCGCGCACCTACACCTGCACCACCTGCGGCCTGGTCCTCGACCGGGACGTCAACGCCGCACGCAACCTCGCCGCGCTCGCGCGCCAGGCGACAACCGCCGGGAGTGGCCCGGTGGCAGGACGTGGAGCCGACCGTAAGACCCGCCCCGGCGGGCCGGTGGCCGTGAAACGTCAACCCGGCACCACCCAGGTGGGTAAGGCCGGGACCGTCCCGCAAGACGGGACTGCCAATCACATGCTCACCAGAGCACACTGAAAGGTAACGGCAGCCGTCCCTTGCCTCCACGGGCTACCGTCAAATCCCGGCAGTTCGGAAAGGAGGGACGATGATTTCCTTCTCAGGACGCACCACTCACCACCGCCACCGTCGTTCACGCACCGCTCTCGGGGTGGCAACCCTCGTGGCCACCGCCAGCCTGGTCATCCCCGCCAGTTCAGCGTCCGCTGGCGTCCGCACCAGCACAGAAGTCAGGACGGCTCCTGCCGCCGCCCAGGCTTTCGCCACGACAACGGCTCAACCTGTTCTGCGGCAGGGTTCGCGCGGCACGGCCGTGACCAACCTTCAGCGCAGGCTCGCCGCGCTGCACTACGACGTGGGCCCCATCGACGGGATCTTCGGACCCTCGACGCACCATGGGGTCGTCGCCTTCCAGAAGGTGAACAACCTGACCCGGGACGGGATCGTGGGGCCGCAGACCTGGGGAGCCCTCGCGCGACCGCTGATCCCGAAGCCGAAGTACACGCACTCGGGCTACTCCGTCGAGGCGAACCTGACCAAGCAGGTGGTGTACCTGGCGCGTCAGGGGTCCGTGGTGCGCATCCTGGATGCCTCCAGCGGCAAGGCCAGCACCCCGACGCCGACCGGCAACTACAAGGTCCAGCGCCGGATCGACGGCTGGCGGGAGAGCTCGCTCGGCCTGCTGTGGCGGCCGAACTACTTCTACTACGGCTACGCGGTGCACGGCGCCAACTCCGTCCCGACCTACCCGGCCAGTCACGGCTGTGTGCGGGTCACCGTACCGGCCATGAACCGGTTGTGGTCAATCATCGGCGTCGGCACACCGGTGCACATCTACCGCTGAATCCCGCCCAGACAGAGGCTCCCGGTCCATCCCGGGAGCCTCTGTCTGGGATCTGCTACGACAATGCGATAGTCAAATCGAGACGTTGCCCGTTACATCGAAGTGCACTACTATATCAACCGTCTCACTCGGGGCGCGGCTATAAGACGCCGGACGACATCCATCACGAGTACTTGAACCGACAGCTCGCAGCACAGGGATAAGGCGTAGCGACTGTTCGGAAGACGCGGGGCGGCCCAAGTCAACTGCCCGGCGAGGCACCGCGAAGACGAGACCGTACACGTCCGGCAAGCCGCTTCCCGCCTCAGAGGTTGAAGATCACGCTTCCCACACCGTCCGTCCTGGACTATCAATTCGCTGGCACTCACCCGCAGCTGTTTTTGCCGAACCGCCACTGCCAGGGTCCGGACGCAGATTGATCGGCGTCATGCAGGAAATATCCCGGAAGGGGTGGGGGATGAGGGGGATCCCGGCCGCTTCCCTGGTCATCGGCATTGCCTCCTCGCCGGCCGAACGCAGACAGCTCGCGCAACTGCTCGGCGGGACAGCGGCGTTCCTGATCGTCTCAAGCGTCGATCAGGCGCGGGAGTTCCTCGACGTGGCCGGGACGCCCGACGCCGCGGCGATGGCTCAGCCCGTCCAGACCGTGACGGCCGAGGCGGTGGGAAACACCGGAACGCCACCACCACCCGACCTGAGCGTCGATTCCGACCGGCGGGTGCTGCGCTGGCTGGACCGCGAGATCGAACTGACCCCGCTGGAGCACGACTTCCTGGTGTGCCTGGTCGGCGCGCCCGGACAGGTCTGGACCTACCAGCGGCTGCACCTCGAGGTCTGGGGTAACGAGCACCTCGGCCGCGGCTCCGATCTGCACTCGGTGGTGCGGAGGGTACGGCGCAAGCTCGCCCGGCTGGACGCGTCGGCGACGATCGACGCGGTCCGTGGGGTCGGCTTCCGCCTCGCTTCGGCCTGACCGCCAGTCGCGTCTGAGGCCGCGGCTCGCAACCTTCGGAACCGGTCCGGCCCGCCTGGTCGGAAACCAGACGGGCCGGATCTGTCAGCTGGCGTCAGCTGTCAGCAGCGGGTAGGGGACAGTGCGAAGTTCTCCACCCGCGGGGCGTTGGCGATCGTCGTCTGACGGGTCTGGGGCTGCCAGCCGTCCTTGGCGACGATGATCGTCAGCGGGTTGTGCTTGCGGTCAATCCAGTAGGCGTACTTACCCGCCGCGTCGGTGGCGAATGTCCACGACATCGCCGACGAGTTGACCTGGACGACCGCACCAGGGAGCGGTGAGCTGGCGCCCTGGCAGCTCGTCCCGGTGACCGTGCCCATCAGCTTGCCCCACGACTTCGGAGGCTGCACGTTCATCGTCACCGCCACCGGCTGCACCGTGTACGGCGTGTTCTCCTTGATCGAAACCGACCCGGAGTAGGTGCCCGGCTGGTCGACGTTCGCCGTCATCCCGACGGTGACCGTGACCTTCTCACCCGGTGCCAGCGTGGCTGCCGTCTTGTCGATTGTCATCCAGCTGACGTCCGCGGGGCCCTCGGCACACTCCTCGAGCCCGGGCAGCGCCTCGCTGTCCGGCATGGCGTTGAAGCTGCCGGACGAGCCGCCGACCTTGTAGAAGCCACACGCGGCGCCACCGCGGTACCGCGGGGTGTTGGCGTTCGGCAGGTTGGACCACGCGTTGGTGGCCGGGTCGTAGGCGAAGCCGGCGTTGGTGATGGCTCCGGTCTGCACGCCGCCGACAACGAGGAGTTTGCCGTTCGCGACGGCGAACGAGCTGGCCCAGCTGTCGACCGGCGCGTCGGCGATGGCGGTCCAGGCGTTGGCGCCCGGATCGAAGGCATAGCTTGCCTTCAGTACCGCAGACCCGTCGTTACCGCCCGTGCAGTAGACGACGCCGTCGATCCCGCCGCAGGACAGGAACGCCACCGACTTCGGGTAGGCGGGCAACGTCTCCCACGTGTCGGCGCCCGGGTCGTACCGGACGACAGCGTTGGACATCGGCAGACAGCTCGCCGTCGTGCAACCGCCGATGGCGTACAGCTTGCCGTCGACGACCGCCTGCCCGGCAGCGGACCGCGGCGCGGGGTTGTCGGCCTTCTTCGTCCAGGTGTTGGCCGCCGGGTCGTACGACCAGGTGGTGCCGTCGGGGCCGGACGCCCCCCAGCCGCCGGTCGCGAGGATCTTCCCGTCCACGACGCCCACGGTCATGGCGTTACGCGCACCGGGAAGATCGGCGATCGACGTCCAGCTCTGTGCGATCGGGTCGTAGACGTAGTTCTTCGCCGAGGACGCCGATCCGTTGCCGCCGGCGATCGAGTACACCTTGCCGTCCAGGTTCACCACCCGGTTGTCCATCACGTTCGCCGGGTAGTCGGCGATGTCCGTCCAGGGCTCGGCCTGCGGGCCGACCGCGGTGGAGGTTGCCGTGGCCGCCTTGCCGGACGCCGTCGCGGCGAACGACGTCGGGACGTTGAGCCGCTGCTCCGGTGCGCCGGCGGACGCGAGGACCTCCTGGTTGTTCATCCGGGACCCGTCGGCCCGCAGGAGTACGAACCCGCCGTCCCGTTCACCGAACTCGACGTCAACCGGCGCCCCGCCGGTGTTCGTCACCGTGAACGTCTTGTTGACCTTGCCGGTGGGCATCTGGACCGTCCCACTCACCTCGGGAGGCTGCACCGACAGCCGGCCGGCCGCGAGCTGGAAGTCCGCGGCGGTCGCCCCGTCGGCCCGGACGTCGACCTGCTTGGTCTGGCTGACGTAGTTGCCGGCCTTCGCGGTGAACTTGTGCTGGTCGGTCAGCGACGAGAACATCCCGTAGAAGCCGTCCGCCAGTTCGGTGTCGTCCGGCGTCGCCGCGGTGGTGGCCGTCTCAGCGGGCCGGTCGTCGCTGGTGACGGTGGCGCCGTTGATGTAGCCGTCGTCGTTCTTGTCACGGACGTGACCGAGGACCAGGCCACCGTTGGTCGGCTGGCAGCTGACCTGGCTGCCGATCAGCACGTTGTCGACCTCCCACCACCATTCCCACTGGGCGTCGTAGTAGTGGAACCGGACCCGGACCTGTGCCTGACCCGCGGCCTGCGGGATCGGGACCTCGGTCACCCGTGGTCCGCGGAAGTCGGCCGCCTGCCGGAGCACGTTGGCCCAGGTGGTGCCGCCGTCGAGGCTGAGGTCGACATCCGCGCGGTCGGAGCCCAGCCAGTTGTAGTCCTGGTTGAACCGGACCACCGGTGCCGTGACGTTGGTCAGGTCGACGACCGGGCTGACGAGCGAGGTGTCCTGTCGCCCGCTGGAGCCGTAGTTATCGCTGTCGATGACCGCGAAGTTGCCGGTGCCGCCGGTCAGGTTGCCGCGGTTGCCGTCGTCGGTGAACTTCCATACCTGGCCGGTGCCGAGGTGGTCCACCACGGACCAGCCGGTCGGCACGGTGGTGCCGTCGAAGGTCTGGTACACACCGTCGGAGCCGTACCGGTATCCGGGCGCCGTCGTACAGGCATTGGTGTCGACCGGCACGGCGACGTCGTTCGTGACGTCGCTCGACCCGACCACGACCTCCTTGGTCACGGTCTGATAGCCCGGGTACTGCGGCTCGACCTTCACGCTGTACGTCGCCCCGGTCGGGAGCTTGAAGCTGTAGCGACCGTTGGCGGGCGTGGTGTAGTCGGACACGCCGGACGGACCCTCGACGGTCACCTTCGCGTAGAGCGGCCAGCCGTGGCCAGAGCCGTCAGTGACGGTTCCGCTGACGGTGACGCTCGGCACCGCCGTCAGCGCGACGTTGGTCGTCGTGGTCGCATCCTTGGTGACCGTCGCCGACACCGTCCTGCTCTGGTAGCCGAACGCCGACACGGCGACCTGGTAATCGCCGACCGGGAGCAGCGACGAGTACTTCCCGTCGGCCCCGGTGGTCAGTTGGCGGCTCGCCGCGCCCGTCAGGGTCACCGTGGCGCCCGCGATCGGCGCATTGGTGGCCGCGTCCGTGATCGTGCCGGCCAGGGTGCCGGTGTCGCCGATCGGGGCGGAGTTGAGCAGCGCGAGGGCGTCCAGCCGGCCCTCGCCGTAAACGTTGTTGTCGTCCGTGGTGCCACCGCACTGGGTGTCGGCCTTGTCGACCGCCGAGTTGTCCAGCAGCGCACGGGTCGCGTTGACGTCACCGACCAGCGCTGGTGCCGCCGACCACAGCAACGCGACCGCGCCCGCGAGGTGCGGGGCGGCCATCGAGGTGCCGTTGAAGCTGGCGTAGGCACTGCCTGGAACGCTCGACCGGACGTTCACGCCGGGGGCCGAGATGTTGGGCTTGATCTCGCCGTCCTGCCCCGCGCCACGGGAGGAGAAGCTGGCGATGTTGTTGTTGATGTCGTAGGCGCCGGCCGAGTAGTTGCTGGTCCGGCTGCCCGGAGAGCCGCTGGTCTGGCACCCGGGACCGTTGTTGCCGTTGGACCAGACTCCGAAGATGCCCGAGGCGGCCCAGGCCAGGGTCACGTCCTCCATGAACGGATCGTTGGAGGGCAACGTGGTTCCCCACGAGTTGTTGATGATGTTGGGCCGCTTGCTCGCGTCCGGGTTCTGACCGTTGAGATCGGTGGGCTCGAGCATCCACTGGCCGGAGGAGATGAGCGCGGCGTCGCTGGGGCAGCAGCCGTTCGCCGCGATCCACTTGACGTCGGGCGCGACGCCGATCTGGTTCGCACCGTCGGAACCGGCCATCGTGCCCATGGTGTGCGTGCCGTGGCCGTTGTTGTCACAGGGCGCGGCGGCGCAGGTCCCGGCGGCGTTGAACCAGTTGTAGTTGTGGTCGAACGTGCCGTCGCCGTTGTTGCCGCGGTAGGAGTTCACCAGCGCCGGGTGGTCGAACTGGACCCCGGTGTCGATGTTCGCCACCGTGATGCCCGCACCCTTGACGCCGTACTGGGACCAGACGTCGTCGGCGTTGATGTTCGCGATGCCCCATTCGAGGGCGTTCACGGTCTTCTCGTCGGTGCCCTTGGTGACCTCGGGCACCTTGTACTCGACCGGCGCGTACAGGCCCTCGACCTCGGCGTGAGCGGCGAAGTTCTGCGCCATCGCCAGGGAGCCGCTGCTGACCTTGATGGCGTTGGCCGCCCAGAAGGTCTGGTACTTCGCTCCGGCACCGTCGAGTTCGGCCCGGATCTTGGCCTGACTGTCGGCGGCGGTCTTCTTCAACGCGTCCGCGACCGCGGTGCCACGCTTGGTCCAGTCCTTGATCGCACCGGCCTGGCTCAGGTCCGCCCTGTCGGTGAAGCGGATCCAGAAGTCGCCCTCGCTCTTGGCTTGGAGTTGCTTCTCGAGTTCGGGGCGAATCTTGTCCCCTGCGGTAGCTGCACCTTGTCCTGTCCCGGCCAAGGCGGCCTGTGCGCCTGTACCGGTTGTGGCCAAACTTGTCGCGGCGAGAACCATCGCCGCGGCGGCGCTCACCAGAGATCTGGCTGTCCGCCTCCTGTGTGGACGTCTCAGCATCGGTGCTGCCTCCTCCAGAACGACCCAGAGTTGATCGAGCCCTGGTGGAGGGTGCAGGAGACTCATCACCCGTTTGGATGAAACCGGAACTGACGAACCCCCCATGCCCCCCAGGCGCCGCGGGTCACGCCGGCTGCCTGTGTGGACACTATGATCTAGGCGAAAGAACGATCAAGCACATGACGTGAGCAACTTGTCACTAACGGTTGGCTGGCTGACGGCAAGCTTGACAATTATTGTCACGGTCATGACGAAGCTGGGCAGAAATTGCCCATCGTTCCGGGTGGGGTGCTGTGGCCGAGGACGACGAAAGCACTGTGCCGGGCGCCTCCGATCCGGCCGAGGAACTGTTCCCGCTGTTGATCGCGGTGACCCCGTCGCCGGCCGAGCGGATCCGGCTCGCGGAGCGGCTTGACGGCGTCGCGCCACTGCTGCTGGTCGCCGACCTCGGCGAGCTGCGCAAGCTGATCGCGGTCCCGCAGCAGCTTCCCGGGGCGTCGTCCGCGCAGGCGCCCACCACCATGCCCCCGAAACCCGACAACACACTGCTGATCGACTCGGCCCGGTCCACCGCCCGCTGTGGGGACCGCGAGATCGACCTGACCCGACTTGAGCACGACCTGCTGACCTGCCTGACCACCGAACCGGTCCGGGTCTGGAGCTACGCCGAGCTGCACCGGACGGTCTGGCGTGACGAGGAACTGCAGCGCAGGGCGGACGTGCAGTCCCTGGTGAAGCGGCTGCGACGCAAGCTCAACGAGCTCGGCACGGGCGTCACCATCGATGCGGTGCGCGGTGTCGGGTTCCGGCTGACCGACCACCAGCGACCAAAGGTCAGCGGCGCCTGACGCCTGCCTGACTCGGGCAACCCGCGCCCGAGGCGTGCCGTGTCAGGTCCGGTCCGGACCAGCCGCAGCGTCACCCCGCTCGGCCAGGGCGCCGCTGGACTGGCGGCCAGGGCTCCGGGTCAGCGGCGCAGGCGGCGGGCGCAGGGGCCGTCGTGGTCGGCGCGGAGCAGGCAGCGCCGAGTGACATCCGGGCCATCGGCGCGGCGTTTCGCCGACCAGGGGCCCTGAAACTCAATCGGCGAGGCGCAGCAGTGCCCGGCCGGGGAACGGCCGGCCATTCTCGCGCTCCCAGGTGGCGAGATGCCGTTTCTTGTCGTCGGCGGACGGCGCCAGGAAGTCGAAGTACCGGACGATCACGTCGCGGGCCTCGTCGACCGTGTACGTCGTCCCCGACGGCACCGGCCCGAGGCTCTCCACGGTGACGCCGTCCGGGGTGCAGCGCACCACGGCGGAGTTGCCCTCGAACTCCTCGTACTCGGAGCGCCCGGACACCACGTCGTCGATGCACTGCAGCAGTTCCAGGCAGTCCGGGGCGTACGTCTGGATGTCGCTGACCAACTGGGAACCCAGGTCCCGGAAGTGCCCGTTCCGGGTCTTCACGGACGGCGCACCGTACTGGTTCCGCTGGAACTCGATGCTGTCCTGCATACTAGTTGCCCCCCGCCACCGGCCAGGCCGAATACCACGTTGTACCGCCGGGATTGTAGAAGCCCTCCACCAGCAGCCCGTTGGCCCTACCCTGCCACTTGTTCGGATCCGCCGGGTGCGGACCCCCCGTCCGGAACGCGCCCTCAATCGTCTCGTCGACGCGTTGCGGGGTCCAGTTGTCGGGGAAGAACGTGCTGGCGCCCCGCTTCTGGCGCCACACGCCGTTCGCGTCCAGCACGTCGACCCGGGCCCGGTACGTGCCGTCGACGTACCGTTCGAGGATCATCTCCCGTCCGTTGGCATCGACGCGGACCCTGGATCCCGGCGGGTTCTCCCCCATGAAGCGGTGGTGGAAGCCGGTGCCGCGCGGCGGGTTGGCGTTGGCGTTGACGTGGCCGCGGAAGATGTGTTCGTAGCGGCGGTGGCGCATCCGCGCCCTGAGCCACTTCTCGACCGGCCGGAACAGGCCAGCCTTGCCGCGGCTACCCACCGAGCACCGCTTCGGTCGCCAGGTTCAGCAACTGGTCGATGATGACGCCGGTGATGAGCTTGAAGATCGGGATCTCCAGCAACGACGCCCCGAAGGTGGCCACTGCCGTCGCGATGGCCTGCGCGATCTGGATGGCCAGCAGCGTCAGTTGCACGATCACGTTGATCTTCAGGGCGAGCACGATGCCGGCGCACACCATCAGCCCGGCGCCGATCAGCCCGGCTGCGGTGGCCCCGTCGTCGAGGTTCGTCTTCGCCGAGTCGCCGGCCTGCCAGGTCGCTTGGAAGCGCTCGATGGCGGAGTCGCGATTCTCGGTCCACACGTGTCGCGCCCACCCATCGGCCTCGGCGATGGGAGCGGCCAGGCGGTCCGGGAAGGCCAACCACGCCTGGCCCATCTCGAGCAGCTTCGTCTCGTCGGCCTCAGGCCAGGTGTAGCCGAGGACGCCCAGCAGGGACACCAACTCGGCGGGCAGCATCAGTCCCATGTGTCAGCCCAACATCTCCCGGAAGCGGCCGAGCTGCTCTACGATGGCCCGCTCGGTCTCCTGATAGTTCATGCCCATCACCCGGCTCAGCTTGCCGATGTCCTCGATCTCGACCAGGTTGCCGTCGTAGCTCTCCAGCGCCAGGTCCCGGATCATCTCGTACACCATTCCGATGAGTGAGCCGAGGTCGTCGCCGCCCCACGGCGCGCCGAAAGCGGCAAGCTCGGCGTTGAAGGCGGACACCGCGGAGCGGATGCGTTGAGCCGAGGCGAGGATGTTGTCCCCCGCGTCGATGATCGTTTCCGGGTTGATCTCGATATCGCCGGCCACTACGCCTCACCCCTACCGTCGATCATCGTCACGGCTCCCGTATGCGGGCCATGATGCCGGTCAGCGCCCCGGTCAGCGCGGACATCTGCCGGACGCTGGCGTCCTGCAGTTCGGCCACCCGGCGGCCGAGCTCTCCCGCGACCGGTGCCCCGTCCGCCGGCGGTGCCGGCTCCATCTCGTCCAGCGCCCGGTTCACCGACGCGACGATCAGCTCGCCGAGCTCCACCGAGGTGAGCCGGCCGGCGCGCGGCTCCAGCACCAGGCGTACGAGGCGCCCGGTACCGTCGACCTCCGCCGAGACGTGTCCCGCGTCGTCGGAGCCGATCCCCCGCCGCTCGGGCTCGTCGGGCTGATCCGGGTCGGGTGGGACCCCGTGCGCCGACCGCAGCGCGTCCATGACTCCGTACAGCAGGTCTGACGCCTCGTGAGCCGGAAGGTCACCACCGAGCCCGGTGCGGGGGCCCACCTTGGCGATCGCCTCGTTCAGCGCCCCCTGGACCCGGTGCAGCGCCAGCTCGCTCTCGGCGAGGGCCGTCGCCAGGCTGCCGGTCAGGCCGGACAGATCCGGGGCGGGGTCGGCGCTCACCAGGTCGGGGCGGGCATCGGCGAGTGCGCTGTTCGTCGCCGCCACGATCAGGGGGGCGAGATCCTCACCGGACAACCGCATCAGCTGGGCAGCCAGCTCGACCGAGCGTAGGCGACCCGCCGCCGCCACGACGCTGACCTGTCCGTCCGCGGCCTCGCCGCGGCTCTCCGCAGCCCTCTCGGGCCTGGACCGGTCTACCCGCAGCTCGGCGAGTTCCCGGCGGTAGGCGCTGACTCGCGCCCCGAAGTCGTCGGCGTCGTCTGGCATCCCGTAGCCTCCCCGTCCCCGGCCAACGGAAACCCTAGCAACGGAAAGCAACCGTCACAGCGTCCTCTGTGGACTGCGCCGGAGGCCACGCTGTCGGCCGGGAGCGGAGTCAGCGGCGCAGCCGGCGGGAGCACTCTCCGTCGTGGTCGGCGCGGAGCAGGCAGCGGCGGCCAGGCGCCACCAGCCGCAGGTCGGGACGCCCGTCGACGTGGACGGCGGTTTAGCGCCGGGCCGTGGGTCGGCAGGCGCCGTCGGCCGCGCTCGTGGCCGAATGGGCTGGACCGCGGTCAGCTATCCCCCGGCCATCGCTCCGAGGATGATGAACGGTTCCTCGCCGGCGACGACCCGATCGGGCAGGGGTGCGTCGGGCAACTCGTTGGACAGGTCCTCCTCGCAGGCGTAGAAGCGGATGAAGGCGCGCCGCTTGCCGCTGTGGCGGTCGCGGATCGTGCCGAGCAGCATCGGGTACTGCGCCTCGAGCTTGTCCAGCACCAGGCGCTGGGTGGCCGGCCCAGCCGGACCGGCCACCTCGAGACGTACCTCGCCGGTGACGTGAGCCAGGTTCTTCAGGTGGGCCGGGAGAACGACCCGGATCACGGCAGCACCTGGGCTTCCACGGAGAGCACGGCCGGCAGGTCCCGGACGATCGGCGCCCAGCTTTCACCTCCGTCGGCCGAGTGGTAGACCTGGCCACCGGTGGTGCCGAAGTAGATCCCGCACGGGTCGAGCGTGTCGACCGCCATCGCGTCGCGGTACACGTTGACGTAGCAGTCGGACTGGGGCAGGCCCTTTGTCAACGGCTCCCAGTCGTCGCCGCCGGTGCGGCTGCGGTAGACGCGCAGCTTGCCCTCCGGCGGGAAGTGCTCGGAGTCGCTCTTGATCGGCACGACGTAGACGGTCTCCGGCTCGTGCGCGTGCACCGCGATCGGGAACCCGAAGTCCGACGGCAGGTTGCCGCTGACCTCACGCCAGTTAGCACCGGCGTCGTCACTGCGCATCACGTCCCAGTGCTTCTGCATGAACAGGGTGTCCGGCCGGGACGGGTGCTGGGTGATGTGGTGCACGCAGTGGCCGACCTCGGAGTCCTGGTCGGGGATCTCTCCCGAGCGCAGGCCCTTGTTGATCGGCAGCCAACTCGCGCCGGCGTCGTCGCTGCGGAACGCGCCCGCCGCCGAGATGGCGACGTAGATCCGGCCCTGGTGCACCGGGTCCAGGATGATCGTGTGCAGGCACATGCCGCCGGCGCCGGGCTGCCACGCCGACCCGGTCGGATGCGTCCGCAAGGCGGTGAGCTCCGTCCACTTCTGCCCGCCGTCGGTGGTGACGTAGAGGGCGGCGTCCTCCGCACCCGCGTACACGGTGTCGGGGTCGTCGCGGGACGGCTCGAGGTGCCAGATGCGCTTGAACTCCCACGGGCGCGGGGTCCCGTCGTACCAGAGGTGCTCACCGACCTCCCCGGAGTAGGCGAAGTCGTTGCCGACCGTGGCCCAGGTCCTGCCGCCGTCGTCCGAGCGCTGGATCAACTGCCCGAACCAGCCGCCGGACTGCGAGGCGTAGAGCCGGTTCGGGTCGGCCGGCGACCCGGTGAGGTGGAAGATCTCCCAGCCGCCGAAGTGAGGTCCCTCGACCGTCCAGTCGCCGCGCCTGCCGTCCGACGTCAACGTGAACGCGCCCTTGCGCGTGCCTACCAGCACCCGTACGCCACTCATACCCTCATCCTTCCGCTCTCTTCGACGATGTATTGAGGTGAGACCGTCCGCCTCGCCGAAACTCGTCGGTCTCGGCCAGTCGTACTCGCCGGGTACGACGAATCGGCGCCTTCGAAGTCGACAAAACTGTGGAAGTAGCGGTGGGCCGAACAGCACGACGGGCGAAGCATGTCGGAGGGGCCGGTAGCGCCGCGTGCGTGACTGGCCCGGTAGGTGCCCACCCCGAGATACTCGACCGGCTCCGGCCCGCCTGTCCAGGGCTGCCGGCGAACTAGGAGGAGCCTGCCCAGGTGTCACGCGCTGGCGGATCCGCGAGCGGCGTTCGCACACGTGCTCACCAAGGAAGGCCGGTTAGTACCTTTTGTCGGCAGATGTGGCGTTGCAAGCATGGCACAACCCGTATGGCCACCCGCAGAGATGTGCAGCAGCATGTAGGCAAGGCTCTAATGGGGTGGTTCCCGTGGTCAGCACCTGCAAGGCAGTCCGGAATTTTCGCCAGTTCCCACTGGAAGCCCAGCGATCGGCTGACGTGGCAGCCGAAGAGCGAGAGCAGCGCCTCCGGACGATCACCAGAAAGCGCAGCAGCAAGGCCGCGAAACTGTCGGCTGAGGCAAGCCACCGGCTGCGGCGCCTACTAGGGAACGACAACTGGGCGGACCTGAGGGAACTGATGCAGCAGGAACGGATGACTCTTCGTGACCTGCTTCAGCCACCCCCAGGGTTGGAGTCCAGCTACGACAAGCTGAACAAAGCCAGGAAACGGAAGGTCGACGCATTCCTGCGGAGTCGAGGCGTCCGGCGTGACGCGATCCTCGCCATAGCCAAGGACTACCATGAGGCGATTGCCGACGTGTTCACGGCCGACGAGAACATCAGCCCCGGGTTCCACCTCTCGAACAACCTCGACAAGTGGCTCAGCCTGTCTCCGTTCCACGATCGCGCGCTGCCATGGGGAGTCTTCGAACCTGACGACAGCCAGGGCCCGCACCGGTGGGAGGTCTTCCGGCCACCGTTCTTCGGGTTCAACTTCGGCTTCGTTCCGGTACACAATGACAACTTCGTCGTCGACCGGATTCACACGCTGAACCCGTCGGTCGGGGACGTCGGCATCTCCATCAGCATGGAGGACAGCGACGCCGGCGACTTCGACTACGCCTCCGGCGACGCCTTCAGCGCGATAGCATTCGCTTTCGTGCCGCCGACGACAGGTCTGGTCGAGGTTCTCATCGACGCGCAGTGCGTCGAGGCAACGCACCGGTTGGACACTGAGGACGAATGGGGTTGGTCGAACTCGCACACGGCGCAGCGAAACTTCCTGATGCTCGACGTCCTGCATCCCAACGTGTCCGAGCCCTCATATGCCGAGATGTCGAACCTCGACGAGGAGACCGACGACGACGAGAGCTTCCTGCAGGAGAAGTTGACCCGCGGTACCCACTACTTCGCGCAGTTGTTCAGCGCGGGGCCGGTGCCTGCTGGTCAGTCCGTGGTCGTGTGCGCCGGCACTCGCTCGTTCGACAAGAGTGGCACAAACGACGTGTCCATTGACAGCACGTCCGACTTTCGGTGGTTCATCAGCTCGGTGGAGGTCCGAATCTCACCGTAGGCCCTCGTGGAGATCGACGGGTCCGTTGCGTTATCTGATCGGGAGACGTGTGACGCCCGGGTCGGGGTCCGTGGTCAGATCACCTGGGCGAGCTCACTGAACGCCGTGGCGACTCGGAGCTCGCGCTGATTGTCGAGCCCGAGTTCGTAGTGTCCGTGTCGGTGTTCTGCATGAAGGCGTGTCCGGCGATGATCACTTGTGCGGTCTGGTCGGTCCGGAGCCCGCGCATGGGTCGTAGCCGGTGTTTGAGCTGGCCGTGATCGGCCTCGATCGGGTTGTTGGCGTGCTGCTCGACGTGGTGCCGGGCCGAGGGGACGAGGTCGTCGAGCACGGCGGGGTAAACCGGGGCGGCGTCGGTGACGACCTCGCTGGGTGTCACCTTCAGCGTCCGCAGCGCACGTCGGAAGAACAGCCGGGCCGCGGCGGCGTCGGCCAACAGCGGGATGAACCGTTGCACCCACCGGAACACGGTGACGTGGTCGACCTCGACACCGCGCTCAACCAGGAGTTCTTCCACGTCTCGGTAGGACAGGTCGGAGCGCAGGTACCAGCGGACCGCGACGACGATCACCTCGGACGGGAAACGGAACCCGGTGAACGCCGACCTCGGCGGCGACCAAGGGCGACGACGGCTCGATAGCTTCACGCTCCTGACAAGTGAGTTACCGGGCGAGCACGTCGACGGCGAGCTCCCGCACCACCGACTCGTCGACGTCGACGCCGAGCCCCGGCCCGGTCGGCACCCGCGCGACGCCGTCCCGAACCTCCACGGTCGCCCCCGTCGCGTACGACGAGGTGAGGAACTGCCGCCCGTTGAGGTCGACCGGCGTGTCGATGCCGTACGCGGCGAACAGGTGCAGTGAGGCGGCCAGGCCCAGGTCGGAGTCGGTGAGCCCGGAGCCCATCAGCCGCACGCCGGCGTCCTCGGCGAGGGCGCAGAGCCGCCGCGACAGGGTCAACCCGCCGCTGCGCTGCACCTTGGCGATGGCCACGTCCACCGCGTCGAGCTTCACGAAGGTGGCCAGGTCGCTCGGGTGGCGCAGGCACTCGTCGAGGGCGACCGGCACCGGCGACGCCTCCCGCAGTCGGCGCAGCCCGGCGACGTCGTTGGCGGGCAGCGGCTGTTCGAACGCGGTGACGTCGAGGTCGGCCAGCCGGCGGGCCATCCGCAGCGCGGCGTCCACGGTGTACGCCTGGTTGGCGTCCACCCACAGCGCGGCGTCGGGCGCGGCCTCGCGGACCGCCCGCACCACGGCGGCGTCCTCGGTCTCGGCGTGCAGGCCGACCTTCACCTTGAACGCCCGGTAGCCGAGGGCGTGGCCCTCCGCCACCGCGTCGGCCACCTCGGCGGCTGTCTGCCCGGAGACGATCCAGCCCAGCTCGATGGTGTCCCGGCGGCGTTGCCCCCACAGCACGCCCACCGACACCCCCAGCGCCCGGCCGAGCAGGTCGTGCAGCGCAACGTCGACGGCGCACTTGGCCAGCGGCGCGCCGATGGTGAAGCCCCGGTTGACGGCCCGGTCGAACGCGGCGGTCACCCCGTCGAGGTCCCAGGCCGGGCGGCCGAGGATCGCCGGGGCGAGATACCGGTCGACGGTGGTGACGATGGATTCCGCCGTCTCGTACGTCCAGGCCGGGATCGGGGTGGCCTCGCCCCAGCCGGCGACCCCGTCGGCGGTGACCTTGACCAGCACGCGGATGCTGGGCGTGCCGGCGACGGCGACCGACCCGCCGGACACCCCGAACGAGCGCACGGTGGGCAGCGCGACGGCGTACGTCTCGACCGAGTCGATGGTCAGCCCGGCCAGATCGGCGGCGAGCGGGGTCACGGGCAACCTTCCGTCAGGCCAGCTTGGCGGTGCTGGCCCGGACGACCACCTCGCCGCCCATTCGCAGGATCCGGCGCCGCCGCCCGGTGTTCTCGGTGAGCGCCAGCTCCATCGCCTTCTCCCCGAGCTGCTGCAACGGCAGCGCGACCGTGGTCAGCGGCGGGGTGAGGTCGCGGACGATCGGGATGTCGTCGAAGCCGGCGACGGAGACGTCCTGCGGCACGGACAGCCCGTGGTCGCGCAGCGCCGCGCAGGCGCCGATGGCCATCACGTCGGTCAGCGCGAACACGCAGGTCGCGGTCAGCCCGCGGGTCAGCAGCTCGGTCATCGCGCCGTACCCGCCGTCGCGGGTGAACGGGGCCTCCACGATGTCGGTCGAGTTCAGCGGCACGCCGGCCTTCGTGAGCTCGTCGCGGAAGCCGCCCAGCCGGTCGGCGACGGTGGTCAGCGCCGGCGGCCCGGTCAGCACCGCGAACCGGCGGTGGCCCAGGTCGAGCAGGGCACGGGCCATGGCGGCCGCGCCGGCCCGGTTCTCCGGGAGCACGCTGTCGACCTTGAGGCTGCGGTGCCGGCTGACCACCGCGACCCGGCCGCCGCCGTCGAGGTAGGGCTTCAGCTCGGCCTCCAGGGCCCGCTCCCAGCGGGCGTCCTCGAACCCGGAGCCGATGAGCAGGATGGCCGGCGCCCGCTCGGCGCGCAGCATCGACACGTACGCGATCTCCCGCTCGGGGTCGCGGAACGTGCTGGCCAGCATCACCAGCAGGTCGTTGTCCCCGGCGACCCGCATGACGCCGCCGGCGACCGCCGCGAAGTACGGGTCGCTGACGTCGTGGCAGATCACGCCGACCGTGCGGTGGGAGGCGCCGGCCAGGGCGCGGGCGTGCGCGTTAGGCGTGTACGCCAACTGCTCGGCGGCCGCCAGCACCCGGTCCCGCAGCTGCGGGGTCACCCGCATCCCGTTGAGCGCCCGGGAAGCCGTGGCCAGCGAGACCTCCGCGGCCTTGGCCACGTCCTCCAGCGTCACGTGCGCTCGTGGCTGCATGGACTTTCCCCCTGCGGACTCCTTGACCGGATTATTTCGGCGTGGTTACCGTAGCACCCTGAAAGCGCTTACTGAAAGCGCATTCAGGGCCGGGTCCCGCAGCTCGCGGGGCTTCCTCGGCCCTGCCCGACGGCACGCGCCTACCCAGCGGCTGGGCACCCGGAAACCGCCAGCCAGCCAAGGAGAACGGAGGGTCATGGCCGCGCAGAGCACCATCGACCAACGGGAGTCGACCACTCCCGCCAGCACCCCCGCGCCGGCCGCCCGCCGCCCGGGTCGGGGCGGCGCCGGCCTGCTCCGGTTCGTCCAGAGCACCTGGCGCCCCGCCGCGGTCCTCGCGGCGATCTTCGTCGTCTGGTGGGCGGTGACCGCGGCGGGCCTGGTCAAGCCTTACCTGGTCCCGTCGCCCGGCAGGACGCTGGACGTCGTCCTCGCCCAGCCCGGCTACTTCGCCCACCACACCTGGATCACCACGTACGAGACGGTGCTGGGCTTCGCGATCGCGATCCTGGTCGGCGTCCTCTCCGCCGTCGTCATGGTGTACTCCCCGACGGTCGAGAAGAGCCTCTACCCGCTGCTGCTGTTCGCCCAGGTCATCCCGAAGATCGCGATCGCGCCGCTGTTCATCGTCTGGCTCGGCTTCGGGCTCTCGCCGAAGGTCGTCGTCGCGGTCCTGATGGCCTTCTTCCCGATCGTCATCTCCACGGTCACCGGCCTCAAGTCGATCGACCCGGAGATGCTGCAACTGTCGGCGACCATGGGCGCGGGTCCGGCCCAGACCTTCCGGAAGATCCGCTTCCCGGCCGCCCTGCCGCACCTGTTCGCCGGCCTCAAGGTCGCCGCCACGATGGCCGTCACCGGCGCCGTGGTGGGCGAGTTCGTCGGCGCCAACGAGGGCCTCGGCTACGTGATCCTGCAGGCCAACGGCAACCTCGACACCCCGACGCTCTTCGCCGGGCTGCTCATCATGTCGCTGCTCGGCGTCGTCCTGTTCGTGGTCGTGGAACTGCTCGAGTACTTCGTCCTTCCCTGGCACGCCAGCCGCCGCACCGACGCCGCTACGACGTCGCTCTGAATAGGAGAAACTCGCATGAAGTTGCGTACCCTCGCCGCCGCGCTCGTGCCGGCGCTCATACTGGCCGTCACCGCCTGCGGCTCGTCCTCGGGCGAGCAGAGCAAGAACCCCCAGGGCCAGGACAAGGTCACCCTGACCCTCAACTGGTACCCGTACGGCGAGCACGCGCCGTTCTACTTCGGCAAGAAGCAGGGCATCTTCGCCAAGCACGGCATCGACCTGACCATCCAGGCCGGCCAGGGCTCGCAGAAGACCGTCCAGGCGACCGCCGCCGGGCAGACCGACTTCGGCTGGGCCGACACTCCGGCCCTGCTCTCCGCAGTGGGCCAGGGGATGAACGTCAAGAGCGTCGGCGTCTTCCTGCAGACCACCCCGTCGTCGGTGCAGTTCTTCAGCGACAAGGCCATCAACTCCCCCGCCGACCTCAAGGGCAAGACCATCGCCTCCACCGCCGGCGACGCGCTGAGCAAGACCTTCCCGGCCTTCCTCAAGGCCAACGGCATGAGCGCCACCGACGTGACCCTGCAGAACACCGACCCGGCCGGCAAGATGGCCGCCGTCATGTCGGGCAAGACCGACGCGCTGCTCGGCTTCGCCACCGACCAGGGCCCGACCATGCAGGAGAAGGCCGGCAAGCCGGTCTCCTACCTGAAGTTCGCCGAGCATGGCCTGAGCTTCTACAGCAACGGCCTGATCGCCTCCACCGACACCATCAAGAACAAGCAGGACCTGGTCAAGCGGATGGTCGCGGCCACCAGCGAAGCCTGGTCCGCCGCCGAGAAGGACGCGGCCGGCGCCGTCGCGGCGATGGCGGGCGCCTCCCAGCAACTGCCGTCGGAGAAGGTACTCACCGATCAGTTCAACGCCACGCTGCAGCTGCTGCACACCGACGCCACCAAGGGCCAGGCCCCCGGCATCAACGACGAGGCCGACTGGACGAAGACCATCCAGGTCTTCGCCGAGGCCGGCGTGATCAGCAAGGCGGACTCGCCGGCGACCTACTGGGACGCGAGCTTCGCGCCGAAGGGATGAACCCGATGACGGTCGGCAACACCACCACGCAGCGGCCCGACGACGCCACGACCACCGGCGCCGCGGTCGAGATCGACCAGGTCGCGGTCCGCTTCCGTACCAAGAAGAAGGACGTCACCGCGCTGCGCGACGTCTCGCTGCGGATCGAGCCGGGCGAGTTCGTCTCGATCGTCGGCGCCTCCGGCTGCGGCAAGTCGACGCTGCTCAAGCTGGTGTCCGGCCTGCTGCGGCCGTCGTCCGGCCAGGTCCGCCTGCACGGCGAGGACGTGCGGGGGCCGCGGCGCGACATCGGGTACGTCTTCCAGCGCGCCGCGCTGCTGGAGTGGCGCACGGCCCGGCGCAACATCCTGCTCCAAGCCGAGATGCGCCACATGCCCAAGGCGCAGGCACGCCAGCGCGTCGACGAGCTGATCGCCATGACCGGGCTGACCGGCTTCGAGGACGCGTACCCGAACGAACTGTCCGGGGGGATGCAGCAGCGGGTGGCCCTGTGCCGCGCGCTGCTGCACCGCCCCCCGGTCCTGCTCATGGACGAGCCGTTCGGGGCCCTCGACGCCCTCACCCGCGAGCAGATGAACGTCGAGCTGCGGCGGATCTGGCGGGAGACCGGCACCACCGTCCTGCTCGTCACCCACTCCATCGCCGAGGCGGTCTACCTGGCCAACCGGGTGATCGTCATGACCCCTCGACCCGGCACCGTCGCCGAGGTCATCGACGTCGACCTCCCCGTCGAGCGTGACTACGGCCAGACGATGTCCGAGCCGGAGTTCGCGCGCGCCACGGGACGCATCCGAGAACTGCTCGGTGCGACGACGACCGCCGAATAACCACTGGGAAGGAAACACTGTGGAGCGCACGTCTATCGGGATCATCCTCAACGGCGTGACCGGACGGATGGGGTATCGCCAGCACCTCGTCCGGTCCCTGCTCGCCATCCGCGAGCAGGGCGGACTGCCCGCCCGCGACGGCAGCCGCATCTGGCCGGAGCTGACCCTGGTGGGCCGCAACGAGGCCCGGCTCGCCGAGATCGCCGCCCGGCACGGGCTGACCTCGTACACGACGGACCTGGACGCGGCGCTCGCCGACGACTCCCACCAGATCTACTTCGACGCGCAGGTGACCGCGCAGCGGGAGAAGGCCATCCGGGCGGCGATCGAGGCCGGCAAGCACGTCTACACCGAGAAGCCGCTCGCCGAGGGGCTGACCGGGTCGCTGGAGCTGGCCCGGCTCGCCGCCGCCAAGGGCATCAAGAACGGCGTCGTGCAGGACAAGCTTTTCCTGCCCGGGCTGCGCAAGCTCAAGCGGCTGGTCGACGGCGGCTTCTTCGGCCGGATCCTCTCCGTCCGGGGCGAGTTCGGCTACTGGGTGTTCGAGGGTGACTGGCAGACCGCCCAGCGGCCGAGCTGGAACTACCGCACCGAGGACGGCGGCGGCATCGTCGTGGACATGTTCCCGCACTGGCACTACGTGCTGGAGCAGATCTTCGCCCCGGTGACCGCGGTGACCGCGCACATCGCCACCCACATCCCCGAGCGGGTCGACGAGAACGGCCAGACCTACCGGGCCACCGCCGACGACGCCGCGTACGGCATCTTCGAGCTGGCCGGCGGCATCACCGCGCAGATCAACTCCTCCTGGGCGGTGCGGGTGTACCGGGACGAGCTGGTGGAGTTCCAGGTCGACGGCACCCACGGCAGCGCGGTGGCCGGGCTGCGCGAGTGCCGCATCCAGCACCGCGGCGCCACCCCGATGCCGGTGTGGAACCCGGACCTGCCGGTCACCGAGGACTTCCGCGCCCAGTGGCAGACCGTCCCCGACAACGAGGACTTCGACAACGGGTTCAAGGTGCAGTGGGAGGCGTTCCTGCGCCACGTCGTCGACGACGAGCCGTTCCCGTGGGACTTCCTGGCCGGCGTACGCGGCGTGCAGCTCGCCGAGGCCGGGCTGCGCTCGGCCCGGGAGGGGCGGCGGATCGAGATCGAGGAGATCACGCTGTGACCGCCCGCATCACCCTGCCCACCCCGGGCGGCGGCACCGAGATGCTGACGCTGCGGGAGCCGGCCGGCTGGCAGCGGCCGGCCGGGCCGCCGGCCAGCCGGATCGCGTACGCGGCGGCGCACGTGGTCGCCGACCCGTACGCCGACAACGCCCCCGGCCAGCCCGCCCGGCTGGACTGGGACGCCACCCTCGCGGTGCGGCGCAACCTCTGGTCCTGGGGGCTCGGCGTCGCCGAGGCGATGGACACCGCCCAGCGCGGGATGGGGCTCGACTGGGCCGCCACCCGGGAGCTGATCCGGCGCAGCGCCGCCGAGGCGGCCGCCTGCGGCGGGCGGATCGTGGCCGGGGCGGCCACCGACCAGCTGACCGGCCTGCCCGACACCCTCGACGAGGTCGTCACCGCGTACGCCGAGCAGGTCGCCTTCGTGCAGGAATGCGGCGCCACCGCGGTCGTCATGTGCAGCCGGCAGCTCGCCACGCTGGCCACCGGCCCGGACGACTACCTGCGGGTCTACGAGCAGGTGCTGTCCGGCACGACGGCACCGGTCGTGCTGCACTGGCTCGGCGACATGTTCGACCCGGCCCTGGCCGGCTACTGGGGGTCGACCGACCTCGACGCGGCTACCAAGACGTTCGTGTCGCTGGTGCAGGCCCATGCCGACGTCGTCGATGGGGTGAAGGTGTCGCTGCTCGACGCCGAGCGGGAGGTCCGGCTGCGCGAGCTGCTGCCGGCGACCGTCCGGGTCTACACCGGCGACGACTACCACTACCCGGAGCTGATCGCCGGCGACGGCCGGCAGTTCAGCCACGCCCTGCTCGGCGCGTTCGCGGCCGTCGCCCCCGCCGCGTCGGCCGCCCTGCAGCGCCTCGACGCGGGCGACCCGGCGGGCTTCCGGGAGATCCTCGATCCCACCGTGCCGCTGTCGCGGCACGTGTTCGCCCCGCCGACGCAGTACTACAAGACCGGCATCGCGTTCCTGTCCTGGCTCAACGGTTTCCAGCCCGGGTTCACCATGGTGGGCGGGCTGCACAGCGGGCGCAGCGTCCCGCACCTGGTAACGGCGTTCCGCCTCGCCGACGCCGCCGGCCTGCTGCTCGACCCCGACCTGGCGGTCGAGCGGATGAGCCGGTACCTGTCGGTCACGGGGGTGACCGCGTGAGCGCCGCACCGGCAGCGGTCGACCCCCGCCTGGCGCGCCTGTCGCTCAACCAGCGCACCACCGAGTCTTGGTCGGTCCGCGAGGCCGTCGAGGGCTGCGTCCGCGCCGGCATCCCGGCGATCGGGCTGTGGCGCGAGCCGGTGGCCGACATCGGGGTGGCTGCCGCTGCGAAACTCGTCGCCGACGCCGGGCTGCGGGTGTCGTCGCTGTGCCGCGGCGGCTTCCTCACCGCCACCGGCGACGCCGGCCGGGCCGCGCTGGAGGACAACCGGCGGGCCGTCGACGAGGCGGCCGGCCTGGGCACGGACTGCCTGGTCATGGTCGTCGGCGGCCTGCCGCCCGGCTCGCGCGACCTGCGCGGCGCCCGGCAGCGGGTGGCCGATGCCCTCGCCGAGCTGGCCCCGTACGCCGGCGAGCGCGGCGTACGGCTGGCCCTGGAGCCGCTGCACCCGATGTACTGCGCCGACCGGGCGGTCCTGTCCACCCTGGGGCAGGCGCTCGACCTCGCCGAACAGTTCCCGGTCGAGCAGGTGGGCGTCGTGGTCGACACCTTCCACCTCTGGTGGGACCCGGACGTGTGGCGGCAGATCGCCCGGGCCGGCGCGCGCATCGCCAGCTTCCAGGTCTGCGACTTCCTCACCCCGCTCCCGGCCGACGTGCTGCTCGGGCGGGGCATGATGGGCGACGGCCACATCGACTTCCCGCCGTTCCGGCGGGCGGTCGAGCAGGCCGGCTACACCGGTGACACCGAGGTGGAGATCTTCAACGCCGAGGTGTGGGCGACCGACCCCGACGAGGTGCTGGCCACCACGAAGGACCGCTACGTCCAGCTCGTGCTCGCCGACTGATATGCGCGTCGTCGTCGCACCCGACTCGTTCAAGGGCAGTCTGGCCGCCGACGACGCCGCCCGGGCGCTGGCCCGCGGCTGGCTCGCCCACCGGCCCGGCGACGACGTACGGCTGGTCCCCCTGGCCGACGGCGGCGAAGGCACGGTCGACGCCTTCGCCGCCGCCCTGCCCGACGCCGAGCGGCGCACGGTGACCGTGCCCGGGCCCGACGGCAGGGCGGTGTCGGCCGCCTGGTTGCTGCTGCCCGACGGGGCAGCCGTGCTGGAACTCGCCCAGTCCAGCGGGTTGCCGCTGATGCGCGCCCCGGATCCGCTCGGTGCCCACACGTACGGGCTCGGCGCGGTCGCGCGGGCCGCCCTCGACGCCGGTGCCACCCGCCTCGTCGTGGGGCTCGGCGGCTCGGCGTCCACCGACGGCGGCACCGGCGCGCTGCGCGCGCTCGGGCTGCGGCTGCGCGACGCCCGGGGCCGGGACCTGCCGCTCGGTGGCGCCGCGCTGACCGATCTGGTCCAGTTCGACACCACCGGCCTCATCCCCGCGCCGCCCGGCGGGACGCAGCTGCTGGTCGACGTGACCGCGCCGCTGATCGGCCCGGCCGGGGCCGCCGCGGTGTTCGGGCCGCAGAAGGGCGCGGGACCGGTGGACGTGGCGGTGCTGGACGCGGCGCTGCGCCGGTTCGCCGAGCTTGCCGGCGGGGACCCCGACGAGGCGGGGGCCGGTGCGGCGGGCGGCACCGCGTACGGGCTGGCGACGCTGTGGGGGGCCCGGATCACGCCGGGTGCGTCGACGATCGCCGAGCTGGTGGGGCTGGTGGACGCGCTGGCTGGCGCGGACGTGGTGCTCACCGGCGAGGGGCGGTTCGACGAGACCTCGCTGACCGGCAAGGTTGTCGGCTCGCTGCTGGAGTCGGCGGCCGCCGCCGGCGTACGTGTGGGGTTGGCCGCCGGGCAGGTCGGCGGGCCCGCCCCGGCCTCGGTGTCGGCGGCGGTGTCCCTGGTGGAGCTCGCCGGCTCGGTCGGCGCGGCGCTACACGACCCGGCGAGATGGCTGCACGAGGCCGGCGGCCGGCTGACCGACCGGCTGAGTTCCGCCCGTGAATCGGGGGCTCACGCTGTCGGCATGAGCCCTCGGCAGGCGTCGTCAGCCACTCGACCCGACGCCTAACGCACATGCGGCGCCTTGGGCGTCCCATTTGGTGTCTCAGCATGGGTTACGAGATCGGCTTCGTCACGAACGTGATCTTGAATGGATAAGTCACACCCGGCTCGACGGCAGCTTCAGGTTCCGGCACTGGCGATGCTCGACCGCGGCGTAGACCTCGCCGAACAGGGTGATCTAGATGGTGCGCGCGCCGCGTTTCAAGTTGTCATCGACTCCAACCACCCCGACGCATCGCCGGTCGCGGCGCTCAACCTGGGCCTGCTGCACAAACAGCAGGGTGATCCGGAGGGTGCACGAGCCGTATTCCAACTTGCCATCGACTCCACGCAGCCGGAGGCCGGGCCGGCGGCGGCCTGCAACCTTGGCGCCCTCGCCAAGGAACAGGGCGATCTGAAGGTGCGCGGGGGGCATTCCAACTCGCCATCGACGCCGACGACCCTGAGCAGACTCCGAGAGCCGCCGTGAATCTCGGCGTACTCCTTGCCGAGCAGGGCGATTCGAGCGGTGCGCGTGCTGCCTTTCAGACCGTCATCGACTCGGGCCATCCTGACGGTGTACCGATGGCGGCCTTCAACCTGGGCCTACTCCTTGCCAAGACAGGCGACCCGCACGCGCATCATCCAAGGTCACGTGCACGGATCTGCCGCCGATCGTGCGCGCTCTCCGCTGCGGTGGGCGTCGCCGTCAGTAGCAGCCGCGGCTCCGGCGAGGTGCGGACCTTACGATTGCTCTGGCGGCCGCACGTGCGGAGCCAGGCGTTCTCCAGCAGCGAGGTTGTCGCGCCAGTAGCGGTAGACCAGGCCGGGTACCACCTCAACCGACCCTGCTGCGACGAGACAGGTAAGAAGATCACCCCCGGCCGGTGCGTCGACGTCGAAGGCAACTATCACCGGTGGTTCTTCACCGACGTGCCGACGCACCAGTGCGCGCTCGTCGAGGGTGGGTTCCCGGAACCGAGGATCCCGGAACTGGGTCGGGCAGCCCAGGTATGCGACGTCTGTGAAGACCACCTCGAGACCGTGGTGGTAGGTCAGGTCGTGTCCCGCGGCCAACCGAAGCTGGGAGCCGTCGAAGTGCAGCGCGTCCCAATCCCACCAAGATCCCTCAGGCAGTTCGATCACACCGCCGATCCTCCCATCGGTGATCAGTCAACGAATCGAGTCGGCGTCCGGATCTGCCGCGATCCGCGCGGTCATGCCGAAGAGCGGATATCGGATCTTGATAGCGGGTCCCCTTCCGACGACGCCCGAGACATGTCGTCTCGGGCCTGCAGGCTTGGCACTGTGGCTCAACGGTTTGTCATTGCGGCCCTTCTCACGCGGATGTCGCATGCCTCGGCATGGTTGCGCGACTGAAACGTCCGCCCGCGGCGTTGGATCGTTGGCGTTGCTCGACGTTGGCAGCTGTCATCGGGGCGAGCCTGGTTCGTTGCGTGGCTCCGAGGGCGTGACCCGGGGGGTAACAGGGGCATGGTTGGATGGGGTTCCGTGCTTGCCTCCTTACTCGCATTCGCCGCCGTCGCGGCCGTCCTCACCGTCACTCCGGGCGTCGACACGCTCCTCATGGTCCGCACTGCGGCCGTCTCTGGCCGGCGGGTAGCGTTCGCCGCCAACGCCGGCATCTCGTTCGGCTGCCTCGTTTGGGGCATCGCGAGCGCGGTCGGGCTCACCGCCCTGCTCGCCGCCTCCCAACTCGCGTACGATGCGGTGCGCTACGCCGGTGCCGCTTACCTGCTATGGCTTGGTATCCAGGCGCTGCGCAGCCGCGCAGCCATCGCCACGCTCGATCCGGCCGAGCAGCCGCGGGTCACCGTCGGGGGAGCGTTCCGCCAGGGCGTCGTGACGAACCTGCTCAACCCAAAGGTCGGCATCGTGTACCTGTCGCTGCTGCCGCAGTTCATCCCGCCCGGCTATGCGCCGCTGCCAGCCTCGGTCGCCCTGGTAGGCGTGCACCTGGTCGAAGGCGTCCTGTGGTGTGGGGTGCTGGTCCTGCTTGTGGACCGGGTGCGGACGGTGCTGATGCGGCCGCGCGTCAAGCTATGGTTCGGGCGGGCGACCGGCGTCGTGTTCGTCGGGCTCGGGGTGCGTCTCGCCGTCGACCGGCTCTAGCCGTGCTTGGTGCCGTGCATGCGGTCGAACGCCTGCTTGGCGCGGTCGGCCTCGGCTCTCACACGAGGTCAGAGGCCGGATAGGTGCGGTCGATGAGTTCGTCGAGGGTCCATACGTCGAGGCGCCACGCCGCAGCAATTCCAAGATCAACGGCGCTCATCTGCCGCCGGCCGGGCGCTACGCAGTGTCACCACAACCGGATCAAGCCGGCGCCCGGTCGTGCCGAGTTGCGGATGCTGACGTCCGCTCATCGCGCACGCGGTAGGGTCCGGGCGTGGCTGACGCGAAGATCAGGCTCGACCACTGCGTGATCGCGGTCAGCGATTGGGAACGCTCGACGACCTTCTATAGGGATGTCCTGGGAGCCGAAGTGGTTGACCACCCCGACGGTCGCGTCGCCTATCGGTTTGGCGATCAACAGCTCAACGTCCATGGACCGGGCCTGGATATCGGAACGCTGGTGGCGCGCCCGCCGGTTGCACCTGGTGGCAGCGACCTGTGCTTCGTTTGGACGGGCACCACAGAGGAGGCGATCGCTCATCTTCGACGCCATCGCATCGAGATGGAGGCAGGGCCGGCTATCCGCAGCGGTGGGGGTGGTCGTGGCGTGAGTGTCTACTTCCGGGACCCAGACGGTTCCCTGCTGGAGCTGATCACCTACACCAGATCCTCGTAGCCAGGGAACGTGCATAACCATCGAAGATGATCAGACCCTTGGCGGCTGTTCGTAGGCATCCGCATCTGCCGCGATCCGCGCGACACGTATCGTGACGGCGGAGGCTGCCCCTCGGCATCCGAAACTGCCGCTGACCGCGCGACTTTGCCGAGAAGCGGATGGTCGGTGTGAGAGCACGTTGCCCCGCTCGACGGCCTAGCAGTCTTGGGCTTGGATGCGGCCGGTGGCTACAGTCCGCCCGTGCCGACCGAGGACTTGCTGCTCACCCATCCGGACCCTCCCACATCCAGACACCTGCACCTCGCGGTCGATGGCGCCCGCTTGCTACGCCGCTCATGGCGAGGCGGCGCCAAAGGTCGGCACAGTGGCCGCGACTTCCCCAACCCGCAGGCCGCCCGCGATGCCCTCGCACGTGAGGCCGCCACTCGCATGCGCGAAGGCTACGTCTTCGTCCGTGACTCGGCCGGCGCCCCACCCGGTGAGCCCGTCCTACGCTGCGCCCCGCCGAACCGCCACGGCCCACAGACCTTCGACCTGCATCCACACGGCCACACCCTCGCCGTTGCCTCGCTGCACCGTGACGCCTACGGCGCTGACCTGCACCTCGTCGACGTCACGACCGGTCGGCGCCGACTCCTGCACACCGAGACACCCGGCACCGGCCGCGGGGAGCAGACGTTCATCCACACCGTGCTGTTCGACGCCGACGGCACCGGCTTGGTGTACGCGCTCAACGGCGAGACGCGTCACCTCGACCTCAGCACCGGCACCACCCGCGTTCTCGCACGCTATGAGCAGTTCAGAACGGCTCGGTTACCCTTTCTGCGCCCGGCCGGTCCAGGACGCCACCCGGCATCGGCTGCTGCTGTTCGACACCGATGACCGGGTCCGTGTCCGTGCCACCAGCACCGGCGATGACGTGCTGGTCCTGCACACCGCCGACCAACCTGAGTGCCGCGCTGGGGCCCTGTCGCCCTCCGGGCGGCTGCTTGCCCTCGCCTACGGCGTGCACGACTCCACCGTGCAGCTGTGGCACGTCGACACCGGCCGGCTACTGCATAGCACCCGATTCCCGTTCCCGTTCACCAGCACGACCGGCCGCACCGGGATCAGCCACCTGGGCTTCGACCCCACCGAACGATTCCTTCTCGCCACCGGCGGCTTCGCGGAGGGACCGTTCGCCCTGCCCGTCAACGGCGACACCCTCGCCTGGGCCGTGCCCGACCCGTACCGCACCGACCGCTACGGCACCTGCTTCAGCTGGCAGTACTCCCCACACGGGGATCTCCTCGCCATCGGCGGCCGTCTCGGCGCCAGCCTTCACCTGCCTAACGGCGAGCCCTCACCGATGGCGCTGGCACCGTCGCACACCGGCCGCACCCACCGCGTCACCTTCTCCGCCGACGGCGCCTTGCTCGCTTGCGGTGGCGACACCGGCCAACTGTCCGTGCACCACGTGCCCAGCCCGCCCTGACCTATCGGCGCATCTCGAGGAAACCCCCGTCCTCGCTTGGCCTCGATTCAGCGAGATCCTGGGAGAGCAAGGGCTCAAGACCAGGTGCACGGATCTGCCGCGATCCTCGCGCTACGTAGCGTCACGCCGAAGCTGGCCCGGATGCCGTAGGGACGCCGAGGAGCGGACGTAGCGACCGGCTGCATGGGCGAGCCCAACGCCGTCATGGCCGTCCGTCAGCGATCTCGGCGTCGCTTCGAAGAATGCAGAACTCGTTGCCTTCCGGATCGGCAAGCACAACCCACCCCGTTCCGTCGGCGTTGCGGCGGTCAGCCACGACGGCCGCACCGAGCTCGGTCAGCCGCGCCAGCTCCGCGTCGCGCGTGCCTTCGACAGGACGCAAGTCGAGATGGATCCTGTTCTTGACCTGCTTTACTTCCGGTACCTCGATGAAGAGCAGACGGTGCCGCCCGTCACGGGAGTAGATCATGCATTCCTCGTGGCCGGGCTCGTTCGGATCGTCCGGGTCCTCGCTGTAGTCGAGAACGGCTTGCCACCAACGAGACAAGGCGTAGGCGTCGGCACAGTCCACGGTGGTGTGGGACACGTAGGAGGTCACCACTGGATCATCGCAAGGCGAACGCAGACGGGCGAACTCTAAACGCGACGCGAGCGCACGCTCATGCCGCGAAGCGCTCGTCACCGAAGGTGACGTCGGCGCCGGTCGCCGGCGTCCGGACGTGCCGATGTGCGTGCACGTGGCGTCGTTGATCAGCGAGGGCTGTGATCCTCGCCGCCTCTAGCACATCCGCGCAGAACACCATTGAGGTAGGCGGCCGGCTCTGTCTGCTGCGCCCCGCCCCTTCCGATTTGACATCGCTATGGATAGCGGTTATCTATTGTTGACCTACGGAGGGTGTGTTGGGTGCAGGACGTGGTGCTGGCCATGCTGGCGAAGGAGCCGGCGTACGGGTACGAGCTGCGTAGCCGGATGCGTGGCGCGCTCGGCCCGCTCGGCGAGGCGATGAACGCCGGGCAGATCTACGTGACGCTGGCCCGGCTGGCCAAGGCGGGGCTGGTGACCTCGCAGCGGGCCGAGGGACTGCCGGACCGGCCGGACCGGCGGGTGTACGCGTTGACTTCGGCGGGGCAGCAGCGTGTCGCCGCGTGGCTGGCCGAGGTGAGTTGGCCGAAGCCGGACCTCAGCGAGTTCCATCTCAAGCTGGTGGCCGCCGCTGCTGCCCGGCTGGCCGATCCGGTGGCCCTGGTCGATGCGCAGCGGCGCGAGCTGCTGCGCCGGCTGCGGGATACCCAGCGGGCTGCGTTGGAGCGGTCGGTGGATCCGGTCGTCGGGTTGTTGTTGGAAGGGGTCGTGCTGCGGCTACGGGCCGACCTCGAGTGGCTGGAAGCGTGCGAACGCATGTGGACCGAACGCGACCGGACTGAACAGAAGGGGAACCGATGACCGAGCGGAGCGAGGGCCGCGAGGGCATGCCCGGTGGTGCAGCATGACCGGGTCGGCGCTGCTACGGGCGCGCGGGGTGACCAGGTGGTACGGCCGGGGAAGCGCACTGGTCCGCGCGGTCGACGAGGTCGACCTGGAGGTGCCCGCCGGGCAGACGCTCGCGATCATGGGTCCCAGCGGCTGCGGCAAGTCGACCCTGTTGCACCTGCTGGGCGGGCTGCAACGCCCGACCGACGGCGAGATCTGGCTGGCCGAGCACCGGATCGACGAGATGAGCGAGCGCGGCCTAGCCCGGCTGCGGCGGCATCACATCGGCTTCGTCTTCCAGTCGTTCCACCTCATGGACGAGTTGACCGCGGTGGAGAACGTCGAGCTGGCCGCGTTGCTGGCCGGCCAGTCGCCGCGCCGGGCTCGGCAGCGCGCCATGACTCTGCTGGACCGGGTGGGGCTCGCCGACCGCGCCAAGCACCTGCCGTCGGCATTGTCCGGTGGTCAGCGCCAGCGGGTCGCGATCGCCCGCGCGTTGAGCAACGAGCCGCTGGTCGTGCTGGCCGACGAGCCCACCGGGAACCTGGACAGCGCCGCCACCCTGGAGGTGCTGCGGTTGTTCGAGGAGCTGCGTACGGCGGGGCAGACGCTGATGGTGGTCACCCACGACGCGCGCATCGCCGCGGTCGCCGACCGGGTGATCTCCATGCGGGACGGGTCGTTCGCCGACGACAGCCGGCTCGCCGGTACCACCACCGGCACGGGCACGGGCACGGGCACGGTCTACGGCGGGTGGCGCTGAGATGGCCGGGCGTCTGCTGCTCGTGTGCCGGCTGATGGTGCGGGACCTGCGCCGGCGGCGCACCGAGACAGTATTGCTGCTGCTCGCGATCAGCGCCGCGACCGCGATGCTGACTCTCGGCCTCGCGCTGAACAATGCTCTCGCCCGTCCGTACGAGCGGACCCGGGCCGCCACCGCGGGCCCCGACGTGGTGGCGATGCCGGGAGCGGCGGGCCCGGAGGCTCTGGCCGCCCTCGCGCCGCTGGCCACCGCGCCCGGTGTCACCGCACACAGCGGACCGTACCCGATCGCCTATCCGATGCTGACCGCCCACGGCAAGACCGTGCCCGCGGTCGTCGAGGGCCGGGACAACTCCCCGGCGGCGCTCGACCGGCCCGCGGTGACCGCCGGCACCTGGGTACGCCCCGGCGGCGTGGTCATCGAGCCCACCTTCGCAGGTGCCCTCGGCGTGCACATCGGCGACACCGTCGACATCAACGGCCACCCGCTGCGCGTGGTCGGGACCGCGGTCACCGCCGCCAGGGCCGTCTACCCGCGCGCCGACTGGCGCGCCGATGCGGGCAGCCCCCTGACTGAAAGCGCCGGCCTGGTATGGGTCGACCGTAGCCAGATCGGCGCGCTGGCCGGCGCACGGCCGCTGTCATACACCCTGAACCTGAGATACGCGGACCCGCGGGCCAGCACCTCGTTCGACCACAAGCGCGAAGGCGGGATCGAATACACCAGCTGGAAAGCGATCGCCGATGCGGACGGCAAGCTCGTCAAACAGGCCCACCTGGCACTGGTGGTCGGCAGCTGGCTGCTCACCGCCCTCGCGGTGGCCAGCGTCGCCAACATCGTCGCCGGCCGCGTCGTCGACCAACGCCGCCGGGTAGGACTACTCAAGGCCGTCGGCGCCGGACCAGCCATGATCGCCGCCGTCCACCTCGCCGAATACCTCGTCATCGGGCTCGCCGCCGCCGGTACCGGACTGGCCGCCGGCTGGCTCACCGCACCCGCACTGACCAACCCCGGCGCCGGACTCCTCGGCTCCACCGGCACCCACCCACCCGCGCTACGCACCGTGCTCGCCGCCACCGCCCTCGCCCTCGCCATCGCCGCCGCGGCGACCCTGGCACCCGTGCTACGCGCCGCCACCACCGACACCGTCCACGCGCTGGCCGACGCCGCCACACCACCCCGACGCCGCGGGTGGCGCGTCTGGCTGTCCCGCCGAATGCCCACCGCCCTACTGATCGGGATACGCATCAACGCCCGCCGTCCCCGCCGCGCCCGCCTCGTCATGGTGAACACCCTGATCACCACGACCGCGCTCGCCGCCTTGCTCATGGGCCTGACGCAGGACCGGCAGGTCAAGCTCGGCGAATCAAAGCTGGCCAGCCCCCAGAACACGCGAACCCTCCAGGCCATGCTCCTCGTCATCGTCGTACTGTGCGTCCTCGCGCTCATCAACGCCATCGTGAGCACCTGGACCGCGGTCCTCGATGCCCGCCACCCCCTGGCCGTCGCCCGCACACTCGGCGCCACACCCGCACAGGTAACCGTGGGCATGGCGGTGGCGCAGCTTCTTCCCGCGATACCCGGCGTCGCCCTCGGGGTCCCGGCCGGCATCGGGCTGTATCTGGTCGCCAGTCCGGGCGACCAGCAGTACGCACCCGCCTCCTGGATGCTCGCCCTGGCACTCACGGTCCTGCTCACCGTTGCCGCACTCACCGCCATCCCCGCCCTGGCCGCCACCCGCCGCCCGGTCGCCGACGCCCTCCAATCCACACCAACCTGACCGGCCGCCAACGGCCTACAGCCCGCTCGCGGCACCACGACGAGCGGAGCCGCCGAGCGAGACGGCAGTCGCAGCTGACGCATCAACTACACAAGAAGTTGCACGGATTTGCCGCTCCGGGCGTGCTGGCGTTCATCGCCGCTGGGGACGCACGGTGATGTATGGCTGTCTTTCCTGCTCGCGCTTCCGGTGTCGTACCTGCCGATCAGCTCGTTTTGCGCGCCGCGGTGTCCGCCTTTCTGGGCCGCTACCGTGGCCAGACTCGCGTCCATACCGAGTCCGACCTGCGAATCTTCCTACGCTGGTGCACCGACCAGGACCTCGCCCCGCTGGCTGCGGCACGGATGGACATCGAGCGGTACGTGCGCTGGCTGCAGGACGTACGCCGGTACCAGCCCTCGACGGTCTCGCGGCGCCTGTCCGTCGTGGTCGGGTTCTATCGGGTCTGCGTCATCGACGCCATCCTGGACCACTCGCCGGCCGATTACGTCCGCCGGCCCACGGTGCCGGCCGAGTCGCCGACCCTCGGGCTGGGTCACCTGCAGTTCGAGGCCCTGATCACCACCGCCCGGCTGTCGACCAACCCGAACGACTTCGCCCTGGTCGCGCTTCTGGGCCTGCTCGGCCTGCGGATCTTCGAAGCCTGCGGGGCCAGCATCGCCGACCTGGGCGAGGAGCACGGCCACCGGGTACTGCGCGTGCGCGGCAAGCGTGGCAAGCTCGTGCTCGTCCCGCTACCACCCGCAGTGGCCCGAGCCATCGACCGGGCCGTCGACGACCGCACCAGCGGGCCGATCCTGCGCAACACCCTCGGCGTGCGGATGGACCGGCACGCCGCCACCCGCAGGCTCAAGCACCTAGCCCAGGCCGCAGGAATCCGGATGCCGAGGATGCATCCCCACATGCTGCGCCACACGTTCGTGACAACCATGCTCGACGCGGGCGTCAGCCTGCGCGCCGTGCAGATCGCCGCCCGCCACGCCGACTCGCGAACCACCATGCGCTACGACCGGGCCCGCAAGAACCTCGACCGGCACCCCAACTACATCCTGGCCGCGTACATGGCCTCCGGGACATAGCCAGCCGCTCGTGGCTTTGCCGATGAGCGATAGACGGTTCCGAAAGACCACCGATCGTGCGGGAGCTACGGGCTGCCCCAACGGGCGATCGGGCTACTGCGTCTGAGCCGGTCGCGAAGGGGCGTCGAGGAGTACCTCGTATAGGTAGAGGTCACCGTTGGTGCCTATGTGGCGGAACCCGGCACGTTCGAGGGTCCGCTGGGAAGCGACGTTGTCCCCGGTGGTGTCGGCGACAACTCGGGACAATCCGTGATCGGCCGCGACGTTCAGCAGGGCGACGAGTGCCTCCGCTGCATAGCCGTGACCACGGGCTGATGGGGCAAGGCCGTAACCGACCCCGACACATCCGTCGTCCGGCTGACCCTTGAAACCGATTCCACCGATGGCCTTCCCGTCGGCGGTCCGGGTGATCCGGTAGTGCCCGAAAGGACGCTGGTCCCCGTGGGCGGCCGTAGCTGTGAGAAAAGCCGTGACGCCGATGACGTCGCCGTCGAAAGGAAAATCCTCAGCCCAGGCATCCCCGGCTCCGGCGCGCCGCCCGACGATGCGTTCACCCTCTGCTGTGTCGATGGCGTGCAAGCACAGTCGCGGCGTTTGAAGTTCGGTCACGGGCAACAGCGAAGCAGCCCTCGGGACGTGCCAGTTCAAGCCTACGTTCGCCCCCGGTGGGGTCCGAAAGTTACGGCCCGATAACGACGTTCGCGAGCGGCTCGCCCGCCGCGTACCGCCGGACCTGGTCGACCAGCAGCCGGCGGGCCCGGGGCGCCAACGCGGCGGTCAGGCCGCCGACGTGCGGGCTGATCAGGACGTTCGGTGCGGACCACAGCGGGTGGTCGGCGGGCAGCGGCTCGGGTTCGGTGACGTCCAGGGCGGCGTGCAGCCGGCCCGCGCTGAGCTCGGCGAGCAGCGCCTCGGTGTCCACCACCCGCCCCCGTGACACGTTCACCAGCAGGGCGCCGTCGGCCATCCTGGCGAGGAAATCCTTGTTCACCAGGCCCTCGGTCTCCAGGGTCAGCGGCGTGGCCAGGATAACAACATCCGCTCGTGGCAACATCTCCGAAATTTCGGAAACTGGCCGTATGCCGGGGCGGGCGCTCCGTGCCACCCGGCTGATTTCCACCTCGAACCCAGCGAGCCGGCGCTCGATCGCGGCGCCGATCGAGCCGTACCCGACGATCAGCACCCGGGCGTCAGCCAGCCCGGTCGACCAACCCGAGGCCCAGCGGCCCTCGCCCCCCGCCCGGACGAAGTCCGGCAGCCGGCGCCGGGCGGCAAGGGTGAGCGCCACGGCCAGCTCGGCGGCGGCCGCGTCGTGCACGCCCCGGCCGTTGGCCAGAGTCAGGCCGGGCCGCAGGTACGGCAGGACATGGTCGTAGCCGGCGGTCACGGTCTGCACCACTTTGAGCCGGGGCATCCGGGTGATCGGCTCGCAGAAGCGCGGATCAATAATCCCGTACGGAACCGCATAAAACTCGACATCGTCCAGATTTTCGGGCATGGGTTGAGTGCCGTCGTACAGCGCGACGTCCAGATCGCCAAGCTCGGCCAATGCGTCGGGGTGAGAGATCAAGTAGCGCACGGCGACAATCATGCTGCGTTCCCCGTCATCCGGCAGCGGTTCGACCCGCACAAGTTGCGTGAGGTCGGCGACACCTCGGACTACCGAGCAGTGGCAGACCGCGGCAAGCTTCGACCTGAAATCCTCCAAGCCTGGCACGGCGCGCACCCTTCCAATCCAACCGCCCAGTAACGCCGGGTGCCTGCGTTTTGTCCGGACAATGGACACAGAAATAGCCAACGACATAAATCGAGGCTGATCCCGATCGCGACGTCCGCCCGGACCCCGGCCGGGCCGTTGCGCTCGACCTGGGGCCAGTGTTCCGCTCCACCGGCCACAGCCAGTTCAGTGCCGCCCAGAACGCGGTCAACGCCCTCGGCCTGCCCGCGATGACCCGGGCGTTCCCTACCGACACCCGGCTGCTGGTGCTGGATTGGCAACACACCAGCTATCACTTCTGGCCCCACCGGCAGGCCTGCCGACCCGATCAGGAGTGGCCGATCGAGATCTTTCCCGACGGGGACTACTACATCTTCCTCACGCCGGACATGTCTTGCGGAACCTTCGGTCATCCATGGGAGCAGACACTCTGCGTCTTCGGCGAACCGCTCGTCAAAGTACTTGCGCCGTTGCTGACGAGCTGGCTGCCAATCAAACGTTCGAATATCTGAGATCCAAGAGAGTCCGCACTCCAGAGCGACACCGGCCACGCAGCCGCGCACTCTGTCTGCCGCGATCCGCGCGGTCATCCCGAACTCAGTGCGGCGATGAACGTCTCTTGGTTGGCCTCGGTGTAGGCGAGTTCGCGTTGGGTCCAGGCGAGCATTTCCGCAGAGCGTGCGCGAGGGATCGGGGCCGCTTCGTCGTCGAGGAGGTCTCGCCAGAACGCCTCGTTGCGGCGTAAGCGTTCGCGGATGGCGGCTGGTAGGCGGTCGCGGTCGGCCGGGCTTAAGCCGTAGGCGTCCGCCAGGGTCCGCACCTGGCGGGCCTGACCGGTCGCGGATCCCCGGTCGGGCCGTGACGAGATGCACCAGGCCCACGCCATGTACCCCACATCCTCTAGCGGGTGGCCAGGCGCCGCAAAGTCGAAGTCGATGAACGCGACCGGCTGACGGTCGCCGAAGACCGTGTTGTTCGGACCGGGGTCGTGATGGCAGACCACCTCACCCCGGAGGCTGGACGCCAAGTCTCGCGTGGCGTCAGCCAGTTTTCGCAGCAGCCTCGCCGCCTGAGAGACCTGGTCGTCGGTGAAGTGCTGCCATCGTGGAGGAACATGGCCGGGCACGAACGACAAGATGTCACGACCGTATTGGTCCCACCCCAGGTGCTGAGGGCACGGTCGTTTCAAGATCATGTGGTGAGTTGGAGGATGGTGAAGGGTCGGTGCATGTCGCGGCTGGCCCAGCGGGTGGCTTCGGTGATGTCGTGGCGTCCGGCCAGGCGTATTGCTCCGATGGCGAGGTTGCGGAGGGTGGCCATGATGCGGGGGCCGGAGCGGGTTCGGGTGGTGGAGGCGTCTTCGGCGTAGAGGGTGTCGCGCAGCCAGTGCAATGACTCGACGCCCCAGTGGCTTTGGGTGTAGCCGGCCAGGTCGGCGGGGCTGGCGACGGTGGCGGGTAGGTTGGTGACGCCGAGCGCGGCGGCGGCGCTGGGGTGCTCTCCGGCCAGGTCGGTGACGTAGCGTTCGACGAGGTAGACCTGTGCGGCGTGGGGGAACGGCAGGTCGGGTGGCGCGGGAAGCACCCGGATCGTGCGTCGGGTGATCCGGGCGTGGCCGATGTCGGTGTGGCAGTACGTGATCGGGGTCTGCGACCAGGGCAGGGCGTTGACCGCGGTGTAGAGGGCTTGGCGGTTCTCCTTGACGGGCAACACGTAAAAGCCGTCGCGGGCGTGGATGTGCGCCGCGGTCGCCTTGACGGTGTGTAACGCATCGGCGGTGACCACCGCATCGCGTAGATCCCGGATCCGGTCCAGAACCTCGGTGGCGTGCGGCACCTCGTTGGACTTGGTGTCGATCTGGGTCTGCGCGGCGACGACCGTGACGTCGCCGGGCCGGCCGGCCAACGCCGCGAGGAGGTGAACCTGGGTGCCGTCGGCGTCGGTGGCGCCGCGGACCACCTTGCCGTCGAGGCGTACCTGCATCAACCCCGACGGGCCACTACCGTCGGGCTCACCGGCGGCGTCGGGTGCGGTATCCGGGCGCTCATCGGCCATTCGGGTCATCAGCCAGGTCCCCACCACCTGGTCGAATGTCTGCGCGTCCGTGTCGGTGACGACCCGCCAGATCGTCGCCTTCGACGGCGGGAACCTGACCGTGGGCTTGCCACCGCCGCGTTCGTACAGGCGCCGCCGCAGCGCCTCGGGCACGTCGGCGACCCAGCCGGCGATCGCGGTGTAGCCACGCATCCCGGCCACGACCGCTCCCGCGGCCAACGCCAGGACCACCGCGACCGGGTGATCCCGGCCCTGCTCCGAGCGCCCGTCCGACACCGCGGCGAACAGTTCGAGCAGTCCAACCCGCCCCGCCGTCGCGGGAAGGCAAACCTCGGACGCTAGGGCCGGCGCCTCGACGACCCTGATGGCAGACTGGTCCACAACGAAGCTCCGGGGTGACGTGGATCTGTGAGAGGACCCCATGTCATACCGGAGCTTCGCCCCTATCGACTGAGCGACACACCGCCGACGAGCAGACCGCGGCAGACATCACCGTCCACACGCGACCCGTCCCGAGCAGCTCACCGACCCCACCAGCCCAAGATCAATGATCTTGAAACGCCCGTGGTGCTGAGGGCAGCCGTCAAAACCCTTCTTGGCGAGATGAGTCAGCAGTCGCGCCACGAAACGCGACGCAGGCGAGGCGGGGCGGCGCACCGTGTCTCCAACCCGGACCACGCCAGCCGTCAAACGGCCTCCGGCCAAGGGTTGCTCCCCCTCATGCTCGCTGCCCTGACTCATCTTGGGACCCTAACAGCCGTGCACGCTGAATCACCTGTAAAGGCCGCGCCCTTGCTTCGGTGCACCCTCCTGCCGCCGAGCGAGCGCGCTCGGCACGGTTCAGGTTGCGTCTGCTGCAGCCTGTGCGCCTACGAGACTGGTGAGTCGACGCGCCTGCCGCGTCACAGCAGTCGAACCTTCAGCTGAGACCACGGTGGGCGGCCCACAGCGCGCCGGCGCGGCTGGCAGCTTTGTCGACTAGGGCCACCAGCTCGGGCCTGTTCGGCACGGGGAACGTGACGTATGTGCCGCGGCCGCCGCCGGTCGGTCGGCCGTAGGCCTTCGCCGCGAGGCGCCCGTCCGGAAGGAGCCGGACGTTGAGTGTGGTCAGCGTGAACTCCTCACCGCGTCGATTGTCGGTCCAGCGGAGCCCCTCCGGGATCGTGACGTTGATCGCCAGGGCGCTCACCTCGAGGGCGATGTCGCTGCTCATGGACGCATATTCTCACGCGAGTCGACGCCCACTCCCGCCGCGAGTCGCGCGGATGACCAGCGCGGCGTCGGTCCGAGTCGGTTTGCCGAGCAGCCGCGCGCTTCGCGGACGTGACGGTCACCGTGCTGCCCGGCGCCGGCCACTACCCGTGGCTCGACGACCCGTCCGCCTTCCGCGCCGCCGTCGACACGTTCCTCGCCGACCCGCTCCAAGCGTCAACCGGTCTCGCCGTACCCCTCAGCACCTGCATGGTCCGCTGAGAAGCCCGCCATCTCCGATCGTCGTACTGGCTCCTGGATCCACGGACCGCCGGTGGGACGGCGGCCGGGTGCCGCCGTCCCCACGCGGTCGGTTCGTCAGGCCGGCGTGCCCGTCACCGTGAAGAGACGGGTGCGGCCGATGTTGTCGAACGAGCCGAAGCCCACCCGACCGGAGGTGAAGGTGGTGTCCTTCGCGGTCATCAGCGGATCCTGGTCGTTGTCGACGTAGACGGCGATCTCGCCGGTGGCGGGCTGGTGCACGACCCGCACCTTGTGCCAGTCGGCGTCGGTGATCGCCGGGTTGGCGCCGCGGGAGCGCCCGTTCCACTGGTAGTCGAGACGTTCCCGGTCAGCGTTGTTGACCTTGAAGATGCCGTTGTGCGGGTAGATCGTGTTGTCGGTGGACAGGTGCGCGTAGTAGTACTGCGTGTCCGACTGCCAGCCGAAGACGATGATGATGTCCCGGTTGCTGATCTCCACCGGCGTGTCGAGGCGTACCCGGGCGTCGATCTGCACCGACGACCAGGCCGGACCCTTGTTGAGGACGGCGTACTCGAACGGCCGGCGCGGGCCGGGGCGGCTCACGCCGGCCTCGGCGAGGATCACCTCGTCGCCGTCGAACTGCCACTTCGACGGGGTCACCGGCGCCCAGTTCTCCGCGCCGCCGGTGTCGACCACCTTGGTGTTGCCCACGGCGCCCTCCGCCACCTTCCTCGTGCCGACCACCTTCCAGATCTTGCCGTTGGCCTTGGCGACAAGGTAGAGCTCACCGGCCTGGTCGGTGCCGAAGCGCAGGTCGACCCGGTTCGGGTCGCCGGGCGCGCCCGGGCTGGAGAGGTCCTGCATCCGCACCGGCTGGCCGGCGTCGGTGTACAAGGCGAGCTGGTGGATCGGGGCGAGCCCGGCGCCGCGGCGCATCTCGCTCGCCTCGGTGTAGAGGACCCGGCCGGCGACGAGGTCGCCGAAGACGTACTTGCCCTGCAGGGCAGGGAGCGTGTGTCCGCGGTAGACGAACCCGCCGGCCACCGCGACCCCGACGTCCGAGGTGCAGTTCCAGCCCGGGGCCGGGTCGTGGTCGTACGCGGCCACCGGGTAGGTGTACCCGTACTTGGCGTCGTCGGCCGGCAGCGGGTAGAGCTTGTCGCAGGGGTTGGTGGCCGTCTTGTCGAAGACCCACGAGCCCTCGCGCTCGCTCCACCCGAAGTTGTCCCCGGCGCGGACCTCGTAGATCGACTCGATGGCGTGCTCGCCGATGTGGCCGAGGTACATCCGGCCGGTGGCCCGGTCCCAGCTGAACCGGTGCGGGTCGCGGAAGCCCACCGCGTAGATCTCGCCGAGCGCGCCGGCCTGCCCGACGAACGGGTTGGACGCCGGGATGCCGTACCGGCCGTTGGGCGAGTTGCTGCCCTGCGGGTCGATGCGCAGCAGCTTGCCGTGCGGCAGGCCCATGTTCTGCGGGTCGCCGTTGCGGTAGCCCTGCCCGCCGTCGCCGACCGCGAGGTAGAGCAGCCCGTAGTCGCTCTCCTGCGGATGGGCGGTCGGGTTGAAGTTGATCTCCTGGATGCCGTGGACCTGCCCGCCGAAGCCGATCCGCAACACCTCGCGATGGGTGCCGGAGAAGGTGTCGGCGGCCGGGTCGGTGGCCGTCCACTCGGTGATGACACCCTGGTAGATGGTGTTCGGCTGGGCGTAGTCCGGGGCCCTCGTGGCGAGGGACGCCTGCTCGGTGTGGATGGTGTAGAAGCGGCCGTTGTGCGCGAAGTCCGGGTGGAACGCGACGTACCCGAAGCCCTGGCCGAGGCCGCGGCCGGAGAAGAACTGCGGCGCGAACGTCGCCGCGACGTCGAGGTAGACGTGCGGCACGCCGTTTTCGACGAGGTACAGGTTGCCGTTGAGGTCCGGCACCGCCCGGCGACCGGAGCCGTCGGGCAGCTCGGTGATCGTGTTGATCCGGGCCTTGCGCATCAGCCGCTGGTCGACCGGGGCCGGGTTCGGGTTCGACTGCGGGAAGCTGGCGTACTCCTGCAGGACCAGCCCGAGCTGGGACTGGATCGGCGTGTCGGGGATCGGGTCGTAGACGGCCCCGGCGGCCCGGGCGGGCGCCGCGACCAGAGCGGACAGGACGAGGGTGGCGGCAGTGACTCCGGCGGTCAGCGCGGCTCTACGGAGCCTGCCGGGGCTGCCTGCGCGAATGAGCACGCGGATTCTCCTTCTCGGTGGGACGGTGCCGAGGTTCGGTCAGCGGGCCATGTACCGGTACTGCTTGGCGATGTCGCTCGCCGGGATGACGCTGTCGAGGAACATGAGGCCGTCCATGCGGCAGTCGCAGGGATTGCGCTCCAGCGTGTTCTGCGGGAAGCTCCCGCCGATCTTGATGCCGCGGGGGTCGGTGGCGCTGGTGACGTGCGGGCCGGGCCCGGACACCTGCCACGGATCGCCGGTGATGGTGTAGAAGCCGTCGACCGGCTCCCCGTTGCGGTAGAGCACCATGGTGCCGGTGGTGAAGTCGTAGGTGGCGGCGAGGTGCACCCACTCCCCCTTCGGCAGCAGGGTCCGCCAGTCCTCGCTCGCGGCGAACGTCTGCGAGGACCCGCCGTCGATGCGCCGCCCGAGTGCGACCAGACGCAGCTCGCCGTTGACGTCGATGAGCTCCAGCAGGGCCCGCACGGCGTGGCCGTCGGAGTCTCCGGTCAGCACGCCGGCCAGGCCGATCGCGTTGAACCGGTCGGACGGGTTGGCGGTGGTGGAGTTGAGCGCCGGGCCGTCCATGTCCCGCTTGAACCAGCCCATCACGGTCGCGCTCTCGGCGCCGCTGAACGCGTGCAGCGTCTGCACGCCACTGGACGACCAGGTCCCGGCCTTCCAGTCGTCGTTGCCGGCGACCGTCGGGTTGACCTGCCCGGTCTGCAGCGCGTTGCCGCTGCCCTTGTACGCCTCGTCGGGGACCCGCATGGCCGCGCCGCCGTTGACCAGCTCGATCTCGGTGCCGGAGCGGCCCTGGTCCTGCTCGCGCGCGGCATCGCCGGCCACCGGGTGGTCGAAGTCGTAGAAGGCGACCAGGTGCGACCACAGTGCGGGGTGGACGTCGTACGGGCCGGGCCGGTCGGCCCGGGCGGGGCTGGCCCCGGCCGTCAGGGCCAGCGCGAGCAGGGCGGTGGCCGCGGCGGCGGCCCGTCCGGATCTTTTCATGGGGAGGTGCTCCCTTCGTCGGTACGCGGTGGCGGGCGCTGCGGGAAGCGCTTACGCGAGAGGCACAGGACGGTGCTCGGGTTCGCTGGAGTCGGGGTAAGTCTGGACAGGACGGAGCGCCGTCCGGCCACCGGACGGCCGAGGTGAGGTTCGCCCGACGGCGGCCGGACAGCGGTGGTGCCGCATGTACGAAAGCGCTTACGTAAGCGCTTACGTAGCCTATGCTGTGGCTCACGCCACAGGCAAGAGCGCGTTGCGGATCAATGTCTCTCAGGAGTTGCGGATGCCCAGACCCGGTCCCCGGCTGCGCCTCGTCGATGTGGCGGAACGCGCCGGCGTTTCGCTGGCGACCGCCTCCCGCGCGCTGGCCGGTCGCGAGGGCGTCAGCGAAGAGGTGGCCGACCGCGTCCGGCAGGTCTCCCGCGAACTCGGATATGTCGCCAACCCGTACGCCCGCACCCTCGCCGGCGGCGCCAGCTCCACCGTCGGCCTGATCGTCCACCAGATCGACGACCCCTACTTCTCCGAGATCGCCAGCGGGGTCATCGAGGTCGCCGCCGAGGAAGGGCTGCTGGTCCAGATCGCCCACTCCGGACGCGACCCGGACAACGAACTGCGTCAGCTGCGGCACCTCATCGCCCAGCAGGTGGGGATCATCCTGATCGCCGGTTCCGGCTACGTCGACCCGCGGGTGGAGGCCGAGGCGCGCACCGAGCTCGCTGGCTTCCAGCGCGGCGGCGGCCGGGTCGCCGTCATCGGTCGGCACGCCCTGGGCGTCGACGCGGTCGTGCCGGACAACGAGGCCGGCGGCCGCGCCATCGGCACGCACCTGCTGGCACTCGGCCACCGCCGGATCGCCGTCGCCGCCGGCACCCCCGGGCTGACCACAGTGGCCGACCGGCTCGCCGGCGTGGCGGGCGCGCTCGCCGCGCACCGGCTCTCCCTCGACGAACTGCCCGTCGTGCACTCCGACTTCACCCGCGACGGCGGCCGGGTGGCGGCCGAACGGATCCTGAGCGACCACCCGGAGACCACCGCGATCATCGCGCTCAACGACGCGATGGCGATCGGCGTCCTGTCCACCCTGCGGGCTCGGCGCATCCCGGTGCCGGAACGCATGTCGGTGGTCGGCTTCGACGACGTGTCGGTCGCCGCCGACCTGGCACCGGGCCTGACCACCGTACGCCTGCCGATGACCGAGATGGGGCGGATGGCGCTCGGCCTGGCGCTGAAGCCGAAATCAGCCCGCCCCAGGCGTCGGTCCACCGGCCACGCCCTGATCGTCCGCGACTCGACCGGCCCCGCCCCCGCGCTCAACGGCTGACCGACCTCGACCGAGGCCGCGGCACCGGCCACCTGCCCAGGCGCGTCCACCTCACCGGTCTGTGGCGCGGACCTGTCGGGGCATCAGGGCTTCCGGGCCGCGCTGGTGGACCACGTCGCCCGGCTTACGAAAGGCTGAGCCTGACGGCCTTTGTGCGGCAGTCGTAGGCTCACAGCTTGCGCACGCGGGTCAGGAGGCCGGGCAGGGCAGCCAGACTGATGAGCTCGGTGCGGCAGTCGTGGCAGGTCGGCAGGTGCTTGTCGAATTCATGGCGTTCGCCAGGAGCCAGTGCGCCGAGCAGGTAGGACCCGATCCACATCCGGTACGGACACATGGACCCATCGGTGCGGTTGTTCCGGGTTCGCTCCAGCCAGGGTGGGCCACAGCCGGCGGGCCACCCCTGCCGACAGCCGCTTCTCGGGTCACTGTACGGCTCCGTCGTAGGCGTTGACGCGGGCCAGTGCGTCGGCGGGGAGTTGCGCCGCAAGAGTGACGTCCGGCGGCCCGTCCTCGGCTGTGGGGGCGTCCCACATCGCGACCGACGCGTCTCAGGTGCGGTCACAGCATCCGACGATATACGGACAGCGGGCCGCATGAGGGGCCGGATGCGGCCCGCCGAGCCCGACCAACCAGGACATCGGCACCTTTCGCAGCGCGTAGTCGGCCGGGGTCGCGCAGCCGAGGGCCGAACCCCCGCCGTCCGCGGCCCGGCCGAGGACGGCGTCGGCCTGCTGCAGCGGGGCGAGTGGACACGGTGGCCGGCGCGCACCAGCGCCCGGCCACCGGCATGTCCAGCGACGCTGGCCGGTCAGCTGCGGACCTCATGCCGCCGATCCGGAGCGGTAGTCGCGACGCAGTTTGGGTGCGGTCGGTACGGGAAGGCCGGAACCGGACCGGGGACCGAGACGTCAACAGGCGGAAACCCATGTCATCCGGACAGGCGCTTTGCGAAGGGACCAGCGTATGCGGGCGATCACACTTCAGGAGCTTGGAGCGGCACCGGCCCTGGCCGGCGACCTGCCCCAGCCCGGCCCTCGCCCCGGTGAGGTGCTCGTGCGGGTGCGGGCGTCCTCCGTCAACGGTTTCGACGAGATGGCGGCGGCCGGAATGCTCAAGGGCAGGATGGAGTACCGCTTCCCGGTCGCGCTCGGCAAGGACTTCGCCGGCACGGTGGAGGCGGTCGGCGACGGGCCCACCCGGTTCGGCATCGGCGACACGGTGTTCGGGGTGGTCATGAAGCCGTACCTGCGAGACGGCGCGTGGGCCGAGCTCCTGGCGGTGGGCGACCAGTACGGGATCACCTGGGTCCCCGAGGACCTGGACCTGCCGACCGCGGGCGCGCTCGGACTGGCGGGCACCGCCGCGGTCGACGCGGTGGACGCCGTCGCCCCCAAGCCGGGTGAAACCGTCCTGATCGCCGGCGCGACCGGCGGTGTAGGAGCGCTCGCGATCCAGTACGCCGCGGCGGCCGGCGCCCGCGTCATCGCCACCGCTCGCCCCGGTGCCGCCACCGACTTCGTACGACAGCTGGGCGCTGCCGAGGCGGTGGACTACACCGGCGACCTCAGCGGCCAGGTCCGGGCGGTCGCACCGGACGGCGTACCCGCGGTGGTGCACCTGGCCGGCGACGGCGCGCAGCTGGCCGGGCTGCTCACCCCCGACGGGCGCCTCGCCTCCACCATCGGCTTCGGCCCGGACCAGCACCCGGCCGCCACCTCGATCATGGCCAGCCCGGAGCCGGCAACCCTCGACCGGCTCGCCGGCGACGTCGTAGCCGGTCGACTGCGCGTACCGATCACCAGACGCTATGACCTGGCCGAGGTGCCCCAGGCACTCGCCGACTTCTCCGGTGCACTCGGCAAACTCGGGGTCACCCTTTCCTGAACGGGCACGCGCTGGCTGATCAGCCCGGGCCGCCCCAAGTCCTCACCGGGACCGAGTCGATCGAACGTCAAGCGGCGGCCGTACCGTTCTTTCAGTGGCCAGTTGGCGGGATCGCCGAAGGTTTGTCCGCCTGCTTGGCCTTCTTCGCCGCGCGCTTTTCCTTCAAAGTCATGGCTGGCTTCTTCATATTGCTCTTCTGGGGAGACTTGTCGGACATGTCGACCCTTCCCATACAACGCCAGGATGGCGGTCCGCGGCGGCGACTTCGGTGCCCTGCCAACCGCGATCCGCCGGACGAAACCATGGACAACAGACGATGCCCGCCGGTTGGCCACGCTGAGTCAAGAAACATGATCAGACGACCACGTCCCCTAGCCTAGTACTCCAACAGCACGTTGTGACCGTATTCCGAGCAGCTCACCGCGTCCGGCAGAGTATGTCCGCCTGCCCGCAGTCGGGGCAGGCGGTAGCGCTGGTGTCCACCCATGGCTTCGGACCCCGACGTCGCTCAGGATCGCCGTCGCTCGCGGGTAGTCACCGGATGTCCTTTGGCAGCTCGGATTCCAGGTCCTCGAGTTCCTCGGCGCTCACCGCCTCGCGCAGGGTGGTCCTGCGGCGCCGGCACACCCGCGGAATTGCTGGGCCGGCGTCGCGAGGCCGGGTCAGCGGCGCAGCCGGCGGGTGCAGGGGCCGTCGTGGTCGGCGCGGAGCAGGCAGCGCCGGTCGTCGGGCATCAGCAGGTCGCAGAAGACCCGATGGCGTACGTTCTGGTCGTCGCCAGCGGAGACGGTGGTCTCCGCCGGGTCGCCGTGCGGCAGCACCACCTGCCAGCCGCCGACCACCCGGGCCAGGCGCTGCGCGGCGGGCGCCACGACCACGAGCTCCGCCGCGACAACGACCACCAGGAGGTAGGCCATGTCCTCGTCGCCCGGTTCCCGCTTCGAGATCCTGGTGGAGAAGCAGGGCCCGGCCCTCGCCGTGACCTTCAACCGACCCCGGCAGCGCAACGCGATGACGTGGGCGATGTACGACGACCTGTACCAGGCGTGTGAACGGGCCGACGCGGACGACGACGTGCGGGTGCTCGTGCTGCGCGGGGCGGGCGAGGACGCCTTCGTCGCCGGCACTGACATCAGACAGTTCGCGGACTTCACCGGCGGCGCCGACGGGGTCGAATACGAACGGAAGATCACGCGGGTGCTGGACCGCCTGGAGGACGTCAACGTGCCGACGGTCGCGGCCATCCGTGGATACTGCGTCGGCGCAGGCCTGGCGATTGCCGCCGGGTGCGACCTACGACTTGCCACACCCGACGCGCGGTTCGGGATCCCCATCGCCAGGACCCTGGGAAACTGCCTGTCGATGCCCACCTACGCGCTGCTGCTGCACCACCTCGGGCCGGCCCGTACCCTGGATCTGCTGCTCAACGCGAGGTTCTACTCCGGTCGGGAGGCGCACGCGGCGGGATTCGTGGCCGAGTCCACGGAGGATCTCGACGCGGCCGTCCAGCAGACCGTCGACCGCCTGGCCGGGCACGCCCCGCTGACCATGTGGGCGACGAAGGAGGCGATCCGACGGCTGCGCCGGGGCCGCGCCGACGGTGACGACATCGTCTCCCGGGTCTACGGCAGCGACGACTTCCGAGCCGCCGTCCGGGCCTTTACCGCCAAGCAGCCGACGACATGGACGGGACGGTGACCACGATGCGACGAGGGAGCGGAGAGGTGCTGCTGCCGGCCTTGTCCGGGGCGTTCGGTGACGACGCGGACGCGATCCGGGTTGGGGACCAGCGGGCCCCCCGGGAAGCGGTGTTGTCCGCCGCCACCGCCCTCGCCGACCGCATCGCCGGCAGCGACGCGGTGGCGGTCTGGGCGACAGCCAGCATGGAGACCGTGGTGGCGGTCGTGGCCGGCCTGCTCGCCGGGGTGCCCGTCGTGCCGGTGCCACCGGACTCCGGTCCCATCGAGCGGGACTACGTGCTGCGGGACTCCGCGGCCTCGCTGCTGCTCGTCCCCCCGCCGAGCGAGGGCACCGCGCCACTGGCGGAGGTGCGGGTCCCCGTCGCTGCTGTCGACCTGAGTGCACGCTCGGGCACCAGCTATCCCGAACCCGCGCCGGAGAGCACCGCACTGATCCTCTACACCTCCGGCACCACGGGAGCACCGAAGGGAGCGCTCATCCCGCGGCAGGCGATCGCCGCCGACCTGGACGCCCTCGCGGACGCCTGGTCGTGGACTCCCGACGATCTGTTGGTGCACGGTCTCCCCCTGTTCCACGTGCACGGCCTCGTGCTCGGTGTGTTGGGAGCACTCCGGGTCGGGTCCCGGCTGGCCCACACCGGTCGACCCAGGCCGGACGCCTACGCCGCCACCGCCGGAACCCTGTACTTCGGCGTGCCGACCGTGTGGTCAAGGGTCTGCGCCGATCCGTCCGCCGCCCGAGCCCTGTCTTCGGCCCGGCTGCTGGTCTCCGGCAGCGCACCGCTACCCCTGCCCGTCTTCGAGCAGCTCGCCGAGCTCACCGGACAACCGCCCGTCGAGCGCTACGGGATGACCGAAACGCTGATCACCGTCAGCAGTCGCGCGGACGGGCAGCGCCGGCCCGGGTTCGTCGGCACGCGACTTGCCGGGGTGGAGAGCAGGCTGGTCGGCGAGGACGGCACCCCGGTGGCGCCCGATGGTGAGTCCCCGGGCGAACTCCAGATACGTGGGCCGATGATGTTCAGCGGGTACCTCAACCGGCCGGAAGCCAACCGGGAGTCGTTCACTTCCGACGGCTGGTTCCGTACCGGGGACGTCGCGACCATCGACGCCGACGGGTGGCACCGGATCATCGGCCGCGCCTCCGTCGACATGATCAAGAGTGGCGGGTACCGGATCGGCGCGGGCGAGGTGGAGAATGCGCTGCTCGCCCACCCCGCGGTCCGGGAGGCTGCGGTGATCGGCGCGCCCCACCCCGACCTCGGGCAGCAGGTGGTCGCGTACGTGGTCGCCGACGCGGTGACCGAGGCGCAGCTCATCGAGTTCGTGGCCGGTCGGATCTCTGCGCACAAACGCCCACGGCAGATCCACCTGGTCGAGCAGCTGCCCCGCAACGCGATGGGCAAGGTGCAGAAGAAGCTGCTCGCCGGCGGGTGAGACCGAGCCGGTCAGCCCGGCACGGTGACGGAGATGTGTGCCCACGTCTGGGTGAACCAGAGTTCGCCGTCCACGATGAGCGGGCGCATGTCGGTCGGGGCGCCGCCGGCAAGCTCGCGGGACAGCTCGTCCTCGATCTGACCAGCGACGGCGCCGGGCGTACCGACCTGTTCGAGCCAGGGACGAAGCGGACGCTCGACGTCGAAGACATCAGCCGTTTCCAGTACGGCCGCGGCCGAGGTGAGCAGCCGGACGATCCCCTCCCACCGAGCATCACTCCGTGGGAGGGGTCACGCAGCCGCTCCACCCGGTCGGGATCGCCGGGCACCTCCGGCCTGACCACCATCTCGGCGACCACCGCCCGCCCGCCCGGCACACCCGTACCATCTTGACCGCGACCCGGTCCGGCTCGGCCACGTGGTGCAGCGAGAACCGGGAGACCACGAGCGAGAACGAACCGTCGAGGAACGGCAGCCGCGCCGCGTCGCCCCGCTGGAACACCACGTTGGACACGCCTTCGACGTCGGCCCGCGCCTTGCCCGTCGCCAGCATCTCGGGCGTGGCGTCGAGCGCGGTCACGTGCCGGGTGCGCGCCGCGAGTGCGCGGGCGACCAGTCCCGTGCCGCAGGCGACGTCCAGGCAGACGTCCTCGGGGCTCGGCTGCGCGAAGTCGACGGGGCGCTGGGGATGTCTGGTGAAGGCGTCGTTGAGACGGGGATCCTCGAAGGCGCCGGCCTGCCGGGCGACCTCCTGCCGGATCAGCTCGTGGCGGGCCACGTCGTTGTCTCTTGACCGCATCGCAGATGCTTTCTTGTCAGATTGAAGACGTCAACGGTAGCGACTCTCGTGCCTACCAGGTGATCGGCACGTTTGATGGACGACTATTCCGCCATGCGCGAGGACACGGCGATGACGAACACGAGTGGCACGATCAGCAGCACCGGCGACCATGCGGGCAGGTGTAGGGCAGTCAGGGCACCGACAGCGGCGCCACTCATCAGGGCCAGCAGGACGTGAGCCTTGGGCCGGAGGCTGCGCCATGGGCTTCGCGCAGCGACACCGGCGATCAGACTCGTCAGAGTGCCGGTCAGGTATGTGGAGGAGAGGCCCGGTACGCCGAACCGTTGAATGGCGCTGCTCTGTATGCCGAGCCCCGCTGCCGACAGCATCAGGAGCCCAAGACCGACATGCGCCGAACGACTGGGCGGGTTGACCTCCCAGACGACGAGAAACGCGACGAACACCAGGAGTTCCAGGACGAGCGCCCGCGTGACCTGGCGTGGCCAGACCGGGTCGTCCGGCTGCGCCGCACCGACGAGGTGGGCGCCCGCGAGGACGCCGGCGATGAAACTGACGATGGCACAGCCTGAGGTCAGGGCGAGGTCGGCATGGCCGCTGCCCGCCGAGAGCCCGAGCAGGACCATGTTGCCCGTCATGACGCTCGAGAAGGCTCCACCGAGGGCGAGGAATCCGACGGCGTCGGCGCTCCCGGTCAGGAAGGTGAGCACGACAACGAGGGCGTGCCTGCGCCGCAGGAGGTTCTGGTTGCCCTTCGCCGCGGCGCGAAAACGTACGACGTTCGGAAGTGTTCTCAGCACTGTCGGCTATCCTTCGCAAATTGTTCTTCGTATACGCTTCGTCTGGGATGTTTCACGGAGAGGCGATCAGATTGGCTGAAGACCTGCGGGGCAAACTCGGCGCTCAACACCTGCCGCTACGCGACCAGGTCCTCGCCGCACTACGGACCGCCATCATCGACGGCGACTACTTTCCGGGGGAGCGGCTGACCGAGGACCGGCTAGCCGAGGACTTCGGCGTCTCCCGTAACCCCGTCCGGGAGGCGCTGCGCGTCGCGGAGGCGGAGGGTTTCGTGGTGATCCTGCCCCGCCGCGGGGCGGTGGTCGCCTCTCCGAGCAGCGAGGCCGTCGCGGACATGTTCGCCGTTCGCCTGCGCTTGGAGGCGCTGGCCGCCCGGCTGGCGGCCGAGCGGGCGACGGCGGCGGACGTGGCCGCCCTGCGGGCACTGCTGGACCAGGGCCGCGCGGCGACGGAGCAGCAGAACCTGCGCCGGGTCGCCGAGCTGAACAGTGTCCTCCACCTGCGGATCCTCGAGATCAGCGGAAACCCCTGGCTGTCGTCGATCGCCAAGGCGCTGTACCTCCATGTGCAGTGGGTCTTCCGGCTGGGTGCCGCAGAACGGGCACCACACTCGTGGGCCGAGCACATTCAGCTGGTCGACGCCATCGAGTCGGGTGACGGTGACCGGGCCGAGCGAGCCGCACTGGCCCACCTCGATGCCGCTTCCGCCGCGGCGTACGAGAACGCCGAGGGCCGGTACGGCGCCCGCTAACATTCAACGGCCGCAGGCGTAGCCCTGCATGCCACGCGGGTTCGCTCCGGCCGCGAGCACGCCCGTGCCCGGGTCGCGGGTCACGGCGCACAGGCGGCCGAGGGTCCACGAGCCGGACAGCCGCACCTCGTGCCCGTACGCACGCAGTGCCGCCAGCACATCCTCGTCCAGCCGGTCCTCCACCACGAGGACGCCGGGCTCGATGTCGCGCGGGTAGAAGGACGCCGGCAGGCTGACCGTGTGCCACATCGGCGCGTCGATGGCCTCCTGCAGGGACCGACCCCCGACGAGATGGCGCAACAGGAACAGCAGCTGCCACTGGTCCTGCTGGTCGCCACCGGGAGTGCCGCACGCCAGGACGGGCTCCCCGTCGCGGTGCACCATGGTCGGGCTCAGCGTGGTACGCGGCCGGCGTCCCGGGGCCAGCGACGAGGCGAGGCCCTCCTCCAGCCAGAACATCTGGAGCCGGCTGCCGAGGGGGAAACCGAGCTCCGGAATGGTGGGAGAGCTCTGCAGCCAGCCACCGCTCGGCGTAGCGGAGATCATGTTGCCCCAGCGGTCGACCACGTCGACGTGACAGGTGTCGCCGCGGGTCACCCCGTCCGACTTCACCGTCGGCTCCCCCGTCGTGGGGTCCACCAGGTCGGCACGGCGTCCGGCACTGCCTCGCACGTAGGCCGGGAGATGTGGTTCCGCGCCATCGGGGCGGCCGGGTCGCAGCTCCGCTGACGCTCGTCCGCCGATCAGGCCCGCCCTCTCCCGCGCGTACTCCCGGGAGAGGAGCGCCTTCGCGGGCACGTCACCATCGCCGTACCAGGCCTCCCGGTCGGCGAAGGCGAGTTTGAGCGCTTCGGCCTGGGCGTGGATGCCGGCCGCGGTCGACGGGTCGTACACCCGGGGGTCGTCGAGCGCGTCGAGGACCGCCAGGGTCTCCAGCAGCACCGGGCCCTGGCCCCAGAAACCCGTCTTCGCCACCGAGTAGCCGTTCCAGTCGAGGACGACCGGCTCCTCCCAGGTGGCGGAGTAGGCAGCCATGTCCCCGCCGGTGACGAGGCCGGCATGGGGACGTCCGCTGGAGTCCTGGAACGGTTCCCGACTGAACCGGTCGACCGCCTCGGCGACGAAACCTTCACCCCAGGCACGGCGTGCGGCCTCGATCTGCGCCGCACGGTCGGAGCCGGCTGCCCGACCGGCGTCAACCAGCCGCTGCAGGGTCCGCGCGTAGGCCGAGTTGGTGAAAACCTCGCCCGCCGCCGGCGGCTTGCCGTCGCGCAGCCAGAGCTGTGCAGAGGTGTGCCAATGTTCCTCGAACAGCGACTGCACCGCGGCCACCGTGTCACCGACCCTGCCGACCAGCGGGTGGCCGGCGCCGGCATAGCCGATCGCCGGCTCCAGCACCTCCTCGAGGAAGAGCATGCCGTGGTCCCGCAGCAGCAGAAGCCAGGCGTCCACGGCGCCGGGCACGGCGGCCGCGAGTGGGCCGGACCCAGGGATGAGTTCCATCCCGAGGGACCGGAAGTGCGCGATGGTGGCGCCGGCCGGCGCCGGCCCCTGCCCACAGAGCACCTTCGGGCTCCGGTCCTGAGCCGTTGCCACTATGGCAGGCGCCTCACCGCCCGGCCCGTTCAGGTGAGGTTCGACGACGTGCAGGACGAACCCGGCGGTGACCGCGGCGTCGAAGGCGTTCCCACCCCGCTCGAGGATCCCCATGGCGGACTGGCTCGCGAGCCAGTGCGTCGAGGACACCATCCCGAAGGTTCCCTGCAGGGTCGGCCTGGTGGTCAACGTCATGGCAACACCTCACTCGTTTCAGCAGCCCGGACGTCGGGTCGGGTGCCGTCGGGCTGGACCAGGTGGCATGCGGCCATGCCGCCGCCGAACTCCACCTGCGCGGGTACCTCGGTCGCGCACCGGTCGAACGCCAGCGGGCACCGGGTACGAAAGCGGCAGCCGGATGGCGGATCCAGCGCGGACGGCAGGTCGTCGCCGAGCAGCACCGGTTGACGCTGCCGTTGGCGGACCGGGTCGGCCACCGGTGCGGCCGCCAGCAACGCCTGTGTGTAGGGGTGGGCCGGTCGCGCAAAGATCCGCTCGCGCGGGCCCTTTTCCACGAGTTGACCGAGATACATGACGGCGATGTCGTCCGCCAGGTACTCGACCGCGGACAGGTCGTGGGTGATGAACAGACAGGCGAACCCGATGTCCCGCTGCAAGTCGGCGAGGAGGTTGAGCACCGACGCCTGCACGGACACGTCGAGTGCGCTCGTCGGTTCGTCCGCGATGAGCAGCATGGGCTCGGAGATCAGTGCCCGGGCGATGCTGACCCGCTGGCGTTGCCCTCCGGAGAGCTCATGGGGATACCGGCGCGCCACTTCAGCCCGCAGGCCCACCCTGCCGAGCTCCGTGGCGACGCGGGCCTCCCGGTCGCGCCGGGAGATCCGCTTGCCGGACAGCCGCAACGGCTCGGCCACGATCTCGCCCACCAGCATGCGCGGGTCCAGCGAGCCGGCCGGGTCCTGGAAGACGATCGACACGTCACTCCGATGCCGGCGTAGCTGTCGCCGGGACAGGTGCGTGACATCCGTGCCGGCGATCCTGACCACGCCCGCGGTGGGCTTTTCGAGCCGCACCACGCACCGGCCCACGGTCGACTTCCCCGAGCCGCTCTCCCCCACCAGCGCCGTGACCCGGCCCTTGGGGATCGTGAGGGACACCCCATCCACGGCTCGTACCGGCCCGAAGTGCATCACCAGGTCCTCGAGTTCGAGGGCGTTCGGTTGCGGCGTCATGCGGTTGTCTCCTGGGGCTGCATCCGCGGTGTCGGGCAGGGATGCCAACATGCCGCGAGGTGGTCCGTCACCGGGACCGCGGACCCGGTCCTGACCACCTCCAGGGGCGGGGCGGAGTCGAGGCACTGCGAATCGGCAGCCGGGCAGCGGTCCGCGAATGTGCAGGCGTCCGGCTGGGTCGACAAGACAGGCACGAGACCGGGAATCTCCTGCAGCCGCTGGGCGCCGGCGTGTACGCCGGGCGTCGGTGAAGCCGACAGGAGCCCGGCCGTGTACCGGTGGTACGGATGCGCGAACAGGTCGGTGACCGGTGACCGCTCCACCACCCGCCCGGCGTACATGACGACGACGCGGTCCGCGATGTCGGCGATCACGCCGAGGTCGTGCGTGATGATGAGGATGGTCGTGCCCAGCCTGTCTCGCAGGTCGCGGAGCACCTGGAGGATGCCGGCCTGGACCGTGACGTCCAGGGCGGTGGTGGGCTCGTCGGCCACCAGCACCTTCGGTCCGCAGGCCACCGCCATCGCGATCATCACGCGCTGGCGCATGCCGCCGGAGAGCTGATGCGGGTAGTTGTCGACACGTTTCGCGGCGGACGGGATCCCGACGAGCGACAACAGCTCGACAGCGCGGGCGCGGGCGGCCCGGCGGGACATCCGCTCGTGAACCTGCAGGACCTCGCCGATCTGACGCCCGACGGTGAGCACCGGGTTCAAGGACGTCATCGGTTCCTGGAAGATGTAGGCGATCTCCTTGCCGCGCACGCGGCGCAGCACCGACTCGCGGGTGCCGACGAGCTCGGTTCCCTCCAGCCGCACCGAGCCGGAGATCCGGGCGCTGTCGGGCAGCAGGCCGGCGATGCTCATCGCCGTGACGCTCTTGCCGCAGCCCGACTCGCCCACCATCCCGACGATCTCACCGAGCGCCAGATCAAGACTCACCCGGTCGACCGCCGAGACGGTTCCGCCCTCGGTGGTGAACGAGACCGAGAGGTCGCGTACCTCCAGGACGGGTGTGCCGACCGCGGAGGAGCCGGTGCCCACCCGCTCGACCGTGGTCATCACCGGTCTCCCTTCGGGTCCAAGGCGTCACGAAGGGCGTCGCCGAAGACGTTGAACGCCAGCGCCAGGCCCATGATCACGACGCCGGGCAGGACCGCCGCCCACGGCGCGCGGGCGGCGAACTGCTGGGCGGTGGCCAGCATGGTGCCGAGGCTGGGAGCCGGGGGCTGGATGCCGAGGCCCAGGAACGAAAGCACCGCCTCGCCCAGGATCGCGGCCGGGATCGCGACCGTGGCCTGCACCAGGATCACCGACGTCGCGTTGGGCAGGATGTGCCGGGCGAGCACCCACAGGTCGCTCGCGCCGTCCACCACAGCCGCGGCGACGAAGTCCAGCGACTTGAGCCGCAGGGTATCCGAGCGCACCACGCGGATCACCCCCGGAATCTGCGCGATCCCGATGGCCACGGCGGCGTTGGCGAGGCTGGCGCCCCGGATGGCGGCCAACCCTACGGCCATGATCAGGAACGGGAACGCGAGCAGCAGGTCGGTGAAGCGCGAGATCACCGCGTCCCAGGCCCGGAAGTAGCCTGCCGCCAGTCCGAGCGGCACGCCGACGATCAAGGACGTGGCCACCGCCAGGAGTGCCACCTGCAGGGAGGCCCGTGCCCCCAGCATGATGCGGGACAGGACGTCACGGCCCAGGTCGTCGGTCCCCAGCACGTGGCCGGGAGTGCCCGGAGGCGAGAAGGTGTGGGCGAAGTCGGTCTGATCCACCGAGTAGGGGGTGATCCAGGGCGAGAGCAGAGCGACGATGGCCACGAGCGCGAGCACGACGAAGCTCACGACGGCGAGCGGGTTCCTTCTCAATCGCCGGAGGACGCGGGTGCGCCGGCTGATGCCGGCGGGACCGGTCTCCACCGCCGGAACGGTGAGCACGGTCATGCCGGATCCCCCGTCACCCGGATACGGGGGTCGATAACCGAGTAGAGCAGGTCCACGAGGAAATTGATCACGATGTATGCCGTTGCGGTGAGCAGGACGACCGCCTGGATCACGGGATAGTCCCGCTGGAACACCGCATCGATGGTCATCTTGCCGAAGCCGGGAAGTCCGAAGATCTGCTCGGTGACGACCGCCCCCGATATCAGCCCCCCGAGCTGAAGGCCCACGATCGTCACCACCACGATGAGGCTGTTGCGGAGCGCATGCCGGGTGATGACGGCTCGGGGCCGAAGGCCCTTCGCCTTCGCCGTACGGACGTGGTCGGAGGAGAGCGAGTCCAGCATCGCGGAACGGGTCTGCCGCATGATGATGGCGGCGAGGCCCGTGCCGAGGATCACGGCCGGCAGGACGATGTGGTGCAGGTTGTCCACCGGATCCTCCAGCAGCGGCACGAATCCGGAGGCCGGGAAGAGTCCCGTGGCCACGGCGAGGTAGAGGATCGCGAGTAGTCCGAGCCAGAAGTGCGGCACCGACAGGCCCACCAGTGCCAGCCCGTTGGCCAGCCACTCCGCCGGGTGCCCGCGGCGTACTGCCGCGAGCACCCCGGCGCCGACGCCCAGCGCCGCGGCGATGAGGATCGCCAGGACGGAGAGTTCGGCCGTCACGGGCAGGGCGGTGGTGAGCATGGACGAGACCGGTACCCCGGTGCGGATCGACTCGCCGAAGTCGCCCTGCACCACGCGTTCCACGTACTGCGCGAATTGCAATGGCAGCGGTTGGTCCAGGCCATAGTGGTGCCGGATGGCCTCCAGCGCCTCCGGGGACCGGTCCTCACCCGCTAGGGCGAGCGCTGGGTCCCCGGGAAGCGCCCGCACCCCGAGGAACACCACGACCGTCGACAACAGCAGGGTCAGCGCTGACTGCCAGGCGCGCGTGAGTAGATATCGGGCCACCGACGACCTACTTGCTGAATCCGGCGAAGGCCGCGCGGATCACGCCGTCCGGGAAGACCTGCAGGCCCTGGATCTGCTTGGAGACGGCGGTCAGGTTCCGCTGCCGGTAGAGGTAGATCAGCGCGTCGTCCTGCTGAAGGATCGTCACCGCCTGCCCGTACAGCTTCTTGCGCTCCTCAATGTCGTTCGACTGCCGAGCCTGGGTCAGTACGGCGTCGAGCTGAGGGTTGCTGTAGCCGGATACGTTCTGGCTCCCGCCGGTGCCGACGAAGTTCGTGATGTTGGCGTCCGGGTCGATCCGCCCGCTCCAGCCCAGCTGCAGCAGCTCGAAGTTGCCGCGGTCCTGCTCGTCGAGGAGCGAGGAGTACTCCACCGGGTTGATCTTGAGGTCGAAACCGCCGTCCTTGACCATCGCCTGGAGCGCCTGCGCTAGGCGCAGCGTGTCAGGCGTGTTCGACGCGAGCATGGTCACCGGGTACGGCGTCTGGACGCCCGCTTCGGCGAGCAACTGCTTGGCCTTGGCCGGATCGTGCGCCGGACAGGTCTGCGCCTCGGGGGACGAGAACGGGCTCCCGGGCGAGATCGGTGAGCAGGCGACGCCGGGGATCCCGTTGAAGACTGCCTGGACCAGGGCCTTCCGGTCGATCGCGTACTCGAAGGCCTGCCGGACCTTGGCGTTCTGCGCGATGGGGCGGTTGATGGGCTTGGGCGCGGCGCCGACGCCGTCGACGTTGCCGATGTTGAAGGTGAGCCCCTGGTAGCCGAGAGAATTCGACTGCAGGACCGAAACCGAGGAGTCCTTTTGCAGCGCCGCGACGTCCTGGGTGGAGATGCTGTCGGCGACCTGGGCGTCGCCGGAGCGCAGGTTCGCGGCACGGATGCTCGCGTCGCTGAGGATGTGCCACGAGATGGCATCGAGGTGGACCTTGGCGGCGTCGTAGAAGTTCGGGTCCTTGACGACGTCGATGGAGTTCTGCGGCACCCGCTTGGCGAACTTGAAGGGCCCGACGCAGACCGGCGCTGAGGCGAAGTTGTCGCCCAGGCTCTGCAGCGCCTTCGGGCTCATGATCATGCCGGCCCGGTCCGCCAGCGCCCCGACCAGGGGCGCGAACGGCTGCTTCAGGTGGACGACGACGGTGTTTGCGTCGGGCGTGTCGATGCTCTCGATCGGACCGAGTTCGCTTTTGCGCGCGGACCGGGCGTTGGTCAGGTGGCGTTGCAGAGTGGCCTTGACCGCGGCGGAGTCGAACTGCGTTCCGTCCGCGAAGCGCGCGTCCTGGCGCAGCGAAATGGTGACGGTCTTGCCGTCGCCGCTGGTGGTGGGGAGCGCGGTTGCCAGCTGCGGCACGACCTGCGCCTGCTCGTTCACGTCGTAGAGCTTCTGGCAGATCGCCTGGAAGACGTAGCGTGAGTAGAGGCTACGCGACAGGGTCGGGTCCAGCGCGTCGGGCTCGGCGGAGAGGGCGATGACCAGCTTGCCGCCGTTTTTCACCGCGGCGGGGTCCGCCGGCGTACCGAAGAAGTCCTGACCTGCCGCTTGGTCCTCGCCGGAGTTGGCGCCGCCTCCGCTGTCCGACACCGGCGAGCAGGCTACGACGGTGCAGGCGACAGCAACCGCCGCCACAGCTGCCCGGAGTGGACGGAGCCTCCGCGGGTTCGTTTCGCTGAAGGAGTGGTTAGTCATTGGCAGCTCCTCGAGTCGGCGACTCGGGGGAGCGTATGTTGTATACGATGACTGCGCAAGACCTTCTTCTATGGCTGCCGAACGCCTGGTAGCCCGATGATCCGCGATCACACTGGCCCTTACCTCGGGCATCTGACGGCGCGGACCAGTCAGCGGCGCGGCCGGCGCGGCCGGCGCGAGCAGGGGCCGTCGTGGTCGGCGCGGAGCAGACAGCGCCGGCCGGCCATCAGCAGGTCGCAGAAAACCCGATGCGTACGTTCTGGTCGTCCTCGACGGAGACAGTGGTCTCCCCCGGATCGGCCTGCGGCAGGACGAGCGGCCAGCGGCCGACCACCCCCGGGCCAGGCGCTGCGCGGCGGGCAGGTCGGTGGCGACGACCGGCAGGTGGATGATGACGTACCGCCGAGTCACCGCTCATGTCCCCGGGCGGCGCGGGCGCGAGCCTGGTCGGACTGCCAGCGGCGCTGCGCGTCCTTGATGACCGCGGCCGCCCGAAGGGGCGGGTCGGGCGGCACCGAGGTGCCGCCCGACGGGTGGTCTAGTTGCTGCCTTCGTCATGCGGGACGGTTTCTGAACGCGGCGCTGACCCGTCAATGTCCGGTGGGCATTCGTCGGGCGCCGACGGGCCACAGGATCGTGGTCGGAATCCCGCGCTGCCGTGCCCATTCGATGGTCCGGTCCGTCGACGCCGCGTGGCAGCCGGGTTCGCCGTCCCAGACCGCCACGAGCCGCTGCACCCGTCGCAGCAGTTCCCGGTTGGCGGCCACGTAGGCGGCGGTGCCGGAGCTGCGGTGTCCGGTGTGGATGATCTGCGCCGCTCGTCCGAGCAGCTCGTCGAAGGCGGCCCGGCTCTCGGGTCGGATCACCGTGGCCCGGTAGTCCCGGGCCGGCAGGATCACCTCGTACGTGCCACCGGTGGCCAGGATCGTGCGCGCGAAGATCTGGTCGGCGCCGGCTGCCAGGCAGGTGATGCCGCGCACCGGCCGGTCGCTGATCCGGCGCAACTCGACGCGGAGCGCGTCGGCGATGAGCCGCTCGGTGGCGGGGGTCAGGTTGATGTGCCCGGTGATGCCGACGCGCACCGGTGTGGGATCAGGTGCCATCGGCCGATCCTGTCCGTTGCGCGGGCACGGCGGGTGTCAGCCGGATCAGCTCGAACCCGCTGTCGGACAGCACGTCGGGCAGCGCCCGAATCCCCTCGCGGTTCTGCTCCTGGACGCCCGGGGGCAGTTCGTCCCACGGACGCAGCGCGGGGTGTCGCCGCCGGACGTCGTCACGCGGCTCGCCGTACGTCCAGCCTTCCCCTCGTCGTTCCCGGCACCACCGTTCGTGCTCGAGTCGGGCGAGTTCGTCGATCCGGTCGTCGATGGCCTGCCCGGCGGCCGAGGCGTCGCCGGTGCTGCCGTGCCGGGGTGCCACGACGCAGCCGAGATCCAACAGCTTGGCGGCGATGTCCTGGACGTGGGCGCGGTTGGCCCGCCGCAGCGACTCGGGCAGCCGCGACCAGGCCACCATCGCGGGCGCGTCGCCGGGGCGTACCCCGGCCCGCTGCTGGGCGTGGAGGTACCGGTCGTGGATCTGCCGGGCCAGCCGCTCGGTGAGATCCTCGGCGATCAGTCGCGCGTCGCAGGCGCGGGTCAGCACCGGGTACAGGCGGAGCTTGCCGTGCACCTCGTCGAGCAGGTCGTGGCGGGAATCGCCGTGGAAGGCGGCGGCGAGCGCCGCCTGCCGGTAGACCGGTACGAAGACCGAGCTCGCCGCCCCCTGCCAGAGCGCGGGCGTGTCCAGCGCGAACTGCAGGCCGCTGCTCTCGTCCGGCGCGCAGATGTAGATGCGGTCGTAGCGGCCGGTGCCCAGCTGGTCCAGCCCGACCAGGCCGTCGAGGTCCAGGTCGTACGCGGACACCTGGCAGACGGTGGTCAGGAACGGGTAACGGGACGCCGCGAGGGCGAGTTCGGTGCTGGCGTCCGGGGCCACGAGGTCCACGCGCAGAGGTGGGACGAGCTCGGACGGGGTGTCGGCCCGGCGCGCTCGCCAGTGACGGGCGGTTTCCACCAGTAGGGCTCGGCGGAAGGTGCCGTCCCCGGCGATGAGGACCTTCGTCGGTCGGCCGGGCGCGGGTGGCAGCGGGTGGTGCCGGTGCAGGGCGCGGGCGGCGACGTCGTCGACGTGGAAGTAGTCGAGCCGTAGCCGGCTGGATCCGGCGGCGCCGAGCCGCCGGGCCTGCAGTGACAGGCACATCTCGGGGTCGTGGACCTGTATGTAGACCCCGGGTGGTTGCCGTCGGTCCTGGATCAGTCGGCTGGCGGTGTTGGCGATCGCGTGGTTGCGGTCGTCGTCGTCGGTGCAGGCGTAGATGGTGTGGGCCTGGGGCAGGCCGGCGCCGCGCAGCACCTCGGCGCTGGTGGGGTCGCCGATGACTCCGAGGTACCGGCGCTGGCGGTACTCCAGCGGTCCGAACGGTTCGGAGCGCACCACGACCACGCGTTCGCCGTCGGCGAAGAGCCGGTCGGCGAGCATGTGGGCGAACTGGGAGTCGCCGCAGACCAGGGCGTGACCGCGGGCTCGTCGGGCGCGCAGGCGGCGGATCTCGGCGGCGAGCAGCAGCCGGCTGGCCTCGGCCACGGCGAGCAGGGTGAACAGCGGGGCGGCGAACCGGGCGACCTGCAACTGCCACGGGTAGGGGCCCGGGTTCTGCAGGGGCTCGGCGCCGAGGACGAAGAGTTGAAGGTCGAAGTAGATCACGTCGTACGGATCGTGGGCCGTGCCCGGCCGCACCCGCAGCAGGTGTTCGAAGCCGATGTAGCCGAGGAGGAGGGCGAGCAGTCCGATGACTCCGAACACCACGCGCAGCCACCATCCGGCGGGGCGGGAGGAACCGGCGGCCGGGTCCGTCATCGAGCAGCTCTATCGTCGGCGGGACCGTGGTGGCACGGGCCTACCACGCCGGGGCGCCTGGATGGGCGTCGCGGCCACCGGGTTGCGACCATGAGCCTTATGGTATTGGACGTAGTCGATCGGGCAGGCACTGGCCGTACCTGACCATTCGGCTCTTTTCGCAGGTGAGCCCGAGCTGGTGGTCGGTGAGGGTCGGCCTCGGTGGCTACGGACGGCTACGATTTGAAGACGGGCCGGAGGTGGCGCACGAGCGGAGCCGGCCTCCGGTACGGGAAGGCCTGGTGCCCAGACCGGAGCTACCGAAGGATCAGGAAGATGGACGCAATCGCAGGTCCACCGGCGGCCGGTCCGGTCAATCCCTTCTCCCCGACGGCCGTCGCCCGGGTGACCGAGGACGGCACGGACGCGACCACCGTGGTCACGGTGGCCATCCGCGACGCGATCGCCCACCTGGACAACTACCTGCATACGGGCGACGGCGGGACCGTCGCCGTGGTGGGTGACTACGGCACCGGCAAGACGCATCTCGCGGTCGAGCTGCTGGCCCACACCCGCCGGGTCACCGGCCCGGCAGGAAGGGCGATCTACCTCGACGCGCCGGCCGACACGTTCCTGTCGCTGAGCCGTCAGTTCCTGGGCCGGCTGTCCCGCGACGCGGTACGCGCCCTCCTCGAGGACTGCCGGTCGGAGTCCCCCGCCGCGCTGGCGGCGCGCGCCGGTGACCCGGCGGGGACGGCGATTGACCTGCTCGCCGGACGGTTGCGCGAGGAGCTGGTCGAGGTCACCACCAACCCGTCCTTCGGCACCGTACTTGCGATGCTGCTCGATCCCGCCACCGAGGCGATGGCCTGGGACTGGTTGATGGGCTATCCGCCGGGGCCGGCCCTGGTGGCCGCCGGCGTCACGGCGCGGGCGGACGTGGAGGCCGGCGCGGTGGAGACGATGGGGGTACTCGCCCTGCTGCACGGGCGCCGGCACGAACGATTCGTCCTGGTGCTCGACGAGCTGGACAAGATTCTCTCTACGGCGGGACGACCCGGGGACGAGACGATGACCCGGTTCGCGCGGATGATCGGGGTCTTCGCGTCGGCCGGGGCTTTCCTGGTGATCGCCGGACTGCCCGACATGCTCCATCTGCTCAGCCCAGACGTGCGACAGCGAATCGGGCCGATCGTGCGGATGTCCGCGCTGACCGCAGAAGACGTGCGGGATTTCATCCGGCAGAGCCAGTTGCGGGCGTTCGGCGAGGCGCGGCTGGCGCCGTTCACGGTGGAGACCACCGAGTACCTGACCAACCTGGCCGACGGGGTGCCACGCCGGATGATCCGGCTCTGCTATCACCTCTACCAACGGGCGGTCCAGGCCGGCACGCCGGTCACCCACGTCATGGTGCGCGAGGCGGTCCGGGTCCAGTTCGACCTGGCCAGCCGGCAGGACGTCGCCGCCGACGTGCGGCGGGTGCTCACCCAGGACGGCTGGTCGTACCAGCGAGATCATCTGGTCGGTTCGATGCGGGACCTGCCGGTCGACTTCTGGATACCGCTGGAGGAGCAGGGCGCCGGCTGCTGCGTGCTGCTGTCCGAGTCGGTGCTCAAGTCCGAGGAGGTCGACGAACTCAACCGTCGGGTCGTGGCGATCCGGGCGGCGGTGCCGGACAGCGAGGTGATCCTGGTCGTCGTCGGGCACCTGCCCGCGGACTTCGCCGCCGACCTCGCCGCGACGTTCAGCGTGGAGCCGATCGTCTACGACCCGCAGTCGTTCGCCGAGGACCTGTCGGGCATCGTCAAGGCCTCGATGCGTCGGCTGGAACAGGTGGTCGGCGCCGATGCGCTGACCTCGGTGCGGCAGCGGGTCGAACGCATCCAGAGCCAGCAGACCAACACCCAGCGGTCCATCGAGCGGTTGTCGTACCAGCTCGACGAGATCCGGGGTGAGCTGCGCCAGGACCTCAGAGGGTCGGCGGACCGGCTCGACAGCGACGCCGGGGCCCAGCGAAGGGCGGCGACGGTCGTCACGTCTCCGCTGCCGGGCCGGGTGGCCCGCGTCTTCGTCGAGGCGCTCCAGGCCCTCGATCAGCTAACCGGGTTCGAACGCCGACTCCGCGGCGCCTTCGCCCCGCCCCTGGCCGGGGCGGGGCGACTGGCCGAGGGCGGGACGCCGCTGCGGTCGCGGCTGCGCTCCCGGGACGTGCAGCGCGCGCTGGGTACGTCCATGGTGCTGCGGCGGCTGATCGAGGCGTTCCGGGACGGCATCGAACAGTGGTACGGCATCCACCTCCGCGACCCGCAACCGACAGACCTGGAACGGCTGGACCAGCTCTGCGAGACCTACGACGGAATCGCCGAGTACCTGCCGTTGTTCCAGCTGGACGCGCTGGGCGACCTGGCCACCCCGGGTGAGGGCGGCGACGACGCCGTCGACCTGACGGACCGGTCACGCAGCTGGTCGGAGGCCCGGTCGGTCTTCGACGGGTTGAGCGGTCGCGTGCGCCAGCTGATGGTGGCCGGCTGATCGCCGCCAGCGCGGTGACCCTGGTCGCTGCGCACACCGCACCAGTTGGAGCGGCACCCAGGTTCACCGTTCCGGTTCGAGCGTCCTGGTCGAGGGGATCTCGCGCATGTGGGGCAGCCCGGTCGGGTCGGCGTCCGGCCGCGACGGCGCCGCCTCGGGGTGCCCGGGCGGTCTGTGCCGGTCGAGCAGCACTGTGGCCAGCGCGTGGATGGAGTTGATCACGACGATCGCGGTGGCGACGACCCCGACCGTGCCGGGGAAGTTCCGCTCCAGCACGAGGGCGAGGATCACCGCGGTCAGCCCGTTCTGCTGCCCCCAGGCGAGGTAGCGCCGATCGGCCGTTGGCAGGCCCCGCGAGATGGGTGCGGATACCAGCAGGTGGGCGGCGACCGCCGCCAGGCCGAGCACCACTCCTTCGACCACGTCGACGCCCTGCACGAGCAGCAGGCCGAGCAGGAAGGTGGCGATGAGGTAGGCCGCCTGGGTGGATCGGCCGACGACGGGGCCGAGGCGTGGCCGGAAGAAGAGCCCGGCGATCGCCAGGCCGAGCATGAGGAACTGCCAGGCCGCGAGGAGGACAAGCACGATCAGCAGGGCGACGGCTGTCGCGCGCAGGGTCGACCGGATGCGGGGGCCGACGGCGGCGCCGTCCCGAAGGCCGGCGGCCAGCAGCAGCCGCCACAGCAGCCAGGCGAGCGCGGCGAAGGCGAGGTTGGCGCCCAGGCCGAGAAGGAGGTCGAGTGGACGGTTGCCGAGCATGCCGGGTGCGCTGCCGCTGGTGCCGCCGCGCAGGTCCAGCGCGATCGCGGAGAAGTAGACGGTCAGCAGGACGGTCACCGGGTCGTCGAACGAGGCCCAGATCGACAGGATCGAGCGGGCCCGGGGCGAGGTGCGATCCGGGCGGCTCATCGCGGCCACCGCCAGCGGGTCGATCTGCGCGACGGCCACGCCGAGGACCAGCATCGCCGGGTCGCGGAAGATCAGGAACATGACCCCGGCGATGAGCGCCGCCTTGGCGATCACCCCGACCGTGACGGCGAGCAGCACCGTGGGCAGGTGGGCGCGGACGTCGGCGAGGCTGATGTCCCGGGTGCTGCCGACCAGCCCCACCGCCAACAGGGTCGAGGCGAGCAGAAGGTACGCCGGGGACTTCTCCAGCCCGTGAAGGTCGCCGGCCCATGCCAGCAGCAGGCCGGCCAGTCCGGCGCCGACCACGGCCGCTGATCTTGCCAGGGCGGTCACGGCCATCCTCACGGCGAGTCGACGCTGGTTGATTCGTACGGAGGATACCGTGGCCACAAACTGGATCGATCACGAAACACGTGGCGATTCAGGCCGAGTTCTCCATGAGCTGCCGCGCCACCGTCCACATGGTGTGATCCGCCTGGCTGACCGCATCCTGGTCGAGGGTGACGCCGAAAAGGTAGTCGTCCGGGGAGAGCCGGTAGTAGTAGACCGCCCCCATCTCCACGTCGAGCACCAGTCGCGCGACGTCGCCGGCCACGGCCCGGCGCAGGTCCCGGCTCACCTGCAGCACCAGCAGTGACAGGTCGCCGGCGAGGCGCCGGTAGCGCGTGCGGCGGTCGGCCACGGCGACGCCCCGGTTGAAGAACGCCGCCAGCTCCGGGTGCTCCAGGATGTCCACCGCCGCCGCCTGCTCCCCCGACCGGTAGTGGCTGAGGTAGTGCAGCCCGGCGGGCCGCAGCGCCGCGGCGAAGATCCCGTCGGGACCCGTCGACCCGCGCACGTACGGCGGGAAGGCCTCACCGGACGATACCTGCGGGTCCGACGACGCCTCCCCGTCTCCGGCGGTCAGCCAGCCGCCGGGATTCTGCGACCGCTGCCGCGTCAGCCGGCGCAGGTCGGTGGCGAGCCGGGCGGCGGCCCGGTCGATCTCGCTCACCCGGGCCGGGTCGGCCACCGCGCCGGCAGCGGCGTCCGGGACCGCTCCGAACCCCACCACGTGCTCGCTGCCGACGACGGAGTTGCAGAAGACGAGACCGGCCCGGGTCTGGACGACCGTCCGGATCAACGCCCCGCTCTGCAGCTCCCACAGCCGCCGGTTGAGCTCGGTCGCGCGGTACACCAGCTGGGCGCCCACCCGGCGGTGGGCATCCCGGCGCTGCCGCGGATCGGCGTCGTCTACCGCGGGCGGAGTCGACCCGTGCGCCAGCAGGTCCAGCGCGAAGTCGAGCACGCCGGCGGTGTAGTGGGCGACGTGGTAGACGCCGCACCCACTGAGCAGCAGTCCCCGGCACAGATTTCGCTTCTTGAGGAACCCTGGGACGTCCTGCTCGGCCGACTCCTCCACCAGGGCGTCGAGCAGCTGCGGATCCGTCACCTCGTCACTCCCTCAGCTCTGCGGCACATCGATGTCGGTGTCGGTCAATGCGGAGAGACCGGTGTCGTCGACGCCGTCGCGCAGCGCGAGGATCGCGGCCAGGTTGGCGGCGGCATCGGTGCTGCACGGGTGGCGCCGGCCGAGGTAGCGCAGGGAGGTCAGGTGCGACTCCTCCTGGATCCGGACGGCGTCGTCCAGGTCGCCCCGGGCGGCCAGGTGACCGGCGTGGGCGGTCATCGCCGTCAGGGTCCAGGGGTGGGCGTCACCGAGTCTGGTACGCAGCGCGCGCAGGCCTCGTTCACCGTCGCGGACAGCCTGGTCGTACTCGCCCACGCCGCGCTGGAACAGCCCGAGGTTGACCGAGCAGACCGCGGTGAACGGGTGGCCGGTCTCCAGCTGACGCTCGTAGCCGCGCAGGCAGCGGATGGCGTGTTCGACGGCGATCCCGGGGTCCCCGGCCCGGTAGTAGTCCACCGCCATGCTGAGCAGGCTTCCCCGGGTGAGCGGATGGTCCTCGCCGAGGTGGTCCCGGTAGCCGCGGAACGTCTCCGTGCTGCGCTTCTTGGCCGGGATGGTGAGGCCGAGCCGACGCTCGGTGACCGCGAGGCTGCGGTTGACGCGCAGCTCGTCGAGGTGGCCGGCGGACTGCAGCTCGTGGATCCGCTCCAGCGCCTCGCGCAGGGTGGCCAGCGACAGGTCGTATTCGCCGACCTCCCGCTCGACGGTGCCCACCTGGCACGACGCCCGCCAGGTACGCGGATCCTCCGGTCCGAACAGCGACATCCGCCGGTCGCGTTCCTGGCGGGCCAGCCGCAGCGCCTCCCGCGCGTCCCCGGTGAGCAGGAAGGAGATCGCAAGGTTGTTGACCGCCATCCGGGTGTTGGGATGGTCGTCGCCGACCACCTCCTGGAAGCCGGTGAAGGTGGCCTGGTCCTCGACCAGGGCGTCCTCGAAATGGCCGAGCCCGCGCAGGTCCCCGCCCCGGCCCCGGCCGGCGATCAGGGTACGGAAGTGCTGCAGTCCGTAGTGGCGGCGTTGCTCGCTGAGCACCTGCTCGTCGAGGCGCAGGGCATCCTGGTAGTGGCCCAGTGCCCGGTGCAGGTTCGCGGTCTGGATGAACAGCCGCATGGTCAGCTGGTCGAAGTCGCCGGTGGCCGTCCACCGCTGACACGCCGGCCCCGCCAACTGCAACGCGGACTGCCACGCGTCGCTGTCGTTGAGCAGGAACAGGTAGCGGATCTGCTTGACGACCCAGTGCCGGACCTGCCGGTCGTCGGCTTCCAAGGCGCCGGACGGCACGAGGTGCCGTTGCAGTTCGTCGAAGATGTCGGCGTGGCGGGGGTCGTCGGCCTCCGGGTCGGTCGGCGCGTACCCGGCCAGGCCGTGCAGGACCTGGCGGTGCCGCTCGCGCCGCTCCGGCTCGGGGATTCCCTCGCGCAGCAGGACCTGGATGGCTCGGTGCATCCGCAGGGCCGCGCCGTGCCCCCAGTCAACGTCGTACAGCGCGAAGCGGGCGCCGACGGTCAGTACGAGATCTGTCTCTCCGGCGTTGAGCAGTAGCTCCTCCGCGTCGACGTCGGCTGCCACGGCGAGCTGGGTCAGCATCGACGTCGACCGCAGCAGGGGCAGGCCGATGCCCTCGGGCGAGAGAAACGCGCTGAGTTCGGCCAGGCGGATCGCCAGCGCGCCGAATTCGGTGTGCCGGAGGGTGGCCAGCGTGATGTCCAGGACCCGGGCGACGGTGGCGGTGTGCGATCCGGGGATCCGCTCGGCCGGGTCCTCGTCGGGGCGCTGTCGCAGCCGGGTCAGCAGTTCGACGACGCACCGGCCCACCGCTTCGAGGTTGGGTACGCCGTCGCGCTCCAGGGCTCTGGTGCTCTCCCGGATCCAGGCGGTGGCCAGCCGCAGGGCCAGCGGCAGGTGCTCCAGCGCGACCGCGATGGATCGCGCGTCGTCTGTGCTGATTCCGAGCACCCGCCGCAGCATGGCGACGCTCTCGTCGCCGGTGAACGCCGCGACCTCCAGCGGCGAGGGCAGGTTGGAGGATCCGTCGTCCCGCGAGGTGATCAGCACGTGCCCGGCGCCGGGGCGGGGCATGAGCGCGGCCAGCACGTTCGCGTCGTCGGCGTTGTCGTAGATCAGCAACCAGCGGGCGACGGCGCCGCGGGGAGCCGACAGCGCCGCCAGGGCCGCCTCCGCCGCCCCCGCGCCATCGACGGCGTTGATCTCGTCAGCCAGCTCACCGAGACCCGCCTGGACCGTCTCCCGGTCCTGCGCCGGGATCCACCAGACCACGTCGTAGTCGTAGGCGAAGCGGTGGGCGAACTCGCGGGCGAGTTCGCTCTTGCCGACACCGGCGCCTCCGCTGAGGGTCACCGGACCGCTGTCGTCGGTCAGGTGGTCGCGCAGCCGTTCGAGGTATTCGCCGCGGCCGACGAAGGACTCGTTGCGCGGCGGCAGGTTGGTCCGCAGCCGACGGTCCGGGTCGGCCGGGAACCGCGGTGCGGCCCGCAGGTCGCCGGCGGGCTGGGCGGGCGCGATGAGACCGAGCCGGCTCAGCAGCAGCGACTGCGCCCGGGCCGCATCGGCCGCCCGCAGGTCGACGACCCGGCTCGGGTCCACCCGCTGCTCCGGCTCGCGGCCGTTCGCCAGCACGCCGAGCACCTCGGCGGCGTCGGCGCCCGGCGGGGCGGAGAGTCCGGCGCCGACCGCGCGGAGGACGCCCGGGGACAGGACGGCCAGGACGGTGACGTCCGCCCCGAACACCGGCTGGGCGCCGGGCCGCACGGCGCGGCGGTGGACGCGGACGCTGGCCCGCCGCAGCTGTCCGCCGATCCAGTCGGCCCACGGCCGGTCGACGGGGTCGTACAGCACGATGATGTCGTCCGCGCTCTCCGCCCGCTCCAGCAGCACGCCCCGCCGGTAGCGGCGGCGCATCCGCTCCGGCACGGCGGCCGCGCGGACGACGGCGCCCCCGCTGATCCAGGCCGCCATCCGCTCGTACGACGCCAGCAGGCTGGTCTCGTCGCCGGGCGGGTCGGCCAGCACGGCCAGCACGTCGTCGTAGGTGTCGTATGCCTGCTCGGGCACCTCAACGATCTCCACGGACGGCGCCGCGCCGCTGGCGGATTCGTCGAGCAGCTTGGCGAAGGCCCTGCGGGCCGAATCGCGGGCCTCGCCGTACCAGGGCTGGCTGACGTCGCGCAGCGTCGGCGCGGCGAGCACCCGGATGCCGCCGGTGGCCTGCCGCTGGAGCTGACCGGCGAGCTCGGCCGCCTGCTGCATCGCCTGGCGTCGGGGCGGCATGCAGACCACCGCGACGTCGCTGAGCACCGCGGCGTAGGTGATGCCGGGCAGGGTGAGGTCCACCGGGGTGTCGATCAGGACGTAGTCGTACGCCGCGTGCTGCAGCAGCTGCCGGACCCGCGCCGGGTCACCCTCGGGTGGGTCCTCGGCGTCGGCGCCGACCCCGACCATGGCGAACCCGAAGCTCGACCCCGGCACCGCGTACCGGTAGAGGGTGCCCTGCTCCGGCGCGGGCGGGGCGATCACCGCGGGGGCCCGGTGCGACGGCCCGTCCGGGTGCGGGCTGATCAGGGTGGCGAGCTCCGCGCCGAGCACGCCGGCCGCCGGGACGGCGTCCACCTGGAACGAGCGCAGGTAGTCGTAGACCCTCGGTGTCCTGGCGCACCAGTCGACGGCGAGAACCCGTCTGCCGTTTCCGGCCAGGATCCAGGCGACGTTGGCGACGGCGCTGCTGCGCCCGGTGCCGTTGGTGGGTGACACGAAGGAGACGATGGTGCAGGTGCCCGGTGACTCGTCGCTGCTGACGTTCATGGCTCTCCCGGGCGCGGGGCGGTGGTGCGGTACGCCGGCCAGGGTGGACGGGCCACCCATGGGGTCAGTCGTCGCCATCGAGGGCGCTCTCGAAGCCCGCGTACTGGTCACCGGGGGCGGCGCTGCGGCGTTCCAGCCGGCGCAGCGCGGCCACGAGAACCGCACGCGGTAGGGCGTCGAGCGCGGCGAGATCCACATCGGTGAGATCGATCAGGTCGGAGCGCAACACTTCCTCCCCGGTGTCCATCCCCCGATCACCGCCTGTCTGCGTCTCACACCACGGTCGCCTGCCACGAAGCCGGACATCAACCGGTGGCCAGATCCGCTGCGTGTGCTCATGATAACCGCGCACCGCACATCACCCGGGGCCTGCGGCGACGGCGCGCATTCGGGCGCTCCGGGCCGCCCCGGTCTAAACAGGACACCGACACCGGCGGGCGCCCGGGCCGACGACGGCCGGCCGAGCGGTGCGCGTCGATGTATGCTGGGCGTCTTCAACGGTGGCCGGATCGGCCGCCGACATGACGGCGGAGCGTCTGATGCCCGGACCCGATGACGGCCACCGGCCGGCCGGTGGCGCGGTGTCCCGCCCCGCGCCTCCCGTCGCGTTCCGACAGTTCGTGGTCAAACTGCACAGCCGATGCGACCTGGCCTGCGACCACTGCTACGTCTACACCACGACCGACCAGCGCTGGCGGTCCCTGCCGCGGTCCATGCCGGACCGGGTGCTCGACTGGACGGCGAAGCGGATCGGCGAGCACGTCCGAGCGCACCGGCTCGACCGGGTGGACGTCATCCTGCACGGTGGCGAGCCGCTGCTGGCCGGGGCGGCCCGGATCGAGCGGGCCGTGGGGGCGATCCGGCAGGACGCCGCACCGGTGCCGGTCCGGGTGACGGTGCAGACCAACGGCACCCGGTTGGACGAGGCGTTCCTACGCCTGTTCGACCGGCTCGGAATCCGGGTCAGCGTCAGTCTCGACGGTGACCGTGCCGCGCACGACCGTCACCGGCGTGGACCCGACGGGCGGGGCAGCCACGACCGGGTCGAGGCGGCGCTGCGTCGGCTGACCAGAAAATACCAGCATTTGTTCAACGGTCTGCTGTGCACGGTCGACCTCCGCAACGACCCGGTCAGCACGTACCGGAGCCTGCTGGCGCACCGGCCGCCGGCGGTCGACTTCCTGCTGCCGCACGGCACCTGGAGCACTCCCCCGCCTGGCCGGCCGGCCGACCCCCGGCAGGCGCCGTACGCACAGTGGTTGATCGCGGTCTTCGACGAGTGGTACCACACGCCCGGGCAGCGAACCCGGATCCGCCTCTTCGACGAGATCATCCAGGTGCTGCTCGGCGGCACCTCCCGGCTGGCTGGGGTGGGCACCAGCCCGGTCGCGGTGGTGGTGGTGCAGACCGACGGCGCCATCGAGATGGACGACACCCTCGGCGCCGCATACACCAGCGCGGCCCGGACCGGGCTGCACGTGGCCCGGGATTCGTTCGACGTCGCCCTCGACCTGCCGGCGATTCGGGGGCAGCAGTCCGGCGTGGACGGGCTCTGCCCGACCTGCCGCGCCTGCGAACTGCGCCGGGTGTGCGGCGGAGGGCTGCGGACGCACCGGTACCGCGCCGGTAACGGCTTCGACAACCCGTCGGTCTACTGCGCCGACCTGTACACCCTCATCGGCCACATCCGGCGCACCGTGCGCCGGGACGTGGCGGCGCTGCGGGCGGCATCGCGATGAAGCCGCCGGTGCACCGGTTGCCGAGGTCGGTCCTCGACGAACTCTGCGCCGGCCGGGGCGGGGTGGGCGGCGTCGAACATTTGCGGTCGGCGCAACGCAGCAAGACCCTGATGCTGGTACGGACGTTGGTGCTGCTTCTGCACGAGACAGAGCATCCGGACCGGGCGGCGGTCGAGGCGGCGTACCGCGTCCTGATGAGGATGCCCCCAGACGACGGGGCGGCGGCGCTCTGCCATCCTCCGGTCGCCGCGTGGGCGTTCGGTACCGCGTCGCTGCTGCGGCGGGGCGACCGGTCCGCGACGTACCCGGGGCTGCTGGCGGCGGTGGCGGTGGCTGCGGCCGTCCGATCCGGCAGCGAGGCTGACCTCGACGTCCCGCTCGCCCCCAGCGCGCCGGGCCGACTGGACCTGCCCGGCCTCGGCACAGCGGTGCTACCGGTGCACGCGACCCGGGTCCGGGTCCGGTGCGTCGGCGGGCGGGCAGAGGTGCACTGCGCGGGCGAGCGGATCGAGATCGGCGACGGCCGGTCGGCCGACCCTCGGTGGCTGCCCGTACCCCGGCTGCAGCTCGCGCACGACGGGCTGCCGCTGTCCCTGCTGCTGGACACCCGGACGTGGCGGCACGTTCCCGGGACCGGCGCGGGCCACCGGGTCGGCGGCGGCAGCACCGATCCGCACCGCTGGCAGCAGCGCCTCGACGGGGCGTGGCGGATCCTGGTCGACGGTCACCGGCCGATCGCCGAGGAGATCTCCGCGGCGCTGCGCGCACTGATGCCGATCCCCGCTCCCCGGGCCGGGACCCGAAGCGGCACCTTCCATCACGCTTTCGGGTCGGTGGCCATGTCGATGCCGCCGGACTCCCGGTCTGCGGCCGTCACGCTGGCGCACGAGATCCAGCACCTCAAGCTGGCCGCGCTGACGGACATGTTCGCGTTGGTGGAGCCGGGGCCGCCGGAGTTCCACTACGCACCGTGGCGCACGGATCCCCGGCCGCTGGACGGTCTGCTGCACGGCGCGTACGCCCATCTGGGAGTGGCGGGTTTCTGGCGCCGGCAGCGACGGATGGCGCGTACCCGCGCGGAACGGCACCGCGCCGAGGTCGAGTTCGCGCGGTGGACCAGGGCAACCGATGACACCGTACGGATGCTGGGCACGCAGCGGCGGCTGACCGCCGTGGGCCGGCGACTGGTCGACGGCATGGCCGGCGTCCTCGACCGGTGGGTCCGGGAGCCGGTCACGCCGGAGGCGGCCGCCGAGGCCAGCCGGCTGCTGGGCGCGCACCGGGCTCGCTGGGAGCGGGCACCGGCGCGAACCGGGGTGACACAGAGCTTCGCTGGTCCACTACGCTGCCTCCATGGGGGAGGGTAACGATCAGACCACCCGTCGTGAGTGTTTCGTCATCGCGCCGATCGGCCCAGACGGCTCCGAGATCCGCAAACGCAGCGACCAGATCCTCAAGCACGTCATCCGCCCGGTGGTGGAGGAGCGGGGCTTCGTCGCCGTGCGGGGCGACGAGATCGAACGCGCCGGCCTGATCACCTCGCAGGTGCTGGACCGCATCATCCAGAACGACCTGGTCATCGCCGACCTGACCGACCAGAACGCCAACGTCTTCTACGAGCTGGCGGTCCGGCACGCGCTGCGCAAACCCTTCGTTCAGTTGATGGCGAAGGACCAGCAGCTGCCCTTCGACGTGCAGGGGATGCGGACGATCCTGGTCGACCACACCGACCTCGACAGCGTGCACGCCGCCAAGGAGCAGCTCGGACGGGCCATCGACGCGATCAGCCGGGACGCCGACATCGTCACCCCGATGTCGGTCGCCCTCACCCTGCAGGACCTGCGCGGATCGTCCAGCCCGCACGAGGCCGGCCTGTCGCAGATCATCGAGACGCTGCCGCAGATGATGGACATCCTCCAGGACCTGCAGCGTCACCTGGGAACCGGCAGCTCCGGCGGCGGGTCGGACGACGACGACCACCGGAAGCTGCGGACGCTGGTCGAGTCGCTGGCCGCCCGGGGCGGCGTGACCGAAGAGGAGCTGACCGGCCTGCTCGGCGGGGCCAGCAGCAAGTTCGAGCGGTGGGTGGAGCACCTCATCCAACGGGTGGGACGGTCCAACCACCACCGAGCAGCCTGAGGAGCGGTAGGCACCGGACCGCTGTGCCGCTCCCCGGATCCGCGCTGGCCGATCGGGCCGACCCGCCCCCGGGCCAGGCTCCGGTCACGCCCCGACTCCGCGGCCCACCGGATGAAGCAGCTGCCGGATGTCCTTTGGCAGCTCGGCTTCCAGGTCCTCGAGTTCTTCGGCGCTCACCGCCTCGCGCAGGGTGGTCAACACCGCGCGGGCGGCCTCACCGGCCCGCTGGTCATCCATGCCCGCACGCGCCCCTACCTCATTGCGGAACTCCACGAGATCGAGGCGTTCGGCGAAGTCCACTTCCTTGTGCAGGTACCCGCGGACCTCCTCCGGGAGCTGTGTGGCCAGGTCGTGGGCCTCGCCCCCACTGATCCCTTCCGCCAAGGTCGTGAGCGTGGCTCGGATGATGTTCGCCGCCTCCGCCGCTGGCATGCGCGCCCGCTTTCCCACCACTTCGAGAAACTCGGCGTAGTTCACAGGTTCTCCTTCCGGGTGCCCGGCGGCGTCCGCGACCGGCGTCGGGTTCTGCCTCGTGCGCCGACGACCCATCAGGCGGACGGGGTCCGACCCATCTCGGCGAGGATCCCGGTGCCCTGACCGAGCTCGATCAGGTAGCCGTCCGGGTCCCGCAGGTAGCATCGGATCTCAACGCCATGATCCTTCGGCTCGGTCAGGAACTCCCCACCCCGTGACCGCCACTGCTCATAGACCGCGCGGACATCGGTGACCCGGATGTTCATCGCGCCGCTGAGCGTGTTCGGATCCGGCGGCGCCTGTGCTTGTACGCCCGGCTTGTCGTCGGTCGGACCGCCTTCGCTGTTGATCACGATGTAGCTGTTGTGGAACCGCAGGATCGCCGGCTGGCGGTCCCGCACCACCGTCGCTCCCAGCACCCGCCGGTAGAACTCCCGTGAACGGTCCACATCCCGCACGATCAGCAGATGCGTGAGCACCAGCCCACCCTCGGGCTGAAAGTAGTCCGGCGCCTCGATGGCCATCCACGCCTCCCGGGTCCCAATCGCCAGGGCGCGTACCCGCCTGCGGCGCCGGCACACCTGCCATCGGCCGTCTGACAGGCTTGAGGACCCGGCGACCGCCTGAGGCCAACCGTGGGCCCGCCGCGAATTGCTGGGCGGCTCAGGGCCCACCTGCGAAAAGTTTCCGTCACGGCACCACCAGCCTGTTCGCGGCGTTCAACATCGCCGACGTGGAACAGCTGCAGATCCTCGACGAAAGGTGATTGGCGCAGGTTCTCCTCCACGTATCAGACGGTAGTGCCATCCGGGCAGCAACATCCGGTCATAGCCGCGATGAACGCGGTCGTGCCACAGAGCGTGAGCGAACGCAGCCATGCATGTGACGCCGGTCAAGCATGTGATGGGACCGCCCTGTCAAGCATGTACCGGAACAAGACAGCGGCAGCGGGCGTTGCGTTGCCGAATTGATCTGTATGGGATCAAGGCACGCCGCTGACGCGGCGCGCACCGTGGCGAGCTGGCCGCCTTCGGGGGTCGCAAGCGACCCGGACACGCCTTAGGACCGGGTCGCTGCGACCGCTGCGGGTGGGGCACCACCCTCCCCGCCGCCATCCTCACGAGCAGGGTGGCCGGCCTGGTCAAGGTCGTACGTCCGGCAGGGCGCTCCACCTTGACCAGGCTGGCCACCCCGACGAGCTTGTCACCGGTGAGGGCGATGCCCTCGGTGCGACGTTGCCGCAGTGCAACCGTGGTCGCGGCCCGAGTGTCAAGATCTGGTTGACTGGCGAGCAATCCCACGAATGCGCCTTGGTGGCTGCGACCACGATGGTGCCGATGGCTCTCACCAGCGGCGCGGGCTTGGCGGTCGTGGTGATTTCTCAGGTCGGCGTGGTTTCGTTGGGTCTGATCGGGTTCGCGATAGCGCGTCAGTCGTGGCGATGGATGGGCAGTCTGATGTGGAGGGAGGCCGTCGGGTCGGTTGACGGATCAGATCGGGTTGGGAGTGTTGGCGGCCCGGTTCCACCGGGACCTGCTGGAGGAGGCGGGGTTACTCGTTGGGTCGGGGGGCGCGGCTGGTCTGCTCGAAGCCGTAGTACAGCGCGATGATCAGGTGCAATGCCAGGCATGCGATGGCACTGATCAAGGCGACAACGATCGTCAACCCGTACAACGTAAGACCGACAACCGTGAACCGTACGAGCGAAGCACGCACCACGACCGAGTCGACGCCCTGGGCCAGCAGCGCCGGACGGTGGGCCACATATCGATGTAGCGCCCCGAAACACAACGCCATCGCGAGCATGACGAACGAGTAGACCAGAGCCGCGGTCCGGCCGTCCGATCCTGCGGTCAGGTACTCCGATAACAGTGCCGTGGTGAAAGGTATCGCGGCGACGCACATCAATAGCAGAAGGTTCAGGAACATCGCCAGCCGGTCGACGACGCCGATCAGGTTGAAGACGGCGTGGTGATTAACCCAAATGATGCCGATGGCCAGAAAGCTCGCGACATAGGCGAACAGTGCTGGCCACTCGTGTCCGAGCGCGTGCGCGAGTGAACCCTCGAGCATATCTCGCGCCGGTACACGCAGGTCCAGCACGAGCAACGTGATGGCGATGGCGAGCACGCCGTCACTGAAGGCTTCGGTACGGTTCGTTTTGCCCATGCCAGACAGTATCTCCCCGCTCCAATGTCTGAACCGCCCCGGTGCTGGTGGAGACCTTGATATGCCCCGGATCTGGTGGAGTCAGGTTGGTTGACTCATGCCACGAGGAGTGCGGTCGGGTGGCAGGGCCCCGGCGTTGTGATCCGTCAACCGACCCGACGGCCTCCCTCCACATCGGACTGCCCATCCATCGCCACGACTGACGCGCTATCGCGAACCCGATCAGACCCAACGAAACCACGCCGACCTGGGAAAAGGGGGTTAGATCGACTGCTATTGGAAAGTGCAGCTGAGGCAGGCCATCGTCGGCTTGCACGATCATCGCTGTCGCATCGCGCGACGGGAAAGCCCGAACATTCGCCTGCAACGACTGATGGACAGGGCAGGGCACGACGGCTGCAGGAGGTCGGGACAGCTCGCAAGCGCGGTCTGCAGGCGCCGGACGTCCTCAGCGGCTACAGGCCATTGCCAGCTCAGGTCCCACGGCTGGGCTTCCGCGACATCGACCTGATCGGTCACGGCACGTGGCAGGGCTGCGGCGTGCTGGTCAAGCGCTGGAATGCCGCGTCATGACGCCTATATCTCTATGTGCGAGCCCATGATGACCGTGCGGTCGCGTGGCAGGCAGAAGTGCTCGGCGGCATCGGCGGTGATGTAGGAGGTGGCGATGAACAGTCGCTTGCGCCACGGAGACATCGTTGGCCTGTTTCCGGGCCGGAGCTCGATCTTCGATAGAAAGTAGGACGCCTGGTCCAGCTGCAGCTGGCCCTCCGTTACCGCCGGGTCGAGCATCCGTAGCAGCTCGGGCACGTCCGGGGTTTCCATGTAGCCGAACCGGGCGCTGACATGAGTGATCCCGTCGTCGGCGTAGCCGAGGTCATCAACGGTGACCCGCTGGTCCGCGGGAACGCGGGGCACTGGCTCGGTCTCGATCGAGAGGATCAGGACGTGTTCGTGGCGCACGTGGTTGTGCTCGGCGTTGGCCCGCATGGCCAGCGGGGCGGTTTGCTTGCCGCGGTTGAGGAAGACGCCTGTGCCTGGGACACGCACCGTCATGTCGTTCCGCAGCTCGTCGACAAAATCACGGAGCGATCCCTCGCGCCGTTGGCGTTCCGCGGTGACGATCTCGCGGCCCCGTTGCCAGGTGGTCATGACGGTGAAGACGGTGAGGCCGATGAGCAGCGGTAGCCACGCACCGTGGACCAGCTTGGTCACGTTGGCCCCGACGAACAACAGGTCGACCACCAGCAGCGGGATCGCGCCGAGGCCGAGCAGCCACAGCGGGACGTTCCACCTCCAGCGGCCAACGTAGAAGAAGATCAGTGTGGTGATCGTGATGGTGCCGGTCACTGCCATGCCGAACGCGAACGCCAGTGCCGTTGAGCTACGGAAGGCGAACACCAAGGTGAGCACCGAGACCATCAGCAGCCAGTTGATCCACGGGACGTAGATCTGGCCGACGGTGGATTCCGAGGTGTGCGTGACCCGTAGCCGGGGCAGATAGCCAAGTTCGGCCGCCTGTGACGCGACGGAGTACGCGCCGGTGATCACCGCTTGGGAGGCGATCACCGTTGCTGCCGTGGCCAGCAGGACCAGCGGGAGGCGCGCCCACCCGGGCACGAGCAGAAAGAACGGGCTGCTGATGTTATCGGGGTCGTTGAGGATCAGCGCACCCTGGCCGAGGTAGCTCAGCACGCATGCGGGGAACACCAGGGAAAGCCAGGCTCGGGTGATCGACCGGCGGCCGAAGTGACCCATGTCGGCGTACAACGCCTCGGCGCCGGTGACCGCGAGCACGATCGCGGCGAGGGCGAAGAACGCGACACCGAAATGGCCGACCAGGAACTGCAATGCATAGCTTGGCGACAACGCCTTGAGGATGGCCGGGTGATCGGCGATGCCGGCCACGCCGCACGCACCGATAGTCACGAACCAGAGGATCATGATGGGTCCGAACAAGCGGCCGACGGCTGCGGTGCCCCGACGTTGTACCAGGAACAGCACGATGATGATCACCGCGGTGATCGGAACTACGAGTTCCTGCAGCGACGGTTGGACGACCTTGAGGCCCTCGACCGCGGACAGTACCGAGATCGCCGGGGTGATCATGCTGTCGCCGAAGAACAGCGCGGCACCGAAGATGCCCAGCGCGGCCAACACGGTAGCTGCCCGCCGGCCGCGATGGGCGCTCAGTCGCCGCAGCAGCGCGATGAGGGCCATGACGCCACCCTCGCCGTCGTTGTCAGCGCGCATCGCAAGCAATACGTAGGTGACGGTGACAATGATCATCACCGACCAGAACACCAGGGACACCACCCCGAACACGTTTTGGGTGGTGACCGGAACCGGATGCGGATCGCTCGGATTGAACACCGTTTGCAGGGTGTAGATCGGGCTGGTGCCGATGTCACCGAACACCACCCCGAGCGCACCAACCACCACCGCGAGTCGCACTGTCTCGCCTGAAAGCGGACCGTGGGGCCGCAACGACCGCGATGCCGGTCCAGAATCCGACGTACTCGGTTGCTGTCGTTCGCTCACGGCGATCCTCTCTGCGGTTGCCCGCCACAGCCGCCTCAGGTCCCGAACATCCCATCAACATCCGGACACTACCGACAGCATCACGAGGCTCGCGGCAGGTCGCAGCGATCCATCCAGACGCTATGGCGAGGCGACGAGGCCGAGCATCGTGGCGACCACGAGGCCGTGACTGTGGCTGGCCACGATGCACGGCGGCGCCGTCCAACGGCGGGCCACCCCGGACACCACCATGCCGGTCACGCCGTACGCAGCCAGCCGAGGGTCTTCATGGTGGAGAGGCTGGTCGCCTTGAGGCCAGCGTCGGAAACAGTCCAGAGCACTCCGTCGACTACCAGTGACCGGCGGATCGGCGTCAGACCCTCGGGACGCCCCGGGCCCAGCGTGTGGCCGACCGTGCCGACCTCGGTGAACCCGCCGTCTCCGACCCGCAGAGCCAGCGCCACGTTGCTCGGCAGGCCCGGGCTGCCCAGGACACTCTGGTCGTTCACCGCACCACGCTTGCTCACGGCGCCTGTGCCATAGACGGTCAGTGGGACCACTACCAGGCGTTCGGCCGGCCAGTAGAGGAACGCGTGCGGGTCGAACTCCGCCTCGGAGTGCCCCTGCTTGACGTGATACTGGGCGATCCGGGTCGGCTTGGCCGGGTCGGAGACGTCGAAAAGCGAGAGCTGGGTGCCCTGGACACGGCCCTGGTCGGACGCCTCCTGCCCGACGCCGAGCAGCCGTCCTTCGCCGGCCGGGTGCAGGTACGCCGAATACCCGTTGATCTTCAGTTCGCCGCTCACCTTCGGCGCCGTCGGGTCACGCAGGTCGACGGTGTAGAGCGGGTCGGTCTGCCGGAAGGTGACGACGTACCCGGTGTCGCCGACGAACCGTACGGCGTGGATCCGTTCCCGCTTGCCCAGTCCGGTGACCTGGCCGACCTGGGTCAGCGTCGTGCCGTCGGCGCGCAGGACGTACACGGTGGACGTCGAGTCAGGCCTATCGCCCCAGGTACGGCCGCTGGTGGTGGCCACTCGCAGGTGTCCGTCCCACTCCGACATGGCGTACTGGTTGATCAGCCAGCCCGGTACGGACGCGGCGGCGACGTACCGCGGGGCACCCGCTCCCGCGGTGTCGAACTGGTAGATCTCGGTGGTCTGGTCCTTGGGACCGGGTGCGACGTTCCGCGCGCTCAGCATCGGCAGCACCCGCCAGCGCTGGTCATTGGCGACGTACAGCCGGGGTCCGTTGCTGTAGACGGTGTCGCCGTCGGCGATCACGGTGACCGGGTCGCCGCCGCCGAGCGTGGCCGCACCGAGGTCGAAGCTGAGCACGGTCACCAGCGACGTGCCGGAGTAGCTGGCCGGCCGGCTCACCCGGTCGCAGCCGACGCGTCCGGTGCTGGTTCGCCCGCCGGAGGTGACCTCGTACCGGGGCAGCCAGTCGTCGGCGGTGGCATTGTCGATGATCTCGCGGTTGGCGGCGGTGCGCTGCTCGTCGGTGGCCCGTTCCCGGTACGGGAAGCTCAGCCGCGGCGCGGAGCGGACCACGACACGGACCGTCGTGCCCACCTGGCGGGCGTCCACCAGATCGCCGTCGATCCGGTATTCCCCGATGACCTTCGGCGCGGCGGAAAGGTCGACCATGATCAGCCGGGGGCCGACGATGCCGTCCGGCATCGGGGCAGAGCCCCCGGCTGCCGGGGCGGGGCGCCCGCCTCCCTCGGGGACGGCGTCTTTCGCCGTTCCAACCCACCCCTCGCGGAGCAGCACCAGCGCCCGGTCACCCTGTAGCAGCAGGCTGTTTTCGGCCCCGCCGAACCCGTCGGGTGCCAGTTTCAGTTCCCCGGTCAGCTGGCGGGTGGCCGGGTCGACCACGTACAGCTTGCCTTGGTTGACGGTGACGATCCGCTTGCCGTCGGTCTTGACCAGGTCCGGTTCGTCGACCCCGGCCTCGTGGGTGTTGGTGCCCGAGTAGCCGGGGGCGGCAGCCCCGGCCGCCGCGTCGCCCAGGGCTGCCGCGTTGGCCCCGGGCGCCGCATCCGCCCGCTTCGCTCCGGCGGGCGCCCCGGCCTGTTCCGCGCCGCCGAAGGTACGCATGTCCCCGTTCGGCCCGAACCCCCAGGGCCCGACGTACGCCTTGGCAGCTGTCCTGAGCTGCTGCAGCGCCTCCGCACAGGAGTCGAACGCGACGAGCCGGAACCCGCCGGCCGGCACTCCCCGGTCACGTGGTGGCGCGGGGACCGGCTCCGCCGTACAGCCGGTGACCAGGGCCAGGCTGGCGACCAGGGCCAGTCCCATGACTCGGGCTGGAGTCATGACTCGGGGGATACCGGTGGCGGCCGGTCGATGCGGTACGTGGACGCTGCTACCTGTCATGCGTCCTACGACGTGCCTGCCCCGGGCTGGGTTCCCAGCCCGAGGCAGACACCGCGTTGAGTGGTTAACCACAGCGTGGTGCAGCAAGGGTTCTCCATCCCGCCGCCGGAAGCGCTCAACCCGCCCGGTACCGGCCGTACCGCTTTAGCGGTGCAGGCGGCGGGCGCAGGAGCGGCCGACCACCAGGGCCAGGCGCTGCGCGGCGGGCAGGTGGTTCGCGACGACCGGCAGGTGGATGACGTACCGCTGGGTCACCGCTCGTTTCCCCGGGCGTCGCGGGCGCGGGCCCGGTCGGACTGCCAGCGGCGCAGCGCGTCCTTGATGACGGCGGTCTCCCGGCGGCTGGCGGCCAGGGCCGCGTAGACGGCGGCCAGGTCGGCGGCGGCTCCGGGTCGACCCCCGTTGGCCGCATGGGCCGCCGGGCTCCGCTCGGTGAGCCGGAATGGGCCGACCCGTACCGCTCGCGCAGCTTCTCCCGAGGCCATGAACTTGTGACCTACCGCCCCAGCGCGTACACCAGCTGCCGTGGCAGGTGCGCGAGCGCCGCTTCAAGCCGGTCGGGACCGGACGCCGCGGCCTGAACCCCGACGACGTCTACGCCTTCCTCGACCGGGTCAACCGGGGCAGGCCGTTCGGATCCCGCAGGTAGCACCGGATCTCGACGCCATGATCCTTCGCCTCGGTCAGGAACTCCCCCACCCCGTGACCGCCACTGCTCATAGAGGTCGGCCACCCGCATGTTCATCGCGCCGCTGAGCGTCGCACGATCAGCAGGTGGGTGAGCACCAGTCCACCCTCGGGCTGGAAGTAGTCCGGCGCCTCGGTCGCCGTCCACGCCTCCCCGATCCAGTCGGCAGCGGCGTACCCGCGTGGCGACGCGGGCACACCTGCTCCTGCCTCAGCTGTGCGTGCTACGAGCCGGGGCGCTGCCCGCCACCGGCACCCACCGGTTCGATCACCTGCCGGAACTCCTTCGGAAGCTGGGCCACCGCGTTCTCGAACTCGTCACGGGAAACAGCCTCACGTAGCGTGGTGAGCACCGCGCGGACCCCGGCACCGGCGAGCGCACGGTCGACGGCCGGGCGGTCCGCCACCCGCCGCACGAACTCTTCGAGCCCGAACGACTTGGCATGTTCCCCTCTACCTCTGAGCGGTGGCGGTTTGCGCAGGGGATCGTCAAGCCCTTCCGGAAGCTGATAGGCAAGGTCCTCAGCCTGGCCGGCGCTGATCCGATCTGCCAATGTCTCCAACGTCGCGCGGGTGAGTGTCGCCGCCTGATCGGTCGACACCTTAGCCCGCATGGCCACTGCGTTGATGAAGTCCTGGTATTCCACCTGATTCTCCTCTCCGGCCCGATCGCCGTCGAACCGCCAGTTATGAGCCCCTGACCTCAATGCGCCGCGGTTCGGTTCGGTGCGCCTTGCCCACGCGTACGGTCAGCACCCCCGCCGGAAAGACCCGCGCCGACGCTGTTCGGGTCGACGTCGCCCGGCAGCGTCAGGACGTGTTCGAACTGGCCAACCCTGCGTTCCCGGCGACGGAGGAAGGATCCCCCTGCGTTCCCGCTGCTTGATCTCATCCGTGATCCTCAACTGGTTGTCGCGCAGCGAACTGGTACCTCGACAGCCTTCCGGGACGGGGGGTGACCCTGCCTCATCCCGATCGGGCGAATCACGAAGACGCCCTACGGCGACATCCTCGACATTCCGACGGACCGGGACGGGAGGGCGAGCTGTTGGCGAAGCTGTGCCGGCGCGCTACGAGGTCACCCGCGACGACGAAGTCATCAACGTGCTCGACGGCAGAGACTTCTGCCCGTCGCCTGAAGCCGGCGGTGGGCCCGCCGCGAATTTGCTGGGCAGGCATCGCGACGCCGCGTCAGCGGCGCAGGCGGCGGGCGCAGGGGCCGTCGTGGTCGGCGCGGAGCAGGCAGCGTCGGCCGCCGGGCAGCAGCAGGTCGCAGAAGACCCGGTGGCGTACGTTCTGGTCGTCCTCGGCGGAGACGGTGGTCTCCCCCGGGTCGGTCTGCGGCAGGACGAGCAGCCAGCGGCCGACCACCCGGGCCAGGCGCTGCGCGGCGGGCAGGTCGTTCGCGACGACCGGCAGGTGGATGACGTACCGCTGGGTCACCGGTCGTGGCCCCGGTCGGTGCGGGCGCGGGCCTGGTCGGACTGCCAGCGGCGCAGCGCGTCCTTGATGACGGCGGTCTCCCGGCGGCTGGCGGCGAGGGCCGCGTAGACGGCGGCCAGGTCGCCGGCGCCGCGGTCGAGGAAGGCGTACACGTCGGCGGGCTCCAGGCCGCGGCGTCCGAGCCCGGCCCTCGCACCCGTGCGCCGACGGTCGTCATTTATTGATGGAAGCCTCTTCCGGCAAAAGTCGTGGCCTCCTTGCAACCGGTCCGAACACGGGCAATCTGTCTCTTGTGGGCAAAGCGATGGCAGAATAGTTTGTCCGGCGAACAGACAAACTCGGGAGTCCGATGTGACCCTTGCGGCGCCTCTTCCCACACCGATCGGACCGGCCGTGCCAGCGGACTCGGCAACGATGCGGCGGAGCAATCTCGCGCTCGTGTTGCGGCACCTGCAGGACCAAGGGCCACGCTCGCGGGCGGACGTCGCGGTCGAGACGCGCTTGAGCAAGGCCACAGTTTCGAGTCTGGTCGCGGAGCTGGTCAATCGGGGTCTGGTGCGCGAGGGTGCGCTACGGCAGGAGGGGGCGATCGGTCGGCCGGCGCGGCTTCTCGAGGTCGACGGTTCGCGGGTTGGTGCTCTCGGCCTCGAAGTCAACGTCGACTACATCGCCGCGTTCGGTCGTGATCTCGGCGGCCAGATCCTCGTCGAGCGCCGCATCGCATTTGACGCCATGAACGCGACACCTGACGAAGCGCTCTCGCGGCTGGCCGTCATAACCCGCGAGGCGCTGGCCGAGATGACGCGACGCGGGGCGGTGGCCGCGGGAGTGACCGTCGCGATCCCGGGTCTCATCGACGTCGCTCGCGGCCACGTGCTGTTGGCCCCCAACCTGGGTTGGCGCGAGGTCCCCGTCGCGGCGCGCCTGGCGGCTGAGCTCGATGCGGGCGTACCGGTGCGGGTGGATAACGACGCCAACCTATCGGCGCTCGCCGAGTTCCGCGAGGGGAGCGCAGCCGGGACCGCTGACCTTGTCTATCTCACCGGAGAGGTCGGGGGCGGCGGCGGAGTCATCGTCGGGGGCCGGCTGTTGCGTGGTCCCGACGGCTTTGCCGGCGAGGTTGGCCACATGTCGGTCGACCCAACTGGCATCGAGTGCGGTTGCGGCCGGCGCGGGTGCTGGGAGACCAAGGTCGGGTTGGCCGCCCTCGTGCGGCTCGCGACGCCCGACCAGGGTTACGCCACGCCCGGTCCCGTACCGGATCCCGAGGTCAGGCTCGCGGGCATCCTCGACTTGGCCGCGGCCGGCGACCAACGGACGCATCTCGCCTTCGCCGAGGTCGGCCGGTGGCTGGGCCTCGGCTGCTCGATCCTGGTCAACCTGTTCAACCCACACGTGCTGGTCCTCGGCGGCTACTTCGCACGCGTCGCGGAGTTCGTGATCCCGACCGCGCAGGCTGAGCTCGACCGACTCGTCATCGCCGGCCAAGCGGGAATGTGCCGGATCGAAGCTTCCACTCTCGGGTTCGAGGCCGCTGTACGCGGTGGCTGCGGCGTCGCGATCGAGGGTGTGCTCGAAGATCCGACGAGTGTTCCCCTGGTCGCGGTTGTCAGCAGCGAGACCAGATGACCGCGTCCCTACCTACCCCTTCCCGTCCCCCCAACGCGTCGGCGGGCAATACCCGGCAGAGGGGAGGCCCACCGCGCAGAGGATCACGAGTTCCCGCCGCTTCGCAGTAGGGGCTCGTGCCCCCGTACTCGGAGCAGATATCACTGCTCACTCAACGGCTACCGGCTAACGACACCCCCGGCCACTTCGTGCTCAGTCCCAGCCTCTTGAACGGGCGGGACAGCCGCGTTGACGCCGAGGAGGTCGCGTTCCCCCGAACGGCACCAACCCTCCATCCGGGCAGACGCACAAAGCAAGGAGCTGACAGTGTTACCGATCTGGCGTAGGTCGCTCGCCGCCCTCGCCGCGTTCGCCATCGCGCTACCCATATCAAGCGCGCTGCAACCGGCACCGGCTCAGAGACCGTCGGGTAACCGATTGAGGGCGGGCTGTTACGGCGAGAAACGTCGATGTCGGGTGCTCGACAAATGCGTCATCCCCGCCATGATCTTGATGTGTGTGCAACAGGGATCTTGGCGGGGACGACGCCCGTAGATGCTACTCATCCAGCCTGACCGACGCGATGTGGGCTGTCCTGGCTCCGTTGATGCCGGTGCGTGACCTGCGCAAAGGCGGACGTCCGCGGGTGTACGACGATCGGTTGATTCTGAACTCGATCTTCTATGTGCTGCGGTCGGGCTGTGCGTGGCGGTTGATGCCTCACGATCTGGCCCCGCCGGACGCGGCGCATCGGTGGTTCACCACCTGGCGCCGAGACGGCACGTGGGATGCCATCCACGACGAACTGCGGCGGCAGGTGCGCGTGCAGGCCGGGCGGGAACCCGAGCCCACGGCGGCGGTTCTGGACGCCCAGTCGATCAAATCCAGTGAGGGAGGTGAGTCTCGTGGATTCGACATGGGTAAGCGCACCACCGGCCGGAAACGACACCTGATCGTCGACACGATGGGACTCCTGCTCGTCGTCGCGGTCACCTCCGCCTCGGTACAGGACCGACCCGGCGGACGGGCGCTGCTGCACCGCCTCGCCGCCACCTTCACCACCATCGCCGTCGTCTGGGCCGACGGTGGCTACGCCAACAGCGTCGACACCAGTCTGCTGACCTGGGCCAAGACCCAACTCGGCATCCTGCTGCAGATCGTCAAACGCACCGACGACGTCAAAGGCTTCCAGGTCCTACCCCGCCGCTGGGTCGTGGAACGCACCTTCGGCTGGCTGATCCGCAACCGACGCCTGGCCCGCGACTACGAACGCCTCACCACCAACTCCGAGACCATGATCAAAGTCGCAATGATTCGACTCATGGCGATACGCCTGGCCCGTCAACCGACCCGATGGGCCAACACCGCCGAACGTGCAGCCGCTCGCCGCATCAACGCCGAACAACTTTTCACAACGTAACCATCCGGTTACCCGACGGCCTCTCAGGCGGCAACTTCCCCCTTCAAGGTGCTCGTATTCTCCAAAACCACGGGCTTCCGCCACGACTCCATCCCGGCCGGCATCGCGGCCATTCAAAAGCTGGGCGCTGACAACGGCTTCGCCGTCGACGCGACCGAGGACGCCACCCAGTTCACCGACGCGAACCTGGCGCAGTACGACACGGTCGTGTTCCTGTCGACCACCGGCGATCCGCTGGACCAGCAGTCCGAAAGGGACGCGTTCCAGCACTACATCGAGGCGGGCGGCGGCTTCGTCGGCATCCACGCAGCAGCCGACAGCGGCTACGCATGGCAGTGGTACGGCGGCCTCGTCGGCGCTTACTTCAAGCAGCACCCGGCGATCCAGCAGGCGACGGTCAAGGTAGAAGACCGTGCCCACCCCTCGACGCAGAGCCTGCCGACGTCCTGGAGTCGCACCGACGAGTGGTACGACTACCGGAGCAACCCCCGGAGCAACGTGCATGTCCTCACCTCGCTGGACGAGGCGTCCTACACCGGCGGCACCATGGGCATCGACCACCCGAACACCTGGTGCCAGGACTACGACGGCGGCCGCGCCTGGTACACCGGGCTGGGCCACTCGATCGACTCCTTCAGCGAGCCGAACTTCCTGAAGCTGATCCTGGGCGGCATCGAGACGACCGCCGGGGCGGTCAAGGCCGACTGCTCGGCCTCGCTGGACGGCAGCTTCCAGAAGGTGACGCTCGACGACAACACGTCGAACCCGATGATGCTCGACGTCGCCAAAGACGGTCGGGTCTTCTACATCGACCTCAACGGCGACGTCAAAGTCATCAAGCCCGCAGGCGGGACCCTCCTGTCCGGGCACCTCAACGTGTTCACCGCGAACGAGAGCGGGCTGCTCGGGTTGGCGCTCGACCCGAACTTCGACTCCAACCACTGGATGTACCTCTTCTACTCACCGAGCGGTGCGAACGTGGACCGGCTCAGCCGCTTCACGGTCACCGGCGACATCATCGACATGACGAGCGAGAAGGTGGTGCTCGACGTGCCGGTGCAGCGCGCGGAGTGCTGCCACCACGGCGGCTCGTTGGTTTTCGACCGGAACACGGGGAACCTGTTCCTGGCTACCGGCGACAACACCAACCCCTTCGCGTCCGATGGCTACGCGCCGACCGACGAGCAGCCGGGCCGCGGGGCATGGGACGCCCAGCGCACTTCCGGCAACACGAACAACCTGTCCGGAAAAGTCCTGCGGATCCACCCGCAGCCCGACGGTACCTACACCATCCCGAGCGGCAACCTGTTCCCGCCCGGTACCGCGTTGACAAAGCCCGAGATCTACACCATGGGCGAGCGCAACCCGTTCCGGATCAACATCGACCCCATGACCGGCAGGTTGCTGATCGCCAACTACGGGCCGGACGCACAGTCTCCGAACCCGGCGCGTGGCCCGGAGAACGCCGTCGAGTGGGAGGTCGTCGATCAGGCCCAGAACAACGGCTGGCCGTACTGCATCGGGCCCAACCAGCCCTACATCGACTACGACTTCGCCACCAGGCAGTCCGGTCCGGCGTTCAACTGCGCCGCCCCGGTCAACAACTCGCCCAACAACACGGGCCTGACGAACCTGCCGCCCGCAGTCCCGGCGCAGGTCTGGTACCACTACCAGACCGACCCCGCGCATTTCCCCGAGTTGCACGGCGGCGCCCCGATGGCGGGCCCGGTCTACCGGTACGACGCGAGCCTCACGTCCGACCGCAAGTGGCCGGCGTACTGGGACGGCAAGGCGATCTTCGGCGAGTGGAACACGAACTCACTGTTCTCGTTCCAGCTCGCGGAGAACAACCATGACCTCGTGAAGATCAACCAGATCCTCAAGAGCTTCAGCTTCCTCAAGCCGATGGACATGACCTTCGGCCCGGACGGCGCCCTGTACCTGATCGAGTGGGGCTCCGGCTTCGGCGGCAACAACGCCGACTCGGGCGTATACCGGATCGACTATGTCAAGGGCACCCGGGCGCCCATCGCCCGGGCGAGCGCGGACAAGACGTCCGGCCCGGCACCGCTGACAGTCCAGTTCGCAAGCGCTGGGTCGCGTGACCCGGACGGCAGCGCCATCACGTACGCCTGGGACTTCGACGGTGACGGCACGACCGACTCCACCGACCCGAACCCGAGCCACACCTACAGCACTCCCGGCAACTACTCGGCCACGCTCACGGTGACCAACGCCGCGGGCAGGATGGCGACGGCCAGCGTGCCCATCACCTCGGGCAACACGACGCCCACGGTGAGAATCGAGCTGCCTCCGGCAGGTGGCTTCTTCGAGTGGGGCGACCAGATCAAGTACAAGATCACGGTGAGTGACCCGGAGGACGGGACCATCGACTGTGGCCAGGTCAAGCTGCAGGCGATCCTGGGCCACGACACGCATGGACACCCGCTCGACCAGTACACCGGCTGCGAGGGCACGGTCCAGACCGCGCTCTCCAGCGGGCACGACGACACGGACAACATCTTCTACGTACTCGAGGCGACCTACACCGACCAGGGCGGCGTGGGTGGCGCGCGTACCCTCACCGGCCGCGACCAGGTGATCCTGCAGCCGAAGCACAGGCAAGCCGAGTTCTACACCACGACGGGCCGGGTCCCGGGCGGCAGCGCCGTCGGTGATCCCGGCGTCCAGGCCGAGACCGCCGACGATCCTCAGGGTGGCGGGTTGGACATCGGGTACATCGAGGACGGCGACTACTGGTCGTTCGACCCGACGAACCTGACGGACATCACCTCGGTCGGCTTCCGCGTCGCCTCGGCGACCGCGGGCGGCACCATCGAGATGCACTCCGGCGCACCCGACGGCCAACTCGTCGGCAGTGCCGCGGTGGGCAACACGGGCGGCTGGCAGACGTACAAGGATGTCACCGCTCCGGTCAGCAACGCGCCGACGACCAGTGGCCCGTTGTTCTTCGTGGTCCGCAAGCCGGCCGGTGGCGCCGACACGTCGCTGTTGAACGTCAACTGGGTCGACTTCAACGGCAAGGGCGTCACCGAGAACCAGCGGCCGACGGCGACGGTAACGGCCAACCCGCAGTCGGGTACGGCGCCGTTGAAGGTCGACTTCGCGAGCACCGCCACCGACCCGGAGGGCGACACCCCGCTGACCTACTCGTGGGACTTCGGCGTACCCAACTCGCCGCATCCCACCACGCCCACCGCCTCGTACACCTACACGGCGCCTGGTGACTACACGGCGACCCTGACGGTGAAGGACAGCAAGAACGCGGCGACCACGGTCCCGAGCAGGGTCCATGTCGACGCCCCCAACACCGCGTGCCTCGGTCAGCTCTCCGACGACTTCTCCGGCACGTCGCTGGACGAGAGCCGGTGGACGACCATCATCCGTCGTGACCAGAACCTGACGGTGAGCAACGGCGCGCTGCACATCCCGACGTCGAACACGGACATCTACGGCGCGGGAACCGGCACGACACCCAACATCGTGCTGCAGAACGCCCCGAGCGGCCCATGGCAGGCGACCACGAAGGTCACCCTCGCCGCCGCCCGTGACGCCTTCCAACAGGCGGGGCTGATCGTGTACGGCGACGACGACAACTACGCGAAGATGGTGCTGGAGGCTCGCGGGACGAACGACGCCAACAACCGCATCTTCCAGTTCATCCGCGAGGAGAACGGCGTTCCGAACGAGGTGGCGGCTAGCAACACTCCCACACTCGGCTCGGCCTACCCGGACACCGCCTACGTCCGGCTGACCAGCGACGGCACGAACATCACCGCCGCCTACAGCAAGGACAACGCCACCTGGACGTCAATGCCGCAGACGGACAAGAAGCTCGCCGGCATCACCAACCCGAAGATCGGCCTGCTCTCCCTGTCGGGCACCGGGAGCCGCCCGGTGATCGACGCGGCGTTCGACTGGTTCCAGCTCACCCCGGACCCCACCATCACGGCCCCCGCGCCGGATGACGAGTTCGGCGACGCCACGGTGAACAAGTGCCGGTGGAGCACGATCGTCCGGGAGGACCCGGCCGGATACCGGCTCGCGAACGGTCAGCTCGAGATCGACACGTCGGCCGGTGACATCTACGGCACCCCGAACAGCGATCCGAAGAACTTCATGCTGCAGTCCGCACCCGGCGGTGACTGGACCATCGAGACGAAGGTCGACGGGAGCGCCTTCAACGAGCACTACCAGCAGGCTGGGCTGATGGTCTACAAGGACGACGCCAACTACGTGAAGTTCGACTACATCACCGACAACGATCCCGGTTCGGCGGTCGCGCGGCGGATCGAGCTGCGCAGCGAGACCGGCGACCAGGCCCCGGCCGGCGGGGCCGACGCCACCAACCTCACCCAGGGCGTCTGGTGGCTCAAGCTGCAAAAGATCGGCAACGACTACCACGGCTTCTACTCGAGCGACGGTACGACCTGGACCGAGGTGACGGACGCCAACGGCGCCCCCGCCAAGGTCAGCAACACCGCGGTCGGTAGCGGCCCCAAGGTCGGGGTGTTCGCCTTCGGCGTGAACCAGACCGCGTCGAAGACGGCGAAGTTCGACTACTTCCACGTCACCGGCCCCGCAGCCGACACGACGGCGCCGACGACGACGGCAACCCTGTCGCCGGCGGCGCCGACCGGGGCGAACGGTTGGTACACGGCACCTGCCCAGGTGACGCTTGCCGCGACCGACGACCAGGGCGGCCGCGGGGTCGACAAGACCGAATACCAGCTCGACGATGCCGGCACCTGGACGCCGTACACCGCGCCGTTCGAGGTGGCGGGCGACGGCGCCCACACGGTGGCGTTCCGCTCGACCGACAAGGCGGGCAACACGGAGACGGCGAAGTCCGTGTCGATCAAGATGGACGCCACGAAACCGGCTCTCGACACGACCCAGTCGCCGGCGACGCCCAATGGGGAGAACGGCTGGTACACCTCGGCGGTCACCGTCACCGCGACCGCGACGGATGCGACAAGCGGCGTGGACAAGGTGACGTACGACCTGGACGGCAACACCGGCCAGCCGTACGCCGGGCCGGTCACCGTGTCCGGCGACGGGGCGCACACCCTCGTGGTGCACGCCACCGACAAGGCCGGAAACACCGTCGACACGTCCCGTGCGATCAACATCGATGCGATCGCACCCGTCAGCTCGGCGTCCTTCGCCCCGGCGAACGACGACGGTTGGCACAACGGGAAGGTGCCGGTGACCATCTCCGCAACCGACGCGACGTCGGCCGTTGCGGGGTCCGAGTACAACCTCGACGGTGGTGGCTGGACCGCCTACACCGGGCCGGTCGACGTGAGCGGAGACGGCGAACACTCCTTGCTGTACCGCTCGAAGGACAAGGCCGGCAACATCGAGCAGGAAAAGGGCGCCACGATCAAGATTGACCCCACTGCTCCGACCCTGCTCGTCTCGGGTGTCGCCGACGGCCAGCTCTACGGCGACAGCCAGGACGTGCACATCTCGTGGGCCGCGACGGACGCGACCTCCGGGATCAAGAGCACGGTGGGCACGCTCGACGGCGCGCCGTACGCCAGCGGCCCGGACCAGCCGCTGTACGCGTTGGCCCTGGGCCAGCACACACTCACGGTCACCACGAGCGACAGGGCCGGCAACACCACCACGTCCACCGTGCGGTTCTACGTCACGACGTCCTTCCGTGACATGGCCAGCCTGATCGACCGCTTCGAGGCCGCTGGCCGGCTGTCCCACTCGACGTCCAAGTCGCTGCAGGGTCAGCTGACAGCGATTCGGCTCAAGGAGGCCAAGGGCAAGGACCAGGAGGCCGTCAAGCTCCTGGAGGAGTTCAAGAAGACGGTCGACGGGAAGGTCACGGACGCCGAGGTCCACGATGTCCTGATCCGCGACACCGACGCGATGATCGTCCGCCTCGGCGGAACTCCTGCCAACGGTAAGGCGGCGCGGACATCGGACCAGACGGTCGGCAGCTACGGCCGCCTGGACGGCGACGCGAAGTCCGTCACTCGCCGGTAGTCAACGTCCGGCTGCGGGGGCTGGGGTCGCCCGCCCCCGCAGCCGGAGAAGGGAGGCTCTCCCCCGTCGAACGCGGCGTTCGCCCGAGGGCGAGCGTGCCGAATCATCCGCAGAGCAGAAGGAAGGTCATGAAGACATCGTCAAGACTCCTAGCTGTGTTGGCGCTCGTTGCCGGACTGGTCGCGCCCGCGGTCCCGGCCGCGGCGGAGGCAGCGCAATGTCGCGTCCTGGTCTTCTCGAAGACGACCGGGTTCCGCCACGCCTCCATTCCTGACGGCATCGCCGCGATCCAGAAACTGGGCCAGGACAACGGCTTCGCGGTTGACGCAACCGAGGACGACACGCAGTTCACCGACGCGAACCTGGCGAAGTACCAGGCGGTCATCTTCCTGTCGACCACGGGCGACCCGGTCACCACGCCGGAGGCGAAGGCCGCGTTCCAGCGGTACATCGAGTCCGGCGGCGGCTACCTCGGTGTTCACGCCGCCTCGGACAGCGGCTACAACTGGGCCTGGTACGGCGGCCTCGTCGGCGCCTACTTCCGGGACCACCCGCCCATCCAGCAGGCTCTGGTCCGCGTTGCCGGACAGGGTACGGAGGCGACCCGGGACCTGCCGAACAAGTGGTGGCGCACGGACGAGTGGTACAACTTCCAGAGCAATCCGCGTGCCGCGGTAAGGGTGCTCGCCACGATCGACGAGTCGACCTACAACCCGGTGGGCTACACCGGCGGATCCATGGGGTCGGACCACCCGATGGCGTGGTGCCACCGGTACGACGGTGGGCGCGCCGTGTACACGGCGTTCGGCCACACCAGCGCCTCGTACACCGAGCCGTTGTTCCTGAAGCACCTGCTGGGTGGCATCAAGATGGCCGCCGGCCAGGCCAAGTTCAACTGCGACCCGGACGAGTGACGAATGGGGTGGCCGGGGGCCCTCCCGCGGGTTCCCGGCCACCTCCTGGCGAGGAAGGAACGTCCCCATGTCGAACACCCGTCGGTCGAGGTCAGCACGTCCCCCGCTTCGGGTCGGCAACGCGCGGCCCTGGCGCTCGGCCGTGATCGCGGGGTGTCTGGCGTTCGTCGCCGGCGCGCTGCTCGCCGGTGGGGTCGGCTACGCCGCCACCCGGCCGGACCCGGTCCAGGTGGAGGTGCACAAGCTGCAGGAGCAGGATGCGGCGCGGGACAAGGCCCAGACCAAGGAGTTGACCGCGACCGCACGCGACGTGCAGGGCCGGCTCCTTCCGGTGCTCAACGAGATGAGCGCTGCTCTCCCGGTCGACCCGTTGGCAACGGCCAAGCCCGCCACCGCAGCCCAGGTCTCCGCCTGGCGGGCGGTGACCGGTGCCGCCGTCGAGCGGTTCGCGCACCCGCCATCCGGCGGAACCGCCGTCAACGTCGCCCGCTCCGGCCTGGCGAACGCGGTCCGCGCGCTCGACGCGGCGGTGCGCATGTACGAGACGTCGTTGTCCGCCCCGCCCGCGATCCGGCCGGGGCTCGTCGCGCTCGCGGCTGAGCAACGCGACCTCGCTGTCGCCGCCTGGTCGACCACCGCGACGCAACTCGACGTCGTCAACATCGACGAAGGCTTCGGCCACGCCCACGTGTTCCTGCCCGCCGCGCCGGGGACCGGCGCCCTGACCGCCGACAGCGAACCCGAAGGGCACTCTGACTGATGCGTAACATCATGATCCGGTTGGGGCACGTGGTGACCCTCTCCGCCATCCTGTTCGTCACCGTCCTCGATGCGAACCCAGCTCTTGCCCACGGCGGCCCCGTCCAGCTGAGCGCGGGACCCGACGGCGCCGGGGGACTGACCGTGTTCGCGTCCTATGTCGAAGACGGCCACCCGGCGCGCGGTCTGGCGCTCACCGCGACGGCCACCGCCGGCACCGCTCGTCGAGGCCCGTTGCCGCTCCGGGCGGCGGGCGAAGGGGAGGGGTTCTACGTCCTGAGCCCCGGCGCCTTGCCTTCCGGCCGCTGGACGGTCACCGTGACGGGCACCTCCGCCCAGCGGGTGCGCGCGGCCACCACCACCGTGGACGTGAAGGCGCCCGGGGCGCCAGCCTCCCGGCCCGTCGTGACACCGACGGCCATCGCTCAGCCGCACAGCGCCCAGAAGGGAGCGAGTGGCGCACGTCGGTCCTCGAGTCTTCCCCTCGTCGCTGGCGGGCTCGCGGCCCTCACGCTCGTGGGCGGGCTGAGCCTCCTGATCGCGCGCCTGCGCGGCTCCGCCGGCCCAGCCGGCGAGCCGCCACAGCGCGCTCCACGCTCCCGCCAACCGATCGGCAGGTCCCGATGAATACAGCCAACCATCCAGGGACTCGACTGGGCGACGTCCGGGGTGCCGCGCGCTGGGCGGCAGCAGCCATCGTGGGGCTCGCGTGCATCGCGCTCGCGATCCTGCCCTCCACGCCCGCGGTGGCGGACGGAACGAAGACGCTCACCGTCACGCAGAGCAGCGACGGAGCCGTCGTCGCCACGGCCACGGACGCGTCCGGCGCACCCGTGAGCGGCCTGTCGCTGACGATGCTTGCGCGGTCGCAGACCGGGTCGATCGTCGGTCCTCGGCAGCTCGCCGCGGACGCGGAGCACCCGGGCCACTACGCCACCGGACCGTCAGCGCTGCCCGAGGGCAGTTGGGTGGTCACCGTGTCCGACGGAGGTCAGCTACGGACCACGACCACGCTCACGTCGTCCGGTCCGCCGCCGGTCGCGAAACCGAACCCCCGCCACCCGAGCCCGACGAGAACGACGGCGGGCAACCTGGCTGCCGAGGATTCGTCTCGATCGCACACCCTCCTCGGCGTCGCCGCGATCGTGCTCGGCCTCGGTGTAGTCGCCGCAATCGCCTTCGCTAGCCGCTCACGCTCCGGCCCTCGCCGCTCTGCGCGCATCGGCCGGTCCCGACGCTGACCTCTCCAGAGAACCACTCCCGGCGGCGAGCAGCGAAGTGAGGGACAGCCGACGCAGCCCGGACCTTCAGTGCCTGATGCGGCGGGAGCAGGGGCCGTCGTGGTCGGCGCGGAGCAGGCAGCGCCAGCCACCGGGCAGCAGCAGGTCACAGAAGACCCGATGCCGTACGTTCTGGTCGCCCTCGGCCGAGACGGTGGTCTCCCCCGGGTCGGCCTGCGGCAGGACCAGCAGCCAACGGCCGACCACCCGGGCCAGGCGCTGCGCGGCGGGCAGGTCGTTCGCGACCACCGGCAGGTGGATGACGTACCGCTGGATCACCGCTCGTGGCCCCGGTCGGTGCGGGCGCGGGCCTGGTCGGACTGCCAGCGGCGCAGCGCGTCCTTGATGACCGCGGTCTCCCGGCGGCTGGCGGCCAGGGCCGCGTGGACGGCGGCCAGGTCGCCGGCGACCCGGTCCAGGAAGGCGTACACGTCGTCGGGCTCGGCGTCCGAGCCCGGCCGGCTTGAAGCGGCGCTCGCGCACCTGCCACGGCAGCAGACTGGTGTACGCGCCGGAGCGGTAGGTCGCTGCGCTCCCCCGCGTCGGTCGCTGATTGCGGACGCTCATTCGCTGGCCGGCCTCTCATCGTGAGTGGAAGGGGTGGGCCACCCGCCCTCCCCGCACGGGCGGACCCACCCCGCCCTGCCACCGCAGCTCACCGACCCGGAGACACGCGACCACCTGTCTTCGCTGATCCGAGTGAACCGTCCAGTGGAGACTGCTCCGCGATCGAGTTGCCGCCATCGACGATGACCAGCTGCCCGGTGACGTAGCTGGCGTCCGGGGCAGCCAGGAACGCGACCACGGTGGCAACCTCCGCCGGGGTACCGGACCTGCCGACCGGCGTTCGCCGGGAGGCATTGATGCCGGTGTCGTGGCCGAGTCTGCGCGCGCGTCCAGCCGAACACCGGCGGTGGACTTCTCAGCGGCCTGTCGGTCGATCGATCGCCGCCGGGTCCATCATTCCGCCCGCGGTCAGCCAGTCGACTGTTGCATGATCCAGATGGTCAGCGGCTCGACGGTCACCACGAGCGCCACCTCCCAGCCGGCACGGCGGTACACCTCGACGTTGGCCGGGTTGCTGGTCTCCAGGATCGCCGGCACGCCGTCCGCCGCGGCGCGGCGCAATCCGGCCCCCATGACGGCGTGGCCCCAGCGACGACCGGCGTGGTCGGGATGGGTGCCCAAGACGCCGAGGTACCAGAACGGGGTGGTCGGTAGTGCGGCGTGTACGGCTTCGTCGTAGGCGTAGACGCGGGCCAGTGCGTCGGCGGGGAGTTGCGCCGCAAGAGTGTCGTCCGGCGGCCCGTCCTCGGCTGTGGGGGCGTCCCACATCGCGACCGACGCGCCGCGCCCGATCGTCCAGACCGTTCCCTGGCCCACCCGCTTGTCAAAGAGACGCCCGAAGAACGCGGCGGCGTACCGCGGATAAGTGGCAGCGTCAGGGAACAGATACCGCAGGACCGGGTCGTTGGCGAACGCGGCGACCAGCGAGCCGATCGCCCGTCCACGGTCTTCCGGGGTGGCCATAGTGATCTCAGGTGCGGTCACAGCATCCGACGATATACGGACAGCGGGCCGCATGAGGGTCCGGATGCGGTCCGCCGAGCCCGACCAACCAGGACATCGGCACCTTTCGCAGCGCGCTGCCGGCGCCCTGCCGATCACCACCGTCTTCGATCTCGCGATCGGAGCGGACGGCTACCTCTACGCGGCCACTCACGGTCGTGGCATCTGGAAGACACCGCTGAGCCTGCTACAGCGGGGCGAGCGAACACGGTGGCCGGCGCGCACCAGCGCCCGGCCACCGGCATGTCCAGCGACGCTGGCCGGTCAGCTGCGGACCTCATGCCGCCGACCCAGAGCGGTGGTCACGACACAGTTTGGGTGCGGTCGGTACAGGAAGGCCGGAACCCGGACCCGGGGACCGATACGTCACCGGGCGAAAACTGCCGCAATCCGACAGGCGTCTCGAGAAGGGAACCAGCGTATGCGGGCGATCACACTTCAGGAGCTTGGAGCGGCACCGGCCCTGGCCGGCGACCTGCCCCAGCCCGGCCCTCGCCCCGGTGAGGTGCTCGTGCGGGTGCGGGCGTCCTCCGTCAACGGTTTCGACGAGATGGCGGCGGCCGGAATGCTCAAGGGCAGGATGGAGTACCGCTTCCCGGTCGCGCTCGGCAAGGACTTCGCCGGCACGGTGGAGGCGGTCGGCGACGGGCCCACCCGGTTCGGCATCGGTGACACGGTGTTCGGGGTGGTCATGAAGCCGTACCTGCGAGACGGCGCGTGGGCCGAGCTCCTGGCGGTGGGCGACCAGTACGGGATCACCTGGGTCCCCGAGGACCTGGACCTGCCGACCGCGGGCGCGCTCGGGCTGGCGGGCACCGCCGCGGTCGACGCGGTGGACGCCGTCGCCCCCAAGCCGGGTGAAACCGTCCTGATCGCCGGCGCGACCGGCGGTGTAGGAGCGCTCGCGATCCAGTACGCCGCGGCGGCCGGCGCCCGCGTCATCGCCACCGCTCGCCCCGGTGCCGCCACCGACTTCGTACGACAGCTGGGCGCTGCCGAGGCGGTGGACTACACCGGCGACCTCAGCGGCCAGGTCCGGGCGGTCGCACCGGACGGCGTACCCGCGGTGGTGCACCTGGCCGGCGACGGCGCGCAGCTGGCCGGGCTGCTCACCCCCGACGGGCGCCTCGCCTCCACCATCGGCTTCGGCCCGGACCAGCACCCGGCCGCCACCTCGATCATGGCCAGCCCGGAGCCGGCAACCCTCGACCGGCTCGCCGGCGACGTCGTAGCCGGTCGACTGCGCGTACCGATCACCAGACGCTATGACCTGGCCGAGGTGCAGCGCCGGCCGCCGGGCAGCAGCAGGTCGCAGAAGACCCGATGGCATACGTTCTGGTCGTCCTCGGCCGAGACGGTGGTCTCCCCCGGGTCGGTCTGCGGCAGGACGAGCAGCCAGCGGCCGACCACCCGGGCCAGGCGCTGCGCGGCGAGCAGGTCGTTCGCGACGACCGGCAGGTGGATGACGTACCGCTGGGTCACCGCTCGTGGCCCCGGTCGGTGCGGGCGCGGGCCTGGTCGGACTGCCAGCGGCGCAGCGCGTCCTTGATGACGGCGGTCTCCCGGCGGCTGGCGGCCAGGGCCGCGTGGACGGCGGCCAGGTCGCCGGCGGCCCGGTCGAGGAAGGCGTACACGTCGTCGGGGTCCAGGCCGCGGCGTCCGAGCCCGGCGGGCTTGAAGCGGCGCTCGCGCACCTGCCACGGCAGCAGACTGGTGTACGCGCCGGAGCGGTAGGTCGCTGCGCTCCCCCGCGTCGGTCGCTGATTGCGGACGCTCATTCGCTGGCCTGCCTCTCGTCTGGAGGGGGTGGGGCCACCCGCCCTCCCCGCACGGGCGGACCCACCCCGCCCTGCCACCGCAGCTTCGTTGACCTCCTCCCCACGGCTGAAGCCGGGGGATTCCCGTGGCTGAGGCGCGTTCACGCCGCGAGCCGTTCGGGTGGTTGGCGCTTCACAGACCGCCCAACGGCGAGGTCTCCACGCCCTGTCACCGCCAGCCCGGCGGCGAGAATGTTCTTGGCCGCGTTTACGTCGGCGTTGTCCTGGTGCCCGCAGGCTACGCACCGGAAGACCGCTTGGCTCTCGCGGGACTCCCGGGCGATGTGCTTGCAGGCGTGACAGGTCTGCGACGTGTACGCGGGGTTGACCTTGACGACCTCCGCCCCGTGGTACCGGGCGGCGTGCTCCAGCTTGAGCAGGAACCCGCCCCAGCCTTTGGCGAGGATGGCCCGATTCAGGCCGGCCTTCTGCCGTACGTTGCGGCCGGGTTGCTCGGCAGTGCCCTTGGCGCTGGCGGTCATGTTTTTGATTCGCAGGGCCTCGACGGCGACCAGGCCGTGGTCGCGGACGAGCCGCACGGCGGTCTGCGCGGCGAAGTCGGCCCGCCGGTCACGGATGCCGGCGTTGAGGCGGGCGAGTTCGGCGCGGACCGCGTCGCGGCGGCTCGATCGACGGTTGCGGCCGTGAACGCGCCGCGACCGGGACAACCGTTGCTGCAACCGCTTGAGCCTCACCGCCTCGCCGAGGGTGACGAACTCCCGGTCGTACGGGTCGCCGTCCGAGGTGGCGACCGCCACGGCCACACCTCGATCGACTCCGATCGGCGCCTTGCCGTTTGGGGCCACCTCGGCCACGCCGTCCTCGACACAGAACGAGATATACCAGCGCCCACCGGACCGGCTGACGGTGGCGTTGCGGATGGTGCCGTCGAGCGGCCGGGTCCAGCGCAACCGCACCGGCCCGAACTTCGGCAGGCGCACCTCACCCCACCGCCGATTGAGCCGGCGCACCGCGATGTGGTTGGGGTCGGGGAACCGGAACGACGGTGCGGTGCGCGCCTTGGACCGCCACCGCACCTTCCACGTGCCGTGCGTCTTGCAGGCCCGTTCCAGGTCCCGCAGCGTCTGCTGAAGCGTGTGGGACGGGCCGTCGGCGAGCCACGCGCAGTGCGGGTCCTTCTTGGCTTCGGCCATCTGCCGGGCCTGCTCGACGTAGCCGATGAACGCGCCACGTCGGCGGTACTCGCGGCGCTGCTCCAGCGCAGTGTTCCACACCGCCCGGCAGGCCGCCCCCACCTTCTCGGCGTAGGCGGCCTGCTCGTCGGTGAACGCGAGCAGGTAACGGCGGCCGGTCAGCATTCAGCGGCCCTTCTGCTGCTCGACGTACCGCTTCACGGCCGCCAGCGGGGCACCGCCCGTGGTCGCCACGAAGTACGAGTTGGTCCACAGAGTCGGGAGCCGGGAGCGCAGCGACGGGAACTCCTCCCGCAGTACCCGCGAGGTGCGCCCCTTGACCGCCTTGACGAGCTTGTGGACGCCGTACTGCGGGTCAACCTCGACCAGCAGATGGACGTGGTCCGGCATGACCTCCAGGGCCACCAGCCACGCCCCTCTCTCCTCAACTATCTCGCGGATGAGCTGCTTGAGCCGTTCCTCGATCCGGCCGCCGAGCACCCTGCGCCTGTACTTCGGGCACCACACCAGATGGAAGGCGCACTGGAAGACGACGTTGCTGTTCGACCGCAGCGTGACGGACACCTGACCAGTATACAGCGCAGTGCTATCTACTGTCCGTCCGAAGTTGAGGCGCTAACCCCACGGCCAAAGCCGGGGGTCTGCGCGCTACGCACTTCGATCAGCAGTACGGCACCAGGGCTGCTCATGGATCGTGTTGTCGGTCCTGGTAGCTACCGTCGGCGCCGCACCGAGCCGCGTCCTTGTAGTCAGCATGTGACAGTGCGAAGTGGAAGCGCAACGTTCCACGGCAGAATTCTTGCCAGAAGTATTGACTTTCTTTACTGAAATCTGTATGTGTTGCAGTGCGGCATCACGCAGTGTTGCAGGACGGAATCAGGGAGTGCTCGGATGGCAGAGGACATCGGATCGACCGTGCCGCGCCGGCAGCTCGGCCGGCTGCTACGCCAGTTCCGCACCGAGGCCGGCGTGACGCTCGACGCCGCCGCCGAGGCGCTCGAATACAGCCGGCAGAAGATCTGGCGCATCGAGTGCGGCCTGGGCGCGGTCCGGGTGCTCGACGTCAAGGCGATGTGCGAGCTGTACAACGTGTCGGCGGAGATGACCGAGGCGATGCGCGGGCTGGCCGCGGAGACGAAGTCGAAGGGCTGGTGGCACGCGTACGGGAACGCGGTGCCGAGCTGGTTCGAGCTGTACGTCGGCCTGGAATCCGCCGCCGCGCATCTTCGCCGCTATGACGAGTCCCTGATCCCCGGCCTGCTTCAGACTCGGCAGTACGCGCAGGCCATCTACCGACTCGACCGGCCAAAGTCCAGCGAGGAGCACCGAGAGCGAGCCGTTGAAGTGCGGTTGCAGCGGCAATCCCTGCTGACGCGTCGGCTGCCCGCGGCCCCTCAGGTGAAGCAGATTCTCTCCGAGGCAGTTCTGCGCCGGGCCGTCGGCAGGCCAGAGGTCATGACCACTCAGCTCCGACGGCTGCTCGAAGTAAGCGATCTGGCAAACGTGTCCGTGCGCGTGCTGCCGCTGTCCGCTGGGCCCCCGCCGGGGGCGGTGGCTGGATCCTTCGTGATCCTCGACTTCCCAGCTTCGAAGGGCGGTCGCGCCGCGCCCGAACCCTCCGTGGTCTACAGCGAGTCACTCACCGGAGCGCTCTACCTCGACAAACCCGACGAGTTGCGTGCCTACGAGGACGCGTGGAAGGGCGTAGAGACTCTCGCACTCGATGAGGGAGAATCCATGGACATGATCAAGAGGATCCTCGGGGAGATGCGGCATGACTGACCTGACCGGCGCCCGCTGGCGCAAGAGCACCCGCAGCGGAGGCAACGGCGGTGACTGTGTCGAGGTCGCCGACAACCTCCCCGGCATCGTCGCCGTCCGCGACTCCAAGGACCCCACCCGGCACGCCCTGACATTCGCCCCACAGACCTGGTCTGCGTTCCTTACCGCTGTCCGCCGAGGAGAACTTGTTGACTGATCCCGGCGGTCGCCGTCGGAGCGATGCAAGGCAACGGCGTCCGCATAGCCGCGGACCTCGTTGTACTCCCTCAGCGGCTTCGAGCCGACGGCTCGACCCCGTTCGAGCAGCGCCTGCACCTCACGCAGCACGAGGGTGTTGCCCTCCAGCGCGGTGGAGTGATGGGCCTCCTGGTGCCAGATGTCGTCCCAGATCGTCTGGGCCTCCTTCGGGCTCGGGAGGCCGCCGAGACGCTGGTTCAGTTCGCCCAACGCCTGATCGAGACGCAGGTAGACGGTGGCCCGGCTTGGACGCCCTCTACCGACCACGCGCACCTCTTCTCAGCTGTCCGCCGTTCGTATATCGATGAACGAAACTTGTCACAGGATTTCGGCGGCTAATTCAACTTATCAAGTTCTGCGATTCGGTGAGCGAAGGCGCGCAGCAGGGAGTGGAGGATTCCACAGCCACCTCGCAATGGTCATCGATTCACGTTCTCTGCCGGCTGGCGGCCAGCTCGCGGTCGCCGCCCGGTTGCTCAAATGCGAACGCTGCTACGCGGCGGCACCCGCCTACTCGCCCGCTGGCCCCTCGGGTGTCGGCACCCGTCCGGTGCCGCCACCTTCTCAGCGGTGGTCGGCAGCGAACGAGAGAAACGGGCTGGGTGTCCCGCACCACGACACGTGCAGCGCCTCCCGGGCGCGAGTGCTCGCGACGAAGAGCAGACAGCGCTCCCGGAGCATGTCGCTCTCGTGCTGCAGCTGATCGACCTCGCTCGGCGTCACCTCGTTGGCGAAGGGAACCGCGCGTGCTGTCGCCCCCATCACCGCTACGCACCGGAACTCCAGCCCCTTCATCGCGTGCATGGTGGCGAGCCGCACTCCGTCGACGTCCGCGCCAGGTTGGTCCCGTACCCGCACGGCCGGGATCCCGGCCCCGGTCAGCTCGTCGTGCACGCTGCTGAGAACCGTGTTGAACCGCGCGCAGACCCCGATCTCGCCCGGCTGGACGCCCTGTTCCAGCCACTCCCCCACCCGCTTGACGAGCGCCGTGACCTCGGCCTGGGATGTCGGATACCCCTGCGCGTGCGGCCGCTTGCCGTGCAGGAGCGATCGGTAGCCGGTGAGGCTGTCCTCGCCCTCACCGCCGAGGTCCTCGACCCGCGACCCGACGAGCACGCCGGTGGACCAGGAGAGGATCTCCTCCGTGCTGCGGTAGTTGATGCGCAGCCGGCTGCTGCGGCCGGCGACGGAGATGCCGAGGGCGTTGAGCGACACCCGAGAGTCGTAGATCCGTTGGTGCGGGTCGCCGGTAATGAACAGGTCGTCGGGGCCGGGCGCCACCGCGGCGCGCAGCACCCGCCACTGCGCCGGGTGCAGGTCCTGCGCCTCGTCCACCACCACGTGGTCGAAGCCGTGGACGCCGAGGTCGCCTTCCCCGAGCACTCGAGCAGCTCGCGCGCACACCTGGAGGTGCGTGATCGTGCCGGCAGCCGCCAGCTCGGCAGAGAACATCTCCACCGCGTCCCACAGCCGGTCACGCTGGCGCGGGCCCAGCGCCGACCCTCTCCCTCGCCGGCTGACCTCGCGATACTCCCCGCGGTCGCGCACGTCTTGGGCGAGGATGACGTGCCGGTACTCCTGGGCGAGGAACTGCTCGGTCCAGGGCAGCGTCAGCCGCCGGCACACCCGCCGCCAGACCTGCCGCTCGTCCGCGTCCCCGATCGGGGCGGGCACTCGCCCGGCGAGGGCGCGCACCGCGCGGTTGGCGAAGGCGTTGACCGTGGTCACCTCCACCCGCGCCAACTGCTTCTCGTCGCCGAGGAGCAGCGCCAGGTTCACCCGCAGGGCGGCGGCCAGGGCATTGGTGTACGTGGTGAGCAGCACCCGGCTGTCGGCCGAGCGGGACAGCAGGTGCTTGACCCGGTGCAGGGCAACCACCGTCTTCCCCGTTCCCGGACCACCCGTCACCTGCGCCGGCCCCTTGTACGACACCCGGTACGCGAGGCGCCGCTGCGACGGATGAAGGAACACCCGCCAGGCGGCGAACGGCTTGTCGAGGATCTCGGCCAGCTCGTCGGGCCGGGTCACCAGCATGATGCGGCTGGTGGTGTTGGCGATCGCCGCCGCCAGGCTCTCGCTCGGCTCCGGCGTCGCGGCCGCCGGCCGGCGCTCGACGACGAGGTCGCGATGGACCTCCTCCGGTGAGAAGCCCTCGGCGAGGTACTGCAGAACCTCGAACTGGTCCTCGGGCAGCAGCGTGCCGAACGCTTCGAGCTGCGGCTTGTCGACGATCGTCCGGACGGCCCGCAGCACTTGGTCGTCGATGCCGAGGTCCCGCAGGACGGTGTCGGAGTGCTTCGCGAACAGCAGGGTGGGCGCCTGCGCCGCCGCCTTCTCCAGCGCCGGCGTGAGCTGCTCGATGGCGACGACGTTGCGGACCTCCAGTGCCCGCGTCGCCGTGTTGACGGTGTAGAGACGCTTCGCCGCCCAGGTGTACGCGCCGTCGTGCGGCACCACGCTCAGCAGCAGGAAAGTGTCGCTGCCGTCGTCCGGGGCCAGCACCACCCCGCGCCAGAAGTCGTTGATGCGGATGGTCCGCATCCGCGGGTCGCGTGCGTTGTTCACCGACTCCAGATGCAGGCCCTTGTCGGCGTGCAGCTCGGCGATGGTGAACTGCTGGAACTTCGCCATCGCCTTGCGTACGCCGGCCTTGACCGGCTTCTCCAGGACGTCGTAGCTCTCCCAGAAGCTGTTGGCAAAGGCGAGTTGCGGCACGGGCCGACCTCCCAGGTGGCAGCAGGCGACCGCGACCCTATCGGTCGCGACGGCGGATGGTTCCTGCGGCACCTGACGGAGGGTCAGGTGCCGCAGCGCCGGAAGCTTAGCTAGGCCGTGACGAGCCCGGCCGGTGCCGGTGTCTGCGCCTGGTCGTGGAACCACCGGAGGTGGTCGAGCAGCGCCTCCCGGGCGTCGGCATCAGCGAGGACCCCTAGGGGGAAGCCGGGACGCAGGGCGATCTTGGCGGCGGCGATGTCCACGCCCGGCAGCTGGTTCAACCGCTGGCGCAGCTCCTCGCGCAGGGTGACGTCGTCGAACGGCGGGCGCACGCTGAGGTGCTGAAACACCACCTCGAACTTGCCGCTGGGGTAGATCGCCGCTGGCCAGATGTCGCCCTGGTCGTGTTCCTTGCCCCGCGCCATCAGGAAGCAGGAGGTCTCTCCTCCCGTGCCGTAGAGCAGGGTGCCACCCATCGAGGTCCAGGTCTCCAGCACGACGAGCGTCGCCGTGGCGACCGCAGGGGATTGCAGGGCGGTCAGCTGTTCGACGAACCGCTCGGCGAAGGTGAGATCGTCGTCGGAGCGCGGTCGGGGCAGGCGCTCTGGCATCTCGTCCGGCGTCAGCCCGGCGAGCTGCGCGAGCTCCTCGGTGCCGATGCGCTGCGCCTGGTCGGCGCGGCCGTACTGGTCGAACTCCACACCCTCGGCTCGCAGCAGTTCACGCGGGTCGTCGGTGCGGTCCGGGTCGAGCCACCGGAACCCCGGCGAGACGGTGCCCTCGACCTGCAACACCCGATGGGCGTTCGGCACCGGATGAGCGGCGATGCGGGCACCGACGGGAACCGGATGGCTGCCGATCAGCGCGGCCAGGTCGCCGTAGGTGGTCCAGGAGCCGGCGGGCAGCTCGGCGAGGGCCTTGGTCATGACGTCCCACGGCACGTCCGACTGGTCGGTCGCCTGCGAGCTCGGCCCCGGCCACAGAGAGACGATGCGGTCGGCGAGGGCGTCGGCGCGGGTATGGATCTCGGGACGTCCCCAGCGTTCCTGGGCGGCGATCTCCTGGTTGAGCACGATCCCGCTCTTGGCCAGCTGGATGCGCTTCACCGCGAAGGAGCTGTTGCTCAGCTCGGAGTTGTATCCGGTGAGGGTGAGGTTTCCCAGGGTGTGGACCAGGGCTTCGTGTGCCTCGCGGAAGTTCTCCTCCGGGCCCAGGTCCGCGGCGAGCGCCTGCCGCCATTCCGTGGTGGGGGTCTGCGGCAGCACGTGCTCGATGGTCAGGGATTCCGGCGCCACCGGCTCCTTGCTGTCGTACGACTCCTCCAGCCACTGGAGGATCAGTTTGCGGTGACGCGCGCGACCGTTGAGGTAGAAGGGCATCGAGCGCGCCGCGTCACGCACGCTGGAGTCGGTGGAGTAGTACTTGCGGCCGACCGAGAGGTACGCCCGGACCGCCTCGTCGATCGCCAGTTCGGTGCTCATCTCCGTCACGACGGAGAGCAGGATCCGGTTGAGATTGTTGGTGGGGCGGCCGGTCAGCAGTCGTCGGACGAAGAAGCTCTCCACGTACAGCATCGCCGAGGCGATCTGCTCGGAGGTCGCCGTGCCCTGCTGCCGCCGGTCGAGCAGGTGCAGCAGCAGTGGGTAGACAGTGGTCGTACCCCAGGCGCTGAGCCGCTCCAGCCGCCGCCGTACGCCCGCGTCCTGCTCCTCGTTCGGGTGGAGGATGACCCGCAGCAGTGCGCCGAGGCGGCTGAAACGCTGCACCTCCGTCTCGATCTCGTCCTCGGATCGGAGGCGGTTGAGGCGGGCCTGCTGAGCCGAGTAGACGTCGCTCTGCTTGACCCGGGGATCGCGGTGCACCAGGTCGAGCCAGAACAGCAGCTCCATCTCCTCCGACGACAGCTGCTTCTGCAGCGGCAACCAGAGGGACTGATAGACGCTCTCACCCCGGCTGGGCAGTCGCATGAACAGGTAATTGCGCAGCAGGTCGGCCTGGGTGAGCTTCAGGCCGGTGTTGTTGAGCGACTCGAAGATCCGGTGCACGTTGTCGCCGGGCTGAGCGGTCACCGACACCAGCGCCAGGCCGGAGATGACGGCACTCTCGATGCGTTCGATGTCGAGCAGGTCGTCCGGGTCGTCGGCGGCGGCGAGCTGCGCCACGAAGAACCGGTACGCAGCGCCCACCGGGTCGGCACCGCCGGCCTGCGGGGTGGAGTCCAGACAGGCGAGGTAGGAGTCACGGTCGGCCTGGGTGGGGACCAGCTTCATACGCTGCTTCGGCCGCCACGGGTTGATCAGGTACTGCTGGTTGAGCCGATCCCGGTGCACCGGGTCCTCGTGCTGGGCGCGGTGGTCGCGGATGGCACAGAGCAGGATGGTCAGGGTCGTGAGCCGCTGCTGCCCGTCCACCACTAGGTACTCGGCCACTCCCGCCGGCCCGTTGGTGGGGCTCGGCGCGAGGACGAGCGAGCCGATGAAGTGCGTGGCGTTCGGATCCTCGCCCCGGTCGTCGGCCAACTTCAGGATGTCGTCCCAGAGCCGCCGCAACTGGGCGGTCGTCCACGAGTACGTGCGCTGGTAGAGCGGTACGTGGTACTGCTTCGCGCCTTCCAGCAACTCCTGCAGCGTCGTCTCGCTTGCCGCGACCAAAACCCAGCTCCCGTCGCCTTCGGACCTGACCCTAAGTCAGCAAGACAACCAGATCAACAGCGGACCGAGCAACCTACGCCGGGCCGAAACCGCCCTCAAAACAATGCGATCCCTCGTCGACTATCCGACATATAGCCGTCTTGCGATGGAAGAGCACCTGAGCCTCGCAATCATCATCCGATGACCACCACCTGCGCCCAGGACGGCGGCGGTTCCGGCCTGTGGTCGTCCTCGTCGGCCCATGAGCCCCTTGGCCGTCGCGGGAACAGGCCGACCACGGTGCGGCACGGTGGCGGCGAGGTGGGCCACGGTGTCTGCCCGTCGGTCAGGGCCACCACGACGTCCGGTCGGGGGCGAGCTCGCAGCGCCGCGGCGAAGCCCTCCCGCAGGTCCGTGCCCCCGCCTCCGACCAGCGGGATTCCTTCGGCGCGGCACAACGGGTGCACAACCTGGGCCGCCGCGTCGCAGGACAGCACCGTGACCAGGTCGCGTCGTCCACCGACGGCGCGGCTGATCGCCGCGACCTCCAGCAGAGCGCTGCCCAGCTCGGCGTCGCTGACCGAGCCGGACGTGTCGACGACGACGGACACCCGGGGCGGTCGCCGCCGCAGGCTGGGCAGGACGATGCCGGGCAGGCTCGCGGACCGCCGGGACGGCCGGCCGTAGGTGTAGTCCTGGCCGGCACCGGAGCTGGAAGCCGCCGAGCGGACCGCCGCGCCCAGCAGCTGCCGCCACGGCTGCGGCGGGTGGAACGCCTGCTCCGCCCACCGTTGCCATCCCTTCGGGGCGTCGCCGGGGCGGCCGGTGATGCCGTTTGCCACCCGGAAGCGCACCGCGTCGCGTTCCTGTGCGCTGAGTCCGTGCGCGCCGTCCGGTCCGAGGTCCCATTCCCGCTCCAGGCCGTCGGCGCCGCTGCCACAGTCCAGCCACACCAGTCCCTGGGTGTACGGGCCGAGGCGGAACTGCCGCAGGTAGTCCTCCATCAGCTCACCCTCGGGCAGTCCGAGCAGCTTTGGATCGACGGCGCCGTCAGGTCGGGCCAGCCCGTCGCCGTAGATGTCGTCGTTGATCTCGCAGTCCGCGGCGATGTTCATCCGCAGCCGCTCCCCCGGCCCGGTCAGGCCGCGTTCCCGAGCGACCCGGTCGCCGCGGCCGTGGTGGTCGCGCAGCAGGTGCGAGACCTCGTGCACCCACACCCCGGCCAGCTCCTCGACCGGGGTGCGGGCCACGAACGCCGGCGAGACATAGCAGCGCCAGTACGGGTCCACCGCCATCGTCGGCACCCGCCGGGAAGCCACCGGGTGCAGGGCGAACAGCGCCGTGGCCAGGTAGGGCCGGACCCGGGCGGCGTGCAGCCGGGCGGCGAAGAGCTTGTCGAGGTCCAGCGTCCCCATACCGGAAGGGGTCATCGGCCGGCCCCCGCAGCGGCCGCCACCCGCGCCGCGGCCTCGTCGGCCCGCCGGGTCAGCGACACCACCCCGGCGAGGCGCTCGATCGAGGCCGGGACGTCCCAGTCCTCCCGCCGCAGGGCGGCGAGCGTGGTCGCGGGGACAACCACCAGGTCCGGGGGCCCGGTCTCCAGCGCCCGCACCAGCAGCGCCCAGGCGGCGTCCCAGCGGGCCTTGTCCGGGCGCTGCCGGACCGCTTCGACCACGCCGTCGAGCGCGGCCTGCCGCAGGTCCCCCCGCTGGGGCAGGTCGGCCGCTGTCGGGTCGGCCAGCAGGTCCTCGGGGTCCGGCAGGTCCATCCGGTCCATGCTGGCCAGCAGTTCCAGTCCCGGCCCGTCGCCGACGGTGCCGCGAACCAGCATGGACAGCACCTCCCGGGAGGTACCGGCCGCGGTGGCGAAGGCGGTCAGCCGCAGCGTCATGTCCCAGGTGCGCGGCGACGGCCAGGGGCCGCCCCGTCTGGTCTCGGTGGTGGGCAGCCGGTGCACGAGCCCGGGACGGACGGCGAGCAGCCCGCAGACCGCGCGGCGAGCGAAGGCGACAGCTTCGGTCAGCCGGCGTGGGTCGAGCCGGGGCAGCGACGCGCGTGGCCAGCTGCCGCCGAGGCCGCGGACCACGACGTCGTGGTCGTGGGTCCATTGCAGATGGACGAACCGGTTGGCCAGGGGCGGGCTGAGATCCCACCCGTCGGCGGCGGAGGCGCGCGGGTTGGCGGCGGCGACGATCCGTACGCCGTCGGGCAGCCGCAGGGTGCCGACCCGCCGTTCGAGGACGAGACGCAGCAGGGCGGCCTGGACGGCCGGTGGCGCGGTCGACAGCTCGTCCAGGAAGAGCAACCCCCGGCCGGTCTGTGCCAGGCGGACGGCCCAGTCCGGCGGGGCCATCGGGACGCCCTGCCCTGCGGGATCGTCTCCGACGACGGGCAGGCCGGCGAAGTCCGACGGCTCGTGAACGCTGGCGATCACCGTGGTCAGCGGCAGGTCGAGAGCGGCGGCGAGCTGGGTCATGGCGGCGGTCTTGCCGATCCCCGGTTCCCCCCACAGCAGCACCGGCAGATCGGCGGCCACGGCCAGGGTCAGGGCCTCCAACTGCGCGTCGGGGCGCGGTTCGGTGGTGGTGTCGTTCAGCAGGGCGAGCAGGTCGGCGGCGACGTCGAGCTGCGGGGTGTGCGATGAGGCGGTGGCGGCGGACGGGGCGTACGAGGGCATGAGCAATCACCTGTCGGGTCGGGTGGGGCCGTTGGGCCGTGGAAGAAAGGAGAGACCTGCAGGTCAGGGGCGGGCCGCGTGGCGTGGGTGGGTGCGATGGTCGCGGGGGCGGCGGTCCTTCGGCCCGCGGGCAGGGCTGTGCCCGACCAGCCCCGCCCGGAATAGCCCGTGCGTGACCCGCCGGAGCGCCGCTGTTTCCAGCTCCTCTCGCAGGGCGCCGCCGCGCAGCAGCGCGCCGGGACCGAGTAGGTCCTCGACGACGGCCAGGGCACCCGCGGTGTCACCGTGGTCCAGCCGAGCCCGGACGTCGACGAGGCACTCCGGGTGGCGGTGCACCTCGTCGATCACCCGCAGGCAAGGCAGCGGGGTGCCGGTCAGCGCGGCCAGCAGCTCCTCACGGCGAATCTCGGCGGCATCGTGGTCCAGCGGGACGAGCACCCCGTCGACGAGGCCGATCCGGTGCCGGGCGCCGCGACACTCGACGATGTGGGCGCCGGCCCGGTCGTCCGTCGTCTGTGGCGGGGCGGCCGGCAAGCGGTCGGGCGTCAGCGCAGCCGCGACCAACGGATGTAGCCGGTCGGCGTCGATCAGCCCGGCGCGCAACAACGCCAGGTCGGGTAGCACCCAGGTCGCCGCGTCGGGCAGCACCGGCAACCGGGAGCCCGACGCCGCCGTGAGCCGCGGCGTTCCCGCCCCGTCGGCCCCTGCTCCCAGGTCCAGCACCAACCGCCGCCGGCCACCGAGCCGTACGGCCACGGCGCCGTCGGCCTGCCCGTCCGCGCGCAGCAGCAGGCGTGCCTCGTCCGCCCAGCGGTCCACGGCACAGCTCCGGTCCTGGAGCACGTTCAGCTCCAGGGTGGAGCCGGGGGTCCGGTCGGCTCCGGAGCGGGCCCGCAGGTCCCCGGCGCGGCGCGCATCCCAGAGGTGGCGGTGCAGGTCGAGGCGGAACCGCCGGCCGGGGCGGGGATGCGGATGGCGGCCGCGACCGGCCCCGGGACGGGAGGCGTCCCAGAGGGCGAGGCTGATCCGCTGGCCGGCGTCCGCCCAGGCTGGCGGGGTGCGGACCACCAGGTGCACCGTTGCGCGGTCGTGCCGTCGTTCAGGGCACGTCGTGCCGCCGGCCGCCTGCCCGGTCAGGTCGTACCGGGCCAAGGACACGGTCAGTCCGGGGCGCAGCAGCCCGTCCGGCGCGATCCTCGGCAGGTGCCAGCGCAACAGATCCGGTGCCAGGTGACGAAGATCTGTCCGGAGCTGGGAGGCCAGTTCCCGGCCGTAGGTGCGGCCGAGCGAGCGCAGGTCCAGGTCGACGTCGACGCGCGCGGCGGCGCACGCCCCGGCCCAGTCGCCGACGGCACGGCGGGCGGTCGCAGACTCGATCATGGAGAGCGGCACGGCGAACTCGCGCACGTGCCGCCAGAGGGAGAGGCGGGAACTCCCGGTCACGGTCAAGTGGTGCATCAGCACTCACCTTGCGTGAACCGGTCCCCCAATCTGGTGAGAGAGGTGTTCATCGCGGGGCAGCTTACCCCGTCCACCTCGGCCGGTACAGACCGTGATCACATTCCGTCGGCCGACGCTGGGCCCGGCGCAAACCCGGGCCTGCCGCCGGTCGGCGTCTCTCAGTGCGACGACCACGCAGCACGGACGAAGGCCGCCCAGGCGTCGTGGGTGAAGCTCAGCATCGGCCCGGTGCGGTCCTTGCTGTCGCGTACGGCGACGACGCCGGGCAGGTTGTCGGCGACCTCGACGCAGTTGCCGCCGTTGTCGCCGCTGCGGGTGCTGGTGCGCCACCGGGCTCCGCTCAGCTCAGCCATGATGAACCTCCTCGGAGATCTTGGTGATCAGGTGTCGGGACTGCCGCTCGTCCAAGGCCAGCGAGTCGAGGCTCGCCCAGATCCGCTCGTAGGCGGCCAACTCCTCCTTCCGATCGAGGTAGAGCGCACCGGTCAGCGACTCGCTGTAGACGACCGACGGCTCGGGCTCCACGCGGTTGCCGGGCGGAAATTCGAGCAGCACGAACGCTCCCGCGACGGCGCCGAAGTGCAGGCCGGCGGCCAGCGGCACGACCCGGATCGAGACGTGGCGCAGCCGGCCCAGCTCCACCAGGTGCCGGAGCTGCTCCGCCATCGTCGCCGGGCCGCCGACGACCCGCAGCAGCACCGCCTCGGAGAGCATGACGTCGAACCGGGGCGGCGGAGGCAGCCGTCGTCGCAGCAGGGCCTGCCGTTGCAGCCGCACCTCGACCAGGCGCTCCCGCTCGTCGTCGGTCATGCACGACCGGTGCTGACACACCGCGGACGCGTAGTCCCGGGTCTGGAGCAGGCCGGGCACCAGCGTGTCGTCGTGTTCCCGCAGCCGGCCGGCGGCGGACTCCAGGCCGACGTACAGCTCGAACCAGTCGGGGACGGTGTCACCGTACGCGTGCCACCAGCCCCTCGCCCGCGTCTCGCCGGCCAGGCCGGTCAGCGCGCCGGTCAGCTCGGGCGTCGCGCCGTACAGGTCGCACATCGCGCGCACGTCGAGCCCGCGCGCCGCGCTCAGGCCCGCCTCGATCCGCCACACCTTCTGCCGGCTGCACTCGAGCGCCTGCGCCGCACCGTCCAAGGTCATCCGCGCCTCGGTCCGCAGCTCCCGCAACGCCCGCCCGAGTTGCCGTCGGGGCACCGTCGACCCGATGTCCTCAGCCATCCGATCCCCGCCCCTCAACCTCGCTGGCATTCGTCGCTGACCGTTGACCGCCCTCGGGCGTCCGCACGTGCCCGACAGGCACCAGCGCCGCCCCCGGGTTCCGCTCGCCGGGCAGCTTCGGCCGGTCGCGCTCCGCGCCCTGGCTTGCCGCGCGGGCCGCCCGCCGCCGCTCGGGCGCCTCGAAGACGACCGCACCGTCGCACGGCGATGTCGCCAAACCATCGGGTACGAGGTTCTCGACCGTCAGCCGCCGGAAGCGTCCTGGCACGTCCCCGTCCGGCAGCGCCTGCCCGGTCAGGTCGATCACAACCCTCCGCGGCCGCAAGAACCACTTCCACCGCCTGCCCATGTCCCCTCCCGCTCTGCTGCGGTACTGGTCCGGGTGAGCCTAGCACACCTATAAAGCCTGTAAATACAGGAAGGGGTTCCTTTACATGCTTTCGTGACCGGGTGCTTCCCTGATCACATGCCGTACGCCCAGCCGCTTTGGCGCCAGATCAGGGATGATCTCCGCGCAAAGATTCGGGCCGGTATCTACCCACCCGGGAGCAAACTTCCCTCTGCTCGTCTCTTGGCGGAGGAGTACGAGACAAGCCACGTGACTGTCCGACGTGCGCTGGACTCCATGATTGAGCTCGGTGAGCTTGTCGGTCGCATGGGCATCGGCGTTTTCGTGGCGGAGACTTCAGAGCGGGATTCATAAGCGCGAAACCTGCCCCAGGAATGTCGCTCTTGGAGGCGGGCTGCGGAGAGGTTATCCGGCTGTCGTTTTGGCCGGCGTCGCCGCGTGTCGAGGGCCCAATGCCGCCTAACTTAAGTTGATCATGTTGGTGGGGCTGGGGTCTCGGGTTGGTGCGGTGTGGCTTTGTGGCTTACCCAAGGGCTGTCTGATTTGATCACTGCCCATGGTGTCGGGTGTGGAGGTTCGGCCGGATCAGGTGTCGGTCGGGGTGTTGGTCACCTCGGTGCCGCGCGACGCGGTCGACGCGGCGGTGCCGCGGTGTGGGGTCGGGGCCAAGCGCTCGGATGGCAAGTTGCCGCCGCATGTGGCGGGACTCGGAGTAGCGCTGCAAGATCCAGCCCTCGGGGGCTTATCATCAACCTCTCGCTGTTCTGTGGCGGCCGATGCGGCCGTCGGCCGGGGCGGCAGCAGATGTTAAGCGGACAGATCCGCCAGGGTCCGACGGCGGATCTCCTTGAGGGACACGACTTCCGCGGTGCGCGCGTCTTCGGTGTGCCAGAAGTCCAGGCCATCGGTCGCCTTCGTGGTGGCCGATACGCTCGGACCGTGCACGACAATCTTCACCGCCTCCCCCGCACCCGATGGCGAGTTGTAGACCTGGCCGCGATACCGGATGGTGCCGTCGTCCAGAAGTTCAGCCTGGTGCTGCTTGCCGAAGTAACTGGCAACGAGCGCGCAGCCCGGCCGCAGTCGGCCTACGTCGATCATGTCGGGAAGATGAAGCCGCCGCTCTTCGGGGCTGACCCGCGGCTTGCGGGGTCGGACTTTGCCAGCGCTGGAATTCGGTCCGCGTTGAGTTTCGGCAGCCGGGACACCTCGCGGCGTGACAAGGCTGCTCTTTGGCCTTTCGGCTATCAGCGGCGAGGAGGTTGCCGGAGCCGGTCGTGAGGCCAGCGGCGTGGCCGCCGCGGGGAAGTCGAAGGTCGCCCGCGCTCGCACTAGGCTGGAGCGAATGTCGTCTCGAGTGAGCTTGGACAGCCGACGGTCGAGCAGCGCCACAAGGTCGGAGGCAGGCTCCCCACCGGCGAATAGCTCGACGAGCTCGGCGTGCACCTGTCGGTCGACGAAGAAACCCTTCCACAGCTCCTCGATCCGGTTGTCCCGCATGTTGTCCTTACTGAGTAGGCTCAACAGCTCGACGACCGCGTCGACGTCGTCCTCAAGCCGGACTGCCCGGAAGAGCTTCTGTTCAATCGGCACGGGAGCGTGGGCGTTGTAGACCCGCCACTCCGAGCCGTCCGTGAGCGCCACCCACTCGACGCCCGCGACGGCGGCGTAGCTGATCGTCTGGTTCGCCCACCGTGGATCGTCAAGGTTCTCGCCAAGCCCCTTTGCCTCGATAAACAGCCGCGGCGTGCGTAACAGTAGGAGGGCGTAGTCGACGGGGTTATCGGCACCGCGACGTCGATACTCACGGTGCACCTCATCGGGGTCGAACAAGTCCCACCCCAGGGCGCCGATGACGGGTTCGATCAAGCCCGCCTTGGTGTTCTGCTCACCGATCCGCTGCGCACGCCGCCGATGGCGTTCCAATAGGTCGACGCACTGCTTGACGGCGTCATGTAGTTCACTCACCCGTTCACCTACTCACCAATGCCTCACTTCAGCTGACCGTCCCCTACTGGTCATCGTGGCGGCGAGGGCGGAACCACGCAGCCCTAGCCCACCGTCCGGCAGGACCCCTCTCCGCCAGTGCCACAAGACGAGAAGACCACAACGCGCCGCCAAATTGAAGATCCGTTCAAGTACCGTCTGGGAGACAAAAAGCTGACAGCCCTCGGCCGCCTCGCACCGCAAGACATGCGCCGTTGGATGCGTTCAGACGTCGCGGCGCTACGCCTGGTCTTCGACGTAGGTGCGGGTCTGCTTGAGCACCAGATCGACGGCCTCTGGGCGGGCGTCCGGTGGGTAGCCGTACCGGGCCAGCAGCCGCTTGACCTTGCTGCGGACCAGCGCTTGGGCCTGTTCCCGGATCCACCAGTCGACCGGCAGGTTCTGGAGCTCACGGACGAGATCCTTGGCGATCTGTCCAAGCACGACGTCTCCGAGCAACTCCGTTGCCGACTCGTTCTGTGCGACAGCAGTGTAGAAGGCGTACTCGTCTTCGGTCAGGCCCATCTCGGCGGCCTTGCCGCGGTCGGCGGTGACCTCCTTGGCCAGCGCGACCAGCTCCGCGATGATTTCGGCGGCGGTCAGCCCGCCCGAGGTGTAGCGCTGCATGGTCTTCAGCAGTTTCGCGGTGAACCCTTCCTGGGCGACCACGTTGTGTGGATGGGCGGACCGCACCTCGCGCTCGATCGCTCGACGCAGCGCCTCGATGGCCAGGTTGGGGCGCTGGCTTTCGCGCAGTCGACGCATGAAGTCTTCGTCCAGGTGCGACAAGTCGGGGCGCTGGATGCCAGCCGCCTCGTAGATGTCGACCACCTCGTCCACCGCGATCGCGCTCGCCGTAAGCTGCCGGATTGCCAGCTCCACGTCCGCCGCTGTGGCGAGCCCACGCTCCGCCCGCTCCTCGGCCCTCAACTTGGCCAGATACAGGCGTACGGCCTCGAAGAACTCCAAGTCCGTCCGCAATGGCCGAAGCTTGTCCTCACGCGGGCAGTTGCTGTAGGCGCGAGCGATCTTGCGGGCGGTGTCGGCGTAGCGATCGGCGAGGGTGGGCTTGCCGTCTTCCAGGTCTGGTTCGGGGCTGCGGAGGTAATCCACGACATCGAGCGCCGCTTGGTAGAACGCACGGGGCCTGCCCGAGTCGCGCTTGGCCTTCCAGTTGATGCCATGAAGCTGGCTGCCGATCACGCCGTGCAGCTCAACAACCATGTCGACGGCCGCGCTGATGTCCTTTCCGATCGGCTTCTCGTCGATATCGGTCCGGCTGTACTCCGCGAGCGCCTTAGTAAGGTCGTCGGCGATGCCGAGGAAGTCCACCACCAGACCGCTGGGCTTCTCGCCCCACCGGCGGTTGACCCGCGCAAGGGCCTGCATCAGAGCTGCCCCACGCATCGGCTTGTCCAGGTACATGGTGTGCAGCGGCGGCGAGTCAAACCCGGTCAGCCACAGCGACTGGACGATCACCAGCTCCAGCGGGTCGTCGGCGTCCGTGGCCCGGCGCTGGATCTTCTTGATCGCACCAGTCGACCGGACGTGCGCGGCGATCGGTTCCTGGTCCTTGGCGCTGCCGGTGTAGACGGCCTTGATCAGGCCTTGGTCGTCGTCTTCGTCGTGCCACTCTGAACGGATCGCGGCGATCTCTTTGTAGAGGTCAGCGGCAACTTTCCGCGAGTAGCAGACGATGATGCACTTGCCGGGCTTGCCGGTCAGCTTGACCATCTCGGTCCGGCGCCGTTCCCAGTGCCCGACGATGTCCGCAGCGAGCTTCTGTACCCGATCGGCGTGCCCGACGACGTCCTCATACTGCGCGAACGCCCGTCGGACGCGGCTGATCTCGTCCTCGTCGAGGTCGACGGTCAGGTCCTCGGCCTCCTCGTCCAACTCCACCGGGTTCACGCCCTCGGGCAGGTGCACGGGGAGGTGGCGGTTCTCGTAGTAGACCCGCACCGTGGCGCCGTCGCGGACCGCACGGGTCAGGTCGTATACGTCGATGTAGTCGCCGAAGACGGCACGGGTGTTCGCCTCGGCCCTAGAGATCGGCGTGCCAGTGAAGGCAATGAACGCCGCGCTGGGCAACGCGTCGTGCAGGTTCTTGGCATAGCCGTCGAGGAAGTCATAGTGACTGCGGTGCGCCTCGTCCACGACCACGAGCACGTTGCGCCGCTTCGATAGCAGCGGGAAGTCGATGTTCGCTTCCTTGTCCGCCTTGGAGCGGTTGAACTTCTGCAGGGTGGTGAAGATGATCCCGCCGGACGGCCGGTCCAGCAGCTGCATCAACTGCTCCTTCGTATCCGCCTGTGCGGGCGTCTCCGGAAGCAGGTCACTGGCCGCGAAGGTGAGAAAGAGCTGACTGTCCAAGTCGATCCGATCGGTGAGCACCACGATCGTCGGGTTGCGCAGTGCTGGCTCTTTCATCACCTTAGCGGTGTAGTACGCCATCTCCATGCTCTTGCCGGAGCCCTGGGTATGCCAAACGACGCCGATCTTGCCGTCGCCGCCCACCGCGGTGATCGTCTTGTCAACCGCAGTATTGACCGCAAACATTTGGTGAGCCTTGGCCAGCCGTACCGTGTCGATCGCGCCACCCCGCTCTCGAGAAAAGGCGGCGAAGTTGACCAGCAGGTCCAAGAAGATCTTGGGGTCGAACGCCCCACCAATCAGCGTCTCCAGCGCCCGGCCATCGGTGACGTCAACGGGCTCGCCGTGCTCGTCGACATCCCACGGGGCCATGTGCTCCCATGGGGTAAATAGCGTCCCAATCCGCGCCGTTATCCCATCGCTAGCGACCGCGAAGACCGGCACCGCGAGGGCGGTCGCACCGAACTCACGTCGATACGTCATAAGTTGGTCATACGCCTCGCGAGTGCCGTCGGTCGCGCCGGCCTTCTTGAGCTCGAACACAGCCAGCGGCAGACCGTTCACGTAGGCCACTACATCCAGCCGGCGCTTGGAGCGGGCATCCTTGATTGTCACCTGGTTGGCGGCGACCAGATCATTGCCATACGGGTCGAGAAAGTCGATGACCCACGCGGTGTCGGTGCGGTTCTCCCCCGACACCGGATCGACGTAGCCGACCTTGACTCCACGCGTCAACAGTGTGTGGAGACGGTACCGCTCCGTGAACGCGTCCGCCGAAGTCCGCTTCTCGAACTCGGCCACCACCTCGTCCACGGCGTCGAGCGGCAACTGCGGATTGATCCGGGCGACCGCCTCCCGAAGTCCGCTGTAGAGGATCAGGTCTTCCCACGACTTCCGCGTGCCGTCACCCTTGCGAGAAGGCGCCAATTCGACGCCAGTCATGGGGCGCCACCACTCGCCAAGCTGATCCTTGACGTGCTGCTCCCACTCAGCCTCGGAGTCGTCGTGCGGGTAGGCAGGGTCGTCCGACAAGGTCATGGCTCCTCCAAGAGCGGGTGCTGCGTGGCGGGGAAGTTGTTCATCCGGGGTGTCAGACGGCGTCGGAAACCGACCGCTCAGCGTCCTTGATCCGTAGCTCTCCCGAAATCAACTGCGGCAGCAGTACGTCTCGAAGTTGAGCGAGAGAAGTATTTTCCTCGCGAGCCTGCCCGGCCCGTGCCACCAGCGACGAAACCTGCTCTCTCCTCACCTCGTCGATAGCCCGGGGATCGACTACCTCAGAGGCAAGAACCTCCTCTGGACGCACGCGCTGATGGCTCTTTGAGGTTCCTGTCACGCGTGCGGCGAGATGGGAGAGGAATTCAGGCTGCCGAGCCACGGCCCAGAGTTCTGCGGCAGTGACGGTCGGGTTTGGCGCAAGCACGAGAAACTCGGTTGACGCGACGGCCGGCATACCTACCTTCGGCTCAACCCGCCAAACTCTCGGAATATCGGGATTGAGCTTGGACAGCAAGACACCGGCCTCATCGATCAGGAATTTTGCGCTCAAGATGTTTTCCGGAGCGCAGATATCTGGAATCTGACCGTTGTCGAAGGCTGGAAGACTATAATGCGCGACCGCTGAGACATTGAGGGCAGATGGGGTCACCTGTGTTTTTCGTAGGCTACACAGCGATGAAAGGCTGGTCCGAGACGGCCACCTCTCTTCCGAGAAGAGAGACAGAGCCAACTCGCTGCCCGTATCGGCGATCCGTTCGTTGACCGCAATCTTATCGTCCAACGCCCCGAGCAGCGCTGCAATTGCATCTTGGACAGGGCGCGGCGGCACCATTACCGGGAACGACTCAATCTGCGCTTTGGTTAAAGCCGGCCGGGTAGCGCCGTCGCTTAACGAGAGCATGAATGCCTTAAACAAGGGATGCGTGAGGTACTTCTGGAGATAGACGGAGCTTAGACGGCCGATAGGCCGAATGATAGCGACATGCTGGCTAACTCTTGCGGGGAGAAACTCCTCATCAACAAGAGCACAGCGAGCTACAGAATCCCCAGTGATGTTCAACAGAATGTCGCCCGCATAAACCTCGACACCTTGCAGCGCTCTTGCTGCATCTGCGTTGATTAGCGCTAAGCCTTCTCTCGTCATTCGGTGATCTAGCACATTCTGGGAACGAATGAAACTAATTCCCTGAGCGACATATGCTTGCTTTCCGCCGCGTGGCGTCGCACCGGAGCCAATCTTGCTCGTTAGATCACCCAAACGAGCAAGCTCCCAGCCGCTAGGCGTCGGGCCGACGACCTCCCTAAGCATCGATCCTCCCGAGGTGGTCGCGGACCACTGCCTGGAGCCGAGCCGACTCGTCAAAGTGGGCGAACAGCTCTCTCGTGATCCGGGACATCTTTTCCTCGAGTAGCTCGTCGTCGCTAGTGTCGGCCTCCGCTGCGCCGACGTAGCGGCCGGGCGTGAGGATAAATTCGTGTTCCCGCACTTCGTCCAAAGTTGCTGACTTACAGAAGCCCGCCACGTCCATGTACTGGATCGTCTTGTCCGTGCCACGCCAGGCGTGATACGTCTCAGCAACGCGGCGGATATCTTCGCCGGTGAGTTCACGCTCGGTGCGGTTACGCATGACGCCCAGGTTGCGGGCATCGATGAAGAGCACCTGATTGACGCGGTTGGCAAGCCTCTTCGACCCTTGTGGGCTCTTGTCCCGAGCAAGGAACCAGAGGCAGGCCGGGATCGGGGTGGAGCGGAAGAGTTGACCAGGGAGCGCGACCATGCAGGCAACGAGGTCGCCCTCGACCATCGCTCGGCGGATGTCCCCCTCGCCAGACTGCTTGGTGGACATCGAGCCGTTGGCGAGCACGATGCCGGCGCGCCCCTTGGGAGAGAGCTTGTGGGCCATGTGTTGCAGCCAGGCGTAGTTGGCGTTGCCAACGGGCGGGATGCCGTATTCCCAGCGGGGGTCCATGACGAGTCGGTCGCCACCCCAGTCGGAGATGTTGAACGGCGGGTTGGCCATGACAACGTCGGCGCGCAGGTCGGGGTGCTGGTCTTCGTGGAAGCTGTCTGCCCACCTGGTGCTGAGGTTGGCTTCGATGCCGTGGATGGCGAGGTTCATCTTCGCCAGCCGCCAGGTGTTCTGGTTTAGTTCCTGGCCGAACACCGAAATGTCGAAGGCCTTGCCACCGTGGGTTTCGATGAACTTCTCGGCTTGGACGAACATGCCGCCGGAACCGCATGCCGGGTCATAGACGCGCTCCCCGGGCTGTGGTTCGAGGATCTCGACGATGAGCTTGACGATGCTCTTCGGCGTAAAGTATTCGCCGCCTCGGCGGCCCTCAGCCAGCGCGAACTTCTCCAGGCAGTATTCGTAGACCTCGCCGAGGACGTCGCGGGCGCGGCGGCGCTTGCCGTCGGCGCCGAACTGATCGCGGAAGCGGAGCTTGTGAATGAGGTCGACGAGTTCGCCGAGGCGGCGCTCGTCCACGCCGCGCCCGTTGTAGAGGCCCTGTGGTAGCGCGCCCTTGAGGTCGGGATTGGCGTCGCCGACGGCCTTCATCGCGCCGTCGAGGAGCTGGCCGATGCTGGTCTGACCGGCGGCGGTCTTGGCGCGGTGCGCAAGGGACTCCCATCGGGCGGCCTGCGGCACCCAGAAAACACCGCGGCCGGCGTACTCGTCCTGGTCCTCCAGCAGTGCGGGCCGGTTCGCCTCGGGGATGCCCTCTGCCTCCAGCTCAGCTTCAATCTGCGCCCGCCGCTCGTCGAACGCGTCCGACGTGTACTTGAGGAAGATGAGGCCCAGCACGAAGTGCTTGTACTCGGCGGCGTCCATGCTGCCGCGCAGCTTGTCGGCTGACTTCCAGAGGGTGTCTTTCAGGTCGGCCGATTGCCGCTCTACCGGCTTGCGCGCGCGTGGGGGCACGATCTCTTCTCCTCAGGTGTTCATGTTTGACATGTTGGGCTTGAAGCGCAGGCTCATCGCCCCGTCGGCAACGCCGGCGGCGATCCGCCGCCGGACCAGATCCAACGCCGCAGCTTGGTTGCGGGCCTCCTCAGCCAACTCGTTGAGCATCATGGACGCTTGGTCGAGATGGCCGTATTCGGCAGCGGTCAGCACGGGGATCTCCAGCTGCTGGAGAGTTACGCTGCGCACGCGTGGCCCGGTGCGCGCCGCGTTGCGAGCCGCACCGAGCAGCGCGGCCAGCGCGTGCGGCCCGATCCAGGCCTGCTGCGGCTCGTCCTGGTACAGCGAGGAGTGCTTGACGTAGCCGGGGATGCGCAACCCCTGCACCGGGGTGAGCAGAACGCTACCGCCGATTTCGTCCACCATCGCACGGAGCTGGTTGCCGGCCATGATGACCACGTCGCCCGGTTCGGTGATCGCAGCGGCGGCGTATTGGCCGAGTGTCAGCACGTCGATCCGGCGCTCACCTACGGGCAGCTCGCCGAGCAACTCTTCGCAGCCCAGGACCCGTTGCCCACTGCGCCCCAGGTTGGTTCCGGAGATGCGATGGCCGGGCAGGCGGATGAGCTGCCGGCCGCGCAGCAGCTCGCCAATAGTGCGGTACGCGACGCCCTGCGGGCGGGTGATCACCGCGATCCGCTCCAGCGTCGTAATCGCGTCATCCGCGTCCGTCTTGAAAGTTGCCGCCGCCGACTCACGTGCCCGAACCGCCCCCACCACGTGGTCCTCAGGTGCCGCCTCGGGCGCCAACAGATGTGACGGCAGCAGCGACCGCCTGCCTACCAGCTTGGACACCGGAATCGCGCTGCACGGCTCAGCTTCGCGCGAGTTCCGCGTCCCGCACACGAGCCGCACCGTCTGCTCGATCCATGACCCGCCGGACCGGGCTCGGATCTGGTTCGCGTCGCAGACAACGACGTCTCGCGACGTTTCGCCCTCATCTGGCGCGAGCACCAGCAGCACAAGGTCTGTGCCCGTGATGAAGCGGTGGATGCTACGGGGCAGCTGGATGATCGCGCGCACACAGCCTCGACGAACGAGTTGCTCGCGCACCCACGTGACCGGAAGCCGGCGCGATGTCGCCGTACGGGTCAGCGTCCATTCCGGAACGACAGCGAACCCAAGCCCCTCGTCGCTGAGACACTCCACCACCCGTGAGGCCCAGGACAGCGGGTGTTCCTCATGGTGGTCCTGCTCGCCCGGCTGGAACGGCGGGTCGACAAAGATAATGTCCGAGCCGGAGAAGTCGGCGGTCTCCTGGCCATCGGCATGGAACGCGACCGTGTCGTGGCCGTGGCAGAAGAGTCTAAGACGCAGCCACTTCGCCATCACCGGATCTACCTCGGCACACCGGATGTCGCGCGGGCGGCCGGCAGCCAGCATCGTGGTGAGCAGGCGCCCTGGCCCGGCCGCGAGGTCGGCAACGGCAAGCTCGGTGGGATCGCCCAGCATCTCGTTCGTCAGGCGGACGACCAGGTCGCAGATCTCGGCTGGCGTCTCAACCGGGCCACCGGACCAGCCACGACGACCGGCTGCGGCGAGCAACTCCTCGGCCGCACCCACCGCGCCGAGTTCTGCCACCAGACGCTCCACGTCTACGAGGATCGACAACGCCACTTGGTCGTGAGCACGCACATGGCTGAGCAGGCCGACGAGATCGGGGTGCGCAGCCTCAGCCTTGACGCAAAGGTCCGCCAGCGTGGACAGGTCGGTGGGCAGTGGGCGTTGATGGGCCGCCCGCAGCGCGATCAGCTCGAGCGCGACGTCAGCAAACCTGTCCGGATCGAGCTGGGATCCGTCCATGCTGCCACCACGCAGCATGGACGCTCGAAAGATGTCTCCGTAGGTGGTGACCGCCAAGCCGTCGCCCTCACTCCGAGCCGGCACCGGTCGCTGGTCCAGCCACCGAGCCACCTCGTCTGCATCAAAGAGCGGCCGAACGGGCGAACCATCGACCGGGCCAGGAAAGTCGGGGTGCCGGCGTCGCCAGTTGCTGACGCTAGGGCGACGTACCTGGGCAAACTTCGCGATCTGCGCCAGCGTCACTGTCGGCATCGTCCTCACCTCCATCCGGCCGGTCTCGATTCGCCTCCGCGGTGAGGCTACAAGCAAGGGAACCGGACTCGCAAGTGCTGAGGTGATAACGGGTGTTACCGGCCTCATGGATGCTGATGATGGTAGGAAGGGTTATCGGAACAGGTTATCGCTCGTCGGCCCCCTCCTCGGCTCTCATGGGATGCAGCACCGGGACAGCCATCACCGCCGGACCGGCTGACACCCACAAAACCTCTTAAGGGAGCCAATGACCATGCGCAAGATCACCACCCTCGCCCTGATCGCCACCGGCCTCGTCGCCCTGGGCTGCGGCTCCGGCGCCACCGACGACGCCACCAGCAGCAAGGCCGACGCCGGGGGCGCCAAGGGCGAGGACAAGCCGGCGAAGACCGCGAAGATCGGCCAGGCGGCCCGGGACGGGAAGTTCGAGTTCACGGTCAAGTCGTCAAAGTGCGGCGTCGCGAAGGTCGGCACCTCGATGCTCGGCGACAAGGCCCAGGGTCAGTTCTGCCTGATCACGATCAACGTCAAGAACATCGGCAAGGAGCCGCAGACCCTCGACGGCAGCAGCCAGAAGGCCTACACCGCCAACGGCACCGAATACTCCTCCGACACCGAGGCCGGCCTCTACGCCAACAAGGAGCAGAGCACCTTCTTCGAGGAGATCAACCCCGGCAACCAGGTGACCGGCGTGTTCGTCTTCGACATCCCGAAGAACGTGAAGCTCACCAAGCTCGAACTCCACGACTCGGCGTTCTCCGGCGGCGTGACCGTCTCCCTCGCCTGATCCATCGCTCGACCCGGGGCGGGCGCCACCGCCCGCCCCGCTCCCCCGGGCACACCGCCCACCACGTCAGTTCACAGAGGAGACCGTCATGACCGACCCGATGCCGCCCGACCAGCCCGCCGAGCACTCCGCCGCTTCGATTCAACTCATGCCGCCGGCGGAGGCCGCAAACCTCGCTGACGCGGCCGAGCCGGACAGCGTCGATCACCGGCCCGCCCCTGCCCTGAACGGTCGCACCATCTTGCTGATCGCGGCCGGCGCTCTGGTGGCGCTGATGGTCGCCGGCACTGGCCTCTTCCTGGCCCTCTCCGAGAAGAGTCCAGTCCCGTCACCTCTCGTCGAGAGGAAGTCGCCGTTCGTACTGGCCAAGGAGAAGTGCGGTAGCACCATCGGCAGCGACGTCGAGCTGGGCGACGAGGGAAGAACCCTGACCCTGCACGGAGACGGCGAGGAGAGCAACGGCCTCAGCTTCGGCAAGCTGGAGTGCTACTGGTCGGAACTGAAGATGCCCGACTCGGTCAAGGAGGAACTCCTGGCCACCCGCGCTCTCGACGGCCGGCAGAGCGGCGACTGGGACGGCGTCCACGCGTCCTGGAGCTACCACCCGGACAGCGGTCTGCAGATGGTCTTCACCCTCTCCGACTGATCTGACCCGGTCCCATCCCTGCGGCGCGCGGCCGGCTGGCGGTTGATTCGTTCACGACATCAGCTCCACACCGCGCCAGCGGCAATTCCTTCCTCAGCCACCGCCCACCGGGCGGGCCGACGAGCCGTCGGCCCGCGGACACCACGCGCCTGGAGGCGACGATGACTCTCCCCCGTCCCAACTCGGTACGCACAGTCTGGGCCGGTCCCGGTCTCTGCCCACGCCGGCCGGCCGGACTCTTGCTGGCCGCGACGCTGGCGACCGTCGGCCTGGCCGGCTGCGGAGGCGACAACAGGACCACCGCCAGCCCACCCACCGCATCGGCCAGCCCTTCGGCCTCGGCGAGCGCATCCCCGACCCCGACGCCGAGCCCGACGCCGTCCGCGGACCGGGACGGCGACGGCATCCCCGACAGCAGCGACACCTATCCCGACGACCCGAAGAACGTCCCTCAGCAGGAACCCTTCGTCCTCACCTGCTACGTCACCGATGACTTCAGCGAGAGTTCGCCGTTCACCATCCTCACCGGTAAGGATGGCCGGCCGGACTTCACGGAGGTCTGGGTCGCGAAGGCGGTCTCCTGCGACGTGGGTCAGGAGATCCAGCCGGTCAGCCCGGTCGAGAAGGCGGCCTACAAGACCTCGAAGTACGACGACGGCAACATCGCCGTCCTGTACGAGATGTGCGGCGAGGTCGACACCGACGACCCATACGCCGAGGCGGGGTTTGCCGCGAGCAGCGAGCAGATCCCCGAGATCAACGCGGCGCTGACCCTCTGCCCCACCCACCCGTACGCCAAGCGCTGGCGGCAGGCCGTGCAGCGCGGCCAGGTCGACGCGGACCTGGAGGCCCAGGGGCGGCTGTTCGACTCCGGCACCTACCGGGTCGGCAAAGAGATCAAGCCCGGCACCTACGTCACCCACGACGTCGATGGCTGCTACTGGGAGCGCCAGAACAGCTCCGGAGACATCATCGACAACTACTTCACCAACAGCGCCCGCCGCGTGCAGGTCACCATCCGCTCCTCCGACTACGCCTTCCACTCGGAGAACTGCGGCGAGTGGCGCCCCGCTCGCTGACGCCGTTTCCCCGGCCAGCCCTTGTGCCCGACAACAAGACGTCAGGAGGCGTCGTGCGTCCCGATGAATTCCTCCGCGCCCTGGACCTGCTCCCCACTCCCCTGCACGACCGCGCCCTCGCCCTCCGCGGCTACGTCAAGCCCCGCCGCTGCGAGACCTGCCAGGCCGTCGGCGACGCGGTTCGGGTGGCGCTGACCGCCATCCACTACGACGAGTTCGAGTCGGCGGCGCAGCTGCTCGACACCGCCGAGCAGCTCACCACCCGGCACCACCACGCCTGCCGGCCGCAGCACCAGCCCGGCCGCGGCCAGGTCCGCCGTTGGGCGAAGACGTCCGCGCCGCTGATCGCCGCGACCGACGCCAGCTGGAAGGGGCGCGCCGGCGGCATCGGGTACGTCGCCAGCGACGGCCGTTACGGCCTGCGCAGCCGGCGCCCAGGCCGCGTCGACCCGACGGGGTTCTCCCGGGTGCTGGTCAGCGAGCTGCGGGCGGTCGAGTTCCTGTTCACCGCGTACGACACGCCGCCGGTCGGCATGACGGTGCTGGTGGACAGCCTGCCGGCCCTGAACTACCTGCACCGCTGGCAGAGCGGCGAGTCCGGGGCGATGCCCGCCGGCTACGACCTGCGCCCTCGTCACGCCGGTATGAACCCGACGCTGGTCCGGCTCGCCGAGCTGGTCGCCGGCCGCCCGGACCTGACGTTCGCGCACGTCAAGGCGCACGCCCACCACGCCCTGAACGAGGCGGCCGACAGCCTGGCGCACATGGCGCGCCGCCGGGTCGAGGAGCCGTTCGACGTACGCCCCCGGGCGCACGACCTGGTCGAGGCGTTCCTCCGCGACTGGCATGTTGCGCTGGCGGCCTGGGCGCCGATCCATAGATAAGAGCAACTTCACAGCGTCGCCGCGCCACCACCGCCAGCGAACCGGCACGAGCCGGAGCCGCCGGCACCGCACGCCCTCCCCAAACCCGCATCAGCACCAGTCGGAGGTCGCCTGATGAACCGCACCGAACCCCTGGTCGAGCTGATCTTCGAGCGGCTCGCCGCAGACCGCGTACCCGATGACATCGCCGAGGTGGTCCTCGCCGCGCTCAACGACGAGGCCGACCTGGACGCGGCGCTCGCCGGCGAGCCGACCGCGCTGGAGCCGCAGCGTACGGCGGCGGCCGAGCCGCGGGAGCGGATCTGGCTCTCCTCGGTCACCGTCGCCGGCTTCCGCGGCGTCGGCCCGGAGCGCAGCCTCGCCGTCGAACCCGGCCCGGGGCTGACCGTGGTGGTCGGCCGCAACGGCTCCGGCAAGTCCAGCTTCGCCGAGGCCGTGGAGCTGACCCTGACCGGCGACAGCGCCCGCTGGGCCGACCGCAACAGCGTCTGGCGTACCGGGTGGCGCAACCTGCACGCCGGCGACCCGTGCCGGATCGCCGTCGAGCTGCGGGTCGACGGGGTCGCCACGCCCACTCGGGTGGTCCGGTCCTGGCCGTCCGGGGCGGAGCTAGGCGAGGCCGAGGTGACCGTCACCAGTGGGCGCGGCACCCACAAGGATCTCGCCGAGCTGGGGCTGGCCCGGCCGCTGGAGCTGTACCGGCCGTTCCTCACCGCCGCCGAGCTGGGGCGGCTCACCGCCGGCACGCAGAGTCAGCTCTTCGACGCGATCTCCGCGATCCTCGGCCTGGAGGCGATCATCGACGCCGACCGGCGGCTGATGGCCGCCGCCCGGCCCGTCGACGCGGCCATCAAGGAGGTACGCACCCGGCGCGCCGCCGGCGCGGCGACGCTCGCCAAGGTGGATGACGACCGGGCTCGCAGAGCGGCCACCCTGCTCACCGCCAGCCGGCCCGATCTGACCGCGCTGGCCGCGATCCTCGACGAGCCGGACGATCCGACCGCCGACGTGACCGTGCTGATGTGCCGGCGGCTGGCCGCCCTGTCGCTGCCCGACGTCCACCAGGTGGCCGGGCTCGCCGGGCAGCTGCGGGACGCCGCCGCGAACGCCCGCCGCCACGACGGGGGACGCTCGCGGGCGTCGCTGCGCAGCGCGGAGCTGCTGCGGCTGGCCATCGAGCACCACGACGACCGGGGCGACGACGCGTGCCCGGTCTGCGCCACCGGCCGGCTCGACGGGGACTGGCGGACCCGGGCCGCCGCGGCGCTGGACGAGCTGCGCGACCGGACCCTCGCCGCGCAGGCCACCGCCGCCCGGCTCAACACGCTGGTGCAGCGGGCCTACCACCTGATCGACGACCTGGACGTACCCGACGCCGACGCGCCGGACGTGCCGCTGGCCAGGCTGCGCGACGCCGTGACGGCGCTGCGACTGGCCCCCGGCGGACCGGAGGAACTCGCCGAGCACCTGAGCGCCCGGTACCCGGCGGTCGTCGCGGCGGCGGAGGACCTCCGCTCGTACGCGAAGGCACTGCTCCGCCAGCGGGACACCGGCTGGCTGGCCGCGGCGGCGGACCTGCGTGGTTGGCTGGTCGCCGCCGGGCGGTTGCCGGAGCGGGAGCGGACCCTCGCCCGGTTGAAGGCCGCCCGGAGCTGGTTGAAGGCCACGGCGACCGAGCTGCGCAACCAGCGGGTGGCGCCGTTCGCCGAACACTCGCAGCGGATCTGGGCGCAGCTGCGCCAGGAGAGCAACGTCGAGCTGGGCGCGATGACCCTGGAGGGGGCGAACACCCGGCGACGGGTGGTCTTCCCGGTCAGCGTGGACGGCACCGACAACGGCACCGCCCTGGGCGTGATGAGCCAGGGCGAGATGCAGGCGCTCGGGCTGGCGACGTTCCTGCCGCGCAGCTGCGCGCCGGAGAGCCCGTTCCGGTTCGTCGTGGTCGACGACCCGGTGCAGAGCATGGACCCGTCGAAGGTCGACGGGCTGGCGCGGGTCCTTGCCGAACTGGCCGAGCAGCGGCAGGTGGTGGTATTCACCCACGACACCCGGCTGCCCGAGGCGGTGGAACGGCTGAACCTGGGCCAGGCCCGGATCGTCGAGGTGACCCGCGCCGAGCGGTCGGTGGTGACCCTGCGGCCGGGCTCCGACCCGGTGACCCGCTACCTGGACGACGCGTACGCGCTGTCGCGCAACGAGGAGATCGCCGCCGAGGTGCGGGGTCCGGTGGTGGCGGAGCTGTGCCGCTCGGCGTTGGAGGCGGCCTGCCACCGGATCGTGTGGCGGCAGCGGGTGGCCCGCGGAGTGCCGCACGACCAGATCGAGGCGGCCATCGTGGCCGCGTCGCGGCGGCTGACCACCACGGTCGCGCTGGCGCTCTTCGACGACGCCGACCGGGGCGGTGACGTGCTCGGACATCTGAGCCGCCGGTACGGGTCGCGGGCGGTGGGCGCGTACAAGGCGTGCAAGGAGAGCGTGCACGGGGCGTACCTGGCGGACCTGCCCGGCATGGTCGCGGACGCCCGCCACCTCGCGGCGGCCCTGTCGTGACCGCGCCGACGCCGCAGCGCTGCCTGGCGGCGGCCGACCAGTTGCTGCGCGGCGCCGGCGCGCTCGGCGCGGGCGCGGTGACCGCCGGGTGGTGGCCACGGGCGTGCGCCTGCCTGATCCGGCTCGCGCTCGAGGGCGGCATCGACGCCTACTGGCGGCGGGTCAAGCCGACGGTGGCCGCGTGCCGGCAGGGCCGGGCGAAGCAGCTCATGCTGCGCGGCCGGCTCGGGCCCGACGCCGGCGTCGCCCGCCGCGTCGCGTTCACGTGGGCGACCCTGTCGGCCGCCACGCACCACCACTGCTACGAGCTGGCGCCGACGGCCGCCGAGCTGCGTCGCCTGCACACCGAGGTGAGTGTCCTGCTCACCCAACTCGATAGAAGAACGGAACCCGAACGATGACGTACCCGCAGCCCGGCCCCGACCCCACCCGCCCACAGCCGCCGGTCCCCGCCGTCCCGAGGCCGTACCCGCCGGTTTCCGCCCTTCCCGGGCCGTACCCGCCGGCGTACGGACCTCCCGGCGCGTACCCGCCGGTCTCGGCCAGGCCCTACCAGCCCGGGGGCTACCTGCCGGCCATGCAGCGGATCGCCGTGCAGCCGCCGCTCACGTCCGGCATGGCGACGGCCTCGCTGGTGCTCGGGATCCTCGGCGTGCTCGGCGGCTGGTGCCTGTTCGGGCTGCCCTGCATCCTGGCCGTCATCCTCGGCCACCTCGGCCTGCGGGAAACCCGGGACGGCACAAGGTCCGGGCACGGCATGGCGGTCGCCGGTCTCGTCCTGGGCTACGTGTTCGTCGGCCCGATGATCGCCTTCACGGTCATGGTCTTCTTCGGCAGCGTCGTCGGGGCGGCCACCCCGACCCCGACTCCCTGACCCCCGCCCCGAGCCGGGCAGTACGATACCGGCCGCGCCTCGGCGGCCGGTCAGGTAGGTGCCACGAGGCGCCGGAAAGACAGGTGCGCCATGTTCCAGGAGAATCGCGGTCGCGCGGTGCCCGACCGGTCCGTTGAGTTGTCCCGCGAGGACACGGGCTGGGTCATCACGGCCCGGTGGCACAGCGACGTCGGATCGGCCGGCATCAACGGACCGGACGAGGTCGTCATCCGGGTCGCCGATGACGCGGCGCCCGAGGTCCGGGAACGCGGCATCACGTCGGCGGTCCTGCACCGGATGGGACGGCAGGTCGACGACATGGTGGCCGAGTTCCACGTGCTGCCGAGCGTCGGGGCGTACCAGGTGATGGTGCGCCGCTACATCGAGGGCCGGCTCGCCGAGCTCGCCCAGGAACGGGGTGCGGAAGCCGACGGCTTCGAGTCCGACCTGCTCGCCGTCTTCGTCGACCTGGCCGGTCGCGGACACGCCGACCCGCTCGGGTCGCTCGCCACGGCGACGGGCAGGTCGCAGGAATCCCTCAACTCGCTGCTCGACGTCGCCCGTAAGCGCAACCGTCACTACCGGCGCTCCGAGTGATCGACGCGGCCGCTCTGACCTCGGTCCACGCGCCCTGGTTCGGCTACCCGCCTCACGTGCCGCGGTCCAATCACTCGCCCTGGTCGAGCTGGAGGTGATGATCGCCGACGGGGGGTGAGGCGATCGCTGATCTGGCGGTGTTGCGGGACCAGGCGGACCTGTTCGTTGCGGTGGCCACCGACCCGAACGCCTGGCGGCTGCTGTCGACGTTGGACGGTGAGATGCTCGCTGCGTTGGGCGCGGCCCGGGCCCACGCTCGCCAGGGATCCCGTCCGCGGCCAGGTCGAGGACCAGCGGGTACGTCATTTTGGGGTGATCTCCCTGGCGAAGAACGCCGCCGCCCGGCGCAGGACCTCGTTTTCCTGCTCGAGCAGCTTGTTGCGCTTGCGCACCTCCCGCAGCTCGGCGGATTCGCTGCTGGTCGTGCCGGGGCGGATCCCATCGTCAACGTCGGCGATCTTCAGCCAGCGGTGCGTGCTCGCGGTTCTCGGTCGACAACCATCCTGACTGATGGCTCAGTCAGACTCTTGCCCGGCCGCCACACCAGCCTCTAGCCTGACGCACGGGGGTGAGGGATGGCAGCGCCCGAGGGAACCAGCGTCAACGTGTGGATCACGATGGACGACGGCGTGCGCCTCGCCGCGACGCTATACCTGCCCCACCCACAACCCGTGCCGTGCCTGCTCGAGGCGCTGCCGTATCGCAAGGACGACGTCACCGCCGCCTACATCAGCGAGTACGAGCGCCTCCGCGACGAGTACGGCTACGCGGTCTGCCGGGTGGACCTGCGCGGCACCGGCTCCAGCGAGGGGCGCGCCACCGACGAGTACCCGATCCGCGAGCAGGACGACCTCGTCGCGGTGATCGCCTGGGTGGCCGCGCAGCCCTGGTGCACCGGGAGCGTCGGCATGTTCGGCACCTCGTACTCCGGGTTCAACGCCATCCAGGTGGCGATGCGCCGCCCGCCGGCACTCAAGGCGATCGTGCCGATCTACGCCACCGACGACCGGTACACCGACGACGTGCACTTCATGGGCGGCTCGTTCCGGCTGCTCGACCTGATCGACTACCCGACCTACATGGTCGCGATGAACGCGCTGCCGCCGGTGCCGCGCGTATACGGGGCCGGCTGGCGGGACGAGTGGCGGCGCCGGCTCGACGCCGACGTGGCGCCCTGGTTGCTGCGCTGGATCGCCGAGCAGACCGACGGTGCGTACTGGCGGCACGGCTCGCTGCACGACCGGAGCCTCGGCGGCGCCGACTACGCGCGCTTCACCGCCGCGACGATGCTCGTGGCGGGCTGGGCCGACGGCTACCGCAACAACTCGTTCCGCACCTACCAGGCGCTCACCGCGGCCGGTACGCCGGCCCGGTTGCTGGCCGGCCCGTGGAGCCACATGTCCACCGCAACCTCCCGGCCCGGCCCACACCTGGACCTGGTCGCCGAGATGGCCCGCTGGTTCGACCGCTGGCTGCGTGACGGCACCGGCGGCGGCGGTGGTAGCACGATCGGTGCGAGCGGCGACCCGCCGGGCGGCGAGGCACCGATCGTCTACTTCGCGCGGCGTTCCGATCCGCCCGAGCCGGACGCGCCACTGGTGGCCGGCGAGTGGCGCGCCGAGTCGGACTGGCCCTCCCGGCGCGTGGGCGCGGACGTCCGCGTGCTGGGCGGCGGGCTGCACACCCATCCGGTACGGCCGGACACCGGCACCGCGGCCTGGAACAGCTGCGCCGGCCAGCTGCCGTACGGCCAGCCGACCGACCAGCGGTACGACGACGTGGCATCGCTGACGTGGGAATGGCCGGTCGACGAGCCGGACGGCTTGGAGCTGCTCGGTCACGCCCGGCTGGCCCTGCGGGTCGCCGCGGACCGGCCGGTCGCGACCGTTTCGGTGAAGCTGTGCGACGTCGCGGCGGACGGCACCTCCACCCTCATCACCCGCGGCCTGCTCAACCTCACCCACCGGCACGGCCACCGCGAGCCCCGGCCATTGACCCCGGACGAGTTCGTCGAGGTCGGGGTGGAGCTGGAGGCGACGGCCTGGACCGTGGTGCCCGGGCACCGGCTGCGGCTGGCGGTCACCGGCGTCGACTGGCCCAACACCGTCGCCCCGCCCGCCCCGGTGACGCTCCGCGTGGACGGCGACGCGAGCACGCTGGTCCTGCCGGTCGCCACAGGCCCGTCGGCGGCCGCGGTGCCGGCGGCGCTGCGGCACCTCCCGCCGCCGCGGCGCGAGGACGGAGACCACCCCGGGATCGCCTGGCGGATCAGCGACGACGTGCTCGCCCGGGTCACCACGTGCGAGGTCGACCACGGCTCGACGTACGGCATCGTCGGCGAGGGCGCGTGCACCGATCACTACGCCGGCATCGTCACCGTGGACCGCCGGCGGTGGACGCAGACCGCCTCGTCGTCGGCCTCCTTCGAGATCGCCTGGCCGGCGGCGACAGTGCGTACCGCGGCCACCGTCGACTTCACCGCCGGCGCCGAGCGGTTCGACGTGACCGTCACCGTCGAAGCGGCCGAAGGCGACACTGTACTGGCCAAGCGGACCTGGACTCAGGCCGTCCCGCGCCGGCTCGGCTGACGAGAGCTCGGGTTCCCCGCCGTGCGCACCGCCGTAACCCGCTACCGAGCTCTGTTCGCCACCCCGGGCGTGCTCCGGGTGGCGCTGCCGTCGCTGCTCGGTCGCCTGCCGATCGGCATGTCCACCCTGCTGTTCGTCCTGGTGGTGTACGCCGGCACCGGCTCGTACGGCGCCGCGGGGCTGGCCACCGCGGCGAACTCGGCGCTCACCGCCGTGACCGCCCCGGCGCTGGGCCGGCTCGCCGACCGCGGCCGGGCGGTCGCGGTGCTGGTGAGCACCGGCCTCGCCCAGGCGGCCCTGCTCGTGGCGCTCGTCCTCGCGCTGCGGTCCGACCCCGGCCTACCGCTGGTCGTCGCGCTGGCCGGGCTGGCCGGCGCGGTCAACCCGCCAATCGGCGCGGTGACCCGGGTCGTGCTCCCCCGTCTCGCGCCAGACCCGCAGGCGGTGCAGACCGCGTTCGCCCTCGACGCGATCTCCGTCGAACTGACCTACGTCCTCGGTCCGACGGTGGTCGGCGTCGTGGCGGCGGTCCTCGATCCGGACGCCGCGGCCTTGCTCGCCGCCGCCATCACCGCGGCCGGCGCCGTCGCGCTGGCGACCGCGCCCGCGGTCCGCAGCGCGTACGCGGTCCCCCGCCCGGCCGTTCCTACGCCGCGGGGCCGCCGGCACCGCGGCGGGCGTCGGCGCGGCCCGTTGCGAACCCGCGGCATGATCGTCGTGCTGGCCGTGGCGGGCCTCGAGGCGGCGGCGTACGGCGTGCTGGAGGTGGCCATCCCCGCGCACGCGGGCCACCTCGGCCAGCCCGACTCGGCCGGTGTGCTGGTGGCGGTGTGGAGCGCGGGGAGCATCATCGGCGGGCTCTGGTACTCCGGACAGACCTTCCGGATTCCGCCGAACCGGCAGTACGCGATCCTCATGTGCGCCAACCTGCTCGGCTTCGGCTCGTTGCTGCTCGCCACCGGGCTGCCGAGCCTCGGCGTGCTGCTCTTCCTCGCCGGGCTGGTGATCTCACCGACCACGGCGGTGGAGTACGCGCTGGTGACCGCGCTCGCCCCGAAAGGCGCCGAGACCGAGGCGTTCACCTGGGCGGGCACCGCGGTCTACCTGGGTTTCGCGGCCGGCAGCGCGCTGGCCGGCAGTGTGCTGTCCTCGACGCTGGCCACCGCTCGCGGGCTCACGGTCTCGACGGTCGTCGCCACCGCCCTGGTGCTCGTCGGCGCCGCACTCACCGTCGCCTACCGCCGCCGCCTCGCCACTGATTGTTCCGTCAGTCAAGTCGGAAGTATTCGCTCCCGGTGATGGGATACCGTATCGAGCGTGACGAGAGGTTCGGCCGAGGTACGCCTGGACTCGCTGCTGCGTACCGCGTGCGACGTGATTGTTGAGCGTGGCCTGGCCAACACGCGCACCGCGGACGTGGCACGGGCCGCGGGTGTCAGCCAGGCGCTGGTCTTCTACCACTTCGCAACGAAGGAGCGGCTGCTCGCACAGGCCTTCGCCTACGCCGCCGAGCAGGATCTCGCCCGGCTCGACGCGGTCGTCGGCTCCGCCGCGACGCCGCTGGAGAAGCTGAGGAAGATCCTCAAGCTGTACGCGCCGACCGGTCGCTCGAATGCCTGGGCGATGTGGATCGACGGGTGGTCGGAGTCGCTGCGGGTGCGTGAGCTGGAGAAGGTGTCCCGGCGGCTCGACCTGCGGTGGAAGGAGGCGCTGACCGACGTCATCGCGGCGGGCGTCGCCGACGGCTCCTTCACCTGCGAAGACGCGAGGGGCGCCGCGTGGCGGATCAGCGGGCTCATCGACGGGCTGGCCGTGCAGATCGCCGTGCACGAGCGGGTCATCTCCCGCCGTCAGATGGCCGACTGGGTGCGCCTCAGCGCCGCCCGGGAGCTGGGTCTGCAGCCCGACCAGCTCACCTGACCGTCCGCGGCCTCCTTCGCCCGCGCCTCCTACCGGTCCCGCTGTCCGGCGTGCGTCAGCGGAACCGGGCGGCGACCGCCTCGGCCCGTTCGGCGGACATCGCGAGCGCGGCGGTGCGCGGCGTGACGCCCGCCGACCCGGCCCGATCGAGCATCTCGGCGACGAGCCCGCGCAGGACTGTGGAGATCTTGGCGAAGGATGCCTGCGCGGTCGGCTCGATGTCGCCGAACAGCGTCCACCACCACCAGGCGTTGGTGGCGACGTTCGCCACGAAGTCCGGCACCACCGTCACGCCCCGGGCGGCGAGCGCCGCCTCCGCCGCCGGCGTCGTGGGCACGTTCGCGGCCTCGACTACCAGGCGCGCCCGCACCCCGGCCACGTTGGACTCGGTGATGACGTACGACATCGCGGCCGGCACCAGAATCTCCGCCTCGACGGTGAGCCACTCCTCGCGGGGCAGTCGCACATCGGTTGGGCGCAGCGCCGCGCGGTCCGCACAGCCGTACGCGTCGCGCGAGAGCAGCAGCCGCTCGACGTCCAGCCCGTCGGGGTTGTGCACGACGCCCTGGGCGTCGCACACGCCGACCACCGGCACGCCGGCCCGGGCCAGGTAGCGCGCCGTCGCGCCGCCCATCGAGCCGAAGCCCTGCACCATCGCCCGCGCGCCGGCGCCGGAGCCGAGCAGCCCGAGGCGCTCCGCCGCGGCGAGCGTCGCTTCGGCCACGCCGTATCCACCGACCAGGTCGGCCAGCCCGACCCCGTCCACCTCGACCGCGAAGCCGGCCTTCACCAGCGCCAGCGCGGCGTCCGGGTCGGGCAGCAGGCGCAGCGCCGCCTCGATCGTGGAGCGCAGGCCCACCTCGGCGGCCACCTCGTCCAGCACGTCCTGCCGCACCCCGAAGTCCTCGCCGGTGGACCAGTACGTCTCCAGCAGCGGCTTCATCGCAGCGAGGTACCGCCGCATCACGCCGCTAGCCTCCGGGTCGTACGGCGAGCAGTCGATGCCGCCCTTGCCCCCGCCGAAGGGCACGTACGTGTCGCCCGGCGAGTAGACGACCGCCTCCTTGAGCGTCATGCCCCGGGCCAGGTCGCGCACCTCGTCGAGGGTGCAGCCCTCGCGCATGCGCAGCCCACCGCTGGCGGCGCCGCGCACCAACCGGTCGAGGATCAGGTAGCCGCGCTTCCCGGTCACCTCGTCGGTCCACACGATCTCCAGGAACGACATCAGGGTGCATCGTCTTCCGGGACGAGGAGCAGGGAGGGGCCGGGGCGGCCGAAGGCGTCGGGCAGCTCGGCGGTGAGGTGATCCGGATCGCGGACGGTGACGCCGTACCCGCCGAGGGCGCGGGCGAGCGCGGCGAAATCGGGCACGGCCAGGTCGACCCCGAGCGGGGCGATGCCAGCCTCGCGCATCTCCGCCCGGATCTCGCCGTACCCGCCGTTGACGAAGACGACGACGGGCAGCGGGATGCCCTCCGCGGCCGCGGTGGCCAGCTCCTGCACGGAGAACATCAGCCCGCCGTCGCCGGCTATGGCGAGCACCTGGCGGGCCGGCTGCCCGATGGCCGCTCCGATGGCCGCGGGTACCGCGTAGCCGAGCGTGCCGAAGCCGGTCGGGAAGCAGAAGCCGGCCGGCACGCGCACCGGCAGGTTGCCCAGCGCGCCGTAGTAGCAGCCCATCGCGTTGTCGGCGGTCACGATCGCGTCGCGGGCGAGCACTGCGGCGACGGCGTCCAGCCACGGCAGCCAGCGCGCGCCCTCCGCGCGCGCCTGCGCCCGCAGCCGCGCGCGCCAGGCCCACGCCCGGTCATCCTCCCTGGCCGGTACGCCCCGCAGTGCCGCGCCCAGCCCGGCCACGGCGGGTGCGGCGTCCGCCGCGATCGCTATCTCGGGGCGGGCGTTGACGAGCAGCTGCGCCGGGTCGATGTCGACGCGAATCAAGCTGGCGGGGCGCGCGGGCGGGCCGTACCACCAGTCGGTGGGGGCCAGCTCGGTGCCGACGGCGAGCAGCACGTCGCAGTCGCCGACGAACTCCGCGGCCGCCGGCAGGTGCAGCGCCGAGCCGAGCGCGAGCAGGTCGTCCTCGGGCAGCACGCCCTTGCCGTTGGCGGTGGTCAGCACGGGCGCGCCGAGCCGCTCGGCGAGCACGCGCAGCTCCCCCGCGGCGCCCCGGGCGCCGCCGCCGGCGAGGATGCCCGGGCGCTCCGCCCGGGCCAGCGCGTCGGCCGCCCCGGCGACCAGCGACGGGTCGGGCGATCGGCGGGCGACCCGCAGCGGCGCCGCGATCTCGACCTCGGCGGGCTCGGCGAGCAGGTCCAGCGGGACCTCGAGGTGCACCGGGCGGGGCCGCTCCGCGGCGAACTCGGCGAACGCCTGGGCCACCGCCTCGGTGAGCTCGGCGTGGCTCGTCACGCGGTGGGCGATCCGGGTCACCGTCGACATCGCCGCTCGCTGGTCGCGCATCTCGTGCAGCAGCCCGGTGCCCCGCTGCGGGTGGTGCAGCGGCATTCCGGGTGAGACCACCAGCACCGGCACGGAGTCGGAGTACGACTGGCCGACGGCGGTGGCGATGTTGAGCAACGCCGGGCCGGTCGTGACGATCGCGACGCCGGGTCGGCCCGTGGTGCGCGCGTACCCGTCGGCGGCATAGCCGGCGCCCTGCTCGTGCCGCGGGGTGACGTGCCGGATCCCGTACCCGGTGAGATGCCGGTAGATCTCCAGGTTGTGGGTGCCCGGGATGCCGAAGACGACGTCCACGCCGTGCGCGGCGAGGCTCGCGACCAGCACCTCCCCCGCTGTGCTGTTCATCGCGCCAACTCCCAGTGGCAGTCGAGCGCGACGGCGCCGTGTGGCGTCGCGAGCACCGGGTTCAGGTCGAGTTCGGCGATCTCGGGATGGGCGGCGGCGACCCGGGACACGGCGACGATCACGTCCGCGAGGGCGTCCAGGTCGACCGCCGGCCGGCCGCGGAAGCCGGCGAGCAGCGCGGCGCCGCGCAGCCGCGCGAGCAGGTCGCGAGCGCCGTCCCGGTCGACCGGCGCCAGGTCCACGGCGGTGTCGGCGATGAGTTCGGCGTACACGCCGCCGAACCCGACCAGCAGCACGGGGCCGAATCGCGGATCCCGCCTGGCACCGACGATGAGCTCGACGCCCTCGCGCAACTCGACCATCGTCTCGACGGCGTAGCCTGCCGGCGCGAGGCGGCCGGCCATGTCGTCGAACGCGGCCGCGACCGCTGCCGCGTCGCCCAGCCCGAGCGCGACGCCCCGGACGTCGGACTTGTGCGCCAGGCCCAGCGCCTTGAGCACGACCGGGTAGCCCAGCTCACCCGCGGCGACCAGCGCGTCGTCCCGGCTTCGCACGGCCCGGGCCGGCGGGAATGCCACCCCCGCCGCGGCGAGCAGCTCCCGCCCGGCCCAGTAGGCGTCCCCGGCGACCGCCCCCACCGGGCGGGGCAGCTCGGGCGGGCCGGGACGGCGAAGGGCTGGCACGGCGGCGGCGACCGCCTGCTCGATCGCCGACCACACCGGCACGCCGCCGGCGGCGAGCCGGGCAGCGGTCGACGACCGGGCCGCCATGCTGTGCACGTACACCGGGCGGCCCGTCCGGTGCACCGCCGCGGCGATGGCGTCCGCGACCTCGCCCTCGGCCGCGGCCAGCTCCCCCGCCCCCTGCTCGCAGTAGGAGCCGAAGTACCCCGACAGCAGCACCGCGTCCACCTCGCTCGACTCGAGGACGGCGGCCACCACCGCCGCGTACGAGGTGATGTCCCGCTCGCCGCCGCCCGCCAGGTCCACGGGATTCCCCGTCGTCGCGGAGGGCGGCAGCAGCGCCGCGAGTCGGGCGGCGAGGTCGTCGCTGAAGCCTGGCACCGCGAGCCGGGCGGCGACGGCGAGGTCGGCGGCGATCACGCCGTGCCCACCGCCGTCAGCGACCACGCCCAGGCGACGGGGTGCTGCTGGGAAGACGGCGGCGCGCACGCTCGCCGGGATCGCCGCGACGCGGGTGGCCTCGATCAGCTCGGTGGGGGTGGCCACGAGCCGTACGCCGGCGGCGCGGCACGCGGCGGTCAGCACGGCGGCGTCGCCGGCGAGCGCGCCGGTGTGCGACCGGGCGGCCCGCGCGCCCTCGGCCGAGTGCCCGGCCGTCAGCAGCACGACCGGGATGCCCGCGTCCACCGCGTCGGCCGCGGCGGCGACGAACGCCCGCCCGTCGCCGACGTCCTCCAGATAGACCGCCACCGCGCGGGTGGCCGGGTGGGCCGCGCACACCCGCAGCAGCTCTACGGCGGTCACGTCGGCCGCGTTGCCGAGCGAGGCGAAGCGTGAGAAGCCCAGCCCGCCCCGACGGGCGATCGCGCCGAGCTCGAGGGCCAGGTTGCCGCTCTGCGACACCAGCGCGATGTCGCCGGCGGGTAGCTCTCCCCAGAGCAGCCGCAGCCCGGCGGCCGCGTCGGCCACCCCCATGCAGTTGGGACCGAGCAGGACCGCGCCGGCGGCGCGTACCCGGGCGGCGACCTCGGCCTGCGCGGCGGGCGACAGCCCCGCGGTGATCCCGACGACGGCCCTGGCGCCCGCGGCGAGCGCCTCGTCCACCGTCGACGGGAACTGTGCCGCCGGAGTGGCGACCACGACGAGCTCCACCGGCTCGCCGAGCGCGGCGAGTGATGGCGCGAACGACACTCCGTCCAGCGCGCCACCGCGCCGGTTGACCAGGTGCACGCTGCGCCGGTCGCGGCCGGTCAGCGCTCCGACCGACAGCCAGTAGCCCCACTTGGTCGGCTGCTCCGACGCGCCGACGACCGCCACCGAGGTCGGGGCGAAGAGCGACTCGAGCGGCCGGTTCATCTCAGCGACCGGGCAATGATCATCCGCTGGATGTCCGAGGTGCCCTCCTCGATCTCCTCCAGCTTGGCGTCGCGCATCCACTTCTCGGCGAGGAACTCCCGCGAGTAGCCCCAGCCGCCGAGCGTCTGCACCGCCGCCCAACTGCAGAACATCGCCGTCTCCGCGGCGGTGAGCTTGGCCATCGCGGATTCGGCCGTACACGGAAGGCCCGCGTCCAGGCGGCGGGCCGCGCGCCAGACCAGCAGTCGGGCGGCGTCGACCCGGGCGGCCATGTCGGCGAGCCGGAAGCCGACCGCCTGGTGCTCGATGATCGGCTTGCCGAACTGGGTGCGCTCCCGCGCGTAGTCGACGGCCAGCTCCAGGCAGGCGCGGGCCAGGCCGGTGGCGGAGGCGGCGAGCACGGTGCGGGAGATGTCGAAGGTGCGCATCAGTCCGTAGAAGCCCTGCCCCTCCGCGCCGAGCCGGTCGGCCCCGGGCACGAACACGTCGTCGAGGAAGATCTCCGTGTTGACGATGGCCCGCTGGCCCATCTTGCGCATCGGCGCGCCGAACGACAGGCCCGGCGTCCCGCGCGACAGCAGGAACGCGGTGACGCCGCGGGAGCGCAGCGCCGGGTCGAGCGTGGCGAAGACGACGTACGACTCGGCGACGCCGCCGTTGGAGATCCAGGCCTTCTGCCCGGTGAGCCGGTAGCCGCCGTCGACCCTGGTCGCCCGGGTGGTGATGGCGGCCGAGTCCGACCCGACGCCGGGCTCGGTGACGGCGAGCGCGGTCATCGGTGGATCGTCCGTGCACAGCGGACGCAGCCAGCGCTCGCACTGCTCGGCGGTGCCCAGCTCGAGCACCGGGTCGGCGAAGAACCCGCCGGAGGTGAGCAGGTTGCCGATCGCCGCGTCGGCGGCGGAGAGCTCCTCCTGCACCAGGCACTGGGTTAACACGTCGGTGAAGCCGCCGCCACCGTACTCGGCCGGGAGCATGAACCCGGTGATGCCCACCCGCGCAGCCGCCCGCCACACCTCCCACGGCGTCTCGATGTCGGCCTCGTCCACCGCGCGCGCGGCCGGTCGGATCACGTCCCGGCCGAACTGCCGGCACAGCTCCAGGATGGCCTGCTGCTCCTCGGTGAGCGGCACGAGTTCGGTGGGCAGCCGCACCATGGAAAGACCTCCGGAGCCATCTCATCCTGACTGATCACTCAGTCAACGGCGCTGCGCGTCACTTGTCAATCAGGCCGCGCAAGGTGGCCACGGTCAGCGCGCCCAGGGTGGGCAGATGGTAGCCCCCCTCGTGCACCGCGACGACCGGCACGCCGAGCTCGCCGACGAGCCCACCGCTGCAGGCGTACCCGTCGACGCTGACCCGCAGCGGGCTCTCCGGGTCGTCCTGCGCGGCGTCCACCCCGAGTGACAGCACGACTGCGCCGGGCCGGAACGCCGCGACCGCGGCGCAGATCTCGGTCAGGCCCGCCAGCCAGCCCGCGTCCCCGGTGCCCGGTGCGAGCGGCGCGTTGCGGTTGGCGCCGCGCCCGTCGCCGGCGCCGGTCTCGTCGGCGAACCCGGCGTAGTGCGGGAACCAGCCCGCGCCGGGGTCCACGTGCACCGAGCCGTAGAAGACGTCCGCCCGGTGGTAAAAAATGGCCTGCGTACCGTTGCCGTGGTGGGCGTCCACGTCGATCACCGCGACCCGCTCGACACCCGCGACCCGCAGCGCCTGCGCCGCCACCGCGGCGTTGTTGAGGTAGCACGAGCCGCCGTATCCGCCGCGGGTGGCGTGGTGGCCCGGCGGCCGGCAGATGGCGTACGCCGCCCGCTCCCCCGCGGCGATGAGGTCCGCGGCGGTCTGCGCCGCGTCAGCCGCGGCCCGGGCCGCCGCCCAGGTGCCCGGCCCGACCAGCGTCATCGTGTCGTAGCAGTAGCGGCCGGCGCGGGCGTGGATCGCGACCGGCTCGCGTACCGGCAGCCCGTCGAGCATCGCCGGCGTGGGGAACACGTACGGCACCACCCGGTCCTGGCCCGGGTCCTGGTCGAAGCCGGCCGCGAGCCACGAGTCGTGCACCGACGCCAGGTGGTCGAGGAAGGCTGGGTCGTGCACAGTGCGCACCAGCGCGTCGTCGTGGCCGGCGGCGGGCACCAGGCGGCCCCCGGCCGCGAGCACGGCGTCCCGCAGGGTCGTGGCCCGCTCGGGCAGCTCGGTCCCGGGCGTGCGGACCCCGACCCAGATCTCCGCGCCGGGCAGGTGCGCCAGGCAGTCCTCGGCCCACACCACGGGCAGATCAAGCATGAGCTTCCTCCTTGCTACGCTGCGCCGATGCTGGCTGACAGGCCCCATGCGGCTGACTTGGGAATCAGGATCGGGCTGTTGCCCAGCGGCCCGACCGGCTCGATCGTCGACGTCCCCGGGGTGGGCGTCGGCCACGCCACGGTCTGGCGGGACGAGGCCGGCCCGCCGGCCGGCCGGGGCGTCGCGCGCACCGGCGTCACCGTCATCGACCCCGGCGGCAACTGCTTCCGCGAACCTGTCCCGGCCGGCGGCGCGGTGCTCAACGGCGCCGGCGAGTGCACCGGCCTGCTGGCGGCCGCCGAGTGGGGCCTGGTCGAGACGCCGATCTTCCTGACCTCGACGATGCAGCTCGGCCGGGTCTTCGACGCCGCCTGCGAGGTGCTGATCGAGGAGGAGCCGGCGATCGGCGCGGAGGATGTGATCATCCCGGTGGTCGCCGAGTGCGACGACAGCTTCCTCAACGACGCCCGGCGGATGCAGGTCGACCGCGCCGACGTCGCGGCGGCGCTCGCCGCGGCCCGCGCCTCGGCCGGCTCCGGCGCGGCGCCCGCCGAGGGCGCGGTCGGCGCCGGTACGGGGATGAGCTGCCTGGGCTTCAAGGGCGGCATCGGTACGGCGTCTCGGGTGGTGCCGTCGGGCCACACCGTCGGAGTGCTGGCGATGACGAACTTCGGGGAGCGGGAGCGGCTCACGGTCGACGGGGTGCCGGTCGGCCGGCTGCTGCCGCCGCTGCCGCCGGGCGAGCCGGCCGCGCCGCCCGCCGGGTCCTGCATCGTCGTCGTCCTCACCGACGCGCCGATCGACCCGGCCGGCTGTGCCCGGCTGGCGCGGCGGGCCGGGCTGGGGCTGGCCCGCACCGGTTCCACCGCCCACCACGCCAGCGGCGAGATCTTCCTGGCCCTGGCGACGGGTCTGCGCGCGCCGCGCGGCGCGACCCCGCCCGGCAGCCCGCTGCCGGGGCGCGAGCTGGATCCGTTCTTCGCCGCGGTCGTGGAGGCGACCGAGGAGTCGGTGCTCAACAGCCTGCTGCAGGCGCCGACGGTCACCGGTCGCTCGGGCAACATCTCGTACGGCCTGCCCGCCGACGAGGTCGCCGCGCTGCTGCGCGCCCACGGCCGCTGACCGCTGCCCAGCCCGTCGCGATCCCGGGTGGTCATGCCGTCACGGGTCGGTGGTCGTCGCGACGGGCTCCCCGCCGGGGACTCCCACGATGCCCTCGCCCGCAGGACACCCGAGCAGGCAGGCGGCCGAGTGACCGGCGGTCGGCGCCAGCACCGGCAGCGCCTCGGTGCGGCACCGGTCGGCCACCCCGGCGCGCGCCGCCGTGCCGTCGGCCAGGGCCGGGCAGCGTGGATGGAACCGGCAACCGACCGGCACCCGGCTGGGGTCGGGAGCCTCGCCGCGCAGGATGACCGGGGTGCGGCCCACCGCCTCGGGCAGCACCGACAGCAGCGCCGCGGTGTACGGGTGCCGCGGCGCGGCGAGCACCTGCTCGGTCGGGCCCGACTCCACGATCCGGCCGAGATACATGACCGCCAGCCGGTCGGCGATGTTCCACGCGAGCCCGAGGTCGTGGGTGACCACGAGCACGGAGAGCCCGAGCTGGTCACGCAGCGAGAGCAGCAGCGCGAGGATCTCGCCCCGCACCGAGGCGTCCAGCGAGGACACCGGCTCGTCCGCGACGATGACGTCCGGGTTGAGCACGAGCGCGCCGGCGATGACGACGCGCTGACGCTGCCCGCCGGAGAGCTCGTGCGGGTAGCGAGCGAAGAAGCGCTCCGCCGGCCGCAGCCCGGCGAGGGAGAGCGCTCGGGCGACCTGCTCGCGCTCGCCGCCGGGCAGGCGGTGCACCCGCAGCCCCTCGGCGACCGCCTCGTAGACCGTGCGGCGCGGGTTCAGCGCGCCGGTCGGATCCTGCAGCACCAGTTGCACCTGCCGGCGATAAGCCTTCAACGCGCGGCTGCCGTACTGCAGCGGCGTGCCGTTGTGCCGCACCTCACCGCGCCAGGGCCGCTCGAGGCCGAGCAGCGTGCGGGCGAGGGTGGTCTTGCCGCAGCCGGATTCGCCGGCGAGCGCGACGATCTCACCCCGACCCACCGTGAGCTCGACGCCGTCGACCGCCTTTATCGGTGGTTCGGCATTGCGAGAGCGCCCACCGAACCCGACGTGCAGGTCGCGCGCCTCCAGCACCGCACCATCCGGCTGACTGCCCGGTCCCGACGCCGCCTCGCCAGCTCGCTCGCTCACTGCGCAACCTCCAGCTCGCTCGGTGCTCCGATGTGGACGCAGGCTGTCGCACGTTCCGGCCCGGCCGGCCGCAGCCGTACGTCGATCCGCTCGCACTCCGGTACCGCGACCGAACACCGCGGGTGGAACGCGCATCCGGACGGCAGCTCACGCGGGTCCGGTGGATCGCCGGGCAGCCCCCGGGGCGCCCTCCGTGACGCCATGTCCCCGATCACCGGGAACGCGGCGGCGAGCGCCTTGGCGTACGGGTGGGCGGCGTCGGTGAAGAGCCGCTCACCCGGCCCCTCCTCGACGATCCGGCCCGCGTACATCACGGCGACCCGGTCGCACATGTCGGCGAGCACGGACAGGTCGTGGCTGATCAGCAGCATCCCCACCCCGCGGTCCCGGACCAGGTCGCGCAGCAGCGCCAGGACCTGCGCCTGCACCATCACGTCGAGCGCGGTGGTGGGCTCGTCCGCGATGACCAGCTGCGGCTCGCAGGCCAGCGCCATGGCGATCATCGCCCGCTGGCGCTGCCCGCCGGAGAGCTCGTGCGGGTACGACCCGGCCCGCCAGGCCGGCACGCCCACCTGCTCGAGCAGATCCCCGGCGTGGGCCGCGGCCTTCTTGGCAGGGGTCCCGGGGCGGTGCAGCAGGATCGGTTCGGCGATCTGCTGACCGATCCGGCGCACCGGGTTGAGCCCGTGCATCGCGCCCTGGAACACGATGGACGCGGCGCTCCAGCGGACGGCGCGCAGTCGCCCCCACGACATGGTCAGCACGTCCTCGCCGGCCAGCCGAACGGCACCGGTGACCTTCGTCCCGGTCGGCAGCAGCCGCAGGACCGCGCCCGCCATCGTGGACTTGCCGCAGCCGGACTCGCCGGCGATGCCGACCGTCTCGCCCGCCCGTACGTCGAGATCGACGCCGCGCACGGCGGGCAGGTCCGCCCCGCCACTCCGGTACGTGACGTGCAGGTCTCTGATCTCCAGCAGGCTCATGCTCGCCCCTTCAGCCGCGGGTCCAGGATGCGCTCGGTCGCGCGGCCGCACAGATTGAACGCCAGCACGGTCAACGCCACCGCCACGCCCGGGAAGACCGCCCACCACCAGGCGCCCCGGCTGACCGCTCCGGCCGAGTAGGCGCCGTCGAGGACCGTGCCCCAGGACGGGCGCAACGGGTCGCCCAGGCCGAGGAAGGAGAGCGTGGTCTCGGCCAGGATCGCCAGCGACACGCAGAGCGTCGTGTTGGCGAAGACGACGGGCATGACGTTGGGCAGGATGTGCCGGGTGACCTGGTGCCAGTGACCGCCGCCCAGCGCCCGGGCCCGCTCCAGGTACGGCCGACCCTCCACCGCCATCGCCTGGGCTCGCACGAGGCGCGCGGTGCCCGGCCACGACGTGATGCCGATGACGACGATCACCGCGATGATCTGGGGCAGGTCCGGCCAGCGCTCCCGGAGCACCGTCGCCAGCACGATCGCCAGCGGCAGGAACGGGAGCACGAGAAAGAAGTCGGTCATCCGGTCGAGCAACCCGCCCGGGCGGCCGCGGAAATGGCCGGCGGCAACCCCGACCACGGTGCCGATCACCATCGAGATGACGGTCGACGTAAGGCCGACCAGCAGGGAGATCCGGCTCCCCCAGATGATCAGGCCGAGGATCGAGCGCCCATCCTCATCGGTGCCGAGCAGGTAGTCCAGCGACGGTGCGCCCATCGACGGGCCGGGCGCCCGCGTCACCCGCAGCGAGTCCTCGTTGACCAGCAGCGGCGCGGCGAGCGCCAGGACGATCCAGAACAGCATGAGGACGAGCCCGACCATGCCCTCCCAGTCGCGGCGGTATGCCGCCCAGAACTCGCTCAGCGCCTGCGTGCGTCGCTGCCAGGCGAGCGCGCGCGCCGACGGCGGTATGGCCGTGTGCCCGGTCACGACAGCCTGACCCGCGGGTCGAGCAGCGGGTAGAGCAGGTCGGCAAGCAGGTTCATCAGGATCACCGCCACGGAGAAGACGAGGAACAGCCCCTGCAGCAGCGGGATGTCCGGCCCGCGCAGCGCCTCGTACGACAGCAGGCCCAGCCCGGGCCAGCTGTACACGGTCTCAACCGTGATCGCGCCGGAGACCACGAAGCCGAGGCTGAGGAAGAACAGGGTCAGCGTGGGCAGCAGCGCGTTGGGCAACGCGTGCCGGGTGAGCACCTGGTCATCGCGGAGCCCCTTGGCGCGGGCGGTGGTGAGGTAGTCCGCGTACCGCTCGTCGAGCACGGACGACCGCATGATCAGGGAGTACTGAGCGATGTAGACCAGGGTCAGCGTGGTGCACGGCAACACCAGATGCCACACCGTGTCGAGCACCGGATTGACGCCGCCGCGCGGGTCGGTCAGGCCGCCCCCGGGGAAGATGTTCAGCGCCGCGGGCGAGGCGAAGACGAGCAGCAGGAGCAGCCCCAACCACCACTCGGGCAAGGAGTACAGCCCGATCGCCGCGCTCGTGGTGCCCTTGTCGAACGCCTGGCCGTGGCGCCAGCCCGACCGCGCACCCAACCAGATGCCGATCACGGCGGCGAGCACGAGCGAGGTGCCGGAGAGCAGCAGGGTCGGCCAGATCCGGTCGGCCAGCAGCTCCACGATGGGCCGGTTGCCCTGCGACCAGGAATCGCCGAGGTTACCCCGCAGCGTCTCCTTGAGGTACTTGCCGAACTGGACCGGCCAGGGGTCGTCGAGGCCGAGCTGGCTCCGCAGCTGTGCCAGCCGCTGCGGGTTGGCCTGCCGGCCGCGCAGGAAGGTCTTGGCGGGGTCGCCGGGCATCATCCGGAAGAGCACGAAGTTGAAGACCAGCACGAAGCCGAGCGTGAGCGTCGCGCCGGCCAGCTTGCGCACCACCCAGGTCCCGATCCCGGCCCGGAGGCGGCGCCGCCGCGCGCCGCCCCCGTCCTCCGAGCTCGATGCCGTCGCCAAGGTCGCCACCGAGATTGCCACTGGTTACTCCCGCTCGTCCGTGGTCGACCGGCGGCGGTTGCGCAGCATCAGGCTGGCCAGGCCGGCCAGCACGACCGCGCCCGCGCCCACGCCGAGGTACAGGCCGAGGTTGGCGTCGTCGCGCTTGGGCTGGGCGACGGGTTCGATCATCCGGTACGTGTAGGTGCCGTACTGGAACACGATCGAGCCGCCATCGCTCGGCTGGCGCTGGAAGCCGGTGAACCGGTCGTTGCGGTACGCCTCGAGGTTGTCGTACGCCCAGGTGACCGAGTATGCGACATCGTCGTACAGCATCTTCTGGGCCTGCTTGACGACCTCCACCCGCGAGGCCGGGTCGAGGATCGTCTTCTGCTTGGCGTACAGCTTGTCGTACTCCGGGTTGCAGTAGAAGCTGTCCGACCAGCCCGCGGCGACCTTTCCGTCCTCCTCGTACGAGCGCTGCTCGCAGGTGAAGACGGAGAGCTCGAAGTCGGGATCGGGCTCGACGACCCAGCCCCACTGGAACATGTCGAAGTTACCCTGCCCGATGGTCTCGGTCAGATTGTCCTCGGACATGATCTGCACGTTGACCTTGATGCCGATCTCGCCGAGCCAGTCGCGCACGTACTCGACCGCCTTCTTGCTCTCCTCCGAGCTCTCCCGGCCGAAGAGGCGGAACTCGAGCTTGCGGCCGTCCTTGGCCCGGATGCCGTCGGCGCCCTTGGCGTAGCCGGCCGCATCGAGGATCTGGTTGGCCTTGGCCAGGTCGAACTGGCGCAGCTCGGAGCCCGGGTCGTAGCGCAGGCTCGGGTAGATCGGCGGGATCACGCTGGTCTCCGCCGTGCCGCGGTTGTGCAACACCTTGTCCAGCAGCGTCTTGCGGTCGATCGCGTAGTCGATCGCGAGGCGCACCTGCTTGTCCCGCAGCGCCGGGTGGCCGTCGCCGATCTTCTTGCCCTCGACCGTCTGCGCGCCCAGGTTGTACGCGATCTCGCTGAAACCGGAGTACTTCGACGAGCTGGCGGTGATGCCCGGGACGTTCTGCAGCGACTCGAACACGCCGGAGTTGATGTCGTTGAGCATGTCGATCTCGCCCTTCTTCAGGGCGTTCGCCATGGCCTCGTCGTTGGCGAAGACGCGGAAGATCAGCTCATCGATCTTCGGCGCGCCACCCCAGTACTCCTTGTTGGCGGCGAACCGGTAGTACTGGCCCTTCTTCGCCTCGACCAGCCGGAACGGGCCGCTGCCAACCGGGTTGTCGGTGTTGGGGAAGTCCTTGACCTTGGCCGAAGGCGTGTTCCGCCACACGTGTTCCGGCACGATCGGTACCGCCATCCGCAGCATGCTCGGGCTCGGCTCACTCGTCGTGAACACCACGGTGTAGTCGTCGGTCGCCTGGACCTTCGTGAGGTTCGTGATGTAGTTGCCGTAGGCGGAGTTCTCCTGCTCGCCGTCCTTGACCCGGTTGAACGTGTACACCACGTCCTTCGCGGTCAACGGCTGCCCGTCGGACCACTTCACACCCTGTCGAAGATGGAAGGTCCAGGTCTTGCCGTCGGCGCTGGTCTCCCACTTCTCCGCCAGGCCGGGCACCGGCGAGAAGTCCGTCTGGCTCGAGCCGGTGAGGTAGTCGTACATCAACTGGTACGACTCGTACGCGGACGCGACGAGGCCGACGAACGGGTTGAGCGAGTCGATGTCCTGCTTGATGCCGAGCACGAAGCTGGTGCGGGTATGCGGCGGCGCGGAGCCCTCGGCGGTGGGCGTGGGCGACGCCGTCTCCTCGGCGGCGGCCGGCATCGCGGGCAGCGTGGCGAGCGCGGCGAGCGCGGCGGCGACCATCGCCGCGACCGCGCCTCGCCGCAGCCGCCCGCGCCGGACTCGGGTGGGCCGGAAGCTGGCTGACTGAACAGTCAGCCTTTCCGGTGAGGTGCTGCTCATCGGTTCCTCCGTTGGGACGGCCGGGTGCGGGCGGCTAGGGTCCGGGCATGCCGGACGACGCCATGCCGCACGATCTCGAAAGCTTCATCGCCCCGCCGGTCGCTCCCACCGTCCGCACCGAGCACGAGCTGCACGGCGTGCGGTGGACCGACGAGTACGCGTGGATGGGCGACCACGACGACCCCCGGCTCGCGGCGTACCTGCGCGCGGAGCGCCGGCACTACGATGCGACCACCGGACATCTGGAACGCCTCCGAAACATGCTGTTTACCGAGGTGGAACAGCGCATCCTGCCGACTGAGTCATCAGTCAGTTGGAAGCGTGGTGACTGTTTCTACTACACGCGCACGGTCACCGGTAGGGAGTACGAGCAGTTATTGACAAGCCGTGACCCGGACGGACCGGGAACCGTGGTCCTGGATGGCGCGGAGGTCGCCGGTCCGGACGGATTTGTGGAGATCGGCGTGCGGGAGGTCAGCCCCGACGGCCGCCTGCTCGCGTACTCGATCGACACCCGCGGCGACGAGGTCTACGCGCTGCGCTTCCGCGACCTCACCACGCTGACCGATCTGCCCGACACCGCGCCACGCACCTACTACACCGGCGCCTGGAGCGCGGACTCGTCGACGTTCTTCTACACGGTGCACGACGAGCTCTACCGGCCGTACCAGGTCTGGCGGCACGTCATCGGCACGCCGGCCGGCGCCGACGTGCTCGTCTTCGTCGAGGATGACGCGCGCTACGAGGTCACCGTGCACACCATCCGCAGCGGCGGGTACGTCGTGATCGAGAGCGCCTGCCGAGACACCACCGAGGCGTGGCTGATCCCGGCGGCCGAGCCCACGGCCGCACCGGTCGTGGTGCGGCCGCGCCGCAAGGGCGTGGAGTACCGCGTCGACCACGCGCGGGAGGGCGACGAATTGTTCATCGTCACCAACGACGGCGCCGAGGAGTTCCGGCTCATGCGCGCGCCCGTCGCCTCTTGCGGAGCCGACGCCGCCGAGCCGTGGAGCGAGGTCGCGCCCGCCCGCGACGGCGAGCGGCTGCGCGCCTGCCACGTGCTCGCCGAATTCCTCGTGCTCGAGCTGCGCCGCGACGGGTTCGCGCTGCTGCGGGTCGTCGACCGGGCGACGGGCGCCGAGCGAGAGATCTCCGCGGAGATACCCGCCGGCACCATCACCATCGCCACCCCGACCGAGTACGACGCCGACAGCGTGACCGTCAAGGTCGAGTCGCTCGTCGAACCGCCCGCGTGGTACGCCGTCGACCTATGCACCGGCGAGCGCGCCCTGCGCAAGCGGCGGGAGGTCCCCGGCTACGACGCGACGGCGTACCGCACCCAGCGGCGGCAGGCCATCGCCCCGGACGGCACCCGCGTGCCGTACACCCTGGCGTGGCGCGCGGACACCCCGCTGGACGGCACCGCGCCCGCCCTGCTGTGGGGCTACGGCGCGTACGAGTCGTGCGACAACCCGGAGTTCGATCCGATGCTGGCGAGCCTGCTGAACCGCGGCGTCGTCTATGCCCTGACCCATCCGCGCGGCGGCGGGGAGAACGGCCGCCGGTGGTGGCGCGACGGCATGCTCGCGCGGAAGGCAAACACGTTCACCGACCACGTCGCGGTCGCCGATGCGCTCGCCGGCGACGCCCCGGATGCCCGCCGGGCGCTGGTCGACGGTGACCGGATCGCCACCCGCGGCCTGTCTGCGGGCGGGCTGTTGCAGGCTGCGGTCTTCACCGCGCGGCCCGACCGGTGGCGCGCGGTCGTCGCCGAGGTGCCCTTCGTTGACGTCATCACGACCATGCTCGACCCGAACGTCCCGCTCACCGCCAACGAGTGGGACGAGTGGGGCGACCCCCGGCAGCCCGAGGCGTACGCCTGGATGCGCGCGTACTCGCCGTACGACAGCCTGCCCGGCGGCCCGCGACCGGCGCTGCTGGCGACGGCGGCGGTACACGACCCGCGGGTCATGGTCCACGAGCCGGCGAAATGGGTGGCCCGGCTGCGTGCGACGGCCAAGCCCGACGACGCGCCGGTTCTGTTCCGGGTCGAGCTCGGCGCCGGAGCGCACACCGGCCCATCCGGTCGGTACGCGCACTACCGCTATGAGGCCGAGATCCTTGCCTTCGTGCTGGACCGCCTGCTCTCTTGAGCGCCTGGGCTGCTGGGGAGAATCGGCTGGTGTCCGACCGCGGCGGTGTTCGTGCGGTCCTACGCCCGGCTCGCGCCGGTGGCCCGTGTGCCGGAGATCTCGCTGCACCAGGCCGACGAGCCGATCGGCCTGCGGGAGCTGACGGAACCTGAGGTGCCCAGCGAGCAGCCGCCGCCGTTCTGGTAGGCAGCGCCAGGGCCGCCCAGACCTGCTCCTATGACCGACAGCTCGAGCAATACCGGGCAGCCCTCGACGCCGGGGAGAGGGGACGGACCCCGGGGTAGTCACCCGGCTCGATAGCCCAGACGCAGGCCGAACGGGCACGGGCTGAAGCCGATCTTCAGGCGACACTGACGCCGGGACGAAACCGGATGAGTCAGACCGAGATCGCGAACCTCGTGCAAGCACTCGGCGACATCGTCAGCGTGCCCCCGCGACGCCGACCCGCCGGCAAGCCGAGGCCTATCCTCAGCTGGCCCGCGGCTGACCTACCACCCGTAAACGCGAACGGTGCGAGCGCCCTGGCTCGCACCGTCGATGTTCGTGGTGTCCGAGGCCCGAACTCAACCGGACATCCATGGTCATCGCCTGCGGCGAATTGCTTCTGGCCGCCCGTTGACAACCGTCGGCCAGGGCGTACCGCTGAATCGACTCTTGTCCGAGGACCTTGATGGCGCGATAGCAGCGCCGCCTCGCTGCGCCGCCCTGCCTCTTCGCATCGCGATGCATGCTGATGGGCGGAGAGGATGACTGGTCCCGTCGGGGGCCGGGTTTCCGCGACGGGGCGCGGGGCCCTTGCTCTGCCGGTAGGCTGACGGCGAAGCAGGGAGATACTCCCGATTCGGCTCAGGGGGTGGTCATGCCCGTCCTGCAGTTCTTCAACTCGCCAGCCGGTCGGGTCGTACGGATCGTCCTCGGGTTGGTGCTCATCGTGATCGGCGTGTCGCTGGGCCGTTGGTGGTGGCTGCTGGCGCTCCTGGGCCTGCTTCCGCTGGCGGCGGGGCTCTTCGATTTCTGCACCCTGGGGCCCTTGTTCGGTATGCCACTGTCCGGCCGCCGATTCCACGAAGCCAGCCGGAGCAGACAGCGCCGTTGATCGCCCCGGCGCTCCGCTGGTCGCCAGATGACGTGGTGGGCGATCATCCTGATCGGTGCCAGGCTGGGATTCCCCTCGGATGTGCTGGCGAACAGCGGCGATTCCTGCTGGCCCCGCCCTACCTGGTGGTCCTGCAGTCGTTGCGTGGGCACGTCGCCTGGCGGGTCGCACTGGCGTACACCGTCCTGGCGGTGTCCACCGCAGATCTCGGTGCCCGGTTGGTCATCCGCGCGAGCCCGGGTGGTTGGACCCGCCTGCGGCTCGTCCTCGTCCTGCTCGCCTGGGAGGTTCTTCTTCCCGGTCGTTGACCTGGGATTCGATTCCTCGTCGGCGGGAGGCGGCGCAGCCTCCCAGCAGGGCCCAAGGTCCTCGCATCAGGGCCGGACGGGACTATGGCTGACACACGCTGCGGGTGTTGGCTGAATCGATAGCACGGGAAGGAGTAGGAATGGGCCAAACCGACGTGCAGGCGGTCGACGGGCAGATTGGGACGGTGGACGTCCGTTTCACGGCCGGTGAGGCGTACGAGTTCGCGGTGCGGGGACACCGGATGCGGGTGGACCAGCCTGCGGACGCGGGCGGCGCCGACGAGGCGCCGACGCCGACGGAGTTGTTCGTGGCGTCGCTGGCGACCTGCGTGGCGTTCTACGCCGGCCGCTATCTGACGCGGCACGGGTTGGATCGAAACGGTCTGGGGGTGTCGGTCACCTACCGGATGGCGGCGGACCGGCCGGCACGGGTGGCGGACATCCGGCTGTGCCTTCGGCTGCCGGAGGGGTTTCCGGAGGCTCGGAAGCAGGCGCTGCTGGCGGTGGCGTCGCACTGCACCGTGCACAACACCCTGGCCGCGCCGCCGACCGTCACCGTCGACACGTACTGACGGCACCCGGATCGCGGGAGCTACACCGTCTCAGGCCGGTCGCTGGGCTTCGTCGTGGCCGCGATTCAGGACGGGTGCCACGCCGGTACGCCCCCCGCTGCGGTTCCGGCATCGGTCGGACCAACGGGCGGGGTCGGCTCGCCCGCCTGCGCCTCGGGGCCGCCGGGCTCCGGCGGCTGCCGCCGGTGCAACTACTCCGCCGAATACGCTGGCACCAACCGGATCGCCCACCCCTGGACCGCCCCGGGTTTGGTAGCGGCTAGTGCTGCTCCACGTTAGTTCATGGAGGGTGTTGGTCAGGGCATGGGATCGCCGAGATAGAGGCCGAAGACGTAGTCCACGGCTTCTCGGGCGAGCCGAAGGGGAGTCCGGGCAAGCACGTATCGGAGCCCCAGGAGAACTCGCGGTTGTGGGGGCCGGGTCAGGACGATGGCTCGGCCCGGCCCCCGTCGTTCCTAGAGATCGAGCTGGTACTGGAATGTCGTGTGCGTCGGCGCATAGCCGAGCGCGTCGTTGATGTGCCTCATATACGGATTGTTGTCGGCGGTGTCGGTAAGCAGGCCGCCGAGGTCCGGGTGCCGCTCAAAGGCCTGCCGGATCGAGGCGGCCTTCATCCAGCGGCCGAGGCCATGCCCGCGGTGCTCAGGGAGGACGCCGGTGCCGTAGTGCTGGCCATTACCTTTGCCGTCGCCGGGGACCACCAGTTCAGTGAACCCAGCGATCGAGCCGTCCGACTCGTCGATGGCAACGACAGTGTGCAGCAGGTCACCCCGCATTTCGATGGCCGCGGCTGCGGACCGGAGCCGTTCCAGGTCCCAGGTCACCGAGCCGAAGTCGGTGCTGCCCATCGGCATGTCGTCCATGGCGTGACGCGACGCGACAAACGTCTCGGCGAGGCCGTCAGGAACCGTACCCTCCCATGACGCCAGCCGATAGCCGGGATGTGACTGTTCGGTGATCTCGGTGAGAGCCGTGATGTCCGCCTCGGCCATTGGGAGGCGGGTGAAGGTCAGGGCCAGCACCCTGCGGAAGCCCCGCGCCGGCAGAAATCGGTCGCCGGGAGAGCCAGCCTCGGTCTGGGTGATGACACAGCGTCGGCCGTCCTGGCGTGCAGCGGCCACGGCCGCCTCCAGGAGCCGGGAGCCGGTGCGGTTTCGCCGCTTGGCCGGATGGACACGCAGGTCCAATTCGGCGAGGTGGTCCTGCCCAATCCTGGTGAAAAGACGCAGGAATGCCGACCCGACGGGGATTCCGTCGGTGTCGGATGCCAGCCACGCCAGGCGGTGGGTGGACGGGCCGCCGTCGGGGTCGATCAGTGGAGTGATGCGAACGGACAAGGTGTCTCCGTCGTGGGGAGGGGGAAGGTGTCAGGGCCTGGGTTTGACTGCTGACCGTTCGTGCGCATTTGCTGCACACCTCCTTGGCGACGGCGCCGGCCTGGGGCGACCGGCGGCCCGGAGAAGGTAGCCGCTCCAACTCGGAAGGAGCAAAGGGTTTACAGGTGTCGCCCCAGAATCTCCTTGCTCAGGCCTTCATCAGGTGACCTTGAGCGGGGTGCCGTCGTAGGTCCAGCGGTAGGGCTTGGCGGTGGTGTTGTGGTTGATCACGTAGGCGTCCAGTTTGGCGATGAGGTCGTCGCGGCTGGAGAAGTCGCCGTGTCGCAGCACCCGACGGGTCATCGCGGAGAACAGCAGCTCGACCTGGTTCAACCAGGAGGCGTGCGGTGGGGTCCAGTGCACGGTCCATCTGGGATGGTCGGCCAGCCACTTCCTGGTGTGCCTGGCGGTGTGGGAGGAGCCGTTGTTCACGACGTGGATGTCCAGGCCTGGGGTGATGACCGCGTCGAGCTGGTCGAGGAAGCCGGTGAAGGTCACCGCGTTGTTGCGGATGATGATCTCGGTGAGGACCTCGCCGGATCGCACGTCCAGGGCTGCGACCAGGGAGGCGGTGCCGTGGCGGCGGTACTCGAACTCCTCCCGGGCGGGCCGGCCGGGTGCGGCGGGGCGGCCGGGGTGGCGCCGGGAGCGGGCCGCGATCGCGGTCTTCTCGTCGATGGACAGCACCACGGCGCCTTCGGGCGGGTTGCGGTAGAGGGCGCAGATGTCGGCGGCCCGCTGCCAGAAGTCGGGCGTGTCGCGGCGGGTGAGCCAGCCCCGCACCCGGTGCGGCTTGAGGTCCAGGCCGGCCAGGATCCGGCCGACCTGGGAGGTGGAGACCGTGGCGGACACGGTGCCCGCGACCTTGGCGGCGATGGTGCGGTGCGACCAGGTCGACTCCGGGTGTGGTGATCGCCTTGCGCGGGCGGTCCGGCAGCATCTCCGCGCCGGCCCCGGTGCGCTGGTGGCCGTGGCCACGATCGCCACACGCATGGTGGGGCCGTAGGTCTTGGGACGGCCCGGGCGGGCGGCGTCCCGCAGTCCGTCCAGGCCCGAGGCGGCGAACCGGCCACGCCACTTGCGCACCATGTTCACATGGACGTCCAGCTTCCGCGCGATGGCCCCATTGCTGTCACCATCGGCCGCGGCCAGCACGTTCCGCGCCCGCAGAACCGCTCTGATGCGATGAAGGAGCGGGGCCTCCGCTCCTCGTGAATGTCGCTCTGGGCGTGCCGTTGGGCGTTCACTCGGAGGTGTTCACGTCCGCACGACGTTGGAGGCCCCTGTGAACACAGACTACGACGGCCGGCAGGTGGTGGGTATCGATCTGCACCGGCGGCGCACGGTCCTCGTGCAGCAGACCGAGGCCGGTGATCGGCTGGGTGTCACGCGCATCGACAACGACCCGTTCACCCTGGCCGAGCAGGTCGCCGGCTGGGGTGAGTCCCCGCAGGTGGTGTTGGAGGCCACCACCGATGGCTGGTACTGGGCCGCTGACGTGCTCGCCGAGGCGGGTGCGCAGGTGCACCTGGCGCACCCGCTGGGGGTGAAGGGGTTCGCCTACCGGTGGGTCAAGAACGACGTGCGTGACGCCTCTGACCTTGCGGATCTGCTGCGGATGGGCCGGTTGCCCGAGGCGTGGATCGCGCCACCGGCCACCCGCGAGCTACGCGAGTTGGTGCGTCACCGGGCCAGGCTGGTTGCCCTGCGGTCAGGGTTGAAGGCCGGCGTGCACGGCGTCCTGGCCAAATGCGGTGTGAGCGTGCCGATGAGCGACCTGTTCGGCGTTGCCGGGCAGCAGCTGCTCGCCGAGCTGCGCCTGCCCGATGTCTATGCCGGCAGGGTCGCCTCGCTGCGGCGGTTGATCGACGCGTTCGGGTTCGAGATCGACCTGTACGCCAAGATGACCAGCGCCCGCCTGTCCACTCACCCCGGCTATGTCGCGGTGCAGGCCATCGACGGTGTCGGCCCGATCCTGGCCGCGCTGTTCGTTGCCGAGATCGGTGACGTGCACCGCTTCACCCGCCCCGAACAGTTGTGCTCCTGGGCCGGGCTGACCCCACGCCACCGTGAGTCCGACACCAAGATCCGGCGCGGGCGGATCACCAAGCAGGGCTCCACCCTCGTGCGGTGGGCCGCCGTGGAGGCGGTGCAGCGGGTACGCCGCGGCCCGATCGCCGCCACCCGGGCGCGTATCGGCGGCAACCGCGGCGCGAACATCGGCAAGGTCGCCGCCGCCCGCATACTCCTCACGCTGGTCTACTGGGGGCTACGCGACGGACACATCCGTTGCCTGGCCCGGCCGGCGTGAGCACCATCTGGACGCAGCCAGGACGCGAGGCCGACGCAGGTCTGACCCCCACCGGCCGGTGGCGCGGTCGACGTCTCTGATTGACCCCGCCTGGTTGCGGCCGTATCACTCCATGCCGCCCTCGCCGGCGGCGAAGGGATGACCGGCAACCAGACCCGCTCTGACAGCTGCCACTCGTCTACACCGGACGGTGGAGAACACGGCCCAACCCACAACCGAACACCCCCTTCCCCGGCGCCACGATCATGCGCCACCCGGAGCCGGCGTCAAGGCCAAGCCCCTGACGGGGTCGACCTACGGTCGAGCCTTGACCCCGACCCCTCGGCGGCGTCTGGCAGCACCCAGCCGGAAACCAGGAGAAATCGGTCACGCCACCCCGAACTCGCGGGGTTGACACGGCCCCACTCCTTCAGGGATGACCTGCCCCTTCGCCGACACCGCCACACGTGTCAGACGCTCGCGCGCCGCCGCGTCCAGCTCCACCCCGACCGCCGCACCCATCCCCGCCACGCACCTCGCAACCCCGTCACGGCGAAAGAGACGATCATGGCGTGCCGGTGCGGCGGGCGTGCAGGATGGACCCGGTGCCGAAGAACCCGCCCGAGTCCATGCAGCACCACCTGCGCGTCCGACCCGTCCCGGCGGCCGGATGGCGGAGCTGTAGGAGAGTCGTTCGCACGGGCCTCTGCGGTCAGTACGTGACCACGCCGTCGGTAGCTCGGTTCTTGCGTGTGATCGGCCCTGGGCCACCCCGGCTACCGGCAGGTACACATCCGGTCAGAGCCGTGGCGCCGTTCGTAACGCCTCGAACACCTGTCCAGCCTTACAGGCATCGTCCACTCCACCGGAACGGACATTTCGCTCGCGTCGACTATCGTTCTAGTGCATTGGTCGCTTCTCCGGCATAGCTGACCGATCCTTCCCATAGCCTCCAGACCGGAGGTTTTCTCGCTTAGCCGTCATAGGCTAGGGAAGGAGCATCATGCGAAGGAAACGGATCGCCGGGCTGGCTGTGTTGGCGGCTGCTGCGGTGCTGTCCGCTGCTGGACCACCCATCCTTGAGCCTGTCTTCGCCGATGATGGGCCCAGACATGACGGGGACCAAGGCCCCCCGCCCACCCATGGCCGGCCAGGTGCAGCTGAGGGCCTGGGGCAGCTGAACGGGCTGCTGCCCCGGGACAAGCTGACCTTGGGCAGCGCAATCCAGGTCGATCTGAGCAAGGAGTCGGTGCGCCTGCCGCTGTACCCGGGCAGGGGCCCCGACGGCGAGACGGTGTGGTTCGTGCTGATGGACGCCTCCGATGAGGGGTTGGCGGACGACCTGGGCGTGAACTTCGCGCCCAAGCTGGCCAACCTCGCCATCAGCTGCCGCGAGTGCGTGCAGACGGTGACCCTCGACTCGCCCACCCCCCAGGAGAACCGGTTCGGACCCGCGGTGGTCAACTTCCAGGGCGTGCCGGACTTCAGCCCGACCCGCATCGCGGAACCGGGGCCCAACGGCTTCCCGCTCGCCGAATTCCAACCCGGAGCGGTGGCCAACGAAGGGTACAGCCCGTTCATCCGGATCAAGGGATCCAACGTCGTCTACAACGCCCCGATCGTGGCCACCGGCGACGGCCCCGACTTCGACGTCAAGCACCACACCGACACGGGCGACCGGGTCTTGGGCGTGCACATCGCACCCCCCTCACCGCCCGGCCAGTTCAACGAGTCCTGGGTCGACATGCTGTTCGTCAAGGGCTTCGACGCCGGCCAGCCGATCCTCTACCTCAGCACCGACGCCGGTCAGCCGCTGACCGCAGTGCTGGAGCGCTCGACCTTCGTGCCCGCGCTGGACAGGGCGGCCTTCAACGGCGGCGACGACTTCCTCGGCTCCGCCCGCGAACGGCTGTTCGGCTTCATCAACGGCCAGACCGGGGCCGACAACCCCGAGGCGCAAGGCTTCGTCCACCTGGCCGAAGACGGGCACATCTCCCAGGACGCCCGCGCCGACAACGAGCGCCTGATCAACGCGCTGCGTAACGGCGGTGACCTGCTCAACGTGTTCGGTGACTTCCCGACCCTGGCCGACCCGCGTCACTCCCACGCCTACAGCCCGCTGTGGGACGCGCAGCTCGGCCTGTGGACCGAGAAGGCCGTCGAGCAGGGGCTCAACACCCGCCAAACCGACGAGGTCGAGGTCTTCAACCTGGCGGCCACCCGACCCGACCTCCTGACCGGCGTCGACCCGGCCACCGGCGAGCCCGCACCCTACGGCTCGGTCGGCGTCGACATCAACTGCGCGGTCATCGGCTTCACCGCCGAGGCACCCACCGCCAACCTCGCAGAACCAGCCCACAAGTCGCAGTTCCCACCCAGATAACCGGCAAAAGCACGAGCCGTCACGGCGGGCCCCCTGTGGGGCCCGCCGTGCGCTTCGCCTCAGGGCCGCGCATCCTGCGGCAGGGCCGGGACACCTATCTCGCTGGCACTGGGCAGGAGCGGCAGCGACGCTTGACAGCCTCTGCGGCGCTCATCTGTACTGGCGCTGCACTAGTTGATCTTCGACGAGCGTCAACTCAGTCGATGTCACGTCGACTGGGGTCCGTCGCGGGCGTACTCAAGAACCTCGTGTAGCCAGTGATCGAAGTACCGGTTCAACGCAGCGTCGTCCGCGAGGTCCAGAGCCAGCCACTCTTGAGCCGCACGAACCATCAGACTCGCCGCCTGCCCTTCCTCTGGCTTGAGTTCCACCCAGTCAGTGAGCGCCGCCCACAGGAGGTACAGGCTGGTTCCCAGCGCGTCGGGCGCCGGAGGCCCCAACTCATCCCAGAGGTCGGCCGCCGCCTCGTAGGCATGGTCCGCGACCAAGATCCGTCGGTGCAACCGGTTGATCTCGTCCAAGTCGAGCTCGGTGCCTTCGAAGTAGCTGCTGGTCACGCTACGAGCCTTCCACCGGCCCCCACATTTGCAAAGATCAAGACTCCTCTGGGCTGGCGTCTCCCGTGGTCTCCCGCCTGCTCGGCCCCCAGCGGCAGGAACCGCAGATTGTCCGCCGCGCTCGTGTGCCGTCGGCCCAACTGGAGGGGTACTGGTCGTCCCGAGGCCGCCAGTTCGCGGCTGAGCAGCTCGGCTCCCTGGGCGGTCACCTCGGACCACCAGGTGTGGGTGCGGCCCTCTTCCGAGCGCAGCCGCCTTACCAGCCGCGCCTCGTGCAGCCGGGCCAGGTCCCGTTGAGCCGTCAGCTGCGACACCCCGCAGACCACCGCCACATCCATCGTCGCCGCCAAGCCGTGCTGCGCCAGGAGCGACCGGATCCGCCATCGCCATGGCGACATTCGCCGTGAGGCAGCGCCGTCAACCATCCAGTGACCGCTGCATCTTCACCTGCGGGACGGGCGGCCCGGGCGGGTTGAACGGTTGCTCGATCCAGACGACAGCGAGACCCGAACCAGCGCTGGCGGCGGCCGGCAGGTGCCGATCCGTGTTCGTGGCATCCGGGGTTGGCGTGTTGACGGCGAACGCGTCCCCGACCCACGTGCCATCCGCCCGGAAGATCTGCCCCTTGATGTTCGCATCGCTACTGAAGTGATCTCAACAAGATTCGGGTAGGTAGCGGTACTCGAAGTGCGTGAGATGAAGTGCGGCGCGGACGATCGCGCCCATTCTGCGGGGGCTGACGGTGCTGTGGCGCAGGGTGCGCCAGCGGCCGGTGAGGATCGCGAAGCCGCGTTCTCCTTGGCAGCGCAGCGATCGAAGCAGGCTGTTGTGGGTGCGGTTGTCGACGGCGAGGCGGCGGCCGTCGGCGGGTTGCTTGTAGGGGGTGTGAATACCCTGGCCAGCGCCTGCGTAGCCGGAGTCGGCCAGGGTGGGCAGGTCCAGTTGCGAAGCGGCCCAGTAGAGGGCGCCGGTGACATCCAGGCGTTGGGCGCAGGTCAGGTCGTGCAGGTGTCCGGGCATCGCGTCCGAGGTCCAGATTGGTAGCCCGTCGGGGCGCATCACGGCTTGAATGTTCGCGCCGAAGTCACGGTGTTTGCCGGAGTACCAGGCGTCGATCGTGTCGCCTTTGACGCTGGTGGTGGTCTCGGCGAGGCGGTCGGTGTCGAACAGCTTGCCATCGAGGATCAGGTGTGACCAGCCGTCGGCGGCGACCCGCGCCAGGGCGTCGTGCAGGGTGGGGGTCTGCGCCGCCAGGACGCGCACCGCTTCGCCGACGTACCGGTAGGCGGTGGCGCGCGACACGCCGAACCCGGCGCCGAGGGTGGTCTTGTCCTCGCCCTTGCGGAACCACACCAGGACCAGCAACGCCTGGTAGAAGCAGGTCAAGGCGCGGGTTCCCGGACGGGTGCCCACCGCCCGGCGCTGGGCGCGTAGCAGCGACGCGACGTGCCGCACGAGTTCCCTGGGGACGTCGAGCCTGGCAGAATACGTGATCACGTGGAGCCCTCTCGGAGACTGATCTTGTCGCAAAGACCTGTCTACCGATGGCTCCACGCCCATATCCACCACCGTCCGCTATGGACGTAATGCCCGTGTCGCCCCGATCGGCGCCCCGACCCTTGTTGAGATCACCTCACTGTCGCTCCAGACGACCAGGAACCGCTGACCGTCGAAGCCGGTGACCGCCGCCGGCTGATGTTGCAGCCCACTCGGTGCTGTGCTGGTCGCGATCTCGCTCATGGCACCCCCTGGCCCACCGCAGGTCGGCGAATGCCTAGGTCAAGGCCGGTTTCGAGATCCCGCATGGTTGATTGGCCGGGACCGCGGGGGCCACACCAGGACCGGCGAACGGGCACTATTCGGCGCCGTTTGGGCCACGGGCCGACGGGTAAGCGCCGGGCCGTCGAGGCACGTCCCAATCAGGCGACTGAGGTCTGCCACTCCCTGAAGGAGGCGGCAACATGTCGGTGCATGACCGAGAGAACTGGATCAGGCGGGGTTCCCCGTTCAGGCTGATGCAGCCGGCGTGCGATTTGCGGGACGTGTTGCGTAGCTACGGTTACACCGTCTATGACATCGGCGACCGGCGTCACCTCGAGGCGGAGCCGCCCCAGGACCACACTCCGTACTCCCGGACCGGATATCCGCACGACGCCAAGTACGGCATCGGCTACGCGATCGACGTCATGCCGCCTGGGTCCGCCGGTCTGCCCTCGCTTCAGCAGCTTGGCGCCCAGCTCCTCGCCGACCGCAACGCGGTGGTCTCCGGGATCAGCTGGCTGAAGTACATGAACTGGGAGCCAGAGCGGGACGGCGGTGGCCCGTGCTACCACGAGTCGTGGCAACCCCAGTACGCCCGCCGGGACAGCACCGACCGCGGCCACATCCACCTGTCCGGCCTGACCGGATTCGAAAGCAGCATCATCGGTTCCGGCTACGACCCGGTTGCCAGGCTGCGGGAAGAGGCAAGACATCTGGCGCTGTCCGGGCAGTACGGCGCGCAGACACGCTGATCGAACCGGCGTTGCTCGGCGCCGCCAGGGGAGCTGCTCGCTGTGGAAATCGCAAGCCGGTCTGAGCGGCCATCAGCCAGCGCCCGCCTCACTGTCGGCGGTGCGGGTGTTCTCGGCCGCACAGGAGCTGAATGAACGGTCGCACTTCACGCTGCTCGACGAGCAGCGCCTGGCGTTCGAACTGGTGTTGCACGCGGTGGAGCGTACCCGTGCCGTGGACCGCAAGTCGGTCGTGGTGGTCTCCGGGGGGCCGGGCAGCGGGAAGAGCGTGATCGCGTTGTCGGTACTCGGTGAGCTGGCCCGGCACGCACTCAGCCCGCAAATGCCGTCCTGCCCTGGTAGGGCGTTCGTCCCCCAGTGCAACGGCTGTTGAGCGGAAACGATCCGGGCGACGGCCCAGACCAGATAATGCGCCGGAACCTGCCGCGGTGATACATGCGGGCCATCGGAAAAATATCCGCCGTCTGCCTTGCAGATACGTGCCGCAGGCATGCTGCGCGGGTGCTGAGACTGCCCGAGGTAGCCGCCTTCCGGATCGTCGGCATCGCCGGAGCGGCGGTGCTGGCGTGTGCCGGTCTGGCCGCAGGGGCTTTGCCGGTCGATCAGGCGCACGGAGGCTTGTGGTTGGCCGCGTGGCGCCACTATCCGAAGCCGGCCCTGCTGTGCGGCTACTTCGGGCTCACCTTGCTGGTGGTCGCTTGGTGGTGGTCGGGTCGGGTCATCCGGCGCGAGGGCGGCCTCGATCGGCGCAGCCTGGTGACGACGCTCGGCCTCTGGTCGGCCCCGCTGCTGATCGGTCCGCCGTTGTTCAGCCGCGATGTCTACAGCTACCTGGCTCAGGGATCGATGGTTCTGGCCGACATCGACGTGTACGGGTTCGGCGTGGCGCGGCTCGGCGGCCGGCTGGCCGCCGAAGTCCCGGCCGTGTGGCAGCAGACGCCCGCACCGTACGGGCCCGTCTTCCTCGGGCTGGCCGCGCTGGTCGCCGCCGTCTCCGGCACCAAAGTGGTCGCCGGCATCGTCGGCCTGCGCGTGGTGGCGTTGCTGGGCGTCGGCCTGCTGGTCGTCTTCCTGCCGCGACTGGCCCGCCACTGCGGCGTCGAACCATCCGCAGCGCTGTGGCTGGGCGTGCTCAACCCGCTGGTGCCGCTGCACCTGATCGCCGGGGCACACAACGAGGCGGTGATGCTGGGACTGTCCGTCGCCGGACTTTGCCTGGCCTACGAACGACGGTTCGCCTGGGCGACGGTTTTGATCACGCTCGCCGCCCTGGTCAAGGCACCGGCGGCGGCGGGCCTCCTGGTCGTCATCTCGTTGTCGGCCACGGGATCCCGCTGGCGGCGCGTGTCCGCCGCACTTCGCACGGCCGGGACGGCGGTGCTCACGACGGTGGCCGTCACCGCCGCGACCGGCACGGGATACGGCTGGCTGACCGCGCTGCGCACCCCGATCTCCAAGCACAGCTGGTCGGTGACCAGCGCCCTGGGCCGGGCGTCCGGCATGGCGTTGCAAGCGGTAGGCGTCGACCTCGGCGACGCGCCGATGCGGTTCTGGCTCTGGTCCGGCGTGCTGGCCGCGGTGGTGTCGGCCGCCTTCGCCTGGTGGCACCGGCACCGGCTGGGTCCGGCGTACGCACTGGGCCTGGCCATGGCCGCAGTGGCCCTGCTCGGCCCGGCCACCCGGCCCTGGTACGCGCTGTGGGGACTGATCCTCATCGCCGCCGCGGCGCCGGAAGGACTGGTGCGTACGATTGCCGCGGTCGGCGCCATGGGCCTGGCCTTCGTGACCTTGCCGAGCGGGTTCGGACCGGACACGTCGCAGATCCTCCTCGCCACGGCTGGCGTGCTGCTCGGGCTCGTCGCCGTGGCCTACTACCAGTTCCTCGTGACTTCCACCCCGGCCCTGCAAGGTGCGCCCGAATGAACGGACTGCGGGCGTCTCGGTGGCGAGTTCTCCTTCTTGCCGGGCTGGTGCTGGGGATCGGCACCGCCATCGCACTGCTGCCCGGACATCGCGGCTGGTTCGACGTGGGCGTCTACCACGGGGCGGTCAACCACTGGGTACGCGGCCACGGCCAACTGTACGACTACGTCCGTCCTGGCACCGAGTACGGCTTCACATATCCGCCGTTCGCCGCCGTCTGCATGCTGCCGATGGCGCTGCTGGGCTGGTATCCGACGATCGCGGTCAACCTCGCCGTTACCGTGGCCGCCACTGCATTCGTGCTGTACGTGCTGATCGATCCGATCGCCCGCCGCGAGGGATGGAGCCGCTGGTTCAGCTTCGCGCTTGCCGGCTGTCTGTTCGCCATGCTCGGCCCGGTGCGCGACACGGTCAGCTTCGGGCAGATCAACCTGGTGCTCATGGCGTTGGTCTACCTCGACCTGTGGCTGCTGGAGCGGAGGCACTGGCTGGCGGGCGTGGGCAGCGGCGTTGCCGCGGCGATCAAGCTGACGCCGGCGATCTTCATCGGATATCTGCTTGTCACGCGCCAATGGCGGGCCGCCGCGGTGGCCAGCGGTACCGCCGCCGCTGCGACGGCGCTGACCGCGGTCCTGGCACCGGGCGCCTCGCGGACCTACTTCACCGACGCGTTGTGGGACACCGGGCGCGTCGGCGTGCTGGATTACGTCTCCAACCAGTCACTGCTAGGGATGGTCGCGCGCCTCAACCCAGCACATCCCGACCGCCTGCTATGGGTAGCCCTGGTGGGCGTCGTGGCCGCCGTCTGGGTACGCCGGGCCCGGCGGGTAGCCTGGCTCGGCGACCACCGTGCCGGCTTCGCTCTCACCGGGGTCGCCGCCTGCCTGATAAGCCCGATCACCTGGGTGCACCACCTGGTCTGGCTGGCGCCGGCGCTGGTGGTGCTTGCAGATGCGGCGCCGCCATTGGACAGCGGCGACCCGCAGGCCCGGCGCCGGTTGTGGGCAAGCATCGGCGCCTACGTACTACTCGCCAGCAGCCTGGTCTGGCTGTGGTCGGGGGACGACCGCGGGGTCGTTCCCTATGTCGGTGGCAACAGCTATGTCCTGCTCGCCCTCGGCATGCTGCTGTTCCTACCAGTAGGGGATGGTCGGCCGGCTCACCAGGACGACACCGTGGATGAACCGGTCACGTCCCGTGGCGAGATCAAGAGCGGTGAGTCTCTGTGAAGTGATCCTGACTCGGCTTCCGAGGGTGTCCAGCCGCTCTAGCGCCCGCCGTCGGCGGCCGGCGAGGCACCCCGGGACGGCTCGCCGCCGGTCCGGCAGAGCCGCGCGGTGAGCAGCAGCACGACCACCTCGCCGAGGCTGACCGCGCGTTCGAGCAGCCCCACCGCCGGGCGCAGCGGCGAGGCGACCAGGTACGCGGCCACGAAGGGGAGCAGGGCCAGCAGGCAGCCCGCCGAGGCCACGAGCACGGCGCCGGCGCAGCGCCCCGGGTGCCGGACGGCGGTCAGCAGCGCGCCGACCGGCAGCCCGCACAGGGCGGCGACCGCGGCCAACCGGTGGATGTCGCCGGCGACAGTGGCCGGCGCGCCGACCGGGTCGCGGGGGAACGCGACCAGCACGGTCAGGCCCAGGCACCACGCGCCGAAGGCGACCCGGGCGGCGAGGGCCCGCAGCCGCCCGGTGCGCCGCGCCGCCGGTCCGGCGAACGGGGCTAGCAGCAGTGCGGACCCGGCGGCCAAAGCGAGCACGGCCGCGCCGAAGAGCCACCCGTCGCGGGTCAGCGCGTAGTCGCTCAGGGTGTCCCGCACCGGGTGGACGCGGTGGGCGGTCACATGCAGGACGCCGAACAGCAGCATGCTCAACGCGGGCGCGCAGAGGCCGGCCGCGCGGGTGGCACGGGCCGGAAGGTCTGGATCGGCGCCGACGGTCACGGCGCCTCCGACGTCGACGACGGCTGCGGCCTCGATCGGGCGCCCGACGGCGGGGCGGACGGTGGTCACGGTTGCGGCTCCTCACCCCGCGGGCCTCGCGGGGCGAGCGACATTCCCGCTCGACGACTCCGCACACCCACCCGACCGGGTGACGTGCCGCGCCGACGGTCAGCGCAGGTCAGTCGTCGCCGAGCGAGCTGCGGCTGGCTCAGGAGTACGGCCTGAGCCGGACGACGGTCCGGCGGGCCATGGCGCTCCTCTGCCGGGATGCCCGAAATTGGCCCGGCGACCATCCAGCCTTAAGCCGGTTGTAAGCAATCACCGCCTACTGTCCTGACACCGCCCGCGGGTCGGACCCGGACCGCAGCGTCCCCCGCACCCCGCACCGCAGAAGGAGACTTGGTGTCCAGCCACAGCGCCCGCGAGGGGGACGCCCCCGACCACGTGTTGATCGTCACCGGCGGGGTCGGTGCCGGCCACGACGGGGCCGCGGCCGAGCTGCGCGCCCGGCTGGAGCGGGCCGGCCTCCGGGCGGAGGTACGCGACTTCCTCGACGCCGTGCCCTGGTTCTGCCGGCTGGTGCTGTGCAAGGGATATACCGGCAGCGTCCGCTACGCGCCGGCCCTGTTTGAATGGGTGTTCCAGGGCGTCGAGCGCGGCACGTGGGTGAACCGGGTCGTGGACGGGATGTGCCGGGTCGCGCAGCGGCGGGTGGGCCGCTGGGCGGAGGGCTTCCCGGTCGTGGTGTCCACCTATCCCCTGGCCAGCCAGTCCCTCGGCCAGCTGCGCAGGACCGGGCGGCTGGACGCCACGGTCGTCACGTACCTCACCGACCCGGCCGTACACCGGCTGTGGGTGCATTCCGACGTCGACCACCACGTGACGGTCACCGAGGCGACGGCGGCGATGGGCACGCGCGAGTTCGGCGTGCCGATGCGCGCCGTCGGCGGCCTGGTGTCCCCGACGTTCGAGCAGGAACACACGGCGGCGCAACGGATCGCGACGCGCCGGGCAGTCGGCCTCCCGGTGGACCGGCGGGTGGCGCTGCTGGTAGCCGGTTCCGAGGGCATGGGCGAGGTGGTTCCCACCGTGGACGCGATCGTGGCGTCCGGGGTCGCCGACGTGTTGGTCCTGTGCGGACGAAACGAGCAGCTGCGCCGCCAGTTGTCCGGCCGGGACCGGGTCGTGGCGCTGGGCTGGCGCTCGGACGTGGCCACGCTGATGGCCGCCTCGGATGTCTTGGTGCACAACGCGGGCGGGCTGTCACTGACCGAGGCGCTGACCGCCGGCCTACCGGCCGTGACGTTCCGCCCGATCCCCGCGCACGGTCGTGCCAACGCCGAGCTGCTCGCGCGGGCGGGGCTGGTGCCGTGGCCGCAGGACGACGCGGAACTCGCGGCCGCGATTGTCTCGCAGTGCGAGGCCGGCCGACAGGACCGACGGGTGGTGCTGCGCGACCAGGACGCCGGCCTACTTGTGCGCTCGCTGCTCGACCGGGACGAATCGTTGCTGAGTTCCGCCGAACAGACACCCGCGTACAAGCCAGCTCGAAACCCGGTCATGCTTGCAACCGGGCACTCTTCCCAGGCGCGCCCCACGGCCCTGAAGCTGACCGCGTTCAACCCGAGACGCGGTCACCGAACCCGTTCGAGTCGGATTTCCTAGGCTTGACCCGACCGCTCGAAGAACGCCCGGCTGATCTTCAGCTAGGGAGCACGCGGACGGCCGTTCGCGACCCAAAAATCGAGACCCAGAAACAAGAAACCACAGGCCACAGGCCACGGGCCTACGGTCGAGCTCGGAGCTCATTAGGAAGCTGCCGTTGCGCGTACTCGGCCATGGCCCGGCCCGACTCGGGCGGCGGCAACGGTGCGGCCGTTGCCGCCGCGGTTCGCCCCTCCGACCTGCATGGTGACGGCCGGACGTTGCTGGATGTGGGGTTTCCGAGCGAAAGGCCGTTGCCGTGCAGCTCCCAGGTGGTGTCCGCGGTAGCGCGATGTGGGAGCCATGTACGTTCTGCGGCGTACTTCCGGTGTCGTTGCGTGACCGAGACGGCAGCATTGCCTGCGGGCGATGCTCGGGGCATACGGCAAGTAGGAGCGAGCCCGATGCCGAGGGAGATTGTGATGTTGGCGGAAGTAATGCGCTACGGGGTGTACGCCCACCCAGGCCCGGGGTGGGCGGATGGGCACGGCCCTTGGGACGGCGGGCCGGGCTGGTGGCTGATCTTCCCTGTCCTGTTCTGGCTGGTCGTGCTGTCGTCCCTCGGTTACCTGATCTACCGCAGGTCGCCGGTGCGGTCAGCGCGGAGCGCGGCAGAGCGCATCCTCGCCGAACTCTACGCTCGCGGTGAGATCAGCGAGGAGGAGCTGAAGCAGCGCCGAGCCGTCCTGCGGGGCAAGTCATGAGGACCGCCCCGGCATGGCCGGGGGGCAGCTGAGATCATTGGCGCCCGCCAGCGACCGGGGCCTGCCGGTGCCGGGGGCAACCCTGTCGAGCCGAGATCCGGCGGTCGCCGGATCTCGGCCATCACGGCCGTGCCGAAACTGAGCCCCCCCACACCCGATGGTCAGGATTCGGGCGGCGTCGACGCCATGACGAACTGGCCGCCCAGTAGCCACCGCGACGTCAGGCCGATGTCCGGCGACCGATGCCTTGTCGGCCGAACCTGACTAGGTGTTCGACACGGTCGACGCGACGTTGGCCACGGTCGCGGGAAGTCCCTGGGTGCTGCTCGTCGTGGCGCTTGTGGCAGCGGTAGATGCACTCGTCCCACTGGCACCGAGCGAGAGCACCGTGATCGCGGTCGCCGTGGCGTCAGCCGCCACCGGGCGCCCACCGCTGGTCGTCGTCGTGGTCGCGGCGGCGCTCGGCGCATACGGTGGTGACCGGCTGGCGTACGGCGTGGGCCGCCGGTTAGGCCCGGCGATGACCGCCCGGCTACGGCGGCGTCCGAGAACTCGCGCCATGGCCGAGCTGGCACATCGCGTTATCCACCGGCGCGGTCGCACGCTGATCGTCTTCGGCCGCTACCTGCCGGGTGGGCGCTCGGCGACCGCGGTCACCGCCGGCCTGGTCGGCTACCCGTTGGGCCGGTTCCAGCGGTTCACCGCGCTGGCGGTCACCGTCTGGGCCGTCTGGGCGGCGCTGCTCGGCTACGGCAGCGGCGCACTCTTCGACAGCCACCCCACCCTGGGACTCGCCCTCGCCTACACCGTCGCGGCTACGTTGGCCGTCGTCGTCGGGCTGGCCCGCCGCCTGCATGCCTTTAGACCTGCGAGCACCACCCGGCCGGCGGGTGCACCCACAGCCGGCGAAAGCGACACCGGCGGCGGCCCCAAGAGTCCAGGACGGCAGCCTTGAAGCCGGTCGCTAACCAGGTCGGCAAACCGGTCGAGCAGCAAGCCGAGGCCGCAGATGACCAGCCAGGGTAGCGATTCTTCCCCGGCCAGCGGCACCTGGACCCGCAGGGCCGTCGGACAATCGTCTTGCCCACCGGCCGGGGCGACGTGTCGCTGAGTTGCGGGGCGGGCTCAGCGCTCCCGCGTTGGCATCGTGGAAGGTCCTACGTGCCGATCGAGCCAGTCGCCGAGCGTCCGCGTTGTGTGCAGGAACTCCACGATCCGGCGCTTTGCCGCGGCCGTACCCAGCCAGCTGGCCGCCGGCCACTGTTTCCAGGCAACCAGACCCTTGTTACGGAGCAGGTCGACCCGCGGGTGATCGCGCGGATATCCCCGCGGCGCGGTCTTGAGCGTCTCGTGGCCACCGACCTCGATCCGGTGACGCTCAATCACCGCAATGATCCCTTGCAGCTCTCCGCCGCTGGCGTCGTCGGCCACCGCCCGGCGGTACCGCTCCAGCTGGTCGGTGGCCATCATCCACATCCTGTTGCCGGCGGCCAGGCCGTCGGCGGAGAGCTGGACGTACCCGCGGTGCTCAAGCACCGCCCCGATAGCGGTCTTGTACGGTGATTTGTCGGCGCTGAACCGGACGTCTCGATTTGGCCGGAAGATCTTGCCCTTGCCGAACGCCGGCTCCAGCTCGGCGAGCAACTCCGTCATCGGAGTGCGCACCTTGTCGTCGTAGATGGTCCTATGCGCGGTCCAGTACGTCTTTGAGTTGTCGGCCGCAAGTCCCTCGTAGAACTCCAGGGCCTCGGCCGGCCATCCTCGGAACACTACGATGCCGAGGGTATCGCGCGGACCCGTAGTCGGCGGAAGGGTTGGTGGCCGCCCGAGCGAGGTAACCGGTGTCCGGCGCGCTCGGCAGGCCCTCGTCTGCCCAGGATGCATCCACTTGCTGCCCCACACCTACGTCATCACGGCAGGGCTTGGTGCGGTATCAGCTGGCACAGTGCGCCACAGCCCGGCGGAAAGGGCCAGCATCCAGAGGATGAACAGCTCGCCGACCCGGACGCGCTCGCCATGGCCGGCTATGGCGAGCGGCAAGGTCAGCCGGTGCTGCTCGGCCGCTCGCACTGGACCGGCATCGCCCGGACGGCCGTCGGCGACGTCGGTGCCCGGCCGTACCTACGGCGGCACGCAGCCGAGGTGCAGGTCGTGCCGTGCGTCGACGTCGCCGACGATGGCGACATCGACATACCCGCGGACATCCGCGAAGCCTGACCGCACAGTCGCGCCCGCTGCTGGTCTGGACCCGGCGAGTCGGCCGTTGTGCCAGCACGGACACCAGCTTTCGTCAAGGTGGAGAAAAGTCAGGCCTCCTCTTGACGAAAGCCATGGACATATGAACATATGTTTTGTAGCTTCAGCGGCGTGACGATGTGGTTCGCCGAGGCAAACCGACACGGCAGGCGCGGCTTCAGGGGCCAGACCGCGGTCGAGACATCGGCACGCAACGACGGCTGCTCGCAGCCGGTCACCACCTGACTCAACACCGACCCCCTACCTCCCAGGATCCTTCGCCCGTCGCCGAGCAGCAGCTGCGACGGGCGACTCAGTAGTGCCCAGACACCCACACCGCCCACAGAGGAGCAAAGAAGCCGTACGTCCCCGACCTGCCCCGATCAGTCCTCAGTGAAAGGAGAGGCAGATGAAGAGACGACTCGCGCTCGCCGTAGCGGGCCTGACGACCACCGCCCTTGTCGCCACGCCAACCGTCTCGATGGCCGAGCCAGGCGCGACAAGCGCCCCGCCGGAGACGAACTTCCAGAAGGTGACCCTCAACGACCACCCGGGCGAGCCGATGGACCTCGCAGTGCTGCCCGACAGCCGGGTGCTGCACGTGACCCGCCCCGGAGAGGTCTGGCTGCACGACCGTGTCAGTGGCCGGAACACCGTCGCCGCGACGCTGGACGTCTACCGGCACGACGAAGAGGGCCTGCAGAACGTCGCGATCGATCCCAACTTCGGCAAGGCCGGTAACAACTGGGTCTACCTGTACTACTCGCCGCCGATGAACACCCCGGTCGACGACCCGTCGACCCCGAACGTCAACGAGGGCGACGCGCCGGGCTGGGGCACCGCGGAGGACTTCGCGAAGTTCAAGGGGGCGATCCGGCTGTCCCGGTTCCGGCTGGTCAAGGACAAGCTGGACCTGTCCACCGAGCAGCAGATCATCGACGTACCGGTCGACCGGGGCATCTGCTGCCACGTCGGTGGGGACATCGCCTTCGACGCCAAGGGCAACCTGTACCTGTCCACCGGTGACGACACCAACCCGTTCGAGTCCGACGGCTACGCCCCCATCGACGAGCGCCCCGGCCGCAACCCGGCGTACGACGCGCAGCGCACCGCGGCCAACACGAACGACCTGCGCGGCAAGATCCTGCGCATCAAGGTCGGCGCCAACGGCGGGTACACCGTCCCGGCCGGGAACCTCTTCCCGGCGGGCACGGCCCGCACCCGGCCCGAGATCTACCTGATGGGCCTGCGCAACCCGTTCCGGATCGAGCTGAACCGCCAGACCGACGAGCTGTACGTCGCCGACTACTCGCCCGACGCGGGCCAGGCCGATCCGCTGCGCGGGCCAGCCGGGCACGGCAAGTGGGCGGCCGTCCGCAAGGCCGGCAACTACGGATGGCCCTACTGCGCCACCGCGCAGCTGCCGTACGTGGACTACGACTTCGCCACCGGCCAGTCCGGGCAACCGTTCAACTGCTCGGCGCCGGTCAATGAGTCGCCGCACAACACCGGGCTGCGGGAGCTTCCCCCGGTTGCGCAGCCGGACGTGTGGTACGGCTACGGCCCCTCGGCGCAGTTCCCGGAGCTGGGGACCGGCGGCATCGGACCGATGGCCGGTCCGGCGTACCAGTTCGTCTCTCCCACCACGCGGGGACGCGCACCGGTGGCCTGGCCCGCGTACTACGACGGCACGCCGCTGTTCTACGAGTGGACCCGGGACTACGTGAAGGGCTTCCGGCAGGACTCGAGCGGCAGCCTGAGCGGGATCGAGCCGGTGCTCCCCTCGTTCACCTTCGACAACCCGATGGACCTGGAGTTCGGCCCGGACGGCGCGCTCTACGTGCTCGAGTACGGCGACGGCTTCTTCAGCGAGAACCCGGACGCGCAACTGGCCCGGATCGACTACACCGGCTGGAAGGGCAACCACACCCCGGCGCCCCAGGTCTCGGCCACGCCCACCAACGGGCTCGCGCCGCTGACCGTGACGTTCTCCAGCGAGGGCACCACGGACGCCGACGGCGACCGGCTGTCGTACGCGTGGGACTTCGACAACGACGGCAAGGTCGACTCGCGCGCGGCGGACCCGACGTTCACGTACCAGAAGAACGGCCTCTACAACGCCACCCTGAACGTGAGCGACCCGGGCGGACTGTCGGCCGCCGCATCGGTCCGGGTGGTGGTCGGCAACGCCCAGCCCGTGGTGGAGCTGGTCAAGCCGGTCGCGGGCCAGCCCTTCAAGTTCGGCGACGTTGTCCAGTTCGAGGTACGGGTGACCGACGACCAGCCGGTGGACTGCGCGACGGTCAGCGTCACGTACGTCCTCGGCCACGACCAGCACGGTCACCCGCAGACCACCGCCAACGGCTGCACCGGCACGATCCAGACCACCGTGCCATCCGGCCACGACCCGGCGCACGACAACCTGACCGCCGTGTTCGTCGCGTCCTACACCGACCCGGGTGGGGACGGCCTGCCGTCCCTGACCGGAACGGACCAGGTCGTCCTGGTCCCCACCGCCTAGACCCACGACAGGGAGTCATCATGTGTTACGGATTCGACGGAGAAGCCGCCCTGCGGCGGTCCGTCATCGACCGACGGAGCCTGCTGCGCGGTTCACTGGCGGCGGTCGCCGGTGTCGGCCTCGCGGCGTCGGGGATCGGCGCAACGGCCGCGTCGGCCACCACCCGCACCACCGGACGCCAGCAGGTACCCCCGGGCCTGATCAGCATTCAGCTCTGGACGGTACGCGACGCGCTGTGGGGCTCGCCCGGGTACGACGCGACTCTCACCCGCCTCGCCCAGATCGGCTACCCGAAGGTGGAGCTGGCACTCGGCTACTTCGGGCGTAGCGCTGCCCAGCTGCGCCAGTTCCTGGACAGCATCGGCATCAAGGCCAGCTCCAGCCACGACGGGATCAGCGGGGACGCCGCCGGGCTGGAGCAGAAGATCCAGAACGCGGTCACCCTGGGCCAGTCGTTCATGGTGGTGCCGTACCTGTACTCCGAGCGCGAGGACGAATGGAAGCGCTGGGCGGAACAGATGAACGTCGAGGCCGCGGCGGCGGCCGCTGCCGGCCTGCGCTACGGCTACCACAACCACGCCCACGAGTTCACCATCGACCTCGGCGGTGGCCGGCGCCCCTGGGACGTGCTGACCGAGGAGCTCGATCCCAGCCTCGTACACCTGGAGGTCGACCTCTACTGGGCCGTCACCGGCGGCATCAACTCCGGCGACGGAGTGGCCGACCCCGAGGGCTTCGCGTTGGACGTCATCCGCTCCGCGCCGCAGCGGGTCCTGCAGTACCACGTCAAGGACCGGCACGCGTCCGACGGCGACATGGCCGACCTGGGCACCGGGATGATCGATTTTGCCCGGATCTTCCAGGAGCACTCGGTGCTCGAGTACATCGTCGAGAACGACACCCCCGATGTGACACCGCAGCAGACGGCCGAGGTCGGCTACCGCTACCTGCGCAAGCTGCGGTTCTGACGAAACCGGGCAGGCCCTTTCCCGCGTAGCAGGGAGCATTGCTCCCTGCTACGTACGGGTTCAAGACCGGCTCCACTTCCGGTGTTCAGGTGTTCTGTGGGAAGCCGAGGTTCACTCCACCGTGGGACGGGTCGAGCCACCGACTGGTGACCACCTTGGATCTGACGAAGAAGTTCACCCCCTCCGGCCCGTACGCGTGAGCGTCACCGAACAGTGAGTCCTTCCAGCCCCCGAAGGAGTAGTACGACACCGGGACCGGGATCGCGACGTTCACCCCGACCATGCCAATCTCGACCTCATTCTGGTACCGGCGGGCTGCGCCGCCGTCGTTGGTGAAGATTGCCGTGCCGTTGCCGTACCGATTGGCGTTCACCAGCTCGACGGCGGCGTCGTAGCTGGGCACCCGCAGCACCGAGAGCACCGGCCCGAAGATCTCGTCGCTGTAGATGGACATGTCGGTGTCGACGTGGTCGAAGAGGGTCGGTCCGAGCCAGAAGCCGGCTTGCTCACCGTCGATCGGGTGGCTCCGCCCGTCGACCACCAGCCGCGCCCCCGCGGACCGACCAGCGTCCAGGTATGACACCACCCGGTCGCGGTGAGCACCGGTGACCAACGGTCCCATCTCGCAGCCCGGGCGACGGCCGTCTCCGACATGCAGTCCGGCGATCCGCTCGCTGATCTTGCCGACCAGCTCGTCACCGACCGGGTCGACCGCCACAACGGCGGAAATGGCCATACAGCGCTCGCCGGCCGAGCCGAAGCCGGCCGAGACGGCCGCGTCGGCGGCGAGGTCGAGGTCGGCGTCAGGCAGGACGACCATGTGGTTCTTCGCGCCGCCGAGCGCCTGCACCCGCTTTCCGTGGTGGGTGCCCGTCTGGTAGACGTAGCGGGCGACCGGGGTGGAGCCCACGAACGAGATGGCCTTGACGCTGGGATGCTCGAGAATCCGGTCGACCGCTTCCTTGTCGCCGTGCACGACGTTGAGGACACCGTCCGGCAGCCCGGCCTCCGCGAACAGCTCCGCCAGGAAGTTCGACGCGGACGGGTCCTTCTCGCTCGGCTTGAGCACCACGGTGTTGCCGCACGCGATCGCGTTCGGCACGAACCACAGCGGCACCATGGCCGGGAAGTTGAACGGGGAGATCACCCCGACCACGCCGAGCGGCTGGCGGATGGCGTACACGTCCACCTGGGTCGAGGCGTTCTCGCTGAACCCGCCCTTGAGCAGTTGCGGGATGCCGCAGGCGAATTCGACGTTCTCCAGCGCACGCTGGATCTCCCCCGCCGCGTCGGAGAGCACCTTGCCGTGCTCGGCGGTGATGATGTCGGCGAGGTCGGACCGGCGGGCGTTGAGCAGTTCCCGGAAGGAGAACATCACGCTCATGCGCCGAGCGAGGGATGCGGTGCGCCATCGGGAGAACGCCTCGCCGGCGGCGGTGACCGCCTCGTCGACGACCGCGGCGGTCGCGAGATCGACCTGTCCGGTGACCTGGCCGGTGGCGGGGTCATAGATGTCACCGGTGCGCTCGGCGACACCGTTCCATGGCTTGCCGCCGATCCAGTGGGTGGTCCTCATCGCTGCTGCACCTCCTTGGCCACGGCCTCGATCGACTGGGTGAGGATCTCGAGCGCCTCCTCCGCCTCGGCCTGCGTCAGGGTCATCGGCGGCGCCAGGCGGATGACGTTGCCGTACAGGCCGCCCTTGCCGACGAGCAACCCTCGTTCACGCGTCTCCTCGAGCAGGGCGGCGGCGGCCGCCGGGTTGGGCGCGCCGTCGGGTCCGACGAACTCGAGCGCGATCATCAGGCCCTTGCCGCGTACGTCGCCGACCACGGGTTGCGCCGCGGCGACGGCGCGCAGGCCGTCGAGCAGGCGGCTGCCCAGCTTCGCGGCGTTGGCCTGGAGGTCGTGCTCCAGCAGATAGTTCAGCGAGGCGAGAGCGCCGGCGGTGACGAGCGGGTTGCCACCGAAGGTGGAGATGGAGTTGGCCCGCAGGCAGTCCATGAGGTCAGGACGGGCGACCACGCCGCCGATCGCGAGGCCGTTGCCCAGGCCCTTGGCGAAGGTGATCGCATCGGGCACGACGTCGTGCGCCTGGATTCCCCAGAAGTGCTCGCCGGTGCGGCCCCAGCCGGTCTGCACCTCGTCGGAGACGAGGAGGATGCCGTACTCGTCGAGCACCTTTTTGAACTCGCCGAACAACCCGTCGGGCGGGGTGGCGAAGCCACCGACCCCCTGGATCGGCTCAACGATCATGCACGCGACGTCTCCCGCCGTCGTCGTTTCGATGATCTCGCGCAGGTCGGCGACGCAGGCCTTGGTGTAGTCCGCGTCGGACAGATCGCGGAACGGGCTGCGGTAGCGGTAGCCGCCGTGCACCCAGCTCACCTTGATCGGGCTGAGGGCGCTGGCCGACCACCCGCGGATGCCGGTGATCGCGACGGTGGCGAATGCGCGGCCGTGGTAGGAGTTGCGTAGTGCGAGCACCTGCTCGCTGCGCCGGTGCTGGGTGGCGAGCATCAGCGCCGTCTCGTTCGCCTCGGTGCCCGAGTTGGTGAAGAACACCTTCGCGTCCGGGATGCCGGACAGTTTCGCGATCTTCTCCGCGAGCTCGACCTGCGACTTGATCAGGTACAGCGTGGAGGAGTGCAGCACGCCGGTGTCGACCTGCGACCGGATCGCGTCGCTGATCTCGGCCACGTCGTAGCCGATGGCGTTGGTGAGAATGCCGGCGAAGAAGTCGAGGTAGGTCCGTCCCTCGCGATCGGTCACCCGGCGGCCCTGCGCGCTGGCGATCTCGATCGGCTGCTCGTAGTACAGCGCCAGCCATTTCGGCATCACGGACCGGTGTCTGGCCAGCAGCTCGCGGTGCGCCATCGCGCCCTCCCTCTCTCGTCCGTACGGCGAGTGTGGCGGCAATCGTTGTCCAACCGCTATGCACAACCTGTGCCGCTCTGGGGGCAATGCCATTACGTTGTGTGCATTCCCGCCAGTGGGGAGGCAGGGATGTACCCCTCCGTCGCAGAAGCCATCGCACTGCCGGTGATCCGGCGCGCGAAGCCGCAGGTGGTCGCCGGGTCGGCCGGCATGCAGGGCCGCGTCCGCTGGGTCCACGTGGCGGAGGTCGCCGACATCGCGCACCTGCTGCGCGGCGGTGAGCTGGTGCTGACCACCGGAATCGCGCTGCCGGACGAAACGGCGGCGCTCACGAGGTACGTGGACGACCTGGCCGCGGTCCGGGCGGCGGGACTGGTGATCGAGTTGGTCCGGCGGTGGAGTGACCACCTACCAGAGGCGCTGGTGGCAGCGGCCGACCGGCACCGGCTCCCACTGATCACGCTCGCGGAGGAGACGCGGTTCGTGTCCGTCACCGAGGCGGTGGTGGCGTTGATCGTCGACGCGCAGCTCGCCGAGCTGCGGGCCGCCGAGCAGGTGCACGAGACGTTCACGTCGCTCACCGTGGCCGGGGCGGAGCCGGCCGAGGTGCTGCGCGAGGTGGCCAGGATCTCCGGACTGCCGGTGGTGCTGGAGACGCTGGGGCACGAGGTGCTCGCGTACGACGCGGCCGGGCAGAATCCCACCGAGCTGCTGGCGGACTGGGGTCAGCGGTCGCGGTCCGTGGCCGCGCCCGAGCGGACGGCCCACGACGAGGAGGCCGGCTGGTTGGTCACGATGATCGGCGCGCAGGGCGCCGACTGGGGGCGCCTGGTCCTGCTCTCGCCGGATCCTCCGCCACACCGGCACGTGGTGGTCGCGGAGCGGGCCGCGTCGGCGCTGGCAGTGCATCGGCTCGTGGCGCGCGATCGAGAGAGTCTGGAGCGGCAGACCCACCGGATGCTGCTCGCGCAACTGCTCGGTCAGGCAGTACCGCCCCCGGATCTGGCCGCCCGGGCGGCCGCGCTGGGCGTTGGCCTCGATCGGCGGCAGCTGATCGGGGTGGCAATCCGTCCCGGGATCGTGACGCCACGCGTCCCTGCGCTGGCCACGCAGGAGGTGTTGCGCGACCTCGCGGAGGCGACCGCGTTGGCCGCGCGGCGGGTGGCCGTGCCCGCCCTGGTGGGCATCGTGGACGACACGAGCGTTCGCGCCTTGTTGTCGCTGCCCGCGCAGGCCGGGGTCGACGGGGTACTGCGCCGGTTGGCCAGGGAGGTGCACCGCTCCGCGTCCGGTCCGGTACTGGTGGCGGTCGGCACCACGGTGTCACACGTCGCCGAGGTGCGCCGCAGCCTGGGCGAGGCCGCCCATGTGGCGGGGGCGGCCCTACGCTCCCCCGCCACGCAGCTTTACCACAAGCTGGACAATGTGCGCCTGCGCGGCCTCCTGCATCTGCTGCGGGAGGACGAGCGGGTGCGGGCATTCGCGGACCGCGAGTTGGGTCCGCTGCTGGCGCGGGACGCCAACCAGCGCAGCCGGCTCGTGGAGCTGCTGCGCTGCTTCTGCGAGCAGGGCGGGAACAAGTCGGCGGCGGCCGCCGCCGCGCACCTGTCGCGTACGGCCTACTACCAGCAGCTGTCGCGGATCGCGCAGGTGCTCGGGGTGTCGCTGGAGGACCCGGAGTCGATGCTGTCGCTGTACGTCGCGCTTCTGGTGCACGAACTCGACGACGCCTGACCGGTCAAGGGGCCAGCAGGAGGCCCCAATCCATCCGCCGCGCCGATTGACAGCCCGGTGCGGGCATGCCGTGGACACAGTGTGCCCCGATCATGCCAAGCGTGGACACTTTGCCGCTGCCCGTGGCGGGTCCGGGACACCCACCATTCCGAGATAAAGATCGAGCTTATCCGCCCCCACCCGCAGCACCCGCGCCGGTTGTCCGGCCACTGTTGCGGCAGCGTAACAGCGAGGTGAGCGATGGCCGTTGAACCCCTGCCCCCCGCCGAAACCACCGCGGTCGAGCCGGGCACACAGATCACCCATCCGGATGGCCGAGTCGAGCTGCGTGACTTCTCCACGATCGCCGACAGCCCGTACTTCAACGAAGAGCTCGCTCCGGTACCCATCGAGAAGCGCACCTGGACCACGTACAACTTCGCGGCGCTGTGGATCGGCATGGCGCACAACATCCCCACCTACCTGCTCGCCGCCGGGCTCATCCAGCTCGGCATGAACTGGGTGCAGGCGTTCCTCACGATCACGCTGGGCAATCTGCTCGTCCTGATCCCGATGTTGTTGAACAGCCACGCGGGCACGAAGTACGGCATCCCGTTCCCGGTCTTCGCCCGCGCGTTCTACGGTGTGCGCGGCGCGAACCTCGTGGCTCTGCTGCGCGCCTTCATCGCGTGCGGCTGGTTCGGCATCCAGACCTGGATCGGCGGCGAGGCGATCTACGCCATCGCCGGGAAGCTGCTGGGTTCCTGGTGGGTCGATGCGGCGACGGTCATGGACCACCCGTGGACGCTGTGGGCCTCGTTCTTCCTGTTCTGGGTGATCGAGATGGCGATCATCTGGCGGGGCATGGACACGCTGCGGCGCTTCGAGAACTGGGCGGCGCCGTTCGTCATCGTGGTCGCCGTCGCCCTGCTGATCTGGGTCATGGTCGAGGCGGGCGGGCTCGGCCCGATCCTGTCCGAGCCGTCGAAGCTGGGCTGGGGCGCCGACTTCTGGAAGCTGTTCGCCCCGTCACTGATGGCGATGATCGCTTTCTGGGCGACGCTCTCGCTGAACATCCCCGACTTCACCCGGTTCGGCGGCAGCCAGCGGCAGCAGGCGTACGGCCAGGTCCTCGGTCTACCCACCACGATGTCGTTCTTCGCCCTCCTGTCGATCATGATCACCTCGGGCACGGCCGTGATCTACGGCGAGGCGATCTGGGACCCCATCCAGCTCGCGGCCAAGTTCGAAAACCCGCTGGTCGTCGCACTCGGCCTGTTCACGGTCGTGGTCGCCACGCTGTCGGTGAACGTCGCGGCGAACACGGTCAGCCCGGCGTACGACTTCTCCAACGCCGCACCCCGACTGGTCAACTTCCGGACCGGCGGCCTGATCACCGGCGTGCTCGGCATCCTGATCCAACCGTGGCGCCTGGTGCAGGACCCCAACATCTACATCTTCGTCTGGCTCGGGTTCTACGGCGGCCTGCTCGGCGCCGTCGCCGGCGTACTCATCGCCGGATACTGGGTCCGCTACCGCACCAGCCTCCAACTGCCCGCCCTCTACCGCCCCGAGGGCAGGTACTGGTTCTCCGGCGGCTGGAACTGGGCAGCGGTTCTCGCCACCGCCGTCGGCGCGGTCCTCGCCGTGGGCGGCGCCTACTCCGCTCCCGGCAAGGGGCCGTTCCCCTCCGACGGGCTCATCCCGTTCCTCAAGCCGCTCTACGACTACAGCTGGGTGGCCGGTCTGATCGGCGGGTTCGTCGTCTACCTGGCGCTGTCGCTACCGCGCACCGCCCACGCCAAGGGGGAAATCCGATGAGCAACATCATCCGAGCCGGGCTGGTGCAGCAGAAGTGGACCGGCGACAAGGACTCGATGATCGCCAACGCGGTCGAGGCCATCCGCAGCGCCGCGTCCCAGGGCGCACAGGTCGTCTGCCTGCAGGAGTTGTTCTACGGCCCGTACTTCTGCCAGATCCAGGACGCGGACTACTACTCGTACACCGAGGAGATCCCGGACGGGCCGACGACCGCGCTGATGCGCGAGGTCGCCGAGCAGCACGGCGTGGTGCTGATCGTGCCGATGTACGAGCAGGAGCAGCCGGGCGTCTACTTCAACACCGCCGCGGTGATCGACGCCGACGGCACCTACCTCGGCAAGCACCGGAAGAACCACATTCCGCAGGTGAAGGGGTTCTGGGAGAAGTTCTACTTCAAGCCCGGAAACCTCGGCTATCCGGTGTTCGACACCGCCGTGGGCCGCATCGGCGTTTACATCTGCTACGAGCGGCACTTCCCTGAGGGCTGGCGCGCACTGGGGTTGGCCGGCGCGAGGATCGTCTTCAACCCCTCCGCCACCAGCCGCGGCCTGTCCGAGTATCTGTGGCGGCTGGAGCAGCCCGCCGCCGCGGTCGCCAACGAATACTACGTCGGCACGATCAACCGAGTCGGCGTGGAACCCTTGGGCGACAACGACTTCTACGGCCAGTCGTACTTCGTCGACCCGCGCGGGCAACTGGTCGGCGAGGCGGCGTCGGACACCGAAGAAGAGGTCGTGGTGCGCGATCTGGACATGGACCGGCTGGCCGAGGTCCGCGACCTGTGGGCGTTCTACCGCGACCGCAGGCCCGAAACCTACGAGTCGCTGGTGAAGCCATGAGCATCGTCATCCGCAACGGAACAGTCATCAACGCGACGGGGGCCTACCCGGCGGACGTGCTGGTGGAGGGCGAGCGGATCACGGCGCTCGCCGCGCCTGACTCGGGTCTGGCTGAGCAGTGGGCGTCCGGCGCCGAGCGCGTGATCGATGCCGCCGGGAAGTACGTGGTGCCCGGCGGCATCGACGGCCACACCCACATGGAGATGCCGTTCGGCGGCACGTTCTCGGCCGACAATTTCGAGACCGGGACGATCGCGGCGGCCTGGGGCGGCACGACGACAATCGTCGACTTCGCCGTGCAGGCCAAGGGAACGTCCCTGCTGTCCGCGTTGGACAAGTGGCACAGCAAGGCCGACGGTAACTGCGCGATCGACTACGCCTTCCACATGATCGTCTCGGACGTCAACGACACGTCTCTCAAGGAGATGGAGGCCTGCATCGACGCGGGCGTCAACACGTTCAAGATGTTCATGGCCTATCCGGGTGTCTTCTACGCCACCGACGGGGAGATCCTGCGGGCGATGCAGAAGGCCCGGGACACCGGGTCGATGATCATGATGCATGCGGAGAACGGCATCGCGATCGACCAGCTCATCCTGCAGGCGCTGGCCAGCGGGCGCACCGAACCCGTGGAGCACGGGCTGACCCGACCGCCCGAGCTGGAGGGCGAGGCCGCCTCGCGGGCGATCGCGCTGGCAAAGGTCACCGGCTCGCCGCTGTACATCGTGCACCTGTCCGCCGCGCACGCCTTGGACGCGGTCACCCGGGCCCGGGACACGGGCCAGAACGTGTTCGCCGAGACCTGCCCGCAGTACCTGTTCCTGTCGTTGGATGATCTGGCCAAGCCCGACTTCGAGGGCGCGAAGTACGTGGCCTCTCCCCCGTTGCGGCCCAGGGAGCACCAGGCGGAACTGTGGCGGGGCCTGCGCACCAACGACCTGTCGCTGGTGTCCACCGACCACTGCCCCTTCTGCTTCAAGGACCAGAAGGAGCTGGGCCGCGGAGACTTCTCCAAGATCCCGAACGGGATGCCGGGCGTCGAGCACCGGATGGACCTGCTCTATCAGGGCGTCGTCAAAGGCGAAATCACCCTGCCGCGCTGGGTCGAGATCAGCTCGACCACGCCCGCCAGGATGTTCGGCCTCTACCCGCGCAAGGGCGTCATCGCTCCGGGCGCGGACGCGGACATCACGGTGTACGACCCGACGGCCAGGCAGACCATCTCGGCCAGCACCCACCACATGAACGTGGACTACTCCGCGTACGAGGGCATGGAGTTGACCGGGAAGGTCTCCACGGTGCTGTCCCGTGGTCGGGTCGTCGTCGACGACGACGCCTTCCACGGCGCGGCCGGGCACGGCAGGTTCCTGAAGCGCGACCTCAGTCAATACCTGGTCTGACAAGGAGGAGCCGTGGACTTCGGTGTCGTACTGCAGACCGACCCGCCCGCTCGCGACGTCGTGGCGGGCCTCGCCGCCGCCGAGGACAACGGGTTCCGCTACGGGTGGACGTTCGACTCCTGCGTGCTGTGGCAGGAGCCGTTCGTCATCTACTCCCAGGTTCTCGCCGCGACCAAGCACCTGATGGTCGGGCCGATGGTGACCAACCCGAGCACCCGCGACTGGTCGGTCACCGCGTCGCTCTTCGCCACGCTCAACGACATGTTCGGCAACCGCACGGTGTGCGGGATCGGCCGCGGCGACTCGGCCCGCCGGGTCATCGGCCAGCCGCCGGCGAGCCTGGCCACACTGAAAGAGGCCATGCACGTGATCAAGAAGCTGGCCGAAGGCGACGAGGTCGAACACCACGGCACGCCGGTGCGCATCCCGTGGGTGCGTGACGGCAGGCTGGAGATATGGATGGCCGCCTACGGCCCGAAAGCGCTGCGGCTGGTCGGCGAGCAGGCCGACGGCTTCATCCTGCAGACGGCCGATCCCGACATCGCCCGTTGGACGATCGGCTCGGTACGCGACGCGGCCACCGCCGCAGGCCGGGATCCCGACTCGATCACGATGTGCGTGGCCGCGCCCGCCTACGTGGGAACGAACCTCGCGCACCAGCGGGATCAGCTGCGCTGGTTCGGCGGCATGGTCGGCAACCACGTGGCCGACCTGGTCGCCCGCTACGGCGACTCCGGGGTCGTGCCGAAGGCGCTGACCGACTACATCAAGGGCCGCGCGGGCTACGACTATTCACACCACGGCCGCGCCGGCAACCGGTCCACGGATTTCGTCCCCGACGAGATCGTCGACCGGTTCTGTCTGCTCGGACCCGAGTCGGCACACGTCGGCCGGCTGCAGGAGCTCAAGGAGATCGGGGTCCACAACTTCGCCCTCTACCTCATGCACGACGACAAGGAGAAGACCCTCACCTCGTACGGCAAGGATGTGATCACGCACGTCTAATCCCAGGGCGCGAATGCGCGGTGGGCGCGCCCACCGCGGCATCATCGCCGATCATCGCTCAAGAACCGCAATTTCCGAGGCCGGCCGGCCCGACACGACACCTTGCCGATAAGGATTGAATGATGGTTCAATCCTTGCGTGGCCTACCGGAGCACCGAGCGGGTGAAGGCTCGGCTGAACGCTTCCCGGGAGCGGATCATCGCCGCGGCGTTGGGAATCATGGCCGAGCACGGGTATGCCGGCTGCTCGATCGCCGCCGTCGCCGAGCGGGCCGGCCTGGCGACCGGCAGCGTCTACCGCCACTTCCCGACCAAGGCCGACCTGTTCGCCGAGGTGTTCCGCACGGCCTCGCAGCGCGAGGTCGACGCGGTCGCGCGCGCCGCAGCGCTGGAGACCACCGCCGCCAAGCAGATGTCCGCCGTCGTCGAGACGTTCGCCGGGCGCGCGCTGCAGTCCCCGCGGTTGGCGTACGCCCTGCTCGCCGAGCCGGTCGACGCGGCGGTCGACGCCGAGCGGCTCGTCTTCCGTCGTGCGTACGCCGAACTGATCGCCGGCCACGTCGTGGCCGGTGTGGCGAACGGTGAACTTCCCCCACAGGACCCCGACCTGACCGCGACCGCGCTCGTCGGCGCCCTGGCCGAGGCCATGGTCGGTCCGCTGGCCGCCGGCGTCGCCGGCCCGGAGACCATCCCCGCCCTGATCGCCTTCATCCACCGCGCGCTGGGAGTATCGCCGTGACGACGCACGAGGTGTTCAACCAGGTTCCACCGCTCGCCGGCTACGACGCGGCGGACGACCCGGCACTGCTCGACGGGCTCGAGCGGGAGGGCGCCGGCTGGGCCGCCGCCGAGCTGCACGAGCTCGGCCGGCTGGGCGGCACCGAGCAGGCCATCGAGTACGGGCGGCTGGCCAACGAGCATCCGCCGGTCCTGCGCACCCACGACCGCTACGGCCATCGGATCGACGAGGTGGAGTTCCACCCCGCCTGGCACGAGCTGATGCGCACCGCGATCACGCACGGCCTGCACGCCGCGCCGTGGGCGGACGACCGGGTGGGCGCACACGTGGCCCGGGCCGCCAAGTTCTACACGTGGCGCCCCGACGCCGGCCACGGCTGCCCGATCTCGATGACCTACGCGGCGGTGCCGGCGCTGCGGCACAATCCGGAGCTCGCGGCGCAGTACGAGCCGCTGATCACCGCCACGACGTACGACTTCGGGCTGCGTTCGCCGCTGACGAAACAAGGGCTGCTGGCGGGCATGTCGATGACGGAGAAGCAGGGCGGCTCGGACGTGCGCGCCAACACCACCACCGCCCATCCCGAGCCGGACGGCACCTACCGGCTCGTCGGACACAAGTGGTTCACCTCGGCGCCGATGTGCGACATCTTCCTCACCCTCGCCCACGCGCCAGGCGGGCTCACCTGCTTCCTGGTCCCGCGCGTCCTTCCCGACGGCGCACGAAACCCGATGCGGCTGATGCGCCTGAAGGACAAGCTCGGCAACCGATCCAACGCCTCGTCCGAGGTCGAATACGAGCACGCGGTCGCCTGGCGCGTCGGCGACGAGGGCCGTGGCGTCCGCACGATCATCGACATGGTCAACCTGACCCGCCTCGACTGCGTCATCGGCGCGGCGGCCGGGATGCGCCAGGGGGTGATCACCGCCGCCCATCACGTCACCCACCGGCAGGCCTTCGGCCGGCACCTCGTCGACCAGCCGCTGATGCGCAACGTGCTGGCGGACCTCGCGGTCGAATCCGAGGCCGCCACCATTCTCATGCTCCGCCTCGCCGGAGCGACCGACCGATCCGCCCGCGGCGACGCCGGCGAGACCGCGTTCAAGCGGCTCGCCCTCGCGGTCGGCAAGTACTGGGTCTGCAAGCGCTGGCCGGCACACGCCGCCGAGGCCCTCGAGTGCCTGGGCGGCAACGGCTACGTCGAGGAGTCGGGCATGCCGCGGCTGTTCCGCGAGTCGCCACTGAACTCGATCTGGGAGGGCTCCGGCAACGTCGCCGCATTGGACGTACTGCGCGCTCTCGCCAAGGACCCCCAGGTCATGGAGGCGTTCCAGGCCGAGGTGAACGCCGCCGCCGGCGCCGACGCGCGGCTCGACGCCGCGGTCCGGCAGGTGCAGGCCGACCTGTCCGACCACGGCGACCCCGAACTGCGGGCCCGCCGCATCGTAGAACGGCTCGCCCTGGTGCTGCAGGGCTCGCTGCTGGTGCGGCACGGCCACCCCGCCATCGCCGACGCCTTCTGCGCCTCCCGGCTCGGCGGCGACCACGGCCAGGCATTTGGCACACTGCCGACCGGTGTCGACTTCGCCACGATCATCTCCCGCGCCACGCCGAAGGTGGGCTGACCGAGAGTGCCGCGGCCGCCGGCGGTGTCCATGCAGGCACACGGATTCGCCGGCGGAGGCCATCGTGGGTTACGTCAACCGGCGGTAGACCGGAATCTCGTCGATCGGCACACTCCGATGCACCGCGACCGGACCGGGTGGCCCTCGCGGGTGAAGAAGTCCTCCCACTCCCCGGCGGGCAGCCGCACCGCCACGACGTGACACCGGGTTCGGTGACCGGGGCGACGAGCAGGTCGTCGCCGAGCTGCCGCTGCTGCGGCCAGTCCCTCGGCGAGAATCGGGCGCTGGCGGGGAGTCAGCGCCGTCAGGTCTGTCGCGCCGCGGGATGCGGCCTGCCCGGCCATTCGGGCGGTGCTCTGGGCCAGGTGCGCGATGAGCAGGTTGAACTCGACGGCCAGCCGGTCGAGATGATCGAGATCAGATCCTCACGTCCACCGGGTACACCCAACACCATTTTCTTAGGACGACTTTAGCCGCACGACTGGCCGAGCAGTTATTCGTTTGTCGGCCCATGGCGGCGCCGCCTACGGTCCCGACCATGCCTCTTCGGAAAGAACAAGCCCACGACCGTGAACCGGTTCGCTCCATCCACCGGCGTGCCTTCGGCGGCGAACATGGCGACACCGTGGCTGAGCTGGTGGACGCCCTGCGCCGCGACGATCCCACCGCTGTGTCCTTCGTGTCCGAGGAGACGGACGAGGTCGTGGGGCACGTAATGTTCAGCCGGTGCCTGCTCGACGCCCCGCGGCGACTCGTGGACGTCACGTCACTGAGTCCGCTCGCCGTCGCCCCGGAGTGGCAGCACCGCGGCATCGGTTCGGCGCTTATCCGCCGTGGTTTGCAGGAACTCGATGAACGCGGAGTGCCGCTGGTGTTCTTGGAGGGTGACCCGCGTTACTACTCCCGTGTTGGCTTCGGTCCCGCGGGAGAACACGGCTTCCGTAAGCCGTCCTTGCGTATTCCTGACTGGGCCTTTCAGGTAGTCAGGCTGTCGGCATACGAGCCCTGGATGACCGGAACGTTCGTCTATTCGGACACGTTCTGGAGGCACGACTGCGTCGGTGTGCGCGACGAGGACGGGTGATCTGTGCGACTCGACCGGCGCGCGGTACCGACAGGCCGCAGGCAAGGAATGCCGTGTTCGGGCACTCAAGGGCGGCCCAAAACCGGTCCGAGCCCGGTCGACCGCGGCTCGAAACACCATGTGATCACCGAAGGCGCGGGGTAACTGGATAGGTCCCTGAATCGAGGCGCGTTGGAGCCGGTGGTCAGGCGGTGGTGGGGATCCAGGGGTTGCCGGCGGCGGCGGTGATGAGGGCGTCGAGCATGCCGAGGCCGTTTCGGGTGGCGGTGGCTGTGTAGCTGCGGATCGCAGCGAAGTGTTCGGCTCCCGTGAGGGTGCGCATGCTGCCGGAGACTTTGATCCTCAGTTTCGGCATGCGGATGGTCCGCTCGGCCGGGTTGTTGTCGAACGGGACGGCGGGGTTGGTGACGAAGCGCAGGTAGTCGTCGCGGCGGTCACGCAGCCGGACGAACAGGGCGTGATGCTTGCGTTCGAGCTTGCTCGCGCGTTCGGCGGTGGCTTGGGCGCCGAGCACGACCGCGCTGCGCAACAGGTGCAGGTGGTAGGCGAGGTCGGCCTGATCAGGTGTGGCGTCGGCGGTGTGCGCGGTGCCGACGAGCTGGTTCAGCTGCCGCAGGGCGCTGATGGCCTGGCCGGCGAGGTCGGCGACCAGGCCGGTGGCGGTGTCGGTGACATAGATCAACTCGCGGAGCGCGTGGGCGTTGCACAGCGCGTGGACCGCGTCGGTGTAGGTGTCGTACGGCGCCCACGCGTCATGCACCGCGACCCCGCGGAACCGCGGGAGGATCCCGATCTCGTCCATCGCGATGGTGCCGCGTTTCGGGTGCACGGCGAGGAGCACGTCGGTGGGTGTGGAGGCGGAGTGCAGCCACGCGAGACGGCCTGCGGTGCGCATCCCGGTCTCGTCGAAATGGGCTACCGGTGCGGCGGCGACGCGTCCGGCGATCACCGGCAGCACGCGGTCGATGATGCCCAGGGCGGTGCGTTTCACCCAGCCGGCCACGGTGCCCGCCGCGACCGGCACCCCGAACAGGTCCTTGATCGCCGCCGCCGTGCGTGACACCGACAGGAACTGCCCGTGCAGCAGGTAGACGCCGATCCCGGCCAGACGCGGCCCGTACACGACCGGCGCGGACGCCTCTGGCGGCGCGGGCGCGGTGGTGTGATGCCCACACGCACAGGCCAAAGTGATCAGCTGATGCTCGGTCACCTGAGGCTTCGGCTCCGGAAGGTCGATCACCTGCCGCCGGGTCACCTCGATCTCGGTAGCCGCCGCCAGGCTCTTCCCGCACCCGGCGCAAACCGCGGGCCGGTGCCGGAGCACCACGTCCGGGTCCGTCACCCGTTCCAAGGTGACACCGTCCTGACCCTTCGGCCGTCCCGGACCCCGACCCGACCGCCCGCGCAACGACTTCGGCGCCGGCTTGGCCAACCCGTCCGACGAGGGAGGCTTCGACGAGTTCGACGACGACAACTTCAACCGGGCTTCCAGATCCGCAACCCGCGCGAGAGCCTGCTCCAACCGGGCGGTCAACTCCACGACGTGCGCAACCAGCTCGTCATACGACGGCAACGACTCGGCAGGCACAACCCGCCAAGCTACCAGCCTCCACAACAGACACCACAACCGCCTGACGACCTATCCAGTCACGGCGCGGGCATCCCACTGGTGGTCAGCCTCACCGGCGGCAACCGGCACGACGTCACCCAACGTGCACGGGCTGCGCTGGCCGTCGTTCTTGCCGAAGCGTTCCATCAAAAGGCACATCCCGTGGCGCCCTGACCGGCCCGCGGACGCTCGGCTGCTGCGTTCGGTGCTGTCAGCCGCCAGCCAGGAGGGGGCGGACGCCAACGCGCGCGGTCAGCGGCATGTGTCCCCTGAAGACCTGCTCGTCATGGACCCATTGCTAGGCATCAACTCCCGGTGGCGGGTGGTGCCGTGCTCTCCATGTACCGCTTGAGACCCGCCCAGATCTCCGCTTCCTGCTGCCGGCCCATGCGAGCGATGACAGGACCCATAAGTCTGAACACACCCTTGGGCTGAAGTTCCCAAGACCACCGCATCCTGGTTCCGGCAGGATCAGGTTCGAAAGTCACGGCGCCGTGGATCTCTGCTGTCGACATGCGCGTGGTGGAAGCCAGGCAGCGTGGCCTGGTGCAGTCGGTCACTTCGATTTCCATATCGACGGATCGTCCTCGCGACTCAATCGTGGCCGACCAGCATGTCCCGTCGGCAATCGGCCCGGGCGTCATCTTGTCGACCCGAACCATGCGTGGGTTGTACTTCGGCTCGTTGCGCTCGTCAGCAACGAAGTCGAAAACGTCCTCGATCGGTCGAGCGATAACGGTCGAGCCCTGGATCTTCGCCATATCCGCTCCCCTCCTCGCATACTCCACTTGATTCGATCTAGCTTGTGTAGATCAGACGGAACACGGGGTAGTGGTCGACGATTTGCCCGGATATCGTCGATGGACGGGTCCGGGCCGAGGCCGAAATAGAAGCGCGCCTGGTCCGCGTTGGCGTCGGCGCCGCTGCGTCGGCGGCCAGCGCGCAGATACTCCGCGATGATGTCTGGCCGGTCGGCCGGGGCAAGTTCCTCAAGGCGGACGTGCCGCGCTCTGCCGCGGCGGATCACCGCGTCGCCGCGAGCTGCCCGAACGTTCCTGACCCACTGTGACTCCCCAGCGAGCGCTACCAGGTAATTCTTTCCCTGGTAGCGAGTTCGCAGGATGGGCACCCGTCGTAACTTGCCGGAGGTGCGGCCCCGCACCTGCAGGGCCACGGCGTCTCGAGGGGCCAGCCCCACGGAGGTGAGCAGAACACCGAGCCAGTTGAGGCGCCGATACCAGCCGGCCGGAGGCCGGTACTCCGTACGGGCGGAATAGTCCTGAGGCTTCACTTCAACCCTCCCGTGGGGCAGTCCCCAATCCTCTGGCGGCACTTCGACAATCCCTGCCGCAACCCGGGTCGGATAGAGGCGAAGGTCCCCCAGTGAGCCGCCTCTCGATCTCGTAGGGGCCAGGGGGGCGCTGTTGCGTTGCGGGTCAAGGGAGATGGCGAGCCCGTTTCGGGTCCGCGGTCAGATCGCGTGGGCCAGCTCGGTGAACGCGGCAGTGACCCTCTTCGCTGGCGGGACATCGACGGAAAGTTCGTAGTGACCGCGTCCTAAGTTCTGCATGAAGGCGTGTCCGGCGATGATCACTTGTGCGGTCTGGTCGGTCCGGAGCCCGCGCATGTGCTGTCTTTCTCCGTTCGCAGCCCGCGCATCGGTTTCAACCGGTGTTTGAGCTGGCTGTGATCAGCCTCGATCGGATTGTTGGCGTACTGCTCGACGTGGTGCCACGCGGACGGGATCAGCTCGGCGAGGACGCCGGGGTAGATCGCGGCGGCGTCGGTCACCACCTCTGCGGGTGTCGCCTTCAACGTCGACAGCGCCCGGCGGAAGAACCGCCGGGCCGCGTCGGCATCACGGCGGGCCGAGACGAGCACGTCGATGACCTGCCCGTACTGGTCGACCGTCCGGTACACGTACCGCCATACGCCGTTGACCTTGACGTACGTCTCATCGACATGCCACCTGTCACCAGGCGAGTGGCGGCAGCGGACCGCGCCAGGACCGATGGGATCCGGTACCGGGCCCGCGGTCGCTGGTGCGGTCGGCGTCGGGAACGGCCCGCCAGGGCAGGGAGGCGAGTTGGGCGTGTAGGTGGGGTTGGTTGCCTTTGACGGTGAGGATCCAGTGGGCGCCGCGCTGGGCGAGGTAGGCGACGTGGTCGCGCTGGCAGTGCGGGGCGTCGGCGGTGACGACGGCGCCGGTGGCCTGGTCGCAGGCGGCCAGGACGTGTCGGGCGGCGCTGTCTGCGGTGCGGGACCCACGGATACTCTTGCCGTCAACGGCGATCGCCCGCCTCACACCCGTCGCGGGGCTGCGGATGGTCAGCCACGCGGCGATCACCGCGGTCAGTTGGTCCGGATTCAGTGCCTGCAGCAGCCGGCGGAGCATCGCCTCCGACGGACGCCGCTGCGGGTCGATACCCAGCATCTGTGCGGTGTCCGCCGGCAGGTCCGCGACCCACTCACCAATGGCCGCGTACGAGCGGCAGCCGGCCACCACCGCGCAGACCGCCGCCGCGACCACCGTGCACAGAGCGTGGCGCACTCCCCGGGGGGCCCGCGGATCGGGCAGGTCCGCCAACGCCGCGAGCAGCCCGGGAGCATGAGCCGGCGCAGACACCCCAGCCGGTGCGGTCGACAACGATGAGATCAGCGATGATGGCAACGCGGGCATGGCTCACTCGAACAGATCAACAAGGCCTCGAGAACCTCGATGATCTTCAGAAGCGGTCATGCCCGCCCTGCAACTCCCCACCCAGGCGCGTCTACACCAACCAACTCAAGCCGGACACGCGCCACGACTTTGCCGGGGCCCTGCCATCGGTCTGGGCCTGCTCCTTGGTGACCTCGCCGGTGCTCCACAGACGCGCGATCTGGGCGAGCTTCTCGGCCGCGTGCGGCGTCGCCACTATGGTCTCGTGCGCCTCGGGCGTCGATCCCACTCGGCGTTGCCCGAACCACACGGCGAAAACCGGTGGCATGCCGACAGGCGCGAACCGGCAGCGTGATCGCCTGGGGTCGCGCCTGTCGTGCGCCGGTCAACGTCCACAGGTGCTTAATTCGCTGACGTGGTGGCGGTGTCGGAGCTTCCGTTGGGGGTGGCGACCGCGGTCAGCTTGGGCAAGTTGGAGGGGGCGGTCGGGGGTGCGGCGGCGGCCGCCTCCCGAGCTAGGAAGGAGCCGAGTTCGCCGATGGTGCTCATCAGGGGGGCCGGGAACACCACGGTGGTGTTCTTGTCCACGCCGATCTCGACGAGGCTCTGCAGGTTGCGTAGTTGCAGTGCGAGGGGGTGGGCCATCATGGTGTCCGAGGCGTCACCGAGTGCGGCAGCCGCGAGGGATTCCCCTTCAGCGTTGATGATCTTCGCCCGCTTCTCCCGCTCGGCTTCGGCCTGGCGGGCCATCGCCCGCTTCATGCTCTCAGGCAGCTGGATGTCCTTGAGCTCAACCAGGGTCACCTCGACGCCCCAGTCGGTAGTCGTGACGTCGAGGATCTCCCGGATATCGACGTTGATGCGGTCGGTTTCGGACAGCGTCTCGTCCAGGGTGTGTTGGCCGACGACCTTGCGCAGTGTCGTCTGGGCGATCTGGCTGATCGCTGCGTTCACGTTCTCGATCGCCACGACCGACTTCACCGCGTCGACCACTCGGAAGTAGGCGACCGCGGACACGTCGACGCTGACGTTGTCCCGGGTGATGATGCCCTGGGACTGGATCGGCATGGTGACGATGCGCAGCGACACCCGGTGCAGGACGTCGACGATGGGGATCAGCAGCCGCAGCCCCGGTTCCCGGGATCCGACCACCCGGCCCAGACGGAACACCACTCCCCGTTCGTACTGCTTGACGACCCGCACCACGAGCGCCAGCACTAGAGCTAGAAGGACGACAACGACGAGGACGACGATCAGGGTATTCATCTACTTGCTCCGCTCAGGATGGAGATCACGTCGTTGTCCGCGACATGTAGAGCATGTGTCCGGTGAAGCCGTGAGGCGCTGACACCCTTCGTTGGATCGGTCGAAATAGTGACAAGAGCCCCTCTGTCGTGGCGCTCGGCGGCGCGAGGACGATCCCGAGCAGGCTTGCCGACAAACGGGCCACGCACCCAAACGGGTCTAATAGGGGCGCATTCAGTTGATCGAAGCATTCACGGCGACCGAGAGGTCCCGGTCCCGCCATGAGCCAACCGTGGCCCGATCCCCCTGCCCGCGGCAGGGCCTAACGTCCCTAATCCAAAACTAAGGTGCCCGAGCGAAAGCGACGTCCGCCCGCAGCGCGGGTTCGTTGCGACGCGGTGACCCCACTGAGCCATCCCGACGCGTCGCAGGCCGCAGTGCATCGCCGCGCGGGCGGCTCGTTGCCTCGGCGATCAACTTCGATGCCAGTAGCTTGCAATTCCTCAGCCTGCGAAGAGGCCGCCGTTCTGCGGCTTTCTGTGGACGCGCGAACTGCCGACCGGTCGGGGTAGGGATCCTCACCTACGGGCGGCCGGAGAGGGTTCGGCATTGAACACGCCCCGATAGGGCGCGTACGGTTGTCTTGTCGCTCGGGACCCCGGTGGCGCACCAGTTCGTGCTGGCGATGCCGTCCATGAATCGAGGGTCATCGTGATCGAGCAGATCCCACCGCTTTCTGGCCGGGCCAGTGCACCAACGGCGCGCCCTGCTGCTGGACCCGGACTGGGGTGGGGGCGGCGCTTCTCGGGCCGGCGTGGCGGCATGAAGACGGTGGACGCTGCGTGGGCGGCGCGAACGCGTTGGGGCGGAGCCACGAACGACCGCCGGACATACCGCACGGGGCCCACGAGCTCCGGGTCCGCGGACGGTGATGGACGTGAGTGAGGATGTCCGCAGACGCCAGCCCGACGCCAGCCCCGCAAGGTTGGTCGGTGATCCCGCCGCGGGGATGGTATTCGCGCAGGTGGCCCGGCTGGAGCTGGACGAACTGCTCGAGCAGCTGGTGGCACGAGCCCGCGACGTGCAGGACACCCAGGGCCGGTTGCGGGGTCTGCTGCACGCCTACCTGACGGTCGCCCGCGCCGATGACCTCGACACGGTGCTGCGCCACATCGTGGAAGCCGCCCGCGAACTGGTCAACGCCGGCTACGCCGCACTCGGCGTGGTCCGCCGCGGCCGGCTGGTGCGGTTCATACACACCGGTATGGACCCCGAGGTGGTCGCCCGGGTCGGGCACCTGCCGGAAGGAAAGGGCCTGCTGGGGTCGCTGGTGGACTACCCCCAGTCGCTGCGGCTGCGCGACATTGCCGAACACGTCGCCTCGGTCGGCTTCCCCGAGCACCACCCGCCGATGCGCTCGTTCCTCGGCGTACCGATCCGGGTCGCCGACCGGGTCTTCGGCAACCTCTACCTGACCGACAAACAGGGCGCGGACGAGTTCACCAAAGACGACGAGGAACTGGCCCAGGCCTTGGCCGCCGCAGCCGCCGCAGCGATCGAAAACGCCACCCTGCTGACCGAAAGCCGCCGCCGCCACACCTGGCAGACCGCCATGGTCGAGGTCACCACTCAACTGCTGGCCGGTGCCGACCCCGACGAGGTGCTCCGCCGGCTGGTCCATCACGCCCGGCAGACCCTGCGCGGCGACGGGGCGGGCGTGAGCGTGCCCACCGACGATCCCAACCTGTTGCACATGGCCACGACCGAGGGCACCTACCATCCGTGGCAAGGCGCCGCCATCCCGATAGAAGGCACGGTCACCGGCGTCGCGATCGCGGCACGCGGCCTCATCGTGATCACCGACCCAGGCAGCGACCCACGCACCCCGGCAACAGCCGAAGGCTCCGACGGCATGATCGGCGAGACGGCCGCGATACCGGTCATCGGCGAGTGCGGCGTCAATGGCGTGCTGAGCGTCTCCCGGCGCCCCGGCGACGAACCTTTCGACGACCTGGACCGCGACCTGATCACCGCGGTCGCCGCGCAGGCCGGGCTGGTCCTGCACCTGACCCAGGTCCGCCGAGACAACGAACAAGTGCGCCTGATCGAGGACCGCCAACAGATCGCCGAAGACCTCCGCCACCGCGTCATCCAACGACTGTTCGGCCACGGGCTGGCCCTACAGGCCACCGCCTCCCGGGCCAGCAACCCGCAGACCCGTACCGCCATCGAGACCCAGATCGACGAAGTCGACGCGATCATCCGTGACATACGGGCCGCCGTCTTCTCCCTCAGCCAGCCAGCGAGCGGAGCGCCCGCGCCAGCGGACCAGCCGGCCGACCCCGACGGCAGCACCGCCTGACGCCTGCCCACCGCGGCCAGCCTGCGTCGGTGACCTTCGGCTCTACTCCATCGCCACCCGTACCCGCCACCGTGGAGGTGGAGGTGAGCGAAGGTGACACAGCCACACCGCACTGGACACATCATCGTAGGGTTGGACTGTAGCGGGCATGATCATGTCGTACTCGCCTCGGCGCTGGACCATGTCCGACACACCGCCTCGGCGATCCGTGTCGTGCACGCCATACCGCCCGACACTGCGGCCGCCAGCGACCACATCGACGCCGCGACCAGGGCTGCCTGGTCCGCCGACCGGCAGGCCCGCCACCAAATAGCGACCGAGGACCTGCGCCGACACCTCACGAAGACCACCGACGATCTCGGTGCGCACATCGTGGTCGACTACGACGTGCGGCACGGCGACCCCGCCACCGTGCTGCTCTCCGCCGCCCGGCACGCCGACCTCATCGTCATCGGCACCTGCGGCATCGGCCACCGATCCCCGTTCCTGCTCGGCACGGTCAGCCAGGACATCGCTGTCCACGCCACCTGCCCCGTGCTGCTGGTACCGACAAGCTGAGGCCCGGGTCAGGATGTGGACCAGCGGTAGGAACCGCGGGATCATGGTCCGCTCGGCCAGGACGGGGTCGCTGACTCCGCCCGCGAGACCGGCAGCGAAGCCGTACCCGCGTTGGCGCAGCCCGGTGATGACAGAAGGCATCCGATGTGGAGCGCTCGGTCGGATGCGATTTCGTGTGCATCAGGACGATCTCGTCCGACGTCGGTGCGTCGAGCACCCGTGACATCACCGACTCGGCGCTCCGCTCGGCCGGGCCCGGTCGCTGCCCGCGTCGCGTTCCGCCGAAGGGCCTGCCGAGTCAGGCCGGTCGACTCTGACCAGCCCGCGGGCGGCGGGGTCAGATGGAAGTGACGAAACAAGGAGGTCGCGATGTCGACCATCACACGCTTCACCGGCGGCGCGTTAGCGCCGTTCGACTGGACCAACCTGTCCCTGTTCCCGCTGCTCGCGCCGAGTATCCGGATTGAGGACTACCAGGACGGCGACCAGTACGTCATCCGCGCCGAAATGCCGGGCATCGATCCGGTCAAGGACGTGCGGATCACCTTCGCAGACAGCGAGTTGCGGCTCGACGTGGTGCGCAAGGAGACCAGCCGCCCCGACAAGACCCGCTCCGAGTTCCACTACGGATCGTTCTCCCGGACCATCCCACTACCGGCGGGGGTCACGGAGAAGACCATCGCCGCCCGGTACGCGGACGGGATGCTCGAGATCACCGCGAAGGTCGGCGACATCAAGCCGGGCGCGAAGGAGATCCCGATCAAGGTCGAGAACGGGAAAAAGAGCTGATCGAGTTCCGGGGCCGGCCGCAAGCCGGCCCCGGCTTCCGCCCACACCGCAGGTGCGGGACGTTGCGAACGGCGGACCTGCTGTCCCGCCCATCGGTTCCTGCGGGGGCTGCCCGGGCCGTGGTTGGAACGGCTCTCGGTTCAGGCCCACCCGGTCGTCCAGCACGCCGGCCAGCGGCTGTTCCACGAGGGGCGATCCGCCGACCGCTTCTGGTTGCTGAGGTCCGGGCGCGTCGATTTGGACATGGGCCTAGCCGATGGCGGTGACATCGTCATCGAGGCGGACAGCGTCCTTGGCTGACCATGGCTGTTCCCGCCGTACCGATGGCAATTCGGTGCGCTGCAGGTCGAGGAGAGGTTCGCCGTCGAGCTCGACGCGGCGGACGTACGCCGGCTCATCGTGGACGACGCCGAGCTGGGTCGCGAGTTCAGCAGCTTGGTTAATGAGCGTGCTGGTCGAACGCCTACAGGCGGCCCGGATCCGCCTCACGCGGCTGTACGAACTACCGATGCGGATGGAACCCGCACGCATGGACAAGGAGGTCCAGTAATGAGAGCACTCGTCTTCGGCGGCCCGCGACAGCGGTCCTGGACCGAGGTTCCCGACCCGCAGATCATCGATCCCGGCGACGCCATCATTCAGGTTGACACCGCCACCATCTGTGGCACCGACCTGCACATTCTGGGCGGCGACGTCCCGGCGGTGCAGCCGGGCCGAATTCTTGGCCACGAGGCGGTCGGCACGGTCGTCGCCGTCGGCTCGGCGGTCGCCACGGTCCGGCCGGGCGACCGAGTCCTGGCGTCCTGCATCTCCGCATGCGGCCGTTGCCGCTACTGCCGCGAGGGCAGCTACGGACAGTGCCGCGGCGGCGGCGGTTGGATCCTCGGCCACCTCGTCGACGGCGTGCAGGCGCAGTACGCGCGACTGCCATTCGCCGACCTCTCGACCTACCCGCTGCCGGAAGGCATAACCGACGAGGCCGCCGTGCTGCTGGCCGACATCCTGCCGACGTCCTACGAGGTCGGCGTGCTCAATGGCCAGGTTCGCCCGGGCGATACCGTCGTCGTGGTCGGTACCGGTCCGATCGGCCTGGCCGGCATCCTGACCGCACGGCTGTTCTCGCCGGCGCACATCGTGGCGGTCGACAAGGCCGACAGCCGGTTGCAGGCGGCCAAGCAAATCGGGGCCGACGTGGCTGTCAAAGCCGACGACGACCCGCTCGAGGTGGTGCGCGCGATCACCGACGGGCTCGGCGCGGATGTAGTGATGGAGGCGGTTGGCACGCCCGCGTCCTTCGAGCTGTGCACCACCCTGGTTCGCCCCGGCGGCCGGGTAGCGAACATCGGTGTGCACGGTAAACCAGCCACCCTGCACCTGGAAGACCTGTGGACCCGCAACGTGACCATCACGACGGGGCTGGTGGACACCTACTCCACGCCGACCCTGCTGAAGATGGTGTCTGCGGGGCAGCTGGACACCGGCCAGATCATCACCCATCGGTTCCCGCTCGGGGACATCATGCAGGCGTACGACGTCTTCTCCCGGCCAGCCGACACCGGCGCGCTGAAGGTCGCGCTGTCGCGGGAGTGACCGCGCAGCAAATCGTGGACTCCTGCTGGCCGCGCGGGCGGCAGGAGTCCATTCCCATGGTGCATCCGCTGGCCGACCTGCCCGAAGGCGACCGTCCGGCCCTGAACATCGCTCGATCTCCCGCACGGGAAGGTAGGGCCGGGGCACGTCCGGTGCTCTGCAGCGCCGGCCGGGCTGGTCACCGGCGGCGTGGTCATCGCCGCCGAGGACGATGTGGACCGGTGGCTGGCGCGCGCCGGGCACGACGAGCTGATTGACCCGTACGGCGAGTCCGGCGTCCTGCTGCGACGTGTCGGCGGCGCCGCCGGGGCGGTCTCTGCGCCGGCCGAGCAGACGTCTTGGCTGGCGTCCGCGTCGGGCACCGGCGCAGTGGTCCTGGATCGGGCGCTGACCGACGGGCGCTTCGTGGTGGTGCTGGCGAACGTCGACGGCAGTCCGGACCTCGCCGCCGGCGTGCAGGCCGCCACCCGGATCCCCGACCTCACCCCGCTGGGTGTCGCCCTATTGGTCGGCGGGGTGATCGCGGCCCTTGCCGCGCTCGCGCTGATCTACGCTGGCGCGTCCCGACGGGGCGCACTATAGCCGGGCGTCGGCCCGCCGCGCCCGCCTTGCGGCCGCGTCGAACAGCAGCACGGCTGGCACGGTCGTGGCAGCCAGCAGCCAGCCCAACGCGGTCGGTAGGTCGCCATCGAGGAGCCCGGGCAGCGGTGGAAACGGTCAGGAAGACCCCGAGTAGCACCAGCTCGACCGCCACCGCGCCGAGCAGCAACGGGTTTCGCCGCGGATCGATCCGCCATGCCGGCCCCACCGCGCTGCGGCACGCGAACGCGTTGGCGAGCTGTCCGAGCACGATGGCGGTGAAGGCGGCGCCGGACGCCGCCGCCAGCAGGCCGGCGTCCGGCGAGGCGGCCCACCGCCAGCCACCGGCCAGCAGGACCACGGTGAACGCCCCGAGCGAGGCGAGCACCTCTGCGGGCGCGCCGAGTGCCTGAGTATGCCGGGCCGGCGGCGTGGCCGAAGGGCGGTTGGTCATCACGACGGCGGAGGCGGTAGCCACCGAGGCTCGAGCACTGCTCCCCACCCCCGTGCGGTCTCCGACGTCGCAAGTCGCGTCACCTCCGGCCACGTCGGTATCTCTAGGACAACGGTCGGCCGGGGCACTCTGGCAGAGCCGTCCGCCCCGACCGCCCGGGCCGGTGGGCACGCCTTTCCGGCTGGATCACGGCACCGGATGGTGACCCGACGCGCTGGCCTGTCGGGTGCCGAGCTTCTCGCCCCACCGGCGGGCGCGGTCCAGCTCCCCGTGCGCGAGCGGGCCCGCCGCGTGCTCGACGTAAAAGCTTTCCGGCGGCACGACCAGCACGCAATGATGGTGGCCGAGCAGCCGGGCCGCGCCGACCGCCGCCGACCCGGTGAGCCAGCGGGGCTTGTCGAACCGGGTGTCGAATGCGGCGGCCGACAATCCCGGCCGGCTGCGACCCAGCGCGCCAAGCCACTCCCGCAGCCCGGTGCGGCTCGGGACGACCCCGGCCGGCACCTCGTCCGCCGCACTCTGGCGGCTCTGCGGGCGGCTCATGCCGTGCGCATGCGTGGGGCCGCCGACAACGAGCAGGTCGAGGCCAGGATCGAGGTCGTCCGGGGCGTCACCCACCTCCATCACGACCGTGTCTCCCAGTTCGGCGAGGCCGCCGGCGACGGCCTCCGCGACCTCCTTGGTGTTGCCGTACATCGACTCGTACACAACGAGAGCGCGCATGGCGCGGCCTCCCTTCCTCGCCCTTCAGCCTGGCGCGCGAGTGGTGACTGGGCCCCGGGCCAGATGGGGCACAGTCGATGTGACGTTCGCCCCTACAGCGGTCGCCACGGTCGTTTGACCGCAGTCGCAGGCGGTTGGAAGACCGCAGCGGATCGCGTGGTTCGGTGAGCCGTCACCTGCTCGGTTACACGGCGTGCCGGTGCTCCGGTATGCGAGGTGTCGGCGCTGAACGCTATGCCCACCGTCCGGTGAAGAGCGCCGATCCGATCGACACGGCATCCGGCGCCTGGGCACCTCGGGCGCGTCCCGCACGCCGCAGTGTGGCTCCAAGATCGGGGTAGCGGTCCGGCCGCGTCGAGCGCCGCGCCGCGCGGTCTGGCTCCGACTCGACGAGCCAGCCCCCAATGGGCGCCGCGCCCACTTGCATGCTCATCTCGCCCTCCGGCGTTCGGTAGTCCATCACCGGCCGTGCGGGGCGCCCTCTGGCGTGAGCTGCTTTACATCCGCTCCCGAGGCAACCCGCAGCTTCTGCGCCAAATCGGCGAGCGCCCGGGCGTGGGCTCGTTCGGGCACCGATGTCGCGACCGACGCCATCGACAGGCCACATCCGCGCGGATGCCCAAGTACCAGGAGGCATGCCTCCAGCGAACGGCGGGCGAGGACCTCGGCGGGATCACCAGCCAGCAGCTCCGCGGTGACCGCGAGAGCCGGATGCTGCGCGCGCACGCCGCCGACCGTCACGTCGAGCAGCCGCCGCTGCGCGGCCACGGGGTCGACCCGTTCCGGCGCACCGGCCTCGGTGGGTCGCCGGGGTGACCCGGCATCAACGTGCACGATCACCAACGGGGTGACGCGAGCCGCGGCTTCGTCCGCAGCCAGATCCACCGCGGCGATACTCGCCGGGGAGCCGTCCACACCCACCATCACCGGTAGCACTACCCGACTGAACACGTCCCACCACCTCCGCTCTCCCCCTCAGGCTCCTGCCTCGCCGCCCGGCGGCACAGTGCCGAACCACCCGCGCGGGTGGGCCGTTCGGCCGCCGGATGACCGATGACGACGATGTCGCCGGCGGGCGGCCCGGGTTTCACCGGACGCCGGTGCGATCCGGTACGACGAGGAGCCGGTGTCACCTGGCGGCGGTCGGGACCTCCGACCGCCGCTGACGGGTCTTACCGCACTGCCGGTCGGGGGGCGGCACCACCAGAGTGAAGCCATGTCCGCGGTCGTTGTCGAAGAGCTGTCAAAGAAGTACGGGCGGTTACGCGCCGTCGATGGGTTGAGCTTCACGGTCGCCGAAGGCGAGGTCCTCGCCCTACTCGGACCGAATGGAGCTGGCAAGACGACGACGGTGGAGATCCTGGAGGGTTACCGCGACCGCACCGCGGGCCGGGTCAGCGTGCTGGGTGTAGACCCGGCGACCGGCGGACGGGCATACCGGGAGCGGATTGGCATCGTCCTGCAGAGCGCCGGGTTCGAAGAGGAGTTCACGGTGCGTGAGCTGGCTCGGCTGCACGCGTCCTTGTATCCCCGCAGATATCAGCCGGACGAGGTGATCGAGCTGGTCGGGTTGTCCGACAAGCGTGATGCCCGCGTCAAGACCCTCTCCGGCGGGCAACGCCGTCGGCTCGACCTGGCTCTGGGCCTGGTGGGGGCGCCCGAGCTGCTCTTCCTCGACGAGCCCACCACCGGCTTCGACCCGTCGGCCCGCCACCGCGCCTGGGAGCTCATCCACCGATTGCGTGACCTGGGTACCACCATCCTGCTCACCACCCATTACATGGAGGAGGCCCAGCAGCTCGCCGACCGGGTGGCGGTGTTGCGCGCCGGCCGGCTCGTGGCGATCGGACGCCCGGACGAACTGGGCGACGGCGGTCGGCCGGTGAGCACTCTGCAGTTCCGGCTGCCAACCGGAATCTCCGCCGACGACCTGCCCACCCTCGATGGAAAGGTCGTCACGACGGACGGTGTCGTCAAGGCCACCACCGCCTGGGCGACAAAGGATGTGCATACCCTGACGGGCTGGGCGCTGGAGCGTGACGTCGAGCTGGCGGGGCTCACCGTCGGCCACCCGACGCTGGAGGACGTATACCTCCGGTTGATCGAGGAGGCCGGAGATGGCAACTGAGGCTTTGCAGGTGCCGCCAGCGCGAGCCGTCAAGCGCCTGGGAGTAGTGGGCCTGGTGGCGACGCTCACCGGCCAGGGCCTGCGATCCTTCTCGCGCAACCCGATTGCGCTGTTCTTCACGTTGGCCATGCCGCTGTTCTTCTTGGCGATCATCGGTGCGCTGTTCGGTGACGTGCGGGTCGGCCCGAATGGCGACGTCCGGCTGGCCGAGTTCTTCACCCCGGCGATGGCGGTGTTCGGGGCAGTGGAGGCGGCGTTCTGCGTGCTGGCGGTGGACACCGCACTCCTCCGCGAGCGCGGCATCCTCCTCCGGATGCGTGGCACGCCCGCGCCGCCGTGGGTGATCCTCGCCGGGCGGATCGGGGCGGCCGCCGTCGTGGCCATGGTCTCGGCCGCCGTCGTGGTCGCCACCGGGGTCATCCTGTACGGCGTGCGGGTCAGCTGGCGTTCCCTCCCCGCTGCGTTTGCGACCCTGCTGCTGGGCGTCGCCTGCTTCGCGGCTCTCGGGCTGGCCGTACTGGCGGTCGTGCGCACGTCGGTCGCGGCACAGGCGTTGACCAACGGCATCCTCATCCCGCTGGCGTTCATCTCCGACGTGTTCGCGATGAACACCTCCATGCCGGTCTGGTTGGAGCACCTCGGCTCGGCGCTGCCCCTGAAACACTTCGCCACCGCGTTCGCCCAAACGGTAGGTCCGTCCGCGTCCGGCACCGGCCTCCCCGCGGACCACCTCGCCGTCCTCGCGGCTTGGGGCATCGGCGCCAGCCTGGTCGCCTGGCGCTGGTTCGCTTGGGAACCTCGCGGCTGCGGCAGCGCGGTCGCCAGCGCGGTCGCCGCCCCCGAACGGAGCACCGCCAAGCCGCTGCATGCGGTGCGCCTTCGCCGCCCCGCACCGTGGACGTCGGTGCGCATCCAAGCCCGCTACGCCCTGACCGGGCTGATCCGGGACGCGACCGCGGTTTTCTTCACCGTCATCTTCCCGGTGCTGCTGGTCGCGCTCATGCCCGCGCTGACGACCGGCGGCGCCGGTCAGCAAACCGAGGCTGCGCGACTGTTGCTGCCAGGGATGAGTGCTTACGGCATCGCCGTCACCGCGTACGTCATCCTGCCAAGCGGCGTGGCAGAGGCTCGGGAGCGCGGTGCGTTGCGCCGCCTGCGCGGCACCCCGATGCCGCCCTGGGCGTATGTCGCCGGGCGGGTCACCGCCGCGCTGCTCGTCGCCGCCGCGACCATTCTCGGCGCGGCCGCGGTGGCCGTCGTCGGCTACGGCGTGCGGATCGAGATCGGCCGGCTGCCGGCGACGCTCATCGCGTTCGCCGTGTCGGTCGGCTGCTTCGCCGCCCTGGGATTCGCCGTGTTGACGCTGGCCCGCCGGTCGCAGGCAATCACCGCCCTGACCCTCGGTACGCTGCTGCCGCTCGCATTCATCTCCGATGTGTTCGTGATCGGCGCCGATCTCCCGAGCACCCTCGACGTCCTCGGCGACATCCTGCCGCTCAAGCACGCCGCGCACGCACTGGGCGAGGCGCTCTCGTCGGCATCGACCGGCGCGGGCTTCGCGTGGGGCGACCTGGCCGTCCTGACCGCGTGGGGCGTGGCGGGAATGCTCGTGGCCCGGCGGATGAGCTGGCAGGCCGAGGCGGGCTGACGATCACACAGCCCGAGAGGCCGCGGCGCTGCCCGTCTTCGACCGGCACGACATCGACGCCCACCAAGCCACAGCGGACGGAGGGAGAGGCCATGAGCCGGGTGTCGGCAGGCCCTGTAGCCCTGGCTCCTCGCCGGGAATGCGTCGTAGCCTGGGCATTGAGGTGGTCACGATGACGTTCATCTGGCTCATTGTCTGGCTCATCGCGGACACCCCGGCCGTCCAGTCGTGGGGTCCCTGGAACAACTGGGGTGTGGCCCTGTTCGTCTGCCTCGCGATCGACTTGCTGGGCGCCCTCGGGGCCAACGGTCAACGGTCGAGGCGAACCGGATAGACGCCGGCCAGCTCGGGCATCCAGCAGCTCCTAGGCGGGAAGCTCGGCGGTCGTCGTCAGTAGCATCGATCGTCGATTTCCGAGAGGCCGGTCATCCGGCCGATGAGCCGGTCGCGGTCGATGGCCGCGCCGCTGAACGCGGTGAGCCTGATGTACCCCTGTGCTCTGCCGTCAAAAGCGGGGCGGACTAGAGGATTCGGCCGAGCCGCGTGCGGTCGATGACCAGCCATCCCAGCCCGAAGCAGACCGGAACGCCGAGCGCGGCCACCAGCACGGCCTTGGCCTCAGCCGGCAGGGCCAGCGGACGGGCCGCAATCGCCAAGGTCAACAGCGCGGGTCCCTGCAGGATGAAGGCGGCGTACGCGCTACGGCCGCACGCCACAGAAAGCCGGCCACCGCACAGCAGGCGGCGTTGAGCCGTGCCGAGTACCCACACCGATCCCGCAACCACCAGGGACGCCTCGACGCAAGACAGCACCAGCGCCTGCCAATGCCAACCGCCAAGGAACGGGGGAGGTGACCCTCTCGGCGGCGACCCGACGCATCCACGCCTCGTCGGGCCAGGCGCTGGTGTCGAGCAGGCAGACGGCGGCGGGGTTGCCGGCGAACGGCCGGTCGGTGAACGCGTCGATGACCCGGATCCGCATGGGGGAACTGTAGGACGGCGCGATGGAGCGGGTCTACGGCGTACTCGGGCAGGTGCACCGGTGGCGGGAGCACGGATTGGCACGTCGCAGGGGACAAGACGATTCTCCGGATTCGATGAGCGCGCCCAGCCAGGCGACGGCGACTTCGCCGTGCCGACCGCCGACCCGCGGTTGATGTTCCGCACCTCTGCTGGCGCGGAAGTCCACCAGCGGCGAGCTCGGCATCGTGCTGGGCATCGCGCTGCTGGGCAGCATCGCTGCAAAAGGCGTCCTCTCATCGGCCACGACCGGACGCCGACTTGAGTCCTGCCGTTACCTTCCGTCGCGCTGTCGGCGGCAGATCCGGATAAGAGGGTGGCGTGCTTCAGGCGACGATGGCCCAGACCTGGACGTCGCGGTGTTCACCGTTAAGGTAGAAGGCTTTGCGGTGGGTGCCCTCGTGGGTGAGGCCGAGGCGTCGTGCGGCAGCGATGCTGGACGCATTCCGCGGGTCGCACTGCCATTCGACGCGGGTCATGCCACGCGCGTCAACGGCCCAATCGATGAGGACGCGGCAGGCGCGGCTGATGAGACCCCGTCCGCGTACCTCGGGAGCGAGCCAGACGCCGATCTCGCAGACGCCCTGAGCGGTGTTGAAGACGCGGTACAGGACACCGCCCTGCATGACTCCTGAGACGTAAAGGCCGAAGATACGGCCGGTGTCGGCGGCCTGCCGGTCGGCGTAGCTCTGCAGGAAAGCGCGGGCCGACGCCTCGTCGACGATGGTGTAGGCCCAGGGGATCCACGGCTTGAGTGCATCACGTGTCCGGTTGACGTACCCGGCGAACTCGGCCGCTTGCCATGGCTCCAACGGACGCAGCTCAGCGTCGTCTCCCAGTGCCCGACCCAACACCGGTTGTCCCTCCAGCACATCGACGTTCTGCGCCTGACCAGACACAGCGACACTCCAAGGTCAGCCTCCCGGATGCATTACCGAAGCTAGGCCGGCGGCGGTAGGAGGAGGCTCATTCGCAGCAGCCCGTCACGCAGCCAGAGGTTGCGGTTCCAGCGGGTCAGGCGGGAGGCGCCGGCGGCTGCGGCGGCGAGGCGCTGGGTGGGCCGTCGGCGTCGGCGGTCGTACGCGTGCAGACCGGCGTCAATCATGGGGCTCTCGCGTAGGCAGCGGGCCAACGTGATCGCATCGATGAGCGTTTCGCAGGCGCCCCGGCCCAGATCGGGCGGCATAGCGTGTGCGGCGTCTCCGATGAGCGCCACATTGCCGCTCACGAACGTCGGTAACGGCGGTACGACATGCAGGTCGTGACGCAGGATGGCCTCCTCGGCAATGGTGTCGAGGACCATACGGACGGGGCCGCCCCAGGATCCGAACAACTCGCGGAGTCGGGCGAGCTCCCCGTCCGGCGAGGGGGCGCCTTCCGGCGCCACCGTTGTGGCGTACCAGTTTGTGCGCCCGCCCTCCTGAGGGGTGATGCCGAACTTGGCGCCCCTACCCCAGGTCTCGGTCATCGTGCGGGTTGGCCGGTTGTCGATCCATCCCCGCCAAGCCGTCACGCCGATGTAGCGGGCCCGGTACCGGTCTCCGAACAATGCGGCACGGGTCCGGCTGAAGATGCCATCAGCGACGACCACGACGTCGCACTCGCGTTGCAGCGAAGTGATGTCGGCGATGGGATGACCGAAGTGTGTTGCGGTGTTCTGTGCCGCCCTGTACAGCAGGTTCAGCAGAGCGGGACGTGAAAGCAGGTAGACCGGATCACCGGTGCGCCGTCGCAACCGCGTCGTGTCCAGCTTCCCGATCAACGTCCCGTCAGCGCGCAGAAACTCGGCCGATGTCTGCTCGGTCCCCTGGGTACGCACGTCGTCGCCGGTCCCGATGTGGTCCAGCGCGGCCACGGCCGAGGGCCACATCCCGAGCGCGGTACCGGCGCCGGAGAGCCCGACTTCCCGTTCGTAGAGCGTCACGTCCCAGCCAGCCTGGTGCAAGGCGCTGGCTGCTGCGAGTCCACCGATGCCGCCGCCGACGATCTTTGCCGTTCCGCGCATGCTGATACACCACCAATGAAGATTTGCGTCGTGCGATGCGGTCAAGTCGGGTGTTGCCCCGGCTGGCGGGAGGTTCGGCTGTCGCCTCCCGCCAGCGGCTGCGGCTGGCGGTTTCAGTATTCGCGACTCGGCGATGACGGTTCCGGTGAGACCGCCGACGCCGAGGGTGAACGTGCCGGCCCCGTCACCACACCCTGCTGCGACGATTCGACCACCTGCGCCGCACCGTCCGAGCTGGGGTAGCGGGAGAGCCGGGATCAGTGCTTGGTGAGGCTGCCGGTGCTGAGGACGAAGTTGCCGCCACGTTCATCGATGCCAATCATCATGGAGGTCTGTTGTCTGCCGTCGGTGGTGATGGTCCAGTATTTGAGGGTGATGGCGGCGGATGTGCGGAGCGTGCACGTCTGGGTCGGGGGGTCTAGCTTGGCCGTGTTTCCACGGCTCAGCAGTGACCACGTGCAGCCGTCGTCGGTTCGTGCGGTGACTCTGTTGTCGTAGTCCTTGACGATGGTGACGCGGCCCTGCTGCGGCGACTCAACCACCGTCGGTGCGCCCTCCGGCGCCGGGTACTGCGTGACCCGGATGTTCACCCGGGTCTTCGGGGCGGACGGGTCGTACGTCCAGATACCGGTGAATTTCGTCGCGGCGTGCGGGTCATACTCCTTGACCTTGGTCCGGGCTCCCTTCTCCAGGACGAAGTCGTAGTCGCGTCCGGCGCGGTGGCTCTTGGCGGTGATGGTCTCCTTCTCATGCTGTCCCGAAACCGTGACCGTCCACCTGATGATGGTGTAGGAAACGTTCAGGGTGGGGTTGTGGCAGAGCTGGGATGGCGGATCCAGTTCCAGCGATCGGGCGGTGGCCCTGAACCTCCAGGTACATCCGACGTCGGTCCGGCCGACGACGCGGTCCCTGCCCTCCGCGGTGAACACGATGTCCCCGATCTGGGGAGCCTGGAGTCCGCCGCCCGGTACGTTCATCACCGCGATGTTTGTCATGCTGACGCGATCTGGCTGGTCGTAGTTCCACTTGCCCAGGTACATCCCGAGTTTCGCGATCCCCTGGTCTGCCGCCTCGGCTCGGCCCTGCCGCAGCATGCCACCGGCGGCCAACAGTGCGGCCAGTGCCAATGCCAGCGGCAGGAGACGGCGGGCAGTCCTTCGTGCTGTCGTCGGTTCCGAGTAGGGCATTCTGTCCTCCTGACATGCGGGTTCGGCGTTTGCGGCTCGGGTCAGTGCAGGCGGTCGGGTGCCGCGCTCGATGCGGCTCGGGCCAGCGATGGACCGGCGGCTGCCTGCGACCCTGGTACCGCGCGGGCGAGCCGGCTCGGCCACCACGTCAGCCGGCCCACGTCGATCGTCAGTGCAGGCACCAGGATCGATCGGACGATGAACGTGTCCAGCAGGATGCCCAGCGATACCACGAAGCCGAGCTGCGCGACATTCAGCACCGGCAGCGTGGCGAGGACCGCGAAGGTGGCGGCGAGGATGATGCCGGCGGAGGTGATGACGCCGCCGGTCACCGCGAGCCCGCGCAACGTGCCCTGCCGGGTACCGAGGCGGGCCGCCTCCTCGCGTACCCGGCTGATCAGGAAGATGTTGTAGTCCACGCCGAGCGCGACGAGGAATACGAACGCGAGTATCGGCAGCGAGGCCTCCTGGCCGTGCCAGCCGAGCACGTCTTCGAAGACGACCACGGACAGCCCGAGCGCCGCGGCGAAGGACAGGATGACGGTCGCGACCAGCAGGAGCGGGGCGACCAGCGCACGCAGCAGCAGGCACAAGATGGCCAAGATCGCAAAGAGGACGAGCGGGATGACGACCGTGGCGTCGCGGGTGTTCGTCACGTTCAGGTCGAGTTCCATGGCGCCCGGTCCGCCGACGTGCGCATCCGCCCCCTCGACGGCGTGCAGCCGGTCGCGGAGCCGGGTGACCGTGTCGTACTCGGCGTCACTGGATGGCGCGGCCGAAGGCGTCGCCTGGAAGGCCACCAGATCCGCGGTGCGACCGGCCGGCTGGACGTCGGTGACGCCGGCGGTGCCGCGTGCGGCGTCGCGCACCGCGTCGGCGTAGCCGGCCCGCGCGACGATCTCCAGCGGGTGGCCGGCACCGGCCGGGTAGTGCGCCGCGATGAGTTGCTGGCCCTGCACCGAGTCCGGTGGGTCGGCGAACAGGGTCCGTTGCGGGGTCGAGAAGCCGGTCAGGCCGAACGCGCACGCGCCGATGACCGCGACGGTGATAACCCACGTCACCCGGGGCCGCCGGCCGATCGCGGCGCCGACGTCGCGCCACCCACGGCCACCGGGCTCGGTCCCCTGCCCGACCGGGCGGGGCACGAACGGCCAGAACACCCACCGGCCGAGGATGACCAGCAGCGCCGGCAGCAGCGTCAGCATGGCCAGGACGGCGCCGAGGGCGGCGAGCGCGCCGACGGGACCGAGCGCGCTGGTCGAGTTGAGGTTCGCGGCGAGCAGGCACAGCAGGCCCGCCGCGACGGTCCCGGCGGAGGCGAGGACGGCCGGGCCGGAGCATCGCAGCGCCTCCCGCATCGCGTCGTGCCGGTCGGCGTGGCGGCGCAGCTCCTCCCGGTACCGGGCGATGATGAGCAGGGCGTAGTCGGTGCCCGCGCCGTACACGAGGATGCCGAGCACCGTGGCCGCCATCGAGTTGAGCCGCAGCCCGGGCCCCGCGGCGAGGCCGTACACGAGGGCGGAGCTGACCTGGTTGGCCACCACGACGCAGAACAGCGGCACCAGGAACAGCACCGGGCTGCGGTAGATGAGCAGGAGCAGCACCGCGACCACCGCCAGCGGTATGAGCAGCAGGGTCAACTCCAGATCGTCGAAGACCTCCACGCTGTCCGCGGTGAATCCGGCCGGGCCGGTCACCTTCACGGTCAGCTCCCCGATGTCCCCGCCGACGGTGTGCCGGATGTCCTTGACCGCATTGATGATCACCGTGCCGGCGTCCTGCGCACCCGTGGTCGAGATCGGCACCTGGTAGAGCAGCGCCGTGCCATCGTGTGCGGGTACCGGGACGAACGGTTCGGCCGACGGGGCGTATCGCTGCCGCAGCATTTGGGCGTCGGCGCCGACCCGGTCCCGGTCCGCGGCGGTGAGCCCGCCGACCCGCTGGTACACCACCACGACCGGGCTGGCGTCCCCGCCGGGGAACGCCTGGCGAGCCTGCGCGACGCGGGTGGACTCCGCGTTGCGGGGCAGGAAGCTAGCCGTGCTGTCCTCAGCCGCGCTGAACAGCTTCCCGGCCAACGGTGTCGCCACGAACAGCGCCGCCAGCCAGCAGGCGAGCACGACCCATTTGGCCCGCCGGCCGGAGGGCAATGTCAGCAACCGGTACACCCGAATCTCCCCTCGTGTCACGTCCCTACGACGATCGGGGTCGGGTGCCGGTCAGGGCATCGCGCCAGGGAAGCAAATGTGGCGTACTGCCGGGGTGCCGTGGCGGTCCCGGTACCTGATGCGCATACTTCCCGGAAAGTACTGCCGACCTCAGTCTCCGGCGCGACGTAGGCCCTGCGCCGCTGACGTACGCTCACGGAATGCCGATGTCCGGGCTGCTTGAGGGCCGAGGGACGCGAGGCCGCAATTGGTTCGACGGCGTCCTCGCGGCGGCGATGGCCGTCGGTGTCGTCCTCGGCGTCATCGTCGGCGCAGGCGCCACGTCCGCCACCGAACCGTCAACGCACGCGTTGGACGCGGCCGGGTGTCTGCTGCTGATCGTGGCCGCGTCGGCGCTCGCAGCACGCCGCGCGTCACCAGTACCGGCGACCGTGGTCGCGACCGCCGCGTTCCTCGTCTACTACGGGCGTGACTACCCCGTGCCGGTGTTGGCCGCCCTCCCGGCCACCATCACCATCTACACGCTCGCCAGCCTGAGCTACCGCTGGCCGGCGGTGGCCGCGACGGCCGCGTTGAGCGTCGGAAAGCTGGTCGCCGGCTGGGTGCGCAGCGGCGACCCGCTGCACTCGGTGCCCGAGATGCTGTGGGTCAGCGGCTGGCTGGTCGCGATCCTCATCTGGGGCGAGGTGACCCGGCACCGCCGCGCGTATCTGCACGAGGTGCACCAACGCGCGATCGACGCGGAGCGGACCCGCGAGGAGGCCGCGCAGCGCCGCGCCGACGAGGAACGACTGCGCATCGCCCAAGAGCTGCACGACACCTTGACCCACGCCATCTCCGTGGTCAACGTACAGTCCTCCGTCGCGCTGCACCTGCTGCACCGCAAGCCCGAGCTCATCGAGCCAGCCCTCCTCGCGATCAGCGAGGCCAGTCTGGAAGCGATGCGGGAACTGCGCGCCACCCTCGGTGTACTCCGCGTCGCCGACACCGCCGAGCCGCCGAGCCTCGCCCAACTGCCGCTGCTCGCCGCCCGGTTCGAGCGGTCCGGACTGCGGGTCCGGCTGCACGTGCGTGGCGAGACAAGGCCGGTGCCACCGAACACTGAGCGCGCTGTGTACCGGATGGTGCAGGAGGCGCTGACCAACACCGCCCGGCATGCCGCGCCGGCAACGGTGGATGTCGAGCTCACCTACCAGCCGGCGCGTCTGGACCTGCGCGTCGACGACGACGGTCCGGGCGCCGCCGCACCGGTCACCGAGGGATATGGCCTGCGGGGCATGCGCGAGCGCGCGGCTGCGCTCGGCGGCACGGTAGCGACCGCCTCCCGGCCGGGTGGCGGCTTCCAGGTGCACGCGAGCCTGCCGCTGGAGCACCCTGCGCCGGCCGAAGATGCGACGGGGCACGCCGCATGATCCGGGTCCTGCTCGCCGACGATCAGCCGTTGATCCGAGCGGGCTTCCGGGCATTGCTGAACGCCGAGGACGATATCGAGGTGGTCGGTGAGGCCGGCGACGGTGCGGAAGCGGCCGCGGCCGCGGCGCGCCTGAAGCCGGACGTGGTGCTCGTCGACGTGCGAATGCCCGGCACGGACGGTATCGAGGCCACCCGGCGGATCGCCGCCGATCCCGCCCTGCACGGCGTACGCATCGTCATCCTCACGAACTACGCGCTCGACGAGTACGTGTTCGCGGGGCTGCGGGCCGGCGCGAGCGGATTCCTGGTCAAGGACACCCAACCGGCCGAGCTGTTGCACGCGGTACGAGTGGTGGCGAACGGCGACGCGCTCATGTCCCCAGTGGTGACGAAGCGCCTGATCGCCGAGTTCGTGGCGACCCCGGCCGGACCTGGCCGCGCACCCGAACTCGACGTGCTCACCCCGCGCGAGCGGGAAATACTCACCCTCATCGCAGCCGGACTGTCCAACGAGGACATCGCCCGCCAGGCCCACATCAGTCACACCACGGCGAAAACCCACGTAAGCCGGGTACTGACAAAACTCGGCGCACGCGACCGCGCTCAACTCGTCATGATCGCATACGAGTCAGGATTGGTGAGTCCACGTCGGCATTGACCCGCGAAGATCGAACCGACCATCACGGGGAATTGCGGGCCCCAGCTCCGCGACCTCACGACGCGGGGCGCCCCGCTACCACGTCCGCTTCTCGGCAAAGTCGGGCGACTGGAAGGCCTGAGCTGGCGAGCGCGACTTGCGCCACGAGGCGCGTTTGGCGACCTAAGCCGGCTATCCACCGACCCCCTGGTCTGGTAGGTAGTGACCATGGCGAAACGGTCTGGCGGATTCGGTAGAGCGCTCATGCGAGGGTTTCTGCGTACGGCCGTGTGGCTGTACCGGCGCAGCGGCGGGAAGCTCGGCGGCAAGATGTTCGGCGCACCGGTGCTGTTGCTGACCACGACCGGGCGCAAGTCGGGGCGGTCGTGGACGGTACCGTTGATGTACCAGACCGACGGCGACCGATGGGTGATCATCGCGTCCAACGGCGGCAGCGCCAGGCACCCCGCCTGGTGGCTCAACCTGCGCTCGCAGCCGGACGCCTCCGTACAGATCGGCCGGCAGACGTACCTGGTCACCGCCGTCGAAACCGCTGGCGAGGACCGCGAGCGCCTGTGGCAGCAGATGGCCGACATGTACAAGGGCTACGACGGGTACGCGCGGAAGACCACCCGCCAGATCCCCGTGGTTGTACTGCAAAGGCGCTAACGCATGCTGCCCGACGGTTTGCACGCCCGCAATGCGGCAAATGAGTGCGCTTGGTCAGCTAGCGCCCACTGATACGGTGCCGGCATGATCAAGGACTTGACGGGCGCGTACCTCCGAGCGGCGGACGAGGCCCTGCCGGGCTTCGTCGAGAAGCTCTACGTCGTGGGCTCGGCGGCACTCGGAGCCTGGGTGCCCAACGCCAGCGACGTCGACACGGTCATCGTGACATCACGCGTCGCGAGCCCAAGTGACCTGGCTGCGCTGGCGAAGGTTCACGAGGCCATGCCAGCCAAGCCGCACCTGGACGGCGTGTACCTCGATCAGGCGACGTTCGAGGAGTTCCCCATTGATCCTCGCGTGGTTCCGTTCGTAGTCAATGGCGAGCCTCGCACTGACAAGCCATGCGGCGAATTGACTCCTGTGCTCTGGCTGACCCTGCAGCGGTACGGAATCCGGGTTCGCGGGCCGGAGGTTGACGAACTCGGCATACACGTCGACTCAGCGGCGCTGCGCCGCTACAACCTTGAGAACCTTCGTGACTACTGGAAGCCAGCGGCCCCAAGCATCTATCAGGACGTTGCCGAGCTACCCGCAGACGCCCCTGTGGATGCTAACGCCGTAGCGTGGTGCATTCTCGGTCCAGCCCGGCTGCACTACACGCTCGCGTACGAAGACATCACCTCGAAGGCCGGCGCCGCAGCGTACCTTGCCGAGACCTTCCCCGAATGGAAAGCCTTAGCCTCGATCCGTGGATCAGTATCAGGATGGTCCTTTGACTTTGCCGTGATGATCTTGGTTCGTGGAGGGCGCGTCTGACCGGCTGGCCCGGTGTCCAGCCTGCTCGGGTTCCCGCTCGTCGGGTGGTGTGTGGGTGCGGTGCTGGTGGGTGGTGCGTGCCGGGTGGTCGTTGGTCAGGTCGTGAAGACGGCTTTCCAGAAGGTGAGCCAGGCGGCGGCGCGGGGCCAGTGCGTGGGTAGGTGCAGCACGGGGCGGCGTTGCGGGCGGGCGAGCCGGGCCGCGACGTTGATCAGGTGGGTGCGCAGGGTGGCGCCGCGGGCCACCGCGTAGCGGCGTGTGGCGGTGAGGGTGCCAGCGGCGCGCAGCAGGTTGTGGGTGATCGCGGCCAGGATGTTCCAGGCGGCGTTGGCGGGAAACGACCCTGAGGGCTGGTGGGCCCAGGGGCCGTCGATGAGGTCGGACCAGACGGTTTCGCAGACGGCGTGGCGGCGGTGGGTGATGTCGGCCTCGGGGGCCGGTTCGGTGTTGTTGGTGAAGAACGGGTGGTAGCGCCAGACCGGGAACAGAGGGTCCTGGGTGTTGGCGTCGAGCACCCGGCGCACGACGAGCCAGCCGGTGATCTCGTGGCGGGTGCCGGCAAACGCGGTGAACTCCACTTCGGACACCTGGGCGTCGGAGATCAGCTCACCGGTGTCGGGATCGGTGACCGCGCCGGGGTAGTGCACCGGCGTGTACGCCTCGTCGGGGATGGTGGCGATCGCGGCGTCAACGGCGGGATTGCGGGCGATGGCGAACGAGAAGTTCGCTCCGGCTTTGACTACCGCAGCGATGACCTTGCCGCTGCAGTACGCGGAGTCGCCGCGTACCAGGATGTTCCCGGCCTGCGCGCCAGCGTCGGTGGCGGTATTGATCGCCTCGGTGACCATGCTGGCCGCGCCCTTGGCGGAGCCGGCGCGTCCGGCCCGTAACCGCACCCCGGCCACCACCGGCGCCGCGGTCTCGGTCGAGATGGTCACCGCGAGCGGCGACAGGCCCCGGCGCAGGATGCTCTTGCCCGCGACCTTCGTGTGCCCGAACGACGCGCCCTGCTTGGCGTGCCCGTACACCGGGCGCAGCAACGAGTCGATGTCGATGAAGACGCGGTCGCCGATGCCGGCCAGCACCGGGGTGCGCTTGGCCAGAGCGACCAGGTGCCGGCGCAGCACCGCCGACAGTTGCCGGGTGTGGCCATGGGTGAACTCCCGCAGGAAGATCCCCAACGTGGCGTTGGCGTAGACCCCGCCGAACAGCTCCTTCATCCCGCCGGAGCGGATTACGTCCAGGTCGTCGATGCTGTCCGCCCCGGCAGCCATCCCCGCGATGATCGAGGTCAGCTTCGGCGTCGAGTTGGCCGCGCCGGACTTCACCCGCTCATCGACGAACCGGACATGCTCATCCAACAGTCGCGACAGCCCGGCCTGCTCGGCCAACTCCAGCAGCGGCACCAGACCCGCATGCGACACGAGATTGTCATCATCGAACACCGCGCCGTCGCCGCGCCACGCATGAGATCCTTGCACCGAGAGTGTCCTTCCGAGCTGGTGTGATTCGAGTCCTAGACAAACCCGATCATCCCAGCTCAGAGGGCACTCTCGTCACATCTCCACGCCGCTTCCGCTCAGTAGTGCACCGATCCAGTCCACGGATCGAGGCTTAGCCCACCGGGCGGTCCAGTGGCGCACCGGTCAAGAGGAGTCATTTTCCGCGGCGGACATGCGGGAAGTCGGCCGCAGCATCGATGCCGTAACTGACGACGCTTGGAAGCGCTGGGGCGACCAGATCGCCTAAACCGCAAGGCATTCACAGCCTCATGTGGCAGCCCGTTGCAGTCGACGCAGTGCGAAACCTTGTCGCGCCGGTGGGCCGCTGCCGAGCAACCAACGCGCGCTCATCGGCACGACCGGATGCCAGTGCCGCCACCTCCGCTACGCGATGTGACGAGCGGATCGCGGCAGATCCGGATGCCGAGCAGGTCACATCAGTGCTGAGGTTCCACCCCGGGACCGGACACCGGAGTTTCATGCCGCGAGGGCGTGGTCCTGACGATACCCGATGCGGGTCTCGACCGGTGTGCGGTAGCCGTTGGTCGAATGTAGACGGTGACGGTTGTAGTAGGTGAGATACTCGAACACTGCTCGCCGGGCCGCGTGGCGGGTCGGCCACACCTTCGTGCCGATCTCGGTTTTCAGGGTCGCGAAGAAGCTTTCGGCGGCGGCGTTATCGAAACAAGATCCAGTCCTGCCCATCGAGGCCCGCAGCTTGCAGGCCTTGAGTTTGCGGCGGAAGTCGGCCGACGTGTATTGGGATCCGCGGTCCGAATGGAAGATCGCATTCTGCTTGGTCAGGCCACGCCGGACGGCCAGGTCGATGGCTGCACTGATCAGGTCGGTACGCATGTGGGCGGCCATCGCGTGCCCGGCTACCTCCCGGTTGTGCAGATCGATGACGGTCGCCAAATAGAGCCAGCCTTCCTCGGTGGGCAGGTGATGTCCCCGACGAACCGTTCACCCGGCGCTGCGGCGGTGAAGTCGCGGCCGATCAGGTCCGGTGCCGGCGGCGCGGTGACGTTCTGCTTGGTCAGGCTCCGGCGCCGTCGCCGCGTCCAGCCCACGACGCCACGCTCGCGCATGATCCGCTCCACCTTCTTGCGGTTGACCCGCCGGCCGCGCCGGTGCAGCTCGACGGTGACCCGCTTGGACCCGTACGCCTGCCTGTGCGCGGTGTGGATCTCGGTGATCTCGGCGGCGAGATCGTCCTCGGCGCGCTGGCGTTCGGCCCGGGCGGGAGCAGCTTCGAGCCACTCGTAGTAGCCCTGCCTGCGAATATTGAGGACCCGGCACATCCGCTTGACGCCGTAGGTGGCGCGGTGGGTGGAGATGAAGCGGTAGCGGTGGGTCATTGCCCCATCTGACTCGAAAATTCATTGACCACGGCGGTGATCAGGCGGCCTCCAGCGGGTTGAGGGTCACGGTGAACCCGAGGTCGTTGAGTTGGCCGATGAGCTTTCGGGTTTTGCGTTCGGCGCCGTGGCGGGTGGTGAAGTAGTCCGGGCCGAGTTCCTGATAGGGCGTGTCGGCGCGAAGCATGTGCCATACCGATACCAGGATCGAGTGTTGGACGGCGACGATGGCTCGTCGTTTGCCTCGGCGGGAAGCGATCCGCCGGTAGAGGGCCGAGAGGTATGAGGTTCTGTTGCGGGCGATGTTCAGTGCGGCATCGCCGAGGGCCGCCTGCAGCCACGCGTTTCCGGGGCGGGCCCGTCCGGATCGTTGCCGGCCACCGGATTCGTTGTTGCCTGGGCAGACACCGGCCCATGAGGCCAAGTGTCGCGCGGTGGGAAACCAGGACATGTTCGTGCTGATCTCTGAGAGGATCACCTCCGCGACTCGCGTGCCGACTCCAGGGATCGTGGTCAGCAGCTCGGCTTGATTACGCCACGGGGTCATCATTGCGTCGATCTGCTCGCTGAGTCGGTCAACGATCACGGTGCAGGCATCGATCCGGTCGAGCATGGCCCGGGCCAGGAACGCGTGATGTTCGGCGAAACGGCCGGTCAACGCCTCAACAAGCTGTGGGCGTTTGGACTTCATCCGGCGCAGCGCCATACCGGCAAGGACTTCCGGATCGCGTTCACCGGCGATCATCGCCTCGAGCATCGACCGTGACGATTTACCCAGCAGATCGGACACGACGACCGACAGCTTGATCCCAGCATCCTCAAGGAGCTTCTCGAGGCGCTGCTCCTCCGCGGCTCGTTCCCGCACGATCACCGCCCGATATCGGGCCACATCACGCAGCTGTCGCACCGGCTCCGGCGGCACGAAACTTGCCCGGATCAGCCCATGGCGAACCATTTGGCAGATCCAGTCGGAGTCGATCACATCGGTTTTACGTCCGGGCACGTTGTGCACGTGCCGGGCATTGAGCAACTGAACATCGAACTCGTCTTCCAGCAAGTAGTACACCGGCTTCCAGTACGCGCCCGTCGCTTCCATGCCCACCACGCTGATGCCGAGTTCCCGCAGCCAGTCCCGCATCTGCAGTAGGTCCTTGGTCATCGTCGAGAACGTTCGCACCACCCGTCTCGCACGCCCGACCCGGACACACACCTTCACGTCGGCTTTGCTGATGTCGATACCTGCCACCCGCTCATGCACCACATCCATCGTGGTCGCCACCTCCAAGACCCATCGAGACAGGAAGGTGGGGCTGTCGCGGGAGACCCGGCAGGCTCAAGAATCTGACTCGCGTGCTCACGGCAACAATGCGGGGGACCTGAAAGGATCTCCGGTTCATACTCCTTCACGGGCTCACCGGCACCAGATGGATGCGAAATCGCGCGACAGCCCCGCCACATTTTCCCCGAATCGGGGCGTCGCGTGAACTCCGCGACCGGACTACTGACTCGAAAATTCATTGACCACGGCGGTGATCAGGCGGCCTCCAGCGGGTTGAGGGTCACGGTGAACCCGAGGTCGTTGAGTTGGCCGATGAGCTTTCGGGTTTTGCGTTCGGCGCCGTGGCGGGTGGTGAAGTAGTCCGGGCCGAGTTCCTGATAGGGCGTGTCGGCGCGAAGCATGTGCCATACCGATACCAGGATCGAGTGTTGGACGGCGACGATGGCTCGTCGTTTGCCTCGGCGGGAAGCGATCCGCCGGTAGAGGGCCGAGAGGTATGAGGTTCTGTTGCGGGCGATGTTCAGTGCGGCATCGCCGAGGGCCGCCTGCAGCCACGCGTTTCCGGGGCGGGCCCGTCCGGATCGTTGCCGGCCACCGGATTCGTTGTTGCCTGGGCAGACACCGGCCCATGAGGCCAAGTGTCGCGCGGTGGGAAACCAGGACATGTTCGTGCTGATCTCTGAGAGGATCACCTCCGCGACTCGCGTGCCGACTCCAGGGATCGTGGTCAGCAGCTCGGCTTGATTACGCCACGGGGTCATCATTGCGTCGATCTGCTCGCTGAGTCGGTCAACGATCACGGTGCAGGCATCGATCCGGTCGAGCATGGCCCGGGCCAGGAACGCGTGATGTTCGGCGAAACGGCCGGTCAACGCCTCAACAAGCTGTGGGCGTTTGGACTTCATCCGGCGCAGCGCCATACCGGCAAGGACTTCCGGATCGCGTTCACCGGCGATCATCGCCTCGAGCATCGACCGTGACGATTTACCCAGCAGATCGGACACGACGACCGACAGCTTGATCCCAGCATCCTCAAGGAGCTTCTCGAGGCGCTGCTCCTCCGCGGCTCGTTCCCGCACGATCACCGCCCGATATCGGGCCACATCACGCAGCTGTCGCACCGGCTCCGGCGGCACGAAACTTGCCCGGATCAGCCCATGGCGAACCATTTGGCAGATCCAGTCGGAGTCGATCACATCGGTTTTACGTCCGGGCACGTTGTGCACGTGCCGGGCATTGAGCAACTGAACATCGAACTCGTCTTCCAGCAAGTAGTACACCGGCTTCCAGTACGCGCCCGTCGCTTCCATGCCCACCACGCTGATGCCGAGTTCCCGCAGCCAGTCCCGCATCTGCAGTAGGTCCTTGGTCATCGTCGAGAACGTTCGCACCACCCGTCTCGCACGCCCGACCCGGACACACACCTTCACGTCGGCTTTGCTGATGTCGATACCTGCCACCCGCTCATGCACCACATCCATCGTGGTCGCCACCTCCAAGACCCATCGAGACAGGAAGGTGGGGCTGTCGCGGGAGACCCGGCAGGCTCAAGAATCTGACTCGCGTGCTCACGGCAACAATGCGGGGGACCTGAAAGGATCTCCGGTTCATACTCCTTCACGGGCTCACCGGCACCAGATGGATGCGAAATCGCGCGACAGCCCCGCCACATTTTCCCCGAATCGGGGCGTCGCGTGAACTCCGCGACCGGACTACTCCTTGGCAAAATATTGGGCTGCCTTGCGGAGAATGTCCTTCTCCAACTCCAGTTCCCGGACCCGCGCGCGAAGCTTGCGCAGCTCGTCACGCTCGGCGACGCTCAGGTCCGTCGGCGCGGCCCGCCGGCCTGGCTGCTTCTCGGCCGCGCGGACCCAACCGCGCAGGGTTTCATGGTTGACGCCCAGGTCACGGGCTATCTGCCGGAGCGGGCGATCCGACGACCGGACGAGGTCGACGGCGTCCTTGCGGAACTGTTCGGGGTACTGCGAGGGGCGTGCCACCTGGACATCCTTGCTCCTGGCTCTACTGCCAGGTATCAGGGTGTCCGGTCCGAGGGTGGAAGCTCAGTGCCGCTTGGAAAATATGTGCTTGGCAAGGCAGACGGGCCTTCTCGGTGAGTGGTCAGTCAAGGCAGAATCTCGACGTACCCGTCGCTTCCGTGCACGCGGATCCGCTGCCCATCGGGAATCAGCCGGGTGGCATCTACCACACTGACGACAGCCGGCAGGCCGTACTCCCGTGCGATCACTGCGCCGTGTGTCATCAATCCTCCGACCTCCGTCACCAGGCCTGTGATGGCGACGAAGAGGGGCGTCCAGCTCGGGTCCGTGTGGGCCGTGACGAGGATGTCACCCGGTTCGAGATCAGCCTGGGCCATGTCCAGGATGACGCGGGCGCGCCCTTCGATGGTCCCGGCGGAGACCGGTAGGCCGATCAGGGCGCCGGTCGGCACGTCGTCGCGTCGGTACGCCCCGGCAATGACCTCGCCATCCGATGTCAGCACCCGGGGCGGCGTGAGCGCGTGGTACGACCGGAACGCGTCCTTGCGGTGCTGGATTAGCTTGTCATCCACCTGGTTCGAGCGCACGACGTCGTGGAGCTCCTGGTACGTGAGGTAGAAGACGTCCTCCTTCTCGGGGAGCACGTTGGCCTGCACGAGGCGCTCGGCCTCTTCGAGCAAGGCCTGCTTGTAGACGAAGTAGCGGCTGACGATGCCGTACTTCGGGTACTCCCGGTAGCCGATGAAGGTCCGGACCCGGTCGATCATCCGCTTGGTCTCGTCGGCCTTCTGCTCCCCGCCCGGCAGTGCCCGCAGGCGTTCGAGCACCTCCTGCGCCTTCTTCTGCGCCTCCTGCCGCCCTTGCTCGAAGCGCCGCTTGGCGGCGCCCGCCTCGAAGTTCCTGACGTTGTCGAGGATCACGGGCACGAGCGTGGTGGGGCGCTCGCTCCAACGCGGCCTCGTGATGTCGATCTCGCCGACGCAGCGCATGCCGTACCGGTCGAGGTAGGCCTCGATGGCGTCGCGCGCTTCGGTCCCGCCCGCGAACTTCGGCAGCTCGTCCAGGAAGCCGTCGTCCTCGACGCCCTGCAGGAACGCCACTACCTCCGGATGCGGGCGGATCACGTCCGCGACATCGAGCAGCGCCAGTCCCATCTCCGACGTGACGTTGCCGGGGGCGGACAGCGTGAGGGTGTCGGCCGCGTTCTTCTCGCCCAGCCATTCCCGCAGCCGGTCGTTGAGCCACCAGGTGGCCTCCATCCCCGCCATGATCGCCTGCATGCTCAATGGATCACTGAGGACCCGCTTGTGCTCCTGGAAGGCCTCCAGCAGGAAGTCGAACAGCGCCGGTCCGGTCTTCGTCCGGATGTCGCGCCGCAGGGCGGCGATGGACGCCTGGCTGCGCTCGATCAGCTCGGTGACGATGGCCGGATCGGTCTCGATCGGGGCGGACGCGCCGCCGACCGGCGGCCCGCCGGGACCGCCGTCCGGGAGCGCCGGGACGAAGTCGTGGCGGTCGAGGACGGTCTCCAGCGCGTCCCTGATCAGCGGATCGGACCTCCCCGCCATCTCCAGGAGGCCGGCGCGGCTCGCGGGCGAGGCCAGGCGCCGGGTGACGTCGACGAACAGCCTCCCGCCGGCCTCGTGCATCGGCGCCATGGCCGTCAGCTGCCAGACGGAGAGCCCCAGTGGCTTCATGGGGTCGGTCATCATCTGCTGATGACCAACGGAGAGGTAGACGTGGTTCTCCCGGTCGCGGGCCGCGGGGATGGGGAACAGCGTGGTGATTGGCCGGCTCTGCACGATCTGGAAGTCATCGTCGACCAGGCACCATTCGATGTCCTGCGGGCGGCCGAAATGCGCTTCGATCCGCCGCCCGAGCTGCACGAGCCGCACGACCTGCGCATCCGTCAGCGCCGGCTGCTCCTGCCGCTGCGGGTCGATCGCCACTTCCTGCGTCCCGCCAGCCGGCAGGGCGTGAACGGCACGCTGTTTGGCGACGACCGCCTTGGCGACGACCTCGCCGTCGCGCACCTTGAAGACGTCCGGGGTCACCAGGCCGGAAACCAGGGCCTCGCCGAGGCCGAAGCTGGCGTCCACGGTGGCGACCTTCCGGTTGCCCGTGACGGGGTCGGCCGTGAACAGGATGCCGGCCGCATCCGGGAAGACCATCTGCTGCACGACCACGGCCATGTGGACCTTCCGGTGGTCGAAGCCGTTTCGCAGGCGGTAGGTCACGGCCCGCTCGGTGAACAGCGACGCCCAGCACTGGCTGACGTTCTGGAGGATCGCCGCCGGCCCCACGACGTTCAGGTACGTGTCCTGCTGGCCCGCGAAGGAGGCCGTCGGCAGGTCCTCTGCCGTCGCGCTGGATCGCACGGCGTAGGCAGCTTGCTCGCCGAGCTGGGCGAGAGCGCGGGTGATCGCCGCCGCCAGATCACCCGGGATGGCAATCCCTTCGATGGTCCGGCGGATCTCCGCGCTGAGCGTGCGGATCGCGTCCCGGTCATCCGGGTTCAGGCGCGACAGCTGATCGAGCCGATCGTCGATAGACGGCGCTTCCGCCATGATCCGCCGGAAGGCGGCCGTCGTCACGCAAAACCCAGCCGGCACGCGGATGCCTTCGATCCGCGACAGCCCGCCCAGGTGCGCGGCCTTGCCGCCAGCGACCGCGACCTGCATCTCGTCAACCGCTTGAAGATCCAACACGTACTGCTCGATCATTGCGATACCTCCGAGGCAGCCGTGCTCCGTTGCACTGCACTGGCCGGTCGAATCACCGGCGCCTCGAGCTGTGTCGAACCTCTTGTTGGGCACGTCCGGCAGCACCGTGTAGTTGACCTTGATGCCGGTCTGCTTGGTGAAGTTGTCCGCCTCATGTCTGGTTGGCTTCCCTCTGACGAGTCGGCCGGCCGCTGCGCCCGGTCGGCCGGCGCGCACCCCCGCACCTCCGTGTCAAGCGCCCGCAACTGCACCGCCAATCTCATCAGCGGTTCGAGGTCGCCGCGTCCCCCGTACATCGACAACACACCCACGTCGTGCCCCCCATTTCCTCGTCGGTGCTGTGTCCGGCCGCCGATTCTGCGGCAAGACCCGGGTCTTGCCGCAAGCCCCCCTGTGCGCTATACGTTAGAAGTGGCAAGGAGTGAGATCTTCTTGCCTTTGCTTTTGTCGTCCGCCGCGGGCTGAGATCCTTCGACCGCCTGGAGCGTGCCGGGTATCTCCGGCGGGTGCCGGACCCCCACGACCGCCGCAGCGCCCTGGCACTCTCAGACGCCGGTGGCCACGGCCGCGTCGCCCGGTGGGCTTGGCCAGCGCGATCGTCGGTCAGCTCATCATCGCCGCGGCCGAGGTGATCTGGCCGAGCAACCGGGACCTCGGCGACGTGCTGTTCAGCGTCTCGCCGATCCTGACCGGGGCCGGCCTGGTCACCGCCGGCGTGGCCATCATCCGCGCGGGAGTCTGGGCAGCATCGGTTATCTCATCGTCAAGCCAGACGAATGGGCGGCCTGCCGCCCACCGAGTGAGGAACACCGTCTTCCAGTGCAGACCGTGCTCTGGTTCCTCATCGGAGTCCGGCCATTCCACCACTGGGAGCGCCGGAAGGCCCAGCCGTGGCGAGAGGATCTCGTTTGCCTCCGCCATCCATGTCGTGGCCCAGACCAACCGGCATCCCAGGGCCAGCAGGCGCCGTCCGTCATCGGGGTCAAGCCGATCCAGGAGAGGATTGCCCCAGCCGTCGGGTGCCTCTGCGTTCGCCTCGACCCCGGTCGAAGGGCGATCCCTTCTCGCCGGCCGGCCTCTGAACGGGATGAGCACGCCGTCTACGTCGAGAAATATCAGCGGTTGTTGAGCGAGGCTGGGAAGCACTCCCGAACCGTATCGCTGATCCGGGTGCCCTCCGGGAGTCGGTTTCTTCGCACACAGCTACCGCGAGCGTGCAGCCGTAGGGCGATTGCAGACGGTCATGGGACGGCCAAGCGCCGGCGCTCGGTCGGCGGCCAGATGAGGGCGTCCCCGCACGACCCCACGAACCAACTCCACCTGGTGGCAGTCAGGCTGCTCGACCGGGGTCAGCGGGTCAGCGGGACGCACTTCGCCGGCGTGCAGCGGCCGGGGCATGATGATCGGATGCGCACCGTAGAGGAGCTGACGGCTACATCCGATCCGGCGTGGCCAGCGCTCGAGATGGAACTGCTGTCGAATCCGCAGATCACCGTCTTGCCGGTCTCTGCAGCCGTCGGGCGGGACAGCCTGTACCGCCTGCAGGTCTCCACGCGGTCGCGGCTGGGTGCGTTGGCATTGCACACCGGTGGTCTGCTGGTCGACGACGGCTGGCTGCGTGTGCTCGGCGGCGGTGGTGAGCGCGGTCTGCTCTCGCTGGCGGAGGTCAACGGCCTGCCGGGCGATGAGCAGGCGCCTGCGGCGCTGGTGGTCGGCTACGACGTGCTCGGCGGACGGTTCGAGGTCAACGGCCCCGATCCGGCGAGCATCGGCCGCCCCGGGGAGCCCGGCGAGGTGTGCTACTTCGGGCCGGACACGTTGGAGTGGGAGTCGCTCGGCGCTGGTCACGGCGCCTGGCTGTCGTGGATCGCCGAGGGTGGTACCGGCCAGTTCTACGAGTCCCTGCGCTGGCCGGGCTGGCAGGAGGAGACACGCCAGTTGCCCTTGTCGCACGGCATGACGGTCTACCCGTTTCTCTGGTCGCGCGAAGCGCACCAGGACCTCGCTGGCACCACCCGGCGGCCGGCGCCCATGGCCGAGCTGTTCTCGTTGCAGGACGAGTTCGCTGCGCGGTTCGCCGCGGAACCGGACACCACGGCGATGCACATCCGCGTCGTGTAGGGCGGCCAGCGTCAGCACCCACAGCCTGATCCCCAACGATGCACTCTCAGCAACGATGGACTCTCATCGGGCGCGTCCGGACGTTCGGCCGCAGCGATCAACTACTGAGAGCCACGCCCGGTCGGCGGCAGAACCGGATGGCCGCGCGGGACGCGGCAGAGTGGTCACGCTATACCGAGCGACCAGCGCCGGCATGACAGTGCGTTTGCGCCACGACCGCAGCCACTTCCGCATGCGGCAATCTCGCTCACTCGGGCAGTGGCAGGCGCGAAAGGGCTGGCGCGCGCATAAGGTCGGCCCGACACGGTGACCTTCGCGAGACTAGGACGGGCAGGACATGGACCAAGGCACCCGCGACGAGCTGCTCGGCCGCCTGGCTGAGGCAGTCGGGTCCGTCACAGTCGCACACCCGACGCGGGTTGCCATCGACGGACCGCCCGCCGCAGGCAAGACCACCCTCGCCGACGAGCTGGCCGTCGTCTTGCACGAACAGGGCCGCGACGTCATCCGCGCGACGATCGACGATTTCCTCTTTCCCCGGGCACAGCGCTATCCGCGCGGCGAGTACTCGGCCGAAGGCTGCTACTTCGACACCCACGACTACGACGCGCTGAACCGGGTTCTGCTCGATCCGCTCGGCCCGGGCGGAGATCGACGCTTCCAACACGCGGTCTACGACCGCACCGCGGATACTGCACTGTCCCCGCCCGTCACGACTGCCCCAGCCGACGCCGTGCTGGTCTTCGACGGCGTCTTCCTCATGCGCCCGGAACTGATTGATCGGTGGGACCTGCGCATCTTCGTGTCGACGGCACTCGAGAAGACCGTGGATCGTGCCGTGATCCGAGAGCGCCGGGTGTCATCTCGGGCCGAAGTCGAACGGCGCTGGCGTGAGCGTTACATCCCCTCCCAACAGTTCTACTTCGCTACGGTCCGCCCGACCCATCACGCCAACATCATCGTGCACAACGACGAGCCCCAGCTGCCGGTCTGGGAGACCCAAACACACTGACCGCACTCAATTCGGCATGGTCGGATGTGCCTCACCCGCTGAGCTGCCAATGCCCGACCAGCGGCTTGAGCGTGCGCTGCCTTCAGACCCCAGGGGCAAAGCAAAGTCAGGTGATCATGTGGACGTGCTGCTCAGCGGCGGTTTCGCTGTCTGAGGCCGGTTCATAGACGCGGCCTTCCTAAGTGGATGATGAAGGTTCTCTACGCCAGCATCGTCTGCAAAGAAAGGCCGCTCGTGGCAGTCTCCCATGCCTCCGCTCGTATCGGCCGGCGGCTCCTACTGTGGCAACCGTGACCGCCGCATGGACGATCTCCGACGCCTGGGTCTTCGCCTGCGTCGAAGGTACCGGCCCGCACGACGGCTACACCCTGACCCAGATTCTGGTCAAGGCGGAGGGCATCAACCATGCCGCGCTCACCCAGGCCGAATTCACCCGTGCCGTGCCCCGCCTGGTCGCGGCCGGCCTCATCGGCGCCGACGCCAACGCCGACCGCTACTGGCACACCGACGCAGGCCGGACGCTCTATCGACAACGCATGAAGCGACACGGCTTGTTCGGCTGGATCGATGCCATACCGCCAGCGTTACGCCGGCTCGGCGAACCCCAAGACTCCCCGTGGTCCCTGCCGCGTGGCGCCTTCGACCGGGCTGTCAAACAAGCCAAAGAGATCTTCAACGAGTTGGGCACCTCGCGCCAGCTTCCAGGAGACACGCCCTAGTCATACCCGTCTACGTGGCCCTTCGGGGCCCGTCCCTCGTCACCAGGACACGCGAGCGCACGCAGCGCGATTCGCGGCTGAGGGTGCGCTCGATCAAGCTTCGACTCGAGTATGAGGCCCGTGTGATCAGTAGTGGGCCAGGATCTGTGTGACAGGGTGGCCGAGAAGGACGGCCACGTCGGCGAGCTCCTGGTCGTCGAGTTCGTATTTCGCGCGAGTCGGGTTCATGGCGCTCACCTCGAATCGGGCGAAGCCGACCGGCCAGTCGTAGCGGAGCGCATCCAGCGAGACGACCGCGCCGCAGCACGGCACCGTGACGTCCAGGTTGTCGAAGCTCTCGCCATTTTCCTCGATCAGGTCGTAGAGCCACTCTAGGTCGATGTCCCCGTCGCAACCCGAGCACGTGATCCGGGTGGTGTTCTCGCCGGCGTCGATCAGGGTGACCCGGTCGTAGAACTCGTGGTCGACATGCTCGACGGCGTCGCCAGGGTCGGAGAAAAGCCGAGCGACGTAGGTCACGGCCGCGGTGGCGGCCTCGGGGCTGGGCTGCCAGTTCAGGTCAGTCGGAATCACACGGATGCACCCATCGCGCCCGAGGCGGTCGCGGGCCTGTTCGAGCCGTTCCGGCGGCTGCGGGACCGGACCGGCGACGGCGGCTTCGGGCTCGGCCTCGCGATCGTCGCCTCGATCGCGACGGCACACGGCGGCGAAGCAGCGGCCGGGGCACTGCCCGACGGCGGGCTGAGCGTGACAGTCAGCCTGCCCGCCCGGACCGGCCCGCCCGGCTGAACCGACCCCCTGGGCCACCCGGCCGCCGTCCAGGTAGTAGGCCGCCAAGATGCCCTGGACCGGCAGGAACGCGGCGACCAGCAGAGTTCGACCTGAATGCGATGAGGGCGGCGGTGATTCCGCGTACAGTTGGCGGGTGGCATTCACAACCGGCTGGTTGCGGTTCGGCTCGAACAACGGGCGGATGCTACTGCACACCAGCCGCAAGGGTGTCGGCTCGACCGTCGGGCACGACCTGACCATTGAGGTGACCGACTGGTCGGTGGAGCTGGACGTTCCCGAGACCGGGCCGGTGGACGCCACCGCGACGGCCCGCGTTGAGTTGGGATCCTTGGCCGTGCGGGAGGGCACCGGCGGTGCGCGACCGCTGACCGGCAGGGACCGGGGCGAAATCGAGAACAACGCCCGGCGCACGCTGGACGTCGGTCGCCACCCGACGGCAACCTTCGAGTCCAGCCGCGTCGTCACCGGCGACGACCACGCCACGATCAGCGGAACGCTCACTCTGCACGGGGTCGCCGCCCCCATCGACGTCGAGGTACGCGAGGTGACGCCCGACCGGTACCGCGCCGTCACGGTGGTGACCCAGTCGGCGTACGGAATCAAGCCGTACTCGGCCTTTCTCGGCGCGCTCAAGGTCCGTGACGACGTCGAGGTGGAGATCGAGGTCGACCTCGGACGTTGACCTGGCCCGGACCTCAGAGGTTGAGCGGCCCCAGGTCGGTGGCCAGTTCCTTGAACCGCTCCCGCGGGTTGGGCACCAGCCGCCGGGCTGACAGGTCGAGCAGCCCGCCGACCCCGGTCAGCGTCGCGACCTGAGTGCCGCCCGGACGGGTGTAGTCCTGGTCGATCTGGAAGGTCTTGCCCTCGCCCCAGCGGAACTCGCAGGACACGTCAAGCTCGTCCCCACCACGCAGCTCTCTCAGATATTTCAGGGTGACCTCCAGGGCCACGGGTCCCACTCCGTTGGCGATGAGCCGGTCCTGTGAGATGCCGGCAGCACGCAGGCACTCCCACCGGGCGTGCTCGCCGTACTGCAGGTACACGGCCTGGTTCAGGTGGCCCTGGGTGTCCAGCTCATAGCCGCGGACGGTGATGCGCACCCGGAACGGATCTCCCATGCACTCGAGCGTAGCCACCGACAAATCGGACGCCGCCTGCCGGGCGGTACTGGCATCGCCAAGACCTGGGGCGCTGACGCGGCGGACGAATCGCCCATAGTCGGATGAGGGTCTACTGATTTCGCGCCGAGGGCCGCTGTGCCAGGACGTCGGCCATCGCCGGTGGGCCCGGGCCTGACCCTTTGGCGACACCGCATCGTGAGCGAGAAACGACTGCCCGCGCTGGGGGTTTTCATCTTCCTGCCGCAGAGGTACGGTCCCCGGATGCGACATATCGGAACCTTGATAGCCGCGATCGTCATCGGTCCCTCGGCCTGGATTCTTCTCGCCATCGGACAGGACCGCTCGGTCCAGGCCTTCACCGCGGCGCAGACCAGCGGTGTCTTCGACACTGGTGACTTCGCTAGGACCGCGTTGCTGCTGCTGGCGGGTGGGATCCTCCTCGGGCTCATCGCCACCCTGCGATTTTCTCCGGTGGGCGCAGTGCTGACCGGGGTCGTGTACGCGGGCAGTTATCTCGCCATGCTGCCCCGCCCGACCTGGCTGCTGCACCTCCTCGGCCAGAAGGTGACCGTGGCAGGGCTGCACGCCGACCTGGCCATGCCGGTGCGGACCGGCACGACGCTGCTGATCGGGGCCGCGATGCTGGTCGCCGTGCTCAGCGTTCAGCGCTGGCGGCGCTGGCCGCAGCCAGCCGTCGACGCGCCCGACAAGGAACCTTCGGACGAATTTACTTCGCTTGCCACTCCAGAGCGCGATCGCCCGCTAGGTGCCGAAGGGCTCGGCCTGACGGCGGCAAGCCAGACCCCGCAGCCCGACTCGACCGTGGGCACCGGACCGCAGCCGGCCGGGGTCGGTGCGACGCACTGGGCGAACTCGCTGCGAAGCAACTCTTGGCCCCGGCGACAATCGGGCTGAACCGGCCCGCCCGCCGGCCCTGACGGACAGCGGGACAACAACGGTCACCGCTCGCCCCCGTAGAAGGATCACATCGCTTCCGCGGCGTTCACCCATGCGGCCAACACGCCGGCTGACCGCACCTCGCCGCATCAGGGGGTGCCGCCGTGCGCGGTGACGTAGCCGCGGTAGATCTCAGCGCCGACGACGAGGTCCTGCCACGGCATGCCGGTCCCCTTGAACAGCCTGGGTCCACCGGTGGGTAGCTGCACGCTGCCGGTCACGACATCGCGCAGCCGGTACAGATCCTCCTCGCGTACGACCCCGGCAGCCAGGGGGATGACGACGTCACCCGCCTCGCGCAGGACACTCGCACGGGATTCGACGACGACGCTCGCGCGGTTGACGAGCGTGTCATCGACCTCGCGCATACGCGGGGAGTGGGAACCGATCGCGACGACAACGGCGTCCGCCTTGACCAGGGTGCCGTCGAAGAGCGGCGCCGGTGCGCTCGTGCAGCAGCAGATGACGTCCGCCTGCGCCACCGCCGCTGCGGACGCGTCGAGGCCGGACGCCCGGACCAGGACGCCGGTGTCGGCGAGGTGCGCGGCGAGGCGGTCGCGGCGGGCGCGGTCGCGTCCCACCAACGAGACCTCGCTGATCTCGTGCAGGGCGAGCATGGCCTCGGCGTGTCCGCGCGCCTGCGGTCCGGTGCCGAAGACCGTGAGCCGGAGCGGTCCGGCCACCGTGCCGGGCAGGAGGTGTCGTACGGCGAGCGCGGAGACGGCAGGGGTGCGCAGGTTTGTCAGGGCGACGCCGTCGATGATGGCGGCCGCACGTTGCTCCGGACCTTCGAAGAGGAGGAAGGCCCCCTGGATGAGCGGCAGTCCGCGGCGGGGATTGTCCGGGGTGTTGGAGAGCACCTTCACGCCCGAGAAGCCGCCCAGGGTGGACGGCATGACGAGCAGTTCGCCGGCCTGGGTGGCCGCCCGAGAACGGGGAATGTCCTGCTCGGGATCGAGGCCGCCGCGAAGGGCGGTCTCCAAGGCATCAACCGCGTCCCGGATCGGGATCTCCCCGACGGCGCCTCCGGAGATCAGGTGCATCCCGGCGAATCGCCGGGCAGGAAAGCCGGTGCGAGTGGGATCCTCGTTGACCTCGTTCATGGTGGCTGACGCTATGCGAAGAACGTGAGGGAGCCGACGCTTCCCTTCAGTCGATCACGGATCGCATCGGGGGCACAGACCAAGCGGCACCGCTCGGTGCAGCAGGCCGGGCAGCGGCGCGAGGAGGATGAGTTCCTCCAGGCACACCGGGCACTGCCGCAGGTGGGCTTCGACCTCCGGTCGCTCGATCGGGTCGAGGGCGCCGATGAGCAGCGAGGCGACCGAGGACGCGAAAGTGCACACTGGCTCATTTCTCATGGTGTACTCCGCGTTGCCGATCGAGCCAGCCCGGCCAGACCCGCTCAGAGACCCGCAGTGGCAGGCGGCCACCGAGGTGCATGGCCCGGGCCACGCCGCGGTATCCGGGCGGGAGGCCGGCGGCGATGACGATGTGTCCGATGAGGACCGGCGTGATGAGGTACGTGGCCAAGCGGTGCACCCGTTGCAGCCAGACGAACCAGGGGCCGCCGGTGACCAGTGTCAACCCGATGCCGCTGCCGATCAGGGCCACGAACAGCCCGACCATCAGCAGGTTCGCGACCCGCTGTCCCGGGTCGAAATGGCCCTCGTGGCGGGCGAACCGGCCGGTCACGAGTGCGCCCGGCCAGCGGACGAACCACCTCAGATCCCCGTGGTCACGGCGCAGCGACTCGCGGACGAACGTGCGGGTGGCCCGTACCCCGAGCGTCACCGCGCCGGCAGCCAGTGCCGTCAGCACCCAGCCGGCATACCGGTGCAGGCTGGTGTCGGCAACCCCGGTCAGCCGGGCGACAGCACTGGGCTGCCCCTCCCGCCCGGCGACCAGCCACCAGCCGGTACCCAGCAGGACCAGCACGGTGAGATAGGTGAGCGCGTGAAACCACCGCGTGGTGCGGGAGTAACGCCGAACGGTGCCCGGGTCGGTGGCCATGCCGTCAGTAGCTGTACGGGTCGGTGCCGGACGTGGGCGACGTACCATCGCCTCCGGCGTTGGGCGAGGGCGCCGGCCCGCCGCCGCTCCCGACGGTGATCGGCGTGGTGGCTTCGGCCCCGGCAGGTGAGTGGTTGGCGTTGCGCAGCGACACGTGCATCGTGTGCTGCCCGGCGGGCGCGTCGGTGATCTGGGTGGTGTCCGACTCGACGATGAGGTAGTCGGATTCGTTGTCGTCGAACCAGATGTGCACGTGGTGCTGGCCGGACTCGCTGGGGCCGAGCGGCACGCTGCTGTCGACCTTGACGGTGAACGGGTTGGACACGGTCGCGCCGCTGACGGGCTCGACGACGATGACGGACACCTTGCCGCTGTCGCCCCCGGTCGCGCCGTTCGTTGAGGTACAGGCTGCCAGTGTGGCAAGCACTGCCACGCCTGTCGCAATCTTGAGTCTCATACCAGTACTACCCGCGCCCCCCGGGTGCGGGATTTCTCCAACGTGAGAGATCCCGCGTTGAACTGTCGTGCGTAGTACTAGGTGTGGGTGTCAGCGACGAGGCGCTCGTCGCCGGGATGGCGGCCGGCGACCCGCAGTCAACGGCGAACTTCGTGCGCCGCTTCCAGGCCCGGGTCTTCGGCCTGGCGGTGAGCATCGTCGGGGGCACGGCCACGGCCGAGGACGTCGCCCAGGAGGTGTTCGTGCGGGCCTGGCGGTACGCCGGCGGCTACGATCCCCGCCGCGGCGCGGTGTTGCCGTGGCTGCTGTCCATCACCCGGAATGCAGCGATCGACGCGATCCGGCTGCGCCGCGATCGCCCCTACGAGCCGGAGGTGCTGCTGGCGCTGCTCACCACTGCCGAAAGTGCCGCCACCGAACCGTCCGACGAGGTGGCCGACGCCGACCGGATCCGCGTCGCCCTGCGCGGGCTGCCGCCCGAACAGGCCACCGCCGTCGTCCTGGCGATCTTTCACGGACTCACCGCGAAAGAGATCGCCGAGCGGCGCGGCGTGCCGCTGGGCACCGTCAAAACCAGGATCAGGCTGGGCATGTCCCGGTTGCGCGATCATTTCGAGGTACGTGATGAGTGAGCTGCCACCGTGTCGCGACGTGCACGGCCTGCTCCCGGAGCTCGCGACCGGCGCGGCCGCCGGGGATGATCGGGCACGGGCGCTGGACCACGTCTCGCGCTGCCACGACTGCCGCCGAGAACTCGACCAGTTGACCACGACCGCGGATGCCGTCCTGCTGCTCGCGCCCGCCGTCGATCCTCCGCCGCGGTTCGAGAGCACCGTCCTCGCCCGGCTGGACGCGGCTGCCACGCCGCCACCCCGGCGGCGGCTCCTGGCCCGTCGGCGAGTCGTGGCGGCCCTGGCGTTTGCGGTTTCCGTGCTGGTCGCCGCCGGCGGCGGGGCGCTGTTCGTGCAGTCGCGCACCGCGGAGGACCGGCGTCTCGCCGACCAGTACCGGCACACGCTCGCTGTCGCCAACGGTCGTTACCTGAAGGCAACCGCCCTCACCACTGCAGACGCACGACCGGCCGGCACCGTCTTCCTCTACCAGGGGAACCCGTCCTGGCTGCTGGTCACCGTCGCCGCCGCGCCCGCCGACGGCGCCTACGCGGTCCTCGCCGTCGACCGTGCCGGCGCCGCGCACGCGATCGGCACCTGCCAGATCATCAACCGCACAGGGACTTTCGGATACCGGCTCCGAATGGCGGTCGCCGAGGTCAGCGAGATCCGCCTCCAGTCGGCCGACGCCCTGCTGCGCGCCACCCGGTGACGTGGCCCCGGAGACGATTACCGGGGTCGACCGTCTCTCCCGGCGCGGCGCCCTGTACGGCCGCTGGCAGTAGCAACGCGACCACGCCGTCCGCCCTGGCCGCGGCCGCCGACGACTACCCCGTCCGGGCACGAGCCGCACCCCCGTCGCCGACGGCTGATTCCGCGCCGCGACCCGCCATCAGCCGCCACGTTCCTACGGCCGGATGTCCAGGGCGCCGATCAGGCCATCCCGCGTGGTGAAGCGGTGGCGCAGCCGGACCGGCCTGCCCGGGAAGGTGCCCGACACGAGCGTGGTCACCACGAAGTTGCCACCGGCCTGTCTTCCACGGTTTCCGGTAGGGCTTTGTAGTCGAACTCGGCCGCGGTCCGCTCGCGCCAGCCACTCCCGATGCCACCTTCCCACGCGTACGGGCACGCCAGCAGACCCGTGGAGCAGGGGATCGCCGGTGGGCGCGGGCAGTCCCGCCGCCGTCATCGACTGCAGCGGCTGCGCGACGGTCGGCTACAGGAGCCGGCCGAGCCGAGTGCGCGCGATGATCAGCCATCCGAGCCAGAAGCAAGCCGGAACGCCTAGCGCCCCCACCGCGAGGGCCTTGGCCTCAGCCGGCAGGGGTAGTGGCCGGCCCGCAATCGCCAAGATCAGCAGCACGGGTCCCTGCAAGGCGAATGCGGCGTACGAGGCGCGGCCGCAGGCCACCGAAAGCCGTCCGCCGTTCAGTAGGTGACGCTGCGCCGCGCCGAGCGCCCACACCGATCCCGCAACCACCAGGCAGGCCTCCACGCAGGCCAGCAGCAGCGCCTGCCAATGCCAGCCGCCGAGGAACGGGGTGGCGGCCTCGGCGAGACTCGACACACCCAGCGCGACAGCCAGTACCGCCACGGCCGCCAGCGTGACCGCCACGGCGAGGCCGCAGGCGTGCCGTACGCCCTCCGGCACGCTGCCGACCCACCCGCGCCGCGCGACCACGACGCCCAACCCGAACATCGCAAGGCATTGCGGCCACTGCCACAGGTGCAGATCCAGGATCTGCGTGCTCCGGGCGGGGAACCACAGCCGGATCACGAACGAGGCGACCGCGACGGCGGCGGCAAGCGCAACCAACTGGCCACCGCCGAACGGCCCTGGCTCGGGACGAGGTTGCCGACGCAGCCGGGTAGCGGCCCAGCTCCATGCCGCGTATGCGAGCGAGAAGTACAGCAGCACTTCGGCGAACCACAGTGGGCCGGAATCCAGCAAGGGTTGGCGGTGCGTGAAGGCCCACCAGTACGACACGCGGTAGGCGGCCGCGCGGTACGCAGCCCACATGAACAGCGGCCAGATCAGTCCCATGAAACACAGGAACGGCACACCGAGCCGCAGGGTCCGATCGCCCGCGAACCGTGCCGGCCCCTTGCGAGCAACGGCGGCAGGCGAGAACAGCCCGGCCAAGAAGAAGAATGTGCCGACGACGAAGAGTGCTGACGGGCCGATCAGGATGGCCAGCACCCACTCTGGTCGACGATCGAACGTGACCTCGTTTACCTCGTCGTAGGGCCAGCCGCCGATCGACGAATAGCCGAGCAGCGCGTGTCCGGCGATGATCCACGCGACCATGGCGGTCTTGAGGTTGTCTATCTGAGGCAGGCGCTGCAATCGTCGGGCCTGGACGACCGTGGACATATGTGGATTCTCTCCGGCGCGGGCCAAGACATCGATGGGGCCCATGGGCGAAACATTTGGCCGGGTGACCGGTGCACAAAGCCGGAGTGAGCGATGAACTGGCGAAAGGTATTCGGCCTGCTCGACGGCAGCACGAACGACAGGTCCTTGCCAGCGTTCCAGCGGCTTTCCTCGTGCTTGCGCGACGGAGGGCCACGTGCGCCGTCACGGCGCGAGGTGCTTGCCGAACCAGTGGTGGGCGTAGTACTCGGTGCTGTACGGCTCGATCTCGCGGTAGCCAGCCGAGCGGTACATCGCGATCGCCTCGGTGAGGTTGCGGTTGGTGTCCAGCCGGACGGCGGTCCAGCCACGCTCGGCGGCGTATCGTTCCAGCTCGCCCAACAACCGCCGCCCGATCCCGAGCCCGCGTACGGTGTCTGCCACCCAGACACGCTTGATTTCGGCGGGTGCGCCGCGGTGGAGCTTGACCGCGCCGCAGCCGACGGGCTCGGCGTTGAGGGTGGCGAGCAGGAACACGCCGGCGGGCGGGACGAGCTCCTCGTCGTTGACCGGCTTGCTCAGTGCCGGGTCGAACCCGTCGTCGAACCGCCGCGCGACTTCCCGGGCGTAGGCTCGCACGCACGCCCGGGCCCGCGGGTCGCCCGGCGGGCACGGCTCGACGATCACCATCGAGGCGATGAGCAGCCGCTCGACCTCGGCCATCGCCGCGACGAGCCGTTCGCGGCGGTGCTCGGTGAGCGGCTCGAGGATCGACCAGGCGAACTCGTCGGAGCGCATGTCGAGCTCAGTCCACTCGGCCCGGCCGGCGTCGGTGAGGGCGGCGGCTCGTACCCGCCCGTCGCCGCCGACCTGGTCGGCGGGCCCGACGGTGACGAGACCGTCGCTTTCGAGGGTGCGTAGGAGCCGGCTGAGATACCCCGAGTCCAGCCCGAGCCGGGCCCGTAGTGCCGCGACTTCGGCGCCGCTGGGGCCGATTTCCCACAGCAGGCGTGCCTGAGCAAGGGAGCGTCCACGGGTCATGTACTCGTCGTCGAGCGCCCCTACCCGCTGTGTGACCGCCCGGTTGAACCGCCGGACGGCGGCGATGAGCTCCGATTCCATATACCTGACTTTAGTCAGGCATATGGAGCCGGCACCAGACCGCAGGTGCAGGTCCTGAAGGCCAGGATCAGCGCCCGTCCAGCCGATGCCACCTTCCCACCCGTACGGGCACGCCAGTAGACGCGTGGAGCAGGGGATCACCGGTGGGCGCGGGCAGTCCCGCCGCCCTCAGCAGGTCCTGGTCGAGCCGAAGCAACTCGGCCTCGCGCAACGGCCACTCGGGGTGCGCCACCTCGGCGGTGGCAAGCCGACCGGAGACAACCGTGAACAGGCGATACCGGGCGGTGAGGAAGTGGGTCAACTCGTCGCGCTGGGTCTCCTCCAGGTCCGGTCCCAGCCGCACCTCGGCGTCACACCGCGACCCTCGCGGGCCGGGCCAGCGGCGCTCGCAGGCATAGGCGACCTGGTCGCCGGTGATCCGTACCGCCATCTTCGACAGGAAGTAGGGCAACCGGTAGCCGGCCCGGGCGGCCAGGACCGCGGGCAGGCGGGCCGCGTCCAACGACAGGAACCAAATCCCACTCCGGCCCCGCCGGTCCTGGACGTACGTCCGGACGTTGGTCTCGGGAAAGCTCGACAACCACGGTACGGCCGGCAGCGCCGGCGCCCGAACCTCCTGCATGAGGAACGGCGTCAACCCGACCCAGGCCGACCCGTCGAAGGTTTCCACCGCCAGCCCGGGCGGCAGCATCGACTGCAGCAGTGACGGCGGACAGCGCCAGTGGATGAACGTTATCCAGCTCCACCGGTGACACATCACGGGTCGCGCCACCATCGGCGACGGCGGAGCCTTCATCGGCACTGTCCCTTCAGGCGCTGATGCGGAACACTCGATCAGGTGCCCGCCGACAGCCGGGACCGCGAAATGAGGTGCGGTGCACGGCTCGGCGCCCACGACCTCTACCCCGAGTTCGTGTTCGCCGCCGTCGACACGGCTGACCCGGGTCGCGCCGTCGCCCGGGCGTACGCCGTGCCGTTGCGCTGGACGGAGCCGGAGCTTCCCGACGGCGGTTGGGACCGGGCGATCCAGCGGGCCGCCATCACCCGACTCACCGGCGCCACCCCGCACATCGTCTCGGCCATCGAGATCTGCGTCCGACCCGACCGGCGCGCCGCCGGGCTGTCCGCGCTGATGCTCGCGGCCATGCGCCAGGCCGTCGCGAAACTGGGCTACGACACCCTGGTCGCGCCGGTCTGCCCGAGCGGCAAGCACACCCGACCCGACCTGCCGATGAGCGAGTACGCGGCGCAGGTCCGCGAGGACGGTCTGCCGGTCGATCCGTGGCTGCGGGTGCACCTACGCGCCGGCGGACGCATCGAGCGGGTCGCCACCAGATCGATGATGATCAGTGGAATTCTCGCGGAGTGGCGCCGCTGGAACGGCCTGCCGTTCGACACCAGCGGGCCGGTTCGCGTGCCGGGGACGCTCGTGCCGGTGCACTGCGACGTGGCGCACGACCACTCCGTCTACGTCGAGCCCAACGTCTGGGTCAGGCACCGGCTGTAGGCCCGGATCGCGGGCGAGTTACTACGGCCGGATGTCCAGGGCGCCGATCAGGCCGTCGCGGATCGTGAACCGGTGGCGCAGCCGCACCGGGCTGCCCGGGAAGGTGCCCGAGACGAGGGTGGTCACCACGACGTTGCCCCCGGCCTCCTCCTGCACCGACTCCGGTACGGCGTTGTAGTCGAACTCGGCCGCGGTCCGCTCGCGCCAGGCCCGGATCGCCGCCGGGCCTTGGTAGGTCCGGTCCTCGTCGGCGACGATCGCGTTGTCGGTGAAGCAGGAGATGAAGCCGTCGATGTCGCTTTCGCCGATCTGCCGGTAGTAGCGATCGACCACGTCGGGAACGGTGCTGGTCATGTCGCCCTCCTCGCGTGTCGCGGCCGGCGTACCCGACAGGACACCGGTCATTCCCGCCGGTGCCGGTCGACGGTGGCTCGCATGGCCCACGCCGCAACGGGTACGCCGGGGACGATGGGACGCTACGACGACGAGGTGACCGGGCTCGCGGCGCCACTGGTCGACCCGGGGGACCTGGACGTGCTGCTGGACCGGGTCGGTGACGCCCGGGTGGTGCTGCTCGGCGAGGCCAGCCACGGCACGCACGAGTTCTACACGTGGCGCGCGGCGATCAGCCGGCGGCTGATCGAGGAGAAGGGCTTCTCGTTCGTCGCCGTCGAGGGCGACTGGCCCGACTGTGACCGGGTGGACCGCAGCGTGCGCTGCCTGCCCGACGCGCCCACCGACCCGCGGGAGGCGCTCGTGACCTTCGACCGCTGGCCGACGTGGATGTGGGCCAACGAGGAGGTCGTCGACTTCACCCGCTGGCTGCGCGCCCGCAACGCGCGGGTGGACGAGGTTGCCCGGGCCGGTTTCCACGGTCTGGACGTGTACTCGTTGTGGGAGTCGCTGCGCGAGATCCTCACCTGGCTGCGCGAGCACGACCCGGAACAGGTGCCGGTGGCGTTGGCCGCCTACGGCTGCTTCCAGCCCTACGACGAGGACCCGCAGCAGTACGCGCTGGCAACCCGGCTCGTGCCGACCAACTGCGAGAATGAGGTGGTGGACCTGCTCGTCCGGCTCCGCGAGCGGGCCGCGGCGGACGGCGCGGGCCGCTTCGGGGCCTGGCAGAACGCCGAGGTCGTGGCCGGGGCCGAGCGCTACTACCGGACGATGGCACGCGGTGGCCGGGAGTCGTGGAACGTCCGCGACCGGCACATGGACCACACGCTCGACCGGCTCCTGCAGCAGTACGGGCCGGGTGCGAAGGCGGTGGTCTGGGCGCACAACACGCATGTCGGTGACGCCCGCGCCACCGACATGGTCGATGCCGGCGAGGTCAACATCGGCCAGTTGGCCCGGGAACGGTACGGCGCGGACCAGGTCGTGCTGGTCGGCTTCGGCACCCACCACGGCACGGTCGTCGCCGGCGACGCCTGGGGCGCGCCGATGGAGGTGATGCCGGTGCCGCCCGGGCGTCGGCACTCGCTGGAGGAGGCCCTGCACGGCGCCGCGCCGTCGCAGGCCCTGTTCGTCTTCCCCCGCGACGGCCGGCCCGACCTGCTCACCCACGAGCTCGACCACCGGGCGATCGGCGTCGTCTACCACCCCGAACGGGAGAGCTGGGGCAACTACGTCCCGACCGTGCTCGGCGACCGCTACGACGCCTTCTGCTGGATGGACGAGTCCCAGGCCGTCCGGCCGCTGCGCGTCCGGCCCGTCAGCATCGCCGAGCCCGAGACGTACCCTTCCGGCGTCTGACGGCGGCAGTCTCTCGCGTCGTCGCCGCCGCAGCCGGTCAGGGCTGCGGCGGCGACGGGCCCCGGAACTATTCGCTGCGGGCGGTCTCCGGTCCAGTGATGCGTTCCAACAGCGGCAGGGTGGAGGCGATGATGCCGAGGCAGGCCGCCAGCCCGACGACGACGATCACGTAGAACCCCACACTCGGCGCGGTGAGCGTGTAGTGCATCTGCGCCTTGAGGAACAGTTGCGCGGCGAGGAAGCCCATCCCGACCGCGACCACGGCGACCGCGAGCATCGGTACGGCGCTCTCGAGCGCGACCACGCGGCGCAGGACCCGCACGGGCGCACCGCTGAGGCGGAGCAGGCTGAACGGGCGCTTGCGCTCGGTGAGACCACCGACCACGCTGACGGCGAGACTGCAGCCGGCGAGCGCGAGGCTGGCGATGATGATGACGTTGGCCAGTTGTTCCCAGCCACGCAGCTGATCGGCGAAGTCCGACTCGAAATCACCGGGAGCGTGCGGGGCCACCCAGAAGGTTGGAAACGCGAGCGAGAGGACCGTGCGCGACCGCTCCAGTGCGGCCGCCGAACCGTCCGTGCCGACGACGATCGATACCACCGGCAACCGCTGGAGGTCCTCGGCGGAGACGGATGCGGCGGGCCAGATCCTCGTGGAGGACGCCGACTCGCGGTAGGGGATGAAATTGTCCGCCACGGTGGCCACGGTGGCGCCGTCGGTGCACCGGCCGTAGGCCTTCGGGATGTCGGTGCACGCGATCACGCCGGGCTCGCCGTCCCTGACTGGGTTCAGGTGGATCACGGTGGCGCTCTGGACGCCCGGGATCGAGCGCAGCTCGGGCAGGAGTGTGTCGGGCACTGAGGGCGGGTCCCCGTAGAAGGCGGTGGATATGGTGCCGGCATCCGTCGAGCCGATCGGCGCCGGGCCACGATTGGCGACGATCGTGGTGATCACGCCGACGGCCACGCTGGTGACGAAGAGCGCGAGCATGATGCCGCTGATCGCCCGGAAGCCGGCCTTCGGGTTGTCGGCGAGGCGGCGCGCGGCGATGAGGGTGGCGGGCCGGCTCGCGCGCCGCGCCATGACCCGGGCGCCGACCATCGTCAGCCAGGGGCCGGCGAGGACCAGCCCGGCCATGATGAGCAGGAGCCCGGGCAGGAACACCGCGGTCTGTCCGTCCGATGTCTCGGGCCGGTGACCGATGGCGAACGCCAGCACGGCGACGCCGAGCACGAGCGGGATCAGCCGGTACGCGCGCGGGGCGCGTGGGGTGCCCCGCCGGGTGACGCCGAGCGGCGAGATCCGCACGCGGCGCAGCGAGACCTGCGCCGCCACCGCCGCTCCGGCCGGGACGCCGAGCGCAACGAGCACGACGTCCAGCACGCCCAGCGACATGTCGTCGGGGAAGAACGACATGCCGGTGAACGGGATGCTCGCGAGCCAGCCACGGCACGCGAAGAACAGGATGAAGCCGAGGGCGGTCCCGGCGACGGCCGCGGCGGCCGCCTCGACCGCCGCGACCACCGAGATCTGCTTTGGCGTCGCGCCGACCAGGCGCATCGCGGCGAACCGTTGCTCCCGGCGGGCGGCGCTGAGCCGGGTGGCCATGCCGATGAAGATCAGCACCGGGAACAGCAGCCCGCCGGCGACCACGCCCAGGATGAGGTCCACCGTGGTCTCGGGGAGCGCGGGAATGTTGTCGCCGATGCTGGTGAGCTGCTTCGCTTGGGGTAGCTTGGCGACCGCGTCGGGGGTGCCGCCGACGATGACGAGCAGCACGTCCGGCGACGTCAACGCCGCGGAACCGATCGTGCCCAGGTCACGTCCGGGGTAGCGGTCGCCGAACTGGTCGGCCGGTTGGGCGGCGAGCAGCTTCTGCAACGACGGCGAGGCGTAGTACTCCCCCGGGCCCGGGGTCGTCGGAACGCCGATCGGGGTGGGCGCGTTCGGTCCGGTCGCGGCGACGTCGATGCGGATGATCTGCTTGCCGTGGAAGTAGTCTTCCCGCGTCGACCACAACAGTGGATCCGCGTCGCCGCCGGTGGACGCCTGGGGGTACATCGACGCGTACCGGGTGAGCTGCGCGTTGACGGCGTTGACCCCGGCGAGGGTGACCAGCAGCAACCCGGCGCCCACCGCGACGGCGGCGGCGATGATGACGAGGCGGGTGAGCGCCTCCCGGCCGCCCGCGATGGCGAGGCGTAGCCCGAAGCCGATCATGACGCGATCCGGTCCGGCGCGTTCACGCGCCCGTCTCGGACGATGACCTCGCGGTCGGCGTACGCCGCGACCCGTGGCTCATGGGTGACCAGGATGACCGTGGTGCCCTGCTCGCGGGCCGCGGCGACCAGCAGGTCCATGACCTGCTCGCCGGTGAGTGAGTCGAGCGCACCGGTCGGCTCGTCGGCGAAAAGGACCTCCGGCCCGGCGACCAGGCCGCGGGCGAGGGCGACGCGCTGCGCCTGCCCTCCGGACAGCTCACCCGACCGGCGCTGCTCCATGCCGTCCAGGCCGAGGCGCTCGAACCAGCCGTACGCCTTGCGCAGCGCCTCCGTCCGACGGACCCCGCTGAGCAGCAACGGCAGGGCGACGTTCTCCACCGCGGTGAGCTCGGGGACGAGCTGGCCGAACTGGAACACGAACCCGAAACGGTCCCGGCGCAGAGTGCTGCGCTCGTTCTCGGTCATGGCGTCGAGCCGGGCCCCGCCGAACAGGATCTCGCCGGAATCGGGCACGAGGATGCCGGCCAGGCAGTGCAGCAGCGTCGACTTGCCCGAGCCGCTGGGGCCCATGACGGCGAGGATCTCGCCCTGGTCCACGGCGATGCTCGCGCCCCGCAGCGCGGGGGTATGGCCGAACGAGAACTCCACGTTCCGGGCTTCGATCACGATGGTCATGGCCGCACCGTCTTCCTCAGGGCGTCCAGTCGGGCGCCGGTCATCTCGATCCACCGGAGGTCCGCCTCCAGGTGGTACAGGCCGTGGTCGGCGAGCAACGCGTCGACGAGGCTGCCGGTGCGCTTGATCTCGGTGAGCTCGCGCATCCGCTGCAGGTGTGCGGTGCGCTGGGTGTCGAGGTATTCGCCGGCGGGACGGTCCAGCATCAGCGCGAGCACGACCTTGGCGAAGAGCACCGTCTGCAGGTGCGGCTCCGGCTCGACCGGCTGGGTCAGCCACTGCTCGACCTCGGTCGCGCCCAGGTCCGTGATGATGTAGCGCTTCCGGTCGGGCCCCGCGCCGGGGCCGACCTCGCTGATCACCACCTTGCCGTCACGGGCCAGGCGGCTGAGGGTCGAGTAGACCTGGCCGTACGGCAGCGGCCTGCCCCGCCCGAAATAGGCGTCGTAGTCGCGCTTCAGGTCGTACCCGTGGCTGGGCTCGCGTTCGAGCAGGCCGAGAAGGGTGATGGGAACGCTCATGCCAGCAGACTACCCTCAGGGTATACCTCGCGTATATACCCTCAGGACATTCGTCAGTCCCCGGCAGGCCGCCCGGTCGGGCCCTGGCCACCAGCACCGTCACCAGCGTGTCGCCGGCGCAGTCGGTCGGTGCCGCAGGCGCAACAGTCGGCGTCGATGAAACCCACCGGAGGGACAGGACGGACAACGCCCGGCGGACGCCCGGCGGGCGGCCTACAGTGTGGGAATGTGGGAGTCGGTTGCCGCACCCGTGGTGAGCCTGTTGGCCGCCCTGGCCACCACTGCCCCAACGCCGACGCCGACGCCCGTCCCGCCGGTGGACGCCGCGCCGGTGCTGACGTCGACCCCGTTCGGCGCGCTGCCCGGGCAGCGGGTGACCCACACCATCACGATCTCCGGTGGTGGCACCCTCACCAACACCCGGGTCACGTTCACCACCACGGCTGATCTCGACGGTGCCACCGCCCGGGCCGAACCGGGCCGGTGCACGGCGTCGCCTCGTACCGTCGTCTGCGAGCTCGGCGACCTGCGGCTGGGCAGCGCACCGGCGGTGCCGCGGATCACCATCACCGGACGGGTCCGTCCGGGTGTGCCGCCGGGCACGGTGGTGCGCAACCGGGTCAGTGTCACCTCGCTGGAGTCGGCCGCGACGGGCGCCCAGTTCGCCAGCAACGCATATCTGCTCCCGGGGGCGACGGCCACGCCCACCGACCCGGCGCTGGAGTCGCCGGCCGTGGCGAGCGAGGTCACGCCGTCCGGCCGATCGACGTGGGTGCCGGCCGTCGCGGCGGTGATGGTGGCCGGCGCGATCGCCGTGGGTGCGCTGCTGACGCGTCGGCGGCGGCTTCGGCGGCACGACCCGCCGCCGCACGGCACGCTGTAACGAACAGGCCCCGGGATCCGATGTAGCAGAGGAACGCGAAACGGGTCGGCGGCAGGAGTACGGCATGGACCGACGGTGGCGGCGGCAGGGCACGCTGGCGACCGTCGCCGGGGCGGCGGCGCTGATGATGACGTCCCTCTGCGTGGAGCCCGGGGCGGCGACCGCTGCGCCGCAGACCTCGGGGCAGGGTCCGCTGCCCCTGCCGACCCTGCCCAGCCCGTCGCTGAGCGTGTCGCTGCCGCCGGTGACGCTGCCGCCCAGCACGCTGCCGACGGTCAAGCTGCCGACCCTGAAGCCGCCGACCGCCCCGTCGGCCACTCCGTCGACCGGGCAGCCGGCGCCGCCCGCGACCACCCCGCCGGCCGCCCGCACTCCACCGCGGGTGGGCGGCCCGGTCTCCCCCGGCCCCGGCGGCCCGATGGTGAGCCCCGGATCGGCCGCGGCGTTGATCGCCGCCGACCCCGGCGCCGACCTGTATCCGCAGCCGCCGGTGGACATCCCCGGCACGCCGCAGGCCCGCCAGGTGGCCGCCCTCGGCGACGTCCAGCACCGGATCCAGTACCTGCACAACATCCTCGCCCGGACGCGCGACGACCTGGCCAGGGTGCAGCACGGGCCGGATCCGGTGCTGCAACTGCTGACCGCGCTGACCACCGGCGGCGACGCCGACGCGGCGCCGCCCTTCGCCGTGGCGGACTCCGCGGACGTCGTGGACACCCCCACCGGCCGGGCTGTCGCCCTGTCCGGCGCGATCACCTCCGGTCAGGCCGAACTCACCCGTCGTCAGCAGGAGGAGGCGCGGCTCCGGCAGGAGATCAACCGTCGCGTACGGACCATGCCCGCCGTGCCGGCACCGGCCCGCGGCATCGCCGCAGCCGGTGCGGGCAAGGTCGGCCGTCCGCTGTCGGGCCGGCTCACCAGCGAGTTCGGCGACCGGTTCGACCCGTACTACCACGTGTGGCACCTGCACCCGGGGGTGGATCTCGCCGCCCCCGTCGGCACCCCGATCGTCGCGGCCGCCGACGGCCGGGTCTCCCGCGCCGGCTGGTACGGCGGCTACGGCAACTACACCTGCCTGGACCACGGCCGGGCGGACGGGCAACGGCTGTCCACCTGCTACGGCCACCAGTCCCGACTGCTGGTCTCGCCCGGGCAGCGGGTACGCGCCGGCCAGGTGATCGGCCTGGTCGGGTCGACCGGCGCGTCCACCGGACCGCACCTGCACTTCGAGGTGCGTCTCGGCGGCCGGCCCGTGGACCCGCTGCCGTGGCTCGCAGCGGCCGCCCCGGCCTGACGCCGCAACGCTCTGCTGCGCAACCCGGTGGTGGTGGCGTCCTCCGGGCCTGGCGACGCACCCGTCGACCCACCACTCAGGACGGAGGCGGGCCGGCCTATCGCCTGCTGAGCGGTCGTTCGCGAGGCACGGCGGTGACCGCCCGGGGCGTCCCGAGCCGGCACCTCTCGGCACGTCGGCCGGCCCTGCTGCGCCGGACACCGGTGACGAGCACCGCTCGAACTCGGTGCGGTAACCGGTTACAGTGCTCGGATCGGACCAACCGAGAGGCCTGGAGGTGTCCCGGTGACGAACGTCAACGACCAGCAGCCGTCCGCCCGATCCGACTGGGAGGCCCGCATCGCCCGTCATAGCGGCGACAGCGGCGGACGACCCGCACCGCAGCTCCCGTCGCCGGCCGGGCTGACCGTCGACGAAGGCGTCGGCCACGTCCGCATCTCCTGGCAGCCGGTGGACGGTGCCGTGGGCTACCTCGTGCACCGCGCCCCGCTGGTCGACGGCACTCCGGACGGTGATCTCACTCCGGTCGACCACCTCGGCGGTGACGTCCTCGCCGTGCCCGACACCTGGTATGTCGACACCACCGGCGAGCCCGGCCGGCAGTACGCCTACGCCGTCGCCGCCGTGCCGGAGGTGACCCTCACCGGCCCGCTGAGCGAACCGGCGCCGGGCACCGCCCAACCGGCCGGGGCCGACCCTCCGACGGTGTCGCTGCGGCTCGACGCCGCCGCCGAGGGCCGGCCGCTACCCCGGCCGTGGCGGCCGATGATCGGCAGTGAGCGACTGTCCCAGCTGCTGTGCCGGGACCTGTCGGGCGGCCGGGAGATCGGTCCCGAACTGCTGGCCGCGCTGCGCCGGGTCCACGACGAGATCGGCGTGGAGACCGTTCGGGCGCACGCGATCCTGCACGACGACCTCGGCGTCTACCGCGAGGTGGACGGAAAGCCGGTATACGACTTCCGTCGCGTGGACGAGGTCTACGACCTGGTCCTGTCCGTGGGCCTGCGACCGGTGGTCGAGGTCGGATTCATGCCCCGCGACCTCGCCACCGATCCCGGGCGTACGGTGTTCGACTACCGCGGCGTGATCTCCCCGCCGCGGGACTGGGACCGGTGGGGCGACCTCGTCCGCGCCCTCGTCACCCACCTGCTCGACCGTTACGGCGAGCAGGTGCTCGGCTGGGACTTCGAGGTGTGGAACGAGGCCAACCTGGAGGTGTTCTGGTCGGGCAGCCGCGAGGAGTGGATGCGGCTGTACGACGTCACGGCCCGCGCGGTCAAGGACGTCGACCCGCGCATCCCGGTGGGCGGCCCGTCCTCGGCGGCGGCCGGCTGGGTCGACGCGCTGCTGGAGCATGTCGCCGTCTCGGGCACGCCGGTCGACTTCGTCTCCACCCACACCTACGGCAGTCCCCCGCTGGATCTGCGCCCCACCCTGGCCCGGCTGGGCGTGCCGGACGCGCGGATCCTGTGGACCGAGTGGGGGGTGACCCCCACCCACTTCCACCCGGTCAACGACGGCGCCTCCGCCGCCGCGTTCCTGCTCACCGGGATGCGGTCGGCGGCGGGCCGGGTCGACGCGCTGTCGTACTGGGTGGCCAGCGACCACTTCGAGGAACTCGGCCGCCCGCCCCGCCTGCTGCACGGCGGCTTCGGGCTGATCACGGTCGGCGGCATCGCCAAGCCCCGCTACCACGCGTTGTGGCTGCTCGCCCAGCTCGGCGACACCGAGCTGCCGGTGACCGCCGGCGGCGACGGCGCGGCGGGCCTGGTGCAGACCTGGGCCAGCCGGCGCGACGACGGCAGCCTGGCGATCCTCGTCTGGAACAGCACGCTGGACCAGTCCAAGCGGGACGGCAGCGCGGCGCTGGCCCGCCGGGTCAGGCTGACCGTCGACGGTGCCGCCGGTCGGGCGGCGATGGTCACCCGGCTCGACCGGGAACACGGCGACGTCACCACCCTCGCCGAACGGCTCGGGCTCGGCGACTGGCCCACCGACGAGCAGTGGGAGGCGCTGCGCGCCGCCGACACCCTGCTGGCGGAGGAGGTGCGGCCGACGATCGACGGCGACGCCTGCGTCATCGACCTCGCGCTGCCGCAACCCGGCGTGGTGCTGGTTGAGGTCGCCGGCGCCTGACCGGAGCAGCGCGACCCCTCGCGCCCACGCCGGTCGGGGTCACGGCACCGCGGACCGGTCGTTGTCCGCGGCCGGAGCCGGCTAGGCTCCGGCCGCGGAACACCGACGGTCGGACGGGCCGCGGGACCCGCTACTGCCGCGCCGGTACGGAGAACTCCTCGATCCGCATCACCGGACGCAACAGCCGCTCGGCACCGCCCCGGCTGAACTCCTCCCGAAGGATGTCGCCGCCGTACAGATTGCCGAGCGCGGCCATGATCATGCCCTGGTCGAGCGCCAGGTACCGCTTCGCGACGGTGCCGCTGCGCACCGCCACCGAGTCGTAGAAGCCGCCGGGCCCGTAGCTGTCGAACTGGGTCCGCAGCCTGGTCAGTTCGGCCCGCGCATCGTCCGGCGCGTAGCGCATGGCGAGGAACACCGCGTGCGGGGTCACCACACCATCGCCGTACGCGGCGGGCAGCGGCTGGGCGGGCCGGCCGGGGCAACCCTCGAAGCCGTAGTCGACACTGGTGCGCTCTTCGTCGCTCGCGTAGCCGTTCGTGTCGAGCCCCATGGCGTCGACTCCGTACTCCCGGTAGCCGCCCTGGGGATCGGAGGCCGGCGAGAAGCCCCAGTGGCCGTATTTCGCGTCGTTCATGCCGTGCTCGATCTGACCGCGCACGTAGACCGGGTGGTTCCGGGCCCAACTGTCCGGGCCCCACTGCTCCTCGGGCACGAACATGTCCGGCATCAGAGCCTCGAACATGTCACCGCCCCAGGTGGGCACGAACTGCAGCCCCTGGTAGCGGTAGGCACCCTCGAAGACCGGCACGCCCTGGTACTCCCGCCACTGTCCGACCGGACGCATCTCCTGCCAGGACCAGTCGCAGGTGTCCGGGAAGGTACGCCAGGGCGCGAAGTAGTGCGCGGGCGGCACCTGGCCGAGCGCGATCGCCACGTAGCTGATCATCCGGGTCTCACTGTTGAAAGCCCCGTAGGTGTGGCAGGTGTAGTAGACGTCCGGACCGCGGTGTTCGTAGTTGCCCTTGGTCGAACAGCCGGGAGGCGGCTCGACCCAGAAGCCGCCGCGCATCAGCCCGACCGGCACGTCCGGCCCCCGCGCCTGCGAGTCGTAGTAGAAGCCGAAGTCCATGGCGTCGAGCAGCGGGTCCGACTTGTGGCGCAGTTGCGGCACTGCGTTGTGCACGATCATCAGGGCGGCGGCGAGCCAGGCGTTGTCGACGCTGGACACGAAGGGATAGACGGTCGAGCCGTTCTCCGGCCAGGTCCGCAGCAGTTGCAGGGTGGCCGGGTCGTACCAGTTGTAGAACATGCCGGAGTCGGGGTGCCGCTCCAACCCGGCGAGCGAGTCGAGGGCGCGCCCGATGCGCTGCACCTGCTCCTGCTCCGAGATGACATGCAGCTTCCGAGCGGCGATCGCCGACCAGATGTACGCCCCGATGTTGGTGGGCGAGGTGTACCGGGCGCGGCTGGCGGCCGAGAGGTCGCCACCGATGTTGTCGGCCGGCAGCCCCGTACGTGGGTCGGCCATCGCGGCCATGGACCGCCAGGTGTCGGCCGCCCAGGGAACGGAGCCGGGCAGGCCGGCCCCGGCCGACGAGTCGGCTGGTGGTGCGGCGGCGGCGCTGGCCGCGCCGGACGCTGCGAGGGTGAGGGCGAGCGCCGCCGCCAGGGCGACGCGGGCGGGACGGATCATTGGCTACCTCCGGAGATGAGTTCCGGGTCCACTACTTGAGGCCGGTGGTGGCGATTCCACGTACGAAGTGCCGTTGCAGCAGGAGGAAGACGATCAGCACGGGCAGCACCACCACGACGGAGCCGGCGAGCAGCAGCCCGAACCTGGTCTGGTTCTGGCCCACGCTGAACAGGGCGAGGGCGACCGGCAGGGTGTACTTGTCCTCGGTCGTGGCCACCACGAGGGGCCACAGGAAGCTGTTCCAGAAGGTGAGGAAACTGAGGATGCCCAGTGCGGCGAGCGCCGGACGGCACAGCGGCAGGACGACGCGCAGGAAGATGCGGACCTCGCCGGCGCCGTCCACCCGCGCCGACTCGATCAGCTCGTCGGGGATGGACTGCATGAACTGACGCATCAGGAACGCCCCCAGCGCCCAGGCCAGGAACGGCAGCACCAGGCCGGCGTAGGTGTTGGTCAGGCCCATGTTGGCGACCAGCACGAACAGCGGGACGAAAGTCACCATGCCGGGGACCATCACCGAGCCCAGGACCAGCCCGAACAGGGCCCGCCGGCCGGGAAAGCGGAGCTTGGCCAGGGCATAGCCGACCGCCGAGCAGAACAGCAGATTCCCGAGGGTGATCAGCGCGGCGACAATTGCCGAGTTCAGGAAGTACGTCGGGAAGTTGAGGCGGGCGAACAACTCCCGGTAGTTGTCGAGCGTCGGATGGTGCGGCCACCAGGTCGGTGGCACGAGCCGGATCTCGCCTTCCGGCTTCAGCGACGACAGCAGCATCCAGAGGAACGGGCCGACCATGACGATCAGCCCGATCACCAGCAGCACGTGCAGGACGATGGTGGCGACCCGGTCGCGAGGGCGCCGAGCCCTCCGTCGCCCGACTGCCTCCGGCGTCCCGGGCGAATGTTGCCGCCGGCCGGGCGTGGTCACCGATGTCGACATCGGGTCACCTTCCCTCTTCGGAACGGAGCAGCCGGAACCACAGGATCGACATCAACACGATCACCAGGAACAGCACGTAGCTCATCGCCGACGCGTAGCCGTAGTTTCCGAAGCCGAACTGGTTGTAGATGTGGTACGAGACGGACAGCGTGGAGTTGAGCGGGCCGCCCCGGGTCATCACCAGCGGCTCCTCGAAGAACTGCAGGTAGCCGATGGTGGAGATGACTCCGACGAAGAGCAGCGTGGGTCGCAGCGCGGGCAGCGTCACGTACCGCAGTTGCTGCCAGGCGGTCGCCCCGTCGATGCGCGCCGCCTCGTACAGCTCCTGCGGGATGGCCTGCAGACCGGCCAGGAAGATCACCATCTGGTAGCCGAGGTTGCGCCAGGCGGCCATGACGATCAGCGACGGCAGGGCGAGCCGGGTGTCGTAGAGCCAGTTCGGCCCGTGCACGCCGACCAGGCCGAGCAGGCCGTTGACCAGACCGGAGTCCGGTTGGAGCAGGAAGCGCCAGACCACGGAGATCGCCACGATGCTGGTCACGACGGGTAGGTAGTAGCCGACCCGGAACAGGGACCGGAACCGGGTCAGGCCCGAATTCAACCCGAGCGCCGCCGCCAGTCCGGCCACCATCGTCAGCGGCACACCGGCGAACACGAAGATGGCGGTGTTCACCGCAGCCTTGACGAACACCTCGTCATGCAGCAGCCGGCTGTAGTTGTGCACCCCGACGACGTTGACGCCGAGCGGGTTGCGCAGGTCGGCGCTGCGGATATCGGTGAAGCTCATCAGCAGCGAGGCGAGCACAGGCCCGGCCATGAAGACCACGAACAGGACGGTGAAGGGAAGGGCGAAACCCCAGCCGACCGCGGCCCGGCGGAGGCGCAGGACACTGCGCCCCCGCCGGGTGGACGCGTCGGACGCGACCGCGGTCATGTCAGGCCCCGGTGCCGATCGAGGTGGCCTGCTGCTGCATGGCCTTGGCGGCGTCCTCCGCCTTCTCGCCCGTCTTGCACATCTTCTCGACCTCGGCGTCGATCGCCGCGGACACCTGCTCCCAGGTGGCGATGGTGGGCGGCGACTTGGCGTCCTCGAGTTGCTTGCCGAACGTCGACAGCTGCGGGTCACCGCTCAGCGCCGGGTCGTCCCAGCCCTTCTTGACCGCGGGCAGGTCGTTGACCGTCTTGTACCACTTGGCCTGCACCTCGGGCCGGGACAGGTAGGAGACGAACTTCCACCCGCCGTCGCGGTTCTTGGCGTCCTTGAAGACCGCCAGGTCGCCACCGCCGACGAACGACGTGCCCGACTGCTTGGTGGGCATCGGCCAGAGGTCGTACTTGCCGACGCCGCCCTGGTCCTTCAGGACCGAGATGTGCCAGGGGCCGGAGACGAACGCCCCGATCTGGCCCTTGACGAAGGCCGGCTCGAGGGCGCCCTGCGGCAGATCCTTCGGTGCGAGGCCCTCGTCGAAGAAGGACTTGTAGAAGGCGAGGGCCTCGACCGCCTGCGGGCTGTCGAGGGTGAACTTCCCGTCCTTGGCCACGTCGCCGCCGTTCTGCCAGACGAACGGCATGACGGTCTGCCAGGAACCGGTCTGGCCGGGCTGGAGGTTGACGCCCCACTTGGCGCCGCCCTTGTCCTTGAGCGCCCTGATCGCCGACTTGAGCTCGTCCCAGCTCTTCGGCGGGGTGCTCACGCCGGCCCTGGTGGCGGCCGCCTTGTTCACGTAGAGCAGCCGCGTCTCCACGTACCACGGCACGCCGTAGGAGGTGCCGTCGACGACCGTGGTGTTCCACGCGCCCTCGTAGAAGTCGTCCTTCTTGACCAGATCGGACGGGGTCGCGTCGAGTCCGCCGGTCTTGGCGAACTCCCCCATCCAGGTGGTGCCGATGAGGCTGACGTCGGGCGTCTGCTTACCGGCGATCGCGGTTGCCAGCTTGTCGTGTGCGCCGTCCCACGGCACGGCGGTCACGGTGACCTTCGCGTCCGGATTCTCCTTCATGAAGTCGTCCGCGAGGGCCGAGAGCTTCTCCCCCTCGGCGCCCATGGCCCAGACCGTGATGTCGCCCTTCGCCTTGCCCTCGCCGACGGGCTTGGCCGCGTCCTGGTTGCCGCCGCGGCTGTCGCGGCCACAGCCGCTCAGCGCGAGTACCGCCGCGAGGGCCACGGCGACGCCCCTGCGGGTCCCTGTTCTCATCATGGAACCTCCATTTCAATCGGATGTTGGCCGCAGCTCGTGCGGATGACGAGCTGTGTTCGCAGCACCTCTCGCCGCAGCGGCAGGCGGGTGCCGGCCATGCGGTCCTGCAGCCATCGCGCCGCCGTCGCACCCAGCTCGCGCATCGGCTGGCGCACGGTGGTGAGCCCCGCATACCGGGCGGCCATCACGTCGTCCCAGCCGACGATCGCGACGTCGTCGGGGACGGACAGGCCCAGCTGTCCCGCCGCTGCCAGCGCACCCAGCGCGACCTCGTCGTTGGCGCAGACCAACGCCCGGGGCCGGGGCGAAACCGCGAGCGCCCGCTGCGCGGCCTCCTGCCCTGCTGGAAGATCGAAGGCGCACCGCACGGGTGCGCGAGGAAACCGGATTCCGGAGTCCACGAGCGCTGCGCGAAAGGCGTTGTAGCGGGCGGTCACGTCGGACGACTCGGCGGGGTCGCCCAGGTAGGCGAACCGCCGGTAGCCGTGACCCAGCAGGTGGTCGACCATCTCGCGAGCGCTGGCATCGCTGTCCGTCGTGACGGTGTCCAGCTCGCCGACCGGGGGCCGGGCCAGCAGCACGGTCGGCATGCCGGTCGCGGCGACCTGGGCGACCACGCCGTCGGACACGGTCCGGCCCATGATCGCCATGCCGTCGACGCGACGGGCCAGATCAAGCACCTTTCGGCCCGGATCCGTCCGCCCGTGCGTGGCCAGGATCAGGACGCTGCTGCCGAGCTCCGCGGCGACTTCTTCGTACCCGAGGATCACCTCGGCGTAGTACGGGCCGGACAGATCCGGGAAGACGATGCCGTTGGCCGCGTGCCGGCCCTCCGCCAGCGACTGCCCCAGGCGACTGGGTCGGAACTGCAGCTCCTCCACCGCCTCGAGCACCCGACGACGGGTCTCGTTGGCCACCTCCCCATGACCCCGCACCACCCGGGACACCGTCGCGATCGAGACGCCCACCCGCCGCGCGACCTCGTAGATCGTCACCTGCGATCGATCCTGTGGCTTCACCAGGGCTCCCAAAACGGAACGAAAAGCGGTTACACCTACCGGAAGCGCTTACAATGGACTGACTGTGGCATCGGTCACAATGATTGTCAACGGATTGACCGGCGCCGCTCAGCTGCTCTGACCGGGCCTGCGGCCAGCGCACCCGAACAGGGTTCTCCTCACGGGCCGGTACCTCCAGTCCCGGGGTCCGCCGGACAGCCGCAGCTGCGGCGCAGGACGAGTTCGGTGGGCAGCACGATGTCGCCGGCGCGGGGGCGCTCGGGCTCCTCGACCGCGGTGAGGATCAGGCGGGCCGCCTCGGCGGCCAGTTCGCGGACCGGCTGGCGGACAGTGGTCAGCGCCGGGTTGACCAGAGCGGCGATCGGGGCGTCGTCGAACCCGGTGATGACGAGGTCCTGCGGCACCCGCAGGCCCCGACCGAGCGCTCCGACGAGGACACCGAGGGCCGTCTCGTCGTTGGCACAGACGACGCCGCCGGGGCGGATGTCGGCGCGCAGCAGTTGTTCGGCGGCGAGGACGCCGTCCGCCTGCTGCAGAGCCACCGCGACGGGGGCGGACGGCGGCGTGATCCCCGCCGACCGGTGGGCGGCGAGAAATCCGGCCCAGCGTTCGCTGACGTCCGGCGACCCCTCGGGATTGCCCACGAACACCAGGTCGGTCAACTCGTGGTCGAGCAGGAGGTGCCGGGTCAGCTCGGCCATGGTGGCGACGTTCTCGGCCCGGACCGAGGGCACGCCGTCGGGGCCGTGCCCTGCCACCACCACGACCGGCACCATCTCGGCCAGCCGGAGCAGGGTCGGGTCCGAGATCGTGCCGCCGATGACCGCCACCCCGTCCACCCGCCGGCCCATTTCCAGCACCTGCGCGTCGGAGTCCGACCGCAGATGCGTGCAGAGGATGTGGACGCTGGCCCGCGACGGAACGGCCTCGGACTCGAAGCCCTGGATCAACTCGGTGAAGTACGGGCCGGACAGGCCCGGAAAGACCAGGCCGAGCGCGCCGTGCCGGCCGGCGGCCAGCGCACGGCCGAGGTGGTCGGGGCGGTAGCCGTGCTTCTCGATCGCGTCGAGTACCCGGCGGCGCATCTCCTCCGACACCTGGCCGGTGCCGTTGGAGACCCGGGAGACGGTGGCGACCGAGACGCCCGCCAGCCGGGCGATCTCCCGGACGGTGAGCCGACTGTTGCCCATGACTCCCCCGATCCGTAGCGTGCGATTGACAGAAACCGGTTTCAGGCGACCATAGGCAGGCGAGCGGAAGTTCACAAGAGTCCGGTCCACAATCGTCGGCGGGGGGAGCTGCAGGCCAAATGTCCACCGTGCTACTCGAGGACCGCAGGATCGTCATCGACGGCCGACCCCAGCTGCTGCTCTGCGGCGAGGTGCACTACTTCCGGCTGGCCCGAGCCGACTGGGCCGACCGGCTCGACCGGCTGCGGGACTGCGGCGGGGACACCGTCGCCACGTACGTCCCATGGCTGTGGCACGAGCTGCCGGACGGCTCGGTCGACCTGACGGGGCGTACCCACGAGCAGCGGGACCTGGCCGGCTTCCTGGACCTCGCGCACCGGCGCGGCCTGCGCGCGGTGGTCCGACCCGGCCCGTTCATCATGGCCGAGGTCAAGAACGAGGGCATCCCCTACCGGGTGTACGAGCAGCACCCGCACCTGCTGCCGACCACCTGGGGCGGCGCACCGATCAGCACCCGGACAACCGACTATCTCGCGCCGGAGTTCCTCGCCGCGGCCGACGCCTGGTACGCCGAGGTGATGCCGGTGATCGCCGATCGGCTCGCCGGGCGCGACGGCCCGGTGGTGGCGGTGCAGTTGGACAACGAGATCGGGATGCTGTCCTGGGTGACCAACTCCCCCGACCTCACCGACGGGCTCTGCGCCGACCTGGCCCGCTGGGCCGTTGACCGGTACGGCAAGGACGGCGCCGCCGCCCGTGTCGGCGCCGACCCCACCGACCCCCGGGCCTGGGCGACCGCCCTGCGCACCCCGGCGGAGCAACAGTCCCTCACGCTCCATGACGACCTGGGCCGCTACATGCGGGACCGCTACCGCCGCTACGTGGCCGCGCTGCGCGACAGCGCCGAGCGGCACGGCGTCCGGGGGGTGCCGTTGCTGGTCAACGTGCACGGGACCGGCGGCGGCCGGGGCCGCACCTTTCCCGTCGGGATCAGCCAGCTCTTCGAGTCCTATCGCGGCCAGCCACAGCTCACCTCCGGCTCCGATTACTACCTCGGGGACCTGACCGTCACCAACGTCGCCGACCTGTACGTCTCCAATGCCTTCCTGGCCGCGACGCACGGAACCGACCAGCCGCTGACCTGCCTCGAGTTCGAAGCCGGCAACGGCGACTACGGCGAGGACCTGGCGGTGCGCTACCCACCCGAGGCGATCGAGCTGAAGGCCCGGCTCTGCGTGGCCCAGGGCAACCGGCTGCTCAACCTCTACCTCTTCGCCGGCGGCCACAACCCGCCGCTGGCCGAGCCGGTCGGCGACGGCAACGACCGGATCGCCTTCACCGGCGAACGGCACGGCTTCGCCGCCCCGGTCGATCCGGAAGGACGGCTGAACCCGACGTACCACGCCGCCCGACGCGCCCTGCACGCCGTCCGTGGCGTGGCCGACCTGCTGGCCGACGGAGATGAGGAACACGACGGTCTGGCGTTGGGCTTCGTGCCCGACCACTACCTCACCGAGTACGCCCACCCCGCCTCCACCGCCCGGGCCGCCCAGGTGCGCGAACTGGAGCGGTTCCGCGGCATGGGCTCGCGGGACGTGCTGGCCCGGGCCCTGCTGCTCGGCGGATTCTCCTTCCCCGCGCTGAACCTTCAAACGCCGCCACCGGCCGACGCCCCGTCCGTGATCGCCCTGGCCAGCGCACCGACGCTCGGCGCGGACGTGCAGCGCCGGCTCGTCGACCACCTCCGGGCCGGTGGGCGGCTGCTGCTGCACGGGCCGCTACCGGAGCGGGACCATGACGGCACCCGCTGCGTGCTGCTCGCCGACGCGCTGGGCCTGACCGCCGACGGGTGGATGGAGGGTGGCCCGCATTACCACCCCTCCGTGGTAGGCCACGACTGGGCGGCGGGACCGGCGGAGGTCCGCGTCGGTTACGCCCAACTGCTCGCCGGCGCGGGCGAGCCGGTGCTCGTCGAGGTGGGCTCCGGCCGGCCGTGCGGGATGGAGGTCACGGTCGGCGCCGGGCTGGCCCTGATCATCGCGGCGGACCATCCCTGCCACCTCGACTTCTGGCGCGCGGCCCTGGACCGGCTGGGGGTGCGACGTCGGCTGCGCCACGATGCCGACGAACCCGGCCTGGTGCTCACCTCCACCGTCGACCGTGCCGGCCAACGCCTGCTGCATCTGCTCAACGTCGCCCCGTCGGCCGTCGAGTTCGGCCTGCGCCACCGGGACCGGCCCGTCCTGTCCGGACGGCGGCTGCGGATCCCGGCGCGGACCGGGCTCATCCTGCCAGCCGGCGTGCGGGTGGGAGCCGCGACGCTGGTGGAGACGAGCTGCGAACTGGTTTCCCGGTCGGACAGCGAGGTGCTGCTGCGGCCCACGCAGGCCGAGGACCTCGCGGTGTTCTCCACCGACCGGAGGGTGCGGGCCGACCGGGGGCAGGTGGATGTCGATGGCGCCACGGTCACCGTGACCATCCGGTCAGCCGATCGGGCGCCGGTCAGGATGACGTTCGGCTGACCGGGCGCAAGGTCAGACCGGGTCGGTCAGAACCGACAGCCCCTGGCGCAGACACCCGGCGAGGTGCGCGGCGATCTGCCCATCGGGGTCGAGGCGGGGGTTGAAGATCGTCACATCGAGGCCGACCGCCCGGCCGCCCGACATCGCCGTGCGCAGCACGGTCTCCAGTTCGGCCCAGGTCAGGCCGCCGGGCAGGCGGTAGTCCACGGCGGGCATGACGGCATCGTCGAGGACGTCGACGTCGAGGTGGACCCAGTAGCCGCAGGTGCCACCGGCCCCCAGCCAGTCGACCGCCTGCCGGGCCGCCTCGGCTGCGCCGGCTGCGCGCACCCGGTCGAGATCGATCGTGCGCAGTCGCGGCGGCAACGGCTGCATCCCGGCCTCCGTCGACTCCGCGGCGTCGCGGAAGCCGAAGGCGACGACATCCTCGTCCCGCACCAGCGGCCCACGGCCCTCGATGTCGGTCAGCACCCGAGGTCCGCGGCCCGTGGCCAGGGCGAGGTCCATCGAGGCGGCCTCTCCCGTCGGCTCCGCCGCCGGCTGGTAGAAGTCGGTGTGACCGTCGACGAAGAGCAGGCCGTAGCGCCCGCGCCGGCGCAGCGCGAGCAGGTTACCGAGGAGGATGCTGCAGTCGCCCCCGAGGACGACCGGGAACGAACCGCGGGCGAGGACCGCGCCGACCACATCAGCCAGGCTGGTGGCGTACCGCACGATCCCGTGCGGGTTGAGGACCCCCGTCTCCGGGTCCCGACGCGGGTCGTACGGCGGTGCGTCGACCCGGCCGGCCGCCACCGCCCCGGGCAGGTCGCGCAGACCGGCGCCGAGCAGCGCCGCCGGCAGGTCCTGCACGCCGGAGGGCCGCAACCCCAGCACCGACGGCGCCTCGACGATCGCCAGTTCCCGCACTCGTGACTCCCTCGCCACCGACCAGCCTAGAACGTCAATCGCCGGGACGGCCCTCAGCAGCCCGGATGAACCCCGAGGTCCGACCCGCTGCAGGCTCAGTCGGCGACGTCCGGCAACGGGTCCGCCAAGGTCGGGCGACGCCGGTGCGGGATCGGCCGACCGGTCTCCTGCTCGTCAACGGGTGATCGGGCGAGCGCTCCGAGTCGGCCGTCCGGCACGGCCGGCTGCTCGTCCAGGAACGCCGGCGCGGACAGCTCATCGGACACCGGCATCTCGCGCGGAGGTGCCGCCGCCGGCGGCGCGGGTTCGAGTCGGGTGATCGCCTCGGTGAGGGCGGCCAGGTGACCGGCCAGCTCGCCGACGCGCAGGATGACCTCCTGCCGCACCGACGCCGGGTCGCGCGGACCGGTCGCCGGCAGGGCCGGCTCCGGGCGGCTGTCGAGGAATGGCCAGCCGGGCGGGCCGCCCACCGCCTCCTCGTCGACCTCGGCGGACGGATCGCCGTCCGGCTCCTCGTCGACGTGGTAACCCAGCCGCGCCTCCACGGCCTCCGGCTCGTACAGCTCCTCGACCAGGCGCAGGTAGAGCTCGTTCGGGTTGGGCAGGTCCGCGATGGTACGGAGCACGTTCCGCCGGCTGGCCGACTCCAGGCGGAACGTGCCGTAGTTGAGCAGCCGGCCGAGGGGCGACTGCACGTAGCGCAGGTCGGTCACCTGCAGCAGCGGGATCATCCGTTCGGAGAATCTCAGTGATTCTCTTCCTGCTTCGCAGGTCCGCGCCCCGGCAAGCCGGGGACTTACAGGTCCTCCACAGGCGTTTCGTGTCTCCGGGGAACTGCCCGGCGACTGCACCGCTAGGCGGCGGCGTGCATGGCGGCCAGCAGGTTCCGGGCCGCGTTGTGGTCCCGGTCGTGGATGCTGCCGCACTGGCATGCCCATACCCGGCCGGAGAGGGTCAGTCCGGAGTTGATCGCCCCGCAGTCGCCGCACGTCTTGCTTGACGGGTACCAGCGGTCAGCCGCCCACACCTTCGACCCGTACCAGCCGGTCTTGTACTCCAACTGCCGCACGAACTCGCCGAACCCGGCATCGGACACGGCGCGGGCCAGGCGGCGGTTACGGACCATCCCGGCGACGTTCAGCGACTCGACGGCGATGGCGCGCTTGGTTCTCGCGAGCCTCGTCGTGAGCTGGTGCAGGAAATCAGTCCGCCTGTGCGCCACGGACAGATGCACAGCGGCGACCTTGCCGACGGCCTCAGCCCGGTTTTTCGACCCGCGCTGGCATCGGGCCAGGGACTTGTTCGCCCGTCGCAGCTTGCGCTGCGCCGCTTTCAACGCGCGAGGCGCGTGCACCTCCTCCACGGCGCCGGTGTCGTCAACGATCACCGCGAACGTCTTGAGTCCGAGATCGATGCCGCAGGTCGGCGCGTCCGCCCGCACCGCTCGCCGGGTGTTGACGTCGGTGCGGTCGAGGTCGACCTGGAAGGACACCCACCAGCGGCCGGCCTGCTCGCGCACCGTCGCGCCGATGATCCGGGCACGTCCGTCGCCGAGCCGGTCGGTCAGCCACGACATGTCCTCCCGGGTGGACACCGGGCCGATACCGGGCAGGGCAACCGTGCGCGGGTTGGCCGGTCGGGCCCGGTCGGCGTCGTAGCGGAACCGTGATCCGTGCTTGCGTTTGCGCCAGGTCGGGAAACCGATCCGGCGTCCACGGCGGGCGCCCTTGCGGGAATCCGCCCAGTTCTTCAGCCCCGCCGCCCGAACGCGGCACGCCTCCTTCGGCACCCGCGACGACAAACCCGCCTCGGCGAACCACGCGAACATGGTGGGATGGGTGCCTCGCCACGCCTTCTCCATCGCGGGCGCCGACCATGGGACGGGTGTCAGCACCTCGTCGGGTATGCCGTAGGAACGCTCGGCCTCCCGCTGGCCGAGCGCCGCCTTGACCAGCGCGAGGCAGAAGTTCTCCACCACCCGCGACAGGCCGGCGTGCTGGCCGAGCCGGACGCGTTGCCCATCCGTGGGGTTCAGCTCAACCCGGAATCCCTGCTTGGCGCGGCTCACGCGGTCGCCTCAACGGCCGCCATCGCGGCCCTCGCCTTGCGGCTGGCCGACCGCCGGCCATACAGGCGAGCGCAGAACGAGGTGAGCGCCTCCACCATGTCCCGGTCGTGGCCGCGGGGGCGGCGCGGCGGCGGGGGCGACGGCGTGCTGCCGGGCGGCCTCGGCGCCGGTCGGGGTGAGGCGGTAGTAGCGGCGCCTCGGACGTCCGTCGGCGCGGTCGGCCGGTCGCTCCCACGAACCGGTGACCCAGCCGGCGTCCTCGAGCCGGTCGAGCACCGCGTAGACCGTCGGACCCGACCGCCGCAGCGACCTCATCAACTGCCAGCCGTGCACCTCGGTCTGCTGTTCCCACGCCTTGAACAGCAGACCGAGCACGTCGATCGTCGCGCGGTTCATCGCCGGCGGAGCCATGGCTCATTCTAAAGACGACGTGCCACAGTGGAGGCTGTCGGTTTGCCGACTCGCCCGGGGTGGGCGTGGCGGTGCCCGGGCACCGCCACGCCACCTGAGGTCAGGCCGCGGCCTTCGCCTCGTGGAGCCCGAAGACGTCCAGCGGGATGGACCGGCCGAGGATCGCGTCGCCGGCCGCGTTCGGGTGGTAGCAGTCGTACCGCCAGGGTCCGTAGATCACCGTCGGGTCGTTCGGATCCTTCAGCAGGGCATCGAAGTCGAGGACGGCGTCGAAGGCGCCGGAGGTGCGGATCCACCGGTTGACCGTGAGCCTGGTCCGCTCCTTGACGCTGCCCGCCGGATTGCACATCGGCAGGATGGTCGCCCCGACGATCCGGTGACCGGCGGCGTGCACCCGGGCGGCGACGTCCCGCATCGCGCCGATGACCTGCTCGGGCGGCGCCGAGGGGGCGTACGCACCACCACCGATGTCGTTGGTGCCCTCCAGGAGGATGACGTACTCGACGCCGGGCAGGGAGAGCACGTCGCGGTCGAGGCGCAGCGGGGCCGGCGGGCCGCAGCACTGGTTGGTCGGGTCGTACGGGTTGGGTTGGACGCTGACGGTGTTGCCGCTGATGCCGGCGTTGGCCACGGACAGCTGGTGCCCCGGCGGAAGGGTGTCGATCCGCTGCGCGAGCACGTCGGTCCACCGCGGTCCGCCGCCGACCGCCTGGTAGCCGTCGGTGATGGAGTCGCCGAGCGTGACGATGGTGCCCCGCGCCGGGGAGCGCGCGGCGACGGCGTCCACCCACCACAGCGTGCCGCCCCGGAACGCGCCGAAGGCCTGGCCGGTCTCGTCCCGGGTGGCGTCGCCCGCCCCCACCGACAGGAACGAGCCGGGGGTGTCGGTCTGCGGCGGCGGGAAGGTGTGGTCGTTGACCGGCGCGCCGGGGGCGTACACGGTGACCGCGAGGTGGTCGCCGGCCCGCACGCGCAGTCGTACCGGGTCGGACCAGACGCTGGCGCCCGGCGCGATCGTGACGCCCGGGGCGCCGGCGAAGGTCACCGGCCGGAGCGACCCGGGCAGCAGCGCGGGATCGTCCACGCGAGCCTGCCGGCCGACGGACGCCGCGCGGACGGTGACGGCGGTGGCCCCGAACGGGTTGGACAGGCGTACCCGAGGTTGCTCCCCCCTTGCCGTCACGGTCAGGACGTTGCGGACGGTCGCGTCGGGCGCGATGCCGTGCACGCCCTGCAGCGCCGACCCGGTGAGGGTCACCTCCGCGGACCGCGGCCCGCCCGCGACCGCCGGCCAGGCGGGCGCCGACAGGCCGGCGGCGGTGAGTACGGCGGTGAGAAAGGCGCTGGTCGCCAGTCGTGTCCTCATGGGTTCTCCCGCCTCCGGATGCTGGTCATGGTGCCTCCCCGTCGAAGCGATCGATCGAATGACCTTGATGCTTCTCGTCGGGTCGCCGCGGGCAAAGCTTCCGGTCGCCGGTGAGCGGCCAGCGGACGGGCGGGAGCGGCGACCGGCGGGTTCCGGGCGATGAGCGGTGGGTGGAGGTTCCTTCACGCGGACCGGGGCGCGGCCGGCTGGGTAGCCTCGACCCATGATTTTCATTACCGCCAAGTTCCGGGTGCGGCCGGAGCACGCCGACCGCTGGCCGCAGATCGCCGAGGAGTTCACCGCAGCCACCCGCGCTGAGCCGGGCTGCCTGTGGTTCGACTGGTCCCGCAATCTGGCTGACCCGACGGAGTACGTGCTGGTGGAGGCCTTCCGGGACGACGAGGCCGGCGCGGCGCACGTGCAGTCCGAACACTTCCGCGCGGCGCAGCGGACCCTGCCGCCGCACCTCGCCGAGACGCCCCGGATCGTCAACGTGACCGTCCCGCAGCAGGACTGGTCCCGGCTCGGCGAGATGGCCGTCCCCGGCGGCGAGTAGCCGGCGGATCACGTCCGCGGTTTGCCCTTGAGCCGGCCCGACGGCGAGGAGCGGGCGGTCAGTCCTCGACGGTCGGGCCGATCAGCCGGATCTCCTCGATGTCGATGGCCGCCTGCACCTCCCGCTGCACCGCGTCGTCGATCTCGTTGTTGTCACGCAGCCGGGTGATCTCGCGGCGCTTGTGTTCGAGCACCGCGAGCCGCAACCGAAGCGCGATCTCGCGTTCCTGCGCCGTCCGACGGTCCTCGGCGGAGCGGACGTCGTCGAGGTGCTCCTGGTAGTCGCTGCGGAGCCGGTCGACGGCGTCCGGTGACGCGCCGAGTTCCGCGGCGACCTGCGGCAGGGCGGCCAGCCCGGCCTCGGTGGCCCGGATCCGGGCGAGGCGTACCTCGTCCGCCCGCTCCTCGTCGCCCATCAGGCGCGCCCAGGTGACCACGGCGGGCAGCGTGGTGCCCTGGATCAGCATGGTCAACACGATGACGGTGACGGTGACGAAGACGATCAGGTCGCGCTCGCGGACGGGCGTGCCGGCGCTGGTCGCCACGGGGACGGCGAGGGCGGCGGCGAGGGAGACCGCCCCGCGGAAGCCCGCCCAGCCGGCGGCGGTGCGGACCCGCCAGTTGAACTGGCGGCCCTGGCGGGACTCGCGGCGGTCGAGGCTCTGCAGGGCGGGGATGGCGAGGTGCAGCCAGCCCATCCGGGTGACCACGACCACGACGGTGACCGCCGCCGCGATGCCGAGCGACTGGGTCGGCGAGTGGCTGGTGATGCTGCGCAACGAGCGTGGGACCTGCATGCCGAGCAGCACGAAGAGACTGCCGTTGAGCATGAAGGTGGAGAGGTCCCAGAACGCGTACGCGGTGATTCGGGAGCGGGCCCGGATGACCCGCGGCCCGGCGTACGACAGCAGCAGACCGGCGACCACCACCGCGAGCGGGCCGCTGGCGTGCACCGAGTCGGCGAGCAGGAACGCGACGAACGGGGTGAGGATGCTCAGGCCGCCCTCGCGCAGCGGGTCGTCGACGTGCTTGCGGATCAGGATGACCGCCCCGCCGACCAGCAGGCCGGCGGCGACCCCACCGGCGGCGGAGCCGACGAACCGGCCGAGCAGGCCGGGCGCGCCCGGCAGCGCGCCGCCGGCGATCACCGCGACGGCGACGGAGAAGAGCACCAGGGCCGTACCGTCGTTGATCAGGCTCTCGGCGCGCAGGGTGGTGAGGATGCCGCGCGGCATCCGTTTGGCCAGCCCGGCGACCGCGGCGGCGTCGGTCGGCGCGAGGACCGCGCCGAGCACCCAGGCCGCCGCCGGCTCGACCCCGAGGGCCTGCGCAGCGTACGCGACCGCGACCATGGTGAGCACCACCAGCGCGACCGCCAGCAGGGCGATGGCCCCGAAGTTGGCCCGGATCTCGCGGAGGCTGATGACCAGGCTCTCCCGGTAGAGGATCGCGGGCAGGAAGAGCAGCAGCACCACGTCCGGTTCGAGCACCACGTGCTGGAAGGCCGGGAGGAGGCCGAGCAGGGCGCCCATCGAGATGAGCAGGACCGGCGGCGCGACGCTGTACCGGCCGCCGATAGTGGTGCCGATCAGCACCGTCATGCCCAGCACCGCGATCAGCACGAGCCCGCTCACGTCGCACTCCCGTCATCCGATCGCCGCCCGCAGGGCGGCGGAAGGATCAGGTGCCGGCCGCCGCCCCAACATCGTGGAACGGCGGGCGCGGGACGCGCGGTGGAACCGGGTAATTGGCGCGGGGGCTACTCGAAGCGGGCGGTGTCGCCGGCCCCGCGTCGCAGGATCTCCGGCTCCGGTCCGGACAGGTCGACCACGGTCGTCGGCTCCAGGCCGCAGTCGCCCGCGTCGACGACGGCGTCGAGGAGGTGGTCGAGCCGTTCCTTGATCTCCCAGCCCTGGGTCATCGGCTCGTCCTCGCCGGGCAGGAGCAGGGTGCTGGAGAGCAGCGGTTCGCCGAGTTCGGCCAGCAGCGCCTGGGTGACGGTGTGCTTCGGCACCCGGACGCCGACGGTGCGCTTGCGGGGGTCCTGGAGCCGGCGGGGCACCTCCGCGGTGGCCGGCAGGATGAAGGTGTAGCTGCCGGGGATGCACGCCTTCACCAGCCGGAAGACCGAGTTGCTCACCTTGACGAACTGGCCGAGCTGGGCGAAGTCCCGGCAGACCAGGGTGAACTGGTGCCGGTCGTCGAGCCGCCGGATCTCCCGGATCCGGTTGAGTCCGCCGCGGTTGCCCAGCTGGCAGCCGAAGGCATAGCAGGAGTCGGTCGGGTAGGCGATCAGGCCGTCGTCGCGGAGCAGGTCGACGACCTGCCGCAGAACCCGGGGTTGCGGATTGTCCGGATGCAGGTCGTAGTACCTCGCCACAGCGGTAAGCCTATGCCGCCACCCCGCAGGGCCCGTCCGGCGCGGGGGCCGAAAAGATCCCGGCCGGAGGTTTGATCGACTGCGCGGCTGGAAATGGTGGGGGCCGCTCGTCAGAGGGGGGACCGAACGTGTCCGAAGCCAGCACAGACCGCGCCGACCGGCCGGCCGAGGTGACCGACCCGCTGCTGTGGGGCCTGGCCACCGCGGTGGCCGACGCCCACCAGGCCGACGAGGACGGCGCCTGCGTCAGCCCGAGCTGCGTCGGCGCGGCCTGGCCCTGCGCCGCCTGGAACAACGCCCAGGAGGGGATGCGCGCCGCGCAGGCGGCCGCCCGCCCGGCCACCGACGCCGGGAGCGGCCGGCCGGCCGCGTCCCACCGTACGCAGCCGGCGCCGGCCGCTCGACGGGACGGCGCGGTGGCGGCCTCGGCCGCCTGAGGCCGGATACGCCCGCGGCCGGCACCGCGACGGCCACGGTGATCGTCGTACTATGGGAACACTGCGGGCGGGTCGGCCGGCCGGACGCGACGGCCGCCGCCGGGGTGGCGTCGCGGGAGCGCGCCCAGGCTCGACGGCCATGATCATGGGTCGATGAATTTCCGGTTTGTTTCGAGGCCGCGCGGGCCGGGTCGCCGGGCCGGACGATCGGCCATCTTCGCTGTTCCAGGGCCGCTGGACGGTCCGGCAGGCGGATTGCAAGGAAGCCCAAGAGAGCGCTCTCTTGCGTAACGAGCCATTGACGCTGTCAGCTCCACGCTGAACGGCAAGGGCTACTTCTCCGTCGCCGTGCTGCCCGGCGGCGCCGACCGGGCCACCCTCGCCGCCGAGTACGGCAGGTACGCCCACGCGCACGTCACCGGCACGAAGATGACCTACACGTACGACCCGGCGACCAGCACGGTGCGCACCACGTACGCGTTCACCACCACCCCCCGCGAGGGCACCGAGACGAAGACGGTGGTGTCGCTCTACCCGCACCAGTGGCGGAGCCTCGCCGGCGGCGCCCCGATCACCCCGACGTACGTCTCGCCGCGCGGCGCGATGCGCACGCTCACCGGCGTCTCGTCCTTCACCACCAGCATGAAGTACACCGGCGTGCTGCCGGAGGTGCCGGCGGTGGGTGACTCCTCGGGCGCCGACCTGAGCACCGTCACCAACTACCTCAACGCGGAGCTGGCCAACCCGGAGGGAATCAGCGGCCAGGACACCTACTGGGCGGGCAAGGGCCTCGGCCGGGCGGCGCGGGTCGCCGAGATCGCCGACCAGCTCGGCCTCACCGCCGTCCGCGATGCGGCGGTCAACGCCATGAAGACCCGGCTCACCAACTGGCTGACCGCCGGCTCCGGGGAGACCAGCCAGCTCTTCTACTACGACAGGAACTGGGGCACGCTGATCGGCTACCCCGCCTCGTACTTCTCCGACGAGGACCTCAACGACCACCACTTCCACTACGGCTACTTCATCGCCGCGGCGGCCACGCTGGCCAAGTTCGACCCGAACTGGGCGGCCGACACCCAGTACGGCGGCATGGTCGACATCCTCATCCGGGACGCCAACAACTACGACCGGAGCGACGCCCGCTTCCCCTACCTGCGGGACTTCGACATCTACGCCGGCCACGACTGGGCCTCCGGCCTGGCCTGCTTCTTCGCCGGCAACAACCAGGAGTCCTCGTCGGAGGGGATGAACTTCGCCAACGCCCTGATCCAGTGGGGCCAGGCGACCGGCAACACCGCCGTGCGGGACGCCGGGGTCTACATCTGGACCACCCAGTCCGCGGCGATCTCCGAGTACTGGTTCGACGTGCACGACGAGAACTTCCCGTCCGCCTTCGGGCACAAGACCGTCGGCATGGTGTGGGGTGACGGCGGCGCGTACGCCACCTGGTTCTCCTCGGCCCCGGAGATGATCCAGGGCATCAACATGCTGCCCGTCACCGGCGGCCACTTCTACCTGGGCAGCGACCCGGCCTACGTGACGGCCAACTACAACGAGCTGGTGGCCAACAAGGGCGGCCCGCCGAGCGTGTGGCAGGACGTCATCTGGGAGTTCCTGGCCCTCGGCGACGGCGACAAGGCGCTGGCCAACTTCCGGGCCAACAGCACCTTCGCCAGCCAGGAGGGCGAGAGCAAGGCGCACACCTTCCACTGGATCCGCAACCTCGCCGCACTGGGCACGGTGGACACCAGCGTCACCGCGAACCACCCCCTCGCGAAGGTCTTCAAGAAGGGCATCGCCCGCACCTACGTGGCGTCCAACATCACCTCCCAGCCGCTGACGGTGACCTTCTCGGACGGCACGAAGCTCACCGTGCCGGCCGGCAGGAGCGCCACCTCCGGGGCGCTGACCTGGAGCGGCGGCAGCGCCACCGGTGGCGTGGTCGTCCCGACCACCCCGCCGACGTCGCCCACCGACTCCCCGTCGCCGACCCCGACCAGCCCGAGCCCGACCAGCCCCAGCCCGACAACTACCCCGCCGGGGCAACCGCTCAGCCCGACCCAGTACCTGCTCTCCGGTGGCGCGCTGGCTGGTACCGCCGGCGCCGCCGGGACGGTGTCGGTGGCCGCGGCCAACGGCAACCACGACGGCACGCCGACCAACCCGCAGGTGTTCACCGCCACCGGACTGACCGGCACCTACACGGGTGGGACCAGTGGCTTCGACCTGGCCGTGGACGCGGGCACGGCGGTCGGCAACGGCGTCCAGGCCCGGGTGTCGTACGACCTGACCGGTGACGGCACCTTCGACCGGGTGGAGACGTACAACTACTACGCCACCGACCCGGTCAGCGGGGTCGAGCACTACCGGCAGACCCAGGGGCTGAAGTCGGCCACCGGCACGCTCGGCAACCTGGCCGGCGGCACCGTCACGGTGGAGGTCTGGAACGCCATCGGCGGCGGCGCGACGAACCTGGGCGTCGGCAACGCTTCCCAGCTCGTCCTGCCGTACACCGGGACCGTCCCCACCACTCCGCCGCCCACCGGCGACCCGACCGCTTTCACTGCGGACCTGTACCTGGCCGGCGGCAGCGCGCTCTCCGGCGCCGCGGGCACGGCGACCGTCGCCGCCGCCAACGGCAACTGGGTGGGTACACCGCACAACCCGCTGGTCTACACCGCCACCGGGGTGAACGCGACGTACTCCGGCGGGCAGACCCGGTTCGACCTGTTCCTCGACGCCGGCACCGGCGTGGGTAACGGCACCCACGTCCGGGTCTCCTACGACCTGACCAGCGACGGCAGCTTCGACCGGGTGGAGACGTACAACTACTACGCCACCGACCCGGTCAACGGCTGGGAGCACTACCGTCCTGCGGCACGTCGATGATCAGGGCGTGGAGCCGGGACCGGTGCATGCGGGGAGCGTATCGACGGATCAGACCACTGGCTCGTCGGCGAGCGCCGCTGTTGGTCAGGACGGGTGCAGGCGCGCGCGGCGCGCCTTGCGCCCCGTCTCGTACGCGGCCCGGGCGGTCTGCGCCGCCGCGGTGGCCGAGACCTCGGCGACCGGCACGTCCCACCACGCCCCGCCGTCCGGCCCCGGTTCCATCGGGTCCGTCGCGACATACACGACGGTGGTCCGGTCGGCGGCCTTCGCCGCAGCCAGCCCGGCGCGCAGCTCGGCCATGGTGCCCGCCCGGATCACCTCCGCGCCCAGGCTCGCCGCGTTCGCCGCGAGGTCGACCGGCAGCGGCGCACCGGCGCGGTCGCGGTAGGCGGTGCCGAGCCGCTGCGCGCCGACGCTGTCGGAGAGCCGGCCGATCGAGGCGAAACCCTGGTTGTCGACCAGCACCACGACCAGCTTGACCCCCTCGGCCACCGCGGTGACCAGTTCGCTCGGCAGCATCAGGTAGGAACCGTCGCCGACCAGCACGAAGACCTCCCGGTCCGGGGCGGCCAGCTTGACCCCGATCCCGCCGGCGATCTCGTAGCCCATGCAGGAGTAGCCGTACTCGACGTGGTAGGCCTTGGGGTCGGTGCTGCGCCACAGCTTGTGCAGGTCGCCGGGCATCGACCCGGCCGCGCAGACCACCACGTCCCGGGGGCCGGCGGCGTCGTTGACCGCGCCGATGACCGCGGCCTGCGCCGGCGGCGCCTGCGGGTCGGCGTGCCGGGCGCGGTCCACCACGGCCGCCCACCGGGTGCCCAGGTCCGCGACCATCGACCGGTACGCAGGCAGGGTGGCCCAGGCGCCGCAGGCCGCGCTCAGCGCGGTCAGGCTCTCCCGGGCATCGCCGACGACCTGCACCCCCGACAGCTTGGCGGCGTCGAAGCCGGTGATGTTGAGGTTGACGAACCGGGCGTCGCCGAAGAGGGTGCCGGAGGCGGTGGTGAAGTCGCTGTAGCGGGTGCCGAGGCCGATCACGACGTCGGCGTTCGCGGTGACCTCGTTGGCCGCGGCGGTGCCGGTGACCCCGACCGCGCCCGCCGCCAGGGGATGGTCGTGGGGCAGGGCACCCTTGCCCGCCTGGGTCTCCACCACCGGCACGCCGTGCCGCTCGGCGAAGCCGCGCAGCGCGTCCGTCGCGCCGCTGTAGATGACGCCGCCGCCGGCCACCAGCACCGGCCGGTGGGCCACGGTGACGATCCCGGCGGCCCGCCGGACGGCCGCCTCGTCCGGGCGGGGGCGCGGCACGTGCCAGGTGCGGTCGGCGAACAGCTCCTCCGGCCAGTCGTACGCCTCGGCCTGCACGTCCTGCGGCAGGGCGAGGGTGACCGCGCCGGTCTCCGCCGGGTCGGTGAGCACCCGCATGGCGGCCAGCAGCGCGGCCGGCAGCTGCTCCGGCCGGTTGATCCGGTCCCAGTACCGCGAGACCGGGCGCAGCGCGTCGGTGACGCTGACGTCGTACGAACGGACGTCCTCCAGTTCCTGCAGCACCGGGTTGGCCGGTCGGGTGGCGAAGATGTCGCCGGGCAGCAGCAGCACCGGCAGCCGGTTGATCGTCGCGCCGGCGGCGCCGGTGACCAGGTTCGTCGCGCCCGGGCCGATGGAGGTGGTGCAGGCCAGGGTGCTCAGCCGGTCGGTCATCCGGGCGTACGCGGCGGCGGTGTGCACCATCCCCTGCTCGTTGCGGCACAACCAGTACGGCAGGTCGACGCCCGCAGCGGCGGCGCCGGCCAGAGCCTCGCCGAGACCGGCGACGTTGCCGTGGCCGAAGATGCCGAAGCAGGCCGGGATCAACCGGCGGCGCTGACCATCGCGTTCGGACCACTGCCGGGCGAGGAAGGCCACCAGGGCCTGCGCCACCGTGAGCCTTCGCATCAGCTGCCTCCCGTCGGTGGGCCGGTCAGCGGCAGCCGCGGGTCGACCCGCTGGTCGGCCCAGCTGCCCCGGATCCAGGCGTGCCGTGGATCGTCCACGCAGGCCGTGGTGCGGGTCGGACCGGGCCCGGCCAGCACGTTGAGGTAGTAGAGGTGGTAGCCGGGCGGGGCCATCGACGGGCCGTGGTAGCCGTACGGGACGAGCACCAGGTCGCCGCTGCGCACCTCGGCGAGCACGTCGATCGGCCGCCGGTCGGTGCCGTACACCCGCTGGTAGCCGACCCGGCCGCCGCCGTCGCCCGGCGCCGCGCCGGACACCTCGAAGTAGTAGATCTCCTCCAGCGCCGCCTCGACCCGGCCGTCGTCGTGGACCCGATCGTCCTCGTGCTTGTGCGGCGGGTAGGACGACCAGTTGCCGCCGGGGGTGAGCACCTCGACGGCGACCAGCCGGTCGCAGTCGAAGGCCTCCGGGGCGCAGAAGTTGTTGACCTGCCGGCTGGCCGACCCGGCGCCGCGCAGCTCCACTGGCACATCCCGGGCCGCGCCGTAGCGCGGCGACAGCCGGCGGGTGGCCCGGGCCGAGGGCATTGCGAAGCGCCCCCCGCCGCGGACCGTCACCGTCGCGTCCCTGGGCAGGTAGGCGAAGTCGGTGACCGCGGCGAAGACCGAGGCCCGACCGGTCAGCTCCAGGCGCAGCCCGTCACAGTGCACGGTGGCGGCCCCGGCCAGCGGCAGGACCAGCATCTCCTCCTCGCCGGTGGCGAAGGTGACCTCACCGCCGGCGGGCAGGGTGAGCATCCGCAGGCCCGCGTACGTCCAGCCGGCCCGCTCGGGGGTGAGCTCCAGCGCCCAGGGCGCCCGAGCGGTCGTCCCCCAGGGCAGGTGCGGTCGGCCGGTCATGCCTCCTGCCAGGTGGGCAGCAGTGAGTGGGCCAGGTCGACCGCGGCGGCCACGTCGTCGTCCGGCGGGTAGAGCAGCGCCCGGCCGACCACCAGTCCCCGGACGCCGGGTTGGCGCAGCGCCCGCTGCCAGCGGCCGTACACCACGTCGGGAGTTTCCGTCGGGTCGCCGCCGAGCAGCAGGACGGGCAGGGTGGTCGCGGCCACCACCCGGTCCATCTCGTCGATCGCCGGCAGCTTCAACCAGGTGTACGCCGAGGTCGTGCCGAGTGCCTGCCCGACGCTCACGCTCTTGATCACCGCCTCCGGCGTCAGGTCGACGTGGACCCGCCCGTCGGTGCGCCCCACCCACATCGGCTCCACCAACGCCACCGTGCGGTGTGCCGCGAGGGCGCTGACCGCCTGGGCGCAGGCCTGCAGCGTAGAGACCGTGCCGTGGTCGTCCGGGTCGATCCGGCAGAGCATCTTGCCACCGTCGTAGCCCATCGCGGCGATGCTGTCGGCGTCGTACGCGGTGAACCGGTCGTCCAGCTCGAACGCGGCGCCGAACAGGCCACCGCGGTTCATCGAGCCGATCGCCAACCGGTCCTCCAGCGCGCCCAGCAGCAGCAGGTCCTCCAGGATGTCCGGGGTGCCGAGCACCCCGTCGACCCCGGGCCGGGACAGCGCGAGCCGCAGCCGGTCGAGCAGGTCGGTACGCCCGGCCATGGCCATCGGCCGGTCCCGGACACCGAGGGCGCCCCGGGCGGGGTGATCGGCGGCGATGAGGAACAGCGGCCGGCCGTGGTCGGGCCAGGGTCGGCGGGTCCGCCCGGCGGCGGCCTCGGCGATCGCCTGCGGCCGGTGCGCGCGGGTGAGGGTCAACGCCTCGTACTCGGTGCTCACCGCAGCCCCTCGGGAAGCCCGTCCCTCAATGCGGGGAGGAATGCGGGTCCCCGCAGAGCGGGGACGCCAGCTTGTCGTACCCTGCCGCTACGGTCAGCGCCATGATCACGACGCCGGCTGGTGCAGACAGCGGGCACGCTCGCTACACCTACCGGATTCGGGTGTCCGCCACCGCTCGCGTCGCTCTGCTCGCCGAGTGGGGGCGCTGCCGGTGGGTGTGGAACGAGTGCGTCGCAAAGTCCAAGGCGGTGCACCAGCGCAGCAAGGCCCACCCGCAGGACAAGCTGACCTGTGGTCCGGCGCAGCTGGACAAGATGTTGACCGACGCCCGCCGCATCACCCCGTGGCTTGCCGAAGGTGCTAGCGTGCCGCAGCAGCAGATCATCCGTGACTTCGGTAAGTCTCGGTCCAAGGCGCTTAAGGACATCAGGGACAGGCTTCCGATGCGACGGCGCGCCGGGATGCCGAGGTTCAAGAAGAAGGATCTGTCCGGCCCGAGCCTGAACTACACGCGGCGTGGATTCCGCCTCTGCGACGGGCGGTTGCACCTCGCAGGCGGGATCGTGGTGACGGTCGTGTGGTCCCGGGAGTTGCCCGCGCAGCCCAGCTCGGTGCGCGTCTACCGGGACGGCCTCGGCCACTGGTACGCCTCGTTCGTTGTCCCAGCCCCGAGCGAACCGTTGCCTGCCACCGGCGCGGTGATCGGCGTTGACTGGGGTGTGCGGCAGATCGCGACCACCACCTCCGACGTCCACGATCTTCCCCACCCCCGGCATGGCAAGAAACTGGCCGGCAAGCTGGCCCGGTACCAGCGGATGATGGCCAGGCGGAAATGCCCGAAGGGCAAACCCGCCACACGCGGCTACCGTAAGGCGGCCCGGCAGACCGCGAAGGTCCACAAGAAGATCGCCCGGCAGCGTGAGGACACCGGCCGTAAGTGGGCGAAGAAGGTTGCCCGTGATCATGATGTGATCGCGGTAGAGGACTTCCGTCCGAAGTTCCTGGCAAAGACGACGATGGCCCATAAGGCCGCTGACGCGGCAGTCGGTGCGACGAAACGGGCCCTGATCGAGATGGGCCGCAAACACGGCCGCACCGTGCACGCGATCAATCCTGCGCATACCACGATGGATTGCGCGCAGTGCGGAGCGAGAGCCAAGCACGCACTTCCCCTTTCCGAACGTACGTACACGTGCACTGCGTGTGGGGTTGTCTCGCCGAGGGACAAGAACTCTGCCCGTGTGATGCTGGTCCGGGCTGGTCTGTACCCGGCTGGTGTTGATCGCGTAAGATCTGATCGTCCGCAGGACGACCAGGCAGCGTGAGCCAGGAATCCCCTCCGTTCAGGCAGGGAGCAGTCAACGGTCTCCTTTCGTCGCGGGGGCCGGCTCCGCCCGGGCTGCGAGCGCCTCGGTCTCGGCCTCGTCGGGCATGGCGGACGAGCAGGCCAGCCGCGACGCGACGATCGCGCCCGCGGCGTTGGCGAAGCGCAGCGTCCGTTCCAGCGGCCAGCCCCGCAGCAGGCCCAGGCAGAGGGCGCCGCCGAAGGCGTCCCCGGCGCCGAGCCCGTTGACCACCTCCACCGGCACCGGCGGCAGCCGGACCGTCTCCTCGCCGGTGCTGGCCAGCACCCCGTCCGGGCCGAGCTTGACCACGGCGAGCCGCGGCCCGCGGTCGAGCAGCAGCCGGGCGGCCCGCTCGGGGTCCCGGGTGCCGACCGCCACCTCGGCCTCGTCGAGGTTGCCGACGGCAACGGTGACCCGGGGCAGCGCCTCGGCGTAGGCGGCCGTGGCGGCGGCCGGGTCGGGCCAGAACATCGACCGGTAGTCGAGGTCCAGGACGGTATGCGGGCGGCCGGCGCGGGCGGCCAGCGCCGTGAGGTGCGCGTCCCGGCTGGGTCGCTGGCAGAGCCCGGTGCCGGTGAGCCAGAAGACCCGGGCCGCCACGATCGCGGCGAGGTCCAGCTCGTCCGGCTGGATCTGCAGGTCCGGGGCGGTGGGCGTGCGGTAGAACCAGATCGGGAAGTGGTCCGGCGGGAAGATCTCGCAGAAGGTCACCGGGGTGGGCAGCCCGTCGACGGGGCGTACCTGGCTGTCGTCGACGCCGAAGTCGCGCAGCGCCCGGTGCACGTAGTCGGCGAAGGCGTCGGCGCCGGTCCGGGTGATGACCCCGGCGCGCAGGCCGTACCGGGCGGCGGCGACCGCGACGTTGGTGGCACTGCCGCCGAGGAACCTGCCGAAGGTCTCGACCTCGGCCAGCGGCGTGGCGATCTGCAGCGGATAGATGTCCACTCCGACCCGGCCGATGGTGAGCACATCGAGCATGCGGCGTCCTTTGTCCGGGCCGGCGACGGCGTGACCGCCAGCTCGATCCTGGTCCCTGATTGGTAACAGTGGCCGCGAGTTGTGTCAATGTGTTGTCCTGACATCCGGCAGGCATGTTCGGTGACCGCTTCGGTACAGTGGCGCCCATCAGCGCGCCCCCGACGCTGGGCATCCGTGACGAGGAGGTCCCCCGTGACCGGCCCCGAGATCGCGGTCGACCGGAGCAGCCCGGTCCCGCTCTACTTCCAGGTCGCCGAGCAGTTCACCGCCGCGATCCAGCGCGGCGAGCTGGCGCCCGGAGACCGGCTGGACAGCGAACTGCAGCTCGCCGACCGGCTGGGATTGTCCCGGCCCACCGTCCGGCAGGCCATCCAGCACCTGGTCGACAAGGGACTGATCGTGCGCCGCCGCGGCGTGGGCACCCAGGTGGTGCGGGGCGAGGTACGCCGTGCGGTCGAGCTGACCAGCCTGCACGACGACCTCGCCCGGGCCGGGCGGCAGCCGTCCACCTCGGTGCTCGAACTGGCCACCGTGGCCTGCCCGGCGCAGGTGGCGGCCGCGCTCGGGGTCACCGCCGGCAGCGAGCTGCAGCACCTGCGCCGGTTGCGCTTCGCCGACGGGGAGCCCCTCGCGGTGATGGAGAACTGGCTCCCCCTCGACCTGGTCCGGCTCACCCTGGACGCCCTGCAGAGCCGGGGCCTGTACGCGATCCTGCGCGCGGCCGGCCTGCGGGTGCGCGGCGCCCAGCAGCGGATCGGCGCCCGGGCCGCGACCGCGGCGGAGGCGCAGATGCTCGGCGAGCGGCGCGGCGCCCCGCTGCTGACCATGACCCGGACGGCGTACGACGACCAGGGCCGCTACGTCGAGCACGGCGCGCACCTCTACCGGGCCTCCCGGTACGCGCTGGAGGTGACCGTCGCCGAGCGGTGACGCGAACTGTTTCACGCTGATTTCAGTGACAGGTATTTACGTCGTCAGGCTGTCATGACATTGTGGCCGACAAGCACCGCCGGCACGGACCTGCGGCCGGCGGGGCGACCCGCGAGTCTCTTCGAAGTCACTCCTTGCGAAGGGAACAGCCCATGTCAGTCACACCGAGACGCGTCACGGGTGTGCTCGCCGCGCTCACCGCCGTCACCCTCGCCGCCACGGCCTGCGGTGGCGACTCGGAGCCCGCCGGCAAGGACGCCAAGAACATCACCCTCACCATCGCCTCCAACGCCATCGCCGGCGGCAAGAACGCCACCGGCGCCGAGTGGATCGAGAAGTGGGTCATCCCCCGGTTCGTCGAGGCCCAGAAGGCCAAGGGCGTCACCGCCAAGGTGTCGTTCGTGCCCAGCGGTGTCGACGACGAGCAGTACAAGACCAAGCTGGCCCTGGACCTGCGCTCCAAGGGCGGCGCCGACGTGGTGTCCGTCGACGGCATCTGGGTCGGCGAGTTCGCCCAGGCCGGATATCTCAAGCCACTCTCCGATGTGGCCGGTGACCAGGTCGACAAGTGGGACGGCTGGTCGCAGATCCCGGAGAGCGTGCAGGGCCTGGGCACGTTCGACGACAAGCGGTACGGCATCCCGCAGGGCACCGACGGCCGCGTCCTCTACTACAACAAGAAGCTCTTCGCCCAGGCCGGCCTGCCCGCCGACTGGCAACCGAAGAGCTGGCAGGAGATCCTCGACGCCGGCGCCAAGCTCAAGGCGCTGCCCGGGGTGACCCCGATCCAGATCAACGCCGGCACGGCGATGGGCGAGGCGACCACGATGCAGGGCGCGCTGCCGCTGCTGGTCGGCGCCGGCGGCGAGATCTGGAAGGACGGCAAGTGGGCCGGCGCCAACCAGCCGGTCAAGGACGTGCTCGACTTCTACACCAAGGTCTACGGCGGCGGCCTCGGCGACCCGAAGCTCCAGCAGGAGGCCAAGGGTCGGGACAAGTCCTTCGAGGAGTTCGCCGCCGGCAAGATCGGCATCCTCGGCGAGGGCGACTACTTCTGGCGCAGCGTCATCAACCCGAAGGACGGCATCGCCAAGATGCCCGACCGGGACACCACGGTCGGGTACGCGATGATCCCGGCCAAGCAGCCCGGCGCGGGCATCCGGGGCCAGGACTTCGTGAGCATGTCCGGCGGCGGCGTCGACGTGCTCAACCCGAACTCGAAGTACCCGGCGCAGGCGTTCGAGCTGCTCGCGTTCATGCACTCGGCGGAGGCCACCAAGGCGCAGCTCGCCGGTGCGGCGCGGATCACCTCCCGGATGGACGTCAACAAGGAGGTCCTCGCGGGCGACCCGATGCTGAACTTCGTCGCCGAGAAGGTGCTGCCGCTGACCGCGTACCGGCCGCCGCTGGCGGTCTACCCGCAGGTGTCGGTGGCGCTGCAGGAGGCGACCGCCGCCGCGGCGTCGGGCAAGAGCGCCGACGAGGCGGCATCGGCGTACCAGAAGAAGGTCGAAGGGATCGTCGGTGGTCCAGGTAACGTCTCGTCCTGACGAGACGGTCGGGGGAGCGCGCCCGGTTGCGGGCGCCTCCCCCGCCCCCGACGCCGCCGGGCTGGGCCGGGCCCGCGCCGCCGGGTTCCTCGTCCCCAGCATGGTGCTGATCCTGCTCTTCCTCGTGGTGCCGGCCGCCTGGACGATCTACCTGGGCGTCACCAACTACCGGCTCACCGGCCTGGCCGCGGCCAACCCGGAGATCGTCGGGCTGGACAACTACACGCGGGCGCTGGGCGACGAACGCTTCCGCGCGTCGCTGCTGCTCACCCTGCAGTTCGTGCTCGGCTCGGCGGTGATCGGCCAGGCCGGCCTCGGCTTCGCCATCGCCTTCGCCCTGCGCGACCGGCGGGGTCCGCTGCGCCGGGTGGTCGAGGCGTTCATCCTGCTGTCCTGGATCCTGCCCAGCTCGGTCGTCGCCTTCCTCTGGATCGCCCTGCTCGACCGGGACGCCGGCACGCTCAACGCCCTGCTCGACACGCCCGGCATGGCCTGGCTGCTCGACCACCCGATGCTGTCGATCATCATCTTCAACACCTGGCGGGGCACCGCGTTCTCGATGATGCTCTACGCCGCCGCGCTGGAGAACGTGCCCCGGTCGCACCTGGAGACCGCCCGGCTGGCCGGCGCGTCCACCTGGCAGCAGCTGCGCGACGTGGTGTTCCCGCGCATCCGCGGTCACGTGCTGACCAACCTGCTGCTGATCAGCCTCTGGACGTTCAACGACTTCACGCCGTTCCTGATCACCGCCGGCGGTCCCGAGCAGCGTTCCGAGGTGCTGGCGGTCTACGTCTACAAGGTGGCGCTCTCCGGCGGCGAGCTGGGCTTCGGCGCGGCCATCTCGTTCATCATGCTGCTGATCAACCTGGTCATCGCGCTGGTCTACCTGCGCATGCTGGGCCGGCGGAAGGAGCGGGCATGAGCACCGTGACCCCTACGGCCGACCAGGCCCGCGTCGACGCGCCGAGGGTGGCCGTGCGGCACGTGCTGGCCCGGATCGGACGCTACGTCTTCCTCTGCCTCGTGCTCGCCTTCTTCGCCCTGCCGCTGCTCTGGCTGGCCACCGCGCCGTTCGACGACACCCCGACGATCGGCATCTCGCTGCCGGACTTCACCCTCGACAACTTCCGGGCCCTGCTGGACAACCCGTACGCGCTGACCTCGCTGGTCAACTCGGTCTGGCTGGCCGGGGGCACCGCCGTGCTGGTGGTGACGTTCGCCGCCCTCGCCGCGTACGCGCTGAGCCGGGTCCGGGTGCCGGGCCGGGACGCGCTGCTCTACGGGCTGCTGCTGCTGTCGTCGATCGTGACCGGCACGGCCACCATGGTGCCGCTGTTCGAGCTGGCGTTCCGGCTCCACCTGATCGACTCCCGGCTCGGGGTGATCCTGATCCTCACCGGTGGCCTGCTGCCGGCGGCGATCTTCATCCTCAAGGACTTCATGGACGCCACGCCCACCTCCTACGAGGAGTCCGCGCGGGTGTTCGGCGCCAGCCCGCTGCAGATCATGCGGCACATCGTGGTGCCGGTCGTCCGGCCCGGCCTGGCCACCGTCGGGGTGTGGGCGGTGGCGAACGTGTGGGGCAACTTCCTGGTGCCGTTCCTGCTGCTGCGCGGCCCGGACAAGGCGCCCGCCGCGGTGATCATGTACACCCTCTACACCGAGGGCGGCCAGGCCGACCTGCGCCTGCTCTCCACCTTCTCACTGCTCTACTCGCTGCCGGTGGCGCTGATGTTCGTCTTCGTCAGCAGCAGGTACGGATTCCGCTTCCACGGAGGGATCAAGCGCTGATGTCCGCCATCACCCTGCGCGAGCTGACCAAGGTCTACCCCAACGGGGTACGCGCCCTGGACGCCCTCGACCTGGAGATCGCCGACGGCGAGTTCTTCGCCCTGCTCGGCCCGTCCGGCTGCGGCAAGACCACCCTGCTGCGCACCATCGCCGGGCTGGAACTCGCCTCCGCCGGCAGCGTACGCATCGGCGAGCGGGCCGTGACGAACCTGCCGCCCGGCCAGCGGGACGTGGCGATGGTCTTCCAGGACTACGCGCTCTTCCCGCACATGACGGTGCGGGACAACATCGCGTACCCGCTGCGGATCAAGAAGGTCGGCAAGACCGCCCGGCAGGACAAGGCCGCGGCCACCGCCGACGAGCTGGGCCTGTCGGCGCTGCTGGACCGCCGCCCCGGGCAGCTCTCCGGCGGCCAGCAGCAGCGGGTCGCGCTCGCCCGGGCGATGGCCTGCCACCCGCAGGTCTTCCTGCTCGACGAGCCGCTGTCCAACCTGGACGCCCGGCTGCGGCTGGAGGCGCGGACGTTCCTCAAGCGGCTGCAACGCGAGCTGGGCGTCACCACCGTCTTCGTCACCCACGACCAGGCCGAGGCGCTGGCCCTGGCTGACCGGATCGCGGTGATGGAGGGCGGCCGGATCCGGCAGGTCGGCACCCCCACCGAGGTGTTCCGCCGCCCGGCCAACACCTTCGTCGCCGGGTTCATCGGCTCGACGCCGATGAACCTGGTCCCGGCCCGGGTCCACGGCGACGAGCTGGCCGTCGCCGGGGTGCGGCTGCCGGTGCCCGAGGAGGTCCGCGGCCAGCTGACCGACGGGGAGCAGGTGGTCTACGGGGTCCGGCCCGAATACCTCGACTACTCCGCCGACCCGGTTCCCGCGGCGCTGACCGGCCAGGTCGTCGTGGTGGAGAACCTCGGCAGCTTCTCCCTGGTGTCGCTGGACGTGCCCGCCGAGGACGACACGACGGCCAGCGTGCAGGTCGTGGTGCCGGAGGGGCGGGAACCCGAGCCCGGCGACACCGCCTGGGTGGTGCCGCGACCCGGCCGCTCGCTGGTCTACCGCGACGGCGAACTGGTCGGCGGGACGGCGCCACCGGTGCCGGCACCGCGTGCCGGCGTCGAGGTGGACGCCTGACCATGGTCACGCACCGGGGCAGCTGGAGCCTGCGGGACCGCGCGGAGGACATCATGCGCGCCCTGCCGGTCACGGTCGCGCCGGGCACCGCCGCGCTCACCGTACGGCTGGACTACCCGCGCGCGGCTGGGGTGCTGGACCTCGGCTGCGTCGGGCCGGCCGGCTTCCGGGGCTGGTCGGGCGGAGCCCGCGACACGTTCACCATCGCCGCGGACCGGGCCACCCCGGGATATCTGCCCGGCGAGCTGGAGCCCGGCGAGTGGCAGGTGCTGCTCCGGCTGCACCGCGTCCCGCCCGAGGGCCTCGAGTTCGAGCTCACCGCCACCACCAGCAGCACCCCACCCGCTGCCGAGCCCGCGCCCGTCGCGCCGCCCCGGCCGCAGCGCCCGGCCCGACCCGCGGTGCCGGAGGTCGACGGGCAGCGCTGGCTCGCCGGGGACCTGCACGCCCACACCGTGCACAGCGACGGCGTGCAGACCATCGACGAGCTGGCCGCCCTGGCCGTCTCCCGGGGCCTGGACTTCCTCGCCGTCACCGACCACAACACGGTCAGCCACCACCCGTGGCTACCCGGGTCGGCCCGCCGGTACGGGATCACACTGCTGCCCGGCCAGGAGGTGACCACCGACCGGGGACACGCCAACGTGTTCGGCCCGGTGGGCTGGATCGACTTCCGGCGACCGGCCGACGAGTGGCTCGGTGCCGCCGAGCGGGCGGGCGGACTGCTGTCGGTCAACCACCCGCTCGGCGGGGACTGCGCCTGGCGGCAGCCGGTGACCGCCCGCACCCGGCTGGTGGAGGTGTGGCACTCCGGCTGGTGGGACCGCACCTGGGGGGCGCCGCTGGCGTGGGCGCAGGCGTGGCGGCCGGACGTCGTACCCGTCGGGGGCAGCGACTTCCACCGGCCCGGCGCGGACGCGCTGCCCGGCGCGCCGACCACCTGGGTGCTCGTCGACGGCGACCCGGCCGACGAGGCGACGGTACGCGATGCGCTGGCCGCCGGCCGCACCGCGGTCTCCGCCGGCCCCGACGCTCCCCTGCTGCTGCGGCTCGGCGACGAGCTGCTGGCCCTCGACGCGGACGGCGCGCTGCTCGGCTATCCCGACGGCCGCCACCGGGTGGTCCGCGGCGACCGGTGCCTGCTGCCGGCCGCCGACGGGCTGCACGTCCTGGAGTCCCACCGCATGGAGGTGATCGCATTGTGCAGCTGACCGGACGCACCAGAGTGGCCGGAGCCCCGTGCAACTACGGCATCTACCAGCCGGACGACCCGTTCGTCGGTCCGGAGGACCTGCTCGCGTCGCTGGCCGCGGACGGCTACACCGGCGTGGACTCCGGGCCGATCGGCTACCTCGGGACCGCCGACGTGCTGGCCCGGCGGCTGGCCACGAGCGGCATCGGGCTCGCCGGCGGCTGGGTCGACCTGCGCTTCGCCGACCCGGACGGGTTCGCCGACGACCTCGCCGGACTCGACGCGGCGCTGGCGGTGTTCACCGCCGCGCCGGTCGACGACCCCCGCTTCGCACCCCGGCCCACCCTCGCCTGTCCCGGCAACCCGGCCCGGATGGCCCGCCCGGGCACCCCGCCGGACCTGGCCTCCGCGCTGCCCGCCAGCGCCTGGCCGGACTTTGCCGCGCGGGTGCAGCAGGCCGTCGACCGGTGCCGGGGCCATGGGCTGGAACCGGTGTTCCACTATCACCTGGGCACCGACGTGGAGACCGAGGCGGAGGCCGACCGGCTGCTGGAACTGACCGACGTCGCGGTCTGCCTGGACACCGGACACCTGGCGCTGGCCGGCGGCGACCCGGTCGCGGCGGTCCACAAGTGGGCCGGACGGATCGGCCAGGTGCACCTCAAGGACGCCGACCTGGCCGCCCACCGGCGGGTCCGCGACGCCGGGGGCGGCCTGCCCGAGGTGGTCGCCGCCGGCGGCTTCTGCGCCCTGGGCACCGGCGACGTCGACCTCGCCGGGGTGCTGCGCGGCCTCGACGAGATCGGCTACGCCGGTTGGCTGGTGATCGAGCAGGACGCGCCGGCGCAGGGCCGGGACCTGCACCGGATCCGCGCCGACCAGCACGACAACCGGCGGTGGCTGGCGGAGGCGCTGCCATGACCGAGGCGGGCAAGCGGATCAGGATCGCGGTGGCCGGGTTGGGCGTCATCGCCCGTACGGTGCACCTGCCGCTGCTGCGACGACGGGCCGACCTGTTCGACATCGTCGCGCTCAGCGACCTGTCCCCGTCGCGGCTGGCCGAACTCGGCACCCGATACGGCGTCGAGCCGGCCCGGCGGTACCCGGACGCGACGACCATGCTGGCGGCGGGCGGCTGCGACGCGGTGCTGCTGGCGACGTCCGGCTCGCACGGTAACCTCGCCGCCGCGGCGCTGGGCCGTGGGCTGCCGGCGCTCTGCGAGAAGCCGCTCGCCTACACCCTCGCCGAGGCGGACCGGCTGACCGGCTCCGGCACCGCACCGCTGATGGTCGGCTACATGAAACAGTACGACCCGGCGGTGGCCGAGGCCGCCCGGCTGCTCGACGAGATCGGCGGCCCGGCGGCGGTGCACGCGGTCGAGGTGACGGTCCTGCACGCCGCCGGAGACCAGCAGCTGGCCTTCGCAAACCTGCCGCCCGCGCCACGGGACGTGCCGGCCGCGGAACTGGCCCGGCTGCGGGAGGCCGACGAACGGCTGCTCGACGCGGCGGTCGGCGGGGACGCCGCGGCGCGCACCCTCTACCAGATCCTGATCAACAGCGTCTCGCACGACCTGTCCCTGCTGCGGCTGTTCACCGGCGCGCCGGTCACGGTCGACCACGTCGCGACCTGGCCGCTGGCGCCCGACGGGCCGGCCGAGCCGTCGGTGGAGATCTCCGGCCGGCTGCCCCACGGCGGCCGGTACGGCATCCGGTGGCTCAACCTGCCGGACTGCCCGGCCTACCGGGAGACCGTGACGCTGCACCACGCCCGGGGCGCGCTGGAGCTGGTGTTCCCGTCGCCGTACCTGCTGAACGCGCCGACCACGCTGACCGCGGTCGACCGGCACGGCGACGGCGAGCGGCGGACGGAGTTCCGGTCCGTCACCGAGGCCTTCGAACAGGAACTGGTCGCCTTCCACGCGATGGTGACCGAAGGCGCGCGCCCGCTGACCGGCATCGCCGAGGGCGCGGCCGACCTACGGACCAGCCAACAGGTGGTACGCCGCTACGGGGAGCTGACCGGGGCGGCGATCGGCGGAGAGGCGGCGAGCTGATGGACCGACCGACCGAGATCATCGTGGTGCCGCACACCCACTGGGACCGGGAGTGGTACGAGCCGTTCCAGCGGTTCCGGCTGAGGCTGGTGGCGCTGCTCGACGAGGTGTTCGACCGGATGGCGCACGACGAACGCCAGCGGTTCACCCTGGACGGGCAGCTCGCCGCGGTCGACGACTACCTGGAGGTCCGGCCGGAGCGCCGGGAGCAGGTGGTCGCACTGGTGCGGGCCGGGCGGCTGGCCGTCGGGCCGTGGCAGATTTTGCTCGACGAGTTCCTCTGCTCCGGGGAGAACATCGTCCGCAATCTGGAACGCGGGCTGGCCCGCAGCGCGGCGCTGGGCGGGGCGATGCCGGTCGGCTACCTGCCCGACATGTTCGGCCACGTCGCGCAGATGCCGCAGCTCCTGGCCGGAGCCGGGCTGGCCCACGCCTGCGTGTTCCGGGGCGTACCCGACCGGGTCCGGTCGCACGCGTTCGCCTGGCAGGCGCCGGACGGCACCACGGTCCGCACCGAGTACCTGCCCGGCGGCTACGGCAACGCGGCCGGGCTGATGGACGACCGGCGCCTGGTCACCCGCCGGGCGACCGATCTGGCCGAGCGGCTGCGCGGCTGGCGGCCCGACGGCGACGACGCCACCCCGATCCTGGCGATGTACGGCGCCGACCATGCCGCGCCCGCGCCGGACGCCCCGGACCTGCTCGCCGCAGCCGGCGTCGACGGGGTACGCCTGCGGCTCGGCACCCTCGCGGAGTACTTCACCAGCCAACCGACCACGGTGGACGGCCTGCCCACCGTCGCCGGCGAGCTGCGCTCACACGCCCGGGCGAACATCCTGCCCGGCGTGATCTCCGTACGCGCCCATTTGAAGCAGGCGATGGGCCGCGCCGAGCGGCGGGTCGAGCGGTACGCCGAACCGCTCGCCGCGCTCTTCCACGATCCGTCCGTGCAGCGGTTCCTCGACATGGCCTGGACCCGGCTGATCGACGCGAGCTGCCACGACTCGGTGACCGGCTGCGGCTGCGACGAGACCGCCGAGCAGGTGGCCGCCCGGCTGGCCGAGGCGGACCAGCTCGGGCGGGCGGTCTGCGACCTGGTGGGGGCGCGACTGGCCGGCGCGGTGCCGCGCGACGGGCACCTGCTGTTCAATCCGACGCCGGCGGCCCGGACCGCCCTGGTCCGCCTGGACGTCGAGGCGCCCGGGGACGGAGCGATCGGCCTGGCCGGCGCCGACGGCCGGGTCGCGCCCGCCCAGGTCCTCGACCGGGCCCGGACGCTGCTCGCCGACGACCTGGTGCCGGCCGCCGAGCTGCCGGCGGTGCTCGCCCGGGTGCACGGGCGCGAGCTGTACGGGCAGGAGATCACCGCCTGGTCGGTGTCGCCCGACGACGCCACCCTCACCTTCGAGGTGGCCCGGCACGGCGACCCGACCTTCGACGTCGAGGACGTACGCTTGGCGCTCGCCGCCGCGGCCGGCGCCGACCGGTGGCGGGTGCGGATCGTCGCCGCCCCGCGGCTGACCGTCGCCGCGCTGGTCGAGGTGCCGGCGCTCGGCCTGGCTGCGGTACGCCCGGTGGCCCTACCGTCGGACGGCCCGGCGGCGCGGACGGACGCCGCCACGCCGGAGCCCGGCGCCACCGCCACGCCGACGCCCGTGACCGTCGACGGCCGGGCCGTCGACAACGGCCTGCTCCGGGTCGAGGTGACCGAGGACGGCACGCTGCGGCTGTCCACGCCGGACGGCCTGAGCGTGGACGGGGTGGCCCGGATCGTCGACGGCGGCGACGTGGGCGACAGCTACAACTACGCCCCGCCGGCCGCGGACGAGCTGGTCGACAAGCCGCGCGCGGTACGGACGGCCGTGGTGCACGACGGCCCGGTGGTCGCCGTCCTCGACGTGGTCCGCGAGTACCGCTGGCCGGTCGGCGCCGACGTGGACGCGGGCTCACGCCGGGTGGACCGGGAGACGGTCACCGTGACCACCCGGGTGGAGCTTCGGGCCGGTGAGCCGTTCGCCCGGCTGCGGTTGAACTTCGACAACCGCTGCGACGACCACCGGGTCCGCCTGCACCTGCCGCTGCCGGCGGCGGCTCGCACGTCATACGCGGAGGGTCAGTTCGCGGTCGTCGAGCGCGGGTTGACCGCCGAGGGCGGCGGCGGTGAGGTGCCGCTGCCGACGTTCCCCGCCTCCGGGTTCGTCGCCGCCGGAGGCGCCAAGGGGTCGCTCGCCGTCCTGCTGACCCAGCCGACCGAGTACGAGCTGACCGACTCAGGCCGGGAACTGGCCGTCACCGTCCTGCGCGCGATCGGGATGCTGTCCCGCAACCGGCACGCCCTGCGGGACGAACCCGCCGGCCCGCAGCTGCCCACGCCGCTGGCCCAGTGCCGGGGCGAGCGCAGCGTCGAGCTGGCGGTGCTGCCGTTCCGGGGCGACTGGGACTCCGCCGGGGTGCTGGCGGCGGCCGAGGCGTACCGGCACGAACTGCTGGGCTTCCCGGGCACCGGCGATCCCTCCGCCGGGCTGCCGACGCCGGTCACCGGACTGACCGTCGACGGGGAGGGCGTCGCGCTGACCAGCCTCCGGGACCGGGACGGCCGGGTCGAGGCGCGGATGGTGGCCACGCGGGACACCAGCGCCGTCATCGGGGCCGGCCGCGGCGTACGCGGCGCGTGGCGGGCCGACCTGGTCGGCCGGCCGGGCGAGTCGCTGCCGGTCGGCGGCGACGGCCTGGTCCGGCTGCCCCTGCGGGCGTGGGAGATCGCCACCGTGCAACTCGACCTGGCCGGCCCGGGCTGACGGGGCAGCCGCGTCGCCGGTCCGGGGCGGCCGGGACGCCGTCGCCGGCGGCGCACCGGCACCCGGGTCTCAGGCGACCGGGGTGACCGCGCGCAGCCACTGCTGGGCGAGCAGCGCGTGGCCGAACGGCGTGAGGTGCACCCCGTCGTTCGTCCACACCCGCTCGTCGACCCCGGCGGCCTGGAACAGGTCGTCCACCGCGACCAGCGTGGCGTCGTAGTCGGCGGCCAGCCGGCGGACCGCCTCGACCTTCGGGCCGAGATCCGCCCGCCAGGCGCGCTGCGCGTCGTCGAGCGGGATGAGGAAGGGCTCGACGAGCACGATCGCCGCGTCCAGGCGGCGCCGGGTGAGGTCGAGCAGGTGCCGGTAGTCGCGCTCGAACTCCGCGACGCCCGTCGGGTCGTTCCGCGTGTAGCGGCGCCAGGTGTCGTTGACGCCGATCAGCACCGACACCACCTGCGGGGCGAGGACGAGGCAGTCGCTGTCCCACCGGGCGCGCAGGTCGCGGACCCGGTCGCCGCTGACGCCCCGGTTGTGGAAGGTGACCTGGTGCTCGGGGTGGCGGGCGGTGAACCAGGCCGCCGCCATCATCGCGTACCCGCAGCCCAGGTCCTCGCTGGCCCGGTCCCGTCCGGCGTCGGTGATGCTGTCGCCAATGAGCAGCACCCGCCCACCGCGGGGCACGTCCACCGTCATCCGTTCGTCTCCGCTCCCTCGTCGCCACCCGCCGTCATGATCATGCCCCGTGACCCGCGGGCTTGTCCGTCGCCGACGGCCGACGTCACACCCCGGCCGCCCCGGATCCCGGGGTCCGACTGTTGCGTTTCCGCCGTCGGGACCGATGAAGCATCGGTGGGAGCCGGCCGGGACGGGTGTGAAAACCACCCTAAGTTGACCTTGACCGTTGCTATCGGCACAAGACGGTGGTTGACTGCTGCACCATGCCACAGCCGCTGATTACTGATAGATCGGTATTTTCGTGAAAAGCACCGATATCTCGCCGGTGCAATCGGCGGGTCGACGGCGCGTGACCTGGCGGCAGCGAGCGGCACGCTGGCTGGATCCGACGGTCGCCCAGTGGGCCGTCGCGCCACCGGAGACGCCCCCTCCCCCACCGCCCGCGGAACCTTCGCCCGGTCCGTGGCCGGCGATCTGCGAACAGTTCGCGATGCGGACCCTCGCCTCGGCGTACCAGATGGGCTCCCACCTGGAGGCGGTGGAGGCCGACGAGCAGGACCCGGAGCGCCTGGAACGGCTCTACCGGATCGACCACGCCAACACCCGCATCCGCCGGCACGCGGAGAACCTCCAGGTCCTGCTGGGCCGTCGGGTCGAGGACGCCGACCCGCAGACCGTGACCCTGGTCGACGTGGTCCGGGCGGCCACCTCGGCGGTGGAGTACTACCCGCGCATCCGGGTGGGGCACGTCGTGGAGCTGGCGGTGGTCGAGTTCGCCGCCGACGACGTGATCCGGGTGCTCACCGAACTGCTGGACAACGCCACCCGCTTCTCCCCGCCCACCTCGCCGGTGATCGTGTCGGCCTACATCACCGAGGACGGCAGCGTCCTGGTGCGCGTGGAGGACGCCGGCGTCGGGATCCACCCCGACCACCTGCCCGCCCTCAACGCCCTGCTCGGCGGCCAGCCAGGCACCCCGACCACCCGTGACCCGGCGGCCCACCTGGGACTGGCCGTCGTGGCCCACCTGTCCGTCGCCCACCGGCTGCGGGTCACCCTGACCAACCGGCCCTCGGGCGGCACGACGGCGACGGTCCTCGTCCCCGGCGCGCTGCTCTGCGAGCACCGCACCCCGGCGGGGCCGGACCCCGCCGGGCCCGCCCCCGCCGGGTCCGCGCCACCGCCGGCCTGGCCGCCCCCGCCGCCGGACGACAAGGGCCGGGTCCACCAATGGAGTACGCCGATGGCCCCGGACAGCACGCACGCGCCCACCGTCCGCCTCAGCACCCTCGGCGGCCGGTCCGCCGACCCACCGGACGAGTCCCGACCGACGACGGGGGGCGGGCTGCCCCGCCGGGTAGCCGAGAGCGTGCGCGCCGAGAACCCCACGGCCGGGGCGCACCGGCCCGGCACGACGACTCCGCACCAGGCCGCGACCGAGGCCGGATCGCCTCCCGAGGCCTGGCCGGACGAGACGGCGGCCTTCGCCGCCGGTGTCCACGACGCCCAGGCCACCACCACCAGCGACGACGAAGGACGGCTGCGATGACCCACGGTTTCCCCGGCAACGGCAACGGCCCGGCGGCCGCGGGGCAGGGGCTGCCCGACTGCGCCTGGCTGGTCCGCCAGTTCGCCGACGACGTACCCGGCATCACGCACGCCCTGATCGTGTCGCTCGACGGCCTCCAGCTCGCCGCCTCCCGGGACGTCTCCCGGGACCTCGGCGACCAGCTCGCCGCGCTGACCGCCGGCCTGCTGAGCATGGCCGACCGCAGCGCCTCGCTGCTGGACCTCGGCGCCGCCGAGTACCTGACCGTGCGGCTGCCCCGCGGGCACCTGCTCTTCATGCGGGTCGGCGAGTCCGCCGGCCTGGCGGTCGCCGCCGCGCCCGGCTGCGACCTGCGGGTCGTCTCCTACCGGATGACCCAGTTCGTCGGCGCGGTGTGGCACGCGCTGACCCCGCAGGTCCGGCACGAGCTGCATCGGATGACCGCCAGCCAGCCGCGCTGACCGACCGGAGCCGAGGAGGCTGATCATGCCGATGACGTACTGGAAGGTGCGGCCGTACGTGCTGACCGCCGGCCGTACCCGCACCCGGCAACCGCTGCTGGTGCACACGCTGGTGTCGGTGCCGTACTACGACGCCGTCTTCGCCTCGGGCCTGCTGCCGGAGGCCCGGTCGCTGTACGAGCACGCCCGCCGGGCCCGGTCGGTGGCCGAACTGTCCGCGGTGTGCGGGATGTCGCTCGGGGTGACCCGGGTGGTCGTCGACGACCTCGCCGCCACCGACCGCCTACGGATCCACGCCGACACCTACTCGCTCGACTTCCGCCTCCTGGAGAGACTGCGCGATGGACTCCGCCAGCTTGCCTGAGAACCCGTCGCCGACCTCGGCGAAGATCGTCATCGCCGGTGGGTTCGGCGTCGGCAAGACGACCTGCGTCCGGTCCATCTCGGAGATCCCGCCGATCAACACCGAGGCCTGGATGACCGCGGCCAGCGAACCGGTCGACCGGCTCGACCCGGGGATCGACAAGACCACCACCACCGTGGCGATGGACTTCGGCCGGCTGACCATCGGCGCCGACCTGGTGCTGTACCTGTTCGGCACGCCCGGCCAGCCCCGCTTCTGGCCGATGTGGGATGACCTGTGCCGGGGGGCGGTGGGTGCCCTGGTGCTCGCCGACACCCGGAACCTGGCGGCGTCGTTCCCGGCGGTCAACTACTTCGAACAGGACAGCGAGGTGCCCTTCGTGGTCTGCGTGAACCTGTTCGACGGGGTGCTGCACCACCCGCTGGCGGACGTCCGCGACGCGCTCGCGCTGCCCGCCGGCGTACCGCTGATCGCCTGCGACGCCCGCGACCCGTCCTCGGTGGCCCGGGCGCTGCTGGCGGTCGTGGAACACACGATGGCCCGCACCGCCCGACCCGCCGCGGGCGCGCTCGCGGTCCGATAGTCCAACCTGGAGGAACCCATGCGCAAGATCCTTATCGTCGGGGCCGGGCAGTCCGGACTGCAGCTCGGCCTGAGCCTGCTCGCCGAGGGCTACGACGTCACCGTCATGTCCGCCCGCACGCCGGACGAGATCCGCCGGGGCTGGGTGATGAGCACCCAGGCGATGTTCGACGCCGCGTTGCGCACCGAGCGCCGGTACGGGCTGGACCTGTGGCAGGACCAGGCGCCCCGGATCGACGGCCTGCACGTGTCGTTGTCCGCCCCGCCCGGTGAGCGGGCGCTGCGCATCCCCTGCCCGCTGGACGAGCCGGCGCAGAGCACCGACCAGCGGGTGAAGATGGCCACCTGGCTGGAGCTGTTCGAACAGCGCGGCGGGACGGTGCACTACCAGGGGGTGACCACCGCCGACCTGGACGGGCTGACCCGGCTCGGCCGGTACGACCTGACCGTCGTCGCCGCCGGCAAGGGCGACCTGGTGGGCGTCTTCGACCGGGACCCGCAGCGCTCGGTGCACACCGCCCCGCAGCGGGGACTGGCCGTCGCCTACGTGCACGGGATGACCCCGGACCCGCTGCTGCCGGCGCCGCACGTCAGCTTCAACGCCGTGCCGGGCCTGGGCGAACTGTTCGTCATCCCCGCCCTCACCCTGTCCGGGCCGTGCGAGATCCTGTTCTGGGAGGCGGCGCCCGGCGGGCCGCTCGACCTGTGGGCCGAGCGGCGGGATCCGGCCGAGCACCTCAAGCTGACCCTCGACCTGGCCCGTCGCTACACGCCGTGGATCTACGACCGGTGCGTCGACGTGGAGCTGACCGACGGGCGGGCCACCCTGTCCGGCCGGTACACCCCGACGGTGCGCCGCCCGGTCGCGGAGCTGCCCTCGGGCGGCCTGGTCCTCGGCATGGCGGACGTGGTGGTGGCCAACGACCCGATCACCGGCCAGGGCAGCAACACCGCCGCCAAGTGCGCCCACTCCTACCTTGGGTCCATCGTGGAGCGCGGTGACCGGCCGTTCGACGGGGGGTGGATGGAGCAGACCTTCGAGCGGTTCTGGGCCGACACCGGCCAGGCGGTCACCGGCTGGACGAACGCGATGCTGCAACCGCTGCCGCCGCACGTGCAGCAGCTCCTGGGCGCCGCCGCGGGCAACCCGACGATCGCCCGGCGCTTCGCCAACGGCTTCAGCGACCCGAACGACTTCTCCGACTGGTTCATGACGCCGGGGGCCGCCGACCGCTATTTGACCTCGGTCGCCGCCGGGTGACCCGGCCGGCTCCGCCGCGTTGGTTCGCCGCTCTCGCGGGTAAGCGTGGGGCTCCGGATCGAGTACCAGGAGGTGACCATGTCAGGTCGGGAGCAACTTCACGAGCTGCGTCAGCAGGCCCACGACAAGGGCATCGAGGGCAACTCCAAGATGACCGAGGGCGAGTTGCGCAAGGCACTCAACCAGGTCGGCAAGGGCATGGATCCGCAGATGGCGAAGCAGATGGCGAAGCAGGCGAAACGGTGACGCACCGCTCATGACGTCGGGGCGGGCGGAAGCGCCCGCCCCGGCGGCGGCACATCAACTGGCCCTCGCCATCCGGGGGCTGACCCGCCGGTCAGGCGGTGACGTGGGCGCTGTCGCCGCCGGTCGCGGCGAACGAGGTGCCGCTGACCATCCGGGCCTGGTCCGAGGCGAGGAACACCACCAGCGGCGCCACCTCCGACGGTTGCACCCACGGGACGCTCAGCGGCGTCTTCGCGCGGAGCAGGGCGATCGCGGTCCGCTCGTCCTCGCCGACGTCGCCGGAGGGCGTCCGCCCGCCCTCGGTGATCGCCTGGGCGTACCGGTCGGCGTGCCGGGTCAGGACGGTGTCGACGAGGCCGGGGATCACTGCGTTCACCGTGATCCCGTGTGCGCCCAGCTCCAGCGCGGCCGACTTCATCAGGCCCAGGATGCCCCACTTCGAGGCCGAGTACGCCGCCCCGTTCTTCGTGCCGTGCTGTCCCTGTGTGGACGAGGTGACGATGATCCGCCCGCCCCCACGCCGGACCAGCAGCGGGGCGAACGCGCGCAGCACGTTCGCGGTGCCGCTCAGGTTGACGTCGATCTGGTCGTGCCAGTCGGCGTCGGTCATCTCCAGCAGCGGCCGGAACGCCTGGATTCCGGCGTTGGCGAAGACGACGTCCACCCCGCCCCACGTCTGTTCGACGCCGGCCGCGGCCGACCGGACGGCAGCGATGTCGCGTTGGTCGACGACGTGTTCCTGCCACCGGGCGCCTGCGGCGGTCACCAGCCGGCCGGTCCCGGCGAGGTCCTCGCGGGTGGCGGGCGAGTAGTCGAGGACGGTGCTGACCGGTCCCGCGACGTCCAGCCCGGCCACGTCCGCGCCGGCCTCGGCCAGCGCCAGGGCGGCGGCTCGCCCGATGCCCCGCGCCGCGCCCGTCACCACCGCGACCCGCCCGCTGAGCGGTCGCGCCGGCGGCGTGCCTGCGGTCATCAGCCCTCACCTCCGCGTCGCGGCCGTCGGTGCTCCCGGTCGCCCCGGCCGCCACCGCGGGGCCTCGGTCGTCTCCTGCAACATAGACCGGCGGTCCCGTCGGCGCCGGAGATCCGCCACGCGGTACCGGCCACCCGCACCGCACCGCGTCATGGGCTTGGCAGACTGGGTCGGTGGACACCGATCGGAACGCACTTCTCGGGGTGGACCTGCCGGTGGTCGCCGCGCCGATGGCGGGTGGGCCCACCACCCCCCGGCTGGTCGCGGCCGTGGGATGGGGTGGCGCGTTCGCCTTCCTGGCGGCCGGGTACCGGGAGCCGGCGGCGGTGGCGGAGGAGATCGCCGCGGCGCGGGCCACCGGCCTGCCTTTCGGCGTGAACGTGTTCGTGCCGACCCCGGTGCCGGTCGACGAGGCCGCGTTCCGCCGCTACGCCGCCCGGATCGCCGGCGAGGGTCAGCCGTACGGGCTCGACCTGGCGGCGGCCCCGCGGACCGAGGACGACGACCACTGGGCGGAGAAGATCGCGCTGCTGGTCCGCGATCCGGTGCCGGTGGTCAGCTTCACCTTCGGGGTGCCGCCCGCCGCCGTGGTCCACGACCTGCGGCGAGCCGGGAGCCGGGTGCTGGTGACCGTCACCGACCCGGTGGAGGCCGCGGCGGCGGCGGAGCTAGGAGTGGACGGGCTGGTCGCCCAGAGCGGGCACGCCGGGGGCCACTACGGCACCTTCACCCCGGACGCGCCCGCGTCCGTCCGGCCCCTCGCGGAGCTGGTCGGCCTGGTGGGCACCCGTACCGGCCTGCCCGTGCTCGCCGCCGGCGGCGTGGGCGGGGTCGGGGACGTCCGGGCGGCGCTCACCGCCGGCGCCACCGCCGTCCTGGTCGGCACGCTGCTGCTCCGGGCCGACGAGAGCGGCGCCAGCCGCACCCACCGGGACGCGCTGGCCGACCCGCGCCGCGATCGGACCGTGGTCACCCGGGCCTTCACCGGACGGCCGGCCCGCGGACTGCGCAACGACTTCATCGACCGGTACGAGGCGGACGCCCCGCTGGGCTATCCCGCGCTGCACCACCTGACCCGGCCGCTGCGCAGGGCCGCGGCGGAGGCCGGCGACGCCGACCGGCTGCACCTCTGGGCCGGCACCGGTCACCGCGCCGCGCGGGCCGCACCGGCCGCCGAGATCATCGAGGAGCTGACCCGGACGCTCTGAGCGTTCAGGCCGGTATCAGCGCCAGCCCGGCGATGCCGACCGCGCAGAGGATCAGCACGGTGATCGAGTCCGGGCCCATCCGCAGCCACTGTCGACGCGGCCGGAACACCAGCCCGGCGAGGTAGACGATGGTGAGCAGGCCGCCGAGGGCGGTGAGGTAGATGTCGGTGTGGTGGGCCCGGGGCAGCACCGCCTCCCTGGTGAGCAGGGTGGCGAGCAGGAAGAGCACCGGCAGGAAGGCGTTCCCGCCGAGGATGTCGCTCACCGCCAGCTGGTAGTCGCCGAGCCGGTGGCGGCGAGCCCGGTGGTGACCTCGGACAGGGCGGTCATCGCCGAGGGTCAGCGAGGCCGCGAGGTGGGTCAATGGCCTGCGCGGCCGCACGCCGGCCGCGTCCAGCACGGCGAGCACCGCGGTCTGGATGGCGATGCCACCGAGGATGTTGCCGACGGCGACGTCGACCTGCTGGGCCAGGGCCGCGCTCGTGGTGATCGCGACGTCCGGCAGGTTGGTGGCGACGGCCAGCAGGATCACCCACCGAGCGCCTCCCCGAGGCGCAGGCGCCGGCAGAGCACGTCGGTACTGTCCGACAGGATGACACCGGCGCCCCAGATCACTCCGGCGCAGGCCAGGAAGATCACCAGCAGCAGCGGCGAGGCGAGTCCACTCACGGTGGCCCTCCCCCGTCCCCGTGCCGGCCGCCGCCCGCGTCGCCCATGCGGAGACAGGCTACGGCGGGACCGGTCAGCGGGTGGCGTGTTCCAGGAGTTCGAGGAGATGACGGTACGGCTGGCCGGTCGCCCGGGCCATCCCGATCTCGCAGGTGCGGTTGACCGAGGCGTACCCGTCGAAGGACCGCTCCGACACCGCGCGGGCCTCCGCGCGGGTGGCGGCGGCGGTCAGCTCGGGGTGCAGCAGGCCCCGGTCGCCGGCGAAGCCGCAGCACTGCCACCCGTCGGGCACCACCACCTCGTCGGCGACCGCGCGGGCCACGGTGACCAGCGCCTCGTCGAGCCCCAGCCGGGTGGACGAGCAGGTCGGGTGCAGGGCGAGGGAGGCGAGCCGGCGCCGGACGGTCAGCCGGGGCAGCAGCTCGGCGGCGGCGTAGGCGACGGCGTCGACCACCGCGACGGCGTCGCCGCCGTCGGCGACCAGCTTCGCGAAGCCCTCGGTGCAGGACGCGGCGTCGCTGACCACGGGCAGCGTCCCGCCGCGGCTGGCCTCCATCAGCACGGGTGACACCCGGTCGTGGACGGCCTGGTAGCCGGCGGTGAGGCCCTTGGAGGACCAGGGCGTGCCGCAGCAGACGCCGGCGATCCCGTCGGGGACGAGCAGGCGGACCCCGGCGCGCTCGGCGAGGGCCAGCAGCGCGGCGGCCACCCCCGGGCCGCCCTCGGCCGGAGCGAACAGGGTGCCCAGGCAGGACGGGACGAACACCGCGTCCGGTTCGTCGACCGGGTGGGGACGGCGAACCTCGCCGCCCCGGGGCAGGTCGCGCCGCCACTGCGGGACCCGCTCGGGGCCCAGCACGGCGCGGGCCGCCCGGGTGGCCGCCTCGGGCAGCGCGGGCGGCAGGGCGCCGGCCAGGTCCAGGCCGCGCGCCATGCCGCGGGTGGTTGCGCCCCAGCGGGCGGCGGCGCCCCGCCAACCGGCCTGGGCGACCCCGCCGTTGCGCTCGGCGCGCAGCCGTTTCACCAGGTCACCGGTGTTGATCAGGACCGGGCAGGCGGTCGCGCACATGCCGTCCACCGCGCAGGTGTCCACCGCGTCGTAGTCGTAGTCGTCCGCCAGCTCGCGGGCCAGCCGCTCGTCACCGGCCGCCTGCGCGGCGGCGATCTCCCGGCGCAGCACGATCCGCTGCCGAGGGGTGGTGGTGAGGTCCTTGCTGGGGCAGACCGGCTCGCAGTAGCCACACTCGACGCAGCGGTCCACCTCGGGCTCCACCGTCGGCACCGTCTTCAGGTGGCGCAGGTGGATGTCGGGGTCGTCGCTGAGCAGCACGCCGGGGTTGAGCACGCCGTCGGGGTCGCAGAGCGTCTTCAGCTCGCGCATCACCTCGTAGAGCTCGTCGCCGAACTGCCGGCGGACGTACGGCGCCATCACCCGGCCGGTGCCGTGCTCGGCCTTCAGGGTGCCGCCGTGGGCGAGGACGGCGTCCACCATCTCCTCGGTGAACGTCGCGTAGCGCTCCGGCGCCTCGCCGCCGGAGAACCGCTCGTTGAGCATGAAGTGCAGGTTGCCGTCCTTGGCGTGGCCGAAGATGACGCTCTCCTCGTAGCCGTGCCGGGCGAAGAGGTCGGCGAGCTCGGCACAGGTGTCGGCGAGCGCCTCCACCGGCACCGCGATGTCCTCCAGCAGGGCGGTGGTGCCGGAGGGTCGGGCGCCGGCGACGGCCGCGTACAGGCCCTTGCGGATGTGCCACAGCGCCGCCCGGGCCGCCGCCTCGCCACTGAGCCGGGGCGGGGCGGACAGCGGCAGGCCGGCGAGGACGGGCCGGGCCGCCGCCACCCGGTCGGCGAGCGTGTCGGGGTCGGCCTCCTGCCACTCCACCAGCAGCGCGGCGTGCTCCCGGACGGCCAGGCCGCGCAGCGCGGCGTCCGCCCGCGGGTCGAGCTGGGCGACCCGCAGCGCGGCGGCGTCGAGCAGCTCGATCGCCGCCGGGCCGGCGGCGACCAGCGCCGGCATCGCGGCCATCGCCCGGGCCAGGTCGTCGAAGACGAGCAGGCCGGTCGCGGCGTGCCGGTGCACCGGTACGGTGCGGAAGGTCGCCGCCGCGACGAAGGCGAGGGTGCCCTCGCTGCCGACGACCAGCCGGGTCAGCAGCTCGCTGGGCGAATCGTGGTCGAGGAAGGCGTTCACCCCGTAGCCCATGGTGTTCTTCATGGCGTACTGGGCCCGGACGCGGCGGACCGAGTCGGGGTTGCCGCGCACCCGGTCGCGCAGCCGCAGCAGGCCGGCGTGCAGCTCCGGCTCGGTGGCCCGCAGCCGCTCGTCGGCGTCCGGGGCGCCGGTGTCCAGGATGGTCCCGCTGGGCAGCACCAGCTCCAGCGACTCCAGCGTCCGGTAGGTGTTGAACTCGGTGCCGCAGGTCATCCCGCTGGAGTTGTTGGCGACGACGCCGCCGATGGTGCAGGCGGACTCGCTGGCCGGGTCGGGGCCGAGCTTGCGGCCGTACGCGGCGAGCCGGTTGTTGACCCCGCGCAGCACGACGCCGGGCTGCACCCGGACCCGACGGCCGTCATCGAGGACCGTCAGCTCGCGGAAGTTGCGGCGGGTGTCGACGAGCAGGTGGTCGGTGACCGCCTGCCCGCTGAGGCTGGTGCCGCCGGAGCGGAAGGTCAGCGGCGTGCCGCTGCGACGGCTGTGCCGCAGCAGGGCCGCGACCTGCCCGGCGTCGGCCGGGGTGACCACCGCGCGGGGATGCAGCAGGTAGTGCGAGGCGTCGTGGGCCAGCCGCAGCCGGTCGGCCGCCCTGGTCGCCACGGTGCCGGGCAGCGTCGCGTCGAGCGCGGCGAGGTCGGGGTCGGCGGGGCGGCTCACCGGAGGCACCCGCCGGTGGCGCCGGCGGTCGGGCGTGTGGCCCCGGTCAGCTGCGATGTCATGGCCTACCTCCCCAGGTTGACACCCTAGCGGCGGGCCGGCCACCGCGGGCGAGCCCCCTTGCGGCAGCATCGACCCTGGTGGATACTCGCCGCTATCACGTTCGTCGAGGTCGATACCCCGAGCCGGGACCACGGCGACGCCTCACGGGTGCCGCCCGCACCGGTCGCCCGCCGCCCTCCGAGGAGGAGACCGTGAGAATCCGACCCATCTCCGGCCGGCTCACCCCACTGCTCGCCGCCACCGTCGGCCTCGTCGCCGCCGGCGCGTTCACCGTGCCGGGCCCCGCCTCGGCCGCCCCGCCCAGCTACAGTGCCAGCCAGCTCGCCCAGGTCGACCACGCCGTCGCGGCCTCCGGCGTCGACGGGATCGCCTGGCGCGTCGATGCCGGCCGGGTCGTGGTGACCGCCGACGACACCGTCTCCGCCGCCGAACTCGCCACGCTGAAGAAGAGCGCCGGCAGCAACGCCGGCGCGATCCGGATCGACCGGGCCCGCGGGGTCTTCCGCCCGATGCTCTCCGCTGGCAACGCCATCTACGGCGGTGGCTACCGCTGCTCGCTCGGCTTCAACGTGGTCAAGGGCAGCACCTACTACTTCCTGACCGCCGGGCACTGCGGCGACGTGGCCAACACCTGGTACACCAACTCCAGCCAGACCACTCTCATCGGCCCGACCGTCGGCTCCAGCTTCCCGGGCAACGACTACGCGCTGGTCCGCTACGACAACACCTCGCTGACTCACCCCGGCGGCTACACCGCCGCCAACGCATTCGTCGGCGAGTCGGTGAAGCGGACCGGGTCGACCACCGGCACCCACAGCGGCACGGTGACCGCGCTCAACGTCACGGTCCGCTACGTCGGCAGCGGCACCGTCAAGGGCATGATCCAGACCACCGTCTGTGCCGAGCCCGGCGACTCCGGCGGCCCGCTCTACGACGGCACCAAGGCGCTCGGCATCACCTCCGGCGGCAGCGGCGACTGCCGCTCCGGTGGCACCACCTTCTACCAGCCCGTCACCGAGGCCGCCGGCGCGTACGGCGTGACCGTGTACTGACCCGTCCCCGACCCGCCGGCCGACCACCCGAAGGCCCGTACCGAGCCACCTCGGTGCGGGTCTTCGGCGTGCCGCCCGACGGTCGCGGCCGGCGGGCTTTACCGCTACCAGCTTCCCGACGGGCAGCGCCCCAGGCGGCTCAGCCGATCTTGCGGGCGACGGCGCAGTACTCCGAGGTGGGGGTGGTGTCGTTGCCGTCCGGCCGCCACCGGGAGCAGGTGACCAGACCGGGTTCGAGGACCTCCAGGCCGTCGAAGAAGCGGGCGATCTCCCGCGGGGTCCGGACGCTCATCGTCGCGGCACCGCCGTCGTTCCACATCGCCAGCGCCCGGTCGACCGCCCCGGGGTTGACCTCCCGGGTCGGGTGCGAGACGACCAGGTAGCTCCCGACGGGCACGGCCTCGACCAGCCGCCGCACGATCCGCACCGCCTCGTCGTCGTCGACGATGAAGTTCAGGATGCCGAGCAGCATGACGCCGATCGGCTGCCCGAAGTCCAACGTGCGGCGGGCCTCCGCGAGGATCCGCTCGGGGTCGCGCAGGTCCGCCTCGAGGTAGTCGGTGGCACCCTGCGGGCTGCTGGTCAGCAGGGCCCGGGCGTGCACGAGCACCATCGGGTCGTTGTCGACGTACACGACCCGGGACTCCGGGGCGGTGGCCTGGGCGACCTCGTGGGTGTTGTTCGCGGTGGGCAGGCCGGTACCGATGTCGAGGAACTGCCGGACCCCGAGGTCACCGGCGAGGTGACGGACCGCGCGGCCGAGGAACTCGCGGTTGAACCGGGCCGACTGGACGAGTTCCGGCATGAACGCGAGCACCTGCTCGGCGGCCTGCCGGTCGGCGGCGAAGTTGTCCTTGCCGCCGAGGAGATAGTTCCACAGCCGGGCCGAGTGCGGGACGCTGGTGTCCAGGGCGTCCGCGCGTGCCGTGGTGGTCGAGGGCTTGTCCGTCACCGACGCTCCTTTGTGTCTGGTGGGTTCGGGCCAGCCTAGGCGGCCGTCGTCGCGACGGCATCAACGCCCCGCTCCGGGCGGGGTCGGAACATCATGGACGGCGCCGCTCAGCCCACCTTGCCGCCCGGACCGGCCGGCAGCGGTCAGCTCTGGCGCAGGGCGGGCATCGGAACGGGGACGGCGAGCGCGGTCGCCCCGGCGCCGGCCCCGCCCTCGCAGGTGTTCGGCGGCACCGTGCCGATGCCCCGGGTCGACGGGCGTTCCGCCGCCCAGAACATGAACCCGAGCATGCCGGCGGTGACGCCCGCGCCCTTCGGGGCGACGGTCTGCACGTACGGCGCGGCGGCGCGCTGCACCGAGGTGGCGTAGTCGACGCACTCCGGCAGCGGTTTGCCGCCGTAGGCGAGGTAGAGGCCGCCGCTGAACTTCGCCGGGGCCAGCGGCGGCACCGGCGGGCTGTACTGCGGTTTGCCGTCGACGTGCTCCTGCCAGCTCGCCTGTGCGGTGCTGGCCGAGACGGGCCGCGCGGACACCATCGCGTTGGCGTAGTCGAGGACCGGGGCGTCGGTGCGCAGCCAGTCGGCGGTCGCCTTGCGGTTGAGGTCGATCAGCCAGCGGTCGCCGGCGGCCACGTCGATGGTGAGCCGCGCCTCGGGCCTGGCGCCGGTGGCGTCGTACGGGTGGACGGCCCGATAGGCGTCGATGAAGGACTGGAGGCCGGCCAGGTTCGGGCCCGTGTTCTGCTCGTAGTCGATCTCGATACCGACGCCGAGTCGGCTGGCGACCGCGGCGGCCCGCTGGCCGAGCAGGGTGGGGTTCTCGGCGAGCGCCGCGTCCCAGTCGTCGGTGTAGGTGATGCCGCCGATGGAGAGCATGACCCGCACCCCGCGCGAGGTGAAGTAGCCGACGATCTCGGGGGTGATGCCCCTGGGCACGCCGTCGAGCGTGCTCGCGTCGGTGGTCTGGTGCAGCAGCGCGAGCGGGTTGACGAAGCTGAGCACCGCCAGGTTGACCGACGGGCGACCGTCGCCCCGGTCGACCAGCCAGTGGTTCTGGCTGTCGAACTCGGTGACGGTGCGGACGGTTCCCCAGGTGCAGAAGTCGTTGCCGCAGTGCCAGGCGCCGTAGACCTGGACCGGGGCGGCGGCGAGCGTCACCGGGGCCGCGCGGGGCGGTGGCGCGGCGCCGGCCGGCGTGGCCGTCGCGAGCGTGAGCAGGAGGACTGGCAGGAGTACCGAGCGTCGCATGGGGACCTCCCCGACTGATCAGTACGCCTTGTTTACAGTAAGGCCCTCATCCGCGTCAATGCGTGGGAGCGACCTCGGCGAGCACCCACCGCTGAAAGGCCCGCGCCTCGGTGCCGCCGGGCGGCGGGCCGCCCCGGCGGGCCGCGATCGACCGGTCGATCAGGTCGGCGTGCTCGCCCCGGCCCCGCAGCCGACGCCCCGCGTCCACCTTGGACAGCCAGCGACCGTCGCGGACCTTCACCAGCGCGCGGCAGGCACCCAGCACCGCGTCCTCCGCACCCGGCGCCGGGCCGTCGCCGGGCGGGGTGGGCAGCGCCAACCACCAGGCCAGCGCCTCGGCCAGCAACCGCCGCAGGTCACCCGGGGCCAGGTCGGCGAAGGCCTCGGCGGCCGGCGGGCCGAGCAGGGCCAGCCCGGACTGGTGCAGGATGCTCCGGTCGAGGGCGTACCAGAAGTGTCCGTCGGCGCCCGGGCGGTCCCCCGGGGCGTACGTGGCACGGAACGACATGGCCGCGCCGGTGTTCAGCTCGACCTCGAAGCCCGGCTCGGGGGTGCCGGAGGCGGCCACGTCGCGCCGGTAGACCACCAGCTCCAGGCCGCGGGCCGGGCAGGGCAGCGCCTCGTGCCGCAGCCGGTCCACCAGCGTCCGCCTCGTCGGCCCGGCCAGCGTCCGCGCGACGACCAGCGCCACGTCCACGTCGCTGCGCCCCGGCTGGTACGCGTCCAGGCCCATCGAGCCGGCCGCGTACGCGCCGACCAGATCGTCGCCGAGCACGCCCCGCGCCCGGTCGACCAGCTCGGCCAGATAGCCGCGTACCGCGTCGTCCATGCCGGCCATCCTGCCCGCCCGCCCACCGGGGGCGGCGTCGGGGCCCGGCGGACGGCGGCTCAGGCCGGGCGATCCGGGCAGCAGACCGTCAGGGCGCCCGGCACCACCCTCACCTTCAGCCGCTTCGCCGTGGTCCGGGCCCCGCCGTCCAGCTCGTACGTCTTCGGCGCCGCGAAGCGCACGGTGACCTTGCGGCCCCGGGTGATCCGCACGAACGGCGAGTCCTCCGACCGCCCGGCCGCCATCCGACCCAGGGTGCGGGCCCAGTCGACGGCGCCGCTGGCGGTGGCGACGCCGACCTCCAGCGCGCCGTCGTCCGGCCGGGCGTCGTCGAAGGCGGGGATGCCGCCGGTGATCGTGCCGACGTTGCCGAAGAGCACGCAGCTCGCCTCGCCGTCGAACCAGTCGGCGCCGTCGACCCGGATGCGGGTGCGCACCAGCTCGCCGCGGACGTGCCGCAGCCCGGTCCAGACGTACGCGATCCGACCCAGCCGGCCCTTGAGCTTGCGGTCGGCCGCGCGGATCAGGTCGCCGTCGAAGCCGGCGCCGGCCATCACTGCGAAGTGCTCGCCGTTGAGCCGGCCCAGGTCGAGGGTGCGGCGCCGGCCGTGCAGCGCGATCCCGAGCGCCTTCGGCAGGTCGTGCGGGATGCCGAGGTTGGTGGCGAAGAGGTTGGCCGTGCCGGCGGGCAGGATGCCCATCGGGACGTCCGTGCCGGCCAAAGTGTCGGCGCAGCGCTGCACCATGCCGTCCCCGCCCCAGACCAGGAGCAGGTTGGCGCCCTTCTTCAACGCCTTGCGCACCCGCTCGGGCGCATTGCGGCTCTTCGGCACCTCGTACCAGAGGAGCCGCCCGACGCCGGCGGCGACCAGGCTGGCCCGCAGCTCGTCGAGGCCACCGCCGAGGGTCTTCTTCCGGTGGGCGACGACCGCGACGGTGCCCACCGACCGGGCGGCGGCCGGGTCGGTGGCGGGGCTGTCGACCGTGCTCGTGCTCATGGCCGCCGAGGTACCCAGGGCGGCCGGATCCCACTCCTGCCCCGGCACGACGCGCCCGATTTCGATCAGCCGCACTCTGTGATCGGGCGAACGCCTTCGGTAGAGTGCGGGCATTGGCCCCGACGCTGGCCGGGGCTCGGAGAGGTTGCCGGGATGACGCGACGCGGCGAGCGGCTGACGCGGTTGGCGCTGCGTCTGGGCCTGCTGCTGGCCGGGGTGACCGGCGCGTGGAGCGCCTACGACGCGGTCACCGGCCACGCCGCGTACGCCGCCGACCCGGCTCCCGCCGTCACGGTCACCGACCCGGTCACCATGCTCCGGGACGCGCTCTCCGCCGTCCTGCCGACGACGCCCACGACGGGCCCCACCGCGCCGCGGACCGGGACCGGCGGGGCGCAGCCCGACCCGGCCCCCCCACCGACCGCCTCGACCCGGCCCGCTCCCCGGACCTCCGACCACCGCACCGCGCCGGACGCGCCGCGGCGCACGACGCGGGACGCGCCACCGCGCCGGGTCACCCGGCACGCGCCACCGCACCGCCGGCCGGCGGCCAGGTCGGCGCGCCCGGGCCTGCCACCCGATCGCGCGACGAGGGCCCCGTCCCGGAGCGGCGAGCCGAGCCGGATCGGGCCGGCGGAGCCGGGAGCCGGCATCCTCGACCCGGTCGCCGCGGGCGTGGTCGCGCCCGTGGCCGCCGGGCTCCGTCCGGCCCCGAGCGCCGGCGCCACAAAGCAACCGGCCGCCACCGCGCGCCACGGGTCACCGCCGCGGGCGGGCGGCACGCCCCACCGCACCACACACCCGCTGCGGTCGCACGCTGACCACCTGCCGGTGCCGCCCGTCCCCTCCCCGAGCAGCGCCAGCTCCGCCGGCGCTCCGCACGGCGACGCCGCCGACACGCCCCCGGCGGCCTGGGCGCCCCCGGCCGTACGGGGACAGCCCAGCCGACCGGCCGGCCCGGCCGCCCTCTCCTCCCGATCGCCCCGCCCGGGGACCAGACCCGCCTGAGCACCGATCCGCCGGAGCGCGCCCGCGGGCGACTCCGGCCAGTCGTGCGGATCATTGCCCCCGACGGCCCCAGCGGCCCCCGTGGCCGACCCGTGCACCGCCGCACCGGATGTGCGGCGCCGGGTCCGCGTCACCTCCGATCGTGAGCGTGAGCAGGAGCTTTCCATGACCGCGAGAACATCCGTCGTGCGTGCCCGATGGCGCGACATCGACCGGATCGTCGATCTCATCACCGACGCCCTCTCCCCCACCGACCTCGGCGCCTGGCTCGTGCCGGACGAACCGTGCCGACCCGGCGTGCTGGCCGCCGTGGCGCGGATCTGGACGGAGCACGCGCTGCTCTTCGGCGACGCGTTCCTCCTCCAGGACGGCACCGCCGCCACGATCTGGTTCCACCGCTACCGGCCGATCCCCCAGCCGGCCGGGTACGCCGAACGCCTGGGGGCGGCGTGCGGGGCCCACCGCGACCGGTTCCTCCTGCTCGGTCGCGCCCTCGCCGCGCGGCGGCCGGTCGAGGCCCACAACCACCTGGCGTTCCTGGCCGCGCCCGGCCCGGACCGGGGGCGCCGGGCCGCCGCCGTTCTCGCCGGCAGTCAACGGCGGATGGACACGCTGAGCCTGCCGACCTACGCGGAGGTGTTCACCACGGCCGACCGGTACCTCCACCAGCGGCACGGGTACGCCAGCCGGGCGCCCTTCCCGTTGCCGGGCGGCGGGGCGGCGCATCCGATGTGGCGGTTCTCCCCGTTCTGGGCCGGCCGGATGAGCGGCAACACCGTCGCCCGGTGGTCCGCCCGCCAGTCCCTGGTCCGGGTGCGCAACGACCGCCTGGGCGGGTACGTCCACCCGTGACGGACCCGCGCCGGGCGGGGCTGAGCGGCGCGGGGTGACGCGACCGGGCCGGGTGGTGTGCCAGGGGCATGCTGCCGAAGCCGTCCGGCTCCAGCAGCACCGCCACCTCGTGATCGCCGGCTCCGATAGCCTGCACCCCGGACGGGCTCAAGATTCAGCCGAGCAGTCGGAGGGTATCGAGTGCGGGTGCTTCCTACCGGTGACAACAACAACGCCGCCGACGGTTCCGGAGCGCGGGTCGCCCCCGCGGGACGGAAGCGCCGGCGCCATCGCGTGCTGATCTTCCTTGCCGTGTTCGCGCTGCTCGCCGGCTCCGGCCTGGTGGCCGGCGGCTACTACTTCGACAGCGTGCCCACCCCCACCGACCTGAGGTTGCCGGAGTCGACCACGGTCTACTACGCGGACGGCCGCACGAAGCTGGCGACGCTGGGCGCGGAGAACCGGACGATCGTGCCGTACGAGCAGATGAACGACTCCGCCAAGCAGGCGATCGTGGCGGCCGAGGACCGCAGCTTCTGGACGAACAAGGGCATCGACTTCTCCGGTGTGCTGCGCGCCGCATGGTCGAACGTGACCGGCGGCCAGCGGCAGGGCGCGTCGACCATCACCCAGCAGTACGCGCGGGTGGCCGCCGACCTCAGGGGCGTCACCTATTCCCGCAAGCTCCGCGAGGCGGTGATCGCCTGGAAGCTCGACGACAAGTACTCCAAGGAGGAGATCCTCGGCTTCTACCTGAACACGGTGCCGTTCGGGCGGGGCGCGTACGGCATCGAGGCGGCGGCGCAGACGTACTTCGGCAAGACGGTGCGCCGGGACGCGCCGCCGGCGAACCAGCTGACCCCGGCGGAGGCGATGGTGCTCTGCGCGATGGTGAAGCAGCCGGAGGCCGACCCCAACGACCCGGAGGGCTCGCCCGGCTACGACCCGCGGCGCAACGCCCAGGCCAGGCAGAACTCGATCGACCGGTGGAACTACATCCGGGACGGCATGGTGAAGCTGGGCTACCTGTCGGCGCAGGACGCGGCGAACCTGGCGTACCCGGACGACGTGAAGCCGGTCGACCCGAACGCCGGCCGGTCCGGGCTCGACGGGCCGGCCGGCCTGGTGGTCAACCACGTGCTGAGCGAACTGCGACAGACCGACGAGTTCAAGGGCAAACCAGCGGACTTCATCCGCAACGGCGGCTTCAAGATCGTCACCACGATCGACAAGCGGGTTCAGGACGCGGCCGAGGCGGCCGCCGACATCCGGCGCGACAGCGCCCCGGAGGCGGTCCGCGGGCAGCCGAAGAACTGGCAGGCCGCGCTGGTGGCGGTGGAACCGGGCACCGGCCGGGTGCTCGGCTACTACGGCGGCAACGACGGTAACGGCGCCGACTACGCCGGGTGGTACTACGACGAGAGCGGTGCGGCCCGCGGCTTCGGCCAGCACCCGCCGGGTTCGTCGTTCAAGGTCTACGACCTGGCCGCCGCCGTAGGCGACAAGATCTCGGTGAAGCAGCACTTCGACTCTCCGGAGACCAAGGAGTTCCCGGCGTCGGGCCGGACCAAGGCCAGCCCGGCCGGGCCGATCCGCAACGCCGAGCACGCGCCGTGTCAGCCGAACTGCGCGCTGTGGGAGGCCACCGTCGCCTCGCTCAACGTCACCTACTTCGAGCTGACCGAGAAGCTCGGCACGGCGAAGGTGATCGACATGGCCACCCGGGCCGGCGTCGACTCGATGTGGGCCACCGAGAAGGGCAACCCGCGGCCGCAACGGGTCGAGCTGCGCGGCCAGCCGGCCGAGGAGATGGCGGGACGCTTCTCCACCGAGGTCGGCATCGGCCAGTACGGCATCGCCGTGCAGGACCACGCCAACGGGATCGCGACCTTCGCCGCCGGCGGGAAGCGGGCCGAGCAGCACTTCGTCCGGTCGGTCAGCAAGGGTGACGAGCGCCTGTTCGCCGAACGCCTGGTGCAGACCGACCTCGGGCTGGACAAGGAGGCGATCAACCAGCTCGACTGGACGCTGAGCCGGGTGAAGGCGGCCAAGCTCGACAACGGGTGGGACTCGGCCGGCAAGACCGGCACCTGGCAGGCCGGCCAGAGCACCACCCAGAACGTGCACACCTGGATGGTCGGCTACACCGGAGCGCTGGCGGCCGCGGTGTGGCTCGGCACCACCGACGGCAAGCCGCTGAAGACGAAGGACGGCAGCTACGAGGTGTACGGGTCCAGCGGACCGGGGCCGATCTGGCGGCAGTTCATGGAGCAGGCCACCGCCGCGCTCAAGCTCGACGCGGACAAGTACCGGTTCGGCACGCCCGAGTTCCCGGACGACACGCCGTCGCCCACCCCGGAGGCGCCGAAGCCGACGACCCCGTCACCGACGCCGACCACCGCGTCACCGACGCCGAGCGAGCGGCCGACCCCCAGCTCCAGCCCGACCGGCCGGCCCAAGCCGACGACGACCCTGTCACCCTCCCTGAGCCCGTTGCCGAGCCTGTCGCCGTCGCGCACCAAGGCACCGAGGTGACGGTGGGTGGCCGCCGCCCGGCGGCGGCCCCCCACCCGACCGGGGCCCGTTCGCCGGCCGGCGAATAATCAGCTCGTGGAGCAGGCGAGCGGAGACGCGGTCCGAGCGGCATGGACCGCGCTGGGCGGCGACCAGGCGGCCAACGGTGCGGTGGCCCGGCACGGTCCGGCGGGCGTCCTGGCGGCTCGGCTGCCGGTCGCGGAGCTCGCCGTGGCGACCGTCGCCGCTGCCGGGCTGGCCGCAGCCGAGCTGGCCCGGAGCCGGGGGCTGCGGGTGGCCGACGCCGTCCCGGTGCACACCGGCGCCGTGGCGACCGCCTTCACCAGCGAACGGCACCTGCGGGTGGACGGGACGGCCTTCGAGGGCTTCGCGCCGCTGTCCCGGTTCTGGCCGGCCGCCGACGGCTGGGTACGCACCCACGCCAACTACCCGCACCACCGCGACCGGCTGCTGACCGCGTTGGGGTGCGACCCGTCCCGGACGGACGACGCGTCGCTGGCCGCCGAGGTCGCCGACCGGATCCGCGCGGAGCCGGCGGTCGGCGTCGAGGAGGCGGTCACCACCGTCGGCGGGCTCGCCGTCGCGGTGCGCACACCGCAGCAGTGGTCCGCGCACCCGCAGGCCCTGGCGGTCGCGCGGGAGCCCTTGGTCGGGCTGTGTCTCGACGACGCGGCCGCGCCACGGCGGCTGCCGCCGCCACCGGAGGGTCCGCTGCTGCCCGCCGCCGGTGTCCGGGTGCTCGACCTGACCCGGGTCATCGCGGGCCCGGTGGCGACCCGGGTCCTCGCCCTGCTCGGCGCGGACGTGCTGCGGGTCGACGACCCCCTACTGCCGGAGATCGGGGCGCAGCACCTGGACACCGGCTTCGGCAAGAGGTCCACCCTGCTGGATCTGCGCCGGCCCGCCGACCGGACGCGCTTCGACGAGCTGGTCGCCGACGCCGACGTGGTGGTCACCGGCTACCGTCCGGCGGCGCTGGACCGGTTCGGACTCTCCCCCGAGGCGCTGCGCCGGCGGCGTCCCGGTCTGGTGGTCGCGCGGCTGTCGGCGTGGGGCTTCAGCGGGCCGTGGGCGCGTCGGCGCGGATTCGACAGCCTGGTGCAGGCCGCCACCGGCATCGCGGAGGTCGAACGGCGGGCCGACGGCGCGCCGGGAGCGCTGCCGGCCCAGGCCCTCGACCACGGCACCGGCTACCTCCTGGCGGCGGCGGTGCTGCGGGCCCTGGCGCTGCGGGGCGAGCGGGGCGGGGCCTGGTCGGTCGAACTCTCCCTGGCCCGTACCGCGCGGTGGCTGCTGCACGAAATTCCGGCGGAGGGTTCGGCGGGCCCGGCGAGCGCGCCGGATCCGAGCCGCTGGTGCGCGGAGCGGGACGCTGCGGTCGGTCGTCTCCGGTATGCCCTGCCGCCGGTCTGCCTGCCCGGCGGACCACGTACGTGGGCGACGCCCCCGTCGCCCTGGGGCGCCGACCCCCCGGCGTGGCTGCCGAGCTGACGTCCGCCGCGGGGCTCGCGGCTCAGCGCAGCCGGTTGGCCCACCGCCAGTTCGACAGGAAGCCGTGGGCACGGCCCCCGAAGAAGTAGGACCACGCCGGGCTCGCCACGTAGGGTCCGATCTCGTCGAACGTCGCCTTCGCCTCGACCCGCCGGTCGGAGAGCGCGTAGGCGAGGGCGATCCAGTTGCGGCACACCATCGCGGCGGCGTGCGTGGGCGGCCCGGCCGCCTGCCACTTCGCCACGCACGCGTCGAGCTCCCGCTGCACCTCCGGGCGTTGGAAGTAGCGGCGGCAGGCGAGCAGCCCCTTCGGCGTCGGCGTGCCCCAGTTGAACTCGCGCATCGCGTACTCGAAGTGGGCGAAGACCGGCAGCATGGTCACGCCGGCGCCGGGCGGCGCGGCGGCGGCGGTCGCCCGGGCCAGCCCGAACATGGCGTCGTGCGAGCCGAACCACTTCTCGCAGTGGAAGCTCACCGCTGCCAGGTGGGCCGCGAAGTGGAACCGGTCCCGGCGCCGGATTTCGGCGAGCGCCTCGGCGAACTCCTCGTGCCGGGTGCGGCCGCCGGCGAAAATGGCCCACAGCACGTCCACCCAGGGCACCGGGTCGTGCGGCGCCAGCGCGATCGCCTGCCGTCCCGCCTCGGCTGCCTGGGCGGACAGCTCGGCGAAACCGACGAACTGTTCCCGGGTGGTGTCGGCCGCCGGGGCCGCGCCGCGCGCCCGGCTCGCCCGTTCCGCGAGAGTCGACGCCCAGATCGCCGCCGCCGTCGGGTCGTCCGGGATCGCCGCGTGCCAGGCGTCGAGCCAGGCTCCGTCGTCCGCGGCCGCGACGCTCAGCGCCGCCACCCGGCGGCCCCGTCGTTCCCAGTCGGAGCCGGCGGCGTCGACGATGTCCCGGGCGACCTGCCAATCGCCGGCGAGCGCCTTGTCCCGGGCGGCCCGCAGGTCGTGGTCGTCGAGGGCCGGGTCGAGGTCGGCGGCCGGCTCGACGGGCTGCGGACCACGGTTGAAGAGATTTCGGAACACGGCGGGAGCATAGCGACCACGGCGGACGCGCACGGGCCGCCTCACACTCCGGCGGCGGATCCGCCTCGGTCCCCCGCCTCGGGTCGGTCCTGTTCATCGGGCCAGGTAAGACGGCCGGTGCGCAGGTCGTCGGTGACCGATCGCACCCACCTGTCCTCGGCCTCCACCACGGCGAGCAGGTACTCGGTCTCCAGATAGGAGACGCGGGAGAGCCCGTCGGGCCGGTGGGACAGTTGCGACCGCAACTCCTCCCGGATGACCTCGAGCCGGTCGGCACGGCGTTGGAGAAACCGCGTGGCTTCCTCGGGGCTGATCATCTGAAGGTACGACAGAGCAGCCGGGAACTGGGGGAACTCCTGCTTCGGCACCGACAGCATCTGCTCGAGCCAGTCGCGGCCGGTTCGTCGCCCCGCGTCCGTGATCTCGTACGCCGTCCGTTCCGGGTAGGCCTGGTCGCGGCCGGTGCCATGGACGGCGATGAGGCCCTCTGCCAGCAGCCTGTCGATGGTGCGGTAGAGGCTGGCGCGCTGGTTGACGTTGACGACCTGATCCTTGCCCCACTGCCGGATGAGTCGCTGCACGCCGTACGGGTGCAACGGCCCGGCGTGCAACAGCGCCAGCACGGTCAGGGCCAGCGGCGAACTCCGCGCGGAAGAGGTCATGGCCGTCATCCTACGACCGGCTACTAGTTGACATGCAACTAGTATCACTGAAACTATCTGCATGCCGCCCGGGAAGGAGAAATCACATGCGCAGAGCAACGACGGCGCTGGTCATCGGTGGCGGAATCGCCGGACCGGCGACCGCGCTGGCCCTGGCCAGGGCCGGCATACGAGCGACGATCTACGAGGCCCACCCCGGTGCCGCCGACCACGTCGGCGCGATGCTGAGCCTGGCTCCCAACGGCCTGGCCGCCCTGCGAATCATCGGAGCGGACGGCCCGGTGCGGGCGGTCGGCCACCCGGTGCCGCGGGTGGTGATGGCCGACGGCGCGGGAACCCACCGTGCCGCGTTCGACGGCTTTCCCGAGCTGCCGGCCACCCTCGCGATGGCCCGCATGGACCTGTTCCGCGCACTGGCCGACCACGCGACGGCCGCTGGCGTACCCGTCGAGTACGGCAAGTCACTGGTCGCCGCCGAGGACGCCCCCGATGGCATCACCGCCACCTTCGCCGACGGCACCACCGCGACGGCGGACGTGCTGATCGGCGCCGACGGCATCCGCTCCACCGTCCGGACCCTCATCGACCCGCAGGCGCCCGGACCGGAGTACGGCGGTGTCCTCAGCTTCGGCGGCTACAGCGCCGAGACAGCGGCGGAAGCGGAACCCGGCACGATGTACTTCGCGTTCGGCCGCACCTTCATCGGCTACTGGCGGGTGCCGGACGGACGCATCTGCTGGTTCGCCAGCCTGCCCCGTACCGAGCCACTCACGACCGCGGAGGTCGGCCGCGTCTCCCCGGCCGACTGGCTGGCCCGGCTGCGCGCCCGCTACGCCGGTCACGTCCCCGGCGAGGCGCTGCTCGCCGCCGCTGATCCGACCACGCTGATGGCAGTGGGACCCATGGAGCGAATGCCCTCTGTGCCGCGCTGGCACCGGCGGCGCATGGTCCTCGTCGGCGACGCGGCCCACGCCCCCTCCTCGAGTTCCGGGCAGGGGGCGTCCCTGGCGGTGGAAAGCGCCGTCGAGCTCGCCCGCTGCCTGCGCGACCTGCCCCATCCGGAGGCGTTCGCCGCGTACGAGCGGCTGCGTCGGCCACGCGTCGAGATGATCGGCGGCGACGCCGCCGTGAAGAACCGGGCCAAGGCGGGCCAGGCCGGCGACCGACCTGCCATGCCAACCCCCGAGCAGATGTTCGCGCCCGTCCACCGACACCACATCGACTGGCAGGAGACCGTCCGACCCCTCGCGGAGCGATCGGTTGAGGAAGGAAGCCGCGGTCCTGCCCGCCGGGTAGCTGGCGGCTCGGCCGCCGTCAGCTGAGCTCCGACGCGCGAGGTGCCGGGTACGGAGGCCGCACCCCCGTACCCGGCACCTGTGCTGTTACAGCTCGCGCACCCGCACGTCCCGGAACTCGATCAGGTCGTTGGTGCCGTGGTTCTGCAAGCCGACGAACCCGCTGAGGAACTGGCGCAGGTCGGTCGGCGGGTCGCCCTGGCGGGACGACGCCTTGCCCGGCGTGTTGTCGAACTCGTTGATCACCGCGCCGTTGCGGATGATCGTGTAGTGCTGTCCGACGACCCGGACCTCGTAGTCGTTCCACTGACCCTTCGGGGTCACCCCGGCCTGGTCCAGCCCGACCGGGTCGAAGTTGTAGATCGACCCGGTCTTCTGCGGCTCACCGGGGGACCCGTCGTAGATCTGGATCTCCTGTCCGCAGTAGATGGCGACCCAGGCCTGCGAGGTCCGGGCCGACCCGACCGTGCCGCAACTGCCGGCCGGCCGCTGGTCGACCGGAGTCCGCGGATCGGGGAACCGGGTGAAGGCGCCGCTGTTGGCGTTGACGCCGTCGGCGGAGACGTCCCGGAACTTCATCCGCAGGGAGAAGTCGGCGAACTCGTCCTTGGCGTACCAGAGCATGCCGAGCCCACCGGAGCTGCGGATCGACCCGTCGGGCCGCAGCGCGAACGACCCGCCGGGCGCCTGCCGCCAGTCGGCCAGCGACTCCGCGGTGCCGTCGAACAGCGCCCGGTACCCGGCGACCTTGCCGATCTCGGACTGGGCCGCCGCAGTGTTGATCTTCGTCGCCTCCCGGTTGTCCAGCAGGCCGTCGGCGCGCAGGTCGTTGACCACATCGGCGACGTGGCTGACGAACTGGCCGTGGTTCGTCCAGTTGCGCTCGTCGTCGATCAGGTCGTTGACGGTGCAGTTGCCGCCGGCCTGGCGGTTGGCCACGCCGGTGTCCTTGTCGAGCAGCTGCACCGTCTTGCGGGCGTCCGGCGCGGTGCAGCCGGCGACGACCTCGATCTTCGCGGTGGCCACCTCGCCGTCGGCGTAGGTCACCTTCAGCGTGGCCTGGTAGGTGCCGTAGTCGGCGTAGGTGTGCGTCGGGTTGGCCTCGTGCGACGGCACACTGCCGTCACCGAAGTTCCACTCCCAGGCGACGCCGCCGGCCTTGGCGCTGGAGAAGGCGATCGTCTTCGGGCTGCTCTGCGCGACCGCCCGGGCGATCGCGTCGCTCGGCCGCGGCGTCGCCGGGCCACCCTGGTAGGTGATCCGGATCAGCTTCTGGTTCGGGTGCAGGCTGAAGAAGCCACCGGCGTAGTCCAGCATGTACAGTGCGCCGTCCGGGCCGAACTTGGCGTCCATCCAGGACTGGAGCTGGTTGGCGCCGTTGCCGGAGCGGATGATCTGGCGCAGGTCCTCGGCGAAGGCCGGCGGGGCGTGGTCCTCGACCTTGGCCGGGTCGACGGTGACGGCGACCCGGTTGTTGGCGTTGGACTCGTCACCGATGAACCACTTGTTGTCCCAGTACGCCGGCCAGGCGACACCGCTGTCGGTGTCCACCTTCTCCCGCTGGTAGGTCGGGCCGTTCATGATGGCCTGGCCGCCGCCCTTGAGGTACGGCTGGGTGAACTTCTCCTCGCCCGGCACGTACGTGGGCAGGCCGCTGCCGTCGGTCCGCTTCGGGTAGACCGGGCCGCCGCCCTGCGGCGAGTACCAGATCATGTTGTCCCGGGCCGGCGGGATGTTGACCAGGCCGGTGTTGCGCGGCGACTCGTTCTTCAGGTTGTCGCAGTCGTACCAGCCGGTCAGCACGTTGGCGTCGGTGGTGCTGCGGTCCCGGTAGGGCTGCCGGTTGCCCATGCAGTAGGGCCAGCCCTGGTTGCCCGGCGAGGTGATGATGGTGGCGGTCTCGTACTTCGCCGGTCCGAGGTCCGGGCTGGGGCCGCCGGCGTCCGGGCCGACCCAGGCGGCGGTCAGCCAGTGGTTGACCGGGTCCCAGGCGATCCGGGCGATGTTGCGGACACCCATCACGTAGATCTCCGGGCGGGTCCTGCCGCCGCCCTCCTCCTTGCCGGTGAACAGGTTGCCCGCCGGGACGGTGTAGGTACCGTCCGCCTCCGGGTGGATGCGCAGGATCTTGCCGTTGAGGTCGTTGGTGTTGCCGGCGGTACGCCGGGCGTCCTGGAACGAGGTGCCCTGGTAGTCCTGGGTCCAGTTGTTGCCGGAGTAGCCGTTGGACCCGCCGGAGGAGTTGCTGTCGCCGCTGCCGATGTACAGGTTGCCGCTCTCGTCGAACGTCATCCCGCCGCCGGCGTGGCAGCAGCTGTGGATCTGGGTGTCCCAGTGCAGCAGGTCTTTGCGGGTGCCCTGGTCGATGGTCTGCTTCGCGGCGTCGTAGGTGAACCGGGAGACGGTCCGCTGGCCGATCCGCCGGTCCCGGTCGATGGACTCGTGCGGCATCCAGTAGACGTACACCCAGCCGTTCTGCGCGAACTTCGGGTCGAGGGTGATGCCGACCAGGCCCTCCTCGTTCTTCACCAGCTCGCTGCCGCTGCCCCGGTTGCCCATCACCTCGAGGGTGGTGAGCAGCTTGACCTGCTTGGTCTTCGGGTCCCACCGGTGGATCGTGCCGCAGCCGAGACCGACCTTCGGGTCGTCCCAGTTGGCGATCGGCCCGGTCGGGCAGGCGGCCTTGCCGATGTAGTAGACCGCGCCGTCGGGCGCGACGGTCAGGCCGTGCGGCTCACCGATCTGGTCGAGCTGGCCCGCCTGGTTGGTGGCGGTGAGCCGCTCGATCCGGTAGTTCGAGGCGATGGTGGCCTGGCAGTCCCCGCGCACCATGCCGGTGGTCCACTTGATGGCGCCGGCGAGGTGGCCCTGGAACTGCTTGTCGGCGGTCCAGCTCTCCTCGGTGCGGCCCATGCCGGTGTAGAACGATCGGCCGCCGTCGTAGTCCTGGCACCAGGAGATCGGGTGGAACGCCCCGTTGCCGCTCAGCCCCGCGTTGTAGGTGCCCTCCTCGACCTGCGCGATGGTGTGGACCTTGCCGGTCGGGCTCGGGTCCCAGTTGATCCACTGGTCGGAGCGGGTCCAGGTGAGCGGGAGCCCCTTGTTGGCCGGGTGCTGCCGGTCGGTGACGTCGACGGTGGCCTTCTGCACCGTGCTGTCCGGGGCGGGTCCGCTGTCGGGGCCGATCAGCCACAGCTCGGCCAGCTGGATCAGCGGCTCGCCGCTGTTCGCGGTGACGTTGAGCCGGTAATGCTGGTACGCGGTGCTGTTGGTGAAGCTGTACTGCTTGGTCTGGAACCGCTGCGGGAAGGTCTCCCCGGTCCGGGTGTCCAGGTCGGTCCAGGTGGTGCCGTCCTGGGAGCCCTGCAGGGTCCAGTTCTTCGGGTCCCGGCCCGGGAAGTCGTTGGCCGAGGTCAACGCGTAGCGGCTCACCACGACCGGATTTGCCAGCTTCGCGGCCAGCCAGCCGGTCGGGGAGAACGTCAGCCACTTGGTGCCCGTCGACCCGTCGATCGCCTTCGCGGCGGTCTCGTTCGGCGGGTTGTCGGCGCTCGCCGTGGCCGAGACCGGCTTCTCGGCGTTGGGCAGGCCGGCGGCCGGCCGGCTGCCGATCAGCCCGGTGAACCAGGAGGACTCCGGCTGGGCGCGCGCCGCGTCGTGGACGCCGACGAAACCACCGCCGCCCTTGACGTACGCCTGGAAGGCCGCTTCCTGGGCGTCGTCGAGGGTGACCCCGTTGGCGGAGAGGAACACCACCGCGCGGTACCGGGCCAGGTTGCCGAAGGTGAACACCGCCGGGTCGGCGGAGTCGTCGACGGTGAAGCCGTGCTGCTCGCCCAGCTGCCGGATGGTGGCGGTGGCCTTGGCGACCGGGTCGTCCTGCTTGTCCGTCGGCCCGTGGAAGACCAGCACCTTCACCGCCGCCGCGGCCTCGGCGGCGGCGGCCGGGGTGGGGCTGACGGCCTGGGCGGGCAGGGCCAGCACGCCGAGCGCCAGCGCGGCGCTCGACGCCAGGGCGCCGATGCGGCGCGGCGCGGGGACGCGACGCGGAGTGGTGAGGGTGAACGTGGTGGGTGTGGTGGGACCCGTCGAGTCGGCGCGAAGGCGTCCGACCCAGCGGGAGAACCGGAAATGGCGTCTGTGAGCCATCTCGACTCCTCCTGATTTGAGGGACAGGATCTTCCGGGTCGTCCCGCTGCCGGTGGGGTGAGGCGCTCACCGGAGCAGGTTGGGACCAGCAGCCACCCGGTCCGCGGGCGTCGGTGACCGCGGACCGGACCGCAGGTCAGTTGTGCTGGTGCGCGGCGCCGTCGGTGGCCGGCGCGGAGGCGGTATCGGCGGTGGCCGGCGCGGCTGCCGGGTGCTCGTGGTCCATCCCCGGCGGCATCTGCCCGTTCTCGTCGAGGACGTGCAGCATCGTCGACATGCCGGCGTCGGAGTGGAACTGCATGTGGCAGTGCAGCATCCAGTGCCCCGGTCCGACCGAGTCACCGGCCACCACCTGGACTCCGAAGGAGTCGCCGGGGCCGAGCGTCTTGTTGTCGATGATCGGTACGGAGTCGGCGAACGGCTGCCCGTTGCTCACCATGCCCGTGCGGGTGTCCGCCCAGGAGTGGCCGTGCAGGTGGAAGGTGTGCATGTCGTTGCCGATGCCGATGACGACGAACTCGACCCGCTCACCCTTCCGGGCGACCAGGCAGGTCGGGCCGGGCTGCGGGTTCACCGCGTCGCAGGTGTCGGTGGCCTCGCCGCGGCGCAGGTTGATGCTCTGCCGGTCACCGAAGGCGGTCACGTAGGTCCGGTCCGGCTTCGGGTCGCCCGGCCGGCGGACGACCACCCCGCCGAAGAGCCCGGCGGAGAGCCCCTGCGTGCCGTGCGGGCCGCCCACCACGTGGTCGTGGTACCACCAGTAGCCGGCGGTGCCCGGCGATCCGGTCCGGTTGTTGCGGGGCGCGGCGTACCAGGTGTAGGTGCGCGACTCACCCGGCGGGACGTACGACGCGCTCTGCACCGTGCCGTCGGACTGCTGGGTGTACTTGACCCCGTGCACGTGCAGCGAGACGCCCAGCGGGTGGGCCGGGTTGGTGCGCAGCGCCGTCAGGGTCTCGACGGGGACCTGGTTGTGCAGGGTGATCGCCAGGCACTCCCCCTCCATCATCTCCATCGTCGGCCCCGGGTAGGAGGCCGTCTCCGGGGTGAGGCCGTAGCCGAGCCGGATCTGGGTGCCGTCGCGCGGCAGCTCCACCGCGTACAGCTGGAGGCTGCGGTCCGGTTTGCTGCAGCCGTCCGGGCGTTCGGCGAACATCCCGGTGCCGGCGGCCGCCAGCCCGCCGGCACCGACCAGGCTGAGCAGCACCACCGCCGCGACGACCAGCATCCGCCGCGCCCCGGTACGGGGGCGGTCGGCACGGGTCACCGGCCCGGGCTCCGGCGCCGGGTCGTCCTCCACCAGCCGCCAGGCGCTCACCGGGCACCCCGCAGCTCGATGATGCGCTGGTAGCTGCGCTCGGCGGCGCCCAGGGAGCCCGGCGGGTTCGGCTGGGCGTTCGGCCCGGAGTCCTGCTCCCACAGGTACTCGAAGCGGCCGCCGCCGTTCAGCTCGGTGAAGAAGTCGGCGAACGGGATGACCCCGGCGCCGAACTCGACGTCCAGGTAGGAGTTGCCCTGCTGCGGGTCGGGCAGCGGGACGCCGTCCTTCACGTGGAACAGCGGGTACCGGTGCGGCTGGGCGTTGACGTAGTCGACCGGCCGGAAGCCGGGGTACTTGCGGGCCCCGCCGTACGCCCAGAGGATGTCCATCTCCAGGTACACGTACCGCGGATCGGTGAGTTCCAGGAACAGGTCGTACAGCCGGACGTCGGGGCGGTCGACCGCGAAGCTGAACTCGATGGTGTGGTTGTGCTGGTAGAGCTTGATTCCCCGGGCCGCGGCGGCGGCGCCCCAGGCGTTGAACTCCGCGGCGGCCGCCTGGTACCCGGCGATCGTGCGGTCTCCGGTGGGCGCCTGGGCGGTGCCGAGCGCCGGCATGCCCAAAGTCTCGGCGACGTCGAGCTCCCACTCCAGGTTGGTCCGGAAGTCGTTCAGCCCGCGGTGGCTGCCGGCCGCCTTCAGGCCGTTGTCGTCCAGCAGCCGCCGAATCTGCTCCGGCGTGATCGGGCCGACGGCGCCCTGGGTGTAGCCGGCGAACTCCACCTCCCGGTAGCCGATGCGGGAGAGCTCCTCGAAGACCGCCGCGAAGCCGACCTGCGCGATCTTGTCCCGGACGCTGTAGAGCTGGATGCCCAGGTGGCCGCGCGGGACGAGCCGGCCGTTCGAGTCGTCCGCCGCGGCGGGCAGGGCGCCGGTCAGGCTGGCCGCGCTGACCGCGACCGTCGAACCGGCGAGCCCGCGCAGCAGCGTACGGCGGTCGATTCTGTTCCTTGCCATGGTGGTGGTTCCCTTCGCTCGATCAGCAGCAGGTGGTCGAGTTGCCGGCCGCCGCTCCGTCGGGGCAGCACGGGTTCAGCGGTGCGATCCGCACGTCGCGGAAGCTCATGACGTCGGCGGTGCCGTGGTTCTGCAGGCCGATGTATCCGCGCGCGTTCTGCCGTCCGGCCCCGCCGGGGTCGTCCGACCGGGGCGGGCTGAAGACCGCGTCCGGGCTGTTCACGTAGTCGTTGATCAGCTCTCCGTTGCGGAAGACGGAGTAGTGCTGGCCGACCACCCGGATCTCGTAGTCGTTCCAGGTGCCCTTCGGGCTGGCGTGGGCGCCGGCCAGGTCGACCCGGTCGAAGCCGTACACCGATCCGCTCTTGTACTGGTCGCCGTCGGGCCGGTCGAGGATCTGGAGCTCGTGGCCGTACTTGATGGCCACCCATTCCGGGCGGGACTCGGTGGGGTGCTGGCGCACGTCCGGGAAGCGGACGAAGACCCCGCTGTTGGCCCGGCCGTCGCCGGGGGCGTCGTCGCGCCACCGCAGCTTCAGGGAGAAGTCGCCGTACGCGGTGACCGGGAACCACAGCATGCCCAGTCCGGGCTCCGGCCGGCTGCTGATCGACCCGTCGGCGTTGCGGGTGAAGCCGCCCGCGCCCACGTGCTGCCAGCGGCCGAACGACGCGGCGGTGGAGTCGAGGATCGGCTGGTAGTCGTTCTTCTCGTCCGGTTTGCCGACGCCGGAGCGGCCGGCGGCGCTCACCAGGCGCCCGTGCTCCTGGTGGGTGATGACGCCCAGGTGGTGCAGGTGCTCGGCGACCGCCGTCACGTAGGAGACGAACTCGCCGTGGTTGGGCCAGGCCCGCTCGTCGGGGATGACGTTGTTGATCGTGCAGTCGCCCTCGACGACCCGGTTGGGTACGCCGCTGTCCACGGTGCCGAGCCACACGGTCGGGCGGGTGTCCTTCACCGGGCAGTCCGGCCCCGGTCCGCTCGCCACCACCGTGAACGTGACCGACGCGGTGCCGGAGGTGTTGCCGGCCTTGTCGGTGGCCCGGTAGCTGAGCGTGTGCTGGCCGGGCCGGTCCACGGTCACCGGCGCCGAGTACCGGCTGTAGGGCTGCCCGTCGAGGGAGTACTCGATGCGGTCGACGCCGGAGCCGGCGTCGGCGGCCGACAGGGTCACCGTGGCGCTGCCCAGGTAGGCGCCGTCGTCGTTGAGCTGGCCGGTAACGGCGGCGGTCGCGGTGGGCGGGGTGGTGTCGGCGGGCGGGGTCTGCACCACCGTGAACGACACCGACTGCGCCGAAGAGGTGTTACCGGCCTTGTCCGTGGCCCGGTAGCTGACCGTGTGCTGGCCGGTCTGGTTCACCGTCACCGGCGCCGAATAACCGGCGTAGGGCTGCCCGTCGAGGGAGAACTCGACCCGGTCCACGCCCGAGCCGCTGTCCGTCGCGGTCAGGGTGACCGTGGCACTGCCGACGTACGCGCCGGTGGCGTCCTTCTGCCCGGTCACCGCCGCCGTCACCGTCGGCGGCGTGGTGTCCGCCGGCGGGGTCTGCACCACCGTGAACGACACGGACTGCGCCGGCGAGGTGTTACCCGCCTTGTCGGTGGCCCGGTACGACGCCGTGTGCTGGCCCGGCTGGTTCACCGTCACCGGCGCGGAGTAGCCGGCGTAGGCACCGCCGTCGAGGGAGTACTCGATCCGGTCCACGCCCGAGCCGGTGTCCGTGGCCGACACGGTCACCGTGGCGCTGCCGACATAGGCACCGGTGGCGTCCCGCTGTCCGGTCACGGCCGCCGTCACCGTCGGCGGCGTGGTGTCCGCCGGTGGCGTCTGCACCACCGTGAACGACACCGACTGCGCCGACGAGGTGTTACCCGCCTTGTCGGTCGCTCGGTAGCTGACCGTGTGCTGACCCGGCTGGTTCACCGTCACCGGCGCCGAGTAGCCGGCGTAGGGTTGCCCGTCGAGGGAGTACTCGACCCGATCCACGCCCGAACCGGCGTCCGTCGCGGTCAGGGTGACCGTGGCACTGTCCACGTACGCGCCGGTGGCGTCCTTCTGCCCGGTCACCGCGGCGGTCACCGTCGGCGGCGTGGTGTCCGCCGGTGGCGTCTGCACCACCGTGAACGACACCGACTGCGCCGACGACGTGTTACCCGCCTTGTCCGTCGCCCGGTACGACGCCGTGTGCTGACCCGGCTGGTTCACCGTCACCGGCGCGGCATAGGCGGCGTACGCGCCCCCGTCGAGGGAGTACTCGACCCGGTCCACGCCCGAACCGGTGTCCGTCGCCGAGAGCGTGACAGTGGCGCTGCCCACGTACGCGCCGGTGGCGTCCTTCTGCCCGGTCACCGCCGCCGTCACCGTCGGCGGCGTGGTGTCCGCCGGCGGCGTCTGCACCACCGTGAACGACACCGACTGCGCCGACGACGTGTTACCCGCCTTGTCCGTCGCCCGGTAGCTGACCGTGTGCTGGCCCGGCTGGTTCACCGTCACCGGGGTGGAGTAGGTGCCGTAGGTGCCGCCGTCGAGGGAGTACTCGACGCGGGACACCCCGGAACCGCTGTCCGTCGCCGACAGCGTCACCGTCGCGCTGCCCACGTACGCGCCATTGGCGTCCTTCTGCCCGGTCACCGCGGCCGTCACCGTCGGGGCCGTGGTGTCCGACCCGCCGTCGCTCACGACCAGGAGCCCGGTCATGCCGCCGTGGCCGGGGATCGAGCAGAAGTACCGGTAGGTGCCGGGAGTGAGAACCACGTCGACCGTCCACCGGCCCCCGTTGCTGTCCGATGGGTCGGCCAGGATGTTCACGTCGACGTCGCTGTTGTACGCCGGGTTCCCGGTCTCGAAGGTGAGAGTGTGCTGCATGCCGGTGGTGTTGCCGGTGGCCGCGCTGTTCTCGAACACGAGGGTGGTCGGTCCGGCCGTGGCGGTCGTCGGCGCGGACCGGTACGACAGGAAGTTGTCGCCGGCGGTCCAGGTGAGGACCTGGGCCTGCAGTTGCGACGACGAGGCCGTCGCCCGCCGTTCCGGGTCGATCGGACGCGCGTTCGCCGGGGACGCAGCCACGGCGGCGGTCAGCAGGAGGACCATCGTGGCGATGGCCGCCAGCGGTCTCCTGAGCCGGCTCACGGCGAGCCGGCCGCGCGGTGGGTGTGAGTTCATGGATGCCTCTTTCACGGTCCGGGGGGAACACCGGGCGGAGCGTGCGTCGGCCCGTCGTGTCAGGAGTTGTCGCAGCTGCCCGGTGGCCCCTCCCTGGCCGCGCGGGATCCCCGGCCGTGGCGGCTCGCCACGGTCGTCCTTCTGGGGTGGTGGTCCGGTGTCGGCGGCGAGCCGGATCGCACGCGGCATCGGACGCGGTTTCGCGTCGGAGCTGACGGGGTCTCGTCGGGTACGGGCGGACATCGGTCGACCGTCGGCGCGTGCCCGCGCCGGGTCGCCGTGGTGCGGCGTTGACCCGGGGACGGCCATTCCTGGCCGGTCATGGCCTCCGGACGGGTTGCGCCGCCTGAAGGCCGTCGTCGAGAACTACCGTGCCGGTGGTGCTCGACGAAACATATTGACAGTGACCGACCCTACTAACTTCCTCTCAGGGTGTCCATAGCTTTCGTTCATCCCGCAGGTACTTTTCCCTTGCGCGGACGAAAGTGTCGGACGGTCACGCCACAAGGGACGGACGCCGGCACGTCGATCCGGCAGGATGGGCGACGTGATGCTGCTGTTCCCCGCCGATCCGCTGCGCCCGCGCCGCCCGGACGACCACTTCGCCGCGGAGGCCGCGGCCGCCCGGGCGGCCGGCGTCCCGGTCGCCCTGGTCGACCACGACCTGCTCGCTTCCGGTCAGGACCCGGCCCGCGCGGTGGCGGCCGTACCGACCTGCGGGGTCGCCGTCTACCGCGGCTGGATGCTGCGCGCCGACCGGTACGCCGACCTCGCGGTCGCCCTGGCCGCCCGCGACGTCCGGCTGAAAACGACGCCGGAGCAGTACCGCCGGGCCCACGAGCTGCCCGGCTGGTACGAGTCGTTGCGAAGCGTCACGCCGGACTCGGCCTGGACCACCGGGGCGGACCGGCCCGCGTTCGACACGGCCCGGCAGGCACTCGGCGGCGGGCCGGCGGTCCTGCGGGACTGGTCGAAATCGGCCAAGCACCACTGGCACGAGGCGGCGTTCATCCCTGATCTCGCCGACGGCGACGCCGCGTGGCGCGTCGCCACCCGGCTCCGCGAGCTGCGCGAGGACGACTTCACCGGCGGCTTCGTGCTGCGCCGGTTCGAGCGGTTCACCGGCGCCGAGGTGCGCACCTGGTGGGTCGACGGCCGCTGCGCCCTCGTCGGCCCGCATCCGGACACCCCGGGCGCCACCCCGACGGGCGAGGTCGATCTCGGCTTCCTCATCCCGTTGGTCGCTCCGCTCGACCTGCGGTTCGTGACGGTGGACCTGGTCCGGCACGCCGACGGACGGTGGCGGGTGGTCGAGCTCGGCGACGGCCAGGTCAGCGACCGCCCGGCCACCGTCGACCCGGCGGCGCTGGTCACCGCGCTGAGCCGGGCCCACCTGGAACCGGCCTGACCGGGACGCCGGCGTGGCCCGGGAGCTACGCCCTCGAAGTCGGCGTCGCCCGAACGGCGGGTCCGCGCCGGCGGCACGGCGGATGATCACGGTTCGTTCGGCAGGCAACGACGACCGGTACGGGCCGGAGCGGCGGGCACCTCGCAGGAATACGAAGACGCGCCATCAGCACACAGCGGCATTAGCCGCAGATCGGGTACGCCTTCTCTCGGTGCCGCGAACATAAGGGCTGATCAGGGGCTATTGAAGATCATGGCTTCCTGAGTCATCGATGTCGGCGAGGCGACCGGAAGAAGACGGTTGCCCCGGTCACCCATTGATCTGCACCGCTGCCCGTGTGATCGTGCTGCCACGAGTCACCGCCCCCGGTGGCTCGGGATGATCGGTCAGTCGATCCGGGGCAACGCCGGCAGCCCTGGAAGACCACCATCGCCCGCCCCGCAGCTTGACCGCGGCGCGCGCCCCTACCGGGCTCCGTGCGCCGCCTGAGAACAGGAGCACACCCCCTTGAAGCTCTCACCCCGCCTCGTCGCGCTCTCCGGCGCGGCAGCGGCCGGTCTGGTCGCCGCCGGCACCGCCGCGGCCGTACAGGCCGCGCCCTCCAGCCCCGCCCCCGACGCGGCCCAGGCCCGCGCGCTCGCCGCCAGCTCGGCCAGCGCGCTGGTCGCCAGCCGCCCCCAGTACCTGCACGCCAGCTCGGACGAGGCGTTCGTCCAGCAGCCCGTCATCAGCTCCGAGGGCACCCAGTACGTGCCCTACGAGCGCACCTACAAGGGCCTGCCGGTGACCGGCGGCGACTTCGTTCTGGCGACCGACTCCGCCGGCAACCTGAAGTACGCCTCCGTCGCCCAGCAGCAGAGCATCGGCAGCCTCGCCACGACGCCGAAGCTCAAGGCCACGGCCGCGGAGAAGACCGCCCGCGCCCAACTGAAGACGGTGACCACCGTCGAGGGCACCACGCTGGTCGTCTACACCCTCGACAGCACGCCGGCCCTGGCGTGGGAGACCACCGTCCGGGGCACCACCGCGGACGGCCCGAGCCGGCTCACCGTGGACGTCGACGCCCTCACCGGCAAGGTGCTGCGCAAGCAGGAGCATGTCGTGCGCGGCAGCGGCACCGGCGCGTGGAACGGGCCGAGCCCGCTGACCCTCAACACCACACTGTCGGGCAGCACGTACTCGATGAAGGACCCGGGCGTCACCAACCAGAGCTGCCAGGACGCCGCGACCAACACGACGTTCTCCGGCTCGGACGACGTCTGGGGCAACGGCACGGCCACCAACAAGGAGACCGGCTGCGTCGACGCGCTGTTCGGCGCGCAGACCGAGCACAAAATGCTCTCCCAGTGGCTGGGCCGCAACGGCGCCGACGGCGCCGGCGGCGCCTGGCCGATCCGGGTGGGCCTGAACGACCAGAACGCCTACTACGACGGCACCCAGGTCCAGATCGGCAAGAACACCTCCGGCCAGTGGATCGGTTCGATGGACGTGGTCGCCCACGAGATCGGCCACGGCATCGACGACCACACCCCGGGTGGCATCTCCGGCAGCGGGACCCAGGAGTTCGTCGCCGACACCTTCGGCGCCGCGACCGAGTGGTTCGCCAACGAGCCGTCCACCTACGACGCCCCCGACTTCCTGGTCGGTGAGAAGATCAACCTGGTCGGCAGCGGCCCGATCCGCAACATGTACAACCCGTCGGCGCTGGGTGACCCGAACTGCTACTCCAGCAGCATCCCGAGCACCGAGGTGCACGCCGCGGCCGGCCCGGGCAACCACTGGTTCTACCTGCTGGCCATGGGCAGCAACCCGACCAACGGCCAGCCGACCAGCTCGACCTGCAACGGCAGCGCCGTGACCGGCCTGGGCATCCAGAAGGCCATCAAGATCATGTACAACGCGATGCTGCTGAAGACGTCGTCCTCGTCGTACCTGAAGTACCGCACCTGGACGCTGCAGGCGGCGAAGAACCTCTACGGCAGCACCGGCTGCACCGAGTTCAACACGGTCAAGGCCGCCTGGGACGCGGTCAGCGTGCCGGCCCAGTCCGGCGACCCGACCTGCAGCGGCACCACCACCCCGCCGCCCACCGGCAGCTGCTCCGGCCAGAAGCTGGCCAACCCCGGCTTCGAGTCCGGCGCGGTGAGCTGGAGCGCCACCTCGGGCGTCATCACCAACTCGTCCAGCCAGCCCGCGCACGGCGGTTCGTACAAGGCGTGGCTCGACGGGTACGGCTCGACCCACACCGACACCCTGTCGCAGTCGGTGAGCATCCCGGCCGGATGCCGCGCGACGCTCTCCTTCTACCTGCACATCGACACGGCCGAGTCGGGCAGCACGGTGTACGACAAGCTGACCGTCAAGGCCGGCAGCACCACCCTGGCGACGTACTCCAACGTCAACGCCGCCGCAGGCTACGTCCTGCGGTCCTTCGACGTCTCGTCGCTGGCCGGCACCACCGCCACCATCTCGTTCAGCGGCGTGGAGGACAGCTCCCTGCAGACCTCCTTCGTCGTCGACGACACCGCGCTCAACCTGAGCTGATCGAAGACGCAGCGGCCGGTCGTCGTCCTCCCGACGGCCGGCCGCTGCGCCATGTCAGCCGTAGGTGGGGCGCTGCGGCCAGCCGGGCGGCGAGTCCTCCCAGTCCTCCTGCCGGCCGTACGGGGTGAGGTCGAGGAAGCTGTTGATGAACAGCAGCCGGTCCACCCCCCGCGCCTGGGTGTAGTAGGTGCGGTAGACGTCCTCGCCGCCCCGCAGGAACACGCTCAGCATGAATCCCCGACCCGCCCCGCAGTCGTCCGAGAACGACGTGCCGTGCGAGGAGACGAACGGCAGCGTCCACCCCTTGCGCTCCTTGTACGCCTCGATCTGCGCGAGCGGCATGTTGGACACCGTCGCCCAGCTCACCACAGCGCGAGGACGATCCGCTCCGCCATGTCGCTCAGTCCCGGCCAGCCGGCCGGCCGACCGGTCAGTCCCACCAGAACCGGACGACCTCGGCGTCGATGACGCAGCCGGCCAGGTCCGGAACATCGTCGGCGTCGTACACGCTCATCCCGTCCAGGCAGTAGACCGGGTACTCACAGGCGAACGCGAGTGCGTCCGGCCTGGTGCGGGGAGGACGGGTCATCGCCAACTCCAGACCCGACCGGGTCAGGCTCACCAGCTCGGCACCCCAGCGCTCACCCCAGTACCGCAGCACCGCACCGTGCACCGCCGGCTCCGGGCAGTCGTTCCAGTATCCATAGTCCAGCAGCGTCAGCACCTGCCATCCGCGCGCCGCCTCGACCAGGGCCACCAGCACCGACGCCGGTCGCCCGTCCGGCTCGTAGGGCAGGCTGAACTCGTCGAGCCGCAGCGGCTCGTCGGGCCACCGGTCGAGCATGTCGGCGCGTGTTCCGTCCGGCTGCGACTCGAACGTGCCCTGCGGGTTCAGCAGCGCGACGGCGTCCAGGCCGGCGGAGCGGGCGACTCGCGCCGCCGGGTCGGGCTCCACCAGGCCGTGCGAGGCGTACGCCTCGTCCACCGACGGGATCAGCACCGGCCGCCAGCCGGTGCGCTCGTGCACCGCGCGCAGCCGCCGCCACCAGGCCAGCGCGTCGTCGCCTTCGGCCGGGAAACCCAGCACCCGTACGCCGTCGGCCAGCGGCAGCGGCGCCAGCTCGGGCACGTTGATTCCCAACGCGGCCAACCCGCCCGAGACGTCGTCCACCGTCCGCCCCCATCAGGAGATCATCGGTCGACCGTACCGCAAGCCGCGCGGGGCCGGGTCGGCCTGGAGCAGCAGCGACTCGCGGTCCTCGAGGACCTGGTGCAGGCGCGGCTGAGCCTGGGCGAACACAGCCAGGTCGTCATCGACCTCCGCAGGCTCCCGCAGCGGCATCCACTGCGGGAAGACGCGGAACGCCCGGCCGGGATGCCGGCCGGGCGCTCGTCGCGTGGTGCGGTCGCGGCCTGCCGGGGACGGGCCGCGACCGGAGGTACGTCAGCGCAGGCGAAGCTGCTGACCCGGGAAGATCAGGCCCGGGTCGTCGCCGACCACGCGCTTGTTGCGCTCGTACAGCGCGTGCCAGCCGCCGGCCAGGTCCTGCACGTCGGCGATCACCGACAGCGTGTCGCCCGGCTTCACCACGTAGCTGCCGGAGCCGCCCGAGGCCGGCGCGGTACGCCGGTGGCTGCGGGTCGCCGGCTGGTCGCCGCGCGAGGAGCCGGCCGTCGACTTCGACCCGGAGTCCGAGCGGGACTTCTTCGCCGACCCGGAGTCCGACTTGGACGAGTAGTGCTTGGTCGAGCCGCCCTCCTTGCCGCAGACCGGCCAGGCGCCGATGCCCTGCCCGTCGAGGACCTTCTCGGCGATGGCGATCTGCTCGCCGCGGCTGGCCAGGTCGGCCCGGCTGGCGTACTTCTGGCCGCCGTAGCCGTTCCAGGTGCCCTTGGAGAACTGCAGGCCGCCGTAGTAGCCGTTGCCGGTGTTGATGTGCCAGTTGCCGCCGGACTCGCACTGGGCGATGGCGTCCCAGTTGACGCTGGCCGCGCTGGCCGGTTCGGCCGGGCCGAGGATCGCGGCGGCGCCGGTGGCCGCGCCGACGACGAGCGCCCCGGCGGCGATCCGACGCGGGCCGGTCCGGCGGTGGCGTGCGGTGTATTCAGTTGCCATGGTTTCCTCCACGCCGACGAGGTGAGCTGTCGGGTTCGGGCCGAGGAGCCCGGCCGCCGGTCGGCGGCTTCACCCCGAGGTGTCGAGCACCGAGGAACGTGTGGGTCCCCCGCTCCCGCCTGAGGTCCAGGTACCACCTGGCCGGCGGCGGGATTAGGCGTTGCCGGCCCGTGGTGTCCGCGATCGCGAACGGATACGACGTTAGGAACGGTTTCGGGTGATCGCCCACTTCTTGTGAAGTTCTTCACCCGGCCGGGCGAAGGCGCGGAATTTCGAGTTGCGACACTCCCGAGCGTGCAATAGGGAGGCCGCCGGATGGTTGCCCGGCGGCCTCCTCAGTGGCGGTCAGTACGTCAGGCCGTAACCCTGTGCAAACAGCGGCACCTGCCCGTCACCCGCGTTGATGGGCCCTCCGCGTACGGAGTCTCGCCCACCACCGCGATCGCGGCCCGGTAGGTGCGGTCGATGCCGGTGCCGCGCTGGTTGTAGGTGACTGTCGTGGTCGGACCCGCCGCGGCCCGGATGCCCTGCAGGATAGTGGTGCCCGGGGTGATGTTGCCGGAGGAGCCCTGCCAGGAGATGGTCCAGCGTGAGCAGTGAACGGTCCGGTCGATTCCTCGGGACCGCTGAGCCCCGGGGATCCGGTCCGGGCTACGGTGGCGGGGGCCGCCGGCACGACGCACCGGGCGCTCCCCGGCGGCGACGGACGGCGGAGCGGGCGAGGTGGCGGCGGGAACATGACCGACTACGGGCACGAGTTGATCTTCGGCGGCTTCCTCACCCCCACCGCCGGCCAACCCGAGCAGGTGGTGGCTCTCGCCAAGCTCTGCGAGCAGGTCGGGCTGGACCTCGTCACCTTCCAGGACCATCCCTACCAGCCGGGCCACCTGGACACCTGGACGCTGATGTCGTACCTGGCGGCGGCGACCAGCCGGATCCGCCTCGCCGGTAACGTGCTCAACCTGCCGCTGCGCCAGCCGGTGGTGCTGGCCCGCAGCGTGGCCAGTCTGGACCTGCTCAGCGGCGGCCGGGTGGAGCTGGGCCTCGGCGCCGGCGCGTTCTGGGAGGCGATCGAGGCCGCCGGCGGCCGCCGGCTCACGCCCAGCCAGGCGGTGGACGCGCTGGACGAGGCGGTCCGGGTGATCCGCGAGGTGTGGGCGGCGGACCGGCGCGGCATGGTGCGGGTCGAGGGCGAGCACTACCGGGTGGTCGGCGCGAAGCGCGGGCCCGCCCCGGCACACGACGTGGGCATCTGGGTCGGCGCGTACAAGCCGCGGATGCTCCGGCTGGTCGGTCGGGTGGCGGACGGTTGGCTGCCGTCACTGGCGTACCTGGCCAAGGGGCCCGGGGAACTGGCCGAGCTGAACGCGCTCGTCGACGAGGGCGCCGAGGCGGCCGGGCGGGAGCCGCGGTCGGTGCGGCGGCTGCTCAACGTCTCCGGCCGGTTCGGCCGGTCCCGGTCCGACTTCCTGGACGGGCCACCGGAACAGTGGGTCGAGGAGCTGACCGGGCTCGCCCTCGACCACGGCACGTCCGGGTTCATCCTCGGCGCCGACGACCCCACCGCGATCCAGCTCTTCGCGCAGGAGGTGGCGCCCGCGGTGCGGGAGTTGGTCGCCGCCGAACGCGCCGAGCCCGGCAGCCGGGCCCGGGCCCTCGAGGAACAGCGCGAGGTGGTCGAGGCCGGCGGCGCGACCGCCCTCGCCGTCACCGCCACCCCGGATCCGGGGGTACGGCTGAGCGGGCGCCGCCTCTGGGACGAGACCACCCGCCCGGTGGCGCCGGCCGCGCCGGCCGGGCACGTCTACACCCCGCACGCCCAGGCCGTCGGCGCGCACCTGGTCGACGTGCACGACCACCTACGGCAGGAGCTGGGGCAGCTGCGGGATCTGCTCCAGCAGGTCCGGCGGGGCGCGGTGTCGGCGGACGACGCCCGCGCGGCGCTCAACGAAATGACCATGCGGCAGAACAACTGGACGCTGGGGGCGTACTGCGCGGCGTACTGCACGGTGGTGAGCCAGCATCACGGGCTGGAGGACAATTCGATCTTCCCGCACCTGCGGCGCGTCGACGCCGGGCTGGGCCCGGTGCTGGACCGCCTCGAGGAGGAGCACGTGGCGATCCACGGGGTGGTCGAGGGGGTGGACCGGGCGCTGGTCGAGCTGATCCGGGAGCCGGGTGACTTCAGCGCGGTGCGGGAGGCGGTGGACCTGCTCACCGACACGCTGCTGTCGCACCTGTCGTACGAGGAGCGGGTCATCGTCGAGCCCCTGGCCCGGTACGGCTTCTACGCCGGGCAGGTGTGAGGCACCGGCCGAGGCATTCCCGAGGACCCGCGTGACCTAGCTGACTTTTGTTTCCCGAAGTCAGAGGGGTAGCGTCTGCGGTGCGGCGCGCGTGACCGGCCGACACCCCTCACCACACGCAGGAGCAGGACATGAAGATCGCTGGACGTACCGCCCTGGTCACCGGGGCCAACCGCGGCTTCGGCCGCCACCTCGCCGCCGAACTGGTGGCCCGCGGCGCCACCGTCTACGCGGGCGCCCGCAATCCCGACAGCGTCGACCTGCCGGGCGTCACCCCGGTCCGGCTGGACATCACCGATCCCGCCTCGGTGGCCGCGGCGGCACGGCTGGCCGGCGACGTGACGCTGCTGGTCAACAACGCCGGCATCAGCACCGGGGCGGACCTGCTCGACGCCGACCTGGCGACGATCCGGCTGGAGATGGAGACCCACTACTTCGGCACGCTGTCGGTGGTGCGCGCGTTCGCGCCGACGATCGCGGCGAACGGCGGCGGGACCATCCTGAACATCCTGTCCGCCCTGTCCTGGGTGAGTTTCCCGCAGACCGGGGCGTACAGCGCGGCCAAGTCCGCCGAGTGGTCGATGACGAACGCGCTGCGCACGCAGCTCGCCGACCGGGGCGTCCGGGTGGCCGGCCTGCACGTCGGCTACATGGACACCGACATGACCGCCGGGGTGACCGCGCCGAAGTCCGACCCCGCCGAGATCGCCCGGATCGCCGTCGACGGGATCGAGGCCGACCGGTACGAGATCGTCACCGACGACACCTCCCGGCAGGTCCAGGCCGGCCTGGCCGGGGGCGTGGCCGCCCTCTACCCGCAGCTGCCCTGAAGCCGGGCCACCCGGCGTCCGGTGGGACGCCGGGCGGCCCGGCCGGCGCTACAGCGTACGGGCGAGCCGGTCGGCGAGGATCCGGGTGAACCGGGACGGGTCGGCCAGCTCCCCACCCTCGGCGAGCAGCGCCATCCCGTACAGCAGCTCCGCGGTCTCGGTCAGGGCCTCGGGGTCGGCGCCCTGCTCGTGGGCCCCGCGCAGCCCGGTCACCAGCGGGTGGCCGGGGTTCAGCTCCAGGATCCGCTTCACCTTCGGCACCTCCTGCCCCATCGCCCGGTACATCTTCTCCAGCGTCGGGGTCATGTCGTGCGCGTCCCCGACCACGCAGGCCGGCGAGGTGGTCAGCCGGGAGGAGAGCCGGACCTCCTTGACGCTGTCGGCTAGCGCGCCGGTCAGCCAGGTCAGCAGCTCGGCGTAGTCCTTCCGCTCCGCCTCGGCCTTCGCCTTCTCCTCGTCGGTCTCCAGGTCGACCTGGCCCTTGGCGACCGAGCGCAGGGCCTTGCCGTCGTACTGGCCGACCCGCTCGACCCACACCTCGTCGACCGGGTCGGTGAGGATCAGCACCTCGTAGCCCTTGGCGCGGAACGCCTCCAGGTGCGGCGAGTTCTCGATGGTGCTCCGGGACTCGCCGGTGGCGAGGTAGATCTCCGACTGGCCGTCCTTCATCCGCCCGACGTAGTCGCGCAGCGTGGTCAGCTCGGCCGGGTCGTGGGTGGAGGCGACCCGCACCAGGTCCAGCAGCGCCTCGGTGTTGTCCGGGTCCTCGAGCAGACCTTCCTTGACCACCGCGCCGAACTCGCCCCAGAAGGTGCGGTACGACTCGGCCGACATCTCCTTGAGGGTGGCGAGGACCTTCTTGACCAGCCGACGGCGCACGGCGCGGATCTGCCGGTCCTGCTGGAGGATCTCCCGGGAGATGTTCAGCGACAGGTCGTGCGCGTCCACCACGCCCTTGACGAAGCGCAGGTAGTTGGGCATGAGCGCGTCGCAGTCGTCCATGATGAACACGCGCTTGACGTAGAGCTGCACGCCCCGGCGACCCTGCGGGGAGAACAGGTCCAGCGGCGCGTGCGAGGGGAGGAAGAGCAGCGCCTCGTACTCGAAGGTGCCCTCGCCGCGCATGTGGATGGTCTCCAGCGGGTCGGCCCAGTCGTGGGCGACGTGCTTGTAGAACTCCTTGTACTCGACCTCGTCGACCTCGTCGCGGGAGCGGGCCCACAGGGCCTTCATCGAGTTGAGGGTCTGCGTCTCACGGCTGGTCGCGCCGTCCTCGCCGGGGCGCTCGACGGTCATCCGGATCGGCCAGGCGATGAAGTCGGAGTACCGCTTGACGATCTCCCGGACCGTCCACTCCGCGGTGTAGTCGTGCAGGTTGTCCTCGGTGTCGGCCGGCTTCAGGTGCAGGGTGACCGAGGTGCCCTGCGGGGCGTCGTCGACCGCCTCGACCGAGTAGGTGCCCTCGCCGGTGGACTCCCACCGGGTGCCGCCGCGCTGTCCGGCCCGCCGGGTCAGCAGGGTGACCTTGTCGGCGACCATGAAGGTGGCGTAGAAGCCGACGCCGAACTGGCCGATCAGCTCCTGCGAGGCGCCGGCATCCTTCGACTCGCGCAGCCTGCGCAGCAGCTCGGCGGTGCCGGACTTGGCAATGGTGCCGATCAGCCCGACCACCTCGTCGCGAGACATGCCGATGCCGTTGTCCCGCACGGTGAGCGTGCGGGCGTCCTTGTCGACCTCGAGTTCGATGTGCAGGTCGGCGGTGTCGACCGCGAGATCCTTGTCGACCAGCGACTCCAGCCGGACCTTGTCCAGCGCGTCCGACGCGTTCGAGATGAGTTCGCGCAGGAAGACGTCCTTGTTCGAGTAGATCGAGTGGACCATCAGCTGGAGCAGCTGACGGGCCTCGGCCTGGAACTCCAACGTCTCGACCCGGTCGCTCACACCGACTCCCTTCCTCCGTGCGGGGCTTCGGCGAAAGGATACGAGCCGTGCCGGCGCGGGCAGCGAAGGGTGGCCACCGTCGGATCTGGTCCAACCAGTTGACGGGTTGATGTGGCCGGGGCCACACTGCTGCCCATGGCCTTCGCCCCCGTCCCCCGCGCCTCGGTCTCCGACCACGTCTTCGGCCAGCTCCGCGACGCCATCGTCAGCGGCCGCTACCAGCCGGACGAGACGCTGCCCGGCGAGCGGGAGCTGGCCGCCGCGTTCGAGGTCAACCGGCACGCCGTCCGGGAGGCGCTGCGCCGGCTCCAGCAGCTGGGCCTGGTCCGGGTCAGCCAGGGCGGCGCGACCCGGGTGCTCGACTGGCGGGTGCACGCCGGGCTGGACCTGGCGCTGTCGCTGACCCAGTCGGGCGACGTACTCCCGGTGGAGACGCTGGTCCGCGACATGCTGGAGATGCGGGCCTGCGTCGGGACCGACGCGGCCCGGCTCTGCGCCGAGCGCGGCGACCCGGCGGTCACGGCCGCGGTGGTCCGGGCCGCCGAGGAGTACGCGGCGCTCGCCCCCGACCTGCCGCGGATGGCCGAGGCCAACATCGCCATGTGGCGGCTGATCGTACGCGGCTCCGGCAACACCGCCTACCTGCTGTCCTTCAACAGCCTGGTGGCCGGCACGCTCGCGGTGGGCGACGTGCCGCCCGACGGCCGGGCCGCCGAACTGCTCGACATCGCCGGCCACCGCCGGCTCGCCGCGGCCATCGCCGCCGGGCAGGGCGCCGCCGCCGCCCGGCACGCCCGGGCCCTGCTCACCGCCGCGGTCACCACCCCCACCACCCCGTCCGGAAGGGAAGCCCGAACGTGATTCCCGCCGTGCTCTACGCCGTCCCGGCGTTCCTGCTGCTCATCATCGTCGAGGCCCTGTCCTACCGGTTCGCGCCGGACGACGACGAGCGCGGCTACGAGCTGCGCGACACCACCACCAGCCTCTCCATGGGCCTGGGCAGCCAGGTGATCGGCTTCCCGTGGAAGCTGGCCACCGTCGGCCTCTACGCCGGGCTGTGGACGCTCGCCCCGATCCACCTCTCCCCCGGCCACTGGTGGACCTGGGTGCTGCTGTTCTTCGCCGACGACCTGGCCTACTACTGGTTCCACCGGCTGCACCACGAGGTACGCGTGCTCTGGGCCAGCCACGTGGTGCACCACTCCAGCGTCTTCTTCAACCTCTCCACCGCGCTGCGGCAGAGCTGGACGCCGATGACCTCGCTGCCGTTCTGGCTGCCCCTCGCCCTGCTCGGCATCCCGCCGTGGATGATCTTCCTCCAGCAGTCGATCAGCCTGCTCTACCAGTTCTTCCTGCACACCGAGCGGGTCAGCGTGCTGCCCCGGCCGATCGAATGGATCTTCAACACGCCGTCGCACCACCGCGTGCACCACGGCTCCAACGCCGAGTACCTGGACCGCAACTACGCCGGCATCCTGATCATCTGGGACCGGCTCTTCGGCTCCTTCGAGCCGGAGCGCGCCACCGTCCGGTACGGGCTCACCAAGAACATCACCACCTACAACCCGCTGCGGGTCGCCACCCACGAGTACGCGGCGATCTGGGCGGACGCGCGGGCGGCCCCGTCCTGGCGGCACTGGCTCGGCTACGTCTTCGGCCGGCCCGGCTGGCAGCCCGCCCGGTGAGGCGCCCCTGGCTTCCGCTGTTCGGCGTCGCCGCCGCGGTCGAACTGGTCGGGGTCGGGATCGCCTCGACCCCGCTGCAGTGGCTGGCCAAGCCGCTGCTGGCGCCGCTGGTGCTGGGATATCTGTGGAGTGCCGGGCGGCGGGTCGATCCGGTGGCGGTCGGGCTGGCCTTCGCCACCGCCGGGGACGTGGCGCTGCTGGCGGACGGGCGGACGGCGTTCCTGGTCGGGATGGGCTGCTTCCTGGTCACCCAGCTCGCGTTCCTGACCGCCTTCGTCCGGTACCGCCGGCCGCCCGTCCCGGCCGTGGTGGCGTACCTCGCGCTATGGGCGGTGGCCAACGCGCTGCTGTGGGAGGCGCTGGGTCCGCTGCGGCTGCCGGTGCTCGGCTACAGCCTGGCGCTGTCCCTGATGGCCGCCGCCGCGACCGGGGTGTCCCGGCGTACGGCGACCGGCGGGGCGCTCTTCCTCGTCTCCGACCTGCTGATCGGGGTGGGCGCGGCCGGGGTCGACCTGCCCGGCCAGGGCCTGCTGGTGATGACGACGTACATCGCCGCGCTGCTGTTCATCACCACCGGCTGGGTCCTGGCCACGACCACCGTCGCCGACGCAAGATGACGTCGAAGGTGAGCGGCAGCACCGTCACGCGTACCCAGCACTGCGCGGTCGTCTGGACGAAGGACGGCCAGCAGCACCAGGCGACGGTTGACTTCCCGGGCGGCACCGACCGCGCCGGGACGACGCAGTAGCTGCTGGTCGACGGTGACGACACCATCGCCGCCTCGGGCCGCTTCTTCGGGCTCCTGGCGGCCGGGTTCGGGCTGGTCCTCGGGGTCATCGGAGCGCTGCTCCGGCAGGGCACGCGGCCGTAACCGATGCGCGGCCCGGCCGTGCTGCCCGTGCATTGCGAAATTCCCGCGATCAGGGCAGCTCGCGGGGCCAGCGGGACTTGTCGCGGTGAGTCGCGTCGGGTGCTGGGCGGGGCTGATAGTTGAGGGTTCCCAAAGGCCAGTCTGCGGTCAGCCAGGCAGTCACGGCTTCGTACAACGGCGTGTCGAGTTCGGCCCGGTCCGCCCGCACCCAGGAGCGCACATCGGTGACATGATCGTCGCTGCGGGAGGGATAGATGTAGACGCAGCCGATGACCTCGCCGCTGGCAGTCTCGATAACGGTGTAGGTGAAACCGATACGACGGGAGAAGTCCTCGGCGTGACGCTTCAGGTCGGCAAGGTTGTCGGCCAAGGGCATGCTCGCAGGAGGTGGCCACCCCCAGTCCTGAAAGCCAGGCGTCGCACGGATGTGCTCGATGCTGGACGTCCATGCGGCATGATCGGCAGGGTTGTGCTGCGGCCCCAGTGGCTCCAGGTGGAACAGGGGGGTGACCAGGTGATGGGGAACAAGGAAGTCGTCGGGGACAAGAGCACGATCGGTCATACCGCGGAGACTACGGGGCTGCCCCACCGACTTCATCTGGATTGATCACGCCGCCTGGGTAATGGGGCGGCCTCCCCAGCGGATGCCATTCTCGCTGCGGATGCGACGCGGTGCTCACCCGGCTGCGCGAACGCGTGGATGTCACCTGGGCCGCGCCGGAGACCCGGTTGCGTCCCGACATCACCCCCGACGACACCCGCTGGGCCGACCAGTGGCCGGGCCTGACCCCCTGACACCCGCCGGCGTCGGCTCGAACCGACACCGGCGGGTATCCTGCACCGGGTCGGTCGCGGGAGCGGGGAGGTGGGCGTGGCCAGGGAGACCGGGCGCAAGCTCGTCGCCTCGAACAAGAAGGCCCGTCACGACTACACGATCCTCAAGACCTACGAGGCGGGGATCGTGCTGGCCGGCACCGAGGTCAAGTCGCTACGCGAGGGGCGGGTGTCGCTGGTCGACGCGTTCGCCCAGGAACGTGACGGCGAGCTCATGCTGTACGGCCTGCACATCGCCGAGTACGGATTCGGCACCTGGACCAACCACCAGCCCCGGCGTACCCGCAAGCTGCTGCTGCACCGGGTGGAGATCGCCCGGATCCTGGAGAAGCTGCGCGAGGGCGGCGGCGGGCTGACCCTGGTGCCGCTGTCGATGTACTTCGCCAACGGCTGGGCCAAGGTCGAGCTGGGCCTGGCCCGCGGCAGGAAGTCGTACGACAAGCGGCAGGCCATGGCCGAGCGGGACGCCAACCGGGAGATCGCCCGCGAGCTGGGCCGACGCCTCAAGGGGGCCCGCCGGCCCACCCGGTGAGGCCCGGCACGCCGAGGCCCGGCCCCCCACCAGGGGGAACCGGGCCTCGGCCGGTGGATCGTCAGTCGGTGCAGGACGGTTCGTCGAAGTGGCCCGGGGTGGTGGGGAACGCCGAGCCGGCCCCCTGCTCGGCGTTGTCGCGCGGGTAGACGTAGGACAATTCCAGGAAGGCCGAGGTGCCCGCGGTGGTCACGTCGGACGGGCTGCGACCCGCGCCGGTGGCCCAGGCCAGCCTGGTGAGGAAGTCCTGCAGCGCCGGGCTGTGCTGGCGGATGTCGTTGAACCCGCCGTACGCCGCGTTGCAGTGGGTGAACAGGTTGTACGCGCCGTTCCAGTCGAAGAGCCGGTCACCGTTGTTCGGCCCGTTCGCCGTGACGTCACCCTGCAACACGTCCCGGTCCCAGCCCCCGTACACCCAGTCGGTGCCGTGGTGGTGTTGGTTGTCGGCCAGGACGTCGTTGTCCAGGTTCGTCATCTCGAACCAGCGGCACGGGTCGACCGTCCCCGACGCCGTGGTCACCGGCCAGGCTCCCGCCGCGCAGTTGTCCGGGTACGACCCGCGCGGGCGGAAGTCCAGCAGGTCGGAGCCGAGCACCGCGCTCACCGCCGGGCCCCCGGTCGCGCCGGCGCCGCCGAAGAGGTGGTCCACGTACTGGTCGTGGTCGCCCCGGGCGGCGGCGCTGAAGACGCCGTCGACCAGGCACTGCGGGTTGGTCGCGTCGAGCACCGGGTCGCAGCCCCTGCCGCCCCAGAGCACGTCGGAGCCCTCCGCACCGAACAGCTCGTCGCCGCCGCTGTCGCCGTTGGCGACGTCGTCGCCGAAGCCGCCGTGGATGTTGTCGGCGCTGGCGCCCCCGCGGATGTAGTCACCCGCGCCGGCGGTCAGCCCGGCGTACGGCATGGGCGCCGAGGTGGCGCCGCCGATCCACGCGTCGCCGTCGGTGTCGTGCAGCAGGTCCACCCGCCGGTCGATGACCACGGTGTGGCTGGCTAACACGGCGAGTCTGCTGCTGCCGGTGTCCAATCTGACCAAAATTCTGGCCAGCGACCGGATCGGGCTGGACCCGCTGCCCTGGGCGGCCCGGATGTGGTGGCCGCAACTGGTGGCGATCGCCATCACCATGCTGCTGCTCTGGTGGTGGTACTGGCGGCCGGCCCGGGCCGGAGCCGACCCGTTCGTCCCGCCACCCCCGCACGTGCCGCCCGACCCGTTGCTCTATCGCACCGCGCTGGTCGCGTGACTGCTCTTCGTCGCCGGCATCCTGGCTGGCGTCGAGATCGGCCTCGCCTCCGGGGTGGCCGCCGCGATCCTGGTTGCCGGCTTCGCCGTCCGGGCCCGATCCAGCCTGCGGCCCGCGCTGATCCCGTGGCGGCTGCTGGTCTTCGTCACCGGGCTGTTCCTGGTGGTACAGACCATCGGCGAACACGGCCTGGACCGCGTGATGGGCGCCCTCGTCGGCGGCGACCCGGGCACCGAGGGCTCACTGCGGGCCGGCGCCGTCGGCGCGCTCTTCGCCAACGTGGTCAACAACCTGCCCGCGTACGTCGCCGGCGAGGCGGTCATCGCCCCGGCCAACCACACCCAACTGCTCGCGCTGCTGGTCGGCACCAACGTCGGCCCCCTGGCCACGCCGTGGGCCTCGCTGGCGACCTTGATCTGGTACGAGCGCTGCCGGGCGGCCGGGGTGGCGGTGCCGCTGGGGCGTTTCATCGCCACCAGCGCGGCCCTGGCCGCCCTGGCCACCACCGCCACCGTCGCCGCGCTGCTGCTCACCCCGTGACAAGCCGCCTCATCCTGGCCGCACCGGCAGGTCGGGATCGGGCCTGCCGCCGATCCGGCGCCGATCAGGCGTACGCCCAGCCGAACGAGCCGATCAGGTCGGTTCGACCGCTGCCCTCATAGACCCGCACCGTGACGCGGGTGCCCTCGGCGAACGAGAAGCTCCTGGTGCCGTAGTCGATGACGTTGTCGGTCCCCGGCGGGCTGTACGGCCCGTAGCAGACGTCCTGGCTGATCCCGGTGCACAGCTCGTAGTACAGGCCGTCGCCGTCATTGCGGGTGTCGTAGTACCAGAACTTCTCCCCGTACGGGTGGAACTCCGCCTTCCCCACCATCACGCCCGAGACCACGAGCTCGACCTTAACCTCGATCCGTGGACTGGATCGGTGCACTACTGAGCGGAAGCGGCGTGGAGATGTGACGAGAGTGCCCTCTGAGCTGGGATGATCGGGTTTGTCTAGGACTCGAATCACACCAGCTCGGAAGGACACTCTCGGTGCAAGGATCTCATGCGTGGCGCGGCGACGGCGCGGTGTTCGATGATGACAATCTCGTGTCGCATGCGGGTCTGGTGCCGCTGCTGGAGTTGGCCGAGCAGGCCGGGCTGTCGCGACTGTTGGATGAGCATGTCCGGTTCGTCGATGAGCGGGTGAAGTCCGGCGCGGCCAACTCGACGCCGAAGCTGACCTCGATCATCGCGGGGATGGCTGCCGGGGCGGACAGCATCGACGACCTGGACGTAATCCGCTCCGGCGGGATGAAGGAGCTGTTCGGCGGGGTCTACGCCAACGCCACGTTGGGGATCTTCCTGCGGGAGTTCACCCATGGCCACACCCGGCAACTGTCGGCGGTGCTGCGCCGGCACCTGGTCGCTCTGGCCAAGCGCACCCCGGTGCTGGCCGGCATCGGCGACCGCGTCTTCATCGACATCGACTCGTTGCTGCGCCCGGTGTACGGGCACGCCAAGCAGGGCGCGTCGTTCGGGCACACGAAGGTCGCGGGCAAGAGCATCCTGCGCCGGGGCCTGTCGCCGCTCGCGGTGACCATCTCGACCGAGACCGCGGCGCCGGTGGTGGCCGGGGTGCGGTTACGGGCCGGACGCGCCGGCTCCGCCAAGGGCGCGGCCAGCATGGTCACCGAGGCGATCAATACCGCCACCGACGCTGGCGCGCAGGCCGGGAACATCCTGGTACGCGGCGACTCCGCGTACTGCAGCGGCAAGGTCATCGCTGCGGTAGTCAAAGCCGGAGCGAACTTCTCGTTCGCCATCGCCCGCAATCCCGCCGTTGACGCCGCGATCGCCACCATCCCCGACGAGGCGTACACGCCGGTGCACTACCCCGGCGCGGTCACCGATCCCGACACCGGTGAGCTGATCTCCGACGCCCAGGTGTCCGAAGTGGAGTTCACCGCGTTTGCCGGCACCCGCCACGAGATCACCGGCTGGCTCGTCGTGCGCCGGGTGCTCGACGCCAACACCCAGGACCCTCTGTTCCCGGTCTGGCGCTACCACCCGTTCTTCACCAACAACACCGAACCGGCCCCCGAGGCCGACATCACCCACCGCCGCCACGCCGTCTGCGAAACCGTCTGGTCCGACCTCATCGACGGCCCCTGGGCCCACCAGCCCTCAGGGTCGTTTCCCGCCAACGCCGCCTGGAACATCCTGGCCGCGATCACCCACAACCTGCTGCGCGCCGCTGGCACCCTCACCGCCACACGCCGCTACGCGGTGGCCCGCGGCGCCACCCTGCGCACCCACCTGATCAACGTCGCGGCCCGGCTCGCCCGCCCGCAACGCCGCCCCGTGCTGCACCTACCCACGCACTGGCCCCGCGCCGCCGCCTGGCTCACCTTCTGGAAAGCCGTCTTCACGACCTGACCAACGACCACCCGGCACGCACCACCCACCAGCACCGCACCCACACACCACCCGACGAGCGGGAACCCGAGCAGGCTGGACACCGGGCCAGCCGGTCAGACGCGCCCTCCACCAACCAAGATCATCACGGCAAAGTCAAAGGACCATCCTGATACTGATCCACGGATCGAGGCTTAAGCCCCGCCCGCATCCTTGACGAAGTACGTGTCGTCCGCCGAGTCGTAGAGCCGGCAGCCGCCCGACTCCGCGTAGACCGTCAGCACTCCGGAGATGCGGTGACAGTCGTCGGTGTCGACGACCGCCGCCCGATAGTCCACGGTGCCGTACGCCTGCGCCGGGCTCGCCGGCATGACGGTGGCGGCCAGCAGGGCCCTCGCCGACGCCAGGCCGGCCCACATCCGCCGACGCCAGTCGCGCCGCGACGCACCGGGGGAGGTCACCACCGCAGAGGTTCCTGTGTAGACATTCCCCATGTGCCGCGATAGTCGCCGAGCCAGGCACGCGAATGATGTCCTGTTCAAAGCGGACGTTATCGGACAGCTCACTTCCGAGCGACGCGGCCGGTGGAGCTGAGGAGGCGCCCCGGAGCAGGTCGGGGGCCGGCGGCCAGACGTCCGGCCGCCAGTCCCCCGTTCGCGAGGCTGGGGCTCAGCGCAGGATCGCGGCCAGCTCCTCGACCTGCGCCGGATCGTCGGCGTAGCAGTACAGCCACAGCTCGTCGGCGCCGAAGTCCCGGTACGCGGCGACGGTGTCCGCGAGCTGCGCTGGATCGCTCAACGGCGCGCCCCAGCCGGTCCGGCCGGTGAACGCGTAGTAGTCGGCGACGGCCCGCCGGGCTCGTTCGACCGTCTCGGGCGGCCCGACCGCCACGTTGACCTGGCAGACCAGGCAGGACCGGCCGGTACGACCCGCGGCGTCCCACTGCTCGTGCACCGTTCGCAGCAGCAGCCCGGCCCAGTCCAGCGGCGCCGCGCAGATGAAGCCGTCACCGTGCGTCGCGACGCGTCGCAGCGCCACGGGCGCGAAGCCACCGATGAGGATCGGCGGGCCGTCGGGCGCGGTCGGTCGCGGACCGATGAGCGCGGTGGCGTACGGCTCTCCGCGCCAGATCGCCCGCAGTGCGGCGAGCTGCTCGTCGAGAAGCCGGCCCCGCCGCCCGATCGGCAGACCGGCGGCGGCGTGGTCGTCCTCACGCCCGCCCACGCCGATGCCGAGCAGGAACCGCCCACCGGACATCCGGTCCAGGGTGGCCACCTGCTTGGCGAGTTGCGCGGTGGCGCGCAGCGGGCCGAGCAGCACCTCCGTCTGGAGGCGGATGCGGCTGGTGGCGCCGGCGAGGACGGCGAGCGCCACGAGCGGCTCGGGATTGTCGAAGGCGAGCCGGTCGAGCAGGGCGAGGGTGTCGAAGCGGGCGGCTTCCGCCCGGCGGGCCCCGTCGAGCAGGCGGCCCGGGTTGCTGATGGGAAGGCCGAGGCCGAGGTCCATGATGACGATCGACCTGGATGCTGTGCGCGAAGCCGGCGCAGCGGCGGCTGCCCGGCAGGCGGTCGACTGGCTGGGCGGCGGTGGAACCGCTGGTTACTGGGTGCATCTCGATGTCGACGTGCTCGACGACGCCGTCCTGCCCACCGTCGACTACCGCCTGCCCGGCGGCCTGAGCTGGGCCGAACTGGAGACCGTGCTGCGCGTGGCCCTGTCCAGCGGCCAAGCGGTCGGCCTCGACGGGACGATCTTCAACCCCCGCCTCGATCCGGACGGACGAGTCGCCGTTCGTCTCGCCGAATGCCTACGCCGGGGTGTCCGTGCTGACCGACGACGTCTAACCATGCCGGACGGCCGTCGCCGGAGCGTCCGTACGGATCGCTGGCCGCCTGGCCCCACCGGCAGCCGGCCCGCGCTGCGGGCAACACGAACGTCGGGCTGCCCGACGTCCCTTAGGCTTGGCCGCAGCCGCTCCAGATGCGACCGATGAGTTCATCGGGCTCGCGTCGTCCTGACTGAAGACGAAACGTTCAGCGACCGAGTAGGAGAAGCATCATGAAGAAGATCATCGCAGGACTGTTCATCTCGCTCGACGGCGTGGTCGAGGCGCCCGACCAGTGGCATTTCCCGTACTTCAACGAGGAGATGGGTGCTGCGGTGGACGCCACCCTCGGCGCGGCCGACATCATGCTGTTCGGTCGCAAGACCTACGACAGCTTCGCCGGGGCCTGGCCCGAGCGGGAAGCGGCCGGCGGGGAGGACGCCCACTTCGCCAAGAAGCTCGGCGACGCCCGCAAGATCGTGGTGTCGAACCAGCAACTCGACTTCACCTGGCGGAACTCCGAACAGCTGCGGGGCGACCTCGTCGAGGCCGTCACCGCGCTGAAGAAGGAACCGGGTGACGGCACGATCGGCATGAGCGGCTCGGTCTCCGTGGTCCGCCAGTTGCTGGCCGCCGGGCTGCTGGACGAGCTGCACCTGCTGGTGCATCCGATCGCCGTCCGTAAGGGCATGCGGCTGTTCGACGAGGGAGAGCACTCGATCCCGCTCACCCTGGTCTCGGCGCAGCCCTTCAAGACCGGTGTGCTGAACCTCGTCTACGCCCCCGCCGAGTCGGCCGGCACCGCCGGCTACGAGGACGCCAAGGTCCACCTGTCCCAGCACGAACAGTAGGACGTGAATCTGACGGACAGCCGCCCGGGCGCCGGCGGCCAGGCCGCACGGCGGCGGAGCCGGCTGTCAGTGGCGGAGGTCTTGTCCCGGCAGCCGGTCAGCGGCCGCAACACCGCTACCCGTCGCAGTGGTGGACCTTCTCGTCCCCGGCACCCCGATGCTCACCGCACCCAGCCGAGGAAGCGCCGGCGCAGCGCGCCGGCCGGCAGCCAGGTCAGATCCTCGGCGGCTCGGGCCAGTTGCGCACCCACGTAGAGGGCCAGCGACACCGGCGCGCCGTCGAACTCCGCGCGCAGCTCACGCCGTCGGATCGGGCACGGCCAGGGCGCGACGCAGCCACCGGACGCCGTCCGGCAACTCCACCTCGGCGATGCTCAACCGAGCCCGTCGGCAGTCGTCGACGACCCGCTCGCCGTGGATCGTCCACCGGGTCAGCTCAGTTGCCTGTTCCTCCGCCACCCGGCCAGTATCGACCTCCCCCGGCGATCGCTTGAGTTCCGGAGGGGTAACCGCTCGCCCGGCTCGACCGACTTCATGAACGGAGGAGCTCTTTCGCCGCCTCGACGGCCAACTTTCTGCTCATGGAAAGATCGATTCCGGATAGGTACGCGACATCGACCATCCACCTGACCCCTTCGATGTGAACCGGGACGCGCACCGCTTCTGACCGGGGAAGAACGTGGACCGGCAGGTGAGGACGGGTGCCGTTGAGTACAGTTAAGGGCATTTCGATGCAGTTCGACGCCATTCGGCGCACCCGCTGCTCCCGACCCGCTCCCCGATCATCGTTGGACACCCGTGGGGGCTCAGCTAGGCGGGGCAACACGAACCATTCCCCCGCCGCCGCAGGTCCCGGTCGGAATCCTGCAACTGATGTAGGTCGGCCTGACCGAGCCTCCGCTTCCGCCTTGCTGCCGTCCGCCACCACGAATACGGGAGCGGGAACGGCCAGCCCTGCGGCTGCTCGCCGAGCCCGGAAAGCGTCGGCCGAGCGGTTGACCCGGTGCGCGCCGAAGTCGGCGACGACCCGCGGGCACGCGAGAGCGTCGACCTCGCGCTGGCGGTGAGTGAGCGGCTGGCCGAGCGCGACCGGCGGGAACGCGAGCTGACCGCGCTGTACGAGACGGCTGGGGTCCTTTCGTCGCTGCGCGACATCGAGGAGTGTCGCAGGCGATCCGATCAGCTCCTCCGCGGGAAGGCCCTTGTAGCGATCGTCAGCAACCCGGGTCTGCGCGAGATCATGACGCCGATGCCGCGAGCGCCTCGTGGCAGATGTGCTCGGCGATGGCGAGTGACGATGTCGCTGCGGGTGACGGGGCGTTGCGGACCAGCGTCACGCGCTGCCGCGTCGTGATGCGGAAGTCGTCCACGAGCGACCCGTCGCGGCGCAGAGCCTGGGCGCGGACCCCAGCGGGCGCGGCCACGAGATCCCGACGTGCGAGTTCCGGCAGGTAGCGCCTGGCCTGCGCGAGGAAGTACCGGCGGCTCAGGGACCCGAGCATTTCCCGTGCCCCGGTACGCCAGTGCCGGCGCGCCATGCGGCGGAACCCGCTCCAGCCGAGCACCTCGGCGAGATCACGCAGGGACGCGTCCGTGCGGCTGTACCCCTGCAGCGCGAAGGCGAGAACCGCGTTGGGGCCGACGTCCACCGACCCGTTGATGCGCCGGGTCAGGTGGATGCCGAGAAATGGGTACCGCGGGTCGGGAACCGGATACACCAGCCCCCGCACCAGCCCGGAGCTTCGCTCGGTGAGTCGGTAGTACTCGCCGCGGAACGGCACGATCCTCGGATCCTCGTCGTCGCCGGCCAGCGCGGCCATCCGACTGGATTGCAGGCCCGCGCAGACGATGACGCGGTCGGCCCGCAGATCGCCGGATGTCGTTTCCAGAACGACCCCGGACGCGGTCTCCCGCATGGCCGTCACCTCCGACGACAGGCGGACCGTGCCGCCGCGCCGGCGCAGGTCGTCGGCGAGCGCACGCGCGACGGCCACGAAGTCCACGACGGCCGTCGACGGCGAGTGCAGCGCGCCGACACCGGCGACATTCGGTTCGATGTCTCTCATGCCGGCCGGGCCGAGCATCGTCACGTCGGAGATGCCGTTGGCCAGCGCCCGTTCGTGGATGTCGCGCAGCCGCACCGACTCGCGGTCGTCGAGGGCCACCACCAGCTTGCCCAGCTTCGCGTACGGGACGCCCTGCTCGTCGCAGAAGTCCTCAAGCAGCCGGACACCGCGCCGGCACAGCCGCGCCTTCAACGATCCCGGCGGGTAGTAGATCCCCGCGTGGATGACGCCGCTGTTGTGGCCGGTCTGGTGCCGCGCGACATCCGGCTCCTTGTCCACCACGACGACGTCCCAGTCAGGTCGTTGCAGGTACAGCTGCCTGGCCACCGCCAAACCCACAATGCCCGCGCCGACGACCGCTACCCTCATGACCCGGCCCTGGTGCCGTTGACGTCGCGCTGGTCGGCGGGGTTGGGGTCCTCAGTCCGAACGGTGGCGTCGGCGCAGGTCCACCGACCGCCGATGAAGTGCTCGATGTTGGAACTCATGCGGTGATCTCCTCCCGGGTCTTACGGGTGTGCGCACACGCTCGACAGGTCGCCGACATGCGTGGCCTCGGCGAGTGCGGCCAGGCTGAAGGGCTGCGGGCCCCGGTGTAGTGAGGCCGAGCCCATCGACGAGACCGAAGAAGGCGCCGACGCAGAGGCTAGCGGTAATCAAACCGCCCGGCCCGTAACCCTGGTATGTCACGCCGATGACCGCCGGGGCAGCCGCGACGGACGGACCCGGCGATCACGAAGGCGGCGAGGGCGGGCACCATTCCACTGGTGGCGAGAGCAGTTCAGATTTCGGAGGAGATGACAAAAAAGGCGACGCCGTTGTGGACGTTCGCATTCGGAGCCGCCCGGGGCCGACTATCATCGCGCATGTAATGCTGTCTGGGATAGGACACCGGTGAAAGCCGGTTCGGCTGCCGCGATCGTCCGTACGGAGACGATCTGGACCGTTGGCACAGGAAACGGTGGCTCGCGTTTAGGCGAGCATCGGTCGGCTGGCCAAATGCCCATCCCATGTGCGGGCTGTAGTTCGCACAGGGGGTCGTGGGGTCTCACCCGAGATATGCATGCCCACCGAACGTGAGCGTCTCGACGAAACGAGGATCCGGGTGACGTCAACCGCTGTCACAATAGACGCCGGCCAGCCGATCGGAGTCGCCGTCGTTGGCGCTGGATACTGGGGGCCCAACCTGGTCCGCAATTTCCAGGGCCCACCGAATTTCCACCTCCGCTGGCTGTGTGATCTCGACCTCGACCGCGCTCAGGGACTGCTGGGGCGTTACTCCACGGTGCGCGCGACCGACGATTTCACTGTGTTGCTCGACGATCCCGAGGTGCATGCCGTGGCGATCGCCACGCCGGCCGGCACCCACGCGCAACTGGCGATGGCGGCGCTGCGCGCGGGCAAACACGTGCTGGTGGAGAAGCCGCTCGCCTCGACGTGCGCCGAAGGCCGGCAACTGACCGCGGAGGCCGCACGCCGGGGCCTCACGCTGATGTGCGACCACACCTACTGCTACACACCAGCCGTGACGCGCATCCGGGAGATGTTGCACGCCGGCGACCTCGGCGACGTGCACTACTTCGACTCGGTGCGGATCAACCTGGGCCTGGTCCAGCGCGACATCGACGTGATCTGGGACCTGGCGCCGCACGACCTGTCGATCCTCGACTCCATCCTTCCCCCCGGGGTACGGCCGGTCGCGGTGAGCGCGCACGGCGTCGACCCGATCGGCGCCGGCCGGCCCTGCGTCGGATACCTCACGCTCCAGCTCACCGGCGGCGCCATCGCACACGTGCACGTCAACTGGTTGTCGCCGATCAAGGTGCGCACGACCATGGTGGCCGGCTCCAAGCGCACTCTGGTGTGGGACGACCTCAACCCGTCGCAGCGCCTGGCGGTGTACGACCGCGGCGTCGATGTGACGGCCCCCGACGAGCTGGGGCTCGAGGAACGCCGCGACATGCTCGTGTCCTACCGTTCCGGTGACATGGTCGCGCCGGCGCTCCCCGAACGGGAGGCACTGCGGGCGATGGTGGAGGAGTTCGCGCGCGCGATCCGGACCCGGACGGCGGCGCTCACCGACGGGCGTTCGGGCCTGCGCGTACTGGAAATCCTGCAGGCAGCGTCGGCCAGCCTGGCCGCCGGCGGCGCGACGATCCCACTGACGAACTTGGAGGAGACAGTATGAACGCCGCCGTTCCGATCAAGGGCAGCCGGATTCTCGTGACCGGCGGCGCCGGCACGATCGGATCGCACGTGGTCGACCTGCTGGTCCGCCGCGGCGCCGCCGAGGTCCTGGTGCTGGACAACCTCGTGCGTGGCAGAATCGCCAACCTCGACGCGGCCTTGCGGGACGGGCCCGTACGCCTGGTGGAGGGCGACATCCGCGACGCGGCCCTGGTCCATGAGCTGAGCGCCGGCAAGGATCTGGTCTTCCACCTGGCGGCGATCCGCATTACCCAGTGCGCCGAGGAGCCCCGTCTCGCCAACGAGGTGCTCGTCGACGGCACCTTCAACGTCCTGGAAGCCGCGGCCGCCGCGGGCGTCCGCAAGGTGATCGCGTCCTCTTCGGCGTCCGTGTACGGGCTCGCCGAGGTGTTCCCCACCACCGAGCGACACCACCCGTACAACAACGACACGTTCTACGGCGCGGCGAAGGCATTCAACGAGGGCATGTTGCGCAGCTTCCACAGCATGTGCGGGTTGGACTACCTGGCGCTGCGCTACTTCAACGTGTACGGCCAGCGGATGGACGTCCACGGCCTGTACACCGAGGTCCTCATCCGCTGGATGGAGCGCATCGACGCGGGTGTCCCCCCGCTGATCCTCGGCGACGGCCAACAGACGATGGACTTCGTACACGTGGTCGACATCGCCCGGGCCAACATCCTGGCCGCCGAGTCCGCCCGTACCGACGAGGTGCTCAACGTCGCCAGCGGGGTCGAGACCAGCCTCGAGGAGCTTGCCCGCACGCTTCTGGCGGTGATGAAGAGCGACCTGTCCCTGGAGTACGGCCCGGCGCGGAAGGTCAACGCGGTCACCCGACGGCTAGCGGACACCTTCGCCGCCGCGCAGGCACTCGGCTTCCGGGCCGAGATCGGTCTCCGGGACGGCCTGCAGGAGCTGGTCGAGTGGTGGCGCGCCGAGCAGCCCGCCCGCGGCGAGTCGCAGGGGGCGCGGTGACCATCGAGGCGGCGCCGCGCCGCATTCCGGTGATGCTGCCCGCGCTCGGCGAGCAGGAGGCCCTCGCCGCCGCGGAGGCAGTCCGCTCGGGGTGGGTTGCTCAGGGCCCTCGGGTCGCGGCGTTCGAGGCCGCGTTCGCCGCCAGTGTCGGCGCGGCGCACGGTGTCGCGGTCAGCTCGTGCACCACGGCGCTGCACCTCGCGCTCATCGCGGTCGGGGTGAGGCCCGGTGACGAGGTGATCGTCCCGTCGCTGTCGTTCATCGCGACCGCCAACGCCGTGCGCTACGTCGGAGCCACCCCGGTCTTCGCCGATGTCGAGCTCAGCACGGGCAACCTGACGGTGACGACGATCGACGCGGTGCGCACGCCGCGCACCCGGGCCGTCATCGCGGTGCACCAGGGCGGCGTGCCGGCCGAGGTCTCCGCGCTGCGGGCCGCCGCCGACCGCTGGGGCGTCGCGCTGGTCGAGGACGCGGCGTGCGCGGCAGGATCAGTGATGGACGGCCGACCGGTCGGTGCCGGGGCTTTGCTCGCGGCGTGGTCGTTCCACCCGCGAAAGCTCCTCACCACCGGCGAAGGCGGGATGATCACCACCGACAACGCCGAGTGGGCGGCGCGGCTGCGCCGGCTCCGCGAGCACGGGATGAACGTGTCGGCCGCGGACCGCCACGCCAGCGGCCAACCGATCCTCGAGGCGTACCTGGAGACGGGCTACAACTACCGGATGACCGACATCCAGGCCGCCATCGGTCTGGTCCAGCTCGGCAGGCTCGGGGAGATCGTGGCGCAGCGCCGCCGCCTCGCCGCCCGGTACCACGAGTTGCTGGCCGACGTGGCGGGTGCGGTCCCGGTCCGCGACCCGGCCCACGGCCGCACCAACTTCCAGACCTTCTGGGTGCTGCTGACCGACGAGTTCGGCGTCGGGCGGGACGAGACCCTCGCCGCGCTCGCCGCCGCCGGGGTGTCCGCCCGGCGCGGCATCATGGCGGCGCACCTGGAGCCGGCGTACGCCGACGTCAGCCCCGCCCCGCTGCCGGTGACCGAGCGGATCACCCGCGACTCGCTGATCCTGCCCCTGCACCATGCGCTCATCGAGGACGACCAGGACCACATCGTCGGAACCCTCCGTCGACTGGCCCGCCGATGACCATGAATCTCATCATCGCCGGCGCCGGCGGACTGGCCCGGGAGACGGCGACCACCGTCGCGGCGATCAACGCGGTGGCGCCGACCTGGCGGCTGCGCGGCTTTCTCGACGACGACCCGGCCCTGCACGGGGTGATCCGTGCCGGGCTGCCGGTGCTGGGCCCGCTGGACGCGATCGCCGACCTGCCCGATGCCGCCGTGGTGGTGTGCGTCGCCAACCCACGCAACCCCGCCGCCCGCGAACAGGTGGTGCACCGGCTGGGCCTGCCGCCCACACGGTACGCGACCCTCGTCCACCCGTCGGCCGAGGTGCCCGCTGGCTGCACGGTCGGACCCGGCTCGGTGCTGCTGGCCCAGGTCGTCCTGACCGCCGACGTCACGGTCGGCGCACACGTGGCCATCATGCCGCAGACCGTGCTGACCCACGACGACGTCGTCTCCGACCATGCCACGATCGCCTCCGGCGTGCGGGTCGCCGGTTCCGTGCGGATCGGGCCGGGCGCCTATCTCGGGACGGGTGTGCTGATCCGCGAGTCGCTCACCGTCGGGGGGAAGTCGATCGTCGGCATGGGTTCGGTCGTGCTCCGCGACGTACCCCCCGGTGAGGTGTGGGCCGGCAACCCGGCCCGGTTCCTCCGTCCTGTCCGTCAGCCAGCTCTACAGGGAGTGCTCCCACGATGATCGCGATTCCGTTGGTGGATCTGCAGGCCGCACACGTCGAAGTGGCCGAGGAGGTCTCGACCGGCTTCAAGCGGGTCCTCGCGGAGACCGCCTTCATCGGCGGTTCCGAGGTGACCGCCTTCGAACGCGAGTACGCGGCGTTCGCCGGCGTGGGCCACTGCGTCGGGGTCGCCAACGGCACCGACGCGCTGGAGTTGGCGCTGCGCGCGGTTGGCGTGGGACCCGGTGACGAGGTGATCCTCCCGGCCAACACGTTCATCGCCACGGCCGAGGCGGTGGCGCGGGCCGGTGGGCGGCCGGTGCTGGTCGACATCGACGCCGGGACCTACCTGATCGACGTCGACGCGGCGTGCGCCGCCGTCACCCCTGCCACGCGGGCCGTCGTGCCGGTGCACCTGTACGGCCAGCACGCGCCGGTCGAGCAGCTCCGCGCCGCACTCGACGGGCGCGACATCGCGATCGTGGAGGACGCCGCGCAGAGCCAGGGCGCCACCCGGCTCGGCGTCCCGGCCGGTGCCGGCGGCATCGCGGCCACCAGCTTCTACCCAGGGAAGAATCTCGGGGCGTACGGTGACGCCGGCGCCGTCGTCACCGACGACGAGGCGCTCGCCTCGAAGGTGCGCACCCTGGGCAGCCACGGTGGCTTGCGCAAGTACGTGCACGACGTGATCGGAGTCAACAGTCGCCTCGACGCGCTGCAGGCGGTCGTGCTGCGGGCCAAGCTCGCCCGGCTGGACAGCTGGAACGCCGCCCGCCGGGCAGCGGCCGGCCGGTACGACGGGTTGCTCGCCGGGATCGACGTCGTGCGCCCGGTGACCGCGCCGGGCAACGTGCACGTGTGGCACCTGTACGTGGTGCGGGTGCCGGCCGCCCGCCGCGACGAGATCCTCGCCGCCCTGAACGCGCAGGGCATCGGTGCCGGCATCCACTATCCGGTGCCGGTGCACCTGACGCCCGCGTTCGCCGGCCTGGACCGCGGCCCCGGCAGCTTCCCGCACGCCGAGCGGGCCGCCGCCGAGATCCTGTCGCTGCCGCTCTACCCGCAGATCACCGCAGTTCATCAGGAGCGGGTGGTCGCTGCACTCGCATCGGCGCTGGATTGGTAATGGCCACACTACGAGTCGCCGTCTATCCGCACGCCATGCACATTGGCGGCAGCCAGCTCAACGCGGTTGAGCTGGCCGGTGCGCTCTCCGATCGCGGGCACGAGGTCGTGGTGGTGGGCGAGCCCGGGCCACTGGTAGAGCGGGTGCGGGCGATGGGCCTCGAACACATCGCCATCAACGCTCGTCGCCACCGTCCGTCGCCGGTGGTCGCGCGCCGCCTTCAGGACCTGTCCCGCCGGCGTGGGCTCCATGTTCTGCACGGGTACGAGTGGCCGCCAGCGCTGGAAGCGGCTGCGGCGAGCGCAATGCCGGGAAGCTCAGCCGTTGCGGTCTGCACCATCATGTCGATGGCGGTAGCGCCATTTCTGCCGGCCTCAATGCCCCTCGTGGTGGGAACCGAGGCGATCCAGGCGCATGCCGCGGCGCGCCGTCCTGGCCCGGTCTGGCTGATCGAACCTCCGGTTGACGTAGCCGCGAACGCTCCCGGGTACCCGGTTGCCGACTTCGTGGCCAGGTTTGGGCTCAACGACGGTGGCCTGGCAAACCCGGTCAACATCGTCATGGTGACTCGGCTCGCGACCGAGCTGAAGCTCGAAGGAGTGCTCAGCGCGATCGACGCCGTTGAGCTGCTGGCGGACCTGCCGATCCGGCTCATCATCACAGGCGACGGCGTTGCCCGGGCAACGGTCGAGGAGCGCGCAGCGAAGGTGAACGCGAGCGTCGGCCGCCGCGCCGTCGTGCTCACTGGAGAGCTGTTCGATCCGCGGTCAGCGTACGGATCTGCTGACATCATGCTCGGCATGGGCGGTTCTGCGCTGCGGGCCATCGCCTTCGGCCGGCCCCTCGTCGTACAGGGAGAGCGAGGCTTCTGGCGACTACTCACGCCCGAGAGCTGCCCAACGTTCCTGCGGCAGGGCTGGTACGGCCTCGGCGACGGCGGTGATGGCGCCCAACTTCTGACGGGCATCCTCCGGCCGCTCGTTGGCGACCCGACTCGCCGCGCCGAGCTTGGCGCCTTCGGCCGCCGCCTGGCAGTAGAACGGTTCAGTCTGCAGAGCGCCGCAGCGCTGCAGGAACAGATTTACCTGACCGCGATAGAGCAGCGTCGCGTTGCCGGCGCACACCGCGCCCGGGTCGTGTGGGAAGGGCTGCGCAGCGCTAGTGGCCTTGTGAAACACGAGGTTCGTGAACGAGTGAAGCGGTTGAACGGCAAGGCAGCTCGGGATGACTTCAATGCGGCGCACCTGGCCCAGGTGTCGATAGAGACAACATCTGGGGGTCGGCTGCAAACGCCCTCCGCGCCAGGCAGTGACTAGGTGACTGGTGTGAAACTCGCCGTCGGCGGCGACGAGCAGACTCCGGACCGCGGAGCGGATCAGCGTGATCGTGTCCATCGTCGCGACGCGTCATACAACGGTGTGGAATCAAGGACCCGCCGCCGGCCCAGCAGCCCAGCCGCCCGGGCGGCGGCCAACGCCACCTCGAAGATGCGGTCCGGGCGGTCCGAGCGACGCAGTCGTTCGCGCATGTCGACCAGCACCGTGTGGGCGAACCCGACCCGACCCGCGCCGTCCCAGCCGCCCACCCCCGCGGCGTAACGCCAACGGGCATCGAACATGAACCGGTCCACCGCCTCCCGGTCCGACAACCCCTCGAGGCGTTGCAGCACCATCACCGTGGCCACCACCGACGGCGGCACCGACCGGCGACCGACCACCGCGCACCGCTCCATGCCCGCCAACCCGCGCGGCGAAGGGATGACCGGCAGCCCAACCCGTGGCCTGCCCACCCCACCAGTGTCGTGGGATATGGAGACGACGACCCCCACAACTTCAGCCCGCTCCGGCGCCGCCCAGTGTCGCGTCGTTCTCGCCGGCGTCAAGGCCAAGCCCCCCTGCGGGGGATGGCCTACGGCCGGCCCTGACCCCGGCAGCGAGACGACGCGCGCCAGAAACCGGCCGGACCGGGCCACAAAAAGCCGCACAACACCCAAGACCTATCCCTTGACCGGCCCCGCTCATTCAGGGATGACACTCCCCCGTTCACCGCCGTTCGTCTAATGGTCCACTGTGAAATCTATAGGCTTCAGGGTTCCGTTGTTGGAGTTCTCGGCCGAGCATGCCGTCAGTGCAACAATGAGATCGGACTCGGCGCGCAGAAGGATATGATCCCCCGGTCGACTCATCGGGGGCCCGAGCAGAATTTTCCCAGTACTGCAATCGTAGACCACATTCATGAAGATGTTGAAGGTCACGCCGATGTGGTCAACGGCGACCTCGTACGGAGCCAAGGCGTCAGCGATGTTCTGTTCGCAGCTCGGGTGATAGCCCTCATGGTCGGGATAGAGGAGGTCGAAGGTCTGCTGAGAACAGGGAGTGAGGGTGAAGTCGTGCCTGCCCACAGTGTCTTCGATGATCCGTAGCATTGGCCGGCTGCGATTGCTGTAGAGCACGTCACCGGTGGTAAGCCATAGCTGCCCGGCGTAGTCCAGGCTGCGGCCGGACGAGAGATGCTCCGCTCGATCATGGGCCGATACGGCGTACAGGTCGCTGACCTGTTCTCCGCTCGGATCGATGACACGGAGATATGCCCCGGCCGGTAGCTCAAACGCTGTGCCGGTCTGGGGCGCGAGACGCTGGGTGGTGGTGGTATCCGTCATCAGTCTGCTCCATTCGGATAAGAGGCGCCGCCGGTGCTCGTGGTGGTTGCAGCGAAGGGACATTGCCAGTCGGCTTCGACCTCGCGCCCCGCGTACTGTCGCACTTCGGAGCCCTCGCCGAACTGCATGAGCATGGGGTTGGGGCGGCCCTGCAGACGTCCGTCCTTGGCGCGAATAGTTCGGCTGACCCGATCCATCTGCCCCTGCTGTCGCAGGGCGTCGAACTGTGCGTGTAGGTTGAAGACCAGCGTGGGGACTGGAGCGATCCGCGCGATGCGGGATGCCTTTGGATGCATACCGACCACAAAGAAAGCCTGACCGGAGACGCTGAAGGAAAACCGCGGGTCGTCCGGATCCCTCGACACAGTTGGATCCCAGGGCCACTTCCGCCTGTCCCACTCGTGAACGAAACTCAAGTGACGCCACAGCAAGCGTTCGAAGTCGGCCTCATCGTCGACCATCGGGCGTTCATACATCGAGATGAACGTTACAAAAGGTTCCTGAGGCGTGCGACGGATCGCGTAGCTCTGCACGAACCACTCGAGATCCATGGCAAGGCGACGGGCCGATTCTTCTGCCCCCAGCTCGTCGTAGACAGCGAAGGCGCAGTTGTCGGCGCGCATCACTGATGCCCCCATCACGCAAGGGTACGCACTGCTCAGGACCGCGGCTCGAAACTTGTCATGAAGCAGTCGGGTGCGTGGGTGGGCGGGGCGGCCGTCGGTGACCCTGCACAACCGGCGCCCTTGGACGGTGAACACGCCGTGGGCCACAGGTACCACATCCGTCGGTGGAATCTCTGCCTCCACCCACCCGGCGCGCGGCTCCGCTATCACCGTGCGCCGCGTCGGCGCCTCCACGCTGACCTCCGTCCCAGCCGCGCCGGAACCCCCAGCAGCCTGCCCCGTCAGCTCGGGGCGGGTCACCGTCCCATCACCCCGGCGTCCGACAAACCGGTTGCCACCTTGGCCTCGCCGATCGCCAAGAGATTGGCCAGGAGGCCCACGGTTGCCGGTCCTGCGGTATGCGCTCCCGTCAGGAGGCCGGCCAGCCATTCCTCCCGTACGACGCCCGAGATCGCCGCTGGTGCGAGAACGTCGGGGTGCGCCCGCCAATGTTTCACCACCTGCTCGGCAAGTGCATCTGCGCCGATGGGCGCTCGGCTGACGGGCCTGACCCGTTGGACGAGCTTGCGTGTTATCGACGTGACGACCTTGGAGAAGGTGTACTCGGCGAGCGGCCGCGGGAAGTCGACCGGGCGAAGCCCGGAGGCGAGCGGCATATTGGCGAGTTCGGGATCGAGCACCTCGAGCATGCGCGCCGCGAACCTGGACGACGACTTGGCCTGAGCCGGCAGGTCCTGGCACATGCGCAGAAATCGGGTGTCGAAATAGGGCGAGCCGATTGTTCGGCGGAGGCAGGCGTCGGAGTAATTGATCCCAGACCACCTGTGCACCCGTTCACGCAGGAGGAACTGGTCGCGCGCCGATCGCCAGTCCAGGTCATACGAGCCGAAGCTCGCTTGGAGCTGGGCGCGAAGGGCCGCACGTGACTGCGCGGCGAAGTGTGGCACCAGGCACGCTGCCGGTACGGCCTCGTTGCTGGTGAACCACCAACGAGCGAACCGGTCCACGTGGGCCGGCTTGATCTGCGAGCTGCGCGGTTCCAGAAAGTACAAGCCGCGAATCATCTCGCCCGCCTGACCGGTGAGCCGTACGCCCGGCTCGACCTGCTGTTCCGCCCAGTCGAGGACACCGAGAGTAACCGGGTTGCCGCTGCAGTCATGCCGCGTCGCGCTGTCGAGCACCCGCTGATGCGCCTCGGCGGGGTCGAGCTCGGCCAAGGGGCTCAGATCGACGACCTTGTGACGGAGACGGTTGAGGGAAGCGATCTCTCGGGCCAGCGGAACGTCTGCGCTGCCTGGACTCGAGAGCGTGAGTGCGGTGATCCCGCCGCGGCGGACGTGAGGCGCCGCGGCCAGGATCAGGCGACTGTCCATCCCACCCGAAAGCTCGAGGACCGTCTCGGGATGCCGGGCCAGGTGGGCCTCCACGAGGTCACGCAGAAGCTGGGCGCCGGCCCTCGGGGACCAGTGGTGAGCCGTGGTCGGGTCGGTCGAGACGGAGTCGACGTGAGATGTAACCCGCCCGTCCGCGAGCCGCCACCGGTGCCCCGGCGCCAGTTTCGCGACGCCCTCGAATGGCGTCGCGAGGCCGAGGTACTGGCCGGTGATGCAGTACGACCCTAGCGCCGAACTGTCGAGTGAGGCTTGCCCGAGTTGGGCCAACAGCATGGAAGACGTAGAAATGGCCGCCCAGCCCGTGCCCTGTACGGCATATATGTGGCGCAGACCCAAATGGTCCGCACCAACGAGAAGATCGTCACCGACGAGCGCCGCTGCGAAGGGCGCGGCGACGGTGTCCATGCCCACGCCGCTGCTTATTCGACGCGCCAAATCGAGCGCATCGAGGGGCGTCCCGTCGTGGTCTCGTACGCCCCGCGAGAGAGCGACGACCAGCGGTTGATCCACGGATGGTGAGTCCAGCTGCGCCGTTGACTCTGCAGGCCGGAGCCACAGTGTCCCTCCCGCGAACCGTAGCGCCGTCGTATCTGGCCCAAACGGACTCCCGGCCGACATGACGGGGCCGGGACGACCAGGCGCCACGCTAACGGCCAGCAGGTGTGCACCGAGAAGGGGCCGCTCGCCCTCGAGTCGATCGAAGCGCCAGTCGCTCGCCGACTGGTAACGGGCGTCCGTCACGACCTACCGTTCCAGGTAGCCGTCAGTGTCCCGCTGAGCGAGCCTGTCTCGGAAAGGTCGGTCGCCAATTCATTCTGGAGGGCGATGTCCGACCAGAGATCACCGCCGCCATCGACTTTCCCAACCGCTCCGCACCAGTCCATCTTGCACACGGACGCCCCCGTTGAATCGGATCATGAACGTTTATCGGATTCATAGCCGTGAAAACTCGGCCAGGCCCATTCTAGAGAGTGTCGGCGGACTGCAAGGCTGACTGACAGAAATTGCGCGGACGGAAATTGCTGCGGCAGGCGAAGGCGTTGGCCGGCTGCCAGGACAATCGCCGCGAACGCGGTTCCGGACGAGACGGCAGTCAACCCCCGGGCAGGCGTGACGCCCAGCGCACAGTGGCGTGACCTGGTCACCCGCTATGCCAAACGCGCATCCCTGTACCGGGTCAGCCTCGTCCTGATCGCCGCCGTCCTCTGGCATCCATGATCGACAGGACAGGCCCTAATCGACGCCGACCGTGCGCAGCTCCCCCAGGGTCCGCCGCTTGCCGTAGGTCACGGCTGCCATGCCGGCGAGACCGATGACACCGGCGATGGCGAGTGCGAGTAGGTCCATCGTGACGATCTGTGTCACGACGAAGACAAGCGCGGCCACTGCCACAGCCGCAACCAGCGGCGACCACAACTTCGCGATGAGCGCGCGGGGCGGGATACCAGCGCGGTTCAATTCGATCACATACAGCGGGAGCACCACCAGGAGCGCAACGGCGAGCTGCGACGCGCCTGCCCCGCTCAGCCCGAACCGCTGGCAGGCCAGGGCCAGCGCTGGCACCAGCGCAGTGAACCAGACGACCTGGACGGTCAGCACTGCGCGGCTGTTCGCCAGCACGACAAAGTAGTCGTAGACGAGCGAGAACAGGATTCGCACCGCCGCCAGTAGGCCGAGCCACGGCAGGATGGACGACGTCGATGACCACTCCGAACCGTAGACGAAGCGGATCAGTGGCTCGGCTGCCATGGCGAGCAGCACACAGGCCGGGAGCGACACGCCCGCAAGCAGAGCGACGGCGGACGTGAAGGTGTCCCGCAGCAGCCCGGCCCGGTCCTGGAGCCGGGAGAACGCGGCGGGGGCCACCGCTCGGACAGGCTGAGAGAAGGAATTGATCGGCCATGCCGACAAGTTCGACGCCAGGACGTAGTAGCCAAGCGCGACCGGGCCCAGCGCGGCGCCGACAATTATCTTGTCCACGTTGTATACCGCGAACGTCACAATGCTCGACCCGGCAAGCGGCAGGCCGTACCTGAGCAGCGCCTTCGCCCTGTGCGGGTCGAAGGCGAACCGCACTGAACGCGGTTCGAAGCAGATGAAGAGCGTAGCGCCGGCGGCCGAACCGGCCAGGCGCCCTATGGCGAGGCTCATTGCGCCCATACCCAGCATGGCCAACCCGATCGAGGTCAGCGATCCGAGCCAGTGGTTGGTCTGGTCGGCGATCGTCTTTCGGCCCTGCTTGAACTGGCGTTGGAGCATCGCCACCGGGGTCGCGACGAGCGCGTCGATGAGGATGCTCAACGTCAACAGCCGGACGACGCCAGTCGCTCCGGGTTCCCCCATCGCCACCGCGAACGCAGGAGCGGCGAGGAAACAGCCGACGTAGATGATCGAGCTGGAGACCATCGAGATGGTCATGACGGTCGGGGCGATCTCACGTGGGTCTCCCGGCCAGCGGACGATCGCGAGGCTCACGCCGAGCTCGTTGAAGCTCAACACCGCGGTCAGCGCCACACCGGCGACCGCGAACGTCCCGAAGTCGCCCGGGCCGAGCAGTCGCGCGATCGCAATACCGATGACCAGCGTGCTCAGGCGCCCGAGGATGTTGCTGGCGAAACTCCACCCGAGGGCGCGGCCGGCCTTCCGGGACAGGGAGTTCGAGGGAAACGTCGCGGCTGCCGTTGTGCCGCCTGACTCAGCGGCATCCTGCGTGATGCTGTCCGGCTGAGTGGCAATGGTGCCCTCGTGGCTCGCTTTCAATGCTCTCCCCTGTTCCTCGGTATCCGCCACGACCTCCGCCGAATCTGATCGGCGAGATGGCGAAGGTTTCGTGGCGGGGCTAGCGCACGCGGCGGCTACTCGGCCCGCCCGACGGCGATGGTGCGGATGTCTCGCTCGCGGTGCATCAATCGCCAAGCCGCACCAGCGCACCCCGTCAGCAGCGAAAACACCGCGACGAACGTGGTGAAGGCGAGCGCGTCGAAGGTGAACTCGACGGCGATGGCGACCAACTGGACCGTGATCAGGCAGACACAAAGGCTACGGTCGGCGGCCATCGAAGATCGACGCATCGCGGCGGCGGCGAGCACGATGGCCGTCACGTGCAGGGCAAGCAGTGAGGTCACGCCGATAATCCCACCGCTCACCGCGTGGCCAAGCCACTGGTTGTCGAGAAAGATATATTCTGTCGGTATGAATGTTCCCTGGCCACGGCCAAGCCAAGGCCGCTGTTCAAATAGGTACTCGATGACGCCGTAGTCGTCGGTTCGGCCCTTGATGCTGTTGTCGTGGTCCCAGCTTGTAAACAGACGCTGGACAGAACTGAGCAAGCCAGGACGGATGATAAATAGCAACGCTACAAGAGCCAGCATCGGTATGCCGAGATTGAATCGCATTCGCCAGGGAAGCGTAGGTATCATTACCAGAAACACTATGAAGAGTGCCAGAACAGCAGTACGCGACACCGCCATCGGAATCGCCACAAAGATGAGCGCAGCTGACACCGACCCTAACTGACGTTCGACTCTCTTGGCAGAAAATCGCGCGACGTGCACCGCGAAGGGCAACGCCAAGGCCATGATCGTGCCGAATTCGATGTAGTGTGCCGCGGTGCTGGCGACCCCGTCACGCGCCGCCCCCGCGTCGGGAATGCCGGTGCCGGAGTGCCGGCTGCTCAGTCCCGGCATTTTCATGTACTGCGTGAGATCGAAGCGCAGGCTCGACTGGACGATGGCAATGAACGCCATGATCGCAGCCGAGTAGACCAAGGCACGCAACACCGCGTCCAGCCGACTCCGGTTTGGCACCCCGTCGGCGAACGCCAGCATCGGACCGACCAGCGCCGCAGTGAACAGCAGCGCGCGGTTCGCGCCATTGGCCTCGATGATGGGCAAGCCCCGGCAAACCGCGGCGACGTACGACAACAGCACCGCGACGAGGTAGAAGATGACGGCCCAGCGCATCGGCTGCGGCCCTCTCGTCGTCATCTCCGGATGAAGCCGGGACACCGACCAGATAACGGCAAGCAACAGCGCCACCAACGTACTCGGCCGGCCGAGATCCGTCAGTTGGGGGACGAACTGCCCAGCAGGGATGACGCACGCGAACACGGCTACCAAGCTGAGCAGGTAGGCGGTATCAAAAAAATGACGTCGTTGCCTCGTCGCGTAAGTGCGGGTGTCGACGAGAGTTGGATCCAAATCGGCAGACAGGAGAGCGCTCAAGACTCATCCGATTTCTTCGGGTATCCGTTCCCGTTCGACCAACTCGCACGCGTAACGGGTACAGCGACCGTCGCTTCGCTCCCGGCGAGCGGGCTGTTGTCGGTCGCGGTATCGAGCCTCTGCTCGGCGCCGGCCTCAGTGAACGGTCCCCGCCGCATGACCACTGTTATCGGCTCGCGCGTCTCCGCCTCGTCGGGCAGGGCCGGGAACAGCGAGGTCGGGCGGCGCGTGGACAGACCTGCCGGCACGACGGTGGCGGACGCCGCCCGACCGACAGGCGGGGACTTCGGTGCGGACTCCAGCGGCTTGAACTCCTCGCGCTCTGCCCGGCGGGTGCGGCGCCGTGCGATCGCGTCGACCAAGATGCTCGCGGCGGCGGTGACGATGAGGCCTACCCCGACGACGGCGATGACCGCACGCTTGATGCTCAACGTGACCAGCTCGCCGTTCTGACCCACGTCCAAGACCTTGGTCGTGATCGCCCCCTGGTTCCGCGTCTCGTAGGGCGCCTGCAGATCGGCGAGCTGGCTCGTCAGTACGTCCACCAGCCGCCTCAGAGTGGCATCAGCAGCCGGTCGGGTCGACGCCACGACCTCAATTTCAATGATGGGCAGGCTGCTGCCCCTTGTGACGCTGTCCGGGAACACCTCGACGGTGAACGCCTCCGACAGGCCCGCCTGGGCGAACTCCTTCTTGACGTCCGCGCGGCCAGCGTAGATCACGAGAGCATCCAAAGCCGACCACACGTTCCATGGACTTACCGTCGAAGGGCGATCGGGCCCGTCGGGATTGGTCGTCGTAGGGGGCAGCAGTGTCACGTGTCCGGTCGCCTTGTAATTCGGCTTCATGGCGGTGGCAACGTAGGACGCCATGGCCAAGGTCAGGAGCATCAGTGGCAGGGAGATCCACCAGCGCCTCCACAACAGTTTGACTACGTCCCAGAGATCCATCCGCCCCTCCAATGGCTGCCGACTCAGCGTCGTGTCCGCTCGGAACACACAACGTAGCGCGGCTCGGACGGTTACAGTCGCGAAAATGGAAAGGATTGCGCCTCCCCCTCTGGCGCGAGGTGATGCCCAAAGCCGGCACGCCCTGACGAGAGATGGTGTTGATGCGAATCGGATTCGCATGCTTCTGGGATCCCGCACCCGCACAGACCTGGTCGCGCACGCCCTGGCAACTACGCTCCGCCATGCGACGCCATGCGTCGGTGGTCGATGTCGGCGTAGAGATGCCGACGATGACGAGAATGTTTCTGCGGGGCCTGCACCCGCGCTGGCATGACGGACGTTTGCGTTCGTCGTGGGATGAGTCGAGAATTACCGACGCGTATTGCCGGCGAGTCATCACCCGCAACGTGCAACGACTCGAGTGCGACGCGGTACTCGAGATCCAGGACATCGCCGCGATAGATCGGCCCTACTTCCTGTACCAGGACATGAGCTGGGACGCCTTGATCAAAATGCTTGAGGCCGGCCAGCCGATCTTCCGCAAGATTTCTATGAGCGAGTTGCGCCGGCGTCAGGAGCGTCAGCGGGAGATCTATGAAAACGCAACGGGCGTCCTGACCATGAGCCATTGGCTCGCTCGAAGTCTGGTGCAGCTTTCCGGTCTGGCTGCCTCGAAGGTCCATGTTGTGCACCCAGGCCTGCATGTCGAACAGGGCGTCGCGTGGGCTGCCGCGCTTCGGGAGCGGCCCGCTCCGCGCCGCAGGCTTCTCTTTGTCGGCCGGAACTTTCGGGCCAAGGGGGGCGACCTGGTGCTGGATGCATTGTCGATCCTACGGCGAGAGATGGACCCGAACATCACCGTCACCATCGCGGGTCTACCGAGGTGGCCCCTGAGCGGTGCCATCCCGGACGGCGTCAACTTTCTCGGGCAGCTGCCGCTGGCGGAGGTTGCATCGCTGTACGACTGCCATGACCTGCTGGTCATGCCCACCCGCGTCGAGGGTTTTGGCTTTGTGTTCCTCGAGGCGCTCTCGCGTGGCCTGCCCTGCATCGGCCGGGATGACTTCGCCATGCCCGAAATGATCAGGCCCGGGCTTAATGGCGCGTTACTGAGCAAGGACGACCCCGAGGAGCTCGCCCGCCTCATCGCCGGCGTACTGGCGGACGACGACCTTTACGCGGCATGCCGCTCGCGCATCCCAGACGTCGTTTCCTGGTTTTCGTGGGAGCACGCCGCGCGGCAGACCGTTGGCGCGATCTCGACCGCTCTTGGCAGATAGGAGGATCTTGAATGCAAACGACAACATCCGCGACCAGAGCGGTGCGAGCCGCCGGCCGCTGGGCGACCGGTCCGGTTGGGACGGTGCGTCGAGTCGCGACCAGCCGACCTGAAGTTGCACTCACGTACGATGACGGACCGGACCCGGTGGGAACACCGGCGGTGCTGCAGGCCCTCGCCGATTTCAACGCGACGGCGACATTCTTCGTGCTGGTGAAACGGGCGCGCCGCTACCCGTCACTGCTCGGCGAAATTTTGGCCGGCGGGCATGAGATCGCGCTTCATGGCTTTGATCACACTCGACTCACCAGGCTCACTGCAGAGGACACGCGGCGACGCACGCGCGACGCCCGTACCGAACTCGAGCAGCGGACCGGCCGACGAGTGAAGTGGTTCAGAGCGCCTTATGGAGCAATGCTCTTCCCGCACTGGTTGGAGATCCGCCGGATCGGGCTCATTCCCGTCGCCTGGGGCCCGACGCCGGCCGACTGGCGAGACGTCCCAGAGCCGGAGCTTGCTGAAGAAGGCCTGCTTCGGGCAGCGCCGGGGGAGATCATCCTCTGCCACGACAGCTTCGTGGACGCGGCCGACGGCGGCGAATCCGGGCCAGCCCCGACGTTCGACCGGGGGCGGCTCGCCACGCTCCTGCTGACCGGGCTACGCGAGCGCGGCCTGTCGGGCCGTTCGCTAGGTGAGGTGGCACGCGGCGGCCGGATCGAGCAATGGGCTTGGTTCAAGCGATGACCGCGCCTGACGACCAGGGTCTGCCTTGGCTTTTGTTCCTCGCGGTCAACAGCTGGAACGGCACGGCTCGCACGGATCATCACATCGCCACTCACCTCACGAGCCACGCGCGGATCCTCTGGGTCGATCCGCCGGCCTCGATGGTGACGCCGGCGTCAAACCGGTTTGGTGAGCCTCGCCGAGTGCTGCCGCGGCTGGTCACGGTTGCGCCAAGGGTGACGAGGCTCATGACGGTCGCACCGCCGTTCCATACCAGGCCCGGCATTCGACGCGTGACGCCGATGCTCGTCCGCGCCCAAGTCCGTCACGCCCTGCGGGCACGGCAGATCCGTCCGGTGGCGGCGCTGTCGTTCTCCGCCGGTGATCTGCTCGGTCGGTGGGGCGACAACGTGCTCGACGTCCTCTACGTCACCGATGACTATCTCGCCGGCGCCGACCTGATGGACATCAAGGCGGCGGAGGTTGCCCGGGAAGAAGCCACGGCGCTGGCCCGCGCCGATCTCGTCATCACCGTTTCCCCCGTGCTCGCTGACAAGTGGCGTGGGCTCGGCGCAGACCCCCTGCTCGTGCCCGGTGGCGTGCTGAGCGAGGCGTACTCCGATGTCGATTCAGCACCGCGACCGCCCGACATTGATCTGGCGGGACCCGTCGCGGGCGTCGTCGGTCACATCTCCGAGCGCATCGACATCGGCCTCCTCGAGGAAGTTGTCGCTGCCGGCTGCTCGCTGCTGCTCGTCGGGACAGTGGATCCACAGTGGGAGCCCGTGCGGTTCGACCGGCTACTGAAGCACCCGAGGGTCCGGCACGTCGGACATCGTCCCTTCGCCGAGCTGCCCTCATACCTTCGTCTTATCGATGTGGGGTTGACGCCCTATGTCGACACCGCATTCAACCGCGCCTCGTTCCCACTTAAGACGCTCGAGTACCTCGCGGCGGGCCGACCGGTAGTGAGCACAGATCTTCCTGCGGTGCGCTGGCTCGGCACCGACCTCATCCGGGTCGCCGCCGCCGGCGAGTTCGGCACCGCCGTCCGGCAGGCCACGCTTGAGGCTCGAACGCCCGAGATGCTGGTTCGCCGGCGCCAGTTCGCAGCCGACCATTCGTGGTGTCAGCGGGCCGAGCTGGTCGGCAAGGCGATCGGTTTGTCCGTGGAACAAACCCGACAAAGAGTGCAAGACGGTAGCTTGGGGGAAGCTAGCGGCCGCGCAACCTCAACGGGCTGCGCTCGTGGAACGGGTAATTGACCATGAAATCGGCTCGACCACAGATCACGATCCTTGTCGCCAACCTGCCCGCCGAGCGGGATCGCCGGGTGATCCGGGAGTGCCTCACCCTCGAAGCCCACGGCTGCGACGTCACGGTGATCGCTCCTCGCGGCGACAAGAGGCTCAAGATCCTTCCGGGCAGTCGGAACACTCGCCTGAAGCCATACCCGGTCTTCGTGCAGGGTGGCGGATTCGCCTCGTTCGCGATCGAGTTCGCCTGGTCCTTCGCGTGGATCTCGACGCGTCTGTTCGGCGAGGTGCTACGCGGCCGCGCGCAGGCCGTACAGGTCTGCAACCCGCCTGACATCTACTGGCCGATGGCTCTGGTACTGCGTGCCCTGGGCAGGCCGTGGGTGTTCGACCATCACGACCTCAGCCCAGAGGTCTACGCGACCCGCATGGGCGGCCGGCCCAATCCGCTTGTCTACCGCACATTGGTGGCGCTTGAGTGGTTGACGTTGCGCACCGCGACCGAGGTCGTCGCCACCAACGAGTCATACCGGGAGAACGCGCTGAAGCGAGGCGTCCTCCCGGAGAGGATCACGGTCGTGCGCAACGGGCCCGCCGCTGCCGAGGTAACGGTCGGGGGCCACGATGACCCCGGCGACCGCGGCCAGCGCATCGTCTACCTGGGCGTGCTCGGTCCCCAGGACAACGTCGAGGGCGCCGTCCTGGCGGCGGAGCATCTGGCGCGACTGCGCGGTCGAACCGGCTGGCAGATGGTGATAGCCGGCGACGGCGAGCAGCTGCCCGCGCTCGAGAAGCTCGTCGCCGAGAAGGGGCTGAACGACCTCGTGACGTTCACTGGCTGGCTGGAGGCTGCCGCGGTTGACGAGGTCCTGCGCGGCGCTACCGTGGCGATCCAGCCGGATTTGGCGACCAGGATGAACCAGCTGTCCACGATGGCCAAGACGGTCGAGTATCTGGCCCGCGGTGTGCCGGTTGTGGCCGTCGACCTCATCGAAACTCGACGCACAACCGGAGACGCAGCGGCCTTCGTTCCCACCGGTACGCCCGCCGAGTTCGCCGCGGTCCTCGACACTCTCCTCGACGACGCCCCGGCCCGGCGACGCATGCGAACGATCGCCCTGGCTCGGTTCAATGAACTGCTGTCCTGGGAACACCAGGCGACCGCATACGTTCGGGTATGGGATCGTGTACTGGCCAAGCGTCGCCGCAGGGCTCACATTTCGTCTCACGCCGCAACCGGGACTGTCCCCGCACCCGCCGAACGAACGGCAGGCAAAGCATCGTGACGAGCGTCGTGATCGCGGCCCGCAACGAGGCTGCCGTCCTCGGCCGCTGCCTCGACTCGCTGTTGGCGAACGCCGAGCTTGGGGAGTTCGACATTGTCGTGGTGGCGAACGGCTGCACGGACGACACTGCCCGCATTGCGGCTTCGCGCCGCGACGTGCGCGTCATCGATCGCGTCGAGCCGGGGAAGGCGGGCGCGCTGAACGCCGGAGATGCCGCCGCCCGGGGGTTCCCGCGCTTCTATTTGGATGCCGATGTGGCCCTGACCTCTGCGGATCTGCGCGAGATGGCAGGTGCGGTCAGGGCTCCCACGGCCGGTGGAGCGGGATTGCTCGCAGCGGCGCCGCGGCGCGAGCTCGACCTCAAGGGATCGCCGCTGGCAGTACGCGCCTTCTACGCAATCAACTCGAGGCTGCCCGTCTACCGGGACGGACTGTTCGGACGCGGTGTGATCGCGCTGGCGGAACAGGGACGCGCCCGGTTCACACAGTTCCCGAACATGGTTGCCGACGACCTCTTCCTCGACTCGCTGTTCGCCGCCACGGAGAAGTGCCAGGTGGACCAGGTGACCGCAACAATTTGCACGCCCCGAACCACGCGCGATCTTCTCCGGCGACTCATCCGGGTTCGAGCCGGCAACGCCGCGATGCGCGCCGCAGCAGGTTCGGCCAACGCACCAGCGACTGTCCGTCGGGCAGCGCGGCTGTCGTGGCTGGCCGACGTGGTCCTACCACGTCCTTGGCTGCTGCCCGCCGCCTTGTGCTACGTCACGCTTACGCTGGTCGCGAGTCACCTGGCGCGACAGGTGAATGACGCCCCGACGTCATGGGGCCGGGATGAATCGTCGCGTCAGGTCGTGGCGGCATCGATCTCCGGTGACGGCGATGCCGGGTAAGCCGCTGGTCAACATCTGCTTCCACGGCATCGGTACGCCGAAACGCGACCTGGAACCCGGTGAGGACGCCTACTGGATCGGCGCGGACCAGTACCTTCGGATCCTCGACGAGATAGCAACGTGGCCCTCGGTACAGATCAGCTTCGACGATGGCAACGCGTCCGATATCGAGCTGGGCCTACCAGCGCTGCTCGAACGGGAGCTGACGGCCGACTTTTTCGTGCTCGCCGGACGGCTCGACACCGCCGGTAGCCTCAGCAGCAACGATGTCCGGGAATTGCGCCGACACGGCATGGGCATCGGGACTCACGGTATGTGGCATCGATCCTGGCGTGGTCTGAGCGCCGCCAGACGGTTCGAGGAGTTCGTGACGGCCCGCCAGCGACTCGCCGAGGCGTCGAGGACGGCCGTGGAGATCGCCGCTTGCCCGCTCGGCCGCTACGATCGCCGTGCTTTGAACTCCTTGCGGACGCTGGGCTATCGTCGGGTGTACACCAGCGACAGACGGCGGGCTCGCGCCGGGGCCTGGTTTCAGCCCAGGTTCAGTGTGCGCAATCAGGACACGCCGGAGAATCTGCGAGCCGAAGCCCTGACCGGCCCCGACCTCGCCACCCGCACACGGCGCCGTCTCGCCGCCAGCATCAAGCGTTGGCGGTGAGCGCGAACGCGTGCTGCCATGGATCGACGAGCGGCGACAATGCCGCTCGTCGACCGTTTGTGGCGTAGCGGGCGAGCGCACGTCCCGGGAGATGCGCCATTGCGCGCCGCCAGGCTTCTCATTGCGGCACTTGGTGATGGATGAATCGGTCAGCGGACCCCGACAGGAGGACGATGACGGCACCACATGCGGTGATTCAATGGATCCGGCGTCGCGCGATCGGGGGAGTGATCCTGAGCTTGCTTGTCGTCAGCGGGACGGCAATCCTGATCTTCAAACAAGTTGTCGCACCCGGCTCCGATGATTCCAGCCCAGCCGTCGTGAACGGCAAGGACATCAGCCCGGCAAACACCGGGCACCTCTCCTGGACCGGCGCAACTGGCGAGCGCTGCACCGATGCGACGCTGAAGGTGTATTCGACCAGGGTCAGCGCCAGCCAACTGGGCAACGCCTCCTGCGTGTGGCTGAAAGGCGGCCTTGCCGTGGACACCCCCATCACGCTGACCGCGACGCGCATCGACGCTCAGGTTGAGTCCAGCGGAGCACTGCTCACCCTGAACTGGTCCACGGTAGATGCCACCGACGGGGACTACGCGATCGGAGGCCACGTCAAGGCCTATCGCTGTCAGTTGATCAACGGCAGCGACGGGGTTCGCCTCAACGGCACATCCATCGTCGAGTCGTACATCCGGGTGCGGCAAGAAAGCTCAGCCGACCACAACGACGGCGTCCAGGCGTACCGGGCAAGCGAGGGTGGTGTGATCCTGCGATCCAACATTGACTCAAGGCCTGTCAATGCGCCACGAACTCTGGGCAACGCCGCCATATTCATCGCGGACGACTCGCGCGGAGAGCTGACGATACGTGACAACTGGCTGGCAGGTGGCGAATATACCCTGCGCCTCCACGAATCCGCCACCTACCGTGTCACGGGCAACATCATCACGGGGTATGGATCGTGGCCCGCGTCCAGAGACCGGGCGAGACCCGGCGCTTTCCTCGAGTGGAGGGACAACCTCACCGGTAACGGTACCGAGATCGGGTTCTGACCTCGGAGCCCAGGCAGGGCCGGTTCGCGCAGCGCGCAAAGCTGGCCGCCGTCGGCATCGTGAAGGGCTGCACCGAGCTGGTTCGTCGGCGAAGCCGCTACCCGACCGGGTGGACGGTGTGCGGTCCCGGAACCTCGCGGAGCCTTGCCGGGCTGAGCAGGGCTCGGGTGGCCATGACGCTGGGTTGCCGGCCAAGCGCCGCCCTGGTGGTCTCGCGAAGCAGCAATGCTCCCCAGAAACCGATTGCCGGCAGCACGCCGTGGCGCCGCCGGTAGAGGCGCACCCGGTTGAGGGTGAGTAGCGCCCACAGCTTGGGTGACTGCCGTGAGTCGCCTTCCAGGTGCACCGCGCGGGCCGCCGGGGTGTACCGGGTCGCGAAGCCGGCGTCCCGAGCGCGCAAGGCGAAGTCCGTTTCCTCAGAGTAGAGGAAAAAGCTCTCTTCCCACGGTGCGCAGCGCCGCCAACACTCGGCGCTGATCAGCATCGTGGAACCTTCGGCCCAGTCCGTGACGGCCTCGGTCAGGTAGCGCCCCTCGTCCGTGACCACTTCGCCTAGGGACGGGTACCGACCGGCTCGCCGGGCACCGAGAAAAGCGTCGCCGAGTGTGCGGAGGATGGTGGGCTCGCGCCGCAACGTCGGAATGAGTGTGCCGGCGCCGTCGACGATATGCGGGACCGCGATGCCGGTGCCGGTGGTGTCCAGGGCGGCCAGCAACGTCTCGACGCAGCGCGGTTCCAGCCGGACGTCGGGGTTGAGCACCAGCACCGCGGTGAACGGCGGTGCGGCGGCTACTGCCGCGTTGATACCGGCGGCGTAGCCAGCGTTGCGCCCCATCTCGACCACGGTCGCGTCGGAGGCCAGACGGCGCAGGGTGGCAACGGTCCCGTCGGCGGACGCGTTGTCTGCGATCGTCAGGTGCCAGGACAGCCCGCGCAGCCCCGGGCCCAGCGCGGTAAGGAACTCGGGTAGCAGGCGCTCACTGTTGTAGGTCACCACGACAACGGCAACCGTTACCTCGGAAACGCTCATCACATGCTCCCAACCGTGAGATTCCGCATGTCACCGCTCCTGCAGTCGGGAGCGCAGACCGCGAAGGAATCGGCCCGTGTGACCGGTGCGGAGCCGATCACCGACGGCACCTGTGCGCACGGAGCGCGCCAGCGCAGACTGTGCCCGGCGCGCGGTCGCCACGGCGCGCGACCTGCCGACGCGCCCCTCGGCCACCGGCAACTCGTCGTTCTTCAGCCGGTGCTTGTAGTGCGCCTCGGACTTGCCAAGATCGATGTGCTCGATGCCGTCGGCTGCGCCGGCTTCCGCCATCCGCAGACAGAGCAGAATGCCGGCCGAGTACCGCGAAAGGTCCACGTCGTACGACGGGAACCAGTACGCGAGGACGGAGCGGCTCCGCAGCCCCAGGTGCCCCGCGACGAGCCGGTCACCCGCGTAGATCGTCGAGACAACGGTCCGACAGTCGGGCGAGGACGAATGGCGCAGTTCCTCCAGCACCGCCTGGATCCACGGCGTGCTGAACCGGTCGTACTGCTGCGTCCTGCGGTATTGAGCCGACTTCCAGCGCCGGAGCGCGAGCATCGCGCCGTCACCGCGGTCCTCCCACTCGAACCGTTCCTCCCCCACCTCGCGCGCTAGCCGGCGCTGTTTGCGCAGCGCCTGGCGGATCAGATTGCCGTCGGTCATGCGGTCGTCGACGTAGCTCTGGTAGCTCTTCGACACGTCGATGATGGGCGATCCGGCCAGACGAGCGTGGTACGGCGTGAAGGGCACCTGGTCAGCCATCAGATGATCGAACTCCCACACGGCAAGCCGGCACGCCTTCAACAGCCCGACCGGATCCCAGTCCAGGCCGGGACGGTGTACAAGGCCCTGACAGTCGGATACACCGAAGCCGATCGGCACACCGACGACTCCATGCCGCACCTCGTAGGGAAAGAAGCCGACGATTTCCGAGCCATCCTCCAGAACCGCCACCCGCGCGGTGGGGCGGTTACGACCGACCGCGAGGGTGAATTCCGGTGCGAGGAAGGGATTGCGCAGCCTCGGCAGGGACTCCTGCATCTGGCGCCACTCGGCGACCTCAGCCGGACCGAGCTCGCTCGGACGGACAATGGAGATCTGCATCAGATCAGCTGTCTTCGCAGGTGCCTCGCGGGCGGCCCAGGGCCCGGTACTCCCAACCCGCCGCGCGCCATTGTGCCGGGTTTAGGGCGTGCCGGCCGTCGACGATCCGCCGCTTCGCCACCACGGAGCCCAGCGCCACCGGGTCGATCTCCCGGAATTGCGACCACTCGGTCAGCAGCACAACCACATCCGCATCCGTTGCCACATCGAGTGCACTTTCACCGTATTCGAGTGCCGGATATGCCCGCCGGGCATTATCCATGGCGGCCGGGTCGAAAACCCGCACCCGTGCCCCCGCCTGGTGCAGGGTGCTCGCGACATCGAGAGCGGGCGCGTCCCGAATGTCATCGGAGTCAGGCTTGAATGCCGCACCCAGCGCCGCCACCCGAACACCGCGAAGGTCACCGGCGACCTCACGTACCAGATCCACCATGCGCTCCCGCCGGCGCTGGTTGATTGCGTCCATCTCCCGAAGGAAGGCCACTGCCTGCCCCACCCCCAGTTGTTCGGCCCGATGCACGAATGAGCGGATGTCCTTGGGCAGGCATCCGCCACCGAAGCCCAAGCCGGGTCGAAGGAACCGGCTGCCGATCCGATCGTCGAGACCGAGCGCCAAGGCCAGGTCCTGGACGTCCGCGCCGCTGGCCTCACACACTTCGGCCATTGCGTTGATGTACGAGATCTTGGTGGCCAGGAAGCCGTTTGCGGCAACCTTGACCAGCTCTGCGGTCTGCGGATCCGTCACCAGTACCGGGCTGCCCTGGCCGATCATGGGGGCGAACACCTCGCGCAACCGCTGCTCGGCCCACCGCGAGGCAACGCCGAACACCAATCGGTCCGGGCGCATCGTGTCATCGACGGCGAACCCCTCGCGGAGGAACTCCGGGTTCCAGGCCAACTCCACCCTGTCTCCAGCCGGTGCCACAGACTTCATCACTTCGGCAAGTCGCGCCGCCGTGCCCACTGGCACCGTCGACTTGCCTACAACCAGCGCTCGGCGCCGAAGGTTACGGGCGAGCGTGGTCACCGCGGCGTCGACATAGCTCAGGTCGGCGGCAAACGAGCCGGGCAGTTGCGGCGTTCCCACACAGACGAAGTGGACGTCGCCGAACTCGGCCACCTCTTCCAACGACGTCGTGAAGCGCAACCGACCCGAGTCCAACGCCTTGACGAGCAACTCGGGCAGCCCAGGCTCGAAGAACGGCACCTCACCCGCGGCCAAGCGCTCGATCTTTCCGGCGTCGACATCGGCTCCGAGCACCTCGTAGCCGAGCGCGGCCATGCACACCGCGTGCGTGGCCCCCAGGTAGCCGGTGCCGATGACGGTGAGCTTGGGGCCACTGACATCGACCGGTTCGGTGAATCCGGTTTCCATGACTTCCTCCAAACGGATCTGGACCAACCGCTAACGCCCGCGCATCTGTTGTGGATGACAGAGGCGGCGCTGTCAGTAGGCTCCGGAACTTCTGACGACGGCGCTCAAAGTGCGGAACAAGATCACCATGTCCATCGTCAACGACCAGTTCTCCACGTACGACAGGTCGAGCCGGATGGACTCCTCCCACGACAGGTCGGAGCGGCCGGAGACCTGCCACAGCCCGGTCAGGCCGGGCTTGACCACCAGGCGGCGGCGCATGTCCGACGGATAGTTGGCGACCTCGCGCTCCAGCGGCGGCCGAGGTCCGACCAACGACATGTCGCTCTTGAGTACGTTGACGAGCTGCGGCAGCTCGTCCAGCGACAGCCGGCGCAGCCAGCGCCCGACCGGGGTCACCCGAGGATCGTGGCGCATCTTGAACAGCTCGCCGTCGGTCTCGTTGCGGTCGAGCAGCTCCACCATGCGGTCTTCGGCGTCCACGTACATCGTCCGGAACTTGTAGATGACGAACGGTTGGCCGTTCCTGCCCACCCGTTCCTGCCGGAAGATCACGGGACCACCGGCACCCGGGCTCAGCCGGATCAGCAGGGCGATCGCCAGCAGCAGCGGGGCGGCGAGAATCAGCAGCAGCAGCGCCGACACATGGTCGAAGACCGTCTTCACGACCCGCCGGCCGCCCTTGAGACGAGGGTGCTCGACGTGCAGCATCGGCAACCCGTCCACCGGCCGGACGGTGGTGCGGTCGCCGGCCACATCGACGAGACTGCTGGCGACGACGAGATCGACGTCGTCGCGTTCCAGTTGCCACGCCAACCGACGCAGGGCGGTCCCCGCGATCTCAGGGCAGGAGAGTACGACGATGGTGTCAGCGCCTGCCCTACTGACGGCATTCGACACGTCCTCGAACGTGCCGAGGACCGGCGGCAGCGAGCCATCGCGAGGCGACTCGTCCGGGCGGCGCGGCAGGCAGGCGCCGACCACGCCGAGTCCGTGGAAGCGCTCGCGGCGCAACCTTCTGGCCATTTCGGCGACGGCGAACTCGTGCCCGACCAGAATCACCCGGTGCAAGCGTTGACCGCGTGCCCACGAGCGGTGCAGGCGCTGACGGAGGAGGTACCGCAACCCGACGCCGGCGAGGATGACCAGTGGCATCGCCATGATCACGTAGCCTCTGGCGAGTCGGAATTCGAACGCATACGAAACAATTGCCACGGTGGCGGTAAGAGCGAGACCCGATCGAAACACCCGAGCGTACTCATCATTCCCGACGAAAAGATGGCGTCGTTCATATGCGCGGTTCAGGGTCAGAGCGACCATCCAGGCGAATGGCAGAGCAACGGTGAGCCAGAGATGGACGCGGTTGTACGGCGCGGCGGTCTGGGGACCGAATCGAAGGCCCATGGCTGCGGCCGCCGACGTAAGTCCCACCAGAAGGTCGACCAGACACAGTGTGACGACGTAACGGAACTGCCAGCCACTCCGCGGCCGCCCAGCTGGATCCGTCGGCGTTGTCGAGCCGTTTCGGATGGCTGTACGGTCGAGAACCGCTGTGAGGTCAACCGACTGCACTCCGTCCTCCATTTGCGCACGTCGATAAACCACCCGTCGTACGGATGGTGATCTCGGATCGAGATGATGTGGTACACGCGAAAACTGCGCTTCCTGGAGGAAGGCTCCAGGAAGCGCGTGCGAGACAGACCGGGGCTCGACGAGGATGTCGCTCCAGGCCCGCTCCGCCAGCATAGTTCCCGGTTTTGAGCTCTGCGTCCCAATCGACAACGTTGGCGGCTAAACGCGCCGGATAGGGAGATTGTCCTGGTTTACCCAGTGGGCCCCCCAGCTGCCGCCTACCATCCTTGGCGGCGGTCGTGCACCCGGGTTGCAGGAGGTGTCAGAAAGTGCCGGTGCCGGGCGCGTGAGGCTCCACCCGTAGCAGCGGCACGGAAAACTACCTTCGCTCGAGGAAGGGTGCTGTGCCTGAATCCAGGCTGGCCACGAATGACCGGCAGGTTTCGTAGTCGGGCAGCAGTCCGGATTCGGCTGCCTGAGCGAGGCTCGGCGCGGCGGCGTCGCGGGTGGACAGCAGCGGCGCCTCCGTCGGCCAGTCGATCTCTAGTTGCGGGTCGAGGGGGTGCACGGCGTGCTCGGCCCCAGGGTTGTAGGTGGTGGAGCAGAGGTAGCTGAGAGTGGCGTCGTCGGTGAGCGCGCAGAAGCCGTGCCCGAGGCCTTCGGCGAGGTAGACGGCGCGGCGGTCGACGTCGTCGAGGCGGATGGACTCCCACTGGGCGAAGGTCGGTGAGCCCGTCCGGAGGTCGACGACCATGTCGATGACCGCTCCGCGTACGCAGGTGACGTATTTGGCTTGGCCGGGTGGCACGTCGGCGAAGTGGATGCCACGGACCACGCCGCGGGCCGAGACGGAGAGGTTGGCCTGGGCGAGCCGCAGCGGGTGTCCGACCGCGGCGGCGAGCCGGTCGAAGCGGTACCACTCGGTGAACAGTCCGCGTGGGTCGCCGTGTTGCTGGGGGGTGATCTCCCAGCCCCCGTCGATGCTCAGCGGCCGGATCTTCATCCCCGCACATCCCCGTCCTGCTGCTGGTCGAGCAGGCCGAGCAGGTAGGTGCCGTATCCGCTCCTGGTCAGCGGTTCGGCCAGGGTGCGTAGTTGCTCGTCGGTGATGAGGCCGGCCCGCCAGACCACCTCTTCGATGCATCCGATCTTCAGGCCCTGGCGTTCCTCGATGACCCGGACGAACTCGGCGGCCTGCATCATGGAGGTGACGGTGCCGGTGTCCAGCCAGGCGGTGCCCCGGTCCAGCACGGTCACGGACAGCTCACCCAGTTCCCGGTAGTGCTCGTTGACCGCGGTGATCTCCAGCTCGCCCCGGCCACTGGGGGTGAGTTTGCCGGCGATGTCGACCACCCGGTTGTCGTAGAAGTAGAGACCGGGCACCGCGTAGCGGGAGCGGGGGCGGGCAGGTTTCTCCTCGATCGACAGCACCCGACCGGCCGCGTCGAAGTCCACCACCCCGTACGCGGCGGGGTTGGCCACCGGGTAGGCGAAGATCCGCCCACCCACCAGCCCGCCGTGGCCGGCGAGCTGCCGGCCCAGGCCGACGCCGTGGAAGATGTTGTCGCCCAGGATCAGTGCCACGGACTCGGCGCCGATGAAGTCCGCGCCGACGAGGAAGACCTGCGCGATCCCCTCCGGCCGGGCCTGCACGGCGTATTCCAGCCGCAGCCCGAACTGGCCGCCGTCACCGAGCAGGCGGCGAAACTGGTCCTGATCCTCCGGCGTGGTGACGACCAGGATCTCCCGCACCCCCGCCATGACCAGGGTGGACAGCGGGTAGTAGATCATCGGCTTGTCGAAGACCGGCATCAGCTGCTTGGACACCGCACGAGTCAGCGGCCACAAGCGAGTCCCAGTACCGCCAGCAAGAAGAATTCCGCGCATGGCGGGAGGCTACCTGCGGAAACACCCGGTTGGTGTCGCAATGCGGCGATATGGCTACCGAACGTCGCGTAGACTCCAGTACCCGTGAGGATCCTCGTCACCGGCGGAGCCGGGTTTATCGGGTCTGAGTACGTGCGGATGCTGCTGAATGCGCCGGGGAGCTTCCCGGCCGACCCGCACCTCGAACCCACCGCGGTCACCGTGCTGGACAAGCTGACCTACTCCGGAAACCTGCAAAACCTCGCACCGGTGCGCGACGATCCGCGGCTGCGGTTCGTGCGGGGCGACATCTGCGACCCGGCGCTCGTCGACGAGGTCGTTGCCGGTCATGACGTGATCGTGCACTTCGCCGCCGAGTCCCACGTGGACCGCTCCATCGCCGGGGCCGCCCCGTTCGTCACCACCAACGTGCTCGGCACCCAGACCCTGCTCGACGCCGCCCTGCGCCACGGAACCCACCGGTTCGTGCACGTCTCCACCGACGAGGTGTACGGATCCATCGACGAAGGCTCCTGGACAGAGACCTGGCCGCTGTCACCGAACTCCCCCTACTCCGCCTCCAAAGCCAGCTCCGACCTACTCGCCCTGGCCTACCACCGCACCCACGGCATGAACGTCGTGATCACCCGCTGCTCCAACAACTACGGGCCCTACCAGTACCCCGAAAAAGTCATCCCCCTGTTCGTCACCAACCTGCTCGACGGCGCCACCGTGCCCCTCTACGGCGACGGCGGCAACACCCGAGACTGGCTGCACGTCCACGACCACTGCATCGGCATCGCACTAGCCCTCCAGAAGGGCCGCGCCGGGGAGGTCTACCACATCGGCGGCGGCACCGAACTCACCAACAAAGAACTCACCGCCCGGCTCCTCGAAGCCTGCGACGCCGGCTGGGACCGGGTCGTGCCGGTCGCCGACCGCAAGGGCCACGACCGCCGCTACTCCCTCGACATCACCAAAACCAGAAACGAACTCGGGTACACGCCGAGCATCGACCTCGACCACGGCCTCGCGCAGACCATGCAGTGGTACCGAGACAACCGAGCCTGGTGGGAACCACTCAAAGCCGGCGCCAAGCTGGGCATCACTGCATGAGCCGGCTGCTCATCACCGGCGCCGGCGGCATGCTCGGACGAGACCTCCTCGCCGTCCTACGCACCCGAGACGACCTGTCCGTCACCGCCACCACCCGCACCGAACTCGACATCACCAACCCCGACGCCGTCCGCGCCGCCGTCACCGGCCACGACCTCGTCATCAACACCGCAGCATGGACCAACGTCGACGCCGCCGAGACCCAGGAAGAGGCCGCCACCGCCGTCAACGGCAACGCCGTCGCCCACCTCGCCACAGCCTGCGCCACCACCAACGCGCGGATGATCCACATCTCCACCGACTACGTCTTCCCCGGCGACGCCACCCAGCCATACCCCGAAGACGCCCCCACCTCCCCCATCAACGCCTACGGACGCAGCAAACTCGCCGGCGAACTCGCCATCACCCAACTCCTCCCCCACACCGGCTACATCGTGCGCACCGCCTGGCTCTACGGCCAACACGGACCCAACTTCATCACCACCATCCTCCGGCTGGCCCACGAACGCCAGTGGCTCGACGTGGTCAACGACCAGCGAGGCCAACCCACCTGGACCTACCATCTGGCCGAACAACTCCTCGCGCTGACCGGCACGGCCCTCGCCGACCACGCCCCACCAGGCATCTACCACGGCACCTGCTCGGGACAGACCACCTGGTACGACCTCGCCCGCGCCGCGTTCAACCTGCGCGGCCTCAACCCCGACCGCATCCGGCCCACCACCAGCGACCGGTACCCCCGCCCAGCACCCCGCCCGGCCTACAGCGTCCTGGCCCACCAACGCTGGACCGCCGCCGGCCTGCAACCCCTGCCGGACTGGCACGCAGCCCTGGCCCAGGCACTGGCGCCCTCTGCGTCCCACATGGACAGCGAAACCTCGCCTCCGTCACAGTCAGCGCGATCGTCAAGTCAAGAGGGCAACCTCAAGGCAGCGAATCTGGCAATGACCAACCCGCCCCGCCGATAGGACCCGTCGGATGTCAACGCGCTGCGCAACCGCCTCGTAGACGGCGAGGAATCCTGGGGGGCCAGGCGTCGACAAGCCCGCGCCGGCTGGCTGTCAGAGACGTTCCCGAACCTCGCGGAGATGTCCGTCATCGACCTCGGCGGTCGCGTGGACACCTGGACCAGAGCAGCCGTCCGGCCCGCGCACATACACGTGGTCAACCTGGAGCCGCCGCCCGCCGACCTTCCCGCGTGGGCCGAGGTGGATCACGGCGACGCATGCAACCTGCCCGCCCACATTGCGGCCCGCGGTCACGATCTCGCTTTCCCCCAACTCCCCGCTCGAGCACGTCGGGGGGGGGCATGAACGGCGGCTGCGTTTCGCGGAGTCGGTGCACGCGCTCGCCGACCGGCACCGGGTGCAGACCCCCTACCGCTACTTTCCGATCAAGCCGCACTGGCTGGCACCGGGCATGCAGTTCCTGCCGGTGTGAGCCCGTGCCGCGCTGGCCTACCGGTGGCCGCTCACGCACTCGGCCGCGGCCAGCCGCGAGGATGCGGTGGTCGAGGTGTTGTGGACGGAGCTGGTGGGTTACACGCAGATGCAGCACCTCTTCCCGAAGTCGCAGATCGGGACCGAGCGGCTGATGGGCCTGCCCAAGTCGCTGATCGCGGTGGCCCGCTGACAGCTCCGCCGTACGTCAATGCCGGCCGAACTGGCCCCGCTGCGGGGCCACAGGTCCTCCACCACCTCCGATCGGATCCAGTCGATGCTGTCGCCACTGACGCGGTCTGGGTGCACGGAAAGTACCGCATGCCAGTTTTGTGTCAATGATCGTCTTCGACACCGGTCTGTCAGATCAACGATTGACACCCGACAGGCCTGGTAGCAGCCTCTATGCATCCCATCTAGGCGGTGAGCGCATCGTCCACCCCAGGCTCGATCGACGGGCGTGGCCCCAGGTCGGGTCTGGGCAAGCGCTATGGCCTGGCCGTTGCCAGAGCAACTGAATCCAGACGACGATACCCGTCGCGGGGCCGGCCGAGAGGCGACCGAAATGACCAGTTTCCCTGCGCTCAGGGCTCGCTCCGCCATCGTCGTGACGCTGTTGCTGGTTACCCTCGCGCTGCCGGTCAACGCCGGGCCCGCCGTGGCAGCGGATCCCTGCGCCCCGCTCGTCAATCCGGTGGCCTGCGAGAACAGCAAGCCGGGCACGCCGAGCGGCACCTGGGGCATCTCCGGCTCCGGTAGCTCGTCCATCCAGGGCTTCGCGACCCGAATGAGTGTCAACGTCGGAGAGACCGAGAGCTTCAAGGTCAAAACCAGCGCGATGTCGTACCGGCTCGACATCTACCGCATGGGCTACTACGCCGGCAACGGGGCACGGCTGATCACCTCCGTCAGCCCGGTCGGCCGCCAGTCCCAGCCGGCCTGTCTGACCGCCGCCACAACGGGTCTCATCGACTGCGGGAACTGGGCCGTCTCCGCCTCCTGGACGGTGCCGACCGACGCCGTCTCGGGCATCTACTTCGCGAAACTCGTCCGCACCGATGGCACCAGCGGCGCGAGCCACGTGTTCTTCGTCGTCCGAAACGACAACAGCCGCTCGGACGTGCTCTTCCAGACGTCCGACACCACCTGGCAGGCCTACAACCAGTACGGCGGGAACAGCCTCTATGCCGGTTCGCCCGCGGGTCGCGCCTACAAGGTCAGCTACAACCGGCCGTTCGCGACCCGCGGCAATGCCCCCGAGGATTTCGTGTTCAACGCGGAATACCCGATGGTCCGGTTCCTGGAGGCCAACGGCTACGACGTCAGTTACCTGTCCGGCGCCGACACCGATGCCCGCGGCGCGCTGCTCAAGAACCACAAGGTGTTCCTGTCGGTAGGCCACGACGAATACTGGTCGGGCCCGCAGCGGGCCAACGTCGAGGCAGCTCGGGACGCGGGCGTGCACCTGGCCTTCTTCAGCGGTAACGAGGTGTTCTGGAAGACGCGCTGGGAAAACAGCATCGACGGCTCGAGCACGCCTTACCGCACCCTCGTCTCCTACAAGGAGACCCACGCCAACGCCGCCATCGACCCAGCGGATCCGCCGACCTGGACGGGAACCTGGCGCGACCCTCGGTTCAGCCCACCGGCCGACGGCGGTCGCCCCGAGAATGCGCTGACCGGGACCATGTTCAAGGTCAACTCGGGTACGGTCCCCCTGCAGGTTCCCGCCGCCGACGGCAAGCTGCGGTTCTGGCGTGGCACGTCCGTAGCCTCGCTCGCGCCCGGGACCACGGCCACCCTCGGCTCGGGCACCGTGGGATACGAGTGGGACCAGGACGCCGACAACGGGTTCCGGCCAGACGGCCTGATCCGCCTGTCCACGACCACGGCGACCGGCGTTCAGGTGCTGCTCGACTACGGGTCCACGTACGGCACCGGCAACGCCACCCACCACCTGACCCTCTACCGCGCACCCAGCGGCGCCCTCGTCTTCGGAGCCGGCACCATCCAATGGTCCTGGGGTCTGGACAGCAACCACGACCGGGGCTCCGGTGCCGCCAGCACCCCGATGCGGCAGGTCACCGTCAACCTCCTGGCGGACATGGGGGTGCAGCCGGCCACGCTTCAGTCCGGGCTCACCGCGGCGAGCCCGTCCACCGACGCGACCGCTCCGGTCACCACGATCACGGCTCCGGCCGGCGGCTCCTCGGTGCCGGCCGGCTCGACGGTCACCGTCTCGGGGACGGCGACCGACTCTGGCGGCGGCATCGTCGGCGGCGTGGAGGTGTCGACGGACGGCGGAGCGAGCTGGCACCCGGCGAACGGCCGGTCAGCGTGGAGCTACTCGTGGACTCCGGGTGGAACGGGGACCGCGACAGTCATGGCGCGGGCCACCGATGACAGCGCGAACATGGGCAGCCCGGCGTCCGTGTCGGTCACGGTCGAGGCGCGTACGTGCCCGTGCAGCATCTGGGGCACTGGTGAAGCCCCTGCTTCAGGACCGGACCCCGACACCGCCGGTACCGAAGTGGGGGTCAAGTTCCGCTCCGACGTGGCCGGGCAGGTGACCGCGGTCCGCTTCTACAAGCAGGCCGGCAACACCGGCACCCACGTGGGTCACCTGTGGACCGCCAGCGGGCAACTGCTGGCGAGCGTCACCTTCACCGGAGAGTCGGCCACCGGGTGGCAGCAGGCGAACCTGTCGACGCCGGTGCCGTTGACGGCCGGCGCAACATATGTCGTTTCCTACTTCGCCCCGAGCGGGCGCTACTCCGCTGACACCGGCTATTTTGCGAATTCGGGGAGAGACGCCGCGCCGTTGCACGCGCTCAAGGACGGCTCGAACGGGCCGAACGGCGTCTACGGCTACTTCGCCAGCGGCGGTTTCCCCACCCTGGCGTGGCAGTCGGCCAACTACTGGGTGGACGTCGTGTTCACGACGACCCCGTCCGGGCCGGACACGACGGCCCCGACGGTAACGGCGCGCTCGCCTGCCGCGGGCGCGACGGGGGTCCCGACCAACACGACGGTAGTTGCCACCTTCAGCGAGCCGGTTCAGAGCAGCACCATCTCGATGTCGCTCAGGGGCCCGAACGGCAGCAGCCTGACGGGTAGCCTCTCCTACGACGCCACCGCGCGGCGCGCCACGTTCACGCCGTCGGCTGCCCTGGCAGCGGGAACGACCTACACGGCGACGGTGAGCGGCGCGGCCGACCCGAGCGGAAACGTCATGTCCGCGGTGTCGTGGTCGTTCACCACCGCCGCTGGGACGCCGAACCCGGCGTGCCCGTGCAGTATCTGGAGCAGTTCGTCGACGCCGACGACGGCGTCCGATCCGGATACCGCCGCGGTGGAGCTCGGGGTCAGGTTCCGGTCGGACGTCGCGGGCCAGATCACCGCGATCCGGTTCTACAAGGGGACCGGTAACACCGGCACCCACGTCGGCCACGTGTGGAGCAGCGCGGGACAGCTCCTCGGAACCGTGACGTTCAGCGGCGAGACCGCCGGCGGCTGGCAGCAGGCGACGTTGGCGACGCCGGTGTCCGTCACCGCGGGCACGACGTACGTCGTCTCGTACTACGCGCCGAACGGTCGCTACGCCGGGGACAGCGGCTACTTCGCAACCTCTGGCGTGGACAACGCGCCGCTGCACGCCCTGGCCGACGGGCAGGGCGGCCCGAACGGCGTGTACCGCTACGGAGGCGGGTTCCCCACCGACTCCTGGCGGTCGAGCAACTACTGGGTGGACGTGGTGTTCACCACGGCGAGCTGATAGGCGATTCTCATGCTGAAGAGTGCGTTCACCGCCGGGTTCGGGCGCTCGCGCGCCGGCGGCGCCGTTCGGGTACGCAACCGCGTCGCGGCGGTGCTGGCGCTGGTACTGGCCCTCGGGACGCCGGTCGTCCTGGCCCCGGCAAGCCCGGTCGCCGCCGCCACCTGCCCCTGCTCGATCTGGAGCGCCACGACGACTCCGGGCACCCCGTCGGATCCCGACACCGCGGCGGTGGAGATCGGCACAAAGTTCCGGTCCGACGTCGACGGCTTCGTCACCGGCGTCCGCTTCTACAAGGGCAGCGGCAACACCGGCACGCACGTTGGACATCTGTGGACCAGCACCGGCACGAACCTCGGCGCCGTCACGTTCACCGGTGAGACCGCCACCGGGTGGCAGCAGGCGCTGTTCCCCGCCCCGATCCCGATCAACGGCAACACCACGTACGTGATCTCGTACTACGCCCCGAACGGTCGCTACGCCGCCGACAGCGGATACTTCGCGACGTCGGGCGTCGACAACGCGCCGCTGCACGCGCTGCGGGACGGCGTCGACGGCTTCAATGGCGTCTACCGGTACGGCACCGGCGGCGGCTTCCCGACCAACTCGTGGGAGTCGGCCAACTACTGGGTGGATGTCGTTTTCGACTCGGCGGCAGCGGACACCACGGCGCCGACCGTCACCGGCACGAGCCCGGCGAGCAACGCCACCGGCGTTCCGCTGACCACGACGGTCACCGCAACGCTGAGTGAGCCGGTGCAGGCCGGCAGCGTGCGGCTCGACGTGACCGCCAACGGCAGCGCGGTGCCCGGCAGCACGGCGTACGACGCCACCAGTCGCATCGTGACCTTCACACCCGGCGCCGCCCTGTCGCCCTCGACGAGCCATACCGCCCGAGTCAGCGGTGCCACCGACGCCAGCGGCAACGCCATGGCCCCCTATTCCTGGTCGTTCACGACGGCGGCGTCCGGGTCCGCCTGCCCGTGCACGATCTGGCCGAACTCCACGGTCCCGGCGGTGGTCAACGTCAACGACAGCTCGGCGGTGGAGCTGGGGGTCAAGTTCCGCACTTCCACCGCCGGATACATCACCGGCCTGCGGTTCTACAAGGGATCGAGCAATACCGGCGCGCACACCGGCTCGCTGTGGAGTCGCACCGGCACCCGGCTGGCGACCGTGACCTTCAGCGGCGAGAGCGCCTCCGGCTGGCAGACGGCGACCCTGCCCGCGCCCGTCCAGATCGCCGCCAACACGACCTACGTCGCCTCGTATCACACCAACGTCGGCTTTTACTCGGCCACCAACAACGGGTTGGCGTCCGCGGTGTCCCGCGGCCCACTCACGGCCCTGGCGAACGGGGTCGACGGTGGGAACGGCGTCTACCTGTACGGCGGCGGCGGCTTCCCGACCAACACGTACCAGGCGAGCAACTACTGGGTGGATGTCGTCTTCGACACCACGGCCGCCGACGGGACCGCGCCGACAGTCACCTCGCGCGCCCCCGCGCCCGACGCGATCGGCGTGCCCACCTCGGCAAAGGTCACCGCCACGTTCAGCGAGGCGGTCACGGCATCATCCATCGCCATGACGTTGACCGGTCCCGGCGGGGCGGTGTCGGGCACCGTCGGCTACGACCCCGCGACCACCACGGCCACGTTCACCCCCTCCTCGGCCCTGTCCAGCTCGACGTCGTACACCGCGACCGTCAGCGGAGCGCGGGACGCGGCGGGTAACGTCATGTCGCCGGTCAGCTGGTCCTTCACCACGGCGGCGCCGCCACCACCCGGGCCCGGACAGGGCCCCGGCGGGTCACTGCTCGTGATCACCAACTCCTCGACGTCGGCCAGCCAGTTCAGCCCCTACACGGCGGAGATCCTGCGCGCCGAAGGTCTGAACCAGTTCGCCACCGCCGATCTGTCCACCGTCTCCGCGACCACGCTCAACCAGTACGACGTCGTGCTGCTCGGGTCGATGCCGCTGACCGCCGCCCAGGTCACCATGTTCGCGAACTGGGTGACCGCCGGCGGCAACCTGATCGCCTTCCGGCCCGACAAGCAGCTCGCCCCGCTCCTGGGGCTGGCCACCACGACGAACACGCTGGCCGAGGGCTATCTCAAGGTCGATTCGACCGTCGCTCCGGGTGCGGGGATCACCAACCAGACGATCCAGTTCCACGGCACCGCCGACCGCTACACCCTCAACGGCGCCCGGGCGGTGGCGACGCTGTATTCCAACGCCAGCACAGCGACGAGCAACCCCGCCGTGTCGCTGGTCAACGTCGGCACCGGCGGAGGGCAGGCGGCCTCGTTCACGTACGAGCTGCCTCGGTCGATCGTCTACACCCGGCAGGGCAATCCAGCGTGGGAGAAGCAGGAACGCGACGGCCAGTCGCCGATCCGATCGGACGACCTGTACTTCGGCGGCAACAGCACCGACTGGGTCAACCTCGCCAAGGCCGCGATCCCTCAGGCCGACGAGCAGCAACGGCTCCTGGCCAACCTGATCGGAATGATGAACCTGGACCGCAAGCCGCTGCCGCGCTTCTGGTACTTCCCGCGCAGCGCCAAGGCGGTGGTCGTGGCCACCGGTGACGACCATGCGAACGGAGGCACGGCGGGCCGGTTCGACCAGTACCTGGCGAACAGCGCGCCGGGCTGCGTGGTTGACGACTGGCAGTGCCTGCGCTTCACGTCGTACGTCTACACGAACACCCCGTTGAGCAACTCCCAGGCCGCCGCGTACAACAGCGCCGGGTTCGAGGTCGGCCTGCACGTGGGGAACAACTGCAACAACTTCACCCCCGCCTCGCTCGAGTCGGACTACGCCGACCAGCTCAGCGCCTGGTCGCAGAAGTACTCGAGCCTGCCGACGCCGATCACCAACCGTTACCACTGCATCGTCTGGTCCGACTGGTCCAGCCAACCGGCCACGGAGCTGGCCCACGGGATCCGATTGGACACGAACTACTACTACTGGCCGGGCAGTTGGATCAGCGACCGGCCGGGCTTCATGACCGGATCCGGGATGCCGATGCGCTTCACCGACAAGACCGGCAGCTTCATCGACGTCTACCAGGTCGCCACGCAGATGACAGACGAGTCCGACCAGAGTTACCCGTTCACACCCGACACCTTGCTCGAGAACGCGATCGGCCCGCTCGGCTACTACGGTGCCTTCACCGCCAACATGCATACCGACAACGCCACGACCTTCCAAAGCGACCAGTTGCTGGCCTCGGCCACCGCGCACGGCGTGCCGGTGGTGACCGCCCGACAGATGTTGACGTGGTTGAACGGCCGGAACGGCTCGTCGTACAGCGGCGTCTCGTGGGCTGCCAACACGCTGTCATTCACCGTGAACGTCGGTTCGGGGGCGAACGGACTCACCGGCATGGTGCCGACACTCGGCCCCAACGGCAGCACGTTGACCGGGCTGACGCGCGGTGGCAGCGCCGTGGCGTACACGAAGACCACCATCAAGGGCGTGGAGTACGCGATGTTCCTCGCCGCGCCCGGCACCTACGTCGCCAACTACGGCAACTCGGGGTCTACCATGGCGACGACCGCCGTGCGGACGGTCACGGCGAGCACGGCGACGCTCGACGTGGCCGGCAGCACGGCGAGCGCGGCCGAGGTCGTCTACGGCATCTCACCGGTCGAGCTGACGGGACGCGTCCTGGACGGGACGCAGGGTGGGCGTCGCACCTTCACCCTGGAGGGACTCAAGCCGTCTACGACCTACTACTACCGGGTTAAGGTCCACGGGCCGACCGGAACGGCGACTTCGGGTGTCGAGAGCCTCACCACGACGGCGCTCGACAGGAAGGCTCCCCTGCTGTCCGGCGTGGACGCCTTCCCGCTTCCCGACGGGACAGCCGCGGTGACTTGGCGCACGGACGAGAATGCGGACGCCGCTCTGCTGGTCGGCGAGACTCCGGAGGCTCTCGTCAGGCTCTACAGCGACCGGCGCGACACCACGCACACCGTGGTGGCCAGCGGGCTCAAGACGGGCACGACCTACTACTACCGCGTGAGGAGCGTCGACGCGGCGGGCAACGTCTCGGAGTGGCCTGCCGCAGGCAAGTCGCCGGCCGCATTCGTCTCCGCAGGCAACGGCGTCGCGGACCGGACGGCGGCGCAGTTCCGGACGACCAACGGCGCGAACGCCACGTACGTCCAACAGGACGACCTGGGCGAGTTGTCGTTGGCACCCGCCGCTGGGGCCGAGTTCACCACCTCGACCCTGTCGTCGGGTTGGCAAGAGGGGGTCGAGGCGCCCGGCGGTGCGGCGACATTCGTCCGGGGCAACCTCGTCCTCGACGGCCGATCCGCCGCAACGCGCGCCACCTTCGGCCCCGGTCGATCGCTGGTCTTCCGGGCCACCTTCACGGGTCACGATGGGCAGTGGGCCGGTCTGGCCGCCGGTACCCGGAGCGACCCGTGGGCGACGTTCGGCGTCCGGAACGGGACCCTGTACGCCGGCGTCAATGCCTCCGGGCGGCAGACCATCCAGCTACCCGCCAGCCTGATCGGGACTCCGCACGTTTACCGCATCGACTGGACGAGCACCGGGTTCTCGTTCTACGTCGACGGCAAGTTGGTGGGCTCGAAGGCGGCACCCGCGTCGTCGATGCGCGCCGTGACCCGGGACACGGAAGCCGACGGAAGGCAGCTCCTCATCGACTGGGTGCGCCTGTCGGGTTACACCAAGCGCGGCAGTCAGTTCTCGCGGGTCTTGGATGCTCGGCAGATGGTGACGTGGGATCGCCTGATCTACCGGGCGGACGTTCCGCGGGGAACGTCGTTGCGGATCAGCGTGCGCACCGGGAACACCGCCACACCGGACGGGTCCTGGACCGGCTGGGTGACGGTTGACCAGGGCGGACGTGTCGACGCTAGCTCGCGGTACATCCAGTACCGGGTCGAGATGTCGACGACCGCGGCCGGCAGGACACCGGTCCTCAGCGGCATCGGGATCACCAACAACGGCCGCCCGCCGACTCCGGTGACCGAGTCCGACCAGTGACGTCGCCGGGTGGGAGGAGTTCTCAAAGTCGCTCAGAGCCACTCGTCGATCGCGGCGAAATTTTCCGTCACCGCCGCCGCACTCAGTTCGGCGATCAGCTCGTTCGCGGTACGGCCTGGTAGCCGATCGTCAGCAACCTGGGTCTACGCGAGGTCTTGACACCGACGCCGCGAGCGCCCCGTGGCAGATGTGCTCAGCGATGGCGAGCGACGATGTCGCTGCGGGTGACGGAGCGTTGCGGACCAGCGTCACACGCTGACGCGTCGTGATGCAGCAGTCGTCCACAAGCGACCCTCGGCGGCGCAGCGCCTGGGCGCGGACCCCGGCGGGCGCGGCCACGAGATCTCGGCGCGCGAGCTCCGGCAGGTAGCGCCTGGCCTGCTCGAGGAAGTACCGCCGGCTCAGGGACCCGAGAATCTCCCGTGCGCCGGTGCGCCAGTGCCGGCGCGCCATGCGGCGGAACCCGCTCCAGCCGAGCGCAGAAGCCCGTCATCGGCAACTCCGGCAACGAGCCTCTTACCCGCAAATATTCACGGCGGGCGACAACGGCACCGAGCCAGAGCCCTCTTCGGTGCGACAAAGGTTCACCAGCCGACGGTGGTGAGGCTGATCGGGGTGAGGTGGCGGACCTGCGGCTCGATCCACTGCGCCGCGGTGACCAGCTTGACCAGCCGGTCGATACTCTCCGGCGGGCCGGCGACGAAGCTGCGCCGCTCGGCCGGGCAGCCGTACCGGTCGTCGAAAACACCCCCCGTCGAGCGCCCGCACGACCGTGCCGGCCTCAGCGGCGAGGAGCATCCCGGCAGGCAGGTCGACCGCCTCCGGGCGGTAGCCGACGATGCCGTCGATGTCGCCGCGGGCCAGCATCACCCAGGACAGCAGCGGCGCCCACAGTTGCAACACCCGGCGGGCGGTGGAGTCCAGCACCACCTTCAACGCCCGGGCGGTGCTGTCGTCCCGGCGTACCTCGTGACCCTGGGTCCAGGCCAGCACCGGCGCGGACGGCACCGGCCGGCGCGGCGCCCGCAGCGGCCGACCGGACGGCCCGGCGGCATGCACGAAGCCGCCCTGCCCGCGCACCGCCGGCCAGGTGCGGCCGGCGACCGGGTCGTGGACCACGCCGAGCACCGGCGAGCCCCGCTCGCAGAACGCGATGCCGACCACGTACGCGGGCAGCCCGATGGCCACGGGCACCAGGATCCGGCTCACCGAGACCGGGTTCCGGGAGATGGGCTGGGAGGCCGCGAAGTTGGCGGAGCAGTACCGCGAACACAGCATCGGCTGGGACACCTTCGTTCCCCGACTCGGGGAGTACCTCGCGCGGCTGGTGTCAACCCCATGACCGCCGCCGTCGACGACGACCTGTGGTCCGCGGTCGGGATCCGATTCGTCGGCGGATGCTCGACCTGCCCCTGACGGATGGCGATGGCACGGCCACCAGCCTCAGTGAGCAACTGCCCGTGTCACGGCAGGCCATCTCGAAACATCTCGGCGTGCTCGACCGCGTCGGCTTGGTGCACACCACGCCTGCCGGGCGAGAGAGGAGGTACCGGGTGGACGAGACGCAACTTGCTCGCGCGGTCGCGCAGCTGTCCTCGGTGGGGGCAGCGTGGGACGCCAGGCTCCGGCGCATCAAGCGGATCGCCGAGACGGTTCAGCGCAGGAAAGACCAGCGCGGCACACAGCAGTGAATTCATGAAGGCCAGACGAGAACCAACCTGGAAGGAAGAACCGAAAGTGGTGGACATCCTGCACAGGGTCGGAATCAAATCGTCGGTGGCCGAGGTCTACTGGCAGCCTGTGTGTTCAACGCCATCTGGGCGTACGCGCGCCGTGGTCACCGGCTGCTCGGCACCACCGTCGATCCCGTCGGCACGAGAGCCATCAGCAGGCGCTTCCTGCTCGCACCCTTCTGGATCGCCGCCGGAACCCTGCTGGGCGCCCTGCTCCCCGTCCTCGGCGTGGCCGTGATCACCGCGTTGATCCCCTTGTACCGGCTGCCGATCCCGGGCGAGATCGCCAGGGCGAAACGTCAGCGTGGCGGCGCTGGGCGGGAGTGACCCCGGAGGACGCGTGCGGGCGGGGCCCGACCGGTGAGCCCTATTTCATCGGGTAGCGGGCGCCTTCGGCGGCTTGGCGGGCGGCCTTCCGCGGTGCGGTGTCATCCTCCCGACGAGCACGCTCCCCGCGTCGCGACAGTGGATCGTGGCTTGTGTCGTCCGGATAGGATGATCAACCATGCCTCCGACGTCACGCCGGCTAGCCGCCCTGATGAAGCCGCTCCACGCCTGGGGACCGGTGCTGGTCCTGTCGCTGGTGGTGGTCGTGTCGGCGGTGATCGTGTCGGCCGGACTGCGCACCTCCCCCATCGCACCGGCCCGGCCGGTACTGGTCTCGAGCGGCTCCTGGGCGCCTTTCGTGGGCCAGACGCTGCCCGATGGCGGACCGATCACCAAGTTGGTCGTCGAGGTCCTCAAGCGGTCCGGATACGCCCCCCAGGTCAGCTACACGTCGTGGTCCCTGGCCGAGAACCAGGTCACCTCCGGGGCCTCAGTCGGGGTGTTCCCACTGGTCAGCAGCAAGTCGCGGCGCGCCCACTTCCTGCTCTCCGACCGGCTCATCGACTTCGAATACGTGCTGTTCTACAACCGTCGTGGCGGCGAGCCGAGGGTCTCCTCCGCGTCCGATCTGGGCGCCCTGCGGGTAGGCGGCATAGCCGGGTACGAGTACTGGGACGAGTTGGAGTCCGCGGTCGGGAACTTCGTGGAGTTCGACACGGCGCAGGAGGGCTTCCGGGCCCTGGCCGACGGCCGCATCGACCTACTCGCCGAGGGGCTGCTCTCAGGCCGAGCGGTGCTGACCGACCCATCCTTCGCCGGAGACGCGGCGGACTTCGGCCACCTGCCGGGCGACAGCCCGCTGGTGCACTCGGTGGAAGGTCTCTACTTCATGATGCCGGAGACCGCCGAGGCCGCCGCCGTGATGAAGAAGTTCAACAAGATGCTGGCGAGCATGCGTCAGAGCGACGAGTACGAGACGATCGTCGCGGAGCTCACGCCGTCCGCGTACCAGGAGGTCACGCTCGCTCCCGTGGGCGAGACAGGCCTGGTGGAGCTGCTGGACAGCAGCGGGAGGCTGGTGCTTCTCGCCCCGCAGGGTACCCGGGCACGGGTGCTCGCCTGGCCCGAGGAGTTCGTCGGCTCCGCCGGCGCACGGTCAAGCCAGGGCCTCGGGACGGTGCCATCCAGACGGATCCTCGTGAAGGTGAAGGTCGCAAACGGACCGGCGCAGGGCCGGGTGCTCCACGTCGACGCGCGCGCCCTGCAACTCGGGGCGGGAGGGTCATGACCCAACTGCGGATCCTCGCCCCGGTGGTGGTGGACTACTACGCCGTCCCTGGAGCGTCGCTGCGCGATCCCACCGCGTACGCGCAGTTCTGGGCCGAGCAGCAGCCGGCCTTGGACGCGCTGCTGGAAGGCTTGGCCCCCGGGCCGGGGACCGACGGGCCCGGGCCGCCCTCGACCGTCGTGCTGGAGCACGCGCGAGCCACCAGCTCGTTGAACCTCTACCGCACCATCAGCGACCACGCGGTGGAACGCCCGTTGCACGTGCTCACCGGCGTGCTGCGACCGCGGCACCTGCCGGACGAGTTCGACGGGGCCACCGATGCCCTGCACCGTGGCGTCGTCGAGATCAGTTTCCGTCTCTACGACCACGGCCTGATGCTGCTGGAGATGCTGGCGGACGTGGCACCGTCACTCACCGAGCACACCGACGGCCTCGATGCCCGCCTCGACGACCTCCAGGCCCAGGCCGTGGCAATGGGTGAGCGGGTCGCGCGGGAGACCGCACACCGGTACCTGGATCCGATCCTGCGGCTACTGCGTGCGGCGGACAGGGACGAGCGGATACTGGTCGCCGCAACACCTGAGGACGACCCGGTGACAGCGGAGTTCGGCGAGCCGTTGTGGGTCACCCGCAGCCTCGTGGTGGACCCGTCGGAACCGGGTGCCGAGCACGTGGTGCGGCACTGGATCAAGGACGTGGTGATGGCCGGGGACAGCCGGGCGCCCGCGGAGCGGCTACTGGACGGCGAGATCAACCACCTGGTCCGGTGGCTGAACTACATCTTCGTCGACCGGACGGGCGCGGGCGGGCGGATGCTGCCCGGTGACCCGTTCCGCGACCAGTGGGACGCCCTGCGCTACGCCCAGGTCTTCTACGGGGTTCTCGACCGGATCGACACCCGGCTGTCGAAGATCCTTGCGGACTCCGCGGCGGCGGCGGGTTCGCGGTGGGAACTCGAGCAGCTGAAGGGACAGCTGGTGAGCCTGAGCCAGCGGGCCGAGCTGATCATCATGGAGCGCCAGAACCTGTCGAAGTACCTGAAGCGAGCCGTACGCGTGGAGATGGATGCGATCCTCGAGTTCTGGGACTACGAGGACCTTCTGGCGCAGCCGGTGCGGTTCAAGGTCGGTGTCTGCGACCGGCGGCTGGCCGAACTCGCCGCGAGACGTACGGCTCGGTCGGTGATGTTCACCGACCTCATCCTGCTGGGCATCGCCGTGACGTCGATTCTCGGCACCGCCTTGTCGGTGACCGAGTTCGGCCGGTCGATCGCCAATGATCCCGACATGGCGATCTACGACCTGGGGCGCTCCTCCATCGTGGAGTGGGTCGCCTCGCAGCCGGCGGACGCAATCCTCGTCACCTCGGGGGTGGTGTCGGTGCTGCTGGTGGTCGTTTACCTCTTCTTCCGCCGCGACAACAGCTGATGAGGGCAGCGCTCCGCAGCCGTGCGATACGCACATTCGCGATCACCCAGTTCCTGCTCGAGGTGCAGTTCTGGTTCCCGGTCTGGCTGATCTACCTCCTGGACCTGGGTTTCCCGTTGACGACGGCGGTGCTCGCGGACGGGGTGTTCCGGATTGTCTCGGTGGTCTGCGAATTCCCGCTGGGGGTGGTCGCGGACCTCATCGGGCGGCGGCGCACGTACCTGGCCCTGGCCGGCGGGACGGTGCTGACCTTCGCGGCGATCACCCAGATCCGATCCGGGACGGTGCTGTTCGGCGCATGGGTGCTGTGGGGGGTGCTGTGGGCGCTGGCGTCCGGGGCGGCCAGCACCTACCTGTACGAACTGTGCGCCGCCGAGCCGGACCTCAGCCCGGCCAAGGCGTTCGGTCTGGTGCGAGCGGTGGGCAACGTCTCCGTACTGCTCTCACTGCTGGCCGCGGGTTACCTGTACGAGGTGGACCCGCGGTTACCGTTCGCCGTCACCGCCGCCATGGGCGGCGTGGCGTTCCTGCTCGCGCTGACGCTGCCGGAGATCAGGGAGTCGCGGGTGGTCTCCACGTTCTCCTCCGTGGTGGCGGACATCCGGTGGGCGGCGGCCGACGCTCGAGTCCGCCGGGCCGTGTGGCTGGGCGCCCTGCTGCTCTTCTTCGGCTGGAGCCCACGCATCCTGTTCCAGCCGCTGGCGCTGGAACTTGACCTGACCCCGCGGGTCACCGGGTGGATGTACGCGGCGTTCGCGGCCGCCTCGGTGCTGGGTGGGCTGGTGGCCGGATACGTGGACGCGCGACGCCGTCGGGTTGCCGTGACCACGGCGTTCGTGCTCGTCTTCGCCACCCTGGTGGCCACCAGTCAGGCGCAGTGGCTCGGCCCGTTCCTGTTCCTGCCGGTGATGGGGCTCGGGTACGCCCTGGGCACCACGGTGCTGGAGGTCTTCACCAACGAGGTCGCCCCACGGGCGGTACGCGCCATGGTCTTCGGGCTTACCGCGTGCCTGGGCGGGGCCGGCATCGCCGTGGCCCGCCCCGCGCTCGGAGTGCTGGCGGACAACCGGTCCACCCCGTTCGCCTTCGGGGTATGGGCCGGCGTCGGGCTGGTGCTGGTCGGCCTGGCCGTGCCGGCGATTCGCCGGATGCCCCGGACCCACCGGCCCGCACCGACCCAACGGAACAGGCAGCTGGCCGCTGAGCTCGGAATGCGGGTCAACGCATCCACCGATCAGCGACGTGAGAACTGATGAAGCCCCCCTGCCTGACAGCCTTCAACGCCCGGGCGGTGCTGTCGTCCCGGCGTACCTCGTGACCCTGGGTCCAGGCCAGCACCGGCGCGGACGGCGCGACGGTGTCGGCAGACGCCGAAGCGGCGGCCGGCGGGCCGCCGCTTCGGAGGATGGGTGGGATCAGATGGCGCGGGCCCAGTCCAGCCGGCTGCTGTCGACGTACTCGTCGCCCGGGATCCACCACGGCTCGCCGAAGCCGCTGGTGGAGACGATGATGTTGCCGCCGTCCGGGTACTCGTTGGTGGGCGGCACGGACAGCGCCGCGCAGTAGCGGCCGTCGGGGGAGAACACCGGCGACAGGTAGAGCCGCGGGGTGTCGGTGAGCCGCTTCAGCCCGGTGCCGTCGATCCGCACCGACCCGAGCGCCCGGCCGCTCGGGACCTCGGTGTCGCGGGTCCAGCGGTTGGTGCAGAACACCACCCTCTCGGAGTTGGGCATGAAGACCGGCCCGTCGAACATCTCGCCGGCCGCCTCGGGCAGGTAGATCCGCCGTAGCTTGCCGGTGGAAACCTCCAGGATGCGCAACTGTGGGCCCTCGGAGCGGCTGACCCAGCGCACAACGATCATGGAGCCGTCCCGGGACCAGTTGGGACCGGACATTGAATGCCCCTGGACGAGCACCCGCCGGCCGCCGGTGGCCACGTCGACGGCGATCAGGGTGTCGTTCCCGATGACCAGGGCGAGCTGTGTGCCGTCCGGGGACCAGGTCGGGGCGCCGTAGATGACGCCGGGCGGGTCGGCGAGCAGCCGCCGGATCCCGCCGGTGACCCGGTCGAGCAGCGACACGTACGGCGTGAGCCGACCGTCGCTCGACCAGGCGTTGTTGACGAAGGCCACGTACCGGCCGTCGGGCGAGGTGGTGGCGTCGTTGCCCTCGGTGAGCAGCTGCTGCGGGGTGGTGCGCCCCGGGTTGACCTGGAGGACGCCCCAGCCGACGCTGACCAGCCACGGCCCGTTGACCACGTCGGTGGTGTCGGCTGCGCTCGCCGACGCCGCTCCGGCCAGTCCGCCGGCCAGCCCGGTCGCCGCCGCAGCTCCCGCCAGGGCCGCGCCGCGCAGCATCGTCCGTCGTTTCATTTCCATGATGTGGACCCCCGTGTGAAGAGACTTCGCTCCACCCTCTAGAAGGGAGGGTTCCACCTCCATCGGACGACCAGCCTGAGCCGGGTGGGCCGGTCGGACAGGGCGTGGTGGTCCGCCGGTTCGTCGACCTCAGCGCCGTCCACGACGCCGAGGAGTGACGTCGTGGGCGCCGGCGGGCTCTCCACCGGCGCCCTCACCGGCGGGCGTCGAGCAACTCGTCGAGGGCCATCGCGGTGCTGATCAGGGAGAGGTGGCTGAACGCCTGCGGGAGGTTGCCGATCTGCACGCCCGTCGGCGCGATCTCCTCTGAGTAGAGACCGAGGCTGGTGCTGTAGGTGAGCATCTTTTCGAAGGTGAGCTGGGCGTCGTCGAGCCGGCCGGACTGGGCGAGCGCCTGGACGTACCAGAAGGTGCACATGGTGAAGGTGCCCTCGCTGCCCCGCAGCCCGTCGGGCGAGGCCCCCGGGTCGTAGCGGTACACGAGGCTGTCCGAGACCAACTCCGCGTCCATCGCCCGCAGCGTCGACTGCCACATCGGGTCGGTCGGGGTCACGAAGCCGACCCCTGGCATGGCGAGCAGGGACGCGTCCAGGATGTCGCTGGCGTAGTGCTGGACGAACGCCTGCCGTCCGGAGTGGAAGCCTCGGGTCATGATCTGGTCGTACGCCGCGTCCCGGGCGCGCGCCCAGCGGGCGATGTCGGCCGGCCGGCCGCGCCGGTGGGCGAGCCGGATCCCCCGGTCGAACGCCACCCAGGACATCAGCCTGCCGTACGTGAAGTCCTGCCGACCGCCGCGGGTCTCCCAGATGCCGTCCTCCGGCTGATCCCAGTGGTCGCAGAGCCAGTCCAGCACCGCGACCGTGTCCCGCCACACCGCGTGAGACCCGGGCAGGCCCTCAACGTCGGCCAGGTGCAGGCAGCTCAGTGCCTCGCCGTAGCTGTCCAACTGCAGCTGGCCTGCGGCGTCGTTGCCGACCCGCACCGGGCTGGAGCCGCGATAGCCCTCCAGGTGGTCCAACCTCTCCTCGGCGAGGTCCCGGGAGCCGTCCACCCGGTACACGACCTGCGGAAGCACACCGTCCCGTTCGGCGTCCTGGATCCGCGCGCTGAGCCAGTCCAGATACTGCCGGGCCTCGTGGGTGAAGCCGAGCCCGAGCAACGCCCGGACCGAGAACGACGCGTCACGGATCCAGGTGTACCGGTAGTCCCAGTTGCGCTCGCCACCGATCTGCTCGGGCAGCCCGGCCGTCGGGGCGGCGACCAGCCCACCGGTCGGCGCGTACGTCATGAGCTTCAACGTCATCGCCGAGCGCTCGACCATCTCCCGCCACCGCCCGGTGTACCGGGAGCAGTCGAGCCAGCGCCGCCAGAAGTCCCGGGTCCGCTCATACATCTCCGTTGCCTCCGCCGGCGAGACGACGCGGGGCGGCTCGGACGACGCGGTGTGGATGACCAATCCACCGGAGTGGCCCTCGTGGAGAACGCCGAGGATAGTGCTTCCGCCCTGCTCGTCCTGCCGGAAGTCCTGGGGGTTGAGCGGGGTGTCGCCGTGGTGGATGGGGTCCACGGTGAGGGTGAGGTCCCGGCTGCGGAAGGCCGTGCCCTGGAGGCTGAACTCCACCGTGTGCGGCTCGCGGCCGTAGTCGAACCGCGGCTGGCAGTCCATCCGGAAGCGCATGCTCCCCCGCACCACCCGGATAATCCGCACGATGCAGTGCCGGTCGGTGGCCTCCTCGCCCGTTACCGGCATGAAGTCGACGACCTCACCGACCCCGTCCGCGCTGAGAAACCGGGTGATCAGGATCGGCGTGCCGGGCAGATACAACTGCTTGCGCACATAGTCGACGCCGTACGGCGAGATCGTGCAGAATCCACCGTTTCGAGGTCGATCCCGCCAAGTGGCTGTTCTACGCCATGGACGCCTACCGGTTCGCCAAGGACGACCGGCTCGCCGAGCATTTCGCCACGGAGGTCATCCGGGAGGCCACCGCCCCGGGCGGCACGGACCGATCGCCCATGCGGACGGCCGAGGCGCGGCTCACCCTGGCCGCCACCGCTGCGCGAGCCGGTGACCTGGAGAAGGCGGTCGGTACAGGGCTGGCGGCCTTCGCCGCCGGTCGACGGTCGCTGCCTTCGCTGCTCCTGGTCGCCGGTGAGGTGGACGCGGAGCTGCACCGGCGCTACCCGCACGAGCCGGCCACCGCCGAGTTCCGCGAGGCGCTACGGGCGATTCAGTGAGTTGGCAGGGCTCAGGTCACCGCGGTCCGGCCGCGCCGCCTCCCTGGCTAGGACGAAACCGCTTCCACGAAGAGACAACTGCTGCCTCTGCTGACTGCCGACCCCGCGCTGCCCGTCGGTGCCGGAGGCGCCGCGCTCCTGACGGTCACTCCGCACACCGGAGCCGACCTCGCCGAAGCCACCAGCCGGCACCTGCCCGAGCGCAGCGTCGATCTCGACGCCCTCACCGCGCCCGGCGACCCGCCGCTGCGGCCCCTGCCCGACCAGGTCGCGACCCGGTTGGAGACGCTGCACGCGCCGCCTGGCAGGGCGACCGGATCGAGGTCGACGACCTGCTGGTGAGCCTGGCCGACAAGGCCTGGAAGGGGAAGCGGGTCACCGACCTGGAAGAGCTGCTCATGGACCGGCTGGCCGACGCCACCGGCCGCGAGCGGTGGGCGGTGTTCCTCGAACTGGACGACATCCTCGACCGGATCGCCGCCGACGCGGACCGCCGGCTCGCCTGCCAGGCCACGCATCCGGTACCGAATCCGGCCGCCAGCGGTCCGGTCGTAGTCTGACGCCCGTGTCCGCCCTCTCCGCCGCCCTGATCCGGCGGCGCCGCATCGTCCTCGCCGCCGCCGTGGCCGTGGCCGTCGCCTACCCGGGGTCGCGGTGGCTCACGGCCCCCCGCGACGCACTCCTCCTCGCGCTGCTGTATGACGGGCTCGTGGTCGCCGTGCTGGTCGCGGTGCTGCTCACGCTTGCGACCACGGGACGGAAAAGGCCGCCGACCCTCGTGGTACGCCCTGACGTGCCGTCCTTCGAGTCTCCGCTCAGCCTGCCGAGCGTCGCTCTCGCCTTGGCGGTCACGCTCCTGACCGGCGGACAGGCGGGCTCGCTGTTCGACCGGAACAAGCCCTTGGACCTGCAGATCATCGCCGTAGCACTGACCGTCCTCCTCGCAGCGGTAGCGACGCTGTGCCTGGTGGTGGCGTGGCAGGGACTACGGACGCGGCTGGGGCCAGACGGCCTGTGGTGGCGGACCCCGGCCCAGTCGGTGGTCGTGCCCTGGGCGGCGCTGTCACCGGGCGGCCCGCCCCGGCCGAAGCTGAGCGACACCTCGCTGCGGCTCGCCTACGCCCACCCGGAGCTGGTCCAGCGGCGCGGGCCAGCGTGGCGCCTCGACCGCTTCCCCGTCGGGTGGGTGCACCCGTGGTTCCTCAGCGACGTCATCCGACACTACGTGGCGCACCCGGAACACCGGGCGGCGATCGGCACCGAGACCGAGTACCACCGGCTCTGCACCGCCCTGCGCGACGAGGCGTCGCGCACCCACCAGGGCCGGAGCCTGTCCTGACCCGACGACGGCAACTGCGAGTGCCACTGGGGCAGCGCGGAGGAGCGGGCCCTGCTCAAGACGCCGGACGTGAGGCGGTCAGCCGGCGAGCGCCGCGCTGATCGCCCGCACCTGGTCGGGGGCGACCGAGGCCCAGTAGTCGTTGTCGTGGCAGCCCATGCCGATCGCCACCACACCCGGATCGGGCAGCCGGTCCCGCAGCGTCCGAACCGCCGGGGCGAACGGGTCGGCCGCGCCGATCGCGATCCGCACCGGCAGCCCGGCGAACTCCCGGGCCCGGGCCGTCACGTCGTAGCGGGCCCACTCGTCGGCGCTGTCGAACGCGCCGGCGTTGACGCCGCAGGCGTCGTCGTACGAGTGGAAGATCGCTGGTGAGGTGGCGACGACCGCCCGGAACCGGTCGCGGTGGGTCAGCGCGGCCAGCAGCGCCCCGTACCCGCCCATCGACCAACCGGCCACCGCGACCCGGTCGGTACGCAGGCCGCGCGCGGCGAGCAGCGGCAGGAACTCGCCGACCAGCATGCCGAGCGGGTCGTCGCCGGCGTGCGGATGCCAGTACCCGTTCCCGCCGTCCGGCGCGGCGAGCGCGAACGGGGCCACGCCGTCGCGCAGCGCACCGGCCAGGAACTCCGGGTACCGGGCGGCGGCGATCGCGGTGCCGGCGTCGGCGGCGTACCCGTGCAGGGCCAGGCAGACGGGGAGCTGCGCGCCGGGGGCGTACCCGGGCGGGTAGGAGATGGCGAAGGCGACCTCCCGGCGGCGCGCCGCGGAGCGGAAGCTGCCGGTGACCGGCGGCTGCGCGGCGCCGCGCGGCGCGTCGGGCTGCCCGGCGTCGCAGCGACCCAGCGCGCGGTTGAGCACCGACCGGCCGGGCAGCACCTCGGCGTCGACCAGGGCGACACCGCCCGCGCCGAGTCCGGTGACGCCGGCGGCGGCGCCGAGGGACTGCAGGAGGCGACGTCGGGTGATCAGCATCCGGTAACCGTAGCCGCCGCGGTCAGTCCAGCTGGTCCGGCAGCAGCGCCAAAGTCGACGGGAGCTGGGAGTGCAGCGGCGTGGGCAACGCGCCCCGGGGGTACCAGCCGAGCTGGTCGAACTTGTGCGGCTCGCCGATGACCGCCCCGGCCGGGTCGACCCGGACCGCGAAGACCACCGCCACCCAGTGCGAGGGCGGGTCGTCCCGCAGCACGTTGCGGACCCCGAGCAGGGAGATCGCCAGCGGCGCCGTCCCGTACTCCTCGCGGACCTCCCGGGTGACGGCGTCCTCGAAGGTCTCGCCGTACTCCAGCGCGCCCGCGCCGGAGTCCCAGGTGCCGGGTTCGTCGCGGGCGCCGGCGCCTCGCCGGGCCAGCAGCAACCGTCCCGCGCCGTCGTGGCAGACGAAGACGCAGGACACCGAGGGGGTACGCGGGGAGCCGTCGGACATCAGGTCATTCTGCGCCATCGGGTGGCGCTCCGGCGCCGGTGATCAGTGCCTCCGCTGAGCTGGTCCGGGCGTAGAGCAGAAACCTGCCGACCCGGTGGGTGCCGACCAGTCCGGCGTCGCGCAGGCCGGTGAGGTGGTGCGAGACGGTGCCGGCGCTCAGCCCGCAACGCCGGGCCAGCTCGGTGGTGGCGGTCGGCACGGCCAGCTCGTGCAGCAGCGTCGCCCGGGTCCGCCCCAGCACCCGGGCGAGGGCGGCACTGGCCGGTGCGGTGCTGCGCTCCCAGAGCGTGCCGATCGCCCGGGCCGGGTAGCGCAGGACCGGCTGCGCGGCGCCTTCGGTGAGGTTGGACCAGACCCGCGCCCCGGCGAAGACCGATGGGACCAGCAGCAGGCCTCGACCGTCTCCGGCGACGGAGCCCGCTCGGGTCAGGTGGTCGACGTGCAGGGTCCCGTCGTCCCAGGAGACGTACGGGTCGATCCGGTTGAGCAGGCCCCGCACCCCGTCGGCGGCCATCCGGCCGGCCCCGACCAGCACCTCCCGCTCCAGCAGGGTGCGCATTCGGGGCCAGTACGGGGCGATCGCCGCGTCGGCATAGTCGGCGATCACCTCCGCGAGGCCGGCCAGTCCCGCCGACGGGTCGGCGTACAGGGTGGCGAGTTGGGGCGGGCGGGGCCCGGGCAGCTCGTCCAGCCCCGCCCGGACCACCTCCGGCGGGGTGGCGGCGAGCGCGGCCAGTTCCAGCTCGAGGGTGGGCTGGGAGGTCAGCGGAGGCGGGCAGACGAACCCCGGGATCACCACCGTGGGCACCGGCACCAGGTCTGCGAAGAGCCGCCAGTCGACGGTGGCGAGCCGCGGCCGGACCTGGCGGAGCCACGGCTGGTGGGCCGGGAACCAGTCCGGACTCTTGACCACCATGACGCTGGCGACCGCCTCCCACAGCGGCGACACCGCGAACCGGATGTTGGCCAGGTCCCGTACCCCCAGCGCCACGCTCAGCATCCGACACCTCCCGATGGATTCGACGCAGCTCAAACTTATCGACCCGGGACGACGGCGGCGGACAGGCTCGACGCCATGACCACCACCGCCTCCCCGCCGGCGTCGACCCGCTGGCCCCGCCCGTTCCGCTATGTCTACGCCGCGAGCCTGGCCGAGGGCCTGGGCTTCCAGGTGGGCTACCTGGCCGTACCGGTGCTGGCAGTGTCGGTGCTCGCCGCCACCCCCGGGCAGGTCGGCCTGCTCGCGGTGCTCAGCACCGCCGCGTTCCTGCTGATCGGGCTGCCCGCCGGGGTGTGGGTCGACCGGTCACCCCGGCGCACCGTGATGGTCGCCGCCGACCTGTCCCGCGCCGTGCTGTACGCGTCGATCCCGCTGGCCTGGTGGGCGGACACGCTCACCATCGGCCAGTTGTACGCGGTGGTGCTGCTCACCGGCGTCGGCACGGTCTTCGGCGACGTGGCCGCGCAGAGCTTCCTGCCGGAGCTGGTCGGCCGGGACCGGTTGGTGGCGGCGAACTCGCTGCTGATGACCACCAACGCCACCATCCAGATCGGCGGCCGAGGCCTCGGCGGGCTGCTCGTGCAGTGGGTCGGCGCGCCGGTCGCGCTGGCCCTCAACGCGGTCACCCACCTGCTCTCCGCGCTCGCCCTCACCCGGGCCCGCCCCACCGCCGTGGCCGCCGTGCGCCGGGACCGGCCGGCCGGCGGCTTCGGCCGGCAGCTCGCCGAGGGGCTCCGGCACGTGCTGGGCAACCCGCTGCTGCGCCCGCTCGCCGTCTCGCTGGCCGGCATCAACCTGACGGTCAACCTGATGACCACCATGCTGCCGGTGGTCTTCCTGCGGGAGCTCGGGCTCGGCGCCGGCGTGCTCGGGCTCTTCCTCGGCGCCGGCGGGGTCGGCGCGCTGCTGGGCGCGGTGACGGCCCGGCCGCTGGCCGCCCGGATCGGGCACGGTCGCGCGCTGTGGCTGCCCGGGTTGCTGGTGGCGCCGGCCGGGGCGCTGGTCGCGCTGGTCGACACCGGGGCGTGGCTGTGGCTGGCCGGCTTCGGCTGGCTGGCGCTGGCCTGGCGGACCGGGATCGGCAACGTGATCGGGGTCAGCCTGCGCCAGCGGGTCACCCCGGACGTGCTGCTCGGGCGGATGAACGCCACCTTCCGGTTCCTGCTCACCGGCGCGATCGCGGTCGGCGCCGGGCTGGCCGGCCTGCTCGGCCAGTACGTCGGCCCGCGTACCTCCCTCTGGGTCGGCGCGGCCGGCGCGGCGCTGACCTGGCTGCCGCTGTTCGGGTCGCCGGTGCGGACGTTGGCCGACCCGGCCGCGCTCCCGGCGGCCGACCACTGACGGTCGGCGGCCCGCTGTTACCCGACGGTTACCCGGCGGCGAAGCCACTGTGGCACGACGCGCCGACTGTCGAGCCGGGACCACCGGTCCCGCGACAGTCGACAGGGAGGACACGATGAGACTGAGGAGAGCACTGGTGGCGCTGACCGTGCTGCTCGGCGGCCTGCTCGCCGGCGCCGGCGGCGCGGCTGCGGCGACCGCGCCGTACTGCGGGATCACCTGGGGCAGCACGGCGAAGTCGGGCGGCGCGCTGAGCAGTGCCCCGCTGGTGGAGGTCCGGGCCGGGCAGCACGACTGCTGGGACCGGGTGGTGTTCGAGTTCGCCGGCCCGGCGAACGGTTTCTCCGTCGCGTACGGCGAGACGTACACCGAGGGGCAGGGGCTGGCGCTGTCGCCGTACACCGCGGGCGGGGCGCTGCTGCGGGTCTCCCTGCGGGCGCCGGCGTACGACGCGAGCCGCGTCGCCACCGTGCCGTACCGCACCGGCGACCACGCCGTCAACGCGCTGGGCTACCGGACGCTGCGGGACGTGGTCTTCGGCGGCAGCTTCGAGGGGTACACCACCTTCGCCGTGGGCGTCCGGGCGCAACTGCCGTACCGGGTGTTCGTGCTCGCCGGCCCGGGCACGCACAGCCGGATCGTGCTCGACGTGGCGCACAAGTGGCAGGCCTGACCACACCGGTGATGAGGGCCGGTCGGCCCTCATCGCCGACCGTTGCGCCAGGGTCCCGCATTGTCGCGCCGGGCTTACCCTGAGGTCGTCATGGAGGGTCGCGTGCTGGTCGTCGAGGACGATGCCTCCATTCGGGAGGTCACCGCCCTCGGGCTGCGCCGGGCCGGGTTCCGGGTGGACACCGCGGTGGACGGGCCGACCGCCCTCGCCGGCTGGCGGGCCCGGCCGGTCGACCTGATCGTGCTCGACGTCATGCTGCCCGGCCTGGACGGCTTCGAGGTGTGCCGGGAGATCCGCCGGACCAGCCAGGTGCCCATCCTGATGCTCACCGCGCGCACCGACACCATCGACGTGGTGGTGGGACTGGAGTGCGGCGCCGACGACTACCTCCGCAAGCCGTTCGACCTGCCGGAACTGGTCGCCCGGGTCCGCGCGGTGCTGCGCCGGGCGGTCGCCCCGGTCGAGGAGTCCACGGTGACGGCCGGCCCGTTGGAGATCGACCCGGCGCGCTTCGTGGCCCGCAAGGCCGGCCGGGAGCTGACCCTCACCGCGACCGAGTTCCGGCTGCTGCTGGAGCTGGCCCGCCGGCCCGGGCAGGTGTTCACCCGCGAGCTGCTGCTCGACCGGGTGTGGGGGCACAACTACCTCGGCGACTCCCGGCTGGTGGACGTGGCGGTGCAGCGACTGCGGGCCAAGGTGGAGGACGATCCCGGCCGGCCGGCGCTGATCCGGACGGTCCGCGGCGCCGGCTACAAGCTGTCGACGGGGTGACTCCGATGGCCGGCCGCGTACCCCAGGGGCGCCTGCGGCGCCGGCTCGTCATCGCGTTCGTGCTGGTCGCCGGGGTCTCCGCCGGGGTGCTGGCCGGCGGGTCGTACCTGATGCTGCGGCAGGCCCGGCTCGACGGGTCGCTGCAACGCGCGGCGGCCGACGCCCGCTACCAGCTGGTCCTCGCCGGGCAGTTCCTGCCGCTGACCGACGCGCGGCGGGCGGACCTGCTGGCCAGCTTCGAGGGCAACGGGCGGCACGTCCTGCTCGTCGCCGGGGACACCGCGGCGTCGAACCCGCGCTACGCGCCGGCGCCCGGGCGGGAGCTGCGGGCCGCGGTCGCCGCCGGGCAGCTCGGCTACCAGCGCTCCCCCGACGGCGCCCGGCCGCACCTGCTCGTGGTGGGCGGCCGGATCCCCGGCTCCACCGCCGAGCTGTACGTGGTGACCGTCGAGGACGACCTGGTCGACGGCCTGCGCCAGCTCCGCACGGCGTTGCTCGTGGGCTGGGCGGCGGTGCTGCTGCTCGCCGCCGGGGTGGGCAACGCCCTGGCCCGGCGGACCCTGGAGCCGGTGGGGCGGGCCAGCCGGGCCGCCCGGGCGGTCGCCGAGGGCCTGCTGGACACCCGGCTGCCGGTACGCGGCCGGGACGAGTTCAGCGCCTGGGCCGCGTCGTTCAACGAGATGGCCGAGGCACTGGAGACGAAGATCGAGGCGCTGTCGGCGGCCCGGGCCCGGGAGCGGCGGTTCACCGCGGACGTCGCGCACGAGCTGCGTACCCCGGTGACCGCGCTGGTGGCGGCGGCGTCGCTGCTCGACGAGCAGCTGGACGCGCTGCCCGGCGACGCCCGCCGGGCCGCCGAGCTGCTCGTCACCGACGTGGTCCGACTGCGCCGGCTGGTGGAGGAGCTGATGGAGATCTCCCGGCTGGACGCCGGGCGGGAGGCCCTGTCGGTGCGGCCGGTGGACGTCGTCGCGCTGCTGGGCGGCATCGTCGACGCCCGCGGCTGGACCGGCCGGGTGACCGTGGCCGGGGACGCGACGCCGGTCGACACCGACCCGCGCCGGCTGGAACGGGTCCTGGCGAACCTGGTCGCCAACGCCGTCGAGCACGGCGGTGCCGCCGTCCGGGTCGAGGTGCGGCACCCCGGCGAGTCGGTCACCGTCGAGGTCAGCGACGAGGGGCCGGGCATCCCCGCCGGCCACCTGCCGTACGTCTTCGACCGGTTCTACAAGGTCGACCCCTCCCGCACCGGCCCGGGCAGCGGGCTGGGCCTGGCCATCGCCCGGGAGAACGCCCGGCTGCTCGGCGGACGGCTGGGCGTGCGCAGCGAGGTCGGCCGGGGCACCCGGTTCCGCCTCGACCTGCCCGTTCACCCTCCGGGGGGTGACTCATGAGACGCCTGCTCGCTCCGCTGGTGGCGTTCGTCGTGCTCGCCGCCGGCTGCGCCCCGGCCCGGACGGGCACGCTCGGGCCGGCGCCGGCCGGCGTGTCCCCGACCACCGGCGCCACCACCGCGCCGCCCGCCACGACACCGGCGACGATCCCGTCGAGCCGGCGCCCCCCGCCGGCCTCCCCCACCAGCACGACCCCGGTGGCGCCCGACGAGTCGGGCGGCGGCGGGACGATCACCCTGCAGCTCTGGTTCACCCGGGACGGCCGGCTGGCGCCGACCCGGCGGACGCTCCCGGCCACCCTGGCCACGTCCCGGCTGGCGCTCACCGAGCTGGCCGCCGGGCCGACCCGTGCCGAGGCGGCGGCCGGCCTGACCACCCGGGTACCCACCGACGTGCAGGTGGTCCGCATCGCCGACGGGGTCGCCACGCTGGCCCCGCCGGCCGGGTTCGGCGACGGCGGCGCGGCGACCACCCGGCTCCGCCGGGCCCAGGTGGTCTGGACGCTGACCCAGTTCCCCACCGTGCGCCGGGTGGCGTTCGCCGACGACCCGCCGGCCGGCCGGGCCGACTACGCCGACCTGCTGCCGGCGATCGTGGTGACCACCCCGACAGTCGGCGACCGGGTCACCAGCCCGGTGACGGTGACCGGGAGCGCGGAGGTCTTCGAGGCGACGGTGAGCGTCCGGGTGCTCGACGCGGCCGGTCGGGAGGTCGGCACCTCGTTCACCACGGCCGCCTGCGGCTCCGGCTGCCGGGGCGACTACCGGGCCACCGTCGGCTACCGGGTGGCCGCCACCGGTCCCGGCACCGTCGAGGTGTACGAGGTCTCCCCGCGCGACGGGAGCCGGGTCAACGTGGTGGCGATCCCGGTGGTCCTCGTCGCCGCCGGCAGGTGAGAGGCACGCGACGCCGTCACTGCCACCGGGCGGTGAGCAGCGGAGCGGCTGACCGCTCCGCGCGTCCGATGCGCAGATCCTCGAAGATCGTGTTCCGGGCCGCCCGCTCGACCTCGGCATCGAGGTCGATCCCGAGCTCCGCCGACGCGTCGTGGGCCGCCCCGATCAGCACCATCTCCAGGCCGGCGTGGTCGAGGAACCGGGGCGGATCGAGTGGCGCGAACCGGCGGGTGCCGAAGCGCTCCTGCAGGTCGGCGGGGAGCTCCGCCCGGCCCGGGCCGGGCAGCCCCACCCCGGGCGGCGACGGCGCCCGGGGATTCTTCACCGTGACGACGTAGCTCGCCTCCGGCTCGATCCGGAGCTCGTGCTGCGGCGGACCGGGACGGTGGGGCAGCTCGAGCTGATACGCCAGATGGGTGTGGTCGTCGTGCCGGGTGACGCAGTACGCCCCCTCGGCCACCGGCCGAGCCGGGGGTTGGAACCGCTCACCACGGGTCTTCGTCCCGTACAGGTGCGGTCTGAGCGCTTCGTACAGCTCCGCCGGCCGGCTCACCACCGCGTCGACGAACGCCCAGAAGCGGTCGTGCTCGTCGATCTCGGGTAGCCGCTTGCGGCCCACGATCAGCAGCCGCAGCCGCCGCCGTCCGTGCCACGGATGCAACACCACCAGCAACCGCTGCACCTCGCCCAGCGACTCCACGTGCCGCTCACCCACCCGCGGCCGGTAGAGGAAGTAGATGTCGCCGTCCTCCAGCACCTCGGTCACGGCGGCCGCTGTCCTACCGCGTCCCGACGTCGGGCGCCTCGTAGATCCAGGCGCCGTCCGGCGCGCGCTCCGCCCGGCGGTACTCGAACGTCTCCGCGGCCTCGTGCGGTCCGTGGAGTCTCAGCTCGTACGCCATCGGCGGGTCGTCCGCGTCCGGCACGTCCCACTTCACGTTCTGCCTGTCGTACGGCCCGCCGCGCAGGCGCAGATTCACCTCGGCCACGCCCCGACGGTAGCGAAGTCGGATGCCTGCTGTGCCCGAGATGCGGTCATAGGCGGGGCCCGGCGGATCTTCGCGGACTCCCCAGAACGGACCCGTTTCGCCGCTTGCTGCGACCTGGCTCATATTTGCAAGGCGAATCTGAGTGCGCGGACTAAGATCAGTACGACATCGTTTCGCGGGGGGTGGCGTGCAGACTGAACGGCGGGGCGGCCTCGACCAGACCGACCCGGCCGCGCGCAACCCGGAGTTGATGGCCACCGTCATCGACCTGCTCCGTGAGGCCGGCTACGAGCGGATGACCATCGACGCCATCGCCGCCCGGGCCCGAGTCAGCAAGGCCACCATCTACCGGCACTGGCCCGGCAAGGCGGAGCTGGTGGCCGCCGCGCTGCGGCACCGGCAGGTCGCCGTGCAGACCCCCGCCGACACCGGCTCACTCCGCGGTGACCTGCTGGAGCTGCTCCGCGCCACCGCCACCATCTGCATAACCGACGGCGACCTCATGCAGGCGTTGATCTTCGCCATGCGGACCAACCCCGAGCTCGCCCAGCTGGTCCGGCAGCACGTGCTGCCCGCCGACCAGGTCGGCACCGTCGCCGTGGTGGTCCGCGCCGCCGCCCGCGGCGAGATCCCCGCCGAGGCGGGCGAGCGGCACCTCTTCCATGACATCGCCCCCGCGATGGTGATGTCCCGGATCGTCGCCCACGGTCTCCCCGCGGACGACGCGTTCCTCACCCAGCTCGTCGACCAGGTCCTCATCCCGGTGCTCCGCCACCGCTCCGACTGACCGTCACCACCGGCGCCCGTCACGACGCGGGTGTCCCGCCCGTCAACCGCACCGCACGGCTCTCGTCACACGGAAGGCTTCACCATGCCCGGAAACACCCTGACCGCGCCCGGCGCACCCGACGCCATGGCGCCGGCGGCGCACCCGCGGCGCTGGCTGGCGCTCGCGGTCATCGCGATCTCCCAGCTGATGGTCGTGCTCGACGCCACCATCGTGAACATCGCCCTTCCCCAGGCCCAGCTCAGCCTCGGCATCTCCGACGCCGACCGGCAGTGGGTGGTGACCGCCTACACCCTCACCTTCGGCGGCCTGCTCCTGCTCGGCGGCCGGATCGCCGACTACTGGGGACGCAAGCGCACCTTCCTCGTGGGCATGGTCGGCTTCGCCCTCGCCTCCGCCATCGGCGGTCTCGCCACCACCGGCGGCCTGCTCTTCGCCGCCCGCGCCCTGCAGGGGGCCTTCGGCGCACTGCTCGCCCCGGCCGCCCTGGCCCTGCTCACCGTGCTGTTCACCGAGGCGAAGGAACGCGCCAAGGCGTTCGCCGTGTACGGCGCCATCGCCGGTGGCGGCTCCGCCGTCGGGCTGGTCCTCGGCGGCGTGCTCACCGAGTACGCCAACTGGCGCTGGTGCCTGCTGGTGAACATCCCGATCGCCGCCGTCGCCCTGTTCGCCGCGATCCCGCTGGTGCCGGAGAGCCGTGCCCACGGCAACACCCGCTACGACATCCCCGGCGCCGTCGTGGTCACCGCCGGTCTGGTCTCCCTCGTGTACGGCTTCACCAAGGCCGCCGAGGACGGCTGGGACGCCGCCGCCACCATCGGTTTCATCGCCGCCGGACTGGTCCTGCTCGCCGCGTTCGTGGTGATCGAGCTGCGCTCCAGCCACCCGCTGCTGCCGCTGCGCATCCTGCTCGACCGCAACCGGGGCGGGGCGTACATCGCCTCCACCCTGATCGGCGCCGGCCTCTTCGGCGCGTTCCTCTTCCTGACCTTCTACTTCCAGGTGGTGCTGCGGTACACGCCGGTCAAGGCGGGCCTCGCCTCGCTGCCGGTCACCGCCGGTGTCCTGGTCGCCGCGGGCGTGGCCAGCCAGCTGATGCCCCGCCTCGGCGCGAAGCCGCTGATGGTGGCCGGCGCGGTGCTCGCAGCCGTGGCGATGCTCTCGCTGACCCAGATCGACGTGGACACCTCGTTCATCACGCACCTGCTGCCGGCGCAGGTCGTCCTCGGCCTCGGCCTCGGCTTCACCTTCGTGCCGCTGTCCAGCCTCGCCCTGGTCGGGGTGCCGGAGCACGACGCGGGCGCCGCCAGCGCCACGCTCAACGCCACCCAGCAGGTCGGCGGCTCGCTCGGCACAGCCCTGCTGAACACCATGTACACCAGCGCGGTCGCCGCGTACCTGGTCGGCCGGGTCCCCGACCCGATGACCCAGATGAAGGCGCTGGTGCACGGCTACACCGTGGCGTTCGCCTGGGGTGCGGCGCTGATCGTGCTCTCCGGGCTGGCCACCCTGCTGCTGATCAAGGTGCGCAAGGAGGACCTGTCCACGGCCAACGCCGTGCAGATGGGCTGAGCCCGCTCATGACTGCCGATCGCCGGCCTCCCCGCCCCGGGGAGGCCGGCGATCGTGTACCGGTTCGAGACCGAGGCCCGAGTTGGACCTCGACTACATCGTCGTACTGCGCGAGGAAACCCACCGTTCGTTCGACAGTCCCGCTCTGGCGCGAACTTGATGATCGCTGACGCTCGATGGTGGATCACCACGTGTCCATACGGCGGTTACCCGACCTCCGGCTCGCGACGCGCCGCCGTGCGGGCCCGGGCGTCCAGCACCAGCATCGCCACGACCACCACGATCAGCACGGCGAGGTGCAGCCCGCTGTTGGTGAACGTGCCGATCGGCACGGTGGCGAGCACGACGGCGGCGGTGACCAGCCTGCTCCGCGCTGGAGCGGTGCGGAGCGCACGCCGGGCGGCTGCTATCCCGGCCAGAAACATGGCGACGCCACCGGCCAGCGCCAGTGCTGACGGCCACGGCGCCGGATCGCCGGGATGGGCAACCGCGGCGTGGATGCCGACGGCGGCGACCACGATGCCGAGCAGCAGCGGGGTGTGCGCGAAGCCCATCCAAACGCCCAGCCGGACCCGCGGCCCGACCTCGGCGCCGTCCAGCACGGCCTCCGTGGCCCTGGTGTCGGTGAAGTACGCCCACCACAGGCCGGCCGGCAGCGCCAGCGCCAACACCGTGACGGCGATGGTGCCGGCCGTGAGATGGTCGACGTCGACGCCCATGCCGATCGCCACGACCGACTCGCCGAGCGCGATGATCACCAGGAGCCCGTGCCGCTCGACGAAATGCGCTGTGGCGAGGTTGACAGCGGACAAACCGCCGATCCGCGAGTGGACCGGCACCAGATACGGGCTGACGGCCTGCAGCGCGAACGCGGCCAGCCACAGCACGTACTGAGCGGTGCCGCCGGCGAGCCCGCCGCCGAGCACCAGCACGGCGCCGATGTTGTACGGCCACAACTGCCACAGGGCCCGGCGGTCGGCCTGGGTGAACATGAGCAGGTGGACGCAGGTCACCACGGCGTAGCCCACGCCGAAGGCGACACCGGTGTCGGTGAACGCGCGCGGCGTCCCGACCGCGGCGATCAGGAAACCCGCCATCCCCACGAACAGCAGCAGCTTCTGCGCGGCCGACCGGGGCGACACCTGATTGGGCAGCCACACGTACCCGCTGTACACCATCCACAGCATTCCGAAGAGCAGCAGGACCCGGCCGACGCTGGCCGGGGACAGCTCCGCCTCGAGGATCCGGGTGAGCTGGGTCAGCGTGAAGACGAAGACCACATCGAAGAAGATCTCCGCCGGGGTCACCCGGTCGGGCGAAGTGCGGTTCGCGTTACGCGAGCGCGAAGTCGTCATACGCACCGAGCGTAGAGGGATCGGCTTGGCCCATCCCGGAAGGGCTACCAACGCTCGCCAGCTCCGCCGCCGTGCCGGATAGTCGAGCCGGTGAGCGAATTGCCCGGTCCCCCGCCGCCGGAGGTCGAGTTTCCGCCGCCCGCGTACGGGAAGCGGGCCGGCGCTGCGTGCCATCGCGCTTTGGCGGCCCAGGTGCGCAAGCGGGCGCTCCCCCGGGCTGCGCCCGGTGCCGGGAGCGTGAGCAGCGGTCGGACGACAGGCGAGGGTGCTCGCCGACGTGCTGGGCGCCGTGTTCCTCGCCAGCGGCGCCGGATGCGGTCGGTCCTGCTTCGCGGGGTCGAATCCGGGCGGAAAAGCCGCTGCGAGAATGCCAGCGTTGTTGGAGATCCATGGTGTCGGAAGTTCGGTTGGCCGGCAGCCCAGTGATGCGAGGTCCGGCGGGGCGGCGAGGCGCAGGGCGGGTTGGAACAGTGATGTCGTCGCGGTCGCGTCGCCGAGCGTGGTGTGCGTGGGATCAGAGTGACCGGACGCCCGCGCAACGGCCCCCTTCTGCGCTTCCCGACATTCGGTCATCAATGTTGCCTGTGCAGGCCGGGTCACATGGCTACAAGGGAACCTGGCTGTCACACCAGCGTCGACGGTTTTGCAGACCGTTCTTCGGCCACTCGGGCACTCGGGCACTCGGTCGGAGGGTGGAAACCGTGCCCCCGGCTGGATTCGAACCAGCGACCCCCAGGTTCGGGACCTGGTGCGCTCTCCACTGCGCCACGGGGGCATGAGCGGCACGGACGGGATTCGAACCCGCAAGGTGTCCCGGGTGAAAGCCGGGCGACTCTCCCACTTCGTCCACCGCGCCATCCGCGTACCCGGGGTGCGATTCGAACGCACACTGTCGGCTTCCTGAAAGCCGCGCCTCCTGCCAGTTGGGCTACCCGGGCGTGAACACTGCGTACCCTCGGCGCGATTCGAACGCGCAACCCGCGGCCCCTCAGACCGCTGCCTCTACCAGTTGGGCTACGAGGGCTCGTGCTGCGAGCGGAAGACTCGAACTTCCCTCTCCCCGTTCCAGAGACGGGTGTGCTGCCGACTGCACCAGCTCGCAAGGGTTCCGCTCCGCCTTCGCGGATGCGGACCGTGCCCCGACCAGGATTCGAACCTGGGCTCTTCGGCTTCGTAGGCCGACGCTCTCTCCGCTGAGCCACCGGGGCGTACGACCGGCGCCCCCCTCGGGCGCCGGTCGGTCTAACCCTTCACGCAGACCACCTGCTTGAGGTGCGCGACCACCTCGACCAGGTCGTCCTGCTGCGCCATCACCTTGGTGATGTCCTTGTACGCGCCGGGGATCTCGTCGACCACCCCGGCGTCCTTACGGCACTCCACCCCGGCGGTCTGCCGGACCAGGTCCGCGGTGCTGTACGTCCGCTTCGCCTGGCCCCGCGACATCCGCCGCCCGGCCCCGTGCGAGGCCGAGCAGTACGCGTCCTGGTTGCCCTTGCCGCGCACGATGTACGAGCCGGTACCCATCGACCCCGGGATGATGCCCAGGTCCCCCCAGCCGGCCCGGATCGCGCCCTTCCGGGTCACCAGCACGTCCACGCCGTCGTACGTCTCCTCCGCCACGTAGTTGTGATGACAAGAGATCGGCTCGCCGTACGAGACGTGCGGGAACTCGTCCCGGACCACGCCGCAGAGCAGGGCGAGCATGACCTCCCGGTTGCGCCGGGCGTACTCCTGGGCCCACCACAGGTCCCGGCGGTAGGCGTCCATCTCCGGCGTGCCGGCGAGGAACACCGCGAGATCGCGGTCGGGCAGGTCGACGTTGTGCGGCAGCCCGCGGGCCACCGCCATGTGCCGCTCGGCCAGCTCCTTGCCGATGTTGCGGGAACCGGAGTGCAGCATCAGCCAGACCTGCCCGTCGTCCGGACCGCCCTGCTCGACGCAGACCTCGATGAAGTGGTTGCCGCCGCCGAGGGTGCCCATCTGGTGCTGGGCCCGGTGCTCCAGCTGTGCCACCTTCCGGTCCAGCTCACCGAAGCGCCGCCAGAACGCGTCCCAACCGGCGTGCGGCAGGCCCCGGACCCGGCGCGGGTCGACCGGGTCGTCGCGCTTGGCGAACCCGACCGGGATGGTCGCCTCGATGGCCGAACGCAGCGGGGCGAGGTCGTCGGGCAGGTCGGCCGCGGTGAGCGAGGTCCGCACGGCGGACATGCCGCAGCCGATGTCGACGCCGACCGCCGCCGGCGAGACGGCCTGCCGCATCGCGATGACCGACCCGACGGTGGCGCCCTTGCCGAAGTGCACGTCCGGCATGACGGCGACGCCCTGCACCCAGGGCAGTGCGCCGATGTTGCGCAGCTGCTGCGCGGCCTGCGGTTCGATGCCGTACGGGTCGGTCCAGACCCGTACCGGCGCCCGGGTGCCGGCCAGCGGGGTGAAACCCATCGTCGTCTCCTCGTGTCGGGGGGTGTGTTCGAGCGGCTGGCCGGATTCGAACCGGCGATCTTCACCATGGCGAGGTGACGCGCTGCCTGACTGCGCTACAACCGCGTGGTCGTCCCAGGTGGGACGGACGTAGGCCGTACGGGACTCGAACCCGTAACCGCCCGGCTGAGAACCGGGTGAGCTGCCCATTGCTCCAACGGCCCGTGGGACGGGGAACCGTCCCGGATGTGTCGCCCCGGCCGGCGCGTCGGGGCGCCGGCCGGGATTGTGCTCTTTTCATCCACTGTGGAGTTGAGAAGATGCGGCGTCGCCGGCCGGGGCCGGGACAGGGCGAGCAGGGGCGGCAGGATTCGAACCTGCAACCGTCGGGTTTGGAATCCGGTGCTCCACCGGGTTGAGCTACGCCCCCTGAGCGGGAGTGGGTGACGAAAAAGCCGCCCGGTCCCTTCACGGGGCGGGCGGCTGCGCGTGTCGCGCTGGCGCTAGTCGCGCCGCCACCCCGATTGCCACCGCTGACGCTGGCAGCGGCCCAGGCCTCGCTCGCCGGTGGGCAGCAAGGCACCACCGCGCGGCATGGGCCGCGTGGCTTTGGTGCGCAGGTACTGCGTCACGGCGTACTCCCTGGGTTGATCCGGTTGACGTTGCCCGTTCAAGGTAGGTCCAGTGCACGGTGACCGCAATTGTTATTCGGCTGGTCGATGCCGGCGTGTGGCTGGTTGACTGCGGCCATGGTCCCCGAGGCGACGCTGCGGTCCTGGCTGGAACGGCACTGGCGGCTCGGTGACGCGCAGCTCAGCCATCACGGTGGCGGGATGAACTCGGAGACCTGGTTCGTCGACCGGGACGCGCGGCGCTGGGTCTTGAAGTCGGTGGCGCCGACGGCGGGTGCGCGGTTCACGGGCGGGTTGGCGATCGCCGACCGGTTGCAGGGGGCCGGCGTACCGGCGGGAGCGCCGGTGCCCACCGTCGACGGGCGGACGGTGGTGACGGTGGGCGGCCGGCCGCTGGCGTTGTTGAACTGGGTGCCGGGGGTGGCGCTGACCGGCGAGGGTCCGGTGGAGCAGCGGGTCATCGGGTCGACTCTCGGCCGGGTCCATCGGGCGCTCGCGAAGGTCCGGGTCCGCGACGCGGATCGGTTCCACTGGGTCGACCCCACGGCGGGCCACCTGGGGGTACGCGACTGGGTTCGTCCGGCGGTGACCGCGGCGGTGCGCGAGCTGGATGAGTTGGCGCCGGAAACGCTGTCGTGGGGTCTGCTCCACGCCGATCCGGCGCCGGAGGCGTTCCGGTGGGATCGCATGGCGGGCGTGTGCGGGGTGATCGACTGGAGCGTCGCGCTGAACGGTCCGCTGCTGTACGACCTGGCCTCGGCCGTGATGTACGTCGGCGGGCCGGATCGCGGCGGCGAGCTGGTCGAGGCGTACCTGCGCGAAGGCGCGCTCGACCGCGCCGAGGTGGACCGGGGTCTGCGGCCGATGCTGCGATTCCGGTGGGCGGTCCAGGCGGACTACTTCGCGCGGCGGATCGTCGCGGACGACCGCACCGGCATCGATGGGCCCGCCGAGAACGACAAGGGCCTGGCGGACGCCCGGCGGCGTCTGGTGGCATCCGAACCGGGAGACGAGGGGTGGGCCTGAACCGGTGTTGTCCGCCCCCGCCGAGTTGAGGACTGCGGCGGTCGCCGCCGGGGTGCACGATGCGGACATGACCTCCGACGAGGCGCCGCGGCCGGCCACCGTGGACGAATGGCGCGCGTGGCGGCGGACGGTGTTCGGCGACCCGTACCTGGTGTGGCACGACGGGCCGGAGTTCTCCAGGCTGCTGCGGGCGGCGCGGTCTGATCCCGTCATGGTGGAGCGGATGCTGGCGGCCGGCCTCGACGACCGGGACCCGGTCGCCGCGGAGTCCGTGGCGGTGCTCGGCGAGGCCGGGTTCGCGCCGGTTCGGGCTCGGGAGCTGCTGCGCGCCGCCGTCCCCACCGCGTCGAACACCTTTCTGGTCAGCGTCGCCACCGCCCTGCACCGGTTGACCGCCGAGGAGTCGTGGGCGGCGGCGATCGTGGCGGTCCTCGGCGCGCGGCACTGGACCGACCGGATGGATGCCGCGATCGCGCTGGCCCGCTTCGCGCCCAACCCGGACCTTGTCCACGCGCTCGGCCGGGCCGTCCGCGACAGCGAGTACCTGGTGCGGTACCACGCGGCGAACACCCTCCTGCGGTACGCGCAACCGCCGGACGATCCCGAGGTGGACCCTCCGGTCTCCGTGTACCGGGAACCAGGGCTGTTCGAGCTGATCGCGACGCCCCGTGCCGAGGCGCGACGACGATGGCGTCGGCGACGGGACTCCCCCGGCAACCGGGCCCGGTGGCAGGCGGCCGCCGACGAGCTGGTCGGCAGCGCGCTCGCCCGGCTCGACGACCGGTGACGGTTCGGTGCGGGCCGAACCGTCCGGCGGCTACCGTGCCGGAGACGACCGCGCGGAGGCCGGTCCGTTGGCCGGAAGGAAGCGCATGGAGCTGAGGAAGCGGGTGGCGGAGCGGTTCCGCGAGGTCAACGGGGAGCATCCGATGACGGCGGCGGACGACGGGTACGTCAGTCGGCAGTTCGTGGTGCTGGAGGAGCTGTGCGCGGCGACCGGGCGGGACCCGGACGGCGTACGGCGGCTGATGCTGGACCGGCGACTGCCGCTGCCGGGCTATCTGCGCTCGGACGGCGCGGAGATGGTCCCGGCGGACCTGTTCGCGCTGGCCGAGCGGGCGGGCGGCCCGGAGCGGCTGGCGGCCTGGTTCATCGGGCACTGGGCGGACCCGGCGCGGGGCGCGGCGGAGTGGGACGGCTACCTCAGCGGCCGGTACGTCTGCCTGCGCTCGGTCACCCCGGACACCATCCGGCGCAAGGACGAGTTGGTGGCGGCGATCCGGTCCGCGCCGGAGGCGCCGGACGCCGGGTCGGTGGCCTGGTCGGCGCGGCTGCACGCGCTGGTCGACGAACTGGACGCGCTGGAGCCGGCGTTCACCGGGTACGACCGGCTCCGGTTCGGCGGGCTGACCTCCCGGGACACCTGCGTCGACGCGGTGCGGGCCCGCTACCCGCGCTGCGAGTGAGCGATCTCCGCGCGTTCGAAGAGGCGTTCGCCCTGGTGCTGGACGGTCGCGGCGCCGAGGGTCAGCGCGGCGACGAGCAGGGCGAGCACCACCACGGCCGGGCCGCGTCGCGGGGTGGGCGGGTCGAGCAGGGCGCGTACCCGGTCGGGCACGTCGCCGCCGGTCGCGGCGGGCAGCACGTCGCGGGGGTACCGCTGCCGGGCCAGGGCGGCCCGGGCCAGCGCACGGGCGATCAGCCGCCGGTCCCCCAGTCGGGCGGCGGCGTCCTCGTCGGCCCACCGCTCGACGGCGTTGCGCAGCGTCCGGGCGGTGGGGGTGAGCGACGGGTTGGCCGTCGCGGCCAGGTCGACAGCGACGGTCCACCAGGCGTGCCGGTGGGACAGGTGGGAGCCCTCGTGGGCGAGGAGCGCGGAGCGTTCGTCGGCGGCCAGGGCGCGCAGCATGCCGCGGGTGACCACGATGCGTCCGGTGGCCTCCGGGGTGGTGAAGGCGTCGGGGGTCTCGGTGTCGAGCACCACCAGGGAGCCGGGCTCACCGAGTCGGCCGCAGTCGCGGTGCGCGGCGCGCATCGCCCGCACCCGCCGGATGAGGAAGACGGTGGTGCGGGACCCGGCGGCGGCGAGGGCGAGCAGGGCGGCGGCCGAGACGGGCCAGGGCACGGGCGCCTGCGACCGCAGCGCCTGGGCCGACCAGGCGCCGAGCGCGGCGATCTCGGCGTCCTGGCCGATCCAGGTGAAGGCGGCGACCGCGGCGGTGAACCACACCGCCGCGGTGACGAGGAGGCCGCTCGGGGTGAGGAGCCGGACGGCGAGGGCCGGTCGGAGGGTACGGCTCAGCCAGGGCCCGCAGCAGGCACAGGCCACGGCGGACGTCAGCACCACCACCAGGGCGATGATCATGAGTCGGGGTCGGTCCGCTGGAGCAGGGTGACCAGGAGCGCCTCGTCCTCCGGGGTGAGCGAGCCGACGAACCGGGTCAGGACGGCCGAGCGGTCGGTGTCGTCGTCGAGCAGCCGGCGCATCTGGTGGGCGGTCACCTGCGCGCGGTCGCGTACCGCCTGGTAGGCGTAGGCGCGGCCGGCCGGGTGGCGGGTGACCCGCCCCTTGTCGTGCAGCCGGGCCAGCACCGTGGTGACCGTGTTGTAGGCCAGCCCGGCGCCGAGCCGCTCGCGGACCGCCGCGGGGGTGAGTGGGGCGTCGGCGGCGGCGAGCACCGCCAGGATCTCGTGTTCCAGGTCGCCGTGCCCGCGACGTCTGCTCTCCACCCGTCCCCCAGGAACTACAAAGTTTGTAGTAGTAGGCTGCGAACTACAAACATTGTAGGTACCACTCGACGACGGGGAGCGCGATGGACGGCGGACTGTTCGACGAGGTCAACCGGTTCGCGGTGGCCACGCCCTGGCTGCACGCCGCGGTGACCGGCTACGCCGCGTACGGCGTGGCGCTCTTCGCCGCCCTCATGCTGGCCGGCTGGTGGTACGCCCGGGGCACGAGCGACCCGGCCCGGGTGGCCGCGGCCGTCCTGGCCCCGGTGGCGACCCTGCTGGCCGTGGCCGTGAACCAGCCGTTCGTGTCGGCGTTCCACGAGGCCCGGCCGTACAGCAGCCACCCGGGCATCCTCGTCCTGGCCACCCGCAGCACCGACTTCTCGTTCCCCTCCGACCACTCGGTGATGGCCGGCGCGGCGGCCGCCGCGCTGTGGTTCGTGTCCCGACGGCTCGGCCTGGTCACCGCGGTCGCTGCCCTGGCCATGGGCTTCTCCCGGATCTACATCGCCGCGCACTACCCGCACGACGTCCTCGCCGGCCTGATCCTCGGCGCGGTGGTGGCGGTCGTCGTCGTGCTGCTCGCCCGCCCGCTCACCACCCGGCTGGTCACCGCGCTGGGCCGCACCCCGGTGCGCCCGCTGGTCACCGCCGAGCCCCCGACGCCCGATTCCCTCGTCGCCGGCGCCACCGCCGGCCAGGGGCGGACCCCGCCGGGGGCCACCGGTCGGTGACCCGGTGCGGCGCCGCACCGGGTCACCGGTCCTGCGCCGCCCCGGTGACCCGGCGCGCCACCGCCAGCAGGTACTCCTTGCGGTGCAGCGGGTTGTGGTCCCAGCGGGGCCGGCTCGGCGCCGGCCCGGGCACCGGGCGGTAGTGGTCGAACTCCGACTCCAGCATCCCCTCGCCCCGGGTCAGCGACGGCAGGCGCTGCTCCAGCGCGTGCACCCGGCCGGCCGGCACCTCCCCCTCGACCAGGTACGACGGGCCGCGCGCCGTGGCGTCGCGGGGCACCGCGCCGAGCCCGGCCAGCACCGGCAGCACCGCGCCGAACAGGTCCGCCGGCACCTCCAGGCGGAACCGGTGCATCGGCTCATGCACCCGGGCGCCGGCCCGGGCGAGGGCGTCCATCAGGACCAGCGGGGTCAGGTTGCGGAAGTCCCCGGCGGTGCTGGACATGCTCTTGTCGAACACGCCGTGCGAGTGGCTCTGCCGGGCCCAGTACCCGCCGTGGGTCAGGGTGACCACGCAGTCGATCACCTCCCAGCCGCGCAGGCCCTGCCGCAGGGTCTCCCGGACCGTCTCCTCGATGGCCTTGAGGAAGGCCAGCGGCATCGAGCCGAGTTCGATGCCGAGGCGGAACTCCAACCCGCTGTCCACCGGGCCCGGTTCGACCCGCAGCCCGACCGTGCCGAGGAAGGGGTTCGGCTCCCGGCCGATCCACTCGACTGCGGCGCCCACCCCCACGACCCGCTCCACGCAGACGGTCGTGGTCTCCCGGAAGTCGACCCGCACGCCGTACTCGTCGGCGAGGGTGGCCTGGATGACCTCCTTCTGCACCTCGCCGTAGAGCGACACGGCGATCTCCTGCCGGAGGTCGTCCTGCCGCAGGTTGATCAGCGGGTCCTGCTCGGCGAGCTGGGCCAGAGCCGGGTGCAGGGCGGCCCGGTCGGCGGTTCGGCACGGCACCACCACCGTTTCCAGCGTCGGCGGTGAGAAGTGGTGGCGGCCGACCGGCCGGTCGGGCGGCGCACCGAGGAAGTCGCCGATCCGGACGTCGGCCAGGCCCCACAGCCGGGCGATCCGCCCGGCGCCCACCGCCGGGGCCGGTACGGCCGTGCCGCCCTCGAAGACGCTGATCGCGGTGACCTTGGCCGCCGCGCCCCGCCTGAACGGGACCCGGTCGCGGACCCGCAGGGTGCCGGCGAAGATCCGGGCGTACGCGACCTTCTCGCCGGCCGGCCCGCGTTCGACCTTGAAGACCGTGCCGCGCAGCGGGGCGTCCTCGTCGCCCTCGGCCGCCGGCAGCAGCTCGCCGAGGCCGGCGACGAGCGCCTCGACGCCGGCCCCGGTGATCGCCGAGCCGGCGAAGACCGGGTGCACCCGTGCCCGCCCGGTCTGCGCGGCGAGCGCCCGGCGCAGCCGCCGCCGGCTCAGCGCGCGCGGGTCCTCGACGTACGCGGCGAGCAGCGCGTCGTCGTGCGCGGAGAGCAGGTCGACGAGGCGCTCGGTGTGCTCCGGGTCGTCGGCGTCGAAGGGGTGGCAGCGGGCCGCCGCGGTGCCCGGGGCCTCGACCCGTCCGGTGGCGATGACGGCCGGGGTGAGCTTGTCGGCGAGCTGGCGCAGCACCCGTTCCGGGTCGGCGCCGGCGCGGTCGACCTTGTTGACGAAGATCAGGGTGGGGATGCCCAGCCGGTGCAGGGTCCGCATCAGCACCCGCGTCTGGGCCTGGACCCCCTCGACCGCGGAGACGACCAGCACCGCGCCGTCGAGCACCCCGAGCACCCGTTCGACCTCGGCGATGAAGTCGGGGTGGCCAGGGGTGTCGATCAGGTTGACGGTGACCCCGTCGACGACGAAGGAGACCACGGCGGAGCGGATGGTGATGCCGCGCTGCCGTTCCAGGGCCATCGTGTCGGTGCGGGTGCTGCCGTCGTCGACGCTGCCGAGCTCGTCGATGACGCCGGCGCTGTGCAGCAGCCGCTCCGTCAGGCTCGTCTTACCGGCGTCGACATGTGCCAGGATTCCCAAGTTCAAAGTTTTCACGCAGCGTCGTGTCCTCTGGGTAGGTGGCGATTCCCTTCTGGTCGGACATCGACGGTGCGCGCATTTCCTGGCTCCTCTGCTCGGGGCTTCCTGGTCGGATTGCAGCAGCCGGCCCGGCGGCCGGCAACCGATTAACTGCTTCCGGTGGGGTCGCGGCGGTCAGCCCGGTCGGGACGGTGGGGCGAAGTCCCAGGGCCCCGGGCGACGGGCGGCCACCACGTCGACGTGTGCGCGGACCCGCTCGGCCACGAGGCCGGGTTCGGTCGGCAGGCCCGGGGCGGCGAGCACCTCGGCCCGGGCCCGGCGGGCCGCCGACACCCGGCGGTCGAAGTGTCGGACCGCGTGCACGTCGAAGCCGACCGCCCGATCCGCTTCGGTGCACGACTCGTCGCCGTACCACCAGCCGCCCGCCTGGCCGATCGTGGTCGCCCACTGGCGCAGCAACCCCGGCACGGCCGAGAGGGTCACCACGGAGGCGTCGACGTGCAGGTGGGGCGTCGGCCAGGTCGGAACGTACCCGTCCGGCAGCAGACCGGCCCGACGGGCGTCGTGCCAGCGCTGGAGGTCGGCCATGGCGATGGGGAACCCCGCGGTGTTCCAGGTGACGGCGCCGGTCGGCCGGGATCGCCACAGGTGGGCGGCCCGCAGCCCTCGGGCCACCGCCGGGGTGAGCACGGTCCGGGCGGCCACCGAGAAGACCACCGGCGGGCTTGGCCGCCCGTCCTCGGGGTCGGGCACCATCCGGCCCGGTTCCAGCACGAGCAGGGTGTCCGGCCGGCGCTGGTACGCCAGGCCCCAGAGCAGCCGGCCGAGCAGCCGGGCGCCGGTCAGGTCGGAGCTGACCACGGTGTAGTGGCGCTCCACCCGGACGGCGTACCGGACCGGGTCGGTCGGACGCAGGGTGATCACCTGGTACGCCCGGCCGGCGTGGCGCCACTCGCGCCGGTGCAGCAGCAGCCGGGTGGTGAGGGCGGCGGCGGAGGCGCGGTCCTTCATCCAACTCCCCGTCCCGGCTGACCTGTCGACGGCGGGGACGCTAGCGGACGAGCCCGTCCATTGTCGCCGCCATTTCGTCAGGCGGTGCGTCTCGATGTGGTGCGGGTTGGTCATCACGTCGAGCACGTTGCCGAACGGGTCGACGACCGAGGCGGTGACGAGGCCGTGACCCCGGTCGCGCGGCGGGTCGTGCACCGCGGCCCCGGCGGCCAGCAGGCGGTCGAGGGCTGTGGTGCAGTCGTCGACGTGCCCCCCAGGCGATCGCCCCGCCCGGCCGGTCGGCCTGGCGCGTCCGCTACTGGACCTGAGTGACCGTCGGGCGGACCGTGATCCGCTCCATGAAACGGAAGCGGGTGGTGAGGTCGGCGAGGCTCGCGCCGGCCCGCCAGGCGGCGGCCACCTGGACCACCTGCAGCAGGTCGGTGCTGTCGCCCCGGGCCTGGACCTCCCCGGCCACCCTGATGTCGATCATGAAGTATCGCGCCTGGGAGCCGAGCCCGACGCAGACCGTCCCGTGCTCGGAGGTCAGCTCGGCGCAGGTGAAGCGGCTGCGGCCCTGCTCAGGGGCGGTCACCCGGCCGACGTCGAGCTGGTGCTGGGCGGCGCACGCGGTGAGCCCGGACGCCAGCCCGCCCCGTTCGACCAGGTCGGGATAGAGGCGCACACCCAGCGCCGTCGACACGTCGCTCATGACTGACTCCCACTTCCTCGTGACAGAGACCAGCGGCGCGCAGGTTACGCGGAGGTTTCCGGCGCGCGTGTGGCCATCCTGTCCCTCCTGGACGGCCAGGGCAATAGGAACCGGCGACTCGGCCGCCATCGGGGCGAAACCCTTGACGCCCAGAAAGGCTAGGCATAGCGTGCCTTGGTATGAGCATGGACCTGCGCGGGCACCTGGACCTGCTGATCCTGGGCGCGCTGCGGCACACCGGGCCGACACACGGCTACGCCCTGATCCAGGCCCTCCGGGACCGCTCCGAGGGCACCTTCGACCTGCCGGAGGGCACCGTCTACCCCGCGCTGCACCGGCTGGAACGCGCCGGCCTGGTGGCCAGCGCCTGGAACGACGACACCGGCCGCCGCCGCCGGTGCTACGAGCTGACCGACCAGGGCCACGCGGCACTGGCGGCGAAACAGTCCGAGTGGCACAGCCTCGTCCGCGGCGTCGCCGCGATCCTCGCACCGGCCCAGGGAGCACCGGCATGAACGACTCTCCGATCGACGCGTACCTCGACCAGCTCTTCGACCGACTGGCCGGCACCGGCGCCGCTGGGCGGCGGGCCCTGGTGGAGGCCGAGGGCCACCTGCGCAGCGCGGCGGAGCGGACCGTCGCCGAGGGGGCCGGCCCGGCCGAGGCCGAACGGCTCGCCGTGGCCCGCTTCGGCGACGCCACCGACATCGCGGCCCGGCTGCGACGCGCCCACACCACCACCGCCGACGTGCTGCGCCGGGCCTTCACCGGCGGGTGGCTGCTCGGCGCCGTCGGCCTGCTGGCGATCGGCGTGAGTGGGCTGCTCGCCGAGGCGCTGGGCCGGCTCTTCGGTCCACACCTGATCGCCGGCGACACGGCGGGGGGTGACGACAGCTCACTTTTTCGTGCATAGCCGTGCATATCTGTGAGCAATTGTTATGATGGGGCCGTGAAGCTTGCCGAGTGGGCGCGCCGCAACGGGGTGCACCCGCAGACCGCGTACCGGTGGTTCCGTGAGGGAACCATGCCGGTGCCCGCTCGGCGGCTCCCGTCCGGCACGATCCTGGTGGACGTTGCCGACACCGCCCCGCAGGACCAGGTCGTCGTGTACGCCCGGGTCTCCTCGGCGGACCAGAAGGCCGACCTGGACCGGCAGGTCGCGCGGGTGACCGCCTGGGCCACCGCCCAGCATCTGAGCGTGTCCCGGGTGGTGACCGAGGTAGGGTCGGCGCTGAACGGGCGTCGCGAGAAGTTCCTGGCCCTGCTCCGCGATCCGGCCGTGGTGACGGTCGTGGTCGAGCACCGGGACCGGTTCGCCCGGTTCGGCGCCGAGTACGTCGAGGCGGCACTTGCCGCGCAGGGCCGCCGGCTGCTGGTGGTGGACCCGGCCGAGGTCGACGATGATCTCGTGCGGGACGTCACGGAGATCCTGACCTCGCTGTGCGCGCGGCTGTACGGCCGCCGGGCCGCCGCGAACCGGGCCAACCGGGCCGTCGCCGCGGCAATCACCGAGGACGACTCGTGATCGTCAACCAGGCGTACCGGTTCGCGCTGGACCCGAACGCTACCCAGATGGCCGCGCTGGCATCGCACGCCGGGGCCAGCCGCAAGGCGTTCAACTGGGCGCTTGGGTTGGTCAAGGCGCAGATGGACCAGCGCGCCGCGGAGAAGACCTACGGCCTTACCGGCGACCGGCTCACTGCTTCCGTGCCGTGGACGCTGCCGTCGCTGCGTAAGGCATGGAACGAGGCCAAGGGCGACGTAGCGCCGTGGTGGGCGGAGAACTCCAAAGACGCCGCCGGGATCCGCAACCTGGTCCGTGGCCTGGACGCTTGGCGCGACTCCAAGTCCGGCAAACGTAAAGGGGCGAAGGTCAACTTCCCGCGTTTCAAGAACAAGCGGTCGGAGACGAAGTCGTGCACGTTCACGACCGGCGTCATCCGGGTCGAGCCGGACCGCGAGCACGTCACTCTGCCGCGCCTGGACACGATCAGGCTGCACGAGTCGGCCCGCAAGTTGGCCCGGCGTCTGGAAGCGGGCACCGCCCGGATCCTGTCCGCGACGGTGAAACTGGACGGCGGCCGGTGGTACGTGTCGTTTTCCTGCGAGGTCGACCGGCAGATCGCCGACCACGCCCGGTCGGATGCCGTGCTCGGCGTGGACGTCGGCATCACGCACCTGGCCGTGTTGTCGACCGGCGACGTGATCGACAACCCGCGGCATCTGGCGGGCGGGGCCAAGCACCTGCGGCGGCTGTCACGGCGGGTGTCCCGCCGGGTCGGCCCGGACCGACGCACCGGCCAGGAGGCATCCAAGCGCTGGCAGAAGACCAACGCGGACCGGTCCCGGGCATACGCCCGGGTGGCGAACCTGCGCCGCGACGGCCTACACAAGCTCACCTCCGCGCTGACCGCCGACTATGCCACGATCGTGGTGGAAGACCTGAACGTTGCCGGGATGGTCCGCAACCGCAAGCTAGCCAAGGCCATCTCCGACTGCGGGTTCGCCACGATCCGCGGCTTGCTGGGTCACAAGACAACGTGGAGCGGTGGTCGGCTGGTCACCGCCGGCCGCTGGTTCCCATCGAGCAAGACCTGTTCGGACTGCGGCGTAGTGAAAGCCAAGCTGCCGCTGCGAGTCCGGACGTTCGAGTGTGACGCCTGCGGGATGGTCCTGGATCGGGACTTGAACGCGGCCAGGAATCTCGCGCGACTGGTTGAGCGTGAGACGGGTACCGGAGTGGCCGGAGACCCGGAGCCGCAAGGCTTCAACGGACGTGAAGCCGACCGTAGGACCCCGCTTGCGGGGCAGGTGGCCGTGAAGCGTCCACCCCGACCGGGGACCGTCGGCCGGCAACGGCCGACTGCCGATCGCGAACTCACGTTCGCTCACTGAAAGGCAACGGTCACCTACACCGCGGCGCCGACTTCCTGCGGCTGTCGCCCAGCGCGCCGACCTGCGCTCGCGCCGCCGAGCTGCACCACTGGGGCGAGGTGGTGGAATACCGGGTGGCGGCCGGCCTGCTCGGGCTGCTCGCGCTCGCCCTCTACCTTGCCGCACGCCGGCGGGGGCCGCTGCGCGGGCCGCGCTGGGCGCCCCCGACCGGGCCGCTGGCCCTGGTCGCCACGACCGTGTTCGGGCTGGCGGCGGCGCTGCTCATGCTCCCGGTGCTGGCCCAGGCCGCGCTCGGCGACCCGGCCGGGATCGAGGCCAACCTGACCGCGGGCGTGGTCGCGGCCGTGGTCGCCGTGGCGGCCGTCGCGGTCGGGCTCAGGCAGCTCCGGTACGCGCGCTGACCGGCGGTGGTCGCGCCCGCCCCGCCGGCGGGCGCGACCGCTGCCCACGTCGCATAACATCGGCGTCCATGGCGCTGGTGCAGTGTGACTTCTTCTCCGAGGCGCTCGGCCTCAACACGTCGGTGACCGTGATCCTGCCCGAACGCACCACCGCGCAGATCGGCATGGCCGGCAGCGCCCCGGCGGGTGACCCGCCGGTGCTCTACCTGCTGCACGGGCTCACCGACGACCACACCATCTGGCAGCGCCGCACCGCGATCGAGCGGTACGTCGCGCCACTCGGCCTGGCCGTGGTGATGCCGAACGGCGGCCGCAGCTTCTACACCGACGAGGAGCACGGCAACCGGTACTGGACCTTCCTCAGCACCGAGCTGCCCGAGGTCTGCCGGTCGTTCTTCCGGCTCTCCGACCGCCCGGAGGACACCTTCGTCGCCGGGCTGTCGATGGGCGGCTACGGGGCGATGAAGTGGGCGCTGCGCGACCCGGGCCGCTTCGCCGCAGCGGCCAGCCTCTCCGGCGCGCTCGACGTGGCGCGACGGCGGGACCACCCGACCAGCCCGGTGGACCCGGCAGTCTGGCACACCGTCTGGGGCGACCGGCAGGTGCCCGGCACCGACGACGACACGGTCGCGCTGCTGGAACGCGCCGGCGACGACCTGCCCGCGCTCTACGTCGCCTGCGGCACCGAGGACTTCCTGTACGAGGACAACACCCGGTTCGTCGAGACCGCCCGGCGGCGCGGCGTGCCGCTCACCGTGGACTTCTCCCCCGGCACGCACGACTGGGCGTACTGGGACGCGAAGATCCAGGACGTGCTGGCCTGGCTGCCGCTGCGGCGCGGCGGGGACGACGACGTCAGCGGTCGCTGAGCGGGGCGTCGGGCGCGGTCAGCTCCCGGTACGCCGTCAGCACCGCCGTCGTCCGTTCGACCAGCTCGGGGACCGGGTCACCGGCGGTGGCCGGGCGGCCGGCGCCCAGCGCGGCGTCGACGGTGGCGAGGGTGCCGAGGGCCCGGCGGCTGGCCCGCGCGGCGCGGCGCCCGGCCCCCCGGCGGTAGGCGAACTCGGCCCACCGGGCGGCCAGCATGGTCAGCGACTCCGTCCGCCCCGCGAGGCTCGGCGTCCAGTCCGCCGAGGGTGGCCTCGAGCAGCCGGTCCCGCCGGGACAGGTCGTCGCAGACCGGGTCGTCGGGGGCGAGCCCGTGCCCGGCGCGGCGCACCAGGTCCCGGGCGGCGTGCGCCCGCTGCCGGCGGGCGACCAGGTCCGCGAGGTCCAGGCGGGCCCGCTCCAGGGCGAGCCGGGTCGGCCGCAGCTCGATCATCGGGTGCAGCTCCGGCAGCGACCGGAGCAGGCTCGCGTACGCCGCGCCGATCGGGGTCCAGGTGCGCCGGCCGTACGTCCCGGTCAGCGTGACGTGCCGGCGGGTGCCCAGCGCCGCCAGCACCGGCGTGGTCGCCAGCGCGGTCGCCCCGAACAGCACGAGTGCGGTATGGGGGTGACCGCCGAACAGGAAGGCGCCGGCGACGGAGCCGCCGGCGGCGGCACCGAGGTAGGTCCGGCGGGGCACCGGCGGGCGGGCCAGGGGACGCAGCCACGGCACCCGGGACGGGCCGTACACGACGACCTTCCGCTCCCCCACCGCGCCCACGCCCCTTCCGGTCGCCCCCATTGTGGAGCAGGCCCCCGGGGACGCGGGCGCCGCACCTCCGGACGGGACCGGAGGTGCGGCGTGGGGTTCAGGATCGGGCGGCCGGCTGGCCGTCGCGGGCCCGCCAGGCCCGGTACCAGCGGCGCAGCGGCACCGGGTACGCGACCACGGCGGCCACCGCCATGACCGCCAGCCCGCCGGCGGTCCGCGCGGTTCGTCCGGTCATCACGGGCCTCCTCAGCGGCGGGTCAGCACGACCTTGAGGGCGCCGGTCTCCGCCGGGCGGGCGAAGACGTCGTACGCCTCCAGGATCTGGTCGAGCCCGAACCGGTGGGTCACCATGTGGGCCGTGTCGAGCTGACCGGCGACCAGCATGTCCAGCAGCGTCGGCGTGGTGCGGGTGTCGACCAGGCCGGTGGTGATGGTGACGTCGCGGATCCAGAGCTGCTCCAGGTGCAGCGTGGCCGGCTTGCCGTGCACGCCGATGTTGGCCACCCGGCCGCCGGGACGCACCAGCGCGGTGCAGAGCTCGAAGGTGGCCGGCGTGCCGACCGCCTCGATCACCACGTCCGCGCCGAGCCCACCGGTGAGGGAGCGGACGACCTCCAGCGGGTCGTCGTCGGCGAGGACGGTGAGGTCCGCGCCGAACTGCTTGGCCGCGTCGAGCCGGCTCTGCGCCTTGTCGACCGCCACGATGTGCGTCGGCGAGTAGAGCTTCGCCGTCAGGATGGCGGCCAGCCCGATCGGGCCGGCGCCGACCACCACGACGGTGTCGCCGGGGCGGACCTGGCCGTTGAGCACGCCGACCTCGTACGAGGTGGGCAGGATGTCGGCCAGCAGCACGGCTGCCTCGTCGGAGACCGTCTCCGGCAGCTTGTACGTGGACAGGTCCGCGAACGGGATCCGCGCGTACTCGGCCTGCACGCCGTCGACCAGGTGGCCGAGGATCCAGCCACCGCCGCCGAGGCACTGCCCGCAGGCGCCCTCCCGGCAGTAGCGGCAGACGCCACACGCGGAAATGCAGGAGGCGAGCACCCGGTCGCCCGCCTTGAGGTTGGCGACGCCGTCGCCGACCGCCGTCACGGTGCCGACCGCCTCGTGACCGAGCACCCGACCGGGCTGGACCTCGGGCACGTCGCCGCCGAGGATGTGCAGGTCGGTGCCGCAGATGGTCACCGCGTCGACGCGGATGATCGCGTCGCGGGGGCCCGCGATGGTGGGGTCCGGGATCTCGGACCAGGTCTTCTCGCCCGGCCCGCCGTACACGAGTGCCTTCATGGCTCCTCCTTATGCCGTTGTCACCTCCCACGTTTCTCCGGGGAGTGGGCGGCAGGCAGGGCCGGAGGGCCCGTCGGCGGGGACGTCGGTCCCGGCCGACGGGGTCTCAGACGCCGACGGCGCCGTCGATGGCCTCGCGGAGGAAGTCGGCGTGGCCGTTGTGCCGGGCGTACTCGTGCATCATGTGCAGCATCACCAGGCGCAGCGACACGTCCTCACCCCAGCGCACCTGGTGGCCGGTCACGTCGAGCGATTCCGCCTCCCGCTCGATGCGGCGGGCGTGCTCGACCTCGCGCTGCCACGCCTCGAACGCCTCGGACCGGTCGGCGGTGCGCGCGTCGTACGCCTCCTGGTAGTCACCGGTCTCCGACCAGACCAGCGGGATGTCCTCGCCGTTGATCACGCGGCGGAACCAGGCGCGCTCCACCTCGGCCATGTGCCGGACCAGGCCGAGCAGCGACAGGGTGGAGGGCGGGGAGGACTGCCGGCGCAGCTCCTCGTCGCTGAGGCCCGCACACTTCATGGCGAGGGTGGCGCGGTGGAAGTCGAGGAAGGCGCGCAGCGTCTCCCGCTCCCCCGCCAGCAGGGGCGGGCCGATCCGTTCGGTGTCCACGAGGGGTCCTTCCTCGGCTGACGGGAGGGCCGCTGGCCTGCCCGTCGAGGGTTGGCACGGGTCGACGGGGAGCCTAGTCTCACCCCACGGATCCACCCTCGAAGGGATCATGGAATGCACCCCCACATCAGACGTTCCGCGCTGGTCGCCTCTGCGGTCACCGCGGCGCTGGTCGCCGGCGGCACGACCGTCCAGGCGGCCGGCGACACCTACGACCACACCGCCACCGCGACGGTCTTCGCCCCGAGCCCGGTGCAGCAGCTCGGCGACCAGACGCTGACCGACCAGAAGGACGCCGACTACCCGGCGCTGGCCGGGGCGTACCGCTCGGTGCTGCTGACCAACCTGGACGGCTCCGGCACCCTCACCGGCCGGTACGTGGTGGTCAAGAGCAAGACCGGCACCCCGGCCCGGCTGGTGGACGGCGCCTACCCGGCGTGGCACCGCGACGCCGACCAGTTCGAGCAGGTGATGGGCTACCACTGGGTGAACACCGCCCAGGCGTACCTGCAGTCGCTCGGCTTCGGCAGCACCCTGCGGCCGGTCAACCAGCGGCAGATCGAGCTGCGCATCGACCAGTACGGCGGGGACAACTCGTTCTTCCGCGAGGACAAGGCCAACATCACCCTCGGCAAGGGCGGCGTGGACGACGCCGAGGACGCCGAGGTGATCATCCACGAGTACGGCCACTCGGTGCAGGACGGGCAGGTGCCCGGCTTCGGCACCAACCTGGAGTCCGGGTCGATCGGCGAGGCCTTCGGCGACTACCTGGCCGTCGCGGTGACCAGTTGGGCCACCGGCACGCCGACGAAGACCCCGGAGGCCTGCGTGGCCGACTGGGACTCGGTCTCCTACACCCGCACCGCCCCGCACTGCCTGCGCCGGCTCGACGGCAACAAGATGTACCCGCAGGACCTGCGGGGCGAGGTGCACGCCGACGGGGAGATCTGGTCCCGCGCGCTGTGGGACATCCGTACCGCCCTCGGCGACAAGGAGGCCACCACGCTGATCGTGGAGGCGCAGTTCGACTTCGCCCCGGACACCTCGTTCCACCAGGCCGCGCTGGCCACGGTGGCCGCCGCGCAGCGGCGCTACGGGTCGGCCGCGGCGTCGGCGACCCAGGCGGCGTTCGTCGCCCGCGGCATCCTCTGACCGGCGGCGCCGTCCCGGCCGGACGCCGGCCGGGACGGCGCTCACCGCAGCGATGAGCGGGCCACCGGGAAGTCGAAGTACGTCTTCAGGTACGGCTCGGCGGTGAAGCGGTAGTGCCACCACTCGTTCGGGTAGTTCTCGAACCCCTGCGCGGTCATCAGCCGCTTGAGCAACTCCCGGTTGTCCCGGGCCGCCCCGGTGACCCGGGGGTCGGCGGTGTGCGCGAGGGGGTCGAAGCAGTCGAACCCGGTGCCCATGTCGACCGAGTTGTCGGGGAAGCGCCGCCCCGCCGGCGCGGTGCAGGCGACCAGCGGCAGCCCCGGCTGGTACGCCGGCTGATCGGACGGGGGGACGGGGACCAGGGTGAGGTCCAGGGTGCTGCCCCGGCTGTGCGCGGTCGGCGCGCCGACGTACCCGTCGGCGAAGAGCTTCGACTTGGCCACATCGGGATAGAACTCGGCCTTCATCTGCTGCTCCCCGGGGAGCTTCGCCCAGGCCACGAAGTCGTCGACGGCGCGCTGCGGGCGGTAGCAGTCGTACACCTTGAGGCTGCGGCCCTCGGCGAGCGCGGCGGCCTGGACCCGGCGCAGCGCCTCCGCCGCCGGACGGGTGAGCAGGCAGAGCGGTTCCGGGTAGCCGGTGATCGGCCGGCCGACGAAGTTGTGCGCGGTGGCGTACCGGATGTCGGTCCGGATACTCGGCTCGACATCGCGAAGCAGCACGAAGTCCGCCGGAGCCCGCGGCCCGGTGGCGGTGGCGGACGGGGTCGCCGGTGGCGGGTGCGGCCCGGGTCGCTGGCAGCCCGCGGCGACGGCGGTCACGGCGACGAGCACGACCACCAGGCGCCGGGCGCGGGCGCGCCGGGTGGCGCCAGGCAGTCGTCCGCCGTTGCTCACGCTGCCCTGTCTACCGGACCGACCGCGGCGGCGACGGGCCTATGCGCAGACCCGGCCTGGTCCGGCCGGGCCGGGCGGAGCTACCGGCCCGGACCGGTCGTGCCCGAGCTGACGGCCCGCACGGCGTGCCGGCGGCGCCGCGTGATCAGCACCGCCCCGCCCGCCACCAGCAGCGCGCCGATCCCGAGCAGCGGCCCGGTCGAGGGCCAGGGCGCGGGGCCGCCGCCCGCGGCGCCGTGCAGTCCGGCGCCACCGGCGAGGGCCGACGGTGGCGTCGTGCCGGCCGGCGACGCGCTGGCGGCGGTCAGCTCGCCGGGGCGGACGAGCCGGCCGACGGCGGCGTCCCGCCGGAGCCCGAAGCCCCAGTCGAGCAACGCGGCGCCCTGCTGCCAACCGCGCTGGGTGGGGATGTCGGCGCCGAGCAGGGTCACCACGAGTCGCCGGCCGTTGCGCTCGGCCGCGCCCACGTAGGTGTGTCGGGCGAGGTCGGTGTACCCGGTCTTGCCGCCCAGCGCGCCCGGGTACTGGTACAGGAGCTGGTTGTCGTTCTGGATCTGGAACGGCTTCTCGTGCAGCGCCGGCTGCCCGGGGATCTCGGCGGTGCGGGTCGCCGTGTACCGGCGGAAGGCCGGGTCGGCGAAGCAGGCCCGGAAGATCAGCGCCAGGTCGTACGCGCTGGTGAACTGGCCCGGGCCGTCCAGGCCCGACGGGGTCACCGCGTGGGTCTGCAGGGCGCCGAGTTGCCGCGCCTCGTCGTTCATCGCGCGGATCCCGCCGGCCTGGCCGGCCGCGCCGCCGCCGAGCCGGGCCAGCGCGTTGGCCGCCTCGTTGCCGGACTTGAGCAGCAGGCCCAGCCAGATCGTCTCGATCCGGTACCGGCCGTCCTCGGCCAGGCCCACCGCGGAGCTGCCCGGCTCGATGGCCAGGTCCTCCGCCGTCACGGTGACCTCCCGCCGCGGGTCCAGCCGGGGCAGCATCGTGGCCGCCAGCAGCAGCTTCTGCACGCTGGCCGGGACGCCGTACTCGTGCGGGCCGCAGCCGCCCAGCACCGCGCCGCTGTCCAGGTCGGCGACCAGCCACGACGTGGCGGTCACCGCGGGCGGCGCGGGCACCGACGGTGGCACCACCAGGCCGGCGGTGGCCAGCGCGGTCCCGCCGACGGCCCGGGCGGCGGGGTCCGCCGGCGGCGGTGGCTGCGGTGGCCGGGTCGCCGGGGCGGTCACGTTCGGGCAGTGCACCGACGGCGCGGCGACCGACGTCCCGGCACGGGCGCTCCGGCCGGCCGGCGTCCCGGCGCGGGGGGCCGCGGCGGCGGCCGCGGGCATGCCCAACGTCGGCACGAGCAGGGCGGCGGTCAGCGCGGCTGGCAGGCCTCTCATGTCCACGGACGCTAGCCACGCCGCCACGATCGGGTCGTCTCCTCCGGCGTTCGCGCCCGACGGGACGGACCGGGCGGTACGCTGCGCGCCTCCGCCCGCCGGGACCGCCCCGGGCTGCGCGCCCGCGCCGGCCGCGCCCACTGACAGCAGGTGTCAGTGGGCGCGGCCTAGCGTGCCGCCATGGAGAACACCTTCGACTGGTTCGTCGGCACCTGGACGTCCACCCAGTCCCGGCTGCGGACCGTGCTCACCGGCTGCGACGAGTGGTACGAGTTCCCCGGCGTCACCCGGTGCTGGAGCGTCCTGGGCGGCGCCGGGAACGTCGACGAGGTCACCTTTCCCACCCAGGGGTTGTTAGCTGTTGCGCGTTGTTTCATCTTCTATCAGTGTCCTTATAGGATAGTCGTGTGAGGTTGGGCGAGTGGGCGGCACGCAACGGTGTGCACTACCAGACCGCTTGGCGGTGGGCTTGGGACGGCAAGATGCCCGTGCCAGTGGTGCGTACCGCTACCGGGACTTGGCTGGTGCAGGAGCCTGACGACCCTGCGGCTGGCCGGGTGGTGGCGTACTGCCGGGTGTCCTCGTCTGACCAGAAGCCTGACCTGGATCGGCAGGTTGCCCGGGTGGTCGCCGGAGCGACCAGGGTCGGGCGTGCGGTGGGTGAAGTCGTCACGGAGGTCGGCTCCGGACTGAACGGCCGGCGTCGCAGACTCGCCCGTGTCCTCGCCGACCCCGAAGCGGCGGTGATCGTGGTCGAGCACCGCGATCGCCTGGCCCGCTTCGGTGTGGAGTACCTGGAGGCCGCCCTGGCCGCCTCGGGTCGTCGCCTGATCATCCTCGATGCACAGGAGGCCAGCGATGATCTGGTGCGGGACATGATCGAGGTGCTGACCTCGATGTGCGCCCGCCTGTACGGGCGCCGGTCGGCCAGACACCGGGCCGACGCCGCACTGCGCGCCGCAGCGGAGGCCGAGTGAAGAAGTTCCAGCCGCAGCCGGGCTTCGTGGTGCTGGCGTACCGGTTCGCTCTGGACCCCAACGCCGCGCAGGAGCAGGCGCTGCGCTCGCACTGCGGCGCAGCCCGCGCGGCCTACAACTGGGCGGTGGGCTGGGTGTCGGCGTCGTGGTGGCAGCGCCGTGCCGAAGAGTCCTACGGGCTCGCCGGGCCGGAGTTGACTGAGTGGCGGCCGTGGTCGCTGCCGGCCCTGCGTAAGGCGTTCAATCAGGTCAAGTGCACCGATTCGCGGTTTGCCGACTGGTGGGAGGAGAACTCCAAGGAGGCCTACAACACCGGCCTCGCCAACGCCGCCGCGGCGTTTGACCACTACGCCAAGTCCAAGCGTGGGCAGCGCAAGGGCGGGCGGATGGGTATGCCCCGCCGGAAGTCGAAACACAAGGCGCGCTTGGCCTGCCGATTCACCACCGGCACGATCCGCGTGGAGCCGGACCGCCGTCATGTCACCCTGCCCAGACTGGGCACGATCCGCACCCACGAATCCATACGCAAGCTTGAGCGCCGTATCGCGGCCGGCAGCGCCCGCATCCTCTCCGCCACTGTGAGGTTCGAGCGCGGGCGCTGGTTCGTCTCCTTCCAAGTTGAGGTCGAACGCGCCGAGCGCACCCCGGCCCGCCCGGACGTCGCGGTCGGGGTGGACCTGGGCGTGAAATGCCTCGCCGTCCTCGCCGACAGTCAAGGCGAGATCCGCCACGTGCCCAACCCGGCGCACTACGACACCGCCCTGAAGGCCCTCAAACGCCTGTCGCGGCGGGTTTCCCGCCGTCAAGGGCCGGACCGGCGCACCGGCCAGACGCCCTCGAAACGGTGGCTGAAAGCCAACGCGGAACGTAACCGGGTACACCACCAGGTGGCGAACCTGCGTACCGACGCGCTGCACAAACTCACCACCGCGATCAGCGCCGAGTACGGCACGGTGGTGGTCGAAGACCTGAATGTCGCTGGGATGCTCCGCAATCGGCGCCTGGCAAGGAAGATCGCCGACGCCGGATTCGGAGAGATCCGGCGACAACTGACCTACAAGACCGGCTGGAACGGTGGACGGGTCCATGTCGCCGATCGCTGGTTCCCTTCCTCGAAGACCTGCTGCGGGTGCGGCGCGGTGAAAGCCAAACTGCCGCTGCACGCGCGCACTTTCTGCTGTGATGTATGCGGCCTGGTGATGGACCGGGACGCTAACGCCGCCTGCAACCTCGCCGCCCTTGCGGCGGCCAGCACCACCGGTACCGGAGTGGCCGGAGACCGGGGCGCGAAAGCGCCGAAGCCTCGTGGAGCCGACCAGAAGACCCGCGTCACCCTCCCCAGCCGAATGGCCGGGGCGGGGCGGGCAGGTGGCGCAACCCTGCCACGACAGCGGCAGGCAGAAGCGAGAGACCGTCATCAGGACACCGCGACCCTCACGTTGCGGTGACACCGTTACGGACCTTCCGTGCGGAAACGCACGGATTGCTGAGACCTGACGATGGGATCAGCAACGGTTCAGCGGGGTGACGCTGCGCCTGCGCGACCCGGCCCGCGACGAATGGTCGCTGTACTGGGCCAGCACCCGCAGCGGCCTGTCGCTGCCCCCGGTCGTCGGCCGGTTCGGCCCGGACGGCCGCGGCGTCTTCACCGCCGAGGAGACCTACGAAGGCACCCCGACCGTGGTGCGGTTCCTGTGGTCCGACATCACCGCCATCACCGCGCGGTGGGAGCAGGCCTTCTCCGTCGACGGCGGCGGCACCTGGGAACCCAACTGGACCGCGGACTTCACCCGCACTGGTTGACCGGCGCGGACGGGAGGGGACCCCGCCCGCGCCGGATGCTCACGGACGTTCGGCCGGCCCCGGGCCGGACCCTGCCCCCGCGCCCATCGGCTCCGGATCACCGGCCTCCGGCTCGGGCGAGGGCACCAGGGGCGCTCCCACGACGGCCGGGCCGGCCCGACGCCGCCGCCGGCGCCGTACGGCCAGCGCCCCGGCGGCAGCGGCGACGAGCAGCGCGAGCAGGGCGGCCGTCCGACGTCAGGGTGCGGTGTAGCGGGTGGAGGCGTAGTTGTCGAAGCTCAGCGAGCCGCTGGTGGTGGCGGTCCGGGCCACCAGGCCCAGGGCCGCCGACCCCACCCGTGTAGCCGCTGGTGTCGCCGGTCAGCGTCCCCACGGTGATCGCGCCGACCTTCAGCGTGGCCGAGCCCGCGGTGGCCGAGGCCCAGTCCAGGCGGACCGTCCCGCCGGAGGCCGCCACCCAGCCGGTGTACGCCCAGCCGGCCGGCCGCAGCAGCCCCAGCCGGAACTGGTTGACGCCATTGCTGCGCCGGTACTGCACCACCGGCAAGGCCCCGCCGGAGGCGTTGCGGGCCTGGTAGAGGGTGACCGCCGCGGTCTGCGGGTTGAAGGTGCCGAGCGGCCGGGACACCGGGCCCGGACGGGCACCGGGCTGGGGCTGGCCATCGTCCGGGCGGTCGCCGGCTCGCTCGGCGGCCGGGTCGTCGTCGGCGCCGCGCCGGGCGGCGGCGCCCGCGTCGGTCTGCGCGTGCCCGAAACGGACCCCCGTCGCCGCGCCGGCCGCGCCCAGGCCGGAGCCGGTCCGCGCGCAGCCCGTCGACACCCGGCTGCCCGATCCCGCCCGCTGAGCGTCAGCGGGCGGCGGCGCGCGGCGAACTGGCGGCCAGCCACCCACCCGCCACCGCGGTGAGCGCGGCCGTCACCGCGAGGGTCACCGCGCCGGCTTCCGGTGCTCGGCGAGCGGGCCCACCGTCCATCCGTGGCGGCGGCACTCCGCCAGCAGGCGGGGCAGGGCGGCCAGGCCGGCCCGCCAGGCGCCGGGCACGGCGGCGTGGGAGGAGTCGTGCAGCAGGACGGTGCCCCCACCGGAGAGGCCGCGGCGGACGGTGTCGAACACCGATTCTCCGGTGGCCGTCGCGCGCCAGTCCCGCCCCCAGCAGCTCCACAGCACCGGTTCCAGCCGCAGCCGGCGGGCGGCCAGCAGGGCGGCGCCGGTCAGCACCCCGTACGGCGGGCGGAAGAACCGGGGCGTACGCCCGGTCACGGCGGCGATCAGCGCCCGCGCCCGGGCCAGGTCCCGCGCCGTGCCCACCGGCCCCCGCAGCAGCAGGTTGTCGTGCTCCCAACCGTGCACCGCCACCTCGTGACCGGCGGACACGATCTCCCGCCCGAGGTCCGGCGCCCGCCGGAGCATCGCGCCCAGCAGGAAGAAGGTGGCCCGCACCCGGTGGCCCGCCAGCACCTCCAGGAACTGCGGGGTCGACTCCGGGTCCGGGCCGTCGTCGAAGGTCAGCGCGACCCGGTCCGGCGGGCCGGCGCCCCGCAGGCCCGGGAGGAACCGCGCCCGGACGGCCGGCACCGCGGCGACCGCGGGCGCCACCTGCAACGCCGGCAGCGCCAGCGCGCCGGCGACCAGTCCGGCTCGCCTTGCCCGCCCGCGGCTCACCGGGGACCGCCGGTCGCCTGGAGCAACGCCGCGACCACAGCCACCGCGTCGCCCAGCGAGTCGGCGAAGGATCGGCGCGACCGGTCGTGGGCAGCGCCGCCCCCGGTCCCGGCGGCGGCCTCGGCGACGAGACCCGCCGGGTCGATCCGGGGCGTGGGTCCAGTGCGGGCGGCCGCCGGCTCCTGGCCGGCGAGGTCGTCCAGGGCCGGCCGCAGTTGCTCGGACGTCGGGACCCACCGGGTGAGGCCGGAGCGGGCCAGGATCGAGGCGTTCGCCCGGCCGTGGCCGGGCAGCGGCCGGTACGTCACCACCGGCACCCCGCAGGCCAGCGCCTCCTGGCAGGTCAACCCGCCGGCGTTCTCCACCAGCACGTCCACCGCCCGCATCAGCGTCGGCATGTCGTCGACCCAGCCGAACACGTGCGCGCCGCTGTCCCGCAACCGGTGGCGCAGCGCCTCGTTGCGGCCGCAGACCACCACCGGCAGCACGCAGCCGGTGCCGGCCACCTCCGCCACCGTGCCCTCCACGTCGCCGGCGCCCCAGCCGCCGGCCACGATCAGGGCCAGCCGGCCCTGCGGTGGCAGGCCGAACCGCTGCCGGGCCTGCCGGCGGCCGATCGGCGAGGCGGTGGAGAAGGCTCGGGACACCAGCGGCTGCACCACGGTGACGTCGATGCCGGCGCCCGCGCCGGCGGGCTGCACCTCGGCGTGCCGGACCGCGCAGTAGCGGTCCACTCCCGGGGCCAGCCAGGTGGGGTGGACCACGAAGTCGGTGACGTAGGTGATGACCGGGACGGCCAGTCGCCCCTGCCGGCGCAGCGGCCCGAGGAGCTGGTTCGCGAAGGGATAGGTGGTCACCACCGCCCGGGTGTCCGGGGGGATGGACCGGCGCATCCGGCGACGGACCGGGCGGAGCAGCGCCCGGAGCATCGAAACGGACATCCGGGACCGGCTGGTGACGGCGAAGAGCAGCTCATAACTCCACGGCACCCACCGCAGCAGACCCCGGTACGCCTCCCGGACGGCCCAGTGCAGCGGGCGCGGCAGCATCTCCAGCAGGTTGAGCCGGTCCACCACGAAACCCCGGCCCCGCAGGCGCCGGGTCAGCTCGGCGGCCGCCGTGTCGTGGCCGGCGCCGACGTCGGCGGAGACCACGACGATCCGGCCCGGGCCCTCCATGCCGCGGCGCTTACCCCCCGTCGACGGATCCACTCCGCCGCCCTCGGGCGCTCAGACGACGTGCCGGCGGACCAGCAGCCGCAGCGCCACGTAGCCGGGCAGCACCGGCAGCCAGAAGGTGGCCAGCCGGTAGACCAGCACCCCGGCCACCGCCGTGTCCACCCCGATCCCGTACAACAGCAGGCCGGAGACCAGCGCCGCCTCGGTGGCGCCCAGCCCGCCGGGGGTGGGGGCTGCCGACGACACCCCCTCCCCGACGACGCAGACCAGCAGCACCGGCGCGACGAGCACGGGCTCGACCGGCAGGCCGACGGCGAGGAGCGACAGGTACAGCGCGGCGCCGTAGGCCAGGGTGAGCCCCAGGCTCGCCGCCAGCAGCCGGGTGATCCGTCCGCTGCGGGCCAGCGAACGTACGGCCTGCGCCGCCTGGCGGCGGGCCGCGCCGACCCGGGCGCGCAGCCGGGGTACGGCCAGCGCGGCGGCGGCGAGCAGCAGCACCGCCAGCACGGTCAGCAGCACGGCCAGGCCCCGACCGGTGGCGGCGCTCACCAGGTGTCGGCGCGCGCCGCGGGCGAACGGCAGCAGGACGGGCAGCAGCAGGCCGACAGAGACGATGCCGGAGATCCGGTCCACGGCGACGGCGGGGGCCGCCGCCGGGACCGGCAGGCCCTGCTGGCGCAGGTAGCGGATGCTCAGCGCGGCCCCGCCGAGGGCGCCCGGGGCGAGCCGGTTGACGAACGACGCGGCCACCTGCACCGCGACCGTCCGGCCGAGCGGCACCCGGCCGGCGGCGGCGAGGCGCAGCACCAGCGCGCTCAGCAGGTAGGTGGCGGCCGAGGCCAGCAGGGCGCCGGCCGCGGCCAGCGGGTCGGCGTGCAGCACAGCGTGCAGCGCGGCCCGCACCTGGCCGAGCTGCGGCAGCAGGAAGTGCACCAGCAGGCCGAGCATGACCAGCAGGAACACGTCCCGACGGGTGATCCGGAGGACCCGGGCCAGCCGGTCCTGCCGGCCCGGGCACCGGCGGGCGATCTCGTCGCGGAGGTCCGCCAGCAGGCCGGGGCGGGTCTCGGCCAGGGCCCGACCGGCCCGGGACAGCAGCGCCGGTTGCAACCAGCGCAGCGTGTCGGCGACCGGGTCGGCGCCGAGCTGCCGGGTCGCGGCGTCGACGGTCGGCCGCACGCCGGCCAGCGCGGCCAGCGTGACCAGGAGTTCCACCAGGTCGCGGGCCTGCTGGTCGGCGGTGGCGCCCTCGGTGCCGAAGCCGAGGTCGACCAGCCAGGCCGAGGAGTCGGCGACCAGCACGTTGGCCGCCCGCAGATCCCGGTGGGCCAGGCCGGCCCGGTGCAGCCGGGCCACCTGCCGGCAGACGTCGTCGAGGACGTCCGGCCCGAGCTCGGCCGGGTCCAGCTCGTCGAGCGTCCGGCCCGGCACGAACTCCTGGACCAGCAGCGCGTCGCCGACCGCGTCGGTGACGGTCGTGACCAGGCCCGGGGTACGCACCCCGGCCCGTTCGGCGAGCAGCAGCAGGTACGCCTCGTGCTCGTTCTTCTGCTTCGCCGTCACGTACGGCGGCTCGTCGGCGATGTCGCGGTAGCGCATTCGGCGGTAGAGCTTGTAGAGCCAGTCGGCGTCCCGCTGGCGGCCACCGGTGACCTTGACGAAGAGGCGGCGCCCGTCGGTGGTGGTCACCTGCCAGGGCCGGGAGCCGCGGGCGTCACCAGGGACGGGCGTCAGCTCGGCCACCTCGACGCCCCGGCCGAAGAGGACCTGGCGGAGCCGCCCGGCCGATTCGCCGGGGCCCACGTCGCCGACGATCAACCGGGTGACGCTGGCGGCGAACCAGCCGACCAGGAAGCCGCCCAGCACGTCGACCGGCAGGTGGGCGCCGACGTAGATCCGGGCGGTACCGACCGCGGCCACCGCGAGCCAGACCAGACCGCGTAGCCGAGGGGGCAGGGCCGGGGCGAGCACCACGCCGAGCGCGGTCGCCACCGAAACGTGCCCGGAGGGATACCCGAACCGCCCGCTGATCGTCTCGTGGAACCGGATGTCGGCCAGGAACGCGGCCGGTCGCTCCCGGGCGACCAGGGCCTTGCAGAGGACGGCCGACCAGTACGCGAGATTGCCGGCGATCAGCAGGTCCCGGGCCAGGCCGATCCGCCGGGCCGCGACCGCCCCCGCCGCCGCCACCAGCACCGCCGGGTACGCGCCGAGCTGCATGACCAGCGCCAAGGCCGGCCCGGCCGGCCCCGGGATCTGGTTGACCAGCGAGAAGAGGTCCCGTTCCCAGCGGCCGGGCGGCCGGTTCCGGACCCAGAGGCTGACCACGGCGAGCAGCCCCCCGGAGACCGCCAGGCTGAACACCAGCGCCGGCGACGGCCGGTGAACCCGGGGCACCCCCGGCCCTAGCGGACGCCCGGCCGGCGCGGGCCACCCGTACGCGGGGCCGGGTCCGGCTGCGACCCCGTCCGCCCGGCTGCCGCGCTGTCCCGCATGAGTCGACCATAGGGCGACGGCGGTGCGCGGCGGGCCGCAACGGGGGCGATCGGTCCGGCCGGTCCGACCACCGCCGGTCCGGGCGTGGGCTAGGTGTTCTGCCGATCATGGGAGCCACATGACCGCAGCGATCAGAACAAGGCTGGCGTGGTGGATCCCGAGGCGTTGGCCGAGGGCACGTTCTGGCACGCCTACATCTGGACCCTGGTGGACGACTTCCACCGGGACTGAGGGCGAGGACCGAGGGCGGGAACTCACGGCACGAAGACCACCTCCGGGAACGCCGGGCTCGGGCCGTCGAGCAGGTGCCCCCAGTCGCGCAGGTGCCGGTCGAAGAACGCGAGCGGGTACGCCTGCTGGATCCGCACCGCCCGGGCCGGGTCGAGGGTGCCGATCCAGCCGCGCAGCTCCTCGTCGCTCATCCCGACGGCCGTCGCCAGCTGCGGGACCAGCACCTGGTAGTCGCCGAGCGACGAGTGGACCGCGCCCTGGACCTGCACGTTCAGCCGCCAGCCGGTCAGGTGCGACCAGAACTGGGCGACCGGGAACTCGGCCCGCGTGTACTCGGCGGTCATCAGCATGAACGGCCGCGCCTGGTCGGTGGTGATGATCGGTTCCAGCGGGGCGTCGAGGCTCAGGCCGGCGCGGACGCGTGGGTCGTCGCGCATGACGAGGGCCGTCGCCGTGCCACCTTTCGACCAGCCGAACATGCCGATGCGTTGCGGGTCGAGCGCGCCGCGCAGGCCGGCCGGCAGCGGCCGATGCTCGGCGTCGGGGTTGCGCCCGGCGGCGAGGTCCTCGATGCGGTCGAGGACGAACGGGATGTCCCTGGCAAAGTCCGGGGCGCCCAACGAGTGCTCGCCGCCGATGACCGGGACGGTGAGCCGGCCGTCGGGGAACACGCTGAACGCGTCGTACGTGTGGTCCACCGTGACCACCGCGTACCCGTGGCTGGCCAGCTCCTGCACCACGATGGTGGCTTCGGCCCGGTGGCCGTGCGCGCCGTGCGAGAACACGACGACGGGCAGTCGTCCGGTCGTGTGCCGTACCGGGGCGCCCTCGCGGCCGGCCGTGAGCGGCGCCACCGCGGCGTCGCTGTCGAACTCGCCGGACGCCAGCAGCGCCCGCATCGCGGCGGCCGGCAGCCACGGCGCCCGCGGATGCCGCCCGACGTCCCGGGCCGGGTACCAGACACTGGCCATCAGCTCGCGGTGCCGCCCCGGGCCGGCCAGGGGATCGGGGCGGGAACGGTCGACGAGGTGCAGCGACACCGTGCCGACCGGGAACGGGCCGGTGGGCGGCGGCAGGGTGAGTCGCACCGAACCGGGGGCCGCCGGCGCCGCCGACGCGCGGCCGGTGAGGCCGATCGGCGCGGCGACCCCGACGGCCAGCGCGGCCCCGATGAGCCGCCGGCGCGTGAGGCGGGTCTCGCCCGTCGTGGTGGTCATGAGTCCTCCCGAGGTGAGGTGGGCAGCATCGGGCGCGCCGCTGCGCCGTTCGGCGCGGGGCGAAGGCCGGTGTCGGTATTGGGGTGCTGGTTGCTGTGCTGGGTGCTGGGGTGCTGGTGGTCGCTACCGGCCGTCAGCCGTCTCGACCCGGACGATGAGCTGCTTGAGCCGGGCGATCTCCTCGGCGAGCGCGGCGTCCCCGGCGGGGGTGAGCGTGATCCAGGTGCGGGCGCGCCGGCCGGCGTACCCCTTTTCGACCTCGATCAGCCCGGCCGACTCGAGGACGCCCAGGTGCTGGGACAGGTTGCCGCCGGTCAGCTCCAGCTGGGTGCGCAGGAAGCCGAACTCGACCCGCCGCGCCTCGTGGGCGATGGCGAGGATGCCCAGCCGGACCCGCTGGTGCACCACGTCGTCGAGCCCGGTGGTCGGGTGCGTGGCGGCGGTCGGCTCCGGCTCGTCGAGCGGGGCGCTCATCGGTGCCGCCACGGTCGTTGCGCCAGGGCGAAGCCGAGCCCGCCGAGCAGGAGCACGCCGCCCTGGATGACCAGTGGTGGCAGGAACCCCCAGTTGCCCCGGTGGGCGCCCCAGCCGCCGTCGACCGGCACCAGCACCACCGCCAGGTATCCGGCGGTGAACAGCAGCAGCGCGAGGTGGCGCTCCAGCCAGGCCAGCACCAGCAGCGCCACGCCGATCGCGGAGCCCACGTCGATGACGCGGAACAGGAACAGCGTCAGCCCGTCCGGCCGGTTGGGCGGCTCGGGCAGCCCCCAGCCCTCGTGCACGACGAGCAGCACCACTGCGGTGGACAGGACGGTCAGCGCGATGCCCGTGACGACGTACGGCACCACCCGGCCGCCCAGCCCCCGGGTTCGGGCGGCCCGCAGGTAGCCGTAGGCGATCGCCACGTACGACACGGTTAGGGCCACCGGCCAGTAGACGGTCGCGGCGACGTTGCGCACGTGGCACACCTCGCCGTGCAGGTCGGCCTCTTCGGCGATCGCCTTGCAGCCGTAGACCTGGGTGCCGTAGCGGTGGATCGGGATCGCCGCGAACGTCACCACGGCCAGCACCAGCAGCGGCAGCCAGGTCACCCGCTGGGCGACCCGGACCCGGCGCGTGAGGTGTCGCACGTGCGCGAGCAGCCGGCGAGGGTCGCCCCCCGCGGCCATCGAGGGAGTAGTCATACCAACAGGTTTCCATAACAAACCAATTGGCGCTAGTCCCAATTGTAATGGCGGCGCAGATGCCGGACTGTGGATTCCGCGGGCGTGGTGGGCTACGCCCTACGACTTCGAGTAGGCAAGCGGATGCAGACGCAACCACGCGTCCAGGCCGACCAGGTAGGCAATGGCACGATCGGCTGCGAAGTCCGTACGCGCGAGCAGGGCCGCGACGACGCGAGGGTCGAGCAGGTCACGTACCGGAGAGGTCGCGTCTGAGACCAGTTACTGAGCGACAGCCGACGGTTGGTACGCCACTGCGGCAGGGACTGTGGGCTTGGCCGGTGGTTCGTCGTGGTGAGCTGATCGATGCGGCGTGCGCGGTGATCGCGCCGTTGCTGCCGGAGCCCGGGTCGCGGTCGGGGCGGTGGCGTGATCATCGGCAGGTCTTCAACGGGATCCTATGGAAACTCCGGACCGGAGCGCCGTGGCGGGACGTGTCGGAGCGGTATGGGCCGTGGAAGACCTGTCATGAGCGGTTGCGGCGGTGGACTGCCGACGGCACGTGGGACGGGATCCTGGCTGCGGCGCAGGTCTATGACGACGCCCAGCCGGTGGAGTGGGTGATCAGCGTGGACTCCTCGATCGTGCGGGCGCATCAGCATTCGGCTGGAGCCCGCAAAAAGGGATCTACCGGCATCGGGCGGGGCGCCGATCCGGCGGTGGGTGCGCAGATCGGTGAGGCGATCGGCCGGTCCCGCGGCGGGTTGAGTACGAAGATCCATCTCGCTGTCGACGGGCCTGGCCGGCCGCTGTCGATCCTGCTCACCCCCCGGACAGGCCGGCGACAACCCGCAGCTGCTGCCGGTGCTGGATCGGATCCGGATCGGCCGGCCCGGGCCTGGCGCGCCACGCAAGCGGCCGGACACGCGACCGCCGACCTTCGACAAGGTCCTCTACAAGCGGCGTAACGTCGTGGAACGCTGCTTCAACCGGTTCAAGCAATGGCGTGATCTCGCGACCCGCTTCGCGAAACGCGCCGCGATCTACCACGCCAGCCTGGTTCTGATCGGTGCGGTCATGTGGCTCCCATGATCGGCAGGACACCTAGGCCCGGCGGCGGCCGATGGAGCGGGGACGGCGGCGCGCCACCAGCACCGCCACCAGCAGCCCGACGAGGGTGGCGCCGCCGCCGGCGACCGGCCCGATGACCCGCCAGTCCCCCTCGACCATCCGGCGTACGGCGGTCGCGGCGGGGCCGTGCCAGGGGGCGGTCGCGGTCGGCGGGGACGGGGAGCCGGTCGGGGCGGCCTCCGCCGCGTCCAGCTCGCCCGGTGCGACCAGCCGGCCGACGGAGGCGTCCCGGGGCAGCGCGAAGCCCCAGTCCAACAGTTGGGCGCCCTGCTGCCAGCCGCGTGCCGGGCGGCCCTCCGCGCCGAGCAGGGTGACCACGAGCCGTCGACCGCCGCGCTGGGCGGCGCCGACGTAGCTGTGCCGGGCCAGCTCGGTGAAGCCGGTCTTGCCGCCGAGCGCGCCCGGGTAGCGGTAGATGAGCTGGTTCTCGTTCTGGATCTGGAACCCGCCCTTCTTCAGCGCGGGCTGAGCCGGGATCTGGGTCCGCTCAGTGAGCGTGTACCGGCGGAACAGCGGGTTGGCGAAGCAGGCCCGGGCGATCAGGGCGAGGTCGTACGCGCTGGTGAACTGCCCCTTGCCGTCCAGCCCGGAGGGGGTGACCGCGTGGGTCTGCCGGGCGCCGAGCCGGCGGGCCTCCTCGTTCATCGCCCGGACGCCGCCGGTCACGCCCTCGCTGCCACCGCCGAGCCGGGCCAGCACGTTCGCCGCCTCGTTCCCGGAGTTGAGCAGCAGCCCCAACCAGACCGTCTCCACGGGGTAGCGGCCGCCGACGAGCAGGCCGACGGCAGAGCTGCCCGGGGCGATGGCCAGGTCACCCCGGGTCACGGTGACCACCTGCTTCGGGTCGAGCTTCGGCAGCATGGTCGCCGCCAGCAGCAGCTTCTGGGTGCTGGCCGGGGTGCCGTACTCGTGCGGGCCACAGGCGCCGAGCACCGCGCCGGTGTCCAGGTCGGCGACGAGCCAGGAGGTCGCGGTGACCGCCGGCGGGGCCGGCGCGCCGGCCGGCGCGACCAGTCCGGGCGTGTCGAGCTGCTCGCCGCCGACCACCCGGTCCTGTGGCACGGCCGGTGGCGGCACCGGCCGGGGCGGCCGGGACACCTTCGGGGCCGGCGCCTTCGGGCAGGGCAGCGGCGCCCGGGCGGCCGACGCGACCGGCGCGGCCTGGCCGACCGGGGCGGCCTGCGCGGCTTGAGCGGCCTGCGCGGCTGTGGCGGCGTGTGCCGGCGCGGTCGGCCCGACGGTCACGAGTGCGGCGGCGGTGGCGATGGCCAGGACCAGAGCTCTCATGACCACGCAGACTAACCCGCAAGATCACTTGGCGACGGCCGACCCTGCCGGGCGTCTTCGCCGGGGCCGATCACGCGTTCGGGGAGCGGCGAGCGGCGGCTGCGGTCGCCTGGTCGGCCCCGGCGACGGGCGCCGGGGCGAGACCGGCGGCGGCCACGGCCGGCGCGGCACGACCGAGCCGGTTCGGGGATCGGGATGTCATGACCAATGTCCTCCGGTCACGGAGTCGTACCGGCTCCGGCGGCGACGCAGGCGGGTGGTGGTAGTGGTGGAATGGAGCTCAGGTGGTGACGAGCTGGCCACCCCGCTGGTCGTCCGGCGCAGCACCCGACGGCTGAGCTGAGCGCGCCCGGGGGCCGGGCGGGTCACCCGAGCCGGGCGGCCCGGCGGCGGGCCCGGCGGCGGCGCAGCCAGCGCCCGCCGAGCACGCCGAGCGCCGACAACACCACCAGGGCGACGGCGAACTGGCCCAGCGGCCACCAGAGCGCGAGCAGCCACCGCACCGCACCCTCCACCCGGGAGGGCGCGGGGCCGCCGAAGGAGTCCAGCAGGTCCGCCGGCACGTCGACGAAGAGCGCGCTCTGCGGCAGGTCGACCACCCGACGCCGGGAGCCGTCCGGCCGGAACTCGCTGACCGTGACCGACCCCACGGCGTACCAGTCGGTCTCCGACCAGTGCGGATCGTCGGGCTGCTTCGTCAGGCCGGCCTCCGGCTGGTACTCGGCGACCACCGCGTCGCCGTCGCGCTGCCAGCCGAGCAGCCGGGCGGCCAGCCCCCGCGCGGCCGGCAGGGCCGGCCCGGGAGCAGCCGCCCCGGTCGTCGCGTCCCGGTAGCCGAACCGGATGGGCCGGCGGGCGAGCCGGTCCTCGTCGCAGGTCTCCCCCGCCTCGCAGTCGGCCAACGTCCACATGGTGATCCGGTCCCCGTCAGGCAGCCAGGCGCCCGGGCCGGCGAGTCGGTCCCGAGGCGTCAGGGGGGCGAGCCGGCGCAGCGTCATCCCGGCGGTCTCCACCACGTAGAGGGCGTCGGTGGTGGCCAGCGCGATCCGGGTGCCGTCCGGGGCGAAAGCGGCGAGGTTACTGTGGAACCTCTCCTTGATCTCGGGCAACGCCCGCAGTGTGCCCGTGGTGACGTCGAGCAGGTTGAGCCGGCCCAGTCGCGGATCATCGACCGTCATCGGGCGGAGCAGCAGCGAGCGGCCGTCCGGCGACCAGGCGACCGGCAGGCCGCCGGTGTACTGGCGGATCCGGCCGGTGGTCAGGTCGACCACCGCGGTCTGTCCGACCGGATCGTCGGGCCAGTTGGTGCCCTCGATCATCGGCTCGGCGGCCAGATACCGGCCGTCGGGCGAGAGCAGCAGGTCATCCAGGCCCGCGCTGGTCTGGTTGACCGTACGGGCCAGCCGGTAGCCGCCGTCCTGACCGACGAGCAGGCTGCGTCCCTCCCACGTCCAGAGATCGCTGCCCTGCAACTCGCGGTCGCCGGAGACGACCAGGGCGGCCGGGCCGGGCGGATCCTCACCGATGGTGTCCTGACCGGGCAGCGGCGGGTAGACCCGGGCCGGCACGACCCGCCGGCCGCCACCGTCGGCCGGAGCCGGGGCGGCGTGCAGCCGGGGCGCTGCCAGCGGCACCCCGGCCAGCAGTGCGGTCACCGCCACCACCGCCGCGGCGACGGTGACCCGCCGCCGCCGGCGGCCCCGGTCCCAGGTGTCGGCGGCGAGCCGGGGCGGGCGGGACTCCGCCGCGATCCGGTGCAGCACTTCGCTCAGGCGTCCCTCGCTCACGACCGCACCTCCAGCAGCTCCGCCAGCTCGGGGGCGAGCACCCGCAGCCGCGCCAGCCCGTCGCGGAGCTGGCTCTTCACCGTGCCGACCCGGCAGCCGAGGGTGTCCGCGATCTGGGCCTCGGACAGGTCCTCGAAGTAGCGCAGCACCAGGGCCGCCCGCTGCCGGGGCGCCAGCCGCGCCAGGGCGTTTCGCACCGCGAGGGTCACCGCCACCTCGTCGGCCGGGTCGGCGACCGGCCGGTCGGCGGCGTCCAGGGGTGCCTCGACCACCCGCCGGGTCCGCCGCCGCCACCAGGAGACGTGCTGGTGGTAGAGCACCCGGCGGACGTACGGGTCGGGGTCGCCGCCGGCCACCACCCGACGCCACCGCCCGGCGACCAGCAGCAGGGTCTGCTGCACCAGGTCCTCGGCGAGGTGGTGGTCGCCGGTGAGCAGGTACGCGTGTCGGGACAACGCCGCCGCGCGCGCCCGCGCGTACGCCTCGAACGACTGCCGGTCGGCATCCACGGGCCACCTCCTCCTTGTGACACGCCGGGACGGGCCCGGACGGAGGGGCGGCCGCGCCGGGTCTCCCGCACGGTACGGGCTACCGGGGCGAGCCGAACCACCGGCGCAGCGCCCCGGCCAGCCCGTCGGCCGAGTCGCCGGCCCAGGCCAGGTGGCCGTCCGGGCGGACCAGCAGGGCGCTCGCGGCCAGGTCGCCCCGGGCCGGCACGACGTCGACCCGGTCGTGCCACCCGGCCGCCACCGTCCCGGCGCCGTCGGACAGCTCCACCACGACCGGCCGGCCGGCCCGCACCCGGTCCAGCACGGCCGCCCGCCCGCGCGTCAGGGTGGGCAGCAGGTCGGGCAGCCAGGCGCCGGTCGCCGGGTGCGGGTCGGCCTGGCCCATGTCGTACGGCTGGTCGCCGCCGGCCAGCAGGGCGGCCACGTCCCGCCGGGTGTGCTCCGGCCGCAGCAGCTCGGTGAGCAGGTCGCGGACGGCGGTCACGTCGTCGCCGGGGGCGAGGAGCGCGAGCTGGGCGCGGGACTGGAGCGCGACGCGTCGACCGACCGGCGCCCGTTCGGCCTGGTACGTGTCGAGCAGCCCGGGCGGCGCCCAGCCGCGCACCTCGGCGGCCAGCTTCCAGCCGAGGTTCAGCGCGTCCTGCAGCCCGAGGTTGAGGCCCGGGCCGCCGACCGCGGGGTGCACGTGCGCGGCGTCGCCGAGCAGCAGGACGCGTCCGGCCCGGTAGCTGGCGGCCTGCCGCAGGTTGACGCCGGTCAGGCGGCGCAGCAGCGGCGCCGGCCCGGTCGGCGGGGCCAGCGGAAGCGCCCCGCCGAGCACCCGGTCGACGGCGTCCCGCAGGTCGGCGAAGGTGGGCGCGTCCTCGGGGCGCGGGCCGATCCACTCCATGGCGGCGACCAGGTGCGCCGCGCCGGTGTCGCCGAGCCGGGCGAAGGTGAACACCCCGCCGGGAAGCCGGTGGTGGGCGTACGGCCGGAGTCGCCGGCCGTCGGGCAGGGCCAGGACGCCGTCGGGGCCGAGCCGGTCGGCGGGGAGGACGGCGTGCCCCAGGTGCGAGACGAACCGGTCGTCGGTGCTGCCCGGGAAGTCGATGCCGGCGTGCCTGCGGACCAGGCTGTGGCCGCCGTCGGCGCCGACCAGCCAGCGGGTCCGCAGCCGCTGTTCGCCCTCCGCCGCCCGGACGGTGACCAGCACCCCGTCGTCGTCCTGCGCAAACCCGGTCACCTCGTGCCCGCACCGGATCTCCGCGCCGAGGTCGCGGGCGCGTTCGGCCAGCACCTGCTGAATGCGGGCCTGCGGCACGGGCAGCGCGAAGAGCGGGTTGTCGGGCAGGGCGGAGAGGTCGAGCGGCAGGCCGCCGAACTGGAACCAGGGCGTGGGTGCCGGCGGTCCGGGCCGCCCGGCCAGGGGTTCGTACAGGCCGCGCAGGTCCATCGCCTGGACCACCCGACCCATCAGGCCGTTCGCGCGCGGCTCGCCGCCGAGCGTCGGGGCGCGTTCCAGCAGCAGCACGGGCACGCCGGCCAGTCGGAGTTCGCAGGCGAGCAGCAGCCCGTTCGGGCCCGCACCGACGATCACCACGTCGAGGGTCATTCCGGTCCTCCTCCGGACTGGGTTGTCAGTCTGGCCTGACAACCACGCTAGGCGTCAGTCTGGATTGACAATCAGCAGCTGTCAAGCCAGACTGACAGGCATGGAAGAGACCGAGCTCGCCGCGCGGCTGCGCTCGCAGGATCCGGCCGTCGGGCTGCGCGCGGTCGGCGCGCTGCACCGGCTGGCCGAACAGGTCGAGGCCGCGGCCGTGGCGCGCGCCCGCCAGGACGGCTGGTCCTGGGAGCAGATCGGGGACGCGCTCGGCGTGTCCCGCCAGTCGGTGCACAGCAAGCACGGAAAGTGAGGCCGAGATGTTCGAACACTTCGCCGCCGGCGCCCGGACGGCCGTGACCGCCGCCCTCGAGGAGGCCCGGCACCGCGGCGACCGTCGGCTCGGCACCGAGCACCTGCTCCTCGGCGTGCTGCACGCCCGCGAGCTCGACCCACTGGGCGAGCTGGGCCTGGACCTGCCCCGGGCCCGGGCCGCCCTGGCGGCGCTGGACGTGGCCGCCCTCGCCGCGATCGGCATCGACGTCCACGGCGTCGAGCGGGCGCCCACTCCGCTGTCGGCCAAGCGGACGCCGTTCACCTCCGCGGCGCGGACCGCCCTGCGGCGGGCCGTCGGCGTGACCCGCGAGCAGGGCAGCCGGCGGATCAGGCCGGCGCACCTGCTGCTCGCCATCCTGGAGTGCGCGCCGCCCGACCCGGCGGCCGAGGTCGTCCAGGAACTGGGCGTGGACCCGGCCGTGGTCCGCGCCCGGCTGCGGGCGACCGCCGCCTGACCGGGAGCGGGGGCCGGTCAGGGCAGCGTCGCCCCGCGCTCGACGAGATAGTCGTGCAGGGCGGCCGACGCGCGCAGCCGGCGCAGGCTGCGCCGGTGCAGCTCCTGCTCGCGCCGGGCCAGCTCGGCCCGGACCCGCTGCGCGCTGCCGGTGCTCCGCAGTTCGTCGAGCACCGCGCCGACGATCTCGTAGGGGTAACCGCCCCGGCGCAGCAGCGCGACGACCTGTGCGGCGCGTAGCTCGGCGGGGTCGTACAGCCGGTAGCCGGTCCCCCGCTGCCGGGTCGGCCGGAGCAGGCCGCGCTCCTCCCAGAGCCGCACCCGGGAGGTGCGGACGCCGACCAGGGCGGCCACCTCCCCCACCCGGACCGGGCGGCGCGGCGCCGGCCCGCCGGACGCCGGCGCCGCCAGCACCGTCTCGAAGGCGCCGAGCGCCCGCCCGATCTCTGCGCGCTCCCGGTCCAGCTCGGCGTGGCCGGCGTCCAGCGCCGCCAGCGCCGTCGCCAGGTCGCCGCGGTGGACGGCGGCCATCACCTCGCGGGTCCGGGCCCAGCCGTGCCCTTCGGCCAGCCGGCGGGCCACCCCCAGCGCCCGGGCGTGCCCGGCAGTGAAGATCCGGTACCCGCTCGCGGTCCGCTCGACCGGCGGCAGCACGCCGAGGTCGACGTAGTTGCGCACCTGCTGTACCGAGATGCCGGCGCCGGCGGCCAGGTCCACCGCCCGCAGCCGGCCGTCCGCTCCGACCCGCACCCGGAGCACCCTACTGCTTCACCACCGTTTGAGACTTCCCGTCATCAACCGCCTCGGCCCGCACGGCGTGAGCGACGAAAGTCTCCCTAAGGACATGAATGGGACAATTGAAACCGGCCAGGCCACCCCAGGAACCGGGTCGGGCTCCGCCCTGCCCCCGATCGCTGAAGGGTCCGCATGCAGCAGCCAGCACCGTCCACCGCCGACAGCCACGACATGATCGAGGTACGCGGGGCCCGGGAAAACAATCTCGCCGCCGTCTCCGTGGACATCCCCAAGCGCCGGCTCACCGTCTTCACCGGGGTCTCCGGCTCCGGCAAGTCCTCGCTGGTCTTCGGGACCATCGCGGCCGAGTCGCAGCGCCTGATCAACGAGACCTACAGCGCCTTTCTCCAGTCGTTCATGCCGAGCCTGTCCCGACCGGAGGTGGACTCGCTGCGCAACCTCACCCCGGCGATCGTGGTCGACCAGGAGCGGATGGGCGCGAACTCCCGCTCCACCGTGGGCACCGCCACCGACGCGTACGCCATGCTCCGCATCGTGTTCAGCCGGCTCGGCACCCCGCACGTCGGCGGGGCGGGCGCGTTCAGCTTCAACCTCGCCGAGGGCATGTGCCCCACCTGTGAGGGGCTGGGCCGGGTCTCCGACCTGGACGTGCACGCGATGGTCGACGTGGAACGCTCGCTCAACGACGGCGCGATCCTGGTGCCCAACTTCGCCGTCGACTCGTGGTACTGGCAGACGATCGTCGGCTCCGGCCTGTTCGACCCCGACGTCAAGCTCCAGGACTACACCGAGCAGCAGTGGCAGGACTTCCTGCACAAGCCGGCCACGAAGATCAAGATGGGCAGCAACAACTGGACGTACGAGGGCCTCGCGGTCAAGGTGCGCCGGCTGTTCCTGGCCAAGGACCGCGAGTCGATGCAGCCGCACATCCGCGCCTTCGTCGACCGGGCGGTCACCTTCACCACCTGTGCCGACTGCGGCGGCGCCCGGCTCAACGCCGCGGCCCGCTCCGCCCGGATCGCCGGGCGCAACATCGCCGAGTGCGCCGCGATGCAGATCAGCGACCTGGCCGAGTTCGTCCGGGGCATCGGCGACCCGGCGGTGGCCCCGCTGGTGGGCAACCTCCGCGAGACGCTGGACTCGCTGGTGGAGATCGGGCTGGGCTATCTCAGTCTGGACCGGGAGTCCGCGACGCTCTCCGGTGGCGAGGCGCAGCGGGTCAAGATGGTCCGCCACCTCGGCTCGAGCCTCTCCGACGTGACGTACGTCTTCGACGAGCCGACGGTCGGGCTGCACCCGCACGACATCGCCCGGATGAACGACCTGCTGCTGCGGCTGCGCGACAAGGGCAACACGGTGCTGGTGGTCGAACACAAACCGGAGACCATCGCGATCGCCGACCACGTGGTCGACCTCGGGCCGAGCGCCGGCTCGGCCGGCGGCCGGATCTGCTACGCCGGTGACGTCGCCGGCCTGCGGCGCTCGGACACCCTGACCGGCCGCCACCTCGACCACCGGGCGGCGCTGCGCGACCCGGTCCGCCGCCCGACCGGACACCTGCCGATCCGCAACGCCGACCTGCACAACCTGCGGGAGGTCAGTGTGGACCTGCCACTGGGGGTGCTGACCGTGGTGACCGGGGTGGCCGGCTCGGGCAAGAGCTCGCTGATCCACGGCTCGCTGCCGCGCCGGGACGGCGTGGTCGTGGTGGACCAGTCCCGCGATCCGCGGCTCCCGGCGCAGCAACCCGGCGACCTGGACCGGCCTGCTCGACCCGATCCGGACCGCCTTCGCCAAGGCCAACGGAGTCAAGGCTGCGCTGTTCAGCGCCAACTCCGAGGGCGCCTGCCCGACCTGCAGGGGCATCGGGCTGGTCTACACCGACCTGGCGATGATGGCCGGCGTGGCCACGGTCTGCGAGCGCTGCGAGGGGCGCCGCTACACCGACGAGGTGCTGGCGTACCGGCTGCGCGGGAAGAACATCAGCGAGGTGCTGGCCATGTCGGTCACCGAGGCCCGGGAGTTCTTTGCCACGGGCGCGGCCCGCGCGGTGTTCGACCGGCTCGCCGACGTCGGCCTCGGTTACCTTGGTCTCGGCCAACCGCTCACCACGCTCTCCGGCGGTGAGCGGCAGCGGCTGAAGCTGGCCGCCCGGATGGCGGAGAAGGCCGGCATCTACGTGCTGGACGAGCCGACCACCGGGCTGCACCTGGCCGACGTGGACCAGCTGCTCGCGCTGCTGGACCGGCTGGTCGACGCCGGCAACACGGTGATCGTGATCGAGCACCACCAGGCGGTGATGGCGCACGCCGACTGGATCGTCGACCTCGGCCCGGGCGCCGGCCACGACGGCGGCCGGGTGGTCTTCACCGGCACCCCCGCCGACCTGGTCGCGCACGGCGACACCGTCACCGCCCGCCACCTGCGCCGGTACTTCTCCGGCTGACCGGCCGTCCCGCAGCCTGGTCAGCGGGCGGTGCGGTCGCGGGACGGGTCGACCCGCCGGAGCCAGCGCCGCTGCCATGGCGTCTCCACGGCGCGCGGGTGGTGGCGGGCGCGGACCCAGGCCACCGCCCGGTCCGCGGGCAGCCCGTCGAGGACGGCGAGCGCGGCCAGCGCGGTGCCGGTCCGGCCGACACCGCCCCGGCAGGCGATCTCCACCCGCTGCCCGGCGTACGCCCGCCGCCGTGCCTCGCACAGCGCGTCGAGCGCGTCGGCGCGGTCCAGCGGCAGCCAGAAGTCCGGCCAGCGGATCCGCCGGTGCGGCCAGGCGGGGAGCGGCCCGGGGGCGAGCAGCAGGGCGAAGTCGGCCGGCGAGGCGCGGTCACCGATTCGCCGTCCGCGCACGACGGCGCCACCGGGCAGCGTCACCAGCCCGGCCCGGTCCTCCCAGGACTCCGCCGCCATCGTTCCCATTGTGCCGCCATCGCGAATGCCGGGATGCCCGCCGGACGGTTGTCCGGCGGGCACCGCGTTCAGATCCGGGCCCTGCCCGGTGCGATCGGTCAGCGACCACCCAGCCCGAGGCGCTCACGGCGGCGTGGCGCAGGGCGGCAGGACCTGGCCGGTGATACTCCCCTCCTACTGATCACAGCTTGTTGCGGTAATAACTTGGGTGGTCCACGGGGTGGCGGTTGGGGTGAGTTGCAACTCGGCGGTGCCGGCGCCGGTCTTCCCGGTGAGCAGCGCGAGGTCGAGGGTCCGGGTGGCCCCGGGCCGTACCTCGACCGTCGCGACCGCCACCTGCCGCCGGCGGTCGGTCCCGCTGCTCATCGCGGCGGTCCTCCCGTCGAGGCGGCCGCCGAGCACCGCCCCACCGGCCGGGCTGTACACCGACAGCAGGGTGCGGGCGGTGTACGGATCGCTGGAGCGGGCCAGACCGGTGACCGACTTGGACAGGCCCGAACGCGGCGCGGTGGAGTGCACGGCGACCCGGAGCCGGAGCTCCCGCCGGCCGTCGGACTGGCAGTCACCGACCGTCAGATGCGCCGAGAACCGCAGGTAGTAGCCGAGCTTCGCGCCGCTGCCGTCGTTGAGGAACACGCCGACCGTCGGCACGGTGTCCTTCCCGGGGAGCGTCCCGGTCAACCGGCTGTCGCCCAGGACGCGCTGCTCCTCGGGATGGGCACTCCAGAACAACATCCGGCGTTCGGTAATAGACCGGTTGAAAACGGTCAGAAGTTGTCGGGGGTTGACGCTCCTGTTGAGGAACGTGTCGAAGACCGCCGACGCCGCGGCGGCGAAGTAGGCGTCCTGCGCTTGGGAGTCGAGGTCCCGGTAGGCGTCGCTGAGCAACGCCCGGACCACCGTGCTCCCCGCGAGGGGCGCGTTGCCCGGCATGGGCACCGGCCCGGTCACCGTCAGCAGGTACGACAACACCACCGGATCCACCGCGAGGACACCGTCCACCGTGGTCCCGCTACGCCGTCGGACCATCTCCCGGTAGAGGCTGGCCGCGGTCGGGAAGTCCGGGACGAGATTCACGTCCGCCGGATACCTGCCCGGCAGGTCGGTCCAGAGCTGCCGCACCTGCGGGTCGATGCGCAGTGGCGGGTCGAAGGGGCGCAGCCCGGCGCTGGAGCCCGGGGCCGTCATCCGAACCCGCCCGCCCTCGGCCTGGATCACCGAGTACGCGCCGATCATGCCGCCGGTGGCGCGCAGCTCCGCGAGATTCTGGGAGACGAGCAGGTAACGCCGGGGGCCGTCGGCGCCGAGCAGCGGCGGCAGCAGCCGGGCGCCCTGGTCCGCGGCGGCGGTGAGCTCCACGAGCCGGTCGATCTCCGCGCGCAGGCCGGTGAGCGTGTCCCGCACCTGCCCGACGAGGTCGTCGACGGGTACCGCGCGCAGCCGCTCCCCGGTCTCCCGGACCGCCTGGTCGGCCGCCGACAGCTCGGTGGCGACGGAACGGAGCCGGGCCAGGTCGAGACGACCCTCGCGGGGCACCAGGGAGGCGAGGTCGATCCGGAGCAGGGTCGGGAAGGCCCGCCGGGCGAGGTCGTCGGTCGCCACCGCGATCTGGCGCACCGCCGTCAGGTCTTCCCCGGCGTACGGGCTCCGCTGGCCGAGCCACCAGCCCGGGTCGCCGGTCGCACCGCGGGCGGCGCCGGCCTGCTCCTGGAGCGCGGCGAGGGTGCGCTGGGCCCGACCCGCGTCCCCACCGACCACCTCGGAGCTGAGCTCCCGGGCCAGGCCGGCGGCGTTGAGCAGGTGCGCCCGCGCCTGCCAGCCCCGGAAGCCGACCCACCCGCCGGTCAGCAGCAGCAGCGAGCCGACCACCAGGCAGGTGAGCAGGGCCCGGCGTATCCGCGCCCTGGTCCGTCGGCGGGAACCGCTCCGTCGACGACGCGACACCCCGCGCTCCGCCACACCACTCTCCACTCCAAAAAACGGATAGAAGTGACGTTCGGTCGATTTCTGCCACATATTACCGGTGGTCAAGTGGCGTATCAACGCTCTTTACGGGTGTAGTGCTTTTTACGAGGTTTGTTCGCCTCGCCGATCCGCCCGGGCGGCCCGCGCCGAGACGTCGTAGAGCATCTGCTCGATCCGGTCGACCCCGGCCCGCAGTGACATCTCCCGTAGGTACGCCTCGCGTCCCCGGCGGCCCATGTCCGCGCGGGCCGGCGGCGGAATCGCGGAGGCCAGCCAGAACCGGTCCGCCAGCGCGGCCCAGTCCTCCGGCGGGCAGGAGAGTCCCGCCCGGGCCCGTTCGACCAGCGCGACGGTGTCACCGCCGGCCGAGGCCACCACCGGCGAGGCGCAGGAGAGGGCGGCCTGCAGCTTCCCGGGCACCATGCCGCGCAGCTCGGGCAGGTCTCGCAGCATCACCAGCTGGTAGTCGGCCGCCGCGTACAGCTCCGGCATGTCGATCGGTGAGCGCCGATCCACGAAGCGGACGTTGTCCGCCCGCAGCTCGGCGGCGAGCCCCCGCACCCGCCGCTCCTCCGCGCCGGAGCCGACCAGGACGAGGTCCAGCCGGTCGTCCAGGGCCGCCGCCGCGCGCACCGCGGTCTCCAGACCCTGCCGTACGCCGATCGTCCCGGCGTGCATGACCACGCACCGGCCGTCCCGGCGGATCAGCCGCCTGGCGGCCCGACTCGGCTGGGTCGGCTGGAAGATCCGCTCGTCGGTCCAGTTGAGCACGATCCGGACCCGACCCGGGTCGGCGCCGCCGTCGGAGACGAGGTCCCGCATGGACGGCGCGCTGACCGCGATGCCGTCGGCCTCCGAGTAGAGCCGGCGCAGGGTGGCGCCGACCCGCCCCGACCAGCGCCGGGTGTCGGCGCTGCGGGACTCGTCGTCCTCCGGCCACACGTCCTGCACGTGCAGCACGGTCGGCACCCGGCCGAGCAGCCGCAGCAGGCCGGCGGCGGCGAAGGTTACCGCCGGGAGCTGGAAGACGTACAGGGCGTCGATGTCACCGAGGTAACGCCGGCCGGTGAGCGCGACGCTGCCGGCGAACGACAGCCAGCTGGCCATCCGCGCTCGGGCGGACCCGTCGCCCCCGGCGTACCGGGGCACCCGGCGGACGGTCAGCCGCTCGCTGCGCGTCTGGTGCCGCCAGCGCTGCCGCCAGCCGGGATAGACGTGCCCGCCGGGGTAGTCCGGGAAGCCGGTGAGCACGCGGACCTCGTGGCCGCGGGCGGCGAGCTCCTCCGCCAGGCTGCCGGGGATGAACGCCGGCTCCGGCGGGAAGTGGTACGACAGGATGCCGATCTTCATGCGCCGGCCCCCGGCGCGGCGGCCCGCCACCGAGCCATGGGCACCCCGTACGATGCCGACAACCCCTCCGCGTCCGGCCGCGACCGCCGGAGCACCACCGTCGCGGCGAACCGTCCCGCGACCGCGTCGACGAGAGGGGTGCCGATGGTCGACGAAGTGCTCTTCGTCTGCCACGCCAACATGTGCCGGTCACCGATGGCGGAGTACATCGCGCGCCGGCTGCTCGCCGCACACCCGGTCACGGTGGCCAGCGCGGGCACCGACGCCGTCGACGGGACGCCCATGCACCCGTACGCGATCGACGTCGCGGCCGGGACCGGCGCCGACCCCACCGGTTTCCGCGCCCGAAAACTGCGCCCGGAACACCTGACGGCGGCCACGGTGGTGCTGACCGCGACCCGGCGCCAGCGCTCGCTCTGCACGGCGCTGGCCCCGGAGGTGCTGCACCGGACCTTCACGCTCCGCCAGTTCGCCCGGCTGGCCGCCGCGGCGGAACCGCCGACGGACCCGGCCGGCCGACCGCTGCGGGCGGCGGTCGAGGCGGCGGCCCGCGCCCGGGGGCGGCTGCAACCCGCCGCCCCCGGCGCGGACGATCTGCGTGACCCGATCGGTGGCACGCCGGCGGACTTCCGGCGCTGCGCCGAGGAGATCGAGCAGTCGATCAGACCCGTGCTGGCGCTCATCGGGACAGCCGGGTGAGTTCCTGAGTCGGATCGCTGCCCCGGCCCGTCCCGCGGCGCTCGCCCCGCCGGGCGGCGGGCGCCCGGTCGGCGGGCCCGGACGGCGCGGGCGGCAAGGTCACCCGGTACGCCTCGTACTGGTAGGCGTCCGCCTTCGGCATCTTCGCCATGTTCAGCACGCAGCCGAGCAGCCGGACCGAGACCGAGTGCAGCGACCGGGCGGCGGCGGCCACCTGGCGGCGCGAGGTCCGCCCCTGCTGGGTGATCAGCAGGGCACCATCGGCCTGCACCGCCACCACGACCCCGTCGGTCACGGCCAGCAGCGGCGCGGTGTCGATGACCACGATGTCCGCGGACTCCCGCAGGGTGAGCAGCAGGTCCGCCATCGCCTTGGAACCGAGCAGCTCGCTCGGGTTGGGCGGCGTGGACCCGCTGGGGAGCACCAGCAGGGACTTGTCGCCCCAGCGCTGGACGACGTCGCCGACCTGGACGTCGCCGACGAGGACGTCGGTGAGGCCGACGCCACCGTCGAGGGCGAGATAGTCGGCGACCTTGGGCCGGCGTAGGTCAGCGTCGATGAGCAGCACCCGCCAGCCCGCCTCGGCCAGCGCGATGGCCGTGTTGCAGGCCATGGTGGTCTTGCCCTCGCCCTGGAGGGCGCTGGTCACCGCGATGACCCGGGCCGGCTCGTGCACGTCGACGAAGCGCAGGTTGGTGCGGAGCTTGCGGACCGCCTCCGCGCGCGCCGAGTTCGCCGCCTCGCCGACGATCAGCGGGGCGCTCCGGGCGTCGCTCTCGAACGGGATCTCTCCCAGCAGCGGGCTGCCGGTCACCCGCTGGAGCGCGGCGGCGTCCCGCATCCGCACGTCGGCCAGCCCGCGGAGCACGGCGAGCGCCATGCCGAGCAGCAGGCCGAGCACGCCCCCGACGGCCAGGTTGCGCACCGGCTGGGGGGAGACCGGGCTGGAGCTCACCCGGGGTCCGCTGACCACCTCCAGCTTGATCGGGGAGGCCGTGGCGTTCGGTGGCGTCTCCACCTTCTGGACCAGCTCCACGAACTTGGCGGCGAGGGTCTCGGTGATCTTCAGCGCGCGGGTCTGGTCGGTGTCGGTGACCGTCGCCTTCAGCAGCACCGTGCCCGCCTCGGTGGAAGTGGTGACCCGCCGCTGCACCTGGCCGGCGGTGAGACCGACCGGGTTCTCGGCCACCACGCTCTGCGCCAGCCGGTCGCTGGTGAGCAGGTCGACGTACGACTTCACGCGCTGCTGGAGAAAGAGCCCGCCCTGGTAGGCGTCGGCTACGCCCTGGCTGGGCGTGGTGACGAAGAAGGTCACCGAGGCCACGTACCGGGGTGGGGTCCGGACCGTCACGAGGGCGGCCGAACCCAGCGCCACCATCAGGGTGACCAGAACGATCCACCAGTGGCGTCGGATCAGGCGCAGGTGGCTGCGAACGTCCATCACAACTCCCCTCGCGTCGAGCCAGCTATCCGGAAAAACCGCACGAAACCTCCCTAAGACGACCAGCACACGTGCCAGGATCTAAAGCACTCATCCTTCTCGGTGAACGACTCAACGAATGTAGACGATCAGACCGGCATATAAGTACCAAATCCTCCCATTCTCGGATCAGACGTAGAGGGCAGACCATGGATCGCGAAGCCACCACCGCCGAGGCAGCCGCAGCACCCCGCGCCGGAGCCACCCACCGCGCGCCACCCCGCCTCTGTTAACGCTGGACACGGTCGCCTGGTGCGCCGGTTTCCTGGGTGCCGCGTAGACCCGCTTCGAATTCGGCCTGACCCGGCCCAGTCCGTCCGGGTGCTGTCCGCCGCGCTCGCCTGCGCGGCGGTCCCCGTCGCGATCAACGTGGTCCGCTCCCGGGTCGGCGCGCGGCACCCGATCGATGCGCGCCGGCCAGCACTCCGCTGGTGGGCACCGCCGTCGCCCTGCTCCTGATGGGGCGGCCCGGGCCGCCTGGCGCGCCCAACGGGAGCGCCAGGCGGCGCCCGGTCCGTGGCACGGAACGGTGTCTCGTCTACGGCGTGGACGAGGCCAGCGAACGGCTCGCCCGGGTGCTCCTCGGCGACCCGCGCAGCCGGTACGTCCCGGTCGGACTGCTCGACGACCACTCCGGACACCACCGCCTGCGCCTGGCGGGGCTACGCGTGCTGGGTGGCCGGAAGGAGATCGCCGAGGCCGTCCGCCGGGCCCGGGCGCGTACCGTGATCTTCTCGATGGGGGCTCGGACGCCAGGTTGCTGCGCGACGTGCGCAGCCGGACCCTCCAGGCGGACGCCGCGTTCAAGGTGCTCCCCCCGGTACGCGAGCTGCTGGACCGGCCGGTGGCGGTGACCGACGTACGGGACATGCAGATCACCGACCTGCTCGGCCGGGGGGAGCGGGTGGCCGACCTGGCGGTGGAACGCAACGGGTTGGCCGGTCGGCGGGTCCTCGTCACCGGGGCGGGTGGCTCCATCGGCTCGGAGCTGTGCCGGCAGATCGCCCGCTGCGAGCCCGGTGAGCTGATCATGCTGGACCGGGACGAGTCGGCGCTGCACGCCCGGCGAGGCGATCAAGACCAACGTGTGGGGCACCTGAACGTCCTGGAGGCCTGCCGGGAGGTGGCCAAGTTCGTCAACATCTCCACCGGCAAGGCGGCCAATCCGGTCAGCGTGCTCGGCTACTCCAAGCGGATCACCGAGCGACTCACCGCCCACTCGGCCCAGCTCGACGGGGCGTACCTCAGTGTCCGGTTCGGCAACGTGCTCGGCAGCCGCGGATCGGTGCTGACCGCGTTCCAGGCGCAGATCGAGGCCGGGGTGCCGATCACGGTCACCCACGGCCCGCGCTGACCGGCTCCCGCGGTGGGACGGCCCAGCCGTCCGGGCGTCCCACCGCGTCCGGTCCGCACCCGGCCGGACGCCACGGCTCAGCGCCGGCGTTCGGCCGCACGCTCCTCCTCGGTCTCCTCGGTCTCCTCCAGCGCGTCGGCGAACGGCTCCGTGAAGTCGTCGCCCGGCACCGCGATCTCCTCGGCCCGGTCCTGCTCGTCGGGACGCCCGCCGGCCGGCGGCTCGGGGGCGGTGGGGTCACCGGCGAAGCCGTACTCGTTGGGCTCGTCGTGCCTGCTCATGCGGTTGACCTCCGGTCTGCTCCGTGTTCGCCTCTCGCCGCCAACGCTAGGCGCTGATCGTCTCCCCCGCAGCGCGGCGGCGATGTTGCGGCCGGGCCCGGCGCGCCGGCGGCCAGGACCGCCCAGAGGACGTGCCGCAGCGCCACGACGGCCGCCGCCACCGCCAGCGCCGACCAGCCGCCCGCGAGGGAGAGGCGCAGCAGCCCGGCGGCCACCAGCAGGTCCAGCAGGACCCGCAGCGCGGCCCGCCAGGAACCGGTGGTGACCAGCGCGGCGAACCCGGCGAGGAAGGCCAGCCCGGTGGTCAGGTCCGGCAGCGCGCCGGTCACGGCGCCGGCCCGCCGCCCGCCTGGCCAACCTGCCGCTGCTCCTGGGTGATCTCCCTGCGGAGGAAGAAGTTCAGCGCGGTCCGGATGGTGGCGATCGCTGCGAGCTGCCCGATCTGGGTGAAGGTCGGCGACACCGCGGTACGCAGGATGTCCGCGGCCAGCTGGAACTCCAGCCCGAGGGTGAGGAACCGGCCCAGGGAGAGCCGGATCGGGGTGAACAGGGCGGCGTCGCGGTGCCGCAGGCCCATGGCCACGAACCGCGACGCCGCCCAGAGCGCCCCGATGAAGATGATCAACGCGCCGGCGACCTCCACCACGGCGACCACGATCTCGTCGCCGTGGCGCAGGACCTCCGACCACCGCACCCCGGGGCGTTACCCGGCGCGGCCGGCAGTAGTCGGCCGGCGCGGAGCCCGACCCGCCCGGGCGATCAGGGCAGCTCGGCGACCGCCTCGAAGATCAGCCAGAGGCCGCAGATGGCGAAGAGCACCGCGGCGCCGTACCGGATGGCCTTCTCCGGCAGGTGCCGGCCGAGCAGCCGGCCGACCAGGATGGCCAGCGCGTCGGCGGCCACCATGCCGAGCGTGGAGCCGAGCCAGGTGCCGAACCAGCCGTACTTGGTGGCCAGGGTGATGGTGGCGAGCATCGTCTTGTCGCCCAGCTCGGCCAGGAAGAACGCGACACCGACGGCGACGATCGCCGACTTGCCGGTCTTCTCGGCCTTGCGCTTCTCCTCCTCGGTGAGCTTGTCGCCCCGCAGGGTCCACGCGCCGAAGGCGAGGAACGCCAGGCCGGCGATCAGCGAGATCCAGGCGGTGGGCAGGGCGGCGTTGAGTCCGTACCCGATCGCCACCGACGCCAGGTGCACGACCGCGGTGGCCACGGTGATGCCGATCAGCACCGGCACGGGTTTGAACCGCGTGGCGAACGTCAGGGCCATGAGCTGGGACTTGTCACCCAGCTCGGCGACGAAGATGACGCCGAAGCTGATCACCAGCGCGACGAGGAAACCGTCCATGTGAACCTTCCCGATCAAGCCGGGAGGAGGTACGGGGGCGCCCTCGACCCGGCTGCGACAGCCTGAGTCGAAGGTCTCGCCCGCCCCGGAAACCGGGGCCGCGTGGCCGGATGCGGAACGCACCAGTATGTCGACCACGTCATTGGGGGCTACTCCCCTTCGCGGCGGACAGCCTAGCCCACCCCGCCCGCCACCGGCCGTCGCGGGTGAACAGGGTCACCCGCGACGGCGCCCGGCCGCGCCGCCGTTCAGTCGGCCCGGGCGAGCGTGACCCCGAACAGGCCGTCCGGGTCGGTCCAGAATGCCTCCGTGGCGAAGCCGGCGCCGGTCAGCTCGGTCGCGAGCCCCTCGGGCCGGAACTTCGCCGAAATCTCGGTCCGCAGCTCCTCCCCCGCGGCGAACTCGACGTCCAGGTCGAGCACCCGCACCCGCATCGGGCGCTCCGCGCGCAGCCGCATCTCGATCCACTCGTGCTCCCGATCCCAGACGGCCACGTGGGCGAACGCCTCCGGGTCGAAGTTCGCGCCCAGCTCCCGGTTGATCACCCGGAGCACGTTGCGGTTGAAGTCCGCGGTCACCCCGGCCGTGTCGTCGTAGGCCGGCACCATCACCTTCGGGTCCTTGACCAGGTCGGTGCCGATCAGCAGCCAGTCGCCGGCCTCCAGCGCCGCGCGCATCGAGGTCAGGAACTCCGCCCGCTCGACCGGCAGCAGGTTGCCGATCGTCCCACCGAGGAAGACCACCAGCCGCCGGCCGCCGGTGGGCAGCCGGTCCAGCTGCCGGGTGAAGTCGCCGACGATCCCGCGTACCCGCAGCCCCGGATAGTCGGCGGCGATCTCCGCGGTGGACTGCCGCAGCGCGCTGATCGACACGTCCAGCGGCACGAAGGTGCCCAGCCCGCCGCGGCGGGTGAAGGCGTCCAGCAGCAGCCGGGTCTTCTCCGACGAGCCGGACCCCAGCTCGATCAGCGTCTTCGCGCCGGTGCGTTCGGCGATCTCGCCGGCCCGCTCGGCCAGCACCGCCCGCTCGGCCCGGGTCGGGTAGTACTCCGGCAGCCGGGTGATCTCCTCGAAGAGATGGCTGCCCCTGGCGTCGTAGAACCACTTCGGTGGCAGCCACTTCGGTTCGGCGGTCAGCCCGAACCGCACATCCTCCCGCAGACTGCGGCCGAGGTCCTGCTCCTCCAGGTAGATCTCCAGTGGCTCCGCGCTCATGAGGTGTCCCTTCGGTTGGCGAACGTCCCTGTCCCACCTGCGAAAAACTCCGCCATCACCCGCCCGTGAGCGCGCGCGTGCGCACCTTGGCCCGGGTGGCAACCACCAGCTGCCCGTCCGGCACCGGCCGCCAGTCGGGGTCGTCGTCGAGGGGCTCGGAGGCCACCAGCACCGAATCCCCGGCGGTCCGGACCGACAGCGCGTGCCCGGCGGCGCTGGCCACCACCGTCCGGCCGTCGGTCAGCAACAGGTTCAGCCGGGAGCCCGGGGCGGCGACCGCGACCGCCGCCACCGTCGCGGCCACCGCCACAGCCGGATCGTCGCCGGCCCGCAGCCGCTGCCGGACCAGCGCCCAGAGCAGCGCGGCGTCGGTCGGCGCGTCCAGCGTGAGCAGGTCACGGACCGGCAGCTCGGCGGCGAGCGGGACCACCGCGTCCGGCCAGCCCCGGACCACCCCGTTGTGGCTGAACAGCCAGCGCCCCTCGGCGAAGGGCGCGGCAGCGCTCTCCTGCACCGGCATCCCGACGGTGGCCGAGCGGACGGCGGCCAGCACCGCGCCGGTCACCGTCGCGGCGGCCAGCTCGGGCAGGGTGGTGTCGGCCCAGAGCGGCTGGGCGCGCCGATAGCGGACCGGCTCGCCCTCGCCCGGGTACCAGCCGACGCCGAAGCCGTCGGCGTTGATCGTGCCGCCGCCGCGCATGTCCCGGGGCGCCCAGGACTGCCGCAGCAGCGAGTACGGCGGGTCGTACAGCAGCGACCGCAGGCTGACCGGCGGCCCGAGGTACGCGAGGTGGCGACACATCAGGCGGCACCGCCGCTCACCCGTGCGCCTCCTCGGGCCGGGCGTCACGGGCGCAGCGGAACCCGCTGAAGATCTGCCGCCGGATCGGGTAGTCCCAGTTGCGGAAGGTGCCCCGGCAGGCCGCCTTGTCGGTGCCGAACGAACCGCCCCGCAGCACCCGGTGGTCGTCGCCGAAGAAGACCTCCGAGTACTCCCGGTACGGGAACGCGGCGAAGCCCGGGTGCCCCCGGAAGGTCGCCGAGGTCCACTCCCAGACGTCGCCGATCAGCTGGTGCACGCCGAGCGGCGAGGCTCCCGCCGGGTACGCGCCGACCGGCGCCGGCCACAGGTGCCGCTGCCCCAGGTTGGCGTGCTCGGCGGTGGGGTCCTCGTCTCCCCACGGATAGCGGCGGGACCAGCCGGTCGCCGGGTCCCAGCGGGCCGCCTTCTCCCACTCCGCCTCGGTGGGCAGCCGCCGGCCGGCCCAGGCCGCGTACGCCTCCGCCTCGAAGAAGCAGACGTGCACCACCGGCTCGTCGTCGCGGACCGGCGACCAGCGGCCGAACCGCCGGTACGCCCAGCCGTCGCCGTCGCGCCGCCAGTGCATCGGCGCGGTCAGCCCCGCCTCGGTGCGGTGCCGCCAGCCGGCCTCGCTCCACCAGCGCGGCTCGTCGTACCCGCCGTCGGCGATGAACTGGCGGTACCAGCCGTTGGTGACCGGCGCGGCGTCGATGGCGTAGGCGGGCAGCTCGACGGTGTGCGCGGGGCGCTCGTTGTCCAGCGCCCACGGGTCGGTGGAGGTGCCCATGGTGAACGGGCCGGCCGGCACCAGCACCTCGCCGGCCACCCGGGCCCGCGGCGGCGGCGGCGGTGGCGCGTCCAGCACCGGCGGCCCGGAGCGCAGCTGGTGGGTGGCCAGCATGGTCTCGTCGTGCTGCTGCTCGTGCTGCACGATCATCCCGAACGCGAACCCCTCGGCGACGAGCTCCCGTTCGGCGAAGCGGATGCCGTCGAGCAGGTCGTACACCTTGTCCCGGACCGTGCTCACGTAGGCCCGCGCCTCGGCGGGCGGCAGCAGCGGCAGCGACGGACGGTCCTTGCGGGGCTGCTTGAACGCGTCGTACAGGTCGTCGATGTCCTGCCGGACCGGTGGGCGGCCGCCGACGTCGCGGACCAGCCAGAGCTCCTCCTGGTTGCCGACGTGGGCCAGGTCCCAGACCAGCGGAGACATCAGCGGCGAGTGCTGCCGCATCAGGTCGTCGTCGTCCACCGCCTCGGTGAGCCGGGCGGTGCGGGCGCGGGTCCGCTCCAGCTCCGCCGCGATCCGGGTGCGCAGCCGCTCCGCCTCCGTGTCCGGCCGCTCGGTCGTCGTCACCGGTACCCCCTCTCCGCGGCGGCGCGGCGCCGCCGGATCCCTCGGCTCGTCTCCTCGTGCCGGCCCGCCGGCAGCTCCAGCCGTGGCAGGGCCGCCAGGGCCAGGTCGAACAGGGCCGCCGCCGCCTCGGCGAGCGGCCGGTCGGCCAGGCCGTACCGGGCGGCCGCGTGCCAGCGGTCGGCGACCGGCGCGGCGACGGTCAGCGCGGTCCGGGTGGTGCCCGGATCGGTGAACAGGGCGGCCAGCACCGCGACCGGCAGCGTCCACTCCCGACCGGGCTGGGCGTCCAGGTAGCGGACCTCCAGGTAGCCGCGGGGGCGGACCGGCGGGAAGAGCGTGCTGACGTGGTATTCCAGGTCGTCGGTGGTGGGTGGCCGGGGCAGCGCCCCGGCGAGCCAGTCGGCGAAGGTGACCCCGGCCGGCGGCGTCCAGTCCGGACCGTCGTCGCGCAGGCAGAGCAGCGGCGCGGCGAGGACGTACTCCGTCCAGGCGGCGATCGGGTCCCGGTCGGGCCGGGCGGGGGACCAGACGGGTCGGGTCCGGGGCGGGTCGATGGCCAGCCAGGCGGCCATCCGGGCCGAGGCCCAGCCGGTACGGCGGCCGGCGTGCCGGTCGGCGGTGGCGAACGCGGCCAGTAGCGGCGGCCCCACCGCGTGCACCGCCGCCCACCGCTCGGCCAGCCGCTCCGGCTCGCCGGCGTCCAGGCAGACCTGGAGCCCGGCGGTGCTGTACATCATGGTCCGACCGGCCGGCCCGCGCCGGTCGAAGACGCAGCGCATGGCCTGGTAGCGCGGGGTTTCCACGACCGGGCGGGGGGCTCGCCAGGGGTCGATGCCGGTGTGGCCCAGGACCAGGCCGGCGGCGTCCAGCACGGCGGTCAGCCCGGCGATGTCGGCCTCGGTGGCCGCGATCAGCGCGGCGACCGACGATCGCGGCGGGGTGGAGATCTCCACCTGCCCGCCCGGCTCCACGGTCACGCTGCCGCCGCCGGGGAGCGGCTCGGCGGGGCTCGTCCCGCCGATGGTGGCGGGGCTGTGCCGCCCCAGGGCCCGGCGCAGTCGTTCACGGTCGACGGGGCGGGCCGGATCCGCCGCGTCGTGCACGGTCCATTCCAGTTCGACGCCGGTGAACCGGGGTGGGCCGGTCTTGAAGCAGATCCTGGCGATGTGCCCGACCGCCCCGGCCGTGTCCCGCAGGACGGTGATCCGGTCCAGCTCCGGTGACATCACCAAGAGACGGCTCCCTTCTCCGTGCGGGTCCCGACCGCTGCGTCGACCACACCGTCACCGACCGTGCCCGACCGGCTCCCCGCGGTCCCACCATCTTCTGTCTAGCAGACGGATTCCGCGCGCCCGTAGAGATGAATTTTTGTCCGGATCGGCGACTCAGCCGTCGCCGCCGGTGCTCGGCTTCCCGGTCGGCGCGGCGGGAGTGGGTCGGGTCGACTTGGCGGCACCAGCGCTGGTCGAGGCCTTAGGGCTCGCCTCCGGCACCAGCCGCAGGCAGTAGTCCTCGACGTTGTCGGCGCCCCCGGCGGCGGTCACCAGGTCGGCGAAGCCGGGCGTCTCCAGCGCCTTGGCGCGCTGCGGGGCAGACTTGGCGAGGTACGCCCGGCAATGCCCGGTCAGACTCGGCGTACCCGCCGATTCGCCCGGCCCGGCGCCGGTGGCGCTCGGGGTCGTGGTGGCCGAAGCGCCGGGCTCGCTCCCGGTCGGGTCGGCGTCCCGAGTGCGCGGCGGCGAGCTGTCGACGCCGGAGCCGGACCAGCCCGGCGAGCTGGGTGCGGGTGGGAGCGTCGGCTCCTCGGGGCGCTCGAGGCTGACCGCGGCGAAGGCGACGCCGGCGGTGGCGGTGGCGGCGAGCCCGGCGACCCAGGCCGCCGCGTGGGCCCGCAACCTCCGGGGTCGGGGTGCTCGCGCCGGCACCGGCGCGGGCGCCGTACGGGCCGCCCGGAACGCGGCCAGGGCCTGTTCCTCCCCGGACAGCTCGCCCGGGTTCGCGGGAGCGGCGGCGGCGGCGAGCAGGTGCCGCAGCGGGTCGGCGTCGGCCGCGGGTCGGCGGTCGCGGGCCGCGTCGAGGAGACGCTCGGACTCCGCCCGGTCGGCGGGTCCGTCGGACCGGCGAAAGCTCATCGGAATCCCCTCACGTCATCCGTCCGCCGGCTCGGCGTGCGGCGCACTGGGCGCCTGCCGTCCCCGGCCGGTACGGGGGCGGGGTGGGCTTGACGGCTGGTCCGGTTCGGCGCGTTCGAGCAACGCGGCGAGCCGGCGCAGGCCCCGGTGGGCGGCGGTGCGGACCGCGCCGGGGCGCCGGCCGAGGACCCGCCCGGCGGTCTCCGCGTCGAGCCCGATCACGGCCCGGAGCAGCACCGCCTCGGCCTCCCTGGGTGGCAGGGTGGCGATCAGCGCGAGCGCCGCCTCGGTGCCGATGGTCTCGCCGGCCCGTTCGGCGGTGTCCGCGTCCCCGGCCAGCTCGCTGAGCGCCTGCACGGGCACCGGCAGCGACGGCCTGCGGCGCTGCCGGCGCAGGTGGTCCATGGCGCGGTTGCGGGCGATCGTCACCGTCCAGGCCCGGAACTCGCCGCCGGTGAAGCTGGGCAGGTCCCGGGAGATCTGCAGCCAGGTCTCCGAGGCGACGTCCTCGGCGTCCGCGCCGACCAGTGCGGTGAGATAGCGCAGCAGGCCGGGCTGCAGGCTGCGGTAGAGGAAGCGGAAGGCTTCCTCGTCCCCGGCCTGCGCGGCGACGACCGCCTCGCTCAGCTCAGCCGTCATGGGCCCGCCGTCCCGAATCCGCGGGTCGACCCGTGCCGGAGCCGGCGTGGCCGACGCCCGCCCTGTCCGCCAATCGGACCACCACCCGCACCATCAGCCCCCCGCTGACCTGATCGCGTCCGACGCCGCAGCGGCGGACGGCACATGTGGACAACGCCGCGGAGCACGGCCGTCGGCGGACATACCGTACCGGCGTCCTGGGGCGGCCCGGAGCCGGGCTAACGCTAGGAGTCGATCGGGGGTGGGACAAGTTGCCGTTCAACCGGGAGAGAGTGAGATTTATCTACGGTCGACAACGGCGAGTCGGCGTAACGACAGACGCCCGCCGGACGCTCCGGCGCTCGGATCAGGGGGCGAACGAGCGAAGGAGGTGTCTGGAAGTCGGACATACGAACCCTTCGGCCCCCATTCCTGGCCGATCGTACCGGTGCCGTCACGGTCAACCGAAAGGCGCGGGTGTCGGTGACCGTTCGGCGGATCGACCCGGGGCCGGCCGCCGCCCGCGACCGGGGAGATCGCGGGAAATACTCCGCGATCGCTCTGGGTACGGTATTGGGGTGTTGTCATCGGAAGTCGTACTCAGCGGTCGGTACCGCCTGGACGAACGTGTCGCCACCGGCGGCATGGGCGACGTCTGGCGTGCCACGGACCTGGTGCTGGGCCGTCAGGTCGCAGTGAAGGTCCTGCTTCCGGCGCTGGTGTCCGACCCCGACTTCATCGCCCGGTTCCGGGCCGAGGCCCGGATCATGGCCTCGCTGCGCAACCCCGGCATCGTGCAGGTCTTCGACTCCGGCATGGACGAGCTGCCCGACGGCAGCCGCGCCGACTACCTGGTCATGGAGTTCGTCGAGGGCGAGCCACTCTCCCGCCGGATCGAAGCCGCCGGGCAGCTCGAGGTCGCCGAGACGATGTCGATCGTGGCGCAGGTGGCCCAGTCCCTGCACGCGGCGCACGCCCGCGGCATCGTGCACCGGGACGTCAAGCCGAGCAACCTGCTGGTGCAGGACAACGGCAGCGTGGTGCTGGTCGACTTCGGCGTGGCCCGGTCGACCAACGTCACCAGCATCACCAGCACCAACGCGGTGCCCGGCACCGCCCTCTACATGGCTCCCGAGCAGGCCGCCGGCCGCCCGGTCTCCGGCGCCACCGACATCTACGCGCTCGGCGCGGTCGCGTACTGCTGCCTGACCGGCGGCCCGCCGTTCACCGGCGACAACCCGCTCCAGGTCGCCGTGCGCCATCTCGACGACGCGCCGCCGGAGCTGTCGCCCGACATCCCGGCGCCGGTCCGCGAGCTGGTCGCCCGGGCGCTGGCGAAAGACCCGGCCGACCGTTTCCCGACCGGCGCCGCGATGGCGGCGGCGGCCCGCGCCACGGTTTCCGATTCGCCCACCGCCACGGTGCCGGTCGCGCTGCGCCGGCCGACCGGCCCGACCAACACCCGGAACGACCTGACGGCCGCGGCGCCGCTGGCCACGGTCCCCCCGGTGGGCCGCCGGGGCCGACGCGGCACCCTGGTCGGCGCGCTCGCCGCGGTGCTGGTGGCGCTGACCGCCCTCGGCGCGGCGCTCGGCGCGGCGAAGTCGGTAAACAACAACCCGGCCACCACCATCCCGCCCACGTCGTCCGGGGTCGCGCCCAGTGGGGGCGCCGGCGAGGAACCCGTGGTCAACGAGGTCACGCCCACCGACCAGAACGGCCGGACCTACCGCCCGATCGGCCCGGGCACGCGGCCGTCCGTCTCGCCCTCGGCGACGCCGAGCGCGGTGCCGAGCGCGACCGCCGACCCGGCACCGTCGGGCAGCCCGTCGAGCTCCGCGCCCGTCGACCCGCCGCCGACCACGACGAGCACCCCGCCGAACCCGCCGCCGACGACGGAGAGCACCCCGCCGAACCCGCCGCCGACGACGGAGAGCACCCCGCCGAACCCGCCGGCCGAGGGCACCACCTGAGCTGAGCCGACCACGCTCCGGCCCGCGACCGCGGGCCGGAGCGTTGCCGTTGCGGGGGTCGGCGTCACTCCGCACCGAGCGCCTCGACCACCGGCCGGGCCAGCGCCCGCCGGGCCGGCAGGACGGAGGCGGCGAGCGCGGCCAGCACCGCCACCGCGAGGATCAGGCCGAGCCTCCCCCACGGCAGGACCAGGGTGAAGTCCCCGCCGATCCGGGCGACCACGGCCATCGCGCCCGCGCTGACGGTGGACCACGGTGGACCTTGCGGAGTGGGGATGGAGGACCTTGGCACGGAGGGGCCCGTAGCGGAGGCGCTTCCTACCAGTATCAGCGACGCGGAGGCGTGATATCGCAGACGAGTCAGCTCCAAAGGCAGTGCGGGACCTACCAGGGGCGGCCCCGGTGAGCCGTCAGGCGAACCTTTCGATGGTCACCGGGATCAGCCCCTCCCGGCGCAGGGCGGCGGTGAGTTCGTGCAGCACCGGCCCGATCGTGTCGTCGGCCCCGGTCGCCAGCCAGGGGCGTGCGTCCCTCTCGTCCGCGAAACGGGAGGGCTCAGGAGGCGAGCAGTTCGCGCATCCGGGTGATCTCGACGCCCTGTTCGGTGGCGACGGAGTTGGCGAACTCGGACATGGTCAGGTCCGCGCCGACCTTGAGCAGGTCGGTCGCCATCGCGACGGCGCCCTGGTGGTGCTCGGTCATCATCTGGACGAAGAGCCGGTCGAAGTCCGCGCCCCGGGCGGCGGCGAGCCGTCGCATGGCCTCCGGGGACTGCATGCCCCGCATGGTGCCGTGGTCGTGGCCGGGCACCTCGGCGGGCAGGTCCCGGGCGGCGAGCCAGCCGCGCATCAGGCCGATCTCCGGCCCCTGGGCGGCCCGGATGCGGTCGGCGACGGCGCGTACCCGCGGGTCGGCGGCCCGTTCCGGGGCGAGCGCGGCCATCTCCAGGGCCTGCTGGTGGTGCGGGATCATCATCCGGACGAACCAGACGTCGAGGCTGTTGAAGCGGGGTGGCGCGGCGTCGCGGACCTCCTGCGCCGGGCGGGCCACCGCCGACTCACCGGGCCGCCCGGGGACGATGACCGGCGGTACGTCGACGGTGGACGACGGGCTCGCCGCCGCGACCGGCCGGGCCGCCGTCGGCGCGGGATCGTCCCGGCTCCGCAGTGCCACGCCGAGGGCGACGAGCATCAGGGCCGCTGCTGTGACGGCGATCAGTACGCGTCCACGTCGGCCGGTCATGCGCCACTCCCTCCGATCGAGGTGAGAGCGATCCTATCCATAGACCAACCGCGCTAGATGTGACCCAGATCACATTGATGACGGTGATCCATCGGTAAGGTGTGGGCAATCGTCATCCCCTTTCGAAGGGCCTCGCCGATGATCAGATTCCGTACGCCTCCCGCCCGCCGTCTCCGGATCGTCAGCCTGGCCGCCGCCGGCCTCCTCGTCGCCGGTGCGGCCGTCGCCCCAGGCGCTCAGGCGACACCACGACTCGCCGCCGAACCCGCCACGGTGGACACCGCCGGGCTCGGTGTCGACGAGATCTCCAGCAGCCCCAACCTCCGGCAGATCGCCAACCTGCCGAAGCAGGCGCCGTTCGACACCGAGAGCTCCTTCGGCACCGACATGGCCTTCCAGGGGCCGTTCGCGTACGTCGGCAACTACAACGGATTCACCATCTACAACATCGCGAACGCGTCGAAGCCGAAGATCATGTCGCAGGTGCTCTGCCCAGGCTCCCAGAACGACGTCTCCGTCTACGGTGACCTACTCTTCCTCTCCACCGACTCCTCGCGCAGCGACGACTCCTGCAACAGCGTCTCCCAGTCGGCGTCGATCAAGGAGTCCTGGGAGGGCATCAAGGTCTTCGACATCAGCGACAAGACCAACCCGCGCTACATCAAGTCGGTGGAGACCGACTGCGGCTCGCACACGCACACGCTGGTGCCCGGAAAGGACGGCACATCCGTCTACCTGTACGTCTCCTCGTACAGCCCGGCGTCGGCCTTCCCCGACTGCCAGCCGCCACACGACTCGATCTCGATCGTGAAGGTGCCACTGGACCGGCCCACCGAGGCGGCGGTCGTCGCCACGCCGAACCTCTTCGCCGACGGCGGGTACCCGGGCCGCCCGGGCGGCTCGGCCACCACCGGCTGCCACGACATCACCGCGTACCCGCAGAAGGACCTGGCCGCCGGCGCCTGCATGGGCGACGGCATCCTGATGGACATCTCCGACCGGGAGGCGCCCCGGGTGATCAACCAGGTCCGGGACACGACCAACTTCGCCTTCTGGCACTCGGCCACGTTCAACAACACCGGCACCAAGGTCATCTTCACCGATGAGCTGGGTGGCGGTGGCGCGGCGACCTGCAACACGGCCGTCGGGCCGAACCGCGGCGCGGACGCCATCTACGACATCACCGGCAGCGGTGACGCCCGGACGATGGTGTTCCGCAGCTACTTCAAGATCCCCCGGGCCAACTCCAGCACCGAGAACTGCGTGGCCCACAACGGCTCGCTGATCCCGGTGCCCGGGCGCGACGTCATGGTCCAGGCCTGGTACCAGGGCGGCATCTCCGTCTGGGACTTCACCGACTCGGCGGCCCCGCGGGAGATCGGCTACTGGGAGCGGGGCCCGATCTCCGACACCCAGTTGGTGCTCGGCGGCACCTGGTCGGCGTACTACTACAACGGCAACATCTTCTCCAGCGACATCCAGAAGGGTCTGGACGTGCTGGAGATCGACCAGGAGTCCATCCCGGGAGCGAACACGAGGCACCTGACCCGACTCAACGTGCAGACCCAGCCCGACTACCGGGACTGACGGTCAGCCGGGCTCGGGCCCGGTCCCCGCACCCGGGGGCCGGGCCCGAGCCGGTTCAGCTCATCGGCAGCTGGTAGCGCCGCTCGCCCTCACCGGTCGCGGTCACCAGCCGGACCTCCCCGGTCCGCAGGCCGTACGTCACCGACCAGCGGGTGTGCGGCTGCCGTACCGCGTCGAGGATCCGCAGCGCGGCCGGGGCGTCGACCGCGCCGCCGGACCGGTCCAGCGCGGCGGCGATCATCCCGTAGCGCCGGTCCCCGCGCAGCTCCCGGTCGGGCACACCGATGACGGGCACGTTGGTCAGCGCCCGCCAGGGGCCGCCCTCCCGCGCGGTCCGCATGGTGCCGTCGACGAACTCCACCACGGCCGACGCGCCGCTGGCGTCGGCGAGCAGATAGTGCAGCGGCGCGTCGCCGCCGAAGTCCAGGTTGTACCGCTCGAACACCGCGATCGCCTCGTCCACGGTGGCAGCGGTGTCCAGCACCAGCCGGAGGATACGGACCGAGCCCACCGTCGGCCGGCCCGGCACCGGGCGCGCGGTCGCCGTGTCGTCGGCGGCCAGTCCGACGGCGAGGCCCCGCTCGTTCATCCCGTCGAAGGGCAGCAGCGGCGCGTTGAGCAGCCGGCGGTCGCCGGCCGGGTCGGCGCCGACGCCGACGCCGAGGTAGGCGATGTCCACCAGGGAGATCGAGGCGTAGCCGTCCGGCGGGTCGGTGCGCAGCACCAGGGCGGGATGGGCCTCCCAGTCGAAGTTGCGGGCGAACAGCGGGCGGCTCCGGTCGCCGGCCGCGACGAACAGGGAACAGCCGAAGGGGGTCGCCCCGGTCGTGGCGGAGGTGCCGAGCGTGGGGTCGTAGTCACCGACGTAGGTCATCTCGTACAGCGGCAGCTCGTCGACCTTGCGCAGGCTGGCCAGGGTCCGCTCGGCCTGCCCGGCGTCCTGCCGGGAGGCGGTCGGCACGCCGGCCGCGCCAGGCGGGGCGGCCGGCGAGGTCGGGGCGGCCGGCGAGGTCGCGGACTCGGGGCCCGTGCAGCCGGTGGCGGCGAGCAGCAGGGCGGCAGTGGCGGCGAGCAGGCTCCTGCGCATGCCACCGACGCTAGGGACGGCAGCGACGGATGTCCATAGCTCGACCGGCACCACCGGCCGCCTGCGGCCGCCCTCAGTGCGGCGGGATCCGGCCCAGCTGCCCCTCGATCACCGCGCCGGTGAGTGCCGGCCGGCCGCCGGGATGACCGACGGTGGCTCCGGCCGCCGCGACCGCGTACCGGGCGGTGCGCTCGGGCGGGTCGCCGCGGAGCAGGCCGACAGTGAGCGCGGCGACGAACGCGTCGCCGGCGCCGGTAGTGTCCACCGTGGGCGTCTCGCTGAGCGGCACGAACAGCTCCCCGCCCGGCCAGGCGAAGGCGTTCCCCTCCCCCGCCACCTCGACAGCCACCAGCGACGGCCCCCGCCCGAGCAGCTCCCGGCCGGCCCGCAGGCCGGCCTCGGCGTCCTTCGGCGGCTCACCGACGATCAGCCCGGCCTCCCGCGCGTCGGCACGCAGCACGTCGGCGAGGGCGAGCAGCTCCGCCGCCGCATGCGGGTCGTCCGGCGCGCCGTCGAGCAGCACCAGCCGGTCGGCCGCCCGGGCACACCGCGCCGCCGCGAGCGCCGCCGGCAGCGGCTGCTGCAGCTGTACGAGCACCGCCCGCGACGCCTGCACCACATCCGCCGCGCCGGCCACGTCCGCCTCGGTCAGCAGGGTCTCCTCGGGGATGTCCTCCAGGTAGCGCCAGCCGCCGTGGGCGTCCACCACGTCGACGATGAGCGCGCTCGCCGTGCCCTCCCGGCGAAGCACCGGGGCGACGTCGATGCCGTCGCTGCGCGCCTGGCCGAGCAGCCGGTCCCCGACCTCGTCCAGCCCCACCACCCCGAGGAGGCCGACCCGCGCGCCGAGCTGGGCGAGGCCCACGGCCTGGTTGGCGCCCTTGCCGCCGAGCAGCTCCCGGCGACGCCGCACCGGGGCCGTCCGGGCGGCGCCGGGAACCTCGTCCACCAGCAGCACGAGGTCCCGCGCCACCTGCCCGACCGCGATCGCGTCCAGTCCCGCCATGCCGGGCTGATACCCCGGCCGCCGCCGGTCACGCCCCGCGAAGGGATGGCTCAGTCGTCTGCCCGCTCGACCGTGAACATGTAGCAGCCGTACACCACGTTGCGGCTGTGCAGCGCGACCACCGCCGGATCGGCGAGCAGCTCGGCGATGACCGCCTCGGGGTCGTTGCCGTCGTGCAGCCGGCCGCCGTGGATGCGCCCCCGCCGGTCGTACGCCCGCAGCACCTGCGGACGCCCCCGCCACCCGGCCGGGTAGCCGCCGGCGGGGTCCACGCCCGGGCAGTCCGTGTCGTGGGCGAAGATCGGCCCCACCTCCCGGTACGGCCCGGCCGCCGGGGGCGGCGGGTAGCCGAACAGCAGCAGCGGCTCGTCCGGGGTCGCGTCGCGCAGGCAGCAGCGCAGCGGCTCCCCGCCCTCGGCGGTGAAGCGCTCCACCGGCTGCCCCGCCGCGTCCCGGCCGGCGGCCCGGACGGCGGCCAGCGCGCCGGCCGGCAGGGGGCGGACGAGGAAGGTGGTGTGGATGGCTGTCGTCATGACCCCACCCTGGCGCGGTCCGGCCCGGGATGCTGGCGGCGATCGGACCTCGCGTCACGGACCGCCTCACCCTCCCCGGCGGGCTCGTACCAGGCGAGCCCCGGCCCGGTCGGGCAGATGTGGGCGGCCTCCAGCTGGCGGAACAGCTCCGGGTAGAGCGGCTGGATCACCGGGCTGATGTCCGGCGTCGCTTGCCCGATGCCGTCGTAGTGGCGCAGCATCCGGACCGACACCCGGCCGAGCGCGGCGAAATCTCCGATGGTGAACATGGTCTCCTCACGGTCGGCCCTGACACGGTGTCAGAGTCAAGCGCCGGGTTCCAGTGCTCAGCCGGGCAGCGCCGCCTCGTCGCCGCCCGGAGTCCGGCGCGGGCCGACCAGCCGGCGGACCACCGGAGCGGCGTTCCACTTCGCCGCGCCGACCAGGTCCCGGGCGTGTTCCAGCACCGTGTAGTCGGGGCGGGCCAGCCCGTCGGCGATCGCGGCGTCCAGGTCGTTGCCGCAGCGGGTGAGCACGCTGTCGAAGTCCCGGCGCACGGGTTCGAGCAGGTCGTAGCCGAACGACCGGTGCAGCCGGGCGAAGAACGGCTTGTACAACCGGGCCCGCTCGTGCAGCCCGGACGAGTACGACATCGGGTTCTTCGGCCGCCGCCGGACGTACTCGGGCAGCACATCGGCGAACGCCCGCCGGACGATCCACTTCTCCTGCCCGTCGCGCATCTTCAGCTCCAGCGGCAGCCGCATGGCCAGCTCCACCACGCTCAGGTCGAGGAAGGGCACCCGGGCCTCCACCCCGTGGCCCATGCTGGCCCGGTCGACCCGCTGCAACTCCGTACGACACAGGTTGCGGATCTTGTGCAGGGAGAGCTGGCGGGACGGCTCGGGGCCGACCTGGTGGTACATCGGGTAGCCGCCGAACAGCTCGTCCGAGCCGTCCCCGGTGAGGACCACCTTCACCCCCAGCTCGCGCAGCCGGCGGAAGATCGGCACCGTGACCACGGCGTTGATGATGTCGCCGTACTCGGTCAGCTCGCAGATCCGGATCGCCTCCCGGACGTCGGCCAGCCGGATGTCCCGCGGGCGCAGCTCGACCACCTCGTGCGGCACGCCGAGGTCGGCGGCGAGCCGCCGGGCGTACGCCACGTCGGGGCTGTCCGGGACGCCGACGGTGACCGCCACGCAGTCCGGGTGCATCTCCTTGACGTGCAGCAGCGCCAGCGAGCTGTCCAGCCCGCCGGAGAGGACCACACCCACCGTCAGATCGGTGTCCACCCGCATCCGGATGCTGTCGGTGAGCGCGACCCGGACGAGCAGGGCGGCCTCGTCCGGGTCGTCGATCACCGGTAGCCCCACGCCGAGCGTGAGCAGGTCGACGTGCGGGCGCAGCCGGACCGGACCGTCCGGCTCGGCCCAGCCGTGATGCCCGGGCGGCACCTCGCTGATCGGCGCGGCGTGCCCGACCAGCGCCTTGACCTCGGAGCTGACGTGCAGGCAGCCGGGGGCCCGGGACCAGTAGAGCGGCTTCACCCCGAGCGGGTCGCGGGCCAGGTAGGCCCGGCCGGTGGCCCGCTCCACGACGGCGAGGGCGAACTCCCCGCGCAGCCGCGACACCGCGTCCTCGCCCCAGCACAGGAAGGCGGCCAGCACCGCCTCGGTGTCGCTCCCGCCCCGAAAGGCGTACCCGAGCCGCGTCAGCTCCCCGCGCAGCTCACGGTGGTTGAAGACCTCTCCGTTGTAGCAGAGCAGGTACCGCTCGTCGGGCGACACCCAGGGCTGCGCCGCGCCCTCCCGCTCGACGATCCGCAGCCGGCGTACGCCGGCCAGCAGGCCGTTCTCCTGCCGCGTCTCGGTGACCTCGCCGCGCGGGGCGAGGACGGCGAGCATCCGGCGGAAGGTGGCCGGATCGGCCTCCGGACCGACGCTGAGCGCGATGCCGCACATCCCGCTCAGACCCCCATCTCGGCCTCGTACGCCCGGCGCAGCCGGCGGTGGGCGGTGGGCGCGAGACAGAGGTGCCAGGCCTGTCCCTCGTCGACCACGTTGAGCTCGCCGGCGTCCTGCCGGGCCAGCAGCAGCCCGGCCAGGGTGTCCCGGACGCCGAAGCGCCGGAACCAGGCCAACTCCACGTCGGCGGCGTAGCCGAGGCAGTGGCCGCTGGGCACCATGGCGGCGTACCCGAGGCGGCGCAGCCGGTACTGGTGCTCGGCGCTGCGGGCCAGGCTGGTCACCCAGAGCGGCGGGGTTCCCGGCGGGGTGGCCAGGGCGAACTCCCGGGCGATGTCGTTGAGCAGGGCCACGATCTCGCGGCGGGCCCGGCGGAACATCAGGCCCGCGGTGCGCGGGGTGGCGTCCGGGAGGAGCTGGCGGCGCACCGCGCGCAGGCCCCGCCCGAGGACGGTGGCCGGCTGCTCCTGGTACCGGAAGCCGAGCAGGCCCCGGCGGCGCAACCATTCCAGGTCAACCAGGTCGACGCTGCCGTTGACCTGCGCGTCGGTGGCGAAGACGGGCGCGTCCCGCCACCACATCACGTCGATCCGGGAGAGCAGGTAGATCCGGACCAGCGCGCTCAGGTCGGCGGCCGAGCTGCGGGCGTTCGGCTGGTAACGGGCCATCTCGAGCAGCAGCGTCTCCCGGGCGCCGACGAACCCCTGCGGAGTGGCGTCGAGCACCGCGGCGATCGCCGGCTCGCGCAGCCGCTGGTCCAGCAGCACCTGACGGGCCGCCGTTGACGGGGCGTCCGCCAGGGCGCCCACCTCGACGAGCAGTTCCGCCACCGCGGCCCGGTACGCGGCCAGGTCGGGCTCGGCGGGTGCGGACCGGCGGCCCGGGGGCGAGGTGGGCAGGCGGCGGACGGGAGCGGCGGACGCGACGGCGGGCCCGGGCTGCTGGCCAGGGCTTCGGCTGGGCACTCGCATGGTCGGGTCCTCTCTCCGGGCAGGACACGGTGTGGATGAACCTGAAACACACCGTAAGCACCGCAACCCGTGGATCCCCGAACAATCCTCCTATCTCCCCCGAACGACGCCCTATCGGCTCAGGTTCGCCCCGAACCGCCCGGACAGCTCCTGCACCCACCCGTACGACGGGACCCCGCCGGGGGCACCGTCCCGCCCGGCCCGGACGGCGTCGGCGAGGTCGAGCGCCGCGCCGAGGGCGGCTCGGAACAGCAGCGACCCGGTGCTCACCCGGGCCACCCCGAGCCGGCCCAGCTCCTCCAGGCCCGGGCCGCCGGGCCGGTGCAGCACGTTCAGCGGCACACCCACCTCCGCGGCGAGCAGCCCGACCGTGTCGTCCGGGGCACCGGGGACGAACACCCCGTCGGCGCCCGCGTCCCGGTACGCCCGGGCCCGGTGCAGGGCCTGCTCCCGCGGCTCCGGCACACCCAGCCACCAGGCGTCGGTGCGGGCGTTGAGGAAGACCCCGGGCGCCGCCGCCCGCACCGCGGTGAGCTTGGCCGCCAGCAGCTCCACCGGGGCCAGGGTGCCGTCGGGGCGGCCGTCCTCCAGGTTGACGCCCACCACGCCCAGCTCGGCCAGCTCGGCGACGTACCCGGCGACCTCCGCCAGCTCGTCGCTGAAGCCGCCCTCGACGTCGACGGTGAGCAGCACCGGAAGCCCGCGCAGCCGGCGGGCGAGGTCGAGGTTCTCGGTTCGGGTGGCCGCTGCCGCGTCCGGCTTCCCGCCGGCCGCGGCCACCCCGAGGCTGGTGGTGCCGATCGCGGGGTGGCCCCGGGCGGCGAGCGCGGCGGCGGAGGCGGCGTCCCAGGCGTTGGGGAGCAGCAGTGGACGGCCCGGCCGGTGCAGGGCGCGGAAGGCGGCGTACCGGTCGTTCATCTCGTGATGACCTCGAGTCTGGTGGGGACGCGCAGCGTCGGGTGCGGGTCGTGGCGGATCTCGGCGTCGGTGGCGCGGCAGCGGCGGCGCAGCACGTCGACCACCCCGGTGGCCAGGGCCAGGGCGTGCCGCTCGCCCGGGCAGCCTCGGGGCCCGGCGCCGAAGGTCAGCGCGCGGCCCGGCCGGCCCGGGACGAACCGGTCCGGCTCGGCGAAGACCGCCGGATCGCGGTTGGCCGCGTCGAAGCGGAGCAGCAGCGGGGCGCCGGCGGCGATCTCCCGCCCGCCGAGCCGCAGCGCGGCGCCGGCGACCCGGCGGGTGGCGCGGACGGGCGGGTCGAGCCGGAGCACCTCGGCGAGCAGGTCGCCAGTGGGCACCGACCGGACGTCCCGTCCGACGGTGTCGGCCGGCGCCGACGGACCGAGTCGGTCCGCGGCGGCCTGCGGCCCTGGCAGGACCTGCCACGCGGCAGCGCCGATCAAGCCGGCGGTGGCGTCGCAGGCCTGCACGAGCAGCCCGAGCCGGTTCGCGGTGACCTCCGGCGGAGCGGGCGGCGACAGCCCCAGCAGGGTGCCGACCGCCCGGTCGGCGCGCGCCACCGCCGCCGGGGTCACGCCCGGATGGTAGGCGGCGGCCACCGCGACCACCGCCGGCACCGCCGCCGGCGGGTCGGCCAGGCCGAGCCGGTCGGCCAGCACCACCACGGGTACGCGCCGCGCCAGCCGCGCCATCACGTCGAGCCGCCCGCCGGCCCGGTCGATCTCGTCGCCCGTCAGTCGGGCGGCGGCGGTCCGCAGCTCGTCCGGGTCGAGCCCGACGAGGGCGGTCACGCCGATCGCGCGCCGGGCCGGGTGGTGCTCCGGGCCGCTGAACCGGCTCACCGCGCCGCGCAGCCAGGCCAGGGTGCCCGGTGGCCCGCCCGGGGCTGCCGGCACCACGCAGTCGGGGTGGGTCAGCACGGCGGTCACGTCGGCGTGCCGGGTGACGGACCAGCCGCCCTCGGCGTCGGGGACGGGCGGCCCGCACACGGCCGTGGCGGCGATTGTCGACCAGTTCATGACCGGCACGCTAGGCCCCGAACCCTTCGGCCCCCGCCGAACCGTCGCGGGCGGGGGCGAGACGGGACGGGTGGGGTGGGTGGGTCAGGCGCGGCCGGCACCGGCGTCGCGGGGTGGGGCGGGGGCCAGGTCGGCGGGGTCGAGACCGAGGGCGGCAGCGAGGGCCGGGGCGCCGGCCGGGGTGAGGCGGATCGCGCGGCCGGTGCCGCGTACGGTCCAGCCGAGATCGAGGAAGCGGTGGCAGAGTGCCGCCCCGAGCGCGCCGGCCAGGTGGGGGCGGCGCTCGGTCCAGTCGAGACAGTCGCGCACCATTGGCCGTCGGGCAACCCGCAGCGGCTCGACCGGCACCCCGATGCCGGTCAGCCAGTCCAGACCGGCGGGGGTGAGGGCAAGACCGCCGGACCGGTCCAGCACCCGCTGGGCCAGCAGCGCGTCGTACAGCCGCACGCCGAGCCGCCCGGCGAGGTGGTCGTAGCAGGTCCGGGCGTATGCCAGGGCGGCGCCGGCCGACGCGGCGCGCAGGGTGCGGGGTGGGGCGGCCGGGGCGGGTGCGTGGCCGGCCAGGTCCTCGATGAGCTGGGCCACCGACGGGCCGGCCAGCCGGACGTACCGGTGCCGGCCCTGCCGTTCCTCGACGAGCAGGCCGCCGCGGACCAGCCGGGTGAGGTGGTCGCTGGCGGTGGAGGCGGCCACCCCCGCGGCGCGGGCCAGCTCCCCCGCCGTCCAGGCCCGCCCGTCGAGCAGGGCAAGGCAGAAGCTGGCCCGGGTGCGGTCGGCGAGCAGGGCGGCGAGGCCGGCGACCGCACCGCCGTCGGTGCTGGTGGTGGTCATGGCCCCCATGCTGGCACGGGCACGGTTCGGCGCCCATCGAACGGTGTCGACACTCTTTACATCGTTGTATCCAACGTTGTAGAAACGGTGGACCGCAGTGACCTCTGTCGACACCGACCCGAGGCAGGTCTGATGGGAAATCTCCACCGTGGCGGCGTGCTCGCCGCCGTGCTCGGTCTGGTGCTGGCGACGACGGCGTCCCCGCCGGCCGCCGCCGGTTCCGGGCCCGACCGCTACCACAACCCGGTCTCCGCCGGGTTCGCCGACACCTTCGCCGACCCGGTCGTCATCCGCGGCGACGACGGCCTCTGGTACGCCTACGGCACCTCCGACCCGCTGCGCGAGGGCGAGAAGCAGGCCCACCGGGTACCCACCGCCCGCTCGGCGGACCTGGTCGACTGGACGTACGTCGGCGACGCCTTCGCCCCCGACCAGCGTCCGTCCTGGGCCGCCCCCGGCGCGGCGTTCTGGGCGCCCGACGTGCGCCGCGTCGGTGATCACTGGGTCATGTACGTGACGGTCACCGACACAGGGGTCTCCGCCGACACCTTCGACACCGCCATCGGTGCCGCCACCGCGCCCACCCCGACCGGCCCGTGGACCTTCGCCGATCAGCCGGTGGTCGCCCCGCGCCCCGGCGGGGGCGGCGGCTACCTGTGGACCATCGACCCCAGCCAGTTCACCGACGTCGACGGCCGCACCTACCTCTACTTCGGCAGCTACTACGGCGGCGTCTCGGTCACCGAGCTGACCGCCGACGGACTGCGCGCGGTCGGCGCGCCGACCCTGGTCGCCGTCGACAACAAGTTCGAGGGCAGCTACGTGCTGCGCCACGACGACTGGTACTACCTCTTCGCCTCCACCGCGAACTGCTGCGCCGGCCCGGCCACCGGCTACTCCGTCCAGGTCGGGCGCTCGCGCGGCCCGCGCGGGCCGTTCGTGGACCGGGACGGGCTGCGGCTGGACGCCTCCCGGGCCGGCGGCACCCCGGTGCTCACCCAGAACGGCAACCGCTGGATCGGCACCGGCCACAACGGCTTCCTCACCGACCTGTCCGGCCAGGACTGGATCGTCTACCACGCGATCGACCGCGCCGACCCGTACCTGGACGAGCCGTTCGGCATCAACGAGCGGCCGATGCTGCTGGACCGGCTCGACTGGATCGACGGCTGGCCGACCGTGAACGCCGGCGCCGGCCCGTCGGAGCAGCCGCGGCCCGCGCCGGTCACCACCGCCCGGCTCGACGAACGCTTCGACTCCCCCGCCCTGATCGGCTGGCGGGCCGGCGACGGCGCCTGGCAGGTGGCCGACGGGCGGCTCACCGGCACCGGCGCGCTGACGAGTCGTACCGCGGTGGGCGGCGACCTGCGCGCGGAGGCCGACCTGCGGCTGACCGGGGCGGACGCCGCCGGGCTGCGGCTCGGCCGGGTGGAGGTCCAGGTGGGCGGCGGGCAGCTCACCGCGCGCGAAGCCGGCGGCGCCACGGCGAGCGTCCCGCTGCCGGCCGGTGTCGACCCCGCCGACCGGCACAACCTGGCCGTCGAGGTCCGCGGCGCTCAGCTCGTCGCCGAGCTGAGCCCGGCCCGCCTCGGCGACCAGCTCGCCGTGGTCGCGCTGCGGCTGACCCACCCGGTCGCCGGCCCGCTCACCCTGGTCGCCGAGGGCGGGACCGGCGAGTTCGACAACGTCAGCGCGACCAGGCTGTGCCGGCCTGCGCGGCACGCGGTGGCGCCGCCGGGTGTCGGCCCGTTACTGACCGGCTGGTCCGACGAGTTCGACGACGGGCTCGACCCGGCCTGGCAGTGGATCCGGCGCAACCCGGCGGCCACCGTCACCGACGGCGCGCTGCGCTGGCCGGTGGAGTCGACCGACCTGGTCGGCACCGGCAACACCGCGGGCGTGCTGCTGCGCGACGCCCCCACCGGGGACTACGTGGCGGAGACGAAGGTGACCCTCGACCTCGGCGAGGGAACCGTCCGCAACTACCAGCAGGCCGGCCTGGTGGCGTACGTGGACGACGACCGGTTCGCCCGGCTGTCCCAGGTGGCGATCTGGAACACCCGGCAGGTCGAGTACGGCTACGAGCTGCCCTTCGCCGGCCACCCGGTGTACGGCGGCAGCATCGTCGGCACCCCGGCCACCACCACCTGGCTGCGGCTGGCCCACCACGTCGACCCGGCCACCGGGCAACACGAGTTCCGGGCCGGTTCCAGCCGGGACGGCACGCACTGGACCTGGGGCGGGGTGTGGACCTTCCCGGCCGACACCACGCCCCGGATCGGCCTGGTCGCGCACGGCGGCGCCAACCCGCCGGTGACCGCCGAGTTCGACTACCTGCGGTTCCACCGCTGAGCCGGGTGGGGGCCGTCCGCCGTCGTGCGGACGGCCCCCACCGGCCGACTCAGCCCCGGGTGCGGCCCGTGCCGTTGGCCCACGATCAGGCAGCGGCCAGCTCGCGGACCGTCCGGGTGTCGCCCTCGTAGCTGCGCGCGCCGACGAACTCCCCGCTCGGCCGGTCGGCGCCGGCCAGCGCCCGGGCCAGCCGCCGGTCGGCGTCCCGGAACCGCAGCGCCAGGCTCAGGTGCGGGATCCACCGCCCCGGCAGGTGCCACGGGTTCTTCCCCGGCGCGCCCGCGAGGACGTCCCAGACCGCGCCGTGCAGGGCGACCAGCTCCGGCACGGGCCGGACCAGCCAGACCAGCGGGGCGCTGCCGTCGAGCACCTCGACCCGCTGGAGGCGGGCCGGCAGGGGCAGCGCGGCGGCGCAGAGGTCGGCGAGGCGCTGTTCGGCACCGGGCGGGAACTCGTCGACCGAGGCGAGGGTCAGGTGCGGCCGGTTGGTGGGGTGGGTGTTGCGGGCCAGGCTGGGCAGCCCGGCGGCGGCGAGCCGGTCCCACACCCCCCGGACCGTCTCCTCCAGCGGCGGGGAGCAGACCAGTTCGACCGTGCGCACCCGGTCAGGCTAGTCGCCGCCGCTGTGCGGGGATGTCCCCCGGGAATGCGGGGCCGCATGGACGCCCCGGTCGAGGGGTCGTCCTAGAGCCACCCCGCCTCGCGGGCGATCCGGACCGCCTCCGCCCGGTCGGCCGCACCGAGCTTCTGCACGCTGGCCGCCAGGTGGTTGCGGACCGTGCCGGCGGCCAGGTGGGTACGCCGGGCGATCACCGCGACCGGGGTGCCGTACTCGGCCAGCCGCAGCGTCTCCAGCTCCCGCGGGGTGAGCGGGCAGGGCGGCAGGGCCAGCGCGTCGGCGGCCAGCGCCGGGTCGACGTAGCGCTCGCCGGCATGGACCCGGCGGATCACCTCGGCGAGCGCGCCGCCGGGGGCGCCCTTGGCCAGGAAGCCGCGGGCCCCGGCGGTCAGCGCCCGGCGCAGGTGGCCGGGACGGCCGTGCCCGGTCAGGATCACCACCGCGCAGTCGGGCAGCGCCCGGCCGAGCTCCGCCGCGACCTCGATCCCGCCCGGCGGCGGCATCTCCAGGTCGACCACGGCGACGTCCGGCCGGTGGGACCGGGCGACGCCGAGCGCGGTACGCCCGTCGTGGGCCTGGGCCACCACCTCGATGTCGCCCTCCAGGCCGAGCAGGGCGGCGAGGGCGTGCCGGATCAGCTCCTCGTCGTCGGCGAGCAGCACGCGGATCACGAGGTCACCGGCACGGTCGCCCGGAGGGTGAAGACACCGCCCTCCCGGCGGGCGACGACCCGCCCGCCGGTGGGCGCCAGCCGCTCGGCCAGGCCGCGCAGCCCGTGGCTGTGACCGTCCGGGCCGACGTGCGGGTCGACGCCGTCGTTGCTCACCGTCACCGTGGCCACGTCGCCGTCCCAGCTGATCTCGATCCGGCACCAGGCCGCCCGGCTGTGCCGCAGCACGTTGGTGGCGGCCTCCCGGAGCACCGCCCCCAGCTCGACGGCGGCGCCGGCCGGCAGCTCCCCCGGCGGCCGTACGACGTCGCAGCGCACCCCGCACGAGCGCAGCACCTCCCGCACCGCGGCGAGCTGCTCGGACAGGTCGACCGTCCGGTACCCGTGCACCGCCTCGCGGACCCGGTGCAGCGCCGAACCGGCGAGGCGCTGCACCTCGGCCGCCTCCCGACCGGCCCGCCCGGCGTCGACCGGCGCGAGCCGGGCGGCGAGCTCCGCCTTCAGCGCGATCACCGTGAGGTCGTGCCCGAGCAGGTCGTGCACGTCCCGGGCGAAGCGCAGCCGCTCCTCGGCGGCGGCCAGCCGGGCCCGGGCGTCGTGCCCCTGCCGGGCCTCCACGAGCAGGTCCCAGAACCACACCTGCACCCAGTTGACCGCCGCGATCCCGGCCCCGACGCCCCCGGTGATCGCCAGCCCGGAGCCGACCGGCCCACCGGTCCGGGCGGCCACCGCCAGCGAGGTCACCACGGTCAGCGCGGCGGCGGCGAGCGCGGCGCCGGGCGGCAGCAGCAGCGGCGTCATCCCGACCAGCGAGGCGCCCAGCCAGGCCCAGGTCGGCCACCCGCCGGCCGCCACCGGGCCGACCAGCGGCACGCTCAGCACCGCGACCAGGGCGAACGCGACCTCGGACCGGTGCCGCCACCGCTGGGCCAGCCAGGGCGTGACCGCGGCGTAGAGCACGCCGGCCTGGGCGACCGCGAACGCGGCAACGCCCACCGCGCCGAGGGCCAGCCGCAGCGGATCGGGCTCCCGGGTCAGGCCGACGCCGGGCAGCAGCAGGCTGGTCCAGAGGCTGGTGGCCAGCGACGCCAGGGTGACGTGACGGGCGCGGCGCAGCCGCCGGTCCGCCCCCGCCGTCCCGACCGTCATGTCCGCCGATCCTAGGGCCCCGGTCGGTGCCGTCCACCTCGGTGGAATGTCACGGACCGCCCGTGCGTTCCACCCGGCTTTCCCGTGACGTTCGCGCCTGTTCCCGGGCGCGGGTGGGCCGCAGGGTCGAGACATGTCCGAGACGCTCGCCGTACCCGCTTCCCCGCCGACCCCCGCGGACCGCCCCGGCCTCCGCCTGCTGCGGCACCTGGCCGAGATGACCGTCGCCATGGTGGTCGGGATGCTGCTGCTCGGTCCGCTCTGGCGTGCGGCCGGCGCGGCGCTGGGCTTCTCCGCCGGGCTGGCCCGCCCGGCGGTCGCCGCCCTCGTGATGGCGACCGACATGTCGATCGGGATGGCGGTGTGGATGTGGCACCGGGGGCACGGGGCCCGCGCCACCGCCGAGATGGTCGCCGCCATGTACGTGCCGTTCCTGCTGCTGCTCGTGCCCTTCGCCGCCGGGCTGGTCGGCGGGGACGCCCTGCTGCTCGGCGGCCACCTGCTGATGGTGCCGGCGATGGTCCTGGTCGCCCTGCGGCACCGGCGCCAGCACCCGACCCCGGCGCCCCGGCACCCGGTGGTCGCCGCGCTGGCGGCCCGCTGGCCGACCTGGCTGGCGCTGCTGATGACGGTCGACAACTGGGTCGCCCCGGTGGTCCTACCGCCGTGGAGCCTGCTGGTGCTGCCGGCCGGCTACCTGCTGATCGGCACGCTGCGCCGGCAGTGGCGTACCCCGGGCGCGCTGCCGGCGCAGCTGGCCGGCCTGGCGGGCTGGACGGCCCTGGCCGTGCTGGCCGCCGTCGCCGACGACGGGCCGGCGCGGTGGCTGGTGGCCGCCGGCTGGCTCGGGCACGCCGGCTGGGACGTGGCGCACCACCGGCGCGGCGCGGTGGTGCCGCGCGGGTACGCCGAGTGGTGCGCCGTCCTGGACGCCGTCGTCGGGCTCACCATGGTGCTGGCCATCGTCGGCTGAACGTGTCGGGGGCGACCGTTGTGCCGGTCGCCGCGACGGGCCGGCGGGGGTGATGAAAGGCTTGACGCATGAGTTCCGCACCAACACCGACCGACCCCACCTCCACCGCCGACACCGACGAGGCGACCGCCTTCGCGGATCTCGGGCTGCGCGCCGAGCTGCTGGGCGCGCTCTCCGCGCTCGGCTACGAGGAGCCGACCCCGATCCAGCGCGAGGCGATCCCGCCGCTGCTGGCCGGCCGGGACCTGCTGGGGCAGGCGGCGACCGGTACGGGCAAGACCGCCGCGTTCGCCCTCCCGCTGCTGCAGCGGATGCCGGACGACCGGAGCGCCGGTGACCCGGTGTCGCTGGTGCTGGTGCCCACCCGGGAGCTGGCCGTCCAGGTCTCCGAGGCGTTCCACCGCTACGGCAAGGACCTCGGCACCCGGGTGCTGCCGATCTACGGCGGCCAGCCGATCGGCCGGCAGCTGCGCGCCCTGGACATGGGCGTGGACGTGGTGGTCGCCACCCCCGGCCGGGCGCTGGACCACATCGCCCGAGGCACCCTGCGGCTGGGTTCGGTGGCCACCGTGGTGCTCGACGAGGCGGACGAGATGCTCGACATGGGCTTCGCCGAGGACATCGAGGCGATCCTGGAGCACGCCCCGGCGCAGCGGCAGACGGTGCTCTTCTCGGCGACCATGCCGTCCCGGATCGACGGGCTGGCCCGCAAGCACCTGACCGACCCGCAGCGCATCCAGATCGAGCGTGAGCGGGCGGTGGCCGGCGAGGCGCCCCGGGTGCGGCAGAGCGCGTACATCGTCGCCCGGGGGCACAAGCCGGCTGCCCTGGGCCGGGTGCTGGACGTGGAGTCGCCGACCGCGGCGATCGTCTTCTGCCGCAGCCGCGAGGAGGTGGACCGGCTCACCGAGACGATGAACGGCCGGGGCTACCGGGCGGAGGCCCTGCACGGCGGGATGAGCCAGGAGCAACGGGACCGGGTGATGGGCCGGCTCCGGTCGGGCACCGCCGACCTGCTGGTGGCCACCGACGTGGCGGCCCGCGGGCTGGACGTCGAGCAGCTCACCCACGTGGTCAACTACGACGTGCCGTCGGCGCCCGAGTCGTACGTGCACCGGATCGGCCGGGTCGGTCGGGCCGGCCGGGAGGGCGTGGCCATCACCCTCGCCGAGCCGCGCGAGCACCGGATGCTCAAGACCATCGAGCGGGTCACCGGCCAGCGGATCGCCATCGACAAGATCCCCACGGTCGCCGACCTGCGGACCCGCCGGCTGGAGCTGACCCAGGCCGCACTGCGGGAGAGCCTGCTGGAGGACGACCTCGACCCGTTCCGGGTGATCGTGGAGTCGCTGACGGACGAGTTCGACATGATGGAGGTCGCCCTCGCCGCGGTGAAGCTGGCCCACGAGGCGACCCTGCCCGGCGCCCCCGACGAGGAGGAGATCCCGCAGGTCGCGGTCCGGCCGCAGCGGGAGACCCGGCCCGGGTTCGAGGGCCGTGGCGGTGAGCGTCGTGGCGGGGGTGCCCGGCCGCGTACGGGTGGCAACACCACGCAGGTGTTCATCGGGCTGGGCCGGCGGGCCGGGGTCCGCCCGCAGGACCTGGTGGGGGCGATCACCGGGGAGACCGGCCTGAACGGCCGGGACATCGGCTCGATCGAGATCGCCGACCGGTTCTCCCTGGTGGAGGTGCCGGTCGGGGTGGCCGACGAGGTGATCGCCGGGCTGCGCGGCAGCACGATCAAGGGCCGCAAGACCACCGTACGGCGGGATCGGGACGGCGAGGGGGGCGGCGAGCGCCGCGACCGGGACTTCGGCGGCGAGCGGCGCGACCGACAGTTCGGCGGGGACCGGCGCGACCGGCGCTGAGGTACGCACGCCGAGGCCCCCGGTCGGTGGACCGGGGGCCTCGGTGCGTCCCGCCGGGGCGGGTGGCGGTCAGGCCGCGCTGAGCGTCTGGCCGCCGAGGGTCTCCGCGTCGACGTCGGCCGGGCGCAGCGCCAGGGCGAGCACGTCGGCGACGTCGGCGAGGGTGTGGATGGTCAGCGCCTCGCGAACCTCGGTGGGCAGGTCGTCCAGGTCCGGCTCGTTGCGCTTCGGGATGATCACCTCGGTCAGGCCGGCCCGGTGCGCGGCGAGCAGCTTCTGCTTCACCCCGCCGATGGGCAGCACCCGGCCGGAGAGGGTCACCTCGCCGGTCATCCCGAACTCCGGGCGGACCGGCCGGCCGGTCACCAGGGAGGCCAGCGCGGTCACCATGGTGATGCCGGCGCTGGGGCCGTCCTTGGGCACCGCGCCCGCCGGGAAGTGCACGTGGATCCGCCGCCCGGCGAGGGCGTTCGGGTCCAGCCCGAGCCGTCGCCCGTTGGAGCGCAGGTACGACAGCGCGATGTGCGCCGACTCCTTCATCACGTCACCGAGCTGACCGGTCAGGGTCAGCCCCGGCTCGCCCTCCATGCTGGTGGCCTCGATGAAGAGCACGTCCCCGCCGGCGCCGGTGACCGCCAGGCCGGTGGCCACGCCGGGCACCGCCGTCCGCTCGGCCGACTCCGGGGTGAACCTGGGCCGGCCCAGGTAGCGGGCCAGGTCGTCGGTGTCCACCCGGACCGGGCCCGGGTCGGTGGCGAGTTCGACGGCGACCTTGCGCAGGATCTTCGCCAGTCCGCGTTCGAGCTGCCGGACGCCCGCCTCCCGGGTGTACTCCCCCGCGATCCGGGCCAGCGCCTCGTCGGCCACGGTGACCTCGTCGGCGGTCAGCCCGGCCCGCTCCCGCTGCCGGGGCAGCAGGTGGTCCCGGGCGATGGCCACCTTCTCGTCCTCGGTGTAGCCGTCCAGGGTGACCAGCTCCATCCGGTCCAGCAGCGGGCCGGGGATGGTCTCCACCACGTTGGCGGTGGCCAGGAAGAGCACGTCGGACAGGTCGAGGTCGACCTCCAGATAGTGGTCCCGGAAGGTGTGGTTCTGCGCCGGGTCGAGCACCTCGAGCAGGGCGGCGGCCGGGTCGCCGGAGTAGCCGGCGGCCAACTTGTCGACCTCGTCGAGGAGCACGACCGGGTTCATCGAGCCGGCCTCGCGCAGGGCGCGGACGATCCGGCCGGGCAGCGCGCCGACGTAGGTGCGCCGGTGGCCGCGGATCTCCGCCTCGTCGCGGACGCCGCCGAGGGAGACCCGGACGAAGTTGCGGCCGAGCGCCCGGGCGACGGACTCGCCGAGGCTGGTCTTGCCGACGCCGGGCGGGCCGGCGAGGGCGAGCACCGCGCCCGAGCCGCGACCGCCGACGACGCCGAGGTTGCGCTCGGCCCGCCGGTTGCGCACCGCCAGGTACTCCAGGATGCGGTCCTTCACGTCGGCCAGGCCGGCGTGGTCGGCGTCGAGCACCGCGCGGGCCGCGGCCAGGTCGGTGTTGTCGTCGGTACGCGTGTTCCACGGCATCTCGAGGACCGTGTCGAGCCAGGTACGGATCCAGCCGGCCTCCGGGGAGGCGTCGCTGGCCCGCTCCAGCTTGCCGACCTCGCGCAGGGCCGCCTCGCGGACCTTCTCCGGCAGGTCGGCGGACTCCACCCGGCTGCGGTAGTCGGCGGAGCCGTCCGGCTCGTCCTCGCCGAGCTCCTTGCGGATCGCGGCGAGCTGCTGGCGGAGCAGGAACTCGCGTTGGGACTTCTCCAGCCCCTCGCGGACGTCGCTGTTGATCTGCTCGGTGACCTCCTGCTCGGCGAGGTGGTCCTTCACCCAGCCGACGAGGAGCTCCAGCCGGGCGGTGACGTCCGGCGCGGCGAGCAGTTCGGTCTTCTGCGCCAGGCTGAGCCAGGGCGCGTAGCCGGCCGCGTCGGCCAGCTCGGAGAGGTCGGTCATCCGCTCCATGGCGTCGATGACCTGCCAGGCGCCGCGCTGCTGGAGGACCGAGGTCATCAGCGCGCGGTACTCGCGGGCGAGTTCCCGGGCCTTGCCGGCCGGGGCGGGTTCGTCGAGTTCGGTCGCCTCGACCCAGAGGGCGGCGCCGGGTCCGGGGACGCCGGAGCCGATCCGGGCGCGGGACAGGCCGCGGACCACGGCGGCGGGTTCGCCGTCGGGCAGGCGGCCGACCTTCTCGATCATGGCGACCGTGCCGACGGAGCCGTACTCGCCGTCGATGCGGGGCACGGCGAGGAGCTTCTTGTCGCCGGTGGCGCGGGCCGCGTCGACCGCGGCCTGGGTCGTCGGGTCGAGGGTCACCGGGATGACCATGCCGGGCAGCAGGACGGCGTCGGTCAGCGGAAGTACCGGAAGAGTTGCCATCGAACACCTGCTATCACGTTGAGATTGAGCGTGTCAGGCTCAAGTAACAAAGCGTTCCCCTTGTTCCGGGCTGTGACCCACGCCACGTCCCCGGAACCGACCGGCGGCCGTCCCGTCCGCCGCCACCGGCCGGGGTGGACGATTTCGCGACCGGATTAGGCGACCCGCCGAATGGCAAACCGCGGGTATTGTTGCGAATTCGCCGCGCCATACGTCAAACTCTTAGCCACACCCCGCCCGACACAGGGAGCAATGGCGATGGCAAGGAAAGTAATCACCGTTCTGACCGACGACCTGGACGGCGGAAAGGCCGATCGGACCGTCGAGTTCAGCCTGGACGGCGTGGCGTACACCATCGACGTCTCCGACGAGAACGCGGGTGTGCTGCGTAAGGCGCTGGACCCGTACATCAGCGCTGGCCGGCGAATCGGCCGCGGACCGGTCGAGGCCGCCCGCGCCGCGCGCCGCCCGGGGCGCCCGGCCACCTCCGGAATGGACCGCGAGCAGAACCGGGCCATCCGGGAATGGGCCGCCAAGAACGGCTACGAGATTTCCGAGCGGGGCCGCATCCCGGTCTCCGTGGTGGAGGCGTACAAGAACCGCTGAGCGGTCCGGCATCACCTTCGGGCACGCCGGGGTCACGCTGAGAAATCGGCGTGGCCCCGGTCCGCTTTTTCAACCGTTCACAATTTCCCGCCCTGCGTGTCCACGCCGCCGGGCTGATCACTCCCCGGTCTTCCCGTCGAGGAGCTGGCGGGCCACGTCGAGCTGACCCACGTGCCGGGCGTACTCCTGGAGCAGGTGGAAGAGGATCCGGCCGAGGCTGGGCGCCTCCTCCGGCGCGCGGAACCGACCACCCAGCTCCGCTCCACCCAGCCGAGGTGGCGGACCAACCCCAGCGGCGCCCAACCGAGGCCGTCGACCGGCGTCCGCAGCGCGGCCTCGGAGAGCCCGGCGGTCTTGCGCTCCAGCGCCCGGCGGTACCAGTCGAGGTAGCCGAGCAGCAGCTCGCGCGGGTCGCTGACGTGGTTGCCCGGCCCGTCCAGCAGCGCCGGGAAGCGCTCGGTCGACATCCGTCGACGGTACGGCCCGGAAGGTGAGCCGCGCCACCATGATCGACGCCGGGCCGCACGAGTGTCGTACCCCTGGACTGTAATGACCGGAGTGGTTAGCACGCATTACACAAGACGACTCTCGGGAGTGGCGCATGGCGACCTGGTGGCGGCAGACGGCGGGCGGACTCCCGCGCACGTTCTGGTATCTCTGGACCGCCACCCTGATCAACCGGCTGGGCAGCTTCGTCGCCATCTACCTCGGCGTCTACCTGATCTCGGTACGACACTTCGACGCGTCGTACGCCGGGATGGTGATCGGGTTGCACGGCGCCGGCAGCGCGGCCGGCACGCTGCTCGGCGGGATCGTCGCGGACCGGTGGGGGCGGCGGCCGGCGATGCTGGCCGGCAACGTCACTGCCGCGGCCACCGCGAGCGCCCTCGGGCTCAGCACCCAGCCGGTCGCCATCGCGCTGCTGACGCTGCTGCTCGGGCTCTTCCTCGGCGTCGCCCGGCCGGCCTTCACCGCCACCATCATCGACGTGGTCGGCGAACGCGACCGGCTGCGGGCGATGACGCTCAACTATTGGGCCATCAACATCGGCTTCTCGGTGGCCGCGACCGTGGCCGGCCTGCTGGTCCGGGTGGACCCGCTGCTGCTCTTCCTGGTCAACGCCGCCGTGCTGCTCGGCACGGCCACGCTGATCGCGGTCAAGGTGCCCGAGTCCCGGCCGGCGCCGGTCACCGTCGGACAGTTCGCCCGCCCGGACCGGGGCGGGCTCGGCGTGGTGCTGCGGGACCCGGTCTTCCTGACCTTCACCGCGCTCACCGGGCTGGTCTGGCTCTGCATCCAGGCGAACGTGATGCTGCCGGTGGCGTTGCAGGCCGACGGGCTGCCCGCGGCCGCGTACGGGCCGATCATCGCGGTGAACGGAGTGATGATCGTGGTGGGGCAGCTCTTCGTGCCGCGGCTGATCGGCCGCTTCGACCGGTCCCGCACCATCGCGGTGGCGGCGGTGGTGGTCGGCACCGGCTTCGCGCTGACCGCGCTGGCGGAGAGCGTCTGGTTCTACGGCCTCGCCGTGCTGGTCTGGACGCTCGGCGAGATGATGATGACGCCGGCCAACTCGGCGCTGACCGCCGACCTCTCCCCCGCCGCCCAGCGGGGCCGCTACCAGGGGGTCTACTCCCTCGGGTACGCCTTCGCCACCTTCGGCGGCCCAACCGTCGGTGGGCTGGTCACCGACCGGTTCGGCGACACCGCGCTCTGGCTGGGCCTGTTCGGCCTGGCCCTGCTGGTGGCGGTCGGCAACCTGCTCGCCGCGCCGGCCCGGACCCGGCGGATCGGCGCGCTGCGGGCCCCGGTCGACGAACCCGCCCGACCGGCGCCCGCGCTGGTCTGACTGAAACGGCGGAGCCGCCCGGGGCGTACCCCCCGGACGGCTCCGGCCGTCGACCGACCCGGTCTCAGTTGACCTGGATCCGCACCACGTCGAAGGCGGGGGTCTGGTTGGCCCGCTCCATCATCGGGATGCGGTGCGACCCGTCACCGGCCCAGACCGCGCACTGCGCGAGACCCGACTGGGGCAGCCCGGGGATCTGGATCTGCACGTCGTCCGGCTGGGCGCCACCCCGGCCGTCCTCCGTGGCCACGAAGAACGCCGGCACGTCCTGCGGGTTCGGGGGCTGCCGGGTGTCGTTGAGCATCCGGCAGGCGGTGTGGAAGTGCCCCCGCACCAGGCCCTGGTCGTTCAGCAGCGAGCTCTCCAGGTAGTAACCGCCCTGGCCGGCCGCGAGGAAGCGGTCCCGGACCAGGTTCTTCGTGGTGACCCGGAGGGTGAACGGCTGGTTCCGGCCGACCTGGTTCGGGAATTGCGTGATGAGCAGCGAGGGATTGTTCGCGGCCGCGCCCACCTCACCGAAAGCGGTGCTCACGCAGCGGTTTCCGTTCTGGAAACCGTCGTGCGGCTGGAGCTTGCTGTTGGTGCAGTCCTTGGCCAGGACGCCCAGCCCGTTCCCGTTGTTGCCGCCGTTGTTGTTACCGCCGTTCTGGCCGCCATTGTTGTTCTGACCGCCGTTCTGGCCGCCGTTGTTCTGGCCGCCGTTCTGGCCACCGCCGTTCTGGCCACCGCCGTTCTGGCCACCGGCATTCTGGCCGGCGTCGGCGAGGGCGCACTGGGCGAACTGGTCGAGCCCCTGCGGCCGCTGCGCCACCCGCCCGATCGCGGTCGCGATCCGGTTCAACGTCGCCTTCCGCTTGTCGGCCAGCGGCCGCAGGATCGCGTTGTTGATGAAGTCCTGGCCGTTGCGGCCGCCGTCGGCGGCGAGCCGCCGGTTGGCCTCGGCGATCTGGGCGTCCAACAGGGCGAGGTTGCGGTCCACCTCGTTGCGCGCCTGGTCGGGGATTGGCGGAAGCTTGCTCTTCACGTCCGGGCAGGCCACGGTGGGCGGGCCGGCCGCGGCGCCGCCGCCGGCCTTGACCGCCTGGCACTCGGCGACGGACATCTGCCCGTCACCCCAGTGGTTACGCACCCAGCGACCGTTCTGCCACGTCCGGGTGGTGCTGCCCCGGCCGCTCGGCGGGGTGGCGCCCGGGCTGGGCGGGAGGCAGGACGCCGAGGCGGTGCGGGTGTACGTCCGCCGGTCCTGGGCCGACGAGATCTGGGTCACGGCGACGATTCCGCCGAAGACCGCGAGCGTGCCGACAACGGCCAGCAGTCGCTTGCTCCGCGCGTTACCGGATGGCCGGCGCGCCCGTGTGGACCTGCGCATCGAATTGCTCTCCTTCTCGATCCGGTGGCTGACTCGTGACCCCGGCGGACCGACGGAATTCGGGGTGAGGATCACTGCGACGTTCCGGTCGCACGTCGATTACCGACGATGCCCTTTCCGCACCGTCTCCCGCGCCTGCCGGCGCGGCTGGAAGATCTGGGTCCATTCCCGCTTAGTTACGGAACGGCGACGGCGAAGGTTCAACCCCGGATCGGGAAATTCCAGCGACGGCGTTCCGACCGGCGGCGCGTCCCGGCCCACGGCGACTCGGGGGCGGCAGCGCGTCACGGGTGGCGGGTCGTCACGGCCGGCGATTCGGCACGCCGGCGTGGGTGGGCGGGGCGAACGTTCGCGCGGATGCCGGCGCGGCGGTGCGCGGTGTCAGTCGGCGCAGAGGTGCGCGAAGGCGAAGTCGCCGTCCAGCTCGTCCCGGCGGGACGCCAGCCGGCGGATGTCGACGCGGAGCTGGTCGCGGCCCACCAGCGGCGGCTCACCGGCGTCCAGGCCGCGCAGCCGCTCCCCCACCGCCAAGGCGGACAGGTCCTCCGCGAGACGCGCCGGATCGACCCCGCAGGAGAACCGCTGCGGGACGACCCGGATCCGCTCGACCAGGCACCGGCCGGACCGCACCTCGACCCAGCTCCACCCCTCGGCGGCCCCGTCCTTCCACCTGGCGTGCAGGCCCCGGACGATGGGGTCGGCCAGCCGCCGCTCCACGTACGCCTCGACGGCGGCGGCCCGGGTCAGCGCGCCGAGGTCGTTGACGTGCCCGCTGCGGCCGTCGGGCAGCCGGCCGATGATGTCCCGGAAGCCCACCGGCTCGACGCCCTCCGGCCCGGCCGCGGTGGCTTCCGCGTAGCCGCGTGCGTCGATGACGTACTCGACGATCCGGCGGCCGTGGGCGGCGCCGCGCAACGTCGGCGACTCGATCCGCAGCACCGCCAGGCCGATCGCCGCGCAGACCGCGCTCTTCATCCGTTCGGCGCGCTGCTCCGGCGAGCCGGCGGCCGGCGGCGCGGCGATGTCCAGGGCGAACAGCGGCCGGCCGGTGTCCGCGGCGCAGACCACCTGGTCGAAGCCCTCCCGGATGGCGGTGCTCCACTGGTGCCCGGTGATGCCCGGCGGCCGCCCGTGCACCAGCTCGCTGAGCCGGCGCGACGCGTACACGACCTGCCCGGCCCGGGTGAGCAGCGGCCCGCCCCCGGCCGTGACCGGACGCAGCCAGGGCACGTCCACGCTGCCTGTGCTCGTCATCTTCGCCAGATCCATCCGTCGGTCGGTCGACCGGGCCGAGTCTAGGACGTCGATCATGGTGAGCGCGTCGCCGGTGCGGCCGAATCCGGTTGCCCGGACCGGCCGGCGCCGCTGGGATGGGACCGTGTCGGTCTTCCTCACCACCACCCGGCTGGCGCTGCGCGAGTTCACCGCCGCCGACGCGCCGCTGCTCACCGAGCTGGACGGCGACCCGGACGTGATGCGGTACCTGACCGGGGGCCGCCCCACCCCGGCGGCGGAGATCCGCGAGCGGGTGCTGCCCCGGATGCTGGCCGCGTACCGGCGACCGCCGGGCTGGGGCTGGTGGGCGGCGCAGCGGCGGGACGACGGCGCGTTCCTGGGCTGGTTCGAGTTCCGGCCGACCACGGAGGGCGACCACCGGGAGGTCGAGCTGGGCTACCGGCTGCGCCGGGCCGCCTGGGGCGACGGCTACGCCACCGAGGGGGCCCGGGCGCTGGTCGACAAGGGCTTCGCCGAGCTGGGCGTGGCCCGGGTCGTCGCCACCACCATGGCGGTCAACCGGGGGTCGCGGCGGGTGCTGGAGAAGGCCGGACTGAGCTACGTGCGGACCTTCCACCAGGACTGGCCGGAGGCGATCGCGGGGGCCGAGCACGGCGAGGTGGAGTACGCGCTGACCCGGCAGCAGTGGCGGGCTGGCCGGCCGGCCACTTCCCCGTCGCCGGCGGGACACTGATCATCGGCCCTCCCGCGGACGATTCGAGTATTGCAACGTTGTAGATGACTGGCAGGAGCGGTGCCGGGTACGCCGCGCACATGAGCCGACCGGCGCGAGCGGAGGTGGACATGACGCGGCAGCAGTTCGGATTCCTCGCCGGATTCCTCCTGGTGGCGGTCTGGGCGCTCGGCGGGCCGGGCGCCGCCGCGGCCGCGACCCTGGCCGGCCTCGTGGGCTGGCTCCTGGTCCGGGTCCTCGACGGCGAGGTCACCGTGGCCGGGCTCGCCGACCGGGCCGCCCCACCACGCCGGCGCTGACGGAGCCCCGATGACCGGCACCCTGCCCCGCCGCGGCCGCACCGCGCCCGCCGGCCCTACCACCCCGGACCACCGGCCCGAAGAGCGCCGCGCCGCGCCTCCCGCCACCCCGGACCGCTGGCCCGAGGAGCGGATCGCCCGGCTCGCCGAGGACGCCGCCCGGTACGTCCGGGGGGTCTCCGCCCCGGCGGCGACCGTCCGCGCCGACGGCCGAGCCGCCCGCGTCGACCTCGACCTCGCCGTCGACCACGGCGAGCACCTTCCGACGGTCGCCGAGGCGGTACGCCGCCGGGTGACCGCCGAGGTCGAGGCGCACACCGGCCTGGCCGTGGCCGCCGTCACCGTCACCGTGGTGGACCTGCTCCTGCCGGAGGGGCACGGCAGCACGCCGCCGGGGAGCGGAGGCTGACGTGCGGACCGTCAACCGGGTTGCCACTCTGCTGCTCGCCGTCACCCTGCTCACCGGCGGTGTCCTCGTCGCGGTGGAGGCGGCGCTCGCGGCGCTCGGCCGCCCCGGCCTGCTGCTCCCCCGCGGCCACGCCGCCCTGACCGGCACCCGCTGGCAGGACGCCCCGGCCCGGAGCGTGGCCGCCGCCGTCACCCTGCTCGGCCTGGTCGTCCTCGCCGCCGAGCTGCGCCGGTGGCGGCCGACCCGGCTGCGGCTCGACGGGAACGACGGCTGGCACCTGCACCGGCGTTCGGTCGAACGACGCCTGGCCCGCGCGGTCCGCTCGGTGCCGAGCGTACGGCGGGCCCGGGTGCGGATCCGCCGGCGTGGGGACGCCTGGCGGCCCCGGGTGACCGCCACCGGCGATCCGGCGGCCCGCTCCGACGTCGAGTTCGCCGTGCGCCGGGAGCTGGACCGGTTGGCCGCGCCGACGCGCGGCCGGGTCGAGGTCCGGCTGGTTCCCGCCCGGCGGCCGGCATGAGCAACGCCGCGCACCGGCTGCTCTGGACGGTCGTCGCCCTGCTGCTGACCGCTCTGGGCGGCACCGGCCTGGCGGTGAGCCTGGGCCGGCTGCCGGGCGCCGACACTCCGCTGCTCGGCGCGGGCCTGCTGGGCTGGTGGCGGGCCGGCGCGCCGTGGAGCGCCCTGGCGGTGGTGGTCGGCGGGGTGCTGCTGGCCCTGCTCGGCCAGCGGCTGCTCGCCCGGGAGCTGCGGGTGCCGGGCCGGCTGGCGGGCACCCTGGTGCACGGCGACGGGGGTGGGCGGACCCGGGTGGACAGCGGGGTGCTGACCGGCGCGCTGGAGCGGGACCTGCTCCGGGAACCTGGCGTACGGCGGGCCCGGGTGGTGCTCACCGGCCCGACGGGGCGGCCCGACTTCTGGGTGGAGGTGCACCTCGACCCGCGCGCCCGCACCGCCGCCGTCCGCGCACACGTCGACGCCGCCGTCCGCCGGTACGCCGCGACGGTCGACTGCCGCCCCGCCCACCTGGACGTCACCGCGCTGCTCGACGGGTAGCCGTTGGCCGGCGCGACGAGCGTCCGGGTGCCGTGGGGCATGATCGGGGTCAGTCGGCGGCGGAGAGGAGCGGACGTGCGGGTGGTGTCCCTGGTGCCGTCGCTGACCGAGGCGGTGGCGTTGACCCGCCCCGAGGTGCTGGTCGGGGCGACCGACTGGTGCACCCACCCCGCCGGACTGGAGGTCACCCGGGTCGGTGGCAGCAAGTACCCGGACCTGGCCCGGGTGCTCGCGCTCCGGCCAGACCTGGTGCTGCTCAACGAGGAGGAGAACCGTCGGGCCGACGCCGACGCCCTGGTCGCGGCCGGCGTACCGGTACGGGTCACCTTCCCGCGTACCGTGCCCGAGGCGCTGACCGAGCTGGCCGGGCTGGCCGGCGCGCTGGGGGTGACCACCGAGCCGGACTGGCTCGTGGCGGCCCGCCGGGCCTGGTCCGCCCTGCCCGAGCCCGGGGAGCTCCGCCGGGCGGTGGTGCCGGTGTGGCGCCGGCCGTGGGTGGTGCTCGGCAGCGGCACGTTCGCCGGTGACGTGCTGCGCCGGCTCGGCGTGGCCAACCTGTACGCCGAGCACGCCGAGCGCTACCCCCGCCCCGACCTGGCCGAGATGAAGAAGCGCCGGCCGGAGCTGGTGGTGCTGCCGGACGAGCCGTACCGGTTCACCGCCGACGACGGACCGGAGTCCTTTCCCGGCGTGCCCTGCGCGCTGGTCTCCGGCCGGCACCTGACCTGGTACGGCCCGTCCCTCGCCGAGGCGCCCGCGCTGCTCGCCGCCCAGCTCGACGACGCGGGCTGAACCGGGGCGAACGACCCCACCCTGCCGGGCCCTTCGCGCCTGTTCGCCTGCGGCCGGGCGGTGTGGACTGCGGGCAGGAGGAGAGGAGCGCAGCGATGGAGAGCAATCGTCTGATCGTGGTGGGCGTCGACGGCTCCGACGGTGGCCGGCGGGCGCTGGACTGGGCGGCCGACGAGGCGGCGGTCCGCGGCGGCGCGGTGCAGGCCGTGGCCGCGTGGCGGTGGGACCGGATCGAGGTGGGACCGATGACGCAGGCTACCGGTCCGGTCGATGAGGAGCAGCGCGCCCGTACGCTGCTCGACGACGAGATCCGCGGGCTGTTCCTCCGCAAGGGAGCGGCCTGCCCGGTGGCCGGCGAGGTGGTCGAGGGGCCGGCGGCGGACGTGCTCACCGCCGCCGCGCGCACCGCCGACCTGCTGGTGCTCGGCAGTCACGGGCACAGCCGGCTGCGGCACACGGTGCTCGGGTCGGTGAGCGAGGAGTGCGTCCGCAAGGCGAACTGCCCGGTCGTGGTCGTGCCGGTGCCCGCGCCGACGACGCGTACGTCCACCGAGCCGGCCCTGCGGGGCTGACCGGCGTACCGGGAACTGGCCGCCCCCGTCCGGGGCGGCCAGTTCCGCGACCGCGGGCCCCGACCCCGGACGGGGGCGGGGCCCGCAGCAGGGCGACGGTCAGGCGATCGGGGTCGGGTGCACCGGGTCCAGCTCGACCGGGGTGGTGTCGTCCACGTCGTACCCGATCGCGTTGTGCACGGTGACCACGCCGCTCACCTGCGCGGCGAGCCGGCCGGCGAGGTCGACGGCGGACCGCCGGTCCAGCCGGCCGTCCAGGGTGACCGCGCCGTCGCGGACCTGGACGGTCACCAGGCCGTCCCGCACGGCGAGCACCCGGCGCAGCACCTCCTGCACCACGTCCTCCCGGATCTCCGCGTCGCTGCGCAGGTGCACCCGCAGCAGGTCGCTGCGGGTCACGATGCCGACCAGCCGACCGAGGTCGTCCAGCACCGGGAGCCGCTTGACCGCCTCGCGGTCCATCAGTCGGGCCGCCGCCGGGAGCGCTGACCCCGGGACGGTGGTCACCGCCGGCGCGGTCATCAGATCCGCGGCCAGCAGCGCGTCCGCCTTCTCCCGGGCGGTACGCCGGCGCCGCCCCTCGAAGACCCGCCGCTCGTCCGGGTGCCCGGCCCGCTCCACCTTGTGCAGCAGGTCGGCCTCGGACACCACCCCCAGCACCCGGCGGAAGCCGTCCACCACCGGCACGGCACTGATGCCCCGCCGGATCAGCACGTCGACGATCTGCCGGTACGGGGTCTCCGCCCCGACCGTCGCGACGTCCCTGGTCATCACGTCGCCCACCTGCCACGTACGCATCACGGCCTCCTCGGTCCGGTACTCCCACCAGCGACGGTAGGACCGCGGCGACGGCCCCGGTCAGAGGCGCTGGCCCGGACCGGGAAGGCCGTCCGGACCGGGCGGACAGGGGACCAAGGTCCCGGTCAGGAGCGGCCCGGTCGGCCCTGCTCGCGATGCCCGGACGGAGGTGGAATGAAGGTGCCACCGGGAAGCGCGGTGCGAGGCACCAGAAGGGACGTGGAAACCATGACCGCGACAATCGAGCGGATCACCGCCAACACCATCGCTCCGGCGGCCGGGACCACCCGTGACGTCGAGACCACCGGCCAGAAGGCCGCCCGGTACGTCTTCGCCGGTCTCCGGATCGCGCTGGGCTGGACCTTCCTCTGGGCCTTCCTGGACAAGATGTTCGGCCTCGGTCACGAGACCGCCGCGAAGAACGCCTGGATCAACGGGGGCAGCCCCACCAAGGGCTTCCTCACCTTCGGGGCCGCCGGCCCGTTCAAGGGTCTCTACAACGACATCGCGGGCGCGGCCTGGGCGGACTGGCTGTTCATGATCGGCCTCGCGGCCCTCGGTGTCGCCCTGCTGCTCGGCATCGGCACCCGGATCGCCGCGGTCGCCGGCGGGATCCTGCTGGTCATGATGTGGACGGTCGTGCTGCCCCCCGAGAACAACCCGTTCATGGACGACCACCTGATCTACGCGGGTCTGCTCGCCGCGCTGGCCCTGGTCGGCGCCGGCAACACCCTCGGGCTCGGCCGGGCCTGGGCGAAGCTCCCCATCGTCCGCCGGTTCGACTGGCTCAAGTGAAGTGAAGGAAACCGACAGTAACCCCACAGGGCGGGCGTCACCGGCGGTGACGCCCGCCATCTCGTACGCCCACCGGTCCCCGGCGCACCCCGCGTCGGGGACCGCCGCGTATCGGCGGGCCGCGATCCGGCAGGATCGACCGGGAACGGACACATCACCCGCCGAGGTAGGAGATTTGCGAATGGACAAGCCCGAGGTAGGCCCGATCGAGGGCGCGCCGCCCGCCGATCTCGTCATCGAGGACATCACCGTCGGCGAGGGCCAGGAGGCCCAGCCGGGTCAGCTGGCCAGCGTGCACTACGTCGGGGTGGCCCACTCGACGGGCCGCGAGTTCGACGCGTCGTGGAACCGCGGCGAGACCTTCGAGTTTCCGCTCGGCGGCGGCCAGGTCATCGCCGGCTGGGACCAGGGCGTGGTGGGCATGAAGGTCGGCGGCCGTCGCCGGCTGACCATCCCGCCGCACCTGGGCTACGGCAGCCGGGGCGCCGGCGGGGTCATCAAGCCGAACGAGACCCTGGTCTTCGTGGTCGACCTGCTCGGCGTCCGCTGACCCGTCCGGACTTACCCAGGGCCGTCGGCGGTACCGCCGGCGGCCCTGGCGTGCCGGGGCCGGTCAGGCCGCGACCAGCTCGCGCGCGGCCGCCGGTTCCCAGCCGGCGGGCGCCGAACCGGCCACCACCCGCACGACCCGGTGCAGCCCGGTGGCCCGCAGCACCCGGGTCACCACCGGGTCCGGGTCGACCAGCACCAGCTCGCCGCCGCGGGCGCGGGCCCGCAGGTGCGCGGCGACCAGGGCGCGCACCCCGGCCGCGGAGAGCACCCGCACGCCGGACAGGTCCACCCGCAGCACCGGCCGCGCTGGGGCGTCCCAGAGCGCCGCCCGGAACGACCCCACGGTGGCGATGTCGATCTCGCCGACCGCCCGGACGTCCACCACGTGGTCGGCCACGTCGATCTCCACGTGGAACCGGTCGCTGTGCTGCCTCATGTCGACGAACCTATCCCGCGGCACCGACACTTCCGGCCGCTCGGAACGCGGGATCCGGGAAGGTCCCGGGTGCGACCCCGAGGGCCTCCGGGTGATCCCTCAGCCGCTCTCCCCGAGGCGGTTCTCCCAGGCCCACGCGGCGATCTCCACCCGGTTGCGCGCGCCCAACTTGCGCTGGATCCCGGAGAGGTGACTCTTCACCGTGCTCAGCGAGATGAACAGCTCGGCCGCGATCTCCTGGTTGGTCCGGCCGCGCGCGATCGCCCGGACCACCTCGGTCTCCCGGTGGGACAGCGCCGGGCGGAACCGCCCGTCGGCCGGGGGCGCGGGCGGGTTCAGATGCCGCAGCAGCCGCAAGGTCAGCGAGGGTGAGACCAGCGCGTCGCCGTTGTCGGCGGCGCGTACCGCCTCCACCAGCAGGGTCGGACCGGCGTCCTTGAGGATGAACCCGACCGCGCCGCCCCGCAGCGCGCCGTAGACGTACTCGTCCAGGTCGAAGGTGGTCACCACGACGACGCGCAGCGGGTCGGCCACGCCCGGCCCGGCCAGCGCCCGGGTGACCTGGAGACCGTCGAGCCGGGGCATCCGGATGTCGACCACACAGACGTCGGGGCGCAGCCGCCGGGCCTGCTCCACCGCGTCGACCCCGTCGACGGCCTCGGCCACCACCTCGATGTCGGGCTGGTCCTCCAGGATCATCCGCAGGCCACCCCGGACCATCGCCTGGTCGTCGGCGAGCAGCACCCGGATGGTCAACGACGCTCCCTGGTCGACGCGGGCAGGACGGCCGAGACCGACCAGCCGCCGCCCGGGCGGGGGACGGCGGCGAGTGTCCCGCCGAGGGCCTCGACGCGCTCCCGCATCCCGACCAGACCGTAGCCGTGCCGCCGGGGATGCCGGGTCGGCGCGGCCGGGCCGTCGTCGACGACCTCGACGGTCACCGTACCGGCCCGGTCGGCCACCGTGACCGTCACCGTGCCCGCGCCGGGCGCGTGCCGGGCCACGTTGGTCAGCGCCTCCCGGACGACCCGGTAGACGGTCGCGGTCACCTCCGGCGGCCAGCCCGGATCGTCGTCCGGAACGGCCAGCCGCACGGTCACGCCCTGCCGCTCGAAGCGGGCGACCAGCTCGGCGAGCTGTTCCGGGCCGGCCGAGGCCGGGGCCGCGTCTGCGCTGTCCCGCAGGATCCCGACCAGGCGTCGCATCGCCGCGAGCGCGTCGGAGCCGGCCGACTCGATGCCGGCCAGGGACTGCCGCGCCCGCTCCGGCTGCCCTCCGCTGACCAGTTGCGCGGCCTGGGCCTGGACGACGATGCCGGTGATGTGGTGGGCGACCACGTCGTGCAGTTCCCGGGCCAGCTCCAGGCGCTCGTCCCGGCGTACCTGCTCGGCGGTGGCCCGGCGGCGGGCGTCGAGCAGCCGCAGCGCGGCGCCGGCCGCGACGGCGACCAGCCAGGCCACCGCGTTCCAGACGGGCACCGCGGTCGGGCCGGCGGAGACCATCGCGGCCACCACCACGGCGAGGCCGCCGGTGGCGATCGCCGCGGCCGGGCGGAGCGGCAGCGCACCGACCGCCGAGGCGACCACCACGGCCAGCGGCAGCGCGGTGGCCGGACCCGGCTCGTGCGGCAGCCCGGCCAGGTCGGCGACGAGGACGGCGACCGCCGCGACCACCAGGCCCACGGCCGCCGTCCACCCCCGATGCCGCCGCCGGACCAGGGCGAGCAGCGTGACCACCACGCCGACCGCACAGTCGAACACCCAGTACGTCCCGCCCCAGCTGCCCGCGAGCGCCGCCGCCTGGACGGCGATCGCGGCGGCGCAGCCGAGCCCGAGCCCGACGTCGGTCGCCACGCCCCACCGGTCCGGATCTCCCATGCCGCCCAGGCTAGGGAATCGCGGCGCGGGTCGAACCGGTCAAAAGTACGGTCGCGGCGGCCGGGAACCGTGCCGTGGACCGATGGCGGGCGTCCCCCGGTGGCGAAGGCTCGGGGCATGACCGACGAGAACTCCCCACCGGTGCTGCACGCCGAGGGTCTGACCAAGCGGTACGGCAACCGGGTCGCGCTGTCGCACTGCGACCTGCGGATCCCGCGCGGCCGGGTGATCGGCCTGGTCGGGCCGAACGGTGCCGGCAAGTCCACGCTGCTCCAGCTCGCCTGCGGGCTGATCACCCCCACCGAGGGCACCCTGCGGGTGCTCGGCTCCCGCCCCGCCGCCGACGCGGCCCACCTGGCCCGGGTCGGCTACGTCGCCCAGGACACCCCGGTGTACGCGTCCCTGACCGTCGCCGACCACCTGCGGATGGGGGCCTGGCTCAACCCGTCCTGGGACCGGGCCCTGGCCGAGCGGCGGATCGCCCAGGTCGGGCTGAACCGGTCGCAGAAGGCGGGCGGGCTCTCCGGCGGCCAGCGCGCCCAGCTCGCCCTGACCGTCGCCGCCGCGAAGCGTCCCGAGCTGCTGATCCTCGACGAGCCGGCCGCCGCCCTGGACCCCCTGGCCCGGGACGGGTTCCTGCACCACCTGCTGGAGTTCGTCGACGAACTCGGGGCCAGCGCGCTGCTCTCCTCGCACCTGCTCGGGGACGTGGCCCGCGTGTGCGACCACCTGGTGGTGCTGGCCGGCGGCCGGGTCCAGCTCGCCGGGGACGTGGCCGACCTGCTGTCCCGCCACCACCGGCTGACCGCGTCGCGCGGGGAGCTGGACCGGCTCCCGGCCGGGGTGGAGCCGGTCCGGCGGGAGTCGGCCGGCGGCTACGACCGGATCATGGTGCGCACCGGCACCGTCCCGCCGGCACTGCCGGGGACGGTGGCGCCGGTGGGGCTGGAGGAACTGGTGCTGGCGTACCTGAGCCGCGCGGCCGGCGACCCGACCGGGCCGGCGCCGAGCCTGGAGGTGCGGCGGTGATCCGGTTGACCTGGCGGCAGTTCCGGGCCCAGGCCCTCGCCGGCCTGGCCGGGCTGGCCCTGCTCGCCGCGTACCTGGTGCGCCTGGGGCTGGCCGTCCGGCACGACGAGGACACCTACCTGTCCCGGTGCCGGGCCGGCGGTGACTGCGGAAGCGCCCTCGCCCAGTTCCTCGGCGAGTACCAGAACACTCTGCTGTACGTCGCCGGGCTGCTCGCCCTGGTGCCCGCCGTGCTCGGCATGTTCTGGGGCGCGCCGCTGGTCGGCCGTGAGCTGGAGGCGGGCACGCACCGGCTGGTGTGGAACCAGAGCGTCACCCGGACCCGGTGGTTCGCCGTCAAGCTGCTGGTCGTCGGGCTGGCCGCGATGGCCCTCGCGGGCCTGGCCAGCCTCCTGCTCACCTGGGCCGCGAGCCCGGTCGACCGGCTCGCCGGGGACCGGTTCGGCACCCTCGTGTTCGGCGCGCGGAACATCGCGCCGGTCGCGTACGCCGCCTTCGCGTTCACCCTCGGCACGGTGGTCGGGGTGCTGGTCCGCCGGACGCTGCCGGCGATGGCGTTGACCGCGGTCGTGTTCGCCGTGGTGCAGTTCGTCATGCCGAACGTGGTCCGGCCGCACCTGATGGCCCCGGTCACGGTCTCCCGGCCGATGACCGCCGAGGCGATCAACGAGGCACGGGCGCTGGGCAGCATCACCGGTGCTCCGGTGGTCAAGGGGCTGAGCGTCCCCGATGCCTGGGTCAGCGACGTCAGCGAGCTGCGCACCGCGGACGGCCGGCCGCTCGCGGCGGACCGGTTCGACCGCTGCTTCCGGGACCCGCCGCGCACCGGGGCGACCGGCACGTTCGGCGACACGGCGGTCTGCCTGGGCCGGCTCGACCTGCACGTGCGGCTGTCGTACCAGCCGAACCACCGCTACTGGACGTTCCAGTGGCTGGAGTCCGGGATCTACCTGGCGCTCAGTGGGCTGCTGGCCGGCTTCGGCCGCTGGCGGATCCGCCGCCGGGTCAGCTGAACCGTCGCCGCGGGCGGCCCTCGACGACACGCCGCCGAGGGCTGCCCCGGACGACATCGGCGGGGAAGAATGGCCGGATGGTCGTTCCCCGCACGCGTCCACCCCTGCTGATCCGACCGGTCCGCGAGCCGGCCACCGTGCCCCCGCCGCTGGAGGGACCGTGGGCCCCCACCGACCTCCGGCTGGACCACGCCGACCTGCTTCCGCTGCCCGACGGCGCGCACGGGCCGGAGGACGTGCTGATCGACCCGGACGGCCGGGTGATCAGCGGGGACGAGGACGGCCGGTTGTGGTGGTGGCCGGCGCACGCGCCGGCGGGCAGCCGACCCCGGCTGCTCGCCGAGACCGGCGGCCGGCCGCTGGGCATCGAGCTCGACCCGGTCGACGGCGGCCTCGTGGTCTGCGACGCCTACCGGGGGCTTTTGCGGGTCACCCCGGACGGCGTGGTGCAGGAGCTGACCGGCACGGCGCCGCCGGTGCACCTCGCCGACAACGCCACGGTGGCCCGGGACGGCACGATCTACTTCACCGACTCCAGCGACCGGTTCCCGCTGTCGCACTGGAAGCGGGACCTGCTGGAGCACCGGCCCAACGGCCGGGTGCTCGCGTACGACCGGCGGACCGGGCGGACCGAGGTGGTGACGAGCGGGCTCTACTTCCCCAACGGGGTCGCCCTCACCCCGGACGAGTCGGCGCTGATGCTGGTGGAGACGGCCACCCACCGGCTGCTCCGGGTCGACCTGCCGGACGGCCGGGCCACCGTGCTGACCGACCTGCCGGCGTACCCGGACAACGTGGCCGCGGTGGGCGACGGGACGTACTGGATCGCCCTGCCCAGCCCTCGGCTGCCGATCATGGAGCGGCTGCTGCCGCATCCCCGGGTACGACAGTTGGTGGCCCTGCTGCCGGGCGTGGTGCAGCCGCAGCCCCGCCGGTACGGCCTGGTCGCGCTGGTCGACGGCGAGGGGCGGGTGCTCCGCACGCTGCACGGACCGACCGGCGCGTACTCGATGATCACCGGCGTGCGGCAGCACGGCGACCGGCTCTGGCTGGGCAGCCTGACCGCGACGGGCGTGGCCCGGGTGGGCCTCGGCTGAACGCGGCGTGACGACCGGGTCGGCCCGCCACCAGGGTGGCGGGCCGGCCCGGTCGTTCCTCCCCGGTCGATCAGCCCCCGCTGGCGGAGGGGGCCGGCGCGGGCGCCGAGCCGCCGGCCACCGCGCCCGGGTGCGGCACGCTGCTGGGGGTGGGCTTCAGCCCGACCGGGACGGGCAGCGCGCTGCCCTTGACGAACTCGTCCCAGCTCACGTTCCAGGCCGTCCAGCCGTTGCCCGCCTGCAGCTGCACCTCGGTGCCCTTGACGGTGACCAGGTCGCCGACCTTGGTGATGCCCATCAGCCAGTCCGCCGCGGTGGCGGAGACGTTGGCGCACCCGTGGGAGACGTTGGTGTTGCCCTGCTCCCCCTCCGACCACGGGGCCGAGTGGATGAACTCCCCGCCCCAGGTGAGCCGCTGAGCGTCGTCGACGTCGACCACGTAGCCCCCGTTCGGGTCGCCCCGGGTGTCGAAGGTGGTCCGATCGAACTTCTCCATGATCACCATCTTGCCGCTGGAGCTCGGCGTGCTCGCCTTGCCGAGGCTCACCGGGATCTTCTTGATCAGCTTGCCTTCCTGGAAGACCGACATCTGCTTCGTGGCGTTGTCGATGTCGAGCGAGACCTGCCGGCCGATCTTGGAGACCGAGGTGTGGTCGGCGTCGCCGACGGCGTCCTTGCCGATCGGCAGCCCCTCCAGCCCGGTCCGGACGCTGATCTTGGTGCCCGGCTTCCAGTAGTCGGGGGCCCGGTAGTAGACCTGGCTGCCGTCGTCCAGCCACGACCAGGCGCCCGGCTGCGGCGGATCGGTCTTCACGAACAATCGGCGTTGCACGGCCGCCCTGGCCTCTTTGGGAATTGCGGGCTCGAACGCGACGGTCACCGGCATCGCCGTCCCGTACGTCTGATTACCGGCGAAATACAAAACGCTGGTGATGGCCTGCTTGGTCGATTTCGCCATCGTGGTGAACGTCGTCTTCTGCGTGGTGGTCCGCCCGGAATCGCCGGTCGCGGTCACCTCCGCCGTGTACGTCCGCGAATTCTTCAACGGCCGGGTCGGCACCCAGCTCGACCGGTCCTCCCGCGGCTCCGCCGGCACCTGCGCACCCTTGTCGTCGGTCAGCCGGACAGCAGTGATCTTCCCGCCCGCGACCGTCGCGCCCACCTCGGCGCTGATCGGCACACCCTTGGTCCGGTCGGCCGGTGTCAGGGTCACCGACGGCCCGGCGGCCGCCTTCTTCCCGTGCCCCGGCTTCGCCGCCTCCCGCTGGCCTGCGGTGCAGGCGCCAATGACCAACGGTGTGGCTGCGATGGTTACCGCGAATAGCGTCAATCGCCGCCTCACGTCCATATTCCGCACCCCTTTTCCAGTCCCCTTGGCCTCATTCTGTACGGCACTTCTCGGGCCGGGTCGCACTTTTAGGGGAAATGGTGGGCGAAGGGGCGGCAATTTGGTGTCGGGTGTGCCCGACAGGTGACGGCCGGGCGTGACGTCCGGGATCGGCGGCCCTGGGGGGCGGCGTACCGGACGTGCCGGACCGGGCCGGTCAGTCCCAGTCCTCGTCGCCGTGGTTGCGGTCCCACCGCCCGCCGAGCGGCGGGGTGTCCAGCCGGGTCGCCGCCGAGGCGTTGCCGGCGAAGTCGTTGTCCTCCACCCGGCAGTCCACCCAGCTGCCCCGGTCGGTGATCCACAGCCCGTGGGTCTGCGTCCGCACGTCGTGGTTGTCCCAGACCCGGTTTCCTCGGACGGTCGCCGCGTCGAAGGCCGCGTTGATGGCGATGCCGGCCCGGGTGTCCGGCGCGGCCGGCAGCTCGTACGGGGTCCCGGGCGGCGGCGTGTCGCCGCTCCACGCGGTGCAGGCGTCGGGGCGTACCGGGGCGAGGGTGAGTTCGGTGCCGGTGTTCGCGGCGACCGTGGCGGTGCTCTTGCCGACCCGGAGCACCTTGCCGCGGTGGCCGTCGTGCGGCCAGTCCGCCGACCGGTCGACCAGCTTCGTGTCGCCGTAGCGGACGGTCTCGCCGCCGCCGGTGTACGCCCCGGCGCACTGTCGGCCGTTGTTGCGGACGCGGTTGTTGAGCAGCACGGTGTCGGTCATCGGGCGGTCCACCCGGATCGCGTCCAGGCCGTTGCCCCAGAACTCGTTGCTCTCGATCACCACGTCCAGCGCCGGGTCCTGGTATCCGTGGCCGAGGTTGTGCTCGTGATAGCCGTACCGGCCGTTGCCGCTGATCCGGTTGCCCCGCACCGTGTACGGGCCGGGCGTGTTGCCCATGCTGACGCCGTCGGCCATGTTGCCGTCGATCACGCAGTCGGTGAGCAGCCCGCCCCGGCCGGCCACCCCGGCGGTGCCGTTGGCCGAGACGTCGTAGCCGGCCTCCAGGTTGCCGGTCATCGTGCAGGCCGTGACGATCAGGCCGTCGACCCCCCAGTCGGAGATGCCGAACCGGTTGCCCTGGCTGTGGCAGCCGACGATCCGGTACCCGCGCGGCGGTGGCCAGTACGCCTTCTGCAGCTCCAGGAAGATGCCGTTGGTGCCGTTGCCGAGGGTGGTGCAGTTGGTGATGGTGAGCCGCTCGATCGTCCCCCAGCCGCCGATGCCGACGCCGATGCCGGCGCCACCCAACTCCTCCCCGTTGTCCAGCCGGCCGCAGCCGATCACCACCACGCCGTCGATGCTGCTGTCCTGGAGGAAGTCGCAGCCCAGCCCGGTGGCGGCGGTGTGGTGGATGTAGAGGTTGCGGAAGATCCCACGGACCACGTACTGCAGGCCCAGCCCCTTGGCAAGGTAGCTGTACTCGGCCATCGCCACCCCCGAACCGTCGATCTCGAAGTCGGCGAAGGTGCAGTCGGCGATGTGCCGGTCCCGGTTCGCGCCGTGCTGCACGGTGGTCCAGAAGGCCAGCGGCGTCGGGTCGGCCCGGTTGCCCTCGTTGCTCAGCAGGAACCGCGTCGCCGCCGGGCCGGCGCCGATCAGCGACACCCCGCTGCGCCAGACGGTCCCGGCGTCGCGGACGGAGTAGATCCCCGGCGGGCAGTAGATCACCCGCGCCCGCCCGTCGGCGGCGTAGCCGTCGCCGAGCCGGTCCACCAGCGCGGCCAGCGCCGGCTGGTCGTTGGTCACCCCGTCGCCGGTGAGGCCGTACTGGCGGGCGTCGCACCACAGCGGCGCGCCCGCGACGGCCGGGCGGCGGCTCCGCACGGTGGACGGCAGTTCGTGGTATGACACGGCTGCTCCTCTGGGACTCCGGGCGACGACGGCCTCGGATTCCCGGCCTCCCGGGCGGCTAACACCGCCGGACGGCCACGGGGAGAGGATGCGACAGACCGGACGACGGCGGAACGCCTCGCCCTCGCGGGGCGCGCCGGCCGGTCAGCGCGGGACCGGTCGCCGCGACACCGAGGTGGGCAGCCGACGGACGGCAGCCGGGCCGGTCGCCCGCAGGAGCGACCGGCCCCGCGCCGTCAGACGTTCGCGACCAGCAGCGCGGGCTGCTCGACGCAGTCCGCGACGTGCCGCAGGAAGCCGCCGGCCACCCCGCCGTCGCACACCCGGTGGTCGAAGGTGAGGCTGAGCTGCGTGACCTTGCGGACCGCGAGCTGCCCGTCGACCACCCAGGGCTTGTCCACGATCCGGCCGACGCCGAGCAGCGCCGCCTCCGGGTGGTTGATGATCGGCGTGGAACCGTCCACACCGAACACCCCGTAGTTGTTCAGGGTGAAGGTGCCGCCGGTGAGCCGCGCCGGAGCCAGCGTGCCGGCCCGGGCGGCGGCGGTGGTGGCGGCCAGCTCGGCGGCCAGCTCCCGGGTGGTCAGCCGCTGGGCGTCGCGCAGCACCGGCACCAGCAGGCCCCGGTCGGTCTGCGCGGCGATGCCCAGGTGCACCCCCGCGGACTGGACGATCCGCTGGCCCTCGGTGTCGACGTGGGCGTTGAGCTGCGGATACCTCCGCAGCCCGCTGAGGCAGATCCGGGCCAGCAGGGCCAGGATGCTGACCGGGGCGTCCGGGGTGGCCGCGTTGATCGCCGCCCGGGTCGCCAGCAGGCCGGTGGCGTCCACGTCGACCCAGATGGTCACCTCGGGGATCTCCCGCCGGCTGCGGGAGAGCTTGTCGGCGATGGCCTTGCGGATGCCGGTGAGCGGGATGACCACGTCGCCGTCGGCGAGCCCGACGTGCGCGGCCGGGGCCGGCTGGGCCGGCACGGCGGCCAGCCGGGGGGCGGGGGCGGCCACGGCGGCCTCCACGTCGGCCCGGCGGATCACGCCACCCGGCCCGGTGCCGTGCACCGCCGTGAGGTCGACCCCACGCTCCCGGGCGAGCCGTCGGACGATCGGCGAGATGACCAGCGCGGCGACGGCCGGCCGGGGCCCGCTCGCGGCCGGACGGCCGTCGGCCGCCGGGCCGGTAACGTCCGTCGGGGTGCTCGTGTCGGCGGGCACCGCCGTGGCGACCGGACCCGGGACGGAGGCCGGTCCGGGTCCGCCGGCCGCCGGGGAGCCGGTCGCGGCGTCCGGCGCGAGGGCCAGGCGGGGCCGGCGGCGGCGCCGGCCGGAGCCGCCGTGGCCGGTGCCGTACCCGATCAGCACGTTGCCGGAGCCGGCGCGCTCCTCCTCGCGGTAGGTGGCGTGCCCGGCGGGCTCGTCGCCGCCGGCGCCGTCCACCGGCGCGATGGTGATCAGCGGCTGGCCGACCGGGCGTACCTCACCCGGCGCGCCGTGCAGCGCGACGACCCGCCCGGCGTACGGGCAGGGCACGTCCACGACCGCCTTGGCGGTCTCCACCTCGACCACGCTCTGGTCCACCGTCACCACGTCGCCGATGGCGACCCGCCACTCGACGATCTCCGCCTCGCTCAGCCCCTCGCCCAGGTCGGGCAGGAGGAAGTCGCGGGTACCCACGGTCGTGCTCATGCCGCGCTGCCTTCCGCCAGCCAGCGCGGGTCGGGCTGGTCGTCCCACTGCAGCCGGGCCACGGTGTCGAGCACCCGGTCCACCGAGGGCAGGTGGGTGTGCTCCAGCATCGGCGCCGGGTACGGGATGTCCAGGCCGGACACCCGCAGCACCGGGGCGTGCAGGGCGTGGAAGCAGCGCTCCTGCACCCGGGCGGCGATCTCCGCGCCGACCCCGGCGAAGCCCTGCGCCTCCTGGATCACCACGCAACGGCCGGTCTTCCGTACCGAGGCGGCGACCGTGGCGTCGTCGAACGGCACGATGGTGCGCACGTCGACGACCTCCAGGTCCCAGCCCTCCTCACGGGCGGCCTCGGCGGCCTCCAGCGCGACCGGCACCGCCGGCCCGTACGCGACCAGGGTGGCGTCGGTACCGGCACGGCGGATGACGGCCTTGCCGAACGGCGCGGTGCGCGCCGGCAGGTCCGCCTCGGCGCTGGAGAAGTAGAGCTTCTTCGGCTCCATGAACACGACCGGGTCCGGGTCGTCGATCGCCTCGCGCAGCAGCGAGTACGCGTCCTCGACCGTGGCCGGGGTGACCACCTTCAGCCCGGGGGTGTGCGCGTAGTACGCCTCGGAGGAGTCGCAGTGGTGCTCCACGCCGCCGATCCCGCCGGCGTACGGCACCCGGATGACGATCGGCACGCTGAGCGCGCCGCGGGTGCGGTTGCGCAGCTTCGCCACGTGCGAGGCGATCTGCTCGAACGCCGGGTACGCGAACGCGTCGAACTGCATCTCGACCACCGGGCGCAGCCCGGACATCGCCAGGCCGACCGCGAAGCCGACGATGCCGGCCTCGGCGAGCGGGGTGTCGAAGCAGCGCTTGTCGCCGAACCGGGCCTGCAGCCCGTCGGTGATCCGGAAGACCCCGCCGAGCTGCCCGACGTCCTCGCCGAAGACGACCACCCGGTCGTCGTCGAGCATCGCGTCGGCGAGCGCGGCGTTGAGCGCCTTCGCCATGGTCATGGTGGCCATCAGGCGTCCCCCTCGGAGTCGCGGGCGGCGGCCAGCTCGGCGCGGACCTGCTCGCGCTGCTCGACCAGCTGCGGGGTCGGCTCGGCGTAGACGTGGTCGAAGAGGCTGAGCGGGTCGACGGTGGGCTGGGCGTTCATCCGCTCGCGCAGGTCCGCGGCGTACGCCTCGGCCTCCTCGGCGATAGCCGCGACGGCGGCGTCGTCGAGCACGCCGCGGGCCCGCAGGTAGGTCTCCAGGCGGGCCACCGGGTCCCGGTCGCGCCACGCCTCCACCTCGTCCGGGTCCCGGTAGCGGCTGGCGTCGTCGGCGTTGGTGTGCGCCTCCATCCGGTAGGTGTGCGCCTCCACCAGGTACGGCCCCAAGCCTGCGCGGGCGTGCTCGACCGCGCGGGTGAGCACCGCCAGGACGGCCACCGGGTCGTTGCCGTCGACCTGCTCGCTGGGCACGCCGTAGCCGACGCCCTTGTACGCGAGGCTCGGCGCGGCGGTCTGCCGGGACAGCGGCACGCTGATCGCGTACTTGTTGTTCTGCACGAAGTACACGACCGGGGCCTTGAACACGGCGGCGAAGTTGACCCCCTCGTGGAAGTCGCCCTCGCTGGTGGCGCCGTCGCCGATGAAGGCCAGCGCGACGGTGTCCCGGCCCTGGTACGACTCGCCGTAGGCGAGCCCGGCGGCGTGCACGCACTGGGTGGCGAGCGGGGTGCACTGCGGCGCGGTGTGCACCCGTGTCGGGTCGTACCCGCAGTGCCAGTCGCCGCGCAGCAGGGTGAGCACCTCGACCGGGTCGATGCCGCGGGCGGTCAGCGCCATCGACTCGCGGTAGGTGGGGAAGACCCAGTCGGTGTCGCGGACGGCGAGCACGCCGCCGACCTGGCAGGCCTCCTGCCCGCGCGAGGACGGGTAGACGGCGAGCCGGCCCTGCTTGGTCAGCGCGGTGGCCTGGACGTCGAAGCGGCGGCCGACGACCATCCGCCGGTACATCTCGCGGAGCGCCTCGACGGGCGGCTCGGGGTAGTCGTCACGGGCCGGCAGCGGGGTGCCGTCGGGGTTCAGCAGTCGGACCGGCTCGGTCGTCGGCAGCAGGCCGGCCGTCGGGTCGGGTGCGGCCGGGGTGGCCGGCCGGCGGGTGCGCGGGGATGCCCTGCGGACCGCCTGGGGTGTGGTCGTCACGGCGGGGACCTCCTGGACGTGTGGTGGCCCTATGCTCCTGCTGTTGGATGATTGACTCAAGATCCCCGGTGAACGTGGGACGAATGGCGAGCCAAGGAGCGATTCATGAGCCAGGAGCTCACCCCGACACCGGGCGGGGCGGGCGGAACGGGACGTTCGGCCGGGCCGCTCGACGAGGTGGACCGGCGGATCCTCGACGAGCTGGTCCGCGACGGCCGCCTCTCCATCCGTACGCTGGCCGAACGGGTGCACGTCTCGCGGACCAACGCGTACGCCCGGGTGGAGCGGCTGCTGCGGGACGGGGTGGTCACCGGGTTCCGGGCGCTGGTCGCGCCGGAGCCGGCCGGGCTGGGCACGTCGGCGTACATCGCGCTGACCATCGAGCAGAACACCTGGCGGGAGGTCTCCGCCGAGCTGGCCCAGGTCCGCTACGTCGAGCACGTCGCGCTGCTCAGCGGCGAGCACGACGTGCTCGCGCTGGTCCGGGCGCCGGACAACGCCACCCTGCGGGACGTGGTGCTGGACCGGGTGCAGAGCATCGCCGGGGTGCTGTCGACCCGGACCTGGCTGGTCTTCGAGGAGTTCGCCGGCACGCAGAGCCCGTGGCAGTGAGGCTCAACGCTCCGGCGGGGCGGCCAGCCCTTCCCGGTCGGCCAGCTCCAGCAGCGGTTCCAGGGAGAAGCGGCGCCCGTCCAGGCCCGCGTGCGGATCGCCCCGCTCGGCGAACCGGCCCGGCGTGCTGAGCACGTCGAAGTCCTCCGGGCGCGCGTCGTCCAGCTCCGCCCAGTCCAGCGGCGCGGAGACCAGCGCCGCCGGCGTGGGTCGGATCGAGTACGCCGAGGTCATGGTGTGGTCCCGGGCCATCTGGTTGTAGTCCACGAAGACCGGCCGGTCCCGCTGCTCCCGCCACCAGGTGGTGGTGACCAGGTCGGGCAGCCGGCGCTGCATCTCCCGGCCCAGCGCCAGCACCGCCCGCCGGCACTCGCCGAAGCTCCACCTCGGCTCGATCGACAGGTAGACGTGCAGGCCCCGCCCGCCGGTGGTCTTCGGGTAGCCGACCAGCCCCAGCTCGTCGAGGAACGCCCGCACCTCGCGCGCGACCGGGACCACCTGCGCGAAGTCGACGCCCGGCATCGGGTCCAGGTCGATGCGCAGCTGGTCGGGGTGGTCCACGTCGGTCGCCGAGACCGGCCACGGGTGGAACCGCAGGGTGCCGAGGTTCGCCGCCCAGATCACCACCGCCAGCTCGCTCGGGGCCACCTCGTCGGCGGTCCGCCCGCTGGGGAAGGTGAGGTGCGCGGTGCGCACCCAGTCGGGCGCGCCCGCCGGCAGCCGCTTCTGATAGAAGGCGTCGCCCCGGTTGGTCTGCCGGGTGGCGATCTTCGCCCCCTCGAACACGCCGCGCGGCCAGCGCTCCAGCATGGTCGGACGATCCCGCAGCGCCCGCAGGATGCCGTCGCCGACGGCGAGGAAGTAGCGGACCACGTCCAGCTTGGTCAGTCCGCGCTCCGGGAAGTACGGCTTGTCGGGGCTGGAGACGCGGACCAGCCGCTCCCCCACCCGAATCTCCTCGGCCGCCGTGGTCGCCACGCCCCACACCGTACGACGCCCGTCCACGCCGCGCGGGGACTCGCCGCGCCGTCACCCGGCCACGGCGGCGTGGCCGGGTGAGCGCGAAACCCACCCGGCCACCGCGCTCAGGGTCAGCCGTTCTCGCGCTGCATCCGCTCCATGAGCATCTTCTTGCCCTGCTCGCCGGCCTTGCGGTTGTTCTCCTGGATCTTGCGGAACCAGGTGGCCAGTTCGGTATCGCCCCGATCCTCCGCGTCCGCGATGTACGTCTCCATCTGCCAGATGTGCTTCAGCGACATCTGGACCGCGTGGATCAGGTCGTAGTTCTTGTCCTTGACCGGACTGACCGGTTGCCTGACCATCGTGGCCACGGCACACCTCCCCATGTGTCGGCTTCGCGTGCAGCCCCGCGCTTACCCGGCGTCGGCGCGTTCACGCCCGGCCGGCAGGGGCCGGCCGTCGGCCGGAGCGGTTACCCGGCACGGCGCCCGGGTACCGGGTGCGCCATGGCGGAACTGGCAACGCTCTGGATCGCGCGGCACGGCGAGAGCACGGCGAACGTCGCGGCGACCGCGGCGGAGGCGTCGGGGGCCGAGCTGATCGACCTGACCCACCGGGACGCGGACGTACCGCTGTCGGCCACCGGGGAGGAGCAGGCCCGGGCCACCGGCCGCTGGCTGGCCGGCCTGCCCGCGGCGCGCCGGCCCGACGTGGCGGTGGTGTCGCCGTACCTGCGCGCGGTGCAGACGGCCGAGCTGGCCCTCGCCGGCACCGGCATCCCGGTCAGCCGGGACGAGCGGCTGCGCGACCGGGAACTCGGCATCCTCGACGGGCTGACCGGGCCGGGGGTGCGCCGGCGGTTCCCGGCGGAGGCGGACCGCCGGGCCCGGCTGGGCAAGTTCTACTACCGCCCGCCGGGCGGCGAGTCGTGGACGGACGTGGCGCTGCGGCTGCGCGCCCTCCTCGGCGACCTGCGCCGTGACCACGAGGGGCGACGGGTGCTGCTGTTCGGCCACGACGCGCTGGTCTTCCTGCTGCGCTACCTGGTGGAGGGGCTCACCGAGGCGGAGCTGATGGCGCTCACCCGGGAGCACGTCATCGCGAACTGCTCGATCACCGGCTGGTCCGCCGACGCCGACGGCCGGCTGAGCCCGGACGGGTTCAACGACGTCGCCCACCTGCACCAGCAGGGCGCGCGATCGACCAGGGAGGACGAAGTCCATGCCGAACCGGTCTGAAACCCTGGTCATCACCCCCGCGCTGCTGCGGGACTGGGCGCACGCGGTGAGCGGCCAACGGCTGGTCCCCCGCTACGGCCGGATCGGCTTCCTGGCCCGTGAGCTGCTCGACGAGATCCCCCACACGTTGGCCACCGTCTGACGGTTGTTGTTCGTCCGTTCGGGTGTGTGTAACAACACATTGCCTCCCTACGCTGAACCCTCGGAAGCGGGCAGCCGGCCCGCTTCCCGCCGGTCCGCTCCCCGCCAGGGAGTGCGACCCGGCCGGAACGGCCCCCTGGGAGTCTGTGTGAAGAACCTCCGTCGCAAGACACTGGCCGCCGCGTCCGTCGTGACGCTCGGCGTCGGTCTCGCCGTCACCGGCGGACTGGCACCGGCGGCGGCCGCCGGAACGGACACCACGTTCCTGGTCCTCGCCCCGCAGGGCGCCAACACCAACAAGGCCGCCGCCCGCGTGGCGGCCGCCAAGGGCACCGTGGTGGCCAACTACGACCAGATCGGCGTGCTCGTCGTCCGGTCGACCAACCCGGACTTCGCCACGCAGGTGGCGGGGGCGGGCGTCGAGTCGGTCGCGTCCACCGCCGGGCTGGGCACCGCCCTCGACGAGGGCGAGACCGTCGAGGTCTCCGCGGCCGACGTCGCCAGCGCCACCGGCGACCCGACCAACGAGCCCGAGTACGCCAACCAGTGGGACATGGACATGATCCACGTCCCGCAGGCCCACGCGGTCACCACCGGCAGCCCGAACGTCGTCGTCGGCGTGCTGGACAGCGGCATCTCCAGCACCCACCCCGACCTGGCGACCCAGATCGCCAAGGACAAGTCCACGTCCTGCCTGGGCGGTGTCGTCGACACCACCGAAGCGGCGTGGAACCCGACCACCAGCGACCACGGCACCCACGTCGCCGGCACCATCGCCGCCGCCATCAACGGCGTCGGCGTGACCGGCATCGCGCCGGGCGTCAAGGTCGCCGCCGTCAAGGTGGTCAACGACGCCGGCTACATCTACCCGGAGGCCGCGGTCTGCGGGTTCATGTGGGCCGCCACGCACGGCATGCGGGTCACCAACAACAGCTACTACATCGACCCGTGGGAGCTGAACTGCCGCAACGACGCCCGTCAGCGTCCGGTGTGGCAGGCCGTGCAGCGCGCCATCCGTTACTCGAACAGCCAGGGCGTGCTCAACGTGGCGTCCGCCGGCAACTCGAACTACGACCTGGCGCACAAGCTCTCCGACTACGGCAGCCCGGACGACGGGACGCCGGAGGCGCGGGAGAACCTCACCAACGCCTGCATGGACCTCCCCGCGGAGGCTCCGGGCGTGGTGACCGTCGGGGCGGTCGGCCCGACCGGTGCGAAGAGCTACTACTCCTCGTACGGCCAGGGCGTCATCGACGTGACGGCCCCGGGTGGTGACACCCGGTTCCGTACGCAGGGCGTGAAGTCGACCCTCACCGACGGCATCCTGTCGACGACCTTCAACACCGTCACCCGGACCAACGGGTGGGGCTACAAGCAGGGCACCTCGATGTCCGGCCCGCACGCCACCGGCGTCGCGGCGCTGGCGCTGTCGGCGCACCCGGGGATGACCCCCGGCCAGCTGGCGGCATTCCTCGGGACCACGGCGGTGGCGCAGTCCTGCCCGGAGGGCGTCTACAACCCGGTGCCGCTGATTTCGACCGGCCCGCACGCCTACGACGCGACCTGCTCCGGCGGGGAGCGCAACGGGTTCTACGGCGCCGGCATGGTGGACGCGTACAACGTGGTGAAGTAGCAAGCACGGCACGACCAGTGGTGGGGCCCGGCGGAACATCGCCGGGCCCATCCGTTTTTCCAGCTCATGCCGGGGTAGGGGTTCAGGCCTCAGCCCAGACCCTAGGAGGTACCGGACCTGGAGGACGACATCCTCGAGTCGTACGAGGAACACCACGTGGCGGATCTGCTCTGCGCCGAGCTGGCCGCCATGAACGCGTCCGACGAACGCTTCATCGCCAAGACCACGGTGCTGATCGAGAACGTCGAGCACCACGTCGGGGAGGAGGAGCAGGAGTGGTTCCCCAAGGTGCGGGAGGCGCTCGGCCGCAACCAGCTCCAGGAGATCGGCGAGCGGATGATCGCAATGCGCAAGGACGCCCCGCGCACCCTCGACGACCCGAAGGCCCGCAAGAGCCAGGTCGACGCCGCCACCGCTTGACCCCCGCGACTCCCCCGGGGCCCGGCCGCCGGTCGGGCCCCGGCGAGTGTTCACCAGGCCGTCGGCGGCGTCCCCTCCGGCGCGGGCAGAATGCGGCGCGGGGTGCCCGCCGGCGCCGACCGCTGCCGCCACTCACGCGGGTAGCCCACCGACACCTCCTCGAACCGCACCCCGTCGTGCCAGGTCGTCCGGGGGATGTGCAGGTGGCCGTAGACCACCGCGGCGGCGGCGAAGCGCCGGTGCCAGTCGGCGGTCGCCTCGGTGCCGCACCACTGCGCGAAGATCGGGTGACGCAGGATCCGGGTCGGGTCGCGGACCAGCGGGAAGTGGTTGACCAGCACCGTCGGCAGCGCCGGGTCGCGCGCGGCGAGCCGGGCCGCCGTCGTCGCCACCCGGTCCGCGCACCAGGCCGCCCGGCTCGGGTACGGGTCGGGATGCAGCAGGAACTCGTCGGTGCAGACCACCCCGGTCCGGTACGCCTCGGCCAGCGCCGCCTCCGGGGTGTCCAGGCCGTCCGGGCGCCAGCTGTGGTCGTAGAGCAGGAAGAGCGGCGCCACCAGCGCGGGCCCGGCCGGACCGCGCCACACCGGGTACGGGTCCTCCGGGGTGAGCACGCCGAGCTGGCGGCAGAGGTCGACCAGGTGGCGGTAGCGCGCGACACCGCGGAGCTGGACCGGGTCGGCCGGCGGCGTCCAGAGCTCGTGGTTGCCCGGTGCCCAGACCACCGTGGCGAAGCGCCGGCTGAGCAGGTCGAGCGCCCACTCCACCTGGGCCACGGTGTCGCCGACGTCGCCGGCCACCAGCAGCCAGTCCCGCGGTGACTCCGGGCGCAGCGCCTCGACGATCGCCCGGTTGTCGGCGTGCCCGACGTGCAGGTCGCTGATGGCGAGCAGCGCCCCGTCCTCCCCCACCAGCCGATCCTACGAGAGCAGGCCGGGGTCGACCCGGTAGGATCGGCGCGGGCCGTGACTGGCGCGTGGGGATGGAGAACCATCGGGAAGCGGTCCCGTCATGAGGACGCATGCCGAGCGCCTGGGCCTTCCGCACGTCACCAGGAGGTCGCATGTCGCTGAACGCCGAATCCACCGCCTTCCGCAGCGCGCTCGAGGTGATCCGGGCCGTCGAGCCGCGGGTGGCCGACGCCATCGGGGCGGAGCTGGCCGACCAGCGCGAGTCCCTCAAGCTCATCGCGAGCGAGAACTACGCCTCTCCGGCCACCCTGCTGGCCATGGGCAACTGGTTCAGCGACAAGTACGCCGAGGGCACCATCGGCCGGCGCTTCTACGCCGGCTGCCAGAACGTCGACACCGTCGAGGCGCTCGCCGCCGAACACGCGAGGGAGCTGTTCGGCGCCGCCCACGCGTACGTGCAGCCGCACTCCGGCATCGACGCCAACCTGGTCGCGTTCTGGGCGATCCTGGCCGACCGGGTCGAGTCCCCCGCGCTGAAGAAGGCCCAGGTACGCCAGGTCAACGACCTCACCGAGGCGGACTGGTTCGCGCTGCGCCGCGAGCTGGGCAACCAGCGGATGCTCGGCATGTCGCTGGACGCCGGCGGTCACCTCACCCACGGCTTCCGGCCGAACATCTCCGGCAAGATGTTCGACCAGCGCAGCTACGGCACCGACCCGGCCACCGGCCTGATCGACTACGACAACGTCGCCGAGGCGGCCCGCGAGTTCAAGCCGCTGATCCTGGTGGCCGGCTACTCTGCGTACCCGCGGAAGGTCAACTTCCGGATCATGCGGGAGATCGCCGACTCGGTGGGCGCCACCTTCATGGTCGACATGGCGCACTTCGCCGGCCTGGTCGCCGGCAAGGTCTTCACCGGCGACTTCGACCCGGTGCCGCACGCGCACATCGTCACCACCACCACCCACAAGTCGCTGCGCGGCCCGCGCGGCGGCATGGTGCTCTGCGGGCCAGAGCTCGCCGACCAGGTCGACCGGGGCTGCCCGATGGTGCTCGGCGGCCCGCTGCCGCACGTGATGGCCGCCAAGGCGGTCGCCCTGGCCGAGGCCCGCCGCCCCGACTTCGCCGACTACGCCCAGCGGATCGTCGACAACGCCCGGGCGCTCGCCGAAGGGCTCACCCGCCGGGGCGCGAAGCTGGTCACCGGTGGCACCGACAACCACCTGGTGCTCATCGACGTGACCGGCTACGGCCTGACCGGCCGGCAGGCCGAGCAGGCGCTGCTCGACTCCGGCATCGTCACCAACCGCAACGCGGTCCCGCAGGACCCGAACGGCGCCTGGTACACCTCGGGCATCCGGATCGGCACCCCGGCGCTGACCAGCCGGGGCCTCGGCACGGCCGAGATGGACGCCACCGCCGAGCTGATCCACACCGTGCTCACGCAGACCACGTCCGGCGAGTCCAAGGCCAAGTACGTCCTCGACCCGGCCCTGGCCGACAAGGTCAGCAAGCAGGCCAGCGACCTGCTCACCACCTTCCCCCTCTACCCCGCCGTCGACCTCGGCTGACCCGCGACTCCCTCGGCGCCCCGCCCTGCCTCCGGCCGGGCGGGGCGCCGTCTAAGCCTCGATCCGTGGACTGGATCGGTGCACTACTGAGCGGAAGCGGCGTGGAGATGTGACGAGAGTGCCCTCTGAGCTGGGATGATCGGGTTTGTCTAGGACTCGAATCACACCAGCTCGGAAGGACACTCTCGGTGCAAGGATCTCATGCGTGGCGCGGCGACGGCGCGGTGTTCGATGATGACAATCTCGTGTCGCATGCGGGTCTGGTGCCGCTGCTGGAGTTGGCCGAGCAGGCCGGGCTGTCGCGACTGTTGGATGAGCATGTCCGGTTCGTCGATGAGCGGGTGAAGTCCGGCGCGGCCAACTCGACGCCGAAGCTGACCTCGATCATCGCGGGGATGGCTGCCGGGGCGGACAGCATCGACGACCTGGACGTAATCCGCTCCGGCGGGATGAAGGAGCTGTTCGGCGGGGTCTACGCCAACGCCACGTTGGGGATCTTCCTGCGGGAGTTCACCCATGGCCACACCCGGCAACTGTCGGCGGTGCTGCGCCGGCACCTGGTCGCTCTGGCCAAGCGCACCCCGGTGCTGGCCGGCATCGGCGACCGCGTCTTCATCGACATCGACTCGTTGCTGCGCCCGGTGTACGGGCACGCCAAGCAGGGCGCGTCGTTCGGGCACACGAAGGTCGCGGGCAAGAGCATCCTGCGCCGGGGCCTGTCGCCGCTCGCGGTGACCATCTCGACCGAGACCGCGGCGCCGGTGGTGGCCGGGGTGCGGTTACGGGCCGGACGCGCCGGCTCCGCCAAGGGCGCGGCCAGCATGGTCACCGAGGCGATCAATACCGCCACCGACGCTGGCGCGCAGGCCGGGAACATCCTGGTACGCGGCGACTCCGCGTACTGCAGCGGCAAGGTCATCGCTGCGGTAGTCAAAGCCGGAGCGAACTTCTCGTTCGCCATCGCCCGCAATCCCGCCGTTGACGCCGCGATCGCCACCATCCCCGACGAGGCGTACACGCCGGTGCACTACCCCGGCGCGGTCACCGATCCCGACACCGGTGAGCTGATCTCCGACGCCCAGGTGTCCGAAGTGGAGTTCACCGCGTTTGCCGGCACCCGCCACGAGATCACCGGCTGGCTCGTCGTGCGCCGGGTGCTCGACGCCAACACCCAGGACCCTCTGTTCCCGGTCTGGCGCTACCACCCGTTCTTCACCAACAACACCGAACCGGCCCCCGAGGCCGACATCACCCACCGCCGCCACGCCGTCTGCGAAACCGTCTGGTCCGACCTCATCGACGGCCCCTGGGCCCACCAGCCCTCAGGGTCGTTTCCCGCCAACGCCGCCTGGAACATCCTGGCCGCGATCACCCACAACCTGCTGCGCGCCGCTGGCACCCTCACCGCCACACGCCGCTACGCGGTGGCCCGCGGCGCCACCCTGCGCACCCACCTGATCAACGTCGCGGCCCGGCTCGCCCGCCCGCAACGCCGCCCCGTGCTGCACCTACCCACGCACTGGCCCCGCGCCGCCGCCTGGCTCACCTTCTGGAAAGCCGTCTTCACGACCTGACCAACGACCACCCGGCACGCACCACCCACCAGCACCGCACCCACACACCACCCGACGAGCGGGAACCCGAGCAGGCTGGACACCGGGCCAGCCGGTCAGACGCGCCCTCCACCAACCAAGATCATCACGGCAAAGTCAAAGGACCATCCTGATACTGATCCACGGATCGAGGCTAAGCTCACTTCGCGGCGTTGTCCCACCGACGCGGGGAGGCGGAGTAGCGGTGACGCCCCAGACTCCAGCAAGATCAGATTCGAGAGCAGTGCATCCGGTTCATCCGAACAGGCCCACCCCTCGGGTCGTGCGGGCAGAAGATCTCGCTGCCCTCACAGCCGGTCAGGTCATGGACGTGATGAAGGCGTTCATGGTGATCCTGGCCCTGCCTCAGTCAGCCGCTGACCACGTCGACGCACTCGTCGTACCCACCGGCCAGGGCGAGGAGTGGCGTCTCACCCATGCGATCCGTCGTTGGGAGGCCAACCGACACATCAGCTACCTGCTGGTGGCAAATGGCAACCCGGCGGAAGACACGTACCTCGAAATCACCCCTGCCTACCTGCGCAGCCTCGGCCTCCGCCGCCTTTCCGGGGTGTTCCTCCAGGCCGAGCCGGCCCCCAACACCGGCCTACAAGGCGCCTGGATTGCCGACCAGGTCGAAGACTTCGGCATCACAAGCCTCGCGCTCACCGTCTCCTCATACCACCTGCCCCGCGTCTACCTCACAGTCCTCAAAGCGCTCAGCCAGGGTGGGATCCGCATCCCCCTCGTCCCGGACCCGGTCACCGTCTCTCCCGACACCGCCAGCCCGGAAACGCAAGCGACCGCCTACGATCTGCTGCCCGGCGAAGCGGAACGCATCCTCACCTACATGAACAACCAGTGGGTTGCCACGCTCGAGGAGCTACAGGAGTACCTGCGGTGGCTATGGCGCCAGCACAAGGACCTCCTCACCAAGACATCGGCCTGAGCCGGCCGGTTGGGTCAGCGGGGTGCCGGGCGCGGTTGCGCAGGGCGCGGAGGCGGTGCAGAACATCTGTGCCGCCGAGGCCGAAGTGGTCGTGCAGGGCGCGGTACTCCGCGTACAGGTCGTCGTAGGCGGCGGCGCGGGCCGGGTCGGGGTGCCAGGTCTCGCGGTGCGGCGCGCCCATCGCCGCCGAGGCGGTCTCCACGTCCGGGTACGCCCCCGCCGCCACCGCCGCGTGGATCGCCGCGCCCAGCGCCGCCGGGTGGTCGGTGTCCAGCACGTGCAGCGGCCGGCGCAGCACGTCGGCGTAGATCCGCAGCAGCAGCTGGTTCGCGGTCAGCCCACCGGCGGCCGTCAACTCGTGCACCGGCACCCCGGCCGCGGTGAACGCCTCGACGACCGTCCGCGCGCCGAACGCGGTCGCCTCCAACAGCGCCCGCCAGATCTCCTCCGGCCGGGTGGCCAGCGTCAGCCCGACCAGCACGCCGCTGAGCTCGTGGTCCATCAGCACCGAGCGGTTGCCGCTGTGCCAGTCCAGCGCCAGCAGTCCGTGCCCGCCCACCGGCTGGTCGGCGGCGAGAGCATCCAGCAGCTCGTACGGCGAGATGCCGCGCCGCCGCGCCTCGTCCGCGTGCGACGCGGGCAGGGCCCGCTCGACGTACCAGGCGAAGATGTCGCCCACGCCGCTCTGCCCGGCCTCGTAGCCCCAGCCGCGGGCGGTGACTCCGCCCGCGACGACGCCGCAGACGCCGGGCACCTCGTGACAGGTGTCCGAGTTCATGATCAGGCAGGTGGAGGTGCCGAGGACGGCGAGCATCCGGCCCGGCTCGACGGACCGGGCCGCGGCGGCGGTGACGTGCGCGTCGATGGTGCCGGCGGCCACGGCGACGCCGGCCGGCAGGCCGGTCCACCGGGCCGCCTCGGCGGTGAGCCCGCCGGCCCGGGTGCCGAGCGCGACGAGCGGCCCGTCCACCTTCGGCAGCAGGTCGGGCAGCTCGGGGTGGAGGGCGGCGAGGAACCCGGCGGACGGGTAGGCGCTGTCCTGGCGCAGCCCCTTGAAGCCGGCGGCGGAGACGTTGCGAGTCTCCCGCCCGCAGAGCTGCCAGACGAGCCAGTCGGCCGTCTCGATCCAGCGCTCCGCGCGGCGGAAGACCGCCGGGTCGTCCTCCAGCACCTCCAGGGCCTTGGCGAGCTGCCACTCGGCGGAGACCCGGCCGCCGTAGCGGGCCAGCCAGGGTTCGGCGCGCTCGGCGGCGAGGACGTTGATCCGGTCGGCCTGCCGTTGCGCGGCGTGGTGCTTCCACAGCTTCGGCCACGCGTGGGGCCGGTCGCGCAACTCGGGCAGCTCGGCGAGCGGGGTCCCGTCGGCCAGGGTGGGCAGCATCGTGCAGGAGGTCGCGTCCAGACCGATGCCGATCACGTCGGCGGGGTCGACGCCGGCCGCGCGGACCGCGGCGGGCACGGCGGTCCGGAGGACCTCGCGGTGGTCCGCCGGGTCCTGCAGCGCCCAGTCCGGCGGCAGCGCCGGCCCGTCCGGCAGCCGGTCGGTGAGCACCCCGTGTCGGTACGCGTGCACCGCGCTGCCCCGCTCGGTGCCGTCGGCCACGCCGACCACCACGGCCCGGCCGGAGAGCGTGCCGAAGTCCACGCCGACCACGTACCGGCCCACGGTTCCTCCTCCCACCACCGCCGGCCCCGCGGCGGTGGTGGGAGAAGACGCTAATCGGTCAGGCGAGTGGGCGCTTCAGGTGGTAGCGGTGCACCTCCGTGCTGCCCTGGACGTTGTTCACGTCCTCGGCGGCCGACACCAGCTCCCAGCCCTCCCGGCCGGCCCGGTTGAGGTGCGCGACTGCCGTGTCGCCGTACGCGGTGATGTCGGTACGCGAGCCGTCGGGGCCGTACCAGACGAACGAGACGTGGAAATTGCGGCCCTGCCCCTGATAGCGGCGGACCAGCAACGCGTACTCCCAGGCAACCATCCGTCCATTGTGACGGACCGCGGCACGGCGCCGGAACCGTGACCCTGCCTCAGGTCGCCGGCCACGACGGAGGCGCCCGACACCAGCCACTCCCGCCCCAGCTCCTCGTACCCGCGGCCCGCGTACAGCCAGGCCAGGTCCTCCAGGCTGACCTTGACGACGTCGCTGGCCGCCACCAGTTCCTCGACCCGCTGCCGGGCCGTGGTCCGGTCGCCCATCAGCGCGGCTCGACAGTTCGGGTCCTAGCTGATCATCGTCCTGGCCCGCCGGTCCCAGGACCAGCGCCAGCACGTCGTCGGCGCCCGGTTCGAGGACGGTGGATTAACCTGGCGGTCGATCACCATCGGTCCGACCCCGACCGCCCCCGCAGCATTCCGCCCGGTAGGAGCCCCATGCACGCTGGCGCCCCCGCCACGTCGGCCGGCGCCAAGGCCCGACCGACGCTCCGCGACGTCGCGCTGCTGGCCGGCGTGAGCCCGAAGACCGTCTCGCGGGTGGTCAACGGCGAGGCGGGCGTCTCCGCCCCGAAGACCGCCGCCGTGCAGCGGGCGATCGCCCAGCTCGACTACCGACCCAACTTCACCGCGAGCAGCCTCCGGCGGTCCAGCGGCCGCAGCGCGGCGATCGCGGCCGTGCTGGAGGACCTGGCCAACCCCTTCTCGGCCGCCCTGCACCGCGCCTTGGAGGACGCGGCACGGGAGCGGGGCGTGCTCATCTTCGCCGGCAGCGTGGACGAGAACCCGGACCGGGAACGGGACCTCATCCACGCCTTCACCATGCGGCAGGCCGACGCCCTGGTCGTCGCGCCCGCCAGCGACGACCAGAGCTACCTGGCCGGCGAGGTCAACGCCGGCACCCCGGTGGTCTTCGTCGACCGGCCGCCGGTCGGGCTGCCGGTCGACGCCGTACTCGCCGACAACCACGACGGCGCCGCGTCCGCCGTCCACCACCTCGTCGCCCACGGCCACCGGAACATCGCCTACCTCGGCGATCTGCAGACGATCCCCACGGCCCGACAACGGTTCCAGGGTTTTCGGCAGGCCCTCGCCGACCACGGGCTCCGACCGTCCGCCGCCGTCCACGACCTGCACACCGAGCGGGAATCGGAGCAGGCGGCCCACCGGCTGCTGTCCGCCGACTCCCCGCCCTCCGCGCTCTTCACCTCGCAGAACCTCGTCACCATCGCGGCGATCCGGGCCCTGCGGCAGCTCGGCCGGCAGCACGACGTCGCCCGTCGACCAGGTGCCGCAGGTTGCGGGCGTACGCGGCCCGTTCCCGGGCAGGGCGAGCCGTCCCCCCAGCCTGGACACCGCCGAGCCGAGGCAGTCGGCCTGCCGGTCGGGGCACTGCTCGGCGGCTGGTCGGTTACGGCGCTCGGGCTGACCCCGGCGTTGCTGGTGATGTCGGTGGCCTGCCTGGTGCTCACCGTCGGGCCGCTGCTGGTCGGTCGACCGCGGGTCGACCGGCCTGCGCCCGAGCCGGCGGTGTCGTCGCCCGCCTGACAGCGCTTCAGCGGTAGCGCAGCAGCACCACCCCGTTGCCGAACGGCTGGGACTCGACCAGCCGCAGGTCGACCGGCGTGTCCGAGGGCGGGAAGAGCGGCTTGCCCCGACCGATCGCGACCGGGTGGAGGTAGAGCCGGTACTCATCGACCAGCCCGTGGCGACGGAAGGCGGACGCGAGGTCCGCGCCGCCGAGCACCAGGTCCCCGCCGGGCTGCGCCTTGAGGGCCATGACCTCCTCAGGGACGACCTCCCGGACGACGGTGGCGTTCCAGTCGGCGTGCGCCAGCGTCCGGGAGTAGACGACCTTGGGCATGTCCCGCCAGATCCGGGCGAACTCACGGGTCGCCGCGCTGGCCGCCGGGTCCTGGTCGGCGGTCGGCCAGAAGCCGGCCATCAGCTCGTAGGTGCGGCGGCCGTCCAGGAAGGCTCCCTTGGTCCGCAGCTCGTCGTTGAAGTGCTGGTGCAGCTCCTCATCGACCCGGTGCCAGTCGAGCTCCCGGTCCGGTCCCTCGATGAAACCGTCGAGGGAGATCGACATCCAGACGATGATCCTGCTCATCACGGTCCTTCCCGTTGGCGGGGCAGACCGTCAGTCTGCCAAGATCCGGGAATGAACGGGGATCAGGTGAGCGCGCTGCTGCGCGAGTTCGCCGCGTGCGGGCTGCGGGGCTGGGTGGCCGGGGGCTGGGCGGTGGACGCGGTGGTGGGCCGGCAGACCCGGCCGCACGCCGACCTCGACCTGGCGATCGACGCGAGCCAGCAGGCGGAGCTGCTCGCGCTGCTCGGCCGGCTCGGCTTCGTGACCACGGTGGACTGGCTGCCCGTCCGCGTCGAGCTGACCGCGCCGGACGGCCGGAAGGTCGACCTGCACCCGGTGGCGTTCCGCCCGGACGGCAGCGGCGTCCAGTCCGGCCTGGACGGCGCGACGTTCGCGTACGCCGCGGACGGCTTCGCCGAGGGCGTCATCGCGGGCCGGCCGGCGCCCTGCCTGTCGGTGGCCCAGCAGCTCCGCTTCCGAGAGGGCTACCCGCTGCGCGAAGTGGACCACCACGATATCGCCCTGCTGCGCCGGGCCTAGCTGGCTGCCGCCGCCGCGCCCAGGTGCCGTTCGATCCCCGCGGTCATCTTGTCGAACTCGGCGACCAGGTCGACGCCGTAGCGGTCGGCGAGGACGAGGACCGACCAGAGGCAGTCGGCCAGCTCGTGACCGAGCCGCTCCCGCGCGTCCGCGATCTCACGCCGCCCGTCGACCGCCATGACCAGCTTGGCGAGGTCGCCAACGTCGCCCACGAAGCCCAGCGCCAGGTCACCGGTGCTCCACGGGGTCCGGCCGGCGGCGACGTGGTGCCGGTCGTATTGCTCGGCGACGGCCGGGCCTGCAACTCGGCGAGATCCACGGCGGAAATCTACCGGGTCCCCGATGTCGGTGGTCGGAGGTACGGTCGGCCCATGGCGACCTGGGACGACGTACGACGGATCGCGCTCGCCCTGCCGGAGACCACCGAGCGCGGCTCCCACGACGACCTGCCCGCGTGGCGGGTCCGGGACAAGATGTTCGTGTGGGACCGACCGCTGCGCAAGGGTGACCTGGCGGCGCTGGGCGACGCCGCGCCGGACGGCCCGGTCCTGGGTGCCCGGGTGCCCGACCTGGGCGCCAAGGAGGCGCTGCTCGCCGACGATCCCCAGGTCTACTTCACCACCCCGCATTTCGACGGGTACCCGGCGGTGCTGGTTCGGCTCGACCGGATCGACGTCGACGAGCTGAGCGAGTTGGTCACCGAGGCGTGGTTCGCCCGCGCCCCGAAGCGGCTCGCGGCCGAACTGCGGGCGCGGCAGGGCTGAGCTGCGACCACCGCGCGGGGCGGCTGCCATAGCCTCGACCCATGGTGCACGCAGGGCAGCGGGTGGACGCGATCGTCTTCGACATGGACGGGACGCTGATCGAGTCTCACTCGGTGGTGCCGGCGGCCTACCGGGCGGCCGTCCTGGGCGGCGGTGGACGGCCGCTGACGGATGCGGAGGTCATCGCCGGGTACCCGCTCGGCCCGCCCGGGGCGCTGCTGACCCACCTGCTCGGGCGGCCGGCCACCGACCGGGATCTCGAGGGCTACCACACCCATCTGGCGACGCTCGCGGGGCAGGTCACGGTCTACCCCGGGGTGAGCGAACTGCTCGGGCGGCTCGCCGGGGCGATGCCGGTCGCCCTGTTCACCGGGGCGAGCCGCCGGGCGGCGGAGATCCTGCTCGACCGGGTGGGCCTGCTCGGACACTTCGCGGTCGTGGTCGGCGGGGACGAGGTGGCCCGCCCGAAACCGGACCCGGCCGGCGTCGACCTCGCCTGCGAGTTGCTGGGAGTCGCGCCGCGCCGGGCCGCGTACGTGGGTGACTCGCCGCTCGACCTGCGGGCCGCGCGGGACAGCGGTGCCCTGGCGGTGGCCGCCGCCTGGGGTCACCAGTACGACCCGGCTGCGCCGGCGGACGTGACCGCCGACATCCCGGCCGACCTGTTGGCGCTGACGGCCTGACGCCGGGTCATCCCGCCCGGCGGAGCGCGGCGCGGACGGCCTCCTCCGGGTTGTCGACGTGGCACGGGCCGGAGACCGGCACGCCGTGTGCGTCGAGGACGTGCCAGCCGCCCAGCACCACCACCGGGATGCCGCCGCGCCGCATCGCCAGGGCCACTTCGCTGAGCGTCCCCCACGAGCCGCCGACGGCGATCACCGCGTCGGCGCTCCAGACCAGGATCGCGTTGCGCGCCTGACCCATGTTGGTCACCACGGACGCGGACACGTCGGTGGGCCCGGGCGCGGAGCCGTCGTCGGGGCGTACCCCGATCACCAGGCCGCCCCGGGAGCGGGCGCCGGCGGCGACCGCGGCCATCACCCCGCCGCCGCCTCCGCACAACACGGTGGCGCCCCGCGCGGCCAGCAGCTCCCCCACCCGCCGGGCGTGGCCGACCTCGACCTGGGTGGCGTCCGCCGGCCCACACACCGCCACCTGCACCACCTGGCATCACCGTTACCTCTCATGAAGCGATAGATAGCTCATGATCGGCAGCCGTCAGTTGCCTGACGGCGTTGACCGCAAGCGGTCTTGACGCTTCCACGCCCGACTGCCCAGCCCGCACGGGTGCGGGTCTTACGGGTCTTACGTAGGCTCCACGTCCTGTTTTTCCGTCGCCCGGCAACTCCGGGTCGACATGCCGAGCCAGGTCGGCAAGGTTTCGTGCGGCGTTGACGTCCCGGTCCAGGGACAGGCCACACGCGACGCAGGTGAATGTGCGCTCTGCCAGGGACAGCTTGGGTTTCACTGTTTTGCAGCCAGAGCAGGTCTTGGAGCTGGGATACCACCGGTCGGCGACGTGCAGCGCACTGCCGTACCAACTGGTCTTGTAGGCCAGATGCCGCCGCAGGGTGGCCGGCGCCGCGTCGGACAGGGCGCGGGCCAGCCTGCGGTTGCGCTTCATCCCGGCGACGTGCAGGTCCTCCACCACGACCAGGTCGTAACGCTGGGCCAGCCGGGTGGTCAGCTGATGCCACGAATCTTCGCGTACCGCGGCCACTGTCGCCTGGATCCGGGCAACCCGGTCCTGCGCCCGCCGCCAGCGGTTCGACGGGTCACGGCGCTCGCGGGTCGCCGGATCGAACGGGCCGACCCGCCGGTTGGCGCGGCGCGCCTTACCGAGCCGCTTGAGCGCGGCCTTGAACGGGGCCGGATTCTCCACCATCTCGCCGGTGGATAGCACCGCGAGGTGCTTCACGCCGGCGTCGACCCCGACGACGCGGCCCGTTCGGGGTGCGTGCGCGGGTCGACCGGTGGCACGCCGCACGGCCACCTGGAAGGAGCAGAACCACCGGCCGGAGGTTTCAGTCACGGTCGCGGACAGGATCTTCGCGGTGCCGGCTTCCAGCCGCCTGGCCAGCTTGCGGGTCGATTCGTCGGTGCGGACGCGCCCCAGTCGAGGCAGGACCACGTGGCGTCGATCGGGCTCCACCCGGATCGCTCCGGTGGTGAACCGGACAGAGCGGGCAGCGTGCTTGCGCTTGAGTGTGGGCCAGCCCATCTTGCGGCCCTTGCGCTTGCCGTTGCGGGAGTCCGACCAGTTGGTCAACGCTCGGGACAGGTTGTCCAGGCCGGTGTTGAACGCTTCCTTGGAGCACTCCTGCCACCACGGGGCCACCCACGGCTTGGTGTCGTTCCAGGTGCGCCGCAGGCTCGGTAGCGACCAACTCTGCCAGGGTGTCAGGTCGGTCTCGGCGACCCCGTACGACGCCTCAGACGCGCGCTGCGCCTTGACCGCGGACAGCCGCCTGAGCATGTGGTTGTAGGCGAACCGGGCCGCGCCGGCATACCGACGCAGATTCTGAACCTGCGCCGGTGTCGCGTCCAGCGCGAACTTGTACGCCTGCACCGTCCAGCCCGGCGGCGGCTCGTAGCGCCTCATTCGACACCCGACCCGGTCGCCGCGGCCACGGCCCGCCGTGCCCGATCCGCCGCCGCGCGCCGACCGTACAGCCGGGCGCACAAGGATGTGAGGATCTCGGTCACGTCGCGGACCAGGTCGTCGTCCACCTCGGCCGGGTCGACCACGAGCAGTCGCCGGCCCTGCGCGGCGAGCGCCGCCTCGACGTACTCCGCACCGAACCGGGCGAACCTGTCGCGGTGCTCCACCACGATCGTGGTCACGGCCGCGTCGCGCAGCAGGGCGAGGAACTCCTTGCGGTGTCCGTTCAGTGCGGACCCGACCTCGGTCACCACGCGCGACACAGTCAGCCCTTGGCCGGTGGCCCATGCGGTCACTCGGGCCACCTGGCGGTCCAGGTCGGCGCGCTGATCCGCCGAGGACACCCGCGCGTACACCACGACCGACTCAATCGGGGGCTTCCCGGCGGCCGTCACGTCGACCAGGATCAGCCGCCCGACCTTGCGAGCGGGCACCGGTAACCGGCCTTCCCGGAACCACCGGTATGCAGTGACGTGATGCACACCCTCCCGCTCCGCCCACTGCTTCAAGTTCACTCACACATCCATACTGCAATATCAACCGCCAGCAGTTGTCCACCCCCGCCCCCATTTCTCACGTTGATCATGAAGTTGTCCCCGCGACACGCCGCGGCTGGTGACAACAACTTCATGGTCAACGGAGGCGGGTGTGCGGTTGTGCGGGCAAGGGGCGTCGGTCCCGGCCGGCGCAATGGCGCGGCCCGAGACCGGGCTGGCTGCGCTGCGGCTGGCCCACGACGTGCCGCGACTCATGACCGAGTTCATGTGGCGGGAGCAATAAGCCCATCGCTCGGCCCGGTCAGATCCCGTCTCCCGACGGTGGTGGAGGCGCGGCGCCGCGCAGCACCAGTGCGCTGTTGAAACCGTCGAACCCGCGGGCACCGACCAGCGCGATGCGGCTGCGCGGCCGGCGCGGCGCCCGCAGGAAGTTCAACTCGCAGCCGTCGGCGGGCTGCTCGGGACCGGCCGAGGCGGGCAGCAGGTTGTGCCGGAAGGCGAGCAGCGCGGTCGCCGCGTCCAGGGCCGACCCGCCCTGGTGGGCCCGGCCGGTCAGCGGCTTCTGGGTGGTCACCGGCGGGGTCCGGTCGCCGAACACCGCGCGCAGCGCCGCCGCCTCGGCCCGGTCGTGGGCGGGCACGCCGAGCGCGTCCGGCCAGACCACGTCCACGTCGTGCGGGCGCACGCCGGCCCGGTCCATGGCCAGCCGCAGCGCCCGCGCGTAGTGGGTCGGATCGGGGCCGGCGTGCGGGTCGGTGGCGGCGGCGTCGTGGGTGGCCGCCCACCCGGTCACCTCGCCGTAGATCCGGGCGCCGCGGGCCAGCGCGTGCCCGAGCTCCTCCACCACGAAGACCGCGCCGCCCTCGGCGGGGACGTACCCGGTGGCCGCGACGTCGAACGGCCGGTACGCCCGCTCCGGGTCGGCCACGTCGCTGAGCAGGCCGGAGCGGAGCTGACAGGCCAGCGCGTACGGGCTCAACGGGCACTCGGTCGCCCCGGCGATCACCACCGGGGTGCCCCGGCGGACGGTCCGGACGGCGTGGGCGAGGCTGTCCAGCCCGCCGGCGGACTCGGCGACCAGCACCCCGCACGGACCCTTGAACTGGTGGTGGATGGAGAGCTGCCCGACGCTCGCCGCGTAGAACCAGGCGATCGACTGGTACGCCCCCACCGTCCGGGTCGGGCCACCCCAGAGCCGTTGCAGCTCCCGCTGCCCGAACAGGTTCCCCCCGGAGGAGCTGGCCAGGGTGACCGCCCAGCCGTACGGGTCGGGGGCCCGCTCGGGCAGGCCGGCGTCGGCCAGTGCCAGCCGGGTGGCGGCGAACCCGAGGTGCGTCCACCGGTCGGTCTGCACCCGCTGCCGGCCGTCGGCGTACCCGGTGGGGTCGAAGCCGGGCACCTCCCCGCCGATCCGGGTGGGATAGCTCGCCGGGTCGAACAGGGTGATCGGCCCGGTGCGCCGGGTGCCGGCCAGCACGGTCGCCCAGTGCGTGTCGGCGCCGACGCCGCTCGGTGCCACCACCCCGATCCCGGTCACCACCGCCCGCGCGGTCACCCCGTCACCGTCCGGCACCATCCACCGGCGGGTGCGCTCGCGCTCACGACGCCACCGCCAGGCGGCGGAAGACCATCGCGGACTGGAAGCCCCCGAAGCCGCTGCCGACCGAGAGCGCCACGTCCACCGGCAGCTCCCGGGCCTCGTTGGGCACGTAGTCCAGGTCGCACTCCGGGTCACGGGTGGTCCAGTTCGCCGTCGGCGGCACCACGCCGTACTCGATGGCGAGGGCGCAGGCGGCCATCTCGATCGAGCCGATGGCGCCGAGCGAGTGCCCCACCATCGACTTGATCGAGCTGATCGGCACCCGGTACGCGGCCGGGCCGAGCGCCCGCTTGAACGCCGCGGTCTCGTGCCGGTCGTTCTGCCGGGTGCCGGAGCCGTGCGCGCTGATGTACGAGACGTCCGACGCGGCGATCCGGGCCTGCCGCAGGGTGTCCCCGATGGCGAGGGCCATCTCCACCCCGTCGGGGCGCAGCCCGGTCATGTGGAAGCCGTTGCTGCGGCTGGCGTAGCCGGCCACCTCGCAGTAGACGTGCGCGCCCCGGCGGCGGGCGTGTTCGGCCTCCTCCAGCACCAGCACCGCGGCGCCCTCGGCGAGGACGAAGCCGTGCCGGTCGGCGTCGAACGGGCGGGACGCGTGTTCCGGGTCGTCGTTGTCCGGGCTGGTCGCCCCGATCGCGTCGAACGAGGCGACGGTGACCGGCGAGATGGGCGAGTCGGCGGCCCCGGCGAGCAGCACGTCGGCCTCGCCGTCGGCGATGAGCTGGTGGGCGTAGCCGATGGCGTCGATGCCGGAGGTGCAGCCGGTGGAGACCACCTGGGCGGGGCCGTGCAGGCCGTGTCGGCAGGCCACGTCGGCGGCCAGGCTGCTCGGGATCAGCGCCTGGTACAGGTGCGGCCCGCCGAGGGTGTGGTCGACCAGCCAGTGCCGGCCGCTGTCGCTGACCCGGACGTACTCCTTCTCCAGCGCCATGGTCCCGCCGACGGCGCTGCCGAGGACCACCCCGGCGCGCTCCCGTTCGGCGTCGGTGAGGGTCAGGCCGCTGTCGGCAAGCGCCTCCGCCGAGCAGGCTAGGGCGAACTGCACGTACCGGTCGGCGCGCTGCCGCTCGGCCAGGGTGATCCCCGCCGCGTCGGGGTCGAAATCGCATTCGGCGGCGATCTGGGAGCGAAACGGCGCCGGGTCGAAGAAGCTGATCCGCCGGGTGGCGGTACGCCCCTCGGTGATGGCCTTCCAGAACCGGTCCCGGGTGGCGCCGCCGGGCGCGACCACACCGACGCCGGTGACCACGGTGCGGCGGCCGGTCACGACGGTCCCCGCTGTTCGACCAGCTCGGTGTCGACGTGGCCGAGTTCCGGCCGGGGTGCGAGGGGTCCGAGGTGGAAGACCACCTCGGCGGGCTCGTCGCCGGTGTTGCGCAGCCGGTGCCGGACCAGCCGCGGCACGAACAGCGCCTCCCCGGCCGCCAGCGGCACCGGCTCGTCGTCCAGGTCCACGGTGATGGCGCCCCGGGCGACGTACAGGAACTCCTCGCTGTAGGGGTGGTAGTGCTCGGCGATCCGCTCCCCCGGCGCGAGCGCCGCGACCCCCATGAAGCCGGAGGTGCTGCCGACGGTCTTGGGCCCGAGCAGTACCCGCAGTTCCCCGCCACGCCGCCGGTCGGCGGCGACGTCGCGGGCGGCGATGACACCGGCGACCACCTCACTCATCGTCGCCTCCGGCGTGCAGGCGCTCGATGCGCTCCTTGATGACGGCGAGCTGGACCCGGCTGTTGGTGTTGATCCGGTCGGTCATCCCGGCGTTGTCGACCGGCGCGGTGGGCTTCATCGCGAAGTCCTGCACCCAGGTCATCCGGGTGCCGTCGGGCACCTCGTCGTAGCGCCAGTGGATGCGCATGTACTCGAACGGGCCGGTCTCCACCCGGTACGCCCGCACCTGCCGGGTCGTCGGCTCGGCGGCGCGTTCGCTGACCCAGCTCCAGGAGATCCCGTTCTCGTCGGGGTGCATGGTGAGCCGGAACCGGACGGTGTCGCCGGTGGATTCCAGGATCTCCACCGCGGCGTACTCGGTGAACAGCTCGGTCCACCGGGCGACGTCGTTGGTGACCCGCCAGACCAGCGGCAACGGCGCGTCGATGACCACGCTGTTCTCGGTGTGCCCGGGCGGGTCGGCCCGCCGGGCCACCAGGTCGGCGACGCCCGCGATGCTGAGCTGACCGGCCTGTTCCGGGATGCGTACCCGCCACCGGTCGGCGACGACGGCGGAGAGTTCCAGCAGGGCCAGGGAGTCCATGCCCAGCTCCTCCAGGCTCGCGGCGGGGCTCCGCACGGCGGTCGCGGCGTCCAGGCCGCAGTGCGTGATCAGGATGTCGGTGATCTCCGTGGTGAGCGGTCGGTCGGGGGCGACGGTCATCGGTTCCTCCTGACGGATGTGCCGGGCGGGTTGGCGGCCGGGGTCGCGCCGGGAACGGCGGCGGGGGCGGCGGGCGCCGGTACGGGGGCGCCGGCCGGGGCGCGGTCGGCGAGCAGCCGGTCGACCAGGGCGGTGGTGTGGCGCGCCTTGCGGAAGGCGGCGTCGTCGAGCACCCGCCGGACGAACGGGATGGTGGTCCGCACGCCCGCGCCGGCGATGTCGAACTCGCCGAGCGCGCGTTCGAGCCGGTCCAGGGCGGACGCCCGGTCGGGCGCCCAGACCGCCACCTTGGCCAGCAGCGAGTCGTAGTGCGGGCTGACCAGGTAGCCGGGGTGGCCGTGGGTGTCGACCCGGGTGAACGGACCGCCCGGCGGCCGGAACCGGTCCAGCCGCCCCGGCGTGGGCGCGAAGTCGTGGTCCGGGTCCTCCACGTTGACCCGGCACTCCACCGCCACCCCGTGCAGCCGGATCTCCTCCTGCCGCAGCCGCAGCGGCACCCCGGCGGCGATGTGCAGCTGCTCGTGGACCAGGTCGACGCCGGTGATCATTTCGGTGACCGGGTGCTCCACCTGGATCCGGCAGTTGATCTCCAGGAAGTGGCAGCGTTCCGCCTCGTCGACGAGGAACTCCACGGTCCCCGCGCCGGTGAAGCCGACCGACAGGACGCCGCGCAGCGCCGTCTCCGTCAGGGTGTCCACGGTGGCCGCGGAGAGCGCCGGGGCGGGCGCCTCCTCGACCAGTTTCTGGTGCCGGCGCTGCACCGAGCAGTCCCGGGTGCCCAGGTGCACCCCGTTGCCGTGGCCGTCGCAGAGCACCTGCACCTCGACGTGCCGGGCGTCGGTCAGGTACCGCTCGACGTACACCCGGTCGTCACCGAAGGCGACCTGTGCGGCGGCCCGGGTGCGGGCGTACGCCCGGGGCAGCGCGGCGGCCGAGCGGACCACCGTCATGCCACGCCCGCCACCGCCGGCCGCGGCCTTCACGATCACCGGGTAGCCCACCTCGGCGGCCACCCCGAGGGCTTCGGCGACGGTCGGCAGGGTCCGTACGCTGCCCGGTGGCAGCGGCAGCCCGGCCCGGCTCATCAGCGCCCGCGCGGTGGACTTGTCGGAAAGCGCGGACATCACCTGCGGCGGCGGCCCGACGAAGACGAGCCCGTTCTCGGCGCAGATCTCGGCGAAGTCGGCGTCCTCGGAGAGGAAGCCGTAGCCGGGGTGCACGGCCTGCGCGCCGGTCTGCCGGGCCGCCTCGACGATCGCCGCCGCATTGAGGTAGCTCTGCCGGCTCGCCGCCGGTCCGATCCGGACGGTCTCGTCGGCCAGCCGTACCGGCAGCGAGTCGGCGTCGGCACTGGAGTGCACCACCACCGTGCGCACGCCCAGTTCCCGGCAGGCCCGCAGCACCCGCAGCGCGATCTCGCCCCGGTTGGCGATCAGCACCTTCTCGAACATCATCAGCCCCGCTGCCCGGCTGGCTCCAGGGCGATCAGCGGCTGGTCGTACTCGACCGGCTGGCCGTCGTCCACGAGCACCTCGACCACCCGCCCGGCCTGGTCGGCGGTCACCTCGTTCATCAGCTTCATCGCCTCGACGATGCCGACCACCTGCCCGGGTCGGACCAGGTCGCCGACCGCGAGGAAGGGCGGCGCGCCAGGTTCCGGGGCCCGGTAGAAGGTGCCGACGACGGGCGCCCGCACGGCGAGCCGGTCGGGCTCGGGCGGCGGCGGGACGGCGGCCGGCACCCGCTCGGGTTCGGCCGCGGTCCCGGGCGCGGCCTGGGCCGGCACGTGCCATTCCACCTCGAGGACGGTCTCGCCGCTGCGCAGCCGAACCCGGCGGACCGGGCCGGCCAGCTCGGCGACGAGCCGGCGCGCGTGCCGGCGCAGCCCGTCGAGGACGGCGTCGGGGCCCTGGCCGGCGGTCATCGCCGTACCGCCGGGGCGCCGGCGCGCGCCGCGCCATACCGGCGGTAGCGTTGCCGCCGGCGGCGGACCAGGGTGGCCGGCGGCACGTCGAGCAGCGGGCCGAGGTTCGCCGCGACCGCCCGGGCCAGCAACTCGGCGGCGCCGGCCGGGTCGTGCTGGGCGGCGGGCGCCGGCTCGGGCACCACCTCGTCGACCACACCGAGCCTCCACAGGTCCGGCGCGGTGAGCCGGAGCGCGCGGGCGGCCTGCGGGGCGGCGGAGCTGTCCGGCCAGAGAATGGCGGCGCAGCCCTCCGGGCTGATCACCGAGTAGACGGCGTGTTCGAGCATCAGCACCCGGTCGGCGACGGCCAGTGCCAGCGCGCCGCCACTGCCGCCCTCCCCGGTGACGACCGCGACGACCGGGGTGGGCAGCATGCTGAGTGCCAGGATGTTCTCGGCGATCGCCGCCGCCTGGCCCTGCTCCTCCGCGCCCACCCCCGGGTCCGCTCCCGGGGTGTCCACCAGGGTCACCACGGGCAGGCCGAGCCGGGCGGCCAGCCGCATCAGCCGCAGCGCCTTGCGGTGCCCGGCCGGGCTGGCCATGCCGAAGTTGCGGGCCACCAGCTCGGCGGTGGTGTGTCCCTTCTGGTGGCCGATCACCATCACCGGCCGGCCGTCGAGCCGGGCCAGCCCGCCGACGATCGCCGGGCAGTCCGCGCCGAGCCGGTCGCCGTGCAGCTCGACGAAGCCGTCGAAGGCGCTCTCCAGGTAGTCCACGGTGGTGGGCCGGCCCGGGTGCCGGGCGGTGCGCACCGTCTCCCAGGCGTCCCCCCCGGCGCCGTCCGCCGGGGACGGCCCGGGGCCGGCGGCCGTCGCCGGGAGCGACGCGTCGGCCGGCGACGCGGGTCGCGGCGCCGGCTCCTGCCGGGGTACGGGTGGGCGCGCGCGGGCCCGGCGACTGTCCCGGGCGGCGGCGAGCAGCGCGGCCAGCCGCCCCCGCAGCGCGTGCCGGGGCACCACCATGTCGACTTGGCCGTGCCGCAGCAGGAACTCGGCCCGCTGGAAGCCCTCCGGCAGCGCGGCTCCGGTGACCTGCCGGATCACCCGCGGGCCGGCGAAGCCCATCCGCGCGCCGCTCTCCGCGAGCACCACGTCGGTGTTCGTCGCGAACGAGGCCGCGACCCCGCCGTACGTCGGATCGGTGATCACGCTGACCGTGAGCAGTCCCGCCTCGCGCAACCCGGCGACGGCCTGGCTGACCGTGGCCATCTGCATCAGCGACAGCGCGCCCTCCTGCATTCGCGCGCCGCCGGAGGCCGTGACAAGCACCAGGGGGACCTCGTCCGCGAGGGCCCGCTCGGCGGTCCGGGTGATCAGCTCGCCGACCGCGCAGCCGAGGCTGCCGCCGAGGAAGCGGAAGTCCATCACCGCCAGGGCGATCCGGTGCCCGCCGATGGCGGCGGTGCCGCAGACGACGGCCTCGTCCAGGCCGGTGCCGGCCCGCGCCGCGGCCAGCCGGTGCGGGTACGGCAGCGCGTCGACGAAGCCGATGGGGTCCACCTCGACCGCCCGGTCGGGCAGCGCGGTGAACGAGTCCGGGTCGACCAGCTGCGCGACGCGCGTCGGCGCGTCCAGTCGGGAGTGGGTGCCGCACTCGGGGCAGACGTCGAGGTTGCGGAGCAGCCGCTTGCGGTACAGCAGCGACGAGCAGCCGGCGCAGCGGGACCACAGTTGCTCGTCGCGGGGCGCGGTGGTGGTCACAGCCGCCGCCCGGGCGCGTCGTACCGGTAGAAGCAGTGGGCCATCGCGTCGCGGGGCGAGCGCCAGTCCGGCAGGTACGGCGAGATGAACGGTCGCAGCCGGGCGCTCACCCGGACGAACTCGGGATGCCCGCGGGCGTCCTCCACCGCGCCCTCGGCCGGCAGCTCCGTCTCCAGCAGATGGACGTAGAGGTCGTGCAGCCGGTACAGCGAGCGGTGCCGGACGCCGACCAGGCGCGGCAGCTCCGTCGCGTCGGACTCGGCGAAGATCTCGGCGACCTGGTCCTCGGCGGTGGGCACCACCTTCGCGACGATGAGCGAACGGTCCATGAAGAGTCTCCCCTAGGGCGGGTTCCGGTCCGGCCGGACGACTGCCGACACGATCCCGCCGGGGACGTCACCGCAGCGTCACCTGGCGCCGCCGCCCGTAGAGGAGTCGTGACGCTGCGTTGACGGAAACTGTGCACGGGCTATGCGCCCACTTACGACGCCCGCCATATAGCGACAAATATTCGCAGTTCAGGACCGCTGTTACCGACCGTACTGGACGGTCACATTAACGACGAATAGGTTGACTGAGTGTAACCATCGTTGATAATCTCCGTCTCGGTCAGCCCGGACGGCGCCGGTATCCGACACCGCCGCCGCGGCGGAGCCGTTCCGACACCGGCGTCGCGGGCAGCCGCGCACCCGGGCCACGAGGACGGTCGGGACGAGGATTCCGGGGCTGGGGGTGCGCCCATGACCGGTCATGCCAGGATGCCGACGGCGGGCGTCGGGCCCGACCCGCGGGTGTCGCTCCACCTGCTCGGCGGTTTCCGGCTGCTGCACGACGACGTGCCGGTGGTGGTGCCCCGGGGACTGCAACGGGTCATCGCGCTGATCGGCCTGCGACCCGGCGCGACCCGCAGTCACCTGGCCGGACTGCTCTGGCCGGAGACCTCCGAGGAGCGGGCACTGTCGTCGCTGCGTACCGCGCTGTGGCGGCTGCGCCAGGACCCGTGCTGTCCGCTGGTGACCGACGGTGACACCGTTCGCCTCGACCCTGCCGTCCACCTGGACACCGACGAGCTGGTCGACGTCGCGGCCCGGGTCCGCGACGGGGACGTGCCGGACGCCGTCGGCGCCGCCGGCCGCCACGACCTGCTCCCCGGCTGGTACGACGACTGGGTCCTGCTGGAACGCGAACGGCTGCGCCAGCTCCGGCTGCACATGCTCGAACAGCTCGCCGGCAACCATCTCGCGGCGGGGCGGCACGGCGAAGCGCTGGAGGCGGCGCTGGAGGCGATGGCCGCCGAGCCGCTCCGCGAGACGCCACACCGCCTGGTCGTGCGCATCCACCTGGCCGAGGGCAACGCCTTCGAGGCGGTGCACGCCTTCTACGTCTACCGCGACCTGCTGCTGCGGGAGTTGCGCCTGGAGCCCTCCCGGGCGATGTGCGCGCTGCTCGACGAGACCCTCGCTCCGATCCGGCACGCCACCCACCCGACCCCGCCCCGCCCCGGCTCGCCCCGCCCCGGCGTCACCGGCCGGACTCCCGGCGTGACGGGCAGGTGACAGCGGCCGGGCATGGTGGCCGACACGGTGTCCGACGTCCGCGGACTGGATCAGGGGGCACCACCGGCGAGAGGGGTCCCCGATGAGTCGTCTGCTGATCGTCAGCCGCATCGTCCCGGGAGCGGAGGGGCGGGTCGCGCAGATCTTCGCCGAGTCCGACGCGACGGAACTGCCCGGCCTCACGGGCGTCCGGCACCGGTCGCTGTACTGCCTGCACGACCTGTGCGTACACGTGATGGAGACCGTGGACGTCGACCCGGACGCGATGGCCGGGGTACGCAACCACCCGCTCTACCGGCAGGTCAACGAGCGGCTCTCCGCGCACACCGCGCCATACCTGCCGACCTGGGGCTCCCCCCGGGACGCCGTCGCCTGCTGCTTCTACAGCTGGGACGCCGCCGACGCGCCGGCGTCGGGCCCGGTGGGCTGAGACCGGCGTCCCGGACCCGCAACGGCACCGCCGCCCGGGACGCCTTCCGCGCCGGTCCCGCGGCGCACGCTCGGTCATCCCGTCACCACGTGCCGGCACGGCGCATCCCAGCAGGGACGCAAGCCGCCGACCTCTCTGTCGTCCAGGACGTACGTGTGCGAAGCTGCCCCCGGTTTTTCTCGCGACTGTCGTTCACGTACATAAGAGGGAGGTTTGCCGTGCCGTCGACTTTCGGGCAATGGCTGATCCTGATCCTGGCCCTGTTGGTGGGCCTCGCGGGCGGGTGGGTGCTGCGCGGTCGCCAGGCGGCCGCCAGCCCGACGGCGCCCATCGTGGAGGGTGACCCGGTGGCCGCAGCCGCCGAGGTCAGCGCCCCCGCCACCGCCACCGTCGACCACGAGCGGCCGGCGGCCGTCGTGGACGAGGTTCCCCCGCCCGCCGCGGTCACCGAGGAGCCGGCCCCGGCCGAGTACGACGCTCCCCCGGCCGCCGCCACCCTGGCCGCCGACGCCACCACCCTGCCGTCGGCCGACGCCGACACCGAGCGGGTCGACCACACCGAGGCCGCGCCGGCCGAGGTCGAGGCCGAGCCGGCCGTGGCCGTCCCGGCGGACGACGAGCCGGCGACGCCGGTGGCCGCCGAGGTCGAGTCGACCGGGGACGACGAGACCGTGCGTCCGGCCACCGTGGTCGCCGACGCCGAGCCGGCCGCCCCGGCCGAGCAGCCGGCGCCGGCGGTCGAGGAGACCGCACCGGTCGTCCCGGCCCCCCGGGCCGCCGCCGAGAACGGTTTCACGCCGGACGCCGCGGCCACCCCGGTCGAGTCGGAGACGGTCGCCGTGGCGGCGACGAACGGCACCGCCGCCGCCGAGACCGCGGACGACTTCCGGCGGATCCAGGGCATCGGGCCGAAGCTGGCCGCCGCCCTCCAGGCCGCCGGCATCCGCACGTACCGGCAGCTGGGCGACCTGGACGAGGCGTCGCTGCGGGAGAGCGTCCGCGCCGCCGGCCTGCGCGCCGCGGCGAGCCTGGCCACCTGGCCGCAGCAGGCCAGGGTGCTGGCCGGCGCCGGCGCGGAGGCCGACCGGGTGCTCCCGGCGGGGGTCGGCGAGGACGCCTGAGGTCCCACCCGGGCCGGTGACGATCCGTCGCCACCGGCCCGGGGTCACCGCGTGACGGACTCCGCATACTCGCCAAGGACCGCGTCGAGCGTGTGGCGGGCCTCGGCCGCGCGCACCGGGTCGGGATGGTCGAGCGTGATCAGGGCCTTCCACAGCACCCAGCCCCGCCCCCGCGCCCAGGTGTCGTCGTCGACGGCGAGCGCGGCGCGGAACGCCGCGCGGCTCGCGCCGGACAGCATCGTCCAGGCGACCGCCAGGTCGCAGGCCGGGTCGCCCGTCCCGCAGCAGCCGAAGTCGATGACGGCGGCCAGTCGTCCGTCCCGCACCAACAGATTGCCCCACGCCACGTCACCGTGGAACCAGACCGGCGGGCCCGCCCAGGTGGCGAGCACGGCCCTCGCCCAGATCTCGGTGACCGTACCGACCGGGATCCGGTCGCCGAGCGCCTCGACCGCCCGCCGGGTCTCCCCGTCGTACGTCGTCAACGACGCGCCCCGGAAGGCGCTGTGCGCCCCGGCCGGCGGCCCGCCCGCGGGCTCCGCCCGGTGCAGGGCGGCCAAAAAGCCGGCGAGCGTACGGGCGAACCCGGTCAGGTCCGCGATCCGCTCGACGCGCGCGGTCTCCCCGTCGATCCAGCGGTACACCGACCAGGGGAACGGGTAGCTCTCGCCGGGCTCGCCCCGGGCCAGCGGCGTCGGCACGGTCAACGGCAGGCGCGGCGCAAGGAGCGGCAGCCAGCGGTGCTCCTTGTCGACCTGCGGCACGTACCCGGCAGCGCTGGGCAGCCGCACGGTCATCGCGTCGCCGAGGTGGAAGGTGCGGTTGTCCCAGCCACCGACCGCGACCGGTCGGACCGGAAGGTCGGCCCAGTGCGGGAACTGCGCGGCGATCAGCCGGCGCACCAGCGGCACGTCGATCGGCGGGACCCGGGGCGGGGGGGGGGGGCTGTCGTCCTGGGACGTCATCCCGGTCAGCGTTCCCGGGCGCCCGCCGCCGCGCAAACGGTTTCCGGCGGCAGCGGTCCGTCGGCCAGGCCACCCCGATAGCCCGAAACCCGACACAGACTTTCGCAGTCGTCGCTACCGTCGGTGAGGACCACCGGCCCGTCGTGCCGATCCCGCACCGCAGGAGCAGCTCGTGCCCATGGCCACGCCGGAGCAGCCCGCGAAGCGGAACAAGCCTCCGGTCCGTGATCCGGAGTCACCCCGTCGTGTGACGCTGCTGGAGCTCTTCTTCGACCTGGTCTACGTGGTCGCGCTGGCGCTCGTCTCGCGCGGCATGGTCGTCGATCTCAACTGGGAACGCGCCCTGCAGGCCCTGCTCATCCTGATGGCGCTCTGGTGGACCTGGGCGATCACCACCCTGGTCACCGACCTGTACGACCCCGAGCGGCCCGAGATCAAGCTGTTGATCGTCGCGGTGATGTTCGGGGCGCTGCTGATGACCACCACCATCCCGGAGGCGTTCGCCGGCCGGGGGCTGGTCTTCGCCGCGACGTACGTCGCGATCCATCTCGGTCGCGGCCTGTTCCTCATGCCGGCGGTCCGGCGCCACCGGCAGTCCCAGCGCCGGGCGGCGCGGATCTTCATCTGGTTCGCCGTCTCCGCCGTGCCGTGGATCGCGGGCGGGTTGGGCCACGGCCATGCCCGGGAGGCGCTCTGGGCGCTGGCGCTGGCCACCGACTACGTCGGCTTCCGGCTCGCCTATCCGGTGCCCGGCCTCGGCGCGGTGCCGGACGCCCAGCGCACCGTCACCGCGGAACATCTCTCCGAGCGCTACCAGCAGTTCTTCATCATCGCCCTGGGCGACGCCATCCTGTCCATCGGCACCATGTTCAGCCTCTACCACTCCGAGGCCGAGAACCTCGCCGCCTTCGCGACCGCCTTCGTCACCACCCTGCTGCTCTGGCGGATCTACGTGCACAAGTCCGGGGAACTGCTGCCGCACGCGATCTCCAGTTCGAAGCAGCCGAGCCGGTTCCTGAACACCGCTCCGTACACCCACCTGCTGATGGTGGCCGGGGTGGTGACCACCGCCGCCGGTTTCGACCTGGTGCTGCACGAGCCGACGGGGCGTACCCAGCCGGCCTGGATGGCGGTCATCCTGGGTGGGCCCGCGCTGTTCCTGTTCGGCCGGGCCTTCTTCGAGTACGAGGTCTTCAGTCGGGTCTCGCTGTCCCGCCCCGGCGGGCTGCTGGCGCTGCTCACCATCGCCCCGGCCGTGCTCTTCCTGCCTCCCCTGGTCGCCGCGAGCGGGGCCATGCTGGTCCTCGCCGGGGTGGCGGTCGCCGACTTCCGGCGCAGCCAGGGCAAACCGCCGGAGATGCCGTCACCGCCGCACTGAGCCGGCGGCCGCGCCGGGCCGTCCGACATCCTGCGCCGAATCCGCCGGCATGGTCGCAAACGGCCGTCCGCCCGGTCCCCGCCACCGTTAGCCGTTCGCCGGGATTGGGTACAGGGGTTGCACCTCGAATCCACCACAACCCCCGTGGAGGCAACCCATGCGCGGCACCTCGATACTCGGAGTCCTGGTCGTGATCTGGCTGATCATCGGCGCGATCGCTGCCGGTCAGCGCGGCTACTACAGCAACGACGACACCAACTGCGCGGAGGCGGGCACCATCCTGGTGACCATCGTGGCCGGCCCGCTGAACTACATCGGCGCCAACCCCAAGGTGGACTGCAAGCTCCCCGAGCCGTCCAAGTAACCCCCGCACCTCCCGGCCCGCGCCCGCTCCCCCGCGGCGCGGGCCGCTCCGTGTCCTGGTCCGGCCGCGTCACCACCCGTAGGGCGTCCTAGGAGGCTGGGCCATCGGTGCGTCTGTCGACCGGCCTGCCGGGAGCCGGGCGCAGCCCGGTGGGCGGCGGGGTGCGCGTACCGGCGGAGGGCCGGACCGGGACCGAAGCCGGCGGCCCGGCGCGGGCCTCAGCCGCCGACGTGGATGCCGGGGCGGCGGGTGGAGTCCGGCTCGGACTTGCGGATGATCTCCCGGACCACCGGCGGGGTGTCGCCGCGGCCGAGGATCAGGTAACGCAGCAGGTGCGCGATCGGGTTCCCCTCCGACCACTCGAAGTGGGCGTGCGGGCGGACCCCGGTGCCGTCACGCAGCGCCAGCAGGATCGCCGCGATGGCGTTCGGCACCGCCGGGCTGCTGGCCCGCAGCACCCGGAACCCGTCGACCTCCACCCCGTGCACCCGCAACACCTGGCTGAACTCGGACGGGTCGACCACGTCGATCTCGAGGAAGAGCACGTCGGCGACGCTGGGCACCGGATTCATCACGCGCTGCATCCGCTCCTTGACCCGGTACTCCTTCACCGCGCCGCTGTCCCGCTTGTTGGCGATGAGGTCCAGCCGACCGTCGTGCGCCAGGTTCTCGGCGATGAAGCGGCGGGCCGGCTCGTCGAACTCGATCCGCTCGGCCCGCAGCTCGGTGGTCCGGGTGACCCGGGAGATCAGCGAGACGACGATGATGCCGGCGATGAACATGCCGGAGATGGTGATGCCGTCCGGCTTCTCTATCACGTTCTTGGTGAGGGCGTAGAGCAGCACCAGGCTCAGCACCGTGAATCCGGCCCCGGCGAACGGGCGCCGCGACCGGTACGCGGAGATGGTCACCGCGATCGCGCCGGAGACCATCATCGCCAGGATCCCGGTCGCGTACGCCCCGGCCTGCGCGTTGACGTCCGCCCGGAAGGCGACGGTGATGGCGATGCTGATCAATGTGTAGACGAGCACCACCGGGCGGACCGCTCGTCCCCACTCGGGCGCCATGCCGTACTCCGGCAGGTAACGCGGCACGATGTTGATCAGGCCGGCCATCGCCGAGGCCCCGGCGAACCAGAGGATCAGCACGCTGCTGATGTCGTAGACGGTGCCGAACGCCTCGCCCAGGTGCTCGTGGGCCAGGAACGCCAGCGCCCGCCCGCTGGCCGCCCCGCCGGGCTGGAACTCCTTCGCCGGGATCAGCACGGTGGTGACGAAGGTGGTCGCGATCAGGTAGACGGACATGATCAGCGCCGCCGTGGTGAGCAGCTTGCGGGTGTTGCGGATCCGTGCCTCCAGCCGCTGCCGCGGGTCGGCGGCGTCGCCCTTGACCAGCGGCATCATGCTGACCCCGGTCTCGAAACCGGACAGCCCCAGCACCAGTAGCGGGAAGGCCAGCACCGCCGGCCCGGCCAGGTCGCCCAGGCCGGTGCCCCGGGCGGTGAGCGCGTCGGTCCAGCCGCCCAGCACCTCCGGGTTGGCGGCCACCTCACCCAGCCCGACCACCACGATCACCGCGTTGAGCCCGAGGAAGACCGCGACGAGGGGGATGGCGACCTGCACCGCCTCGCTGAAGCCCATCAGGAACACGCCGCCGAGAACGAGCAGCAGCAGCACGGTCACCACGACCGCGGCCGTGGTGCCATGCGGGAACGACGCCGGCAGGATCGGGTTCTCCAGCAGGTGCACGGTGGCGTCGGCGGCGGAGAGCGTGATCGTGATGATCCACGAGGTCGCCACGAAGCCCAGCAGCACCAGCACGAAGATCTTGCCCCGCCAGAACGGCAGCAGCCGTTCCAGCATGGCCACCGAGCCCTGCCCGTGCGGGCTCTCCCGGGCCACCCGCCGGTACATCGGCAGCATCCCGAACAGGGTCAGCGCCACGATCAGCAGGGTGGCCAGCGGGGAGAGCGCGCCGGCCGCCAACGCGGCGATGCCGGGCAGATAGGACAGGGTGGAGAAGTAGTCCACGCCGGTCAGGCACATCACCTGCCACCAGGGGTGTGCCTTCGACTCCGGCTCCCGCGTTTCCGGGCCGACCGGCTGCACCCGGTGCTCGAACAGCCACCGGCTCAGCGGGCTGGCCGGCTCGGCCAGCCGGACGGGCGTGTCCACGCACTCCGGGACGGCCAGCGGCCCGCGGCCGGCCCGCTCGCCGTGCTCCCGATCACGGGCCGCGCGCGGCGCGCGGCCGGAACCTGACCGCGCCTGGTCGCGCCGCGCCCGCGTACGCCGGGGCTGCGCCCCGTCCTGCCCCTCCGACATGTGCACCCCTTCAGGCCCTGACCCGACCGTAGGCGTTACCCACGGCGTCACCCGTCGGAAACCGGCGAGCCGGGAAGATCATCAGGGCGCGAGGGATCGCACCGCCGGGGCGGCGGCGAACCGGGTCAGCCTGGGGTGCCCAGCGCGCGGAGCAGCCCGTCGGGGTCGGCGACGGTCACCGTGAGCCCGGGGTGGCGCAGCCAGTTGCCGGGCAGCAGGCCCGGCACCGGGGTGGCGAAGCGGACACAGACGCCCGCGACGACGGTGGTGCCGAAGGTCACCCCGCGGTCGGCCTGCGAGAGGCGCGGCCCAATAGCCCGCCACCAGCGGTACGGCCCGGCTCGCTCCGCCCCCGTGATGTTGCTCCGGGGGGTCCGCAGCCGCCACGGGCCGAACCGGACCATCAGCGCGTCGTCGTCCAGCTCGACCACGGCCGTGCGCGGCCGGACCCCGAGCAGCGCCAGCGGCACCCGGAACACCGGGTCGAAACGGAACTCGTACCGGCGGGCGGTGGCGCCGGTCGTCGGGCGGGCCGGCGCGGGCCGGCCCGGTTGGCTGGTCGTCATGCGCCTGGCGTACCCGGCCCGGTACGCCCGACACCCCCACCGGTCGCCCGCCCCTTCCCGGCGATCGCGGATCGGCCGGCACCCCCCGGGCCGGCCGGTCCGCTCCCCCGGGCTCAGCCGGCGAGGGCGAGTCGGTCGGTGAGCCAGGCGACCCGATCGTCGCGGACCCGCGTGCCGGCCAGGTCATGCTCCTCGCGGGGGTAGAGCGACACCCGGGCCTCGGGCGCGGCGGCGGCGAAGGCCGCCCTCGTCTCCGGGCCGACGAACCGGTCCTCGGCCGCGAACTGGAGGTACGCCCCGGCGCCCAGCCGCCCCACCAGGTCCACCGGGTCCAGCCCGGCGAAGACCGCGCGGTAGGCGGCCTGCTCGCCGGCCGGCAGTTGCAGCCAGTACAGGTCGAACCAGTTCGCCCAGGTGGCGTCCGGCGCGAGCAGCACGGCGGTCCGCACGCCCGGCTCGACGGCGGCCAGGTCGGCGGCGTACATGGCGCCGTAGTCGTGCCCGACCACCGCGGTGCGGGCCGGGTCCACGCCGGGCTCGGCGAGCAGCCGGCGCCAGGCCTGCCGGACGGCGTCGAGCTGGGCGCTCACCGCGGCCCGGTCCCGGGCGTCGCCCACCGGGTCGGCGGCCCACGGGAAGCTCAGCTGAGGCAGCACCGACACCACGCCGCGCCCCGCGAGGGCGGTCGCCTCGGCCAGGAACTCGGTGCGGTCCTGGTTGACCCGCCCCGGTTCGAACCAGTGCAGGGCCAGCACGCCGGCGAGCCGGTCCGGCCGGCCGGGGTGCACCGGCCGGACCAGGTACGCCCGGACGGCCGGCTGGCCCGGCACCGGGATCTCGATGTCCCGGACCAGGACCGCGTCCCGGCGGGTCGACGCGGGGCCGGCGGACACCTCGGCGCGCGCCCCGCCCGCGGCGGCGAGCGCGCCGGTGACCAGGAGCAGTGCCGTGGACAGCAGTGCGGGCAGACGTCGCACGAGCCACCTCCATCAGTGGTTCGGGGTCTGCGCGGCCGACGGATGCCGGGCCCCCTACCTCGACCGGACCCGCGCCGGTCGGCAGCGGTACTGCTGCGAACTGTGCAACAACCGGGCCGCCGCGGCGGCGTACCGGAGCCGGACCCGGCGGTCCTGACCCGTCAGGACAGCGCGGCGGCCCAGGTCGCCGCGTGCGCGTCGAGGTACCCGGCAGTGGCCCGCCAGTAGGCGCCGTCCTCGGCGTGGATCCGGGCCCAGGGCTGCACGCCGTCCCGGGCGCCCCGGCGGAGCAGGTCGCACATCGCCCGAGCCCGCCGGCCCAGCAGCCCGGCCAGCGCCGGACGGTCCGCCCCGGACAGGCCGTAGCCGTCCACGAAGACCCGCAGCCGCTGCGCCGACTCCCGCACCGGCCGGTCCGGCCGCAGCCCGGCCATGCTCTGTGCCGCGTACGCCAGCTCCCACAGCCGGGTGCCCGGCCCGGCGGCGTCCCAGTCGATCAGCACCCAGCCGCGCGGCGAGCGGACCAGGTTCCACGGCGCCGCGTCGTGGTGGCAGACCAAGTCCTCGCCGTCGGGCGGGATGACCCGCTGCCACACCGCCGAGGCCGGCGGCACGAAACCGGCCATAGCGCGGTGCAGATCGGCCAGGAGTGCGCCGATCGACGCCAGCTCGGCCGGGGCGCGTACGCGCCGGCGGGGTCGCCGAGCTCCCCCGGCACGTACTCCAGCACCTGGCGGCCCTGGGTGTCCCGGCCGAGCGGTCGGGGCGCGCCGGGGAATCCCACCTCGTGCAGGTGGGCCAGCAGCGCGTCGACGCCGTCGGTCCACGGGCCGACCGGCCGCCGCACGGTGTCCCCGACCCGGACCACCCCCGCGGTGACGTTGCCGGCGAGCGGCAGCTCGGTCCCCACCATCCGGCCATCCTCGCACCACGCGGCGGCACGACGACGTCCCCGCGTGTCGACGTCCCCGCGTCCCGCCGTGACGACGGAACGCGGGGACCCCCCGTCCCGACTACTGCAGGAACGCCCCGAGGGGCGAGAGCAGTAGCCGACCGAGCAGCGCGGCGTTGTCGTCCAACCGCGTCCGCTCACACTCGCGGGCCTCCGGATCGTGCCGGCAGCGCCAGATCTTCTGCGCGTTGCGCCAGGCGACGTTCCGGGTGTACTCCACCAGTTCGCCCTGGTACCAGTCGTCGATGTCGCCGTTCACCATGTCGATCATGAGCTGCCAGTGGTCCAGGTAGCCCCGGCGCAGCTCGGGGATCCGCTCGGCGAAGATCTTGTTGATCTCCAGGTAGTCGCGGTGCTGGTCGCTGTCGTCGACCGGCTCGGACTCCAGGCTCTCGAGGGTGGTCACCACCGCGAACGGCAGGTCGAAGTTGATGTGCGCGTTCACCCCGGCGGCGGCCGACGGCAGCGGCCGGGCGTCCGGGCCGCGCATCCGCTGGAACAGGCAGGCCCAGGCCTTCGGCGTGCTCGGGCTGGACTCCGTCCAGAACCGCAGCGCGTCGAAGTAGCGGGTGGCGAACTCGACGTCCAGCCGGGCCAGGAAGGCCGGATCGACGAAGCGGTCGTCGTAGAGGCCGTCCAGCACGGTGCTGGTGATGGTCAGGTAGAGCTTGTTGAAGTCCGCGAGCGGACAGCTCGCCTCCAACGGCGGCAGCCGGACCAGCATGTCCTGCAGCTTGGTCAGATGGTCGACGACCGCCGGCACGTCGGCCGGGTGGTCGGCGAGCAGCCCGACGATGTCCTGGTGCACTGGGCCCCAGACCGGTTCGGTCATCTCTCCTCCACTGTGGCCGGTCACCCCCGTGCCGCCGGTGACGTGGGACAGCCTTCCAGCCGCGCCGGTCGGCGGGATCAGTAGAACGACGTATGTCGGGTGGCCGGTCCTACGACTGTTCGGCGCGGCTGCGGAGGAATATCGCGCTCGCCTGCACCCGGGTGCGCACCTGGAGCTTGTCGAAGATGTGCGACACGTGCACCCCGATGGTGCGCTCGCTGATGAACAGCCGCTGGCCGATCTCCTTGTTGGTCAGCCCCTCGGCGACCGCGGCCAGCACCTCCCGCTCCCGGGCGGTCAGCACGGCCAGCTCGTCGACGGCCGGCTCGGCGGGCGGCGCCACGGCGGGCCGGCGGGGGGCCGGGGCCGGCGGGCCGCCGGCGGGTACCGGCCACTCCTCGAGCACCACCCGCGCCCGGCCGGCCAGGGTACGGATCTCCGAGGCTCAGCGGCGACGCGCCGAGGCCCTGCGCCATCTGGTACGCCTGGCGCAGCAGCTTGCCGGCGGTCGCCACCCGGCTGCGCCGGGCCAGCAGCGCCTCGGCCTGCCGCAGCCGCGAGTACGCCGCCGGGTACGGGTGGTTGCGGCGGTCCCACTCGGCCGCCGACCGGGCCCACAGCTCCGGGTCGCCCCGGCCGTCGAGCCGGCTCAGCTCGGCGGCGCAGAGCGCGAGGAAGCCGTCGACGATGTAGCGCACCGGGCGGCCGGCGTGCTCGCTCTTGCGGCCCACCCGGTCGACCACCTCGCGCAGCCGGCGGACCGCCGTCTCGTCCACCGCGATGGTGCGGCTGGCGTGCGCCTCCGCCTCCGCCCGCAGGCCGTGCCAGGCCAGCGTGGCCAGCACGATCACGTCGTCGGAGCGGCTCTCGGTGAGGCCACGTTGGACGGCCTGCCGGGCCAGGTCGTGCCGCCCCTCCCACATCGCCAGCCCGGCGCGCAGGATCAGCATCGGCAGCACGTGCCGGGCGCCGCCGCCGGCCAGCACGGTCGCCACCGCCTCCAGGTCCCGGTCGGAGGCCTCGATGTCGCCGTACCCGACGGAGAGCCGGCAGCGGGCCAGCAGCAGCTCGACCGCGTCCGCGCCGGACGGGCGGTGCCGCAGGGCCGCCGCGACCACCTTCTCCGCCTCCGACCACTGCCCCACCCGGAACAGGCCGTTGGTGGCGATGGCCAGCAGCCGGGTCTCCCAGGTGCGGCCCAACCCCAGCTCGGCGACCCGCTCCGCGCCCCGGCGGGCCACCACCACACCCTCCTCGAGGATGTTCAGCGGACCGGTCAACAGCTCCGCCAGGTGCAGGTACGCGCAGGCCACGTCCTCCGGGCGGCCGGACCGCTCGGCGATCTCGACCGCCTCCCGCATGACCGCCAGCCCCGCGTCGGGATCCTCCAGGAAGGCCTCGCTGAAGCCGAGTGCGGCGCTGGCCAGCACCACCTCCGAGGTGGAGCCCTCGACCGCGCCGGCGAGCTGCAACGCCTCCCGGGCCTGCGCGCCGGCCTCGGCGTACCGGCCCAGGTGCAGGAGCAGCTCGGCCAGGTGGGCGGCGGCGGTGGCCCGCTCCCGGGCCGTGCACTCGGCGGCGTCCAGCGCCTGCCGGTACTCCGCCTCGGCGGGGGCGGACCGCCCGGCGGCGGCCAGGTAACGGGCCCGCCGGATGTGCAGGGCGCAGGCCGGTGGGCCGGCCGGGTGCCGAGCCAGCTCCTCCAGCAGGGCCAGCGCGCGGGCGTGCTCGCCGCAGTGGTGCGCCGCCTCCGCGGCGTGTTCCAGCAGCTCGGCGCGGTCCACCTCGACGGGGATGGCCCGGTCGGAGTCGGGCGGGGCCACGGCCGGGGCGTCGGCCAGTTGCAGCGCCGCCGACCAGTGCCGGTGCGCCTCGGCGTAACCGTGCAACCGCTCGGCCTCCCGGGCGGCGGCCATCGCGGCCGGCAACGCGCGGGCCGGCTCGCCGGCCAGTCGCCAGTGGTGCGCCAGCCGGGCCTGGTGCAGCTCCGCGGTGGCCGAGGTCAGCGCCTCGGCGTAGCGCCGGTGCAGGGCGGACCGCTCGGCGGGCAGCAGCTCGTGCGCCAGCACCTCGGCGACCAGCCGGTGGCGCAGCCGGTAGCCGTCGTCGGCGCCGACCAGCAGCCGGTGCGCCACCGCGGCCCGGACCGCGTCGATCAGCTCCTCCTCGGGCAGCCGGACGACCTGGGCCAGCAGCCAGTGTTCGACCGGCTCGACGCCGGCGGCGACCGCGTGCACCACCGCGTGGGCGTGCTGCGGCAGGGCGTCGACCCGGGCCAGGAAGATCTCCCGGAGGGTGTCGGAGAGGCCGTCGCGGCCGTCGCGCAGGTCCCGGGCGAGTTCCTCGGCCACGAACGGGTTGCCGCCGCTGCGCTGCCAGACCAGCTCGGCGGACTCGGCGGTCAGCGGCCGGCCGACGACGGCCGCGGCCAGCCGGTCGGTGTCCGCCCGGTCCAGCGGCGCCAGGTCGACCACCCGGACCGACCGCAGCCGGCGCAGCTCGGTGAGGACGCGGCGCAGCGGGTGCGCGCCCTGCAGGGCCTCCGCCCGGATCGCGGCGAGCACCGACAGTTGCAGGTCACCGAGGCCGGCGAGGAGGTAGAGCAGCAGTTGACGGGTGGTCCGGTCGACCCACTGGAGGTCGTCCAGCACGATCACCAGCGGGCGGCCGGCGGCGACCAGGTGCAGGCCGCGGGCGACCCGCTCCAGCAGCGCGCCGGCGCCGTCGGGGTCCGGGGTCTCGTCGTCGAACATCTGCAGCAGCCCACGCACCGCCGAGGAGGTGCGGGCCTGCGCGGCGGGCAGCTCGGCGTCGAACCGGCGCAGCGCCTGCCGCAGCGGGTGCAGCGGGGAGGCGTCGCCGATGTCCAGGCAGGTGCCGGTGAGCACCAGCGCGCCCGCGTCCCGCAGTCGCGCGCTGACCTCAGCCAGCAGCCGGGTCTTGCCCACCCCGCTCTCGCCGGTGAGGAAGACCGCCGCGGTGTGCCCCTGCGGGACGTCGTCGAGCAGCGCCGACCGCAGCGCCGCGAGCTGGTCGGCACGGCCGACGAGCGGTGCGGTGTCCACATCGCTGGCCATGGCTCGCAGCCTAATCACAGACTCCCGAACCCTTCTACGGGCTCAGGGCGCATGTGGTACTCCTCGCGTCGACATTGCGACTAAAGGTTGCGGGTGGCCGACATACGTCGTTCTGCCGATCCCCCGAGAACCCGGTGGTGCGAGTCTCCGGAGGTCGTCAGGCACCGGAGCGGGGGGAAGGGTGGGTGCGATGCCAATGTCCATGATGCTGGGAAGTCGCGAGGTCGTCAGTTCAGCACGATGGCCGGTGCCGGAGGAGAGACGCACGGTCACCGTGCTCTTCGCCGACATCGTCGGCTCGACCGGCCTGACCGAGCGGCTCGACCCGGAGGACGTGCGGGCCCTGCAGCGCGCGTACTTCGACACCGTCGCCGGGGTGCTGCGGCGGTGGAACGGCGTGGTGGAGAAGTACATCGGCGACGCGGTCATGGCGCTCTTCGGCGCGCACGCCTCAGACGGCTTCGACGCGTACCGGGCGGTGCGGGCCGGGCTGGAGATCCAGCGGGCCGTCGACCGCCGGGTGCCGGCCGGCACCCGGCTGCGGGTCCGGGTCGGGGTGGCCACCGGCGAGGTGCTGGTCGACCTGGCCGCCACCCGGGACGGCGGGCACGGCACGGCCAGCGGCGCGGTGATCACCACCGCGGCCCGCCTCCAGGAGTACGCCCCGCCCGGCGCCGTGGTGGTCTGCGCCGCCACCCGGCGGGCCACCGCCGGCCTGATCGAGCAGCGGCCGCTGGCGTCCATGACGGTCGCCGGCAAGGCGCTGCCGCTGGACGTGTGGCGGGTGACCGGGACGGGCCGGCCGCGCACCGGCCGACACCACGGTCCGCTGGTCGGCCGGTGCCGGGAACTGGCCACCGCCGGCGACGAGATCGTCCGGGCGGTCCGGGACCGCCGGCCCCGCTGGCTGTCGCTGACCGGCCCGGCTGGCAGCGGCCGCAGCCGGCTGCTGCACGAGCTGGCCCGCGCGGTGTCGACGGTGGACGGTACGCCGGTGCGCTGGTGCGTCACGCACTGCCCGCCGTACGCGCAGGGCGGCCTGGCGCCGCTGGCCGACATGGTCCGCAAGTTCGCCGGGGTCCGCGACACCGACCTGCCCCCGGTCGTACGCCGGCGGCTGGCCACGGCGCTCGAGGGGCTGCTCGCACCGGCCCGCCTCGGTCCCGTGGCGCACGCGCTGGCCGAACTGCTCGCCGCGCCCGAGGACGACGGCGCGGCGGGCCGGGGGGCCGACGCCTGGCGGGAGGTCCTGCTGGCGCTGGCCGCCGGTCAGCCGGTGGTGGTCGCGGTGGACGACCTGGACCGGGCGGCGCCGGCGCTGAACCGCTTCCTGCATCAACTCTTCGCCGCGGCGACCGAGCGGTGCCTGCCGCTGGCGGTGGTCGCCACCCACGGTCCCGGCTGGGCGGACGTGCTGCCCGGCGCCGGCGACCGGCGCCGCCGGGTACCGCTGCCCCCGCTCGGCACGGTCGACACCGGACGGCTGCTGCGGCACCTGCTCGGCCGGGCCGGCCGACCCGCCGCGCTGGCCCGGGACCTGCTTCCACTGGTCGGCGGCAACCCGGCCGTCGCCGAGGCGTACGTGCGGGCGCTCGACGCGGACGGCGGCGCGTCGGCCGGGCCGGTGCCCGACCCGGTACGCCGGATCGTCGACCGCCGGCTGGACCGGCTGGACGGCGACCACCGGGCGGTGCTGATGGCCGGCGCGACGCTCGGCCCGCGCTTCGCCGCCACCACGGTCGAACGACTGCTCGGCTGGACGCCGGGCCGCGCCGAGCCGATGCTGCGTCACCTGGTCGCGGGCGGCCTGCTGCGCCGGCCGAGCCGCGGCGGGTACGCGGTGGCCGAGCCGGCGGTGGCCCAGGTGGCGCGGCACCGGCTGCCCCGCGCAATCCGGGCGGAGTTCGCCCGGCGGGCCGGCGCGCGGCTCGGTGCGGAAGCCACCCGGCGGGTCGGCGCGCAGCCCGGTGCCGATTCTCCCCGGCGGGCCGGGGCGCAGGTCGGCGCGGCGTGCGCGGTCGGCGCCGGCACCCGGCTGGACGGCGTCCCCGGTTCCGCAGCGCTGGCGGGCGTCCCCGGTTCCGCGCGCCCGGACGGCGTCTCCGGTGCGGCGGGCCAGGACGGCCGCGCCGAGGCCGCCCGGCCGGCGGCAGTCGGGCACCGGCGGCACCCGGCTGCGGTCACGCCCCGGCGGACAACGCTCATCGGCGCCGGCGTCCGGTCGGCGCCGCGGGACCGGCCCTCCGGGTCCGGAGCCATCGCGCCGCGTCGCACTGAACGGGAGCGGGTGGGGGCGGGCGCGGCCGGGGGACGCGCGGGCCTCGCCCCGCCCGCCCCGATCGGCCGACCCCGGTGGGGCTCGTCCACGCCGGCCCGGGTCCGGGCGCTGGGCGCCGTGACCCCGCCCGGCCTGGCGACCGTCGGGCCACCGGCGGCGCGGCCGACGACGGGCCGGCGGGGCTCGGTGCGGACCAGGGCGACCACGGTGCCGGACTCCCCGGCCGAGCGGTCGTCGTCCCGCTCGTCGGATCACCGCGGCCGACACCCCGTCGGCCCCGGCCGGTCGCCCCGTTCGCGAGCGCGGCCCCCGGTGCGGCACCGTCCACACCGGCCGGTTCACCGATCCTGTTGTCCGAGGCCCCGACCCGGCACCGTCGAACCGGGTTCGCCGCAGCCGGACCGATCCCGCTCGCCGCCTGAACCGGGGGGCGGTCCGGTCCCAGGGGAGCGCACCCGCGCCGACGGCGCAGCCACGCGGCGGCCGGCACGGGCCGGCGGGCCGGGCGCGGGCCGGCGGCGCAGGTCAGTGGGCGGCGAGGAACGCCAGCGCCCGATCCCAGGTGAGCCCCGTGGCCACCGGGTCGTGGTCGGGCAGGTCCGGGTCGGTGTAGAGGTGCCCGGGCCCCGGATAGCGGTACACCGACAGGTCGGCCCCAGCGGCGGTCATCGCCCGCTGCCACTCCTCCACCTCGTCCTGCGGGTCGTACTCGTCCGGGTCGGCGAGGTGCAGCTGCACCGGCAGCCCCGGACGCACCGCCTCGGGCCCGCCCGCGGTGCCGTGCAGCAGGAGCAGGGCCGCCGCGGCGGGCCGCTCGGCGAGCAGCGCCCCGGCCACCCCGGCGCCCATCGAGAATCCGGCCAGCACCGCCTCCGCCGGCAGGTCCCGCGCCGCGACGCGGGCCCGGTCGAGCACCACGTCCCGGCCGACCTTGTCGAGCAGGGCGAAGCCCTCCTCGACGGTGTCCGCGGCCGGCAGGCCGTACAAATCGGGGGTGACCACCTCGTGCCCGGCGGCGCGCAACCGGGCCGCGGCGGCGAGCACGGCGGGCCGCAGCCCGTAGACGGAATGCAAGAGCAGGATCTGTCCCATTGGGTCATCGTGCCGCAGGGCACCGACACTCCGGCCGCGCCGGGCCGGAGGGCCGCCCGGCCGCTGCCGGGGCTCAGCTGCCCGTCGGGCCGGCGTCGCGGGACGCCAGGGTCCGGCTGCGGCCCCGGAACTCGGCGACCACCTCGTCGTCCCGCCAGACGGTGACGTCGTAGATGCCGCTGCGGCCGTACCGGGTGCGTTCGGTGGCCCGGGCCTCCAGCAGGTCACCCTCGCGCACCGGACGGAGGAAGCTGATCTCGCCGCCGGCGGCGACGGTCACCGGCCCGTGGGTGTTGCAGGCCAGCGCGAACGCGGTGTCGGCGAGCAGGAAGACGAAGCCGCCGTGGCCGATGGCGTGGCCGTTGAGCATGGCCGCGGTGACGCGCATCCGGGCCACGGCCGCGCCGTCGGCGGCGGAGACCAGCTCGATGCCGAGCCCCTTGGAGGCCACGTCGGCGTCGAACATGTCGTGCGCCGCCGTACGGTCGCCGCGCTCGGCCATTTCAGCGCCCCCGCCGCTGGTCCACGATCCGGCGCATCTTGCCCATCGACCGTTCCACCCCGTCCGGCTCGATCACCTGCACCGCGACGCTGACCCCGATGGTGTTCTTGACCTGCTCCACCAGCGCCGCCCCGGCCCGCGCGGCCTCGTCGGCGGCCACCCCGACCCGGCGCTCCACCTTGACGGTGAGGGTGTCCATCCGGCCCTGCCGGTCCAGCACGCACTGGAAATGCGGCGACAACGCCGGAGTACGCAGGATCAGCTCCTCGATCTGGGTGGGGAAGACGTTCACCCCGCGCACGATCATCATGTCGTCGGTCCGGCCGGTGATCTTCTCGATCCGGCGCATGGTCCGGGCCGTGCCGGGCAGCAACCGGGTCAGGTCCCGGGTGCGGTAGCGGACCACCGGCATGGCCTCCTTGGTCAGCGAGGTGAGCACCAGCTCGCCCTGTTCGCCGTCGGGCAGCACCGCGCCGGTGACCGGGTCGATGACCTCCGGGTAGAAGTGGTCCTCCCACAGGTGCAGGCCGTCCTTGGTCTCCACGCACTCGACGGCCACGCCGGGGCCCATCACCTCCGAGAGCCCGTAGATGTCCACCGCGTGGATGTCGAGCCGCTTTTCCATCTCCCGGCGCATGTCCTCGGTCCACGGCTCGGCACCGAAGATGCCGACCCGCAGCGAGGTGGACTTCGGGTCGACACCCTGGCGTTCCATCTCGTCCACGATGGCCAGCATGTAGCTGGGCGTGACCATGATGACGTCCGGCTCGAAGTCGCGGATCAGCATCACCTGCCGCTCGGTCATGCCCCCGGAGACCGGGATGACCGTGCAGCCCAGCTCCTCGGCGCCGTAGTGGGCGCCGAGCCCGCCGGTAAACAGGCCGTAGCCGTACGCCACGTGCACCCGGTCGCCGGGGCGACCGCCGGCGGCGCGGATGGACCGGGCCATCAGCCGGGCCCAGGTGGCCACATCGTCCTTCGTGTACCCGACGACGGTGGGCCGGCCGGTGGTGCCGGAGGAGGCGTGCAGCCGGGCGATCCGCTCCCGGGGCACGGCGAACATGCCGAACGGGTAGTTCTCGCGCAGCTCGGCCTTGCCGGTGAACGGGAAGCGGGCCAGGTCGGCCAGCTCCCGGCAGTCGTCGGGGTGGACGTCCGCCGCCTCGAAGGCGCGGCGGTAGTGCGGCACATTGTCGTACGCGTGCCGCAGCGACCGGCGCAGCCGGTCCAGTTGCAGCGCCCGCAGCTCGTCGACGCCGGCCCGCTCCACGGGCTCCAGCTCCTCCGGACGAGGGGTGCGGTCCTGCACGGTTGCCTCCTGCGCGACGCGTCCCCGACGCGGCTGCGGCGCCGGGCGATGCTGCGTACCGTACGCCCGTACCGGGTTGTCGTGCCAGGTCAGGGGGCGGGCCCGGAAGCGACGGCGGGGTCAGCGGGCGGCGGGGAGCCGGTGCAGCGCGTCCACCAGCGGCGCCAGCTCCGGGGTCCGCTCCCCCTCGGTCAGGGCGTCGGCCAGCACCCGGTCGTGGGTGGGTCGAGCCCGGGCGAGCAGCTCGGAGCCGGCCGGGGTCAGCTCGGTGTAGATGCCGCGGCGGTCGTCCTCGCAGAGGATCCGGGTCAGCAGGCCGCGGTCCTCGAGGCGGGTGACCAGGCGGGTGGTGGCGCTGCCGGAGAGGGCGGCGGCCCGGGCCAGCTGCCGCATCCGCATGTGCCAGCCGTCCTGGCGGGACAGGGCGTCCAGCACCGTGTACTCCACGACCGAGAGGTCGTGCTCGGCCTGGAGGGCGCGCTCCAGCGCCGTCTCGATCAGGCCGTGCAGGGCGGCGAGCGTACGCCAGCCCTGGGCGCGGATCTCGACCGCGTCGTCGCCGATGCCCATGACGCCCCCTCCGATGTGACGTGGACGCCTTCCAGGCTAGCACGCTTGCGCCGATAGCAGGCGCGTGCAACTATTTGCTTGTTAGCGCGGGTAATTGCACGCGCTTCTTGTCTTCCTGGGCACGGATTCCGACACACGGATGGGAACGTCATGTCTCAGCGCACCTCCGCCCTCCCCGGCGGCCTGATCGCCCTCGCGATCGGGGCGTTCGGCATCGGGTTGACCGAGTTCGTGATCATGGGGCTGCTCCCCCAGGTCGCGGCGGACTTCGCGGTCACCGAGCCGGTGGCCGGCTGGTTGATCTCCGGCTACGCGCTCAGCGTCGCCGTCGGCGGGGTCGCCCTCACCGCCGCGGTCACCCGGCTGCGCCGCAAGAACGTCCTGCTCGGCCTGATGGTGCTCTTCATCGCCGGTAACCTGCTCTCCGCCCTGGCCGGCGACTACGCCACGATGCTGGCCGGCCGGATCGTCGCCGCCCTCTGCCACGGCGCGTTCTTCGGCATCGGCGCGGTGGTGGCGGCCGGCCTGGTCGCGCCGGCCCGGCGGGCCGGCGCGATCGCGATGATGTTCGCCGGTCTGACCACCGCCAACGTGCTCGGCGTGCCGTTCGGCACGTTCCTCGGCCAGCACTTCGGCTGGCGCGCCACCTTCTGGGCGATCACCGGCGTCGGCGTGGTCGCGCTGATCGGGCTGGCCCTGCTGGTGCCCGGTCGCGGGCCGGCCACCGACGCCGCGCCCGCCGGTGGGCTCCGCGGCGAGCTGCGCGCCTTCACCCACCGCCAGGTGTGGTTCTCGCTGGTGATCACCATCCTCGGCTTCGGCGGCATGTTCGGCGCCTTCACCTACATCGCGTACACCCTGACCGAGGTGAGCGGCTTCGCCACCGCGACCGTGCCGTGGCTGCTGGTGCTCTTCGGGGTGGGGCTCTTCGCGGGCAACCTGGCCGGCGGCCGGGCGGCCGACGTGTCGCTGTCCCGCACCCTGGTCACCGTGCTGGCGGTGCTCACCCTGGTCCTGGTCGGCTTCGCGCTGACCGCCGCCAGCCCGGTGCTGACCGTCGCTGCCCTGCTGCTGATGGGCGCGTTCGGTTTCGCCACCGTGCCGCCGCTGCAGATGAGGATCATGAAGTACGCCCACCAGGCCCCCACCCTCGCCTCCGGCGCCAACATCGCCGCCTTCAACCTCGGCAACGCCCTGGGCGCCTGGATCGGCGGAGTGACCATCAGCGCCGGGCTCGGCTACACCGCGCCGATCTGGGCCGGCGCCGGCCTCACCCTGCTCGGGCTCGGCGTGCTCCTGGTCGCCGAGCGGCTCGCCCGACACGCGCCGGCCCGCCCGGCAGCCCCCGCCGAGCTGGTCGAGGCCGCGGCCTGACCCGTCGGACTGCGGGCTGTTCACTCACCGTGACCGACGCCGACGGCCGACCCGTCGGTGAGCGATATGACTGCCAGTCATAAATATGCCTGGCAGTCATATCAGCCGTCGGCACACCACCCCACGGGCAGGCAGACCGGCACCGCGGACAACCGGGTAGGGCGCGGGGTTATCCTCGGCTGGAGACCGGCGGTGGGGCCCGCCGTCCCGGGTCACGCCGGGAGAACCGCGACACGCTCGCCAACGGTCCCTGCCAGTGATGCCCGTCCTGGTGGGGAGGCACCGTGACACGACCACCCGAGTTCCGCGTCGACCCCGACGTCGACCTGCACGTACCCGGCGACCGGGCGGAGCTGGCCGCCCACCCGGCGGCGGTGCTCGGCACGATCGCCGCCGGGGGTGTGCTCGGGGCGCTGGCCCGGGCCGGCATCCAGGGCGCGTTCCCGCACGGACCGACCGGCTTCCCCTGGGCCACCTTCGGCATCAACCTCGCCGGCTGCCTGCTGATCGGCGCGCTGATGGCGGTGATCGGGGCCCGACCGACACACCCACTGGTCCGACCGTTCCTCAGCGTGGGGGTGCTCGGCGGTTTCACCACCTTCTCCACGTACGTGGTGGACGTGCAGCGGGCGGTGACCGCCGGCGCGGCGGGCACCGCGCTGGCGTACCTCGCGGCGACGCTGATCGGCGCGCTGCTCGCCGTCGGGGTCGGGGACGCGGCGGTCTCCCGCCTGCTGACGAGGCGGGCGGCGCGGTGACCGTCCTGCTGATCGCCCTCGGGGCGGCGCTCGGCGCGCCGCTGCGCTACCTGACCGACCGGGCGGTGCAGGCGCGGCACGACTCCCCGTTTCCGTGGGGGACGCTGACCGTCAACGTGGTCGGGTCGCTGCTGCTCGGCGCGGTGGCGGCGGTGCCGGCCGCGCCGGCGGTGACCGCGCTGGTCGGCACCGGGTTCTGCGGGGCGCTGACCACCTGGTCCACGCTCAGCTACGAGACGCTGCGGCTGACCCGGGAGGGCGCCCGCTTCCACGCCGTGGCCAACGCGCTGGCCAGCGTCGTCGCCGGCCTGGGCGCGGCGTCGCTCGGCTACGCCCTCGCCCGCGCCCTGACCGGCTGAGCCGCCGCCCCGCGTCCGCCATTCCCGCCGCGCGGTTTTCCCGCCGGCCGCCGGCGGCAGCGCGCCTGGCGGGACGGTCCGGGGCGCCCGGAGCGGCTAGCATCGGCGTCAACAGTGGAACATCGGCCCGCCTGCCCAGTGAGGAATTTGCCGCCATCGACACCGTGACCCTCCGACATGTCGCCGGCCGGGTGTGGCTGTTCCCCGGCGATCCCGACCCGGGCAACATCCGGCCCGGCGTGGCGGTCGTCGCCGACGACGGCGGAAGTGTGATCGTCGACGCGGGGCAGAGCCCGGCGCACGCCCGGGAGATCCAGGGCGCGCTCGCCGCGGCCGGCCTGCCCGCGGCGCGGTGGCTCGTCTACACCCACCACCACTGGGACCACGTCTGGGGCGCCTGCGCCTGGCCGGACGTCGAGATCGTCGGTCACGTCGCCGGCGTCGAGCCGCTGCGCGCCGAGGCGGCCCGCCCGTGGAGCCACCGCTACCTGCGCGAGCAGGTCCGCGCGAACCCGCGGCTCGGGCCGAGCTTCCGGGCCCGGGCGCTGGCCATGGACTCCTGGGCGGACTTCGAGGTGCGGCCCCCGACCCGCACCTTCACCGACGAGCTGACCCTGCCGACCGGCGTACGGGTGCGGCACGTCGGGGGTCGACACGCCCCGGACTCGTCCGTCGTGCTGGTGCCCGACTCGGGGGTGCTGCTGCTCGGCGACTGCTGGTATCCGCCTCCGGCCCACCTCAGGAGCCCGGCCGACGGCCCCGACCTGGCGATGGCGCACGGGCTGCTCGACGACGACGTCGAGTGGTACGTCTCCGGCCACGACGAGCCGCTGACCCGGGCCGAGACGCGGGCGGCCCTGGCCGGCTGACCGGCCGGCGCTCAGCGGGCGCGGCGCTCCGGGTGGGCCCGGTTCCAGGCCCGCATCCGCTCGGGGTAGCCGGTGCGGGCGGCCTCGTACAGCGGGATGGCGTGCTTCTGGGCGATCTTCCCGGCGGCCCGCGGCGAGCCGGTGCGGCGGCGGATCCACTCGCCGTCGTGGGCGATCGCGACCACCGTGGTGTCCGTCGCCGTGGTCTCCGGCTCCAGGTAGAACTCGACGCCCCGGCGGCTGGCGGCGAACGCCTCCAGCGCGGCCAGGTCCTCCCCGGTCGCCTCGCGGTCGAGCTTCGTCGGGGTCGTCGGGTCGGCGGCCCGGGGCCGCCGGCTGAACCAGCCCATGTCGGCTCCTCTCCTCGGCGTCCCGCCCAGTGCAGCACCCCTGCCTGAAAATCGGCTGCGAGCCAGGTGGGTGTGCGCTGGGCGATCGACACCGGCTACCGGACAGCGCGGTGTCCGGTCGTCCGGTCACCGCGCTGTCCCGCACCTCGAATCGAGCACGCCGGCGGACCGGCCCGGCGGCACCCGGCCCGGCCCGCCGGGGTCAGCGGGCCGGTGGGCGCAGCACCGGGACCAGCGCGAGGGTGGGCAGCAGCAGGATCGGCACGACCAGCAAGGCGCGCAGCGTGCCGACGTGGTCGCCGAGCAGGCCGAGCAGCGGCGGCCCGCCCAGGAACGCGGTGTAGCCGATCACCGCCACCACGCTGACCCGGGCCGGCGCCCGGTCCTCGTCGTCCGCGGCGGCGCTCATCCCGACCGGGAAGCCGAGCGAGGCGCCGAGTCCCCAGAGCGCCACGCCGACGACCGCCAGCGGCCCGGAGCCGGCCAGCACCGCCAGGGCGGCCCCGGCGGCGGCGAGGCCGATGGTGCCGAGCAGCACCGGCACCCGCCCCCAGCGGTCGATGGCCACCGTGCCGGCGGTACGGCCGAGCGTCATGCCGACGACGAAGACCCCGAAGACGGTCGCGCCGACCGCCTCGCTGACGCCGTGCCCGTCGACGAAGGCGACCGCCAGCCAGTCGTTCGCGCTGCCCTCGGTGAACGCCATCACCAGCACCAGCAGGCCGACGAGCAGGGTGCGCGGCTCCCGCCAGGCGGCCAGCAGCGCCCGCCGCCGGGCCGCCGGCTCCGCCGGGCTGTCGGCCTCGGCGGTGGCCGGCAGGAAGGACCGGGCGCCGAGCAACGTGCCGACCAGCACCACCGTCGCCAGCACGGTCAGGTGCACCCCGACCGGTACGCCCACCCGGGCCGCCCCCGCGCCGATGCCCGCCCCGGCCACCGAGCCGAGGCTCCACGCGGCGTGGAACCGGGGCAGGATGGTCCGGCCCAGCCGCTTCTCGACGGCCGCGCCCTCGATGTTCATCGCCACGTCGCAGGCGCCGGAGCCGTAGCCGAGGGCGAACAGCCCGACGGCGACGCCGGCCAGCGAGCCGGCCAGGCCGGCGGAGAGCCCCACCACCGTCATGCCGACGGCGACGAGCAGGGTCGACGTCGCCACCGTCCGGGCCGGCCCGAGACGCTGGGTGACCAGGCCGGCGGTCGGCATCGCCAGCAGCGCGCCGACGGACATCGCGAGCAGCAGCAGGCCCAGCCGGCCGGCGCTCAGCTCCAGGGATTCCTTCACCGCCGGGACGCGGGAGAACCAGGTGGCCACCGCCAGCCCGTTGAGGGCGAACACGACCGCCACCCCGGTACGGGCGGCGAGGACCGGTCGCGGTACCGCTTGCCGGTCGGCGGTCGGTGTGTCGGTGGTGCTGCTCACAGCGCTGTCTTCCTCTCCCCGGGCGGACTGCCTCGCCGACGATCGCACACCTGAGAGCGCTACCACCACAAGCCGGATCCGCCCCTTACCGGCGACCACCCCGAACCGGCATGATGCGGTGGTGGGCCGGGCACGGGGGCGCGGCCGGGACGGGTGGAGGACGACATGAGCACGCCGACGGCACGCCCGGCCACCCTCGACGACGTCGCCCGGGCGGCCGGGGTGTCCCGGTCGACCGCCTCGCGGGTGATCGCCGGCACCGGGTTCGCCTCGCCGGACGCCCGGGACCGGGTGGTCGCCGCCGCCGACCGGCTCGGCTACGTGCCGAACCAGGCAGCCCGCGCCCTGGTACGCGGGGCCGGGGTCCGGCTGGTGATCGCCGTGTCCGGCGCCGACGGCACGGTCCTCGACGACCCGTACGTCGACCGGGTGGTGGGCGCCGCCGCCCGGGTCTGCGCGCCGCACGGGATCGGGGTGGCCCTGGAGTGGCTGCCCCTGCGCGGACCGACGGGCCTGCGGCGGCTCGGCGAGGACCGCGGCGTCTGCGGGGTGGTGCTGGTCAACACCACCCAGGCTGTGCTGGACGCGGTGCCGGCCGGCCTGCGCGGCCGGGTCGCCTCGATCGGCATCGGCTCGCCGGCCGTGCCCTCCTTCGACGTCGACAACGGCGGCGGCGCCGACGCGGTGCTGCGCCACCTGTACGACTCGGGCCGCCGGCGGATCGCCATGGTCACCGGCCCTCGCTGGCTCACCTGCGCCGGGCGGTCGGTGGCCGCGTACCGGGCGCTGATGCGCGGGGCCGGCCTGCCGGTGCGGCTGGTGGCCGGCGACTTCACCGCCGCGCGGGGCGGCCGGGCGGCGCTGGAGGTGCTGACCTGCTGGCCGGACACCGACGCGATCTTCGCGGCCAGCGACGCCACCGCGCTGGGCGCGATCTCCGCGCTGCGCGGGCCCGGCGTCCGGGTGCCCGGCGACGTCGCGGTGGCCGGCTTCGACGACATCCCGTACGCGGCGGTCAGCACGCCCGCCCTCACCACCGCGACCCACCCGGTCCGGCGGATCGCCACGGCGGCGGCCACGGCCGTGCTGGACGGCCGCCGGGTGCCACCGGTCACCGCGTTCCCGTCGACGCTCGTCGCCCGCGAGAGCGCCTGACCGGCCGGAGCGCCCCGCCGGGTGGGCGGTTGGCCGGCGGGAAGCGGGGTAACCGGCCCGGGATCCGCCGACGGGAGGGGGCGAGACGAGGTGACCGAGCCCGCGTCGCCGCACCGGCAGCCCGAGGAGGGCCCGCGGCACGGCCGGCTGAGCGCCCGGCCGGCCGCGCCGACGACCCGGGGCGCCACCGGCCTGGTGCCGGTGACCGCGCCGGACGGCGGGCCGCCCGCGCTGGCGTACGCGCCGCCCGGCGACGGGCCGTACCGGCTGGTGGTGCTGCTGCACGGGGCCGGCGGGACCGCGCAACAGGGGTTGGACCTGCTGCTGCCGCTGGCCGACGCGCACCGGCTGCTGCTGCTCGCCCCGAAGGCCACGGCGAGCAGTTGGGACCTGATCGTCGAGGCGTTCGGCACGGACGTGACCCGGATCGACGGCCTGCTCGGCACGGTGTTCGGGGCGTACCCGGTGGCGGAGGTGGCTTTCGGCGGATTCTCCGACGGCGCGTCGTACGCCCTCTCCCTGGGCCTGACCAACGGCGACCTGGTCGACGCGGTGCTGGCCTTCTCCCCCGGCTTCGCCGCGCCGCTGGTGCCGCACGGCCGGCCGCGCGCCTTCGTCTCGCACGGCACCGACGACCGGGTGCTGCCGGTGGACGTGTGCAGCCGGCGGCTGGTGCCCCGGCTGCACGCCCTCGGCTACCCGGTGGAGTACGCCGAGTTCGCCGGCGGCCACGAGGTGCCGGCGGAGATCCGGCAGCGGGCAGTGGCCTGGCTCGCCGGTTGATGTCGGTCAGGCGGGTCCGGTGACGGCCGCGTCCACCCGGTCCAGCACGGTGGCGTCGTCGTCCACGCCCACCCCGCGGAGCAGGTCGATCGCGGTGGCCCGGAGCTGACCGATGATCATGGCGAGTGGGAGGGTCTGCCCCGGGGTGAAGAGCCGGCCGGCGACCCGGACCGCCGCCAGCGCCGCCGCGTCGGCCCGCTCGGCGTGCCGGTCGGCGACCTCGTCCTGCCCGCTCAGGTCGGCGGCGAGCGCGTCGCCGGCCGCGCGGACCGCCTCGGCCAGGGTGCGGACGGCCGCGCCCAGGTCGGGCGGCGCCGGCGCCGGCCCGCGGACCAGGGTGACCGCGGCCCGGGCGAGCACCCGCACGTTGCGCACCGCGTAGTCGATCTGCCGGATCGAGCCCTCCACCGAGCGCAGCCGCCCGATGTGGCGGCGCCGCCGCACGTTGAGCCGCAGCGCCTCACCGGCGGCGAGCACCGCGCCGCGCAGCCGTTCCACCCCGGCGTCCGCGTGCCGGGCCCGCTCCAGCGCCGCCAGGGCGGCCGCCTCGTCGCCCCGGTCGAGGGCCGTCGCGATCTCGTCGAGCAGCCCGGCCAGTTCCTGGAAGGTGTGCCGGAACTCGGCGACCAGCGGCGCGAGCGGCCGCCGGGCGTCGATGAGCTGGCTCGCCACGACGGCCACCGCGCCGCCGATCAGCGCGTCGACGAACCGGAACGGGATCAGCGACTCGGCCGGCGGCGCGACCACCACCAGGTAGAGCGCCGAGACGGCGGCCTGCACGACGGAGACCGAGCTGGCGCCGATCGCCACCGCCAGGGCGACGGTCAGCAGGATGACGGTGAAGACCGTCCAGGTGGTCCGCGGGCCGAGCGCCTGGACGACCAGGTCCGCGACGAGCACCCCGGCGGCCACCCCGAGCAGCACCTCCACGGCCCGGCGCATCCGCTGGCCGCGGGCCTGGCCGAGGACGATCAGCGCGGCGGCCGGGGCGAAGAACGGCTGCGGGTGGCCGACCAGCCGGGTGGCCAGGACCCACGCGACGGTCGCCGCGAGGGTGGCCTCCACCACCGGCAGCCAGCCCCGCCGCAGCCGCCCCGCCGCCTCCGGGAACCAGCTCCTCCGTGCCATTGCCGCCTCCTCCGCCGCACCGACCCACCCATGGTGCGCCGGACCGACCCGGACGGCAGCGCCCGGGGCGGCCCCACGCCGGTGGCACCGGTCACCTCCCGGGTACCACCGGGCGTGGCTCACGCGGGCCGGGGTGGCCGGGGCTCGACCGTGCTGCTGACCGGGACGGTGGCCCGGCTGGCCGCCGAGGTCGGGGTGTCCCGGGCCGCGCTGGCCCGCCGCTTCACCGAGCTGGTCGGCGAGCCACCGATGACGTTCCTGACCGGCTGGCGGCTGGCGCTCGCCGCGGACCTGCTCCGCGAGCCGGACGCGACGCTCGCCGCGGTGGCCCGCCGGGTCGGTTACGGCAGCCCGTTCGCGCTGAGCACGGCGTTCCGGCGGGAGCGCGGAGTGAGCCCGCGCGCCTTCCGTGCCCGGTCGGCGGTGGACTGACCCACGCGGCCCGGCCGCCCACGCGGACCGGGTGGGCGGCCACGGTCAGTCGGCGGCGGCGAGGCGGGCGTACTCCGGGGAGGTCAGGAAGCGGGTGAGCAGTTCCGCCGTGCCCGGGGTGTACGGCCGGCCGTCGAGGAGCTCGTCCGGGGTGGTGAAGACGATCGCCGCGCCCTCGCCGAGCACCACGTCCCGCTGCCCGGCCCGGGTCGCGCCGCAGAAGTAGTGCTTGACCCGGTCGATCTCGGGCAGCTCCTGGGTGGCGAAGTGCCGCAGCTCCCCGTCGGGGCGCAGCCCGGTCTCCTCCCACAGCTCCCGGAGGGCGGTCTCGTCGATGGTCTCCCCGGGCTCCCAGTGCCCGCCGGGCAGGCCCCAGACGTTCGGGTGGCGCGGGGCGTGCGCGTCGCGGAGCTGGAGCAGCAACCGTCCGGCACGGTCGACCAGCAGAACACAGGCGATCGGGTGCATCGGGCCAACCTACGCCCCCGCGCCCGCCGCGGCGGTCCCGGCCGGACCGGGTCGGTCGGCCCTTCCGGGCGACCGGTCCGCGGTCCCCAATGGAAGGTGGCACCCGGCCACGAGGAGGTTCCGATGCCCGCGACAGCTGATCCGCACCGCACCGGGATCTGGTACCGGCACGTGCGGTGGATGTACCGGGGCGCCCGGCCGAACGCCCTGGCCCGGCTGCTCAACGGCCTCTCCGCCCAGCAGTACGCGGCCGGGCTGGGGCCCGGGCACTGGGTGACGCTGGAGGTGCCGGGCCGGCGTACCGGTCGGCTCGTCTCCGTGCCGCTGGTGGTCGCCGACCACGACGGTGGGCGGTACCTGGTGGCGATGCTCGGCGAGCGCGCCAACTGGGTGGCCAACGTGCGAGCGGCCGGCGGCCGGGCGGTGCTGCGCCACGGCCGGCGGGAGCCGGTCCGGCTGGTGGAGGTGCCGGTGGCCGACCGGGCGCCGATCCTGCGCCGGCACCTGGCCCTCGCCCCCGGTGCCCGGCCGCACGTGCCGGTGGACCGGCACGCCCCGGCCGCCGACTTCGCCCGGATCGCCGCCGGTTTCCCGGTCCTCCGGATCCTGCCGGACATCCCGCCCGCCCCGGGCCGGGCCGACTGAGCCCGGCCGGGGCGGCCACGGTCAGCCTCGGGCGCGCCAGACGGGGCTGTCGACGTAGTGGTTGTCGTAGCGTTCGCCGCTCGCCGCGATCTCGGCCGGGTCGGCCTCGCCCCGGTACACCCGCTCCAGCAGGCGGTAGTAGTCGAAGCGCACGATGCCCGGCGTGAAGAGCACCAGCACGTCGGCGGACTCACCGGCAGCCGGGGCGAAGGCGTGCGGCGTGCCCGCCGGCACGACCAGCAGGTCGCCGCGGTGCAGGGTGGTGATCTCCTCGCCGACCAGCACGTCGAGCACGCCGTCGAGGACGAAGAAGTTCTCGGCCGCGCTGGTGTGCAGGTGCGGCGGGGCGCCCGGGGAGCCGCGGTGCAGCGTGGCCCGGTTGGCGGTGAGCGCGCCGCCGGTCACGTCGGCGTCGGCGAGCAGGGTGATCAGGCTGGTCGGCCCGTCGGCGAGGACGGTGGCCTCGGTCGCCCGGACGTGCAGGGGTGCGGTGGTAGCGGTCATGATCTCGCCCTTCGTTGTGGCTTCGGCAGTCAGGAGAGCAGTTCGGCGAAGCGGCCGCGGGTGTTGCCGGGGGTGTCCGGGTAGCGCCGCTCGACCGCCGCCTTCAGCTCGGCGAGCGTCTGCCCGGCGAGCTCCCGCCGCCAGGCCAGGTCGGCCCGGCGCATGGACTGGGAAATCAGGCAGGTCTGGCGGTAGTCGACGTCCGGGCTGCCGCCCGGCCCCTGGCGGAGGATCTGCTCGCAGCGGAACGCCTCCTCCGGGCCCTCGATCGCGGTGACCACGTCGAGCAGGGTGATCTCCTCGGGGGCGCGGGCCAGCCGGAATCCGCCGCGCGGCCCGGGGGTGGAGGTGACCAGCCCGGCCCGGACCAGGGCCTGCAACTGCTTGTTCAGGTACGCGGCGGGCAGCTCGTAGAAGGCCGCCAGCCGGGTCGCCGACACCGCCTGCCCGGGCGGCAGCCAGGTCAGGTTGAGGCAGCTGTGCAGGGCCCACTCGACCCCCTCGGTCAACTTCACATCCTGGATATTACATATCCAGGATAGTCGGCGCAAGATCCCTGCCGGACCGCGTCTCGGACGCCCGGTCGCCGATCCGGACCAGCCGGGCCCGGGCCGCCGAGGTCGCCGTCAGGTGGCGGACCAGAGCTGTCGCGGCCAGCAACGCCAGCATCGCGCACACCCCCAGCCAGCCGACCTGCTGATCTCCCTGGTCGGGCCGGACCGCGCCGTTCCGGACTTCCTCACACCCCGGCCGACGAAGTTCGCCGCGACCTTCGAGGAGGAACTGGCCGCGGTCCGCCGGACGCCAGCGGAGCTGGTGCGCCGGGACGTGCTCGCGGTCCACCCACGGGTCCGGCCGCCCGAGGTGCTGCGGGGGGTCGAAGCGGACGACGACGGGCCCGTCCTCGCGCTTCGCGACGCCATCTGCGACGAACTGCAGCGTTACTGGGAGGTGGCGATCCGGCCTGCCTGGCCACAGCTGCGACTCGTGCTGGAGGCCGACATGACCTACCGGGCCCGGCAACTCGCCGTGGGCGGGGCGCGACTGCTCTTCGCCGACATGCACCCGAACCTGCGCTGGCACGACGGCGTGCTGCACATCGACAAGATGATCGGCCGGCACCAGGTCGTGGCGTCCGGCCGAGGTCTGCTGCTGGTGCCGTCCGTCTTCTCCCACAAGCCCGCCCCGCCGCTCAGCCCGGAGGAACCGCCGCTGCTGCCGTACCCCAGCCGTGGCGTGGCGACGCTGTGGGCCCCGACGCCGGACGCTGACCCGACCGCGCTCACCTCGCTCCTCGGCGCGCCCAGGGCACGTCTGCTCGGCCTGCTGGACGAGCCACTGCCGACGGTGGAGATCGCCCGCCGGCTCACGGTGACGCCCAGCGCCGTGTCCCAGCATTTCCGCGTGCTCCACGCGACCGGCCTGCTCACCCGCGCCCGCGACGGACGACACGTGCTCTACCGCCGCAGCCCGCTCGGCGATCAACTGGCCGGTCGCCCGGCCCCCGACTGACCGGCCCGGAGGGCATGCGGAGCGGCCTCCGGCCGGCGGGCGGGTCTCGGTGATCCGTCGGCACGAGCAGCGCGGGCAGGCGGTTCGCCGACTGACGGTCGGGCCCCCGGCAGGACCGTCCGCGTGGCGGCGGCCCGACCACGCGCGCCCGCGGTCCCGCGCCGACCGCCGTCACTCCGCCCGGGCCGCGGCAGCGCGCTCCCGCCGGGCCGCTCGCCGGCGCCACCAGATCCGCACCGCGACCGCCACCAGCACCACCGCGAACAGCGCCTCCCCGCCCAGGCCGAGTCGCCGCTCCAGCATCCGGTACGAGGCACCGGCCAGGTAGCCGAGGACGGCCACGGTCAGCGCCCAGAGGGCCCCGCCGGTGACGTTGGCCAGGGTGAAGGTGCGCTGCGGTATCCCGCTCATGCCCGCGAGAGCCGGCACCAGCGCTCGTAGCGCTGCCGCCCAGCGGCCGACCACCACCGCCATGGCACCGCGCCGGCGGATCAGCGCGAACGCCCGCCCCACCTGCCCGGAGCGGACGAACCGGCGAGGGGTCCGCTCCAGCAGCCGGCGACCGTAGCGGCGACCGACCAGGTAGCCGATCTGGTCGCCGAGGGCCGCCCCGACCACCGCCGCGACCACCACCGCCCAGAGCGGCAGCCGCCCCTCGTGCGCGAGGACCCCGCCGACCAGCACGGCCACCTCGCCCGGCACGAGCAGGCCGAGGAAGGTCGACGCCTCCAGCGCCGGGAGCAGGAAGACCAGCGCCAGCACCAGGGCGGGCGGCAGCGCCACCAGCAGATTCACCAGCCGGTCCATCCGGCGATTGTCACCCGGCCGCCGAGGGCCCGCACACGCGTCACGCGGGGCGGACGACGAACCCGGGGGGGCGGGCTGGCTGCTGGACTGCCCGCGTGCCCGCTGGTGCCGGACGATAGATGATCATGCGAGACGGCCGGAACCGGTCGGGTCGGGGGAATGAATCGCGGGCGTGCCGGGAAGAATGGCCCGGGACGGGACGGTGACAGCGCGAACGAGCGCCCAGGCCCGGGACGTGGACGGGACGGGGGCCGGACGTGAGGGGTGCGACAACCGCCAACGAGCTGTTTCCCGGCGACGACCCGACCAGCGCGGCGCACCGGGCGACGGACTGGGCGGCGACCCCGCTGGGGCCCGTCGAGTCGTGGCCGGTCGAGCTGCGCTCCGCGGTCCGCACCGTCATGCCGTCCCGGATCCCGATGCTGCTCTGGTGGAGCCACGAGCTGGTGCAGATCTTCAACGACCCGTACACGAGCGTGCTGGGGGAGAAGTTTCCGGCGGCCGTCGGGCAGCGGGCGGCGGACTGCTGGGCCGAGATCTGGGACATCGTCGGTCCGCTGGCCGAGCGGGCGCTGAGCGGAGAGTCCACCTACTCCCACGATCAGTTGCTCTTCATGCTCCGGCACGGCTTCCTGGAGGAGACCTACTGGACCTTCTCCTACAGCCCGATCGACGACAGCAACGGACGGGTCGGCGGCGTCTTCGTGGCCACCAGCGAGGTGACCGGCCGGGTCGTCGGCGATCGTCGACTGGCGCTGCTGCGGCGCCTCGGTGAACTGTCGATCGCCGAGGCGGACACTGCGACGGACGCCGTCCGGGCGGCCGCCCGGATCCTCGCCGACGGGCCCGCCGATCTCCCCGCCGGCATGTTCTACCTGCGGGAAGACCAGCTGGACGACGTCGACGGCCGGGAGGGCGATGACGTGCGCCTGGTGGCGTCGTTCGGCCTCGTCGAGCCGGCCGCCGCCGGCACCCCGCCGCCCGAGGTCGCGGAGGCGGTCAGGACGGGACGGCCGGTGCGGATCACGGGCCTGGCCGGGACGACCTGGCCAATGGTGCGCACGGACGGCGTCGGGGACTCGGCTCCGGTCGACGAGGTGGTGGCGCTGCCGCTGCTGGCCACCGGGCGCAGCGGGCCGGTCGGGGTGCTGGTCCTCGGGGTCAGCCCCTACCTGCCGTTCGACGAGCCGTACCGGCACTTCCTCGACCTGGTGACCAGCCGGGTCGCCACCGCGCTGACCGACGTGCTGGCGTACGAGGCGCAGCGGCGACGGGCCGCCGCGCTGGCCGAGCTGGACGCGGCCAAGACCGACTTCTTCACCGACGTCAGCCATGAGCTGCGCACCCCGCTGACGCTGATCACCGGCCCGGTGCAGGAGAGCCTGGCCGACGAGCGGGAGCCGCTGCCGCCGGCCCAGCGGGAGCGGCTGGAGCTGGTGCACCGCAATGCGGGCCGGCTGCGCAACCTGGTCAACGACATGCTCGACTTCGCCCGGATCGAGGGCGGTCGGCTGGAGGCGGAGCGGGTGCCCACCGACCTGGCGGCCCTCACCCGGGGCATCGCCGAGTCCTTCGGGTACGCGATGGAGGCGGCCGGCCTGGCCTTCGAGGTGGACGTGCGGCCGCTGCCCCGCACCGGGTACGTGGACCGGGACATGTGGGAGAAGGTCGTGGTCAACCTGCTCTCCAACGCGCTGAAGTACACCCTCGAAGGCAGCGTGCGGCTGCGGTTGGAGGGCGACGAGGAGACCGTCACCCTCTCGGTCAGCGACACCGGCGTCGGCATCCCGGCCGACCAGCAGCCGCTGCTGTTCCGCCGCTTCCACCGGGTACGCGGCGGCGGCGGGCGGTTCCACGAGGGCGCCGGCATCGGGCTGGCCCTGGTCCAGGAGCTGGTCCGGCTGCACGGCGGCGAGGTCGGCGTGCGCTCGGTCGAGGGCGAGGGCTCCACGTTCACCGCGCGGATCCCGTACGGGCGGCCCACCGCCGGCCGGGCGGGCGCGGAGGAGGCCGGGCCCGGGGCGTACGGTGAGCAGGCCCTGCGCTGGGTGCCGGAGGCGCTGACGGGCCCGGCGGCGACCGACCGGGCCGGCGGCCAGGCCCCGCCGGCGGACGCCCCGACCGTGCTGGTGGTGGAGGACAACCGGGACCTGCGGACGTTCCTGGTCGGCCTGCTGGCGCCCAGCTACCGGGTGCTCGCGGCGGCGGACGGCCGGGCGGCGCTGGACCTGGTCGCGACCGAGCCGCCGGACCTGGTCCTCACCGACGTGATGATGCCGCGGATGGACGGCTTCGCCCTGCTGGCCGCGCTGCGCGAGGACCGGCGCACGGCCGGCGTGCCGGTCATCCTGCTCTCCGCCCGGGCCGGCGACGAGGCCGCGGTGGAGGGGCTGCGGGCCGGCGCGGACGACTACCTGCCCAAGCCGTTCTCCTCGCTCGAACTGCTCGCCCGGGTCCGGGCGCACCTGGAGCTGTCCCAGCTGCGCAACCGGGAGGCGACCTGGCGCAGCGCCCTGATCGACTCGTTGCAGGACGCCTTCGTCGTCTACGACGCCAGCTTCACCCTCGTCGAGGCCAACCACGCCTTCTGCCGGCTGCTCGGCCTCGACCGGCTGGAACTGCCGGCGCCCGCCCCGCATTCGTGGTGGCCGGACCCGGAGACCGAGCCGGCGGAGTGGCGCGGGTTCGAGGCGTCGGCGCGGGAGATGCGGACCGCCGACGGCGGCCGGGCGACCGTGCCGCTGCGGCACGCGGACGGGCACCGGATCTGGGTGGAGGCGGTCTACAACGCGCTCCGGGAGCCGGTCACCGGGCGGCGGCTGCACGTGGCCACCATGCGCGATGTCACCGCCGAGGTGCGCGCCGCCGCCCGGCAGGCCACGGTGGCCGCGCTGGCCACCCGGCTGGCCAGCGCCAGCGACATCACCGAGGTACTCGAAGGTGGCCTCGCCGAGCTGGGCGAGCTGCTCGGCGGGGCGCGCGGGGTGGCGGTCAGCCCCGACCCGGCCGGAACACCGGTGGTGGTCCGCGCCGGGCTGGAGCTGACCCCGGAGATCCGGCGGATCCTCGACGCGACCGGACCGGAGGCCGACCCGTACCTGGCCCGGGACGACGCCGGGCGGGTGACGGCCGTCGGGGCCGGGATCGGGGTGGGCGTCGGCACGGGCGGGATCTGGCTGGAGCCGGACGAGCCCCGGCAAATGCCGGCGGTGGACGGGCCGCTGATCCGCCAGCTCTGCGTGGCGCTGGCCCAGGCGCTGGTCCGGGCCCACGCCTACGAGACGCAGCGGGCCGTGGCGCTGGCCATGCAGCGGGCCATGCTCGGGCCGACCGACCTGCCGGCCGGCTTCGCGGTCCGCTACGAGCCGGCGGTCCGCCCGCTGGAGGTCGGCGGCGACTGGTACGACGTGGTGCCGCTCCCCGGCGACCTGGTCGGCGTGGTGGTCGGCGACTGCGTCGGGCGGGGGCTGTCGGCGGCCACGGTGATGGGTCAGCTGCGCAGCGCCTGCCGGGCCATGCTGCTCCAGGCCAAGAGCCCGGCCGAGGTGCTCTCCGCGCTGGACGGCTTCGCCCGGCTGATCCCCGGCGGCGCCTGCACCACGCTCTTCTGCGCGATCATCAACCGCGTCCGGGGCGAGGTGCGCTACTCCTCCGCCGGCCATCCGCCGGGCATCCTCATGCACCGGGACGGCGGCACCGAGCTGCTGGCCGGGGCGCTTTCGGTGCCGCTGGCCAGCGTGGCGGTCGACCGGCGTCCGGAGACGGTCGCCCGGGTGCGGCCCGGCTCGACGCTGCTGCTCTACACCGACGGCCTGGTGGAGCGGCGCCGGGAGCTGATCGACGCGGGCATCTCCCGGGCGGTGGACGTGCTCGCCGCTGGTCGGGACAGCTCCGAGGGTGAGCTGGTCGACCGGCTGGTCCGCGACCTGCTGCCGGCCTCCGGCAGCGACGACGCCGCCGTGCTGGTCTACCGGCACCGGGCGCCGACGGTCTTCACCGCCGAGGTGCCCGCGGACCCGGCCCAGCTCGCCCCCACCCGGGAGCGGCTGCGGGCCTGGCTGCACGACCTCGGCGTGGGCGAGTGGGACGTCGAGACGGTGCTGATCGCCACCGGCGAGGCGTGCGCGAACGCGATCGAGCACGGCTACCGTTTCACCCCCGGCGCGATCACCACCGTCCGGGCAGAGCTGCGCGGGGACCGGCTGGAGATCGAGGTACGCGATCGCGGCGGCTGGCGGGCGAGCGAGCGGGACGACGGCGCGGACCGGGGTCGGGGACGGCTGATCATGGCGCGGGTGATGGACGAGGCGACCATCGTCGGCACGCCCGAGGGAACGACGGTCCGCCTGGTGAAACGGCTCTCCGGCGGGTCCTGAGGGCCGGCCACCTGCGCGATCGCCGGCCCGGCCCCTCGGACGGGCCGGCGGGGGCGTGTCCAGCTCCCGTCGCAAGGCCGACGCCGGGGCACGGCGGACGGTGAAGATCAGCTATAAGTGACGCATGGACTTCCCGGCGTACCTGGCCACCATGCCGATGCACGCGATCACCGAGATCCACGGCGAACCGGGGTTGCTGGAGCGGTTCCGGCTGGAGATCCGGGCGTTCGACGCCGCCGCCCGGCAGCGGCTCACCGAGGCGCTCGACCTGGCCGCCGAGCTGCACCGCGACGACCGGCGGGTACGCGAGCCCTACCTCAACCACCTGCTGCGGGTGGCGATCCGGATGATGCACCACTACCAGGTGCGTGACGTCGACGTGATCGTCGCCGGCCTGCTGCACGACGCCGTGGAGGACCACCCGGCGGAGCTGGCCGGCCCCGACGCGTCCGGTGACCCGAGCCAGGCGGCGCTGGCCGCGCTGGCCGCGCGGTTCGGCCCGCGCGTCGCCCGCCTGGTCGCCGCGGTCACCAACCCGGCGTACGACCCGGAGCGGGACCGGCACGTCCAGTACCGGGAGCACGTGGCGGCCAGCCTGGACCGGGAGCCCTGGGCCCGGGTGATCAAGATGTCCGACTTCACCGACAACGGCGTCGGCGTGATCCACACGGTGGGGCCGAAGGTGGCCCGCTCCGCGGCCAAGTACCGCCCCCTGGTGCCGGTCTTCCGGGACCTGATCGCCCGGCCGGACACGCCGCTGTCCGCGCCGGTGAAGCGGCACATCTTCGCCCAGCTCGACCTGGCCGAGGAGCGGTTCAGCGCCATCCTCGACCAGGCGAACTGACCGATTCGGCGCGGGCACTCAGCCGAGTAGGCGCTCTCACCTGGCGCCTCGGTGCCCGCCCGCGGCGCGACGTCGTCGAATCAGCCGCGACGACCGGGGCCGGTGCGGGTGGGCGGCGGACCCGCCCACCCGCACCCGGGTCGGTCGCCTACTGGGCGAACGCCTGGAACTCCGCGATCCGGACGTTGTTCGCCTGGACGCTGGCGGTCGCGCAGTCGGTCGCCGCCCGCGGGTCGGCGTCCTGCTCACCGGCGTAGTCCGGCGCCCCGGTGCACTGGTTCGTCACCACCTCGACGCGCAGGTGGGTCGCCTTCGTCCGGGGGATGTCGAACGACCGGATGATCAGCTCCGGTGCCCGGGGCCGGGGCGCCACCGACGGGAAGGCGTCCGCCGGGCTGGTGTAGACGGTGTGGAAGTCGGCGGCGTCGGCACAGGTGACCGCGCCGTCGGCCGTGCACGCCAGCACCCGGAACTGCCGCAGCGCCGAGAACCGGCTCTGCGTACCGGCGTCCGGGTCGCCGGTGACCGGCGGCCGGAGCATCGCGCTGACCTGCACCCGGCGTACCTGCCGGACGTCGCCGGCCAGGTCGACGGTGACCTGCCGGCCGGCGACCGGGCTGCCCAGCGAGGCCCAGTTGGTGGCCTCGTCGTCGTCGGCGATCCGGGCCAGGTTGACCCCGTCGCCGCTGACCGTCGCCCCGGCCGTGGTGGAGGCCAGGTTGAGGCGTACCTGGACCGGCAGGTCGCGGACCTGACCGGCCGGCACGGTGACCGGACCGACCCGGACGTGCCCGTGCCCGGGCGCGCGGACCACGAACTCGTACGTACCGGGAACCAGCCGCACCTGGTCGGTGAGCGGGGTGGCCGGGTCGGTGTCGGCGACCGGCACCGCCCGCGCCTGGTAACGGCCCACGTACAGCTGCGCCCCCGCGACGACCGCGTCGTCGTCGACCGGCTTGAACGTCAGGGTGGCCTCGTCCGCGTACGGGGAGGTGAAGCCCGGCGTCGGGTTGACGTCGCCGTTGCCGACGCTGGCCGCGGCCTCGCCGAGGCCGCGGGCGGCGAAGGCGTTCCAGAGCAGGTCCTGGTTCGCCCCGCCGAAGCGGATCCGGTTGGCGGCGAGCATCGCATCCCGGGCGTCGACCATGCTCACCTGGCTGACGGCCATCAGCAGGAACGAGTCGAAGACGAGCTGGATCCAGCGCCGGTTGCCCGGGCAGGCGGTGACCGGCGTCGCGCCATTGGCGCAGGACTTCTGCAGCGCCGCGTCGCCCGCGCCGTACCGGCGCATCATCGCGGCCCGGATGTCGGCGTTGGTGGCGCTCCACACCTCCCCGGAGGCGTGCACCTGCAGGCCGACGAAGTCGTAGTCGATCGCGCTGTAGTTGAGCGGGCTGGCGCTCATGTTGTAGTTGCGGATGCCGGCGTCCGGGTCGCCGGTGGTGTACTCGCCGATGGTGAACCCGCGCCGGCCGGGCGCGGCGTACCCGTGCTCGTACAGGTACTCCATGGCGAGCTGGTCCGACCAGCTCTCGCTCATTCCCTGCGGGGAGCTGACCCCGGCGTTCGGGCCGGCGATCATGCGGTTGCTGATGGCGTGGCCGTACTCGTGGGCGATGACCGACATGTCGAAGTCGCCGTCCACGCAGGGCGCGTAGAACGAGCCGGCGATCGGCTGCCACAGGTACATGTTGGTGATCGGCGCGACCCCGTCGGCCGGGGTGATCTGGTTGGCGTTGTCCCGGGCGGCGAAGTTCGGGGGGCCGCCGCTGATCCCGCCAGCCTGGGCGTTGCCCTGCTCGGCGTCGGTGCCGAGCCCGCCGCGGCCGAAGTTGTCCCGCTGCAGGTTCCAGGTCGCCTCGGTGAAGCCCAGGTGGTACGACCAGTCGTGCATCCGGTTGTGCATCCCGAACAGGTTGGCCCGGGCGGCGTCGATGTCGTTGGCCTGCGGCGAGGTGAAGGTGTCCGGGCTGCACTTCTGCTCGTACCACTGGTTCGCCCAGGGGTAGGCGTAGTTGCGGTCCGGCCGCGGCGTGGCCGTCTCGGTGCCCACGCTGAACGGGTCGTTGCTGTTCCAGTTCTGCACCGCGATCGAGTTGTTGCCCTTGGTCGTCTGGGTGGACGCACCGGTCGCCGGGTCGACGTCCCAGGGCAGCGGCGAGGCGGCGGTGCCGACGACCTCGTCGCACCCGGCACCGGCCTGGACGCACCAGCGCACCCGGGTGTCGGTCGACGAGTGGTCGACGGACGGGGAGTTCGGGAAGACCTCCCACTGCGGGTTGTCCGCGTCGTGGTCGACCAGGTCCTCGCGGACCAGCACGGCGCCGTCCCGGGCGTCCACGTAGGTGGAGAAGGCGGCCGGGTCGGCCCCGCTGAGGTCCGCGCCGAGGATCACCTCGTACGCGGCCCGCGCGCCCCGGTCGGCGGTCGGCACCGCGACCAGCGAGGTACGCAGGATCTTCGGGTCGGTGAGGCCGGCGTCGGCGGCCGCCGCCCGCTGCGCCTGCTCGGCGGTGAGCGTGGCCGGTGCCGGCGCGCCGCCGTCCCGGGCGAGGGAGGAGCTGACGTGCCACACCGCGCCGTCGCGGACACCGACCGCGAGGACGCCGTCCACCGCGGCCGGCAACTCACCGAAGCGCTGACGGAACAGGACGGTGGCGCCGTCACCCATCGGGGCGACGGTCAGCTGCTCCAGGGCGTCGGCGCCGCTGGCGGTCAGCCCCAGCACGTCGCGGTTGGCGGCCACGTAGGCCCTGGCCGCGGCGGCCGGGTCGGCGGCCAGCCCGGTGGCGAGCGGCCTGTCGGTGGCGGCGAGGGTGGCGGGGGTGCCGAAGGTGCTCCAGCGGGCCCGCGCGCCGAGCGCGGCGGCGCGGTCGCGCTGCCGGTCGGTCGGGGCGATCCGCCCCTGGCGGTTGTCCTTGGTCTTGGTGTCGTGGCGGTCGCCCGGCAGGTCGCCGGGGCGGGCCTGGGTGGGGATCTGTTCCCGGGGTGCCGCCTGGCTGCCAGCTCCTGCAGTCAGGACCAGCCCGGCCGCGAGTAGCAGCGCGGTGGTCCCCGTCAACGCACGGGATGGTGTGCGCACGGTCCCTCCTGTCGTCGAACGGCGATGTCCGTCCTGCCATCCGACCAGCTCACAGTGGACCTGTGGATGGGCCGAACATCCACACATGCGCCGAGGTCGATGGCCAACTGAAGCGATGAAAGGTCATTTTGTCGGAATATCCGGATGCCACCGCGCGGCACCGACAACCGTGGCGGACAAATCGGTCAGGCAATGGCTACCGTGAGGCATGGACGGCGGTCTGGCAGCGCCCACCGAGGACGGGGACGAAGCGCCTGCGCGCGGCTCCCCCGGCCGGGGGCCGGCCCCGTCGTCACCCGAGGTGGAAGAGCCGAACGGTCGAAGTGGAGCGGGTCCGCGCGGAGCGGACAGCGACATGACCGACGCCTCCGGCGCCCGGTCCAGGTCCAGGTCCCAGGACTTTCGGCAGCACCTGGTCCAGGTGGCACTGGCGCTCTGGCGACGGGCCGCCCCGCTCCGCCGGAAGGCGAAGGAGCGCTGGCGGCGCATAATCGACGCCTTCCAGGAGACGGCACCCGTCTCGGGGGCGACCTGGGCCCCCGCGGCCCCCGCCGGCCCGCTGATCGAACGACTGGACGCGCCGGCGCCGATCCGGGTGTCGGGTCAGGGTCGGACGTTCAACTTCCACATCCACGCCCGGTGCGTCTGGTCATCAGAGGACCTCCGCCGGGAGGCGCTGGTCAGCCACGCGCACTACTACATGGCGGACGTCATCCGGAGGCTGACGCCGCTCGCCGCCCAGCACGCCGCCAACTTCGCCGCGCACCGGGCCGCGGAACTGGAGGTCGCCCTGGAGCGGGCGTTGTCGGAGGCCGGCCCGTGGCGCTACCGGCGGGGTGACACGGTGTTCACGTGTGAGCCCCACGTCTTGGTGGACGTCGACGAACGTGTACGCAAGGTCGTCCTGCCGTACTGGGAAGAGTTGGTCAAGCTCGACTGCGAGTTCGACGTGGACCTGCGGCGGGCCGAGTACGCCGACCGGCTAGGTCGACAGCGGGCGCCCAGCGACGAGAACCTCACCGATGGCGCCGCCGCCGGCGCCGCCGCCCCGACGACCAGTGAGAACCTGGCCGACGAAATGCGGCCGGTGGTGGCGGAGCTGAGGGCTACCGCCCAGCGACTCGAAGACCTGCTCAGCCGGACGCCGCGCGACGGCGACACGATCTAGCGTTGGCGGGAGCCGACGGAGGCATCAAGCATGCGCTGGCCGTACGTCACGTCGCCGATCGCGAATCTCAGAGATAGGCGAACCTGACCGGTTCCCGGAGGACACCAGCGGCCCCCTCGATGTCAGCCAGCCGGGCGGCGAGGGTCGCTGTGGCCAGGCGCTGAGGGAGTGCGTCGCTGAACTTGAGCCCGGCGAGCGCCTTCTCGGAGACGTCCGGCAGGCAGATCCGTTCCGCCGCGTCCGCCGTCGCCGCCCGCCACATCTCCCGGTCGAGGTCCGGACGCAGCCGGATGCTCGCGTCGTCGTAGCGCTGCGTCGGGTCGGCCAGCTCTCCCAAGGTGGCGATCAGGGTGGCGTTGGCGCGGAAGCCCGCCCAGGTCCACCAGCGCACCTCGCCGTCCTTGTCGCGAACCACCACCGGGCCGCCGGGATGCACCGTGGCGGTGGCGTCGTCGCGGAGCGCGGCCAGTCTCGTGGTCGCCCGAGCGGTGAGCGCGACGGGAGGGTCCGCGCCGACCAGCACGTCGCGCATCGCCCGGACCATCCGGTGCGACAGCCCCTGCGGCGAGCCACCGGTCATCCAGAGCGCCTTCCCACCGCCGTCCGCCGGCTCGACGAAACAGCGCCGCCGCTTCCAGTCGATGTAGGTGACCCGCCAACTCCGCCCGGCCAGCAGGAGCAGACGAGGGCCCTCCACCTTCGCCGTCAACAGCGCCGGGTCGGTACGGCCGATCTCGGTACGCCCCGACAGCACGGTGAACTGCGGCGGAGCGGTGAAGACGGCGAGCATGTCCATGAAGTGCCGGCGACCGAACCGCAGCTCGGCCTCCGGACCGATGAACAGCATGCCGGAGTCCGAGTCGAGGTACCCCTGTTCGACGAGGTGCCGCACGATGACGTCGGCGCTCTTGTCGAATGGCGCCAGGCCGTTCCACTCCTCCGGCCACAACTGATCACCGACCCGGTGCTGCTGGAGCGTGAGCGCCAGCACCTGCTGGGCGACGATGTGGCGCGGCTCGGGCGGTGGGACGACGGCTTCGACCCACCCCTCGCTCCAGAGCTTGAGCAGACCCGCCGCATGCAGCAGGCCGTCGCCGTCCAACGCCAGGAAGAGACAGTTCCGGCTGCTGCCGGGTCGCCGGCCGGTCCGGCCGATCCGCTGCAGGAAGGCGGCGACGCTGCGCGGGGCGTCGATCTGGATGACCCGGTCGAGGTCGCCGACGTCGATGCCCAGCTCCAGGGTGCTGGTGGCCACGATGACGCAGTCACGTTCCTGCGCGAACGCTTCCTCGGCCCGGCGCCGCTCGTCGACGGAGAGCGACGCGTGGGAGAGGAAGGTCTTCACCTCCAGCGCCCGCAGCTTCTGGCCGAGTTCCTCGACCAGGGCTCGGGAGTCGCAGAACACCAGCCGCTTCTCGCCCCGGTGCAGCGCCGCGATCACCTTCGCCGCGTTGTGCACCGATCCCACGTAATCCAGCTCCACCTCGCCGGGCGGTGGGGCGGCGGGCACCGGTGAGGTGACCGTGACGGCCAGATCGGGTGCGACCACCCGCGCGGGTCGCTGTCCTCGCCCGGAACCCTGCAACCAGCTCAGCAACTCGTCGGGGTTGCCCACCGTCGCGGAAAGCCCGATCCGCTGGACGGGCCGACCCGCCACCCGGCTGAGCCGTTCCAGCACCGCCAGCAGGTGCCACCCTCGGTCGTCGCCGGCGAAGGCGTGCACCTCGTCCACCACGATCGTCCGCAGGTGCCGGAAGAACTCGTCGTGGTCGACGGTGGCGCTGACCAGCATCGACTCCAACGACTCGGGAGTGGTCAGCAGGACGTCCGGCCGTTCCCGGAGGATGGTTCGACGGCGACCCATGGTCACGTCGCCGTGCCACAGTGCCGCCCGCCGCCCCAACCACCCGGTGTAGTTCTCCACCCGGGGAAGCAGGTTGTTGAGCAGTGCCTTCAGCGGGCAGACGTAGAGCACGGACGTGCCGGACCAGTTCTCCTGCGCCATCCGGGACAGCAGGGGAAACATGGCCGCTTCGGTCTTGCCACCGGCGGTCGGCGCGAGCAGCAGCGCGTCGTCGCCGTCGAGCAGCGGCTGCACGGCCGCCTCCTGCAGGGGCCGCAGTGCCGGCCACTGAAGCGAGTTCACCACGTGGTGCAGGACGACGGGGTGCAGCAGTTCGGCGCCGTTCATCATTTGTCGGTCGGTACGCCGGCAAGCCTGCGCAGCAACTCTTCGCTCAGTGCCCTGAAGTCCTGGTAGCAGCGCTGCACAAGGGTTTGGGTGCTGCCCAGCGCGCCGTCCGCCGACCGGAGATCGAACATCGGCTTGCGGGCATCGTGCGCCAGAGGCATCAGACTCTGATAGTTACGAAGCGTGGCTATCTCGTACGTCCGCCCAATGTCCGCCGCGTCCGGACGGTCCAGTACGGCGGTGGCGAAGACGTTGGGGATCCGGTCGAGCCACCGCTGGTAGGCACGAACAGGCCGATCCAGACGCATGGTCGGCTGCATGATGACGTAGCCCAGAGGCGTCATCGTGCCCTGCGGTGCAGCGATGGAGGGCGGTACATTGGGCAGCACCACGTCACTCCAGATCGCGCGCCAACTCCGCAACGTCGGACCCAGGTTCTTGAGCCCTCGCAGTGAGAAGAGATCCGCCGCGAGGGGCATGAGCACTGTGTCAGCCGCCAACAGCGCAGCCCGGTTAATGGCGCCGAGGTTGGGGCCGACGTCGACCAGGACGATTTCCGCGTCGACCTCCTCGGCCGCCTGACGGATGATTCGATGAAATGCGGTCGTTACCCGGATCGCGGCCGGGTCCTTGGTGAAACCGCGTGGCCATGCGTCGGACAGTCGATCCTCGAAGGCGCTCAGGTCCAGATCACCTGGCACAAGCCAGAGATCCTGCGTGATGGTCACCGGCCGGACGTCCTCGATATCGCCGACGCCCTCCATGATTGGCCGGATGGCGGTGACTACTGTCCCAAGCCCCTGCTCTAAGGGGGACCATAGCCGGTGTTGGTGAGGTCCGCCCCAGGCAGGCGTAGCCGGTTCGTTCCAGAGCTCACCGAGGGCATCTTCATCGAGAAAGGCTGCCGTCAGATTCGACTGCGGGTCCAGGTCGACCGCGAGCACGCGGTGGCCAAGCCGCTGGAGCATATGGGCCAGATGATAGGTGAGCGTGGTCTTGCCGACGCCGCCCTTGTTGTTGAACAGCGCGACGGAGATCATGATGCACTCCTCAACGTCACGGTCCAGGACGCGTCGTCAACCAGGAAATCAGGCGACGGGTTACCGTTGCGGTCCAGCGACGCCCTGATCCGGCCGATCCCCCGGCCGAACTGATTGACGTATCCGAGCGATTTCATCGCTGCGGCCAGGGATGGGTTGCGATAGTCGTTGACCCGGTCGAAGTTGTCCGCCCGCACCTGGCCGAACGGTCCGCCGGGGTTGGTCACCTCGATCCGGTCGTCAAACCAGGCAATCCGTACGGGGGCGTTCGACGACTCATAGTTGCGGTGCATGAGGGCGTTCATGCACACCTCCCGGAGCGCCTCGAACGGGTAGTTCGGGCGCGACTCCTCGCGGAAGCCGCTCACCTCGACGAGGCGGGTCCGCAGATGCCCCTTGACCAGGGCTTCCAACCGCTCGGCCGCGTTGATGACGTTGAGCCGAAGTTCCTGCTCGTCCAGGACCGAGCCACCGACATCCGCGCCCTCGTAACGCACGAACTGCACATAGGCACCGGGGATCCGGCTTGTCGGATCGACCCCGACAAGCAGGAGGCCAAGAACGGTCGGCGTGCCGTCCAGGTCGGCGAGACGAAGGGAGGCAAGCTGCTGTTCGGTCGAGCGATGATTTTCCTCCAGCACGGAGGAAGCCACAGCCTGGCGGAGATACTCGGTGCGAAACAGATCGATATCAAGGTCCCCGAGTGTGCTCCCGGTAGCCGGCCTGACATCGAAAGGCACTTCGAAAGATCGGCGCCGTTCGGACAGCACCCGCTCGTCGTCGCGGTTCGCACGTCGGGTAGAGGGGCCCGGCCGGACGTACACCACGTTCTCGAACCGCACCGGCGGCGTGTGGGACGCGTTCACCCGTACCCGGATGACCTGCTCCCCCTGGTAGACCCCGGCGGTCGCTACCATCGACGGCCGGTCGAGGATCAGGCCCTGGTCACGATACTCAGTGATCTTCAAGAGCGCGGCGTCGGAGGTGTCGATGCCACCGACCGGCCGACCCTTGTCGTCGACCCCGATGAGCAGATCACCGCCGCCCTGGCCGGTCAGGTCGTTGGCGAGGGCGCAGATCGCCTTACGAATGGCGTTCCGGTCCGTCGCCTCCCGCTTGAACTCGAGGGCAGCGGTCTCCTGGATGCCGAGGAGCAAGGCGAGGTCGGTGCTCATGATCTGATTCTTTCCTACAGGTCGAGTGAAATCTCGTCAGCCCTGGTCGCGTTGCGCTCGATTTCAGTCATCTCGTTCGCAGCAAGCGTGAGCGCGTAGTCCCGCCGCGGGTCGAATGCCGGGAACTGGTCGACCCGGTCGAGCACCTCCCCCACCAGCTTCTTGAGGAACAGCCGTGGCGCCACGCCAACCTTGCCGCCCAGCCCGCCGGCGACCGCCCGGGCCAGATCCCCCAGGTACGCGTCGTCGACCAGGGCCCGCACCCGGTCGGGGGCAGCGGACCCGTCGGCGTAGAGATCCCGTACCCGGCCGCCGAGTTCGACCAGCGAGTCGACCGTGAATCCGGCAAGCCGGATCTGCACCGCCCGAGGGTTGTCGAAGCGCGGGTCGGTGGTGAAGTCCACCGCGAGCCGCTGGGCGAGTGGTGCGAGCCGCTGCACGCCCTGCGGCCCCTCGTAGAAGGCGGGCGTGCCGGTGATGACGAGATAGAGCCCGGGAAAGCGGCCGGAGTGCACCTCGTCGATGAGTTGGCGCAGCGCGTTGAGCGCCTTGTCCCGGGCATCGGAGCGGACCCGCTGCAGCGTCTCCACCTCGTCGAGCACCAGCAGCAGACCCGGGTGGCCGCTGTCGCGCAGCACCGCCAGCAGGCCCTGCAGGAAGCTCAGCGCGGCGAAGTGGTCGAGGTCGCCGCGTACGCCGGCGACCCGGCGGGCGGAGGCGGCGACGTGCGGTTGGCCGCCGAGCCAGGCCAGCACGGCGTCGGCGGTGGCGGGATCACCGGCGGTGGTGGCCGCGCGGTAGCCGCGCAGCGCGGCGGCGAAGGCTGGTGCGCTGCGGCTGACCGCGGTGAGCCGCTGGTCGAGCAGCGCGGTGACGGCCCGGTCGAGGGCTTCCGCGTCGTCGGGACTGACCTCCCCGGCAGCGAGGACGTCCTCCTCCAGGGCGTAGAACCAGCCGTCCACCACGGGTCGGATGGCGCTGGGCGGGAACGTCGAGGTGGTCAGCCGCTCGGTGAGCCGCCGGTAGACGGTCTCCAGCTTGTGCAGCGGCGTCTCATTCTCCGAGATCTGCACCTCGGCGGTCGCGAGGTTGGCTTGTTTGGCCCGTTCGGCGATCCAACGGGCGAAGAACGTCTTACCGGAGCCGTATTCACCGCGGACGGCCTTGAATACCGAGCCACCGGCGGCGACCGTGTCGAGGTCCTCGCCGACGGCCGTGACGAACCGGCCGAGGCCGACGGCGAAGAGGTCCAGCCCGGCGGAGGGCACCGCGCCCCGGCGCAGCGCGTCGATGACCTCCCGCCGTCGGGCCGGACTGACGCTGCTCACGAGGCCGCTCCGGGCAGCTGGAACTGCTCCCGGAGCAGCGCGATGTCCAGCCGGGCGGACCGGGAGTTGTCGATCAACGACAGCACCGCATAGTTGTCCACGTTGAAGATCCGCTGGAGCGTCCTGACGAACCCGACCGCACGGCCCGGCATTTCGCCGGCCCGCTGCGCCAGCACGGCCACGGCCAGCACGCCCTTGGCCTCCACCAGGGCTCGGAGCGCGGCCTCGATCTTCTTGAGCTCTACGCGACGCGGGGTCAGACCGTGCTGGGCCTTGAAGAGCTCGGTGTCCAGCAGCGCGGTGACCAGGTCACCGCCGGTTGGGGCGGGAGCGGGAGCGGACACCGGCGCCGCCTCCGGTACGTCGAAGAGCGCGTCTCCGGCGACGACGGGCGCTTTGCGGCGCGACTTCGGTGCCGGGGGCGCCGACGGAGGCACAGCCGCCACGACGGGGACCGGCGCTTCCGCCTGCCACCAGTCGGGCTGGCGTGCCTCCACCGGCATCCAGCCGGTCGGAATGTCGGTCACGTTCGGCAGCAGGAAGGCCAGCAGCGGGATGGTCACCTCGGCCAGCGACGCACCGCCGTGATAGCCCGCCTTGCTGGGGCGGTATCGCAGCAGCGGGTCCCAGAGGGCGATGATCCGGTTTCCCGGTGCCACCACTCGCGGACCGCTCAGCTCGACCTCTCCGGGGCCCGCCGGGCCGCGTCCGGTGCGGTGTCGGGCGGAGGCGGCGTCGGTCGCCTTGACCAGCTCGCCACCGCGCTCCAGCACGTGCCCGTGGTCGCTGGTGATGACGACCGCCCGCCCGTTGGACCGGGCGAGGTCGAGCAGGCTGCGCAGGAACCCGACGTCGCCGAGCTGCCATCCCGGTTCGTCACCTTCGCGACCGTGGGCGAGCGAGTCGTCGACGGTGTTGATGACGACGGCCACCAGGTACGTCCGGTCGGACATCGCGGCGGCGAGATCCGCGGCGAGGACCTCGCCGGCCCCGCCGCGAGCGGGTCCCTTGTGGAAGATCCGGGCTCCCTTGCCCCACCGGCCCTCGGCGAAGATCCGCTTTTCGTTCTCCTGGGTGCCGCTGCGCAGGGCGCCGGCGAAGAGCGACGTCCGCGAGACGGCAGTCAGGGTGGGCAGCGCGGCCGCCACGCCGCGCCGACGGCCGGGGCCGGAGCCGGAGCCGGCGATCGGGTCGTACTCGACCCAGTGCTGGGTGAGCTCGTCGGCGAGTTCGACGGCGACGGCAGCGCTCATCCCGTCGAGCACGACGAGCAGCACGGGCCGGTCGGCGCGGACCAGCGGGTCGATGACGCGCGGGAGGACGTTCTCGACGGTGAGCAGTTCGCCGTCATTGCCGGGGCCGGCGGTGGCCCAGGCGGCGAGCCGGTTCGCGAACGCGCTGTCGAGGTCCCGGCGCCGCCGCTGCACCCGCTCGTGGATTTCCCGGAACGCCTGCTGCAGTCGCGGGTGGACGTCCTCGCCGGCCCAGGCGTGGTTGAGCGCGAGGTCGACCCAGCCCCATTCGGCGATCTGCCGGTCCACGCCGTCGGCGACGCTGACGGGCGGGGTCACCTCGGCGCCGAGCCAGCGGACGAGCCGGTGGGCCATCCGGATCCGGCGGATCCGTCCGGCTTCCGCATCGGCCAGCCGATGGCCGGCCAGACTCTCGACCGCCGCATCGAGCGCCGGGTCCCCCGGCTTGCCCAGCCCACCCAGCAGCGCCTCGGCGGCGGCGCTGATCCGCTGGGTGAAGCCGGTACGCAGGATCGGGCTGTGTCCTGCGCTGCCGACGGCGCCGAACTGGATCAGCAGTTCCTCGGCCCGGTCCAGAACGGCCTGGCCCTGCCGGTGGACACCTGGCTCCCGGGCCGCCAGCAGCGCGCCGACCACCTGCACCGCGGCGTCGGCGAACCCACGGAGCGTGGTGTCGTCGTTGAGGTTGCCGAAGTACTGGTCGATGCGCCCCTGCGCCCGTACCGCCTCGGCGGTGTCGGTGGTCCAGAGCGCGTCGCAGACCAGACCGAGCGGAAGCGCGTCGGCGCCATGCCCGGCGGCGATGAGCGCGAAGAGCGCCTTGGCGGGCCGCCCGAACTGCTCGATGAGCCACCCGGCCAGGCCGTCGCGCTCCCCCTCCCGGAGCAGCCCGAACGCCTCGACCGCTCCCGGCTCGGCACTCCACCGCAGCAGCGTTGTCACGTCCAGGTCGTCGGGGCTGTCACCTCGGCGGTCGAGACCGAGGCGTACGGCGGCGAGGTGCCGCAGCGCCACGTCGCGGGTGAGCACGGCGGTGGTGAGCTTCGGCCAACCGGCGGGCGGCATCGCGTCGAGCAGCGCCTCACCGGCCCAGCTTTCCCGCTCGAGGGCGCTGTCGGGCAGTTGCGCACCGAAGGCGTCCACGACCAGGTCCCACGGCTCGACGGTGATCACCCGCTGCCGGAAGATCCGGCTCCGCACCCCGTGCCCGAGGCTGGACTCCGGGATGTCGGTGAGCAGGACCAGCACCTCGTCGCCGCGGTCGGCGGCGAGGTGCTCCCAGATGGCCAGCGGCGACACGCACGGCACGACCCGGGCCGGGCGCCCGCCGGGCAGCAGCATCGCCGGGTCGTGCGGCCAGGACGGCTCGGCGCGCACGACCATCACCGGGTACGCGTCACCGTTGCGGTGCCGGTCGAGCTGCTGCGTCACCTTCTGCCGCAGCGCCACCGGGTTGATCCGCAGCGCCTGGGACGGCGCGGGTGCCTGAGTCACGGCACGATTCTCCAGGTCACCTCGAGGGTGGCGTCGGGATGGTCAGCGGCGAAGGCCCGCAGGTCTTTCACCGCGTCGTCGAGGGCCTTCACCGGAACGCGCTTCTTTCCGTCAACCCGGGGCAGCGGAGGGGGCGGAGGCGGGGGTGGAGGCGTTGGGCCCGGTCCGACGACGCGACGTATAAGCCTGATCGCGTCAGCCTGAAGGCGCTGCAGAGCCGGAGCGAGTGGCGCGGTCAATTCGTCAGCCTGAGCCACTCGGCGGAGTTCGGCAAGGATCGTCGCCGCTTCCGCCGCGTGCGGCTCCTTCAGGCCAGCGATCGTCTCGAAGTTATCCCATGCCGCGGCTGCGAGCGCCGCAGATACCTGCACGGCACTACTGATGCTCTTACCGGTCCGGTCGGCCGGGCCGGCGAGTTCGGCGCGTGCGAGCCGTTCGACGGCCTCCACCGCCGACCGTCCGTTGGCCAGCGCCTCCAGCAGGTCGGCGGCGGCGCGGGCGGTGGCCAGCCGTCCGCTGCCGGACTCCTTGTCGATTCCGAGCCAGGTGGCGTGCTGGTCCAGACGGGCGACCAGCCCGTGAGCGGCTTCCCGATGGCGGTTCGCATGGGTTGTCAGGTCGCGGCCGAACAGCGCCACCAGCCGGCCCCGCCGCAGGTCGAGCGGCTGGACGCCGAAGATGGCCGCGGAGCGGGCCCGCGCCGCCTGCCAATCCTCCTCGCTGGGCAGCCGCTCCTCGCGGAGCGTGTGATCCGCGGTGATCTTCCCCAGCTCGGGGGCCGGGATCACCTCGCTGCCGTGGAAGTAGAAGGCGCGGTCGGTCTGCTCGGCGAACGTCGCGACGACGAGCTGCGCGACCATCGGATCGAGGCCGCGCGGACTCGGATCGTCGATCCAGCGGAGCAGGTCGCCAACCCGCAGCTCACCCGTGATGCCCTCGCTGGACGCCTTGCGCTGGAAGTGCTGGACCCACTCCCCCTCGATGACGAAGGCCGCCTCGTGCATGGTGCCCAGGCCGAGCGGGTTGGCGATCCGGCGCACGGTCTGCCGGTGCGTACGGTCGACCTCGACGCGTCCCTCGGGCGACTCGACGGCCCGGCGGACGTGGTCGAGCACCACCTTGACGTCCGCGAGCCGGATCGGGTCGCCCTTGCGGTCGGGGTCGAAGTCCGGGTGGGCCGGGTACTGCTGGCTGAGCATCTGGTCGCCGATGCTGCGCAGCGCGTCGTTGAAGGTGGCGCCCATCGGCAGTTTCGGCTCGAGCGCCCGGGTCAGCGACTGGAGGTGGTCATCGAAACCGAGCACGACGTCGGTGGCCAGCTTGCCGGCCAGCCCGTACGCCTGGCGGAGCACGGCCTGCATCTTTGCGAGCAACGCACTGCGCTGGTTGGTCAGCGCGCCGTGTGCGCGGCGCCGGTCGTCCGGGTTGAGGTGCTCGGCGTGGCTGTCGAAGCGCTGCCCCTCGAGCAGCTTGTCGATGATGACGAGCTTGCCCAGCTCAGTGAGGCGCTCCACGGTGAGCGCGGCGGGGATCCAGCAGACCGTGCGGGAGGTGGTCCGGCTGATCAGGTCCTGGACCCGCTGCCGGTCGTCCGCGGGGCCGTGGCTGCCGTCGTCGAACGGATAGTCGATGATCATCCGCCAGCCGGTCGGGTCGTTCGGGTGGAACGCCTCGTCCCGGATGTCGTTGACGTCGCGCACGTTGCCGTAGACCAGCTCGACGACGCGGCGGCTGCCCCGCCAGCTCAGCCCGGCCTCGGCGAAGAACGAGTCGCTCCACGGCACCCCGAGCTGCTGCCAGAGCAGCCGCTGGACGATGTGCTTGCGGGCACCCTCGTTGTCGTAGTGCTTGGCGGTGGCGAGGACGCTGTCGACGTCCACGCCGACCAGCTCCAGCGAGACGATCGGGTCGTCGCCCTCGCCGATGCGGATCTCGGCGAACCGGCCGGCCCAGTCGGTGAGCTTGCGGTTGACCTGGGCAACCTCACCGCCGGGGATCGGGCTGGTGATGCTGCCGTGGTTGAGCGCGGAGAGCCGCCGGGCGGTCAGGTTCCGCAAGGCCGGCACGCTGGGCGCGAGCGCGGCGAGCAGCAGCGTCTTCACCAGCCGGTCATCGCCGGTGAAGGCGCGGACCCGCCCGGCCACGTCGCCCGGCAGCGCGGTGCCCCGACGGGCGGCCTCCAGGTCGTCGTCGGTGAGGTCGTACTGGCCGAGCAGGTAGGGGCGCAGCTTCAGGTCGTAGAGCTTCTGGGCCATCTCGAACTCGGCCTTGAGCTTCTCGGTGAACGGCTGGTCGCCGCCGCTGCTGATCACGTCGTAGAGGTCGCCGAGCGGAACGAGCTGGCCGAGGCGCAGTGTGTCGCGGCGGTCGACCAGGAGCTGGCGCATCAGCTTCAGCGCGGTCCGGGAGCGCTGCAGCGCGCTGGAGACGTGCACGAGGGTGGAGAGGAAGGCCGGGCTGAACGGGTACGTCGACCGGAAGGCGTCGATGTCGGCGCCGCTGCCCGAGTCGGTGCCGAGCAGGGTGTCGAACACCTCCCGCCGTACCTTGGTGGTGGCGTCGAAGGCCTTGCCGATCGCCGCGGCGGCCGTGGTGTCGCGGGGTTTGAGCAGCCGGCGGCGGGCGATCTCGGGGAGGTTGCGGTCCTCCAGCTTGATCACGTCGAACCGGCCGCTGGCCAGGTTGAGGGTGTCCTGGTAGCTCAGCTCGTTGGCGCCGGTGACCTCCTCGCCGACGAGTTCGCGCAGGTCACGCTGGCGGGCAATGAAGCTGACCACCGGGATCGGCCGGCGGGTGTCGCCGCCCTCGACGAAGTTGGTGATCTTTTGGATCTCGCGGGAGACGAACTGCTGGTCGCCGATCGAGTTGGCCAGCCAGAGGATCAGCTCGTCGAGGAAGAGGATCAGGCCGTGATAGCCGAGCTCCTTGGCGTGCCGGCTGATCTCGGTCAGGCCCCGGTCGAGCGAGACGAACGCCTCGGCGTCCTCCCGGGCGTTGCTGAAGAAGCCGACGTTCCAGCTGGTCAGCAGGTCGTTGACCAGCTTGCGTCGCAGCTCGTCGGAGTACGCGCCGGCGAACGCCTGGTTCAGCCGCTCCGACGTCCAGAAGGTCTCGCTCTCACCCCACTCGTCCTCGACGTCTCCGCCGGGCAGCCCGTCGATGAACTGAGCATCGCCGATCTTCTCGCGCAGCGAGGCGGCCTGCTCAAGCAGCGCGTCGGTGCGGTGCACCGCCGGGATGGGGGCGTCGGGGTGCAGCGCGCGTACCCGGTCGACGTAGCCACCGAGGACCCGCTGCTCCAGCGAGCGGGCGTCGAGCAGGTGGTACGGGATGAGGAGGAACTTGCGGCCGTCCAGCCAGACGCTGTGCTTGGCGACCAGCGGGGCCAGCTCGTCGCGGCCACGGGCGGCCGCCTCACCGCGCAGCAGCGCGTGCAGCACGGCCATGAAGTGCGACTTGCCGGAGCCGAAGGAGCCGTGCAGGTAGGCGGCCTTGGAGGCGTGCCCCTCGACCGCGGAGCGGATCAGCCCGAGCGCCTCGTCGAAGTTGCCGAGCAGCCGGTCCGTGACGACGTAGTCGCGGAGGGTGGCATCGGCGTCGGCGACACTGTCGGCGAGCTTGAGCACGAAGTCACTCGTGCTCGTGCGCTCCGGGATCTCGATGTAGTCCCGGAGCAGCGGCGCAGGGGTGGGCGAAGACATGCTGCATACCGTACCGATCGCCCTGGCCCCTGCGTTGCCCGCTGGTCGCGGGTCGCGACAGCTTCCCGGAGTCGCCCCGGAACGTCAGGACGGGCGTATCACCGTATCCCGCGTTCGTGTCGCCAGATCTCGTGATCTAGCGAGGTCGGCGACACGTCGAGGAGTTCAGCGGCCGTCTCCACCAGACAAACGGCAGCGTCCGGAGCGATGCTCGCCTGCTGCAGTGCGCGGGCGACGAATCGGCGGATCATCCGGTCCGGCTTCACGCCGGGCAGGCGGGCCAGCATGAGCAGGTAGCGCCACGAGATGCCCGAGCCCTGCCCCGGCACCGCCCGCCAGACGCTCTTCACCCGGGCCTCGTCCGCGCCGGTCGCGGCGGCGCGCAGGTCCTCGCAGGTCTCGATCCCGGCCTCGTGCAGTGCCACGGCCGCCCGATACACCGCCTCGGCCTTCAGCACCGCGGCCGGATGCGTCGACACCCGCTGCCGATTGTTCACCTGCGTCGCGAACTGCTCCGGCCCTCCGACCTGCTTGTAGTGCTGAAGCAGGTCGGAGACCCCGTCCCGACCCGGGTCCCCGCCTTCCTCGCGCCGTGATGTCCGAAAGCAGTCGACGACGTTCTCGACTGCCCTGTACCGAACACCCATGGACCAGATGGAGTCGATGACGCACAGTGCCAGGCTGCCGGGGTAGCCCGGCGGCGCCGGCCGCCAGGTCGAGGGAGGGCCGAGCACCTCTCGCACACAGGCAGCCAGTCGCTCGGCGTCGGCCGCCGCGTAGTCCACTCTGTCCATGCCTTCTCCTTCTGCCCGCTGTTCGTTATCCCGGTCTCCGCTCCGTAGCGGATTGGATGACAACTCGCGCTCAAGAGAAGGGCATGGGTACGACAACAACGGCCGACGGCCGGCCTGATCGCAGTGCCCGCTCGGTCAGGTGACCTGGCAACCCGGAGAATGTCGGTGCCTGACCCTACGGTGTGAAGACATCCGAGCCCAGGGTCCTGCCGACCCGCCCGGATCGGCTCCCACCTTCGTCGGCGATACCGAGCAAGGAAACCGATGCCCCGAAAGCTGATGTCTCGTTCGATGGCCGTTGTGATGGCGGCGTCTCTCGCACTTACCGGCTGTGGCGCCGAATCCCCGCGCCCGGAACCAGCCGCATCGGGAGCGTCCGCACCGACCACAGCGCCGGCCCCCGAGCCCTCGCCTGCCGCACCGACGTACAAGATCCTCGGCAAGGCCGCACTCACGAAGGCGCTACTGCCGCTCAACGCCATTCCGACCGGTTACAGCGAAGATGAGTCCGACAGCTCGGATAGCTCCGACAAGACCTTCTGCAACTACCGACAGCCGTACGTCGCCAAGGTCAAGGTCTCGAAGTCGTACCAGAAGGGTGGCGGATTGAGCGCCCAGCTGATCCTGGTCAGCCTGCGGCAGTACGCCAGCCCCGCGCAGGCGAAGGCGTCCTTCGACAAGATGGCGAAGACCCTCGAGACCTGCCGCAAGGACACATCCGATGGTCAGAAGGTCAGCTACGCCCTGATGAACCTTCCCGATGTCGGCGAGAAGAGCCTTGGCGTACGCATCGAACTGCAGGGCGGTACCGCGCTGCAAGGCTTCGCCCTCGTCGGACCGACCCTCGTCACCACCGGCACCGCTGGCGTGATGAGCGCGGATGCAGACGTGGTGGCTGATCTGCTCGGCAAGCAGGTGGACAGGTATTCCACCGCAGCCGCTGGGTAGTTCGATTCTCGCCTGGCCGGCGTCGAGGCGTCCCACCTCGGTATCCCGCCCGGCGTACCGCCGCCCCATTGCCTGCTATGGGGCGGCATCGATACCGTCGAAGGATGACGGTGGACCTGTCGGCGCTCCCGGAAGACGAGTGCGCCCTGTTCAACGCACTGCCCACGGACGGGTCAGCGGTCAGCAATCCGTCACTCCGTCAGTATCTGAAGTGGAACAGAAATCGATACTTCCTGGCGCGTGACGGGCTCGTCGATAAGGGCCTGGTCGTCCGGGGCCGAGGCCGGGGCGGGGTGGTCCGCCGCTCTCATCCCGAGCCATCGGCCGACGCTGACCGGGTCGCCGTCGTCGTCCAGCGCGGCACGCCGGACACCGAGACGATCGAAGCGGTCATCACCAACGAGCTAGAGCTGTACGGGCCGATGCGGGGGGTGATCGAGCACGGCTGGGCGCAGGAGCATCGCCAGGACCTGCTCGCGGTGGAGATCACCGCTCTGGGCGGCGGCCGACCTGACGGCATCTGGACGCGGCCGGACATCACGACGGTCGAGGTGCGGACGTTCGAGTACGTGCCCGGAAAGCATCTCGACGTGAACACCTTCGAGGTCAAGTCACCGAGCGCGGTCAACGTTCAGGCGGTTTATGAGGCGCTGGCCCATCGTCGCGCGGCGACCCGCTCGTACGTGCTGTTCTACATCCCGCCGGAGAAGGCTTCGGTGCTCAAGCATGACGTCGAGGAGGTGGCGACGGCGGCCCGGATGCACGGCATCGGGGTGGTGACAGCCGGCAATCCATACGACTATGACACCTGGGAAGAGCTCGAAGAGGCCCAGCGGATCGCACCGGACCCCGAGAAGCTGAACGACTTCATCGGCACCCAACTCAGTGAGGCCACCCGCAGCCTGATCTCGCGCCGACTCAGGTAATGCCGACTCAGCCAATGCTGTTGAGGCCTACGCCTTCGTAACACGAGGCTTTGCTCTGGCAGGACATACGGCACCCCCCCATGCTGCTGCAGAAGTCCCGAAGCCAGAGAGCCTGGACCGATCCGGTGATGAAGCGTGCCCACAGCCTTAGGAGGATGGGTCAATGAGAGTCGGAGACGCGACATCCAGCGAGGTTCTTGAGGCAGCTCAGCACCGGGGCCGGAACGTGAATCGCCTGGTGACGGTGGAGAACCTGGGCGCCTGGATGCTGAAGTGCAACCCCGAGGTCTGGGATCTGGCAGCCTTCATCGAGCACGGTGGGGAGACCATGGACCGATGGTCGGTCGTCGCGAACTACCGCAGTGCGCTCATGGCCGAAGGGCAGCAGGTTCTGTTCTGGGTGACCGGGCCGGGCCGGGCCTATCCAGGACCCGGGTTGTGGGGGCGGGGGACCGTCCTCGGGCCAGCTGGCTACATCGACATCGTGCACGAGGACCGGGGGTACTGGCGCGACGAGCACCAACGGCGGCAGGCCAAACACTTCGTGCCTGTTGACATCCAACTCTTCGACAAGCCGATTCCCCGCGAGACGCTGAAGGGCAATCGCCGGTTGGTTGATCTGGAAGTATTCCGGCAGCCGCAGATGGGCAACCCGCTGGCCGTTACCAAGACCGAACTCGCCATACTGGACAAGCTCCTGCCTCCTCGCCCGCAGAAGATCACGGTGACAGCCTCCGGCGCGGGCTTCGGCAACCCGAGCACCAATGCTCTGGTGGAAGCAGCGGGGATGAAGGCGGTGACGAAGCACTACAAGCGCGCCGGCTGGCGTGTGCAGGACGTGAGCAAGCAGAACGAGGGCTGGGACCTGACCTGTACATCCCCGGACGGAGATGTACACCGGGTCGAGGTCAAAGGGGTCAGCGGCCTGGCCCCGAAGGTGCTGCTGACCCGCAACGAGGAGCGCTCCGCGCGGGAGGACCCGGGTTGGCGGCTCGCCGTCGTCACCAAGGCGCTGGTCGAGCCGACCCTGCAGTTCTTCGGCAAGGACGCCGCCCTTAGGGCCGCCACGCCCTTCGTGTTCGAAGTTGATCTACGCCAGTCACGACCGATCACCCCCAACCAGCGGCAGACGAGAGACGAGTGGCGGACCGTCTGAGTCGGGCCGAGACAAGACCGGAAAGGTAGGGACTTGTCAAAGTACAACACACTGCGCGACCTACTGCGGGGGCAGACCCGCGAGATGCAGTACACCCTCGCTGAGCTGGCGGCCGTCGTACCCGGCGGCCTACCAGTGTCCGCATACCGATACGAGGCCTGGTGGTCGAACGGCGACCGCACACACGTGCAGTGCTGGGCATGGAGGGACGCCGGCTTCACGGCACACCCCGACCTCGTGCGCCAGGTCGTCGAGTACCGGCCGGATCAGTCCTCCTCGGCGAAAAGCGGCCGAAGCTGATCGAGAAGCTGGGCCTTGCTGACGTTGCGCGGCAGATCGACCTTCAGGTCCAGGTCGGGGCCCTTCACCGTCAAGGTCACTGATGGCCGCGGGTCGCGCAGCCGCCAGTTGCGTATCGCCGTCACGAGAGCATTTACCTGCGGCTGCAGGGTGGCCAGTGTGGCGAGGTTGGCCATCACGCTCACCCCCTCAACGGCGAGGGTGATGGCGGAGACGCCCCGGACGCCCTCGTACGGCAGGTCCAGTTCCTCGATGACGTCTGCCGGCAGTAGCAGCTTGACGCTGGTCATACCTCACCTCTCACCAGGGCTGCAATGCGTTCCCGGACTGATTGATTCAGCGGACGCAGTGAGGTGGACGCAACCTCACCGCAGAAGTAGCCCTGGACGTGGTGGATCCCCAGGTCGTAGATCTGCTTGAGACCTACCGGCGCCTCGTCGTCGTAGCCCTCCACGATCACTGCGCGGGCGTTGGGCGCGTGCCCACGGTGGAGCCCGTCACGAGCAACCCGGGCGACGAGCTCGAGCTCCTCCACCGCGAGGGGGTGGTGGAGGACGGCCCGGTCGACCTTGATCTGGGTCAGTGGCAACTCCGCCATGCGTGCGAGCGACGCGTAGCCGACGCCGAAGTCGTCCACCGCGAAGCTGATGCGAAGCTCCCGGGCCAGCTCGGTGAGCCGGCGGTGGAAGTAGGCAAGAGGTTCCTGCGGCCATCGCTCACCCGGCCCGGGCTGGATGGCATCCTGCTCCGAGATCTCGAGGGTAAGTGTGCGCGGATTGAGATCGGCCTCGGCGAGGGCCTTGCTCACCTGCGTGAGGTAGGAGTCGCTGAGCAACGAGCGGACCGCGACGTTGACCGAGAGTGGCTTCGTGCCCTGCCAGGGTGCCTCGGCATCGGCGGCGGCGTACGAGTGGACCGCCTTGGCCAAGAGGAGGGCGTCGCGTTCGATGATGAAGCGATCGCCCCAGGCGTGCGCCATCTGCAAGGCCACCAGCGGCGCCCGTACCTCCTGATCTCCGCGGCGAGCCAGCGCTTCGTAGCTCTGGATGCTCACGCCGGCCGCTCGCAGGTCGAGTTCCACGACGGGCTGGAACACCATGATCATTGAGCCGATCAGCTTCTGGTAGAGGCTGAAGGCGTACTGGTAGAGGTTCAGCGGCAGCCGTCCGAAGTTCGTACGCAGGGCGGTCATCACCCGCATCTCCGCTTCGAGCGGGTCGGCGAGCGGGTTGGAATCCCAGATCGTCCGCAGCATGACGGCCAATGGTTCGCCCATGTCGAGTGGCGCGAGCGCGGGGTCCACCACGGTCAGCGTGAGGGTCCGGTCGTCCTCGTACGAGAGAGGTACGCAGAGCAGGCGTCGGCCGGCATCGTTCGAGACGATGTGTCCGGGCATCGAGGTCCGGTACTGGATGGCATCGGCGGCGCTCAGCTCGAGAAGCGGCCGCAGCTCCTCCTTGTTGAACCGGGCTGTCGAGTTGACCACGCCGATCCTCCGGCCGGAGAACTCCACCACGGCAACCGAGTCGGCGTCGAGGGCGTACCGGATGATCTCCACGCGCTCGGCCTGACCCTGCTGGTGCGACTGCTGCATCGGGTGTGCCTTCGAGCGGAATACCCGACCGAGCAGCTGCACGATCGAGCTGGAGAGCTCCTCGAGCGGGCTCTTGCACGGCCGGGTAATGCCGGGGTTGGCGGGCGAGCTCAGCGCCTGTCGGTCATGCCTTGAGACCGGCGGCTGGGTCAACACCGTGGTCGGTCCCCACATGTGCACGAGCTGAACGGGCGGCGGTTCGATCCCCTGTTCGGCCACGAAGGTGGCCATCTGTCCGAACGACACCCGGCCGCTGTCGTCGGCGGCCTCGCCGCGAAGCGCGCGAAGCAGATGATGGGTCAGCACTCCCTGCCGATGCTCGTCGCTCTCCCGCGCCGCAGAGCCGTTCGGGCAGGCCAGCAGCGCGCTGTGGCGGTCAACCTGAGTGCGGTAGGTCTGCATGGCCTCGGCATGACGCAGGTCGGCGTCGAGGTAGATCCCGGCATGGCAGCAGTCGAGGATGAGGAACGACGTGCCGGCAAAGGCCTCGAAGACGTCCCGCTTGAGGAACGCCATCCGGAGGCCGTTATCCGGCTCGCGGCGCAGCCCGTCCGGATCCAGGTCGGCCGTGACGAGGTACGCGTCGAGCTGAGTGCTCCATTCGGGCACCAGCGCGTGACCGGCGAAGTAGACGAGCAAGACATCGGACGGGTTCGAGTCGAGTGCGATCTCCCGTAACCGGGTCTTGATTTCAGCCCAGGTGGCATTGGGACCGACGTAGAGGTCCACGTCGCTGTCGTCGAAGGTGCCGATCCGCTGGTCCAGCAGCACACTCCGCATCGCCTGGGCGTCGCTCTCTGCATAGCGGAGAGCGGGCAGCTGCACGTCGTGCCCGCCGTGATTCACTCCGATGAGGACCGCCCACCGCCTGCTCGGCGCCATCAGAACCCCCAAAGGTGATCCGCTCCGCCACTACAGCGAGGAGTCAGAGCAGCGCTTTAGGTGACACTATCGAATATTTTTCATCTGATGATCTGGGTGGAGAGTCAGATACCCGTCATGTCCGGGATAGATCAGCCGGGAATACCGTACCTGCCGTCGGCTGTACGACCGCCGAGGTGAGTCTTGGCGCCCAGGTCGGCTCTTCGTCACCGGCCAACAGCAGAACGCCGCTGTCGGCACAGATCGCCAGCCAGGCCGGATCCGTACACTGCGTGAGCAGGACAGGTGTGGCGGATACGCCGTGTGCGGCGAGTCGGTACCGGTACTCGAGGACCTGCCCGAGACCGAGCCGGAGCTGCTCGACCTCGTTGCCGGCGACCACGCTCTTCACCTCGGCGATGAAATGGCGACCGGCGGCGTCCCGCGCAGCATCGCGCCGTACCGAAAACGTACGACCGCGCGACGCAGCTCAGCGCAAAGCTGCCGGTGCCGTCGCACCGGCGCTGCCGGCGGAGCGCCTGAACTGAGCTCACTTCATGAGCGTCCGCAAACACCCCACCACTCGGCCACATTCGACTTTCCCTTTGTTTCCATCACTGTTACACCTCTCAACGTCGCCTGGTCAGCGGGCCCGACGGCGGTGGCGCCGGACGTACGTGAAGCCATCAGGAAGAGCGCGATCGACGATCTTCGCGGTGCGTACCGCCTCACGATGCGCCTCGATCTGCTCCGGTGAGGCGTGCGCTCCTGCCGGAAGCCGCCGTACGAAGCCGTCCACCCAATGATCGCGGCGTGGCACTGGCTCCTCTTTCCGATGATCAGGATGCGGGGCAAGGCTCACCACCTTCGGGGCGAAGCGGAGGAGTCCGGCCGGTTTTTGACCGGCTCGGGGCGGATAGCTGGGCAGCCCGTCCTGGTCCAGGCTTCCTCGTACACGTCCGAGACGTCGATCGCGGATCAGGTCTTCCAGGGCAGGCTGGATCCGGTTCGCGCGGCTCGGCGGCAGGCCAAGCTGGAGACAGTTAGTCAACAGCGCCGCTTCTGCCAGAATTGCGCTGCCGTCGGGGCTGAGATGGCCCAGCTTCCGCAGCGTGCGCAGGACCCACCCGGTATCGGAGAGGTCAGGCGTCCCGCCCTCGTCGTCAGCGCCCGGCGCGTTCTCCCTGACGACAACCCGGATGTCGTAGCGGTGTCGGTAGGTCAGGTCGTCGACCCGCTGCGGTCGAGGCAGTAGATCAGTGGTGGCCAGGACCAGTTCATCGTTCGGACGCCACTGGAAGGTGACCACGGTCCCAGGCAGGAGTCCTCGCGGCCATGCCACTCCGTGCAGCTCCCACTGGCCGCCGAGCCGCCGGACTTCGACGTCGCTCTCCACGATCCGGCCCTGTTTCGTCTGGCCGGGATGGTTGACGCCTATCCGGATGTGCTTTCGGTCGGTTGGTAACGCTGTCAACCCGTCGGGGAGAGCACACCACCCACCGCCGATCTGCGCCCTCCCAACCGCAACCGTCCACCGGAGTTGCCCAGCGTCGAAGTCGCCCGCGATCCTCTGTGCTGTGCCCGTCTGCTTCGGCAGCCGCGAGGCTTGCGACTCCGCCACCCTGCGGAGTTCATCGGAGATCTCGTCCGCTAGTGACTTCACCGTCTGGGCGCCACGAGAGTCTCGCGTCGACTGAAGGGCAACCGTTGCGAGCCGTCGCGCCGCCGCCGGGCCTCGATGGGGCTGCGGGCAGTTGTCGGCAGTGACGAACGCCTTGCCGGAGCGCGAGATCAGTGACCGCAGCAGATCACGGGTGCGCTCCGAGACGGGGAACCCCAGGGCCTCGGGTACGAGCCGATTGCGCACCACGTACCGCACCACGGACGCCGCCCGCTCGTCCCGACAGACGACATGCACACTCGACAGCTCGCCGCCCAGGTCGAGAACAGCCCGGCAGACCGCATGAAGGCACGCGTCATGGTCGTTGACGGCCCGGTCTGTGCCGGTGCCCAGTTCACCGTGCTCGGTCACCCAGGCGAAGCCAAACTGTCCTGCGTCGTTGTATGAGACGTCCACCGCGCCGACGACGCGTGCCACATCGGTCGGCACCTGCTTGAGCAGTTCGGGACAGAGAAAGGCCGCCTGCTCATGCCCACCCTGCGGCGGCAGACTCGATCGTGCCTCGTCGGTGGCATGCTCTCTAGCCTCGGGCTCGCGAGTCTCGGGTTGGGCACTCCGGGGTAGGTCCACCGGCTGCAGACGCGAGCGCACAACTCGTGCGATCGACGACGCGCAGCCGGCGTGGCGCTCCCCAGGCGTCCGCTTTGGGCAGCTCTTCCGGTGCTCCTCCAACGCCCGGTCGACCTGTCGTGCCAGGGCGGGATCGGCCTGCCGCACGGCCATCGTCGCCTCGGCCACGGAGCCGGCGCGCGCCATAGGCACTTTCCGCGCCCGGTGAAGGCGGCTCGCCTGTGCCCGTAGTTCCGCCATCACAAGCTGAGCTTCCAGGCAGCGGGCGCTGCCCCGGGCGTACGCCTCACCGGCGCGGCGCAGGCGCGGCACGACGCCCTGACCTACCCCACCGGACAGATCGGCCTCCAGCGACCGGCGGGCGCGCACAAGTTCCGTCACGATCTCTTCCGTGCATTCCGCCCACTGCTCCGCCACCGCGGGGTGCGCCATTGCCTGGTCGCACTCCCAACGGTTGACCTCTGCCACGGCTTCGCGCGCGAAGTCCTCCGGGCTCAGCTTCCTCAGCCGCTTCACTTCGGCGGGCAGCTCGACGGGGTGCTCGTCATACGCCTGCAGCCACGTCCACACATCGGCAGTCGGAGGTTCAAGCGCACCGACCCGTACACCCCTGCGACGCAGCGCCTTCGCGAACGCCTTGTCGAAGGTGTGCGGTGCGACCTCACGAATGACCCGGGCCTCCACCGGTTCCTCGATCGAACCATCGGATGTCGCCTGACTCCGGGCATGAGAGGCGGCACGGAAGGTGTCGACCGCTTCTTCCCGGCGGAGCCCGAGTTCTTCGCGGGTCACCGTCAGTTCCTCGGCGGCACTGCCGTTCAGTCCGGCGATCCGGATCTCGAGATCGACAAGCAACTCCGCGTACCTGATCGCGGCGATGGAGGAAGGCTCACCGGCACGTCGGCGGTGAAGCTCCCGCTCGGACGGGGAGAGCTGCTTGCCCTCGACAACCGAACGGTGCAGGGCGGCGAGCCAGACCATGTCCCGGGGCAGCGGGCTGGCGGTCCGATGCGTCTCGGGCTGCGGCCGCCCGGTGGGTTCTCGGGGCGCCGGCGTCCGTGCCGTGCTGACCTGCGGTGCTGCCTGTCGTCCGTAACATCCGCCACAGAGCAGCTGGGACCAGTCGCCCGAGACCGTCACGACGGAGCTGGACACGTTGGTGCGACGGCAGGTCGCGCAGCGGAACGTCAGCGGCTTGTTGAGTGTGTACCGCTGCAGCTTCCCCAGCGTGGCGTGCACTTTCCTGATCTGGTACCCCGAGGGGGGTCGTGATGCCATCCTGCCTTCCTCGGCAACGAGACTTCTCACGTACGGGTCTCCCTGACCCGCCCTCAAGAGCAGGGCGGGTCAGGGGCCAGGAGCCAGTGGTTCAGTTGTCAGGCTCACCGCAATCGAGGGTGTGGGTGGGGCCTGATTCCGTTGGCTTCCAGCAGCAACCGGCTGGCCGTGTCCAGTCCCATCGGAGAGCCCGCGTGGCTGACGGTCGACGCCCACTCAGTCTTTCTCGTCGCGTTTCTCGTCGTCCCCGCGCCAGCGGAGCGCTCGCTCGGCGAACCGGCCGGAGAGCTTGCCCGTCACCGATTTGGCTCGGTCGAAGGTCTCGTTGCCGAGGCGCTTGGCGGTACCAACGCCGTCTGCTCCTGTCTCGAGCGCCTTATCCCTCGCCTCCATGGCCGCGTCCATCCATCGCCTTGCCTCCGACGACTGGCGAGCGCCCTCGATCCCGAGCCGCCCGTGGAAGTCGACGACGGCGATCGAGACATGGTTGCTCGCCTGCACCACAGCCGGGGAGTCCATCGGATGGAACAGCACCTTCGTGTTGGCCGTGCCCGCAGCCGCGTCCATGCGGGCCATCAGGCGCTCGGTGCACCGGCAGATGAGTTCCAGCCGGTTCTGCCGGGCAGCCTTCAGTCCGAGGCGATGCCCGTCCAACTCCCCCGGTGACGCGTCCAGCACCCGGTCGAGTTCGAGCACGGCGATCGCGTCCTGCAGCTGGAAGCAGCGAGCCAGGACAGCGAGCCACTCCTGTGCCTTGGACTCTGCTTCCCTGGCCGCCTTGGCGAGATCACCGATCGCGGTCTTGCGCTCCAGCTTCTCCGCGAGCGCGTCGAGTTGACGCAACGCGTACGCCTGGGTTTCCGCGATCGTCGCCGGCGAGCCCTGCACCTTCGACCACGTGACCTCGTCGACCCGGCCCCTCGCCTCTCGGATGGTCATGGCCTCCTCGATGACGAAGCCCACCCCGATCATGCGGGCCAACACGGCGTCCTTCTGGGCGCGGAGCACATCGTCGACCTTCTCGTCGATCGTGGCGAGATAGTCGGTGATCTCCTTCATGCTCTGTTGCATCGCAAGCTGTGCCATGAGCCCCGCTGCGCCGGCCAGGAGCGCAGGGTTGGTCACAACCGATCCATGTCCCTTCACGAACTGGAGGTTCTTGACGAATTGGCCATTCTGCGCCCTCAACGTGGCATGCAAGTTGCCGGAGGACGAGTTTTTGACTAGCGGGAACTTCGTCGCGACCCTCGCGGACTCCTCGGTCAGTTTCATCCAGCGACCTGAGTTGGCGGCGAATTCGGAACCTGCCTGTGCGACTCCCGCGGCCTTACCGAGGGCAGGTCCGAGCCGGTGCAGTCCGAGGTCCTTCGACGGCAGTCCCTCAGAGACGAGGAAGCGTTCGACAGCCGCCGGATGCCCGATGACCGCCAGCCCATCGCCGTCACTGATCAGCTGAATCTCGTTATCCATTATCGACTCCTGACGTGCGGGCACGGGTACACAGCGACGATCTCTGCTCTGTTCACTGCTTAGCTCTGCGGCCACGGGTGGCCTTGGTCGGGCGCCACGACGTGAGCGCCGCGTCGGTGAGGTGGAGGCGGTTGGTGGTCTCGGCGAGGAAGCCGGCGTAGATGTCCGCCGGCGAGGCGCCCCACTCGGGGTCGAACTCGCCGTGCCACTGGCGTACCCAGGGCAGGATCTCGCGCAACCCCGCGACCAGCGGGAGCAGCCGGTCGGCGGCCCAGCCGTCCTCCTGCTCGCGGGCGACGATCAGGGTGGCCAGGGCCTGGGCCTGCTCACGGTGGTCCCAGCCGGCCCAGCCGACCAGCAGCGACGGGTCACCGTCGCGGCTGGCACCCGGGTACGAGACGAACCGCTCCTTGGGCACGTCGAGCTTGCCCCGGTGCCGCCAGTAGCTGGTCTTGAGGAAGTCCGCCGAGGTGTACTTCGGCGGCACCGGGATCTGCTTGCGGAACTCCCGCTTCGCCGCCTCGTCGGGCAACGCGTCCTCCTGCCACTGCAGGTCCCACACCTGCTCCCAGTCCGCGCGCCTGGCCAGCCCGGAGTCCTTGTAGCGCAACGCGGCCAGGTGCGGCACGTGCTCGTCGGCGACCAGGTCGGCGATCACCTTGCCGAGATCCTGACCAGGCGCGTAGAGGTTGGCGACGGTGAGCACATCGTCGTCGCGGCGCAGCTCGTCGGCGAGCTGGGCGGTGGTCAGTGGGCGCGGCTGCTCCAGACCGTCGACGTGCTGGTACCACAGCTCCCGCGCCTCGCACCGGTCGAGCAGCCAGTCACGCAGCGCCTTGGCCTGCATCGCGTCCCAGCCCTCGCTGGCCCAGCGCCGCTTGCACTCCGGTCGCTCGATCAGCCCGATGTTGCGGTTGCCCACGATGACCGCGATCCGCCGCTCCACCATGGACCGATACTCGTCCGACCAGTGCGCCGGCAGCTCGGTGATCGGCGTCGACCCGTGCCGGGCGAACCACTGCGTCTCCGCCTCACCGGCGGCGACCTTGCGGGCAAGGACGATCTCGAACGCCCGCTCCCCCAGCCTCAACTCCGGCACCGAGCCGGCCGGGACGGTCAACTCCTCATCCAGCAGCCCGTAGAGCGAGTAGACCTGCCAGTCCAACTCCTCCTGCAACGCAATCATCCGCGCCCGGACCGAGTGCCAGTCGCCGTAGGCGGCAGCCAGCCGCTCGCGGGTCGGCACGCCGGAGGCCGCGACCGCCGCCGGGCTCACCGTCGCGAACCGCTGCGATAGCTCGTCCATCCCACGAGCAAGTTCCAACGGGTACGCCGACGGCAGCGGAAACCGTTCAATCTTCGTGCCGTTGAACTGGTAAAACCGCTCCCACATTTCCGCTTTGAACCCAGACTGGTAGCCCTCGTTCCCCTTGTTATGGCAAACCTGCTTCAGCCAAAAGCAGGCGGTCGAACTGTTGAGCAGCCCGAGCAACCGCAGGTGATCGTCCTCCGACGCCCCTCCCGGCAACTTGATCACGGGAGCGGTCTGCTTGAAGACCTTCCCTCCCCGATCCAGGACGAAATGGTTATGCGTCGCCACCTCCCCAAACGAAATCGACAGCGGTGTCCGATAGGCGGAGGCGGTGTGTTGCATGTATTCCCACCAGCGGAGCCCGGCGTCCGCCATGCTGCCTTGGAAGGTGCGCCGCTCCTCGAGAAGATGCCGCCACGGCCACAGTTCGTCGGCAAGACCGTCCGCGCCGAGCGCAGGCTCGTAGGGATACCAAATCGCATCCTCGGGGTTGGCGTACCAATCTCGCACCGCATCGCCGGTCAGCAGGGGCCGGAGCGCGATTGCGCTTACCCTCGTCCGCAGGCCGCGATTGAGTGGTCGCGTGAAGGCTTCGTCGGCACCCGCTCGGATCGCCCGTCCGACCGGCGCTTCAATCTCTCGGGTTAGACCCTCGCTAGTAGCGGTCTGAATGGCTTCCGCTAGGGCTGCAGCCCCACCGCCACCAAGGCTCCACGGATGGCTGCCAAGTCGGGGCCGGTCGATGTCATCGACGCTGACCCAACTGCTCTCTGATCCCGGCCTGCCAACCTGATCGACGATTGCTCGCCACACAAGCCCCCGACTCGGATCGGCAGGCGCAGTTGGCTCGCCTCGGATACCCATCACCGCTCGAACCGTCTCGGCTCGGTACCGCCTACGGTGCCTGCCTACGAGGATTATTGTCGGCGTTCCGTGCCCGGGGATGTAGGCGCCGGACGTATCGACCACGTGGGTCAGGTCGATCTCGTGCGCGAAAAAGTCCTCGATCAGCTTCTTGCCAAACTCCCGCTTCGCGAACGAGTTCGCCGTGATCTGACCGACGTGACCCGCACTCCTGCCATCGGCATCGGCCGACTTCGCCAACTGGAAGAAGCGCTGGGAAAAGGGAACTGACAGAGCGTAGGTGCCCGCGCACGCGCTGTAGATCAGGCGGTACAGGTCGTTGAGACCCTTGTCCTTGACGGTGATGTATGGCGGATTGCCCACGACGACGTGGTAGCGGCGCTCTTCGAGGATGCCGGGATGCTCGTGCACGTCCTCCGTGGCGTAGTGGAAGTCGGCCAGTTGATCCACGCCACCGAAAAGGTCGAGTTGCCGAGCCTTGATGAGCGAGTCCCCGACCGCCAGGTGCAGGGGGAACGCGTACCCTGCCGCGTCGTCGAAAGTCTTGAAACGGCAGGAGCGCAGGGCGGCGACTAGGAGGCGGAAGCGGGCGATCGATACGGCGAAGGGGTTGATGTCGACGCCGTGGACGGCGTCGAGGGCAAGGCGCACACGCTCGTGGGGGTCACGGTTGGGGGCAGCCTGCTCCCACTCCTCGAGCATCCGGTGGAAGGCGCCGAGGACGAAGTGGCCCGAGCCGCAGGTCGGATCGATCATCTTGACCACGTCGTGGCCGAACTCTTCAATCGCCGGGGTTAGGGTCAGGTCGAGGATGAACTCCTCGACGAACTCCGGCGTCTGCAGCAGGGCATAGGTCTTGCGGGCCGCCTCGGAGAGGTCCTGGTAGAGGTCGCCGAGGAAGCGGGTGTCCCACTCCGGGTCGGTGAAGTCGTGCACCAGTCCGCCACTCTCGCCGCGCCGGCGCCAGAAGCCGATCAACTCCTTGGCCGCGTCGTGCGACAGCGGGATCTGGTAGAGCGGGTTGTGCCGCTCCTCGAACAGCGACTTGCCGGCCTGAGTGCTGGCGATGGCGTCGAAGCCCTTCTCGAGCCAGCCACGCAGCGTCTCCTCGGGCCGGTCACGGAAGAACTGCGCCTCGGCCTCCTCGGCCAACACCAGCCGGTCCCCCGGCCCGGCCAGGTACGGCTCGGCCAGCAGCCCGTTGTCCTCGCAGAAGCGTACGAACACGGTGCCGAGCACCCAGGCGACGGCGACCTGGGTCACCCGCTCGTCCCGCCAGGCCACCCAGGTGGCGGCGGTACGCCCGACCTTGAAGGCGTGGTCGTACTCGCCACGCAGCCTGAAGCGCACCTCCTCGACCGACTCGGCCTGCTCCCGCAGGTCCTTTTCCAGGTTCTTGACCTGCTTCTGCAGGTCGGACAAGAGCAGCTTCCGGTCGATCACGCGACGACTCTAGTCGTCCCGCCCACGGGACGGAGGTACCCGTAAGGCCCGTTCTGGCCGACGGGTCGCTACCTACGGCTCCCGCATCCAGGTCTTCGGGTCGGTGACGAAGACACCCTTGCCCTGCTGCCGACGGATCACCCGCAGCGCCTCCAGCCGCGCGTAGGACATTTGCACGGTCCCGTGACTGACGCCGTACTTCTCGCGCAGCTCGCTGATTGAAGGCAGCCTGTCCCCCGGCTTGAGCTTCTTGGACCTGACGTCGGCGATCACATCATCGGCGATGCGCCAGTAATCCGGCACTTCTCGCATGGCACTCCTCGCGTGGCAATCCGATTCGATCACACCGCGACGCGCCCAACAAGCAGCGTTGACTCATCTGACATGTCTAGATATGTTGATTCCGGGCCGCTCCTCGCGTGGCAACGAGTACGGCTCATCCCCCTGGTCGGGGCGGGTGCGCATGCCCGTCCCGACCCACCGGACTGCTCCGCCGTCGTACCGCTGATCAGAGCTGCGGCGGCGGAGCGGGCGGGCCGCCCGCGGCCGGCGTGCGGACGGCCCGCCCTTCCAGACCCACCGCAAGGACCTCCCCCGCTCCCGCCTGATCAGGAAAGGACCGACGTGGCCCAGGTGTATCGAGGTGGCCAGCTCTACGGGACCGGCCGCCCGGACCGGTTGACCCCGCACGAGGTGCGGACCCGCACGTTCGACCCGCGCCGTCGCGGCGCCGACCCCGATCAGGTACGCGAGTTCCAGACCCTGGTCGCCCACGAGCTGAACGACCTCCACCAGCAGGTACGCATGCTCAGCCAGGAGAACGACCGGCTCAAGCGAGCACTGCGCGACTGGCAGACCATGCACGCCCGCGAGTGCCGGCCGCCGAACGAGGGCCACTGGTAGCGGTGCGCCCACAAACCGGCGACCTGCTGCGGATCGACGGCCGCGCCTCGGTGCAGTTCGCCGGGAACCGCTCCCTCACATTCCGGGTCGTCTCAGTCTGCGACCGCCCGACGTACGCCGGCTGGGTCTGGCTGACCGGCTACGTCATCAACCGGCGCGGCCAGGCGACCGCCAAGCGCGAGGTGTACGTACAGCTCGCCGGCCTCCGCCCCGCCACCGGCACCCCGGCCCCGAGCCGCTCCCGCTGGACCCGCCCCTATGCTTCGCGGAATGACCAAGGTGACGGCAGCGCAGCTCACGACCGCTCGGGGCTGCGTGCTCGGGCTGATGCTCGGTGACGCGATCGGCGCGACCGGCGGCAACGTACCGGCCAGCGGGACGCTTCGGGCCACCAGTGCCGGCCAGCTCGCCTGCTTCACCCTCGAAGGCCTTATCCGCGCTGACGTACGCGCCGCCCACCGAGGAATCTGCCACCCACCCAGCGTTGTTTGGCGCTCGTACCATCGCTGGGCCACGATCCAGGGCATCTCCGGCGTGAAGCCGTTGCCGGATGAGGATTCGCCCACCGGTTGGCTGTCCAGGGTGCCGGCGTTGGCGGAGCGACGCGGCTCAGCACCAGCGACGGTGGCGGCATTGCAGCGGCAAACGATGGGGACGATCGACAAGCCCGCCGGCACGAGCACCGGGGCACACGCCCTCTCGCGGACCCTGCCGGTCGGCCTATACCCAAGCTGCAACCCGGCTGAAATCGCCGCGCTCACGCACACAGGTGAAGCGCTGGGCGCCGCCTGGCTCGGTGCCACGGTGGTTCGCCTCCTCGCCGCAGGAAATCGCCTGAACGACGCCCTGGAGAGTGCACGGCTGCACGCTGCGGGCTGGTTCCAGGCCGCGGAGCGGTCGCTGGCTCCAGCGCTGACTGCGGCCCGGTCGCGCCCGGGTATGCTCCACGAGCTCATCCGCCTCGCTCCCGACGCGAGGGCGGTTTCCGCGCTGGCCGGTGGCGCGTACACCGCCGCATCCTTTCCTGGGCCGGAGACCGTCCGAGAGGCACTCCTGTTCGCCGCCTCGGCTGGCGACGGCGGCCACGCCGTGAGGGTGGCTGGCGCCCTGCTAGGAACGGTGCACGGACCGACGCCCTTCCGGTCGACTGGCTGTCCCGGCTGGAGTTGGCCTGGACGGCCGACACCCTGGCCCGGGATCTTGTAACCCAGGTCGAGGACAGCCCATCTGGTGGCGAGTACGTCCCCGCGATCAACCCATACTGGTGGAGCCGCTACCCCGGCGGCTGACGGCCGGTGACCCACCGGTTCCGCTGGGACGGCAACGTGGTGTTGCCGGTTGAGGTTCGTTGTTGATTCATGAACCGGCGCGCCTCCATGATCGTCGGCACGACCGTCTCATAAAGATATGGAACATTCGTGAGGCCCGCCCAGCGGTGAACGCCCCATGCCGACGGGTCGGTGAAGGCGGCAATGAGCGTGTCGACGCCGGCGATTCGCGCCTGCTCCAGTCGCGGGCCAAGCTCCCGGCGGCGGCTCATCAGCGCGGCGAGCGCCGTGTGGACCGGGGCTCCCTGAACGATGCACAGGGTCGGCTCGAGGACCTTGATGGTCGCCGCCATGCGCGGGGCGCAGTTGCGGCTCATCGTCGCGTTGCCTCGCGATTTCGTCGTGCCCTGGTCAGTCGCCGAGCAGAGCCGCATGTTCGCCATGGCGAAAGCATCGAAGAGATGCACGGGCGAAGGCACGGCGTTCAGACGAAGCAGTTCGCCTCCACGATCGGGGCCGGGCTGCCGGCCGAGGACGGGCCGGAGGGCGCTCGTCACACCCTGCATGTGCGCGTTCCGCTTCGTGAACGTCTCACTCGCTGACTGCATCAGTTCGGCGTGGCGCATCTCGAGTGTCACGCTCTCTCGCGCTCGTCCGGTCTCCATCGCGATGACCAGGACACGCGTTGGTACCCCGCCGATTGCCAGGTCGTAGTGGTGGCCGACATGGGACAGCTGCCCTGCGGCGAACGCAGCCTCCGGACGTGACCCCCCACGTCGGCGGCTCAGAACGCTCTGTCGACAGCTGCCGAGCCTTCGGCAGATGCATCCTCCCGACGGTCCCAGAACGTGCTCAGCCATGTACTGCCGGAGTTCGGCGATACGCCCGGCGGTGACGTCGGTGTCGCTTGTGAGGATCATGGCGACGGTTGCTCCGCCGAGGTCGGAGTGAGGGCGCGACATGACGAGGTCATGTCCGGACGGTAGCGCAGCCCGCAATGGATCCAGGTCAACCGCGTCGAGCCAAGGCGACCTTCGCTGTCATCGGAAGCAGAAGGCGGTTCTGATCAACAGAACCTGGTCGGGCAGAGCCACCCCGGCACGTTGAAGTCGTCGTCGTCATCATCATTGCCGGGAATGTACGGGAGGTTGCCGTCACCGTTACCGCCCGACGAGGTCGTCCGCTCCATGTCCTTGACCGTCACGACGATCAGTCGCCCCTGCCGTACGGGCTGCGCTGCGCTCGGGATGCTACTGACAACGACGGAATCGGACGGGTGCGCCACCTTCAAACCGGCCCGCGCCTTCACCTCCTGAGCCGGCTCCGAGCCCTTTACGACGCGGGCGTCGACCGCGGCCTTAGCACCTGCCGGCGCCTTGCCCTTCGCGTAGCGAACGAGGACTAGTTCGCGGACCCCGGCCAGCAGACCATTGCCCTCAAGCAGGCTGTCGGTCGGTGCATTCTTCGGCAGCGGCGGCATCACCGGATGTGCCGAGAACCAGAACACCTCACTCTCCTTGAGGGCGAACAGCGTGACCTGGGTCTTCGGCGGGACGGCAGTGCCGACCGGCGGGTCCGTCGCGACGACCGTCCAGTCGGTGTCGCTGACGATGTTCCGTCCGAGCGGTGAGTGGTCCTTCCAGTCCGCTCGTAAATCGAAATCACGCACGAGCATGCCGGTAGCCCTGGAGAGGTTGCTCCCGACCACGTAGGGCACCGTCGGAGAAGGCGAGGCGGAAACCGGAGCAGCAGAGATCGAAACCAGCGGAGTCGGTGTGGTTCCCGCCGAGGCAGCGGATACGGGCGCATCTTGCTTGAACGCAGCAGGGTAGATGGCTGCGCCGAGAGCGACGGACACCACGACCACGCACGCTCCAAGGACCGCCTTACCCGTCGTGGGAGCCTGCTCGCCACCCCTGCGGACCAGCCAGCAGAGGATCACCCAGAGGCCCCAGATCGTTCCGACGACCGGCAACAGGAAGAGGCCCAACACCAAGGCGACCACTACTCCGACAACGGCCGCCCCTCCGCCCCCCGCGTTCTTCGCCACCAGTCCGCCCCTCTTGGTCGTTCAACCCTCCGACCTGGGCGGTCGGAGGGAGGGACCAGTGTGCCACCGGCTTCGGGACGACCGACCTCGGCCCCCGGCGCGGGTTCCGTGTCAGGCAGGGACAGTGCTGCGGTGAGCGTTGACCACCCAGGCGTCCGGTAGGGCGATCCACTCGTTGTCGCCCACCCGCACCACCGCCCCGTCCAGCTTGGGCAGTAGCGCCGGATCCTCCATCGGGCAGAGCACCCACACGCCGCCCCCACCGCCGCGCGCCGCATCGGCCAGCTCGTAGAGCCGGTTCATCGCCCGGTACCGCGCCAGCACCGCCGCGTCGTGCAGCAGCACCGGCCCCGCCTCGGCGGACAGCTCGGCCCGCAGCTCCGGCGCGGCCAACTGCCACGCCCGCTCGACGTACTCCCCCAGCTTGATGGCCCCCCGGGAGCCGGGCGGAGCGATGTCCGCGCCGACCACCGTCTCCCACGTCGGCTTGGGGTGCGCGTCGACCAGGGCGTGCAGGTGGTTCAGGAAGCGGGCCGCCACGTTGACCGGCCGGGCGTCGAAGCGCCGGGCCAGCTCCTCGCGCGCCAGGCCGTACCGCGACAGTCGTACCGTCAGCGCGCGGAACCCTCCGGCGGACCGCGCGCCGGTCAGCCGTTCCTCGGCCCGCATCGCCGCCGCCAGCTCCGGCGACTCGGCCGTCCACCGGCTCGGCGCGACGGTCACCGACGGGCGCCGCTGCATGATCGACATGGAGGACGAGCCGGCGCGGGGCGGCGGCGGGACGTACTTGTCGCGGTCCCAGCGCAGCTCGAAGCCGGCCTCGGCGAGCAGCCGGTCCAGTTTCGGGTGCGGCGGCAGCGGATCCAGCTCCGGGAAGCGCGTCCGCACCCGTTGGGTAACCTGCTCCGGCGTCAGCCCGCGACCCGCCTCCGGCGAGGTCGCCGGCGGCACCACGCCGGCCTGGACCAGCCGCAGCGCGCGTACCGGATCGAGGTCGCGCGGGTAGAGCTCCAGCCGCGCGGTCGCGGCCGCCCGCTCCGAGGCCACCGCGGCGAGCAGCACCCGCCGCCGCTCGTCGATCGCGTCGGCCGCCCCGCCGGGCGCGGTCACCGCCGCGAGGGTACGCAGCACCGTCGCCGGGCTGGGCAGCACCTCGCTGGCGGCGAGCTTGTCGGCGGCCTTGCCGAGCGCGTCGGCGTAGTCGAGCAGCGCCGGCGCGGCCGGGGTGTCCGGCGCGTCGTCCTCGCCGGCTTCGAGGGCCACCAGCAGCCGGTCACCGCGCGGGTGCGGCTTGCCGTTGATGTCGGCGCGGGCGTGCCGGCGCAGCAGCAGGCGCGGCTCGTCGGCGAGCGCGTCGACCTCCACGGCCGCCCGCACCGCGGCGACCGCCACCGCGAGACGCAGCGCATCCCCGGTACGCACCGAGCCGCGGCTGCCGAGCAGCGCCGCGGCCAGCTCGGCGACGCCCATCACCCGGCCGCCGTCGCGCAACAGCTCGATGATCTGGGTACGCACGCTGCCGACCACCGGGATGTCGTGCCAGCGTTTGCGTTGCTTGCCGAGGATCTGCGCGATCCGGGCGGGAGTGACACCGAGCGGCTTGGCCACCTGCGGGTGCTGCGGCCACAGCGGCAGGTCCGGCAGGGCGCCGATGGCGTCGGGCAGGTGCAGCGCCAGCCGAGTGGCCTCGACGTCGTTGGGGTTGCGGCTGGCCGGGACGAGCAGGGTGGCGATCGCGTCCAGCCCGACGCGTACCAGATCGGGGTCGCCGTCCCCGGCGGCGGCCTCGGAGGCCACCTCCTCCGTCGCGGCCTTGCGGGCGGCGGGCGTGGTGGGGATGGTCTCCCGCTCCCCCAGCCGGCCGCGCCACTCCTTCACCCGACGCTGCAACTCCTGGCGGGTCTTGGCGCCCAGGCCGGGCAGGTGGGCGAGCTTGTTGGCGACGGTGAGCAGCTCGCCGACGGTGGTGGCGTCGAGGCGGTGGGCGGCGGAGACGGCGCGTGGGGTGAGCCCGGCGGCCTCCAGTGCGGTGGCCCGGGTCGCCTTGGTGGCGGCCTCGTCGCGGGCAGCCTCGGCGGCCTTCTCGTCCGGCTCGTCGGCCTCGATCTCGGGGTGGTCGGTGCCGACCGGGGCGCTCGCGTCGGAGCGGCGGAACACCTGCTGCCAGGCGTCGCGCATGTCCTTGAGCGAGGCGAACCGGCGGCGGTGGTCCCGGTGCAGGGCCTGCTGGAAGAACTCCACCAGGCCGTCGCGGACCGCCGGGTCGAACGCTTCGACGGCGAGCACCGGCGGGCCCTCGGTCAGCTGCGGCTCGGTGCCGCCGTCACCCCAGACGGGAAGCTCGCCGGAGGCCATCTCGTGCAGGGTGACCCCGAGGGCGTACCACTCGGCCTGCTTGTCGTAGCCGGGCCGGTTCGCGGTGCCGAGGAACGGGTCGAGGTAGCGCGGGGTGCCGGCGGTGATCTCCTTGACGGAGACGCCGGCCAGGGAGAAGTCGAAGAGCACGAGCTGCTTGGTGCGGTTGGGGCGTACCCGGATGGCGATGTTGTCCGGCTTGATGTCCCGGTGGTAGACGCCCTCCCCCTCCAGGTAGTCCAGGGCGCCGAAGAGGTAGTCGCTGTAGGTCTCCAGCTCGTCGACGGTGAGCCGGCCGTCGTCGCGCAGCTTGCGGGCCAGGGTGCGGTCACCGGCGTGCTCCAGCACGACGACCGTGCGGGTGCCGATCTGCAGCGGCTCCGGCCGGGCCAGCCGGATCACCCGCGAGTCGGTGAGCGGGCCGAGCACCCTCGCCTCGTGTGCCAGCCGGGCGCCCTTCTCGTCGGAGAGCCCGACCTTGAGCACCTCCTCCCGGCGGGTGCGCTCGTTGAAGCCGAGGAACGCCCGGCAGGTCGAGCCGGTGCCGAGACTGCGGACGATCTTCCACTCGCCGACCCGGTCGCCGCCGCGCGCCTCAAGGGGGTCGACCTGCTCGGGCTCCGGCTCCTCCGGGTGCACCGACGTCGGCGGCGGGGCGGTCAGCTCCTCCTCGACCACCTGGAGCATCTCGACGAACTCGGCCACGGTGGTGAGGCGCTGGGTCGGCACCGGGGCGGTGGCCGCCTGGATCAGCTCGTCGGCGAACTCGGTGATCCCGTCGGCGATCGCGGAGGCGCGCAGCCCGTTGTCCCGGGCCAGCCGGGTGAGCAGCTCGGCCCGCTTCGCCGCCGGCGGCTGGCCGGTCAGGATCAGGTAGCTCAACGCGCCGAGACCGAAGATGTCCATCGCGACCGCGTCCGGCTTCGGCGCGGTCAGCTCCGGCGCGAGATACGCCTCGGCCGAGCGCTCGATGTGCGAGGCCGCGTGCGTGGAGAGCGTGACCGGGTCGCCGCTGCTGCCCCCGCCGCTCCCGTCGACACCACGGGTCGCCGCCTGCCAGTCGCTGAGCTGCAGCTGAGGAGTCAGCCACGCCTCGTCCTCGCTGCCACCCCGCCGCCGGCGTCCCGGGCTGACCAGCACGCTGCGCGCCGACAGGGCGCGGTGGTGCAGCCGGCGACGGTGCGCGTACGCGACCGTCTCGGCGAGCTGGCGGATCATCGCGAGGCGGCTCAGCGCGTCGAGGCGGTCGCCGTACTGGGCCATGTAGTGATCGAGGCGGATCGAGCGGGGGTCGTACCGGAAGATCAGCGCCGGGCCGGCCTCGTGCGACTCCATCGAGTCCACCTGGACGATGCCGGGGTGGTTGATGCCGTGCAGCACCTGCATCTCGCGCTTGGCGGCGCGTTCGATGCTGGCCCGCTCGGCCTGCACCGCGTTGCGCTCGACCAGGTAGATCCGGACCCGCCGGCGCTCCCGCTCCAGGTCGCGGTGCCGGGCCTGGTGGTCCTGCCAGGTGGGGCCGAGGTCGAACGGGCGCGGCTCCAGCTGCCACGACCCGATCTCGTAGTGCTTGCGGCTCCGGGCGATGCCGACCGCCTTGAGGAGGTCCGGCAGCGCCGCGGACATCTCTTTGGTGACCCGCTGCCGCTCGTCCTGCGGCGGGCGCTGCAACAGGGAGGTGATCGCCGGCAGCGGGCCCGGCTGGTGACCGGCCGCCGGCTCCGGGCCGTAGATGCCGTGCAGATGGTGGTCGGAGAGGCCGATGTGCAGGCCGGGCTTGGACAGGAACACCGCCGCCTGCACGAACGGGATTTTGACCGGCGGGCCCTTGCGCTGAGTAGCGGCGACCTGGAGCAGGGACTTGAGCTTCTTGGCCTTCATGTCCGCCAGGTGCAGGGGGTTTTCGAAGGTCCGGGTGCTGTTGGGCCCGTTCAGGATCCAGTTGGAGCCGCTGGAGACCAGCCGGCCGGTCAGGCTCTTGATCTCGATCAGGTAGAGCCCGCCCGGTCCCGCCACCAGCAGGTCGACCTCGTAGGGGTGACCGGTCTGGGCGGTGAAGGTGAAGTTCGACCACGCCCGGTAGGGCTCGGTGTCCGGCAACAGCGCCTGGACGTGCGCCAGCGCCTCCCGCTCGTGCGCGAACTGCGACGGCGTGATCGTCGTCCACCGGCCCTCCTGCATGCGGAAGATCCTAAGCCCAGGTGACCAGGTCATCGGAGCCCTGCCAGGCCGTCAGGACCCGGCGCGGACCGAGCGGTGGGGTCAGAGCCGCGACAGGATCTCCGCCTTCTTCGCCGCGAACTCCTCTTCCGTGAGGATTCCCGCGTCACGAAGCTCGCCGAGCTGCCGGAGTTGCGCGATCGGATCGACCGGTGCCGGCGCTGGCGCAGCGGCCGGGGCCGCGTGCGGCGGCGTAGCCATGGCGGGCAGTCCCGAGTAGTGCCGGGTGTTCACCCGCTCCTGCTGAGCCAGCCTGGCCACGTGAGCCGTCTCGTTGATGATCGACACCGCGTTGCGCGGCTCCGGAATGTCTTCGAGGACCACGAGTTCGAAGCCATTGGTGCGCTGCACCTTGACCATGACGTTGCCGACGCCCCGAGCCTTCTGTGTGATCGACTGCCGGAGATCCACGTCAACCACGTCGCCGATCGGGACCTGCTGTGCGTTCGTCGAGAGGACGCCCCGCTCGAAGTAGAGCATTGTCGCTGTCAGCTTGTACCGACCAGCACCGATACCGGTGAGTGGCTGGCCCGTGGCCGCCCACAGCACTCCCGGCTCCGGGCTGGGCGTCACGGGCGGCGGCGGAACCGCAGCCGTGGCCGGCGGTGAGACGGGCGCGGGGCTGACCGGCTGCAGCTCAAGGGTCTGCGGACGCGTCTCCGGTGCGGAGACCTCTGCCGGGGTTAGCACGGCCGGCAGGTTCGCCGGTGCGGCAGGAGCGGCGTCGTCGACGAAGAGCTGCCATCCCACGGGAGGTGCCGGCCACGAGGGGTCCGGCTGCCATCCGGCCGGCGGTAGCCAGCCGTGCGGAGCCGGGGGCCAGCCCGGAGGAGTGTTGAAACGCAACGCCATCGCGCCTTTCCTAACTCTGTCGTTGATCAAGACGGGCAGGAGGAGAGTACCGTCGCCCAGCTGGTGAGCGGCTCCGCTAAATGACCTGACCCGATTAGCCGATGCTGGCAGCCAGCCTCCGCCGGAAGTGGTCCTCGATCGGTCGACACACAACCCGCAGTTGCAGCAAGCGCACGAGTTCAACGACATGACACCGGCGACCGAGCTGCGCAAACCGCAGTTGGTCGGACGTCATCCCTTAACGGCTCGCTTCCGCTGAAAGCGACGGGCCTGGAGGAACGGCCGGCGCGCCGCCCTCCGGCTGACCGCCTCCGCCGCTTGGCGGATCAGCGAGAAGCGTGCCTCGCCCCCGGACTGCTCCACCCGGGCCTGCCCGGGGACGGCCCGGCGCTGCCCGAAGACCACGACGTTGCCGTCCGGGTCGGCGGTCCGGCACTCCCCGCCGGGCGCCTGTTCGGGGTAGCCGGCCCGCTCGACGGGATGCCCGGCGGCGGTCAGCCGGACGATGGTCACCGCCAGGTTGTCGACGTAGAGGTAGATCAGCAGGGGCAGCTCGACGGTGACCAGGTGCGGCTTCACCGCCGCCAGCAGCAGGGTCAGCGGATCCTCACCCGGCGGCCGGCAACTCGGCGACCCGTGCGCCGAGGTCCAACTCCAGCGGGCCCCGGGTCTGGAAGCCCTGGCCGAACAGCTCCTTTGCCCGGTCCTGTACCTCCGGGGCGGCGACCAGCTCCTGGAATCGGCGGCCGTCAGCGCGCACCGCGTCAGCCGGCGGGAGCGTCAGCTCGTTGATGGCCCGCTTCGTGGACTGGATCGCCGCCCGGGGAAAGGACGCGATCCGTCGGGCCAGCCTGGCCACGAACTCATCGAGCTCGGCATCGGGCAGCGCCCGATTGATCCACCCGTACCGCTCGGCGAGGTCAGCGTCCGCGTCCTGCGCGCCGAGGATCATCTCCATGGCCCGCCCCCGGCCGAGCAGGCGCGCCAGGTGCTGTACGCCACCAGCCCCGGGTGCCACGCCGAAACCGCACTCGGGCTGGCCGAGCAGCGCGTTCTCCCGCGCCGCGAAGCACATGTCGCAGGCGAGCACGAACTCGCTGCCCGCTCCCCGAGCCCGTCCGCGCAGCTTCGCGATCGTGACGACCGGCACCTCGCTCAGCTTGCATAGCACCATGCCGAGAAAGGCGTCCTGCGGACCCCCGCCCGCCTTGGCCGCCTCGGCCGAGTACTCGGCGACCTTGGTCAGATCGACGTGAGAGATGAAAAAGTCCGGGTCGGCGCTGTCGAAGACGACTACCCGCACCTCGGTGGTCCTGGTCAGTCGGCCGAGCAGGGTGACCAGGTCCCGTACCAACTCCGGGCCGATCATGTTGATCGGCGGCGCGTCCAGCGTCGCCGTCAGGACGCCGTCGGTCAGCTCCGCACGCAGAGTCTCGAACGAGGTGTCCACTCGCCTGTTCCTCTCCGTCGGGCGGCCCGTCCCGGGTCCGGGGCGATCGGCCCGGCGGTGTGACGCGGCTCGGCGGCCGCGAGCAGCGGCGGTGGGATCCGCGCGGCGACGAGCGCCGGGGCCCGGGTTACCGAACGGGCTCGGCGTCCAGGTGGTCGCTGTCGATCGTACGAAACGGCTCCGTCCGGCCGTGGCGCTTCGCGGATCCGGGAGTGCCCGACTTCGGGGTAACCGGTCCGGCAGGTTCAGTTGGTGGTGCTGGGGACGATGCGGCCTTCGAAGGTGGTCGGGAAGCCGCTGAGGACAGGCTTCCAGCGGATGGCCCAGTTGGCTCGGCCTCGCCTGCAGTCGACGGTGAGACCGGATCGCGTCCCGAGGCCGCTGCGGTCAGAGATCGCAGCCGTGGGTGTCGGCGAACCGGAGCAGGCCTTCGTGTGTCCTTCCGTCCGGACGGTGGAACTCGAATTCGCTCTCGTAGACCGGCGTGAATGACCGGTAGAAGCTGACCACCCTTCGGCATCCCTCCGCGGCCAGCAACACCATCCTCGCCCGCTACACCAGACACGCCGCCACCTGTCCACAAAGCACTTACGACAGGCGACACTAGCTGCCGCCACCGAGAACGGCTCCACTGTCGGATCTTTGTCACTTTCGGCGCCTTGATCGGCATGCAAATATCACGATGCGACACCGTGGAGCCCTGTATTCGACACCGCGCGCAATAAAAACTCCAGAACGGGTGGTCAGATGCGCAAAACCTGGCTGGTATTCCGAAATAACCCTCTTGTCGCCGTCCTCACCGCCGGTATCGCGTTCGCGCTCGCGGTGCTCGGTCAGACGTTGCTGGGCGAACTGGGCCAGAGCGTCGCCGACAAGGCCGCCACTCAGACGACATGGCTGACGGTGATCCTCATCTTCAGCCTCATCGTGGCGATCGCCATCCTCGTCTCGCTCCGAGGTAGCGTCGAAGAACTGACGAGGCGCGCCGGCCTGTCCGTCCGGTACTACCCGTTGGACCCCGGCCAGCACTCACCAGAGAGGGACGAGAAGGCACGAGCCCTGTACGCGGCCGCGCGGATGGTCATCGAGTCGGCGCGCGAGGACGGTGACACCCGGATCTACGCGGTCAACTCGTTTGTGGAGATTGGAATGCAGCCGGGCGACGCTCACGTCAAAGACCACAGTGTCCGCTACCTCGACTCACTCAACCGAAAGCTCGGAAAAGTAACCTATCACCGCATCGTGCAGCTGTCGGAAGATGACATGAACCGGCTGGAGCGCCAGGCCGACGAATCCATCGCGAAACTCGTCGCCGAGAACTACCTGGCACACTACCGGGAGATCGTGAAAGCCGGCCAACAAGGCAAGGAAGCCGTACTGGAGGCGGTGCTCGCCAAGTACCCCACCTCGTTCGTGCTGGTGCAGAATCCCTCAGACGGCAAATACGGCGGTCGGCTGATCTGGCAGATGCACCAGCACGTCGACGGCCAAGAGCGCAAGGACATCGTCGAGCTGACCGGCATCTACATCGTCAACGATCCGGACGGCATACTTGTCGGCACCTTCGTGCGGTGGTTCAATGATCTCCGGGCGGCGCAGCGGCCGCGCAGGCATCTAACCCTGGCAAATCTCAACGGGACGATACCGATTGAGACGAAGGAGACTGTCCCCATGGGAGTACGACCCAGGCGGCAATGGTGGAGCAGGGCTCAGAGATAGTCCGCACGCTTTTCTCGATTGTCGGCAACGCCGAATAGGAGCGCCTCGGCGAGTTCTTCGGCTGGGGATGCCGCCTACCACCGCCCCGGATATCCAGAGAGAGCCGCGCGGACCCAGCCAGGCGAGAGCACCGCAACATGTTCGAATGCCACGCCCTCAATGCGCTCAGCAGTTGTCGCCATAACTACAAGCAGCCCCAAAGGGCTGATCGCGGGGCGTCAGCGCAGTGCAACCTCGCGGCAGCTCGACGGTGACCAGACGGGGCTTCACCGCGGCCAGCAGCAGGGTCAGCTCGCCGCACTGCAGGTACGACCAGCGCGACTCGCCCTCGCCGCCGGAGCGCTGCTCGGAGTAGCCGAAGACCGCGTAGAACCGCCGCGCGGCGTCGGCGTCCGCGACGTACAGCACCGGCACCTGAGCCTGCACTCCGTTATGCACCGCGCCACTCTACCCACGAAGAACCTGCAACTCGCGTATTAGAGATCGGGTTTTCCGGAAGTTCGTCGTGTCACCCGGGTCGGCTAACGTCACCGGCCATGACGGTGATCCTCCCGGTGCACACCCGCCTGGTCGACGGGCGGCTGCTCGCGTACGACCTCTCCGGATCGCCGGCCGCGACGGGGCCGCTCTCCCCCGACGCCGCCTTCGACCTGAGCGGCGAGACTGCCCGGATCGAGGGCCGCGCGGTACGCCGGGACCTGAGCCAGGCGGTGTACGCGACCACCGACGCCGTGGTGTGCGTGGACCGCGACGGCCGCGCGCGCTGGCGGCGGGAGTTCGGTTCGCAGCGGGCCGCGCCCGTCAACGCCCGGGTCTCCTGCGAATTTTCCCTCGACGAACGGCTGGTGTGGGTCTACCGGCCGGACGGGATGGCGGGGCGGGGCAACGGGCTGGACCGGTGGCTGGCGCTCGACGCGGACACGGGCGCCGTCCGGTCGGACGTCGAGTTGCAGAGCGTCGGCCACGGCGGGGAACACTTCCCCCACCCGGACGGCGTGCACATGCTGCTCGACGTCGGCGAGGGTCAGGACGGCTCGCGGGTGTTCCGGGGCCACCTCACCGAGGCGGGCATCGAGCTGACCGACTACCCATGGGAGGACCGCGTGGTGGTCGGCCTGGCCCCGGACGGCCGGCACCTGATGACCGTGCAGCAGGAGCAGGAGGACGTCGCCTTCCACACCTGGCCGGACGGCGAGGAGGTGGTCCGGATCCCGGTGGCGGCGTTCGGTCAGGAGTGGCCCGAGGCCATGGTGGAGTGGGCCGGCGGCTATCTCGACCCGGACACCGTGGTCGTCACGATCGTCGGTGAGGACGAGGAGACCGAGGAGGAGTGGCACCGGCACCACCTGGTCGACGTCCGCACCGGCGAGATCCGGGGCGTCCTCGACGCCCCGACCCGGGACTCGTACGACCTGGAGCCGCTCGGCGACGGCAGCTTCCTGCGTACCGACGACGAGGGCCGGCCCTGGCGCCACGTGCGCCGCGCCTGAGAGACCGTCGGGTAACCGATTGAGGGCGGGCTGTTACGGCGAGAAACGTCGATGTCGGGTGCTCGACAAATGCGTCATCCCCGCCATGATCTTGATGTGTGTGCAACAGGGATCGTAACTGGATAGGTCCCTGAATCGAGGCGTGTTGGAGCCGGTGGTCAGGCGGTGGTGGGGATCCAGGGGTTGCCGGCGGCGGCGGTGATGAGGGCGTCGAGCATGCCGAGGCCGTTTCGGGTGGCGGTGGCTGTGTAGCTGCGGATCGCAGCGAAGTGTTCGGCTCCCGTGAGGGTGCGCATGCTGCCGGAGACTTTGATCCTCAGTTTCGGCATGCGGATGGTCCGCTCGGCCGGGTTGTTGTCGAACGGGACGGCGGGGTTGGTGACGAAGCGCAGGTAGTCGTCGCGGCGGTCACGCAGCCGGACGAACAGGGCGTGATGCTTGCGTTCGAGCTTGCTCGCGCGTTCGGCGGTGGCTTGGGCGCCGAGCACGACCGCGCTGCGCAACAGGTGCAGGTGGTAGGCGAGGTCGGCCTGATCAGGTGTGGCGTCGGCGGTGTGCGCGGTGCCGACGAGCTGGTTCAGCTGCCGCAGGGCGCTGATGGCCTGGCCGGCGAGGTCGGCGACCAGGCCGGTGGCGGTGTCGGTGACATAGATCAACTCGCGGAGCGCGTGGGCGTTGCACAGCGCGTGGACCGCGTCGGTGTAGGTGTCGTACGGCGCCCACGCGTCATGCACCGCGACCCCGCGGAACCGCGGGAGGATCCCGATCTCGTCCATCGCGATGGTGCCGCGTTTCGGGTGCACGGCGAGGAGCACGTCGGTGGGTGTGGAGGCGGAGTGCAGCCACGCGAGACGGCCTGCGGTGCGCATCCCGGTCTCGTCGAAATGGGCTACCGGTGCGGCGGCGACGCGTCCGGCGATCACCGGCAGCACGCGGTCGATGATGCCCAGGGCGGTGCGTTTCACCCAGCCGGCCACGGTGCCCGCCGCGACCGGCACCCCGAACAGGTCCTTGATCGCCGCCGCCGTGCGTGACACCGACAGGAACTGCCCGTGCAGCAGGTAGACGCCGATCCCGGCCAGACGCGGCCCGTACACGACCGGCGCGGACGCCTCTGGCGGCGCGGGCGCGGTGGTGTGATGCCCACACGCACAGGCCAAAGTGATCAGCTGATGCTCGGTCACCTGAGGCTTCGGCTCCGGAAGGTCGATCACCTGCCGCCGGGTCACCTCGATCTCGGTAGCCGCCGCCAGGCTCTTCCCGCACCCGGCGCAAACCGCGGGCCGGTGCCGGAGCACCACGTCCGGGTCCGCCACCCGTTCCAAGGTGACACCGTCCTGACCCTTCGGCCGTCCCGGACCCCGACCCGACCGCCCGCGCAACGACTTCGGCGCCGGCTTGGCCAACCCGTCCGACGAGGGAGGCTTCGACGAGTTCGACGACGACAACTTCAACCGGGCTTCCAGATCCGCAACCCGCGCGAGAGCCTGCTCCAACCGGGCGGTCAACTCCACGACGTGCGCAACCAGCTCGTCATACGACGGCAACGACTCGGCAGGCACAACCCGCCAAGCTACCAGCCTCCACAACAGACACCACAACCGCCTGACGACCTATCCAGTCACCAGGGATCTTGGCGGGGACGACGCCCGTAGATGCTACTCATCCAGCCTGACCGACGCGATGTGGGCTGTCCTGGCTCCGTTGATGCCGGTGCGTGACCTGCGCAAAGGCGGACGTCCGCGGGTGTACGACGATCGGTTGATTCTGAACTCGATCTTCTATGTGCTGCGGTCGGGCTGTGCGTGGCGGTTGATGCCTCACGATCTGGCCCCGCCGGACGCGGCGCATCGGTGGTTCACCACCTGGCGCCGAGACGGCACGTGGGATGCCATCCACGACGAACTGCGGCGGCAGGTGCGCGTGCAGGCCGGGCGGGAACCCGAGCCCACGGCGGCGGTTCTGGACGCCCAGTCGATCAAATCCAGTGAGGGAGGTGAGTCTCGTGGATTCGACATGGGTAAGCGCACCACCGGCCGGAAACGACACCTGATCGTCGACACGATGGGACTCCTGCTCGTCGTCGCGGTCACCTCCGCCTCGGTACAGGACCGACCCGGCGGACGGGCGCTGCTGCACCGCCTCGCCGCCACCTTCACCACCATCGCCGTCGTCTGGGCCGACGGTGGCTACGCCAACAGCGTCGACACCAGTCTGCTGACCTGGGCCAAGACCCAACTCGGCATCCTGCTGCAGATCGTCAAACGCACCGACGACGTCAAAGGCTTCCAGGTCCTACCCCGCCGCTGGGTCGTGGAACGCACCTTCGGCTGGCTGATCCGCAACCGACGCCTGGCCCGCGACTACGAACGCCTCACCACCAACTCCGAGACCATGATCAAAGTCGCAATGATTCGACTCATGGCGATACGCCTGGCCCGTCAACCGACCCGATGGGCCAACACCGCCGAACGTGCAGCCGCTCGACGCATCAACGCCGAACAACTTTTCACAACGTAACCATCCGGTTACCCGACGGCCTCTGAACCGGCACGGCCGGGCGGTGGAGCGGCCGCGCCAGGGCGGCCGCCGGATGTTCGCCGGCCCGTCGGCCGCCGGGCGTTCCGGGGACCCCACGGGAGCACGCACCACCCGTACGATCCCGCCATGCCCTTCATCGACCGACATGGAACAGACGACTGGACGCCGCCGCAGCGGCCCGACTGCTCGTGTCCGGAGCACGACGACGAGCTGACCGGCCTGGTGTTGCCGGTCACCGAACGCGGCATGGAGCCGCTGACGGTCCAGGACCTCGTCGAGGCGAGTGCGCTCGGCGTCACGCCGGCGCAGTCGCGCGACCGGTGGCTGGAGATCTACGACGAGACCGACAGCGGACCGGAGCTGATCGGCCCGTTCCACTGGGGGCTGTGGCTCGGCGACGAGGCCCGGCTGTGCTACGACGACGACGCCGCGCATTCGCTGGACCAGGCGCTGCTGAATCGGCCGGGCGTCGAGCGGGTCGAGTGGATGGAGCGCGAGGAGTTCCTGGTCGGCGCGCCCGGCCTCTGCGCGAGCGGCCTGCTGGCCGCGATGGCGCGGGCCCTGGCGGACCCGCGCGTGCGCGCCGCAGCCGGCCGGTAGCCCGCGGACGGCCCGCCCCGGCGGCCGGATCGGCGCGGGGTCGGGGCGTGCGCGGTCACGAGGGACGCCCCGTCGGGCCGTGGCCGGTCACGCGGCGAGCGCCGCGTACCGGCCGGCGCGGTCGAGCAGGCTCTGGTGGGTGCCGGACTCGACGATCCGGCCGTGGTCGATCACCGCGATCTGGTCGGCGTCGCGGACGGTGGAGAGCCGGTGCGCGATGGTGACCACGGTGCGGCCCGCCGACAGCGCGTCGAAGGCCCGCTGCACGGCGCGTTCCGTCTCGGTGTCCAGCGCGCTGGTCGCCTCGTCGAGCACCAGGATGCGCGGGTCGCGCAGCAGCGTACGGGCGATGGCGAGGCGCTGCTTCTCGCCGCCGGAGAAGCGGTGCCCGCGGGAGCCGACGACCGTGTCGTACCCGTCGGGGAGGGCGGCGATGAGGTCGTGGATCTGCGCGGCGCGGGCCGCGTCCTCGATCTCCGCGTCGATGGCGTCCGGCCGGGCGTACCGCAGATTTTCGCGCACCGTGGTGTGCAGCAGGTAGGTCTCCTGGCTGACCACGCCCACGACGGCGGCCAGGTCGGCCAGGCGCAGGTCGCGCAGGTCGACGCCGTCGATGGTGACCCGGCCGGCGGCCGGGTCGTGGAACCGGGTGATCAGCGCGGCGAGGGTGCTCTTGCCGGAGCCGGTCTCCCCCACCAGCGCGAGGCTGGTGCCGGCCGGGACGTCCAGGCTGACGCCGGCGACGGCGGCGGTGTCGCTGCCCGGGTAGCTGAAGGTCACGTCCTCGAAGCGCAGGTGCCCGCGGACCCGGGCCGGGTCGACGGCGACCGGCCGGGCGGGGTCGTCCACCTCGACGGGCAGGTCCAGGTATTCGAAGATCCGGGCGAACAGCGCCAGCGAGGCGGTCAGCGAGACACCGACGTTGAGCAGCCCCATCAGCGGCCGGAACAGGCCGCCCTGCAGGGCGGTGAAGGCGACCAGCGTGCCGATGCTCAGCGTGCCGGCGGTCGCCGGCAGGCCGGCGCTGAGGTAGATGACCGCCGGTATGGCGGCGAAGATGACGCTCATCGCGGCCATCCGCCACCGGCCGGCCAGCTCGGAGCGGAGTTCCAGGTCCACGAGGCGGGCCGAGGAGGCGGTGAACCGCTCGACCAGCTTGGGGCCGGCGCCGAGGGTCTTGCTGAGCTGCACGCCGCTGATCGACAGCCCTTCCTCGATGGTCACGTTGAGGTCGGCCAGTTCCCGCTGCCGCTGCGCGGTGATCTCGCGGCGCATCCGGGCCACCCGGCGGGTCAGCCAGATCGCCGGGGGCAGCACGACCAGCGACACCAGGGACAGCCGCCAGCTCAGCGCCACCATGGCGACCGCGGTGGCGACGACGGTGGTGAGGTTCGCCGCGATCGACGTGGCGGTGGAGGTGACGACGGTCTGCATGCCGCCGATGTCGTTGGTGATCCGGGACTGCACCTCGCCGGTGCGGGTGCGGGTGAAGAACGCGATCGACTGGCGGTGCAGGTGGGCGAAGACGTCGGTGCGCAGCCGGTGCATGACCTCCTGCCCGACCCGGGTGGAGATCCAGGTCTGCACGACGCCGAGCACCGAGGTCACGGCCGCGACGGCGACCATGCCCAGGACCAGCCAGACCAGCAGGGTCAGGTCGCGCTCCGGCAGGGCCCGGTCGATCACGGTACGGAGCAGGAACGGCGACGCCATCGCGATGACGGACGACGCCACGATGATCGCCACGACGACGGCCAGCGGACCGCGGTGCGCCGAGAACAGCCCGCCGACCCGGCGCAGCGACACCTGTCGGGCCTGCGCCTTCTCAGCGGCGCTGACGGCGCGGGGGCCGCCACCGCGGCCTTCACGGGGTGCTTCCAAGGGGTGCTCGCTTCCTGTTCAGGGAATCCTGAGGTTACCTCATCATGAGGTGGCAACAAGAAGCGCTGCTACGGTATTCCGGTGACCGGGAACGACGAGGAGAGCCTGGCCGACCTGTTCTGGGCGGTGGCCCGGCGGCTGCGCCACCAGTCCCGCCGCACCCTCGAACCGTGGGAGATCAACCCCGGTCACGCCCGGGCGCTGGCCGTGCTGATGCGGCACGGCCCGGTACGGCTGAGCACGCTCGCCGAGCACCTGCACATCGCGCCCCGCTCCACCACTGAGGTGGTCGACGGCCTGGAGGAGCGCGGCCTCGTCGAGCGCCGGCCCGACCCGGAGGACCGGCGCGCCACCCTGGTCGCACCGACCGCCGAGGGCACCCGGGTCGGCACCGCCATCCGGGCCGCCCGGGACGCCGAGGCGGAACGGTTCTTCGGCGACCTCGGCGAGGCCGACCGCGCCGACCTGGCCCGCATCCTGCGGACCCTGCGCGACTGACCGGCGTCGACCGGTCAGGAACGCAGCAGCCCGACGCCGAGTGTGGTGACGGCGGCGGCGAGCACCACCGCCCCGGCGTAGACGAGCACGACGAACCGATTGGGCCGTTGCACGGCGCGACCGGCGGAGGCGAGGAAGAACCCGGCTGGCATCAGAATCGCCGCCAACCAGACGCCGCTCCGGGCGATCAGCTCCCACCCGCCCGACAGGCGTGCGACGTCGGCGTAGGGCAACGTCACCAGTGCCAGGACGACCAGGATTCCGGCGTGGGCGTGGCCGGCTCGCGCGAAGCGGAGCTGGAACGGGGTCGCCGGCGCGGAGCCGCGCACCAGACGCAGCACGTACGTGCCGCCGTACTCGATCGCCAGCACGGCCAGCAGCAGGATGCCGGCCGTGTGTCTGGTGTCCGGCGTGAACGAGGCGTAATGCACTTGGCCCTCCGGTCGGATCAACGCGCGGACGGATGACCGTCCTGCCTTCATCAACGGATCCGACGGCGTTCCGCACCGGTCAGCGCTGCTCCGTTTCAACGGATGACGAGTGGGCACCATGGCGGTGAAGTCCTCGGCGGAGCGGAAGGAGAGAGCCGTGACGCAGGAAGCGATGGCGACGAGCACCGCTGTCATCAACGCCGAGCCGGCTGCCGTCTGGCAGGTGCTGACCGATCCGGAGCGGCTGAGCCGGGCGTTCTTCGGTGCGAAGGTCGAGACCGACTGGCGGGTCGGCAGCCCGATCACCTTCACCGGTGAGTGGGACGGGAAGACCTTTCAGGACAAGGGCGAGATTCTGGCCGTCGAACCCGGGCGGATGCTGCGGTTCACGCACTTCAGCCCGCTGAGCGGCCAGCCCGACGTGCCCGAGAACTACCACACGCTCACGTTCGACCTGACTCCCGCCGATCGTCGCACCGAGCTGACGATCAGCCAGAGCAACGCCGGCAGCGCGGAGGAACGCGAGCACTCCGAGGCCAACTGGGCGAAGATGCTGGACACCATCAAGCAGCTCGCCGGGCGCTGAGACGTCCGGCAGCGTCGTGGGTCACCGCAGGCCGGCGGCGATGGCGTCGACCAGCAGCGCGCCGAGGATCCGCGCCAGGGTGGCCCGGGCCGCCTCGACGTCGAGGCCCATCGCGTCGCGCATCATCGACCAGGCCGACCAGGTGCTCGCCACGGTCAAGGCGTCGAGCAACTGCTCGCGCCCCTCCCCCGCGTACGCCAGCTCCTGGCCGAACACCTTCTCGATCCCGCTGCGTACCCGGGCGATGTTGCCCTCCCGGTTGCGCCGCAGCTGGGGCGAAAAGGGCTCGCGCAGCGCGGAGGCGCGGGCCGAGGGCGCCAGCACCTCCAGCATCTGGACGCGCTGGGCGCAAAACTCCTCGATCCGCCGGGTGAGCGGCAACTCCGGCGGGACCGGACGGAGCAACTCCTGCTGCCGCTCGCTGACCCGCTGTCCGGTGGCGGCGTACAGGGCCTCCATGTCCTTGAAGTTGGTCCACAGGGTGCGCAGCGACACCCCCGCGCGTTCGGCGATGCGCTCCCCGGTGGGCTTGAGGTCCCCCTCGTCGATCAGTGCCAGGTGCGCCTCGACGATGGCGCCGCGGGTGCGTTCGGCCCGCGCGGCCCGCCCGTCCACCCGCGTTGGCGCGTCGGTGTCCACGTCGATCATCTGACGGTCCCCTGTCGGTACGGCCGGCGGCGCCGGGAAGAGCTGCACCGGAAGCGTAACGACGCCCGCCGGGTGCTCCGGAGCCGCGGCGACTCGCCGGAACCGGGTCGCCACAGCGCCGTGGCGACCCGTTCGCGGCCGGTGGCCGGCGGTCGCGCCGGTCAGGTCGTCGGGATGGTGTCCGCCGGTGGCGCGGTCGGCGTCTCGGTGAACTCCTTGACCTCGCCGTCACCGTCGTCGGTGGTCCAGGTCGGGCCGAAGTAGCTCTGTACGCCGCCCGAGACCTTGTTCATCCGTACGCCGCTGTAGCCGGCGTGCACGTCCTCGCTGTACCGGAACGGGGTGAGGCCCGGCCCCTTGAAGCCGCCCTTGCGCACCGCGTCGACCAGCTTCTCCCGGGTCAGGTCCTTGCCGGCCGCCAGCAGCGCCTGCACGAACGTGTACGCCATCGAGTAGCCGTAGACGGCGTTGCCGTCGATCGGGTTGGCCGCGTTGTACTGCTGGTGGATCTTCGTGAACGCCTGGATCCACGGGTTGCCCGCGTCGCCCGCCATCGGCAGGTAGTTGTCGGCGAGCATCCCCTCCAGGATCACCTTCTTGTCACCGAGCTGCTTGGACAGCGTGGTGTAGTCCGCGCCCACGTTGGACACCACCCACTGCGCCTTGAATCCCTGGCCGGCGGCTTGGCCCATGGCCAGCGCGGTGAAGCCGGGGATGCTCGCCGAGATCACCACCTGGCAACCGGCCGCCTTCAGTGCCCCGATCGCCGGGCCGACCTGCTGGTTGGTGGGGGTGTAGGTCTGTTTGGCCGCCATCGGTCCGAGGACCTTTTCGACCCCGACCAGGGAGTCGCGGCCGAAGTCGTCGTTCTGCCCGAAGTGGCAGACCTTCTGACCGGGGAACTGCTGCTTCACGAAGGTGGCCAGGATCTTGCCCTCGACGGTGTAGTCGGGCTGCCAGCCGAAGGTGGTCGGGTACTTGTCGGGCTGGTTCCAGTTGCGGCTGCCGGAGGAGACGAAGAGGTCGGGCACCTTCTGCGCCTTGATGAACTCCAGCACGTTGGTGTGGGTGGGGGTGCCGAGGCCGCCGAGGAGCGCGAAGACCTTGTCGTCGAGGACGAGCTTGCGGACCACGTTGTCGGTGTTCGCGGGGTTGTAGCCGTCGTCCATCACCTTGTAGACGATCTTCCGGCCGTTCACCCCGCCCTTGCTGTTGACGTGGTCGAAGTACGCCTTGGTGGCGGCGGAGATCTTGGAGTAGCCGGGGGCGGCGGGGCCGGTGAGCGGCTGGTGGGTGCCGATCACGATCTCGGTGTCGGTGACGCCCGGGACGTTCTCGGCCGCCTGCTTCTCGTCGTTGGCGCAGGCTGACGCGCCGACCAGCAGCGCGAGGCCGGCAGCGGCCGCGAGTGCGCGGCGTGCGGTGGGTTGCATGGTTCTCCATTCCGGTGCGACGGGGGCGAACGGGTGGGTGGAACCGGGGTGGGTCAGCGGCGCGCGGCCCGGAGACGTGCCCGCAGACGTGCGTTGAGCGTGCGGGCGGCGCCCTGGAGGCCGCCCGGGGCCGCGAGCATGACGACGATGAGGATCAGGCCGAACACGGCGAGGGCCAGGTTGCCCTCCAGCCGCCGGGCCAGGCCCGACGGCAGGGTGAAGGTCTCGGTGATGAGGCTCGGCAGGTCCTGCAGCGCCACCAGCAGGACCGCGCCCCAGACCGCGCCGGCGAGGCTGCCCAGGCCGCCGATCACGATCGCCATGAGCAGGAACAGCGACAGGTCGAGGGAGAACTTGCCCGGGGCGACGGTGGCGGTGAGCACCGCGTACACCCCGCCGCCCAGGCCGGCGCAGGCGGCGCTCACCACGAAGGCGAGCACCTGGGTACGGGCGACGTGGATGCCGGCCAGCTGGGCGGCCACCTCGTCGTCGCGGACGGCGCGCAGCGACCGACCGAACCGGCTGCGGACCAGGTTCGCCATCAGCAGCATGGTCAGCAGCGCGGCGAGCAGCGCGACCCAGGCCAGCCAGCGCTCCGGCTGGAAGTACGCGCCGAGGAACGCCGGCGGCGTCTCCGCCGGGAAGCGCAACCCCTGCTCACCGTTGAACACGTCGGTGAAGATCGTGGTGATCGCCGGGACCAGGGTCGCCACGGCGAGGGTGACGCCGGCCAGGTACGGCCCGCGCAGCCGGGCGGCGGCCAGCCCGATGATCAGGCCCGCCAGCGCGGTCACCCCGACGGCGAGCAGCAGCGACAGCGGCAGGATCCACCGGCCCTGCACCGCCCGCTCGTCGAAGCCCTGCTGCATCAGGGCGACGGTGTACGCGCCGGTCGCCATCAGCGCCCCGTGCCCGAGGGAGAGCTGGCCGTTGAGCCCGACCAGGACGGTGTAGCCGGCGGTCACGCAGAGGAACGCGCAGACCCGGGCGACCTGGAGGTTCTGGTACGGCGGCAACTGGTTGGTCAGCAGCACGACCGCCGTCCCGGCGAGCACGGCCAGGACCAGGTGGCGCAGCAGCGTCGACCCGCGCGGCCCGGCGCCGGGCGGGCCGGGCAGCAGCCGGCGCAGCGGCGACGGTGCCGTGGACACGTCGGATGGCCGGGTGGCGGTCACACGTGCCTCGCTTTCGCGCTGGACAGGAGCCCGCCGGGACGGACCAGCAGGACCGCCAGCAGCAGGACGAGGATGGCCAGCGGCGTGGTGTCGGGGCCGAGGTAGCCGGTGACGTACGACAGGATCAGGCCGACCAGCAGGCCGCCGACCACGGCGCCGGCCGGGCTGTCCAGGCCGCCGACGACGGCGGCGGTGAACGCGACGACGAAGACCAGGTCCATCGCGTGCGGGTGCAGTCCCAGCCCGGTGGGGACGACCAGCATGCCGGCGAGGGCGCCGACCGCGGCGGCCAGCGCCCAGCCCAGCGTGAGCATCCGGCCGACGTCGACGCCGAGCAGCCGGGACACCTCGGGCGCGAAGGCGGACGCCCGCATCCGCAGGCCGATCGGCGTCCGGGTGAACAGCAGCCCGAGCAGCACCACGACCGCGAGGACCGCGCCGAGGACCCACAGGTCGTACGGGGACAGCGCGGCGACCCCGCCGACGGTGAGCGCGTCGGTGTCGAACGGTGCGGCCGCCGGCCGGTACTCGTTGCCGAAGACCATGCCGAGCACCGCCTGGATCAGCAGCACCAGGCCGAGGGCGACGATGACGTCGTTGAGCGGGTTGGCGTGGCCGACGAAGCGCATCAGCACCCGTTCGACGAGCGCGCCCAGCGCGAGGCCGGCGAGGACGGCGGCGCCGAGGCCGAGCCAGTACGAGCCGGTGGCGGAGGCGACGGCGTAGCCGACGTAGGCGGTCGCCACCGCCATCGCGCCCTGCGCGAAGTTGACCAGACGGGCCGCCCGCCAGATGAGCACCAGGGCGAGGGCGAACGCCGCGTAGACGGCGCCGGTGGACAGTCCGTCGAAGGTGAGGAACAAGAACCGGTCCAAGCGCGGATCCTTCCTACGTGCCGGGCGGCGGTCAGAACCCGAGGTACGCGTGGCGGAGGGTGGCGTCGTCGCGCAGCTGCGCCGCCGGGGTGGCCGTCACGACCCGGCCGAGGGACATCACCACACCCTGGTCGGCGACGGACAGGGCGCTGCGCACGTTCTGCTCGACGAGCAGGACGGTCAGCCCGCCGCTGTCGCAGAGCTGGCGCAGCAGCGCCATGATCTGCGCGGCCACCCGGGGGGCGAGCCCGAGCGACGGCTCGTCGAGCAGCAGCAGCCGGGGGCGCGCGATCAGCGCCCGGCCGAGGGCGAGCATCTGCCGTTCCCCGCCGGAGAGCTGGTGGCCGGCGTGCCGCCGGCGCCGGGCCAGCGGCTCGAAGAGCTGGTACACCTCGTCCTGCGCCCGGCGGGCGTCGGCCCGGTCCCGGCGCCACAGGCCGCCGAGGCGCAGATTCTCCTCGACGGTCAGCTCGGCGACGATGCCGCGCCCCTCGGGCACGTGCGCCAGGCCGCGGCGCACCAGGCGTTCCACGCGGACGCCGCGCAGGTCGGCGCCGTCGAAGCGGACCCGCCCGCCGGTGGGTCGGAGCAGGCCGGACAGGGTCCGCAGCAGGGTGGTCTTACCCGCGCCGTTGGCGCCGAGCACGGCGGTGACGGTCCCGGTGGGCACGCTGAGCGTGACGTCGCGCAGCACCGGCACCGGGCCGTAGCCGGAGCTGAGCGCCGCCACCTCCAGCAGGGCGCTCACGAGTCGCCCCCCGGGCCCGGCGCCGCCGCCCCGGCCGGGACGTCGGCGCCGAGGTACGCCTCGGTGACCAGCGGGTCGTCCCGCACCTGGTCGGGAGTGCCGGTGGCGATGACCCGGCCGAAGTCGAGCACCACGATCTCGTGGCAGACGGACATCACCAGGTCCATGTGGTGCTCGACGAGCATGATCGAGCAGGCTCCGCCGGCCCGGGCGGGCAGCGCCGTGACGAGCGCGGCCAGCTCGGCGATGTCCTCCGTGCCGAGGCCGCCGGCCGGCTCGTCGAGCAGGAGCAGGCGGGGCCGGGCGATCAGGGCGCGGGCGAGGGCGACCCGTTTGCGGACGGCGTACGGCAGGGTGGCGGGGGCGGCCGCGGCGTGCTGCGCGACGCCCAGCTCGGCCAGCAGGTCGTGGGCCTCGTCCCGCAGCCGCCGTTCGTCGCGGTCGCTGCGGGGCAGGCCGAACAGGGCGGCGGCGAAGCCGGCGCGGGCGGCGTGGCTGGCGCCGGCCAGCACGTTCTCGACGACGCTGAGGCCGGGGAAGAGGCCGACCCCCTGGAGGGTGCGGGCGATGCCGAGCCGGGTGAGCCGGTGCGGGCGGGGCCGGAACGGCCGGCCGTCGAGGGTGAGCGTGCCGCTGGTCGGCGGGACGAACCCGCAGACGACGTTGAACAGGGTGGTCTTTCCGGCGCCGTTGGGGCCGATCACGCCGACGATCCGGCCGGGTGGCACCCGCAGGGAGACGTCGTCGAGGGCGACCAGCCCACCGAACCGCACGCCGACGTGGTGGAGGGCCAGATCGATTCCGGCGGTGGGTGGAGGGCTCATGTTCACCTCTTGCGAGGACGCGGCGGCGGGGGATGCGCGGGGCGACTCGGGCGAAGCATGGGGCTGGTTGTTACACCGGGAGTGTATCGATCAAGCGGTTGGCGTCGATGTTTCGTTACGACGCTGTGACATCGGCGGGATCAATCGGCGCAAATGAGATCGACGGAGGCGCGGCTGTTGCACTTACGGTGCAAGGGTTTCCGCCGTGGACGACGTCACGGCATGACCAGGCCGCCGTCGACGGGCACGGTCGCACCGGTCACGTACGACGAGGCGTCGCTGGCCAGCCAGATCAGGGTGGCGGCGAGCTCCTCGTGCTCGCCGAGGCGACCGGCCGGCGCCAGCGCCCTGACCATCTCGAAGGTGGCCGGCTCCAGTTGGTCGCTCATCTCCGAGCGGAAGAAGCCGGGGGCGATGCAGTTGACCCGGATGCCCTTGCGGCCGGTCCACTGTGCGGCCAGATCGCGGGTCAGCCCGATCACGCCGGCCTTGCTGGAGGCGTACGCCGCCTGCGGGATGCCGCCGGGGCGCAGGCCGATGACGCTGGAGATGTTGACGATGGCACCGCCGCTCGTGGCGGCCCGGGCGAAGGCCTGCGCCATCCAGTAGCTGCCCATCAGGTTGACGTCGACGACGGAGCGGAACTGGTCGGGCGTCTCCCGGGTGGCGGGGACGGCGGTGCCGACGCCGGCGTTGTTGACCAGCACGTCCACCCGTCCGAAGTGCTCGACGGCGGTGGCGATCAGCGCCTCGCAGTCCTCCGGCCGGCTGACGTCGGTGGCGCGGGCCGCGTACCGGCGGCCGGCCGCCTCGACGAGCGCGCCCGTGTCCGGCAGCCGCTCGACGCGGCGGGCGCCGAGCACCACGTCGGCGCCGGCCTCGGCGAGCGCGCGGGCGAACGACACCCCCAGGCCGGACGAGGCGCCGGTCACCACGGCGACCTTCCCGTCGAGGCGGAACCGGTCCATCACGCTCACCCTGGGACTCCTCACGGTCGCGGCGCCGCACCCTGGACGGCATACCGACCAGACGGTATGTTCGGCGTCCGGCGACGGTAGCGAGCCGCCGACACGCGCGTCAATGGGGAGGCAGCCATGGACTTCGAACCGACAGCACGCGGCGCCGAGTTGCTGAAGCGGCTCCAGGAGTTCATGGACGACCACGTCTACCCGGCCGAGCCGGTGTACGCCGCGCGGCGGGCCGAGCTCACCGCGGCCGGCAACCGTCACCACCTGCCCGCCGTCGTCGAGGACCTCAAGGCCGAGGCCCGCCGCCGCGGGCTGTGGAACCTCTTCCTGCCCGCCGTTTCCGGCCTGACCAACCTGGAGTACGCCCCGCTCGCCGAGCTGATGGGCCGCTCCATCGAGCTCGCCCCCGAGGCGACCAACTGCGCGGCACCGGACACCGGCAACATGGAGATCCTGCACATGTTCGGCACCGCCGAGCACCAGGAGCGCTGGCTTCGCCCGCTGCTCGACGGCGAGATCCGGTCGGCCTTCGCGATGACCGAGCCGGACGTCGCCTCCAGCGACGCCACCAACATCGCCACCCGGATCGAACGCGACGGCGACTCGTACGTCATCAACGGCCGCAAGTGGTGGACCACCGGCATCGCCGACCCGCGCTGCCAGATCATGATCGTGATGGGCAAGACCGACCCGTCGGCCGACACCCACCGGCAGCAGTCGATGATCCTGGTGCCGGTGGACACCCCCGGCGTCCAGGTGGTCCGTTCGCTGCCCGTCTTCGGCTACCACGACCAGCACGGCCACGGCGAGGTCGTCTTCACCGACGTACGGGTGCCGGCGTCGCACCTGCTCGGCGAGGAGGGCGGCGGCTTCGCCCTCGCCCAGGCCCGACTCGGACCGGGCCGCATCCACCACTGCATGCGCGCCATCGGCCTGGCCGAGCGCGCGCTCAGCCTGATGGTGCACCGCGCCGCCGGGCGGGTCGCCTTCGGCCGGACGCTGGCCGAACAGGGCGTGGTGCAGCAGCAGATCGCCGAGTCCCGGATGGCGATCGAGCAGGCCCGGCTGCTCACCCTCAAGGCCGCCTGGATGATCGACAAGTACGGCGCCAAGGGCGCGCGCACCGAGATCGCCGCCATCAAGGTGATCGCCCCCCGGGTCGCCCTCGAGGTGCTCGACCGGGCGATCCAGGTGCACGGCGGCGCCGGCGTCTCCGACGACGTGCCGCTCGCCTCGATGTACGCCGGCGCCCGTACGCTGCGCATCGCCGACGGCCCCGACGAGGTGCACGTCCGCGACGTCGCCCGGCGCGAGATCCGCCGGCAGCTGGAGTCGCGGTGACCGTGACGACCGCACCGGCCGGGCGGCGGCGGGCGCCGCGCGGCTCGGCCCGGCGCAGCATCGTCGCCGCCGCCACCGAACTCTTCGCCCGGCGCGGCTACGAGGCGACCAGCGTGCAGGAGATCGTGGCCGCGGCCGAGGTCACCAAGGGCGCCCTGTACCACTGGTTCGGGTCGAAGTCCGAGCTGCTCACCAGCATCTACCGGGAGCTGCTCGCCGAGCAGACCCAGCGGCTGCGACAGATCGCGGACGGCCCCGGGCCGGTCGAGGAGCGGCTGCGCGCCGCGGCCCTCGACGTGGTGGAGCACACCGCCGAGCACGCCGCCGAGCTCACCGTCTGGGCCCGCTCGGCGCACCTGCTCGACGACGAGCAGGCCGAGGCGACCCGCCGGGAGCGGCGGCGCTACCACGACCTGTTCCGCGACCTGGTCCGCGAGGGGCAGGACAGCGGCGTGGTGCGCGGCGACCTCTCCGCCACCGTGATCACCCACGCGTTCCTCAGCGCCCTGGGCAACACGCACACCTGGTTCCATCCCGACGGGCCGCTGACCTTCGCGGAGGTCGGCCATCAACTCGTCGCGCTGTTCCTCGGCGGCCTGCGCCCGCCGGGACCGGATCCGGTGGCGCCGCACTCCCCCGAGCCGCGGGACCGGCTCATCGCGGCGCCGCGCTGACCGGACGGGCGGCGCCCGGCGCGGGCGCGCCGATCGTCAGGACCTGACCGGTACGGGGGCCGCCGGCCAGCGCCCGCGGGGACCACTCGGTGACCACCAGGAACAGCGTCCGGCCGTCCGGCCCGCCGAGGGCGCAGGCGAAGCAGCCCCGGTCCAGGTCGATCCGGTCCCGCACCCGGCCGCCCTCGGCCACCCGCACGGCGCAGCGGTTCGGCACGTCGCCGTACCAGACGGCGCCGGAGGCGTCGAGGCAGATGCCGTCCGGGGCGGAGCCCGGCACCTCGGCCCAGACCCGCCGGCCGGTCAGCGAGCCGTCGGCGCCGACGTCGTACGCGGTGAGGCGGGGTGGGCCGTCGGGCGGGACCAGGGCGATCGCGCCCGGCGCGAACTCGCCCCCGGGGAAGTCGAACCCGATGGTGTTGACGTACGCGTTGCCCCGGACGTCCGTGACCACCTCGATCCACGGGTGCGCCACCAGCGACCGCAGGTCGGCGTGGCCGACCAGGGTGCCGTCGGTCTCCCGGCGCAGCGGCCGCCCGGCCCCGCCGGCGACGACCAGCAGCCGGCCGTCGGGCAGCCAGTCCAGGCAGATCGGCAGGCCGTAGACCCGGGCCACCACCTCGGTCCGGCCGTAGGCGTCGACGCTGAGCACTTCCCCGGCGCCCCAGTCGGCCAGCCAGAGCCGCCCGTCGTGCCAGCGCGGCGACTCCCCGAAGCCAGTCCGTTTCCCTGACGTGTTCCGACCGGTTCCGGACCTCACCGCGGCGATCACCGGCGTGGTCACCGGGTTCCGCGAGCACACCTACCGGGACCTCATCGACGAGCTGAGCCCCGCGGACTTTCATTGACCGCTGTGGATGTTTGAATGGAAGGAGGGGCCACTCGTCCGAGTGGCCCCTCCGCTACGCGCCGATGAGCGGCTAGACTTCAGGTTGGCAGTTCAACCGTGCTCTGCTGTAGCGGGCGCGGCCTCGGGAGGGTGTTCCAGCACCTCTCGGGGGTCCGTCCAACTGGACGGCGCCTACTCGCAGAAGACACGTACTTTGGCATCGGGCTGGTCGACCTCCACGGTCATCTCGTCGAGGTGCTCCACGAGCGCCTCGAGCTGTTCGGGCTTGAGCTGCGTCAGGTCGAACGGCACGCCCGACTTGTTCAGTTCGGCGTTGGCCTGACCCAGTGCCTGCGGCGGGATCAGGGCCGCCAGCCGTACGCCGGCCCGCAGCAGCTGCAGCGGCACCCGCACGTTGACCCGCGCCGGCTCGCCGTTCTCAAGGGCGTCCACCACCACCCGCAGGTACTTCGCCTTGCCCTTCGGCCGGGCGTCGAGACTCGACGCCGCCGGCGGCTGGTCCCGTTCGAGCGCGGCGATGAGCTGCTCCGCCTCCTCTGCGGTGATCTTGCCCTCGGCCAGCATGTCGAGGATGTCCTTGCGCTGTTCGTTCATTGGAACCTCTCCTATCGGATAGTTACGAGCACAGCCGTACGGCCCTGCTCGACGTCGACCCGGGTGCCGGGCAACGCGGAGACGATGCGCCAACCGGTGCCGAGTGCCCGCACCACACTGACGCGGTACACGAGGCAGGCCACGGCCGCCACCAGTACGGCCAGGACCACGACCGGTGAGAACACGAGCACTACGGGGAGTACCGGGACCCAGATCCGGATGGGACGACCGTCCGGGCGTTTGACCCGTACGGTCAACAACTGCGGCATCATGTGCGACCCTCCAATTCGGACAGTGCCTGCTGTGCGGTGATCTCGCCGCGGCGCAACCGATCGATGACGTCGGCCCGCGACGGCGCCGGATCGGTCTCGACGAAGTCGAGCATCTGCGTGATCCGGTTCAGTCGTGATTTGATCGTCGGGTAGCTCACCCCGAAGATCCGCTCCATCTCCTTGATGGAACCGTGGCACCGCACGAACGCCGTGACGAAGACCTGATCCTCGACGTTGAGCTGAGCCAGTTGCGGTAGCTCGAACTCGCCCTCGATCGCGACGCCGCCGCCTGCCAGGCGCACCCGCTCGACGACGAACGGCTGGCCCCGGGTCAGGTTCGTGAGTTCCTGCCAGTCCATCGCCTGCTCTGTCATATCTAAAGTTTTACTCGCCGCACCCTCAACTTTCAAGAAGTTGATCTTAATTTTCTTAAACCCGCACTTCCTTCGGGCTCCTTGCTGCTTCGCCGCCCCGCCCTGCCGCCCGTCACGGCCCCGCCGCTTCCACTGCCGTCGATCTAGGGCGAAATCGCGTGAGTGGATCTCCAGGCAGGCGAATTCGCCCTAGATCAACGCGAAAGGGCAGTCCTTTGGGCGATACGCGGGATATGCGCGGCCCGACGTCGGCGAAGGTCGCGGACGATCTCCAACGGCGGATAGCCGCTGGTGAATTTCCTCGTGGGCAACGCCTGCCGACCTATGACCAGCTTGCCGCCGAGTACGGGTCGGCCCGGCGCACTGTCACGCGCGCCGTTGACATGCTCAAGCCGCAGAACACCCGTTCGACGTCGTCGGGCGTGGGCGACGGTCAGACCTCACCCTGGAACGGACGCACCTCGATGGGCAGGGTGGTCGCCAGGGCGTACCGGCGGCCCCACTCGAGGGCGGTGTCCAGGTCCGGCGCGGTGATGATGGTGAAGCCGCCCAGGTATTCCTTGCCCTCGACGTAGGGCCCGTCGGTGACCAGCACCTCGTCGCCCTTCGGCCGGAGCACGGTGGCGGTCTCCGGGGCGTGCAGCCCGTTGCCGAAGACCCACGACCCGGCCTCGACCAGCTCGTCGTGGATGGCGTCGACCTTGCGCATCACCCCGGCCAGGAACTCCGGGTCGGGCATCCCCTCGCCCGTCGGCTGGTACATGCTGATCAGGTACTGCTTCACGGTCTCCTCCTCGCCCGGCGGCCGGTCCGTTGCCGGCCCCTTCACCCTCCACACGAACGGGCCGCCGCCGGATCGACACGCCGGCCCGGATGATTTCCGCGGGCACGGGCAAGCGCGTTCGCCCACCCGATTCAGACATAAAGAAAATCTTCCATGTATCTATTGAAGTTAATCTTCATCCTGTGACCTAATACTGACAGTTCCTTTCGCCCCCACTCCCGCCGCCGACGCGGCATCCCCCCGGGAGGAAAGATGAACCGTCCCCTCCGAACGGCGCTGCGCACCGCCGGCGCCGCCCTGCTCACCACGGTCACCCTGGCCGCCTCGACCGTCCTCGGCGCCACGCCGGCCAGCGCCGCCCCGGCCGGGCTGCCCGGCATGGACGTCTCCAGCTACCAGGGCAACGTCAACTGGTCCGCCGCCTGGAACAACGGCGCCCGGTTCGCGTATGTCAAGGCCACCGAGGGCACGTACTACACCAACCCGTACTTCGCCCAGCAGTACAACGGCTCGTACAACGTCGGGATGATCCGGGGCTCCTACCACTTCGCCCGGCCGGACACCACCAGCGGCGCCACCCAGGCCAACTACTTCGTCGACCACGGCGGCGGCTGGTCCAAGGACGGCAAGACCCTGCCCGGCGCGCTCGACATCGAGTACAACCCGTACGGCTCGACCTGCTACGGGCTGAGCCAGAGCTCGATGCGCAGCTGGATCGCCTCCTTCGTCAACCAGTACCACTCCCGCACCGGCCGGTGGGCGACGATCTACACCACCACCGACTGGTGGACCACCTGCACCGGCAACTACAGCGGCTTCGCCGCCAACGACCCGCTCTGGATCGCCCGCTACTCCAGCTCCGTGGGCACCCTGCCGGCCGGCTGGTCGACGTACTCGTTCTGGCAGTGGTCGTCCTCCGGCGTCTTCCCCGGCGACCAGAACGTCTGGAACGGCACCCTGGACCGGCTCAAGGTGCCGGCCTGCAACGGACCCTGCTGATCCCGCACCGGTGGCGGGCCTGCCCGGCCCGCCACCGGAGGAGCCCTGAGACGAGGAGGTTCCGATGTCCGCCCCCGTACCTCGGCGGGCCGTGCTGCGCGGCGCCGTCCTGCTCGGCGCCGCCGCCGGCGTCACCGCGCTCGGCCAGCTCACCGGCGACCGCGGCGCCCGGGCGGTCGCCACCCGGGTCGACCAGCCGACGATCGCCAACTGCGCCACCTGGGGCGCCCGCCCGCCGTCGTCGGCGGTGACCGTGGTGCAGAACCGCCCCAACAAGATCATCATCCACCACACGGCGTTCCCCAACTCGACCGACTACAGCCTGGCCCACGCGTACCAGAACTCCCGCGACATCCAGGACCTGCACATGGACACCAACGGTTGGCTGGACTCCGGGCAGCACTTCACCAACAGCCGGGGCGGATACCTGACCGAGGGCCGGCACGGCAGCCTCTACGCGCTGCTGCACGGGCAGACCATGGTGCAGGGCGCGCACTGCGTCGGGCAGAACAGCCAGGCCATCGGCATCGAGAACGAGGGCATCTACCTCGACGTCCAGCCGCCGCAGGCGCTCTGGGACAGCCTGGTGCTGTTCTGCGCGTTCACCTGCCAGCAGTACGCCATCCCGGCCACCGAGATCTACGGGCACAAGGACTTCAACAACACGCAGTGCCCCGGGCTCCTCCACGACCGGCTGCCCGAGCTGCGCAGCGCGGTCGCCGCCCGGCTCGGCTGAGCCGGCCCGCCGGAAACCCGGAACCGGGCCCGCCGGGGCCGGCCCGTACCGCAGCCTGGGACCGTGGTGGAGCAGCAGGCGACGACCGGCGGGCCGGACCCGCGGGCGCCGCTGGCCGAGCTGTGCCGCGCCCTCTCGGCGGGCCCCGACGGCCTGGACACCGCCGAGGCCCGGCGGCGGCTGGCCGCGTACGGGCCGAACGAGCTGCGGCGGCAGCGGCGGCGTGGCTGGTGGCGGGAGCTGGGCCGGCAGGTCGTCCACCCGTTGGCGCTGCTGCTCTGGGTGGCCGCGGCGCTGGCCTGGGTGGCCGGCACCGTCGTGCTGGCCGTGGCGATCCTGGTGGTGATCGCGTTGAACGCGCTCTTCGCCTCCGCGCAGGAGCGGCAGGCCGAGCGGGCGGTCGAGGCGCTCACCCGCTACCTGCCCCGGCACGCCCGGGTCCGCCGGGACGGACGCTGGCAGGAGATCCCGGCGGCGGAGCTGGTCCCCGGCGACGTGCTGGCGGTGGCCGAGGGGGACCGGGTCTCCGCCGACGCCCGGCTGATCGAGGGCACCGTCGAGGTGGACCTCTCCGCCCTCACCGGCGAGTCCCAGCCGGTCTACCGCTCGGCCGACGCGCCACCGTCGCGAGGCGGCCCGACCGAGGCCGCCAACCTGGTCTTCAGCGGCACCAACTGCCTGAGCGGCGAGGCCCGGGCCCTGGTGCACGCCACCGGGATGCGGACCGAGCTGGGCCGGATCGCCGCCCTGTCGCAGCGGGTGGGGCGCGAGGAGAGCCCGCTGGAGAAGCAGGTCCGCCGGGTCGCCTGGCTGATCGCGGGGGTGGCGGTCGGCGCCGGGCTGGTCTTCTTCCCGCTCGGCGTGTTTGTCGCCGGAATGCCGATCTCCGACGCCTTCACCTTCGCCATCGGTCTGCTGGTCGCGAACGTGCCGGAGGGGTTGCTGCCCACCATCACCCTCGCCCTGGCCGTCGGCGTACGCGGCCTGGCCCGGGTGGGCGCGGTGGTGAAGCGGCTCAGCGCGGTCGAGACGCTCGGCTCGACGGACGTGATCTGCACCGACAAGACCGGCACGCTGACCGAGAACCGGATGCGGGTGGTGGCGGTCCGCGCCGCCGACACCCTGCTGGACCCGGCCCCGGGGCGGGGCGCCCGACCCGACGCGGCGCTGCGTGCGCTGGCCGTCGCGGTGGCGGCCTGCAACAACGCCGACCTGGACAGCGGCGACCCCACCGAGGTGGCACCGCTGCGGCTCGCCGCGGACCTCGGCGTCACCGACGACCACGCCGGGCGGCGGACACAGTTCGCGTTCGACCCGAAGCTGCGGCTGATGTCCACCGTCGACTCCGACGCCGGGCAACTCTGGCTGCACACCAAGGGCGCGCCGGAGGAGGTGCTGCGCCGCTGCACCCGGGTCGTCGGGGCGGACGGCACGGACCGGCCGCTCGACGAGGCGTACCGGAAGGAGCTGGACGCGGCGGTGACCGCGCAGGCCGGGCAGGGCCGGCGGGTCCTCGGCGTGGCCCGGCGCCCGCTGCCGACGGCGCCGGCGGGCCGCGCGGACGCCGAGCGGGACCTCACCTTCCTCGGTTTCGTCGCGATGGTCGACCCGCCCCGACCGGAGGTGCCGGAGGCGGTCGCCCGCTGCCACACCGCGGGCATCCGGATCATCATGGTCACCGGCGACCACGGGTTGACCGCCGCCGCGATCGCCCGGCAGGTCGGCATCACCCGGGGCGAACCCACCGTGCTGACCGGCGATCAACTGGACGGGATGTCCCCGGATCGGCTGCGGGACCTGCTCGCCGAACACCGGGAGGTGGTCTTCGCCCGGGTCTCCCCGGAGGCGAAGCTGCACATCGCCGAGGCGCTGCGGGCCAACCACCAGGTGGTGGCGATGACCGGCGACGGGGTCAACGACGCGCCGGCGCTGCGGCGGGCGGACATCGGGGTGGCGATGGGCCGGACCGGCACGGACGTGACCCGCGAGGCCGCCACGATGATCCTCACCGACGACAACTTCGCCACGATCGTCGCCGCCGTGGCGGCGGGCCGCCGGGTCTACGACAACGTCCGAAAATTCATCCTCTACATCTTCGCCCACCTGACCCCGGAGGTCGTGCCGTTCCTGATCTTCGCGCTCTCCGCCGGGGCGGTGCCGCTGCCGCTGACCGTGATGCAGATCCTCGCCATCGACCTGGGCACCGAGACGCTGCCCGCGCTCGCGCTGGGCCGGGAGCCCGCCGAACCCGGGCTGATGGAGCGGCCACCCCGGCGGCGAAGCGACAAGGTGGTGAACGGGCCGATGGTGGCCCGGGGCTACGGCTTCCTCGGGCTGATCTCGGCGGCACTGGTGCTGGCGGGGTTCTTCGCCGTGCTGCTGCGGGCCGGCTGGCGGCCGGGGGCGCCCACCGGGCCGGGCAGCGCGCTGCACGACGCGTACCGGGAGGCCACCACGATGACCTTCCTGGGCATCGTGTCCTGCCAGATCGGCACCGCCTTCGCGGCGCGGACCGAGCACGTCTCGCTGCGTTCGGTGGGCGTGTTCAGCAATCGGCTGCTGCTGTGGGGGATCGTCTTCGAGCTCGCGGTCGCCGCGCTGATCGTCGGCGTGCCCCCGTTGCGGGCCGTCTTCGGCACCCGGCCGCCGGAGCCGGCCATGCTGGCGCTGCTGCCGGCGTTCCCGCCGATCGTCTGGGGCGCCGACGAGCTGCGCCGGGCGGCACGCCGGCGCAGGCAACACCACCGCTAGCTTATATAAGCGCGATCTGATAGGAAGGGTGGGTGCACGCCTTCGACGTCCTCGGGGACCCGATCCGCCGCCGGATCCTCGAACTGCTGGCCGAGGGCGAGCAGACCGCCGGCACCCTCTGCGCGGCGGTCCAGCGGGAGTTCGGCATCTCCCAACCGGCCGTGTCGCAGCACCTGCGGGTGCTGCGCGACAACGGCTTCGCGACCGTACGACCCGAGGGCACCCGCCGCCTCTACGCGGTGGACCCGCAACCGCTGCGCCAGGTCGACGCCTGGCTGGACCACTTCCGCAGGTTCTGGACGCCTCCGCTGGAGGCGCTCGCCACCGAGCTGGCCCGCGGGCGGCGGGAGCGGCGGCTGCGCGAGGGCGGCCCCGATGAGAGGACAGCACCATGATCGACGTGATCGGGCAGATCAGCGCCGTCGAACGCACCGTCGGCAGCCGTACGCTGCCCGCCGGACAGGCGCGCGTGAGCATCATCAGCCAGACGTACGACGCGCCGGTGGAGGACGTCTGGGACGCCTGCACCAGCGCCGAGCGGATCCCCCGCTGGTTCCTGCCGATCTCCGGCGACCTGCGGCTGGGCGGCCGCTACCAGCTGGAGGGGAACGCGGGCGGCACGATCGAGCGCTGCGACCCGCCGCACGGCTTCACCGCCACCTGGGAGTACGGCGACGAGGTGAGCTGGATCGAGGTGCGGCTCAGCCCGGCGGGCGAGGGACGTACCCGGTTCGAGCTGGAGCACGTCGCGCACGTGGACGACCAGCGCTGGGCCGAGTTCGGACCGGGCGCCGTCGGCGTCGGCTGGGACATGGGCCTGCTCGGGCTGGCCTCACACCTGGCGGCCGACGGCAGCGGGGTCGCCCCGGCGGATGCCGCCGCCTGGATGGGCTCCGACGAGGGCCGCCGGTTCATGACGCTGAGCAGCGAGCGCTGGGGCGAGGCGAGCGTGGCGGCCGGCACCCCGGCCGACGAGGCCCGGGCCGCCGCGGCACGGACCACCGCCGCGTACACCGGGGTGCCGGCCTCCTGACCCCGCGACGTGGGGCGCCCCGAGACCCGGGCGCCCCGCTCAGCCGGCCGTGGCCGGGTCGGCGCGGAACTCGTGGACGACCTCGATCCGGCCCACGATGTGCCGGTTGAACAGCTCCAGCTCCTCGGCGGGCACCCAGAGTTCGAGGATGTCGGCTGGGATCTCCGCCCCACCAACCGTTTCGCCGGCCGGGAAACACGGCGGCGGGTTGTCGGTGCCTCGGGCAGACTGTCGGCCATGTCGCCACGATCCGTCGCCGATCTCGTCGACACCGTCCAAGGCGGGGAGCGGGTGAAGTACCTGCACTTCTGGGGGCACCGGCCGCAGCGCGACGGCAGCGTCGGCGCCGGCTGCCTCAGCCAGTGGTGGCCGGCGCCGTTCACCGTGGACGGCCGGACGTACGCGACCGCCGAGCACTGGATGATGTGGCACAAGGCGACCCTCTCGGGGACACCGGGATCGCCGAGCGGATCCTCACCACCGCGCACCCGCACCGGGTCAAATCCCTCGGCCGGCAGGTGCGCGGCTTCGACGAAGCGACCTGGGTGGCCCACCGCTACGACATCGTGGTGGCCGGCAGCGTTGCCAAGTTCGGGCAGTACGACGAGCTGGCGGCGTACCTGCTCGGCACCGGGGAGCGGGTGCTGGTCGAGGCCAGCCCGGTGGACCGGATCTGGGGCATCGGCCTGGCCGCCGACGACCCCCGGGCCGACGACCCGACCCGGTGGCGGGGCGCGAACCTGCTCGGCTTCGCGCTGATGGAGGCCCGCACTCTCCTGAGCGACCCGCGGGCCGGGTGACGGGAGCGTTCCGCCGGCCCGGCGGGTAGCGTGCTGCGGCGTGACCGGCGCACCGTACTCGCACTGCTCGTACTGCGGCACGGCCTACCCGGCCCGAGCCAGCTGGCCGCGCGTCTGCGCGGTCTGCGGCCAGACCGTCTGGCGCAACCCGCTGCCGGTCGCGGTGGCGCTGCTGCCGGTACGCACGCCGATCGGCCTGGGGGTGGTGGTGGTCCGCCGGGACATCGAGCCGGCCCGGGGCCAGCTCGCGCTGCCCGGCGGGTTCATCGAGCACGGCGAGGAATGGTCGGAGGCGCTGGTCCGGGAGCTGCGCGAGGAGACCGGCCTGCTGGCCGAGCCGGAGCAGGCGCGGCTCTTCGCGGTGCACGGGGCGCCGGCCGGCGGCACCATGATGGTCTTCGGGGTGCTGCCGGAGCGGGCGGCCGAGGAGTTGCCCCCGTCCGCGCCGACCGAGGAGGCCACCGAGTGGCTGGTCCTCACCGAGCCGGTCGAGCTGGCCTTCTCCACGCACACCCGGGCGCTGGCCGACTTCCTCGCCGGTCAGCCCCCGGTCTGATCCCCGTCAAGCACCGCGACCCGGTCCGTGCCGGCGAGCGGGCCTGATGCTGCTGCCGGTGCTGCTCGCCGAGCCGGCGCGACCGGAGGGGGTCACCACCGGCTCTGATCGACGGCTATTTCCACTGATTGAATAGGAATGCAGCGTCGCCCAGCCCGGAGGTCACCCGTGTCACGCCCGCATTCCCAGGACGAAGTCGAGCACGACGCCCGCCGGACCCGGCAGTGGCTCGCCGGGGAGGCCCGCTGCGACGGGGTCGTTCGCCAGGAGCTGCTGGAGCTGGGCGCGGCCATGGCCGCCGTCACCGCCGCCGCCGCCGAACGGGAACCGGTCGCCGTCGCCCCCGCCCCCGTCGGCGTCGACCCCGGCGCGGCCGGTGCCGACGCGGCGCCCATCGCCAAGCCGCTGCCGCCGGAGCTGCTCGAGCCGTTGGAGACCAACGCGGAGATGCGGTGGGAGGCGATGGCCGGGCAGGGGCAAGTCGTCCCCAACGACCGGTTCTTCGTCCGCAACCACACCGTGACACCCCGGTTGGACGCCGAGACCTGGCGGCTGCGGCTCTTCGGCACCGGCCTGCGCGGCGCGCCGACCCGGGACAACCCGGTCGAGTTCGACCTGCGCGACCTGCGGCAGCTGCCCGCCGAGGAGCGCACCGCGCTGGTCGAGTGCGCGGGCAACGGACGCCGCCACTTCGCCGAGCAGCAGGGCGACGACTTCCCCGGGGTGGCCTGGGGCCTCGGCGGAGTCGGCGTCGCGCGCTGGCGGGGCGTACGACTGGCGACCGTGCTCCGGCTCGCCGGCCTCACCGACGCGGCGGTCGATGTGATGCCGGAGGGCCTGGACCCGGACTACGTGACCGGCGGGGTGAACCTCGGCCGGGTCCGCCGGCCGATGCCGGTCGGCAAGGCCCTCGACGACGTGCTGCTGGCGTACGAGATGAACGGCGAGCCGCTCCCCGCCGACCATGGCTTCCCCGTGCGGGTGGTGGTGCCCGGCTGGATCGGCATCTCCTCGATCAAGTGGGTGGGCGCGATCGAGGTCTCCGCCACTCCCCTCTTCTCGCCCTGGAACACCGAGCTCTACCGGATGTTCGGCCCTGGGCAGCCGGCCGGCGGCGGGGAGCTGGCCGCCCAGTCGGTGAAGAGCGCCTTCGAGCTGCCCTGGGACGCCCGCATCCCGGCCGGCGCCGAGGTGCTGCTGCGCGGCCGGTCCTGGTCCGGCCACGGGCCGATCGCGCGGGTCGAGGTCAGCACGGGCGACGAGTGGCACCCCGCCGAGCTGGTCGCCGCCGACCGGGGCGGGGCGTGGCAGCGCTGGACGGCCGTCTGGCGGCCGCCCGCCCCCGGTCGGTGGACGCTGCGCGCCCGGGCCACCGACGTGACCGGGGCCGGCCAGCCCGACACGACCCGGCACAACGAGCTCGGGTACCTCTTCGACGGCGTCGTCCGGCACCCGGTGACCGTGGTCTGACCCGGCGCCCGCCGCGCCGGGGAGAACAGCGGCGAGTCGAGGTCAGACACCCCATGTCGTTGAGTGTCAAGCGGCATGGGGTTGGGCATGGTGCGACCAGGCGGTCGCTTCGTCGTAGAGGGTGCGGGTCTTGAGGCAGCCGTGGAGTATGCCGACCAGGCGGTTGCCGACCTGCCTCAGGGCCGGGTTGTAGCCGACCTCGCGTGCGCGCTGCTTGTCGTAGTAGGCGCGGGCGCCGGGTGAGGCCCGCAGGGCGGAGAACGCCTGGGTCTGCAAGGCGTCGGCGAGCCGGTTGTTGCGGACGTAACGGGCTTGGACGGTGTGGCTTTTGCCGGAGGCCCGGGTGACGGGGCTGGTGCCCGCGTAGTTCTTGCGGGCTTTGGCGGAGGCATAGCGGGCGGGATCGTCTCCGAACTCAGCGATCACCCGGGCGCCGGTGATCTCCGCGATGCCTGGCATCGAGAGGTAGATCTCAGCGTCCGGGTGCGCGAGAAAATATGCCTTCACCTGCCCTTCCATCTCCGCGATCTGCTCGTTCAGCGCGATCAGCACGCGGGCGTGGGCGGCGGCGGCCGCCGCGTAGGCGGTCGTGACCTGCTCGGGCAGGCCCAGTTGCCGCTCGCGCAGCGCGGCCTGGATCGCGGCCGCCTTCTCGTCCCGGTTGCGGCGCCGGGCCCGGGCCAGGACCGCGGTGATCTGCGTGCGGGTCAGCTTCGCCGCCGCTGCGGGTGTGGGTGCCTTGATCAGCAACTCCAGCGCGTCCGTGCTGGTCAGCGCCAGCTCGGCGTAGGCGCCCAGCGCGCCAGGGAAGTACTCGCGCAGGGTGCTGCGCAGCCGCTGGAAGGTGCGGGTGCGTTCCCAGATCAGAGTCTGGTGGGCGCGGGCGACGACCTTGACGGCCTGGGCCTGGTCGCTGTCGCCGGCCACCTGCCGCAGCTGGGCCCGGTCGATGCGGACCATGTCGGCCAGTGCGTGCGCGTCGCCCTTGTCGCTCTTGGCGCCGGAGGTGGCGTAACGTTCCTTGAACCGCGCGACCTGGCGGGGGTTGATCGCGTACACCTGGTAGCCGGAGGCGATCAGGGCCTGCACCCACGAGCCGCGGTCGGTCTCGATCCCGACGATCACCCGGGCCGCGTCCAGGTCCTCACCGCCGTGGCGCGCGAGGAGCTCGTGTAGCTTCGCGATGCCCTCCACGCCCTCCGGCAGTCGCGCGGCGGCAAGCTTGCAGCCAGCCTCGTCCTGGATCTCGACGTCGTGATGATCTTCCGCCCAATCGTCGCCGATCAGCAGCAACATGCCCTCCCCTGTAACGTCATTCACTTCGTTCAGCAGCCTGCGGAAGGCGCGGCACGCGGCCTAATGGATCCAGTGCTCACGCCCCCAGGGGCGGGCACGCCACCCCATCAGCGGTCTGGCCTCCCGGCCGACCAGCAAGGGCACGGTCTGACCTCAGAAGTCGAACGCTTCCGGCGGCATGAGTGCTCACCTGCTGGCGGCTACGGCACCGAGTCTGACCGACGCGGTAGCTCCCATTAGGCGGTCAGGTAGGCGGCGGGGACGGCGTCGGCGAGCCAGACGCCGTTCGCGCTGCGGTAGAAGAGGTGGCCGTCGCGGGCCATCGCCGCCGCGTCGACGGTGAGGATCGCCACCTGGCCGCCCCGCCGGGCGCCCACCCGCCGGGCGGTCTCCAGGTCGGGCGACAGGTGGACGTGGTGCCGGCCGCCGCGACGCAAACCCTCGGCCAGGATGGCCGGTACGACCGCGGCGCTCGTGCCGTGATAGAGCCGGTCCGGCGGCGGCGTCGGGGCCAGCCCGAGGTCGACCGGGATGGAATGCCCCTGGCTGGCCCGCACGCGGTCGACCCCGTCGGTCCCCCGTTCGACGGCGAAGCGCTGCTTGTCGTTGCCGGCGACCACCTCGTCGAGGGCGCCGCGGCTGATCCGCAGCGCGGCGAGCAGGTCGGCGACCGGCACCCAGCCGGCCGAATCCGGCGTCAGCCCGAACCGGTCCGGCCGGTGCCGCAGGGCCAGGGACATCTTCTTGCTCACCCGGACCAGGTCGCGACGATCCACGGTGACAGTGTCGCCCAGGGCGGCGGCAGCGTCGACGGATATCGACGGTCAGCGGGTGGCGCCGGAGGCGGCGCTCACCATCAGCCCGGACGCGTCGACCACCTCGAAGTCGCTGCCGCGCAGGCCGCCCAGCGTCCGCAGCGCGTCGTTGTCCCACCGCTGATCCGGCGCGCCGGAGAGGAACCACGCCGAGCCGTGGTCGGCGACGATCAGGCCGTACCGCTGCATGGCCTCGGCGACGATCCGGGCCTGCCGGGGCAACCGGGAGACGTCCACCGACCGCTTGAGCCGCAGCCGCTGGCCGAGCTGCGGCAGCGCCGGATCGGCCGCGTCCGAGGCGGAGTGGCTGGCCGGCCACGTCCAGCCGGTGCGAGTACGCGGCACGGTGACCCGGATGGCGTGGTCGATCCGGCCGGCGGCGACCTCGTCGTACCGGACCAGCCCGGCGAGGATCGACAGCCCGGCCGCGTCGGCGGAGGTCCAGCCCGCCCGGCGCAGCCGGTTCGACCGGAGGTCGAAGACCGCCCCGGAGCCGGCCCGCCAGCCGCCGCCGGCCGGGTGGGCGTCGAAGAGCTCGTACGCCCGGCAGGCGGCCCGGTCCCAGACGATGACGTGCCGGTCGCCGTCGCCGCGCGGTCCACCCTCGACCGCCGCGTCCGACGGGATCGGGTACGGCCCCGGGTCGCTCTCGGCGGCGTAGGAGAAGGTGACCGGCACCCGCCGCTGCCCGGCGGCCACGACGGTGACCGGGATGCCGATCGGCGCCCCGTCCCAGGTGCCCGAGCCGAAGTCGGGATGGACGGTGGCGCCGGCGCCGATCGCGCCGACCATCGCCGCGGACCGCGGGTGCGCGGGCAGCCGGGAGACGTCGGCGTGCCAGACGTTGTCCGCCGGCAGCACCGGACAGGCCCGCGCCACCGGACGCGGCCGCCCGCCGAAGCCGGCCCGCCCGGAGGCGGCCGGGGTCGGCGCGGCGGACGCGCCGACCGCCGCCCCGGCCGCGGCGGTGGCGGCCGGCTCGGGCGCGGCGACGGGCGTACGGTCCGGCGTCGTGCAGCCGGCGGCGAGCACGGCCAGGGCGGCCAGGGCGAGGCCGGCGCGGCGGATCGTCGGCTGGGGCATCCCGGGGATCCTGCCCGAGGACCGGCGGCGGCGTCCAGCGTCCCGAGCGCGTTCGACGGCCGGGCCGGCGCGTCCGGCCGGCTCAGGCGGCGGCGCGGTCCGACAGTGGACGCCGCCGGCGGGCCGCGTCGGTGAGCACCGGCGGCGACCACGCCCCGTCCGGGTGGTAGAGATTCACCCCCGGCGGGACGATCTCGTCGATCCGGTCGAGGACGGCGTCGTCGAGGGTGAGCGCCGCGCCCTTGAGCAGCCCCTCCAGCTGCTCCATGGTGCGCGGGCCGATGATCGCCGAGGTGACCGCCGGGTGTGCCACGGTGAACGCCACGGCCAGTTCGGGCAGGGTGCAGCCGACCTCGTCGGCGAGCGCGAGCAGCTCCTCGACCGCGGCGTACTTCGCGGCGTTGCCGGCGATCGCCGGGTCGAACCGGGCCGGGGTGAGCGCGGCCCGTCCGGCGGTGAGGTCGACCGCCCGGCCGGGGCGGTACCGGCCGGAGAGGAACCCCGAGGCGAGCGGGCTCCACACCAGCACCCCCATGCCGTACCGCTGGCAGACCGGCAGCACCGCGGTCTCCACCCCCCGGGCCAGGATCGAGTACGGCGGCTGCTCGGTGCGGAGCCGGCCGAGCGCCCGCCGCTCGGCGACGTGGTGCGACTCGACGATCTCCTCAGCCGGGAAGGTCGAGCAGCCGAAGGCCCGGATCTTGCCGGCCCGGACCAGGTCGCTGAGCGCGCCCAGGGTCTCCTCCACGTCCGTCGTGTGGTCCGGCCGGTGCACCTGGTAGAGGTCGATCCAGTCGGTGCCCAGCCGGCGCAGGCTCTCCTCCACCGCGCGGACGATCCAGCGCCGGGAGTTGCCGCCCCGATTGGGCCCCTCCCCCATCGGGAAGTGCACCTTGGTCGCGAGCACCACGTCGTCCCGCCGGCCCCGCAGCGCCTTGCCGACGATCGTCTCCGACTCGCCTGCGGAGTACATGTCGGCGGTGTCCACGAAGTTGATGCCCTGGTCGAGGGCGGCGTGGACGATCCGGACGCAGTCGTCGTGGTCGGGGTTGCCGACCGCGCCGAACATCATCGTGCCGAGACAGTGGACGCTGACCTCGATGCCGGTGCCGCCGAGCACGCGGTAACGCATGGGTCCTCCCCGAGGGTGTGCGCCGCGCTGGCCGGGCGGCGGGGCCGGTCCGGCCACCCTAGGAATTCGAGTGCGCTCGAGGTCAAGGCGGCGCCGGCCAGCCGGTGGCTTCCCCGTCCTCCATCTCGGGCAGTACCGGGCCGGCGTCCCGGTCGCCCGGCCTTACGGTGCGTAGCGGTCTAGGCGGACTTGTGCTGCCGGGCGGGGTGCGCACTCATGCCGATGAGCGTGCTTCGGGCCGGGGCAAGCGTTTGGATGCTGCTCCTATCGGCGAAGCAAGTTGCTACACCTCCGGCTTGTCGGGTCGGTGCCTTTGCGGTGGGGACGAGTGCGGGGAGGTCCTACACTTTGGTGGTATGCCGCGGCAGATCCGTATCTGGTTGCGTAACGCGCTGATAGCTGGCTGTGCACTCGGTGTGGGCCTCTTCGGCCGGCAGGCTGTGACCGCCGATGTGCCAGGCCGGGACCGCTCGATCGACGTGTGCGGTTTCGTCCGCCCGGAGACGATCGCCCGACTGCTGCCGGATGCGTCGAAAGCACAGGCCGAGATCGATCCCACGAAGAGCTGGTGCGATTTCTCAGGTTGGGTGGGCGAGGGCGACGGCCGGGCCGAGGTGCACTTGTGGTTCGGTTACGTCCGGTCGACGCGATCGCGGGGGGCATCGGCGGAGGATTGGGCCCGGTACGAGGTCCGCGGCGGTAGTTGCATCAACTGTCGCATGAAGCCGACACCCGTCCGGATCGGCGACGAGTCCTTCGAGTACGGCTGGACGTACGAGGACGTCCGGCAGTTCGCGCAGGTGCATGTCCGTATCGGCACGGTGACGGTCGAGGCACACCTGGACACGCCGTACGCGGCCCGGGACGTCATGTTCGAGGCGACGCGAATCGTGGCGCAGGAGGTCGCCGCGCGATGCTATGCAAGGTGCTAAGCGGGCTGGTCCGCCCGGATGAGGAGGCGCCCGGCAACTGGCTGGAAGCCGAACTGTCGCTGCGCCGGTGGAAGAAGTGGTCCTGGATTGCGGTGCTCCTCATCGTCGGCACCCTCTCGTGGGGCGGCTGCACCCTGGGTAAGGCCGCCGCGACGCCGGTGGGGCGGGTTCAGGCCGCGGCCGTGGACCGGGCGGCCGCGCCGGTCTCAATGCCCCCCATGCCACCGGCCCCCCACTATCCACTATCGACGCCGATGCCACTGCCGTCCCTTTTCGGTTCGGGCACCGGCACCGGAGCGCGCTTCGCCTCGGACGAGGCGACCTCCTTCAGCCAGCCGGGGCTGCCGATCACGTTCATGCTGCCGTGGGCCTCCTCGTGGCACTGTGTGGTGTTCAGCCTGCCCGGCGTGGGCGCCGCGTCGGCCGCCGAGTGGGAATGCACCGAGGACTCCGCCGACTACTTACGGAAGGTCAGCCTCCGCGTGTTGCTGGCAGCCTGCGCGCAGCCGTGCGACTCCGACGCCATGTCTCGGCTGCGGCCGCCATTCGTGTTCGGGCCCGTACGGGCCGTTGACGACACGACGTGGCTCGCCGACCGCACGACCGAGCCGAACCTCTTCGGCGACAGGTTCGTCGAGCTGATGATGGAGCACGTCTGGGCGGCGCCGGCGGGTGCGTTCGGGCCGGGATCGGCGGCACAGGCCCTCTATGTGGCGGTCCTCGCGACCACGCCCGCCGACGACCGAACTACGGCAGAGAAGATCATCAATGGCCTCCGTTCCCGGATGTAGCCATCGCCCCCGGGCGCTGATGAGGCCGGAACGGAGTCGAGAACATTGACACAGCCTCGGCTCACCGCTCGATCCCGGCCAGACCTACATTCTCCGACCTTGCCGCGGTTAACCGGCTGTGACGGCGAGCGGACCGATGATTGCGTCGTCCTCAATTGCCGATGACAGTGCAGTGCCGACCGTCGAAGCTGACGATCTCAGGCGGGTATCGGGCCGATCTGATTGCGTCGGGGCCGGCCGCCGCTGCGCGCGGGGTTTCGATCGGGATTCGTGGGCGCTACCGCAGTTGGTCGCGGCGGCGGATCAGGTTGGCGGTCTGGGCGGTGTTGCCGGCCAACTCGATGGCTTTGTCGTAGGCCGCGCGCGACTGCTGACTTTGGCCCAGCCGGCGCAGCAGGTCGGCGCGGGTCGCGTGGTAGGCGTGATAGCCGGCCAGCTTGTCCTCAAGACGGTCGACGGCCGCCAGCGCCACCTCCGGTCCGTCGAGCTCGGCGACCGCGATGGCCCGGTTGAGGGCGACGATCGGCGAGGAGTCGAGGTGGACGAGTTGGTCGTAGAGGGCGACGACCTGCGACCAGTCGGTGTCGCGGATGTCGCGGGCGGAGGTGTGCACGGCGTTGATCGCGGCGAGGATCTGGTAGCGGCCCGGAGCCACCCCGGCGGCGGCAGCGGCGAGGCGCTCGCGCACGAGCCGGTGACCCTCGGCGATCAGCGCCTTGTCCCAGGCCCCACGGTCCTGCTCGTCGAGGGTGACCAGTTCGCCGCTGGCCGAAACCCGAGCGGTGCGGCGGGCCTCGGTGAGCAGCATCAGCGCCAGCAGCCCGGCCACCTCACCGTCCTCCGGCAGCAGCGCGCGGATCAGGCGGGTGAGCCGGATCGCCTCGGCGGTCAGGTCGTGACGTACGGGATCGGTGTCGGGGCCGGTCGCCAGGTAGCCCTCGTTGAAGACGAGATACAGCACGGCGAGTACGCCGGAGACGCGTGCCGGGAGATCCTCGGCGGCCGGCACGCGATAGGGGATGCGCGCCGCCTTGATCTTGGCCTTCGCGCGGGTGATCCGCTGCTCCAAGGTGGTCTCCCGCACCAGGAAGGCGCGGGCGATCTCGGGCACGGTCAGACCGCCGAGCATGCGCAGCGTCAGCGCCACGCGGGCTTCCATCGCCAGCGCCGGGTGACAGCAGGTGAAGATCAGCCGGAGCCGGTCGTCGTCGATGGCGCCCAGCGGCTCGGGTGGGGTGTTGTCGTGCAGCATCTGAGCCTCCTTGTGCCTGTCGTCGCGCTTGTTCTCGCGCCGGATCCGGTCGATGGCCTTGCGGTTGGCGGTGGTGGTCAGCCACGCGCCGGGGTTGGGGGGCACGCCGTCGGCCGGCCACCGCTCGACGGCGGTCGCGAATGCCTCTGCCGCCGCCTCCTCGGCGATGTCCAGGTCACCGAAACGCCGGGTCAGCGAGGCAACCACCCGGGCCCACTCCTCGTGGTGGGCCCGGGTGACCGCCTCCTCGACGTCGATCACTGGAACGGCCGCACCTCGATCTTCCGATCGCAGACCTTCGACGCCTCGGTGGCGAGCTTGAGCGCCACATCCAGATCGGGGACCTCCCACACCCAGACGCCGGCGAGGTACTCCTTCGACTCCACGAAAGGCCCGTCGCTGAACACCGCCTGCTCGCCCCGGTTGTCGATGACCGTGGCCGCGTCGGTGTCCGCGAGTCCGCCCGCGAAAACCCAGTAGCCCTCGGCGATCAGTCGTTCGTTGAACGCGCTGATGGCAGGCCGCCTGTCCGTGCTGCCGGGATTGCTCTTGTCATCGATCACGGAAACCAGGTATTGCATCTGAAGATCATCTCCTGTGGTGTCAAGACAGCGTGGTTCGGTGGTCAGGGACTTCAGGCCGTTGCATACCGCGGGCGCCCGGCCGGCCGGTAGACCTGGATCGTCACGCCCTTCGAGTCGACCCGCGACTCGACCAGGTCGAGCGCAAGATCCGGACCGGTCTCCGGGAACAGTCTCGCGCCCTGGCCGAGGATCACCGGGATCACGATCAGAGTCATCTCGTCGACCAGATCGTTCTCCAGCAGCCACCGGGTCAGGGCGCCACTGCCGTGCACCTGCAGCTCACCCCCGGGCTTGGCCTTCAGCTCACTGGTGGCCGCCGCGAGGTCACCGCGGAGAACGGTCGTGTCCTCCCAACGCGGCGCGGTGAGCGTGGTCGAGGCAACGTACTTGGGGGCCTCGTTCAAGGCCACGCCGATGGGATGTGCGCGCATCTGGTCGATTGATCCCCAGGAGCCGGCGAACAACTCGTAGGTGCGCCGGCCGAACAGGAACGCGTCGGCGCGCTGGTAGGTCTGCGTGATGAACGTCCTGGTCTCGTCGTCGCCCGCCCCCCGGGCCCATCCGCCGCGCTCGAATCCGTTCCTGCGGTCATCCGACGCGGCGCCGTTTCCCTGCATCACTCCATCGAGGGTGACCTGGGTCATGGTCGTCAGCTTCATGATCGCGGTTCCTTTGCCTTGGCGCCGCCCCTTGTGGGCGGCCTCACCCCTGCTACGAACACCGCCGCCCCGATCCGACACCGCCTCCCGGACTTCTTTGAAGAATTTTCCGGGACGCCGGACGTCATCGCTCCGACAACACGACAGTTTCGCAGCGACTGCGCTCCGCCTCCTCAAGCACGCCCAGCGCGGACAAGCTCCTGGACCAGATCGACCGATCACGAAGATCCTGACTAGTCGTCCGCACATCAGCGTAAGTCGTTTTGTGTCAAGCTTTTGGTCGGTGCCTCGGCCGTCGTCTGTCCCTGCATAGCGGTGATGGGGTTGGTCCCCAGCAACGTGTAATCGGGTTGATGAGACGACGGGCCGGGGCTGCCCATGATGTGCGTCGAGATCACGTTGTGTCTCAATGCCGCGTAGGGCTCGCCCCGACCGTCAGCTTGAACGCCGCAAGGCAGAGTCAGGCGGCCAGAGCCACCTGCCGACGGCCGTTGGCACCGTGAGTTGCGATGTGGGGATCCCAGGCCTGGCCGGTGGTGATCACGGCGTGCAACTGGCGCAGGATCGCCGCGGCGACCACAGTCTGGGCTTGGGTTGCGGTGAGTTTGTTGGTCTCCCGCGTCGTCAGATGCTGGTAGCGGGCGGCATAGACGGCGTTGCCGCGTTGGGCGCCCCAGACCGCCCGCCAGGCGGCCAGACGCAGCGCGGGCCGGCCCTGGCCGGTGAGTTTGGTGCGACCAACGAACGTGCCCGACAGCTTCTCCCGCGGCGCGAGGCCGGCGTGCTTGACCAGGGCGCGGGCGGTGGCGAACCGGTTCGGGTCACCGGTCTCGGCGAGGATCGCCGCCGCGCCAACCGCGGATAGGCCGGGGATGGAGGTGACCAGATCGGTCAGCTTGAGCTCGTCGAGGACGTCTGTCATCCGGGTCTCGGTGTCGGTGAGCTTGTCGGCGGCGGTGCGCCAGTCCTGCAGCAGGAACGCGACCCGCTCCAGCGCACCGGGCCGGTGGGCGGTCACCCCGGTGGGGTTGGCCAACGCGGTGAACAGGTGCCGCAGGATGCGCAGCGAGGGCTTGCACCCACCCCGGCGGGTGATCTCACGGCGCACCGCCTGCTCGAACCGGGCCGCGCCGAGGCGTCGGGTGCGGGCAAGGTCACCGCCGTCACGATCGCAGATCACCGTCATCGCCGCCGCCCAGGTGCGGGACCGGAACGGCTGCTTGGCGGTGTCGAGCGCGGCGGGCCACACGCACTCGAGCAGGGCGCGTATCTGCTGGATTTGGCTGACCATCTCGATGATGAGCTGTTCGCGGCGGGCGCCCAGATGCCGCAACCGGCCCCAGGTCTCATCGACCGGCTCCGGCACGTAGCAGCGCAGCTGCGCGGTCAGCCGAGCGATGAGCACCGCATCCTTCTCGTCGGTCTTGTCCGAAGTCAGGTCCTCACTGCGCCGCGCCCACGACGTCAGCATCGGCTGCACACACACGAACGGCATCGCCCGGTCCGCAGCGAGCTGGCCGAGGACCCGCCAGCGGTGCCCGGTCGGCTCGCACGCCACCGTCACCCCCGCCCACCCCCTCGCCGCGGCCCGCTCGGCGGCCCAGTCCAACGCTGCCCCGAGATTCCAGGCCCGGCAGCGGAATGTCTTACGGGCCAACACTTTCGAGTCGTGATCGGTGACACGACCATCTGCTTCGCGTCGGCCAAGTCGATCCCCACGATCGCGTTGGTCACCGGCACCAACGCCCGCAGCCGAGCAAGCCGGGCGTTGCGGTTGCGATCACCCCGGGACACACCGCTACCGTTACCCATGAACGTCCTCCTCCTGCGATGGGACACCAAGCCCGACAAGCGCATCAGGGGGACGTTCCTACGTCCTGCATCGACACGCAGAACGTCTTTCTATGCCGCAGACCGAGCGGTTGAGGTCGCGGCTGGATCGCCGGGCGTCGCCGGCTCGTACGGCGTCTGGCGGCCACCGTGGATGGCGCTGGCGATTGGCAGAGGCCCGTGGTCGTGGACGACGCTCGCCGCAACCGGCACGTGCACGAGGAGTCCGACATGCCGGCCCGACGTCGAGACCGTCCTGAGCATCGAGGTCCTGCCCCGGACGGTCCGCCGAGCGACCGGCGCGCCGGCAGCCCGACGAGTCGGGCGGTCGAACAGGCAGAGGCTGCGGCCACGGCGCAGCGATAGCCTGCCGTCATGGCGAGTGCCGAACTGGATGAGTTGATCGTCGCGGACGCCGACGCGCTGCGCGCGTGGTTGTCGGCCAACCACGCCACGTCGCCCGGCGTCTGGCTCGCCCTGACCAAGAAGGGCGGCACAGTCACGACGGTGACCTGGCAGCAGGCGGTCGACGAGGCCCTGTGTTTCGGCTGGATCGACGGGCAGGCCCGTAAACGGGATCAGGAGACCTCCTGGATCCGGTTCACCCCTCGCAGGCCCCGCAGTTCCTGGTCACAACGCAACGTCGCCCACGTGGCCCGGCTGCAGGCGCAGGGGCGAATGCTGCCCGCAGGCCGCGTCGCGGTGGAAGCCGCGAAGGCGGACGGGCGGTGGGCGGCCGCCTACGCCCCGCCGTCGGAAGCCGAGGTGCCGGCCGACCTCCTCGCCGCCATCGCCGCCGACGCCGCCGCCCAGGCCATGTTCGACGTACTCACCAAGACCAACCGGTTCGCTCTCATCCACCGCGTCAATGCCGTCAAACGGGCGCAGACCCGCGAGCGGAAGATCAGCGAGTTCGTTGCCATGCTGGCCCGTCACGAGACGATTTACCCGCAGAAGGCCAAGCCTTCGAACTCGCCGTAATCGGCATCTTCATGATCATGTGCACTCATCTGCCGCGAAGCGCTCGTCACCGACAGTGACGTCGGCGCCGGTCGCCGGCGTCCGGACGTCCCGAGATCCGGTAACGCCCGGTCTGCGCCACGCCAGACCGCGGGTCCTATGGTGAGGCCGTGACCACGAACCCCGACCGCTCGGCCACCACCGCTTCGACCGCCCGCCACCTCGACCACCTGCTGTCGACAGAGCAGCGGGCCGGTCGCCTCCCGTCGGTGGCCGCTGGTGTGGTGCGCGACGGGCGGCTCGCCTGGTCCGGTGCGGTGGGGACGCTCGACGGCCGCGCCGGGGGAGACTCGGCTGACACCGACACCCAGTACCGGATGGGCTCGATCACCAAGACGTTCGTCGCGGTCGCCGTCATGCGGCTGCGCGACGCTGGGCTGCTCCACCTGTCCGATCGGTTCGACGACCACGTGCCGGGGACGTCCTTCGGCGACGTCACCGTCGAACAGCTGCTCGTCCACGCGGCCGGCCTGCAGGCCGAGACTAACGGCCCGTGGTGGGAACGGACGCCGGGCGGCACGTGGGACGAGCTCGTCGCGTCGGGCGTCGGGCAGCGTTTCCGCTCCGGGCGTCGCTTCCACTACACGAACGTCGGCTACGGCGCGTTGGGTCAACTCGTCGCCCGGGCCCACGGCGTCGACTGGTTCGAGGTCTTGCGCCGCGACCTGCTCGAGCCGCTCGGCATGGGCCGCACGACGACGCGGCCCACCGGGCGCGCGGCGCGCGGTCTCGCCGTGCACCCCTTTGCCGACGTCCTCCTGCCCGAGCCCGAGCACGACGCCGGCGCGATGGGCCCCGCGGGCCAGCTGTGGACCACGATCGAGGACCTCGCGCGGTGGGCCGCTTTCCTCGCCGGCGACACCGGCGAGCTGCTCGCCGCCGACACGCTCGAGGAGATGTGCGAGCCGCACCTCGTCGTCGACGACCAGGGTGTCCCTTGGACGGGTGCGCACGGGCTCGGCTGGCAGGTGTTCAACGTCGACGGACGCCGGTACGCCGGCCACGGCGGGTCGATGCCGGGCTTCGTCGCCGAGCTGCGCGTCGCCCGCGACACCGGAGACAGCGTCGTCGTGCTGACCAACACGGCGAGCAGCCCGGCGCCCCGGCGCCTGGTCACCGCGCTGCTCGCCGGGCTCGAGCAGCACGAGCCCGCATCCGTCGAGCCGTGGTCCGCGTCGGGTGACGCGTCCCTCCTGGAGCTCGTGGGCACGTGGCACTGGGGACCATCCGTCACGGTGGCCCGGGTCGAGGGCGGCCACCTCGTCCTCGGCGAGCCGGGGGTCGCCCGCGGCTCCCGCTTCCGCCCGGTCGGCGCCGACGCGTGGGTCGGGCTCGACGGCTACTACGCAGGCGAGCCGCTGCGTGTCGTCCGCCGGACCGACGGGGCCGTGTCGCACCTCGACCTCGCCTCGTTCCGCTTCACTCGGACGCCCTACGACCCCGATGCCGACGTGCCGGGCGGGGTCTACGCCGCCGGCTGGCGGTAGTGCCCGCCCCCGCGTTCTCTTCGGCCAGAAGGTCACCGATCACGCGGTGGAACCGCTCAACCTGGGTGCACCAAGGCGTCTGAGCACGCGAAGAACGCACTCATCTGGCACCCGACCGAGCATGGCCTCTTCCGCCGACACGCCCGACTCGGCGCCACCGCCAATGGGGGATTTGGGCGGGTCGCGGCGGTCAGCGGGTCGCGGCGGCTACCCGTAGCCCTAGGACGACGAGCACGGTGCCGCTGACCGCTTCCAGTCGACGGCGGATCACCGGTCTGCGGAACCACGCGCCCGCTCGCCCGACCACGGCCGCCAGACCGAGGTACAGGACGATCTCGACAGCTACCTGGAGCAGTGCAAGGAGGGCGGTGGTCGCGAACAACGGCCGGTCGGCCGGCACGAACTGGGGGTAGAACGCGATCATGAACACGGCGGCCTTCGGGTTGGCGAGCATCACCAACGCACCCTCGCCGAAGGCCTTCCACCAGCCCCGCTTCGGGTTGGACAGCAGGTCCTCGGTCGGCTCCTGGACCGACCCCAGCTTCCGGCTCTGCCAGGCGGTCCGCCACGCCTTGATTCCAAGGTAGATCAGGAATCCCGCGCCGATCACCCGGAGGACAATGAAGGCTGCTTCCGAAGCGGCAACCATGGCTGCCAGACCTGCGGCGGCGGTGACTGGATAGGTCGTCAGGCGGTTGTGGTGTCTGTTGTGGAGGCTGGTAGCTTGGCGGGTTGTGCCTGCCGAGTCGTTGCCGTCGTATGACGAGCTGGTTGCGCACGTCGTGGAGTTGACCGCCCGGTTGGAGCAGGCTCTCGCGCGGGTTGCGGATCTGGAAGCCCGGTTGAAGTTGTCGTCGTCGAACTCGTCGAAGCCTCCCTCGTCGGACGGGTTGGCCAAGCCGGCGCCGAAGTCGTTGCGCGGGCGGTCGGGTCGGGGTCCGGGACGGCCGAAGGGTCAGGACGGTGTCACCTTGGAACGGGTGGCGGACCCGGACGTGGTGCTCCGGCACCGGCCCGCGGTTTGCGCCGGGTGCGGGAAGAGCCTGGCGGCGGCTACCGAGATCGAGGTGACCCGGCGGCAGGTGATCGACCTTCCGGAGCCGAAGCCTCAGGTGACCGAGCATCAGCTGATCACTTTGGCCTGTGCGTGTGGGCATCACACCACCGCGCCCGCGCCGCCAGAGGCGTCCGCGCCGGTCGTGTACGGGCCGCGTCTGGCCGGGATCGGCGTCTACCTGCTGCACGGGCAGTTCCTGTCGGTGTCACGCACGGCGGCGGCGATCAAGGACCTGTTCGGGGTGCCGGTCGCGGCGGGCACCGTGGCCGGCTGGGTGAAACGCACCGCCCTGGGCATCATCGACCGCGTGCTGCCGGTGATCGCCGGACGCGTCGCCGCCGCACCGGTAGCCCATTTCGGCGAGACCGGGATGCGCACCGCAGGCCGTCTCGCGTGGCTGCACTCCGCCTCCACACCCACCGACGTGCTCCTCGCCGTGCACCCGAAACGCGGCACCATCGCGATGGACGAGATCGGGATCCTCCCGCGGTTCCGCGGGGTCGCGGTGCATGACGCGTGGGCGCCGTACGACACCTACACCGACGCGGTCCACGCGCTGTGCAACGCCCACGCGCTCCGCGAGTTGATCTATGTCACCGACACCGCCACCGGCCTGGTCGCCGACCTCGCCGGCCAGGCCATCAGCGCCCTGCGGCAGCTGAACCAGCTCGTCGGCACCGCGCACACCGCCGACGCCACACCTGATCAGGCCGACCTCGCCTACCACCTGCACCTGTTGCGCAGCGCGGTCGTGCTCGGCGCCCAAGCCACCGCCGAACGCGCGAGCAAGCTCGAACGCAAGCATCACGCCCTGTTCGTCCGGCTGCGTGACCGCCGCGACGACTACCTGCGCTTCGTCACCAACCCCGCCGTCCCGTTCGACAACAACCCGGCCGAGCGGACCATCCGCATGCCGAAACTGAGGATCAAAGTCTCCGGCAGCATGCGCACCCTCACGGGAGCCGAACACTTCGCTGCGATCCGCAGCTACACAGCCACCGCCACCCGAAACGGCCTCGGCATGCTCGACGCCCTCATCACCGCCGCCGCCGGCAACCCCTGGATCCCCACCACCGCCTGACCACCGGCTCCAACGCGCCTCGATTCAGGGACCTATCCAGTTACCGGCGGCGAACAACGCCCAGAGGTAGAGACCGGCCTCCAGGCCCAGTACGGTCGGCACCGCTCCGGCGAATCCGCGCAACGCGGCCCGACGCATGATCAGCGCCATCGCAGGACCTGGAGATGCCGAGATCAGCACAACGGCCACAACGAAGGCAGGTAGCGAGGCGACGAGATCCATTAATGGATCATCCCGGCTGGTGCCGCTCCGCTCAACCCCTCTCCCAAGCCAGCCGACTACCGCTGAGGATCAGGGCGCGGGCGAAGAAGACCACGTTCGAGGCGCGCTCGGCGAGCCGGCGCATCAGGTAGCCATAGCAGTCGCGCCTAGACTTGGCGGCCGTAGGTGACGGCTTCCCGGACGAGCCGAGGTGCCTTCTCAGCAAGCTGCGGATCTGGCCGTGCTCCCAGCGCGTCGTTGACGGTGGAGAACGCTAGCCGGAACGCGATCCAGGTCGTCGCCTCGAAGATTTCCTGGTCATTGAGACCCGCGTCGCGTAAGCGCTCCACGTGGGCCTCGGTCGTGGCATTCGGATCCCGGACGACCTGACGAGACCAACCGGCCAGTGCGGCCTCCCGCTCGGACAGGTCACTATCAACGCCTTGCAGCACCCTTGCGGCGGTCGCCTCGTCACTGAGTTCGGCCAGCCTGGAACCCCACGCCAGCGCACAGTAAGCGTCGCTGCGGGCAGCGGCGGTGGCGGCGACCATCACGGCTACTTCCCTGAGCGACAGGCCTGAATCGGCCAGGAGATCAGCACGCAGGGCCTGGAAAGACGCCAGCACATCAGGACGCCAGCACCAGACACGAGTGAGGTTGTTGACGTAGCCGTCGGAGGTGAGATCAGCCTCGTAGGCGGCAGTCACCGCCGGGCTTTGCGGCGGATCGGCGAGGAACGCAGCCGGACGGTTCATAGGGTCAGTGTGCTGCACCCAGCGACCGCCCAAAGACCGATCAACGACAGCTCGGAAGTCACATTCTTCTCCCGCGAGTCGTGGGTCTCTGCCCGACGCGCCCAGACGGCTCTGGTCACGGCGTGCGATCGGCACACCATGATGTTCGCCGTCCCCGCCGACATCCTCAACTGCCGCTGGTCAAGCGTCGCGCTCGGTCGTGGCCGATGAGCGTGGGGCTTGTGCTCAGAAGAAGACGCCGGCCGGCCCGTGGACAATGTTCGGATGGAGTCGCGCCCCGAGCTCTGCCCGCCGGTGGTCGGACCACAGCGCATCGCAGAGCTGTGTACCGCCATCGCGACCATCGCGGGGCTGCTTGAACGCGGCGAGTCGGCCGACGCAGCGATCGCCGGGTTCAACGCCGAAACCGGCCATGACTACACCGCCGATTACTTCCTCACCTACTGGAAGTCTCGCAACTCGAGGACTTCGCGCTCGAGGCCGCCCGACCCGCAAGGCCGAAGGTCGCCAACGTCACCCGCGACGAGCTGATCGAGATCGTCCGCCGGATACAGGCAGCCGACGACGACACCGACTACTACGTTCTGCTGCTGGAGACCAACGTCCTGCACCCACGAGTCACCGATTTGATCTTCTGGCCGCCACCGGAGCTGGTCAACGCGCCACCCGAGACCATCGTCGACGCGGCATTGACCTACCGACCCATCGGCTTGTGACAGCGCGCCGCGACGCACGCTCATGCCGCCGATCGTGCGCGCTGGGGCCTCGGCACACCGGTCACGCTGCGTCGGTCAGCCTCGGTGCGGTTCCCTTGCGGACATGCCGAGAAGAGTGCATCCCACCTCGAGGCGTTGCCAACATTCCGGTACCCCTGGGGGTCACTCTTCAGCGTTCAAGGACGGACGGGCCGACTGTGCCGAGCGGTATGCGCGTGCGACCGTGGACGAAGTGGCGGCCAGCTGCGGACGGGACGGCAACCAGACGGTCTGAATGCCGAGTTGCTCGTTCATCGCAGCGAGCTGGTACTCGTGGCGAAGGTCCGCGGCCGTACGTAGGCCGCGGACGATGACCGTGGCGCCGCGGCGCAGGCAGTAGGCGGTGGTCAGGCCGGTCCAGGTGTCCACCTCGACATTGCCCCAGGCTGCCGGCATGGCGTCGCGCACGTGTACGGCCCTGGTCGTGGCCTCGGCGGTTGGTCGCTTGTCGGCGTTCACCGCCAGCAACACGATGACCTGGTCGAACATCACCCGGGCACGGGCCACCAGGTCGCGGTGCCCCGGGGTGAACGGATCGAACGTACCGGGATAGACCGCCAACGAACCGTGTACCGGCACCACTCCACGATCCGACGTAGCCGTCCACCGCGACTCCAACCACATGGCCACGATCATCCCAGCCGTACATGTGCCAACCCGACTTTGGGCCTTGTCGTCACCGCCGACCACCGCCGACATCCTGATCTGCCGCTGAGCGCGCGATCGGCCGGCCGCCCCTGCTGGAGTCGCGGGTCAAGCTGCGAACGGCGCTAGAAGCTGAGTGGCACGGTCTCCACGTAGAACTCGGCACCCTCGAACGGATGCCGCGATGTTAGGTAGTCGTTGGCGGCTTCTCGCGTCAGGAACGCCCCGACCGGCGCAACAGTGCCATCTTGACCAGGCCAACTGATCCTGACCATGACGACATGCAGGTAGGCGTGACGTGGATCCGCAATGTCGGGTGGTCGCTCGCCCGCTCGCAGCGCGGCGACGACCTCATCCAAGGAGGCGAGGCCGTGACTGAGGCCGCCGTCGGCTCCATCGAGTGGCCTCTGCACCACCGGCTTCCTGCCTTCGTCGAGCCAGACGAAACGGCTGATGTCGCCGGGCTCGTCATCCTCGTGCCACCCGACAGCCATCGCCACGACCCAGTCCAGCGAGTCCGCCGTTTCCAGCACGAATAGGTGCTCGTCCTGGCCGGGCGTGCCGTCGGGCAACTGCTCCTGGATGCGGGCCTGCTCCTCGCTGCTGGCGCAGCGGATCACCAGGCGGTCGTAGCTATGGCGGATCTTCTGCGTCGACACGGGCTTGAACAACACGTCGATGCGGGTCGGCTGCCCCGCGGATCGCGGCGAGCGGAGTAGGAGCTGGCCATGGCTGACCGTCTGGGCCAACAGATGGAACCCACGGTATGACCGGAACAGCTCGCGGCCTGGGGCGAAGCGATCCGCCGTGTTCAGCCAGTCGTGGCCATGCACACACGGAATCTTGACAAGCGACGCCGACGGACGCCAGAGCAACATCCGCAATTGCCGCAAGTCGCGTGACTTTGGCGAGAGCCGGACGTTCACGCTGGCCGGCAGGATTGGCCAGTGGTACGGGGCTTCTAGATGCACTCAGGCGTCAGTGAGAACGTCCACGCTTGATCGCGTCGGCGGCCAGTTTGCCTATCTGGGGCTGCGCGTCGGCTGCGATGCCGGCTCACCGGAAGGGAGCGTCGTCGCCGCCTGCGGCGTCGCGGACCGCTTCGGCGCGTGCGCGTAACCGAGCAGCGTCGCCGGTGCGGCCTCGGGCCTCAAGTATGTGCGCCGTGTACTCCATCGCGTACGGGTCGCCGAGATTGATCGCGCGGGTGAACGCCCGCAGCGCAGTGCTCTCGTCGCCGTAGTCGCGGAACGCGACGCCCAACGCCGTGATGGGGAACATCTCATCCTGGTTGAGCACCGGGTGAACCCACCGCGTGGCGCTCGTGTGGTCGCCCCGCCCGAGTGCGAGCCGCGCCAGGCCCACCATGGCATCAGGGTCGCCCAGGTCTGCGGCCTTCTGCCAGATCACGTCGGCGCGGTTGGTGTCACCCTGCTGGGCATAGATGGTGCCGAGATTGAAGCCTGCGGGAGCGTTGCCTGATCGCCATGCCTTCTCCAACCACCGCAGCCCGTCGCGGTGTTCGCCGCGCTGGTACAACCCAAGACCGAGGTTGGCCATCGACACCACGTGCCCTGCTCGTGCAGCCCGCTCGATGGCCGCCACCGACTGCGGCGTCGGCAGCCCGTCCGGCCCTATTTCGATCTCGGGATCCGGCACCTCGTCGCGGCGCCACTTGAACATGCCCACCATCCCTAACTGCAGCCGCCGCGACCAAGCCGATCACGCGGAGCAAGTCGTACCACAACCGCGACCCAGCTCATCCACGCCATGAGCAACATCCGCTTCTGCCGCTGCCCGTGCGTGCCGACCGTTCAGGAGCGGCCACGGTTGGTAGCTGGCTACTGAGTCGAGCGGGCATCCTGAACTGCCGAGATCAGTGCATCAGTGTGTGAGGGATGCGGCGCGTTGGGAAGCGTCGATAATTCGTTGCTCGCTTGTTGGAGGCGGCCGTCCGGCACGCACTCGGCGCGGCGGGTGCGGGTCCGGCCCGTAGCAGCGGGTGAAGGGGATAAATGGCTTGCACAGGCGCCGGGCTGAGAGTTTGACTGCTCGCCATGCCTTTCCCCTCACCGATCTTCGTTGCGGGTACGGGGCGTTCGGGAACGTCACGGATCGCCGACATCATCGGCGAACATCCGCTGATCCATCGGATTCCCATGGAGACCCGGTTTCTCATCGACCCGGGTGGCCTGCGGGACCTGGCCGACGCGCTCACCGATCGATACGACCCCACCGTCGGTGAGGACGCCCTGCACCGGCTGAGCGACTTCCTCACCGTACGAGTGCCCGGCCGGCGCGACGATCGCGGCAAAACCGTTCCCGAGCTGGTCGGCGAGCGGCGCTACCGGGACGCGGTGCAACAGCTCTGGCCGCAGTTGATCGCGTACACATACGACGAACCTGCGCCCGCGGAAGGCTTCGGGAACGCCGACCGGCCTGCCGGGCCGTTCGAGCCGCTGAGCCGCCGGCGGGTACTTCCCAGGTATTTCAGCGACCGGGGCGAACTGCTCGGAATCTTGCGGGGCCTGATCGACACCATGTTCGGCGGAGCAGCCGCCGACGCCGGCAAGCCGACCTGGTGCGAGAAGACACCGTTCAACCTGCTGTGCATGGAGTTCCTCTGGGAACTGGTCCCCGAAGCGACCATCGTGCACATCAAGCGTCACCCGGTCTCAGTGCTCGCATCCCACCTGGCCCAGCCATGGGCACCGCCCACCGTCGACGGCGCGCTCGCCTACCTCAAGCCGGTCTACCACCGATGGCTCACCTGGAAGAACACGGTCGACCTGACGGGCAGGCGATACATCGAGGTGAAAGCAGAAGATCTCGCAGCCGACTGGCCCGGGCAGCGCCGCGCCCTGTTCGAACGGCTCGACGTCGACGACTTCGCCACCCCTTCAACGTTTCAGTCGCACAAGCTGACGAACCGCAACGACCAATTCGACGACGAAACCCGCGAGTTCATCGAAGAAGCACTCGGCAAGGTCATCCCGGCCATGGGATATGAGTGACGGCTCTGGCTCTCCACCAGAGGTAAAGCAAAGTCAGTTGATCATGTTCGGGATGCGGCGAGTAGTGGCAGGATCAGCAGTTTGTTGCCGTGGAGTCGCTCCAGGACCTGTTTGATCTTGGAGTGGCCGGCGAGGCGGATCAGTCCGATGGCGAGGTTGCGGAACAGGGCCATGGTGTGGGCGGCGGCACCGAGCCAGGCATGGTGGTGGTCTTCGGCGAAGAGGACGTCCCGGACCCAGTGGATCTTGTTCTCGATGCCCCAGTGTCGGCGGGTGTAGTCGGCGATGTCCGCGGCTGTGGTGGCCTGGGCGTCCAGGTTGGTGATCCCGTGGACGATGTCCTTGTGCAGGCGTTGGCCGGTCAGGTCGTAGGTGTCGCGGCGGATCCGGAAGACCTGCGCGGCGGCGGGGAACTCGATGCCGGCGGCGTCGGCGGTCCAGATCCGACGCTCGATGATGAGTCCCGAGCGGTGTTCGCGGTGAGTGTGGGCGGCGCTGTCGCTGGTCGCGGCGGGTAGGCGCTGCCAGATCGCCGCGAGGAGGGCGGGTCTGTTGCCCTTGACGGTGAACACGTAACCGGCGCCGCGGTGGTGCAGGTAGGTGGCGGTGTCGGTCGAGGGGTGCGCGGCGTCGGCGGTGATCACCGCGCCGGCGATCTCGACCGGGTCCAGCAACGCTTGGACCTGGGTGACCTCGGTGGTGTCGTCGGGCACCCGGAGTTGAGCGATCACGACGGCGGTGTCGTGGCGCATCGCGGAGAACAGTCTCACGTTGTTGGCGGGGTCGCCGTCGTGGGAGGCCCGTACGGTCTTGCCGTCCAAGGCCAGGCCAGGCCGCCCGCCGTCGGTGGGTGGGATGCGGGTGGCGATCCACTGACACAGCAGGCGGTCGGTGGCGGCGGCGTCGATCGTCTCGGCCACACGGCGCAGGGTGTCCCGACTGGGCGGTATCCGCCGGCCGTGGCGGGGGTCCACGCGGGCGCCCGCGGCGGCCAGCAGCAGCGCGGGCAGCTCGGCGACCCGGTCGGCGGCCTGGCGGAAGTTGCGGGCTCCGCAGAGCACCGCCAACGCCAACATGGTCAACGCCGCCGGCAGCCCGTGACGCACTCCCCGAGGCTTGCGTGGGTCGCTGACCTGGGAGAACACCTCGTACAACGCGGTCACGTCGGAAACGTCGATGTCAGCGCCGCTGTCAGTGACGCAAGCGGTCAAGGCATGGGAGACTGCCACGAGCGGCCTTTCTTTGCAGACGATGCTGGCGTAGAGAACCTTCATCATCCACTTAGGAAGGCCGCGTCTATGAACCGGCCTCAGACAGCGAAACCGCCGCTCAGCAGCACGTCCACATGATCACCTGACTTTGCTTTGCCCCTGGGCTCTCCACCTTGACGACCCCGCGTCGCGCCCCTCGAACGCCCGGTAAACGCTGCTTCAGCCGAACCGCATCGCAGACCACTCGTTCCTAACTTTCCGGCCGTCTTTTGAGCCCGCGCTTATGGGCGGGTGCACGCTTCTGCCGCTGAGTGTGGGGGGATCTGCCGAGAAGCGGATGTTCGATGTGCGAGCGCGTTACCCCGCTTCGACGGCCTACCGGTCCTGGCCTCGAACGCGGCCGGTGGTTCGCTACAGTCCGTCCGTGCCGACCGACGAGGTGCTGCTTACCCATCCCGACCCGCCCGCACCCAGACACCTGCACCTCGCGGTCGACGGTGCCCGCCTGCTGCGCCGCTCGTGGAGAGGCACCGCCAAGGAGCGGCACAGTAGCCGCGATCTTCCCAACCCGCAGGCCGCCCGCGACGCCCTCGCACGTGAGGCCGCCGCTCGCATGCGCGAGGGTTTCGTCTTTGTCCGCGACTCAGCCGGCACCCCACCTGGTGAGCCCGTCCTGCGCTGCGCCCCGCCGAACAGCGACGGCCCACAGACCTTCGACCTGCATCCGCAAGGCCACACCCTCGCCGTTGCCTCGCTGCACCGTGGCGCCTACGGTGCAGACCTACAGCTCATCGATGTCTCGACCGGCCGGCGCCGACTCGTGCACACCGAGACACCCGGCAGCGGCCCAGCGAAGCAGACGTTCATCCACACCGTGCTGTTCGACGCCGACGGCACCGGCCTGGTCTACGCGCTCAACGACGAGACCCGTCACCTCGACCTCACCACCGGCGCCACCCGCATCCTCGCAGCCTACGAACAGTTCAGCACTGCCCGGTTCAACCCCTTCTGCGCCCGGCCGGTCCAGGACGCCACCCGGCATCGGCTGCTGCTGTTCGACACCGATGACCGGGTCCGTGTCCGTGCCACCAGCACCGGCGATGACGTACTGGTCCTGCACGTCGCCGACCAACCCGAGTGTCGCGCTGGAGCCCTGTCGCCCTCCGGGCGGCTGCTTGCCCTCACCTATGGCGTGCACGACGCCACCGTGCAGCTGTGGCACGTCGACACCGGTCGGCTGCTGCATAGCACCCGGTTCCCGTTCCCGTTCGCCAGCACGACCGGCCGCACCGGGATCAGGCACCTGGGCTTCGACCCCACCGAGCGGCTCGTCCTCGCCACCGGCGGCTTCGCCGAGGGACCGTTCGCCCTGCCCATCGAGGGCGACACCCTCGCCTGGGCCGTGGCCGACCCGCACCGCACCGACCGCTACGGCACCTGCTTCAGCTGGCAGTACTCCCCAGATGGGGACCTCCTTGCCATCGGCGGCCGACTCGGTGCCACCCTGCACCTGCCGACCGGCGAACCCTCACCACTGACGCTGGCGCCATCGCACACCGGCCGCACCCACCGAATCGCCTTCTCCGCCGACGGCACCCTGCTTGCCTGTGGTGGCGATACCGGCCAACTGTCTGTGCACCACCTGACCAGCCAACCCTGACGTGGCTCGATCGGAGATGATCACCGAGTGGCTGGATTGATTGAACACCTGGAGTCGTTCCTCGGGCTCATCGCGGGTGGTAGCCGAGGCGACGGTACGACGCCGGAGGGCGTTCAGGTGGCATGGTTTGGCCCCGACGTCCCGTTCGGCGGGGTCACGACCCTGGTGACCGTCGGGCTGTCGCGGCGTCATCTCAACCTGCCGAGTGACGGGGCCTTGCACCAAGAGTTGGTGATGCACGTTCCAACCGATGACTACCCGGCCCGGGCGGCCGGGCTGTTGTTCCAGGTGGCCCGCATCGCCCCGGCACAGACGGAGCCACTCCAGCAGTGGTGCCGGCAGTTCGTGACCCAATCGGCGAGTCAGATCGGCGATCGACGCCTCGTCAGCGCCGCCAGCGCCAGGCATGTCCGGCGGTCGCGGGACCCGCCTCAACAAGTCACGCACCTGGGCAACGACGTCGTCAACGCTCACGAGTCCAAGTCTCTCGCACCAAACCCCTGCACGGATCTGCCGCTGTCCGCGCGTTGGCCCCGCCCGGCGCAGTGCGCTGTCGTGCCGACGAGCGGATGCTTCGAGTTCATCCGGACCATCGAGTACGAGACCATCGGGCGGTGCCTGGCAGCCACAACGGGGCTGTCGATCACTTGGAATCTTGTCGTACTAGTCTTCGCCGCATGGCCTTGCGACCGGACGAGTTCTATGACCACGCAGTCGCCGTCGCGGACAGCGAACGCCGGCTCCCGTTGGCGCGCATGACGGGATGGGAGATCAGCCCGTTCGAGCCGGACGGACTGCGCGTAGCGCCGTTGCGCCCGCCGGTGCTCCCGGAGCCCGCGCGGCACGGCGAGGATCCGTCGGACTGCAACGCCTGCCGCGACCGGGACGAAGGGATCTGGTTCAACGATCACTGGCGCCTGGTCCGGATTCCGGGAGTGGGCGTCCCGCTGGTGCTCATGCTGTATCCGCGCGATCACTACGACATGGCGGATCTACCTGACGAACTGGCCGCCGAACTGGGGCTATTGAGCACTCGCATCGTCCGCCACATGCAGGCACTGCCGCACATCTCGCGGGCCCACGTCTACCGCATCGGAGATGGTGGCGCCCACCTGCACGTCTGGTTCTTCGCTCGGCCCGAGGGGCAGGCCCAATTGTACGGGTCGTGGCTGGTCGTCTGGGACGACCTGCTACCGGAGTACCCAGCGGACGTCGCAGAAGCTGACGCTGAAATCGTGGCAGACGCGTTGGTCGCGTGCCACGGAGGCCACCGGTCGCCCACTAGCGAACCGGCCGCCTGACCGGCCTGAATCCACGACCCGATTGTCACCGTCACGGCTGTTACCACCGCCGCCGTGCGGATTTGCCAAGGTCACGTATCCGGATCTGCCGCGATGCGCGCCTCTTCCGCTGCTGGCCGCGCGTCGCGCAGCGTGACCGGTAGGTCGATCAACTCGGGGCTCGGTCTTGCCGATGACAGGGCATTCGCTTCTCTTGAGGATCACGTAGGCGGTGGGCGGCACACTCGACCGTGAGGACGGCTGGCCTGCAGGGTCACAGGTCACTACGAGTACGGATTTCGAGCCTGAACGTCTCGAAGCCATGCGGGACGTGTCCCCCAAGAGTCCGTCGGCGTGCTGCCCCATTCGCACTCCGGTCCGAAGTCCTGATCGATCACGAGGCTCGAGCTGTCAGGATCTGCCGCGAACAGTTCCAGATCCTCGGCATAGCGAACGAGAAGCTGCGTCCAGGACGGGGCCAGCACGTCCCACGAGGAGCACTCGACATCAACCCGAACCACCTGTCCGGGCGTTCCCCCCGGTGCCGGATCGAAGTCGAGAAACCAATGCACGTCGCCGTTCATGTCACCCACCACCACCGCGCCCGCCGAACCCACAATCGGCCGCACCGGCCCGTTCAGGCAGATGTCCGCCTGGTCGACCAGGTACGCCCAGACCCGAGGATCGTCAAAGACCGGGTCCGCGGCATAGTTGTCGCGCCACGTCCGGGTCACCTCGACGATCTGGTCGGTGTCGTAGAGGTAATCCAGCGGTACCGGGCTGGGCTGACCCGAGCCGGGGGAAATCCACTTCGTCCCGTTGTGGATGCGGAGACTGGCGCGAAAATCCTGTGGCAGCGCCACCGCCAAGGCGGCCTCCACCACATCGATTGCCGGTACTTCGGCCGGCACCGCGAACTGCCGCAGGGAAGCCGGCAGGACGCGACTCAGGCCAACCTCGATCCGCGCCCACGCGGCGGCAACACACTCGTCGGCGTAGGCTCCCGTGTCTGCCACGACGCGAAGTCTAGACATCGCCCCTAAAGCCGACGCAGGCGCAACTATCTCGTCTGCCGCCTGTAGGGCGTTGGAGCCGACTTGGTTGGTGACGAACCGTGAGGTATGACCCTCTCTTACTTCTGGTCTCGGTGTCATCTCTCCTGATCGTGTCGTTCTCCGTGCGGCGGTATCGGCCTATCTCGGTCGGTACCGGGGTGACTCGCGGCTGCACACCGAGTCCGACCTGCGAGTCTTCCTGACCTGGTGCACCGGCCAGAATCTGGATCCGCTGTCGGCCGCACGCGTGGACATCGAGCGGTACGTGCGCTGGCTCCAGGACGTCCGCCGCTTCCAGCCCTCAACCGTCTCCCGCCGCCTGTCGGTCATGGTCGGCTTCTACCGTGTCTGCGTCATCGATGGCATCCTGCCGCACTCACCGGCCGACTACGTCCGCAGACCGGTGGTGCCCCCCCGAATCACCCACCCTCGGGCTGGGCCACCTCCAGTTCGAGGCCCGGATCACCACCGCGCGGCGATCGGCCAACCCGAACGACTTCGCGCTGATCGCCATGCTCGGCCTGCTCGGGTTGCGGATCTTCGACGCCTGCGGCGCCAACATCGGCGACCTCGGCGAGGAACACGGACACCGCGTCGTGCGGGTACGCGGCAAAGGCGGCAAGGTCGTCCTCATCCCGCTGCCACCCGCGGTGGCCAGGGCCGTGGACCGTGCGGTCGACGACCGCATCGACGGCCCGATCCTCCGCAACAACCTCGGATCGCGGATGGACCGGCACGCGGCAACCCGCCGGCTCAAGCACCTGGCCGCCAGCGCCGGGATCCGGATGCCGAGGATGCACCCGCACATCAGCGCCACACCTTCGTCACCACATGCTCGACGCCGGCGTGAGCCTGCGCGACGTGCAGATCGCCGCCCGCCACGCCGATCCCCGCACCACCATGCGCTACGACCGCGCCCGCAAGAACCTCGACCGCCACCCCAACTACATCCTCGCCGCCTACATGGCCTCTGGAACGTAGCGACCAGGACAAGCGCTTCTGCCGATGACCGGTACTGCTCGACGGGGTCTCTTCCTCAACGTCCTCGCGGAACGTGTGGTCGTCGCGCAACATGTAACTCGCGGACGGACGAGATGAGGAGGAGACAGGTGGCTACTGGTGGCTTCTCGTCGAAACGGCTGGCTCGGGTGCGAGAGCTGCTCGAGCGTCACGTCGACTCCGGCTTTGTCCCGGGTGTGGTGGCCGTCCTCGCCCGCCACGGCGAGGTGCACATCGAAGCAACGGGCAATCTCGCGTTCGAGGGCGCAGGGTCGAGGACACCGATGGCAGGCGACACGATCTGTCGCATGGCCTCGATGACGAAGCCGATCGTCGCCGCGTGTGCGATGACGCTCATCGAGGACTGCACCTTCCGCCTCGATGACCCGGTCGACGACCTCCTCCCGGAGCTGGCGGACATGACCGTGCTCACCGATCCCAACGGGCCACTGGAAGACACCGTTGCGGCGAAACGCCCGATAACGCTGCGGGATCTGCTGACCTACACCCTCGGCACCGGCATGGTCCCTGCCGAGCCGGGAACGGTCCCGATCGCCGACGCGCTGAACGCACTCGGCAAGCCGCCGCCGAACGAGTGGATCCGCCGGCTCGGCACGCTTCCGCTCGTCCACCAGACAGGTGAGCGCTGGATGTACGACACCGCCGCCGACGTGACGGGCGTGCTCATCGCCCGGGCCACCGGCATGTCTTTCGCAGATGCCTTGCGCGAGCGGATCTGCGATCCGCTCGCGATGAAGGACACCGCCTTCAGCGTGAGCGGCGAGAGCATCGGCCGGTTGGCGACGGCGTACGAGCGCGACAATGCCGCCACCGGTGAGCCGGTTGTCGAAGACGCCCCCGACGGGCGGTGGAGTCGGCCGCCGGCGTTCGAATCAGGTGGCGGCGGGCTCGTCTCCACCGCCGACGACTACCTCGCCTTCGCCACGGCTCTGCTCGCCGGCGGCACCCACCGCGGCGAGCGGGTGCTCTCGCGGCCATCGGTGACCCTGATGACCAGCGACCACCTGACCCCGGCGCAGAAGGCGGTCTCCGGGTTCTGGCCGGGGTACTTCGACACCATGGGCTGGGGTTTCGGGATGTCGGTCCGCACCCGCCGTACGCACCTCGGCCCATCGGTCGGGAGCTACGGATGGCCCGGCTTCTACGGCACCGCCTGGTACAACGATCCCGCCGAGGACATGACGACGATCTTCATCATGCAGCGGGCGCACGCAGGCGACCAGAGGCTGCCGAGGTCGCACGACTTCTGGACCGCTGTCTACCAAGCGGTCGACGACTGACCGCGGGGCCGGAGACCGCCACGTCAGGCGGGAGTGTCCGCACACGCCGCCCGGAGACCGGACCAGTGACCTACTCATGCGAAGGTGTTCTCCCGGTTGAGGGCGGGACCTGCCCGCGATGACGACCAGCCACACTCTCATGCCGCTGGTCGGGCGTTGGCAGCTCGGCGGGTGGGCCACGTCCGACTCTGCCGAGATCCGGGTGTCGAGTGCCCGATAGGGAACGGCCGACGGCCCGCCCCGGCGCTGATCTTTACCGGCTCGTGCTGTTGACCATCGATCAGTGGTCAAGTTGGCGACGGCCGTACCGCGGCGCCACCGGACCGCTGACACCATGGGTCATCGGCCTCCGGCTCGTTGGAGCGCACGCAGCCGTTCGCCGCGCAGGCCGACGCAGTCGTGGGCCCAGAAGACGTCGGAGTAGACAAGGGTGCCGTGCATCCAGTCCTCGTACGCCGACAGCCGGGCGACCTGGTACGCGCCCGGCGGGTACCGCAGCGTCGGCGGCCGGAAGCCCAGCCGCTCGGCGTCGTCGAAGCCACGCGCACCGTAGTAGCCGGGCGCGCCCTCCAAGAACACCAGCGGTATGCCCTGGGCGTCGGCGGCGGACAAGGCGTGGCCGATCAACGCGGTGCCGATCCCGGATCGCTGGAACTCCGGCAGTACGCCCAGCGGCGACAGCGCGTACACGGCCACCAACCGCTCCGACGCGTCCAACCGGCAACCGCTGAGCATCACGTGCCCGACGACCCGATCGCCTTCCGAGTCGTCGACGGTGGCCACCAGTGACAGTGGTGGCAACGGCGCTCGGGCGGTCCGCAGGTCGTCAACCAGGCCCGGCACCCGGTCTGGATGGCCGAACGCGCGGGCGTGAACTTCCCGCACCGCCGCGTGATCGTGTTCCTGCTCCAGTCGCACGTCATGTCCCGTCACGGCCGCAAGGTTAGCCGTAACGCCGCCGCGTAGTCGGGAATTTTTGTCCGACCTCAAGGGTCATGGTGGTGCATCAATGCCGACACAGAGACGATGATCGGCAGCTGACCGTGCTCGGCGTAATCGACATCCGGATCTGGCTCCCTCTGTGTCAAGACAACGCTGGGAGCGGGGTTCTAAGCTGAGTCTTGGCGGGTCCGGGAAGTGACTTCTCCGAAGAGCCGGCTTGGGGATGTGAGCTGGTCACGGTGGAGTCAGTTGTCGTTCCCCGGTGTCCTTCCGGACCCGCCGCCGCGGCGGCCACGGCGTCGTTGATCATGTGTCGGTAGACGATGTCGGACAGGCGTCGTTTCAGCGCACGCATCGCTTCCATTGACGTCTTGCCGGAGGCCTTCTTCCGGTCGAAGTAGGCGCGTCCCTCGGTGGGGTTGCGTAGCTGGACTGTGGCCATGATGTGCAGCACCCGGTTGATCTGTCGGTTGCCGGCCCGGGAGAGCCGTACCTGCTCGCCGGAGGATGCGTCGATGGGGGGCGGCCGAGCCCCTACGCATCCGCTCATAGCCGCTATCCGCGAGTTCGTCCCGGGTCCAGTGCTTCCCCGGTTACGCCAAGACCTAGGCTTGTGCCATGGGTCCGGTACTCCGTCGAAGTGCCCTAGTCCTCGAGGTCCCCGAGGCGGAAGCGGCAGTGGGACGCCACCGTGATGTCCCCGACGCCAGCGCCAAGTTAGGGGTCCCGGCACATGTCACCGTGCTGTTTCCGTTTGTGCCTCCAGCTCAGATCGACCCGGTGGTCGCAGCTGAGCTGCAACGGATCCTCGCCGGTACCGCAGCGTTCGACTTTCGGCTGACCCGCACCGCATGGTTTGGCGACGAGGTTCTGTGGCTCGCGCCAGAGGATCCCCAGCCGTTCCGGATCCTCACCGAGCTCGTGCACACAGCCTTCCCGGCTTTCCCGCCGTACGAGGGGCAGTTTGACGACGTCGTGCCTCACCTGACGGTGGCTGATGGCTGCGACCTGGCGGACATGCAAGCTGCAGAACGGTCCCTCGAACAGCATCTGCCGCTCCCGGGACGTGCCCGGAAGGTGACGCTCATGGTTCAGACCGATGACAGCGGCACTTGGACCAGGCATACCACCTTCCCGTTGGCTGAGCGGGGCAGGAGTTGAACGTTCCTCTCTTGCCGCAGATAACGGGCGGGCTTGGGCGGCTCGGCACCTCCCAGTCTCAGGCACTGACTACGGAGAGTGGTTCTTGAATGGCGGTGGTTCGACGTTGGTCGGGCCACCCGCCGAACCCGCCGCCGCGACCAGTGGCCAACTAACTCCTGTGGTGGCCAACTAACTCTGGTAGTCACACGGGTCGTCCTCGTCGGCACGCTGTCTCCGGGTGACGGGCATGTCGAACAGGTGTCCCAAGTCCGTGTCGCCCGTGAACGGTCCAGGGAGTCGTTCCACGGCGTGGGCGATGTCGGGTCCCGTCGCGCCCGCCCGTCCCGGGTGGCAGGCTGGTGGAGTCGCCGGCAGCGGGCGCGCCGACGCCCCGCTGACAGACCCGTCGTGAAGGAGAAGATCGACCCGATGGCTGTGGACATCACCACCACCGACGAATGGCAGGCCCTGCGCAAGCACGCCGAGGCGGTGCGCGGCACCCACCTGCGGGAACTGTTCGCCGTCGACGGGCAGCGGGGTGAACGGCTCACCGGCGACGTCGCCGACCTGCACGTCGACTACAGCAAGAACCTCGTCACCGACGAGACGCTGATGCTGCTCACCGCCCTCGCCGCGCGGGTCCGGCTGACCGACCGGATCGCCGCCATGTTCTCCGGCGCGCACATCAACGCCACCGAGGACCGGGCCGTCCTGCACACCGCGCTGCGCCTGCCGCGCGACGCCTCGCTGGTCGTGGACGGGCAGGACGTGGTCGCCGACGTGCACGCCGTACTGGACCGGATGTCCGCCTTCGCCGAGCGGGTCCGCTCCGGCACCTGGCGCGGGCACACCGGCGAGCGCATCACCACCGTGGTCAACATCGGCATCGGCGGGTCGGACCTCGGGCCGGTGATGGCGTACGAGGCGCTGAAGGCCTACCGCGACGCCGGCATCAGCTGCCGGTTCGTCTCCAACATCGACCCCACCGACATCCACGACAAGACCACCGACCTGGACCCGGCAACCACCCTGTTCATCGTGGTCTCCAAGACGTTCTCCACTCAGGAGACGCTGGCCAACGCCAACCAGGCACGCCGCTGGCTGCTCGCCGGGCTGGACGCCGACGACTCGGCGATCGCCCGGCACTTCGTCGCGGTCAGCACCAACGAGCAGCGGGTCCGCGACTTCGGCATCGACCCGGAGAACATGTTCGGCTTCTGGGACTGGGTGGGCGGCCGGTACTCGCTGCCCTCGGCCGTCGGCCTTTCGGTCATGCTGGCCATCGGGCCGGAGCGATTCCGGGAGATGCTGGCCGGCTACCACGCCGTCGACGAGCACTTCCGGAGCACACCGGTCGAGCGGAACCTGCCGGCGCTGCTGGGTCTGCTCAACGTCTGGTACACCGACTTCCTCGGCGCGCAGACCCACGCCGTGCTGCCGTACTCGCAGTACCTGCACCGGTTCCCGGCGTACCTGCAGCAGCTGACGATGGAGAGCAACGGCAAGTCGGTGACCGTCGACGGCACCCCGGTGACCTGTCCGACCGGGGAGATCTTCTGGGGCGAGCCCGGCACCAACGGCCAGCACGCCTTCTACCAGCTCATCCACCAGGGAACGCTGCTCATCCCGGCCGACTTCATCGCGTTCAGCCGGCCCAACCACGACCTGGGCGACATGCACGACCTGTTCATGTCGAACTTCTTCGCGCAGACCGCCGCGCTGGCCTTTGGCCGGACGAAGGAGCAGGTCGAGGCGGAGGGCACCGCGGCCGACGTGGTGCCGCACAGGGTGATGCCGGGCAACCACCCGACCACCTCGATCATCGCGCCGAAGCTCACCCCGGCGACGCTGGGCCAGCTGATCGCCCTCTACGAGCACATCGTCTTCACCGAGGGCACCGTCTGGAACATCAACCCGTTCGACCAGTGGGGCGTCGAACTGGGCAAGGTGATGGCCAACCAGCTCGCGCCGAAGCTCACCGGCACCGGCCCGGACCTGGGCGACGTGGACTCCTCCACCGCCGCGCTGATCCGCCGCTACCGCGCCCAGCGCGGCCGGGACTGACGACGTACGTGCCGGTGGCGGCGGCCCGCTGAGGGTCGTCGCCATCGGCGGTGTCACTCCGGACAGGCCGTTCGTTGACCGACTCAGGTCTCCGAGCTTCTCCGCCGCAGACGCTCAGCCTGCTTCAGATTGCGCGCCCGCAGGGCGCGGAAGAACGCGACGAAGCCGTCGTAGCGCTCCACCTCCCCGCCCGCGAACCAGATGACCGGTGCGGACGACTCGCTGCCCACCCTCGGCATCACATGGACATCGATGCTGGCGGCTGACATGGCGATCGGGAACAGCCGATCCCGCTCTACCGCTGCCTCCTCCAGCACTTCCGGTTCCAGGTACGACACGAGCTCAAGGGCGGCGTCGAACTCCGCGCCGAGCAGCTCAGGCGTTCCGAAGAGATCGACATTCTGAAACACCGCCGGCCAACCGTCGGCGTGACGCAGAAACGACTCAAGTTCGCTGTCGAGGGGATGACCCGATCGTTCCGCCACGGCCCGCAGAGTGCCAGGATCCGCTGGAGGTCGAGCCACCTCGTACCGCCACAGCCCGTCCGAGTCGACGTCCTGCACGAGCCGCCTCGCCAGCGACATCTCGTCGATCTCAGTGCGCCAGTCGATCATCAGAACCTCAGTCAATCAGCCGCTCAGCAGCGCCGGACGGTGAATATCGTGGTCGGTGACCGACCAACCGGGCCGGGTCAGTCACGCAGCAGGTCGGCGTGGACAGCGCGCAACCGGGCCAGCACCGGATCGCCGACGGGTGCCCGGCGGTCCAGCTCCGCCCAGACCTCGGCGAGGGCGTCGGTGAGCGCGCACAGCTCGGCCGCGTGCCGCCGGCCGCTCTGCCGGTGCAGCTCCTCCAGGCGACGGGACCAGCCGGCGCTGATCGCGGCGATGCGTTCGGAGTCGGCCCGGGCCTGTGCCGCCGTCCGGGCGGCCGGCGCGGGCACGATCGCGGCGACCGGACGCGGGTCGCCGTCGCGGGTGACGACGGTGACGGTGTCGGTCAGTTCGGCGAGGGCGACGAGTTGGGTGAGCCGGGTGCGGACCTCACGGAGCGGCAGGGCACGCGGCTGGGGAGACCGGTCGGCCAGTGCAGGGGCAGCCATGGACACATGGTGATGCCCGGGTACGACAGAACGTCAGGCCGTCCACTCTGGGGCCAGCACCGACCAGACCTCCATGTCGGCCCGGCCGGTGGAGGTCGGGGCCGCCGCACGGAGGACACCGTCGCGGCGCATGCCCAGCCGCTGGGCGACGGCGATGCTGCGCTCGTTGCCGGCTTTGGTCACCCACTCGACCCGGTGGATGCCGCGTTCCCGGATCGCCCAGTCGATGATCACGCGGGCCGCGCGGGTGACCAGGCCCTGCCCCTCGGCGGCGGGCTCCAGCCAGCACCCGGCCTCGCAGACGCCCGTGGTGGTGTTGAGCGACACGAACAGCACGCCGCCGACCAGGGTGCCGCGCCGCCAGATGCCCCAGATGCCGCCGTCGTCGCGCGCCCACCGGTCGGCGTAGTTCTGCAGGACCTTGCGGGCCGAGGCGGCGTCGGTGGCCACGAAGGACGCCCCCACCCAGGGCGAGATGTGCTCCCGGCACCGGTCGAGGTTGGCGAGGAACTCGTCGGAGTGCCACGGTTCGAGCGGCCGCAGCTCGGCGTCGTCGGTCAGGGGAAGGGCGAACACGGGGAGCAACCTAGCAGGCCGGGGGCGGGGATGTCGGTCCGTCGCCCTACGGTGTGCGCCGTGAACGCCGTCCAGACGTACCGATACCGCCAGCCGTCCGCGCTGCACCCCGCCGGTCTCGACCTGCAGACCTGCGGCGGCCCGGCGGCCAACCCACGGTTCTTCTCCGGGTACCTGACCACCCCCGCGGCGGCGGCCACGGGGCTGCTCGCCGTCGCCGAGGTGGCCCGTACCCGCTACCACCAGCCGGTCAGCCCGGCGAGCCTGGACCCGGTGGTGACGGGCAGCCGGGACCGCCTGCGCTTCGAGTCGTTCTCCGGCTGCTGCGGGGTGTACGCCCGGATGGACATCGTGCCGGCCGGCTTCGACGGCGAGATTGTCGGGCACGGCACCACCAACGTCGACGTCAACCCGCCGTTGCGGGAGGCGCTGGCCCGGGTCGGCGGCATCGAGCCGCTGCACGTGGCCGTCGGCCCGGACGACCTGACGGTCTCTACGATGGACGCCGCGGTGGTGGAGCGGAAGGTCCCGCTGCCGGGACGGTGGCTACGCGGCTTCGCCGAGGTGCAGGTGCTCACCGCGGCGTTCGAGCCACGCGCCGAGATTCCCGCCGCCGAGGCGGCGGCGTTCCTGCGCCGGCTCCCCGGGGGTGCCGACCGTTCGGTGCTCTGGGCGGTGCCCGCCGGGCGTACGCTCCGGCTGACCTCGCGGCCCGCGCCGGGCGCCGTCTGCCTGGCCGGTGCGGGCCGGCTCGCCGCGCTGCGCGGCCTGCTCCGGCACGCGCGCACCCTGCGGGTGTACGGGCCACCGGTGCGAGCCGGCTCCCCCGCCGTGCCGAGCACCTGGGAGCTCGACACCGGGGCGCTGCGGCTGTCGCTGACCCTCTCCCCCGAGCCGTACCGGGGGTTCTCCGGCGAGGGCGCGGCCCTGCTCGCACTCGCCGCTGACGAGGTGGTTGACGACGCGGAACTGGTGGCCGCCCTGCTCTCCTGGGACCCGACGATCGACGTCGCGGCGCTCGCCGACGCGGCCGGTCTGCCCGACGACCGGGTCCGTGCCACGCTGGCGCAGCTCGGCACCGCCGGGCGGGTCGGCTACGACGTGGCCGAGGGCGGGTACTTCCACCGCGTCATGCCCTACGACGCCGGGCGGGCCGAGCGGGACAACCCGCGCCTGGTCGGGGCGCGGGTGCTGGTCGAGCGCGGCGCGGTGCACCGGGAGGGCGAGCACGCCACGGTACGCAGCGGCGACGAGGTCTACCGGGTGCGGCGGCTGCCGGACGGGGCGTACACCTGCTCCTGCCGGTGGTGGGGGCGGCACCGCGGGCAGCGCGGGCCCTGCAAGCACGCCCTGGCCGTGTCGATGGTGGCGGCGCCGGCGGAGGTGGGGGCGTGACGGACTTCTTCGAGTCCCTGATCCGGGGCGACGTGCGCGCCGTCCGGTCGGTGCTGAACGGGCTGGACGAGCCGGCCCGCCGGGCGCTCGGCGACGAGCTGGTCGCCCACGTCCGGCGGCGGCGCGACAACTGGTGGTGGGGGAAGGAGGCGACCGCGCTGGCGCTGGCGGCCGTCGGCACGCTCAGCACCGCGACGAAGGCGGCGGCGCTGCTCGGCCGGCGGTCGGTCATGCTGCGGGACGCCGACCCGGAGCCGGTGGTCGCCATGGCCCGGCAGCGGGGCGTGACCTGGCTGGCCGACCTGGCGTACAAGCTGGCCGACCGGATGCGCCGCAGCGAGCCGTGGCAAGGCTGGCACTTCACGGCGGGGCTCCTGCTGGCGGAGAAGGTGCCGCCGCCGACCGGGGACGCGTTCGTCGCCGGCTGGGCGTACGCGATGTGGTGGCAGCGGCCCTCCGGCCAGCAGCAGCCACCCCTGCTCGACCGGCTGCGCGCCGACCCGTTCCTGGACGTGCTGCTGCCCCGGCTGTTCGAGGTGGACGGCGTCGGAGCCGACCTGACGTTCGGCGGCGACCGGCAGGCGGCGCCCCGGGCCCTGGCCGCGCTGGCGGCGGAGGGGCGGGTCGACCGGGCGGTCCTGCTGGACGGGGTCCTCGGTCGGCTGCTGCGCGGGGACCGGCCGGTCGCGCTGCGCCCGTTCCTGGCCCTGCACGACCTGCTGACGCCGACCCCGGAGGAGGTGGCGGCGCGGGCGAGCGCGTACCTGCGGTTGCTCGCCGACGGGCCGGGGCCGGTCGCCACGACGGCGCTGCGGGCGCTGCGCGACCCGGGTGACGCGGTGGAGCTGGAGTCCCTGCTGGACGCCGCCCGGGCGGTGCTGACCCGGCCGGAGAAGGCGCTGGTGCGGGCGCAGCTGTCCTGGCTGGACAAGCTCGCCCGGCAGCAGCCGAACCGGGCGGCGGAGATCGCCACCGCGCTCGTGGTGGCCGCCGAACACCCGGCGGCGGACCTGCGGGACCGGGCGGTGGCGCTGGCGCAGCGGCACGGGCACCGGCCGGTCCCCGCCGTCGCGGTGACGCTGGCCGGCGACGAGCTGCCTCCCCCGGCGCCGGCGGCGGCCGTCCCGCCCCCGATCGTCGAGGTGGACGAGTTGGTCGAGGAGGTGTCGGCGTTGCTCGGCCGGCGTTGGCCGGCGCTGGCGGTCGAGCGGGTCCTCGACGGGCTGGTCCGGTTGGGCACCACCGACCGGGACCGGTTGGAGGCCGCGCTGCTGCCGGTGCTGCAACGCCACCAGGTCGGCGCCTTCGACCACCCGTGGGCGGTGTTCAACCTGTCGGCCCAGTTGCACGGGGTGCTGCTGGCCGCCGCCGCCCCGGCCGAGGCGGCCACCCGCCGCGACCAGTGGGCCGGAATCCTCACCGACTCCCGCCCTCGGACGCTGCGCCCGTTCCGGGGCCGGGCGGCCGGCGAGCCGCCCCGCCGGTCCGCGTTGGCGCAGCTGTACTGCGCCCGGCTCGCCGAGATCGGGCAGCGGTTGGACAGGCGGGACGATCCCGGCCTGCTCGCCGCGCCCACCTCGGCCACCGGCGCGGTCGACCCGACTGCGCTGTACGACCGGCTGGCCGCCCTCGGCGGCCGCCCGGTCTGGCGGTGGGACCTCACCCAGGCGCTGCTGCGGCTGCCTGCCGGCGTGGACGAGGCGCTGGCGGCGCGGGCGGCGGCGCTCGGTACGCCGGCCGGCGCCGAGCTGGCCGGCTGGCTGCGGGGGGACGTCCTCCCGGCACCGGTCCACCGGGTGGTTACAGTCGGCCGGCGGGAGCGGATGGGCGACTACGACTTCCGGTACGACCGCATGCCGGAACGGCGGACCGTGGTCGCCACCACCCCACCCGACGGCGTGGCCGACCCGCTCGGGCTGCTCACCGTGCCGGCGCACCTGGTCGGACGGGGGCACGGCGGCTGGGGCGACCTGTGGCCGGCCCTGCTGCCCGGGCACCGAGGGCTGGTCGCCGCGCACCTGCTGGCCGGGGTCGCGAAGGCGGCGCAGGAGGACCTGCGGGAGGGTGCCACGGTCCTGCCGGTGCTGGCCGAGTGCACGGGCGCGGGCGGCCCGGCGCTCGACCTGGCGCTGGCGTACGGGCTGTGCGCTCGGCACGAGGTGGACCGGGTCGCCACGCTCGACGCCCTGCTGATGCTGGCGGCGGCCAGGGACCTGGACGCGCCGGCCGTGGGCGTGCAGCTCGGTGCGCTGGCGGCGGACGGCCAGGTGACGCTCGCCCGGGCGGCGACCCCGCTGCGCGACGCGGTCGCGGCCGGTGCCCGGCTGAGCACCTGGCGGCTGCTCGCCGCGGCGCTGCCGGCGCTGCTGGCCGCGCCGACGCCGCCCCGGGGCACCCCGGACCTGCTCACCCTGGCCGCGGAGACCGCCACCGCCACCGGGGTGCGGATCGAGGTGCCGGGCCTGGCCGACGTGGTGGCGCGGGGCGGCGGGAGCCGGCTGGTGACGGAGGCCCGCCGGCTCACCACCGCGCTGGCCTGACGGGCCGCGACGCGGGCCGGACCCGGCGTGCGCCGGCGGGAAGAACAGGAACCCGGCGGATCGGTCAGGGGTGCATCTCGTACGCACCGGCGAGGGCGACGACCCGCTCCCAGACCCGGGCGGTGCGGTCGGCGTCCTGGACCGGGCGGCGGACGTGCGCCAGCGCCCACGCGGCCTGCTCCTGCGTGGTGGCCGCCTTGCCGTGCAGCTCGGTGGCGTGCGCGGAGAAGTCGCGGACCAGGAGGTCGAAAATCTCGTCCAGCACGTCGCCGTCCAGCCCGGTCAGCTCCGCCTGCTCCAGGATGAGGTGGCCGTAGACGACCAGCGCGAAGAGCTGGCCGACGGCGAGCAGGAAGTCCAGGTCCCGTTGCTGAGTCTCGTCCGGGGCGTGGCTGGCGAGCAGCGCGCAGAGCCCGTCGGCCTGCTCCCGGAACCGGGCCACGTTCGGCACCGCGGCGTGCGCGTCGTACGTGGCGCGCCAGTCGTGGAAGCGGATCGCGCCGAGGCCGCGGGCCGGGCCCTGCCGGAACAGGAACTCGTCGTCGGCCGGGTCGTGGCGGGTCGGCACCGACGGGTGGTCGGTCGGCTGGAACAGGTAGTTGGCCATGAACTTGAGGATCAGCGCCAGGTTGACATGCACCGTCCCCTCCAGCTTCGGCAGGCCCCGGATGTCCCGGGCGGCCTTGTCGAAGTAGGTGTCGGCCTCGAAGCCCTTGGCGGCGATCACGTCCCAGAGCAGGTCGACGACCTTCTCGCCCTCGGTGGTGACCTTCATCTTGGTCATCGGGTTGAACAGCAGGTACCGCCGGTCGTCGGGGCCGGCCGAGCGGAAGTAGTCGACGGCCCGACCGCTGAACAGCTTCATCGCGACCAGGCGGGCGTACGCGTCGGTGAGCTCCCGGCGGACGTGCGGGAAGTCGGTGACCCGCCTGCCGTAGAGGACCCGGTCGTGGGCATGGGTGACCGCCTCGTACATGGCGTGCTCACAGATGCCGATGGAGGCGGTGCAGAGGTTGAACTTGCCGACGTTGACGGTGTTCAGCGCGGCGTCGAAGGCGGCCTTCCCGGTGTGCAGCACGTCCTCGGCGCGCACCGGGTAGTCCGCCAGCCGGAACTCGCTGACGTACATCTGCGCGTTGACCACATTGCGGACCAGCCGGTACGCGGGGTGCCGGCTGTCGGCGGCGAAGAAGACGTACCCCTCGGGGCCCTCGACGTCGGCGCGGCGGCCGAAGACGGAGACCAGGCCGGCGACGTTGCCGTTGCCGATGTAGTACTTGCCGCCGGTGGCCCGGAAGCCGCCCGCGCCGTCGGGGGTGAGCAGCATGTCCGTGGAGTAGATGTCGGCGCCGTGCGGCCGCTCGGAGAGGCCGAAGGCCATCACGTGCCCGGCGTCGAGCAGTTCGGCGGCGCGGGCCCGGGCGGCGGCGTTGTCGCTCTGCCAGACCGGGCCGAGCCCGAGGACGGTGACCTGCCAGGTGTACCAGTAGCCGAGGCCGTAGAAGCCGAGGATCTCGCTGAGCGCCGCGTTGCGCGCGGTGTCCCAGCGCTTGTCCGGGTCGCCGCCGCCGTCCGCCGCCGGGGTGAGGAAGGTGGCGAACAGGCCGGACTTGGCGGCGAAGTCGAGGAAGTCGCCGTACCAGTCGCGGCGGTTGTAGCTGTCCACGAGCGCCTGCTTGCCGCGAGACTCGAACCAGTCGACGGTGGCCCGCAACAGCCGGCGGGAGGCCTCGTCGAGGTGGGTGGGGTCGTAGGTGTGCGGGTTGAGCAGCAGCGGGTCGGTCACGCCGGTCGCCTTTCTGGTGGGGGGTCGAGGTCGCGGAGGGTGGCGAGGACGTCGTCGAGCCAGGCCAGCACCATCCGCTCGTACGCGATGCCGCCGCGCAGCACGACGTGCTGGAGCGACTCGCGGGCGGCCAGCGCGTCGGGGTCCGGGAAGTCGCGGCGGTCGCCGGCCAGGTAGCCGGCGAGGGTGGCCTGGTGGTCGGCGCGGTACCGCTCGACCTCGGCGACCAGCGCGGCGCGGCCGGCCGGGTCGGCGAACGCCGCGCCGCGGATCTTGACGGCCAGCTCGTGCCGGACCGCCTCGGGCTGCACCGGGGCACGCAGCCAGGTGGCCAGCGCCGCCCGGCCGGCGGGGGTGACGGACCAGACCTTCTTGTCGGGCAGCCCGTCCTGGCCGACCTGCTCGCCGCTGATCCAGGCGTCCGTGTCCATCCGCTTGAGCACCCGGTAGATCTGCTGGTGGGTGGCGGTCCAGAAGCGGCCGATCGAGCGGTCGAAGCGCCGGGCCAGCTCGTACCCGGAGGCCGGGCGCTCCAGCAGCGAGACCAGGATGGCGTGCTCCAGCGACATGCCAGCATCTTGCTATGCAACTCGTTGCATAACAAGACCGGCCTCAGATGATGAAGTGCGTCCAGTAGGTCAGCCAGACCACGAAGAGCGCCCCCTGGAGCAGCGCCAGCGCGGCGGTCAGCCAGGTGTCGAGGGTGACCCGGCGGGCCCAGCGGGCCAGCACCAGGCCGACCGGGAACGCAGCCAGCAGGTAGCGCAGCAGGCTCTTGTGCACCGGCGGGCCCATCGACAGCGGAACCAGCACCACGATCACCGTGTAGACCAGGTACGGCAGCTCGGCCCGGCGCAGCCCGACGACGGCCACGACCAGCACCGCGACGGCGAACCAGACCCGCAACGCGTCGGCCGAGTTGTGACCGGTCAACGCGTGCCACGCCACCGCCAACGGGTTCTGCACGGTGATCCCCCAGCCCTGCTCCTGGGCGTGCTTGTACGCGAACCAGTCACCGGACTGCCAGCGGCAGAATGCCATGAAGGTCAGCCAGCCGGCCGGTACCAGCACCAGCGGCCAGCCCCGCCGCAGGTACCGCCCGAGCGTGCGGCGGTTGAGCCGGTACCCGTGCTGGCGCAGCAGGACCAGGGCGAGCGGGATCACCACCAGGAAACCGACCGAGCGGCTCAGCGCCAGGAAGTAGCCGACGATCCCCACCAGCAGCCAGCGACGCCGCTCGGCATACCAGAAGGCGGCCAGGGCGAGGCAGAGGAAGAGCGACTCGGTGAGCGCCGCCTGGAACAGGAAGGCCGTCGGCAGGAGCAGCAGGTAGCGGACGAACCGGCGACCCGCCGCCGGGTCGTCGCCGTCCGCCGCGCCACCGGGACCGCCGTCCGCCGCGCCGCCCGCTCCGAGCAGGCGGGCGCCGAGCTGGTGGGCGTAGTAGAGCTGGAACACCAGGGCCACGTTGCTGACCAGCAGCAGGGCCCAGGCGGTGTGCCCGCCGAGCAGCGGCGCGACCGGCCGGGCCAGGAACGGATAGAGCAGCGGGAAGCCGAAGTCCGGCCAGGGTCGGTCCAGCGGGAGCCGGGCCAGGTGGTCGTAGAGGAACGAGTCCCAGGCGAACCAGAGCGAGATCCACCGGTGCGGCGAGATCGCGTGCTGCTGCGTACGCGCCATCGTCTCGTCCGCCGGCGGCGCGCCGGGCACGCCGTCCCAGGCGCTCAACGCCAGCACGCCGACCAGGCTGAGCACGACCTTCGAGCCGACGAAGACCGCCAGCACGAAGCCCCACGGGGCGGGCACCCGGGCGGCGAGCCGGGACAACCCCCGGCCGGCGCGGCGGGGCCGGGCCCCCGGTCCCGGCCGGTCCGTGGCGGGAGCGCCGGTCACGCCGGCCCGCCACCCGTCCACCATCCGTCCCCCACGCGTCGCCCCGCCCACGGCCGCGCCGGACCGCGAACCGTCGCCCGGGATCCCCGTTTCGCGGCCGCTGACACCTGCCTCGGATTGATCGTCCGGCGTCCCTGGGAGGCCGGGCGCGCCGGGGACATTCGCGCCGCACGGGCAGGTGAGATCGGGGGCGGACCGGGTATCCGCGCTGCCGCAACTGACCGGACGGCGGCGAAGGGCTCGAACAGCATGGGCGAGAAGAGCGGCACCGTCGTCATCGGCGCGGGTCCGGCGGGGCTGACCGCCGCGTACGAACTGCTCCGGCACGGCGAGCTGGTCCGGGTCTTCGAGGGCGACGACGTGGTCGGCGGGATCAGCCGCACCGTGGAGCGGGACGGCTGGCGCTTCGACATCGGCGGGCACCGGTTCTTCACCAAGGTCTCCCGGGTGGAGGCGTTCTGGCACGAGATCCTGCCCGACGAGGACTTTCTGCTCCGGCCGCGGATGAGCCGCATCTACTACCGGGGCGCGCTCTACGACTACCCGCTCAACGCCGGCAACGCGCTGCGCAACCTGGGCATCGTGGAGGCGGTGCGCTGCCTCGGCTCGTACGGGCGGGCGCGGCTGCGGCCGCCGAAGGACCAGTCGCACTTCGAGGGCTGGGTGTCGGCCCGGTTCGGCTGGCGGCTCTACTCCAAGTTCTTCAAGACCTACACCGAGAAGGTCTGGGGGATGCCCGCCGACCAGCTGCAGGCCGACTGGGCGGCGCAGCGGATCAAGAACCTGTCGCTGTCCAAGGCGGTGCTCAACGCGCTGCTGCCCCGGCGCAACCGCAAGGACGTGATTAGCCTGATCGAGGAGTTCCAGTACCCGAAGTTCGGCCCCGGGATGATGTGGGAGCGCTGCACCGAGCGGGTGGCGAAGCTCGGCGGCTCGGTGCGTACCGGCAGCTGGGTGACGACGGTGCACCGGAACCCGCGGGCCCACCGCGCCACCGGCGTGACCGTCGCCGACGCGGCCGGGGACCGGATCGAGCCGGCCGATCACGTGATCTCGTCCATGCCGATCTCCGCGCTGGTGCACGCGATGAGCCCGGCGGCCCCGCCCGAGGTGCGCGCCGCCGCCGACGACCTGCGCTACCGCGACTTCCTGACCGTCGCGCTGGTCGTGCCCGAGGAGTTCTCGTTCCCGGACAACTGGATCTACGTGCACGACCCGGCGGCGAAGGTGGGGCGGATCCAGAACTTCGGCTCCTGGTCGCCGTACCTGGTCAAGGACGGGCGCACCTGCCTGGGGCTGGAGTACTTCGTCTTCGAGGACGACGAGATGTGGCGCAAGTCGGACGAGGATCTGGTCGCGCTCGCCACCGCGGAGCTGGAGCGGCTCGGTCTGGTCCGGCCGGGCTGCGTGGAGGCCGGCCATGTCGTCCGGATGCCGAAGGCGTACCCGGTGTACGACGAGCGGTACCAGCACAACGTGGACGTGATCCGGGACTGGCTGGGCCGCGAGGTGCCGAACGTGCACCCGGTCGGGCGTAACGGCATGCACCGCTACAACAACCAGGACCACTCGATGCTGACCGCGATGCTGACCGCCGAGAACATCGCCCACGCCGCCGGCCACGACGTGTGGACGGTCAACGTGGAGCAGGACTACCACGAGCGGAGGTCGTCGCCGGCCGCCGACGGGCGCGGCGACGGCCGGCACGGCACCGGGCGGGACGCGCCGATCATGCCGGCCCGCCCGGACCCGCACCGGCGGATCGGGAAGGTCCGTACGGCCACCCCGACGGCGGCGGCGCGCCGACCATGAGCCGCACGACGGCGCTTGTCCCACCGCCGCCGGAGGTGCGCTTGTCCCACCGCCGCCGGAGATGACAGCGCAGTAAGGGCCGGTACGTGAGCGTGGTCATAACGACTGGACGATCACTGCGGGGCTGCTGCTAGCCTTCTCGGCAGGTCATGAGCGCCAGCGTCAAGCCCCGGCTCGCTGGCCGGCAACCCTCCTCCGCGGTGGGGTGCCCCGGGTGAAGACCGGGCACCGGCAGCACGCCGGTGCAAGCGTGGCCTGGTACCCAGGTCATTACCGACCCGAGGGAACCATGTCTGCTCACTTTCGCGCCCCGATCGCCGACGATGCCGCGTACCCGGCCGACTTCACCCTGGTCAAGCGCCGGCACGTCGACCTGATGCGGGTGTGCAGCGACGGCTGTCGCCGCGCCGACGCGCGCTGAGCGCCACCACTCCCTTCCTCGAACCACCCACTCCGGCTCGCCCGCCCCGGGCGTGCCGTCGGCGGCGTGCGCCCACGCCGCCCCCGGACCCTGGAGACACCCGTGCGATTCCTTCCCGCCCTGTCCCGCGTCGCCGCGCTCGGCGCCGCCGCCGTCCTCGCCGCGACCACGCTCACCGCCTGCGGCGACGACGCCACCACCAGCAAGGCCGCCAACCCGTACGGCCTGCTCCAGCCCGGCGTGCTGCGGGCCGGCACGCTCACCGACGCCCCGCCGAACGTCTACCTGAAGGACGGGAAGTTCACCGGCTTCGACAACGACCTGCTCACCGCGGTCGCCGCCAAGGTGGGCCTGAAGGTGGAGTTCGTCGGCACCGACTTCTCGGCGCTGCTGTCGCAGGTCAACAACCACAAGTTCGACGTGGGCAGCTCGTCGATCACCATCACCGAGGCGCGGAAGAAGACCGTCGACTTCGGCAACGGCTACGACTTCGGCTACTTCGGACTCGACGTGCCGGCCGGCTCGCCGATCACCGGTTTCGACCAGCTCGCCGGCAAGCGGGTGGTGGTCGTGCAGGGCACCGTGCAGGACGACTACGCCACCGGCAAGGACCTGAACCCGGTGCGGGTGCCCGACTACAACGGCGCGATCAACCAGCTCAAGGCGGGCACCGCCGACGCGTGGATCGCCCCCGCCGAGATCGGGGAGAAGTCGGCCGCGGACAGCACCGGCAAGATCACCGTGGCGGCCAAGCAGCTCAGCCCCGCCCCGACCGCGTACGCGGTGGCGAAGGGGAACGACCCGCTGCGCGAGGCGCTGAACAAGGGCCTGGACGAGGTGATCGCGGACGGCACCTGGACGAAGCTCCAGGCGCAGTACTACCCGGGCCGGCCGATCCCGGCCGACTTCAAGCCGGGCAGCGGCACCGTTCCGGCGCCGTCGGCGTCGGCGGCTTCCTGACGTACGCGGACACGAGCGAGCGTGGCGGGTAGGAGATTTCGATGGATCCGTTGAGCACCCTGTGGGAGACCTTCTTCGACTGGGACTCCATGCGCGAGGCGCTACCGGACATGCTGACCGTCGGGTTGCCCAACACGCTGATCCTGGCGGTCTCCGCCGCCCTGCTCGGCTCGCTGCTGGGCATCCTGCTGGCCATCGCCGGCATCTCCCGTACCCGCTGGCTGCGCTGGCCGGCCCGGGTCTACACGGACATCTTCCGCGGCCTGCCCGCCGCCGCGACCATCCTGCTCATCGGCGTCGGCCTGGCGCCGCTGGGCATGGACGTCTGGGGGCCCAACCCGTACCCGCTGGGCATCCTCGCGCTGTCGCTGATCGCCGCCGCGTACATCGGGGAGATCTTCCGGGCCGGCATCCAGAGCGTCGAGGTGGCGCAGCTGGAGGGGGCCCGGGCGCTCGGCTTCTCCTGGGGCGAGGCGATGCGCCTGGTGATCGTCCCGCAGGGCGTCCGCCGGGTGCTGCCGGCCTGGGTGAACCAGTTGATCGCCCTGATCAAGGACTCCAGCCTGGTCTACTTCCTCGGCCTGCTGGCCAGCCAGCGGGAGCTGTTCCGGATCGGGCAGGACTACGCGGCGAACACCGGCAACCAGTCCGCCCTGCTACTGGCCGGCCTGTGCTACCTGGCGCTGACCGTGCCGCTGACCCACGCGGTCAACGCCATCGACCGGCGGCTGCGGCAGGGCCGGGCGGTCACCGTCGATCCCGACGACCACCTGGCCCTGGCCGGCGAGACCGCGCCGCCCACGACCGGACGGAAGGACCAGCGATGACCGCGACCAGCACCGCCACCACCACCTCGGTCAGCCTCGGCGTCCGCGACGTGCACCTCGCCTTCGGCACGCACAAGGTGCTGCGCGGCGCGGCACTGGACGTGGCCCGGGGCGCCACCGCCTGCGTGATCGGCCCGTCCGGCTCCGGCAAGTCCACTTTGCTGCGCACCATCAACCGGCTGATCGAGCCGGACGCCGGCGACGTGCTGTTGGACGGCCGCAGCGTGCTGCGCGACGACCCGGACGCGCTGCGGCAGCGGGTCGGGATGGTGTTCCAACAGTTCAACCTCTTCCCGCACATGACGGTGCTGCGCAACATCACCCTCGCCCTGCGGAAGATCAAGAAGCTCTCCGCGGACGAGGCCGCGCAGCTGGCCCGGGCCCAGCTCGACCTGGTCGGGCTGGCCGGCAAGGCCGACTCCCGGCCGGCGCACCTGTCCGGCGGTCAGCAGCAGCGGGTGGCCATCGCCCGCGCCCTGGCCCTGCAACCACAGGTGATGCTCTTCGACGAGGCCACCTCGGCGCTCGACCCGGAGCTGGTCAAGGGTGTCCTCGCGGTGATGGCCGACCTCTCCGCCGACGGCATGACCATGGTGGTGGTGACCCATGAGATGGGCTTCGCCCGCGAGGTCGCCGACACGGTGGCCTTCATGGACGGTGGCGTGGTCCTCGAGGCCGGCGGACCCGCCGCCATCTTCGAATCCCCCGAGCACCCCCGGCTGCGCCGCTTCCTCGCCCAGGTGCTCTGACCCGCCCGCCGCACCGCCAGGTGCGAGAACGGTCTCGTTACGACGATCAACGTCCCGGGTACAAGCCCGTGCGACCGGAATCGTCGGTCCGGTGGTGCGCCGGTCCGCCTAGGGAGGGTGCGGACAGTGCGAGGTTGGTGGAAGGCCGCCGTCGGGCGGCTGCGGGACGGCTGGATCCCGGTCGTCGAGGCCGCGCTCGCCGCGACCGTCGCGTGGCTGATCGCCGCGCGGCTCATCGGCCACCCGGACCCGTTCTTCGCGCCCAGCGCCGCGCTGATCGTCCTGGGCGAGTCCCGGGGACAGCGGGTCCGGCAGACCGTCGAGCTGATCCTCGGGGTGGCCGGCGGCGTGCTCATCGCCGACCTGATGGTGCACGCGCTCGGGCCGGGCACCGGGACCATGCTGATCGTGCTGCTGCTGACCCTCGTCATCACGGTGGCCGCCGGGGCGAGCAGCACGCTGATCATCCAGACCGCGGTCTCCGCGCTCTACCTGGTCGTGGTGGCCGCCCCGAAGGGTGAGTTCGCGCCGTTCCGCTTCGTCGACGCGCTGATCGGCGGGGCGGTGGCGCTCGCCGCGAGCCAGCTCGTGACGGCCCGCGACCCGCTCGCCCCGCTGGTCGCCGAGGCCCGGCAGACCTTCACCGACCTGGCCGAGCTGCTCGACCGGATCGACGAGGCGCTCGGCCGGTGCGACGAGACGGCCGCCCGCGCGGCGCTGGCCCGGGCCCGCCAGGTGGACGGCTGCGTGGAACGGCTGCGCGAGGCCGTCCAGGCCTGCGGCGAGACGCTGCGGCTACGGGTCCGCCGCCGCCGGCACCTGGGCCAGATCGAGGAGGTCGAGGCCACCGCCCGGCAGCTCGACTACGCCGTACGCAACATCCGGGTGCTGGCCCGCAACGGGGTCGCCCTGGCCCGGCTGCACACGGCGACGCCGCCGGAGCTGGGCGCCGCGATCCGCGCGCTCGCCCAGGCGGTACGCGCCGCCGGCGCGGCGCTGGCCACCGACCTGACCGGCCGCGACGACGCCGACCGGCACGTCCGCCGGGCCGACGAGGCGGCTCTGGAGGCCGTCCGCATCGGCGCCGAGCTGCTCGAGTCCGACCCGTCGCTGCCAGTGGTGATGATCGTCGGTCAGATCCGGGCCACCGCCATCGACCTGCTGCGCGGCGTGGGCAAGGACGACGTGGCGGTGCTGACCCGGGTCGACGAGGCGCTCGGCATGCCGGCGGTCTGAGCCTCGGCCACCTCGCCCGTCGGCCCGGCCCAGGCCTGCTGACCCGGGCCGGTCAGGGGCGCATGCGTCGCTTCCCGGCATGTCGCACCGACCCGGCCTGTGCCTGGCGAGCGATATGCCTGACAGGCACATCTATGACTCTCAGGCATATCGCTCAGCAGGACGACGCCGTCCGGACAAGCGCACGGCGTCCGAACCCAGAGCTCAGGCCTCCGGGCAGCGGTCGGAGAGGGCGTACCGGGTCAGCACCACGTCGTCGATCTGGCGAACCTCCAGCACCCGGGCGCGCCGGCCCGGGTGCCAGGGGAAGCGGCCGTCCCCGACGAAGCGCGGCGCCCGGCCGTCGCCGACGAAGAACGGCGCGACCACCAGGTGCAACTCGTCGGCGAGGCCGTCGCCGAGGAACTGGGCGTGCACGATGCCGCCGCCCTCCACCATCAGCCGGCTCACGCCCCGGGCGGCCAGGTCGGCGAGCAGCGCGGCCGGGCTGGCCGGCTCGCCGGCGTCGACCACGGTCGCCACCGCGCCCAGCCGCTCCCGGGTCTTCTCCAGCGCGCCGCTCGGGCAGTACACCAGCTTCGTCGCCTCACCCATGGTGAAGAAGCGGGCCGCCGGGTCGAGGTCCCCGCTGGCGGTGACGGTGACCTTCACCGGGGACGGCGGCAGACCCCGGGCCACCCGCTCGGCGCGGCGCCGGTCGGAGCGCACCAGCAGCCGCGGGTCGTCCCGCCGGACGGTGCCCGCGCCGACCAGGATGGCGTCGCAGCCGGCCCGGACCGCGTCGATCCGGTCCAGATCGTCGGCGTTGGAGAGCAGCAGCCGCTCGGCCGAGGCGTCGTCGATGTACCCGTCGATCGACATCGCGCAGCTGAGCAGCACGTACGGCCGGCCGGTCACGGCACGAACGGCAGGTCGAGGGCGTGCTCGCCGCGGGTGACCTTCGCCGCCAGGTAGCCGGCGTTGGCCGGGGACAGGTGCACACCCGTCGGGACCCGCTCGGCCACCGTCACGCCGAGCCGGTCGAGCTGGTCGGCCTTGTCCGGGTTGTTGCTGAGCAGGGCGACCCGGGACACGCCCAGCGCGGCCAGCATCTGCGCGGCCGCCGTGTAGTCGCGCTCGTCCGCGCCCCGACCCAGCGCCAGGTTCGCCTCGTACGTGTCCAGGCCGGCGTCCTGCAGGGCGTACGCGTCGAGCTTGGCGTACAGGCCGATGCCGCGCCCCTCCTGCCGCAGGTAGAGCAGGAAACCGTCGGCCTCGGCGATCCGCTCGACCGCCTCCCGCAGCTGCGGGCCGCAGTCGCAGCGCTGGCTGCCGAAGACGTCCCCGGTCAGGCACTCGCTGTGCGGCCGGACCAGCGGCGGCGCCCCGTCCGTGGCCTGCCCGTCCACGGTCGCCGCCCAGTCACCGAGGCCGAACGCGAGATGTTCCCGGCCGTCCACCAGGCCGTCGAACGAGAAGACCCGGGCGGACGTGACGTACCCGTCGGGGAACCGCAGTGGCACCGTCACCTGGGCCCGGACCGTCGCCACCGGCAGCGCTTCGTCCATTGCTCTCCTTCGTCCGGTGCCGCCGGACGCGCCGGCAGCGCACACCAAGGTCCACCGTAGGCGCGGTCAGCGACCGGTGCTGGCCGTCGGTGCGGGGAACCGGCGCAGCAGCGGCACGGCCGCGCCGGGCAGGCTCGCGACGAGCACCAGCGCGCCGTACACCGTCGCCGCGGCGACGCCCTGCGCGGCGGTCAGGCCGGCGGCGGCGAACGCCCACGCGGCGACCCCCTCGCGCGGGCCGAACCCGCCCACGTTGGCGGGCAGCCCCATCGCCAGCAGGGCCAGCAGCGTCAACGGCACCAGCCGGGCCAGCGGCGCGTCGGCGCCCGCGGTGCGCGCCGCGACGACGAAGGTGGCCAGGTGGCCGGCCACCACCACGGCGGAGGCGACGACCACGCCCGCCCAGGTACGCCGGGCGAGCAGCCCGGACCGGACGTCGGCCGCCGCGGTGCGCAGCGCCCGCCCCCACCTGGACGGGCCGGAGCGGGGCGCCGCCCGGGCGAGCAGGACCAGACCCAGCCCGACGGCCAGCAGCGCACCGGCTGCCGCGGGCAGGTAGCGGCGGACCGGCGAGGGCAGCGCCGCCAGCACGACCACCGCGATGACGAGCTGGACGACCTGCCCGGCGGTGCGTTCCCAGACCACCGCGCGGATACCCCGGCTGGCGTCGCCGGCATCCCGGCCGTGCCGGACCGCGCGGTGCACGTCGCCGAGCACCCCGCCGGGCAGGGTCGAGTTGAGGAAGACCGCGCGGTAGCAGTGGGCCACCGCGGCGCCCATCGGCAGCCGTACGCCGAGGCCCCCCGCGACCAGCGCCCACCGCCAGGCGCAGCAGACGGTGGTGACCAGGCCGATGGCGAGGGCCGCGCCGAGCGCCGGGGCGTCGATCAGCCGCAGCCCGGCGAGGAACGGCCCGGCGCCCACGGACCCGACGAGGGCGGCCAGCACCCCGAGCCCGGCGAGGGCGCGGATCCAGGGCCACGGCGACCGTGCCGCCGGGGCCGACGCCGGCCCGCCGGTGGTGGCCGGCGCGGACGCGGCGATGGTCCCGTGCGACACGTGGTCCTCCCTCAGTCCACCCCGTGTCACGTAGCGGGCGGCCGTCCGGTTCACCCGTCGGCCAGCAGGTCGGCGTGGTGCAGCAGCACCCGCAGCCGGCCCTGGGCCGCCTCGGCCAGCCTCCGCCGCCGGTACGCGCCGGCCGGCCCGGCCAGTTCCGGCCGCTGCTCCACGGCCGCGTCGAGCCAGCCGGTCAGCCACTCGCCGGTCAGCGCCGCCTGCTCCGGGCCGAGCCGCCACGGGCTGGGCCGGACCAGCACCTCGACCCCCCGCCGGGCGAACGCCGCCCGGGTGGCCTCGACCGCGTCCGGCCCGAGCAGGGCGCGGTCGTCGACGGTACGGCGCTGGTGGGCGTTGAACGCGGCGGCGAACTCCCCGTCCAGCGGGTCGGCCGGGGTGAACTCGACCCGGCCGACCACGGTCAGCATGAACAGCGTGGGGTGCCCGGCGCAGGCCGCCACCACCCGCTCGACCTCCTCGGCGGTGAGCATGTCCAGCAGCGCCGACGCGGTGACCAGGCCGGCGCCGGCAAGGTCGGCGGCGGCCAGCCGGGTGATGTCGGCGCACCGGGTCGCCACGGTGACCGGGCTGCCGTCGGCGGCGGCGTGCACCAGGTCGGCGGCGGCCCGGTCCAGCAGGCCGGCGTCCCGGTCGTACAGGATCCAGTGCTGCGGCCCGGGCAGCAGCGGCGCCAGCCACCGTCCCATCGAACCGGTACCGGTACCCAGATCGTGCACGACCAGCGGCCGGTCACCGGTCAGCCGGCGGCGGACCGCGTCCACCAGGTCGGTGGCGCGGGCCGCGGCGTCGGCGGGCTCGCGCAGCCGCAGCCAGTCCGCGAATTCGGGCGGGAGTTGCGTGGTCATGCCGCCGTCGCCTCCATCAGTACGGCCGCCAGGCGGGTCGAGGTGACCGCCCAGTCGGTGAGGGTGTCGCGCCGGTCCCGGGCGGACCGGCGCAGCCGGGCCCGCAGGACGGGGTCGGTGAGCCAGCGGCGCAGCGCGCCGGCCAGCGCGTCCGGGTCGTCGGGCGGCACGAGCAGGCCGGGTCGGCTGCCGTCCGGAGCGCGCCCGAGCGCCTCGGGCAGCCCGCCGACGTCGGTGCCCAGCACCGGTACGCCCCGGGCCAGCGCCTCGGTGACCACCATCCCGTACGTCTCCCCCCGCGACGGCAGCACCAGCAGGTCGGCGGCGGCGTACGCCGCGTCCAGCGCCGGCCCGGTGCGGGGGCCGACCAGCCGGACCCGGTCGTCGAGGCCGACGGCGGTGAGCTGCCGGCGCAGCCGGTCGACGAAGTCGGGGTCCCGGGTCAGCCCGCCCACGCAGTCGCAGCTCCAGGGCAGGTCGGTGACCGCGGCCAGGGCCGCGGCGAGCACGTCGTGGCCCTTGTGCGGGGTGACCGCCGCGACGCAGAGCAGCGCCGCGCCGTCCGCCGTGCGGGTGGCCGGGGCGCGGGGTCCGCCCCGGGCGGGGCGGCCCGGACCCGGTCGGCGGGCAGCGCGTACCGGTCGAGCAGCCGGCGGCGGGTCCACTCGCTGGTGGTGACCACGGCGGTGGCGGCGGCCAGCGCCCCGGCCTCGGCGTCGGTCTCCAGCGGCAGGTGCACGAGCACCACCTGGCGCAGCCGGCGGGCCTGCGGCGCCAGCAGCTCCGGCACGGTCGAGGCGACCAGCCCGTCGAGCAACACCAGCGCGCCGTCGGGCAGCCCCGCGAGCACCCCGGCGAGGGCGGCCCGCTCCCCCGCCCCCGGTCGCGGCCAGTCGCCGGGCACGGGATGCTCCCGGACGGTCCAGCCGGTCGCGGCGAGCCCCCGGCAGACCCGGCGGTCGTAGCCGTTGCCGCCGCTGGGGCTGGCCGGGTCGTCGATGTCGCCCGGCAGCACCACGTGCACCGTGGTCATCCGCTACAGCGACCGCTCGTAGCTGGCCCAGGCGACGTGCGACTCGTGCAGCGTGACGGTGATGCCGGCCAGGTCGCGCGCGCCGGCGCCGAGCCGGCCGGCGTGCACCCGCTCGGCGAGCCGGTCGGCGATCGTGCGGGCCAGCACCTCGGTGGTGGTGTTCACCCCGGCGAAGGCGGGCTCGTCGTCCAGGTTGCGGTAGGTCAGCTCGCCGAGGACGGCCTTGAGCTGCTCGGTCGCCAGGCCGATGTCGACGACGATGCCGTCGGCGTCGAGGTCGGGGCGGCGGAAGGTGGCGTCGACGACGAAGGTCGCCCCGTGCAACCGCTGGGCGGGCCCGAAGACCTCGCCGGTGAAGCTGTGGGCGACCATCATGTGGTCACGGACGGTCACGCTGAACACGGATCACTCCTCGTCGTAGGTGATGAGCTGGCACAGCGCGGGCAGCCGGCCCGAGCCGAGCCGGTCGAGCACGTCGGGCAGGTCCGCGAAGCGGGAGCGGCCGGTGAGCAGCGCGTCGAAGGCCGGGTCGGCGAGCAGGTCCAGGGCCAGCGCCAGCCGGTCGCGATAGCTGCGGTCGGTCCGCCGCGGCGACACCGTACCCACCTGGCTGCTGTGGATGCGCAGCCGACGCGAATGGAACGCCCCACCGAGGGACAGCGTGACCGGGCGGTCGCCGTACCAGCTCAGCTCCAGCACGGTGCCCTCCGGGCGGAGCAGTTCCAGGGACCGTTGCAGGCCGGCGGCGCTGGCGCTGGCGTGCACCACCAGGTCCCGGCCGCCGGCCGCGTCGGCGGGGAGGGCGAAGTCGACCCCGAGCGCGGCGGCCACCGCGGCCCGCGCCGGGTCGGCGTCAACCAGCTCGGCCCGTACCCCGGGGAAGCGGGCCAGCAGGGCGGCGACGCAGCAGCCGACCATGCCGCCGCCGACCACGGTGACCCGGTCGCCGACCAGCGGCGCGGCGTCCCAGAGCGCGTTCACCGCCGTCTCCACCGTGCCGGCGAGGACCGCCCGGGCCCCCGGCACCCGTTCCGGTACGACCACCACCGCGTCCGCCGGCACGACGTACGCGGTCTGGTGCGGGTACAGGCAGAAGACCGTCCGGCCGCGCAACGCGTCAGGCCCCTCCTCGACGACCCCGACGTTGAGGTAGCCGTACTTGACCGGGGCCGGGAAGTCGCCCTCCTGGAACGGGGCGCGCATGGTGGCGTACTGGTCGGCGGGGACCCGACCGGCGAAGACCAGGGTCTCGGTGCCCCGGCTGACGCCCGAGTACCGGGTGCGGACCAGCACCTCGTCGGCGCTGGGAGCGGGCAGGGTCACCGACCGGATCTCGCCCGCGCCGGGGGCGCGGAGCCAGAAGGCGCGGGTGTCGCGGGTCACGAAATTCCCTCTTTCCGCATCCGGACCGAACCGGACGGCCGGATTTCCCGTGTTCAGTGGCAGGGTTGTCGATCATAGACACGGAGGCAGGGTGTCCACGGTTCGAAATGGCTCGGTACTCGGGCTGATCGCCCAGTTCGTCCTGCTGGCCGGGCTCACCGGCACGGTCGGTCTCGGCGCGGCGGGCTGGCTGGCCGGCCTCGCGTACGGCGTGGCCCTGTGCGGTCTGCTGCGGCGCGGCCTGCGGGCGGCCGGGGCGGACGCGCTCGGCCCGGCGGACCGGGTGACCCTGACCCGGGCGGTCCTGGTCGGCGGCGTGCTGGCCCTGGCGGTGGACGCCTGGGGGCGGCCGGCGCCGGTGGCGGTGCTGCTCCCGCTCACCGCCGTGGCGCTGGCGCTCGACGCGGTCGACGGTCGGGTGGCCCGGCGTACCGGGACCGCCAGCGACCTCGGCGCGCGGTTCGACATGGAGGTCGACGCGTTCCTGATCCTGGTGCTCAGCGTCCACCTGGCGCCCACGGTCGGCGGCTGGGTGCTGGCCATCGGCGGGATGCGGTACGCCTTCGTCGTCGCGAGCTGGCTGCTGCCCTGGATGCGGGGCACCCTGCCGCCGCGGTACTGGCGCAAGGTCGTCGCGGCCGCGCAGGGCGTCGTGCTGGCCGCCGCGTCCGCCGCCGCGCTGCCACCGGCCGCGGCGACCGTGCTGGTGGTGGGCGCGCTGGCGATGCTGGTCGAGTCGTTCGGCCACGACGTCGCCTGGCTGTGGCGGCACCGCCCGACCGCCGGGCCGGCCCCGCAGGTCACCGCCCCGCGCGCGGCCGTGCCGCAGGTCAGCGCCCCGCAGGTCACCGTCCCGCGCGCGGCCGTCTCGCACGTCACCATTCCGCACGTCGCCGTCCCGCACATCGCCGGCCGGCGCGTCGCCGTGCCCCGCGTCATGCGGGTCACCGTCACCCGGGCCACGCCCGTCGCGGCCGCCGGCGAGCCGGTCGCGGCCCGGTGGACGGCCCACCAGCCGGTCTGAGCCAACGGAAACCGACCGCTCCGGGCACCGCGAGGGAAGGACCGAGCATTGTCACTCATCACCCGCTTCCGTCGACCGGCGGCGGAACCGCCGGACGACGCCGCCCCCACGGTGCCCACGCCCCGGAGCCGTCGCGCCCTGGCGGGTGCCCTCACCGGACTCGCCGCCGCGCTGGTGCTGGCCGCGCTCGTGGCGCCGGACCAGGTGGGCCGACTCCGCCCCGGCGCGTTCCTGCGGATCCCGGTGGAGGGACTGGTCGCCGTCGCGCTGCTGCTCGTCCTGCCGGCCCGGGCCCGCCGCCCGGTGGCGGTGGCGCTCGGTGTGGCGCTCGGCCTGCTGACCGTGCTCAAGCTCCTCGACATGGGCTTCTTCGTGGCCCGGGACCGACCCTTCGACGTGCTGCTCGACTGGGGACTCTTCGACGACGGCTTCGGCTTCCTCACCGACTCGGTCGGCCGGGGCGGCGCGGTCGCCGCCGCGGTCGGGGTGCTGCTCCTCGCCGTCGCGCTGCTCGCCCTGCTCACCCTGTCGGTGCTGCGGCTGACCCGGCTCGTGGTCCGGCACCGCACCGGCACGGTCCGCGCCGTCGCGGCCCTGGCGGTGCTCTGGCTGGGCTGCGCCCTGTTCGGGGTGCGGCTCGACCCCGGCGTCCCGGTCGCGGACCGGCAGGCGACCACGCTGGTCGCCGCGCACGCCGGCCAGGTGCGGGCCGGGCTGCGGGACCGGGAGGTGTTCGCCGGCCAGGCCGCCACCGACGCCTTCCGGAACGTCCCCGGCGACCGGCTGCTCACCGGGCTGCGCGGCAAGGACGTCCTCGTCGCGTTCGTGGAGAGCTACGGCCGGGACGCGGTCGAGGACCCCGAGTTCGCGCCGCACGTCGACGCGGTGCTCGATGACGGCTACCGCCGGCTGCGGGCGGCCGGGTACGACGCGCGCAGCGGCTTCCTCACCTCCCCCACCTTCGGTGGTGGGAGCTGGCTGGCCCACGCCACGCTGCTGTCCGGGCTCTGGATCGACAACGACCAGCGCCACCGGGACCTGCTGGCCGGGAACCGGCTGACCCTCAACGGCGCGTTCCACCGGGCCGGCTGGCAGACGGTGGGCGTCCTGCCGGCGGCCACCCAGCCCTGGCCGGAGGGGAGGTTCTTCGGGTACGACCGCTACTACGACGCCGAGAAGCTGGCCTACCGCGGCCCGAAGTTCAGCTACGCGCCGATGCCCGACCAGTACACGCTCGCCACCTTCCAGCGGCTGGAGCGGGACCGGCCGCACGCCCCGCTGATGGCGGAGATCCCGCTGGTCTCCAGCCACTCCCCCTGGTCGGCGATCCCCGAGCCGGTCGGCTGGAACGCGGTCGGCGACGGCTCGATCTTCCACCAGGCGTCCACCAGCACCGGCGGCGGCCGGGACGTGGTGCAGCGCGGCGCCACGCAGATCCGCGCCGACTACCGGCGTTCCATCGAGTACACGCTCGACACCCTGGTCTCCTACGTGCTGACGTACGGCGGGGACAATCTGGTGCTGGTCTTCCTCGGCGACCACCAGCCGGCGACGGCGGTCACCGGTGCGGGCGCCAGCCGGGACGTGCCGATCACCGTCGTGGCGCACGACCCGACGGTGTTCGACCGGATCGCGAGCTGGGGCTGGCAGGACGGGCTGCGCCCCGGGGCGCAGGCCCCGGTGTGGCGGATGGACACCTTCCGGGACCGCTTCCTCACCGCGTTCGGCCCGCAGGGCGCCCGGTGACCGGTCCGGCGCCGGTCAGGCCGCCGCGCGGCGGTCCCGCGCCCGCGGCACCGGCGTCTCCCGGGGTTCGGACCCCCGGCCGGCCGACGTGCCGGCGCGAGCCAGGCGCATCGCCCGCCGGGCGTTGACCATCGGCTCGCACGGGGCGCTCTGGTGGCCGCAGAGCAGGCTGGGACACCGGCCCTCCTCGTCCGGCTCGTGCGCGGCGGCTACGTCGTACGCCGCCCGCCACAGCAGCGGGTCCGTCACGTCGTCCGGCAGGACGGCGTCGCGGCTGGACCGGGTGGGTGTCGTGTCGGGCACGCCGCACCCCTCTCGTCGTCGCTCTCGGTCTGACTGACCCGTCAGGACCAGGTCAAACCTCCCTCAGGCGGGCGGCGGCGTCCACGAGACGACGGTCACGTCGGGCCGCCGCCCCTCGGTCAGGCCGGGTAGGCGTGCGTCTCGGCGGCCTTGACCGCCGCCCAGACCGGCTGCCCGGGGGCGAGCCGCAGGTGCGCCGCCGCGGCGGGGGTGACGTCCGCGGCGACGGTGATCGGGCCGTCGAGCTGGACCCGCAGGTTGTCGCCGTGCCGCTGCACCCCGGCGACGGTGGCCGGCCAGACGTTGCGGGGGCTGCCGTCGGGCCGGGTCGGGTGCAGGGCGACGGCGGCGGGCGGGAAGGCGACGAAGGCGTCCCCGGCGACCCGGTCCGCCGCGGTGAGGGTCAGCTCGCCGACCTGGACGGTGCGCCCGTCGGCGCGGCCTCGGTGCAGGTTGAGCCCGACCAGCCGGGCCACGTAGTCGGTGCGCGGTCGGGCGGTGACGCTGGCCGCGTCGCCTTCCTGGACGACCCGCCCGTGCTCGACGATGAGCAGCCGGTCGGCGAGCACGAAGGCGTCCAGCGGGTCGTGGGTGACCAGCAGCGTGGCGCCGGAGTGGCCGCCGAGGTGCCGCTGGAGTTCGGCCCGGGTGTCCAGCCGGGTGCCCGCGTCCAGGGCGGCGAGCGGCTCGTCGAGCAGCAGCAGGGTCGGGTCGACGGCGAGGGCCCGGGCGAGGGCGACCCGCTGGGCCTGCCCGCCGGAGAGCTGCCGGGGCCGGCGGCGGGCCTGCTCGGCCAGGCCGACCCGCTCCAGCCAGCCCCGCGCCCGGTCGCGGGCGGCCCGCCGGTCGACGCCGCGGCGGCGGGGTCCGAACGCGACATTGTCCAGGGCGCTGAGGTGCGGGAAGAGCAGGTAGTCCTGGAACACGACACCCACCGGGCGCCGTTCGGGCGGCACCCAGCGCCGCCGGTCGGGGTGGTCGAGGTCGACGCCGTCGAGGGTGAGGTGGCCGGCGGTGAGCGGGTGCAGGCCGGCGAGCGCCCGCAGCGCGGTGGTCTTGCCGGCGCCGTTCGGGCCGAGCAGCGCGACGACCTCGCCGGCCGCGATCCGCAACCGCAGGTCGAGGTGGAAGCCGTCCCGATCGGCGACCAGGTGCGCGTCGAGCAGGGGCGGAGCGGTCACGGGGCGCCGACCCAGCGGTCCCGCAGCCCGGCCAGGATGGCGACGGAGACGGCGAGCAGGATGAGGCTGAGCACGATCGCGGCCGGCAGGTCGGTCTCCAGGGCGAGGTAGACGGCGAGCGGCATGGTCTGCGTCCGGCCGGGGTAGTTGCCGGCGAAGGTGATGGTGGCGCCGAACTCGCCGAGGGCCCGGGCCCAGCAGAGTACCGCCCCGGCCGCGACGCCGGGGGCGACCAGCGGCAGGGTGACGTGGGTGAACGTGGTCCAGCGGCCGGCGCCGAGGGTGGCGGCGGCCTCCTCGTAGCGCGGGTCCGCGCCGCGTAGCGCGCCCTCGACGGCGATGACCAGGAACGGCATGGCGACGAACGCCTCGGCGAGCACCACCCCGGCGGTGGTGAACGGCAGGGTCACCCCGAAGGTGGCGTCCAGCCAGGACCCGAGCAGCCCGCGGCGGCCGAAGACCAGCAGCAGCGCCACCCCGCCGACCACCGGCGGCAGCACCAGCGGGACGGTGACCAGCGCCCGGACCAGCCGCCGGCCGGGGAACTCGACCCGGGCCAGCAGCCACGCCAGGGGTACGCCGAGGACGACGCAGAGCATCGTGGCTCCGGTGGCGGTCTGCAGGGACAGCCGCAGCGCGGTGAGCACGCCGGGCTGGGCCAGCCGCTGCGGCAGGGTGGTCCACGGGGCGCGGGCGAGCAGCCCGACCAGCGGCAGGACGAGGAAGACCAGCCCGAGCCCGGCGGGCAGGAGCAGCGCCAGGGGCACCCGGTGCCGGGGTCGCGGTCGGGCGGCCCTCGCGGCGGTGTCGCGGGCCGGCACTACGCCTGCGGGGCCTGGAACCCGGCGGCGGTGAGCACCGCGCGGCCGGCCTCGGAGCGGACGAAATCGAGGAAGGCGCGGGCTGCGGCCGGGTCGCCCGCCCGCTTGAGCACGACGATCGGATAGTCGTTGACCGCGCCGGCCGACTCCGGGAACTCGACCGCGTCCAGGTCGGACGCGCCGGCGCGGGCGTCGGTGCGGTAGACCAGCGCGGCGTCGACCTCGCCGAGCTTCACCTTGGCCAGTGCGCCCTTGACGTCCTGTTCCAGGGTGGCCGGGGTGAGCCGGGCGCCGGCCGCGTCGAGCGCCGTGCGCGCCGCCGACCCGCAGGGCACCTGCTCGGCGCAGAGCGCGACCTTCACCCCGGGCCGGGTCAGGTCGGCCAGGCCGGCGACCCGGTGGGGGTTGCCCTTCGGCACCGCGATGACGAGCTGGTTGCGGGCGAGGGTGACCGGGGTGTCGGCGGCCTCACCGGCGTCGGTCACCGTCCTCATGGTGGCGGGTGAGGCGGCGGCGAAGACGTCGGCCGGGGCGCCCTGGGTGATCTGGGTGGCCAGCGCCGAGCTGCCGGCGAAGTTGAAGGCCACCGTCGTGCCGGGGTGGGCGGCCTCGAAGTCCCGGCCGAGCCGGGTGAACGTCTCGGTCAGCGAGGCGGCGGCGAAGACGGTGACCCGTCCACCGGCGGGCGCGCCGCCGTCACCACCGCAGCCGGCCAGGCCGAGGGTCAGGGCGGCGACCCCGGCGAGGGCGGCGCGGATCCACCGTACGGTCACGGGTTGGTCCTTCCCCTGGCGGCGGTGGCGCGTTCCACCACGACGGTCGTCGACTTGATCACGGCCACGGCCACCGACCCGACGGTCAGGTCGAGGTCGTCGACGGCTTCGCGGCTCATCAGCGACACGATGCGGAACGGCCCGGCCTGGATGTCGACCTGCGCCATCACCGTGTCCTTGACGACCGCGGTGACGATGCCGCGCAGCCGGTTGCGGGCGGACGACAGCTCCGGGTGTCCCGGGGCGCGGACGAACGCGGCCAGGTCCAGCCCGTCGACCACCCGGTGGCCGTGGTCGTCCCGGCTGGCGGCCAGCCGACCGGCGTCGATCCAGCGGCGCACCGTGTCGGCGCTGACCCCGAGCAGCTCGGCGGCCTCGCCGATCCGGAACACCGTCACGCGATCACCTTAACGGCCCGCACCTGCGATGGGGAAGACGGCCGAGCCCTGGCATCTTCAGGCTGGGAAGCCTGATGCGGACCGCCTCTGCGGCTGGCGGCCCGCGGGCCCGGGTGCGCCCGGCGACGCCGGGGCCGGCAGGTCCGCCGTACCGGCCGGCCCCGCGGTGCCCGGGTCAGTGCGAGTCGGGGGTCAGGCGTACCCGGCGGAGCAGTTGCGCGTTGAGCGCGACCACGATGGTGGAGGCGGACATGAGCACCGCGGCGATCGCCGGGCTGAGCGCGATCCCGGCCCAGGCCAGCACGCCGGCGGCGAGCGGGATGGCCACCACGTTGTAACCGGCGGCCCAGCCGAGGTTCTGGAGCATCTTCCGGTACGACGCCCGGGACAGCCGGATCACGCTGGTGACGCCGCGCGGGTCGGAGGAGGCCAGGATCACCCCGGCCGACTCGATCGCCACGTCGGTGCCGGCGCCGATGGCCAGTCCGACGTCGGCGCGGGCCAGCGCCGGGGCGTCGTTCACGCCGTCGCCGACCATGGCCACGGTGAGGCCCCGGGCCTGCAGGTCGGCGACCGCCTTGTCCTTGTCGGCGGGGAGCACCTCGGCGAAGACCTCGTCCACACCGGGACGGAAGCCCAGGTCGGCGGCGACCGCCTCGGCGACCGGCCGGGCGTCCCCGGTGATCATCACGAGCTTCTTCACCCCCTGCTCGCGCAGTTCCGCGATCGCGGCCCGGGCCTCCGGCCGGACCTCGTCCTCCAAGGCGAAGCCGGCGACCACCTCCGGTTTTCCGCCCTGCGGCAACCGGACCAGGTGCAGCACCGACGCGCCCCGGGCCGACCAGCCGTCCGCGGCTCTGGTCAGCTCGTCGGGAACCGCCACCCCGAGCTCCCGCAGCAGGGCGGGGCCGCCGACCGCCCAGGTGGTGTCGTCAACGACCGCCTGGACGCCCCGGCCGGTCAGCGACCGGAAGTCCCGGGCCCCGGCCCGCAGGCCGCGATCCTGTGCGGCCCGCACCAGGGCCTTGGCGAGCGGGTGTTCGCTGTCGGCCTCGACCGCGGCCGCGAGCCGCAGCGCCTCGTCCTCGCCGAACCCACCGGTCGCGGCCAGGCCGGTGACCGTGTGCGCGCCCTTGGTCAGGGTGCCGGTCTTGTCGAACAGCACGGTGTCGACCGTGCGCATCCGTTCCAGGGCGAGGCGGTCCTTGACCAGGATGCCGGCCCGGGCCGACAACGCCGTGGAGAGCGCGATCACCAACGGGATGGCCAGCCCGAGGGCGTGCGGGCAGGCGATCACCAGAACCGTCACCGTACGCACCACCGCCTGGTCGCCGTTGCCCAGTGCCCACCAGGCGACGAAGGTGGCCAGGGCGGCGGCGGCGGCCACGTAGAAGAGCAGGGCGGCGAACCGGTCGGCGAGCACCTGCGCGCGTCCGCTGGAGGCCTGGGCCTGCGCGACGAGTCGTCCGATGCCGGCGAGCGCGGTGTCCTCGCCCACGGCGTCGACGCGTACCCGCAGGGCGGAGTCGGTGGCGACGGTGCCGGCGACCACCCGGTCCCCGACGGCGCGCGGCACCGGCCGGGACTCCCCCGTGATCATCGACTCGTCCAGCTCGGCGGCCCCGTCGACGATCCGCCCGTCGGCGGGGACCCGGCCGCCGGACCGAACGAGCACCACGTCACCGACGCGCAGCTCGGCGACCGGCACCCGGTGGACCCCGCCGGAGTCGTCGAGGCGCTCGGCGTCGTCGGGCAGCAGGGCCGCAAGGGCGGCCAGGGCGCCCTGCGCCTGACCGATGGCCTTCATCTCCTGCCAGTGCCCCAGCAGCATGATGGTCACCAGCGCCGCCAGCTCCCACCAGAAGTCCAGGTCGAAGACGCCCAGGCTGGTGGCGACGGAGGCCACGTAGGCGACCACGATCGCCGTCGAAATCAGCAGCATCATCCCGGGCGCGCGGTCCCGGACCTCCCGTACGCCGCCGACGAGAAAGGGCCAGCCGCCGTAGAAGAAGACGATCGAGCCGAGGACCGGGCCGACCCAGCTGATGCCCGGGAAGTCCAGGGAGTAGCCGAACCAGTCCATCACCAGGTGGCTGGTGAGCACGATCGGGATGGTCAGCGCGAGGCTGAGCCAGAACTTGCGGCGGAACTGCTCGGGGTCGTGCCCGGCGTGCTTGTCGTGCCCGCCGCCGTGACCGTGGTGTCCGGGGTCGCCCGTCGCCGCGGCGTCGTGCTGCCCGTGCATCTGGTGTCCGTGTTGCATCGAACTCCACCTCCGCCGCCACCATATACCCCCGGGGGGTATGCGGCAACCGCACCATCCGGATCACGACCTTCGGCCCGTGCTCACCGGTCATCTTTCCGTGTCCGCCAGCCCTCGACCGGAGCATCGTCGAGGTCGGGGAGGTCGGAAGGAGACCGCGATGGGATTCCCGGAGCTGCCCGTACCCGGATCAGCCGGCGTCCGCCGGCGCCGCCTGCTCGCCGGTCTCGCCGGCGCCGTCGGCCTGGCCGCGTCGGCCGGTGCCGCGGCGTGGGTGGGCGGAGCCTTCGACCCGCGACTGGTCACCCCAGACGGCCCGCTGGTCGCGCGGACCGAGGCCGCCCGCCGTCGGGCCGGAGCGTCGACCGTCACCGCGTGGCTGCACCCCCGGCCGGTCACCCACGACCTGGGCGGCCCCACCGTCGCCACCTGGGGGTACGCCGACAGCGGACCCGGCCCGCTGATCCGGGCCCGGGCCGGCGACCTGCTCCGCGTCGAGGTGGCCAACGACCTGCCGATGTCGACGAGCGTGCACTGGCACGGCGTCGCGCTGCGCAACGACATGGACGGGGTGCCCGGGCTGACCCAGCGGCCGATCCCGGCCGGCGGCCGGCACACCTACGAGTTCACCGTCCCCGACCCGGGCGCCTACTTCTACCACCCGCACTCCGGGGTGCAGCTCGACCGGGCGCTGTACGGGGTGCTCCTGGTCGACGACCCGCACGAGGCCGGCGACCACGACCAGGAGTGGGTCGTGGTGCTCGACGACTGGGTCGACGGCACCGGCCGTACCCCCGAGGACGTGCTCGCGGCGCTGCGGTCGATGGGCGGCATGGACCACGGCGGCATGGGCGGCATGCCCGGCCCGTCGTCGGGCGGCATGGCGCCGATGACGTCGCCGCTGCTCGGCGGCGCCGGTGACGTCGCCCACCCGTACCACCTGGTCAACGGGCGGGTGCCGGGCGCACCGGTCACCCTGGCCGGCCGGCCCGGCCAGCGGGCCCGGATCCGGCTGGTCAACGCCGCCTCCGACACGGCCTACCGGGTGGCACTCGGCGGGCACCGGCTCACCGTGACGCACACCGACGGCTTCCCGGTCGTGCCCGCCACCACCGACGCGCTGCTGCTCGGCATGGGCGAACGCGCGGACCTGCTGATCACCCTGGGCGACGGGGCGTTCCCGCTGTTCGCCGCCGCCGAGGGCAAGACCGGGCAGGGGCTGGCCATGGTGCGGACCGGGGCCGGCGACCCGCCCGACGGGACGGTCCGCGCGGCGGAGCTGGACCGCCGGCTACTGACCACCGGCACGCTCCGGGCCGCCCCGCAGGTCGCCCTGACCGACCGCCGGCCGGACCGGGTGCACCGGGTGGTGCTGGGCGGCGGGATGATGCCCTACCGGTGGACCATCAACGGCGCCACCTTCGACCACGCCGATCCCCTGCTGGTGAGCCGCGGCGAGCGGGTACGGCTGGAGTTCGTCAACACCACGACCATGTTCCACCCGATGCACGTGCACGGACACACCTTCGGGGTGGCGGGCGGCGGCGCCCGCAAGGACACCGTCATCGTGCCGCCCGGGCGGACCGTCGCGGTCGACCTCGACGCCGACAACCCTGGACAGTGGATGACCCACTGCCACAACGCCTACCACGCCGAGACGGGCATGATGGTCAACCTGGCGTACCGGGCCTGACCGCCGCGTCGTAGCGGATCGGCGGGCCCGCGCCGCCCCGCCTCGTCCCGCGCTGGCCGACCATGTTCGCCACCCAGACGTCCTGCCCGGGGTACGGGTCGGCGACGTACATCGGCGCGTCTTCCGCGGCACCGGCTCCGGGTGTCGTCACCGGCTCCGGACGTCACCGGACGGGCGCACCGCCGCGCCCCGATCGGGGCGCATCAACCGTCGCAGCGGACTCCTCGCCCGAACACCACGAGCACCGTGGCGGTGCCGCCGGTCACGCCCGACGGATCAGGCCGGGCCCGGCGACGATGTCGATCTCACCGTCGGCGATGTCGTGGCCCTGCTCGCAGCGCAGCACCGCGCGTACCGGGTGGCCGCAGCCACGGTGGGTGGCCACCACGGACGGGCCGGCCTCGTCCGCCGCCCAGTTGTCACCCCACTGGCGCAGCGCGGTGATCACGGGCAGCAGCTCCTGACCCTTGCGGGTGAGGCGGTATTCGTATCGGGTGCGCTGCCCCTGCTCGCGGTAGGGGAACCGCTCGAACAGCCCGGCGGCGACGAGTTCCTTAAGCCGGGCCGCCATCGCCGGCTCGCCGATGCCGACATGGCGGACGAAATCGTCGAAACGGCGCGTACCGAGCATTGCCTCTCGCATGACGAGCATGGCGGACCTGCTGCCCACGACGTCCATGGCGCGCGCGATCGAGCAGTTCGCCGTCGACCAGGCGCTCCGATCCTCCCGTAGATCCTGCATGCCCCCAGGCTACCCCCTGACTTGCATCAAGGCTAGTCAGCGTGCTTCACTGTGATGCTGGCTTTCCTTGACAAAAGTCAACGTTCTTCGCCAGCCGAGGCGTGGCCCTCCCGCGAGGCCCGCCCACCCTCACCCCTCGGAGATTTCGTGATCGACCAGCAGACCGGGATCCATGAGCCCGTCCAGGGCGCGCCCACCGCGCCGCGTCGTCGGACCGCCGCCGCTGCCGCGACGCACCGGCAGGACGGCCGGGCACACCGCGCGCATGCGGCGACCCTCGCTGCGATGTGCCTGGGAGCGATGATGACGTTCCTGCAGATCACCGCGACCGTTTCCGCGCTCACCACGATCCAGCGGGATCTGCGGGTCGACCCGGGCACCCTCATCTGGATCCCGAGCGCCTACACCCTCGTGGTGGCGAGCCTGGTGCTCACCGCTGCCACGCTCGGCAACCGCTACGGCCGCAAGCGGATGTTCAGCACCGGCGTGGCCACCATGGTCGCCGGCGGCGCCCTCGTCGCCCTGGCCGCCACCCCCGGCTGGGTGATCGCCGGACAGCTGCTGGCCGGCGCCGGCGGGGCGTTGATCCTGGCGAACAGCCTGGCGATCCTCGGGGCGACGTTCACCGACCCGCACCGCCGCACCGAGGTCATCACCGCGTGGTCGGCCGCGTCCGGCATCGGCCTGGCCGCCGGGCCGCTCATCGCCGGCACGCTGTTGCAGCACTTCCCCTGGCACAGCGTCTTCCTGACCCACATCCCGCTCGGCGTGGTCACGCTGCTGGTCACCGCGCTGTGGGTCACCGAGTCACGGCAGCCCGCGAGCCGCCTCGACATCCCCGGCCTGCTGCTCGGCACGCTGACCATCGCCGCCGCCGTCTACGCCCTGATCCAGGGCGGACGCGCGGGCTACACCAGCCCGCTGGCGGCGACCGCGTGGCTGGCCTCCGCCGCCGGACTCGTCGGCTTCGTCCTCGTCGAGCTGCGCGCCCGCACGCCGATGCTCGACGTCCGGCTGTTCCGGTCCGCGTCCTTCAGCGCCGTCATGGTCGTCGCCGCGGTGTCGCTGTTCGGCTTCACCGGTGTGGCGATCCTGCTCGTGCTGTTCCACGAGCGGGCCCAGGCGCTCAGCCCGCTCGAGACGGGCTGGCGGATGCTGGTGCTGTTCGGCGTCTACGCGGTCGCCGCCTTCGCGGCGGGCCGGGCGATCCGCCGCACCGGCTTCAAGGCGCCGCTCACCGTCGGCCTCGTCCTCGGCGGCGCCGCCTGCCTGGGCCTGTCCACCCAGGACCCGAGCACCCCGCTCAGCCACAGCTGGGCCCTCGTCGCGCTGTTCGGCGCCGCCTGCGGCCTCGTCGTCGCGCCGGCCACCGCGGCCGCGCTCGCCAGCGTCCTGCCCGCCCAGGCCGGCATGGCATCCGGCGCGGTCAACACCGCCCGCCAGGTGGGCGCGGTCATGGGCACGTCGTTGCTGGGGACCCTGCTCACCAGCACGCTGCTCGCCGAACTGCCCGACCGGCTCGCCGCCCACGGCGTGCCCGAGCCCGCCCGCTCGACCGTCCGGGCAGCCGTCGCCGCCGGCACCAGCGGCAGCACGCCGCTGCCGACCCCGGTCCGGACCGCGCTCGCCGAGGCCCTCACCGCCGGCGTGCAGGCGGGCCTCCGGGTCAACGGCCTCGTCTTCCTGGTCACCGCCGTCCTCGCGCTCACGGTCATCCGCAACCGACCGCACCAGCAGCGGACGCCGGTCACGCCGGACGTCCCGCGATCCGACCTCGGGAGCCCGCGCTCTCCGGAAGGTTCTCGCAGGTAGCGGTGACCCGAGTTGTCCGTCGCCCCCGGCCAGGGTGCCGGAGCGGCGGGCCGGTTCCGCGTCGCGGAATCGCGTGTCGGTTCGATCAGTGGGTCGGGGGTGGCGGCAGCAGAGTGTCCCGGGCCGCCGCGGCCACCGTCCACGCGGCGATGAGGGCGATCAGCGCGGTGACGGCGGCGAGCAGCAGGTACGCGTGGGCCGGCAGCGCGCCCGGCGCGGTCGGCTGGCCCGCCGATCCCGGCGCCTGGTGGCCGGCCTCAGTCCTCGGCCTGCCAGCGGTAGAACTCCCTGGCCACCGCGTCTCCCGGACCACGCCAGGTCTCCGGGTGGTACGGGCTGACGAACGGGCTCAGGTCCGCCATGATCCTGGCGAAGGCCGGGTGGTGGTGGTCCTGCCCCACGCGGTCGGCGAACGCCTCGTCGGTGCGCTCCAACAGGTGCACGAAGACGTCGTCGATCGAGTAGAGCCAGCGCCCGGTGACGCCCAGCCGCACCGGCAGCTCCCCGGCGTCGGATTCGCCGAAGATGCGCGCCACGTCGGCCTCCGCGCCGGGCTTGAGGTGCTGCACGATCACCTTGAGATGCCGGCCGGCCGACTCCGGCGGCGCGTCCTCCTCCGGAACCCAGCGGTAGAACTCCTTCGCGACCGAGTCGGACGGGTTCTGCCAGTTCTTCGGGTACGGCGTGACGTACGGGGCGATGGCTTCGGCGATCTTCTGGAACGCGGGCAGCCCCCGGGTCTGGCCGGTCAACTTGGGGTCGGCGACGCGCTCGATCACGTGAATGTAGAGGTCGTCCAGGTTGAGCAGCCGCCGGCCGATCACGCCGAGGTCCTGCGGCCGGGTCGTCCTGTCGTAGTAGCCGAAGACGTCACCGACGATGCCGTCGCTACCGGGCACCATGTGACAGACGATCACGTTTCGGAAGACCATGACTGCTCCTCAGCTGAGTGGACGTGCGATGGAGTGGACGGTGATCTCTGGGCGCCGATCGGTGCGGGCGGTTCGGCGCGCCACGCGGTGAACCGGACCGGGAGCTCCAGCAGGCCGCGGAACGGCGACGCCGCCGGCAGCCGGCGCAGCTCGGCGACCGGCACCCCGAGCTGCAGCTCCGGTAGCCGGCGCAGCAGCGCCCCGATGCCGATCTGCGCCTCCATCCGGGCCAGCGAGACCCCGAGGCAGTAGTGCACGCCGTGGCCGAAGCCGATGTGCGGGCCGCGCTCGCGGCTGAGGTCCAGCCGGTCCGGGTCGGCGAACTGCGCCGGGTCGTGGTTCGCCGAGTTGATCACCACGCCGACGATCGACCCGCGGGGTATGCACACCCCCTCGTACTCGACGTCCTCGGTGGCGATCCGGGGGCTGGCCACCGGCAACGGGCCGTCGAACCGGAGCAGCTCCTCGATCGCCGCGGGCAGCAGCTCCGGCGTGGCGCGCAGCAGTGCGAGCTGGTCGGGGTTGGTCAGCAGGGCCACCGTCGCGTTGCCGATGAAGTCCGCGGTGGTCTGGTGCCCGGCGAAGAGCAGCAGGAACGAGGTGGTGACGAGCTCCGCCTCGGAGAGCTTCCCGTCCTGGTCGCACGCCTCGATCAGCGCACTGATCATGTCGTCGGCTCGGTGCGCGCGCTTGGCCTGCACCAGGTCGGCGAAGTAGTGGTGCAGCCGCAGCTGCGCCGCCTGCACGGCCGCCCGATCCTCCTGGGGACTGCGGCCGGACGACCCGGACGTTCTGATCACCTGGGTCCAGTCGAGGACCCGATCGTGGTCGGCCGCCGGTATCCCGAGCAGTTCGCTGATCACCCGCATCGGCAGCGGGATCGCGAACTCGTGCATCAGCTCGGACTGACCCTGCGGCACGATCTTGTCGAGCAGGTCGTCCACGATCCGGGCCACCCGGGGTCGCAGCGCCTCGATGCGGCGCGGCGCGAACGCCTGCGACACGATCCGGCGCAGCCTGGTGTGCTCCGGCGGGTCCGAGTTGAGCATGTTCTTGTTCAAGCCCTCGGAGTTCGGCCCGAAGATCCGCAGGTAGTGCTGCTCCGGGCCGTACAGGTCCTTGGAGAGCCGGGGGTCGGTCAGCGCCGCCTTGGCGTCGTCGAACCGGGTGATCAGGTAGGAGTCGAACCGCGGCGAACTGACCGGGCACACGGGCTTGTCGGCCCGCAGCCGGGCGAAGGCGGGATAGGGATCGGCGGCGAATTCGTCGGTGTAGAGCTCCGACGCGGGTACGGCGTCCTCGGTCATCGGGACTCCTCGGGCTCGCTGCGGACGCTGTGCAGCACCTGGTAGGTGTGCCGCTGGGCGGATTCGCGCAGCTCGCGGATCAGGCGCAGCAGCCGGTCCCGGTGCTCGCTGCGCCCGAAGGCGTCCAGCCGTTCCCGGTCCGCCCAGTCGCTGATGATCAGATAGCTGCGCGGGTCGTCGGCGTCGCGGACCAGGTCCTGGTGCAGGCATCCGTCCAGCGTGCGGATCTGCTCGGCCGCCGAGAGCCACTCCGCCTCGAACCGTTCCTCGCAGCCCTCCCGGGTACGCATCGCGAGCACGGTGCGGACGGTCGTCATCGCCCGCCTCCGAACACCAGTTGCAGGTTCTTGGCCAGCGCGTCGGCGTCGATCGGCTGGCTGCGGAACCCGACGTGCCCGTCCGGGCGGACCAGGTACAGGGCGGTCCCGGTCACGCCGTACGCGGCGCGGAACTCGCCCCCGGCGTCCCGCACCACCGGCGGGTCGAGCAGCGCCGGCGCGGGGGCGTCCGGGCTGAGCAGGAGGTACACGTCGACCTGCCCGGACGTCTGGCGGCGGACGTCGGCGCACAGGCTCCCCGGCGCGGTCAGGGTCCCCGGGTCGGCCGACCCGTCCGCGTAGACCAGCAACGTGTGCCGGGTGCCGCGGGTCAGGTCGTGCAGTCGCAGCGGATGCCCGACGCCCCGCCGGTGCAGGCCACCGACGTCGGGGGCGCGGTCGCCGGGCCCGGGGCCGTCCCGCAGAGCGTCCGGCGCGGACAGCGACTCGCCGACGAGCGGACTGTCCGAATAGCTGAGCAGCATGGACATCTCCTGCAGGAACTGCCGCTTCAGGTCGTTGCGGTCCAGCTCGTCGGTGAAGGCCATCCGCACCGCGCGGCCGACGATCTCCTCGCCCTCGGGGCGCCGCTCGGTCTCGTAGCTGTCCAGCAGCCCGGGCGCGGCGATCCCCCGCACCGCCAGCGCCAGCTTCCACGCCAGGTTCCAGGCGTCCTGGATGCCGGTGTTCATGCCCTGACCGCCGGCGGGCGGGTGCAGGTGCGCCGCGTCGCCGGCCACGAACACCCGGCCCTCGCCGTACCGGTCGACGATGCCGTGGCTGATCCGGAACACCGACGACCAGCGCAGGTTCGACGCGCGGGTGCCGGGCGGGGCGAGGTGGTCGATCGCGGCCTGGACGTCGGCGAGGGTCGGCTCGGCGAGTTCCTCGCTGAACCCCGGCGGGACGTCCTGCCCGCCGGTCTGGGCGAAGAACCGGGGCGGCGCCAGCGTCGCGATCCGGTACCGGGACTCGCCGCGCAGCGGGACGCACACCAGCATCCCGTCCATCCGGCCGTCGGTCTCGTGCATGAACCGGAGCAGGTGGCCCTCCGGCATGTCCCAGTCCACGTCCACGTCACCGAGCATGAACAGCTGCGGGAACCGGCCCAGCCCACCCGAGAACGTCAACCCGAGCAGCTCGCGGACCTTGCTGTGCGCGCCGTCGCAGCCGACCAGGTACTTCGCGCGTACCGTCTCCTCGCCGCCGTCGGCGGTCGCGATCGTGGCCAGCCCGCCGTCGTCGTCCTGGGTGAACGCGACCAGCTCGGCGCCGCGTCGCGGGCGCACCCCGAGGGTGGCCAGCCGTTCGGTGAGGATCCGCTCGGTCTCGTACTGGGGCAGGCCGAGGTGCGCGTACGGCAGCTCCGGCAGCTCCCAGCTCATCCGGTGGACCTCTGCGCCGTTGATGAACACCATGTTCCCGGTCAGCCAGCTGCCGGCGTCCATCGCCTCCCGCACGATGCCCTGCTCCGCCCAGATCTCCATCGTGCGGCAGTGGATGCCGATCGCCTTGTCGGCCTGGGTGGGCGGGGTGGCCCGCTTCTCGATCACCCGGCAGTCGATGCCGCGCCGGGCCAGCTCGACGGCGACGGTCAGCCCGGTGGGCCCCGCTCCGACGATGAGGACGTCCGTTGTCGTGTGCACGGTGATCTCCTTGCCCGTACTCGGTTCTCGCCTGCTCTCGGGATGGGCCGCGTCGTGGAAGAGGCGGCGCCGGAAGTCGCGGAGGAGGAACGGCGCGATCGGCCCGGCCTCCTCCTGCGCGTGTGCCGGGTTGCCGATCCAGCGGTAGAACTCCGCCTCGCTGCGCCACTCGGCGAAGATGTGGAAGATGTCCGTGCCGGGCTCGCGCAGCAGCTCCTCGCGCAGGTATCCAGGCACGCCGGCCACCCTCGCGGCGACCTCGACGTACCCGCGCTCGAACTCCGCGAGCCGGGCGGCCGGCACGGTCATCTCGACGTCCACAAAGATCTTCGACCTGGCACCGGCGGCGTCCCGCATCACCCGGTAGCTCTGCGCCCCGGAGGTCTCGCACAGCGCCCGCACGGCCTCGGCGAGGCGCGCGGCGACCGGCCCGTTCTCGAAGTCGCGCAGCGCGGACTCGTCGGTCCACTCGGTGACGAGGACGAACGAGCGCGGATCGGTGGCGTCGAGCAGCAGCTCCTGCCGCAGGTTGCCGGCCAGCCGGCCGAGCTGGCCGGCGGTTGTTCGCCACGCGGATTCCACGGCGTGCTCGGACCCCGGCAGCGCCCGCAGCCGGACCATCGTCCTGATCATGAATTCCCCTTCGAACGCCTGCGGGAGACGAGCGGGCTGATGAGCCCGCCGTAGCCGCGCGACGCGACCAGGAAGACGTCGACAGCCATCCGGCAGGACTCCCGGACGACGAGCAGCAGATTGCGGATCATGACGAGTTCCTTCCTGATCCCCATGGCGGTTCCTTCTCCTTGTCCGGCCAGGTCCCGACCGGTGCCGCCCGGGCCACGACGATGTCGTGCTGCGACCCTGCCGGAGGTCGCGTCACGCCGCCGTCACCGGCGGCCGGTGGCGAGTCCACGGCCGTTGACGCCGCCGGGACGGGGCCCGGACACAGTGGAGCGTGCGCCGCCGCAGCGGCCGGGCGGGAAGGAGTGCGGCTACGCCGACGCGGGTACCGGGGTCAGCACGTCACCGATCAGCGCGCACATCGCCGCGGACGGCTCCAGTTGCAGCTCGCGCAGCAGCAGGTCGCGATAGCCGGAGAAGGCGTGCAGCGCCTCGTACGCGTTGCCCTCCGCCAGGTGCGTCTCGACCACCAGGCGGTGCGGTGTCTCCCGCAACGGATCGGCCGCCATCGCCTCGAGCGCGGCCTGCAACGCCTCGCCGTGCTCGCCGGCGCGCAGGTGGGCCCGGGCCAGCTCGTCGAGCAGGTGCAGCCGCAGTTGCCTGAGCCCTTCCCGCTCCACCAGCACCCAGTCGTCGTACCAGCCGGGCAGCAGGTCGTGCCGCCCGGCGGCGAGCACGGCCGCCGCCGGCCGCGGGTCGCCGCCCTGGTTGACCCGGGCGGCGATCCTGGTCAGCTCGTCGACGTCCAGGTCGACCACCGGGTGCAGCCGGACCGTGTCCCCGACGGTGACCACCGGGCAGAGCGGATCGCGGCGCAGCCGCCACAGCGCCGTCCGCAACGAGGACAGCGCGCGCTCCTCCGACACCTCCGGCCACAGCAGGCCGGCCAGCATGGCGCGGGTGGCCCCAGGGCGCAGGCCGATCAGGGCGAGGCCGCGTTGCAGACCGCGCGGCACCACCACGGGCCGCCCGTCGTGCAGCAGCCGGAAGCCACCGAGCAGCAGGAGGCGGACCTTCGGCTCGGCGGCGGACAGCGGCCGTGGCCCGGTCCCGTCGGTCGTGGACGACCCCGTGCTCTCCTCAGCGGTCACGATCGCACCCCCTGCACCGGGACCTGGTCGGCGAACGCCGCCCTGATGGAGTGGCCGGTCCGCGACGTCGCCGTCGGGCGACCCCGACCGCACCGCGTCAGGGCCCGGCGAAGGGTGGCCAACGTCGTTGCCACACCGCGTCGGTACGCGGTCGGCCCGCCGACCGCCGCCTGGACCGGTGAGATGGGGCTTGAGCTGGCCAAGGACCGCTCGTCTAGCTGAGAGTCTGCTGTGCCGGCGTCACCGCAGCGTCACCGGGCGGCAAAAGCCGCAGGCGTCCGGTGACGCTCGGTTGACACCCCGCATGGCGCGGGGGGCGTCGTGGACCCCGCCCGGCGGCGGGCGGCGGAGGCCGCCCCGGGTGCGGTGGCCGCTCAGTGCGCGAGCAGCACCGTGACGTAGACGAGCAGGCAGCAGGCCAGCTCGATCAGCCCGACCTGGACCGGCCGGAGCCGCCGGCCCGGCAGGAGTACCGCCCGGGCCAGGAGCAGCACGAAGACCGGTACGAGCAGCACGTCGAGTCAGGCCGCCGCGAGCAGGGCGGCCGCGTGGAAGCCGACGGAGAGGCGGCGGTACCCGGCGTCCCCCCGTTCCCGGATCATGGTCTTGACGTACAGGACGGTGCCGACGAGGTACAGCACCAGCGCCAGGAACGCGGGCACGACCTCGGCGAGCGGCACCCGGGAGATGGTGGCCAGGACGAAGACTAGCAGGCAGCTCTGCGCCACGGAGGCGAGGTCGTTGAGCAGGGCCCGCTCCCGCCGCCGCCAGGCGTGCCCGGCAGTTGACCGCCAGCAGCACGGCGTAGATCGGGGCGTACCCGAGCACCGCCGGCCGGGCGATCAGCACGGTCGCCGCGAGCGGCGCCGTGACCAGCCCGTAGACCAGCAGTTGGTCGGCGAAGCGGCGCGGTCGACGGGACTTGACGGCCTGGAAGGCGTAGTACGACAGCAGTTAGCCGGCCAACCAGGCGCCGAGCAGCGGGACGTCCGGCCAGCGCGGGCCGACCAGCATGATGCCGACGGCGTACGGCAGCAGGAGCATCGCCCAGGCGCCGTGCTGCGGCGGCAGGAAACGGCGCACGCGGCGGCGGGGGTTCGTCGTTCGCGCGGTGCTGACGGCGGTGGACATGGCCTCACTCCGCCGCTTCGCGGGCGGCGGGCAGGGTCAGCCGCACCACGCAGGCGTCGGACGCGCCGAAGGGTTCCAGCACCGCCCCGGCCGGCGGCGCGCCGGCGTGTTCGAGCACGCCGCGGACCACGCCGACGTGCAGGGCGCAGATCGCGTCGGGGTTGCGGTTGACCAGCTCCAAGAAGGGGCAGGTGTGCAGGTGGACCTCGGTGGTCCCGGCGGCCGTGCGGTGCCGACGGGGGCTGAAGCCCAGTCCGCGCAGGACGTCCAGCAGGGTGTCGACCGGCTCGTCACCGGGCGCGGTGGCGGCGGCGAGGTGCCGTCCCCAGTCGCGGCCGGCGCGGATGGCCTCGGCCCGGACGTCGCCGCGGCCACGCCGGGACAGGTGGTCGAGCAGGGCGGCGGCGAGCGCCCGGTACGGCGCCGGGGCGGGCGCCTCCGTCACGGCCACCCGGTACCGCCACGCCGGCCGCCCGGGCTGGCCGCCGCTGGCCCGCGCCTTGACCAGCAGCCCGGCGTCGACGAGGCGGTCGAGGTGGGTGCGGGCGGTGGAGAGATGCAGCCCGGTCCGCTCCCCCACCTCGGCGATGGTCATGCCGGTGTCGGCGGCGCGCACCATCTCCAGGATCGAGGCCCGACTGGCGGTGCCGAGGGCCCGGTGCCGGTGGGGGTCGATCGTCTCGCCGGTCGGCCCCGTTCTCGGGGTTTCCACGACACACGACATTACAACGTCATTTGTCGTCAAAACCTCGGGGCCGGCCGGTCAGGTCGCCGTCCCCGCTCGTGCCGGGCCGTTCGGCCCTGCCGGCGGCGATGGCGCCGTACCCACGATGACGGTGGACACCCATTGCTGCTTGGGAGATGAACGCTCATGTGCAACTACTGCGGCTGCCGGGAGTTTCCACTGGTCGGCCGGCTCACCGCCGAACACGAGGCGATCGCGAACGCCGCCGGCCGGCTCCGCACCGCCGTACGGGCCGGCGGCGCGGACGCGCTGCCGGCGCTCGACACCCTGGTCGCCCTGCTGATCCCGCACACCACCGTCGAGGAGCAGGGGCTCTTCGCGGAGCTGCGGGCCGAGGGCAGTCTGGCCGAGGCGGTGGAGCAGCTGTGCGCCGAGCACGACGACATCCACGGTGTGCTCGGTGGGGTCGACCGGGCGGCTCCGGACTGGCCGGCGGTGCTGGCCGCCCTCGACCGGCTGCACCGGCACATCGACAACGAGGAGCACGGGCTCTTCCCGGCCGCGGTGATCGCGCTGCCGATCCCGGTCTGGGATCGGATCACCCCGACCATCGCCGGATGATCTCGGGACCTTCGGCCCGGTTGCGCGAGGTGGCGCGCCGGCACGATGACCGGGACGCCCCCCGCCAGCGATTGCGTTCCGGCGGGCCGGACGGGAGCGTGGGCAGCACGGCGATCTATTCGAGGGAATGAGGCGTATGTCGCGAGCGACCGAAGGTGCGGGGCGGGCGCTGCTCGCGGTGGGCGGCCTGTTGCGCCGGGCGGAGGTGTCCGCCGACGGCCGGACGCTGCACCAGATCGGCGGCCGGGAGGCGGACGCCTTCTACCGGGACCGCTGGTCCTACGACAAGGTGGTCCGCTCCACCCACGGGGTGAACTGCACCGGCTCGTGTTCCTGGAAGGTGTATGTCTCCGACGGCATCATCACCTGGGAGCAGCAGCAGACCGACTACCCGAGCGTCGGGCCCGACCGGCCGGAGTACGAGCCGCGCGGCTGTCCCCGGGGCGCCGCCTTCTCCTGGTACACCTACTCCCCCACCCGGGTGCGCTACCCGTACGCCCGGGGCGTGCTGGTGGAGATGTACCGGGAGGCCAGGGCCCGCCGCGGTGACCCGGTGGCCGCCTGGGCGGACATCCAGGCCGACCCGGAGCGCCGCCGCCGTTACCAGAAGGCGCGCGGCAAGGGCGGCCTGGTGCGGATCGGCTGGGACGAGGCGCAGGAAATGATCGCCGCCGCCCACGTGCACACCATCGCCGAGTACGGCCCGGACCGGGTCGCCGGCTTCTCCCCGATCCCCGCGATGTCGATGGTGTCGCACGCGATCGGCGCTCGCTTCATGTCCCTGCTCGGTGGCTCGATGCTGTCGTTCTACGACTGGTACGCCGACCTGCCGGTGGCCTCCCCGCAGGTCTTCGGCGACCAGACCGACGTGCCCGAGTCCGGGGACTGGTGGGACGCCTCCTACTTCGTCATGTGGGGCTCCAACGTCCCGGTGACCCGCACCCCGGACGCCCACTGGATGGCCGAGGCGCGCTACCGGGGCCAGAAGGTCGTGGTGGTCAGCCCCGACTTCGCCGACAACGTCAAGTTCGCCGACGAGTGGATGCCCGCCCAGCCCGGCACCGACGGCGCGCTGGCCATGGCGATGGGGCACGTGATCCTCAAGGAGTTCTTCGTCGACCGGCGCACCCCGCGCTTCGTCGACTACGTCCGCCGCTTCACCGACCTGCCGTTCCTGGTGACCCTGGAGCCGGGCGCCGACGGGGCGCAGCGGCCGGGCAAGTTCCTCACCGCGGCGGACCTCGGCGAGACGGACAAGGAGGCCGCGTTCAAGACGGTGCTCTGGGACTCGGCCACCGACGCCCCCGCCGTGCCGCGCGGCAGCCTCGGCCATCGCTGGGGCGAGCAGCCGGGGCAGTGGAACCTCGACCTGGGCGACCTGGAGCCGGCGCTGACCTGCCTCGGGGCCGGCGACGCGGTCGAGGTGGAGCTGCCCCGGTTCGACACCGACACCCCGCAGGTGCTGCGCCGGGGCGTACCGACCCGGACGGTCGCCGGTCAGCTCGTGACGAGCGTGTTCGACCTGCTGCTGGCCCAGTACGGGGTCGGCCGCGACGACCTGCCCGGCCGGTGGCCGACCGGCTACGACGACGTCGAGGCGCCCTACACGCCGGCCTGGCAGGAGCCGATCACCGGGGTGCCGGCGGCGCAGGTCGCCCGGGTGGCGCGGGAGTTCGCCGACAACGCCGAGCGGTCCGGCGGCCGGTCGATGATCCTGCTCGGCGCCGGCACCAACCACTGGTTCCACTCCGACGCCACCTACCGGGCGATCCTGGCGCTGGTGACGCTCACCGGCTGCCAGGGCGTCAACGGCGGCGGCTGGGCGCACTACGTGGGGCAGGAGAAGTGCCGGCCGGTGACCGGCTGGGCGCAGCTCGCCTTCGGCCTGGACTGGGTCCGCCCGCCGCGACAGATGATCGGCACCGCCTTCTGGTACGTCCACACCGACCAGTGGCGCTACGACACGTACTCCGCCGACGTGGTCTCCTCCCCCACCGGCACGGGCGCCTTCGCCGGCAAGCACACCATGGACCTGCTGGCCCAGTCGGCGCGGGCCGGCTGGATGCCGTCGATGCCGACCTTCGACCGCAGCCCGCTCGACCTGGCCGACGAGGCCCTCGCCGCGTCGCCGGACGACCCGGCCGGCTGGGTCGCCGAGCAACTCGGCCGGGGCGACGTGAAGTTCGCCTGCACCGACCCGGACGCGCCGGAGAACTGGCCCCGGGTGCTGACGGTGTGGCGGGCCAACCTGCTCGGCTCGTCGGCCAAGGGCAACGAGTACTTCCTGCGGCACCTGCTCGGCACCGACGCCAACCTGCGCGCCGACGAGGCGCCGGAGGAGCTGCGGCCGAAGGACGTGACGTGGCGGGAGGAGGCGCCGGAGGGCAAGCTCGACCTGCTGCTGAGCCTCGACTTCCGGATGACCTCCACGACGCTCTTCTCCGACATCGTGCTGCCGGCCGCCACCTGGTACGAGAAGCACGACCTGAGCAGCACCGACATGCACCCGTTCGTGCACGCCTTCACCCCGGCGATCAACCCGCCGTGGCAGACCCGCACCGACTTCGACGCGTTCCACGGCATCGCGAAGGCGTTCTCGGCGCTCGCCGGGCCGCGTCTCGGCGTACGCAAGGATCTGGTCGCGGCGCCGCTGCTGCACGACACGCCGGACGCGATGGCGACCCCGCACGGCCGGGTCCGCGACTGGGCGGCCGAGGGCGAGACGCCGGTGCCGGGCCGGACCATGCCGAAGCTGGTGGTCGTCGAGCGGGACTACGGCGCGATCGCCGACAAGCTGGCCGCGCTCGGACCGCTGATGGACACCCTCGGCACCACCGGCAAGGGCGTGTCCGTCGACGTCCGCCCCGAGGTGGAGTACCTGCGCCACAAGAACGGCGCGGTCCGCGGCGGGGTCGCGGACGGACGGCCGTCACTGGCCCGGGACACGCACGCCTGCGAGGCGATCCTGGCGCTGTCCGGCACCACCAACGGCCGCGTCGCCACCGCCGGCTTCCACGACCTGGAGAAACGCACCGGGGTACGCCTGGCCGACCTCGCCGCCGAGCACGAGGGCAAGCAGATCACCTTCGCCGACACCCAGTCCCGCCCGGTGCCGGTGATCACCAGCCCGGAGTGGTCGGGCAGCGAGCACGGCGGGCGGCGCTACTCGCCGTTCACCATCAACACCGAACGGCTCAAGCCCTGGCACACGCTCACCGGGCGACAGCACTTCTTCCTCGACCACGACTGGATGCACGAGGCGGGTGAGGCGCTGCCGATCTTCCGGCCCCCGTTGGACATGCACAAGCTCTTCGGTGAGCCGAGGCTCGGCCGCAACGGGGAGCTGGAGATCACCGTCCGGTACCTCACTCCGCACTCGAAGTGGTCCATCCACTCCGAGTACCAGGACAACCTGATCATGCTCACGCTCTCCCGAGGCGGCCCGACGATGTGGATGAGCGAGGCCGACGCGGAGAAGATCGGCGTCCGGGACAACGAGTGGATCGAGGCGGTCAACCGCAACGGCGTGGTGGTCTGCCGGGCCGTGGTGAGCCACAAGATGCCCGAGGGCACGGTCTACATGTACCACGCCCAGGAGCGGGTGATCGACGTGCCGAAGTCGGAGACCAACGGCCGGCGCGGCGGCATCCACAACTCGCTGACCCGGCTGCTGGTCAAGCCCACCCACTTGATCGGCGGGTACGCGCAGCTGTCGTTCGCCTTCAACTACCTCGGCCCCACCGGCAACCAGCGCGACGAGGTCACCGTGATCCGCCGCCGCTCCCAGGAGGTGCAGTACTGATGCGGGTGATGGCGCAGATGGCGATGGTGATGAACCTCGACAAGTGCATCGGGTGTCACACCTGCTCGGTGACCTGCAAGCAGGCGTGGACCAACCGGTCCGGGGTCGAGTACGTCTGGTTCAACAACGTGGAGACCCGCCCCGGGCAGGGCTACCCGCGCACGTACGAGGACCAGGAGCGCTGGCAGGGCGGCTGGGTGCGGACCCGCTCCGGCAAGCTCAAGCCGCGCGCCGGCGGCCGGGTGAAGAAGCTGTTCAGCATCTTCGCCAACCCGAAGCTGCCGTCCATGAAGGACTACTACGAGCCGTGGACGTACGACTACGAGCACCTGATCAACGCCCCGGCCGGCGAGGACACCCCGGTGGCCCGGCCGAAGTCCCTGCTCACCGGCGAGGACACGAAGATCACCTGGAGCGCGAACTGGGACGACTCGCTCGCCGGCGGCAATGAGATCGCCGCCGGCGACCCGGTGCTGGCGAAGGTCTCCGACCAGGTGAAGCAGGAGTTCGAGAAGACCTTCATGTTCTTCCTGCCGCGGATCTGCGAACACTGCCTCAACCCGTCCTGCGCCGCCTCCTGCCCGTCCGGGGCGATCTACAAGCGGGCCGAGGACGGCATCGTCCTGGTTGACCAGGACCGCTGCCGGGGCTGGCGGATGTGCGTCACCGGCTGCCCGTACAAGAAGGTGTACTTCAACCACCGCACCGGCAAGGCGGAGAAGTGCACCTTCTGCTTCCCGCGCATCGAGATCGGCCAGCCCACCATCTGCTCCGAGACCTGCGTGGGGCGGCTGCGCTACCTCGGGCTGATGCTCTACGACGTCGACCGGGTCGCCGATGCGGCGGCCAGCTCCGACGAGCACGACCTGTACGACGCGCAGCGCTCGGTCTTCCTCGACCCGCACGACCCGGAGGTGGTCGCCGCCGCACGGGAGGCGGGCATCGCCGACGACTGGATCGAGGCGGCGCAACGCTCCCCGGTCTGGGACCTGATCATGCGGTACGAGGTGGCGCTGCCGCTGCACCCGGAGTACCGCACCATGCCGATGGTCTGGTACATCCCGCCGCTGTCGCCGGTGGCCGACGTGCTGCGCGACACCGGCCACGACGCGGAGGAGGCCGGCAACCTCTTCGGCGCCATCGACGCGCTGCGCATCCCGGTGGAGTACCTGGCCGAGCTCTTCACCGCCGGCGACCCGGAGCCGGTGCGCGGGGTGCTGAACCGGCTCGCCGCGATGCGGGCGTACCAGCGCCGGATCAACCTGGGCGAGACGCGGGACGAGTCCATCGCCGCCGTCGTCGGGATGACCGGCGCGGAGATGGACGAGATGTACCGGCTGCTCGCCATCGCCAAGTACGAGCAGCGCTACGTCATCCCCGCCGCGCACGCCGAGGACGCCCACCGGCTGGAGAAGATCGCCACCGAGTGCAGCCTGGACTACGAGGGCGGCCCCGGGATGGGCGGTGGCGGCCCGTACGGGCAGGGGCCGTTCGGGGAGTCGTCCGGCACGCCGGTGCCCGTGCAGGTGGAGACCTTCCACATGCTGCGCGACCGGCAGACCGCCGAGAGTTTCACCGACCCGGGCGACGAACCGCGCCGGGTCAACCTGCTCAACTGGGACGGCAAGGGCACCCCGAAGGGTCTCTTCCCGCCCCGTCGCCCCGAACCCGAGCACGTCGACGGAGGTAACCCGTGAGCCAGCCGACCTGGCGGGCGGTGGCCGCCCGCGCGGCGTCGCTGCTGCTGCGCTACCCCGACGAGGAGGTGCTCGCGGCGCTGCCCACCGTGCGCGCCGCCCTCGACGGCCTGCCGGCCGAGGTGGCCGGCCCGCTGCGCGAGGTGGTCACCCACCGGGAGGGCACCGAACCGGTCGAGCTGCGGACCGCGTACGTGCAGCTGTTCGACTTCCGGCGCCGCTGCTGCCTGCACCTGACGTACTACACCTGCGGCGACACCCGCCGCCGCGGGGAGGCGCTGGTGGGCTTCGCCGGCGCGTACCGGCGGGCCGGGCTGGCCGTCGTCGACGGCGAGCTGCCCGACTTCCTGCCCGCGGTGCTCGACCTGGCCGCCGTCGACGACGGCGGCTGGCGTCTGCTGCGGGACAACCGGGTCGGCCTCGACCTACTGGTCGAGGCGCTGGGGCGGGAGAAGTCGCCGTACCGGCACGCGGTGGCGGCCGTCCGCGAGATGCTCCCGCCCGCCCAACCGGGCGATCTCGCCGCCGCGGCCCGGCTGGCCCGCACCGGTCCACCGGTGGAGCAGGTCGGCCTGGAACCGTTCGGACTCGTCGACACGACCGGAGGCCGTCGATGAAGACGCTGTTGTGGGTGGTGTACCCGTATCTGGCCCTGGCGGTGCTGGTCGGGGGGCTGATGTGGCGCTACCGGTACGACAAGCTCGGCTGGACGACCCGGTCGTCGCAGCTCTACGAGAGCGCCGTGCTGCGCTGGGGCAGCCCGCTGTTCCACTTCGGCGTGCTGATGGTCCTGGTCGGACACGTCGGCGGCCTGGTGGTGCCGAAGTCCTGGACCGAGGCGGTCGGCGTCACCGAGCACACCTACCACCTGATGGCCGTGTTCATCGGCACAGTGGCCGGCCTGTGCACCCTGATCGGGCTGGCCATCCTGATCGCCCGCCGCCGGTTGACCGGGCCGGTCTTCGCCGCCACCTCCCGCAACGACAAGGCGATGTACGTGGTGCTCGCCGGGGTGATCGTGCTGGGGCTGCTGGCCACCGTCCGGGCCAACGTGATCGGGGACGGCTACGACTACCGGGAGACGGTCTCCCCGTGGTTCCGGTCGCTGTTCTACCTCAGCCCGGATCCGGACCTGATGGCCGAGGTCCCGGCGGGCTTCCAGATCCACGTCCTGGCCGCCTTCGCGCTCTTCGCATTCTGGCCGTTCACCCGGCTGGTCCACGCCTTCAGCGCACCGGTCGGCTACGCCACCCGCCCGTACGTGGTCTACCGCAGCCGCGACGACCGGCCCGGACTGCGGCCGACCCGGCCGGGCTGGGAGGGACCGCCGCGGCTGCCCACCCCCCGCGGCGGCCGGACCCGCTCGCGCCGGTGACCACCGGGCAGCTGCGCGAGCGTCCTCGACCGCCGGTCCGGCGGCCTCCCGGATGCGGGACCTACGACCCTGCCCCGGGCGGCTCGGCGGGCCGAGTCTCGTAACGGTGAAGCGGATGTCCGGACTCCTGTTCGGACGACCTTCAGCCGGCACCACGACGACCAGACGGAGGGCAGCGATGACCATCGCCCGTGACGGACAGGACACGGACACCCAGTCGACGCCGGGTGGCGTCGCCGACGTGGCCCCCGGCCCGTCGAGCCCGGACCGGTCCGGGGCCACGCTCCAGCTCGCCCTGGCCACACTCGGCTTCCTGGTCAACTTCTGGGCGTGGGCGTTGCTGGGCCCGCTCGGGCCGGGCGTCAAGGAGCGGCTCGACCTCAGCTTCGCCGCACAGTCCCTGCTGGTGGCCGTGCCGGTGGTAGTGGGCTCGCTGGGCCGGATCCCGGTCGGCGCCCTCACCGACCGGTACGGCGCTCGCGTGGTGTTCCCGCTGGTCACCGTCGCCACGATCGGGCCGGTGCTGACCCTGAGCGTGGTCTCCTCCTACCCGGCGCTGATCGTCACCGGGTTCTTCCTCGGCATCGGCGGCACCGCCTTCGCCGTCGGGGTGCCCCTGGTCTCCGGCTGGTACCCGCCCGCGCGGCGCGGCTTCGCGATCGGCGTGTTCGGCGTCGGCATGGGCGGCACGGCGATCGCCAACTTCACCACCGTGCGACTCGCCGACGCCTACGGCGCGCGAACGCCGTTCCTGCTGGTCGCCGCGATCCTCGCCGGGTACGCGGTCCTGTCGTTCCTGCTGCTGCGGGACGCGCCGGGACGGGCCCGGCCGACCGGGTCGGCCTGGCAGCGCCTCGCCACGGTCGGCCGGCTGACCGTCACCTGGCAGCTGTGCTTCCTGTACGCGGTCGGCTTCGGCGGGTTCGTGGCGTTCAGCGTGTACCTGCCGGCCTACCTGCGTACCGCCTACGGCCTGAGCGCCGCCGACGGCGCGCTGCGTACGGCCGGGTTCGTGGTCCTGGCCGTGGCCGCCCGGCCGGTGGGCGGCTGGCTCTCCGACCGGCTGCACCCGGTGCCGGTGCTGGTGTGGTGCTTCGGCGGGGTGGCCGCCTTCGCGGTGGTGCAGGCGTTCCAGCCCACCCTGATGCCGGTGGCGACCGTCGCCCTGCTCGGCATGGCGCTGCTGCTGGGCGCGGCGAGCGGCGCGGTGTTCGCCCTCGTCGGCAAGGTCGCCCCCGCCGACCAGGTGGGTGCGGTCACCGGCCTGGTCGGCGCCGCCGGCGGCCTCGGCGGTTTCGTCCCCCCGCTGGTGATGGGCTGGGTGTACGGGTCGCAGGGCTCCTACGCCATCGGCCTGATGCTGCTCTCCGACGTCGCCCTGGCCGCCGCCGTGTTCACCGGGGTGAAGATGAGCGGCCTCGCCAAGCGCGTCGGCTGATCGACTGGTCAGCGCGGCGGGGCGCCGGCGATCAGCGCGAGGCCGGTCTCCGGGTCCACCCGCTTGGCCAGTTCCGGCGCGACCTCGGTGATGACGACCTCCAGGGTGGGCCACACCTCGCCGCGCAGCAGATGCCCGCCCAGGGTGCTGCCGTCGCGTCGACCGAGCACCGTGTGCGCGTGCAGCACCGGCTCGCCGTCGGACTCGGCCACGTCACCGAGCAGCGACAGCACCTCCACCTGCCCGCCGATCGGAATCCGGAGGTAGTCGCCCCGGTCCCGGTCGAAGTAGCCGACCTCGCCGCCGGCGAACCCGCCGACGGCGGTCACCTGGCCGGACCGTACGCCCTGCGCGGTCAGGGCCCGGCCGATCGTGGCCACCGCCTCCTCGCCCTTGTCGCAGACCACCACCAGCACCCGCCGGGTCTGGTGGTGCACCTCCTGAACCCTCATCCGTCTCCTCCTGTGCGATCCCGCCGACCCCGTCAGGCCACCCGGTACGGCTCGGCCAGCGTGGTCCGCAACTCCAGCCCGGTGCCCGGGGCGTCGAGGTTCACCGGGGCGACGCCGCCGGTCGCCCCGACGGCGCCGTCGAACAGCATCGACTCGATGCGCACGTGGTCGTGGAACCACTCCACGTGCCGCAGGTTCGGCACCGCGGCGGCGACCGGCAGGTGCTGGTGCGGCGCGCAGTGCGCGGACACCTCCAGCCCGGCGGCGGCGGCCACCGCCGCGGCGCGGAGGAACTCGCTGATCCCGCCGCACCGGGTGACGTCGATCTGGAGGCAGTCGACGTAGGGCGCCATCCGGTGGAAGTAGGCCAGGTCGTAGCCGTACTCCCCGGCCGCCACGTCGGGCAGCACCCGGTCGCGGACCAGGCCGAGCCCCGGCAGGTCGTCGGAGCTGACCGGCTCCTCGTACCAGCGCACGTCCAGGTCGGCGGCGGACCGCATCACCCGCACGGCCTGCTTGCGCTGGTAGCCGCCGTTGGCGTCGACGTACAGCTCGGCGTCGCCGATGCTGCGCCGGGCAGCGGCCATCCGGGCGAGGTCGCGGGAGACCTCGCTGCCCCCCGACTCACCAATCTTGATCTTCACCCGGGGGATGCCCTCGTCGTGCACCCAGCCGGCCAACTGCCGGTGCTGCCGGTCGGCGTCGTACGTGGTGAAGCCGCCGCTGCCGTACACCGGGACCTGCCGGCGGGCGGTGCCCAGCAGCCGGGCCAGCGGCAGGCCGTGCCGGCGGGCCTTCAGGTCCCAGACCGCGCAGTCGACGGCGGAGAGCGCCAGCCCGGCGACCCCGGGCCGGCCGGCGTTGCGCAGCTGGCGCTGCATGGTCGACCAGATGGTCGGCACGTCGTCCGGGTCGAGGTCGGCGACCACCGGGGCGAGCAGGTCGGTCACGACCGGGACCGCCGCCGCCGGCCCGTAGCTCCAACCGACCCCGGCCTGCGCGTCGGCCTCCGCCCGGACCAGCACCAGCGTGGTGCTGTCCCAGCCGAGGGTGCCGTCGCCCTCCGGCGCGTCGGTCGGCACCCGGTAGGCCGCCGCGGTCAGGCGCATCGTCGGTCACCGCGCCTTCCGCGCGGCCCACCCGGCGAGCGCGGCCACCGGGCCGAGGGCGGCCAGACCGACCACCCCGGCGGCGAGCACCCGCGCGGCCCGGGACGGCCGCGCCGGGCGCTGCGCCCACCGGCGTTCCGGCCGGGCCGGCACCTCGCTGGAGCGCAGGCCGGCGCGGAGCAGCTCGGCGAGGTGGATCGCCGCCCGGCCGCCGGACGCGCCCTGCTCGACCTGGGTACGGCAGCTGAAGCCGTCGGCGAGGATGACGTCGGTGTCGGCGGCGTCCCGCAGGGCCGGCAGCAGCACCCGCTCGGCACAGGCCTCGGAGACCTCGTAGTGCCCCTGCTCGAAGCCGAAGTTGCCGGCCAGGCCGCAGCAGCCGGAGTCGAGGAAGTCCGCCCGCACCCCGGCGTCGCGCAGCACCGACTGGTCGGCCGCGGTGCCGAGGATCGCGTGCTGGTGGCAGTGGGTCTGGATCAGCGCGTGCGCCGGAAGCGACGGCGGGCGCCACCCCGGGCTGTGGTCGTGCAGCAGCTCGGCCAGGGTGACGGCCTGCTCGCGCAGCCTGGTGACGTCCTCGTCGGCGGGGAACAGCTCGTGGGCGTCGCTGCGGAACACGGCGGTGCAGGAGGGTTCCAGACCCACCACCCGGGTGCCGGCCCGCACGTGGGGTCGCAGCACGTCGACGGTCCGCTTCAGCACCTTCTTGGCGATGCCGAGCTGGCCGGTGGAGATCCAGGTCAGCCCGCAGCAGACCGGCTGGTCCGGCACGCGTACCCGCCAGCCGGCCGCCTCCAGCACCTCGACGGCGGCCTGCGCCACGCCGGGGTGGAAGTGGTTGGTGAAGGTGTCCGGCCAGAGCAGGACGTCACCGCGGGTGCCGTCCCCGCCGGGCGTCCGCCGGCTGAACCACCGCTGGAAGGACTCGGTGGCGAAGACCGGGATGTCCCGGCGCTGGTCGATCCCGCCGGCGAGCCTGACCAGCCGGGTCAGGCCGGGGGCGTGGGCCAGCGCGTTCACCGCCCCGGGCGCGCGGCCGGCCACGGCGGCCACCGCCGGCAGCCAGCCCATCGAGTAGTGCGCGCGGGGCCGCAACCGACCCTGGTAGTGGTGGGACAGGAACTCCGCCTTGTACGTCGCCATGTCCACGTTGACCGGGCAGTCCGCCCTGCAGCCCTTGCACCCCAGACAGAGGTCGAGGGCGTCGCGGACCGCCTCGGACCGCCAGCCGTCGCCGATGGTGCCGCCCCGGGCCGTGCCGTCGAGCATCTCGAAGAGCAACCGGGCCCGACCCCGGGTGGAGTGCTCCTCCTCCCGGGTGACCATGTAGGACGGGCACATCACCCCGCCGTGTTGCCGACGGCACATGCCGACCCCGACGCAGCGCAGCACGGCCCGACCGAAGCTGCCGGAGTCGTCCGGGTAGCGAAAGTGGGTTTCCACCTCGCCGTGGTTGAAGTCGACGCCGAGTCGGAGGTGGCTGTCCAGCGGGTAGGGGGCGACCTTCTTGCCCGGATTCATCCGGTCGTCCGGATCGAAGATCGCCTTGAACTGCCCGAACGCGCGGATGAGCCGGTCGCCGAACATCTTCACCAACAGTTCGCCGCGGGCCTGCCCGTCGCCGTGCTCGCCCGAGAAAGAGCCACCGTAGGACAGCACCAGGTCGGCGGCCCGCTCCACGAACGAGCGGAACTGGCGTACCCCGTCCGCGGTCGTCAGCCGGAACGGGATCCTGGTGTGTACGCAGCCCTGCCCGAAGTGCCCGTAGAGCGACGCCTGCCCGAAGTCGTACTCCCGCAACAGGCGGTCCAGGTCCCGCAGGTAGTCGCCCAGCCGGTCCAGGGCGACCGCCGAGTCCTCCCAGCCCTCCCAGGTGTCGGGCACATCCGGTACGCGCGCCGTGGCACCGAGCCCGGACTCGCGCACCAGCCACATCTGCTCCTCGTCGGCCTCGTCGTCGAACCGGTGCACGCCGGGGGCGTCGTCGCCGCGCAGCGCGGTCACCAGCCGCTCGACGGCGGCGCCCGCCTCCTCGATGGTGCCGCCGCCCATCTGCACCATCAGCCAGGCGCCGCGCTCCGGCAGCTTGTGCAGGGCCTCCGGATGCAGGTGCTTGCGCTTCTCAAAGTTGATCAGTTTGTCGTCGATGCCCTCGATCGCGATCGGGTCGTGCGGCAGGATCCGGGGTACGTCGTCGGCCGCGGCGGCGATGTCCGGGTAGGACAGGAACACGAGTGACGTGGCCCGGAGCACCGGCAGCAGCTTCAGCCGCGCCCGCAGCACGGTGACGAGGGTGCCCTCGGAACCGATCAGCGCCTGCGCCACGTGAAAGTTCTTCTCCGGCAGCAGGCTGTCCAGGTTGTAGCCGGACACCCGGCGCGGGATGTCGGGATAGCGGGCGCGGATCTCCGCCAGGTACTCGTCCCGCAGCGTCCGCAACTGGCGGTAGATCTCGGCCTGGCGGCCACCGCGCCGCTGGATCTCGGCGTACCGCTCCTCGGTGGTCTCGCCGACCCACATCCGGGTGCCGTCATAGAGCAGCACCTCGAGGTCGACGATGTTGTCAACCACCTTGCCGCCGCGCTGCGCGGACGATCCACACGAGTTGTTGCCGATCATCCCGCCGACGGTGCAGTGGCTGTGGGTGGACGGCCGTGGGACGAACTCCAGTCCCTCCGGTGCCAGTAGTTCGTTGAGCGTGTCGAGCACGATGCCCGGCTCGACCAGGCAGGTGCGCGCCTCCCGGTCGACCTCCAGCAACCTGTTGCAGTACTTCGACCAGTCGATGATCACCGCCACGTTGGTGACCTGCCCACCGAGGCTGGTACCACCGCCCCGGGAGAGCACCGGCGCCCCGTGCCGCCGGCAGGTGGCGACGGCGGCCACCGCCGCCTCGACGGTACGTGGCACCACCAGGCCGAGCGGCACCTCGCGGTAGTTGGAGCCACCACTGGCGTACGCCGCCCGGGAGCCGGCGTCGAAGCGCACCTCACCGTCCACCTCGGCCCGCAGGTCCGCGGCGAGCGCGGCCAGGTCGATGCCCTGCGCCGGCTCGGGCGGGCGCAGGACGGGCTCGGGCAGGGACACCCGGCTCGTGGTCGGCGCCGCCGTTCGTGCCGTGCCGCTGCCGCGGCGGCTCATGACCGCAGCTCGTTGATCTTGTCGCGGGCCACGGTCGCCAGGGTCGCCGCCTTGTGCGGCTGCCCGCGCAGGAACGCCTCGGTGAAGTATTTCGCCTGTTCGTACTTGACCTTGCCGGGCATCGGCGGCTCGTTCGGGTTGACGTCGCAGTCCACTAGCGCCGGGCCGGGGTGCGCGAGGGCCTCCCGGATCGCCCCGGGCAGCGCCTTCGAGTCGGTGACCTTGGCGCCGTGCCCGCCGCAGGCCCGCGCCCACGCGGCGAAGTCCGCCTCCGGCTGCCGGTGCCGGACCGCGTACTCGGGATAGCCGAGGACGATCTGCTCCCAGAGGATCTGGCCGTACGAGTTGTTGTTGTTGACGACGACCTTGATCGGGAGTTGGTGCCGCACGGCGGTGAGGAACTCGGCCATCAGCATGGCGAACCCGCCGTCGCCGACGAAGGCGATCACCTGCCGGCCCGGGTACGCGTGCTGCATGGCGATCGCGTACGGCAGCCCGGGCGCCATGGTGGCGAGGTTGCCGGAAAGGTAGAACTCCCGGCCGCCGCAGATCGTCCAGTGCCGGGCCGCCCAGGTGGCGATGGTGCCGGAGTCGCAGGTCAGGATGGCGTCCGAGGTGGCCGCCTCGTCCACGCAGCTCATCAGGTACTGCGGTGCGATCGGGTCGCGGCTCGGATCCTGCAGGGCGACCATCTCCGAGCGCCACCTGTCCCGCTCCTGCTGGTACTTCGTGAGAAACGACCGGTCGGTGCGGGCCGTCAGCAGCGGCAGCAGCTGCTGGAGCGCGAGCCGGGCGTCGGCGGTCACCGCCGCGTCCACCGGCAGCCGCATCCCGATCAGGCTGGCGTCAATGTCGATCTGCACCACCCGCGCCTGCCCCGGTGACGGCAGGTACTTCCCGTACGGGAAGGAGGTGCCGACCATCAGCAGGGTGTCGCACTCCTCCATCAGCTCCTCGCTCGGCCGGGTGCCGAGCAGACCGAGGCCGCCGGTGGTGAGCGGGTGGTCGTCCGGCACCACCAGCTTGCCGGGCAGGGTCTTGACGATGGGGCTGGCCAGCGCCTCGGCCACCGCCAGCACCTCGTCGCGGGCGCCGCGCGCCCCCACCCCGACCAGCATGGCGATCTTCTGCCCGGCGTTGAGCACCTCCGCCGCCCGGGCCAGGTCGGCCTGCGCCGCCGGCACCGGGGGCAACGACAGCACCGGGCTGCTCGTCGGCGGCTCCCCCGGGCTGACGTGCCGGTACGGGTCGTCGCCCGCCGCGGCGACCTGCACGTCGTTGGGGAAGGACAGGTGCGCGACGGTCCGGTTGGCCAGGGCGTGGCGGATGGCGATGTCGACCACCCCCGGCAGCTGCTGCGGGTTGGTGACCATCAGGTTGTAGTCCGCCACGTCCTGGTAGAGCAGCTCGGTGTGCACCTCCTGCTGGTAGTGCTGGCCGAGCACCGAGGTCTCCTGCATGCCGGTGATCGCCAGCACCGGCACGTGGTCGAGCTTGGCGTCGTACAGCCCGTTGAGCAGGTGGATGGCGCCCGGGCCGGAGGTGGCGACGCAGACGCCGAGCCGCCCGGTGGCCTTGGCGTAGCCGGTGGCCATGAAGGCCGCCGCCTCCTCGTGGTGCACCAGCACGAACGTCAGCTTCTCCCGCTGCCGCCGGAAGCCCTCCATCAGGCCGTTGATGCCGTCACCGGGCAGCCCGAAGACGGTGTCGACGCCCCACTCCACCAGCCGCCGGGCCAGGCTCTCGCCCACGATCTCCTGCACGCCACTCCTCCTGATCCGCGAGGTCCACGTTCCCGGCCCGCACTGCGCCGCCCGTCGGGCGGCGCGACGGCGGGCGGCTACCCGCGCCTTTTCGCCGTAAACGTCCCGTGCCGTACCGGAACACCGCCCGGGCCGCGACTCGGACCGGCCAGGCGGTCGTACCGAGGTCTCATGTCCGCCCGCCGCCGGTCGGCGTCTTCTCCGCGTGCTCCGCGTGCTCGCGCTCCTGTCGCCGCCGGTCCCGGCGGCGGTCCAGCAGGGCCGCGAGCAGCAGCGACCCGGCGGCCGCCGCCCGGCCCCACCGGCGCAGCGCGGCGCGGACCGGACCGGGCGGCGCGGCCGGCGGCGGGCCGGGCACCACGACCCGGTCCACCCCGGGGTACGCGAGCCGGGCGGCCTCGGCGGCCTCCTCCTCGGAGAGCACCGCCCGGTTGGCGGTGATCACGAGGTGCCGGTCCTCGTCCCGGTAGCGCCACCGCCACAGGTCCCCCTCCGGCCACAGCTCGACCCGCTCCCCCGGCCGGTCCCGGGCGGGCGTCGCCGACTCACCGGAGTCGACGTCGGACGGGGGTGCCGAGCGGTGCGCGGCCCGACGCAGGTCCGCCCGGGTGAGCTCGCCGAGACCGGCGGCCTCGCCGCGCCGCAGCGCCCGCGCGACCAGGAACGCCAGCAGTCCGGCCAGCAGCGGCAGGACCAGCACCAGCACCCGGAACAGCACCAGCAGGTCGTAGACGGGCACCCGGGCCAGCCGGGCGATGATGTCGTCCCCCGCCGCGACCGTCAGCACCCCGAAGAAGGTCAGCGCGCCGACCCCGACGCCGAGCCGGACCGGGTGGTCGCGGGGCCGGTCGAGCAGGTGGTGCGGCCGTCGGTCCCCGGTGCGGAGCCGCTCGGCGAACGGCCAGGCGTAGAGGGCCAGGAAGGTCACCCCGCCGAGCACCACGCCGGGGAGGAACGGGGCCGGCACCAGGTGCCCGGCGATCCGGAACTCCCACGGCGGGAAGAGGCGCAGGGCCCCGTCGCCCCAGGCCACGTACCAGTCCGGCTGGGCGGGCGAGGTGGACTGGGCCGGCGCGAACGGGCCGTAGAGCCAGACCGGGTTGATCTGGACCAGCCCGCCGAGCGCGAACAGCACCGCCAGCAGCCAGGCGAAGAGGGCGAGCGAGCGCAGCGTGTAGCTCGGCCACAGCCGGGAGCCCACCACGTTGTGCTCGGTACGCCCCGGCCCGGGGAACTGGCTGTGCTTCTGCCGCACCAGGATGCCCAGGTGCACGGAGATCAGAGCGACGAGCACGGCCGGCACGAGCAGCACATGGGTGACGAACATCCGGGGGATCATCGCGTCGGAGGGGAACTCCCCGCCCAGGGCAAGGGCGGCCAGCCACGCCCCGACCAGGGGGATCGACTCCACCACCGAGGTGATGATCCGCAGGCCCACGCCGGAGAGCAGGTCGTCCGGCAGGGAGTAGCCGGTGAAGCCGTTGGCCAGGGCCAGGGTCAGCATGGTCACGCCGACCAGCCAGTTCAGCTCGCGGGGTTTGCGGAACGCCCCGGTGAAGAAGATCCGGGCCAGATGCAGGACGATCGCGGCGACGAAGACCAGCGCGGCCCAGTGGTGGACCTGCCGGATCAGCAGGCCGGCCCGGACGTCCCAGCTCAGCCGCACCGTCGAGGCGTACGCGGCGGACGTGGTCTGACCGTCCAGCGGCGCGTACGCGCCGTGGTAGACCCGGTCGGCACTGCTGGCGTCGAAGAAGAAGGTCAGGTAGACCCCGGTGAGCAGCAGCGCCACGAACGAGTAGAGCGCGAGCTCGCCCAGCATGAACGACCAGTGGTCGGGGAAGACCTTCGCCAGCGCCCGGCGGGTGACCGGGGAGAGCCGCAGCCGGTCGTCCAGCGCCCGGGCCAGCCGGTCGGTGATCACGGCGAGCCCCAGAAGCCGGCGCCGGGCGGGGCGGTGAAGTCGCCGGTGGCGTGCAGGAAGCCGTCCGGGCCGACCTCGATCGGCAGGCCGGGCAGCGCGCGGGCCGCCGGACCGGCCACCGGCCGGGCGCCCGCCAGCAGGTCGAACGAGGACTGGTGGCAGGGGCAGAGCACCCGCCCGGTGCCCTTGAGGTAGAGCCGGACGGGACAGCCGGCGTGCGTGCAGAGCAGCGACCAGACGACCAGACCGTCGAGGTGGCCACCGGCGGGCGGCCGGGAGAAGCGTTCCGGTTCGAGGCGCACCGCGAAGGCCGGGCCGTCCCCGGCGTCGACGTGGCCCTCGGGGAAGACCGCGAGCGCCGTGTTCGCGGGCACGTCCGCCGGCCGCACCGGCCGCCCGCCGTCGTCGACCAGCCGTACGCCCGGCCCCCACGGAGTGTCCTTGCGCGCCCGTACCGGGTTGGCCCGGCCGGATGGCAGCAGGGAGCGCAGCGGGAACAGCGCCGCGGCGCCGAGCGCGGTCAACGCCAGCCCGAGTGCGGCGAGCAGGCCGCGCCGGCGTACCGGGCTGTCCGGCGCGGTCAGCACGGCGGCCGTCATCGCCTGCTCCCGCGGCGTCGGCGGGAAACCCTCGTGTTCCTCGACGTACCCGCCGACCGGCACGAACCGTCGCCCCCAGACGGCCAGGCCCACGGCCAGCCCGGCGAACGCCACCGCGAGGCAGACCCCCTCCCACCGGGTGTTCCCGCCCAGCACGTACGCCACGGCGAAGCCCACCGCCCCGGCGGCGCTGACCCCGAACGCGGCGACGATCCGGCGGCTCGCCGCCCGTTCGCCCGCCGTCGGACCCCGGGCGGTCATTCCCCCGCCCTCCGGCCCAACCACCGGGCGGCGGCCACCAGCAGCGCCAGCGCGGCCAGCCAGGCGACCAGTCCCTCCGCGAGCGGGCCCAGCCGCCCGAGCGGGTCGCCGCCCCGGTCCAGCCGCTCGCCGCGCAACCGCTGCACGTAGGCGGCCAGGTCGTCGACCTGCCGGTCGTCGAGCACCTGGCTGGGGAAGACCGGCATCAGCCCGGGACCGACCCGGACCGCCTCCGCCACCTGCACGGCGGTGCTGTCGTACAGCGGCGGCGCGATCCAGCCGTTGGTCAGCGCGGCGCCCGCACCGGTCGCCCCGTGGCAGGGCGCGCAGTTCGCGGCGAAGATCTCCCGGCCGGAGCCCACCTCGCCCGGCCCGACGCGGGGGATCCCCGGCCCCCCACCGCCGAAGCTGGCGACGTGGTCGACCAGCGCCGAGATGTCCGCGGCCGAGAACACCGGTTCCCCGCGGTGGGCCTGCTGCACCTCCTGCGACACCGGCATCCGTCCGGTGGAGACCTGGAAGTCCACCGCGGCGGCGCCGACGCCGATCAGGGAGGGCCCCCGCTGGGCGCCCTGTCCCCGCTCGCCGTGACAGCTCGCGCAGTGCTCCAGGTAGAGCTGCGTGCCGCGGTCGGCGGGGTCGGACGCGGCCATCGGGGTCGGGGCGGTCGGGGCCGCCGGTGAGCGGGCGGGGGCGAGCACCACCGGTCCCGCGGCGAGCAGCAGCGCCGCGCCCACCGCGAGGGCCCGGCGCGGGTGCGGGCCGGGCAGGTGGATCGCCGCTCGTGGTCGCCGCATCGGTCAGTCCAGGGTGTACAGGTAGGCGGCGATGTCCTGCGCGTCGATGGCGCTGACGCCCAGCTTCGGCATGGCGGTGCCCGGTTCGACCGCCTGCGGGTCGGCGATCCAGCGGCGAAGGTTGTCGGCGTTGTTGGGCAACTGACCGGCGATGTACGAGCGGGCGCCGAACCGGGTCAGCGGCGGCCCGACCAGGCCGTCGGCGCGGCTGACGCCGGGGATGGTGTGGCACGACCCGCAGCCGTACTGGGCGATCAGCGCCTCGCCCCGGTCCGGCCGGCCGGTCCGCACCTCCGGCGGCGGCGGTGGCGCGGTCGAGGCGCATCCGGTGACCGCGGCCGCCGGCAGCACCGCCAGGGCCGCCCCGAGCGCCCAGACCCGACCGGGCAGGTTCATCGCAGCATCCCTTCAGTTCCGGCCCCGGTCGCCACCGGGCCGCCGCCGCGCTTCGGGCCACCGCTCAGGGCGTCCGGCCGGTCCCGCTCCATCCGCAACAGCCAGCGCAGGAACACGGTCAGCGCCACCACCAGGACGACCACGTCCATCGGCGCCCACATCAGCAGGCCGGCGAGCTGCTGGTCGGCCAGCGGGTCGGCGCCGAGCAGCCGGTGGGGGTAGACCGGGGCCGGGGCGAAGGTGAGCACCGCGCCGAGCGCCGAGGCTGGCAGCATGGCGCCGACCAGCAGCAGCACCGTCACCGGGGCGGGCGGGCGGTGGCGCGGCGGGCCGAGCACCGGCGCCCAGAACAGCCAGGCCGCCGCCAGGAGGCTGAGGTGCTCGGCGGCGTGCACGGCGGGCCGGTCCACCGCGGCGGCGTACGGCCCCGGCAGGTGCCAGCACCACAGCACGACGGTCTGCCCGCCGCCGGCCAGCAGGGCGTACGTGGTGGGGCGGCGCAGCCGGCGCACGGTCGGCGCCACCCGCCACCGGGCCAGCAGCCGGCGCAGCGGCACCGGGGCGGCCAGGCCCAGCGGCAACCCGGCCGCGCCGGCCGCCAACAGTGGCCCCGCCACCAGCACGAGCAGCATGTGCTGCGCCATGTGCCCGGCGAACGAGGATTCGGCCAGCTCGTGCACCGGGCCCTGCACGGCGGCGAGCACCGTCAGCACCCCGGCGCCGAACGCGGCCACCCGCCAGCCCGGCACGACCCGGCCGACCCCGCGCCGGGCCCACAACTCCTGCACGCCCCGCCCGTAGCCGGCCACCAGCAGGCAGAGCGTGGCGACCGCGAGGATGGTCAGCAGGCCCTCGGCCACCGGGTCTCCACCGGGCGGGTGGGCCCGGTACGCGCTCAGCGCTGACATGGCGGCAGCACCAGCACGGCGACCCCGCCGAGCACGATGATGGCGAGGAACAGCAGGTTGGCCCAGACCCCGATCACAGCGAGCAGCCGGGACCGGCCGAACGCCACCCCCTCCTCGCCGGCCCGCCCGGTGCGCCGCCACACCAGCGCGGCGACCAGCAGCGCCCCCATGGTGACCAGGGCCGGGACCACCACCGCGAGCCCGACGGCCTGCCAGAGCGGTACGGCGGCGACCCGCTGGGAGCCGGCGGCGCAGGCGAGTTCGTCCAGGCTCCAGGCGGCGAGCAGGTGCACCGCCCATGCCACCGCGCCGCCGAGCACGCCGTACCAGAGCAGCAGCCCGCCGGTCAGGCGCGCGTGCGGACCGGGTCGGGTGCTCATCACAACCGCGGCGAGAGGTAGATGGTGAACAGGATGGCGACCCAGACCAGGTCGACGAAGTGCCAGTAGATCGCGGCGTTGCGGACCCGTTCGTGCCGGTGGGAGCCGAAGCTGCCGTCGCGCAGGGAGGCGGCCAGCAGCCAACCGATCATGGTCAGCCCGACCAGGACGTGCAGCCCGTGGAAGCCGGTGATCAGGTAGAACAGTGAGCCGTACACGTCGGTGGTCATGGTGAACTGCGTCAGCGTCTCGGCGTACTCGCCGGCCAGCAGGGCCAGGAAGGTCACCCCGAGCACCATGGTGGCGGCCAGCCCGGACCGCAGCCGCCAGCGCTGGCCCTGCCGGATACCGCGCTCCGCCCACACCACCGGCAGGCTGCTGGGCAGCAGGACCGCGGTCATCACCAGGGGCGTGAGCAGCTTCGGGTCGTCGATGCCGTCGGGTGGCCACGTCGGGCCGTACTGGAAGCGGAGGTAGAAGTAGCTGCCGAGCAGGCAGGCGAAGAGGGTGGCCTCGGTGGCCACGAACATCACCATGCCCCACCAGCCGGCGGACCGGCCGACCGGCAGCTCGGTGGTCAGCGCCTCGGCGCTGGTGGCCGCCGCGACGACCCCGCCACGGTCGCTCACCGGGCCACCCCCAGTTCCTCGTCGGGGCGGCGGGGCGGCCAGAGCCAGACCGCGATCGTCGCCGCCACCGCCAGGGCGGCGAGCGCCGCCACCGGGTACCAGGCGAGGAGCATCGCGGTGAAGAAGACCAGCAGCGCGCCGGCCAGCAGGAGCGGCTTGAGGGTCGACTCCGGCATCCGCACCGCCCGTTCGGGGTGCGCGTCGAGTTCACTGGTGACCAGGGTGGTGCGTCCGTCGCTGAGGATGCGGTCCGCGGTGGCGCCGGCGCCGACGGACTCGGCGGTGCGCTCGTCCCAGACCGGGTGCAGGCTGTGCACGCGGGGCAGGACCGGGAAGTTGTACGGCTCGGGCGGCGACGCGGTGGCCCACTCCAGGCTGTCGCCGTCCCACGGGTCCGGCGGCGCCGGCCGGCCCCGGCGCAGCGCGTGCACCACTCCGACGAGCACGAGCAGCAGCCCGACGGCGAGCAGGTACGACCCGACGGTGCTGACCAGGTTCCACCCGTCCCAGCCCGGCTCGCTGCGGTAGGTGTAGACCCGCCGCGGCATGCCGAACAGGCCGTAGAGGTGCATCGGGAAGAACGTCACGTGCATGCCGGCGAAGACCAGCCAGAACGCCCAGCGGCCCAACCGCTCGTGGTACATCCGCCCGGTGATCTTCGGCAGCCAGTAGTAGATGCCGGCGAGCATCGGGAAGACCGCCCCGCCGATCAGCACATAGTGGAAGTGCGCCACCACGAAGTAGGAGTCGGTGACCTGCTGGTCGAACGCGGTCAGCGCGAACATCGCGCCGGTGAGCCCGCCCAGCACGAAGGTCACCACGAAGCCGATCACGAACAGCAGCGGCACCTTCGGGACGATCCGGCCGAGCAGCATGGTGGCCAGCCAGGCGAAGATCTGGATGCCCGACGGTATGGTGATGATCGTGCTGGCCGCGCTGAAGAAGCTGTACGACAGCTGGGGCAGCCCGGTGGCGAACATGTGGTGCACCCAGACCCCGAACGAGATGATCGCGATCGACACGATGGACAACACGATCAGCGGGTAGCCGACCACGCCGCGACGGGTGAAGGCGGGCAGCACGGCGGAGACGATGCCGAGCGCCGGCATGACGATGATGTAGACGTCGGGGTGGCCGAAGATCCAGAAGAGGTGCTGCCAGAGCAGCACGCTCCCCCCGGCGGACGGGTCGAGGAAGTGGGTGCCGAACCGCCGGTCGAGGAAGAGCATCGCGTTGTCGGCGTTCAGCGCCGGCAGCGCGAAGATCACCATGAACGCGGTGGCGACGATCGCCCAGACGAACAGCGGCACCCGGTTGAGCGACATGCCGGGGGCGCGCAGCTTGAGCGCGGTGACGATGAAGTTGATCGCCCCGGCGGTGGTGGAGATGCCGAGGAAGAGCAGCCCCAACGCGTAGACGTCCATGTGCAGGCCGGGATTGTGCTGCTGTTCGCTCAGCGGGGCGTAGGCGAACCAACCGTTGTTGGGGGCGGCGCCGAACGGCAGGCTGGCCCACATGAACAACCCGGCGAAGAGGAAGACCCAGTAGCCGAAGGCGTTCAGTCTCGGGAAGGCCATGTCCCGGGAGCCGATCATCAGGGGCACCAGGAAGTTGCCGAAGCCGAAGAGCATCGGGGTGGCGAACAGGAAGATCATCGCCGTGCCGTGCATGGTGAAGAGCTGGTTGTACTCCTGCGGCGACACCACGCCCGACTCGGGCCGGGCGAGCTGGGTGCGCATCACCAGCGCGCTGAGGCCGGCGAGGACGAAGAAGAACCCGGCGGTGACCAGGTAGCGCCGGCCGATCCGCTTGTGGTCGACGGTGCTGAACCAGCCCCGCAGCGAGGGGCGCTCGCCCCAGTGCTCCGCCAGCCGCGCGAGGTCCCGCGCGCTGAGCCCGGGCGGCGGTGTGGTGGTCGTGGACATGACTTTCCCTCCCCCGCCTACTCCAGCGACCGCAGGTAGGCGATGAGGTCGGGCAGTCGCGCCGCGTCGACCGGCTGCGGGGGCATGGCGTTGCCCGGCTTGACCGTCTGGGAGTTGGCGATCCACCCGCCGAGGTGACCGGCGTCGTTGGGCACCGCGCCGGCGCCGATGCTCCACCGGGAGCCCACGTTCGACAGGTCGGGCCCGACCCGGCCCTCCGCGCCGGTGCCGCGTACCGCGTGGCAGGCGCCGCAGGTGCCCTGCGCGAAGGCCTGCTGTCCCCGCCGCTCGGCGTCGGTGCGTGGCTCCCGCGCCGGTGCGTCGAGCCGGGCCAGCCAGGCGTCGAAGTCGGCGCGGGGTTGCGCCACCACCAGGAAGGCCATGTGGGCGTGCTGGGTGCCGCAGTACTCGGCGCACTGGCCCCGGTAGCTGCCGGCCCGCTCCGCCCGCAGCCAGGTCTCCCGGGTCTCCCCGGCGATCAGGTCCATCTTGGGCATCAGCTGCGGCACCCAGAAGCTGTGCAGCACGTCGTCGGTGCGCAGTCGGACGCGCACCTGCTCCCCGACGGGGATGTGGATCTCGTTGGCGGTGGCCCCCGACCCGCCCTGGTAGCGCACCTCCCACCACCACTTGTGGCCCGTCACCTCGACGGTGGGGGCGTCCGGACCGGGGCCGTCGCCCAACGCGGCGAGGTCGCGCAGGCCCACGCCGTAGACGGCGACGAGGATGACGAAGGGCAGGCCGGCGCCGGCGACCGCGACGAAGCGCAGCGGCTGGCCGTGGCGGACGCGGGCGTTGCCCCGCCGGAACACCAGCGCCCAGACCAACAGCGCCATGACCTCGGCGAAGACGGCCACCGAGATCCAGAAGAGCACCCACCAGAGGCCGGCGACGCGGGACGCTCCCGCCCCGCCGGGGTTCAGCGCGGACGGTGAGTCGCCGGCGCAGCCGGCGAGCAGGAGCAGGCCCGACAGCGGGGTCAGCACCGGCAGACGGCGTGGCGATCCACGTCGCCGGGCGTGCCGGGCGGCGCTCACGATCGGGTCCGCTGTCTTCTCCACCGGGAGCGACACTAGACGCTTCCGGTCGGTTAGCCCGCTTTTACGGCATTTGGGGGTATAAGGGAGCTCCGGCGACCTATGGTGAAGGCGCAGCGAACCCAGCCGGCAAGCGCCCGGGCGCGGACAGGGAGATCATGCGAGCCTCCACCGTGGACCTCGTCGCGGACACCGCCAGAGCGACCGCCGGCCGCCGGACGATGGCCTGGACCGCCGTAGGGCTCGGTACGGCGGCGACCGTGGCCGGCGGCTGGCTCGCCCCGCCCGACGCGGTCCAGGGCACCGCGCAGCGACTGATGTACCTGCACGTGCCCGCCGCCTGGGTCGCCTACGCCGCGTTCGCCGTGGTGCTGGCCGCCAGCGGCGCCTACCTCGCCGGCGGCGACCTGCGCTGGGACCGGTTCGCCCGGGCCGCCGCCGAGATCGGGGTGACGCTGACCGCCGTCGCCATCGCCACCGGATCGCTCTGGGGGCGCCTGGTCTGGGGCACCTGGTGGGCGTGGGACCCCCGGCTGGTCGGCACCGCGCTGCTGCTGCTCGCGTACGCCGGCTATCTGGCCCTGCGCCGCGCGGTCGCCGAACGGACCGGCGGGCGCGACGGGGGCGACCACCGGGTGGCGCGACCGGCGGCCCTGGTCGGCGTCGCGGGGTTCCTGCTCGTACCCGTGGTGCACTTCTCCGTCGTCTGGTGGCGGTCGCTGCACCAGCAGGCCACCGTGTTCGCCCCGCAGCGCCCGCCGATCGACCCCCGGATGGGTGCCGCCCTGCTGCTCGCGGTGGCCGCCGCGACCCTCGCCGCGCTCTGCGTCCTGCTGCACCGGGTGGTCCGGCTGGAACGCCGGCTCGCCGCCGTCGCCCCCCGCACGCCCGACCGCGTCCCGGCCCGGGTCGGATGACCCGCCGCCGCGCCGGCCGCGCCACCCTCGTCGTCGTGCTGCTCGCCGCCGGCGCGCTGCTGGTGACCGGCGCGCTGCGCGGCACCCTCACCTACTACCGCACCCCGGGCGAGGTGCTGCGCGACCCGGACGCGGCCCGGGAACGGGTACGCCTCGGCGGTGACGTCGTGCCCGGGTCGCTGCACCGCGACGGCGACCTGGTGGTGTTCCGCCTCGCCGAGGGGGGACAGGAGATCACCGTCGAGCAGCGCGGTGCACCGCCGGGGACGTTCCGGGAGGGCGAGGGGGCGGTCGTCGAGGGCACCCTGTCGGCGGACGGGATGTTCCGCTCCGACCGCGTCGTGGTCCGGCACGGCAACGAGTACCGCCCGTCCACCGCCCCCGTGGAGCCAGTCGATGCTCGGTGAGCTCGGCACGTCGAGCCTCACCGTCGGGGTGCTCTGCGCCACCCTGACCGCGCTGCTCTGGCTGCGGGTGGCCCTGTTCGGCACGCCCGCCCGGGCGGCCCGCCTCGCGACCGCCGCGACCCTGGGCACCGCCGCCGTCGCCTGCGGCATCCTGGAGGCGGCGCTGCTCCGGCACGACTTCAGCGTCCGGTTCGTGGCGGAGAACGGCGGGCGCCGGGTGCCGCTGTACTACACGGTGACCAGCCTCTGGTCCGCCCTGGACGGCTCGCTGCAGCTCTGGCTGCTGGTCCTCGGCGGGTACGCGGCCCTGCTCGCCGGCCGGCGGCGCCCGGACCGGCTGCGCGCGTACGCGATGGTGGTGGTCAGCGCGGTGACCGTGTTCTTCTTCGCGCTGTCCCGCTTCGCCGCGGACCCGTTCCGCACCGTGGACCCGGTGCCCGCCGACGGGCCCGGCCCGAACCCGCTGCTGCAGCAGCACCCGGCGATGGGGGTACACCCGCCCCTGCTCTACGCCGGCTACATCGGCCTGGTCGTGCCGTTCGCCTTCGCGCTCGCCGCGCCGCTGGCCGGACCGGAGGGACGCGGCTGGCTGCGGGCGGCCCGGCCCTGGACCCTGGCCGCCTGGGCGGCGCTGACCGCCGGCATCGGGCTCGGCGCCTGGTGGTCGTACGCGGTGCTGGGCTGGGGCGGCTACTGGGCGTGGGACCCGGTGGAGAACGCCTCCCTGCTGCCCTGGCTGACCGCCACCGCGTTCCTGCACACCGCCCCCGGCCGCAACGGCCGCCGGGCCGGGTGGAACCGGGTGCTGGCCTGCGCGAGTTTCGTGCTGGTGCTGCTCGGCACCTTCCTCACCCGCTCTGGCGCGGTGGCCAGCGTGCACGCGTTCACCGACTCACCGCTGGGCCCCATGCTGCTCGGCTTCGTGCTGCTCGCGGTCGTCGCGTCGACGGTGCTGACCGGTCGGCGGGCCCCCGAGCCGGCCGGCGGCACCGCGCCGCCGCTGCTGTCCCGCACCACCGCAGTCCTGGTCAACGCGGTGCTGCTGGTGGCGATCGCGGCGGTGGTGCTGATCGGCACGATCTTCCCGCTGCTGTCCGGCCCGCTCGGCGGCGTCCGCGCCTCCGTCGGCCCGGACTACTACCAGCGCACGGCGGTGCCGCTGGCGGTCGTGGTGCTGCTGGCCATGGGGGTGACGCCGGCCCTGCGGGTCCGCGACCCGGCCCGGGCGCTGCGGCGGCTCGTCGTACCGGGTGGCGTGGCGCTGGCCACGGTCGCCGTGGTGGGTCTGCTCAGCCGGCCCGGCCTGCCCGCGCTGACCGCCTTCGGCGCCGCCGCGTTCGTGCTCACCGGCCTGGCCGGGGAACTGCCGGACCGGCTCCGCCCGCCGGGTCGGCGCCGGCTCGCCGGGCTGGTCGCGCACACCGGGATCGCCCTGGTCGCGGTGGGGGTGGCCGGGTCGTCGGCGTACGGTCGGGACGCCGAGCGGACCGTCCGGACCGGCGAGAGCCTGCGGGTGGGTGACGTGCGCGTCCGGCTGGTCGGCGTGGACCGGACCGGCGACCGCGACGGCATGGCGGTACGCGCGCGGCTCCGGCTCTCCGGATCCGGCGGCGCGGAGCGGACCGTCACCCCGGCCCTGCGCTACCACCCGGCCCGGGACACCGCCGTCACGGTGCCGGCGATCGACACCGCGCCGCTGCGGGACACCTACGTCACCCTGATCGCGGTCTCCCCCGACGACGGCAGCGCCACGCTGCGGCTCGCGGTCAACCCGCTGGTCGGCCTGCTCTGGGCCGGCGGCGCGCTGACCGCCGCCGGCGGACTCGCCGCGGCGCTCGGCGCCGCCCGCCCGCGACGACGGCCCGGGACGCCAGGCGAGGGGACCCGGGCGGCCCCCGTCCCCGCCGGAGCCGCGGGATGAGCCACCTCCCAGGTTGGCGGCCACGGGTCTGGCCGGCGCTGGTCCTGGCGGTCACCGTCGCGGTCGGCGTGGTCGTGGCCCTCGGCCTGCGGTCGGGGCCGCCGCCCCCGGACAGCGCCGCCGGCACCCCGGGACCACCCGTCCCGGCGCCGGCACTCTCCGGCCCCACGCTGGACGGCGGCCGGTTCGACCTGGCCGACGCCCACGGCCACGTGCTGCTGGTCAACGTCTTCGCCTCCTGGTGCGGGCCGTGCCGGGACGAACTGCCGCTGCTCGTCGACGCCGGGCGGCGCTGGTCCCCGCAGGGGCTGCGGGTGGTCGGGCTGAACGTCCGGGACGGCGCCGACGCCGTCCGCGCGCTGCTGGACGAGACCGGCGCGACCGGGCTCACCGTGCTGCCGGACCCGGACGGCACCCGGGCGGTCGACTGGGGCGTCCGAGGCGTGCCGGAGACCTTCGTGCTGGACCGGGACGGCCGCATCGTCGACCGGCGACGGGGCGTGGTCACCGGGCAGTGGCTGGAGCAGCGGGTGGCGCCGCTGCTGGCCGGATGAGGTGGCGCCCGGCCGCGGTGACGCTCGTCCTCGCGGCCCTGCTCGCCGCGGCCGGCGCGGGGCTGGCCCGGTCGGTCGTCGGCACCGGCCGGGACGACCCGGTCCGTGCGGTCACCGCCGGCCTGCGCTGCCCGGCCTGCCAGGGCGAGTCGGTGGCGGACTCCCGGTCACCGATCGCCGCGGCGATGCGACAGGCCGCGGCGGACCAGGTGGCCCAGGGGCGCAGCCGCGACGAGATCCGCCGCTGGTTCGTCCAACGCTACGGCCGCGACGTGCTGACCGACCCGCCGGCCAACGGCGTGGAACTGCTGCTCTGGGCCGTACCCGCGCTGACCCTGCTGGCCGCCGGCTACGCGGCCCGACGCACGCTGCGGCCCCGGCCCCGGCGCGCCGACGACCTTGCCGCACCACCGACCGCCGGCCCGGCGCCCGGCGTTGCGGCCCGGCGGGCCTGGCGGTGGTCCGCGCTCGGGCTGATCGCCGTCGTGGTGTCGGTGGCCGTGGCCGCCCGCGGCCTCGAACGGCCCGCACCCGACCGGGCGCCGACGGATCCGGTCGCGGTGGCGGTCGGGCTGGCGCGCGACCTGGAGGCACAGGACCGGTACGACGCCGCCGCGCAGCTGTACCGGGAGGCGCTGCGCGACCGGCCCGACGACACGATCCGGCTGCGACTCGCCTTCGCTCTGCTGCGGGCCGGGGACGCGGCCGGCGCGGGGCAGGCCGCGCAGGAGGTGCTGGCGCACGCCCCGGACTCGCCGGACGGCCTGCTCGTGCTGGGCCTCGCCCAGCGGCGTACCCGCCCCGCCGAGGCGCCGCGCACCCTGCGCCGCTTCCTGACCGTCGCGCCGGCGCACCCGGCCGCCCCGGAGATCACCCGGCTGCTGGCCAGCCACCCCTGACCACGCCGCCGCCCGATCCGCGCGGCGTCACCTCCGGCGTCGGGACCGCGCCAGCAGGTAGCCGACGACCAGGCCCGCCGCCACCGTGACCAGGGTCCGCCCGGAGAGCGCCGCGCGGAGGTGGCTCAGCCCCTGACGCGGGTCGACGACCGTGCCGGCCACGTTGCCCGCCGCGCCGACGAGCGCGTCACCCAGTCGACCACCGTTCATTCGCGGTACCGCCTTCCATGTCCGACGCCGGTGTCGGCCCTACCCGTGTGCACCCCGTCCAAACGGGCTCGGGCGCGGTGGCGAGGCGTTCGGCGCGACCCGACCGCGGGGCGCCGTCCGCGTCACCCGGAGAGGGAAACGGTGCGCGAGCATGCCGGGCGGCTCGGTCGGGCAGAGCGACGGGCGGCGTTTCCGTTCACGGCGTGTTACCGTCCGCCACCACCACAGGCGCGGGAGCGGGAGGGTCATGACGGCGGTCGACGATGATGTGGCTCGCCGCGCCCTGCGGCTGCTCGCCGGCCCCGGGAACGGGTCGGCCGAGCCGCTGGCCCGGTTACGCGCCGAGGTGGCCGGCGACGCGCGGGCACGCGAGTCCGTCGAGCTGGCGCTGACGGTGAGTGAGCGGCTGGCCGAGCGCGACCGGCGCGAGCGCGAGCTGACCGCGCTGTACGAGACGGCCGGTGACCTGTCGTCGCTGCGGGACGTCCAGGAGGTGCTGCAGGCGATCGTCGCCCGCGCGCGAGGGCTGCTGGGCACCGAGGCGGCCTATCTGATGCTCATCGACGAGCAGCGCGGGGACACGTATGTGCGGGTCACCGACGGCATCCACACCGACGCGTTCAAGGCGGCCCGGCTGGCGATGGGGGCGGGGCTGGGCGGACTGGTGGCACAGACGCGTCAGCCGTACGCGACCCCGGACTACCCGCACGACAGGCGGTTCCGGCACACCGTCGACGAGGTCGTCGTCGGCGAAGGGCTGATCGCGGTGCTGGGCGTACCGCTCCTGCTGCGGGAGAGGGTGATCGGAGTGCTCTTCGCCGCCAACCGGCGGGAGCGGCCGTTCGCCGACGCCGAGGTCGCCCTGCTGATCTCCCTGGCCACCCACGCGGCGATCGCGATCGAGACCGCCTCGCTCTTCGCCGACGTACGCGCGCACAGCGACCTGATGGAGCGGGCCGCCAACGTGCACGAGCGGCTCACCACCGTCGCAGCCCAGGGCGGTCAGTTGCCCGAGGTCGCGGCCGTGGTCGCGGAGGTGCTCGGCGCCGGCGTCTTCGTGGCCGATCCCGCCCTGCGGGTCCTCGCCTCGGCCGGCCCGGTCACGCCGGCTCCGGGCGGTCCGGTCACCGGTGACCTGGCGAAGGCGTGCCGGTCGGCGATCGCCACGCGGGCCACCGCGGCCACGCCGGCGGGATGCGCCGCACCGGTCGTCGCCGGGTCCCAGGTCCTGGCGGTCCTGGTGGCCTGCCGAGGTCTCGACGTCGCCGATCAGCGCACGGTCGAGCGGGCGGCCCTGGTGGCGGCCATCCTGCTGCTGACCGAGCGGCAGCTGACCGAGGCTGAGCACCGGGTACGCGGGGATCTGCTGACCGACCTGCTGGCCGAGGCGCAGCCGGAACCGGACGGGCTGCGGCGGCGGGCCCGGCTGCTCGGCTGGGACCTGGACCGGCCGCACGCGCTGATCGTGGCCCACCCCGAACGGGCCGAGGACCGCCGGATCGTGGCGAGCGCCCTGGGCAGCTGGGCGGCGCAGTGCGGTGGATTGTGCGGCGAGCACGGCCGCACCGTCGTCGTGCTGCTGCCCGGCACTGACCCGGCCCAGGCTGGGCCGGCGGCCGTGGAACGCCTCGGCCGTGCCGTCGCCGCGCCGGTCACCGTCGGTGCCGCCGGCCCCGGTGCGGGGCCGGCGGGGCTGCGCGACGCCCACCGCGACGCGCGGCACTGCGTCGACGTCCTGTGCGCGCTCGGGAAAACCGGCGTGGCGGCCAGTCCCGCCGACCTCGGCGCGTTCGGGCTGCTGTTCGGTCCGGCCGGGCGTGAGCGGGTGGCGGCGTTCGTGCAGCGCACCCTCGGCGCGGTGGTCGACTACGACGCGCAGCGCGGATCGGAGCTGTTGCGGACGGTGGAGGCCTACTTCGACGCCGACGGCAGCCACGTTCGCGCCGCCGCGGCGCTGTTCATCCACGTCAACACGCTCTACCAGCGCATCGAACGCATCACCGCACTGCTCGGTGAGGGGTGGCGGACCGGCGAGAAGGCACTGCAGATCCGGCTGGCCGTCAAGCTGCACCGGATCGTCAGCTTCACCGACCAGCACTCCGCCTAGTGGCGGGTTCCTCCGTCAGACTGATCCAAGGGTGTGGGGATCATCCATCGCTCCGCGAGCTGAACGCGTCCTAGGTTTTCGCACATGGAGCCCCGCTCATCCGACCCTCGCACGCCCGTCGACGACTTCCGTCCGCGGTGGTCCGGGTTCGCCGCGTTCTTCCGGGACCGCACCGACCTCCACGCCCCGTACCTGACCGAGCTGCACCACGCGCGGGACACCCGGCGCGCCTGGACCGTCGGCGAGTGGCGGTCCCAGGTCGAGGCGACGGCGGCCTGGCTGCGCGGGCAGGGCATCGGCCCGGGGGACGCGGTGGCGACCCTCGCCGGCAACACCGCCGAGGCCCTCGCGGTGGCGTACGGATGCTGGCTGGTCGGGGCATGCTGCGTCCCGCTGAACGCGCAGGAGGCCAGCGACCGGCAGGTGTTCGTGCTGCGCGACTCCGCGGCGCGCCTGCTGGTCCACGCACCGGAGCACGCCGACCGGGCCACCGCACTCGCCGAGGCGACCGCCCTGCCGTTGCACACCGACGACCTGCCGACCGGGAGCGCGGCACCCGTCGAGGACACCGCAGCCGGCCTCGACGTCGCGGCGTTGCGGCTCTACACCAGCGGCACCACCGGAGAGCCGAAGGGCATCATCACCACGGTCGGCAACCTGCTGACCGACCTGGACGCCCTCGCGAGCACCTTTGGCTGGGACTCCGCCACCCGGGTCCACACGGTGCTGCCGGTGCACCACGCCAACGCCCTGGTCATCTCCAGCCTGCTGCCCTGGCACACCGGCGCCTCCACGGTCCTGACCGACCGGTTCCGCACGGAGCGCTTCTGGGCGGACGTGGCCGCCGAGCGGGCGACCACCGCCAGCCTGGTGCCCACCCTGCTGGAGTTCCTGCTCGCCGGCGAGGGCGAGGCGCCTGACTGCTTCGCCGAGGTGCTGTGCGGCGCGGGACCGCTGCTGGTGGAGACCGCCCTCGACTTCGAGAATCGCTTCGCCGTCCCGATCCGGCACATCTACGGCCTGTCGGAGACCACCTGCGTCGCCTCCGCCATGCCCGCTCTCCCCGACGAGCAGCGCCGGCACTGGCACGCCGACGCCGGCTTCCCCAGCATCGGCAGCGCGCTGCCGCACGCGCGGATGGCCGTGCTGCACCCGGTCACCGGAGCGGAGCTGCCCGCCGAGGTCCGCGGTGAGCTCGCGGTCCGTGGAGCGATCATCATGCGCGGGTACGCCGGGCGCCCCGACGCCACCGCCGAGGCCTTCCGCGGCGGGTGGTTCCACACCGGCGACGAGGGCTTCTGGCGTCCCGGCCCGGACGGGCGGCCGGTCTTCTTCATCACCGGACGGATGAAGGAACTGATCATCCGGGGTGGGCACAACATCTCCCCCTTCGAGATCGACGAGGTGCTGCGCGCCCATCCGCGGGTGGCGTTCGCCCTCGCCGTGCCGTTCGAACACCGGGTCTACGGCGACGAGATCGCCGCGTACGTCGTCGCCGACGGGACGCTGACCGAGCAGGAGCTCCTCGACCACTGCGCGGGCCGCCTCGACTTCGCCCACCAGCCCAAGGTGGTCGTCTTCGGCGACGACGTGCCCTACACGGCGACCGGCAAAGCCAAGCGCCTCGAACTGAAGAACCGCCTCGCCGCCGAACTCGCCGCATACCGCGACGCCGCATTCCGCCGTCCCAAGGTCGCCTCCGAGGAGCAGCCGTGAACCCCGAAGAACTCGACGTCCCCGTCACCGGCGGCACCCTGCGGGTGCGCCGCTGGCCCGGCGCGACCGGCCCGAACGTGCTGGCCGCGCACGGCATCACCGCCAACGCCCTGTCCTGGGCGCCGGTCGCCGACGCCCTGGCCGGCCGCGCCACGCTGATCGCCGCGGACCTGCGCGGACGCGCGAAGAGCGCCGCCCTGCCCGGCCCGTACGGGCTCGCCCAGCACGCCGACGACCTCATCGCCGTCCTCGACCACCTCGGCCTCGACCGGGCGCCGATCGTCGGACACTCGATGGGCGCGTTCGTCGCCGCCGTCACCGCGCTGCGCCACCCGGACCGGGTCTCGTCGGTGTTGCTCGTCGACGGCGGCATCACGCTGCAGGTGCCCGACGGCGCGGACATCGACGCCATCCTGCAGGCGGTCATCGGCCCGGCGATGCGCCGCCTGCAGATGACGTTCGACAGCGAGCAGGCGTACCTCGATTTCTGGCGCGTCCATCCCGCGCTCGCCGCGGCCTGGTCGCCCGCGGTCCGGGACTACGCGCTGCGCGATCTGGTCGGCGAGCCGCCGGCGCTGCGCTCCTCCTGCTCCCTCGAGGCGGTACGCCAGGACGCCACCGACACCCTCCTGGACGAGCAGACGACCACCGCCGCGCACCGGATCGACTGCCCGGCGACGCTGCTGTGGTGCGAACGCGGCATCCTCGACGAACCGCAGGGCCTGTACGACGAGACCCACCTCCAGGCCGCCGGGGTCGACCGCGGTCGCCTCGCCGTGGAGAAGGTGTCCGACGTCAACCACTACACGATCCTGCTGTCCGACAAGGGCGCCGGCACCGTCGCCGACCACATCGGGCGGCTGACGTGAGGCCGGTCCTGGTCGCGGGCGTGGGCATGATCCCGTTCCGCAGGCCGTCGCAGAGCCTGCCGTACCACGTGATGGGCGAGACGGCCGCGCGGACCGCCCTGGTCGACGCGGGCGTGGACCACGCGCTGGTGCAGCAGGCCTACGTCGGCTACGTCTACGGCGACTCCACCTGCGGGCAGGCCGCGCTGTACGGCCTGGGTACCACCGGGATCCCGATCGTCAACGTCAACAACAACTGCGCCACCGGATCCAGCGCCCTGTGGCTGGCCCGGCAGGCTGTCGCCACCGGCGCCGCCGACTGCGTCCTGGCCCTCGGATTCGAGCAGATGACCCGCGGCGCCCTCGGTATGGCCTTCGGTGACCGCGACAGCCCGCTGGCCCGCGGTGACGCCACCCGTTCCCGGCTTCAGGACGACGAGGGGGTGCCGTTCGCGGTGGCCTACTTCGGCGGCGCCGGCGCCGAGTACGCCCGCCGCCACGGCACCGCCCCGGAGACGTTCGCGGCGATCGCGGTCAAGGCCCGCCGGCACGCCGCCCACAATCCGAACGCGGTCTTCCGCGACCCCGTCACGGTCGAGGAGGTGCTGGCCTCGCCCCCGATGTACGGGCCGCTGACCCGGCTGCAGTGCTGCCCACCCACCTGTGGCGCCGCCGCGGCCGTGCTGTGCAGCGCCGCCTTCGCCCGCCGGCACGGCCTCGACACCACCGTGACCATCCGCGCCCAGGCGCTGGTCACGGACACACCGGGCACGTTCGACGACACCGACATGATGCGACTGGTCGGCTACGACATGACCCGCACCGCCGCCGGTCGCGTCTACGCCGAAGCCGGAGTCGACCCGCTGGACGTGCCGGTGGTGGAGCTGCACGACTGCTTCACCGCCAACGAACTCATCAGCTACGAGGCCCTCGGCCTGACCCCGGAAGGCACGGCCGAGAAGTTCATCGCCGATGCCGACAACACCTACGGCGGGCGGGTGGTCGTGAACCCCTCCGGCGGCCTGCTCGCCAAGGGCCACCCACTCGGCGCGACCGGGCTCGCCCAGTGCGCGGAGTTGACCTGGCAGCTGCGCGGTACCGCCGGCGCGCGGCAGGTCGAGGGCGCGAACCTGGCCCTCGCGCACAACGTCGGCCTCGGCGGCGCCTGCGTCGTCACCCTCCTGGAGCGGACCGCATGAACAACCTGCGTGGGAGAGTCGCCCTGGTCACCGGCTCCGGCCGCGGAATCGGCCAGGCCATCGCCCGCAAGCTCGCCTCTCACGGTGCCCGGGTCGTCGTCAACGACCTCGATCCCGATCCGGCGGCGGAAACCGTCGAGCTGATCGAGGAGGCCGGCGGGCAGGCGGTCGCGGTCGCCGGCAGCGTCACCGATCCCGACTTCGCCGGACGGTTCGTCGACACCGCCATGTCCACGTTCGGCGGCCTCGACATCATCGTCAACAACGCCGGCTACACCTGGGACGCGGTCATCCAGAAGACCACCGACGCGCAGTGGGCAGACATCCTCGACGTGCACCTCACCGCCCCGTTTCGCCTGTTGCGCGCCGCCCAGCCGGTGATCAAGAAACTCGCCGCCCGGGACCGATCCGCCGGTACGACACGTCACCGCAAGGTCGTCAACATCTCGTCGATCTCCGGCCTGGCCGGCAACCCCGGCCAGGTCAACTACTCCGCCGCCAAGGCCGGGGTCGTGGGCCTCACCAAGACCCTGGCCAAGGAATGGGGCCGGTACGCGGTCAACGTCAACGCTGTCGCGTACGGCGTCATCCGCACCCGGCTGACCGACCCGGCAGGGCCGGGCAGCATCGACGTCGAGGGGCGGCAGCTCGCCGTCGGCCTCAACCCCGACATCGCGGCGTCGCTGGACCGGTCGATCCCGCTGGGGCGCGCCGGGACCGTCGAGGAGGCCGCCGGGGCGGCCTACCTGCTGTGCACGCCGGAAGCGGACTACATCACCGGCGAGGTGCTGTTGTGCGCAGGCGGCTACAGCTTCTGAGAGTGCTACGGGTCCGAGGCGGTCAGCCCCGGGCGGGGCAGGCGGCGTCGACCAGGGCGCGTGCGGCGGCCTTTGCCGCGTCGGCGGTGGCCGGATCGGCGTCGAGGACGCCCGCGGACAGGCCACCGTCGAGGAGCAGGGTTAGCTGACAGGCGATCCGGTCGGGGTCGGTGGCTGCGGCGCGGCGGGCCAGGTCGGTCAGCCAGGCGCGTACCGCCGTCTTGTGCTCGACGGTACGCGCGTGCACATCCCGGCCGGCCGCCGACTCCGCGGCGGTGTTGATGAACGCGCAGCCCCGGTAGCCCTCACGCCGACACGCCGAACGCAGTGCGTCGAACATGCCGACCAACTGCTCGCGCGGGTCCTCGCCCGCGGCGAGCGCCGCGGCGCGCAGCTGCCCGAACCAGACCTGGTCGACCGTGTCCAGATACGCCAGGATCAGGTCGTCCTTGCGCGGGAAATGTTTGTAGAGGGTGGCCTTGGCGACGCCGGATTCGGCGGTCACGGTGTCGACACCGACACCGCGGGGGCCGTACGCGTAGAACAGCCGGAACGCGGTGTCGAGGATGCGCTCGCGGGCCGACTGCCGGGGCACAGCTGCCTGGGCCATCGGTCCGCCTCCTCGCTCCTTACGGCTCGTTGAACGTCGTGAGTTTCCGCCGCTGCACCTCCAGGCTACAGACAAGTCTGTTTAGCGTCACCCGACAATCGCGGCCATCTCGTGCAGCCCGCCGCTTGTGGTAGACAGACCTGTCTGTTAGGTTGTCCTGGAGGCGGGATGTCTCGCACCGAACAAAGTCAAGGAGCGCTCGCAATGAAGATCGCAGTCCTGGGAACCGGCATGGTCGGTCAGGCCCTCGCCGGCCGCCTGGCGGAACTGGGCCACGACGTCACCGTCGGTACCCGCGACATCGCGGCGACGATGGCGCGCACCGAACCGGACGGCATGGGCAACCCGCCCTACTCCGCGTGGGCCGCCGCCCGTCCGGCGGTACGGCTCGCCACCTTCGCCGAGGCCGCTGAGGGTGCCGAGCTGCTGGTCAACGCCACCTCGGGCGACGTGTCGATCGCCGCCCTGGAGGCGGCCGGCGCCGACAACCTCGCCGGCAAGATCCTGATCGACATCGCCAACCCGCTGGACTTCTCCCGTGGTTTCCCGCCCACCCTGTTCGTCAAGGACACCGACTCGCTCGGGGAGCAGATCCAGGCCGCGTTCCCGCAGCTGAAGGTCGTCAAGACGCTCAACACGCTGACCGCCGCGCTGATGGTGATCCCGGCGCAGCTCGCCGGCGGCGAGCACAGCGTGTTCGTGTCCGGCAACGACGCGGACGCCAAGAAGACCGTGGTCGGCCTGCTGGAGTCGTTCGGCCACACCGACATCATCGACCTCGGCGACATCACCACCGCCCGCGGCACCGAGATGCTGCTGCCGGTGTGGCTGCGGCTGATGGGCGCGCTGAACACCCCGATGTTCAACTTCAAGATCGTTCGATAGTGGCACGGGGGTCGGCGACCGCGCCGACCCCCGTCGCACAATCCGACCCAGTCAAGGAGCCACGATGGCCGATCTCATGAGCGGCAAGACCGTCCTGGTCACCGGCGGCACCGGCGGCATCGGCAAGGCCACCGCCGTCGGCCTTGCCGCGCTGGGCGCCCGAGTCGGCGTCACCGGCCGCGACCGAGCCCGCGCCGAGCGGGCCGCCGCGGACATCCGCGCGGCGTCGGGCAACGACGCGGTCGACGTGTTCATCGCCGAACTGTCGTCACAGGCCGAGGTCCGGCGGCTGGCCGCCGACGTCCTCCAGGCGTATCCGCGGCTGGATGTGCTGGTCAACAACGTCGGCGGGTTCTGGGCCCACCGGCATCTGACCGCCGACGGGCTGGAGCGCACGTTCGCGCTCAACCACCTCGCCCCGTTCCTCCTGACCAACCTGCTGCTGGACCGGGTGAAGCAGAGCGCCCCCGCGCGGATCGTCACGGTCTCTTCGGGCGCGCAGGCCATGGGAAAGATCGACTTCGACGACCTGATGAGTGAGCGGAAGTACTCGGGCCAGCGGGCCTACAACCAGTCGAAGCTGGCCAACGTCATGTTCACCTACGAACTGGCCCGACGGCTGGACGGCACCGGCGTCACCGCCACGGTGCTGCACCCCGGCGTCGTGCGCACGGCCTTCGGCGCCGAGGACCCCACGGCGATGATGGGCGCCCTCACCTTCGCCGCCCGCCCGTTCATGAAGACTCCCGAACGGGGTGCAGCCACCGCGATCCACCTCGCGTCGTCCCCCGACGTCGAGGGCGTCACCGGTCGGTACTTCGCCAACCGGAAACCGAAGACCTCGAACAGGTCCTCGTACGACACGGCGGCCGCGGCCCGGCTGTGGCAGGCCAGCGCCGACCTCGTCGGTCTGAACGCCCACGTGCAGCCCTGATCGCGGTCGCCGTCGGCGAATCCCGCCCCGCGGCCCTGATCACCCTCTAGACGATCTATTCCAAGGGGTCAGTGGTCGTATGCGGTCAGGGACCGTAGGACTGGCTGGCCGGTGTGCCAGTTGTGCCAGATCACGGCGGTGAGTGCGAGGATGCGTTGCAAGACGCGTACGGCCACGCCGGCGGGGGTCCGTCCGCCGTGTCGTTCGAGGTCGAGTTGGCCTTTGAAGGTTTGGTTGACCGACTCGATGCTCTGGCGCAGGGCGCGTAGCAGTGCCCGTCCGGGGCGTGGCGGTTCGGTGCGGTAGGCGGGGCGGATCATGGTGACGCCGCGTTCGGTCAGCTGCTGTTCGCTGGCGGCGTCGCGGTAGCCCTTGTCGACGATCAGGATCAGCCCGTCGGGGTGGGTCAACAGGCCGTTGTCCAGGTCGAACAGGTCGACCAGGACCTCGCGTTCGTCGGTCTTGGCGGTGGTCAGGGCGAACGCGACGGGCAGGCCGTGCACGGTGGTGACCAGGTGTAGGCGCAGTCCCCAGAAGCGGCGGGAGTGGGAGGCGCAGTAGCCGTAGCTGGCCCAGCCGGCCAGGTCAGAGCGTTTCACGGTCTCGCGGGAGCGTCCGCACTCCACCGGGGTGGAGTCGGCGATGCGCACCGGGTGCTGCCACAGGTCGGTGTCCAAGGTCAGCAGCCGGATGAAGTGGGTGATCTGCGAGGTCAGGGTACGTAGTCGCTTGTTGTATCCGGGCTGTTTGGGCAGGTCGGGAAACAGGTGGAGCAGGTTGTTGCGGGCGTAGCGGATCCACCGGGCTTCCTTGTGGTACCCCAGCACGGACTGCAACACCGCAAGGGTGATCAACTCCGCGTCGGTGATCTTCGGACCGATACCGACCGCTGGCCGCCACCGGTTGAGCTGGGGTGACGCCTTCAACTCATCGTCGATCTTCACGTAGAGTGCGGTGGCGAGGGTGTCCCGATCGACGTGCACGTGGCCTCCATGGTCATCGTTGCTCAGCAACGTCGATCATGGACACCCTCGCTCTTGTTCGCTGCCCCGCACCCCTTGGAATAGATCGTCTAGTGCGGTGTCCACTAACGTTCACCGGGTTTGCGGTGGGTGTTGTGGATCCTCGCCTTGGGGGCGAGCGACTCCCCACCTGGTGGTGGGGCGGGCCTCCGCGGGCCAACCGACCCTCGCGCCGGCCCGGGTGGACGGCGGGGGTCACGTCGGGACCGCCCGGCACCGGGCAGGTGCCGGCCGGCTCGACGGTGCGTGACCACCTCCGGCAGCACGACCGCCACCGGGGTGGTGGATCCGCCGCCCGGAACACGAGTGGCGATGCTGGCCGCCGCAACGAGGTCACGGTGCCCGGAGAACGCGCAGTGCCGACAGGACAAGGTCCGCCCACGAGGCTTCGGCACCCGCCTTCTGCAGGCCGGACAGGTCGACGACGTGCCGCGTTCGTCGACCAGCCGAACACTGATGCCGGCGAGGGTGGCCTTGTCGGTGAGAACTTGCAGGAGCCGGCCGATCTGCCACTGCCGCAACCGCAGGTGGTGCCGCCGCCCCGCCGCAATGTCGAGCACCCCGCGTGGATCCCCGACGTGCAGCACACCGACCCGCTGCTCCACCGCCCACGAGACGACGGTGCGGGCGGCTTCGTGTTGGGCCTGACGGACCCGCCGCCGGTGCCGGCCCTCCACCAGGCGTGCCCGGCGGCGGTACTGCCGCCACCGCCGCGACCCCGCTCACCACGTTTCGGCGCCCGCCGTGCCACGGCACGGCGACGGCCTTCGTGTCGGCCAGGTGCATGCGATGCTCGGCGCGGATCGCCCGCCCCGACACCAACAACCTCTCCCCGTCGGGGCCGGCCACCGCGTACGGGTGGATGATCCCCAGATCCACCCCGGCCACCCTGCCCGGATCCGGTTGTCCACCGGGCGGATAGACCGCCACCGGCACCTCAGCGGTCACGTCGAGGAACAGCCGACCACCCTCACACAGCAGCGTGACCGACCGGACCTGCTCAACCGGATACGGCACCTCCCGCGCCAGACGCACCCACAACCGCGACGTGCCCTTCGCGGTCGGGATCCGCAACCGACGCCCGTCGAGGGTGAACGTGCCGTGATACCAGCGCACCGGCACCAAACCCCGCCGCCGACGCGGGAACCGCGCCGACAGGTCACCGTCCTTGCGGCGTTTCGCCGCCGCGAACCACGCATCGGAAAACCGGCGCAACACCGACCGAGCACCCGTGGAATCCAGTTCGGCGAACGTGCCCGGCCCGGACGCCGCCAACTCCCGGCACAACTCCTGATAACCGGACAGCGGTACGTCCCGGCGGCGGCGCCGCCACGCATTCACCGCCAGCACGCACGCCCACACGTCACCGGCCGAGCGCAGCAGCCCGAAACACCGCCGCCGCTGGCCGGGCGTGACCCGCAGCGCGACACGTGCGGTGCGATGCACGACCCGCGGGGCGGCGGGATCCCGACGGCGAGGCACGAACCGAAGCCAACACCAGCCCTACGACATTTCCCAACCCCGACCAACCCGGCCAACACGGCACTAGCGTCAGGCCCGGGACCGTAGGGTCCCGGCCCCATCCACGCCCAGTCGGAGTGAGCAGAACGATGAAGCTCGGTGTACACCTGATCAACTTCGACTTCCCGGGCGGCCCCGCGTCGGTCGGGCCGACGCTGGCCCGGGTCGGCGCCGCCGCCGAAGCCGCGGGAGTGGCGAACCTGTCGGCGATGGACCACTACCTTCAGATCGAGGGCATGGGCCTCGGCGATGCCGACGCGCCCATGCTCGAGGGCTACACGACGCTCGGCTTCCTCGCCGCGCACACCAGCACCGTCGAGCTGCAACTGCTGGTCACCGGGGTCACGTACCGCCACCCCGGCCTGCTGGCGAAGATCGTCTCCACCCTGGACGTGCTGTCCGGTGGCCGCGCGGCGCTCGGCCTGGGCGCCGCCTGGTACGAACGCGAACACGCCGCGCTCGGCGTGCCGTTTCCGCCGTTGAAGGAGCGCTTCGAGCGGCTGGAGGAGACCCTGCGGATCGTGCGCCAGATGTGGAGCGACGACAACGGCCCGTTCGAGGGCAGGCACTACCGGCTCGCCGAAACCGTCAACTCACCGCAGCCGCTGCGCCGCCCCCACCCGCCGATCATGGTCGGCGGGGGCGGGGAGAAGAAGACCCTGCGCCTGCTCGCCCGCTACGCCGACGCGAGCAACCTGTTCGCCGGGCCGCAGTCCAGCCCGGCGCAGGTGAAGGCGAAGCTCGACGTCCTCGCCGCGCACTGCGAACGCGAGGGCACCGACTTCGGCCGGATCCGCAAGACGGTGCTGTGGGCCGGCCCGTTGACCCCCGACGCCGAGAACGGCAAGGTGTTCGCCGACCAGCTGGCCGGGTACGCCGAGGTCGGCATCACCGAGGTGCACGTGATGCCCTTCGGCACCGACCCGGTCGGGTTCATCGCCGGCCTCGGCGACCACGTCATCGGGCACCTCGAGACCATGTGACCGACGGGTGTCGCACCCGGCCGCGCTTCCTGGCACGGCTCCCGTCGCCGACCCGGTCGGCCGGAGGTTATGGCGACGACCACTCCCTCAGGGCGCGCACGATCCACGCTTGACGGCGAGGCTCGCGGCCAGCACCGTGAGCCACCAGCTCACCCCGATCGCGATCGTGGTGAGCGTCGGCGCGCTGGTGCTGGTCCGCCGCTGCACGCTCCGAACGCTGCCGGTCCTGCTCGCCGTCGTGCTGATGGCCTACATCAGCTACGGCGCCGTCACGTACTTGGCGGGGCACCTGCACGACATGTTCGGCTCCGTCGGGAACGTCGGCGGCGCCATCAACCACGGCGCGGTCGAACGGGTGCGGGGCGACGCGGGGCACCAGATGGTGGTGCTGCTGCGACTCGTCCTCACCGTGGCGGTCTGGGGGCTGGCGGCCGTCGGCGCGTGGCGACGGTTCCGACGGGGACACGCCGACCTGGGTCTGCTGGCACTCGCCGGGGCACCGTTCCGCCGACAGCGGCCGCCTCGAGATCCTGGGTACGCCGGTCGGGCGGGCGCTCGCCGCTCCCGACGGTGTCGCCGGCTTCGTGGACGGGCCTGGCCTCTACCCCTCGCTCACCGCCAGGCAGAACCTCGCCGCACTGGCCGCTCTCCGCGGCCGCGACGCGCGGACAGCGGGGATCGACGACGTGCTCGACCAGGTCGGGCTCACCGATGTCGCCGACGACCGGGCCCACGGCTTCTCCCTCGGCATGCGTCAGCGGCTCGGGCTCGCCGCCGCCCTGCTCACCATGCCGCGGCTGCTCGTGCTCGACGAACCTTCCAACGGCCTCGACCCGGCTGGCAAGAAACACGTACACGGTGTCCTCACCCGGCTCGCGACGGACGGAACCAGCGTCGTGCTCTCGAGCCACCGCATGGACGACCTCGAGGCACTGTGCTCCGAGGTCACCATCGTCGCCACCGGACGGGTCGTCTTCTCCGGCCCGCTGAGCAAGCTGGCCGCCGAGAACCGTGAACTCGACTACCGGTTGCTCACCTCCGACCCGCAGGCGGCCCGCCGGCTGGCTGTCGACACGGCCGGGATCCGCGTCGTCGACGCCGGGGCATGGCACGACGCCGAGGTGCTCGTCGTACGCGCGCTGGTGCCCGCCCTCGACGAACTGGTGGTGCGGCTCGTGCACGCGGGCGTCGCGGTGCGCGAGCTCGCACCCCTGGTGTCGCCGCTCGAGGCCGCGTTCCTCGCCCTCACCGAGCAGCAGGAGGCCAGCCGATGACCGCGACCATCGCCGGCGACCCTGCCGCCGGTGCCCGCCGCGTCTCGGTGGCGCGCGGCTACCGGTTCGAGCTGGTCAAGCTGGTCTCGCAATGGCGGATCCGCTTGCTGGTCCTCGCCTGCTGGATCACGCCGGCGCTCTTCGTCGCCGCGGTGAGCCAGCAGAGCTCGCTCCCCGTCGACACCCTCTTCGGTCGCTGGATGCATGCCACGGGGTGGGCCGGACCGCTGGTGATGCTCGGTTTCGCGGGCACCTGGGCGCTCCCGCTGCTGACCTCGCTGGTCGCCGGCGACGTGTTCGCCTCCGAGGACCGGCTCGGCACCTGGCGCCACCTGCTCGTGGCGGTCCGGTCGCCTCGACGGATCTTCGCAGCGAAGGCACTGGCCAGCCTCACCGTCATCCTGCTGCTCGTGGCCGGGCTCGCCTGTTCCAGCGCGGCCGGCGGGGTCGTGGCGGTCGGCAACCAGCCGCTGGTCGGCCTCGACGGCCACCTGCTGACGTCAGCGGACGCCGCCGGGAAGGTCCTCCTCGCCTGGGTCTGCGTACTCGCCCCGACTCTGGCCCTCGCCGCGATCGGGCTACTCGGGTCCGTCGCGCTGGGGCGGTCCCCGATGGGACTGCTGCTGCCCGCGCTCGTCGCGCTCGCGATGCAGCTCGCCCAGCTGCTGCCGCTCCCCGTCGCCGTACGTCTCGCCCTGCCCAGCTATGCCTTCATCGCCTGGAACGGTCTGTTCACCAGCCCGGCACAGCTCGGCCCGCTCCTGATCGGCATCGTGGTCAGCCTGGTGTGGGCCGTGACCGCGACAGCGCTGGCCTACCTGCTTTTCCTGCGGCGCGACTTCACCAACCTGACCTACGACGGCTCGGGGCGCCACGCGGTCACCGCCGGAGTCCTGCCGCTCGTCGGGCTGGTCGCCGTGACGGTCGCGGTCATCGCCGCGGCGACCCCGGCCACGGGCTCCGGGATCGAACAGGACAAGGTGCAGCGCTCGGTCGCCACGGCATTCGCCCACCTCTACCGCATCCAGACCAGGCAGCTCAACCGCCCCGACGTCACCGAAGCGCAGCTGAAGGCCACGGCGACGTGCAACAAGGGCGGCGGCAAGGTCGCCGCCCGGGGGCCCGGCAACGACTGGCGTTGCGTCATCTCCTGGCATCTCCCCGACGTCGAGGCCGCGGGGACGGCCATCTACCAGCTCGACGTCACCGCAGACGGGCGGTTCGTGGCCGATGGCGACGGACCGAAGGAAGTGAACGGCTACTTCCTGGTGCGGACCCCGACCGGGGACGCACCGAACCCGCTCTGGCAGTTCAACGGCAACGTCGAACTGCTCCCCACCACGAAGGGATAACTCCATGCAGGTAACACGCCGCCGCCGGCGTGTCGAGAAGGACCATTCCGGCCTTCTCGGTCGACGCATCGGCCGCCGGATACCCCTCGTAACGGCAGGCACCACCGCTGTCGTCGTCGCCGCCGGCACCGGCATCGCTTTCGCTCAAACGCACCAGTTCGGCACCGACCAGGTCGGCCAGACCACCGACAAGGGCCTGGTCGTGTCCAGCGACCAGTACCTCAACCCGATCGGCGAGCGCCTCGTCATCAACAACGGCAAGATCATGTCGTCCTCGGTCAGCCCGGACGGCACCCACGTCGCGGCCTCGGTCGCCGACGGTGGGATGGCGCTCGCCATCGTGGACCTGAAAAACTGGAAGGTGCAGCAGCTCGTCGGCAACAACGCGGCGGCGAATCTGCGCATCAGCGGCAACGACGTGGGCCAGGAAGGCCCCACGTACTCCCCCGACGGTTCGCAGCTGTGGCTAGGCCAGGCCGACGGCTACCGCAAGTTCACCGTGAACCCGGACGGTACGCTCGCCAACCCGACCTTCATCCGGGTCCCGCAGGACGGGCCCAAGCGCGCGCTGGTGGCTGAGGCGGTGTTCTCGCCCGACGGCTCCACCGTGTACTCCGCGGTCAACGGCCAGAACCGGGTGGTCGCCATCAACGCGGCGACCGGGGCCATCCAGCAGAGCTGGGCCGTGGACAACGCCCCCCGCGACATGATCAAGGTCGGCACCAAGCTCTACGTCAGCAACGAGGGCGGGCGTCCGGCGAGGTCCGGCGACACCACGATCAACTCCTACAACACCCAGGTGCCGGCCGACCCGGTGACCGCTGCCACCACCACCGGCACGGTCAGCGTCATCGACCTGGCGAACCCGGCTGCCGCCGTCACGAGCATCGACGTCGGCCTGCACCCGACCGCCCTGTACGCCAAGAACGGGGCGCTGTTCGTCGCCAACACCGCCACCAACGACGTGTCGGTCATCGACACGGCGAGCAACAAGGTGGTCCAGACCATCGCCACCCAGCCGTGGCCGGAGGCGACGGTGGGCTACGAGCCCGACGCGGTGACGCTCACCGACGACGGTCACCTGCTGGTGACGCTCGGCCGCGCCAACGCGGTAGCCGTCTACCGGTACACGACCCCGCTGGAGCCGGTCAGCTACGTCGGCCTGCTCCCGACGGACTACTTCCCCGCCGAGATCACCACCGTCGGCAACGACGTGCTGGTCTCCAACACCCGTGGCATCGACGCCCGCCGCCCCACCAACAGCGCCGGGCACGGCACCCACGACACGACGTCGAGCCTGCAGCGGTTCACGCTGCCCAGCGACGATGTCATCACCCGGTGGGCGTCCATGACCGTGTCGAGCGTAACCGGGTGCGGGTCCAGTCGTGGACGCAGCGCGCCGGCGTCGGCCAGCGCCGCAGCCACCCTCCGACGCCTCGGCGAACGCCGCCACATGACCACCGATGAGATCCGCACCCGGGTTGCGCCTTCTCGGCGCCTTCCCGCTCGGCTGACAGCCACTCTGCCTGGCTGTATGGGCTCCGGGCCGGCAACCGGGGCCGATTCCGGCGGCGCCTACTCATTCGGGCGCGCCGCCTGCCTGAACGGATTCCTCGCCGTCTCGCATCGCACTCCGTACCTCCTCATTCGCCGACGTCGGGTCGCAGCCGGTAGCTCGGAGCAGGTCGCTCGCGGCGGTGCGTAGCTGGGTCACCACCGCATCTCCGAAGTCGCTGACTCCCAGCGCTCGGGCTCGGCCGGCCTTCTGCACGGCCTCACGTATCTTCTGGTGGGTTCTTGCGGTGGGTCGCCCGGCACGGTGCTCACCGCGCAGGAGCTCGACCGCATCGGCGAGGTGGCCGACGCCGACGGACAGGTCGGAGGGAATCCGCTCGTTGTACTGCAGCGCCATCGCTGACCGACGGGCCAGCCCTCGGCTGTGTTCGATGACTCGTTCCATGTACACGGTCGCGCGGGCGAAACGTTCCACGTCCTGGCGGCGTCGCCATCGGGCCGGCGCCAGGCTGACGACCTCCTCGGCGCCACTGAGCGCCTGGTGCATCCTGTCGAGGTCGGGTCCCATGCCGCGTAGCGTGTCCAGCGCTCGCACCGCCCGTTGCTGATCGCGTGTCGCCAGCGCGGCGGAGACCTCCCTCAGCTGACCGGCGAGGCATTGGTAGATGGGGGCCGCGTCGCGGTCGAGGATCCGCATCGGGTTGATCGGTAGCAGCAACGCCACCACCACGAGGCCGACGACGGCGCCGACCGTCGCCTCGACGATCCGCGGCACCTCAAGGTCCTTTTGGGCCGGAGCCAGGGTCGCGAGGAGCACCGCCGTGCCGCCGGCCTGTCCGACGGCCGCCCCGCTGCTGCCGAACAGCACGAGCGTGGCCAGGATCGCAGCTCCGACGATGACTCCGGTCTGCCAGAAGCCGGTGCCCAGGAGCTTCAGCAGGAAATCGGTGGTGGCGATACCCAGTCCGACTCCGAGGAGCAGTTCGGCGGTGCGGCGGGCACGTTGGCCGAGCGCGGCGACGATCGTGCCCACCGCGGCGGAGGGCGCGAAGACCGGCGACGGGTTGCCCAGCACATCGTGTCCGATCGACCAGGCCAGAGCTGCGGCGAGTCCAGCCTGCACGGAGATCACGAAAGCGACCTCCAGCTGATGCAGGCGCAGTCGGCCCGCCTGGCCACTTTGACTTCGGATCCTGGCCGCAGTGCCCTTCACGTTCTCGGCCACACGATCAGGCGTTGACCGATTGACGCCGGGTCGGCGGTCGTCAGCACTCACTGAGCACTCGTACCACGCCCACGGAGTGGAATCCGGCAAACCGCAAAGGCCACCTGCGAAGGTACCCGCACCTTCCGGAGCCAGGCCACGGCGACTCCGCTGTCTCTCCATACGTCCCGGTACTCGGCCGCAACCGCTCCCCTACACCCCGGTCGCGCCTGCCGTCGTCGCCGAGGTCGCCGGCATCCGCGCCGCCATCTGGGTGGCGGCCGCCCTCACCGCAGTGTCCGGCCTGCTGGCTTGGGCGCGCATGTACAAAACTCACCCCCGTCCGGGCGGCTGAGCAATGCCGCCAAAGCTGGTCGTGACGGCGTTGTCGACCTCGCGCGTCAGGCCCGCTCGACGGCTCTCAGCTCGACGGGCTGGTGGTCCGATCCCCTGACCATGGTGCTTCCTTCGCGAGCTCGGCGCTCTTGACTCACCGCATCCGTACGTCGTAGCTTACCGTTCGTGGCTACTTACCAAGCTGACGATGGCTGGGACGCTCTGGGAGATCCCAGCAGGCGCGCCATCGTCGCGTGCCTGGCCGAGCGCCCCCGGGCTGTCGGCGAGCTCGCCGAGGAGCTGCCGATCAGCCGGCCCGCGGTATCCCAGCACCTGAAGGTCCTCAAGGACGCCGGACTGGTCACCGACCAAGCGGCCGGCACCCGCCGGGTCTACCGGCTCAACCCGGCGGGCGTGGCCGCGCTGCGCGACCAGCTGGAGACGTTCTGGAACCGAGCACTGGACAGCTATCAAGACGTCGCCGAACAACCGACCGAGGAGATCCCATGACCGAAACAACAACCGCCGTGGTCCGCAGGCAGATCGTCGTGCAGGCGCCGCTCGAACGGGCGTTCACCGTGTTCACCGAGCGGTTCGGCGATTTCAAGCCGCCGGAACACAACCTGCTCGGCGCGACGATCGCCGAGACCGTGTTCGAACCGAAGGTCGGCGGCCACATCTACGACCGGGCCGTCGACGGCAGCGAGTGCCGCTGGGCCCGCGTGCTCGCCTACGAACCACCGGACCGGGTTGTGTTCAGCTGGGACATCAGCCCGCAGTGGCAGATCGAGAACGACCCGGACAACACCAGCGAGGTCGAGGTCCGCTTCGTCGCCGAAACCCCGCAACGCACCCGGGTGGAGCTGGAACACCGCCACCTCGATCGCCACGGCCCCGGCTGGCAATCCGTCAGCGACGGCGTCGCCCACGACGAAGGCTGGCCCCTCTACCTGACTCGATACGCCGCTCTGTTCACCCAGGGCAGCTGAGGTGCCGCCGATCACCGTCAGCACCGAGGTCGACCGGCCGGCGGAGGACGTGTTCGCCTACGCCATCGACCCGACCCGCTTTCACGAGTGGCAGGCGGGCGTCGTCGACGGCCGCATGGACCAGCCGGGCGTCCCCGACGGGGGAGCGCGATGCCTGACCACCCGGCGCGGCGCGTCGTGGCGGCGCCGCCGCCACGCGTTGACCTCCAACACACACGCCCACACATCACCGGCCGAGCGCAGCAGCCCGAAACACCGCCGCCGCTGCCCCGGCGTCACCCGCAACGCGATACGCGCGGTGCGGTGCACAACCCGAGGGCGCGGCGGGATCCCGACGGCGAGGCACGAACCGAAGCCAACACCACCGGTACGACACTTTCTCATCGGCGACCGACCCGGCGAACGTTGGTGGACACCGCACCAGCCTGGGTCGCCACTTCCTGTCGTGTTGTCCGACCAGACCGCAATAGGGCCTCCAGATGAACGGCGAGCGCCGGCAGGTCTGGGAAGCTGGCCTCGACGTCCGTCAACCGTGACCGGCCCGGCGCTTCGACACCGAGCACCCGGCAGCCGGCGAGCCGCGCGGCCCGAGCGCCGGTGGGCGAGTCCTCGATCACGACGACCTCGGCGGGTCTCACACCGAGGCTCGCCGCTGCCGCGAGGTAGATGTCGGACGCGGGCTTCGGATGGGAAACTTCATCTCCGGCCAGCGAGGCGTCCAGCAGTTCCAGCAGCCCGATGGACGTGAGGATCACGTCCAGGATCGCCCTCGGCGTGTTCGACGCGACCGCGACCGGCAGCGCTGCGGCGACGGCGGTGACGAGGTCGACCGCCCCGGGCAGGGGGACCAGGTGTGCCTGGATCCGCTGCGCGGCGAGGGCGATCAGCTCGGCTTCCAGCTGCGCAATCGCCGGCGGATCGGCCATGTGCGCGGCCAGGCGGAGGACGGTGTCGCGCATGGAGAGGCCGTGAGTGGATGCCCGCAGCTCGTCGCTGAAGAGTCCGCCGTGCCGCTCACACAGCAGCCGCTCCGCCTCCGCCCACGCGTCGTCGGTGTCGGCGAGCACCCCGTCACAGTCGAACACGACGGCACCGACGGCTGGTGCCACGGAACCGACGCTCACGTCGTCCGCCACGCGAGCAACCGGGCGGCGTTGTCGACGAGCAGCCGCCGTACGAGGTCGTCGCCCAGGCGCGTCCGAAGTCGCGGGAGGAAGCGGGTGGGCAGGTACGCGAGACCGGGCATGCCGCCGTACGCCAGGTAGCGGCTGCGCCGGGCGACATCCCCGCCGAGCAGCAGGTGATCGGCCGCCCCGCCCGCGCACACCGCCTCGATCAGGTCGAGAAGCGCGCTGTCCGGCCGCTCCCGGTGTCGGGACATCCCGTCGTAGCCCAGGTACGCGCCCCGTTGGGCGAGTTCCACGTGCAGCCCAGGGTCGGGGTTGCGGTCGGCGTGCGCGAGCACGACCCGGCGTGACCCGACCCCCGCGTCGCGCAGCACGTCGAGTACCTCATGGCCCGCGCTGCCGTGCTCCAGGTGGACCATCACCGGCGCGCCCGTCTCGCGATGGGCGGCTGCCACCGCGGCCAGGACCCGGCGCTCGAAGGGGCCGATGGACCAGTAGCCGATGCCAGCCTTGAGTAGACCGGCGCGGACCGGCCTCCCGTCCGGGCCGCGGGCGATCGAGCCGTCCCCGTCGTCGCTGCGCGGGCACCCGTCCACCAGGTCGGCGAGGAACCGCGCGGCCAGCGTGGCCTCGTCGTACGAGGTGAGCCTGGGGTTGTCCGGGTAGTGGGCGGCACGGTGCGCGCCGGTCGTCGCCACGATGTGCATGCCGGTCGCCGCGCTGATCCGGGCGATGGCGGCGGGGTCGCGGCCGAGCCCGACCGGAGTCGCCTCCACCATTGCCGTCATGCCCGCCGCCCGTAACAGCGCCGTCTCCTCCCGACTCGCCGGCTCGTCGTCCAGGTCGTCCCCGGGGAGCAGAGACGTGACCTGGAAAAGGTGCTCGTGGTAGTCGGTCGGGCCGAGGAGCGCGGGGTCGACGTCACCGAGGACGGTGCGGACAAGGCTCACCGGGCGGCCTCGGCGGCTTCGGCGAGGCGTTCGATCGTCGGCGCGTCCAGGTCGAGGTCGAAGACCTCGGCGATGACCTGGCTCCAGCCGTGGATGAAGTAGCGCCAGCCGTCCACGACGGTCAACGCGCGCGCCTCGCGCTGCGCGCGCGCCTGATGCAGGAACTCCAGGCTGCCCCGGTAGTTGAACTCCCAGACGTAGCCCTGCTGGGGCAGCGTGGCAGCGGCGGGGAGGGGCGAACCGGGACGGTCCTTACCCAGACCCGTGGCGTTGACCACGAGGCTGCCGGCTGGCGCCGCCTCGAGCAGGTCGGCCACGTCCTGCGGGTCGTTGACCGACACGTACTCCACGAGACCGTCGGGCATGTCACCCCGGCCAGCCACGTCCCGCAGGTGGGCGAGGCGGCGCGGGTCGGTGTCGGTGCACATGATGCGCTGCGGGCGGTCCGCGCGCTGGGCCAAATGCCAGACCAGCGCGGTCCCGGCGCCGCCCGCACCCAGGCAGACGACCTGCGCGCCGGTCGCCGCGAAGTGGTCGGCGGGCAGGAATTCCTCGAGGGCCAGCCCCACCGTGAGCGGGTCCTTCGCGTGGCCGTACAGGCGGCCGTCCCGCTTAGAGATGCTGGAAATCTCGCCGCACAACCGCGCGAAGTCGTCCAGCTCGTCGAACAGGTCGCGGCTGGCCTCGTACAGGCGCAACTTGTGCGTGGTGACAAGGGCGCCCCGGTACGCCGGGTCGTCCCGGATCTGAAGCACCAGCGCCCGGTACTGCGCGTCGTCTGCGTCGAGGGGAAGGTCGTGCCCGACCAACCGGTCGGTCGGCAGACCGAGGATGTTCGCCCACGCCGGAAACACCCGGTTGATCGAGGAGTTGCCGGTGGTCACCCCGACGAAGCCCAGGTCGCCGGCGCGGGCCGCCCCTCCGCCGGCCGTGCTCGCCGCGTCGGCCGAGGAGATGCCGCGGCTGCCCGTCATGCCGGCCGCGCCGTGGTGAGGGCGGAATGCGCGGCGGTGAACCTTCGGGCCTTCGCCTCGACGGCGGCGAAATCGCCACGACCGAGGTCGGCGGCGGAGCAAAGCTCGCTCCCGGCACCCACGGCCACCGCGCCCGCCGCGAACCACTCGTGCAGGTTCTCCGGGTTCACGCCGCCCGTCGGCATGAACGGGACGTCCGGGAACGGCGCACGCAGCGACTTGAGGTATCCGGGTCCGCCGAGCGAAGCCGGGAACACCTTGACCACGTCGACCCCCAGGTCGACGGCGAGCATCACCTCGCTCGGGGTGAGCGCCCCGGACAGCACGGCGCATCCCGTGTCGCGCATGGCCGCTACCACGGTGGGCGTAGTGCCGGGAGCGACGAGGAAACGCGCTCCCGCCGCCGCGGCGCGCCGGGCGTCCTCGCCGCTGCGCACGGTGCCCGCGCCGAGACAGATCTCGTCTCCGAAGCGGCGGTCGAGCTCCGCAATGACTCCGGGAGCGTCCGGCGTGGAGTAGGTGATCTCGATTCCGGTGACGCCACCCGCGACGAGCGCGGCCACACCGTGCAGCGCGCTGTCCCGGTCGGGTGCGCGGACCACGGCGATCACCGCGGCGGTCTCAAGGGCGGACAACACAGTCTTCTCCTTCAGCTCTTCGACAGAACGGGATGCGTCGGGGAGGTCCCGGCGAGGACGGCGAGGACGTCCGCCACCGCGAGCGACCCCATCCGGTCCACGGCCTCCACGGTCTGCGCACCGAGGTGCGGCGTCACGACCACCCGGTCGGCGAGGTCCACGGCGAGCAGCGGGGAGGGGGCGCCACCCGACTCCCCGGCGAGCGTGTCCGCGGCGTACGCGCCGACCCGGTTGCCGCGCATCGCGTCGGCGAGCACCGGCTCGTCGACGAGATCGGCGCGCGCGGTGTTGACCAGAATCAGACCTGCCCGGCAATCCCGCAGCCACGCGGCGTCGACCAGGGTGCGGCCGCCCGGCGCGTGCAGGGAGACGGCGTCACACCGCGCCGGCAGGTCGGCCAGCGCGGCCGGTTCGGCTCCCGCCGCCCGGACCTGCGCGTCGTCCACCGCCGGGTCGTACGCGAGGATCCGGGTGCCGAACCCCTGCAGGCGGTGTGCGACCCCGCGGCCGATCCGGCCGAAGCCGACCACCCCGACCGTCAGTGAACCCAGCTCCCGCCCCCGCGACACCGTCCACGCGCCGGCGCGGACCCGCCGGTCACCGGCGGCGATGCCGCGCAGCGCCGCGAGCAGGAGTCCGACGGTGTGGTCTGCGACGGCGTCACTGTTGGCTCCGGGGGTGTTGGTGACGACGACACCGCGGGCCGTCGCGGCCACGAGGTCGACCGCGTCGACGCCCACGCCGTACCGTGCCACCACCCGCAGGCGCGGAGCGGCGTCGAGATGAGCATCGGTCACCGGTCCGGTGCCGGCGATCCACCCGACGGATTCGTGCAGCAGGGGCCGCAGCGCCCACAGGTCGTGGTCGGCCGGGCCCCGCACCACGGTCGCGCCGGCCGCTTCCAGCTCGCATACCAGGTCCCGCGAGCCGGAGGAGAAGGAACGGGAGGTGACGAGCACCTGGGTGCCGCTCATCGCGCACTTCCCCGTCCCTCGAACCACGGCTCGAGCCGCTGGTAGGCGTCGAGGAACACCGTGTGCCTTTCCTGATAGGCGGCGTGGCGCCCCGGCTCCGGCGTGAACTCGGCCGTGACTTCGGACAGACCTCGTACGACGCCGAAGTCGTCGACGAGGCCGAGCCCGACTGCGGCGGTGACCGCGGCGCCGAGGCTGTTGGCCTCCTCAACGATGGAGCGCCGCCGCACCGTGCAGCCCCACACGTCCGCGAGGATCTGCAGCCAGACGTCGCTGGCCGCGCCGCCGCCGATCGCGTCTACCCTGCGTACCTCCGCGCCGTTCTCCCGGAAGGCGTCGATGCAGGTCAGCAGGTTGAAGGCGACGCCTTCGAGCACGGCGCGAGTGAGGTGCTCGCGGTTGTGGTGGCGGCCGATCCCGAGGAACGCGCCCGCGGCGTCCGGGTTCCAGTACGGCGAGCGCTCGCCGAGCAGGTGCGGCAGGAAGTAGAGCCCGTCCTCGGCGGCGGTCGCGGTCCGCGCCGCCTCAACCACCCGCCGGAACCGGTCACCAGCCTCCCCCGGCTCGAGGATCTCCGTGATCCACTGCAGGGAGGCTCCGCCGGCCTGCATCGTCGCGGTCGGCACGTAGTGACCCGGGACCACGTGGTCGAAGGTCATCGTGCGCATTGCCGGGTCGTGCAGCGGCCGCCGCGCGGCGAGCGACACCCACGACGAGGAGCCGAGATAACAGTAGGCACCGTCGTTCTCGGACACCACGCCCGCGCCGACGGCGGCGAGCGGCCCGTCGCCGCCGCCCATGACGACCGGTGTGCCAGGCAGCAGCCCGATCGCACCCGCCGCCTGCGCCGTCAGGGTCCCGACCACCGACGTGGAAGGGACGATCTCGGGCAGCAGCGCAGCGTCGATCTCCGCGGCGGCGAGAATCTCGCTCGACCACGTCCCGCGGGTCTGGTCGTAGGCGTTGGTGGACGAGGCGTCGGAGGGGTCGGTCACGAGTCTTCCGGTGAGCCGGAACACCACGTAGTCCTTGGCGAGGCAGACGTGGCGCACGGCGGCGAAGACCTGCGGCTCGTGGTCGCGCACCCACATCACCTTCGTGAGCGAGTACGTCGGGTTGAGCTGGTGACCGAGCGTGGCGTACGCCCGCTGCGCGCCGACCCGCTTCGTCAGCGCGTCGCATTGCTCGGTGCTGCGCCGGTCCGCCCAGATGATCGACGGCCGCACCGGCCGGTACTGCGCGTCGAGCAGGACAGCCCCCATCATCTGCCCCGAGACGGCCAGCCCCCGCACCGCCGACGCACTGACGCCGTGCCGGACCAGCAGCGAGCGGGTGGCCGTGGCCAGGGCCTCCCACCAGTCGTAGGGGTCCTGTTCCGCCACGCCACCGGGTGCGAACCGGGTCGGGTAGGGCACGGTGACCGAGCCGATCAGCCGTCCGTCGTCCTCGTGCAGCGACGCCTTGTTCCCGGTCGTGCCGAGATCATGTGCGATGAGCATTGCTCACGCTCCCCTGCGCGCGAGCCGCTTGCCCTGAAGCTGGTCGATGCCGACCGCGACGAGGATGAGCGCGCCGATCGCGACCTGCAGCCAGAACGGGTCGATACCCAGCAGGGTTCCGCCGTTGTTGAGCAGCCCGACGATGAGCGCACCGACCAGCGCGCCGAACGCCGTGCCACGGGCACCGAACAGGCTCGCCCCGCCGATCACGCACGCCGCGATCGCCTGCAGCTCGTAGCCCGTGCCGGCGGTGGGTACACCATTGCCGAGCCGCGAGGCCAGCAGCACACCGCCGAGCGCGGCGAGCGTCCCGGACAGGGCGTATACGCTGATCAGAACGCCCTTGACGGGCACTCCGGTGAGCCGCGCGGATTCCTGGTTGGAGCCGACCGCGTAGATGTAGCGACCCCACACCGTACGCCGCAGCATGAAGCCGACGATCAGGGCGATGGCGGCGGTGAGCCAGATGAGGTTGGCGACGCCGAGCAGCCTGCCGCCAGCGATTTCCGTGAACCCCTGGGGCAGCGGCTGGATGGTGCGACCGCTCGTGTAGAGGAGGGTGAGCCCGCGCGCCATGCCAAGGGTACCGAGCGTGACGATGAACGGCGGCATCTTCATGATCGCGACGAGTACGCCGTTCACCGCGCCCACGGCCGCCCCGGCGACCAGGGCGAGCAGGACGGCCAGCAGCACGGACCCGGTACCCGCCGTCTCGAAGACCGTCTTGGCGGCGATCACGCCCGAGAGGCCGACGACCGAGCCGACGGAGAGGTCGATGCCGGCCGTGAGGATCACCAAAAGCTGACCAATCGCGATGATCGCGTAGATCGACACCTGACGGCCGAGGTTTTCGAGGTTCGTGCCGGTCAGGAACGTGTCCGTCGCCAGGCTCAGCCCCACGGCCAGGGCCAGCAGTACGGGCAGGCCGCCGAACCCGCGACCGAGCAGCGAGCCCAGCCCGAGGACCTCCTGCTCTTCGGTCGCCGGTTTCTCGGCCTTCTGCGGCACGTTGCCGGTCGCCGGCTGCGCCGTGGACCGGAGCACATTCTTGTCGAGGGCCATCAGGACTCCAGGTTTGCTTCGGCGGAAATCGGGGCCGACAGGTCCGCGTGCGGCACCAGGGGGCTGGTCAGTCGGAGGATCTCCTCCTCGGTGGCGTGCGCCGCGGGCAGCTCACCGACCACCTCCCGGTCGCGTACGACGACGATGCGGTCGCACAGGCCGAGCAGTTCGGGCAGGTAGGAGGAGACGATGACCACGGCGAGGCCCTCGCGGGCCATCTCCACGATCACCTGGTAGATATCGGCCTTCGCGCCCACGTCGACGCCCTTGGTCGGCTCGTCGAGCAGCAGCACCTTCGCGCCGGTCGCGAGCCAGCGGGCCAGGAGCACCTTCTGCTGGTTGCCGCCGGACAGCGAGGTCACCGGGTCGTCGAAGGACCCATATTTGAGGCGCAGGCCCTGCACGGCGCGCCCCACGTGCCGGCGCTCGAGACCGGTGCGTACCAACGACCCGCTCGACACCTGTCCGAGGCTGGCGATGGAGACGTTCGCCTCGATGGAGAGCTCCAACAGCAGGCCGGATTCCTTGCGGTCCTCGGTCAGCAGTGCGATGCCGTGCCGGGCGGCGACCCGGGGCGAGCCGGGCGGCACTCGGCTCCCATCGACGAGAACCTTTCCACCCTCGGTCCGGTCGGCGCCGAAGATCGCCTGCACGATCTCCGACCGACCGGCGCCGAGCAGCCCGGCCAGCCCGACGATCTCGCCGCGACGGACGGTCAGGTCGACCGGGGCGGCGAACCCCGGGATGCGCAGGTGGCGGACCTCCAGCCGTGGGGGGCCGACCTCGTGCCGGACGCCCGGGTAGAGGTTCTCGACGGGGCGCCCGACCATCGACTGGATGAGCGAGTCGTGGTCGTACTCACCGATCGGTCGGGTCTCGACGACGCGTCCGTCCCGCAGCACAGTGACCCGGTCGCCGACCGCGAACATCTCCTCCAAGCGGTGCGTCACGTACAGGACCGCGTGGCCCGCGTCGCGCAACACGGCGATGCGGTCGAGCAGAGCCTGCGCCTCCTTCTCGGACAGCGCCGTCGTCGGCTCGTCGAAGATGACGAGTTTGGCGTCGCTGCTGAGCACCCGGGCGATCTCGACGAGTTGCCGGGTGGCCGTCGGCAGGGACCACACAGGCTGGTCCAGATCGAGGTCGGCCAGGCCAACCCGCTTCAGGTGCTCCGTCGCGGCACGTCGCTGCGCCGCGCGATTGACGACGCCGAAGAACGTACGCGGGAAGCGGCCCATCGTCAGGTTGTCCAGGACGCTGAGATCCGGCAGAAGGCTGAGTTCCTGGTAGACCGCGCCGACGCCGGCGTCGCGCGCCTCCACCGGCGACGGGTGCGAACCGATCTCCGTGCCGCCGATCTCGTACGCACCACCGTCGCGGGCCACCGCGCCGGTCAAGATCTTGATCAGAGTCGACTTGCCGGCCCCGTTCTCCCCGGCGAGGCAGTGCACCTCGCCGGGGAGCAGGTCGAGGTCCACGTCCGCGAGCGCAGTCACCGGCCCGTACGTCTTGCCCACTCCTCGTAGCCGCACGACGGGCACGGCGGATGATGGGTCCTGTTCGCTCATGACATGCCTCCTCGACCGCCTACCGGATCCGGTCAGCCCTTGACCTTCGGGGGGTTGAGCAGCGCCTTCAGCTCGTCGGCATTGACGTTGGTCTGGTCCACGATCACCGCGCCCGGGTCGAGGTTCTGCGGGGCGTCACTGCCGACGGCGGCCATCGCCGCTTCGACGACCCCCTGGTACCCGAAGAAGAACGGGTTCTGTACCACGATGGCGTCGATCGCGCCGGACTTGACGGCATCCACCTCGGCGGGGTCGGAGTCGAACGCCACCACGGCGACCTTGTCGCCCGCGCCCTTCTCCTGCACGGCCTTGGCCGCGCCGACGCCAGAGGTGTTGTTGTCGGCGAAGATCCCCGCGAGGTCGGGCACCCGGGTCAGCGCGTCGTTCACCTGACCGACAGCCTTGTTGAGGTCGTTGTCATTGACCAGGGTCTGCACGATTTGGGCCTGCGGGCACTTCTCGGAGAGACCCTGCTTGAACCCGTCGAACCGGTCGATGAGCACCTGAATGCCGGAGACGGCGGACTCGTGCAGAACCTTGCCGTTCGCCTTGCCCGCGTCGGTCATCAGCTGGCAGAGCCGCCGCCCCGCCTGCTCGCCGGCCTTCACGTTGTCGGTACCGATGAAGCCGTCGCTCTTGGTCTTCACCGCGTTGTCCACAATGATGACCTTGATGCCGGCCGCGCGGGCCCGGTCGATCACCCCGTTGAGCGCCGTGGAGGAGTTCGGCGCCAGTACGATCGCCTTCGCCCCCCGGGAGATCGAGTCTTCCACCAGCCGCACCTGCGGCTCGATGTCGGCTTCCGCTGTCGGCCCGAACAGGGTCAGGTTCACGCCGAGGTCCGCGCCGGCCTTCTTCGAGCCCGCGAGCATGGACTGCCAGAACTCGGATTCGGTCGCCTTGACGATTACGTCGATCTTCGTGCCGGAGATCGTCGACGCCCCGGCGCTGTCGCCGGAGCTGCCCGAGGTTGAGCCCGAGGCGGAAAGCCGGCCGCCGACGACGCCGGCAGCGAGGGCAACGGCGGCAGCGAGCCCGGCGGCGCCGATCGAGACACTCTTCGATGCCATGCAGTTTCTCCTAGGGATGGGAGCGGGCTCAGCCCAGCTCGGTGGCGGTGAAGGGGACGAGTTCGACCTGCCCGTCACTCTTGCGCGCGCGCAGGCCCATTCCGTGTTCGAGCACCCAGCCGTAGTCGTGGCCGGCGCTGCCCGGGTAGACCGCGAGGAACCGGTACGGCTCGTCGCCGATGTTGACGCTCCGGTGGGCCCAGCCCGGCGGGATGTAGCCGACGACGCCAGGGCTGATCTCCAGCCACTCGGTCCGCTCGCCGTCGAAGAGCAGCAGACCACCGCGGCCGCTGAGCCCCAGGTAGATCTCACCCTGCGGATCCGGGTGCTGGTGGCCCTTGGTCATCCAGAACTCGCCGCCGGTCGCTCCCGGGTAGATCGTCGTTACCGACTGGGGCAACTCCCGCGGGACCTCCGGCACCGGAGAGGAGACGACCGTGTAGACGACGGGGTCTCCGTCGGCGACCGCCCGCTCCCACGCCTGCACGTCCGCGAACAGCCCGCTGAGGTCTGACATCCGCCGCTCAAGGGTCGGTCCCTGCGGTTCCAACGTCTCGTTCGACGTGTCGAGCGTGAGCACGAAGGGTGAGATCGGCGGGGTGGCGTAGCTGGTCACAGGGGCTCCGTTTCGTTCGCGTCCCGATCACTGTCGTCCTGTAATGACAGGATGTCAAGAGATGATCCGGAAACCCCGTCGAAACAAAGGTCGGGTCGGCGGACGGTCAGGAGGTGACAAGAAGCAGCGGCGTGCCCGCGCGTCGATCCGCAGCCCGGTTCAGCTCCACCTGGAACCGGCTGCGGTCACCACGGTGCAGCGCGAGGAAGCTCTCCACGGGCCGCTCCGACTCGCCGAAGCTCACGCTGCGCAGCGCCAGCACGGGGTCACCTCGATGAATCCCGAGCAGTCGCGCCTGCCCGGCATTGGCCACCGCGGCCTCGACCGAGCGGACGCCCCGGACGAGCCGCACACCGTACGACGACTCCAGCACCTCATAGAGCGACCTGTCGGTCAGGTCCTCGCCGATCAGACCGGGAGCGATGCTCTCCGGAATGTGGGTCACGGTCCAGACCCACGGCTCGTCGTTTACGAAACGCAGCCGCTCGAGGTGGATGACCGGGGTCCCGGTGGGGAGCCGGAGATCGGCGGCGACGGCATCGTCGGCCGGCACCACCTCGAGGCGACGCACCTCACTGCGCAGATGACCGCCGCGGGCGGCCACATCCTCGAACAGTCCCGTCAACGACTGGACCAGTCCCTCCGCGGTCTTAGGATGCGCCACGAAGGTGCCTCGGCCCTTCACCCGCTCGATGACGCCCTCGTTCTCGAGTTCGGCGAGCGCCTGGCGCACGACGGTGCGCGAGACGTCGTAGCGGGAACAGAGTTCGTGATCGCCAAGGATGCGGTCACCCGGCTGGAGTCGTCGTCGCTCGATGTCCTTGACCAGCAACTGCTTGAGCTGGTGGTACATGGGCAGCGGCGAACCGCGATCAATGCGGTTTCCTGTCTGCATGTCACGAGAGGATAACAGGTAACCCCGGGCCGCGAACCGTGGCCGCGAGCCTGTGCTGCCCGTCAGCCGCCAGTCCTTAGCGACCATCCCGAGATGGGCGATCTTGGTGCTCGCGGAGCGCCGAGTCGCGCCGCAGTCCACCGCCTCTCAAAGGCCATGCCGTCGCCCGGAGCGCGGCGCGACGAGCACCCCGGGGGCGCTCACACCCGACCGGCAGCGGCTGTCGGACCGCGGAGGATCAGGATAGGAGCCCTTACTTTCCTGAACCGCGCCCTGACCTCGTCCCGGCCGATTTGTCGGACCGCAGATGCATGACGGTGCGTGGGAGAGGACGCGAATGGCAGAGGGTGTGCGGGATGTGCCGCCACACCCTGGCGGGTACCGTCACGACCGCATCGCCTCACAGGGTGCGCAGCGCCTCGGTGGGCGACAACCGGGCGGCCCGCGCCGCCGGATACACCCCGGCGAGCGCGCCGACCAGCAGCGCGGCGCCGAGGCCCGCCGCCAGCGCGAGCGGCGGGACGGTCACCGGGTTGCCGGCCAGCCGCGCGGCGACCGCCGTCGCCAGGACGCCCAGGCCGATGCCGAGCACCCCGCCGATCAAGGCCAGGAGCGTGGACTCCAAGAGGAACTGGACGGCGACGTGGCGGCGGCGGGCACCGAGCGCGCGACGCAGCCCGATCTCGCCGCGCCGTTCCAGGACCGAGATCACCATGATGTTGGCGATGCCGACCCCGGCGATGAGCAGCGCGATGGCGCCCAGGCCGAGGAACAGCCCGACGAACGCGCCCTTCGCCTGGATCCGGCCACCAGGAGGTCGGACGGCCGGCGCACCTGCACGTCGCCGTCCCGGGCTCCTGAGGCGGTGGCCGCGAGCACCGACGCGACCGCCGCCACCTGGTTCGGATCGACCCGCAGGTAGATGCGGCTGGGGTTGCTCCCCAACCCGAACACCCCGTCAGCGGTCCCGAAGCTGACCAGCGCCGCCATGTCGATCTCCGGTGCGACCGCCACGGGGGCGAGGATCCCGACGACGGTGAAGTATCGCTCGCCGAGGAACACCTGGGTGGGCTCGGTCAGCGTGCCGATGCCGAGGACCCGGGCCGCCTCGTAGCCCAGCACCGTCACCGGGTAGTGCTCGGCGGTCGCGTCGAGGTACCGGCCGCGCAGCACCCGCGCCGACAGGGTGCCCGGCAGGGACGGCTGGGCGGCGAGGACGTTTATGCCGCTGGTCCGCACCGCCGGGATGGCCGCGCTGCGCCGTACGGTCACGTCGTCGATGTTGCGGACCGCGGTGACGGTGCGGACCGGCGGGATCCGCGCGATCATCGGCTCGGCGGTGACCGGCAGCGGGATTGTGCGGCCGTTGGTCGCCTGCGCCGAGGCCACGGTGAGCAGGTTGCCCTGCTCGCCGAGCTGGGTGAGCAGGTCGGCCTTGGACGACTCGGCGATGCCGAGCACGGCGACCACGGCCGCGATGGCGATGGCGATGCCGAGCGCCGACAGCGCCGAGCGGTCCCGCCGGGCGCGCAGGCCGACGGAGGCCAGGGCGATCGCGTCGGGCAGACGCAGCCGTGAGGTCATCGGACACGGTCCCTTCCGGCCGGGTACGGGTGGGAGTCCTCGACGATCCGGCCGTCGCGCAGGTGGATCTGCCGCCCCATCGCCGCGGCCACGTCGGCGTTGTGGGTGATCAGCACGACGGTGGTGCGGTCGTCGGCGAGCCCGGCCAACAGCTGGGTGATCTCCGTACCGGTGGCCGAGTCGAGGTTGCCGGTCGGCTCGTCGGCCAGCAGGACCGCGGGCCGGCCGACGATCGCCCGGGCGATCGCGACCCGCTGCCGCTCGCCGCCGGAGAGCTGGCCGGCCCGGTGCCGCATCCGCTCGGCGAGCCCCACCTGGCGCAGCACCTCGGCGGCCCGCTCCCGCCGGACGCCTGCCGGCACCCCGCGGTACAGCAGGCCGGTTGCGACGTTGTCGAGCACGCTGAGGTGTTCGAGGAGGTAGAACTGCTGGAAGACGAAGCCGAGGCGGGTCGCGCGGACCGCGGACAGCTGCGGGTCGGCCATCGCCGAGGTGTCGGTCCCGGCGATGCGGACCATGCCACTGGTCGGCCGGTCGAGGGTGCCGAGGATGCTCAACAGCGTGGACTTGCCGGCGCCGGACGCCCCGGTGATGGCCACCGTCTCGGCGGCGTCGACGACGAGGTCGATGTCGGCCAGCGCAGTCACCGTGGTCGGCGGCGGATAGACCTTGTTGACGCCGTGCAGCTCCAGCGCCGGCGCGAGGTCGCCTCGGGTGTCGTCTCCGGCGTCGCCGGGGCCCCTGGTCGGCTCGCTCATGTGGCCGGCACCTCCACCGTCGCGCCCTCGCGCAGGTCGTCGCCGCGGACCTCGACCAGGGTGTCGGAGAACAGGCCGGGGGTCACGCCGACCAGCCGGCGGGCGTCGCCGTCCCGCAGGTACAGGCCGTACCCGCCGCCGGCGAGCGCGACCAGCGCCGTGATCGGTACAACGAGGACCCCTTTGGCGGTCTGGCCGGTGACGTTGACCTGGACCGGCGCCTGGTCGAACGCGGCCGCGGCCACCTGGTTGTCGAGCGTGACCGTGGCCGGCACACTCGCCTGGCCCGGACCCCGACCGGGGTCGTTCTCGTTGGGCGCGGTCGCGACGGTCGACAGTGTGGTCACCTTCCCGGGCGCGGCGTCGCCGCCGGGGAGGACGACGGTGACGGCGTCACCGAGGTGGACCAGATGGGTCCGGTTCACCGGCACGGCGAGGGTCACCGCGATCGTCGTCGACGTGCCCGACAGGAGCGGCTCGCCGGCACCCCCGGCGGCCCCGCCGCCCCCGGCCGGCGCGCCGACCCTCGCGGTGACGGTGGTCACCCGCAGCGGGCCGGGTTGGAACGTGACGGCACCCAGCTCGAGCCGGCCGGTGACCGGCTGGCCGGTCGCGCGCTGCCAGCGCCGCAGTGCCGCCGCGGTCGCCCGGGTGAACTTCCCGTCGACGGTCAGGTTGGCCGTGGTGGCGTGGCCGAGCGCGACGAGGTTCTTCTCCACGGCGTACACGTCAGGGCCGGCGGTGACGTCGAGGGCGAGCGGCCGCCACGCGGGTCGGTCGGCGTAGAACAGCCGGACCGGTCGGTTGTCGACGGCGAACACCGGCTTGCCCCGGGTGATCAGTTGCCCCGGCTGCGGGACCGCGGTCACCGTGCCGCCCTCGCCCTGCAGGTACACGGTGTATGCCCCGGCGTAGCCGAGGGTGCCGGGGACCTGGACGGTCGTCGACAGGTCGGTCCGGGTCACGGTGGCGGTACCGGTCGTCACCTGGACGGCGGCGGGCACCGTCGCCGGACGGCCCCGGACCCACCACCCAGCCCCGGCGGTCCCGGCGACCGTGAGGGCCGCCCCGGCCAGTACGGCCCGCCTACGCATCGGCGAGACTTCCGAGGCTGGACAGCCGGGCTTCCTCGTCGAGAACGCTCCGGCATGCCGTGATGGCGTCCCGCACGGTCGGGTTCTGCTTGGCGTCGCCCTGACCGGCGCCGGGAATCCCGCTGGCGTCGAGACCGAAGCCCTTGCCGGGTATGAAGTGGCTGTTGACCGTCGGGTCCTTGTAGTCGGGCAGCCCGTGCGCCCGGAAGCACTCGGCGGACTTGACCCCGGCCTGGACCAGCTTCGGTGGCGGGGGTGCCTGGTCGCCCGGGGCGAACTCGGCCGCCCGGATCAGCTCGCCGCAGGCGGTCTCGAGGGCGTCGAGCTGCGTCTCGTTGAGGGACGAGAACACAGCGAACTCGTCGGTGTAGACGCGGCCGTCCGCGGTCAGGACCGGATCCTGGTACCGCGGTGCGCCGTGCTGGCGGATGCACTCGGCGGCGTTGTGCAGCGCGGTCCGGCGCGCCGCACTGCCGTCACCGGTGACGGCGTTGGGATTGGCGCTGGACCCGGTGCTGGGCCTGCCGCTGCCCGCCGGCAGGCTGGGCACACCGGGTGAGGACGACGCCTTGCTGCACGCGCTGAGCGTGATCATGGTGGCCGCGACGGCCACCGGGTGGAGTTTCATCGTGAACCTCTCGGTCGCATCGTGATCGAGTCGTGTGCACATCGACGTCCGCCTACCCGTCGAGGTTTCCCAGGCTGGACAGCCGGTCTTCCTCGTCCTCGAGGCTCAAGCACGCCTCCCGGGCCCGGTTGAACGTGTCGTCCTTGCCGGCGGGGAACTCGTCGGCGCTGTGGTTGAAGCCCTGCCCGGGGTTGAACTCGCTGGTAACCGTCGGGTCCTTGACGGTGGCCACCCCGTGCGCCCGCATACACTCGGCCCACTTGACCCCGGCCTGGACCAGCCTCGGTGGCGGGGGCGCCTGGTCGCCCGGGTTGAACTTGGCCGCCCGGATCAACTCGCCGCACGCCGTCTCGATGGCCTCCAGGACCGTGTCGCTCGCGCCGCCCTTGAGCGAGGGGCCGTCGGTGTACACCTGACCGTCGGCGGTCAGGACCGGGTCCTGGTAGCGCGGCACACCGTGCTGGCGGATGCACTCGGCGGCGTTGTGCAGCGCGGTCCGGCGCGCCGCACTGCCGTCGCCGGTGGCCCCGTTGGGATTCGGGCCGGGACGGCCGGTGGGATCGGGGCTGGGCCCGTCGCTGGCCTGCGGCACGCTGGGCACGCTCGGCGTCGACGGTTCCGCGGTGCACGCGCTGAGCGTGATCGCGAAGGCCGCGACGGCTACCAGTCTGAGCTTCATCGTGAACCTCTCGGTCGCGGCGTGATCGAGCCGGGTGGACGTCCATGGCCGCCTACCCACCGAGGTTCCCCAGGCTGGACAGGCGGATTTCCTCGTTTATGAGGCCTTTGCACGGCTCCGTGGCCCGCAGGAACGTGTCGTCCTTGCCGCCCGGCACCTCGTCGGGTGAAAGTCCGAAGCCGTGCCCGGGGGTGAAGCGGCTGTCGGCCGTCGGGTCCTTGACGCCAGGCAGCCCGTGCGCCCGCAGGCACTCGGCCACCTTGACCCCGGCCTGGACCAGCTTCGGCGGTGCCGGCGCCTGGTCGTCCGGGGCGAACTTGGCCGCCCGGATCAGCTCGCCGCACGCCGTCTCGATGGCCGCCATGATCGTGTCGTCGGCGGTGTCCTGCAGCGCACGGGCGTCGGTGTACACCTGGCCGTCCGCGGTCAGGATGGGATCCTGGTACCGCGGCACACCGTGCTGGCGGATGCACTCGGCGGCGTTGTGCAGCCGTCCGGCGCGCCGCACTGCCGTCACCGGTGACCCCGTTGGGATTCGTGCTGGGATTGCCGCTGGGATCGACGCCGGCCCCACCGCTGCCCTGCGGCAGGCTGGGCACGCTGGGCGTCGACGGTCCCCCGCTGCACGCGGTAAGCGTGATCACGACGGCCGCGACGGCCATCAGTCTGAGCTTCACTCCGCACCCCCGGTCATGCGTACGTGCGACAACATCGACAGGTGTACCGAGGTGGCGGTGACATCAGCGCTACGCATCGTGTCGGACGGATGTCATCTCGACCGGCGCACAATGGGCGGCATGCGGGTGTTGGTGGTCGAGGTCCATGTGACGTTGGCCGCCCGGATCGGCGAGGGGCTCCGCGACGCGGGGATGGCGGTCGACGTCGTCCACGACGGCGCGGCGGCGCTCACCGCAGCCGACGACACGGCGTACGACGTGGTCGTGCTGGACCGGGACCTGCAGGTGGTGCACGGCGACCACGTGTGCCGGTCGCTCGCGGCCGCCGACGGCGCCCGGATCCTCATGCTCACCGCGGCGGCCACGGTGGACGACCGGGTCGACGGCCTGGAGCTGGGCGCCGACGACTGCCTCGGCAAGCCCTTCGCGTTGCAGGAGCTGATCGCGCGGGTGCGGACACTGGCCCGCCGCGCCGTCGGCACCGCCGGTGGTCCGCCGTGGCGATCTCACCGTGGACCGGGCGCGGCACCGGGTCAGCCGGGCCGGGCGGGTCCTGTCGCTGACCCGTAAGGAGTTCGGCGTCCTGGAGATGCTGACGGCCGCCGACGGCGCCGTGGTCAGCGCGGAGGAGCTGCTGGAGCACGTGTGGGACGCCAACGCCGACCCGTTCAGCAACATCGTGTCGGTGACGCTCACCCGGCGGCGGCGCAAGCTCGGCACGCCACCGCTGATCGAGACGGTCGTCGGCCGGGGGTACCGGCTGTGAGGCGACCCCGGCCGCACTTCACCGTCCGGGTCCGGCTCACGCTGCTGTACACCGGCCTGTTCGCGGCGTGCGGCGCGATCGTCGTGGCGATCACCTACGGCCTGCTGGCCGCCAACCTACCCGACCCGGCAGCGACGAAGCCCGACAAGGTCACCGTCCAGGACGACAAGGCCCTCGGCCAGCACGACACCACCGCGCAGCCGAACAGAACGGTCCCCGCCGACTTCGCCGCAGCCTGCCAGAGGGCGCTGCGGGACCCGGCGGCCGACGCGACGATGCGGGCAAAATGCGAGTCCGCCTACAAGGAGGGCCTCCTTGAAGGGGCGAAGAGCCAGCGCGCCGGTCCACCCGACGCTGGCGGCGGCCAAACTGCTCCGCGCGTAGGGGATCTCGGTGGGCGTGCTGGACCTCGGCCAGGGCCGGTCGCAGCAGCTCCGCGTGCCGGCCGCCGTCCGATGGACTTCATCCGCGGAAGGGCCGAGTGCCCGGGTTAGCGGGCCGCTTGGATCCAGTCCTGGTAGTGCGTGGGTGCCAGGTGTGCGTCCGGGCCCGCGATGAGCACGTCGCCGGCGACGACCGCGAACATGCCCGCCCCGTCGTCAATGACGACGTTCCGGTCGTCCTGCTGTGCGGCCAGGGTGACCCGGCCGAGGTCGTCGAGGGCGAAGACGTCCGGGCCGGCGACGTTGCGGATGCCGTTCAGCGGCGTGCCGGTGGCGACGTCGACGACCGCGTCGACGACGTCCGTGGCGGCCATCGGCTGAACACGGGTAGCGGGCAGGCGAACGGTGGTGTCGTCGGAGGTCCAGGACAAGATCGCGTTCACGAACTCAAAGAACTGGGTCGCACGCACGATGGAGTACGGCGTAGGCCCCTGCCGGAGCAGGTCTTCCTGCAGGGTCTTGGCGCGGTAGTAGTCAAGCTGGGGCACCTGGTCCACCCCGACGATCGAGAGGATCACCTGGTGACGGACCCCGGCACGCTCCCCCGCGGCCAGCAGGTTGGTCATGGAGGTACGGAAGAAGCCCAGGGAGGCCTCGTCGAAGGTCGGCGAGTTAGCGACGTTGACAACGACATCGGCGCCCTTCAGCGCCTGGTCCAGGCCCTCTCCTGTGAGCAGGTCGACGCCGGTCGACCGCGCCGCGGGGACGGCCTCGTGTCCGGCTGCGGTCAGCTTCTGGACCACCTGCGAGCCGATCAGTCCGGTACCGCCGATGACTGTGAGCTTCATGGCTCTCACCCTTCCACGGCGTGCCGCAGGGCACGCCGACTTTGTCGAGGACGCGGCCCCGAACTCGGACACTTTATGTCCGAGACAATAACCGGATAGACTTTGTCCGAGTCAAGCGGGGGGCGTATGAAGCTGTCAGGTGGCGTCGAGTGGGCACTGCACTGCTGCGTGGTGCTGACCACGGCGACGGAACCGGTGCCGGCCGCCCGGCTCGCGGAACTACATGACGTCTCCGGCAGCTACCTGGCCAAACAGCTGCAGGCACTCTCCCGCGCCGGCCTCGTGACCTCCGTCCAAGGCAAGGCGGGCGGGTATGTCCTGACCCGGGCACCCGAACTGATCACCATCCTCGACGTCGTCGCCGCCGTCGATGGCGCTCAGCCCGCGTTCGTGTGCACCGAGATCCGCCAGCGCGGTCCCCTGGCGACACCGCAGGAGGCCTGCACCCGGCCGTGCCCCATCGCCCGCGCTATGGCCGGCGCTGACGCCGCCTGGCGCGCCGCCCTGCAAGCGATATCCATCGCGGACCTCGCCAGCAGCGTCGACGAGGACTACGGCCCTACCGCGCTCGCCAGCATCCGCACCTGGCTCCCGAACGACGGCGATACCGCGATTGTCGAGCAGGGGTAGACGCGCGAGGCGATGTCGGCCTCCGCCGGAGACCGACGGCGAGCACGAACGGCTGCGGGCAGCCGCGAACGCGCTGCGTCGTAGCGCGCTATGCATTCATGCCTTGTTAGGGCTGACCAGTCCTGTTTGGTAAGCGATGACAACCAGTTGCGCGCGGTCGCGCGCACCCAGTTTCGCCATCGCGTGGCTGACATGGGTGCGCGCGGTGGCCGGGCTGAGAAACAACTCGGTACCGATCTCGTTGTTGCTCAGGCCCTGTCCCACCAGGGCTAGCACTTCGCGCTCGCGCTGGGTCAGCACCGCGAGCCGGTCCTCCGCAGCCTGGGTAGCTGTTCGTTGCGCGGTGAACTGGCCGATGAGGCGTCGGGTGATCCGCGGCGCGAGCAGCGCGTCTCCGGCGGCGACCACCCGGATGGCATGCAGGAGCTCCGCCGGTCCGGCGTCTTTGAGCAGGAAGCCGCTGGCGCCGGCTTGTAATGCCTCGAAGACGTACTCGTCGGTGTCGTAGGTGGTGAGGATGAGGACTCGGACCTGCTCCAACCCGTGCGTCTCGGCGATCTGGGTGGTGGCTTGAATCCCGTCCAGCTTTGGCATGCGGATGTCCATGAGGACGACGTCGGGGCGGGTGGCGCGGGCCCGCTCGACGGCTTCGGCGCCGTTCGTGGCTTCTCCCACCACCGTGATCTCGTCCTCGAGGTCGAGCAGGACCTTGAACCCGGATCGCACGAGACCCTCATCGTCGGCGAGCAGCACCTTGATCGGAGCGTTGGTCAACGGTGACGCGGCCGCTGCGTTCACAGGCGCGACCCGGTCGGCGCGAGGGGCAGCCGGGCCGTGACTTCGAACCCTCCGCCCGGAGTCGGCTTGGCGTCGAGTTCTCCGCCCAGCAGTTGACAGCGCTCGCGCATTCCGAGGATCCCGCGGCCGGGCTTGGCCGAGCTGCCGGTGCTGGTCGGATGCTGGGCCGGTAGGTGCGGGTCCGCGGGGTCATCACCTGAGGCGGCACGGCGGCCCTCATCGGTCACGCGGATCTCCAAGACGTCGACCCCTGGGTTCAGCGCTACCGTCACCCGAGTCGGGCCGACGTGGCGGATCACGTTGGTGATCGACTCCTGCAGGATTCGGTAGGCAGCACTCCCCACCGCGCTCGGCAACGGCGTCGCGGGCGAGGTCTCCTCGAGGTTGATGTCGAGTCCGGCATCGCGTGCCTTGGCGGCGAGTTCGTCGATCTGCCCGAGCCCGGGGTACGGCACGCGCCCGTTGTTGTCGTCACGGAGTACCCCGAGGATGGCCCGCATCTCTCGCAGCGCCCGAGAACTGGTCTGCTCGATGGCTTGCAGCGCCTCGCGTGCCACGTCCGGCCTCTTGTCGAGCACGTGCGCGGTGACACCGGATTGGACGTTGATGATTGCTATGGCGTGCGCGACGGTGTCGTGGACCTCGCGCGCGATCCGGAGCCGTTCGGCGTCGACCCGCGCCCGCGCTTCCTCCTCGCGAGTCCGTTCAGCCAGCTCAGCACGCTCCTGAGCTTCGGCAGCGATGACCCGTCGAGACCGGACGGACTCGCCAAGGGCTGCGCTCATGACCGACGCACCGATCCGGAAGAACACCCAGCCGATGGCGGCGCGCGGCTCGATGTCGGAAGCGGCCACCAGCCACCCGACGGCGAGCACCGTGGTGCCCACGCCAGCAACCACCAGCGACCGGCGCCCGTCACCGTACGCGGCGAGGGTGTACAGGGCGACGAAGAGCCCGAGCCAGCCGGGCCCGTCCGGGAAGTCGAGGCTGTAGTACACCAAGCTGGCGAGTGCGGCGGTGACAAACACCGGAACCGGCCACCGGCGGCGGACGGTCAGGACCAGGCCACTCACCAACAGCAGCGCGAATCCGAGGTTTCCGAAGTCCGTGAGTGGATGCTGGGCCCCCTCGGCGGCCACGCGGGCGACCGTGCCCTGCACCTGCATCACGGTGACGAAGAGCGCGAGCGCCACGTCTTGCGCCACCACACGCAGGGGGAACGACACGGCGCGATGTTCCATGCCGTGATCCTAGTTCCTCGCGCACAGGCGACGGCTCCGCGCAGGCGCGCGACCTGCTACGTCGACAGGCGTAGCGAGACACGGACCGGCTACGCCCGATTGCGTAGCCGCTGCCATCCGCTGTCAGAGGCGATGGCAGCCGCACCGGCGCGACGATCATCGCTATGAATGATCACCCTCACCCACCCCGAGGAGCGCGCCATGCGTAGATTTTTCGCCGGCCTGGCGGCCCTGCAGATGCTGGCCGTCGTCGCGCAGTTCTTCCTGGCTGCCAGCGGTGCCTTCGACACGGCACCCAACGATGAGTCCTTCCAGGCACACCGCATGCTGGGCGCCGGGGTCGTCCTGATCGCGGTCCTGGTGACCGTCGTCGCCGCGACAGCCCGGATGCCCGGACGGCTCATCGGGATGAGCGGCCTGGTCGCCGGGCTCGCGGTTGTCCAGTTCGTGATCAAGGCGATCGCCGGCGCGCTCGACGGCACTGGCGGCAGCACGACCGCCGGCGAGCTCGTCTTCGGTCTGCACGCGGTCAACGGTCTCGCCATCGTGGCTGTGACCGGGAGGATCATCCGCCAGGCCAGGCAGCTGGCCAGGCCAGCCACCACCGCGCGACAGGCGCCATGACCACCGGACTCTGGATCATCCTGGACCACGGCGTCGCGCTGCTGACCATCGCCACGTGGTTCGCGGCCGGCGTCACACTGGCGCTCCGGCGCACCCGGCTGGCGCTCGCCGTCCTCGTCGCGGCGGTGCTCGTAACGCTTGTCCGAGTGGTCACCGTGGCGATACTGGCCGACCGGGGCTGGTGGTTCGTACAGGAGAAGGTGCTACTGGGGCTGCCGATGCTGGGGGCCGCCGGGGCCGCTGCCGTGCTGCTCGCTGGCCCGCAACTGCTCGCGGCGAGGCGGGGCCGAGGCGACGGTGGCTCGGCAGGCGGCGTGGTCTCGGTGCTCACCGCGGCGTACGCGGCGCTGGCCGGTCTGGTGGTGACCTTCCTGGTCGGGTACCCGCTCACCGTGAGCACGGCCTTCATCACGATCTCGCTCGTGTGCGCCGGCGCGCTGCTGACCGCGCGAGTGGTCGCGCCTCCCGCCGAGAACACCGCTGATGCGGGTGTCGCGCAGGCGCCGGAGGGTCGACGCGCGATCTCGCGCCGCCGGTTCCTCGGCTGGACCGGTGGCGCGGTCGTGGTGACCGCGGCCGGCGCCGGCACCGGGCTGTCGTTCCTCCCCGCCGAATCGGTGACCATGGGAGGCGGCCCCGGACGCTCGTCCCGAGCGGCCGTGTCGGTGGCTGACCTACGGGGCTCCGGCTCACCGGCGTCGGGTGGCACGGTGCGGCGGCACGTGCTCACCGCGAAGAAGGCCACCGTACGGCTCCCGTCCGGACGAGAGATCGACGCGTGGACCTACAACGGCGAGGTCCCGGGTCCGGAGATCACCGCGACCGAGGGTGACCTGATCGAAGTGCGGCTGCGCAACGCCGACATCGAGGACGGCGTGACCCTGCACTGGCACGGCTACGACGTACCGTGCGGCGAGGACGGCGTGCCGGGTGTGACCCAGACGGCCGTCGGACCCGGCGAGGACTTCGTCTACCGGTTCCGCGCCGACCAGGTGGGCACCTACTGGTACCACACCCATCACGCGTCCCACGTCGGCGTCCACAAGGGGCTGTACGGAACCCTCGTCGTACGGCCGCGCGACGGACAGCGAGCCGACGAGCACTCCGCGGCGGAGCAGGTGGACCTGACCCTGCCCGTGCACACCTTCGACGGCACCGTCGTGATCGCGGGCAGCGACGGCCGAACCGAACACCCCGCACCACCCGGTACTCCCGTGCGGCTGCGATTGATCAACACCGACTCGGATCCGCACCGGATCGTGCTCGCCGGAAACCCGTTCCGGATTGCGGCCGTCGACGGCCGAGACCTCAACCAGCCCGGCGAGGTCAGCGACGTCGGACTGCACCTGCCCGCAGGCGGGCGATACGACCTGGTGTTCGTCATGCCGGACAGGTCCGTGGCACTCGTTGTCGACGACGATCGTGACGGCGGACTGCGCCTGCGCCCGCATGGCGATGCCCCCGAGGCGCGCGTCGAGGACACGTCCGACTTGCCGGAGCTCGACCTGCTGCGGTACGGAGCTCCGGCCGCCGTGCCCTTCGACACCCGCAATGCCGACCGGCATTTCACCATGGTCCTCGACCGCGGGGTGGCCATGGTCGACGGCCAGCCGGCGTATGCGCAGACCGTCAACGGCCGAGGCCACCCCGCCATCCCCGACCAGCTCGTCGCCAACGGCGACATCGTCCGGTTCACCGTCGTCAATCGAAGCCTGGAAACGCATCCCTGGCACCTGCACGGTCACCCCGTGCTGATCCTGTCGAGGGACGGGACGCCGTCAACGGGCAGTCCGCTGTGGGTGGACACGTTCGACGTCCGGCCGGGCGAGACATGGGAGGTCGCATTCCGCGCCACGAATCCCGGAATCTGGATGAACCATTGCCACAACCTGCCCCACGCGCATCAGGGCATGATGCTGCGCCTCCACTACGACGGCGTCGCGACGCCATTCGGCGGATCGCACGGCGGAAGCCCGGACCATGGCCACTGATCCAGCCGGCGCCGCTCGTCAGCCCGCCGGGTGCGCAGGCGATCTCAGGTCGAACCTCCTTGCCCTGGTCCACCGGCACACCCGGGCCGTCATCGACGCCGAACTGCATCGGCTGGCCCGTCGAGCCCCGTCCCTCTCCCCTGCCGACCTGGCCGTCATCGACACGGTGCTGGAAGAGCTCGCCGAGTCGGTGATTCGGGCCCCGCTGAGAAACGCACCACGGGACACAGCGCTTCTGCTAACGCGCATTTTCGGTGCCGGAATGAATACCGATGACAAGAGAATGGAAATGCTGGCGTCACAGATACGTGGCGGACCCGCGGTGAAAACGACAAGGACGGAGAACGATGAGCGACCCTCAGCCCATCGCTTACCGATTCGAGATCGAGGCGCTGCGCGGCGAGTTCACTGATGCGGGGATGATGCGCGCTTCCTTGATCCCTAGCTTCGTAACACAGGCAACGGATCAAGGAGATTGAGTGCAAGGCCCAACGACTTGAGGAGACGATGATGACAACTGAGACTCCCCGTACGGATGGAGCTCTGGCGGGACTAGCCCGGTTCTGTTACCGGCGCCGCCGCCTGGTCCTCCTGACCTGGATCGTCGGCGTGATCGCCGTGGCGTTCGCCGGCTTCGGCTTCGGCGCCGCCTCCGACAACGACTTCTCCGGCGGAAATTCCTCGTCCGCCAAGGCGCAGGCGCTGATCCAGAAACACTTCCCCGAGCAGCAAGGGGACACGCTGACTCTCGCGATCAAGGCAGAAAAGGGGATCGACGACCCCGCCACCCGGCAAAAGATCGAAAAGGTCATCGCCGATCTCGACGCCTCACCCATTACCGGACCGGTGACCTCGCCCTATCAGGACAAAAATCTGGTGACGCAGGACCGTCGTATCGCCCGTACGATCATCCCGCTGACCGACAAGGATGTGGAGAAGACCGAGGTCAAGCCCCTGGTGGACACGGTCAAGGACGCCTCCGGCGACGGCGTGACGCTGGGACTGGGCGGGAGTCAGGCAGAAAAGGCCGAGACACCCAAGCAGGGTCCGGCCGAGAGCGTGGGCATCCTGGCGGCAGCGGTGATCTTGTTCATCGCCTTCGGCTCACTGGTGGCGATGGGCCTGCCGATCGTGACCGCACTGGTGGCGATCCTCGGCGGCATCGCCCTGATGAAGCTGGTGGGGTACATGGTCCCCGCGCCGGATTTCACGGTGATCCTCGCCGCGATGATCGGGCTCGGCGTCGGCATCGACTACGCACTGTTCATCGTGACCCGCTACAAGGAAAGCCTGCAGGATGGCGACGAGCCCGAGAGCGCGACGGTCAAGGCCATCACCACCGCGGGTCACGCGGTGCTGTTCGCGGGCACGACCGTCGTGATCGCGTTGCTGGGCCTGGTTGTCATGGAACAGAGGCTGATGACCGGGGTGGCCGTCGCCACGTCGGTGATCGTACTGGTCACGATGATCGCTGCGGTGACCCTGCTGCCGGCATTCCTGGGCTTCACCGGCCACAGGATCAACTCGCTGCGCCTGCCCCGTCGCACATCCCGCCGGTACGAGCCCGTCAGTGCCGCGTCCCAACGGCGCCGTACCCTCGCCGAGCGCTGGGCCGGCGTGGTGCAGCGCAGGCCGCTGGTCGCCGCGATTCTGGCCGGCGCGGTCCTGCTGGTGCTGGCCGCCCCCGCGCTGTCGATGCGGCTGAGCCTGCCCGACGCCAGCGTCCAGCCCCATGACAGGAGCAGCTACACCTCATACAAGATCCTCTCCGAGGGCTTCGGTCCCGGCTACGGGGCACCCCTGATCTTCGCCACCGAGGTCGACTCCAAGGACGCCGATCTGCGTCCCGTTGTCGAAGCGGTCAGGAATACCGAGGGCATCGCCTACGTCACCCAGCCCCGGATCAGCGAGGACGGGCAGGCCGCCACCTTCATGGCCTTCCCCACGACCGGATACCAGGACGAGGCGACCGCGGACCTGGTGCACCAGCTCCGCGACGACGTGCTGCCCAAGGCACCCGGCGGCGAAGGAGTCTACATCGGCGGCCCGAACGCCAGCACGATCGACAACGCCGACCAGGTCAACTCCCACCTGCCCCTGATGATCGCGGTCGTCATCGCGATGTCCCTGGTGCTGCTGATCGCGCTGGTCCGGTCGGTCACGATCGCGCTGCAGGCCGCCGTGATGAACCTGTTGTCGATCGGCGCCGCCTACGGCGTGATCGTCGCGATCGTGCAGTGGGGATGGTTGGGCTCGGCCCTCGGTTTTCCCACCGACATGCCGATCACGACCTGGGTGCCGATGATGATCTTCCCGGTTCTGTTCGGCCTGTCCATGGACTATGAGGTCTTCCTGATCTCGCGGGTCCGTGAGGAGTACGAGCGTACCGGCGACACCCGGATGGCCGTCACTCGCGGGCTGGCGCGGACCGCCAAGGTCATCACGGCCGCGGCCGCCATCATGATCGCCGTCTTCACGACCTCCCTGCTCGGCCCCGACGTCTCGGTCAAGCAGGGAGGTCTGGGCATGGCCGTCGCCGTGCTCATCGACGCCACCATTGTCCGGATGATCCTCGTCCCCGCGGTGATGGAACTGTGCGGCAAGGCCAACTGGTGGATGCCCGGAGGCCGGGCACCGAAGGCGACCTCGGCTTCACAGGCCAGGGTCGGGGAAGAGGCCAGAGTTTGACCCTTCCTCGAGTCGGAGTGCGGGGAACCCTCGGGCGGGCGGGTTCCCCGCACTCTTTTGCGAAGCTCCGGCTGTTCGACGGCGGCAAGGTACGGGCGATCCTGGTGTCCGGCGACAACATGAACGCCGACTACAACGAGCCCGACGCGATGCTGCGCTGGCTGGTCGACCGCGGCATGCCGGCGCAGAAAGTGGTACTGGACCACGCCGGCATCGACACGTACGACACGTGCGCGCGGGCAAAGCGGATCTTCGGGGTGCAGCGCGCGACCGTGGTGACCCAGTCTTCCACCTGCCCCGGGCCGTGGCGCTGTGCCGGAACCTCGGCATCGATGCCAACGGCGTGGGCGAAGAGACCGCGAGGCGGTACGCCCGGCGGTGGTGGGTCAGCTCCAGCCGCGAGTACGGCGCCTGCGTTAAGGCGGCGCTGGACCTGCTCTCCGGCCGGAACCCGGTCCATCTCGGCCGCCGCGAGACCAGCATCGACGACGCTCTCCGGGACGGCTGACGACGGCCGACACCGGCAGCCGGGCACGACGGGAGTCGAGATGATCACTAGAGTCTCCGTCGCCCGGGACGCGCGCGGCTTCGTCGGTTGGGTGCCAGCCCTTCCGCAGGGGTGCGGCGCGCCGGTCTTCATCTGGAACCCCGCGGGGAGCGGGAGTTCAAGCTGGTCTGCCTCGGCCTCGTCCTGCCCGGCGACGATCAGCGGATCGCGACGTTCGACCGCATCCGCGCCGCTGTCGCCGACCTGGGCGAGGCAGAGAAACCCGGCGTAGGCGGTGGCGGCTCGGGCGGAGCTGAGGGGCAACCCTGATGCCCGAGCCAGGTACTTCCTGACTGCGCAGGGAGTACCCACCCACTGGCGCGGGTTGAGAGTCGAGCCAGAAACGGCAGTACAGCTGGTCGGGTCGTCCGTCGCGCTCGTCGGTGTTGGTGTGACCCGGCCGGCCCGACAGCGTATGGCCTGTCGAGTACAGCAGGGAGTGCCCCTTCGGGTCCGCCGATGAGGTCACCGAGCAGGAACCCGTGGTCAATGCGCTGGCAGTGGTATCGGAGTCTCAGCTCGCGGGACGCATCTCGGTGCCCGGACGGTGAGTGCGAGCGGTTGCGCTCGTTCCACCTGTCGCGGGCATGTCTGGCGCCCGTCGGCGGTGCGGTCCCACGCCAGCCATGACCGTCGTTGGTCTGCGGCAGGAAACCCGCCAGCCCGGCCCGACGACCGGCAACTAGGGACAAGTGGCCCATACCTGTGCGTCCGAGACGCGGTTACGCTTTCTACGGACGCGGCGTGACGCCTTGACGGTGTCTGGAGGCGAGCCATGGTACGCAGAGGACTGGCTGTTCTGCTGAGTGCGGCGTTGGGGTTCGTGGGGCTGGCCGGGGTTGCATCGCCGGCCCAGGCGCTGCCCACCCCGACCGGATACTCGATCACCGGCGTTGACGTGTCCTACTTCCAGGGACCGTCGCTCGACTGGGCCGCGGTAGCCCGGGGCGGCGCGAAGTTCGCCTATATCCGGGTCAGCGAGCAGGACGGCCGAGCGGTGTCGCACAACAATCCTGATCCCTTCTACGCCACCAACTATGCCGGTGCCCGGGCCAACGGCCTGTACACCGGGGCGTACCACCGAGCCCGACCTGACCTGAGCAGCGGCAAGCAGCAGGCGGACGTCCTGCTCGGCTTCGCCCCCTACGTCTCCGATGGACGCAGCCTCCCGCCGATGCTGGACATCGAGTGGCCCCGGACCGAATGGGGCCTGAACGACTGCTACAACATGACACCCGCCCAACTGGTGGCCTGGATCCGGGACTTCGTCACCGAGATCGCGGTACGCACCGGTCGGCAGGCCATGATCTACACCAACACGAACTGGTGGAATCCCTGTACGGCCAGCAGCCAGAGCTTCGCGGCGAACCCGCTGTTCATCGCCAACTATTCACAGAATCCGCCGCCGCTACCGGCCGGCTGGTCGTCCTTTACCGTCTGGCAGCACGCCGCGGGCACCCCCATCCCCGGCTCCGACTTCTCCACCCCCGATCTGGACGTCCTCAAGGGCGACTACGCGTCTCTGGCCCGACTGCTCGGCGGTCCCACGACCAGCCTGCTGGCGACCGTCAACAACCGTTACGTGACCGCGGAGAACGCCGGCGCCTCAGCCTTGACCGCCAGCCGGACAGTAATCGGGCCCTGGGAGCAGTTCGACCAGATCGATGTGGGGGGCGGGTTCGTGGCGTTCCGCGCCCGGGTCAACGGGCGGTACGTCACGGCGGAGAACGCCGGTGCCTCGCCGCTGATCGCCAACCGCACAGCGGTGGGGTCCTGGGAGAAATTCCGAATCATCACCAACGCCGATGGCACGGTCAGCCTGCTGGCCAACGCGAACAACCGGTACGTGACCGCGGAACAGGCCGGTGCCCTGCCGCTGATCGCCAACCGGACCGCCATCGGCTCCTGGGAGAGGTTCCGCGTCGTCACGCCGCCGGTCCTTGTCAACCTGCTGGCCAACGTGAACCTCCGGTACGTCACGGCGGACAACGGCGGCACCTCCGCCTTGATCGCCAACCGGACCGTGATCGGTCCATCGCAGCAGTTCGACCAGATCGACGTGGGGGGCGGGTTCGTGGCGCTCCGCGCCCGGGTCAACGGCCGGTACGTCACGGCGGAGAACGCCGGTGCCTCGCCGCTGATCGCCAACCGCACAGCGGTGGGGTCCTGGGAGAAATTCCGAATCATCACCAACGCCGATGGCACGGTCAGCCTGCTGGCCAACGCGAACAACCGGTACGTGACCGCGGAACAGGCCGGTGCCCTGCCGCTGATCGCCAACCGGACCGCCATCGGCTCCTGGGAGAAGTTCCTCCGGTTGACCAGTTGATCGCTAAGACTCTCCCACCAGGCGAGATAGAGCGCCGCTGAAGTCCACTCAGCGCTGTTGAGCACTGCGTGCGAATCGGGACGCTGCACCGCCTATGACCTGCTAAAACGCAGAGCCGCAGGTAGGCGTGGTGCCCGTTGAGCGCAGTTGGGTGCCGTTCGCTGCGCTTCAGCGCTGTCCAATGCAGCCTGTTGTTCCCAACCCGCTCCCCCATCATCCGTCAGTTGACCATCGGATTCAGACGCTGCGGCAGTTCGGCCTCGCGGGACCACCGCACCGAATGGTGGGGCGTGGCCGAGCCGGTGGGCCGACGGGCCAGTGGCTGGGGTGGCGTGGCGCTGCCAAGCGGTACGGCTGCGGGCGACCTACACCCGCGACCAGGGCGTTCGGCACATGATCGCCGCCCTGGACCTGCCACCGGGCGGCTCCACTACCGAATCCTCGACCGCAAACGCTGGCACGAATTCCTCAGCCTCCTCCAAGACCCTGCGCCGCCGCTGGCCCAACCAGAGGCTGCACGTCATCCTGGGCAACCTTCTCCCCGCACAAGCACCCCGAGGTCCGCGCACCTGGTGCACAGCCAACCAGGTCGACCTGGTGTTCCGAACGACCTACGCGTCCTGGCTGAACTGGATCGAAGTCGAGTTCGCCGCCGTCCGATACTTCGCCCTCAACGGCACCGACCACCGCACCCACGCCGAGCGGGGCACCGCCATCGGCGCGTACATCCGTTGGCGCAACTACCGCGCCCAACCGAAATCCGGATTCGCGATCAACTCCAAGATCCGCCACCCGGATTACCCGTTCAAGGCTGCATGACGAGGCGCTAGCCGGACTGCCGCGCCAAGTCGTCGGCGCTGCGCTGTCGCTCTCCAGTGGGCTGCCCGGGGACCCGGGCGAACCGCGTCCAGGCGGAAATCACCTGCACGGCGGTGTGCCACGGGACCGGCTCGGCGACCTCGGACGGCCCGGCGGGCCGGGTCACCGTCACGCCCCAGTGCCGCAGCCGCTCCAGGCTCTCCAGGAAGGCGGGGTGCTGGGCGAGCACCGGATCCGGGGCCGGCACGGCGACGACCGGCAGGCCGACGGCGATCGCCTCGTTGAGCAGCCGCAGGCCCAGGTTGTCGTTGAGGCCATACGCCCACTTGTTCACCAGGTCGAAGCTGGCCGGCACGACGGCGAAGGCGTCGGCCGGCGGCAGGGGATGGAGCGTCTCCGGCTGCTCGTCCTCGCGTACCGGATGGTGGGTGAGGTCGGCGAGCCCGTCCCGGTCGATCGAGTCGACCGCGTCCGGGGTGGCGATGAGGTGGACCTCCCACCTCAACTCCTGGCAGGCCGTGATGAACGGTCCGAGCTCGACGGCGGGCTCGGCGCCGCAGACGACGAGGTGCAGGACAGGCGATCGCAACTTGCCGGGCATGGCGCTCCTATCGGCATGAGAGGTCCCCCGCGCCAGTCGTGGCGAGAGCCGGCTGCGCGCCGGGACGTCGATCGCCCGCGTCACCGGCGATCTCGCCGATCGAGTGGCTCCGGATGTCCGTATGAATCCCGAAGCCGAGAGTATCGAGCCGGCTGCGAACGCGAGCCGTTATCCAGTGAACCGGCTGGATGGATCTGGCGCCGCTCCATCCGAGGAGCTGATCGAGCGGTCGGCCGGGCGTCCATAAGTGGAGGATTCGCCGGGTGAAGGTGGGCAACACAGGGTGACGTCCGCGCGAGGTCGCTCGTCCGAGCAAATTTGGGCCACGCCCCGTGGTTCCTGCCGCGTGGCGCCTTCGACCGGGCTACCAAACAAGCCTGCGACATCCTCAAGGAGCTGGGCACCTCGTGCCAGCTCCCAGGAGCCACGCCCAAGCCGTACCCGTCTGCGTGGCCCTTCGCGGCCCATCCCTCGTCACGAGGACGACGCGAGCGCACGAAGCGCGATTCGCTGATGAGCGTGCACCGCCATCGGTACCACTGGGGTTGCTACAGCAGATCGAGCAAGGTCTCGACTCGAGCAGCCAGGATGGGGTCGATGTCGCCGTCGACCCGAACGCTCACCACGCTGCCGCCAGCTGCCTGGGCCAACGAGACCGTCAACGAAGGAGTTCCCGCGAGAGGGTAGATGTACCAGGCATCGGCGTCGAGTAGCGTGATTTGGTCACCAGGGTGTGCGCCGGGTGCGCGTTGCATCGCGCTCTCTAGCGCATGGCGTTCGACGGTGAGCACGCGAACAGTCGGCCGCTCGTCGTACGAATTGTGCCGGTACCGCAGGACGTTCGATCCGCGCCTGGGACAGCTCGCCACCGGACAGATCTCCACCCGTCAGTCCAGCGGCTGGCGGGCGATCACTCGCGCCTCCCGTCCGGCCAGCAGCCATCCTCCGAGGTACGCGACGATCGGCAGACCGACCAGGATCGCGGCCAGGTTGAGCACCGGCGGGTGGGCCAGCCAGTGCACCTCGCGGTGGTACCAGGCCACCATCGCCAGGTACGCGCAGGCAGTGCCGATGATCGCCCCGCACAGCGCCAGCGCCCCGGCGGTCGCGGCGGTGAGCGCCCGTTGGGTCCTCCGCCGTGCGCCGGCCGCGGTCAGCGTGCGCAGATCCCGGGCTGTCTCGCTGCGGATCAGCCCGACGGTCATGGCGAGCACCCCGAGGGCCATCGTGATGCCGGCCGCGGTGAAGCCGTCGGCCAGCCGCGCCTGATCCACACCGGTTGGGCGGGACTCGACGTTGAGCCCGGCGGCGACCGCCGTCTGCTGCGCCTTGTCGATCTGTGCCGGCGTCAGCGCATGCGGTGCCTTGACCAGCCAGCCGACCGGAATCTGGGTCAGGTGCAGCGGCGTCATGCCGTCCGTGGTGAGGAGCACGTTGGGCAGCGAGCTGTAGCTGGGCAGCGTGACGTGCTGCAGGGCCGGATGCCATTCGCGGAGCCGGACGGGAATCAGGTCGTACCCGGCGATGCTCGCCCGCGGGGTGAGCAGGTCGGTGCCGGCGTTGATGCTCGCCGGGTCGATGCCGGAGTACGCGAGCAGTTCGGGCGTTGCGACGAACACCGGCACGGCATCGTTGCTGCTGTACTCGACTCCGTTGCCGGCGGCGTGCGGCTTCGCCAGCACGACCGGCGGCCGGCCGCCGCGTTCGAGCGGCCCGTTCGGGTCGACGGCGCCGGTCAGCGGCACCACCGAGGTGGCGTGCAGGTCAGCGGCGATCGTGTCGATCTGTTTCCCCATGGCGTCCGCCTGCGTGGACGACAGGATCGGCACCGGGCCGTTCATGGATTCCTGCGACAGCCAGACGACGATCTGGTCGGCGGGCAGGTTACCACCGGTGGGGGCCGCCGCCTTCGCCGCCGTGACAGCGGTGCTCAGGGCGACCGCAGCGGCGATGCCGACGGCCAGCGCGATCGCGGCCAGCGCGGCGCCGGACCGGGCCCGGTAGCGCGCCAGGTCGCGCATCGCCAGCCGTGGCGCCAAGGGAACGTGCCGCGCGAGCCGCCCGATGGTGGCGACGCCGACCGGGGCGAGCAGCAGCAGCGCGATCGCGGTGGCCAGCACGCCGCCGAGAATGAAGGGCACCTTCGTCTGCCGAGCCAGGAACAGCGAGGCCAGGCCGAGCAGCAACAGCACCATGCCGAGGACCGCGAACCGGTGCGCCGGGCGGGGTGGTGCCGGCCGCGCGGAGAGGGCGGCGACGACCGGGATGCGGACGGCGGCGCGGGCCGGCCACCAGGCGGCCACGACAGCGGTCACAGTGGCCAGCAGGACGGCGATCAGTAATGGCGTCCAGGGCAGGTTGAGCCGGTCGATGCGATGGCCGAGCAGCGACTCCAGCTGGGGACTCAGCGCGATCCAACCGGCGACCCCCACGATCGCGCCCGCGAGCGCACCGACCCCGCCGGTGACCACGCCGTTGGCCAGCAGGACCAGCCGGACGTGCCGGTGGCTCGCGCCGATCGCGCCGAGCATGCCGAGCGCGCGGAGCCGCCGCTGGGCCATCACCGTGAATCCGGCCACCGCCAGCAGGCCGACGAACACCAGCCCGATCGTGGCGAGCACGAGCACCAGCACGCTGGACGTGTCCGCCTCGTTGGAGCGGACCTGGCCCCCCGCACCGTCCGGCCGCGGCTTCGTGACGAAGTCCGCGTGGGACGCCCGGATGAGCACGTCGACGTGATCCGGCGCGGTGGCCTGGCCGGGCGCCACGAGGGCGAACGCCTCGTGCAGGTTCAGCGGATTTTCCACCAGACCGACCACGGTCCGCCGCTTGCCGCCCTGGTCCCAGGTGCCGCCGCCGACGTGCAGTCGGAAGACCGTCGCCACGCGATCGGTGACGGCGATTTCGTCCGGGCCCTGCGGCCACCGGCCGGAGTCGAGCCGCAGCATCGTACGGCCGTACGGCCCGTTGGGGTCCTGGGCGCGCAGGTCGACGCCGTTCGCCGAGCCGGGCACCGGGATCTTCTTCTCGTGCTCGATCACGTCGACGGTGCCGAACGAGCTGCGCAGCTTGGCGATGTCTGCCTCGACCTGCGCGCCGGTGCTGGCTAGGGTCACCAGGTGGTCGGCGGTGCCGAACACGGATGCCTCCGACGGGGCGTTGGAGCCGATGCCGAGGCCGACGGTGGTCGCCGCCACGGCGACCAGCAGCAGGGCCAGCACGATCGACTGCTGGCGCCACTCACGCCGGAACAGCCGCCAGGCCCAGCGCACCACGGCGCGCCGCGCGGGCATCCCGCCGTGGCCGGTGCCGAGCACCAACGGCGGATCCTCCACGGCGACGCTCATCGGGCCGCCTCCCCGGCCAGCAGCGAGTCCGGCCCCGGGCGAGGGGCCGTGCGATCGACCACGCGGCCGTCGCGAATGAACACGACCCGGTCGGCCCACGAGGCGAGCTGCGCGTCGTGGGTCACCACCACCGCGCCCACCCCGCCCTTGCAGGCGGCCAGGATCAGCCGCATGACGGCCTCACCGTTGGCCGAGTCGAGTGCGCCGGTCGGCTCGTCGGCCAGCAGCAGCCGGCGGTCCCCGACGACGGCCCGGGCGATCGCCACCCGCTGCCGCTCGCCGCCGGAAAGCTGGTCCGGGAACCGGGACGCTCGGTCGGCCAGACCCAACGCATCCAGCGCGCGCAGCCCGGCGGCGCGGGCCTTGCCAGCCGACAGCCCGTCGAGCTCCAACGGCAGCGCCACATTTTCGGCGGCGGTGAGCCCGGGCAGCAGATTGAAGTCCTGGAACACGTACCCGATGGCACGCCGCCGCAGCCGTGCCCGGTCGTCACGCGACATCGCCGAGAGCCGCTGACCCGCGACCAACACCTCACCGGCGGTTGCCGTCTCCAGTGCCCCAGCGATGGTGAGCAGCGTGCTCTTGCCCGAGCCGCTGGGTCCCATGACCGCGACCATCTTGCCCGGCTCGACGGCCAGGTCCACCTCGCGCAGCGCATGCACCTCGTCGGTGCCGTCCAGGTAGGTCTTCGAGACGCCGCGCAGTTCTAGCACTCCGCTCATCGGCGCGCCCCGGACCTGCGCCGGATCTGCGGCGCCGGAGCCCGCGCCGGGGCCGGGGGTTCGAGCGCGGCACGCTTCAACCGGCCGTCGGCCGTGTCCAGCCACTTCACGACCGAGTCCAGCCGGTACAACTCGGCGTCCACCACCAGCGCCAGGCTGAGGTCGAGATCGCCCTCTTCCTCCTTGAGCCGCGTCCACTGCTGCATCAGCTCGACCAGGTAACGCCGGTGCGCCTGGATGACCTCGTGTACGTCGACGCCGGGCAGCCGCACCGCGATCAGGATCTTGATCACCAGCTCGTCGCGCGGCGGCGACCCGAGATCGGGCGGCGTGCGCAGCCAGCCGGCCAGCTCTTCGGCACCGTCGGCGGTGATCCGGAACCCCTTTTGCGGTCCAGGTTCGGCGTCGTCGTCGGACTCGACAAGGCCGTCGCGCTCCAGCCGCTGCAGGGTCGTGTACACCTGGCCGACGTTGAGGGGCCACACCTCGCCGGTGCGCGCCTCGAACTCCTCGCGCAGCTGGAGGCCGTACTTCGGGCCCTCGCCCAGCAGCGCCAGCAGCGCATGCCGGATGCTCATGATGTCACCACACTCGATATCATGCTGCGTAGCATACTGAGTATAATCGAACCTGTCCACGACTATCGGCACGATGCCCGCGACACTCGCTCGGCAAGATGTCGATCAGTGCGCCGCTCGCTGTGTCCCGCCATGATCAGATGTGCTGTTCTCGGCACAACAGAAGGCGATAGCGGGGCCATGCCAATGCTTGTGCTTCAGGTCACAACACAGCACGTCACATCCCACCGGGCTAGCTCGTACTGAAGCAAACAACCACAGAGGAGTCTCATGTTCGCCGCCTACGTCACGGTCACCATCCTCGCCTCGGTCTTCACCGGCATCGCCGCCGTCACCTACCTGATCGGCCACGACTATCCAAAGGCCCAGGCGGACATGAAGCGCGTGCCACGGTCGTGGGTACCGGTGTTGGGCATGTTGCTGGCGGCGGGCTCTTTGGGGCTGCTAGCCGGGTTCGCCGTGCCACTGCTGGGGACACTCGCCGCCGCTGGCCTCGTGCTGCACTTCCTCGGCGCGCTCTTTGCGCACCTGCGGGTGGGTTCCCGCCAGCTCGTGGGATGGGCCGTGTTCTTCTCCACTGCGGTGGCCGCACTAGCCGTGAACCTGGGCTACCACTGGTGATCCGTGGAGACAGTCGGCGCCAAAAATCGAACAGGCGTGCTACTCCTCGGCTTGTGTGGGCGGTATTCGCCGAGGTTCAGGGCTGATGCGCTGGTGGCATGGAGGTCCGGGTGGTCCGGGTGGGGTGTGAAGGACGCGCACGTTCGCCACCTCTAGGTTCGGGGGTTGCTGAGACCAACCCGTTCCGTCGAGGAGACCCCCGTGCGCGTCACAACTGCATTCAACCGTGTCCTGAAACTGCCCGGCGCCTGGGTGTACGCGGTGTCGTTCACCGATGTCGGGATCGTCGTCGGGTTGCGTCGCCGCGGCCGGCGGCTGACCTGCCCGTGCGGCACGATCACCAGGGCGCGGTATGACACGTCGCGGCGGCGGTGGCGGCATCTGGATTTCGGGGCGTGTCGGGTGTTCCTGGAAGCTGACGTGCACCGCGTCGACTGCCGCGGCTGCGGGCGGGTCCGCACTGAACGGGTCGGGTGGGCGCGCTCGGGTGCCCGGCACACCGCCGACTTCGAGGACGTGGTGGCATGGCTGGCGCAGCGGATGGACAAGACCGCGGTCGCCCGGCTGCTGCGCTTGTTCATGGGAGGCGGTCGACAACATCGTGGGCCGGGTCGTCGCGGCGCATGTCAACGACGCCCGGCTCGATGACCTCTACCGCATCGGTGTGGACGAGATCTCCTACGTGGCCGCAAGTTCCTGACCATCGTCGGTGACCACGACACCGGCCGGGTCGCCTGGGTCGCCGAAGGCCGCACCCAGGCCGCGCTGCACAGCTTCTACGACGCCCTCGGCGCCGACCGCCGGGCGAAGGTCACCGCGGTCAGCATGGACATGAGCACCATCTACCGCGACGCCACCCGCGAGGCGCTGCCGCAGGCGACTATATGTTCCGACCCGTTCCACGTCATCAAATGGGCGAACGAAGCCCTCGAAGGCGTCCACCGGGCGACCCCACTCGGCGAACCTCTGGCTGTCCCGGGCATCTCCCCGCAGCGGGCCTGGAAACGCACCCGCTACACCCTGGCGCGTCGCCGCCGAGAAACACGAACCCCTTGACACGAAGATCCTGGCCCACCTGCGCCGCCACAAGTGGCGGGTCTTCCGCGCCTGGCAACTCAAAGAAGACCTCCGGGAGTTCTACCAAGGCGTGCATCCCGACGTTGCCGACGCCTACCTGCGCCGCTGGTGCACCCGCGCAGCGCGCAGCCGCATCCCCAGCATGGTCGCCCTGGCCCGCCGGATACGCCGCAACTTCGACGGCATCGTCGCCGCCGTCCGGCTCGGGCTGTCCAACTCACGGCTGGAAGGCATCAACGCCCGCATCCGACTCATCCAACGCCGCGGCTATGGGCTGACCAACCTTGACTCCCTGACCGCGATGATCCACCTCTGCCTCGGCGGAATCACCATCGACCTACCAACCGACCGGCCCCGATCTGAACGGTCGGGCTAGGACCACGGCATTCGCGGCACGTCATCAGTGTCGTGGACGGTTAAGGAGCGAGACAGTGGCAGGGCTACATCTCGCGTCCGAGGCCACGGCGGCTGCTCTCGGGAACCACGCCAGGTCAGGTGAACCATGACGAACCGCACCGGGCCGACCTCGACGCTGAATACCGCCTCGTCGCAGCCCTCACAACGGGCAATTGCGATCACGGGGTTCCCGAACAAGGGATGACCCTCGGAGACCTCCGCGCAAAGCTCGGCCTCCAGTGCCGCCCGTTTCGCCTGCGGCACCAACGCCCACGGCGCAGGCAACGGCACCGGCTGCCCGTCGAAAAGGTAGTCCAAGGACGGGTCGAAACCCGCGTCAGTCCATTCGCCCGCAGCCCCCATGCGCGGCTGTGCGAGACGACAACAAGCGCCGCAACGACGCAGATCGACCCCAGACAACCCAGCAGCGCGGTCGCTAGTGTCCTGCGCCTGAGATTCGTTGAATAAATCGGCCGAGGGACTCGATGATCTCTTCGGCTGTCTTCGTCCACACGAAGGGACGTGGGTTCTCGTTCCAGTTGGCGACCCACGAGCGGATGTCGGCTTCCAGTGCCTGTACGGATTTGTGGGTGCCGCGGCGGATCATCTGGTCGGTCAGGAAGCCGAACCAGCGTTCCACCTGGTTGATCCAGGACGAGCTGGTCGGGGTGAAGTGCATGTGGAAGCGAGGGTGCTTGTCCAGCCACGCCTTGACCGCGGGGGTCTTGTGGGTGCCGTAGTTGTCACAGATCAGGTGGACATCCAGCCCGGCGGGGACCGAGGCATCGATACGGGCGAGGAACTTCTTGAACTCCGTCGCCCGGTGCCGGCGGTGCAGGGCGCTGATGACGGTGCCGTCGGCGACGTTGAACGCGGCGAACAGGCTGGTGATGCCGTTGCGCACGTAGTCGTGGGTACGCCGTTCGGGCATGCCGGGCATCATCGGCAGCACCGGTTGGGAGCGGTTGAGCGCCTGGATCTGTGCTTTCTCGTCCACTGAGAGCACCACCGCACCGGCGGGCGGGTCCAGATACAGCCCGACCACGTCGACGACCTTTTCCATGAACAGCGGGTCGGTCGAGAGCTTGAACGTGTCGGCCTGGTGCGGCTTGAGGTTGAACTTGCGCCAGATCCGCCCGATCGTCGACTTCGACAACCCCGACTTCTCGGCCATCGACTTGCGGGACCAGTGCGTAGCATCCTTGGGTGTTTCCTCCAGCGTGGACACCAGCACCTCCTCCACCTGGTCGAGGGTGATCGACGGCGGACGGCCCGGCCGATCCTCGTCGACCAGACCGGCCAGACGCCGTTGCACGAACCGGCTCCGCCACTTACCCACCGTCGGCCGCGATACCCGCAAATCGGCGGCCACTTGGTTGTTGGTCGCCCCCGGCTCCGCGCACGCCAACACGATCCGACACCGCAGGGCCAGAGCCTGAGAAGACTTCGCCCGCCGCGACCAACGCACCAACGTCGCGCGTTCCTCGTCGGTCAACACCAACTCGGCCTTCGGCCGCCCAGTCCTCGGCATACAACACACACTACACATAGCCAACGAACATCAGGCGCAGGACACTAGTGCAGCGCCGCGTTAGTCCTTCGGGGGTTCAGGTGATCTTGAGGAGTCGTCCGTCGTAGGTCCGTCCAGCCGCTTGCCGCGTTGTGCTTCGCAACCAGGCTCGGGAGTTCGTCCAGCGAATCGATGCGGAACAGGCACTGCTCAGACACGTCTGGGATGTCGAGGATGTGACCCCACGGAGAGCGCCGGATCAGGCACGTCTTCATACCGGCCTCCTTGGCCGGGCGTGCATCGTTGTCGGGCCGATCGCCGACGTACAGGATCGAAGACGCATCGCCACCGCCTTCGCGAATGACCCGCTCGAAAAAGGCCGGTGACGGCTTCTCCACGCCCCAACCGTGCGACGTGCCGATCACGTCCACGGAGAGGTCGAGAGCGTGGAGGATCGTTTCAGCATGAGCCGGCTGGTTGCCGGCCAAGCCCACGAACAGGCCCTGATCCTTCAAGGACGTCAGGCACGGTCGCGCGTCGAGGTAGAGATCCTCTTCGCCGAACGACTCCGGCTTGCCAGCAGCTGCTCGGCGCTCGAGCTCGGCCGCAAGGTCGAACCCGGGCCGGAAGACCCGGAACGTCTCCTGATAGTCCAGACCCCGGGCGATCACCGCACCGAAGACCGCCGAGAACGTATGCCGTGGAACGCCGAGCCAGTCCGCCCAGGTTTCGAACTCGTGGGACTCGTCGAGAATCGTCCCGCCGACATCAAAAAAGATCGCGTCGATCACTTGTGTTCCTCCGTCGCGGTCGCGCTGCCAGTGGATCATAGACGGGACCGTCGGGACCTCGCTCATGATCATCACGGGGCGCTGGGCGCCTAGCCCGAGCCGTGGCCAGCGTGCTGCGTACGCAGGCCACAGGTCGTGGATTTTCGTTTCGGTCTGTTCGCGGGCCTTGGCGTGTTGCCAGTGTGCATATGCGAGTTCGATTGAGTCGCGGAACGCTGGGGCGGCCGGAAGGAAGATCTTGACGAGGTAGTCGGCGAGCTAGGATCTCGTACGATCGAAGCTCCGAACGTCGTGGTGATGACCGGGTCGTTGTCCTGTCACGCCGGCCGGCTTCAGCCTTCACGATCTCCTGAGCTTCGCGATGTGCCTTGAGCGCCACGGAGCAGATCGGCGGTAGAGGCAGTGTCGCGGCTGGACCACCGGCGCGCCCGAGGAGTCCATCGACTGTGCCGGCCTTCTCTACCTCAACGACTGGACCGAACAACCCCCGAAGGACTAACGCGGCGCTGCACTGGACCTTGACGTGCCAAGCGTCCGTCCCGTCAGCGCTCCGCCGCACGACGGACAGACCTCAGTCACCACACGATGATGACCTACCCGCCTCACCGCCCGCGATATGCCCCGAGAGACCCGCACAAAGCCGAGGAGCAGCACAGGTGCGTGCGACCACACGGTTTCCGCGGGTGCCCGAGACCTCGGTGCACCACGGCACCGCCGACCTCGTCCACGCCGAGCGGCAACGCACCCTCGATGCGGCCTGGGCCACACATCCCGAGCGGTTCACCCGTCGCCCCCCGCCTGCCGGACCGGGCATGGATCAACAAACCCGACACCAGCAACCCCGCCGAGCCGACGACGAGCCACCCATCGATCACGCCATCAGCAGCGCAATCACCGGCCTAACCCACGATCAACAACATGTCTCGCTGGACTTGACAGGTTCCGGACAACCGTCGGTGGCGTGCCTGGGGCCAGCCTGCTCGAGACGCGACCGCGCTGGCGGGCCTGTAGCAAGGCCAGCCTCCGGGTACGCCCCGGCCACCGATCGCGTTCGCCCCCGTACGGGCCAGCGAGGATCATGGCCAACGTGACCGGAGACCTGCTACGCCACGTGGTGACCGTGCTGGGCGGACTCGGCCTCGTCCTCACCCGGCGCCGGTGGTGGGGGTCGCGGCCGAGTGGTCGCGTCGGCGTCGATCCGGTGGCTGCCGGCCCGCCCGACCCGGCGACCTCGGCTGCGCCGCTCCTCTCGGCCGCCTCCGACGTCGACGGGGCCGGCTGGTGGCAGGTGGTCGACCTGGTCAGGTTGCAGGACTGGCACATCGACTACGTCGAGGGCGACAGCCTGCTCGACGCGTACGTCTTCGACGCTGGCCTGTTCGACTGGCAGCGGCTGCTTGACGTCGTCCGGTCGCAAGGCTGGCCGATCGAGTACGTCGTCGACCGGTCACCCCTGCAGCTGCCCGGCCGGGTCGGCGACATCTTCGCCGCCAGCCGCCGTGGGGCGTACCCGTCGTTGCTCATCCGGCCGACCACTGGCCTGGAGATCGTCACCGACTTCCTCGCCGAGGACGAGATCGAGTTCGTGCTCGACGCCCGCGAGCTCCGGGACCAGCGGCACCTCGACGCGCTGCGCGCCTTCCTGCGCACGGTGGGCACGGGGCTCGACAAGCCGGTCGTCCTGACGCCCGCCGACGTCTCGCAGCTGCCACTCATCAGGTACCTGCCTGCGGAGGATCGATTCACCCGACACACCGGACCGCAGCGGCCCTGGCGATGACGACGGGCACGGCGGTTGCCCGTTTGCCCACCGGGTCAGCGATGTTTCCGGCACGGTCTGCGCCGACCGGACATCCCAGTCCGCCGAGCGGGACGGGAATCTGTCGCCGACGCCGGCCACCCTCCGCCCGAACCGGATCGGACGAACGGGAGCGAGCTCGTGGGTACCCGGTGTGCACATCCCGGTGGGAACCTCGGGTGTCGGCACCTCCGCGCGAAGGCCACCTGCCGGCCGGAGCGTCGAAACACTCCCGACCAGGCCCCGGGCGATCAGCCGGCCACAGCAACAGCCCACCCCGCGCTACGACGTCAGCACGCCGATACGGCGACTGCCGAAGGTTCAAGATCAGGTTAGGCGGGACGGATGGACAGGCAGGTCCAAGCGCCGACGAAGACGCGGTCACCGGCGGCGATCGGCACCGGGGTCTCGGACGGGACCGGCGCCGATTGCGGGTCGTTGAGGTACGTGCCGTTGGATGAGCCGAGGTCGACCACCGCCCAACCGTCCGGCTGCGCGACCAGGAGCGCGTGGGTATGCGAGACACCCGGGTCCTCCGGTGGGCCGCTGAGGTCGATGTCGGGATGGATGCCCCGGGACCGGCTGGACCGCCCGATCAGCAGCTGCTGGCCCACCAACGGGAACCGGCGCTCGACGATGAACCGAGGAAAGGTCAACTCGCCGGCGTCCTCGCCGCCCATGCCGAGTACGGCGTCGAAGTAGCCGCGGTCGGTGCCCACCACGACGACCAGCGCCGCCTGCGCGGCCGAAGCCACCGGTCCGGCGGCCGTCTCACTACCCGCCTCCGGGCCGGCGACGCCAACGGGCAAGGTGGGCGGATCCGCCGCGGTCACCGGCGGGGCGAGCAGGAAGTCGTAGCCGTCCTCCTCGCAGAACCGGCCGGTCCGGGGCGTACCGCAGACCGGGCACGGCGTACCGGTGGCGGCGGGTTCCGCGGGCGGGGCTGCAGGCGAGACCGGTGCCACGGACGGCGGGGCCGCAGCGGCCGGCGTCGACGTGCCGGACATCGGGGCACCGCACTGGTCGCAATAGTCGACGGTCGTCGATTCGTGTCCTTTGGGGCAGGTGGCCATCGTTCCGCTCCCGTCAGGCCTGCGTCTTCTTCACCCGGATGGTCTTCACCGACCGCACGTTGGTCAGCTCGGCGTCCACTCCGGCCACTTGCTTCTTCAGCCGGACCGTGCCGGTCGGCGCGTCGACCACGTCCACCACCCGGGCCAGCAGCTTGGCGGTGTCGGTATGGCCGGACTCGGTGGCCAGCTGCACCGCCCGGCCGAGCTTCGCGGTGGCGGTCTCGACGTCGCCGGCGTCCCGGGCCTTCAGCCCGTCCTGGATCGCGGCGGCCAGCTCGGCCTGGCCGGTGTAGTGCGCCACCTGCCGGTTGATCCGGGTGGACAGCTCCTCGTCGTCGGTCCACCGGGCCAGCACGAGTCGCTCGGTGAGCACCTGGCCGGCGCTGACCAGGCTGACCCGGGCGGCGAGCAACTCCTCCCCCACCGGTTGTGGTTCCAGCTCCACCGAGACGTGATAGTCCCGGCTCTCCGCGCCCCAGGCGCCGGTCGGATAGTCGCCGATGCGGGCGCTGACCTCGCTGCGCCGGCCGGTGAGGTCCTCGACCTGAGGGAAGACCTGTTTGACGAAGCGGATCGTGGCGCCCGCCGGGCTCCACACCCGCAGTGCCACGTCAGCCACCGACTTGCCCATCGCGGACGCGGTCATCGCCTGGAACGCGGCCGGCAGGTCGGCCGGGTTCTCCAACCCGTCGGCGGTGCCGAGCAGGGTGGACGCCACCTTCCTCAGCTCGTCGGCGACCCAGTCGGCGCCGACTCCTCGGCTGTCGCAGATGAACCGGCCCTCGCAGGCGTCCAGCACCCGTTGCAGGTCCTCCGGCCGCTCGTGCTGGTTCTGCCCGTCGGTGAGCAGGATGGCGTGCTTCACCTCGGCCGGCTGGCTGGCGAACAGATGATTGGCCAGGTTGAGCCAGGCGCCGATGGCGGTTCCGCCCTCGGCTCGCAGCCCGGCCACCGCCGCCTTGGCCTGCGCCCGGGTCTGCGGGGAGGCGGGCACCATGCCCGGCTGCGGCGGGTAGACCATCCGGGCGTGTGCTGAGCCGGCGACGACCGCGAAGGCCACGCCGTCGCGCAGGGTATCGATGGCGACCGCGGTGGCCCGCTTCGCCTGCTGGATTTTCGAGTGCGGCGCGGTCATCGAACCGGAGGTGTCGATCATGATCACTTGCGCCGCGCTCAGCGGGCCGGTGTCACCCCGCAGGTCCGCGCCGGAGGCGGTGACGGTGACGATCGCGTCCACGATCCGTCGTCCCACCGGTAGGTATTCGTTCTGGTCGACCTCGGCGACGAACTCGGGTTGCCCGCTCATGCCGGTGTTCCTCCTGTCTCAGTTGCCGGAAACGGCAGTACGGCGACCGCCACGTTGTCGTGGCCGCCGCCCTCCAACGCCAGCCTGGTCAGGCCCTGCGCAACGGCCAGCGGCGTCGGCGGCAGACCGGACACCGCTGCGGCCAGCTCGTTCGCGCCCGGCAGGTAATGGTGCAACCCGTCGGAGCAGACCACGATCCGGCCAGGACCGCTTGGACGGACCGTCACGACGTGGGCTTCCTCATCGTCGCCGTCCACACCGAGCCAGCGGATCAGGGCTGGGGAACGGGGGTCCTCCTCGGCCAGCGCCGCCGGCACCGGCAGGCCGGCGGCCACTCGGGCCCGCAACGAGTCGTCGAGGGTCAACAGCGCCTCATCCGGCCCGAGCCAGTAGGCCCGGCTGTCCCCGATCCAGCTCACCGTCACCCCGTCTCCGGCGACGATGGCGGAGACGTACGTGCAGCTGGGTGGGGTGTCACGATCCGCGGGTCCGGCGGCGCCCCGGGCCGCGACGGCCGCCGCCCGGGCGCCCCGCCGGCTGGCCTCCGCCGGATCCGCGCCGCCCCGCAGGGCGTCCAGCAGCTCTTCGATGGCCGACTCCACTGCGGCGGTGGCGGCGGTGTCGGCGCGGGTCGAGGTGGAGACGCCGTCGCAGACCACCGCTACGGTGGCGCCGGCGACTCGACCGATCGCCACCGCGTCCTCGTTGCGCGGCCGGCGGGCCCGGTCCGTCACTGCCGCAAGGACGCCGAGGTCGAGCTCGGCGTGGTCGCGGCCGACCGAGCGCCGGCGGCCGCACGAGTCGCAGTATCCGCCGCCTGGAACCTGGGCGCCGCACCCGCCACAGTCGCCCTCGGTCGCCCGGGAGGACAACCACGGTACGACCGGCGGTGTGCCGGATCTCGGGCCTGGCAGCGGGGCCGCGGTGGCCGTCGCCTCCTCGCCGGTCCGCAGGTTGCGCCCGCACACCTCACAGAAGTGATCTCGCGGATCGCCGGCCGGGCCGTGCTCGGGGCAAGACGGGGCCGTCATGTCAGTGTCCTCGGCCGGACGGCGTTGGCCCGGTCGACCAGCGCGATGCGGGTGGGCGGGTCGGCGGCCAGCTGCGCCAGGGTGCGGTAGGCGCGTTCGAGGCCCAGCCGCAGCCCCTTCTCGTGCGGCTCGTGCCCGAGGACCCGGGCGTCCGGCGGCAGGGTGTGCCCGGCGGTGACCCAGGCCAGGGCCGCCTCCAGCATCTCCACCGTCAACCGGGCCTGCCGCTCGACGTCCAACCCGAGCCGCTGCAGCCGGTCGGAGGCGGCTAGCAGTTCGCCGGCGCCGGCGGGAAGCCCGTCCGCCGGTAGGTTGGCCCGGACCGCGGCCACCTGGGCGGCGATGTGGTGGCTGGAGCTCTCCGGCACCTGGTCGAGGACGCGCAGCGCGGCGACTCGGCCGCCCTTGGCGAGCTGGAGCCGGGCCAGCCCGAAGGCGGCGCTGATGAAGCCATGGTCGGTCCGCCAGACCCGGTCGTACAGCCGCTCGGCGAGCTCTGGGTCCCCGGTGCTCTCCACTGCGGCGGCCAGCGCCAGGCGGGCGGCCGGCTCGCCGGGCAGTTGGTCGTAGACGGCGTCGAAGGCCACCCGGGCGTCCCCGGGCCGGTTCGCGGCCAGGGCGGCGAGGCCGCGGTGCCAGTCGATCCGCCAGTCGAACGGGTCGTCGGCGTAGAGCCGGTCCAGGTCTGCGGCGGCGCCGGCCAGGTCGCCGCCGTCGATCCGGGCCCGCACGATGCGCAGCGCCACCTCGACGCTGCGCACCGGGGCGTTGCGCAACTGCGCGATCAGCTCGCCTGGGGCGGTCGCCGTCAGCGTGGTCAGGAAGCCGGTGCCCGGGTCGAGGAGGTCCACCTGCGGCAGCGGCAACGCGGCGGCGACCTCCGCCGGGTCGAGCCGCCGGGCAATGGCGGTCAAGCCCACCTCGCCGGCGCGGGTGCCGAACGCCCGCCGTTCCGGGGTGAGCTGCCGGGACACCGCCGGCCGGGGCACGCCGTCGGCGGCCGACAGCACCTCTCGCAGCACCCCGAGGAGCTGTTCGCTCATCTCGGCCGCCGACTGGAAGCGTCGGTCCGGATCGAGGTGGGTGGCCCGGCGCAGGAGCCGGTCGTACGACTCCTCGCGCCCTAGCAGGGGCACCTCGGAGCGGTCCGGCAGCCGGTCGGCGTAGGTGCTGGCGAAGCCGCGGAAGTCGAAGCTCAGCACCGCGAGGGTCCGGCCGACGGTGTAGAGGTCGGCCGCCACCGAAGGCCCCACCTCGGCGACCTCTGGAGCCTGGTAGCCGGGTGTGCCGTAGACCGCGCTCACGTCGTCGTCGACCTGCCGGACCGCACCGAGGTCGATCAGTTTGAGCTGCTCCTCGGCGTGGATGACGTTGTCCGGCTTGAAGTCGGAGAACAGCAGGTTGCGCTCATGCAGATAGCCCAACGCGGGCAGGATCTCGACGCCGTAGGCGATCACCTCAGGCAGCGGCAGCGCCCTTTCGCCGGTGACCGCCCGCCGGCTGACCAGCATGTCCCGCAGCGACTGGCCGCCGACGTACTCCATCACGATGTAGCCGACCGGCACTCCGGTCTTGGGGTCCGGATGCTGCACGAAATCGTGGATCTTGACGATGCTCGGATGGTCGATCTCCACCAGATAGCGCCGCTCGGTCACGGCGGCGGCCATCGCGTCCGGGTCACTGGTGTTGATCAGCCCCTTGAGGACCACCCACCGGTCGCTGACGGTGTCGCTGACGTTCCTGTCCCGGGCCAGGTAGATCCAGCCCAGCCCGCCGTAGGCGAGCGCGCCGAGCACCTCGTACCGGTCGTCGACCACGTCGCCGCGGCCGAGGCGGGGCAGGAAGGAGAACGGGGTGCCGCAGTTGGGGCAGAAGCCTTCGGCTCGGCCCGGGGTGCCGTCCCGCCCTCGGCCTACCGGCTTGTCGCACGCAATGCAGTACCGGCGGGACTCGGCCACCGCCGGTTCGGCCATCACCGCGCTGGCCGGGTCGCGCAGCGGGACCCGGGGCAGCTCGATCAGGCCGGCGCCGAGGCCACCGCGGGTGGCCCCACGGCTGCGGCCGGAGCCCCGCGAGCCGGTGCGCACCGAACCGCCACGCGCGCTCACCGGGGTCGAGGCGACGGAGGCGAGCGGCACCGGTCCCACGCCCGACCCGGGCCGCGCCGGCCCGGCGCCGGGGGACGGCTGCGCCGGCAGGACCCCGGCCGGGGCCTTGCGCCCGCACTCGTCGCAGTAGCCCTCCGGCCCGTAGCTGCCGGTGCAGTCGGGTCGTACGCACCGCTGGCTCATGTCGTCCCCCGCTCGCTGAGGTCGTTGAGATACCGCTGATACGCGGACAGGGCCCGGGTCGCCGCAGGCAGATCGCACGGGCTGGAGTAGAGAAGGTCCTCGACGGCGCGGTGCCGACGGGACAGCTCGGTGTGCTCGGCGAAGCCGAGCCGGGCCGCCTTGGCCCGGTAGGCGGCCAGTCGCCCGCGCAGCTCGGCACGGCGCTCCAGAAGCCCGTCCGCGGCATCCCGCAGCCCGGCGGCCCGCTCGACCGCCGCGACGGCGGCCCGCTCCGCCGCCGCCAGCTCGTCGGCCAGCCGGCTCCACCGCCGCTCCCGGTGAAGCTGGTCGAGCTGCGCCAGCTGGGCCCGTAGCGCGGGGGTGGCGTCCGGTACGGCGGGCAGGCCGGTGTTGGCGATCTTTTCCTCGGCGGCGGCGCAGGCCCGGGCGGCCGCCTCCTCGCCGGCCTCGACCTCGACGACCGTGGCGCGCAGCCGCTCCGCCCGTCGCGGGTAGCCGTCGCGTAGTCCGACGAGCGCGTCGAGCACGGCGGCCACCGTCGCGGTGTCAGCGGCCAGCTCACGCAGCCGGGTGTCCAGCGTGCCGGCGCCAGGGCCGCCCGGCGCCACCGCCAGCGGATCGCCGGACGCCTCCCGGTACGCGTCGGCGAGCCGCTCGCCGAGCCGGTCCAGGGCGGCGGTAGGCGCCCCGTCCGGCCCAAGCGCGTCGACGGCCGCCCGTAGCCGGGCCAGCGCCTCGCTTGGCGGCCCGAACCGGACGGCCAGCGCCGACCCGGCCTCAACCAGGATGGACAACCGGTCGATGGCGTCGGCGCTGCCTGTTTCCAGCTGACGGGCGAGCTCCATCAGCGGCAGCCGGACGGCAGCCGGCAGCGCATCGTCGAGAACCACTCCGTTCGCGCCGACCGGGACCACCGGGGCACGCAGCAACCAGGTGAGCTTCGCCAACTCCTCGTCACCGGGCCGGGACCGTTGCGCCCGCAGGGTCCGGATCTGGTCCAGGACCACGCCGAGTGCGGTGAACCGGGACCAGAGCGCGTCGATGTGGGCGGCCAGGTCGGCGGCGTACCGCTCGGTCTGCCCAGTCAGGCCGGGCACCCGGACCGCCGCCAGGCCGGGGTGGTTGTCCAGGGCGTACATGGCGGCGGAGATCCGGTCGTGGGCCGCCCCCAGCGCGACGATGGCCACGTCGACCTCGTCACGGCTCAGCGGAGCCGGTGCGGTCACGCCGGTCAGTCCCGGTATCGTGCGGTCGGCGGCTGTGGAGCCGGGCCGAGCGCGGTCAGCCACCGGGTGTAGAGCCGGGTCCACGTGCCGTCCACCCGCAACTGAGCCAGCACCCCGTTGACGAACCGGACCAGGTCCGTGGCGTCACGGTTGATGCCGATCCCGTACGGCTCGTCGCTGAACCGTGGCCCGACCACGACCGCGTTGGGGTCCTGCGCGGCCAGCCCGGCCAGAATGCTGTCGTCGGTGGAGACGGCAGCGACCTGGTTCTGCTGAAGCATCACCAGACAGTCGGTCCAGTCCGGCACCCCGACCGGCAGCGGCTTGGCCGGTGCGGCAGCGACGTTGCGGATCGACGTGCTGCCGATCGCCGAGCAGACCTTCTGGCCGCCCAGGTCGGCAATGCCGCGCACGGGCGAGCCGCGGCGCACCAGGATCCGCTGGCCGGCGGTGAAGTATTCGGTAGAAAAGTTGACCTTCTGCCACCGTTCGCAGTTCATCGTCATGGTCTGTACGACGATGTCGACCGTCCCGTCCTGCAGGGACGGGATCCGCGACGCCGAGTTCGTGGCCCTGAACTGAATCTTGGATGGATCGCCGAAGATGGCCCGGGCCACCTCGCGGGCCACGTCCACGTCGAAGCCGGTCAGCTCGCTGGTGAGCGGGTCCCGGAACCCGAACCGGTAACTGTTCTGATCGACACCGACGATCAGCCGGCCCCGGTGCAAAATCTGAGCCATGGTCGAGCCGGCCGGCATCTGGCCGGGGCGGGGCTGGGTGGCCGCTGGGCGGAGACTGGCCCGTGGATCGCAGGAGGCGGGGCCGGCGTTGGCCCCGTCCGGGACCTCCGCCGGATCCTGCAACCCGACCGGGCGGACCGGCGTGACGGCGGACGTGCCGGCCGGCAGGATCCCGCCGCCACTGCCACCGCTGCAGCCGGCCAGGCCGAGGGCCATGGTCAGCGCCACGGTCGCGCACATCAGTCGAGAGACATTCATCGGTACTCCGCGATTCGTCGCTGGATGCCCGCCGCAGAGCCGGCCACCATCAACCCGGCCAGGACCACCACGCCGAGGTCCATGCCGGACAAGCCGCGACGGGCGGACCGGGCGTCGACCTCGAACCGGTCGCTGTTGCGGGCGATGGCGCTGGCGAGCGTTTCGTCCAACTCGTTGAAGATGCTCGTCGTCGCACCGGGGTCGGTGCCCACCGCGGCGGTCACCGCCTCGGTGTACTGGCCACCGTCGTCGAGCTGCCGCAGCTTCTGGTGTGCGGCGAGCCAGTCCCGGGCCTGCCCCGCAGCGCTGTCGGCCGCGGCCCGCGTCGGTTCGTCGGCGGCCCGCTCGGCCGCGTCGCGCAGCAGTCCGCCGTGTCCATCCGGGCCGATCAGCCGGCTCATCACCGCGCTGTAGTCCTTGTCGAAGTCACCGCCGGCGCCGCGGGCCACCAGGGTCAACGATTCGTCGGCGCGGGCCTGCAACGCCGCGACCCGGGCCTGGACGAGCCGGTCCACCTGCGCCGATCCGTCCCGGTCGCTGGCGTCCAGCCGGGTGCCGATGACGACCGCGGACACGCCGAGCCAGCCGACCAGCACCACCGCGGCCGCAGTCGCCGACACCAGCCCGATGTTGAACACACGGTTGGTCCGCCGGGTGAGCCAGATCTGCGTCCGCACCAGACCGGCTATGGCCACCAGCCCGAGCAGCACGGCGATCCAGGGGAACCCGGCGCCGCCGCCGCGCGCCCGGTCAAGCTCCACGGTGACCGACTGGTAGAGCTGCTGGGCGGCCGGCAGCATCCGCTGCCGCATCAGCCCCGACGCCTCCCGCAGATACGCCGCGCCGACCGGCAGCCCCTGCCGGTTGTAGGCGCGCGCCGTCTCGATCAGCCCGGTGTACACCGGGAGTTCGGCCGCGATCACCCCCACGGCGCCGTCCCTGGCCCCGTCTCCCGACCGCCCGGCCGCGATCACGGTCAACGCCGCCGCGGCATCGGTCACGCCCTGCCTGTAGCGGTCACGTTGCGCCGCCGGCTCCACACCGCCGGACAGGAAGGCGCTCGCCGCTGTGGCGTCCGCCTCGGACAGGGCCCGGTAGAGGTTCTGAGCGGCCACCACCAGCGCGCCGCTGCGAGACGTCACGCCGTCGATCAGGTCGGCCCGCTGCCGCACCCCGATGAACCCCACCACCCCGACGACGAACCCCAGGGCGACCAGGCCGGCCAGCACGGCGGCCAGCCGGCGTGGCGTGTCCCGGAGGCCACCGACGATCCAGCCCCGCAGACCGGCCGGCCCGGCACGCCGTACATCGGTCACCGGCGGGGGGACGAGCGTCGCCGTCACCGGCACCACCCTCTTCAGCACTCGCCGTGGGCGAGACGTCAACGGAATTGCTGGCCGTCAACGTACTCGCCGGACGCAAGTTGCGGCGCCCGGGCGACAGGATGGACGGGGGCGGTCGAACCTATCCGCGGCCGGCGCCACCGGCCCCGGGCCCGGTCCGTGCCTGCGCGTCCACCCGGAGACTGATGTGACCCTCACCAGCCGGACAGCGGTCGGCCTGTCGAGGCAGAGCAAGGACTGCACCCCTTCGGAGCCGAGATCTGGTCGCCCGTCGACACGCCGCCGTGTCCAAGCCCCGACGGCCGGGCCGGCCGCCGACCGTGCGTTCGATCCGCGTGCTGGTCCTGCGTCTGGCCCGGGAGAACCCGAGCTGGGGGTACCGCAGGATCCACGGCGAGCTGCTGGTCCTGGGGGTAAAGGTTGCCGCCTCCACCGTCTGGGAGCCGCTGAAGGATGCCGGCATCGATCCCGCACCCAAACGCGCCTCCAGCACCTGGGCCCAGTTCCTGCGCTCCCAGGCCGACGCCTTGTCAGCCTGCTCAATGGGTCGGTCGGCTCATGGCCGAATACTTCCTGCCGTAACCTCGCGCCACCACCCCGTCATTCTGCCGAGGAACGACGGCACGGCTGGCGGGCACCGGCAAGGCGTGACGCCGCGATCGTCAGCGATCGGCTCCGCGCTGGTGCACCAGCAGGTCGGCGACGACCGGTCGGTGGTCGGACGCCGCGGTCGTGACATCGTGCGCCCCGAGCACGGTGACATCGGGCGAGACCGTCACGAGATCGATCCGCTTGATCGGGTTGACCGCGGGGTAGGTCTCGCCTCCGTCCGGGGCGGCGTCCCGAAGTGGCTGCCACAGCGCGGCGAGCTCAGGGGCGGCCGGTTCCGCGTTGAAGTCGCCGACGAGGACCTTCGGTCCGGAGTCGGCCGCCAGGATCCCGAGCATGTCCGAGACCTGGGCACGACGAACCGAGGGGTCGGACCGGTAGTCGAGATGGGTGGAGTAGACGTGCACGTGTGCGCCCTGGACGTTGACCGTCACCTCGGCAAAGCCGGGCGCGGGGGCGGGCACGGGGTTCGGCGTCTGGGTGGACAGGCGTGTGATCTCGTGGTTCGTCGCGTCCAGGATCGGGTATCGGCTCAGCACTGCCACGCCGTACTGCCGCCGGGCCGCGCCTTCGGTGGCCGGCTCGAGGTCGTAGATCGGGGCGAAGAACACCCGCATGCCCAACAGCTCGGCCAGGACCCCAGCCTCGTCGACGAAGTCGCTCCGGGCACCCCAGTGCAGGTCGACCTCCTGAAGGCCGATCACGTCGGCGTCCAACAAGCGCAGCGCCTCGGCGGTCCGGTGCAGGTCGAAGACGTTGTCCTCGCCGGCTCCGGCGTGGATGTTGTAGGTCGTTACCCGCAACGGAATCGGAGGGGCGGCCGCCCCCGGGACGTCGGTGGATTCGGCGGCGGCCGGGACCGCCGCGCCGAGCGCGGCGGTGACGGCGAGCGCGGCTGCGGCAGCCAGGGTGCCGGGCCTCGCCCTGCGGATCCTCAGTGACATTCGATCCTCCAGGTCCGGTCGTGGCGAAAAGATCTGCCAGCAATTACGCCACAGCCCGCAGGATAGTTTCAATGCTTGCCGTGCCTGCTTGCCAGATTTCATCTCGCGTTTCATCTCGCCGCGGCTCCGTTGGTCAATCACCGGGTCACCCGCCAGGCCCGAGCAGGCCCTGGTACATGTGAGGAAGAGGTTGCCCTTGGGGCATTTCCCTTGGGTAGTTTCCCGCCCGCACGTCACCGAGGAACGCGGCCTCATCCAGTCCCGCCGACGGCTGTCCCGCCCGGCCCCACTGGCAGCTAAACACCCTCAATGGACGCCCGAGTTTTCAGGTCCGACCAGCCAGTCACAGCCACTTTCATGCTGGCGGTGCTGGTCAGAGCGGGGAAAGGGCCAGGGTTGTGCGACCGGGCAAGCGCCCATGTAGTAGCGCACGGTGTGCCCGCTGACCCGGGTACGCCGAGCGGCCACGGCGATGCAGGCCCGTTGCTTGGGGGCGGAGCGAGCGGGCCCGGGGATACCGGCTGCGGCTTGACTTCGAGCCCGCACGAACTCCTAGCGTCGTGGTCGTGAGCTTCCACGCTGCTGAAGAGCACGGCTGGCGAGCGCGGGTGGGTCGTTCGTGGGGGGTGTTCCGATGAGGGTGCTGGTGACCGGCGGGACGAGTGGACTGGGACTGGCCATGGCCTCCGCCCTGGCCACGGCGGGAGCGACGGTCGCGCTGACCGGCCGATCCGGCCAGCGCGCGAGCTCGGTCGCCGCCGACCTGCCCGGGGCGGTCGGCATCGAGCTGGACGTACGGGACGAGTCGTCGGTGGCCAGGGCGGTCGACCAGGCGTGGTCGCGGCTCGGCGGCATCGACATGCTGGTGAACAACGCCGGGATCGGCATGCGCACGGTCAACCCGCGCTTCATGACCCACCCCCAGGGCTTCTGGGAGGTGCCGGTCGACGGCTTCCGTGCGCTGATCGACACCAATCTGACCGGCTACTTCCTGGTAGCGCGCGAGGTCACGCTGCGGATGCTGGCCGCCGGCGGCGGCCGCATCGTCAACATCTCCGTGAGCCACTCGACCATGCACCGAGCCGGGTTCGTCCCCTACGGGCCGTCGCGTGCCGGCAGCGAGGCGCTGTCCCGGATCATGGCCGCCGACCTGCGAGACGCGGGCGTCAGTGTCAACCTGCTGCTGCCCGGGGGTGCGACCGTCACGGGAATGCTGCCCCTCGACGCCGTACCCGAGGGCCAAGGGTTCCTGGAGCCCGCGGTGATGGGCCCGCCCATCGTCTGGCTGGCCTCCGACGACGCGACCGGCGTGCATGACGAACGCATCGTCGCCGTCGAATTCGAGCGCTGGCTGCGCGACAGGACCGGCAGACGGTGAGGCGGGCCTGACGGCCGTACTCTCGACTGATACGACCGATTAGGCGGCGGGTCTCAGCCGGCGGACGACCGGGTCGGGGCCGTCGGGTTGGGTGGCTTCCCAGCGGCGCTGCCGCGCGTCAACGAGATTGTTGATGATGGGTTCGGTGACCTGGCTGTAGATGCCTCGCACGCCGGCGAGTCGGTGTCCGAGGCGGCGGGCTTGGGCGATCTCGGGGATGCCGTCTTCGATGAGCCAGGTCTTGTGGGTGTGTCGGAGGTCGTGGAAGTGCATGCCGGGCAGGATCGGTGGGTTGCCGCGTTTCGGGTCACCGGCGATGGCCGGGGTCCAGGCACGGCGGTTGAAGTTGGAGCGGCGCTGGTGGTAGCCGCGGGCGCCGGGGAACACGGTGTCGTGGGTGTGTTGGGACTGCCCGGCAGAGGAAGACACCGCCCATCACAGTGAGGACCTCGCCGAGTCCCCATGACGTGGGCTCGCCGGTGAACGGATGGTCGCCCGCATAAAGCTCGATCAGGAGGACACCCAAGCCGAAGGTCAGGAACCACGCACCCAACCCAGCATCCCGCTTCGGAGTCGTCGACCCGCCCGTCTTGGTCATGGCCGGGACAGTACGTCGAACAGCATCCGGCGTACAGGTCGACTCGTCCGTCGCCCACCAGGTCACCGCCTCGATCAAGGCGGTGACCTCGCCGTATGCCCGGCAGCCGATGGCCGGATGGTCAACATTGGTCGCCGTTTGACGCCCCACTCACGTCCTGACGCCCTGGAAACGCCCTGCCGTCCCGATGCTGCGTTGACCCACCCGCCCGTCCGACCGGGCACGCGACGGGCACACCTGGGCGGAGCGGACCGTTAGCTTGGGAATCTCACAAGATCGGCTCATGGGGTCGCGCTACGCCTGTTCGACGCGCCCTCAGGTGGCCTGGTTTGACCTCCGGTGACATCACCTTGTGGCGCGTGGATGGCCCGTGGTTTACGCCCGCCCGGAGCCACGTTACGAGATCAATTTGCACCGTGTGCTTGCCTGGCCAAACCTCGACTGAAGTGCCCAAACCCCTCTCGGCATCTCAGCCTCAGCAAGTAGTGGTCGAGCTGCTCACACCCGGCAACTGACGGGCCGGAAGCGCTCGCCGTCGAGCACCGGCCCGATGTCACTCGCTGCGACCTCGGCGGCGATGTCGACGTCCTGCGGGTAGCCGTACCCGACTAGCTCTGGCCCGCTGGCGCACTCCCGCAATGCATCGCCGATGCGCGACGCCACGTGACCGTATGCGGCGGCCAGGCAAAGACAGAAGTCGATAATCTTCGCGTCGCGTTCGGTACAGCGGCGGATCTTGCCGTAGCCGTTCATCCACGAGTTCGTGCGCTCCACCACCCAACGTTTGCCGACCTGGATCGGCGCGGGCACGCCCTTGCGGGCGATCTCGCCGTGCAGGCCCAGTTCGTCGAGCAGGTCGCGGGTCGGGGTGTTGTCGTAGGCGCGGTCCAGGTGCATGGTCGCGTCGTCGGGCATCGGCCCGGTTCTTCAGTTCAGATACCGGTGCGGGCGTCAAGCGGGTGAGACGACAACGTGCTTGACCTCTGCCATGTAGCGCCCGGCGGCCGCGGAGGCATCGTCCGGGGGGTTCCCGGTTTCGCGCGCACGCATGTACGCCGCGTACCAGTCCCACCAGTCGTGCGGTGGGGCGACCGCCTCAAACGAGCCGTGGTGTTCGGCCGTCTCATGCAGGAGCTGCGCAAGATCTTCAACATCCATCAGTCAAAACCTCCTCGGTCGTGCGGACTCGTCACCGTCCGGGTTGCCGCTCCTTGACCTCCTGCAGCAGCCACCCGTTGCCGTCCGGGTCGGTGAACGAGGCGAATGAGGCGTAGCTGCGACGGTCTGGGGCGGGGCCGTCCACCCGTTCTTGGTCGCCGGTGTCGTAGACGTTGTGGTAGACCTCGCTCACCTCCACGCCCCTGCTGATCAGGTCGGCGCGGGCTTGATCGATGTCGGAGACCACGAGGTACGTGCCCTGGGCAGTGCCAGGCGCCGCGGGGGTGAGCCCGCGGCCGAGGTGGATCGAGCATGCCGACCCCGGCGGCGTGAGTTGCACGATCCTGAACTTCGGGCCGGCCTCGTAGTCCGCATCGAGCCGCCACCCCAATCCCTCGTAGAAGCGCAGGGCGCGGTCGACGTCAGCCACAGGGATGACGACGACCTCGAGCTTCATGGGCGCGGTCGGCTCCTTGATGACGTCCGTTGCGCCGTCCTGATCTTCCTGCGGGGTGCTCATGTCGACCTCCCGTGACGGATGCCCGGTTCGGTTCATGGCCCTTGATGAGCCTCCACCGGCCGCGGACCCGAGCGCCGGCTCCGGGTCATCCGTGGACCGGCTGATACGACAATTGTGGCTTGCCGGACACCGCCGATGAGGGCTGTTGGCGCGACGCGCTCCCTCCTCGGCAAACGCCCGTAGCTGCGTGGTCTCTGCCTTCGGCGGGCTTCCGCCCGGCGGCCGCCTCACGACCCTGACCGCGTACGAGCACCGATCCCTTGAAGTTGATCGTTTAAGAGCGACCGGCAGTAGGCGCCGATTCGGACAGACGACTGGTCGGGGGCAGCAAACAGGCACCGGATCTATCGATCATGGAGTTCTCTACGCTCAGTGATCGACAGGAGTCCCGTGCCTGCCCTGCCATCATCGCTGTTGAACCCCGTCTGGGTCGAGTTCGCCGCGGTACTTCCACAGCGGCCGGAGTTCGACCCGGCCCATCCGCTGGGCTGCCACCGCCGCCGCATCCCCGACCGCGTCGTGTTCGAGCACGTCATCGACGCCCTGCTCCACGGCTCAAGCTACGAACGCATCGCCACCGTCGGATGCTCGGACCGCGCCATCCGCCGCCGGCTCAAGGACTGGGCAGCGGCCGGGATCGGCGAGAAGGTCCACGCCCTGGCCCTGGCCGCCTACGACCAGATGATCGGTCTGTCGTTGCAGGACCAGGCCGTGGACGGAGCGATCACCAAGGCGCCCTGCGGCGGCGAACGGGCCGGCCGATCCCCGGTCGACCGAGGCAAAGGCGGCTTGAAGCGCTCCACGCATGTCGAGGGCGATGACATACCCCTGGGTGTGGTGTCCGCGCCGGCCAACCGGCACGACAGCCCACTGCTGCGCCCCACCGTCAAAGCCGCAGCCGCGCAGGTCGGGCCGATGCCCGAGGGCGCGACCATGCACCTGGACCGCGCCGCCCTCGTCACCGTACGTCAACTCATCCGCCGCGCCCGAACGCTCTACCGGTAGGACACCCGCCCCACCACCCGACGCCTCAAGTAGCACCTACTGCCGGTCGCTCTTATCCGTGTGCCGTCGCTCAACTGGTTGCCGCATTGGGCGTGGACGGCGGCGGATCTCCTCGTCGGGCAGTCGTAGACCGTCCAGCCTCTCCGGACGGGGACAAGGTGGAGCGCCGGGCAACAGCCCGCGCCGGATGCACCGAGAGGAGATCAATCACCTGGTACAGGCGCTCGATGACATCGCTGCCGTGCTCCGCGACGCCGACCCCGCTGACAAGGCCGAGGTCCACCGGCAACTCGGCCTCCGGCTCACCTATCAGCCGGGAACGCAAACGGTGCGCGCTGCAGTGGATCTCAGCGCGCACCCGTCGTGACGGTGCGGCACGCCGACATTGGGGACTGTCTGGGCTGTCACTTGTGGCTGGGCGATCAGGAGAACTGTGGCGCGCGAGACTCGTGGCGCGGTTCGAGCGAGATGTGCGCGGACAGCGCGCGGAGGAAGTCGGGCGCGTCGAAGATCTTGCCGGCGGAGGCGACGCCGCTCGTCCTCGTCTGACTGCCGAGAATGCGATGGACCGCTTCGACCGCCAGCGGTGCGCTGATGGCGTAGATGTCCTGGCCGCTGGCGACGACGCGTCGTTGCGTGTCGCCGGAGCGCACGATGACGTCGACGGTGAACGTCTGCGCGGATCGGCCGCGCTCGTCGACAGCAGTCGGTGCGGGTGTGTCTGGAGCGGCCAGGTCCTTGGCCGCGTCGGTGGTCATGTACGTGCGCACCTCGGGGATGGACAGGTGGCTGGGGACGGTGACGACGTCGGCCATCGTGAACTCGCCGAGGACGGTCCGGCGGCCAATCGGAGCGGGAAAGTCCCATTCCAGGGTCGGCAGGTCACACTCGTCGACGTAATACTCCAGCCGGCCACCGGTGTAGCGGACACGTTGGCCATCGCGCCGTTCCCGGGAGACGGTGCCGGAGGCGAGGGTCCCAGCCGTGGGGTGCCAACTGCTCAGTCCGTACGCGATGTGCGCCTCGTCGGCCGCCATCCAGTCGCCCATCGCCGTCGTGACGAGCAGATCGCCGAGTCCGCCGAAGAAGGCCATCGCCGGGACCACCGCGACGCCTGCGGTCTGAGCGCGGGCGGTGAAGTGCGTGAACGTGTCGAGGTTGGCCTCGATCTCGGCCGCCACATCCACGTACGGGACCCCGGTGCGCAGGGCGGCCTCGATCACGGGGGCCACGGTCGAGGCGAACGGGCCGGCGCAGTTGATGACCGCGGCCGCGTCCTTCAATGCCTGGTCGAGCGAGGCCGGATCGTCGACCGACGCCACCCGGTATTCGAGCCCCGGATGCGACGCCGCCAGCGCCTGGAGCTTGCCCGCGTCGCGACCGAGGAGAAGCGGGACGAACCCGCGATCGCGCAACTCCGTCACCACGAACCGCCCGGTGTGTCCGTACGCACCGAACACCGCCACGGTCTGACCCGAACCCATCTGCAGTTCCTCCGTGCTCCTCGAAAGATCGACTAAGGACAGCCTCCCAGCAGCGGCCGGCCACGGACTAGTGTCTGGAACGCCATGCCCCATACAATTTCGGACATGGCCACTATCGCGCTCGCCGCCACCGACGGGATGCCGCACTTCGAGCTCGCCATGGCCTGCGAAGTCTTCGTCCGCGACCCCTCCGGCCTGGCAGACCCGTGGTACGACCTCGTGGTCTGCGGCCCGGGCCCGGTCCGGATCGGCAGATTCCGTATGGAACCTGACGACGGGTTGGACCGACTCGCCCGCGCCGACACCGTGATCATCCCTGCCGTGGAGGACATCGACGCGGACGTGCCACCCGACCTGCTCGACGCCGTCCGCGCGGCCCACCAGGCGGGCGCTCGGATGGTCTCGCTGTGCACCGGTGCGTTCGTGCTGGCCGCCGCCGGGGTGCTGGACGGGCTGCGCGCGACAACGCACTGGGCCCACACCGAGGCGTTGGCCGCCCGCTATCCCCGGGTGAAGGTCGACCCGGACGTGCTCTACGTCGACAACGGCAACGTGCTCGCCTCTGCCGGCAAGGCCGCCGCGACCGACCTGTGCCTGCACCTGATCCGCCGCGACCACGGCTCGACGGTCGCTAACGCCGTCGCCCGCCGCCTCGTCGTGCCGCCGCATCGCGCCGGCGGCCAGGCCCAGTTCGTCACCACCCCGGTGCCCGCCCGCGACGACCATCCCCTCGCCAACCTGCTCCCCTGGGCGATGGAACGGCTGAACCGTCCGCTGACCGTGGAGGACCTGGCTCGCCAGGCGAGTATGAGCTCGCGCAACCTGGCCCGCCACTTCAAGTCGGTAACAGGCACCACCCCGCTGCAGTGGCTGTCAACGCAGCGGATCCGCCGGGCCCAGGAGCTGCTGGAGAACACCGACAACAGCATCGACGCCATCGCCCGGGCGGCTGGCATGGGAACCGCCACGACGCTGCGCCGACACTTCAACCGCACCGTCGGTGTACCACCGGACGCCTACCGTCGCACCTTCCGCAGCGCCTGGCCCTCGGCCTCGGCCTGAAACTCATCTACGAGCCAGAAACAGAAACGGTGCACGCCATCATCGACCTTGGCGCGCACCGTTGGGGTTCGGTTGGTGTCCGAGGGGGAATTGAGCATTTCCGCGTAGCACCCAATACACAAATGGGTGCTCATGCGCTAAAGCCTAGCACCTCACAATGCGTAAACACTACAGCCGTGAGCTACCCACGAGGACCCTATGGCGCAACTAACGCAGTCAATTCGACTCCCCTGCGCCAATGGCAGCGCAGTCGTCAATCCAGCCAGGGAGAATGAGGCTCCGACGGGCAGAGTCTGCACTGGAGTTCGCGCCGCGAGACAGCAATGGCGGCAGCGAGGCGCTGACGCCATTGCCGAGGGCGATACGGAGCCGTTGGGCGCGGCTCCCTTAGGATTTGACTGGCTGGCGCCCGTTGTTGCCCGACCCCGGAATCTTGAAACTGGCGTGCCGCGCCGTGCGGCGATGCGGAGCCACTCCCCCACCAAGCCGCCTGAAGCGAGTCAGATTGGCTGGTCGGGATGTCGGGCACGTACGGGCACTCCCACGTACCGGTGGCGGAAATGACGTACCGGGCCAGCCATCTCCCGGCGTCGGTCTCCACCGCCAGGCGCTCCCCGGCTCGCCGCACCTCGTGTACCCGGACCGGCCGACGCACCCTCAGGTCGTACCGCTGCTCGTAGGCCCGTAGGTAGTCCACGACGTGCCCGGCGGTCGGGAAGTCCTCGCCCTCCCGCAGATCATCATGCCGAGTGGCCCAAGATCCGCGCCACGCTGCGCCGATGCCGACACTCGCCCATCCGGGCTGCGGGCACGGCCGGGACGGGTCCACACGGCTCCCTACCCGCAAACTGACGGTGACCCGGTCCCGGTTCCACCGGCCTATCGATGGTGTTGGTGGAACGATGGCAGACGTGGGAATTGCGAAAACTGCTAAGCCTGCTATCTCGCCGCTTGCTGGCGAGCCGATCAAGCGTGCCGATGCCCAGCGGCTCGCGGGAGTGCTGAAGGCATTCGCCGACCCAGCCCGGCTGCGACTGCTCAGTCTCATCCAGTCCGCTCCGGAGGGCGAGGCGTCCGTGAGTGACCTCACCGCGCCGCTCGGGCTCTCCCAGCCGACCGTCAGTCATCACCTTCGGATCCTCACCGAGGCCGGCCTGCTCGAGCGCGAGAAGCGCGGCGTCTGGGCGTACTACCGGCTAGTGCCGTCCGCGATCGCGGCGATCGCCGACCTGTTGACGCCGCCCCGCAAGCGGGCGACGAAGAAGGCCCGCTGAGCGGCACTGTCGAAGCCGCTTCTCACCGTGGCGATACCGGACCAGGCGTCGGTAGGGAGCCGGTGCGGCAGGCGTCTGCGGAATACCGACCGACTGTCGTCGCGGCGGGCGCACGGCGACCGGAGACGCGACCGCACCAGCCACTGCTCAGCGACACGCTTCCGGTACGACCAGTGCGGTTTGCCGATAGGCTGGCGGGCAGTTGGGGCTTATTGTCCCTCTTTGTACCGGGGGTGGTCGTGCCCGTCCTGCAGTTCTTCAACTCGCCAGCCGGTCGGGTCGCACGGGTCGTCCTCGGGTCGGTGCTCATCGGTCGGGGTGTCGTTGGGCGGTTGGTGGTGGCTGCTGGCCTTGCTGGGCCTGTTGCCGCTCGCCGCCGGGCTCTTCGACCGCGCGATACCTGATCCGCGACCGCGACGGCAAGTACCCGGCACTGTTCGACGCGATCCTGGCCGACAGCGGCATCACCGTCGTGCGCAGCGGCGTTCAGATGCCACGCATGAACGCGATCATGGAACGTTGGGTACGCACCTGCCGCGCCGAGATGCTCGACCGAACCCTGATCAGGAACCAGGGCACCTGATCCGCGCCTTGCGCGAATACGAGGACTTCTACAAGGCCCACCGTCCACATCAGGGGATGGCCAACGCCCGGCCAACGGCGCCGCTGCCCGAGCCAATCAGCGACAAGGACGAACTCAACCAGCTTCGCATCCGCCGCCGAGACCGCCTCGGCGGCCTCCTACACGAGTACGAACATGCCGCCTGACCAGCCCGGACGTAATTCTCGGCAGGTACAACGCGCTGCCCAAGCCGATCCCCGAGCCGGACGCCACGACCCGCCTCGACATACGACGCCGCGACCGCCTCGGCGGCATCCTCCACGACCGGCATGCAGCCTGGCCGGATGGCATTTTCGGCAAGCGCAGCGTCGGATGCGCCCCTTTGCCGGGTCAACCCCGGGCCTGCTCAGGATCCGCAAAGGGGTCCTGCGGGACCGGGAACTGCACGGTCGGAGCCGTATGATGGCCGGGCGCGCTGTAGACGGTCGGGGCAACACGTGTTTGCGCCCCGTGGCCACCGGCCTACCTCGACATTCCGTCGTCGGCGATCTGGGTGGGCGCGTGAACACCGAGCGGCTGCGTCGGGCATGTCGGCTGGCCGTACCGTTGCGGCTCGTCCCAATCGGTCTCGACTTCGTGAGGTCCGCGCCGCCACAGCAGCGTGCCGATCACGCCGATTCCGCTGAGCAAGAGCAGAGCGCCAATGGTGTACGCCAGCCACATCAGCGAGCCACCGCCGCCGCTTGACGAGCTGCCGACGTTGAGCGATGGCTGGTCCGTTGGCGCTGCTCCGACGTCGGTCGCATCGGCCGCGATCGGCGTATCGCTAGCCGTAGCGCTCAGAGTTGGAGTCGGCGTTGGATCTGGCTGAGTCTGGGTCGACTGTCCCGCTGCCACGATCGTGGACTGATACGGGCCGGCGGAACTGACGCCCCCGTCGCTTCGCTTGGGCTGCACTTGTACTGAAAGCGTAAGCCCGGTGCTGGGGATCTTCTTGTTAAAGGACAGCTGATACTGGATGTTCACGCCGTCGCCGGGCGGCAGCGCCAGCATCCCGAAGTCGATCTGATCGTTTGCCGTGACGACACCGTTCTGCACACCGTGCTGGGTGAACGTTCCGACGCTGTGTGGTCCGCCGAGAACGCGCTGACGCTGGAGGTGGACCAGGTCTCCGACGAGACCATTCGCCTGAAGGACGAACGACACATTGAGGTACCGGAGAGTCTCCTGGGTTTGGTTAACCACATGCAGAGTGAAGGGCTCGGGGTCGCCTCCGCCGTGAAACTGCGCGGGCATGTTGTCGATGCTCACCTGGCAGCATCGATCGCCGCCAGCGAATGCCGGCGACGCCACTGCGAGGGCCGGGGTCAACACGGCGATGAGCAGGCCTAGTAGGGTCGTCATCATGCTGCGATTGAAGGGCTTACGCGGCATATGTTCGATCCTTTGGGGTACGTGCGCCGACGCCCGCCGTCGGCAACCGGCCACGGTACGTCGATGCGTGACGCCAGGCAAGCCGAGAACGCAGACAGTGTCAGGGTCGGCGTACCCGTAAAGTCACGTCAGGCGGAGCGCTCGGCTCGTCGTATCCCTGGCAACTTTTCTTGCGACCGCGACGCTGAGCGCCCTCGCCGGCTGCGGACCATCGACCGTGGCGCCCCACACCCGACGGCTCCCCACCCGCTCCCCGATCTGGCCCCAGATGGACCGACACGGTCAGCCGGAACAGTCTGCCTAACGCGGGCCGTCCTCCCCGCGGCAGGACGCGAGCGATCCGACGGCGAGTAAACGGAAGTGTCAGCGAGAGTGATGTGGTTTGGTGGTAGCGGCACATCGAGAAGCACCAGCATTTCGCCCGCGGGGTGATCGAACGCCTCGCCGCCCGTCAACCCCCGGAGACCTCAGTCTCCGGTGGAGCCGGCAGCCTCGACGATCGAGACGGGAGTGCCAAGTTCGACGGTACGGGAGACGGTGCAGAGCCGTTCGTGCGACTGCTGCAGCGACCGGGGCAGCGCCTCGCGCGCCCTGTCGCCGCCCGCGCCCACCGGGAACGTCACGGTGAACTCGACCCTGAGGTTCTGCATCCGGTTTCCTCCGGCCTCGTCCCGGATCTTGTCGCCGGTGACCTTGACGGAGAACTGGGTCGGCTCGGCACGGCGGCTGGTGATGTGGTCCACGTCTATCGCAGTGCAGCCGCCGATGGCCGCCAGAAGCAGTTCCACCGGCGTGAAGCTGCCGTCCTCGCCCGTGCCCATCGACATCGATCCGCCGCGGACATTCCGCACGACGTACTTTCCCACGCTGGTGCGCTCGAGCTCCACCGAGCGGAAGGTGTCCTCACTCATGACAGGGAAACTACCCAGGCCTTCTGGTCCCCGCCGCCCCGGCCTGGTCGGCCGATCGGCCCATCCTGAACCGTCGAGACCGCCATATCAGGACAGCGTCGACCAGAAGTGCCGCGCCGGCGAGCGCGAATCCCGCACGCGCGCCTACCGCCTGCGCGACCTGAGCGAGTGGGATCGCGGGGCGCGCTGCACTCGTTGGTGAACAACACCGTGTGGATGGCAGGCAACTACGGTAGGTCAACCTCGTGTTGTCGCCGGTTGACCACTTCGAGTTCCCCTAGTAGGTCAGGCGACCTCCCTCGCCCGTGTCCCACGAACGCGGGTGGCTAGGTCTAGGCCGCCCAGAAGACGGTGCACTGGCCGGCTCCTGCGGCGGCGTCGAAGAAGACCACGAGCGCCTCGTAACGATCGGCGAGGATAAGCTCGATGTTCCGCACGGTCACGTCGGACATGCGAACCTGCGCGGCTTCCTCGGGCGAGAGCGGCTCCAGGTAATGGGGTGACGCAGGATCGAGGTTGACCAGGATTCCCTCCTCTTCCTCCAGCACCTGCCGCAGCTGAGGTCTCAAGACGTCGAACGGAGTCTGGCTCAGGTGCGCCGCCGCCCGGGCGACCTCCTCGACCGTCAGGGACCGGGAATCGGCTCTCGCGCCCCAGGACGTCCGCTCATCCGGATAGAGCGAGCCGGCGGTGACCGGGTTGATCGGGAAATGCGCCGCGTCCATGAGGGCGGCGAGTCTCCCATGCCCGCCCCAGGTCCAGTCGACCCGCCTCCTCGAAGTCCGACAGACGGACGTACGCGTCGCCGGGATCGGCCCGAACCGCCTCCATCACCTCGGGATCGAGTCGCACGAAGTCGCCCAGAACACTCACCGAACGTCACCCCTCTACGACTCGACCGCTCGCCGCACCACGCCCGATCCTCCCGCCGACAAGGAGGGGGAACGGTCAGCCCATCGCCTGGTTGCACAAGGAAGCCCTACGGGGGCGGTCAGCTCATCACCGGCGTCCGCGCCCCGGAACCCTTGGTGGAACGTGTCATCCACGGTGAGCCACACGCACAGTGCCCATCAACGGCTTGCGCACTTCGAAACGACCCAGGAAGCGCTGGTCAGTCAACTGTAGACGGTGCACCGGCCGGAGATTGGGATCCAGCCGCGCGTCGACGGCGGCACCCAATCCACCCGAACGGACGGATACGCGGCCTGGACCGACAGCCAGAGACCAGCCGGGACAGCCTGCCTAGCGCAGGGGCGTCCGCCCTGCGGCACGGAGCAAGCCACCCGACGTTGGGTATGGACGGTGACGAGTGCATCGCGGACGCCGCGCTTTGTCAGCGGCAGAAGAATGCGCCCGATGTCCGAGGTGATCGTCCCCGGGCCTTCGGATCTCCCGACGAGGGGCGGCACGATGGTCCCGTGGACGGCGGCAAGCTTCGGCGAATCGTTCTGGTAGACGACCTGCGCTCCTTCGTTGATGGCCGTAGTGCCGAGGTGTCGCGCAGCAGCGTTGCCGGGGTCGCCCTCCTCGAACGCCACCGCGACGAGCGGCTGGACGAGCTGTGGCTTGGTCACGACCTCGGTGAGGCCGACACGATCTGGCCGGTTGTGGAGGTGTTGGAGCGTGCGGCCTTCGAAGGGCGTCCGTTCGACATCGGCGTCGTCCATGTCCACTCCGCCAACCCGGCCGGTGCGGGCAGGATGGCTCGGGCTCTGCAACGTTGGGGCTACCGCGTCCGGATCGCATCCGGCTCCGCAGCAGTCGGCTATCTGAATGATTAACCGAGAGTCTCAGTGTGGATGGGCTTCGCGCAGTCAGCGACGAATCAGTGAGTCTTGTCAGCCCCGCCGAAGAACGGCATTCGTCCGACCGCTTGTTCGAAGGGCGCCGCGTACCCTGCCCGCGTGGTGAAGCTGATGATCTACGCCGGCGCCGCGGCAGCAGACGCGTCGGAAACCCGTACGGGCGGAGTCCCGCTCACGCCGCCAGAGTTCGAGTGGCCTCGGTGCCGCGAGTGCGAAGGGCCGATGCAGTTCCTGCCTCAGATTTGCCTTGCTGACGCCGATCCCGGCAGTGCCAGTCTGCTGTCGGTTTTCATGTGCCAGAACGAGCCGGGGCTCTGCGACGAATGGGATGCCGCCTCGGGCGGAAACAGCGCCTTCGTGTTCGGGTCCGATGCCACGCGGGCCGCCCCGGTACCCGATGACGGCGTCACGCTGCTCGACGAGACGTCCGCGATCGGCTTCGTGCAGATCGAGGGGGACGACTATCTGGGAGCGCGGGACCGTTGGGCTCGCGAGACCGGTCGGTCCTGGCCGGAGGTGCTGGGCCAGGTCGGTGGTCGGCCGGCGTGGCTGCAGAACGACGAGACGCCCGACTGCGGCGTCTGTGATCAACCGATGTCGTTCGTCGTGCAGCTTGAGGAAGGACACGATTACCGAACCTCGGCGAACTTCGGCGGCGGTGGCTGTGGTTACGGATTTCGTTGCCGATCCTGCAGCGACGCCGCGTTCCTTTGGCAACGATGAAGCGACCGAGGCCGATCCAGGACCGTCACCCAGGGCAGCGCAGAGCGGGCACGCGACGGTGGCACCGCCGCACAGCGCGACGCGGCAGTGCCTGAACTACAGCAGGCGCACGGTCGGCGGCAGTTGAGCGCGTTGCTCCGCTCGTCGGCCACACGCTCCGCGCGGCGTGGCGGAACCTGGACATCAGCGAGAGGGATGATGCGGACATGGCCGATGACAGCGGTTATCTGCTCGACAATCAGCAGGCGGAAGCAGGGACTCGCTTTGGCGCCCTGGCGGCGCTGTTCAACCCTTCCACGTTCCGGCACATCGACGCGCTTGGCATCGCGAGAGGCTGGCGGTGTTGGGAAGTCGGCGCTGGCGGCCCCAGCGTGCCGTCCTGGCTCGCCGCGCGCGTCGGCCCGGCGGGGCACGTGCTTGCCACCGACATCAACGTCTCGTGGATGACCGCTGTCGCCGACGCCGGCTACGAGGTCCGCCGCCACGACGTCGGTGTCGAGCCGCCGGCAGGGGATGGATTCGACCTGGTGCACGCGCGCCTCGTCCTGGTGCACGTACCACAGCGTGCCACGGCGCTGGCCGCCATGATCTCGGCTCTGCGGCCCGGCGGCTGGTTGCTGGTGGAGGAGGCCGACCCGATGATGCAGCCGCTGGTCTGCCCGGACGAGTCGGGTCCGGCCCAGCAGTTGGCCAACAAACTCAAGCGCGACTTCCGCACGCTGATGGCTCAGCGTGGGGTCGACCTGTCCTACGGGCGCACGTTGCCTCGGTTGCTGCGCGGCGCGGGACTCGTCGACGTCGAAGCCGACGCCTTCTACCCGATGACCGGCGCTGCCTGCACCCTGCTGGAGCAGGCCACCGTGGCGCAGATCCGCGACCGGCTGGTCGCCGCCGGCCTGGCTACCAACGAAGCAGTCGACCGGCATCTCGACAACGTCGCGGCGGGGCTTCTCGATCTCGCCACCTCGCCCATGATCTCGGCCTGGGGCCGGAAACCTGCGTGAACCGCGCGGAAATCCGTACGATCGTCCACCGACACTGCTACGGGTCCCGCCCCCACATCCTCGTCTCGGCACATGACAGCGCACGGCGCCAAGCGCTACCAACGCGCGGACAGCGGCAGATCCGGATATTCGATTGTCCGCCACTGGGAACTACGAGCTCGGCCGATCCAGCGCCCCTCGTGCGCCGGGACCTTCCGTCGGGGATCGACCCGGGTTGACTCGTTCGTCATGCTGGAACCGGAAGCCCCACGCCCGCACCACACGAGGAGGACCGATGTACAAGCCGGCCAAGACTGCCGCCGTCCTTTTCGGGCTCGGCGTCGGCGCCACGGTCGGTCCGTCCCTCGGGCCGGCCGCCGTCTGGTCCGGCGTCGCCATCGCTGCGCTCGGCGTCGCGCTCTCCCTGGTCGGTACGACGGAATCCGATCTCGTCGGGGACGGCCTGGTCGACGGCGACGAGGACGCCGGGGTGGCAGGCGACGGGACGACCACAGGAACCGCGGTCGTCGCGGAACGACGACGGCGGAACCGGCAGCGGCCAACCCTCAGCGGCCTGGGCACCCGGGTAGAACAGATCCTCAAACTCGCCGAGGAACAGGCCGACGACCACCGCGCCGAGGCGCGGCTCGAAGCCGAGGGGATCGTGACCGCCGCCCGACGGGAGGCGGAGGCGATCCTGAACCGGGCGCACGAACAGGCGGCCGGGATCACCGGCACCCACCGGGATCTGTCTCCTGTACCGCCCACCCGGGCGCCATCACCGGACGAAGATCCGAGCCCTCATGCCTGACGGAAGCGGAGCCACCGGGCGGATCACGATTGTCAGGCGGGCCGCCGAAGACCGACCGGCGCAGCCGGAGGATGAACGCCGTAAAGGATGCACTCCGAGGGTTTCTGGAGTTGTCAAGACCGGACCAGCGGTGCACCCTTTCATCGGCACGTCCGGATGTATGCACCCGGGCGTTCACCTTCGTCGCCGGTATCGGGCCGGCCCTGACCTTCGTTCGCGCCCGGTCATGAGCGACCGCGCGCGGAGCGCCGTGTGATGCAGTCCCGGGCAAGGCCACCTTGCCTCTCGCCCCGGCTCAGGCCCACGGCGGCGGCTCATAGCAGGACGAACGAGAAGTCCCTGTGAGTTCTGCGGTTCAGCGGAATGCCGATCTTGACGCGGCGAGCGATCTCCCCGCGGCTGATGCCCAGCCCCTGGGCGATGAGCCGTTCGGGGCGAAGGGGCCACGGGGTCGTCGAAGATGACAGAAACCTGGACGGGCCAGCGGCTTTCGGGAGGGGACGGGGCGAGCAGTTCCCAGCATGAGTCCCACTCCAGGGCGAACCGGTTGCGCCGGGCGATCAGCGGGTCGAGAAGGACGCGGGCGACGAGGGCAGAGGAGTTGCCGGAGTAGCGCTCCAGAAGGATCGGATCCAGGTACCGGACCGGGAAGCGATCGTGAACGGTGATTTTGCTGATGCGGTCGCAGGAAACGCAGGCGACCAGGAACCAGATGTTGAGGAGTTTGCCGTTGGCACTGACGCGGAACTTCCCGTCGCCAGTGCTGGCGAGGCCGGAATGGCAGTGGACGCAGCGGAACCCGAGCAGGGGAAGGCGCGTGCGCCGAACGGTCCAGGACAGCACGATATGAGGACGCGTAGACATGATCTCTCTGAAGACCTGACGGAAGGCACGGGAAAAGAGCCGACGGCGACGTCGGCGACCGATGCACGGGGAAGATGTCAGGTCTAAAGAGCAGGCGGCGTCACGCGGGGTGAAGTCCTCTCGTGAGCGGGTCGGAGAAGAAGATCCAGTTACAAGGTAGGGCGGGACGGGCTGGCGAGGCCACCCATTTTTGTCCTGGTACCGAGCACTGAGGGGCGGGGTCGGCGAGCTGGGCGTCGACCACGCGCCGATCGCCGCCGCGGCCCCTTTCTGCCGTATTCCGGCCGCCCCCCGTGGACTTGTTCCTCCCGCTGGCCTTCGCCCTGTCCTTCGGCAGCCTCGCGGGGACGACCGCCGCCTACCGGCCGCGGCGGATTGGTGAACAGGGAGGATAGGAGCAGCCGCCTCGAAAGCCCGAGCCCGGACATCCGTCGTCGTCACGGCGGCGCTCGCATCGCGGCTATGAGCGTGCACCTGACCTTGCAGGCCGCGCCTGCGCCTTTGGTCATAGACGATGGTCGGCGGAGTTCCCGTTGCCTCCACTACTTGAGCGCATTGACGGCCCCGGCCGACACCGACATGAGTGGCTCATCGACGCTGCCCCGGCTACGGCTTCTCGGTCGGTTCCCGGTGTATCCACCGCCATACGTCCGTTCGGAGCGCGACGCGTTCGACCTCGACCCGCCCGTACCTGAGGTTCACCTGCGGTCCGTGATGGCCAGCTACGAGTTCCACCGACCGGCCGCTACCGCTGGCAGAGCCGCCAGTGATCTGCTGGCCTGATGGCGGAGAGGCATCAGGCAGGTCGCCCCGGAGCTAGCTAGGGGCACGTGGTCTCGTATCGCACGGATCGACGGCACCGGATGGAGTTGCTGATGCAGAGGACAGCCACGGCCTCGGTGGCGGCGCTCACCGCCCCTGTCCTGGGACTTGCCGGCGGAATTGCGGTGGTTATGACGCATCCAGGCCACGCAAGCCAGCTGTGGTTGGTGTGGGCGCCGCTAGCGGTCGCCCTGAGCACCTCCGCAGCAGCTGTCCTCGTTTACGGGCTCCGTCGCTGGACCGAACTCGCTGCCTTGCATCCGGTGCGCGTGCGCGACGTGGCGGTACCGGTGGCGGCGATCGCGACCATAGGCGTGGTGGCCATCAACGTCACGCGGGTCCTCCCCGAGCGAGCCCACGCGAACGCGACCTGGCACAACGGACTACTTGTCTCGCTCGTCGTCCTAGTGCAGCTCCGCGTTAATCCTTGAGGGATCAGGCTGCTTTGAGTGGTCGGCCGTCGTAGGTCCATCGGAAGGGCTTGGCGGTCCGGTTGTAGACGGTGACGAACTTGTCGATCCGGTCGGCGAGGTCTTGTTGGGAGGTGAACTCGCCTCGGCGGAGCAGCCGGCGGGTCAGGATCGAGAAGAACAGCTCGGCCTGGTCCAGCCACGAGGCGTGGGCGGGGGTGTAGTGCGGCTGGAACCGGGGGTGGTCCCGCAGCCACTTGCGGGTGGCCTTCGAGGTGTGTGAGGAGCCGTTGTCCAGCACGAGGTGGATGGTCAGTGTCGGGTCGATGCGCTGGTCGAGCCTGGTCAGGAAGTCGATGAAGGTATCTGAGTTGTTGCGGCCAATGCGTTCGGTGTGGACCTGGCCGCTGTGGACATACAGGGCTGCGATGATCGAGACGGTGCCGTGGCGGACGTACTCGAACTCGCGGCGGGCGATTCGGCCCGCTCGGCAGGGCTGGTCGGGGTGCTTGCGGCTGCGGGCGGCGATCGCGGTCTTCTCGTCAACGCAGATGACCACGGATCCGTCGGGTCGGTGTAGGTACAGGTCGCAGACCTCGGCGGCCTTGGTAAAGAAGGCCGGATCCGGGCGGCGGGTCAACCAGCCGCGCACCCGGTGGGGCTTGAGGTCCAGATCGGCCAGGATCCGCCCGATCTGGGAGGCGCTGATCCCGTCTTCGTGCAGGTGCTCGGCCAGCAGCCGATGCGACCATACGGTGTCCGCCTCGGGCAGCTCGCTGGTGACGGCAGCCACGATCCGCAGGTGCGTGTCCGGGCCGTAGATCGGGGGTCGTCCCGGGCGTAGCCGGTCGCCCAGCCCGGCCATTCCGTGTTCGGCGAACCGCCCCCGCCAGGTACGGACCGTGGACTCCCTGATCGACAGGTCCCGGGCGATCGCGGCGTTGGAGGCGCCGTCGGCGGCGGCCAGGACGATGCGGGCCCGTTGGACGTCGCGCAGCGGGGCGGTCCGCGATCGCGCCAGGGCCTCCAGCCGGGGACGGTGTTCAGCGTCGATGACCACGCTCCGGGCGCGGGGCGGCATAGGAGTGACCTCTCCGCGTGACCGGCCGGGGGATGATCTCGGCCACGCGAAGAGGATCTGTACCAACGCCGACGGGAGCCACGCGGTGCGACACACCGTGGTCGGGCACGATGAACGGCATGGTGCGACCGACCGACGCCGTCAAGGCCACCCTCGCCGACCGGGTGGAGACACACCGGGCGGCCCGCTGGCCCCAGTTGACCCGACTCGTGGTGCGCTTCCGCGGCGATTACGCCTACATCGACGCCGACGAGGATGGTGACATCTGGCCCCTGTGCCGGCTGCGCTACACCGGCAGCGCCGACCGGTGGGGCTTCGCCATCCACCTGGCCAGCCGCGACGGCTACGAGGACTCGTTCCTACCCAACGGCCAACCCGTTGGCACCCCCGAAGAGGCCATCGACTGCGCCTGCGGCCTCTACCTCGGCGACCCCACCGCCTGGTCCTGACCCCTCAAGGATTAACGCGGAGCTGCACTAGCGAGCGCTCCTGCGGGGGGAGTCATGTACGGCGTGCGGCACGTGGCATCCACCTGGCCGGTTCCCAACACGCCAGGCGAACGAGTCGTCCTGCTCCTTGCGCTGCGCCGGCTGCTGCGGCGACTCCTGGCCGCAGTCGGAACCCTGGTAGCGCTAGTGACCTTCCAGTTCGGCGCGCTCATGATGTTGGAGAAGAGCACACATCTGCCGCTCGGTGATCTGCCACCTCAGTACACGCTGGTCTTCGGCGGGATGGGTTCACTGCTGGTGGCGCTGGCCTACGTGCCGGGCTGGGCAGCTCTACAACGTCGCGGACAAGAACTGTGTGAGCACCTGTTTCCGATTGGGGACCTCAACGACGGGCAGACGATCTTGAGCCGGGTGTCGGACAGCCAGAAGATGGAGCAGATCCTCGGGGCAGATCGAAGCGTCCTGGCCGACCTTCAGAATGGCCTGGCAATACCCGCGCCGCTTCTGGCGGGCGCGGCCGCCACACTTCTACCGCATTAGCGGCTGACCGCGGGATGCCGCTCGGCGGACGCAGCCTTCGCCCTCAGAGTCGGAAACGCGGTCCCCCCGGCCGAGCATCGCATACATCAAGACCACACACCTGTACATCGGCACGGGCCTGCGCCACGCCCTGCGGGCGGCCCTCGTCGGTGCGTTGTTGGCAGCGCGCGGGGCGCGGCAGATCCGGATGTCGCTTCTTGGCTGGACGGCTTGGCCGGAGGTTGTCGGTCGATTAGCCCCTGATGATAGTAGTCGATGCATTGCCGGTGGGGCATGCCGCAGTGCGATGGTGAAAAATGATTTTGACAACGGAGATATTCTGATCCTCCGTACTTTCGGCGGACCGTGAGTCGCGAGGGGGCCCTGCCCTCTCGACACTCAGGAGCCGCAATGCGCCGGGCGCCCGCCCTCTCCTTTCTCCTCGTCACCGTCTTCCTCGACATGCTCGGGCTCGGCCTGATCGTGCCGATCGTGCCGGCCCTGATGACGGCCGTCACCGAGGACGCCACCGCCGCTGTCCGCTGGTCCGGCCTGCTCGGCTCGATCTACGGGCTGCTGCAGTTCGTCGTCTCGCCGCTGCTCGGACGGCTCTCCGACCGGCACGGCCGGCGTCCCGTCCTGCTCGCGTCGCTGACCTGCCTCGGCGTCGACTGGCTGGCCCACGCGATCTCACCCAGCCCTTGGACACTCTTGCTGTTCCACGCCCTCGCCGGTGCGTGCGCGGGTACGAACACCGTGGTTAACGCGTACATCGCGGACGTCACGGAACCCGAGTCGCGGGCCCGCGCGTACGGGCTGATCGGCGCAGCGTTCGGGCTCGGCTTCGTCGCCGGCCCGACCATCGGCGGCCTGCTCGGCGCCGTCGACGTACGCCTGCCGTTCTTCGCCGCGGCCGCGCTGTCCTTCGCCAACGTCGCGTACGGCTGGTTCGTTCTGCCCGAGTCGCGGCCCGAAGACGGGACGACCCCGCTGACCCTGCGGATGGCGAACCCTGTCGGCTCCCTCGCCGTCGTCCTGCGCCGGCCGGTGCTCGGGAGGCTCGCGTACGCCCACTTCTGCGCCGACGTCGCCCGCATGACCCACCAGTCGATCTGGACGTTCTTCCTCACGTACCAGTTCGCGTGGAACACCGCGCACATCGGCGTCGTGATGGCGGCCAGCGCGCTCGCCGGCGCGGTCTTCCAGGCCCGGGCCGTCGGCCCGGTCGTCCGCCTGCTCGGCGACAAGCGTGCCGCAGTGGCCGGCAGCCTGCTCGGCGTCGCGTCGCTGGTAGGTACCGCGTTCGTGTCCGTGCCGTGGATGCTCTACGTCCTGCAGGCGGTCGGCGTGCTCGGCTCGGTCGGCGGTGCGGCCGCGCAGTCATGGATCTCTCGCAGCGTCCGGGCCAACGAGCAGGGGACCGTGCAGGGCGCGCTGACCGGAATCGGTGCCGTTGCGGAGACCGCGGTGCCGGTTGCGGCCGGCGCGGCGTTCGGGTGGTCGCTGGCGTACGCATCACCGGGTTTGGTCTTCGTCGGTGCGGCCGCTTTCGGGGCCGTGTCGGCGCTCCTGCTGGCCGCAACGCCCGATGTCCGGACAGTACCGCTCAGATAAACCGTCGCGGCCAATGCGCCCGTCTCAGGATGCACAGGATCCCGAGACGAGCGCCCGGACGACCGGAACGCATGGCCACTCGACGCACTCTTCTCGGCACGTCAGGATGCCCCATCCCATGCCGGCCGGCCACGCTCCGTGACGCTCGGTCCGCGGCAGAAGCGGACACCGTCTTTCCGCAGGTTGTTTGGCAGCATGTCAGCGCTGGTGGCAGGACCGAGCCTGCCCGGCGACTCATCCGTTGACAACATCACTCGCGTCTCATACGCTTAACACGGTGGTTAAGTGAAGGGAGCTTCCGATGGCTGGCACCGATCAGCTCAGCGCGGTGTTCTCGGCGCTGTCCGACCCGACTCGACGGGCGATCGTCGCCGAGTTGGCCGCACGCGACGCCACGGTCACAGAGCTCACCGCTCCTCTGTCCATCTCGATGCCGGCGGTGTCACGGCACCTGAAGGTGCTCGAGCGCGCCGCGCTCATCTCGCGGTCGCGGTCGGGCAAGTGGCGCGCGAGCCACCTCGAAGCTGCCCCGCTGCGCGAGGCGGCCGACTGGATCGAGCGCTACCGGCGGTTCTGGGACTCGTCCCTCACCCGCCTCGATGCCCACCTCGCCGCGGTGCAGGCCGCCGGACGGGCAACGGACCGGATGGCCGACGACCCCAGGGAGCTCGAATGAAAACGGAAGCTCCGCAGCTCGTCATCTCGCGTGTGTTCGACGCGCCGCGGGAGCTCGTCTACCGAGCCTTCACCGATCCCGACCACCTAGCGGCGTGGTGGGGCCCGACCGGCAACTCACTACCGCGCGACGAGATCGAGTTCGACGTACGCCCCGGCGGCTATCAACGGTGGACGGAGGTCAATGCAGCCGAACCCGAGCTTCGCGTGCACATCCACGTCGACCTCACCGACGTCGCCGACGGCGAACTGCTCGAAGGCGTCATGCACGTCAGTGGCCGGCTGCAGGAGGGCATCGAGCCGTTCGAGACGAGACTCCGGATCGAGTTCCACGACGAGGCCGACGGACGGACGCGACTCGAGATCCGCCAGTGGCTCCCCGAACGCCTGGCGCGCCCCAGCGAGGAGGGTTGGCTCCAAGCGTTCACCAAGCTGGACGCCACGCTGATGAATGTCCAGGCTGGTGCAGCTAATCATCGAGAGGTAGAGGCATGGCGAAGCTGATTTACGTGACGAACGTGTCGCTTGACGGCTACATCGAGGACGAACGCGGCGCGTTCGACTGGTTCCCAATCGACGACGAGGTATTCGCGTTCACCACCGACCTCCTGCGGTCTGTGGGCACGTTTCTCTACGGGCGGCGCCTGTATGAAACGATGGCCGTCTGGGAGACCGACGCCGCTCTGGCCGCGCAGTCCGACCTCATGGCCGACTTCGCGAGCGCCTGGCAGGCGGCAAGCAAAGTCGTGTACTCCACGACCCTTCCCGCGGCGTCAACTGCCGACACCCGACTCGAACGCCGTTTCGACCCCGCCGCAGTACACGAACTGAAGGCCACGGCCAGCAGCGATCTCACCGTAGGAGGTGCCAACCTCGCGACGCAGGCTTTCAAGGCCGGGCTGGTCGACGAGTGCCAGCTGTTCATCCTGCCCATTGTCGTCGGCGGGGGCAAGCCAGGGCTGCCGACCGGCATGCGCGCCGACCTTGAGCTCCTCGATGAGCGCCGATTCCGAAACGGCGTCGTACACCTCCGCTACCGCCCTCTCGGGCAGTGAACGACAGCCCTGTCCGATCGCCGGCGGCGCTTGCATGACAGGCGGAGCGCTGACGACTGATTCGGCCGGATGAGGTCGCCCGTCACGAACTCGGGTTGCGTCAAGTCGCAGTGTGCGGAGACGTCAACCGCCCCGTCGGGACGACGGTGGCGACAGCGAACCTCAGTCCGGGGAACGCCCCGAGAACTACCCCCTTCGTCTATCCGTCGGGCATGCCAGCCGCACGCTGGTCGACCGCTCCCGACGCAACCGCTCATCGGCAGTTCCGGATGCCGTAGCCACGCAGACCGCGGGCACGGACGGTGACGAGCCGACCAGCGGCCGGCGCGCCTTGACAGCGGTATCTGAGGATGTCGCCCGACAGTGACGCGCCAGCTTGGCGATCAATCATTGAAAAACTACGGCCACCCAAGCACACGGCACGACGGCCGCGGCCAAGGCGACCATGATACTGACGACAAGGGAGACCCGCCCGCCCCAGTACCTGTGCCATATGAAAGCCGCCACCGCGGTAAATCCGAATGCCACCACAAGAACCTGCGGCATCGAGAACGCGACAGCAAGACCCGTCATGCCTTCCGGTCCGTCGCGGTCGTCGACGAGCATGAAGATGAGAATCCCGGCCGCAAGCCAGCCCGCCAGAGCGAGCAAACTAGTCACACCCAAACCGACTTCTGCAAGGGGATGCTCGCCCCAGTTGAACCTACGCCGCGACTCGCCGCTTCGCAGGGCCGACGATGTTTGTGCTGGCTGGACGTCCGCCGCCCGCTCGTCGTACGAGCCGGGGCGGAGCTGGATGGGCTCCTGACCTCTGTCGGTCACGCCACCATGTTCGCTCAGACCCTGGGGCCGCTGTCAACGCCACGTTAGATGCAGCTCCAGGCCGTCTGGCGCTTTCTCCGTGGCACGACCGCCCTCTCGGCGGCCATGTGCGGGCGTTACCGCGCGGTGGCCGATGGCGGGAGGTAGGAGTGTGACCCTGCGGCCGCGCAACTGCGTCTCCCGCCGAGCGGATACCAGCATGTCTGACGTGCCGCGATCAGGGGCCACCGAGCAGTTGCTGGCGAGCCGCAACGAACTCCTCGTCGGTCAACTCGCCGCGTTGATGCTGCCGGACCAGCACCGACAGTTGGGAGATCTGGTCGTCCGTCGGACGGGCTGCCCCAGCGACCGGCGCTGGCGCCGAGCCGCCCAGGTAATGAGTAGCTGGCGGCGGTGCCAGCTGTCTGACCGGACGGAAGAAGCGGTTGGCTGAGGGTCGCTCGAGCAGCACGGCGACGACGATCAAGGCGAGCATCGCGAAGAGGGCGAAGCCGGCGCTGAGGTACCGATAGGCCGGCGGGTACGCGGCCGGTAACCGCTGGACGAACGTGTGAGTTCCGGAGTCGTCACGGCTGAAGGCGGACACGTAGGCGATTCCGCTGAAAGCGGGCGTACCAGCTTGGCGCAGCCCGCAGGAGCTGCAGATCAGGGACAGACCGATCGCGATCCAGGCGATGATGCGGCCCGCGAAGTGCCCCGCACGCACCGAGGCCGCGATACCCAGTAGGACCAGTGCTGCCACGGCGGTGATCAACGCCGCGACGTAGGGCAATGCCGAGGCCACTGGCTTGAGTGCGTCAAAGGCACGTGGGTCGACCTCGGAGGTGTTCAGTGCCTCGCGCACACGGTCCGGGTACGCAGCTGCCCCAGCGACGACCGCCACCGCGTCTGCGAGATACCCGACGGCCACGACGGTCATCAGAGTCACTGCAATCGTTACCGACCGCGGCCGTCCACCGACCTCCGCCCGATCCACCATCGGCACTCCATTCTCCATGGTTGCCGGTGACGCTAGCAGCGGCCGTCGATGGGACGCGATCGGTCGAACGCCTCGACCACACTCTCATCGGCAATTGAGGACGTCGCCCGGCTGACCAGTCAGACCCACGGATGCTGACGCTTTCGGAGCCGCCGAAGAGGTCACCAACCAGAACATCCTGGTCACGGCATTGCGGGTGAGATCAGCGTTCCAGGAAATGGGACAGCCGTCGACGCCCCGCCACTGCAGTGCAGACATATACGTCGATGGAGCAACTCAGGCGACGGCGTCTGGGGGCGCCGACGTGGCCGGCGAAGCTCGGGGGTCCTATAGCGCTGGCACGTTGACCACTTCGGTCTTCTCTGGGAGGTCATGCCAGCCAGGTCCCCCGCATCGTCGCTGGTCAGCCGGCTCATAGTCGCCTAGGGCCGGTGACCACTTCGGACGCCGTGACCACTTCGCCAAGCTGCGCCCAATCTGCACCCTCATGCAAGGCCAAGCAGCCCGGGGCTCCTTACCGGCCGGACCTGCGGATACTCCCCCACCAGGCGACACAGAGCGCTGTCGACTGCTGCCCAATACGGCTGAGCACTCCGTGTGAACCGTGACGCTGCACCCACTCTGACCTGTAGGAATGGATGAGCGCAGGTCGGGCCGATGCCGTTGATTGCAGTTCAGCGCCGTTGGGTGCAGTTGAAGGCCGTTCAGCGCACCCCGCTGCTCCCAACGGCCAGGGCGAGGGTGAATGGCACGAACGCGGCGGCGTATCTGTCGGCGAGCCGTACCATCGGCGCCTTGCGGGCGGTCGCCTCCTCGGCCAGACGTACTATCCCGACGTAGGTGCTCTGCGCCGCCGTGGCCGTGGCCCGCATGCCGAAGGCCGGCCCGGCGTTGACCACGCCGCTGGTGACCCCTTCGTCTGGCTTACGGTCGACTGGCTGTGATTCGCCGGTGATTGCCGACTCGTCGAGGACCGCGGGGTCCTCGGTGCGCCCATCCACGGGCACGACCTCACCGGGGCCGACGAGCAGGCGGTCATCCGGCTGTACCGCGTCGAGCGGCACGGTTTCGATGGCACCCTGCGGGGTTCGTCGGCGTGCCGATTGCACCGGCCGGTGCCAGGACCGCGATCACGTCGACCCCGACCTGCCGGTGCAGCAACGACCGGACGACCCATGTGATCGCGGGTAGCAGGGCGACCGCGGTTGCGGCGGCCCACAGCAGGTCTGCGGCGCCGCGCCGGCCGGCGAACCACAAGTGCTGCCCCGGCCAGCACCGCCGCCGTGACGGCAACCAGCAGCACCCAATCCCACCACAGCTTCTCGGCCTTCACCTGCCCTCGGCTGGGGCTCTTCGCCATGCGAGCCTCCTGTCACCACGGGTGCCGGCGGGCCGGCCGACACCGCCTGCCGGCGTGCGACCGGCGGCGCTGCTCAATGTGCCGCCTCCGGCCCAGCTGGGAGGTCAGATCGGACGCAGTGATACTGCGGTCACCTTGTATTCGGGGCATCCCGTCACCGTGTCCGTGACGTCAGACGTGAGGGCGTTGGTGGGGGTGTCGGGAAAGTTGAAGGCGGTGAACAGCTGGCCGGGGGCGACCGTGTTGGTCAGATGGACGGAGAAGGTCACGGCTGCGCGGCGGCTGCTCACCTCGACAGGGTCTCCGTCGGCGATCCCGAGCCGGGCGGCGTCGTCCGGATGGAGGTCGAGCGCCTCGCGCGGGCGAAGCTCGACGTTGGGGGTGCGGCGGCTCATCGAGCCGCTGTTGTAGTGCACCAGCCGGCGGCCGGTGATCAGGACGTAGGGGAAAGCGGCATCGGGTTGTTCGCCCGGCGGCAGGTACGGTCGCGCGGCCAGGGCAGCACGCCCGTTCGGGGTGGCGAAGGAGTCCAGGTAGAGGCGCCCCTCCCCGGGTTGGTCCGCCGCGCGGCACGGCCAGTGCAGTGGCCCGTCCCGGTCTAGCCGGGCGTGGGAGATGCCGGCGAAGGTCGGGGTCAGCGTGGCGCACTCGGCCAGGGCATCGGCCGGGGTGGGGCAACCGAGGTCGGCGCTCATCGTCTGGGCAAGCAGTTGCAGGATGTCGAAGTCGGGCTTGGCCTGGCCGGGTGGCGTCAGTGCTGGGCGGACCCGCTGCACACGTCGATCGAAGTTGACGAAGGTTCCATCTTTTTCGAGGAAGGACACGGCTGGGAACACCACGTCGGCGAGCTGGGCCGTGCGGGAGAGAAACAGGTCGTGGCTGACGACCAAGTCGCAGGCGGCCAGCGCCTTGCGCACATTTCCGCTGTCGGGGTCGGTCTGCGCGATGTCCTCCCCGATGACGTACATCGCTCGCACCCGGCCGGCAACGGCCGCCTCGAACATCTCCAGGATGCGCAGCCCGGGCCGGTCGGGCACGTCCACGCCCCAGCACTGGCCGAAACGGGCACGGACGTCAGCGTCGGCGACGCGCTGGTAGCCGGGCAGCATGTCCGGCAGGGCGCCCATGTCCGACGCCCCTTGGACGTTGTTCTGCCCGCGCATCGACAGCACGCCGCAGCAGCCTGGCGTGCCGACGGCGCCTTTCAGGATGGCCAGGTTTGCCAGCGTCCGGACCCCGTCGGTGCCGTGGGCGTGCTCGGTGATGCCGAGCCCGTAGACGATCGCCGGGCGTCGCGCGGTCCCGTACAGGCGGGCTGCCATGGTGAGCGTCTTGGGCTGGACCCCGGCCAGTCGCGCGGCCTGATCCACCGGGTAGTCGCGGAGCAACTCGGTAAGTTCGGCCAGCCCGCTGGCCCGCGTGCGGAGGAACTCCTCGTCGGCGTAGCCCTCGTCGAGCAGCACCCGGGCGATGCCGTTGAAGACGGCGACGTTGGAGCCGGGGCTGGCCTGCACGTGCACGTCGGCCATCTCGGCGAGGTCGATGCGACGCGGGTCGATGACGACAAGCCGGGCTCCGCGCAGCACCAGCTGCTTGATCCGCGCCCCGATGACTGGATGGGCTTCGGTCGGGTTCGCCCCGGCGATCAGGATGCAGTCGGTGCCGTCGAGGTCGTCCACGGAGTTGGTTCCGCCGGCGTAGCCGAACGAGGCGGTCAGCCCGACCGCCGACGGGGCGTGACAGAGCCGGGAGCAGTTGTCGACGTTGTTCGTGCCGAGGACGGCACGGGCGAACTTCTGTGCGAGATAGTTCTCCTCGTTCGTCGCCCGCGCCGACGAGATCATCCCGATCGCATCCGGCCCGTGCCGGTCCCGGATCTCGGCCAGCCGGGTCGCCACCACGGTGAGCGCCTCCGCCCAGGACGCGGGCTCCAACGGCGAGTCCCGGCCGCCGCGACGCATCAGCGGTGTGGTCAGCCGGTCCCGGGACCGGGTGAAGGCATGTGCGAAGCGACCTTTGATACAGGCGTGGCCGCGGTTGACGGGAGCGCCGTGCACGGGGGTGATGGCGGCCACCTCGTCGTCGCGTACGTGCACCCGCAGGCTGCATCCCACGCCGCAGTATCCGCAGGTGGTGGTGGTCGTCCGGCTGATCGGGCGAGCGTCGAGCAGCCCTGGTTCGGACAATGCCCCGCTCGGGCAGGTGTCGACGCAGCCGCCGCAGGCGACGCAGGGAGAAGACACCCAGTCGTCGCCCGTGCCGGCCGCGACCACGGTGTCGAACCCGCGCCCGGCCAGGGAGAGCGCGAACGTGCCCTGAACCTCCGCGCACATCCGCACGCACCGATTGCAGGCAATACACAGGTCCCGGTCGAGCTTCACGTACGGGTGGGAGTGGTCGACGCCCCGCGTTCGGATGGCCCCGTCGAACCGGCTCCCGGTCACCCCGAAGTACTCGCACGTGCGGACCAGCTCGCTGCGGTCGGCGGGAACGTCGAGCGCCCGGGCGGGCAGTTGAGAGACGAGCAGTTCCAGCGACAGCTGCGCCGACCGACGGGCGACCGGGTCGTCGGTGTGCACCACCATGCCCTCGGTGGCGGGTGTCGTGCAGGCCGGCATCGCCCGTCCTTTCACGCCGACCAGGCAGACCCGGCACGACCCCTGGGGGGTGAGCCGTTCGTCGTAGCAGAGGGTCGGCACGACTGCCCCGGCCGCCTTGACGGCATCCAGCACGCTGGCCCCGTCAGCTACCTGGACAGTTATGTCGTTGACGGACAGCTGCATCTACTCGCCCGTCCGGCGCAGCTCGTCCGAGTAGACGTGCAGCAGACTGCGCACCGCACAGGACACTCCGCGTCCGAAGGCGCACAGGCTCGCCTCGGTCAGCACCTCAAGCAGTGGTTCGTGGGCGGCCAGGGCCGCCTCAGCCTGGGTGGGTTCCCCGATACGCTCGGCGAGTTCGACCCCACGGCGGGTCCCCACCCGGCAGGGCGTACAGGCCCCGCAGCTCTCCGCAGCCCCGAACGCCCAGGCATGCCGCAGGATCGCGGCGGCGGGCAGCGCCGAGTCGACCGCGACGAGGCTGGCGTGCCCCAACGCGACGCCAGCCTCCGCGAGCGGCCGGGACAGCAGCGGTAGATCCAGCTGGTCCGGCGTGAGAAACCCGCCGAGGGGACCGCCGACCTGCACCGCCCGCAGTGTGTGCGGCTCGCGCAGCCCGCCACCGAGATCCTCGACCAGGTGGCGCAGCGGCACGCCGAACTCCACCTCGTACACGCCCGGCCTGCGGAAGCGCTGGCTCAGGCAGACGAGCTTGGTGCCCGGCTCGTCCGGATGACCGAGGCGGGCGTACCCGGCCCCGCCGTGCCGGACGATCCAGGGCACGGCCGACAGCGTCTCTACGTTGTTTACGGCGGTCGGCTGCCCTAGGTACCCGTGGCTGGTGGGGTAAGGGGGGCGGGCCCGCACATCGGCCCGCAGGCCGGCCACGGCGTGGAGCAACGCCGTCTCCTCCCCGGCGACGTACGAGCCGGCGCCCCGCACAACTTCCACGTCGAAGTCGAAGTCCGAGCCGTGTACCCGCTTGCCCAGGTGGCCGCTCTCCCGCGCCTCGGACACTGCCGCACGCAGCCGCCTGGCGGCTGTCGGGTACTCCGACCGGACGAGGATCAGCCCATGCCGCGCTCCCACCGCGAAGGCCGCCAGTGCCAGGCCCTCCAGGATCCGGTGCGGATCGCTCTCCATGAGCAGCCGATCGCAGAACGAGCCGGGATCCCCCTCGTCGCCGTTGGCCACCACATACCTCGGCCCGGGTTCCCGCGCGGTCGCGGACCACTTCTTCGCCACCGGGAACCCGGCCCCGCCCCGCCCGCGCAGGCCCGACGTGGCGACCTCAGCTATCACCTGATCGGGTGAGCCGGAAGCCACGACGCCCGGCCACACCTCCCAAGGGCCTTCGTCGCCGACCAACCCGGCCAGCACCACCGGACGATCCACCGCGCTCGCGTGCGGTATCTGCGTGGCCCGCATCTTCAACGGCTCCGCCCAGCCGGGCCTCGTCCGCCGCTCGGCGGCGCGCGGATCGCCGAACAACCCGCCGAGTTGCTCACCACTACCCGGTTGCTCCCCGTCCAGAACAGCCGGCGAGTCGTAGCAGTACCCGAGACACCGCACGCCCTGCAGCGACACCGACCCGTCCGCGGCGCATTCACCCAGACGAACGCCCAGCGCCCGCTCGAGACGTGGGATGTGCTGACCCTGCGTGCTGACGAAGCACGAGGTTCCCTCGCAAACCCGGACATGACGCTGGCCACGGCGCCCCTCGGCAAAGTCGGCGTAGTAGGACGCCGCCCCCGTCACGGCCGCCACCGGCCAGCCGAACTCGCCAGCGGTCCGCTCCAGGTCCTCGGCCTCGACCCGACCATCCTCGGCCTGCGCCTGCCGAAGCCGGTCCAGCATCCGTGTTCCCGGCCTACCCAGGCGCTCCTGCAACTCGACGAACGCCTCGCGCACCTCGCCCACACCGCCGCCTAACTCCGTGCAGCACCGACCCTCCCAAAACGTACGTATGCTTCGGTCCGCCTTGGGGCCAAACGGTCAACTTGCCGGGCAGGGAGGGTGCCACAGGGGCTTCGTCCACGACGCGCCAGGACGGACCCCGCCGGCACCACGCAGGCTCGCTGGCTGCCACAGCCGATAATCCGCTGGTCAGCCACTTCCCTGCGTCACCTCGGCCCCTACCCGCGAACCCCACGTCTCAACGAACAACTCCTCGGCGACTTGAAGACAAGCCTCGATGGTCGCTCGACGGCGGAGGCGCACCAGCGCTTGGCCGAGTACGGGCCGAACGAGCTACGCCGGCAGGGCGGGACCCGCTGGTGGCGGGAGCTCGTCCGGCAACTGATCCACCCGCTGGCCCTGGTGCTGTGGCTCGCCGCCGTCCTGGCCTGGGTCGCCGGCACACCCGTACTGGCAGCGGCGATCATGGCCGTCATCCTCATCAACGCCGTGTTCGCCTTCGCCTAGGAGCGCCACGCCGAACACACTGTCGAGGCGTTGAACCAGTACTTGCCCCAGCAGGCCACCGTCCTGCGCGACCAGCGGCGGCAGCAGGTCGACGCACGGGAGCTTGCACCCGGTGACGTCCTATTCATCGCCGAGGGCGACAGAATCTCCGCCGACGCCCACCTCCTCGACGGCTCGATCGAGGCGGATCTGTCTGCCCTGACCGGCGAGTCGCAACCCGTCTATCGCACCGGCGGCGATGCCGGTAGCCGAGCGGGTAGCAGGCCTGCCCGGCCGTTGCGACCAGGCCGACCCGGCTGCCCGGCGTCCAGCGCGATGCGCCGGTCCCCGGCCGGGCCGGTCAGCCAGGCCGGCGGGTCGGTGGCCAGGGCCACGCCGCCGACCGCCCGCGCTTCTCCATGCCGGTCAGCACTTCCGGCTCGGCGAGCCGGGCACAGGGCGTTGAATCCCCGCCGCATCGGCGCGCTCGTCCGACATGTCGGTCTGGTGGCTGCTTCGGCCGCCGCATGCCTCATTGGTGGTGATCCCGGTCACCTCCGCCGTCCGGCCATTGGCGGTCGCGCATGCCGGGCGGCAGGGTCGGGGATCGGCGTCGTCGCGCCAGCTCAGTCGTCCCAGCAGGTCAGGAGCGTTCGTTGCCCGCCCACCGGCGTCCCCGCCCACCCCGTTCGGCCGCGCTGCCCGTCGCGACCGGAGCCCTCGCCGCCCTGCTGGTCGGCGCAGCGGGTCTCGGCTTCGCGCTGATCGGAGACGCCGAGGCTGACTCCGGCGGCGCCGTGCAGGCACGGGCCGCCGACGCGCCGGACCTCCGGCCGGCACCGGCCACCCCCACGCCGGATCTCCCGGCGACGCCCAGCGCGGACGTCCTCTCCGGGCCGTCTCCCACCGACGTCGCCCCACCGACCGTTCCGGTGGCCCAGACCGAGTCGCTGCGCCAGCCGACCGCCGAACCGGCGACTCCGCGCTCGGCGACCAGCGCCCCGAAGCCGACGGCCACGAGCCCGGCCACCAGGCCACCAACCACGAAGCCGACGGTGCATCCGACGCCCGGATCGACCGGAGCCCCCTCGTTGCCGCCGACCACCGCCACTCCCAGCCCGTCCGGCACCCCCACCCCGGCCCCGTCCACACCTGCTCCGACCCCGTCGGGCGGCACGCCAGGGCCGAGCAGCCCGGCGCCCAGCGGCTCCGCGTCCACCGACCCGTCGTCGCCACCGGCAAGCCCCACAGGTACGACGACGCCGGTCACCTCCTGACGGTCGCCGTCTCAGCAGGTCGGAGCCCATGCGCTTGCGAGCTAGTAGTGCTTTGTTAGGTTCGGTGGCGTTTGTTGCCGTGTAACGGTTTCACGGGTTGATGGCAGGTGAGACAGGCGCCGGTCCAGGTCGCGAGGAGTCGTTGCAGCTCGCGGATGACCTTGTAGAGAGTCAGGCCGGCGCAGCCGCTCTTGGGTCCAGACGCAGTTCGGTGATGAACAGGTGCGCGGCGGTGACCAGGGTGACGTGGCGGTGCCAGCCGGTCCAGGATCGGCCCTCGAAGTGGTCCAGACCGAGGCCGGTCTTCAACTCGCGGTAGTCGTGTTCGATCCGCCAGCGGATCTTGCCGTAGCGGACCAGGTCGGCGTGGCCGGTGGTGACGGGCAGGCTGGACAGCCAGTACTTGACCGGCTCCGCCTGGTCGTCGGACCACTGGGCGATCAGCCACCGCTCAGGCAGGGTGTCGTCGGCGTCACGGGCGACGCGATGCCCTGCCGGCCTTCGCCCGCTGATCCGACCGGGCCAACGACACGCCGACCTAACAAAGCACTACTAGCCGCCGATTGGTGGTGCGGGTTCGGCCATCGCCGCGATGAGCGCGGTCACCGGTGCAGTGGCGAAGCCGACCCGGGCGTCGCTGGCCCCGTACGGCAGCCACAGCTCGCCGGCGTGGACGAGCCCGCCGCAGGAGTAGACGACGTTGGGCACGTAGCCGTCGCGTTCGGCCTCATCGGGTGCCAGGAGTGCGCCGGGAAGCTCGGCGATGACCCGTTCCGGTCGGTGCAGGTCGAGCAGGAGCGCGCCGATGGCGTACCGGCGCATCGGGCCGACGCCGTGGGTGAGCACCAGCCACCCGGCGTCGGTCTCGATGGGGGAGCCGCAGTTGCCGACCTGGACCAGTTCCCAGCTGTGGCGGGGGGGTGTGCAGGGGCACCGGGGCCTGCCACCGGTTTTCGCTGTCCAGGCGGGTCAGGCCGATGGTCTCGCCGTCGGAGCGGCAGAGGGCGAGGTGGCGCCCGCCGACGGTACGGGGAAACAGCGCAACGCCCTTGTTGCGGGCGCCCGGCCCACGCATCGGCGTGATCTGAAAGCGGCGCAGGTCGCGGCTGGCCAGCGCGCGGGTGGCGATGCGCCGTCCTTCGTAAGCGGTGTAAGTGGCCCGGTACACCGGTCCGGACTCGTCGATGAACCTGACGAACCGGGCGTCCTCCATGCCGTTGCTCTCGGCCGGGGTGGCCGGCCAGAGCACCCGTTGATGCAGGCCGGTGTCGGCGGGGAAGGTCGTGGCGTAGCTGGCGGCGTTGGTGCGGCGCAGTTGTTCGAGGGTGCTCAACCCGGTGCTGCGGGAGAGCAGGTCCGGTGGCAGGTTACCGAGCACCCGCTCAAAGGTGGCCTCGTCGTACCGTTCGGGCAGGGCGTCCAGCACGGTGGCGGTGACCTCATTGTCGCAGTCGTTCTCGGCCAGTCCGGCGGCGAGCAGGTCCCGACGGTGCCGGATGCCGACCCGTTGACCGACGACCAGGGGGCCGGACCGGTCGGCGACGGTGAGCCGGCGCCCGGGTCCGAGGACCGCGGTGGCGAACCCGATGGACGACAGGTGCCCCTCGCCGATCTGGCGCAAACTGACCGCGACGCGCAGCTGTCCGGGTTCCAGATCGGCCTGGTCGGGGTGGGCCACCATCGACGGATTGCACAATGCGGCGGCCTCGATCGCGTACTCGTGGCTGAAGTAGGCGCCGACCAGGAGACGGGTGGTGGGGGAAAGGTCCCAGGCCCGGGCTACCCGGTGCCGAACGAGGTCGTAGTGGTGGTGGAACGTGCTGTCCAGGTCCCGGTGCCGGCCACCGAAGCGGTCGAAGGTGTCCCGCAGCAGCCGGCCGGTCTCCTCGTCGTCGAGGTGCGCGACGCGGTCGATGAGCGCCTGCGCGCGGGTGCGTACCAGGGCGGCGTCCTCTCCTGGGACGAAGAGCTTGACGATGACCCGGCGTGGATCCGGGGCGAGGGTGAGGTCCTGCCGGACGGCCAGGGTCCGGGTCACGACCACCGCCGGGCGTGCTGCAACGTGGAGATGAGCGCGAGGGTCGACTCGGCGCCCTGGTTGAGGTTGGGTCCGTGCGGGGTCAGTCCGTCGTAGCCGCCACCGGTCGCCGGATCCCACATCGGGGTGCCGACGTCGTTGTCGCCGAGGAACCACCCGACCGCCTGCCGCACCCCGACGTCCCAGACGGGGTCACCTGTGACCGTGGCGGCCCTGGCGCAGGCGTCGGCGAAGGCGGCGACCTCGATCGGCTGCTGGTCGTGGCGGAGCCGCACCGCACCACGTCCCCAACCGGCGGCCGGTACGGCCGACAGCCGCCCGTCGCGCAGTTGAACGTCGCGCAACCAGGCCAGCATCCGCAGGCCGCCGTCGAGCAGGGGGCCGTCGTGGCGCAGCTGACTGGCGGCGATGACGACCTCCGCGAGGGCCGCGCTGGCGTAGGTCAGGCGCTGCTGCGGCCAGGGCCATCGCGGGTCGGGCGACGGGGTGCCGATCGTGGTGGCCGCGTCGGCCAGCAGCGCGGCCGCGGCGGCGTGCGTGGGGTGCCGGCGCAACACCTCGACGGCACCGAGCCCGGCGAAGGCCATGGCGTGTCGGGCCGGGCTGCGCCGCACGGCACCCGCGCTGAAGGCGACCAGGGCCTCCTCCCGGATCCAGGCCGCCGGGCTGCGGGCGACGGCGGTGCCCAGGCCCCACAGCGCCCTCCCCCACCAGTCACCGAGCCCGGGCTCGTCGACCCAGCGCCGGTCGTGGCCGAGCCTGTTGTGGAAGGCGCCGCCGGCGTCCTGCGCGTGGGTCAGGAAGGCGAGGTAGCACTCCGCCAGCCGGAGCACCGCGCCGGTCGGCTCCGGCTCCCGGCTCGTGACGACCAGACCGCGGGCGACGTCGTCGGTGCAGTAACCGTGTTCACGACGGACGATGGCGTGCCGGGCGTGTTCGAACAGGCCGGTGTCGTCGCTCAGCCGGGCCAGGTGCGCGAAGCTCGGCACGGGTGCGTTCAAGCGGTGTCCGCTGGTGGGGCTGCCGGCCGTCGTGGTGGGACGGTCGGCGGTCGCGGTCACGCCGACGCCGCGCTGACCGCGGGCGAGCGGGCGGCGAGGAGCCGCGCCGCGAGGGCGCCGTAGCGGGCCGCCACCGCCGGCCAGCGCAGTTGCGCGGCCAGCGGCCGGATGTGGCCGGCCAGCCGGGCGGCCAAACCCGGTTCGGTCAGGATCCGCCGGATCGCCGCGGCCAGCGCCGCCGGATCCTGATGGGGTACGACCAGACCAGGGCCGCCGGTGAGCAGCTCGACGGCGTGCGGGAACGGCGTGGCCACGACGGGAAGCCCGGCGGCCACCGCCTCGATGAGAACGCCGGAGGTGACCTGTTCACGGGAGTCGTATGGCAGCACGACCACGTCGGCGGAGCGGATCAGCGCGCTGAGCGCGGACTGATCGTGGTAGACCGCCTGGTAATCCACGGCGTGCGCGACGCCCAGCTGCGCACCGAGCTGGTGCAGGCCCGCCCGGTACGCCTCGCCCTGGTGTTCGATCACCTTTGGATGGGTCCGGCCCGCGACGGTGTAGGTAGGTGTGGGGTCGAGGTCCTGCAACCGTGCGAGAGCCCGCAGCGACCACTCGATGCCCTTGCCGGGGCCGAGCAGCCCCCAGGTGAGCAGGTGCGGGCGGGTGCGCCGCGGGGCGGCTACGCCGACGTGGTCGGCGGCGCCGTGCGGGATGACCGTGACCTTCGCCGGGTCCACGGTGTAGCCAACGAGCAGCCGGTCGCGGGCCGTATCGGTCATCGTGACGACCGCCCCGGCGGCGGCGACGATCTGCTCCAGCAGGGACTTCTGCCGGGCGGAGGGCTGACGGAGCACGGTGTGCAGGACCACGATGCTCGGCACGGCGAGCCGGCGCAGCAGCGGCAGAACGTCCTCCCCGTCCCTACCGGGGTAGATGCCGTACTCGTGCTGGACGATGGCTACGTCGAAGGTGTTCAGGGCGGCGGCGGCCTCCCGCCAGCCGGCCGGGGTGCGCGCCCACCAGGTGTGCACGACCCCGGGCAGGGCGCGCTGGTCGTCGCTTCCGTCGGTGACCCGCACGACGCCACCGCGCGTGCCGTCGGCGGTCAGGTGGGCGGCCAGGGCGGAGTTGAAGGTAGCCAGTCCGCACCGGGTCGGTGGGTGGGTGCTGAGGAAACCGTAGCTGGGCATGGGTGTTGGGCCTTCCGGTTGTCGGCCGCCGCCAGGGGACCGGCGGCGGACCTCACGCGGTGACGGCGCACGCCGGCCAGCGTGTGTGACCGGCGGAACGGGTTCGAGGCCGGGCCACCGCGGGTGCGGGACCTGGCCGGGGTGAACCGGGATCGAGCGGGGCCTGATTCGTCAGGGATCGTCGTCGTTCAGCAGGTTCAGCGTTGCGGTCGGTGGGTGAGGTCGTCGTAGACGGCCAGGTAGTCGGTGACCATCCGGTCCGCGCCGAAGCGCTGCCGGGCCCGGGCCCGGCAGCCGGCACGGTCGAGGCCGGTGACCCGGGTGACGGCGTCGACGGCCTGCTCGACGGTGTGCACGAGAAATCCCGTCACACCGTCGTCGATGACTTCCGGCATGGACCCCCGCGCGTACGCCACGACCGGCGTGCCACAGGCCATCGACTCCACCACCGACAGGCCGAACGGCTCGTCGAAGGCGATCGGGTGCAGCAGGGCGGTGCTGGCGCCCAGGATCTCAGCGCGTCGTCGGGGGCCCACCGCGCCGAGGAAGACGACCTGATCGCCGTCGATGTGCGGGGCCACCTGTTCGGTGAAGTACCGCTCGTCCTGCACGATGCCGCAGATGGTCAGGGGCCGGCCGGCGAGCCGGGCTATCTCGATGGCGGTGTGGATGCCCTTGTCGGGATGGATCCGACCGAAGGCGACCAGTCCGGGGCCGGCGTCCCGGGTGAACGGCAGCCCGGTGAGGTCGACACCGTGGTGCACCGTGGCGACGTAGTCGAGTCCGGCGATCCGGTCGGCGTCGGAGATCGACACGTAGGACGAGCGGGCCCTGGTGTAGGCGGGGAGGATTCCCGCACCGGAGAAGCCGTGCACGGTGGTGAGCAGCGGAGCGCGGCAGTGCTCGGCGAAGGCCAGCGGCAGCCAGTCGAGGTGGTTGTGCACCAGGTCGAACTGCGCCGAGCGGGCCATCGCGTGCGAGACGTGCATCGCCTCCCACACCCGGCCGTCCATGCTCGGGTCGTCGGCGTACCCGCGGGGGCACACACCGTCGAGGGAGGCGGAGGTGACCGAGTCCAGCGTCGCGAAGAGTGTCACGTCAACGCCGCGTGTGGTCAGCCCCTCGGCGAGCAGGCCGGTCACTTGCTCCCAGGGGCCATAGTGGTACGGGGGTGTCCGCCAGGCGACCGGCCCGAGCAGAGCCACTCTCACGGGGATGTCGCCTCGGCGAGGTCGGCCGGATCAAGACGCAGGGTCGCGAGCAGCCCGACGTGCTTGTCGGAGTCCACCCGCTCCGGCAGCTCGCGCTCGACCCAGTCGGCCCTGGCCTGCTGGCCGCGCTCGCGTAGGGCTGCAACGATCCTGTGCTTGGCGATCCTCATCGTCTGCCTCCTTGTGAAGCCGTTCGGGACGGTCATGGTCACCGGGTAGCGGTGTGGAGGCGCTGGTCGAATCCCCATCACCGGGGCGCCGAGGTGCGCGGCGGGCCTTCGAGCTCTCACCGTGACCGGCGAATCGTGCGGTACGGACGTGGCATCCCCAGGGGGCGGAGCCGGCGTGGCGGGCGCCTCAGATGTGGAATGTCGTCGAGTCTGGGACAACCCCAGGCTACGCCGGTCCGGCCCGGGGTACCGGGCGTCACCGAGGTGACCCCCTGAGACGGGTCAGCGGTCAGCGAACACCGTAATGAGCACCAAGGGCAGGAGCAGGACGGTCACCAGGAGGAACACCCGCATACGGAGCGCGCGGACGTCGCCGGCCCGCCTGACCCGTACACCGAATGTTGAGGGGACGGATTCCCCTTTGACGCGGGGGGAAGGCCCGGTCGCGGCGATCGGACGAACGGCCATGACACCCTCTCCTGGTGATCTCGACCATCCGGCCCTGGTGCCTGAGCGGTCCGGAAGGATGACCGGTCAGCTGAGCATCCCGGCCCTGACCTGGGCCAGGGAGCGCTTCAGCAGCCGGGAGACGTGCATCTGTGACAACCCGACCCGGCTGGCGATCTGCGCCTGGGTCAGGTCGCCGTAGAACCGCATGGTCAGGATCCGACGCTCACGCGGGGGAAGCGCCGCGAGGATCAGCCGGAGTGTCATATGGTCGTCCACGGCGGCGTATCCCGGATCGACGGCGCCGATGAGCGCGATGCGCTCGACGTCATTGGTCCGGGGCTGTAGCTCGTTCAGCGACGGCAACCGGTAGACCTCGGAGGCGACGAGGGCGGCCAGGAGCTCGGCGACGGTCACCTCCAGGTGGTCAGCGAGCTCTCCGTCAGTCGGTTGGCGACCCCGTTGCTGCCCGAGCTCGCCCCGGGCGGCGGGCACCCGGTGATTCAGTTCCTGGGCTGCGCGCGGCACCCGGATCGCCCAGGCCGTGTCACGGAAGTGCCGCCGGATGGCGCCGAGGATGGTCGGGATGGCGTAGTTTGCGAACGGCGTCCCTCGGTCGGTGTCGTATCCGTCGACGGCCCTGATCAGGGCGAGCGCGCCGACCTGTGCCAGGTCCTCGTAAGGCTCTCCGCGACCGGAGTAGCGGCGGGCCAGTCGACCGGCCATCGGCAGGTTGGCCTCGATGATCCGGGCTCGCAGCCGCGCGCGGTCGGGATCGTTGGCGGTCAGGGCCGCGCGTCGACGCAGCAGTTGTTCGCTGTGCCCCGTTACCGCGTTCGGAGGCGGAGGAGGGAAAACTGCCGTCGCTGTCGCGATGGGGGTGACCATTGTTCAACGCCCCTTACGGGCTGGTGGCGGCGAGACTGGCGGCCACCGGGGACCCGGGCGACATGCCCACCGTACGCCTCATCTCGCGGATCGGCACCCTCCGCCGGCAGCACTACCGGGAGCCGGCTGTTCAGCGGGGCCCGGGCCCGGGGCCGGTCGTCAGCCGGGCCGGTTGACGGCCGGTCCCGGCGCGAACTGCTCGGAACCGTCGACGATCGCCTGGGACAGTTCGGACAGCCGCCGGTTGCGGCTGCGGGCGCCGTCGCGCAGCAGCGCGAAGGCTTCGCCCACGTCCACCCGAAGGCGTTCGGCCAGGACCCCCTTGGCTTGCTCGATCAGGACTCGGCTGTTCAGTGCGGTCTGCAGCTGTTCGGCGAGGATGTCACGCCGGTGGATGGCGCGCTGTTGCAGCAGTCCGATGGTGGCCACGTCGGCGAGCGCCTGACCGATGCGCAGCCTGCGCTCGTCGAGGGCCCCCGACTGGACATCGAAGAGGTTCAGCGCGCCAATGACCTCGGAGCGCAGGCGCATGGGCAGGGCGTGCACCGCAGCGAAGCCGACCTCGGCCGCGGCGGCGGTGAACCTTGGCCAGCGATTGGCGGTTGGCAGGTCGACCACCGACACCGCTTGACCGGTACGGAAGCAGTCCAGGCAGGGACCCTGGTCGGTCTGGAGCTGGAACAGCTCCAGCAGTCGGGTGCGTTCGGAGGAGGCGGCGACCACCTGCAGCGTGTCCCGCTGGTCCGTCAGGAGCAGCCCGGCCGCCGACACACCCAGCAGTTCGACACACCTCTCGGTCAGCACGTGCAGGAACTCGATCACGTCGAAATCGTCGACGAGAGTGTCGGCCATTTCCACGAACACGTCCGCCAGCTGGCTCTCGCCCATGTCACTCACCCTCGTCGTACGATAGTCCCGCCGACTCTCCGGCGGTACGGGGCCGTGGTCGGCGCCGCCGCCTCGCGACGGCCGCAGTCGGACTCTCACCCGGCCCCGCCGTCGCACGCGTCGTCGGTGGAGTCGAAACGCAGCCGGCGGGCAACCACGTCACCTGCCACATCCCGCAGCCGCCGGCCGTGGGAGAAGGCGAAGGCGCGTAACCGGATCAGCGCCACCGCCACGGTCACCCCCAACTGGACCGTGACCATCCCCGTGGCCTGGTGCACCTCGGGATGCTGCAGACCGGCCTGCTCGGGCCAACGCTCGTCCCGGTCCGGCCGCGCGCCATCGAGCAGCACCGCGCACGCCGTGTCAGCCAACACCAGGGCGTCGGCCAGCTGCTCGCCGTCGAGTCCGCCAGACCGCGCACGGTAGAGGTCCAGTACACCGAGACGGATCCCGCCGACCTGGAGCGGCAGCGCGAACACCGCACGGACCCCGGCGAGCACCGCCGCCGGGGCGAACACCGGCCAACGGGCCAGGCACTCCGGCGCCGCCAGATCGGCGACCAGATGCGGGCCGCCGGTGATCGCGTCCACGCACGGACCCTCACCGAGGGTGAGGGTCAGGTCCTCCAGTTCCGACGCGGTCCGGTCACTGGTACACAACACCTCGCGTGGGGTGGCGCGCAGCGTCACCGCGACAGCGGCAGAGTCGACGCCGGCGACCGCCACCGACGCGGCGCAGACGTGCTCGACCGCGACCGTCCCGCCCCGGGCCACGTCCACGACCAGGGTCCACAGCCGGATCCTGCGATCGAAGTTCATCGGTTCGCCGTACCGGGATCGGCCCCGCGACCACAATCGGACGCGGTCAGTCGGAGCACAGGCACGCGGGTGCGAGAAGCGACTCGGAAGCGGGGACTGGTCCCGCTGATTCGCTCGTCCAAGACTGGCTCCGACCCGGGTCGTCCGAAGCGGACACATACCGTGCGGCTGACCGGGGTCCAGGGCGACGCTCTCACCGTACTCCTGGCTGGCGGCGGGCGGCGCGGGGCGCCAAGGCGGTCGCCGACACGATCGCCGCCGGGACCGCAGAAGCGTACGATGATAGTTGTCGCTCGGGACCCCGGTGGCTGACAGTTCGCCGCCGGCGGACGCACCCCACCGATCGAGGTCACCGTGTTGGCAGCCCGACGCACGACATCAACTGGCCACGTCGCCGGCCTCCTCGTGCGCCCCCTGGGCCCGGCCCATCCCATCGCACCGGCGTTCCGGACTCGGACACCGCGTCACACGCCCGCCATCGCCCATGCCTGCGCTGGCTCCCCACGGCATTCAGGCATGTCAGCTGCTCCTTGGAAGGCGGCGGTTTGTGATGACCGCACCGCAGAACCATCTTGATCCGGCTCCCCCGATCAACGGCCACGACGGCACCGACACCGCGTCCCGCCCCACGCCGGACCGACCGGCGACGGCACGCTCGCGGATGGGCGGCCTGTGGGTCGCCGCCGTGGTGTTCGCGTTCGTGCTCCTGCTGCTCCTGATCTTCGTACTGCAGAACGGCCAGCGTGCCGAGGTGTCGTTCCTCGGCGCGCACGGGCACCTGCCCATGGGCGTTGCCCTGCTGCTGGCCGCGGTCTTCGGGATCCTGCTCGTCGCCCTCCCCGGCACCGCCCGCATCGTGCAACTCCGGATGCTCCAACGCCGTCCCGCCGGAAACCCCGACGCCCGACCCAGGCCCGGTCCGCTCTCCCCGACGGTGACCGGCACCGCCCGCGTTACGCCGCCGCGCACGTACCGCCGGGACAGGTGAGCCATGCCCACCACCGTGATCCCCCCGTCGCCGCCCTCCCGGCCCCGACTGTCCCTCGCTCCCACCAGGGGCCGGACGGTCCTGGACGGCGGATGGTGGCCGCGTTCCTGGGACCCGGTGGCCGAACTCCCCGGCCTCGTCCTCGCCCTGACCGAACGGCATGGCCGGATCCGGCACATCATGCTCAACATCCACACCTGGGACAGCCGGATCCGCCGGTTGGCGGTCGGACCGGACGTGGTCCGGATCGGCTGGTTCGACACCCTCGACCCCGCCCTGCTGGTCGCCACCACCGGCCGCGACGTCCAGGTCGACCTACTCGTCGTGCCACCCGGCACGACACCCGAGGCAGCCGAGCGGGCCATGGCCACCGCCGCCGACCCGACCAACCTCAGGCACGCACCCGACATCCTCACCACCGGACCGACCCCGCACGCGACAACGACGACCAGCTCCGACGCGTACGCGGTGTGGGACAACGAGGGCGGCAGCCCCGCGTCGGACGGAATCCACCGAGGCCACGCCGAATCCACCACCCGTCCCCGCACTGGAGTGCCCGCATGAACGCTCTGGAGACAACCATCGTGATCGCGATCGTGGCGATCGGCATCATCACCGCCGCCCGAGCGGTGCGCGTCGTCCAGCAGTACGAACGCGGGGTGGTCTTCCGCTTCGGCCGGGTGCAGGAGGGCAGCCGCAGCCCGGGACTGACCCTCATCGTCCCCGGCGTCGACCGGCTGGTGAAGGTCAACCTGCAGATCACCACCCTCAGCGTCCCCGCCCAGGACGGCATCACCCGCGACAACGTCTCCGTACGCGTCGACGCGGTCGTCTACTTCCGCGTCGTCGACCCCGTCAAGGCTCTGGTGAACGTGCAGAACTATCTTTACGCCGTCTCCCAGGTCGCCCAGACCTCGCTGCGCGCGGTGATCGGCCGCGCCGACCTCGACGAACTGCTCTCCGACCGGGACAAGCTCAACTCCGAACTCACCAGCATCATCGACACACCGACCGAAGGACCGTGGGGTGTGAAGGTCGAACGTGTCGAGGTCAAGGACGTCGCGCTGCCCGAATCCATGAAGCGGTCCATGTCCCGCCAGGCGGAGGCCGAACGCGAACGCCGCGCGCGGGTCATCGCCGCGGACGGCGAATACCAGGCTGCCACCAAACTCGCCCAGGCCGCCGCCACCATGGCCGCCGACCCCGCCGCCCTGCAACTGCGACTGCTGCAGACAGTCGTGGAGGTCGCCGCCGAGAAGAACAGCACCCTCGTCATGCCGTTCCCCGTCGAACTCCTGCGCTTCCTGGACCGCGTCACGCCCGCCGCGAGCATGCCGGCGCCGGTCGTCGCGACCCGGCCGCGGGCCTCGGAGACCGTAACGATGCCGGACGTGCGACGCGTGACCAGCGAGCCCGATCCCGAGGCCACGCCGATACCGGTGGGCTGACCGGACGTGGCACCCGCCCGGTGCCCCCCGGTCACCGGGTCGGCACCGGTGGGATCGGCTACGACCCGGGTGCTCGCCAAACCCGGGATGGGCTGTGTGGCGACGACGGCTGGCAGCGAGCCGCGAGTCAGTTGGCGGCAAGCGGCAGGCAGTCAATCAGTCGGTCGGTGTGTGGAAGGAAGTTCTGGCGTGTGCCGGCGGCTCGGTTCCCAGCGCGACGGCGAGTTCACGACCGAGGAGATCGTCATAGGCGGTGCCGAGGGTCGGCGTAGGGCCGTTGATCCCGCGGAGCCGGTCTGCGGCCCGGCGAGCGGCGATGGCGGTCACCCAGGCGGTGCCGTCGAGCTGGCGGGAGGCGGGCATCGGCGCGAGCCGCCACACCTCGACGAACACCGCCCGGGTCACCGCCACGGCGAGCGCCGGGCTGCCGAGGCTCTCACACACCTGGGCGAAGACCGCGCGGACGAGACGACGGTGGAAACGGCGGAAAGCGGCCTGGTCGCGGTCGGCGATCCGCTTGACGAGATCGTTGACGGACTCAATACCCGGCAGGACGTAGCTGCGTGGGACAGGCATCCGATGCTCCTGGTGGTGTGCCTGCGGGTTGGGGCACCGCCAGGGACCAGGGCAGCTACTGCGTCCCTCACCCTACGCCACCGGTCAAACCACGGAGCGCTCCGTTGTCCAGCTTCCGCAGCGCGGGCGCGCATTTCATCCTATTAGGCCGATTAGCGCCGTTATTGTTAGGTGTGGCCGCGTCCGAGTTCATCCGGCCGGCGAAATTTCGCCACCGAAGGGTGCCGCCGATTCCCGCTAGCCTGCGCTCGACCAGAGCGGGCAGCCGGTGACGACCGACCGAGCGGTGGGGCTGGCGCGCAAGGGCGAGGGTCCGCAGCGAACGACCCTGCTGGAGTTGCTTCTTGATCTGGTATTCGTCGCCGCACTCGCTCTGACTTCACAGACGCTGGTCAGGAATCTCGACTGGGGCGGCATTTTTCAAACCCTGGTGCTGCTGATGGCGATCTGGTGGGTCTGGTCCGTCACCGCACTGGCAACCGACCTCTACCATCCACAGCGGCCGCCCAACTTTCTCATGACGCTCTGGGTCATGCTCGGCACCATCCTGATGGCTGCCGCACTGCCCGCAGCCTTCTCCGACCACGCCATGGTGTTCGTGGGCGCGTACGTGGCGATCCACGTTGGCCGAGGCCTCTTCCTGGCGTCCGCGCTCCACGGCCGCCAGGCGCAACTACACGCCGGGCGGTTCATCTTCTGGTTTGTTGTCTCCTCCGCCGTGCCGTGGCTCACTGGCGGTCTCGTGGAAGGCTGCCCTTGCCGAAAACCTCATCCGCCCAGGTGGGACCAGCTGTAAGCGGACCATGATGGCGGCCGCAGTAGCCGGGTCCTCTCCCGACTGCCTCTCCCACCCGCGGCATGATGATCGGCTGTGCTGCTTCGGCCGGCCTATCTCGGTGTGACGAACGCGTTCGCGTTACTGCGGCTGCTTCCGATGAGCGACCGGGACAAGGACGTAGAGATCCTGGCGCTGCGCCACCAGATCACGGTCCTGGAACGACAGCTGGGCAAGACCCGGCCGCGGTTCTCCCCCAGCGACCGAGCGTTCCTGGCCGCCCTGCTACACCGGCCTCCGCTGGGCGTGCTCCATCGGCTCAGGCTGCTGGTGCGCCCGGACACGGTGCTGCGCTGGCACCGCGACCTCCTCGCGCGCCGCCACGCCGCCAAGGCCCAGCCAAAACGGCCGGGCCGGCCACGCACCGTCCGCTCCATCCGCGCCCTGGTGCTGCGCCTGGGCCGGGAGAACCCCAGCTGGGGTTACCGCCGCATCCACGGCGAACTACTCGTCCTAGGGATCAAGACCGCCGCCTCCACCGTGTGGGCGATCCTCAACGATGCCGGGATCGACCCGGCGCCCGAGCGCACCTCCACCACCTGGGCCGACTTCCTCCGCTGCCAAGCCGACGCCCTGCTCGCCTGCGACTTCTTCGAGACCGTCACCCTGACCGGAGCGCGGATGTACGTGCTCGCGGTGATCGAGCACGCCAACCGACGCATCCGGGTCCTGGGCGCGACCGCGCACCCGACCGCCACATGGGTGGCGCAAGCGGCAAAGAACCTCGTCATGGACCTCGAGGACGCCGGCCACCGCGCCCGGTTCATGATCCGGGACCGCGATGGGAAGTTCCCGACCCTGTTCGACGCCGTTCTCAAACACGCGGGCATCGACGTCGTGCTCGGCGGCGTCCGGATGCCGAGAACGAACGCGCTCATGGAACGCTGGGTGCAGACCTGCCGCCGCGAACTGCTCGACCCCACCCTGATCTGGAACCAGCGGCATCTCCTCCACGCCCTGAGGGAGTTCGAGGACTTCTACAACACCCACCGGCCCCACCAAGGCACCGCCAACGCACGCCCGCTGTACCCGTTGCCCGCGCAGGTCGCCGACCCGAACAAGATCGCCCGCCTCGATATACGAAGACGCGACCGCCTCGGCGGCATCCTCCACGAGTACCAGCATGCTGCGTGACCTGCGTGGACGAGGTTTTCGGCAAGCGCAAGGTCACCATCGACGATGTGACCGTTGCGCTGCGGCTGCTGGTCGACCGCCGCGACGGCCTCGGCCACGCCCGCACCGACCTGCTCAACCGCATCCACAAACTGCTGCTGGAACTGCTGCCCGGTGGGGCGAAGAAGTTCTTGTCCGCTCTGCAGGCCCGGACCCTGCTGCTCAACACGATCCGGCCGCGTGATCTGGTCGGGCGCACCCGCCGCCGGCTCGCCTCCGAGCTGATCACCGAGCTGGTCCAGGTCGACCAGAAGATCAAGGCCGCGGACAAGGAACTGACCGAGCTCGTCGCAACCACCGGCAGCAGCCTGCAGGACCTCCACGGCATCGGCCCCTCCGGCGCCGCCCGCCTGATCGGTGACGTCGCGGACCCGCAACAAGCTCCAGGACTTGGTCTGGGCTGGGCAGCCGCACCCGTCCATCCCGAAACGGGCGCGGCGCGAGGTCGCCCGCGCCCTCGCTGGGATGACCTGCTCGACCACTACCAGCGGTTCCGGGCGCTGCTGGACGCGTTGTTCGTGCTCGGCAACGGTGGTGGAATCGGCGCTCCTGGCGGAGGCGACTACAGCCTCGGCGGGCGCATCGACCAGCACTTCCACCGCAACCCCGACTGGACGGTAGAGCAACTGTTCGACGCTCTCGGCGCGAGATGCCGGGCCGGAGGGCTTCCGGCTCGTCCCCCCGAAACCCGGGCAGCGACGACGGCGGCCGCCGCGAAGACGGCGACACCACCCACCGCGAGCCAGGTCGCGGCAGAGCGCCCCGCCACGTCGACGCGGTCCAGCCACAGGTCCGCGCCGAGCCAGCCGATGGTGGCGATCGCGCCAGCGACGACGCCGCGGACGCGGGCGCGACAGATGAGGATCACTCCGGCGAAGGCCAGCAGGATCGCCAACTGGCGGGTGTCCCGGGCCAGTACGTGTTGTTGCCGCCCAACTCCGGAACGTCTGACCCGTGGTGCTGTCGGCACAAAAGCCGTGGGGCTGCATGAAGGGCTGATAGATGGCCGCGGCCAGCGCCCAGACCGCGGCGCCGGTGATACCGACCAGCACACCCACGACGACGGGCCAGAACTTCTGCACCGTTCACCCGCGGTGGTCGTTCACCGACCGCCCTCTGGAGCGGGGATGAATCGCTCCGGTGCCGGCGGAAGGATGTGGCGCCCGGCGTCCACGTCGCCGAGGTCTCCGGCGGCGTTGATAAGGCCGATGTGCGAGAAAGCCTGAGGAAAGTTGCCCAGGGCTTCCCCGCTGTCCGGGTCGATCTGCTCGGCGAACAGGCCCAGGTCGTTGACCCGCCCGGCGAGCCGCTCGAAAAGCTGCCCGGCCCGGTCGCGCTCGCCAGCCAACGCCAAGCAGCTGACCAGCCAGAAGGAGCAGATCAGGAAGCCGGCGGGGTCGCCCTCCCAGCGGCGCAGCAAGCCGTTATTGGACAGCCTCTCCTCGATCATCCGGATGGTGGAACGCACTCTCGGATCGTCGGCGGGAAGGAAGCCGACCAACGGGATCAGCAGCACCGACGCGTCCGGCTCATCGCTGTCGAACGCCCCGGTGAAGGCCGACAGCCGGTCGCTCCAGCCCCGGGTCAGCACGGCTCGCCGCACCTCGTCCCGCGCCGCCGCCCACCTGGCGACGTCCGCCTCGGAGCCCAGTTGGGACCCGAAGCGGACGGCTCGGTCCAACGCCGTCCAGCACTGCACCTTCGATGACACGTAGTGGCGTTCGGCGTCGCGTGCCTCCCACATCCCGGCGTCCGGCAGGTGCCAGTCCCGCGCGGCCCGCTCGCTCATCGCGCGCAGCAGTTGGCGGATGTCCGGCGGCATCGGGTCGAGGAACTCCCGCATCAGCCAGGCGGCGGCGAGCGGCTCACCGTGCACGTCGTTCTGCCGCTGCCGCCAGGCGTCGTTGCCCACCAGTACCGGGCGGCTGCCGGCGAAGCCGGCCAGGTGGTCGAGGTGGTGTTCGGTGAGGTCCCGCTCTCCCTCGACCCCGTACATGATCGGCACTATGCCCTCGTTCATGCCCATCGACCGCACCAACCACCCGACGTGCAGGCTGAGCTCGTCGGTGCAGGCCACGCGCCAGAGCGCCTCGAGGGTGAAGCTGAAGTCGCGTACCCAGGCGTATCGGTAGTCGTAGTTGCGTTCGCCGCCCAACTCCTCGGGCACGGACATCGTCGGGGCGGCCACCACCGCACCACTGGGCCGGTAGGTCATGCCCTGCACCACCAGCGCGCTGCGTCGCACCTGCTCCGGGTAGAGGCCACGGTAGTCGTGCAGGCCCATCCAGGAGCGCCAACCCTCGACGGCGTTGTCGATCGCCTGTTCGGCGTCGAGCACCGCCGGCGGCTCGGCGTCGTAAGCCGGCGCGTACCCCAGGGTGAAGTGTTGCGTCTCGCCGGCCCGTACCGTGAACGACCCGAACGCCTCCCCGAGCTCGCACATCAGTGAGATGGTCGTGCGCAGATCCAGCCTCGTCGACGCGGCAGTGACGACCAACGCGTCGTCCTGCTGCACCAGCTGGGGCACCATCCGGCCGTACTCCAACCGTGGCCGGTAGTGCATCCGCAGTGGGACCTCGCCGGAGAGCCCCCGCACCACCCGGGCCAGCACCCTCGGCGATTGCAGCCCGACCTCATGGCCTCGCGCCCCCGGTCCGAGGGCCAGCGCGTCGGTCACCGCCACGCTGCCGGTCGCGGTGGTGAAGACGGTTCGAAGCACGAGCGTATCGGTCAGGTAGGCACGTTCCGTGCTGAACCTGCCCTCGGGACGGATCACCCAGTGCCCGGCGTCGTCATCGAGCAGGCGGGCGAACACGGACGGGGCGTCGAACCGGGCGGGACACCACCAGTTCACCGACCCGGCGCGGTCCACCAGCACCGCGCTGCGACCATCGGCCAGGAAGCCGTGCTCCGCGATCCGTCCGCACGCCATGGAACGGACTACCCGAGCGGAACGGAGTGACACCGCACGTCACGCCTCGAACCGCAGCCACCGCGGACGAGACCTCAGTCCCCGCGAGAACCGCCAGCCTCGATGATCTCGACGGGAGTGCCAGACTCGACGGTACGGGAGACGGTGCAGAGCCGTTCGTGCGACTGCTGCAGCGACCGGGGCAGCGCCTCGCGCGCGCTGTCGCCGTCCGCGCCCACCGGGAACGTCACGGTGAACTCGACCCTGAGGTTCTGCATCCGGTTTCCTCCGGCCTCGTCCCGGATCTTGTCGCCGGTGACCTTGACGGAGAACTGGGTCGGCTCGGCACGGCGGCTGGTGATGTGGTCCACGTCTATCGCAGTGCAGCCGCCGATGGCCGCCAGAAGCAGTTCCACCGGCGTGAAGCTGCCGTCCTCGCCCGTGCCCATCGACATCGATCCGCCACGGACGTTCCGCACGACGTACTTCCCCACGCTGGTGCGCTCGATCTCCACCGAGCGGAAGGTGTCCGCACTCATGACAGGCACGCTACCGTCGATCGGCCGCCCAGCACGACGATGGGGTGTCACCGGCGACGCGGCGTGATCAGCCCCGACTCGTACGCCCACACGACCAGCTGGGCGCGGTCGCGGCAGTGCAGCTTCGTCATCGCCCGGTTGACGTGTGTCTTGGCGGTCAACGGACTGATCACCATGCGCTCGGCGATCTCGTCGTTGCTCAGCCCCCGGGCTACGAGCTCGACCATCTCCTGCTCGCGGGCGGTCAGCACGTCGCGTCCGGCCGCCGGGTCGGCCAGCGGCGGGCCCGCGACGAACTCACTGATGAGCGTACGCGTGACCACCGGGGCGAGCAGCGCGTCGCCGCGAGCCACGACGGCGACCGCCTGCAGCAGGTCGGCGGGGTCGGCGTCCTTGAGGAGGAACCCGCTGGCGCCCGCGCGGAGTGTGGCGAACACGTACGAGTCGAGCCCGTAGTTGGTGAGGATGAGGACGCGGACCGCGGCGAGGTCGGGATCGACGGCGATGCGCCGGGTGGCTTCGATGCCGTCGAGTCCCGGCATCTGCACGTCCATCAGCACGACGTCCGGCCGCAGGCGTCGCGACAGCTGCACGGCCGAAGCGCCGTCGGCGGCCTCGCCGACGACCTCCAGGTCGTCCTCGGCGTCGAGCAAGGCCCGGAATCCGGCCCGCATCAGAGCCTGGTCGTCGGCGAGCAGGACCCGGATCATGCGGGACCGTCCAGCGGGAACGTGGCCCGTACCGCGAACCCGCCGCCGTCGCGGGCGGCGGCGTGCAGCATGCCGCCGAGTCCGGTAACCCGTTCCCGCATGCCGCGCAGGCCCACGCCTGGTGTCAGCGGGCGGACCGAGGACGCCTGGCCGTCGTCGGTCACCGAGACGGTCAGCTGTGCCGGGGCGTACTCGACGTGGATCCGCGCGGTGGCGGGGCCGGCGTGGCGGGCCACGTTGGTCAGGGCCTCCTGGACTACGCGATACCCGGCCTGGTCGACCTCGACGGGCAGGTCCCGGGGCTGACCGGTGACGGTCACGTCAACCGGTACGCCGGCGGCCCGGGTCCGCTCGGCGAGCTCGCCCACCCGGGCCAGCCCGACGCGGTCCCCGTCGGAGGGTGAGCGCAGGACGGCCAGCGTCGCCCGCAGTTCCCGCATAGCGGCGCCGCTGGCCTCCTGGATCGCCAGCAGCACGGCCGACGGCTCCTCGCCGTGCTTGCGGGCCAGGTGCACGGCGATCCCGGTCTGCACCTTGATCACGGAGATGCTGTGGGTCAGCGAGTCGTGCAGATCCCGGGCGATGCGCAGGCGCTCCTCCCCGGCGCGACGCAACGCCATCTCCTCGCGGGTGCGTTCGGCCTCGATCGCCCGCTGCTCGACCTGTTCCAGGTACGCCCGGCGCTGCCGCGCGACGAGCCCGGCGACGTTGGCCGCCACGAACCAGCCCAGCAGCAGGGACGTCCGCTCGGCGATCAGCTGGCCGGGCCGGTCGGCGGGCGCGATCGAGATGTCGCGGGCCAGGAAGGCGCCGAGGAAGACGAGGCTGGCCAGGGCGGCGGCCGCTCGGTGCCCGCGCCAGGCGGCGACGTAGACCGTGCCGAGGACGGGGAACGAGGCGGACACCCCGGGGTGCACCCGGACGTGGAGGGCCAGCATGGCGGCGGTCACCGCGATCAACGCCACGACCGGGTACCGCCGGCACACCGCCAGGGCTGCCGCCATGGCCAGGACCAGGGCGACGTCGACCGGCCGGACCGGTGCGGCGTCCGGCGCGAGCGCGGCGTTGCCGAGCAGGAAGACGCCGAGGGTGAGGCCGCCGAGGGCGTACGGCAGATCGCGGCGCATGATCGAACTGTAGAACGGCCGTCATCAGGGAGCATCCCCCGTCCGCGGTAGATGAGGCGTACTGCGGACGCGGTATCGGCGGCCGGGCAAGTGCCTGCGGCCGCACGACGCTTTCCCGGCCCGCCGAGGCAAGCATCGAGCCCATGACATACCGCTTCTTCACCCCCGCGAAGGCGTTGGCCGCGACCGGTCTCACCGCGGAGGTCTACCGGCAGCTGCGGGACGAGTTCCTCGGGCCGGTGCCCACCTTCCAGGCGCTCTCGGCGGTGCCGGAGGTGCTGGCCGCGACCTGGGCGCTGATGCGCGAGGCCCTGCTCGCCGGGGACGCGTCCCGGGTCGACCGCGAGCTCGTCGCGTCGGCGGTGTCCCGGGCCAACCGCTGCCGGTTCTGCGTCGACGCCCACGTGATGCTGCTGCACGCGCTGAGCGAGCACGAGTTGGCCGAGGTCATCGCCCGCGGTGGGACGCCACCGGAGCCGAGGCACGCCGAACTCGCCGGCTGGGCCGAGGCCAGCCGCAGCCCGAAGGCCGCCGCCTGGACCAGCCCGTACGGCCCTGAGGTCACCGGCACCCTGCTCGCCTTCCACTTCATCAACCGGATCGTCTCGGCGCTGCTCGAGCCGGATCTGCTGCCCGGCGGCCTGCAGCGCTCGCACGCGGTGCGGTCGGTCGGGGGCCGGCTCTACGCCAGAACGGCCCGGGAGCGGAGGGAGCCGGGCCGCAGCCTATCGCTCCTCGACGCCGACTCGACGGCGCCACCGGCCTGGGCCGGGGACAGCCCGGTCGGCGTCGCGTACGCGTCGTTGCGCAACGCCGCCCTGCAAGGCGGGGACCTCCTGGGGGACGTGGCCCGCCAGACCGTCACGGCGACCGTGCGCTGGGAGGACGGAAAACTCCCGGCCCGGCCCGCAGACTGGGCCGTCGATCTGGTCCGGGACGTGCCCGGCACGGACCGCATCGGGACGCGGATCGCGCTGCTGGCGGCGTTCGCGCCCAGCGCGATCAGCGCGGGCGACGTCGCCCTCTGGCGGCTCTCCCATCCGGCCGACGCCGACCTCGTGCGGCTGGTCGCGTACGGCGCGATCACGGCCACCGATCACGTCGCCCGGGCACTGACCCCGTCCCGTCTCTAGGAGATGACCATGCGCAAGGCTTTCGTCATCGTCAGCACTCTGTTGCTCGCCTCGTTCGTCCTGCAGTTCGTCTTCGCCGCCGTGGGCGCGTTCACGAAACCCGCGGGCGACGGCGCCTACGCCCTGCACAGCGTCAACGGGACGGCCGTCATCCCCGTTCTCACCCTGCTCACCATCCTGTTCGCCGTGCTGGCGAAGGCGCCGGGCCGGCTCGTCGGACTGGCGGTCCTGCCGCTCGGCCTCGTCGTCGTGCAGGCGCTCATCGCCATGCTCGCGAACGCGTCCACCGACGTCGCGGGCGGTAGCACCCCGTTCGGCCTGACCATCGCCGGGCTGCACGCGATCAACGGAATCGTGGCGGCGCACGTCGTGGTCGGCGTGGCCCAGGCAGCGCGAAAGCTGGCCCGCCCGGCGCCGGCCGGCGCCGACCCCGTGACCGTCCGCGAAGGGGAGCCGGCATGAACACCGGCTCGCTGCTCGCGGCCGACCTCGTGATCGCGGTCCTCGCGGCCGCCGGGTGGCTGGGCGGCGGCGCCGCGTCGGTTGCCCGGCGCCGTCCGCTCGCACTGGGCCTGGCCCCCTTCGCACTGCTCGCCACGGTCGCCCGCGCGATCACGATCACCGCGCTCGCCCGCGCCGGCTGGTGGTTCGCGGCGGAGAAGGCCCTCATCGCCGCCCCACTGTCGCTCGCGGCAGTGGTCGTCGCCGGGCCGCGGCTGCTGCGCACCCCGCGCGACATCCGGTCCGTCGCGGTCCCGCTTCTCTTCGCCGGGTACGCCGGAAGCGGCGCCCTGCTCGTGACGGTCCTGCACGGCTATCCGGCGTCGGCGGGCACGGGACTCCTCGCGGTCGCCGGGGTCCTCGCGGCGACCGCGGTCTCGTGGCGCGTCCTCGGCCGGCGCCCGTCCCGGACGGTGTCCCGGGCCGCCCTCGCGGTGGCGGTCGCGGCGCTGGTGACCGGAACCGGGCTGGCCGCCACCCCGGACGCTGCTCCGGCCGTACCACACGATCATGAATATCGGAATGCGCGGACCGTGGGCGAACCGACCAGGCGGTTCACCCTGACGGCCGGGACCGCCACGGTGAGCGTGAGCGGCCGTGACGTCGCGGCGTGGGCCTTCAACGGGCAGGTTCCCGGGCCGGAGCTGACCGCCACCGTCGGCGACGTGCTGGAGGTGACGCTGCGCAACCGTGACATCGCTCGCGGCGTCACGCTGCACTGGCACGGGTACGACGTGCCGAACAGTCAGGACGGGGTGCCCGGTGTGACGCAGGCGGCGGTGCTGCCCGGCCAGGAGTTCGTCTACCGGTTCCGCGCCGATCAGGTCGGGACGTACTGGTACCACACGCATGCCGTATCCGACGTCGGCGTCCGGAGGGGCCTCTACGGGGTCCTGGTGGTGCGCCCGGCGCCGGTCACCGGCGTCGACGTCACGGTGCCGGTGCACACGCTGGAGGGCCTTCCGCTGCCCGCACCGAAGACGGAGCCGGTCGAGGCGGGGGTGCCCGTGCGGCTGCGGCTGATCAACACCGACAGCACGACGCACCGGTACGCCCTGGCCGGGACCCCGTTCCGGGTCGCCGCGATCGACGGATCCGACCTGCAGGGGCCGACGTCGCTCGTGGACACCGCCGTGCTGGTCCCGGCCGGGGGACGCTACGACCTGGTGCTCACCGCGCCCGCCACGCCGGTGGCACTGTTCGTCGACGGACGGGCGGTCTACTTGACCGGACCGGTGTCGGCGACGACCGACGCGTGGCCGGTGCTGGATCCGCTCACCTACGGCTCCGCTTCTCCGGTGCCGTGGTCCCGGTTCGACAAGGAGTTCACCCTCGTTCTCGACCGCGGCCTCGACCTGCACGGACTGCTTCCGCGGTACGCCCACACCGTCAACGGCGCGGCCGATCCGGACATCCCGCCCCAGGTCGTACGCCTCGGCGACGTCGTCAAGTTCACGATCGTGAACCGATCGCAGTTCGTGCATCCGTGGCATCTGCACGGACATCACGTCCTGGTGCTGTCCCGCAACGGAAAGCCGGCGACCGGGAGTCCGTTGTGGCTGGACTCGTTCGACGTACGCCCCGGCGACGTCTGGGAGGTGGCGTTCCGGGCCGACAACCCCGGAACGTGGGCCAACCACTGCCACAACCTGGCGCACGCCGACGCCGGGATGACGCTGCACCTGATGTACTCGTGATCCTCTACCGCTGCCGGCTCACAACCGTGAGGCCGATCGCCGTCCCCATCTCGGTAGCCAGACCTCGGGGCCGGGTGCCTCCGTTCGTCTGGAGTCGAGGTAGGCGCGAAGCTTGGCGAGCGCGGGGTGCGGGTTGTCGCCGCGCCAGATCATCGACATCGGGTAGACCGGCGTCGGATCACGCACCGGTATGCGCCGCAGGTCGTAGCTGTCCGGCCACAGATACCGCGAGCCTTCGCCCACGAGGGTCGCCAGTTCCGACGAGTCAGCGATCTCAGCCAGCAGAGCCTCGTTTCCGAAGATGGGCCCCACCACGTCGATCGTGAGCCCGAACGCAGCGGCGAGTTCGTCGTAGTAGTCGGCCCACTCGGTTCCGGGGGCCATGCCGGGCATCCAGATTCGATGTCTGGCAAGTTGAGCCGGAGTGACGGCCCGCGCGTTGGCGAGCGCATGGCCGGGTCCGACGAGGACCTGGTGCGGGTCGTCGATCACTCGGGCGGTCCTGATCGAGCCCGGCAGACGCTGCGCGGGAACGGTGACCGCGTGGAAGGTGGCGTCGATCGTCCCGGCCTCGACAGCGGCCATTGCGGCGTCGACGTCGGCATTCAGGGTGACAACATCCAGCTCGATCCCGGGGTGCAGCCGGTAGAAGTCCTGCAGAAGCACCGCCGGGGCGATCCGCCGGTTGACGACATCGACGCGTAGGGCGCGCCGGCCGGGACGCACGGACGCGTCGGCCCGCTGCGCCACCCGGAGGAGTTCACGGGCGTGCGGCAGGAATGCCTGGCCGTCGATCGTGAGCTGCACCCCGCGGGCCGTACGGGTGAACAGGCGCACGTGCAGGTCGTTCTCCAGCGCGGCGATGCGCTTGGAGACGGCCTGCTGGGTGATCGACAGTGCGGCGGCGGCTTCCTGGAACTGACCGCCGTCGGCGGCGGCGACGAAGGTGCGCACGGCGACGAGATCCACGCGGCGAACCCTACCCGCGCAACAGAGAGTTGTGGCTCGCCACCCGCTCCGTTGTTTGATCCGTCTTCCCGGCCTTGCTTTGATCGTTGCGGTCAACGGCAGGTTGTCCGCAGCGGAAGGTGCGGAGCTTGATGGTTGGACGGTCCCTGGGCCGGCAGTTCCGATGGCTGTGGGCGGCCTACGCGGTCAACGCCTACGGCTCGGGCCTGGGGTTCGGGGCGTTGCCGCTGATCGCCGTGCTGGTGTTGCATGCCAGCCCCGCGCAGGTGTCCGCGCTGGCAGCGGTGGGGCCGGCAGTGGGTGCGCTGATCGCGTTGCCGCTCGGGCCGTGGATGGAGTTTCGCCGCAAGCGACCGGTGATGATCGCGATGGACCTGGCCCGGTTCACGGTCATGATGACGATCCCGGTCGCCTACGCGTTCGGCCGGCTCAGTTTCGTCCAGTTGCTGGCCGTCTCGGCCGTGGTCGCTGCAGGCAAGATCGCCTTCAGTGCGGCGAGCGGCGCCTACCTCAAGACCGTCGTCCGGCCGGATGACCTGCTCGTGGCCAACGCGCGGTTCGAGTCGACGACGTGGAGTTCCATCGCCGTCGGGCCGCCGCTGGGCGGCGCGGCGGTCGGCCTGTTCGGACCGGTGACCAGCGTGGTGGCCGACGCGCTCAGCTATCTGTTCTCCGCGCTGGGCATCACGGCGATTCGCGGCCGAGAGGAAGATCCGCGGCGAACCGACAGGCGTCGGGTCCGGGCCGGCGAGCTGCTCGACGGCTGGCGGCATCTCCTGACCCATCCCGGCCTGCGGGCGCTCTACGTCAACCACCTGTTCGTCGCTGGACTGATCATGGCCACGGAGCCGCTGTTGGCCGTGCTTCTGCTCGGCCAGCTCGGATTCGCACCCTGGCAGTACGGCCTCGCCTTCGCCGCCCCCTGCCTCGGCGGACTCGTCGGCTCACGCCTTGCCCGCCGTGTCGTGGCGCGGTATGGCCAACACCGGATCCTCCGTACCGTCGGTACGCTGCGCGCGGTCTGGCTGATCGGCCTCGCCTTCGTCCAGCCCGGACCCGCCGGCATCGCGACGGTGATCGCTGTCGAGCTCGCGATCATCATCAGCATGAGCCTGTACAACCCGGTACTCGCCACCTATCGACTCGAGCACACCCCGGAAGACCGCGTCGCCCGCACCCTGTCGGCCTGGTCGATTGGCAGCAGCGCCTCGATCGCCATCCTCAGCGCGCTCGGCGGACTGCTTGCCGACGCCACCAGCCCCCGCACGGCTGTCACGGTCGTGGGACTGCTGATCCTCGCCAGCCCGCTGCTGCTACCCCGCCGCCAGGACTCCGCACTCGTACCCGATCTTGAGCCGGCAGCAGCCGGTCCCCCGTCAGAGGCGGCCGGCGTGTCGCACGAAGCCAGGTGACGGGGCACCAACAGCTCGATCGTGTGCACCACGCCGTCACGGGGTGACAGGGGCTGGGCAGGTCGACGGGGCCGGGAGCCGTTGCAGTCTGTCGCGCATCCACGCGGCCACGTCCCCGTACGCGGCACTCAGCACGCTCTCGTGGTTGGCGTCGGGGTAGCTGCGATAGTCCACGACGTCGCCGAGGGCGCACAGTTCCGTGTTGAGCTCGGTTGTTGTCGGGACCGGGATCGTCTGATCCCGTGGAGCTGGCCGACGCGTGACGCACCGGCGACGTGGGCCGGGCGCGAACGATCGGGCGCCGTCTCGCGGTCCTGTCGACGGCGCAGTTCGCCGAGCCCAACCCGACCGTCGTCAAGGCGGTTCTGCACGCGCACGGCCGCATTCCCACCGCCGCGGTACGACTGCCGCTCCTGCCGGCCCGCCCGGGCACCACAGAGGCGGCGCTGCGCCACGCCGATGCCCTGCTCGGCGCCACGACCTAACCGGCGAGGCCAGTTCGCGAAACATCCCTCATCGGTGTGACCGGGCGACCACCGGCATGACAGGGCCGCGCTAGCCCAATTCAACGAGTCTGGCGAGAGAGTGCCGTTCAGAGCAGTTCACGGCTGTTGAGTGCAGCTGCGCGCCGTTCGGTGCACCCTGCTGCTCCCATCCCGCTCCCCCATCTTCGATTGCGGCCAATCTCGTGTCGCCCAAGGGCCCCAACTCATGGGCATGGGGCGGCACACGGGGGATGTCACGTCCCGGCTGTCGCGAGTGCCGGCAACACCTCAGTCCCCAGCACGTCGAGCGCCTCCCGCACATCGGGGCCCAGCGGTGGCCCGAACGACAGGTGAGTGGCGCCCATCGCCCGCACGGACTGGCAGCGCTGGACCACCTGCGCCACGCTCCCCGTGATGCCGAGCGCCAGCATCCTCTCGTCGACGAGCCTTGCGGCGGCGGCGAGTCCCTCGCGCTCCAGGACGGCCGTGAGCGGGCCGAAGTCGTCGAGCGCGAGGCCGGCCCGGGCGAGCAGGTAGGGCGCGAAGGACGGCCCATAGTAGGCGATCTTGGCAGCCAGCGCGAGCCGGGCCGTGTCGGCGTCGTCCGCGACAGACACCCAGAAGCAGGCCGGGATGTCGATGTCGGACGGCGACCGGCCGGCCTCCTGCACCCCACGCATCACCTGCGACCGTGCCTCCGTGAAATGCTCTGGCGGGTACAGCAGCGGTAGCACGCCGTCGGCCAGCCGGCCCGCCATCTGCAGCATCTTCGGGCTCATCCCGCCGACGTACACTGGCACCCGGTTGGCGAGCGGAAAGCGCAGTTGCGACAGGGGCCCGAACCAGTCCGGCAGCTTGTCGTCGACGTCGCCGGCGCCTAGCAAGGTCCGGGCGACCCGGACGGTCTCCGCCGTCTTCGCCAGCGGCCGCGGCCGTTCCAGTCCTGCCCAGCCGAGGAACTCGGCTGACCCGGCCGCGACGCCGAGCAGGAATCGGCCACCCGTGGCCTCCTGCATGGTCGCCGCCGTCATGACGATCTCGGAGACGTGCACGGAGTACGGGTTCATAATCCCGACTCCAAGCTTCAGGCGTTCAGTCTTCGCGGCGAGCACCCCGAGCAGCACCGGCGCGGAGCGGAGGAACAGGTCATTGGACACCCACAGTTGGTCGAAGCCGTACCGCTCGGCGCGCTGCGCGAGGTCGACGAGGGTGGCGACGTCGAGGTCGTTGTTCACCCGCAGCGAGTACGTCATCAGCTGACGGCCTCCGCGTCAACCTCGACCTCGACGAGGAAATCAGGCCCGATCAGCGAGCCGACGACGTACGTGCTGTTCGCCGGCGCCACGTCGCCCAGCACCTCCGCGTGGGCACGAGCCGCCTCCCGCCAGTCCGCGGCGGGCGCGAGCAGCAGGCGGGTGCGCAGCACGGAGGTCCGGGCACCGCCGAGCTTCTCCACCGCTGCCACTGCCCGGCGCAGGCATTCGACGGTCTGGGCGTACGTGTCACCGGGGTGCAGCGTCGAGCCGTCGGGGCCGTGCGCGGTGGTACCGCTGACCGCGATGCTGCTCCCCTGCCGGGCGGCGCGGGAGTATCCGGCGGCCTCCTCCCAGCCCGTACCATCGCGAAACCGTGGGCCGGGAACGGCCGCGGCGACCGCGGCCGTGGATGCGGTGTCAGGGTCGGGCACGGTGCCCTGAGCCGGATCGGTGTACTCCTCGATCCGCAGCACCCGCCCGTGCCGCACGTCGACGCGCATCATGGCGTCAACGGCCAGTTCGGCGCCGGTGTCTCGCTCCCGGCCACGGAACACGCAACGCTGGGCATAGCCGTCCGGCACGACGTCGATACGGACGTCGGTGGCGTGGAAGCCGTCGTAGTGCGTGGCGATGCGGCGCACCGCGTCCAGGCTTTCCGCCTTGTCCCGTGCGACGCCGTCGACGTTGTGCCACACCCGTACGTCGTCGGCGTAGAACTCGTTGACCCGGTCCACGTCACCGGTGGTGATGGCGGCGAGGAGTTCCTCGGCGAAGCGCCGCATGTCGATGCTGGCATCGGCGAGCGCGTCGGCTCGCACGAGGTCGCTGGGGTCGCCCAGCATCTGCAGCCGCTGCACCGCCAGCGGCACGTTGCCGTCGGCCCACAGGGCGTCGTGGAACGCGCGCAGGTCGAACCCGTCGCGGGCCCGCCGCGCCGCGTCCGCCAGTAGGCGCAGCACCTGTACCTTGCCGACCTGGTACGACAGGCCCTGCCCGGGCGTGGCCGCGAAGAAGGCAGCCTCCTGCCGAGCGGTCTCGAGGTCCACGGGTACGAGGTCCCGCAGCATCGCGGCGGCAGCGTCGATGTCGATTTCGCCGAGCGCCAGCTTGACGTCAACCTCCACCCGGATCGCCCGCAGCCTCATGAAGTTGTAGACGATGGCGCGGGTCAGCGGCGCGTCCTCGAACAGGCCGGCCTGCAGCACCATCTCCTCGTTGTAGAACGCGATCCCCTCGTTGGGCACCGAGTCGTAGAACTGCCGGTGGGCCGGGTCCGGGTGCCGCCACGTCAGCGCGAGCTGCTGGTAATGCACGCCTTCGTGGATGATCCCGGCTCTGGGGTCGGCCGCGTTGGCGCGGTAGAAGTACGGCAGATCTGGGCCTGGCGCCGGCACGTAGCTGACGCCGTCACGGTCGAGTGTGTGCTCGTCGGTGAGGTCGTCGGTGACGCCGAGCCAGTGCAGCGGCGCCAGGTGGTCGGGCAACGGCAGGTTGCGGTAGTGCCGCAAGGTGGCCGGCTGCGAGAGCAGGTTGCGGTCCTCGTAGAAGGCGCGGACTTCGAGCTCGGCCACCCGCTCCGCCTCGGACTGTTCCTGCGCGCTCGCGGGCGGGGCCGGCCACTCCGGAGGACCGGAGAGGGCCCGTTCGAACAGCTCGAACGCCTCGGCCCGGTCCCGTTCCTGTGCGGCGAGGGCGAGGATCTCCGCTGTCGAGTACGGCAGCAGGGCGACGCGGTGCAGGAAGAATCCGAAGGCCTCCCGGCCGACCGGCTGATGCGGCGAGAACGTCGGCAGCCGGTCGATCAGCCAGGACCGCCACGCCGCGAGCGCCGGCGCCGCCTCGGCGGCGGCTGACACGGCGGCGTCCCGCCATTCGGCGCTGAGCAGCGGCGCCAACAGATCGATGGAGGTGCGAAGCTGTCCTGGCGCGTCAGCACTGTCGCCGAGCGCGAGTTCGGTGAACTCGCGGATGCCGGTGCTGGCCAGGTTGTCTCGCGCGGTGTCGAGGGTGGCGGGGATCCACCGGAGCCGCTCGACGACATCGGCGCTGCGCGCGGCGTCGAACGGCTCCGGCGACAGCAGCGCGTCGAAGATGTGGCCGATGGTCTGGTCGAGATAGAACCACGGATCGCGCTGCCAGCCGCGTACGATCTCCAGTTCCCAGCGCACCCGCGCCGTCGCCGAGGCGAGCAGCCGCCGCGGCACCTCCACCTGCGCATCGTCCGACGGCGCGACGGCGCTGCACTGGTGCTCGACGTCGGCCAGGAAGCGCAGGTCGTCGGCCACGGTCGCGGCATCCCACACCGGGCGCCACCCTGCGGGCCGGGTCACCCGGGGGATGTCGTCGCGGGTACGGGGGGCGCGAGCCAGGCGCCAGGCCCAGAACCGCTCCGTCAGACCGGCCAGAACCGATGTCGCATCTGTGCTCACGCCGTTCCCTCCCCTACCCCTGTGACCGTTACTTCTGCACCGGCGACGCCGCCGGATCCAACTCCCCGAGGGCGCGCGCCGGTTCACCGGCGTTCTGCAGCACGCACGCAGCCGCCCGATTCCCTTGCAGGACGGCGAGCGGCGGGTCGTGCCGCACGCACTCCGGCCGCACGAGCGGGCAGCGCGGGTGGAAACGGCAGCCGGTCGGCGGCCGCGCCGGGTCGGGGACGTCGCCCGGCAGCTCGACCGGCAGCACGCCGGCTCCGTCGGCGCGCGGCACCGCGGAGATCAGCGCCCTCGTGTACGGGTGCGCGGGCGCGGACCAGATCTGTTGGGTGGGTCCGACCTCGACGACGCGGCCGAGGTACATAACCGCGGTGCGGTCGGCGATCTGCCGCACCACTGACAGGTCGTGCGAGATGAACACCATGCCCATGTCGAGTTCGCGGACCAGCGCGACGAGCAGGTTGGCCACGGACGCCTGAGCGGAGGCGTCCAGCGCGCTGATCGGCTCGTCGGCGATGATGCCGATCGGGTCGGTTGCCAGCACCCGCGCGATGGCGATGCGCTGGCGCTGACCGCCGCTGAATTCGTGCGGGTAGCGGCTCGCCGCGTCCGCCGCCAGTCCGACGCGCTCGAGCAGCTCGCCGGCGCGGCGCACCGTCTCGGACCTGGCGAGGCCGTCGAGGACGTAGCCGTCGGCGATCTGTTCGCCGATCCGCCGCCGCGGGTTCAGCGACGCGTAGGGGTCCTGGAAGACCATCTGCAGCCCGCGCAGCTCCCGGGGACGCCTGCGCCGGCCCAGCGGGGTGACGGTGTGGCCGTCGAAGCGGATCTCGCCGGCGGCGGCGGGCAGCAGCCCCACCACGGCGCGACCCAGCGTCGACTTGCCGCAGCCGGACTCGCCGACCAGACCGAGGATCTCGCCGCGGTTCAGACGCAGGTCCACCCCGTCGACGGCCCGTACTGTCGGGCCGCCACGCCGGTGGTACTCGACCGCGAGACCGGTCGCTTCCAGTAGGACGCTCACGCGGCGCCTCCCAGCGGGTCGGGTGGGCAGGCCGACGCGTGTGCGTCGCCGACGAGGACCGGCTCCGGACGGTCGGTCCGGCAACTCGGGAGCGCGAACGCGCAGCGGGGGTGGAACGGGCAACCCTCGGGGACCCGGCCCAGCGGCGGAGGGCTGCCCGGGATCGGTCGCAGCGCCGCCGCCCCGCCCTCGGGATGCGGCAGCGCGTCGAGCAGCCCACGCGTGTACGGATGCCGGGGCTGGTTCAGCACGTCCTGCCTCAGGCCGACCTCGGCGAGCCGGCCGCCGTACATGACGCAGATCCGGTCGGTCACCGCGGACATCACGCCGAGATCGTGGGTGATCACCACGACGGCGAGGTCCTGCTCCCGGCGCAGCCGGTCGAGCAGCCGCAGGATGCCTGCTTGCACGGTGACGTCGAGCGCTGTGGTGGGCTCGTCGGCCAGCAGCAGGCGCGGCTGGCAGGCAAGCGCCACCGCGATGGCGATGCGCTGACGCATGCCGCCGGAGAACTGCGCGGGATGGGCCGACAGCGCCCGCTCCGGGTCGGGGATGCGCACCGTGGCGAGCAGATCGATGGCGCGGCCGCGCGCCTCGGACCTGCCGACTCCGAGGTGGTGGCGCATGTGTTCGGTCAGCTGCGTCTCGACGCTGAGCATCGGATGCAGGCTGGTCGACGGATCCTGCGAGACCATCGCGATGTGCCGCCCGCGCACGGCGCGGAGCTGTCTGGCGGACATCGCCAGCAGGTCACGGCCGTCGAACACGGCGCGGCCGCTGGTGCGCGCGGCGTGGGGAAGAAGGCCGAGCAGCGCCATGGCCGTCATGGTCTTGCCGCTGCCGCTCTCGCCCGCGATACCGAAGATCTCGCCGACGCCGACGTGGAACGAGACGCCGTCGACGGCCTTCTGCGGTCCGCGCCGGGTGGCCAGCCAGACGGTGAGGTTCTCGACCTCGAGGAGTGCGCCCATGTCAGTCCCTGATGGCGCGCGCGGTGCGCGGGTCAAGGGCGTCACGCAGGGTGTCGCCGACGAAGTTGAACGCGAGGACGACCGTGAGGATGGCGAGGCCCGGGAAGAGCCCGATCCACCAGCGGTCGAAGTTGGCGGCCCCGGCGGCGACCATGGCGCCCCATTCGGCGGCTGGCGGCTGTGCACCGAGGCCCAGGAAGGAGAGGCCGGATAGCAGCAGGACGGCATTGCCGACGTCGAGGGCGGCCATCACGAGTACCGGGCCGGCGATGTTGGGTCGCAGGTCGACGAGCATGGTCCGCAGCGCGGACGAACCGAGCAGCCGGCTGGCGGCCACGTACTCGGAGTTGCGGGCGGACAGCACGAGGCCGCGTACCAGGCGCGCGTACGAGGGCCAGGACACGACGACCACCGCCAGCACGGCGTTGCGCAACTGCGGCCCGAGTGCCGCGGCCACGGCCATCGCCAGGATGATGCCGGGGAAGGCGAACACCAGGTCGGCCAGGCGCATCAGGGCGCCGTCGACCCAGCCGCCGAAGAATCCGGCGACTGTGCCGACGACGGCTCCGAGCACCGTGGCGAGCACTACCAGCAGGCAGGCCAGCGGCAGCGAGATCCGGGAACCGTAGATCACCCGGCTGAACACGTCGCGACCGAGTTCGTCGGTGCCGAAGAGGTGCTGCCCGGAGGGGGCCTGCAGCTTCGGCGCGAGCTGCTCGAGCGGTCCGTGCGGCACGAGCAGCGGGGCGAGGACGGCGACCAGCGCCCACAGCACGACGAGCGCGGCGCCGACGAGCGCGAGCGGTTGCCGCCACGGCGATCGGACGGCAGCACGGTCGCGGCGAGTGCTGGGGGGCAGGTCCACCAGTGCGGGGTCGGTCACGGTCATGTCAGCCGGATCCTCGGATCGATGACCCCGTAGAGGAGGTCGACGAGCAGGTTCATGACGATGTAGACGGCCGCGACGACGACGCTGACGCCCATGATGGCCGGCAGGTCGAGGTTGACCGCGCTGCGGTACGCGTACTGTCCCAGACCGGGCCAGGAGAAGATGTTCTCGACGAGGACGGCCCCGGACAGCAGGCTACCGAAGGCGACACCGGCCACGGTGATGATCGCGACCAGCGCGGGCCGCAACACGTGGCGCAGGATGACCACCCGCTCCGGCAGGCCCTTGGCCCGGGCCGCCCGGACGTAGTCGTTGCCGAGAATCTCCAGCATCGACGCGCGGGTGAAGCGCATCAGCATGCCCACGGTGTAGACGGCGAGCACGAGCGACGGAAGCACGAGGTGACGTACCGCCGACGACCAGACATCCCACTGCCCGGACAGGGCCGCGTCGACGGTGTAGAAGCCGGTGACGTGGGGCGGGGCGGTCATGCCGGGGTCGAGACGCCCGCCGCCGGGCAGCAAACCGAACTTGAAGAAGAGCAGATAGAACGCCACGAGCGCGACCCAGAACGTCGGCATCGAGACGCCACCGAGGCTCACCACCCGGAGCATCTGGTCGGGCCAGCGGTCCCGGGTGATCGCCGCGATGATGCCGAAGGCGACGCCGACCAGCAGCGACAGCACGATCGCGAACAGTGCGAGCTCGATGGTCGCCGGTACGTACTCGGCGAGGTCCTGCGCCACCGCCCGGTGGCTCTGCTGGGACTCACCGAGGTTGCCGTGCAGCACGTTGTTCAGGTAGGTCAGGTACTGCACGGGCAGGGGCTTGTCCAGGCCGTACTTGGTGCGGAACGCCTCGACTGCGGCGGGGTCGCCGATGGCCCGCTGGCCGAGGTTCGCCGTGGCCGGATCGCCGGGGACCAGCTGGGTCAGGATGAACGAGACCAGCGTGATCCCGACGCACAGCAGCGCGGCGGCGCCGATGCGCCGGGCGAGGAACCGCAGCAGGCCCCGTCCGGAGCGGGCCGGCCGTTGCCGGCCCGCTGCGGAGGGAGCGGCGGTCGGGTTAGCTGAGCTCACGGATGTTGACCAGCCAGACAGCGTTGGACTGCAGGTTCTTCACCGACTTCACGCTGACGAGGATCTGTGCCGACTGGATCAGCGGCATGATCGGCCCCGACTTGTTCATCGACTGCTGGATCTGCACGTACAGCGGGGCGCGCTGGTCGTCGTTGATCGTCGTCGCGGCCTGCTGGCCCAGCGTCTCCAGCGCCGGATCGGCGCCCTTGGCCCAGCCCGCGCGCAGGCCGACGAGCTGACCGGGCAGGAAGTTGAGGTAGTCGCTCGGGTCGGGGTAGTCCGGCCCCCACTGCCACAGCCCCATCTCCTCCTTGCCGCCCCGGTAGGTATCCAGCGCAGCCTGCACCGACGCCGGCGCCAGGTTCACGGTGATACCGACCTCCTTGAGGTTGGCCTGCACCCGGGCGGCGAGGTCGCCGAAGTTGAGCCCGTTGACCTGGACGTCGCTGGGGTAGCTGAGCGACACAGTGGGGTTCGACAGGCCGGACGCGGCGAGTGCCGCCTTGGCCCTGGCCACGTCGCGGGTGACCGCGTCGCCGCTCGTCAGGGACCCGAGGAACATCGACGGCACGACACCCGGCGCCTGGACCGCGCCCTCACCGGCGAGGTCGACCAGGCCCTTGTAGTCGATGCCGTACCGGACGGCCTCCTGGAACTTCGGGTTGTTGGTGGTCTTGGAGATCGCCGGGTTGTTGTTCGTGAACAGGAAGAACACGTTGGGCGAGGCGCCGCTGACCACCTGGAGTTGGTCGAGGCCCTTCGCCTGGTCGGGGGAGAGGTCGACCGCGATCTGCGACTCGCCCTTGACGACGTTGAGCCGCTGCACGTTGGCCTGCACATTGCGGATGACGACCTTGGAGTACTTCGGCTTCGGGCCCCAGTACTTCTCGTTCGCGGTCAGTACCACCTGGGTCGTGGTGCTGTAGCTGTCGAGGATGTAGGGTCCGCTGCCCTGCGACTTCGAGTTGAGGAAGGCCTCCGCGGTGTCGGACTTGTCCGCGCCGACGGCGTCGCTACCGCCGTTCTGCTTGACCACCTTGGAGTTCAGGATCCCCAGCGCCGGGTTCGGCACGATGAACGGCACCGCCGCGTTGGGCTTGTCGCTGGTGATCACCACGGTGTTCGCGTCCGGGGCGGTGACCGTGAGGCCGTCCATGAGGAAGGACGGGTTGCCCTTGAGGTTCTTCACGCGGTTGAGCGAGAAGACGACGTCAGCCGAGGTGACCGGGGAGCCGTCGGAGAACTTCGCGTCGGTGCGAAGCTTGAACGTGTAGGTCTTGCCGTCGGAAGACGGGGTGTAGGACTCGGCGAGCGCCGGGACCGGCTTCTTCACGTCGCTGCCCTTGAAGGTCAGCAGCGTGTCGTACATCGCCTGGTGGATCATCAACCCGGTGGGCTCGAAGGTGCGGCCGGGGTCGGCGGTCTTGAGTTGGAACGCGTTGTCGATGACGAGTGTGCCGCCAGCCTGCTGGCTGTTCGACGAGGAGGTCGAGCTGCCGCCGCACGCCGCGAGCGAGCCCGCCAGCGCCAGGGCGGCTACAAGCGCCCCAGCAGACCGGATCTTCATGCGGGCCTCCAAAGGCCGGACTACAGAAGGATTGCCGGGCGGACGTCCGGACCGCCGTGAGCAAACGTTTCCACAACTTGCTCCACGGCGAGAGTCGATGTCAAGAGCACCGTCCTCGGCCGGCAGATCACGATTTGGAGACGACGCACGATTCGCGGACGACCAGCTGAGTGCCGACGCGGTACTCCGTCCACGTGGCCGGATCGGCGCCCGCTTTCGCGGCGATCCGTTCGAGCAGCATGTTGACCGCGAGGTCGCCCATCCGGGCGGCATTGTTGTCCATCACCGTGATCGCCGGGTCCCACCATCGCAGCAGATCCGCGTCCTCGTAGCAGAGCACGCTGAGCTCGTCGGGGATCCGTACCCTGCGCTCACGCAGCGCGGGCAGCAGCCCGAAGGCCGATTCGTGGTTGGTCACCAGCACGGCGGTCGGCCGCCGTCGCGGGGGAAGGGCGAGCAGCCGAGTGACCGCCTCCGCACCCGAGGCCGGTTCCAGCGGCCCCTGAAAGATCAGCTCGTCCCGGCAGGGCACGCCGGCCTCGTCCATGGCGAGCCGGTAACCGGCGAGCCGCTCGTAACCGGATGTCACCGTCGAAGGGCCAGCCACCACGGCGATCCGGCGGTGGGAGAGGCCGAGCAGGTACCGGGTGGCTTCGCGGGCACCCTCGAGGTCAGCCCCCAGGACACAGTCGCCGGCAGGGCGCCGGGGTTGCCGGGCGAGGTGCACCGTGGGGATTCCGGTGTGCCGCAACTGCTCGACCGCGGCGGCATCGGATCCCACGACGATGACGCCGTCGACCTTGTGGTCGCGCAGCGTCTGCACGTACGCCCGCTCCTCCTCCGCGTCGCCTCCGGTGATACACAGGACCATGTGGTAGCCGGCGACCTTGAGCCGGTTGTGCACGATCTCGGCGATGGCGTGGAACGACGCGTTCACGAGGTTCGTGACGACCAACCCGACCAGTCGGGAGTGACTCGTGCGCAGACCACGGGCGAGCGCGTTGGGACGATAGCCGAGGTCCTCAGCGACCCGGCGGACCCGTTGCCGGGTGGCCTCGCTGACCCGCCCCGACCCGGACAGCGCCCGGGAGGCCGTGCTGAGGGAGACCCCACTCACCGCCGCGACCTGGCGAAGGTCCACCACTACGCCGCCCTCTCCGGCACCGCGCCATGATCTCACGGCTCTGGCACGTCTCGATGGCGCTGGCTATGCTGCTTCAGCGCCCGCTGCGCAAACGTTGCCACATTTTGCGCCGGGAGGCGAATGCGCGCGGGGTTGGAGCGCTCACACGAGTTCGAACCCGGGCAGGCGGCCACGAGACGCGGGGAGTGCGGACATGAATCACGGGGCGCCTGGCTCCGTCGTACTGGTGAACTGCACCGTCGTCGATGGCCGGGTGGTCGACGGGATGGCGCCGCTGACCGACGCCGCGGTCTGGGTAAGGGGCGAGCGCATCGCGGCGGTGGGCCCGGCCGCAGCCGTGATCCCGATGGCGCAGGCCGAGGGCGACGTGGAACAGATCGACCTGGCCGGCGGGTACCTGACGCCCGGGTTGGTGAACATGCACACCCACCTGTCACTGTCCCTGCCCGGCGACGGCGGTGACGAGGTGAAAAGCATGAACCCGCACGAGCTGGCCCTCTACATGGCCGACGGGGCCCGGCGCACCCTTCTCAGCGGAGTAACCACGGTTCGCTGCGTCGCCGAGAAGGACCACGCGGACTTCACGCTGCGCCGCGCGATCCAGGCGGGGCGCGTGCTCGGGCCACGCATCTTCACCGCCGGCCAGGCCCTGGTCTGCACCGGCGGACACGGCCACGACGGCGGCGACACCCTGGAATGCGACGGTACGGACGGATTCCGCCGCGGGGTACGCAGCCAGCTCAAGGCCGGCGCCGATCTGATCAAGGTGATGATCTCCGGCGGCATCGCCGGCGAGCACGAGGCCATCCACACCCCGCAGCTGTTCGCCGACGAGATGGCCGCGGTGATCGAGACGGCGCACGCCTGGGGGCGGCGGGTCACGGCGCACGCCGGACCGGCACCTGTCATCGCCGAAGCGGTCAGGCTCGGCTTGGACTGCGTGGAACACGGCTACCAACTGACCCCCCAGGTGGCCGCCGACATGGCGGAGCGCGGCACCGCCCTGGTGCCCACCCTGCTGGTCACCCGGTGCAAGGAGTTCTTCGACGAGCTGGGCGTCCCGGACTGGATGCAGCACCGATCCCTCGACGCCGGCCCGCGCCATCTGGAGAGCTACGCGACCGCGGTAAAGGCCGGGGTGGAGGTGCTGCTCGGCAGCGACATGCCTCCGTTCTGGAACTTCGAGGGCACCAGCGCCACGGTTCGGGAGCTGGAGTACATGTCCGAGGGCGGTATCGGCCCGGCCCGCGCCCTCTACGCCGGCACCCTCGGCCCGGTCCGCTGGCTGGGCGCCGAGGCCGACCTGGGCACCGTCGAGCCCGGCCGATACGCCGACCTGATCGCCATGGACGCCGACCCGACTCACGAGACCTCGGCGTTCCGTGGGGTGCGCTGGATCATGAAGGGCGGCCGGGTCGTCCGCGACGATCGCGCGGGATGGAGCGCGTGGTGACCGCTGGCTGGCATCGGTAGCTGGGCGTCCGTCTCCCTGCAGCAGCCGCGGTTGTGGCAGTTACCGGCGGAGCAGGGACAGCACCGCACCGCCGAGCAGGTCCACCCCGCGTTGGTCCTCGAGTCCGTGTGGGGTGCCGAACTCGACCCTGCGCACCCCGGCGTCGATGAGGGCCTGCGCCTGGGCTGCCACCTGCTCCGGGGTACCAGAGAAGGCGAACAGGTCGAGCACGTCGTCGGGAACGAGGCGTCCGGCCGCCTCGTGGTGACCGGCGTCGACGAGGGCCTTGACCCGGCCTAGCAGGTCGGTCGGGAGTTCCACCGTGGGGTCCAGGTCGGCGACGACAGCGAGGTACATGGCGACCTCGGTGCGCGCCCGCGCCCGGGCCGCCGCGCCGTCGGTGTCGACGACGGTGACCGCCCCGAACACGATCCCCACCTCGTCGACGTCACGGCCGGCGGGCTCGGCACCCACGCGGATCCGGTCCCGGATCACCGGGACCATGGCGGGGTTCGCGCTGCCGCCGACCTTGATCTCATCGGCGATCTGGCCGGCGAGCGCGGCACCCTTCGGGCCCCAGGCGCCGATCAGCAACGGCGGGTCGGGACGGTGTACGCGGTAGCGCAGGGTGGTTTCGGGCGCGAGCCGGAACACTCTCCCGTCGAAGCCGCCGGTGTCGCCGCGCAGCAGCTGGTAGACGACCTGCGCCGCCTCGTGCAGCGCGGTCAGTGGCCGGGGCTGCTCGATGCCGACCGCGCCGAGCCAGGTGCCGCGGGCCAGCCCGAGGTAGGCGCGGCCGTGCGAGGCCAGGTCGAGCGCCGCGACCTGGCCGGCGATCTCGTACGGCGCCATGGAGTATGGGTTCAGGCAGGCGGCGCCGAGCCGGACGCGTTCGGTGGCGGCGGCCATCTCCAGCAACGGGAAGATCGGCGGCTGGTACATCAAATCGCTGAACACGGTCAGGACGTCGAAGCCGGCCTGCTCCGCGCTGCGGGCCAACCGTCCATAGTCACCTGCCTGCTTGTCGCTCTGCAGGCCAAGGCCGAACTCTACCCGGGTCATGTCTCTCCTCGGCCGAATGTCAGGTCAGGTCGGCGGAGTTCATCCGGCGCCGGCAGGTACGCTCCACCCGCATGATCAGCCGCTCCTCCGGGTCCGGGCAGGCGAACAACGCGTCCTGGGCCAGCCAGTCCCCGGCGGCCAGCTCCCGCTGTTTGGCCGCGAGAAACGGCAGGACCGACGCCAGCGCGTACACGCAGAAGTGGCGGCCCGCCGGCAGCCGGAGGTGGGCGCTGTTGGTCAGCTCGAAGAAGTCGCCCACCTGCATTCCGCACACCGAGCGTCCCTCGATCCGCTCCACCTGGACCCGCAGGTCGTAGAGCTCCATGTCGCCATCGAGCTCCCTGTCCCGCTCGACCTCGTCCATGTCGTTCCCTTCCGGTGGCACCGACGCTCAGGGCGTCGGCGGGTTGATGGCGAGGACGATCTCGGTGGGCGCCTCCGAGGTGTTGCGGTAGCGGTGCGGCTGGCTGGAGTCGAGGGTGATGCTCTCCCCGGCGCCGACGGTGTACGACGCGCGGCCCACCTCGACGGTCAGCCTGCCGGCGACCACGTACGCGCACTCCAGCGACGGGTGGCTCCACAGCTCCTCGCTGGAGACCTCGCCGGGTGCGAGGATCGCGTGCAGCACCTCGAGCTGGCCGTTGCCCGGGGTCAGCCGCTCGTACCGGATCTGCCCGTGGGGTGCCCCGAGGGTCGTCCGCTCGCCGGGGCGGCTGATCCAGACCGACGGTGCGGCGGGGTCCGCGAACAGCGACGCAACCGACTCGCCGAAGACCGTGGCCAGCCGGCGCAGGGTCGCCAGACTCGGCTCGGTGATGCCCCGCTCGATCTGGCTGAGCAGTGTCGGCGACACGCCGGCCTGCTCGGCCAACGCGCGCAGACTCAGGCCGCGGGCAGTACGCAGCTCATGCAGGCGGTCGCCGATCACGGACGCGTTCCCTCCCGGTTTCGCCCCGACGCTATGCAGGCTCACTGCACGCTTGGCATTAGAGGGTAGGGGCAGCCGACCGCCACGTCAACTGGCAGATAACGAGTTTCGAGGTCTTGACGGGCTGACCCGCTCCGCCTAGCGTCCCGCCTCATCGTGCAGTGGTACTGCACGGGCGGGTCGCGGCGGCCGTACCGCCGCTCCGACTGGTCAGGAGAGTCATGGCAACGCTCGATCCCCCCGAGCAGGCCCCGGCACGCCGATCCACGGTCCACCGGTGGTTGCTCGTGATCCCGTTCATCTGGCAGGTCGCCCTGGTGCCCGTCGTCAACGACGTCGACCTGGCGCCGCTGCACATCCCCTTCCCGATGCTCTGGCAGATGCTCGGCATCGTGGCGACCACGATCGTCGTCGGGGTGGTCTTCCGGCTCGACCGGGCCGCGGGTGTCGACGACGAGGAGCGACGGTTCGCCGCCGCCACCGAGCCGAAAGCGGGTGAGCACGCGTGACGCTCGTGATCGCGCTCGTGATCGTGCTGGGGACGGCACTGGGTGCCATCGGGTACGGCCGGCGGACCGCCCGCCGCGCCAACGTCACCGAATGGGCCGTCGGCGGCCGACGCCTCGGCACCCTGGTCTTCTGGTTCATCAACGCCGGCGAGGTGTACACCACCTTCGCCGTGCTCGGCATCTCCGGCTATGCGTGGGCGCTCGGCGCGCCGGCGTACCTGGCGTTCTGTTCGGTGTCGCTGAGCTACGCCATCGGCTACTGGCTGATGCCCAAGATCTGGCGCGCCGGACGGAAGAAGGGCCTGATCACGCAGGCAGACTTCTTCGCCGCCCGGTTCGACGCCCCGTGGCTCGGCGTGGTCGCGGGTCTGGTCGGCATCGCGGCGCTGGTCGTGTACGTGCAGATCCAGCTGGTCAGCCTCAGCCTGATCGTGCAGCTGGCGCTCGGCGGGACCCTGTCGACGACCGCGGCGGTCATCGTCGCCGCGGTCGTCATGCTCGCCTTCGTCTACCTCGCCGGTCTGCGTTCCGCCGCGTTCGCCGCCGCGGTCAAGGACGTCCTGATGGTTCTCGTGGTGGTGCTGCTGTCCGCGACCGTGGCCGCCAAGGTCGGCGCGGCGTCCATGTTCGACGTCTTCCGGCTCGCCGAGCAGGCCCACCCCGGCATCGGCAAGCTGCCCGGCGTGGATGCGACCTCGCCGACCGGGCCGATCTGGCTGATGACCTCAGCGCTGAACGTGGCCCTCGGCAACTGGGTGTTCCCGCACCTGTTCCAGATGTCGTACTCGGCGAAGAGCGGCCAGGCGATCCGGCGCAACGCCGTGTGGCAGCCGCTGTACTCGCTGGCGTACTTCTTCATCATCCTGCTCGGCTTCGCCGCTCTGCTGGCCGGCACCAAGCCGGCGGACGGCAACCTGAACGCGGCCCTGCTGCAGTTCGTCACCGACCGGTACCCGGCATGGGTCATCGGCCTGGTCGCCGGGACCGGCTTCCTGCTCGCGCTCGCCCCCGGCTCGGTCCTGCTGCTGACGTCCGGCTCCCTGTTCACCCGCAACGTCATCACGCCGCTGAAGAAGTCCCTCAATGAGCGGACGACTCTGCTGCTGTCCCGGATCTCCATGATCGGCTTCGCCGCCATCGCGGTATGGCTCACCCTCGGCCGCAGCGACTCGCTGGTCGAGATCCTGCTCTACGCGTACTCGGCGATCGGGATGCTCGCGCCCGCGGTCTTCCTCGGGTTCCTGTGGCGACGGGTGACCACCATCGGCGTACTGGCCGGGATCACGGTCGGGTTCGTCTCGCTGCTCACCCCGTTCGCGAAGACCTTCTGGGCGACCCACCTGCCCGACTGGGAACCCGGCCTGATCGCCATGGCGATCAACCTCGTCGTGACCGTGCTGGTCAGCCTGATTACACCCCGTCCGGCCGACCAGGCCGTCGCGGTCGGCCACGCCTTGCGCGCCGAGGACCTCGCCGCCCCCGATCCAGCACAGCCCGCGACCATCCACAGCTAGCGGAACGGTGCGAGGGTGCATGACGCGCTCACGCACCCCGCTCTCCGCTGCCAAAAGTCCGACAGACTCCAGTTACGATTCGCCCACGTCGCCGCATACCCACCTGACACAAGCCGAGACGGTCGGCGTAGCTCTTAACTCTCCAATTCAAGGAGGCCCCCACTGCCGCCAGTTGCCCTAGCAGCGACATCGCTGGTGCGGCTCGCGGGAGAGCGGTGGGCTCCGAGGCGAGCAGCCAGAACGGTGACAGGTCGATCAGGCGGAGTCCGAGTCGCGAGCCAACAACTTTGCTACCACACCGCCGCTCGCGCAAGTCCAGCTGCTCGGTGACCTCTTCGGATTTGCCGAAGAGGTCACCGAGCAGCAAGCCCTGGTCAGGACGTTGTCACTGGGATCCGAGTCTCACCGAGCGGGACCGATACCGACGCCGGCGTGGCAGGGCGCAGAGTCAGGCGTCGATGCAGCAACACCCTCTTGGCTGCCGCGAGGGGGCTCCAGACGACCGTCGGCACCAGCCCGGCGGGGAGCAGCACAGCCTGACCACTTCGGCATTCTCTGGGAGGTCACACCAACTCGCTCACCCACATCACCGCAGGCCAGGGCGCTCTCCTTCAATGAGCTTCGCCGACCACTTCGGACGCGAGACCACTTCGCCAGCTTGCACCCAATCTGCGCCCACCTGCAAGCTACGAACACTCGCACGGTCCTTACCGCCCTGACCTGCGAATACTCCCCTGCCAGGCGACATCGAGGGCCCTCGACTGCAGCTCAAACCGCTGAACACCCGTGTGAAACGGGCTCATCACAGATGAGGGTGTAGTTGAGGTCTGAAGCCGCCGGTCTCGAGCAGGGATCGGGCGATGTAGTTGGTGAGATTGCGGAAGCCGAGGGCGGAGCCACGCAGGTGCTCGAGCCTGCCGTTGATGGCCTCCGTCGGTCCGTTGGACGTTCCAGGTCGGTCGAAGTAGGCCAGCACGTCGGCCGCGCGCTTCTTCAGCGTTCGACCGAGTGTGATGACCTCGGTGAGGGGCTTCGGCACACCGTGGCTGATCGAGTCGATGAGCTTGAACATCAGCTCGCGGCCACGACCCCGGTCCTGCTCGCGGTAGGCCTCGATCATCCGCTGGTAGATCCCCCAGGTGGCCTCGACCTCGACATGGGCATCGTCGGCGAACAGGGCGGCGAGCCGGTCGGTCTGCTTGTCGGTGAGCAGGTCGGCGCCGGTGTGCAGGGTCCGGCGGGCGGAGTAGAGCGGGTCATTCTTCATCCCGCGGTGGCCGTGGATGGCCTGCTGGACCCGGCGGCGACACCGGTCGAGGGCGTCGCCGGCCAAGCGGACCACGTGGAAGGGATCCATCACCGCAACCGCGTCGGGGAGTTCCTCGGCGGTGGCGGTCTTGAAGCCGGTGAACCCGTCCATCGCCACCACCTCCACCCCGTCGCGCCACGTCTGGTCACGGTCGGCGAGCCAGGACTTGAACGCCTGCTTTGAGCGGCCCTCGACCATGTCCAGCAGCCGAGCGGGTCCGGTGCCGTCACGGATGCCGGTCAGGTCGATGATCACGGTGACGTACTTGTCGCCGCAGCGGGTGTGGCGCCACACGTGCTCGTCGACCCCAATCGCGGCCACGCCGTCGAACCGGGTGGCGTCGTTGATCAGCACCCGCTTGCCTTCGGCCAGGACAGCGTCGTTGGCGGTGTTCCACGCGACCCCGAGTCCCTCGGCGACCCTCGCGACGGTCAGGTGCTGGCACACGATCGCCTCGAGTGCCCACCGCAGCCCGCGACGCGACAGCTTCGCTCGCGGCTCAGCCGCGAGGCTGGTGTCCTGGCGCCACACGTGACCGCAAGCGGTACACCGGTAGCGGCGCACGGTCACCACGAGCATCGTCGGCCGCCAGCCCAGCGGCTCGTGGGCCAGCTCCCGGGTCACGGTGTCGCGCGGTACGCCTTCGCAACCACAGCGACGGCACCACGGGTCCGGCTCGACGACCCGGCATGCCAGCACCGCACGGTCGGGCCTGAGTCGTTGGCCGGTGACGGCCAGGCCGAGCTCGTCGAGCCGGCAGAACTTGGTCAGGTCAGGGCAGGTAAAGGTAGCGTCAGACAAGTCGAGGTGTGCCAATCTGGAAGACCACGACTTCCGTCCCGGGGCAGCGATGCACAAACGCAGCCGGACGCCCGATCTCGTGTCACCGTCGCAGCGGTCTTCTTCGCGTACCCACTCAGATCGGTCAACGGCGCACCCGATAGCGCAGGTGAAGCACCCGGTTGCCCTGAACAACTACGTCTGGGCCTTCCAGCAGGTGCTGCGCGTCGACGGAGCCGAAGTAACGCTTACCGGACCCGAGCACGACGGGTGCGACGTCCATGCGTACCTCGTCGATCCAACCTGCCGCGAGCGCCTGGCCGCCGACGTCGCCAGCAGCGAACTCGACAGTGCGGTCACCCGCAAGCTCCCGCGCCTTGGCCACGGCCGCCTCGATGCCGTCGACAAAGTGGAACGGCGCCTGGAGGTCCCAGCCCTCGGGCGCACCACGGTGACTCACCACGACCACATGGTCGATCCCACTCGGAGGCGTCCCATCCCAGCCGTCGGTGATGTCGAAGGCGTGACGGCCGGCAATGGTCACCCCGACCTCGTCCCAGTACGGCCGGACGTAGTCGAACGAAGCCTGCGACACCTTCAGAACGCCACTGTCGTCCAACGGCACGTCACCGCTGACCAGCCACTCGAAGATCGGACCGGGATCGTCGTTCTCAGCCGCGATGAAACCATCCACCGAAACCGACGCGTTCATGACCACTTTCCCCATGGATTCCTCCTCTGTTTGGAGTCCCAAGTCTTGTGCGGCGTGAGCTGTCGCTCTTGTACGAAATCAATCGGCTGGGAGCGGCCAGCCGTCCAGGACGTGGTCGGGATGATCGCGCAGGAATCGCCGCCGGACTTCGGCGTACCGGGTCGGCGTGAGCCCGGTGAACTCCCGGAACTCGCGCACGAAGTGGGCCTGGTCGAAGTAGCCCGCGCCAGCGGCAACGTCTCCCCAGTCGATCGGTGCAGCAACGTCGAGCGCCAGCACGGTGGAGCTGAAGCGGTAGCTGCGAGCCAGCCGTTTTGGCGTGACACCGACTACGGCCTTGAACCGCTTCGCCAAATACGTGCTGCTGGCGCGGGCCGCCACACCGATGTCGCTGATCGGCGCTGTCCCGCCTGTCGCCGCGACGGCGCTGCTCATTTGGCGGACCAGGTCAAGACCGTCGATCACCCGCAGCCGTCGCACCAGTTCCTCCTCGAGCAACATCAGCATTTCGTGCGGTGCGTCCGCCAAGGTCAGTCGGTGTCGCAATTCAGCGATAGCGGGCTGGCCCCAGATCTGCTCCACCGTCGCAGGTCGGTCGCACAACTCGGCCGCGGGCATCGGAAGGAACGGTGCCAGGCCCCACGGCCTGAAGTGGACGCCCACGGACCGGGTCGGGGTTGGGTAGCTGAACTCCCACGCACGCGTGGGCGTGGTGACCGCGCAGCCGTCGGCGTACTCCACGGCGTCTACGTCGGTGCCTGCGCGGATGAGAAACGGCGCCCCGAGGTTGACGATGAGCAATGGCGCGGGCGCCGCCGGCAGCATCAACCGGGAGTACGGCGGGGCGCCCTCCAGGTAGTAGAGGTCGTCGATCAGCCCGTCCAGCGGCGGACCGGGCACCCTGGACACATACTCCACGCCGACATTATCGCCGACGGCCCATCCGGCATCACGCGCCGCCGCCAGCATCGAGCCGGCGCCGATCCCTGACGGGCGCCCCGGCGCATTTCGGTCCCCAACTACACCCCACGTTGTGAAGAGCCGCGAAACGGGACGCGGGACCGCGTTTGACCTGTGAAAACGTGAAGGCGCAGGTGGGCGCGGCTGCCGTTGAGTGCAGTTGGGCGCCATTCGACGCTGTTCAGCGCCGTTCAGCGCACCCCGCTTCTCCCAACCCGCTCCCCCATCATCCGTGGGGCGGCCGTGGGTGTTCAGCTAGGCAGGGCGACACGGACCGGAGCCCCACCGCAGACGATCGGTGTCTCTCGAACACAGCCCTGCCACCTTGTCCAGCCCAAGTCAGCGGTCAAGGCACCGTATCGCCGTCGCCTGGACTGCTGTAGCACACCCGGGCAGCGTCCGGTTGTGTACCCCGCTAAACCGGTCTAGTGTCGGGCATCAAACCGGTTTAGTAGTTCACGCGACATTCTGGTTACCGCATCGTGGCCGAGGAGGCGCGGGTGACACGGCCAGGTCGACCGACGATCCGCGATGTCGCCCGTGCGGCCGGCGTGTCGAAGGGCGCGGTGTCGTTCGCGCTCAACGGCCGGCCAGGAGTGGCTGACGAGACCCGGCAGCGCATCCTCGAGGCCGCCCACGCGCTCGGCTGGACGCCGAGCCACCGGGCCCGCGCCCTCTCCGCCTCCCGGGCGTTCGCGGTGGGCCTGGTGATCACACGTCCGCCCGAACTGCTCGGCGCGGACCCGTTCTTCCCCGCCTTCATCGCCGGCGTCGAGCGGACCCTCTCTGACCGGGGACAGGCCCTCGTCCTTCAGGTCGTGCCGGACTCGGCGGAGGAGACGAGCTACCGGCGGCTCGCCGCCGACGGGCGGGTCGACGGGGTGTTCCTGCTCGACCTGCGCGTGAATGACCCACGGATCGCCCTGCTCGAACAGCTCCAGATGCCGACTGTCACGATCGCGCGACCCGACGTTCCCAGCAGCTACCCGGCCCTGCTGGTCGACGACCAGCCGGGCATCGCCGCGGCGGTGACCCATCTCGTCGAGCTCGGGCACAGCCGCATCGCCCACGTCGCGGGACCCCGCCATTTCCTGCACGGATACGTCCGGCGCCTGGCGTGGGAACGCACACTGGCGGACGCCGGGCTGCCCACCCACATGTGTGTGGAGTCGGATTTCTCGGCGGCCGGTGGAGCTCAGGCCACCCGCGCGCTGCTCGACCAGGTCGACCCGCCCACGGCGATCGTTTACGCCAACGATCTGATGGCCATCGCGGGACTGTCGGTCGCACTGGAATATGGCATCAACGTGCCCGGGCAGCTGTCGGTCACCGGGTTCGACAACACCGAACTGGCCGGCTACGTCAGTCCGCCGCTGACCACCGTGCGTACCGATCCGTTCGGCTGGGGCCGGACGGCCGCACACGCCCTGCTCGACCTCATCGACGGCGGGCCCGCGGGCGACATCCCTACACCACCCGCGCAGCTCGTCGTGCGCGCCTCCACTGCCCCTCCACCACCACCCGCAAGGCGGCACCGCCGACCCGGCGCGCGACCGCCACACCCGTCCCGATCGGAGAAGACATGAGACGCACCATCCCGGCCGTCCTCCTGACCCTCACCCTCGGTGTCGCCGCTGGCTGCGGAGACGGTGGCGGCGGTGGTGGCAACTCGGACAAGGCCAACGCCGCCCGCGGACCGATCAACATCTGGCTCTCCAACAACAAGGAAGAGGTGACCTGGGGCACGGCGATGGTCGAGGCGTGGAACTCGCAGCACGCCGACCAGAAGATCACCGCTCAGGAGATCCCGGCGGGCACCAGCTCGGAAGAGGTGATCGGGGCCGCGATCACCGCCGGCAACGCGCCTTGTCTGATCTTCAACACGGCGCCGGCAGCCGTACCACAGTTCCAGAAGCAGGGCGGCCTGGTCGCACTCGACACCTTCGACGGCGGCGCCCAATACATCACTGAGCGCACCGGCGGGACGGCGGAGCAGTACAAGTCCCCGGACGGCAAGTTCTACCAGCTGCCCTGGAAGTCCAACCCGGTCATGATCTTCTACAACAAGCAGATCTTCGCCAAGGCCGGCCTCGACCCTGAGAAGCCACCGCTGGCGACCTACGACGAGTTCCTCGCAGCCGCGCGGAAGATCAAGTCATCGGGTGCCGCCCCGGCCGCCATCTACCCCGCTCCGACCAGCGAGTTCTTCCAGTCCTGGTTCGACTTCTATCCGCTGTTCGCCGCCGAGACCGATGGAAAGCAACTGCTCGACAAGGGCAAGGCCCAGTTCAACTCGCCGGAGGGTCAGCGCGTCGCGGAGTTCTGGAAGACCATCTACGCCGAAGGCCTCGCCCCGAAGGAGAAGTACAACGGCGACTCGTTCGCCGACGGCAAGGCGGCCATGGCCATCGTCGGTCCGTGGGCGATCTCGGTCTACGGCAGCAAGGTGAAGTGGGGCGCCGTGCCGGTGCCGACCTCCACCGCGAAGCCCGCCGACCAGATCAAGACCTTCAGCGACGCAAAGAACGTCGCGATGTACTCGGCCTGCAAGAATCGGGGTACCGCCTGGGACGTGCTCAAGTTCGCCACCAGCAAGGAGCAGGACGGCGCGCTGCTCACCAAGACCGGTCAGATGCCGCTGCGTATCGACCTGTCGACGGCCTACCCGGACTACTTCTCGAAGAACCCGGCCTACCAGGACTTCGCCGAACAGGCCGCGCGCACCGTCGAGGTGCCGAACGTGCCGAACTCCGTGGCCATTTGGCAGGCGTTCCGCGACGCGTACTCCGAATCGGTGATCTTCGGTAAGAAGCCGGTGCCCGACGCCTTCTCGGCCGCGGCGGAGAAGGTCGACCAACTCGCCGCCGGCTCCTGATGTCCACCGCCCACGCCGGAGCCGCCGCTTCCACCGGGCCCGCGGCCCGTACCGGCGGTACCTCCCCCACCGTGGGCGGGCCGCTCCGTGCCACGCGGAGCCGGGTGGCGGCCGTGTTCGGCCGCCACCCGGTGGGCATGGTCCTGGCTGCGCCGTACGCCGTGTTCATCGCCGTGGTGTTCGCCTACCCGCTCGGCTTCGCGGTCTGGATGAGCTTCCACGACTACTTCTTCGCCGCGCCCGGCGCCCAGGTCGACCGTCCGTTCGTCGGGCTGGCCAACTACCGCGCGGTGCTGACCGACCCCGCGGTCCGCCAGTCCTTCGGCAACATCCTCATCTTCCTGCTCATCAACGTTCCGCTGACCGCCGCGCTGGCTCTGCTGCTGGCGGTTGCGCTGAACCGGGTCGTCCACGCCCGGACGTTCCTCCGGGTGGCGTTCTACGTGCCGTACGTGACCGCCAGCGTGGCCGTGGTCGGGGTGTGGCTCTTCCTGTTCAACTCCGGGGGACTGGTCAACACGGTGCTCGGCCCGCTGGCACCCGAGCCGTCGTGGCTGGTGAACGAGAGCCTGGCGATGCCGGTCATCGCGGTGTTCGTGGTCTGGAAGCAGCTCGGCTTCTTCATCCTGCTCTACCTCGCCGCGCTGCAGAACGTGCCGAGAGAGCTGTACGAGTCGGCGGCGGTCGACGGTGCGTCGTGGTGGCATCAGTTCCGGTCGGTGACCGTGCCGGCGGTACGCCCCGCGACCGCCCTGGTGGTCATCCTGGCCACCATCACCGGCGCCAACCTGTTCACCGAGCCCTACCTGCTCACGGGTGGGGGCGGGCCGAACGGAGCGTCCGCTTCTCCAGTCCTGGTGATGTACCAGCGGGGCATCCAGCAGGGCCAGCCGGACGTCGCCGCGGCCATCGGCGTACTCCTCGTGATCGGCGTTCTGATCATCTCGGCCGTCAACCGCCGACTGATCGAGAGGGACTGACGTGACATCGACATCCGCTGCGCGGGGCACTGGCGTGCGATGGTCGGGACTGCTCCGCTACGCCGTCCTGTTCGCCGGCGCCTTGATGTTCCTGTTTCCGTTCTACTACATGCTGATCGGTTCGCTGCAGTCCGAACCGGACACATCACCGGCCGGCGCTTTCCCCACCTCCGGGCTCACCCTGGGCAACTACCGCGACATCAACTCCCGGGTCGACCTGCTCGGCTCGCTGATCAACTCGGGCATCTTCACCGGCGGGGTGATCCTCGGCACCGTGGTCTTCGGCGTGCTCGCCGGCTACGCGCTGGCCCGGCTGCAGTTCCGGGGCAGGGGCACGTTGTTCGCCCTCGTTCTGCTGGTCCAGGTGATCCCGTTCCAACTGCTGCTGATTCCGCTCTACGTGCTGATCGTGCGCGGGTACGGGCTCGCCGACTCCTATCTCGGCATGATCCTGCCGTTCGCGATCAACACCACCGCGGTCTTCGTCTTCCGGCAGTTCTTCCTACAGCTGCCCGACGACTTGTTCGCCGCCGCCCGCATCGACGGCGCCGGAGAGCTGCGCGTCCTCTGGTCGGTCGCCCTGCCCCTGGTACGTCCCGCGCTGCTGACCGCGGTGCTGCTCACCTTCATCGGACCATGGAACGAATTCCTCTGGCCGTTCCTGATCACCAAACAGGCGGACATGCAGCCGCTGGCAGTCTCACTGGCCAACTACATCAGCAACGTGGCGGCCCGGGCCGCCAACCCGTACGGCGCCATCCTGGCGGGCGCCTGCGTCCTGGCCGCGCCGGCGGTGGGCCTCTTCGTGGCCTTCCAACGGCACTTCGTCTCCACCGACCTCGGCTCCGGTGTGAAGGGTTGACATGCCACATCTCTCGACCTCCGTCCCGTACACCCTGACCCGGCTGGGCGTGGTGATGGCGCCCGATCCCGCGGAGCCGTTCGAAGCCGGGGGAGTACTCAACCCCGCCAGCGGGCGTACCCCGGACGGTCGGCTGCATCTGCTGCCCCGACTGGTCGCCACCGGCAACGTGTCCCGCGTCGGGCTGGCCGAGGTCGAGCTGCGCGACGGCGTACCGGTCGGGGTCCGCCGGAAGGGTGTCGTCCTGGCACCGGACGAGGGCTGGGAAAGGGGCCTGAACAACGCCGGGGTGGAGGACCCGAGAACCACCTGGGTGCCGAGTTTGGGCAGGCATCTGATGACGTACGTCGCGTACGGGCCTCTCGGTCCTCGCCTGGCCTTGGCGGCGTCCACCGACCTGCGCTCCTGGCGGCGGCTGGGGCCGGTGCAGTTCACCTACCAACCCGACCTGGACACCGATCTCAACTTGTTCCCCAACAAGGATGCGGTCTTCTTTCCCGAACCGGTACCGGGTCCGGACGGCCGGCCCTGCTACGCCCTGCTCCACCGGCCGATGTGGGACCTGGGCTGGTTCCGCCCGGGCGAGGGGGTGCACCTGCCAGCCGGAATCACCGATGAGCGGCCCGGCATCTGGATCTCCTACATTCCGGCCGACGAGGTTAACGCCGACCTCACGGCGCTGGCTCGCCCCCGCGATCACCGGTGCGTGGCACTGTCACAGTTCCCCTTTGAAGAGCTCAAGATCGGGGCCGGTCCACCACCGCTGCGGGTGCCCGAGGGCTGGCTACTCATCCACCACGGGGTGACCGGCTACGCCCCCGATGCCTGGGACCCCACGACCCAACGCGTGGAGTACGGCGCCGGGGCGATGCTGCTCGACCCGGCCGACCCGGGTCGGGTGCTGACCCGCACCGCCGAGCCCATCCTCGTGCCGGACACCGAAGACGAGCGCACCGGCACGGTGCCCAATGTCGTCTTTCCCACCGCGATCGAGCAGGTCGACGGGGTCCACTTCGTCTTTTACGGGATGGCGGACACGAAGATCGGCGTCGCCCGGCTGGACCGCCGCCCATGACCGGCCCCGCCATGGCGGAGGCGCTTCCCATGACCGAGCCGAACGTTCTGCGCATCGGTGTCGTCGGGGCCGGCCGGTTCGCCGCCTTCGTCACCGGCGCCGTGCATGACCTGCCCGACATTCGATTCACCGCGGTCGCCGACCCGGATGCCCAGCGGGCCACCCAGCTGGCCGCCACGCTGAGGGCCCGGCCGCTGACCGACTGGCAGAAGTTGATCCGCTCCGACGACGTGGACGCCGTTGTCATCGCCAGCCCGCCGGTGACCCACGCGCAGCTCGCCCTCGCTGCCCTGCGCGCCGGGCGACACGTTTTCTGCGAGAAACCGCTGGCCACCGAAGAAGCCGCCGCCGCCGCGGTAGGGGCCGCGGTCACCGCCAGCGGGCGCGTCCTGGTCGTGGATCACGTGTTGCGCTACAACCCGATCCTCCGCGCACTGGGACGGCTGCGCGGACACCTGCTCGGTCCGGTACGGCGGCTGGCCTTCGAAAACGACGCCAGCGACGAGCACCTCGACGCAGACCACTGGTTCTGGGACGAGAGCGTCAGCGGCGGCATCTTCGTCGAGCACGGCGTGCACTTCTTCGACGCGGCCAACGCGCTGATCGGTGCACCGCCCGACGCGGTCCAGGGCATGGTCGGGCGGCGCCCGGGCACCGACCTGGTCGACCTCGCGGTGGCCACCACCCGGCACCCCGGCGGCGCGTTGGCGACCTTCGCCCACGGCTTCAGCCACGCCCACCGGTGCGAGCGGCAGCTGATGCGGATCGACTTCGGCGTTGCCGAGGCCCGAATCAGCGGGTGGATCCCGGTGTCCGCCGTACTCGAGCTGTGGACCGACGACGCCGGTGCGGCGCTGGTCGACGGCCTGCCGGCCCGGGCCGGGGAACTGCTCGCCGTCGATGGCCACCGACCGGGCCGGCGTGCCGTCGTTGAGGCGGCCGTACAACGGAGCGCCGGACCGGAAATGGCCCGGGAGCGTGGCCGCGAGCGCCGGCTGCCGCACCGGTGCCGGATCACCTTCGACCTCGGCGGCGAAGCCGCCAAACAGCACGTGTACGCCGAGAGTGTGCGGGCCGCGATGGCCGACCTCGTCCGGTGCGTCCGTACGGGAGAACTGCCCGCTGCCGGCGCCGCCGAGGGATCCGCGGCGGTGGCGGTCGCCGCCGCCGCGCGCCGCTCAGCCCACGAGGAGCACACCATCCACCTCGGACATCGAACCGCCGGGGCGGGCAGCGCTGCTGGCCCCGACCCGCACCAGTCCCCCGCCCGTCCCGACCGAGGAGCCCGCCATGAAGCGTCGGTCCCTGCTGCTGAGCAGCAGTCTCGCCCTGACCACTCCCCTGCTGACGTCGGCACCGGCTGACGCCACGCCGGCCGGACAATCCCCGGCCGGTCCGCTGACCAACCTGGCCCACCTGGACTTCCTGCGCGATCTGGTCAGTCCGCCGACACAGGCCGGACACACCACCTACCGGATTGCGGAATCCCCGCAGATCGGGGTGCTGTGGACGTACGCCGAGCCGAACCCGGACGGGACCTTCCGCCGGGTGGGTGGCGGCACCTACCACCCGGACACCAACACCTGGGGGCAGGGTGCGTACAACGCCGACGACATCTCCCGCGCCGCGGTGGTGTACCTGCGGCATTGGCGGCAGACCGGCGCCGCTACCAGCCGGGACGCGTCGTACGCCCTGCTGCGGGGGCTGACGTACCTGCAGACGGCGACCGGACCGAACGCCGGCAACGTGGTGCTCTGGATGCAGCCGGACGGCACGCTCAACCCGAGTGCCGAGCCGAAGGAGCTGCCCGACCCCTCCGACAGCGGCCCGTCGTACTGGCTGGCGCGGACGGTCTGGGCGCTGGGCGAGGGATACGCCGCGTGGCGGACGGCAGACCCGGCGTTCGCGGCGTTCCTGAGGGAACGGCTCGACCTCGCCATAGCGGCGCTGGAACGCCAAGTGCTCGTCCGGTACGGCACCTGGCAGGTCATCGACGGCGACCGTGTACCCGCTTGGCTCATCGTGGACGGCGCGGACGCCACCGCGGAGGCCGTCCTGGGGCTGGCCGCGTACGTGCAGGCGGGTGGTGGCACGGCAGCCCGGCGGGCGTTGAGCCAGTTCGCCGACGGAATCGCCGCGCTCTCCGACGGCGACGCCCGCGAGTGGCCCTTCGGAGCGGTACGACCCTGGGCGCTGTCCCTCTCAGTCTGGCACGCCTGGGCGTCGCAGATGCCCGCCGCGCTGGCGCGAGCGAGCCAGTCGCTCGAGGACCGGCGGCTGCTCAGGCCGGCGGTGACCGACTCGGCGGTCTTCATGCCCTGGCTGCTCACCTCGGGCGGCCCGGACAATGGACGGTTGCCCACCCGCTCGGACCGCACCCAGATCGCCTACGGGCTCGACTCCCGCGTGCAGTCGCTGCTCGCCGTCGCCGACGCGAGCGGAAGCGCCGGGTTCCGCCAGCTTGCCGGGATCACCGCCGCCTGGTACTTCGGTGCCAACGCGGCCGGCATCCCCGCGTACGACCCGGCCACCGGTCGGACCGTTGACGGCATAGCTGGGGATGGCACGGTCAACCACAACTCCGGTGCGGAGTCCACAATCCACGGCCTACTCAGCATGCTGGCTCTCGACGCCAACCCGGGCGTCGCCGTGATCGCCCGGCAGGGCCACATCGCGGAGCGGATCGGCACGACGACGGTGGAGGCCGAGCAGGCCACCCTGAGCGGCGGTGCCACCGTGGTCACGCCGGCCTCGGCGTGGACCGGAGAGTCGTTGGTCAGCGGCGGCAGTTACATCCTGATGCCTGCCAGCGCGGGTGCCCGCTGGCAACTGCCGGCGGCGTCCCAGCCCCAGCTGGTGCTTCCGGTCGTCGATCTGCGGCCCAACAGCCCTGCCGTCACCCGGTGGTCGGCGTTGACGCACGGCGCCGGGCACGCCCTCGGCGAGGTCCGGCATGGACGGATCGGCGCCCAGGGCGCCTCACCAGCGCCCGGGGCGCTGCTCCCCGTGACGCTGACCGGAGCCGGAGAACTACCTCCCGGCGCTACCGATCTGGTCGCGACCTCGACCGGAGGTGATGCCGTGGTCGACGCGGTCATGCTCGAACCGCTGGTGTCCCGGTACGTGATCGGAGGCGACGGACACACAACAGCCCTGCTGCGCAGTGCCGCTCGCACGCCACGAACGGTCACGGTCACCGTTCCCGCCTCGGGGGCCGCTGTGATCGAAACCTACGATGCAGCGGGCGTACGACGGGCCCGCGCCTACTCGCAAAGCGCCACCGTGACGGCGGTGGTGCTGCCCGGCGGGTTCACCCTGGTGCGCAGGTGATTCCAGCAGCGAGACACCCCCCGCGCGCCGCTGGGGGCAGCCTGCTGCTCCCAATCCGCTCCCCCCATCCTCGGGCCGGCCCGGTAGCGTGTCGGCCCCAAACACAGGTCTCTCGGCAGTGTGCTGTGTTGACCCGTGGCGCTCGTCGCGTGGAAATACGTACGAGGGCGACCACGCCTGGATGGGGATCCTGAGCTGGGAGGAGCGCAGCGGCGACACCGGCAAGACCACCGGCTGGTCCCCCCTGCAGTGCACCTGCAGCCTCAACGTCTCCCCGCAGCGCTTCCTGCAGTACGTCGTCTACGCCGACAAGCAGGACGCCGACCCGACCTCGTGGAGTCACGCCCTGCCGACCGGCCGCTGGACGCACCTCGCCGTGGTGAACGGCGGCAGGCAGAAGGTGGTCTACGTCGATGGCTCGAAGATCGCCCGTAACCCCACCCAGCCGTCGACCGGCATCGCCACCCTCGGCCTGCCGTTCGTGATCGGCGCGACCTCGTTCGACCTCGAGTACAGCCAGGGCTTCTACGGTTGGATCGGCGACGTCCGGATCACCGAGAAGGCGCTGCGCCCGAAGGAGTTCCCGACCCCGTACGCCTGACGGACGATCAGCGGCTACCGCCCGGCTCGGCCGGGCGGTGACCGCCGTCCTCGCAGGCGGGTGTTCAGCCCTGCGCGGGGGCGGGCTGCGCCGGCAGGAAGATCCGGCCCCGGGCCGATTCCCGCGCGGTCCGCGCCGCCACGATCAGCCAGGCGAGAACCAGCACCAGGTAGCCGGCCGCCGCCGCCCACCGGAAGAGGGCGGACTCGGTACGCAGCGCGAGGCCGCTGGTCCCGGTTACGACGGTGCCGACCGGGAAGGTGAAGCTCCACCAGGTCAGCGAGAACGGCAGGTGGACCCGCGCGGTGCGGACCGTGACCGCGGTGGCGATCGCCAGCCACATCATGGCGAACCCCCAGGTGGGCAGGCCGTAGAGGAGGCCGAGGGCCTGCGCGGCCGGGCCGTACGGCGCGGGCAGCGCGAGCGGCGCGGCGGTGCCGAGCAGGTTGGCGGCGGTCACCGACTGCCCCAGCGGCCCGAGGACGATCCAGAGCGTGGGCACCATCGCGGCGGGGCCCACCCCGTGGTGGACGAGCCGCTGCCAGAGCTGGCCGACGATGATCACGGTGGCGAAGAGGCTGATCCCGAACATGGCGTAGCAGGCGAGCAGCAGGGTGAGCCGGACCTGACCCGCCGGCGCGTACGGGACGAGCAGCGCACCGGTCGCGGCCGACACCATCGGTGGCACCACCGGCATCAGCCAACCGCCGAACGCGGCGTCCGGCGCGATGCGGTGGCTGGTCATCATCTTGTAGGGAATCCAGGCGCTGGTGACCAGGCCCAGCAGGGTGCCGCCGGCCCACAGCACGGCATCCACGGCGAGCGCGGCGGGCAGGCCGATCCAGTCCCGGCCCAGGATGAGGGTGCCCGCGCCGACCGTCAGGAGCGCCATCGCGGGAGCTCCCCAGAACTGGGCCATCACCGGGTTCTCCGCGTGGGCCCGCGCCGCCACCGGATGGCGGGTCCAGTGCACCGCCCAGGCGGCCGTCAGCGCGACGAGCAGGAGCGCGGCCAGCGCCCACACCACGGTGGCGGCGGCCCGCAGCCCGGCCACCTGCACCGGCAGCGTCGCGGCGGCGTTCGCCACGATGCCGGTTCCCATGATCGAGGCGTACCAGTTCGGGCCCAGATTGCGGAACAGCTGCGATGGGTGCTCCAGGTCGCGGAGCAGCCCCCAGATCAGGCGTACCGGGGCGGGGCCGGCGGCCGGTCCGGCGGCCGGCGGGGCGGGGAGGATCGCGGTCATGTCTCCACGCTCACCCCGGCACGCCCGATCAACCAGGGGTCATCTCCTGATACATCCATAGACTCGGCCTATGCCTCTGCCCAGCCGAGTCGCCGACCTCGCCGCGTTCGACCTGCTGCTCTCCGTGGCGCAGCTGGGCAGCGTCGGCGCCGCGGCCCGCGCGCACCGCATCAGCCAGCCGTCCGCCAGCGCCCGCATCCGCAGCCTCGAGCGCCGGCTGGGAGTCGCGCTGTTACAGCGCTCCGCGCGGGGCTCGCAGCTCACCCGCGAGGGGGCGCTGGTGGCGGAGTGGGCGCGTACCGCGGTGGACGCCGCCGCCGCGCTGGAAGCGGGGATCACCTCGCTGCGCGCCGCGCGCGACAGCCTGCTCCCGGTAGCCGCCAGCCTCACCGTCGCCGAATATCTGCTGCCCCGGTGGCTCGCCGCGCTGCACGGCACCGCGCCCGCCGTGTCGGTCGCGTTGACCACCGAGAACTCCGACGAGGTCGCCGCGGCGGTACTGGCCGGCGCGGTCCAGCTCGGCTTCATCGAGAGTCCGGAGGTCCCGCGTGGGCTGCACAGCCGCCCGGTGGCCCGGGACACGCTGACCGTCATCGTCGCCGGCCGCCATCCGTGGGCGCGCCGCCGCTCGGGCATCACCCCGCCGGAGCTGGCCGCCGCCTCCCTGGTCAGCCGGGAAGAGGGCTCGGGTACCCGGCGCTACCTCGAACACGCCCTGGCCCTGCAGGCCGGCCTCGCTCTCGCGCCCCCGGTGCTGCAACTGTCGTCCACCACCGCCATCAAGGCCGCGGTCATGGAAGGCGTCGCTCCGGCGGTGCTCAGCTCGCTGGTGGTGGCCGGCGAGATCGCGGCGGGAGCGTTGCATCCGGTGCCGGTCATCGATCTCGACCTGAACCGCACCCTGCGGCTGGTCTATCCCAAGGGGCGCGCCCTGACCGGACCGGCGCGGGACCTCGCCGCAATCGCCACCCGGCTCGCCGCGGCCGAACCGGTCGGCCCGGTGCGGCCCTGACCCGACCGCGGCCCAAGCCGGTGCCGACGCCCGTCCGACTCGGCGGCGGGCCCCCGGTGGTGACAGGACGGAGACGGAGAGGTGCCACAGCCTGGAGAGGAGGCGAGCTGATGAGCGTGCGACGAGCGCTGCTTCCGACCACGACGGCAACGGTCACCGGATGCAGCCTGACGCCGGACGACGGCGCGCCGCCCGACGCCGCGGGCGGTGGTGCCACCAGGGCCACCTCGGCGCCGACGCCCGCCACGACCCGAACCACTGCACCGCCGGCCGCCACCCCGTCCCGGACCGAACCGGCACCCTCGACCCGTGTTCGTGATGAACGTCAACCACTCGATCGCCACCGAGCTCCTCGGCCCCCCACCAACCTGGATCGCGGGAATCGCCGGCGGCCCGGCGCTCTTCCTGGCCGGCCGGGCCGGCTTCGAATACCTCGCCTTCGGGCGCGTGACCCTACCTCGGCTGGTCGGAATCGCCGTCCTGGTCGGCATCGGGTTCTCGGTGGTCCACGTGCGCCCCGAAGTCACCTCGGCGGCCGCGACGCTCGTCCTCGCCGCCGTCGCCGCCCTCGACGCACGGCGCGGGCACCGACGCGGTTTGGAACCACTCAGACCACCCACCTGAGCAGTGAAACCGGGGGATTCTGGCCGGCCTCCTCGCGGCTGGGCCGGCTGGTCAAGGGCTGGGTTAGGCAGAGCCTGGCACCGACGCCTTGAGCAGATCGAGGCCCGCGCCGCCACCTTCCCGTACGTCGTACGCATCTGACCGACGCGCCGAGGACCGAGCCTGTCGAGGCTCCCGCGCCACCGTCGGGCCGGACCGCTTCAGTTCGCCGGTGCGGGACTCACCGGCGCACAGGCGGCCAGCGCCTCCCTGGTCTTCGCGTCCGACGCGTCAAGGTGGTCCAGGTCGACGCCGCGTCCGCTGAGGCAGGTCCGGTAGGCCGTCTGCCGCCCGTCACCCGGCCCGCCGCCCGGCGCGGCCGAGCCGCCGGGGCCACCGCGCCCGCCGGGCCGCCCGGTCGGGCGCAGCGACGAGCAGGCCTCCTGCGCCTTCTGCCAGGTGGCCTCGTCGACACCGTCCGGTCGGCCCACCCCGGGGAACCGGCGCCCGGGGCCGCCGGATGGCGCGCCGGAGGGCCGGGCCGTGGGGAAACCGGACGGCCGAGCGGTCGGGAAGCCGGAGGGTCGGGCCGTCGGGCGGCCGGAAGCCCGGCCGCCGGGGAACCGCGACGGGTCCGCCGAGGGCAGGGTGACGCCGTTGTCACGCAGGCAGGCCTGGTACACGGCGAAGGCGTTGTTCCTGTCGCCATCGGTCGCGGCGGCGGGGGCGCTGTCCGCGCCACAGCTGGTCAGCAGCACCGACGTGGCGGCGGTCAGGACGGCCGCCAGCAGACGACCCCTTCCAGTCTTCGACACGGAAACTCCTCAGCCTCTCCGGGACCCGTTCAGGTAACCGGCCACAGCTCCGGGTCGCCTCGGACCGGACTGGGAATTGCCTCGGAGCTCCGCCGCACCGGCACGCGGCCGACCGGCCGATCGGGCCACCGCTCTGAGGCAACTCCGAGGTGGGATCGAGCCCGCCGAGAGGAGCGGCACGCAGACTGTCCCCTCATGGGAAACGGCCTGACCCGACTGTGGCGTACCCGGCGGGTCCGCTGGGGTGCCGCCATCGCCGCCGGCGTGCTCGTACTCGGCGCCGCCGGCGCCCTGGCGCTCACCGCCGACGCCGGCGAGGCACCGGCCCGGCCGGTCACCGTCGCGGTCGACCGCGGCCCGGTCGACGTCGACGTGGCCACCACCGGCACGGTCCAGCCGGCAACCACCCGCGCCCTGAGCTTCACCGTGTCGGGCACCGTGGCGAGCATCGCCGTCCGGCCCGGCACCGTGGTGCAGGTCGGGCAGCAGCTCGCCGCCCTCTCGGACGAGGACGTCGCCGCGGCCGCCGACGCGGTCGACCGCGCCCAGCAGGACCTGACCGAGGCCCGGGACTCGTTGGCCAAGGCCAGCGAGCCGACCGCCGCCGCGACGAGCTGCCCGGCCGCCGGTGGCCCGGCCGCCGTCGTCCGACCCGCCGCCTGGACGCCGCCGCACGCGACGGCCTCGGCGAGCCCGGCGCCCTCGGCGACACCCAGCTCCGCCGCGCCGACGGCAGCCCCGAGCGCCGCGCCGAGCGGACCCCCCAGCGACCCCACGACCCGCCCCGCCCCCGCGTCGACCGGCCGCCCGGCACCGGCCGCCACGACGCGGGCCCCCGCTGGCACCAGCTGCTCCGGCGGCTCCCGGGGCGGCGGCGATCCGATCCTCGACGCGCAGCGCCAGGTCAACCAGGCCGAGGCGACCCTCGCGGAGGCGGAGAGCGCGCAGGCCGGCGCCACCATCACCGCACCGATCCGCGGCACCGTCCTGGCCATCGCCGGCAATGTGGGCAGCAAGGTCGGCCGGGGCAGCACCTTCATCACCCTGGCGGACACCTTCGCCATGCAGGTCGAGGCGAAGTTCCCGGAGGCCGACGCCGCGGCCGTCGCCGTCGGGCAGCACGCCACGGCGAGCCTCGCCGACCGGCCCGGCCAGACGTTCCCGGCGACCGTGGTGCAGGTGGACCCGGCCGGCACCGCCGACGGCACGATGATCCGCTTCGGCGTGGTGCTCTCGTTCACCGACGCCCCGGAGAACCTGCTGGTCGGGCAGACCGCCGCGGTGACCGTACGGACCGGGTCGGTCGCCGCCGCGCTCCGGGTGCCGTCCACCGCGGTGCACGACGCGACGGACGGGACGGGCACCGTGCGCGTCGGCGCCGCCGGGAAGCCGCGCACGGTCACCGTCGGCCTGCGCGGCGACCAGTACACCGAGGTCACCGACGGGCTGACCGCCGGCGACCTCGTCCTTCTGTCGTGGTGACAGCTGAGGCACAGGTTCCGCACAGCTCGCCCCGAGGCGGTTCCGGTAGGCAGGGTCGGTGCGAACCGACATCCTCCGGCCGCCGGGCGACGGCCCGGTCCCGGCTCTCGACGGCACGACCGGCACCGCCCGGGTGCTGGTGGTGGACGACGAGCCGAACATCTCCGCGCTGCTGGCCGCCACGCTGCGCCTGATCGCGTACGACACCCGGGTGGCCGCCACCGGCCGGGCGGCGCTGGCCTGCGTGGAGGAGTTCGATCCCCACCTGGTGGTCCTCGACGTGATGCTGCCGGACCTCGACGGATTCGAGGTGGCCCGGCGGCTCCGGGCGGCCGGCCGGCCGGTGCCGGTGCTCTTCCTCACCGCCCGGGACACCGTGGAGGACCGGGTGACCGGGCTGGTCGTCGGCGCGGACGACTACGTCGCCAAGCCGTTCAGCCTGGAAGAGGTGGTGCTGCGGATCCGGGCCATCCTGCGGCGCAGTCGACCGGAGACCCCGACCGCGCCGGAGAGTCCGACGCTGCGCTACGCCGACCTGGAGCTCGACGACGACGCGCACCAGGTACGCCGGGCCGGCCAGCCGGTCGACCTGTCGCCGACCGAGTTCCGGCTGTTGCGCTACCTGCTGGTCAACGCCGGCCGGGTGGTGAGCAAGGCGCAGATCCTCGACCGGGTGTGGAACTACGACTTCGGCGGCGACGGGCGGATCGTCGAGTCGTACGTGTACTACCTGCGGCGCAAGGTCGACCGGCTCGGTCCCCCGCTCATCCACACGGTCCGCGGCGTCGGATACACGCTCCGGCTGCCGCGCGGGGACGAGTGAGCCGCCTGCCCCGGGTACGCCCGTGGGCCCACTGCACGCTGCGCTCCCGGCTGGTGCTCGTGGTCGCCGCGCTCAGCACGCTGGCCCTGCTCGGCGCCAACACGGCCGGCTTCTTCCTGCTCCGTGGCTACCTGCTGCAGCGGGTCGACGACCAGTTGACCGCCCAGGCCCGGCCGCTGCGCGCCGGTCCCCGCGCCGCGCCGCCACCGGCGCCCAGCGGTCGCACCCCGTCGGCCGGTTCACGAGCCGTCGAGCCGTCCCCCGGCCCGCGGGCCACCGCCCCCGCTGTCGGCCCGACCGCGGAGGCGGGATCGGCAGCCGGCACCGGTCGGGGTCTGACCGGCCGCTTCGCCCGCCTGGGGCAGGACCAGATGGTCGTGCTCTACCGCTCCGACGGCACCCGGGACACCGACCGGAGCAGCACGCCGACCGCGGCGGCCCCGGACCCGGACACCCTCGCCGAGGTGACGGCGCGGGCCGCGACCGGACGGCCGTACGCGGTCCCGGGCGGGGACGGCGCGGCCGAGTGGCGGTTGCTGGCCGTACCGGTGGGGCGGGACGGCGCGGTCGTGGTCCTCGGGGTGTCGCTGGGCGAGGCGGACCGGACCGCCGACCGGCTACTCCTCGTCGACGTGGCGGTCACCGCGACCGTGCTGCTCGGGCTGGGTCTGCTCGCCGCCTCGGTGGTCCGGCTGGGGCTGCGCCCGCTGACCCGGATGGAGGGCGTCGTCGCGGGCATCACCGGGGGCGACCTCAGCCACCGGGTCGACGTGGCCGACCCGCACACCGAACCGGGCCGGCTGGGCGCCGCGGTGAACCTGATGCTGGACCGGATCGGCGCCGAGATGACGGCCCGGGCCGCCTCCGAGCGGCGGCTGCGCCAGTTCGTCGCGGACGCCTCACACGAGCTGCGTACCCCATTGACCTCCATCCGGGGCTTCGCCGAGCTGTACCGGCGGGGCGGCGCCCCACCCGGGCCGTTGCTCGACGAGACGATGAGCCGGATCGAGGGCGAGGCGGCCCGGATGGGCGTGCTGGTCGAGGATCTGCTCCTGCTCGCCCGGCTGGACCAGCACCGGATCCCGACGCTGCGTCCCGTGGACCTGCTGGAGATCGCCGCCGACACCATCCGCGACGCGCACGCCCGGACACCGGACCGCCCGGTCCGGCTGACCACCCTGGCCGACCGCGACGACACGTTCGAGCCGCCGAGCGTGTTGGGCGACGAGCACCGGCTCCGGCAGGTCGCGGCGAACCTGGTGGGCAACGCGCTCCAGCACACCGGGCCGGACGCGCCGGTCACCGTGCGGGTCGGGCGGCTGCCCGCACCACCCACCGCCCCGGCCGTCCGGTCGGCCCCGCCACCGGCGCCGAACGCCGGCGGGCTCGCCGTGCTGGAGGTGCACGACGACGGGCCGGGGATCCCGGCGGAGCACGCCGGGCGGGTGTTCGAGCGGCTCTACCGGGTGGATCCGAGCCGCGGTCGGGGCAACGGCGGCGGCTCAGGGCTGGGACTCTCCATCGCCGCCTCGATCGTGCACGCGCACGGCGGCTGCATCGAGCTGGACACCGCGCCGGGTGCGGGAACCACCTTCCGGGTGCTGCTGCCCGCCGCGCCCGAGCGGGCCGCCAGGGGCACCGACGACCCGGCGGACCGGTCCGGGGTGCGGGCGGCGATTCCGAGCCAGCTCTGAGCTTGCCTGGAACCTCCTCCCAGCCGGCCGGGCGAGGCTGTCGGCCATGCGTGTGCGCCCGCCGGCCGTCCTGCACCGACCTCCCGTAGCGGTGAACGCCGCCCTGGCCCTGCTGCTGGTCGCCGGCGGCTACTGGGCCTGGGTGTCGGTACGCGGGGACTCCACCGCGCAGGCGGACCCGGCCCGGGGAACCCGGACCGCGCTGGTGTCCCGGGGCACGGTGACCGCCACGGTCACGGCGGACGGCTCGGTGCAGAGCGCCACCACGGCGAGCGCCAGCTTCGCCACCACGGGCACGGTCACCGACATCCGGGTAAAGGTCGGCCAGCAGGTCAAGATGGGCCAGCTGCTGGCGACGGTGGATCCGGCCGCGGCCGAGCGGGCGCTGAAGGTGGCCCGGGCGAACCTGGACGCCGCCGAGGACGCGCTGGACCGGGCCAGGGACGCGGAGACCGACACCTCGTCCGCCGAGAACGCGGTGACCCAGGCGGAGCTCGCGGTTGACGAGGCCGAGGCCGGGGTCGCCGGCACGAAACTCACCGCGCCGATGGCCGGCACCGTGGTCGCCGTCAACGGCACGGTGGGCAGCTCGTCCGGGGGCTCCGGCGGCACTTCGTCCGGCGGCGGCCAGCAGGGCGGCGGCACCGGGCGGAGCGGCGGCACAGAGAGCACCTCGTCGGGCTTCGTGGACCTCGCCGACCTGTCCCGTCTCCAGGTCAGCGCGGCGGTCGCGGAGGCGGACGCCACCCGGCTCAAGAGCGGGCAGGCCGCCACCGTCACCTGGAACGCCCTGTCGGGCGCCCGGGCCACCGGCAAGGTGGTGGCGATCGATCCCCAGGCCACCACCAGCAACAACGTGGTCACCTACGGGGTGACGGTGAGCGTGGACGCGCCGCCGACCGGCGCCAAGCCGGGGCAGACGGTCAAGGTCAGCGTGGTCACCGGCGCCGCCGAGAACGTGCTGATGGTCAACTCGGCCGCGGTCAGCGGCACCGGTGACCGGCACACCGTCACCGTGCTCACCGAGACCGGCCAGGAGGTCCGGCGGGTGGAGATCGGCCTCGCCGGAGACCAGGCGGACGAGATCACCTCCGGGCTGACCGAGGGCGACCGGGTCGTGCTGCCCGAGACCAGCACCGGGACCAGCAGCGGTGGCGGCGGCTTCCGGGGCGGCGGAGGCTTCTCCGGCGGCGGGCTCCCCGGTGGCGGCGGATTCCCGGGTGGCGGTCAGGGCGGACGGCGGGCCGGAAACGGGGGCAGCTGATGGACCACCCGGGCGCGCCGCGCCGTCCGGTGCTGGACGTCCGCGGGCTGACCAAGGTGTACGGCGAGGGCGCCGCGACGGTACACGCGCTACGCGGCGTCGACCTCTCGGTCGACCCGGGCGACTACGTGGCGATCATGGGTTCGTCGGGTTCCGGCAAGTCCACCCTGATGAACATCCTCGGCTGCCTCGACGTGCCGTCGGGCGGGCGGTACCTGCTCGACGGGGTCGACGCGGGCAGCCTCGCCGACCGGCAGCTCGCGCTGGTCCGCAACCGGCTGATCGGCTTCGTGTTCCAGGCGTTCAACCTCATCCCCCGGACCAGCGCGCTGGCCAACGTGGAGCTGCCGCTGGCGTACGCGGGCGTGCGGGCGGCGCAGCGACGGCGCCGGGCGCTGGCCGCGCTGGACGCGGTGGGGCTGGCCGACCGGGCGGACCACCACCCCAATCAGCTCTCCGGCGGGCAGCAGCAGCGGGTCGCGGTCGCGCGGGCCCTGGTCACCGAACCGGCCCTGGTGCTGGCCGACGAGCCCACCGGCAACCTGGACAGCCGTTCCACGGAGGACATCCTGGCCATCTTCGACCAGCTCAACGCCGCCGGGCGGACCATCGTGCTGATCACTCACGAACCGGAGGTCGGGGCCCGGGCGCGCCGGCTGGTCCGGCTCCTCGACGGCCAGGTCCGCTCCGATCTCCGGCAGGACGCGGTGGGCCGGCACGCGGCGGGGGTGCTCCGGTGACGCTCGCCGAGACCCTCCGCTTCGCCCTGCGCGGAGTGGCCGCCAACAAGCTGCGCTCGGCGCTCACGATGCTCGGCATCCTGATCGGCGTCGCCGCGGTGATCCTGCTGGTCGCCGTGGGCAACGGGTCCGCGCAGGCGATCACGAGCCGGATCGAGGCGCTGGGCACCAACACGCTCACGGTGACCGGCACCAACCGGGGCGGCGCGGGCACCGGCGGGCTCACCCTGGACGTGGCCGACGCGCTGGCCGACCCGGTGCTCGCCCCGGACGTGCGGTCGGTCTCCCCGCTGGTCAGCACCTCGACCACGATCACCTACCAGGGCGCGGAGCACGAGGTCAGCCAGTTCGTCGGGACCCGGCCGAGCTGGTTCGACGCGTCGAACTCGCCGGTCGCCGGCGGTGCCGTGTTCAGCGCGGACGATGAGGCGCAGGGCCGTCGGGTGCTGGTCATCGGGCAGACCGTGGCCGACGAGCTGTTTCCCGGCACCGACCCGGTCGGGCAGCAGGTGACCGTCGGCGGCGCACTGTTCACCGTGGTCGGCGTGCTGGCGCCGAAGTCCTCGACGGGCTTCCAGGACGCCAACGACATCGCGGTCGCGCCGCTGCGCGCGGTACGCGAGGTGCTGACCGGCTACGGGACACTCAGCTCGATCCTGGTCGAGGCGAAGAACCCCGACCAGGTGGACACGGTCCAGGCGGAGACCGGCACGGTGCTCGCCCAGCGCCTGCCGACCACCGGCTCGGGAACCGCGCCGTACCGGATCCAGAACGCCGCGCAGCTGCTGCAGACGCAGACCGAGACCGCCGACACCTTCACCGTGCTGCTCGGCGCAGTCGCCGCGATCAGCTTGCTCGTCGGCGGCATCGGCATCACCAACATCATGCTGGTCACGGTTACCGAGCGGACCCGGGAGATCGGCATCCGCAAGGCGCTGGGCGCCCGGCGCCGGACCGTGCTGACCCAGTTCCTGACCGAGGCGACCCTGCTGAGCCTGATCGGCGGGGCGCTGGGGGTGGTCGCCGCGCTGGTCGGGGCCCGGTTCACCATCGTGGGCGTCCGACCGGTGATCGTGCCCAGCTCCGTCGTGCTGGCCCTCGGCGTGTCCGTCGCGATCGGACTCTTCTTCGGCGGCCTGCCGGCCGCCCGGGCGGCCCGGCTGCGCCCCATCGACGCCCTGCGGTACGAGTAGCCCACCCGGAGAGACGAGGACATGGACAACACCGACACCGTCATCTTCGACCGGATCGGGGACGAGCCGTCGGAGCCGCTCAGCCGGCCGGCGGAGCCCGACCGGGGCCTCACCGCCGCGCTCGCCGCCTCCGCGCCCCGGCGCTGGTGGAACCGGGGCACGGTGCTGCTCGGCGGCCTGCTGCTGGTGCTGGTCGGCTTCCTCGGTGGGGTGCAGGTGCAGCAGCACTGGGGGGACACGCCCGCGGCGGCCCGGTCCGGGCGCACGGGTAACTTCCCGGGCGGCTTTCCAAGCGCGTTCCCCGGCGGCTCGGCTCGCGGGCAGGCCACGACCGGGTCCGCGCCGGCCGCCGCGCCGGCCACGACGGGGAGGGTGAAGCTCGTCGACGGGGGTGTCCTCTACCTGGAGACCTCCGACGGCACCGTGGTGACTGTACGGACCACCGACCGCACCGCCGTGCAGACCAGCAAGGCGAGCGACCTGAGCAAGCTCAAGGCCGGGCAGAGCGTCAGCGTGCAGGGCGACCGGGCGGACGACGGCACGGTCACCGCCACCACGGTCACCGCGGCCGGCTGAGCCGTCGGCAGCCCACCCCGTCCTCCACCGTCGCCCCGGCGCCGATGCCCGGCACGCCGTCACGTTGCCGACGACGGATCACCCCCGCGTGCGCGGGAAGCAGGTTGCGGCGACGGCGCAGCGGGTGCTGGCCTGGGGATCACCCCCGCGTCACGGACTACTTCGACGTGGGCCAGAGTCGCTCCCTCCCGTGGCAACGCCGGACGCAGGCCAGCCTGCTTCTCGCGGCGCTGCGCGACCCCCGGCGCGGGTTCTCCGCCGTCGTCGTCGGCGAACCCCATCGCGCCTTCTACGGAGTCGAGCCGATCTGCCGTGCCCTGACCGGGCACGGGTTGAAGATCGCGGCCTCCACGTACTACAAGGCCAAGGCGATGCCGCCGTCGGCGCGGGCCGTCTCCGACGCCCGGCTCAGCGAGCAGATCCGCCGGGTCCACGCGGCCAACTACGGCGTCTACGGCGCCCGCAAGGTATGGCGGCAGCTGCGCCGCGACGGCGTCGACGTGGCCCGCTGCACCGTGGAACGCCTGATGCGCGACGCGGGCCTGCGCGGAGTCGTGCGCGGCCGCAAGATCCGCACGACGGTCACCGATCCCGGCCATGAACGCGCTGGTGACCTCGTCGCGCGCGACTTCACCGCAGCAACACCGAACCGCTGCTGGGTCGCCGACTTCACGCACGTGGCCACCTTCGCCGGCGTCGTCTACGTCGCGTTCGTCGTCGACGTGTACTCCCGGGCGATCGTGGGCTGGTCAGCGGCGACCAACAAGCGCACACCTCTGGTCCTCGACGCCCTCGACATGGGTCTGTGGCGCCGTGACCGCGCCGGCCGGACCGTGACGCGGGGCTTGATCCACCACAGCGACGCCGGGTCGCCCAATATACGTCGTTCCGGTTCACCGCCCACCTCGTCGCCGCCGGCATCGACGCCTCCATCGGCACCGTTGGTGACGCCCTCGACAACGCGCTCATGGAATCCACGATCGGCTTGTACAAGACCGAACTGATCAAACCGCGGCGGCCGTGGCGGGCAGATGGGGGCGACATGACGCCCGCAGGCGCCGAGCGGCGGAAGTCCCGTGGAAAGATCTTTTGGCATAGCGTCGGATACGGGGCGAGTCGTTCGTAGAACAGGTGACAGGCGGCCGGAGGAGGCCGCCGGGACAAGGGAGTCATGGGATGACCCGGTACTTGATCTCGTTCAATGACGGCGCGATGGACCACATCCCCGACGAGGAGATGCCCGACGTGGGCAAGGCCTCGCACGCGGTGGTCCAGGAGGCCGTGAACGCCGGCGTGTGGGTGTTCGGCGCCGGACTGCAAAGGCAGAGGGCGAGCGTCGTCGCCACGGACGGGATGGTCACCGACCGCCCTTACCCGGAGACCAAGGAGGTCATTGGCGGGTTCTCGATCGTCGACGTGGCCTCACGCGAAGAGGCGCTGGCATGGGCTGCCAAGTTCGCCGTCGCTTGCCGCTGCGCGCAAGAGGTCCGGCAGCTCATGCCTGACCCCGAAACCGACGCGATGCTCCGCCAGGCTGACAGGCGAGGATGACATCCCGACGGCGTCTGATCGAGGAAGACCTGCCGCGTTAGAGCAAGACTTGCTTGGCAGCGGTTGACGACGCGGGTCTGCGGATCGACCTGAACTTGTAGCGCGGGGCGGTGACCCCGGGGATCGGGCGTGCGACGGAGCCCGGTCCCCGGACCTGGCCGGATCCCCGCAACCACTGATCGCCCAGTGCAGCGACAGCCACGCCCATCGCGGCGAGCGTGCCCGCTCATCGGCAAATGAGGGCGTCACCCGACGGACCATGCCGCGCTTGAGTCTGATGCCTTCGGGGCCACCGAAGAGGTCACCGAGCAGCAAGCCCTAGCCAGAGGGTTGCTGGTGGGATTCGAGTCTCACCTCTCAGGACCGATGGCGGCGCGAGCATGGCAGAGCTCATAGCCATACGTCGATACAGCAAGGCCCTCCTGGCTGTGTGCCTCCGGGCTCCAGACGACAGCCGGCACCAGCCAGGTGGGGAGCAGCGAACCCTGACCACTTCGGTGTTCTCTGGGAGGTCACGCCAGCCCGCTCCCCCGCATCGTCGCAGGTCAACTGGCCCTTAGCCGCCTGGCACCAGTGACCACTTCGGACGCCGTGACCACTTCGCCAAGCTGCACCCAATCTGCACCCACATGCAAGGCCAAGCCATCCAGCGGCTCCTTACCGCTTTGACCTGCGGATACGCCCCTGGCAGGCGACATCGAGTGCCATCGACTGCTGCTCGATAGGCCAGAGCACTCCGTGTGAAGCAGGACGCTGCACTGACTCTGATGATCTGCGGAAACGCAAGACCGCAGGTCGGGGCGTATGCCGTTGGGCGCCGTTCGGTGCCGTTGGATGCAGTTCAACGCCGTTCAGTGCACCCGGCTGCTCCCAGCGTGCTCCCCCGATTTCCTGCCCCACGCTGGGGCACCGGTTCCGGCCGCCGGGTGCTGGTCATGTCCTCGGTGGCGACGGAAGGCGGCCATCGGCATGCCAACCGCCTTCTCGTACAGCACCACCTCGCTGAGACCTACCCGTCGCCCGTCAGCGAGGCTCCGGCACGATGGCCACAGGATCGACCGCAGTTCCGGATGCTCGACAACGCGGAGCGACTCACTCGACTCCAGCTCCACCCCGCGCTCGTCGCACCAGGCGACGACAGCGGCCCAGAAGCGGTCCACCGTCTCCCAGCCCTCGACGGTCCGGGGTCCGCGCAACGGCAGCAGCTCCTCCGTGGTGAACAGTCCCTCCGTCCCGTGCGACGCCGCGTTCTGAAGATCCTCGAGAAACTCCAACGCAATACGCGAGGCGTCGCCCTCCTCAACCAGCAACTCCTCGACGACGGCAAGGGTTGCCGTGACCCGCCCGCTCCTACGTCGCACCACGTCCATGACGACGTCCCGCACCGGGATCTCGCCACCCGCGGTGGGCAGCCCAGCGGCGACCATGAGCCGCCCGACGGGAGTCGACGGTCGCCGTTTGAAGAGTCCCACTGGCATCACCTTCGGTAACCGCGGCGTCCGGGCCGGTCGCCGTCCGGGTCGCATGATCATGCCAGCCGTGTCCCTGCCAATCAGCTTCGTTTCATCCCGACCTGCTAGTCGGTCCGGGCGCTGAGCACCGCCCGCGCGGATCGCGGCCATGTGCGGACACCCCTGCGTTGGACCCGAACGTACTACGCTTGGAGGCCGGCCTGCCCAACGCGCGGCGCCGGTACCGCGCGTCACTGAACCCAGGGGTGGCAGCACCGTTCGAGCCGGGCCAGGCTCCGGGGAGCCCGCTCATGATGAGCGGGCTCCCGAAAACGGCCCAGCCGGGCCCAACCGTCTAGCTGCAACCGCGCGGAGCGCGGCAGATCCGGATACCCGATCTTGTTTTAGGGCCGGCTCGACGGCTCGACTGTCGATTTCAGATGGCGGGAGATGAATTCACGCCAGAGAGCGATGGCCGTGGGTTCGGTCTCCGCGTGCGTGCCGACGTAGCCAGCGAGTTGCTTGTCCTTTGACCCCAGCACGTCGAACAGCGCCAGCTGACCATCCCCGGGGAAGATCTCGTCGTGCCACTGGACGTGGAAGAGGGCAGGGGCAGTGATGCGCCGGGCATCCCTCGCGGGGCGCCGGCTGCGGCGGCGTGGCCGGCAGTGGGGTGGGCACGAGCGCCTCGACGAGCTGCTCGTCGTGCCAGCGAGGAGAGGGCCGCCGACGGCTCACGGCGGTCCCCGCCAGGGCCGCACCAGTGTGAGCGCGGGCGGGATCTTCCCCCGAGGTTTGTCATGAGCACGGGTGCCGCCGGTGGTGAGCCGCTGCGCCGCCGTTACCGGTCGATCTTGCGCGAATCTCCACGAAGACTGGTGTCCGAGGGGGATTGAACCCCCACGGTCCGCAGCTATGCGCACTTTGAGTGCGCATGCGCTGATACTACATGCCTTGGCTGCGGTAACGGACAGCGTGGCGGTTGCAGGCCGGCCTGTCGGCGCCCGGGCCTACGTCGTGCAGTACGGGCGCGCGGCGGAGGGTGATGGCGAGGTCGAGGGGGTCCGGTGCGCTCACGCCTTGGAGAAGCCGAGTGCCCGGTATCCGGGCATGCGGCGTTGGAGTGAGGCGGCGAGGATTGGGGTGGCCGGGTCGTGGTAGTCGTGGACCTCGGCGGCGTCCTTGCCTGGTGCCGTCCGGATCACGCGCCCGGCGCACTGGATGAGCAGCCCGTCGTAAGAGATCGGGCCGGCGAGGAAGAGGGTGTCGAGCGCTGGGGCGTCGAAGCCTTCGCCGATGAACGGTGTGGTGCCGATGACGAGGAGGCCATCACCGGCTTTGGCTTCGCCGAGTCGGTCGACGGCGGTTCGCCGGTCGGTAGTGCTCATCGCTCCTTGGAGTACGAGCGCCTGGTGTCCGCGCGCCGCGAGCATCGCGGTGAGGGCGTCGACGTGGGCGATCCGCCGGGTGAGGACGAGACAGTTGCGCCCGCGCGTGAGGGCTGCGGTGACATCGTCGGCGATCTGGGTGTTGCGCGTCTGGTCGAGGGCCAGGCATCGGTGGATCTCGGCGAGTGCTCCCGGTTCGTTCAGGTCCACGTCGCCGGCACGAAACGTGGTGTCGTGGACGTGCAGCAGCCGCTGTGGTCCGGCATCGACCGCCATCGCGGCCGCGATGGTGCCCTGCTCCTCGTCGGTCATGGTGTGCCGGATCGGGCCGAGCTGCCAGGTGACGAGCTGGCCGAGCCCGTCACGCCGGACGGGCGTGGCGGTGAGCCCGAGCCAGAACTGCGCGGCGATCCGTTTGACCGAGTGCTCGTACGCCGCGGCCGCGAGGTGGTGGCACTCGTCGACGATGACGTGCCCGTACCCCTGGGTGAGTGTGGTGATGTCGTCGCGTCTGGCCAGGGAGGGCAACAGCGCGATGTCCACTGCGCCGGTGAGCTTGCGCCGGCCGCCGCCGAGTTGGCCGGGCCGGATGCCGAGGAACTGTTCGATGCGGGCCCGCCACTGGTCGGCCAATGCTTTGCGGTCGACGAGCACCAGGGTGGAGGTGCCGCGCTCGGCGATCACGGCGCAGGCCATGACGGTCTTGCCGGATCCGGGTGGGGCGACGAGCACACCGTCGTCGTGGGCGAGGAGTGCACCGACTGCGATGCTCTGCTTGTCGGTGAGTTCGGCGGTGAACGCGGTGTCGATTTCGCGGCCCGGGTTTCGTCCGTCGGTGACGGCCAGCCTCGATCCGGCGTGTTCGACGATCGCGGCGATCGTGTGGCGCAGGCCGCGCGGTAGTACCAGACGGTCGTCGAGGGTGAGGTCGTAGCCGCGGATGAATCGTGGGGTGTCCCAGGTGGACTTGCGTAGGCGTTGCAGTTCGTAGAACTTCGGGTTGGTCATGGCGGCGGCGTGCTTGAACGTCGCCATCGCGGCCGGGGTGAGTTGCGCGGCGTCGAGGCTCAGCCCGGCACCGGCTTCCGCGTGCACCACCGGGGGCAGCGCGGGATGTACCCGGGTCGCGGCGGACCGGCTCATCGCGGCGACGTCCGCGCCGGTGGTGGCAAGCTTCGCCTGCCGGGCGATACGATCCGCGTCGCCGGGGCTGAGCCGGTCCAGCGTCGACAGGAACGCCCACTGGTCGGCGTACGGCTCGAGCGTGCCTAGATCGAGGAACGTGGTTAGCCCGTCCTTGCGGCGCCGGCCCTGCGGCGGCGCGGCGATGAGGTTGCCGAAGTCACCCTCGGGTAGGACGTCCTGGTTGGGGAACAGCCGGTCGTACGACCGCAGGTCCATCGACCCGCGCAGCACCATCGCCTCGTGCAGCAGCCCGGTGCCGACGGCACGGGCCACCGCCGCCGGGACCACGCTGGCGAAGAAGATCCACACGTGGGCGCCGCGACCGGACTGGGAGATCTCCAATGCCGCCGGCACAGCACTGGCCCGCGCCGCCTTGACGTAGGCCAGGGCATCGAGCATCGCCGTCGGGCCGTCGAAGTCCGCCACCACGAACTGGCAGGTATTGCCAGGCAGCAGCGGGTACAGCCCCATGAACACGTCGCCGACGAGATGAGCGGCGACGACCTCCCCCGTACGGGGCAGGTAAGTAGCGCCGCGCCGGTCCATGCCCTTACGCCACCCGCCGGCAACGGCCGGCATCCACCCGGCAGCGCCGGTGCGGGTGTTCTCCCACCGCACGGCATACACGTCGACGCGGGCCCGGAACCGGTCGGCGAACAGCGCCAGCTTGTCCGCCACCGGTGAGGCCATCGTGACCAAACCCGGCGCAGCGACCGGCGCGGACAGCTGCTCCGGCGCAGGAGCCGTGTCCTGACCACGCAGGTCGAGCAGCCGCGACAGCCGGGCGTTCTCCGCCCGTAACCGCTGCAGCTCGCGGCGAAGACCCTCGAACTCGTCCACAGAACCCACCGGACCATCCTCGGGTATCGGGCTCCGAACACCTCGGCACGGGTCCGCTATCCTGCGCCGATGGCATCGAAGCGGAATGCGGCGCTCGAGGCGATGATCGAAGAGGCCACCGTCGACGCCTACGGCGACGACGAACAGCTCACCGGCCTGTTCACCATGCTCGAAGAGCATCTGGCGCTGCCGTTCACCACCACCGTCCTCGGCATGGAGGTGACCGTGCGGAAAGTCGACCTCACCGCCGACAGCATCGTCGCGGTCTGCACCCGGGGCCGCCACCGGCAGAAGATCGACCTGCTCGACCTGCCGCTGCCCACGCCTGCACCGGACGGCGCCGACTGGATCGACGCCTACCGGCACTGGGCGGGGCGGTAGCCACGGTGAGCGAGTATCAGTACTACGAGTTCACCGCCGTCGACCGGCCCCTCACGACTCGCGAACAGGCCGAACTGCGGTCGCTGTCCACCCGGGCCGACATCACCGCCACCAGCTTCGTCAACACCTACCACTGGGGCGACTTCAAGGGTGACCCGCGCAAGCTGATGGAGCGGTACTTCGACGCGCACCTGTACCTGGCGAACTGGGGCACCCGCCAGCTCACGCTGCGGTTGCCGAAGCACGTGCTCGACCCCGCCACCGTCGCCCGCTACTGCGTCGGTGACAGTGCCTCCGCGTGGACCGCAGGTAAGCACCTCATCGTCCGTCTCCACCGGGAGGACGAGGACGGCACCGACGCGTGGGACCTCGACGGTCACGGCCTGCTCGCCTCGATCATCCCGGTGCGGACCGGCCTCGCCGCCGGCGACAGGCGCCTGCTGTACATGGGCTGGCTGCGCTGTGCGCAGTCGCTGGAACTCGCCGACGAGGAGCCCGAGCCGCCGGTCCCGGCCGGGCTGGGCACGCTCGACGCCTCGCTCACCGCGGTCGCCGAGTTCCTCTGCATCGACCCTGATCTGCTCGCGGCCGCGGCGGCCGGTTCGGCGCAGACTGCCGTCGAGCCGCCCCCCGCGCAACTGCGCTCGTGGATCGCCAGACTCCCGGTCCGGGAGAAGGACGCCATCCTCGCCGACCTGATCACCGGCGGCGACGGTCACCTGCGCAGCCGGCTGCTGCGCCGGTACCGCGACGCGCAGCCCACGACCGCGTCCACCACGACGGCCCCACGCACCGCTGGGGAGCTGCTCGCCGCCGCCGCGGATCTCCGCGCCGAACGGGAACGCCAGGTCGCCGAGCAGCGTGAGCGGGACCGGATCCGCCAGGAACGGTCCGCGGCGGCCGCCCGGCAACGGCACCTCGACGCCCTCGCCGTCGATCAGCCCGCCGCGTGGCAGCGGGTCAACGAACTCATCGCCACGAAGAAACCCCGCGACTACGACACGGCCGTCCAACTCCTCGTCGACCTGCGCGACCTCGGCGAACGCGACGGCAACACCACACTCTTCCAGCAACGGCTGGCCGATCTTCGGGCGGTGCACGCACGTAAGCCCAGCCTGCTGGAACGCCTCGACCTGGCAGGACTCGATGCCTGACACCCTCCGGTCGACCGCCGCACAGGCCGAGGCCAACCTTCACGCCGTCCTGCACCTCGTGGCAGCCGGTCGGTTACGGTGCAGCGAAACGACCCGTCGACCCGCCGCCGCGACCGTCGCCGCCGTCGCCGAGGTGCTCGACGGCGGGGACTACTACCCCGCCGAGCCGATCGCGGCGTTCGCGTGGCCGCTGCTGCTTCAGGCCGGCGGACTGGCCGAACTCGCCGGCGGCCGACTCCAGCTCACCGATCGCGGACGCGCCGCCCTCGGTAAACCGACCGCCGCGACGATCCGGCAGCTCTGGCGGTCCTGGGTCACCACCACCTTGCTCGACGAGTTCAACCGGATCGACCGGATCAAGGGCCAGCGTGCCGCGAACGTCCTCACGTCGGTCAAGACCCGCCGCAAGGCCGTCGCCACCGCCCTCGCCGCCTGCCGATGCGACGAGTGGATCGCCGTCGATGACCTGTTCGCCGCCATGCGCCGCCGCCGGGAGACCTCCCCGACCGTCGCCCGTAGCGAACGTGGGCTGTGGAAGCTGTACCTTGTCGACCCCCAGTACGGCAGCCTCGGCTACAGCGGATTCGCGGACTGGCCGATCCTCGAAGGCCGGTACACCCTCGCCGTGCTGTTCGAGTACGCCGCGACCCTCGGCCTCATCGACATCGAGTACACCGACCCGGTCGGCGCCCGCACCGACTACCACGGCAACTGGGGTGCCGACGACCTCGACTACCTCAGCCGCTACGACGGCCTGCTCGCCATCCGACTCAACCCGCTCGGCGCCTACGCACTCGGGGTGACCGGCGACTACCAGTCACCCGCCAGCACCACGGAGCCGGAGCGGACCTTGAAGGTCCTGCCAACCCTGGACATCGTCGCCGTCGGCGACCCCACCGCCGCCGACCGGCTCGTCCTCGACGCCCACACCGAACACACCAGCGACCGGGTCTGGACCGTACGCGCCGACACGCTGCTCGCCGCAGCCGAAACCGGACGGCCGCTCGGGCAGTTCGTCACCTTCCTGACGGATCGTGCAATGCACGACCTGCCAGCAGCGCTCGCCGTCCTCGTCGACGACGTGACCACCCGGGCGACGAGGATCAGCGACCGCGGCCTCGTCCGCCTCGTCGAATGCGCCGATGCGCCCCTCGCGACCCTCGTCGCCCGCGACCCGAAACTGCGCACCCTGTGCACCCTCGTCGGAGACCGCCACCTCACCGTCCCCGTCGAACACGAAACACAGTTCCGCCGCGCACTGCGCGCCCTCGGATACACCACCACCCCGGCAGGAGGATGAACCAGACCGCGACAGCTCAACAGCCACTTCCTCGCAGGGCAGACCGCGTCGGCTGGGGGCCCGATCATGCCGAGCCCGTCCTCGCCGCGACCATCCCCGCGCTGCTGCGGGTTGCCCGCACTGGCGGTCCTCGGCCTGCTCGCCGCTCTGGGCACCCCTGCTGCTGGTTCAGCTGCACCTGACCCGGGAACGCCGCCGGGAGGTTCGCGAGACCGCCCACGCCGAAAGCCGCGCGCTCGAAGCCGAACCCACCGCGTGACCCCGCCTGTAGTGCGGGATCGGCAGGCGAGTGTTCGCCCTTCCAGCGATGACCATCGGGCCGCAGGCCCATCGCAGGAGATTTTATGGCCGGCAGGTCGATGTCATGCCAGCCGGCGACGCCGCTCAGACGTACGATCTGGATCAGGAGGTAGACATGTCCAGCGGCAATGGCGCACCGCCTGGTTCACGGTACGTGGACCAGCGGCACTTCGTGGTCGCCGCCGCCCTGTCCGACCTGCACGGTCCGGTTCGCGGTGTGGTGACACTCGACCGGTCGCTGGACTGGTCCGGCGACAGTACCTACGACCTGGACGACGCCGGCGATCTGCAGCTGATGTACCAGACCGTGCTGAACCAGGCCAATTCGGTCGCGGACCTGTGCCGGTGGTTGCACGGCCCGACGCTGCGCCGCTTGTGGCCCAACTTGTGGCTCCCGGCCCGCCTGCGGGCGTTGTGGCAGGCACGCTTTCCCGAACTGACCACGCCACCCCAAACGCTGGCCGGATAGAAGTGGATGAGGTTCACTTCCGCCTGGCGGAGATCGGACTGCGGGTCGCTGCCCGCTACGGGTTCGCGCTGGCCGGCGGCTACGCCGTACAGGTCCACGGCATCCTGGACCGCCCGAGCGAGGACGTCGACCTGTTCACGGCGTGGGATCGACGTGGCGAGTTCGCCGCAGCAGTGGACGCCGTGGTCGACGGCTACCGGGGCGGCGGGTATTCCGTCGAGGTGACGCAGCAGTTCGACACCTTCGCCCGACTCGCGGTCATCGATCCCGCTCACCCTGAGCATCCGTACAAGGTCGAGCTGGCGGCCAACTGGCGCGCGTTGCCGCCGGTGATGATGGACGTCGGGCCGGTGCTGCACGCCGACGACGTCATCGCGGGCAAGATGTCCGCCCTGTACACGCGCGCCGAGCCCCGAGACTTCCTGGACATCGACGCGGCGCTCATGACCGGCCGCTACACCCGGGCGCAGCTGTGCGAGCTGGCCGAACAATCCGACGCGGGGTTCGACCGGCGCATCCTGGCAGACCTGTTCGGAATGCTGGAGCGCTACCCGGACCGCCGTTTCGCCGCCTACGGTGCCGGCCCCGCCCATATCAGCGAGATGCGCAAGCGCTTCGCGCAATGGCGGGAAGAACTCATCGCCAATCTGTCCTAGCGCTTGCCGAGAGCACACCCCCAACCGGTCAGCCGGACATCCACGTCGACGAACGAGCACACCTGCGATAGGGCGAATCGCGGCACGACTGGCCCCGCTCATGACGACGACAAGCTGCCGTAGGCGGTCGCATCACCTCCTGAGCGAGGGGCGGCCCCGACACCGACGGCAGCCGAATGAACCTGCCACTCTCCCTGCGGTGATCGGTGTTCAGGGCGTTCTTCGTTTCATCGGAGGTCAGCCAGGAGGTTGGGCAGGACGAATTCTTCGTGGACTGCCACGCCCTGCTCCGCCATGACAGGCCCCAGCCGAGGATCCCAGGGGGTCAGCGACGGATTGCCCGTGAGAGCGAGGACATGATCGTCATCGAGCCTTTCAACGGCTGCCAGGTAGTCAACGGCGAACATCTGCCACGGTTCAGCCCCGAGGCCCATAACGCGGGCGGCGATGGCAACCCCAGGCCAGTCGAAGTCGCCGTGGTACCGGAGGGTATTGCCCTGGTGAACCATTGTTCGTATCAGTCGGGTTCCGACGATCGCAGGATTGCCAGACAAGCACAGTAGCGGCATCTCGGAACGCGTACGGGCCGCAGCCTGCAATACCTGCGGATTCTCACAGACGGAGATGGCCTGTCCCTGCGGCGCCAGCGATGCGGAACCCGCTACATCGAGTTCATGCAGTGTCAGGTGAGTCACGAGTCCCAGGTCCGCCCGGTCTCGCATCATACGCGACCAACCGTCCGTACCCGGTGGACGGATCTGCCAAGCAAGAACTGTTCCAGACAGCGAGTCGGTAGCAACCCGCAGCGCTTTCCACAGCTCCCTGCGGTCGGCCGCGGTCTCCGGGGCCGGCCGCTCAAGAGCATGGGCCGCGGCTCGCAACAGCACGCCAGCGGCCAACGTGGTCTCGTCGAAGCCGTGCGCGGTGCCGGTAACCTCACTGGCCAAAGCGCCGAGCTCGCGGATGGACTGCGGTCCCTCGGCTCCCTTCAGCAGGATCCCGAGTCCCGCCACGGCGTGGGAGAGGGCGCGGTCGGCGGCATCGGTCCCGGCTCGGGTGAGAACGCCCGAGCGACGCAGACTGTCGATCCAGTCCGCGACCCACGGCGCATCAGCCAGCCCGGCCTCGGCCAGGGACGAATCCAGCCGCCGCCACACTTCAGCCCATTCCGCCTGGATGCTGTCGCGAGCGCCAGCGCGGTCGAGGACCGGGCGACCGTCGAGGATCTCGATCACGGAGACCAAGCCTCGGCCACCGTCGGAGCCACGCAGCGCCGCATCCAGGTCGGCCAGACTGATCCGACGCCGGGCTCCCGCGGCGACGGTACGTCCGAGCAGCCCGGAGAGTCGATCCGCACCGACCTGGTCGAGGTTGACGGAGACGGTACCGGTCGGCTGCAGACGGTTGCGTTCCAAGCGGGCGCGGACGGCCTGCCACATCGGCGCCAAGTGGGGCGTTGCCAGGTACTCGCGCAGCTCAGGCGGGAGCGCACCAGGGCCGTTCATGCGGCGCGTAGGAAGTGTCGGGTACGCCCGTCCCAGTGCACGTGCGCGGTGGCGGCTGGTGTTCCCTCTTCGCGGCAAATCTCGTAAATGTCGAGCGAGGGCACTTGGGGAACGCAGCCCCAGAGCGCGTGCCCTGTCATGGCGAAGTCGACGTCGAGGCGGACGAGCAGGCCTAGCAGCTCCGCGATGGTTTGCTCGTCCACCTTGGCGAACGCGTCGTCGAGCAGGATGAGCCGCAGCGCCGTGTCGGTGTTCTCGAGGCCGGACAAGTAGGCGTCGACCGCCGCGAACAGGGTCACGTACGACACGAAACGGGTTTCGCCTTGGGAGAGTTTCGCCCGCCGACTGATCCGTCGTTCCCTGCCCTCTTCGGGACCGGTGATGATGACCTCGACGGTGTGCCAGGCGCGGTAGTCCAAGGCGGCGCGCAGGTGGACCGCGTACCCGGCGGTCGGGTCTTTGGTCGCCTCGGCCGCGACCCTGCTGGACAGCAGATCCGTGAGTTCGGTGTCCTGCGCGGCGGTACGCACAGCGGCGGCGGTGCTGACGAGGGTTTTGATCTGCACGATGTCGCTGCCCGCCTCCTCAGCCGATTTCCAGGTGAGGCGGACGCCGATACCGTGGCTAGTTCGGATGGACTTGAGGCTGGCGTTCATCGCGGTGATGAGAGTGGTCGCCTGGCCGAGTCGGCGACGCAGTTCCTCCCCTACTTCGCCGAGGACGAACCGGTGGAAGACCTGGTGCTCGCGTTCGGTGAGGGCGGCGCGACCGACCTCGCACTGCCGCTCGATCTCCATCGCGGCGAGGGCCAGCGGTCGGCGGCCGTCGGCGTCGATCAGCTCGAACAGCCGGATGCCAGCCACCACGGTCGCGGCAACGTCGTAGCTGCCGGAGATCTCGCGTTCGAAGGCCTGCTGGGCGCGGAACAGGGCGTTCTCGTCGGATCGGCCCGCGCGCAGCGCCGCAGCGACGGCGGCGGACTCAGCCGCGACCGCTTCCGGCGCGAGGTCGGTGAAGACGTCACCGGGGGCGGCAGTGAACGCCGTGTCGACGATGCCGGGCTGGTTGAGTTGATCCAGCACCGCGGTCACGCGCCGTCCCAATCCGGTACGGCGTTCGCCGGCTCGCGTCGCCGCTGTCTCGGCTTCCGATCCGGCGGTTCCCGCGTCGCGGCTGAGGTTCTGCAGGGCGACCGTGCCTTCCCGAATGGCGTTCCTGATCTTCCTGAGCTGGGTTTCCGCGTCCATGACCTGGCGCTGCACCTCGGCAGCGGCGGTACCGACCGCCTCGGTCAGAGCGCGCAACCGCGTCTCGTCGTTCTGCCAGCTCTGCCAAGCTGCGGCCGCGTGTTTCTCGGCTTCGACCCGCCTGCCGGCCAACTTGGTGACGGCCGTGACCGAGTCCGCGTACCGCTGCATGAATTGCGCGACGTCTTTCGCTTCCTCGGTGACCGTGGCGCAATTGTCCGCGGCGGACCGTGCGGCCTCCTGCAGCGCGCGCAACGAGTCTTCGTCGGCCGGAAGGCCGAACTCTGCACAGGCGAGGCGGTGTTCGCGGTCCTTCTCGGCCCAGGCTCGGGAGAGCTGGTCGGCCGTTGCTCGCAACCGTACGGCGTCAGCTGCGGTCCGAGCGGCCTGTCGAGCCCTTTCCTGGGCCAGGGTACGCGCCTGCGTCAGCGCCGCGGACCGGGGGGCGGTGCGGTGGTGATCACGGAGAGCGGTCCGGCGGGATTGCAGGTCGATGCGTTCGGCCTGCCGAAGCTCGGCTTCGTCGGCGAGCCGTTTCAGGTCGCGCTCGATGTCGAACAGCCGTGCTGCGCGCGCTGCTGCCCGTGCCGCGGCCCCGATGTGCCGCGCCGCGGGTACGGTGTGCCGGCCGCGAAGGGCACCGTTTCCCCAGCTGCCGTCGCCGCCGATCCAGGTGGTGACGGTGGGGTCGTCCAGCCCGATCCGGTCCAGGACAGCTTGAACCGCCGCGGCGGGCAGTGGGCTGGCCGGGTCGACGACGAGCACGGTGGACAGCGGTACGGGCACCCGCTCCCGTACCGGTGTCAGGAGCAGGTGGCCGGTGGTGGCGACGAGCCGGCCGGTGCTGTCCACGGTCGCGGTAAGCAGCCCCGAGGCCAGGAGGCCTGCCTCGAGACCGGCGCGCAGGTCCGCATCGGCTGCCTCGGCGAAGTCCAGGCATCGCCACAACGGCACGCCGTCGGTGCCGGTGACCCAGCCGGGTGCCTCGGGTTCCGGGTCGTGCTCGGCCAGGAGCCTGGCCTGCTCGACCGTGAGTGCCTCAGCCTGCTGCTGTGCCAGATGGTCGGCGTCGCGGAGGCGCTCCAGTGCTCGGTCCACGTGCGCGGTGGCGTCGGAGACGGCGTCGTCAGCCGCGCCGTCCAGCTCTTGCAGGTCGGCCACGTCCGTTCCCTCACCGCAGAGCGCCGTCCGATCGGTGATGATTCGGCGAAGGGCCGGAACCGATGCCCAGTTGACGGGCCCGAGGAGTTCAGCTGTGGTGTGGCTCTCGATCCAATTCCGCCACCGGTCGACGAGGGCGAGAGCCGCATCGTCACGATCCTCGGCGGCCTGCTCGGCGTCGGAGGTGGCCTCCGTGGCCCGCTCCTCAACTTCGGATGCCTTGTCGGCAGCCTGGTCCGCCTCTCGCCGCTGCTCCTTCAGGGAGCGTGCTTCGATCGCACGGTTGCCCGCCTGCGCGGCACGGGTGCGCGCGAGCTGTCCAGTCCGCTGTGCGGCGTCCGTCAAAAAATCCAAGTTCGCCGGTTCCAGTGCGAGAACGTCGGGAACCGGCGTGTCGAGGATGTCCGGCTCGGCAAGGCGCGAGGTCCGTACCGTACGAGGGGTGCCTGGTCCCGGCCGCCGGTCGGCACGCACCTCGGTGGGCAGCTCGTGATCGGTGATGCCGGCCGTGGCCAACCGTTTTCGGGTGTCCCGGAGCGTGGCGGAGATCCGGCCGGCGGCCCGCTCGACATCGCCGGCCAGGATGGCCGTGTCGGCAACGCGCCGCTCCTCCTCGCGGCGCGCTCCGTCTGCGGCCTTCAGCGCTGTGTCGGCTTCGCCGGCGCGGGCGTTCACCACCGCGCCGAGTTGCCCCAGTTCTTGTCCGCTGCGGTAGTCGTCGGAGTCGCGCAACCCGTCCAGGCGTGCTTCGAGGCCTTCGGCCTGCTGGTTTCGTTCCTCCAGGCGCAGCGTGTCAGCGGCGAGCTGCTCCTCGAGCTGAGCGGCGCGGTTCGCGCGCTCGCGCGCGTCGTCCGCGGCCCGCCGCGCTTGCTCGGCGTCGAAGCGCAGGTCCCGCAGGGAGGTGGCGAGCACTCCGGTGACGTATTTTCGGTACGCGTCGAGGAACGTCCGCACCTGATCGCGGGCGGCCTCTAGCCGTTGCTGGTCCTCCCGGGTGCTGGTGAGCCCGTCGAGCTGCTGACCCGCGTCGGTCAAGGCCTCCTCGGACAGCGGCGGCAACGCGTCGGCCAAGATCGCCGGCAGGCGCCCCTCCTCGATGCGGTTGCCGACATCCGGGGAACGCAAGGTGTGCAGCAACTTGGTCAGGCCATCGAACCGCTCACGGCCGAGCTGCCCAGTAAGCCCGAACACTTCGGCGCGTACCCGTTCGCGGTGTTTGTCGGCGACGTCGGTGATGCGTTCCTCGGTGACGAGGTCGGCAAGGTCCCGTCGCGACAGCGGCTGACGATCGGCGCCCAGCAAGGGCAGCCCCGCCCCGACGCGCAGCGGCGTGGTGAAGTACCAGACCTTCGCTTCCTTGGTGCTGACTGCGAAACGGACCAGCGCCCCCAGGGTGAGGAACCGTGTGACCGGATCGCCGGACTCCGCGGATTCTTCATCGCAGCGCAGCTCCAGCCACATGTAGCCAAGGCGGTTGGTCTGCTCGCCGGCGCCCGCACTCATCAGGTCCTCCATCTTGACCGACGAGCCCGTACCCATGTTGCGCCGATCCGCGTCCAGCAGGAACGGCAGCAGCATCTCCAAGGCACGGGACTTGCCGGATCCGTTCGAGCCGCGCAGGATCAACCGGCCGCCGGAGATGTCGAAGGTGTTCTCGTAGTAATGCCACACGTTGACGAAGCCGGCACGCGACAACCGCCATCGGTACGGATACTGCCGCAGAGGGGTCCGGTCGAACAGGTCGGTCACGGCATCTCCAGTTCGAGCTGGTCGGCGAGGCGGCGCGCAGCGCGGGTCGGCGGTGCGGATTGAGGGCGCGGCCGGTAACGGGCAGCAGCGGGATGGACGACGATTCCCTCGGGAGTCGGCCGGGCAAGCCCCATGCCGGTGAGGACCGCGAGGGCTTCATCGCGCAGTCCGATCGCCTCGCCCCAGGCTTTGGCGTGTCGGTTCGTCAGCGACGCAAGGGTCGCTTCGACCTCGGACCACTTCACCGCCAACCCCGGAACCGCCCGTCCGTCGTCGAGGGTCGCGCTCGCGCCGGCTGTCGGCGTACAAGCGTCGATGAGCTCCCCGAGGAGCAGCAACGCGGCCTGCTTGACCCGGCCGCTGCCGGGGAACGTGACGTCGGTCAGGCTGCCGGCCGTGTCGTAGGCAAGGGCGCCCTCGGCCCGGACCTCGAGCGTCAGGCCGAAGTTGTCCGCCAGCACCCGGGTCAGTTCGGTGCGTTCGCGCGACAACACATCTCGTTCGGCGTCGGTGAGGTCCTCACGGCGTACGAGAGGGTTCTCGACCAACTTGCGTCGCAGGGACCGGCGCGGCTGGTCGGCGGTCTGCGGGTCCTCGGCCAGCAGGTCGTCGGTATGCTCCATGCCCGACAGCGGCCGCGCGAGAAGGTGCGGCAGTGCCGCCCGGTGCAGCGTCAGCAGGGCCTCGTCGCGGCGCTCGCCCCAGCCACCGGCCGTCCCGTCGGTTTCCGACAGCACGCCCCAGCCGATCAGATGACCGATCGCGGTCACCAACGCCCGGCGTTCCGGCAGCGTGTCCCCGATCCGGACGCCGATGGTGGCGGCGTCGGACCGCACCTGCTCGATCAGGGCCGAGATGAGGATCTGCTCCCCTGTGCCCGGTGCCAGCAAGGCGGCGCACAACAACGCCAAATGGGTGTACGTAACGGGGGTGAAGGCGCTGCCGTCGGCGCGGCGTGCGGGACGTGCGGGTCCGTCCGCGCTGATGGGCCTTTTGGTGAGACGCGCAAACGTCGACTCGACAACGAGGTGGTAGCCCAGGGTGGTCTTGAACACGCTGCGCAGAGCCGGGGCGTGCAGGCGTACGAGGGAAAGCTCCTCGGCGTGAGCGGCGGTCAGCAGAGGGCGAGCCAGCAGAGCCCTGGCCGCATCCTGCCGTTCCCGGGCCGACTGCGAAGCCGTGCCGGTGGCGCCGCTCATGCCGGGACCGCCAGGCCGCCGCCGGCGGCGTGCAGGCGTTGAGCGACCAGGGCGACGTCATGGATGGTGACGGTGCCATCGTCGCCCGTCACCACGGTGACCTGCCCACGGGCCGGCGTCATCCGAAGCAGTAGGTCGAGATCGGCATCGCTGTCCTCGGCTGCCATGCCGCCCGCGACCACGGCGGCGATCAAGCGCGACAGCTTGTCGAGCAGCAGGTCCCGGGCGGCACGGCTCAGCCGGCTGCGATGCAGGGCGCCCACGGCGATCAGCTCGGCCGCAGCAGCCCGCCGGGCTTCGTTGCGTCGCCGCGCCTGTTCCAGCAGGTGCTGGGCGTCGGCTCCCGGATCCGGGACTCGGGAGCTGCGGCCCCGGGCCGACCGGTCACCTCGCTCGCGCAGCGACACCGGTACGTCCACCGGCACGGCGTCCCACCACGACACGGTCGGCCCGGCGGCCACATCCGATTCCTCCGGCCCAATCAGTAGATGACGCGCCGGATAGGCGCCGAACGCGGCATCGTACAGGCGGTGCCCGGTCTCACTGTCCGCGGTGTGGAACCAGCCGGCGAGCTTGAGCAAATCGGCGCGCCGGGACAGGCCGGTGCCGGAGGCGGTCAACATCCGGCGGGCGTTGGTGATGAGTTGCCCCAGGGCTTGCCGCGCGGCGGCGCGCAGCTGGTCAGGCCCGGAGCCGGTATCGCCGGCGCCGTACCAAGACGCGAGCTGCTCCCACTCGTCGCGCGTACGACCGGGCAGGCGCTCAACGTCCGTGCCCATGCCTTCGATGACCAGCACCGGCAGGTTGTCCAGCACGCTGTCGATCAGCTCGACCACCCACAGGAGCCGCTGCCGGATGAGCGGGGCGTTACGGTTGACGTCGGCGCCGATGAGATCGACGTAGTCGAGCAGCAGGCATTTGAACTGGGCATATTCTTGATCGGCAAGGTCGTAGCGGGTGAGCACGCCCGCCAGGTAGGCGTAGAAGTCGGTGACCGACTCGGTAAAGACTCGATGGTCGGTGAAGACGCTGGTCACCGCGCCGGCGAGGGCCTCGCTGTCGACGGCTCGGCGGGTGTTCGCCACCTGGTCCAAGATCTGTTGCAGGCTGTCGACAATGCGCGCGAGCAGTTCACGCGCCACCTCACGCGCGCCGTCGACAGCTCGCAAAATCTCCTCGGCCTCGCGGTGAAGGCGCCCACCCAGCTTCGAGACCTGGTATCGCGACCGAGACCGGTGATAGGCAGCGACGGTGGGCACGCGGGTCTCGCGAACCGAGCGGACCAGGTTGCCCCACTCCACCAGCTGCCGGCACCGGCCCTCCACCGTGTCGGGCTCGAGGACGGTGCCCTGCTCCGCCAGCTGCGAAGCGATCTCGACGGCGGAGAGGTCGGCGAGCAGGGTTCCGGTGATGACCCGCATGATGGCGATGTAGTCGTCTGCCACCTCGGCAGTCAGGTACGCAAATAGGGCGCGTTGAGTCGACGTGTCGCGCGCGACCCGATGGTCCGAGGCCACCGGCTCGCCGGTCTCCTGATCGGTCATCGTCCTCCCCAGTACGGAGTGACTGCACTTTGCCCCGACGGTAACGGAGGGTTCTGACATCCTCGTATGCCGAACCAGTCGATCGAGCAGCCCTGAATATTCGGTGGCGGTACTGGCTGGGCGGTCCAGCAGGCGTCACGGACCAGCGCGGTCTTCGGTGGTGGCGAGCGGGTGTGGTTGGCCGGTCATGGCAGCCAGCGCCGTAGCGACGGCTTGCAGGTCAGCCTTGATATATGAAGTGGTGGCCGGTCCGGTGGAGTCGGTGTGTCCGGCGTAGGCGCGGGCGATGCCGTAACCGAAGTGCCGCTCGACCCAGGTGAGCGTGGTGTGGCGAAGCCAGTGGGTGCTGACGCCCTGCGTGGCGACCCAGGGCAGGCGTTTCCCGAGGCGGGCCCAGAGGTGGTCGTAGCGGCGGCTCGTGATGGCCTGCCCGTTGCGGTAGCGCAACAGTCGATCGGTCGGCAGCACCGCGCCCCGGGTGCGGGCGTGTTCGTCGAGGTGGGCGGCGAGGTCGAGGGTGATCGGCTGCCAGCGCAGGGTGGCGCCTTTCTCGGTGAGCCGCACGAGCCCGCGGATGGTGTCCAGGTCGTCGAGGCGCAGCGCGAGGGCGCCGCCGCGGCGGCATGCGGTTTCGGTGTCTAGACGGAGCAGCAGGGCGTCGAGGATGACGTCCTTGCCGCTGCTGCGGGCGGCGAGGTTGATCTGCTCCAGTTCGGGTGGGGTGAGGGCGTGGCGGGTGCTGGGCAGCCGGCGGGGTTTGACCACTCGGTGCGCCGGGCTGGCGGCGGCGGGGAGGAGCCCGTCGGCGATGGCGCGGTTGTAGATGGCGCGGGCGGCGGCGATGACGTGCTCGCCAGCATGACGGCCGCTGCGGCTGTTACGCCGCGACCGAGCGGTCGCGGCGATCTGTCGTTGCATGGCCTCGATGTCACTGGCCGCGACGGCATTCAACGGCAGGTTGCCCCAGGCGGCGGCCATGCGGTTCCAGTACGTGCCGTAGGTACGGCGGGCCCCGGGCCCGGCAGCGGCGAGCACACGGGGCATGTACTCGGCGAAGGCCGGCAAGCCGGGACCCGGGTCGGCTTGGAGAACGGCGATAGTGACGCCGAGGTGGTCCAGCAGCTGCCGGGCTGCGGCGAGTCGGGCGGGATCAGCTGGCATGGTTGCCTCCCTCAACTGCTGGTGGAGTTCGGTGAGCAGTCGTGCCAGCTGGCCGGATGGATCATGAGGAGGTCATGGGCGACCATGGCGGCGAGCAGTAACGGCTGGCCAGGGTCGATCCCGCACATCCGGCGGGCGCCGCCGGGTAGGTGCAGCTCGCCCCGTGGACCGACACGATGCGAGCCGGCGGCCGCTGAGGTGAGGAGCAGTCCACCCGCCTGCACGTCGAGGTCGAGGCGGTGACCAGGTCCCCAGCGCAGCGCCCGCAGAAGGTGGCGTTCCGTCAGCCGGCCGGAGGGGTCGGGACGGGCCATGCCGAGCAGCAGGTCGACCGGTGAGACGCCAGCCGGGAGGTGAGGGGCGGGCAGGGCCGACATCGGCGCGGGGCGGGGCCGTGGTCGGCCGGGCAGCGCGGTGAGGACGAGCGCGCCGATGAGCCGCTCGCCACCGGATCGGTGAGTTGGTGTCATGGCGGTGACAACCGCCATCGAGCCGCCGGCCGTGCGGGCATGGCCATAGGTTGACGACACTCGCGGCAGTCAGCGGCGCACCAGATGCAACGGAGGGAGATCAGCCCCGCGAACGCCAAACCGGATTCGTCTTCGGTGAAACTCCACCAATATTGGTGTCCGAGGGGCGACGTCGACCACAAATCCATGATCGTCGTTCATAACGAACTACAACTGGCACCCGGATAACCGCAGCAGTCGACTCCTGATGCCGCCGTCGCCGTCTACCGACTGTGGCGCGACGGCGGCTTCGCCGTCCGACGCCCTGCGCTGGCTCCTCCATCGGCCGGGTAACTCGCAATGTCTGCCTCCCGACGTGGAGCAGGTCAGGTTCAACCCACAACCCGGTCTCCTTGTTCAGGCTGTGCCGGCAGGGTCACCCACCCTGCCGGCACGCCAGCGTGGACCGCGGGGCAGGAGGCGAGAACCTCACGACCCGCAGTAGGTGTCAGGGCTTGAGGATCAGCCGAATCGGGCTGCCTTCTTTCTTCACGAGCCGTTCGACGCCGCAGGGCGCGTCGGACAGCGGGAGCACATCGCTGACCGACCCGGAGAGGTCGAGGCGGTGGTGGCCCACCAGGGAGACGAGCTGCTCGACGTGCTCGGGTGCGCTGCCATAGTGGCCGCGGACCTGCTGCTTCAGGTAGCTGAACAGGGTCGTCTGGTGAATGGTCAGCGGTTGGGGCGCCAGTCCGACCAGGACCAGCCGGCCCTCGTTGGCCAGGACGTCCTGGGCCTGGGTCCAGACCGGCGGGGCACCGGCCAGGTCGAAGGCGACGTCGAGGCCACGCCCGTGGGTGATCCGGCGTACCTGCTCAGCGAAGTCGTCGGCGCGGGGATCGAGGACGTAATCGGCGCCCAGGGCGAGGGCCCGGGTCCGGGCATCCGGGATCGGATCCACGGCGACGATCGGGGCCGCCCCGACGAGACGCAGCAACTGCACCGCGTGGGCGCCCAGACCGCCCAGCCCCCACACGCCGACGGCCTGGGTGGGGCGTACGTCACCGGTGCCGACGATGGCACCCCAGGGGGTGGAGACCGCGTCGGGGATGATCGCGGCCTGCTCCAGCGGGAGATTGTCGGGTACGGCGACGAGGGTGAAGTGGTCGGCGATGGCGTACTCGGCCCAGCCACCGTCGTAGTCGACCCCGCGGGTCAGCGGGTGCTGGCACTGGCCGACCCGCCCGAGGAGGCAGGGCGGGCAGGCGCCGCAGGGCTGACCGGCCTGCAGCAGCACGCGCCGCCCGACCTGCCATTCGGCGGGTACCTGCGCGCCGACGGCGTCGATGACGCCGGCGACCTCGTGCCCGAGGGTCACCTTCTCCACGGCGGTGTCCAGTCGCAGGCTGCCGTCGATGAGGTGGACGTCGGACAGGCAGATGCCGGCCGCGGCGACCTTGATCCGTACCTGGCCCGGTCCCGGCTGCGGGATGGCCACCTCCCCCATCGCGAACGTGCCTGTCTTGTAGTCGAGTCGGCCGGCAAGCATGGTGGACATGACATTCTCCTTGTCTCGCGGTGCGTACGGTCGCCCCCACCGCGCGGGGCATGGGTGATCCGGCGCTCTCGCGCCGTATTGCCGGGGATTGCGGATCAGGCGAAGACGTCCTGCTGGTAGCGCCCGTCGGCGTCGAGCTGGTCGAGCCACTTCTCGGCGTCGTCGGCACTGCCGCCCGTCCAGTTGCGGTAGATGCCGGCCAGCGCCTGGCGTACCGACGGGGCCATCCGCCGACCGTCGCCGCAGACGTAGATGTGGGCGCCGTCCCGGATCGCGTCCCAGATGGCGTCGCCGTCGACGGTGATGGCGTCCTGGACGTACTTGTGCGGGTGATCGGGCACGGTGGAGAACGCCAAGTGCACCTCGGCGACGCCGGCCTGCTCCCAGGCCTGCATCTCGTCGCGGTAGAACCAGTCGTGCTCCGGGTGCCGGCAGCCGTAGAACACCTTCGACAGACCGACCTCGACACCGCTTGCCTGCTGAGCGGCGCGCTCCTGCAGGAAGCCGCGCAGCGGGGCAAAGCCGGTGCCGGGACCGACGAGGATCATCGGCGTGGTCGGGTCGGCCGGCGGGTGGAACGGCGGGGCCGGGACGCGGACGTACCCGAAGAACACGTCGCCGGGCCGGAGCCGGGCCAGGTATTGCGAGGTCAGGCCGCGGTATTCACCGTCGCCGGACAGTGCCGGACCCTCCACCAGGCCGACGGTCAGTCGCGGCCGGTTCGGCTCGACCATGGCGGCCGAGGAGATGGAGTAGAACCGGGGCCGGATCGGCCCGGCCAGCTCCAGGAAGGCAGCCAGCGGCAACTCGACGGCGGGGAACCGCTCCAGCAGGGCCAGGACCGAGACCCGCTTGGCGAGGATCTCGTTCTGGTAGCGCTGGCACGCCTCGTCGGAGTCGTCGAGGTACCTCTGGAGCTGCCCGGTGGTCCACGGGCACTGGGTGTGCTCGGCCAGCGCCCGCAGGTGCGTGCGGCTGGCCACCTCCTGCAGCTCGACGAACTCCGTCAGCAGCAGCTCTGCGGTCACGGGCACATCGATCGGCAGGTGGGTGCCGGTGCTGGCGTCCTCGCGGCGCAGCCGGACCACCTGGTCGCGGGGTACCCGCACCAGCCGCAGCGCCCGCGTCACCAGCTCTGGGTCGTTCTTACCGAAGACGGCCAGGTGGTTGCCGGTCTCGTAGCCGACCCCGTCGGGCAACTCGACGGTGATCGACAACGCCTGCGGGCGGGGCGCCTCCACGCTGAAGTCCCACAGCCCGGTCGGGTCGCCGACCAGCTCCTCGCTGGTCACCACGGTGATCGGGTACGCCTTGTTGGAGACCACTGCCGGTCGCACCTGCGCCTCGGTGAGGACCTCCAGCTGCAGTCGCGGGCCGGCGGTGGCGCTGGTGTCCGCGCCGTACTGCTCGGCCAGCGCCGCCCACAGTGCGGCAATCCACGTGGTCGCCATGCCATCGAAGTCGCCGTTCGCGTCCACCTCACCACGCGGCACGATCGGCGTGGCACCGGCCGCCAGCAGCGCCGCCTCCACCCGCTTGGGGAATGCCTGGTAGGTGATCCAGTGCGTGTTGCCGTTGCCCAGCACCGCGAACCGCACCTGCGACATCGATCCCGCCGTCAGACCGCCGGCGGCGGCGAGGGCGTCGAAGCGCTGCGCGTTGTCCGGGGCCTTGCCGTTGTAGCTCGGCGTGACCACGACGAGGATTCCGTCGGTGGGCGGGTTGTCGGCCAGTTCATCCAGCGTGAGCACGGTGGTGTCGAAGCCGGACTGCTCGGCCCGGCCGGCCAGCTGCCGCGCGAGATCCTCCGAGGCGCCCAGATTCGAGCCGTACGCGACGCGCAGCGTGACGCCGACAGCGTTCACCGCAACCACCGGCGCCTGCGGCTCCTGCACCGCCTGCGCCTCGGTGTCGAATCGCTCGTACGGCTGGCGAGAGCGCACCCGCACCATGAAGTTTTCCGGCTTGCGGGTGAGCGTCTCCTTGACCTTGATCTGGTAGTCGTTCGGGTCGGTGATCGCGAAGTTCTGCAGGACCAGGGCAAGGGCGAGCCGGGCCTCGGTGAGGGCGAACTGCCGGCCGATGCAGGCCCGCTCGCCGTTGCCGAATGGCTTGTAGGCGTGCGGGTGGTGCTGGGAAATGTTCTCCGGCCGCCACCGGTCGATGTCGAACTCCGTCGGCCGGTCCCACGCCTTGGGGTGCTTGTGCAGCGCGGGGATCAGGACCATGACCTGCTGGTCCTTCGGCAGTGCGTACCTGCCGCCGATCACGGTGTCCTCGAACGGCGCCAGGGCGATCGCGGGGATGGGCCCCCACAGGCGCAGGGTCTCATCAAGGACCCGCGGGATCACGTTGAGCTTCATGATCGTCTCGTAGGTGGGCACCGTGTCACCGGGCAGCAGCCGGTCGACCTCCGCATACGCCTGGGCCAGCACGTGCGGGTTGCGCAGCAGCTGGTACAGCGCGTAGGAGAGCAGACCGCTGGTGGTCTCGTGCCCGGCGATGAGGAACGTCACCACGTTGTTGCGGATGTTCTCGTCGGACAGCGGCTCGCCGGTCTCGGGGTCGACCGCGCCGAGCATCAGGCTGAGCAGGTCGCGGCGATCGTCGCCACCACCCGCGCGACGTTCGCGGATGACCTCCTCGACGAGCGAGTGCATGACGCGCACGTTCTCCTCGAAGGTCCGAATCTGCCGGCGCCGCATCGCGGTGACGAACGGCGGCTGCTTCAGCCGCCCCATGGCCTCGTGCAGAGAGTCCGCCAGGGCCTGCAGGAACGGATGCACCTCCTCGCTGCCGAAAGAGTCGAACCGGTAGTCGAAGCCGGTGATCCCGATCGTGTCGAGGGTCAGCCGGGTCATGTCGGCGACGACGTCGAGGTCCTTGCCTTCGTCGCGCCGCCACCTGCCGACCAGCGCGTCGGCAACCTCGAGCATCTCGGGGAAGTACGACTTCATCGACCGCTGGCTGAACGCGGGCATGAGGATCCGGTGGGCCTTGCCCCAGTTCGGCTCGTCCCCCCTCGCGGTGAACAGGCCGTCCCCGGCAATCGCCCGCACGTCACTGTGCGGCTTGTCGATCGGCTTGTAGAAGCGCGACTCGTCGCAGAGCTCCGCCACCAGGTCCGGGTCCGATACCAGGACGAGCTCGCGGCCGGGCAGCGCGAGCCGGTAGATGCCCTCGGGGAACTGACCGGCCATCTCCTCGAAGAACGCCGCCGGTCCGTCGGACGGGATCTGCAGCGCATTCCCGACGATCGGAATCCCGCGCGGGGCGGGAATGGTCTTGAGGTTGCTCAACAGGTGGACTCCTTTCCTGAGGTTGCCGGCGGTGACCGGCCAATGGATCCGGGTGCCGGACGTCAGCCATACGCTGTATGGCTGCTGCTACCATACGGTGTATGGCTACGACCGGACAGGCCTCAGGGGGCCGAGGAGACGCGCGTCTCACCGAAAAGGGCATCTACACCGCGGCGCTGCGGCTCATCGACGCCGACGGGGTGGGCGCGCTGAGCATGCGGAAGCTGGCCGCGGCGCTGGGCGTCAACCCGATGTCGCTCTACCACCACGTGCCGAACAAGGCCGCGCTGCTACGCGGCGTCAAGAACCTCGTCGCCGCGCAGTTCCAGCCGCGGGTCGACGGCGGTACCTGGCAGGAACAGCTGTACCGGTTCGCGAGAGACTTCCGAGCGCTGGCGCACCGGCATCCCAACCTCATCGTGCACAGCCTGGCCAGCCCGGACTTCATCGAGCCGGAGGACCCGTTCTGGACCGGACTGACCGGCATCCTCAACAGCGCAGGCGTGCCTGCCACGGAGGTCGCCCCCGTTGGAGCGGTCCTCACCAGCCTCTTCTCAGGCTTCCTTCTCGCCGAGGGCAACGGGACCCTGGGTCGCCTCGCTGCCCTGCAACCCACGCCCACAGCAGGTCCGGCCACTGCATCGAGCGCGGGCGGAGGCGGCGACAGCAGCTTCGCGTTCGCAGTCCAGACCCTCATCGCGGGCATCGAGGCTCACCTTCCCCCGATGACCTCCCGCTGAGCTGGACCGCGCGTGCCAAGGTCTCATCCCCGCCAACGTCCCGGCGGGCAGGTGACGCCCGAGGTGATGATCCGCGCGCGGCCAGCCGAAGCCACCAACCGGGCGATCCCCGGGCGGGGTCGGTTTTCGGGCTTAGCCGTCAGCAGGCGCGGCGGACGTCGGATATGGCAGGTTTATCGCCTTGCGCTCCGGATATTCCGCCTCGTGCTTCCTGGCGCGAGAGGGTTTGCCGCGCAAGGCGAACGCCGTGCGCGCCTGCGGCGGCGAACCAGACTGATGACGGATGGATGAGCCGGGCCGCGAGCGGCGCGTACGGGAGGAGGCCAGCTGGCAGCGGGCGACCATCCTGGAGCTGTTCTTCGATCTCGTCTTCGTCTTCGCGCTCAACCGGATCAGCTTGCGGCTGTTGGACGAATTCCACTCCGGGGGGCTCGGGTTCAGTGAGTTCGCTGAGACCCTGCTGCTGTTTCTGGGGCTCTGGTTCATGTGGCAGACCACTGCCGCGTTGACCAGCCGAGTGCATCCGGATTCGCGGCCGGGTCAGTTCTTCGTGTTCTCCTCGATGGCCGGTGCCACCGTCATGGCGGTTTCGGTGCCGCAGGGGTTCGAGGAGCGGGCTCTGGTCTTCGCCGGTGCCTGGGCTGCGGTGCGGATCAGCCGTCTGTTGGTCTATTTCTTGGCCAGGCAAGTGCGGACCGAGGGGTCCGCACTACCGGGGTTACTGTCGCTCGGCGGAAGCACAGTTCCGTGGATCGCGGGGGCGTTGGTGCACGACCCGCTTCTGCGTGGTGGGCTCTGGACACTTGCGCTGGCCATCGAGTTCCCCGGGTTCGTGGTCGGCTTTCGCCAATGGGCCGGCAGACAGGTCGCGGGCGAGCACCTGGCCGAGCGGTTGCAGCAGATTTTCTTGATCAGCTTGGGTGAGGCAGTCTTCGTGTCCGGCGGGGCCTTCTCCGACAGCGACCTCGCTTTCCCGCACGGGATGGGGTTCGCGCTGGCCTTCGTCGGCATCGTGCAGCTGTGGCGCATCTACTTCTACCGGGCCGGCCTGGTCCTGCCGCTGGCCATCACCGCCGCCCGGGATCCGGCCCGGCAATCCGTGGCGGCCGCATTGAATCACCTGGTCATGATCTCCGGTGTTGTTCTTTCTGGTGCCGGCTTCGAGCTGTACATCATCAATCCCACCGGCCGGCCGGAACCGAACTGGCTCGTGGCCATCCTCGGCGGTCCTGCGCTGTTCCTGGTCGGGCGGGCTCCCTTCGAACTGCAGGTCTTCGGCCGGATCTCCCCGTCACGGCTGATCGGGCTCCTCGCCCTCGGCCTGCTGATCCCGGCCGTGTGGCACGCTCCTCCGCTGGTCGCCGGTGCCGCCGCAACGGCTGTGCTGGTCGGAATCGTCGTCGCGGACGCGTGGCGCGCTCGCGGGCGAGAGCCCGAGCCACCCGCCCCGCTGATGTGATCTCCTCGCGCAGCATGAGCCTCACCCGCCGCTGGCGGACGCGTCAGCCGCGCGTACAGGCTGGTTGACCTTCGCCTCGTCGGACGATCAATTCCGGCTCAGGTCGAGGGCGATGTCCAGGATCATGTCTTCCTGCCCGCCGACGAGTTTGCGCCGGCCGACTTCCAGCAGGATGTCCCGGGCGTCGAGACCGTAGTGTCGGGCGGCGGTTTCGGCGTGGCGCAGGAAGCTGGAGTAGACGCCGGCGTAGCCGAGGGTGAGAGTTTCCCGGTCGACGCGGACGGGTCGATCCTGCAGCGGGCGGACGAGGTCGTCGGCGGCGTCCTGGAGGGCGAACAGGTCGCAGCCGTGCTGCCAGCCTTGCAGGGTGGCCACGGCGATGAAGGGTTCGATCGGACAGTTGCCGGCGCCGGCGCCGTGGCCGGCGAGTGACGCGTCGACGCGGGTGGTGCCCTCCTCCACGGCGACGACGCTGTTGGCCACGGAGAGCGACAGGTTCTCGTGGGCGTGGATGCCGATCTCGGTGCCCGGGTCGAGGACGTCCCGGTAGGCCCGCACCCGGTCGCGGACGCCGTCCATGGTGAGCCGCCCGCCGGAGTCGGTGACGTAGACGCAGTGGGCGCCGTAGGACTCCATGAGCTTCGCCTGAGCGGCGAGCTCCTTGGGCTCGGCGAGGTGACTCATCATGAGGAAGCCGGAGACGTCCATGCCCAGCTCGCAGGCCGTGGCGATGTGCTGCGCGGCGATGTCCGCCTCGGTGCAGTGGGTGGCGACGCGGACGGACCGTACGCCGAGGGCGTGGGCCTGTTTGAGGTCGTGGATGGTGCCGATGCCGGGCAGGAGCAGGGTGGTGAGGCGGGCGCGGGTGACGGCGGCTGCGGCGGCTTCGATCCACTGCCGGTCGGTGTGGCTGCCGGGGCCGTAGGTGAGGCTGCCGCCCGCGAGTCCGTCGCCGTGGGCGACCTCGATGCCGTCGACACCGGCGGCGTCGAGGGCGGTGACGATCCGGGTGACGTCGGCCGGGGTGATGCGGTGCCGGGTGGCGTGCATGCCGTCGCGCAGGGTGACGTCCTGGATAAACAGGCGGCGGGCGGGTGCGGTGGCGGTCATCGGATGGCTCCCTGGGCTGCGGTGAGGCGTTCGGCGACACGGAGTGCCGCGGACGTCATGATGTCGAGGTTGCCGGCGTAGGCGGGGAGGTAGTGGGCGGCACCTTCGACCTCGAGCAGGACGCTCACCTTGGTGGTGACCGCTGTCGTGTCGTCCGGCAGCAGGGTGTGGACCGGCTCGTCCGGGGCCAGCGGGGTGAACTGCACGGGCGGCCGGCTCGATGCCGACCATGGCGGCCATCTCGAGGTTCTGCGACAGGCGCAGGACTTTGATCATCAGGTCCGTGCCGATGTTGCCGGATCCGATGACGGCGACCTTCGTACGCGACATCAACTGACGCCTTTCGTGACGGCACCACGGGTGGTGAAGGTGGCCCCGACGCTGCCGAGGCCGGTGAGGTGTGCGCGGACCTGCATGCCGGGGGTGACCGGAACCATCGGCCCGAGTGCGCCGGAGAGCACGACGTCGCCGGCGCGGAGCGGGTCGCCGTGGGCCAGGGCGGTCCGCGCGAGCCAGGCGAGGGCCTCCAGCGGGTCGCCGAGGCACGCCGCGCCGGAGCCGGTCGAGGCGGGCACACCGTCCACGATCATGGTCATCTGAACCGCCGCCGGTTCGACCGCGTCGAGGGGGACCTGGTCGGTGCCGAGGACGAACAGGCCGCTGGAGCCGTTGTCGGCGACGGTGTCGGCGAAGCTGATGTCCCAGAAGGCGATGCGGCTGTCCACGATCTCCAACGCGGCCACCGCGTAGGCGACCTGCTGGCGCACGGTGACGGCGGCGACGCCCGGGTCGGTGACGTCGTCGGCGAGGACGAAGGCGACCTCGGCTTCGACGCGGGGTTGCAGCAGCCGGTCGAGGCTGATCACCGCGGACTCCGCGCAGGCCATGTCGTCGAAGAGCATGCCGAAGTCGGGCCGGTCGACGCCGAGCTGACGTTGCACGGCGGGGGAGGTGAGCCCGACCTTGCGCCCGACCGGCCGCCTGCCGTCCCGGACCCCGGCCTCGGTCAACCGGCGCTGAACGGCGTAGGCGAGGGTCTCATCGTCGGGGCCGATGAGGTCGCGGACCGGCGGACACGGCGTGCGGGTCCGCGCGGCGGTGCGCAACCGACGGAAGGCCGCGGCAACGGGATCGGTGGTGCCGGTGGTCATGGGGTCTTCGTGGCGGGACTGCCGCCGGTCAGGCGGGTGAGGCTGTCGTACAGAGTGCGGCAGAGCAGTTCGAACAGCCGCAGGAGGTCGACGCTGTCGCCGCCGATCTCCCTGGCGATGAACAGCCCGTCGGTGGCGGCGATGGCGTACGTGGTGATCGTTTCGATCGTGTCCCGGTCGGCGTCCGGGGCGACCCTGGCGAGCACGGCGGCGAGCCGCGCGCGGGCGGTTTCCCGGACCTGCAGGAACACGCGCCGGGCGCTGGGCTCCTCCGGGCGGCGCTCGAGGGTGAGCATGAGCCCGAGGCGAAGGAAGTCGGGCGAGTCCAGCAGGGTCTTGGCGACCTTCACCGCCATCGCGGCGAGGCGTTCCGGCATCGGCTCGCTGTCGTCGCCGGGGAGGGCGAGTACGTCGACCCAGATGTCGAAGCTGCGCTCGATGACGGCGGCGATGAGGTCGTCCTTGTTCTTGAAGTGCCAGTAGATCGAGCTGGCGGGCAGGCCGCACTTCTCGCTGACCAGCGCGATGCTGGTGCCCTCGTAGCCGCGCTCGCCAGCAACCTCGGCGGCGGCGTCGAGGATTCGCCGGCGCGACTCCTCGCCGTTGGCCCGACGCTTACGTTCGCCGCGAGATTCCGTCATCGCACGCTCCCTGTGTTTCCCGCCGATGGGTTTCCGGCTGATGTCTTGACGATGCCGAACGTGAAGCTTACCGTAACGGCCACTACAACTGGAGCGATCACTACATTAACGGCACGGGGTCGCGGGAGGTCAAGTGAGCGTCGGGGAGAGCACCGCGGAGCAGCGGCTGATGCGGGTCGGTGCCCGGAACATCGCCGTCACCGAGCGGGGAGCCGGTGAGGCGGTGCTGCTGCTGCACGGCGGTGGGCCGGGGGCCTCGGGGATGTCGAACTACGCCCGCAACGTGGACGCCCTCGCGCAGCGGTTCCGCGTGATCGTGCCGGACCTACCAGGCTACGGCCGGTCCAGCAAGGCACTGGACCAGGCCGACCCGTTCGGTGACCTCGCCGCCGCCGTTCGTGGACTGCTCGACGCGCTCGGCATCGACCGGGCCCACCTGGTCGGCAACTCCTACGGTGGTGCTGCCGCGCTGCGACTGACGCTGGACCGGCCCGACCGCGTCGGGCGCTTGATCCTCATGGGCCCGGGCGGGATCGGCACGACCCGACGTGCGCCGACGCCCGGCTTGAAGCGGCTGCTCGCCTACTACGGCGGCGGAGGCCCGACCGGGGCCAAGCTCGAACGGTTCATCCGCGACGACCTGGTCTACGACGGCAGCGCGGTCCCCGGACAGATGATCGAGGAGCGATACCAGGCCAGTATCGACCCTGAGGTAGTCGCCAACCCGCCGCTGCGGCGCCCCGCCGGGCTGCGCACCCTGCTGCGGATGGATCTGACCCGGGACAAGCGGCTGCCCCGGGTCGCCACGCCGACGCTGGTGCTGTGGGGCGCCGAGGACAGGGTCAACCGGCCCTCCGGCGGCCGGCTGCTCGCCGAGCGGATGCCCCACTGCGACCTGTACCTGGTCGCCCGAACCGGCCACTGGGTGCAGTGGGAACGCCCGAACCTGTTCAACACCCTCGCCGTTGCCTTCCTGTCCGAGGAGTCGAAATGAATGTCTTCGGCAAGGTCCACCTGGGCTACCTGTGTATCCAGACCAGACGGTTCGGTGACTGGCGCCGGTTCGGCGCCGACGGCATCGGCCTGCACGTCGCCGAACTCGACCGCGACCGGATGCGCTTCCGGCTGGACGACCACGAGTGCCGGCTTCTGCTGCAACGGGGCCCCACCGAGGACGTGACCACGGTCGGCTGGCACGTCGACGACCACGAGGCATTCGACGACATCGTCGCCCGCATCACCGCCCGCGGCGTCACCGTCGAGCACGGCCACGACGAGGAGGCGGCGCTGCGCGGCGTGCAACGGCTGGTGCGCTTCCCGGGCCCGAAGGGGCTGGCCCAGGAGCTGTACACCACCCCGGTAACCACCACCACGCCGCTGCACATGCAGGCCAGCGGCTTCGTTACCGGCGCCGCCGGCATGGGACACATCGCCATCACCTCACGGCGCCCGGACGCCATCCACCGCTACTACGACAACCTGCTCGACGCCCGGCTCAGCGACTTCATCGTCGAGACGATCAGCAGGGTGCGCTTCCGGATCCGGTTCCTGCGGGTCAACGGCCGCCACCACTCCGTCGCCGTGGCCAACACCGAGGGCCTGCGCATCGATCCGATCCGCACCGCGATCCAGCACCTCAACATCCAGGCGGCCACGTTGGACGACATGACCACCTCCTACCAGCGCCTCAAGCAACTCGGCTTCACCATGGCCCTGGGCATCGGGCAGCACACCAACGACAAGGAGCTCTCCTACTACGTCCGGACGCCGTCCGGATTCGAGTGGGAGGTCGGATGGAATCCGATCATCGTGGACGAGGCCACCTGGGAACCCACCACCCACCGCGGGATCAGCATCTGGGGGCACACCCCCGAGGGCCAGACCGTCATCGACAAGCTCAACCAGTTCCGCCACGGCGCGGCCTCGCTGCGCCGCGGGGAGATCACCGTCCCGGCACTGAGCGGAGCCAACACATGAACACCGAACAGCACGACTACGACGTGATCATCGTCGGATACGGCCCGGTCGGCGTCACCGCCGCCAATCTGCTCGGCGGCATGGGCGTACGGGTGGCCGTGGTCGAGCGCGACTCCGCGATCTACCCCCGCGCGCGGGCGATCTCCACCGACGAGGAGACGATCCGGATCTGGCAGGGGACCGGCCTCGCGGAGCGGCTCAAGGAGGACATGCTCGCCGGCCGGCCGATCGACTTCGTCGACGCGCGCGGCCGGTCGTTCCTGAGCCTCGCGCCGGCTCCTCGGGGCAACGGGCACCCGCCGCAGCTGTTCATCTACCAGCCGGCCATGGAGCAGGTCCTCCGCGACGGTGTGGACCGCTACCCGAACGTCGAGGTCCTCCTCGGCCACGAATGTGAGGCCGTCGAGCAGGACAGCGACAGCGTCACCGTCACCGTCACCGCGCGGGACCTGACCGACGACACGCTACGTACCCTGCGCGGGGCGTACCTGATCGCCGCCGACGGCGGCTCCAGCCCGATCCGGACCCAACTGGGCGTCGGCTTCGACGGCCGCACCTACCACGACCGGTGGGTCGTCATCGACGCCAAGGTCAAGCGGAACTGGGACACCGTCGACCGCCTGCGCTTCCACTGCGACCCCGCCCGGCCCGCCGTGGACTGCCCGACCCCGCTCGGCCACCACCGCTGGGAGTTTCCCGTCCTGCCCGGCGAGGACGAGCAGGCTCTGGTCAGCCACGACTACATCTGGCGGCTGCTGCGCCGCTACGGCCGGACGTCCGACGACGTCGAAATCCTCCGCGCGGTCGTCTACAACCACCACGTCCGCTTCGCCGAACGCTGGCGCGTCGGCCGGACCTTCTTCGCCGGCGACGCCGCACACGCGATGCCGCCGTGGATCGGCGAGGGCATGTCCTCCGGCGTACGCGACGTGGGCAACCTGTGCTGGAAGCTGGCCGCGGTCCTGCGCGGCGAGCTACCCGCCGACGTGTTGGACAGTTTCGAGGCCGAGCGCAATCCGCACGTGCGGGCGGTGACCGCTCAGGCGGTGCGCTTCGGGCGCATCATCACCGAGCGGCGCCCCGGCCTCACGGCTTTGCGCAACATCGCGTTCCGGGTGGTCATGCGGATCCCCGCCATCCGCGCCTACATGCAGGAGGCCAGGTGGTTCCCGGACACCACCTACCGGCAGGGGCTGCTGAACCACCGCGGTGGCAACCCGGCGGTCGGCGAGCAGCTCCCGCAGCCCTGGGTCCGCACCGACGGCCGTGACCGCGTCCGCCTCGACGACGCGCTCGCCGGTCGGTGGACACTGCTGCACACCGGCCCGGCGCGGCCCTGGCCGGCCTGGGCGGCCGGCGACATCGCGTGCCTGCAGGTCACGCCGGCGGGCTCGGCGCCCGCGCCCGGCACGATCGTGGACGCCGAGGACGTGCTCATCCCCTGGATGCGCCGGCACCGTGCCACCGTGCTGGCACTCCGCCCCGATGCCGTCGTCTACGCCGCTGCCGCCGGCGACGCCGACCTGCCTTGCCCGCCGTTCGTCCACCCGCCACAGAGCCCCGTCGCCGAACAGACGCCCCCGCCCACCGCGACGACGACGCCCTGACCTGACCCGCCCCCATCGCATCGACGCCCACCACCACGTCGCCCACGCCATCAAGGAGAGCTGGCCATGCTCAACCTCGCGCTCATGCTCGAAGGCAGCGCCGAACGGCTGCCGAGCAGGGTGGCCGTCGTCCTCGGTAACACTCGCTTGTCGTACGCCGAACTCAACGATGCGGCGAGCCAGGTCGCGAACCTTCTCGTCGAGAGCGGCGTCCGCCCCGGCGACCGGGTCGCGCTGTCGTGCCCGAACCTTCCGTACTTCCCGATCGTCTACTACGGCATCCTCAAGGCGGGCGCCGTCGTCGTCCCGCTGAACGTGCTGCTCAAGGCCGATGAGATCGCCTATCACCTGCGGGACTCGGGCGCCAAGGCGTACTTCTGCTTCGAGGGCACCGCAGATCTGCCCCTAGGCGCTGAGGGCTGGCAGGGGTACAGCCGAGCCACCGGGTGCGACAACTTCTTTCTCATCACCGCCGACCCCCAGGCGCCGAACCCGATCGAGGGCGCCACCGCGCTGGGATCCGCGCTCGCCGGCAAGGCCCCTCGCTTCGAGACGGTGGCCACGCAGGCCACGGACACCGCGGTGATCCTCTACACCAGCGGGACGACCGGGCAGCCCAAGGGTGCCGAGCTCAGCCACGCCAACATGGTCATGAACGCCCTCACGTGCTGGCGCCTCTTCGGCACCGTCGACCACGACGTCCACCTGGTGACGCTCCCGCTCTTCCACTCGTTCGGGCAGACGGTGCAGATGAACGCGGGCCTGGGCGGTGGCGCCACGCTGGTTCTCCTGCCCCGGTTCGACGCCGGCACGGCACTCGCGCTGATGGAGCGCGAGCGGGTCACCTTCTTCGCCGGAGTGCCCACGATGTACTGGGGCCTGCTCAACGTCGACCGGGCGAAGGTCACTCCGGCGGTCGCGGCCAACCTGCGCATGGCGGTCTCCGGCGGTGCCGCCCTGCCGGTGGAGATCCTCGAGCAGGTGGAGAAGGTCTACGGCGTTCGGATCCGGGAGGGCTACGGCCTCTCGGAGACCAGCCCCGTCGCATCTTTCAACCACCCCGGCCGGGAGTCCAAGCCCGGTTCGATCGGGCAGCCGATCTGGGGCGTGCAGATGAGGCTCGTCGACGCCGACTGGAACGAGGTCCCGGAGGGCGAGCAGGGCGAGATCGCGATCCGGGGTCACAACATCATGAAGGGCTACCACGGCCGCCCCGACGCAACCACCGAGGTGCTCCGGGACGGGTGGTTCCGCACGGGTGACATAGCCCGCCGCGACGAGGACGGCTACTACTTCATCGTCGACCGGGCCAAGGACATGATCGTCCGCGGTGGTTTCAACGTGTACCCCCGCGAGATCGAGGAGCTCATCCTGACGCACCCTGACGTGAGCCTGGTGGCCGTGGTCGGCGTGCCGCACGAGTCGCACGGCGAAGAGGTGAAGGCCTTCGTGATCCGCAAGCCGGGGTCCCCGCTGACCGAGGGCGAGCTGGTGAACTGGTGCAGGGACCGGATGGCGAGCTACAAGTACCCCCGCCTCGTCGAGTTTCGCGACGAACTGCCCATGACCTCCACGGGCAAGATCTTGAAGCGCAAGCTTCGCGACGAGGCGTGAACTGAAGCCACGGATGTCGGGGGCTGGGTCCAGCGGGACGCGGGTCTGCACGCACCGTGGGCACAGCCTCCGATAGTCGAGCAGGGCTCAGGAGCGTGCGGTGCTGGCGAGTTCGTCGGCGTAGGCGCGGGCGTCGATGGCGTCCAGCACGGCCAGTTGAGCGTTGTAGGCCGCTCGGCGAAGTCGAGGGCGTCGGCCGCGCCGCTTTCGGCCCAGTCCGCGTCGCTGGCGGCGGCCTTCGCGTCCAACTGCCGAGTCCGCCTGTCAATCTTGGCCTTGATGTCCTCGGTCTTTGCGGCGGCGTCGGCCTTCATCTGCGCCCACTCGCTCCGCCTCTCGGTGGCGGCCTTCTTCGCACCCTGCTGTGCCTCGGCCGCGGACCGGTTGAGCTCGCTCTGGGTCTGATCGATTCGCTGCCGCAGCTGCTCACGGGACTCGGCGGCGGCTGCCTGCACCTCGGTCTTGGCCGCCGCGGCACGCTGTTGCAGTGCGTCGAGTCGGTCGGAGAAGTCCATGGTTCCTCCCTGTTTTCCGTCATTGCCGGTCACCACTGCCTCACCTTCGAAAGCGCCGAGGTGAGCTGGCATCACCCGTGCCGGATGATGTTCCGCCGCTGCATCGACCGTCCGTGTCGCCCCGCACCATTGCGGCTGGCTCCGGCTGACCGCGCCTCCGGGGAGGGGCCGACTGGCCGGAGCCGGCCAGTAGGGCTGCCCGCACAGAGAGCGAAGTCCCGAGACCGGATATCCGGACCTCCATTTCGTGATTGAGTGTCAGCAGTGACGGGTGTGTTCTTGAGCCTGCCCGAAATGCCAAGCGGACTGCGGCTCGACCTCCTCGACATCGAAGCCTCGTGCCCAACCTGGGTCGGAGCAGTGGACGGTGGTGACGTGCGGATCGCGGTGGCACTCGGCGCAGGCGGGGCGCGCGGCTATGCGCACATCGGGGCGATCCAGGTCCTTGAGGAGCGTGGGTTCGACATCGTTGCGATCGCTGGCTCTTCCATGGGCGCCCTCGTCGGGGGGCTGTACGCAGCGGGCAAGCTCGACGCCTACGCCGAGTGGGTGCGCACGATCGGCCAACGCGACGTGCTGCGCCTGCTCGATCCGGCCGTCGGCGCGCCCGGCGCGTTCCGGGCCGAGAAGCTCATGGCCCGGGTCAGGGAACTGCTCGACGGCGTACGCATCGAACAACTGCCCATGCCCTTCACGGCGGTAGCGACCGACCTGTGGGCCGGCCGAGCCGTGTGGTTTCAGCACGGCCCGGTGGACGTCGCGGTGCGCGCCTCCATCGCATTGCCACCCGCCATCACGCCGGTCATGATCAACGGCCGGCTCCTCGCCGACGGTGGCCTGATAGAGCCGCTGCCGATGGCGCCCGCCACCTTCATGCCAGCCGACGCGGTCGTCGCCGTGTCCCTCAAGGCTGCCCGCGCCGACTCCCAACCGGGGGCAGCTGTCCGGGAATCGGCCGACCCGCCGGGACAAGGGGGACGGGACCACCCGCGGGACCCCGCCGGATTCGTCGACCGGGTGATCTCCCGCGGCGGCGCATCTGGTGACGGCAGCCCGGCGGCGGACGCCTCCGCGGAAACCATCACCACCGACGACGGGCCACATGGCCAACTCCCCGCCGACCTTCGCGTATCCGACGTCATGAGCCTGTCATTGGAGGCCGTACGGGATCTTCTCATCCGCTACCAGTTGGCCGGCTACCCGCCGGACCTGCTGATCGAGATACCGACGAACGCCGTCCGGACGTACGACTTCCACCGGGCGACCGACATGATCGAAGTCGGCCGGCGGGCAGCGCTCGACGCCCTCGCGTCAAACCCGTTCGCCTGACGCGCCCCCAGAGATCGAGACTACTCCGCTGGTTTTCGTTTGCTTCGCAGCGGGTAGCCGCGCCCGGTGAGCGACGCCAACGACCGGTCCACGGCCCGCCGAACGCTGATCGTCATCGGTCTGGTCCTCGCCACTGCGGTCGGGCTGGCGTTGGTGTGGGAGACCCGGCGGGTGCTGATGTGGGTGGTGGTCGCCGCGTTCTTCGCGGTGGCCCTGAATCCGCTGGTGGATCGGGTGCAGCGACGGCTCGTTCGGCGTCGGGCGGCGGCCACGCTGGTCGTGTTCCTGGCCAGCTTCGTGGCTCTCGCCGCGCTCGGCGTGCTCATCGTGGTGCCCCTGCTGGACGAACTGGCCCGGTTCACCGACCGGGCGCCGGACCTGTTGCGCGAGGCCCGGGCCGGGCGAGGACCGGTCGGCGAACTGCTGGAGCGGTTCCACCTGCGGCAGTACGCCGAGGCCCACGCCGACCAGTTTCAGCGCTTCGGCGGCAAGCTCGGCCGGTCGACGGTCGGGCTGGTCCGTGGGACGGTCCAGGGCGTCGCCGGAGTGCTGACGGTGGTGGTGCTGGCGTACCTGATGGTGGTGCAGGCCCCGCGGATCACCGCCGGGACGCTGGCCCTGGCCGGTGGCGCCCGGGCGCAGCGGCTGCGCCGCATCGGGCGGGAGTCGGCGCGCACCATCACCGGCTACCTGAGCGGAAACCTCCTGATCAGCCTGATCTGTGGTCTGGCGACCTTCCTGGTGCTCGCGCTCACCGGCGTGCCGTTCGCCGCCGCGATCGCGCTGTTGGTCGCCATCGCCGACCTGATCCCGCTGGTGGGGGCGACCCTCGGCGCCATCGTCGCGGGCGGCGCGGGCTTCCTGCACTCGCCCACCGCCGGGGTGGTCGTGCTGGTCTTCTTCGTGGTCTACCAGCAGGTCGAGAACCACCTGCTGCAACCGGTCATCATGTCCCACGCGGTCCGACTGAACCCACTGACCGTGCTGGTCAGCGTGCTGCTCGCCGCGGAGCTGGGCGGCCTCCTGGGAGCCCTGCTGGCCATCCCGGTCGCCGGCATCGCGCAGATCCTGCTGCGTGAGTTCGTCCCCGCCAACCGGCAAGCCGGCTCCGTACCAGCAGAGGCCGGCCCCGCAGACCGCGAGGGGGGCGGCGGCCCGGACCAGCCGGCGGGCGACCACCCGGGGGACGGCGGAACAGCCGACAGCCGGCACTCCGGTCAGCGGGACCGGCCACCGGCCGCCGACTGACCGGGCTGACAGGCGGCGTGCGCCCTCGTCGCCCTCACCTGCCCGGCGTCGCCGAGCGCATGGCCACGGGAGCGGGTGCAATCGAATCTCCTCGACAGGAGAACGGGTCGCAGGTTTGTGCGGGCCGGGCGGGGTAACCCCCGCCATGGCACCTGACCGGAGCCCCCTGCCCCGCCCTGAGGAGGTGGTCGAGCAGGCCAGAGACATGGTGGCGCAGGCTGCACGCCGTGGTGGTAAGGCCGGCCGACTGCGGCTGCGTCAGGTTGAGATCATCCTGGTCATCGCGGCCCAGTGCGGGCTCGCCGCCACCCTGGCCTGGGGGCTCGCGCACGAGGTGGCGGGGCGTCCCGCGCCGGTCTTCGCGCCCAGCGCGGCCGTCGGCACGATCGTCGCCGCACTCGGACAGCGCGCCCGACGTACGGCCGAACTGATGCTGGGCGTCGGGCTGGGCCTGCTCATCAGCGACCTTTTACTGCGTTACCTCGGCTTCGGGGCCTGGCAGGTCGGCGTGGTGGTGGCGCTGGCCATCGCCGTCGCCCTGCTGATGACCGGGCACAGCGGCGCGCTGGTCGCCCAGGCTGGCAGTACCGCCGTGCTGCTCGCCACGCTGTCACCGGTCCAGCACAATCTCGAATGGGAGCGGCTCATCGAAGCCGGGTCGGGCGCTGTCGTCGGGCTGGTGGTGGTCGCGTTACTGGTGCCGATCGACCCGATGCGCACTCTCCAGCGCGCCGCCGCACCGCTGACCGAGACACTCACATCGCAGCTTCGGGAGGTCGCACACGCGCTGAGACAGCGGGACCCGGACCGCGCGGTGCGGGCACTCGACCAGCTTCGCGGTATGGACGGCGACCTCAACCGGCTGCACGAGGCCCTGGGTGGCGCCGAAGAGGTGACGATGATCTCGCCGGTCCGGTGGCGGCGGCGCCGCGATGTCGAACGCTACCGGCGCGCGATCCCGTACATGGATCGGGTGGCCCTCGAGTGCCGGGAGATAGCCCGCTGGGCGGCAACCTCGCTGCAGTACGACGAGCCGGTGCCGGAGGAACTCATCGCCGCCGTGGAGAGGCTCGCCGAGACGGTCCAGGTGCTGCAGCGGGAGGCACGAAAGGCTGCGCCCTTGGAGCAGACCCGCCACGGGGTTCTGGACGTCGCGCGACTGGTCGGCCAGGCCTGCCGAAAAGGCCTGAGAGCGTACGGAAGTGCCATGGTGATCCAGCTCCGCACGGCGTCGAGTGACCTGCTCCGGGCGAGCGGGTACGAGACGGACACGGCGAACCGTATGGTGCGCGAGGCGGTCAACGCCTAGATCGATCGAGGGCCCTCCTGGCTGGGTGGACGTCGGTTACGGACGGCCATCGAGGCGGGCAGTGGCCGCTGGCAGATCTCGTGGGCCTGGTCGGGCGGAAGGCCGAGCACGCGGGTCCTCGGTGACCCGGTCGGTGGCTTAGGCGTCGTCACGCTCGGGGTGGTACAGCAGGATGCCGCGCCGACGCAGCATCGCGTGGGCGCCGCTGCCGTGCGTCTGCCCGGACCGGTCGTGGAGGTCGACGATCTCCGACAGCAGCCCGCGGTCTTCGACCTCCCGCGGCCCGGGGTCGGCCTCTCGATACAGCCGCACCGCACGCCGGCGCAACTTGGGGCCACACAGCAGTCGTTGCGGGCAGTGCCCATGTCGGCAACGTTCAAGGCCCTACGGCATGGCACGACTACGGTCAAGACGGGCAGAAACGGCAGAAACGGGCGGCCGATGACCACGGGTAGGGCGAGCAAGCTGCTGCGAAGGCCCGGGCAGGGGCGGGCGGGATTCCTGGAACTGTTCTTGGACCTGGTGTTCGTCCTGGCGTTCTTCCGGCTCTCGCAGGAGCTGCTGAAGCATCTGAGCTGGACTGGCGCGTTCCAGACACTGGTGTTGCTGTTCGCCGTGTTGTTTGTCTGGATCGCTGCGACGAGGTTTACGGACACGTTCGACCCGCAGCATCCGCTGATCCAGCTGGTGGTCATGTCGATCATGTTCGGCACGCTCGTGCTGGCGGCTGCGGCGCCGGATGCGTTCGGCCGGCGGGGCCTGGTCTTCGCAGGTGTGTACGTCGTCGTCCGGCTTGGTATCTTCGCTGTCGCGATCCTTCTGTTGCGGGGCCACGAGGGGCAGCGCAACGCGGTGCGGCTACTGTTCTGGGTCGGCGTGTCCGCGGTGCTCTGGATCGCGGGGGCTTTCCTGCCCGGCTGGGTGCGGGGAGCATTGTGGATAACGGCGGCGGCCGTGGAGTTGGTGGGGATCGCACTCGGCTTCCCCACGCCGCGGCTGGGCCGCAGCGGCGAGCACCGACTCGAGGTCGTGGTCTCCGAAGAACACGTGGCCGAGCGGTTCCGGCAGTTCTTCATCATCGCCCTCGGCGAGCCGATCCTGGTAACCGGACTGGCATTCGCGAACGGCGCGTTCGGCGCTGCCCGCAGCGCCGCGACCCTCCTCGCGTTCGCCACCACAGCACTGCTGTGGCGCATCTACATCCACCGCGCCGGAGCACTGATAGCCGACGCCATCACAGCGGCCCCCAACCGACTCCGCGTTGGTGTCCTGACGGTCTACGCCCACGTGATCATGATCGCCGGCATCATCACCATCGCCGTCGGCGACGAACTCGTCATCACCCACCCGCTCGGACACCCGAACCTGGCCTGGCTACCCGTCATCCTCGGCGGACCCGCCCTGTTCCTCGCCGGACGAGCCATCTTCGAATACGCGGTGTTCGGCCGCGTGTCCCGCCCCCGCGTGATCGGCGCACTCGCCCTCCTCGTCATCACCCCAGCGATGGCGCTGGTGCCGCCGCTGGCGGTAGCCACCACCGCTGTCTTCATCCTGGCCGTTGTCGCCACCCTCATTCTGTTCGGTGTCGCCGCATCCGACGTGGCCCGCACTCGAAGACGCCCATCCGAGCCGCCGTCACCACCCGGTTAGACGATCACGGGCGGGCAGACGATCGGCTTCCCGCTGTTCTGATCGCCTTGGGTCGCTGTGATCGTGATGACGGATCGCGTTTCCGCCACACATCCGAAGCCTGCTAGCGGATCTCTGAGATCAAATTGCCCGTCCCGCCGACCTGGGCACATGGCGGTCTAGCAGCGGAAATACCTCCTGACATCTCACACCACTCCCCCGCAGTCCGTCGACCTCTTGCGGACTAGATGCGGTCTGCTCGGGGTTGGGCGGCGCGCGGAGCGTCAGTTTGGACGGACGAGGATCACCGCCACGAGATGCCCGAAACGCCTGCTCGTGACACGGGGTGGGCCACAGCTCGTGTGCGCTCGTGCCCGTTCGGGCACCGGCTACTAGCAGGTGGCTGGGTCAGGCGGCCGACCACCTAATCCCTTGGCCTCGGCCGGGCTGTCCGGATCGGTAGTCGTTGTGCTCGGCGTCTATGTCCGCAACGTTCGAGGCCCAACGCGTGGTACGAATACGGTTAAGGCGGACAGAAACGGCAGAGATTGGCGGTTGATGACGACGGGTAGGTTGGCCGTACTGCTGAGAAGACCCGAGCAGCCGCGGGCGACATTCCTGGAACTCTTCTCCGACCTGGTGTTCGTCCTCGCCTTCGTCCGGCTCTCGCAGCACCTGCTGGAGCATCTGAGCTGGACTGGCGCGTTCCAGACACTGGTGTTGCTGTTCGCCATGATGCATGTCTGGGTCTCTACGGCGAGGTTTACGGACCTGTTCGACCCGCAGCATCCGCTGGTACAGCTGTTCACCATGCCGATCATTTTCGGCACCCTCGTGATGGCGGCTGCGACGCCTGAGGCGTTCGGTCGGCGGGGCCTGGTCTTCATAGGGGCGTACCTCACCGTCCGCCTTGGTGGCCTCGTTATCGCCATCTTCTTTTTGCGTGGCCACGAGGTGCAGCCCAGCGCGGTGCGAATACTGTTCTGGGTCGGCGTGGCTGCGGTGCCATGGATCGCGGGTGCGTTCCTAACCGGCTGGGTGCGTGGAGCGCTGTGGCTGACGGCGGCGGGCGTGGAGTACGCGGGGATCGCACTCGGCTTCCCCACGCCGAGGCTGGGCCGCGGCGGCGCGCGTCGATTCGAGGTCGTGGCCTCCGCAGAGCACGTGGCCGAGCGGTTCCAGCAGTTTTTCATCGTCGCGCTGGGCGAGCCGATCCTGGTGACCGGAGTGACATTCGGCGAAGGCGAGTTCGGAGCTGACCGCAGCGCCGCGGCCCTGGTGGCGTTCGCCACCACGGCACTGCTGTGGCGCATCTACATCCACCGCGCCGGAGCACTGCTGGCCGACGCCATCGCAGCGACCACCAACCTAAACCGCGTTGCTATCGCGACGATCTACGCCCACGTGATCATGGCCGCCGGCATCGTCACCATCGCCGTCGGCGACGAACTCGTCATCACCCACCCGCTCGGACACCCGGACCCGGCCTGGATCGCCGTCATCCTCGCCGGACCCGCCCTGTTCCTCGCCGGACGAGCCACCTTCGAGTACGCGGTGTTCGGCCGCGTGTCCCGCCCCCGCGTGATCGGCGCACTCGCCCTGGTCGCCCTCACCCCAGCAATGCGGCCGGTGCCGCCGCTCGCGGTAGCCACCACCGCCGCCCTCATCCTCGCCGGCGTCGCCGTAGCCGACGCGGTCCGTGCCCGACGATTCCCATCCGAGCAGCCGTCACCACCCGGTTGAACGATCGCGAGCGGGCAGAGATCCAGCGGTCAACTGTCCTGGTGCTGCCGCAACGGCTCGCGGCCGGCATCGTGGGTGGTCTGAGCGGGGTCGCAACGCCCATAAGCTGCCCGGCTTCGCCGAGCGGGTAGCCATGGGAGCGGGGGCAACCGAATCGCCTCGACAGGAAGCTCGACAGGGAGAACGGATCGCCGGGTTTGTGAGGGCCGGGCGGGGTAACCCCCGCCATGGCTGCTGAGCGGGGAGACCTGTCTCGCCCCAACGCCGCTGCCGGGCACGCCAAGGACCTGGCGGCGAAGGCCCGGCGTCACGGTGGCGAAGCAGGCCGGCTGAGGCTGCGCCTGTTCACGATCATTCTGTTCGTAGCAGCTCAATGTGGGCTTGCCGCCACGTTGTCCTGGGGGCTGGCGCACGACATCCTGGGTCGCCCCGCACCGATCTTCGCGCCCAGCGCGGCCGTCGGCACGATCGTCGCCGCCCTCGGGCAGCGCGCCTTACGTACCGCCGAGATGATGCTCGGCGTCGGGCTCGGTCTGATCGTTAGTGATCTTCTCATCCGCTACTTCGGGTTCGGGCCCTGGCAGATCGGCCTGGTGGTAATGCTGGCCATCGCCGTCGCCCTGTTGATGACCGGGCGCAGCGGTGCGCTGGTCGCTCAGGCGGGCAGTACCGCTGTGCTGATCGCCACGTTCTCCCACGTGCAGCAGGGCCTCGAATGGGCGCGGATCGTCGACGCGGGAGTGGGCGGCGCCGTCGGGCTGGCGGTAGTGGCGTTGCTGCTACCGATCAACCCGATGCGCATTCTCGAGCGGGCTGTTGCACCGGTCGCCGCGACCCTCCACACGCAGCTTCGAGAGGTTGCACACGCGCTCGCCCGGCGTGACCCGGACCGCGCGATACGGGCGCTGGACCAGCTGAGCGGGATGGAACCCGACCTCGCCCGGCTGCACGAGGCCGTGGCTGGCGCCGAGGAGGTAACGACGATCGCGCCGCTACGCTGGCAACGCCGAATCGATGTCAAGCACTACCGGCGCGGCGTCCAGCACATCGATCGGGTGATCCTCGGGTGCCGGGCGCTGGCCCGCTGGGCCGCGACCACGTTGCAATACGACGAGCCGGTCCCGGAGGAACTCCCCGGCGCCGTGGATAGGCTCGCCGAGGCGATCCAGTTGCTGAGGCGGGAGGCGCGGGCGGGTGGGCCGTTCGACCAGACCCGCAACGCGGTGTTGGACGGGGCGCGCCTGGCCGGCCAGGCGTACCACAGGGGCCTCAAGCCCTTCTCGGACGCCGTGGTGATCCAGCTGCGCACCATGGCGAGTGACCTGCTCCGGGCGACCGGGTATGAGCCGGAGACGGCCAACCGGATGGTGCGCGAGGCGGCCACTTCCTAGGAGCGGCCCGCTCGGGCGGATGAACATCGGCCTACGGGCGACGGCCATTCAGGTCGGGCAGCGGGCGTTGGCAGATCTCGTGGGCCTCGTCGGGCGCGAGGCCGAGCATGCGCAGCACGTCCTCCGTGACCTGGTCGGTGGCTGCGCCGTCGTCACGCTCGGGGTGGTCGTGCAGCAGTTGGCCGAGGCACAGCGCGGCTCCGGCCACGATCACCATCGCCAATTCGGGCTCGCGCACCTGGAACCGGCCGGCGCGGACCCCGTCTTCGATGTCGCGCCGGGCCCGCGGCGCGAGCCCCCTGCCTGAGCCGGCCAGGGCCAGGCCGTTGTTGAGCAGGACCTTGCTCAGTTCGGGACTCCGGCGGTGGAGGCGTCCGGTCAGCCGGAAGCTCTGCGCGAAGACGTGAGCCGGATCGTCCAGGCCGACGGTCAGCTCGTCGAGCAGGGCGCCGTAGCGGTCGAGTGCGTCTTCCACCGCGGCCTCGAAGAGCTGTTCCCTGCTGTCGAAGTGGTTGTAGAACGAGCCCATACCCACGTCCGCGGCCTGGGTGAGTTCGAGAATCGGGACGTTCAGCTTTCCGGCGGCGAGGAAGGTCTGGGCAGCGCGGAGGAGCGCCGAGCGGGTGCGGGCTTTGCGCCGTTCCAGGCGGTTCGGGGCGTGCCTGATCTTCTGCTCCATGCCTGCTCGATCACCTCTCCCAGGTCGGTCTGCACCCACTTTAACCCCGGCGAGCTTCAGAGTTGACGGAATCGTCATCAGGCCTTGACTGACGCTACTCTCGTAAGTGACGATTTCGTCATCACCTGGAAAGGAGCGGGACATGACCGATGGGCACGACCCGCACACCGGCCTGCACAGCGAGCAGGGTGCCTTGCGGGGCGAGCACCCGGGGCGGGCGCGCAACCCGGTCGTCAAGGTGCACGACCTGGCCTGGCTGGAGTTCCAGAAGCCCGATCTGGAGCGGGCCGAGGTCTTCGCCCGGGCCTTCGGCTTCACGACGTCGCTGCGCACCCAGGACGAGCTGCACCTGCGCGGCACCGACCCGGGTTCGCCCTGCGTGCTCATCCGCCGGGGGGCCCGTTCGCGGTTCATCGGCCCCGCCTTCAAGGCCGCCGAGCCGAACGACGTGCTGCGGCTCGCGGAGGCGACCGGGCGAACCATGGCGCGCCTGCCGGAGAGCCTCGGCGGGGTGACGGTGGATCTGGTCGACCCGAGCGGGGCGCAGGTCCGCGTGGTCGCGGACACGCATGAGCTTCCCGCGCTGCCCTCGCAGCAGCCCTTGACGTTCAACGTCGGACACGACGTGGCGCGAGTGAACGCCACCCAGCGGCCGCCGCGGGAGCCGGTCAAGGTGCAGCGGCTCGGTCACGTCGTGCTGCAGACGACCAGGTACCTGGAGACGCTCAACTGGTATCTCGAGCACCTGGGCCTGATCGTCAGCGACTTCCTCTACCACCAGGGACAGCGCGAGCGCGGCCCCGTCATGAGCTTCATCCGCTGCGACCGCGGCAGCACGGCCACCGACCACCACACGCTCGCGATGACGCTCGGCCCGGCCAACCGGTACGTGCACTCGGCATACCAGGTCCCCGACCTCGACTCGCTCGCCGCCGGAGGCGAGCACCTGCTCGACCGGGGCTACCAGCGGTCCTGGGGGATCGGCCGGCACATCCAGGGCAGCCAGATCTTCGACTACTGGCGCGACCCGGACGACTTCCTGGTCGAGCACTTCACCGATGGCGACCTGTTCGACTGCACGCTCGAGCCGGGCTGGGCACCGATGGCCGCCTCGGGGCTCGCCCAGTGGGGTCCGCCCGCCACCAAGGACTTCCTCGGCATGAGACCCGGCCGGGAATCGCTTCGCGAGCTGCGCGCGGTCATCGGCGCGCTGCGCGAGGACAACGAATTCGACCTCCACCGCCTCCGCGGCCTGATGAAAGCGTTCACCTCATGAGCACCTCCGTCCTGCGCACCGCCGACGCCTGGTGGGTGCTGACTCCCACCGGCGCCGCCAAGGTGCACACCAGCGCCACCACCACCGCCGAACTGCTGGCCGACCGGCCGGCGATCGACGCGGCCGCGACGAGCAGCGACACCGTCCCGGTGGACGACCTTGACCTGGTCTCCCCGGTGACGGCGCCCTGCCGCGTCGTCGCCCAGATGACGAACTTCGTCTCGCATGTCACGGACACGAACGGGAACCCAACGACCGTCCCCTTGACGTTCTTCCGCAAGACCTCGGGCTCGATCAGCGGCCCGTTCGCCGACGTGGTTCGCCCCGGCCACGTGACGTTGCTGGACTACGAAGTCGAGATCGGGCTCGTCTTCGGCCGCGAGCTGCCCGTCGGCACGAGCGTCACCGCGGACAACCTCGCCGACTACGTCGCGGGCCTCGTGGTCACCAACGACATCTCGGCCCGCGACGTCCAGCTCCCCAAGACCCAGTTCTACGAGGCCAAGTCCTACCCGACCTTCACCCCGGTCGGCCCCGCGCTGGTGCTGCTCGACGCCGACGAGCTCAAGCGGTTCACCGATCTGCGATTGAAGCTGTGGGTCAACGGCGAACTCCGGCAGAACATGACCGCCGCCGACATGATCTATCTCCCGGTCCAGGCGCTGCAGGCGCTGACCCGCTTCCAGCGGGTCGACCCCGGCGACCTGCTGCTGACCGGCACGCCCGTCGGGACGGCCCTGAGCGCGCCGCCGAAGCCGGTCGCGTTCGTCGCCTCGCTGCTGCCGCCCGCAGTGAAGTGGAAGATGTTCTTCAAGGGTCAGGCTCGCAACCCCAAGTACCTCAAGGATGGCGACGTCGTCGAGGCCACCATCGCCACCGACGACGGCGCCATCGATCTGGGCCGCCAGCGCACGGTCGTGAGGTACGCCGAATGACCGGGCCCCTGCTGTGGCCGGACTACGCCACGCCCGCCGACCTCACCGCGATCGAGGCCGTGCCGCTGGAGGCGCGGGGCCTGCCCGAGTCGACGTACGCGCTGCTGTCGCTGGCGGCGACGCGCTGGCCGGACCGCACGGCGCTCACCGTCCTGCCCGACGCCGCCCGCTGGCGTGAGCCGCTGCGCCGTACCTTCGCCGAATTCCTGGCCGACGTCCACCGGCACGCGAACCTGTTCCACGACCTCGGGGTGCGGCGGGGTGACGCGGTCGCCCTGATGTCGCCCAACTGCGCCGAGCTGATCACCGCGACGCTGGCCGCACAGCTCGCCGGGATCGCGGCGCCCCTGGGCGGCGGACTGTCGCGGCAGCACCTCGCCGAGCTCCTCCGGCGCTCCGGTGCCCGCGTGCTGGTCACGGCTGGACCCGAGCTCGCGCCCGACACGTGGGACACGGCGCGGGCGCTCGCCCGCGAGGGCCTGCTCGACGCGATCCTCGTGCTCCGGCCCACCGGGGCGGCGGACGCGCCCCAGCAGCTGCCGGCCATCGACGGCGTACGCGTCGGCTACCTCGGCGGGCTCGCGGCGCCCATGAATCCGGCCACCTTCGACGGTGCCCTGCCCCGGCCCTCCGACCTGGCCGCGATGTTCCACACCGGCGGCACGACCGGCGCGCCGAAGCTGGCCGCGCACACGCACGCCAACGAGGTCGCCGACGCGTGGATGCTGGCCGCCAGCTCCCTGTTCGATGAGGAGACCGCGGTCTTTGCGGCCCTCCCGCTGTTCCACGTCAACGCACTCGTGGTCACCCTGCTCGCGCCGCTGTTCAAGGGGCAGGCTGTGGTGTGGGCCGGTCCGCTCGGCTACCGCGACCCCGCGCTCTTCGGCGCGTTCTGGAAGATCGTCGAGCACTACCGGATCGCCGCCATGAGCGCGGTGCCCACCGTGTACGCCGTACTGGCGCAGGTTCCGATCGACGCCAACATCAGCAGCCTGCGGTTTCCGATGGTGGGGGCCTCGCCGCTGCCCGCCGCGGTCCGGGACAACTTCCAGGCCCACACCGGGATAATTCTGGTCGAGGGCTACGGGCTGACCGAGGCGACCTGTGCCAGCGCGCGCAGCTTCCCCGACGCGTCGCGGCCGGGCTCGGTCGGGCAGCGCCTGCCCTACCAGCAGGTGCGGGTCGTCGCCGCGGACGGCACGTGGGAAGACCGACCCGTCGGCGAGACGGGCGTGCTGGCCATCAACGGCCCGACGGTCTTCCCCGGCTACGTCATCGACCGGGACGAGAACGGCCACGTCCTGGACGGCCTTGGCAAGGTGGTCGACGGCTGGCTGGACAGCGGCGACCTCGCGCGCCTCGACGAGGACGGCTTCGTCTACCTCGCCGGCCGGGCCAAGGACCTCATCATCCGCGGCGGGCACAACATCGACCCCGCGATCATCGAGGACACGCTGCTGGCCCACCCGCAGGTCACCGCGGCCAGCGCGGTCGGGCGCCCCGACGTCCACGCCGGCGAGGTACCCGTCGCCTACGTCACCCTCGCGCCAGGCGCCATCGTGACGGAGGACGACCTGCGCGACTGGGCGAGCGACCAGGTGCCCGACCGCACCGCCGCGCCCAAGACCGTGACGATCCTCGACGAACTGCCCGTCACCGCCGTGGGCAAGCTCTACAAGCTCGCCCTGCGGAAGGACGCCGTCCGCGCGGAACTCCGTCCCGCGCTCGACCACATCCCTGGAGTACAGGACATCGAGGCCGCGATCGAGGGCAGCTCCATCGTGGCCACTGTGAAAATTCATCCCTCTGCCCAGGAGGAGGCCGTCAAGGCGATCCTGGGCCGGTATGCCATTGAATGGCGATTGGTGGTGGTGTCATGACGCTCGCTGCGGCCATCCTCGCGGTACTGCTCGCGCTGGTCTTCCTCGCCCTAGGAACGGCCAAGATGCTGGCCTTGCAACCGATGCGGGAGCTGGCCGCAAAGGCCGGTTTCTCCGTCGCCGCCTATCGCCGCATCGGCCTGCTCGAGGTCGCCGCGGTGATCGGACTGCTCATCGGCCTGTTCCAGCCGTTGATCGGCGTCCTCGCCGGGGCCGGGCTGCTGCTCCTGCTCGGTGGAGCCGTCGTCGTACACCTGCGTAAGGGTGACGGGCCGCGGAAGTACGGCCCGGCCGTCGTCTGCGGGCTCCTGGTCGCCACCTACCTCGTTCTTCAGCTGCTGGCGGCACAATGACAGTGGTTCCGGTGGTGATCGTCGGCGCCGGCCCCACCGGGCTCACCGCCGCGACGCTGCTCGCCCAGTACGGCGTCGAGTGCCTGATTCTCGAGCGGTGGGATTCGGTCTACCCCCAGCCCCGGGCCGTCGCCCTCGACGACGAGGTTCACCGCATCCTGGCGCGCCTCGGGCTGCGGGACGAGTTCGCCGCCATCTCCAGGCCCCACCGGGGTCTGCGTCTCCTCGACCGAAACATGCGGGTGCTCGCCGAGTTCCAACGCGACACGGCGGAGGGCCGGCACGGCTACCCCCAGGGGAGCATGTTCGACCAGCCGGAACTGGAGGCGATCCTCCGCCAGAATCTCAAGCAGTACGACGCCGTCACCCTTCGCGGCAACACCGAGGTCACCGCGCTGACCCAGGACGCCGGCGGCGTACGGATCGACGTTACCGACACGGCCACGGGCGAGCACGATGTCGTCCGCGCGGCGTACGTCCTCGGTTGCGACGGCGCCAACAGCCTGACCAGGGCCTCGATCGGCGCCACCATGCACGACCTCGGGTTCACGCAACGCTGGCTCGTCATCGATGTGGTCACCGAGGCCGACCTCGGCCAGTGGGAGGGCGTGCACCAGCTCTCCGATCCGGCCCGCGCCGGCACCTACATGCGGGTCGGGAAGACCCGCTACCGCTGGGAGTTCCAGCTGACGCCCGGCGAAACCGCCGACGACTACCGCGACATGGCCCGGCTGCATCCGTTGATCTCGCGGTGGACCGGGGACATCCCCGTCGCGGAGCTGGAGATCATCCGCGTCGCGGAGTACACCTTCCGCGCGCAGGTCGCCGACCGGTGGCGCGACCGGCGGGTGTTCCTGCTCGGCGACGCCGCCCACCTCACCCCACCGTTCATCGGCCAGGGCATGTGTGCCGGCCTGCGCGACGCCATGAACCTCGCTTGGAAACTCGCCGGCGTGCTCGGCGGAACCTCGCCCGAGACCGTGCTGGATACATACGAGATCGAACGCAAGCACCACGCCCGCGCCATGATCAGGCTGGCGAAGCTCATCGGTACGGCGATGACGGCCGGCGGCGAAGTGGGCAACGCCATCCGTCGCGCCGTGGCGCCACGGCTGCGTCTCATGCCCGGCCTCACGGGCCTCGCCTCGGACAGCCGGACACCGCCGCTGCACCGCTCCGACCTCGTGGCGCGGCCACGGCTGCGCCGCAGCCTCGCGGGCGGTCTGTGCCCGAACGCGGTCATCGACAGCCACCGCCGCTTCGACGACGTGGCCGGCGGCCGGTTCGCAATCGTCACGTCCATCGAGCCGTCCACGGCACTACGAGCCGACATCGAACGGCGCGGGGCGGTACTGATCACCGCCCGACCGGGCAGCGAACTGCACCGATGGTTGGGCACCGGCGCCGCTCGCGCAGCCGTCGTCCGCCCCGACGGCGCCGTTCTCCGTGCCAGCCGACGGCTGCTCCCCCGTACGATCGACGCTGTCCGGTCGGTCGGCGGGTGACCGAGAGCTCAGCCGCTCCAGCGATCGTGCTGGTCTTCTGCCGTGATCTACCAGCAGGTCTCCATCGAGGATGCCCCCCTTCACCTATCGGTCGTTGCCGATTTCTACCAGGCCGCATTCGTAGCCGAGAATGACCGCCTGCACCCGGTCCCGCAGCCCCAGCTTCGCCAGGATTCGGCCGAGGTGGGTCTTGACCGTGCTCTCGGAGACGAAGAGCGCCGCCGCGATCTCGGCGTTCGACAGCCCTCGCGCGACCAGGGTCAGCACCTCGCGCTCGCGCTCGGTCAGTGCCGCCAGCCGCCCGTTCATCTCCGGCCGGGGCGGGGTCTTGCCGAGGTAGTGCGCGAAGAGGCGGCGGGTGACGCTGGGTGCGGCCACCGCCTCGCCGGCGGCCACAACACGCACGGCGGAGATCAGGTCGGCGGCGAGCGCGTCCTTGAGCAGGAAGCCACTGGCTCCGGCGCGAAGCCCGGCCAGCACGTACTCGTCCAGGTCGAAGGTGGTCAGGATGATCACGCGGGCCGCGGGGGGGCCGAAGCGGATGCGGCGGGTGGTCTCGATGCCGTTCAGGCCCGGCATGCGCACGTCCATCAGGACGACGTCGGGCCGGCTGCGGGCCACCACGTCCAAGGCCTGCGACCCGTCGGCGGCCTCCCCGACCACCTCGATGTCGCCGGTCTCCTCCAGCACTAGCCGGAACCCGGTGCGCACCAGCGTCTGATCGTCGACCAGCACCACCCGTACGCTCATCGCTGTACCGACGTGATCTCGCGCGCCCGCAGCGGCAGCGTCGCGCACAGCCGGAACCCGCCGCCGTCGGCCCGGCCGGTTTCCAGTTCGCCCCCCAGCATGGCGACGCGCTCGGCGATGCCGCGCAACCCGTTGCCGCGTCCGTCCGCCCCGTCCGCCAGGCCCGTGCCGTCGTCGGCCACCTCCACCCGGAGCCGTCCGGGCTCGAATGCCAGCCGCAGCACCGCGCCGGCGCCCGGGCCCGCGTGCTTCAGCGTGTTCGTCAGGGCCTCCTGCACGATCCGGTACGCGGACAGATCGACCGCCGCGGGCACCGCTGCGGGCACCCCGTCGACGTGCAGCTCTATCCGCATTCCGGTGGACCGCAACTGATCGATCAGCGCGGGCACCGCGCCGAGGCCCGGCAGCGGGGTGAGTCGCGCGTCCTCGGCCGGATCGGTGCGCCCGGCGGCGAGCAGCCGGCGCATCTCGGCCAGCGCGGTCCGTCCGGTGGTGATCACGTGCTGCAGCGCGGTGGCGGCACGGTCCGGATGCCTGTCCAGCGCGGCGGACGCGCCCTGCGCCTGCACCACCATCACCGAAATCCCGTGCGCCACCACGTCGTGCAGCTCCCGGGTGATCCGGGCGCGCTCAGCCGCGACCGCCAGCACCGCCCGTTGCCGCTCCTCCCGGGCCAGGTCGGCGGTCCGCTGCTCGACCGCGGCCAGGTGCGCGCGCCGGCTGCGCATCGCGTCACCGACCGCGAACGCCGCGACCAGCAGCAGCCACAGCTCCGTGACCGCCTGGCCGACGTTGACCAGTCTGTCGACCGAGAACACCGGAACCGGCGGCGGCCCCGTCTTGACCGCCATCCTGACCGACGGGTCCTCGACCTGCCCTCGCAGGACCTGCTTGCCGGACCGCGCGAAATCCTGCTGTTCGACGTAGATCTGGCCGCCCAGCATCGTCGCGTACGTCAGGAGCATGGTGAGGACCAGCGCGGCGAGCGAGACCCGCCGGTTCCGGGCCACCGCGGCCACGGTGTACAGCACCAGCGGAAGCGCCAGATCGAGCAGCTGGAACTTGGTGTCGCTGAACAGATGGCCGAACACCCCGGCCCCGGTGAGGACCAGTGCCAGCGGGGGGTGCTGTTGTCTGACCAGCAGGCCGAGAACGATCAGCGCGGCGAACATCCACCACGGGCCACCCGCCGGGAGAGGCATCTTCTTCACGTACTCCGCCGCGACATCCGGGTTCGCCCGGGCCAGGAATTGCATCACCAGCCCGGGCCCCACGGTCAGCACGATCAGCACCAGCGCCAGGGCGGCGTCGGTCAGAAAGTGGCGCGGCACGAACCGGGGCACACTCTCATGGTAGGGAGCGGACGCGCCGGCAGCGTCCTACTCAGGTGCTACGTCCGCGGTACCGGCGGCGGCCGAAGGACCGACTCCGGTCCGACGAGTTGAATCGCTGCGGCGGGCACCGTGTAGCCATGACCAGAACAACGTCCACAGTGTTCCTCACCGCACTGCTCGTGGTCGGGTTCGCCGGATGCGACCGCGGCGGTTCTCCCTCCGGGGCGTCGAGCCCGTCGGCGTCCGCCTCGGTGGGCCGGCAGCAACTCCTCACCCTCGGCCAGGAGTGGGTCCAGTGCCTGCGCGACCACGGCCTGACTCGGATGCCGGACGCGGACCTCACCCCGGATGGATACCTCCAATTTCCACCACAGGGCGGGTACAACTGGAAGACGGACCTCCGCAACCGTCCGCAGGTCATCGAGGCGTGCAAGTCGATCGAGGACCGGTACCCTCCGACGGCGTTCCGGCCCAAGGACCAGGTCTCGGCCGAGGACCTGCGCAAACTCGGCGAGTACGCCAAGTGCATCCGCGAGCACGGCATCCCCGAGTTCCCGGATCCAAACGCCGCCGGCGAATTCGACCTCACCAAAACCTCGCTGGCGAACGGAATTCCGCCCCAGCAGTGGAACCCCGCGGCGCAGGCCTGCAGGCACATCTGGAGCGAAGGCCTCCGCATCCTGGACAACAACGGCGGAGGGAAGAAGTGAGCCGCCGGCGCGGGGCCGGCACGGTGCTCGCGGTCGCGGTGGCCGCGCCGCTCGCCGCTGGCATGGCCTACGCTGCCCGTTCGGTGCCGAACGCCCCCGACACACCCGCCGCGTCGGTGGCCATCGGAACCGCCGAGGTCACCCAAGGCACGCTCACCGAACGCGTCCAGGTCGGCGGCGTCCTCGGCTACGCCGGCTCCTACACGGTCGACCATCGGGGCGTGCCCGGCGTGCTGACCGCGGGGCCCGACTCGGGCGACACGATCGGACGCGGCGGCGTCCTCTACCGGGTGGCCAACGCGCCGGTGCGCCTCCTGCTGGGGGGTGTACCTGCCTACCGCGACTTCCGGTACCGAATGAGCGACGGCCCCGACGTACGCCAACTCGAGCGCAACCTGGTAGCCATGGGCTTCGACCCGTACCACCGGATCACCGTGGACCGGCACTTCAGCGCCGCCACGGCCACGGCGATCCGGCGCTGGGAGGCGTCCTGGGGGCGGCCGGCGTACCAGCGCACCGGACGGCTCGCCCAGGGCGAGATCGTCTTCCTGCCCACCCCGCTACGCGTCACCCAGCTGCAGATCCGGGTCGGCAGGACCGTCGGGCCCGGGACGACGGTGGTCACCGGAACGTCGACGAGCCGGGTGGTGACCGCCCAACTGGACACCGCGCAGCGCAGCACCGTTCACGTCGGTGACCAGGTCGAGGTCACCCTGCCGGACGCCGATCCGATCCGCGGTCGGGTCACCGCCGTCGGCGAGGTCGCGACGGCACCCCCCGCTGAAGCGGGCAACGGCCCCCCGCAGCCGGCGAGTCCCGACACGGCGACGGTCCCGCTCACCATCGCGGTCCGCCTGCCCCGCGGCTCCGGCCTGGACCAGGCGCCGGTGACCGTCGACGTCGTCACCGGCACCCGCCGCGATGTCCTGCTGATCCCGATCGCCGCACTGCTCGCGCGGCCGGGCGGCGGTTATCAGGTCCGCCTGACCGGCGGGAGCGCGGTCCAGGTGGAACCGGGCCGCTTCGACGAGAGCACCGGCCAGGTGGAGATCGTCCGCGGCCTCACCGCCGGCCAGACCGTGGAGGTGCCTGCCTCATGATCGACCACACCGAGCGGCACCCAGCGGCGGTGCACAACGACCTCACCGGCGAGGACCAGGACGGCATGGCAAAGGAGGCACAGCCATGACCGCCGTCCTGGAGCTGATCGACACGCGCAAGGTCTACCCCGGCAGACCGCCGGTCGAGTCGCTGCGCGGCGTCAGCCTCACCGTGCACAGCGGCGAACTGGTCGCCGTGGCAGGCCCGTCCGGCTCCGGCAAGACCACGTTGCTCAACCTCGCCGCCGGCCTGGACCGCCCGTCCGGCGGCTCCGTACGCATCGCTGGCCACCCGGTCGAGAAGCTGCGCGACGGGCAGCTCTCCGGCGTGCGTGCGCACCTCCTCGGGGTCGTCTTTCAGCAGTTCTTCCTGCTGGAGCGGCTGAGTGCGGTAGAGAACGTGGCGACCGGCCTGCTCTACCGCGGGGTGCCGGCCGCCGAACGCCGGCGTGCCGCCCACGCCGCATGCGAGCGGGTCGGCCTGGCCCACCGCGCCGACTTCCCCGCCGCACATCTGTCCGGCGGCGAGCGGCAGCGGGTGGCGATCGCCCGCGCGCTGGTCGGCCGCCCCGCCGTGGTGCTCGCCGACGAGCCCACCGGCAACCTCGACTCGGTGACCGGCGCCGAGATCGTCGAACTGCTGCGCGAGCTCAACGATGACGGCGTCACCATCGTGGTGATCACGCACGACGAGCGGGTCGCCGCGGCGATGCGGCGCCGCATCCAGTTGCGGGACGGCCTGGTGGTCCGAGACAGCGGGGGTGCGTCGTGAGGTCTCGACTGCGCGTCGCCGACCTGCTGCCGGTGAGCACCGTCGGACTGCGGTCGAGGCCCGGCCGGGCGGCACTGTCCATCCTCGGGGTGGCGATCGGGATCGCGGCCATGGTGGCCGTGCTCGGCGTCACCCGGTCCAGCCAGGCCGACGTGCTCGCCCGCATCGACCGGGTCGGCACCAACCTGCTCACCGTGGCCAACGGCAAGACCATCCGCGGGGAGGAGGCCAAGCTGCCGGTGACCGCGGGCACGGCGGTGGCGCGTACCGATGGGGTGCTCACCTCGGCGGCGACCGCGACGCTCGACGAACGGATCTACCGCAACGACCGGATACCGCCCGGGCGCACCGGCGGACTGTCCGTGCGGGTCACCGACCCGGCGCTGCTCGCCACACTGGACGGCACCCTGGTGGACGGCCGCTTCCTGGACACGGCGCTGGCCCGTTATCCGGCGGTGGTGCTCGGCCACTACGCCGCCACGTCGCTGGGCATCCACCGCGTCACCGGCCACCCACAGGTCTACCTCGGCCACCGCTGGTACACAGTGGTGGGCATCATGGCGCCGGTCGAGCTGGCGCCCGAGCTGGACGCGTCGGCGCTGATCGGCGCGCCGGTGGCAGCCGCCCAATTCGGGTACGACGGCAACCCGACCCGGATCTTCGTGCGGGCACAGACCGAGCGCACCGACGAGGTGGCCAGCCTGCTGGGGCGGGCGGCCAACCCGGCCAACCCCGAGGAGGTCGCCGTGAGCCGGCCCTCCGAAGCGCTCACCGCCCGGATCGCGGTCACCGGCGGAGCCACCATTCTGCTGCTCGGTCTCGGCGCGGTGGCGCTGCTGGTGGGCGGCATCGGCATCGCCAACGTGCTGGTGATCTCGGTCCTAGAGCGGCGCGGCGAGATCGGGCTGCGCCGGGCACTGGGCGCCACCCGGCGGCACGTCGCGGCCCAATTCCTGGTCGAGTCGCTGCTGCTGGGCGCGGGCGGCGGCGCTGCGGGGGTGTTGCTGGGCAGCGCGGTCACGTACGCGATGGCCACCGTCCGCGGCTGGCAGATCCTCGTGCCGGCCGCCGCGATCGGCGCGGGACTGGCCACTGCCATCCTCATTGGAGGGCTGGCGGGCGTCTACCCCGCTCTGCGGGCTGCCCGGCTCTCTCCTGCCGTGGCCCTGCGAACCGCTTGAGCGCCGGCATCCCGCCGCTTGAGGTAGCACGGATCCGGGCCGCCAGCGCCCAGAAGGACGACTCGACGGTCCGGATCCGCGGCAGGCGCCCCTCCTGATACGTCGTCGCAAACTGTGGTTCCGGCTACGCGTTTGCCACCCACGACTATTGCGGCCGTGGATCGCGGTCGGGTCCTTGTGCCAGCCGCCGCGCTCCGCCCGCCTAGTTGTTGCGGTTCATGACCTTGCTGCCGCTGGGTCGCCACGAGTCGACAGGGGCGTCGCTCGAGACGCAGCACACCCGGGCGAACCGACCCTCGCTTGCGTCGTGCCCTGGATCGAAGACCGGCTGGACTTCCTGATCGACATTCACGACTATGGGACGCCACTCGCGCGCCCTGGCCCGGTCGGATGATGACCGATTCGGGCCGCGGATGCTCGTCGCGTCAAAGTCGCCCCTGAGCGGGCTCCCCGTTGCAGGATGGGCCGAGCGTGACCACGTTGAGCCTTTTCCAAGCTGATCTTGCAGCTCATGGCGGGTGCGGCGAGCCCGGAGATCGATGAGGGCGAGGCTCCAGGTAAGACAGCAGTCGACCAAGATCCGATGCCCCGACCGGGAGCCTCGCCTGTGCTGTCTTACCCCTCCACGATCTCGCTGTCCAGCCGAACCCTGAACCACCTCGCTGACCTCATCCGCCAGCACCGTAACCAGCATCGATCCCGGTGGCGGCGTCTCGGTCCGGGTCGACAGGCACTACTCGCCCTGGCCCACCTGCGCAACGGTGACACCTACACCCGGCTCGCCGCCGGGTTCGAGGTCGGTGTCGCCACCGCCTGGCGGTACGTGCAGGAAGCGATCATGCTGCTCGCAGCGGTCGCCGAGGACCTGGCCACGGCGATGCGGCGCATCCGGCAACTGGCGTACGCGATCCTGGACGGCACGCTGATTCCGATCGACCGGATCGCCGACCAGAAGCCGTATTACTCCGGCAAGCACAAGAGGCACGGCGTGAACGTGCAGGTCATCGCCGACGCCGCGGGCCGCCTCGTGTGGGCCTCACCGGCACTGCCGGGCTCGGCGCACGACCTCACCGCCGCCCGCATTCACGGCATCATCGACGCGCTGACCAGCGCGGAGGTGATGACCTTCGCCGACAGGGCTACCAGGGGGCTCGGGGCAGCGTGCGCACGCCGTTCAAGCGGCGCCGCTTCCGGCCGAAGCTGTCGCGCCGGCAGAAGGCGGTCAACCGGGCGCACGCGAGAGTCCGTGCTCGTGGCGAACGAGCCATCGCCACGCTCAAGACCTGGAAGATCCTGGCCAAGCTGCGCTGCTGCCCGCGCCGCGCCACCGCGATTGTAGGCCATCGTCGTCCTGCACCACGTCGAAGCGAACCGCTACGCAGGATGAAAATGGCTCGCTCCATCACGTTCCTCGGTCGCTGACAGGCGCTGACGGCGCGGCGGCTCAGGGATTGAACCCATTGACCGGAGCCGTTGCAACGCCAGTCCCTGCCGGCCAGGGCTGACGGTGGGCGGGTTTCCCTGAGCCTGTGGTGCGCCGCGACCGTCAGAGTTTCCCAAGCGATGGAGCGAGGCGCCGACTTGATTACCCCAGCCAACGCCCTGTCCACACGGGACGAGCTTGCTCTCCTGGTCCAAGCACTCGTGTTCGCTCAGGCGATGAACCGGCTGATGACCGCGGACGCCGAAGTCTGAACGTTCGCGACTCCAGGGGGCCGCGGCGTCGACCAGGTGACCACGCGCTCGCCCGACGTCGCCGGGAGCGGGCTGCTCCCAATCTGCTCCCAATGTAGGGGGCAAATGGCGAGAAGCCCGTTACCAGAGCTTCCGGTGACGGGCTTCTGACCTGCATATATCGATCGCGGGCGATACAGGGATCGAACCAGTGACCTCTTCGGTGTGAACCGGGACACCGCACCGCCTCTGACCAGTGGAAACGTGGAACAGCAGGTAGGGGCGGGTGCCATTGAGTGCAGTTGGGCGCCGTTCGCTGCCGTTCAGCGCCGTTCAGCGCACCCTGTTGCTCCCAACCCGCTCCCAATCACCCGTCGATAGGCCGTGGGAGTTCAGGTGGGCGGGGGGAATCGAACACATGTTCCAAGCACACCTGCTGGAAACAGGTATGCATGCGTTGAAGATAGCACTGTGGACCGCGTCAGCACCTCCTTGAAAGCGAGCCTGTTGTTGCCCCCGGATGACGGCGGTACGCACCTACCGCCGGGCCTGGCCGAGGCCGCCGAGCAGGACCGTGGACAGGTAGTGCACAACAGGGTGCCGTGTTGGACACGTGCTGCCGACCATCGATAGGGTCGGCACGGCGTGCCGGGAAGTCTGGTCGGCGAATTGATCGTGTCCGTACCAGAGTTCTGCGAGGTGTTGAGTCGTGCGCGCTGCTGAGTTTGCCGTGAGTACGTCGGTCCCGCCGCTCCAACACGCGGGAGGGACACGGTGAGTTCGCCTTCGCCCGTCGTGGCCGCACATGATGTGGTCAAACACTATGGCCAGGTCCATGCCGTCGACGGGGTCAACTTCACCGTGACCCCCGGAGAGATCTATGCGTTACTGGGACTCAACGGGGCCGGTAAGACGACGACGATTCGCGTGCTGCTGTCGATGATCAAGCCCACGTCCGGGACGGTGACCCTGTTCGGCGAACGCGTCACACCCGGCGCGACGCACCTGTGGTCACAGGTCGGCTACCTGGTCGAGACCCCGACCGCGTACCCGGAACTGACGGTCCGGCAGAACCTGGCAGTTGCCGCGCGGCTCAAACACCTGCCCGCCGCTGCCGCCGATGAGGCCGTCGAGCGGCTCGGACTGCGGCCGTATGCCGACCGGCGGTCGCGGGACCTGTCGCTGGGCAACCGGCAGCGGCTCGGTCTGGCCAAGGCGCTGCTGGGCCAGCCAGGTCTGCTGATCCTCGACGAGCCGGCCAACGGCCTTGATCCGGCGGGGGTCACCGAGGTCCGGCAACTGCTCAAGGACCTGGCGGCGGGCGGCACGGCGATCCTGCTCTCCAGCCACATTCTGGCCGAGGTCGCCAAGCTGGCCACCCGCATCGGCATCATCCATCACGGCAAGATGATCACCGAGATGGCTGCGGCGGACCTGGCCCTGCATGCCCGGCGCCGATTGGAGGTCGCCTGCCGAGACCTTCACGCCGCCGTACGGATCCTCGGCGAGGCGGGGTACTCGCCGCAGACATCCGGGCGCCTGCTAACGCTGATGGCGGCTGACGCCGTGGAATCCCCGGACCGGATCGCCACCGTACTGGTGGAAGGCGGCTGCCCACCTACCCACCTGACGGTCCGCGAGGACGACCTGGAGACCGTGTTCCTGCGCCTGACCGGACAGGAGACGAGCCGATGAGCGCCGCCCTCTACGCCGAATGGGTCAAGCTGGTCCACTCGCGGCTGTGGTGGATCACCCTGCTGGCGATCACCGTCGGTGCCGCAGCGGGCGGGCTGTTCATGTTCATCTCGCTGCACCCGGACAAGGCCCGCGACCTGGGCCTACTCGGCGCGAAGGCGCAGCTGGCGACGCTGGACCCAACATGGCCGTCCTACCTCGGGCTGCTGGCACAGATCGCCGCCGTCGGCGGGATCGGGGTCTTCGGCATGATCATCGTGTGGATCTTCGGGCGGGAGTTCGCCGACCACACCGCCAAGGATCTCCTCGCGTTGCCGACCCGTCGGGGGGCGGTGGTGGCCGCGAAGTTCACGGTCGCGTCCGTATGGTGCCTGGCGCTGACCGTCTATCTCCTGGCGGCCGGCACAGCGATCGGAACGCTGTTGGGCATACCCGGCCTTGACCTGGGCACGTGGGCGTCCGGGGCGGGGCGGCTCATCATGACAGCCGCGCTGACCATCGGGCTGAGTACAGTGTTCGGTCTGGCCGCCAGCATCGGACGGGGCTACCTCGCCGCCGTCGGGGTCCTGTTCGCCGTGTTGTTCACCGCGCAAATCGTCGCCGCGCTGGGTTACGGGCCGTGGTTCGCGTTCTCCGTCCCGGCGCTGCACGCCGGGATCACCGGCGACCAGGACCACCCCACCGCAGCCGGGTACGCCTCCGTCGCACTGGTGGCGATCCTCAGCGGGTGGGCGACGGCCCGCTGGTGGCAGCGCGCCGACCACGCCAACTGACCAGAGGACGGCGAGCCTCGGGATTCCGCCAGATACCGCGCATGGGTTATGTTGTGCGCCGGTGTGCCGGGAAGCCTGGTCGGCAAAGCGTTTCCTTGCCGGACCCCTCCCGTGGAGCACACCCATGATGACCCAGATCCTGCTCGCCGCCGCCGGTCTCGTACTGCTCACTCTGGCCGCTGACCATCTCGTTCTCGGCGCATCACGGCTGGCCGCACGGATGCGCATCAGTCCGGTCGTCGTCGGCGTCGTCGTGATCGGCCTGGGCACCTCGGCACCGGAGTTCCTCGTGTCAGGCGTGGCGGCCGCCCGCGGTGACGCGGGCATCGCCCTGGGCAACATCACCGGCTCCAACATCCTCAACCTGACCCTGATCCTCGGCGTCGCCGCGCTCATAGCGAAGGTGGCGGTCGCATCGACGGTCATTCGCCGCGAGGTGCCACTCGCGGTTGCCGCAGTTGTCTTGTTCGGATTTCTGGCCTGGGCCGGACTGACGGTCGCCGTCGGTGTCGTCCTCGTCCTCGCAGCCGTCGGCGCCTTGTGGCTCCTGGTCCGCTGGGCGGGCGAGGGCCGCAACACTGAGCTGGCCAAACAGACCCTCGAATACGCCGAAGGCGATCCCGAAAGCGGTATGGAGCCGGCCGCCGTCGCCGCGCTTCCTGAACGCGCCCGGTGGCAACCGCCGACCTGGTTCGAGCCAGTCCGCGCCGTGCTCGGCCTGGCCGGCGTCCTGGCCGGGGCGCAGCTGCTGGTGGCCAACGCCTCGGCGATCGCCGTCGAGCTGGGCGTGCCGCAGCTGATCATCGGGTTCACGCTGGTCGCATTGGGCACCTCACTGCCGGAGCTGGTGACCACGATCCAAGCGCAGCGGCGTGGCGAGTCCGACCTCGTGGTCGGCAACCTGTTCGGGTCGAACCTGTTCAACAGCCTCGCCGGTGGCGCCGTGGTCGCCTTCGCCGCACGCGGCAGCGTCCCGGCCGCAGGCGTGGCCCTCCTCCTGACAATGATCTTTACTGGGGTGGTGGCGTGGGCGCTGCTGCGCCGTGGCCTGACCTTGACCCGCGCCGAAGGGGCGGCGCTTCTCGCCGCGTACGTGCTGACCATGCCGCTGCTGCTAACCGCCTGAGCCTCGGCGTGGCGTCACCTGCCCGCCTGCCGAACCTCGGCAAGATCATCGCAGGGTAGTCGTCCGGGAGCCGCCCTAGAACCAGAACAGGGAGCACACGAATGCTGTATGGCATGACCAGCGATATCGCCGTGCTGGCCGAGGGCTTGACCAAGTTCTACGGCTCCCGGCGCGGCATCGAAGACCTCACTTTGGACGTCCGCACCGGCGAGGTGATGGGCTTCCTCGGCCCGAACGGCGCCGGGAAGACCACCACCATCCGCCTGCTGCTCGACTTCCTGCGCCCCACCCGCGGCCACGCCCGCATCCTCGGCATGGACCCGCGCAAGGACAAGGCAGTTCTGCACCGGCAGATCGGCTACCTGCCCGGCGAACTCGCCTTCCCCGCCCGGGAAACCGCCAAGGAGCTCCTGCGGTTCTTCGGCGACGCCCGCGGCGGCGTGCCATGGACCGCCGTCACCAGGCTCGCTGACCGCCTCGACCTCGACCTGTCCCGGCCGGTGCGGGCGATGTCGAAAGGCAACAAACAGAAGGTCGGCCTGGTGCAGGCGTTCATGCACCAACCGGCCCTGCTGATCCTCGACGAGCCGACCAGCGGCCTGGACCCGCTAATGCAGCAAGAGTTCCTAGCCATGGTCCGCGACGCCCGCGACAACGGCCAAACCGTGTTCATGTCCTCGCACATGCTCGCCGAAGTCCAGTCCACCGCCGACCGGGTCGCCATCGTCCGCAACGGGCAACTGGCCGCCGTCGAGAAGGTCGAATCCCTCGGCCGTCGCGCGGTCCGCAGCGTCGAAATCCACTTCGGCGACCCGGTGCAGCCGGCCGACTTCGCCGGCCTGCCCGGCGTCACCAAGGTCGAGGTCGCCGGACCGGTGCTGCGCTGCACCGTCGACGGCCGCCTCGACCCGCTGATCAAGGCCGCCGCCCGGCACGAGGTCATCGACATGCTGTCGGCCGAACCGGACCTGGAAGAGACATTCCTGTCCTACTACTACACGGGAGAAGGTGCGAGCGATGCTGCCGCCGCTGGTGCGTAAGACCTGGCGCGACGACCGCCGCGCCATCATCGGCTGGACCGTCGGCGTCGGCGCGTTCACCGCCATCTACACCGGCTTCTACAGCAAGTTCCAGGGCGCCGCCGAACTCAAGCAGAACGCGCTGCCGCAAGGAATGCTCGACTTCCTCGGCATCGCCGACATGCTCTCCCCCGCCGGCTACCTGCAAGCGACCGTCTTCTCCCTCATCGGCCCGCTTCTGGTGCTCATGTGCGCAGTCACGCTCGCCGCCCGCACCATCGCCCGGCCCGAGGAGGACGGCGGCATGGAAATGCTGCTGGCCAACCCGCTGTCGCGCAAGGCGTTCGCGATCCAGCGCCTGACAGCCGCCGCCGCCGCGATCACGCTGGTCGCCGTCGTGCCGTGGATCCTGCTCAGCATCCTGGTCCCGGCGATCGGCATGGACGTGCCGCTGGGCAACGTCGCCGCCGCCTGCCTCGGCCTCGCGCTCCTGGCGTGGTGCTTCACCGGCATCGCCTTCCTCGCCGGGGCCGTCACCGGCAAACGCGGGACCGTCCTGGCGGTCACCGGCGTGCTCGGAGTGGCCACCTACATGGCCAACGCACTATCGAACCTCAGCGACGGCGCGAACTGGCTGAAATGGCTCTCGCCGTTCTACTACTTCATCGGCACCGACCCCCTGCACACCGGCTGGCACCCCGGACCCCTGCTCCTGTTGGCCGGGATCGGCATCTCCACTGCGGTCGCCGGAGTCATTCAGTTCGACCGCCGCGACGTCGGCGTCTGACCCACCCGAAGGGTGGCCGCCACCGCCTGGTGGCGGCCACCGCTGGCCAAGGAAGACGCGATGAGCCCTGTTCCGCAACCACTCACCGAGCAGTGCGCCGCGCTGCTACAGCTCCCGCCCGGGACACAGCGGCGTAAGGAAGCGACCTCCCTCGGCCGCCACGCCGCCGACAGCACACACAGCATCGACGATCTCGTGACAGTCATGCTCAGCGCCGCCACCAGCACCTGGACCAGCCGCACGCCAACACGTGACGAGACCCCCACAGCTGTGCACGCCCGTGCCGCAGACCTACTCGACACGACCGCCGACATCCTCAATGCCGCCACCACAGGCTTTCACGACCACATCCGCCGCCAGCTCGCCGACCACGACGACCAGCGCACCGAGTTCGTCAACGACCTGCTCACCGGACGAGCCGACCCCGGACACCTCGCCGAACGCGCCCACCGCTACGGCATCCGCCTGTCCGGAACCCACGTCGTCACGGTCGCCGCAAGCACTTCCTTCACCGACAACATCGTGCGCGACATCGACGCCGCCCTCGCCTCCCGCTACGGGTCCGGCAACACCCTCACCACCCTGCGCGACGGGCACCTCGTCTGCATCAGCACCGGCGGCCTGCGCGGACTCCCCGCCGAACTTGCCCACCACCTGCTCACCCACCTCAGCGCGGGAACCTGGCAGATCGGCGTCGGCCGCCCCCACCCAGGCATCAACGGCATCGCCACCTCCCTGCAAGAAGCCCGCAACACCCTCGACCTGGCCGGCAAGCTCGGCTTTGCCGCCCCCGTCCTACACGCCGCCGACCTGCTCGTCTTCCCCGTGCTCCTGCGTGATCGCGAGGCCATCACCGATCTGGTCACCACAGTTCTCGGCCCGCTGCAACAAGCGCGCGGCGGCGCCCAGCCCTGCCTCGACACGCTAACTGTGCTATTCGATAACCAGGGCAACTACACGGCGACCGCCCGCCAGATGCACCTGTCCGTACGCGCGGTCACCTATCGCCTCGACCGTATCCACGCCCTCACCGGCTACCACCCCAGCGAGCCCACCCAACGATTCACGCTGCATACCGCCGTGCTCGGAGCCCGCCTGCTCGGCTGGCCCACCGAGGAGCCCACCAACTAGCGGCAAATCGGCTGGCTGCATGGGTCTGTCAGCACATACACAAGCGAGGCATCGTCCAAGACTGATGCGTCGCGGGGACTTGCGCGTCCGAGGTCCAACATCATCGATATTCACACGGTGATCGCTCAACGGGAGATCCAGCTCTGCTTGCCGGGGTAGCAGACCACCGTCCAAGACAGCCGTCGAAGGTCTTGTCACTTGAGCGATCTCCGGCGGGTGCTTGCGATATACCCTCCGCGTGACGGTGCGGGGTGAAGTGCGACCGGCATCGAAGTCGCCTGAGCTGGCACACGACCTGCCGAGTTTGCGGTTCAGGTACCGGTCCCATGACGGGCACCTGGAAGGGGGCGGCGACCTGGCCCACTGTTCGCCGAAGGCCGACCAGCGGGATCCGAGGAACTTGACCTCTTTGGACGGCTCACCACGCAGAACCGAGCGAGCACGATCAGCTACATCATCTGGCACAAGGAACAGGTACCCACACGGCAGGCGGAGCGCGGCCCCGACTTCGTCGACCGGCTGCACTGGACCACCGAACATCCAGCGGCGGTCAGGATCGCCCACACGGTGCTGGGAGCAACCCGATAACCGAGCCTGAGGAGTTCGCCCTGCACTCGGCGGTGACCCCAGGTCGGGTTCTCCCGGCCCAGGCGCAGCACCAGGGCGCGGATCTCCGCTCGTATCGGTGTGCCCGGGTCGTCGTTTCGGGTAGGTCCACTTCCGGCCGACCAGATTGCGGTGCCATCGCGGCAGGGTGGCCGGGGTGACGAAGAACGTCGACCAATGGGTACGCGGCAGCAGCCGCGACATGGCTGACAGCACCTGTGGGGCTCGAATACGGGGTTGGGCCGTCTGAAATGCGGTTCTGTGCGAACTCGAGCCCGGTGCAGCCGTCATGCTTGGTGGCCATGACCGCGTCGTTGGTGTACCTGCTCCTGCGCCAGGTCCTACAGATGTTGTCCCAGATCGCCCGCGATGACGGGGCCAAGGATGTGGAGATTCTGGTGCTCCGCCATCAGGTGGCGGTGCTGCGCCGCCAGGTGACCCGCCCCGACCTCGAACCGGCCGACCGGGTGGTGCTGGCTGTGTTGTCGCGGCTGTTGCCCGCCCTCGCTGTCAACGTTCTTCGTCACCCCGGCGACCCGGTTGCGGTGGCACGTGACCTGTTTGCCCGGCGGTGGACGTACCTGCATGCCCGGCCGGGCCGGCCACCGGTCGACGCGCAGGTCCGCGATCTGGTGCTGCGACTCGCGTCGGAGAACCCGTCGTGGGGGCACCGCCGCATCCAGGGTGAGCTTCTCGGCTTGGGCTACCGAGCCGCGGCCAGCGCGGTGTGGAAGATCCTGCACAACGCCGGGTTCGACGGCACCCCGGCGGTCCGGGCCGACCTGGAAACAGTGGTCCACCGGGGTCGGATCACCAAGCAGGGCAACCAGTTGGTGCGGTGGGCCGCGGTGGAAGCCGTGCAACGCCTGCACGGCGGCCCACTGGGTTCCACCCGGGCCAGGTTGGCCGAGCGGCGCGGCGTGAACATCGCCAAGGTCGCGGCCGCCCGCAAGCTGCTCACGCTGGTCTACTACGGGCTGCGCGACGGGCACATCCGTTGCCTAGCCCGAGCGGCGTGAGCATGGGCCCGGCGCAGCCAGGACGCGAGGCCGACTGCGGTTTGACCCCACCACCGGTGGCGTTGTCGACCTGATTTGATTGACCCCGCCTGGCTGCGGCCGTACCACTCCATACCGCCCACGCCGGCGGCGAAGGGATGAACGGCAACCGGGTAGCCCCGGTCGAGCCACAACCGTCAGACGCTGGAGAACACGGCAACCCACAACACGCAAGCCGTGGTATTTGCCTCGCCGTTGTCGCCGTCGGCGCCAGGTCAGGCAACGGTGACCTCGACGATGGGAACGTGATCTCGGCCAATCGCGAAGTAGTCCTGGTCGGAGCCGTCGACCTCGTAGCCGCAGAATCGCATCAGCCGCCGCGCGAGGCGTGGGTGGCGTTGCGCGTACTCGACCATGGCCCGGCCCGACTCGGTCGGCGGCAACGGTGCGGCGGTCGCCGCCGTGCTTTGCCCGCCCACCTGGATTGTGATGGCCGGATGTTGCTGGATGTTGCGGAACCACTGGGCGCGTGGGCCGTAGCCGGAGGCCAGATGATAGATCCGACGTTCCGGGTCGTGGCCGACGATCTCGAGCACAACCCGCCTGCGTCGGCCGGTCTTCCGGCCCGTGTGGGGTGAGCAGCAGGAATCGTCGGCCCAGCAGCGAACCCAGGTGCATGCGGTAGAGCCAGATCGGGGTGCGAAACAGGATCCGCCGCAGTCCCGTCGGAGGTTCGGGGTCAGCGATCTTGCGTATCATGCCAACACCTCGCTGCCGCACGCCGGATGACCTCCACACCGTTCCTACACCCGGGCCGCCCGCCGGTCCACCGTGTCATCAGGGGACGGTGAGGGCGGCGTAGTCGGCCGCGGTGAGGGGCTCCACCGACAGGGAACCATCGGCTCGCGGAACGCCCAGTGGCTGCCCGTGACGCGTGAACGCCACGGTGTCGATGTCGTCGCGGGCGGCCAGGGTGCGCACGATCTGCCCCAAGGCGAGGACGGCGTCGCTGCGGCCCGTCTCGTCCCCGGCCTCGCGGATGTCGACGTCGGCGCGTGCGCCGGTCTGCCGGGCTGCGGCGACGGTCACCGCTCCGGGCAGCGCGCTGGTGAGGCCCTTGTCCCGTTCGTCGGCGGTGGGGCCGGCGAGCAGGTGCTGCAGGTGGCCGTCGAGTGTAGGTGTCGTGTCGACCCGTCGGACGATCGGTACCAGGCGGTCGTCTCGCACGAAGTAGAGCAGCTCGTCCACGCGGCCGGATGGTGCCGTCGAGCCGCCGGTCGCCGGAGTGGGGAACGGGCCCGGGGGTGGCTGAACGGCGCGGGGGTTGTCCTCGGTGGGAACGCCACACCCCGCCAGCAGCGCGAGGACCAGGAGGAGAGAAAAGTAGCGGCGGGTCATGGCAGGCTCCCGGGCAGTTCGACACGGAAACGGGCGCCGCGGCCGGGGCGCTCGCCGACGGAGGCATGGCCGTCGTGGGCGGCGGCGTGCTGGGCGACGAGGGCCAGCCCGAGGCCGGTGCCGTCGCTGCCGGCCCGGGCGTGGGCGGCGCGGCCGCGGACGAAACGGTCGAAGATGGCGGTCCGATCCTCGACGGGAACTCCGGGGCCTTCATCGTCGACCTCGATGACACCGACCGGGCCGCGGTGGGACAGGTGCACGGCGACCGGTCCGCCGCCATAGCGGATGGCGTTGTCCAGCAGGTTCGCCAGGACCTGCTCGATGCGACGCTGGTCGACCCGCCACGTGGTGGGCGTCCCGGGGCTGACGCGCAGGAGGGTGTCCGGGAGCGAGCGGGCGCGGCAGGCTCGACGGGCGAGTGCCGACACGTCGACGGGTTCGCGGTGGGCGGGCTGGTCGCTGCGGGCCAGTTCGATCAGGTCGTTGACCAGGTGCTGGAAGCGGGAGATCTCCTCGGCGACGAGTCCGGCGGCGGTGGCGGTGCGGTCGTCGAGCCGAGCGCGCCGGCGATCGAGGACGCTGGCCGCCGCCGCCAGGGTCTGCAGGGGCGAGCGCAGTTCGTGGCTGACATCGGCGGCGAACCGTCGGTCCCGTTCGATGCGCCGGGCGAGCTGATCCACCATGCGGTTGAACGAGGTCGACAACCGGGTCAGATCGGGGTCGGTGGCCGGATCGAGACGGGCGGTGACGTTGCCGGCGGCGATCTTCTCCGCCGCGTCGGCGACTGCGGTCAGCGGTCGCAGACTGTGACGGGTGGCGTACCAGCCGAACGCCGCACCCGAACCGGCGACCATGATGGCGACCGCGGTCAGGGCGAGCGCCAGGACCTGGAACGTGTCCTCCAGTTCCCGCAGGTTGGTGAGTTCGTAGTAGCTGGTCCCCTGGGCCAGCGGCACCCCGACGAGGAGGGTGGGTTGCCCGTCGACGCGTACCCGCTGTACGGCGGGCTTTCCGGACCGGACGAGGCGTTGCAGGTCAGCGGGGATGGCTGCGGTGTTGCCGGCGTCGGCGGTGCGGGCGTACCACTTGCCGTCGAGGTGCAGCAGTGCCCGGCGGGTGCCGCCGGTGTCCAAGGAGCGAAGGACCTCCACGACGTCGGGGGTGTCGGTGTCCAGTCCGGTTCGCACGACCGCGGCGTCGAAGTACGCGGCCCGCAGCGCGGTGCGCTCGCGTTCCTCTAGCAGTGAGCGTCGGGTGAGGTCGTAGGAGACCAGCGCCATGACCGCCGACAGCAGCAGCGCGCCGACGGCGAAGCCGGCGGTGACCCGGGCGCGCAGTCCGAGACGCCTCATCGCTGCAGCTTGTAGCCGAGCCCGCGCAGGGTGACCAAATGCCGTGGGTCTGCCGGATTGGGCTCGATCTTCTGCCGCAGCCGGCCGACGTGCACGTCGACGAGGCGTTCGTCCCCGGTGTCGTAGCCCCAGACCCGCTGTAGCAGCTGCTGGCGGGAGAGCACCCGGCCGGCGTGCTCGGCCAACTCGCACAGCAGCCGGAACTCGGTGCGCGTGACGGGGATCGGCTGCCCGTCCCGGCGCACCTCCCCCGCTTCCGGGCTGATTTCCAGCTCACCGAACGCCAACACGGGGGCGGGTGCGACAGCAGTGCGGGCCCGGCGACGCAGGGCCCGCAGCCGCGCGGACAGCTCCTTGATCGCGACCGGCTTGACGACGTAGTCGTCGGCGCCGGCTTCCAGCGCAGCGACGATGTCGTGGGTGTCGTCGCGGGCGCTGACCACGACGATGGGTACGTCGTCGTCGCGGCGCAGCTGCCGGATGCACTCGAAGCCGTCCAGGCCCGGCAGCATGAGGTCGACCAGGATGTTGTCGGCCGGCTGGCGGCGGTGCAGCCGCAGCCCTTCCTCCGCGGTGGCCGCTCCGTGCGCGGTGTAGCCCTCGTCTTCCAGTGCGAGCAGCAGCGCCAGACGGATGCGGTCGTCATCCTCGATCACCAGTACGGCCGTCATATCGGCATCATCCCTGGCACCTGCTCAGACGCCCAACCGTGTCCGGCCGTCCCGGGATTTGTCACGGAACTGTCATACAACCGCGCGGTCACCGCCAACCCTGGGGCCCAGCCTCGTACCCGAACCGGGAACCGCCGCGAGAGGGGCAGACACGTGACAGCGCCGCAGCCGGAACCGGAGTGCAGGGTGCCGATGGTGGAGGTCTGCATCACCGAGGAGCTGGACCTGGCGTGCCTGGCGGAGACGGGGGTTGTCTTCGACCAACTGTTGTCCCTTCGTCCTGAGCACGTGGTGGTCGACCTGTCCGGCTGCCGGCACATCGACGCCGCCGGCATCGGGCTCCTGCTCGACGTGCACCGGCGCCTGACCCGCCGCCGCGCGGTCCTGTCCGTCCGGGACCCGAACCCTCGGATTCGGCGCATCCTGCAGACCGCCCGCCTGGACGAGGTGCTGCCACTGATCCTGGCCCCCGGGCGACCGGTAGCCCTCGGATCCGCGGCCAGCCGCAAGGCCTCGGCGGCCCGCGGCAGAGCGTCGGTCACCGTCGGCCCCTGAACGGAGCGTCGGCAACCGTACGACAACCCGAGGGAGAAGCACATGACCGTCGGCGGTCTCATCACCGCGCTCGTCGTCGGCCTCGCCATCGGCCTGCTCGGCAGGCTGGTCATCCCGGGGCGGCGGGAAGCCCCGGTCTGGTTGACCGTGGCCATCGGTGTCGTCGCCGCACTGGTCGGCACCATCGTGGCCCGTCTCGCGGGTATCGACACCGGCGCGTTCAACCCCCGGGCTCTGATCGTCCAGGCCGGTCTGGCCGGCCTCGGAGTGGTGCTGGTCGTCGCCACCGCCGGACCCGGCCGTTCCGACTCCGCGTAACCCTGCCGAAATTGGCGCCCCGAGCCTTTGGGGCGTACCGACGTTGCGACCACCAAGCCGGAGCCGGCGAGCGAGCCGGGTGACGGCTCGACGTGGACGAGGAGAGATCGATGACTGTGGTACCAGACGACGAGTTGATGAAGCTGATCTGCGACGGCTGCGGCGACACGGTCGCCGGGCGGGCTTCCGTGCTGCCCGACGCGGAGGTCGTCTGGACGTTCGTGTCCGAGCACGGCTGGAGCGGTTCACCCTTCGCGACCGGGCCGCACCGGTGCCCACGCTGCAGCCTCGTCCCGTCAAGCGGGGCCCGCGCCACTCATGAAGGGGCAGAACGTGACGAGCAGAGGGCCGATGTCCTCGGCATCGACTATCTCGAAGAGGTCGCGGTGATCTCGGCGGCCGGCGACATACGCGTCGACAACCGTGACACGCTGCAGTCGGCGCTCGCGGCCGCGGTCGCCGTCCGCGGGCACGCGCTCGTGGACCTCACCCAAGCCCATCTCATCGACTCGACCGGATTGGGGCTGCTGGTACGCGCCCACAGCCACGCCAGGGAACGTGGCGCCCTGCTGTGCCTCGCCGCTCCGTCGCGGTTCATCCTGACCGTGCTGCACACCATGCGTCTGGACGGGATCTTTCCGATCTTTGACAGCCGGGACGAAGCCCTCCAGTGGCTATCCCGGGCGACTGCGACGACCGATGGCACCAGGGCTGCGGTAAGCCGGTCGGAGGCGCTCACCTGAGCTCTGCCCTGACTGCCGTTGGACGCCCTCAAGCGCTGCTCATTGTCTCGGACCGCGGATTCCGCGCAGGCCGTATTTTGAACCAGGAGGTTCCGTGCACATGCCATACCCGTTGCCCGATGAGAACTGGTCCTCCGCCGCCTGGGACCAGCCCGAGGCGGACAGCGATGACCAGCGCATCGAGGCGCTGGTCGCGCAGCGGTTGAGTATCGACTGGACCACCCGGCGACAGCAGATCTCCGTCGCGGTACAGAACCGCGTCGTCATCCTCACCGGCCTGGTGGGCGACACGGAGGCACGACAGGCGGCCGGGGAACTCGCCTGGGACGTGCCGGGCGTCTTCGACGTGTGCAACGCGCTCCGGGTCGGTGGCCAGCGGCGCAGCCGCCGGTGACCGGGAGGCCACTGCAGTCCGGCGGATCGGCGGCCGCCGCTCGGGCGAGGCGGGACACGCGCGATCGGGTGCCGCCGAGCGGCTTCCTCGGCTTCGCCGCCGTGGTGGAGATCGATGTCGGGGCGGCCGCGGCGGATGCACACGATGTTCGACGGCCATGGTCGTCGCCCTGAGCCGAGGTGGCGGACTTCCGGGACTCCTCCACCGCGACGATCCGAACCCGGTCTTGGCGGCTCGGCGCGATCTGGCGGATCGGCTCGTACAGTGGGGTAGCCGAGGAAGATCATGGACGCCCATCGCCGGCGGATCATGGGATCCCTTGTACGTTGCGGTCCCGTCCGGCGGCGGATGAGGCGCGTCCCGACCAACCCGGGGAGTCACTATGCGAGCTGGAGATCTGGCGGCCCCCTTCCCCACCGTCAGGGAGGTGACGCCGGCGTTGGATGCGGCGCGGCTGCTGGCGGGCCGGAACCTGCCCGGCCTGATCGTCGTGGATGATGCGTCCAGGCCGGTCACGGTCCTGCCCGGCACCCAGGTGCTGCGTCTGGTGATCCCGTCCTACTGCCAGGACGACCCGGCCCTGGCCCGAGTGATCGACGAGGCTGCGGCCGACGTGTTCCTCCGGGGTGTCGAGGGCAGGACGGTCGCCGACCTGCTACCACGCGAGCGGCGGGAGTTGCCCGTGGTCGACTCGCAGGCCACCGTCCTGGAGGTCGCCGCCGTGATGGCCCGCACCCGTAGCCCGTTGGTCGCGGTCGCCGGTAGGAACCAGCCGATGCTCGGGGCCATTACCCTCGACGCGCTGCTCGACCGGATGCTCGGCACGTGAGCGGCCTGGCCTGGACGGCGGTGGCCATCTTCACCGTCGCCTACGTCCTCATCGCCACCGAGAAGATCCACCGGGTGGCCGCCGCCCTCGGCGGGGCGGCGTTGATGTTCCTGATCGGGGCCACCAACGCCGAGCACGCCTTCTTCTCCGCCGACGCGGGCATCGACTGGAACGTCATCTTCCTGCTCATCGGCATGATGCTCATCGTGTCGGTCCTGAAACGGACCGGCGCGTTCGAGTACGTCGCGGTGTGGGCATCCAAGCGGGCCCGGGGCCGCCCGTTCCGGGTCATGGTCATCCTGGTGCTGGTCACCGCGATCGCGTCGGCCGCCCTGGACAACGTCACCACGGTGCTGCTGGTCGCGCCGGTGACGTTCCTGGTGTGTGAGCGCCTCGACGTGCCGGTGACGCCGTTCCTGATCGCCGAGGCACTCGCGTCGAACATCGGTGGTACCGCCACCCTGGTCGGCGATCCACCCAACATCATCATCGGCAGCCGCGCCGGGCTGACGTACAACGATTTCCTGGTCCACCTCGCCCCGTTCATCGCTCTGCTGCTCGTGGTGTTCGTCGGCCTGTGCCGGGTCCTGTTCCGCCGCGCGTTCCGCTACGACCCGCAACGGGCCGCGCAGATCGCGGCGCTGCGCGAACGCGACGCGATCCGGGACCGGCGGCTGCTGGTCCTCAGTCTCGCGGTGCTCGCCGCGGTCACCGCCGCGTTCGTCCTACACACGGTCCTGAACCTGGAACCGGCTGTGGTCGCCATCATCGGTGGCCTGCTGTTGCTGGCGCTGTCCCGCCTCGACGCCGGCGAGGTGACCAGCGATGTCGAGTGGCCGACCCTGGTGTTCTTCGCCGGCCTGTTCATCATGGTCGGCGCCCTGGTCAACACCGGCGTCGTCGAGCAGATCTCCCGCGCCGCGATCAGCGCCACCGAGGGCAGGCTGCCGCTCGCCTCGATGGTGCTGCTCTGGGGTTCAGCCGTCCTGTCGGCGATCGTCGACAACATCCCCTACGTCGCCACCATGAGCCCGGTCGTCGCCGAGATGGTCCACGCCCAGGGCAACACCAGCCAGTCCCAGGTTCTGTGGTGGGCCCTCGCCCTCGGCGCGGACCTCGGCGGCAACGCCACCGCCGTCGGCGCGTCGGCCAACGTCGTCATCCTCGGCCTCGCCGAACGCGCCGGCAAGCCGATCACCTTCTGGCAGTTCACCAAGTACGGCCTGATCGTCACCGTGGTGAGCATCGCCCTGGCCGTGCCGTACCTGTGGCTGCGCTACTTCGCCTTCGCCTGATTCCCCGAGGCCAGCCAGCACCAATGTGTCGGCGGCGGTGCACCCGGGTTCCCTGCCACCGCGGTGAGGATCAGTCGTCGGTCGCCGACCGGTCCCGGTCGCGTGGCCTGTGGCGCACTGTCCAGTGGGTGCGATGCAGGATGCCGAACCATGCCGGAGTCTCCCGGGACTCGTCGAAGGCCCGTGCGACCACGACGTCGGTCGAGGAGTGCAGCAGGATGGAGATGACGATCGTCAACGCGACGAGGTGGAACACGTCGTCGCCCGCGCTGATGCCTGACTCCAGCACCAACAGCCCGTACACGACGGATGCGAAGCCCTTCGGTCCGAACCACATCGCCGCGGCCTGTTCGCGGGCGCCGAGCCCGGAGCGCAGGAAGGAGATCCACAACGCGACCGGTCGGGCCAGGAAGATCGCCAGGACGGCGAAGACCCATCCGGTCCAGGGGATCTCGCCCAGGAACCGCAGCGAGATCAGCGCCCCGAACACCAGCAGCGCGGCGAGCTTCAGCAGCTCAGCGATGTTCTCCCCGAAGTGCTCGAACGCCGCCCGCTCCCGGGGCCCGAACGTGGCCACGGTGATCCCGGCCGCGAATGCGGCGAGGAACAGATTGCCGTGGGTGACCTTGCCGAGGGCGAGCACGAGCAGCCCGATGGCCACCCCGTTCAGCGGGGCGTAGGCAGCCGACGCGGCGAACCAGCGGGTCCGCTCCAACGCGATGGCCAACAGCGGTACCAGCACACCGATGAGCAGCCCCACGGCGAGTTCGGTGGCCAGCTCGCCCAGGTGCAGGTCGTCCGAGCCGGCGGCGACGGCGAGGAACAGCACGACGAACGGCAGGGCCAGTCCGTCGTTGACGCCGGACTCGACGTTGAGCAGGTGCCGCAGCCGGGCCGGCACCTTGTCGTTGCCCACCAGCGCGGCGGCGAAGACCGGGTCGGTCGGGGCGAGGATCGCCCCGATCAGCAGCGCCTCGGGCCAGCCCAGCCCGGCCACGTAGTGGGCCAGCAGCGCGGTGACCAGCAGGGTGAGCGGCAGGCCCCACCCGAGAGCACGTCCGGGCAGCCGCCACGCCGAGCGGAGGTCCGCCCAGCCGACCCGCATCCCGTCGGTGAACAGCACCGCGAACAGCGCCAGCTCCGCGAGTTGCGCCACGATCGGCGAATCGGCCCGCAAGTGCAGCAGCCCGGTGGTGTCCTCGCCGAGGATGAACCCGGCGACCAGGAACAGCGCCGCCGTGGACAGGATGGTGCGGTGGGCCAGTGCCGAGACGAGCACGGCGAGCAGCAGGACGGCAGCGAACGACAACAGCAGCACTGGGTCACGCTCCACGGACGCGGGTCATCACGATGCCGACCAGACTTCCCGGCGCTCCAGTGATCCGGACGATCATAGCGGCGATCCGTTGCATGGCGATCGTGCCCCGAACACGCACGCCGCCTCCCGGATCGGTCGGGTAGCCAGCAGGGCCGGTGTTCCCGGAGATGCCAGACCTGGTTCTTCCGGGAGGTGACAGGCCGCAGTACGGTGACATCTGGTGCGCCGGGAAGCCTGGTCGGCAGTCGTGACACGTCGTCGACCGGAGATCGCCATGACCACACCCGCCGTTCGCGCCGAGCGCCTGACCAAACGCTTCGGACGCCTGCTCGCCCTCGACCGGCTGGACCTCACCGTACGCGCCGGGGAGGTGTTCGGCTTCCTCGGCCCCAACGGCGCCGGCAAATCCACTACCATCCGGCTGCTGCTCGGCCTGGCCCGGCCCACCGGCGGCCGGGCGTGGATCTTCGACACCGACGCCGCCGACGTCGCCATCACGCACCGCACGCTGGCGTACGTGCCCGCCGACGTGGCCCTGTGGCCGCAGCTCACCGGCGCCGAAACCCTGGAACTGCTCGGCCGCACCGGCCCGGCAATCGACCGCGCCTACCGCGACGAGCTTGTCGAACGGTTCGACCTCGACCTGTCCAGGCCAGCCGGAAACTACTCCACCGGCAACCGGCAGAAGGTCGCGTTGATCGCCGCGTTCGCCACCCGCGCCCCGCTGCTCGTGCTGGATGAGCCGACCAGCGGACTGGACCCGCTGATGGAGCGCGAGTTCCGCCGTACCGTGGCGCAGGCACGAGACAACGGCCAGACGGTCTTCCTCTGCTCCCATCAGCTCGCCGAGGTCGAGTCCGTCTGCGACCGGGTGGCGATCCTGCGCGCCGGCCGGCTGGTCGACGTCGCCACGGTGCCCGACCTGCGGCGACTGCACCGCACCGAGGTGCTCGTCCGATTCACCGGCCCGGCACCCGATTTCAGCACCATCGCGGGAATCGACGCGGTCGAGCCCAGCGGTGATTCGACGCTGCGGTTCACCCTTACCGGGGCACCCGGGCCGGCGCTGCGCGCCCTCGCGGCAGCCGACGTCACCACCCTCACGATGCGCGAGCCGACGCTGGAGGAGATCTTCCTCGACTACTACGGGGAGACGGACCGGTGACCACCGCCGACCTCACCACCGGCCCGATCCGCACCGCCGCCGGGACCGCGGGGCCGGCGGTCGCCCGCCTCGCGCTGCGTCAGGTGCGCCGCGGCGCGCTCATCGTCCTCGCCGTGGCCACCGGTATGTCGGCGCTCGTCGCCACCACCTATGCGAGCGTCGTCGGCGATGATCTGGACGCCGCCGCGCTGGCCGCCCTCGCGGAGAACCCGGCGATCCGGACGCTGTTCGGTGAACCGATCGCCCTGGACACCCCGGGCGGGTTCACCGTCTGGCGCACCGGCACGGTCCTCGCCGTCCTGCTCTCGGTATGGGGGCTGCTCGCGGCCACGCGGATCACCCGGGGCGAGGAAGACGCCGGGCGGTGGGACCTCCTGCTCGCCGGGCGGCTGAGCCTGGCCGCCGTGGTGCGCCGCCACCTCAGCGTCCTGATCGCCGTCATGGCGCTGATCGGAGGTGCGACCACCGGGGCACTCATCGCGGCGGGCACCTCGCCGGCCGGGGCGACGCTGCACGGTGCGGGCCTCGCCCTGATCGGCATCCTCGCCGTCGCGGCAGCCTTCCTCGCCGCTCAGGTTTTCCCCACTCGGGCGGGTGCGAGCGGAGCAACGCTCGGGCTGCTCGGCGTCGGACTACTGGCCCGCATGGTCGGCGACGGCGTCACCGCGCTGTCGTGGCTGCGCTGGCTGTCCCCCTACGGCTTGCTGGCGCTGACCCGGCCCTACCAGGACGACCGACCGCTGCCCCTGATCGTCCTGGCAGTCACCACGATCGCCTTGGCGGTCACCGCGACCACCCTCGCCGGCCGCCGCGACGTCCGCAGTGGGTTGCTGCCTCCCTCCACCGGACGGCGACCCAGGCTGTGGCTGCTCGGCTCGGTCGAGGCCTTCGCGGTACGGCGGCTGCTGCGTCCCCTCGCCGGCTGGTCGGCTGGTATCGGCGCCTACTCCCTGCTGATCGGCCTGCTCGCCACCTCGATGACCGACTTCCTCGCCGACAATCCGCGCTTCGCCGACCTCGCCGCACAGGCGGGCTTCGCCGGAATCGGCAGTGTTCGCGGCTATGCCGCAACACTGTTCGCCCTGCTGGCCGTCCCGGTCGGTGCGTTCGCCGCTGTGCGCCTCGCCGCGTTCGCCGCCGCCGAGGCCGAGGGACGACTCACCCTCCTGTACTCCCGCCCCGTGACCCGGACCAGGCTGCTGACCGCCGAAACCGTCGCCACCCTGGCCGCGGCGGCGATCCTCGTCACCGTGGCCGGCACCGCGACCTGGCTCGGCACGGCCATCGCCGGTGCACGGCTTCCTCTGCTCGCGGCTCTCGCCGGCACGTGGAACGTGCTGCCGGTCGTGCTGCTCTGCCTCGGCGCGGCCGTGGCCGCACTCGGCTGGGCGCCCCGCGCCGTCAGCGCCCTCGGTGCGCTACCCGCCGTCGGCGGGTTCCTGCTGAAGGTCGTCGCCGACAGCACGGGCGCCCCCACCTGGGTGAGCAGCCTGTCGCCGTTCACCCATCTCGCCGCAGTACCGGACGCCGGGCCGCACTGGCGGGCCGCGGTCACCATGGCTGCGCTGGCGGTCGCAGCCGCCGTGAGCGGCGCGCAGGGCTATCGGCGGCGTGATCTACGGCCTTGAGGCGCTCGACGGCAAGTCTGAGTCTGCCCCATACCCGTCACATGCCGGTGCAAACAGCCTGCCGCCCTGCTTGCGGCCGGCACTCATTCGCGTGCCGTGAAGACACGCTCGGCCTTGTCGGCCGTCCGGTCACCGCCGGCGGCCACCAAGGCCTCGCGCCACGCCTCCTGATGCCGCTGCCGAGGATGCGGGCGAGGTGGCGGGTGGCTCCCGACGCGCCCGTCCGCCGCGCCGTGGGCGATGATGCGGTCGCACGGACCCGGCGACCCGAGGATGGATCGTGCCGAGCAGGCAGCCGCAGACCAGACCCGCGTCGGCGTACGACGGAGCGCGGGCGGGGAGACCGGGTTGGGGTCGCAGGTCGTGACGGGCTGGTGCCCGCCGCCACGGCGACGAGAGCAGATCAGTTGTTCCGGGCGGCGCGCTGGTAGGCCAGCAGCCCTGCGACGAGACCCGCGAGGCCGAGCAGGATGCCGACCGCTCCGTACCAGGTGCCGGAACTGCCGTCGGACTTGTCGCTCGTCGCGGTGGTGGCGGCGACCGGCCGGGCGGAGGCGGCTGGGGCGTCGTCGTTGCCGAGGGTCAGCTTGAGTACCGGGGCGGGGTGGTCGGCCTCCTGGCCGGGGGTGGGTTCGTCGATCCAGCGCACGATCTCACCGTCGGAGTACGTTTGCAGCGCCTTGAACACCAGCTGGTCGGTCTTCGGCAGCGGTCCCAGGGAGACGTCGAACTCCTGGAACTGGCCCGGCTTGATGGAGGCGTCCCCGCTGGCGGTCCAGGTGATCTTCGTGATCGCCTCGGTGATCTCCCCGTCGTCACTCTTGATCGGCGTGGCCAGCTTCGTTTTCTCCGTGGCGGCGGTCCAGCCGGACAGCGGCTTGAGGGAGACGGAGGCGATCGGGCTGGCCGCGGGGAGGTTCACCTCGACCTTGACAGTGTCGGCGCTGTCCTTCTCATTCGGCACGCGGAAGGTGACCTTCGTGTAGCCGCCCTGGGTGGCGGTCTTCGGGTTGACGGTGACATGCGCCGAGGCCGGGCCGGTGATGGCCAGGGTCAGCGCGGCGGCGCCCGCGGCGATGGTCGCGACGCGGGCGAGCAAGGTCTGCCTCATCAAGGCTCCTCGTCTTCTGTGCAGGACTCGTTTGGCGCGCCCGGCACGGCCAGGCACCTCCTGCAAGTCGCTCGGGCCGTGGGAAAAGTTCCCGGCATCGTTCTACTGAGGGACGGGTGAGGGATGTGCCACACCATGCCGTCGGGCGGGCGACCGTCGACCCGCCTCCCAGCGGGCAGGGGTGGGGCTCGCGGGGAACGGTCTGCGGTTCCGCTTGATCCGATGCGCACCCGGCCACGTACCGGTCGAGAGATTGGCAGTTCCGCTTGCCGTACGCTACGGGACAGCTACTACTACAGCTTGTCGTGATCCCTGCCTGGTGGCGGCAGGGCCGGACACGGAGGTGCCAGGTGACGGACGACGCGGAGGTGACCGCGTGGGCGCTGGCTGCGGGGCGAGGTGACCGGGACGCTGCGGCCTCGTTCATCCGGGCCACGCAGCAGCAGGTCCGGCGGTTCCTCGCCGCCCTGATCTCCCCGGCGGAGGCGGACGACCTGACCCAGGAGACGTATCTGCGGGCGACGCGGTCGCTGCCGTCGTTCGCCGCCCGATCGTCGGCGCGCACCTGGCTGCTGGGCATCGCCCGCCGGGTGGCCGTCGACCACGTCCGGATCGCGAACGCGCGTCCACGGACCGTGCCGATGTCCGACTCCTTCGACGCCCCGGACGCGCAGCGCAGCGGCTTCGACCGGCGCGTCGTGCTGGAGGACCTCATCGAGGCGCTGCCGGTGGGGCGGCGGGAGGCGTTCGTCGCCACGCAGGTCCTCGGGCTGTCCTACGCCGAGGCGGCGGAGATCTGCGGATGCCGCGTGGGCACCATCCGCTCGCGGGTGGCCCGGGCTCGGGAGGATCTCGTCGCGGGCGTCGACGCCCGGGACGGGATGACGCCCCGCAAGCGCGGCAGTGCCGCGGGCTGACCGTCCGCAGCCCGCTTTGCCTGCACCGGAGTGACATTCCTCGCCAGGTTCGCGGGAACCCATGCCGCCCTCGGACCGACTACCGGTACATGGGGTGTGAGCAGTGGCGTGAGGCGCTGTCGGCGCGGCTGGACGGAGAGGAGACCGCCGCCGAGGCGGCGGCGGCCGAGGCCCACCTGAGCCGGTGTAGCGACTGCCGGCGCTGGTTCGACCAGGCTGCGGCGGTGACGCGCCGGGCCCGCCTGTCCGTCACCGTCAGCGGGGACGACCTCACCGACGTCATCCTCGCGTCCCTGCCCGTCCCGGAGCCATACCGGCTGCGCAACCGGATCGCGCTCACCCTGCGGGCCGTGTTGGGGTTGATCGGGGCACTGCAACTCGTCCTAGGTCTGGCGCAGGTGGGTCAGGGTCCGGCGGCCGGCCACGAGCACGCCGCCGTCGGCGCGCTGACCTCGGGGCATCTGTGGCACGAGTCGGCGGCGTGGAACGTCGCCGTCGGCGCCGGGTTCCTGTTCGTGGCCACGCGGCGTACGCCGCCGACCGGGCTGGTGCCGATGCTGACCGCGTTCGTCGGCACGCTGGTGCTGCTGTCGGTCAACGACCTGATCACCGGCTGGGTGGACCCGGCCCGGCTGGTCAGCCACGGCTTCCTGCTCGCCGGGTACGCGATCGTTGTCGCCCTGTCCCGCCCGCGGCTGCGCCCCGACGGACCATCGAGCCGGAACCGGACGAATCAGCCCGGGTGGCGGCTGCCCGCCGCCGAGCAGGAGACGCCCCCGCCCCCGCTGCGGCTGCTACCCCCGTACGCCGGCTCCGCCCGCAGCCCGGACCGGTGGGCGGCCTGAGCCCACCGCGCCCAGGCACCCATACGGCGATTCCGGTTTCCGGTCCCGGACCTTTCCACTCGTGGGGCCGACCAACCCGAGAGCATCTTCCTCGAAAGGACCCGTTCATGCCCGTCACCGACTTGATCCGCCGGCGTCGTCGCCCGGCCGTCCTCCTCGCCGCCGCCGCGCTGCTTGCGGCGGGCGCCGCCGGGTGCGGGTCGTCGGATGAGTCGTCGTCCGCCGCGCCGAGCCCGTCGGTGTCGGCGGGCGCGGTAGCTGGGGTGGTCAGTGTCCGGGACCCGTGGGTGAAGGCCGCCGACACGGGGATGACCGCGGCGTTCGGCGCCCTGGTCAACGACGGCGACACCGACGTGACCCTCACCGGCGCCTCCACCGAGGTGTCGCCCGTTGAACTGCACGACATGACCATGAAGGACGGCAAGATGGTCATGCAGCCCAAGCAGGACGGCATCGTGATCAAGGCGCACAGCACCCGGGTGCTGGAGCCCGGCGGTGAGCACCTGATGCTGATGAACCTCAAGCAGCCGGTGAAGGCCGGCGACCAGCTGACCTTCACGCTCACCTTCGCCGACGGCAAGACCCAGGCGTTCACCGCGGTGGCCAAGCCGTTCACCGGCGCGCAGGAGAGCTATGCGCCCGGCGGCGACGTGAGCCCGATGCCGGGCATGAGCGGGACGCCGCAGATGAGCATGAGCCCGGCGTCATGACCGACGGGCGCACCCGTCGCCCGGTGAGCAGGCGAGGCCTGCTCACCGGCGGGGCCCTGGCCGCCGGTGGCACCCTCGCCGGCGCCGCCGCCATCACCGCTTCCCGTCACGGCAACCAGACGGTACGGCCCGCCGAGGCGGTGCCGGCGGCTGCCGTCGGCAGTGCGGTGGAGCCCTTTTACGTGTCCCGGCAGGCCGGCGTCGCCACCGACCCCCAGGCGCACGCCGCCTTCATCGCGTTCACCCTGCGGCCCGGCACCGACCGGGCCACGCTGGGTCGGATGCTACGGCTGCTCAGCGACGACGCTGCCCGCCTCACCCAGGGGCGGCCGGCCCTCGCCGACACCGAACCGGAACTCGGTCTGCTGCCCGCCCGGCTGACGGTCACCTTCGGCTTCGGGCCCGGCCTCTACCGGGCCGCGGGCCTCGACGAGCGGCGGCCGCCGTCGGTGGCCGAACTGCCGTCCTTCCGCATCGACCGGCTGCAGCCCCACTGGTCCGGTGGGGACCTGCTGCTGCAGATCTGCGCCGACGACCCGCTCACCGTCGCGCACGCGCAGCGGGTGCTGGTCAAGGACAGCCGGCCGTTCGCCACGGTGCGGTGGGTGCAGCAGGGCTTCCGCCGGGGCGCCGGCGTCGAGCCCGGCGGGTACACCCAGCGCAATCTGTTCGGCCAGCTCGACGGCACCGGCAACCCGCGATCCGGCGGGCCGCTGGACACCGCCGTCTTCGTGCCCGACGGGCCCGCATGGCTGTGGGACAGCACCACCCTGGTCCTACGGCGGATCAGCATGAACCTCGAAACCTGGGACCTGCTCGGCCGCACCGACCGGGAACTGGCCGTGGGCCGGCGCCTCGACACCGGCGCCCCGCTGACCGGTAAAGCGGAGCACGACGAGCCCGACTTCGCCGCCGCCGGCCCCGACGGCCTCCCCGTCATCCCGGACTTCTCCCACGTCGCCCGCGCGCACGTCACCGACGACCGGAGGAAGATCCTGCGGCGCCCCTACAACTACGACGGCGCACCCACTGCAGAGGGCCACGCGGACAGCGGCCTGATCTTCGCCTCCTACCAGGCCGACATCACCCGCCAGTACCTCCCCATCCAGCAGCGGCTGGCCGAACGGGACCTGCTCAACGAATGGACAACCCCGATCGGCTCCGCCGTCTTCGCCATCCCGCCTGGCTGCCCCGAAGGCGGCTGGATCGGCCAGCAACTGATCGACTGACCCACGACCGTCAGGAGAACCACCCGACATGCGACCCCCGTCCCGTCCCGCCGCCCGGATCGCCGGCGCGGTGCTGGCCGCCGTGATGGCCCTGCTCATTTCGGCCACGCCCGCCTGGGCGCACAACAGCCTGCGTGCAGCCACCCCGGCCCAGGACGCCCGGCTGACCGCACCGCCGACCGAGATCACCCTCGAGTTCGTGCAGAGACTCGACCCGACCTTCACCACCATCGTGCTCACCGATCCCGCTCGGCGGAAGGTGCCCACCGGCGCACCGGCGGTCGACGGTGTCAACGGCGCGGTGGCGATCGCCCAACCGCTGGGCAACGGCACCTACACCGTCGCCTACCGGGTCGTCTCCGCCGACGGGCACCCTGTGCAGGGGTCCTACCAGTTCACCGTCGCCGACCCCACCGCCACCGCGAACCCCGCCGCCGCGACGGCCACCGCGCCGGTCTCCGACCCGGCGACGCCAGCACCGACCACCGCCGCCGCCTCGTCAGCGGACGTCGAAAAGAACGGGACCGTCGTCCTGATCGCTGGCGTAGTGCTGGCCGCCCTCGTCGTCACGGCCGGCGTGCTGCTACGCCGCCGCACCGTCCGCCGGTAGCCGAAAGCTGCGCCGGACCCGGCCGGTCGATCGTTGAAGACCAGCACCGTCGCCCTCCCCGAAATCAAGGTCATCTCGTGCGAGACACCGAAAGCCGTGAATCTGATCCCGCCCGGCCGACGAGCGCCGCCGCGACGGCTGTCGCCGCTGCCGACACCTCGCCCGGGACACCGCCCGCCGGTCTCCGCTCGGGACGTCCGAACCTGCTGGCCCGCTTCGTACCGGTCGCGGCGGCGGCGTCGGCGGTAGCCGTTCTGCTGCTCGCCCTGCGCGCAGGTGGGGCCCTCACGGCCGCGATCCCCGGTCTGCCCGACCCGGGCCCCGCCACGACGTGGGCGTTGCCGGTGGTCCGGCTGCTCGCCGACGCCCTCGCCACTTTCACCGTGGGAATGCTGGTGACGTCGGCGTTCCTGCTGCCCGGCGACGGGCGCAGCGTGTCGGCGCAAGGCTGGCTGCTGCTGCGCCGCGCGGGCGCGGCGGCCGCCGGCTGGGCGGTGGCCAGCTCCGCGCTGATCGTGCTGACCGTCTCCGACCTGCTGGGCTTCCCCCTGGACCACCTCAGCGCCGCCACGGTGGTCAGTTACGCCACCGCCATCGCACAAGGGCAGGCGCTGCTGCTGCAGGCAGGACTGGCTGTGGCCGTGGCGGTGCTGGCCCGAGCCGGGGTGTCGCGCGGACTCGCCGCCATGGCCGCAATCCTGGCGATGGCCGCGGTCCTGCCGCCGGCGTTCACCGGGCACGCCGCCGGGGCGGGCAACCACCAGATCGCGGTCACGAGCCTCGCACTGCACGTGCTCGCCGCCGCCGTGTGGGCCGGCGGGCTGGCCGCGCTGCTGATGCTCCGCCGCAGCAGGCTGCTCGCCGACGCCGCCGCCCGCTACAGCCGCCTCGCACTGGGCTGCTTCGCCGCCGTGACCGTCAGCGGGCTGGCCAACGCCGCCGTACGCCTCGGCAGCCTCGACCAGCTGTGGAAGTCCTCCTACGGCTGGCTGGTCCTCGGCAAACTCGCCGCCCTGCTCGCGCTGGGCGCGTTCGGGGCCGCGCACCGCTCCCGCACACTGCCCCGCCTGCGACGACGGCACCCGCGGGCGTTCATCCGGCTGGCCGCCGGAGAGCTGACCGTTTTCGCCGCCACCATCGGCCTGGCCGTGGCACTCTCGCGTAGCCCCACCCCGGTCCCTGACTCCGGCGTCGACGCCGACCCCGTGACCGCGCTGCTCGGCTTTTCCATGCCCGCCGCGCCCACGCCGGGGAACCTACTCTGGCAGCCGCTGCCGGACATGTTCTTCCTGACCATCTGCGTCCTCGGGGTCGGCGGCTACCTGGCTGGTGTCTGGCGGCTGCGGCAAGCCGGGCCCGGCTGGCCGGTTGGCCGTACCGCGAGCTGGGTGGGCGGGATGCTGCTACTGGCCGCGACCACGGACCTCGGTGTGGCCCGCTACGCCTATGTACTGTTCAGCGTCCACATGTTGCAGCACATGGTGCTGTCGATGCTGGTACCGATCCTGCTCGTCGGCGGCGCCCCGGTCACCCTCGCCCTGCGCGCCCTACGCCGACCGGTCGACCCGCAGGTACGCGGCGCGCGGGAGTGGCTGCTGCTCGTCCTGCACAGCCGCACCGCGAAGCTGCTCACTCACCCCCTGGTTGCGCTCGGCATCTACACCGCCAGTCTCTTCGGCCTTTACTTCAGCGACCTGCTCGGCACGCTGATGCGCTCCCACCTCGGCCATCTGGCGATGCTCACCCACTTCGTGGCCGCCGGGTACCTGCTGTTCTGGGTGCTCATCGGCGTCGACCCCGGCCGCCCGAAACTCGCCCACCCACTGCTCGTGATCCTGCACCTCGCAGCGATGATGGCGCACGGCTTCTTCGGCCTGGTCCTCATGCAGACCACCACCGTCATCGCCCCCGACTGGTACATCTCGGTCCACCCGCACTGGGCCTCGTCCCTGATCGAGGACCAGAAACTCGGCACCGGCATCGCCTGGGCGTTCGGGGAGATCCCCGCCGCCGCCGTCATGATCGTCCTGGTGCGCCAGTGGATCCGCGCCGACCAGCGCGAACAGGCCCGCCTCGATCGGGCCGCCGACCGGGCCGAAGCCACGGGCGACGAGGACGATCTCGCCCGCTACAACGCCTTCCTCGCCGCCGCCGCCCGTCAGCAGACAGGGCGAGACGGCGCGTGATGGACTCGGCAGCAGCCAGCCGATCGCCGGTACTCTGCCGCACTGGTCCTGCGCTCAGAGCAAGACGGTCTGGACGAAGTGCGGGCAGCTCTCGCTGACGCCAACGTTCTGTTGTCTGGACGCCTACGGCGGTCGGCGCGGCTGGCGTCTGGCTCCTCGCCATCGCAGCCGCCGTCTACCGCGGTCAGAAGGCCCCGGCGGTCGACAACGTGTCGATGCAGATCCGACGGGGCGAGATCGTCGTCCTGGTCGGCCCCTCCAGCGGCGGCAAGACCACCACCATGAAGATGATCAACAGGCTGATCGAGCCGAGCAGCGGCCAGATCCTGCTGGACGGGTCCGACGTGACGACCCTGGACGCCAACGACCTGCGCCGGCACATCGGCTACGTCATGCAGCAGGTGGGGCTCTTTCCACACATGAACGTCGCCACCAACGTGGGGCTGGTGCCCAAGATGCTCGGCTAGGACCGACGATGGATCGAGGCCCGCGTCGACGAACTCCTCCACCTGGTCGGGCCTCGGCCCGGCGCTGTTCCGCAACCGGCTGCCCCGCCAGCTCTCCGGCGGACAGCAGCAGCGAGTCGGGGTCGCCCGGGCGCTCGCCGCAGACCCGCCGGTGATCCTGATGGACGAGCCGTTCGCGCCCCGACGGTGACACCAGGCCCGCGCAGTCGCGCCTACGCCACCTCAGAACCGTCGTCGGCGCTGGCCCAGCCGAGCCACCACTCCGATTCGGGTACCTCCCCGCTAGCGGCGGCGAACGTACGTAGTGCGACAACCGTGTCCTCGTGCCAGTGGCTGGCCGTCGCGTCGACGATGCGGGTCAGTTCCTCGCGGCGCCGCGCCGTGACCTTTTCGACCAGGGCACGGCCGGTTGCGGTGAGGGTGAGCCGCACGGCGCGCCGGTCGGCGGCTGTGCGGTAGCGCCGGATCAGGCCCTTGCGGACCAGTCGGTCGCACATGCGCGTACCGGTGGATGGGTTGACCTTGAGCTCGGTGGCGATGTCGACCACCCGTTGCGGGCCGCGGGAGGCCAGCACGACCAGCGCGCGGTACTGCGGCAGTGTGACGTCGGCGTCCAGATCGGCCAGGGACCTCGCGGCGAGGCCGACCATCGCCCGGCTGGCCGATAGCAGTGCGTTGACGACGTCGTCGTGACCTGCCTGGGTATACGCAGGTGGAGCGGATGATTGCATGAGGCAATTGTTGCAGGCTGTTTCGGTTCAGTTGATGTCGCGGCGGGCCAGGACCGGCAGGCTGACCGCGACCAGCGCGGTGGTGGCGATCACGGAGGGGAGCCAGGTCTGCCAGGTCAGTCCGTGCCGGAGTGGGTCGGTGTCGATCAGCCAGTGCCACGGGTCGACCGCGCGCAGCGATCGGAGGGCGTTTACCTGCGGAGCCAGTCCCTCGACCAGGTATCCGGCCACGGCGAGCCCGGCGGCGCCGGCGAGGGCGGCGGGGCGGTTGCCGGTGGCGGCGCCGATCGCGAACGCGACCGCGGCGAATGTCAACGCGAGCAGCCCGCTGGCGACCGTGGCCTGGACCAGCCGGATTGAGGGCAACCCCTGGTCCAGGCCGGTTGGGCCAGCTAGCGCGACCAGGGCTGCCGAGCTGACCGCGACCAGACCGGCCGAGGCCACGATCAGTCCGCCGAAACGGGCCAGGGCGACCCGGACCTGGCCGACAGGATTGGCCAGCAGCAGTTCGAGGGTGCCCGCGGTCTCGTCGCCGGCGATCGTCCAGGCCGCCATTCCCACCGCGAAGACCAGCAGCATCACCGGCAGCACGTTGGCGAAGAACTGGCTGTTGAGGTATCCGGCGGGTGAGGTGAGGGTGTTGCCGCCGCCGAGCCCGAGCAGTTGTTCGACGCCGGGCGGCAGGTCGGCGAAGGTTCGGTCGAGTTCGGCGTTGTCGCGCACGGTGGGGTAGGCGACGACCAACAGCGTGACGACGCCGATCAGACCGACGCTCCACCAGAGCAGACCGGCGCGGCGGCGCCGGATCGCGTGCCAGGCGATGAGAGCCATCGTCAGGCCACCTCCACTGGTTGAGCGTCTACCTGGTACAGGGACAGGAACAGATCTTCCAGGTCGTCGCCGATCGGGTTGACCCGCAGTACGGTGCCGGCCTCGGTTGCGGCGCGCAGCGCGGGTCCGACCGGCCCGTCAACGGTTACCGTGGTGAGGCGCCCCTCGTAGTCCGCGTCGACGACACCCGGTACGCCATCGAACAGGCCGGGTTGCGGCGGGTCGGCGAATCGGAATTCCAGCCGGCGGCGGGCGTGGTCGAGCAGCTCATCGACGGCCGCGACCCGCACCAGCCCTCCGGCCCGGATGATGGCCACCCGGCTGGCCATGCGCTCCACCTCTGGCAGCACGTGCGAGGAGAACAGCACCGCCGCACCGTCCTGCGCAGCCTCCGTGACCAGGGTCAGGAACTCGCGCTGGACCAAGGGGTCCAGGCCGGTGGTGGGTTCGTCGAGGATCAGCACGTCCGGGTCGTGGCACAACGCCTGGACGATGCCGACCTTCTGCCGGTTGCCCTTCGACAGCGTGCCGAACGGCCGGCTCGGGTCCAGGTCGAGTCGCTGAACGAGCTCGTCGACGCGGCCCTGCCGCACGCCGCCCCGCAGCCGCCCGAAGAAGGCGAACAGCTCGGTTCCGGTCATACCCGGCTCGACCCGAAGATCACCGGGCAGGTATCCAACCCGGCGGCGCACCCTTGGCGCTTGAGCCAGCGCGGCACCCAGCACGGTGGCGGCACCGGCCGTGGGTTTCAGGAAGCCGAGCAGCATCCGGATGGTGGTGGTCTTGCCCGCGCCGTTCGGCCCGAGGAATCCCATGATCTGGCCCGGATCCACGGTCAGGGTCAGCTCGCTGACCGCGGTCAGCGCACCGAACCGCTTGGTCAGCCCGTCCGCGACGATCGCCGACTCGCTCATGAGTCCTCCTCACCGTCGACAAATACTCCATTCCGGTACGCGGCCAGCGCCTCCCGCGCCCACCGCGTCATGCCCTCGCGGCCCAGCGGGTCGACGCCCAACAGCGCGGTCAACTGCTCGCGCAGCAGCAACACAGCCAGGTCGTTGACCATCAGGAACGCCGCCCGTACCGCCCAGTCGGCGGCCGGCCGTACGGCACCGGCCGCCTCAAGGCGGTGCAGCACCTGCCGGCTCGCCTCATACCACCGATCGAACAGCCGCTGGCCCGCCGGGTCTGCTGCCAACAGCACGCGGCGCAGGTAGGCGGGAATCGGCGAATCCGGCGGCAGGGCCACCACGAACGCCTCAGCCAACGAGCCAGCCGACACCTCGCTGGTCCAGTCGGCGTCGTCCATCGCGGCGAACAACCAGTCGAACGTGGCCTCCACATGGGCGTCCACCGCCTCCCGCAGACCAGCCTTCGACCCGAAATGGTGCGCCACCAGACCCGGCGACACCCCGGGCCGCCTGCGCGACCCGTCGCAGCGACACCGCCTCGGGCCCGTCCCGCGCGAACAGCCGCAACGCCTCGTCACGGATCACCGCACGCGAGGTCAGATCCTGCCGGCTGAACATCGGGTCAGCTTCCTGAGGACTCGATCAGCCGCCATGCTCAGACCGTACAGTTGATTCGTGCACTATGCAATGATGGCTCTGGGCATGATTAGGCGCTTCCGCAAGCCTGCGGCGGTGATCGGAGGGTCGAGATGACAATGCTGGACGCGGCACGGCGGCTCGCGGCCGTGCGACACGGGATGACCGTCATCGACTGCGCCGGCCATCCGGTCGGCTTCGTCTGCGCGATCAAACGCCCCGACCCCCTCGCGGTCAATGCCGCCGGTCAGCGGATCGGGCAATCCAGCGACCTGGCCGCGTTGCTCCCCGGCGCCCTCGTCGCCGGCGAGCCCAGGGTGACCTCACCCGCCGTCGCAGCCCGGCTCGTGCAACACGGCTATCTCAGGATCAACGCCAGCCGGACGGATCAGGTCGACCGGTACGCGCTCGCCGACGACGTCGCGGACGTCAGCGACGGCGTGGTACGGCTGTCCGTGCCCCGCGAAGCGTTGGCGGTGCGGCATTCCGGTGGATGAAACGTGCGGCGAGCCACAGCCGGGAACCAGACCCGGTCGCGTACCGACCAACGAGCATGCGCGAATCGTTTTCGGTAGGTGGACGGACCTCGGCGTATCGGGACGGCATCCCCCGCCCGGACCGCAAGCCCGCAGCCAGGGCGGTCGCCGGCCTGGTTGCCGTACTGCTCGCCGCGACGGCGGCCGGCTGCGGCCATGGCGACGACTCCCCTACCACGACCGGGACCTCCCCTGCCACGCCCAGCACCACCGCGACGGACGGCACCACACCGCTTGTACCCTCCGCCTCGGCACCGGCGAGCGCACCTGACGTCCGCAGGATCGAGATCAGGATCAGCGGGCGGGCCGTCAGCCCGCCGCCCGGGCGGGTCAATGTCACCCGCGGGGAGACGGTGCGCCTGGTGGTGCACAGCGACGCGGCCGATGAGGTGCACGTGCATGGCTACGACCGGGAGGCGCAGGTGACACCCGGCGCGGATGCGGTGATCGAGTTCGTGGCCGATCAGGCCGGACTGTTCGAGGTCGAGACCCACAAGAGCGGCCTGGTTCTCACCCAGCTTGTGGTGCGATGAGCGGACAGGTTCTCGCGCACGGCATCGGCGGCCGGCAGGACCTGCCAGTGCCGTTCGAACACGCCCTCGCCGGCGCGGTAGTCGCGCTGGTGGCCACCGTGATGGTACTGGCCCTGGCCTGGCGTCGATCCCGGTTTCGGGGCGACACCACCGGTCGCCCACTGCCGACGCCCCTGGCAGGGTTCCTCGACGCCCGGGCCACCCGCCTCGCCCTACGGGTGGCCGGAGTGCTCGCCGCAGGCTGGGCGGTCGTCGAGCTGTTGGCCGGGCCGCCGTCAGGCCCGGACAACCCGGTCCCCGGGGTGCTGTATGTGGTGATGTGGGTCTGGGTGCCGTTGGCCTCGGTCCTGCTCGGTCCGGTGTGGCGCATGATCAGCCCGGTCCGGACCCTGCACGGCGCTCTGACCCGCCTGACCGGGCAACGGCCCGACGAGGGGATTGTCCGGCTGCCCGAGCGATGGGGCTACTGGCCGGCGGCGATCGCGCTGGCCAGCTTCGTCTGGCTGGAGCTGGTGCCGCCTGATCGGGCCAATGTGCCGGTGGTCGGGCTCGCCCTCGCCGTCTACGCCGCCGTGACCCTGCTCGGTGGGCTGTTGTTCGGGGCCGGCTGGTTCGCCTCCGCGGACCCGTTCGAGGTGTATTCGACCCTGGCCGCCCGGCTGGCCCCGATCGGGCGGCGCCGCGACGGCCGCCTGGTCGTACGCAACCCGTTCAACGGCCTCGACGCCACCCCGATCCGGCCCGGATTGGTCCCGGTGGTGCTCGTCCTGCTCGGCTCGACCGCTTACGACAGCCTGTCCAACGCACCGCAATGGCTGCAGCTCACCCAGCGCGCCAGTTTCCCCGTGCTGGTCGGCACGGCCGGACTTGCCGGCTGCATCGCGCTGATCTCGATCCTGTACGCCGCCGCAACCCGGGCCGCCGGCAGCGTCGGCGGCGACCGCCGTCAACTTCCCGGGCTGTTCGCCCATTCCATCGTGCCGATCGCGCTGGGCTACATCGTCGCCCACTACTACTCGCTGGCCATCATCGAGGGCCAGCGCACCCTCGTCCTCGCCACCAGCACCGCCGACCAGTCGGACAATTTGCTAGGACTGTCCACCGTCGACATCAACTACCGCCTCGTGCAACCGGCCCTCGTAGCCAGCCTGCAGGTGACCGCGGTGGTCGCCGGCCACATCACCGGCGCCGTGGCCGCACACGATCGAGCCGTACGCATCTTCCCTGGCACCCGATCGACCGCCGCCCAGACGCCGCTGCTCCTGCTCATGATCGCCTACACCTACGTCGGACTCACCCTGCTCTTCGCGGCATGACACGCCCGCCATCGTCAACGGACCGGCTGGAATCGTCGGCCATCCCGGGGGGCACCTTTACACGGCGCGGGGATGTCGTTACTGCCGGAGAGCGACCCCGCTGAGGCCCTCTGTCGGAGGTTGGGACCCGCCTGGTCCAGCTCCGCAACAGCCGGCATGGCGGAGTTTGCCGTCACGGGATCTGTTCGCTGGCTCCACGGCGGCCGCGCAAACGCCCCCGGCCGGCGTGGAAATGGGAAGCCCGAAGGGCCGACCCGCAGACCGACAGGCGACCGGGCGACAAGCTGGGTTGGCCGGCAGCGGGGCGGGTGACGGTCCCGCCGCCCTGCATGGCGGCTGACCGCCACGCAGCTACGGCTGCCAGTTCCAGCGAGTCGAATCGCCCAACGCGATCGCGGACATGATGGACACGGTGATGAATGCCCACGGTCCGACGTTACTGGCGTGCCAACGACCAAAGACCTGGTCCCTGCCGAGAAAGTCATCCGCCCTGTTCACGGCCGACCCCAGCCTCATCAACCGATCTTGGCTTGCCACGTGCGCAGCCCCCGCACATTGGCGCCCGGTAGCTACGCGATGATGCCGCCTCGTGCTGCTTCGACTCGCGTATCGTGGCGTCACGAACGCGCTCGCGCTGCTGCGGCTGCTCCCGCGCAGCGACCGAGACAAAGACACCGAGATCCTCGCGCTGCGGCATCAGATCACCGTGCTGCAACGCCACCTCGGCCCACAGAAGATCCGGTTCGAACCGGCCGACCGGGCGCTGCTCGCAGCGCTGCTCCAACCGCTCCCCCGGTCATCGCTGCGGGGCCTGCGGCTCCTGGTACGCCCTGACACGATCATGCGGTGGCACCGCGACCTCGTCGCCCGCCGCCACGCAGCCGTCCCCCGACCCAAACGGCGCGGCCGGCCCCGCACGCTGCGCTCGATCCGTACCCTGATCCTGCGGTTGGCGCGGGAGAACAGCGGTTGGGGCTACCGTCGCCTGCACGGCGAACTGCTCACCCTCAGGGTGAAGGTCGCCCCGTCCACCGTCTGGGAAATCCTGCGCGAGTCAGGCATCGACCCCGCACCCGACCGGGCCGCCACCACCTGGGCCGACGTCCTGCGCTCCGAAGCCGACGCGCTGCTCGCCTGCGACTTCATCGAGACGGTCACGCTCACCGGGACACGCATGTACATCCTCGCCGTCATCGAACACGCCAACCGCCGCATCCGGATCCTGGGTTCCACCGCGCACCCGACCGCCGCGTGGGTCACCCAGGCCGGCCGCAACCTCGTCATGGAATCTCCACCGTCCGGTGTGGCAGGGCGGCTCCCCGGTGGCTGAGGCCGGCTACTCCCTGCCGCCCGGCTACGCCATGCTGCAGGGCACCTCGATGGCCTCCCCGCAGGCCGCCGGCGGAGCGGCGCTGCTGCTGTCCGCAGCCGAGGCCACCGACACCGGCGTCACCCGGCGGCGCTGCGCCGCGCCATCGCCAGCTCCGCCACCTGGATCAAGGGCGAGCCGGCGTACGGGCAGGGCAACGGCCTGCTCAGCATTCCGGTCGCCTGGAAGCTGCTGGCCAAGCCGAGCACCCCGCGCAGCTACACCGCCGATGCGCCCGTGTGCACGCCGATCTCGGACTACCGCGCCACTCCCGGCCGGGGCACCGGCATCTACAACCGGCCCCCGGGCAGGGCGGCCAAAAGGCCGGATAGGCCCGCACGTACCAGGTGAAGATCACCCGCACCAGCGGGCCGGCCGGGTCGATTCGGCCCAACCTGGTGTGGCGGGGCAACGACGGTACCTTCCGCTCGGCGAAGTCGGTGAACCTGCCGCTGAACAAGACCGTGACCGCCGCAGTGACGGCAACCCCGAAGGCCGGCGCGCACGGCGCCATCCTGCGAATCGACGACCCGACGACCAAGGTGGTGGACTTCGAGGTGCTCAACACCGTGGTCGCCGCCGCCACACCGGCCAGGCCGGGTACGCCTTCTCGGCCTCCGGCAACGTCGACCGCAACTCGTTCACCAGCTACTTCGTCAGCGTGCCGGCCGGCGCGTCGGCGCTGCAGGTGAACCTGTCCGGCATCGCCACCGGCTCGCAGACCCGGTTCATCGCCATCAACCCCTACGGCGTTCCGGTCGAGAGCACCGCCAGCACCGTCTGCTACACCAACTACTCCGACCCGGCGGCGTGCAAGCCGCAGGAGCGGGACTACGCCAACCCGCTGCCCGGCGTGTGGGAGATCGAGGTGGGGTCCCGGCGCACCTCACCGGCGCTGAACAACCCGTTCCAGCTCACCGCCCGCGTGCAGGGGGTGAGCGTGGAACCGGCGGTGGTGACCCTGCCGAGCGTGACCGCCGGTGAATCCACCCCGGTGACCTGGACGGTCACCAACACCTTCGGCCCGGTGACGATCACCGGCCAGCGTGGTCCGCTGGGCAGCTCCGCCTCCTCCCGAGAGACCATCGGCGACGGACAGCGCAAGACCTACACCGTCGAGGTGCCGGCCGGGGCGACCCGACTGGACGTGGCGATCGGCAACACCGGTGACCTCGGCGCGGACCTGGACCTGACCGTGCTGCGCGACGGTTGAGCAGGTCGGCCAGTCCGCCGACGGCGACTCGGAGGAGTCGGTGTCCATTCCGAACCCGCAGCCGGGCATCTACACCGTGCAGGTCGACGGCTACGCCGTGCCGGCGGACCGAGTTCGCCTGCCGGGACGTGTTCTGCTCCCCTGCCCTGGGTGCCGTTACCGCCCCGGGCACGGTGGTCTCCCTGGCCAACGGCGCCAGCGCCACCATCACCGGCGTGGTCACGGTCAACGCCGCACCCGTCGCCGGCCGGCACCTGTTCGGTGAGCTGAACCTCGTCACCGACGGAGGTGCTGTCGTGGGCCGCGGCGCGGTGTCCATCGGCGCCGTGAGCTGACCCGCACCCGCGCGATGCCCGCTCCCGGCTCCCCACGGGGACGGGCATCGGCCGTTAGGGACACCCCGTGATCAGGCGGTCACAGTAAGATACTGCCATTGACCGGAGAGGTGATCCGCCTGAGCACGACCGATCCCGCCGCGCCCGTCAGGCCCGAGCCGCACGTTCCCACCGCCACGATCGCGGAGCCCCCAGCGTCTGAGCGGGACCGGGTGGTCGGCTCGACCGAGGTGCTGTGTGTCGTGATCATCCTCGTCGGCGTGCTGCACCGGCAGGTCGGCGCGCTGGTGGCGGACCCGCGGCTGCAGACCTGGCTGACCGTGTTCGTGTCGGTCATGGTGCAGGCGACACCGTTCCTCGTCTTCGGAGTGGTCCTGTCGGCCGTCATCGCGGTGTTCGTACCCCGCTCGTTCTGGGCCCGGGCCCTACCCCGCCACCCGGCCCTCGCCGTGCCGGTCGCCGGTGTCGCCGGCGTCGTGCTGCCCGGCTGCGAGTGCGGGTCGGTGCCCATCGCCGGGTCGCTGATCCGGCGCGGGGTCACTCCGGCCGCCGCGTTGGCGTTCCTGCTCGCCGCGCCGGCGATCAACCCGATCGTGCTCACCGCCACCGCGGTCGCGTTCCCGCGCAACCCGGAGATGGTCGTCGCCCGCGGCGGCGCCAGCCTGGTGGTGGCCGTGTTGATGGGCTGGCTGTGGCTGCGGCTGGGCCGCGCGGAGTGGATCCGTCTGCCGCACCGCGCCCACCTCGACGGGCTGCCCCGGATGGCGGCGTTTTGGACCGCCTGCCGGCAGGACGTCATCCACGCCGGCGGGTTCCTCGTCGTGGGTGCCATGGCCGCGGCGACGATCAACGTGGCTGTTCCCCAGCAGCTTCTGCACGACCTGGCGGCCCGGCCGGTGCTGTCGGTGCTCGCACTGGCGGCGCTGGCGGTGTTGCTGTCGATCTGTTCCGAGGCCGACGCGTTCGTCGCCGCGTCGCTGTCCCAGTTCTCCCTGACCGCCCGGCTGGCCTTCCTCGTGGTCGGCCCGATGGTCGACCTGAAGCTGGTGTCCATGCAGGCGGGCATCTTCGGGAGGCGGTTCGCCGTCCGGTTCGCCCCGGCCACCTTCGCCCTCGCCGTGCTCGTCGCGGCCGCGGTCGGGGCGGTGATCTGGTGAACCGCGGCAGCCAGGCAGTGGTGCTGGTCTTTCTCGGCGGCGCGATCCTGCGCGCCAGCGTCACCGACCTGTACCTGCGCTACGTCAAGCAGGGGCTACGACCGTTCCTCATCGCCGCCGGCGTGCTGCTGGTCATCGCCGCGGTGGTCGCCCTCATGCAGGAGCTGCGGCACCTGAACCGCCCCAAGGCCGACGCGGACGGCGACGGGCACGACCACGGCCGGTCGGGACCGCTGGTCGGCTGGTTGTTGCTGCTGCCGGCGATCGCCCTGCTCTTCGTCGTCCCGCCGGCGCTCGGCGCGGACACCGCCTCGCGCGCCGGCTCCGCCCTCAGCGACAACCGAGACGTCGCCTACCCGCCCCTGCCTCCCGGCGACCCGGCGGACCTCACCCTCCTCGAATACGGCTACCGCGCCGTCTACGACCAAGGCCGCACCCTGCAGGACCGGCGGATCCAGCTCACCGGCTTCCTCGCCCCCGGCCCCGACGGGAAGCCCATGCTCGCCCGCATCGTGCTGTCCTGCTGCGCCGCCGACGGCGTCCCGATCAAGCTCGGGCTGCGCGGCGAGGTTCCTGGAGTCCCGGCCAACACCTGGGTACGGGCCACCGGCCGGTGGATCCCACACACCGCCAAAGATCCCGTCAACGACGCCGACGTCCCCTACTTCCAGGTGGAGACCTGGCAGAAGATCACCGCGCCCGCGGAACCGTACGAGTAGGACACCGGACGACAGTTGCACCGGTGCTGATATGAGCACCTGACAGCTAGACGACGTTATTGGAAATGACTACCGTTCCGCTCATCCACTGAGCAAGGAGCGGTCGTGACCCTTTCCATTCGTACGCTCGGCACCGCCCTGGCGATCGCGGCCGTCGGCGCCGTCGCCGGCTGCGGTTCCGCCACTACCGACGGCGCCGCCGGCGCGGCCGACGGCAAGGTCTCCGTCGTCGCCACGACGCCCGAGGTCGCCGACTTCGCCCGCAACGTCGGCGGCGACGCGGTGAAGGTCACTCAGATCATCAAGCCGAACGTCGACCCGCACGACTACGAGCCCACCCCCGCCGACATTAAGGCGATCGGCGCGGCGAAGCTGGTCGTCAAGAACGGCGTCGGTCTCGAGAAATGGCTCGACGACACCATCTCGTCGGCCGGCTTCAAGGGAACGGTCGTCGACACCTCGCAGGGGGTGGCCCTGCGCAAGGGCGACCCGGGTGACGAGGAGATGAAGAACGGCGACCCGCACATCTGGCACGATCCCCGCAACGCGAAGATGATGGCGGAGAACATCGAGAAGGCGTTCGTCGCCGCCGACCCCGGCCACGCCGACGCCTACCGCAGCAACTTCCAGTCGTACGCGGCCAAGCTGGACAATCTCGACGCGGACAACGAACGCAAGTTCGCCGCCCTGCCGGCCGACCAGCGCAAGCTGGTCACCAACCACGACGCGTTCGGCTACTACATCGACCGCTACCGCCTGCAGTTCATCGGCGCCGTGATCCCCAGCCTGGACACCAGCGCGGAGCTGTCCGCCACGCAGATCGACGACCTCGTGGCGAAGATCAAGGCCACCGGCACGAAGGCGATCTTCAGTGAGAGTTCCCTGCCGCCCAAGGCCGCCGAGGCGATCGCCCGCCAGGCCGGGGTGAAGGTGGTCGGCGGTGAGGACGCACTCTACGGTGACAGCCTCGGCCCCGAAGGCACCCCCCAGGGCACCTACCTCGGCGCGGAGGAACACAACACCGACACCATCGTGGCGGCCCTCGGTGGCTGAGCCCACCCACACGCCGGTAGCCGACGCCGCCCTCCGCCTCGTCGGGGCCGGCGTCGGCTACCGGCGCCGCGCCGTCCTCACCGACGTGAACCTCACCGTGTCGCCCGGCCAGATCGTCGCCCTCGTCGGCGCCAACGGTGCCGGCAAGTCCACCCTCATCAAGGCCGTCGTCGGTCTCGCCGACATCCTCACCGGCACGATCACCGTCTCCGGACGGCCGGCGCGGCAGGCACGCGGCGCCGCCGCCTACGTGCCGCAGGTCGACACCCTCGACGCGGACTTCCCGGTCACCGCCGCCGACGTCGTGCTCATGGGCCGCTACCGGCCCACCCGCTGGCTACGGCAGATCCGCGCGAGCGACCGCGCTATCGCCGCGGACGCGCTGGCCCGCGTCGGACTGGCCGAGCGGGCGCGTACCCGCTTCGGGCTGCTGTCCGGCGGCCAGCGCCAGCGCGTGCTGCTCGCCCGCGCCATCGCCGCCCAGACGCAACTGATGCTCATGGACGAACCCTTCAACGGCTTGGACACCGTCAGCCAGGACGTCATCATGGCGCAGCTGCGCGACCTGGCCGCCGCTGGCACCTGCGTCCTGCTCAGCACCCACGATCTGCGCCTGGCCCGTGAACTCGCCGACATCGCCTGCCTCGTCCACGGCGGTCACACAGTCACCGGCCCGACCGCACAGATCCTCGCCGAGCTGCCCGGCCGCTACGGCTACGGCAGCCAGTCGGTGGACCTGCACACCGGCTCGGCGGCGGTGCTGCCATGAGCGCTCTCGTCGCACCGTTCAGCATGCCGTTCATGGGCCGTGCGATCGCCGAGCTGCTCCTGCTCGCGGCGGTCTGCGGGCCGGTCAGCGTGCTGGTGTTCCTGCGCCGGCTGGCGTTCGTCGCCGACGCGTTGACCCACACCGTCTTCCCGGGCGTCGTCATCGGGTTCCTCGTCGCCGGCTGGACCGGCATCACCGGTGGCGCCCTCGTCGCCGCGCTGCTGACTGCGGCCGCGCTCACCCTGCTCAGCAGGTGGGGGCAGCTCAGCGACGACACCACGGTGGCCGTGCTCTTGACCGCCATGTTCTCCTTCGGCGTGGTGCTGGTCTCCCGCCAGCACTCCTACACCAGCGACCTGACCGCGTTCCTGTTCGGGCGCCTGCTCACCGTCACGCCCGCCCAGCTCGCGCAGACCGCCGCGCTGGCCGCCATCGTCCTCGCCGGTCTCGCCGTCGCCGCGCGGCCGCTGATCCTGCGTTCCTTCGATCCGGTCGCCGCCGCCACCGCCGGGTACCGCCTCACCGCGCTGGATCTCGGACTCAACACCGCCGTCGCGCTGGTCGTCGTCGCCGCCGTGCAGGCCGTCGGCACCATCCTGGTGATCGCCCTGCTCATCGTGCCCGCCGCCACCGCGCGGCTGCTCACCGACCGGATCGCCGCCATGGCCGTGATCGCCACCGCCGTCACCGCCCTCGCCGCCTACCTCGGGCTGCTCGCCAGCTGGACCGCCTCCGTCCGGTACGGCGTCCGGCTCACCTCCGCCTCGGCGGTGGTGCTCACCCTCGTGGCGTACTACCTGCTAGCCCTGCCCGCCGGGCACCTGCGCCGACGGCCGCCCGGTTCCGACGAGGCGGTGAGCCCGTGAGCTGGCTGCTGCAGGACACCTTCGGCCGCGCCCTGGTCGAAGCCGTCGCCGTCGGCATCCTCACCGGCCTGGTCGGTGTCCACGTGGTGCTGCGGCGGCTGTCGTTCTTCACCATGACCATGGCCCACGCCACGTTCCCCGGCGTGGTCGCCGCGTCCATCCTCGGCATCAACATCTACCTCGGCGGCGTGGTCACCGGACTGCTCATGGCCGCCGCCGTGGCCGCCTTGGCCCGTACCCGCGGCCAGGAAGCCACCGCCGCCACCGGCGTCATCCTCTCCGCCGGATTCGCGCTCGGCGTCGCCCTGGTCGCCACCCAGAACGGCTTCAGCCGGGACCTGTCCGCCTTCCTGGTCGGCTCGATCCTCACCGTCACCACCCACGACCTCGCCGTCACCGCCGTCCTGCTGGCGGTCACCGCCGCTGCGGTGGCCCTCGGCGGCCGGCACCTGCTGTACGCCGGCTTCGACCCCGCCGGCGCCCGCGCCGCCGGCCATCACGTCCGGCTGCTCGACCTCGCCCTGCTGCTGCTGATCGACCTCGTCGTCGTCGCGATCGTGCCCGCCGTCGGCACCATCCTCGCCCTGGCCCTGATCGTCGCCCCGGCCGCGGCCGCCCGCGCCTGGACCGACCGCCTCACCCCCATGACCATGCTCGCGACCATCCTCGGCGCCGGCAGCGCCGTCGTCGGACTCTGGTTCTCCCGAATATGGGATGTTTCTGCGGGCGGCAGCATCACGCTGACCGCCACCGCCGTCCTGCTCGTATCGCTGGCGGCGAACCGCCTGCGAGACGGGCTCCGCACGATCTCCCTCACCGCCCCATGACCGCCGACCCCGCGTCGATAGACGAGATCAGCGAAATCCTGCGCACCATCGCCCACCCGACGCGGATCCGTATCCTGCAGCAGCTCACGCGAGCCGACGCCTGCGTCACCGAACTCAGCGGCGCGCTGCAGCTACCGACCCCCACGTGTGTCCCATCAGCTTCGGCACCAGCGCCACGCCCGCCTCATGCGCCGCTACCGCGTCCAGGGTCGAATGCATACGCGCTCACCGGCGTGCCGGCTGTCTCACTCGTCCTGGACGTGCTCAAACACTGCACGTAACGAATTGGCCGGAGCGATTGAGGTCGGGGCATGTCGGCCTGCGCTTCGGCTGATGGTTGGTCAGCAGGTGGTTTGCCGGGCGAGCACCAGTTCGGTGTCGCGTGTGGTCCGAAGGGCGGATCGGTCGGAGACCAGCCCGGCGATCGCCAGGTGGGTTTCGGCGTAGGTCTCGCGGCGGCCGGTGTATCGCTGAAGGGGGGCCACTGCTTGTACTCGGCGTTGGTGCGCAGATCCGGCTGGAGGACTGGCGGCGCGTCTCGCGCCAGTTGTGGTGATCGCCGAGCAAGGCGTCCTTCTTGGGTTTTCCCGGCGGGGCGGTCACCTGGTTGGGGAAATCGTTGGCCAGGCCCCGGTAGCCTTCGTCGACTTCGGCCTTCACCTTCGGACAGCGGCGGAACTGCTCGGCGATGCCCTCGGTGCGCACGGCTGTCTGGTCGTGCATCCGGCCCGGCCGGATTACGCCGGAGAACAGGGTGCGGCCCTGCCGGTCGCTGAAAGTGGTGGTTTTGATGGTGTTCTGCCGACATCTTCTTTGCCGGAGACGAACGCCTTGCGGCCGGGCCGGCCGGCCCGGGGCCGGCGGACCTGCACCTCGGTGCCGTCGATTCGCAGGTCGACGCCCTCGGCATTGGCGTAGGCGAACAGGTCCTCCAGGGTCCGCAGCCGCAGGCCCGGCCGGTCGGGGACGGCGAAGCCGCGAGCGGCCAGCAGCGGCCTGACCTCGCGGATCGCGGCGGAGACTGAGCGGTCCACCCCGTAGAGTTCGGCCAGAGCCGCGTGCGGCAGTTGGTGGCGTAGGTGGACCAGCAGCCGATCGGTGAACACCAACTGGTGTCGGGGGCCCGCGCCGGCGGCCCGCTGCCGGTCCCCGCCGCGGCGCTCGCGCAAGGCCGACTCGCGTGCCGAGCCCCACCTCGGTGCGAGCTGTTCGAGCAACGCGCCGAGGTGGGCACGGGAGATGCCGGACAGGGCAGGGTGGGACAGGGCCGCGCGGGCCCAGGCGTGACTCACAATTCGCCTCGTCCGTTCGGTTCTTGGCGTGGCTACCGGTGAAGCCGGTGTTTTCCGGCCGCTACCGGTTGCGGGCCATCCAAGGGAACGGGGCAAGGTCGGGCTCGACCCAGCTGGTTCGGGCCTGGGCACTGGCCATCGTCGCGGAGCGGTAGAAACGGGTGAGCAGGCGCTTGTCGAGCAGCGCGGGATGCCGTTCGGCGAAGGCCGCGAAATCCGGCAGCTCGTGCTCGGCCGCATGGTGGGCTACCAGCTCCACCCAGGCCTGGCTGACGGTGGTGTGGTATTTCTGGGGCACTCCCGCGTAGCGGGCGGTGCGCTGGATACCGTCGCTGACCAGGGCTATGGCCGTGGGCATGCCGACACGGCGCACCGCCAGCCAGGTCAGGTGGACGTGCTCGCGGTGGCCGAAGATGCCGGCGGATGCCGTCACCTCGGCCATCAGCTCATCGAAGAGGCAGGTGTCCCGGGGTGCCTCGGATTCGGTTGGGGTCATGAGGACACGTCAGCCAGGGCGCGCAGGACGGTGTGGAAGTCGGCGATGGCCTCGGCGGGCAGGCCGTCGAGCGCGCGGGCTTCCACCTCGGTCAGGGTCTGGCGGATTGTGTCGGCGGCGAGGCGGCCGGAGGAGGTCAGCCCGATGACCACGACCCGGCGGTCGCCCGGGCGGGTGCCGCGCGTGATGTGGCCGCGGCGCTCCAATCGGTCCAGCACGCTGGTCAGTGTGGTCGGGCGGGTGCCGGCCGCGGTTCCGAGCTCGGAGATGGTGCGGCCGTGGCCGTCCGCGAGGATAGCCATCGCGTTGATCTCGGAAGCGGTCAGATCGAGGTCGACCAGCTCGGCGGTGAGTATCTGCAGGGTGGCATGAGTGGCGCGCTGCAGCGCGAGCAGCGCCGACTGCTGGGGCGGCGTAGAGAACGAAGTCACGATTTTGGAATATACGATGTCGTAGTAACTCTTGCAAGTCGACCCGAATCGCTCCCCAACTCGTAAGCGTTCGATACTCGAGCACGTCCAACCCGGACGGCCTGTCGAGGCCCTTCTCCTTCGCGCCCCGCGACCCGGGCGAGGAGCCACGCCGGGTCGGGGTTGTCCGACCGGCTCGCCTCGACCATGCTGAACCGCCGCGAGGGGCTGACGAAACCGGGTTCGCCGGCCCGCGTCCCTGACCGTCGAGGAGTGTCCCGTGAGCTTCGCCCACCACCACGACCACCCTCAGGGACGCCAACCCGCAACCCCGGCACGGCGCAGGCTGACCCTGCTGCTCCTCACCCCCGCGGTGCTGCTCACCGCCGTGGGCATGCTGCTGCTCTGGCCGCACCACACCCCCCAGGCGGAAGCCACCGACGAGCCACCCCGGGTCCTCGGGCAGATCCGCACGGTCTCACCCCAATCCTGTCCCGCAGCCGAAGGCGAGAACGAGGAGGCGCCAGGGCCGTCAACGCCCACCATCGCGTGCGGATCGGTCACCGTCACCCTCACCAGCGGCCGGGACGCCGGCACCGACGTCACCACCGACATACCGTCCGGTCCCGGCGCGCCCCGGCTGCACGCCGGCGACAAGGTCACCCTGCTCCTGCTCGACGACCCCACCGGCGGCGGCAAGAGCTACTCGATCATCGACTTCCAGCGCTCCCACCAGCTGTGGCTGCTCGGCGCGGCCTTCGCCCTCGCCGTCATCGCCTTCGCTCGCTGGCGGGGCGTGACCGCGCTGGCCGGCCTCGCCGTCACCTTCGCCGTCCTGCTGCTGTTCATCATCCCCGCCATCCTCGACGGCCGATCACCGGTGCTCGTCGCCGTCGTCGGCTCCGCCGCCATCATGCTCACCGTCCTCTACCTGACCCACGGGTTCACCACGACCACCTCCGTCGCCGTCGCCGGCACCCTGGTCAGCCTCACCATCACCGCCCTGCTGTCCGCAGCGGCCACCACCGCCGCCCACCTGTCCGGGGTCGCCGACGAGACAGCCAGCTACCTGTCCATCGCCTACCAGAACGTCGACATGCGCGGCCTGCTGCTCGCCGGCATCGTCATCGGATCCCTCGGCGTGCTCGACGACGTCACCGTGACCCAGTCGGCCACCGTCACCGAACTGGCCGCGGCCAACCCGTCCTACCGCTTCCGGGAGCTCTACCGTGCGGGCACCCGCATCGGCCGGGCACACATCGCCTCCGTCATCAACACCATCGTGCTGGCCTACGCCGGCGCGTCCCTTCCGCTGATGCTGCTCTTCGCCGCCGGCAACACCCCCGTCGGCGACCTGCTCACCGGCGAACTGGTCGCCCAGGAACTCGTCCGCAGCGCGGTGGGCACCATCGGGCTGATCACGGCCGTCCCCATCACCACCGCCCTCGCGGCCCTTGTCGCCAGCCGTGCCCGCGACACCGGCCTGGTCGGCGCCGACCGGGCGCAGCCGGAACGACACGCGCCGCCACGCGAGGACCCCTGGGTCGCCTTCGCCGAAGGAGACACCCGATGGTGACACCCGTGGGGGTGCCAGCCGGGCTGTGGATCTTAGAGCGTCCGCCAGTAGGTGACGGCGGGGACGCGGAGTAGCGAAACGGGCACAGAGTCAGTGATCATCGAGTTGTCTACGCTCTGCGATCGCTGGAGGCTCTGTGCCCGCCGTCCCATCATGCATCCTCGACCCGTTTCGCACCCAGTTCCTCGCTCTGCTTCCCGAACGCGTTGTGACACATCCGCTGGGCTGTCACCGTCAACGCATCGATGACACTGTCGTGTTCGACAAGCTGATCGAGGTCCTCGTCTTCGGCGCCAGCTACGAACGCATCGGCGATGAGACCTGCTCAGCGACCACATTGCGCTGTCGCCGCGACGAGTGGATCGGCCTGGGGATCATGGAACAGTTGCGGCTGATCGCACTGGCGGCCTACGACCGGATGATCGGCCTCGACCTTCAAGACCTTCCTCTGGACGGCTGCATCACCAAGGCGCCTTCCGGCGGCGAATGCGCCGGGCCCAGCCCGGTGGACCGGGCCAAGGACGGCATCAAACGATCACAGGTCGCCGACGGGTACGGCATCCCACTGGGCACCGTGCCAGCACCGGCCAATCGACCCGACCACGCCCTGCTCGACGCCACACTGGACACCCTCGCCCAGGTCGGGCCACTACCCGACGACGCCCGCCTGCACCTGGACGCCGGCTACGACAACGGTCCCGCCCGCGACGTCATCGACGCACATGGACTTCAGTCGGAGATCGCACCCAAGGATGAGAAGACCCCCATCCAGCACGGTGGCCGTTGGGTGATCGAGCGCACGAACTCCTGGTGCAACAACTTCGGCAAGATCAGACGCAACACCGAACGACGCCGCGCATGCGTGGATTTCTACCTCGCCGCAGTCTGCATCCTCATCACCATCCGTAGCCTCATCGTGCGAGCGTGGAAGCACTACCGGTGGGACACCCGACCCCGTAGCCCTCGCATCCGATGACCTACTGGCGGACGCCCTTAAGGGCACCTTCAGCGGTGACCGACCGGGCGTTGTGCTGATGCGGAGAGTGCCGTGATGGCCGGCCGGCGCGGACCCCGGGGTGTCGGGTTTCACGCCGGCCGGTATCCGCCACTCGGTGGTGTCCGGCCCTCAGCGGATGATGAGGCCCACGCGCACGCGAACGATCTGACGTCTCCCGCCCTCCTGGGGAGCGAGCCGCCAGCGGCCCACCACGTCGACCGAGCATTGACACAGGTTCGGGCGCGGGTGGGCCCGCCGGTGACCTGCTCGGCCCGTCGCCGGCCAGCCGCAGGCGAGACGGCGTTCCCGGGGCACACTCGTTTTCACCTTGCGCGACAGCGATCTCGGGCTGCTCGGCGTGTGGGCATACCTGGTCTTTGACGTAAGCGGCAACGCCCAACATCACCACCAGCGGACGCCGCAAATACACGAAGGAGTGACAGAACTCCACAATCCGGCCCGCTGCACCTAGCCTACACATCGAGGCCATGACGGGCAGGCGTACCGATCGTGGAGGTCCTATGGCGACGCGGGCGAACACAATCCCAGGACAGGCCACTCTCGCATCGTGGGCTGCCCAGCAGCGCAAGGTCCGGCCGCAGCGATTCATTCCGCTGGCGGATGGGCTGCGGTTCGCGTTCTACGGGCGGATGTCCACGGTCGACTTCCAGGATCGGGCGTCGTCGTGCCTTTGGCAGCGCGACCACGCCGAGGACCTTGTCGCCGGCCATGGTCGGATCGTGGCCGAGTTCTTCGACGAGGGTGTCTCCCGCCGGGTGGCCTGGCCGGACCGGCCGCAAGCGTCACGGCTACTCGCCGCCGTGGCGGACCCAGCACGCGGGTTCGACGCGTGAGCTTCCCCCCTCGGGCCGGACACCCTGATCCCTGGCAGATGAGCCAGGAGGAAGGATGCCCTGGTGGCACGTCCCTCGCAGTACACCGAGCAGTTCCGTAAGGACGCGGTGGCGTTGGTCCGTTCGTCGGACTCGCCGTTGCGGCAGATAGCCCGTGACCTGGGCGTCAACCATGAGACGCTGCGTGGTTGGGTCCGGGCCGAGGAGCGTAGGGAGGCCGGCGGCCGGTCCGCGGAGCCCGAGTTGACGCTCACCGAGCGCGAAGAGCTGCGCAAGCTGCGTGCTCGGGTGCGGGAGCTGGAGCTGGAGAAGGACATTCTCCGCAAGGCAGCCCAATATTTTGCCAAGGAGATGGGGCATTGACCAGCCGCTACCGCTTCATCTCCGCCGAGCGCGCCACCTACGGCGTCACGCGGCTGTGTCGAGTCCTGCGGGTGCGCCGCCAGGGCTTCTACGAGTGGTTGCACGCCGCGGAGGCCCGCGAGCAGCGTGAGCAGGACGAGGACGCGCTCGCTGCGGAGATCACCGCGATCCACGCGGCGCACCGACAGGCGTACGGGTCCCCGCGCGTGACGGTGGAGCTACGCCGGCGCGGCCGGCGGGTCAACCGCAAGAAGGTCGAGCGGATCATGCGTCAGCGCGGGATCGTGGGCTTCACGCGCCGGCGACGCCGATCGCTGACCAAGCAGGATGTGACCGCGCCACCGGCCCCGGATCTGCTCGGCAGGGGCTTCACCGCCGCCGCGCCGGGCGAGAAGCTGGTCGGCGACATCACGCACCTGCCCACCGAGGAGGGCTGGCTGTATCTGGCCACCGTCATCGACCTGCACACCCGCGAGGTGGTCGGGCACGCGATGGCCGAGCACATGCGCGCCGAGCTGGCCTGCAACGCGATCACCCTGGCCGCCCGCCGGGGCCTGACCGGCAAGGGCGCGATCTTCCACTCGGACCGCGGATCCCAGTACACCTCCACCGAGTTCCGCCGCTGCCTGCGCAGACATCGGCTACGGGCATCGATGGGCCGTACTGGATCTTGCTATGACAATGCGGCCGCGGAAAGCTTCTTCGCGACCCTGAAAACCGAGGTCGGCACCAAGGTCTGGCCCACCCGCGCCGCCGCTCGCCAAGCGGTCTTCGCCTACCTGGCCTACTACAACACAAACCGTCTACATTCGACCATTGGATACCGCACACCCACCGAGGCCCGCCTCGGGTATCGTCACACCCACGCCCTCGCAGCGTGAGAACCCCGGTGTCCGGTCCCGGGGTGGAAGCTCAGCGATCGTCGTCGGCGAGTACGAACGCGCTTTCCACGGCCAGCAGCTCGAACAGCTGACCCCCACCCTCGTCAAGCACGGCGTGCAGCTGTGGCTGCCCGAGACCTACGGGCCGGTGGACTTCGACAACCCCCGACAGGTGGCGCTGCTGGACCTGCTGGGCGTGCACTCCCAGCGGGAGGTGTCCCGGGCGCGGCACCGCACCAGCGCGGCCATGCGCGCCCAAGCCGAGCTGCAGTGTCGACATCTCGGCGGCCGGCCGCCCTACGGCTACCGACTCGTCGACGCCGGCCCGCACCCGAACCGCGCCCACGCCGCCTGGGGCCGGCGCCTGCACCGCTTGGAACCCGACCCGGCGACCGCACCCCACGTGAGGTGGATCTTCGCCCAACGGCTCGCCGGCCGCAGCGTGGCCAGCATCACCCGCGATCTCAACGACTACGGCGTGCCGTGTCCGTCCGGCGCCGACCCGGCACGCAACCCGCACCGCAGCGGCCAACGCTGGATGCTCACCACCGTCGCGGCGATCCTGGGCAACCCCCGCTACACCGGCCGCCAGGTGTGGAACCGCCAACGCGCCGGCCAGGACGACGTCGAGCCGGACGGCACCATCGCGCGGCACCGCGAGGTCCAGCGCGCGAACGCCGCCCCGCAATGGATCATCTCCCGACCGGACTGCCTGACTGCCGCACCCACGCCACCTGCTGCCACTCGGCTGGCTGGTCTGCCTGCCGGTAGCAGCGCTTGGCGTGTTCGAAGTACCGCAGCGCGGCGCCGTAGTACCTGCTCTTGCTCCCCTTCAGGATGCGCATGCCCTGAGCCCGCCAGATCCTGGCGGCCTCGCCGGGGTGGCCTGGTTCCAGCGCGGTGCCGGCTTTTCTGCCGCGTGGTGGCCGATGCCTTCCAGCGAACTGTCGGAGGTGCGGGCGGCCAGGTGCCCGAGGCGTCCGGTCTCGTCGGTGTGCAGCAGCAGTTCCATCACCGCAGGCAGGTAGCGGTTGCCGTCCAGGGCCGCGGAGATGGCTCTGTCGTGCCAGGCGGGGCGCTCGGCTTGGGGGACGAACGTCATCAGGTGGTCGTAGGAGTACCGGTCGGGGTGCCTGCGATAGTCGGCCCAGGCCGTCTCCAGCGCCTGCTCACCGTGACCAAGGTCGGCCAGGAGCCGGGGCTTGAGCTCGGTGAGGCTGTGCGCGGCGAAGGATGGGTACGGCCGGTGGGCGTCGAGTTCCAGGCCGCGCTCCACCCAGGACAGAGCCTGGGCGGGGTCGCCTCGGGTGACCAGTAGGTTCGCGACCGTGAGGCAGTCGTCGGTGGTCAGGCCGGTGCGCCCGGCGAGTTCGACGTATGCATTGAGGTCACCTTGGGCGGCGCACAGGCACCGTAGCGTCTCGGCCCACCGTAGCGTTTCGGCCCGTCGTCGACGGGCGGCCTGATCCGACTCGACAGAACTCGTGGTGGTCCGGTCGGCGGCTTCGAACCGGCTCCGGATCTGGTCGATGAACGCCGCGAGGCCGGCCTCGTCGAGGACGGTGGCGATCTCGCGTTCCAGCCGGTGGCAGAAGCCGTACTGGTCGTTGTCCATCCAGGCCAGCAGGTGGGCCGTGGTCTGCTGCGGGCATGCCTCGGCGGCCTGGCGAGCCGTGATCCAGCCACTGATCAAGCTCTGGGCGAACATACCGAAGCTGCCGCTGGAGTCGTCGACCTCTTCGGCCTTCTCGTAGCACCCGGCCAGGAACGTCTCGTACAGGGTGGCCGCCCGCTCGGGATCGTCGGTGACGAGCCGGCCGATGGCCGCCGCGACCTGTTCGAGGCCGTCGACGAATCGGAAGCAGCCCTGGTCGGACACGAACCGGCCTGGATCGAGGGCGTGTTCGATCTCAGCTTCCATGGGGTCCGGATGATTACTCGTGGTGCTCACCGGGACCTCCGTCGGGAACGTCTGCTGGTCGGCTGGGGCTCGGCGCGGACCGCGTGGAAGCCCGAGTCGTCGCCGAGGTGGAAGAAGATGCGACCGTCGAGCGTGCCGTCGTCGGCGAGGCTGGCCCAGCCACGACCGCTGACGTGGTCGCCCTCGTCGCTACCCTCCCAGGTGAACTCGACGTGGGCCTGTCCGTCGCGGGTCGCCTCGCGGCAGTCCATCCACCCATCGACGGCGATGAACCCGAACCGCCCAGTCCGATCACGGTCGAACTCGATGAACGCGGGCTCCACCAGGTCGATGACGTCGGTAACCCACAACTCCATCGACGTGATCCTCCACCGTCCGGTGAAGTCTGCCAGTTTCGTCATCCGGGTCCCTCCGCGTCCCGCGTGTCGCCGCCGGGAATGACCCAACGGCCGATGCCCGTTCCCGCGCTGTCATGCGGGCATCGTATGGACATCGTCGCGGAGTCGCAGCACTCGGCTTCTGGATCCGCCGCGTGCGCCCCGCGGCCGTGCTGCCGTCGGCGAGACCGGCCAGGGGTCCGTCGCTTGGCGCGGTTGGGGTCAGGGGCGCAGGAACGCCCGCTGCCGGTTGCTCAGCGGGGTGACGCCGGGCAGCGGCGCACGGTCGAGGAATCGCGTCTTGTACCGCCGCAGCAGCGCCTCCCCCTCGCGCTGCCAGGTGAAGCGGGGCTTGCCCAGCAGGCGGGCGAAGACCCGGCCGGCTCGGTCTGGATCCTGCTCGGCGAGCCTGCGCAGCACGATCGGGGGGATGCTCTGGCTCTTGAGATACCCGCTGACCGCGTCCCGGTAGCGGCGGCCGGCGATCAGGGCCGGGTCGGCGAACACGTCGCGGACGAGCCGGTACTCCGGCAGGAACCACAGCCCTTCGACCTCGTCGAACATGATGCCGACGGTCTCGGCCTGTTCGAAATCGGAGGACATCGACATCTGGGGTACCGGAGGCGGCTGCTCTTCGTCTGGGGCGTCCCGGTTCTTGGACGATGTCGTCTGACCAGGCGCCGGACTCTGACCAGCACTGATCCGTGTGGCGTGATAGTTCCAGAACCCTGCCATCCGGTCGGCGAGTTCGTGCCCGGTGACGACGGCCAAGTCGGCACCGAAAAACTCGACGAAGTGCTCGTGTAGTCGGCGATGGAGTTCCCAGCCGAGGGCGAGCTTGTCCGGGTTGCGGAACACTGCGGCTGGGCAGGTGTTGGCCAGCTCGGCTGCGGCCCGGCGCATCTCGCGGCGACCTTCGGGTGGCGCGGAGTTGAGCGCTCCGGACAGCAGCCATTCATTGCCGAGCGGCACGACCCTGGCCCACACGATGGTCTCCGGTACGAGCTGCTTGAGCAGTTGCGGACCTAGGTTGGAGCGGACCCGGTAGGTGAGTTCGTCGACCAGGTTGACCATGATTGCGGTGTCGCCGTCATGGCGCTCGACCTCGAAGATGCCCTCGACCGCCTTCGCCCAGCCTAGGAGCATGGCGCGTTCAGCCTCCGGCAGGTCGGGCCGGGACGCGACGAACTGTTCCACGATCGTGCGACCGTCGCGGGTGCGGTGCTCCAGCACGAAGCGGTCCAGACAGTTGATGTAGTCGGCCTCGCTGCTGGGCTCGGCCGTGGCGAACCGGTTGGCGTAGGCCGAACGGAACTCCCCGGTGAAGCGCTGGCTCTGACCGAAGGCGACGAGCGCTGCCTTCAGCGGACCACTGCGTGGGAGCAAGTCGTCTTGTGAGGCGGTGGCGGTGGGGTCTGGGGCGCCCTGGTTCATCGGGCGATGATGCCAGAGAGCCTCGGTGCGTCCCTTGTGCCCGGGCAGAGCCGTGAGGAACGGCGAACCACGCTGTTCGGATACTCTATCGTTTGCGCTTGCGCCGGGATCGGCCGCCGCCGGTCTTCTGGTTGCGCTGGTTGGTGGGGCGGCTGCCCGGCTCCGGTTTCGAACCACGCCGTTCGGGCCGGTTGAGGCGTTCGAGCCGTTGGAGTCGTTCGATTGCTTCGGAGCGGGCCTCGAAGTCGTCGTCCCGCTCGGCCAGGTCCACAGCGGCATGGAAGTGTGTTGCTGCCCCTCCTGGGTCGCCGAGGGCCAGGAGAGCATCGCCGGCGTGTATCCGGATCCAGAAGTCGTCGGGCCATCGGGTCACATTGTCTTCGATCTTGGCCAGGGTCTGGTCGACCAGGCCGGCCCGCGCCAATGCCACCCCGACGTCGCCGTCGAGCATGCTGCGCAGGCCGGGATCGACCGTGGCCAGAGCGTCGCCGACGGCCACCGCCTCGGCGCCCAGGCCGGCACGGCCGAGGTCTGCCACGAGGTTGACCAGCCAGTCGGGCAGGAAACCGGCCAGGTCAGGCTCCTCGCCCAAGGCGACGGCGAAGTCGTTGGCGCAGCCGGGGAACCAGCCGGCTGCCTCGATGACGAGGCGGGCGCGATCGACCAGTTCGGCTGGTTCCGGAACGACATACATGCCCTGAGGGGCGTTGGCGAGCTTGGTCGCCAGGCCACCGGGCAGGTGGGGACGATCGATCCGGCTGGAGGCGTCGGTGATCGCGGCCCACCCGTCGGGGTTGCTGGCATTGGCCCTGGCCACGCGGGCGCGGATGACCGTATCAGCCTTGACGCGGTGGGGCGGGCACATCCGGGCCTGGGACTCGGCCAGGTCGGCGGGGAAACCGAATCGCCGTCTGGCGCAGGCGGGGCAGCCAACCTGGCGCTGGGCTGCCGCTGCCAGCGCGACGGGCGAGCGGTCCAGGTCGACCGGCCCGAAGGCGTGCTTGACGATGTCGGTGATGGCGCCGAGCCCGATGGCCTCCCACCCGGGGGAGACCAGGTCGATCACTGGGGCTCCCAACGCCGTACCGCCCGCGCGGTCGGCGAGCAGATCGTTGGCGTCGGTGGTCCGACCCCGGCCCATGGGGCGGCGGGTAGCCGTGACGGCTTCTGAGGGAGTGTCCGCGATACTGGCGGCTGTGGCGACGGCCGAGCCAGCCATCGTACCGATGACGGCGCAGATCGTGGTGCGTTGCGTGCGGGCCGAGTCGACCAGCGACCAGATCGGCAGGTACACCACCAGCTCCGATCCGTCATGGTCGGCGTTGAGGGTGGCGAAGCCCTCTGGCCGTGACGCCTGGTGTTCGAGCGGATCCCAGGTGATCACAAAGACGCGCAGCAGGCCGGCCACCCGCGCCCGCGCGCCCGCCAGGCCAGGCCAGGTGACGCCGAGCTCGAGCAGCTTCTTCTCAGTGAGCGGCGGGGTATCCAGCAGCCGGCGGAGCGCGGCTGGCAGATCCGCGTACAGTTCTTCTCCGGCGAAGCTCATGGCCGGCACCGTACTCCCTCACTCCACCTGGCGCGTTTGGCCTCGGCCAGGATTGGTGAGATCCAATGGGTGCGGTAGGCACGTTCGAGGTTGGCGTCACCGGTCTTGGTGAACCGCAGCCGGTGGCGGTCGCGGGTCCAGGCGACGTAGCTGGTCTCGCTCGGGGTGAGCTGGTTGCGCTGCGCCCAGCCGTGCAGCAGGCGCAGGGCGGTGCTGAGCTTTGCGAGGTTGGCGGTGGCTACCCGTTCCAGGTACGGTACGCGGCCTCGGCGCCAGTCCTCGACCTGGGCGGTGTTCAGCCAACCGATACCGGTGAGGATCTCGACCGGGGTGACGACCTGCCGGGCTGACAGCGCTGACGCGGCGACTGCGGCGATCTTCCGTTCGAGCCTGGCGTGGTTGGCGGGGTTCACGGCTACCGTCGGCGCGCCGGTGGTGCTGGCAGCAGCGGCGAGGCGGCCGTGGCCCGGTCGAGTTCGTCGCGGAATGCGACGTGCCGGGGATAGCGGCTGCGGGTACCGGTGAGGAACGCGGCTGCGGCGGCCTGGTTGCCGGCGAGGGCCAGTGCCTCGGCATAGGCGACGGCAAGGACCGCGACCCGCTGGTAGGCGCCGCGGTGTTTGTTGCTCACGACGGCGTCGACGCGCTGGGCGACGACACCCCGCGCTACGTCGAGCCACTGCTGGCGCTGCTGGGGGCTGCCAGGATGGTCGGCGATGTGGCACGCCAGCAGGACCGACAGGCGAGACGGGGCGCCGGACGGCTCGCCGGGCTCGTCGTCGGGCAGGTCGACGGCGGTGTTGGCGTACCAGCGGCCGGCGGTGTCGATGGCGGCGAACTGCTGGTCGAGTTGGGTGTCGGCGGCGGGAACGGCCGGGGCGACCGCGGCGGCCAGCAGGTAGGGCCACACGACCGGGCCGGGATGGTCGGGATCGGACCAGCCCAGAGGGTCGGATACCGCCAGGGCGGTGGCGGCGGTGTCGGTACGGTCGGCCAGCAGCAGCAGTTCGCAGCCGAGCCGGTCGGGGATTGTCGCAACCAGGTCGGCCTCGGCCGCCAGGACCTCGGCGCGTTGGCCTGCGGCGTCGGCCGCCGTGACCAGGGTCAGCAGCCGGTTGCGGTTGGGGTGGGTGCGCCACGCCGTGCGGTGGGCGTCGAGCGCGGCCCGCGGGTCGCCGAGGCGGGTGGACAGCGTGCCCAGCCGGTCGGCGACCTCGGCCGTGCGCTCGCCGGGCCAGCCCGTGCCGGTCAAGGCCTCCCGGGCGGCAGCGGCGGCGTCGGAGATGCGGCCGTCGCTGGTGAGCGCGTCGATCCAGTCCAGGTACGCGGTGGGCTGGTGGTCTCCGGGCCGGCGGGCCACCGTGGCCAGCCCGTCGGTGCCCGCGTGCCACACGGTGGCCTCGGTCAGCAGCCGCTGGCGGTCGCGAGCCTGGTACCCGCTGGTCTCCTCGGTGAGTACATCGATCCAGGCAGGCAGGAAGTCGTCCACGTCGGGTAGGCCGCTGCGCCGGGTAGCGGCGATCGTGCGCAGGCTCGTTCCGGGGGCGAGGTGGCGCAGGTCGGCGTACCGGTCGTGGAGCTGTTCGGCGCGCTCGGGCAGCGGGGTGGTTTCGTAGACGGCCCGCAGGTGGCGGGCGACAGCCTCGGGGACGTCGGTGGCGACCATGTCCGGGGCATTTTCGGACCCGCAGAACGCGCCGACCTCCTGGTCGAGGTCGAACGCACCCAGCAGTCGGCCGTAGGCGTCCTTGGCCAGGGCGAGATCACCAGCGAGGAACGCGTCGGCGGCCGCGGCGAACAGGTCGTCCATCTCTGCGACCCACGACTCGTCGCCCCAGGCCCGCTCCTCGTGCAGTTCGTCGTCCCATCCCCACCCCTCGAAGAACGCCCCGGAGCGCACCCGGTCGACGAAGGCGTCGATGTCGGCCAGCAACCGCGTACCGTCGGGGCAGGGGGCCAAGCGGGGGCCGGGTACTTGGCAGGCCCCCGCACCGGGGGCGGGGAAGATTGCCAGAAATGCCTCCCGGTTGCTGGCGGACAACCGTTCGGCGTGGGCGACGAGGGCGGCACGCAGGTCCTCGACGGGCAGGGCCGCCAGCCGCTGCTCCAACACCGCCAGGAACTCACCCAGCCCCTGCGGGGTAGATCGGGTCGACAGCCGCATGATCTTCGAACCTCCTCGCTTCCCCCCGCCAGTGGCGGCATCGTGACCCTACCGGCCGTCAGTTCGCTGCCGGCAGCGGGAACAACGGCCGTGGCGGGCCGGCGATGGCTGGTAGCCGTGGCGGCAGGCCCCAGACCGCGGTCGTCGTTCTGCTCCGGACCGCCGGCCCACCTCGCTTCGATGTCCTCGAACGGGCGCGGATAGGGTCGCCGGATGGATCCGCAGCCCCTCGCAGTGGAAGCTCCTGTCGACGTCGCCGGTGCGGGGCGCCTGGCCCGTGGTTGCATGATGGCCGATCAGGCATGCGAGCTGGCGCGCTGGGTGGGACGTGACGGCCGGCCGGTGACGGCCAGCCGTGTGTTGCGTCGCGCTGATGTTGCTGCCGCCGGGGCCGTGCTGGGGGTGCCGGTGCCGGCCAGGGTACGGACCGCGGCGGATGTGCCCGTGCTGCACCGGCCCTGGAGCTTTGCCCTCGGCTCGGGACTGTTGAAGATCACCGGCTCCGTCGCTGTGGCTGGGCCGGTGCTGGAGCAGTGGCCATCGTTGGGGGACGCCGAGGTCCTCGACGCGTGGCTGGCCGGGTTCCGCGCGGTGTGCACGGTCGAGTCCGATCCCCGGTACGAGCAGGGCGTGGCCACCCTCGCGTTCGCGTTCCTGGAGGTGGTGGCCACCCGGGACTGCCTGGACCCGCGCCATCTGTGGCACTGGCTGGTCGAAGTCGTCGAGGAGCAGGAGGAAGACGGCGACCGGTCCGACCACGTGCCGTTTCACGTGCTCACCCAGTATGTGGATTCGGTGACCGGCGACCGGTTCGCCGGGATGGTGGATCTGCTGGGCCGGTTGGGGGCGGTGACCGGCACCAGCACCCGGACGGTTGCGGTGACCGGGCTGGGCCAGTGGGCACGGGCGTGCGCGCGGGCGGATCGGCCTCGGCGGATAACCGCGGACCTACCCGCCAACGAGGTGGTCGAACTGCTGGCCGATTGCGTGCGCCGGGGGGTGGATCCGTGGTCCGCCGCGTGGCGGTGGCTGGAGCCACGGCCGGCGGCCGACGCGGCGCGGGAGCTGCTGACGGCTGCGGCCGGGGTGTCGGCGGCGGCCCGGATCGGGGCGGGCGACGTGGCTGACGGGCTGGGCGAGCAGGCGCTGGGAGTGTGGCGGGAGGCCGAGCGAATCCCGGAATTGGGGCCACATGCCCGGGCGACGCTGGCCGCCTGGGACGGCGAGGGGCCGCGTCTGGCCCCGGTCGACGCGCGGTGGCTGGCGGTCGAGCATGCCGCGGCCTCCCTGGAGGGGCCCGGCCCCGATGAGGCGCTGGCGCTGGTGTACGACCGGATCCCGGGCACGGACCTGCAGTCGCGCCTGGACGCGGTGGCCGGGTGTGACCATCCCGACGCGGGGCGGGTGGCTGCCGCGCTGACCGCGTTCGTGTCCTCGGGCGTTGCCCGCTCGGTCGACCAGGTGTACCAGCTCAAGGTTGTGCTGATGCGTTGGTCTCCGTCGATCTGGCGGAGGGTGCTGGTGCCGGCCATCGCCACGTTCGGTGACCTACATGCCGTGATTCAGGAGCTGTTCGGGTGGGACGGTGACCACCTGCACATGTTCGAGGTCGGTGGCAAGCGGTACAGCGACCCGTTGTTCGATCTGCGTGACTCGGAGATGGCCGACGAGTTCGAGATCCGGTTGCGGGACGTGTTCACCGGCGCGACCAAGAAGGTCCGCTACGAGTACGACTTCGGCGCGAGCTGGTGGCATGAGGTCACGCTGGAGAAGGTTCACGAGTGCGGACCGGAAGCGGCGTACCCGATCTGTATCGCGTTTGCCGGCGACTCCCCTGTGGAGTATCCGTCCGAGGAGGAGCCGCAGGACCCAGAGCCATTCGAGCTGGTCGCAACGAATCGTCGTCTGGCCAGGATCGGCCAACCCGTTGAGCCGGATGACCAGGACCAGTGACCGTGCCAGCATCGGACAGCGGGCCAGATCAGTCTCCCGTTCCCTCGCCCGCCGCCCTGGCCCGCGTCCGGCGCCCGCCGCGCTGGGGAGCGTGCCGTCGCGGCGGCCCGCGCCATGCCGCTTGGCTTGCCCGAGGTGTCGTGCGCGTTCTGGTGTGATGTACCGGTGAGGGCGGAGGACGCGAACGAGTTGACCGTGCTGGTGGACCGGTTGCGGCGAGATCGTCGCCGTGACCCGTACGCGGGCCGGGATGCCTACTCGCGGGCCGCGCGTGAGGTCGCGGACCGCTGCGCGAGGCTGATCGACGCTGATGAGGCGGCGGTCGCGGTACCGGTGCTGCGCAAGGCGGTCGACCGGATGACGAGCGCCCTGATGTACATGGACAGCTCCTCCGGGGTGCTCGGCAACGACCTCGCCAACCTGATGGAGGTCTACGCCCAGGCGTGCCGGGCCGCCCCGCCTCGGCCCGCCGGGCTGGCGGCGTGGCTGGTGAAGTTGGTGTGCGACGGCCCCGGCTGGCCGGATGTGGTGCTGAGCGAGTGGGCACCGGCGTTGGGGGCGAAGGGTTTGGCCGAGGTCGCGCGGTTGATCGACGAGCGTGCCGCCGCGGCTGACCCCGATGACCGGCATCAGCAGTGGGCGGTGCGGTATCTGCGGGAGCAGTTGGCCGAGGTCTCCGGCGACGTGGACCGCCACGTGCGGGTGCTGGCGGAGCATCTGGCCAGCGCCGACCAGTACGGGCGGATCGTACGGGTATTGGCGCAGGCACAGCGGCCCGCCGAGGCGATCGACTGGGCCCGACGCGGACTCGCCGAGTACGAGTCCGGCTACCAGGCGGCGGAACTGCGCGACCTGCTGGTACGGCTGCTGATCGAGACTGGTGAACCCGCGACGGCGGTGGCCGAGCGCCGGACAGCGTTCGATGCCCAGCCGACGATCGACAACCTCCGGTCGCTGCTGGCGACGGTGGCCGAGACTGATCGAGAAGCCGCCCACACCGAGTGGGCGTTGGCGGTGGTGCGCGAGCGCGCCGCACGGCAGGTGGGATATCTGCCGCATCTGATCGACGCGCTGGTGCTGGCCGGCCGTGATGACGAGGCGTGGCACACCGGGCTGGCTCGGCTGGACGAGCTGCCCGCCCGGCAACGCGTCGAGCTGCTGGAGCTGCGGCGGCGGACCCACCCGGCCGAGGTGCGGGAACCCTACCGGGCGCTCATCGACGCCCAACTGCTCGACTCGTACGACAAACGCCGCTACGACAAGGCGATCACGCTGCTGCGCAGCCTACGCGAGGCGTACACGGCAACCGGTGAGACCGCGCGGTTCGACGCATACCTGCAGGCGTTACGCGCAGAACATCGCCGCCGGCCGACGTTCCTGGCCAAGCTCGACGCCGCCCCCCTATCGTCCGACCGGTAGCGTGTACGCCCGTGGCGGTCCGCATCGACGTTGAGGCGTTTCGTGATTCGATCCCTACGGCCGTGGGTGAGGCTGCGGCACGGCTGCTGACCGACGACAGCGTTGGTGAGGTGGAGCAGGCCGGCGGCGGTGTCCAGGCGGTGGTACGCGACCGCAGCGCCGCCTTCCAGCCGTGGGTGGGCATCGTTGACGGGGTGTTTATCGGCGATTGCGATTGCGGGATCATCGGGGATGACTTGTGCGCGCACGCGGTCGCGACAGCGTTGACCGCGTTCAACGCGGGCGTCGCCTTCTCCGGCGCCGCAACCCCACCCGGCGCCGTCCCCGCGGAGCCCGAACGCGCCGAGTACCTTGAGGCGGTGCAGCGGCTCGCGCCGCGCCAGTTGGCGGACCTTGTGGCGGGGCACGCGGTTCGGGACCGACTGTTCGCCACCCTGTTGCTGGGCGAGGCCGGCATGCTCGACGGCGCCGACGAGTCCGGTCTCGCCGACTTCCGCGCTGCTATCCGGGACGCGTCGAAGGCGACCACCGGTAGCCGGTGGCAGATCTCCGATGTGGAGACCGCTGGTCACCGTTTGGCCGCCGAAGTCGAGATCCTGTGCGCCCGCCCCGCGACCTCTACTGCGCTTGAACTGGTTGAGGAGGCCATCCTCGTCTGGGACGAACTATCCGGACATCTCCGCGACGCCTACCACATCACCCGCACCGAACCGGAGGAAATCACTGAGCCGCTCGTCTGCGCACACCGTGACCTGTGCGAACGCCTCAACCTCGACCCGGACGAGATCGCCGAGCGGCTGAACCGGCTCGTCGAACGCTGCCACTACGACACCCTGGACGTCGACATGTACACCGATCTCCTCGGCGAGTACGCGGGCACGGTCAGTCCATCCGCCCGCTGGTAGCCCCGCTACGCAGGTCCGGCGTGCGGTGCCGGTGCGGTCAGGGCGTTCGTTGCGCCACGAAGACGTACTCCCGTCCAGGCCGGTCCGGCGCCTCTCGCACGTCGAGGTGGTGAAACCGTTGGTCGCCAGGGTCTGCTCAACCTCTGCTTGACTGCGGAACCTGAGCGTGGAATCAGACCACACCTCCAAGCCGTCCGAGGCGAACGTGTGCGTGTAACGGAAGGAGACGTACGGTAGCGCCACCGTGTGGCTGCCCACAGCGCCGCGCCGTCAGGTTCGCAACGGCGGCGCTGCGCGCCTAGCCCGCCATAGCGCAAACGGTGACACGATCTGGTCGACGCCCCTACCCCTCGCGGCGGTTCCTTCCCGGGGGTGGTCGAAGCTGGCGAAACCACCGGATGGCAGGTCCGGCCCAAGAAAGCTGGACGCCTTCGACCCTGGAGGTGGATCACTGGCAGCCGCTGCTGGTAGCTGGTGACCGCATCCTGACCGGCATCGACGACGTGGGCAGCGGCATCGGGATTTGCGCCATCGTCGACACCCACGACCGGGCAGATCATCTCGACCACCGAACCGCGCCCGTACGGCTACAAGGCCATCGCCGGACCCGGCCGGTCTCTCATCGGCGCTCAGGGCTACGGCACGTTCTCCAGCACCTTCGGCCCGGCCTCTCGGGTCCGGGACCGCACCTCGTAACCACCCGCCGAGCAGGCCGGGCCACATGACCACACAATCCCCATCGAACGTCTACGCCCCGGCGACAGTGCTGCCCGGATATAGCGAGCAGCCACCACCCGACAGCCGCTCAGGCTGCTGGTCCTCGTCCGGCATGGATGACTCGCTCGGCCCCGCGATGAGAGCCTGCGGCTGTCCGACATCCGTCGGGCGCACGCCGCGGATGGCCGGCTCTACCCATTGTTGGCGCCGGCCCACGCGCCGATCCGCCAATGTGGAGCAAGGGCGGCGGGCACGCCGCTCGCGCTTATCACCCACTCGTCACCGACCGAACCGATGACCACCTCGCCGTTGTCGAACCGCAGCAGCAAGCCACTGATGTCCTCGGGCGAGCCGGCTGTGGTGATGACGGCCCCGTCGAACAGTCGCGCGCCGACCACCGTCGCCAGCGGGTTAGACGATCGCATCGGTCCCACGGATACCTGGCCCTGGGCGCTCATGTCGTACGGAGCGTACGGCTCGGCGACGGCGATGACGAGCCGGTCGCCGACGCCGTGCAGCATGACCGTAGGCCTGTACTCGAACCTCAACCAGATGTGGAGCAGGCCGTTGCCGTCGTGATCATCTGCTGGATGGCGGTGTCGGGCCTCGGTGACGTCCAGCACCGCCCGCCCTACCTGATCAGCCAGCCAGGCTTGGACGAGCTCGGGTTCGCTGAAGCCGGCGTTGCGATGCTCGTGCGCGATGTCCAGCGCCTGCCATACCGCACGCGCGGCTGCCGCGTACAGGTCACCCACGCCGGTGTCGACGTAGGTGGCGCGCACCTGCGTCACGCGGACGCGAACGGGTACGGCGTCCTTGGGCAGGCTCCGCAGGGCATGCCGGGCCCCCAGCTCGACCTCGCGGCGCCAGTGCCGATCAGCCGACACCGCCTCCGGCACGATCACCTGCGGCGTACCCGATTCGGCGATCTCGACGGACACGACCGCGAACCGGCAGGTACGCGGTGTCTGCCGCAGGATCTTGAAGATGGCGTGCACGTCGACACGGTACGCCGCGCGAGCGCCTCAGATGGACGCTTGCGATCGTCATCAGGGTGCCACGGGCCAGCCACAGGCGAGCGTTCTGATTTCCTGCTTGACGCTCGGTTGCGACATGGGTCAGACGATGCATTCGCCAGCAGGTGGCAACGGCGTACAGGCTGCGTGGTGACGCTAACCGCCTGCACCCCCGATCCGCAACGCGACGGCGCGTAGTGCTCGGAGTCGATGGTCATGACGGACACGTTGTCCGCGTCGCCGGGTGCGTCCGACCTCATGATTCGTCGCACGGTGTCCGCGAACAACGGTGTTCGATCGATGAGTCTTCCAGTCGGGTCAGGTCTCCACGGCGGTCAGTCTGCACGACGTCGGGCGGCATGTCCCCGGTGTCGTCAGCGCCCGGCCCTCGGCGGATGCAAGTTGAGGCCGTCTGGGTTGGCGTCGCGACCGTAGCTCCTTGCGCCGAACGCGAAACCGACCTCTTCGGGCCTCCGGTTGCGAGGGTGCCGACAGGGTCCGGGACGCCGTCCGTCGGATGATCGATTACGGCGAGGTGGTCAGCATGTCGGCGGTCATGGACGTCGCTGACGTCGATGTGTTGGCAGGGTGGGTTGATCGCAAGCAGGCCGCCGCGACGAAGGCTCGCAACCGTCGATCGCGGGCGCCGGCGGGCGGCATCCGGTTCGCGTTCTACGGCCGGATCTCCACCGAGGACTTCCAGGACCGAGAGTCGTCACGGCGGTGGCAGCAAGACTGCGCTACGGATCTGATCGCCGGGCACGGCAGCATCGTGGCCGAGTTCTTCGACGTTGGTTGCTCGCGGCGGTGGGCGTGGGCTGATCGGCCGTACGCTGGCGCGCTCCTGGCCGCGGTCGAAAATCCGGATCGCGGGTTCGACGCGATCGTGGTGGGGGAGTACGAGCGGGCGTTCTACGGCGACCAGCTGCTGCAGATGGCGCCGCTGCTGCGCCAGCATGGTGTGCAACTGTGGCTACCGGAACTCGGTGGACCCGTGGACGCCGAGAACCCGACGCACCAGGCTGTGATCACGCTGCTGGGGTACCAGTCGAAACGCGAGGTCCTGCGGGCCCGGTTCCGCACCACGGTGGCGATGCAGGCCCAAGCCCGGGAGCAGGGCCGCCACCTGGGCCGCCGGCCGCCGTACGGATACCGGCTCGTGGATGCAGGTCCGCATCCGAACCGGGCGCACGCCCGGTGGGGAAGAAGGCTGCACCGGCTGGAACCCGATCTGGCCACCGCACCGCATGTGAAGTGGATCTTCGTGCAGCGGCTCGCTGGCCGTAGTGTCGCCAGCATTGCCCGGATGCTGAACGAGAAGGGGGTGCCGTGTCCGTCGCGGGTCGATCGGGAGCGTAACCCGCACCGCAGCGGCGAGGCGTGGACGCTACGGACGGTCGCGGCGATCCTGGCCAACCCGCGCTACACCGGTCGGCAGGTGTGGAACCGGCAGCGCACCGACCGGGACCCAGCCGAGGCTGTCGATGATCAGCAGCGCTACACGGAAGTCCACCGGTGGAACCAGGCGCAGGACTGGGTGATCTCGAAGAAGGTCGTCCACCCGCCGCTGGTCGGCGAGGAGGACTTCGTCGCCGCTCAGGCGATCAACGCCGTCCCGACCCCGGAAGACGGTAGTAAACGCACGTATCTGCTCGTCGGTCTCATCCGATGCCAGCTGTGCGGGCGGCTGATGGACTCGCACTGGGTACACCGACGGCCCGGCTACCGATGCCGGCACGGGCACACCAGCGCCACGACATCCGACCGGGATCGTCTCAAGAACATCTACGTCCGCGAAGACATCGCCATCGCGAGCGTCGCCGCTCAGCTCGGCCACACCAGTCGCGATCCATGGGACATCGCCGCGTACCTGCGTGCCCACGGCATCACGATCATGTGCGGGGTCGGGACCGTGACGCTGGAGGTGAGCAAGGTGGCGCCGGTGCATGACCCGGTGGCGGTAGTCCCGCGTCAGCGACTCACAGCAATAACCCCACCGAAGCGGGTTCACCAGGCGTGATACCCGTCCGTGGGGGTTAACGTGTCCGAGAAGAGAGAGAGGGGATTCGAACGCGTGTTCCAAGCACATCCGCTGGGAAGCGGTGTGCATGCGTTGACCGTAGCCACTGTGGAGCGCACTTGAAACTCCCCAACAGAGGCATCAGTGCCCGGACTGTTCGACGCTGTTCCGCCGGGTGCACAGCCGGTATGAGCGGCGGCTGCTCGACGCGGCTATGGCCGGCCAGGAGATGGTTCACCTGCGGGTACGGCGGTTCTTCTGCACTTTGGCCAGCTGCGCACGCAAGATCTACGCCGAGCAGATCGAGGGGCTGCCCCTGCGGCACAGCCGGGACATCTGGCTGATCCGCCGGATGCTGGAGGCGGTGGGCCTGGCGTTAAGTGGCGGGCCGGGGTCCAGCTGACCGGCCGGGTCGGTTCCCAAGTGGGCCGGATGGTGTTGCTGCGCCTGATCCGTGCCCTGCCCGAGCCACCCGCACCGTTGCCCACCGTGCTGGGCGGCCTTCCCCGGTGGCCGGCCACCGGGGAAGGCCGCGAAGACCATGCCGCCGGCACCGTACCGGCCGGCTGTCCGCCGGGAGTTGCCCCCTGGTCCTGGACACTTGAGCCTTGGATCGTGATGGTCCGGGGAGATCAGGAGTCCCTGACAGATGGTGAACAAGCACTACCCCGCGGAGTTCACGGCCGACGCGGTCGCGTTGTACCGGTCTCGGCCGGGGGCGACGATCGCGCAGATCGCTGACGATCTCGGGGTCAATCGGGAGACGTTGCGTAGTTGGGTCCGCGCCGATGATCGACGCAGGGGCGCAACCGCCGGGTCGGCGGCCTCCGTGGCGGGCTCGCAGGTGTCCGGTTCGGTGGAGGACGAGAACGCGCAGTTGCGGCGGCGGATCCGGGAGTTGGAGGAGGAGCGGGACATTCTGCGGAAGGCGGCCCGGTATTTCGCCGGGGAGACGCGCTGGTGAACCGCTTCCAGTTCGTCGCCGACCATCAGCAGCGCTATGGCGTGAAGCGGTTGTGTCAGATCATCGGGTTGTCCCGGTCGAGCTACTACTACTGGCGGTCCACGGCGTCGGCCAGGGCGGCACGAGAGGCCAGGGATGTCGCTCTCGTGGGCCGGATTCGGGCGGTGCACGTCGAGCATGACGGCACTTACGGGGCGCCGAGGATCACTGCTGAGCTGCACGATGCCGGACTGCGGGTCAACCGGAAGCGGGTCGCGCGGGTGATGCGCCGCTTCGGTGTGCAGGGTCTACGACTGCGCCGGCGAACTCGTACGACGGTGCCGGACCCGGCCGCGGCGAAGGCCCCGGATCTGATCGGCCGGGACTTCACCGCCCCCGCGCCGAACCAGCGCTACGTCGGCGACATCACCTGCCGGTCGGTGACCGCGGCTTCCTCTACCTGGCCACCGTCCTCGACCTGCACTCCCGGCGCCTCGCCGGCTGGGCGATCGCCGACCACATGCGCACCGACCTGGTCATCGACGCCCTCCACGCCGCGCAGCGCACCCGAGGCAGCCTCCACGGGGCGATCATGCACACCGATCACGGAGCCCAATACACCTCTCGGGCCTTCGCCGAGGCCTGCACCACGGCGGGGGTCCGGCAGTCGATGAGCGCGGTCGGTAGCTCCGCCGACAACGCCGCCGCGGAGTCGTTCAACGCCACCTTCAAACGCGAGACCCTCCAGGGCCGCCGCGCCTTCACCGACGAACGCGAAGCACGGCTGACCGCGTTCCGCTGGATGCACCGCTACAACACCGTCCGCCGCCACTCCCGGCTCCGACAGCAATCCCCGATCACCTACGAGAAGAACACCCGGCCAGCACCGGCTACGCTGGCCCCCGCCGCATAAACCCCGTGTCCAGGATCAGGGGTCAAGCCCCCCCTCAGCTGTGGTCGCGGAGATAGCGGACCAGCCCGGCCACGTCTTCCGGAACCAGGCGGCCGATGGCGCCGCTGGAGTAGACGGCAGTGATCACGGTGCCGTCCGGAGCGAGGACGAACCCGGTCGACTGGAGGTAGCGCCGCTGGTCGGCGGGCGACGGCTCGTTGACGTAGGCCCCCGTCGCCTCGACCACCGCGTCGATGTCGGCGCTGTGCCCGACGGGGAACCCGAGGTGATGCTTCTCGACGAGCTTGCGGCTGGTCTCCTCGTCATCGACGGAGAGCGCGGCGACGCGGACATCGAGCGCCCCGAGGGTGTCGCTGGCCCTCTGGAAGGCCGCGAGTTGTGCGTTGCAGTACGGGCACCACGAGCCCCGGTAGATCAGCACCACCCCGAAGCCACCCGCGAGGTCGTCGGGCAGGGAGAGCGAGCCTCCCCCCACGGCGGGAACCTGAAGCTTGGGAAAGTGCTGGCGGTTATTGAGCCGACCCATAGCGGTTTCTCCTTATGCACCAACGCGCCGTAGGCGGCCCAGCCGAAATCCAGTGGACCGCTCGGTCCAACATATGTCTTCATAACTGGACTAGCAAGTCCAGTTACTGCTAGCATCGACGCTGTGACATCTGTGCAGCAGGCGGCGAAGTTGACGGCTCGCGGCGCGGCGACCAAGGCCCGCATCGTGACGGCCGCAGCCGACCTGATGCTCGAGCGCGGCGCCGCTGGCACGACGCTGGACGACGTCCTGGCGGCGAGCGGGACCAGCAAGTCGCAGCTGTACCACTATTTTGGCAACAAGGATGATCTGATCCGGGCGGTCGTGCGGCATCAGGCGCAGCGAATCCAGCAGGACCAGCGCCCCGAGCTGGACGCGCTGGGCTCCCTCGCCGGCCTGGCCCGCTGGCGGGACAAGATCGTCGCAGCTCAGGCCGCGCACGATCAGGTGGGCGGATGTCCGCTCGGCTCCCTGGCCAACGAACTTGCCGGTGGTGACCCGCAAACCCGCGGCGTACTGCAGGAGTGCTTCGCGGAATGGGAGGCTCCGCTACGGGCCGGACTCACCGCCATGCGTGACCGAGGAAGCCTGTCGCCGGAAGCCGATCCGGCCGCCCTCGCCGAAGCGATCATGGCCGCGCTCCAGGGCGGGTTGCTGCTGGCCAAGACGCACCGCAGCAGTCGTCCGCTCGCTCGGGCCCTGGACATGGCCATCGCCCATGTCCACAGCCTCGCCACCGCCTCTCAGCTTGGCGTTTAACCCGTCTGCTTTCGTCGTTCGGTGATGGACAGGGCGCGTTTCACGGTCTTCCCGACGTCGTAGCTGGGCGCGGGTTGCCGGTTCTTCGATCCTCGGGGGCGTCCGGGTCCGGCCTTGCCGGGTTTCGGCGCGCTGGCGGGGTGGGTGGTCTTCGGGTGGATGTGGCGAAACCCGCGGCGGACCCGGGCTGGGGTGAGCCGGTCCGGGTCGGCGGGTCGCTCCCAGGGCCGGCGGAGATCTTCGGCGAGACCGCGGGCGAGGCGTAGCTGGGTGTGGCAGGCGATGACCAGCCAGGTCCACCGGTCAGCCGTCTCGGGTGTGCGGATCTTGGGCCGGGTCCAGCCCAGCGTCTGTTTGAGCAGCCGGAAGGTGTGTTCGAGGTCGAATCTGCGCAGGTAGGACTGCCAACTGCGGTCCACGTCCGCGGCGGTGGCCGCGGTGATGGAGGTCCACAGCCAGACCGGTTTCGGGTGGCGATCGCCTGGCAGGTGGTCGACCTGCAGCCGGATCAGGGTGCCTTCGATGATCGGTAGGTCGCCCTGGTGGTCGAGCCAGCAGGTGCGGCGGGTCAGCCGTGGGTGGACCCGGTCCCAGGCGGTCGCGGTGGCGGTGCCGTAGCGGGCGGTCTGCGTGGTGGTGACGGTCTGCGGCGCCGGCCAGGTGTCAGGGTCGGCGAGGGCCAGTTCGGGGCCGTGTTTGGGTGGCCGGCCGGTCGTCCCGGGTAGCCGTGGGGGCGGTGGCAGTGCCATCACCCGGTCCGAGCGCAGCCGCCCGAGCAGGTCCACGGGCAGGTCGGCGAGGAGGAACGCCAGGCGGGGGACGTCGTAGCCGGCGTCGCACACGATCAGGATCCGCCGATCGCCCGGCGTGTGGTGGCCGGCCGACGACGCGGCGTTGCACGACGGCGCGTAGCTGCCCGGCGGTGACGGCGGCCGCGTCGTCGGCCGGTCCGAGCCGGACGGCGTCGAGGATCGCCGTCCACGAGGTCCGGCCGGCTTCGAGGGCCGCGACGAATGAGTACGGCCAGCCCGGGATCAGCTGCGACTGGCCCTTGCCGCGGCCGTAGACGTGGCAGAACAGCCGGTCCGGGCTGGTCTGGGCGTCGGAGCGCAGCCACGGACTGACGTCGACAGCGAGAACGATCCGCCCGTCGGCGGCCCGCGGCACCGGCAGGCCCGCCACGGCGCGGCGCAGCCGCGCCACGTCGACGCGTCCGCAGTTCAACCCGTCGTACATGCCGCCGTGACCGCGGCGGTGCTCGGGCGCCAGCACCAGATCAACCAGCGACCTGACCGGCCCGTCCGTGCACAGCAGCGCGTCAGTCACCTCGAACAGGACGTCAGCGCGGGCGGTCAGACAGCGGTAGAACTCGGTCCGGAACGTGGACAGCACCGCTAAAGCCTCGACGCGGGCAGCGTCATCCAGCACACTCATCCTCACGGCCTTGGTGTCGATCATTGATGTCTTCAGCAACATCCATGATCACGCCAAGGCCGCCCGCTGTCCACAGTGCACAGATCGATCCCGAGTCAAACCCGCAGCTAATCGGGCCGGCAGGTTAAACGCCAAGCTCAGGCATGACCGGTTAACGGCCGGACCCGGCGAACTCAAGTTCTGACTGGCCTGCCGGAGTCGGTCGGCGGCACCATCTTTCGGCGGGAGTTCATCCGGCAGCCGATGCGGGCCGCATCTGTGACGCCGAATTCCGCCCGGTTGGCGGCGCAGATGGTGGCGCCGATTCCAGAGCGCGGGGAGCCGGTGGTCGAGCTCTGACCGGGCACCGGGCCGTTCACCTCGGTCATCCAGCAACGCCTCGGTGGTCGCGGCCGGCATCTCGCGATCGAGCTGAACGAGCGGTTGGCGGCGAGGCTCGCCCGCCGCTTCCCGAAGGTCGAGGTGCTATGCGCGGACGCCGCCGCCCTCCCGACCTGCTCGACGAACACGGCGCCCGGCCGGCCGACGTCATCGTCAGCGGACCGCCCTGGGTCGCCTTCCGGGGCAGCGGCCCGACGATCATTGCCAGCGATGACAGCCCGTCCGGCATGGGCGGCGAGTTGCTGGGCGCGTGTCTGGCGTTGCTGGTCGGAGTGGTCGGCGTGATGCTGCTCGACCGACGGTCGGCCCGCCGTCTCATCGCGGTCGTGCTGGCCGCCGGCCGCCCACGGCATCGCGCCTGGATTCGGGTGCGGGCGCCGACGCTGGCGCAACTCTGCCTTCTGCGCACGTAGGAGAAGTCTGCCCACCGCCCCTGATCGCCGCTCGGCGCAATGCACGGTGCCGCCGGTGACGGCCGCGCGGTTACGGCGCGCGCCGCCCGGCGGCGACGAGGCGACCAGACCGGTGAACGCGAAGGCGGTCAGCACGACGAATCCGGTGTGGAAGCCGGCGGATCCCGTCGCCAAGGCTCCAGGCGAGCCCGGCGGTGGTTCCCAGCCTGCGCGCCACGTTGCTCACTTCCCCGGCGGTGCCGGCCTGCCGGTCCGGGGCCGCCGAGAGCAGCAGCGTCCTCGTGGGCGCGCCGCGCCCACCCCGATCATCAGCATCCGCCACGACAGGTAGACAACCCCGGCCTCCAGGTGAATGGGGGCCTCCGGGCGTCCGAATGATCGGCGGCCCAGATCGTCCTCAGTGACGACGCATTTCGCCGGGCGCCGGGTCAGGAGGGAGTCGCCCGGGCCGTGACTGCCCGCCGGGTACTCCTGCAACGGCACCGCTCCCGCCCGCCATGCCTCGAGCACCGGCTCCACGATGCGCCAGGAGTCCTCGACGGTGTCGCCCCGCACCGACAGCGCCGGGTCGCCCTCGAAGGCCCCGCGCAGCACCTCACCGTACGGCGGCAGCTCCCCCGGCCCGAAGTCGGCCGCCAGGTTCACCTGATCGAGCTCCAGCGGGTTGCCCGGACCGTTGATGTTGACGTCAAGGCCCAGCCGGTCCGGCCCGAAGCCGATCCGCAGCCGGCCCGGCTGCTCGTAGCCGGTCAGCCCGGTGGGTACCCGGGGCGGATGTTTGAAGGTGACGACGGCTTGCTCGCGCTTGCCGGGCAGGGCCTTGCCGGACCGCAGCCGGAACGGCACGCCCGCCCAGCGCCAGGTGTCCACCGCCAGCACCACCTCGGCGAGCGTCTCGGTCCCCCGGTTCGGGTCGATGCCCGGCTCGTCGGCGTACGCGGGCAGCCGCCGCCCGGCCGCCTCCCCCGGCCGTGTACCGGGCCCGCCTGCTCCATCGCACCGGGTCGCCGTTCCATACCCGCGTGGCCCGCAGCACCTGCGCCTTGCGGCCGCGCACGTCCCGGGCATCCAGTGTGGGCGGGGCGTCCATCGCGATCAACGCGAGGACCTGCAGCAGGTGGCTCTGCACCATGTCGACGAGCGCGCCCGCGCCGTCGTAATAGCCGGCGCGGGCCCTCAAGGCCCAGGGTCTCGTCGAAGACGACGTCCACACAGGCCACGTGCGCCGAGTTGAGCACCGTCTCGAAGATCCGGTTAGCGAAGCGCAGCCCGAGGATGTTCACGACCGTGGACTTGCCGAGGAAGTGGTCGATGCGGTGCACCTGGTCCTCGGGCACGAGCCGGGCCAGGATGCCGTTGAGGGACCGCGCCGAGACGGCGTCCGTGCCGAACGGCTTCTCCAACATCAGCCGGGTGGCGGGCGGCAGGCCGATGCGGGCGAGCGCGGCGGCGGCCCGGGCGGTGATCATCGGTGGCAGCGCGAAGAAGATCACCAGCCGGCCACGACAGTCGGTCAGCAGCCGCCGCAGGTCCTCCTCGCGGGTGACGTCGGCCGAGACGTACCGACTGGTCCGGACGACCTCGGTCGCCCGGGGACCGTCGGCGCCGACCATCGCGAAGGCGTTGGCCACGCGGCGGCGCCACCGCTCGTCGTCCCAGTCCTCAGTGCCGCTGCCGCTGCCGCTGCCGCTGTCGATCAGCGTGAGACCGGGCTGGGCGCCGGTGGCCACCAGTCGGCCGAGCCCGGGCAGCAGCAGGCGCGCGGCCAGGTCACCGGTGCCGCCCAGCAGCAGCAACGTCTGGGAGACGCGGTCCCCGGCGGCTGGAAGGTCGGCCACGGGACCGGGGGCGCTCGGAGGCGATGTCGTCATGCAACCACCATGCCCTGCCGGTCGGGCAGGTTGGCGCCCCTTTAGGGGGACGCGCCCCGGTCGTTGCGCATCGAAGCCGGCTCCGGTCGGGCTGGGATCAGCGTCCAGGAGTGTCGGCGGCCGGCTCGCACGCCGAACTTCATGGTCGCAGGCATCACCAGCACCGCCGAGAGTGGCAGGCCCTGCGCAGGCATGTCGATGAGATCCGCGGGGTCCATCTGCGTGACCTGCTCGCCGCCGACCCGCGCCGGGGCGAGCGGCTGGCCCTCCAAATGGCCGACTGCTACGTGGACTACAGCAGGAACCTGGTCACCGATACCACGTTGGAACTGCTCACCGCGCTGGCCGAGCGGGTCGGGCTGACCGACCGGATCGCCGCGATGTTCTCCGGCGCGCACCTCAACGCCGCCGGGCACCGGGCCGTGCTGCACACCGCGCTGCGGCTGCCCCGCACCGCCGCGCTGACCGCGGTCCGGCTCCGGGTGCTGCACCTCGGCGGCAGCCTCCGCGGCGACGTGCGCACCGAGCTGGCGACGCTGCTCGCCGGGCGGACCGCGCTGTCGCCTGCGGACGTGGACGACCTGAACCTGCGCCTCGCCGCCGAGGACCGCACCGACGTGTCGTGGCTGCGCGCCGCCGTGCCCGTCCTGGAGACGAAGGCCGGGTACTGGCGTGGCTACTCGCGGACCCGGTCGACCCGGCCGCCGTCGAGGCGCACCTGGCCGCGCTGGTCGACACCGCCACCGACGTGCTCCGGTTCCTGGTCGCCCGTTCGGGCGGCGAGTCGCTGATCGCCGGCCCCGCATCACCCCGGTGTCCCGGCCGCTACGCCGGGTGCTCCTGGCCGCCCTCAACCGGATCGGCGCGGTACATCTGGTGGAGGACATGCGCCGGCGCCGCCGGGCGTGGATCGTCGCTGGCGAGCGGCTGCACCCGGGCGAGTACGCCCACTGGTGGCCCGCCGTCGCGCTGGCGTTCGCCGTGCTGCGCGACACCAAGCTCAACGTGCACCCCTCCGCCCCAGGGCGTCGGCGCATCACCACCTACTGCGGCGTGCCCAGCAATTCCGTTTTGACGCCTCGGCGGATCAGCAACGAGGTTGGCGGCCAAGCGGCGAAGAAGCCGATGATCAGCCCGACCTGGATAATGAGCCAAAACACCGGACTACCAGGCCGCAGGGCCTCGTGGAAAACAAGAAAATGCATTAGCGCCAGCCAACCTAATAGGGCGAGCTCGAAGACGGACACGGTCAGCAGGTCGCTCCTGAAAAATTTCCGCATTGCGGCCCACGCTCTTCGACCACCCGTGTGAGCCTCAGCAGAGTAGCGAAATGCAACGCCTAGGGCCACTGCGCCTACATAGTCGCCGACGACTTCGGGCCACAGTGTGCTGCCGAATATTTCGAGGCCAACGCCGTAGGTGATAGGCGTAGCAATGATGACACCCAGAGTGCAGTGCGTCGCACAATGACAAGTTTGGATTATCGTAGGAGCATGTCGCGAGCTCCTGGGCGGCTTGCCGTGCCGGTCCAGCCACCGGGGAGACTGGGGTCTACCCCACTTTCTGTAGGCCAGGACGGCTGCTGGGCCAAGATAGAGGGCGGTTGCCGGCCAGACTATCTCCATGACCTTGACCGGCTGACGATATCCAAAAATAAATTGGTCAACAACGACAACGGCGGTGCTGGCCAACCCCACAAAGAGCACAGCCCACGAAAACATCACGAGCCACGTCGGTTGCACGATCATCTCCGTTCGCTCCAGGGCACTCGATGCAATGTCGGTGGCGGCGGATGTGACGAACTCCGCCACCAGGTGAGGAAGGCGACTCAAGTCGAGATGCCGTCTCAAACATGAGAGCACATCGGGCGGTGAGGCATCCGGCATCGCCCACCTGCACAACATCGCGCCTTGCGGGCTGAACAATGAACCCGATGCCGAGCAATGCTTCACCGGGTTACGCACCCCTTTACCGTGAGGCGGCTCCACGGCGCGGCCTGCTACGCCAGCAGAAAGTTGCCACGATCATGACCACGAGTGTGACGGCAGCACCCACGCCCAGCCCGGCCAGCAATGAGAATGACCAAGACCTCTTCTCTTCGGGTGAGACCAAGCGGCCTACGGTCGCGTCGGGAGGAAGCGCGAAGCCCCAGTCGAGCAGGGCTAGGGCCTCCCCGGAGTTCCCCAGCGGCGCGGTCTCGGCACCGAGCAGGCTCACCACGAGCCGCCGCCCGTCGCGTTCCACCACGCCGACGTACTTTTGCCGGGCCAGTTGCCTGAAGCCCGTCTTCCCGCCCAGCATGCCGGAAACGCGGTCCAGCAGAGTGTGGTCGTTGACGATCTGGAAGCCCGGCTTTCCCGGCTGTGCCGGAACGTACGCCACGCGGGTTGCGATGTATCTCCGAAAGTCCTCGCGGGCGAAGCAGGCCCGGGCGATCAGCGCCAGGTCGCACGCGCTGGTGTACTGACCGGGGCGGTCCATACCCGAGGGCGTCACCGCGTGGGTCTGGTTCGCCCGCAGCCGCCGTGTCTCCTGGTTCATCGCGTCGACTCCGCCCTGCCTGCCGTTCTTGCCGCCGCCGACGCGGGGCCAACACGTTGGCCGCGTCGTTTCCCGACCTCAGGAGGAGTCCCAGCCACAAGGTCTCGATCGAGTATCGGCCGCCCTCGACCACCCCCATCAACGAGCTTTCCGGATCGAGATCGGCCAGATCCTCCCGTTTCACCTCGACGACCTGGGCCGAATCGCGGCGGGGCATCAGGGCTAACGATCTTTGGTCGCTGGGTTCTTCGATGTCTGGTCTGTGCTGCCCGTTGTGCTGCCGATGCGCCGTCCTGACCGGCTATTGGATCACGCGGCTGCGGGTTCGGGTGGCGCGGTGTTCGGGGCGCTGGGCGTGGGCTGCTTCAGAGTGCTCGGGCGAGGGAGCGTCCGACGGTGCGGCCGGTGAAGATGCACCCGCCGAGGAAGGTGCCCTCGAGGGCGTTGTAGCCGTGAGCGCCACCGCCGCCGAACCCGGCCGCCTCACCGGCGGCGTACAGGCCTGTGATCGGCTGGCCGTGTGCGTCCAGGGCGCGTCCGTCGAGATCGATCTGGATGCCGCCCAGGGTTTTGCGGGTGATGATGTGCAGCTTGACGCCGATGAGCGGGCCGTGCTTCTGGTCGAGGATTTTGTGGGGCTTGGCGGTTCGGGTGAGCCGGTCGCCGAGGAAGCGGCGGCTGTTGTGGATGCCGTTGACTTGGATGTCTTTGCTGTAGCGGTTGGTGATCTCGGCGTCACGCTGCTGGATCTGCGCCTGAACCCTGCAGTAGTCCAGCAGCGGTTCGTCAGTCAACTTGTTCATCCCGGCGATGAGGTCGGCGAGATTGTCGGCGACGACGAAGTCAGCCCCGTGCTTCTTGAACGCCTCGACGGGCGGCGGTGCTCCCTTCCCAAGACGACTTTTGATCATCAACCGCCGGTCGCGGTTGGTGATGTCGGGGTTCTGCTCTGAGCCGGACAGCGCGAACTCCTTGGCGATCATCGTCTGGGTGACGATGAACCAGGAGTGGTCGTACTGGGCGATGTCCGGGGTGGTACGCAGCAGCTTGAGGGTGCCAAGGGTGTCGTAGCCGGGCAGTCCCGGAGTGGGCAGGCGACGGCCACGGGCGTCGAACCACATCGACGACGGCCCGGGCAGGATGCGGATACCGTGCTTGGGCCAGATCGGGTCCCAGTTACGAATGCCCTCGGTGTAGTGCCACATCCGGTCCTTGTTGACCAGTCGCACCCCGGCCGCCTCCGCGATGTCGAGCATCCGCCCGTCGACATGGGCCGGCACGCCGGTGATCATTTCCTGGGGCGGGCTGCCAAGCCGGGCCGGCCAGTTTCGGCGGACCTGGGCGTGGTTTGCGCCGATGCCGCCGGTCGCCAGCACGACTGCCTCAGCGGTGAGTTCGAACTCAGCGACCTCGTCCCTGTTCGAACTGACCCCGCGGGGTGAGGAATCCGGGGCCAAGACTGCACCTCGGATCCCGACCACCGCACCCCGCTCGAAGATCAGGGCGTCGACGCGGTGCCGATGGTAGAACCGAACCCGTCCGGCTTTGCTTGCCTCTCGTGCCTTGTCGGCGAACGGCTCGGAGATCCCAGTCCCGGTGCCCCAGGGGACGTGGAACCGTGGCACGGAGTTCCCGTGGCCGGCGGCAGTGCCGTCGCCGCGCTCGGCCCATCCGACCATCGGGGTGAACCTCACGCCTTGCGACTCCAGCCACGGCCGCTTGTCGCCGGCCGCGAACTCGACGTACGCCCGACCCCAGCGGGCCGCCCACTCGTCCGGTGGGTGTTCGCCATCGAGGCGGTCCCAGCCGGCGCTGCCCTGCCAGTCCTGCCACGCCAGGTCGAAGGAGTCCCGCACTCCCAGACGACGCTGCTGTGGGGTGTTGACCATGAAGAGGCCCCCGAAGGACCAGAATGCCTGACCACCCAGGTTGGCCTCGTTCTCCTGATCCACGATCGCGACCCGCTTGCCCGCGATGACCAGTTCGTTCGCTGCGACCAGGCCCGCTAGCCCGCCGCCGACAACGATGACATCCGCGTCCATGTCCACCACCTCCAGAGGCCGAAGCACCACGGTTTCCGGACCAGTTCACTCTTCACAACTCCGATAAGCTAACCGACCGCGGTGCCGAGCTCCCCGTCCGGATGCAGCAGCCGCTGGTACGCCACCGGGGCGATGACCAGCGGCATCGACGCCGCCTGGCCGAGCAGGGTGGTGCCCGCCGACCGGGTCGACGGGCCTGTCCGAGTGGTCGGCAGCGATATCTACGACCTGAACCGAGACGGCGACGGCATCGCCTGCGACACGGTTGGCGGCGCCCTTCCGGTATGGCACTGGCTGAGGCTAGTCAGGCGGTCCTGGCGTAGCCGGAGAAGGGGTCTTCGCCTTCGTCGAGTATCAGCGGCACGTCGTACACCGACATGTCCGGCCTGGGCCGCGCGTACCGGACGCGGTGACGCCACCGGTGGTGCTCATAGGCCGTATCCACTTCAATGTCAGCCACCACGCTCGGCCCGGTCTGCGTGTAGGGCAGCGGCTCGGGCCGGTCGAACTGGCCGGACCATGCGGCCGGGAGTGGATCGGGCCAGGGGTGGATGACCGTACGGCGCTCGGTCGAACGTGGCGGGGACAGCAGCCTTGCCAGCTCTTGGCGCTGGTGCGTGGCCAGCGGATGCGTGCGGCCGGCGTACCGCAGCCGACCACGTCGGTCGAATCGGCCGAGCAGAGCTGTCTCGGGGTTGCGGATGCTGCCGGTGACCCCGCCGATGATCGCCTCCGTGGTGGCACGAGCCCGGAACTTCGCCCACCCTCGCCGGCCAGGCTCATACCGGCTGTCCAGGCGTTTGATCACGACGCCTTCCACGCCCGCGGCAGTCCAGTTGGTCAGCCACTCGCTGACCTCAGTGATGTCCGCGCTTTGCGGAGTGATTGCCAGCTGCGGCGGGGCTCCAGCGAGCAGCCGCACGAGCCGGGCACGACGCTCAAGGAGTGGGGCGTCGAGCACTGGCTCTGCGTCGGCGTCGACGAGGAGGTCGAAGGTGACGTAGTAGGCCGGGTGTTCACGGGCCTCGCGCAGCAGCTGTCGGCCGGCGGTGACCCGCCGCTGCAACAGGGCAAAGTTGGTGCGTCCGCGCTCCCAGACGACCAGTTCACCCAAGGCCCCGGCAAAGTCGTGAGGGTGTCCGGCTTGATGGGGTTGGTGTAGACGCGCCCTTGCTGGTGGTAGCAGGGCGGGCATGACCGGTTCAGATGATCATCGAGATTCCTACGCCTTATTGATCGTCCGAAGGGAGTCATGCCCGCGCTGCCATCATCGCTGATCTCGTCCTTGTCCGGCGAACCGGCTATCACGGTGCCCGAAACCGCTGCTGGGTTGTCCGCCGCGTTGGCCGAACTGCCGGATCCTCGTGCCCGCCGGGGCGTGCGGCATGGGTTGGTCGTCGTGGTGACCGCGGCGGTGTGCGCTGTGGCGGCTGGTTACCGCTCCTACACCGCGATCGCCGAGTGGGTCGCCGACGTCCCGGACTCCACCGCGTTGGCGTTGGGCATCGCCCCGGACCCGCGCCCGTCGGAGGCGATGATCCGCCGCCTGTTGCAGGCCCTGGACCCAGCCCTGCTCACCACGGTCATCGGCGGGTGGCTCGCCGGGCGAACCGCGGTCACATCACCAGCGAGCAGGTGGGCGGTCGCCGTGGACGGCAAGACGCTGCGGGGCTCCCGAACCACCGACACCGCTGCCGCGCATGTCCTCGCCGCCTGCGACCATGCCACCGGTGTGGTCCTGGCAAGCACCAATGTGGACGGCAAGACCAACGAGATCACCCGCTTCCAGCCGCTGCTCGACCAGATCGGCGACCTCCGCGACACGGTGATCACCGCCGACGCCCTGCACTGCCAGCGTGACCACGTCGACTACCTCGCCGAACGCGGCGCGCACTGGATCCTGACCGTCAAAGCCAACCAGCCCCGGCTGCACGCTCAACTCGCCGGCCTGCCCTGGTCAGCAGTGCCGGACGCTGCACGCGACACCGCCCGCGGACACGGCCGCCGCGAGATCCGCACCCTCAAGATCCTGACGATATCCACCGGGATCGAGTTCCCCACGCCGCCCAGGCCCTGCAGATCCGTCGCCGCAGACGACGCCTCGACCAGCCGAAACGCTTCACCACCGAGACTGTCTACGCCATCACCGACCTGCGCATCCACCATGCCAAACCCGCCGAACTGGCCGGCTGGATCCGCGGCCACTGGTCGATCGAAAACAAGATCCACTGGGTCCGTGACGTCACCTACGACGAGGACCGTTCCCAGATCCGCACCGGCACCGGACCCCAGGTCATGGCCGCCCTGCGCAACGCCGCCATCGGCGCCCTCCGCACCGCCGGCATCACCAACATCGCTGCCGCCAACCGCCACTACGCCCGCGACAGCACTCGCCCGCTGGCTCTACTCGGCATCACCTGACGACTTTGCCGGGGCCCTGCCAGTTCACCGTCGACGACCACGCCGGGCGGGAAGGTGGAGCGCAGCGCCCGGGTGATGTCCGGGAAGTACGGGGTGAGGTTCTTGCCTGCGCGCGACTGCAGGTAGACGCCGGCCGCCTCGACGAAGGCGATGGCGCGGAAGCCGTCCCACTTGGGTTCGTACACCAGGCGCGGCCCTTGTGGCACGGCGTCCACCGGGGCCGAGAGCATCGGGGCGACCGGCCGACGCAGCAGTCCGAGCCGCCCCCGCAGCGCCCCACGCTCAACCGACCCCCTGACGCGATCGTGCCGGACCGGCACGGCGCCGCGGGCGCAGATAGACGAGGTCATACGTCGTCGCGGGGGCAGACTGAAGGCATGTCCGAGCCGCCCGACCTTGAGCCGCCGGCGACGGTGGTGTTCGAGGTGGCTACGGCACGCCGGGTCGGCGCGCAGCTGCGCTACGCCGGCGGCCCGTAGCTGGGGCCCAGGTCCGGGCGGCGGTGCGGATCCTCACGGCAGCGCGACTGGCGCCGCCACGGCGGACATGAGAAAGCCCCCGGCGCGATCCCGCCGGGGGCTTTCGTCGTCCGTCAGGCAGTGCGGTCGACGCTGAACTCGACAACCGTCTGATCGCAGCTCGTGCACCGCAGGGCGTACTGGTTGTCCACCTCCGCGCGGCCGACCAGAATCGTCGGGTGCTCGGCGTGCCCCCGCTCGGCGCTGAGCTGCTTCATCCGGCGCCAGAACGCCGTCGAGCCGAAGGTGCTGGCCGGCACGACGAGTTCAAGGGAGGCGGCCATCCGGGCCTTGTGTTCGGCAACTCGGGCCTCGTCCAGGTTCATCCGCGACCGGGTCTCCCGCCAGCTCTTCACGCCGTGCGGCCGCCCTCGGCGCTGGTGGCCCGCTGGTGGGCTTCGCGCACCAGTTCCTTGATCAGCTCGATCGGGTTGAGTCCACGCTCGGTGGCTTCGTCCACCAGCCACTGGGAGACATCGTCGTCGGCGTCGAAGGCGACGGTGTAGCCCAGCCGTACCTGGCGCTCGCTGGTGTCCACCTCGGCGGCGCTCCAGTCGGTGGGTTCTTCGCGTGCCACCTCGGCGGCCTCGTCGCGGTTCATGGCGTTCCTTCCGTTCGGAGGAGCGGCCGGGGAGTCGCCGTGCTGGCCGAAAATCTCGGCAGCGCCCCGCCGGGAGCGTTCCCGCAGCGCCCCCACCCGCTCCGGCGTCCATGTCTTGCGGGCGTTGTCCAGCTGCTCACGGGCCCACTTGCGGACCTCGGGGTCCGGGGTGAGGCCGAGGCGGGCCAGCTCGGCGCGGAACTCCTCAGCGGCGGCGCGGGTGGACTCGTCCTGCATGGGGGCAGGATACGCCCGAATGGCCGTAGTCGTGGTCGTGGAGTGTCACGGCTCGACCACCCCCGGTGCGGCCGCGCGCCCGCCAGCCACCGGAGCGTACGCACTTGGCGGTGCATCTCATCGGCGACGGTCCCAAAGCAGAAGGGGGCGTCGGTGATGACGCCCCCTTCTGCATGTGGCTGCCATTATTCAGCTCAGCGCGAGCCGTTCGCCCTCGAAGTCGGCGAACATCTCCAGCTTGCCGCCGAGGGCGGAGACGTACCGTTCGACGGTGCCAACCTCGGTCGACGGCACCTCACCCCTCTCGATTGCGGCCACCCGGGGCTGGGTGACGCCCATGCGGTCGGCAACCTGCTGCTGGGTCAGGCCACGGTGCTCGCGCATCTCGCGCAGCCGAGTGCCGCGCACCTCGCCGCGCATGCGCTCCTTGTGCTGGGCGATCTTGGTCTCGTCGAGGTTGGTGGCGCGGGCGCGAACGTCCCGCCAGCTGCGTGCCATCAGCGCTGTCCCTTCAGCTCTCGCAGGTGCTCGGCGAACTTCCGGTCGGCTTCGAGGATGCTGGTCTCGTACCAGCCCTTCCAGTTGCCGGCCTTGTTGCCCGCGACCAGCAGAATGGCTTCCCGCTGGGGGTCGAAGGCGAACAGGATGCGCATCTCGCTGTCTCCCGCCGAACCCGGCCGGAGCTCCTTCATGTCCTTGTAGTCCGAGCCCTTCACGCGATCGACGAGGGGGCGGCCCAGGTTCGGACCATCCTCGGCGAGCACCTCGATGGCGGCGGCTACTTGGTTTGCGGAGTCCGGATCTTCTTTGCACAGGTGCAGATACCAGTCCTCAACCTCCTCGGTGAGGCTGATCTCCCACCTGCGCACTCCCCCACTATAACCCACGTAATACTCCTGCGTTATATCGAACTCCGGAAAGCCTAGTTGGTGATGTAAGAGCGAAATGGGATCGTCGGAACACAACCTCCCGTTTGTCCGGATCGCATCAGCGCAGGCCCCGCAGGAAGCCGACCCTGGTGACGGTCACCGTCCATTCCTCGCCCAGCACCAGGCCTACGGTGCGGGAGATGTGGCGCTCGTAGATCGGAAGGAACTCGACGCTCTCCTTGCGGGGCACCTTCACGTCGATCTCCCGCGGCCCGGTCAGCGTCCACTCGGCAGACTCGGCGACGGGGCGCAGGCGCGGGGCGAACCGCTCCAGCTGGTTGGCGACACACTCCCGGACCGAGCCGAGGCCGCCCTTCTCGGCGTCATCGCGCGCCATGTCCCAGGCGCGGCGGCGCTCCTGCGCCTCCATCTCCTTCATTCGCGCCTCCAACTCCGGCTGCTCCTTGCGCTCACGGTGATCGGCCGCCAGCTTCTCCACCTCCTCCCTTGTGGAGCCGAAGAAGATCGTGGAGTCGGCCACGCCCACGAAGCCCGTGTCATCTCTGGTGCAGTCGTAAGCCACAACCGGCCTGATGCCCTCGGCATCCTCGGCCCTTCCGAGTTCAGTCGGCAGATACCAGCCGATGACGCGGCCAATCAGAGGTGCATCGCCGTCGTTGAGGTCCTCGGCGAGCCAGAGCTCGTAACCCTGCGGGATCATAGGTCGCCTCACCTTGCTGGAAGCGGTAGTGTCCACCGTGCCATGTGCGCCGGCGGATCGGCAGTCCCGTGCCTGCGCCGCCACCCGGGGCTGCTCCCGCCAGGTCAGATTAGTGAGGGCGGTATGGGGGCGATCGACTTCGACACATGACCGACACCTCAGCCGGCCAGCACCCAGACGCACCCGGCGCCAGCGAGCGCCAGGGCGACGACGACCACCACCTCACCCTGTACCGCTCGAAAAGTCGGTCGGAGCTACGCCACCTGGGAGTATTCGTTGATCAACCCGTTGAGGATCTTCCTACGCCGCACTCGTGCGGCGGTCAGGTCGACGACCGGTCGTGGCGGTATGTCGGTGGCGTTGGGCGGTTGTTGGTGCCGGGCTTGGTGCGGCCGGTGCTCGTTGTAGTGGGCCACGTACTCGTCGAGGGCGGCCAGTAGGTGACGTTGGTTGTAGATCAGCATCCGGTCGAGACACTCCCGGCTGACCGTGCGAACCCACCGCTCCGCGTACGCGTTCGCCCTCGGCGCCCGAGGCGGAGTGCGCAGGACCTCGATGCCTTCGGCGATGAAGACCTCGTCGAACGCGGCGATGTACTTGCTGTCACGATCCCGGATCAAGAACCTGAACTGAGCGACTCGGTCGCCGAGGTCCATCAACAGGTTCCGGGCCTGCTGGGTGACCCACTCTCCTGTCGGATGCGTGGTGACACCGAGGACGTGTACGCGCCGGGTCTTGATCTCCATCAGGAACAGGAGGTAGATGCGGGTCAGACCGATCGTGTCCACGTGCAGGAAATCGCAGGCCAGGATGCAGTTGGCCTGGGCGGTCAGGAACTGGGTCCAGGTCAGCCCGCCGCGACGCGGAGCCGGGTCCACGCCGGCGGCGTTCAGGATGCTCCACACCGTGCTGGCCGCGACCCGATAGCCAAGCCTGAGCAGTTCGCCCTGCACCCGGCGGTGGCCCCAGGTCGGGTTTTCCCCGGCCAGGCGCAGCACCAGGGCACGGATCTCCGCCCGTATCGGAGGACGCCCGAGTCGTCGTTGCGGGTAGGTCCACTTCCGGGCGACCAGCTCACGGTGCCACCGCAGCAAGGTGGCCGGGGTGACGAAGAACGTCGACCAGCGGGAACGAGGAAGCAGCCGAGACAGGGCTGAAAGCACCACCCGGTCGGGGTGGGCGCCAGGTCCGGGCGTGCGACCTGGCGGCGGAGGACCGCGACCTGATGGCGTAGCACGACAATCTCGACGTCCTTGGACCGCTCGCCACGCAGGCCTTGGACCGCCAGCCGCATGATCAGACACAAGATCAGGTACCCGAAGGACAGGAAGATGCCCGCCACCATGCCCCTCGGCTGGCTGGCTGGGCCGCACAAAACCGCACCTCAGAGGCCAGAACCGGGTTTCCGAGCGGTACAGGCGTTCGCCGGCCACTTCACCGACCACCATGCGTTCCTGCTGCAGCGGATGCTGGCCCGCGTCGACGCGATCAACGTCGACATCGCCGCGCTGGAGGCCAAGATCGAGGAACAGATGGGCCCTTTCGTGGCGGCGGTGGAGAAGCTGGATGAGATCCCCGGCATCAACCCGGCCGCGGCACATGTGATCCTGGCCGAGATCGGAATCCAGATGCAGCGCTTCCCCACCGCCGGGCATCTGGTGTCCTGGGCCAAGTTCGTGCCCGGCGTGAAGGAGTCCGCGGGCAAGAAGAAAGGCAAGAACGCCACCGGCCACGGCAACTCCTACCTGGCCCGAGTCCTGGGCAACGCCGCGGTGGCCGCCGGCAAGACCGACACCTTCCTCGGGGAACGGTACCGGCGCATCGCCCGCCGACGCGGCCGCAAGAAAGCCGTCGTAGCGATCGGCCGATCCCTGCTGGTCATCATCTGGCACCTGCTCTCCCAAGACGACGCACGTTTCCACGACCTCGGCGCCGACTTCTACACCACCCGCATCGACCCCGAGCGCCGCAAACGAGGCCACATCCGCCAACTCGAAGCGCTCGGTTACACCGTCACCCTCCAACCGGCAGCGGCCTGATCACCACCAACCCGTCCCGGCTCCGTCGCACACTGCCGGGAGCTGCCGCCTGCCCACGCACTGTTCATTTTCGGATTAGAAGAGTGCGCCGCCACAGCAGCATCATCGCTGGGGCGTGGAGACCTTAATCAGTGGCTGTCTGCCGCACGGAGTGGTGAGGCCCATTCGCGTCATTGACACGGTCAGGGCCGAAAGCCGCCAGCCATGATGATTCGTTCCAGGAAGACTCAAGCCGTGCCGATCGAGCCGACACAGCGGCCCCTGCGGTTGCGGAAGCGGTGGACGGGCGACGGCGGACGGTGCCTCCCTACTTGGGACGGCGACGTCCGGGGGCACAGCCGTCCTCCGTGCTAATGACCGGCTCGACGGGCGCGCGAGCGGACCGTCGAGCGGCATCGTCCGCGAGCGTTCGATCGTCTCTGCATTCACCTGATTGATGGAGGTACACCATGACCGATGCACTCATCACCGATAAGGCTCGCACGCTGCGGGCGTTGCACGATCAATCCGTGCTGGTGCTGCCGAATGCTTGGGATCCGGCTAGCGCGGCTTTGGTGGCCCGGGCCGGCGCGGCCGCTGTGGCGACTACCAGCGGCGGCGTGGCCTGGTCTCTCGGCCGGCCCGATGGGGAGATGCTGACACGGGAAGAAGTGATGGCGGCGGTGCGCCGCATCGCAGCGGCCGTCGATGTACCGGTGACTGCCGATGTCGAGGGTGGATACGGCCTCACGCCCCAAGACGTGGCAGCCACTGTCCGGGCGACAATCGAGGCGGGCGCCGTTGGAGTGAACATCGAGGACTCCCGCGCCGCAGACGGCACGCTGCTGCCCGTCGAGGAGCAGATGCAACGTATCCAGGCCGCACGGAAGGCGGCGGCCAGCGCCGGGGTGCCGGAGTTCGTGATCAACGTCCGCACCGACGTCTACCTGTTTCAGATCGGCGAGCCCGCAGGACGGCTTGACGCCGTCCTCGCCCGCGTTGCCGGATACGCCAAGGCCGGCGCCGACTGCCTGTTCGTGCCAGGTCTGCTGAACCTCGACACGCTCAGCGTGCTGACCGCAGCGTCACCGCTGCCGGTTAACGCGATGGCGGGACCGGGCGGACCGACCGTCGCCGAGCTGACCGCTGTCGGGGTTCGCCGGATTAGCGTCGGGACCGCGATTGCCCAGGCAGCGTATGGCGTGGCCGAGCGGGCCGCCCGCGAACTACTGGAGGCGGGCACCTACCACACGCTCGACCAAGCTGTGAGTTACCCGGAGCTTAATGCGCTGTGCACGCCGGCACGCCGGTGACCGATTGAACGTCCGGGTCGGTCACGCTGCTGGTCAATGAGTCCTCCGGCCAGGAACGCAACTTGCGTGGCAATCAAACGCACTCATCTCGGCACGACCGAGCGTTCGACCCACCGCGCCTCGTCACAGAGCGTGGCGCCCGGTCGGCGGCAGTTGAGGATGTCGCCTACCTGCCCGGGGTCGGAGGATGACGCCGATCGAAGGCGCCGGGGATGCCCCGTTAACGCACGGCCCCGCTAGTTTCGAGGGCCCGGAGTTCGTCGACGAGTCGCGCAGTGATTGGCGTGTCGATCCCGTGTCGTCGCGCAGCGCGCAGGACCGCACCGCCGATAGCGTCCAGCTCGGTCGGTCGGTTCGCCTCGGCGTCGCGTTGCATTGAGGACTTCATGCCGGCTGGTACACGGTCGAACATGCCGAGGATTGCCGCGGGGTCGACCCGTGCGCCGGCGGCTCCTGCCACCGCGGCGACCTCGCCGACCACTGCTTCCAGGTCGGCTCGCCGCTCATCGCGCACCACCCCGGCCGCCGCGCCGGCGTGCGTGGTGAGCAACGCCAGCGGCGCCAGAAACGCGAGCTTGTCCCACAGCAGGGCCGTCTCGTCGTCGCGGACAGTCACGTCAAGATCGGCCTGCCGCAGTTGGGCCGCCAGCACATCGACGCGTTCGCGCGGTGCCGCGTCGCTGGCCACCTCGATCCAGGAGAAGGGGCTGGTGTGCTCGATTCGTCCGGCCGCGACCCGCGTCGACTCCACCCGAATGGCGCCGGCGACAACCGGCGCAGCGGGGAAACGCGCACGCAGCGCGGTCATGTGCTCGACGCCGTTGAGCAGTGGAAGTACCAGGCCGTCGCGCAATGCTTCCGCCGGCACGCCGGCCAGTGCCGCGTCCAAGCTGTTCGCCTTGACCGTCACCAGGCACAAGTCGACCGGTTCGGCCAGCCACGGTGCTGCCTTTGCTGGTACGTGGAACTCACCGAACTGCGCGCTGTGCACGCTGAGTCCACCTGAGTTCAACGCCGCCGCAGTGTCCGGCTTCGCCACGTACACCACGGAGTGGCCGGCCCGACTCAGCACCGCGCCGAGGAGACCGCCAACGCCACCAGGGCCGACCACCGCGACGCTCCACTGCGACTCAGGCACTCGCCCTCCCACACACGTCATCGTCAGCCTTGGCGACCGTACCACCGCGGGTTGATGCGGTTAAGCCTCAATCCGTGGACCAGTCGGTCGGCTGTGACCAGAAACTGCGTGGAGATGCGATGAGAGTGCCCTGCGAGCTGGGATGATCGGGTTTGTCTAGGACCTGACCAGACCGGCTCGGAAGGGCACTCTCGGTGCAAGCATCTCATGCCTGGCGCGGCGACAGCGCGGTGTTCGACGAGGACAATCTCGTGTCGCATGCGGGCCTGGTTCCGCTGCTGGAGTTGGCTGAGCAGGCCGGGCTGTCTCGGCTGTTGCATGAGCATGTCCGGTTCGTCGATGAGCGGGTCACGTCGGGGGCGGCCAACTCGACGCCGAAGCTGACCTCGATCATCGCCGGGATGGCCGCCGGAGCGGACAGCATCGAAGACTTGGACGTGATCCGGGCCGGTGGGATGAAGAAGGTGTTCGGCGGGGTCTACGCAAGCGCCACGTTGGGGATCTTCCTGCGGGAGTTCACCCATGGCCACACCCGGCAACTGTCGGCGGTGCTACGCCGACACCTGGTCGCCCTCGCCGAGCAGACCCCGGTGCTGGACGGCATCGGCGAACGCGCCTTCGTCGACATTGACTCGCTGCTACGCCCGGTGTATGGGCGGGCCAAGCAGGGCGCCTCGTTCGGTCACACGAAGATCTCAGGGCGCACGGTGCTGCGACGGGGCCTGTCGCCCCTCGCGGTCACCATCTGCACCGAGACCGCGGCGCCGGTGCTGGCCGGGGTACGGTTGCGGGCCGGGCGTGCCGGTTCGGCCAAAGGCGCGGCGAGCATGGTCACCGAGGCGATCAACACCGCCAAAGCCGCAGGCGCGCGGGCGGAGAACATCCTCGTGCGCGGCGACTCCGCGTACTGCAGCGGCACAGTCGTCAACGCGGTGGTCAAAGCCGGGGCCACGTTCTCGTTCGCCATCGCCCGCAACCCCGCCGTCGACGCCGCCATCGGCAGCCTCCCCGACGAGCAGTACACACCCGTGCACTACCCCGGCGCGGTCACCGACCCCGACACCGGCGAACTGATCTCCGACGCCCAGGTGTCCGAAGTGGAATACACCGCCTTCGCCGGCACCCGCCACGAGATCACCGGTCGGCTCGTCGTGCGCCGCGTGCTCGACGCCAACACCCAGGACCCCCTGTTCCCGGTCTGGCGCTACCACCCGTTCTTCACCAACACCACCGAACCGACCGCCGAGGCCGACATCACCCACCGCCGCCACGCCATCTGCGAGACCGTGTGGTCCGACCTCATCGACGGACCCTGGGCCCACCAACCCTCCGGGGTGTTCGCCGCCAACGCCGCGTGGTGCATCCTCGCCGCGATCTGTCACAACCTGCTCCGCGCCGCGGGCACCCTCACCGGCACGGCCCGCCACGCCGTCGCCCGAGGCGCCACCCTGCGCACCCACCTGATCAACGTCGCCGCCCGACTCGCCCGCCCGCAACGCCGCCCCGTGCTGCACCTACCCGCGCGTTGGCCCAGAGCCGAAGCCTGGCTCACTCTCTGGAAAGCCGTCTTCGCGACCTAACCAACGACTACCCGCCACGCATCTCCACCAGCACCGGCATCCACACCTACCGACGAGCGAGGACCCGAGCACGCTGGGCACAGGACCAGCGGATCAGCCTTGCCTCATCAGCAGCAAGATCCACTAATTCGGAGCGGGCTCATCCCGAGGGCTCGTCCACGGATCGAGGTTAAGAACCTTGTCGCCGACCGCGCGATCCGGTGCCGTGGTCCTGCGTTGGCAGGCCGAGCGGGCGCCGGTGACCTCCCGACGCCGGTACGGGCCCTGCTCCGGCGCTTCCGGGTCGACCATTGACGTATGTGGATGACTGGTCGCTGTTGGGGTGTGGTTTGCGGTGGGTGGGCATGCCGGTGGTGCCGAGTGTCGCCTCGGGGGCGCCGTTCTCCAGGCGGTGGTTTCCGTTCTCGGCCCGACGGTGGTGCGGGGGTCAGGTCGGGGCGGGTATCGCGAGGAGTCGTTGGAAGATCGCCTTGATGTGGTCGGTCCAGGGCCAGTGGGGTGGGAAGTTGAGTCGGCGGCGTCGGCTGCCGCGGGTGAGGGTGGCCGGGGTGTGGAACACCTGGTACTGCAGGGTGCGGGGTTCGGCTCGGGCCTGGTGGCCGTCGCAGCCGAGCAGTTGCAGCCAGGCGATGAGGTCGCAGGCGATGGCTTGGGTGCGGTACCAGGCGGCGTTGGTGGCGAAGCGTTGGGAGGGTAGCCGGTCGGCTCCGGTGGTGTTGCCTTCCTTGAAGTGGTCTTCGACTCGGGCGTGGGCGCGGTGGCGGCCGTCGAGGCAGGCGGCGACCTCGTCGGGGTCCTCGTCGGGTCGGGTCGGAGGGCTGTTGGTGGCGAAGGCTTCGTAGCGCCAGCCGGCGGCGCGGGTCTGTAGGTCGAGTTCGAGCTGTTCGGTGCCGGGCAGGGGTTTCGGGGTGGTGTCGCGGATGGGTTTGACCCGGCGGGCGAACACCTGGTGTCCGGGTGGCCAGGTGCCCAGGTGGGGCAGCAGGTGGGTGATGTCGGCGACCTCGCCGACGCTGTCGGGGCCGGAGGCGGCGTCGAGGGTGGCGGGGGTGCCGGGTGCTCCGTCGGCGGCGAGCATGGCCGTCCACGCCTCGGGCGGCAGTTGCGCGATGGCGCGGCCGGTGTGTTTGTCGACCGGCCAGCCGACTGAGTACTCCACGCACATGCCGGGGTCGTCACCGTCGGGATCGCGGTTGAGGGAGGCGATCCAGGCCAGCAGCTTGTGGGTGGCGCCGGCACCGTCGGCGGTGATGAGCAGGTTGTGCCGCCAGGCCGGCGGGATCTGGGCGATGGCCCGCGACAGCAGGGCGATGTGGTCGTCAGCGTCGTTGGCGCCGGCGGTGCCGGGCCGCAACTGCTCGGCCAGGCACTCGCCGGTGTTGTCGCAGATGACCGCCATGGGGTGCAGCCCGTAGCGGCCGCGCAACCTGCCGGCCTGCTCCTTGCGCGAGTACGCGTCGATGAAGTGGGCGTCGATGCGCAGCACGATCGTGTCTCCCAGGTCGCCGTTGGGCACCCGGGCCGCCGGGATCCGGCCGTGGCGGGCGGCGACCAGGTTCCAGACCCGGACGCGGACCGCGGCGCGGGCGGCGTCGATGCGCTCCAGGGCGGCCTGGTCGACCTCGCCCAACGCCCTGCCCAGCGTGGGCGGGGAGGCCACCTCGCCGAGCAGGTCACGCTGGTGGCGCAGCACATCGATACCCCGCACGGTGTTCCCGCCATCGGCCATCATCACCGCCGCATCGGCGAGGACCCGGCCCCGGTCGTGGCCGGGGGTGAAGTCGGGCCGTTGCAGCGCCTGTGACAGGGCTCCGGTCAGGCCCGTACGGTCGGCGGTCAGCCGCAACGCGACCGCGCCCGCGTGCGAAACCACACCCTTACCGCCGGCGGTGACCACCAGCCGCCTCGACCATCCGGTAACATCCATCACGCGAAAAGTGCCTCTCGATCCGGGCGATTTCTGACTTCGACACTCAGATTTTCCCAGATCAGGGGCACTTTTCTATGTCCACATGAGACAAATCACGTCAAGATCGTGAAACGCCGAGGTATGGAGGTCAAGGGGCGAGGGCGGCGAAGTCGGCGCGTAGGGCGGTGTAGACGTCGCGGACGATGTAGCGCTTCAGGCAGCGCAGGATCTCCTCCTTGCTGAGGCCTTCGGTGATGCGGCGGTGGACGTAAGCCTGTGTTCGCTGGTCGTAGCGCATGCGGCAGAGCGCGACGGTGTGCAGGGCGTGGTTGGCGCCGCGGTCAGCTCCCCGGTGGAGACGGTGGCGGCGCACCCGTCCGGAGCTCGCGGGGATGGGTGCTGCGCCGCAGAGGTGGGCCAGAGCCGCTTCGGAGTGCAGCCGGTCGGGGTTGTCGCCGGCGGTGGTGAGCAGCTGGGCGGCGACCTCGGGGCCGACACCGGACAAGGCCGTGGTGCGGGGTGCCGCTTTCTGGACGATGGGTGCCACCTGCCGTCGGGTCTTGCCCCGCACCACGCCCCCGAAGTCCCAGCTGGCGCATCAGCCGTTCGACGGTGCACCAGGCCACTGGGACACCTTCACGGTTGAGTGTCAGCCACACCTTCCGAGCGCCATAGACGCCGTAGTTCGCCGCGTGCACCCGCCGGATCTCCTGCCCGAGCCAGACGTCACGGCGGGAGCGGGTCGAGGGCGTGCGCCGGCAGGCGGCCCGGCAGGTGCTGGCCGCGATCTGCCAGCCGTGCTCGCGCAGGGCACGGCAGATCGGCTCGACGCCGAACACCTGCTTGTGCTCGTCGATGAACCTCACGAGCGTGGCTGTGGCCGGTCGAGCTCGGCCGCGAAGAAAGCCGACGCCGCCTTCAAAATCTCGTTCGCCCGGCGCAGTTCCGCGTTCTCCCGGCGCAGCCGCTTCAACTCCGCCGACTCATCCGTGCTCACCCCGGAACGCTGACCGGCGTCGACCTCGGCCTGGCGGACCCACTTGCGCAGCGTCTCCGCGGTGCCGATGCCCAGCTTGTGGGCCACAGCGCCGATCGCCGCGTGCTCCGACTCGTAGTTCGGCCGCACCTCGGCGACCATCCGCACCGCTCGCTCACGCAACTCACGCGGATAAGGGGAAGGGCGTGACATAGCTCGATCCTCCACAAGAGGTCGGGCCGCTACCAAACCCGGGGCGGTTCAGTCCAGCATCGCTGCCGCTCGACGCCTCGGCTTCACCCACGAGGGCACCCACCGCAAAGCCTTCTACCTCGACGGCGAACACCGCGACGTCCAGGTCTGGGCCATCGTCGCCTGATGATTGCTGTGCCTCGTTGCACGCGTCAACAAGATCAAAAACTGTCGGCAGGGGTGGCCCTCCCCGAGGATTCGAATCCCTCGCCCTCCGCGCGACCCGCACGAACCGACCCCTGATCAGCACCAACGGTCAGGGGCCGGCTGCCTGTTCGGCGGCCGCGGCCACCGAGTGGGTCATGCGCGACGTGCGGGTGTCGCGCGACCACGCGGCCGAGGCCGCGGCCGTCGGTGAGGCGCATCCCGTCGAGGAACGGGACAGCCGGGGCAGTGGTGCATGCAGACGAACGCGGGCACCCCAGGTCACCCGGCGAGGACGTCGTCGGACCGCCCGGGTTGTTCCGGTCACAGGGGGCCGGCGGGGCTGCCGTCGAGATGCGGGTCGGGCGACGACGATCGTGGCTTGGGACAACCAACGGAATAAGACGTCAAGGCGCCGCCGCCGAGGAACCGCGTGCCGCCGAACTGTGCCACGCGCGGGGGCGGATCCTCGTGGTTGCCGGTCGTCAGGTGCGCCGGTATCGGGGCGCGGTGATCGGCATCGGTGAGGTTGGGCAACGTCGTTGGTCAGCGGTTGGCGAACCGATCCGTGGCCTCGATGAGGCGGTGCACCATTCCGGGCTCGTCGAGAGAGTGGCCGGCGTCGTTGACGAGGTGCAGCTCGGCCTCCGGCCACGCGCGATGCAGATCCCAGGCGGTGACCGGTGGAGTGCACAGGTCGTAACGTCCCTGCAGGATCACCGTCGGAATGTGCCGTACGGCGTCGACACCGTCGATCAGCTGTCCCTCTTCGAGGAAGCCGCGGTGTGCGACGTAGTGGCTCTCGATGCGTGCGAACGCCACCGCGAAGCGGGGCTGCGCGAACAATGCCTCCACCTGTGGGTTCGGGTGCAGTAGCATGCCGGCGGTCTCCCACCGCGTCCACGCCTGGGCGGCGCTGACTCGTACGTCGTCGTCGGCAGACTCCAACCGCTGGCGGTACGCCGCGACGAGGTCGCCTCGCTCGTCCTCAGGGATTGCGTTGCGAAACTCCTGCCAGCGCTCGGGAAGCAGGCGGGAAGCGCCCTCGTGGTACACCCAGCGCACCTCGCTCTCCCGCAGGGTGAAGATACTGCGCAGGACCATGGCGAGCACCCGTTCCGGATGGGACTGGGCGTAGGCCAGCGCCAGCGTGCTGCCCCAGGAAGAGCCGGAGAGGACCCAGCGGTCCACCCGGAGACGGTCTCGCAACAGCTCCATGTCCGCGGCGAGCTGCCAGGTCGTGTTGGTCTCCAGCGACACTGCGGGGTCGCTGGCGTGGGGCTCGCTACGGCCGCAGCCACGTTGGTCGAATAGGATGATCCGGTACGCCGCTGGATCGTAGGCGCGCCGATGATCAGGCACGCAGCCACCGCCCGGTCCGCCGTGCACGACGAGCACCGGAGTACCGTCAGGGTTTCCGCATTCCTCCCACCAGAGCCGCTGACCGTCGCCGACGTCGAGCATCCCGGTGCGGTACGGCTCGACCGGCGGGTACAGGTCGCGGTGCTTCATCAGCGGCATCCTTCTTGTCATCTGGGCGGGCATTTCTGGCGTCGTGCGATGTGGCATTGCGCGACCGCTGCCAGAGCGAACGAGCTCGCGCCCCAGTCGTGCGGCCGTGGCGGCAGCTCGAGCGGTCTCGCCGCAGGTTCCAGGCAAGTAGGTCCGGGACGTGGTGACCCCGCCCCCACGACTGGCCTACGGAAGATCCGCTCTCACGCCTTGGCGTCGTCGGAGAGGTCCAGGTCGGCCAGCTCCGCCGCCGCCAGCTTGTGCAGGTCCTCGCTCATGCTGCTCATGATGGCATCGTTCCCGACGCCGATGCCTCCTGGCGGGACGTGGCGACATACGTACCGGTGCACGGGGCGGTGCCACACCAGCTCCTCCTTGGTCACGTCGACGAGGGCATGTTCCTGACGGACCGCGGCCGGGCACGTCAACTGACGCGACGCTGACAGCACGACGAGACGTTCCGGCGATCCGACGCCGGGAGCGATGGTTTCTCACAGGCGCCGTTAGGTCAGGCGCAGTCGCTGGTGCTGGTGACCTGGGCCTGAACGCAGGCCGTTGCTATCCGACCGGGAAGCCAGCGAGCGCGGCGACCAGGCCCAGTGCGCCGGCGCCGAGCACCGCGGTCACAACGCCACGGCGGGCTGCCAGCAGCCACACTGCCACTGCGACGAGAACCGCGAACTGCCAGACATGGTGGAGGGACAACACCAGCGGCCCGGCCGAGCCGAGAATCGCCCCGATCGCGGACGGCCCGGCGCCAGCGAGGAAACCCTGAACGGAAGGGCTCGCGCGGAGTCGGTCGAAGCGTCGCCCGCCTCCGATCACGAAGACGAACGACGGGGCGAACGCCACGAACGCGGCGAGCAGGCCGCCCGGTACGCCCGCGGCGGCGTACCCGATCACCGCCACGGTCTGCACCACCGGCCCGGGTGTGAGCTGGCCGAGCGCGACGGCGCACAGGAACTGCCCGGCGGTCATCCAGTGGTAGCGGTCAACCGCATCTGCCTGCATCAGCGGGATGATCACGAACCCGCCCCCGTACGACAGTGCCCCCACCTTGAACGCCGTCCAGGCCAGTGCGCCGGTCCCGCCTCCGATCCCGCCGAAGGCGAGTACCGGCACCGCGCTCGCCGGCCGCCGACGCGGGACCCGGACCGCCGCCTCGGCGACCCCGCAGATCACCATGACGAGCACCAGCCACGGCCCGACAAAGACCGTCCCGACGGCACCCACAGCCAGGTACCCGATCCATCGCAGCCGTGCCGGTCGGCCGGATCCTGCCCGCCGCCAACTGGCCGGTACCAGCCCAATCGCGGCGTGCACGGCCACCGCGGCGGCAGCCGCCCCAGCTCCGGCTGCGGCACCCATGACCGGTCGAGCCGGGTGCCCGGACAGCAGCAGTGCCGCGAGCGCCAGGATCACCGCCAGGCCCGGCACGATGAAACACACGCCGGCCAGCAGCGCGCCGATCGCACCCCTGAGCCGCCACCCGCAGTAGATCGCCAGCTGCGTCGAGGCTGGCCCCGGCAGCAGATTCGTGGCGGCAACCCCGTCCTCAAACTCAGCTGCTGAGATCCAGCGTCGGTCCGCTACGCACAGTCGACGCAGTAGCGCTATGTGTGCCGGCGGCCCTCCGAACCCAAGGATGCCGATCCGTAGCCACTGCGTCACGATCGTCCACCACGGCACCCCTGCCGGCAGGGGTGCCGTGGTGGCGTCACGCGGCCAGTCACCGGCCGTCGATTCGGCGTCCGCTCCGATGTCGGTCACGTCATCGCCCCCGTGGTCTGACTTGATCGGGTAACTGGTTCAGCAGCCAGGCTTCGATGACAGCGTGATGGGGTCAGCGGCTTCGGTTGCCTCGTCCGCGAGAACGGCGGCGATGGCGCGGCCGGCCCGCTCAAAGTCCGCCGCCGGTGCCTGCGGCAGGTTGTCCTCCCAGACGGCCAGCGCGTACCGGGTGGCGTCCAGCATTCCGAGTGGACGGGGCATGAACCAGGTGTGGAAATGCGCCGCTCCGTCGCCCCACCGATACAGGTGGACCCGGGCAATGTCGCCCAGCGTGAGGATCGCCCGTTCGATCCGGGCCGTCAGACGGCCGAAGTCGGCGGCCATCTCATCGGGAAGATCCTTGAACGAATCGACGTGCACCCGCGAGGCGAGCCACAGTGTGCCAGGCAGGCTGCCGCCCACCGGGTTGTGCAGTACCCAGTTCTCGTCGGACCAGATGCCCTCGTCCTGGTCGCAGATGGTGCACGGCGGGCCGCCCGGCTCGCCCCGTCGACGCGGTTCGGGCACCACCCGCGGTCCAGGCGGGTTCGTGGTCAGCGGCTCGACGAACGGAAGTTTCATCGGGGCTTCCTCCAGTCAGTCATGCAACTCATCGAGTTCTTATATGAAACACATACGATGCGGTGGACGCAACACTTGTGTTGCATGAACGGCTCTAGTACGTTCACGACGTGGATGAGGATCTGACTCGCGCAGCGGTCGCCGTACTGGGCGAGGTCGGCTGGGACGGCCTGACCCTGGAACGGGTTGCCGAGGAGGCTGGACGGTCGCGGGTCACTCTGTGGCGCAATGGAATAACCCGCGAATCACTGCTACGAGGATTGCTGCGCCGCCTCGCCGAGGACTACCGCGACGCAATGTTGCCGGTACTCACCGCGGCCGGGACGCCACGGGAGCGACTCGGCCGGGCGATGCACGCCCTCGCCGACGTCGTCGACGCCCATACGGACGTCCTGACCGTTTCCGACGAGATGTTCCACCGCGCGTACGAAGCGGGCGAGGTGCCGATGGGATTCCTCGACCCGTTCATCGCGGTGATCCGCGACGCGCGCGCCGCCGGCCAGCTGCGCGGCGAGGCGCCCGATGCCGAGCAGGCGGACGTGCTGTTCAACGCGGTCGCCTGGACCTACCTGCATTTTCGCGCCCGACACGGCTGGTCGGCCACGAAAGCCCGCCGACTGCTGTTCGACACCCTGATTGAGGGGGCACTGAGATGAACACCGACCATGACCTGTTCTGCGCCAGCGCCGAGTGGGCCGAGCACCTCGCCGCCGAGGTGATCCCGTGGGGGCTGGCCGATCTCGATCTCAACGGCCACACCCTGGAACTGGGCGGCGGCTTCGGCGCGAGCAGCGCATACCTGCTCGATCGATGCGACCGGCTCACCGTGCTGGAGGCTGATCCGAAGCTCGCCGCGGCGTTGGCCGCCCGGTTCCCCGGAATCGACGTGCTGCACGCTGACGCGACCGCCATCCCGCTGCCCGACGCCTCTGTCGACGCTGTCGTCTGCTTCACGATGCTGCACCACGTGTCGCCACAACTGGCCCAGGACCAGCTGTTCTCAGAGGCCGCCCGGGTCCTACGCCCGGCTGGCTGGTTCGCCGGCACCGACAGCCTCGCCTCCGACAATCTCCGCGGCTTCCACGCCGACGACATCTACGAACCCGTCGATCCGGCCACCCTGCCGGCCCGGCTGCGCGCAGCCGGCTTCGTCGAGACGCGCGCCGACCTCGGCGACCGCAAGTTCCGCTTCCGCGCCCGACGCCGCACACGCGGCACAGTCCTGACCGGACAGATCCGCACAGAGGTGTCCCGCCACCAGGGGTGATCGGGTCGCGGCGACGGACGATGGCAGTAGCGCAGGCTGTCTTGGCGGTTACCGCACGTGAGGAACCCAGCTGTCAATTCTGTCAGCGGCCGGACCCGCCCCCCCTCAAACCGCGCCCTTGATCTTTCCCTTGGGGGCAAGGTTTAGCGTCGCAGCGCTCAGGGATGACGGCGTAGGAGGAACGGTGCAGATCGGTGAGGTTGCCCAGGCTGCTGGGGTGAGCCCGAAGGCGATTCGCTACTACGAAGCGCTCGGGCTCGTGCCGCCGACGCGGCGGGACAACGGCTACCGGGACTACGACGAGCACCAGCTGCGCGTCGTCCAGGAACTGCGGTCTCTGGCACGGTTGGGCATCCCGCTGACCCGGGCTCGCCCTTTCGTCGATTGCCTCAATGCTGGCCGCGTGCATGCCGACGAGTGCCCAGCCTCTATGGCTGAGTACCAGAGCGCGATCGACGCACTCGACGACCAGATCCGCCAACTGTCTGCGCGACGCCAAGCCTTGGCAGAACAACTCCTGCAGGCCGCGTCAGGCGGTGGGTCCGCACGACACGAGGAGGGCCCGGACATGACCAACCTGACCGTCCTACCGGGGAACCTGCCCGTCCCGGAGGACGACGGTGGGGCCGCACATCTGCCCGGGGCGCCCATGCCGGACCTGACGCTGCCTGCTGACCATTGTGGTCGGGGCAGCAGCCGTGACAACGCCGCCAGCACCACCCGGTCCTCGGGCTGCAGATCGGGGCGGTGCACCTGCCGGCGCAGCACCGCCACCTGATGGCGCATCACGAGCAGTTCGACGTCTTTCGCGCCGCCGTCGCGGGCGAGTTGGGTGAGCATCTGCAAGATCTGGCGCAGGAGCAGGTACACCAGCGAAGCGGTCATGACCCCATCGTTGCCGCTACCGCCGGGGCAGACCTCACACAAAGGCGCACGTCACGGACCCGCACCGAATTTGCGAGCCCGACAGGGTGGTTACGCAGGGCCATCCCGCACACCATCGACCCGGGCAAGTCGAGCAGACCGCCGCCCGCCCCGAGGAACGCGGGTCGACTGTGTACGGGATGGAAGTCGGCGGATTCTAGAGACTGATCGGAAGTGGACTCCATCGCGGCCCACGGCGGCTCGCCGTGGATGATCCGCCGACGGGCCGCCATCATGCGCCCACTGTCACACCGTCGCCGCCTCTGCCGGCCGCACGGCCTCATCGCCGGTCGCGGACTCAGCCACAGCCGACCGCTCGGACCCCGGTCTGTTCGCGCGCTCAGCTTCGTCGAGGCGGACCCTGGGCAGCGCCCGGTCGAGCCAGCCGGGCAGCCACCAGTTGAACCGGCCGACCAGCTCCATCATGGCCGGCAGCAGGACCAGCCGCACGATCGTGGCGTCCACGAACACCGCCACGGCCAGGCCGAGGCCTAGCTGCTTGACACCGACGTCGGCGCCGAGCATCACGGACAGGAACACCGCGATCATTATGGCCGCGGCAGCGGTGATCACCCGGGCGGTGCGGGTCAGCCCCTCGCGTACCGCCAGCCGGGTGTCGCCGATCGTGTCGTATGCCTCCCTGATCCGGGACACCAGGAAGACCTCGTAGTCCATGGAGAGTCCGAACAGCACCGGGAACATGATCAGCGGCACCCAGGCGGTGACCGGCATCGTGGTGGGGAAGTCCAGCACATCCCCCAGCCAGCCCCACTGCACCACTGCGACCAGCACCCCGAACGACGCGCCGATCGAGATCAGGTTGAGCAGGCCGGCCTTCACCGCGAGCAGCGGGGACCGGAAGATCATCACCAACAACAGCAGGGACAGGCCGACCACCACCACGATCACCAGGGGGAGCCGGTCGGCGGTCAGTCCGGCGAAGTCGATGGCCGCGGCGACCACGCCGCCGACGAGTACCGGCTGGTCCGCGGTGATCGCCCGGAGCCGGTGCACCAGTTCGGTGGTGGCCTCGTCCTGGGTACCGGTGGTCGGGCGGACGGCGAGCAGGGCGATCGCTCCGTCGTCGCTGCGCCACGGCGGGCTCACCGACGCCACCCCGGGCTCGGCCGCGATCGCGCTGGCGGCCCGGTCCGGATCGCCCTCCGGCAGGCTGACGACGACCGACAGGGTGGCGTCGAAGCCGGCGCCGAACCCGTCGGCGAGGATCCGGTGCGCGGCGTAGGCGCTGGTGTCCCGCGGCTGGGTGCTGGCGTCCGGCATGCTCAGCCGCAGGCCCAGCGCCGGCGTGGCCAGCGCCGCCAAGACCAGTCCCCCAGCCAGGACGGCGACCACCGGCCGCCGGACGACGCTGTCGGCCCAGCGGAACGACCAGGGTCGGGCCGAGGCGCGGCGACGGTGCACCGACAGCCGGTCGATCCGGTGCCCGACCAGGCCGAGCAGCGCCGGCAGCAGGGTGACCGCCGCCAGCATGGTCGCGAGGACCGTCACCGCCGCGCCGACCGCCAGTCCGCGCATGAAGCCGAGTCCGGTCAGCAGCAGCCCGGCCAGGCCCACCACGACGGTCGCGCCGGCGAACAGCACCGCCCGCCCGGCGGTCGCGGTCGCGGTCACCACCGCCTCCCGTGGGGTACGTCCGGAGTGCAGCGCCTCCCGGTACCTGGTCACGATGAACAGGGCGTAGTCGATGCCCACCCCGAGGCCGATCATGCTGGCCAGTACCGGCGCGAACCCGGGGGCCGGGAACACGTGCCCCAGCAGGGACATCCCGGACAGGCCGACCGAGATTCCGAGGACCGCGGTGATGACGGGCAGCCCCATCGCCAGCACCGAGCCGAACGCGACGAGCAGCACGACCGCCGCCGCGGCGAGTCCCACCGCGTCAGCCGGGCCACCCCCGGGGGTCTCGACGTTGTTGACGGCCGGACCGGCCAGGGCGAAGGTCACCCCGGACCCGCTGGCCTCACGTACCTGGTCGAGCAGTTGCTGAGTCTGTGCCACCGGCATCTCGTCGCTGGGCACGTCGAGCGACGCCACGGCGTACCCGGTGTGCCGGTCGGCGGTGATCTGGCCGGGCCCGTCGTACGGCGAGCTGACCCGGGCGACGTGCTCCGACTCTGCCAGCGCGTCGACGACCCGGCGTACCCGGTCCCGCACGGCCGGGTCGTCGAGGCTCGCCTCGGCTTGGACGGCCAGCGTCACGCTGTCCCCGGTGAAGCCGGGGAAATGCTTGTCGATCAGTTGCTGCGCCTGGCCGGACTGGGTGGCGCCGGTGCTGAAGTCATCGTCGGAGCCGGCGCCGTATTGAACGGCGAGCAGCACCATGGTCGCGGCGAGCACGATCCAGCCGGACAGCACCGTCAACCGGCGCCGGTGGCAGAAGGCGGCGAGGCGGGAGAGCCATGAGTCGGTCATGCCACAGATCGTCGGGCCCAGCCGACGCGGAAACGTCCCGCCAGCGGAGACACTTTCCGAGGCGGCCTGCTACCGGGTCGTACTCCCAGCGTCGTATCCGTCCGGGGTGACCAGGCCGTTGTGGTACGCGAAGACCACCAGCTGGGCCCGGTCCCGCGCGCCGACCTTGGCCATCGCCCGGGACACGTGGGTCTTCGCGGTGAGCCGGCTGACCACCAGGCGGGCGGCGATTTCGTCGTTGCTCAGGCCGGCCGCGACGAGTTGCACCACCTCCCGTTCCCGGGCGGTGAGCAGGGCCAGCTCCGGTGGCTCGGGCCTCGGCCGGGCGGCGGGCTGCCCCGCCCCGACCGAGCGTCTGATCACGGCCCGGGTGACGCTGGGCGAGAGCAGAGAGTCGCCCCGGGCAACCACGCGTACCGCCTGCACCAGCTCGTCCGGGTCGGTGTCCTTGACTAGGAAGCCGCTGGCTCCGGAGCGGAGGGCGGCGAAGACGTCGTCCTCCTCGGCGAACGTGGTGAGCACCAGCACCCGTACCCCGGACAACCGCGCGTCGCCGGTGATCCGGCCAGTGGCGGTGACGCCGTCCACATCGGGCATCCGGATATCCATCAGCACCACGTCCGGGCGGAGTTCCCAGGCGAGCGCCACCGCCGCGCCGCCGTTGCCGGCCTCGCCCACCACCTCGATGTCGGGTACGCCCTCCAGCAGCGCCCGGAACCCGGCCCGCACCAGGGCCTGGTCGTCGACGAGCAGCACCCGGATCACCGCGCCCCACCTTCCAGCCTCTCCCGGGCCGGCGACGTACCCTCCGGCGACTCCCGGGGCAGTATCGCCCGCACCTGGAAACCGCCGTCCGGCCGGGGTCCGACCGTCAACCGCCCGCCCAACGCCTCGACGCGCTCCCGCATGCCCTTCAGACCGCGCCCACCGCCCGGGTCGTCCAGGGTCGCGGCACCGGCCTCGAGGCCCGGCCCGTCGTCGCGTACCTCGACGATCACCGAGCCCGGAACTGCCCGCAGCAGCACCTCGGCGCGGGCCCGCTGCCCGGCGTGCCGCAGCACGTTGGTCAGCGCCTCCTGAAGGACCCGGTACGCCACCTGGTCCACCGGTCCCGGCAGCCGCTGGTCGGCGAGGTCGCTGTCCACCTCGACCCGCAGACCGGCGGCCCGTACCGCGGTCAGCAGCTCGGGCACCCGTTGCAGGTTGGAGTCCCGGTCCGGCGGGGCGGCCTCGTCCCCGGAGCGGAGCACGCCGAGGGTGGCCTGCATTTCGACCAACGCCGCCCGGCCGGTGCCGCGGATGGCCTCCAGTGCCTCCCGGGCCCGCTCCGCGTCCCGGTCGAGCAGGTGCAGTGCGGCGGCGGACTGGACGGTGATGGTGGCGATCGCGTGCCCCACCGTGTCGTGCAGGTCGCGGGCGATCCGCAGCCGTTCCTCGGTGACCCGGCGGTGCGCCTCCAACTCACGCTCCCGCTCGGCGCGGGCCAGCCGGTGCCGTACCTCGGCGGCGTACGCGGCCCGGCTGCGCATCAACGCGCCGAGCAGGAGCGCCACCGCGAGCATGGCGGCCTGCGGCAGGAACGTGGCGAGCACGTCCAGCGCCGGCACCCCCCGGTGCACGGTCACCACGACGGCACCGGCGGTCAGGAAGAACACCGGCACCGGCACCGCCCACCACAGGCGCCCGGCGCGGGTCGCGTCGTGCAGCGGTACCGCGAGCACCAGTGCTGGTGGGAAGCCGGGGTAATTCAGGGAGTAGAAGAGCAGCAGCGCCGCCGAGACGGTGTACAGCACGACGGTCGGGTACCGCCGGCGCAGCAGCAGCGGCGCCGCCATCGCCACTCCGAGCAGGTACGCGAACCAGTTCCGGTCGACCGAGCCCGCCTCGCGGCCGGTCGCTATCGCGATCTCGCCGGCAACCAGCACGGCGAGCGCGATTCCCGCGTCAACCATCCACGGCCGCAGCACCGGCCCGCCCCTCAACACGCGCTCACCGTATGCGCCCGGATGCCCGACCCGCCACGGGCCGTCCTGCCGGTGCGCCCACCCGCGGGGTGGCCCGCTCCTGACAGATATGGGCGGTAGCCAACGGCCGTGCCCGACGCGTGCCCGATCCATCGGTCAGCAGCGGCGAACAACGGTGCCTACCTCCGCTCCTCCCGCCCTGCTGCCCACACCAAGGGCGCGTCTACGCCAACCACCTCAACCCAGACACCCCTCACGACTTTGCCGGGGCCCTGCGGCAGCGCCCCTCGGGTCTGCGTAATGCTTATTTTGTGCACTACGCACCTTCGCCGGTCCGTTCTTCGAGCACGACGAGGCGGTACGGCCTGGTCGGGCCGCACCGCCTGGTGGTGCCGTATGCCTTCACCGCAGTGAGGACGCCTCCGGCAGACCGTCGTCGGACCACCGGCCGCTGATCACCGCGGTGTAGCTCGTCGGGCTGCCCGCGACCCAGGTCTCCTGGGCCAGTGCCTGGCCGATCGTGGGGTCGACGATCAGACGGGTCTGCGCCTTGCCGAAGTCGCCCTGGCGGGTCACCGCCACGGCCACGCCGGGCCGGCCCAGCCGGTCGGTCACCCGGCCCAGCGACGTCACCCCTGGTATCGCCGCGAGCATGCGGTAGGCCGCCGCGCGCACCTGCGGGGATACCGGCAGGTCGAGGACGATGGCGGCGCCGGAGTAGAACAGGAACTCGTCGCGTCCCTCGGCGCCGCCGGTGTCGGCCAACCAGGCGAGCAGCTTCTCCTTGAGCTTCGCGGGGTTGGTCGGCAGCGCGGCCAGTTCCCGCGTGGACCTTGGCGACCCGGCGAGCAGAAAGTTGTTGTCCGCGGTGTGGCCCTGCATCGGGCGGGAGGTCCAGGAACCGCCGTCGGCGGACCGGAAGTAGCCGACCGAGGGCAGGCCCGGCACGGCGGCCAGCCACAGCTCGTCCTGCGAGCGTCGGGCGCCTTCGCCGTGCTCGGCCCGCACTACCCAGTAGCGTCCCGCAGTGGCCGGCGCGGCCTCGCTACGTTCGGCGGCGACCAGCAGCAGGGCGCCGGCGCCGGCGGGCACGTCGACCGGGGCGGGCGACGACACCACCGGCAGCACCACGGGCGTCCCGGGTCCGGACGTGTTGCTCAGCAGGATGGCGCCGGTCGCGGCGAGAGCCACGGCAGGCAGCGCGCCCGCGAGCACGAGCCGGCGCACGGGCCGCCGCTCGGTGTGGGTGGCGGATTCCTGCCGAGGATGCGTCATGATCAGAGCGGCATCGGCGGGCGGGCCGGACGGGTCGAGGCTGCGCGGACGGGCGTCGGCCAGTGCCCGCAGGGTGTCACGGTTCATCGGGTGTACTCCTGATTAGGAATGCGGACGGGGCGGCGACGGTCCACCGTGGCGTCGGACATGGCCTGCTCGAGGCGTTTGCGGGCCCGGTGCAGGCGTACGAAGAAGGTCGCGGTCGAGCAGCCGACGACGCGGGCGGCGTCCTTGGCGGATAGGCCTTGCCAGGCCGTCAGCGTCAGCGCCTCCCGGTCGTCCTCACCTAGGCACCCGAGCGCGACCAGCATCGCCGCACGTTCGGCAACGCCGTCGGCAACATCGGCGTCCGCCTCCACGACCCACACGCGCAGCTCCGCGGCGAGGCTCGCCTGGCGGATGTCGTCGCGGAAGCGTTCGCGGATCACATTGCGGGCCACGCCCAGCAGCCACGGAAGCGGAGCGGCAGGTACGGTGTCCAGCCGGCGCCAGGCCACGAGGAAGGTGTCCCCGACCACGTCGTCGGCGAGCTTACGTCCCGCCCGGCTCACCGCGTACCCGTACACCTGTCGGTGGTGCGCGTGGTAGAGGGCGGTGAACCGTTCGCTTGGTTCGGCATGCGTCACTGGCTCCTTCTCCTTCGCCATGAAGGTGTCTCGTCACCAGGTAGTGCGCCCGAGGGGCCGATTCTTACCGACGCGTTCCTTCCTGAGCATCGGAGGTCCCGCGCATACTCAGCGAAGCGTGCCGGGCGACCACCAACCGTCCGTTCGGTCCGGGTCCTCGTGCTGCGCCGGTCACGCGACAACAGCGGCTGGGGCTACCGACGCAACCACGGTGAGCTGCTCGACCTCGGCGTGAAGGTCGCCCCATCAAGAGTGTGGGAGATCCTCAAGAAAGCCGGGATCGACCGGCACCGCAACGGACACCAGACCGTCGGGCCACGTTCCTGCGGTCACAGGCCGGGGCCATCATCGCCGCCGACTTCTCCGAAGCCGTCACGCTCACCGGGCCAGAATGTACGTCCTGGCCGTCATCGAGCACGCCACCCCGCGACGTAAACATCCTCGGCGCCACCGCGACGCCGACCGCAGCCTGGGTCGCGCTTGACACTCCCTCGTGCTGCAGCGACGCGAAGTGCCCTTGACCTTGGAGGGGCGGCCCCGCACACTCCGCGCCATCCCCACCACGGCCGGCGGCAACTCGCCCTATGGCGCGGCGGTGCGACGACCGCCGCGCCCGGCCGGCTGCCGGCCCACCAACTGACCGGTCAACGGTCTGTCGTTTTGCGGCGGTCTTCCGGACCTCCCGGCCGCCGGGCGTCCGGCGTGACGGCCGCAGAGAGACAGCGGCAGCGGCCGGAACACTCCCCCGCTTGACGAAACCCATAGGGACATCCCCCGGCGTGGTCATCGCCTGCGATCGGCCCGCCGCCCCGGTCACCTGGTCTCGATGGGCGGCTGCGGCGGTAGGGGCGTGGGGTCGCCCGCGCTCATCGCCGTGACCGCATCACGGATCACCGCCGACGCGCTGCCCACCTGGCTGGCACTGACCCGCCCGGCCATCACGCACACCGTCACCGCCGCCGCTGGCATCTTCCTGATGCGCGCGGCACTCACCCTCACCACCCCCGTCGACCTGACCGGCATGCCCGGCCTCGCCGGCAGCGTCGGAGCAGCCCTCCTCGGCGTGGCCACCACCCTCACCGCCAGCCGCAGCCGCGTGATCCGCACTATCACCGCACCCGGCCTGGCCATCGGCTACGCCCTCGTTTTCAGCTACGACACCAGCAGCGCCCTGATCGTCGGCTACCTCATCGCCCTCACCTGGTGGGGCATCCGACTCACCGCCCACACTCTGCGACTCGCCTTCCCCCACGTCCCAGCCGCGCTGCGCCGCCTGACAGATCGCGCAAGCGGCTGAAGCCTGAAGGCAATCCCGCGAAGCCCGCCCGCCGGGGCAAACCTCGAAGTGATCACTTCGTGCCGCAACCCGACGACGGCGGCGAACTACCGGGTGGAGAGCTGACCTGGCCCGCATGAAGCGCTTCAAGCGTTTCCGGGCAATACCTGAGACAAATTGACGAGGCGTCCTTCAGGAATAGCATCGCAGGAGTTCTTCGACGTGGGCCACAGCCGATCCTTGCCGTGGCAGCGTCGCCCGGAAGCCAGCCGGCTGCTCGCCTCGTTGCGCAACCCGCGTCGCGTGTCGGGCTCGTAAATTCGGTGCGGGTCTTGACGTGCACCTTTGTGTGATCTGCCCCGGCGGTAGCGGCAACGATGGAGTCATGACCGCTTCGCTGGTGTACCTGCTCCTGCGCCAGATCTTGCAGATGCTCACCCAACTCGCCCGCGACGGCGGCGCGAAAAACGTCGAACTGCTCGTGATGCGCCATCAGGTGGCGGTGCTGCGCCGGCAGGTGCACCGCCCCGATCTGCAGCCCGAGGATCGGGTGGTGCTGGCGGCGTTGTCACGGCTGCTGCCCCGACCACAATGGTCAGCGTTCTTCGTCACCCCAGCCACGCTGCTGGGCTGGCACCGGCAACTGATCGCCCGACACTGGACCTATCCGCATGCGCGGCCCGGCCGGCCACCGGTCGACCGGGAGCTCCGCGAGCTGGTGCTGCGTCTGGCCGCGGAGAACCCGACATGGGGGCATCGCCGCGTGCGGGGTGAGCTGGCTGTCTGGGTTACCGGATCGCGGCCAGCACGGTCTGGAAGATCCTGCACCGGGCCGGCGTCGACCCGGTGCCCCGCCGGACCGAACCCACCTGGCAGCATTTCCTGACTGCCCAGGCCCACACGATCCTGGCGTGTGACTTCTTCACGGTCGACACCGTGCTCCTCAAACGGATCTACGTCCTGTTCTTCATCGAGCTCGCCACCCGCCAGGTCCACGTCGTCGGCGTCACCGCACATCCCACCGGCGCCTGGGTGGCGCAGCAGGCCCGGAACCTGCTGATGAGTCTCGGCCAGCGCGCCGACGGGCTGCGGTTCCTGCTGCGTGACCGGGACGCGACGTTCACCGCGGCGTTCGACACGGTGTTCACCGCCGCCGGTATCGATGTGCTCCGCACACCACCACAGGCGCCGAGGGCGAACGCCTTCGCGGAACGCTGGGTCGGCACGGTACGACGCGAGTGCACCGACCGGATGCTCATCGTCGGCGAACGGCACCTGTTGAGCGTCCTGACCGAGTACGCCGCCCACTACAACGGCCACCGGCCACACCGATCGCTCGGCCAGCAACCACCGAACCCACCATCGCAGGTCGTCGACCTCACCGCCGCCCGCGTTCAACGACGGCCGATTCTGGGCGGGCTGATCAACGAATACTCGCAGGCCGCGTAGCCAAAACCCGATTTACGAGCCCCACAGGTGCGCGGCGCGACCATCGCCACCGCGTGGGCGTCCACCGGATCGGTCTTGCGGCGTTGCCCGTGGCCAACACCCGCACCTGCGCCGACAGCTTCCCCCGGCACGTCCAGCACGCCTGCCGGATCACCGCCTCACACACGATCGTTCTTTTCGATGTGACTGGGGAAGCCGGACCCCACGACCCGCCTCGACATACGACGCCGCGACCGCCTCAGCGGCATCCTCCACGAGTACCGGCATGCCGCCTAATCCGAAAATGAACAGTGCGTGGGCAGGCGGCAGCTCCCGGCAGAGTGCGACGGAGCCGGGACGGGTTGGTGGTGATCAGGCCGCTGCCGGTTGGAGGGTGACGGTGTAACCGAGCGCTTCGAGTTGGCGGATGTGGCCTCGTTTGCGGCGCTCGGGGTCGATGCGGGTGGTGTAGAAGTCGGCGCCGAGGTCGTGGAAACGTGCGTCGTCTTGGGAGAGCAGGTGCCAGATGATGACCAGCAGGGATCGGCCGATCGCTACGACGGCTTTCTTGCGGCCGCGTCGGCGGGCGATGCGCCGGTACCGTTCCCCGAGGAAGGTGTCGGTCTTGCCGGCGGCCACCGCGGCGTTGCCCAGGACTCGGGCCAGGTAGGAGTTGCCGTGGCCGGTGGCGTTCTTGCCTTTCTTCTTGCCCGCGGACTCCTTCACGCCGGGCGCGAACTTGGCCCAGGACACCAGATGCCCGGCGGTGGGGAAGCGCTGCATCTGGATTCCGATCTCGGCCAGGATCACATGTGCCGCGGCCGGGTTGATGCCGGGGATCTCATCCAGCTTCTCCACCGCCGCCACGAAAGGGCCCATCTGTTCCTCGATCTTGGCCTCCAGCGCGGCGATGTCGACGTTGATCGCGTCGACGCGGGCCAGCATCCGCTGCAGCAGGAACGCATGGTGGTCGGTGAAGTGGCCGGCGAACGCCTCCTCCAGCAGGGCGATCTTGGCTCGCATGCTGCGCCTGGCCATCTGCGCCAGCACCTTCGGGTCACGCTGGCCGGCGACCAGCGCGGCCAGCATGTCGCGGCCGGACAGGCCGAAGATGTCCGAGGCGACCACGCTGAGTTTGATCTGCGCGTCTTCGAGGAGCTTCTCCACCCGCTGCTTCTCCGCCGTGCGGACCGCCACCAGGTCGGCCCGGTAGCGGGTCAGGTCCCGCAGCATGCGAATCGGCGGCGGTGGGACGAAGCTGGGGCGGATCATCTGCCGCTCGGCGACCTTGCACAGCCACACCGCGTCGAGCTTGTCGGTCTTGGGACGGCCCGGCAGGTGTTTGACATCTTTGGCGTTGACCAGCCAGGTGTCGAATCCGTGGGCCTCCAGCAGATAGAACACCGGCTTCCAATAATCCGAGGTTACCTCCATGACCACCCTGCTGACCCCCAAGGCGGCCAGCCGCTCGGCCATGCCCAGCAGCGAACGGGTCATCGTGGGATAGGTCGTCACTTCCTGCATCCGCCGACCCGACCGGCCCTGGCCGGGTACCCGCACGCAGCACACCAACTCCGCCTTGCCGATGTCCAACGCCGCGACCCGCTGGATGATCTCCTCGTTGTCCTGCGTCTCGGTCAGCACCACGCCTCCTCGCGCCCGAAGGGGAAAGGGTGGCCGCTGCCCGCAGGAGCCATAGGGACAGTTGAAGAAATCTAATCCTCGTGCTCGAAGCAACATTGAAGGGCCCGTGAGTTGGCTCCCCGCACCCGGCTAATGGACGACCTCGACGATCAAGGAGACGACGGCGTCGGCGAACAGCGACCACCCCCGATTTTCCGCGCGGAACGGGCGTCCCCCAAGGGGAGACAGAGGCTAATGGGTTCTGTCAGCGTACGTATTCAGCTTGAGAGAGCGGCGGGCATCCACGGTCCGGTGGTGAACAGCTGTTTGAGCACGTCGAGTGCGTCCTGGCCGTGTTTGGCGGCGGTGGACAGGTAGGACCGGACGGCGGCGAAGTCGGACAGTCCCTGCAGGGTGCGCCAGGTGCCGGAGATCTTCTGTTGGAGTTTGACCGGCCGAAGGTCACGTTCGGCCTGGTTGTTGGTGAACGGCACGGCCAGGTCGGCGACGAACCGCAGGATCATGCCGCGATGGGTGTGGAAGCGTTCGACCAGCTTGCCGGCCTTCGACAGTTCGCCGTGGCGATCGGGCGGGTTCTGCTGGCGGCCGTAGGCGACCGCGCCGGCGCAGCAGGCCCGGATGTGGCTGATCTCAGCCTCGGTCAACGCCTCCCGCCCGGCGGCGACGGCCCGCTCGGTCATCGTCTTGGCCATCAGCAGCGTGTCGGCCATCACCTCGGCCCACGCCTGCCCGGCCGGATCCTGCTCGTGGACCCCGCGTAGGTCGCGGATCAGATGTGCCCCGCACCAGGCGTGCTCGGCGTCGCTCAGGTGCTGGTAGGCGGCGTAGCCGTCCCGCACGATGGTGCCGTCGAAGCCGGGTAACACCCCGCCGGCGTCGATGTCGGCCTTGCCGCGGCCGCCGACGTGGAACAACGTCAACCCCGGGGTGCAGGCCACATGCACGTACTTGAACCCACCGTCGAGACGCGCCGGTGTCTCATCGGCGTGCAGCACCCGCTCCACGTGCAGCAACGCGGCCAGGTGCGAACAGAACGGCCCCAACCGGCGGGCCGCCTCAGCCACCACCGCGTGCACGAACCCGGTCGACACGCGCGCGCCGCACAGGTCACCCAGCAGCCGCGACACCCGCGCGAACGGCAGGAACTGCGCGCCCCGCGCGTAGACCGCCGCCGCCTTCACACCCGGCCCGTACTGGGCGCGGCCAGTCACCCCCGCGGGCGCCGCCGCCTCGCTGACCTGCCCACACCGGCACAGCACCGCCACGAGTTGATGCTCGGTGACCACGATCTTCGGCTCCGGCAGTTCGAACACCTGCCGCCGCTGACGGGCGAACTCCGCCGCGTCACCAAGATCCGCGTCGCAGACCGGGTTCACACACCGGTCCGGCCGGTGCACCACCACGCGTTCCGGATCCGCGACCAGGTCCAGCGTCGAGACCGCAGACCCCGGCTGCTTACCCCGACGCCGACCAGACCCCCCACCCTTCGGCTTTGGCGTCTGCCTGCCCAACCCATCCGACGACGGCGGCTTCGACGAGTTTGTCGAGTTCAACCCCAGCCGACGCCTCAGCTCGGCGTTCTCCACCCGCAGCCGCTGGTTGTCCTCACGCAGCCGCTGCACCTCAACCCGCAGCTCAGCAACCACTCCGACCAGTTCCTCATACGAGGGAAGCTGCGACCCGGGCTGCACACCAAGATCATGCCAGCCGGCCACGCCACAGTGGACAGCAAGCCCCGATCAGCGACTCACCTCAGGCTGAACACGTACAAACTCTCAGCCCGGCGCCTGTGCAAGCCATTTATCCCCTTCACCCGCTGCTACGGGCCGGACCCGCACCCGCCGCGCCGAGTGCGTGCCGGATGGGCCGCCTCCAACAAGCGAGCAACGAATTATCGAAGCTTCCCAACGCGCCGCATCCCTCACACACTGATGCACTGATCTCGGCAGAAGCGGATGTTGCCGCATCCACGTTCTGGACCACCGAGGTTCACAGTCGGTAGCCAGTGAGTCAGGGGATCGCGTAACCCATCAAGCGAAGCCAACGTGCAACGCATCAAGCGGAGTACGACACCGGACTGCCGGCGGACTGCCGGCGATGTTGTGCAAAGTTTCTGTACGTCTTCAAGGCGGCCCGAAACGGGCCGCACGCGCCGCCGCCTGGGCGCGCGCCGACCGCTGCCGCTGGCGCTCTGCGGCCGTCCCGCCGGATGCCCGGCGGCTGGCGCGGAGAGCGGGAAGCCCGGGGGCCGCCGCAGAACGACAGACCGTTGACCGATGGTGTGGTGGGCCGGCAGCCGGCCGGGCCGCGCGGCCACGAGCCCGCGCGGCGCAGGGGAACGCGGACCGGCCGGGTCGGCGAGCTGGCGGTGGTCGCGGGGTTGCGGTTAGGACGCCTCCGGCGGGGGCGCTCCGGCTCCAGGACGGCCGGGGCTCCGTCGGCGGGTCGCGGTCCGTGGATGGTGGCGGTAGGCCATCCGCCTGCCATCGACCCGGGGCAAGCCGAGCAGACCACCGCCCGACCCGCCAGCGTCCGAACCTGCGTCAAGGTCCGCTTGACGTGGCGGGCCGGGCGGCGGCCCGCTCCCCGGAGGGCGGGTCGACGGCAGCCGGGATGGCGGGCGTCGCCCTGGTCGAGGTATCGAGGGGGCTGGGTCGGCGGTACTGCAAGGGTCAGGCCCGAGTACACGTGGAGATGGGTTGAAGGTCATCAAGCGCTCGCCGGTGGCCCTGATGGCCGGCTTGCTGGCACTGACGCTTCCGGGTGCGCCCGTGACGCCGCCGACTGGCCGACGGGTCCCGTGAGCAGTGCTGGCGCGGGAAGCGGCGTCAGCGCCGGGGCCCGGGCTCCCTGGCCCAACCCGAGCATCGCGGTCGAGGGCGAGCTTGTCCACACGGGCGTCATGCTCGGCGAGCACGAGCTTGTCCTCGCGCTCGACCGCGACCGCAACCTCTGGCCAAGCTGGTGGAACCCTCAAGCCCAGCGATACGACCGTCTGCTGGCCTTCGACGATCAGACCCGGCGTGCTGAGAAGATCGGCGGCCCGGCCCGTCGTTTCCAGGTTAGGGAGGTCGTCACCCCGGACGGCCACCTCCTCACCTACGGCTACGCCCTCACCCACGTCGACCTCGTCGCGATCGTGCAGGACGATGCCCCGCGACTCAGAATGGCCGTCAGACCGTGGAAGGCCGATCAGCAGGTGACCCTGTTCTGGGTGCAGCGCCAAGGCGTGCCAATGACCAAAGACGTCCCCGATGGCAAGAGGGCGGTCTGCACCCTGTACAAGCAGGACGAGACCATCATCGACCACCAGATCCTCAAGGAGCCGGCTGCTCGGCCGCTGGACGGGTAGAGGCCGGAGGTATCACCCTGTCAGCGGCACGAGCCTTAGCTTGGCGTTTAACCTGCCGGCCCGATTAGCTGCGGGTTTGACTCGGGATCGATCTGTGCACTGTGGACAGCGGGCGGCCTTGGCGTGATCATGGATGTTGCTGAAGACATCAATGATCGACACCAAGGCCGTGAGGATGAGTGTGCTGGATGACGCTGCCCGCGTCGAGGCTTTAGCGGTGCTGTCCACGTTCCGGACCGAGTTCTACCGCTGTCTGACCGCCCGCGCTGACGTCCTGTTCGAGGTGACTGACGCGCTGCTGTGCACGGACAGGCCGGTCAGGTCGCTGGTTGATCTGGTGCTGGCGCCCGAGCACCGCCGCGGTCACGGCGGAATGTACGACGGGTTGAACTGCGGACGCGTCGACGTGGCGCGGCTGCGCCGCGCCGTGGCGGGCCTGCCGGTGCCGCGGGCCGCCGACGGGCGGATCGTTCTCGCTGTCGACGTCAGTCCGTGGCTGCGCTCCGACGCCCAGACCAGCCCGGACCGGCTGTTCTGCCACGTCTACGGCCGCGGCAAGGGCCAGTCGCAGCTGATCCCGGGCTGGCCGTACTCATTCGTCGCGGCCCTCGAAGCCGGCCGGACCTCGTGGACGGCGATCCTCGACGCCGTCCGGCTCGGACCGGCCGACGACGCGGCCGCCGTCACCGCCGGGCAGCTACGCGCCGTCGTGCAACGCCTCATCGCGGCCGGCCACCACACGCCGGGCGATCGGCGGATCCTGATCGTGTGCGACGCCGGCTACGACGTCCCCCGCCTGGCGTTCCTCCTCGCCGACCTGCCCGTGGACCTGCTCGGGCGGCTGCGCTCGGACCGGGTGATGGCACTGCCACCGCCCCCACGGCTACCCGGGACGACCGGCCGGCCACCCAAACACGGCCCCGAACTGGCCCTCGCCGACCCTGACACCTGGCCGGCGCCGCACACCGTCACCACCACGCAGACCGCCCGCTACGGCACCGCCACCGCGACCGCCTGGGACCGGGTCCACCCACGGCTGACCCGCCGCACCTGCTGGCTCGACCACCAGGGCGACCTACCGATCATCGAAGGCACCCTGATCCGGCTGCAGGTCGACCACCTGCCAGGCGATCGCCACCCGAAACCGGTCTGGCTGTGGACCTCCATCACCGCGGCCACCGCCGCGGACGTGGACCGCAGTTGGCAGTCCTACCTGCGCAGATTCGACCTCGAACACACCTTCCGGCTGCTCAAACAGACGCTGGGCTGGACCCGGCCCAAGATCCGCACACCCGAGACGGCTGACCGGTGGACCTGGCTGGTCATCGCCTGCCACACCCAGCTACGCCTCGCCCGCGGTCTCGCCGAAGATCTCCGCCGGCCCTGGGAGCGACCCGCCGACCCGGACCGGCTCACCCCAGCCCGGGTCCGCCGCGGGTTTCGCCACATCCACCCGAAGACCACCCACCCCGCCAGCGCGCCGAAACCCGGCAAGGCCGGACCCGGACGCCCCCGAGGATCGAAGAACCGGCAACCCGCGCCCAGCTACGACGTCGGGAAGACCGTGAAACGCGCCCTGTCCATCACCGAACGACGAAAGCAGACGGGTTAAACGCCAAGCTGAGGTCGGTCGCCCACCCGCGCGTCCAGTCGACCCAGCTCCTGAAAGCGCGACCACGAGGACGTAGACGAGCCGGACACGCGAGATCGCGGCTCGGCCAGGCCGAACCGCGATCCAATCCGCGCTTGGAACGATCAATTCCCCACAGCTGCGCAACGCGCGACCAGCCCGATCAGCGTCGCTCATCGACTGCCGTTCGATGTCAGGACCCTTCGGCCTGGCGCTTGAGCAGGGCCAGCCGCTCGTCCCAGGTGGCGGCCAGGCTGGTCATCCACGACGCGGTGGCGACCAGCGACTCCGGCCGTACCTGGAACCGCACCTCACGACCGACCCGTACGCCGGCCACGAGGCCGGAGTCGCGCAGCACGCCGAGGTGCTTCAGGATGCCCTGCCGGGTCACGGGCAGCTCCCGGGCCAGCGCGCTGGCCGTGGTCGGCGAGCGCCCGAGCAGCTCGAGCACCTGCCGCCGGGTCGGATCGGCCAGCGCCACGAACACCCGGTCGACGTCGACCGTGGTGGTCATCCCGGCTGCTGCGCCCGGTCGCGCAGGTTGTCCATCTGCTCGCCCCAGCCCTGGGTGTTGCCGTCGAAGCCCTTGCGGCGCGCCTCCTCCGGGATGGGCAGGGCGGCGAACCCGGTCTCGACCACGGTCACCTTGATGGCCTCGGCCTCGTTGGTCAGATGAAACTCGACCAGCGTGGCGTTGTCGTCGGTGAGATCGTCCCCCGGGCTGGTGCTGGCCCACCGGAATGCGGCGTAGGTCTTCGGGTCGAAGCTCACCACCTGCACCGGGAACCGGCCCCACTGCTCGGATTCGCGGACCGTGATGCCCCCCGGGGTCCGGTCGATCGGGGCCGAGTTCTGGTTCGGCACCCACCACCCGGGCTCGGTCACCAGGTCCCAGACCCGGTCCAGTGGTGCCTTGATGAGCACGGAGCGCTCGATGCGGTCACTCATGTGAGGTCTCCCTTCATCCGCAACTCTACAGTTGCACATCATCGGCCGATCTGCAACCCACCAGTTACACATCACCCGACCGTACGGGCCTCGGCCAGCACCAGACCGCGTCCGCACCGGTACGGTCCTACCCGTACCGGCACAGAGGGAGATGGCTCGTGGCGTATGTGTTCCTGCTGGCCGCGATCAGCGCCGAGGTGATCGGCACGAGCCTGCTCAAGGCGACCGACGGTTTCACCCGGCTGTGGCCCACCCTCGGCCTGGCGGTGGCGTACCTGTCGGCGTTCGGGCTGCTCGCGCTGGCAGTGCGGGAGATTCCGGTCGGCGTGGCGTACGCCGTGTGGTCCGGGCTCGGGACGGCGGCGATCGTGGCGATCGGCGCGGCCTTCCTGGACGAGCCGCTCAGCGTGACCAAGGTGATCGGCGTTGGCCTGGTCATCGCCGGCGTCGTCGTCCTCAACCTCGGCGGCGCCAACTGAGCCCCCGAGCCGGACGGAAACCGGTGGACGTGGCGCACCGTGTCGGCGAGGGTAGCGGCCATGGACGGGGGTGAACTGTCCGCCGGGGAGCGCCGGGTGTGGGCGGCGCTGCCGGCGGGGACGCGCGACGCACTCGCCGGGATGCCCGCCGCGGACCTGCGTACCCTGCTGCTGGCGGTGGCGCGCGACCGTGCGGCCGACGTGCGGCCGGCTGACGTGCTGCGACGGTGGCGGGAGGACCGCTTCGTCCGCCCGGCGCAGGTCGACCCGCGCGCGCTCGCCCGGGTGGAGGCGCGGATGTGGCGGCTGCTGCCGGCAGACGTCGAGGGGGTGGAGCTGTCGCCCGTCGCCCCGGTCGGCACCTGCTCCGCCATCGCGCCGGTCAGCCAGAACCGGATCGTCACGACGATGCGCGCCACCGAGGTGGTGAGCGACCCGACGAACGCCCTCGCCGTCGAGGCCGCCGAGCGTCGGCGACGGTCCGGAGAGGTGCACCTGGCCGCCGCGCACCGGGTGCTCCGGGCGCAGGACTTCGGGCCCGGCAGGTCCGCGCACTTCCGGCTCTTCACGCTGGTGTCCAGCGCCCGGGACGCCGGTTCGGGGCGTACCGAGGCGCGACTGCTGATCCGGCACCTGACCTACTGGCGGACGGTCCTCGCCGAGCTGGCGCCGTCGGCCGCACCCCGGCTGCACGTCACGGTCCTCGACGACCCGCTCCTGCGGGACCGGCTCGCCGACACCGTCCACCCGGCCTTCGCCGCCGAGGGCGTGCCGCTGCGGGACGAGCCGGACCGGGAGCGTGGTCGCGGCTACTACGCCGGCTGCGCGCTGCGGCTCACGCTCCTCGATGGCGCGCTGGAGGTCGGCGACGGCGGCCTCACCGACTGGACCGCCCGGCTGACCGGCGATGCCAAGGAACGTTGCCTCGTCTCCTGCCTCGCCACCGAACGTCTCGTCGCCGGCACGGAGGACCGGTGACGACACTGGGCTGTCCAGCGGATCCGGGTCCGCTGGGCCGGCGGATCGCAGTCCACTGTGATCAGCGTCGCCCTGGCCTGGACCTCGCGCGTCAGCACCTCGTCCTAGGTTCGGTGGCATGGCCGTCGATGAGGACGCCGCAGCTCGACCACCGTCTGGAAACAGGCGGCGAGGTGGCGGCTGGGCCGCGGTGTCGCCGATCCCGCCGCCCGGACGGCTGCGTACCCTCTCCCTGGCCACCCTGGCCAACACCGTCGGCTCGGGGCTCTGGCTGGCCGGCGCGGCGCTCTACCTCACCCGCGACGTGGGGCTCTCCGCCGCCTCGGTCGGCGCCGGGCTCACCATCGCCGGGCTGGTCGGGCTGACCGCCAGCATCCCGCTCGGCAGCCTCGCCGACCGGCGGGACCCGCGTACGCTGCGGGCGGTCCTGCAACTGTGCCAGGCGGCGGTCGCCGCGGCGTACCTGCTGGTGGGCTCGTTTCCGGTGTTCCTCGTGGTGGCGGGGCTCGACGCGCTGCTCACCTCCGGCAACCTGGCCGTCCGCGCGGCGCTGGTCGCCGCCGTCGGTGGTCCCGACGGACGGGTACACGCCTTCGCCACGCTGCGGGCGGTGGCGAACCTGGGCATCGCGGTCGGGGCGGGGCTTGCCGGGTTCGCGCTGGCCGCCGACACGCATCTGGCGTACCAGGTGCTGGTGGCCGGCAACGCGACCACCTACCTGGTCTCGGCGGCGCTGCTGCTGCGGCTGCCCGCCTACCCGCCGGCCCCGCACCCCCGGACGGCTGCCGCCCCGCGCCGGGGGCGGGCGCTGCGCGACGGACGCTTCCTCGCGGTCAGCGGGGCGTCGGCGGTGCTGGCTCTGCACTTGACGGTGCTCACGCTCATCGTCCCGCTGTGGACGGTGACCCGCGCCGGGGCGCCGCCGCCCGTGGTGTCGGCGGTGCTGCTGACCAACACGGTGCTCACGGTGCTGCTGGCGGTGCGGCTGAGCCGGGGCGCGGACGCCGCCGCCCCGGCCGCCCAGAAGATGCGCCGGGCCGGCCTGGTGCTGGCTGCGGCGATGCTGCTCTACGCCGCGACCGCCGGCCTGCCCACCGCCCCGGCGGTCGCGCTCCTGCTCGTCGCCACCATCGTCTACACGCTCGGCGACCTGTGGCACGGCGCCGCCGGCGCCGGGCTGGCCTACGACCTGGCCCCGCCGGACGCCGTCGGCGCGTACCAGGGGGCGGACGGGTTGCTCGCCGGTCTGGCCCGGGCGGTCGGCCCGGCCCTGCTCACCTTCGCGGTGCTCGACGGCGGCGTGCCCGGCTGGCTGGCGGTCGGCGCGCTCTTCGCCGGCGTCGGCCTGGCCACCCCGGCGCTGGTCCGGTGGGCGCTCGCCACCCGCCCCGCACCCGACGCGGAGGGCGCGGCGCCCGCGCCGGCCGGTCGTGCCGGCTGAGCGGCCGGCCCGGCCGAGCGCGCCGGCAGCGCCGTAGCGGTGATCCGACGAACGACGGTCCGCGCCGATGTAGCAACATGGCCGGCATGACGGACCAGCAGACCATCACCATCCGGCCCGGCGGGCCGGCCGACGCCGGCACCATGCTGCGGCTGCTCGACGGGGCCACCGCCTGGCTGGTGGCGCGCGGCCGGACCGGCCAGTGGGGCACCGAGCCGGCGTCGACCGACCCGCGGCGGATCGCCCAAGCCGACGCCTGGGCGGGCGGTGGCGGCCTGCACCTGGCGATGCTCGGCGACACCCCGGTCGGCGCGCTGGTGGTCGGCGCTGCCACCGACTACGTGCCGCCGGCCACCGAGCCCGAGCTGTACGTCAACCTGCTGGTCACCGACCGCGCGCACGCCGGCCTGGGCATCGGGGCGCGGCTGCTGGCGCACGCGGCGGAGCTGGCCCGGGCGCGCGGGTTGGGGCTGCTCCGGGTGGACTGCTACGGCGGGGACGACCGGGCGCTGGTCCGGTTCTACGAGGGCTGCGGCTTCACCGCCACCGACCCGTTCACGGTCGAGCGACCGGGTCGCGAGCCGTGGCCCGGTCAGGTCCTCGCCCGCCGGCTCGACTGAGCCGGCCTCACACCTCGACGTCGACCGGTATGCCCGGCGGCAGCCAGCGCACGGCCCGCCGGACCGGCTCGGGCGTCCGGGCGAACGCGCGCTCCACCGCCTCCCGACCCTCCCGGAAGTGCCGCCAGCCCTCGTAGTGCACCGGGAGCACGGTGTGCGGCCGCAGCAGCCCGCAGAGTCGGGCGGCCTCCCGGCCGGTCAGGCTGTATCGGAGCGGCCCGGTGACCGGGAACCGGACCCCGCCCAGGTGCAGCACGGCCGTGCCGACCCGCAGGCGGCGGGCGACCGCCCGGACGCCGCCGTACAGCACGGTGTCACCGGAGATCCAGAGCGCGCCGTGCCGCTGCCCGGGCCAGCGGAAGGCGAAGCCGGTGACCGCGCCGGCGAGGGGCCGGCTCAGCGGCGGGCCGTGCCGGCACGGCGTCGCGGTCACCCGCAGGTCGGGTCGGCCCGCCGCGGTCAGCCGGACGTCCCGCCAGGGCGCCAGCCCGCGGGCGGCGCCGCCCAGCCGGGCGGCCCCGGCGACCGTGGTCAGCACAACGCCGGCCATCGGGAGCAGCGCGCGGCCCGCGTCGTCCAGGTTGTCCCCGTGCTGGTCGTGGCTGAGCAGCACCACGTCGATCGGGCCCAGCTCGGCGGCCGGCACCGCCGGGCCGGCCAGCTTCCGCGACGAGGTGCCCCAACCGAACCGGTAGCGCCGGCCGGGCGGGTCGAAGGTGGGGTCGGTCAGCAGCCGCCACCCGGCGACCTCGATCAGGACCGTCGGCCCGCCGACGTGGGTGATCCGGACGTCGGCCATGCCGGGCTGCTCCTCTGCTCCGGGTGCCGCCGGGGCCCGGCGGCGGACGCCCGAACGGCGGCCGCTACCAGTCTCGCGTCGGCGCGGCGGTCCGTCAGCCGATCTCCTCGTCCACGAAGCACCAGCGCCACGTCTCCCCCGGCTGGACCGACCGCATCACCGGGTGCCCGGTGGACTCGAAGTGCTTCGTCGCGTGCTGGTACGGCGAGGAGTCGCAGCAGCCGACGTGCCCGCAGGTCAGGCAGGCCCGCAGGTGCACCCAGTCGGGGTTGCCGATGGCCACGCAGTCCGGGCACTCGTCGGTGGTCTTCGGTTCGGCCAGGCCCGGCTCGGCCAGATGCGGACAGCTCATCGGTCATCCCTCCACTCGGCTCGGCGGCTCACTCGCCGCTCTCCTGGCGCAGCAACGACTCCTCCAGGTCCAGGTCACGGTAGGCGCGCACCAGCACCTCCTCGGGAATCCTGCCGGAGTCGCGGGCGGCCCGGAAAACCTCCCGCTCGGCGTCGATCATCTCCTGCCGCAGCCGACCGTACGCCTGGGAGGGGGTCTCCCGCTCGGTGCCCCCCAGCCGTTCCCACGCCAGGTTGGTGCGGCTCTGCACCAGCCCGCGCAGCCGCTCGACGACGGCCGCGGGTGCCCCGTCGGCCAGCTCGTCGAGGCGTTCCTGGGCGGCGCGACTGGCCTGCTGCTGCACGGCGGCGGCGGAGAGCGCGTCCTGCACCGGGTCGTCCGTCGGCAGCTTCAGCCGCCGGGCGACGGCCGGCAGGGTGGCGCCCTGGGCGACCAGGGTGACCACGATCACCGCGAACGCCAACCAGATGAAGAGCTGCCGCGGGTACGGCCGCCCCTCGGCCAGGGTGAGCGGCAGGGCGAGCGCGGCGGCGAGGGTGACCACGCCGCGCATTCCGGCCCAGCCGATGACGATCGGGACCTGCACCGGCGGCGCCGGGTCCCGGCGCCGGACCCGGGGCACCAGGCGGGGCAGGTAGGTGGCCGGGAAGAGCCAGACGAACCGGGTCAGGAAGACGGCGGCCAGCACCGCGACGGTGATCCCGGCGAGGAGGCCGAGCGGCTCGTTCAGGTCCCGGAGCACCTCCCTCAGTTGCAGGCCGACCAGCAGGAAGACCAGCCCCTCCAGCAGGAACCGGATCAGCCGCCAGAACGCGGCGACCTGGAGCCGGGAGGCGGCCGACATCAGCAGTGGCAGCTTGTGGCCGATGCCCAGCCCGGTCACCACCACCGCGACCACCCCGGAGGCGTGGATCTCCTCGGCGGCGAAGACCACCGCGAAGGGCACGATCAGCGACAGCGCGTTGTCCAGCACCGCGTCGGTGGTGTGCTTGTGCAGGTACCCGAAGACGACGACGCCGAGCAGCCCGATCAGGATGCCGCCGCCGGCGGCGACCAGCACCTCGCGGGCCACGGCGCCGAACCCGACGTGGCCGCCGGCCGCGGTGGCCGCGGCGATCGCCACCCGCAGCAGCACCAGCGCGGTGGCGTCGTTGACCAGGCTCTCCCCCTCCAGGATGGTGACGATCCGGCGGGGCAGCCCGACCTTCCGGGCCACCGCGGTGGCGGCGACCGCGTCCGGCGGCGCCACCACCGCGCCGAGGGCCAGGCAGATCGCGTACGGCAGGTCGGGCAGGAACAGATGCACGATCGTTCCCACCACGACGGCGGTGAACAGCACCAGGCCCACCGCGAGCAGCAGGATCGGCCGCAGGTTGAGCCGGAACGCCGGCACCGACGTCTCCAGGGCCGCCACGTAGAGCAGCGGCGGCAGGATGCCCACCAGCACCAGGGTCGGGTCCAGCCGGACCTGCGGGAAGAACGGCAGGAAGGACAGCGCGAGGCCGAGCACGACCAGCAGGATCGGCGCGAGCAGGCCCAACCGGCGGGCCAGCGCCGCACCGAAGGTGGCGATCGCGAGGAAGACCACGACCTCGAACAGAGGTTCCATGAGGTACGAGCCTAGGCGGCGCGCGTACCACCGTGATCACGCCACGGTACGGAGTTTCGGGAGCACCTCGGCGCCGAAGGTGTCGAGGAACGCCCGCTGCTCCTGCCCGACGTGGTGCAGGGCGATCTGGTCGAAGCCAAGTTCGACGTACTCTGCCAGCCAGCCGACGTGCCTGCCCAGGTCGGCGAAGACGTTCACGGTCGAGGTGACCTTCTCCAGCGGCACGTCCGCGCTGACGGTGTCGAAGTGCTCGGCCAACTCCAGGTCCCAGCAGACCGGCGGGGCGAAGACGTTGCTGCGCCACTGGTCGTACGCGATGGCCTCGGCCTCGGCCTGGTCGGGTGCCCAGCTGACGTGCGCCTGGAGGTGCAGCGGCCCCCGCCCGCCGGCGTCCCGGTACGCGTCGATCATCTGCCGCAGGTGCTCGACGGGCGCGTTGACGGTGATCAGGCCGTCGGCCCACTCGGCGCACCAGCGGGCGGTGGCGACGCTGACCGCCGCGCCGATCAGCGCCGGCGGCTGCTCGGGACGGGTCCACAGCTTCGCCCGGTCGACCCGGACCAGCCCGTCGTGGCTGACCTCCTCGCCGGCCAGCAGCGCCCGGATCACGTCGACGCACTCGCGCAGCCGGGCATTGCGGACGTCCTTGCGCGGCCAGCCGTCGCCGGTGATGTGCTCGTTGGTCGCCTCGCCGGTGCCCAGGGCCGCCCAGAACCGGCCCGGGTACATGGCGCCGAGGGTGCCGATGGCCTGCGCGATGATCGCCGGGTGGTAGCGCTGCCCGGGCGCGTTGACCACGCCGAAGGACAGGTTGGTGGCCTGGAGGGCGGCACCCAGCCAGGACCAGGCGAAGCCGGAGTGGCCCTGCCGGGCGCTCCACGGTGAGAAGTGGTCCGAGGACATGGCGGCGTCGAAGCCGGCCCGCTCGGCGTGGACCACCGCCTCCAGCAGCCGGGCCGGGTGGATCTGCTCGTGGGACGCGTGGAAGCCGAACACCGTCATGGGCGCACTTCCTACCCACGACGGCGTCCGGCCAATCGCGGCTACTCGGCGTGTGCGCCGGCCCCGGCGGAGGCGGTGCCCTCCCCCACCCAGACGGTCTTGGTGTTGCAGAACTCCCGCATGCCGATGGCGGACAGCTCCCGGCCGTAGCCGGAGTTCTTCACGCCGCCGAAGGGCAGCTCCGGGAAGGACGTGGTCATGCCGTTGATGAAGACGTTGCCGGCGTCCAGGTCGGTGGCGAAGCGCTCCTGCTCGGCCGGGTCGGTGGTCCAGGCGTTCGAGCCGAGGCCGAACGTGGTGCCGTTCGCCACCTCGATCGCCTCCTGGTAGGAGGAGACCCGGTAGAGCCCGGCGACCGGGCCGAAGACCTCCTCGGCCCACATCCGCATCTGCGGGGTCAGGTCGGTGACCACGGTCGGCGGGTAGTACCAGCCGTCGCCGGTGGGCTTCTCGCCGCCACAGAGGACGGTGGCGCCCTGGTCGACCGCGTCCCGCACCTGGGCGTGCACCTCGTCCCGGCCGTGTTCGCTGGCGAGGGGACCGACGTCGGTGCTGTCGTCCATCGGGTCGCCGACCGTGAGCGCCGCCATGTTGGCGGCGAACTTGTCGGCGAAGGCGTCGAAGACGTCGGTGTGCACGATGAACCGCTTCGCGGCGATGCAGGACTGGCCGTTGTTCTGGCAGCGGGCGGTGGTGGCGACCTCGGCGGCCCGGTCCAGGTCGGCCGAGGGCATCACCACGAACGGGTCGCTGCCGCCGAGTTCGAGCACCGTCTTCTTCACTTCCCGGCCGGCGATCTGGCCGATCGAGCGGCCCGCGGTCTCGCTGCCGGTCAGCGTGGCGGCGCGCACCCGGGGGTCGCTGAGGATCCGGTCGACGGCCTCCGAGCCGACCAGCAATGTGGTGAACGCGCCCTCCGGGAAACCGGCCCGGCGAAACACGTCCTCCAGGTAGAGGGCGGTCTGCGGCACGTTGGAGGCGTGCTTGAGCAGGCCGGTGTTGCCGGCCATCAGGGCCGGCGCGGCGAACCGCATCACCTGCCAGAGCGGGAAGTTCCAGGGCATCACCGCGAGCACCGGGCCGATCGGCTGGTGGCGGACGAAGGCCCGCTTCGCCTGCACCGCGCCGGCGTCGGCGGGCTCGTCGGCGAGCATCTTCTCGGCGTTGGCGGCGTAGAAGCGGCAGGCGGTGGCGCACTTGGTCACCTCGGCCTTCGCCGCCGCGTACGTCTTGCCCATCTCGGTGGTCATCAGCCGGGCGGTGTCGTCACGCTCGGCGTCGAGCAGGTCCGCGGCCGCGTTCATCCACTGCGCCCGCTGGGCGAGGGTGGTGCGGTGCAGGTCCCGGAAGGCGACGTCGGCCCGCTCGATGGCGGCGTCGAGCTGCTCGTCCGACATCGGGTCGTACGTCTTGAGCACCTGTCCGGTGGCGGGGTTGGTGGTGGCGATGGGCATGTCGTACTCCTGTCACTCGAACAGTGAGTGCCGCGCGCCCGGCTCCTCGCGGTGGCGGGCCGCGCGCCGGCGCTGGATGACGATCAGGTCGACCACGGCCACGACGGCCAGAACCGCGCAGACGACGCCCAGCCAGGCCAGGCCGACCCAGAACGCCACCACCGCGAAGAGGGTCATGGTCACCAGCCCGAAGGTGGCGAGCGTGAGCCGCAGGTTCAGCGCGCTGTACGCGGCGTTGACCCTGCGCCGGGGCTGTGATCGCGTCATTTCTCCGACCTACCCGGCCCCCGTGGCGGCTAACCTGCGCCCGCTGCCGGGCCGGGACCACCCGTCCCGGGTGGGACAAACGGGGTGGTGATGCCGGCCATGGACCGGGTATCCGGTGGATGCGACCCCGCGGTGGGTTGCGTTACACCGGTGCGCCGCGACCGGGCCGATCCCGACGACGGCGGGGAGGATGAAGGGCATGACCATGACCCAGGCGGTGCCGGTGACCGTCGCCATCGCCCGACGCGCCGACCCGGCGCGCACCGGCGAGATGGTGGCGTGGATGCGGGCCGGCACGGCGCTGGCCGAGGGCTTCCCCGGCTTCCTCGGCGCCGGGTTCGTGCAGCGTGCGCCCGGGTCGCCCGAGTGGCACATGCTGTACCGCTTCGCCGACGACGAGACGCTGTGCCGGTGGGAGGAGTCCCCGCAGCGGCACTGGTGGCTCAGCTCGGCCCAGGGCATCGTCGAGCACACCCGGGTGGAGCGGCGGACCGGCATCGAGGGCTGGTTCGACCCGCCGGTCGACCACGTGGTGGAGATGCTGACGCCGGCCGCCGCCGAGTCGACCGCGCCGCCGCGGTGGAAGCAGGCGGTGACGATCTGGTTGGCGTTCTTCCCGCTCAGCCTCACCGCGACGCTGCTCACCGCCCGGTACATCGCCGACGTGCCGCTGGCGGCGCGGACCCTGCTCATCACGCTCTGCCTGACCCCGCTGATGACCTACCTGGTGCTGCCCCGGATCACCCGGTCCCTGCACTGGTGGCTGCACGGCCAGCCGGCCCCCTGGCGCAGCAATCGCTAACGCGCCGAATTTAACGATAAATGTCAATGCCTGAAAGTTGACAGGAGTCGTTCCCCGTCGCCCGGCGCGCATAGGGTCACCGTGCCGTTGCTCTGCGCCGTCGGACGGGGGACGTGATGTCTCGACGCTGGGTCGCCGCCCTCGCCTGCCTGGCGGCGCTGGTGGCGATCGCCTGCGACGGGGCTGACGCCTCGCCGCGGCCGTCGGGCTCCGCGCGTCCCGGCGCGCCGGCGGTGATGTCCGCGCTCGGCGACTCCATCACCACCGGCTTCGCCTCCTGCCTGGTGCTGGTCACCTGCGAACGCAACTCGTGGTCCACCGGGGACGGCGTGCGGGTGGAGAGCCACTACCGGCGGCTCCGCGAGCGCAACCGCGCGCTGCGGGCCTACGATCGCGCGGCGCCGGGGGCCCGGGCCACGGCGCTGAGCGGCCAGGCCGGCGCGGCGGTCCGCGACCAGGCGGATTACGTCACGGTGCTGATCGGCGCCAACGACGCCTGCCACGGCGGCATCGACGCGATGACCCCGGTGGCCACCTTCCGCGGCCAGATCGACCGGGGCCTGCGGGTGCTGCGCAAGGGCCGGCCCAAGGCGCGCGTGCTGGTGGTGAGCATCCCCGACCTGTACCGGCTCTGGGAGGTCGGGCACACCGAGCCCCGGGCGGTGCGGGCCTGGGCGTACGGCCTCTGCCCGGCGCTGCTGGCCGACCCGACCTCGAGGGCGCCCGCGGCGGTGGCCCGCCGGACCCGGTTCCGGCAGCGGATCGACGACTACAACGCCCAACTCCGCGCGGCCTGCAGGGCGTACGGGTCACGCTGCCGGTGGGACGGCGGGGCGGCGCACCGGCTCCGCTTCGACCTCGACCTGGTCAGCAGCCTGGACTGGTTCCACCCGAGCGCCGCCGGCCAGGACCGGCTCGCCGACGTGAGCTGGCCGGCCGCCGGCTGGTCGGACTGACCGGCCCGGCCGCTCGACCCGGCACCCGGCGTGCCCCGCATACGGGCGGCGGGCCCGGTCAGGAACGGCGCTACCGGGGCAGGCCGTCGGGACCGTTGCGGTAGAGGACGCGGGCCCGCTCGGCGAGGTCCTTGGTGGCCGAGGAGTTGGCCCAGGTGCCGAGGACGATCGCCGCGCCGGGCACCACCTTGGCCATGAGCCGTTTCGCCGCCCGCATCCCGGCCATCTGGGCCAGCCGTACGCCGAGTTGGAGCATCACCCGGCCCAGTGGGCGCTCCCCGGCCATGCCGAACAGCGCCCCGGCGCGTTCCCGCCCGGCGGCCACCCCGAGGGCGAGCCGGGCGCTCTCGGCGACCTTGTGCACCCGCTGGAGCACCAGCAGATCGGTCGCCCGGTCGGGGTGCACCGGGTCGACGCCGTACGCCGCCGCGACGTGCAGGACCAGCCGGGCCTGGGTCCAGGCCAGCACACCCACGTCGATCACCGCGCCGGGCAGCCCGGCGGCACCGGAGACCGCGCCGGAGAGCCGGGCCCGGTTGACGAACCGGCGGACCGCCTGGTCGGCCAGCTCGTCACCCGCCACGTCGGGCCGGGCCGCCCGCTCCCGGGCGGCCCACTGCACCGCCTCCGGCCCGAGTCGCCGGACGGCCTCCAGGGCCAGGTGCTCCGGGGCGTACTGCGGGTCGTCCCGCATCCGGTCCCAGAGCGTGGCCGGTGGCGCCTCGGGGGCGTCGGCCGGCGCGGTGGGCGGGGTGGGGACGGTGGGCTCGCCGTCGACGGGCGCGGAGTCGGTCACCAGGGCTCCCGGGATGGTTCGCGGCGTACGGGGTCAGCGGCGCCGGCTGGACAACCGGGTGGCCAACTGCCGGAGCTTGCGCTGGTTCTCCGGCTTGGCCAGCTGGCGCCGCCCGTGCTCGACGAGCTGCTGACCGCGCGGCGAACGCAGGAACGTGCTGATCCGTTGCACCAGTGACATGTCGTCCTCCTGTCGGCGGCCCCACATCATGTGTACCCGGGACCGGCAAACCCTGGTACCCGGAACCGCCGTCCGGCACGCGTCCACAGTGGGTCGCGGCACCGGCCCCGGTCAGCCGAGGATCGCGTCGACGACCTGCTCGGCCCGCCACTCGTGCTGGGCGTACGCCCAGGGGAAGGCGGAGACCTGTACGGCCTGGGCGGCATCGGTCAGCGCCATGTCCTGCCAGCCGGGGATCTGCTCCAGCGCGGCGAGGAACTGGTGGGTGGCGAACTTCGGGTCCATCAGGTCCCCCACCGACCCCCAGCCGCTGCTGGGGCGCTGCTGGAACAGCCCGACCGAGTCGTGGTCCCAGCCGATCGCCTGGTGCGGGTAGTTCTGCGACTCGGGCAGCACGCCGCTGGCGTAGTTGTAGAGGTTGCTCTCCTGCATGGCGGTGGCCACCGCGATGACCAGGCCCCGACGGGGCACGCCCATGTCCCGGCCGGCGCGCACGATCGCCTTGGCGTTGTCCATCTGGTCCTCGTCGAGGCCGGCCACCGGGGCGATCCGCTTGGGCTTGGGCTTGGGCTTCGGCTTGGCCACGGGCTTCTTCGTCGCCGACGGGGAGACGTCCGGGTCGGCGGTCTGCGCGACCGGCGCGGGCGGCTGCCGGTCGATACCCCGGGAGGCCACGTCAGGGGTCGCCCGCTGGGCGAGTTCCGCCGGCTGGGCGGGGGCCTTCGTGCCACCGACGGCGTCGGCGCCGACCTGGGTGAAGCCGACCAGGCCCAGGCAGCAGACCGCGCCGGTGGCCACGGCCAGCCGGGTGCGGCCGGGCCGGGGGGCGAGGGGGTTAGCGAAGCCGCCGAGGCGGGTACGGAGGAAGCCGAGGGCGGAGAGCCGGGGAGCGGAGGGCTCGGTGAGGCTGGTTGACCGATCGGTGGAGGGGGTATCGTCCGAACGGTCAGCCGAACCGCCGAGGCCGCACTGGTCGTCGAGGGTGCCGTCGTTACGCATTCGACGAGGCTAGGCAGGGCGAGCCCTGGTCACCCAGCGTCACGGAGTGGCCCTGCCCACAGTTGCGCCCTTCCGAACCGGACCCGGCCGGCCACCCCGGGCGCGGCCGGGAGGATCCTCGCGGGCCGGTCAAACCTCCGCCCGGCCACGAGTCCTACCGCCCGGGGGAGGTAGCACGCGTCCGGCGACCGGCCGGCCCATGAACGACCAACTAGTCCTTTCGGCCGACCCACCACTCCCCCCTCCAGTGATCGGGGGGTGCAAGATCGGCGTATTCGCCCGGATTTGATCATCCGGTGCGCCAAATTGTGATCATCCAACGGGTGCCGAGCCGGGTCCTGCCGGAATGGATCAGGATGGCGGGTACGTTGCCCGAACCGGGTGCCGTGCGCGCGCGGCCACCCGTACGCGCGTATCCAGGGAGGTCCCGACCGGTGCTCGACCCACACGAGCTCTACGAACTCACCGACGAGCTGCCCGAACTCGGACAACCGGTGCTGATCCAGGCGCTCACCGGCTTCGTCGACGCCGGCAGCGCCGCCCGGCTGGCCCGCGAGCAGCTGCTCACCTCCCTCCAGGCGCAACCGATCGCCCGGTTCGACGTCGACCAGCTCTTCGACTACCGCTCCCGCCGCCCGGTGATGACCTTCGTGGAGGACCACTGGGCCGACTACGACGCCCCGGCGCTGGAGCTGCACCTGCTCCACGACGACGACGAGACCCCGTTCCTGCTGCTCACCGGCCCCGAGCCGGATCTGCAGTGGGAGCGGTTCGTGGCCGCGGTCGCCGGGCTCTCCACCCGGCTGGACGTCCGGCTCACCGTCGGGCTCAACTCCATCCCGATGGCGGTTCCGCACACCCGGCCCACCGGGGTGACCGCGCACGCCACCCGCCGCGAGCTGATCGCCGGCTACGAGCCGTGGCTGCAGCGGGTGCAGGTACCGGGCAGCGTCGGCCACCTGCTGGAGTACCGCCTCGGCGAGCAGGGCCGCGACGCGCTCGGTTTCGCCGCGCACGTGCCGCACTACGTCGCCCAGACCGAGTACCCGGCCGCCGCCGAGGCGCTGCTCGCCTCGGTGTCCCGCAGCACCGGCCTGCTGCTGCCCCGCGACGGGCTACGCGCGGCCGCCGAGGTGGTCCGGGTGGAGATCGACCGCCAGGTCGCCCAGACCGAGGAGGCGGCCACCCTGGTGCAGGCCCTGGAGGAGCAGTACGACGCGTTCGCCCGCGGCCGCGGCGAGAAGAACCTGCTCGCCGCGGAAACCGGCCCGCTGCCCACCGCCGACGAACTCGGCGCCGAACTGGAACGCTTCCTCGCCGAGCAGACCCACCCGGGCGACACCCCGGAGCGCTGACCGGGCGGGGCGGCCGGTGATGCGGCAGGCTGGAGACATGCGCCTGGCGACCTGGAACGTCAACTCGGTGAAGGCCCGCCTGCCCCGACTGCTCGACTGGCTGGCCACCACGAAGCCCGACGTCGTCTGCCTGCAGGAGACCAAGTGCCCCGACGGGGCGTTCCCGGTCGCCGAGGTGGGCGAGCTGGGCTACGAGGCGGCCAGCCACAGCGACGGCCGGTGGAACGGCGTCGCCATCCTCTCCCGGGTCGGGCTGGCCGACGTGGCCGTCGGGTTCCCCGGCGAACCCGGCTTCCCCGAGCCGGAGGCCCGGGCCCTCTCGGCGACCTGCGGCGGGCTGCGGGTCTGGTCGGTGTACGTGCCCAACGGCCGCGCCCCCGACGACCCGCACTACGCGTACAAGCTGGCCTGGTTCGCCGCGCTGCGCGACGCGCTCGAACCGGAGCTGACCGGCGGGCTGCCCCTCGCGGTCTGCGGCGACTTCAACGTCGCCCCGACCGACGCCGACGTGTGGGACCCGGCGCTCTTCGTCACCTCCACCCACGTCACCCCCGCCGAGCGGGCCGCCCTCGCCGCACTGCGCGACCTCGGGCTCAGCGACGTCGTGCCCACCCCGATGAAGGGTCCGCACCCGTACACCTACTGGGACTACCGGGCCGGGATGTTCCACCAGAACAAGGGCATGCGGATCGACCTGGTGTACGCCTCCGCCCCGTTCGCCCGCGCCGTCCGCTCCGCGTACGTGGACCGGGAGGCGCGCAAGGGCAAAGGCCCCTCCGACCACGCCCCGATCGTGGTCGACGCCGACCTGGTGCCGGCCGTCGAGGCGTTCTGAACCCGATCGCCGGCCGACCGGGCCGGCCCCGCGTGACTAGTGTGGAGCCATGGCAGTCGTGAAGATCAACGCGATCGACGTCCCGCCCGGCGCCAGCGAGGAACTGGAGAGGCGGTTCGCGGCCCGGGCCGGCGCGGTGGAGAACTCCCCCGGCTTTCTCGGCTTCGAGCTGCTCCGCCCGGTCGCCGGGGAGAGCCGCTACTTCGTCTACACCCGCTGGGGGGACCGAGGAGGCGTACCAGGCCTGGGCGGCCGGGCCGTCCCGGGCCGCGCACGCCGGCGAGGGTGGCGAGCAGCGCCGGCCGGTGGCCAGCGGCGCGAGCCTGCTGGAGTTCGAGGTGGTCCAGCAGGTCCCCGGCAAGGGCTGAGCCCCGATCAGGGCTGGCCGGGGGGCAGAGTCTGTGCGTCGTGCTCCCACAGGGCGGGTGCGCTGTTGTGGGCGTGGGATCATGCCGCCATGACTCGCACACCAGTAGCCAGCCGCATGCTCGGCTGGCTGGTCGGCTCGGCTGCAGGTGGCCTGTTGATCGCAATGCCGGACTCTGGGCCTCGGCTGTTCTCGTTCAGCCGGACGCACGGGCCTTCGCTGGTGGATTTCGTCGGGATGGTCATCGCGGTGGTCGCGTGGCTGCCGGCCGTCTGGCTGATCTGGCGTCACCGACGGGCCCTGCGTGGCCTCGCCGGCTGGCTCTCGGCCGGCTTGGCGCTGGTCGGCGTCGCGCTCCTGACCGTCACGATCCGCAGCGACCTCGGGCTCTGGTGGCTGGTCCCGGTCACGCTGTTGGTGGTTGCGCAGCTGATCGCGATGGGCTCGCTCGCCCGCCCGCCCGGTCGCCGCGAAGGCAGGGAAGCCCGTTCCTCCGGCCGGACACCGGTTGAGCCTTCCGCCCAACCTTGACAACCTAGTTGGTCTTGTTTCCCGCGTCCTGGCCCTGGATGTCCCGACCGTTGGGAAAGGGCTGAGCCCGGTCAGGGCTTGCGGGTGTCGACCAGCGAGGCGAACGCGATCACGTTGTCCGCGTAGCCGGTCTTCCCGCCCAACCAGTCGCCGCCGCAGGTGATCAGGCGCAGCCCCGGCGGGCCGTCGTCGCCGTACACCCGGTCGGCCGGCAGGTTGGCCTTGTCGAAGTGCTCGACCGTGTCGACTTTGAAGGTCACCACGCTCCGGTCCGACCGGGTCACCTCGATCCGGTCGCCGGGCTTGAGCTTGCCGAGCTCGTAGAAGACCGCCGGGCCGCTCTTGGTGTCCACGTGCCCGACGATGATCGCCCGGCCCGGCTCCCCCGGGGTCGGGCCGCGGTCGTACCAGCCGGTCTGGTCGTGCTTGCTCAGCGGCGGCACGTCGATCGAGCCGTCCCTGGCCTGCCCTACCGGGGTCACCGGCGCGTCCACCTTGATCGCCGGCACGGAGAGGCTGACCGGCCGGCTCGCCGGCAGCCGGCCGTCCGGGTCCCCTGCGGTCTGCGCGCGACGCGCCGCGCCGGCAGCCCAGTCGAACGGGCCGGCGGTACGCCCGAGCCCCGCCCCGGTGGCGAACACCCCGACCAGGACCAGCACCACCGCCAGCGGCGCCGACCAGGGGCTGCGCCCGGACCGGCGGTCACGCCCGGCCGGCCGGGCGGCCGGCTGCGGAGCGGGATGCGAGGCCATGACGCGACTCAGCGGGGGGCGGCGCCACGGACGATATGGGGCCGGCGCGCGGCGACCACGCCGACGACCGCCCCGGCCAGGGTCAGCGCGAGTCCCATCGGCACGAGCAGTCCGCCGAGGCCGACGCCCGCGGTGCCGCCGAAGCCGGTCGCCGGCCCACGGCTCGGCGCGACCCGATTGACCACCTGCAGCATCGTCGACGCGGTCTGCCCGCCCGGGCATTCCAGCTTCACCCGGTAGTTGCCGGGACGGGTGCGCTCCTTGACCATCGGCGAGGCGGTCAGCAGCCCACGCTGCGGCTGCACCTGCACCCGGCCGAAGGCGTCCGACACCACGGTCGCCGGCATCGAGTTGTCCCGGCAGCTCGCCCGGATGCCGACCAGGAAGCCGGGCTCCACGGTGCTCGGAGTGACCTCGACGAAGATCACGTCACTCGGCGGCTCGGTCCGGCTGGCGGTCGGCATCGGTGCGGCGGGGACCGGCTCGGCCACGGGCGGCGGGCCGGCGAGGGCGGGCGTCACTGCCAGCAGCGGGCCGCAGATCGCGGCGGCCGCGATCACCAGCGTCGCGCGGCGCGTGACTGACACCATGACCCCTCCCGGCGCGTAGGGCGGTGCCGGGCAGCGGACCGCCCGTCCTGCCGTACGGGATGAATCCTCTCACCCCCGGCCGCACCTCACATCCGATCGGCCGAACCGTCGCGTACGCTCGGGTCGCTGTGACCTCCACCGACCAGAATCCCGCCGCCCCCACCGCGCACGCCGCGCGGATCCGCACCTTCCACCCCCGTCGGGGGCGGATGAGCGGCCGCCAGCTTGACGCGCTGGACCGGCTCTGGCCGGCGTACGGCCTGGACATCGCCGACCTCGGCGGGCCGTTCGACCCGGCAGCGCTCTTCGGCCGGCCGGCCCCGCTGGTGCTGGAGATCGGTTCCGGCATGGGCGACGCCACCGCCGCGATGGCGGCGGCCGACCCGGACCGACACTATCTGGCGGTTGAGGTGCACACGCCCGGAATCGCCAACCTCCTCGACCTGGCGGAACGGCACGCGCTGGGCAACGTCCGGGTGGCCCGGGGCGACGCGTTGGACCTGGTCCGGGCGCTGCCGGAGGGCTCGCTGGACGCTGTGCACGTCTTCTTCCCCGACCCGTGGCCGAAGGCCCGGCACCACAAGCGGCGGCTGATCCAGCCCGGCCACGTGGCGCTGCTGCGGTCCCGGCTGGCCCCCGGCGGGACGCTGCACTGCGCCACCGACTGGGCCGAGTACGCCGAGTCGATGCGGGAGACGCTGACCGCCGACCCGGAGTTGGCCGACGTGCACGACGGCTTCGCCCCCCGCCCCGAGCACCGACCGGTGACCAAGTTCGAGCGCCGCGCCCTCACCGCCGGCCGGCCGATCTTCGACCTGATCCACCGCCGCGGCTGACCCGCGGGCGTACCCCTCGCGGGTGGTCGGCGGCGGGCGCGGATCGGGACGTGTGGGACGGACCGTGCGCCCGGCGGACGCCACGGACGCCCCGGTTGGCGCGGCGGTCCATGATCCGGGCACCATGGGGGGCGCTATGACGCTCACTGCCGCGCTGCCTCGAAGCGCCGACCCCGACACCCTCTTCGACGCGTTCGCCGGCTGGGCGAAGGAGCGCGGCCTCGACCTCTACCCCCACCAGGAGGAGGCGGTCATCGAGATCGTCTCCGGCGCGAACGTGATCATGAACACGCCGACCGGCTCGGGCAAGAGCCTGGTCGCGATCGCCGCCCACTTCGCCGCCCTGGCCGACGACCGGACCACCTTCTACACCGCGCCGATCAAGGCCCTGGTGTCGGAGAAGTTCTTCGCCCTCTGCGAGGTCTTCGGCGCGGAGAACGTCGGCATGCTCACCGGCGACGCCAGCGTCAACGCCGACGCCCCGATCATCTGCTGCACTGCGGAGATCCTGGCCAACCTGGCGCTGCGCGAGGGCGCCCGGGCCGACGTCGGTCAGGTGATCATGGACGAGTTCCACTTCTACGCCGAGCCGGACCGCGGCTGGGCCTGGCAGGTGCCGATCATCGAACTGCCGCAGGCGCAGTTCGTCCTGATGTCCGCCACGCTCGGCGACACCACCCGGTTCGTCGACGACCTGACCCGGCGCACCGGCCGGCCGACCGCCGTCGTCCGCTCGGCCGAGCGGCCGGTCCCGCTCCTCTTCTCGTACGCGATGACCCCGCTGCACGAGACCCTGGAGGAGCTCCTGCAGACCAAGCAGGCTCCCGTCTACGTCGTGCACTTCACCCAGGCGGCCGCCCTGGAACGCGCCCAGGCGCTGATGAGCGTCAACGTCTGCACCCGCGCCGAGAAGGACATGATCGCGCAGGCGATCGGGAACTTCCGGTTCACCTCCGGCTTCGGTAAGACGCTGTCCCGGCTGGTCCGGCACGGCATCGGGGTGCACCACGCCGGCATGCTGCCCAAGTACCGGCGCCTGGTGGAGACCCTCGCCCAGGCCGGCCTGCTCAAGGTCATCTGCGGCACCGACACCCTGGGCGTCGGCATCAACGTGCCGATCCGCACCGTGCTCTTCACCGGCCTGTCCAAGTACGACGGCGTGCGCACCCGGCTGCTCAAGGCCCGCGAGTTCCACCAGATCGCCGGCCGGGCCGGACGGGCCGGCTTCGACACCCTCGGCCGGGTCGTCGTGCAGGCCCCCGAGCACGTCATCGAGAACTCCAAGGCGCTCGCCAAGGCCGGCGACGACCCGAAGAAGCGCCGCAAGGTGGTGAAGAAGAAGCCGCCGGAGGGCTCCATCGGCTGGGGCGAGCCGACCTTCGACCGCCTGGTCGAGGCCGAGCCGGAGCCGCTGACCTCCAGCTTCCAGGTCAGCCACTCGATGCTGCTCAACGTGATCGGCCGTCCCGGCGACGCGTTCGCCTCGATGCGGCACCTGCTCACCGACAACCACGAGGACGCCGCCGCCCAGCGCCGGCACATCCGCCGGGCCATCGCCATCTACCGGGCGCTGAAGGCCGGCGGGGTGGTCGAGCAGCTCGACGAGCCGGACGAGCAGGGTCGCCGGGTCCGGCTCACCGTCGACCTCCAGCTCGACTTCGCCCTCAACCAGCCGCTGTCACCCCTCGCCCTGGCCACGATCGAGCTGCTGGACAAGGAGTCCCCGTCGTACGCCCTCGACGTGCTCTCCGTCATCGAGTCGATCCTCGACGACCCGCGCCAGGTGCTCTCCGCGCAGCAGTTCAAGGCCCGCGGCGAGGCGGTCGCCGCGATGAAGGCCGAGGGCATCGAGTACGAGGCCCGGCTGGAGCTGCTCGACGAGGTGACCTGGCCCAAGCCGCTGGCCGAGTTGCTGGACGGCGCGTACGAGATGTACCGGCAGGGGCACCCCTGGGTCGCCGACCACCAGCTCTCCCCCAAGTCCGTCGTCCGGGACATGTACGAGCGGGCGATGACCTTCACCGAGTACGTCCAGTTCTACGGGCTGTCCCGCTCGGAGGGCCTGGTGCTGCGCTACCTCGCCGACGGGTACAAGACGCTGCGGCAGACCGTGCCCGAGGACGCCAAGACCGAGGAACTGGTCGACCTCATCGAGTGGCTGGGCGAACTGGTCCGCCAGGTCGACTCCAGCCTCATCGACGAGTGGGAGCGGCTGCGCAACCCGTCCGACGTGGCCGAGGTGGCGCAGGCCCACGCCGCCCTGGACGACCGTCCGCCGGCGGTCACCCGCAACGCCCGGGCGTTCCGGGTGCTGGTGCGAAACGCGCTGTTCCGCCGGGTCGAGCTGGCCGCCCTGCGCCGGTGGGACCTGCTCGGGGAACTCGACGCCGCCGGTGGCTGGGACGCGGACGCGTGGGCGGACGCGCTGGAACCGTACTTCGAGGCGTACGACTCGATCGGGGTGGGCCCGGACGCGCGCGGGCCGGCGCTGCTCATGATCGAGCAGGGCCGGGAACGCTGGACCGTCCGGCAGATCCTCGACGACCCCGACGGCGACCACGACTGGGGCATCAGCGCCGAGGTCGACCTCGCCGCCTCCGACGAGGTGGGCGCCGCGGCCGTCCGGATCACCGACGTCGGCCAGCTCTGAATCCTCTCCGCGAAGGGCCGTCCGGTGCGTCCGGACGGCCCTTCGCGGCGTCCGAGCCAACTTTGCGACTGCTCCTGAACTTCCCCGGGTCGGCGCCGGGCTCCGCCGAGCGCTTCGAGTCACCGTCCAATCAGGATCCGGCAGGCTGGAACAGTTCGACCGGATTGCCCGACGGGTCGTCGAGCAGGATCTGCCGGCCGCCGGGGCCCGTGACGATGTCGTTGCGGAACACCACGCCCGCAGCCCGCAGCCGGGCCACCTCGGCGGTGATGTCGTGGACGATGAAGTGGATGCGGTTCCAGCCGCCCGGTTCGGGCCGGCGCCCGTCGGGCATGGGGCGGCCGGCCGAGCTTGCCGGTCCGGCCAGCAACAGCCGTAGGTTGCCCCGGGTGACGTCGGCGAATGCCGGCAGCGCGGCGGTGTTCAGCGTGAAGCCGAAGTGGATGGTGTAGAAGTCGACGGCGGACTGCACGTCGTCGACCAGGTACCGGACGTTGACGGTGCCATCGGACACGATGCTCATGGCTCCTCCGTATTCGAGTTGGCTGCGTTCGAGGCCGCGGCGATGTCTGCCGCGATGCGGTACTGCAGGAATCCGATCCGCTCGGACAGCTCGGCAGCGGCACGCTGGAACGCCGGGTAGCCGTCCGGTTCACGGGCCGGGTCGGGGATGCTCCAGTGCATCGATTCGGGGTGACCGGGGAACTCGGGGCAGACCTCCCGAACCCGGTCACACAGCGTGATCACATAGTCGAAGCGCTCCCCGATGAACTCGTCGAGGCGCCTCGGGCGGGCGCCGCCCAGGTCGATACCCCGCTCGGCCATGACCGCTACCGCCCGTGGGTGCACCGGCTTGGGATGGCTGCCCGCGCTGCGCACCCGCACCACGGCGCCTGGCCGGGTGGCTGTGGCCTGCTGGCGCAGCAGCGCCTCGGCCATCGGTGAACGGGTGCTGTTCCCCGTACACAGGAACAACACCGATACCGCCGCTTGCGGCGCGACCGGTGCCGGGGGCGGAGCCAGCCGCAGCGCGGGGTGCAACGCACCGCCGGTGGCGGCCAGCAGCCGACCGCAGCCGGCCAGGTCAAGTCGGTAGTACGTGTCACGGCCGTCGGCGGCGCTGCGCCGGCCGCTGACGAGGTTCGCCTTGCGCAGTTGGCCCAGGTGGTAGGAGACCAGGTTCTGCGGCTGCCCCACCAGCGCGGTCAGCTCGTGAACCTGCCGGTCGCTGCGGGCCAACTCGCCCAGCAGCCGCCACCGCAACGGATGCCCCGCCGCACGCAGGAACACCGGCGGTCCAGCGACACCGTCCTGTTGAAGCACCACGAACGCAGATTACATCAAACCAATTTGATGGACAATCCGCGTGGGCGGCGACCCATGGAGCAAGGTCGGACAGGACAACGGCTCCTTTCCAGCCTGGGCGATGTCAGACCCGTCGATTAGAATGTATGTACTAATCGAGTTCCTGACCTGGGAGGATGCTCGTGACCGCGCCCATCTCCACTCCCCTCACGCCGTACGCCACCCTCCTCGGCTTCACCCGGTACGTCGACCGCACCGGACCCACCAAGGCCACCTTCGTCGGCGGCCTGCGCAAGCAGCGGGCCAGCCGACACGGGTTCAACCCGCACGGCCAGTTCGTCAAGGCGCTCAAGGCCGACATCGCCTTCCACACCGGCGGCACCCACCTCGCCCAGGTGGCCGACCTGGTCAAGCCCCGCTGGCGCCCGCTCTACCAGGCGCTCGTCCCCGGTGCGACCGCCTGGCTGGAGTCCCTCGGCGAGCCGGCCGGCGTCGACCTGGCCCAGACCCGCGACGCCCTGGCCATGCTCGGCGACCTCCCGGTCAAGATCAACCCACACTTCGGCGTCCGGTACGCCGACGGCCGCGCCGAGGCCGTCCGCCTGCACTTCGACGAGGCGCCGCCCAGCGAGGAGGCGGCTCTCGCCACTCTCCACCTGATGGCCCGCCACATGGACGCCGTCCTCCCGCACGCCGAGCCCGTCCTGGTCGACGTGCGCCGCGGCGAGTCCCACCGCATGCCCGACACCGTCAAGCCCGACCAGGTCGAGCAGTGGCTCGCCGGCGAAGCCGCTGCCTTCCGCGCCATCTGGTCCACCGCCGCCTAACCCCCACCCGTCGCCGCCGGCGCCCCACCTGGCCAAGATCCGCGCAACTTCGGGAAGACGCCGCCTCAACCGAGCCCGAGGCAGCAGTTTCCCTGAGGTTGCGCGGATCTTGTTCTCGGCAAGGGACACCGATCGGGTTGTCCACAGGGGGTGGTGGAGAGGCGGAGAGGTGTCCAGGGTGAGGGGATGCCTGTTTCTCCTCGTCGGCCGGCTCAGTTGTCGGGGCGGGTCTTCCAGGGCTCGGCCGCCGTCGCGAGCGGGGTGCTGACCCGTACCGAGTTGCGTAGCAGCGCTTGGCGGTCGCTGTTCAAGGACGTCTACGCCGACGCGCGTCTCACGATCTCGCACCCGATCCGATGTGCCGCAGCCGCTCGGTGGCTACTTCCACCAGGCGCCGCGATCGCCGGTCGAAGCGCGGCGGCTCTGTTCGGTGCCGGCACGGTCGGCGCTGGTGAGCCCATCGACGTCCTGGTTCCTGTCGGCAATCGCTTCGGACCGGTCATCGGCCTCGCCGTGCATACCACCGAGGTGCCGGAGGCAGATGTGCTGACCCGCGCAGGGATCCTGGTTACCACACCCGAGCGGACCAGTTGGGACCTGACGCAGTGGCTGCAGGTGGAGGACGCCGTCGCGTTGATCGACGTTCTGCTCCGGCGCCGCCTGGTCACCGTCGCGGGCCTGCGGGACCTGGCGCACGCCCGGGTCGGGGCACGAGGGTGGAAGCGCATGCGGCGCGTCGCTGCTCTGGTCGACGGCGGAGCGGAATCACCACAGGAATCCCGGCTGCGGGTCCGACTGGTGCTGGCGGGGTTCTCGGCCCCGGTCACCCAGTTCGTGGTGGAGCGCGATGGCCGTTTCATCGCCCGGGTGGACCTGGCCTGGCCGCAGTGGAAGATCGCCGTCGAGTACGACGGACTCTGGCACCACGACCCGGAACAGTTCCACCGCGACCGTCAGCGCCTCAACCGCCTGCTCGGCGAGGACTGGATCGTCCTCCACCTGACCGCCAAGCGCTTCAAGGAAGACTTCCCCGCCTTCCTCTCCGAGGTCCGCCAGGCCCTGCGCTCCCGCACCCACTGACGCCCCGCCCGCCCGCAAGATCTGCACAACTTCCGGGAAAGCGCTGCCTCCAGACATGGCGACACAGCATTTTCAGTGAAGTTGCGCGGATCTTGGGGAGGGGGCGTGGGCGGGGTGTCAGGCGGGGAGGTGGGTTTGCAGGTCGTCGAGGATCTTGTTGGCGGCGCCCACGCCGATGCCGGTCATCCAGGTCTCGTCGGAGACGACGTGGGCGTTGCCGGCCTTGACCGCGGACAGGTTCTGCCAGAGGGTGCCGCCGGTGACCTTGGCCTGCTCGGCGGCGGCCTTCTCGCCGTACGCGGTCACGAAGATGACGTCACCGTCGACTTCGTTGATCCGCTCGGGGCTGACCAGGTCGAAGCGCTTGTCCTCCTTGCCGTCAAGGCGCTGCCGGGCGGGGCGGCCCAGCCCGGTGTCGCCCACGACGATGCCGGAGAAGGAGTCCGGGCCGTACACCCGGATGTTGCCCGGGATGAAGCGCACGATGGAGATCTCCCGCGAGGCGGCGTCGCCGAGCTTCGCGCCGAAGTCCTTCGCCCGCTTCTCGTAGGTCGCGAGCAGGTCCTTCGCCTGCTGCTCCTTGCCGAGGGCCTTACCGTCGAGGAGCAGGTTCTCCTTCCACGTGATGCCGACCTTCTCGGTGAAGACGGTGGGGGCGATGGCGCTCAGCTCGTCGTAGAACTTCTCCTGGCGGAACTTGCTGCCCAGGATGAGGTCCGGCTTGAGCGCGGTGATCGCCTCCAGGTCGGGCTCGGTGAGCACCCCGACCTCCTTGATGCCGGCGAGCTTCTCCTCGCCGAAGTAGGTGGGCCAGCTCCTGGCCTCGCCCGCGGTGGCGGCGCCGACCGGGGTGACGCCCAGCGACAGCGCCGTGTCGATCTTGTCGATGTCGAGCACCACGACCCGCTTCGGGTCCGCCGGGACCTTGGTGGTGCCCATCGCGTGGGTGATCTCCCGGGTCGCTCCGGCGGGGGTGTCGGCGACCGGGTCGCTCTCCCCGCAGGCGGTGAGGCCCACGCCGAGGGCAAGGGCCGCGGTCAGGGCGGCGGCGAGACGACGCATCAGTGTCCTTTCGAAGGGTACGAGTCGACGGGCGGCAGGTCCGCGTCGGCGACGGAGGGGCGCGCCGCCGGGGCGGTCGGGCGCGCCAGGGACGGACTGGTGAGGCCGGGCACCACGAGCGGTGCGCCGGTCACCGGGCAGGGGACGACCACGCAGTCGAGCCCGAAGACGTCACGGACCAGGTCCGCGGTGAGGATCTCGCGCGGCGGGCCGGCGGCGACCACCCTGCCCTCGCGCATCGCGATCAGGTGGTCGGCGTACCGGGCGGCCTGGTTGAGGTCGTGCAGCACGGCGACCACGGTCCGGCCGCGTTCGGCGCGCAGCCGGTGCAGCAGGTCCAGCACCTCCACCTGGTGGGCCAGGTCGAGGAAGGTGGTCGGCTCGTCCAGCAGCAGCGCCTCGGTGTCCTGGGCGAGGCTCATCGCGATCCAGACCCGCTGCCGCTGCCCGCCGGAGAGGGTGTCCACCGGGCGGTCGGCGAGCCCGGCCACGTCGGCCTGGGCCATCGCCCGGTCGACGGCGGCGGAGTCCTGCTCGGACCACTGCCGCCACCACCGCTGGTACGGCTGCCGGCCCCGGCCGACCAGGTCCGCCACGGTGACCCCCTCGGGCACCAGCGGGCTCTGCGGCAGCACACCCAGGCGGCGGGCGACCTCCCGGGTGGGCAGGTCGCGGATGGCGGTCCCGTCCAGCAGCACGGTGCCGCCGCGCGGGGTGAGCAGCCGGGCCATGGTCCGCAGCAGGGTGGACTTGCCGCAGGCGTTCGGCCCGACGATGACGGTGAAGGCGTCGGTGGGCAGGTCCACGTCGAGGCCGTCCAGCACGGTCCGCTCGTCGTAGCCGACGGTCAGGTCGCGGGTCGAGAGCAGCGCGCCTCGGGTGTCAGGGGTGCGGTTCACGCGGACCTCCGCCGACGTCGGACCAGCAGGAACATCAGGTACGGACCGCCGATGGCGGCGGTGAGCACGCCCGCCGGCAGTTGGGTAGGGGCGAAGAGCCGCCGGCCGGCGAGGTCGGCCAGCACCAGCAGCAGCGCGCCGACGAGGGCGGCGCAGACCAGCGGGGGGCGCTCGGCGCGGACCAGGCGACGGGCCACCTGCGGGGCGACCAGCGCGACGAAGTCGACGGCGCCGACCTGGGCGGTGACGGTGGCGGCGAGCACGACGCCGGTGACGGCCAGGCCGAGCCGCCGGGCGGCCGGGCGCAGCCCGATGCCCCGGGCGGTGTCGTCGTCCAGCGCGGTGCCGTTGAGCGCCCAGCCGGCCCAGGCCAGCACCGGTAGCAGGACGGCCAGGGTGAGCGCGATCCACAGCGTCTCGGACCGGCCCCGACCGGCCAGGGTGCCGATCAGCCAGATCTGCGCCCGCAGCCCGTCGATCGGGTCGGCGGAGAGCATGACCACCTCGGTCAGCGCCCGCAGGGCGAACGCGACGGCCACCCCGGCCAGCACGAACCGCTGGGCGGCCAGGCCGTGCCGGGCGCCGAGGGCGAGCAGCAGCAGCGCGGCGGCGAGTCCGCCGAGCAGCGCCGCCGGGGCGACCAGCACGGCGGCGGCGCCGGTGGTGATCGCGACGGTGGCGGCGAGGCCGGCGCCCTGGGTGATGCCGATGACGTCCGGGCTGGCGAGGGGGTTGCGGGCCACGCTCTGGATGAGCGTGCCGGCGATCCCGAACGCCGCCCCGGCCGTCGCGGCCAGCACGATCCGCGGCAGCCGCAGGTCGCGCACCACCAGGTCGTACGGGGTGCCGGCGCCGGACAGTGACCGGAGCACGTCGGCCGGCGCGACGTACGGGGTGCCGAGGGAGAGGCTGAGCACGACGGCGGCGGCGAGCAGCACGGCCGTCGCGGCGGCGACGAGCACCGCGCGGCGGCGGACCTGCACGCTGACCGGACCGAACCGCAGCAGCACCCGCCCAGGCAGCCCGGCGTACGTCGGGCGGGCCGACTCGACGGCGGTCACGCAGTCACCACCTTCGCCCGGCGGACCAGGTACGCCAGCAACGGGGCGCCGATCAGCGCGGTGACGATCCCGGCCGGCACCTCACCAGGCGGGGCGACCAGCCGGCCGACGACGTCGGCGCCGAGCAGCAGGGCCGGCCCGAGCAGGGCGGAGACCGCGAGGGTCCACCGGTGGTCCGCGCCGACCAGCGCCCGGGCCAGGTGCGGCACGGCGAGCCCGACGAAGGCGATCGGTCCGGCGGCGGCCACGGCGGCGCCGGTGAGCAGCACGGCGGCTGCGCCACCGCCGAGGCGCACCAGGCCGATCCGGTGGCCGAGGCCGCGGGCGACGTCGTCGCCGAGGGCGAGCGCGTCGAGGCCCCGGGCGACCAGCGCGGCCAGCGCCAGCCCGGCGAGGACGAACGGCAGCACCTGCCCGGCGACTCCGACGTCCCGGCCGGTCAGCCCGCCGACCACCCAGAAGCGGTACTCCTCGAAGGTGCGCGCGTCGATACTGAGCAGGGCGTACACCCCGGCGGCGAGACTGGCGTCGAGGGCCGCGCCGACCAGCGCGAGGGTGACCGGGCTGGCGCCCTCGCGGGTGCCGCTGGCGACGGCGAGGACGAGCAGGCCGGCGGCGAGCGCGCCGGCGACGGCGAACCAGACGTACCCGGCGAGGCTGCCGACGCCGAAGACGGCGATGGCGAGGACCACGCCGAACGAGGCGCCGGCACTGATGCCGAGGATCCGCGGTTCGGCGAGGGGGTTGCGGGTGAGTGCCTGGAAGAGCACCCCGGCGACGGCGAGCGCGAGCCCGACGGTCAGCCCAAGGGCCGTACGCGGCAGGCGCAGCTCCCGGACGATGGTGGTGGCCTCCCCGCCGTCCGGGGCGGTGAGCGCGTGCCACACCTGGTCCACGGCGAGCGGGCGGCTGCCGAGGGCGAGGCTGGCCAGCAGGGCCACGGCCAGCAGCAGGGCCGCCGCCGCGGCGACCGCGGCCCGGCGGCCGGACCGCCGGCGGCTCGGGACGCCGGCCCGGTCGGGTCGGGTGGCGACGGTGGTCACGGCGAAGTCCCGCCCTTCTCAGCTTAGGATCGCCTTACCTTAGCCGAGTGGGTTAGGTATGCCTAACTCGGGTTCGTCGATCCGGCGTCGCCACCCCCCGCCGCGCCGGGATGCCGGGCCGGGCGGTCGACGCCGCCCGGATGGGTCCGCTACCGGCAACAGGCGGACAATCCTGGTGTTTTCGCCCCTAGGCTGGCGGCATGCGATTCGACCAGCACACCGTCGTCCTCCTGGTCCGGCCGCCGGACCCGCCCGAGCTGCCGCTGGACGCGGTCGACCGCCTGCAGGACGCGCACCTGGCGCACCAGGCCGGGCTGGTGGAGCAGGGCGCGGTCCTCGCCGCCGGCCCGTTCCTCGGCGCCGACGACGACCGGCTGCGCGGCTTCGTCGTGCTCTCGGTGGACCCGGAGATGGCTCTCGAGCTGTACGCCAACGACCCGGCCGTCCGGGCCGGACGCCTGGTCGCCCAGGTGATGAGCTGGATGGTCCCGGAGGGCAACGTGCGCTTCGAGCAGGTGCCGGTCCCCCGGTCGATGCTGGAGGCGGCGTCGGGCGACTGACCGGGTCAGTCCTCCGCGGCCTGGCGGCTGCCGGGCACCACGGGCATTGGCCACACCCCGGTCCGCGGCACCGTCGCCAGCTCCACCTGCTGGTCGGCCCAGACGTACGTCTCGGGCAGCAGGTCGGCCACCGGGACCGCACGCAGCCCGTCCGCCGGGCCGACGATGACCTTGATCGACGGGAAGTAGTCGAGCAGCACCTGCCGGCAGCGGCCGCACGGCGGGATGACGCCCCGGCCCCGGTCCCCCACCGCGACGATGGTCTCCAGCTCGGTCACGCCCTGGGTCGCGGCGGCGCCGATCGCCACCACCTCGGCGCACGGTCCGCCGGTGAAGTGGTAGACGTTCACGGCGGTGAAGACCCGCCCGTCGGCGCTGCGCGCGGCGGCGGCGACGGTGTGGTTCTCGCTGCGGCAGCGCAGCTTGGCGACGGCAGTGGCCGCCTGCACCAGCGCCCGGTCCGTGTCCCGCATGATCATCCAGTCCCTGTCCTCGACGTCGGTCGGCGAAACTCTAGTGCGGTGTCCACTAACGGTCACCGGGTTTGCGGTGGGTGTTGTGGATCCTCGCCTTGGGGGCGAGCGACTCCCCACCCGTTGGTGGGGCGGGCCTCCGCGGGCCAACTGATCCTCGCGCCACCCGTGGGCGGCGGGGGTCACGTCGGGACCGGCCGGCACCGGGCAGGTGCCGTCCGGCTCGACGGTGCGTGACCACCTCCGGCAGCACAACAGCTGCGAGGGTGGTGGATCCGCCGCCCGGAACACGGGCGGCGATGCTGGCGGCCGCGACCAAGTCGCGGTGCCCGGAGAAGGCGCAGTGCGGGCACGACAGGGTCCGCCCACGGGGTTTCGGCACCCGCCTTCCGCAAGCGGGGCAGGTCGAGGACGTGCCTCGCTCGTCGACCAGCCGGACGGTGATGCCGGCCAGGGCGGCCTTGTCGGTGAGGACCTGCAGGAGCCGCCCGATCTGCCACTGCCGCAACCGCAGGTTGTGCCGCCGCCCCGCCGGCAAGTCCAACACCCCACGGGGATCACCCACGTGCAACACACCCACCCGCTCCCGCACCGCCCACGACACGACCGTGCGGGCCGCCTCGTGCTGGGCCTGCCGGACCCGCCGCCGGTGCCGGCCCTCCACCAGGCGTGCCCGGCGCCGGTACTGCCGCCACCGCCGCGACCCCTTCTTACCCGGCTTCGGCGCCCGCCGGGCGACCGCGCGATGCCGGCCCTTGTTGTCGGCCAGGTGCATCCGGTGTTCGGCGCGGATCGCCCGCCCCGACACCAGCAGCGCCTCCCCGTCGGGGCCGGCCACGGCGTAGGGGTGGATGATCCCGAGATCCACCCCGGCCACCCGGGCCGGATCCGGTTGTTCACCTGGCGGGTAGACCGCCACCGGCACCTCAGCGGTCACGTCGAGGAACAGGCGGCCACTCTCACACAGCAGCGTGACCGACCGGACCTGCTCGGCCGGATACGGCACCTCCCGCGCCAGACGCACCCACAATGGCGGAGTGCCTTTGGCAGTGGGGATCCGGACCCGGCGTCCCTCGAGGGTGAACGTGCCGTGATACCAGCGCACCGGCAGCAGCGGCCGCCGACGACGCGGAAACCCCGCCGACAAGTCACCTGCATTGCGGCGTTTCGCCGCCGCGAACCACGCATCGGAGAACCGGCGCAACACCGACCGGGCGCCGACGGAATCCAGTTCCGCGAACGTGCCCGGCCCCGACGCCGCCAACTCCCGACACAACTCCTGATAACCGGACAGGGGTACGTCCCGGCGGCAGCGCCGCCACCCGTTGACCTCCAACACACACGCCCACACATCACCGGCCGAGCGCAGCAGCCCGAAACACCGCCGCCGCTGCCCCGGCGTCACCCGCAACGCGACGCGCGCGGTGCGGTGCACAACCCGCAGCGCGGCGGGATCCCGACGACGAGGCACGAACCGAAGCCAACACCACCCCTACGACAATTTCCCAACCCCGACCAACCCGGCCAACGTTTGTGGACACGGCACTAGCTGGTACGACCCGCGATCCCTGCTCAGGCGGGCCGGCCACGCCGCCGGTACGTCCGCATCTTGGCGCGGCTGCCGCAGATGCTCATCGTGCACCAACGGCTACGCCCGGCCGGGCTGTGGTCGTAGTAGACCCAGCGGCACTCGTGTGCGGCGCACGCCTTCAGCCGCGGCCAGGTGCCGTCCACGACCGCGGTCAGCACGGTCCGACCGACCTCGGCGACCAGAGCCGGGAACCCGGTCAGCCCGGGCACCGGCTCCGGACGGGCCCTGCCGGCGGGGTCGATGCCGACCCTCAGCGGCGCCGCCCTGAACTCGCCGTCGAGCGCGGCGAGCGTGGCGGCGGGCACGTCGACTCCGGTGTGGGCCTGGCAGACGTCCCGCAGCGCCTCCCGGAGCCGGCGCGCGCGCTCGACATCGGCGGCGGCGAAGGTCAGCCCGTCGAGGCCGTGCGCGGCGCAGAAGGTCGCGAGGTCCGCGACGGTGCGCAGGTCGTCCCGTCCCACCTCGATGTCGACGGTGTTGGCCAGGTCCTGCACCAGGGCGAGGGACGCCGGCGCGGGAGCGCGATCGCCGGGCTGGGGCATGACAGGAGCTTACCGCTATGGCAGCATCATCCGGTAACCGTTACTGGAAGGGGCCGTCATAGTGGTAACGAACCCGGGGCTACTCGCCCGCAACCGCGACTTCCGCAGGTTCTGGGCGGGGCACACGGTCTCCGTGGTGGGGACCCAGGTCACGGCGGTCGCGCTGCCCCTGGTGGCCTCGCTGACCCTGGGCGCGGGCGCGGCCGGGGTGGCCGCCGTCGCCACCGCCGGCTTCCTGCCGAACCTGCTGCTGCCCCTGCTGGTCGGGCACTGGCTGGAACACCGCCGCCGGCGGCGGATCCTGGTGGTCGCCGACCTGGTCCGCGCCGTCGCGCTGGCCGCGGTGCCGGTCGCACTTGTCGTCGGCGCTCTCTCCATGCCGCTGCTGGTGGCGGTCGCCCTGACCGTGGGCGCGGCCAGCGTGGTCTTCGAGATCGGCAGCTTCGCCTACGTGCCGTCACTGGTCGCCGAGGCGGACCTCCCCGCGGCGAACCAGGCCACCCAGGGCTCCACCACGGCCGCGCAGGTGGGCGGGCCCGGGCTGGCCGGCGGGCTGGCCCAACTGCTCGGCCCGGCACCGGCCCTCGCCCTGGACGCCGTGAGCTACCTGGCCAGCGCCGCCGGGGTGGCCGGCGCGCGACGGCCGGAGCCCGTTCCGACCCGACAGGACGAGAAAACCGGGATCCTCTCCGGGCTCCGGGCCATCGCGGTCAACCCCTGGCTCCGGGCGCTGACCGCGCACGCCGCGATCTACAACGGTGCGGCCCAGATCCTGGTGGTCAACCTGGTGGTCTACGCCGTCACGGACCGGAGACTGGGCCCGGGCCTGTTCGGCCTGGCGCTGAGCGCGGCGGGGGCCGGGGCATTCCTGGGCACCCTCGCCTCCCTCCGGCTCGCCACCCGGTTCGGGTATGGCCGGACCTTCGCCGGCGCGCTGACGCTCTCCACCGGTACCCCGCTGCTGATCGCCGTCCTGCCCGGTACCGGGTCGGCCCTGGCCGCCACCCTCGCGCTGGTCCAGCTCGTCAGCGGTTTCGGGCTCGGCACCGCCAACGTCCTGTCGGTGACGCTGCGGCAGGTCGTGATGCCCCGGGGCAGCCTCGCCCGCAGCAACGGCGGCTACCGGCTGCTCACATTCGGCGTACTGCCGCTGGGCAGCGCGCTCGGCGGCGTGCTCGGGCAGACCCTCGGCAGCCGGGTCGGGGTGGCGGTCGGCGCGGCCGGCCTGGCCCTGTCGGCGGTCCCGATGTGCACCCGTCGGATCCGGTCGCTGCGCCGCCCCGACGAGGCGAAGCCGCCCGTCACCGACCCGACGGCGGCATCCGCCGACCGGGACGCCGCCCGGCTGAACCCGGCCGCCCGGCGGTAACCCGGGGGCGGTCGGGCGTCGCCCTGCCTATTCTTGGCGACGACATGCAGAATCCAGCCGTACCCGCCGCGCCCGACACCGTTCGCGAGCTGCACCGCCGTCTCCCCGCCCTGATGTTCCGCGACCAGCGCCGGCTGCAACGGCGGCTGGACGGGGTCCGCCGGCTGCGCGACCCGGGGCGCCGGGAGGCCGCGCTCGCCGAGATCAGCGCCGACGTCGCCCGCGCCGAGGCGCGGCTGGCGAGCCGCCGGGCCGCCGTGCCGGTGATCACCTACCCGGCGCAGTTGCCGGTCAGCGAGCGCAGGGACGACATCGCCGCCGCGATCCGCGACCACCAGGTGGTGATCGTGGCCGGCGAGACCGGCTCCGGCAAGACCACCCAGCTGCCCAAGATCTGCCTGGAGCTGGGGCGCGGGATCAACGGCCTGATCGGGCACACCCAGCCGCGCCGGCTCGCCGCGCGTACGGTGGCCGACCGGATCGCCGAGGAGCTCGGCACGGAGCTGGGCGACGTGGTGGGCTACAAGGTCCGCTTCACCGACCAGGTGGGCGAGAACAGCCTGGTCAAGCTGATGACCGACGGCATCCTCCTGGCCGAGCTGCAGACCGACCGGATGCTGCGCCAGTACGACACGCTGATCATCGACGAGGCGCACGAGCGCAGCCTCAACATCGACTTCATCCTGGGCTACCTCCGGCAGCTCCTCCCCCGCCGCCCCGATCTCAAGGTGATCATCACCTCGGCGACCATCGAGACCGACCGGTTCGCCCGGCACTTCGCCGACGCCGACGGCGAGCCGGCGCCGATCGTCGAGGTGTCGGGCCGCACCTACCCGGTGGAGGTCCGCTACCGCCCGCTGGTCGAGGTCGCCGAGGCCGAGGAGGAGGACGAGGCCGACGAGGAGAACGTCCGCGACCAGATCCAGGCAATCGGCGACGCGGTCGAGGAGTTGGCCGCCGAAGGCCCGGGCGACATCCTGGTCTTCCTCAGCGGCGAGCGGGAGATCCGGGACACCGCCGACGCGCTGGGCAAGCTGGTGCAGAAGAAGCGGTCGCTGCTCGGCACCGAGATCCTGCCGCTGTACGCCCGCCTCTCCAGCGCCGAACAGCACCGGGTCTTCGCCCCGCACGCCGGACGGCGGGTGGTGCTCGCCACCAACGTCGCGGAGACCTCGCTGACCGTCCCCGGCATCAAGTACGTCGTCGACCCGGGCACCGCGCGGATCTCCCGCTACTCCAGCCGGCTCAAAGTGCAGCGGCTGCCCATCGAGCCGGTGTCGCAGGCCTCGGCCAATCAGCGCAAGGGCCGCTGCGGGCGTACCTCAGACGGCATCTGCATCCGGCTCTACGACGAGCAGGACTTCGAATCCAGGCCCGAGTTCACCGACCCGGAGATCCTGCGCACCAACCTGGCCTCGGTCATCCTCCAGATGACCTCGATCGGGCTGGGCGACATCGCCGCGTTCCCGTTCATCGACCCGCCGGACCGGCGCAACGTCACCGACGGCGTGAACCTGCTGCACGAGCTGGGCGCGCTGGACCCGGCCGAGACCGACCCGGCGAAGCGGCTCACCCCGCTGGGCCGGCGGCTGGCCCAGCTCCCGGTCGACCCGCGGCTGGCCCGGATGGTCCTGGAGGGCGAACGCAACGGCTGCGCCACCGAGGTGGTGGTGATCGCCGCAGCGCTGTCCATCCAGGACCCGCGGGAGCGGCCGGCGGAGAAGCAGGCCCAGGCCGACCAGGCGCACGCGCGGTTCGCCGACGCCGAGTCGGACTTCGTCGCCTTCCTCAACCTCTGGCGCTACCTGCGGGAGCAGCAGCGGGCGCTGTCGTCCAGCGCGTTCCGCCGGATGTGCAAGGCGGAATACCTGAACTACCTGCGAGTCCGCGAGTGGCAGGACATCGTCAGCCAGTTGCGCCAGGTGCTACGTACCCCGGAAGGAGGGCGACCGGCGCGCGACGGCGACGGCCGGCGCGGCCCGGCCGCGGACCTGCCGGAGGAGATCGACACCCCGAAGGTGCACCAGTCGCTGCTGCCCGGCCTGCTCTCGCACGTCGGGCTCAAGGACGCCCAGAAGCACGAGTACCTGGGCGCGCGGGGGGCGAAGTTCGCGCTCTTCCCCGGCTCGGCGCTGTTCAAGAAGCCGCCGCGCTGGGTGATGGCCGCCGAGCTGGTGGAGACCTCCCGGCTCTGGGGCCGGGTGAACGGCCGGATCGAGCCCGAGTGGGTCGAGCCCCTGGCCCAGCACCTGGTCAAGCGCAGCTACAGCGAGCCGCACTGGGAGAAGAAGCAGGCCGCGGTGATGGCCTACGAGAAGGTCACCCTCTACGGCATCCCGCTGGTCACTTCCCGGAAGGTCAATTTCGGTCGGATCGACCCGGCGCTGTCCCGGGAGCTGTTCATCCGGCACGCCCTCGTCGAGGGCGACTGGCAGACCCACCACCAGTTCTGGACGGACAACCAGCGGCTGCTGACCGAGATCGAGGAGCTGGAGAGCCGGGCCCGGCGCCGGGACATCCTGGTCGACGACGAGACGATCTTCGGCTTCTACGACGAGCGGATCCCCGCCGACGTGGTCTCCGGGCGGCACTTCGACGCCTGGTGGAAGAAGATCCGCCGGGAACGGCCCGACCTGCTCACCTTCACCCGCGAACTCCTGATCAACACCGGTCGGGGCGGGGTGGACGAGGCCGACTACCCGGACGAGTGGCGGGCCGACGGGGTGGCGCTGCCGCTGACCTACCGGTTCGAGCCAGGCACTCCCACCGACGGGGTGACCGTGGACATCCCGCTGCCGATGCTCAACCAGGTGCCGGCGGAGAGCTTCGACTGGCAGGTGCCGGGGCTGCGCGAGGAGCTGGTGGTCGCGCTGATCCGGTCGCTGCCCAAGGCGATCCGGCGCAACTTCGTCCCGGTGCCCGACTACGCCCGGGCCGCGCTCGCCGAGATGCCGGCCGGCGAGGAGCCGCTGCTCGACGCGCTCACCCGGCAGCTGCGCCGGATGACCGGGGTGACCGTGCCCCGGGACGCCTGGGACGTGCCGAAGCTGCCACCGCACCTGCGGGTGACGTTCCGGGTGCTCGGCGAGGACGACAAGCCGGTCGCCGAGGGCAAGGACCTGCCGGCCCTGCAGCGCGAGCTCCGTCAGGAGGTACGCCAGGTCGTCGCCGCCGCCGCGCCGGACGTGGCCCGGACCGGCCTGAAGGAGTGGAGCATCGGCACCCTGCCGCGCACCATCGAGCAGGTCCGCGCCGGGTACGCGGTGACCGCGTACCCGGCCCTGGTCGACGAGGGCACGACGGTCGGGGTGAAGGTCTTCGACTCCGAGGCCGAACAGGCCGCCGCGCACTGGGCGGGCACCCGGCGGCTGCTGCGGCTCACCGTCCCGTCCCCGGCGAAAATCCTCCAGGGGCGGCTGTCCAACGAGGCGAAGCTGGCGCTGAGCCGAAACCCGCACGGCGGGGTGCAGCAGCTCATCGAGGATGCCGCCGGGGCGGCGATCGACAAGCTGATCGGCGATGCGGGTGGCCCGGCCTGGGACGCCGACGGCTTCGCCGCGCTGCGCGACCGGGTCCGCGCCGACCTGGTCGACACCGTGGTCGAGGTGATGGACCGGGTCCGCAACGTGCTCGCCGCCGCGTACGCGGTGGAGCAGCGGCTCGGCGCGACCCGGAACCTGGCCGTGGTGGCCGCCCTGGCCGACATCCGAGCGCAGCTCGGCGGCCTGGTGCACGCCGGCTTCATCACCGAGGCCGGGTACGCCCGCCTGCCCGACCTGCTGCGCTACCTCACCGCCATCGAGCGGCGGCTGGACCGGCTGCCCGGCAACCCGCAGCGGGACAAACAGCTGCAGGACCGGGTCGCGGTGGTGCAGAAAGAGTACCAGGACATGCTCGCCGCGCTGCCGCCGACGAAGCGGCAGTCGGCGGCGGTCCGGCAGATCCGCTGGATGATCGAGGAGCTGCGGGTGAACGTCTTCGCCCAGGCGCTCGGCACCCCGTACCCGGTCTCCGAGCAGCGGATCTACCGGGCGATGGACGACGCCGAGGGGCGCCGAGGGGGCTGACCCGGACCGGCGGGGGCGAGGCGGTTGCTGATCCGCCTCGCCCTGCCGGTCAACCGGCGCTAACCGCGCCTGCCGGGGCCAGGATCATCCGGGCTGCCGGGCTGGATCGGGCCGATGCGGTAGGGCCGCATCATCTCGTTGTCCTCGTGCTCCACGATGTGGCAGTGCCAGACGAACTGGCCGGGGGTGTCGAACTTCGCCTTCACCCGCGTCACCTGTCCCGGGAGGGCGACCACCGTGTCCTTGAAGCCGGTCTCCCACGGCTCCGGGGGTTGCAGATCCGAACCCGGCACGACCTGCACCTGCTGCGTGGCTTCGGTCACGGTGATGTCCTGGCGGTTCACCACCTCGAACTTCACCTCGTGGATGTGGATTGGGTGAGCGTCAACGGTGGTGTTGTAGAGCTCCCACACCTCGGTGGCCTTGAGGGCCGGGTTCTCCGTGACGGGGTCCGCCCACAACCGGCGGGTCCAGGTTCCCGGGGCGGGGTCGTCCGCCACGGTGCCGAGCCCCGTCTCAGCGGGGGCGTCGAAGAACTCTGACACCTTCTCGAGCAGGGCCAGCGGCCGGGTGACGGTCGCGGCCGGCAGGTGTTTGATGGCGGGCAGCCGGAGGAACCGCGGCGGGGTCGAGGTGTCGGCATCGACAGCGGGCACGACCCGGAACTGCATGATCTGGCCCGTCGTGGCCGGGTCGGCAAGGTCGGGGTCGTCGATCGGAACCCCGCCGAACGGCGCGTCGGGGCCGACGTTGCCCAGCACGTAACTCCCGACCGGCACGTGGGTGAAGTCGACGATGAGGTCGGCCCGCTCGGCCGGGCCCATGAGCAACCGGTTCCCGTTGGTCGTGGTGAGGTCCACCGGGTCGGCGAGGAAGCCGCCCTCGTTGCCGATCGCCCACACCTCGACGCCGGGGATCTGGCTGAAGTCGAGGATGAGGAACCGCGAGTCACAACCGTTGAGGACCCGGAAACGGTAGCGGCGCTGCTCGACCTTCTGGAATGGCCAGGTGTTGCCGTTGACCATGATCATGTTGCCGAAGAACTCGGGGTTCCAGATCGGCGAGATGTCGGTGTCGGGGATGTACTCGGTGATCCCGTCGAAGAAGGCCCGCGTGTCCGGGTAGAACAGCGACCCGTCGTCGTTGAACGACCGGTCCTGGATCGCGAGAGGGATCTCGCGGTAGGTCTTGTCGGGCGGGTCGTTCTCCTGCGGCGCCGGCCCTGGCAGTGTCGCCCGGCGACCGGTGCGGCTGTCGCGCACCGCGTCGTCGCCGGCGGGGCCGCCGCGGATGATGTAGAAGCCCGCCGGGCCGGCGTACACGTTGAGCCGGGTCATGCCCAGGGTGTGGTCGTGGTACCAGTTCGTCGAGGCGCGGTCCGCGTTGGGGTACTGGAAGATGGCGAGCCCAGGCCGCCAGGTCACATCGAACTTCGTCGCCGCCTTGCCCTTGAAGAAGTTGTACCAGGTGCCCTCGGTGGCGAAGCCCTTCTCGATGTTGTGCGCGTCGGGCAGGTACCACGCCTCGGCGTACCCGTCGCTCTCGTCGCCCACCCCGACCGCACCGTGCACGTGGGTCACCAGGGGCACCGGGCCCGTGTACGGCCTCGGCGTCGAGGTGAACGTGGGGCGCGTGTCACGGCCGTCACGGCCACCGGGTGGGTTCGCCCAGTGCAGGGTCTGATCGACCGGCAACAGGTGCGGCAGGAACTTGCCACGCTTGTCGACCAGCTCGTTGATCCACTTGATCCGGACCGGTCGGTTGTGCCTCGCCTCGATCGTCAGCGACGGCGCGTGATGAAGGTCAGGATGCTTGCGTCCGTGTTTCTTCCCCCCGCCAACGGGGCCGTATCCCCACACCGTGGTGGCCGGCAGTCCCGCCGGCAGGATCTGCTCCTGGAACTGCCGCACCGAGATCTCGTAGTAGTCGATCTGTTTGCCGCCGCGCGAGCAGATGACATCCGCCCGCGGCATGGCCGGTGGGATGAGCAGCGGTGTCAGGAACTTCGGCACCGTGGTGGGGTCAAGCGAGCCCCCAGGGATCTGCGCCAGTGCCTGGGTCCCTCCCCCAGGCAGGTAGGCGTAGAGCGCCACACTGGCTCCCGCAACACCCACTGACTTGATGAAGGTACGCCGATTCAGCGGCCTGAGCGATGTGTCGACAAGATCCGTCATCTACTTAACCCCCGCGCCTCTACACCTCGTGCCCTAATGCACGCATATGACCGGATACGGGATTATTACCCGATTTCGCCGTTGATCCGACCGAAACAGCAGCCGCGTCCACCAAAATCCTGAATAGCCACCTTGCCGGGGCTGGCACGTCAAGCCCTCCAGCGCCTCGGTGAACAGTTCGGGAGCGACCCGGGTCTTCACCCCCGAGGGGCGGGACGCGGGTCGGGAAGGGCTGACAGCGCCGCGGTCCGCCGAGAGAACAGGGAGGCGACATGAGCTCCACGGAGAGCGCCAAGGACAAGGTCGAGCGGGGAACCGACGGCAGGGCGCGAATGGGGAGGAGCTGCAGGTGAACGTCTTCGACATACCCGGCCGCCAGCGGGGTACCCGGACCCGACGAGCCTCAGACGAGCCAAGGGTGGGTACGCATGGCGGCAGGGCCGACGTCCGAGGTCCGCTACCAGGCGCGGCGGCTCCGCGTCACCGTCGAGATGCCGTTCGACGAGTTCCGGAAGCGGTACGAGGCGGCCGTTCCCGTGTACGACCCGACGACGTTCGGCGCGCTCGTGGAGCGCGGGGCGGACTGGTCGGAGATGGTCGCCCTCATGGATCGTTCGGCGCCGCACGGGTTCCTCCGCTACTGGGGCAGCGATGTCGAGCCGCTGATGACCCTGGCCGGCGACCCCGGGCCGTGTGCCGTGTACCTGATGGGCAACCACGTGATCATCGAGGAGATGTACCGGTACGACCCGGACGCGTTCATGTACGCGCCGCTGCGTCCGGTGATCTCCAGCCGCTCGAGCGGCAGCACACAGTTCAGCATCGACCAGCCCAGCCTGCTCTTCGCCTCCTTCGGCGACGACCGCATCACGAAGGTCGGCGTCGAGCTGGACCGGAAGGTCGCCGCCCTGCTCCGGCACCTGGGCGCTCCGGTGCCACCAGCCCTCGCCGGCTGACCTACAGCGGCTCCACGCCGGCGGGGAGCTGGTCGGCGGCGGTGGCGTCGTGGACGTACTCCAGGAGGATGCGGCGCAGTTCGCGGCCGGCGTGGGTGGGCACGACGTCGCGCCGGCGGGCCACCGCGATGGTGCGGCGGACGCCGGGCGGGGCGAGCCGGGTGACCCGGATGCCGGGGCGGCGGGCGACCACGATGCCGGGCACCAGGGCGACGCCGAGTCCGGCCTCGACGAAGCTGAGCACGGCGTCCATCTCCCCGCCGTCGACCGAGAGGGTCGGTTCGAATCCGGCGTCCCGGCAGGCCTGGAGGGTGGCGTCGCGCAGGTCGTAGCCCTCGCGGAACATCACCAGCGGCTGGTCGCGCAGGTCGGTGATGCGCAGCTCGCCGGTGCCGGAGGTGGCCGGCAGCGGGTCCACCGAGGCGACCACCAGGCTCTCCCGCAGGATCGGGTCGGCGCGCAGGCCCGGGTCGGTGCCCGCCGACGGCATGATGATCAGCGCCAGGTCGAGGTCGCCGCGGAGCAGGTCGCGGACCAGGTCCTGTGAGCCGCCCTCCTCCACCCGGAGGTCGACGGTGGGGTGGGCGTCGCGGAACCGGCGCAGCACCGGCGGGGCGAGGGAGGTGGCCAGGCTGGGGGTGGCGCCCAGCCGGACCCGCCCCCGGCGGAGCCCGACCAGTTCCTGCACCTCCCGGGTGGCGGTGTCGACGTCGGCGAGGATCCGCTTGGCCAACGGGAGCAGCACCTCGCCCGCCGCGGTGAGGGCGATGTTGCCCCTTACCCGTTCGAAGAGCGGGGCCCCGAGGTCGGTCTCGAGGGCGTGAATTTGCTTACTCAACGAGGGCTGGGTTATGCCGACCAGGTCGGCAGCTTGGGTGAAATGTCGTACTTCTGCGACCGCAACGAAGTACCGGAGCTGATGGAGCTGCATCTACATAGCCTACGGCTATCAAGACTGCGAGGTCGATGCATTGGACGACTGATCAAACTGCTCCTAGCGTCGGTCAGGTGGTAATCACGAAAACTCGGTCGCCCATCCGCTCGAACGTCGGCCTGAAGGCCGTCATGGCGGTGACGGGCACTCTCCTGGTGCTGTTCCTCATCGCGCACATGCTCGGCAACCTGAAGGTGTTCACGGGGGAGACCTCGTTCGACCACTACGCGCACTGGCTGCGCGACATCGGCACGCCGCTGCTCCCACACACCTGGTACCTGTGGATCCAGCGCACGGTGCTCACCGTGGCCGTGTTGGCCCACATCGGGGCCGCCACCGTCCTCGCGATGCGCGCCCGCGCCGCCCGCCCGGTCCGGTACGCCCACCGCAAGAAGGTGCACGGCAGCTACGCGGCCCGCACCATGCGCTGGGGTGGGGTGATCATCCTGCTCTTCGTGATCTACCACATCCTGGATCTGACCACCGGTCACCTGAACCCGCAGGGCGACGCCAGCAACCCGTACGGCAACGTGGTCGCCGACTTCGCGCCGGAGCGCTGGTACGTCACGCTCTTCTACACCCTGGCGATCGTCACGCTCGGCTTCCACCTGCGCCACGGCGCCTTCAGCGCGTTCCGCAGCCTGGGCCAGCAGACCCCCAAGGGTGAGCGCCGGGCGCGCGCCGCGGCGCTGGTCCTCGCGGTCGCGCTCTGCGCCGGCTACCTGGTGGTTCCGTTCGCCGTACTCACCGGATTGGTGTCCTGACCATGGATCTCTTCATCGAGGGCGACCCGATCGCCGACACCAAGGCTCCCGAGGGCCCGATCGAGACCCGCTGGGACCGCCGCCGCTTCGAGGCGAAGCTGGTCAACCCGGCCAACCGCCGCAAGATGACGGTGATCGTGGTGGGCACCGGCCTGGCCGGCGGCTCGGCCGCGGCCACCCTGGCCGAGCAGGGCTACCAGGTCAAGTCCTACTGCTACCAGGACAGCCCGCGACGGGCGCACTCGATCGCCGCCCAGGGCGGCATCAACGCCGCCAAGAACTACCGCAACGACGGCGACTCGGTGCACCGGCTCTTCTACGACACCGTCAAGGGCGGCGACTTCCGCTCCCGGGAGTCGAACGTGCACCGCCTCGCCGAGGTCTCGGTCAACATCATCGACCAGTGCGTGGCGCAGGGCGTGCCGTTCGCCCGCGAGTACGGCGGACTGCTCGACACCCGCTCCTTCGGCGGCGCGCAGGTGCAGCGCACCTTCTACGCCCGGGGCCAGACGGGCCAGCAGTTGCTGCTCGGCGCGTACCAGGCGCTGGAGCGGCAGATCGGCCTCGGCAACGTGGAGATGAACGCCCGGCACGAGATGCTGGAGCTGATCATCGTCGACGGCAAGGCCCGGGGCATCGTCGTCCGGGACCTGGTCACCGGCGAGATCACCACGGAGATGGCCGACGCGGTGGTGCTCGCCTCCGGCGGCTACGGCAACGTCTTCTACCTCTCCACCAACGCCAAGGGCTGCAACGTCACCGCCACCTGGCGGGCGCACCGCAAGGGCGCGTACTTCGCCAACCCCTGCTACACGCAGATCCACCCGACCTGCATCCCGGTCTCCGGCGACCACCAGTCGAAGCTGACCCTGATGAGCGAGTCGCTGCGCAACGACGGCCGGGTCTGGGTGCCGAAGGCCAAGGACGACGACCGCAACCCGAAGGACATCCCCGAGGACGAGCGGGACTACTACCTGGAGCGGATCTACCCCTCCTTCGGCAACCTGGTCCCCCGCGACATCGCCTCCCGCGCCGCGAAGAACGTCTGCGACTCCGGCCGCGGCGTCGGGCCGACCAAGCTCGGCGTCTACCTCGACTTCGCCGACGCGATCAACCGGCTCGGCCGCAAGGCCATCGAGGCCAAGTACGGCAACCTCTTCGAGATGTACGAGCGGATCACCGGCGAGGACCCGTACGAGGTCCCGATGCGGATCTACCCGGCCGTGCACTACACGATGGGCGGCCTCTGGGTCGACTACGACCTCCAGTCGAGCATCCCGGGCCTGTTCGTGATCGGCGAGGCGAACTTCTCCGACCACGGCGCGAACCGGCTCGGCGCCTCGGCGCTGATGCAGGGCCTCGCGGACGGCTACTTCGTGCTGCCCAGCACCATCGCCAACTACCTGGCCGCCGGCCCGTTCGACAAGGTCGAGGCCAGCCACCCGGCGGTGGTCGAGGCGCGGGCGGACGTCGAGGACCGGATCCAGCGGCTGCTGGCCGTCAACGGCGACCGGACGGTGGACTCGTTCCACCGGGAGCTGGGCCAGATCATGTGGGAACACTGCGGCATGGAGCGCTCCGAGGCCGGTCTCCGGAAGGCGATCGATGAGATCCGGGCGCTGCGCGAGCAGTTCTGGCAGCGGGTCCGCGTCCCGGGCGACGGCGAGGGTCTCAACCAGTCGCTGGAGAAGGCCGGCCGGGTGGCCGACTTCTTCGAGCTGGCCGAGCTGATGTGCATCGACGCCCTGCACCGCGAGGAGTCCTGCGGCGGCCACTTCCGGGCCGAGCACCAGACCCCCGACGGTGAGGCGCAGCGCGACGACGAGCACTTCGCGTACGTGGCGGCCTGGGAGTACACCGGCACCGGCGAGTCGTCCGTGCTGCACAAGGAAGACCTGAAGTTCGAATACGTCCACCCCACGCAGCGGAGCTACAAGTGAACCTGACCCTGCGCATCTGGCGCCAGTCCGGCCCTGAGGACAAGGGTCGGATGGTGACCTACCAGGTCGACGACGTCTCCCCGGACATGTCGTTCCTGGAGATGCTCGACGTGCTCAACGAGCGGCTGATCCTCGCCGGCGAGGAGCCGGTGGCGTTCGACCACGACTGCCGCGAGGGCATCTGCGGCATGTGCGGCCTGATGATCAACGGCGACGCGCACGGGCCGCAGCGCGGCACCACCGCGTGCCAGCTGCACATGCGGCAGTTCAAAGACGGCGAGACGATCGACATCGAGCCGTGGCGGGCCCGCGCCTTCCCGGTCATCAAGGACCTGGTCGTCAACCGGAGCGCCTTCGACAAGATCATCGCGGCCGGCGGGTACATCACCGCGCCGACCGGCAGCGCCCCGGAGGCGCACTCCACGCCGGTGGCCAAGGCCAACGCGGACGCCGCCTTCGAGTCGGCCGCCTGCATCGGCTGCGGCGCCTGCGTGGCGGCCTGCCCGAACGGCTCCGGCATGCTCTTCACCGCCGCCAAGATCACCCAGCTCTCGCTGCTGCCGCAGGGCCAGCCCGAGCGGTACACCCGGGTCATTGGCATGGTCGACGCGCATGACGAGGCCGGCTTCGGCGGCTGCACCAACACCGGCGAGTGCACCGCGGTCTGCCCGAAGGGCATCCCGCTGAACACCATCGGCCGGCTCAACCGCGACTACCTCGCGGCCACCGCCAAGCGCGGCGACACCCCGGGCACCTGAGCACGCCTCTGAACCGACCGCCGTGCCCCAGCCGGAGTGCGGCGGTCGGCCGCTTTCCGGGCTTCGCTTGTTTTGCGGCCGTCCCTGGCTCGTCGTTGGTTGCGGTTGGGGGCTGGGGGCGACCGTCCCCGGCTCCGGGCGGTCAGGCTTGATCCCTGCGCCGGGAACGGTCGCCCCCAGCCCTGACGTTGGTCGCGGTCCGCCCGCCGGTCACGGTCTTGTCTGGGTACGTGGATATGCCGCTGGCCGGCACCCCGTGTTGGGGTGCCGGCCAGCGGCTTTGTGTTCGGTTGGGTGGGTCAGCTGTTCCAGTTGGCGGCGACGAGGTCGGCGGCCTGCTGCTCCCACTGGGCGTAGGCGTCCGGGTAGGCCGACACCTGCACGGTCTGGGCGGCCTCGGTCAGCGGCATGTCCTGCCAGCCGTCGACCTGCTTGAGGCCCTTCTCGAACGCCAGGGTCGCGTACTCGGGGTTGGTGATCTGCTCCGGCGTACCCCAACCACTGGACGGGCGCTGCTGGAACAGGCCCAGCGAGTCGTGGTCGTTGGCGTCACCCAGGTGACCCAGGTTCTCCAACTTCGACTCCTGCAGGGACGTGGCGATCGAGATGACCGCGGCCCGCTCCGGCAGACCGGCCTTCTTCGTCGCGGCGATGATCGCCTTCGCGTTGGCGGTCTGCTCGTCGTTCAGGGTGATCTTCGACTGGGCGCCCTGCACACCGTGCGGGATCAGCTTCGCCTTGTCGACGCCCGGCTTGTCGGCCTGCACCGCCACCGCGACCGGCTTGCCATCAACCGGGGTGGCCGCGTGGGCGGCGACCGGGCCGGCGAACACGCCGCCGGTGAAGGCCAGACCAGCGATACCGAGAATGCTCTTCCGCATGATCGTGTTCATGATGAAGCTCCATTCGGGGGTTGGCGTCACACCACCGACGGGGGTCAGCGGCAGACGCAAGCACCGTCAGGCGCTCAAAAGCACAAGGGGGAAAGTCTCTGCCCGGTCCGACCGCGGGGCGGGGCCTCTTCGCGGCGCCGGGACCATGTGTAACGACCGGCGGCCCACCACCATTCCCGGGGACCGTCCGGCCCGGTCGAGCGGGCCAGGTACTCGGTCGTACGCGATATGTAACGACCCCGGCCCGGCCACGATTCCGGCCCTGGGATGCCACCGGTCACACCCAGAAAACGGATATCCCGCCCAGACGATCCCTGCGATCACACGTCGACCACCAAGATCCACACAACCTGCGGCACATCGGGGCTTCACCACGCCCGCAGACACCAACCTGCCGCAACACGTCGACGGGACACGCGAACCGGACGATCCGGAGCCCACGGGCGGACCGGATCACGGCAGGGGTGTGGCCCGCCGTGACCGGCGCAGGGATCAAGCCTGACCGCACGGAGCCGGGCACGGCGGGCCACACCCCCACCGCAACCAACAACGACCGCAACGCCCCGTAGGGAGGTCCGGGGAGGTCCGGGGAGGTCCGGGGAGGTCCGGGGAGGTCCCCAGCGACCGGTTCAAGCGTCCCAGCGCGGGTAGCAGTCCGATGGACGGCACCGAGGAGGGACATTCAGGCATGAAGGCACTGACCTGGCAAGGCAAGCGTGACGTCCAGATCGAGGTCGTACCGGACCCCCGCATCGAGGAGCCGACCGACGCGATCGTCCGTGCTGGCCGGCGACGACGACCCGCTCGGCGTGGCGGACCTGCGGACCCACCGGCTTCCGTTGGAGCAGGCGCCGCAGGCGTACGAGATGTTCCAGAAGAAGCAGGACGGCTGCGTCAAGGTCGTGCTCGCGCCGTGACCCGGACGGTGGTGATCACCGGCGCGACCAGCGGGATCGGCCGGGCTGCGGCTCGGGAGTTCGCCGGGCACCGTCTGGTCCTCGCGGCCCGCTCCCCCGCCACCCTCGCCGAGGTACGCGAGGAGTGTCGGGCCGCCGGCGCGCCGGTGCTCGTCGTACCGACCGACGTGACCACACCCGACGCGGGTCGGCCGGCCCCCGCTGCCGATCACCACGCCGGAACGGGTGGCCCGGGCGATCGTGAGCTGCGCCGACCGGGCGTGCCGGGAGATCTCGGTGGGCCGGCTCAACGTGGTCATGCGGTTCGGCTTCACTGTCCTGCCCAGCCTGTACGGCGTGCTGGTCGGTCCGCTGATGCGGCTGGCCGGGCTGAGCAACCGGCCGGTGGCGCCGCACGACGGCATCATCTTCACGCCCAACCCGGCCGGCGAATCCGTCCGGGCGGCTGGCTGCCGAAGCTGTCGCAGGTGGTCCGCTCGGTCGGCGGAATGGGCGCGACGGTCGGGTCGGCGGTGCGGCGGCGGCTGGGCTGAGCGCGGGGGCGCGACGGCGTCCGGGTGGCTACCGTGTACTGCGGGACACGGCGGAGGGAACGAGATGGACGAGACAGCGGATCGGGCGGTCGAGCGGGCGCTCGGCCGCCGACTGTGGCGGATGGCCGGGGTGGCGGCGCTGGCCGGCGTGGCCTGGGTGGGGCGCGACGTGCCGGCACAGCTCGGCGGCCGGCTCACCGGCGCCCGGGCGGAGCGGGCGGCCCGCTCGCCCCAGTTCCGCGACGGCACCTTCCACAACCCGGCGAGCACCCGGACGATGATCGCCGACCCGGGCCGCAACCTGGTCAAGGAGCTGATCTTCGGCAAGCAGAAGCGGCGGCCCGACGGTGGGGTGCCGTTGCTGCGCCCGTCCGCCGCGCCCGCCCCCGACCCGGCCCGGGAGCTCAACGTCGTCTGGTACGGCCACGCCTCGGCGCTGATCGAGATCGAGGGGCACCGGGTGCTGCTCGACCCGGTGTGGAGCGACCGGTGCTCCCCGTCCGCCCTGATCGGCCCGCGCCGGATCCACGAGCCGCCGGTACGCCTCGACGAGCTGCCCCCGGTCGACGCCATCCTCATCTCCCACGACCACTACGACCACCTGGACCTGGAGACGGTGCGGGGGCTGCTCGCCCACCAGTCCGCCCCGTTCCTGGTGCCGCTCGGCGTCGGCGCCCACCTGGATCGGTGGGGCGTGCCCGCGGAGCGGATCATCGAGCTGGACTGGTCGGAGAGCCACCGGGTCGGCGGCCTGACCGTCACCGCCACCGCCGCCCAGCACTTCTCCGGCCGGGGGCTGCGCCGCGACGGCACGCTCTGGAGCTCCTGGGTGGTGGCCGGCGCGCACCGCCGGGCCTTCTACACCGGCGACTCCGGCTACTTCGCCGGGTACGCCGAGATCGGCGCGGAGCACGGACCGTTCGACGTCACGCTGATGCAGATCGGCGCGTACGACCGGGCCTGGCCGAGCATCCACATGTTCCCGGAGGAGGCGGTCGCCGCCCACCTCGACCTGCGCGGCGGGCTGTTCATCCCGGTGCACTGGGCAACGTTCAACCTGGCCCTGCACGACTGGTCCGAGCCGGTGAACCGGCTCTGGATGGAGGCGAAGGCCCGGGACGTCCGCCTGGCCGTGCCGCGCCCCGGCGAACGGGTGGTGGTGGACGACCCGCCGGCCGTGGACGGCTGGTGGCAGGCGATCGCCTGAGGTGCAAGGAGGGGCCCCTGTCAACGCCTGCGGTAGAGCAGGGGCCCTTCCTGACGCCGGTCAGAGCACGAACGCGTCCGTCCAGAGGGCGCCGGAGCGGCCGGAGAGGGCGTCCAGCATCGCCACGGCCTGGCCGTCGGTGAGCTGTGCGACGAAGTCGACAATGGCCCGGCCGCGGGCCCGGCCGATCCGGTCCGGCGTACGCGGATGCAGCTCCGCCTCGGCCAGCTCCACCAGGTCGTGCAGCCGGCGGGGCAGCCGGGACTCCTCCTCCGGGTCGAGCAGCCACTCCCAGAGCGCCTCCACCAGGGTGCCCAGCAGCCGGGCCTGACCGCGCTGGTGCAGGGCCAGGTCGGGGCGGGCCAGCACGAACCGGTGGTGGACGAACTTGAGCACCTGCACCTCGTGCCACTGCGCCTTGGCCAGCAGCACATGGCCGGAGCGGACGTTCGGCTCGGCGGTAACCGTGATCGCGTCGACGAACCGGGTCGACCAGCGGGCGGAGAAGCGGGCCACGTACTGCTCCGCCTCGATCGAGCCGTCGAAGGGGAGCGCGAGCAGCCCTTCCACCAGCTCCTCGCGGACGTGCTCGACGGCGGCGGCGAACGCGTCGTCGTCGGCCACCCAGGCGTCCTTGCGGTGCAGTTGCCGGCGCAGCCGTTCGATCGCCGCGCCGGGGCGGCGGGCCGAGGTGGCCAGCGCGGCGTCGGTGATCGCCCGGAAGTGCCCGTCCTCCCGCTGCCAGGCCATCAGCTCGGCGGCCACCGTGCCCTGCTGGAGCACCCCGACCCGGTAGAAGTCCTCCACGTCGTGGATGGCGTACGCGATGTCGTCGGCGGTGTCCATGATGGACGCCTCCGGGGTCTGCTGCCAGTCCGGGATCCGCCCGGCGAACGGCTCGCGGGCCTGCCGCAGGTCGTCCACCTCGGTCCGGTACGCGCCGAACTTCGACGACCCGCTCTCCGGGTCGTCCGGCGGCGGGGTGGCGCCCCGCGGCGCCGGGTCGAGCTGTCGCGGGTGCGGGTCCGGGTGGTCGAGCCGGGTCCAGGGGTACTTCAGCATCGCCGCCCGCACCGCGGCGGTGAGGTCCAGCCCGGTGGTGGCCGCGCCGCGGATCTCGGTGCTGGTGACGATCCGGTACGACTGGGCGTTGCCCTCGAAGCCGTCCGCCAGGCCGAGGCGCTGCCGGGCCAGCCGGTCCAGCACCCGCTCCCCCAGGTGCCCGAACGGCGGGTGACCGAGGTCGTGGGCGAGCGCCGCCGCCTCCACCACGTCCGGGTCGCAGCCGCCCAGCTTCTCCAGCAGCGCCCGGTGCTCCCCGTCGGCGGTGAGCCGCTCGGCGACCGCGCGGGCCACCTGGGCCACCTTCAGGCTGTGGGTGAGCCGGTTGTGCACCAACAGGCCCGACCCGCCCGGGCTGACCACCTGGGTCACCCCGTTCAGCCGGGCGAAGAAGGGCGAGGCCACGATCCGGTCCCGGTCGGCCCGGAACGGACTGGCGGCCAGGTCACCGAGGGCCCGGGCGCTGCCGCCGAAGAGCCGCCGCGCCCGCGGGTCGGCAGGTGGTTCCATGATCGCCACGCTAGCGCAGCCGGCGGGGGCGGCGGCAGTCGTCCGGGCGGACCGGCACAATGCACTGCGGAACCCACCCGAAAAGGCGGATGAAGATCGTGACCCAGTCTGTGCACCAGCGGATCGCCGACGAGCTCGGCGTCGCCGAACGGCAGGTACGCGCGGCCGTGGAGCTGCTCGACGGCGGCGCCACCGTGCCGTTCATCGCCCGCTACCGCAAGGAGGCCACCGGCCTGCTCGACGACGCCCAGCTGCGCACCCTGGAGGAGCGGCTGCGCTACCTGCGCGAGCTGGACGAGCGACGCGCCGCGGTGCTGGAGTCGATCCGCGGCCAGGGCAAGCTCGACGAGGCCCTGGAAGCGCAGATCATGGCGGCCGACTCGAAGTCCCGGCTGGAGGACATCTATCTGCCGTACAAGCCGAAGCGGCGGACCCGGGCGCAGATCGCCCGCGAGGCCGGGCTGGAGCCCCTGGCCGACACGCTCCTGGCCGACCCTTCGCAGGACCCGCGCGCGACGGCCGCCGGGTACGTCGACGCCGAGAAGGGCGTCGCGGACGCCGCCGCCGCGCTGGAGGGGGCCCGGGCCATCCTCATCGAGCGGTTCGCCGAGGACGCCGACCTGATCGGCACGCTGCGCGAGCAGATGTGGTCGCGAGGCCGGCTGGTCTCCCGGGTACGCGACGGCCAGGAGACCGTCGGCGCCAAGTTCGCCGACTACTTCGACTTCGCCGAGCCGTACACCCGGCTCCCCTCGCACCGGATCCTGGCGATGTTCCGGGGCGAGAAGGAGGGCGTGCTCGACCTGACCATGGACCCGGAGGCCGAGGGCGACTCCGACGCGGTCGTCACCGGCCCGACCCGGTACGAGGCGGCCATCGCCGGCCGCTTCGGGATCAGCGACGCCGGCCGCCCGGCGGACAGGTGGCTGGCCGACACGGTGCGCTGGGCCTGGCGTACCCGGATCCTCATCCACCTCGGCGCGGACCTGCGGATGCGGTTGTGGCAGGCGGCCGAGGAGGAGGCCGTCCGGGTCTTCGCCACCAACCTGCGCGACCTGCTGCTCGCCGCGCCCGCCGGCACCCGCCCCACGATGGGCCTCGACCCGGGCCTGCGGACCGGCGTGAAGGTGGCCGTGGTGGACGCCACCGGCAAGGTCGTGGCCACCGAGACGATCTACCCGCACGAGCCGCGCCGGCAGTGGGACGCCTCCATCGAGACCCTCGCGAAGCTGGCGGGGGCGCACGGGGTGGAGCTGATCGCCATCGGCAACGGCACCGCCAGCCGGGAGACCGACAAGCTCGCCGGTGACCTGATCAAGCGGTACCCGCAGCTCGACCTCACCAAGGTGGTGGTCTCCGAGGCCGGCGCGTCGGTCTACTCCGCCTCCGCGTACGCCTCGCAGGAACTGCCCGGGCTGGACGTGTCGCTGCGCGGCGCGGTCTCCATCGCCCGCCGGCTCCAGGACCCCCTCGCCGAACTGGTCAAGATCGACCCGCGCTCGATCGGCGTCGGGCAGTACCAGCACGACCTGTCCGAGGTGAAGCTGTCCCGCTCGCTCGACGCCGTCGTCGAGGACTGCGTCAACGCGGTCGGCGTGGATGTGAACACCGCCTCCGCTCCCCTGCTCACCCGGGTCTCCGGCATCGGCGCCGGGCTGGCCGAGAACATCGTGCTGCACCGGGACGCGAACGGCCCGTTCCGCACCCGGGCGGAGCTGAAGAAGGTGGCGCGGCTCGGCCCGAAGGCCTTCGAGCAGTGCGCCGGCTTCCTGCGCATCCCCGGCGGCGACGACCCGCTCGACTCGTCCAGCGTGCACCCCGAGGCGTACCCGGTGGTGCGGCGGATCCTGGCCAGCAGCGGGCAGGACCTGCGCTCGCTGATCGGGAAGTCGGCGATCCTGCGCGGGCTGAAGGCGACCGACTTCGTCGACGACACGTTCGGTCTGCCCACCGTCACCGACATCCTGCGCGAGCTGGAGAAGCCGGGCCGCGACCCGCGGCCCGCGTTCAAGACGGCGACGTTCGTCGAGGGCGTCGAGAAGATCAGCGACCTGGTCCCCGGCATGCTGCTGGAGGGCGTGGTCACCAACGTGGCCGCGTTCGGCGCGTTCGTCGACGTCGGCGTGCACCAGGACGGCCTGGTGCACGTCTCGGCAATGTCGAACACCTTCGTCAAGGACCCGCGGGACGTGGTGAAGTCCGGCGACGTGGTCCGCGTCAAGGTGCTCGACGTCGACGTGCCCCGCAAGCGGATCTCGCTGACCCTGCGGCTGGACGACGAGACGGACCGGGGCACCGGACGCGGCGGCCCGGAGGGCGGGCGTCGCGAGCGGGGCGGCGGCCCACGCGGCGGTCAGGGCGGCCGGGATGAATCGCGCGGCGGTCAGGGCGGTGGCCGGGACGGTCGCGGTGGTGGCCGAGAGGCGCAGGGCGGCCGTGGCGGGCCGCAGCAGCGGCAGGGCCGGGGCGGTTCGACGCAGGCGCCGGCCAACGGCGCCATGGCCGACGCGCTGCGCCGGGCCGGCCTGGCCCAAGACGGATGATCGTCCCGTCGGGCCCCTTGGAGCGGGCCACGCGGGCCCGGCCCGGGGCGATCTGCTGGGATGCTGCCGGGCCCACCGTCGAAGTGGGCCCGGCACCAGCCCGCGGGGCTCGGTCAGTTCGAAGAGTTACGGGCGTCCGGGTTCTCAGCCAGCCACTCGTCCATGGTGTCGTTCTTGACCGCCGCGAAGAGCTTCGCCGAGGCTGCCGTATCGGGAAAGATCACGCTCTGGTCGCCGACCATCCCCACGCCGGTTGTGGGGCTGGTCAACATGGTGACGTTCTCGGCGCCGACGCCACCTAGGTTCCAGATGGTGTCGAAGACCGACAGCTTCTCGTCCACCCGCACGGCACCGGTCGTCGCCCGGAGGAAGTCGTTGAGCTGGCCCGGGTTGGTCAGGATGCCCCTGCTGCCGGCCTTCCGCATCACAGCGGCGAGGATGGCCTGCTGGTGCCGCATGCGGCTGTAGTCTCCATCGGCGAACTGGCGCCGCTCCCGCGCGTACTCGAGGGCAACCGCGCTGTCCATGTGATGCACGCCGGGCTCGTAGACACGCCCGGGCGGCACGCTCGACGTGAAGGCCCGATCAACCGTTACGTCGACCCCGCCCAGCGTATCGATGACCTTGCCGAAGCCGACGAAGTCGATTTCGACCACGTGGTCGATGCGCACGCCGGTGAAGCCCTCGATCGTCCGGACCAGCAGCGGCGCCTCACCCCAGGCGTACGCGGCGTTGATCTTCGCCTTCGTCGGGCCTCCTCCGTCCTCCGGAAGGGAGGCGGGGATGGTGGTCCAGGTGTCCCGCGGAACCGAAATGACCTGAGCCCGGTCCCGGCTGTGCGGTACGTGGATCAGCATGATGGTGTCGGTGCGCGAGGCTGTGCTGCCCGGGTTCGGCGCGTCCTTGCCGACCACGAGGAAGTTGAGCGCGGAATCCGCGGCCCGGACCGGTCGCTGGTCCTCCTGCAACCCGTGGAAGGCGTCGACCTTCTGGACCCGGTTGTCCAGCGACCATACGTAGAGCCACCCGCCGCCCCCCCCGCCGATCACCAGCAGCAGCACGAGGGCGGCAAAGAGGACCATCACCCGGGCCCGACGGGTCCTCGGCAACCACCGTCGACGTCGCCGTCGACCGGTATCGTCGCCCTGCGGATTCCACGGCGGTCGGGACGACCGCCCTATCTCGCCGGGATGCACCTGCTCTACCATGAATCCCGACATTACCCGCTAAAAGCGTCGCAAGCGGTCGAACCGATGAATGCCCGCACGGGCTTCCAGGAGGGCGAGCGACAGCGCGTCGCGTACCGTCCAGACGTGCAGGACGACGGCCCGACATGGCTCGAGAAGCGGCAGTGGGCAGTGCGGGCACACGCGGCGGCCGAGGAGCGGCGCCGCGCGGCCGAACAGGCCGAGGCCGCGGAACTCGTCGCCCGGTTCGCGGCTGAAGCGACTCGGCGCGGCCTGCGCACCGTGCCGCTGGCCGCCCGGCCTTACCACGGCCCTGGTCGCTACCGGACCCGGCTGACCGGCTGGTACATCGATCGGGCCCGCTCCCGAGCGGTCGACGCCGACGGGCGGTTCTACCTGCTGACCGTCCCAGCCAGCCTGCGGGCCCGGCTGTTCGGCGCCGACCCGCGACCCCAACCGCCGCCGCTGGTCATCGGAGCGGGCGGTCGGGATGGGGAATCGGTCCCCCTACGGACGCTCCTCGATCGTCGGCTGGACGCCGGGGACGCATGGGAGTGATCGGCCTGGTGGCGCGCCGGCCCACGTTCCACCACCACAGCTTCTGCACGGCCAGAGTCATCAGGCCTGCGAGGACGATCGCGCAGAGGTTGATGACCAACTGGAGCGTCGAGCCGGCCGCCTCGTGCCAGACTCCGTACGCGGATGCGACAGCGACGTTGGCGGCGGCCGGCACGGTGGTCACCGAGATCAGCACCCCGACCAGGGAGCCGGACTTCTTCGACGTGAGTGAGAGCATGCCGGCGACCCCGGCCAGCAGACCGACCACCCAGGAGAGTGCGTCGGGCCGCCAGATGAAATCTGTCAGGGGCCGCTCGGCAAGCAGCATCTCCCGGCTGACGAGACCGGCGGCGGTGAGCGCCCAGGTGCTCAGCACGGTGGCCATCATGGCGACCAGGAAGCCCACCACCAGTGCCTGGACCGAGCGAACGATGATCTCCACTTTGCGGCGCAGCAGCGCGACGCAGAGCGCGGCGAGCGGACCGAACTCGGGGCCGACCACCATGGCACCGACGATCAGGATCGGCTGATCCAGCAGCACGCCGATCCCGGCGATCATCGTGGCGACCACGATCAGCACCAGATATGTGCCGGAGAGTTCGGTCTGCTCGCCCGTCTTCGCAGCGATCTCGTCCCAGACCAGCGCGTCGGCGCCGCTGCCGGGCGCCGTCTCGGCCGCCTGGTCGGCCGCCCTGGAGAGGGTCAGCTCGACGTCGTCGGCGGCGATCCCGCCGCCTGCCTCGACTCCCAACTGCTGGAGTCCCTGGAACACTCCGTCAGCGCTCTCCCGCACCACGTCGCAGAGGATGAGATCGCCCGCGGGCTGACGGGCGGCTCCGCTGAGCACCGCCAGGTGGGTGACCCCGGGATCCGCGGCCAACAGGTCGGCCACCGCGCCCGACCGGTCGGGCGGGGCGATGATCCTCAGGTGCAGCATTCGTCCCCCATCGGCCGACCGCAGGGATCGTCGGCCGGACCACTCTACGCGTCCGCCACGGAGGCACCGGGGCTGGCGGAGCGTCCCCGGACGACACTTCGGACCGGTACCGGTGGGTTGAAGGCCGCAGACAGGCGTAAATGCGGGCAAACCGAAATCATCGGAGGGATCTGTCGTTAGGCGGAGAGACCTGCCCAGCGGGCCGGACCGGCCCGCGGACCGCACGATGAGCGCCGGAGATCATCTATGGTTTTCCCTGATCGTTGTCCGATCGAATGGCATGCACCGAGGTTCGTGTCCCATGACCGAGCCGATTCTCTTGTCAGCTCCGGATGTCGGTCCACTCGAAGAGTCGTACGTCCTCGACGCGCTCCGGTCCGGGTGGGTGGCACCGGCGGGTCCGCACCTGGAGGCGTTCGAACGCGAGGTCGCCCAGCGGGTCGGCTGCGCGCACGCGGTGGCGCTGGCCCCAGGCACCGCCGGCCTGCACCTGACCCTGCTCGCCCTTGACGTACGGCCCGGGGACGTCGTCGTGGTCCCCACCCTGACGTTCGTCGCGACGGCCAACGCCGTGGTCTACACCGGAGCGGAACCGGTCTTCGTCGACTGCGAGCCCGCCACCGGCAACCTCGATCCGGCGCTGCTGGACGAGCTCCTGCGCAACCTGCGCGCCCGCGGCCGCAGGATCGCCGCCGTGATGCCGGTGGACATGTTCGGAGCGTGCGCCGATTACTCCCGGATCCTGCCGCTCTGCGCCGAGGCCGAGGTACCGGTCGTGGAGGATGCCGCGGAGGCGCTCGGGGCCACCCGGCACGGCCGACACGCCGGGTCGTTCGGCCGGGCTGGGGTGCTCTCGTTCAACGGCAACAAGATCATCACAACGTCCGGAGGTGGGATGCTCCTCTCGGACGACGCCGACCTGATCGCCCGCTGCCGCTACCTTTCGACCCAGGCCCGTCAGCCGGTTTCCCACTATGAACACATCGAGGTGGGCATGGCTGACGGACCGATCGAGCCATTGAGTCCCTACGGCGACCCGGCGTCGACCCACACCGATCGACTTATTGACATGCCTTCCCGGGTACCGGAAGGCTTCCGCTACAGGTCCTTCCACCAAAGGGGGCGCGATGAGACCGACACGGCTGGCGATCGCCGGCGTGTTCACCCTGGTCGGCGCGATGGCGCTGACCGCACCGGCGAGCGCGCGGCCACCGTCCGACCCGGGCGGCCGCGACAGCATGGAGGTGTACGTCGGCACGGTCAACGCCGAGCAGCTCGACCGGCTGCGGGCCGCCGGGGTCGACCTGGACGAGGAACACCGGACCGCCGACGCGAACGGCAGCACGACGATCGAGACGGTGCTCACCCGGCGGGAGGCGGCCCGGCTCACCGGCCAGGGCGTCCCGCTGACCGTCAAGAAGGTGCACGGCAAGGACGCCTCGCAGGCGCTGCGGGAGCAGGCCGCGGCCGGCTGGAAGGCGTTCCGCTCGTACAGCGAGCCCGGCGGCATCCGGGACGAGCTGACCGCCACCGCCGCCCGGTTCCCCGGGCTGGCCAAGGTGGAGACCCTCGGCCGTACGGTGCAGGGGCAGCCGATCCTGGCCGTCAAGGTCACGAGGAACGCCCGGACGGTGGCGGACGGGAAGCGTCCCGCGGTGCTCTACGCCAGCACCCAGCACGCCCGGGAATGGATCACCCCGGAGATGACCCGCCGGCTGCTGCACCACGTGCTGGACAACTACGGCACGGATGCGGAGATCACCCGGCTGGTGGACACCACCGAGCTGTGGTTCCTGCCGGTGGCGAACCCCGACGGCTACGACCACACCTTCACCCCGGGCAACCGGCTGTGGCGCAAGAACCTGCGGGACAACGACGGCGACGGCCAGCTCACCAGCGCGGACGGCGTCGACCTGAACCGCAACTTCGCCTTCAAGTGGGGGTACGACGACGAGGGCTCGTCGCCGGAGCCGAACAGCGACACCTACCGCGGCGCCGGCCCCAACTCGGAGCCGGAGACCAAGGCCCTGGACGGGCTCTTCAAGCGGGTCGGCTTCGAGTTCTTCGTCAACTACCACTCGGCCGCGCAGCTGCTGCTCTACGGCGTGGGCTGGCAGGTGAGCACGCCGACCCCGGACGACGTCATCTACGAGGCGATGGCCGGCGACGACGCCCACCCGGCGGTGCCCGGTTACGACCCGGACATCTCCGCCGAGTTGTACACCACCAACGGCGACACCGACGCGCACGCCCACGTCCGGTACGGCACCCTCGGCTTCACCCCCGAGATGTCCACCTGCCAGACGGCCGCCGCCTCCGATCCCGACGACCAGTGGCGGCCGGAGGACTGCGTCAGCGGCTTCGTCTTCCCCGACGACGAGAAGCTGATCGCCGACGAGGTGGCGAAGAACCTGCCGTTCGCCCTCGCCGTGGCGAAGTCGGCGGCCGACCCGGACGACCCGGTCTCGGTGGTCGGCCGGAGCACCCCGGACTTCCGGGTGGACGCCTTCGACACCTCGTACGGGCGGACCCAGCAGGTCGCCTCGATCACCCGGCGGGCGCTGAAGGACGTCCGGATGCACTACGTGGTCAACGGCGGCCGGCCGAAGACGGTCAAGGTCGGCGAGTGGCGCGGCGGCGAGCGGTACGGCGACACGAACGACGACTACTACGCGGAGCTGCGCGGCACGGTGACCGGCACGAAACCGGGCGACCGGGTGGAGGTCTGGTTCACCGGGGTCAAGCCCCGGACGGGCCCGGTGGCCAGCGAGCACTTCAGCTACCGGGTGCACTCCGACATCGGCGGTGACGTGCTGGTGCTCGCGGCGGAGGACGTGACCGGGCTGAGCCCGGCGCAGAACGCCACCACCGCGAAGTACGCCGCCCAGATCGCCGCCTCCGTGGAGGCCGCCGGCCACCACGCCGACGTGTACGACTTCGACGCCATGGGCCGCAGGGCGCCGCACCCGCTGGGCGTGCTGTCGCACTACCGGGCGGTGGTCTGGGAGACCGGGGACGACATCATCCTCCGCTCCCCCGGCCAGGTCGGCGGCACCGCCGCCGAGGCCGCGCTCACCACCGAGCTGGCCGTCCGCGACTATCTCAACGAGGGCGGCAAGGTGCTGGTCAGCGGCAAGTACGCCCTCTTCGCCCAGGGCGCCAACGGCAGCTACGTCTACCGGCCGGACGCCCCGCCGGAGTGCACCGACCCGGACGACGTGACCTGCCTGCCGCTGCTCAACGACTTCCAGCAGTACTACCTCGGGGCGTACAACTACGTCAGCGACGGCGGCACCGACCCGAACGGCGACCCGTACCCGGTGCGTGGCTCGGACGGGGCGTTCGCCGGCTTCGACGGGCAGCTCAACACGGCCGGGTCGGCGGGGAACCAGGACCACACGGCGTCGTTCCTCACCACGTCGAGCTTCCTGCCGCCGGAGCGGTTCCCGCAGTTCGCCAGCTCGGCGGCGGTGGACTGGGCGCGACCGGGCGCGGCGCCGTTCGACCCCCGGACCGGTGGCTGGTACCTGTACAGCGGCCGCGCCGACGAGTCGTACAAGCGGCTCACCCGGACCGTCGACCTGACCGCGGCGTCCACCGGCCAGCTGCGCTTCTTCACCTCGTACGACGTCGAGCAGGACTGGGACTACCTGCTGGTCGAGGCGCACGAGGTGGGCAGCGACCAGTGGACCACGCTGCCCGATCTCAACGGGCACACCGGCACGGCGACCGGGGAGAGCTGCCAGTCCGGCTGGGTGGCGCAGCTGCACCCGTTCCTCGGCCACTACCAGGGCGCCGACTGCTCCCCCACGGGCAGCACCGGCACCTGGAACGCGGCCACCGGGGCGTCCGGCGGGTGGCAGGAGTTCGCCGTCGACCTGTCGGCGTACGCGGGCAGGAAGGTCGAGGTCTCCATCTCGTACGTCTCCGACTGGGGCACCCAGGGTCTCGGGGTCTTCCTCGACGACGCCCGGGTGATCGCCGACGGGACGGTGCTGTCGGAGACCTCGTTCGAGACGGCCGACCTGGGCGGCTGGACGGTGGCCGGCCCGCCGGCCGGGTCCGCCGGCGCGCCGAACGACTGGACGCGCAGCCAGCAGGCGTTCGAGGAGGGTTCGGCGGTGGTCACCGACGACAGCGTCTACCTCGGCTTCGGCCTGGAGGGGCTGGCCCCGGCGGCCCGGGACGACCTGGTGGCCCGGTCGCTGACCCACCTGACCGGCGCGCCGCGCCGGTAGCGGACCGCGGGGGTGCGCCGGCGGTGGCCCCACCGCCGGCGCACCTTCCGGTACGCCGGGCGCGTGCGACGCCGATGTGGTGAGCTGTACGGGTGGCGGGACTGGGTCTGGTGCTGCACCCCACCCGGGACGTCTCCGAGGTGGTCGAGATCATCGAGCGGTGGGCATCGCGCCACCGCAAGACGCTGATGGTGCGCGCGGAGGACGCGCACCGGGTGCCGCGCAGCGTCGCGCCGGTCCCCGCGGATGAGGTGGCCACCCGCGCGGACGCGCTGATCAGCATCGGCGGGGACGGCACCATGCTGGGCGCGCTCCGCTTGGCCGTGCGCGACCCGAAGCCGGTGCTGGGGGTGCACCTGGGGCGGCTGGGGTTCCTCGTGGAGGTCGAGCCGCCGCACCTGCCGGCCGCGCTGGACCGGCTCATCTCGCACGACTTCACCGTCGAGTCGCACGCCTGCCTGGCCTGCGACGTGTGCGGCGACGACGTGGTGGCTTTCAACGACATCGCACTGGTCCGCCAACCCGGCTCCGGCTTCGTCACCGCCACCCTGGCGGTGGACGGGCAGCGGTACGGCTACTACCGCTGCGACGCGCTGGTGGTGAGCACGCCGACCGGCTCGACGGCGTACAGCTACGCCGCGGGCGGTCCGCTGGTCTCCCCGGCGGCGGACGCGGTGGTGGTCACCCCGTCGGCGCCGATGGCCGGCATCTCCCGCGCGGTGGTGCTGTCGCCGGAGGAGAAGATCCGGTTGGAGCTGGAGCCGAACTCGGCGGCGGTCGCCGTCGAGATGGACGGGTTGGTGTTCCGGGACGCGGCGACCGAGGGCACCGTGGACATCAGCTACCGCCCTGCCGCCGGCCTGGTGGTCCGCTTCGACCCGCAGCGCCACCAGGAGCGCAACCAGTTGAAGCTGAGCCTGCTCGACCTGCCGTTCCTCCCCGACCAGCTCCGCGAGCTGCTGCCGGAGGAGCTGCGGCGCGAGCGCGACCAGCGCGAGCTGGAGCCACCCTGTTGACCACGGCCGCCGCCCGACGAGCCGGCGCCGATCTGGCCGGCGCCGGACAGGCCGGCGCCGGCTCCGCTCAGGCCTGCGTGAGCACCCCGTCGACCAGGGACTTGGCCTCCCCCTGGATGCGGGCCAGGTGCTCCGGGCCCTGGAACGACTCGGCGTAGATCTTGTAGACGTCCTCCGTGCCGGAGGGGCGGGCGGCGAACCAGCCGGAATCGGTGGTCACCTTGAGGCCGCCGATCGCGGCGCCGTTGCCGGGCGCGGTGGTGAGGGTGGCGGTGATCGGCTCACCGGCCAGCTCGGTCGCCGTCACCTGCTCCGGGGAGAGCTTCGCCAGCACCGCCTTCTGCTCGCGGGTGGCCGGGGCGTCGATCCGGGCGTACGCGGGCGCGCCGAACCGCCCGGCCAGCTCCGCGAAGTGCTCGCTCGGCGTCCGCCCCGTGCTGGCGATGATCTCCGAGGCGAGCAGGCAGAGCAGGATGCCGTCCTTGTCGGTGGTCCAGGTGCTGCCGTCACGGCGCAGGAAGGAGGCGCCGGCGCTCTCCTCGCCGCCGAAGCCGACCGCCCCGTCGAGCAGCCCGGGCACGAACCACTTGAAGCCGACCGGCACCTCCAGCAGCGGCCGGCCCAGGTCGGCGGCGACCCGGTCGATCATCGAGGAGGAGACGAGGGTCTTGCCGACCGCCGCGGCGGGGCCCCAGTCGGACCGGGTCCGGAACAGGTGGCCGATCGCCACCGCCAGGTAGTGGTTGGGGTTCATCAGCCCGCCGTCCGGGGTGACGATGCCGTGCCGGTCGGCGTCGGCGTCGTTGCCGGTGGAGACCTGGTAGTCGGAGCGGGCGGCGATCAGCGAGGCCATCGCGTTCGGCGAGGAGCAGTCCATCCGGATCTTGCCGTCGCCGTCGAGGGTCATGAACCGCCAGGTCGGGTCGACCGTCGGGTTGATCACGGTGAGGTCCAGCCGGTGCCGCTCGGCGATCTCCCCCCAGTACGCGACGCTCGCGCCGCCCATCGGGTCCGCGCCGATCCGCACCCCGGCGTCCCGGATCGCGTCGATGTCCAGCACGGCGGGCAGGTCGTCGACGTAGCGGGCGAGGAAGTCGTACCCCCCGGTGGTGTCGGCGGCGCGGGCCCGCGCGTACGGGATCCGCTTCACCTCCTTGAGCCCGGCGGCGAGGATCGCGTTCGCGCGGTCCTGGATCCACTTTGTGACGTCGCTGTCCGCCGGCCCGCCATGGGTGGGGTTGTACTTGAAGCCGCCGTCGTCCGGCGGGTTGTGCGACGGGGTGATCACGACGCCGTCGGCGAGGCCGGCGGTCCGCCCCCGGTTGTGGGTGAGGATCGCGTGCGACAGGGCCGGGGTGGGGGTGTAGCCGTCGCGGCTGTCCACCAGCACGGTGACCTCGTTGGCGGCGAGCACCTCCAGCGCGCTGACCGTCGCCGGGGCGGAGAGGGCGTGGGTGTCCCGAGCCAGGAAGAGGGGGCCGTCCAGGCCCTGCTCCCGCCGGTAGTCGCAGAGCGCCTGGGTGACGGCGAGGATGTGATCCTCGTTGAAGGCGTTCTTCAGCGACGACCCGCGGTGCCCGGAGGTGCCGAAGGAGACCTGCTGCGCCGGGTCCGCCGGATCCGGGTGCTCGGCGTAGTAGGCGGTCACCAGCCGGGGCACGTCGACCAGGTCGGCGGGCTCGGCGGGCTGGCCGGCACGGGGATGGGCCACTGCGGGATCCTCCTGACGAGTTGCTGTGGGTGCGGTGGACGGGCGGGGCTCAGGGCTCGACGCGCTGACCCTTGCCGATGACGACGATGCCGTTGTCGGAGACGGTGTAGCGCTGGCGGTCCTTCTCCAGGTCGACGCCGATCTCGGCGCCCTCCGGGACGTATACGTTCTTGTCCAGGATGGCCCGACGGACCACCGCGTGCCGGCCGATCTCCACGCCCTCCATGAGCACCGCGCCGTCCACGTGCGCCCAGGAGTGCACCTTGACCTTCGGCGAGACGATCGAGTTCTCCACCAGCGAGCCGGAGATCACCGCGCCGGGCGAGACCATCGAGCCGACCGCCCGGCCGACCCGCTCGCCCCACTGGTGGACGAACTTCGCCGGCGGGTACGGCGGCTGGTTGCTGTAGATCGGCCAGTCGAAGTTGTAGAGGTTGAACACCGGGTGCACGTTGATCAGGTCCATGTGGGCGTCGTAGAAGGAGTCCAGCGTCCCCACGTCGCGCCAGTAGCCGCGGTCGCGGTCGGTGCTGCCCGGCACCTCGTTGTCCTTGAAGTCGTAGACGTTGGCCTCGCCCCGCTCGACCAGCATCGGGATGATGCTGCCGCCCATGTCGTGCTTGCTGGTCTTGTCCTCCGCGTCCCGCTCGACGGCCTCGCAGAGCGCGCCGGTGCTGAACACGTAGTTGCCCATCGAGGCGTAGATCTGGTCCGGCGCGTCCGGCAGGCCGACCGCGTCGGTGGGCTTCTCGCGGAACGCCCGGATCCGCCGGCCGTCCTCGCCGACCTCGATGACGCCGAACTGGTCGGCCATCGACAGCGGCTGGCGGATGCCGGCGACGGTCACCCCGGCGCCGGAGGCGATGTGGTCGTCCACCATCTGCCGGGGATCCATCCGGTAGATGTGGTCGGCGCCGAAGACGATCACGTAGTCCGGCTGCTCGTCGTTGATCAGGTTGAAGCTCTGGTAGATGGCGTCGGCCGAGCCGGCGAACCACCACGGCCCGCGGCGCTGCTGCGCCGGCACCGGGGTGACGTAGTTGCCGAGCATGGTCGACATCCGCCAGGTCTTGGTGATGTGCCGGTCCAGTGAGTGGGACTTGTACTGGGTCAGCACGACGATCTTGAGAAAGCCGGCGTTCGCCAGGTTGGAGAGGACGAAATCGACCATCCGGTACATCCCCCCGAAGGGGACGGCCGGCTTCGCCCGGTCGGTGGTCAGGGGCATCAGGCGCTTGCCCTCCCCGCCGGCCAGGACGATCGCGAGCACCTTGGCAGCCATGCTCAGACGCTATCCATCCGGCTGCGACTTCACCACTCGTACGGACGGACTTCTGCACTAGGGTGCGGGGGCATGACGGAATCCGCTCGCCTGCGCGTTGATCTGCTCACCCGGGAGTACCCGCCGGAGGTGTACGGCGGCGCCGGGGTGCACGTCGAGTACCTGGCCCGCGAGCTGCGCCGGCTCGCCGACGTCCGGGTGCACTGCTTCGGCGTGCCGCGCAGCGAGCCGGGCGTCACCGCGTACGCCGAACCGCCCGGCCTGACCGGGGCGAACGCGGCGTTGCGCACCATGGGCGTGGACCTGGAGATGGCGGCCGGCTGTGCCGGCACCGACGTGGTGCACAGCCACACCTGGTACGCCAACCTCGCCGGGCACACCGCGAAGCTGCTGCACGGGGTGCCGCACGTGGTCACCGCGCACAGCCTGGAGCCGCTGCGGCCGTGGAAGGCCGAGCAGCTCGGCGGCGGCTACGCGCTCTCCTCCTGGTGCGAGCGGACCGCCATCGAGGCCGCCGACGCCGTCATCGCCGTCAGCGCGGGCATGAAGCGCGACGTGCTCACCGCGTACCCGGCGGTCGACCCGGACCGGGTTCGGGTGGTCTACAACGGCATCGACACCGCGCAGTACGCTCCGAATCACGGCACCGACGTGGTGGACCGGCTCGGCATCGACCCGGCCCGCCCGAGCGTGGTGTACGTGGGGCGGATCACCCGCCAGAAGGGCCTGCCGTACCTGCTGCGGGCGGCCCGCGAGCTGCCCGGCGACACCCAGCTGGTGCTGCTCGCCGGCGCGCCCGACACCCCGGACATCGCCGCCGAGGTGGAGGGCCTCGTGGCCGAGCTGCGGGCCAACCGCTCGGGCGTGATCTGGCTGGCCGAGATGCTGCCCAAGCACGAGGTGATCCAGGTGCTCACGCACGCCACGATCTTCGTCTGCCCCTCCGTCTACGAGCCGATGGGCATCGTCAACCTGGAGGCGATGGCCTGCGAGACGGCGGTCGTGGCGACCGCCACCGGCGGCATCCCCGAGGTCGTCGCCGACGGCGAGACCGGCCTGCTGGTCCCGATCGACCAGGCCACCGACGGCAGTGGCCGGCCGCTGGACCCGGGGCGTTTCGTGGCCGACCTCGGCGCGGCGATCAACGAGCTGCTGGCCGACCCGGCGCGGACCGCCGAGCTCGGCCGGGCCGGCCGCCGCCGGGCCGTGGAGCACTTCTCCTGGGACGCGGTCGCGGCCCGCACCATGGAGGTGTACCGGTCGGTGGGAGCGGCAGGTTGACCCGAGCGCGAAGCGATCTCGAGCAGTAGGTTGACGGGGTGACTGGACGGTTCCCGATCGAAGACGTCTCCCCCGTCGTCGCCTGCGGTCGCTACCCCGCCAAGGCGGTGGTCGGGGAGATCGTGCCGGTGTCCGCCCGGGCCTACCGCGAAGGGCATGACGCGCTGGGCTGCAACGTGGTCTGGCTCGGCCCGGACGGCGCGGCCCGCCCGTTCACCCGGATGCGTCCCGGCGAGCCCGGCCAGGACCGCTGGCACGCCACCATCCGGCCGAATGCGATCGGCGACTGGGTCTTCACCGTGGAGGCCTTCCAGGATCCGTACCTGACCTGGCAGAACGCGGTCACCAAGAAGATCGCCGCCGGCCAGGGCCCGGCCGAGCTGGCCAACGACCTGGCCGAGGGGGCCCGGGTGCTGGCGGCAGCCCTGGAGCTCGTACCGGCCGCCGACCGCAAGCGGGTCCGGGCGGCGGCGAAGGCGCTGCGCGACGCCAACCTGGCGCTGCCGCTGCGGGTCACCCCGGCGCTCGACCTCGCCGACCTGCTCTGGGACCACCCGGTGCGGGAGCTGGTCACCACCGGCGAGGAGCACCGGCTCTGGGTGGACCGGCCCCGGGCGCTCTTCTCCGCCTGGTACGAGTTCTTTCCCCGGTCGGAGGGCGCCGTCGCGGCCACGGTGGACGCTCCCGCGCGGTCCGGCACCTTCGTCACCGCGGTGGACCGCCTCCCCGGCGTCGCGGCGATGGGCTTCGACGTGCTCTACCTGCCGCCGATCCACCCGATCGGCCGGGTCAACCGCAAGGGCCCCAACAACTCGCTCACCGCCGGGCCCGACGACGTCGGCTCGCCGTGGGCGATCGGCGCCGCCGAGGGCGGCCACGACGCCATCCACCCCGACCTGGGTACGCCGTCCGACTTCCGCGACTTCATCGCCGCCGCCGCCGAGCAGGGCCTGGAGGTGGCGATGGACCTGGCGTTGCAGTGCGCCCCGGACCACCCCTGGGTGACCGAGCACCCGGAGTGGTTCACCACCCGGGCCGACGGCAGCATCGCGTACGCGGAGAACCCGCCGAAGAAGTATCAGGACATCTACCCGCTGAACTTCGACAACGACCCCGAGGGCATCCGGGCCGAGGTGCTGCGGGTGGTGCTGCACTGGGTCGGCGAGGGCATCCGGATCTTCCGGGTGGACAACCCGCACACCAAGCCGTTCGACTTCTGGCACTGGCTGATCGCCGAGGTGAAGAAGGCCGACCCGGACGTGCTCTTCCTGGCCGAGGCGTTCACCCGGCCGGCGATCATGCACGGGCTGGGCAAGATCGGCTTCACCCAGTCGTACACCTACTTCACCTGGCGCACGTCGGCGGCCGAGATGCGGGCGTACTGCGCGGAGCTGATCGCCGCGGCCGACTACATGCGGCCGAACTTCTGGCCCAACACGCCGGACATCCTGCACGAGTCGTTGCAGCACGGCGGGCCACCGATGTTCAAGATCCGGGCGGTGCTGGCCGCGCTACTCTCCCCCTCCTGGGGCATGTACGCCGGCTACGAGCTCTTCGAACACGTCGCCCGCCCCGGCGCGGAGGAATACCTCGACAACGAGAAGTACGAGCTGCGCCCCCGGGACTGGGCGGGCGCGCAGGCGCAGGGCCGCTCACTGGCGCCGTTCATCACCACCCTCAACCAGGTCCGCCGGGACAACCCGGCCCTGCACCAACTGCGCAACCTGCGCTTCCACGACATCGACAACCCGGCGCTGCTCTGCTGGTCCAAGCACGACCCCGACACCGGCAACAGGGTCATCGTGGTCTGCTCGTTCGACTCGCACACCGTGCAGTGGGGCAACACCACCCTCGACATGCCGGCGCTGGGCTTCGACTGGCACGAGCGGTTCACCGTGCACGACGAGCTGACCGGGACCAGCTACGACTGGGGCCAGCGCAACGCCGTCCGGCTCGACCCGTACCTGCAGCCCGCGCACGTGCTGACGGTCCGCCGCCCGGCCGCGTCCGCCGGCCCGGAACCGGCCGTGCCGGCGGCGCCGGAGCTGACCGTCGAAGACGTACCCGCCGACCTCTCGGGCGGCACCGCCCCGACCGCACCGGCTGCGAAGGACGACGCACGATGGACCAGCTGATCGCCGGCGAGACGCACGACCCGCACGCCGTCCTCGGCGCGCACCCCGCCGGCGGGCGGACCACCATCCGCACCCTGCGCCGGGGCGCCGCCGACGTGGCCGTCGCGGTCGACGGTGAGCGGCACCCGATGAAGCGGGTGCACGACGTGGGCGTCTTCGAGACCGTCGTGCCCGGCGAGGTGCTCGACTACCGGGTCGAGGTGGACGGGACGACCCACGACGACCCGTACCGCTACCCGCCCACCCTCGGCGAGTTGGACCTGCACCTGATCGGCGAGGGGCGGCACGAACGGCTCTGGGAGGCGCTCGGCGCCCGGGTCTTCGACGAGGGCGTCGCCTTCACCGTCTGGGCCCCCAGCGCCCGGGGCGTGCGGGTGGTCGGCGACTTCACCGGCTGGGGGCCGGACGACGGCTGGCCGATGCGCTCCCTCGGCTCCAGCGGCGTGTGGGAGATCTTCGTGCCCGGCGCGCAGGTGGGCGCCCGCTACAAGTACCGCATCCTCGGCGCCGACGGGCACTGGCGGGACAAGGCCGACCCCATGGCGGCGTACGCCGAGGTGCCGCCGGCGACCGCCTCCGTGGTGCACCACTCGACGTACGAGTGGCACGACGCGCAATGGCTGGCGCGGCGGGCGCGGCGGCAGCCGCACCAGGAACCGATGAGCGTGTACGAGGTGCACCTCGGCTCCTGGCGGCCCGGCCTGGGCTACCGCGAGCTGGCCGAGCAGCTCACCGCGTACGTCACCGAGTTGGGCTTCACGCACGTCGAGTTCCTGCCCGTGATGGAGCACCCGTTCGGCGGCTCGTGGGGCTACCAGGTGACCGGGTACTACTCCCCTACCTCCCGCTTCGGCGACCCCGACGACTTCCGCCACCTGGTGGACCGGCTGCACTCCGCCGGGATCGGCGTCATCCTGGACTGGGTGCCGGCGCACTTCCCCAAGGACGAGTGGGCCCTGGCCCGCTTCGACGGCACCCCCCTCTACGAGCACCCCGACCCGCGCCGCGGCGAGCACCCCGACTGGGGCACGTACGTCTTCGACTTCGGGCGCCGCGAGGTGCGCAACTTCCTCGTCGCCAACGCCCTCTACTGGCTGGACCAGTTCCACGCCGACGGGCTGCGGGTCGACGCGGTCGCCTCGATGCTCTACCTGGACTACTCCCGCCAGGAGGGGCAGTGGGCCCCCAACGTGCACGGCGGCCGGGAGAACCTGGAGGCGATCGCCTTCCTCCAGGAGGTCAACGCCACCGTCTACAAGCACCACGCCGGGGTGGTGATGGTCGCCGAGGAGTCCACCGCCTGGCCGGGCGTGACCCGGCCGACCGCCGAGGGCGGGCTCGGCTTCGGCTTCAAGTGGAACATGGGCTGGATGCACGACACCCTGCTCTACACCTCGAAGGACCCGATCTACCGGCAGCACCACCACCACCAGCTCACCTTCTCCCTGGCGTACGCCTGGAGCGAGAACTACGTGCTGCCGATCAGCCACGACGAGGTGGTGCACGGCAAGGGCTCGCTGGTCGGCAAGATGCCCGGCGACACCTGGCAGCGGCTGGCCAACGTACGGGCGCTGCTGGCGTACATGTGGGCGCACCCCGGCAAGCAGCTGCTCTTCATGGGCTGCGAGCTGGCCGACGACCGGGAGTGGAGCGAGGAACGCGGCCTCGACTGGTATCTCACCCACGACCCGGCCCGGGCCGGCGTGCAGCGTCTCGTGGCCGACCTCAACGCCGCGTACCGGGCCACCCCGGCGCTCTGGGCGCAGGACACCGAGCCGGCCGGGTTCCGCTGGATCGCCGGCGACGACGTCGCCAACAACACCGTCTCGTTCATCCGGATCGCCCCGGACGGCGCGACCCTGGTCTGCGTGGCGAACTTCTCCGCCCTGCCGCTGGAGGACTACCGGGTCGGCCTGCCCGCGGGCGGCACCTGGACCGAGGTGATCAACACCGACGCGCAGCACTACGGCGGCTCCGGGGTGGGCAACCTCGGCGCGGTGCACGCCCAGGACGTCCCCTGGCACGGGATGGTCGCCTCGGCGCCGCTGCGGGTGCCCCCGCTCGGCGTCCTCTGGCTCCGCCGGGACTGACGCCGGCCACGAGCGTGGCCGTGCCGGCACGGCGTGTCGCGTCCCCCGGATGTGCTCCTCGTGAGCGATATGCCTGGGAGTCATAAATATGACTCCCAGGCATATCCATCTCTCGCACCCTGGCACGACACGCACTACCGACCGTGTTTGACCAAGCCCGGTCCATCACTCTCCGTTGAACTTCCGGCCGTCGCGCCGTCCCGCCGTGAACCGGTCGCCTGGTGCGGCCGTACCGCTGACCGGATGCCGGACACCGTGACGGAGGCGGAGGAGCTTCGATGGCGTGGAGCAGGGGCACAACCAGGAGGCGCGGGACGGCGGCGTCGTCCCGGAACCGGAAGATCACCGGCGGGGTCGCGCTGGCGGTGACCGCCGGCGCGGCGTTCGTGGTGGCGACCGGGACCGGCCAGGCCGCCGAGAACTGCACGGGCCTGGACGGCGCGCTGCGCAACAACCTGACCTTCATCGCGGACCAGCGGCAGAACCCGGACGCGAACTCGGCGGCCCGGATCGCCAACCGGCAGGCCGTGGTCGACCTCATCCAGCAGCGCCGGGCGGCGGCCGGCTGCAACGGGACGGTGGACGTGGCTGGCGCGGCCTGCCCCAGCGTTCCGTGGGAGGCGGCCATGTCGACGCAGTTGAACCAGGCGTGGGCGGTCACCGAGGAGATGGCCGGGGAACGGTCAGGTCAACTGGTCGACCCGGCGGTCACCGAAACCCGGGTGAAGCGGCTGGGCGGCCTCTTCGGCGGCCTCCGGGGCATCGCGCAGGGCGCCGAACAGGCCAGCGCGGCACAGGGCGGGGGCGCGGCCGGCGGCGCGGGGAAGGCGGCCGGCATCATCAACGCGGTCGGCGGGCTGATCGGGCAGATCGCCGGCATCGTCCAGGCCGCACGGGCGGCCCGCGCGGCCCGGGAGGCAGCCGCGGCCCAGCAGGCGGACGCCGCCCAGCAGGGGGGCGATCAGCAGGGCGGCGGAGCACAGGGTGCGAACGGCCAGCAGGCCGGCGGGCAGCAGGCCGGTGCGGACGGGCAGCAGGCCGGGCAACAGGACGCCGGCGGACAGCAGGCGGGCAACGCCGGTGGGCGGATCGCCAACCGGCTCCAGCAGATCCGCGCCCGCATCCAGCAGTTGCGGGCGATCGCGCAGCAGGTCCGCGCGGCCCGCCAGGCCGTCCGGGACCAGCGCGCCGCCCAAGGCCAGGCTGCGGCGCAGCCCGGCGCTCAGGGCCAGGGCAACGCGCAAGGTCAGGGCAACGCGCAAGGCCAAGGCAACGGGCTAGGCAAGGGCAACGCGGCTCGGGGCGGCGCGTCGGGGAACGGCGGCGGCGACCCGGTCTACATGGTGGCCGACCCGAGCGTGCCGGGCTGCGCGAACGTCCCCGCCGACCCGGGGCAGGCGACCGGCTCCGCCGGCGACGTCGGCGCGGACCAGCAGCACGGCGCGGGAGACGTCGGCAATGACCAGCAGGGCGCCACGGCACGGACGACGCGCTGACGTTCGGCTGAATGGGCACGGCCGTCGCCTGCCGGTCGAATGTCGGTGGGCAGGTCTAGCGTCGGTGGTCGCAGGAACTCAGCGTGCGTAGGGGGAGATCATGACCACACTCGAGCACCGGCCGAACACCGCACTCCTCGTGGTCGACGTGCAGAACGACGTCGTCAACGGGGCTCACGAGCGCGACACCGTCGTCGCGAACATCGCCGGCCTGGTCGAGAGGGCGCGGCAGGAGCGGGTCCCCGTCGTCTGGGTCCAGCACTCCGACGAGCATCTTGCCAGGGGCAGCGACGCCTGGCGGATCGTCCCCGAGCTGCAGCCGGACGACGCCGAGCCGCTGGTCGAGAAGAACTACGGCGACTCCTTCGAGGACACCACCCTCGAGACGGTGCTGTCGGGCCTGGGAGTCGGGCGGCTCGTCGTCGTCGGCGCGGAGACCGACGCGTGCATCCGCTCGACGCTCCACGGCGCGTTCGCCAGGGGATACGACGCGACCCTGGTCAGCGACGCCCACACGACCGGGGACAAGACGTCGTGGGGGGCACCGCCGCCGGACCAGGTCATCGCGCACACGAACCTGTACTGGACCTACCAGACGGCGCCGGGGCGGACGGCCGGGACGGTCGAGACCAAGAACGCCGACTTCGGCGCCACGTCCTGACACAACGCGGGCGCGGGGGCCGGGTCGAGCGTCGGACCCGGCCCGCGTCAGACCAGGCCCGCGTCCCGGAGCAGCTTCCACAGCCCGGCGCCGTCCGGCGCGGAGAGCCACTTCTGCCCCACCGGTCCGGCGGACGGGCGGCCCGCGGGGGCGGGCAGGCTGCCGGCGAGCACCGACTGGGTCGGTGACAGCCGGCGGATCGCCACCCCGGCCACGTTGTCCGGGTGGGCGGCGGCGAACTCGCGGTAGATCTCCTGGTCGTGCTGGCCGTCGTCGCCGATCAGCAGCCACCGCACGTCGGGGAACTCCCGGGCCAGCCGGGCCAGGGTGGCCCGCTTGTGCTCCCGGCCGCTGCGGAACCAGCGGTCGGCCGTCGGACCCCAGTCGGTGAGCAGCAGCGGCCCGGCCGGGTACAGGTGCCGGGAGAGGAACCGGGTCAGCGTCGGGGCGACGTTCCACGCCCCGGTGGAGAGGTAGAAGACCGGCGCGCCGGGGTGGGCGGTGACCAGCCGCTCGTACAGCACCGCCATGCCGGGCACCGCGGCCCGGGCGTGCTCGTCGAGGACGAAGGTGTTCCAGGCGGCGAGCAGCGGCCGGGGCAGCGCGGTGACCATGACCGTGTCGTCGATGTCGGAGAGGATGCCGAACCGGACCTCCGGGTCGAGGATGCGGACCAGCGCCTCGACCGGTTCGGCGTCGGGCACGCTGAGGCGTACGCAGGCCCAGCCGGGAGTGAAGTCGGCCTCGATGACGGTGTCGACGAAGCCGCTGCGGTCGGCGGTCGCCTCGTGTCGTACGCCGCCGGCCTCGATGGTGACGGTGATGTGCTTGGCGGGCAGGGTGGCGAAGCTGCGCCAGCCGCGTACCTTGTCCAGCCGGCCGCGCTGACGGGTGTCCGGGCGGCCGAGCAGCACCCGGCAGAGCACCCGCGCCCAACCGGGGGCGCCGTAGCCGGCGTACGCGATGATGTTGACCCGCCACCCGGTGCGCCGCAGCCGACGCTCGACCAGGTTGTGCAGGGCGTCCTCGATCCGCGCGGCCCGGTGCAGGTTCGGTACGGCAAGCTCGCCAGCGGGTGTGGGTGGCACGCTGCCACCCTGCCACACCGCGGCGAGGGCGGCCACGCGAGTGGGCGCGGACTCCGCCGATCCACCGCGCCGCCGACCGCCACCGTGACAAACTGCGGTCGGGACGACGACGGGGGCGTTGGTCGTGTCGACACCAGTGCAGGACGGGCGGTGGCGCCCGAGGCTCGACCGGCCGGCGTTCGTCGCGCTGCTGCTCGGGCTGGCCGGGGTGGCTTACCGGTTGGTCCTGATCCTGTTCACGCTGCCCGGGTCGAACAGCGACGAGGCGACGTTCGGCCTGGCCGCGATGCACATCGCCGCCGGCCGGGACCGGCCGGTCTTCCTCTACGGCCAGCACTACATGGGGATGTTGGAGTCCTATCTGGCGGCGCCGCTGATCGGGCTGGCCGGGCCGAGCTGGCCGGTGCTGCGGCTGCCGGTGCTGGCGCTCTACGCGATCTTCCTCTGGCTGATGTACCGCCTCAGCCGCCGGCTGTGCTCGCCGTGGTTCGCCGTGCTGGTCGTGGGCCTGTTGGCGCTCGGTTCGGAGCGGGTGGTCCGGGACCAGCTCACCGTCGTCGGCGGCCGGCCCGAGGTGAAGCCGGCGGTGGTGGCGATGCTGCTGATCGCGGTGGCCCTCGCCGAGCGCCGGGTCCGGCACCGCTGGCTGGCCACCGGCCTGTTCGGGTTGCTCGCCGGGGTGGCGCTCTGGTCGGACTGGCTGATCGTGCCGTACCTGGCGGTGGCCGGGCTGCTGCTGGTCTGGGCCGCGCCCCGCGACCTGGTCGGCTGGCCGGGAGTGCTGCTGGTGGCCGGGTTCCTGCTCGGGGTGTCGCCGATGATCAAGGACAATCTGGTGGCCCCGGACGGGCAGGATTCGCTGTCGGTGTTCCGGGAGATCAGCACGAAGGCCGGGCCGACGCCGCCGTGGTCGGACCGGCTGCGCGGCGGGCTGCTGGAGGGGGTGCCGCTGGCCTCCGGGCTCTGCCCGGTGGACGGCTGCGCCCGGTGGCAGCAGTGGTTCGGGCTGCTCTACCCGCTGCTGCTGGTGGCCGCCGCGGTGCTCGCCGTGGTCGCGTACCGGCGGGCCGACCGGGTCCGGGCGGTCGCGCAGCTCGCCCTGGTCGCCGGCGCCGTGCTGACCCTGCTCGCGTACGTCCACAGCCCGCTCGCCGCGACCGACCCGCTGGGCAACTCCCGCTACCTGTCGGTGCTGCAGGTCTCCCTGCCGGCGGTGCTCTGGCCGCTCTGGCTGGCCGCGGCCCGCTCCTGGCGGGGCGCGGCCGCGACGGCGGCCCGGCCCGGGCGGGGCGGGGCCGTGGTGGCCCGCCGGGTCGGGGGTGCGGCGGCCACGGTGGCGCTGGTCGCCCTGGCCGGCACGGCCCTCGCGGCCACCGCGCGCTTCGTCGCCGACGCCGGCTCGCTGCGCGCCGAGGAGGGGCACGCCCGGGAACTGGCCGACGCGGTGCGCGGAGCCGGCCTGCGCGAGGTGTACGGCGACTACTGGACCTGCAACCGGTTGACCTTCAACACCGGCGAGGCGGTGGTCTGCGGGGTCCTCGACGGCAACCTGACCCCGGGGCAGAACCGCTACCCGGCGTACTGGAAGCGGGTGGGCCGGGCGGCCCGACCGGGATACGTGGTGCCGGTGGGGTCTTCTGCGGAGCGGGGGCTGCGCCGGCTGATCGGCGACCGGGCCGACGCCGCGGTGGTCGCCGAGGTCGGCGGCTATCGCGTCTACCACCCGGAGACGGCCGTCCGGCCGTGGCGCTGAGCCCGGGCCGTACGCTGGCCGGGTGCTGATCCTGCTGCCGCCCTCCGAGGGGAAGGCCGACGCCGGCACCGGCCGGCGGCTCGACCCGTCCCGGCTCTCCCTGCCGGAGCTCACCGAGGCCCGGGAGGAGGTGCTGACCGCCCTGGTGGCGCTCTGCGCCGGCCCCGACGAGGCGGCGGCCCGCGCGGCGCTCGGCCTCACCGAGGGGCAGCGCGGCGAGCTGCGCCGCAACGCCCGGCTGCGGGAGGCGGCGACCGCGCCGGCCGGCCGGATCTACACCGGGGTGCTCTACGAGGCGCTCGACCTGGCCACGCTGCCGCCCGCGGCGGAGCGGCTGGCGCGCCGGTCGGTGCTGATCAGTTCCGGCCTGTGGGGCGCCGTCCGGCTCACCGACCGGATCCCGCCGTACCGCTGCCCGATCGGGGCGCGGCTGCCGGGGGTCGGCGCGTTGTCGGCGCACTGGCGGCGGGCCCTGGGCGCGGAGCTGGCGGCGGCCGCGGGAGCGGGGCCGGTGCTGGACCTGCGTTCCGGGGCGTACGCGGCCACCTGGGCCCCCCGGGGCGAGCTGGCCGCCCGGACGGTGACCGTCCGGGTGCTGCACGAGCGGACGGTCGACGGGGTGCCGACCCGCGCGGTGGTCAGCCACTTCAACAAGGCGACGAAGGGCCGGCTGGTCCGGGACCTGCTCACCGCCGGCGCCCGGCCGCGGACCGCCGACGGCCTGGTCGCCGCGCTGCGGGACCTCAAGTACACGGTCGAGGAGCAGCCCGTCGCGGCCGGCCGCCCGCGCCAGCTCGACGTCGTGGTAACGGAGCTGTAGCCGCAAGTTTTGCTCAAGGCTGGGGCGGACCGGTTTCGCCGCACCGGCGACCGGGCCACGGTTAGGGGACCCCGACGCCGACAAGGAGCGGTCCGATGGCCCTCGAACCCACCACCCTGCTCGACCGGCCCCGCCAGCCGTCGACACCGCCACCACTGGACTGGCTGACCCTGGCCGACGCGTTCGAGGTCGCCTGCCTGGTGCGCTGCACCCCGCCACCGGCCACCGACGGCCGCCGACCGACCGTGGCCACGTACCGGGGCGGGGTCGCCGAGTTCAACCGGGAGGACGCCGCGCGCCGGATGCGGCAGCTGCTCGGCCGGCTCGACGTGCCGGTGGAGCACGAGCTGGCCACCGGTGGCCTGCGCCGCCGGTACGAGCTGCACCGGCTGTACGTGCCCCGGGAGCACCGGTCGGCGTACGCGACGGTGCTGGAGGCCGGCTGGCGGCAGGGCCGCCGGGAACTGCTCGGCGGGCCGGTGCCCGGCGCGTCCACCGCCCGCCGGGTGTGGCGGCCCCGGCTGGCCGCCGCGGCCTGGCGTTCGGCCTTGCTGGCCGGTGGCCGGCACGTTCGCCGGCACATCCTCGGGGTCCGGCTGACCGACCGGGAGTTGGCGGCTGTGCTGGTCCGCGGCGCCGCCCTGCTGGACGTCCCGGCGCTGCTCCGGCCGGGGGCCGGCTGCTTCGTGGTGAGCGTCGCGCACGGCCCGCACCGGGACCGCATCCTCGACAGCGTCACCCTCGCTCCCGCCGCCTGACCGACTCCACCGCCGCACCGGACGGTGGTCGGCTCACCGGGCGGACCGACGGCGCGCCCCGGTCAGCGGCCGGGCTTGCGCGCGGTGGCGTGCACGGAGCACAGTGCAGCCCGTGAGTCGTGGCTGGTCTGTCCGCGGCCGGCGCCGCGCCGCCGCGCCGCTGGCGCTGCTGATGCTGCTGATGCTGCTGATGCTGCTGACCACGCTGGCCGGGGTCGGCGGGTGCCGGGACGAGCGCGCCGAGCCGGTGCTGATCCGGATCGCGACGGGCAGCCCGACGGCGGTGTACCACGCCTTCGGGCAGTCGCTGGCGGCCATCCTCAACCGGGAGCTGCCCGGAGTGCGGGCCAGCGTGGTGGTCACCGCCGCCTCCGCGCAGAACGTCCGGTTGGTCGGGTCCGGCGCGGCCGAGCTGGGGTTCACCCAGGCCGACGTGCTGCCGACCACGCCGCCGGAGCACCCCGGCGTGCTCGCGGTGGCCCGGGTCTACGACGACCTGCTGCACCTGGTGACCACGGCCGGCGGGCCCGTACGGACGCTGGCCGACCTGCGCGGGCACCGGGTCTCGGTGGGGGCGGAGGGCTCCGGCACCGAGGTCACCGCCACCCGGCTGCTGAACGTGGCCCGGCTCGGCGGCGACGAGGTCCGCCAGGAGCACCTCGGTCTGGACGACTCCGTCGCCGCGCTGCGCGCCGGCCGGATCGACGCCTTCTTCTTCTCCGGCGGCCTGCCGGTACGCGGCGTGGCGGAGCTGGCCGCGACCACCGCCGTCCGGATCGTCGACCTGGGCGAGTGGACCGAGCCGCTGCGGCGCGGGTACGGGCAGGTCTACGTGACCCGGGACGTCCCCCGGTCGGTGTACGGGGTGCCGCCGATCAGCACGGTGGCGAATCCGAACTACCTGATCGTCCGCGCCGACCTGCCTGAGGCGTTGGTCCGCGAGGTGACCCGGCTGCTGATGGAGCGCCGGGCGGAGCTGGCCGCCGCGCACCCGGCCGCCGGACGGATGAGCCCCCGTTCGGCGATCGTCACCACCCCGCTGCCGCTGCACCCCGGCGCCGCCGACTGGTACCGGGCGAGCAAGCCCTAACCGGCGTCCGAGCCGACCGGCTCGGCGGAGCCGGCGTCGACCGCGTCGGCGCGGACCTCTTCGGGCGCCGGGAACCACAGCTCCGCGACCAGCCCCCGCGGCTCCCCCCGGCGCATGGTGAGCCGACCGTCCGAGGCGTCCACCAGCACCGCGACAATGGTCAGCCCCAGCCCGGCGCCGTCGACGTTCTGCACGTCGGGGGCCCGCCAGAACCGCTCGGTGGCCTGGCCGAGCTGGCTCGCGGTCATGCCCGGGCCGGTGTCCCGCACCTCCAGCGCGGTGCCCCCGTCGGCCGGGCGGACGGTCACCGTCACCTCTCCCCCGGCGCCGCTGAACTTCACCGCGTTGTCGATCAACGCGTCGAGCGCCTGGTCGATGGCGGTGGGGACGGTCCGGGCGTACACGGGGGCATCGGCGGTGACCAGCCGGAGGGTGACCGACCGGTGCCGGGCCAGCGGCTGCCAGGCGGTCACCCGGGAGGCGGCCAGCTCGGCGGCGTCGACGCTGATCCGCTGGTTCTCCTCGCGTTCGGCCCGGGCCAGGGTGAGCAGGGCGTCGAGCACGCGCGCCAGCCGGTCGGTCTCCTCCAGCGCCAGCCGGTGCTCGGCCCGGCCGTCCGGGTCGGTGAGGCTCGGCCCCAGCTCCTCCACCCGCAGCCGCAGCGCGGTGAGCGGGTTTCGCAGCTGGTGGCTGGCGTGCGCGACGAAGGCGCGCTGCCGGTCCATCACGTCGGAGACCGCGTCGGCCATGTTGTTGAAGCTCGCCGCCAGCCGGCGCAGCTCCGGCGGCCCCAGGCGCGGGCGCACCCGGGCGCCCCGGTCGCCCTCGGCGATCTCGTGGGTCACCGCGTCCAGCTCGGTGACCGGGCGCAGCACCCAACCGGCCAGCCCGAACGCGGTGGACACGCAGGCCAGCACCGCGAGCAGGCCAATCCCGGCGAGCAGCAGCCACCAGGAGGTGACGGTGCGCCGCACCGGTTCGACGGGCGTGGCGGTCACCACCGCGCCCAGCACCTCGCCACCGTCGTTGATCGGCACCGCCACCACCACCGGCCCGTCCGCCCAGGGCCACACCGACTCGGGCCCGCTGGACTGCTGCCCGGACAGCGCGGTGTCCAGCGCCGACGCGGTGCCGCGGCCGGGTCGCCAGCTCACGGAGGCGACCACCGTGCGGCCGTCCCGGTCGACCACCGCGGCACCGATGCCGTACAGCTCGTCGTAGGCGCCGAGTTCACCGTCGAGCGGGCCGGGGCCCCCGCCGCGCAGCGCCGGCCCGGCCAGCGAGGCGAAGCGGGTGGCGTCGGCGAGCCGGTCGGCGCGGACCCGGTCGGTCTCGCGGCTGGCCAGGGTGGCCGCCAGCGGCGTCTCCAGCGCGAGCAGCACCAGCACCATCAGCAGCAGGTAGCTGATCACCAGCCGACGACGCACCTGACCTCCTCACTCGCCGCGGAGCCGGTAGCCGACCCCGCGGACCGTCTCCACGAGGGTCGGGTCGCCGAGTTTGCCCCGCAGCGAGCCCACGTGCACCTCCACGGTGTGCCGATCGGCCCAGGTGGTGCCCCACACGTCGAGCAGGATCCGGTCCCGGGGGACGGCCACCCCGGGTTGCCGGGCCAGGGAGACCAGGATGTCGAACTCCTTGCGGGTGAGGGCAACGGTCCGGCCGGCCACGCTCACCGTCCGCCCGCCCACGTCGATGCGCACCGCGCCGGCCTCGATCAGGTTCCGCTCCGGCACCGTGTGGGCCGCCCGGCGCAGCAGCGCCTCGATCCGGGCCTGCAGCTCCACCATCGAGAACGGCTTGACCACGTAGTCGTCGGCGCCCAGTCGCAGGCCGAGCACCCGGTCACGTTCCTCGCCCCGGGCGGTCACCGCGATGATGCCCAGCTGGCTGCTGCGCCGGCGCAGCTCCCGGCACAGGTCGGTGCCGTCCCCGTCGGGCAGGGTCAGGTCGAGCAGCACCAGGTCACAGGGGGCGGCGGACAGGGCGGCGGCGACGGTGGCGGCGTGTTCCACCTCGTACCCGCGCCGGGTGAGCGCGGACGACAGGGCGGCGGCCACCCGACGGTCGTCCTCGACCAGGAGGATCCGCACCCGTGCCCCCATCCCCTCGACGTGCTGCCCACGAATGGTGGCAGACAGCTTCGCGCGGCGGGAGTCCCCCGTCCCTCGCCGTGGGGTCGGAGGACACGGAACCCGCTGAGTTAAGGTCTTGCCTTGTGTCCGCTCCCGCCGCCGCGCACGACGAGTCCGCGCCTCACCGCGACGTCGACGCCCCGATCATGCTCGACCCGGACCGCCCCACCGGCACGCCAGGTCCCGCCGCTCGCGAGAGCCGGATGGACGAGCCGGCCGACGAGCGCCGGCCGACGTTCTGGCGGCGGTTCCCGGCGGCTCAGGCGGTGGCACTCTACGCCGTGCTGCGGCTCAGCGGGCTGATCATCCTCGCGCTCTTCGCCCACCGCGCGGGTGCGGACTTCTGGTCCCTGCTGCACAGCCGGTTCGACGGCATCTGGTACGTGCAGATCGCCAACGACGGGTACGACGCGGGCCTGGCGGGCAACCACCACCCGGAGTCCCGCAGCACGCTGCCCAACCTGCCGTTCTTCCCGCTCTATCCGGGGCTCATCGCGGCGGTCGCCGCCGTCACCCCGTTCTCCACGCCGGTCGCCGCGCTGATCGTCTCCGGGCTGGCCGGGCTGGCCGCCGCCTGGGGGATCTACGCGGTCGGCGCCCACCTCGGCTCCCGCCGGGTCGGCCTGCTCCTGGTGGGCCTCTGGGCGGTGCTGCCGCACGCCATCGTGCAGAACATGGCGTACACGGAGACCATCTTCACCGCGCTCGCGGCGTGGACGCTCTACGCGCTGCTGCGCCGGCAGTGGGTGGCCGCCGGCCTGCTCTGCCTGGTCGCCGGCCTCGCCCGGCCCACCGCGACGACGTTGGCCGCCGCGGTCGGGCTGACCGCGCTGGTGGCGATCGTCCGCCGGCAGGACGGCTGGCGGCCGTGGGCGGCGGCGGTGCTCTCCCCGCTCGGCTATCTGGGCTACCTGGCGTGGATCGGGCACCGGCTGGGCCGGGCCGACGGCTACTTCTACATGCAGGAGACGGCCTGGAAGATCGGCTTCGACGGCGGGGGGTCGACGGTCAACGCCTTGAAGGAGGTGCTGACCGAGCCGTCGCGACTGGCGGCCTACATGTCCACCCTGCTGCTGGGGATCGCGGTGGTGCTGATCGCGCTGCTCGTCCTGCACCGCTACCCGCTGCCCCTGATGATCTACTCGATCGCCTTCTTTCTGATCAGCGTCGGCACGGAGAACTACTACTGGGCGAAGGGCCGCTACCTGATGCCCGCCTTCACGCTCCTCCTGCCGATCGCCATGGGGCTCGCCAAGGCCCGGCGGAGCACCGTGCTGTCCGTCTTCGCGTTCCTCGTGCTCGTCTCAGGCTGGTACGGCACGTACCTGAGCCTGATCTGGAAGTCGTCGCCGTAGCCCTCCGGCGACCCCTTGGCGGGGCTGCGGACGCCGTCGGCCGGCCCGCTCACAGGCCGAACGCCTCGTCGGCAGTGGCGTCCCGGACCCCGTCGACGAAGCCCCGGAAGCCGGGGTCGTGGTGGCTGAGCGGCACGCTGGTCACCGTGGCGCCGGTGGCCTGGGTGACGGCGTCGACCAGCGGCGGATAGTCGGTCTCCGCCTCGCCGAAGGTGTCGTCGTCCGCCTCCGCCAGGTTGATCACGTGCTGGACGTCATCGCTGGGGGTGTCCGGGTCGCCGGCCCACTCGGTGCCGGCCTGGCGGCACTCGTCGTAGACGGCCCGCTGGCCGTCGGTCCAGTCCTCGTCGTAGCTCGCCATCGCCATCCCTCCGCACCTGTCGCATCCGAGCATGCCGGCTGGGCGGGCCCGGTCGGGGCGGTACCGGTGAACCGGCGGGGCGCCCCGCCCTAGGCTGCGGTGGTGATCTACAAGATTCTGTCGACCGACGAGTGGGACCAGGCCCGCGCCGTGGGGCAGTTCAGCGGCACCGCGATGGACCACCAGGACGGGTACGTCCACCTCTCCGGGGCGGACCAGGTGGTGGAGACCGCCCGCCGGGTGTTCGCCGGGGTCACCGGGCTGACGCTGCTCACCGTGGACCCGGACCGGCTCGGCGACGCGCTGCGCTGGGAGCCGTCCCGGGGTGGGGCGCTCTTCCCGCACCTCTACGGCGTGCTGCCGGTGGACGCGGTGGTGGCGGCGGAGGCGTTGCCGGCGGACACACCGGCCGCCGACGCGGTGGCGGCGTTGCTCGGCTGACGGGCTCGTTATGCTACGCCGAGCCCGTGCCCCGGCCTCGGCATCGAGAGCCCGGGGTGGCTGGGCGGTCCTGGCCGGCGCGGCCGCGGCGGTCATCCGGCGCGGTCCCGACGCGGCACCGACGGCGCGACGACGCGCCCTGCGACGATGCGAGTTGAAGGATGACTGACACCAACGACCGGTCCCCGGTCTTCGTCCACCCGTCGGCCGACGTGGAGGTGGGCGCCAAGGTCGGCGACGGCACCAAGGTCTGGCACCTGGCCCACATCCGCTCGACCGCGCAGGTCGGCGCCGGCTGCGTCATCGGGCGCAACGTGTACGTCGACGCCGGCGTCACGGTCGGCGACCTGGTGAAGATCCAGAACAACGTCTCCGTCTACCAGGGCGTCACCATCGAGGACGAGGTCTTCGTCGGCCCGTGCGCGGTCTTCACCAACGACTTCCGCCCGCGTGCCCAGAACCCGGACTGGAAGATCACTCCGACGCTGGTCCGGCGGGGCGCCTCGATCGGCGCCAACGCCACCCTGGTCTGCGGGATCGAGGTCGGCGAGTTCGCGATGATCGCCGCCGGCTCGGTGGTGACGAAGGACGTCCAGCCGTACCAGCTGGTGGCCGGCAACCCGGCGCGGCCGAAGGGCTGGGTCGACGAGCGGGGCGAGGTCATCTCCCGGGACGTCGACAACCCGCCGCAGCGGGGCTGAGCACGCGGCCGGGGGCGACGGCCGTCGGCCGTCGCCCCCGGTGTCCGCGTACGCGGGGTCAGCCGCAGAGGCGGTCGATCTCCGCCCGGAACCGGTCCATCGGGTTCACCCCGGCGGGTCCGAGCAGGTACTCCTTCAGCTCCCGCCGCGCCTCGGTCATCGGGTCGTCCCCGGCCCGGGTGACGGCGAGGATCTTCTCCAGTTCGCCGCAGTCCGACGAGAGCAGGTACGCCGCCCGGGCGGTGGGGAACGTCCGGCGGAACTCGTCCTCGGGCAGGTCGGCCGGGTTGGCCACCACGTACGGCCGCTCGCTCTGCACGAAGTCGGAGACCACGCTGGAGACGTCGCTGACCAGCAGGTCGGTGGTGTTGAAGCAGTCGAACAGGGCCGGGGTGCGGCCGGTGACCACCAGGTGGGCGGTGCCGTCCAGCGAGGTGGCGTCGGGGTCCCCGCCGGCGGCCCGGATCCGGGCGGCGATCCGGTCGTGGACCGCGCCGGCCTTCTTCGACCGGGTGCCGGTCAGCGGGTGCGGCTTGTAGATCACCCGCACGCCGCCGGCGGCGAGCAGCCCGGTGACGATCCGCTCCCCCATCAGCACCAGCGAGGTGTGGTACGGGTCGTCGTCCAGCCAGCCCTCCCAGGTGGGGGCGTAGAGGACGGTGAAGGTGGGGTCGGCCTCGGCCGAGCCGAAGGTGTGCACCCCGGCGAGCTGCGGCCGGCCGATCTCCACGATGTCGCGGTCCAGCACGCCCACCCCGGCCCGGGCGTAGCGCTCCCGGCCGGCCGGGCCGGCCACCCAGACCTCGTCGTACACCTTGCTGTAGGGGTTGACGCTGGCCCGCTTGTCGCTGTCGCCGTGCCCGACGAAGACGTGCTTCATGCCCGGCTCGCGGAGCATGTGGATGTTGGCGCCGACGTTCGCCGCGTACAGGGCGGTCCGGATGGTGGTCAGGTCGAGGTTCATGAAGTCGACGCCGGCCGGTACGCAGACCACCGGCAGCCGGGTGTCGGCCAGCTCGCGGAAGGCGTCCTCGCTGCGCAGCAGCACGACCGCGCGGTGCCCGGCCGCCTCGATCGGGGCGAGCCACATGTTGGCCTGGTAGACGTCCTTCGCCGGGCCGGCGAAGTAGAGCGCCACCTCGGGCCGCTCCCGGGCCAGCCAGGCGTGCAGCGCCGGCAGCACTCCCGGCGTCCGGCCCCGGCCGCGCAGCCAGCTCAGCGCCAGCACCGCCGCCGTCACCACGCCCACGGCGAGGGTGACCAGCCCGGTCACCACCACCGGGGTCACCCGGTCGGTCAGCGCGGCCACCACGGCCGCCGGCACGAGCAGCACGTTGAGCAACGGCAGCCGGTCCCCCTCGATCTGGCGCGCCCAGGCCGGCGGGACCGGCACCCGGCGTGACCCGCCGAGGTCGATGTTGCGGGTGAGGGCCGGCGCGGCGGCCCGCCGTTCGCCCAGCACCGCGAGGGTGCCGGTGCCGAGCGCCAGGGCCCAGAGCACGGCAGGCAGCAGCATTACGACGACGGTGGCGTCGACACCCGGGCGGGCCGCGCTGACGGTCAGCAGGACGACCGACAGGTCCCGGGTGAGCTGCCGCCAGACCAGCCCGAGCCCGCCCTTCTCCAGCAGTTCGCCGGTCTCGGCGAACCGGGTGGCGAGGGCGAATTCACCGGCGATGGCGACCAGCCCGGCGACCGCGAACGGGACCACCCAGCCGAAGACGCCGGCCAGGACCATGATCCCGTACGCCAGCAGCACCGCGCCGACGATGGCGATGCCCTGCTGCCTTCGTACTCTGCTGAACAACGAACACTCCCCTGTCTGCCCACCGGTGTCGATGAGGTCCGATACCGGGCAGTTGCGCCCTTAAACCGGCCAAGTAACACAAGTATTACCGGGGGGTCGGGCAGGTGAAGGGCCGACGGCACTGCTCACCGCCGGTGTCCGGCGGGCCGCACAACGCAGCGGGCCCCGGCCGTCGCGGCCGGGGCCCACAGGCGGGCGGGCGGGTCAGCCGCCGATGACCACCCGGCGGACGCCGGTCCAACGGGCCGGGTCGGTGACCCGGCGGCCGTCGACCAGCACCGTCACGCCCGGCAGGTCGGCCGGGGCGAGGGTGCGGTACTCGGCGTGGTCGGCCTGGATCACGGCCGCGCCGAGCGGCTCTCCGTCGTAGCCCGGCAGGCCGTGCGCGACCAGCTCCTCGTTGGTGTACATCGGGTCGGAGACGTACGGCTTGGCGCCCCGGGCGCGCAGCGCCTCGACGGTCGGGAAGACGCCGGAGAAGGCCGTCTCCTTGACACCACCCCGGTAGGCGGCGCCGAGCACCAGCACCCCGACGTCGGTCAGGTCGCCGTAGGCGGCGGCGAGCAGGTCGACCGCGTACTCCGGCATGGCGGCGTTGGCCTCGCGGGCCGAGCGCACGACCGTGGCGGCCGGGTCGTTCCACAGGTACATCCGCGGGTAGATCGGGATGCAGTGCCCGCCGACCGCGATGCCCGGCGAGTGGATGTGGCTGTACGGCTGCGTGTTGCAGGCCTCGATCACCTTGGTGACGTCGACGCCCACCGTGTCGGCGAACCGGGCGAACTGGTTCGCCAGGCCGATGTTGACGTCCCGGTAGGTGGTCTCCGCGAGCTTGGCCAGCTCGGAGGCCTCCGCCGAGCCGAGGTCCCAGACGCCGTTCGGGCGGTTCAGGTCGGCCCGCTCGTCGAAGTCCAGCACCGCCTCGTAGAAGCGCACGCCGTGCTCGGCCGACGCCTCGTCGATGCCGCCGACCAGCTTCGGGTAGCGGCGCAGGTCGGCGAAGACCCGGCCGGTGAGCACCCGCTCCGGGCTGAAGACCAGGTGGAAGTCCTTGCCGGCGGTGAGGCCGGAGCCCTCCTGGAGCATCGGCGCCCAGCGTTCGCGGGTGGTGCCGACCGGCAGGGTGGTCTCGTAGCTGACCAGCGTGCCCGGCTTGAGGCCGGCGGCGATGGCCCGGGTGGCGTCGTCCATCCAGCCGAAGTCCGGCACCCCGTCGGCGTCCACGAAGAGCGGGACGACCACGACGACCGCCTCGGACTCGGCGACCGCGGCGGCGGTGTCGGTGGTGGCCGACAGGAGCCCGGCGGCCACCGCCTCCTTCAGCTTGACGTCCAGGTCGGTCTCACCCGGGAACGGCACCGCCCCGTCGTTGACCAGCCGCACGACCCGCTCGGAGACGTCGGCACCGATCACCCGGTGCCCCTTCGAGGCGAACTGCACGGCGAGCGGCAGACCGATCTTTCCCAGCGCGACGACGCAGATGTTCATGGAACTACTTTCCTCCTGAGGGCCACATTCGGCGGAGACGGGCAATGAACCGACGGGGGGTCACCGGCGTGATCGCGACGATCACCTGGCCCTTGTGGTTCGTGGTGGGCGTGACGAGGTGGAGCCGGACACCGTGGCGGGCCACCCGGCGCGGTGCCGCGAGGCGGCGGTCCGTCCGGAGCGGTGCGGACGCGGTCCCGCCCAACGCGGTCACCTCGGCCCGTACCACCCGACGTTCCCCGTTCGGCGCGACGGCCGCGAGCAGCTGGTCCACCCCGAAGTCCGTCCGTACGACGGTACCGGGACCGCCGCGGGCGACCGAACTGACACCCGTCAACTCGCCCACACTGACCCTCACCGCGTCCGCGGCCAGCTCGGTCAGCTCCGCCCAGCGGCTCTGCGCGGTGATCACCAGGGCGGGGCCGCCGGTGGCGTCCCGCCCCCAGGCCAACCCGGTGGCGGTGAGCTTCGCCATCAGCTTGGCGGCCTGGGCGGTGATGTCGTACCAGTCGTCCGGATAGCCCAGCCGCGGGTCCCGGAAGCCGACGTAGTGGGCGTACCAGCGGTCGCCGGCGATGGTCACCTTCGGCAGCACCGTGTGCGCCTGCTGGCGGATCAGCTCGCGCAGCCGGTCCAGGTCGGCGTCGCGGGCCACGACCATCCGCAGCCGGACGTCGGGCGCCATCGCCGCGACGATCCCGTCGGTGAGGTACGCCTCGGCGAGCTTGCGGATCCGGTCGTGGACCTGCTGCTGGACCTCCGGATCGAGGTCGAGGAACTCGGGCCGCAGCAGCTTCGCCACCTCCCAGGTGAAGTGGCGCAGCAGGATCGCGTCGCGGCGGCGGCCCGGCTCGATCAGCCCGGCGACGAAACCGACCAGCTCCTCGGCGCAGCGCAGCCGCTCTTCGAAGCGGCTGGCGTAGGTGATGTTCTGCGCGTTGTCCCGTTTGACCGCGTAGTAGAACTCGTAGTCGGCCAGGACGGAGATCTTGGCGGCCCGGAAGCAGGCCTCGAGGGTGAAGGGCTGGTCGCTGCCCATCGGCATGTCCTCGCGGAACCGCAGGCCGTGCCGTTCGATCAGGTCCCGGCGGAACAGCTTGGTGTTCGACAGCGACCAGGGCAGCGGGCTGTCGAAGAGGTCCACCTGCTCCTCGCTGCTGGCGTAGATCGCCTGGTGGACGTAGCGCTTGTTGGTGCCGACCATCCGGCCGAGCACCACGTCGGAGCCCCACCGGTCGGCCGCGTCGACCAGCCGCTCCAGCGCCTCCGGGCCGAGGTGGTCGTCGGAGCCGATGAAGAAGACGTACCGGCCGCGGGCGTGGTCCAGGGCCCGGTTGCTCGGTGCGGCCGGGCCGCCCGAGTTGGGCTGGTGGAGCACGGTGACGGTGCCCGGGTAGCGCTGCGCGAAGCGGTCCAGCTCGGCCCCGCTGCCGTCGGTGGAGCCGTCGTCGACCGCGACGACCTCAAGCCGGTCCAGGCCGATCGTCTGCTCGACCAGCGAGGTGAGGCAGGCGGTGAGGTACGGCATCGTGTTGTAGACGGCAACGACCACCGTCACGTCCGGCTGACTCACGCGCCCACCCCCACCGAGCTCGACGCGACGCCGGGGGCCGGGGCGACGCCCGGGGTCGGGCGCGGCCGGTCGGGCAGCAACCGGGAGTACACCCCGTCCAGCACCTCCGCCTGCGCCTCCCACGTCCACTGCGCCAGCAGCCCCGGCCGCTCGTACGCGGCCCGGTAGCGCGTCGGGTCGACCAGGACCGCGCGGACCGCGCGGACGAAGTCCGCCACGTCCTCGGCCCGGAACACCTCACCCTGCCCGGTCTCCCGGACAGTCTCGGCCATGGTCCGCACGTCGGAGACGACCAGCGGGAGGCGGGCGTGTGAATACTCGAAGAACTTGGTGATCAGCGCGATCTCGTGGTTCGGCCAGTGCTGGATCGGGATGACCCCGACCTGCGCGCCGGAGAGGAACGGCACCACCTGGTCGTGCGGCACGTACGGCAGGACGTGCACCCGGTCGGCGACGCCCAGCTCCCCGGCCCGGGTGAGCAGGCCCTTGACGTACGCGGAATCGGGCTTGTTGACCACGAACGCGACGTGCGCCGCGGGCAGCTCCGGCAGCGCCTCGACCATCACCCCGAGGCCGCGCTTCGCGGCGGCCACGCCGCTGTAGACCAGCAGCGGGGTCTCCGGACCGATCCCGCAGAGCGCCCGGATGTCCGGCACCGGCGCGGTCGGGTCGGTGGGCAGCTCGTCCACCGCGGGGGCGTTCAGCACCACCGCCGGACGCTCCGCCAGGCCGTGCTCGCGTTGCAGCAGGTCGGCCAGGCCGCCCGAGACGGTCATGGTGGCGTCGGCGTGGGGCACGTACTCCCGCTCGTGGGCGATGTTCCCCGGCAGCCAGCGGGCGTTGTCCCGCCACGGCTGCACACCCGGGAGGTACTCGTGGGCGTCCCAGACCAGGGCGATCCGCCGGCCCTTCACGGCGGCCCGGAGCTTGGCGCGGGCGCCCACCCCGATCATCCGGAAGTCGTTGGCGTGGATCAGGTCCGGCGCCAGCTCGTCGAGGACTGGGCCGTAGGCCAGCTCGTAGTCCCACAGGCCGGGCTCCAGCCGGCGCCAGGCGCCGTCGCCGCGCAGCTTCTGCCAGAACAGCGTGTACGCCCGGTCCCAGGGGCCGTCGAGCTTGCGGCCGCGCCGGGCCTGGGTCAGCTGGCGGTTGCGGAACGAGACCCAGCGGCGGGCCAGGCCGGCGAGCTTCTCCTCAGCCCGCAGCGCCTGCCAGGGCAGCCCGGCGGGCTGGCCGGAGCCGGCCTCCCGGGCGGCGGCGGTCAGCGCGGCCCGCCGTACCCGCAGGTCCGCCCGCCAGGCCTTGATCGCCTGGGTGCGGTGCGCGGCGATGCCGCTGGGCGGGTAGGCCAACGGCCGGTGCAGCCAGGCGCGGCGGAACTCGTGCCGCCGCTTGGCCAGCGGCTCAGGCATCGGGACCAGCCGGACCTCGGCGCCGCCGAGCTGCCAGGTCCGCGATTGGCCGACCGGGGCCCGTCCGAGGAGGATGACCTCCCAGCCGGCCTCGGCGGCGGAACGTGCCGCTTTCTGCACCCGGGAATCACCGTCGACCCCGTTGTCCACCAGCATGACGACCCGCCCCCGGGTGCCCGCCGCTGCGGTAGTGCCGTCAGATCCCATTCCTGCCCGTCTCCGTCTCAGCCAGCACCGCGCCCGCGGACCCGAGCGAGTCTACGACAACGCTTCGGCCTGACAGGTCCGCCGCCGCCGGTGATCCCCGCCCTCGCGCGCCGATTGCTACCCTCCATGCTGTTCAACGACCGGTGACGTCGGGAATTCGCGGGCCGGGCCAGCGTCGAGCCCCCCGACGGACCGGGCGCGCCTTCGGATCCCCCCAGCTCAGCGCGAACGGAATCGCAAAATGGACGTGATGACGACCGAGGAACCAAGCCGGCCGACGCCGGCCCCGGCCGCGGAGCCGGCGAGCCCCGCCCCGGGCGGGGCCGCCCTCGGCCGGCGGCTGCGGGACGCCGCCCGGTACGCGCTGCCCGCGCTCGCGGTCTACGCCGCGATCCGCCTCGTGGGGCTGCTGACCGTCTACCTCTGGGCCCGCAACGTGGGCGCCTCCCCCGGCGGCCGGCTGACCCGGGCGGACGGGAACTGGTACCTCGCGATCGTCCAGCACGGATACGACGGGTACGAGAAGACGCAGAGCAATATGGCGTTCTTCCCGCTCTACCCCGGCCTCACCGCGGGCCTGGACCGGATCTCCCCGCTCAGCCCGCGCGACGCGGCGCTGATCGTGGCGTGGCTGGCCGGACTGGCGGCTGCCTGGGGGCTGTTCGCGATCGGCGCATACCTGCACGACCGGCGTACCGGCGTGCTGCTCGCCGCGCTCTGGGCCGCGGTGCCGCACGGCGTGGTGGAGTCGATGGGGTACAGCGAGAGCCTGTTCACCGCCCTGGCCGCCTGGACGCTGTACGCGCTGCTGCGCCGCCGCTGGCTCACCGCCGGGGTGGTCTGCCTGTTCGCCGGCCTGACCCGGCCGACCGCCTCGTCGCTGATCCCGGTGGTGGGGCTGGCCGCGCTGCTGGCGATCGTCCGGCGCCGGGACGGCTGGCGGCCATGGGTCGCCCTGCTGCTCGCCCCCGCGGGCTGGCTCGCGTACCTGGCCTGGGTGGGTGTCCGGACCGGGCGGCCGGACGGCTGGTTCCACATCCAGTCCGCCGGCTGGGGTACCACCTTCGACTTCGGCGTCTACACGGTGCGGACCGGCCAGTACGCCCTGGCGCAGGTGACCGCGCTGCCGCTGCTCGTGGTCACCGTGGTGGCACTGCTGGCGATCATGTTCTTCGTGCTGAGCCTGCTCGACCGGCAGCCCTGGCAGCTGCTGCTGTACAGCGGGCTGCTGCTGGTCACCACGCTCGGCGCGGCCGGCTACTACCACTCCAAGGCGCGCTTCCTGCTGCCGGCGTTCCCACTGCTGCTCCCGGCGGCCGTGGGCCTGGCCCGGGCCGGCTGGGCCCGGGCGGTCACGGTGCTGGTGACGGTGACGGCCTTCTCCGCCTACTTCGGCGGGTACCTGCTGCTGATCTGGAAGTATTCGCCCTGACCGGTCAGCGGGAGAGGGATCGGACGCCAGTCACCGGTGAACGGCCGGACGTCCCAGGTCGAGGCGGCGTCACCGGGCGCCGCGACGACCCGAGGTGACCTGGGCCACGGTGACGCGGGGGCAGCGGCCGGCGGCCCGCCCGGCGGCGGCGCGTCCGGCGCCCGCGACGGCGCTATTGTAGTGTCCGCGCTCCGTCCGAGGGTCGTTTCGCGACCGTCGGCGGAGCAGGCACCGCGTCCGGCCGACCGCGAGGTACGGCGTACCGCTGATGGAAAGGTCCCTCCCGGCATGGCCCCGCTCGGTGGACGTCCAACGGTCGTCGCCTCCCGACCGGGTGGCGAGGGCCGGCCGGCCGGGTTACGACGGCGCATCTCCCCACCTCCCCAGGATCGGAATCGATGAACAACGGGCGAAATCTCTGGGACTCGTTGAAGCTCCCCCGGGCGCGACGGTCCGGGTCCCGACCGCACATGATCTACCTGGCGATCGGCTTTCCCCCGGCGGCCAAGAGCTGCGCCTACCGGATGCGGGAGACGGCCAACCAGTTCGCCGCGGCCGGCTGGGACGTGACCGCCGTCACCATCATCGACGAGGCGTGGGAGCGGGAGTACGGCCTCGACCACACCCTCGCCGCCGGGGTGGACTCCCGGGTCCAGGTGGTCAAGCTGCCGCTGGTCCGCGACGACCTGGAGACCGACATCCGGGCGTTCAGCGAGACCCGCGCCCTGGCCCACAAGGACTACCTGGCCCAGTTGCGCAAGCGGAACCTCAAGACCTTCCCCGAGCCGGTCTTCGGCGGGTGGCGGCCGGCGCTGGAGAAGGCCCTGGTCCAGATCCACCGGGAGAAGCCGGCCGACCTGCTGGTGACCACCTGCGCCCCGTACGTGAACCTCGCGGCGACCTGGAAGCTCTGGGAGACGCACCAGGTCCCGTACGTGGTCGACTTCCGCGACGGCTGGTCCGTCGACGTGATCAACAACGGCGAGGCGTTCCCGAAGGAGTCGGTCTCCGGGCAGTGGGAGATCAAGCTGCTCACCAACGCGATCGCCATCTGGAACGTCAACGAGCCGATCTCCCGCTGGTACCGGGAGCGGTACCCGGAGCTCGCACACAAGATGCGGATCGTGCGCAACGGCTACGACGCGTCCAGCATCCCCGCCCAGGCCCGGCCGGTGACCCCCGACCGCCCGCTGACCTTCGGCTACCTGGGCGCGCTCAACCTGCCGGTGCCGCTGCTCGAGGCGGTCCTGCAGGGCTGGCGGACCGCCCGCGCCGAGGACCCGGCGCTGAAGGACGCGCGCTTCGAGGTGCGCGGCCACATCGGCGCCGCCTGGGCGCGTGGTGACAACGCGCACGCCGAGTTGCTGAAGGCCGCCGCCGCGGACGGCGTGGTGGTCGGCGGTTCCGTGCCCAAGGCGGAGGTCGTCGACCTGTACGCCCGCTGGGACGCGGTCGTGCTGATGGTGACCGGCGGCCGGTACATGACCTCCGGGAAGGTCTACGAGTACATGGCGACCGGCCTGCCGGTCGTCTCCGCGCACGAGGCGGACCACGACGCCTCGACGGTGCTGTCGACGTACCCGCTCTGGACCGGGGCGATCGGCCTGGACCCGGCCGAGCTGGCCGGCGCGTTCCGCCGGGCCGCCGCAATCGCTCTCAACGCCACCGAGACCGACCGGGAGAAGGCGCGGGCCGAGGCCAAGCAGTACGCCCGGGAGGGGCAGCTCATCCCGGCCGTTCAGGAGGTCACCGAGTTGGTGCGCGGCGGACCGACCGGCACCCCGCCCGTTTCTTCCGCCGGCGCTGCTCGCGTACTGGCCAGAGAAGGTAGGTCATGATCGAGGTCCTGATGGTCCTAGGAGCCGTCCCCGGCCGGGTGGCGGTCCTGACCGACGCGCTCGAGCAGTTCCGGTCCATGGGGGTCACGGTGCGCGTCGTCTGCACCTTCGACCCGGACCGGATCCCGGCCGCGGCCGACCTCGCCGAGCTGCACCTGCTGCCCACGGCCAAGGAGCTCGGCCCCCGCTTCGGCCGCATGGTCAAGCGGGCCAGCCCGGCCCGCCGCCCGTGGCTGCGCGCCCAGCGCGACCCGTGGATCCGGCGCCACGCCAAGCGGGCCGACGTCCTGGTCGCCCTGGACCAGCAGGCCCTGCACACCGTCTGGCAGCTGGCCCACCGCTACCGCCGGGCCGACGCCGTCTTCGGCATCGCCCCCGCGCTGCGCGCGGTGGAGAAGCGGTCGGCCGATCCGGCGCGATACCGGCGTCCCCGGCTCACCACTTTCGGTCCCTCACCCCTGCTGGTGGTCAACAAGTCCCGCAGCCAGACCATCGACCTGGCCAAGGTGGTGCTGGACGCGGCCACCGGGCAGAAGGCGATGCGCCTCGGCGCGGTCCGCTGGTTCTGGCACCGGGCGGTGGCCGCGCCCGGCGTCCCCGAGCGGTACCGGGGCAAGATCGCCCGACGGGTCAACACCAGCATGCACCGGGCCGGGCACAAGGCCAGCGCGAACCAGCTGGCGCTGGCGGCGCAGGGCCGGCTGAAGAGCAACACTACCAAGGGCCATCTCCTCGGCCCGATCGTCGAGGCGGAGCTGAACCAGGGCAGGGTGCCCGCGCACCTGATGACCGTGGCCAAGGGCCAGCTCGCCGCCGCCGACGGCTTCCTCAAGAAGCGGAACCCGGGCAAGGCGGCTCCGCACGTGCTGCGCGCCTTCGACCTGATGTTCCACCGGATCGCGCACTTCGACGGCGTCACCTCCCCGCTGGCCGAGGACCCGGAGGGCTTCCTCGCGCCGCTGCACGGCAGCAAGGTCGGGCAGGCGATGGCCACGCCGCGGGGCCGGCGGGCGCCGGCGCAGTTCCCGCCGGCCGACCGGCCGCACCGGATGCTCTTCTTCACCGGGCTCAACGACAACTTCCTCGGCCCGATCGTCGAGCGGTACGAGGCGATGCCCGACGTGCAGGTGCGCCGACTGAACCTGGTGGAGGAGTCGATCCGCCCGGTGCTCAGCAACGGCCGGACGAACCTGGTCCACCACCTGCTCGCCGGCACCTCCAAGCGGGCGGAGGAGGTCGAGGAGGCCTGGGGCGAGCACCTCGCCTGGGCGGACACGGTCTTCGTGGACTGGTGCAACCTGCCCGCCGCGATGCTCACCATGATCGACCCCGGCACCACCCGGGTGATCATCCGGCTGCACAGCTTCGAGGCCTTCAGCTGGTGGCCGCACCTGACCGACTGGTCCCGGGTCGACGACCTGGTCTTCGTCTCGGAGCACCTGCGTGACCTGACGCTGGCGGCCGTGCCGCGGCTGCGCGCCCCCCAGGGGCCGCGGACGCACGTGGTCAGCAACGCGATGGAGCTGCACCGGTACGCGGGGCCGAAGGAGGCCGACGCCCGGTTCACCGTCGGGCTGATCGGGCTCAGCTCGCTGGCCAAGGACCCGCGCTGGGCCCTGGCCGTGCTCCGTGAGCTGCGCAAGCGGGACGAGCGGTACCGGCTCAAGCTGATCGGCGACGACCTGCGGGCCTCGCTCAGCCCGGCGGTCCGGGCGTACGTCGCGGAACTGGACCGGGAGCTGGCCGAGCTGGAGCCCTCCGGGGCGGTGGTGCGGACCGGCCGGACCGAGGACGTCCCGGGCGCGCTGACCGACGTGGGGGTCATCCTGAGCACCTCGGTGCGGGAGAGCTTCCACTGCGGGCTGGTCGAGGGTGCCGCCAGCGGCGCCGTGCCGGTGGTCCGGGACTGGCCGTTCTTCGCGGGCCGGGAGCACAGCGCGCGCAGCCTCTTCCCCAGCGACTGGGTGGTGGGTACGCCGGAGGAGGCCGCTGAGCGGATCCTCGCCGTCACCGGGACGGAGGACGGCTGGCGCGAGGCCGGTCAGGCGGCGGCCTCCCACGTGGTGAGCACGTGGGACTGGTCGGTCACCCAGAAGGACTTCGACCGCCTGCTGCTGGAGCCGCCGGCCACCGCCGGCTGACCGTCGGCCCGAACACCATCGGGGCCGTCCCGCGATCGCGGGACGGCCCCGGTTGCTTTCCGATCGGCGCGGGCCGACCGGTGTGCGCGCGGCCCGGTCGGCGCCGCATGGCGGGCGGCGGCGGACATCGGGATGAAGGCGAACCGGCCGGCTCCGCCGTGGGGGCGGAGCCGGCCGGTTCTCCGCGTCAGCGGGTGGTACCCGCCAGTTCCCGCCGGTCGCCGGGGAACCGGGTCGCCGGCACGGTGCCGCCGGTGGCCGCGGCGGGGATGCCGAGCAGGTCGCTGTAGACCTGGTCGAGGACCTGCGCCTGGGCCTCCCAGGTCCAGCCCTCCAGCAGACCGGGCTTGTCGTACGCGGCCCGGTAGCGCGCCGGGTCGGCGAGCACCGCCCGGACGGCGCGGACGTAGTCGGCCAGGTCCTCGGCCCGGAAGACCTCGCCCTGCCCGGTGTCCCGGGCGGTCTGGGCCATGGTCTTCACGTCACTGACCACGATGGGCAGTCGCGCGTGCGAGTACTCCAGGAACTTCGTGATCAGCGCCAGCTCGTGGTTGGGCTTGTGGTGGATCGGGATGACGCCGGCGTCCGCCGCGGACAGGAACGGCACGACCTGCCAGTGCTTCACGTACGGCAGCAGGTGCACCCGGTCGCCGACGCCCAGCTCGACGGCCCGCTCCAGCAGGCTCTCCGAGAACAGGTTGTCCCCGTTCGGGTTCATCGTCACGAGGGCGACGTGCACCTCGGGCAGCTCCGGCAGCGCCTCCACCATGAGCTGGACGCCCCGGCTCGGGTTCACGGCACCGGCGTAGGCCAGCAGCGGCGTCCGCTCGTCCACCCCGCAGAGCGCCCGCAGGTCGGGCGTTTCGCCGTCGGCGTCGACCGGCGGCGCCATCGGCGCGTTGAGCACCACCGCCGGCCGTTCCGGCAGCGCGTGCGTCTCCTGAAGCAGCTCGGCGAGCGTCTCGGAGACCGTCACCACCGCGTCCGGGTAGCCGGCGTACTCAGCGGTGTAGGCGATCTGGGCCGGCAGCCAGCGCGGGTTGTCGTCCCGACCGGTGACGCCGCCGACGAATTCGTGGGCGTCCCAGACCAGCTTGGTGTCGCGGCCGGCGGCCCGGGCCCGCAGCATCGCCCGCGCCCCGACGCCGAGCATCCGGAAGTCGTTGGCGTGGATGATGTCCGGCTCGAGCTCGTCGATCGCGGTGCGGAAGGCCAGCTCGAAGTCCCACAGGCCCGGGTCCAGCCGGCGCCAGCTGCGGTTGCCCAGCAGCGCCTGCCAGCTCCGGATCGGCAGCTTGGTGAGGAGCGCGTCCGGGTCGGCCTGGTGCTTGCGCAGCCGGTGGGTCTCACCGGCCCGGAACTTCACCCACCGGGCCAGCACCACCGCCGCGGCGCGGGACGGCAGCTGGGCCGTCCGGCCCACGACGGCCGGCAGCCGGCCGCCGAGGACCTGCGCGCGGACCCGACGCTCGTAGAGCTCGGCCTGCCAGGCCTTGATCTCCTGGATCCGGTACGCGGCCTTCGTCCCCGGCGGGTACGCCAGCGGCCGGCGCAGCGACCGGCCCCTGCCCTGGGGCGGCCGGTGCAGCGGCTTGGGCACCCGGAGCAGCTGGACCTCCGCGCCGCCGATCTGCCAGGTGTCCGTCTCGGAGCGGGCGTTGCGGATACCGAGGAGGAAGACCTCCCAGCCGGCGTCCGCAGCCGACCGGGCGGCCTTCTGGACGCGGGAGTCGCCGTGCACCCCGTTGTCCACGAGCATGACGACCCGGCCGCGTGACCCGGTCCTGGTATCGGAAGCCATCGTGTATTCCTCCCCCTGGAATGCGCTGCGGCTAGCGGGCTGCGGCGGCCGGCTCGTCACGCTGGCTCGGCGACACGGAGACGACCTTGCCGTCGGAGGCGGACTCCAGGAGGCCGGCGGCGACCTGCACCGTGCGCAGGCCCTGCCGCAGGGTGACGATGTCGCTCTGCTTGCCCTCGACCGCGTCGCGGAACCGCTCGTGCTCGACGAGCAGCGGCTCCCGCTTCGGGATCGCGTACCGGACCATGTCGCCCTCGGCCACCCCACGGAACGCGCGGAGCGCCTCCCACTCGGTGTCGATGGCGCCGTTGGCGTAGAAGGTCAGGTCGGCGGTGAGCGTGTCAGCCACGAAGCAGCCCCGGTCACCGGTGATCACCGTTGACCGCTCCTTGAGCGGGCTGAGCCAGTTGACCAGGTGGTTCACCATCGTGCCGTCGGCGAGCTGACCGACCACGGCGACCATGTCCTCGTGCAGCCGGCCGCTGCGGGAGACCGTGCGGGCCGAGACCGAGACGTACTCCTGGCCGGTCACCCAGGCGGTGAGGTCGATGTCGTGGGTGGCCAGGTCCATCACCACGCCGACGTCGGCGATCCGGTGCGGGAACGGCCCCTGCCGCCGGGTGACGACCTGGTAGACCTCGCCCAGCTCGCCGGCCTCGAGCCGGCTGCGCAGGTTCTGCAGGGCGGGGTTGTAGCGCTCGATGTGCCCGACCCCGGCGACCAGGCCGGCGGCCTCGAACGCCTCGACGAGCCGGGTCGCCGCCGCGACCGACTGGGCCAGCGGCTTCTCGACCAGCGCGCAGACCCCGTTGGCGGCCAGCTCCAGGCCGACCTGCTCGTGCAGCGCGGTCGGGCAGGCGACGACGGCGTAGTCGATGCCCATCGCCAGCAGGTCACCGAGCTGCGGCACCACCGGGGCGCGCAGCGTGCCGGTGACGTCGCCGGCCGGGTCGACGATGCCGACCAGCTCGACGCCGTCCAGGTTGGAGAGCACGCGGGCGTGGTTGCGACCCATCGCGCCGAGGCCGATCAGGCCGGCGCGCAGCTTGCGTCCGCCGCTCATCGGGCACCCCCGGCGAGGTTGGCAGCGTCGGCGATCCGCTCCAGGTCGGCCTGGCTCAGCGACGGGTGGACCGGCAGCGAGACCACCTCGGCGGCGGCCCGCTCGGTCTCCGGCAGCTCCCACGGGCCCGGCTTGCCGTCCTCGGTGAGGTACGGCTTGAGCCGGTGGATCGGGGTCGGGTAGTAGACGGCGTTGCCGATGCCCAGCTCGGTCAGGCGTGCCTGGGCGGCGTCCCGGTCGCCCAGTACCCGCACCGTGTACTGGTGGTAGACGTGGCGGGCCGCGTCCGCCACCGGCGGGGTGACCATGCCGGTGATGTTGGAGTCGAGGTACTTGGCGTTGGCGCGGCGCTGCTCGGTCCACTCGCCGAGCTGGCCGAGCTGCACCCGGCCGATCGCGGCGGCCACGTCGGTCATCCGCATGTTGGCGCCGACGATCTCGTTGGCGTATCGCTGCTCCATGCCCTGGTTGCGCAGCAGCCGCAGGGTGCGGGCCAGCTCCGCGTCGGCGGTGGTGACCATGCCGCCCTCCAGGGCGTGCATGTTCTTCGTCGGGTAGAAGCTGAAGCAGCCGGCGGTGCCGAAGGCGCCGACCGGGGTGCCGTGCAGGCTGGCGCCGTGGGCCTGGGCGGCGTCCTCGACGACGGCGAGGCCGTGCTGCTCGGCGATGGCCATGATCCGGTCCATCGCGGCCGGGTGGCCGTACAGGTGCACCGGCATGATGGCGACGGTCCGCGGGGTGACCGCGGCGGCCACGGCCTCCGGGTCCACGCAGAAGCTGCCGGGCTCGATGTCCACGAAGACCGGCTCGGCGCCGACCAGCCGGACGGCGTTGGCGCTGGCGGCGAAGGAGAACGAGGGCACGATGACCTCGTCACCCGGGCCGAAGCCGAGCGCCATCAGGGTGAGCTGCAGAGCGGACGTGCCGGAGTTGACGGCCACGCAGTGCCGGCCGGCGACCAGCTCGCCGAACTCCTCCTCGAACGCCGCGACTTCCGGGCCCTGCACGACCCGGCCACTCCGCAGCACCCGGACAGCCGCCTCGATCTCGGCCTCACCGATGATCGGTCGTGCTGGGGGGATGAACTCTGGGTGCGGCCCAGCCATGGGGCTTCCTCCTGTCGACAAAATGCTCATTGGGGGTTCCGGGGGGATGGTAGCGGGTCATGGGGAAAACAAGCTGGTCGCGGTAATTGTCCGACCAGTTGTGTCCTGTTGTTCATGATCGACGAGTCAGGTCGCGGACGACGCGCAGCGGGGGTCAAATCTCCACCTCGTCGCGGACAGGCCCCACGCATGCTACCCGGAGCGCCGCGACGATCGCCGTCGCCATTCGCGGCACGTCCGCAGTCTGCAGCGGCGCCCGGGCGATGGCCAGCCGCCAGTAGACCGGCCCAACGATCAGATCGACCGCCGCGCGCGGGTCGGTGTCGGCGGAGAGCTCCCCCCGCTCGACGGCCCGGCCGATCAGGATCCGGCCGACCGCCTGCTGGTAGTCGTCCAGCGCCTGCTGCAGCTTCTCGGCGATCTGCGGGTTGCGGGCGGCCTCGGCGAGCAGGTCCGGGATGATCTGCGCCGCCAGCCGGTGACGCAGCGCACGGGCCATCACGTGCAGCAGGATCTCCAGGTCACCCAGCAGGCTGCCGGTGTCGAGCAGGGGCAGGTTGCGCCCGGCCACGGCGGAGACCATGTCCAGCACCAGGTCGAGCTTCGAACGCCAGCGACGATAGATCGCCGTCTTGCTCACGCCGGCCCGGCGGGCCACCGCCTCGATGGAGAAGCGGCCGTAGCCGACCTCCGCCAGCTCCTGCATGACGGCAGCGCGGATGGCCGTGGTGATCTCGCCGCGCAGCACCGCCGCACCGGCCGGCGCACGCCTCTTCTCGGTCGTCACGTGGAACAATGTAGCGCAACGACGGTACGGTTGCGTCCCGACGTGTTTTGGACTACCTTCCACGCAGCAGCGAGGCGGGCGCTCCCCGCACTGGCCACGCTAGATTTCATCGCCGCGACACATCACCTGCTCCCCATCGGCACGAAAGATCGGAGCGCCTGACCATGGCCAACACCGCGGTGGCCGACCCCAACTCCGGACTGACCCAGGCCCAGCTCGCGCAGCGGCACGGGCTCCGGGTCGCGGGGGAACGCCCACCCCTGGCCGAGTACACCCGCAAGCTGTGGGCGTACCGACACTTCATGACCGCATACTCGCGGGCGAAGGTGGCCTCGTCGTTCAGTCAGACCCAGCTCGGCCAGCTCTGGCAGGTGCTGACCCCGCTCACCAACGCGGCGGTCTACTACCTGATCTTCGGCGTGATCGTCTCGTCGAACCGCAGCGTGTCGAACTTCATCGCGTACCTCTGCACGGGTGTCTTCATCTTCATGTTCACCCAGAGCGCGGCGTTGCAGGGCACCAGCGCGATCACCGGCAACCTGGGACTGATCCGGGCGCTCCAGTTCCCCCGGGCGGCGCTGCCGGTCACCGTCACCCTGGTGCAGCTCCAGCAGCTGCTCATGTCGATGGTCGTGCTCGCGGCCATCGTGCTGCTCACCGGCGAGCCGCTGACCTTCCGCTGGCTGCTGATCGCACCCATGCTGCTGCTCCAGTCGATCTTCAACGTCGGGTTGACCATGGTGATGGCCCGGCTCGGTTCGAAGATCACCGACCTCAAGCAGGTCATGCCGTTCGTGCTACGGACCTGGCTGTACGCCTCCGGCGTGCTCTACCCGGTCAAGCTCTTCCGGGAGCACCTGCCGCACTGGGCGGCCACCCTGCTGGAGGCCAACCCGCCGCTGGTCTTCATCGAGCTGGCGCGCTACTCGTTGCTCGAGTCGCACCAGGCGAGCCTGATCACGCCTCCGATGCGGCTGTGGGCGATGGCGCTGGCCTGGGCGGTCGTGATGGGTGTCGGCGGTTTCGTCTACTTCTGGCGCGGAGAAGAGGAGTACGGCCGTGGCTGACCAGACCCAGCCGGCGGGCAACGCCGCCGTGGCGGACGCGGGACGGGTCCCCACCGTTGTAGTGGACGACGTGCACGTGATCTACAAGATCCACAAGGGCGCCACCGGGGGCACGAGCCCGGTCTCCGCTCTCAAGCGCATCGTGTCCCGGACCAACGCGCCGAACATCCGTGAGGTGCACGCGGTCAAGGGGGTGAGCTTCACCGCGTACGAGGGTGAGGCGATCGGCCTGATCGGCAGCAACGGCTCCGGCAAGTCGACCCTGCTGCGGGCCATCGCCGGGCTGCTCCCGCCGGCCCGGGGCGCGGTCTACACCCAGGGCCAGCCGTCGCTGCTCGGCGTGAATGCCGCGCTGCTCAACGACCTCTCCGGCGAGCGCAACGTGGTGCTCGGCTGCCTCGCCATGGGCATGTCCCCCGAGGAGGTCAAGCGGCTGGCGCCGGAGATCATCGAGTTCTCCGGGATCAACGAGCGGGGCGATTTCGCCTCGCTGCCGATGCGGACCTACTCCTCCGGCATGGGCGCCCGGCTGCGCTTCGCCATCTCCTCCGCGAAGATGCACGACGTGCTGCTCATCGACGAGGCGCTGGCGACCGGTGACCGCAAGTTCCGGGCCCGCAGCGAGCAGCGGGTACGGGAGCTGCGCGACAGCGCCGGCACGGTCTTCCTGGTGAGCCACTCGATCAGCTCGATCCGGGACACCTGCGAGCGGACCATCTGGCTGGAGAGCGGCGTCCTGCGGATGGACGGCCCGACCGACGAGGTCTGCGACGCGTACGAGGGTCAGAAGTAGCGAGCCGGAGCGCACCGGCCGGGGCCGCCCCGGTCGGTGCGCTCCGTCGTGCGCGTTAAGGTTTTCTGGTCGCCGGCGAAAGTTCACCACCCGGTCATCCAGGTGTAAAACCCAATCCCCCGCAGAAGTGAGGAACGGCAATGACGCAGGACCGCACCACCGCACCGGACGTCACGCCGGCGAGCCCGGCACCCTGGCGCCCCTCGCGGACGGTGGCCGTGATCCTCGCCGGGGGGACCGGGACCCGCCTCGGGCTGGGCATCCCGAAGCAGCTGCTGAAGATCGCCGGCAAGCCGATCATCGAGCACACGCTGGCCGTCTTCGAGGCCGCGCCGGAGATCGACGAGATCATCGTGCTGATGGCCACCGGCCACGTCGCCGACGCTGAGCGGATCGTCGCCAACGCCGGATTCCGCAAGGTCAGCCAGGTGATCGAGGGCGGCGACACCCGCAACGCCACCACCCGGATCGCGCTCGACGCGGTCGGCGACGGCGACGTCAACATCCTCTTCCACGACGCGGTGCGGCCGCTGCTCAGCGCCCGGATCGTGCGGGAGTGCGTGAACGCGCTCTGGAGCTACTCCGCGGTCGACGTGGCCATCCCGTCGGCCGACACGATCATCCAGGTCGACTCCGACGACTGCATCACCGACATCCCGGTCCGCGCCACCCTGCGCCGCGGGCAGACCCCGCAGGCGTTCCGCTCCGGCACCATCCGGGAGGCGTACCGGCGGGCCGAGGGCGACCCCGACTTCGCCGCCACCGACGACTGCGGCGTGGTGCTGCGCTACCTGCCCGGCACGCCGATCAAGGTGATCGACGGCTCGGACGAGAACATCAAGGTCACCCACCCGGTCGACGTGCACCTCGCGGACAAGCTCTTCCAGCTCGCCGCCGCGCAGGCACCCAGGCTGGCCGACCAGCACAGCTACACCGAGGAACTGACCGGCCGGACCATCGTCGTCTTCGGCGGCAGCTACGGCATCGGCCACGACCTCGCCGAGCTGGCCCGCCGCTACGGCGCCCAGGTCTTCCCGTTCAGCCGCTCCACCACCGGCACCCACGTCGAGCGGGCCGAGGACGTCGCGGCCGCGCTGAAGACCGCCTTCGAGGCCACCGGCCGGATCGACCACGTGGTGGTCACCGCCGGCATCCTGGAAAAGGGGGCGTTGGCCGAGATGGACGAGGAGACGATGGACCGGCTGCTGCAGGTCAACTTCGTCGGCCCGGTCACCATCGCCCGGCAGTCACTGCCGTACCTCCAGCAGACCAAGGGCCAGCTGCTGCTCTACACCTCCAGCTCGTACACCCGGGGCCGGGCCCGCTACGCGCTCTACTCGGCCACCAAGGCCGCCCTGGTCAACCTGACCCAGGCGCTCGCCGACGAGTGGGCCGAGTTCGGCGTACGGGTCAACTGCGTCAACCCGGAGCGCACCGCGACCCCGATGCGCACCAAGGCGTTCGGCGAGGAACCGGAGCACACGCTGCTCTCCTCCGAGGCGGTCGCCCAGGCGTCGCTGGACGTACTCATCTCCGAGCTGACCGGCCAGGTCATCGACGTGCGCCGGGCGCCCGGCGAGCAGGTCTCGGCGGTGCCCGCCCAGCCGGGCGCGCACCCGTCTGAGCAGCTGCCCGTCGACGTCGACGCCTGACCCACCCGATCCGCGGAACGGACGACCGACATGCGTGGTGACCTGATCCGGAAGCTGCTCGCCCGGGTGCTGACCACCGGGCTGGCGGTGCTGGCGTTCCTCGTCGTGGCACTCACCGGGGCGACCGGGTGGGGGCTGGCGATCGCGGTGGCCGCGCTGGCCGCCGCCGCGGTGGAGCGCCGGATCCGCCCGAGCGCCGACGGCGTCGCCGAGTCGGTCCTGGTCGCCGCGGGCATCCTGGTCGGGTACGCCCGCCGGCTCGACGACGGCTTCGACCCGGCGCTGGCCGCCACAGCGCTGGTCCTGCTCGGCCTGGTCCTGCTGGCGGCGCCGCTGCGCGCCGCGGGCGCTCTGGAGATCCGCGCCGCGAACCTGCCGGTGCGCACCTGGGCGCCGCTGGTCACGGAGCGGCTCGGCGGCGCACTCCTGGCGCTGCTCGGGCTCGTCGCGGTCGCCGCCGGCGCCGCCCTGCCCGCGTGGGTGCCGCTGGTCGCCGCCCTGCTGGTCGGGGCCGGCTGCGCGGCGGTCGGCCTGGACCTCGCCCGGCGGCGGTTCCGGCCGCCGGCCGGTGGCGGTCCGGTGGGCCGGGCCCTGCGCCGCCACCAGCCCGAGTTCGTGCTCTACTTCTCCGCCCCACCCGGGTCGGAATACCAGGTCACCATGTGGCTGCCCTACCTGGAGCGGATCGGCCGGCCGTTCCTGGTGCTGCTGCGCGAGCCGGAGTTCCTGCCGACCATCGCCGCCGCCACCAGCGCCCCGGTGATCTTCTGCCCGACGCTGAAGTCGATGGACGAGGCGCTGGTGCCGAGCCTGCGGGCGGCGTTCTACGTCAACCACGGCGCGAAGAACAGCCACTGCATCCGGTTCTCCCAGCTCACCCACGTCCAGCTGCACCACGGCGACAGCGACAAGGCCCCCAGCGCCAACCCGGTCTCGGCGATCTTCGACCGGATCTTCGTGGCCGGACCGGCCGCCATCGACCGGTACGCCCGGGCCGGCGTGGAGATCCCCGCGGAGAAGTTCGTCGTGGTCGGCCGTCCGCAGGTGGAGGCGATCGAGGTACGCCGGGCGCCGGTGCGCGGCCCGGCCGCCCCGACGGTGCTCTACACGCCGACCTGGACCGGGCACCACGCCGACGCCGACTACTGCTCCCTGCCGGTGGCCGAGACGGTGCTCCGCGGCCTGCTCGACCGGGGCGCCACGGTGATCCTGCGGGCCCACCCGTACACCGCGCAGAACCCCACCTCGGCCCGGCAGCTCGCCCGGCTGACGGAACTGCTCGCCGCCGACCGGGCCCGAACCGGCCGGGCGCATCTGTGGGGCGCGGCGGCCGCCCGCGAGCTGACCCTGACCGAGTGCGTCAACCGCTCCGACGCGCTGGTCTCGGACGTCTCCGGGGTCATCTCGGACTACCTCTACTCCGGCAAGCCGTACGCGGTGACCGACATGGGCGTCGACGGCGAGCACTTCGTCGAGCGGTTCCCGCTGGCCGGCTCCGGGTACGTGCTGCGCCGGGACATGTCCAACGTGCACGAGGTGCTGACGCAGCTGCTCGACACCGACCCGAAGGCGGCCGACCGGTGGGCCACCCGGAGCCGCTACCTCGGCGACTTCCCCGCCGACTCGTACGCGGAGGCGTTCCTCGACGCCGCCCGCCGGCAGCTCGAACCGGACTGGAACCCGCCGGCGCCCCGGGCCGCCGACGCCGTCGCCCAGGACGGGTCGCCCCTCTCCTCCACACCCTGACCACTCCGGGCACGGTCCGACGGCGCCCGTCGGGGTGGTCACGCGCCGAATCGCCGACGGCGAGCGGAGTAGGAGCGCAGGGCGCGGAGGAAGTCGATCTTCCGAAAGCCCGGCCAGTACACGTCGCAGAAGTACAGCTCGGAGTAGGCGGCCTGCCAGAGCAGGAAGCCGGACATCCGGCGTTCGCCACTCGTGCGGATGACCAGATCGGGATCGGGCTGGCCGCCGGTGTACAGACGCGCCGCGACGTGGTCGGCGGTGAGGCGCTGCGCCACGTCGTCGAGGGTGGCGCCCGCTCTCGCCTCGTCCTCCAGCAGGGCGCGAACCGCACTGACGATCTCCTCGCGGCCGTCGTAGCCGAGGGCGACGGTGAGGTGGAAGTCGGTGGCCCGCTCACGGGTGGCGTCCTCGGCGAGCTTCAGGGCGTGGCGGGTCGAGTCGGGCAGCACGTCCGCGCGGCCGGCCAGGTGGAGCTGCCACGGGTTGGCCGGACGCAGCAGTGGCTCCGCCACGACGTCCTCGATCATCCGCATCAGGTTCGCCACCTCGTCGGAGGCTCGTTTGCGCATGTTGTCGACGGAGGCGACGAACAGGCTGACGTGGTGGATGCCCAGCTCGGCACACCAGCCCAGCACCTCGTGGATGTGCTCCGCGCCGTACCGGTGGCCGAGCCCGGCGTCGTCGAAGCCCATCTGCCTGGCCCACCGGCGGTTTCCGTCCATCACCATCGCGACGTGGCGCGGCAGCGACGTGTGGGCCAACTCGGCGCGCAGACGGCGGGCGTAGAGCCGGTAGACCGCGCGGCGGACGGGCTGCATCATGATCAGATCAAACCACCTCGGCGAGCCCCCTACCGGCCCGCGGGTCAGTGGTACGGGTCGAGCAGGGCGAGGACGGCCTCCGGGTCCTCGACGTGGGCGTTGTGCCCCAGGCCGGGCAGGGTCGCCACCGGGACGCCGAGCTCCTTGAGCTGGGCAGCGGTCACCATCGGGTCCTGCTCACCGCGGGCCAGCAGCACCGGCACGTCGGTCGCCGCGAGCAGGGCCGCCAACCGCGGCTCCCCCACCCCGAACGCGGCCGGGTCCATCGCCAGCCGCCAGCGGCCGTCCTCCCGGCGCAGCCCGGCGTCGACGACCGGGTGGTCCGGGGCGAAGAGGCCGGCGAGGCCGGCGACGCGCAGGTAACGGCGGGCGGCCTCGTCCCGGCTGGCGAACCAGGTGACCGGCCGCTCGGCCAACTCCCGGGCCTTGCCCAGCTCGGCCGGGGACCAGACCGCCTTGATGCCCAGCCCGACCACGGCGTCCACGGGCAGGCCGAGCTGCCGCGCGGCCAGCGCCAACGCCACCACCCCGCCGAGCGAGTGCCCGAGCACCACCAGCCGGTCCCGTGGCCCCAGCCGGTCGGCGACCGGCCCCAGACCCGCCACCACCCGCCGAGCCAGCGCCGCGAAGGTGTACGCCGGCAGCGGCGGCGACCAACCGTGCCCGGCCAGGTCGGGGGCGAGCCACCGCCCCGCCCACCGGCGCTCCAGCAGCGGCGCCCAGGGCAGCCACACCTCGCCGGTGGTGCCCAAGCCGTGCAGCAGCAACAGCTGGCGGGTACCCGTCTGTTCGCCCATACGGCGCAGTGTGCCACCGGTCGAACAGCAGGCGCGAGAGCCGGCGGCGGGCCGGACCGTCGCATACGACGTCGGGCACCGGCTCTCGGAGGAGCCGGTGCCCGACGGGTGACGCGGAGTGGATCAGGCGGAGTAGCCGCGGGTGGACATCCAGTTCGCCAGGTCGATCGTGGTGATCCAGTACGACGGCAGCGCCGGGTTCGCCGAGTCGGCGATCCGCACGGTCCGGCCGTCGTTCTTGTAGCCCACCACGGCGATGTAGTGGCCGCCCGGGAAGGAGTGCCAGCCGCCGTCGGTGTCGGTGGCGTCGCCCGCGATGTTGGCGACGACGCCCCGCCCGTCGGTGATCGCCTTCACCACGTCGGCCTGGAGCTGGTCCATCTGGGCCGGGGTGGCCGCACCGGGGATCATGTGGGTCCGGTACGGGTTGCCCTTGACCATCTGGTTGAGCCCGCGGGTGGTGTCCTCGGCGGAGTTGGTGCCGTTCTCGGTGGCGCCGAGCGGGGCGACCATCGCGTCCTGGGTGGTCTCGACGCCGCTCGCGCTGAGCGCGTTGCGGACCGCGGCCGGGCCGCAGTTCCAGTATGCGGTCTGCGCCTCGTAGGTGTAGTCGAGGACCTTGGTCGACGGCGGCTTCGGCGCCGCCTTGCGGGTCAGGTCCGGGTCCGGCTTGGCCGAGGTGGCCTTCGCCGACGGCGACGCGCTCGGCGAGGTCGACGGGGACGCGGGGACCCGAGCCTCGCTCCGGGTGGCGACGTCACCCAGCCGGGGGGCCAGCTCGGCGACCACGGCGGTCTTCTCCTGGCGGACGGGCGCGTCGTCGCCGTTGGCGAGCAGGGCGCCGGTGCCGGAGGCCAGCACGAGCGCGGCGGCGGAGCCGGCGACGATCTGGTACGGGCGCTCGGTGGCGAGGCGCCGCAGCTGCCGCTTGAGGGTGTGCTTCACGTGATCCTCCACGGGGGCGGGGGCGGCACCCACCGGCCCCGGCGCGCGGGGAAACTCACGCGCGACAGGTCACGGGCAGGGTGAACCGCGGGAAAGGGGGGCGCCCGGTCAACCGGGCGGCAGGGCGGATACCGGAATCAGCGCGCCGGTCAGGCGGGCGACGGCACCGCGGCGCCGTGGAGGCGGGGGGACGAACGAGGGCTGGGATGCACGAGGATGGAACTCCTTCCGACACCGCCTACCGGGTTAGCTGACGGATTCGGGCGGGAAGATCGCCCTACCGCGGGCCGTGGCTCGCGGATTCACCCCGGACGTGCACTGGGTCCCCGGTTCGTGAGATCACGATTGAGCGGGTCGGCGCGGCGTCGCCTCTTGCGATCGAAAACCGCACCGGACGCGCCGACACTACCGGTGGGTACGCGGGACGCCAACCCATCTCACCTGCTTAAACATCGGCCACCATTACGCTGACCGGAACAGCCCGTCACTGATGTCACTCAATGGGACGAGCAGTTATGACGGAACCGTCGGGCGACAAGCGGACATCGGGTGGCGAGCCACCGGAAATTGCGGGGGTCGATCGCCCCAACTGGCCACGATGACCGTTTCCGGATTGGCGTGACCAGGCTCACCGAATTCTGGTCACAATTCAGCCAACCCGCGCCGGCCGCAAGCGCGCCGGGCGGGCCGGAGCGGCGCCGGCCACCACCGGGGCGAGGGTCTCCGTCACCGCCTCCGCGCGGCGTACCGGGACCGTGCCGGGGCGCAGCGCCGCCGCGGCGGCGTACGCCTCCGCGGCCAGCGCCCGGGCCGCCTCGGCGGCCAGCTCCGCGTCCCGCCACGCCCGCTGCTCCCGCTCGGCCGCCGTGCGGTAGCCGGCCAGCCGGCCGACGCGTACCACCCGGGCGAGGACGATCTCCTGCTCCGCCGGGTGCCGGCGCGGATCCCATCCGTTCCGGTGCGCGAGGACGTCAGCGAGCTGCCGCGCCGACAGCTCACCGTGCCAGTGCGCCGCCATCGCGGCGTGGTGCAGCCACCGCTCCCGGACGGCGTACTCCGCCGGCGTCCGCGGGGTACGCGGCGCGGGCAGCACGGCGGCGCCGGCGAACCGACGGGCGGCGCTCTCCGCCTCGTCGTACGCCCGCCAGGCCCGGTCGACCTCGTCGTGGGCCCGCAGCCATTGCTCCCGCCGTCGGCGGGCGGTCTGCGCGGCCCCGGCGGCGGCCACCGCCACCTCGTCGGCGTACCGGCACAGATCGGCGAGGCGGGCCGCCTCCTCGGCGGCCGGGTCGGGGACCGGCTCGGCATCCGACGGGGCGTCCCGCTCCGGGCGGGCGACCAGCACGGCGAGCACGGCCAGGGCGAGCAGGAGCAGGGCCGACCAGATGGCGGCGGCCTGCGGAACCTCGATCAGGAACTGGTACAGCACGGTCTGCTGCATGGTCGGCACCTCACGGGAACGATGTGGCGGAGGAGAGGGCCGCACGCCCCGACGCGGCGAGGCACGACCGGAAGGGTCGCCATCGGGCCGCCGTCGGGTGGGGTGCGGGGGTGAGGTTCGGTGGAGAGCGGCCGCGGGCGTGGCCCGCGGGCGGTCAGCGGGCCGGCGGTGCCCGGGAGCCGACGGCCGCCGCGACGGTCCCCGCCACGACCGGGTCTCGGGAGATCGCGACGACCACGTTCCGCGGAGCTGCCAGCGGGGCGCCGATGCCGACCGGCGGTGCCTGGCCGACTCCGGTCGCCAGGTCGCCGCCGGACGCCCGCGCGGCGCGACCCCGGTCGGCGGTGGTCGCCCCGCCCGGTACGCGGCCCGCATCGAAGACCGCCGGCCCGCTCGGGCCCCGGCCCGAGCCGCTGACGGCCGGCCCGGTCGAGACCCGGCCCGCGGGCAGGACGGCCGAGCGGGTCATGACCCGGGCCGGGTCGAGTGCGGCTGGGCCGATCAGGGCGAGGGCGGCGTCCGCGGGCCGGTCACCGGGCTCCGGAACGGCGTGGGGCGCGACGCGGAGAGCCGGCGGAATCAGGGACCAGGAGGATTCCGGGGCGGCGGGGGTCACCCCGGCGACCGGGGCCGCCTGGGCGGCGGCGGCCGCACCAACGGGCAGGGTGACGGTGCCGAGCGAACAGGCGACCGCGACGGCCAGACCGGCCAACATCCGGGCCGTCCAGCGCGCCACCCACCACAAGGGACAGGCGAGCGCCACCGGAAGCACGGTCCCACGCTACCGCCGACGGCATCGCGCCGCATCGCCGCCGGGCGTGTCGCCGGCCGGATCGCGGCACCGACCATGCCGGACAGGCGCGGAGTCCGCCCCGCCAGCTGGACTCGCCACGCCTGCATATCCCCGACCCGGCGGTGTCCGGACCCACCGGACACCACCCCGTCGGCGACCTGGCGAGGATCACGACCCGGGCCGGACCGGACACCGCCACCTCGGCGACCGGGCGACGAGCGTGGACCGGGCGCCGGTGGCGGGCGGCGGTGCCTCCGCTCAGGCCGGGTGGCGCCGCCCGGCGTACTCGATGGATCGGCGCCGTGGGGCGGCGTCGCCGTCGGGTCCGGACGGTCGCTGCGCCGGGATGGCCGGTGGGGTCTGCACGCGGGCCCGGCGAGGCGGTCCCAGCCGGCGCATCATCGGCGTCTCGACGTACCGGTGCAGGGCGCCGGCGAGGACCAGGTTCACCAGCAGGAAGCCGAGCACGGCGAGCGGGCCCCACCAGCCCGGCAGCCCGACCCCGTGTGGCCGGTCAGCCGGAGCACGGTGACCATCACGAAGACGTGCACCAGGTAGAAGGCGCAGTGGATCCGGGCGGAGCTCTGGGCCGGCCTGCTCGCAGTCGCGTACCTGCTAGTCATCACGGCCGCGGCCGACGCGGACGTGCGCGGCCGGTCCACCCCGTAGCGGTCCCGGCCGATGGTGGCTCGGTGAGGTCTCCTTCGCGGTCACGGCCCAGGTGGCCACGAAGAGCAGGCTGGCGGCGGTCAGGCCCGGCCCCCGCCAGCGGCCCCGGCGCATCAGCTCGGCTGCGGCCATGCCCATCCAGAACTCCAGGGACCGCACCACGGGGAAGATCTGGGTGAACCACCAGCGGCTCTCCTCGGGCAGCAGGCGCTGCCCCGGCCAGAGCGCGACGATCAGCAGCGGCGCGGCGACCACCACCGCCCACAGGGTGGCGGGGCGCAGCCGGCGCAGCACCGGCAGCACGAACGGCAGGCAGAGGTGGAAGAAGAGCTCGCAGGAGAGCGACCAGCTGACCGTGTTGACGCTGTAGAAGCAGCCGGGGGGTGGGGTGCCGAGCTGTTCGGCGTGTCATCGGTGATTGTCTGGCTTCCTCAGCGATGATCAGTGTGTGAAGTTGTCCGAGTGGGCGCGCAGGAACGGCGTGCACTACCAAACCGCCTGGTCGTGGGCGAAGAACGGGCAGATGCCGGTCCCGGTCGTCAAGACCGACACTGGCCGGTACCTCGTCCTCGAACCCGCGCCCCAGGTGGCTGGGCGGACCGTGGTGTACTGCCGGGTGTCCTCAGCCGACCAGGAAGCCGACCTGGAACGCCAAGCCGGGCGGGTCGTTACCGCCGCGACCGGGCGGGGATTGACGGTGGCCGAGGTGGTCACTGAGATCGGTTCCGGGCTCGACGGCAACCGGCCGAGGCTGGCGAAACTACTGCGCGACCCGCACGTGACGATGATCGTGGTCGAGCACCGGGATCGGCTGGCCCGGTTCGGTGTCGAGCAGCTGACGTGCGCGCTTGCCGCGACGGGCCGCGGCATCGTCGTTATCGACGACGCCGAGGTGGCGGATGATCTGGTGCGGGACATGGTGGAGGTGCTCACCTCGTTCTGCGCGCGCCTGTACGGGCGCCGTTCGGCTACCCGGAAGGCGAAAGCGGCGATGGCCGCGGTGGAGGCGACCGCGTGAGCCGCGTCAAGCAAGGCTTCCGCATCGAGCTGGCCCCGACCGCGCAGCAGCGTGCTCGGCTGGCCCAGCACGCGGGGCTGTCGCGGGTGGCGGAGAACTTCTGCCTCGCGCTGGTCAAGGCCGCCCTCGACCAGCGCACGGCCGAACGTTCCTACGGGGTGCCGCACGAGCATCTGACGCCGGTGCCGTGGTCGGCTCCCGCGCTGGAGAGGGCATGGCGGGCCGCCCACCCCACCCGGTACCCGTGGTTCACCGAGGCTGGGCTGTCGTCGCGGGTGCCGAAGGAAGCGTGCCGTGTCCGTGCGGCTGGGTTGAAGAACTGGGCTGACTCCCGCAAGGGTGCCCGGCGGGGACGTCGGGTCGGCTTCCCGGCGTGGCGTAAACGCAAGCACGGGTCGCGGTTGCGGTACGACGCCGACCGGGCACGACCCACCGGACCGCGCACGGTCGCGCTGCCCGGTGTCGGACCGGTGGCCACCCGGGAGGACATGGGCTGGCTGACCGGCCGCACCGCCGATGGCCGCGCCCGCATCACCGGCGCGACCGTGCGCGAACAGGCGGGCCGCTGGTGGGTGTCCTTCCAGCTCGACGTGGACCGCGCAGACGTCGACACCCGGCGCGCCGTCGACCCAGCCGCCCCCACCTGTGGCATCGACCTCGGGCTGAAGACGTTCGCGGTCATCGCCGACGACACCGGAGCCGTGGAGGAGGTCCACACGCCGGCGGTGCTCAAGGCCGCACAGCGCAAGCTGCGGCGGGCGAACAAGGCGGTAGCCCGCTGCGAGCGCGCCTCGGCGAACCGGACCAAGGCCGTGCGCAGGCTCGCCGCCGTGCACCTCAAGGTCGCCAACCAGCGTGCTGACTTCCTGCACCAGCTCACCACCAGGCTCGCGAGAACCAAGCGCGCCATCGCCGTGGAGAGCCTGAACGTGGCGGGACTGGTCCGTAACCGGCGTCTGGCCCGCGCGGTTTCAGACGCCGGGTTCGGCGAGTTCGTCCGCCAACTGGAGTACAAGACCAACTGGTACGGGTCGAAGATCTGGGCCGCTGACCGCTGGTACCCCAGCTCAAAGACATGCGGCCAGTGCGGGGCGATCAACGCCGGGCTCACCCTGTCAGACCGGGTGTGGACGTGCCAGTGCGGCGCCGTCCACGACCGAGACCACAACGCCGCCCGGAACCTCCTCGCCGCGATGCACGCCGCCTGACCGCATTGTCGCCGGGCAGTTCCCCGGAGACATGAAACGCCTGTGGAGGACCCGTAAGCCCCCGGCACACCGGGGCACGGACCTACGAAGCAGGAACAGAGTCACTGAGATTCTCCGAACGGTTCCAGGCCTGGAGCAGGGGCGAGGTTGCCCAGCGCCGCCCAGACGTTGATCGGGTCGGCGAACCAGAGCCCAACGAGGAGCACCACCCCGAACATCAGCAGGTGGTTCGGGTAGATCTTGGCGAGCCGGCGACGCAGGAAGGTCCGTCGGCGCTCGCCGTCGCGGTACGACCAGACCAGCACGAATCCACTGAGGATGAAGAAGAACTCCACACCGGACAGACCGAGGCTGAGCTGCCGGTCGATGACCGCCTGGTTGTCCGGCTCGGCCACGATCCGCATGGTGCCGACGTGGAAGCCGAAGACCAGTAGGGCGGCGACCCAGCGCAGCCCGGTCAGGGACGGCAACCGGCCGGCCGCCGCGGGGGTCGGGCCGGCGGCGGTGGTCGGGGCGGCGGTCATGCCGAAAACCCGACCGTCACCAGGGTCACCAGCACGCGCGTCTCCTCCTCGGCGGGGGAGTCGGCGGGCGGGCCACCAGGCCACCCACGACGGCGGCCCGGGTCGGCACCGCCGCCGGGAACCCTACCGGTTGGTATCCGGACCCGCCGGATGCCGCGTCGCCGATCGTCGTACGCCTGTTCGAGATGTTGATAGGATCGGCGGCGTGTCCGACGTCGCCTACCAGCCCTCGATGCTGGATTTCGCCGAGCAGGGCGCGAGCCTGGGCACGCTGGCCGGCCGGCTGCGCCGGCACGAGCTGAGCCGGGGTGCCTGGGTCGACCACCTGCCCGGCTGGGTGCGGGGCTCCGACGCGGTGCTCGACACCCTGCTGCAGGAGGTGCCCTGGCGGGCCGAGCGCCGCACCATGTACGACGCCGAGGTCGACGTGCCCCGCCTGCTCTGCTGGTACGCCGCCGGCCGGCCGCTGCCCCACCCGGTGCTGACCGCGGCCCGGGCGGCACTGACCCGGCACTACGCGCCCGAGCTGGGCGAGCCCTTCGTCACCGCCGGGATGTGCCTCTACCGCAGCGGGCGGGACAGCGTCGCCTGGCACGGCGACACGACGGGCCGCTCCGCGCACACCGACACGATGGTCGCCATCGTCTCGTTCGGGTCGCCGCGTCCGCTGCTGCTACGCCCGCGTGGCGGCGGCGCCAGCCTGCGTTTCCCGCTCGGCCACGGTGACCTGGTGGTGATGGGCGGCTCCTGCCAGCGCACCTGGGAGCACGCCATCCCCAAGACCACCCGCCCGGTCGGCCCCCGGGTCAGCGTCCAGTTCCGCCCGAACGGCGTCGCCTGACCGCGACCGCGCCGTCCCGCGCCGGCCGCGGGGCCACCGGCATGCGGCCTCAGCTCGCGAGGAAGTCCGCCGCGCGGCGTCCCCAGCCGCGCAGGTCGTCGACGGTGCGGGCGACCGCCAGCCCAGAGCAGGATCAACACCGGGTCACCGTTGCGACCGGCCGCACCCGGTCGGCGCCCGGCGTCGTGGTAGAAACAACTCTCAGGGTCGATCACGCCCCCGTCACCTGACGACGCGAAGGGCGCACCATGACCCAGTCCACCACTCCACCGCGCTCCCCCTGGTCCCCGTGGAGCCTGCACGGCGACGGCCGGTCGATTCGACCGGGCGATGTGGTCCACCCCGGTGAACGGCTGTCCTGGCCGCGTACGGTCGGGGTCGGCGTACAGCACGTGGTCGCGATGTTCGGCGCCACCTTCACCGTGCCGCTGATCACCGGTTTCCCGCCGGCCACCACGCTCTTCTTCTCCGGATTCGGCACGCTGCTGTTCCTGCTGATCACCGGCAATCGGCTGCCGTCGTACCTGGGCTCGTCGTTCGCCTTCATCGCGCCGGTGCTGGCCGCGAAGGCCGGCGGCGACATCGGCCCGGCGCTCGGCGGCATCGTGGTGGCCGGCGCGGCGCTCGCGGTGGTCGGCGCGGTGGTGCAGCTGGCCGGGTCCCGGTGGATCGACGCGCTGATGCCGCCCGTGGTCACCGGCGCGATCGTCGCGCTGATCGGGCTCAATCTCGCCCCGGTCGCCTGGGATGGCGGCGGCAACGGCGGGGTGCAGGCACAGCCGCTGATCGCGGTCGTCACGCTGGTCGCGATCCTGCTCGCCACCGTGGTCTTCCGGGGCTTCCTGGCCCGGCTGTCCATCCTGCTCGGCGTGGTGGTCGGCTGGGTGCTCGCCGCCGTCCTCGGCCAGTTGGACCCGAAGGCGGTGACCGGGCTGAAGGAGGCCGCCTGGCTCGGGCTGCCCGCGTTCCACGCGCCCAGCTTCAGCCTGCGGGCGGTGGTGCTGGTGATCCCGGTGATCCTGGTGCTGATCGCGGAGAACGCCGGGCACGTCAAGGCGGTGGCCGCGATGACCGGCCGCAACCTCGACAAGGGCATGGGCCGGGCGTTCCTCGGCGACGGCATCGCCACCGTGCTGGCCGGCTCCGGCGGCGGCTCCGGCACCACCACGTACGCGGAGAACATCGGGGTGATGGCGGCGACCCGGGTCTACTCGACGGCGGCGTACTGGGTGGCCGGGGTGGCGGCGGTGCTGCTCGGGCTCAGCCCGAAGTTCGGCGCGCTGATCCTCACCGTGCCGGCCGGCGTGCTGGGCGGGGCGACCACCGCGCTGTACGGCCTGATCGCCATCCTCGGCGCCCGGATCTGGATCGAGAACCGGGTCGACTTCCACGACCCGGTCAACCTGATGACCGCCGCCGTCGCGCTGATCATCGGCGCCGCCAACTACACCCTGACGGCCGGCGACCTCTCCTTCAACGGCATCGCCCTGGGCACCGCCGCCGCCCTGGTCATCCACCACGGCATGCGCCTGATCGCCCACCTCCGCCGCACCACCCCCGACTCCCGCCGAGGCCCCGAACCCGAACTCTGACCCGTCTCACCCGCCCGTTCCGCGGTGATCATGAAGTTGTTGTCGCGACACGCCGCGCCGGACGACAACAACTTCATGATCGACGAGGCGGAGCCGGGAGTGGACGCGCCCCGGACCTGGGGGGTCCGGGGCGTGAAACGTGCGGGCTGTCAGTCGCGTTCGACGAGGTGGCCGACGACCGTCGGGCCGAGCATGACCGCGAAGCCGGAGCCGTCGCGGCGCGGGTCCGCCGGGGGCAGCTCCACCGGGTCACCGGTGGCCGTCGCGCCGACCGGGCGCGAGCCGATCCAGGCCACGGCCAGGTCCAGCTCGCCCTTGAGGAACCGCTGCGCGCGGACCCCGCCGGTCGCCCGCCCCTTCGCCGGGTACGCCCCGAACGGCGTCACCTTCACCGTTGCCCCGGTCGAGGTGACCACCATCGGCGCACCGTGCCCCGGGTCGTCGGTGCGGAGCGCGCCGAAGAAGACCACCCGTGCGTCGCCCGGCAGGTTGATACCGGCCATGCCGCCACCCTTCACGCCCTGCGAGCGGACCAGGGACGCGGGGAAGCGCAGCAGCGACGCCTCGGAGGAGATGAACGCGAGGCTCTCCGCGCCGTCGGTGAGCCAGGTCGCCCCGACCACCTCGTCCCCCTCGCGCAGGGAGATCACCTCGAACTCGTCCGAGCGGACCGGCCACTCCGGCGCGCAGATCTTGACCACGCCCTGCCGGGTGCCCAGGGCCAGACCCGGCGAGCCCTCGGCGGCGGCGCCGAGCGGGGCCAGGCCGACCACCGTCTCCCCCGGCTCCAGCGGCACCAGCTCGGCCGCCGACATGCCGCCGCGCAGCGACACCGTGCCGGACTGCTCGGGCAGCACCGGCAGCGGCAGCACGTCGATCTTGAACGCCCGGCCGGCGCTGGTGACCAGGAGCACTCGGCCCCGCGCCGTGGAGTGCGCGACCGCGCGTACCGCGTCGTGCTTGACGCGGCCGCTGCGCCGCCGCCCCTCGGCGGCCTCCTCCGACTCGGCCGCGGTCCGGGCGACCAGCCCGGTCGCGGAGAGGATCACCTGGCACGGGTCGTCGGCGACCTCCAGCGGGCCGGCCGGCGCGGAGGCGGCCAGCACCTCCTTGAGATCGCCGTCGACCAGCGTGGTCCGGCGCGGGGCGCCGAACTGCTTGACCACGGCCGCCAGCTCGTCGGAGACCAGCTTCCGCAGCACCTTGGAGTCGTCGAGGATGGTGGACAGCTCGGCGATCTCGCCGCGCAGCTTCTCCTGCTCGGCCTCCAGCTCGATCCGGTCGAACTTCGTCAGGCGGCGCAGCGGAGTGTCCAGGATGTAGGTGGCCTGGATGTCGGAGAGCTTGAACTGGCGCATCAGGCCGTCCTTGGCGGCCTGCGCGTCGTCGCTGCCCCGGATCAGCTTGACCACCTTGTCGATGTCGAGCAGGGCGATCAGCAGGCCGTCGACCAGGTGCAGCCGTTCCTCGCGCTTGCGCCGGCGGTAGGAGGTGCGCCGGGTCACCACGTGGTACCGGTGGGCGAGGAAGACCTCCAGCAGCGCCTTGAGCCCCAGCGTCTGCGGCTGGCCGTCGACCAGGACCAGGTTGTTGACGCCGAAGGACTGCTCCAGCGGGGTGAGCCGGTAGAGGTCGGCGAGCAGCGCCTGCGGGTTGACGCCCACCTTGCACTCGATGACCAGGCGGGTGCCGTTCTCCCGGTCGGTGAGGTCCTTGACGTCGGCGATGCCGGTGAGTCGCTTGGTCTTGTTGACCTCGTTGGTGATGGCCGCGATGACCTTCTCCGCGCCGATGCCGTACGGCAGCTCGGTGACGGTGATCGCCTGCCGGCCGCGGCTGCCCTCCAGCGGGCCGATCTCGACCCGGCCGCGCATCCGGACCACACCGCGCCCGGTCTCGTACGCCCGGCGGACCTCGTCCAGGCCGAGCAGCAGCCCGCCGGTGGGCAGGTCGGGTCCGGGGACGAACTCCATGAGCTTGTCCAGGTCGGCGTCCGGGTGGTTGATCAACCACCGGGCGGCCTGGACGACCTCGCCGAGGTTGTGCGGGATCATGTTGGTCGCCATCCCGACCGCGATCCCGGACGCGCCGTTGACCAGCAGGTTGGGGAAGGCAGCCGGCAGCACGGTGGGCTGGGTCAGCGAGCCGTCGTAGTTCGGCTCGAGGTCGACGGTGTCCTCACCCAGCTCGCCGACGAGCAGCATCGCCTCCCGGGACATCCGGGCCTCGGTGTAGCGCGCCGCGGCCGGTCCGTCGTCCTGGCTTCCAAAATTTCCATGCCCATCGATGAGTGGGGCGTTGAGCGAGAAGGGCTGGGCGAGCCGCACCATGGCGTCGTAGATGGCGGTGTCACCGTGCGGGTGGTAGCGGCCCATCACGTCGCCGACGACCCGGGCCGACTTCACGTGCGCCCGGTCGGGGCGGTGCCCCGACTCGTGCATCGACCAGAGGATGCGCCGGTGCACCGGCTTGAGGCCGTCCCGGGCGTCGGGCAGGGCGCGGGAGTGAATGACCGAGAACGCGTACTCCAGGTAGGAGTCGGAGACCTCGGTGACCAGCGGGTTGTCGAAGACCCGCGCGCCGGCCTGGTCGAAGGCGGACAGGTCCGCCTTGGCGCGGTCTTCCTTGCGGCGTGCCATGACTCAGCTTTCCCCTCGGACGGTGCTCATGCGTCGATCGCCTCGCGGTCGACCCGGTCGGCCGAGTCGATCAGCCAGTTGCGGCGGGGTTCGACCTTCTCCCCCATCAGCAGCTCGAGGATCCGCTCGGCCGCCTCGACATCGTCGAGGGTGATCCGGCGGACCGCCCGGGTGGCCGGGTTCATCGTGGTCTCCCAGAGCTCGTCGGCGTCCATCTCGCCGAGGCCCTTGAACCGCGGGATCGGGGTGACGATCTGCTTGCCGGCCTTCTCCAGCTTGCGGACCGTCGTCTCCATCTCCGCCTGGGTGTAGGTGTAGATCGTCTGCGGGTTGCGCCCCTTGGTGGTGATCTTGTGCAGAGGCGGCATCGCGGCGTAGAGCCGACCGGCCTCGATCAGCGGCTGCATGTAGCGGGCGAAGAGCGTGATCAGCAGCGTCCGGATGTGCGCGCCGTCGACGTCCGCGTCGGCCATGATCAGCACCCGGCCGTAGCGCAGCGCGGACAGGTCGAACGTCCGACCGGAACCCGCGCCGAGCACCTGCACGATCGCCGCGCACTCGGCGTTGTCCAGCACCTGCTGGAGGTTGGCCTTCTGCACGTTGAGGATCTTGCCGCGGATCGGCAGCAGCGCCTGGTACTCAGCGGTTCGTGCCACCCGGGCGCTGTTGTGGACGAACACTCCGGCTTCCAGGGCGAAGTTGTGGTACCCGTCGACGGTCAGGTCGTAGACGTCCGACGTCTCGTCCAGAGCCTCTACGGACGTCACGCGGTGGTTGACAAGGGAGGCCACCTCTCGCAGTCGCCCGTAGTCGCCCCCGTAGAGGCTCAGGAGCCGATCGAACCGGAGGCCGGTGCGGGCGGTCCGCAACCGCTCCGTTTCGTAGGCGGTCGCCAGCTCCTCGTCAGTCTGCGACAGCAGCGGAGCGAGACGACGCAGCGCAGCCAGACGCCGACCTTCGAGTTGCCGGCCAACGCGTTCATGGCGCGGCACCGTCGCGACGTATCGAGCCCGTCCGGCCTGCGCCTTGGCGAGGTGGCCCGTGCTCGGGTCAGTCATCCGTTGCCTCATCCGGGACGAGTGCCGTGCACGGAATCCGGGGTTGTCCCGGTGCCAGGCCAGTACGGCGTCGCGCTGGCGTTCCCGTTCGGCGGGGTTCGCGAACTGTTCCACGGTCTTTCGTGACCGCCAAGCTCGCAATTCGTCGTCACACCACTGGTTCAACGAGCGCTGACGCCACTCCTCTCGGCGAGCGGGATCGGTGAAGTATGCCCGCACTCGCTCGGCTGCTGCCTGCCGATGGTCCGGCTGCGACCAGTATGTCGCCTGCCGATCACGCATCCGCTCGGCACAGGCACGCTGCTCGTCGGCCCCGAGCGCGTTGTACCAGTCCTGAAAGCCCTTTTCGATCTTTGCGCGGAACGCGGGCGACTCATTGAGCGCGAACAGCCGCGCAAGGCAGGCCTCACGGAAGGCAGGATCCCGCCACTGCGCTGTCAGCATGGCCGAGCGCAACTCTCGGCCCCCCTTGTCGAACCACTCCCGCCAACCGGCGTGGACGTGTTCGCCCATCATGGCGGCGTGCAGAGCGGTGTGGTCAGCCCAGGTCATCCGGCGCAGATTGCGCGGGTCATTGTTCCGCTTGTTGATGTCGACGTGGTGCCGGACGTTGCCGTTGGTGGCGCTGCCGTGGCCGTGGCGAAGGTTCCACGCATCCGCTAGGTAGTGGGTGTAGACCCACTCCTCCCGGTCGTTCATCCACACCCGCTCGTACCCCTGCAGTTTGTGCCCTTCTGCCTTGTTCGACAGGCTGCGATACAGGGGCATCAGGGAATCACCGGGCACCAGTGCGTCCGCCCGCCGGTAGGAGCCGTCGCGGAGCCGGAACAGGTGGTCGGGAGTACAGCGCACGGACTCGCCGTTGTCGAGCGTGACCTGCACCAGGGGCGCATCCCGTTTCGTGAGCCGCGGCGCCACGAGTGGAGCAATGACCACGCGACCAGCCTTGTTCGTCGTGTAGCCGAAATGGCTGATCCCGCTATCCCAGTCGGCGGCCAACTGAGCGAAGGAGCGGCTCTGCCCGGACGCCAGCGCGACCATCGTGTCGCCGGTGAAGCACCCGAGCGCGCTGTCCCCCTCGACGATGAACAGCTCGCTGCGGTCCACCCCGGTGGCCCGGCAGTCGACCAGCTTGGCCGGCATCGACGCGCCCTCCAGGGCGGTCTTGCGCCGGGCGGCGTCCTTCTGCTGCTTCTGGGTGAGCCGGACCCGGGCCGCGTCGACGATCTTCTGGAGCACCGTGCGCGCCTCGGCCTTGGTGCGCCGGTCCTCCAGCCAGGCCTTCAGGTGCTGCTCGACCAGCCCCTGGATCACCTTGGTGATGCCGGCGGTGGAGAGCTCGTCCTTGGTCTGCGAGGTGAACTGCGGCTCCGGGATCCGCACGTGCACCACGGCCGTCATGCCCTCCAGGACGTCGTCCAGGGTGGGCGCGTCCTCCTTGGGCTTGAGCAGGCCGCGGGTGTTGCGGGCCGCGTCGGCCAGGGTGCGGACCAGGGCCCGCTCGAAGCCCTTGCGGTGGGTGCCGCCGTGCGCGTTGCGGATGGTGTTGGTGAAGCATTCCACCGTGCGCTCGTAGCCGGTGCCCCAGCGGAAGGCCACCTCGATCTCGGCGCGGCGCTGCACGTTGGACTGCATCACGCCGTTGGCGTCGGCGGCGTTCTCCCGGTACGTCCCCTCGCCGGTGACCAGCAGCGTGCCGGAGACCGGCCGGTCGCCGGCCGGGGCGAGGAACTCCACCATGTCGGTGAGGCCGTTGGGGAAGTGGAAGCCCTCCTCGGTGGGCTCCTCCCCCGTCGCGTCGCGCAGCAGGTAGGCCACGCCGGGGACGAGGAACGCGGTGTTGCGCATCTTGAGCCGGACCGACTCGGTGTCCAGTCGGGCGCCGGTCTCGAAGTAGCGGGTGTCGTGCCACCAGCGGATCGAGGTGCCGGTCCGCTGGCCGCGCTTCATCGCACCGACGATCTGCAGGCCGGGACCGGCGGTGAAGGTCGCGTCCGGGCCGGGCCCGTCGAAGATTCCCGGTACGCCGTGCCGGAACGACATCGCGTGGACCTTGCCGGCGCGCCGGACGGTGACGTCGAACCGCCGGGAGAGGGCGTTGACCGCGGAGGCGCCCACGCCATGCAGGCCGCCGGAGGTCTTGTAGCCCGAGCCGCCGAACTTGCCACCGGCGTGCAGCCGGGTCAGCACCAGCTCGACGCCGGAGATGCCGGACTTGGCGTGCACGTCGGTGGGGATGCCCCGGCCGTCGTCGTCGACCTGCACCGAGCCGTCGGCGTGCAGGATCACCTCGACCTTGGTCGCGTGACCCGCGACACCCTCGTCGGTGGCGTTGTCGAGGATCTCGTTGACGAGGTGACCCACGCCACGGCTGTCGGTCGAGCCGATGTACATGCCGGGGCGCTTGCGGACGGCGTCCAGCCCCTCCAGGTGGGTCAGGTCGTCGGCCCCGTACAGGGTCTCAGGCTGTGCGGTCAACTGGTCGTACTCCCAGGTCTCGGCGGTGTGGTGCCGCTCACCGTCTCGATCAAGCTCATGTCGATCGATACCGACTCGATCGCCACGCGCGGCGCGCCGCAGCGAGCCTAGCCCGGCGCTCCGACAGAGCCGTGACACCCGCCGGGTACGCCGTTTCGCGCCGCTCCCGCCCCGCCCGACGCAGCGTAGGGCCGCCGTGGGCGGGCAGGGCGTCCTTGGACGACAACGACGCGTCCCGCCGGCGTCTTCCCGGCCGCGAATGGGCGGCGACGCCGGGGCCGGACGGAGGCCCGCCGGCCGCTCAGCCGCGCAGCAGCCGCGGCCGGGCGAAGTCCGCGTTGTCCACGACCACGTCGGCCCGGCCGACCGGGTCCGCCTCGGCCAGGTAGACCCGCGCCGCGGCGAGGTAGCGGTCCCGGTGCAGCCGCTCGGCCGCCTCGGCGCCCTCCCGGTCGGCGTCCCGGTCCGCGCCCCGGCGCACCGACAGCTCGGCGGGCACGTCCAGCCAGATCCGGTGGTTCCAGAGTTCGTCCAGTTCGGGGCGGAACGCGAAGACCCCGTCGACGACCAGCACCGCGTCCGCGGCAGCGAGCGTGACCACGTCGGAGTGCTCGCGCTGGGTGAGCGGGTCACGCAGGCAGAGCACGCAGCGGCCGCTGCCCGCCGGGCCGGCCGGCCCGAGCAGCAGGTCGCGGATGGCCGGCAGGTCGAAGGCGTTGCGGTAGTAACCGGGCCCGGAGAGCCGGTCGTACTGGTGGCGCTCGCGCCAGGGGCGCTTGAAGTCGTCCAGGCTGGCCCGCAGCACCGGGCGGCCGGCGGCGGCGATCCGCGCGGCGAGCTCGTGCCCGAAGGAGGTCTTGCCGGCGGCGGTGAACCCGTCGACGCCGACCCGCAGCCGACCGGGGCCCAGCGCCAGGAGCCGGTCCGCGAGCAGGTCGACCAGGGCCCGCCGCTCCGGCGAGGCCGGCGGCGGGGCCGGCTGCTGCCAGGTGGAGACCGACCGGTGTACGAGGGATGGCATCCATCGACCCTATGACGGGACGTTGGCGCCCGTCACACCCGCGTGATCTCACCCCCTCGCGCGATCTTGCACTTACCGCCTCGGCAAAGGCCGCGAAAGCGGCGAACGGGCGACCCGAAGTGCAAGATCGCCGAGGAGCGGGTTGGGGTCAGGGCCGCACGGCGGCGCCGAGGACGTGGGGGGAGGCGGGCATCGGGAGGCCGGTGGGTGGGAAGCGGAAGCGGTCCACGGTGGCGAGGGTGAAGCCGGCGGCGGTGATCGCGCCGAGGGTGTCCCGCGCGGTGTGGCAGCCGCCGCAGACGGCGGGCCAGATGGTGGCGTCAGCCCAGCGCTGCGCGCGGCGCAGCCCCGGGGTCCCCGCGACCACGTGCTCGTAGAAGCGCAGCTGCCCACCCGGGCGCAGCACCCGGCGGGCCTCCCGCAGGGCGACCGCCTGGTCCGGCACCGAGCAGAGCACCAGTGAGAACACCACCGCGTCCGCGGCGGCGTCGGCGACCGGCAGCGCCTCGGCGAGCCCGGCCACCATGGTGACCGGGACCGGGGCGTCGGCCGCCGCGGCGTGCCCGGCGGCCCGCAGCCGCGGCTCCGGCTCGACGGCCAGCACCCCGGTCACCGCCGGCGGGTAGTGCGGGAACATCCGGCCGTTGCCGGCGCCCACCTCGACCACCCACCCGGTCAGTCCGGCGACCAGCCGGTGCCGGTGTTCGGCGGCGCCGGCCCGGTCCATCGCCACGCTGGCCCGGGCGAAGACCCGCGCGAACAGCGGATGCGAGACGGCCATCGATCCTCCCCACCGCCGGGACCAGTCACCCGCAGCCTATGCCGGGAGGCCTCAACCGCGGGGCCCGGGCGCGCCGAGGGTGAGCAGCAGCGGGCCGGCGGGGCCGTCGACGAGGTCGCCGAGGCGTACGCCGTCCAGGACGGCCAGGAAGGCGGCCTGGGCGCGCCGCAGCTCGCCGCGCAGCCGGCAGCCGGCGACCAGCGGGCAGGCGGGCTGCTCGCAGGCGACCACCTCGCCGTCGCCCTCGAAGGCCCGGACGACGTGGCCGACGGTCAACTCATCGGCGCGCTCGCCGAAGACCACCCCGCCGGAGCGGCCACGGATGGTGTGCAGGACGCCGATCCGTTGGAGCCGCTGGACGACCTTGGCGACGTGGCTGCGGGGCAGCACGAGCTGGGCGGCCAGCTCGTCCACCGTGGTCCGCGCCGGGGAGGCGGCGGTGAGCATGGCGATCCGCAGGGCCATGTCGGTGGACCGGTTGAGCTTCACGGCACCGACCAGCGCGAACGTCCTGCGACACGGACCGATGAGCCGGTCTGTGGGTGTGATCCGGGCGACCCCGGATCCGGGACCTTCGACCTAGAAGAGGAATTTTGCAGTCCTGTTCAGTGGAGATCGCCAGAACGGATCACTGAAGGAGTAGTCGTGCTCTCGGAATCATCAGCAGCAGTGGTGAAGGCGACCCTGCCGGTCGTGCAGGCGCATGGAGAGGCGATCACCGGCCGCTTCTACCAGCGAATGTTCGACGCCCACCCGGAGCTGCTCAACATCTTCAACCGCGGCAACCAGGCGACCGGGCAGCAGAAGGCCGCGCTCGCCGCCGCCGTCGTGGCGTACGCCGAGCACCTGGCCGGTCCCGAGACGATGCCGTGGGGGCCGATCCTGGACCGGATCGCCCACAAGCACGTCTCCCTCGGCATCACCGCCACCCAGTACACGATCGTGGGCCGGCACCTGATGGCGGCGATCGGTGAGGTGCTCGGCGACGCCGTCACCCCCGACATCGCGGCGGCGTGGGACGAGGTGTACTGGCTGCTGGCCTGCGAGCTGATCGCGCGGGAGGCGCGCCTCTACACCGAGGCCGGGGTGGCTGAGAACGGGTCGGTGTGGCGCGCCTGGCGGGTTACCGGGAAGGCCCAGGAGACCCGGGACGTCGTCTCGTTCACCCTGGTCCCGACCGACGGGGGCCCGGTGCCCAACTTCACTCCCGGCCAGTACACCTCCGTCGCGATCGACCTCGACGGCGACCGCGGCCAGCAGATCCGGCAGTACAGCCTCTCCGGACGTCCCGGCGCCGACCACTGGCGGATCACCGTCAAGCGGGTACGCGGCACCGGGGGCGCACCCGACGGGCTGGTCTCCGGATTCCTGCACGACCGGGTGGCGGTCGGCAACACGCTGCGGCTCAGCCCGCCCTTCGGCGAGGTCAGCGCGGTGGCCGGGGAGGGACCGCTGCTGCTGGTCAGCGCCGGCATCGGACTCACCCCGGCGATGGCCGCGCTGGAGCACCTCGCGGTCGCCGAGCCGGAGCGACCGGTCGTGCTGGTGCACGCCGATCGCACCGGGGCGGCGCACGCCCTGCGCGACGCGCTCCCCCGGCTCCAGGAGCAGCTGCCCCGGCTGCGGCTGAACCTCTGGTACGAGGACGCCGCCGACGGGGAGCTGGCCGGGCTCACGGCGCAGGTCAGCGCCGGCCTGGTGGACCCGGAACTGATCCCGCTCTCCCCCGACGCGCACGTGCACCTCTGCGGGCCGCTGCCGTTCATGAACGCGGTCCGCGGCGGGCTGCTGCGCCGGGGCGTACCGGCGGAGCGGATCGCCTACGAGGTGTTCGGCCCGGGGATGCTCCGCGACGAGCGGGTCTGACCCACGAGGCGGCGCGGATGCCGCGCCTACCACCGGATCCCTGGGCCGGCACGAAGCGGCCCAGGGACCCGGCATGACCGCGGGGCGCCGGCGGGAGGCGGGTAGCCGGTGCCGGTCAGCAGCGGGCGACGGTCAGCAGCACCACGGAGTCCTCGTCGGCGTGCAGGGCGTGCCGGGCGTCCGGGATGACGAGGAGGTCGCCGGCCACACCCGACCAGGACCGGTCCTGGGCCGTCAGCCGGACCCGACCGCGCAGCACCTGGAGAGTCGCCGCACCGGGGCTGGCGTGCTCCGCCAGCGCGTGCCCGGCGACCAGGGCGACCAGGGTCTGCCGCAGCGGGCTGTCCTGGCCGCCGTGCACCGTCCGGGCGCTGCGCCCACTGTCGGTCGCCCGGGCCAGGGCGAGTTGCTCCTCGGCCAGTACGGAGAGCGAGGACGGGGACACGGCCACCTCCGGTTCGCGGGGACGAGACGGCCCGCAAAAGCGGAACCGCCTGTGCCTTTTTGCCCAGGTTCGTCGCTCCACCCGGCCCTGGCCAGGGACTTTGGTCCCGGACCCGGGCTTACGGGCCGCCGCCGCCGAATCTCCACAGCCAACGGTCGGCTCCCGGGAGAAGTCGATGATGTACAGGTTAGGGCGCGAAGGCCGGGGTAGGGACTGCTCATGCGCGTCCTTGGCAGCAACGCGATCTTCCGCGACCCGGCGGCCGCTCTGGTGGTCGACGCGACGGTGGTGGTCGCCGAAGAGGAGCGGTTCAGCCGCGGCATGCACGGCAAGCGCCCGGTGCGGTTCGCCGAGGACCGCGACGCGGCGTACCGGCTGGGGGCGCGGGCACGTGAGGTGACGAAGGAACGCTTCGGGCTCGACCGGTTCCCCACCGGCTGGGGCCGGCTGATGGAGGAGGAAACATGCGCATCGCGATGATCTCGGAGCACGCCAGCCCGCTCGCCGTCCTCGGGGAGGAGGACGCCGGCGGGCAGGACACCCACGTGGCGGAGCTCGCGTCCGCGCTGGTCGGCGAGGGGCACGACGTCCGCGTCCACACCCGCCGCGACTCCACCGCCCTGCCCGAGTCGGTGTCCACACCGGGCGGCTACCAGGTCTGGCACGTGCCGGCCGGCCTGGCCTACCGGGTGCCGAAGGACGAGCTGCTGCCATACATGGGCGAGTTCGGCGGCTGGCTCGCCGACCGGTGGCGGCACGGGGACTGGACGCCCGCCGTGGCACATGCGCACTTCTGGATGAGCGGCCTGGCGACCGTGCACGCCGGTCGACGCGCCGGGGTGCCGACCGTGCTGACATACCACGCCCTCGGCACGGTGTTGAAGCGACCGCACCAGGGCGGCCGAGACACCAGCCCACCAGGGCGGGTCGGCTACGAGCGCGCGCTGGGCCGGGCCGTCGACCGGGTCATCGTGCAGTGCGCGGACGAGGTCGCCGAGCTGGTCCGCCTCAGCGTGCCCCGGTCCCGGATGGCGCTGGTCCCCTCCGGCGTCAACCAGGACGTGTTCCGCCCGGACGGCCCGGTGGCGCCGCGCGATCCGGCCCGGCCGCGCATCCTCACCGTCGGCCGGATGGTGGAACGCACGGGCTTGCTGGAGGTGGTCCGGGCGCTGCCGGCCGTGCCGGACGCCGAGTGCGTGGTGGTCGGCGGACCACCGGCCGAGCAGCTGCCCGCTGGCTCCTTCGCCCGCCGCCTGTCCGCCCTCGCCGAGTCCTGCGGCGTGGCCGACCGGGTCAAGCTGGTCGGTGGGGTGCCCCGCGAGGAGATGGCCCCCTGGTACCGGTCGGCCGACGTCCTCGTCGCCGTCCCCTGGTACGCGCCGTTCGGGCTCACCCCGCTGGAAAGCATGGCCTGCGGTGTACCGGTGATCGGCACGAACGTCGGCGGCATCGCCGACACCGTCGTCGACGGGCTCACCGGCGACCTGGTCCCGCCGCGCGACTCCCGCGCGTTGGCCACCGCGATCCGCCGGCTCCTCGCCGACAAGGTCCGTCGCTTCGCGTACGCCACGGCGGCACTGGACCGGATCCGCAGCCGCTACTCGTGGAAGCGCTGCGCCGAGCAGCTCGGCGCGATCTACGCCACGGTGGGCACGGTCGCGCGTCCGGTCACGGCGGCGGCCTGATGACCGGGCAGCTCGCCACCCTCGACGCGCACCTGTCCGGGCCGGCGGCCGCGCTGCTGCCGGATCGCCGGGAGGCGGGCCCGTCGAGGGAGCGGCGGGACCTGTCGACACCCGTGCTACCCGCTGGTAGCTTCCGGCCGTAGGCTGGGCCGGTGAGCGGGGAGCCGGAGTACACCCAGGAGTTCATCGACGTCGACGGCGCCCGGATCGGGGTGCAGTCGTACCCCGACCCGGACGGCGTGCCGGACGCGCCGGTGGTGGTGATCTGGCCCGCGATGGGCGTCCGGGCCCGCTACTACCGTCCCTTCGCCGCGGCGCTGCGCGACGCCGGCCTGGCCGTGATCGTGGCCGACCTGCGGGGCACCGGCGAGAGCACCCCGCTCCCCAACCGCACCTGCCGGTACGGCTACGCCGAGCTCGCCGCCGACGTCGGCGCGGTGCTCGACGCGCTCAAGCCCCGGCTGGACGGCCGTACCCGGGTGCTGCTCGGGCACTCCCTCGGCGGACAGGTCGGCGTGCTGCACCAGGCCCTGCACGACCCGGACCGGGTGGACGGGCTCGCCCTGGTCGCCGTCGGCGTGCCGTGGTGGCGCGGCTATCCGGGGCTGCGCGGCTGGGGCGTGCTGCCGTACACCCAGGGGATCGCGGCGACCGCGCGGCTGCTCGGCGTCTGGCCCGGCTGGGGATTCGGCGGCCGGCAGGCGCGCGGGGTGATCCGGGACTGGGCGTACACCGCGCGGACCGGCCGATTCCCCACGCTCGACGGGGTGGACGCCGAGGCGGCCCTCCGGTCGGTGCGGACCCCGGTGCTGGCGGTCAGCATGGACGACGACCAGTACACCCCGCACGCCACCCTCGACCACCTCTGCGGCAAGCTCACCGCCGCGCCGGTCACCCGGCACCGCTATGCCGTGGCGGAGGCGGGCGCACCGCTGGACCACTTCACCTGGGTCCGGGCCGCGGCGCCGCTGGCCGTCCGGGTGGCCGGTTTCGCGGCCGGGCTGCCCCGGCGCTGACCGCCCCGCGGGGCGATCCCGCCCTGATCCGCCCGGATCGTGTCCGCTTTCCCGGCGCACCGGCCCCGGACACCGCGATACCGGCGAACCGCGGTGCGTAACGGCCCGGACGGTGGGTATGCCGCACCGCCCGAACACGGCGGAGGGGGATCCAGATGTCAGAACGGCACACCGCACTGCGCTCGATGCACGACCTGGGACTGGCGGCCTGGTTCGGCGGCTCGCTGATGGGAGCGCTCGGCGTCAACGGTGCGGCGGCACAGATCAACGATTCGACGCAGCGGTTGCCGGTGGCCTCGGCGGGTTGGGCCCGGTGGACCCCGGTGAACGCCGCGGCGATCGGCGCCCACCTGGCCGGGGCGGTGGGCGAGCTGGTCACCGAGAGCCCACGCGTCGCCGCCCAGTCCGGGGTGGCGAAGATGAGCGCGGTGAAGACGGCGCTGACCGTCGGCGCGCTCGCGGTGACCGGGTACAGCCGGTTGCTCGGCATGAGGTTGCAGAAGGCGGGCGGCCCGCCTGTCGAGGGGACCACCAAGCCGAGCTACCAGACACCGGCGAACGTCGCGTCCTGCCAGCGGCAGATGAAGATGCTGCAGTGGGCGATCCCGGCGCTGACCGGCGCCCTGGTGGTGGTGACGGCGTACATGGGCGAGCAGCAGAAGCCGGGGCAGGTGTTCCGGGGGATGCTCGACCGGGCCGGAGGCCTGATGGCCGCGCCGAAGACGATAGGCAAGGTGGCCGCCGTGGCCGCGGCCAAGCGGCACATGGCGATGTCCGGCCGGTGAGCCGGCCGGGAGGGACGGTCGGCCCCGCCGCGAGGCCGACCATCCGGCGCGTCACCGTCGCCGGCGAGCCGTCCGGCCAAGGTGGGGGCATGACCGGGGCGGTGCCGGGCAATCAACGCCGGCACTGGCGGATCGACCAGGCGAGGTGGCCATGAGCAGCAACGACGGACCGGGCACGGGTGACGAGCGGCGGGGGCCGGAGTCGACCGAGCCGTGGGGTACGACCGACGGGTACGCCGCCGACGTGCCATGGGGCGCGGGCGAGGACTCGCCGATGGACGAGGGCAGCGAGGAGGCCGGGCTGCCGGAGGGCCGCCGCGGCGACCGCCGGGCCGGCGCCCCGGCCGGCGACGGAAACCCGGCCGGGCGGCACGGCTTCGGTCCGGTCGAACCGACCCGTACGCCGGCGGCGGGGCCCGGCGCCCCGCCCGACCCGGCGCCGAGCGGGCGGACGTTCCCGGACGACCGAGCCGGCGAGGACCTGCCGGACAACGCCTTGGAGGAGGCGACCGGCATGCACCCGGAGGGGGTCAGCCGGCGCGGCTGAGCGGAACCGGCGACGGCCCGACCGCACGGGGCGGTCGGGCCGTCGTCGGGTACGTCAGCGCCGGCCGGCGGCCGACCAGGCGTCCTGCTCCGGCTCCGGCGACGGGTGCAGACCGGGCTCGTGCAGCCCGTCCTCGGCCACCCGGCCGATCCGGGCGTACGCCTCGGGCCGGACCGACTTCAGCACCAGCCCCCAGACCAGGCCGACCACCGCGGCGGCCACCGGGATCGCCGGCAGCAGCCACCTCAGGTAGGCGGCGGTGTCCGGCGCGAGCAGCGCGTCGAAGTTCACCAGCAGGACGGCGAGGACCGCGCCCAGCACTGGCCGCCCTGACCGGCGCCGTCGGGCTCAGCTCGAACGTCTTCGACGAGCAGGTGAGCGCGCGGATGCGCGAGTGCCGCCGGTACCTGCCGCCACCGCTGGACGGCCTGCTGTCCGCGGTCGTCGCCGCGCTCGACGCGGCCACCGTCGCGGTACGCCGCTGAGCGCCCGCCCCGCCGTCGGCGGGGCGGGCGGCGCGCGTCAGGCCGGGTTGCGCCACATCGGGTAGAGGCTCGGCCCGCCCGGCAGGTCCAGCGTGACCTCCCGCTGGGCGAAGCCGTGCCGCTCGTAGAGGGCCGCGTTCCGTGGCGAGCTGGCCTCCAGGTAGGCGGCGGAGCCGAGCCCGTCGAGCCGGGCCAGCTGGTGCCGCAGCAGCGCCGAGCCGACGCCCCGGCCATGGTGGTCGGGGTGCACCGCGATGAACGGCAGGTACCAGTGCGGCTCGCCGGGGTGGTTGGCCGTCATCAGCTCGTCGAGGATCGCGAACCGCTTCGTCGCCTCCGCGCCGATCGACGCCTCCAGGGCCCGGTACAGCTCCTGCCCCTCGTCGCTCTCGCCCTCGCCGCCGTCGACCGGCAGCCACAGCGTCGCCCCCGCCCCGTCGCCCGCCAGGTGGACCTCGCCCGCGTCCAGGGCGAGCGTGACGAACTCCCCGAAGAAGGCCGGGTGCGCCTCGGCCCGGTGCCGCTCGTCGGGGAAGATCCACCCGCTGACCGGGTCCCGCATGAACGCTTCCGCGAGGATCGTGCCGACGACCCGGGCGTCGGCGCTCGACGCCCGCCGGATGTCTCCCTGCCAACCAACCACGGCTACTCTCCCGAACCCCGGCCCGGACGGCCGGCCAGCACTGTGGACACCGAACGCCCGGCACGCTACCAGTGGCCCGGGCGGTCGCGCGGCGCGGTGCGGCGCAGTGTCCGAAGTGGTCGTCCGCTGCCCCCGGGCGTGCCGAAGCCCGGGGCGTGACCAACCGCTCCGGGCTTCGTCGTACCGCCGGTCAGGAGCCGGTGCCGTCCTCCCCCGGCGTCCCCATCGCGGACGGCTCGGGCGCGGTCTCCGGCGCGGGCGGCTCGGTCACCGGGTGACCGGTGTCGTCCACCAGGCCGGGCGCCATGCTGCCGCCGTGCGCCTCCTCGGCCTCCCGGGTCGCCCGGGGGTCCCGGTCGTCCGGCCGGCCCGTCGCCGCCTCGTCCCGCTCGCTCACGCGCTCCCCCTCCGTCGTGCCTCGGCACCGCCGGTACCCGGCCCGGAACCGGGGAAACCTCCGAAGCGTCAGCGGGCGGCGACCTCCGCCCGGGTGACGTCGACCCCGAGCAGGCCGGCGAGCCGGGCGGCGTCGCGCTGGGCCTGGCCGCCGCAGCAGTTGTTCATCAGCACGTGCAGCTCGGCGCACTGGTCGGCCAGCTCGGTCAGCAGCACGGACCAGCGGCGCAGCTCCTCCTCGCCGTAGGCGTACCGGAAGCTGTCCTGCTTGTCGCCGCTCTCCCAGTCCGTGCTGTGCCCGTGGAACCGGACGACGGCGAGGTCGGCGGTGGCCACCAGGATCGGCGGCACCGAGGAGACGTGCCCCTGCGGCATGTCGACGCAGACGTAGCTCAGCCCGTGCTCGCGCAGGAAGGTCACGGTGTCCACGACGACGTCCTCGGCGAACCAGGAGGAGTGCCGCAGCTCCACGCCGACCCGCCAGGGCCGGCACCGCCGGGCCAGCTCGACGATCCGCCGCTTCGCCGCCGCGCTCCGGGCCAGCCACGGCGGGAACTGGAGCAGGACCGCGCCGAGCCGGTCGGCCGCCGCGATCGGCGCCAGCGCCGCGCGGAACCGGTCCCAGAGCTCGTCGTACGCCCCGGCGGGCAGGTCGCGCCAGCGGATCCGGCTCGGGCCGCCGGCGGGGCGCAGGTCCCGCGGCAGCGCCGCCACCGGCGTGTGGTGGCCGGTGAAGAGGCTGAACGCCTTGACGTCGAAGGTGAACCCGGGCGGGGTGGCCGCCACCCAGCCCTCGGCGGTCTCCGGCAGCGGGATGGCGTAGTAGGAGGTGTCCACCTCCACCAGCCCGAACCGGTCCGCGTACCAGCCGAGCCGACCGGCGGGGGTGTTGACCGCCCGCGGGTACCAGCCGGAGCGCACCAGCAGCTGGTCGGCCCAGGACGAGGTGCCCACCTTGATTACACCCATCTAGTTCAGTGCACCGCGCCCGGGCCGGATCGGCAACCGGTGGCGACGCGGCGCCGTCCGCTGTGGAAGGGTCCGCGACTGTCGGTGGCCGGCCATATCGTGGTCGCAGTCGTCAACGAAGGGCAGGCATCATGAGCGTCTCCGACCAGGTCGTGACGGGCGAGCGGGCGGATCTGCTGGCCACGCTGCGGCGGCACCGCGGTTTCCTCCGGCAGACCGTCGGCGGCCTCACCGACGAGCAGGCGGCCCGGCGGAGCACGGTCAGCGAGCTCTGCCTCGGCGGCCTGATCAAGCACGTCGCGACCACCGAGGAGCGGTGGATCCGGTTCGCCGTCGGTGGCGCCGAGGCCATGCAGAGCCAGCCGCTCGACTGGGCGGGCCAGTTCCGGATGCGCGAGGGCGAGACGCTCGCCGGGCTGCTCGCCGAGTTCGACCGGGTGGCCCGGGCGACGGACGAGCTGGTCGGCACGCTCGACCTGGACGCCGCGCATCCGCTGCCGAGCGCGCCCTGGTTCGAGCCGGGCGCGAGCTGGTCGGTGCGCCGGGTGCTGCTGCACCTGATCGCGGAGACCGCGCAGCACGCCGGGCACGCCGACATCCTCCGCGAGTCGATCGACGGGTCGAAGACCATGGGCTGAGCGCGCCGTCACCCGTCGGTTCCCCGCCGCGTGATCGAGCTCACCTGGGCGTTTCGGAGCGTACGGCGGGTTCCCATGTGACGCCGCGCAGGTCGGCGGCGCTGAGGGACACGAGATGAACGCACACCGCATGGACCTGGAGACCGTCGAGCGATTGCTCGTCGGTCCCGTCGCCGACCCGCCGGATGGTCCGGAGGCGCTGGTCCGACTCCTCACCGCCGTCCGGGCCGCCCCGCGCCCGCACGAGCTGACCGGCGAGCGGGCCGCCATGGAGGCGTTCCGGACGGCCCGGGCGGGTTCGATGCCGATGGCGGCCAACCGTCCCGAGCGGCGGATCCTCGCCGGTCTGCTCAGCGCGAAGGTCGCCCTCGTGGCCCTGCTGGCGGCCGCCGCCACCGGCGGCGTGGCGCTGGCCGCGGCCACCGGCGTCCTGCCCGGCTCCCTGGGTGGTGCCGACGACGGCACGACCGCACCGAGCGCGAGCGCCGACAGGCATCCCACCCCGACCGGCGGTCCCAGCCTGTCCCCTACCGCGGACGCCGGCGCTTCCGCATCGCCGACCGGCTCACCCGCCCTGGTCGGGCTCTGCACCGCCTACCAGAAAATCGAGGACGGCAACCGCAAGCGGGAGTTGGAAGGTCCCCGCTTCGCCGAGCTGGTCTCGGCCGCGGGCGGCCGGGAGCGGGTGCACGACTGGTGCGACCGGCTGCTCACCGACCGGGACCGGCAGCGCGGGCCGACCAGCCCGGCGGACCGCCCGGGCGCCGACCCGACCAGCCGGCCGGACCACCCGCCATCCACGCCGGACAGCGACACCGGCCCGGGCGTGCGCGTCAACGGTCCGACGGCCAAGCCGCCGGTCCCCACCGGCTCGGCCACGCGCTGAGCACGGCCGCCCGGCACCGGCCGTCGGTACCGTGCCGGCACGGAACCGGTCCGGGACCAGCGAAATCACCGGGCCATTCAAGGGTGGCCCGGGCACGTCCGGCTGGTGACGGCGGCGCCCCGTCGGCGGGTGACCGGCAGAGGCCGGGCTGATAGCTTGCGCCGATGAGTCTGCGGCGTCGACGGCTGGCAGTCAGCTTCCGCCTGGCGATCGTGATCAGCGTGCTGGCCGGGATCGTGCTCACGGCGCTCGGTCCGGCCACGGTGACCGGCCTGCTGCCCTACTTCACGATCCAGAGCAACGTGGCGGTCGGGCCCTTCGCCGGCTACGCCGCCTGGCGGGCCTGGCAGCACCGCCCCGAGCCGCCATCGGCGCTCAAGGGCGCGGTGACCCTCTACATCACCATCACCGGCGTGGTCTACCACCTGGTGCTGGCCAACCCGGCCAGCCCGTTCGCGATGGCGCAACCGGACCGCGCGCTCGGCGAGGCGCTGGGCAACCAGTTCCTGCACACCGTCGTGCCGCTGCTCGCCGTCGCGGACTGGGCGCTGTTCGACCCGCGCGGCCGGCTGCGCCCGCGGTACGCGGCCTGGTGGCTCGCCTTCCCGCTGGCGTACCTGGGATTCGCCCTGGTACGCGGGCTGATCGTGCACCGCTACCCGTACCCGTTCATCGACGCCGGACAGCTCGGTTACGACGGCGTCGGGCTCAGCTCGCTCTTCTTCGCGTTCGCGTTCTGGGTGCTCGGTCTGCTCTTCGTCGGCGTCGACCGGGGGCTGGCCCGGCGGGGCGCGACCCGCCCGGCGGCCGGCGCGGGCGACCCGGCGCCGGCGGCCGGCGGGGAAGCTCCGGCGACAGCGGCCGTCGGGCCCGGCCCGGACGCCGCGCCAGCCGCCCGGACGCAGACCGAGCAGACGGCCGCCGGGCAACGCTGACCGCCGCCCTCGCGCCCCGTCCAGCGCCGACCGACTGCTCAGCGCGTCCGGGGCCGGCGGCCCGGGGCCCGGTCCCGCCCGTAGGCGTCGGCGCGCCCCCAGCGGCCCGGCACGTCGAGCAGTTCGATCCGGCCGAACCCCGCCGGCAGCGCCGGGTTGACCAGCAGGTTGTCCCCGCACGGGCGCAACCCGAGGATGGTGCCCAGCAGCATCAGCAGCGCCCCCGACGACCACGACTGCGGCCGGCCGGCGGTCGGGAGCTGGACCGGGTACTTGGTGACCTGGCGCGGATAGCCGGCGACCACCTCGGGCAGCGAACCGCCGAGCGTCTCCACCACCGCGAAGATGCCGGCCGCGATCCGGGCCGCCTCGGCGTCGAAGCCGTAGCGGCGCAGGCCCGTCGCGACCAGCGCGTTGTCCGCCGGCCACACCGCGCCGAGGTGCGCGCCGACCGGGTTGTACGGGCGCTGCCCCGCCGCGTACGTCCGCACGCCCCAGCCGCTGAACAGGTCCGGGCCGCACAGGTGGGCGGCCAGCGCCCCGGCGCGTTCCGGCTCCACGATCCCGCTCCACAGCAGGTGGCCGAGGTGCGAGGTGAGCGCGTCGACCGGGGTGCCGTCCGGCTCCAGCCCCAGCGCGTAGTACTCCCGCTCGGGCAGCCAGAAGTCCCGGTTGAAGCGCTGGCGCAGCCGCGCGGCCTCGGCCTCCAGCCGGTCCGCGTACGCCGGGTCGTTCCAGCACTCCCGGGCGAGCCGGGCTCCCCGCATCTTCGCGTCGTACGCGTACCCCTGGAGTTCGCAGGTCGCCCGGGGGAATCCCGGCTGCCGCCCGTGCCGGTCCACGATCGCGTCGGGCGAGTTCCGCCAGACCTGGTTGACCAGCCCGCGGGTGTTGCGCCGCTGATAGCGCAGGTAGCCGTCGCCGCACGCGTCGCCGTAGTCGTCGATCCAGTCCAACGCCATCCGGGCCGGGTGGCGCAGCTCGCGGACCAGCGCGGCGTCGCCGGTCCACCGCTCGTACTCGTCCAGCAGGACGACGAAGAGCGGGGTGGTGTCCGCGCCGCCGTAGTAGAGGCAGGTGGGCTGCTCGTCGAAGGCGGCCGTCTCCCCGTAGCGCAACTCGACCAGGATCTTGCCCGGCTCCTCGTCGCGCAGGTCGTCGAGCCGGCCGCCTTGGAGCAGGGCGAGCAGCCGCAGCGTGGCCGGGGTCAGCTCCGGGGTGAACGGCAGCGTCTCCAGACAGGTGATCATGGCGTCCCGGCCGTACAGCGCCATCGCCCAGGGCAGGCCACCCACCGGCACCCGCTCGGGGAACGACAGCGGCGTGTAGCGCAGCGCCGCCAGGTCGGTCAGCGCGCACTCGTACGCCGACTCCAGCGAGTCGCGTTCGGCGACGAGCTGCGGCGCCCGGTCGAGCCAGCGCGCCAGGTCCTCCCGCATCCCCCGGCGCACGATGTGCCGGTGGGTTTCCAGGCTGGCCCGCAGGTCCCGCCCGCGGGCGCCGTGGATCACCGTGCCGACGTGCAGGTCGGTGCTCCACTCGCCGTTGGCCGCGACCCGGATCCGGAAGGTCATCCCGCCCTGGTCGACGCTGGCGGGACTGGTGCTGGTGACGACGCTCTCCCGGATGAACCGGTCCCGCTGGTAGCACAGCCGCAGCGCGCCGCGGTCGACGCTGGCGATGACCCGGCGGGGCACCGGGTTGCGGATCTCGGCGGTGTCGGCGAAATCGCTGGCTACGTCCAGCCGGAGCACGAACTCGGCGGGCTTCGCCGTGTGGTTGAGCACGGTGATCCGCTCGCTGAAGCTGTCGTCGATCATGCGGTGCCGGATCACCGACACGTCGGCGTCGACGTAGTGGCTGGCCGTTCCTGGCACCAGCACGAACCGGGTCTCGAAGTAGGCCATGTCGTCCCGGGAGAGGGCGTGCATCCGCTGGCCGTCGAGGGTGAGCACCCAGCGGGACAGAAACCGGGTGTCGAAGGAGAAGAGCCCGACCGGGGCGTGCGGGTCGACCTCGATGTCGCCCTGCGCGTCGCTGACCGCGAAGGAGTTGCCGGCGAAGACGTTCACCCACCCCTGCCTCATGCCGCGTCACCCCGCCCGCAGTCGGCCCGCCGGGGGTGCCGGGCGCCGGGCGGGCCCGGGAAGAGCCGGCGCAACGCCATCAGCAACCGCATGTCCCCCTGCACGGTGAGGTCGTTGCGCAGCAGCGCCGCCGCCGGGTGGAGGTCGCCGGCGGCCATCCGGTCGAAGACCTCGCGGTCGGCGCGGACGACCAGCTCGGCCTCGTCGCCGGACCGGGCCACCTCGACGTTCTGGTGGTCGATGGTCAGGTGCCAGTGCTCGGTGCGCCCGCCGTCGCGCAGGTCCAGCCGGAGCGTGCCAGCGGTGGTCTCCGGCAGCTCGGGATGCCGGCCCGCGACCCCTGCCAGGTGCTCAACCGCCGCGCCCATAGGTCCCCCTCCCGTCCCCGGTCATCCCCGCAGGGTCCCCGGCGGTGGGGTGATCCCAACTCACCCGATCCGGGTGAGGCGGACGTCGGGTTCGGGCCCGCCGGCCACCCACTCGCCTTCCGGACCGCGCCCGGGCCCGGTCAGCCCCGCTCGATCACCCCCCGCACGTAGGCGGCCTGACCGACGTGCTGGAGGTCGTCCTCCAGCAGGCTGGCCAGCCGGACGCCGGCGGTCACCGGCGGGTCCCAGTTCTCGTCCACCACCCGGTCCAGGTCCGCCGGCCGCAGCCCCCGCAGGTACGCACCGGTCCGCTCGGCGACCGCCCGGTGGTAGTCGACCAGCGCCCGCCCGCTCTCCGGGCGGCAGGCGAGCACCTGCTCCGGCGTGTGCCCGAAGCCAATGTCGTTCGGGTCGGCGGTCAGCCCGAACCGGCCCGCCCAGTCCCCGGAGACCCAGACCTGCTCCTCGCCGAGCAGGTCGGCGACGCCGCTGTCCTGGACCCGGGTCAGGTGCCAGACCAGCCAGCCCACCGTGTTGGCCCCCGGCGCCGGAGGCTGCCGGAGCTGTTCGGGACCGAGCCCGTCGACCGCCGAGTCGACCAGGTCGGGCAGCCGGCCGTACGCCTCGGCCAGCAGGTCGTTCACGTCCACGGTCCACGCTCCTCCACGTCGGTGCCACCTGGGCAGTACCGCCCACGGGGCCGGGCAAACCTCACCTCTAGGGTGAGCGACGTGGTCGCGGCGCTGGAGCTGTATCTCGACACCGACGCCACCCGGCGGATCCGGGTGCTCTGGGACGCGTTGGAGTCCGAGGGCGTGCAGAGCATGCGGTCGCTGCTGGAGCAGCGGCACCGGCCGCATGTCTCGCTGGCCGTCGCCGCCCGCTTCGACCCCGACCAGGTCGCCGACGCCCTCGCCGGAATGGTGGTGGCCGCCCCGCTGCGGCTGGAGTTCCAGCACGCCGGCCAGTTCGTCGGCCGGGTGCTCTGGCTGGGGACGACGCCCACCGCCGAGCTGCTCGCCCACCACGCCCAGGTGCACCATCGGCTGGCCCGCGCCGGCATCACGCTGGTGGAGCACTACCAGCCGGGCCGCTGGGTGCCGCACTGCACGCTGTCCATGCGGGTGCCGAACGCGCTGATGGCCGCGGCGGTGCGCCGCTGCCTGGAGGTGCTGCCGCTGACCGCGACGGTGGTCGGCGCGGCGATCACCGACCACGCCCGGGGCATCTCCCACCCGCTGCCCTGAACGCCGCCGTGGGCGTCAGCGCGACCCTGCCGCCGGCGTCACCGCGACCCGAGGCCGAGGACGCGTCACGGCGACCCGAGGTCGAGGACGAAGGTCGGGTACCCCGGCTGCGGGCAGGCCTCGCCCCGGTGGCCGAGCCGCTCGTAGAAGGGTGCGGCCCGCTCCCGGTGGGCCTGCCACTCCAGTACCGGACCCGTCCGGCCGCCCAGTCCGACACCGCCACGAGCAGCGCCCGCCCCACGCCGTGCCGGCGCCGGTCCGGGCGGACGTACAGGTCGTGCCGCCGGGCCACCCGGTGCGCGTCGCCGGAGCGCAGGTGCGGGCCGTGGTCCTGGGCGGCGGCGTACCCGGTGAGTCCGTCGTCGCCGACGGCCGCCAGCAGCGCCCAGCGCGGGTCGGCGCGCAGCAGCAGGAAGCGCTCCCGCTGGACCGCCGGCGGGTCGTCGCCGACCCCCATGTCGCGCAGCATCGGCCACAGCTGCGGCCAGTCGTCGGCGTCATCTCCCGTGCGGTGATCGACACATCGGCGATGATCCCGGGCGACCGCCGCCCAGCCAAGCCGTTTACGAGCTGATCGGTCCGGACTGGGGCATTCCGGCCCCGGACGCGCCCGGCAGCCGGCTCACCGTCACCTTCACCCCCGTCGACGGCGGCACCCGGGTCGACCTGGTGCACGACCGGTTGGACGCGCACGGCCCCGGCCCGGTCCGGTCCAGCCAGCGGCGGCGCCGACCGGGCCGGGATCGGCCGCGAGCCGGCACGAATGGCCGTTACGGCGGCGCAGCATAGACTGGCGCCATGAGGAAGTCCGCTTGACCGGCAACACCGCGCCGCCCCCGGCGTACGGTCACGTCTGCTGGGCCTACGACGACCCGGCGGTGCTCGACTCCCGCGCCCTGGCCTTCGTCACCGCCGGTCTCGCGGCCGGCGAGCGGGTCTGGGTGGCGGCGCCCGGGACGCCCGGCTCGCTGACCCACCGCCTGGCCGCCTTCCCCGGCCTCGGCGACGCGCTGCGCAGCGGGGCGGCCCGGATGGTGCACGTCGACGACGCCTACCGGATCGACGAGGTCATCGACCCGGAGACCCAGGTGCGGCACTACGCGGCCGCCACGGCGGACGCGCTCGCCGCCGGCTACCGCGGGTTCCGGGTGGCGGCCGTGGCGACCTCGCTGGTCCGCACTCCCGCCCAGCGGGACGCGTTCGCCCGGTACGAGCACCTCATCGACCGCTACATGCGCACCCACCCGATGTCGGCCATCTGCGCCTACGACCGGCGCGAGCTGGGCGACCGGGCCATCACGGAGCTGGCCTGCCTGCACCCCGAGACCAACGCCGACGTGCTGTTCCGCCTCTACGCCGCCGACCCCGGCGACGGCGCGGTCGCGCTGGCCGGTGAGTTGGACCCGTCCAACCGCCGGCTCTTCGCCGCCGCGCTGGACCGCGTCGACCCGCACCCGGTCGACGGCCGGCTGGTGGTCGACGGGACCCACCTGGGGTTCATCGACCACCGCTGCCTGATCGAGCTGGGCGAGCACGCCCGGCGTCGCGGCGCCACCGCCGTCCTGCGGACCAGCCGGTCGGCCGCAGCCCGCCTGGTCGAGCTGCTGGAGCTTCCCGACGTGCGGGTCGAGGTGGCGCGGTGAGGACGGGTGCCGCCGCCGGCCACGTCGGCTACTACCACGAGGCGATCCTCTTCGACTCCGACGAGCACCTGCTCGCCGTCATGCTGCCCTTCCTGCTCGGCGGGATCGAGGCCGGTGAACCGGCCGTGGTGGGCCTCGGTGAGCGCAACGCCGAGCTGGTCCGGCGGGCCCTGCCCGCCGACTCGGGCGTGACGTTCCTGCCCGGCGGCGACGTGTACGCCCGGCCGACCGCCGCGATCCGCTCCTACCGCAAGCTGCTCGCCTCGTACGTGGCCGATGGCGCCGCGCAGATCCGGATCGTCGGTGAGCTGCCCCGGACCGCGCTCGGGGCGACCTGGGACTGGTGGGCCCGGTACGAGTCGGCCATAAACCACGCCTACGACGACTTCCCGCTCTGGAGCATGTGCGCCTACGACACCCGGGTCGCCCCGGCGCGGGTGCTGGCGGACGTGGCGCGCACCCACCCCCGGGTCGCCCGGCCGGACGGCAGTCACGTCCCGACCGGCGTCTACACCGAGCCGACGAGTTATCTCGCCGAGCCGCGGCCGATGCTGCCGGACCCGGTGCAGCGGACGGCGCCGCTGGTCGAGCTGACCGATCCGACGCCCGCGCAGGCCCGCGCCGCGGTCTATGCCGCCGACCGGGGGCAGCTGCCCGCCGACGACGTCGAGGACCTGGTGGTGGCGGTCAGCGAGATGGTGACCAACGCCCTGCGGCACGGTCTCCCGCCGGCCCGGATGCGGCTGTGGAGCGGCGCCGACCGCATCGTGGTCACGGTGAGCGACGGCGGGAACGGGCCGAAGGACCCGTTCGCCGGTCTCCTCCCGGCGACCAACGGCTCGTCCGGCGGGCTGGGCCTGTGGATCTCCCATCAGTCCTGCAACCACGTTGCGCTGCACCGCGGTCCGGACGGCTTCACGGTCCGGCTGACGGCCGGCAACCCGCACTTCCCGGCCTGATCCGGCCGCCGCCCATCACCCGGTCACCCGGTCACCCGGCGCGGCGGGCCGACCGCCGCACCCGACGCGGGCCCGGCATTCGGCGACCGGTCGTCCACGGCCGCCCGGCGGCGGGTCAGTCGTCGGTGAGGACGACGTGCAGGCGGCGGGGGCCGTGCACGCCTTCGACCCGGCTCAGTTCGATGTCGCTGGTGGCCGACGGGCCGCTGATCCAGGTCAGCGGGCGGCCGGGGGTGAGCCGGGCGAGGGCCTCCGGCACGGTGGCCACCACCTGCCCGGGGCGGACCACGCAGACGTGCCGGTCGGGCAGCAGGCTGATGATCCGCCGGCCCTGGTCGGCGGCGGCGTCGAGGACGATGGTGCCGGTCTCGGCGACCGCGACCGCCGCCGCGGTGACCACGGCGTCCAGCTCGGCCAGCCGACCGGCGGGCAGCTCGTCGTCGACCACCACCTCGATTCCGCCCGGTCGCCAGTCGGCGGGCAGCCCGGGGGGCACCACGACAGTCGTGGCGCCCTCGGCGGCGAGGATGCCGGCGACCGCGTCGGCGATCGCGGCGCCGGTGGTCCGGCGGACCCGGGCCCGGTAGTCGGTCAGCCGCTCGGCGAGCAGGTCGACCAGCTGGGGGTGGCCGGGCGGCAGCTCGCCCTGCCGGCGGTGGTCCGGCCGGTCGGGTGCCGGCGTGGGTGGTGCGCCGGCCAGGGCGGTCCGGAGCCGGGCCAGCACGATGTCGCGGGCGGTCATGACCCGCTCCGCTGCGCCCACCACTGGCGGAACGTCTGCGGCGGCGCGGCCGGCACGTCCCGGCTGGCGGTCCAGCCGCTCAACGGCGGGGGCAGGGCGCGCCCGGCCACCCGGCCCAGCCCCGCGGCGCGCTGCGCGGCCGCGTACAGCCGGGGATGGTCCATCGTGTACGCGGCCGCGGCCATCGCGACCGCCTCGGCGCTCGGCGTCCGGTGCGCCGCCCGCCGCTCGTCGACATGCCGGGCGCGCAGGTGCACGAGCACCGACGGGATGTCGATCATCACCGGGCAGGCGTCGAAGCAGGCCCCGCAGAGCGACGACGCGTACGGCAGGGAGGCGTTCTCCTCGACCCCGGTGAGCTGCGGGGAGAGCACCGCCCCGATCGGCCCCGGATAGACCGACCCGTACGCGTGCCCGCCGGTGCGCTCGTACACCGGGCAGACGTTGAGGCAGGCGGAGCAGCGGATGCAGTGCAGCGCCTGCCGGCCGACCTCGTCGGCGAGCACCGCGCTGCGGCCGTTGTCCAGCAGCACCAGGTGCACCTGCTGCGGCCCGTCGCCCGGGGTGACCCCGGTCCACATCGAGGTGTACGGGTTCATCCGCTCCCCGGTCGACGCCCGGGGCAGCAGTTGCAGGAAGACCCCGAGGTCGTCCCAGGTGGGGATCACCTTCTCGATGCCCATCACGGTGATCAGGGTCTCCGGCAGGGTGAGGCACATCCGCCCGTTGCCCTCGGACTCGACCACCGCGAGGGTGCCGGTCTCGGCGACCGCGAAGTTCGCCCCGGAGACGGCGACCTTCGTGCTGAGGAAGGTCGCGCGCAGGTGCCGGCGGGCCGCGGCGGCGAGCACGGCCGGCTCGTCGGTCAGCGCCGGGTCCACCCCGGGCATCTCCCGCAGGAAGACCTCGCGGATCTCCGCTCGGTTGCGGTGGATGGCGGGCACCAGGATGTGGCTGGGCCGGTCCCGTCCGAGCTGGACGATCAGCTCCGCCAGGTCGGTCTCGACCGGTTCGATCCCCGCGGCTTCGAGGGCCTCGTTGAGTCCGATCTCCTGGGTGGCCATCGACTTGACCTTCATCACCCGGTCGGCGCCGGCGGTCCGGACCAGGTCGGTGACGATCCGGTTCGCCTCCACCGCGTCGGTCGCCCAGTGCACGGTGCCGCCGGCCGCGGTGACCGCCGCCGCCAGTTGTTCGAGCAGCTCGGGCAGGCGGGCCATGGTGTCGCTCTTGATCGCCCGCCCGGCGGCCCGCAGCTGCGGCCAGTCGGGCACCTCGCCGATCACCGCCGCCGACTTGGCGCGGATGGTGCCGGTGGCGTGCCGCAGGTTGCGGCGGAGCTGGGCGTCGGCCAGGGCGCGGCGGGCCGCGACCGGGAACGGCTCGTCGCCGCGCAGGTTGCCGACGCCCGGCGGCGCGGTCGCCGGCAGGCCGAGGAATGTCTCCGTCATCGCCACGCCTCCCGCTCGGTCGCGGTACTCACCGGGCCGTCCCCGCTCGCGCCGGCCCGGCCGCCGGCCGGATCGCCGGCGCGGCCCGGCTCGGTGCTGGCCAGGATCTCGGCCAGGTGCACGGTCCGTACGCCGGCCCGCAGCCGGGACAGCCCGCCGCCGATGTGCATCAGGCAGGAGGCGTCCCCGGCGGTGCAGACGTCGGCCCGGGTGGCCAGCACGTGCCGCATCTTGTCGGCCAGCATCGCCGTGGAGGTGTCCGCGTTCTTCACCGCGAAGGTGCCGCCGAAGCCGCAGCACTGCTCGGCCTGCGGCAGCTCCACCAGGTCGAGGCCGCGGACCTCGCGCAGCAGCCGCAGCGGCCGGTCCCCCACCCGCAGCAGCCGCAGCGAGTGGCAGGTCGGGTGGTAGGTGACCCGGTGCGGGTAGTACGCCCCCACGTCGGTCACCCTGAGCACGTCCACGAGCAGCTCCGACAGCTCGTACGTGTGCCGGGCGACCTGTTCGGCGCGGCCGGCCAGGCGTTCGTCGCCGGCCCGGCGGGCCACCATCGCGTGCTGGTGCCGCACCGAGCCGACGCACGAGCCGGAGGGTGCCACCACCACGTCGTACGGGGCGAAGGTCCGCACGTGCCGGCGCACCAGCCGCAGCGCGTCGTCCGGGTAGCCGGTGTTGACGTGCATCTGCCCGCAGCAGGTCTGCTCCTGCGGAAAGTCGACCTGGTGACCGAGGCGTTCCAGCAGCCGTACCGTCGCCTTGGCCGCCTCGGGGAAGAGGGTGTCGGCCAGGCAGGTGACGAACAGGGCGATCCGCATGTCCAGCCCTCCCAGGTCGCGTCCCGGTGGCCCGGCGCGCGGCGGCGCGCGCGACCCGTCGAGTGTCCCCCAGCGACCCGCCGGGCGCCAGGGGACGCGGCCCGGCGGTAGCCTCGGCTGGTGAACTCGCGCCCCGGTCCCGGCCCGGTCCGGCCGTCGCTGGGGCGGGACCGCTCCTTCGTCACGTACTGGATCGCACAGGCCGTCTCCGCGGCCGGCGACTCCTTCGCCTACCTGGCGGTGCCGCTGCTGGTGCTGCACGCGACCGGCTCGGTGGCCCGGATGGGCCTGCTCACCGCGGTGGCCGGGGTGGCGTCGGTCGGCGCGGGCGTCTTCGGCGGGGTGCTCGTCGACCGGTTCGACCGGCGCACCCTGATGATCGTCGCCGACCTGGTCCGGCTGGTGCTGTACGGGCTGATCCCGCTGGTCTGGCTCGCCGGCCCGCAGGTGTGGCTGCTCTTCGTGGTGCTGCCGGTGTGCGAGGCGGTCGGCATGGTCTGCCAGGTCGCCTCGGTGACCGCGGTGCGCAACCTGGTCGACCGGGAGCGCATCACGGAGGCGAACGGACGGCTGCACGCGACGTACGCGGCGGCCGCCGTGGTCGGACCGCTGCTGGCCGGCCTGGTGTCGGCCCGGTTCGGTCCCGCCGCCGCGGTCGGCGTCAACGCGGCCAGCTTCGCGCTCTCCGCCGTCGGCCTCCGGTTCGTCCGGCTCCGGCCGTCCGACCCGGACGTGGCCACCCGGGCCCGGGAGCGGCCGCTGGCCGAGTTCCTGGCCGGCGCGCGGTTCCTCTGGCGACAGCCGGTGCTGCGGTCGCTGACCGTACTGCTGTCGGTCTTCATCTTCCTGACGTTCGGCCTGACCGACGTGCTGATCTACCACGTCAAGCACGACCTGGGCGGCTCTGACCGCACCGTCGGCACGGTGCTCGGCCTGGCCACCCTCGGCACCGTCGCCGGGGCGCTGCTGGTGGCCCCACTGCGCCGCCGGCTCGGCTTCGGCGCCACCTGGATCGGCGCGACCGGCCTCAGTGGCGTGGCCGTCGCCGGAATCGGGCTCGCCGGAACCGTCCCGGCGCTCACCGTGGTGGCCGCGGTCCACCTCTGCTCCGTCAGTGTCGGTGGCATCTGCTCGATGTCGCTGCGCCAGGAGATCACGCCCGACCACCTGCTGGGCCGGGTGACCTCCGCCTTCTGGAGCACGCACTTCTCGCTCGGGCCGGCCGGCGCCGCCCTGCTGACCTGGGGGGCCGGCCGTTACGGCGCCGCCGTGGTGTGCCTGGTGGCGGGAGCGGGCTGCCTGCTGGTGGCCGGCGCCGGGTGCTGCGGCCCGGTCCGCCGGGCGGGATCGGCGCCGGTGGCCGGCGAGCGGGAGCTGCGGCCGGTGCCGGGCTGAGCGGGACCCGGCCGAACGGTCACGGCATCCCACCGGGACGGTGGTGGGGCACGCCGCCGGCCCGTTCGGGGGTGGCGGTACCGTTGCGCCTCATCATGCCCTGCGGGGCGGTCATCCGCCGGCCTGGCGCTGGCGAACCGACGGAGGATGGCGCATGTCCAACGGCGAGGACGCGTTCGCACCACACGACGACGTGTCGGCCCGGCCGAGCTTCGAGTTCGCGCTGCGCGGCTACGACAAGCGGCAGGTGGACCGGTACGTCAAGCGGCTGGACGGCGAGGTGTCCACGCTGACCGCCGACCGGGACCGGGCGTACCGCCAGGTCCAGGAGCTCACCGTGCAGTTGCAGCGGGCGGAGACCGAGGTGGCGGAGCTGCGGCAGCGTCCGGCGCAGGTGGACCGGGCCTCCTTCCGCGACCTGGGCCCGATGGTCGAGCAGATCCTCGACCTGGCCGAGAAGCAGGCCGGGGTGATCAGCGAGGCCGCCGCGAAGCGTGCCGCCGAGCTCCATGTCCAGGCGGAGAAGGCCCTCACCGCGGCGCGCGAGCAGGCCGCCCGGGAGCTGCGGGAGCTGGACGAGGAGCTGGACGCCCGGCGCGCCGAGCAGGAGCAGGCGCACGAGGAGCGGCGGGCCGCCGCGCAGGCCGACCTCACCGCCACCCGCGAGCTGGCGGAGAAGCTGCGGACCGAGGGCCAGGCCGCCCACGAGCGTGCCCAGCAGGAGGCGAAGCGGATCGCCGAGCAGAGCAACCAGCAGGTCGAGCAGGCCCGCTCCGCCTCGGAGGCGCTGGTGAAGGCGGCCCGGACGCAGATCCAGCAGGAGGTGCAGGCGAACCGCAGCAAGGCCCAGCAGGAGCTGGCCCAGTGGCAGGCCAACATGGCCCGCGAGCTGGAGGAGCGGCGGGCCGCGGCCGAGCAGGAGCTGGCCGACCGGGCCACCGCGGCGGAGCGGGACATCGCCGCGCTCGTCGCCGAGGCCCAGCAGTACGCCACCGAGGTGCGGGAGCGCGCCGACGAGCAGACGAGCGCGCACCAGGAGCAGCTCACCGCCGTGCAGCAGGAGCTCCAGCAGCGGCAGGAGGCGCTGTCCCAGCTCCAGGCCGAGCTGGAGACCGCCGGCCAGCAGCTCGACCGGTCCCGGCAGGAGATCGCCAGCATCGAGCAGGAGGGCGCCGAGCTGGAGGAGCGCCTGGTGGAGGTCCGCCGCGACCTGACCGCCGAGACGAAGCGGCTGGAGGACGCCCGCCGGGCCGGTGACCTCGCCGAGCAGCACGCCAAGGAGGTGCGCGCCCGGGTGCAGCGCGAGGCGAAGCGGGTGGCCGACCTGGCCGCCGCGGCGGTGATGGCCGCCGCTGCGGGCGGCGGGGAGACCGCCGAGTACCCGCAGGTGGGCGCCCGAGCGGCCGCCGAGGCCTCCCCCGTCCAGCCGGCCTCCGTCCAGCCGGCCCTCGTCGAGCAAATCCCCGCGCCCCGGGAGCCCTTCGACGCCTTCGCCGTGCGGACGCCCGCCGAGGGGACGTCCGCCGGGCGGACCGCCGAGGAGCCGGCCGAGCAGCCCGACACGGAGGTCCCCGCCACCGCCTGAGCCCGGGGATCCACCTGCGGGGGGTCGGTCCCCGGTCGGGCCGCCGTCCGGCGGGCGGGGCGCCGGTCAGGAGCCGGCCGGCACCCCGGCCTCGAGCTGCCCGATCAGCGGGGCGAGCAGCGCGTCCAGCTCCCGGGTCAGCACGGCGACGGCCCGGCGCGCCGCCGGCGCGAACTCGTCGCCGGGACCGTCCGGCGCCGGGGGCAGGTCGTCCGGCGGGACGGGGACCTCGGCCCGCAGCATCGCGCGCAGGTGCGGGGCCCGGGTCAGGTCCCGCTCCGACGGCGTGACGTACTGACCGAACAGCTGGGGCCAGTCCCGCCAGCCGCGGTCCTGCTGCCACTGCCGGGTCCAGGTCAGCTCGGCCGGCCACCGCGACACCAGGGTCACCGCGCAGGTCAGGCTCCCGTCCCACGGGCTGCGCGCGCAGGTCGCCGAGACAACGCGCCGGTGCCAGCGCACGTACGGGGGTGACAGCGCCAAGGCCACCCGCCACGCCGCCACCGCGAAGCCGACCGGGGCGATGTCGCCCCAGGTGTCGGCGAACTCGTCCGGCCGCGCCGACACCTCGGTCTCGTAGCGCCCGCGCCCGCCCGCGCCCCGCTCGCGGTCGACCTGCTCGTCCAGCCAGAACGCGCGCTCCGGAGTCATGCCCGACACCCTTCCACCGTGGACCGTTCCATCATGACGCCCGGCGGCCCTCGACGTGCCGGCGCCGCGTGCCGCGACCTAGCGGGGTGCCGCGGAAACGGGCGGTGTGGCCAGCGCGTCGGCGAGCGGCTCGATCCGCGCGGCGAACCGGACGACAACCGGCATGACCAGGCCCACCACCACGAAGACGCCGCCCAGCAGCAGCCACCCCGGTACGCCCCAGGTGATGCAGCACACGGCCAGGACCGAGGGCGCCGCCACGTTCGCCAGGCCGGTGCCGAACCCGGAGAGCCCCGAGTACTGCCCCTGGGCGTGGGCGGGGGCGAGGCTGAACCGCAGTTCCAGCGAACCGGCGGAGTGCCAGAGTTCCCCGACGGTGTGCACGCAGATGCCCAGGATGATGACGGCGGTGGCGAGCCACCCGGGCAGCCCGGCCGCGGCGGCCATCACCGCCATGCCGACGAGGAACGCCACGCCCGAGCGGCGGATCGCCCGGCCGGCTGCGGCGGTGTCGTCGACTCCCCGACTCGCCCGCACCTGGAGCAGCACCACCAGTGCGGTGTTGACGAGCGCGGCCATGCCGATGAGCCAGCGGGGGGCCTCGGTGTACCCGACGATCCACAGGGGCAGCGCGAAGAGCAGCACCTGGTGGTGGATCGACATGACACTGTCGAGGGCGGTGACCGCGACGTATCCGCGGTCCTTCAGCACTGCCCACCGGCTGCCCACGGCGGGCGCCGGCACCGGTGGCGGCGCCGGCAGCGCGGCGACGATCGCGGCGCAGGCCACGAAGCTGACCGCGTTGCCCAGCACCAGGGTCAGGTAGGCCGACCGGGTGTCCAACTGGATCGCGAACCCGGCCGCGACCGCGGCGGCGCTGCCCGCCAGGTTGGCCACCGAGCGCAGGTACGCCCGGTACCGGGTGAGCTGCCGGCCCCCGATGGCCCGTACCAGTGGCCCACGGGCCGCCGCGCCGGCCGCGCGGGCGAGTCCACCCACGCAGAGCACCGCCACCAGCGGCCAGAACGAGTGGACGAACACCAGCGCCGCCATGGCGATCCCCTGGACGCCGAGCATCAGCAGGTAGACCTCGCGGGGTCCGCGCCGGTCGGCGACGTGCCCGACCGGGACTCCGGCGAAGAGGCCGACCACGGCGGCGATGCCCATGCCGAGCCCGACCTGCGCCACGGACAGCCCGACCGAACGGGTGAAGAAGAGCGCGGCGCTCACCATGAACACGCCGCTGCCGACCATGTTGACGAAGGTGGCCAGCGCGAGTACGCGCTGGGGTCTCGACGCCGGTATCAATCCCCTGTGGGCCAGCCAAGACCCCTTTTGCGCCGGCGCTTCGGCCGTTGCGTGTTCCGTGCTCCGCCTGTTCGATTCCTTCTGCGCGGTCTCTGACAAGTCGTGTTCCTCCCCGTCGGCAACGAGCGCCGATCCTGCCATTCGGGGCGGGACCGGCGGATCGGTCCGACGGTGGATACCGGAACGAAACCGGCAAGGGTAAATTCTTTCTGCGGGCGGAGGTCACCAGTTCCCCGGCACGCGCGACTCCCGAGCCGTCCGCTGATGGGCCTTCGCCTCGTCGTGGCGACCGAGCGCCCCGGCCAGCTCGCCGAGGTACCGGGCCACCGGGCCGAGGGTGAGCGCCCCGCTCCCCGCCCCGGCCAGCTGCCCCGGCGGCATCGGCGCCTCCGCCGGCCACCGGCGCCCCGGTCGTGCCCCGTGGCCGAGGAGGCGCCCGCCGAGGTGGTCGGAGCGCTGCGCGCGCTGGATCGGGATCGCCGCGGCGGCGACGGCGAGGCCGAGGCCGACGAACGGGGGCGGAGGTGGGACGCGGACCGGTCACGGTGCTGCCCTTTCGGCAGGTGGTGGGTCAGCACCGATCCTGTCCGTGGCCGGCGGCGCCGTCGTCGTGCCGTCGGCGGCCCCCGGCCTACGCTCCGGGCCGTACGGCCCGCTGGTCCCCCACGCCGACCACGACGGACGGGCCGCGGGGCGCCGACGGGTGCTGGGCCACCAGCAGGCGCCGGATCGCGTCGCCGATCACCGGGTCCACCGGGAACCGCTCCGCCAGCCAGGTGAGCGTGGCCCGCGCGGCCGCCCGGTTGGCCCGGTAGCCCGGCACCATGGCGGCCAACGGCAGCACCTCCGGCGGGTACGCCTGCTCCACCCGGCGGCTCGGGTCGAACGGGTCGCGCCGGTGCGCGGCGCCGGACGAGCTGAGCCGCAGCAGGGCGAGCACCCGGTCCACCGCGTACGACTGGATGAACCGCGACGCGGTGAGCCGTTCGCCGCGCAGCTCGCGGTGCAGGCCCACGTAGAGGTTGGTGAGCGCCTCGTTCAGGTGGAACTCGACCGTGTCGTACGGCGTCGCCGGCCGTGGCGGGGGCCCGCACTCGGCCAGCCCGGCGGGCGCGTCGGGCCGCTGCCAGACCACCCGCGCGCCGCTGACCGGCAACCTCGCCAGCTCGTCGACGGTGAAGACCGCGTACTCGACGAAGATGCCGTCGGCGTAGAGCGCCTTGCGACCGTTGCGCTCATTGGCGAAGCTGTACGCCACCGAGCAGGGCGCCGCCAGCCAGTCGATCGAGTCGACGTAGCCGGCCACGGCGCCGTCCGCGACGACGACGAAGAAGTCCAGGTCGGAGTGGGCGTCGAGCCGGTCGTGCTCGGCTCCGGCGGAACCGAGGCCGAGCAGGGCCACGGCGTCCGGCCGGGCGGCGAGGTGGGCGGCGAGGTCGTCCAGACGTCGGAGCATCGGGTGCATGCCGTCGTCCCTTCCGTGAAGAGTCGACGTTTCAGCCCGCGCGGCCTGAGCGCCGCCGGGGTCGCGACACCGATGCGCTCATTGTGGCGGTCGCGGCCCCGGTGGACCAGCCCGGGCCGGCGCGGTGGGCGGCCAGCGTCGTCGCGCCGGGCCCGCTGCCCGGCGCGACGGGGTCACGGGAGGTCGCGGTTGTCGGCCAGGGTCGGGCCGGCGGCGGCCGGCAGCAGGTGCCGCACCTCCGGCTGACCGTCGGCGAGCGCCTTGGCCCGTTCCTCGGCCTCCTGGTCGACGCCGGTCAGCCGGCCGCCGTGCTGGCGCAGGTGCTCGTCCCAGGACGGCACCAGGTAGACCTCGGCGAACTGGGCCGGGGCCTCGCCCTCGCGGAACAGTCCCCACCGCATCGCCCCGGTACGCTGCCGCGACCCGCGGACGTGGTCCATCGCGGCCAGGAACGCTGCCTCCCGCTCCGGCCGGACGGTGTAGGTGACCACCACCAGCACCGGCCCCACCCGGGGATCCGGTTCGAGCGCGAGTTCCAGCGGCGGCCGGTAGGTGGTCGGGTCCTTGTTCACCCCGCGCAGGTCGGGCAGCGGCCAGATCTGCGAGGTCACCGCGCCGACCAGCATCAACGCGGCCGCCACCAGGAAGGCGGCGACCAGCCCGGCGGTGTCGGCGACCACACCCCAGGCGAACGCGCCCACGGCCTGCCCGCCGCCCTGGACGATCTGGTAGACGGCCAGGCCCCGGGCGCGTACCCAGCCGGGCAGGAAGAGCTGGATCTCGGCGTTGACGTTGGCGAGCACCGTCACCCAGGCCACCCCGGCCGGCAGCAGGGCGAGCAGCACCACCGGGACGATCCGCACCGACGCCACCACGATCAGCGTCCCGCCGTACAGCGCGCCGGCCAGCAGCAGGAACTGGTTGGGCGACATCCAGGTCCGGATCCTCGGCAGCAGCACGCCGCCGCCGATCGCGCCCACCCCGAGCGCGGCCAGCAGCAGGCCGTACCCGCTGGAGTCCAGTCCGAGCCGGCGGGCGGCCACCAGCGGCAGCAGCGCCCACAGCGCGCTCGCCGGGATCACGAAGACCAGCGCGCGGCGCAGCAGCCGGCGCACGATCGGCGAGTGCCGCACGTACCGGCCGCCGGCCCGCAGCGCGGCGGTGAACCGCTCGGGCACCTCGACGGCGCGGGCGTCACCGGGCCGCCACCGGGCCAGCGCCAGCGCGAAGACTCCGAACGCCACCGCGTTGAGGGCGAAGACCGGGGCCACCCCCACCCGGGCGATCAGCACGCCGGCCGCGGCCGGTCCGACGGCCCGGGCCACGTTGACGCTGATCGAGCCCAGCGCCGAGGCGGCCCGCAACTGGTCCCGGGGCACCAGCTCGGGGATCACCGCCGCCCACGCCGGCAGGGTCAGCGCCTGCCCCACGCCGAAGGCGAAGGTGAGGGTGAGCAGCAGCGCCGGTGGCATCCGGCCGGTCGCCGTGAGCAGCGTCAGCGCCGCGGCCACCACCACCAGGAACAGCTGCACCGAGATCAGCAGGTGCCGTCGGTCGAAGGTGTCCGCGAGCGCGCCCGCCGGCAGGGCCAGCAGCAGCATCGGCAGCAGGCTGGCGGTCTGCACCAGGGCGACCAGCGTCGAGGCGTTCGACTGGTGGATCAGCAGCCACTGGGCGCCGACCGTCTGCATCCAGGTGCCGATGTTGGCGGCGAGCAGGGCCAGCCACAGGCTGCGGTAGACCGCGGTGCGCAGCGGCGCCCACGCCGAGACGGTGACCTCGGCCGTGGCGCCTCCGGGCGTCACCACCGCCCGTCCGCGCGGAGCACGCGCTCGCCGGAGACGTACAGGTCGTCGGGGGCGAGCAGCAGCAGCCGTACGACCTCGACGGCGACCTGCTCCGGCAGCGCGTAGATCTCGTCGAGGAAATCGGCGCCAACCCGTTCCTGCAACCGGGTCGGCATCGGCCCGGGATGCAGCTGCATCACCTTGATCCGGTTGCTGTGCTGGGCCTCGGCCAGCGACTCGACCAGGCTGCTGCCGTAGCTCTTGGTGGCCCGGTAGACCGGGATGCCCGGTCGGGGCTTCGTCACCGCCATCGCCCCGACGTACACCACGTTGCCGTGGTCCTGCCGGCGCAGGTGGTGCAGCGCCTCCTTCAGCACGTACGTGGTGCCGAGCGCGTTGATCTCCACGGCCCGCCGGATGTGCTGCGGGGAGAGGTCCGCCAGGTCGCCGCCGGCCCACATCGAGGCGCACGCCGCCACCCCGTCGATCACGTCGTACCGATCGACCACCTCGGCGAACGCGTCGTGGACCTGGTCGTAGGAGGAGACGTCGCAGACCCCCCCGGCGCAGCCCAGCTCGTCGGCCACCGCGGCGACCTCCTCGGGCACGTCACCGAGGACGGCGACCTGGTGTTCGTCGACGAGCAGACGGGCGACCGCCAGGCCGAGGCCGCTGGTGCCACCGACCACCACGAAGGTTCTGGCGCCCATGTCCCTCCCGCCGTCGCAGGGATGCGCGACGGGGCAGCGTTCCCGCTCACCGACGGTCCACACGTCGTGATCCGCGGCGGCCGGCGGGCGCACCGGCGCCCAGGACGGGAAAGATCGACCCGGCCCCGGTCAGCCGGCGCGCCTCGCGACGCAGTAGACGTCGCCGGAGTTGACCCGGTGCGGCAGCGACAGCAGGTGGGCGGTGATCCGCTGCGCCGACACCCACTCCCCGAACGCGAACGACGTGTCGTCGCCCAGCGCGACGTCGAAGCCGTCGAAGCCGAGCGACGTGAGCCGGTCGACGCAGCGTCGCGCCAGCGCGCGCTCGATCGTGGTGAACTCGAAGGAGAGCGCCGGCAGGGGGCGGCTCAGGCCGGACAGCACGACGTCCTCGAAGCCCTCGACGTCGATCTTCACAAAGGTCGGTGGACCGTACCGACTCAGGAGTGAGTCGAGGGTGACGCACCGTACCTCGATCTCGGCGTCCCAGACCTCGTCCTCCCAACCACCCGCACCGTTCGCGGCCCGCAGAAAATGGGCGGAGACGGTGGAGACGGTGGGGTTGCGGGAGTTCACGTGCAGCGAGACGCTCCCGGCGTGCGCCCCGCACGCCGCCTCGACCAGCGTGACCCCGTCGTCGCCGGCATAGATGGCGCGGATTGCGCGCGTGCACAGCGGCTGGGGCTCCACGGCCACGACCCGCGCCCCGAGGCGGCGGAAGCTGGCGATCCGGTCGCCCACGTGCGACCCGACGTCGAAGACGAGGTCCCCCGCGGTCACGAACCGCGCGTACAACTCGTCGAGCGCGGCCCCGTGCGCCGGATCGCCGTACGAGAGGTTCAGCGAGCGGTGGAGCGAGGACATGGCAGGATCGGCCTTGAGTGCCCGAATTGAGCGGGTATGCACGCTCACCGGCCGACTCTAACCCGAGCCGGGCGGGCGGTTGCCCGCTTCGCCACGCGGCGGCCGGCGCGCAGCGCGGCCAACTGGAACAGTCGGCCGATATCGCGCTGCACGCCTTCACCGCCGCGGCGTACGCCGAGCAGACGCCGGCCGCGAGCACCGCCTGACAGTGCGGATGCAGGGGTGGGGTTCCCGGCCGGACCAGGCCTCGGGTCGACTAGCGAACGCTGCCGGACTCCTTGACGGTCAGCCGCAACCAGGACGCGAGGTCCTCGAGTTCGTGGCGCACCGCGTCGGTCATCGCCGGGGTGAAGGGGACGTCCTGGTGGATGGCGTGCACGAGCAGCTCGCCGCCTTTACGGTCCGCCGTGGCGTCCACCTTGCCGACGAGCCGGTCGTCGTGCAGCACCGGCAACGCGAAATAGCCCCAGCGCCGCTTGGCCTTCGGCTTGTACATCTCCAGCGTGTATTCGAAGTCGAACAGGTCCAGGGCCCGGACCCGGTCGTGCACCAGGCGGTCGAACGGGGACAGCAGGGCGGTGCGGCCGGTGAAGGGCTGACCGATCGCCGCCGGGTCCACGCGCCACGTCCCGCTGACGCCCTCGACGATCGCCGGCTCGCCGGCGTCGCCCACGTCGGCCGGCTCCATGGGCACGGCGGTCGACTTGGCGCGCGCGATGCCGAGCGCCCGCAGCCGGCGCTCGTCGCGGAGCCGGCGCGCCTCGTCCACCGTCAGCTCCGGCCGGCCGGCCGGGTAGACCCGCTCTGCCAGGTCCCACCGGCGCTGGCGTCCCCGGCGACCGGCGATGGCGATCTCGCCGCGCATCATGAGGAACTCCAGCATCTGGGTGACGTTGCGGTTGTTGGTCCACCCCGTCGACGGCCACGGCACCACGCTGGTGTCCGGGATGTCCCGGGACAGCAGCGGACCGGAGCGGCCGAGCAGGTCGAGGACGTCGCGCCGGAACGCGTCGTTGGCCCGCAGCCACTCCCTGGTGGTGGCGCGGCTGGGCCAGTCGGCCGCACCCGCCAGGTAGAGCCCCAGGTCGCTCACCGGCCGCACCATCGCGTTGTGCTCGAAGAGCGTCCGGTCCTGCTCCAGGGCCCGCTGCAGTTGGTCAGGGTGGTACGACGCCCCGAGACGGCTCCAGGCGACCAGGTCCGCGCTCGGTGCGACGGCGGCGGTCGGGTCGATCTGCAGGAGCGTCAGTTGCCGGACCACCGTCACGAGGTTGGTGGGTCGCGGCGCGTCCAGCAGTTGGGCGCGTACGGCGATGCGGCGCGCCTCGGTGCGATCGAGTCGGTGGACCTCCACCGCGTGAGGTTAACCGCTGTCGGCCGCCGGGCCCAGCCGGCGGGCGCCGGTCCCCGCGTCGACCAGGCGGCGGATCGTCGGGTCAGCTGGGGCGGGGCAGCCGGAGAGCTGCCCCGCCCCATACCTCATCACCCGTCACCCGCGAGCGGTTGTGGACCGCCCGGACTCCGCTCGGTTCAGCGCCCGGCGGGAACGGTCACCAGCTCTCCGATCGGCTCCGGCGCGGGGGCCGGGCGGCGGCCGGCCGTCGCGCGCCGGGCGGACGGGACGGCCAGGGCCGCGACGGCGGCGGCCAGAGCGAGACCGGTGAGGAGCAGAAACCCCATCGTGAAGCCGGCCTCCCGGGGCAGGCCGTTCGCCTGCGGGTGGGCGGTGATCACGCCGCTGACCACGGCGGCGCCGATCGCGCCGCCGATGGTGCGGATGTTGGCGTTCATGCCGGTCGCGACGCCGGTCTGCCGGGCCGGCACGCTGCCCACGATCAGGTTGGCCATCGACGCGAACGCCAGGCCGATGCCGAGGCCCACGAGCGCACCGGCGATCCCGATCTCCCAGCGGGTGTCGTGCGCGACGGTCAGCATCGCGGAGGCGAGCACGTTGAAGGCGGCACCGGTGGCGAGCTGCGCCTTGGCGCTGAACCGCGACGACAACCGACCGGCGAGGATGCCGGCGACGAACATCGCGACCAGCATGGGCAGCATCAGCAGCCCGGCCTGGGTGATGCTGGCGCCGAAGCCGTAGCCGGCGACGGTCGGGGTCTGCACGAACTGCGGCAGGAACGCGTAGACGGAGAACATCGACGCGCCGTAGAGCAGGGCGACCAGGTTCGTCGTCCAGACTCCGGGCAGCCGCATCATCCGCATGTCGATCAGCGGGTTGGTCGAGCGGATCTCGGCAACCAGCCAGCCGGCCAGCAGCACCGCGGCGAGAGCCAGGAGGCCGAGGACCCGGCCCGAGGTCCAGCCCCAGGCCGATCCCTTGCTGATCGGCAGCAGCAGCGCGACCAGCCAGCCGGAGAGCAGGACGGTGGCCCGCCAGTCGATCCGGCCGGGGGTGCGCACCGGCGACTCGGGGACGAACAGGTGCGCGGCGAGGGCGGTCAGCCCGACGACGACCATGGGGATCCAGAACAGCCACCGGTAGTCGAGCGCGGTGACGATCGGACCGGCCAGTACGACGCCCAGGCCACCGCCGGCCGCGACGATCGCCGAGATGGCGGCGACGGCGGAGCTCACCCGCGCGGCGGGGAACTCGTCGCGGATGATCCCGAACGAGAGCGGGAAGACGGCGCCGCCGACGCCCTGGATGACCCGGGCGACGATGAGCACGCCGATGCTGGGCGCGACGGCGGCCAGCAGGCAGCCGAGCGCGAGCGCGGCGAGGGAGACGACCAGCATCCGCTCCTTGCCGACCATGTCGCCGACCCGGCCGAGGATCGGCGTGAAGATCGACGCGGACAGCAGGTAGGCGGTCAGCACCCAGGTGACGGTGTTCTGGGAGGTGTGCAGGTCGTGCTGGATGGTCGGCAGCACCGGGGTGATCAACGACTGGAGCATCGCGAAGAACCCGGCGCCGGCCGCCAGGACGAAGAAGGTGAGCCGGCGCGAGCCGCGCCGAACGGTCTCTGTCACGGAGGAAACTCCAACTGGTACAGGGGCGGAGAGGATGGTTGCCGACGCACCAGGCGTCGGTGGGGTTCTTGGGCGGGCGGCGCGGCGGCCGATCCGGCCTGCCGCGCGGATCCCGTGGTCGTGCCGGGGCTGCGCCGGTCACCGCTCCGCCGGATCCCTTCAAGGGATCGGGGTAAGCTATCCGGAGGCATGGCTCCGGACTTTCCGGAGGGGCTCCTCCGCTAAGCTACCGGAGGGATGCCTCCGGATGCCACCAGGGTGAGGTGACGCACGTCATGACCAGCGCGGGGCAGGTGCCCGACCTCTTCGCACGGCGACCCAAGCGGGCCGACGCCCGGCGCAACTACGAGTCGCTGATCGCGGCGGCCCGGGAGACGTTCGCCGAGAACGGCGCGTCGGCCTCGCTGGAGGAGGTGGCGCGGCGCGCCGGCGTGGGCATCGGCACCCTCTACCGGAACTTCCCTAGCAGGCGCGAGCTGTTCGAAGCCGTCTACGTCGAGGAGGTCCGCGCGCTCAGCCAGTCCGCCGCGGACCTGGCCGACCTGCCTCCGTGGGATGCCCTCGTCGCCTGGTTGCGGCGTTTCGTCGGGTACGTCGCCACGAAGCGGGCACTGGCCGAGGAGCTGCTGCACGACTCCGAGGTCTTCCGCAGCTGCCGGACGGAGATCTACGCCGCGGGCGAGCCGCTGATGCGCCGCGCCCAGGCCGCCGGGGCGGTCCGTGCCGACATCAGCTTCGACGACGTGGTCCGGCTGGTCAGCGGCCTCACCATGGCCCAGTTCCCAGAGCCGGACCAGCGCGACCGGGTGCTCGGCGTCGCCCTCGACGGCCTGCGCCCCCCACCGGTGCTCCGCTGAACGCCGGGCACCGGCCGTCGCGGATTCGCAGCCTGATCTGGCTGGCCTAACCGACGAGCTGGGTACGCGGGAGCATCTCCGGCGACCAGGTGAACTGGTAGCGAGGGGCGGCGACCGCCTGGGCGAAGGCCTTTGCCGCGGGCGGGGAGCTCTCGATGCGCCAGTCCAGCCCCTTGTCCACCTCGAACCAGATAAGTCCGATGATGTCCTCGTGTCCGGAGAGCATCTGGAAGGTCTGCTTTATCCATTTGGCCTTGCGCCCGTTGCCGTCGGACCAGCCGTGGATCGTCATCATCGCCGGCCACGCCGCCCGCCAGCAGTTCGACCAGGCCGCCGCCGAGGCCGGCTTCAGCCCCCGCATGCAGTTCGAGACGGAGAACTACAAGGTCGCCCAGTCCCTCGTCGGCACCGGGATCGGCGTCGCCATGCTCTCCCGACCGACCATCGCCCCCACGCCCGGAGCCGTCCACCGCGGGCTGACCCGGCCCCGCCTGCACCGCCAGATCTACGCCGTCACCGCCGCCGACGCCACCCTGGCCCCGCTCGCGCCACACCTCACCACCCTGCTGACCCGGGTCAGCACGGAACTGGCCAACACATGGGCGGCACAGCCGGTAGGGGTCGTGTCCACAACTGACGGGTGAGGGACCGCGTGCCGACGCCGATCCATCCCGCCCACCAGCCTCACCCTGGCAGCGTGTTCAGGTAGTCGGCGAGGCGGCCGGCGGCCACCAGCATCGCGTGTCCACGGTCGGCGAGTCGCTGCCGCCAGGCGTCCAGGGATCCGGCCAGGGGTGCGGGGCCGTGGGCGGCGCGTACCTGTTGCATGACGGTGGCTATGTGGTGCAACAGCTTCGTCATGCCGGGCGCACCGACCCGCGAAGGGAGTCGATGGTGAGGTCGAGGGCGGCCTCGAGGTGGTCGATCCTTCCGGTGGAGAGCAACAGCAGCACGCCGCCCTGAATGCCGGCCAGCAGGGCTGCGGCGGCCCGGTCGGGGTCCACCTCCGCGGCGACGTCGCCGGTGGACTGCATGTGCCGGATGCCGTCGGCGATCGCGGCCTCCCAGCGCTGCATGAGCCCGGTCAACACGGCCCGGGCGGCCGGGGCGCGGCGGCCCGCCTGGCCGAGCAGACCGTTGAGCGGGCACGTCTGGCCCTGCGCCAGGTAGCGCGAGACCAGCCGGTCCCGCCACGCCTGCCAGGCGGGCCAGGACGTGAGGTTCCCGAGCATCGGCTGCTGGTCGGCGAGCACCTGGTCGGCCTCGTGCTGGGCCACCGCGAGCAGGAGTTCTTCCTTACCGCCGGGAAAGTAGTGGAAGAGCTGGCTCTTGCTGGTGCCGGTGCGGGCCATCACGTCCTCGAGGCGGACCTCGTCGACCCCACGCTCGCGGACCTCGGCGGCCGCGCCGGCGACGATCCGCCCTCGGGTCGCCTCGCCCTTGCGGGTCAGCGCGTGCGTCATGAAGCCTCCGGTGATCAAACGTGCAGGTCCAACGGTAGCGGCACGCGGGTGACGTCGTACCCCGCTGCAGCCCCTCCGGGGTCGGCGTCAGCCAACGGGTGGGGCGCCGTTGAACACCGGAGGCGCGTATCCCGCCGGCTTGTCGCCGATGCCGAGACCGGGGCTGACGATCCAGGACTGGTATTCCGGCGTGAACATCGAGTACGGCGCCCCGATCGGCGGCGCACTGGCCGCGTCGAGCCGGCGACGCGCCTCCGCCGGAATCTCGAAGTCGAGTGCGGCAAGGTTGGTGTCCAGCTGCTCGGGGCTGCTCGCCCCGATGACCACGGACGCGACGGCGGGTTGGGTGGCGACCCAGTTGACCGCCACCTGGGCCATGCTCCGGCCCAGGTCGGCGGCCACGCTCTCGAGCTCCTCGATCACCTGCCAGTCACGGTCAGTGACCTTCGGGCCCGGGGCCTCGGGGTTGCCGAGCCGTCCGGCGCCGGTCAGGCCGTTCCCGGTCCGCCGGTACTTGCCGGTGAGCAGGCCGCCGCCGATCGGGCTCCACGCGGTGAGCCCCATCCCCAAGGACCGGGCCATCGGCACGAACTCCGGCTCGATGCCGCGCGAGATCAGGGAGTACGGCAGCTGCACGGTGATCATCGGGGTCAGCGCGTGCGCTTCGGCGTAGCTCTGCGCGCGGGTGGCGTACCAGGCCGGCACGTCGGACAGGCCGGCGTACCGGATCTTGCCGGCTCGTACCAGGTCGTCGAAGGTGTGGACGACCTCCTCGACGGGCGTGATCCGGTCCCAGGTGTGCAGCAGGTACAGGTCGATGTAGTCGGTGCCGAGCCGGCGCAGCGACGCCTCCACCGCCCGGACGATGTGCTTGCGGCCGTTGCCGCTGGCGTTGGGGTCACTCGGGTCGATGCTGTTGGTGCCCTTGCTGGTGACCACGAGCCGGTCCCGCACCCCGGCGGAGGCGATCAACCGGCCGAGGATGCGCTCGCTCTCCCCGGCGGTGTAGAAGTCCGCGGTGTCGATGAAGTTGCCGCCCGACTCCAGGTAGCGCCGGAAGATCGCCTCCGCCTCCGCCTCGGTCCTGCCGTACGCGGCGTGGAAGCCGTCGGTGCCGAAGTTCATGGTGCCCAGCGCAAGCCGGCTCACCCGCAGCCCGGACCGGCCGAGCAGGTAGTAGTGGTTCATGTCTTGGTTCTCCAGACTGATGTCCGCCACATTCGCGACCGGCCCGGGTCGGACCGCCCGGCCCACACTGTGGCTCGACAAAAATGGACCTGCAAGTCCAAAACCTGCCCGGAGTTGATCCCGCTCGCGTAACCGGGCCCCGAAAGCACTCGGCCGGCCCGGGCCCGTGCCAGGCCCGCCGGTGCCGTGGCGCCTCAGCGTGCTGTCGTCCTGGTCCTGCGCAGCCCGAACAGGGCAACCAGGGCGAGGAGGATGACGGCGGCGGAATATTCCTCGGCGGTCCGGGGCAGGCCGCCGCCGTAGACCACGAGGAAGCCGGCAATGACGGTGGGCAGGCCGAAGCCGATGTAGCAGACGATGTAGAGCAGGGAGAGCACGCTGGCGCGTTCGTGCGCCTCGACCAGCGGCGTGACCGTCTTGAGGCTGCCCTGGAATCCGCCGCCGAAGCCGATGCCGCCGAGTGCGAGGCCGACGAAGAAGCCGGCGATGGATTCGGTGGTGACCGACACCAGCGTGATGATCATGCCCAGGATGAGTGCGGTGATTCCGGTGAGCATCACGGTCCGCGCGGTGGCGTTGCGCAGCAGAAGGACGGCGATGGTCCCGAAGAGGGCGAAGACGAAGACGGACAGACCGCCGGCCACGATCGAGCTGTTCATGAGGGCGCGCACGAGTGCCGGGCCGAGCGCGCCGAAGAAGCCGGCCAGCGCCCAGACGGCGAAGAGCACCGGAGCGACGACCAGTACCGGCCCGCGCACGGCGCGGGGCAGCTTGATCTCGGGCCGCAGACTCTGCAGCGCTCCCGTCATCGGCGTGACCGTCTCAGGCATCAGTACGACCCCGACGCCCTGGATCAGCAGGATGCCGAGCAGGACGACGTAGACCAGGCGCGTCGGCGCGGGCAGGAACTCGATGAGCAGCGCCGAGAGAAGGGCACCGGTACCGGTTCCGACTCCGGGGGCGATCGAGTTCGCGAGCGTGCCGCGGGAGCGGTTGATGTCGAGCATGGCGGCACCGACGGCACCGGTGGCGGCGCCGGCCGCCAGCCCCTGTACGACCCGGGCGGCCAACAGCGTGGCTACGCCGCTGGCGAAGACGAAGATGACCAGCGAGATCATCTGGACCGCGATCGCGACAAGCAGGACCGGCCGTCGCCCGACATGGTCGGACAGCTTGCCGAACGTGAGCAGGGACGCCAGCACCGCGAGGGCGTAGATGGCGAACACCACCGTGGTCGTGATCGGCGAGAAGTGCCAGCGCGCCTGGTAGAGCCCGTAGAGCGGGGTCGGTGCTGCCGACGCGGCCAGAAACGACACGAGGATCGAGGCGAGCAGAAACAGGGAGACCTGCGGCGAGATGCGCCCCGGTCCGGCGATGTTCATGACACGTGCTCCTCGGGTGAGCTTGGCGGCTGCCGCGCGCGATCGGCCTGGACGCCCTCCTGCTGACCAGCCGCAGCGGACTACCCGATGCGCCCCGTCACACGCAACACGGCCCCGACGCGCCAGGCAGCAGCGCACCGGGGATCGAGGATGTGGTGGGAGCTCCGCGAAGTCGGCGTTCCGGCTCCCACGTCCCGACGCGTAGCTAGGCTGAGCATGGACGATGGGCCCGGACCTGGCATCTCCATGGCGGTCACCTCGCGGCATCGCAAGAGCTGGAACTGTTCACGGACGAGCCCCGGGCGGCCTTCCGGTCACTGCGGTGACCGGTCGACGTGGTGCGCGTCCAGCCACGCGTCAAGGCGTGACTCCGGCTGGGAAGAGATGAGCATGCGGATCCCTCAGTTCACTGTCGAACGGTGGGTGAACTCCCCGCCGCTGACCCCGGAAGCGCTGCACGGCCGGGTGGTCCTGGTCGACATCTGGGAGTACACCTGCATCAACTGGATCCGCACGGCGCCCTACGCCAAGGCGTGGCATCGCGACTACGCCGAGCTGGGCCTGGTCGTCATCGGCCTGCACGCGCCCGAGTTCGAGTTCGGCAAGCGCGCCGAGAACATCGACCGGGGGATCCGCGACCACGACCTCACCTATCCCGTCGCGCTCGACAACGACTTCACGGTCTGGCGGGCCCTCGGCAACAACGCGTGGCCGGCGAAATATCTCTTCGACGCGGACGGGATTCTCGTTGGTCGGTGGATCGGCGAGGGTGGCTACGACGACGTGGAGGCGCAGATCCGACGGCTTCTCGTGGCCGCGCGGCCCGGAACCGAACTTCCGCCGGTCAGCCCCGAGGCGACGACGTACGCCGCGACCGGCGAGCCCTCCCCCGTCGGCGTCACGCCGGAGACGTACGTCGGCACCGAGCGGAGCATGCCGGGCAGTTTCGGCCTGGCCGGCGACTGGCGGAGCAGCGGCGAGTACGTCGAGCTCGCCAGCGGCACGGGCGAGATCGCCCTTCCCTTCAACGCCGGCGAGGTGAACCTCGTCGTGGACCCGGGGCCGTCCGGGCAGGCGGAGGTCACGGTCCTGCTCGATGCGAAACCGATCGGCGACGAGCGCGGCGCCGACGTCGGCCGCGACGCGGTCGCGCACATCGACCGGGCAGCAATGATCCGGCTCGTCGCCGGCGCGTCCCGGGACGATCACGTACTGACCCTCGTCGCCGACCAGCCCGGCCTACGCGCGTTTGCCTTCACCTTCGGCCCGTGAGGCTTGCTTCGAAACCGATGCAGGGCGACCTGGAACAGCCCCTGCTCCGTCACGCCGTCATCATCGGCGACATGCTCCGGTGCGGCGGGCCTGAAGTCCTACGGCCGACAGCTACCGGCGAGGCGCTCGGCCAGGAACTCCCGCTCGGCTTCGCCCCTGGTCAACTCCAGCACCTGCCGGTAGGCGACCGACGCCTCATCGGTGCGGCCCAGCCGCTGCGGAAAGTCAGCCTTGATCGCCGGTAGGTACTGGTATCCCGTGGCCCCGCGTGGCCCGGCAGATCTCCACCGGCAGGGCCGGAGCGCCGTCGACCGGCGCCGGATCCTCCGGCGTGGCGGCGATCCCGCCGGCCGCGATCCGGTCCAGGGTGGCCAGCCCGGCCTCGTCGATCGCGCCGAAGACGGTGTAGTTGGGGCGTAGCGCCGAGTCGGACTGGACCAGGAAGAACTGGCTGCCGTTGGTGTCCGGGCCCGCGTTCGCCATCGCCAGGGTGCCCCGGGCGTAGAGCCGACGGATCCCGGTCGGGTCGATCGGCGCCGGCGGCAGGTCGGTGGGAAGTTCGTCGCGGTACCGGTACCCGGGCCCGCCCTCCCCCGTGCCGGACGGGTCCCCGCACTGCAGCACCTTCAGCGTCGGGTAGGCGGTGAGCCGGTGGCAGGGTGTGCGGTCGTAGAACTTGTGCCGGGCCAGGTGCAGGAAGCTCTCAACGGTGCACGGGGCCTGTTCCCGGTCGAGGGTCAGCCCGATCGGGCCCTGGCTGGTCCGCAGGGTGACCCGGACCGTGCCGCGGTCGGGCGTCCGCCGGGGGTCCGGCGGCAGCGGCACCGGCCGGGCCGCCGGCTCGTCCGGCGTCGGCGCGTACGCGCACGGGCCCTTCGTGGGCGCCGGGGCGGCGGCCGGTGCCGCGACCGCGGCGCCGCCGGCGGCGGCGACCAGCGCGGCGGAGACCACCGCGACGCCCGCGAGGCGGGACAGCAGCGGTGGTACGGCGTGCGGTCGGGTTTCGCTCGACACGTGGGTCCTCCCCTGGACTCGTGGTACCAGAAAGACCGCAGTCTATGGATTCAGTGACCCGATGTCGATGCTGGCCCCCGGCGGAGACCGGCTGAACCTCGGTCCCGCCCCCGTCGGCGGGCGCGTCAGTAACGGCCCCGAGGAAGTCGCGTCAGCGCAGCCGCCGGGCCGTGAACCTGGCTGGCGGCTCGGCGATCGCGTCCTGGGCCGCGATCAGCTGGATCTCCCGGGTGCCCGCCGCGAGGGTCGCCTCAAGTACGGCGAAGACGGAGGCGATGGTGCGTTCCAGTGCCGTCGCGGGCGAGCCCGTCGTCCACAGATGCGCGAGGTACAGCGCCGCGGTGACGTCGCCGCCGCCGTTCGGGTTGATCGGCAGCAGCGGCGTGGTCACCGCCCAGGCGCCCTCGTCCGAGACGGCGACCACCTCCAGCGACCCCACCGGCACGTCGCCGTGGAGCACGCTGGTGACCAGGACGTGCCGCGGCCCCGTCTCGCGCACCACGTCGACCGCCTCCAGCAACTCCGTCAGCGAGTTCGTCTTACGGCCGGCGAGGAAGTCCAGCTCGAATTGGTTCGGCGTGATGATGTCCGCGCGCGGGACGACGATGTCCCGCATGTACTCCGGGATGCCCGCCCGGACGAACAACCCGCGGCCGGCGTCGCCCATCACCGGGTCGCAGCAGTACACCGCGTCCGAGTTGGCCGCCTTGACCTTGTCCACCGCGTCGAGGATCACCGCGCCCATCGCCGGGTCACCCTGGTAGCCGGACAGGACCGCGTCGGCGCTGCCGAGGACCCCGCGGTCCGCGATGCCCGCGATCACCTCGGCCACGTCGGCCGGCGCCAGCAGCGGCCCACGCCACGCGCCGTACCCGGTGTGGTTGGAGAAGTGGACCGTCAGTACCGGCCAGACCTCGTGCCCGAGCCGTTGAAGGGGGAAGGCGGCCGCCGAGTTGCCGACGTAGCCGTAGGCGACCGAAGACTGGATGGACAGGATCTTCACCGGCTCATCATGGCGGTTTCCACCGGCGCGCGCGCTATCCCTGCCGCAGCAGGTCGCCGATGGCCGCGATCCCGCGTCTGATCGCGTCCTGGTTGACGTCTCCGAAGCCGAACACGATCCCCGGCGGCCCCTCGCTGTTCGGTGATCGGTATCGACCGAGCCCCTGCAGCCCCACTGAGCGCTGGGCCGCCGCGTCGACGATCTCCACCTCGTTGGCCCCCTCGGGGAGTTGGGCGATGGCGTGAAAGCCAGCGGCGAGGCCGGTCAGCACGAGGTCGGGAGCGTGCTGACCGATCGCTTCGACCAGTTCGTTGCGCCGCGCGGCGTAGACGCCGCGCATGCGGCGCAGATGGCGATCGAACCGGCCCGACTCCATCAGCCGAGCCAGGGCGAGCTGGTCGAGTGTCGGTGAGCCACGGTCGCTTCGGCGCTTGTCCTCGGCGATCCGTGCACGCAGGTGCCGTGGAACCAGCACCCAACCCAGTCTGATCGCGGGAGCCAGCGACTTGCTGACCGATCCGATACTCACGACGCGATCCGCCGCGAGGCCCTGGAGCGATCCGACGGACTGCTTGTCGTAGCGGAACTCCGAGTCGTAGTCGTCCTCGATCACCACCCCGTTCACCTGCTCGGCCCACTGCAGCAGTGCCAGCCGCCGGTCGGGCGTGAGGACGACGCCGGTTGGGGCCTGATGGGCCGGCGTGACGATGACCGCGGTCGCCTTCGTCCTGGCGAGGTCGTCGACGACCAGGCCGCGGTCGTCGACGGGGATGAAGACCGGGTTCAGGCCCGCCCGGCGGACGAGGACTGGCATGTCCAGGTGGCCCGGGTCCTCGACGGCGACCGAGGTGGCGCCCGCGGCTCGAAGTGCAGCCAGGGTCAGGACGGCGCCTTGGGTGAACCCGTTGCAGATCACCACGTCGTCCGCGCCTGCGAACGCTCCGCGAACCCGTTGCAGGTACGACGCGATGACCTCTCGCAGCCTGATCGAGCCCTGGGGATCGCCGTACCCCAGATCACGGGCAGCGGCCGTGCGGGCCGCCTCCCCGCATGCCCACAACCAGTCGCGCGCCGGGAAGCTGTTCAGGTCGGGGCGTCCCGGCGCGAAGTCGATCTCCATCCTGGCAGCAGGGGTCCGCTTTGGTGGGGTGACGACAGCCGCCTGCGGGCTGAACGCGACCCGCGTCGCCGAGCCGCCGACGGCGCGCAGGTAACCCTCGGCCTCCAACTGTTCATAGGTCGCCTGCACCAGCCCACGGGAGACACCGAGGTCCACCGCGAGCCTTCGCGACGAGGGCAGCCGCTCACCCGTTCGCAGACGTCCCTCTCGGACCGCTGTTCGCAGCGCGTTCTGCAGCTGCGAACCCAGCGCATCGGGGCTCTGGCGATCGAGCTGGATGAAGGTGGCCGGGGTCAGACCGGACCACTGCACTGCCATGGAACTGGACCTTACCCAGAGCTACCCAGCTGGCCTAACGTCGCTTCAACCAACCACGAGGACACCTGATGCGAGCCATGCCGACCACTTCTCGTGCCACCGGTACCGGTCCGGAAACGCCCTCCTCCCTGGAACGCATGTACGCCGCGATTCGCGCCGCAACCCGGGTCCCGGCCGACTGGCAGACCGTGGTCGACGCCGTGGTCGCCGATCTGAGCGGGAGGCTGCCCCCGGCCGACGAGGTCCTGCGGCAGGTCCCGGCCCGCGCCCGCCGAGGGAGTGATCGAAGCCAGGTACTTCACGTCGAGCCCGACGGCAGCTTCTCCGTCGTCGCGCTCGTCGCCCGGCCCGGGCAGGCGACCAGCGTGCACGACCACACGACCTGGTGCGCGGTCGCTGTCGTCGCTGGTACCGAGTGCGAGGAGCGGTTCCGCCTCGACGAAAGCGGCCGAGCCCTGCTGTTGACGGGGACCCGCACCGACCATGCGGGGACGGTGAGCGGCTTCGCCCCTCCCGGCGACATCCACCGGGTGACCAACTCGGGCGCGACGGTGGGCCTGTCCCTGCACGTGTACGGCACCGATATCGGCCGCATAGGAAACAGCGTGCGCCGTACCTACGACCTGCCCATCGTCGAACCGAACGAGATCGACTGAGAAGAGGATCTGATCATGTCCATCGCAGAAACCCCGCAGAGCATCGACACCACGTTCGCCGCGCCGATGGCGGACCCGGAACGGCAGACCGCCGGAGGCAAGGTGCTCTGGCACTTCACGATGTCGCTCGACGGGTTCGTGGCGGGACCGAACCATGCGATGGACTGGATGACGGGGTTCTCGTTCCGCCCCGGCCTTGTCGAGGAGTACGCCGAGACGACCGGCGCCGTGCTGGGAGGTCGGGATGGTTTTGATGTCCACCCCGATGTCAGCGGCATCTACGGCGGCGCGTGGCAGGGGCCGGTGTTCGTCCTCACGCACCATCCCGAGGACGCGCAGCCCGCCGTCGGCGTGACCTTCCTGAGCTGCGATGTGGCCGAGGCGGTCCGGATCGGGCTGGACGCCGCCGGCGGCAAGAACCTCGAGGTCTTCTCGGCCACGATCGGCCGACAGCTCCTCGAGCGCGGACTGATCGACGAGATCGACCTGCACATCGCGCCGGTGCTGCTCGGCGACGGGATCCGGCTGTTCGACAACCCCGGGGGCACCCCCGTCCGACTCGAGCTGCTCAACGGCGATGACCACTCGGCCGCGCTGAACGTGCGATTCCGCCCGGTCGCGACCAGGTAGGTCAGAAGCACAAGTCCGCACGGACCGAACCGCGGTGCGGCGTTGGTGAGAACAGTCGCTGGAAGCCGCCTCAGCGCGCGATTGCGGGTGTGACTTCGGCGTCGGCGACGGCCCCGACCACGAGGCGGGATACGTCGGAGGGCGTGCGGTGCGTACAGTTCCGGGTCGGACTTGGGGTTGGCCGGGTAGCACCGGCGCAGGGAACGGGACGAGACAGCGACGACATGACGGCAGACAACATTACCGAAACCGGTCAGAACGGCATTGACCGCAGCCGGCTGGAGACCTGTCTCAGCGTCTTTGAGGCGTTGGAGGACCTGCCTCCCGATCACCCCGACGTGGTGCGGGTGCAACGGGCCACGGCGAAGCTCTACAAGGTGATCAAGCAGCGGCGGCGCGAGGAACGGCGGGACGCCATCGCGGCGGCCGACCGCGCGGTGACGGCCGCCACCGCCACCGGCGCCCCGGGCCGGATCGACGACGAGACCCAGGGCGTCCCGCTCGCCTCCCCCACCGTGGGTGCCACCGCCGGCTTCCTGCACAATCCGCGCGGCTGCTACGTCTGCAAGCAGCGCTACCGCGAGGTGGACGCCTTCTACCATCAGCTCTGCCCGCCCTGCGCCGCGCTCAACCGGGAGCGCCGGGACGCCCGCACCGACCTGACCGGTCGACGCGCGCTGCTCACCGGAGGCCGGGCCAAGATCGGCATGTACATCGCGCTGCGGCTGCTGCGCGACGGCGCGCACACCACGGTGACCACGCGGTTTCCGCACGACGCGGTCCGCCGATTCGCCGCGATGCCGGACAGCGGGGACTGGCTGCACCGCCTGCGGATCGTCGGGATCGACCTGCGCGACCCCGCCCAGGTGATCGCCCTCGCTGACTCGGTCAGCGCCCAGGGACCACTCGACATCCTGATCAACAACGCGGCGCAGACCGTCCGCCGCACGCCCGGGGCGTACGCGCCGCTCGTCGCCGCGGAGGCGGCGGCCCTGCCGGACGGTCCACTGCCGGAGATGATCACGTTCGCCAAACCGGCCGACCGGGCCGACCCGGCGGGCAGCCTGACCGCTTCGCCACAGTCGGCCGCGATCCCCCCGCAGGCGCTCACCGCGCTGGCCCTGACCAGCGGCTCCGCCTCGCCGGACCGGATCGCGGCAGCCACCGCCATCGACGCCGGCGGTCTGGTGCCGGACCTCGACCCGGTCAACAGCTGGGTGCAGCGGGTGCACGAGGTGGACCCGATCGAGCTGCTCGAAGTGCAGCTGTGCAACGTGACCGCGCCGTTCGTGCTGGTCAGCCGGCTGCGACCGGCGATGGCCGCGGCGGCAGCCCGCCGCAAGTACGTGGTGAACGTGTCGGCGATGGAGGGCCAGTTCGCCCGCGGCTACAAGGGGCCGGGGCACCCGCACACCAACATGGCCAAGGCCGCGCTGAACATGCTGACCCGGACCAGCGCCCAGGAGATGCTGGCCGACGGCATCCTGATGACCAGCGTCGACACCGGCTGGATCACCGACGAGCGGCCCCACCCGACGAAGATGCGGCTGGCGGACGCCGGCTTCCACGCCCCGCTGGACCTGGTCGACGGTGCGGCCCGGGTCTACGACCCGATCGTCCGCGGCGAACAGGGCGATGACCTGTACGGCTGCTTCCTGAAGGACTACGCGCCCTGCGCCTGGTGATCGACGCGCCCACCATCCGGTTTGCGACAATCAACAGACACGCACACGCGGCCTGAACCACTCAACACCGCGAGTCAACCACACCCCGGGGCAGTCCCCCACTCAACGACGAGGAGGTGCGTATGCCACCTGACCATGACCCGTGGCCGACGCTGGAGGAGCTGCTGCGCGAGGAGGGCGAGCTGGAGCTTCCGGCCCTGTCGGAGTCGGACGCGTACGAGTTGGGGATGCGCGCCGTTGCCGCCGCGAGGGAGCAGCAGCTACCGATCGCGGTGGGTGTGTGGCGGGCCGGACGCCAGTTGTTCCACTGCGGCCTGCCGGGTTCGACGCTGGACAACGACGCGTGGCTGCGTCGCAAGGGACGGGTGGTGATGCGGTTCGAGCACTCGTCGCTGTACATGGCACGGCTCTGCCAGGACCGGCAGGTGACGCTGGCGGAGAAGTTCGGACTGCCGGCCTCAAGGTATGCGGCCGCCGGGGGCGCAGTGCCACTGCGCGTTCGCGGCACCGGCGTGGTGGGATGGTTCGGCGTATCCGGGCTTCCGCAACTGGAAGACCACCGCTTCGTCGTTGACACGCTTCGCGCGATCTCGCGATAGTCGGCGCCGATGCCATAGCCGACGCCGCCCCGGGCCGGCACGGATGAGCCGCCGGCGGTACAGGACATGGTCGACCTCCTCCGCCACGCACCGCTCGGGTTCAGGTCCGTGCCGACACCGGCTACCGACGACTGGGCGCAGAACCAATCCGCCCTGGGCGGGCCGTGGTCACGGCCCGCCCAGGACGGCTTCACCAGCCCCGACTCAGTTCGGGCCGACCGTGAAGGGCACCGCGACCCGGGTCGCCGAATCGGCGCCAGCCAACGTGATGCTGGTCGAGCCCGGCTTCGCCGCCCCTGGAACGCTGATGGTCGCGCCAGAGACGACGCCGTCACCGTTTGCGCGCACCGTGCTGGAGGCGAGGCCGTCACCGAAGCTGATCGTGACCGCTTCGTTCGGCGCGAACCCGGAGCCGTTGACGACAAGTGACGTACCGCGTGGCCCGGCGGTGCTCGAGACAATCACCTGCGGTTGGTACGTCGGCACTGCCCGCTGCCCGGTCACCTGGACGGTTGCCGTCGCCGGTGTCCGCGAGGACGCGCCGGCGGCGGTGACGGCGTACCGGCCGGGCCGCGTGTCACGGGACGCCGCGATCGACGCCTGTACCGCTCCCGCGGCGGACGCCACGACCGTCACGCTTCGCGCCGGGCTGGCACCGAGCTTGACGGTCACCCGCTCGCCGGCGGCGAACCCGCTGCCGTTGACGGTGATCGTGTCACCGGCGACGACGGTGGCGGACGACGACACGGCGATCGACGGCTGGAACGCGCCACCCGCCACGGTCACGCTGAACGTCTCAGAGCTGCTCGACTGCGTGTCCCATGCGGTGACGTGCACCGTGTACGTGCCCTCCTGCGGGTAGGTGTGCTGTCCGCTCATCGCCCCGGCCGGGCCGACCGTGACGTCGTCCGGAACCGTGCCGTCACCCCATTGCACGCGCGCGTGGTAGCCCGTCGTGTCGGGAACGCCGCCGGTCACCGAGCCGAGGTTCGCCGCGAGGATCTGCCCGGCGGTGGCCGTCTGGTCCTGCGGGGCGGTGGTCGCCAGCGCGGTGGCCGGCGTGCCGTCGTCGGCGATGGCGAACACGTGGATCCTGCCCGCCGATCCGGGATCGCCGGTCTGCGTCGGCAGGGCCACCGAGACGAGCGTCTTGCCCGCCGGGATCTGGTACGGCGTGGTGGCGAACAGGAACGGCTGTGCGCCGTCCCGGCTCGTGCCGCTCAGCCGGTACGCGGCCTTGGCGACGACGATGTTGCCGTAGGACGGGGTGCCGTTGGCGTTGCCGCCCAGCGTCCAGTCGCTCATCTGGATCGGGATGCTGGCGGTGCTGCCGTCGCTGAAGGTCGCCGTGCCGGTGGTGCTCTGGTTGCCCTGCGTGCCGGCGCCGATGAACGAGATGCTCCTGGCGTCGGCCGGCAGGTTGAGCACGATCGTCCTACCGTTGCCCGTCGCGTCGTCCGGCTGCCCGGGTGGGATCGCCGGCAGCGTGAAGTGCAGCGCCGTTCCGGGTACATCGTGCTGCTGGCCCTGGGTCACGCCGGCCGCCGCGAGAGCGGCACGCGAGTACGCCCACGACTTGGCGTCGCAGTTCGCCGCGAGGACGCCTTCGTCGCCGATGCAGACGGTGTCGAACGCGGCGGTGAGGCCGGAACTCGGCGCGTAGGCCACGTCGACGCCGACCGTTGCCGAGCCCTGGCTGGTGCCGTCGGTCACCGTGACGCTCGCCTGGTGGTAGCCCGGCTTGGCGTAGGTGTGCGAGCCGCTGACGCTGTACACGGCCCGCGAGCTCACGGACAGGGTGCCTGCGGTGGCCGGCGAGCCGTCACCCCAGTCGATCGTGGCCTGGTAGCCGGTGGCGGTGCCCCCGGTGACGGTGGCCAGCGGCACCGATACCGCGGCGCCGGACGTCGCGTGCACGCTGCTCGCGGCGGTGACCGTGATGGCGCCGCCACCGAGCTGGACGTCGCCGCCGGCGAGCAACTCGATCTCGGCGAGGTTCGGCTGCCCGGCGCCGGCCGTCTTCGTCACGGCCAGGCGGAACTGCGCGAACTGCCCCGGACCGCTGATCCTGAACGGCCGGGTCTGATTGCGCCACGGGAACGCCTCGCCGCTGCGGGAATCGACGGTGGTCCAGGTGATCCCGTCGTTGGAGCCCTGCAGCTGCCAATCCGTCGGGTCGCCCGCGCTCGCCCCGGAGGTGAGGGTGTAGTACGTCGGCGTCTGCTTGTCGCCGCGGAACGCCCACGTTATCTGCGGCGTGCCGGCGGCGAAGGTCAGCTGGGTGATCGACGAGTCGTCGAACAGCTTCGCCGCGTCCTGGCCGCCGGTCGCGGTCGCGGTGCCGAGACCGGGACCGGTGGTGTCCTGCAGCGGCTTGGGCCTGGCACTGCCCTTGGTCAGTGACGGCGGCGCGTCGTGCGTGCCGGTACCCCACGGCGACGGGTTCGGGCCCATCTGGAAGTCGATCGTGCCGCCGTGGGCGAGGGCGGACGAGTCGATGGACACGCCGCTCTGCGACCTGCCGTTGACCTTCACGCTCTGCACATACACGTTCCTGGTGCTGTTGTTCGGCGCGTTGACCACGATGTCGCCGCTCTGCCGGTGGACGGTCATCCTGGTGAACTGCGGCGAGCCGATGGCCCAGTTGGACGACCCGGCCTGCAGCGGGTAGATGCCCAGCGAGCTGAGGATGTACCACGACGACAGCTCGCCGTTGTCCTCGTCACCCAGGTAGCCCTGGCCGATCTCGCTGCCGACATAGAGGCGCTGCAGGATCTCCCGCACGATCGCCTGGGTCTTGGCCGGCGCGCCGGCATAGTCGTACATGTACGGGATGTGGTGCGACGGCTGGTTGCTCATGCCGAGCTGGCCCATGCGGACCGCCCGCGCCTCGAGCATCTCGTGGATCGTGCCGCCGTACCCGCCCGGATGGTCGGCGTTCTCCGGGGTGGCGAAGAACTGGTCGAGCTTCTGCAGCAGCGCCTTCTGCCCGCCGTACAGGTTGGCCAGCCCCTGGCCGTCCTGCTGCGCGGTGAACGCGAAGTTCCACCCGTCGGTCTCGGTGTAGACGCCACCCCAGTCCAGCGGGTCTCCGGCGAGGAAGTTACCGGCGGCGTCACGTCCCTGGAAGAACTTCGTGTTCGGGTCGAAGAGGTTGACGTAGTTGCGGGCACGCTGCAGGAAGTACTGCGACTCCTCCTTGAGCCGGTCGCGCTCCGATTTGGGGGTGGCCGGGTCATTCGCCAGGGCCGCGCCCATGTTGCCGATGCCGTAGTCGTTGATGAAGCCTTCCAGCGCCCACGACACGGACTCCCCGGTGGAGGTCGGCGTGTAGCCCAGGAACAGCGAAGTCTCGATGCCCTTGCGGCCGACCTCGCTGCGCCCGGACGCCACGGTCGCGTCCTTCACCGCCGCGTCGTACGCGCTGAGCGGGTCGGGCAGCTTGACGCCGTTGAGGTGGGCCTCGGCCATCGCGACGTCCGCACTGGTGCCGGTCATCAGGTCGGCGTAGCCCGGTGACGACCAGCGGGCGATCCACCCGCCGTCGCGGTACTGCTGGACGAACCCGTCGGCGATCCTGGCCGCGACGTCCGGATACAACAGCGAGTACGCGGGCCACACGGTGCGGTAGGTGTCCCAGAACCCGTTGTTGACGTAGATCTGCCCGTCGACGATCTTCGCACCGGTCTGGGTGGCGGTCGACGTGCCGGTCGGCGCCGACACCGGGCTGGCGTACTGCCAGTGCGGTGCGGTGGCGGTGCCGGTGTTCTCCGACTGGGAGTTCGGGTACAGGTTCAGCCGGTACAGGTTCGAGTACAGCGTCACCAACTGCGTCTCGGTCGCCCCCCGCACCTCGATCCGGCCGAGCCGGTCCTTCCAAGCCGCGGTGGCGGCCGCCTGGATCTCGTCGAAGCTCCTGCCGGTGACTTCCTGGTCGAGGTTCCGGTGTGCCTGGTCGACCGAGATGAACGACGTCGCGATGCGCAGGGTTACTTGCTGATTCGCGGAGATGTCGAAGGTGGCGGACGTCGCGGACGAGGCCGTCGGCGCCCGGTCGAAGGTCCCGGACACGAACATCCGGCTGCGACCGGCCGACAGGCCGCTTCCGTTGTCGACCCAGCCGGTGAACGTGCCGTTCGTACCGATGGTGAACGTTCCGTTGTAGAACACGAGGCTTCCGGTGGCCTGCCCGGACGGGAAGGTGAACTGCATGATCCCGCCGTGGTCGGTGGGCGACATCTGGGCGATCAGGCCGTTCTGCAGCGCGACCCGGTAGAACTCCGGCCGCGCGACCTCGTCGTTGTGGCTGAAGGCGAGTGCCCGACCGCTGGGCGCTCCGGTGAGCGGTCCGCCGGCCGGCACCGGCATGACGGACATCTGGTCACGGTCACCCATCCACGGGCTGGGCTCGTGCGAGATCGCGAGTCCCTGCAGCGTGGGCAGGTTGGCCGCGTTGTTGTTCCGCTGGTAGTCGTACTCCCACGAGTTCGAGGTGGCGTTGGTGACGGGCGTGAAGAAATTGAAGCCGTTCGGCATCGCCGAGATCGGCAGGTGGTTGCCGCGCGAGAACGAGCCCGATGCGTTGGTCCCGCGCCGGGTGTCGACGTAGTTGGTGGGGCTGGAGCCGTCGATGCCTGTCGGGGCGGCCGCCAGGGTGATGTCGTCGAGCCAGCCCTGGAAACGGGTCGAGGCCGTCGCGTGGGGATCGTCGTAGGCGAGCAGGATGCGGTCGATCGTCTTGCCGTTCGCGACCGCCCCGATCTCGGACTGCACCGCGTTCCACTGATCGGCGTACAGCACCTTCGACGCACCCTGCCCGGCGGCCGTCAGCGGGTAGCCGTGCTGGTCGACCGGCGAGAGTCGGCTGAGGTAGCTGCCGTCGGTGAAGTGCAGGTCGACGGCCGCGTAGGTCGACGGGTACTGGGCGTCCTGGCCGGTGAACTCAGGGAAGATCTTGTAGGACAGCCGGGTCGCCGGCCCGACCGGGATATCGACGTCGAACAGCCTGTTGGTCGCGTACGAGCGACCGTCCGCCTCGGCGCCGCCCGAGTACCGCAGCGAGGCCAGCCCGGTGAATCCGGCCCTGGGTTTCATGTTGTATCCGCTGACGGGACCGGTGCCGACGACGCTGACCATCGGGGTGGCCGGGGGCTTGGCGTTCGATCCGTCGCTGATGTCCCAGTCGGCGAGCTGGACGAGGGAGTCACCGGAGTTCGCGGTGGTGTTCAGCCGGTAGTAGCCGTAGGCGGTCGTGTTGGTAACGCTGTAGGTATTGGTGACGAACCGCCCGCTGAAGCTCTGCCCCGTCTGTCTGTCCAGGTCGGTCCACGTGTTGCCGTCGTTCGACCCCTGCACCGTGAAGTCCCTGGGGTCGCGGGACGGCGCGTCGTTCGCCGAAGTCAGCGAGTACCGCACCACCGCCGCCGGCTTGGCCAGCTGGTAGGTCACCCAGCCGGTCGGGTTGAACGCCAGCCACTTGGTCGACGGATTGCCGTCCTTGAGGTTCGCGGCGGTTTCGTTCGGCGGGTTCTCCGCGCTCGCGGTCACCGCGTTGACCTGACCGAGCAGGCTGCCGGGCAACCCGGTGGGGCTCGAGCCGCTCAGGTTCGCCTGGACCGGCCTGCCGCTCGCGTCGACCTCGACGGTGCTCGCGACGGGTTGCGGGTCGGGCGACTCGAACGAGGAGCTGAAGTTGCCGGGCGGGGCGGTCGTGGACGCGGCATTCGCCGGGGGTGCGGCGACGAGCAGTCCCGCCGGCAGCAGGACCGCAGCTGTCGCGGCGAGCAGTCGGGGGGACAAGGGGCGCGCAAGGGGGGGATACGACATGAGGGCAGGGCCTTTCGACTCGATCCGGGTCGAGTGCGTCGAACGTCTGGGCAGAGAGGACCGTGGCTGCTGCGGTCGATCGATCGCGATGCAGCGCGAGTGTGCTTGCCGGGCGCTCAGGCCGGGCGAACCGTCCATCGGCTGTGCGTCGACGCCGTCATCGGCGCCGGGACGACCTGCCGATTGGCCTGTCCCGCGCCGGTGGCGGATCCGGAGGCGATGTCGAACAGGTGTAGCGCACCACCGTCCGAGGGGGTCGGCAGCACCTCGGCGGCCGGCTCGCTCCGACCGGCCGGCTACGTCGCCGGGAACACCCGGGCCTGGCCGACGCCGTCACGGCGCCGCCCGGCAGGACGCTTGCACCGGCAGTACTGGGCCGCCGATCTCGGCCATGCACTCTCCTTCGGAGGTCGCATCGCACCCCGCGGCCTGACATCGTTGTCAAAGAACTCGTGACCCACGAACGCATTAGCAGTGAACTGTCGCTGATAGTTCCGGCCAAACCACGGCCGTGTCAATGGGTTCATCACAGCGAACAGCCGTCGCCGAGGATGGCGGCATCCGGGCCGCATTGGCTTGCACTCGTCGCCCCGGAGCCTGCCGGACCCGCCGTTGGTGGACCGGCCCGACTCAGACATCGCGGCCGCTACGCCAGGGGCAGCCGCTCATCGCGTTCCGCGCCGCTGCCGGCAATCTCGCGAACCGCCCGCTGCGGGAACGCAGCGACCTGCTCAGAGACGCCCTCTTGGCGGACCTCCCCGGCGGATAGACCGCCCTCGCCAGCACGGTCCGCCGGGCCGCACGGGCCGGGCATGCTCCGTTCAGCGGATGGTTGATCTGGCCAGTGACCAGCGCGATCGCCACCAAGGCGGTGGCCGGCGTTCCACCACCCAGGGCTGACCACTCACGACAAGAAGTACGACCATGAGCGAAGCGCTCGAGATGACGACATTCCGACTCGCCCCCGGGCTCACCGGCGCCGACTTCATCAAAGCCAACGACGACATCAACAACTACCTACGGCGCCAGCCCGGCTTCCGCTGGCGACGCATGACCGAAGACGACGACGGCACCATCACCGACATCGTCGCCTGGGACTCCCCCACCGACGGCCGGCGCGGCGCCTCAGGAATCATGACCGAGATGGCCGACTCCCCCGTACACGCGACCATCGACCACACCACCGTCGACTTCCGGATCGTCCCCGTGCTGCAACACATCGCCTGACCCCGCAACCCCCGGTCAGGGCGGTGAAGTCGGCGAGCAGGGCACCGGCGCACCCGTCCTGAGCTGGCGGGGATAGGTGCTGCGCCGTAGCAGTGGGCGAGGGCGGCTTTCGGAGTGGCGCCGGTCGGGCTTGTCGCCGGCGGTGGTCAGCAGTTGAGCGGCGACGTCGGGGCCGACGCCGAACAAGGCTGTGGTCGGCGTCCATCGCTCGACGATCAGCCGCAGTGCCGCCGAGATCCGGCCGCTGCCGGCCCAGCGGGGCTGCCTGATGCACGACGGCGTCCGGCTACGCACCGTCGCCGACGTGGTGGGTACCTGGGCCACCACCCGCGGGCGTTGATGGGCCCCGCGAGACGGGTCCGCCGACCGGACGAGGACCGGGCGGGCCGGGACTGGTTCGTGTCCGGCAGACCCGGCTGAACACAATGAGGGCGCTGGTGATGTGTGATCCGGCTGGCTGTTGTTCTGCGGCGACGGCACGCAGACGGCTTCGAAGTGCCACCAGCCCTCCTCCTCCTGACCTCGGCGCAGGATCGCCTTGACCGCTGGGAGGTCAATTGCGAGGAAGCCGGAAACCAAAGATCACCAGCAGGGTGGGCGCGCTCCGACCAAGTCGGGATCTGGCGACGCAATCCCGATCTTGAGGTCTGTTGTCAACGCCAATGGCGTGTTCTCATAACGGGACGACGATGTCGATGCCTTGTCGCGGCGACCGTCGTCCATCCCGCTCTTTGAGCCCGCCATCCCCCAGATGTGAAAGGTGCAACGATGCACAGGAGATCGACGTTCCAACTGGCAGTCCTGACCGCTACCGCTGCGACATTCCTGGCGGCCGGTGGAGCCTCCGCGGCGGTGGGTACGGCAGCGTCCGTGACCGCCTCCGCGGGTGTTTCGGCGTGTGAGCCGGGTGCCGAAGGGCACAGCGCGGCGCGGGCGAGCGAGGGCGCCACCGCGCAGGAGCCGGAGCTGTACTCCAAGAATGAGGCGAACGCCTACGGCGTGATCAAGGATTCGCCGCGCCTGCCCAACGGCAGCATCACCGTGCCCACGGTCTTCCACATGATCTCGGACCACTCTCTCAGCGCGACCGAGACGAACAGGTGGAACACCCTGATCGCGGCGCAGATGACGGTACTCAACGATTCGTTCGCGGGCCGCACGGCGGCGGACGCCTCCGACACGCCGTTCCGGTTCTCTCTCGTCGACACGACGCGGACGGTGAACAGCGACTGGTACACGGTCGTGCCGGGCAAGAACGAGCGGGACATGAAGCAGGCGTTGTACACCGGCGATTCCCGCACTTTGAACGTGTACGCGGCCAACATCGGCGGCGGTCTCCTCGGCTGGGCGTACTTCCCGAAGGGTTACAACAACGGTCGGGACTACATCGACGGCGTGGTGATGCTCGATGAGTCGATGCCGGGCGGAACGGCGGGCAAGTACGCCCTGGGTGACACGCTGACGCACGAAGTCGGGCACTGGCTGATGCTGGAGCACACCTTCGCGCACGGGTGCTCCGCTTCCGGCGACTACGTCGCGGACACCCCGCGGGAGGCGGCGCCGCAGTTCAACTGCCCGGTGGGGGCGGACACCTGCACGGCACCCGGGCTGGACCCGATCCACAACTTCATGGACTACACGCAGGACTCCTGCATGAACATGTTCACGGCCGGGCAGGCGGACCGGATGAGCGACGCCTGGGTGGCATTCCGGGCCGGTGGCGTCAAGTAACCGAGCCCTCGGTGGTCACGTGTCGGGGTTGACGGGCCGCGGCCAGCGGCTCGTCAACCCCTTCTGGATACGCAGACCGGACAGCTGCTGCAGGCGGGCGGGGCAACTCTGCTCAGCCACGGCGATCAGGAAATCCGCCGGAGCTGTCACAACCGATTCCCGGCCGGTGTCTCCATGTCGAAGCCAAGAGCAACCCTGGAGGCGACCTGGCCAGCAACACCCGGATCCCGAAGGCCGAATTGACCGGCATCTACGGCGCGATGGTCAAGCGGATGTCTCGCAAGATGCTCGGCGACGGTGCCGAGCCGGTCGAGGTGGCGTGGCACAACCGCGAGGTGCTCAAGGTGTGTCCAGAGCGCGTCTCGACGGAACTCCACCACCGGGTCCCGCAGGCCCTCGACTTGAACTATCAGGAACACCTGAACGCCCTTGGTGGCAGGCTCGCCCCATCGCGGCGTGTAGAACCGCACCTCACGGCGGAGCCCGCTTTCCACGCGGACACAGCGGTTTGCCCTGACGCTCGAACCCGACCGGCGCCAGGACATCGCGATGAAGGCGGTTCACCGCACGGGGCAGGGTCCAACGTTCGGGCATCGCCACACCCTAGGCCCGCCAGACCTCGGCGCAGCTGTCAGCCCGCAACCATCCGGCGAGCTGTACCGAGTGGCAGCGCGGCGGGCATCAAGGGATTCGGCTCGACCATGGTCGCCGGCCAAGAGCGGATCTGATGCCTCCTCACGCAGCTTTGAACGGGTAATCCGGGTGGCGGAATTTTGGAGTTGATGGCGAACCCGGAATTCGGTTGGGCGCGGTGGTTGCGCCATCGGATGTAGGCGCCGATGGCGTTCCGTCGAACTTCGGTAGCGGTCCTCATGATCGTCAGGCGGCGATCACGTTGTCAGGATCTCGTGAGGATGACGAGTTGCTGGGTCGCTCGGGTCATCGCGACATAGCGGTCGACCGCTCCTTCGACGCCTTTGCCGAATGCCTCTGGTTCGATGAGGACGACCAGGTCGAACTCGAGCCCCTTCGACAGCTCCGGGGGCAGCGACCGGACGCGGGACGTCGTCCGGAAGGTGGGATCGCCGATGACGCAGGCGATCCCGTCGGCGTGCGCGGCGAGCCAGGTGTCGAGGATCGAGCTCAGATCAGAAGCAGATCCGTGTACGACGGGGATGCCGCTGCTGCGGATGGAGGTCGGCACATTGGCGTCCGGGAGCACGGCCCGGATGACCGGCTCGGCTTCCGCCATGACCTCTTCCGGCGTCCGGTAGTTGATGCTCAGGGAGGCCAGGTTGATCCGGTCGAGCCCGATCCGCTCGAGCCGTTCCTGCCACGACTCCGTGAACCCGTGCCTGGCCTGGGCGCGGTCCCCGACGATAGTGAAGCTCCGGGACGGGCAACGGAGCAGCAGCATCTGCCACTCGGCGTCGGTCAGTTCCTGAGCCTCGTCCACGACGATGTGCGCGAACGGGCCGGCGAGCAGGTCCGGATCAGCGTCGGGCAGTGCGGTGTCGTCGACCAGGGCGTCCCGCATGTCCTGTCCACGCAGCATCGTCAGCACACCTTCCCCGTCGTCATACGCATCGGCCTCGAGCAGGTCGTCGACGACCGTAGCCATGCGCGCGCGATCAGCGGCGACAGCAGCGTCGTGCCGTCGCTTACGCCCTGACGCCTCCGGGTCGCCGAGCCGCTGCCGTGCCGCGTCCAGCAGCGGCAGGTCGGACACCGTCCACGCCTGGGCGTCTGCGCGCTGCAGCTTCCGAACGTCGTCGGGGCTGAGCCAGGGAGCGCACTTGCGCAGGTAGGCGGGCACCGACCACAGGTCTCCGACGAGGTCAGCCGCTTCGAGGACCGGCCACGCCCGGTTGAAGGCCGTGCGCAGCTCCCTGTTACCCAGCAGCGAGGTGCGGAGCAGGTCCGCTGGTTCGTCGCCATCGTGCTTGTCCATCAGGGTCGTGAGCAGCTCCTCCCAGATCTGGTCGCGCGCCTCGTTGTGCGGGGTACCGGGGTCAGGCGCTTCGAACGCCTCGGCCCAGTCGTCGGTGCTCAGCCAGATGTCGGACCAGTCGGTCGTGACCGTCATCCCCTTGGTGGGCGGCTCCTCGTAGAACCTGACGGCCGTCTCGATCGCCGTCACCACGTTCGCGGACGACTTCAGCAGGGCCACGTCCGGGTCGGCCTCGATCGCTGCCGTGGCTCCCTCGACGACGAGGTCCCGCAGGGTGCAGGTCTGCACGTCCTCCTCCCCGAGGCTGGGGAGGACGTCGGCGACGTAGGCCAGGTAGGGCTCATGCGGACCGACGAACAGCACGCCGCCCCGGCGGTGACCGAGGCGAGGGTCGGAGTAGCGCAGATAGGCGGTGCGGTGCAGAGCGACGACGGTCTTGCCCGTACCCGGACCGCCGTCGACGACGAGAGCGCCGCGGGAACCCGCTCGGATGATGGCGTCCTGGTCGGCCTGGATGGTGCCGAGCACGTCCCGCATCCGGGCCGACCGGCTGCTGCCCAGGCTGGCGATGAAGGCGGACTGATCGTCGAGCGCAGCGTGCCCTTCCAACCCGTCCGGAGTGAACACCTCGTCCCAGTAGTCGCTGATCCGGCCTCGGGCCCAGCGATACCTGCGGCGGCTCGCCAGACCCATCGGATTGGCGTGGGTCGCTCCGAAGAACGGTTCGGCCGCGGGGGAGCGCCAGTCGAGCAACAGCCGACGACCCGCGCTGTCCGTGAGGCCACGTCGTCCGACGTACACGGGCTCGGGGTTGTCCGCGCTGACCATGCGCCCGATGCACAGGTCCATACCGAAGCGACGCAGTGCGCGCAGGCGAGCAGTCAGCCGGCGGATCTCCTGGTCCCGGTCCAGCGCCCGCCGGCCTGTGCCGCCGGGCGCCTTGCGCTCGGCATCGAGGCGGCCGGACAGGTCGGCGAACAGCTGCTCGAGGCTCTCCGCGATGGCCGCGAAGTGCTGCTCGTCGCCGGCGATCAGCGTCGGGTCGGCCTTGGGGGAGAGGTGTTCGGGAAGGTCGAACACGCTGGCAGTCAGGGGGTTCACGGCATCAGCTCCGATCTGAGGTCGCTTGCAATGGGAGACGAGTGCGCGGCGGCCATGCGCGCGGATCGCCTCGATGGCCATCCGGGCGACGTCTTTCGAGGCGCGCATTGGCATGCTGGTCCGCCGCCAGCCACGGGTGGTCGGTGCGGCGTGGCCGTCATCATGTTCACCCCGCGCGGCGCCTGCCCCGTGGCCGACGGGCGCCCCGCACGACTCAGTGCGGTGCCGCCGCCGCTTCCCGCGCGCGGCGCTCGTCGCCGGTGAGGGTGGACAGCGGCTTCTCCTTGATGAAGACCACCGCGAGCACGGCGAGGAACGCGATCGGCGCAGCCACCAGGAACAGGTCCGAGGTCGCCGTGCCGTAGATGTCGCGGATCACGGCGAGGACCGGCGCGGGCAGCGTCTCGAGGTCGGGCACCTTGGCGCTGCCGCCCCCGGTCGCCGCCGCACCGAAGTGGTCGACGAAGAGCGAGGTCACCCTGTTGGTGAGCACCGCGCCCAGCGCGCTCACCCCGATCGCGCCGCCCATGCTGCGGAAGAAGGTGAGCGTCGAGGTGGCCGCGCCCAACTCGGCAGCGGGCACGTCGTTCTGCGCGGCGAGAACGAGGTTCTGCATGAGCATGCCGACCCCGATTCCGAGCACCATCATGTACGCCGCCAGCAGCACCACGCCGGTCTTCGCGTCGATCGTGCTGAGCAACAGGAACCCGCCGGTCATCACGAGCGAGCCCACCACCAGGTACGGCTTCCAGCGCCCGAACCGCGTGACGAGTTGTCCGGCAACCGTCGAGGACACCAGCAGACCGAAAATCATCGGCAGGCTCATCAGGCCGGCCACCGTCGGGGACCTACCGAGCGCTACCTGGAAGTACTGCGACAGGAACACCGTACCGCCGAACATCGCCACGCCGACCAGCGTGCTGGCCACCACGGTCAGCGTGACCGTGCGGTTGCGGAAGATGCCGAGCGGGATGATCGGCTCCGCGGCCCGCGACTCGGTCCACACCGCGAGCGCGAGCAGGAGCACGCCGCCGCAGACGAACGCCGCGGTCTGCCACGAGCCCCAGGCGAAGTGCTGACCGGCCAGGCTGGACCAGATCAGCAGCGTACAGACGCCGGCCATGATCAGCAGCGCGCCCAGCCAGTCGATCTGCACGGGCCGGCGGACGACTGGCAGGTGCAGCGTCTTCTGCAGCAGGGCGATCGCGGCCAGCGAGAACGGGACGCCTACGAAGAAGCACCAGCGCCAGCCCAGCCATGAGGTGTCCACCAGCACGCCGCCGATCAGCGGGCCGGCGATCGTGGCCGCGCCGAACACCGCGCCGAAGACGCCGGAGTAGCGGCCCAGCTCGCGCGGCGGGATCATCGCGGCCATCACGATCATCGCGAGCGCGCCCATGCCGCCGGCGCCCACGCCCTGCGCGATGCGGCTGACCAGCAGCAGCGTGACGTTCGGCGCAAAGCCGGCGATCAGCGAGCCGACCACGAACAGGCTCAGCGAGAGCTGGATCAGCAGCTTCTTACTGTAGAGGTCGGCCATCTTGCCCCAGACCGGCACGGTCGCGGTCATCGACAGCAGCTCGGTGGTGACCACCCAGGTGTAGACCGACTGGGTGCCCCCGAGGTCGGCGATGATGCGCGGCAGCGCGTTGGAGACGATCGTCGAGGCCAGGATCGTGACGAAGATGCCGAGCATGAGGCCGGACAGCGCCTGGATCACCTCGCCGTGCGACATCCGCCCGGACTGCTCGGCCGCCACCTCGTCGCGGGCGGCCGCCTCGGCGGCCACGGGCACGCCGGCCACGGCCAGATCGTCCGGCGCGATCGCCGCCGGGGTCCCGGCCGCGCCCGGCTCCGGTTGAACGGTCATCAGCTCTCCTCGGTGTAGGGGTGGATGTGGTCAGGCCGCCGGCAAATATCGCGAACGCCTCGTCCACCTGGTCGGCGAACGGGGCCGCGCCGACGCCCGCCGTGGCCCAGCGCATCAGCGCGGTGCGGACCGCGGCGTCCGTCACGGCCGCGACGACCTGCGCGTACGCGTCGTCGCGCGGCCCAAGACGTGGTCGCGGACTTTGCCCACCGGTGGCAGGCCGATCGACGCCCGGTGGATGTTGAGCGCCGCGCCGAACAGCGCCTTATAGCTCCGGGCGTCCAGGTCCCACAGCTCCCGGTTGTCGGCCACGTCCGGGCGGGAGCGGCCGGCCTGGCAGCGGGTGTGGCGGGTGGTGCGGCGACGGCAGCGTGATCACGACCGGCACGTCGCCCAACCGGTCCAGGCGCGACAGCATGGCGAGCGGCCTGCGCAGGCCCGCTTCACCGTGTGTGCTACGTCGCCATCCCCCACCCGCTCAGGTTCGTGTAGCCATGTCCTAGGAACGCGCTGAATTATGGCGTGGCTTCTGCACCTGTTTGTATTGATGTGAGATAATCTTTGCGTGCAGGGTGTGGAGCGTGCTGACCGGGAGTTGCTGGACGCGGCGGCCCTGGTGGGGCATCTGGTGCCGGCGGGCAGTACGTATGCGTTCCTGGCCGAGCATCGGGGTCGGGTGTTCCCGGACGAGCTGTTCGCGGATCTGTTCCCGTCGGCCAAGGGCCGCCCGTCGATCCCGGCGCCGGTGGCGGCGTCGATCCTGATGTTGCAGACGCTGTTGGGCTACTCGGATGCGGAGACCGCCGAGGCCGCCCGGTGTGACCTGCGGTGGAAGGTGGCCTGCGGGTTGGCGTTGGACGACAAGGGGTTCCACCCCTCGACGTTGACGTACTGGCGGCGCCGGCTGGCCCGTTCGGATCGCCCACACCGGATCACTGACGCGGTCCGGCAGGTGGTCGAGGCGACCGGGGTGCTGCGGGGACGGCGTCGCCGGGCGGTGGATTCCACGATCCTGGCCGACGCGGTGGCTACCCAGGACACCATCACCCAGTTGATCAGCCAGATCCGCCGGGTGGCCCGGGTGGTGCCCGGCGCCGCGGAGCAGGTCGCGGCGGCGTGTACCGGGCATGACTACACCCGGCCAGGTAAGCCGGACATCGACTGGGACGACCCGACGGCCAAGGACGCCCTCGTTTCGGCGCTGGTCAACGACGCCACCGCCCTGCTCGGCGCGCTGGCCGGGGCGACGCTGGACGAGCCGGCCGCGCAGGCCCTCGCGCTGCTGGCGTTGGTGGCCGGCCAAGACGTGGAACCGGCCGAGGGCTCCGACGGCACCGACGGGCGGTGGCGCATCGCCCGTAAGGTGGCCGAGGACCGGATCGTCTCCACCGTGGACCCCGGGGCCCGGCACACCCGCAAATCGCCTGAGGCTCGCCGCGACGGCTACCGCGCCCACGTGGCCGCCGACCCGGATACCGGCATCGTCACCGACGAGCAGTTGACCAAAGCCGCCGGTAGCGACAACTCCGATCCGGCCGTGGCGGCCCGGTTCCTCGCCAACGACCTCGCCACCAGCGACGGCGACGGCGACGGCGACGGCGACGGCGACGGCGGACCCAACACCACCAGTGCAGTCGGCACCCACACCGCCAGCGGCGCGGAGCACAGTGACGCCGAGGACGTGCCCGGCCGGGAATGGTACGGCGATTCCGCCTACGGCACCGGGGACCTACGCGATGCCCTCGGCCAGGCCGGCCACACCGCGATCATCAAACCCAAGCCGGTGCAGTCCCCGGTCGCCGGCGGGTTCACCATCGACGACTTCGCCGTGGACGAGGACGGCCAGACGGTCACCTGCCCGGCCGGGCACACCCGGCCGATCAGCCCGACCACCCGCACCGCCGCCTTCGGCGCGCTGTGCCGTACCTGCCCGCTGCGGGACCGGTGCACCAAATCCAAGACCGGCCGCAAGATCGTGCTGCACGAACACGACGCCCTGCTGCGCCAAGCCCGCCGGGACTGGACAACCGACCCGACCCTGCGGGAGCGGTACCGCCGGCACCGGCCCAACATCGAACGGGTCATCGCGCAGGTCGCCAGCCGCGGCGGACGCCGGCTGAAACTGCGCTACCGCGGCGTGGAACCCAACAACGCCTGGCTCAAACGACGCACCGCAGCGCTCAACCTCCGCAACCTGATCAACCGCGGCCTGCACTACACCAACGGATGGGCCCTGACCACCTGCTGAACCGGCTAACACCAGAGCCGAAAGACACCAGCACGACCTCATCCACCAGTCCACCAACGCCCAGACCCCCTACAACGTCACCACCTCGACCCGACCGCTTTCCAGCCGCTGGCAACCCGACCAAGCATCCACGCAGGGCATACCCCGAGGAACACCGAAATTCAGCACGTTCCTAGCGAGATTTCACACCGTACGGCTCGCTCGCGGCCCGTCCAGCCCCCACGAGACGATCTTGGTCGGTGTGATCCTGATGATCTCCCGGGAGAGGTACGGCAGGGGCGGCTCGTGGTCCGTCAGCGCCACCGCCGTGCCCCGGATCTCGATGCCTCGGGGCGCCCACGGATCGACCGTCGCCAGGTCGTCCACGACGAACGCGACCGTGCTGCCCTGCTGGACGTTCCGGAACTTCTTCGACAAGCCCAGCGCGTGCCCGCCGATGACGATCGTGCCAGTGCCGGCATCGACGAAGAAGTTGGTCGGGTTGTTCTGCACCTGCCCGTCAGGCGAGACGGTGGCCAGCCGCCCGATGTGCTGCGTGGCCAGGTAGTCGAGTTCTGCTTGGGTGAAGACCATGCACGTCAGCATGAAACCCCGTTCCCGCGCGACCCGATCGTCAACAACAACAAACGCATTTCGCGACCCCCATTTCCGTCGGTTCTGGCCTCGGCCGACGATTCTGCGGCACGACCCGGGTCTTGCCGCAAGCCCCCCGGTGCGGTATATGTTGAAGGTGGAAAGGAGTGGGTACTTCCCTTTCCCTTGATCGTCCGCTGGACGGACGACCTCCCCGCGAAGCGGCGGCGCGCCGCGTACGGCGGTACCGTCGGCCGCCGACCGCCTTGGCGTGTCAGTCGCGACGCCACTCAATCGACGCGCGCCTCTGCAGCCGGCCACGTAGGCGGTGGCACCTACCCCACCTCTTGGAAATCCGATCTCAGTCGCCCTACGGCGGCTGCATCCGTAGACCCATGGGAGGCCCTTCTGGGAGGCCGCCGGCGCCGGGTGGCCCAACAGGCGGCTGTCGAGGCGCCCGTCCGGTTGTGCAGGACTGAAGGGGTCAGGCGAGCAGGAAGCCGCCGTCGACGGGCAGCGTGACGCCGGTGACGAAGCTGGCCTGGTCGGACAGGAGCCAGGCAGCAGCGGTGGCGATTTCCAGCGGCTGGCCGAGGCGGTTCATCGGACTGAAGGAGTTGAACTTGGACACGCTGTAGGTCCGTTCGGGAGGCCATGCCCGCAGGAGAAAAGAGGTCCCTTCAGGTGTTGGTCGAGAGCGGACTTGCTATTGCCGGCGCCCCTTACTATCGGCGGTCATGGAGCCCGAGATGCACGTCTTGAGTGACGCACCGGATCCCCGCGGCAGCAGCTTCAGTATTCCCGAGAACCGCCTTCCGCCCGACTTCGTCGTCCGTGACGCGCACGTGATGACCGTGCAGCCCGGCGCCGTCCGCGGCGACCACTTCCACTGCGCCAAGCGCGAGGTGTTCCTGGTGACTTACCTCGACAGTTGGTCGCTGCACTGGGACGGGGGGTCGCGGGACGTCTACGGCCAGGGCTGCGCCGCGATCCTCGTACCGCCGCTGCTGTCACACGCGATCCGCAACAGCGGACGGGCGCCGCTGCATGTCGTAGCGCTGTCCGACGCCCCCTACGATCCGGCGCAGCCGGACAGCCACCACCGGAAGGTCTCCTCCCCGTGACCTCAGCAGGATTTTCCGCCTTCTGCCACATCAGTGAGTACGGCGAGAAGGGGTACGCGTATCTACCTCAGATGGTGCTGCTCGGCCGACCACTAACCTTGTGGGCGCCGTCGTCGCGGCTGCTTCTGGCCCACTCCGGTCTCGCCGCCGCGGACCTCCTCGCGCTCGTCGACCGCGGCCACGTCCGCGTTATAGGCCGCGAGCCTTGGCTGATGTCGCGAAAGTACCGCGACGGCCACAACTTCGCGGGCGCTGCATGGACACCGGGGATCGACGACACGCTGCGCGGGTGGTGCGAGGACGACGCCTCGAAGCCGACCGGAGAACAGCGGGTGGCGACTGCCCCGCCGGAGGACGGCTACAAATGGGCCGACGAGTACCTTGAAAACCACCCGCGCGGCTCGAAGGCCTGGTATGACCGCTACCGGCGGTCGCCACAGACTCTGCCAACCGGAACTCTTGACACGATCGCCCGCAACCTCCAAGGCACCCGCTCTATGCAGGAGGAGCGGCGGGTCGTGGCCCGGACGATCCTCCGCGACGGGCGCAACCACGGCCAAGCGTTCCAGATAGCGGGCAGCGACATCTCCGTCCACCTCGACAAGGTCGACCTGGAGTTCCTGAGGCTCCTCACGGACGAGTCCAGCAGGCCGACGATCATCAGGCAAAGAAGCGGTGAGCGCACGCCGTCTGAGGCAATCTCCGCGGAACTCACGCGTCAGACGCTCGAGCTCCTGCGGTGGCTTCGCGACGCCGGGCGCACGAGGCCGATGAACCTTGAGGACTTCCTGGACCACAACGTGCGGCAGGACCTCCTCGGCTGGATGCGCACGCTGTGCAACGAGTACAAGCTCCACAGTCCGACGACACTCGACGGGGTCGTGCTGGCGCACATCCAGCGCGACCTGGCGGACGGCACGTTCGATGGCGCGTTCGTCCCGCCATGGCGACCGGGCGGCCTGGATACGACGGCGGGACTGGTCGGAGCGGTGACCTCATTGCTTGACGCCGCCGTGGGTGAGGTCAGTAGGGCGGGATACGCGGGCTTCGGCGCTATGACGTTCTCCGCGACGCGGACGCTGCTACGCGCGCTTGGCTACATCCCGACGCGGTTCGATGGTCCGCAGTGGCCGTTCTTGTTTGCCCTGGACAAGCCGCCGACCAAGCGCCGTCGGGCCCGACTCCTCACACTGTTGCGAACCCTCCCCCACCGCTGACGGCAGCCGCACCGCCGCGAGGCAGGTACGTAGCCGGTCGATGCCCAGTCGCCCACACGCCAGCGCGTCATACAGCGCCCCGTGACCGCGGCGGTGCTCACCGGCCATACGGCATCACCGTGAGCGGCCCCTGCCCACCGCGGCTGCGGTGTTCGCTCGACCCGCCGACGCCCCGCCCGCGACGCTGCAGATCCCGTTGTACACCCCGACGCCCGTGCTGACCCTCCGCCCAGCGTCTACGACGGAGCTCCGCTTCGACCTCGACCTGCGCGCGTTGTCCGACGGGAGCGACAGGCTGCGGGCGCTGCTTGACCTCACCGAGGAACTCTGGTCGGAGACGCGCTCGCCGGGCCGTTCATGTGACCCCGCAAGCCGACCCGGCCCGGCCGGTACCCGTGGTGCAGGGGCTGGGCCGTGTCCGCCTAAGCCTGCTGGCCTGACAGCGAGGATGTACGAGCCAATTCGCGCTCGTGGCCGGCGCGGTGCTCCGCGCGGACCCGGTCGCAGGAGATTCGGGCGGCCATCCGGTCCGGCCCGGTCCACCGGTGGTTGATAGACCAGCGGGGAGTGCCTGCGCCACCTGGTTCACCGGCGCTTCGGAACCCACCGGCGGACCGCAGGTCGTTCGCCGGCGCGGGCATGATCCGCCGAACGTTCGCTCAGCAGCCGTTTCGCGGCAATCCACCGTGCGGGAGTTGTGCAGCCACGTCTACCTACGCTGCGGTCGATCATCCCCAGCACTACTGGAGCCTCAGATATGCGAAGCATTTGGCGAAGTTCGATCGCGGCGGCCGCAGCCGCTGCGGTCGTGACTGGTTTGATGGGCGCAGGCAGCGCTTACGCAGACAATGACGATCACGAGGATGGACATGCGAACGGCCGTTCGTACACGGTCGGGCTCTTCGGTGACGTGCCGTACGGCGCTTCCGGACGGATCGAGTACCCGCGTCTGATCGCGGACATGAACGACGCTAACCTCGCGTTCTCGATCTTCGATGGCGACCTCAAGGCGGGCGGCGACGGCGCCTGCACAGATGCGCTGTACACGCAGGCGCTGGAGTGGTTCAACAGCTTCGACCGCCCGGTGGTCGCCCTACCAGGCGACAACGACTGGACGGACTGTTGGGGCCGCTACGGCCCGGCCACCGGGGGCTTCGACGCGCTCGAGCGACTCGACCACGAGCGGCAGGTCTTCTATCCGACCGATCAGAGCCTCGGGCGTCACACGATGACGGTGCAGCGGGAGAGCGAGGAACCCGGCTACGAGAAGTACCGGGAAAACGTTCGTCTGGTCGAAGGTCCGGTGATGTTCATCGGCCTCAACGTCCAAGGCTCCAACGACAACCTGCCGCACGTTGGTGTCGACGGCGAGAACCGGCCGGCAAGCGAGATCGCGCGGATGGCTGCCGAGCACCAGGAGCGTGAGGCGGCCAACATCCATTGGCTGTCGGAGTCCTACGCGGAGGCCAAGCGGCTGGGGCTGAAGGGCGTACTCGTGGACTGGCAGGCCGACCCGAACTTCAACAACGAGCAGAAGCTCCAGCCCGCTCAGTACGACGGCTTCAACGAGATCCTCCCCGAGCTGCGCAGGCAGGTCCTCGCGTTCCCGGGCCAGTCTGCGCTCGTGCACGGTGACAGCCACTACTTCAAGGAGGACAAGCCGCTGAAGTACGACAACGGCCAGGTCGTGGCGAATTTCACCCGGGTTGAGACGTTCGGCGACGGCAACACCCACTGGGTGGCCGTGACCATCGACCCGAACGACCCGAACCTGTTCGAGTTCAGCCCGAGGATCGTGGCCGCCAACGTGAACGACCGCTGAGCCGCGACGGGACGAGGATCCCGGCGGCGGCTGAACGGGCCCGCGTCAGTGGACGCGGGCCTGTTCAGCTTTGCCGCTGCTCGGTGGAGCGGTCCAGCCTCGTCCCTGACCAACCGGGAAAGCCGGATCACCCCCTTGAACGGCTCGTAGTCCTCGTAGATGACCTCGCCGGCGTGCCATCGGTGCAGAGGCGCGACGGCCACCCCGAGGCCGAGCAGACTGGCGCGCAGCTTGTTCGCCTCATCCTCGTAGGCGTCAGCCGACCGGGGCGGGGGCGGGCTCGTAGACGATGTGGGCCTCGACGTCGTATAGGGCCTGCGGCGCACCGACGAACCGGCCCAGCTGCTGGCCTACTGGCGCAGCACGCTGTACGAGCACGCCCTGGCCCGCCGGCGCGACCGGGCCGAGCTGTTCCGCCACGACCCGCTGCCGACGCTGCTGCGCCGCCGCGACCGGTACGAGATGCCGCAGGCCGACCGGCGGGCGTGGCTGGAGGAAGCGATCGCCAGCGGCCGCGCCGCCGAGCGGCTCAAGGCGGCCGGCATGGCGTGGGAGGCGCTGTCGGGGTGGCTCGGAACAGGGGTTGGATCTACAGCCCAGGCCATGACGCCCACCGGCGGAGGGACTTGCAGTCAGCGAGTGTTACCCCTACGCGACGCTGGTCGGCGCTCCGGAACTCGGCTATCTGGTCGGGAGGCTACGGCCCGAGAGGGGGTGGAGCGCACCCGGGAGCAGAACGCGGAGCTGAATGGGCGACTGATGGCTGCGGAGGAAGCGGCGGGGATGCCGCCGTGTGTGGCGAAACAGGTGACCAGACCGATCAGGAATCGAGAAGCGCCGGCCCCCGAGGCGCACCTAGCCTGATCGCCATGGACATCACCATTCACACGACCTTCCTCCCGCACGTCGACCCGGACGCCTCCCTGGCTTTCTACCGCGACGTCCTCGGCTTCGAGGTCCGCAGCGACGTCGGACAGGGCACGATGCGTTGGATCACGGTCGGCCCCGTCGACCAGCCCGGCACGTCCATCCTGCTGGCGCCGCCGGCCGCCGACCCCGGCGTCACCGACGACGAGCGCCGCACGATCGCCGAGATGATGGCCAAGGGCACCTACGGCTGGATCCTGCTGGCCACCAAAGACCTCGACGGCACCTTCGAGAAGCTGCAGGCCGGCGACGCCGAGGTCGTCCAGGAGCCGATCGAGCAGCCGTACGGCATCCGCGACTGCGCCTTCCGCGATCCCGCCGGCAACCTGATCCGCATCCAGGAGTTGCGCTGAGCCGTCCGGTCATCGATCCAGCCATGATGGCCGCCGTCGCGACCATCTGCGAAGAATGCGGCGCCCAGTGCTTCGAGGCCGCTGTCCTCGACCACCCCCTCGGCGGCCGCACCATCGCAGAGGTGCTCGCGATGTCGGGGCCGCCGAGGCCTGGACGTTCTTCGCCGAGGGCGCGGCGCGCACGCCGGCCGCCCACACGGGCGGCGTTCACATCCTCGCCGAGCCGACCACCGGCCTCGATCTGGCTGACGTCGAGCAGATGCTCGGCCTGCTCGACCGGCTCGTCGACTCCGGCAAGTCGGCCATCGCCATCGAGCACCTCGCCGCCTGCTCGGCAGGTAACCCAGGCGCTCGCGGCCATCGATGAAAGGAGTTCTCTCATGTGTCACCCCTCGTGGGGGCGCGCACGCACCGCGGCGCAGCGCCTGAGCGACCTCGCGCGACTACGCCGGGTCCGCGACCGGATCGACCGGGAGTACGCGCAGCCGCTGAACGTCGAGGCGCTCGCCCGCGGCGCGAACATGTCGGCCGGGCACCTCAGCCGCCAGTTCCGGCTGGCCTACGGCGAGTCGCCGTACACGTACCTGATGACGCGTCGCATCGAGCGCGCGACGGCGCTGCTGCGTCGTGGCGACCTCAGCGTCACCGAGGTCTGCTTCGCGGTCGGCTGCTCATCGCTGGGCACCTTCAGCACCCGCTTCACCGAGCTGGTCGGCATGCCGCCCAGCGCCTACCGGCGCCGCGTGACGGGCGCTGCGGCGGGGATGCCGCCGTGTGTGGCAAAACAGGTGACAAGACCGGTCAGGAATCAAGAAGCGCCGGTCGCCGAGCCGCACCTAGCGTGATGGCCATGGCATCCATCGAATCCGTCACCCTCGACGTGGCCGACCCCACGGCCGCCAACCATTTCTACACCGCCGCCTTCGGTTTGGACACGCAGATACGCCTGCGGGCCTCGGAGGCACCGACGACCGGCTTCCGTGGGTTCACGCTGGCGCTCACGGTGTCCCAGCCGGCCACCGTCAACGGCCTCATCGGCGCCGCCCTGGAGGCCGGTGCCACGCCGCTGAAGCCTGCCGCGAAGTCGCTCTGGGGCTACGGCGGTGTCGTACAAGCTCCGGACGGGACGATCTGGAAGGTCGCGACCTCGGCGAAGAAGGACATCGGCCCGGCCACCCGACAGATCGACGAGATCGTGCTCCTGCTGGGAGTCGCGGACGTGGCCGCGAGCAAGCGGTTCTACGTCGAGCGCGGCCTCGCCGTAGCGAAGAGCTTTGGCCGCATGTACGTCGAGTTCACTACCGGGTCGAGTCCCGTCAAGCTGGCGCTGTACAGGCGCCGTGCCCTTGCCAAGGATGTCGGCGTCGCTCCCGACGGCACCGGATCGCACCGACTCATGATCGGCGGCGATGCCGGACCTTTCACCGACCCGGACGGGTTTGCATGGGAGGCCGTATCGCCGGCACCCGCGCCCTGATGTGTCACTGCTGCCTGCCCTACCTGGTCGCCGATCACGAGACGGCCGCCGGGTGAACCGACGGATGACCGACGTAGCCCGCCCCTTGGAGGAAGGGCTCTCCACGAGTGACTGGAGGAAGCATGACGGACGCGCCGCCGCGTCGGCTTGAGGAGAGGCTGCGGGACACTCGCGCGAAACTGAAGAGCGACGTCGATCTCTGGGTCGCGACGTCGGGCTCCCCGGGCGGCGTCCACCTCATCCCGCTGTCGTACCTCTGGGACGGGACCGCGTTTCTCATCTCGACGCCGCGCGCCTCGGTCACCGGCCGCAACCTGCTGGCGGACGGCCGGGTGCGACTCAGCCTCGGGCCGACCCGCGACGTCGTCGTCGTCGACGGCACGGCCGAGCCGGTGGACATCACCGACCTCGCGCCGGAGACGGGCGACGCGTTCGCGACCAAGACCGGTTTCGACCCGCGCGAGCTCGACGAGCCCTACCAATACTTCCTGATCCGGCCGCGGCGCATCCAGGCCTGGCGGGAGGCGAACGAGCTGCGGGGACGCGACCTCATGCGCGATGGCCGCTGGCTCGGCTGACCGCCGCACGGGAACACACCCGCTCCACCCGGCGAGCGGTGCGCTGAGGACGTGGACTTCCAGCGGGGACTCCCCACTCGGATCGAACAGAGCTGACGCATCTCAGACCGCTCCAGCACCGACCTTCGTCGGGAGAAGCACATAACACCCGGTGATCGTCGGCGGCCAGTTGTCTCCCCAGCAACTGGCCGCCGGTGGGGAATTCCAACTGGCCGCTGTCATGACGGAGACGCTCTCCCTCCTGGTGGCAGGGGACAGTCGTCAGCCACCATGGCTCGACGGCAGGGACACCACAGTGGCAGCTGGAGTAGCCGAACGGGCACGAATGCGCTCGCCGTGAAGCGCTGTTTGGCGACGGCCGGCGAGCGATGACGTCGAAGACGTGCCAGTGCCTGGGGCCGTTGCAGGCGGGGCCTCCTCGTCCTCCGCGGTGAAGCACAAATCAGGGGCCGAGCCGACATCCGGGCATCGGTGCCAGCGGGCTGCCACCGTGCGTCACGAGCTCCACCCCGCCTGCGGCGGTTATCCAATCGTTATCGGCTGCCGTGCCGCCACCCGTTGCCAGTCGGTGCGCAAGCGTTTTTACTCCGAGTCGGAAATCCCTCAGTGTCAAGGCGATCGGCCCCTGACACGCCAACGATAGGAGGCGGGCGGATGGCCCAGCAGAAGAGAAGTCGCCGCGTCCACGCGGTGCTCGCAGCGGCTGCAGCTGTGGCCCTCACCACCGCGGGGTGCGGCGGGGGCTCGTCGAGCGACAGCGACAGCGCAGCGCAGGGGGCCGACTCCAGGGGTCCCATCACGTTCGTGACCGGCAAGGACAACAGCAACGTCTGGTCGGCGACTATCGAGAAGTGGAACACCGCCCACCCCAACGAGAAGGTTACGCTCAAGGAGCAGTCCGACCAGGCCGACCAGCAGCACGACGACATCGTGCAGCACATGCAGGCCAAGGACCCGAGCTACGACGTCGTCACCACCGACGTGGTGTGGACGGCGGAGTTCGCCGCCAAGGGCTGGCTCGTGCCGCTCAAGGGCCAGTTCGCGCTAGACACCAGCAAGCTGCTCAAGCCGACGGTGTCCGCCGCGACCTACAACGGCACGCTCTACGCCGCGCCGTTCGCCAGTGACGGTGGCATGCTCTACTACCGCAAGGACCTCGTTCCCACCCCGCCCAAGACCCTGGACGAGATGTGGGGCATGTGCAGCATCGCCAAGAAGAAGAACATGGGGTGCTACGCCGGCCAGTTCGCGAAGTACGAGGGCCTGACGGTCAACGCCGCCGAGGCCATCAACACCGCTGGCGGCAAGATCGTCGACGACCAGGGCAAGCCGACCGTCGACTCCCCCGAGTCGGTCAAGGGCCTGCAGATGCTCGCCGACCACTACAAGAACGGTGACATCCCCAAGGAGGCCATCACCTTCCAGGAGGAGCAGGGCCGCCAGGCGTTCGAGGCCGGCAAGTTGCTGTTCCTGCGCAACTGGCCCTACGTGTACAACTTGGCCAAGACGGACGGCTCGTCGGTCGTGAAGGACAAGTTCGCCGTGGCTCCCCTGCCCGGCCTGAGCGGCCCCGGCGCATCCAGCCTCGGTGGCCACAGCGAGGGCATCAGCGTCTACTCCAAGCACAAGGCGACGGCCTTCGACTTCCTGAAGTTCATCGAGGAGGACGCCCAGCAGAAGTTCTTCATGGAGAAGGGCTCGTTGGCGCCGGTGGTTGCCTCGATGTACGACGACCCGGCCCTCGTCGCCAAGGCCCCTTACCTGCCGACGCTGAAGACCTCGATCGAGAATGCCGTCCCCCGTCCGGTCACACCCTTCTACCCGGCGGTGACGACCGCGATCGAGGAGAACGCCTACGCCGCGATCAAGGGCGACAAGTCGGCCGATCAGGCGATCAAGGACATGCAGGCGGCGATCGCCTCGGCGTCCCACTGACCTGCACTACTCCCCTCGGATGCGGGGCCGGGCAAGCCGCCCGGTCCCGCACCCCGGACCCCGCTCGGCAGGCTTCAGTGCGGTGTCTGAGCCGCACCTTTGGGCAAGGAGGCCCACATGAGCACCACCGTCGAGGGCGCAGAGGCGAGGCGCACGAGCCCCCGTCGCGAGCAGAGGAGGAAGGGGCTGAACGCGGGCCAGGGCCGCCGCGCGCTCTTCCTCGTGGCGCCGACGGTCGTCCTCCTCGGCGTCGTGATCGTCTACCCGCTGGTCAAGGCGATCGTCCTGTCCTTCCAGAGCGACTCGGGCCTGGACAAGGCCACCGGGATGTTCGTCGAGGGCGGCTTCGCGGGCCTGGACAACTACAAGCACTGGCTGCTGGCGCAGTGCAGCACCGCGACGGGCACCAGCACCTGTCCGCCGGGCAACATCGGGTCGCTGTTCTGGCCAGCGCTCGGGGTCACCGTGTTCTTCACGGTCGTCTCGGTGGCGATCGAGGTCGTCCTCGGCCTCTGGTTCGCCACCATCATGAACCGCGTGTTCCGCGGCCGCGGCCTGGTCCGCGCCGCGATTCTCGTGCCGTGGGCCATCCCGACCGCGGTCACCGCGAAGCTGTGGTTCTTCATCTTCGCGTACGACGGCATTGCCAACCACCTGCTCGGCTTCGTCGGCGTCAGCCCGGTGCTCTGGACCGGTGACACGTGGCCCTCGCGCTTCGCGGTCATCATGGCCGATGTCTGGAAGACCACGCCGTTCATGGCCCTGCTCATCCTCGCCGGCCTGCAGCTGATCAGCTCCGACGTCTACGAGGCCGCCCAAATCGACGGGGCGTCGCGCTGGCAGACGTTCACCCGGATCACCCTGCCGATAATCAAGGTGCCGCTGATGGTGGCGGTCCTGTTCCGCACCCTCGACGTGCTGCGCATCTTCGACCTGCCCTACATCCTCACCGGTGGTGGCGGCGGCACTGGCCACGCGACGATGACGCTGTCCATTCTCGTGATCAAGCAGATCCGCGAGGGCTTCCACAGCGCCTCGGCGCTCTCGACGGTCGTGTTCCTCGTCATCGCGCTCGTCGCGTTCCTGTTCATCCGGTTCGGCGGCGCCGACGTCGTGAAGCGTCCGCCCAAGGGCAAGCGTGGCGAGAAGCTGGTGCCGCGCAACGACGCATCGGTCGGGTCGACCGTGGAAGGGAACTGACAGCCATGGCCATCGCCACCGTCACCCACAGGGCCACGGTCACCCGCGAGCAGCACGTCAAGAGCGGACGCTGGCGCACCATCCGCGGCTACACCGGCCTGCTGCTCATCGTCGTCTGGGGCCTGGCGCCGTTCTACTGGATGATCGTCACAGCGTTCCGGGACGTGGGCTACACCTTCGACACCACCCCGTGGCCGACACACGTGACCCTGGACAACTTCCAGACGGCGTTCTCCACGGACCGTGGCAACCACTTTGCCCATGCGCTGCTCAACAGCCTCATCATCGGGGTCATCACGACGGCGCTGGCCATGCTGGTCGGCGTCTTCGCCGCCTACGCGATCTCCCGGCTGAACTTCGCGGGCAAATACCTCGTCCTGGGCTTCATCCTCGGCGCCTCGATGTTCCCCGGTGTCGCGCTGGTGTCCCCGCTGTTCCAGATGTTCTCCTCGTGGGGCTGGCTGACGGGGTACAACTACCAGGCGCTGATCATCCCCAACATCTCCTTCGCGCTCCCACTCACCGTCTACACCTTGACGGCGTTCTTCTCCGAGATGCCGTGGGAGCTTGAGGAGTCGGCGCGCATGGACGGCTGCACCCAGGGCCAGGCGTTCCGCAAGATCTTGCTCCCGCTGGCAGCGCCCGGCTTGTTCACCACCGCGATCCTGGCGTTCATCAGTGCCTGGAACGAGTTCCTGCTGTCGTCCCAGTTCGCCACCGCCAACACCCAGCCGGTCACTGTCGCCATCGCGAGCTTCACCGGTTCCCAGCCGCACCAGGAGCCGTACACGGCCGTCATGGCCGCCGGGACCATCGTCACGGTGCCACTCATCATCATGGTGCTGTTCTTCCAGCGCGCCATCGTCTCCGGCCTGACCGCCGGCGGCGTCAAGGGCTGACGGCGGCGACGGAGGACGGAATGGGCATCTTCAACCCCGGGAGCGGGACGGGCAGCCACCCACGTGCCCGTGCCCAGCGCCTGGACATGCTTATCGGTCTCTTGGGCTTCTTCACCGTGATGGCGTTCATCCAGACCGTCCTGCTGGAGTTGCGCGGGCAGGCCGCCGGCCTGTCCGCGCTCTTCCTCGCGGTGCTCGTCGTGCTGCTGCTCCTGGCAGCCCGCGCACGGCGGAAGATCCAGCTCTAGGCCTGGCTGTCATGAGCACCATCAACGATGTAGCCAGGGCGGCGGGCGTGTCGGTCGCCACGGTGTCACGCGCGCTGCGCGGTCTCGACCGGGTCAGCCCGCAGACGCGCGCCCGCGTCGCGCAGGCCGCCACTGAGCTGCACTACGTCGCGTCCCCGACCGCGTCGTCCCTCGCCAGCGGGCGCACCAAGGTCGTGGCCGTCGTCGTGCCGTTCCTGACCCGGTGGTTCTTCGCCACGGTGATCAGCGGAATCGAAAAGGCGTTGCGCCGCCACGACCACCACGTCCTGCTGATCGACCTTGAGGGCGAGTCCTTCGGCACTCGGCTGCACCTGAGCCACAGCATGCTCTGGAAGCGCGTGGACGGCGTGATCGTCCTGGCGACCCCGCTCGACGAGCAGGAGCAGGCGCTCATCGACCGTCTCGGGTTGCCGGTCGTCACGATCGGCAACCGGATCCGCGACTGGTCGTGCGTGCGGATCGACGACAAGGAGGCGATGCGGACCGCGGTGCGCCATGTCCTGGACCTCGGGCACACCGACGTCGCCTACGTCGGCGGCGTGCCGGACGCCAGCGCCCACCTGCAGACCCCCCAGGACCGGGCCCGGGCCTTCGCGGACACCTTGGCCGAGCGGGGGCTGGGCTGTCCGCCGGAGTGGGTCGTCGAGTCCGACTGGACGGCCGTCGGGGCGGCACGCGACATCATGGCGGTCCTGAACGGCCCGTCCTGCCCCACCGCGGTCGTCGCCGCATCCGACGAGATGGCCCTCGGCGTCATGGTCGCTGCCCGGCGGTCGGGCCTGGCCGTACCCCAGGACCTGTCCGTCATCGGAGTCGACGACCACGTCCTTTCGGAAGCTCTCGACCTGACGACGGTGCGCCAGGACGTGCTGCGCCAAGGACGCCGCGCCGGTGAGGCGCTCATGCGCCAGCTTGTGGACGAGGCTGCCGCTGCCGTCGACGAGGTCATGCCGGTGCAGCTGGTCGTGCGCGCGTCCACCGCGCCACCCCCGAAGACGCGCGGAGGCACCCGCCGTAGCTGAGGACAGCGACCTGGACAGCTACGACCAGGCGGATGCTTCGTGGTAGGCCCCGCCAACGTCGCCACCACATCCGATCATCATTCCAGTGGGTTCGCCGTTGGACCTTCCCGGGCAGACCAGCAATCGGCAAGGCCGGGGCGGGCAGACCGTTGACAGTCGCACGCCCCGCGGCAGAAGCGTGCGTTACCGAGATCCCAGTCGGCCGATGAACCCCAACAGCACATTGGCGCCTACCAGCACGGTGCCACCGATCAGGAAGAACATGCCGATGATTTGGAAGGTCTCGCGGCTGGAGCTGGGCGCGCGGTTCGTATCGATCTTCAGATCCAGCACCTCGATGTGGATGGGCTCGCCCCGGTAAAACGTCACACGCACAGGGACGCCGGCCACGTCGGGAAGCTGTCCAGCGAGCGTCACGTTCGCTGAAATGTGGCGCCCGCTGACGTCCATCTTCGCCTGGTCGTGGGTCAGCCCGGCCATCGTGCCGTGGAGGGTGATCTGGCATTCCGCCGAGGTGAACAGTTGACTCTCGGAACAGGTAGGAGCCTGACGAGCCCGGTTCTCCGCGGCGGCGCTGCGCCATGACGCCAGCAACAGGAACGCGCCTACCGTCCAGAACACCGCCAACGCCACCAGTAAGAAACGTCCCTTCGCGGGCAGGTTCCCCCACACGGGTCCATCGTCCCACCTCAGCGCAAACTTCAGGCGCCCGCACATCGGCAGTTGAGGAAATGGCCGGCTGACCAACGCGACGCACGGACGCCGACGCCTTCGGAGCAGCCGAAGAGGTCACCGAGCAAGAAGTCCTGATCAACCGATATTGATGTTGAGCCGCCAGCCCACACACGTCGCCCTTGTACAGGTCGGCGACGAGCGGCAGTCGCATTCCTCGACGGCGCAGCGCGAGCTGCTGCCTGCCTTGCTTGAGCTTGGCTACAGGCGCACAGCAGACTGGTGGCATGAAGCGAGGCATCGCCCTGGTCCGGCGACCCAGCGGCCGGCTGGCCGAGGGGCTGGTCACCCACATCGAGCGCAGCGACGTGGACGTCGCGCAGGCCCGGCGTCAGCACGAGGCGTACCGGGCCGTGCTGGTCGAAGCCGGCTGGCAGGTGCGCGAGGTCGCTCCCGCCGATCACTGCCCCGACTCGGTGTTCGTCGAGGACACCGTCGTGGTCTGCGGCGGCCTGGCGGTGATCACGCGGCCGGGCGCGCCGCAGCGCCGTCCGGAGATCCCCGGCACCGAGAAGGCGGTACGCGACGCCGGGCTGGAGGTCGTGCGCATCGAGGCTCCCGGGTCGCTGGACGGCGGCGACGTGCTGCAGGTCGGCACCACCGTGTACGTGGGCCGAGGCGGCCGCACCAACGCTGAGGGCCTGGTCCAGCTGCGTGCCCACCTGGCGCCCCGCGGGCGCAGGGTGATCCCGGTCCCGCTGCGCGACGTGCTGCATCTCAAGTCGGCCGTGACCGCGCTGCCCGACGGCACCCTGCTCGCGCTGCCGGAACTGCTCGACGCGGCGGCGCTGCGGCAGCCGGTGCGCACGGTCGATGAGGAGGCCGGCTGCCACGTCGTACCGCTCGGTGATGACCTCGTGCTGCTGGCCGCGTCGGCGCCGCGCACCGCGGCGCTCGTGGCGGACCTCGGCTTCACGCCGGTTGTCGTCGATATCGGCGAGTACGAGAAGCTCGAGGGCTGCGTCACCTGCCTGAGCGTGCTGATCCCCCGGGTCCAGCCCACGCCCCAGCCGGACCCGGTCGGCGGCAGGAGCGTGCACTCAGGCGATCGCTAAAGCTCGATCCAGTAACGCCGGGCTGGGCCGAATCTGGTGTCCTGGACGCCTTCGAGTACGCCGCCGCACCGCTCGATCGTCCTCACCGAGGCGGCATTGTCGACCGCGCAGCTGCCAGCACCCGATCCAGGCCCAGCGTCCGTGCCTCGTCGAGCATCCGGCCCAGAGCCCAGGTGGCCAGCCCCCGGCGGCGGGCGGACGGCCGGATGCCGTAGCCGATGTGGCCGGCCCACAGCACGTAGTCGCTGCTACCGTGCCGCAGCGCGATCCCGCCGAGCACCCGATTGCTCTCGACGATCCATCGATAGGTGCAACGCCCTTTGCCGGCATCCAGCGGTTTCGCCGGATCCGACTGGCCCAGTAGCCGGGCTACCCATGCCGCGAACCCGGCTGGCGAATTCACCTCATCGGACGGATGCAGCCCGAAACCGTCCTCGTGCTGCCCGGGGCCCCACTCCGCGTGCGCCTCGAGCCAGGCGGTGTGCAGCCGGGTGGTGGGCGCGATCAGTTCTTTCACCCGGCAACGGTAATGCCGAGATCGTCGTACGCACACTGGAGCCAGGCCTTGGCCCCACCGGTTGAGGCGGCGCGCTGTCGATCGGGACGGCCCCGCCCATCAGCCGCTCGTACTTTGCACCGATGTCGTCGAGTCGGAAATAGAACGTGCACCGGTTCCATGGGGCAACCCTCGTCCGCCGGGAGGCTGGCAGTGGCCCCTCCCGTCCGGCCCGGCGCGAGTTCGAGCGACCGCCAGGCCGATGAGCACGCTGGAGCTGCGCATGCGACCCCAGCAACGGGTCGACGCGCCATGCCTCTTATCGCGGATTCCGGCGCGCACCTTTCGGACCGCCGCGGCATCAATGCGACATCACGCTCGCCGTCGCCCCCAGACGTGGGGGCGCAGGTCCTGGGAGCGGGCGGCGTAACGGCGGGCGAACAGGCCGCGGCCGCCGGCCACGCCGTACCTGAGGGTCTCCGCACCGAGGCGAGTGATGCGGTAGGCGTCAGCTGGGTGTTGGGAAGGGTCGCGTACCACGAGGCCATGGGTCACTAGTCATCCCCTGCCTTCGGCCAAGGCGGCGTTGACGTCCGGATCGCGGGCGGTCCCTGGCACGGACCGGGCTGGGGGCGGGTGGCTCGCAAAATCGCTTGCCGCCGAAGGATGCCGTTGTAGCGTGAATCGCGGCGGACGTATCCGGGTCACGGAGCGCCGCGCCGACGGCCGAGATGATCAGGTCGACGACACGAAGGTTCCTGTTGGAGTCGGACGGAAGGAAGAGGGAGATGCGGCGACACCTCGGAGTTAGCCAGCTTCCTTCCCGTTCCCTATCCTCCAAGGACCCTCGTGGCCGAAAGAACGTTGAACCTTGGCATTTTGGCGCACATCGACGCCGGTAAGACCAGTCTCACCGAGCGGCTGCTGTTCGACAACGGCGTGATCGCCCGGCTCGGCAGCGTCGACAGCGGCGACACCCAGACGGACAAGGGCGATCTGGAGCGGGAACGTGGCATCACGATCCGCTCCGCGGTTGCCGCGTTCCCCCTCGACGAACTTCAGGTCAACCTGGTCGACACCCCCGGCCACCCGGACTTCATCGCGGAGGTCGAACGGGCGCTGTCGGTGCTCGACGGCGCGGTGCTCGTGGTGTCCGCGGTCGAGGGGGTGCAGGCACAGACCCGGGTGCTGATGAAATCGCTCAGGAGGATGGGGCTGCCGACCTTGATCTTCGTCAACAAGATCGACCGGATGGGCGCCCGGTACGACTCGCTGCTCGCCGAGATCCGGCGCAAACTCGTGCCGCACGTGGTCCCGATGAACTCCGTACGCGCCCTGGGCACGCCGGACGCCGCGACCGCCCCCATGAACGAGTGGGAGTTCCACAACCGGACGGCCGAGATCCTCGCCGACCACGATGACGTCCTGTTTGCTCGGCTCGTCGACGGGTCGGTCCCCGCACGCGATGAACTGGACACGTTGATCGCGCGGCAGACCGCCGCCGGCGTACTGCACCCGGTGTTCTTCGGCTCGGCCCTGACCGGACAGGGCACCGGCGAACTGACCAACGGAATCGCGGCGTTCCTGCCACCGGCGGTCAATGGAGCAGCCGGCGGCGCGCGGGCTGGGGAGACAGCGGCCGACGACGCGACGGCCGCCGGCACGGTCTTCGCCGTGGAACGCGGCATTGGCGGGGAGAAGATTGCCTACCTGCGGTTGTTCGCCGGAGAGCTGCGCGAACGGCAACGCGTGGTGTTCCATCGGCCAGGGTCGGGCGGCGGGACCAGCACCCACGCCGGCCGGATCACCGGACTCGAGCGAGTCGGCCCGGCCGCGGCGGCCGCGACCTCCCCGAGGACATCCGCTGACGGCAGGACCGGCCGCGGTCGGCCCGGGGCGGACCGGCGCCGGCTCACGGCCGGCGACATCGGAAAGCTCCGTGGGCTGTCGCAGATCCGGGTCGGCGATCGGTTGGGTGAGCGGGACGCGGCGGCCGGGCACCCGCATTTCTCGCCCCCGAGCCTGGAGACGGTCGTCCGGGCCCGGCAGCCCGGCCAGGGGGCGCGGCTGCACGCCGCGTTGACCAGCCTCGCCGACGAGGACCCGCTCATCCGTACCCGCACCGCTGGCGACGGGGCGACGTCAGTCTTGCTGTACGGCGCCGTACAGCAAGAGGTCATCGAGGCCCGGCTGCGGCGCGAATTCGGGGTGGAGGCCGTCTTTGAGCCGGTCCGACCGGTCTATCTCGAGCGACCCGTCCGGGCCGGCGAGTCGGCGTCGGAGATCGACCGGCACGGGCCGAACCTGTTCTGGGCGACGATCGGGCTGCGCGTCGAGCCCGGCGCGATCGGCTCCGGCGTCAGCTACGTACGCGGGGTCGAGCCGGGGCTGGTGTCCCGCGCCTTTCACCGCGCGATCGAGGAGACCAGCCGGCGGACCCTGCAGCAGGGGCTGCACGGGTGGGAGGTGACCGACTGCGTCGTCACCCTGTACCGGGTGGGTTTCGCGGCCCCGCTCAGCACGGCCGGGGACTTCCGGAACCTCACCCCGCTGGTCCTCATGCGCGCGTTGGGAAACGCCGGGACCCGGGTGTTCGAACCCTGCCACTCGCTGGAGGTCGAGGTGCCCGGTGACGCGCTGAGCGGCGTGCTTGGCTTCCTCAGCTCGCTCGGCGCCGACATCACCGAGTCGGTGGGAACAGGGCGCGTCCTGGTTGATCACCGGTGGCCTTCCGGCGCGACTGGTCCAGGAGTTCGCCATGGCGTTGCCCGGGCTGACCGGTGGTGAGGGAGCCGTGTGGTCGCATCCCGGCACGGACCGGCCCGTCCGCGGGGCGGCCCCGGACCGCGAACGCTCCGACGGCAACCCGCTCAACTACGAGGAGTACCTGCGGTTCCTGGCCAACCGCAGCCTCACCAGCAGCGCGACCACGCCGGGATGACGCACGGCCGAACCGGGGGGATATTGGGTGGGTACGTCACCAGCCCGCTCGGTAGTTTTGGCGGGTGCCCCCACAGATTCCGCATCCCGAGCCCGGTGTCCCGGACACGAGGGGGCCGATGCGGTACGTCTGGTGGCTGGTTCGCTGCCAACCCTGGCGGGTGCTGCGCGGCACCGTGGTCGGCACGGCGTGGATGATCGGGCTGTCGGTCCGGCCGTACCTGGTCTCCCGCGCCGTCGACGACGGGCTGCGCGCGCACGACACCCGAGCCCTGCTGCTCTGGGTCGCGGCAATCGTCGTCGCGGGGGCGGGGCTGTCGTACCTGGGCATCATGCGGCACCGCACGATGACCTTCGTCCGCGAGGACGCGACGGCCCGCTCCGCGGCGGTCCTGCTGCGCCAGCTGTCCCGGATCGGCGCGGTGCTGCCGCGCCGGCTCGCCGCGGGGGAGGTCGCCACGGTCGGCGGCTCCGACATCGGCTACACGTCGCAGGTGCTGACGATGACCGGCCCGGGCGTCGGCGCGGTCATCGCGTACGCGGTCATCGCCGTCGTGCTGTGGGCGGTCTCCCCGTTGCTGGCGCTGTGCGTGCTGCTGGGCGTGCCGGCGATCGCGCTGATCATCGGACCGCTGCTGCGCCGCCTCGAACGGGCGGAGTCCGTATACCGGCACCAGCAGGGCGTCCTCACCACCCGGGCCGGCGACATCGTGGCCGGGCTGCGGGTGCTGGCCGGGGTCGGCGGCCGCGGCCTGTTCGCCCGCCGGTACGCCGCCCGCTCCCAGGACCTGCTCGCCGAGGGCTACCGGGTCGGTGCCGTCTACAGCTGGATCGACGCGTTGACGGTCGCCATACCGGGGCTGTTCCTCGCGGCCGTGGTGTGGCTCGCGGCCCGGATGGCGGTAGCCGGCGACATCACGGTCGGGCAGATGGTCGCCGTCTACGGATACGTGGCGACGCTCATCGTGCCGGTCTGGTTCCTGTTGGAGGGCAGCTACGGGGTGATCCGGGGCCGGGTCGCCGCCCGCCGCATCATCGCCCTGCTCAACCTGACCCCGGACCATGTCGGCGGCCCGACCCCGCACGACCTCGGCGGGCCGGCTCCGCACAACGTCGGCGGACCGCCCCCGCCGGACGTGGGCGGGTCGGCAACCGTACCCGGTGCCCGCCGACCGCAAGCCGGGTCCGCGCCGGTACGGCCCGCGGACCTGTACGACCCCGCTTGCGGCCTGACCGTGCGCGACGGTCGGCTGATCGGCGTCGCCGCCGACGACCCGGCCGAGGCCATCGCCCTGGCCGACCGGCTCGGACGCTATGTCGTCAGCGACGTGACCTGGGGCGGCGTGCCGCTGACCGGGATCGCACTCGACCAGGTACGCGCCCGGATCCTGGTCGCCGACCACGACTCCTACCTCTTCGCCGGGACCCTACGGGACATCCTGCGTGGCCGGGAGGCGAGCGCCGACGGCCGGGCGGGGAACGGCGACGGCCGAGCCCGGGCAGGGACCTGCGACACCCTCGCCCGGAAGGGATGCGCTGACCACCGGGTCACGGCGGCCCTGCGTATCGCGTCGGCGGAGGACGTCGCCGACGCGCTGCCGGACGGGCTCGGCACCCAGATCGACACCCGGGCCCGCACGCTCTCCGGCGGCCAGCGCCAACGGGTACGGCTGGCCCGGGCGCTGCTCGCCGAACCTGAGGTGCTGATCCTCATCGACCCGACGTCGGCGGTGGACGCGCACACGGAGGCGCGGATCGCCGAGCGGCTGCGCGCGGCGCGGGCCGGGCGGACCACCATCGTGCTCGCCACGTCACCGTTGCTGCTCGGGCACGCCGACACGGTCGCACATCTGAGCGAGGGTCGGATCGTCGCCACCGGCACGCACGCCGAACTGCTCGAACGGGACCGAGGCTACCGGCAGTTGGTGGCCCGGGGCAGCGACGCCCTGGACTCCGAAGACTTCACCGGGGCCGAGGGGGCGTTGCGGTGAGCCGGCTGCCGGTAGCGGACCGGGCCGCCGTCCGACGGGAGATGCTGGACCTCGTCGGCCGGGACCGGCGCGCGGTCCTGGTCGTGCTGGTGCTGCACGGTGCCGCCGCGATCGCCGGACTAGCCGCGCCGTGGCTGCTCGGCAGAATCGTCGACCAGGTTGCCGCCGGCGCGGGCGTCGCCACCGTGGACCGCTTGGCGGTGGCGATCGGCGGATGCGTTCTGGTGCAGGCGCTGCTTTCCCGGTACGCCCAGTACGCCGGTCACCGGTTCGGGGAGCGGGCGGTTGCCCGGCTGCGCGAGGAGTTCATCCGCAAGACGCTCGGCCTGCCCGTCTCCGTCGTCGAGCGGGCCGGCTCCGGGGACCTCGCCACCCGCAGCTCGGTCGACGTATCGACCGTCGGGACCACCGTCCGCGACGTCGTGCCCACCATCGTCATCGCGTCGGCGCAGCTGACGCTGCTGTTCGGGGCGATCTTCCTGCTGCACCCGATGCTCGGCCTGGTCGCGCTGGCCGGGCTGCCGCCGATCTGGGCGGCGAGCCGCTGGTACCTGCGGCGGGCCAGTTCCGCCTACCTCGCCGAGGGCGCCGCCACCGCGGAGCTGACCGAGACGCTGACCACGACCGCCGAGGGCGCGCGCACCGTGGAGGCGCTGCGCCTCACCGACGACCGGATCGTCCACGGCACCGAGCGCATCGCCCGGGTGTGGGCCACCCGACGGGCGACGCTCGCGCTGCGGACCGTGTTCTACACGGTGGTGGAGGCCAGCTATCCGCTGCCGATCGCCGCGGTGCTGCTAGTCGGCGGATTCTTCCTGTCCAAGGGGATGGTCTCGCTCGGTGAGGTGGTTGCCGCCGCGCTCTATCTCCAGCAGGCGATCGAGCCGTTGGACCGGATCCTGCAGTGGACCGAACAGGCGCAGCGCGGCTTCGCGTCGTTCGCCCGGGTGCTCGGCGTCGGCCAGGTGCCGCCGGAGCCGCCCGGCAAGGCGTCCGCGCCGCCTGGGGAGCGGCTCGTCGTGCGCGGCGCCCGATTCTCGTACGCCGACGGCCACGACGTCCTGCACGGCATCGACCTGGAGGTACGGCCCGGCGAGCGGCTGGCCGTCGTCGGCCCGTCGGGCGCCGGGAAGTCCACCCTTGCTCGGCTGCTGGCCGGGATCGACGCGCCGCGACACGGCGTGGTCAGCATCGGCGGCTGCCCGGTCACCGACCTGGACCCCGCCGAGCGCCGCCGCCGGATCGCCCTGGTCACCCAGGAACACCACGTATTCATCGGCTCGGTGCGCGACAACCTCGCCTTCGCCGCGCCGGACGCGTCCGACGACCAGATGCGGTCCGCGCTGGTCGCCGTCGGCGCCGACTGGTACGCCGAGCTGCCCGACGGCCTCGACACGGAACTCGGCGACGGGGCCCGGCAGCTCGGGGCGGCCGAGGCGCAGCAGCTCGCCCTGGCCCGGCTGGTGCTCGCCGACCCGCACACGCTGATCCTCGACGAGGCGACCGCCGCGCTGGATCCGACCACCGCCCGGCGAACCGAGCGGGCGCTGGCCGCCGTGCTCACCGGACGGACCGTCATCGCGATCGCGCACCGGCTCAACACCGCGCACGACGCCGACCGGGTCGCCGTGATGGAGGACGGCCGGATCACCGAACTCGGCAGCCACGACGAACTCGTCCGCGCCGACGGGGCGTACGCCTCCCTTTGGCGCTCCTGGCACAGCTGAGAGGTCCGTGCAGCAACCACCGGGCCGGCTCGCCGTCGCGCCCTGCTCGCCCGATCTCCCGCATCAGTCCGCGGGGCCGAGGCCGGAGTGAAGGGCGGTGAGATTGTCACCCGTCAGCGGGTTTTCCGCGCTGATCGCTTGCGTGGCGGGGTCAGCAGATCCGCGATCGTCGCGATCGCGCTCGGCACCAGCCGGTAGTACGCCCAGACACCGCGCTTCTCCCGCTCCAGCAAGCCGGCCTCGGTGAGGATACGCAGGTGGTGACTGACCGTGGGCTGCGAAAGCCCGAGCGGCGCAGTCAGGTCAGAGACGGACGCCTCGCCCTCGGGGGCCGACTGGATCAGGCTGAGCAGCCGCAGCCGGGCGGGATCCGCGAATGCCTTCAGAACCCCCGCGAGCCGCTCGGCATCGGCACGTTTGATCGGCTCGCCGGCGAGCGGCGAGACTTGAGGCCTAGTCATCCCAGCCGACGTATTTCCCACGTAAGCCATCCTTCCACCAGCAGCATCCACCCACGCGCATATCGGCAATACACGACGTCTGCGAGAGTGATCTGGACGGCCTGGCGGCGTGACAGTGGCGACCGCTGCCGACGGCTCGGACAGCTGGATCATTGCGGGGCTCGGACTCGTGGTAGCCGTCTACCCGGGATTGGCCCTGCGGGGCCAGCGGACGCCGGTCGCTGTGCCGCTCGGCCGGTCTCTCCGACCTCGGGTTGCTCGAATCGACGCATGGAGGATCGTCGAGCTGCGGTGGGCGGAGGCGTATGTCAGGGCAGGCATGTCCGGTGAGGACGAGCCTTTGGACATTGATCATGGTGAGCCGGCACCGCTCCCCAACCATTGGGGTTGAGACCACCCTGGCCTTCGGCACGCTGCCCACTCGCCGGGTTCAACCCGAGGTCCAAGCCGAGTGCCCAAGATCGGGTCTTGCATGGCTTCCTTGACAAGCGCGATGGTTCATCGGTGTGCCGGTTCCGCTGCGGTGGCGCGCCGACTGAGCTGGTGCAGCCGTCGGGCGAGCAGCACGTACCAGGCCTCGAGGAACACGACGGAGAATACGGCGATGAACACGCCCACACCCGGGACGTACAGGCCCAGCCCGACCGTGTTCGCCACGATGGCCAACCAGCCGGTTGGCTTGCCAAATGGACCGCTGCGCAGCATCACGGCGCCGAGGCCGATACCGGCGGCGGAGCCCAGCAGGTAGGCGGTCTGGAAGGCGGTGCCCTGCCACATTGCGAGGGTCGCTTCGCCGGCTGCCACGGCGGCGGCTCGCTGGGCTTCGGTGGTGGCGGCCGCGTGCTGGTCGCTGAGGGTGGCCATCGCGATGGCGGGGTTAGCGGCAAGGTACATAACGACGCCGACAAGGCCGAGCGCCACGGCGGTCACCACAACCGACGCGGACGCCTGCCGCAGCGCGACGTAGAGGGCCAGCAGGATCGGGATCAGCAGCACGTTGTCGGCCACCAGCAGCAGGTCCAGGTTGACCAGGCCAGCCAGCCGGTGGTTACGGAGCAGGGTGAACCAGTCGGCGGCGGTGCCATCGAGTGGAGGCGGCCAAACAAGGAACACGGCGACCTGGATCGGGATGAACACCGCTGAGATGAGGGCGGCGGCCGCAGCGGCGCGGTACAGCAGCCTCCAGCGCACGCCGGTGGCCTCGCCGGCGAGTGCCGGGTTCGCGATGCGATCGTGGCGGTGGACGAACGTCTGCACGAGGTGATCGTCACGCCGAACCCGACGCGCACGGAAGTACCGGACGGCCCGTCCTGGGGGGTCTTTCGTCGCCGGCGTACAGGGTCCTGGCCTGACGGGTGCCACCTCGGGGATCGGACCTTGCCGACCCCTGTGCCGCGCTCGCAGCTGTGTGGCGGACGAGGGCCGCTCGGCCAGCAAAGGCGATGGACGCTGGTTGGCGGACCACCAACGGTCAGGTCATCCTGCGGATGAGCGCGACACCCCAGTGTTGTCAGGGTGTGCCACTGCTGGTTGATTGGCTAAGCGATCCTATGTGGTACTTTCTCGGTCGTGTCGTTGCTGCGTCTGGGTCCGGCTGCGGAGTACATCGGTGTGCATCCTGTGACTTTGCGTCGGTGGGCGGATGAGGGTCGTGTGGCGGTGACGTGGGTGGGTCGGGAGCGTCGGTTCGACTCTGCGTTGCTGGACGTGTTCGTGGGTCGTGGTGAGGCGGAGCGGCCGCGGCGTGAGGCGTTGTATGTGCGGGTGTCGGGTACGACGGGTCAGGAGTCGTCGCTGGTGGTCCAGGAGGCGGAGTTGCGGGCTACGGCTGCCGGCGAGGTGGTGGCGGTGTTCAGGGACAGGGCGTCTGGGCTGCGGGAGAACCGGCCGGGTCTGACGCGGCTGCTGAAGGCAGCGGCGGCGGGCGAGTTCACGGTGGTGAGAGTGACCCACAGCGACCGGCTGGCCCGGTTCGGCACCGCCTGGTTGAGCGCTTTGCTTGCCCGTGACGGGGTGAGCGTCGAGGTGCTGCATTCGAAGGGTTCGGCCGGTGGGATCGAGGAACTGTTAGACGACTTCATGTCCCTGGTGGCGACGTTCGCCGGCCGGATGTACGGCATCCGGTCCCGTGAGGCCAAGCGCCGGCTGCTGGCAGCCGCGGGTGAGGGCGTGGGGTAGTGGCTGGCGCGTGGTTGACGTCGACGGCGACGTGCACCGCGTACCGGGCGGTGTGCGGCGGTACGCCCGACGCGCCGGGTGTGCGGGTGCCGGTGGCGGGGCGGGTGTTTGCCGAGCGGGTGGGGTGGCTGGCGGACCTGGTGCGGGGCATGGCCGACGAGGTGATCGCCGCGCAGTGGTCGGATGCGGATCTTGCGGTGCTTGCTGGTGGGGTCGGCGTTGATGGGAGGCGTCTGCCGGCCAGTGGGTGGATGGCGTTGCGCCGGCTCGGTTGGGGTGCGGTGGCGGCGGCGGGTGTGGTGGTGTCGGACCGGGTTCGTCGCATCGCCGAGGAAGAAGCCGCCCGCGCTCTGCGGCTGGGATGTCACCGTCGTGCGGTGGTTGCCGCCCTGCTGGCGACGTGGCCGGCCGATCCGTTCGCGCGTACCGATGGCGAATGGTCGGGGTTGCGGGCGGCGCTACCCGAAGGCACCGATACCGCGACGATCCGTAACCGCACCCGGCAGATCACCGCATACGTGGGCGTGCATGGGCGGCTGCCGGCGGGGTTGTGTGAGTTGGAGGGTCCGCCGGTTGTGGCGCGGCAGGTGAGCCTGGCCGCTGCCGATCGGCAACAGGTCGTCGTCGACCGGGTCGACGACCGCATGATCCGGGTGTGGTCGCAGCTTCCGACATGCGCGGCGCCGGTCTCCTACCGTGACTGGCTGTGGCATGCCTTCGACGTGGCGCTGCCGGCGAGCGTGCCCGCCGGGGTGAAGGTGTGCAGCCCGACGGTGCGGCCCCGCGACGGCAGGGTTCGGGTCGACCTGCCGTGGCAGGCCCCGCACACCCCGCCGCCGGTGGACGGGCACACGCGTGGGCTGGGTGTCGACTGGGGGGTGAACACCCTGCTGACCGCCACCGTGGCCGACCTCGAGGGCGGCTGCGTCGTCGTGGACGGGCGTCCGTTGCGGTTCGACGCGACCGGCGTGTCGGCGAAACTGGTGCGACTACGCCGCCACCGCGAACACCTCAACACCAAAGCCGACCACCTGTCCCGGCTGCGGGACGGCCGGCCCGCCGACGCCCCCGCCGAGGCGGCCCTGGCCGGCAAGCTTGCCTGCTTGGAGGCCGAGCATGCGGCGGTGTGCGCCCGGATCCGGCATCTCAACCACGCGGTTGCCTGGTCGGCGGCGCGGTGGCTGGTCGACCACGCGACCGGGGTCGGCGCCACCGTCGTCTACGTCGAGAACCTCGCGACGCTCGAGGCGGGTGGCCGGTCACGCAGCCTCAACCGGCGACTGTCCGGTGCGGTACGCGGCACGGTGTTCACCGCCGTCGCTCACCTCGCCGCGCAAGCCGGTATCGCGGTCGTGACTGTTCCGGCGCGTGGCACGTCGTCGGGCTGTCCCCGCTGCGGCGGCGCGGTCACGCACGTCAAGACGCCGGACCGGTGCGTGGCCGGGTACCGGTGGGCGATTTGCTCGTGTGGCCTGTCACTGGACCGCGACCACGCCGCCGCGCAACGCATCGCCGCCCGAGGCCTGGCCAACCAGACCAAAACCCGCCCCGACCGTAGCGGCCAGGCCGCGATCCACGCAGCCACCGACACACCCGTGCGGCGCCGGGCGCGTCGACCAACCCCAGCCGCGACGACCAGGCCGGTGCGGGACCGACGCAAGACCGCACCCACCCGCAAGCAGACCCGACCTACAGGTGCCAAAACCTCACGCCTGCTGCCCTTGCGACGGCAGGTTCCCGCCCCGACAGAACCCCCACCGGGAACTGGCGGCAAGCGTCCGGCGGGACGGACACCCCAGGAGACCAACCCGCCAGGGCCGGTCCGCCAGGTGCCGCACACGGTTCCCACCACCGCCCGGCGACACCCCCACCGGGTCCGCGGGGCAATCCTCGGCCGCGGCTTCCACCGCCACGTACACGCCACCCCCATCACCCACCAGGACGGCGGTACAGGCACGATGTCCGCCCCGCTGAGGATCACATAGGAAACCAGAGACGCTGCGCGGCGGTACTCGTGGATCAGGCCGTCAACGACGTCGACGCGCTCCACCCGGCCGGCGGCCGGCAGGATGGTCACCGTCGTCATCGGCGCGGGCACCGGAATCTCGAGGTGGATCCCGTACCGGGAGCACCTGCATGGCCTTGAACCAGCTCGATGTCTCCGCGCGCCGTTGCGGGCTGAGCCTGCTCGCCGTGCCGGTGACCACCCTGCTCCTTCGTTACGACGTTTGGTTGATGGTCCCGATCGGATGTCATGTTTTTGCCTGGGTGTCGTACCGAGCAGCGGTGGAGGCCGCCCGACGATTCAGCAGGGAAGGTCGATTATGTGTACGTGTGGGCCGACGGCATCCACGTCAACGTGCGCCTCGAGGAGGACAAGCTGTGTCTGCTGGTCATCGTCGGGGTCCGCGCTGACGGCACCAAGGAACTGATCGCCCTGGCCGACGGCTACCGCGAATCGACCGGCTCCTGGGCGGATCTGCTGCGCGACTGCGCCCGCCGAAGCATGCGCGCCCCGATCCTGGCCATCGGCGACGGCGCACTGGGATTCTGGGCCGTGAGCCAGCCGCTTCGATGCGGCGAGGGAATCACTGGTCCGTCAGGCGGCGAATCGACTGCGACCCGCCGGTTGCCGTGTCGCCATCGGGCAGGACCACCAGACGTACGTCCATGGTGTGGGCGGTCGAGACCATGATGCCGTGTTGCTGGCTGTCGCCACCTCCGAGCGTGACGATCGGCCCTTCAACCACCCAGGCGACCAGCGCCCGCCACGCCCGGCGGACAACCTCCCCTAACCGGCTGGACGCAGGGCTCTCGCCGGTCAGCTCGGCACCCCCTCGGAGTGAGCGTCGCGAACCGACTTGGAAGCGGCGGCGGGGTTGAGGATGTGATGAGCGCCCTTCTCGCCGATCATGATTGAGGTTGCCTGGGTGTTGCCACTGATCAGGGTGGGCATGATGGACGCGTCGATCACGCGCAGCCCCGGAAGCCCGTGGACTCGCAGCTCCTGGTCCACCACGGCCATGTCGTCGTTGCCCATCTTGCAGGAGCCGACCGGGTGGTAGTCGGTCTTGGCCCACTGCCGGATGTAGTCCCGAATCTCCCGGTCCGTACGCACGTCGGCGCCGGGCATGTGCTCCTTCTTCACGAACGGCGCGTACGCCCTGGTGGCCAGCATCTCCCGCCCCCACCGGAAGCCCTCCATGGAGATTTCCCAGTCGTAGGGGTCGGCCAGGAAGTTCGGGTCGATCGCCGGCGGCACGCTCGGGTCGGCCGACCGCAGGCTGACCGAACCGATGCTCCTGGGCCGGAGGTTGCACGTGTTGATGGTCATGCCGTGTCCCTTGACCCGCATCCGGCCGTGGTCGATGACGTAGGCGGGCAGGCAGTGCATCTGGATGTCGGGCGCATCCACCTTGTCGCTGCTGCGCACGAACATGCCCGCCTCGCAGACCGACGCGGTGACCGGCCCGGTCCGGTAGAGCACGTACTGGATTCCGGCGGCCAGGGCCTTGAGTGGTCGGTCGGACTCGTTGTAGCTGACCGGGATCGTCTCGGCGGTCAGGTACACGTCCATGTGGTCCTGGAAGTTCCTGCCCACTCCGGGCAGGTCGTGGACGACGTCGACGCCCAGGGCCCGCAGCTCGTCGGCCGGCCCGATTCCGGAGAGCAACAGCAGGCGCGGAGAGTTGACCGCTCCGGCGGAGAGGACCACCTCACGGTCGGCACAGGCCACCGCCGGCTTGCCCTTGACGGTGTACTTGAGCCCGACGGCACGGCCCTTCTCCACCAGGATCTGCGTACCGAGGGCGTGCGGCTGGATGATGAGGTTCTTGCGGTCGCGCGCCGGGCGCAGGTACGCCGTCGAGGCGCTCTCCCGACGGGCGTTGCGCTGGGTGACGTCATAGAAGCCGATCCCGTCCTGGACGGCACCGTTGAAGTCCGGGGTGAAGGTCAGGCCGAGTTCCTGGGCCGCCCTGACGAAGGCCTTGCTGAGCGGGTTGTACTGCACCTGCTCACTGACGGCCATCGGACCGTCGCTGCCGTGGTACCGGTCGTTGAGCCGCTCGTTGCGCTCCGCCTTGCGGAAGAACGGCAGGACCTGTTCGTATCCCCAGTCGTCGTTGCCCAGCTCGGCCCACTTCTCGTAGTCCAGCTTATTGCCGCGAATGTAGATCATCGCGTTGATGGAGGTGCTACCGCCGAGGGTCCGCCCCTGCGGGTACCACATGCGACGACTGTTGAGCTGAGCCTGGGGCACGGTTTCGAAGCCCCAGTTCACGCTGGGGCTCGTCAGCTTGGTGAACCCGACCGGCATGTGGATCAGGGGGTTCCAGTCCCGACCTCCCGCCTCGAGCAGGAGCACCGTCGTGTCGGGGTCCTCGGTGAGTCGGGAGGCCACGGCGCATCCGGCCGCCCCGGCGCCGACCACGATGTAGTCATAACGGTTCTCGGACATTCGCCTTGATCCTTTGCTCAGTACGGGTTCCAAGATGCGGTCGAGAGCGGCCCAACCGCCCGCACCGTCCGGTGCTGTACGTCTCGCGTCAGCTGGTCAGGGCGCCCAGGCTCGCCACGCGGAGGGCGTTCGCGGCGATCGTCAGGGCAGGGTTGAGGGCGGTCGAGGAGGGGAAGACCGAACTGTCGGTGATCCACAGGTTGTCCAGGTCGTGCGTCCGGCCGGTCGGATCTACCACGCTGGTGGCAGGGTCGGTGCCCATCACGGCAGTCCCGCACTGGTGGGAGCTGGTCGCGATGTTCATCCGCTCGGAGAAGACCAACGGGTAGCCGGCCGCGCGCATCACGGCGCCGACCCTTTTCACCAACTCCGCGTGCGGGGCCAGATTGTTGGCCCGCCACCGCACGCCGAGTCGGCCGTCGTCGCGGAGCACCACCTGGTTCTCCGGGTCGGGCAGGTCCTCTGTGGTCAGATAGATGTCCACGCTGTGGTCGGTCAGGTAGCGCAGGATCGGCAGCGGCACCTGGGGGCGGGCCGCCTTGATCATCGACGCCCGCAGCTTGCCCAGCATCTGCAGGTTTCCCAACGGGAGCTCGGTGTGTCGCCCCGACAGGTACCAGTCGTTGATGCCCAGTGTCTTCTGGAACACCACGTCGTTGCGCCGCCGCGGGTCGACGGCCACCAGGAAGGTGGTGTTGTGCACCATGTACCGCCGGCCCACCAGACCAGAGCCGTTGGCCAGGCCCCGCCCGTCCTCGCCGGACGCCAGCAGCAGCGCCGCGGTGTTCACCGCGCTGGCGGCCAGGACGAACCGATCCGCCGTGATGCGCACCGTGCCGCCGTCGACCTCGGCGACAGCGGCCACCACCCGGCGTCCGTCCCCGCTCGTCTCCAGACGCCGCACGCGGGTGCGCGTCAGCAGGCGCACGCCGGCCTCCGTGGCGGGGCGCACCGCACGGGTCTCGGCGTCGCTCTTCGCCTCGACCTTGCACGGGAACCCGTCGCAGGTGCGGCAGCGGATACAGCCGCCTCCCTCGCGTCGGTCGACGCCTGTTGGCATCAGGAACGGGTTCAACCCCTGCGCGCCGAGTCGCGCCGCGAGGTCCGCCATGGCCGGCTCATGCTCCAGCGCCGGGTACGGATAGTCCCCGGAGCGCCACGGCTCGGTCGGGTCGCCACCCGGGCTGCCGTGCACACCGAACAGCCGCTCCGCGGCCAGGTAGTGCGGCTCCATCTCCGCGTACGTCACTGGCCACGCCGGGGAGGTGCCGTCGGCGTGCTCCAGCGCGGTGAAGTCCTTCTCGCGGAAGCGCGGCAGGCAGGCGCCGTACACCTTGGTGTTGCCACCAACGTAGTAGTGCACCCCGGGGAGGAACTCGGCGCCCGTGGACTCGTCGATCCACGGTTCGGCGTTCTTGTACCGCCCCTTGGCGAAGACCTCCTCGACCGACCAGTTCTGCTCCTCGCGGGGCAGATGGTCGCCGCGTTCGACGAGCAGCACATCGGCGCCGCTGTCCCGGAGCGCCCAGGCCAGGGTTCCCCCTCCCATGCCCGATCCGATGATCGCGATGTCGCACGTGATCTCGTCGGCGTGGTCGGGGCTGACCAACGGGTACGAGCTCATGTCACTTCACCGATCCCGCGGTCAGACCGCGGACGAAGAACTTGCCGAGCGTCATGTACACGAGGGCGGTGGGGATCGCCGCGAGCAGTGCGCCGGCCATGACGGTGTTCCACTGCACGGAGAAGTTCCCGGACAGGTTGTTCAGCGCAACGGTGATCGGCTGCTTGGTCGGGTCGGGAACCACCGTGATCCCGAACAGGAAGTCGTTCCACTGGTTGGTGAACTGGAAGATGCCGCAGACCACGAACGCGGGCAACGCCAGCGGGAGCATCACCTTCCGGAAGATCAGCCAGTGCGAGGCGCCGTCCACCTGACCGGCTTCGATGATCTCGTGCGGCAGGCCGGCGAAGTAGTTACGGAAGATCAGCGCCGCGATCGGGATGCCGTACACGACGTGTACCAGGCCCAGACCCACCAGGCTGCCGTACAGGTGGATCGTGACGAGGAACCGGACCATCGGCACCAGAATCACCTGGTACGGGATGAACATCCCCATCAGCATCAGGCCGAACGCCAGGTTGCTGAGCCGGAAGGGCAGCTTGGCGAACACGTACCCGACCAGGGCTCCCAGCAGCGAGCTGACCACCGTGGCCGGGAGGACAACGAGCAGGCTGTTGCGGAAGTTGGGCCCCAGGGCCGCCCACGCGGTGGTCAGGCCCTCGAAGTCGATCTTCTTGGGCAGTTCCCACATGTGCGGAGCGTCCGCTTGGGCGCCGGACTTCAGTCCGGCCATCACCATGATGTACACGGGCGCGAGGAACAGCACCGCCAGCGCGACCAGGGCGACCAGCCCCAGGACCCGGCCCACCGTGACGGGTTGACCCCCCGGACGCCAGGGGCGGCGCCGTACCGGCGCAGCAGGCGCGGTCGCGGTGGCGTTGGTGGTCGTGGTCATCGCTTCGCGCCCTTCGTGCTGCGGTAGAGGTAAGGCACCATCACCAGGCTCACGAGCACGAGCATCACGACGGACGCCGCGGCACCGGTGTTGTAGCGCAGCGCTCGGAAGGTCTGGTCGAAGACGAAGATGCCGGGGACGTCGGTGGCGAAGCCAGGCCCCTGCCCGACCATCGCGTAGACCAGGTCGAACGACTTCAGGCTGACGTGGGTCAACAGGATGAGCACGACCACGACCATCGGCCGGAGCAGGCGGAACACAATGTGCCTGTGGTACTGAAAGGTGCTGGCACCGTCCAGGGCCGCCGCCTCCTTGAGTTCCTCCGGGATGCCGGCGAGCGCAGCGAGGAAGTTGGCCATCGCGAACCCGCCCAGTTGCCATGCGGCGGCGATCACGACCGGGATGATGGCCAGCGGGATGCCGAGCTTGGTCTGGATCGCCGAGCCGAACGGGATCACGTCCTTCAGCGAAGCCGACACGTCACCGACCACCGTCGGATCGGTGATCCATTTTGGCTTCGCCTGGATGCCCAACCCCTGCAGGATCAGGTTGGCGCCAGCCGAGGGAGTGAAGATCCATCGCCAGACGACACCGGTCACAATGAACGACAGTGCGTACGGGAAGAGGAAGATGCTGCGGAAGGCGGGGCGGCCGGCAAGGGCGTTGTGCACGAGCAGCGCCAGGACCATCCCGACAACCACCGCCAGTACCAGGAAGAGGACGGTGAAGATGACGATGTTGCGAAGGTCGGTCTGGAACCGCACCTGCGACAGCAGGTCGGTGTAGGTGCTGCCGGCCGGCTTCTTCACCTCGAGGTCCGGCGTGAGCCCCGTCCACTTGGACAGGGAGACCCGGATGGAGTATCCGATGAATCCGTAGACGAAGATTGCGACAAAGCCGAGCGTCGGCACCAGCACGGCCAGTTGAAAGCCGTGGTTGATCCAGAACCGGGACGGCTGTCGACCCTTCCGGGTACGGGCCGGCGCCGACGTGGGCGCTGGCGCGGTTGTGGTTGCCATTGACGTCTCCTCGTCGGGACGGGTGGCCGCTGCGGGCAGGGACCACCCGTCCCGATCGGCTGTTGGGCTAGCTCATGTCCTAGGACTGCGCGGCGTTCGCGAGCGCCTGGGTGAAGCCGTTCACGTCCTTGCTCTGCGTGAACTGGGTGACCGCGTCGAACAGCGCCTGTCCGAACTGCGGGTTCATCGCCTCGCCGTGCACGACCGACTGCACGATCGCGTCACTGGCGAAGGACTTGGCGGCCTGCTGCTGGTACGCCGACAGCGACGAGACGTCGACGTCCGTGCGCAGCGGCACCGACCCCTTCTCCTTGTTGAAGGCGATCTGGACCTCCTTGGAGGCCACCGCTTCGAGGAACTTCTCGGCCTGCGTGGGGTTCTTGGCGTTCTTGGCCATCACCATGGTGTCCACGACAGCGATGAAGGTGCCGTCGGTACCGGGGTGGTTGGTGTAGCCGAAGGCGGTCCCCGGCTGCGCCCCGTCCTTGACCAGTTCGCCGTAGGCCCAGTCACCCATGCTTTCGAACGCGCAGGAGCCGGCGGCGAGCTTCTTGGTGGCCTGGTCCCACGACAGGGCGCTGGCGTCTGGATCGGCGTACTGCAGCATCTTGGCGGTGTTGGCCGCGGCTGCCTTGACCTTGTCGCTGTCCCACTTGGCGCCGCCGGTGGTCAACTGCTTCCACGCGTCGGCGCCGAGCGAGCCCAGGAGCGTGTTCTCGAACAGCTCCGCGATGGCGAAGGTGTCCTTGCCGCCGAGGCACAACGGGACGACGCCGGCGGACTTCAGCTTCGCCAGGTCGGCGAGGAACGCCTCGGTGCCGTACCCGCTCGGGCCGGGGACCGCCACGCCGGCCTTTTCCAACACCTGCTTGTTGAACCACAGGACGTTGCCGCGGTGCGCGCCGGCCGACACACCGTACTGCTTGCCGTCTGCGGAGATGGCGTCGACGAGGTCCTTCGGGATCGCGGCCTTCACCTCGCTGGTGTAGACGCTGGAGGCGTCGCCGACGAGGCCGCCGTCGATGTACTGCTTGATGGCCGCACCGGGGTGGGTCTGCCAGATGTCCGGCGGGTTGCCGCCCTGCAGGCGGGTCTGCAGCACGGCCTGGGCGTTGCTGCCGCCACCGCCGGCGACCGCGCCGTTGACGACGTTGATCCCCGGGTTGGCCTTGCTGTAGCCGTCGAACATGGCCTTGAGCGCGGCGCTTTCAGAACCGGAGGTCCACCAGGAGAAGACCTCCAGGTTCTTGGTGTCGGATCCGCCGCTGGCGCTGGCGCCGGGGGCGCTGGAGCCACCGCAGGCGGCGAGGGCGAGAGTGAGTCCGCCGGCCATCAAGGCCAACGTGATATTGCGGGTGCGCTTCACAGCACTTTCTCCTTGAACGGGACGGGTTCTGCCCATCAGGTGGGTGTGATGAGACGGCCACGCCGCACAGGTGCGGCAGCGTGACATTCAGTTGTGATCGCGCAGGTCGGCCAGGTGTCGGTCCACGCCGTCCAGCGCGTCGAGGAACCAGTAGTCGCCCCACATCACGGACTCGTCCACGCCGAGGCCCTTGCCTTCGTGATAGCTGCCGTGTTGGAGCACGCCCTCCCATGCGGGGTCTCCGTAGGAGAGGAAGTCGGGTTCGCACAGCCGGGTCAGGATGCGCAGCGCGTAGTTGGCGTAGCCGCGCGCCCGGGTCTCGTCCTCGATGAGGCCCGCCAACTGCCACATGCCACCTGCGGCGATGGCGGCGGCAGAGCTTTCGAACGGGTGGACCGGGTTGCGCTCCTGCCAGTCGTTCGGGGGTACGAGCGCCGCCCCGGTGCGTTCGATGTAGAAGTCGGCGCAGTCCTGGGCGGTGCGCAGGAAGCGCCGGTCGCCGGTGTGCCGGTAGGCGGTGCCGAAGCCGTACATCGCCCAGCCCTGTCCGCGGGCCCAGGAACCGTCGTCTGAAAAGCCCTGCTGCGTGGTCTGGCGCAGGAAGGCACCGGTCTCCAGGTCGAAGATGCCCTCGTGGGAGGCGCTGCCGTCACCGCGCACAAGGGTGCGTCGGGTGGTGAGGCAGTGCTCGTACGCGATCCGGGCCAGGTCCTCGTCACCGGTCTGCTGCGCGGCGTAGAAGATGATCCCGACGTTCATCATGATGTCGATGAACAGGCTGTCCGCCGCCAGGAAGCTGCGCAGGTAGCGTCCCTTTTCGTTGAAACGCAACGACATGGTGCGCCCGGCCTGCACCACCGTCTCGTTGAGTTCCTCCGAGCCGGTCGCCTCATACCAACGCCGCCAGGTCGACCAGAACAGGAATCCCAGGTCGTGGACGGTCCGGTCGTACTTGCGCTCCTCGATGAGCCGCGAGTAGTGCTCGGCCAGCTCGCGCAGGTCCGGCCGCCCGGTACGCTCGGCGAGCATCCACAGCTGGCCACCGAGGAACCCCTCGCACCAGTTGGTCCACGCGTCGCCCTCGACCTGCCAGTGGCCACCGGTGGTGTAGAGCGGGAACCGGTCCGGGTGCTTGCGCACGAGGGCGGTCACCTTGTCTTCCGCGGTGCTCCAGGCGCGCTTGGATCCCTCCGCGTAGCCATCGGGCACCTCCAGCCCGGACGGGATCACCAGCGGGAGCGCGGTGGGCAGGATGCGGTATGTCATGACAGGCCTCCGAGGTGGTGCGCCGCGGGGACCCACCGGGTGGTGCGATCGCCGACCTGAAGCTGGATCGTCTTGGTCTGGGTGAAGGAACCGATCGCCTGCCGGCCAAGCTCACGCCCTTCGCCGCTGGCGTTGTAGCCGCCGAAGGGGAGCTCGGGGTACCCGTCCATCCAGCGGTTGACCCAGACGGTGCCGGCGCGCAGGGCCCGGGAGGCCGACAGGGCGGCATTGATGTCCCTGGTCCAGATGCCGGCCGACAGCCCGTACATCGTGGAGTTGGCGATGCCGACGGCCTCGTCCAGAGTCTCGAAGGTCAGTACCGACAGCACCGGTCCGAAGATCTCCTCGCGGGCGATGGACATCTCGGGCCGGACGTTGGCGAACACGGTCGGCTGGTAGAACCGCCCGTTGTCGGAGGCGAGGCGGTCGCCGCCCAGGAGCAGCTCCGCGTCGCCGCTCCGGCCCTCGGAGACGTACCGCTCGATGACGGCCAGCTGCTCGTCGCTGACGATGGCGCCGACCTTGGTGGCCGGGTCCAGCGGGTCGCCGACCGGGACCCGGCGGGCCCGGTTGACGACCTCGGCGACGAAGTCGTCGGCGATGCTGCGCTGCACCAGCACCCTGCTGCCGGAGTTGCAGCACTCGCCGGCGTTGAAGTACACGCCGAAGACGACGGCGTCGGCGGCGGCGTCGAGGTCGGAGTCGGCGCAGATGATCTGCGGGTTCTTGCCGCCGAGTTCGAGCTCGATCCGCTTGAGCAGCTGCCCGCCGGCGGCGGCGACCTTACGGCCGACCTCGGTCGATCCGGTGAAGGAGATCATGTCCACGTCCGGGTGCGCGCTCATCGCCGAGCCCACGCCTCCGCTGCCGGTGACGACGTTGACGACGCCCTCGTCGGCGCCGGCCTCGATGATGAGCCGGGCCAGGTGAACCGTGGTGCCGGGAGTGAGCTCGCTCGGCTTCACGACCGCGGTGCAGCCCACGGCAAGGGCGAAGGGGAGCTTCTGGCTGACGATCAGGAGCGGGAAGTTCCACGGAGTGATGATCGAGACGACCCCGAGCGGTTCGTTGACGACCATCGCCAGCACGTCCGGGCCGAGGTCGTTGTGGGCGTCGCCGTAGGAGTGGCGGGCCAGTGTGGCCGCGTAGTCCCACAGCTCGGCGGAGGCGTCGACCTCGTCGTACGCCTGGGTGATCGGCTTGCCGGACTCCAGCGCCTCGATCCGGGCGAGCTGATCACGGTCGCGACGGATGAGGTCGGCGACGCGGCGCAGCACCCGGGACCGCTCCACGCCTGCCCGCCTTGGCCATGGGCCGGCGTCGAACGCGCGGCGCGCGGCGGTCACGCCCCGGGCCACGTCATCGGCGCCACCCTTGGCGTAGCGGGCGACGACGACGTCATGGGCCGGAGAGGTGCGCTCAAAGGTCTCCCCGCTGACGGAGTCGACCTCCTGGCCGTCCAGGATGAGCCGGTTGTCGGAGATGGCGATGTCGGTGAGTGTCACGGTCACTCCTGGTCCTTAACGGCCGGCGAACTGGGGCGGTGTACCGGTGCGGAAGCCGGCGATGCCGGTGGCGAGGTCCTCGGTGGCGCTGGTCACCGCGCCGGCGAAACGTTCGAGGATGCGGGCGGGTGCTCCGTCCGCGGCGGCGTCGATGAGCTGCTTGGCCAGGGTCACGGCCACCGGAGCGCCGGCCGCCAGGCGGCTCACCAGGTCGTCCACCGCGGGATCGAGGTCCTCGGCGCTGACGCAGGTGTTCACCAGGCCCCATGCCTCGGCGGTGGGCCCGTCGACGGTGCGTCTGGCCAGCACGACGTCCTTGGCCCGGGCCCGCCCCACCAGTTCGGTCAGCCGTTCGGTGCCGCCCCAGCCGGGCACGGTGCCGAGGCCGACCTCGGGCAGGCCCAGCCGGGCGGTGGCGGCCGCGACGCGCAGGTCGCAGGCGAGGGCCAGCTCGAGCCCGCCGCCGAAGGCCAGGGAGTGCACGACCGCCACGGTCGGCTGGCGCAGCGCGGCCAGCGCGTCGAAGACCTGGTGGCCCAGACCGGTCCAGGCCAGCATCTGCACCGGGGTCAAACCCTCGAACCGGGTGATGTCGGCGCCGACGCAGAACGCCTTCGGGCCCTCGCCGCGCAAGACCACGACGCGGGCGTCGCTGCCGGCGACGGTGGCCAGGTGGCCGCCGAGCGCCTCCAGCATCTCGGGGGTGAGGGCGTTGAGCTTGGCGGCGCGGCGCAGGGTCAGGGTGGCGACCGGCCCGTCGATGCTCAACGTGACCTCGCCGTAGGTGGAGGTGGCGGCGCTCATGCGTTGGCTCCCTGGGCCGTCAGCGTGTTGGCGCCCGTGCTCCCGGCGGAGCTGAGGGGCTGGGTTGGTTTCAGGACCAGCCCGAGGGGGGCGGGGTCGAAGATCCGGCGGTCCATCGGGCGCAGGTCATCGGCGACCCGCAACGGGAAGGCGGCCCTGGCGAGCACGTCCGCGGACAGGTCGACGCCCGGGGCGATCTCGACGACGGTCAGGCCTTCGGGCCGCAGCTCGATCACGCAGCGCTCGGTCACGTACAGCACCTGCTGGCCCTGCTCGAGGGCCCGCCGTCCGGAGAAGGTGACGGCGCCTACCTTCTCCACGAACTTCGGGATCGCTCCGTCCTGCTCGATGTCCAGCCGACCGCCGTCGATCCCGATTCGGCGCTTGCCGGCGGTGAACCCACCGCTGAAAACGATGGCGCGCGCTCGGGAGGTGATGTCGGCGAATCCGCCGACGCCGGCGGTGACGTGGCGTCGACCGGGCAGGTGGTGGACGTTGACGTTGCCCTCGCGGTCGACTTCCAGGAAGGAGAGCATCGCCCGGTGGAACCCGGCCCCCTGCAGCAGGGTGAACTGGTCGATGCTGGGCATGAGCGCCTGCGGGTTCAGCGCACAGCCGAAGGCGAAACCGGTGAGCGGCACGCCGCCGACAGCGCCCTGTTCGATGACCCAGGTGACCTCCTCGGCCAGGCGCTCCTCTACCAGGATCCGCGGCACCAGCGCTGAGATGCCGAAGCCGAGGTTGACGATGTCGTGCTGGTGCAGTTCCAGGGCCGCCCGGCGGGCGATCACCTTTTCCAGGCCCCACGGGGCCGGCTCGATCACGTCGAGCGAGCGCCGGACCTGGCCGCTGATCGCCGGGTCGTAGGGGGTCTGCGTGGTCTGCCACTGGTTCTCGTCGACAACGATCGCGTCCACCAGGATGCCGGGGACCCGGACCAGGTGCGGATCCTGGGTGGCGGCCGGGGCCAGCTTCTTGACCTGGGCGATGACGATGCCGCCGTTGTTGTGCGCCGCGTACGCCTGGTCGAGGGCGCCGAGGGCGGAGCCCTCCTCCTCGAAGGTCAGGTTGCCCTGCGGGTCGGCGGTGGTGGCTCGGATGATGGCCACGTCGGGGCGGACCGAGGGGAAGAACAGCCAGTTCTGGCCGCGGAAGTTCATCAGCTCGACCAGGTCGGCCACGGTGCGCTGGTTCATCCGCCCGCCGTCCTGACGCGGGTCGACGAACGTCTCCAGCCCGACGTGGGTGAGCACCCCGGGCTGCCCGGCCGCGCCGGCCCGGTGCATCTGAAAGATGACGCCCGAGGGCAGGTTGTACGCCTCGACCTCGTCGCGCTCGATCATCTGCCAGACGCGGGGCGGCTGCTGCGAGGACGGGCCGCTGGGGTAGGAGCCGGCGATGACCCGGGACAGCAGGCCCGGACGGGCGATGTGGTCGATGCCGGCCACCCCGTACATGTCGCCGGCGGCGATGGGATGGACCGTGGTCAGGCCGGCCGGCGCGCCCTCCTCGGCGAACCGCTCGCCGATTCCGTGCAGGACGGTGTCGGGGCAGCCCAGGGCCGACGAAGAGGAGACGGTCACGGTGGCGCCGTCCGGGATCAGGGCGGCCGCGGCGCGGGCGGTGACTACGGGGACTTCACGCATCGAATTTCCTCAAGGGGCTATCGGGAGCGGCGGTCAGCGGACGGCTTCACGCTGCCCCGTTCGGGTGGACCGGAGCACGGCATGGGCGACCGCGAGCGCGGCCAGGCCGTCCTGTCCGGTGGCGGTCGGCACGCCCTCGCCGCGCACGGCTGCGGCGAACGCGTCCAGCAAGATCTGGTACAGGTCGCGCCGATCGCCCAGCTCGATATCGCGGGTTCCGGCCCGGTCGCGCAGGGTGATCCGGCCGATCGGGTCCTGGGTCATCACGTCGGTGGCGACGATGCTCCCCTCCTCTCCGTGCACTTCCAGGCCGGTGGGTGCGAAGGGGACCGTGAACGCGTCGTGGGTCTGCACCAGCACGTCGTCGGCGAAGCGGATGGCTGCCACCACCGCGTCCTCGCTCTGCGCGCCCCACGGGCCCTGCTGCGCGGACATGGCGACGGCGTCGATGGCCACGCCATCCAGCAGCGGGTTCACCACGGACGCGTCGTGGCAGGTGATGTCGAGGATCACGCCGGCGCCGGGGCCCCCGCCCAGTCGCCACCCCTGCAGCCGCGGCGGCAGCGCCACGGCGTGGAACACGCGCACCGCCAGCGGCCGGCCCACCGCGCCCGAGCGGACCAGGCGGCGGATCTCGCGGTGCGTGTCGGCCCCGGGGAGGTGGTGGTTGACCGCCAGCAGGACACCGGCGCGGGCCGCCGCATCGACCATGGCGGTGGCGTCCTCCATGGAGGTGGCCAGCGGCTTCTCGCACAGGATGTGCTTGCCGGCCCGCACCACGGCCTCGACGTGCCGGCGATGCTGCTCGTTGGTGCTCGAGACGTACACCGCGTCGATGTCGTCCCGACCAACGAGGGCGTCGACGTCGGTGGTCGCGTACGGAAGGTCGTTGGCGGCGGCGTAGGCGGCGGCGCGCTCGGCCGAGTTGCTGGCGACACCTACGACGCGGTGACCCAGGGCGCGCATCGCCGGCACCATCCGGGTGGCGGCGATGTCACTCGCACCAATCAGGGCCCAGCGCAGGATTGAGGAGGTCATGAGGCGTTCCTTTCCGCTTCGGAGACGGAAGCTGTCCACAACGTGGTCGACTCGCGCACCACCAGCCGCGGGGTGACGAGAACGCGCCGCGACGCCCGGGCCGGGTCTTGCAGCCGAGCCAGCAGCAGGCGGGCCGCCCTTGCCCCGACCTGCTCGGGGAAACCAGCGACGCTGGTCAGGGCCGGCTCCTGGGCGGCAGCGTCGGGTACGTCGTCGAAGCTCGCTACGGCGATGCCGCGCCCGGGTTCCACGCCGTGGGCGCGCAGGCCGTTGAGGATGCCGAAGGCGTACATGTCGTTGTAGGCGACGATCGCGTCCGGGACGGCGCCGGCCGACAGCAGCGCGGAGACGAGCTCGGAGCCTCCCTGTCCGCCGGCCGCCGAGGCGGCCACGTCGTAGGACACCTCGCCGCCCCCCGCCCGCAGACCTGACGTCAGGCCGTCCAGCCGCTCGCTGCGGGCAGTGGAGACGGGCGGGCCGCCCAGGAACGCGACGGAGGCCACCTTCAGCGTGGCCAGGTGGCGGCCGACGAGCTCGCCGGACCGGATGTTGTCGGGGCCCACATAGTCGGCCTCATGGCCGGGGATGGAGCGGGCGATGAGGACGTGCGGAATGCCGGCGGCCGCCACGGTTTCATGGATGTCCTCGGTCGGGCTGCCGCTGGCCGGGATGAGCATCAGGCCGTCGATGCGGTGCTCGGACATGCTCTCCAGCAGCCTGCGCTGACGGGCGACCTCGTCGAGGCTGTAGCCCTGAAGCAGGGTGTAGCCGGCCTGGTGGGCCTCCTGCTCGATCGACATGGTGAGCTCGGCAAAGTACGGATTGCGTACGGTCGTCACGACCAGGCCCAGCGTCCGTGACTTCCGGTTACGCATGTCGGCGGCCCGCCGGTTGTACACGTACCCGAGCCTGGCCATCGCGGCCCGGACCCGCTCCTTGGTCGGCGAGCTGATCTGCGAGCTGTCGCGCAGGACCAGGGAGACAGTCGCCCGGGAGACGCCGCTCGCCGCAGCCACGTCGTTTATCGTGGGGCGCTTCAACGGTTCCCTCCTCCCGGCGGGGCCACTAAAACGTTCTAGTAGAACGTTCCAGTAAGAGTGACGAGGGACACCCCCGTTGTCAATAACCTGTTGGCCGATTTCTGCTACCGCCGCGCCCCCCGCCCGCCGCTCAGACGGTCAGGCGCCGCTCACGTCGTGCAGAGACGGGCAGCCCGAGTCGTCTCACCTCGGGTAGTCAGGCATCAGCTCCGCAGACGCCGGGGGTGGGTGCACGAGAAAGACGTCGTTCAGGCGGGCATCCCGGCGACGCGAGCCAGGCCCGATCACTCAGTCGGTCGCCGCGCCACGGGCCGAGCTGCCCATGCCGTCGTCGACGTGCGGAGGGGCAGCTCGGCATCGATGAGCACCGTCTGCGGCAAACGGTCATGATCCTCGAAGCGCTCCAGCAGAAGCCGTGTCGCCTCCGCGCCCACTAGCTCGGGATGGCCTGCCGCACTGGTCAAGGGCGGCTCCTGGTGGACGGCGTCAGGGACGTCGTCAAAGCTGCTCACGGCCACGTCGCGGCCGGGGATGATGCCTCGGCTGCGCAGGCCGTTCAGGATGCCGAAGGCGTACATGTCGTTGTACGCGACGATCGCGTCCGGGCACTTCCCCCGTGCGAGCAGCCCGTCCAGCACCGAAGCGCCACCTTCCCCCCGCGTGGCGGACAACGACAGCTCCGGCGGCAGCGTCACGCCCCCGCGGCGCAGCCCCGACCGCAGGCCCTTGACGCGGTCGTTTCGCGAGGAGGACCCCTTGGCCCCACCCAGGAACGCCACGGTGGAGACGCCGAGGGAGCTCAGATGCTCGCCGACGAGCTGGCCCGACCGGACATTGTCCGCGCCGACGTAGTCGGACTCGTAGCCCCGGATCGAGCGGGTGATCAGAACGTGCGGAAGGCTAGCGGCTCCCAGGGTCTCGAGCAGGTCCTCGGGTCGAGAGCCGTGCGCCGGCAGCAGGACGAGCCCGTCGATGCGGTGCTCGACCATGGCCTCCAGGAGCTGGCGCTGCCGCGGCGCCTCATCCCGGCTGAACCCCTGCAGCAGGGTGTACCCCGCCTTGGACGCCGCCTCCTCGATGGCCATCATCAGCTCGGCGAAGTACGGATTGCGCACATCGGTGGCGACGAGCCCCAGGGTGCGCGACCTGTCGGTGCGCATGTCGGCGGCCCGGCGGTTGTACACGTACCCCAGGCGCGCCATCGACTCGCGTACCCGCTGTTTGGTCGCCTTCCCGATCTGGGGGCTGTCCCGCAGCACCAGGGACACGGTCGCCTTCGACACGCCGCAGTCGGCGGCCACATCGTTGATCGTCGGTCGCCTCATGACCTGTCCCCCGCTCGGCCACCGGACCCTGTCGTTCAAAGACCCTAAAGGCCTGCCGCCCGGTCAGCCTACTGGAACGTTCGGTGGGTGCAACGGTTCACCCCGTTGCTGGCCGACGCCACCCGGGTTCGCTCGCCACTCCCCGGGTGACCGTTGGTTCGTCGACGAGACTACGTGAAGATCAACGGGGACTGGCGGTACGTCTACCGGGCGGTCGACCAGCACGGGCAGGTCATCGACGTGCTCGTCTCGTCCCGCCGTGATGCCGCCGCGGCCCGGCGGTTCTTCCAGCGGGCGCTGCGGATGCTGAAGGTGACGCCCAGCGAGGTCGTCACCGACGCCGCCCCGGTCTACCCCGCCGTGCTCGACGACCTGATCCCCTCGGCCTGGCACCACGTCGAGGGGCACGCGAACAATCCGATCGAGGCCGATCACAGCCAGCTCAAGCACCGGTTACGCCCGATGCGCGGGCTCCGGACCGACCAGACCGCACAAGTGATCCGCCGCGGACACTACGACCTCGGGCTCGATAGTCAGCCCAAACGAGGTGGCCGACGAGCCCATCCGAGATGAAGCCGTCCATGCGGGGTCCGGTGTCGATCGGCATGACTGGGCCGTGGGTGGTCACTTTTGGCCTCGAAGGAAGCGCGCGGTGACCGTTCGGGCCTGCCGGCTGGTCGCCCAGTTCACCTGCCAGCACGGGTACGGAGCCAGCCGCGACCACCACGCGCGGCGACCAGCGCACATGCCGTCGAGTCCTCGGACGTGCACCGCGAGGATCGTCTGCTCCTGGCGGTCGTTCGGTGCTCTCGCTCCCCCGGCCAGCGGCCTCGGTTGATCGGGATCCGGTGCCGGGCATGACACGGCAGGTCGGCTCCGCAGCGGCAGACCCGCCGCCATCGCCTCCAGCACCAGACCGGCCGATGCCGCCGCGCGAGGGTCATGGCGGCGGCGAGCAGGTACTCCTCGTACGAGAGGCGGCGCACCGGATCTCCCTCGTCAGTCACAGGGGCACGCTGTCTCGCCCCCGAGTTGAGAGGGACGCGGCGACCAGGCCAATCCACACCGCCCTTGCCGTAGTGGCCGCGGGCAACCTCGATCAGGTGCCGGGCACGTCGCGGCTTCGATGGGATCGCCGCCGGGTTAAGGCGATTGGCCTGTCGCACCGCCTCACCGGACTTCTGAAGCTCGACGGCGACGGTCACGGCGTGGGGGCCCATGATGGCCCGCGAGAACGAAGTCTGCGGCTGGTAGAAGGTCTCCGGCAGTCGCTGCGCCACCCGGTTCGCACGGTCCCAGTACCGCCAGGCGCGGCCCTCCTCACCGGCCCGAGCGGCGGTATAGGCAGCTTCAAAGTTCAGGGCGCCCCAGAGAGCGAGCAGGTTCGGGTTCGCGTCGGTCGTTCGGGGTTTGAGCGCCGAGACCACGTCGAGCGTCACCGCCATACCGGTGTCCCAGTCCCCGGCGTCCCGGTGAACCTGGCACAGGAACCATCCCGCGCAGGCCAACGCCTCCGGATCTCCCGACTCCTGCGCCGCCACCATCGCGCGGTCAGCCACGCGCCACAGCAACTCGGCGGCAGGTTGGTAGGCAAGGAACATCTGGGCCAGGCCGAGCGCTTCGGCGAGCGGCGCCTGAGCCTGACGACGCTCGTCACCCTCATACGTCAGCGCGGCACGCTGAGCGTCCCGGACCGGGTCCGGTAGCAGAGCGCCGAGCAAGGTTCGATGGTCTGACGCCTGATGACGGGCGCGCCAGGCTGCGGCGAGCCGGCCCTGGGCTTGACCCGTTTCGACGGACAGGGTCGATGTGGTGATCTCACGCTACCTTGGCGAGCACCGGGCTGAGGCTGGTGGTCTCGTAGACGGCGGGGCTGAGGTAGCCGAGGCTGGAGTGCCGACGGCGGGTGTCGTACCAGCCTTCCACGTACTCGAATATCGCCTGGGGGGCGGCTTCGCGGGTGGGCCAGGCCTGCCGGTGTAGCAGTTCAGTCTTGATGGTGGCGAAGAACGACTCGGCGACCGCGTTATCCCAGCACTGCCCGCGCCGACCCACCGATAGCCGCACGCCGTGGCGGGCGGCGAGACGGGCGTGCTGGGCGCTGGTGTATTGACCAGCCGCGATCGGAACGAAAGACCAGGCCCGAGGTGGGCCGGCGGCGGACGAGGGCGTCGGTGAGGGCGGCGTCGACCCGGCCGGTGCGTAGGTGATCGGCCACCGCCCAGCCGACGACCCGGCGGGAGGCCAGATCGATGACGGTGGCCAGGTACAGCCACCCCTCCCACGTGTTGATGTAGACGCCTCGCCGCACCACCTGGTATCGACCTGTGCCGGGTTCGTGGCAAAGTCACGCTGGATGAGGTCCGGGCGCGCCTCGGCGGCCGGATCCGGGATGGTCGTGGTCCGCCACCGGCGCGGGCATCTGCCGGCCAGGCCGGCGGTGCGCATCAGCCTCGCGATGCGTTTACGGCCATGCCGATGCCCGGCCGCAGCCAACTCGGCGTGCACCCGCGGCGTCCCGTAGGTGCCCTTCGACGCCGCGTGCACCGCGCTGATCTGCTCGGTCAGCTGCACGTCGACACGCGTGCGCGTCGACTGCCGGTCGCGGGTGTGCTGGTAACAGGCGGACCGGGAGACCTGCATCAGCTCGCACGCACGCTTCACGCTGCGCCGGCCGGCCTGCTCCGCCTCGATGAACGGATACACGTTCACCGGGTCTCCTGGCATGAACGCGAAGAAAGCCGTCTTCAAGATCTCGACGTCCTCACGCAGCCGCCGGTTCTCACGCCGCAGTTGCGCCAGCTCGGCCCGCTCATCGCTGGTCAAACCGTCCGACCGGCCGCCCGCGTCGAGCTCGGTTTGCTTGATCCACTCCCGCACGGCAGTCGGTCAGGTCGAAGTCCTTCGCGACCTGACCGATCGTGCGGTCACCCCGCTGGCACAGCTCGACGATCTCGGCCTTGAACTGTGCCGTGAAACGACCGGCGAGGCCGAGGCCGTTTCCTACCCATGCTCTCGATGATGCTGGACATCCTTCCGGAGCCCGCTGGCTCCCGATCTCGGATGTCCGTCAAAGCGGGGCAGGCCCATATCGTCCTGGCCTGCGCCGGGCGTGACTTGCGGTCAGGCGCCCGTTCTCCCCGTCGGTCCCCGTCAATCCCCTGCCGCGACCTATCGACCTGGCACGGATCTGGCACGCATCCAAGCGAGCCGCACCATCCCAATGCCCGGCAACCTCGGAGCGCTCGCCGTGCCTGCCCGCCGTTCGGACGCCGCCAGTCGATAGAGCGGATGGACGACCGCGTGCCAGAGCAGGACACCCGTCCTCATCCGGCACGTTGCCTGACCCATCGCGCTCTGCCCTTCAAAGCTGGCATGACCAAAGTTCGGAGTTCAGAGCAGGAGCGGCGTGCGGGTTGGTATGCCTGTGGGGTGGCGGGGCGTGCGAACAGCGAGCAGTCTGCGGTAGGCGGCGAGGGGCCAACCGAGGATGGTGGGACGGCGTCTCAGACCTCGCTGGCGGGTCGCCCGACGGCGGGCTTGGGACTGCTGCTGGGTGCGTTGGGGGTGGTGTACGGCGATATCGGCACCAGCCCGCTGTATGCGCTGAAGACAGTCTTCACCCTCGACCGCAGCCTGACACCGGACGCTCCCGACGTGTTCGGCGTGATCTCGTTGGTGTTCTGGTCGATCATCCTGATCGTGTCGGTCAAATACGTCATCTTCATCCTGCGTGCCGACAACGAGGGCGAGGGCGGGGTGATGGCCCTGGCCGCCCTCGCCCGGAGTGCGCTGGTCAAGGCCAGCGAAAGGCGCGCCACTGTGCTGGCGCTCGGGGCGCTCGGCGCTGCCCTGTTCTACGGCGACAGTGTGATCACCCCGGCGATCTCGGTGTTGTCGGCGGTGGAGGGTCTCGAGGTCATCTCCCCGGCGTGGGCGGTGGTGGTGCTGCCGGCGTCCGCGGTGATCCTCACCCTGCTGTTCGGCATCCAGCGATGGGGCACCGGACGGGTCGGGGCCGTCTTCGGGCCGATCATGCTGCTCTGGTTCGCCAGTCTGGGCGTCGCCGGCGCGGCCGAGGTGATACGTCACCCGAGCGTCCTGGCCGGGCTGTCCCCCACCTATGCGGCCCTGTTCTTCGTGGACCACCCGGTCATCGCGTTCATCGCGATGGGCGCCGTGGTACTGGCGATCACCGGCGCCGAAGCGCTCTACGCCGACATGGGGCACTTCGGCCGCGCCCCGATCCGCCGGGCCTGGTTCGCGATCGTGTTTCCCGCGTTGACCCTCAACTACCTCGGTCAGGGCGCGTTGATCCTACGGGCACCGGACAGCCGGGATAATCCGTTCTTCCTGCTGGTGCCGGACTGGGCACAGCTGCCGATGGTCGTCCTGGCCACCGTGGCCACGGTGATCGCGTCCCAGGCGGTGATCTCCGGCGCGTTCTCGGTGTCCCGGGAGGCCATGCGGCTGGGCTTCCTGCCGCACCTGCGCATCCGGCAGACCTCCCGCCGCGAGTACGGGCAGATCTACGCGCCCGGGGTGAACTGGAGCCTGTTCGCCGCAGTCCTGCTGGTGGTGTTCGCGTTCGGCTCATCCACGAAACTTGCCGCCGCTTACGGGGTGGCGGTCACCGGCACATTCCTGATCACCACGACCCTGTTCCTGGTCGTCGCGCACGCCCTGTGGGGATGGTCCACCCGGCGGGTGGTGCTGTTCGGGGTCGTCTTCGGCAGCATCGAGCTGATCTTCTTCACCGCGAACCTGGCCAAGGTCAGCCACGGTGGCTGGCTGACCCTGCTCATCGCGATCATCGTGTTCACGATCCTGGTGACCTGGCGGCGTGGAGCTGAGCTGGTCACCCCGCGACGGATCGAACTGGAAGGCCCACTACCGGAGTTCATCGACAACCTGCACGCCGTGAACATCCCGTGGGTGCCGGGCACGGCGGTGTTTCCCCACCCGAACAAGGAGACGACGCCGCTGGCGCTGCGCGCGAACGTCGCGCACAACCACGTCCGGCACGAGCGGATTGTGATCATTTCCGGTCGTACCGCGAACGTCCCGCACATTCCATGGGAGCAGCGACTGACCATCGACGATCTCGGCGACCCGAACGACGGCATCATCCACATCACCGCCGTCTTCGGATTCCAGGACCCCACCGACTTCCCCGAGGTCCTGCGCCGCGCCGCCACCCACCCCCTCGGCAAAGGGATCGGCGTCGACGAGGTCTCCTACTTCGTCTCGCGGATCACACTCCGGTGCACCCGTCACCCCGGGATGGCCATCTGGCGTAAACGCCTGTTCATCGGCCTCGCCCACAACGCTGCCAGTCAAGTCGAGTTTCTTCACCTGCCCGAGGAGCGCACCATCGTCCTCAGCGCCGAAGTCCCCGTCTGAACCCGGCCCCATCAGCCGCGCCACGTCGACAGCGCCCGTCGGAAGAACCGCCGGGCCGCGCCAGCGTCGCGGCGGGCCGAGACCAGCACGTCGATGACCTGCCCATGCTGGTCGACCGCCCGGTAGACGTAGTGCCAGATTCCGTTGACCTTGACGTAGGTCTCATCGACGTGCCACCTGTCGCCTGGTCAGTGCCGGCTGAATCGGGCGGCGTCGGCCGGCAGCGGGGTGAACCGCTGCACCCACCGGTAGACGGAGACGTAGTCGACCTCGATGCCGCGTTCGACCAGCAGTTCTTCAACGTCCCGGTAGGACAGGTTGTAGCGAAGGTACCAGCGCACCGCGACCACGATCACCTCCGGCGGGAACCGGAACCCGGCGAACGCCGACTTCGGAGGCAGCCACGGGCGAGAGCGGGTCAAGGACTTCACTGCTCAAGCCGGCCTCGATCATGCCAACGCTCAACGCAACTGTGAGTCTTGTGGGACTGCCCCGGGTTTGGTTGACTCGCGGGGTTGAGTGGTTCAGGCCGCAGGTGCTTGCCTGTTGATTGTCCCAAGCTCGATGGGTGTGAGCCGTCCGAGGCGTTGCTGACGGCGCCGACGGTGGTAGGTCTGGGAGGGCATTCCGCGGGCGGCCGGTCGTCGCGCCCGAGGGGTGAGCGGCGCGGGCACCCTTTCCCCGACGCCCGGTCGGGGCGGAGAATGACCCGCGGCCGGCGCGGACAGCGGTCGGCGCCCGGTCGCGGGGAGCATGGTGGACGGTCGGTTGCTGGTCGGCAGGATCGGGCGCGTGGTGCACGCGCTGCGCGGCGGTGATCGCCCGGGGGAGGTCCGGGTCGTGGTAGACGGCATCGCGCACTATTACCTCGCGTACGCATCGACGCCGGTCCCGACCGGCGCCGAGGTACTGATCATCAACGACCGTGGCGCGCGCCAGATCGACGTCGAGCCATGGCCCACCGTGGCCGGGAGCGGCAGCTCCCGGTAGACAGAAGGGTCACCCCAGTGTTCGGATACCGCGTGCCCGCCCCGAACGAGGCGTTGCTCATCAGCGGACGCAAGCAGCGGGGAGCGGATGCGCTGCCCTTCAAGATCGTCACGGGTCACGGCGTCTTCGTGGTGCCGGTCTTCTCCAAGGCCACCCGGCTCACGCTGGCCATGCAGGAGGCCGAGGTCGTCGAGGACTGCTACACCAAGCAGGGCATCACGCTGACCGTGCAGGCCGTCATCGCGTTCAAGGTCGCTGACGACCACGAGTCCATCGCCGCCGCCGCCCGGCGCTTCCAGGGCGACCAGAGCCAGATGCCCACCCTGGTCGGGCGGATCTTCAGCGGTCACCTGCGCAGCATCATCGGCAGCATGACCGTCGAGTCGATCATTCGCGAGCAGCAGACCCTCGCGGACGCCATCGTGGACGCCAGCAAGACCGAGATGGCCCGGATCGGCCTGGCCGTCGACTCGCTGCAGATCAGCAGCATCGACGACAAGGGCGTCGGCTACATCCGCGCGCTCGCCGCGCCGCACCAGGCCAAGGTCGACCAGGACGCCAAGGTCGCGCAGGCCGCCGCGGACCAGGCCAGCGCCATGGCGCAGCAGGAGAGCGTGCGGCACCAGGCCGAGTACGCCCGGCAGACCGCGATCGCCCGGGCCCAGTACCAGGCCGAGATCGACCAGGCGCAGCAGACGGCGGCCCAGGCCGGTCCGCTGGCCGCGGCCCGGGCCCAGCAGGAGGTGCTGGTCGAGCGCGCCCTGGTCGCCGAGCGCAACGCCGAGCTGCGGCAGGCCGAATTGATCGCCGAAGTGATCCGTCCCGCCCAGGCCGAGGCCGAGCGGATCCGCACGCTGGCCCAGGCGCAGGCCGACGCCACCCGGCTCTCCGCCGAGGCGGCCGCCGCGCAGGACCGGATCGCCCTGGACCAGCGGGTCATCGAGCAGCTGCCCGACATGCTGCGCGCGGCAGCCGCCGGCCTGCAGGGCGCCAACGTCACCGTGCTCAACGGCGCCGAGGGGCTCAGCAGTGTCGTCGCGTCGCTGGCCGGTCAGGGCATGGCGCTGCTGGACGCCGTCCGCACCGGGATCGCGCCGGCCGCCGGACCGACCGTGGAGCGGCCCGCGGTGAACGGCACGCCGGTCACCACCAACTGATCACCGGTACGCGGGGACCGGCCGGCCACGTGTCGGTCGGCCCCGCCGGCGCCAGCCACGTCCCTGCCAATCAGCCTCGTTCCCGGCCTGCTGGTCGGCCCGGGCGCCGAACGCCGTCCGCGCGGGTCGCGGCAAATTGTGGATGCCGTTGGATGCTGAGCCTCGTGTGCCCGGCGTGATGGCCCTGGCCGCGCGCTCTTTGGTCGGCTCGCCGCGGTCCGAAGCAGATCGGCATCATGCCGTCGTGGGGTCGGACTGAATCTGGGAGCTGCGGGTGCCTGCGGCGGCAGAGCCGGCTCTTCGCGAGCTGCACGCCCTGGCAGCCGACCGGGACCTGCGCCCGCAACGCCCCGATGGGCTGATCAACCTTTTCACCAACCCAGACGCCGACCTGCGGACCGTCGAGGACCCACAGGCGGCGCTCAGCGCCACGGCGACGGGCACGGAGCATGGCCAGCTCTGGAGGACCGGCAACGTCGACCTCTTCGTGAACTGGCAAGACGGGACGCTCGTCTGGGCGTTGGACGCCGCCTTCTGTTACCGCCGCCCCGTGCCCGAGGCCGACACCTTCCGTGAGCTGCATGCTCGCCTGACTGGCTTGTGGCTTGACACCGCCGAGCGCCTGAACGCCGACGCCGGCCGAGGCCTCGACGAGTGGTCGTGCGAGCAGGTGTGGAATCTCGGCATCCACGACCACTACCACCCGGCCGGTGGTTGGCCGGCTGAGCTCGGCTGGTGGACCTACCTGGGCCCCGATCGCCACCTGCCACCGGCGCCGCTACCCGAGATCGCTGCCCAGGCGCGCCGACTCCCGAACGGTGCCCTACTGGTCGAACTCCTCGATGACCCGGCCGCCGTCGACCCGCTCCGCTACCAGGACATCCACACCCGCTGGCAGATTGAGGGGCCACTGCGCATCGCAGGCACCGACTTCCCGGACCGGCAGTGGATGCTGGACTTGGCCGAGTGGAACATCATCAAGGCCCTCGCCGCAGCCTGACGCATCCTGCTTCCGCGACCTGCCTGGCGTCTCATCGGCTGAAAAGCCACCTTCAAGCGACGACCTCCGTGGCGCTCGGACATCCCGCTAGAACGTCCGCTCATCGGCCACGGCAGGGCGGCGCCGAACGCCCGCGAGCGGCGGCAGATCCGAACGATCCCTCAGTGAACAGCACGCTACTCAACGCCTCGTCTGGGCCTCCGATCCGATCAGGAATCGAGAAGCGCCAGGGTGTCGTCGGGCCTAGCCTTCTCCCAGGTAGTCGGCATCACGCCGAGCCTTGAACGGCGAGAGGGAGCCCGAGAGTGTCCGCGAAGAATGCCAAGACCGGGTCCGATGGCTTCAGCCCTGAGGAGCGTGCCGCGATGAAGGAGCGCGCCGCCGAGCTGCGGGCCGAGGGCAAGAAGGGCGCCAAGAAGGCCGACGGGCTGCAGGCGGTCCTCGACAGGATCGCGGAGATGGCGCCGGAAGATCGTGCGCTCGCCGAGCGCGTGCACGTGACGGTGACCGCTGCCGCCCCGGAGCTGTCGCCAAAAACCTGGTACGGGATGCCCGCCTACGCGAACGCGGACGGTAAGATCGTCGTCTTCTTCCAGGACTCAGGCAAGTTCAACTACCGGTACTCGACCCTGGGCTTCCAGGACGCGGCCAACCTCGACGACGGGGACCTGTGGCCGGTGTCGTACGCGCTCCAGAAGTGGAGCCCCGTGGTAGAGAAGAAGGTCGTCGAGCTGGTGAAGGCTGCGGTCTCCTGACCGGAGAACGCGGTCGGAGCGGACTGGCTTTGGTGGTGGGCCGACGACAGCGGCGAGTGCTTCGGCATGCTCGTCCAAGCCAAATGGCTACATCACAACCGGGCGCAACAGCCGCAACCTGAGCTGGAATTCGGACACAACAACGGCGAGCAGTTCCGACGACTGATGAGGACGGCGGACCTGCTAGAGGTGCCGCCGTTTACGCGTTGTACTTTGGCGGTGTTGAGTCCCGCTACGGCCTCACCTGCGGCGCTGAACATACGGCCGATTGCGAGCTCTGCCGCCGCCGCAGCGTCTCGTCGATCACCGGGCTGCAGGTTGGGTTACTTTTCGGTCACACCAGGCGTGAAGCAGCCGACCTGGCGTTCATGTCTTCGACGCCGGCGTGGTCGAGGTCGAGCTCGCCGGCGTATTCCAGTAGGAGATCGTGCAGGACGTAGCGCCCGGCCGACCGTTCCACCACCAGGTGCGACTCGCCGAGCCGGGCCAGCGTCCGGCGGGTGTCCGCCACCGGCGCGCCGGTCAGGCTGGCTGCGGTCGCCAGCGTGACCTCCGGTTCGGGCTATGCCCCGAGCAGGGTGAACAGCCGGGCCGCGGCGGGGTCGAGGGCGGCGTACGACTGGGCGAACACCGACCGCAGGTCGCTCGCGACGTCGTCCCCGCCCAGCATGTCGAGCCGGCTGCCGGGGCGGGCCAGGTCCTCGGTCAGTGCGGCCAGCGGGAACGCCGGGCCCTGCACGGCCCGCGCGGCCACCATGGCCAGGGCCAGCGGCAGCCTGCCGCACTGCGCGGTGATCTGGGCGACCGCGGTGGGTTCGGCGTCCGCCCGGCCGTCGTCGATGCGGCGGTGCAGGAACTGCCGGCTCTCCGCGTCGCTGAACACGTCGAGGGGCACCGGCTGGGCGCCGCTGGTCGCGACCAGTCCGGTGAGCCGGCTGCGGCTGGTCACCACCACGACGGTGCCGGCGCCGCCGGGGAGCATCGGGCGGGCCTGGGCGACGTCATGGGCGTTGTCCAGCAGGACCAGGACCCGTAGCCCGAACAGCCGGCCGCGAGGGCGGCCTGCGGCTGGGCGACGGCGAACCCCGCGCCGAGCGCGAGCACCGCGAGCACCCGCAGGATCTTGGACTTCATCATCGGACGTACCTTCCCGTAGTGGTGCTGATGCCGCCAGGCTCCAGCACGCCGGTGGAAGTTTTCTTGCAGAATTCCTGTGCTCAGCCGACGGTCACCGCGATGGTGTGCAAGCCGGTCACGCCGTCCGAGAAGGGAGTCGGGAAACCGCGATCTGGCGTGGCCGCTTGTCAATCCATGACCCGCATCCGGGCGAACTCGGCTCGCCGGTCCCGGTCCGTTGACACCCCTGGTGGCGGGCCTGGACGTCGGAGCCGCCCTCGGTTGGCGAAACGATCCACTGTCGTTCCTGAGCTGTGAGCGGGCTCAGGGAAGGTCGATCACCAGTCCGGGCACGGCGACAGAGATGGGACCTGTGAACGCCTGGCGTGCGGCCTCCACAGCAGAGTCGGGGTCGGTGTCTGGCCACAGGTGGGTCAGCACGAGCTGCCCGACCTGAGCAGCAGCGGCATGCTCACCGGCCTGGCGAGCGCAGGCGAGCTGACCACAGGAGTCCTCCGGGACGTGGTCAACATAGGTCGCCTCTGCCAGCAGCAGCGCTGCGCCGGCCGCCAATTCGGCCACCTCCGGGTCCGCTCCGCCGTCACCGGTATAGGCAAGATCGACGTCACCGACGACGAGCCGTACTCCAACGTTGGGCACGAAATGCGACAAAGCTCGGGTCACCAGCTGAAAGGGACCCACCGTGAAGCGGTCGCCCGCCGTGAACTCGTGCAGAACGTAGTCCTCGACGAGCATCTGCCCGTCCAGACTGAGCACCGCGGCGGCCGCACCTGCCGGCGCGAAGACTGGGAGCGCCGGCGCTGGATCCTCGCTCAGATGCCGGGCTCGAAGCAGCGGGTTGAGGTCTGCGCAGTGATCGGCATGTCCATGGCTCACGAACACGGCGTCAACACTGCGGGCGGGACCGTTCTTAAGCAGCTGCGGCACGGTGGCGAAACCGGGATCCAAAAGTAGCCGAAAGCCGGACTGGTCGATCAGATAGCCGCTGCAGCCACGCTCCGGCGTGGGCCAGGCACCGCCCCCGCCCAGAACCGTCAGCTGCATGGCTACCGACCCTACTGGCATCCGTGCCGGCGCACCTGGCGACGGTGGTAAGGCCGATGAAAGCGAGCCGCCGACAACACCGCCCTGATCAACACGCTGCGCAACGGCGGCGACGTGCTCAACGTGTTCGGTGACTTCCCCGCCCTGACCGACCCCGCGGGTGCGAAAAGTCGGGCTGCTGCGGCGGCAGCGACCACACCCCCGAGATCGCCGGCGGCACAGGGGTGCGCCGGCTGGTCATTTTCTCCCGCTCGGTCACGGAACTCGGAGCGACCCTCAGGCCGGTTCTCGATCAAGATTCTGTTCCGGGGCGGGGTGAACCTCGTGCGCCGCCCTGGAGATGTGGTCCACCGGCCGGCTACCGAGCACACGCCGACACTGCATCGAGATACGCCGTACTGCTGTCACCTCCTGGTGGAAGACCCGCAAACACCAGGCGAGGGATGTCGCCAAAGTCCCAGCAGAGCTGCGGCTACGCCTGCTGACGGCAGCGAGAGAGTCAGGCGACGACGACAAACGCCGCCGGGCGGAGCAATGGCTGAACGCACCTTCGGGACACCGGCCACGGTAACGCTCTCGCCCGCCACTCCCAATTGCCCCCGGCGCACGCCGCCCCAAAGTTCGCACGCGCCTCCGCGTACGACAGCGAGCGTGACCCCTGCAGCCAGCCGTCCTCACGGCCGAGTGCGCCTCCCGCCGCCTACGTGATCTTGAAAAGCGAATGCCCTGTCACCGGTCCATTGACCCGGCTCCGGATGGTGCTGACCGGTGAACTGGGCGCCGACCGCCGGTACGAGGTCGTATCGACCGAGCGCGAATTGCGCCGGTCCGAGGGTGAAGTGCTCGTACGTCGGCACGTCCGGCGGCGAGTGCCCCCTCGGCCGGCACACCGGAGCAGCCGCTCGTACCACGCGGTCGCCTCGTCGAGGTCGCGCACGTTGACCCGAGGGTGCGTCAGGCGGGGAGCGTCCAATTCGACACGATAGAGCGGTACCGGGCGAGGGTTCCCCGCCTGCGCACCGCCTGAGGGGCTGGCATGGAGCGTAGTCACACCGTGTCGGCGGTTGGCTCCGGGACGCGCAGCCGCGGGCGTTCCCACCGCTGTTCGACACGGGCGAGGCGCCACACCGCCAGAGCGACGACCCAGGCGAGGACGAAGAGACCGACGATGACGAAGCCGGCCTGGTTCAGGTCGACGCCGCCGATCGCGGCGAGCGGCCCGCGACGGATGCCGAGCCGGTCGGTCAGGATCGACACCAGCTCGACGGTGCCGATGACGAGGGCTACGGCGACCGACAGCGCGGTGATCACCAGGTTGTAGTACACCTTGCGGACGGGCTTGGCGAACGCCCAGCCATAGGCGAAGTTCATGAAGCATCCGTCGATGGTGTCGAGCAGGCTCATGCCGGCGGCGAACAGGACCGGCAACGTGAGAATGGCGTACCAGGGCAGGCTGAAGGCGGCGGCGCCGCCGGCGAGCACGAGCAGCGACACCTCGGTGGCGGTGTCGAAGCCGAGGCCGAACAGCAGGCCGATCGGGTACATCTGCCAGGAACGGCTGACCGCGCGGGTGGCCCGGGCCAGGATGCGGTTCAGGAAGCCCCGGTTGCTGAGCTGCTCCTCCAGCTCAGCCTCGTCGAACCCGCCGTGCCGCATCCGGCGGAAGACCCGCACGATGCCGGCGAGGACGACCAGGTTGATGATCCCGATCAGGTAGAGGAACCCCCCCGAGACGGTGGTGCCGATGAGGCCGGTGGCCCGTTGCAGGGCGGACGAGCCGTCCGTGACCTGGCCGGCCAGTGCCTTCATGCCGAGCGAGAGCAGCAGGCACAGGCCGAACACCACGCTCGAGTGCCCCAGGGAGAACCAGAAGCCGAGGCTGAGCGATCTCCTTCCCTCGGCCATCAGTTTGCGGGTGGTGTTGTCGATAGCGGCGATGTGATCGGCGTCGAACGCGTGCCGCATCCCAAGGGTGTACGCGGTCAGCCCGAGACCGACGCCGAAGACGCCCGTGGTGCCGACCCTGTAGTGGGCCGGCACGACGACGAGGAGCAGCACCCCCCACCCGATCAGGTGCAGCGCCACGATGAGGGCCCCCATGCCGATGAGACTGACCCGGCCGCCGCGGTCGAGAGCGCTCCGCGCCCTTTTCGCCGTGTCGGCCGCTCCGATTGCTGTCATGTCGCCACTCCTCCTGTCGTCGACGTCCTGCTGCCGCTCACCCCGCCCGCCCGCGCCGTCCGCCTCGAGCGGTGCGGACGGCGCGGGCCCGGCACCCGGGTGGACGGCCGTCCACCCGGGTGTCACCACGGTCAGACGGCCTCGGGCAGGTAGGGGAAGGCCAGGGTCGGCTTCGACGTGACGGAGTCCTTCGTCAGGCCGATGGTGAAGGCGGTGTTGGTGGCCAGGGAGAACATGACGTCCGGAGCGTTGTCGGTCAGCGACCGGCCGTTGAGCCCGTTGAAGCCGTACACCGCCGGGGTGCCGATGGTGTAGGGCAGCACATCGGGGAGGAGCTTCGCGGCGACGACCCGGCCGTATGCCTGCGGGTCCTCCGCGGAGCCGTACGCGCTGACCACGTCGGCGACCGCGTCGGCGACGATGGTGCCGTAGTTGGCGCGGTCGTCCACGGGGCGGGTGGCATTGAGCCGGTCGCCCAGCTCCTCGTCGTACTGGGTGAGCAGCGGGTGGATCATCGGGTGCCCAGCGCGGTTGACCTGGCGCCAGCCGCCGGCGTCGGTGGCCAAGGTGGTCAACGCCCAGACGTCGATCCGCTTGTCGGGGCCGGCCGCTGTCAGCAGCTGGTCGTCCGGGACCTCCAGGACGATGCCGTACACGGTGTGGCCGGCGAACAGGTTCGTGGCCCGCGCCGGGTTCCACCCGGACAGGTCGGCGCGGGTGCCGTCGGTGAGGGCGTGGCCGATGGCGTGCAGGACGTCGGGTTCGATCCAGAACGGGTCGCCCGCCTTGCCGACCCACAGTCGCAGGCCGTCAGCGGTCTGCACGGGCCGTCCGGTGACGCCCTCGGCGATCAGGGTGCCCTGGGCGTACGGGTCGGCCGCCTCGGCGCCGGCCAGCCGCCGCAGCTGCAGCGTCTGGTTGCCGGCCTCGTCGAGTTCGCCGAAGGTGAGCCGGTAGCCGAACTCCTCAACGGCGTCGCCGTTGACGTCGATCTTGAACTCGTACCGCGCCTCGGGGTGGAAGCCCGCGGGCACCTGGTGCCCGGTGACCTCGGTGGCGATGGAGTGGTTGACGTTCATCACGAACACGGTGCCGGTCTCGCCGCGGAACAGGTACAGGTCGCTGATGTCCAGGCGGACGTCCTTGCCGGCGGCGGGCGAGTCGAGGTGGTGCGACATCGTTCTTCTCCTTCTCCTGGTCTTTTTTGTGGGGTGCCGCCGGTCGCCCGGCCGCGTCCGTCACGGCCGGCGCGAGCGGCAGAAGGGTGGTTTCGGGTGTTCCTGCTGGCGGCCGGGTCCTGACGGGACCGGGCGGGGTGGGTCAGGCGGCGGTGCCGAGGGCGCTGCGCAGCACCCCGATCGCCTGGCTGATCGCCGCCTCGGCGGCGTGCGTCTCGCGCAAAGCGTTGAGCATCACGAAGTCGTGGATGATGCCCTGGTAGCGCACCGCGGTCACCGGGACGCCGGCCTGCCGGAGCTTGTTCGCGTACGCCTCGCCCTCGTCCCGTAGCACGTCGCCCTCGCCGGTGATCACCAGCGCGGGCGGCAGGCCGCGCAACTGCTCGACGGTCGCCCGCAGCGGCGACGCGGTGATCTCCGCCCGCTGCGCCGGGTCGGTGGTGTACTGGTCCCAGAACCACTGCATGCTGTCGCGGCGGAGGAAGTAGCCGGTGGCGAACCGGTGGTACGAGCCGGTGTCGAAGGCAGCGTCCGTGACCGGGTAGAAGAGCACCTGCTGGACCAGGTCCACCCCACCCCGTTCCTTCGCCATCAGGGTGAGCGCGGCAGCCATGTTGCCGCCGACGCTGTCACCGGCGACGGCGATCCGCCGGCTGTCCAGGCCGTGCTCGGCGCCGTGGTCGGCGACCCAGGTGGCGACCGCGTAGTTCTCCTCGATGGCGACCGGGTAGCGCGCCTCCGGGGAGAGGCTGTAGTTCGGGAAGACCACGGCGGCCCGCGCGCCGACGGCGAGTTCTCGGACGAGCCGGTCGTGGGTGTGGGCGTTGCCGAACACCCAGCCGGCCCCGTGGATGTAGATGATCACCGGCAGCGCGTCGGTGACGCCGACGGGGCGTACGATCCGTACGGAGACCGGGCCGTTCGGCCCGCCCGGCACGGTGATCTCCTCGATGTCGGCCTTCGGCTTGTCGATGCCGCCGCTCTGCACCTCGTCGACCGTCTTGCGTCCCTCGACCGGACCGAGGTCGAACAGGTACGGCGGGTTCGCGGTCGCGTCGGCGAACGCCTGCGCCGCGGGTTCGAGCACCACGGGCTGGTTCTTCGGCTGGTCCATGTCTCTCTCCTCGATGTCGGCCCGAACCGGGCCATCGGTTGTCTCGGCACCGCGGCCGGCCCGCATTCCGGCGGCCCCTGCGGCTGACCAGAAGTCTTCCGAGACGAGAGAGGAGAGGCTGTAGAGCGCTCACCAAGCTGTGCCGCTGTTTGCCCGACGTCGCACCGTGGGGTTAACCCGACGCCCGGGCCGTCGCACCGGTACGGGTGGCCGGACCAGCCGGCCGGACATGGCCGGCGCAACGCTGGCTAGGATTGCGAACGGCTCTCGGACGCGGATCGCCCGGCACGCCGGCGCGACCTCCGCAGCAGCCGACGGAGCGGGCACTTCGTCCTGTTTGTCATCCCGAATGCCGGTGCCCCGGCGGCCTTCGGTCTATCTCGGAACGCGCCTGGCGTACGCCGGCACGTGCTGTACTCCGCCCGGTACGGGGGCCGGAGGGCCGGACCCCGTCCGGGGAGAGTGGAGAGTCGATGAGCACCCCCCCTGCGCGCCGTCGTCGGTGAGGACCAAGCGATCGTCCGGGAAGGCGTCGTGTCGATGCTGGCTCACGTGGCATCGAGGTCGTGGCGTCTGCTGGCGACGCCGACGAGCTGGTCCGGGTCGCGGCCGACCAACGGCCGGACGTCGTGGTCGCCGACATTCGGATGCCGCCGGACCTGGCCGACGACGGGCTGCGGGCGGCGCTGCGGATCGGGGCCGCCCAGCCGACGGTCGGGGTGATCGTGCTGTCGCAGTTTCTCGACGCCGGCTACGCGCTCGAACTCGTCGGTGCCGACCCGTCCGGGGTTGGCTACCTGCTCAAGGAGAAGATCGCCAGTCCCGAGATGCTGAGCGACGCCGTGCAGCGGGTGGTGGCCGGCGGTTCGGCGCTCGACCCGGACGTGATCGCCAGCCTCGTCGGCCGCAAGCGGACCGGCGACCCGCTGGGTGGGCTGACGCCCAAGGAGCGGGAAGTGCTCTCCCTCATGGCCGAGGGTCACTCGAACGCGGGGATCGCCGCCAAGCTGTTCGTCACGGTCCCTGCCGTCGATTAGCACGTCACCGGGATCTTCCAGAAGCTCGACCTGCGGCAGGCGGACTCCGGCCAGCGCCGGCGGGTGCTGGCGGTGCTGGCGTACCTCAGGAGCTGAACAGGGCCCGCAGGTCGGCGTCGAACAGCCGGTCCTTCGGGACGAACGAGCGTACGCCGGCCGCGGCCAGCTCCTCGTCGGGCCAGGGCGACGAGTCGGTGGAGGTCAGCACCACGCGCGGTGCCCGGGCGTCCTGTCGGAGGGTACGGGCGACGGCCAGTCCGTTCTGGTCGGGCAGGTTCAGGTCGAGCAGGACACCGTCGGGGCTGTGCCGGCGTACCGCCTCGATCCCGGAGGCGCCGTCGACCGCTTCGGCGACGACCTGTAGGCCGCGGACCGCGAGCAGGGTCGCCGCGATGCGGCGGAATCCGGGATCGTCGTCGACGACCACCACGGTGACGGACATGGGTACAGCATCGCGCGGGGAAGCTGCCGGGGTCCATGGGGCCAACCCCACGAAACCGGGTTCAGCCCGGCACGGGTATCCGCGCTCGGACCACCGTTCCGCCGTCGGGCGGTGACGAGATCATGAGTTCGCCGTCGAACGCGGCCACCCGGTCGGCCAGGCCGACCAGCCCGGATCCCGGCGTGTCGGGACCGACACCGCCGATGCCGTCGTCCGCGACGATCACCTCGAGGTCGTTCAGCAGGGCGAGCGTGATCTCGATCCGGGAGGCGCCGGAATGCTTCACGGCGTTGGTCAGCGCCTCAGAGATCAGGAAATAGAGGTTCGACTCCAACGCGGCGGGCAGGCGCCGGTCGAGGCCCCCGGAGACCACGGCCGGCACCGGGCAGTGGGCCGCCAAGGCGTCGACGGCGGCGATCAGGCCTCGGGAGGTCAGCACCGACGGGTGGATACCGGCGGCGAGCTGGCGCAGCTCGTCGATGGCGGCCTGCGCCTCGTCGATGGACTGATCGATGAGCGGCAGCGCGTCCGGACTGGTGGTGGCGACCTGCTCCCGTACCAGACGCAGGCCGATCAACAGGGTGATCAGCCGTTGCTGGGCGCCGTCGTGCAGGTCCCGTGATGTCTGCCGGTGCACCGCGGCGACGTTCTCGACCAGGCGCCGTTGCGCCGCCCGGGACTCCGACGCGCGGATCTCGGCCGCGTCGCGTTCCCGCGCCGCCCGCTCGATCTCCCGGTCGTTCACGCCCGTGCGTTCACCGCTGGACGCCGGGTCAACGGCCGTTTACGGGCGCTGGGCGCTTCAGGCCGGTATCGGGATCTGCGCCAGGATTGAGGTGCCGCCGCCCGGGGGCGACTCGATGGTCAACGTGCCCTCGAAGGCGGCCACGCGGTCCGCCAGCCCGGTCAGACCACTCCCGGCCGTGGTCTCGCCCACGCCGCCGATACCGTCGTCAACGACTCGGATCCGCAGGATCTCCCCGAGTTCAAGGGAGATGTCGATCCGCGACGCCTGGGCGTGCTTGACCGCGTTCGTCACGGCCTCGGCCACAACGAAATACGCGTTCGATTCAACGGCAGAGGGAATCCTCTGGTCACACTTGCTGTCGACGACAGCGGGTATCGGGCACCGGTACGCCAGGTCTTTCACCGCCGCCACCAGCCCCTTCACCGTCAGCACGGGCGGGTAGATCCCGAATGCGAGTTCCCTCAGCTCGTCGATCGCCGCCTGCGCGTCGGCGATGGACTGGTCCAGCAGCTCGGTCGCGGACGATTCCGCATCGGAGATCAGCTCCCGTGCGAGCCGGAGCCCGATCATCAGGCTGACGAGCCGTTGCTGCGCCCCGTCGTGCAGGTCCCGAGCCGTGCGCCGGTGTACCGCCTCGACGCTCTCCATGATGCGCTTGCGGGTGTTCTGCAAGGAGGCCGCCATGGTGTTGAAGGACGTACCCAGCGCGCCGATCTCCGCCACGTTGCTGGGGGTGATCCGCACCCCGAGGTCACCGTCCGCGAGCCGTCCCGCTGCGGCGGCCGCCGCGCGCACCGGCCGCACGACGGCGCGGTGCTGGAGCACCGTGAAAGCGGCCACCAGCGCAGTCGATGCCGCCAGCCCCACACCTGCCGCGATCACCGCCCGCCGCCCGTTGGCTCCTGCGGTGTCTTCGCGCGCCGCGAGCTTGGCGCGTTCGTCCGCCGTGTACCGGCCGAACTGGGCCCGCAAGGCATCGACGCGCCGCTTCCCCTCGGCCGTCGTCGCCAGACCGGATGCGGCGGGATCACCCCGCCGGACTGCCTCGACCAGCGGAATCGAGTAGTCCTTGATCAGGGAGTCGACGCCCTGCGTGATCTGTCCGGCAGTGCGGCGCTGTTCGGGCGAGGTAGCGGTCTCGGTGAACCGCCGGGCCTCCGCAGGGAACTGCTCCCGCGCAGCCTGCCACGGCTGGAGGAACTCCTCGCGCTTGGTGAGCACGAAGCCGCGCTGCCCCGTCTCGAGGTCGAGGACCAGCTGTTCCATGCTGCCGGCTTCGACGAGGGCCGTCCGGGAAGCCTGTCTCGCCGATGCGGACCTGTTCGCGTCAGCGATCGCCCACAGCAGGACGGCAAACGCGACGCCTATCAACAAGGCAAGCAGGCCGCTCGCCGCAATCGTGAGGTTCGTCAGCCCCAGTCGCGAACCCACATACCCCGGCCGTGCCCTCATGATCCGCCTCTCGATGGAAAGCGCCGGAGCGGATTGGCGGGCCACGGCGGAACTGGAGCCACACGCCGCGCCGAAGGCACGTGCGCTGACCCGTCCGGAAGGCGCGGCGTGTACCAGCCGGACGCGGAGCGAGTCCGCGGGCGCGGCCAGCGCAAGGAGCATTCGAGGAGAGACGGATCGTAGGTGACGACCGCCCGTTTGTCGTGCTGGGGACTAGGTCCTCTACTGGGTCCTCTGCTGGAGTATTGTCAATCCCCTGGAAGCGTGGAGGGTTGTTTAAGCTGCCTGAGCCCGGCGGGCTTCGGCGATGAAGTGTTCGTAGTCGACGGGTGACATGCCGTCGCAGGCGCTGTGACGTCTGCGGACGTTGTAGAAGTCGACGATCCAGGTGGCGATCTTGAGTCGGGCCTCGGATCGGGTGCGGAACCGTTGCCGGTGGATGTACTCGACCTTGATGGTGGAGTTGAACGCTTCGGCGGCGGCGTTGTCCAGGGCGCAGCCGACCCGGCCCATCGACTGTAGGACACCGAGGCGGCGGCAGGCCTTGGCGTAGTCGGCGGCGGTGTACTCGCTGCCGCGGTCGCTGTGGAAGATCACTCCGTCGACGGTGCCGCCGCGGGTCGCGGCGGCCATGCCCAGGGTCGCCTGGGTCAGGTCGGCGTCGTGATGCGCGCTCATCGCGTAGCCGAGCAGCCGCCTCGAGTACAGGTCGATCACCGTGGCCAGGTAGAGCTTGCCCTCGTCGGTGACGACCTCGGTGATGTCGCCGCACCACAACACGTCCGGCGCGACGGCGGTGAACTGCCGCCGCACCCGGTCCGGCGCCACCGGGCGTTTGCCCTGCTTGGTGAGGCTGCGTCGGCGCCTTCGGGTGCGTCCGGCCAGGCCGAGGGCGGCCATCCGCGCCGCGACGGTGTTGACCGACACCTGCCACCCGTCGGCGTGCAGATCCTGGGTCACCCGGGGAGAGCCGTAGGTGCCGCCGGAGGCGTCGAAGCAGGCCCGGATCGCCTCATCGAGGGCGTCGCGGCGGGTCTGCCGCGTGGTGGGTTGCCGGTCACGCCACTTGTAGAACCACGACTCACTCAGCCCCAGCGCCCGGCAGGTCACCGCGTGCGGCACGGCGTGCTCGGTCCTCTGAGCGGCGACGAACCCGGCCACAGTCACTTCGTCGCCTCCTTGACCCACAGGACCACGGATCGCTTGAGCACATCGCGCTCCATCGCCAGCTCGGCGTTCTCCTTGCGCAGCCGAGCCAGCTCGGCGCGTTCGTCCTCACCGAGACCGCCGGCGGCGGCCTCACCCCGAGCCCGCCGGTCCTGCGCCACCCAGTTGGCCAAGGTGCCGTCGTTGATCCCCAGGTCCCGAGCGACCTGCGCGATCGGCTTGCCCGTCTCCCGCACGATCCGCACGGCGCCCTCACGGAACTCCCGGTCGAACCGCCGCCTCGTCTCAGCCATGACCATCTATCCCCTTAGGTCCGGCCTCCACGCTATCGGGGGAACCTCAGTATCCAGCCGCAGTTGCGGCGGGATTGGTGTAGTGGATGCGCCCGTCTGGGGCCACGACCCAGATGGCCTGCGGCACGCCATAGTTGGGGAACTGCAGACGGATGACGGGCGTGGGGAAGTTGATCAGTGCGCCGCCCCGACGCAGCCCGCGCGCGGCCTGCTGGGAGACGACGAAGGTCCCGCGGATGTTGGCGGGGTGGGCGTCGAGGATGCCGGGGTGCGGCGTCTCGATGGTCATGCGACGGACGCACTCTTCCCGCGTCCTGTGGCGTGATCGCTCATGTCGCTTCCTCGGATCCCATTCACGTCTCTCCCGGCCGACCAACCTGCCCGCATCCGTCGGGCCGTTCCTCGTCACGGACCGGGACACGGCGTCGCTCGCATCATCCGGCCCCGACAGTCCCGGCGTCCAAGACGAGATGCCGACGAGGTGATAGGCGAGGCCTATCGGACCGGCTTTCCGTGGCCCGCATCCACTTCCGGGTTGAACAACACGTCCAGCCGCAGGGTCGCCGCCACGGCCGCGAACGCCCGGCCCAGCACGGAGCCCGGCTCGGCGGCGGCCGTCACCAGGCCGACGTCGGAGGAGGCGGGCGCGCCGGTCACCGAAATCACCCGCAGACCGGCGGGCAGCCGGAAGATGTAGTTCCACGGTTGTGGCACCAGGCTCGCCCACCGGTCGGTGCCGACGTGGGCGTACAGGGCGTCGACCGAGTCCGTCTCGATCTGCGGCGCGACGCTGAGGCCCTCGGCGGCCAGGGCATCGTCGACCGCCTGCCTGCCGCGTATCCTCGGCTTCAGCAGGCACAGCGGCAGCAGGGTGACCTCCTGCCAGCTCAACTTTTCAGTGTTCGGGGGCAGGAGGTCGTCGGAGGCGACCAGCACCATCCGCTCCCGGTACAGCGGGAGGACGGTCAGCTCGGTCGTGTCCAGTTCGCTGAGGTAGACGACGCCGGCGTCGAGTTCGAAGCGGCGCAGGCGCTCCACGATCTCGGCGGTGGGCAGGCCACCGTCGAGCCGCACCCGGGCCAGCGGGTGGGTGGCGCAGAAGGGTTCGACCAGCAGGGCGACAGTGGTGGTGGCGGCCGGGATGAGGCCGAGCCGCAACTGCCCGGCCAGCCCCGACTTCAGCGCGGTTACCTCCTGCTTGAGCGCGTCATGATCGGCCAGAATCCGCCGCGCCCACAACACCAGACGCTCACCTTCGGGCGTCAGCCCCTGGAACGCCCGGCCGCGCCGCACCAGCGGCACATCCAGCTCGCGTTCCAGCTTCCGGATGGCCTCCGACAGCGCCGGCTGCGACACGTAGCAGGCAGCCGCGGCCCGCGCGAAGTGCTGCTCGCGCGCGAGCGCGACGAAGTACTCGAGTTGACGGAACAACATGACCACACAGTGCCAGCGCCTGCTCGTTCGCGAGGGGTAAGCCGACCGTTCGGGGACCGCCCGTGGGGTTGACCCCAGGCGCGCCGTGGGGTGGACGGCGACGAAATCATGGAGGTCGCTCGACAGCCTTCCCCCGGGTCGTGCCGGAAGGCTTGAGCTCAGCCGCGACGGCTTCGGACCGACTGTCGGCGCCGTCCTCCACCCGCTAACCACGATGGGACTGATCTGCGATGACCATCACGACACCCACATCCACGCATACGGGGGGCCGCACCCTGGCGGCCGGGGCGACCGGCTTCACCGGCTCGCCGCGCTTGGCCGCGAACCTGCAGGCGGTCCTCGTCGACCTGATCGAGCTGCATCTGGTCGCCAAGCAGGCACACTGGAACGTCGTGGGGCCGAACTTCCGCGGCCTGCACCTGCTGCTGGACGAGGTGGTCGACGCCGCCCGCGAGGCCGCCGACACGCTTGCCGAGCGGATGCGCGCGCTGGGATCCACCCCGGACGGCCGCTCCGACACCGTCGCCTCCACGACGAGCCTCCCGGCCCTGCCGGCTGGCGAGCTGAGCACCGCGACGGCCGCTGCGGCGGTCGCCGTCCGGCTGCGTACGGCCGCCTCTACGGCACGGGCCGTCCACGACCAGGTCGACGCCGAAGACCCGTCCTCGGCGGACCTACTCCACGCCGTAATCGGCACGCTGGAGAAGCAGGCGTGGATGCTCGCTGCGGAAACCGGGGCGGTGGGCACCTCACCGGATGACGTCGCCTGACGCGCGGCCCAACCCAGCTGGCACACCGTCGGCCCAGCTGCGGCACCTCGCCATCGGGGAGGTCGCATGCGACCGCCCTGGGCGGCGGCATCGGGTTGCCTGGCGCTCCCCAGCGCCACGCGTCGACGTCCCGTCAGCGTCGACCGGCTACGAGCCGAAGCGGCGGGGGCGCCCTGCCCACCTGAGGCGGCCCCGCTGCTGCGGCACCTTCGGGCGCTCGCTCCTTCGGGGATCAGGGACGCCTCCACGGCGCCGCAATGCGACACCAGTCCCTTCGACGATCACCCTGACCACTGAGGCGCAGCACGGAAGGGGCGGCCGGAGAGCCGTACCTGGCACCCGGTCGATGAACTCGGCCGTCGCCATGTCGAACTGGTGTAACGGCGTTCTGGCGTCCCATCATGCTGGTGCTGGTGCTGGTGCTGGTGCTGGTGCTGGTCTGAGCCCGGCGACCTTCTGCTAAAGCGCGGGAGCCGCGGTACCTGCTCGACGGGGAGCAAGCGGAGAGCCAAGTCGCAATCTCTAACGCGCGCGCCGGATCGGGCCGTTGAGCACCCGGTACGGCGGCCCGATCGGCGTAATGTCGCCGAATTGGCCTCTTGTGGACTTTTCGCCCGGCTAGCCTAGGCCCGGTCCTGCATCAGCGCAACCTCGGGAGCCAGCCCATGTCGCACCACCTCGACACCCCGCTCGCCGCCCAGACCGGCCAGCTCTACCTCGACGACCTGTTTGTCTTCGACGGCGAACGCGGCACCGTGTTCGTGATGGACGTCAACAGCTCGGTGACGAAGGCGGACATCAAGCCCGGCTTCCACCACGAGGCCCGGTACGAGTTCAAGATCCACATCAACGGGTCGGAGATGGAGGAACTGACCTACCGCGTCACCTTCGGCGAGTTCGACGCCCAGGGCGGGCAGGACCTCACCCTGCACGCGCTCACCGGAGCCGACGCCCACGACGACGCGGCGACCGGCGCCCTGCTCGCCCAGGGGCGCACCGGCGCGGAGGTGACCGGCGAGCACGTGCGGATCTGGGCCGGGCGGATCACCGACCCCTTCTACATCGACCTCGACCAGCTCGCCACCGTCAACGACGCCTTCAAAAACGGCGCCAAGCTGGACCGCAACGCCTGGAAGCCGGAGAAGGCCAAGAACACTTTCGCCGGCACCACCGTCGACTCGATCGTCCTCGAGGTCTCCGACGAGCCGATGCTGGGCCAGGGCACCCGGATCGGCGTCTGGGCGGCCACCAAGCTCGCCACCGATGCCGGCGGATGGCGGCAGATCAACCGCGCCGGGCACCCCATGATGTGGCCGATCTTCTGGCCCACCGACACCGACTTCAGCAACCCGGCCAACACCCGGCACCCCTGTGAGGACCTGCGCGCCGACGGGGAGGAGATCGCCACGGCCGTGGCCCAGGTGGTGGCCGCGAACGGCACCGCGCCGGACCCGCAGGCGTACGGCTGGAGCGTGGCCCGTGCGCTCTACCCGGACGTGCTGTCATACGAGGTCGGCACCCCAGCGAACTACGGCTTCGCCGCGCGCAACGGCCGCACCAGGGCCGACAACGCGCCCGAGGTGATGTTCTCCCTGGTGCTCAACACCGGCATGACCTCCGGCCTCACCCCGGACACAACGAAGGACGCCCGCGCCGACTCCTTCCCGTACGTGGTGCCCATCGGGCGGTGAAGTACCGCCAGACCCGGGCGGCCCTGACCCGGACCGGCCCGCCTCGGTCCCGGGCAGCCGCTCGCCGCGCTGGCCCCCAGCGGTCGCCAAGCGGCTGCGCAAGGTGGTCCACGGCCTGGCCGTCGGGTAGGGACAGGGGAGCCCATTGGGAGGCAGCCGGGTGCGCTGAACAGCGTTGAACTGCGGCACCAATCGGCGCTCAACGGCTGGCCTCAACCTCGAGATGCCTCGCTGCCTTCGCCAGCCAACCCACCAACGGCCGCGCGGCGGTCGTCGGCAGCCAAGACGGCAAGCCGGTCGTGTTCCTGCCCCAATGGGTCGGTGTCCCGGACGACGCCGGCGGATACGTCTACCTCGACGCCACACCCCGCCCGGACCTACTCATCGACCTCTTCGGCGAGCCCGCCCGGGTCACCCTCGGACAGCACCTCGGCGGCGGCTGGTGGTACGTCCTACCCGGCAACTGACGACACCGCCTCTCGGCCAGACACCAGCACCCGTCCTGAATTCAGGAGTGGCCGTCGAACCCGGCCCCCGCCCGGCAACCTTGCGGGTGCCGTCCGAAGGAGTGCCCGACCGTCGGCAGCACCCAGGCACGAAGCACCGCAGCCTGACCACTTCTGAGCTGCCGAAAAGGTCACCGAACAGGAAACCCCTGGTCAGAGCGTTGCCAGTGAGATCGGGGTATCAGTTCATGAGACGAGCCCCGACACCCGATTGCAGATCGCAGAGATGCGCGCCGACCGAACGCCCGCGACGGCTGAGGCGCCGAGGCCCCCGAAGTAGGTCGCCGGGTTAGTACAACCCGTGGCGCCGCCGGTTGACCACTTCGGTCTTCTCTGGGAGGTCACGCCGGCTCGCTCGCCCGCATCGTCGCAGGTCAGAGCGCTCTGCTCTGCCCGGCCTCGGTGAGCACTTCGGACGTGGTGACCACTTCGCCAAGCTGCACCCAATCTGCACCCACATGCAAGGTCCGGGCAACCTGGCACTCCTTACCGCCCTGACCTGCAGATACTCCCCTACCAGGTGACATAGACTGCCGTTGACTGCTGTTCGCTGCCGTTGGGTGCAGTTGTGAAGCAGGACGCTGCACCGGCTCTGATGCGATGAAGGGGCGGGGCCTCCGCTCCTCGTGAATCTCGCTCTGGGCGTGCCGTTGGGCGTTCACTCGGAGGTGTTCACGTCCGTCACGACGTTGGAGGCCCCTGTGAACACAGACTACGACGGCCGGCAGGTGGTGGGTATCGATCTGCACCGGCGGCGCACGGTCATCGTGCAGCAGACCGAGGCCGGTGACCGGTTAGGTGTCACGCGCATCGACAACGACCGGTTCGCCCTGGCCGAGCAGGTGGCCGGCTGGGGTGAGTCCCCGCAGGTGGTGTTGGAGGCAACGTACGGCTGGTACTGGGCCGCTGACGTGCTCGCCGAGGCCGGTGCGCAGGTGCACCTGGCGCACCCGCTCGGTGTGAAGGGGTTCGCCCACCGGCGGGTCAAGAACGACGTGCGTGACGCCTCTGACCTTGCGGATCTGCTGCGGATGGGCCGGTTGCCTGAGGCGTGGATCGCGCCACCGGCCACCCGCGAGCTACGCGAGCTGGTGCGTCACCGCGCCAAACTGGTCGCGGCGCGGTCAGGGTTGAAGGCCGGGGTGCACGGGGTCCTGGCCAAATGCGGTGTGAGCGTGCCGATGAGCGACCTGTTCGGCGTTGCCGGGCAGCAGCTGCTCGCCGAGCTGCGCCTGCCGGATGTCTATGCGGGGCGGATCGCTTCGCTGCGGCGGTTGATCGACGCGTTCGGGTTCGAGATCGACCTGTACGCCAAGATGACCAGCGCCCGCCTGGCCACTCACCCCGGCTATGTCGCGGTGCAGGCCATCGACGGTGTCGGCCCGATCCTGGCCGCGCTGTTCGTCGCCGAGATCGGTGATGTGCACCGCTTCACCCGCCCTGAGCAGTTGTGCTCCTGGGCCGGGCTGACCCCACGCCACCGTGAGTCCGACACCAAGATCCGGCGCGGGCGGATCACCAAACAGATCGCCGCCACCCGGGCGCGTATCGGCGGCAACCGCGGCGCGAACATCGGCAAGGTCGCCGCCGCCCGCAAACTTCTCACGCGTGGTTAGCGGGTGGAGGACGGCGCCGACAGTCGGTCCGAAGCCGTCGCGGCTGAGCTCAAGCCTTCCGGCACGACCCGGGGGAAGGCTGTCGAGCGACCTCCATGATTTCGTCGCCGTCCACCCCACGGCGCGCCTGGGGTCAACCCCACGGGCGGTCCCCGAACGGTCGGCTTACCCCTCGCGAACGAGCAGGCGCTGGCACTGTGTGGTCATGTTGTTCCGTCAACTCGAGTACTTCGTCGCGCTCGCGCGCGAGCAGCACTTCGCGCGGGCCGCGGCTGCCTGCTACGTGTCGCAGCCGGCGCTGTCGGAGGCCATCCGGAAGCTGGAACGCGAGCTGGATGTGCCGCTGGTGCGGCGCGGCCGGGCGTTCCAGGGGCTGACGCCCGAAGGTGAGCGTCTGGTGTTGTGGGCGCGGCGGATTCTGGCCGATCATGACGCGCTCAAGCAGGAGGTAACCGCGCTGAAGTCGGGGCTGGCCGGGCAGTTGCGGCTCGGCCTCATCCCGGCCGCCACCACCACTGTCGCCCTGCTGGTCGAACCCTTCTGCGCCACCCACCCGCTGGCCCGGGTGCGGCTCGACGGTGGCCTGCCCACCGCCGAGATCGTGGAGCGCCTGCGCCGCTTCGAACTCGACGCCGGCGTCGTCTACCTCAGCGAACTGGACACGACCGAGCTGACCGTCCTCCCGCTGTACCGGGAGCGGATGGTGCTGGTCGCCTCCGACGACCTCCTGCCCCCGAACACTGAAAAGTTGAGCTGGCAGGAGGTCACCCTGCTGCCGCTGTGCCTGCTGAAGCCGAGGATACGCGGCAGGCAGGCGGTCGACGATGCCCTGGCCGCCGAGGGCCTCAGCGTCGCGCCGCAGATCGAGACGGACTCGGTCGACGCCCTGTACGCCCACGTCGGCACCGACCGGTGGGCGAGCCTGGTGCCACAACCGTGGAACTACATCTTCCGGCTGCCCGCCGGTCTGCGGGTGATTTCGGTGACCGGCGCGCCCGCCTCCTCCGACGTCGGCCTGGTGACGGCCGCCGCCGAGCCGGGCTCCGTGCTGGGCCGGGCGTTCGCGGCCGTGGCGGCGACCCTGCGGCTGGACGTGTTGTTCAACCCGGAAGTGGATGCGGGCCACGGAAAGCCGGTCCGATAGGCCTCGCCTATCACCTCGTCGGCATCTCGTCTTGGACGCCGGGACTGTCGGGGCCGGATGATGCGAGCGACGCCGTGTCCCGGTCCGTGACGAGGAACGGCCCGACGGATGCGGGCAGGTTGGTCGGCCGGGAGAGACGTGAATGGGATCCGAGGAAGCGACATGAGCGATCACGCCACAGGACGCGGGAAGAGTGCGTCCGTCGCATGACCATCGAGACGCCGCACCCCGGCATCCTCGACGCCCACCCCGCCAACATCCGCGGGACCTTCGTCGTCTCCCAGCAGGCCGCGCGCGGGCTGCGTCGGGGCGGCGCACTGATCAACTTCCCCACGCCCGTCATCCGTCTGCAGTTCCCCAACTATGGCGTGCCGCAGGCCATCTGGGTCGTGGCCCCAGACGGGCGCATCCACTACACCAATCCCGCCGCAACTGCGGCTGGATACTCCAGCAGAGGACCCAGTAGAGGACCTAGTCCCCAGCACGACAAACGGGCGGTCGTCACCTACGATCCGTCTCTCCTCGAATGCTCCTTGCGCTGGCCGCGCCCGCGGACTCGCTCCGCGTCCGGCTGGTACACGCCGCGCCTTCCGGACGGGTCAGCGCACGTGCCTTCGGCGCGGCGTGTGGCTCCAGTTCCGCCGTGGCCCGCCAATCCGCTCCGGCGCTTTCCATCGAGAGGCGGATCATGAGGGCACGGCCGGGGTATGTGGGTTCGCGACTGGGGCTGACGAACCTCACGATTGCGGCGAGCGGCCTGCTTGCCTTGTTGATAGGCGTCGCGTTTGCCGTCCTGCTGTGGGCGATCGCTGACGCGAACAGGTCCGCATCGGCGAGACAGGCTTCCCGGACGGCCCTCGTCGAAGCCGGCAGCATGGAACAGCTGGTCCTCGACCTCGAGACGGGGCAGCGCGGCTTCGTGCTCACCAAGCGCGAGGAGTTCCTCCAGCCGTGGCAGGCTGCGCGGGAGCAGTTCCCTGCGGAGGCCCGGCGGTTCACCGAGACCGCTACCTCGCCCGAACAGCGCCGCACTGCCGGACAGATCACGCAGGGCGTCGACTCCCTGATCAAGGACTACTCGATTCCGCTGGTCGAGGCAGTCCGGCGGGGTGATCCCGCCGCATCCGGTCTGGCGACGACGGCCGAGGGGAAGCGGCGCGTCGATGCCTTGCGGGCCCAGTTCGGCCGGTACACGGCGGACGAACGCGCCAAGCTCGCGGCGCGCGAAGACACCGCAGGAGCCAACGGGCGGCGGGCGGTGATCGCGGCAGGTGTGGGGCTGGCGGCATCGACTGCGCTGGTGGCCGCTTTCACGGTGCTCCAGCACCGCGCCGTCGTGCGGCCGGTGCGCGCGGCGGCCGCCGCAGCGGGACGGCTCGCGGACGGTGACCTCGGGGTGCGGATCACCCCCAGCAACGTGGCGGAGATCGGCGCGCTGGGTACGTCCTTCAACACCATGGCGGCCTCCTTGCAGAACACCCGCAAGCGCATCATGGAGAGCGTCGAGGCGGTACACCGGCGCACGGCTCGGGACCTGCACGACGGGGCGCAGCAACGGCTCGTCAGCCTGATGATCGGGCTCCGGCTCGCACGGGAGCTGATCTCCGATGCGGAATCGTCCGCGACCGAGCTGCTGGACCAGTCCATCGCCGACGCGCAGGCGGCGATCGACGAGCTGAGGGAACTCGCATTCGGGATCTACCCGCCCGTGCTGACGGTGAAGGGGCTGGTGGCGGCGGTGAAAGACCTGGCGTACCGGTGCCCGATACCCGCTGTCGTCGACAGCAAGTGTGACCAGAGGATTCCCTCTGCCGTTGAATCGAACGCGTATTTCGTTGTGGCCGAGGCCGTGACGAACGCGGTCAAGCACGCCCAGGCGTCGCGGATCGACATCTCCCTTGAACTCGGGGAGATCCTGCGGATCCGAGTCGTTGACGACGGTATCGGCGGCGTGGGCGAGACCACGGCCGGGAGTGGTCTGACCGGGCTGGCGGACCGCGTGGCCGCCTTCGAGGGCACGTTGACCATCGAGTCGCCCCCGGGCGGCGGCACCTCAATCCTGGCGCAGATCCCGATACCGGCCTGAAGCGCCCAGCGCCCGTAAACGGCCGTTGACCCGGCGTCCAGCGGTGAACGCACGGGCGTGAACGACCGGGAGATCGAGCGGGCGGCGCGGGAACGCGACGCGGCCGAGATCCGCGCGTCGGAGTCCCGGGCGGCGCAACGGCGCCTGGTCGAGAACGTCGCCGCGGTGCACCGGCAGACATCACGGGACCTGCACGACGGCGCCCAGCAACGGCTGATCACCCTGTTGATCGGCCTGCGTCTGGTACGGGAGCAGGTCGCCACCACCAGTCCGGACGCGCTGCCGCTCATCGATCAGTCCATCGACGAGGCGCAGGCCGCCATCGACGAGCTGCGCCAGCTCGCCGCCGGTATCCACCCGTCGGTGCTGACCTCCCGAGGCCTGATCGCCGCCGTCGACGCCTTGGCGGCCCACTGCCCGGTGCCGGCCGTGGTCTCCGGGGGCCTCGACCGGCGCCTGCCCGCCGCGTTGGAGTCGAACCTCTATTTCCTGATCTCTGAGGCGCTGACCAACGCCGTGAAGCATTCCGGCGCCTCCCGGATCGAGATCACGCTCGCCCTGCTGAACGACCTCGAGGTGATCGTCGCGGACGACGGCATCGGCGGTGTCGGTCCCGACACGCCGGGATCCGGGCTGGTCGGCCTGGCCGACCGGGTGGCCGCGTTCGACGGCGAACTCATGATCTCGTCACCGCCCGACGGCGGAACGGTGGTCCGAGCGCGGATACCCGTGCCGGGCTGAACCCGGTTTCGTGGGGTTGGCCCCATGGACCCCGGCAGCTTCCCCGCGCGATGCTGTACCCATGTCCGTCACCGTGGTGGTCGTCGACGACGATCCCGGATTCCGCCGCATCGCGGCGACCCTGCTCGCGGTCCGCGGCCTACAGGTCGTCGCCGAAGCGGTCGACGGCGCCTCCGGGATCGAGGCGGTACGCCGGCACAGCCCCGACGGTGTCCTGCTCGACCTGAACCTGCCCGACCAGAACGGACTGGCCGTCGCCCGTACCCTCCGACAGGACGCCCGGGCACCGCGCGTGGTGCTGACCTCCACCGACTCGTCGCCCTGGCCCGACGAGGAGCTGGCCGCGGCCGGCGTACGCTCGTTCGTCCCGAAGGACCGGCTGTTCGACGCCGACCTGCGGGCCCTGTTCAGCTCCTGAGGTACGCCAGCACCGCCAGCACCCGCCGGCGCTGGCCGGAGTCCGCCTGCCGCAGGTCGAGCTTCTGGAAGATCCCGGTGACGTGCTAATCGACGGCAGGGACCGTGACGAACAGCTTGGCGGCGATCCCCGCGTTCGAGTGACCCTCGGCCATGAGGGAGAGCACTTCCCGCTCCTTGGGCGTCAGCCCACCCAGCGGGTCGCCGGTCCGCTTGCGGCCGACGAGGCTGGCGATCACGTCCGGGTCGAGCGCCGAACCGCCGGCCACCACCCGCTGCACGGCGTCGCTCAGCATCTCGGGACTGGCGATCTTCTCCTTGAGCAGGTAGCCAACCCCGGACGGGTCGGCACCGACGAGTTCGAGCGCGTAGCCGGCGTCGAGAAACTGCGACAGCACGATCACCCCGACCGTCGGCTGGGCGGCCCCGATCCGCAGCGCCGCCCGCAGCCCGTCGTCGGCCAGGTCCGGCGGCATCCGAATGTCGGCGACCACGACGTCCGGCCGTTGGTCGGCCGCGACCCGGACCAGCTCGTCGGCGTCGCCAGCAGACGCCACGACCTCGATGCCCGGCTGGAAGGGGCGGGAGAGGAACCTGTCGGTCAGCGTGCTGAACGGCGCCCCGCCGTCGCGCGGGCGCTCCATTCCGACATCCGGCCGCCCAACGTGGTGCTGACCTCGACCGACCCGTCGGCGCGGTCGGCCGAGGCGTTGACCGGCGCGGGCGTCCGGTCGTTCGTCCCGAAGGACCAGTTGTTCGACGCCGACCTCCGCGCTCTCCTCAGTTCCTGAGGAACGTCAGCACCGCCAGCACCCGCCGATGCTGGGTCGAATCCGCCTGCTGCAGGTTGAGCTTCTGGAAGATCCCGGTGATGTGCCGCTCGACGGCGGGCACCGTGACGAACAGTTTCGCGGCGATCCCCGCGTTCGAATGGCCCTCGGCCATGAGGGACAGGACCTCGCGCTCCTTGGGCGTGAGCACGCCTAGCGGATCGCCGGTGCGTCTGCGACCGATGAGAGTGGCGATGACGTCCGGATCGAGCGCCGAACCGCCCGCCACGACCCGCTGCACCGCGTCGCTCAGCATCTCGGGGCTGGCGATCTTCTCCTTGAGCAGGTAGCCCAGTCCGGACGGATCGTCGCCGACGAGGTCCAGGGCGTAGCCGGGGTCGAGGAACTGAGACAGCACGATCACGCCGACCTGCGGCTGGGCGGCCCTGATCCGCAGCGCTGCCCGCAGGCCGTCGTCGGCGAGGTTCGGCGGCATCTGGATGTCCGTGATCACCACGTCCGGCCGCAGGTCGGCCGTGACACGGACCAGCTCGTCGGCGTCGGCGACCGACGCGACAACCTCGATGCCCACGCGGGCCAGCATCGACATGACGCCTTCCCGGACGATCGGCTGGTCCTCACCGACAACGACGCGAAGTGTGCTGCTCATCTGCTCTCCAGCCTCCCGGAGCCGGGCACGGCGACGGCCACCCACAGCCCGCCCATTCCGGCGGGTGCGGCGCGTGCCGGCGTACACCACGGCCCTCTCTGATTCGATTCCAGACCCGCGAAGGCCGTTGGGATACCGGCTTGCGAGATGACATACAACAGGAGGAATTGCCCGCTGGGGTGAGCTCCTGCCATGTCGGCGCTCGTGCCGGTCGACCGGAACCGAGTACCGGTCGCAATCCTAGCCGCCGCGGCGGCCCTCTCCGGCCGGCGCAGGCGGCCGGCACCGGCGGGATGCCCGCCGTTGGGTTAGCCCCAGACGCGCCGTCGGGCAAACAACGGCGAAAGCCTGGTGATCGCTCGACAGCCTTTTCCCGGCCGTTTCGGAAGGCTTCAGGTCAGCCGCAAGGGCCCCGGACAGGGTCTCCGCGGTACGAGACAACCGTCGGCTCGTACGGGCAGACGTCGAGGAGAGAGACATGGACCAGCCGAAGAACCAGCACGTGGTGCTTGAGCCGGCGGCGCAGGCGTTCGCCGACGCGACCGCGAACCCGCCGTACCTGTTCGACCTCGGCCCTATCGAGGGGCGCAAGACAGTCGACGAGGTACAGAGCGGCGAGATCAGCAAGCCGAAGGCCGACATCGAGGACCTGACCGTGCCGGGCGGACCGAACGGGTCGGTTTCGGTGCGAATCCTGCGCCCGGCCGGCGCCACCGGCCCGCTGCCGGTGATCATCTACGTTCACGGCGCGGGTTGGGTGTTCGGCAACGCCCACACCCATGACCGGCTCGTTCGGGAACTCGCCGTCGGCACCGGCGCCGCCGTGGTCTTCCCGAACTACAGCCTCTCGCCGGAGGCGCGCTACCCGGTCGCCATCGAGGAGATTTACGCGGTGGCGACGTGGGTCGCCGCGCACGGCGCCGCGCACGACCTGGACGCCGGCCGGATCGCGGTGGCCGGGGACAGCGTCGGCGGGAACATGGCGGCTGCGCTCACCCTGATGGCGAAGGAGCGGGGCGGTGTGACGCTGGCCCAGCAGGTGCTCTTCTACCCGGTCACGGACGCCGCCTTCGACACCGGCTCGTATCAGCAGTTCGCGACCGGCTACTTCTTGCGCCGTGACGCGATGCAGTGGTTCTGGGACCAGTACACGACCGACCCGGCCGAGCGGGCGCAGATCACCGCGTCGCCGCTACGGGCGACCGTCGAGCAGCTCCGGGACCTGCCCCCGGCGCTGGTGATCACGGGTGAAGCCGACGTGCTGCGGGACGCGGGCGAGGCGTACGCGAACAAGCTCCGCGAAGCCGGCGTTCCGGTGACCGCCGTGCGCTACCAGGGCATCATCCATGACTTCGTGATGCTCAACGCCCTGCATGGGACGCACGCCGCCGAGGCGGCGATCACCCAGGCGATCGGCGTACTCCGCGCCGCGCTCTACGGCGCCGCCTGACCAACCCCCCGGCCCTCGGCACACCCCTGGCGGACGACCGACCGGCCATCCCAGAACAACCCGACCACCAGCCGCCGCTCGCACCGGCCGTGATGACCCGCGACCGGCGGTACCGCACGACACATCTAACCCAGAGGAGTTTGATTCCGATGTCGCATCACCTCGACTCGCCCGCCGCGCGTAAGGACGTCCGGCTGGACATCAGCGACCTGTACCTGTTCCGCGGCGAGCGGGGCACCGTCTTCGTAATGAACGTCAACCACTCGATCGCGACCCAGGTGACCGGCCACGAGGTCCCGGCCGGCTTCCACCACGAGGCCCAGTACGAGTTCAAGATCGATACCAACGGCGACGCCGTCGAGGACCTCAGCTACCGGCTCACCTTCGGCGCGCTCGACCCGGCCGGCAACCAGAACCTGCGCCTGTACCGACTCACCGGCACGGACGCCGGGGATCCGCACACGCGGGGCACCCTGCTCGCCGAGGGCAGCACCGGCGGGTCCGTCGAAACCACGGACGGCCTGCGGCTCTGGGTCGGCACGGCGGGCGACCCGTTCTGGATCGAACCCGACGTCCTGCACGCCATCGGCCACGCCCTGACCGACGGCACCCAGGCCGACCTGTCCGGGTGGACCCCGGCGCAGGCGACCAACCTGTTCGCCGGACACACCGTGCACGCCATCGTCCTGGAGGTCCCGGACGACCAGCTGCTCGCCTCCGCCGGCCCCGACAAGCAGATCGACGTGTGGGCGGTGACCAACCTCGCCACCGACGCCGGCGGCTGGCGCCAGGTCAACCGCGCCGGACACCCCATGATCCACCCGCTGCTCACCCAGTACAACGAGGAGCTGGGCGACCAGCTCAACCTCACCCGCCCGGTCGACGACACCACGAACTACGGCAAGGTCGTGGCCGACGCGGTCGCCGGGGTCGTCGCCGCCTACGGCACCGCGGAAGACCCGCAGGCGTACGGCGCCGCGGTTGCCGCCAGGCTCTTGCCTGACGTTCTGTCCTACGCCATCGGCGCCCCGGCGGTGTACGGGTTCAACGGGTTCAACGGCCGCTCCCTGACCGACAACGCCCCCGACGTCATGTTCTCCCTCGCCACCAACACCGCCTTCACCATCGGCCTGACCAAGGACTCCATCACCCGCAAGCCCACCAACCACTTCCCCTACGTCCCGCCGGTCGACTGACGTCGGGCCGTCCCGCCGGACGGAGATCGACAACCGAGTGCCGATGACGCGCCGCCACGCCCTGCCGGGGCGGGCGGCGCGTCGAGGCGTGCCGGCCCGGACGGACGTGGCAACCACTCGCACAGCTACCGGAACAAGGGAGGAACGGCAAATGGCAGCAATCGGGGTGGCAGACGCCCCCAGACGACAGGGCGCGCGCTCGACCGCCGCGGCCGAGCCGGCCTGATGGGCATGGGAGTCTTCATCGCCGCGCTGCACCTCGTCGGGTGGGGGGTGCTGCTTCTCGTGGTCGCGCCGGCGCGGTACCAGGTCAGCGCCACAGGTGTCTTCGGCGTCGGTCTGGGGCTGACGGCCTACACGCTCGGTATGCGGCACGCCTTCGACGCGGACCACATCGCGGCGATCGACAACACCACCCGCAAACTGATGGCCGAGGGGAAGAGACCAGTCTCCGTCGGCTTCTGGTTCTCCCTGGGGCACTCAAGCGTGGTGTTCGGCCTGTGCTTCCTGTTGTCCCTCGGCGTGAAGGCCCTGGCCGGCGAGGTGGCCGACGACTCCTCAGCCCTGCAACAGGCCACCAGCCTCATCGGCACCACAGTCTCCGGTGTGTTCCTCTACCTGATCGGGATCATCAACCTCGTCGTCCTCGCCGGCATCGTGCGGGTGTTCCGCCGTATGCGCCATGGACACTTCGATGAGGCCGAGCTGGAGGAGCAGCTCAACAACCGCGGGTTCCTCAACCGCATCCTCACCAGCGCCACCCGCGCGGTCACCAAGTCGTGGCACATGTACCCGATCGGCCTGCTGTTCGGCCTCGGCTTCGACACCGCCACCGAGGTGTCCCTCCTCGTACTCGCCGGCGGCGCCGCGGCCTCCAGCCTGCCGTGGTACGCCATTCTCACGTTGCCGGTCCTGTTCGCCGCCGGCATGAGCCTGCTCGACACCATCGACGGGTGCTTCATGAACTTCGCATATGGCTGGCCGTCGCGGTGGCCCGCAAGCTGCTCACCCTCGTCTACTACGGCCTGCGCGACGGGCACATCCGTGCCCTCGCACCAGCCCGGGCGGCGGCGTGAGCAGGTTCGGACGTGACCGGACGCGAGGTCGTTCTGTGTCTGACCCCCGTCGGCCGACGGCGAGGCCGCCCGCTTGATTGACCCCGTCCGGTCACGGTCGCACACCACCATGCCCCCGGAACCCGCGCGGGGCGAATGGATGACCGGCAGCCGAACCCCTCGGCCTGCCCCTCCGACATCGGTCGGAACTGGTGACGCGACCACCCACAACGCCTTCCGGCATCACCAGCATGGCGCGCACGGCGCCGGCGTCAAGGCCAAGCCCCTGCGGGGTGGGCCTACGGCCCAGCCGTTGACCCCGGCACCGCACACACGCCTGCCCGAAACCCATTGCCGGAACCGGAAAAATCAACGTCAGCAGGTCAAAACCCCAGCCTTGACCGGCCCCGCTCCTTCATGGATGACACAGAGGGGTGCCAGATGCGTACACGTGACCTTGGCCGACGCCGGGCCGGAGCGTCGACCAAACAGGGCGAAACCTATCTGGTGCGACATTGCGTCGCTTTTCGAGCAACCTCTGGCGGCGATCCGCCCGGGCCTCCTTGGCCGGAGGTGCCGTTTCTGTGCTGATCTGTGGATGCCGGGACGCGCGTGCCCGCGACGAGACGGCGTACGACCTCGGGATCACCGATGACGGCGCCGGCCGCTACGAGCGCGGCGAGGTCGTCGCTGCCGAAGGCGGCGAGGAGGGCATCCGTCGTGGTGATCAGGACGGCGTCCGGCTCGTCGGGCGGCTCGTGGGTGACCTCGGCGCCGGCCGACGTGAGGCGAAGGCCGAACACTCCGGCAGGACCGTGGTCGCGTAGTTCGATCCGGAGCTTCGCCTCGGGCCGCTCCGTCGGCACGAAGTAGGTGCGGATGGTCAGCATGGCGCTGTCCGCGCTCACGAAGAGCTGTTCCGCGGTCGGCGGGGCGGCCAGCGCCCAGGTGCCCAGCGCGACCACGATCGGCTCGAGGCCGCGACCCCACGCCGTCAACTCGTAGACCCGCACATTCCCTGGCGGAGGCAGCTGCCGACGGCGTACGACGCCCGCGTCGGCCAGCTCGCGCAGCCGGTCGGACAGCGCGTTCGGGCTGGCGGTCGGGAGCGCCTGCTGCAGGTCGGTGAACCGCTTCGGCCCCAGCAGCAGCTCGCGCACCACGAGCAGCGACCACCGCTCACCCACGATGTCGAGGCCACGCGCCACACCGCACGCCTGCCGATAACCCCGCTGAGTCGGCACCGAAAACCTCCCTACGCCTTGTCCGGAACCGCGCCGCCCGTTCGTCACACTGGTGAGTCCAAGAATCGTACTTGCTTGATCCTAGCAGCCACTATTAGCCTCATAGCTTCCCGTCACGAGGAGGAACCCATGACCACGCCACCGGCGCCCCCGATCACCGACCGCGAGACCTGGCAGAAGCAACTCGACGAGCTCCGGCTCCGCGAGAAGGCGCACACCCGCGAGGGCGACGCCATCGCCGCGGCCCGCCGGCGGCTGCCGATGGTCGAGGTCGACCCGACCACCCCCCTGGTCGGCGCCGACGGCCCGGTCCCCCTGCTCGACGCCTTCGAGGGCAGGACCCAGCTGTTCGCGTCGTACCACATGTGGCACACGGGCAGGCCGGCCGCCGACCAGTGCGAGGGCTGCACGTTCTTCACCGGCCAGGTGCTCGAGCTGTCCTACCTGCACTCGCGCGACGTCACGTTCGCGGTCTTCTGCCAGGGGCCGTTCGAGGAGACGTCGCGCTACCGCGACTTCATGGGCTGGGACGCGCCCTGGTACTCGGTGCCCGGGGAGTCGCTCGACTCCCTCGTCGCCGGCCGCGCGTTCGGGATGAAGGCGTGCTACCTGCGCCAGGGCGACCGCGTGTTCGAGACCTACTGGACCACCGGGCGGGGCGTCGAAGCGATGGCGCCGTCGTACGGCCTGCTCGACATGACCGTCTACGGTCGCCAGGAGCACTGGGAGGACTCGCCGGAAGGCTGGCCGCAGCGCTTCCGGACCGACGGCGACCAGTTCCGCCTCGACGGGCGGCCAACCTCCCAGTGGTCGCGCCTCGCCGCCGGCCGTGACGACGACCTGGGCGCCACCGAGCCCGCCGGCAGCGCGCACCAGTGCTGCCACTGAGGTTCGGCGTCTGCCCGAGGCCCCGCCACCGTTCGTGGGGCCGATGATCGGCATTGCCCCCCTCCGATGGCTGCTGACAGTGGCGTTCGGAGGGGTGGCCGCCTTTCACGTGCTCCGGTGCCTGCGCCCACCCGCTGCGTGGCTCTCTCCGGTGGCGGAGCATCGACTCTCCGAGATGTTGCACCTGGTCATGGGCCTATCGATGATCGCGATGATCTGGCCGTGGGGCGCGGCGGTCCCGGCAGCGGCCCGGATTGTCATTTTCATGATGTCGGCGGGGTGGTTCGCGGTGCGGGCGGTGTGGACGCCGCGCGGTCGTGCCCTTCCGGTGTTCTTCGCCACCGCGACAGGGACGATGGTGTGGATGGGTGCCTCGACACCGGGGCACGCCTCCGCCGTCGGTCACAGTGGTATGGACATGGCCGAGATGGCTCATGCGCCGGTCGGGTGTGCCGGATGGGCCAGTGCGCTGCTCGGGGGGTACCTGGTACTCGCCGGATTCTGGTGGGTTGGCCGCGGGATGCGCATCGGTGGACTGTCCACGGCGACGACGGACGCGGCGGGGTGTCCGCTGGACTGGTCGGCACTGTGCCACGGCGTGATGAGCGCGGGTATGGGCATCGCCCTGCTCGCGATGGCGTAACGATGGGCGCCAGGCGGGATGCTCGTCGCCGGGTGAACTTCGGTTGAGATCAACAGGAAGGTTTAGAAATGACGGTGGCAGTCGACGCCGAGATCACCGCGTTGATGCAGTGCCTCCAGAGGCAGCGAAACCACGTGCTGGGTGCCGTGGAAGGGCTGAGCGATGAGGCGCTGCGGCGCCCCGTGCTGCCCTCGGGGTGGAGCTGCCTGGGGATGGTGCAGCACCTCGCGCTGTCGGTGGAGCGTTTGTGGTTCCGCGCTGTTGTGGCCGGCGACCCGGAGGTCATCGACATGGTCGGCAGCCAAGACAGCCCATGGCAGGTAGCCCCGGGACTACCCGCCGGCGATGTCCTTGACTGCTATCGCCATGAGGCTTCCTTGGCGGATGCCGTCATCGCCGCCTCATCTGCCGATGCCGACTTGGCCTGGTGGCCCTTTCCCGAGGGTGAATGGCGCCTGCACAATCTTCGGGATGTCCTGCTCCATGTGATCACCGAGACCGCCTGCCACGCCGGACACCTCGACGCGGTTCGCGAGCTCATCGACGGGCAACAGTGGCTGGTGAACACCTAACCAGTAGCCCTGGCTCCGTGCGTCGACTCCCGTGCGGCCACCCTGGTTGCGCCAATCCGATCCCCCATGTCAGACCTGGCGACCACTGTGACGGCCAACCGGATCTGCCGCGATCAGCGCGCGGAGGTGTCGCAGATCAGTTGGCGGACGAGTGTCGGGCATCAGTCGACGGAGGACACACCGGCTGCCGGCGATGCCGGGCTCCACTTGATCCGTTACACATCGACTTCACTTGAAGGGTGACAGTTGGCCGGCTCTCTCCGGGCTCGGCTGTCACGGTGCGTAACTGGCGTGCCGCCTATCGCTGGGGCATGCCGATCCTCGACGCCGATCAAGACGCGCGATCAGCGGCATGAGAGGACGTCGCGTCGGCGACGGCCGCAGTTCAATCACAGCATTGATCTCGCTCAAGGTCTCCGCCGTCGTCTGATCCCGCCGCGACCCAGCAGACATTCCCTGCGACTACCAGCAACGAGTTCGAGTCTGAATTGGTGAAGCGCTTAACGGTCGGCGTCGGCCGGCGGGCGCAGCGTGGTCAGGAGGCTGTCGAGCTGACCCCAAGCCCGCGCGCTGGCGATCGGATCGATGTAATCGCGGGACTCGACGATGAGCCCATCGCGGATACGCATGACGAAGACGCAGGGGACGGTGAATTCCTCTCCTGTCTCGCCGACCTGCCCTTGGTAGGCGAACTCGGCGACAATTACCTCCGGATCCGCGGTTTCGTGGATGGTGATGTCGATCGGCTTCCGGTTCAGCGTTCGGGCGACCGGGGGCGGGGCGGTGAAGTGCTCATGCAGTTCGCTACGGCTGCGCAGCGGCGGCGGGTTGAGCGGGTGGAACGGATGCGTGACGTGGGTCTGTTCGGCATACAGGCCGGCTAAGTCCTCGTACGGACCTTCGCAGACGCCGTTTACCAGCCGGAGAAACACTTCACGTGGGCTACGGGGGCCGTCATCACCGTCTCGACCAGGTCGGAAGTCCATAGAACGCACCTTACCGATCCCCGCCTCGATGTAGCTGCCCTGAAAGCAGTCTCACCCGCATGGTCAAGTGCACTGACATCGGCAGATCAGGATGCCGAGCGGTAGCGGCCGCCGTCACGCTCCGCCACGCGCGGATCGCGGCTATGAGAGGGCGTTCGAACGGGCGTCGGCTCGCCGACACCGCTGGCCCGCTACTGGAGCTGCTCGGGCAGGTGCAGGAGGCTCTCGACGACACCACCACCGTCCTGAGCAGTACCCAACAGGCATGATTGTCGCCGTGCGCTACCTGATCTCTCACCCCGACGCAGTGGCCGAGCTTGGCGATCTTGACGTCGCGCTGTACGACGGCACTCAGCCCATGCCCGAGAACCTGGACGACGTCGAGTTTTATGCGGTTCCGTACGGGATTATTGATCCGCGCCTCTGCGAGCCGATCGCCTGGATGCCCCGGCTCAAAGTGGTGCAGACCGTGACCGCCGGCTACGACCACGTCCTGCCGTTCCTGCGGCCCGGCCTGATCCTGGCCAACGGCCGGGGCGTGCACGACGCGGCCACCGCCGAGCTGGCCGTGGCGCTCACCCTTGCCGCCCGGCGTCGGCTGCCGGACTTCGTCCGGGCGGGCGGCGAGGGCCGCTGGGACTCGGGCTGGTCGACCGGGCTGGCTGACGCCCGGGTACTGATCGTCGGGTACGGCTCGATCGGCGCCGCGATCGAGCGCCGGCTCGCTGGGTTCGAGGTGGAAATCAGCCGGGTGGCACGGAGCGCCCGCCCCGGCGTACGGCCGGTTTCCGAAATTGCGGAAATGTTGCCGCAAGCGGATGTTGTTATCCTGGCCACCCCGCTGACCCCGGAGACCGAGGGCCTGGTGAACAAGGATTTCCTCGCTAGGATGGCCGACGGCGCCCTGCTGGTGAACGTGTCACGGGGGCGGGTGGTGGACACCGACGCGCTGCTCGCCGAACTCGACGCCGGCCGGCTGCACGCTGCCCTGGACGTCACCGAACCCGAGCCGCTGCCCGCCGACCACCCGCTGTGGTCCGCGCCGAACGTCCTGATCAGCCCGCACGTCGGCGGCCTGACCGCCGCGTTGGCACCCCGGGCCCGCCGACTGCTGGTCGACCAGGTCCGGCGGTACGCAGCGGACGAGCCGCTCGTGAACGTCGTTATCGGGCCGTAACTTTCAGTCCCACCGGCGGGCCAACTCCGGTGCTTCCGGGCGCCAGAACAGGCGTGCCAGCATCGGCGCACGTTGTGCGGCATGAGCGCGTGCCGGGTTGGCCGCCGTGGACTGCGTCCGGATGGCTCTGTCAGTAGTTCTGGCCGGGCGTTATTCGGAGGCGTGGAGTGCCTTCTTTGCGGTTTCCCGCACGGTCGCATTTGCGTCGCCGGTCAGTTGGGCTAGCAGCGGACGTGCGGGCGGCCAGCGTCGCAGATTGACGGCGAGGACATCCGCGACTGCGGCGCGTACCCACCAGTCTGGGTCGTCCGTCCTGGACTGCAGTGCGTCGAGCGACACGCCCAGCATGCCAAGGCCGCGGACCGCCCCGGCCCGCACCGACGACTCGGAGTCGGCGAGCAGCTCGCGCAGGGCGGCGGCTGCGGCCGGAGCGCGGTCGGAGTTCGCGGCCCTGCGGCCGATCGCCTCGCCCAGCACCGAACGGACGTACCAGACGGGATCGGAGGTCAGCGAAACCAGATGATCCACGACCGCCGGCGGGGCGGACCAGGCCAGCAGGAGCACGGCATCGCACCGGACCCAGGCGTCCAGATCCTGCAAGGCCGTGACGACAAGCTCACATGCCTGTGGGTTGTTGTTCACGCTCGGCAGTGAGTTGAGGGCGGTGCGCCGGATTGCCGGATTGGGATCGGCCAGCGCCTCGCGCAGCGTCCCCATGTCGGACGACTCGAACACATCGCGCAGCGCCCACAGCGCGGCTCTGCGCAAGTTGGGATCATCGCCGGCGAGCACCGGGAGGATGGCGGCCCGGCAGCCGGCCGGATCGGCTCGCATGACAGCGCTCAACGCCATGCCCAGCCGTTCCCCGTCATCGTCGTCCTCGCTGCGCAGCGCGCCAGCGAAGACCCGCAGGAGCAGCGGGAACACTTCGGCCCCGGACAGTCCGGCCAAGACGTGCGCCATCAGGTCCCGGCCGTACCAGTTGCGCTCGCGCGCGTAGCGTTCCAGCGCGGCCTGCACGGACGCTGCCGCCGAGCGGTCACCGCTCACGGCCAACTCCCGCACGAGCGGCCACGGATCACCATCCAGCGTGCCGTCTGCGTACCGGAACAGGTCGGCCAGTGTCACCTGGACCTCCTACCCGAGGTGAGGCGCAGACCCGGGACCTGTTTCCCGCCGGTCCAATGCGCGCATGGGCGGGGGCCAGCGTACCCTCGTCGTCGCCGCGCCGATCCCGATGTCCGACACACTCATCTCGGCAGATCCGGTCGTCTCGGACGCAGCTGTCAGTGGCATGTCCGCGCACTGGATCATGTGGCGATCAACAGTTCGGCGCGTGCGGGGCGTCTCACGGTCCCGGGCGGCGCGCTGCCACCTCGGTCGCGGTCACGCCGGCAGATACAGGGCGGCGAGCCGGGGAAGGCGGCGGTGCATCTCGGCGTCGTCGTCGAAATCGAAATCCTCACCGGCCGGGTCGGCGAACGGGTCCCGACCGGGGTCCTGGCCGGCCTCGTCGAGGATGTTGTCGTAGGCGTGCTCGTCGCCGGTGAGTTGCTCCATGGCCTTGCCATCCGCGTAGAGCATTGCCTCGGCGAACACCGCTTCGTCGTCTTCCTCGGCGGCGGCCCGGCGGATCACCGGGTGGTCGGCGAGCGCGTCCGGCGAGGCGAGCACCCGCTCGTACCATTCCCGGCCTAACGCGATGACGCCGGCCCGGAAGTCCATGAAGCTGTCGTCGGAGCAGCCGCCGCCGATGAGGTACGCCGCGGCCCAGACATCCCACCGGTACAAGGCATCGTGCAGCCGATCCAGTCGACGGCCGAAACCCGCGATGATGTCCGCCGGCCCCGCCACCAGCCGCTGGACCAGAGCCTCGGCGAGCGCCTCGCCGTTGTCGCGGTCGTCACCCAGCCCCGCGCGCGCTTCCTCGACGATGGTCCAGAACTCGTTCTCGTCCACGGCGGCATTGTGCACGATCACCCGCAGCCGGACGCCAACGACCACGGCGAACCTGAACCGCTGCGCATCGGGCGCCGTAGGCCTGGAGTCGGTAACGTGGCGTAGCGCGCGGTCGGCGGCATAGACCGGATGTTCGGTGGAACGCCCCAAGCGCAGGGGGAAGGTGCAGGTTAGGCCGCTGGGCGGCATGATCGAGCGGTGGTTGAGGCAGTTGGCGTTCGATGGTTCCCGGACGAGGTCGGTCGTAACGAGGGAGAGGTCGCTTTCCTGGAACGGCTTCGGCGGGAAGCATCCGGCTGGGACGTCGAGGGGCTCTCGCCGGAGGACGACACGTCGTCGCAGCTGTGGCTGGTGCCGACGCGCTGCTATGACCTCAGCTAAAGAAGCATCTGCGGCAAGGGGTCCGTGCAGGCTCAGGTGCCGGTGCTGAGGATTCGAGCGCGAAACACCCCCACGCCGGACGGCAGGCCGCTGCGACCGAGCGCGATGATGGGGCACCGGTCGATGGTGGACGGCCAGACCGGCCCGGCTCACCCGATTGCCCCGCCCGCCTCCGCCGGCGCACCGCGTTCAGCGGACTGGCAGCGCCTTCGTGCCACCGCCCTTGATCGAGTGGGTCACCTTCGGACCCCCCGACCAGTAGAAGCAGCGGATCCCCCGGTCACCGCGCGCCCACGCCTCCGCGGCCGGCACCAGGTACGAGGTGCCCGTCCGGTAGCGCAGCACGCCGTCGACCGGGACCTTCGCGTACCGGGCCACGAGGGCCCGGCACTTCGCGTGCACGCCGTCCTCGTCGCGGCCCGCGTCCGCGTACGGGGTGTCGGGCGCCGTCCACGAGCCGACGTACTCGAACGTGTGCGGCCGGGCGCAGCCGGTCTGCTCGAAGGCGCCGTACCGGTCCTCGTTCAGGCACCCGAGGGCCAGCGGTGACGGGCCCTTCAGCGCGTCCCGCAGGCTGCCGGTGTGCTGCACGGGGTGGTCGTCCGGATGCCGTTGCGCGGAGCCGCCGTCGGCCGTGTCCAGCTCGAAAATGTCGCACCGGAACCAGCGACTGCCACCCTGCCACCCGCCCGGGGACGGGGGCGCGACCTGCACCGTCAGGCGAGCGCCCCGCCAGTCGCCACCGACGAACGCGGTCGCCTTCGCGTCGCATTCGGCGAACGCTGGTCGCAGCACCGCCGAACCCACCGGCGGCGGGGTTTCCCGTTCGGCTACCGCGCCGGTGAAGGTGCCCAGGTAAAAGGTCTCCAGCAGGTGCTGCCGCGTGCAGTCGACCGGCTGGTAGCTGGTCAGGTAACTCGACGGGTCGGCGATCACGTGGCAGTCGCCCACCTTCGGGGTGAACTGCACGGCCGCCGCGGCGGGCCGCCAGTCGTCGGTCAGGTCGCCGTCCAACCCGGCCGGCGCCCCGCACCCCGCCATCGCCGTCACCGTCCCGGCCAGGGCGGCCACCGCCACCCGTACCCGCCACCGTCGCATGTCACCCTCCCCGTCGTGCCGGCGCAGCATATGCCACCCGGAGGCATCGCCAGGGTCCCCGTCCGTCGTGTGACATCGCCCGGCTAGGGGACGTGCCTGCCCGCCGCCCGACGCAGCAGGCGATCCTCCACGTCACCACCGGCGAAGTGCTTTTGGCCCGCGCCGATAAATCCCAAGCCGAAGCGGCGCTCGAGGCTGCCATCACCATCGCCGAGGAGCACCGCCTACCACACCAGATCCAGCGCACCTTCCGGGCCTGCACATCGCATCTCCCCGCTGTCGGGGAACTCGCGCGCCATGCGCTGGAAAGGCTCCGCATCCCCGAGCCCAACCCGGCCGGCACCCAGGCACCGTGACGCGCCGGTTGCCGGCCCACCAGCGTTTCAGATCCTCGCGGGTCCACTTGCGGGCCCGGCCGGCCAGGCTGGAGGACAGGGCCGAACCGGGCAGCCAGCTGCTGGAACGACAGGCCACCGCCTTCGCTTCGCAGTTCCTCCGCTGCGCGACCCTGTTCGCCGCCACGGTCCGGTGGTGTCGGCGCGCAGCAGGCGATCGCCCATGCGCAGGGCCTCCGGCTCCGACTCGAACTCCCACCGCAGCACGGTGTGTCGCCGGCACGTGCGACCAACGTTCAGCGCGTCCCGCGGATGAGTCACGTTCCACGATCGGTTTGGCCCGGGCGTTGGGGGTCTTGACCAGGGTGGCGGGGGTTCGGGACGCCGCTGACCACATCAACGGTGCCGGTGCAGCGCGTCGACGAACGGCAGGGGCTGCGGCCCGGTCGTTGGCGGCAGCGCCTGCCGCGGGAAGTCGACTAACCTCGATCTTTGTCAGGCGGAGGCTCCGCCAGCGACGGTCTGCGGCCACCAGCGCGGCTGCTCCCAAACTGCTCCCAAGGTAAGGGGCACAAGCAAAGAAGCCCGTTACCGGCAACTCCGGCGACGGGCTTCCTACCTGCAAACATTTACAGTGGGCGATACTGGGATCGAACCAGCGACCTCTTCGGTGTGAAACGGGACGCTGCACCGTCTCTGAGCAGGGCAAACGTAGAACCGGAGGTGGAGGCGGGTGCCGTTGGGTGCAGTTGACCGCCGTTGGGTGCAGTTCAGTGCCGTTCAGTGCACTCCGTTGCTCCCAATCCGCTCCCCAGAACAGGCCCAGCAGCAGCCGGCCCGGGCCTCGAGCTGCTCCTGCATGCCCACCACCGGTCGCCCGGCCTCTTGCTTTCCAAGTTGGCCGCTCGGGCGTCGCTGTACTCTTCAAGTCGCTGCGAGGCGGCCGCGTACTGCCGCACCTGCTCCCGCCGTAACCGAATGAGCTGGTCCACCGCACACCTCCCACGTGCCGACACCTCCAGCCTCGACCGGCCCACCCCATGCGCTGTCGCCCTCCAGACTGTGTCCGCCATCCGACGGGCTGCTGGCTCGGTTCGCACCCATTGGACCTCGGCGTAGGTCTCATCGACACGCCACACTCCGCGATCAGGGTCCGGTAGGTCGCGAGCAGCTCCGGGTCGTCCAGCGCCTTGACCCGCTTGGCCTCGAACAGGGCCGCCAGCAGGCCCGCAGCCGTTGCGAGGCGGGCCGGCCGTGGCGGAGGCTGCCCCCAGCGGCTGAGGATGCGGGGAGCCAGCAGGGTCTTCAATCAATGGCTGATGGTCGTCCAGCGGCAGCTCGCCGTCCCGTCTGACGCTGTAACGACGCCGTAACGGCTGCTGGTCAAGGTCGACTTCAGTTCCAGCCACGAGGAGTGATCATGGAAGTCGCCGCCGCTGTCCTTACCTCGACAGCAGCTTCCGCGCCGTATGCGCATAGCCGACCGCTGCGGGTGGAGGGTTTGACTTTGCTACCACCGGGTCCCGGTGAGGTGCTGGTGAAAGTGGCGTCGGCCGGACTGTGCCACTCGGACCTGTCGGTGGTCGATGGCGTACGGCCGCGGCCGGTGCCGATGGTGCTCGGCCATGAGGCAGCAGGAGTGGTGGTCGAGGTCGGCGCCGGGGTTACGGACGTGGCAGTTGACGACCATGTCGTGTTCACGTTCGTGCCGGTGTGCGGGGCCTGCGTGCCCTGCCAGTCGGGACGGCCGGCATTGTGCGAGCGCGGCGCGGCGGCCAACACGGCTGGCACGCTGCTGTCGGGTCGGCGGGTCTTCGTGCGCCCGGGCGGTGAGCCTGTTCACCAGCATCTGGGGGTGTCCGCGTTCGCCGAATACACGGTGTGCGCGCAGGAGTCGCTGGTACGCATACCTGCGGAGCTGCCGATGTCGCGGGCGTGCCTGTTCGGCTGTGCGCTGCTGACCGGGGTAGGCGCAGTGCTCAATACCGCCGCCGCACGTCCTGGCTCCTCGGCGCTGGTCGTGGGACTAGGTGGGGTCGGATTGGCTGCGGTGATGGGCGCGCGGGTCGCCGGCTGTCATCCGATCATCGCGGTCGATCTGGATACCGCGAAGCTTGATCTGGCACGTTCACTCGGTGCCTCACATGCACTGGCCGCCGTCGACGACATGGTCACCGCTGTGCGCGACCTGTCCGGTGGTGGCACCGACTACTCGTTCGAAGCCGCTGGACATCCTGACGCGCTCGCCACCGCCTATGCGGCGACCCGCCGCGGCGGTACCACGGTTGGTATCGGTCTGCCGCGTGCGGAGGCACGCATGTCGTTGCCGGCGTTGAGTCTGGTCGCTGAGGAGCGCCGGTTGCTCGGTTCCTACATGGGCTCGTCGGTGCCGCGTCGTGACGTGCCGCGCTACATCGAGCTGTACCGCGCGGGAATGCTGCCGGTGGATGCCCTTGCCGGGTCGGTGTTCGCGTTGGGGGATGTCAACGAGGCTTTGGACCGGCTGGCGGGGGGAGCGGTCGCGCGTCAGGTGCTCCTGCCGGCTGGGGTGTGAGCGGCCAGGTCATGCAGCTGCCATCCCGGCCGTACGCGTAGATCGTCCCAGAGTCGGCCGGCGCATTCCTGGTAGGCCTCGCGCGCGGCGGCCGGCCGCCCCTCGGCCAGATAGGCCGCGGCGAGCAGCCTCCATGCCTGCTCGTGATAAGGGTCGTCGGTCAGCAGCCGCCGCAACAGCGGGATGGCCTGCGCCGCCTGCCCGACGCCGGCGTGCAGGGTGGCCGCGCGCAGCACGAGGTCGGCGAAGATCCCGGCGAGTTCGCCGCGGGTAGGTGCGGCCCAGTCGGCGTACGGAGCGTCGGTCAGGAACGGCCCCTGATACAGGTGCAGGGCCTGGTCGGCGAGGGCAGCCGCGTGCGCCGGGTCGGCTTCGCGGCGCAGTTGTCCGGCGAGCCGGCGGAACTCGTCGGCGTCAACGCGGACCGCGTCGTCGAGGACGATGCGCTCGCCGGTGGCATGCACGAATCGGGTGGCAGCCCGCGCTGGGCGGTCGGGTTCGAGGGCCTCCTGCAACGCGTGCAGCGCGACGCGGAAGCGCACGGCGCCGGGTTCGAGATTCTGGCCGGGCCACAGCAACTCCACCGCCTCTTCCCGGGCGATCGACCTGCTGTCCCGGCTGCACAGCAGCCACAGCAGCTCCCGGGCCTTGCGCCTGCCCCAACCGGCGGCGTCCAGGTCGCGGCCATCGCGCAAGACCGCGAACCGGCCGAGCGTGCGGATGCTCAGACCGGCCGTCGCGGGCGGCGGCGCAACCGGCTCCGGCCGCACGCCATCCAACTGCGCCGCGAGGTATCCGGCATATTCCCCGACCTCGGGCAGGGCTGCGGCGGCCCGGGCGATCGTCAGACGGTCGGCGGTGGACGGGATGCCGGTCCAGGGTGCGGCTAGGAGGAGGAACTGCATTCCGTGTTCCCGCATGGTGGTCAATGCCGCCGTCGCGGCGCCGGCGAAGGCGGCACGATCACCGCGGCGCAGATGGTGGCGGGCCAGCCACAGCCGCGCGGTGGTGGTGATGTAACGGTCGCCGCAGGCGGCCGCCTCCCGCACGGCCTGCTTCAGCCAGGAGGCGGCGTCGGGGTGAGCGACAAGTTCGGCCCCGGCCCCGATGGCGAGGCGGGCGAAGGCGGTCAGGTAGCGGTCACCGGCGTGCTGCAGGATCTCCAGCGCTTCACAACCGTGCCGCCAGACTGGTGCAAAGTCACCCGCCCGGCCATGCGCGAAGCACAACCCGATCAGCGACTCGGCGCGGAACCTGGCGACTTCGATACGTTCGGCGATGTGCAACGCCTCGGTGAAGCTGCCGATCGCCGTGTCCGTATCGGCCTGCGGCCCGCACAACTGCGCGTGCCCGAGCCTTCCGAGGCAGACACATTCGACGATCGGTGAAGCCAGGTCGCGGCCGGCGGTGATTCCCAGACGGGCGTGCACCTGCGCCTGCTCGGCCTGCCCCATCAGGGCGTACACCCAGGCCCGCAGCGCGTCGTCTTCGCGGTGCGAGCGCGGCACCCGCTCGGCCGGCGGTTGCGGCTCGCGGTCCAACAGCGTCAGCGTGTCGTCCAGGTCACCGCGGCGCACCGCCAGCCGGATGCTGGCATGGCCCGGCAGGTGGCCGGCGAGGCGGCTGCGGTGGAAGGCGGCCCGGTCCAGGCGGCCTTCGTTGATCTGGTTTTCGACCGCGAGGGCGTGCCAGCGTCGCCGGCGGTCCTCGTCGACGTGGGGCAGTAACCGCCCGGCGGCGCGCAGCGGAGCGTTGGCCGCGCTCGGCGCGACGGTGTCCAGGTGTACCAGGGCTTCGGCGACATGGGCGTCGAACAGGTCACCGATGCCTGCGGCGGCCTCCGCTGCGCGCTGCGCTTCGGTCAGGGCGGTGTGGTAGCGACTGGTGTAGCGCAGCGCGTCGCTGCGGGCCACCAGTAGCCGCGGGTGCCGAGAACGCGCCCCTGGCGGAAGCCGGTCGGACAGCTCCAGCAGAGTCTGATAGCGGCCGGTGTAGATCAAACCGTCGCCCAGGGTCGCGAGGTCTGCGGCCGCGTCGTCGTGCGCACCGGCGGCGAGGGCGTGCCGCGCCGCGGCCTGTGCCTCGCCGCGCTGCCGGAAGTGGGCGCCCGCCCGGCGGTGGTACTCGACGGTCGCGTCGGGATCGGCCTGTCGCAGGAGGAATTCGCGGAACCAGTGCTGGTAGCGGTAGCCGCCGCTGCCGTCGGCGACGCAGTACAACCCCCACTGCGCCACCTGGTCGAGTTGGGCGCCGGCGTCAGTGTCGAGGAGCGCGGCGCAGAGATCCCGGTCGAAACGGTCGACCACGGCGGTGGCCAGCAGGAAATTGCGGGTAGCGCGACTGTGTCGGTCGAGCACATGCTCACGCAGGTAGCTGTGGATCTCTTCCCAGCCTGCCGGCAGCTCGTGCAGGCGCTGCGCCAGCGGGACGCTCGAATCGTTGCAGGACTCGTGCAGCACCCGCGCGGCCAGGTGCATGGCGATCGGCCAACCCTCGGTGTACTCGGCCAGCAGGGCCGCCTGCTCGTCGGCCAGCGGAAGCCGGTGACGGTACTGGTAGTAGTCACGCACCTCGTCGGGACGGAAGATCAATTCGCGGCGGTCGACCGTGGTGACCCAGCCGTGCGCATGCCAGCGGCTCAACCCGGGCAGGGTCGGGCGCACCTGGCTGGTGATCAGCAGGTGCAGATGTGCCGGCAGGCGGTCGATGAAGCGAGCCAGGGCATCGGCCGCCGAGGTGCCGTCAATGAGGTGATAGTCGTCCAGGACGCAGACCGCATCGCCGGTGAGCAGCTCATCGGCCGCGTCGGCGAGCGCGTCGACCAGCGCCGGCCAGCGAGCCGCGACGCCGCCGGGCGCCTGCCACTGCGCTGCCAGTCGCGACAGCAGGCCGGGTGCGACGGTGTCGAGGGCGGCGGCCAGGTGCGTCAGCAGCACGAACAGGTCCCGGTCACCGGAGGTGAGGCTGTACCACGCCGTCGGCCTCAACTGCGCCACGCGGCGGGCGAAGGCGGTCTTGCCGTAGCCCGCGTCGGCCTGCACCACCACCACCGGGTGGGTGAGGGCATAGTCGATAAGACGGTCCAGCCGCGGACGCGCGACCTCCGGGCCCGGCGAGCGGGGCACGGTCAGCCGCAGCCGGTCGAGTGTCGTCTCACCGGGCGCCGCTGCGGATGCCTCTCGTTCGGACGTCATCGCCGTCTCCGGCCTTTCGTGGTGCCCTCGCCCAGGTCAGAGCGCGTGCCGTCGGCACGCCTGGCAGGCCAGCCTGCCAGACGCCTGGCCTGACTCGACGATCCTCACGAACGCTGTTACCCCCTTGTTACAACGCTCGCCTCTACCGCCCGTGACCTGCCCCTTCTCGCGGTAACGGGCCGGTAACCGGCGGTTTCTACGGTGCCCCGACCGCAGCCGCTCGAGGGGAGCACCATCAATGCCACCGGCCCAGCCGACCGATCCGGTCACCGTCATGCGGACGTTCACCGCCGACGGCATAGGCATACATGTCGAGACATGCGGCCAGGGGCCCACCGCCGTCCTCATCCACGGCCTGGGATACGCCACCTGGGCGGGGGCACCGCTGCGCGACCGGCTAGCACGCCGGAACCGGTTCGTCACCTTCGACAACCGTGGCAGCGGCCGATCCGACAAGCCCGCCGGCCCCTACAGCATCCGGCTGCTCGCCGAGGACGCCGCGTCGGTGATCGCTCAGATCGGCGCCCCCGTACATCTGATCGGTTACTCGATGGGCGGCTACATCGCGCTCACCGTCGCCCTGCGCCACCCCCACCTGGTCCGGTCCCTGGTCCTGATGGCCACCAGCGCGGGCGGCCCGACGAGTCACGGCGTGCCGGAGGAGACCCAGCGGCGGTGGGCAGCCTCCGCGGCGGCCGACGACCCGGCCGAGTTCGCCCGCCGCACGATGCCGCTGTCGTTTCGGCCGGACTGGACCGTCAGGCATGCCGACCAGTTCGAGGAGATCCTGCGAGCGCGCCTGGCCCACCCGACACCGACGGAGTCCTGGCAGGCCCAGTACGACGCGTGCGCGGCCTACCTCGCCACTGGGGTGCGCGCCCGCGACGTCGCCGTGCCCACGCTGGTCATCCACGGCACCGCCGATCGTGTGGTGCCCTACGCCAACGCCCGCCCACTGGCCGCCGCCATCCCCCACGCACAGCTCGTCACACTGCCCGGCGCCGGACACCTGTGCTGGTTCGAAGAACCCGACGACCTGACCGCGATCATCGACGACTTCCACGCCGCCGTAACAGCGGTGTAACCGCCGCCCTTAACGTCCAGCGTCAACCACCTGCAGATGGTCTGGGATTCCAGCGCGAAGTTCCAGGTCGCCACCTGGCTCATGAACCCTCGCCGTTTAGGAGACTGCGCCATGCCCTTCTTCGAAGTCGAACCCGGTGTCAACATCGCCTACCAGGACCGCGGCAGCGGCCGACCCATCGTCTTCGTGCACGGCTGGGGCGGCAGCGGCGACGCCTGGGACCTGCAGGTTCTCGACCTCGCCGACCGTTACCGGTGCATTACCGTCGACCTGCGCGGTCACGGCGATTCGGACAAGCCTTGGGGTCGCTACGACTACGCCATGTTCTGCCGCGACCTGCAGGCACTGATGACCGGCCTCGACCTCGAGGACGTCACGCTGGTCGGCTGGTCGATGGGCGGACACATCGGACTGAAGTACGCCCTCACCGTCGGTGACCCCGTCACCCGCCTGGTCATCACCGGCAGCGGACCGCGCTTCTACGCCGCGCCGGACGCGCCCTACGGCACGCCGGAAGACCAAGTCCAGGGTCTCATCGACGCGGTGCGCACTGCCCGCACCGAAACCATCGCCGGCCTGTACGGCAACAACTTCCACCGCACCGACCTCGCCGCGACCCGGGACTGGTTCATCCAGATCGGCTGGAAGGTGCCCGCATTCGTCGGCGTCACCAGCTTCGAAGCCCTCATCGCCGAGGACCTACGGGCGGACCTGTCAAAGATCACCGTGCCGGTCGGCGTCTTCGCCGGTCGCCACGACCAGATCTGGGACCCTCGCTGGTCGGAGGAAGTAGCGGCAAAGGTTCCCGGCGCCCGCCTGACCTACTTCGAAAACAGCGGTCACGTCGCATTCATCGAAGACCGCGATGAGTGGAATGCCGAGCTCGGCAAGTTCATCGAAGAGACCACCCAACCGTAACGAGCGTCGCGATTGCCGTCGGTCAGGACGGTTCCTGCCGTCCTGACCGGCGCGATGGTCGCGGACATCGGGATGGCGGGATCTCCGCACCTGGTTCACGCGTATCCGGCTGGGCACCCGACAGTCCTGAAGGCAAGAAATGGCGAGGCGATGAGCGACGTACGTGAGTTCTGGGTGGCCGGCCGGCCGGCCACCGGTGAGCGGAGCTTCGAGGTGCGGCACCCGTACGATGGGCGGCTGGTGGCGTCGGTCGCGGTCCCGACGCACGGGCTGGTCGAGTCGGCAGTGGCGGCCGCGGAGGCGGTCGCAGCCGAGGCCGCGACGCTGCCCGCGTTCGCCCGGGCCGAGGCGTTGGCTCACGTCGCGCGTCGCCTCGCCGAGCGCAGCGACGAGGTCGCGCGGCTGATCACGGCCGAGAACGGCAAGCCGGTGAAGTGGGCACGCGGCGAGGTGGCCCGGGCCGTCTCCACGTTCCGATGGGCGGCCGAGGAGGCGCGGCGCTGGTCGGGTGAGTTGCAACGGCTGGACACGGATCGGGCCGCCGCCGGCCGCGTCGCGCTCACCCGGCGCTTCCCCCGCGGCCCGGTGCTGGCGATCGCGCCGTTCAACTTCCCGCTCAACCTGGTGGCACACAAGGTCGCCCCGGCGATCGCGGTCGGCGCGCCGGTCATCATCAAGCCGGCGCCGAAGACCCCGCTCTCCGCGCTACTGCTCGGCGAACTGCTCGCCGAGTGCGACCTGCCGGCCGGCATGTGGTCCGTGCTGCCCCTGCTCAACGAGGAGACCGCGGCGCTGGTGGCCGACCCGCGCTTGCCGGTGGTCTCGTTCACCGGCTCCGGCCCGGTCGGCTGGAGCATCCGGGAGTCCGTGCCGCACAAGCACGTGACCCTCGAACTCGGAGGCAACGCCGCCGCGATCGTCTGCCCCGACTGGTCGAGCGAGGCCGACCTCGACTTCGCGGCGACCCGCATTGCCACCTTCGCCAACTACCAGGCCGGCCAGTCCTGCATCTCGGTGCAGCGGGTCATCGTCGACCGGTCGGTCGCCGACACGCTCGCCGAACGCATCGTCACCGCCGTCGAGGCGCAGCGCACGGGCGACCCCTGGGACGAGACGACCGATGTCGGCCCGCTCATCGACGAGGCCGCCGCGACGCGGGTGCAGAGCTGGGTCGAGGAGGCCGCGGCGTCGGGCGCAAGGGTGCTAACCGGCGGGGCCCGACAGGGCGCGACGGTCACGCCCACCGTGCTCGTCGACGTGCCGGCCGACGCCAAGGTCTCCTGCGAGGAGGTCTTCGGTCCGGTCCTGGTGATCGAGGCGGTCGACGGCGTGGACGCTGCGTTCGCCCGGGTCAACGATTCCCGCTACGGGCTACAGGCCGGCGTCTTCACCCGGGATCTGCAGGTGGCGTTCCGCGCACATCGGGAGCTGGAGGTCGGGGGCGTGGTGATCGGCGACGTGCCAAGCTACCGCGCGGACCAGATGCCGTACGGCGGGGTCAAGGAATCCGGCGTCGGCCGGGAAGGCGTGCGGTACGCGATGGAGGACTACACATACGAGCGGGTGCTGGTCCTGACCGGCCTCCCGCTCTGATTCAATCAGGCTCCGGCGGTGGAACCGTAGACGGCGGCAGCGAGGCTGCGGTCCGGCTGGTGAATGAGCCGTGCCCGGACGCGGTGGTGCGACGAAGCCACGCCGCCTCCGCTGGACTCGCCGATCGAACGTGCCGATTCACACCTGCTAGCGTCGGGGAGGACTGGCCGGTCGAGGCTCGCGATCACCACGTCCCTTCAGCTCTATCTGGGTGGCTCGTACCTGCTAGTCGACAAGGGCTTCGGGCGTGCGGACACGTGCTCGTCGACCTGCACATGTTCCATCTCGCGATCGGTTACAAGGTGGCGCAAGCCTCGCCACCGGTAGCCGCCTCGCCCTGCGCAGTGCCCCGGACCTGTTGAACTGCTGGCAGGTCGCGCGGGAAACCGGCGCCAACCTCGCCATCCTCATCGGGTCGCTGTTCCCGGCCCTGATGGGCCAGCCCGCGACGCCGTCGGACCGGGAGCACAACCTGTCGGGCTCGTAAATCAGATTCGGGCTACGCTGCCTGCGAGTATTCGTTGATCAATCCGCCCAGGATCGGGCGTCGTTGGACGCAAGCACTGCTGAGGTCAACGACCTGCGGTGGCGGGTTCGGTGGTCGCTGGCCGAGTGATCGGTGTGGCCGGTGGCCGTTGTACTCGGTCAGGACGCTCGACAGGTGCCGTTCGCCGACGAGGAGCATCCGGTCAGTGCACTCGCGCCGTACCGTGCCGACCCACCGTTTCGCGTAGGCGTTCGCCCTCGGCGCTTGTGGCGGTATTCGAATCACGTCGATGCCCGCTGCGGTGAAGACCGTGTCGAAGGCGGCGGTGAACTTCGTGTCGCGATCGCGGAGCAGGAACCGGAGCCCGTCGGCGCGCTGGTCGAGGCTCATGAGCAGGTTCCGTGCTTGCTGAGTGACCCAGGTGCCGGTCGGGTGTGCGGTGACACCGACGACGTGGACGTGCCGCGTGGCGAGCTCGATGAAGAACAGTACGTAGATCCGTTTCAGGAGCACGGTGTCGACGGTGAAGAAGTCGCAGGCCAAGATGGTGTGCGCCTGAGCGGTCAGGAACTGCTTCCAGGTCGGTCCCGTCCGGCGGGGTGCCGGGTCGACGCCGGCCTGGTGCAGGATCTTCCATACCGTGCTGGCCGCGAGCGGGTAGCCCAGACGAGCGAGCTCACCCTGCACCCGGCGATGCCCCCAGGTCAGGTTCTCCGCGGCCAGGCGCAGGACCAGCTCCCGGATCTCGCGGTCGGTGGGTGGCCGGCCGGGTCGCGCGTGTGGGTAGGTCCAATCTCGTGCGATCAGCTGTCGATGCCAGCGCAGCAGGGTCGCCGGGGTGACGAAGAACGCCGCCGAGTGTTGCCGAGGCAGCAGCCGCGACAACGCCGCCAGCACCACCCGGTCCGCGGGCTGGAGATCGGGTCGGTGCACCTGCCGGCGCAGCACCGCCACCTGATGCCGTAAGACCAGGAGTTCGACGTCCTTCGCGCCGCCGGCCCGGGCGAGCTGGGTCAGCATCTGCAGGATCTGACGCAGGAGCAGGTACACCAGCGAGGCTGCCATACCTTGGATCGTCGCCGCCCTGATTGGGCCGACCTCGCACAAAGCCGCACGTCACAGCCACCGAACCGAATTTACGAGCCCAACACCATCCCCGAGGTGTGGACGGCGGGCACGGCCTATGCAATCGACGTTCCGGCCGCTCGCCCCCGGTCCGGCGGCGCGGGCGTGCGAGGACACGTCGTACGGCACGTCGTGGGCGCGTAATCAGCAGGCCCGGCAGGCTCGGCGACACCGAGAGCGGCCCGGGCCTCACCGCCTGAGCCCGTTACCCCTGCGCGCGTGAGTCTTCGCCTGTACGACACCGGAACCCGCAGCGTGCGCGGCTTCGAGCCGATCAACTCGCCCAAGGTGACGGTGTACCTGTGTGGCGACACCGTCTACGCGCCACCGCACATCGGGCATGCGCGCAGCAAGGTGATCTTTGACGTGCTGTGGCGGTGGCTCGAGCGGTCCGGGTACGACGTCGTATTCGCGCGCAACATCGCCGACGTCGACGACAAGATCATCGTCCGTGCCGCCGAGGAGGGCGTCCCGTGGTGGCAGGTCGGCCAGCGGGTGATCCACCAGATGGAGCGGGCTTACGACGTGCTCGGTCTGCTTCTCGCCGACCGTGGAGCCGCTCGCCACCGGGCACATCACGCAGATGATCGAGCTGATCCAGCGGCTGATCGACCGAGGCCACGCGTACGCCAGCGGCGGCGATGTGTATTTCAACGTGCGCTCGCTGCCCGAGTACGGCTCGACGTCGGCGATGGCGCCGGTCATCCAGCTCGACTTGTCCGACAGCAGGAACGACACCGCGTTCGTGATGTCCTCCGGGCTGCCGGGAGCTGGTTACGCCGGGTGCCCACCCAGGTAGCGGACCAGTCCGATGACGTCTTCCGGTACGAGTCGCCCGACCTGGCCACGCCGTTGACGCTGATCCACAAGGAGGGCAGGACCGCTCGCTGTCCCCGAGTCCTTACGGACGAACGCGGATGATCGTCTTCCCGGTGATCCGCTCGGTCGGATTGAAGGCGGCGACGGCGTCGTCGAGGGTCGCGACGTTGCCGATGTTCGTCCGCAGTCGTCCGTCCCGCACCCGCCGGACGATCTCACCTAGTTGGGCGCGATCGGACACGACGACGAAGTCGACCGCCAGGCCGTCCGCGGGCCGCGCCTCGGGCGGCCCGACGACGGACACCAGCGTTCCTCCGGCTCGAATCAGGCCTGCGGACCGCTTCCCGATGTCGCCGCCGATGACATCGAAAACCAGATCGACTCCGCCGACGTCTTCGAGGACGTCGTTCTCGAGGTCGACGAACTCCTGCGCGCCGAAGTCGAGCGCCTTCTGACGGTCGGCAGCCCGTCCGGTGCCGATGACGTAGGCGCCGAACTCACGTGCGAGCTGCGTCACCATCGAACCGACTGCGCCGGCCGCGCCGTGCACGAGGACGCTCTGCCCCGCCTGAAGGCGGCCGTGCTCGAACAGTCCCTGCCACGCGGTCAAACCCGAGATCGGCAGGCTCGCGCCCACCGTGAAGTCGACGTCGGCGGGCAGCGGCGCGAGGTTGCGTGCCTCGACTGCCACATACTCCGCCAGGGTGCCGTCGCGAGTCCAGTCCGTGAGGCCGAACACCCGCTGTCCCACAGACAGTCCCGTCGTGCCATAGCCGAGAGCGGTGACCACTCCGGCCAGCTCGTGCCCAGGGATCGACGGCGTCCGGTCGCGGCCGAGGCGATCGGTCCAGGTCGAGGGCCACGCCATCTCAGTCGGGACGAATCCCGACGCATGAACCTGAACGACGACGTCGTTCAGCGCCGGTTCCGGCTCAGGCCGCTCCATCAGCGTCATCCCGGCCGTTCCCGCGGCCTCGTCCGTCACCACAATCGCCTTCATCCGGTACCTCCTTGTATCCAGTCCTCGTTTGCACGGTCACGAGGAGCAAATTTCGTTTCACCAGCATTAGCGGCGCCAGGCCTCGGCGTCTTACCACGCTGATCGGTAGCGGTTGTGGCGCGAGGGTGTCGAGGAACGAGCGCGATAGCGAAGTCGTCGGTAAGACGGCGCCGGGGTCGAGGCCCCACCGGCGCGATCCCGGCGTTACGTTTCGAGGGTCAGTTGCGGCCGGCCATGATGCCGCCGTCGACGTCGACGATGGCGCCGGTCATCCAGCTCGACTTGTCCGACAGCAGGAACGACACCGCGTTCGCGATGTCCTCCGGGCTGCCGACACGCCCCAGCGGGTGGAAGCTGTCGAAGCTGCCGACGGTCTCATCGAGCTTGTCCGCCGGGACGAAGCGCAGGTACAGGGGTGTCTTCACGACCGCGGGCGCGACCGCGTTGACCCGGATGCTGTGCGGCGCCAGCTCGATCGCGAGCGCCTTAGTGAACGAGTGCAGGCCGCCCTTCTGCACGGAGTAGCCGGAGTGCGGCGTCGCCGCGATGCCCTGGTGCGCCCACATCGAGCCGATGTTGACGATGGCGCCGCCCTGACCCCCGGCGACCATGCCCGCGACGACGGTCTGCGTTATGAAGAACAGCGCGCGGTTCAGTTCGTTGTACGAGTCGTAGAAGGCTTCATCGTACTCGCTGAACGCCTTCGGGATGAAGAAACCCGCGGCGTTGACGAGCAGGGTCGCGTCGGCGTGCTCGGCGGCGAGCTGCTTTCGGACCTCGGGCACCTGGTCGCGGTCGGTCAGCTCGGCTGTGATGCCCCATGCCTTTCCGTTCTGCGACAAGGCTTCGACCGCGGACCCGACCTTGTCCTGGTCTCGGCCCGTGATCACGGCGGTGCCGCCCCCGGCGACGACTTGGTGGGCCGTGGCGAGGCCCATGCCGCTGCTGCCGCCGACGACCACGACCTTACGGCCCTCGAAACTCTCACTCATGACAGTTGTTCCTTCCCCACCGAATCGCTGTTCCGCCACCAGCCCGGCGTCGTGTCCACGCGCGCCGGCTACAGCGGCGGCGACGTCCCGAACGCCACCTACCGCAAGCACGGCACCCACGCGGAGTCCATGGAGGTCGTCTACGACCCCGATAAGACCGACTTCCGCGCGCTGCTTGAGTTCTTCTTCCAGATCCACGACTCCTCGACGAAGAACCGCCTGGGCAACGACATCGGCACCAGCTACCGCTCGGCGATCTTCTACACCAGCGACGAGCAGAAGCGGGTCGCCGAGGACACGATCGCCGACGTCGATGCCTCAGGCCTGTGGCCCGGTAAGGTCGTCACCGAGGTCACCCCGGCAGGCGACTTCTGGGAACCTCAGCCCGAGCACCAGAACTACCTGCAGACCTACCCCAACGGTTACACCTGCCACTTCCCCCGCCCCGGGTGGAAGGTCCCGAAGCGGGCGACCGTCTGACACCTCCGGCGCGCGGACCCCGGGTCCGCGCGCCGGCCCGGGGCCGAGGTGGTCGGCCTGGACGAGGAGTCAGCCGGATGGGTGCGGGCTCTCTCCGAGACCGGTGCCGCGAGACGTGGCATTCGATCGGCTGCACGGGATGCTGGTGCGCGTGGCGTTGCGGGAGGTGGGCCGGCGCGCGACGCGCTCCCCGGTGACCGGGCCCGCGTTGACCGACGTCGCCCACCAGGCAGCGTCCGACGCGATGGTGGCGATCCTCGCCAAGCTGGCGACGTTCCGTGGCGAGAGCCGCTTCACCACCTGGGCGTACCGTTTCGTCGTGCGCTACCCACCTGCGAGCGTCGGTGTGCCGAGGCGTCGCTCTCCCTACCACACGCCGCTCGAGTGCCCAGGGTCGCCGTGTGAGCGGCCGTGAGCCGTTGTAGGCGGTCGTGAGTGGGTGGGCACCGAGCCACGGCAGGTCTTGGGCGTCCCCATGGCGGTGCCAGCAAGGGTGGCCCAAGCGGAGCCGATGGGGACCGACTCGCCCTTGATGCGGCGGGTCCGGTGGCCAGTGCGGTCGACCTCGCCAACGGCAACCTTGCGCATCCGCCGGGCGTCAGTCGTGACGGCTGACGAGCGGCAGCGGCCGGCGCGCCCAGGCGGGGCCTGCGGCCCGTTCAGCGCAGCTTGAAGACGTACAGCAAGTTCTAACCACCTGGCCGGCAGCTAGCCAGCAGCTAGCTGTCCGGTCTCAGCTTGGCGTTTAACCCGTCTGCTTTCGTCGTTCGGTGATGGACAGGGCGCGTTTCACGGTCTTCCCGACGTCGTAGCTGGGCGCGGGTTGCCGGTTCTTCGATCCTCGGGGGCGTCCGGGTCCGGCCTTGCCGGGTTTCGGCGCGCTGGCGGGGTGGGTGGTCTTCGGGTGGATGTGGCGAAACCCGCGGCGGACCCGGGCTGGGGTGAGCCGGTCCGGGTCGGCGGGTCGCTCCCAGGGCCGGCGGAGATCTTCGGCGAGACCGCGGGCGAGGCGTAGCTGGGTGTGGCAGGCGATGACCAGCCAGGTCCACCGGTCAGCCGTCTCGGGTGTGCGGATCTTGGGCCGGGTCCAGCCCAGCGTCTGTTTGAGCAGCCGGAAGGTGTGTTCGAGGTCGAATCTGCGCAGGTAGGACTGCCAACTGCGGTCCACGTCCGCGGCGGTGGCCGCGGTGATGGAGGTCCACAGCCAGACCGGTTTCGGGTGGCGATCGCCTGGCAGGTGGTCGACCTGCAGCCGGATCAGGGTGCCTTCGATGATCGGTAGGTCGCCCTGGTGGTCGAGCCAGCAGGTGCGGCGGGTCAGCCGTGGGTGGACCCGGTCCCAGGCGGTCGCGGTGGCGGTGCCGTAGCGGGCGGTCTGCGTGGTGGTGACGGTGTGCGGCGCCGGCCAGGTGTCAGGGTCGGCGAGGGCCAGTTCGGGGCCGTGTTTGGGTGGCCGGCCGGTCGTCCCGGGTAGCCGTGGGGGCGGTGGCAGTGCCATCACCCGGTCCGAGCGCAGCCGCCCGAGCAGGTCCACGGGCAGGTCGGCGAGGAGGAACGCCAGGCGGGGGACGTCGTAGCCGGCGTCGCACACGATCAGGATCCGCCGATCGCCCGGCGTGTGGTGGCCGGCCGCGATGAGGCGTTGCACGACGGCGCGTAGCTGCCCGGCGGTGACGGCGGCCGCGTCGTCGGCCGGTCCGAGCCGGACGGCGTCGAGGATCGCCGTCCACGAGGTCCGGCCGGCTTCGAGGGCCGCGACGAATGAGTACGGCCAGCCCGGGATCAGCTGCGACTGGCCCTTGCCGCGGCCGTAGACGTGGCAGAACAGCCGGTCCGGGCTGGTCTGGGCGTCGGAGCGCAGCCACGGACTGACGTCGACAGCGAGAACGATCCGCCCGTCGGCGGCCCGCGGCACCGGCAGGCCCGCCACGGCGCGGCGCAGCCGCGCCACGTCGACGCGTCCGCAGTTCAACCCGTCGTACATGCCGCCGTGACCGCGGCGGTGCTCGGGCGCCAGCACCAGATCAACCAGCGACCTGACCGGCCCGTCCGTGCACAGCAGCGCGTCAGTCACCTCGAACAGGACGTCAGCGCGGGCGGTCAGACAGCGGTAGAACTCGGTCCGGAACGTGGACAGCACCGCTAAAGCCTCGACGCGGGCAGCGTCATCCAGCACACTCATCCTCACGGCCTTGGTGTCGATCATTGATGTCTTCAGCAACATCCATGATCACGCCAAGGCCGCCCGCTGTCCACAGTGCACAGATCGATCCCGAGTCAAACCCGCAGCTAATCGGGCCGGCAGGTTAAACGCCAAGCTCAGGACCTGCGTGACATATCGGTATCAGGACCTGGGTGACACTCCGCCCTCTGTAGCACCGGCCGACGCTTGGCCAAGGTCGACGAGCTAATCCGAACCCGCGGCGACGGATGGAAGGAACTCATCGGCCTCGACCGTCGCCCGTCCGTGTAACGCGGGTCGCTCGATCCGGTCCACGGCAGCACGTCCGCGGTCACCGCCGCTGCCGTATGTCAGAATGCCCCCAAACCTGGAGCAGAGCTGGCAGAACGGGCGATCCGATGACGACGAGCAGGGCGGCCGAGCTGGTGCGGAAAGCCGGGGATCCACAGCGGGCTACGTTCCTGGAACTCTTCTTCGACCTGGTGTTTGTCCTCGCGCTCGCTCAGCTCTCGCGCGGCTTGGCCGAGGATCTCGGGTGGAGCGGCGCCTTCCGGACGCTGGTGCTGTTGGGGGCCATGTGGTGGGTCTGGTCCAGCACCGCGTGGCTAACCGACCGGACGGACCCGCAACGACCGGTAATCCAGGCGCTGGTCATCGCGACCATGGTCGGCAGCCTGGTGATGGCGGCCGCGGTGCCCGAGGCATTCGGCGACACGGGCCTGATCTTCGCGGGCGCCTACGTCGCCGTCCAGCTCGGCCGCGGGCTCGTCCTCGTGGCCGTTCTGCGTGGCCACGAGCTGCAGCGCACCGGCGTGCGCGGGCTGTTCTGGTACGGCCTGTCGGCGCTGCCGTGGATCGCGGGGGCGCTCATGCCCGGTACGGCGCGTGGCGCGTTGTGGGCACTCGCGGTGGTCCTTGACCACACGGCAGGCAGAATCGGCTTCCCCACCCCGGGGGCGGGCCGAACGCCCAGCCAAGACCTTGTGATCTCGGGCGAGCACCTGGCCGAGCGCTACCGGCAGTTCTTCATCATCGCGCTCGGCGAGCTGATCGTGGTTACCGGACTGGCGCTGAGCAGCAGCGGCTTCGCGCCGGACGGGGCCGCCGCGTTCGCAGTGTCGATCGCGACCACCGTGCTGCTGTGGCGGATCTACATCTACCGCGCTGGGCAAGTCCTGGCGGAAGCGATTGCCGTGTCTGCCGACCCGGTCCGCCTCGCCCGATCGGCGTCATACGCCCACCTGGTGATGGTGGCCGGCGTGGTCGTTGCCGCCGTCGGCGACGAACTTGTCATCGCCCATCCACTCGGGCACACCCCACCGGCCTGGATCGCCGTCATCCTCGGCGGACCCGCGCTGTACCTGGCCGGGCGCGCCCGCTTCGAGCACGCGGTATTCGGCCGCGTGTCCCGGTCCCGACCGATCGGCGTCCTTGCGCTGGCCGCCCTGACACCGGCGATGCTCCCCCTGCCGCCAGTCGTGGTCGCCGCCGCTGCTGCCCTCGTCCTGACCGGGATCGCCATATCCGACGCAGCCCGCGCCCGCAGACGCCCGCCCGAGCCGCCGTCACCACCCGGCTAGGAACGCGCTGAGTTATGGCGTGGCTTCTGTACCTGTTTGTATTGATGTGAGATAATCTTTGCGTGCAGGGTGTGGAGCGTGCTGACCGGGAGTTGCTGGACGCGGCGGCCCTGGTGGGGCATCTGGTGCCGGCGGGCAGTACGTATGCGTTCCTGGCCGAGCATCGGGGTCGGGTGTTCCCGGACGAGTTGTTCGCGGATCTGTTCCCGTCGGCCAAGGGCCGCCCGTCGATCCCGGCGCCGGTGGCGGCGTCGATCCTGACGTTGCAGACGCTGTTGGACTACTCGGATGCGGAGACCGCCGAGGCCGCCCGGTGTGACCTGCGGTGGAAGGTGGCCTGCGGGTTGGCGTTGGACGACAAGGGGTTCCACCCCTCGACGTTGACGTACTGGCGGCGCCGGCTGGCCCGTTCGGATCGCCCACACCGGATCACTGACGCGGTCCGGCAGGTGGTCGAGGCGACCGGGGTGCTGCGGGGACGGCGTCGCCGGGCGGTGGATTCCACGATCCTGGCCGACGCGGTGGCTACCCAGGACACCATCACCCAGTTGATCAGCCAGATCCGCCGGGTGGCCCGGGTGGTGCCCGGCGCCGCGGAGCAGGTCGCGGCGGCGTGTACCGGGCATGACTACACCCGGCCGGGTAAGCCGGACATCGACTGGGACGACCCGACGGCCAAGGACGCCCTCGTTTCGGCGCTGGTCAACGACGCCACCGCCCTGCTCGGCGCGCTGGCCGGGGCGACGCTGGACGAGCCGGCCGCGCAGGCCCTCGCGCTGCTGGCGTTGGTGGCCGGCCAAGACGTGGAACCGGCCGAGGGCTCCGACGGCACCGACGGGCGGTGGCGCATCGCCCGTAAGGTGGCCGAGGACCGGATCGTCTCCACCGTGGACCCCGAGGCCCGGCACACCCGCAAATCGCCTGAGGCTCGCCGCGACGGCTACCGCGCCCACGTGGCCGCCGACCCGGATACCGGCATCGTCACCGACGAGCAGTTGACCAAAGCCGCCGGTAGCGACAACTCCGATCCGGCCGTGGCGGCCCGGTTCCTCGCCAACGACCTCGCCACCAGCGACGGCGACGGCGACGGCGACGGCGACGGCGACGGCGACGGCGGACCCAACACCACCAGTGCAGTCGGCACCCACACCGCCAGCGGCGCGGAGCACAGTGACGCCGAGGACGTGCCCGGCCGGGAATGGTACGGCGATTCCGCCTACGGCACCGGGGACCTACGCGATGCCCTCGGCCAGGCCGGCCACACCGCGATCATCAAACCCAAGCCGGTGCAGTCCCCGGTCGCCGGCGGGTTCACCATCGACGACTTCGCCGTGGACGAGGACGGCCAGACGGTCACCTGCCCGGCCGGGCACACCCGGCCGATCAGCCCGACCACCCGCACCGCCGCCTTCGGCGCGCTGTGCCGTACCTGCCCGCTGCGGGACCGGTGCACCAAATCCAAGACCGGCCGCAAGATCGTGCTGCACGAACACGACGCCCTGCTGCGCCAAGCCCGCCGGGACTGGACAACCGACCCGACCCTGCGGGAGCGGTACCGCCGGCACCGGCCCAACATCGAACGGGTCATCGCGCAGGTCGCCAGCCGCGGCGGACGCCGGCTGAAACTGCGCTACCGCGGCGTGGAACCCAACAACGCCTGGCTCAAACGACGCACCGCAGCGCTCAACCTCCGCAACCTGATCAACCGCGGCCTGCACTACACCAACGGATGGGCCCTGACCACCTGCTGAACCGGCTAACACCAGAGCCGAAAGACACCAGCACGACCTCATCCACCAGTCCACCAACGCCCAGACCCCCGACAACGTCACCACCTCGACCCGACCGCTTTCCAGCCGCTGGCAACCCGACCAAGCATCCACGCAGGGCATACCCCGAGGAACACCGAAATTCAGCACGTTCCTAGCCGGAAGTGTCACCCATGTCTTGAGACTGTTCTGTCACGCAGGTCCTGAGACCCGACATCGCCGGCAGCCGGCTGTTCGACTCCGCTTGATGGGTTACACCGCGGCTTCAGTTGATGGGTGAAACTCCGTCGACTGTCGCTTTGGGCTTCCCCCCTGGGATGTGGACACCCTGAGACTGGACGTTGGTCCAGAGGAAGGGGTGTCCCCGTTGGGGCGTCCATCGAAGTACACGGAAGAGTTTCGGCGCGACGCGGTCGACCTGGTCCGTTCGTCGGGCCGGCCGATTAACCAGGTCGCTCGTGAGCTTGGGATGAGTCACGAGACGCTGCGGAACTGGGTCCGCAAGCAAGATCGACAGACCGGGGCGGCCGGTGCGGTGTCAGCGGGCGATGGGCTGTCGGTGGCGGACAAGGACGCCGAGATCGCCCGGCTGCGGCGTGAGGTCGCTGAGCTGCGGCAGGAGAAGGAGATCCTGCGGAAGGCAGCCGCGTATCTCGCGAAGGAGATGGATCGGTGACCAGCCGCTTCCGGTTCATCTCCACCCACCGCGCCACCTGGGGCGTCAAGCGGCTGTGCCGGGTCCTGGCCGTGTCCCGGTCCGGGTTCTACCGATGGACCGCCAGTGAGCCGGCCCGGCAGCAACGCGCTGCCGCCGAGGACGCTCTCGCGGAGCAGATCCAGGCGGTCCACGCCGACTCCGGTGGCGCCTACGGTTCGCCGAGGGTGACCGTTGGGGCTGAAAACCCTGCACCGGTGGAGCTGGAAGGACGTCCGCCGATGGCTGGCCAGACCCGACGGGACATGGCGGCCGATCACGGCGGACGGGATAACCCTGTTCGATCTCGGCAAGGTCGCGGTCACCCGCTACCACTACCGAGGCAACAAGATCCCCAAACCCTGGGCAGCGACCTGACAACCCCGCCCGGCGGTAGAATCCGTGGAGAGCCCGTTGCGGCGAGAGTCGCACGGCGGGTGTGCGCCGTGAGGCGCTTCGTTGTATCCCCAGCTCAGTTGGGAGGAACTTGGAGAACTGTTCCTGGGTCTGATGGCTTACCTGGATCCGAAAGGTGAAGGGAACAAGAGCATGTCAGGAAAGCGACGGGCGTGCCCAGGCGTCAGGGGCGTGGCGTCGCGGGACCCGTGCGATATGGCCAAGGCTGGATTGCTTGAAGCCCAATCCCCAGTGATGAAAGTGCGCATCCATCGGAAACGACGCCTGAAACCGATGCCACGCCGTGCGCCGGCATGAACCCGTGAGGCTGGTGCAACTCCACGGCGTCGGGCACCGCCCAACGAGGGCGGGTAAGGGGATGAGTGGGCGGCCTACGTCGCGCTAGATACGTACGACGAAGACGTACCACGGGATCGCCTACGGGACGCGAGTCCTATGGCGACGGAGTGTCCGTAGTAGTCGCAGGAGTAACGACCTGCCAGGGAGGCCGGGAAAGCCGGACCGCAGGGCGAAGGGACCAGAGGTAAAGCAAAGTCAGTTGATCATGTTCGGGATGCGGCGAGTAGTGGCAGGATCAGCAGTTTGTTGCCGTGGAGTCGCTCCAGGACCTGTTTGATCTTGGAGTGGCCGGCGAGGCGGATCAGTCCGATGGCGAGGTTGCGGAACAGGGCCATGGTGTGGGCGGCGGCACCGAGCCAGGCATGGTGGTGGTCTTCGGCGAAGAGGACGTCCCGGACCCAGTGGATCTTGTTTTCGATGCCCCAGTGTCGGCGGGTGTAGTCGGCGATTTCTGCGGCTGTGGTGGCCTGGGCGTCCAGGTTGGTGATCCCGTGGACGATGTCCTTGTGCAGGCGTTGGCCGGTCAGGTCGTAGGTGTCGCGGCGGATCCGGAAGACCTGCGCGGCGGCGGGGAACTCGATGCCGGCGGCGTCGGCGGTCCAGATCCGACGCTCGATGATGAGTCCCGAGCGGTGTTTGCGGTGAGTGTGGGCGGCGCTGTCGCTGGTCGCGGCGGGTAGGCGCTGCCAGATCGCCGCGAGGAGGGCGGGTCTGTTGCCCTTGACGGTGAACACGTAACCGGCGCCGCGGTGGTGCAGGTAGGTGGCGGTGTCGGTCGAGGGGTGCGCGGCGTCGGCGGTGATCACCGCGCCGGCGATCTCGACCGGGTCCAGCAACGCTTGGACCTGGGTGACCTCGGTGGTGTCGTCGGGCACCCGGAGTTGAGCGATCACGACGGCGGTGTCGTGGCGCATCGCGGAGAACAGTCTCACGTTGTTGGCGGGGTCGCCGTCGTGGGAGGCCCGTACGGTCTTGCCGTCCAAGGCCAGGCCAGGCCGCCCGCCGTCGGTGGGTGGGATGCGGGTGGCGATCCACTGACACAGCAGGCGGTCGGTGGCGGCGGCGTCGATCGTCTCGGCCACACGGCGCAGGGTGTCCCGACTGGGCGGTATCCGCCGGCCGTGGCGGGGGTCCACGCGGGCGCCCGCGGCGGCCAGCAGCAGCGCGGGCAGCTCGGCGACCCGGTCGGCGGCCTGGCGGAAGTTGCGGGCTCCGCAGAGCACCGCCAACGCCAACATGGTCAACGCCGCCGGCAGCCCGTGACGCACTCCCCGAGGCTTGCGTGGGTCGCTGACCTGGGAGAACACCTCGTACAACGCGGTCACGTCGGAAACGTCGATGTCAGCGCCGCTGTCAGTGACGCAAGCGGTCAAGGCATGGGAGACTGCCACGAGCGGCCTTTCTTTGCAGACGATGCTGGCGTAGAGAACCTTCATCATCCACTTAGGAAGGCCGCGTCTATGAACCGGCCTCAGACAGCGAAACCGCCGCTGAGCAGCACGTCCACATGATCACCTGACTTTGCTTTGCCCCTGGCGAAGGGACACAGGTGATCACGATGTTCAGCGAAGCGAGGTATGCGTAATGCAGAGCGCCGCAACGGTGCTGAACGTCATCCGGGAACGCGGTAGGCGCGGCCTGCCGCTGGAAAGACTGTATCGACAGTTGTTCAACCCGCAGTTGTTCCTGCTGGCCTACGGACGCATCTACGCCAACAAGGGGTCGATGACGCCCGGGGCCACGTCGGAGACCGTGGACGGTATGTCCCAAGCCAAAATCGGGGCGATCATCGACGTGCTGCGTCGTGAACGCTACCGGTGGCGGCCGGTCAAGCGCGTGTTCACCCCAAAGAAGAACGGGAAGCTACGCCCGCTGGGTTTGCCTACCTGGTCGGACAAGCTGGTCGCCGAAGTGGTGCGTCTGCTGTTGGAGGCGTACTACGACGTCCGGTTCTCCGACCGCTCCCACGGGTTCCGTCCGGGCCGCGGCTGCCACACCGCGTTGGATGAGGTGGTGTCGGTCTGGAAGGGAACGCATTGGTTCATCGAGGGAGACATCTCTGACTGTTTCGGGTCACTTGATCACACGATCATGGCGTCGATCCTGGCGGAAAAGATCCACGATGGACGGTTTCTGCGGCTGGTGTCCAACATGCTCACGGCCGGGTACCTGGAGGATTGGCGGTGGCATGCCACGCTCAGCGGTGCGCCGCAAGGTGGCGTCGCATCCCCGGTCTTGTCCAACATTTACCTGGACCGGTTGGACCGGTTCGTCGAGCAGTCTTTGCTGCCTGAGTACAACCGAGGCCGTCTTCGACGGCGCAACACCGAATATCAGGTTGTCGATCACGCGATCGCGAAGGCCAGACGGCATGGTGACCGGGCTGCGGTGAAGGCGCTTCGGCGTCAACGCCGGACCCTGCCCAGCCAGGACCCGAACGATCCCGGCTATCGGCGCCTGCGGTATGTGCGCTATGCCGACGATTGGCTGCTGGGATTCGCCGGGCCCAGGCACGAAGCCGAGCAGATCAAGTCACGGATCGCGACGTTCCTGCGCGAGGATATGAAGCTGGAACTGTCCCAGTCCAAAACGTTGATCACCCACGCCGCCAGCCAGCCGGCGCGGTTTCTCGGTTACGAAATCCGAACCCAACGAGCCGACAACAAGCTCGACCGTCGCGGTCAACGCTCCGTCAACGCCGCGATCGGGTTGTTCGTGCCCAGGGACGTCATCAGGCAGAAGTGCGTGAACTATATGCGCGAAGGTAAACCGGCTCAACGCGGTTCGCTGCTTCACGACCAGGACTTCACCATCGTCGCGAAGTATCAGGCCGAGTACCGGGGGCTGGTCCAGTACTACCTCCTCGCCCAGGACGTGTTCCGCCTGGAGCGCCTGCGTTGGGTCATGGAGACCTCGATGCTCAAAACCCTCGCAGGTAAACACAAGTCCACCGTCACCAAGATGGCCCGCAAGTACAAGACGGTCATCGACACCACCGACGGAAAACGGACCTGTTTCCAGGTCACCGTCGATCGGGACCGGGGCAGGAAACCACTGGTCGCCCGCTTCGGCGGGATCCCGCTCAAACGCCAACGCACAGCCGTCCTCACCGACCTGTCACCGATCATGGCCAGCACGAAGCGAAACGAACTGATCCACCGGCTCCTCGCCGGCTGCTGCGAGATCTGCAAATCCCGGACGAACATCGAGGTTCACCACGTCCGCAAACTCGCCGACCTCAACCGTCACGACCGACCCGACAAGCCAGCATGGGTGCACCTCATGGCCAAACGGCGCCGCAAAACCCTCGTTATCTGCCGGGCCTGCCACGAGGACATCCACGCCGGAAGGACAACCGCACCCACCCGGAACTGACCACTGGAGAGCCGTGTGACGAGAAATCGTCCAGCACGGTTCGGGAAGGGGCCGACGGAAAAGGACCCACACCACGGGCACCTCGCCGGCGGCCTACTTCACTCGGCGAGCGGCCTGGGGAAACGGACCAGTGGCAACATCGGCACCGCGCCCCAGGCCGACTCAACAGGTCTTCAGGGTCCTGGTCGTCCCAAGCGTGGCCGGCCGGCCCGGCCGATGCCGGCCGGAGGTCGCCAGCAGGCCGGGGCCGGGCCGGCGCGGCCCGCTTTGTGGGCCGCCTTGATCTGATAGAGCGGAATTCGGCAACGGGATGCCGTCTGGCGCCGTCTGGCGCTGGCGTGTCCCGGGACCTGCTGACACTCGCGTCCCACCTGATGCGTGGTCCCGCCCCGTCCCGTTGCGCGGCCTGGCCAGCGACACGTCCTACCTGCACAGCTTCCTGCTGAGCGTGAAGAGGGCTCAGCCGGTTGCTCACCCTGGGAGGTCCTCCGGGCGCTTTTTGGCGAAAACGCCGTGCTGGATGCCGGTGGCCTGGCCGACTTCGATCATGTAGCCGTCCGGGTCGCGCATGTAGCAGCGGATCTCCGCCTCGCGGTCGATCGGCGGCGTGAGGAACTCCGCGCCCTCCGACTTCCATTCCTCATAGCAGGCCTGGATGTCAGCGACCCGCAGGTTCAGGAAGATCGAGGTCGTGTCGCCGGGCTCGTAGTTAGCCACCGTGATGCCTGGCTTGTCCGGCGTGGGCGGACCGCCGGGGTTCATGAGGATCCACGAGTTGGCCAGCTTGACGACGCACGGGTTCTCCTCCAGGACCACGGTGCCGCCAAGGACGCGCGAGTAGAAGTCCCGTGACCGCGCGATGCTGCGAACGGTGATGGACATGGTCACCACGAAGCCCTCGGTGGGATTCGGCAGGTTGGCGTAGTCCATGTAGGGCGCACGTTCTGTCATGAGCTAACCCTTCCCACGGTCGGAACGGCGCATACTCTGCGCACCGACACCGTATCCTCGGCGGTTAGCCCGCACCTGAGAACGGGGACATTTGCGGATGTCCGCGCTGCCGTTCGAGGAGTCGTCGCGCTACCGCGACTTCATGGGCTGGCAGGCGCCCTGGTACTCCGTGCCCGCGCAGTCGCTCGACCCGCTCGTCGCCGGGCGCGCGTTCGGCATGAAGGCGTGCTACCTACGCCAGGGCGACCGTGTGTTCGAGACCTACTGGACCACCGGGCGCGGCTGCGAGGCGATGGCACCCTCGTACGGGCTGCTAGACATGACCGTCTACGGCCGCCAAGAAGACTGGGAGAACTCGCCGGAAGGCTGGCCCCAGCGTTTCCGGACCGACGGCGACCAGTTCCGCCTCGACGGCCGACCCACATCGCAATGGTCACGCCTCGCCGCCGGCCGTGACGACGACCTTGGCACCACCGGGCACGCCGACAGCGAGCACCACTGCCACTGCGGTTCGACGCCGGCTGAGTCATGAACCGCCCCTGCGATGACCGATAGTGATCCCCTCCGATGGCTGCTGACGGTGGCCTTCGGCGGGGCCTCCATCTCTCACCTGCTCCAACGCCTGCGCCCATCCCCTGCGTGGCCTTCCCTGGTGGCGGAGCATCGACTCTCCGAGATACTGCACTCGGCCATGGGCCTATCGATGATCGCGATGATCTGGCCGTGGGGCGCGGCGGTACCGGCAGCCGTCTGGATTGTCGTTTTCATGATGTCTACGGGGTGGTTCCTGGTGCAGGCGGCGCGGACGTCGCGACGTCGTGCGGTTCCGGCGTTCTTCGCCACCGCGACGGGAACCATGGTGTGGATGGGCGCCTCGATACACGGGCACGCCTCACCCGGCGGTCACGGCGGCATGGACATGGCCGGGATGCGTCATGCGCAGGTCGGGTGTGCCGGATGGGTCAGTGCGCTGCTCGGAGGCAGCCTGGTGCTCGCCGCATTCTGGTGGGTGGGCCGCGGGGTGCACCTCGCTGCTCTGTCCGCGGCGACAACGACGGACGCGGTGGCGCGTCCGCTGGACTGGTCGGCGCTACGGTCGGCGGTCCGGCCCGGTTCTCGATCCGGGCTGGACCGCCGGCCGCCACGGCGTGATGAGCGCGGGTATGGGCATCGCCCTACTGGCGATGGCGTAGACAAGGGAACTTGCCAAGATCGGACATCCGCTCTTCGGCATGACAGTGCACGGCGCCACGCGCTACCAACGCGCGGACAGCGGCAGATGCGGAAGTTCTGCGCCGGAAGCGGTCGACGTCCCGGAGTCGACGATCCCGGCGCGGTGCGCCCGGCCCCATTCTGGGCTGAAGGTCCCTCGCCTGCCACGCTCCACAGGCCGTCAACCGTGAAGCCCGCGGCCGACGTCCGCTTGTCAAGAGGCTGGGCGCTCTCTCGCTGGCGAAAAGCATTCAGCGGCCAGGATCCGACCCGGACGACGGGCGCCACTGCCGCCTGATCAGCCCGTACACCCACGAGTCCGACACCTCGCCGTTCACGACGCAGTCTTCCCGCAACGTCCCTTCACGCACGAATCCGAGCTTTTCCAGGACGCGAGCAGATGCCGTGTTGCGCGTATCGGTCTCGGCCTGGACTCGATTCAGGTCCAGCGTGTCGAATGCCCACTGCAGCACGGCGCGCGCGGCCTCCGTCGCGTAGCCGTGGCCCCATGCCGCATCGTCGAGGCAGTAGCCCATCGACGCGCTGCGATAGTCGGGGTTCCATCGGGTCAGACTGCACCAGCCGATAAATGCCCTGTCGGAAACACGGTCGATGGCCAGCCGCGCCCCGCTGCCTTCGTCCGCCATTTGCTGGCAAGCCGTGATGAAGCGTTCGGCGCGCGCTCGTTCGCTCCAGGGCGGCGCGTCCCAGTAGCGCAGCACGTAGGCGCTGTTGTGCATCGCGAAGAGGGCGTCTGCGTCTGCGCTGGTCACGGGGCGCAGTAGCAGGCGAGCGGTGTGCAGCGTGGGGGTGGGCAAGGACATACGCGCCATATTGCCTTGTCATGAGGGGCGGCCGGGCGGCGGCATAGGCCATGCCCTAGGAGCGCGCGGCGCAAACGCCGTCCTGAGGAAGCAGGCAACTCTGTCAGACTCGCGTGTCCTCATTGCGTTCGCTAACCAAGAGGCGCTGGCTTCCCAGGCACTCAGCTAGACACGCGCCGCCGCCGCCACCTTCTTCGGGGTGCGGCAGATCCGGATGTCTGATCGAGGTGTATCGGTGTTCAGCCGGTACTGGCCTGCGAGTAGTAGGTCACGTGTGGGGATGGCTGGTGATGCCGTCCAGGATGGTGATCAGGTTGTGGTGGAAGGTTTCCTCGGCGTTGAGGTGGGCGCCGTCGATGACGAGCCGGGCGACGGTGGGGTAGCGGCCTGTTTCGAGCATGCGTGTCAGGTAGGGCCCGAGGGCGGCCTGCCAAGCGGACACGTCGGTGCCGGTTAAACGGGCGGTGCGTCGCTCGGTGATCTCCCTGCGGAGCGCTCCGACGATGAACGCGTTGAGGGCGCCCAAGGCCCGCTGGAGATCGTCGATACCGCGCACGCCAGGGGCCTGGCTGAGCGCCGCCGCGGTCGATTCGCCCACGGCGAGCGCGTGAGGTCCTAAGTGTGGCCTTCCGCCGAGCAGGTCGGCGAACCACTCATGATCAAGAGCGGCATCGCGGGTCCGGTGAACGATGACCAGTACCGTGGCGCGCCACTCGGAGTGCTGGCCGGCCTCGGCGATCTGGGCATACACGGCGTCGACCATCAGATCAAGCAGTTCGGATCTGCTGATCACGTAGTCGTAGAGCCGCATCGGACCGACACCGAGCTCTTTGGCGATCTTGCGCACCGATAGCCCGTCGAGGCCGTGTGCGTCGGCGAGCCGGACCGCCGTGGCGGCGATCTTCGCGCGGCTCAGCGGCACCGGCGCCGCCCGCGGCTGAGGCTCGGGCCGTTCCCAGACGGGCAGCAGTGCGCTACCGTACGGCGTATCCATAAGTTACAGCGTACGGTAACGGAGATGATGATGCGAATTGCGATCGCCGGCGGTGGCCTCGGCGGCCTGACGCTGGCCCGAATCCTGCACCGGCACGGCATCGGCGCGGTGGTGTACGAACGCGAGGCAAGCCGATCCGCGCGATCACAGGGCGGATCGCTCGACCTGCACCCGGAGTCCGGGCAACAGGCCCTGGCCGATGCGGGCCTCGCCGGCCGATTCCGGTCCGAGGCACGGCCGGAGGGCGAGGAACATCGCATCCTCGACCCGGCCGGACGCACCCTCGTGCACCACAAGCCACAACCCGGCTCATTCTCCGGACGCCCCGAGATCGACCGCAGCGCACTGCGTGATCTTCTGCTCGATTCACTCCCCGCCGACACTGTTATGTGGCAGCACCGGCTCGTCGCGGCGACGCCACGACCCGACGGAGGCTTCGGGCTGACGTTCGATGGCGGCCATAGCGCCGACTGCGACGTCCTCATCGGCGCGGACGGCGCACGCTCGGTCGTCCGGTCGCTGCTGACCGACGCGACACTGTCCTCCGTGGCCACCTTGGCCGAGCTCAGCATCAGCGACGCCGACCGGCGCCACCCGGATCTCGCCGATCTGGTCGGCCCCGGAAACCTCTGGTGCATCGGCGTGAACCAGATCCTGGCAGCACAACGCCTCGGCGGCGGCAGCATCCGAGTCGGGATCTCCCTACGCGCGGACGATCGCCACATAGACACCTACCGCAGCAAGCGCGCTCTGCTGGACATGTTCGATGGCTGGAACCCCAGCCTCACCGCACTCATCGAAGCCGGCGACAGTCCGCCGACCCCACGCAGGATCGAGGCGATGCCCACCGGTACACGCTGGGCCCACCAGCCGGGCATCACCCTCATCGGTGACGCCGCGCACCTCATGCCGCCGGTCGGCGAGGGCGCCAACCAAGCCATGCTCGACGCCGCCGAACTCGCCGCCGAACTCGCCACCAACCCCGCCGACCCCGACTCGGCGATCCGGACGTACGAGGAGGCGATGTTCATCAGAACCCACCCGATCGCCGAAATGTCCGCACGAGTCCAGGCAATGATGCTGTCCCCCACCGCAGCCGACGACATCATCCGCTTCTTCACGCCGCGGCCCACCGAGCCGGCACCCGCAGATTGACAACACGCGACGCAGCCGGCCTCGCCCTAGTAGACGCTCCTGCCCTGGAAGATCGGATGTCATCTCATCGGCACGACCGGACGCTGATCGGGCGCGCGGATCGCGGCATGAGCGTGCAGCTGATCAAGCGCCGTCGTTACGTAGCCCGAGCCACTGATGCACCGCCGAGAATGCTGCATCGGTCAGTCCCGCATATGGGTCGACACGGTGCAGCAGCGCCGGCCTCGGGTGGTGCGCGGCCACCCATCGCCGGTCAGCGTCGGTTATCTCATCATCAAGCCAGACGAATGGGCGGCCTGCCGCCCACCGAATGAGGAACACCGTCTTCCAGTGCAGACCGTGCTCTGGTTCCTCATCGGAGTCCGGCCATTCCACCACTGGGAGCGCCGGAAGGCCCAGCCGTGGCGAGAGGATCTCGTTTGCCTCCGCCATCCATGTCGTGGCCCAGACCAACCGGCATCCCAGGGCCAGCAGGCGCCGTCCGTCATCGGGGTCAAGCCGATCCAGGAGAGGATTGCCCCAGCCGTCGGGTGCCTCTGCGTTCGCCTCGACCCCGGTCGAAGGGCGATCCCTTCTCGCCGGCCGGCCTCTGAACGGGATGAGCACGCCGTCTACGTCGAGAAATATCAGCGGTTGTTGAGCGACGCTGGGAAGCACTCCCGAACCGTATCGCTGATCCGGGCGCCCTCCGGGAGTCGGTCTCCGCACACAGCTACCGCACGCGTGCAGCCGTAGGGCGATTGCAGACGGTCATGGGACGGCCAAGCGCCGGCGCTCGGTCGGCGGCATGAGCGTGCGTTAGAGCCTGGAGCGGCGGTAGCGGACGCGGGCCGGCACTGACCGGCTGTGGGATACTGCCGATCATGCTGCAGTTTTGGACGCTCCGTCCTGCAACGGCAGAGGATGGACAGTGGCTCGCCGACCTCAAGGCACTAACCATGCGCCCGGATCTCGAGCGGTTGGGAATCTGGGATCAGGACTGGGCTCGGCAACGGTTCCTGGATACGTTCATCCCGGCGAACACCGACGTGATCGAGATCGATGGCCAGCCGGTCGGTGTCATCGCCGTCCGGCCTGAGCGCGATGCGCAATGGATAGAGCACTTCTACCTTCATCCGTCGGTGCAGGGTCGCGGCATCGGCGATCAGGTCCTCCGTCAGGTCATGGACGCCCATCGCGACGCCAGACCCTTCCGGCTCGCCATCGATCGGGGCAGCGCGGCGCGCCGACTGTACGAACGGCTCGGCTTTGTCCATCAGTATGACGACGACAACGGCGTCGACCAGGTGTTCAGCACCCAAGGCAACTGACCGGAGATGCACACTCATCGGCACGACCGCGCGCTCTGCGGCCATGACCGGATGTTCGATGGACATCGAAGTTGGTGAATGACTCGCGGACCGGCAGGAGTGGACACCCGGCAGACGTGATTGAGTGTGTACGTGGCGCTCTATCCGGTGGGTGACCCGTGAGGGGCACCGGGAGGCTTGCGGGCCGGGGGCTGAGCGTTGGCGCCGTGAGCGTTCCGGTAGATCGGCTCGCGGAGTCGTGCGTTGAGAGGGGCGGTCGCTTACCGGACCCAGCCGGGAGAGTGCGTGGTGGTGCGGGCCTCGGCTGGCGGCGGCTGTACGGGCCGACCGTCGTACTGGGTTGACAGGACGATGTGGGAGTTCATCTCGCCGTGCTCGCCGAGGCGTTCGAGTAGACCTTCCAGGTGCGGCATCGACGCCACGCGTACCTTCAGCATGGTGCAGGAGTTGCCGCTCAACTTGTGCACCTCCACGACCTCAGGAAAGTCATCGGCGCCCGTGGTCTTGAGTAGGCAGCGGCCGAGCGCGCACCGCAGTTGAACGAACGCGGTCAGCGGGAGGCCAGCCCGGGCCGGGTCGATCCGGGCCTGGTAGCCGGCGATCACCCCGGCTTCTTCGAGCCGGCGCACCCGCTCGGCGACCGCGGGCGATGACATGTTCACGAGGCGCCCGAGCTGGTTGTAGGACAGCCGTCCGTCGCGCTGCAGCTCGGCAATGATGCGCCAGTCCGTCTGATCCAGCAGTCTGCTCATACGGCAAGCGTTCCGCGGTTTTGCCTTGCAATCAACAGCCAATCGCACCTGATCAGTGTGCATGGCCCATGTAGCTGAACGGCGGACCTTCCTAACGTAGGCGCATGCTCATCACCTCGCCGCCGCATGCTCGAATGACAACGCGTGGGCGCGCCACGGCCACGCTCTTCGCCACAGCCGCCCTGATGAACGCCGCCATGGCAGCCGCCAGCCCGGTGAGCACGATCGTCGCCGCGGATCGGCTCGGTGCCGTCTGGGGCGGCGTTCCGAACACGGCAGGCATCGTCGGTACCGGAATCGGCGCCATTGTCTTGACCCGGGCGACAAACCGCTGGGGCTGGCGGGCCAGCCTCGCGCTGGGGTATGCGGCGGCGACGGTGGGCGGAGCACTCGCGATCCCCGCCGTTGCCGGCAGCGACATCACCATTTTGAGCATCGGGATGCTGCTGCTCGGGCTCGGCAACGCCGGTGCGCTGCTGTCGCGCTACGCCGCCGCCGACCTCTACCCCGTACAGCGGCGGGGATCCGCGATCGGCACCATGGTTTGGGCCGGCGCCGTCGGTGCGGTTGGCGGGCCATTGCTACTCGCGCCGGTGAGCGTCACCGCAAGTCACCTGGGCTGGGTTGCACTATCCGGCCCGTTCCTGTTCGCGTCGCTGGCGAGCGCGCTCGCCGCCACCGCGCTGTTCGCGCTACCGGTTCGCCAGCCGGAGCCGGTGCAGTCGCGCGTCCCTCTGCGCGACCTGGTACGGACCCCGACGGCCCGGTCGGCGTTCGCCGTCATGGCCACCGGACAGGTGGTCATGGTCGCGGTCATGACCGCGGCGCCGCTGGACATGCACCTACACCACCAGGAGCTGGGCGCAGTCGGTATGGCCCTGTCCGCACACACGCTGGGCATGTTCGCACTGTCACCGCTGACGGGATGGCTGCTCGATCGGGTCGGCTCCCGACCCGTCATGTTCGCCGGACTGCTCACCCTCGCGATCGCGACCGCGCTGGCCGCGACCACGCCGCACAGCCAGGCTCTTCTGCATGTCGCGGCGTTGTTCCTGCTGGGCTACGGCTGGAATCTCTGCTTCATCGGCGGCAGCGGCAGGCTGGCCAGCGGCCTACCAGCGGCGGAGCGGGCGCAGGTGGAAGGCGCCGTCGACGCGGCAGTGTGGGCAGTCGCGGCCACAGCAAGCCTGGCTTCCACCGCCGTCCTGTCCACCGGCGGGTACACGCTACTCGCCGGGCTGGCGGGCTCACTCGTGGCGCTACCAGCGGTCGCGCTTCTCAACCGGAAATAGTCGAGCATCACCAGCAACCAGGAGGATGACGTCGTGACGAACTGGCAGGAGATCGAGAAGGATGCCCCGGACTGCGCGGCGCGCGTCCGCGCCAGGTTCGCGATGGGTACGAACAAGACCATCGCGACCCTGCGCAAGGACGGTTCACCCCGCATCAGCGCCTCGGAACTGCAGTTCGACGACGGGGAGGTGACCCTCGGGATGATGGGCGGCTGGAGCTGCTCGACCTGCGCCGCGACCCTCGCATCGCCGTACACAACCCGACCGTCGAACCGCCCGGGGACGATGCGGACGGATGGCCGGGAGACGCGAAACTCGCCGGCACCGCCGCACAGGTCGACCCACCAGCCGACAACCCTCACCAAGGCGCCGGGTTCTTTAAACTCAACATCACCGAAGTCGTGCTGACCTATGTTGGTACCCCCGCGGACCACCTCGTGATCGAGTCGTGGCATCCCGGACGGGGCCACCAACGCCGGACCCGTACCTGACCCTGCTCCCCAACCGGCACCGACTGTGGGGTTGCAGCCACCCCAACGGACGCTCCGACGCCCGCTCATCGGCAGTTCCGGATGGCGAGCGGCAGCTCCAGCCGTCACGCTGCGTGCCGCGCGGATCGCGGCAGATCCGGATGCCGGGCGTTCGTGGAGGATGGATGCATGATCGGTGACCGGTGGGGCGTGACCGACAGCGAGAAATTGCGCTGCTATCCGTGCGACGACTTCGTCGCCTCACCCGCGCTGCAGGCGTGGCGGGGTGTGCGCGTCGAGGCGTCTGCCGAAGTGGTGTGGCCGTGGGTTGCACAAGTGAGGCTTGCGCCATACTCCTATGACTGGATCGACAACCTTGGCCGCCGTTCACCTCGAGAGCTGGTAGGCCTTCCCGAGCCGCAAGTCGGAGAGAGATTCACTACTGCTGGCGGGCGGGAGCTGGGCAGGATCGTCTCGGTCGACCCGGGGCAACAGCTGACGGGCACCATCATGGGCGCCTTCATGTCCTACGTTCTCGTGCCCCAGGAGCACGGCACGCGCTTGCTGCTCAAGGTCGTCATGCAGACCACCCGCTGGGCCGCCCTCGGGCTGTCCGTCGGCGACCTGGTCATGGCTCGACGTCAGCTACTGAACCTGAAGCAACTCGCCGAGCGCCACCACCAGGGCACGGCCAAGGATTGAGGATCAGCCTCATCGGCATGTCAGTGCGCTGACGGCGCCGACTTGCCGCAACTGCGTAGCGCGCGGATTGCGGCATGAGTAGCCCTGTGTCAAGTGGTGGCGGCGAGGACGGCCTGCAGAGCGCGGTGGCGGGTGGGGTCGTAGGGGACGCCGTCTTGCCAGCAGCGCCAGATCACGTGCAGCCAGGCGCAGGCGAGGATTCGGGGCGCGTGGGGGTGGTCGTGGCCCCGAGCCCGGGCCCGCCGGTAGAGGTCGGCGGCCCAGGGGTTGGCGTGGTGGGAGCCGCCGGCGAAGTCGATGACTGCTCCACGGAGTTGTGATCTGGGCGGTGTTCGCTGGCCCGCTGGCACTAAACGACCGACTCGTCTGGGTGCGCGAACGAGACGTGATGCCGCTGGTGCCGCACTCAATTCGGTACGATCGCACGGCCAGCGGCAGATGCGCGTACGGCGATGGCTGGCCGCAGTTTGGTGTGGCTTCCATCTCACGTACGCCGTGCGGCTATCGCAGTGGTCAGGGGCCGACAGCTCTCGGAGGCGGTGCCTACGATGGCCGGCATGACGGGGACGATCGATTACGCCGGGGCAGGTCCACTGACGAGGATCGACACGATCCACGAGCCGGCGCTGGAGAATCTTCCGAGCGGGGCCGTCGAGGTCTGCCGCCTTGTTCACGACCTCGTCATCCAGCCGACGGACGCGAAGGGCCTTGGCGTCCCCGACGAGCGGTTCGCGGAGAACCAGCTCCGTCACGTCGACCGCCTGATCGGCGCCCTACTCGCCCTCGACCCGGCCCGGCTGACCGTCGCACGCGACCCCGACCGGCGGGTGATCGGCACATGCCGCCACTTCGCCGTGCTCAGCTGTGCCCTGCTGCGCTACCGCGGAATCGCGGCCCGGGCCCGCTGCGGCTTCGCCACGTATTTCCAACCCGGGCAGGGTGTGGACCACTGGATCACCGAGTACCGGCACGACGGCCGCTGGGTGCGGATCGACTCCGAGATTCTGGGCGGCTCCCTCGTGGCGAATCCCGAAGACCTCGCCGGTGGCGAGTTCCTCACCGGCGGCGAGGCGTGGAGGGCTTTCCGGGACGGCGACATCGATGCCACGCACTTCGGCGTGTACGGCACCGAAAACTGGGGGCCGGCCGAGATCCGGGGAAACGCGATCAAGGATCTCGCTGCGCTAAACAAGGTCGAGATGCTGCCATGGGACGAGTGGGGACGCATGGAGGCCTCCTACAAGGGCAAGACCGGCCCCGACTACGACGAACTCATCGACGCAATCGCCGCCGTCTGCGCCACCGACGATCCCGGAGCCATCGCAGACCTCTACGCCTCGGAGGACCTGGCAGTTCCTACCGCGCTCCTGGGCTGATGCCTCGGGCAGCTTCCTCTTGCATTGCCGTCACGGTGCACTGATCTCGGCACGACCGCGCGACCAGCGGCATGAGCGAATATCGACTGCCCCAGGCGTCGTAGCTCCTGACGCGGTGAGCGCATTGACGCCGGCCTGTGATCGGAACGTAATGGCGATCACCGAGGATTCCACTATGAGGCGGTCGGTCGCGGTGGCAGCAGCTGCGGTCATGGCATGGATTTCGCTGGGCGCCTGTTACCTCGGTCCGGATCCGATGCAATATGCGGCCTTGGCCATGATTGCTGGGCGGCCGACGGCAGTCATCGTCGTCTGCGAACGATCAACAGTTAGCGTCGATCTGTTTCTCAATGACGACACGGTGGACGGTGCCTTGCACCGGTGGTCCGTCACGGTCACGCTGCCGGGGCGGGTTCAGGACGTCGAGGTGGAGCTGCTTGGCACGGTGCGACCCGGCTGGGAGATCACCTCCAGTGAGGAGGAGGTCATCGGCACCGGCCTCGACAGCTTCAAGGTTGAACCGTTGACATCGATCGATCCTGGACACCATTACACCCTCGACTCGTCAGCCAGTGGCCCTGAAGGTGCGAGGGCACCAGCGGTCACCTTCACCACCGATGACCTGCCGAAGATCGGAGCAGGCCAGGTGCTAGCCCCGATCGACCATAAGCGTTCCAAGGTGGTGTCACGCGACTCGTTCGTCAACGAGCGCTGTGGCTAACACTCACGTCCAAGGGCGCACTCACATCGGCATCTGCGTATGCCGGCCGAGTCAGCACTTCGTGACGCCGCGTAGCGCGCGGATCGCGGCAGATCCGGACGTTCGATCTTGGCCCCGGGGAAGCTGACAAGCATCGACGAAGCCAGACAACACCGAGCAGCCCCCGCCTGCCGCATGCACGCCTGTCGACACGCTGGACCAAGTCCACGGCCAGACTCGGGTCATGACGGCCGCCCGCCAAACTGCCAGTTGTGCACCTCGATGTCGGCGTACCGGTCCTCGGTCAGCACGGCGCGCGCCTTGTCCGGATCCGGCGCCCGGACAAGCGCCGCCGTACCCAGCCAGGTGGCGCCGTCGTCGGACAGCAGCGGCCCGTACGCGATCAGCTCGTCCAGGTCGGGCGGCACCGCGAGGTCGGCGGCCTGCCCCGCGCCGAGGCCGAGCACCAGGTACCGGTTACCACCGGTCCGGCCTCCGGGGAAGTCCCACATGGTGCGGCCCAGCGTGTTGCGCCACCGGCGCAGCAGCACGTCCCGGTACACGCCGGCCTGATAGTTGGGCTCGTCGAAAGCGAACACGCGCGCGGCCGCGGGATCGGGCAGGTCGACGATGTGCACGCTGCCGGTGGGCGTGTCGCCGTCGACGGCAAGGGTCGGGCCGCGAGCGATCATTTCCCTCGAGTAACGGTCCATGTAGGACCAATGCTCTTCCAGCAGCTCGTCGCGCAGCGCCACCGAGCCGAGCCGGTCGCGGTGGTAGCAGAAGAACTCCATGCCCCGAAGTCTGACCTCCATGCCAGACACCGACGCGGACGGATACCACCCGCCCGTGTCACGGTCCGGGCAAGGTCGCAATATGTCTGATTGATCCCGAGGTGGTCGGCGCTCACGATCCGCGGCAGATGTGCTCACTCGACCGCCATTAGGTCCACTACTCGAACGCGTTCTCAGACCGCTCGGACTTCGGCGAGCCGCTTGACTGCGTACTCGTCGTCCCAGCAGACAGCGGCCTCCCACGCGGCCGACGCTTGCGCGGCGATGTCGTACGCACCGTCGTCGAGTCCTGCGGCGTTGTCGGGCAGCACCAAGTCGAGGTCGGGCACGTCGACGTGCGCCTCGTCCCAGTCGATCAGCGCGACCTGATTCGCGGTCATGCGGACGTTGCCAGGGTTAGGGTCGCCGTGCACGACGCATGTCTGACGTCCGGCGAACCGCGCCCACGCTGCCCGGCATCGAGCAACGCCCTCAAGGGGCATCGCACCGAGGTCGATCTTCGTCCCGGTCTCGGCGTGCAGGAGGTCGGTCGACGATCGCCAACCTGGGCGCTGCGGCCAGCCCTGCGTCAACCGATGCAGCTCGCGGAGCGCGCCGGCCACGCGACGCCAGTCGGCCTGCGTCTCGGGCGGTCCGCCTTCCAGGTAGGTCATCACCACCAGACCATCGGCGAACAGCCGGCCGTCCATGGTCGAGATCGGCACCGGCACGGTCAGACCTTCACGGTCGAGGTGTCGGAGAAGCTCGGTCTCCCACGCGAGATCAGCGTCGCTCCTGCCGCCAAGACGGCCGACCGCGAGGTGCCCGCTGACGCGCACGCTCCACACGTCGTTGGCGACTCCGCCAGCGAGCGGCTCGATGCGAGCGACGTCCTCACCCCACTGCCCGAGTGCCTCCCACCCCATTCGCCACACCTTACGGGTCTTCCGACATCGATGTTCTGGCATGATCGAACGCTGGCTCCCGGAATCCCGTGACGCGGGGGTAGCGATGGACCAGCGGCAGATGTGCGCACCCGATCACGCCGAGGCGACGGCGTCTCCGCTGGCCGCCAAACGCGACGAGCCACAACCGCGACCCCACCGGTGTGCGATGTCGTCGCCCGGCGTGTCTACATGTCCGGGCACGCCTGCACGGTGCCGAGAAATCTGACATCCCTGCGGACGCGGGTGCCCCTACCAAGCTCAAGCCCTCGCTGGCCCGCCGCGCCTTGGTCCCCCGACGTAGCGTGACCGGATGACAGCACTCCGCATGGCACTGCCGTCGGGTCTGAGCCGCCGGCTGACATTCCTGTTCGCGGTGGCGGCGGGAGCGGCCATCAGCAACCTGTACTGGACACAGCCGCTGCTTGGCTTCATCGCTGGCGACCTAACCACCACGACCGCGACGGCCGGCTGGCTCGTCACCGCTGCGCAGGTCGGGTACGCCGTCGGCGTGCTGCTGCTCGTACCGCTCGGTGACGTCCTCGACCGCCGCCGGTTCGTCCCGGTGATGCTGCTGGCCTCGGCCGCCGCACTGCTGCTGTGCGCGCTGGCACCGTCGATCGGCGTACTCCTTCTCGCACTCGGCGTGCTCGGTGTGACGACGATTTCCGGGCAGGTCCTCACACCGCTCGCCGGGGACCTTGCCGGCGACGCCCAACGCGGTCGGATCGTCGGCGTTGTCGGGTCCGGGACCCTCACCGGTATCCTGGCCTCACGCACGATCAGCGGGTTCGTCGCCGGCGCCGCAGGGTGGCGTACGGTTTTCGTCCTCGCCGCGGTCGTCGCCGTCCTGCTCGCGGTTCTGCTCTACCGCGCGATTCCACCGCTGGCACCGCGGACGCGCATGCCGTACCCTCAGCTCATCGCCTCGGTCGGCGCGGTGGTCATGCGCGAGCCGGCAGCCCGATGGACGCTGGTCCTGGCCGCCACAGGGTTCGCCACGTTCTCGCTGTTCTGGACGGCGCTGACGTTCCTGCTCAGCGGCCCACCGTTCCGGTACCCGGTAGCGGTGATCGGGTTGTTCGGGTTAGCTGGCCTCGCTGGTGTCCTTTCCGGCCTGCACGGCGGTCGTCTGCACGACCGCGGTTGGTCGCTCCCGGCCACCGGCGCTGCCTGGGTACTGGCCCTCAGCGCCTTCGTCGTCGCCGCATTCGCCGGCCGGTCCGTCGTACTTGTCATCGTCGCCATCATCATGATCGATGTCGCCCTCCAGACGCAGGCCCTCCTCAGCCGGGCGCGGCTGTTCGCCCTCTCCCACGAGGCACGCAGCCGGCTCAACACGGCGCTGGCCACCGGCAACTTCATCGGCGCTGCTATCGGCTCCGCCGCCGCGGCCACGCTCTGGTCCGCGGGCGGCTGGACAGCGGTCACGATCACGGGAACGGCGCTCTGTTGCTTCGCGCTCATCGTGTGGGCGATGGGACGTCGTGGTCCACTCGTAATCCGCTCCGCCGTGACGGAAGGCCCTGTAACGGACCGCAGTGAAACCTCCCTCAACCGCGCGGCTGTCGCGGGTAGTGCTCGTAGTGGTCCAGAGTCGAACCCGCCATGACGCCCTCGTGCACGGTCCAGGCGTCCGCTTCTCGGCATGTCCGGACACTCCGAGGGCTGCTGCTGGATGGTCACGCTCCACAGCGCGCGGATCGCGGCAGATCCGGGCATCTGATCAAGGCGGAGTGAGCTGCTGGCGTTACCGGTCCGAGGGGGACGAGAAGCAATAGCCGGGTTCACGCTGCGGCGTGTATGGCGGAACGACGGCTGCAAGAAGCGGCCGCATATCGAACACCAGGTGTCGATCGCGGCAGATTCGCCGCACGGGCGGCCACGAAGGTCGCCCGCGTTCCAAGCGAGCCGTCTCGCGACCTCCACCGGCAGTGACGGAGCTTGTCGGATACCGGCTCGGCGTAGACCGACAACGCCGTCGGGCGGCGTCTCGCCCAGCCGTCAGCCCAGCAGCGGATCCGCGCGGCACAATCTGCACGACTTTCGGGCGGAGTCCGGAGTTGGTACCGGACCCGACTAGCGCGTTCATCACTTGCCGCGATCTACAAGCACGTGCTAACTTTTTCTTGCATGTGGGAGGTCGTGATGTGAGTACCCCTGCGCCGACCGGGGACGAGTTGGTGCGACTGCTGGCGACACTGGGCAATCCGCATCGGCTGCGGGTCCTCGCCGCACTCGTACGCAAGCGGAACTACGTGAGCCAGTTGGCCCGCGAGGTGGGCATCAGCCGGGCGCTGTTGCAGGTCCACCTGCGGAAGTTGGAGGCGGCCGGTCTGGTATCGGCGCACCTCGAGGTTTCAGAGGACGGGAAGGCAATGAAGTTCTACGAGGTGAACGAGTTCGAGGTGCGGCTGACGCCACAACTCGTCGAGACCGCGGAGCGGACGCTCACGGTCCCGGACACCGACGAGCGGGAAACACGGAAGGAAGCGCTGTCATGAGCGGGCAGGACTGGACGGAGGTTATCGGGGCCATCGGCCTCTTCGCCCTGGTCATCGCGGTGGTTACGACGATCATCGTGCAGGTCGCCCGGACTTTTCGGGCCAGAGCGGTGCTGGCGCACGAGGGCGAGTTCCGGAAGCTCTCCGAGACGGCGGTGCAGACCCAGCAGGGCATCGAGCACCAGCTGACCGAGGTGGCCGGCCGCCTCGCCGCGATCGAGTCCCGGATGGATTCGATGGAGCACGTCCTGCGGACCGTCGAGTAGCGATCAGACCCTGGACCGCCGAGCGCCAACTCGGCGGCCCAGGTGGGGAAGAAGCACCATCTCGCCCGCATGGGCGAGTTCTCACCGGAACACTCCTTCGGGGAAAGGACAGCAGTTCATGCTGCGTGTTGGCAAGTCGATCGAGGATGACCCACCCGACACCACCCGGCCGCCCGCGCCGGGTGCGGGAGATCTCTCGCCGGGCGATCCGGCGTCCCGTGGTCGAGGATCGCTGATCGAACGCGCCGCCGGCTGGTCAACGCGACACCGCGCGTTGGCAATCACCGGCTGGTTCGCCCTGGTCGTGGTGGCAGTCCTGTCCAGCGCGCTGGTGACAGGCGAGGACGCGCATTCCACCGATCCGGGCGGCGCGGGCCGTGCCCAGGTCGCACTGCGCATGCAGGGGAGCTACGAGCCGTTGCGCGAGAGCGTACTCGTCCAGGCCCGCGAGCCGGGCGGGCCACGACTGGTCGACGATGCGCGGGTACGCGCGGTGGTGGCCGAACTGGTGGCCACGCTGCGCCGGACGGGCAGGGTCACCGACGTACGCTCGCCGTTCGAGGCGGGCGGCGAGCAGCTCATATCGGCGGACGCCCGCTCGGGCCTCGTCACCTTCCAGTTGCTGTCGGACGGGCACGTACGCGACCACTACTACGCCGCGGCCAAGGTCGTGGACGCGCTGGCCGCCGGCCATCCGGACGTGCGGCTCGCCGAGGCCGGGGACGAGAGCCTCTCGCTCGCGGTCGACCAGGGCGTCAAGGACGACTTCAAGCGGGCCGAGTTCTCCTCCTTTCCGCTGACCGTGGTGATCCTGCTGATCGTGTTCGGTTCGCTGATCGCCGCCGGGATCCCGCTACTGCTCGCCCTCACCACCGTCGGGGGCACGTTCGGACTGCTGGACACGATCGGGCACTGGGTGCCGATCAACAGTGCGACCTCGTCCCTGGTGCTGTTGATCGGTGTCGCGGTCGGAATCGACTACTCGCTGTTCTACCTGCGGCGATTCCGGGAGGAACGGGCCGCCGGACGCGATGTCGCCACGGCGCTGCGGGCCAGTGCGCGTACCTCGGGCCACGTCGTGATCGTCTCGGGCCTGACCGTGATGCTGTGCCTGACCGGGCTGGTGCTCACCGGCTTGGACAACTTCCGCGGGCTGGCGGTCGGTACGGTCCTGGTGGTCGGGTTGGCCATGATCGGTTCGGTCACCGTCCTGCCCGCGATACTTGCCCTGCTAGGCGAGCGGGTGGACGCCGGGCGCATCCCGTGGCTGAGCCGTCGCCGGACCTCGGCGGCGCGGTCCCGTCTCTGGACGGGAGTGGCCGCCGCCGTGGTCCGCCGGCCGCTCCTGTGGGGTGGGTTGACGACCCTGGCGCTCGCGTTGGCCGCATTGCCCGCGCTCGGGATGCGACTGCAGGACGCCGCGCCGACCAACAGCCTGCCGCGCAGTGTGCCCACCGTCGACGCTGCGGTATGGATGCAGGAGGCGTTCCCGGGAGCGGCCATCCCGGCTCATGTGGTGATTTGGAACGACCGGGGTGGCCAGGTCGACGGTCCCGCCGTACGGCAGGCGATCGACGACCTGCGTAATCGAGTCGCCGGCAGCGGCGGTGTGCTCGCCGAACCGGTCGCGGTGGTGCCCGTCGATCGGGCCCTGGTGCTGCGGGTGCCGCTGGCCGGCTCGGGCACCGACGCGACGTCCAACCGCGCACTGGAAACGCTACGCAACCAGGTGTTGCCCGCCACCATCGGCCAGGTGCCCGGCGTGGACTATGCGGTCGCCGGCAGGACGGCGTTCGCGTACGACTTCGTCAACACCGTGACCAGTCGTTCTCCGACCGTCTTCGCCTTCGTCCTCGTCCTGGGGTTCGTCCTGCTCGTCATGACCTTCCGCTCCCTGGCCATCCCGATCGTGTCGATCCTGCTGAACCTGCTCTCGGTCGGCGCTGCCTACGGGGTGCTGACCTGGGTCTTCCAGGACGGCCACCTGGGCTCCGTGCTCGGTTTCCGCTCCTATGGCGGGGTGGTCAGTTGGCTGCCGCTGTTCATGTTCGTGCTGCTGTTCGGCCTGAGCATGGACTACCACATCTTCATCCTCAGCCGGATCCGCGAGCGGTGGACGAGCGGCGCGGACAGCCGTGAGGCGATCGTCGGCGGCATCGCCAGCAGCGCCGGTGTCGTGACCAGCGCCGCCGTCATCATGACCGGGGTGTTCAGCATCTTCGTCACCCTCAGCGCTATCGAATACAAGATGCTCGGTGTCGGGATGGCCGTCGGGGTCCTCATCGACGCCACCGTCGTACGGGGCGTACTGCTTCCGGCAGCGATGGCGCTGCTGGGCGCACGTGCGTGGGCGCTACCGGACTGGCTGCGCTGGCTGCCCGGAGCACAACCAGCGGCACCCGTTCCGACAGCTCGACCACACCTGTCGCGGTAGGGGTAGAGCGCGTCCGAGAAGCTCAGCAGGATCTATCGGACGCGCTTTCCTAACGCCAAGCGGCTATATCTGGTACTGATCGTAAAACACCCGAAACCAACGCGTCGTCAATCGCATCGCCAGCCACAACCAGCTCCCTAGAGAATCATGTCGGACTGGTCCAGACCTCGGTTCGGGCGCCGGCTTAAACCAGGTGTGGGCGGAGCGATCACCGGTGCAGCCGGCGCGGTCGGGGGTGCAGCCGCTTCGCTGTTCAAGACCAAGAAGCTGGGACGCCATGCTCCTGGTGTGGACCAACGTCAGATCGAGGACACGTCGGCCGGTGCCGAGGAGTAGGCGGCGTGGGTGCTGTGCCGTCCGGCATGTTGAAAGCCATTCCCGTGTCCGCTCACTGCCGCTGATCGCTCGGTCGTGCCGATGAGCGCGCACCCGATCTATCTTGGATTCGGACGCGTCGCTGGCTGCCAAGTACGGGTCCGCCGGCTGCGTCACAGGGCGATCGGGCGGTAGGCCAGCGCGGCGTCAACGATCTCCTCCGCCGTCGCGTCCCGCAACTCGGGCGGCGGGTAGAAGATGAGGCCGCTCGCGCGCGGCATCACGGTGTTGCGCTCGAACGCCGCGATGTACCAGTCGTCGGTCGGGCCGGCGAGGATGCGACGCACGATCTCGACCAGCTCGTCTCGGGTGACGTCGGGCAGTCGGACCGGCGGCGGCCCACACGCCCACTCGACCAGCTGTTCACGGTCGGGCGCTCCGCAGTGATAGTTGAAGTCGTCGAGCCCGAAGGTGTGATCGGTCGTCTCGTTGAGCGTCTCGATCGCGGTAGTGGCGTCCTCACCGCGGTCGACGAGCTCCTCGATCTGCAGTATCGCCTCCACGATCGCGACTCGCCGCTCGGGCGTAACCGGCCGGCGTCGCAGCGCATCGCGCAACTCCACTCCGTGGACGCTACCGGTACCCGGCACGGGCTGGGCCGAGTGGCCAGGACCCGTTCCGAACCGGACGGGCCAAGAATCCCGAAATCGGATGTACGGATTTGCCGCGATCGGAGCACTGTAACGTCACGTCGAGTTGGTCAGGATGCCGTCCGGGCGCCGATGGGCGGACGTAGCAACCGGCTGCGTGGGCGAGCCCAACGCCGTCATGGCCGCCCGCCAGCGATCTCGGCGTCGCTCCGAAGAATGCAGAACTCGTTGCCTTCCGGATCGGCAAGCACAACCCACCCCGTTCCGTCGGCGTTGCGGCGGTCAGCCACGATAGCCGCACCGAGTTCGGTCAGCCGCGCCAGTTCCGCGTCGCGCGTGCCTTCGACAGGACGCAAGTCGAGATGGATCCTGTTCTTGACCTGTTTTTTCTCCGGTACCTCGATGAAGAGCAGGCGGTGCCGCCCGTCACGGGAGTAGATCATGCATTCCTCGTGGCCGGGCTCGTTCGGATCGTCCGGGTCCTCGCTGTAGTCGAGAACGGCTTGCCACCAACGTGACAAGGCGTAGGCATCGGCACAATCCACGGTGGTGTGGGACACGTAGGGGGTCACCACTGGATCATCGCAAGGCGAACGCAGACGGGCGAACTCTATACGCGACGCGAGCGCACGCTCATGCCGCTGTCAAGGCGCGCCGGTCGCTGGTCGGCTCGTCACCGTCCGTGCCGGCGGTCTGCGTGGCTACGGCATCCGGAACTGCCGAGAGTAGTGCCTCTGATCCCGCAAATAGTGGCCCCGTCGGACCCGTGACTGTTCAGCGTCTCCCAGGCGACCGAGGGCTCAGTCGCATCCGCGGACCAGTCACGCCGGGATGGCGCCCATCTGGCGCCATCAGGGGAGATGGCTGACGCCCAGCCCGCCATGATCTGTGACACAGCCGCTTCTCGCGCAGGCTGGTCGTAACTATTTTGATTACGACGGAAGGTGGTGGCATGACTGGCAACAGTCGGTACACGATCGCACTGCACGTGTTGACCTGGATGGCGCTGGTCGCCCGGCGAGGCCGGGACCTGGTCACCTCGGAACAGATCGCGGGCAGTGTGAACACCAACCCGGTGTTCCTGCGCCGGGTGCTCGGACCGCTGCGTGAGGCGGGGCTGGTGAATTCGCAGCGCGGTTCCGGTGCCGGCTGGCGGCTGGCCCGCCCGGCCGCGGAGATCACCCTGGCCCAGGTGTATCACGCCATGGCCGACCAGCCGCTGTTCCCGATGCACCACGGCGAGCCCAACCCGAACTGCCCGGTCGGCCACGGCATCCGCCCGGCCCTGGCCCCGCTGTACCGGGCCGCCGAGGACGCACTCACGCGGCAGTTGGCCGGTACCACCATCAAGGACCTGCTCGCCGACACGCTGCGGCAGCACGCCGCCTCCTGACCCCGCACCACCCGCTACCCATGCCCGCACCATGCCCACAGACGTAACCACATCAGTTGCGATAAAGATGAAGGAAGGCCATGTACCGCCGCCTGCTCGTGCTCTCCCTCGCCGCCTTCGCGGTGGGTACCGACAGCTTCGTCATCGCCGGCGTGCTGCCCGACGTGTCCGCCTCCCTGCACGTGGGCACCGCGGCGGCCGGGCAGCTGATCACCGCGTACGCGCTGGCCTACGCCCTGCTCTCCCCGGTGATGGCGGCCGCTACCGCGCACTGGCCCCGGCGGACCGTGCTGTTGGTCGGGCTGGCGGTGTTCATCGCCGGTACCGTCGGCTCCGCGCTGCTGCCGGCGTATCCGGCGGTCCTCGCCGCCCGCGCGGTCGCCGGACTGGGCGGCGCGATGATCGTCCCGGTCTCCGGCGGCGTGGCCGCCGGCCTAGTCCCGGCCGCGCAGCGCGGCCGAGCACTGGCCGTGGTGCTGGCCGGGCTGACCGCCGCCACAGCGCTCGGCGCGCCGCTGGGTACCGCCTTGGCCGCGCTGACTAGCTGGCGTGTCACCATGCTGGGCGTGGCGGCGCTCGGCCTGCTGGCCGCCGCCGGGGTGGCCACCCTGCTGCCACCGGTGCCGACCCCGCCCGCGGTCGGGCTGCGCGCCCGGCTCGCCCCGGTCCGCAACCCGCGGGTGTCCGCGACCCTGGCCACCACGCTGCTCGGGTACGCCGGCCTGTTCACCGTGTACAGCTACATCGCGTTGGTCTTCCACGGCGCCACCGGCGGCAACGGCCGCACCCTGGCCACCCTGCTGCTCGTGTGGGGGCTGGCCGCGACGGCCGGCAACCTGGGCGCCGGGCACCTGGTAGACCGGTTGGGCAGCCACCGGGTGATCCCGGTCGCGCTTGTCGTGGCGCTGGTGGACTTCGCCACGCTGCGCTGGACCTCCGGCACGCTGCCGGGCGCGCTGGCCGCCCTGGTGGTCTGGGGCCTATCCGGTTGGGGCCTGCTGGTCGCCCAGCAGCACCGGTTGGTGTCCACCGCACCGGCCGCGGCACCGATACTCATCGGGCTCAACTCCTCGGCGGTCTACCTCGCGGTGTCCGCCTCCGGGCTGATCGGCGCGGCGGTCATCAGCGTGCTGGGCGCCGGCTGGCTCGCCTCGGTGGGCGCCGGGTTCCTGGCCGCCGCGCTGCTTGCCACCGCGGTGCCGATCAGGTCCGCCCGCGGCGCGCGGCCGGAGCGGGACCGCGCGGCGGCCGAGGCGGGTACGGCATGACCTCGGCAGTTGGAAAATCAAACCGCTCTCGTGTCGCGGCCGTCGTCGTGGTGCTCGCGGTGTTCATGACCAACCTTGACCTCTGGATCGTGAACGTGGCTCTGCCCGCGATGGGCGCCAGCTTTTCCCGCCCAGGGCACCCGGCCACGCTCGGCGACCTGTCCTGGGTGCTCAACGCGTACGCCATCACGCTCGCCGCCCTGCTGGTGGTGATCGGCCGGCTCGGCGACCGGATCGGCAAGCGGCCGGTGTTCCTGGCCGGCGTGGTGATGTTCACGCTCGCCTCGATCGGATGCGCGCTGGCTCCGACGCTGTGGGTGCTGGTGCTGGCCCGGGTGATGCAGGCCATCGGCGCCGCTGCCCAGCTGCCGACTTCGCTGGCACTGCTGCTGGCCTTGGTACCGGCCGAGCGGCGCACCCAGGCCACCCGCGGCTGGGCGGCGGTCGGTGGGCTTGCCGCGGCGGCCGGCCCGGTGCTTGGTGGGCTGCTGGTACAGGTGGACTGGCGCTGGGTCTTCGTGGTGAACCTGCCGATCGGCGTGCTCACCCTGGCCGCCGGCCTTGTCGCGCTGCCGAAGCAAGTTGCGCGCGAGGCCGGCCGGCTGCCCGACCCGTGGGGTGCGGTGCTGATCACGGCCGCCGCCGCGGCGCTGTGCGGTGCGCTGGTGCAGGCACCGACCTGGGGATGGTCATCCACGCGTACGTTCGCCCTACTCGCCGTGGCCCTCGTGACGGCGGTGTGGTTCGGATGGCGCTCGGCGCGCCACCACACTCCGCTGCTTGAACTGCATCTGCTGCGGGTGCCCCGGTTCGGGGTGGCCGGCGCCGGAACGTTCATCTTCGGCTCGGCGTTCGCCATCGTGCTGCTGTCCAACGTGCTCTGGTGCCAAGACGTATGGCGATGGAGCGCGCTGCGCACCGGCCTCGCCCTGGTACCCGGCCCGGCGCTGGTGCCTATCGTGGCCGTTGCGACGGCGCGGGCGGCCCGGCGCTTCGGCCATGGTCCACTGGTCGCGGCCGGGGGCGTGCTGTACGCGGCCGGTCTGCTCTGGCGTACGGTCCTGGTTTCGGCCACCCCCGACTACCTTCGTGACCTGCTGCCCAGCATCGTGCTGACCGGTAGCGGGGTAGGCCTGGCCCTGGGTACCCTCGTCGCGGCCGGGGTGCAGTCGCTGCCCGACACCCGCGCGACCACGGGCTCCGCGCTGGTCAATTCGCTGCGGCAGATCTCCTCAACGGTCGGCGTGTCATTGCTCGTGACGATCCTGGGCACGCGGGTGGATGCCGGTTCGGTCAACCACTTCCGGCTGGCGTGGGGCCTGGGCACCGGGCTGAGCCTACTGACCGCGGGAGTGGGCGTGCTCCTGACCCGGTCGGCGGTGCAGCCCGTACCCGCAGGCGCCAGTGCCCACAGACGTTTCGGTTGATCAAGCTCATCCGCGATCGTGTCAAGCGCGAGCTCGATTTAGGGCCGGGATTGGCGGCGGAGGCACCCTCATCTGCCGCAGTGAACGCGTCGACTACAAATTACTTGCGCAGATCCCGTCCGTCGGGCTCCATCGACCGCAGCACCTCTATGGGCGCACGGCCGGTTGCCGCAGCCAGAGCAGTGATTGCCCTCGCCGCGAGGGCGGTGAGGTTCAGCGCAAGAGCCAAGCCGTCCTCGTGGACCGCAGCGTCCGTGATGTTGTAGACGTCGGCGTCCTCGTCCGCGAGGTATGCCGCCACACCGCTGACAGCAGCTCGACGCACTTCGTCGCCGGTACGTCGTCGACTTCGTGCCACGGATCGAGTATCCACGAACGACCCGAGCACTCATGAGACGCCCGCTTCTGCCGCGAGTCGCGCGGGCGTCGCGGTCATGTAAAGCATCATCCGAGGTCGCGGTGTCAACCATCAACCGGCGCAGGACAGCCGGCCTGCCGGCGGACTGCCGGCGATGTTGTGCAAAGTTTCTGTGTACGTCTTCAAGGCGGCCCTTGACGGGCCGCACGCGCCGCCGCCTGGGCGCGCGCCGGCCGCTGCCGCTGGCGCTCTGCGGCCGTCACGCATGACGCCCGGCTGCTGGCGCGGACAGCGGGGGCCCGGGCGGGCCGCAGCAGAACGACGGACCGTTGACGGGTGAAGGGTGGGCCGGCAGCCGGCCGGGCCGCGCGGCCACGAGTCCGCGTGGCGTAGGGGAGCGCACGCCGGCCGCGTCGGCGAGCTGACGGTGGTCGCGGGGTTGCGGTTAATGCGCCTCCGGCGGGGGCGCTCCGGCTCCAGGATGGCCGGGGCTCCGTCGGCGGGTCACGGTCCGTGGTGGTTGCGGTAGGCAATCCCGCCTGCCATCGACCAGGGCAAGCCGAGCAGACCACCGCCCGACCCGCCAGCGTCCGAACCTGTGTCAAGGTCCGCTTGACGTGGCGGGCCGGGCGGCAGCCCGCTCCCCAGCAGGGCGGTCGACGGCATACGGGATGGCGCTTAGCTAGCGCAGCGATCGGAACGTCGCGCGGATGTCTTCCGAGAGCAGCTGCGGCTGCTCCCAGGACGCGAAGTGCCCGCCCCTGTCGTGCCGGTTGTAGTGGACGAGGTTGGGGTACGCCCGCTCCGCCCAGCTGCGTGGAACCCGGTAGATCTCGTCGGCGAAGATGCTCACGCCGACCGGGATCGTCACGCCCTTGGCAGCGAAGAAGGGGAGCTTGTTCTCCCAGTACAGCCGCGCCGAGGACACCCCGCTGTTGGTCAGCCAGAAGAGCGTGATGTTGTCCAGGATGTCGTCGCGCGTGAGGTCGCTCGGCTTCTGCAGACGGCCCTCGAGGACCTGCTGAACGATGCCGGGCTGGCCGCTCCCGTCGCCGTGGTCGAGCATGAACGCGGCGAGATCGATGGGTGAGTCCGCCAGGCCGTAGAGCGTCTGCGGGCGCGTCCCCATGATCAGCCCGTACGCCACGTGCGTCCCAAAGAACCTGAGCAGCTGCTGGTACGTGTCCCGCTCCTCGTCGGAGAGACCGTCCGGTGCCGGGCTGCCGGCAAAGGACGCGAGGAAGAGCTCCGGCGGAACCGCGCCGGGCATGTTGGTGTGGATGCCGATCAGCTCCGGTGGCGCCGGCTCGGCGGCCGCCGGGTCGGCGCGGCCGCCGGCCATCGCGTCGACGACGATCGCGCCCCAGTCGCCGCCCTGCGCCACGAACCGTGTGTACCCGAGCCGCTTCATGAGCTCGACGTAGGCCTTCCCGATGTGCACGGGATCCCAGCCGGTCGTGGTCGGCTGGCCGGAGAACCCGTATCCGGGCATCGACGGGATCACGACGTGGAAGGCATCCGACGCGCTCGCGCCGTGCGCCGTCGGATCCGTGAGCGGGCCGATGATCTTCAGCTGCTCGATGATCGACCCGGGCCAGCCGTGGCAGACGACGATCGGGAGCGCGTCCTCGTGCTTCGAACGAACGTGGATGAAGTGGATTTCCAGACCGTCGATCTCGGTGACGAAGTTGGGGAGGGCCTTCAGCCGCGCCTCGCACTTGCGCCAGTCGTAGTCGGTCGCCCAGTAGCGAGCGAGGTCCTGCATGAGCGCGAGCTGCACGCCCTGCGAGTCATCCTTGACGGTCTCTTTGTTCGGCCAGCGCGTGGCTTTGATGCGCGCGCGCAGGTCCTCGAGGTCCGCCTCGGGGACCTCGATCTTGAATGGCCGCACTTCTGCGGCGCCCGTTCGCGCTTCCGTCTTGACGGCCACGCAGGCCTCCCTTCTGCTTTGAACGCATTTGAGGTCGAGCGGGTGGTCTCCGCCCGCCTACCGCAGACAAATGGCATGCCCCGGCGCCTGCCTCCCGAGGGGCACTTTGGAGAAGGCGCTGCCCGAACTTGTGCCGGGTCGGCAGGGGCACGCGGCCCCATCTGCCCAGAGCGTAGGACGCCTTTCCCGTGTCCGGAGCCATACGAGCAATCCCGCACGGCCTTCCGGGACGGGCCAGGCCCGCGCGAGTCATGAGCCCATGACACGGCGGCACGGTAATCCCCAGACGGGGTGGATGACGCAGCCGAAGGCTCCGGGGTGCAGCGCCCAGACCAGCCGCCGGCCCACCGACCGACAGAGAACGGGCCAGGATGACGACTTCGGGTCCGCCGAAGAGGTCACCGAGCAGGAAGCCCTGGTCAGAGGACTGCCGGTGGGATTCGAGTCTCAACTCCCGGGACCCACACCGACGCCAGCACGGCAGGGCCCAGAGCCATGCGTCGATGCGGCAAAACCCTCTTGACTGGTGTAGCGGGCCCCAAGACGACAGCCGGCACCAGCCAGGCGGGGAGCAGCGAACCCTGACCACTTCGGTGTTCCCTGGGAGGTCACGACGATGCGCTCGCCCACATCACCGCAGGTCAAAGCGCTGGCCCCTGCCCGACCTCGGTGAGCACTTCGGACGCGGTGACCACTTCGCCAAGCTGCTCCCAATCTGCACCCACATGCAAGGCCGGGCCATCCAGTGACTCCTTACCGCTTTGACCTGCGCATACTCCCCTGCCAGGCGACATAGAGCGTGATCGAGCCGATCTGAAAGAGCGAGTCGGCCGTCGCCGCGACTCCGGCGTCAGTGCCTGGCCTTGGCCGGCGAGCGTGAACGGGCCATCGCGATGTTCGAAGAGCTCGCCGGACGGGCCAGTGACCTGGGACCCCTCGCCGAGCAAATCGACCCGCGGACCGGCGAGCAGCTGGGCAACTTCCCCCAGGCGTTCTCGCACATCGGCCTGATCGACGCCGCCTGGCGGCTCACCAACACCACGTGACCCCTCCGGATTACGCCTCTGACGTTCAGGTGAGCGGCATCCGGGGATCGGAGGGCTTCACCGGCTGGCGCGGCGCCCAGACCAGGAAGCGCTTCGTGGATCTACATGGAACGTGATCGACACTCCGGTAGTGTTTCGGCGCGGCCAGCGGACCCAACCACGCGGAGGAACGGTGGGCAGGACGCCGAGACGGGCGCTCTGGCACTGAATCCTTCGCGAAAGCTACAGAGGTTCGAAGCGGTGGCCGCCGGTGCGACATCTCGCTCATAGGAGGTAGGCAAAACCCTGGCGGGGCAACCGCGGTTTAAGTCAGCCGTCTCCGCACCAGGCGGCCCAATCAAGACCAGCCTGGTCATCGCCAACGCCACGACCAGATCCTATTTCTGGTAGAGCGGAGGGCACTCGAACCCCTGACCCCCACACTGACAGGGGATCTCTCGAACTTGCCTGACCTGGCCCGGCGCTGACCGGCGGCGAGTCCACCACTTTCCCCGCCAGTCCCCGCCAATCCCCCGAGATCACCTATCGACCTGGCCCGGATCTGGCACGCCGCCGGTCCCCGGCTCGCCTCAACCTCAGGACCATCGGCAGTGCGGCCGCATACGATCTTGTGTGAGGCGAGAAGCAGTGCAGCGATGGCTCATCGTCCGGCTCGGTCGCGGCGGTTGCTGTACTTCGTTGTTGGCAAGCGGGTAGCACAGCTACGTTGACACCGTTTCGATCTTGGAAATTGTGGCGGCTCGCGATCTTCCGTGAACGAAGAGGGGCTGCCACGGTATGCCAGGTTGCGTTCATCTAGCAATCACGAGTGCAGGCACGCCGTTTTTCGCTAACAATCGGATGGTACCTGAAACACTTGGGCGGGTACCTTGGGTCGCTTTCCTCACATGGTGGCCCGAGCTTGTCACATCCGCCGCCACCGGCATTTCATCGGGTGCGTGGAGTGAAAGGAGATGATCATGCAGCCAACATGGCTATTGATGCTCTCGTGGGCCACACTCTTTGTGGGGTTAGTCAGTGCCGTCGTTGTCGTTGTTGACGACTTGGTTCATGGATATCGTCAGCCAGTTAAGGTCATGGAGTTAATCTGGCCGGTCACCGCCCTCTATTTCGGCCCAGCAGCCATCGCGGCTTACAATAAGTGGGGTAAACCCCAGTCTCCCCGGTGGAGGGAGCGGCACGGCAACCCGCCCAAGAGGTCGCGGCGGGCTGCTGTTGTAATCGCAACCTGTCACTGTAGTACCCACTGCACCCTAGGTACCATTATTGCTACGGTGACTATCTTCGGCGTTGGCATCGAGACAGGTGGCCACACGTTGTGGCACGAATACATCGGCGACTATGTAGGCGCAGTGTTTGTAGGCGTCGTATTCCGCTATTCTGCTGAGGCTCACAAAGGTGACCGAAGAGTGTGGACTGCAATAAGGACCTTTGTGAGAGCCGACCTGCTGACCGTGTCCGTCTTCGAGTTCGCCCTACTTATTTGGCTGGCGCTGGTGCATCATCTTGGTTTCCCGGAGGCCCCGAAGCCTAACAATCCGGTGTTTTGGCTCATTGTCCAGATCGGGTTGATCATCGGCTTCTTTGCCGCTTGGCCGGCAACCTCGTGGCTGATCCATCGCGGCGTCAAAGTGGAACCGCGGGGCACGCCTCAGTAAGTAGCAACGCGCCGACACCGTTGGCGTCGATGCACCATGCCCTACCCCCTACCCCCTACCCCCTGCTCACCGGTCACCACCGACTCCGGCGGCCCGAGCAAGCAGGCGCCCTTCACCGCCACGGTCCCAAGGAGGCAGAGCGTCCTGACAACGGCTCCCACTCATGTGCTGCAACCGGACCCGACCTCGACAGGGCCGGCCCACTTCCCTCATCCGGGGCATCCGTGGCCAGGCCAGCAGTGGCAATCAGCGGAACGAGGCCAAACCCTCAGAGCGTTACTCGACGCCACCCACCGGACCAACCGGGATGCTCATGCAACCCTAGGACCACCGGGCTGATCAAGCACCGGAGTCCTTTACATGACCGTCAACGAGCTACGCCACCTGTTCAACATCCTGATCATCGAACCCACCCGCCGCCGCTGCGACCTACTGCTCTGGTCCATCCGCCGGCGCCGTCACCAAGCCCGAGCCGAGACCAGCCACTACACCCGACAAGCCCTCATCGAGCCCTGATCACGATCCCCGGCTGGAGTATTAGCCTTGGCGCGTCGCCCTTCGGCCCTTGTCTTCCAGTTGGCGATCTTCGACTCAAGGAGATCGAGCAGAATCACCAAGCCGGCAACGAATACCAGCAGCTTCCCAGCTCGGCCCACCCACTGCAGTGCCGGACCGACCTGCCATTGCAGTGCGTCGTTGTTGCCGACGAAATCAAGCATGCATACAGACAACCACACGTCAGCAAGCTTCTACCGCTCTCGAACGATGAGATGAATGGCCGGGTTCGGTCGGGACCGCTGCCCTGCGCTCGGCGGACTATCCCGCTAACGGTGTTTCCGGCAATCTTAATCAGTAGGTTTCAGCGGCCGGGAAGCAGCTCGCTGCTCAACCGCCCGTGAAAGGACCCCGGAGCAGCCCGACGAACAGTTTGGAAGCAACTCGACGTAGCCGACGCACCTCACCCACCCCCACACCGCACCAGGTGCAGACGCGGTCATGATGTGCGCAGCGGCGGTCGGACGGGGTTTCTACAAACCGAAACATCGATGACCCGTGTGCACACCGGTCGCCCTGGCCGGGCTTCTGGCTCGAGTCGCGTCGTGCAGAGATGCCCGATGAGTCGTCCGTCAGTGCGATCTCCCGTCGACGTTCGGGCGAGTACCGCGACCGAGCTGCAGGGACAGTGCCACCGCATCGCGGACCCCCCACGTATCGACTAAGTCGTATGCTACAGCTTCTCGGTCCGCCAGCGCTTGGAGGTTCCATGCTCCACGGATTGCTTTCGACAATGCTGGTCGGCTGGATCGGCGCGCTGCTGGCCGAGGTGATCCGGGTCCTTCCATCGATCCGCCAAGGCAAACCCCCGAGGGCAGAGGTAAAGCAAAGTCAGTTGATCATGTTCGGGATGCGGCGAGTAGTGGCAGGATCAGCAGTTTGTTGCCGTGGAGTCGCTCCAGGACCTGTTTGATCTTGGAGTGGCCGGCGAGGCGGATCAGTCCGATGGCGAGGTTGCGGAACAGGGCCATGGTGTGGGCGGCGGCACCGAGCCAGGCATGGCGGTGGTCTTCGGCGAAGAGGACGTCCCGGACCCAGTGGATCTTGTTTTCGATGCCCCAGTGTCGGCGGGTGTAGTCGGCGATTTCTGCGGCTGTGGTGGCCTGGGCGTCCAGGTTGGTGATCCCGTGGACGATGTCCTTGTGCAGGCGTTGGCCGGTCAGGTCGTAGGTGTCGCGGCGGATCCGGAAGACCTGCGCGGCGGCGGGGAACTCGATGCCGGCGGCGTCGGCGGTCCAGATCCGACGCTCGATGATGAGTCCCGAGCGGTGTTCGCGGTGAGTGTGGGCGGCGCTGTCGCTGGTCGCGGCGGGTAGGCGCTGCCAGATCGCCGCGAGGAGGGCGGGTCTGTTGCCCTTGACGGTGAACACGTAACCGGCGCCGCGGTGGTGCAGGTAGGTGGCGGTGTCGGTCGAGGGGTGCGCGGCGTCGGCGGTGATCACCGCGCCGGCGATCTCGACCGGGTCCAGCAACGCTTGGACCTGGGTGACCTCGGTGGTGTCGTCGGGCACCCGGAGTTGAGCGATCACGACGGCGGTGTCGTGGCGCATCGCGGAGAACAGTCTCACGTTGTTGGCGGGGTCGCCGTCGTGGGAGGCCCGTACGGTCTTGCCGTCCAAGGCCAGGCCAGGCCGCCCGCCGTCGGTGGGTGGGATGCGGGTGGCGATCCACTGACACAGCAGGCGGTCGGTGGCGGCGGCGTCGATCGTCTCGGCCACACGGCGCAGGGTGTCCCGACTGGGCGGTATCCGCCGGCCGTGGCGGGGGTCCACGCGGGCGCCCGCGGCGGCCAGCAGCAGCGCGGGCAGCTCGGCGACCCGGTCGGCGGCCTGGCGGAAGTTACGGGCTCCGCAGAGCACCGCCAACGCCAACATGGTCAACGCCGCCGGCAGCCCGTGACGCACTCCCCGAGGCTTGCGTGGGTCGCTGACCTGGGAGAACACCTCGTACAACGCGGTCACGTCGGAAACGTCGATGTCAGCGCCGCTGTCAGTGACGCAAGCGGTCAAGGCATGGGAGACTGCCACGAGCGGCCTTTCTTTGCAGACGATGCTGGCGTAGAGAACCTTCATCATCCACTTAGGAAGGCCGCGTCTTGAACCGGCCTCAGACAGCGAAACCGCCGCTGAGCAGCACGTCCACATGATCACCTGACTTTGCTTTGCCCCTGGCCCGATACGGCAGCTTTTCCGCCACCGTCTGCTGCGCGACCAGCATCTTCCACAACGGCGTGTGCTTTTCCGGAAGGAACAGCCGGGGCTTGCGCGGCTCGAACCGGCCCAGTAAGGCGCGATAGGCATCGAGCCGTTTTTCCAAATCGAGCGCGTCGATGAACCAGGCGGCCTCCTGCTCGGGGACGTAATACTTCAACATGCCGCACACCCGACCTGTCGACAGTTCGACGACCGGCGCCCCACTCATCCCGGGAGCTACGCCGACCTTGGCGTGGGCCTTGACGTAGGGCTCGCTCGGCCCCTGAACCGCCATCCGGACGATATCGGGCCCGAGGTCGGGCTCGGGCGCATGCCGGTTGAACCCGAAGGCCGCGATCGAGGCGTCCTGGTTGTTGCCGTAGTGCAGGAGCAGCGATCGGATCTCGGCCACCGGATGGTCGATGTTGCCGTCAACGCCGATAAAGGCGAGGTCAGGAAGCGGGTAGGAGGCCCGGTCCCGGCCTACCGGTGGAGGCAGTCGTTTAAGGACGGTGCCCGGTACGGGAGGCCTTCCCTGCACTCGGATCTGCACCCGTTCAGTGCCGGCATCCAGCACGTGCGCGCAGGTGAGGAGGATGTTCCGGTCGACGAAGAAGCCTGTGCCTGTCTGCCGTTTAGACCTGATGTGTACGGTTGCCTGCCGTACGTGCTCGACGGCAGCCGTCGCCGGGTAGGACATAGGCCTCCTCGCACATCGCCGGCCGTCCGTAGTGGAATTTATCCCGGGCCGGGTCGTCGGGACGGGCGGCGATTCGACGATTTTGCGGTCGACGCCACCGCACTATCGGCCGAGCACATATCCATCGAACAGTACGGCGCCGGCTCAATCGGCAAGGTCAAACAACCGGTGGGTGGAGGCCAGAAGAGCGCTGACAACGGCTGGGGGCGCCGCGGTTGGTGTCGCCCCTTCCGATCTGTCTGTTGGGGCGCCAGCTCATCGAGACGTGACCGGGGCGTGTGACGCCTTTGGTCTTCCATAAGACGCTGAATCGGCTCCGGCCCGGGAGAACGGAAACCCCAGGTAGAGGCGGGTGCGGTTGGGCTCCATCATGCGCCTGGATGCAGTTCCAAGCCGTTCAGAACGCTCACCTGCTCCCAACCGGGCTCCCCCAGTCCGGGCCCCGCACCTGGCTGCCGTCGGTCATCCGCGGCAGTACTGATCCCGCAGGTCGTTCGCCATCCTGATCATGCGCTGCCGGGCGCAGCCGCATCCATTGTGGCCAAGGCCGGCCTCGGTCAGCGCACCCCCGCCGCTCTCGGCCCGCTCCCACAGCGCACCGGTCGGCGGTAGGAGCCTGTGTGCGCGGGCGACACTTCATCCAGTCCCGCCGACGGCTGCCCCGCCTGGTCCCACTGGCAGGTAATCACCTTCAATCGACGCCCGAGATTCCAGGTCCGACCAGCCAGTCACAGCCACTTTCATCCTGGCGGTGCTGGTCAGAGCGGGGAAAGGGCCGGGCTGCGCGACCGGGCCAGCGCCCATGTAGTAGCGCACGGTGCCCCCACTGACCCCGGTACGCCGAGCGGCCTCGGTGATGCAGGCCCCGCTTGGGGGGCGGAGCGAGTGGGCCGGATACCGGCCGCGACTTGACTTCGAGCACGTGCCAACTCCTAGCGTCGTGGTCATGACTGCTTCAACGCTGCCGAGGACCACGGCCGGCGAGCGCGGCCGGGCCGTTCGTGGGATGAGAGGATCCCGATGAGGGTGCTGGTGACCGGCGGGACGAGCGGACTGGGACTCGCCATGGCCTCCGCCCTCGCCGCGGCCGGGGCGACGGTCGCGCTGACCGGCCGATCCGGCCAGCGTGCGAGCTCGGTCGCCGCCGAACTGCCAGGGGCCGTCGGCATCGGGTTGGACGTGCGAGACGAGTCGTCGGTGACCGGGGCGGTCGACCAAGCGTGGTCGCGGCTCGGCGGCATCGACATGCTGGTGAACAACGCCGGGATCGGCATGCGCACGGTCAATCCGCGCTTCATGACGCAGCCGCGGGGCTTCTGGGAGGTGCCGGTCGGCGGCTTCCGTGCGGTGATCTGAGGTCGTGGAAAAGCATGCCGGGCAGGATCGGTGGGATGCCTCGTTTCGGGTCGCCGGCGATGGCGGGGGTCCAGGCGCGGCGGTTGAAGGGCGAGGCCGGCGAGTTCTCCCCATCGCATGCCGGTGTAGGCGGCGGTCAGGATCATCAGTCCGTCGCACGGGCGGGCTTGACGGGCGACGATGGCGGCGATCTGCTCGGCGGTGGCGTGGGGCCGCTCAGCACGAATGCCTTTGGAGCAGTTTGGGCGCGGCCAGCTCGTTCGGAAGTGCGGCCAGCAGGTGGCCGAGCGGTGGACAGCTTGTCCCGTATCGGACCGGCATTCCGGTTTGGAAAGTCGTGGTGTAACGACATCTGGGAGGGTAACCCACTCGCCAACCAGTGGACTGGTTGACGGCACCGGCGGCTCGTGCGGCCAGAGCGGGGGGAAGCGTGCGACTCGACCAGATCAATATCCTGCAGGGAGACGCCTTCGTTGTAAGCGATCGGCAGGGCGACATCAACCCCGCTCCCAACGTCCCGGACGGGCTGTTCTATCGCGACATGCGGCACCTATCTCGCTGGCAACTGCGCCTCAACGGCCACCAACTCGAGGCGCTGAGCGCGGACAACCTCGAGTACGACGAAGTTGTCTTCTTTCTGATCGAGCCGACCGGAACGATCTACCGGAACCCGTCTCTGTCGGTCACCCGCCGCCGTGAAGTGGCGACTGGCATGCAGGAGCGCATCACGGTCCACAACTTCGGCAACACGCCGGTCGCGTTCGAACTCACGATGATATTTGACGGTGACTTCGCCGACATCTTCGAGGTCAAGGATCAGATGTCGAAAACCGGCCATCTGTACCGCCGTCGGCGCGACGGCGGGATCACGTTGGGCTACAGCCGCGGCGACTTCTGCCGCGAAACGCACATTGACGCCCCCGGTGCCTTCGTCACCGAAGAATCGCTCACCTTCCGATACGAGCTACCACCGGGAGAAGAGTGGGGCACCGACATCCAGATCCGGATTGGGGTCGAAGTGGACATGGCGCTAAAGCGCCACCACCACTCTCCGGACATGCCTTACAGCATTCGAGAATGGCTGGACGCGTCACCCATCCTGGACACGGATTGGGACGACCTGATGCACATCTACCACCGCAGCCTTCTCGACCTTGCCGCGCTGAGGTTCTACCCCTTCGCTGGAGATCAATCATCTCTGCCCGCCGCCGGGCTGCCCTGGTTCATGGCGGTGTTCGGCCGCGACAGCCTCCTGGTCAGCTATCAGATGCTGCCATTCCACCCCGAACTTGCCTATACGACGCTGCGGGCACTCGCCGAGCGGCAGGCGATCCATGAGGACGACCATCGCGATGCCGAACCAGGGAAGATCCTGCACGAACTGCGCCACGGGGAACTGGCCCATTTCGGCGAACGTCCGCAGTCCCCGTACTTCGGCGCCGCTGACACCACCCCGCTGTTCCTGATCGTCCTGGACGAGTACGAACGGTGGACCGGTGACAGGAAGACCGTCCGAGACCTCGAGCCCGCGGCCCGCTCGGCGTTGCGGTGGCTGGAGACGTACGGCGATCTCGACCACGACGGCTACATCGAATACCAGACTCGCAACCCGCGCAGCGGTCTCGTCAACCAATGCTGGAAGGATTCCTGGAACGCCGTCGTCCACCCCGACGGCAGCCTCGCCAAGCTTCCCCGGGCCACCTGCGAGATTCAGGGCTATGCCTACGACGCGCGCCGCCGAACGGCGCGGCTCGCGCGGGAGATTTGGAACGACCCCGACCTCGCCGAGCGCCTGGAACGCGACGCCGAGGAACTCTATCGCCGGTTCAACACCGACTTTTGGCTACCCGACCTCGGCTATTACGCGCTCGCGTTGGACGGGGACAAGAAGCCGGTGACCACATTGACTTCTAACATCGGACACCTGCTGTGGAGCGGGATCGTGCCGCCCGAACGCGTTGACGCGCTCGCCGCGCTGCTCTGCGGACCCCGGATGTTCACCGGATGGGGCGTGCGCACGCTCGCTGACGAGCAGCCAGCCTACAACCCGCTTGAGTACCACAACGGCACCGTCTGGCCGCACGACACCGCGATCGCAGCAGCGGGGCTCGCCCGGTACGGACACCGCGACGAAGCCAACCAACTCGCGATGGGGCTGTTGCAGGCCGCCCATCATCTGCACCACCGACTGCCTGAGGCACTCGCAGGCTACCCACGAAAGAACACCCTGGTGCCCGTGCTCTACCCCACCGCCTGCTCCCCGCAGGCGTGGGCCGCTGGCGCACCGATGATGCTGCTCCGCACGATGCTCGGCATCGATCCGGAGCCCGACACCCTGGCCGTGCGCCCACATCTACCTACGGATCTCCGCCGCCTGGCACTGCACGGAGTGCGCTTCCGCGGCACCCGGGTCGAGGCCCTCGCGGGCACCGCCGCACACGATCTAGATCGAATGAAGCCGATACCGGGCGCCCGCGAGCTTCAGTGAAGAACACAGCACTCGCGATCGAGATCACCGTTGGACGGCAGCTGCCGCCTGTACATCCTTGCCCCTGAAATCGGCGGCATCTTCCCGGTCAGGCTTACGTGTACCTCGATGGACGCTTCAATGGGCAGGCCCCGGGCAGGCCCGCGTCAGCCGCTTTGATCAACAATTGGCCAAAGGCCGGGGCTAGCCATCCGTCGCGGTCCGGGCGGCGCCCTGCCTGAACCGGGTGGCGATGACGGTGGTGGCGACGAGGGCGGCGAGGAGCAGAGCGGTCAGGCGGGACGGCGCGGGTGTGAGCGGTGTGAGCAGCACGAGCGCGGTCGTGGCCCAGAACGGCACGGTCATCTTCAACTGGTCAAAGGGGCGGATGTGCAAGGTCCAGACTGCGATCAGGTAGATGGCGACCGGCGCGGCCACGGCGTACCCGGCAGCGACGCGCCCGAGGTGCGCGGTGCCGGTTTGGTAGTCGACGTCGATGGCGAGGCCGGCGCCGAGCGCGGCCGCCGACGCGAAGATCAGGTACTGGCCGTATCCCCACAGCAGCGCCACGCGCGGCGAGGCCGCCAGGTGGTGAACCGGGCGGTCGAAATACAGCCACCACATCGCGAAGACGATCACGACGCCGGCACCGGCGATGGACAGAAGAGTGCTCGCCTCGGTCCCCCTGTCAAAAGCGGTCTGGACGGCGAGGCTGGCCGCGAGTACCGACTCGCCGAGCACGATGATGGTGAACAGGCCGTACCGCTCGGTTATGTGGCGTGGGTGCCAGATGATCGGAGCGGGGCGCCTCGCCCAGAACGGCAGAAGCAGCTCGGCGAGGGCGATCGCCAGGAAGCCGGGCAACAGCCAGCCGTCGGGCAGTGCCAGCCGGGCGAGCCAGGCCGCCTGCAGCACGATGACGCCCACGGCATAGCGCAGTGCGGTGGCCCGCCGCTCCGGGTCGCTGCGGGCGACGCGCAACCATTGCCCGACCATCGCCAGCCGCATGATCACGTACCCGTACGTGATGACGGAGAAGTCGCTGTGGTCGAAGGCGCGCGGCACGCCACCGGCGATCACCAGCGCCCCGGCGATCTGGACCAGGGTAGTGAGGCGGTAGACGTCGTCCTCGGGGTCGTACGCGGAAGCGAACGTGGTGAAGTTCATCCACGCCCACCAGATCGCGAAGAACACCACCGGGTAGAGGCCAATCCCGTGACCGATGTCGGCCTCGCCCAGGTTGTGGTGCAGCCGGTCGGCGGCCTGCCGTACCGCGGCCACGAAGCACAGATCGAAGAGCAGCTCCAGCGGAGTCACCGTCCGGTACGGCTCATCGGTGGGGCGGGCGACCATCGGCCGGTACCAGGCGCGCGAGGGAATCCGCGGATGACTCGCGGTGTCGGACATGGCAGCACCTCGGACGGCTCGCGCAACGAAGGTTCCCTGAGCCGATCATTCCGAACACGACCCGTCCCGCGCGGACGCTCACCAAAGTTTCCATGAAGGGGCATGGAAGTCGGCTCAACAGGCCGAACGCGAGGCGACTCGACCTGGAGCGTTGACGCCGTGGACAATCCTGCAGGACGTGTTGGTCACAACCGCTGACCGCGCCAACTGTCCGCGGCCAGTGTCAATCCCCTGGAAGCGTGGAGGGTTGTTTAAGCTGCCTGAGCCCGGCGGGCTTCGGCGATGAAGTGTTCGTAGTCGACGGGTGACATGCCGTCGCAGGCGCTGTGACGTCTGCGGACGTTGTAGAAGTCGACGATCCAGGTGGCGATCTTGAGTCGGGCCTCGGATCGGGTGCGGAACCGTTGCCGGTGGATGTACTCGACCTTGATGGTGGAGTTGAACGCTTCGGCGGCGGCGTTGTCCAGGGCGCAGCCGACCCGGCCCATCGACTGTAGGACACCGAGGCGGCGGCAGGCCTTGGCGTAGTCGGCGGCGGTGTACTCGCTGCCGCGGTCGCTGTGGAAGATCACTCCGTCGACGGTGCCGCCGCGGGTCGCGGCGGCCATGCCCAGGGTCGCCTGGGTCAGGTCGGCGTCGTGATGCGCGCTCATCGCGTAGCCGAGCAGCCGCCTCGAGTACAGGTCGATCACCGTGGCCAGGTAGAGCTTGCCCTCGTCGGTGACGACCTCGGTGATGTCGCCGCACCACAACACGTCCGGCGCGACGGCGGTGAACTGCCGCCGCACCCGGTCCGGCGCCACCGGGCGTTTGCCCTGCTTGGTGAGGCTGCGTCGGCGCCTTCGGGTGCGTCCGGCCAGGCCGAGGGCGGCCATCCGCGCCGCGACGGTGTTGACCGACACCTGCCACCCGTCGGCGTGCAGATCCTGGGTCACCCGGGGAGAGCCGTAGGTGCCGCCGGAGGCGTCGAAGCAGGCCCGGATCGCCTCATCGAGGGCGTCGCGGCGGGTCTGCCGCGTGGTGGGTTGCCGGTCACGCCACTTGTAGAACCACGACTCACTCAGCCCCAGCGCCCGGCAGGTCACCGCGTGCGGCACGGCGTGCTCGGTCCTCTGAGCGGCGACGAACCCGGCCACAGTCACTTCGTCGCCTCCTTGACCCACAGGACCACGGATCGCTTGAGCACATCGCGCTCCATCGCCAGCTCGGCGTTCTCCTTGCGCAGCCGAGCCAGCTCGGCGCGTTCGTCCTCACCGAGACCGCCGGCGGCGGCCTCACCCCGAGCCCGCCGGTCCTGCGCCACCCAGTTGGCCAAGGTGCCGTCGTTGATCCCCAGGTCCCGAGCGACCTGCGCGATCGGCTTGCCCGTCTCCCGCACGATCCGCACGGCGCCCTCACGGAACTCCCGGTCGAACCGCCGCCTCGTCTCAGCCATGACCATCTATCCCCTTAGGTCCGGCCTCCACGCTATCGGGGGAACCTCACCAGTGAATACTGGCTCTGGCACGAACTTCGTGATCCACGCGGCGGAGGGCTATTCGGCGAGGATGACGCGCCGAGACGAGTCGTCGGTGGCCGGGGCGGTCGACGAGGCGTGGTCGCGGCTCGGCGGCATCGACATGCTGGTGAACAACGCCGGGATCGGCATGCGCACGGTCAACCCGCGCTTCATGACCCACCCCCGGGGCTTCTGGGAGGTGCCGGTCGACGGCTTCCGTGCGCCTGACCGGCTACTTCCTGGTGGCGCGCGAGATCGTGCCGCGGATGCTGGCCGCCGGCGGCGGGCGCATCGTCAACATCTCGGTGAGCCATTCGACCATGCATCGAGCCGGGTTCGTCCCCTACGGGCCGTCGCGTGCCGGCAGCGAGGCGCTGTCTCGGATCATGGCCGCTGACCTGCGGGACACGGGCGTCACCGTCAACCTGCTGCTGCCCGGGGGCGCAACCGTCACGGGGATGCTGCCCCTCGACGCCGTGCCCGAGGGCCAGGGTTTCCTGGAGCCCGCGGTGATGGGCCCGCCCATCGTCTGGCTGGCGTCCGACGACGCGACCGGCGTGCATGACGAACGCATCGTCGCCGTCGAATTCGAGCGCTGGATGCGCGACAGGACCGGCAGACGGTGAGGCGGGGCCGGCGGCCCCGCCCTCGACCGGTCAGGCGGCGGGTCGCAGCCGGCGGACGACCGGGTCGGGGCTGTCGGGTTGGGTGGCTTCCCAGCGGCGCTGTAGTGCGTCGACGAGGTTGTTGATCATGGGTTCGGTGACGTGGCTGTAGATGCCTCGCACGCCGGGGAGGCGGTGTCCGAGGCGGCGGGCTAGGTCTCGACGGCGAAGCTGAGCTGGTCGGCGAGGCCGCCGCCCGGCTGCTGGCCACGGCCACACCCAGGTGGAGCAGCCCCAGCCGCAGGCCACCGACCACCGGTCCCCGCGTCAAGCAGCGGCGCGGGGACCGGCTGCACGCGTACGCAGCTAACGAGCGGACCCCGGCCTGCATCCGCAGCCCTTGCCGGCCTGGGCAAATAGGGTGCTCGTAGCGCACGCCCCCTGCCCGGAGAACACGTACCGTCGAATGGGTGGACGTGCTGCTGCGCGGCGGGCCAGGTGGACGGGCACATCGTCCCCGGCGGCGGGGAAACCGTCCTGTGGCAGGCCTGCCTGTACGAGATCACGCCCGCGGTTGACCACCGGCGTGGACGCGACATGCGGATGTACCAACACCGCCCGGACTGCTGGCCATCGGGGTACTGGTCCTGGTTCCACCGGCCTATCGATGGTGTTGGTGGAACGATGGCAGACGTGGGAATGAGCTTCCCCCCTCGGGCCGGACACCCTGATCCCTGGCAGATGAGCCAGGAGGAAGGATGCCCTGGTGGCACGTCCCTCGCAGTACACCGAGCAGTTCCGTAAGGACGCGGTGGCGTTGGTCCGTTCGTCGGACTCGCCGTTGCGGCAGATAGCCCGTGACCTGGGCGTCAACCATGAGACGCTGCGTGGTTGGGTCCGGGCCGAGGAGCGTAGGGAGGCCGGCGGCCGGTCCGCGGAGCCCGAGTTGACGCTCACCGAGCGCGAAGAGCTGCGCAAGCTGCGTGCTCGGGTGCGGGAGCTGGAGCTGGAGAAGGACATTCTCCGCAAGGCAGCCCAATATTTTGCCAAGGAGATGGGGCATTGACCAGCCGCTACCGCTTCATCTCCGCCGAGCGCGCCACCTACGGCGTCACGCGGCTGTGTCGAGTCCTGCGGGTGCGCCGCCAGGGCTTCTACGAGTGGTTGCACGCCGCGGAGGCCCGCGAGCAGCGTGAGCAGGACGAGGACGCGCTCGCTGCGGAGATCACCGCGATCCACGCGGCGCACCGACAGGCGTACGGGTCCCCGCGCGTGACGGTGGAGCTACGCCGGCGCGGCCGGCGGGTCAACCGCAAGAAGGTCGAGCGGATCATGCGTCAGCGCGGGATCGTGGGCTTCACGCGCCGGCGACGCCGATCGCTGACCAAGCAGGATGTGACCGCGCCACCGGCCCCGGATCTGCTCGGCAGGGGCTTCACCGCCGCCGCGCCGGGCGAGAAGCTGGTCGGCGACATCACGTACCTGCCCACCGAGGAGGGCTGGCTGTATCTGGCCACCGTCATCGACCTGCACACCCGCGAGGTGGTCGGGCACGCGATGGCCGAGCACATGCGCGCCGAGCTGGCCTGCAACGCGATCACCCTGGCCGCCCGCCGGGGCCTGACCGGCAAGGGCGCGATCTTCCACTCGGACCGCGGATCGCAGTACACCTCCACCGAGTTCCGCCGCTGCCTGCGCAGACATCGGCTACGGGCATCGATGGGCCGTACTGGATCTTGCTATGACAATGCGGCCGCGGAAAGCTTCTTCGCGACCCTGAAAACCGAGGTCGGCACCAAGGTCTGGCCCACCCGCGCCGCCGCTCGCCAAGCGGTCTTCGCCTACCTGGCCTACTACAACACAAACCGTCTACATTCGACCATTGGATACCGCACACCCACCGAGGCCCGCCTCGGGTATCGTCACACCCACGCCCTCGCAGCGTGAGAACCCCGGTGTCCGGTCCCGGGGTGGAAGCTCAGAACTGCGAAAACTGCTACGCCTGCTATCTCGCCGCTTGCTGGCGAGCCGATCAAGCGTGCCGATGCCCAGCGGCTCGCGGGAGTGCTGAAGGCATTCGCCGACCCAGCCCGGCTGCGACTGCTCAGTCTCATCCAGTCCGCTCCGGAGGGCGAGGCGTCCGTGAGTGACCTCACCGCGCCACTCGGGCTCTCCCAGCCGACCGTCAGTCATCACCTTCGGATCCTCACCGAGGCCGGCCTGCTCGAGCGCGAGAAGCGCGGCGTCTGGGCGTACTACCGGCTAGTGCCATCCGCGATCGCGGCGATCGCCGACCTGTTGACGCCGCCCCGCAAGCGGGCGACGAAGAAGGCCCGCTGAGCGGCACTGTCGAAGGCCGGCGCCAGCGCCGGGTCCCCACCCGTGGGTCGGCAGACCCACGCAGGACGCACCTATCCAGCGCACTTGGGGCGTGGTGTTCAAGAATCCCCCGGTAGCGGCGGCCCGCCCAGCGTGGCTCCCCCGATGCCGATGACCCGCGCCGGGCGTGCCTCAGCGCGGTGAGCGATCCGAACTGGCGCCGCACGATGTCGTGCCGGCAGCGGCCGGCGCGCTCGCCGCCGCCGGCAGTCCGACAGCCGGGTGATCAGCGGGGGCGGCCCGGGGGTTCGAAGTCCCACGGCCCGGCGCGGCGGGCGGCGACGACGTCGATGTGTGCGCGGACCCGCTGGTGAACGAGTTCGGGCTCGGTCGGGCAGTCTGGCATGGTGAGTACCTCGGCGCGGGCGCGGTGGGCTATCGCCGTCCGCCGGTGGAAGTGCCGCACTGCGTGCACGTCGAGTGTGGTGCGGGAGCTGGCACTCGCGACCGTGATCGACCTCGACCCCGTCCGCCTGGACGTGCGGTCGCGGCGCCTGGTCGACGGCTCGCGGGTCGTCGCCCTCCACATCAACGGCCGCAGCCTCGTCGAGGCGCCCGCCACGACCGTCAAGATCCAGAAGGGATCGTTCAAGCTGGGCCAGCTCCCGGTGGCGACGCTGACGGCGACGACCAGTAGCACGCACCGCCAGTTTAAAACCGACGACTCCTTGACCCCCAGGCAACGATTCCGCTTCGTTGAGCTGGCGTTGCTGAGCCTCTCACCTGCGGGAGCGGTGCGCCGACGTCCGTGGTTGTGCGGCCCTGTTCGCACTCGTAGTCACTCAGTTAGACACTCACCCTGACACCGCCAGCCTGGCTGCCATCGCGAGCGTCTCGACCCCTCATTTGTAAGTTCTGGGCGCGTCGTCCGGCGGGGTCCGGCTGGATCCGTCACCTCGGACTGCTGTCCGCCTGCGGGGCGCGCCGGCTGTCCCGATCCTGGCTCGTTGCTGTCACCGTTGCTGTCGACAGGCCCTTGTGATCAAATCCGTGCGGCCGGCGTGCCGCGCGAAGGAGACCAAGGTGAGTCAGGAACACCGCCGTCAGAAGCAGCTTCCGGGCCACCATCTTGTCGCTGCTCTGGTCCTGGCCGTGCTCGTCTCGTGCGGGACAACCTCCGTGGTGGCCCGCGCATATGCCGCTTGCGATGTCGGGATCAACGCGAGCGCCAACGCCTTCGGGCTCATAGCGTTGCTTCCAGTGCTGGCCATCGTCCATGGTGTGGCTCTTATCGTCACGTACACGGTCACTGGGCGGTGGATGATGTCGCCGGCCCTGCGGGCTGGGGTCTCAGTGTTGACCACCGTTGTCGTCGTCGTGGTTCTCTCCTGGGCGTACTTCGCGCTTGCCGGCCTGCCTCTGCGGAATGCCCTGTGCCCGGCCGGAGAGCCGCCTTGGTGGCCTTACTGGTTACCGCCCTCCCACGACGTCTACCCGTAGTCTGGCGGGCCATCAGACGTTGAAGCGGAACTTAGAGCGCCGGCGCACCTATCAGCGGCAACAGCGCCCGAAGCCTGCTCGCACGGCGTCTCGGTCTGCCATGGCTGCTCGCTGGTTCGCAACGTTTCACGGTGTCTTGTGCCCCCTGTGCCCCCAGACCGCCGGGCCGTCTCCTGACGGCATCGATCGAGGCTGGTCCGCCTACAGTCGGCTGGTGGAATTCGGTACCTTCGCCGGCTTCGGCCTGCTGCTCTGTGCGGGATTTGCCTGTCTCTTCCTCATCGCCGTCGTAGGGCTGCTCGCGGCCTGGTGGAAGCCCAAGGGCTGACGGGGGCCAACCTCAGCTTGGGAATCGGGTTGATCTACACGTTGGGTAGCCATGCCGGCTGGTTAAGCAACACGGAGCGTTCGAGTTGACGCCATCAAAGTGCAGGCTTTGCCCGGTGTTGACCGTCGCATCGGGCACGAGACGGGCACGGCCGTCACCCAAGGGCGAGCGGACGGTACGACAACGAGATCGGCCGAGCCTAAGATCAGCGGATGGCCATGGTGATCAACATTATGCTGTTGAATCGGACCCGGCCACGCCGCTGACCGTGCTGGTTCGCAACGTTGCCGCGCCGTGCGCGTGTGGGCTGAGCGGAAATACGATGGCTCACATTTCCGCACCGCATGGCTCACCGATTGGATGGCCGTATGAGGATTCCGCCGTTCGCGTTCAAGCTGCTCTATCACATCCGTCGCGTGTACTGGCGGATCGCCAAGCCGACCACCTACGGCGTGAAAGCGCTGATCATGCACCCGGCCGACGCTGACCGAGTGCTCCTCGTCCAACACAGCTACGGCGACCGATCCCTGTGGAGCCTGCCGGGAGGCGGATATAAGCCAGCCCGGGAGACCCCAGAGCAAGCGGCCAGGCGTGAGTGCATCGAGGAACTGGGCATTGAGTTGGACTCGTTCGCCCTTGTGCTAGAGGAACACCTGACCACCAGCGGGGGCAAACGGGGCTACCTGAAGATCGTCCGCCTGCAGGCAATCTCGGACGAGATCAACCCAAATGGGGAGATCTCCGAAGCCCGGTGGGTAGCCGTCGACCTTACGGACCTACCTGACAACTCGGCGGTCTCCAAGTGGGTGTATTCGGCCCTAAAAACGCACCCAGCTACTTGAAGCTCATGATGGCTCTGCGCCGACGTGGGGTTTACCTGGCTCGTGCCCTGGTCAGCCCGTCTTTGCTGTCACCGTTGCTGTCGACAGCCGCCCCGCCCGGTGGGGTGGGCGCCTGCGATCCTCGGACCAGCCCTGACCGCACCAGCCGACGGCCTTGCTTTACAAACCATCGGCTTACCAGTCACTATCACCCCGCACCTTCTGACCCAGGGCCCCCGCCGACCATGGCCTTTACCAACGCCTTCGGTTCGGTCTTGGACTGACGGCTTCTGGAGGTAGAACATGTTCTTCAAAGCCGTCATTGTGGTGCTGGTGACTATTGCGGGGCTGGCTGCAATAATCTGGGTTGCCAACTGGCCCTTCAACACGCCGTGGGAGAACGAGCTCAGTCCCGAAGAACGTCGGATTAACGCCGCGCACAATCGGCGTCATCACCGCCGTGCGGCACGCATGATATTGCCCATTTTTGCCATCGGGTTCGGAATTACATCGGTGAGCCTTTTGTCAGGCCCGAAAAGTGATCCGTTCGCGGCGGTAGTCATGGGCGTCTGTTCGGTTGTGTGCGCCGGCGTGTTCGGTGCCCTGATCAAGAGGGGGCGCGGGCGGCGGTCTTCGACACGGCGATGAACTCTTTGGCTCAGAGCAGCACCTCACGCTTGTCCATCCTGTAGCGACCAGCTTGCCATCCCGTCTGCCATCGACCCGCCCTTTTGGGGAGCGGGCCACCGTCCGGCACGCCATGTCAAGACGGCCTTGACGGCAGGTTCGGACGCTGGCGGGTCGGGCGGTCGTCTGCTCGGCTTGCCCGGGTCGATAGCAGGCGGGATGGCCCACCGCAACCACCCACGGACCGTGACCCGCCGGCGGAGCCCCGGCCATCCTGGAGCCGGAGCGCCCCCGCCGGAGGCGCTCTAACCGCAGCCCCGCGACCGCCGCCAGCTCGCCGACGCGGCCGGCGTGCGCTCCCCTGCGCCGCGCGGGCTCGTGGCCGCGCGGCCCGGCCGGCTGCCGGCCCACCACCACACCGGTCAACGATCTGTTGTTCTGCGGCGGCCCTCCGGGCTTCCCCGCTTTCCGCGCCAGCCGCCGGGCGTCAGTCGTGACGGCCGCAGAGCGACAGCGGCAGTGGCCGGCGCGCCCTGGCGGCGGCGCGTGCGGCCCGCTTGTCGGGCCGCCTTGATGGACGTAAGGAAAGTTCTCCCGCACCGGCCGGCAGCAGAGGCCACAGCCGGCTGTCGTGTCCAGTTGATGCGACGCACGTACAGCGCGCCATGCGCCGCGCGTAGCAAGTCGGTGGTTGGGCATCGGGCGATCAGGCTACGGTTCGCGGATGAGCATCCTGCCCGGCGCGACGAGGAAGTCGTTCGCGGGTCGCGATCTTCGGCATCGCACCCTTGATAGGCACTCTTTCAAGTTGTGTGACTTCCGGGGCGCCGACCTCCGAGGGGCCTCCCTCCGAGGGGCCAGCTTCGCTGGCTGCGATCTACGGGATGCCGACCTGCGCGACGCGGATCTGTCCTACGCGAATTTCGGCTACGTTTCGACTCACGATCCGGAGTACGGGCGCACGGACGTTACCGGGGCCCGATGGGACGGGGCCAACCTTCGAGGCGTCACCGTCGAGCGCGTCATCGGGTGGCCAGACAGCCTCTCAGACTCCGGAGTTACATCGGGTTGACGTGTCGGCACCCGGTGCTACTCTGACCCTCGTCGAGCACGCCAGCGCGGCCTTCCTGCCGGATCGCTGGACTCGATGTCGGAGATGCCGAGCGGCCTTCCTGCCACTGATGCGGGCCACGTCCCGCCGGCTCTCGATCGCACCGGACGCTGTGCCGGTCCCCTGAATCCGCTGAGCGGCCCAGCACGGCCTTCCCTGCCGTCCACGATGGCGCGAATTCGTTGACTCCACGGGTGGGGATGCCTGCGGCAACCCGCCCTCAGGTCCTGCACCGCGCTGCCATGCCGGACTTCTTCGGCTGGCTGGAGCACACCCGCACCGCTGGCGGCTGCGCCCGCCCGATCCGCCTCACCGGCACCCTCGCCGCTGTCGACCCCGACAGCGGCCGGATCCTGCGACAGCAGCACACGGACGAGCTGCCCGACCGCACGCTCTACAAGGCGTGCGGCAACCGCCGCGAATCGGAGTGCCGGGACTGCGCCTGGGTCTACGCCGGTGACGCCTACCAGGTCGTCCGCTGCGGCCTGACCGGCGGCAAAGGCGTACCCGCCTCGATCGGCCGGCACCCGGTCGTCTTCGCCACCTTCACCGCCCCGTCCTTCGGCGCGGTCCACCACCGGCACATCCCTCGCCATACCTGCGGCAACCGACAGCGCTGCGACTGCAGCCCGGCCCCGTGCCACGCCCGCCGCACCGCCGCCAGATGCCAGCACGGACAGCCCGCGGTGTGCTTCGCCCGCCACGACGCCGACGACCCGCAGCTCGGGCAGCCGTTGTGCCTCGACTGCTACGACCACGACCACCAGGTCGTCTGGAACGGCTTCGCTGGTGAGTTGTGGCGGCGCACCAAGCAGGCCATCGAACGCCGTCTCGCCGCCCTCTGCCGCCGACGCGGCATCCCCCACGTCCAGGTCGTCAGCGACTCAGGCAAGATCCGCCGGGTGCCGCCCGTGCGGGTTTCGCACGGCAAGGTCGCCGAGATGCAACGTCGAGGAGCGGTGCACTTCCACGCCCTGCTCCGCCTCGACGGCGTCGACCCGGACGACCGGACCGCGTTGGTGCCGCCGCCGGCCGGCATCACCGTCGACGACCTGGAAGCCGCCGTCCACGCCGCAGCCCGACAGATCAGCGTCACCACACCGCCGCACCCCGACCGGTCGCAGGGCTGGGAGGTGGCCTGGGGCGAGCAGGTCGACGTCCGGCGCATCGGCATCTCCGACGGTGACGTGACCGACGGCAAGGTGGCCGCCTACCTGGCCAAGTACGCCACCAAGTCGACCGAGGCCACCGGTCACCGGTCCACCCGCCTCACCTCGGCCACCGTCGACGACTACCCCGACCCGGAAGGCGGCCACCTCGCCCGCCTCATCGACGCCTGCTGGCACCTCGGCCGCCCCACCTTGACCGAGACAACCAGCGGCGCCGAATGGATCGGCTGCCGTCAAGACGGCCTTGACGGCAAACCGAGCCCCTACGCCGGGCTGCGGCGCTGGGCGCACATGCTCGGCTTCGGCGGCCACTTCCTCACGAAGGCCCGCCGCTACTCGGTCACCTTCGGCCTGCTCCGCGACACCCGCGCGACGTTCCGCCGGACCGAAGACGATGACACGAGCGACACCATCACCATCGGCAGCCTCACCTACGCCAGAGCCGGCTGGCTCACCGACGGCGACGCACTCCTTGCCAACACCGCCGCCGCCCAGCGACGAGAGAGCAGACGCGTCGGCCGCGAAGAACTCGCCCACGAAGCATGGCTGACCGGGGCGGCCGCATGAGCAGAGACCTCACCCCGCGCTGGTACTCCCCGCCGAGGTCGCCGTCCTCCTCGGCTTCGGCATCTCCAAGGTCAAGATGAAGATCGCCACCGGCGAACTGCGCTCCATCAAGGACGGCAAGTACCGCCGCATCCTCCCCGAATGGGTCGACGACTACATCCGCCAACAGGTCGAACGCCAGGAGGCCGCCTGATGCCCGGACGCACCCGCGCCAACGGCGAAGGCTCGATCTTCCCCTACCGCAACGGCTTCGCCGCCTACGTCTGGGTCACCAAGCCCGACGGCAAACGCACCCGCAAGTACGTCTACGGCAAGACCCGCGAGGCCGTCCACGACAAGTGGATCAAACTGCACCAGCAGGCGAAGCAGGGGCCGGTGGCGACCAGCGTCCCCACGGTCGGCAGCTTCCTCACCTACTGGCTGACCGAGATCATCCAGCCGAACCGGGCACCGTTGACCTACGCCACCTACGAGACATTCGTCCGCCGCCACATCGCCCCCGGCCTCGGGGCGAAGCGGCTCGACGGGCTCCACTCGCGGGACGTCCAGACCTGGATCAACCAGGTCGCCCGAACCTGCCAGTGCTGCGCCCAGGGCAAGGACACCGCGCGCCGGAAGGAGAAGCGGCGCTGCTGCGCGGTCAGCCGCTGCTGCCAGGCGGTCCCGTCGACGCGCACGGTCAGCGACATCCGGGCCGCACTGCGGGCCGCCCTCACCCACGCCCAGGCCGAAGACCTCATCACCAAGAATCCCGCCGTACCGGTCACCCTGGCCACCGTCCGCCGGCGGCGAGGCCGGTCGTGGTCGAGTGACGAGGCCCGCAAGTTCCTGGAGTCCGCCCGCCACGACGAGGACCCGCTCTACGCCGCCTACGCCCTGGTCCTCGTCACCGGCCTACGCAAGGGCGAGGCCCTAGGACTGACGTGGGAGGACGTCGACCTCGACGCGGGAGAGCTGACCATCGGCCGCCAACTGCAACGAGTCCGCGGCCAGCTCCTCCACCGCGACACCAAGACCCAGGCATCCGACGCCACACTCCCCCTGCCCGACATCTGCCTGACCGCACTCAAGCTGAGAAACGAACAACGCGACGAGGCACGAGAAACCGCCGGCAAGGCATGGCACGAGACCGACCTCGTATTCACCACCCGCTATGGCACACCCATCGAGCCGCGCAACTTCCAGCGCTCCTGGCAGACAAGGTGCGAGAAGGCCGGCGTCAGACCGATCACCGTGCACGACGCCAGGCGCACCTGCGCCACACTGCTCGCCGACCTCGACGTCCACCCGAGAGTCGCCATGCAGGTCCTCCGGCACGCCCGCTTCTCCGTAACCATGGAGATCTACACCCACGTCTCATCCAAGGCCACACGGGAAGCCCTCAAGCGGCTTGGCGATTCCCTCGGCCGCTGACGGCGTTGCTGTACTTCGCTGCTGTACGGGCAGCAGAAAGGCCACCTCCCGATACCGGGAAGTGGCCTTGACCTGGGTGGGCGATACTGGGATCGAACCAGTGACCTCTTCGGTGTGAACGTCGATCTCGCCTGTCGCCAGTTCACAGCCGACACCACGTGATGTCGTCGCGTGCGCTCCAGCCGCCGCCGGAGGTCGCCCCATGATGGATGACGCCAGACCTCTTGCTGACACAGAGACCGAGGGGTCTGGCCGCGACCGGCTTAGAGGCCGTCGGGTAACCGGATGGTTACGTTGTGAAAAGTTGTTCGGCGTTGATGCGTCGAGCGGCTGCACGTTCGGCGGTGTTGGCCCATCGGGTCGGTTGACGGGCCAGGCGTATCGCCATGAGTCGAATCATTGCGACTTTGATCATGGTCTCGGAGTTGGTGGTGAGGCGTTCGTAGTCGCGGGCCAGGCGTCGGTTGCGGATCAGCCAGCCGAAGGTGCGTTCCACGACCCAGCGGCGGGGTAGGACCTGGAAGCCTTTGACGTCGTCGGTGCGTTTGACGATCTGCAGCAGGATGCCGAGTTGGGTCTTGGCCCAGGTCAGCAGACTGGTGTCGACGCTGTTGGCGTAGCCACCGTCGGCCCAGACGACGGCGATGGTGGTGAAGGTGGCGGCGAGGCGGTGCAGCAGCGCCCGTCCGCCGGGTCGGTCCTGTACCGAGGCGGAGGTGACCGCGACGACGAGCAGGAGTCCCATCGTGTCGACGATCAGGTGTCGTTTCCGGCCGGTGGTGCGCTTACCCATGTCGAATCCACGAGACTCACCTCCCTCACTGGATTTGATCGACTGGGCGTCCAGAACCGCCGCCGTGGGCTCGGGTTCCCGCCCGGCCTGCACGCGCACCTGCCGCCGCAGTTCGTCGTGGATGGCATCCCACGTGCCGTCTCGGCGCCAGGTGGTGAACCACCGATGCGCCGCGTCCGGCGGGGCCAGATCGTGAGGCATCAACCGCCACGCACAGCCCGACCGCAGCACATAGAAGATCGAGTTCAGAATCAACCGATCGTCGTACACCCGCGGACGTCCGCCTTTGCGCAGGTCACGCACCGGCATCAACGGAGCCAGGACAGCCCACATCGCGTCGGTCAGGCTGGATGAGTAGCATCTACGGGCGTCGTCCCCGCCAAGATCCCTGTTGCACACACATCAAGATCATGGCGGGGATGACGCATTTGTCGAGCACCCGACATCGACGTTTCTCGCCGTAACAGCCCGCCCTCAATCGGTTACCCGACGGTCTCTTAGGCAATGCTGCTGCCAGACGCTGGCACCCCGGTGGGGAACCAGGCTGCCCGGCGGATCACCGTCGGTGGCACGACACAGGCTTGTCGCGTGGCTTTTATCCAACGACCGCCAAGAAATCCGAGTAGAACAGGCCCAGGCCGACCGCCACGCAGACGCCGGCCACGATCCAAAACCGGACCACAATATTGACCTCGCTCCATCCGGCCAGCTCGAAGTGGTGGTGCAACGGCACCATCCGGAAGACACGTCTACCGGTGGTCCGGAACGAGACGATCTGGATCACCCAGGTCGTCGTGATGATGACGAAGAGCCCGCCGATCATGATCGAAAGCAGCGTGGTGCGGGTTGCCACCGCGAGCCCGCCGATCAGGCCGCCGAGCCCGAGCGAGCCCACGTCACCCATGAAGATCCGCGCCGGGGACGTGTTCCACCACAGGAAGCCCACGCAGGCGGCGGCCGCCGCCGCCGCGATCATGGCGATCTCCAGGGGATCCCGGACCTGGTAGCAGTAGTCGTTCACGCGGGCGTACGCGTCGTCGGCGCACCAGTGCCGGTACTGCCAGAAGCCGATCAGCGCGTACGCGCCGAGCACCAGGATCGACGCGCCGGTGGCCAGGCCGTCGAGGCCGTCGGTGAGGTTCACGCCGTTCGACATCGCCATGATCACGAAGACGAAGACCATGACCGCGCCGACCTTGCCGACGTTCAGCCAGCTGATGTCGCGGATGAGCGAGATGTGCTCGCTGGCCACGGTCTGGCCGTTGGTGCTCGGCACGTAGAGCGCGGCGATGCCGAACCCGCCGCCGACGATCGCCTGGCCGAGCAGCTTGCCTTTGGCGGACAGTCCGTCGGAGTTGCGCCGGCGCACCTTGAGGAAGTCGTCGAAGAAGCCGACCGCGCCGCAGAAGACGAACAGCCCGAGCAGCACCAGGGCCGTCATGGTCGGCCCCTCCTGCGCGATCTGCCGCTCGGGCAGGGTAGTCAGGGCGATGTGCCCGGCCACGTACGCGAAGACGGTCGCCACGATGAACGCGACGCCACCCATCGTGGGGGTGCCCTTCTTGGTCAGATGGGTGGCCGGCCCGATCGATCGGATCGGCTGGCCGGCCTTGAGCGCGGTGAAGACGCGAATCGCCACCGGCGTGCCGAACAGGGAGATGATGAACGCGACCGCGGCCGCGACGATGACCGCCCTCACGGGCGAACCTCCACGAGATCCGGATTTCTCACGGCGTCCCCACCGCGCAATGCGTGTCGGATAGGTCGGCATGATGCGAGCCGCCGGCCGCTTCCTGCGCAGCCCGCTCGATCTTCGCCCAGTACGCCTCCCGGGCCGCCGTGTCGATCTGCTCCTCGTACTCAGCCATCACCCCGGTCCGGCCATCGAGCTGCTCACGCAGGATGTCGGCGTGTCCGGCATGCCGGGTGGTCTCCTGAAGGACGTGGACCATGATGTTGAACAGCTTGACGTCCGGCCGCGACCACCACGGCACGTGGCCAGGCGCGTCGATGGGAAGCTCTTCGATCGTCGCGTCCGCATGCCCCCAGGCACGCTGATAGAAGTCGATGATCTGCTCGCGGGTCTCGCCCGGGGTCACCCACAGGTCGCTGCCGTCCGCGTCCTGCCATCGCCCCAGCGGCTCCGGGAACGGGCGGCCGAAGACCTCACCGAAATACCAGGCCTCCAGGGTCGCCAAGTGCTTCACCAGGCCAAGGAGGTTGGTCCCCGTCGCTGTCAAAGGACGCCGGACGTCGTACTCGGACAGGCCCTCGAGCTTCCAGACCAGCGCCTGACGTGTCCGCCTGAGCTGGCCGTGCAGATCGTCCTTAGCGAAATCATCGATCACGAGACACGATCTTGCCATCCGACGGCAGGCGGAGCAGCCCTGGACCTCACGGCGCGGTGGTTCGTAACTCGCCGACACGAATCCGACGACGATCTTGCAGCGCCAGGCCCGAGGCCGAGTAGTAACAGTTCGCTATGGTCGCGACCATGGTTGATGTCTTCGCGGCCAGCGGTGGCGGCAGTGTCGGCGGTTGGTTTGCGTCGGTTGGAATTGGAACGCGACGAGGCACGAGAAACCGCCGGCAAGGCATGGCACGAGACGGACCTCGTATTCACCACCCGCTATGGCACACCCATCGAGCCGCGCAACTTCCAGCGCTCCTGGCAGACAAGGTGCGAGAAGGCCGGCGTCAGACCGATCACCGTGCACGACGCCAGGCGCACCTGCGCCACACTGCTCGCCGACCTCGACGTCCACCCGAGAGTCGCCATGCAGGTCCTCCGGCACGCCCGCTTCTCCGTAACCATGGAGATCTACACCCACGTCTCATCCAAGGCCACACGGGAAGCCCTCAAGCGGCTTGGCGATTCCCTCGGCCGCTGACGGCGTTGCTGTACTTCGCTGCTGTACGGGCAGCAGAAAGGCCACCTCCCGATACCGGGAAGTGGCCTTGACCTGGGTGGGCGATACTGGGATCGAACCAGTGACCTCTTCGGTGTGAACCGGGACGCTGCAGCGTCCCTGACCTGCGGAAACGCACAGCCGCAGGTGAGGGTAGGTGCCGTTGAGTGCAGTTGGGCGACGTTCGATGCAGTTCAGCGCCGTTCAGCGCACCCCGTTGCTCCCAGCCCGCTCCCCCATCAATCATCGGTGGGCTGTACGGCGGGGCGCCAACACGGTCGCCGTCGGCGGTCGAGGCTCCTCGATCCCACCCGGCCCACGCGCTCGTCGACGTCCCATCTGGCGTTGCCCTCAACCGGGGTGAGGCGGTAGCACTGCGCTGCGCCGAGTATGAACGGCGCCAGCGCGAGGGGCCTGCTGCTGGTCTCGGGTGGCTCATCGGTAGGTGCTGGCCCGGGTGACCGACGCCTTCGAAGGCCCGACAGCCAAAGGTCGAAGCCGGAGCGATCCACAAATTCCGAGGACTGCTACTCCCGGAACGGGTAGAACTTGTAAGACAAGCTCGTCTCAGTGACATAGTTGATTACAGGAACGGGCTTCCGGTTCTCACCGAGCGCTAGGAGCAACTCCGTCATGGTGCCGCCATAGAGCTCCGGTGCCTCGCCCATCCCAATATCACAAACCACGGTCGGCCAGCCCGACGGCGACGCTGATGTCATATGCCAACAGAGCAGATAGTCGGCCTGCACGGCACCCCACATACACAAATCGCCGGGCGATTCGCCGAAACGGTATGGATAATCCCCCTTCACCTCAGCTCGATCGTTCATTACCTCGTGATAATTCCTTGCGTACGCTACGAAGTCCGCAAGCCCCGGCCATTCATGGGGGTGGTGCACCGTGAGGGGTCCAAGGTTACCCGCCGGGAAACGCTCGATGTACTGGCGATAATCGGGCGGAAAGTCATGTCCGGAAGCTTCCACGAGGGCCGGCCAATCGAATTTATTGTTAGCCGAACCTTCCCAACCCACCAAGTTTGCGAGTCGATCGATCACACTATCTGACGAGTTCACTTCTACCTCCGAGCCGGCAGCGGCTGATACGCAAACGGACTATTCTCGAACACGAAGGTCTGACTGCCAAATCGGTCGCCCGCGACGTAGGCCTTTACCGCATATGGCACCGGATTACTGCCACTGTACAATGGAGAGACTTGGTAATACACCGTTTCTCCAGTCTTCACCCGTTGGGTGACATAATTCTCAACCGTCCAATACATCACGGGCGTGTTTACCGTTTTGTACAACGGCACTAGATTTTTAGGCGCATTTGGATCACTGGAAGCACCTGCACCACCCAGACTTCTGGCGATCAAGTGGCCTGAGTGCATTTGCTTCGTCAACGGGTCATATCCAGAGGTAAAGCAAAGTCAGTTGATCATGTTCGGGATGCGGCGAGTAGTGGCAGGATCAGCAGTTTGTTGCCGTGGAGTCGCTCCAGGACCTGTTTGATCTTGGAGTGGCCGGCGAGGCGGATCAGTCCGATGGCGAGGTTGCGGAACAGGGCCATGGTGTGGGCGGCGGCACCGAGCCAGGCATGGTGGTGGTCTTCGGCGAAGAGGACGTCCCGGACCCAGTGGATCTTGTTTTCGATGCCCCAGTGTCGGCGGGTGTAGTCGGCGATTTCTGCGGCTGTGGTGGCCTGGGCGTCCAGGTTGGTGATCCCGTGGACGATGTCCTTGTGCAGGCGTTGGCCGGTCAGGTCGTAGGTGTCGCGGCGGATCCGGAAGACCTGCGCGGCGGCGGGGAACTCGATGCCGGCGGCGTCGGCGGTCCAGATCCGACGCTCGATGATGAGTCCCGAGCGGTGTTCGCGGTGAGTGTGGGCGGCGCTGTCGCTGGTCGCGGCGGGTAGGCGCTGCCAGATCGCCGCGAGGAGGGCGGGTCTGTTGCCCTTGACGGTGAACACGTAACCGGCGCCGCGGTGGTGCAGGTAGGTGGCGGTGTCGGTCGAGGGGTGCGCGGCGTCGGCGGTGATCACCGCGCCGGCGATCTCGACCGGGTCCAGCAACGCTTGGACCTGGGTGACCTCGGTGGTGTCGTCGGGCACCCGGAGTTGAGCGATCACGACGGCGGTGTCGTGGCGCATCGCGGAGAACAGTCTCACGTTGTTGGCGGGGTCGCCGTCGTGGGAGGCCCGTACGGTCTTGCCGTCCAAGGCCAGGCCAGGCCGCCCGCCGTCGGTGGGTGGGATGCGGGTGGCGATCCACTGACACAGCAGGCGGTCGGTGGCGGCGGCGTCGATCGTCTCGGCCACACGGCGCAGGGTGTCCCGACTGGGCGGTATCCGCCGGCCGTGGCGGGGGTCCACGCGGGCGCCCGCGGCGGCCAGCAGCAGCGCGGGCAGCTCGGCGACCCGGTCGGCGGCCTGGCGGAAGTTACGGGCTCCGCAGAGCACCGCCAACGCCAACATGGTCAACGCCGCCGGCAGCCCGTGACGCACTCCCCGAGGCTTGCGTGGGTCGCTGACCTGGGAGAACACCTCGTACAACGCGGTCACGTCGGAAACGTCGATGTCAGCGCCGCTGTCAGTGACGCAAGCGGTCAAGGCATGGGAGACTGCCACGAGCGGCCCTTCTTTGCAGACGATGCTGGCGTAGAGAACCTTCATCATCCACTTAGGAAGACCGCGTCTATGAACCGGCCTCAGACAGCGAAACCGCCGCTGAGCAGCACGTCCACATGATCACCTGACTTTGCTTTGCCCCTGGGGTCATATCCTGGCGGATAGTAACTGGCGCTCGTGCCATATGGAGGAAGCACACCCCCGTAACACGCGCTCGCTCCAGTGGCCCGGCCACGCGGGTCAGCGGGGTTGGAATCGCCCGCATACCACGAATGGTCAAGCTCATAGTAGTTGATTTCCGATGGTCCCGATCCGCTTAGGCAGCCTTCTTCTTCGCTGTATCTGCGTGCGTCGTTTGGACTTTCGTATGCTTCCGCCAGTACCCCGTGAACCACGCCGTAGTGGTCTGCCTGGTCTGTTGGGAAGCTCGGCAGGGTTTCCTGCCGCTGGTCGGGTTGCACGGTGGGGGCGGGGCCGTTGTTGGGGTTGTTGCCAATCTGGGACCCAGCAGGAAGAAGTGACTCCGACTCGCGTCGTTCGCTGCCGCGAGGCTTGGGCTTGGGCAGGATGTCCAGCAGCCATGGCGTCCGGCAGAGCTGACCACCGGTGAGGCCTGCGGCGAGTGACTTCACGACGCACGGCGGGATCGGAAGTGGATTGCGGCAGTCTCGGCTGCAGGGCGCCTTCGGTCCTGGCGGGTCCCCTGGCCTAGGGGTAGGAGGGGGTAGGAGGGTCGCCTGGGTCGTAGACGAATGCGCAGCGGGCTGCGTGGGGGTTGCGTTCGCAATAGTCCAGGCTGGGAAGGTTGATAGTGCTTGTCGCCCAATTGCCGCCCGACGGGCCTTGGCTAGGCGCGGGTGTTGGATTCGGATTGGAATGCGGCTGGGGACGATTGTGATAATAGTCGTAGGCCAGAAAGCCGGCGACAATTACGCCAGCGAGAAGGAGAGTCACGCCAGCCGATGCACCAGCGCCCGCAGCACCAACGGCGACCGTGTCCGCTACGAGAACCGCGGTCCCTGCGTCATGTCCGCTTGGATCAAGCCCAGTGACCGGACTCGAATTCGCGTAACTGTAGCGATTTGCCTGAGAAACGGGGTCGGGCGCCAAGGTCCACGTGTCACGGCTGGCGAAGGCACCGGTTCCCGGGTTATACCAGCGGGCGTGGGCGTTGGTTTGGGTGGTGTCGGGGTCGGTCCAGCCGCCTTGGTAGCCAAGCGGCAGGGTGCCGGTGGATGCGGCGGTCTGCCCGTAGGGCTGGTAGGTGCGGGAGGCGGTGAGGTCGCCGGTGGTGGGGTTGCTTGCGGCGGTGATGTCGTCGTGAACGCCGTCGGTGATGAGGTTCCGGGCGGCGCTGGTACCTGTCTTTTCGGACAGGGGTTGGCCGGCGGGGTCCCGGATGATCTGGCTGTCCTGGCCAGCGGCAAGCGGGGTGCGGATGGGCTGGTTGGTCAGGTCGTTGTAGAGGAAGCCGAGGCCGTTGCGTTGGGCGAGGCGGTCGAGGGCGTCGTAGGTGTAGGTGACGGTGTAGCCGGGGTTGGTCGCCTGGGTGAGGCGTTCGAAGGCGTCGAAGTTGTAGCTGTCGACGGTGGTGCCGGCGATGTGGGTGGACATAGTGCCGCGGGGGGTCCAGGTCCAGGTTTCGTCGGGTTGGCCGGCGCCGCTGGCGGTGGTGGTGCGGTTGCGGGCGTCGTAGGTGGTGGTGCGGGTGCCGGCGGGGGTGGTGACGGTGGTGCGGTTGGAGGCGTTGTCGTAGCCGTAGGTGCTCTGCTGGTTGGTGGGTGATTTCCAGCTGGTGAGTCGGTCGAGGCCGTCGTAGCCGTAGGTGTTGGCGCCGGCGCCGGTAAAGCCGGTGGTGGTCTTGGTGAGGAGCAGGTCGTCGTTGTCGTAGGTGTAGGTGGTGGAGGCGGTGGTGGTGCCTGCGGGTTTCTTGTAGGTGTCGGTGGCGAGGCGGGCGAGGTTGTCGTAGGTGTAGACGCGGGTGGGGCCGCTGGTGCCGTAGGTGGTTTGGCCGAGTTGTCCGCTGTTCTTGTAGGTGTTGGTGGCGGTGATCCCGGTGAGGGGGTCGGCGACGGTGGCGAGGGCGCCGGCGGCGTTGTAGGTGAAGGTGGCGGTGCCCGTGGCGTCGATGCGGCTGGTGAGGTTGCCTTCGCTGTCGTAGGTGTAGCTGGCAATGCCGGCCGGGCCGTTGGCGCCGGTGAGTTTGCCGCGGTCGTTCCAGGTGTAGGTGGTGGCGCCGGTGGGGCCGACGACGCTGGTGATGCGGCCGACGGCGTCGTAGTCGAGTTGGCGGCTGGCGGTGGTGGCCTCCGCCCCGGTGCCGGTTTCCTGGGTGAGGTTGCCGAGCTTGTCGTGGGTGAGGGTGCGGGTGATACCGCCGGGAAGCAGATAGGTGACGGGTTGTCCGGCGGCGTCGTAGCCGGTGGTCCAGGTCCGGTCGGCGGCGTTGGGGTGTGCGGTGGTGGCGGGCTCGATGACGGAGTCGGGCTGTCCCCAGGGGGTGTAGGTGTAGGTGGTGGGGTTGCCGTTGCCGTCGACCATGCGGGTGCGCTTGCCGGTGAGGTCGTAGCCGAGCTGGACGGTGACGGCGGTGGCGGAGTCAGCAGGGTTGACACGTTGGGCGACGCTGGTGAGCTGGCCTGCGGTGTCGTAGCCGTACTGGCTGATGCGGCCTTCACCGCTGGTGAGGGTGAGTGGTTGGCCGGCGCCGTTGTAGGTGGTGGTGGCGGTTCGCTGGGTGGTGGCGCATGTGCCGGTTGTAGTGGTGGTGCAGTCCGTGGTGGCGGTCAGCCGCCCAGCGAGGTCGTAGGTCTGGGTGGTGACGGGGTCGACGTAGGTAGTGCCCTTGCCCTTCACGGAGGTCAGGGGCCGGCCGGCCATGTCGTAGGTGTATTGAGTGAACCGGTCCGTCGGGTCGGTGACCTTGAGGGGCTCGCCCGCCGTGTTGTAGGTGGTGGTCGTGGCGTGGCTGAGCGGGGTGGTTGCGGTGGTGAGGTTGCCGGCGGTGTCGTAGCCGAGGTTGGTGGTCAGGTAGAGGGTGCTGCCGGTGCTGCGGTCGGTGACGGTGGAGGTGATCTGCTGGCCGAGGTCGTTGTAGGTGGCCGAGGTCGCCCCACCGGTGGGGTCGATGGTAGACAGCACCTCCCCGACACGGTCGTAGGTGTAGGTCCAGACTGGCGCGGTCTTGGGGCCATCGTCGTCGGGGTCGGGCAGGGTGCGGGTGAGCGGTTGGCCGTAAGGGTCGTAGGTGTAGCTGGTGGTTCGGCCGAGCGGGTCGGTGGCGTGGTCGAGCAGGCCCTGGGGGTTGTAGACGGTCCGGTAGGTGGCGGCGATCGCGACACCGCCCGGCGTGGTGTACGGCGGTAGGTCGACGGCGGTGGGTCGGCCGGCCGGGTCGACGGAGATGGTGGTGACGGCGCCGTCGGCGCCGCGCTGGTGGGTGGCTTCACCGAACGTGTTGTAGCCGATTGTGGTCACGGGGGCGGCGCCGCTGCTGGTGTCGCCGGTCCAGACCGTACGGGCCTCACCCGTGGTCGTGACGAGGTTGCCCAGCGGGTCGTGGGTGTAGTTGGTGGTGACTCCGGCCGGATCGGTGGTTTCGGTGACCAGGCCCCGCGCGTCGCGGGCGTAGGTGGTGGTGAGGGCGGCGGGGCTCCCGCCAGTGTTGGCGACGGTCTCGGTCAGGACGCGACCGGCGTCGTCGTAGGTGAAGCTGGTGGACTCGGAACGGCCGGGTGAGGCCGCCCCGGTGCGGCTGACCGTGTCGACGGTGCCGTCGAGGTTGCGACTGTAGGTGACGGCGCGGTCCAGGCCGTGGGGTCGAGGTGCTCTTCCTTGATGTAGCCGGCCTTGTCATAGACGTTGGTGCTGGTGGTGCCGCCCATGTCGGTCTGCACGTTGGGCTGGCCTGCGGCGTTGTAGTCAACCTTGGCCAGCTGGGTCTCGCTGGTGATGTCACCGTTGGCGTCGCGCCGCACCCGGCTGGTAGTGGAGAGCAGGTTGTCGCCGTAGTAGGTGTAGGTGGTCTCACGGCCCATCGCGTCAACGACCGAGGCGAGTCGTCCGGCGGGGTCGTAGGAGCGGGAGTCGATGACGAGCCGGGTCGTGTCGGGGTTCATCGGGTCGACTGCTGAGCCGACGGTGGCGGTTTCGATGCGCCGGTGCGCTTCGTCGTAGGTGTGCTCGAGGACTAGCCCGCCGGGCTGGGTGACCTTGACGGGGTCGCCGCGGTTGTCCCAGTCCTGGTTGGTGACCGCGCCATCGGGTGCGGTGGTGATGTCGGGACGGCCGGCGGGGTCGTAGGTCCAGGTCCAGGTGCGGTCCGGGTCGTTGCCGGCGATGTCGTCGATGAGCTGGCTGGTGCGTTGACCGGAGCCGTTGTAGCCGTAGGTGGTCTTGGCCTGGTGGGTTTCGTTGGTGACCGGGTTGATGATGGCCGGGCCGGTGACGGTGGCGACCTGGGACAGCGCGTTGTAGGTGTAGCTGGTGGTGCTGTAGGCCTCGCCGATGGTGGGGGCGAGAGTGATAGCGGTGACGCGGCCGAGGACGTCGCAGGTGTAGGTGGTGGTCAGACCGACCGGGTCGACGGTGCGGACGAGGTCACCGGCGCTGTTGTAGTAGTTGCGGGTGGTCTTGCCGTTGCGGGCAGTCGCGGTCAACTGAAGCCCGGCGGGGATGGTGCCAGTGCCGGCAGGCTCAGCGGCCTCGGTTCCAGTCGAGTAGGTGAAGGTTTCGGTTGGCGAGGTGCTGTAGCCGGACGGTGCCGGGTAGCTGACGGTGGTGATACGCCCGAGGCTGTCAAGGGTGTGGTCGACCCGGTAGGTGGTGTCGGTGGCGGAGGCGGAGTGAGCTTCCCCCCTCGGGCCGGACACCCTGATCCCTGGCAGATGAGCCAGGAGGAAGGATGCCCTGGTGGCACGTCCCTCGCAGTACACCGAGCAGTTCCGTAAGGACGCGGTGGCGTTGGTCCGTTCGTCGGACTCGCCGTTGCGGCAGATAGCCCGTGACCTGGGCGTCAACCATGAGACGCTGCGTGGTTGGGTCCGGGCCGAGGAGCGTAGGGAGGCCGGCGGCCGGTCCGCGGAGCCCGAGTTGACGCTCACCGAGCGCGAAGAGCTGCGCAAGCTGCGTGCTCGGGTGCGGGAGCTGGAGCTGGAGAAGGACATTCTCCGCAAGGCAGCCCAATATTTTGCCAAGGAGATGGGGCATTGACCAGCCGCTACCGCTTCATCTCCGCCGAGCGCGCCACCTACGGCGTCACGCGGCTGTGTCGAGTCCTGCGGGTGCGCCGCCAGGGCTTCTACGAGTGGTTGCACGCCGCGGAGGCCCGCGAGCAGCGTGAGCAGGACGAGGACGCGCTCGCTGCGGAGATCACCGCGATCCACGCGGCGCACCGACAGGCGTACGGGTCCCCGCGCGTGACGGTGGAGCTACGCCGGCGCGGCCGGCGGGTCAACCGCAAGAAGGTCGAGCGGATCATGCGTCAGCGCGGGATCGTGGGCTTCACGCGCCGGCGACGCCGATCGCTGACCAAGCAGGATGTGACCGCGCCACCGGCCCCGGATCTGCTCGGCAGGGGCTTCACCGCCGCCGCGCCGGGCGAGAAGCTGGTCGGCGACATCACGTACCTGCCCACCGAGGAGGGCTGGCTGTATCTGGCCACCGTCATCGACCTGCACACCCGCGAGGTGGTCGGGCACGCGATGGCCGAGCACATGCGCGCCGAGCTGGCCTGCAACGCGATCACCCTGGCCGCCCGCCGGGGCCTGACCGGCAAGGGCGCGATCTTCCACTCGGACCGCGGATCGCCCAGTACACCTCCACCGAGTTCCGCCGCTGCCTGCGCAGACATCGGCTACGGGCATCGATGGGCCGTACTGGATCTTGCTATGACAATGCGGCCGCGGAAAGCTTCTTCGCGACCCTGAAAACCGAGGTCGGCACCAAGGTCTGGCCCACCCGCGCCGCCGCTCGCCAAGCGGTCTTCGCCTACCTGGCCTACTACAACACAAACCGTCTACATTCGACCATTGGATACCGCACACCCACCGAGGCCCGCCTCGGGTATCGTCACACCCACGCCCTCGCAGCGTGAGAACCCCGGTGTCCGGTCCCGGGGTGGAAGCTCAAGTGCCGTGGCCGGGCGGTGGGCAAGTGATCGTCGAGGGTGGCCGGCGTGGCAGGTGCGGCGACGCCGGCGACAAGGTATACAGACAGGGTTGGGCCTTCGGTCGTGCTGGTTTAGTCACCTTCGCTCGTACCGAAGGCCCTTCCCCATGTCACGCCGCCACGCCGGCCCGGCGGAATCATCGATCTCTTGCCCGGCCATCCAGCCGACCCAAACCCTTATTTACCAGGCTCTTACGCTCACGCGAATCTATTCTTGGTGACCTCTTCGGCATGGCCGAAGAGGTCACCAAGCAGGAAGCCCTGGTCAGGGCATTGCTGATGGGATCGGAGTCTCAGCTCCTGGGACCTGCACCGGCGCCTGCGCGGTTGATCGCAGAGCCAGGCGTCGATTCAGCGGCCTCGCTCCTGGCCCGCCCAGGTGTTCGACACGGCCGTCGACGCGGGTCGATCGCGGAGCTGCAGCAGAGTGACCACTTCGGACTTCACTGGGAGGTCAAGCACGTCGGACGGTTCTATCGTCGCTGTTCACGGTCTTGGCCGGCGGCGGGCTGGTTGAGCACTTCGGCAACGAGGGACCACTTCGTCGACGTGCACCCAATCTGCTCCCAATGCAAGCTCCCCCCGGCCGCAGAGTCGTTACCGCCCTGACCTGCGCAAACCTCCCCACCTGGCGACATAGAACGCAGTTGAAGTACGTTCAGCGCCGTTGAGCACTGCGGTGTGAAGCAGGACGCCGCACCGCCTCCGACCTGCGGAAACGGAAGACCGCAGGTCGGGGCGAGTGCTGTTGAGCGCTGTTCGGCGCCGTTGCGTGCAGTTGACTGCCGTTCAGTGCACCTGGCTGCTCCCACCCCGCTCCCCCCGATCCTGTTTCCACGGCAGGAGCTCCCGGTGTCGGGTCCGCTGGTGGCGCAGGAGACGGCCAGGGCGCACCCGGCCGCGGCCACCGGTCAGCCTCCTCGGCGGTAATACTGGGTCAGTGCGTGGATCATGGGCTCATGTCGGCCGGTTATGGACCAACGGCGAGCCGTTCCTCGCCATCGACGCCACAAGCCGAAGCGATTGGCGCGGTTACAGCGACGACGACTTCGAACGGGTCGTCGACCTCGGGCCGGCGGACACTAGCATCGCCGTCGAGGCCGGCAGCGCGGCTCTGGTCGGCGGGGACGGTGTTGTCCGTGACGACAGCTGGATCGAGGTCTTCCAGTCCGAGGAGTGCCCTCGCCTTCGTCCAGGCATCAGGGCCCGACTACCCGGATGTACTCGCGGCAGCACTGCAGTACCCGGACGCAGAGGACGACGAGGGTGACGATCTCCTCGTCGGCGGTGGTGGACTGGCGGTCTTCAGCGCAGCCGTAGACGGCGCCGGAGAACACTCGACCCGGCTATCGCCGGCACAGCCCGGGCCGGTGCCGATCGTTCACAGTCCCCCATCGCGAGAGCCGGACCCAGGCATGCTGATCCAAACCGCTGAAAGCGTCTACCGATTCAAGATCCGCTGGTACACCGAACTGGACGACGAAAGCTGCTTCGCACGCTGGCTCCTCACCCCGGCTTCACGATGCGCCGCCCAGTAAACGGATCAGCACACCTGATCTTGCGGGATGGCGTCGGCGGTCATCGGTCGGTCGCCGAAACCGTCGCGGACACGTTGGCCTGGGACGCGGCCCGCGCCCGGCAACCGACACCGGCCCGCTCCCGCCAGCTCCCCGCCGGAGCGGAAGGTGCCAACTCACCCACGCGCACAGCACACCAGCCGCTGATTCCGTTTTGTCTGGCTGGCCTCGCGTCGCGGGGTCACCTTGCGAGCTCGCGGCACGCGCCGCGGCTGTGCGGCAACCCGGCCTGCTTGAACACAAGCCCGCAGCTTCCGTTCGTCGGATCCCAGAGCTGGTCGTTGGCGATCAGCGCCCGAAGCAGCGCACGCTGCGCATCGGTCAGCGGCCGGCGCTTGCCATACGGCTTGGGGAACGCGAACCGCACCAGCGCGCCCCAGCCGTCGTCGAAGCCGGTCCAGCTGTCCCGCCTGGCCGCCTGGCAGGCCGCCGACGCGATCGAATCGAAGTCGGCGGCGACGCGGGTCGCCGCAACGACCACCTCGGAGCGGTGCACGCCCGAGGGCGGCGGGTCCGCCAGCGCGGCCAGAAGCAGCTCCCGACTCCTCGTGTCGTCCTCATGGGCCAGCGCGGCCCGCAGCCGGACCGCCGGGTCTGGGTCGGTGAGCCGGTCACGGATGTCGACGCCGAGCCAGCCGAGGCAGCCGACCCACTCCGCCTGCGACCCGGCGTCAGACTCCGCCCACTGCCGGATGAGAACTGCGAGTTCCTCCCGGTGGTGCGCCAGGCGCGGTACCCGGGCGATCGCCACGAGATTCTTCGCGCGGAACAGGGCCCGCTCCGGTGGGGATGCCGCGAGCAGCGGAAGCACCACCGGGTACGCCTGCGCCACGGCGTCGGCGAGGTCCGGCAGCACCTCGGCGAAGCAGCGATCGTCGGCCAGGCCAGTCACGCTCAGGGCCGCGTCGCCTAGGAACCCCAGGAGCGGCTCGACTGTCTCCGGATGCGCCCTCCCCTCGGCGAGCAGCTTGGTCACGGCCCGGACGGCCGGCACGGTCGCCGTCTCGGGAAAGCCTTGGTGCAGCACCGCGATGTCGAGGTGGTCAAGCGCGGCAGCTCGAGCCTCGGCGTCGCCGAACTCCAGTGCGTGCAGATGCTGCGGCATGTCGGTGGCCCGGCCGTACGCGTGCCGAAGGCGATCCCAGTCAACCGTCATCACGGTGTCACCCGTAGGCCGCGATTCTTTCCGTCGCCGCAGTCACAACACTGATCACAGTCCCATCCGTCATCGACAAGACCCGCGGGAACGACTCAGCATAGTTAATCAACCCACGCGCCTCTGGCGAACGTACCCGGCCAGCGTGGGGGCCCGGAAGCGCGGCGCCCGCTCCGGCACGGACGGTGTGATGCCCTATTCGCAGCGAGCCGGAACTCGAACCGGGCCCGACCGCAGGTGGCGCCCGCCCGGCGCTGATCGGCAGGATGGCAGGGTGCTCATCGTCCGCGCGACCAGGAAACTGCTGGCCCGGATCGGCCCGGCCGACCTAGACGGCGAGGAGTCGACCACGCTGCTGGGCCAGTGGTACGCCACCCTCCTGCCCTGGCGCCCGCAGACCGCGCTGCTGGTCAACGAACTGACCTTACTGCCCGTGCTGATGCCGCTGGCCCCCGCGGCCACCCTGCTCGACCGGATCGGCGACCACATCGCCACCGCCCTGGCCACCCACCAGGCATCGAACACCGTCATCGACAACGAACGACGGCAAATGAACGAGCATCGGGTCGCCGGCACCGTCAACCGCAGCGTCGTCGGCATCATGAACGAGTTCAGCTACCTGGCCACCGTCTACCGCAGCGACGACACCGGCCAGAGCCTGCTCGACCTCTCACTCCGGCTGGCCACAACGCCCTGCAGCCCCCTGTACCGCAAGAACATCAGCCCTGACCGAGAACTCGCCGCCCTCCTCAACTCGGCAGCCTGACCATCGCAGCAACCTCACCAACACAGACGCCGCGCCCGGCCAGAACCCGATCGGCCGACTCACTTGCGTTGGCGCAGCACTACCTGCCCAAACGCGACGTCGACCACCCGAGCCCGGAACAAACCGCGCAGGCAAGGCGAGCGACGGGTTCGGCCACGGGCCTTGGCGGATACTGCGCCAGGCCCGCTACCCGTGGTCGTACACGGTCACGGCGATGTCCCGCGCGCAGAGGGTGCGCAGGATGATTGGCTCTATCCGTTTCCAGGTGCCGCCGCCGAGCCCGCACCCGATCCGGGGCATGTGCACGGATGCCCCCAGCTCCTGCGCCTGGTCGGCAAGCGACGCCAAGCACTGCTCGACCGCGTCGTAGCGGATCGGCGGGCCGGCGCTGCCGGTCTTGATTCCCCGCTGGCCAACCATGTTCGCCACCCACACATCCGGCGCGACCTGCACCAGCCGGGTGACGCCGAGCGCGAAGTCGTTGCTCGCGCGGCCACGATGCCACTGACGATAGTCACGTTCCGGCTCCGGCCAGCGGCGGGAGATCGCCACCACGAAGCCCTTACCCCAGCCACCAAGGTCATTGCAGATGTGCGCGATCACCTTGCGGCCCTTAGCCTGAGGGCTCGTCGCATCACCCTTGATGATCATCAACGGGGTCACGACCGCCAGCATGCCACCCGCATACGACGATGCGGGTAGCCGAGCTCCCGCGGGGCGGATGCGGCCGCCCCGCCAGCACGGGGTTTACCGGGAGGCCGGGAATCGCGGGGCCGGCCTAAGTCAGCCGGCGGGGTCGACGAGGACGCCCGGGTTGAGGATCCAGGACGGGTCGAGCGCGCTCTTGGCGGCGCGCAATGCGAGCGCGACGGGGTCCGGACGCTGCCGGTCGTACCACGGTCGGTGGTCGCGGCCGACGGCGTGGTGGTGGGTGATGGTGCCGCCGGCGGCGAGCAGCGCGTCGGAGACGGCATGCTTGATCTGGTCCCACTGGGCGACGGTGGCGTCCCAGCGGCCGGTGGCGTACACGCCGAAGTAGGGGGCGGGGCCGTCCGGGTAGACATGGGTGAAGCGGCAGGTGACCACACCGGTCGCGGCGACGGCGCGGAGCGCGTCGCCGGCCGCGGCGAGCACGGCGGCGCGCAAGGCGGGGAATCGGTCCCAGGTGCAGGCGGTCTCGAACGTCTCCACGATCATCGACCGGGCGGCGAGCGCGTCGCGCTGGTACGGCATCCGTAGGAACGCTGACCGCCAGGCGTCGGCGGCGGTGCGCTGCCGTGGGCCGGACGAGTCGTCGCTGCGGGGCGGCTCCGGCAGGGTTCCCCCGTGGTCGCGGCACAGCTCGACTGCGCGGTCCAGCCACGGTGTGACCGGATGGTCGGCGGACTCGAATCCCAGGACGAGCACGCCGCCGGTCGTGGCGGCGCCGGCGTTGAGGAGCGCCTCGGCCGGGTCGAGCAGCCGGCAGTTGCTCGGGTGCAGCGCGGACTGGGCGATGGCCCGAGTGGCCGCGATCGCCTCGTCGTAGTCGGTGAAGTGCACCGAGGCGCCCGCCCGCCAGCGCGGCCGGTCCTGCAGCCGCATCCACGCCTCAGTGATGACGCCGAGCACGCCCTCCGAGCCGAGGAACAGCCGGTCCGGGGACGGCCCGGCGCCGGAGCCGGGCAGCCGGCGCGACTGGCTGGTGCCCGCCGGGGTGACCACCCGCAACGACTCCACCAGGTCGTCGATATGAGTGAGGACGGTGGCGTAGTGACCGCCGGCGCGGGTGGCTAACCAGCCGCCCAGGGTGGAGAACTCGAACGACTGCGGGAAGTGCCGCAGCGTGAGGTCGTGCCGCCGGAGCTGGTCCTCCAGCGCCGGGCCGAACACGCCGGCCTGGATGCGGGCCGCCCTGCTGGTCGGGTCCACCTCGAGCACCCGGCCGAGGCGTCCGAGGTCGAGGCTGACCGCCGCGGGATACGCGTCGTCCAGCCGCGGCTCCACGCCGCCGACCACTGACGAGCCGCCGCCGTAAGGGATCACCGCGATGTCCCGGCCCGCGCACCAGTCCAGCACGTCGACGACGTCCTGCTCCGTCGCTGGCCGGACCACCAGGTCCGGCGGGTCGTGGACGTCCCCGTGCAGGTTGCGGACGACGTCCCGGAACGCCTTGCCGTGGGTATGCGCCGCCCGGTCGGTTGGGTCCGTCGAGCACAGCCGGGCGAGTGACGTCGGCGGATCGACGCGCGGTGGACGCAGGTCGAGTTCGGCCACCGGCGGCGCGACGTGCTCGGTCAGGTCGACGTCGGGCAGCAGGGTGCGCACCCGGTCGGCCAAGGCTGTGGCCTCCGCGCCGGTCACTGCGTCCTCGACGTGCCCCCAACCCCACCACGAACGGTGTTTCCCGGCCATACGGCCTCCCCGCCGTCCACCATCGCCAGATCGACTCGCCGGTAACGTACTCGACGGTCGGCAGCCCCGTCGATGCCGTCGTGGCAGGCGTGGACTGCCTGCCGCCGAATCTGCTCACCACGGCTGAGAGGAAAGCTCGATGACGGCGGCAGAGCCGAACCCGAAGCCGCCACCGAAGTTCAGGCCCATCCGGGTGCCCCTGATCAGCCTCGCCCTCTGGCTGATCATCCCCGGCACGCGGCAGGGCGCGATCGCGGTGCTGGAATACATCGGCTGGCTGATAGTGGGCATCGCTCTGCTACTCCTGTTCCTCGTCATCGTCCTCAAGCCCAAGAGGTAGCAACGAGCGGACGCCTGGCTGCTTCAGTCGGGCTCGGGGCGCGGAGCCAGCGTGGTGGTTGGCATGATCCAGACCGTTGCCCGCAGGACCTTCACTTGTGGCAGACTCCCGCCGTGATGACGGAGGCTGACGACAAGGACGGCCTCGACGTCCAGGAGCTTGTTCCGGTCGAAGGGGGAACGTGGGGCGGATTGTTGTACGACAATCCACCTGGGCTGGCACCGGCCTTGATCTGGAGCTTCCGCTTTCCGTTCAAAGAGGTAACCCGGGACTACGGGAGCAGCCGCATCTTCTTTGACATCGACTGGCTACCCCTCCCCGGGGTCAGTTGGCGCAGCATGACAGGCCAAGCAGTTCGAGGCGCCGGCGAACCTGCTGAGTCCAGCGTCTACTTCTTCCAGCATCACCAGTACGACCTGATCGATCTGGAGATCGTCGAGCAGCGTGATCTATGGATTCATGCCCGCGCCAGTCTGACGGGTGACCTGGATGGCCTGGGCATGGACAGTGTCACCGCCTGCGCGTGGTTACACCTCGACGGCATCCAGGTATACCTGAGTGACATAACCTCGGCTGAGTTCGCGTTTGCTCGGCTCCCGGACTTCACCACCACCGAAGGGTTGTTGTACTCGCCGTTACCCAACAGTCCTTCCTTCCGGTTTGCGCCTGCCGATTTCTAGCGGCGTCCAGGGCATCGCACCAAGTCGGCACGCCTTGGGGCGGTGACCATCCGCTCCGCTGGCCATCCTGACCGTGACGGATCAAGCGCAGGACAGCACGCCGGCGGATGTTCGTGCACCGGCCAGCAGTGCTGGCGCGTCGCTGACGAGCGACGCAGCGGTCAGGGTCGTGTCATAGGTTGTCGATGTAGATGACCACTGCGTCGAGCGGTCGCGCCGATCGCAGCGCCGACGCCGGCTCGGCCTCGGCGTACAACCACATGTGGTGCGCTGTCCAGTTCAGGATCCCGCCGGTCTCGCGATAGCTGGCATAGGCGCCAGGTTCTGGCTGGAGCGGCCAACCGCGGCTGCGAAGGTGCTCGACGAGCCGGGTCACAGTCGTTGTCCGGTCGGCACCATCGGCGGCCGTGACCACGAACTCGGCCGTGCAGTTGCCGCTGCTGCCACCATCGGCGCAGGTCTCGACCGACAGCAGGCGCAGCGAGGTCGGCAGTGGGAGGATCTCCTCGTCGCGGGCAGGGAACCGCAGCGAGCCATCGCCGTCGGCGGCGACGAGGCCGAGCCCGCAACTGCACAGCAGCACCACGGTGGCCAGCGTCGCCACGGAGGCGGCCCACCGAACCTGGGCCGCCGCCGGCTTCCACGCAGCTCGACGGGGCGAAAGGGGGTGCACGCTCCGATCGATGATCAACGCGGCCAGGCACACGCCGCCGACCAGCAACCAAACCGCGAACCAGTCAAGCCACGGCGGAGCAATCAGGCTGCGGGGCCATTGCGAGACGGCGAACGCAGAGGCCAGCACGGCGATGAAGACGGCACCGACAGCCACGCCGACGGCACTGCCACTACGGGTGCCCCACGCCCACGCGCCGACCACGATTAGACCGCAGGTCGCCGCCACCGCAGCGACCGGGGATGCACTCTGCCCGAGCGGCAGCACCCCTAGCCCAGCGCCGACAGCGCTCAACCACCAACGCCAGCCGTTGCCCGCCCCGCCTTCACAACGCCTCCATCCTGGCACCGCCTGAACGTAGGCCAAGCCAAGGGTGCTCGGCGAGCCGACCACCATGGAACGAGATGGCAGTGCCGTGGTGGGTGGTGGGCCTCCATCCGCATCGGCTTCAGAACGTCAGACGAAGATCATGTAGGGCCTATTTCTGACGTCTTCGGAGCCGACGAAGAGGTCACCGAGCAGGAAGCCCTGGTCAACGTATTGCGAGTGAGATCGGAATTCCAGGAGATGGGAAAGGTGCCACCGCTTACGTGGCCGGCCGCAGAGGTGCCCTCACCGGCGACTGACCCGCTACACCGGCGCCCCTCCACCGTTGCGAGTGAGGCTCTCCGGACAAAGCAGCCCTCCGGAATCATCGACCCAGGTTCACCAGACCTGGCACCTGCCGCCGGCACCACCTCGGCCGGTCGATCGACGGAAAGCCTTGACCCAAGGGGGCCCGGCGGGGAGAACCACCAGCGGCGAGGCAGCGGGCGCTGCAGCCACGGGTGGGCACCGTGGGACGGCTCGGCACTACGATGAGGGCGCGTGGCCGAAGTGGACCGGTCGGGACCGCCGCGTCCGGCTCGGCAGACATCAGAGCCGATGGAGGCACCTGTGAGCAGCGAAGAGTCGAGATTCTCGCCGGTCGCCGCGGAGCTGGCGTCATCGCGGATCGACACGTCGGTGGCGCATCCGGCCCGCCGATACAACTACTGGCTCGGCGGCAAGGACAACTTCCAGGCCGACCGGGAGTCCGGCGACGCGATCGCCGCAGCCTTCCCCGCCGTCCGCATCGCCGCGTTGGAAAACCGTTACTTCCTGCGCCGCGCCGTTTCCTTCCTAGCCAAAGAGGCGGGGATCCGGCAGTTCCTCGACATCGGCACCGGAATCCCGACCGCCAACAACACTCACGAAGTCGCACAGTCCATCGCCCCGCATTCGCGGATCGTCTACGTCGACAACGACCCGATCGTGCTGTCCCACGCCCGCGCCTTGCTCACCAGCTCTCCCGAAGGCGCCACCGCCTACATCGACGCCGACCTGCGCGAGCCGGAGAAGGTCCTCAATCATCCGGACCTGCTGCGCACCCTGGACCTGTCCCAACCGGTGGCGCTGATGCTGATCGCGATCACGCACTTCATCGTCGACTCTGAGGACCCGTACGGGATCGTCACCCGGCTGCTCGACGCGCTGCCATCGGGCAGCTATTTGGCTGTCACCAACGTAACCACCGATCTCATGCCGCCAGAGGAGAAAAGGGAGGCCGACGCCGCTGCCACCAGCGGCCGGCACGGCCCGATCCGGTTCCGCAGTCGCGATGAGTTCGCCCGCTTCTTTGACGGGCTCGAGCTGACGCCTCCGGGGATCGGTCCGGTGGCAGAGTGGCGGGCCGAAAACGAGCCGCAGCCGCGCCCGTCCGCCGCCGACGCTTCCGTCTACGGAGGCGTCGCCCGCAAACCCTGACCGACTCGGCACCGTAGAGAGATGCTGCTTCGTTGGCATCCTGAACTGGTCTCCCGGCGGTGGGCGTTGCCCTTGCCGAAAACCTCATCCGCCCGGGTGGGAGCAGCCGTAAGCGGATCTTGACGGGGGGGGGCAGGAGCCGGGTCCTCTCCCGACTGTCTCTCCCGCACCCGCGGCATGCTGATCGGCTGTGCTGCTTTGACTGGCCTATCTCGGTGTGACGAACGCATTCGCGTTACCGCCGTCAAGTTCCATGTGCCGCCGAACCACCGTGCCGTCGTCGCTGACGAAGTCACCGAACCAGCCGCATCGGTGCCGTGGTGGCGGATTTCGGTCGCAGGACATGGGTTCGGTGAGGGTGAATGTGCGGGTGTGGCCGCTGCCGTGCGCTGCTTGCCATGCTGATGGGAGCATCACCGTTGACCAGCAGGCACCGCAGCCGCCGATGATCACCCATGCGATCGCAATGACGATCAGCAGCGGGGGTCCCGGAGGGGGGCTTACTCATGTGCACACCGTAGGCGCTCGTCACCTGTGCCAGCAGTCACAACGGCGACGAATCCTGGGATACCGACCCCGTGCCGATCCCCTACTGCCGTCGACCGAACATCCTCAACTCGGCTAGATGCGGATGCTCGGCGCGGACGGCGCAGGTCTCGGTCCGTGACAGAGCGTCACTCTGACGGCGTTGATGAGGTGAATTCCGACTACTCGATCAACGGAGCCTGCCAGTCAGTCTCAACCCCCGATCCGTGGCCCGACCCCGTCAGGGTCGACGATGGAGTGGGGGCGTTCACCTTCGTCGCCGGTATCGGGCCGGCCCTGACCTTCGTTCGCGCCCGGTCATGAGCGACCGCGCGCGGAGCGCCGTGTGATGCAGTCCCGGGCAAGGCCACCTTGTCTCTCGCCCCGGCTCAGGCCCACGGCGGCGGCTCATAGCAGGACGAACGAGAAGTCCCTGTGAGTTCTGCGGTTCAGCGGAATGCCGATCTTGACGCGGCGAGCGATCTCCCCGCGGCTGATGCCCAGCCCCTGGGCGATGAGCCGTTCGGGGCGAAGGGGCCACGGGGTCGTCGAAGATGACAGAAACCTGGACGGGCCAGGGGCTTTCGGGAGGGGACGGGGCGAGCAGTTCCCAGCATGAGTCCCACTCCAGGGCGAACCGGTTGCGCCGGGCGATCAGCGGGTCGAGAAGGACGCGGGCGACGAGGGCAGAGGAGTTGCCGGAGTAGCGCTCCAGAAGGATCGGATCCAGGTACCGGACCGGGAAGCGATCGTGAACGGTGATTTTGCTGATGCGGTCGCAGGAAACGCAGGCGACCAGGAACCAGATGTTGAGGAGTTTGCCGTTGGCACTGACGCGGAACTTCCCGTCGCCAGTGCTGGCGAGGCCGGAATGGTAGTGGACGCAGCGGAACCCGAGCAGGGGAAGGCGCGTGCGCCGAACGGTCCAGGACAGCACGATATGAGGACGCGTAGACATGATCTCTCCGAAGACCTGACGGAAGGCATGGGAAAAGAGCCGACGGCGACGTCGGCGACCGATGCACGGGGGAAGGTGTCAGGTCTAAAGAGCAGGCGGCGTCACGCGGGGTGAAGTCCTCTCGTGAGTGGGTCGGAGAAGAAGATCCAGTTACAAGGTAGGGCGGGGCGGGCTGGCGAGGCCACCCGTTTTTGTCCTGGCGCCGAACACTGAGGGGCGGGGTCGGCGAGCTGGGCGTCGACCACACGCCGATCGCCCCCGCGGCCCCTTTCTGCCGTATTCCGGCCGCCCCCCACCCTGACGTGCAGGCATGGGGCAGAGGCTCTGCAATAGCGCCGCACGGCGCGCTCTCATCGGCAGTTGAGGACATCGCCGGCTCACCAGCGCGACCCACGGACCCTGACGCCTTCGGAGCCGCCGATGAGCTCACCGATCGAGGGTCGATCAACGCTGCAAGTCGGCCAGGGTGGCGACCCGACGCCCCTGGGCATCCGCCGGTGCAGCGATAGGCTGCGCCGATGCGCCTGGCAATTCTCGGACCACCTGGCTCCGGTCGGGAGGCTGTCGCCGGCGCCATCGCCGCGCGTCTCGCAGTTCCCCCCATCAGTTTGGCGGACGCCGGCCAAGCCGAGATTCGGGCAAGCACCCCCGCCGCAATCCAGGCCCTGCAGCACATGAACGCTGGTCAACTCGTACCCGACAAGGTGCTCCTGTCCATGATCCGCAACCGCCTCGCCCAGCCCGACGTCGCCAGCGGCTTCGTCCTCGACGGCTTCCCCAACCACGCCGTCACCGCAGTGGCGCTCGACGCCCTGCTATCCGACCTCGGCACACCCATCGACCGCGCAATCAACCTCGTCCTGTCCGACGCAGAAGTCCAACGCCGCCTAGCCGGCCGCCGCACCTGCCGCAACTGCGGCCGAACCTGGCACACCGAGTTCGCCGCCCCAGCGCTCCCCAACGTCTGCGACCGCTGCAGAGGCGAACTGTTCCAGCGCCGCGACGACAGCCCCGACCGCATCACGAGCAATAGTCAAGACTTGTGGATGAGAAATCTTGATTAGGCAGCCGTGGCCGTGCTCGTGGCGGGTCGTTCGACGAGTTTGCCGCGTTCGAAGCGGGCGCCGGCGCGGACCAGGGCGACCAGGTGGGGCGCGTTGACGGCCCGCCATCGCTGCTGGGCGGCTTCGATGAGCTTGAACGCCATGGCGAGGCCGGCGGCCTTGGAGCCGGGGCCTTTGGTGACCTTGGTGCGGTGCCGGACCGTGGCGAAGGTCGACTCGATCGGGTTGGTGGTGCGCAGGTGCACCCAGTGCTCGGCGGGGAAGTCGTAGAAGGCGAGGAGTTCGTCCAGATCGTCGACGACCTTGGCGACGGCTTTGCCGAACTTCGCCCCGTAGGCGAGCTTGAACGCGGCCACGGCGCGGCGGGCGTGGTCGCGGTCCTCGGCGTTCCAGATCTCGGCGAGGGCCTTCTTCGCCCCGGGATGAGCTGATTTCGGCAGGGCGGCGAGGACGTTGCCGATCTTGTGGAACCAGCAGCGCTGCTCCCGGGTCTCGGGGAACACCTCGCGTAGCGCGTTCCAGAACCCGAGCGCGCCGTCGCCGACGGCCAGGATCGGGGCGCGCATGCCCCGCCGCTTGCAGTCGCGGAGCAGGTCGGCCCACGACCCGGCCGATTCGCGGTAGCCCTCGGCGAGGGCGACGAGTTCCTTGCGGCCGTCGACGCGCACCCCGACGATCACGAGCAGGCACAGTTTCGCCTCGTCGAGGCGCACGTTCAGGTGCACGCCATCGGCCCACACGTAGACGTAGTCCGCACTGGACAGGTCCCGGTCGGCGAACGCGCGGGACTCGTCCTGCCACTGCCCGGTCAGCCGGGTGATCGTGGCCGCGGACAGCCCGGAGCTGGTGCCGAGGAACTGCTCCAGCGCCGGCACGAAGTCCTGCGAGGACAGGCCGTGCAGGTACAGCAGCGGCAGCACCTCGCTGATCCGCGGGGACTTGCGGCACCACGCCGGCAGGATCGCCGAGGCGAACCGCTTGCGCTCGCCGGTCGTCTCCTCGACGCGCTTGTCGTTGACCCGCGGCGCGACCACCTCGACCGCCCCGGCGCTGGTCAGCACCTCCCGGGGCCTCGCGTGACCGTTGCGTACCACCAGCCTGCGGCCCTGCTCATCCACCTGGTCGGCGTGCGCGGCGATGTACGCGGCGACCTCGGCCTCCAACGCCGCAGCCAGCATCCGCCGCGCACCGTCACGCACGATCTCGTCGATCAACGAACCGCCGGTCGAGCCGGCGTCGGGCGCGGCCGGTGGCGTCGGGTCCTCGGGGTTGACTACCGTAAGCACGGGCGTACCTTCCCGACCCGCGTTGGCGCGCGGGCTCTACTCGATTCCTTGGACTTGGACTCGCCGGGAGGGTACGCCCCACGGCGCTCATCCACAGGTTTCGAGCATTGCTCCGCATCACCGCGGGCCTGCAGTCCTATCGACCAGCCGCGGCGGTCATCCTCAACCACTACAGCTCCTCGGCCATGCTGATCTCCATCGACGCCACCCTCACACCGGCTGAGATCACCGCCAGAGCGCTCGCCTGACCCGGCGAATGCGACAGCCGGACACAGCAAAGCCACCCACGCGCCAGCTCAGTGACCTACTCGGATGCGCCGAAGAGGTCACCGAGCAAGAAGCCCTGGTCAGAAGGTTGCTGGTGGGATTAGAGTCTCAGCTCCCGGGATCCATACCGACAGCAGCACGGCCGGCCCCAGAGCCGTACGCCGATGCGGCAGACTCTCTTGAGTGGCGTCAGCGGGCTCCACGACGACAGCCGGCACCGGCCAGGCGGGGAGCAGCGAAGGCTGACCTCTTCGGTCGGTCGACCGGGCCACGCTCAGCACCACCGGTACCACGAGATCATTTCCGTCGGACTGCGACAGTTCGCTGAGCGCGCGCAAGACCAACGTCGTCTTGCCCACCCCGCGGTAGCCGGTAATGAGGAACGTGCCGCCATGGGAGTGGACGATGCGGGAGCGTAGCCCGTCCACCAAGCTCGCGTTGCCCAGCATCGGCAGAGCGTCATCGTCACCGTGCAACGGCTCGTGAACAAACCGGAACGAGGACGCGAGCAGCATGACCAGCAACAGTCACCCCCGTCACAGTGCCTGAGACCGCCGGACGACCTCCGCCGCCGGCAGCCAGCCGCACGCCACCACGGCGCCGGCTCTGGCAGTACACCTCCGGCCACGGCACGTCGTCAACGATCTGTCGGCGCCTCGACCCGCCGTCACCGCCACTCCTGTTTCTGGATCCCCTCGGCGGCGGTAACGGCCGTCGCCCACTTCCTGCGCTGGCCACAGCGCCTCTACATCGCCTACGCCTGGCAGGTAGCCATGGCCGCCCACCGGAAAGAGCGACGCTATTCCCCCGGCCTATCGATGGTGTTGGTGGAACGATGGAAGACGTGGGAACTGCGAAAACTGCTAAGCCTGCCATCTCGCCGCTCGCTGGCGAGCCGATCAAGCGTGCCGATGCCGAGCGGCTCGCGGGAGTGCTGAAGGCATTCGCCGACCCAGCCCGGCTGCGACTGCTCAGTCTCATCCAGTCCGCTCCGGAGGGCGAGGCGTCCGTGAGTGACCTCACCGCGCCGCTTGGTCTCTCCCAGCCGACCGTGAGTCATCACCTTCGGATCCTCACCGAGGCCGGCCTGCTCGAGCGCGAGAAGCGCGGCGTCTGGGCGTACTACCGCCTGGTGCCGTCCGCGATCGCGGCGATCGCTGACCTGTTGACGCCACCCCGCAAGCGGGCGACGAAGAAGGCCCGCTGAGCGGCACCGTCGAAGGCCGGCGCCGGTGCCGGGCCCCACCCGTAGGTCGGCAGACCCACGCAGGACGCACCTATCCAACGCACTTGGGGCGTGGTGTTCAAGAATCCCGTAGCGGCGGCCCGCCCAGCGTGGCTCCCCGGATGCCGATGACCCGCGCCGGGCGTGCCTCAGCGCGGTGAGCGATCCGAACTGGCGCCGCACGATGTCGTGCCGGCAGCGGCCGGCGCTCGCCGCCGCCGACCGGCCGGTGTTGATCAGCGAGGCGGGGACCCCTCCCCTCCCCGACCCGACCTGGCCGGGGCTGGACGGCAGACAACTGCCGTTGACGTCGCCGGCCGGCCAGTCCCTCTGGCTCGTCGACACTGTCCGAACCGATCGGCGTGGCGCGGAGCCGGCTGACTGTTGCTCAGCAGGCGGTGCCGGCGCGGGAGGCGGTGTCGGCTACCAGGCTGCCGGCCTGTCTCGGCGGGGCCTCGGGCTGGCTAGGCTGCCGCCATGACCCCGGCCATGACCAGCGGTGTGACCACTGAGCCCGCCATCCTTGACGCCCTGGAGCTGACTTCCGATCCGGAGCTGGAGGCCCGGTTTGCGGAGTCGGCCCGCCAGATCCTGGCGGACCTGGTCAGTGGGGGTGCCGCCGAAGGTACAGGTTCGCCGCTACCCGGGGGCCGTGAGAACGCCGAACGGCCGCACGATCGTACGCGATCGGAGCGGCCGTTCGTCATTACCGGCACATCGCTGTTCCGGGCGGCGGCGCCGGTCCGTTAGGGTCCCGGCCATGGATCTCGGTACGCCGTCACTGCGGTTTTGCCTGCTGGGAGGGTTTCGGGCCGAGCGCTCCGGGCACCTGCCCCCGCTGGACCGCTGGCGCCGACCGAGTGCCCGGACGCTCGTCAAGCTCCTCGCCGTCTCCCCCGGCCACCGGCTGCACCGGGAGCAGGCCATGGAGGTCTGCTGGCCGGAGGCCGAGCCGGCCGCCGCCGTGCGCAACCTGCGGGTTGCCCTGCACACCGCCCGGCACGCGTTGGAGCCGGAACTGCCGCCGCGGTCGCGGAAGGCGCCCACTTCCTCATCCAGGTCGGCGCAGATCCGCGACACCTCCGACTTGGAGATCCCCGAGTCGGCGCCCAACGCCTTGACCAAGTCGTCGACCTTGCGCGTGGACACGCCGCGCAGGTAGGCCTCCATCACCACTGAGCTTCCCCCCTCGGGCCGGACACCCTGATCCCTGGCAGATGAGCCAGGAGGAAGGATGCCCTGGTGGCACGTCCCTCGCAGTACACCGAGCAGTTCCGTAAGGACGCGGTGGCGTTGGTCCGTTCGTCGGACTCGCCGTTGCGGCAGATAGCCCGTGACCTGGGCGTCAACCATGAGACGCTGCGTGGTTGGGTCCGGGCCGAGGAGCGTAGGGAGGCCGGCGGCCGGTCCGCGGAGCCCGAGTTGACGCTCACCGAGCGCGAAGAGCTGCGCAAGCTGCGTGCTCGGGTGCGGGAGCTGGAGCTGGAGAAGGACATTCTCCGCAAGGCAGCCCAATATTTTGCCAAGGAGATGGGGCATTGACCAGCCGCTACCGCTTCATCTCCGCCGAGCGCGCCACCTACGGCGTCACGCGGCTGTGTCGAGTCCTGCGGGTGCGCCGCCAGGGCTTCTACGAGTGGTTGCACGCCGCGGAGGCCCGCGAGCAGCGTGAGCAGGACGAGGACGCGCTCGCTGCGGAGATCACCGCGATCCACGCGGCGCACCGACAGGCGTACGGGTCCCCGCGCGTGACGGTGGAGCTACGCCGGCGCGGCCGGCGGGTCAACCGCAAGAAGGTCGAGCGGATCATGCGTCAGCGCGGGATCGTGGGCTTCACGCGCCGGCGACGCCGATCGCTGACCAAGCAGGATGTGACCGCGCCACCGGCCCCGGATCTGCTCGGCAGGGGCTTCACCGCCGCCGCGCCGGGCGAGAAGCTGGTCGGCGACATCACGTACCTGCCCACCGAGGAGGGCTGGCTGTATCTGGCCACCGTCATCGACCTGCACACCCGCGAGGTGGTCGGGCACGCGATGGCCGAGCACATGCGCGCCGAGCTGGCCTGCAACGCGATCACCCTGGCCGCCCGCCGGGGCCTGACCGGCAAGGGCGCGATCTTCCACTCGGACCGCGGATCGCCCAGTACACCTCCACCGAGTTCCGCCGCTGCCTGCGCAGACATCGGCTACGGGCATCGATGGGCCGTACTGGATCTTGCTATGACAATGCGGCCGCGGAAAGCTTCTTCGCGACCCTGAAAACCGAGGTCGGCACCAAGGTCTGGCCCACCCGCGCCGCCGCTCGCCAAGCGGTCTTCGCCTACCTGGCCTACTACAACACAAACCGTCTACATTCGACCATTGGATACCGCACACCCACCGAGGCCCGCCTCGGGTATCGTCACACCCACGCCCTCGCAGCGTGAGAACCCCGGTGTCCGGTCCCGGGGTGGAAGCTCACCACCGCGAACAACGCCTGATCCACCCGCCGGCGCCGCTCGAGCAGGCTCGGGAAGAACGAACCGGTGCGAAGCTTCGGAATGCGCAGGTCCAGGTCCCCGGCCGTGGTCGTCAGGGTGCGTGGGCGGTGGCCGTTGCGCTGCGCCGACCGCCCGGAGTTGCGTTCGAACGGGGCGGCGCCGATCACCGCGGTCAACTCCGCCTCGATCAACGCCTGATAGATCGTCTCCGCGGCCTGCCGGACACGATCGTTCACGTCGGCTGCCTTGAGTGCATCCAGCACCTCCAACAAGGCAGACTGGTCCAGGGTCATCGCGTACTCCGTCCTCTGCGTGTTCTTGGTCGTTCACACAGAGACTCACGCGATGACCCACCTCAATCCCGGCGGCACGCCGAAGCAGGTCAGCTTCTACACCACCCGGCGGGACGCAACCCACACTCTCTGCCCGGAAGGCACATACCCTCAAGCGGGTGGACGTGCTGCTGCGCGGCGGGCCAGGCGACGGTCAAGTCGTCCCGGGAGGCGGGGAGACTGTCGTGTGGCGAGCCTGCCTGTACGAGATCACGCCGGCGGTGGAACACCGCCACGGACGGGACCTGCGCGTGTACCACCACCGCCCCGACTGCTGTGAGCCATACGGGCGAGGCTCCGAAGACCGCTGCGAGTAGCCCGTGCAGCTCCTGGGGGCATCCCGGGTGGTGCGCTCGCCGCTCGTTCCTAGCAGTCGTCCTGCTTCCACTTGCCGTCTTCGCGCACCCACGGCTCCTTGTTCTGGTTCAGCGCAGGCACGTCGTACGTGTAGGTCACTCGAGCGAGATCACCCGAAACTTGTGCATCGAAGGTCTTGAGCGGCATTGCCTTGCCGTACATCTGCTTCGCGGCAGTCAGCATGCCGGTGAACTCGCTGCGGGTCACGCGATCCTTGCACCTGGCCGAGAACAGGTCGTACGCGACCGGGGGCTTCGCGTCGAGGAAGGCGTCCGAGTACGCCACCACCGCCTGGCGAAGCTCCTCCTGCCCGCCAGGCGCCTGCACGGTCGGGCTGGCAGCGGCACTTGACGACGCGGTCACCGAAGGAGCCGCGGATGACGAGGACGCAGAGGCGTCTGGCTTGTCGGCGTTGCCCGCGCAAGCGGTCAGAGGCAGAGCGAGAAGAGGCATTACGATCATGGCGTTACGGATCATGGCGCGCACGGTACTGCCACAACACGCGTCGATACCCGACAGATCCCCTGGCCTGCCAGGCAGCTTTGTGCAGGTCACGGCCCGGACGCCGACGGCAAGACTCACAGGATGGCGATCATGACCACATCCTCAGAACCCGGCGACGCACCCGGGCGACGCGCGACGCCGCCAAGCGACCTCATCGCGGAGGCAGCACGGCACCCGGGAGGCTCGGTTGCCGAGATCGACCGCACGCTGATCAGTGACCCAAACGGTTACATCCCCGGCGAAGCCGTTCGAGGCATGTGGAAGGTCGACGCCACCGGCGAGTTCCAGCCCAACCCGAGCTACGGGCCTGCCCCGGACGACTTCACCTAGCTCCGGCAGCAGCCGCTTGGATGCCGAGGCGCCGGGTGAAGCGGTCCATGTGGCGCTTTCCATGATGGCGGAGTCGGGGCGGTGCGCGAGGCGGTCGTGGTTGGCTGGACCCCTGCGCGAGTCGCCGGTAGCGGAGGCGGGCAGTGCTGGCAGGGCGCGTTCCTGCGCCGTGGCTGGCGGGGCGGTTCCACCCGCTTCTCGCCCTCCCGCAGCTTGCGGATGTTCTGCTCCGGCGTGTGCCGACGACGCGTACCCATCTCGTGATCCGTGCTCTCACCCCGTCATGGGGCATCGGACTGTCACAACAGCTGGCCCACTCGACGGGGGTCCTGAGCGCATCGCCGCCCGGTGGGCGACATCCTCGACTGCATCGCCTGGTTCGACCGCACCTACGGCAGCCCGACCCAGACGATGCACACCCAACCCGCGCCCACCCGCGGTGACCGCTCCATGGGATGAGGTGGAGGATCGACCGATGACCAGCCGTCCCACCTCCCCCGCCGCCCGCGCTCAGGAGCCGCGGCGTACCCGCGTCATTTGAGTACCCCTGCCGGGCGCCGGCGCGGACCGTTCGGACGCAAACGGCCCCGCGCCGTGCGACGCGGGACCGTTCACATCTGCCGTTATTTGATGATCACCCGCAGCAGGCCCACCTGGTCGCCGCCGTCAACGCCGGTCGCCAGCCCGACGGCCTTGACCGCCGTCGCCCGCCCGCGCTCCTCCTCGGTCACGTCCGCGTCCGCCAGCAGTCGCTGCACGTCGACGTAGATGACCGCGTTGGCCTGCTCAGGCGCCCCCTCCAGCGCCTGCCGGTAGAGGGCCTGGCCGTCGAGCGAGCCGCCCTCGGCCGCGTACCCCTTGGCTTTCACCTCGACCGTGTTGCCGCTCGCAGACACGCTCACCTCGTCGCCCACCAGCTTCAGCGCCCCGGCGAGCGCGGCTGCCTTGTCCACCGAGGTCGTCTCGGCGGACGCGGCGAACGACGGGAAGTCGTCCTGGCCCACCTTGGTGACCGCGACGCTGAGCTTCGCGCCGGAGACCGCGGAGAGGCCCTGCGTCATTGCCTGCATCCGATCGTGTGCCTCCTGCATGTGCTTGCGCATCAGCTTGGCTTCGCCGGGCGGCATGCCCTCGAACACCTCCCCGGGCAACGGGCCGGTGGCGCCCGGCATCCTGCCGACGAGCTCCTTGCCTACGTCGCCCACCCGCAAGGATCCGGCGATCGCCGAGTTGGCGGGCAAGGCGTCCACCGTGGACCGGGCGTCGGCCGGGCCGACCTGAGCTGGGGCGGTGCCGAAGCCGCGGAAGTGGACTTCCACGCCGTCGTCGGTGGCGCGTGCACCGAGGATCAGCTGCCCCGTGAGTGCGTCGGCCTGGGTCAGGCCGCCCATCCCGGGGAAGAGCCCGCCGAGCGGGTTGAGCGTACCGGCCATGGAGTCGTCGGCGCGGCCCTCCAGCATGCCGTCGAGCGCCGCCGACGTCATCGCCTTCAGCGCCACGCCGAACCTGGCGAAGTCGACCCAGGCGAGGGCCATCTGCCGCTCGGGCAGCCACTCCAGGCCGCGGTGGAACAGGGTATCGGCCGCGAGAGTCTCCTGATCCACGTCCTTGCCGGCGGCTTCCGCGGCGGCCTGCGATGCCTTGCGGCCGTATGCCACGAGCATGTAGCCCTTGCGTACGACGAAGCCGAACTTCTCCGCACCGTTCTCGCGCTGCAGCTCCGCGAGCCCGGCGCGGGCCGCCGCGTCGTCCTTGACGGCGAGCGCGATCACTCCGTACGGCTCATCCTTGCCGTCAAGCCACAGCCCGGCCCCGATCCGCTCGGCGAACCACGGCTCGACGTGCTTGTGGTACGCCGCCTCGTCGATGTCGAGCGAGTCGAAGATCTCCTTCTTCAGCTCGTCGACCGTGTCCTTGCCGTCCTCCCGCGGAAACTTCTTGAGCAGGTCGTTGACCGCCAGGCGTTGGCCGTAGCCGGGCGACAGATCCAGCCGCACGAAGGCGACCACCGTCGACGGCATGGCCTCCTCGGGCTGCATGCCCGAGCCGTACCACAGGCGCAACCCCGCAAACGCCGCCCCGCCGAGCAGCAGGGCAACAACGGTGGCGACTGCAACGACGATGGGCAGGCTACGGCGACGGCGGCGCTGGGCCCCTTCCTCCGCGGGCGAGACGAGCAGATCGGGAGGCGTCGTCCCAAGATCGACGGTCTCGGACGGGTAGGACCATGGGTCGCGGTTGGGGGGTTCGCTCGGCGGCGGTGCGCTCACGACAGATTCCTTCCAGTGAATTCGGCCGAATCGTAGTACGTGAGCGCCCGGTCGATCAGCCCGCTGGCAGGGCGTCTCCCTTACGACCTCGTGCGTGATTGGCCGGGTATCTACCTGCGGCGATGAAGGTCGCCTCGTCGATTGTGTGGCGTGGCCGGTAAGGCCTTGAGCGGCCTAGTGGTGTTCTCGGTGCGGTCGGTGTGCTGATGGTCGGACAGGAGGCCGGCGATCGCGCGGATCCTGGCGTCGAAGCTCTCGCGTCGGCCGTGGTAACGGCCCAGGATCCGCCGGTTCTTGAGGGCCTAGTGGCTACCCTGGAGGCCGCCCTGCGGCTGCACCGCCACGAGCGCGGCACTCTCACCGGCCTGGACCGGTACCTGCACCAACGCACGCGCGGGATGATCGGCAGCCTGTCCCACCTGATCCGCGCCGCCGCATTGAGCGCGATCGAGGACGGCAGTGAAGCCATCACCCGTCAACGTCTGGATACCATCCCGGCTGAGTAGCAGCCCGAGTCAGGCAGGCACAGCGTGACGTGGAGCCGACCACGGTAAGAGACGGCGACGCAAGGCCGTCAGGGTGACGCTCTGTCACGGGCCGAGACCTGGGCCGCCCGTGCCGAGCATCCGCATCTGCCGATGAGCGCGCGGCGCCCCACTCACATCGGCTGGCGAAGCACCTGCCATCCGCGCCGCAGCCAGGGTTCTGTCCCCTGCCGGAGCAACTCCGCGCAGCGCTGCGCCGTGGTCCTTGCAAGCTTGGCGTCGTCCGAGTTCATCCAGCCGTTCCGGCAGGCGTCTTCGTACTCATCCCAATCCTCGATTTCGACCCGTCCGTCAGGCTCGTGAAGCACCGGATCCAGCTCGAGATCGACATACTGCCAGCCGGCCTCGGTAACCTCCGGTGGAACGCATACGTCGATTTCCAGTCGTTGGTCAGCGAGATCACCGACCCACCACGCGACCCACGGACGATCCGCTGCCAGCAACACCACAACGGGTACGGACAGAGTGCCGCAGTCATGCGGAGCGCCCCATGCCGAACCCACCGGGCCTCGCAGCCACGTCCCATCAAGGTCCTGTCCGACGCGCTGGAGGTCGTACCAGAAGACGCCACCGGGGCGCTTGATCTTGCGTAGACGTACGGTCTCGATGGCCTCCCTGCTGCTCACGTAAGCAGCCTAGGGAAAGGCGAAGTGGCCGCACTTCGACGGCTCATGACCGTCCGCTTCTGCCGCTGGGCGCGCGGTCGTGCCGATGTGCAGATGTCCGATCGTTGATCGGCAACGCCTATGGCACCTGTTCGGCGGACGCAGATCAGCTGGCCACCGCCTGGCGTTCAGCCGATGTGACGCGCGCTCCACTCCCGATCAGCCAGCGTGCTCTCGTGCATGCCCATCGCAAGGAACGTCCGCCACGGGCCTCCAGTCTCAGACGACCCGCGCGACGTGACACGGCTGGCAAACTCTGTCTGGGCCCGGTGCACTAGGCCGATCAGATCGTCGGGTGACACGCCGGCCCCGGCGGCGAAGCTTCTCAAACGCGCACGCCGATCCGGCGGCACCGGGAATCCCCGCGCCTGCGCCCGCTCGTCGTCCATGAACGGCACAGCGAACCAGGCCAGAAAACCGGTGTCGTACCACGGATCACCGGGCTCGGCGAAGTCCCAGTCCAGGACGCCGGTGACCTCAGTCGAGTCGCCCCACAGCAGGTTCCACGGACCCAGGTCGCCATGCTGCAGAGATTCGCCCGGTTCCGGTGCGCCGGTCCTGAACTGCCACCGCGCGTCAGCCGGGCAGGCGTAGCCGATCAGCGCGCAGCGCAGGCGGCGCGCCAGCCGACCCAGAGCCTGCGCGCCAGCGTCGGTCAGAATCTCCGGCAGGAACGGCCAGCCCTGATCACGACCAGGCAGGTACGTGAGGACCTCCCGCCCCGCAGAGTCGAGGCCGAGCGGCTCGGGCACCGCGTCGAAGCCGCTGCGCCGCAGGTATCTCAGTAGGTCATGCACAGAGCGGGTCCACGGACCAGCCGGACGACGCACCGTGTCGCCGACGCGGACAAGCCCGCGGTCCTCCAGCCCTGCCCCGTGCAGCGGGGCGCCCTGATCCTCGGCCATGGTCACATGCTTGCCTTCGTTCCGGAATCGGACAACACCGGCCCCTGCCGATGGCCGTACGCACCAAGATCAGGTGCACCCTTCTAATGGGTTCTGTCAGCCTGCTGGTGCAGGATGGCTCCGGTAGCGGCTGGCGGGTCAGCACTCCACTCTTCAGGCCCTTGAGGTCTTGCGGCAGACCGTGCGCCCGCTGGTCGTGAGGAGGCTGGACAGCTGATGGGATGACGTGCCCCGGATGTTCGCGGTGAGCACTTGGCCATTAGATCGCTGGGGTCTCTTCCACGCTGCCATGGACGACGCTGTCCGTCGAGGAAGAGGGCGTGATGCTGTTCCTGGGAGACGACTGGGCTGAGGACCACCACGACGTCGAGCTCGTCGATGACCAAGGGTCCAAACTGGCCCGCAAACGGCTACCCGAGGGCCTTGAGGGCGTCACCAGACTGCATGCGCTGATCGCCGATCACATGCCGGCTGAGTGGGCGGATCTCGAGCCGGGTGAGGCCGCAGGCAGGGTGCGGATCGGTATCGAGACCGACCGGGGACCGTGGGTGCAAGCGTTGATCGCGGCCGGCTACCAGGTGTATGCGATCAACCCGATGTCGGTGGCCCGCTACCGGGAACGGCATTCCACGTCCGGTGCGAAGTCCGACGCGGGCGACGCGCATGTGCTGGCCGAGATCGTGCGTCTCGACCATGCTCATCACCGTCCGGTCGCCGGTGACAGCGCCCAGGCCGAAGCGATGAAGCTCGTCGCCCGCACCCACCAGACGCTGATCTGGGACCGGTCGAGACAGCTGCTGCGGCTGCTCAGCGCGCTGCGCGAGTTCTTCCCCGCCGCGTTGGACGCCTTCGACGACCTGACCGCCTCCGACGCGCTGGAGCTACTCAGCCGTGCGCCGGACCCTGCTCGCGCCGCCCGGCTGTCCCGTTCACAGATCGCCGCAGTGTTGCGTCGGGCGAACCGCCGCAACGTCGACGTCAAAGCCGGTGACATGCAACAGCGACTGCGCGCGGCGCAGCTGCGCCAGCCGGACGCGGTGCAGAGCGCCTACGCGGCCATCGTGACCACTCAGGTCCGGCTGATCGCGGCGCTCAACGCCGAGGTCGAGCAGCTCGGGCAGGTGGTGGCCGACCATTTTGGCCGGCACCGGGACGCTGAGCACTACCTGAGCCAGCCCGGCCTTGGTGTGGTCCTCGGCGCCCGGATCCTCGGCGAGTTCGGCGACGACCCGCACCGCTTCACCGACGCGAAAGCCCGTAAGAACTACGCCGGCACGTCCCCGATCACCCGCGCGTCCGGCACCCGCAAAGTGGTGCTGGCCCGCTACGCGCGCAACCGAAGACTGGGCGACGCAATTCACCAGTGGGCATTCTGCGCGCTGAAAAGGCTCACCCGGAGCCCGCGCCTACTACGACAGCCTGCGTGCCCGCGGCACCGGTCACCAAGCCGCCTTGCGCCAACTCGGCAACCGCCTCGTCGGCATCCTGCACGGCTGTCTCAAGACCGGCACCGCATACGACGAGACAACCGCCTGGTCACATCTCCAGCCCACTTCTTGACACCGAAGAACATGGGATGTCTGCCGCAGACCGCGCGCCCGGTCAGCGTCCGCTCGTGCCGATGAGCGCGCACAGGATCATGACCGTTTCCTCCTCGGTGCGTGGCGCGGCTATCGGGTCGGTATGACATGGGCGGTACGGATAGCCGCACCTGCACCGTTCGGGCCGCCCGGATGTCCGTGTCGCCGCCAGCGCCGAGGCTGGTGCGCATGGAAAACGTGGTGGAACTCGATGGGGTGACCCGCATCTACGGCTCGCGCCGCCGGCCGATCGCCGCTCTTCGCGGCGTCTCGCTCCTGGTGCCGGCCGGCGTATTCGTGGCGGTCATGGGCGCGACCGGGTCGGGCAAGAGCACGCTGCTGCACTGTGCGGCCGGGCTGGACCGGCCGACATCGGGCCGGGTCCGGCTGGTCGGCCGGGACGTCATGCGGATGCGCGAGGGTGCGCTGACCCGGCTGCGCCGCGACCGGGTGGGTTTCGTCTTCCAGTCATACAACCTGCTGTCGGAGCTGACGGTGCGGCAGAACGTGCTGCTGCCCCGCCGGCTGGGTGGTCCACGACCGCGCCCGCTTGACGAGGTGCTGGCCGAGGTCGGGCTGTCCGGGCTGGCTGGTCGGCCGGTCGGCGAGTTGTCCGGTGGCCAGCGCCAGCGGGTCGCCATTGCCCGTGCACTGGCTGGCCGTCCCGCCGTGGTGTTCGCGGATGAGCCGACCGGGGCGTTGGATCCGGCTACCGGTGGGCAGGTGCTGCGGTTGTTGCGTAGCGGGGTGGACCGGTCTCAGGTGACGGTGGTGATGGTGACCCACGACCCGATCGCAGCGGCCTGGAGCGACCGGCTCATCCTGCTACGCGACGGCGAGGTGGTGGCGGACGGCCCGACGCCCGATTCGGCAAGCATCGCGGAGCGGCTGCGCGCCACCGTGAGCGACTCGGCGGTGGCCCGGTGAACGAGGGTCTGACCCGGCAGGCGCTGCGCAAGCAGCCGTGGGCCTTCGCCGGACCGTTCGTCACGCAGTGCCTGGCCGCCGCGCTGGTGTCCGGCGCGCTGGGCGCCAGTTCCTCGCTGTCCGACGCGCGGTTGGACCCGGCCGCCCGGCAAGCGCTGACCGAGAGCCAGATCCCCGAGATGGCCGTGCTGTTCGTGGTGGTGTCGGTGTACCTGACCGCGCTGATCGTTGGGCTGACCATGACGTCGTCGATCGCCCGGCAGGGCCGGGACATCGCGCTGGTGCGGGCGGTCGGTGCCACTCCCGGCCGGATACGCCGCGCCGTGGCGGCCCAGGCCGCCGTGGTGGCGGTGCCGGCGACCCTGCTCGGGGTGCCGCTCGGTGCCCTGCTCGCCCGCGCCTGGTTGGCGGGGCTCACCGGGCACGGGGTGATCCCGCCCGGCGTGACGTTTCACCCGTCGGCTGCGGCGCTGCCCGCCGCGTTGGGCATCACCGTCGGGGCGTCACTGGTCGGCGCGCTGGTCGCCGCGGTGCGCCCGGCGCGAGTACGTCCCGCGACGGCGCTGACCGAGACGGCCGTCCCGCAGCGCCGGGTCAGCGTGGTGCGTACCGCGATCGGGGTGGTACTCGTGGCCGGCGGCGTGGTGCTGTCGATCCTGATCGCGAACGGCGCCCCGGCGACGGCGGACGGGTCGAGCCTCTTCACGATGCTGGCGATGTGCGTAGGGGCCGGCTTCCTCGGTCCGGTCCTGTTGCAGCTGACCGCCCCGCTGGCGCGACTGTTCGGGGGTACCGGCGCATTGGCTGCGGATAGCCTCGCGGTGCGCGCCAAGGCGTTGTCCGGCGCCCTGGTCCCCTTGGTCCTCGCGATCGCGTTCGCCATAGTGAAGGTGGTCACGCACACCACGTCCGTGCACGTGCACGGCGCGCCCGACCCGGCGGCGCAGGTGTGGACCGAGTACTCCGGGACCGCCGTCTACGTCGCCTTCGCCGCGGTAGCCGCGGTGAACACGCTGGTGACCGTGCTGCTGGCCCGGCGCCGGGAGCTCGCGGTGACCCGGCTGGTCGGGGCGAGTCGGGTCCGGGCGTTGGCCGTGGTCGTCTGCGAAGCCCTGATGGTGACGGTGACCGCTCTGGCGGTGGGTACGGTGGTCGCGATGGTCACCGTGGTGCCGATGCTGCACGGCATGCTGGGTACGTGGATGCCGCATCTGCCACCCGGGCAGCTGGCCGTCGGCCTGGCTACGGTGATCGGGCTGGTCCTGTTGGGCACCGTGGTGCCGGCGCTGGTCGCGATGCGCCGCCCGCCTGTGGAGTCGCTGGCGGTGGACCCGTGAGATCGGTCGCCAGCACGGTCCTGCGCGCGCCGGTGGCTGCCCGTACCTGGCGTGAGGTCGGGTACGCGGTCACCGGCACCGTGCTGGCCGTGCCGACGTTCGCGATCGCGCTGCTGGGGCTGGTGTTCTCCGCGCTGTCGCTGCTGACGATCGGGCTGCCGCTGCTGACCGGTGTGCTGGTGCTGGCCCGGCTGACCGTACGGTACTTCCGTGGGCCGGCCCGGCTGTTCCTCGGCTGGAGCTGGCCGAACCCTCCGCCCGTACGCCGCCGCGGGTCAGGCCCGGTGCGCTGGGCCGGCGCGGTGCTGACTGACGCCAGCGGCTGGAAGGCCCTCGCGTACTGCTTCGCCCGGCTGCCGCTGATGGCCGCAGCCGCCTACCTCGGCGGGGTCCTCATCGCCGGAGGGCTGCTAGGGATCACCTATCCCGTGTGGATGCACCGGTTTCCGCAAGACCCGCCATGGGGCGGCGCCTGGGGCCTGGCCGCGCAGGGGTTGGCCGCGCTGCTGGTGTTTCCGTGGTACTTCCGGCTCATCGTGTGGCTGGACCGGCGGTTGGTGCGGGCGCTGCTGGAGCCGAGCCCGGAGCGAGCCCGGATAGCGGCGCTGGAGGCCAGCCGGGCCGCGCTGCGGGCGGACGCGGCCGCACTGCTGCGGCGGGTGGAGCGGGATCTGCACGACGGTACGCAGGCCCGACTGGTCGCGCTGGGCGTGGCGCTGTCGCGCATCGAGCGGCGGGCAGGCGAGCCGGAGTTGCAAGCGATGGTGGCGCAGGCCCAGAGCGCGGTGCTGGAGGCGCTGGCCGAGCTGCGGGACATCGTGCGGGGCATTCACCCGCCGGCACTGGACGCTGGCCTGAGCACCGCGATCGACACCCTGGCCGCGCGCAGCGCGGTGCCCGTCGACGTGCACGTGGACCTGCCCGAGCGACCGGCGCCCGAGACGGAGTCGGCGCTCTATTTCAGCGCCGCCGAACTGCTCACCAACGTGGCGAAGCACGCCGGGGCCAGCCGGATCCGGCTTGACCTGCGCGCGCTGGGTGGCGCGCTGCGCCTGACCGTCACCGACGACGGGCGCGGCGGGGCGCGGCCTGGGAGCAAGGGTACGGGACTGGTTGGGCTGGTCCGGCGGGCCGAGTCGCTGGACGGCGTGCTGCGGGTGGACAGCCCAGCCGGTGGGCCGACGACTATCACCGTGGAGCTGCCATGCGAGTAGTGATCGCCGAGGACAACCCGTTGCTACGCGACGGGATCAGGTTGCTACTGACCGATCATGGAATCACCGTCGTGTCGACGGTAGACAACGGTGACGACCTGCGGGCGGCGGTCGGCGAGCACCGGCCGGAGGCGGCGGTGGTCGACGTGCGGATGCCACCGACCTTCACCGACGAAGGCTTGCGGGCGGCACTGGCGATCCGGGCGGCGCACCCGGACACCGGTGTGCTGGTCTTCTCGCAGTGGGTGGAAACCCGGTACGCGCGGCAACTGATCGCCGAGCACCCCGAGCGGGTCGGGTACCTGTTGAAGGACCGCATCGTCAGCACCGACGACTTCGTCGACGCGCTGCGCCGGGTGGCCGCCGGCGGGACAGCACTGGACCCGGAGGTGGTGCGGCAGTTGCTGGCGGCGCCAGCGGTGGACGCGGGCGTCGCCCGCCTCAGCGAGCGGGAACGAGAGGTCTTGGGGATGCTGGCCGAGGGCCGGTCCAACGCTGCCATCTGCGAGTCGCTCTACCTCGCCCCGCGCAGCGTGGAGAAGCACGTGACAGCCATCTTCACCAAGCTGGACCTACCCCAGGCGCGGACCGACCACCGGCGAGTACTCGCCGTGCTGCGCTACCTGAACGCGGCGCGCTGAGCCCTACCCGCACCGGGCCGCCGGCCAGCTCTGCCACTACGCCGATAGGGCCGAATTGGCTGCCACGGCCCGCGCGACATCCGGATCTGCCGCCTGGAGGGCGTTGGCACTGACTGTGCGTGTGACACACCGTGAGGTATGACTACCTCTCCCATGTCAGGTCCTGGCGTCGTCTCTCCTGATCGTGTCGTTCTCCGTGCGGCGGTTTCTGCCTACCTCGGTCGGTACCGCGGTGACTCGCGGCTGCACACCGAGTCCGACCTGCGCGTCTTCCTGACCTGGTGCAGCGACCAAGACCTGGAGCCGCTGCCGGTTGCTCGCGTGGACATCGAGCGGTACGTGCGCTGGCTCCAGGACGTACGCCGCTTCCAGCCCTCGACCGTCTCCCGCCGCCTATCGGTGGTGGTCGGCTTCTACCGCGTCTGCGTCATCGACGGCATCCTGCCGCATTCACCAGCCGACTACGTCCGCAGACCGGTCGTGCCACCCGAATCACCAACCCTCGGGCTGGGCCACCTACAGTTCGAAGCCCTGATCACCACCGCACGGCAGTCGGCCAACCCGAACGACTTCGCGCTGATCGCCATGCTCGGCCTGCTCGGGTTGCGGATCTTCGAAGCCTGCGGCGCCAACATCGGCGACCTCGGCGAGGAACACGGCCACCGCGCCCTGCGGGTGCGCGGCAAGGGCGGCAAGATCGTCCTCATCCCGCTCCCGCCCGCGGTGGCCAGGGCCGTGGACTGTGCGGTCGACGGCCGCGACGATGGTCCGGTCCTGCGCAACACCCTCGGCGCGCGGATGGACCGGCACGCGGCAACCCGCCGGCTCAAGCATCTCGCGGTCAGCGCCGGGATCCGGATGCCGAGGATGCACCCACACATGCTGCGACACACCTTCGTCACCACCATGCTCGACGCCGGCGTCAGTCTCCGCGACGTGCAAATCGCCGCCCGCCACGCCGACCCTCGCACCACCATGCGCTACGACCGCGCCCGCAAGAACCTCGACCGGCACCCCAACTACATCCTCGCCGCTTACATGGCCTCCGGAACCTAGTGACCACGACAATCGGATCTGCCGAGTTGAGTGCGTTCCGGGCGGCCGCTGCCTCTCTTTCGCCAGTTCCGTCGCCAGCCCGTAGACGACCTGGATCGTGGACGCATTTGGGATGATCCGCTCAGCCGGTGACCGGGTCGGAAGGTCAGCGCCCACTGGAATTCATGATCGCGCGTCGAACTGGGCGCGGGCCTGAAAGACGCGATCCATGTGTGCCTCTGCCCATGTCTTGATCGCGACCATCACCGGGAACAGGTCGTGGCCGAGCGGGGTGAGCGCGTAGTCGACGCGGGCCGGCACCGACGCGGTCACGGTACGGGTGATCAGACCGTCGCGTTCCAGTGTGCGCAGGGTCTGGGTGAGCATCTTCTGGCTGACGCCGGCGATGCGGCGGGCGAGCTCGCTGTGCCGCTGCGGGCCGCTGGCGAGCGCCGCGATCACCAGTGCCGCCCATTTGTCGGTGAGCGTGGTCAGCAGTTCCCGGGTCGGGCAGCCCGCCAGGAACGCGTCATAGTCGCGTTTGGCCTGCTCTCGTCGTTGCCCAGCGGTCGTCGTCGCCATGTTCCACCCCTTACCGGTGCCCCTAGGCACTTCCAGGTGCCTGCTTTCTCACAGTGCCCGAGGATACCTACCGTAATGGACGATCATGACGTTCAGCGGAGGGAACGGCGATGCGCGCAGTCAGCTATGCACAGTTCGGAGGGCCGGAGGTTTTGCACGTGGTGGCGGACTTGCCGGTGCCGCAGCCGGGGCCGGGGCAGGTGCGAGTACGGGTCGCCGCGTCCGTCGTACACCCGGTTGATCTTATGATTCGCGCCGGCCGATTCCCGGCGCCACTGCCGGCCGGGCTGCCGTATGTACCCGGTTGGGACGTGGTAGGCACGGTCGATGCGGTGGGTCCGTCCGTCGGAGATCTCACTGTGGATGACGACGTCATCGGCTTCTCGCCCTGGCTGCGCACCACGGTCGGTGCCCACGCGGAGTATGTGGTCCTCGATGCCGCATGGCTGACCGCCGCGCCCACCGGGATTCCCGCCAGCGAGGCCGCGACCCTGCCGACCAACGGCCTCGCCGCCGCCCAGTCCCTCGACCTGCTCGCGCTCCCGGCGGGCTCGTCCGTGCTCGTCACCGGCGCCGCGGGGCAGGTCGGCGGGTTCACCCTGGCGCTGGCCCGAGTCGCCGGCCTGCACGCCACAGGAATAGCGGGGGCTGGCGACCGCGAGTTCGTCGAGTCGCAGGGCGCGGCGTTCGTGCCGCGCTCGGACGATCCGATCGCGGTAGCGGCGGACAGCTTCGACGCGGTTGTCGACCTGGCACTGATCGGCTCGTCACTGATGGAACTGGTCAGGGACGGCGGCGGTTACGTGGCCGCCTCACCCCCGCTGCGCCCGGAGCCGGTGAGGGGAATCCGGACGTTCGCACTGGACGTGCTGCCTGACAGCACCCGGTTAGGCGAACTAGTGAAATTGGTAGAAAGCGGTGACATCTCGCTACGGGTCGCCGGTGTTTACTCCTTCGCCGACGCGGCAGCGGCCCACAACCGGCTGGCCCAAGGCGGAGTGCGGGGAGGCGTAGTGATCGTTCCCTAATCTGCCGCACTGGATCACCGCCCCACCACGCACTCTCGTGCCGCGGACAAGGCGCGGTGCCAGTAGCTACAAGCTTTTCCGTCGCTACATTCGCTTCGCTTCAGAGGGACAACCATGCTCATCACCATCGCCGACGTACTCACCGCACTGATCGGCGCCTTCGCCGTCTTCTTCCTCGGCGCGAACGCCTTCCGGGCGCCGCAGGCCGCAGCCGGCTTCGGTATCCCCGGCACACCCACCAGCGACCCCGCCTTCCATGCCTGGCTGAGAGTCAAAGCCGTACGCGACATAGCCACCGGGCTGTTCACCTTCATCCTGCTGGCCGCAGCGACACCCCACCTAGTCGGCTGGTTCATGCTCGCCGCCGCCGCCATACCCGCTGGCGACGCACTGATCGTGCTGCGCAGCAACGGGCCCAAGGCGGCCGCCTACGGCATCCACGGGGCCACTGCCGCGGTGATGCTGGCGACCAGCGTGCTCCTGTTCGTCGGGTAACCGATCGCCACGCGGTAGTACCGCCGATCCTCTTGATGCGCTCTCCCCGGCTCGTCAACGCGTGGCCGACGAAGGCGCTGACGAACAGACACCCGCACGGACCCGGAAGGAACCATGCCCAGCTTCGAGATCACCCCGATAGGTACAGTCCGCAACGCCAGGACGGACATCCAGCACACCGACAACTGGGGTGCCGTCCGCAGCACCATCACCATCGACGAGCGCTTCGGCGAGGCGTGCCTGCAGGGACTGGACGGCTTCTCCCACGTGGACGTCCTGTTCATCTTCGACCAGTTCCCCGAACACGGCGACTACCGCGAACCCCGCCCCTACCGCGGCCGCCCTGACCTCCCGCCCGTCGGCGTGTTCGCCGGCCGCGGCCCCCGCAGACCCAACCGCATCGGGGTGACGTGCTGCGCCATCGAATCCGTCCACGGCCGCGAACTGACCGTGGTGGGCCTCGACGCGGTCTCCGGTGCCCCGGTCATCGACCTGAAGCCAGCGATGACAGAGTTCCTACCGGACAACGTCACGCAGCCGGAATGGGTCAGCCACCTGATGTCAGGGTACTTCCAGCCGTGACGCGAGGTACCCGCAGACGACCCGACTCCTGATCAGCCCATCGATCTATGGCCTCCACAAGCACATCAGTCGTCACGAAAGTCAGCGGCTTTCCGACGAGAATCCCGAGGCGGCCGAGCGACCATGATCCAACGTACTTTCATGCCGCGACTGGGGCGGCCGCGTTGCGTAACGGAGATCGGGTAGCCGGTAGGTACGTCGTATCACTGAGCGTGGCATCACCCGACCACGCCACCAGCGCCACCGTACGGCGACGACTGATCGAGCATCTCACCCGACTCGGTTGGACCGGCGGCAACTGCCGCGCGATCCGCGGACTGCTGATGTGGGCTACCAGTGCTACGAGCTGAACCCCGCCTCCCCCGGCACCGTCGAACTGGTGCTGCACACCGCACCGGCCAGTGGCTGCTGGTACTTCGAACGCACCACCGGACCATGCCCGACACCGACCCGGTAGCAACACGAGTCCGCAGACACCCCGCACGCAGCGCACGCCATAGCGATCCCTGAGACCCACGACCATGATCACGTTTCCGGTCATGCCGCTGTCCTTGCGCAGGGCAGGTCGCAGTCGGGCGTCGCGGTCTACGGCAGCAAGAGGGGATCGCGGCCGATGCTGTGCGCTTGCCGGGCTTTTACCCGGTCTCGGCCTATCGGGTTATCTCGGTGGTAACGCGGTGGCGCAAGCTCGGGTGGCCGGCACCGGCAGGATTTGACACAGCCCCTGGGCGGTAGGAACTGGGCGGTCGGCCTGGCGGGGCCGGGCGCCTCGGTGTGTCAGGCTGCTGCGAGGGCGAGGGTGAGGCAGAAGCCGAGCAGCGCGGCTCCTTGGAGGGCCGCGCGCAGGTTGATGATCGAGTCCCACCGTTCCTGGAGCCGGCGTGCGCCGGGCGGTACCCGGCCGGCCTCGGCTGCCTCGATGAAGGCCTTGTTGATCGGTAGCGAGATCCGGTTGAACAGGACCAGCCAGACCAGCAGCAGGAGCAGTGCGATCCCCGCGGCGACGCCGGCGGCTGGGCGGCCGGTGAGGAACGCGGTGAGCGCGGCTGCGGCGCCGGCGACCACGCTGAGGATGCCGGGCAGAGGCATGCGGGCGTTGCCGTAGCGGTGGGACAGGCCCACGACGCGGGTCATGGTGGCGTCGTCGAGCGCGACGTAGGTCGGGCGCATGACCAACGCGCCGAGCGTGTCGGTGCCGAAGATGACGGCCGTGGCCAGCGCGGCGACGGTGGCGAGGACGTCGAGGAGTACGGTCACAATCCCTCCCGGATTCTAGCGTTGCTACAAATCTAGCACTGCTAGGATGTAGATGTGAAGGCCCCAACGAAAGCGCAACTGGCCCGTGCCGGCCGGCGGGATCGGATCGTCGACGCGGCGCGGGAGATCGCCGAGGTGCACGGGTGGCCGGCGGTGACCGTGCGACGGCTCGCCGACACGATCGGCTTCAGCCAGCCGGTTCTCTACGGGCACTTTCCTGACGGCCGGGACGGCATCATCCGGGCGGTGGCACTGGCCGGCTTCGCCCGGCTCGCCGAGCTTTTGACCGCGGCGGGCGACCTGGGCGGGCTCTGCGCGGCGTACCTCGATTTCGCCCGCTCGCAGCCGGCGACGTACGAGGCGATGTTCTCGATGCCGACCGACCTGGAGTTCGCCCGGCCGACCACGCCCGAGCCGCTGCGCGCCGGATTCGGCCCGCTGCTGTCCACCATGGGCGACGAGACCCGGGCGGAGGTCTTGTGGAGCGCGCTGCACGGCCTGGCTGACCTGTCCCGGCACAGCCGGCTGCGGCCCGACCACGAGACGGCCCGTGTCGAAATGCTGATCGGCTTGTTACGGCGCGGACAGCTCCACAAATAGCTCGAAGCCGCGTCGACCGGATCCGGCCGGACATCCGCTCTGCCTGATCCGCAGCAGCGCCGCTACCCGGTTCTGATGTCCAGCGGTCGATCGAGGGCCGGGATCCGTTCGGGCCGATGAGTTCCGCAGAAGTGCCGGACCGTCCCATCCACCGGCAAGATCACGTTCACGCTCATGCCGCGGATCGAGCGCGTGGGCAGCCGGTGCGCCCATCACCGTCCGTAGCCGAGCCTCGCTGGCGCGGACGTTCTGCTTGCCGATGAGCGTGCATGGTCCCGCCGGTATCTCGGATCCCCGGAGGGCCGAAGGTGCTGTGCTCGTCAGGTGGGTTGTGTGTCCCACCAGCGCGGCAGGTCGACGTCCGGCGCTTCCGGGTTGGTGAAGTGGAACGGCACGCCGACATGTCGCGCGACAGCCTGGCCCTGCTCGATCGCCTGTTGTGCCTCCGGCCAGGGCGGCACCCGTCCGTTGAACAGGCGGATGTCGCCGCCGTGTCGTAGCACCGTCAACGGCACTTCATCGAAGTGATCGCGGTTTCGACCCGGTCGGCTCACGATCGCCACCAGATCGACGCACCAGCCCTGTGTGTCGCCGTCCCAAAAGGCTTCGACGGCGAGGATTGGTGCGGTGATGGCGTCGGCCTTCTCGATCAGCTGCGCGGTCGTCGGTGGCGGTGGCTCGGGCTCAAGGAGACCTTGCCGGTCCAGCCCGACGCGTCGCTCGATCAGCAGATCCTGCGCCTCGTACAGGCCGGGCGGCGGTTGCAGTCCGCCTCCCTGGCGCAGGAGAACGACCGCCTGGATCAGTCGGCCCGTGCACAGCAACTCGTCTATCTGCTTCAGCAACTGCGGGTCTATCGCGTTCCACCAGGCGTTGGTCGCAAGCATCTCGCCATTATTGTCGGACGGCGTCAACGCCGACGGACAAGCCATGATCCGGCATCCGCACCTGCTGCGATGAGTGCGCCGCATGGTGCCGGCCGGCAGCGGGCCCGGCACGATCTCGCCATGGCGACCTATGAAGTTGCGTTGGTGCTCCTCGTCGATTCCTCGGAGGCAGTACTCATGCAGCATCGCGATGATCAAACCTCGGCCTCTCCGAACCAGTGGAGCCTGCCGGGTGGACATGCCGAGCCGGGCGAGACGCCTGAACAGGCGGCGCACCGGGAGTTATTGGAGGAGACGGGCCTGACGACGGGTGAGTTGCGCGCGTTGTGGAGCGGCCCACGCCCGTACGAGGCCGGCTTCCCGCACACGGTGACTGTTCACGTCTTCCGCGGCAGGACCGATGCTCGACAACAGGATGTGGTGGTCGGCGAGGGCCGCGCAATGGTGTTCGTCCCGCGGGATGAGGTTCTCGACCGCGACCTGGCCGTGACGACTGCCGCGGTCCTGCCGCTCCACCTCGGCAGCGCCGGCGAGACCCACTGATTTGCCGCGATCCGCGCGCCACGCAACGTGACAGCGATGCCGTCCGCTCGTATCCGGACGTGCCGAATTGAGGGCGTTCGCAGTCTGTGGTGCCAGCAATCTCCAACGGGCTGTCAGGTGTCCGGCCAGGGAGGTTGGACACCCGCTTCTCGATGTTCCGCGAGCTGCCGCCTGACCCGGCCAGTGCTGGTCTTTCAACCGGCGGCTAGCCTCGGGCGGCGTGACTGTGATCTCTAGTGTGGTGACCCGCTTCGTGGCCGGGTCTGTCCACGCCTACGACTTCTCCGGGAGCCCTGTGGTGGAGTCGGCTGCGGTGCCGGTCGCCGTGTTTCCCGTCGGGGCGGCCATCGAGCTGCAAAGCCACGCGGTGGCGCCGAATCTACTGCGCGCGGTGTACGCGACGGCCGACGAGATGGTATGCATCGACCGCGAAGGCAAGACGCTGTGGCGGCTCGGCTTCGGCCCTGGGGCGCACGAGCCGTACAACGCCATGGCGAGCTGTGAGTTTTCGCTGGCCGGGACGGTGGCGTGGCTGTACATGCCTGACGCCATGGCAGGGCGCGGTGACGGCCTGGACCATTGGCTCGCCATCGACGCCGAGACGGGGGCCATCATCGCGCGGACCGAACTCAACTGCGCCGGTCACGGTGGGCACCAGTTCGCCCACCCGCACGGCGTGCACATGTTGCTCGACGTCGGCGAGGGGCAGGACGGTTCGCGGGGGTACCGCGGTCATCTCGACCGGGACGTCATCGAACTGACCGCCTACCCTTGGACCGACCGTAGCCTCGTGAGTCTCGCCCCGGACGGCCACCACTTCATGACCGTCCATCACGACCAGGAGGACGTCGCCTTCCACGCGTACCCCGACGGCGAGGTGTTGGTCCGGATTCCGGTGGAGTCCTTCGGCTGCGACCCCGACGAGGCGTACGTGGAGTGGGCCGGTGGCTATCTCGACTCCGAAACCGCCATCGTCACCATCGGCGGGGAGACCGAGCACGAACAGGAGTGGTACCGGCACCATCTCGTCGACGCACGCACAGGGCAGGTACACGGGACGCTCGACACCCAGACCCGCGACGCGTACGACATCGAACCACTCGGCGACGGCTCGTGGCTCAGCACCGATGACGACGACCGGCTCCGGCGCCACACCCGATAAACCGGCCCACCGAGGCGCCGGTAACCACGGCGCAATCGGATGATCTGCGACCAGAAACTGGCTGAAGCGCACCGGAGGCGTCTCCGGGGCATCCGCACATGGCACCGTGAACCGCGCGGTCATGCCGAATAGCGTGCGTTTCGCGGTTCCCCGCATCCCGCCGAACCCGGGAACGCCGTGGTTGCGCCCGCTCGCCCGGGAGTAAAGCCTCAGCCACTGATCTTGCCAGTGCCCGACACCACGATGGCCTCGGCGAGCGGCGGCGCGGTTGCGTCGCAGTGCGCCGCCGGGAAGTCTTCGGCGATCGTGACGGTGAGCGTGAAGGCACCGCTGAGGCGCTGTTTCGTTGTCTGATCGGCGGACGTGTTGAACCCCGGTTTGGTCGGAGGTCAGATCGCCCGGGCGAGTTCGGTGAACGCTGCCGCCATGCGCTTGGCAGAGGGGGCGTCGAGTCCGAGTTCGTAGTGGCCGCGTCGGAGATTCTGGATGAAGGCATGTCGGGTGATGATCACCTGCGCGGTCCGATCGGTTCGTAGGCCGCGCATCGGTCGTAGCCGGTGTTTTAGCTGGCTGTGATCAGCCTCGATCGGGTTGTTCGCGTACCGCTCGACGTGGTGCCACGCCGACGGGACGAGCTCGTCCAGCACGGCGGGGTAGACCGCGGCGGCGTCGGTGACCACCTCAGTCGGCGTGACCTTCAACGCCGACAGCGCCCGCTGGAAGAACCGCCTGGCCGCGTCGGCGTCCCGGCGGGTCGAGACCAGCACGTCGATGACCTGCCCGTACTGGTCTATCGCGCGGTAGACGTAGCGCCACACACCGTTGACCTTGACGTCGGTCTCGTCGACGAACCACCTGTCGCCTGGTGAGTGGCGGGCAAACCGGGCGGCGTCGGCCAGCAGCGGCGTGAATCGCTGCACCCACCGGTAGACGGTGACGTGGTCGACCTCGACGCCGCGTTCGACCAGCAGTTCTTCAACGTCTCGGTAGGACAGGCTGTAGCGCAGGTACCACCGGACCGCGACGACGATCACCTCGGGCGGGAACCGGAACCCGGCGAACGCGGACTTCGGTGGTAGCCAGGAGCGGGGACGGTTCGACAGCTTCACCGGTCAAGCCTGCCGCGATCTTGCCAACGACCAACGCAACAGAGCCGCTGAGCCGGCAGAGCACGGGCACGAACGCACGCGATCGGCGGCAGATGAGTGCGCATGATCATGAAGATGCCGATTACGGCGAGTTCGAAGGCTTGGCCTTCTGCGGGTAAATCGTCTCGTGACGGGCCAGCATGGCTACGAACTCGCTGATCTTCCGCTCGCGGGTCTGCGCCCGTTTGACGGCATTGACGCGGTAGACGAGAGCGAACCGGTTGGTTTTGGTGAGTACGTCGAACATGGCCTGGGCGGCGGGGTCGGCAGCGATGGCGGCGAGTAGGTCGGCCGGCACCTCGGCTTCCGACGGCGGGGCGTAGGCGGCCGCCCACCGCCCGTCCGCCTTCGCGGCTTCCACCGCGGCGCGGCCTGGGGGCATCATTCGCCCCTGCGCCTGTAGCCGGGCCACGTGGGCGACGTTGCGTTGTGACCAGGAACTGCGGGGCCTGCGAGGGGTGAACCGGATCCAGGAGGTCTCCTGATCCCGTTTACGGACCTGCCCGTCGATCCAGCCGAAACACAGGGCCTCGTCGACCGCCTGCTGCCAGGTCAGCGTCGTGACTGTGCCGCCCTTCTTGGTCAGGGCGAGCCAGACGCCGGGCGACGTGGCGTGGTTGGCCAACAACCACGCGCGCAGCGCGTCGGCGTCCGCGACGATCAACTCATCCAGTTCGACACTCGCCATGACAGCAGGCTATCGCTGCGCCGTGGCCGCAGCCTCTGCCTGTTGGACCGCCCGACTCGTCGGGCTGCCGGCGCGCCGATCGCTCGGCGGACCGTCGGGGGCAGGACCTCGATGCTCAGGACCGTCTCGACGTCGGGCCGGCATGTCGGACTCCTCGCGCACGAGCCGGTTGCGGCGAGCGTCGTCCACGACCACGGGCCTCTGCCAATCGCCAGCGCCATCCACGGTGGCCGCCAGACGCCGTACGAGCCGGCGACGCCCGGCGATCCAGCCGCGACCTCAACCGCTCGGTCTGCCCGCTATGAGAGTGCGCCGCGGGCGAAACGCCGCAGGTCCAGATCGGCAGCACCGGCCCGTGCGTGGTCATCGGTCCTCACCCGGCCAGTGCCCCCGGCTGATCGGCAGGCGGTGCCTCGCCTGACAGGGCAGGTCAGTCCCGCAGCGGCAGATCCGCCTCCACCTCCGCCACGACCACACCGGCCGGTACCGGCGGGCCAGGGTGAGGGCAGCGGCTATCACGTACTCCTCGTACCGGACCATCGGAGTCCCCTCCTGCAACCTACGTTACCCAGTATTCTGGGTATACCGACGATACCCCGTGTCGGCTCATGAATCCCCCTGCGTGTTCTCTTGATGCAGGGAGGACGACCGATGGCTCAGCCGCTGTATCAACAGATTGCCGACGACATCACGCGGCAGATTGAGTCAGGCGTATTGAAGCCCGGGGATCGCCTGCCCAGCACCCGTCAGCTCTGCGAGCAGTACGAGGTCAGCGAGACGGTCATCCGATTCGTCATGATCCAGCTCAAGGCGCGGGGCCTGGTCTACGGCCAGCCGGGCCGAGGTGTGTACGTCAGCACGAAGGACTGACCCGGCCAGGGCAGGTCATTACTTACTCGTCGTGGGCGCACCGGCGCTCACATAGTCGCCCTTATCGCGCAATATCACGCTCCGCCGTCGCTGGCCGGCCCTGACGGCGCGGCGGCTCAGGGGTAGAACCCGGTCGACCGGAGCCGTTACGACGCGAGCCCCTGCGGGCCGAGGATGGCGCAGGGCTGGTTGCTAGGAGCCTGAGGTGCACCACGACCCTCAGCGTGCGCAGCCCGACGGCACCCCTGACCAGATTCATCGCGGCCTCCTGCTCCGCCATCGGCGGCGTGTCCACCAGCGGGCCGCAGGCTGTGGCTGAGCACGGTCAGATCCTCCGAAACGGAGGCTCTCTACCAGCCGCAGCGGTTCACGATGGCTTGCGAGCAATAGGCACGATCGACCTTTCGGAAACGCAGTCCCGCGGGGTGGGGATTACACCGTCCCCACAGGACGAACTTGTTCTCCTGGTTCAATGCACCGCCGTGCTCGCTCGGGCGTTGGACCGGCTGATGACCGCCGACGCCCGAAGTCTGAACTCCGAGGGGGCGCTGGCGTCGACCAGGCGACTAGGCGCTCGCTCGACGTCGCCGGGAGCGGGCTGCTCCCAACCTGCTCCCAATGTAGGGGGCAAATGGCGAGAAGCCCGTTACCGGATCTTCCGGTGACGGGCTCCTGACCTGCATATATCGATGGTGGGCGATACTGGGATCGAACCAGTGACCTCTTCGGTGTGAAGCAGGACGCCGCACCGACTCTGACCTGCGGAAACAGAAACCCGCAGGTCGTGGTGGGTGCAGTTGAATGCCATTGATTGCCATTGGGCGCTGTTCAATGCCGTTCAGTGCACCTGGTTGCTCCCAACCTGCTCCCCAATCTTCGGCCGCGAAACCGGGGTCAGCTGAGCGGTTGGACCCGGCCGTTGGCGGCCCGGCCGGCGCCCATGTGGACATCGGCTATGCGGTGCAGGGCCCGATGCTGCAACGCGGGCTCTGCTCGAGGTCAGCGCTGGCCGCCGGCCTGCCGCATCCCCTCATATCGACCGGACCGGGGCATGATGCTGGCGTGTCGGACGCGGGCATCGCCATCGCCGTATCGAAGCAGTCGGTGCGGCGACATAGGTGGGTGCCCGTTCTGGCGGCCTGGCTCGGGGTCGCCTGGATCGAACTGGCAAACCTGCAGAACCCATCCCTCCTGCTGTTCCTGATTCCCCCGTTCGAGCTCGCGGTCTGGCTCATCGCCATCACGCTATCCGTGCGCCTGACCTACTTCGCCCGAGCCGAGACGCCGTGCGGCGGTTGCCACCGCGGCGCTCCTCCTGATCGCCGGCGGCTGGTTCACCAACTGGGGCCCGTTCCGAGGATCTAGCCGACTGCGGGGCTGAAGCCCTTCGCCCTCACCAGCGCCTCCGCCTCGGCCAGAAGCTGGTCGATGTCCGCGTCGCTCCAGGACAGGACGTCATGCACTGCCACGAGGGTGGCGCACTTCAACTCGATCACCATCTTGGCGCCCAGATCATCGATGTGCGTCTCCTCGCCGAGCGCCTGCCGGATCAACGCCTCCATCGCGAGTACGTCAATGGTCGGTCCGAAACCCACCCGGACGTCCGCGACGAACGAGGCAATCTCCCGAAGATCGGTACCCGGCGCGAACCGACGCCGCACCGCGAGCTCGAACGCGGCATCGATGACCGGCATCGAGTCGACCGAACCGCCGGGCTCATGCATCTTCCGTCGAGCCCGCTCGCGCTCCTCCGGTTGGCGCAGCGCCAGCCCGCGAAGGATCTGGCCCATCAGCGTGACCGGCCCGGGATGGGATTCGCGCGCCGCGACAGCGCGGCGACGCTTCTTACCTGCCTTCACCGCCACCCCGACTCCAACGCCAGTGCATCCCGTCTCCATCCGTCCGCGGCACCGTCGACCACTCGTCCGCCAGCGACCCGAACAATCCGATCTGCCTACCGGTGAGGATCACGTCCTCCGCCGACCTCAGCAGCCCGACGACCTCATCGTCGTCCAGTGCCAGATCGTCGGCCAGCGCAAAGAGCAGAGCATACCGAATGTTGCCCAGCACCTCGCCGGCCATCGACTCGGCAAGGTGCTCCTCGCCGAGGGAGACGCGAATCGCCGCCTCCGCCTCACGCGGCGGCACTCGCGCCTCCTCGGGAGCGGCGGCGTTGAACTCTCGGACGAACCTGGTGACGTCGCGAAGCTCCACCCCGCCACCAAAACGCCGGAGCACGGCGAGATGGAACGCGGCCTGCATGACATCGAGCCCGCACTTCTCCCGCTCCAGCTCCGCGGAGAGCCGCCGCCACCGCTCCTCGTCGCCCCGAAACTCCGCCAGCAGCATCCGCGCCTCCGGCGTCCGCAACCCGGGTTCGACACCCGGCGACCGCTCCCCATCGATCACGACGTTCACGTCACCTTCCCCGCACTTTGCTGATCACGCGGCCTACCGCGATCGCGAGCGCGAGCAGGCTGGCGATGCCGATCTCGATGGACGACTGCGGCGTGGAGACGATGGCCGGACCGGGGATTGAGGCCACTCCTGTTCCGGCAGAGCCAGGCTCGATCCGCGCTGCGTCGCTGATCTTACCGAGTCCGGCGGCGACATCGCCCGGCATGGCGTTCAGACCGTCGCCGACGATGTTCTTGTCCCGCTCCGCGCGCGCCGGTCCCTCCGTGGCCGGCTCCGGCACGTCCTGCCGTCCGTCCTTGTCGCCCCGACCCGGGCTGGGTTTGCCCTGTCCGTTGGGTTTGCTCTTCGTGCTTCCACCGGAGGGCTTGGATCCGCCGCCCTTGCCCTTGCTGGAACCACCCTTGCTCCCGCTGCCCTTGCTGGTGCCTCCGCCCTTGCGTGAGGTGCTGCCCTTGCTATTGCCCTTAGGGCCGTTCCGTCCGCCTGATGGCTTCAGCTTGGGCGTGGGCTTTGGAATTCTGTTTTTGTTTGGGTTTGCCCGAATATCGGCCTTGATCTTCCCCATTTCGCGGGCCTCTTGCCGCGGGTTCATGCGGGGGGTCCTGGCGTAGCGGCCGGCGGCTCGTGCGCTGGTGGCGCCACCGTTGGGTCCGCGGTAGGTCGGGATACGGGCACCCCCGCGTCCCCCGCCGCCGACGGAGCCGCCTCCGCCGACATCCCGGGCGGTCCTCATGAGCCCATCGGGGTCTGAGTAGGTGATGGGGCTGTTGTTGCTGTAGGCGTATCCGTGGAGGGTTTGTGGGTCGCCGTAGTTGACGAGGGGGTCGACGGAGAGGAATCGGCCGGTGTTCGGATCGTATTCGCGGGCGCCGAGGTGTGTGTAGCCGGTGGGGTCGGTGGTGCCGCCGACGAAGCCCTTGTTGTCGGGCCACGTTGCGGGTGGTGCTCCGCGGTCTTCGCCGAAGGGGGTGAGGCGTCGGCGGGTCGCCGTGAGGGTGGCGCTGTCTATGGCGACCTGGTTGGTGCCGTGGTGATTGGCGGCGGTCCAGGTCAGGCCGTCGGGTGTGCGGACAGCGTTCGGGTAGTAGCGGGTGCCGGCGACCTGGCCGGTGGTGTGGTCCAGGTGGTATTCGGTGTCGCCGAGGTAGAGGGTCTTGTCTGTGCCGGGGTTGTCGGCGATCAGTCGGTTGCCGACGGCGTCGTAGATGTAGGTGTGGGTGGTGGCGTCGTTGGCGAGGTGGGTGAGGTTGCCTTCGGCGTCGTAGGTGAGTGTTTGGTTGGGCTTGCCAGTGCTGGTGCGGGTCTTGAGGTAGCCGCCGTTGTCGTAGGTGTAGGTGGTGGTGGGCCCGCCGCCGTTGGTGGTGATGGTGTCCAGGGCGTGGGGGCGGCTGCTTCCGGGTGCGGGGCTGGTGTAGGTGCGGGTCGTGTCGCCGTCGGCGGTGTGGCGGGTGTCGGTGGTGCGGTTGCCGGTCTTGTCGTAGGTGTAGCTGTGCCAGTAGGAGTCAGCGCCGCCGATGATGGCTTGGCTTGGGGTGCTTTGGCAGGTGGTGGCGGTGGTGGTCCAGGCTTCGGTGAGGCGTTGGAGGTAGTCGTAGCCGAAGCACTGGTTGGCGACGACGGTGCTGGCGGTGATTTCGGAGATGCTGGTGATGTTCCCGGCGGGGTCGTAGGTGTACTGCTCGGTGAGTTTGTTGTCCCAGTTGCCGGGGGTCGTTTGGTTCTCGGTTTCGGCTTGGTAGGCGGTGGTTCGGCCAGTGGCGTCGTCGATGGTGGTGGTGAAGCGGGCGCGTGTGCCGCCGGAGCCTAGGAGTTGTTGTTTGACGGCGCCGTGCCAGTAGTACTGGGCGCTGGCGAGGTAGGTGTCGAGGCCGGTGACGCCCGTGAGGTAGCCCTGGTCGGTATAGGTGTTGGTGACGGTTTCGGCGGGCAGGTCGCCCTTGGCGGGCAGGTCAATGGTGGCCAGTGACCCGTCGGGCTGGTAGCCGTACCCGGTGGTGTAGGTGCCGGCGAGGGCGCCCTGACTGGCGGGGATGACGGTGGTCTGGCCGGTGGGCTGGTAGAGATCGGTGTAGCCGGTGGCTTGCTGGGTGTAGTCGCCGGAGGTGTCGTGGCGGGTGGCCGAGGTGAGGTAGCCCTTGGCAAGGGTGTCGTAGGTCCAGCTTGCGCGTAGGTTGCCGGTGGCGTTGTCGTCGCGCAGTTCGGTGAGTCGGCCGAGGGCGTCGTAGGCGTGATAGAGGATTTCGCCGCGGCCGTCGGTGGTGGTGGTGAGTTGGTCGGCGTTGTCGTAGTCGAGGGTGGTGGTGCCGGCATCGGGATCGGTGGTGGTGGTGAGCCGGTCGAGGAGATCGTAGGTGTGGGTCCAGGTGTTGCCGGCAGGGTCGGTGACGGTGGTGAGCCGGTCAAGCTTGTCGTAGCGGTAGGTGGTCTCGTCGTAGGCGCCGGCGGGTGAGCTTCCCTGGTATTGCCGCTGGGCGACGAGGCGGCCGAGAGCGTCCTCGACGAGCGTGACCGGGGTGTCACCGGCGGGCGGGGTGACGTTGGCTCTGTCGCCGTCGTAGGTGACCGTCGTGTTCCACTTTTCGATGCCGAGCGACCACAGAGCGTCACGGGTCATCTGTTCGGTGCCGTCGTAGGTGTAGCGGCGCTGTGTGGGTACGGCGGTGTCGGCGAAGGTGACCAGCGTCCCGGTTGGCCCTGAGGTGCTGTTGTAGAAGGCCGATTCGGTGGCGGTCAGGCCGCGGGAGTCGTATCGCACGTCGGCGATGACCCGCTTGCCGTCCGGTGCGGTGTGCTGAGTCTGTCGTAGGCGCAGTAGCCCGTCGTAGATCTCGAACGAGCTGATCTGGTTGCCATTCGGGCCGAGGATCTTCGATTCCACGAAGCTCGGCGCGGCCTTGGTGACCGAGTAGCTGTACTCCTGGTTGCCGGTGCCGCTGGTGGACCGGCCTGGAAGCCATACCTTCGTCAGCCGGCCCAGGGCGTCGTAGGCGGCGGTGGTGGTCTTGTCGTTGGCGTCCGTGCTGGCCTTCGGCACGCCCAGAGCGGGGTCGAGCGTTGTCGTCGTGTCGTGGGAGGCCGGGTTGGTGGTCTTGTAGCTGTTCAGCAGCCCGTTGGCGCCGTGGGTGTAGGCGGTGGTGGTGGTTCGCCCGAGGGCGTCCTTGGCCGTGGTTTGGCGTCCCCACTGGTCGTAGGCAGCTTCACTGGTGGTGATCCAGTTGGGGGTTGATCCGGTGTACTTGTCGGCCTCGTCGGTTCGGGTCACGTCTCCGACGGCCGGGAGTGCGGACAGGCTGGGGTTGGTGGCGCCGGGTTGGTCGAAGTAGTAGCGGGTGTCGCCGAGCGCGTCGGCGGGGAAGGTTGGGGTGGCCGGGCAGGACACTGCCTCGGTGTGTTCGCTGGCGAGGGGGGAGGCCAGGTAGCGCTGTTGGCGGGCGAGTAGGTCGGCTTTGCCGTCGCCGGTGATGTCGCCGGTGGCGATGAACCAGTCGGTGTCCACGCCGATCAGGCCGGTGGCCATTCGGACGCGGGTGGCGTAGCCGCCGGTGCCGTTGCCGGCGTACAGCCAGACGCCGGCCTGGTCGGCGGCCATGAAGTCGGTTTTGCCGTCGCCGGTGATGTCTCCCCAGCCGAAGGCTTGGCTGTAGGCGTCCCAGCCGGAGGCGCCGATCTGCACGCCGGTAGCGACGCCGCCGGTACCGGTGCCCGGCCACATGACCAGCGCGCCGTTGTTGTTGCGTCCCAGAACATCGCGCTTGCCGTCGCCGTTGAAGTCGCCTGGCGAGAACAGGTCGTAGTTCTGCCAGCTGGTGGTGCCGATCTGGGTCGGGCTGGACAGGTTGGTGGCGTTGTTGTACCGCCAGAGGGTGCCGTCGGGCTTGGAAGCGATAACGTCCGGTTTGCCGTCGCCGGTGAAGTCGCCTGGGGAGAAGATGTCCTGGTAGGCGTTCCAGCCGCCGTCGCCGATCTTCGCCGCAGTGCCGTAGCCGCCGTCGCCGTTGCCGGGTATGAGCCAGAGGGTGCCGTCGGCCGGTCGGCGGGCAATCAGGTCGGTCTTGCCGTCGGCGTTGAAGTCGCCGGCTGGGAAGGTCATGTCGTAGCCGGACCAGTCGGCGGCCACCACAGTGGGGCGCGGGTTGATCGCTGATGGGCCAGTGCCGTCGAAGCGGCGCAGGTTAGCCGTGATGTTGCTGGCGTAGGTGTAGGTGGTGCAGGTCTCGTCGGTGAGGGCAGCGGCGTCGGTGTCGCCTGCGTCGTCGACTTGGGTGAGCAGACCGGTGGTCGGGTTCCAGGTGTTGGTGACTCGGGTCGACCGCCACGTGTTGGTGGCTGCCACCCAGGTGTAGGTCGACTCCTGGGCGGTGCGGTTGATGTACGACGTGTGCGTGGTCGGGATGGCCCAGTCGCTGGAGAGAACCCGCTGCCCGGTCTGGTGCGACACGGGCGTCGAGATCGTCTTCGTCAGGGCCTGCCCGCCTGGGCTGGCGTATTCGATCTCTTCGTGGAGGAAACCGGCTCGCTGTTCGTCGTCGGTCGACACCTGGTTGAGGGAGTTGGTGATGGAGGCTGCCCGGTTCTCACCGCTGTCGGTGTAGTCCTTCGACAGGCCGCGGAAGTACAGGTACTTCGTCTGCGTTTGCGGGCCGCTGGACGGGCCGGTGGTGACGGTGACGGTGGAGTAGCCACGCCAGTCCGCCCACGACCGCTTCGGCAGGAAGGACGCCCAGGTCGCCGCGCCGTCGTCATGCCCCCAGAGCACTGGCGTCGAGGATCCGGCCGTGGAGTAGCTGTAGCTGGTGACGACATCCGGCGAGCCGCCGACGAGGTCCCTCTCCGTGACGGACTTGACGATGTACTTGTGCCACCAGGACCAACCCTCCGGGGCCTGCTGGGGGTAGTAGTACTGGGGAAAACATCGCTTGGTGTTGTTGTCCGGGTCCGGGAACGGCGAGCCGAACGCACAGCCGGGATCGGTGGCCTCGTAGCTCACCACGATCTGCCCGCCTGTCTCGGTACTCAACCCGGCGATGCGCCACTTGCGGGGCTGGGCCATCGTGCCGTTTGGGTCATAGTCGGCGCGCTGGTCAAAACGCACCCCGTTGGGGGTGACCGCCGGCAGGGCGATGCTGCCTCCGTTGGCCTTCCCCGTGCGGGTGATCGATGCCAACCACAAGGCTGGGGACGTGCCGTTGCCCGTGGCCGGGAACTGGTGCGTCACATCCCACTGATCCACCGCGTTGTAGGTGGTGCCGACCCCGGTCCACGTCTGCGACTCGATCTTGGTGAGCCGCCGCGTCGACCAGAATGACGCCGGACCGCACGGGCTCGCCGAGCAGGTGAGGTCCCATGGGGTGTCCGGCCAGTTCGCCTTGTCGTGCGTGGTACACGCTGAGGTCAGGCACCGGTCACTGGTGCTGAACACAATCTTCGCGGGCGCCGTCGTCGTGCCCTCGTTACCGGCGCGCAGGCCGTACTCGATGCGGTCCAGCTGCGCGGCTCGGTCGTACGTGGCGATGGTCGACGTGCTGCCGATGATCCGCTGTTTGTTGTACTCCTTGTTGTAGTAGTAGACCATCGAGTTGCCGTGGGCGTCGACGACGTAGTCCAGGTTCCACCGGTACGCCATCGCGCAATTCGACGCAGCCAACGATGCCGTCGAGAAGCACGGCTCACCGCTGTGGTTGGACACCACCCGCTGGCCCTGCACCGAGTTGGTCCGCGTCGTCGTGCCCGGGAGGAAAGACTGACCGAAGTAGTACTGCGTCCCGTCGTCGGTCGTGATCCGCCACCGCTCGTTGTGCCAGTTCAACGTGATGTCGGTGCTGTTGTCCGACAGCAGCTCGACCTTAGAGCCGTCATCGTCGGCCAGCCGCCACACGCCGTCGCCACCGAGGACGATCTCCGTGGAGCGCCCCTGCCAGGAGATCCGGGCGTTGTTCAGGCGCCAACAGGCATCGGGTAGCCCGTTCGCAGCCGTCCAGTACGGTGTCGTGGGTTCCCTGTCGTCCCAGCACGGCCGGTACGAACGCTCGATGAATCCGGGCTGGTAGTCCCATCCCTCCCCCAGCCACGACGGCTGCACGTTCTCCCCCGCCGTCCGACCATCCACCGAGCCCGAGTTGTAGCCCAGCGACACCTCAGGTTCCAGCTCACCGGGCACTGGCGGACCAGAGATGTCGTAACTCCACGAGAAGTCCGCAGACGACCCACCGGCCGCCCACTGCGACGACGCGCTCAGATCTGTCTTCGAGTAGTCACCGGTGTCCGATGACGAGCCCGTCGAACTCAACACCACAACCGTCTGCTCAGCAGCGGCGACGACAGCCGGACGGTCGTACCCAGCCGCAGCGGCGTCCTTCTCGGACGACACCGGCAGGTCAGGCGTCACCTCCACCTCGGCGCGCAGGATCCCGGCCCGGTAGTCGTTGACCGTGGGCAACGGCTTCGCCTTGAGGCAACTCTCCACCTCTGGCGACGTCAACGCGCACTCAGGAAGCATCATCAACTGAAGCCGGGAGTCCCAGTCCGCCCCGTAGGCGTGCCGGAACGCCGAATAGTTCACCTCGAGCCGGACCCGGCCAACCTCGCTTCGGCCATCCGCCCGCGCAACCTTCACCGCCAGCGGGAACCCAGCCCGTCGGGCTACAGCCCGATCCAGCACCCGCACAGCCACCCGAGGCGGGGCAGCAGCATCCTCTGCGGCGCCTTGAACTGCTTTACCAGGCGCTGGAGCAGCAGGGGCGACCCGTACCGGCAAACCACCAACCGTTGCGCGGGCGGGGAGCCGCCGGGACCCGTCGGTCGACAGGGGCAGATCCACCACCGCTGCACCCACCGACGGCCACGACACCGCCTCTGGCTTGAACAGCTCCATCGCGGGCAGCGCCGACTTCTTGGGCTTCACCGGCGAGACCGGTACCGACCGATCGCGCGCCACCGCACCCGGCGATGGCTTCGGCGCTGCTTGCGCCGGCACGAATGGCAACAACGAGAAGATCACCGCGAGTGCGGTTGGGAGAGCGCCATACCGCGCCAGTCGACCGATATGCGCAATCACCCGCGACGAACCCAGCTCAACGACCACGCGGCGCTCCCCGAATCCACAAACCAAGTGATCGAGGACGATAAGATCACCACATCAGCGCGTCAATACCCGGACACAAGTGGTGAGGACGATTTCTTCGATACAGGGCAGATACGGTCACTGGTGTCACCCAAGGTGATCACTGACCGCCGGTCATCACCTCAGCCGCTCATCGCCGGGAGCAAGCCAGCAGTGGGCACCGAGCGCGCCTCCGGCCACACGACCAACGGGCACAAATCTCTAGCACTACCCCAGAACCAGCCCCCTCGCCACAGGTCGTCGCGTCAGGGTAGGCCCCGCTGTCCGTGATGCCCTCGTATGCGAGCGCGTCCATCATCAGCCACGGCGGCTGATGCTGGGGCTGCCGAATACTGGAGCCGAGCTCGGCTTAACGGCCCATCTGCGGTAGCAGCGGCATGGACTCCTTCGTGAGGGTCAGGCTCAAGGGTGGCGAGTTCGGCCCGTAGGCATCTGGACATCGCGAATGATGTCGCGGCCGCCGGCATCGCGACCCCTCTTCGAGCAGACCAGTTCTTCCGTCCAGGTCGAGGCCCAATCGTCCCTGAGGATCGGGATCAGCGACGTGTTGGTGCGCGGCGTGGCCGGACGCATGTTCGGCCTCCGTCCCGCCCCGGAACAGCGACACCAGCCGGTGCCGGCCCCGTGGCCGCCCCCGACCAGCCGCGGACATCGCCGACGGATGCTCGACCCTCGTCCTCGCCCAGGCAACACGAGGCTCCACTGACTAAACGGCTGATCGCTCGCCACAGTTGGGCAGGTGCGTCCGATTCCTACACGGCGCGGAACACCCGCCGCGCGGCCCGGCCGGCTGCCGACCCACCATGCCATCGAGCAACAGCCTGCCTTGCTGCCGACGGCCCTATGGATGAGCAGCGCCGCCCAAGTAGGGTGACGCCTTCGGTCTTCCCGAAGAGGTCACCAGCCAAAAGGCCCTGCTCAGCGACTTGCAGGTGAGATCGGCGTTCCACTAGGTAGGACCGCTCGGCACGCCCAAACGACGTCACGCAGAGATTCAGGTCGATCAGGAGGCTCCGCACAGGGTCGCTGCGGCGACGGGCGGGGTCGGTGCCGCAGACCAAGCCTTGAGTCGCAGGCGGCTTGACCACTTCGGTCTTCTCTGGGAGGTCACGCCGCCTCGCTCACCCGCATCGTCGCAGGTCAGAGTGCTCTGGCGCGTCGGGCCTTGGTGACCACTTCGGACGCGGTGACCACTTCGCCAAGCTGCACCCAATCTGCACCCACCTGCAAGGCCCGAGCCGCCACAAGTCCCTTACCGCGCTGACCTGCGGATACTCCCCTACCAGGCGACATAGACTGCCGTTGACTGCTGTTCACTGCCGTTGAGCGCAACTGTGTGAAGCAGGACGCTGCGCCGACTCTGACCTGCGAAAACGGAAGACCGCAGGTGGGGGCGGGTGCCGTTGGCCGCCGTTCGGTGCCGTTGAATGCAGTTCAACGCCGTTCAGTGCATCTGGCTGCTCCCAACGAGCTCCCCGATCCCCGGCCCCGCATGGGACCAACCAATCAGCAGCGACAGTCTGCCTTCCGCAGACGAGCCGGAAAATACGTACCTCTGCATCGTGCCGTCCCGGCGCGGACGACACGAGCCGGTCTTCCTGCCCTTCGAGGACGACCGGCTCGCGCTAATCCTCGGCAAGGCGTTTCTGCTCGCCGACGACGGGCGGATCACCTACCCGTCGATCGCGGCCCAGCTGCGCGCACGCCGTTGACCACCAGCCGGGCTCTTGGGGTGACGAGCCGAAACCCATCCGTAGTCACGCGGCCAAGATACGCGTCACCCGCCAGTACGGGTCCGGCCGGCGGACCGGCCGGACCCGTGGACGGTCAGCCCAGCCGGTAGGCCCGAATGATCGTCTCCTTGACGGCGTTACCGTGCACATCCTCGGCGGACGCCCGCAGCGACACGAACCCCCCGGCCGAGTCGGGGTGCCGTACCGTGGCGAAGCCGTCCGCCACCGGCACCCGCTGCCAGGTCGCGCCGTCGTCGAAGGAGACCTCGACGGACAGTTCGCGGACGCGGGCGGTGGTCGCCGTTCCGTCGACCCGGACCGGAAGCGGGACGGTCTGGCCAGCCGGCAGCTGCCCGAGCCCGTCGAGCCGCGGGTCGAACCGGACGGCGAGCAACGGCAGAGTCATGCTCTCCGCGACGTACCGCGACTCGAACGTCCACTCCGCCGCCACCTGGGTGGAGCGGATCGCGCCCGGCACGGTGGTCCGGGAGACCAGCCGGTACTGGCCCTTGTCCGGCCGCACCTGGAAGGCGGCGCTGTCCGGCCGCAGGCTGCCGGTGACGAGGCGGCCATCCCGGTACAGCACCGTCTCGCCGACGCCGCCGATCCACGTCGAACTCGCGTAGTGGCCGGACGCGCTGTCCGACACCAGCGGCACGGAGAAGTTGAGCACGTTCCCGGACCGGACGGACGCGCTGCCGACCACCGGGCCGAGGACCGAGGTGTACCAGTCCTCGTGCAGGGTCCCGCCGTTGGCAATCGTCCGGACGCTCTGGTTCTGCACTTGGAGGAACTTCGGCGCCGTCTGGTACAGCGTCGAGCTCCACCGCACCCCACCCGCGCTGTAGAAGTACGAGGTGAGCCGGCCGGGCAGCGTGATCTCGTCCTTGTTGATGGCCTCGGCTGGCGGGGCGGACGAGCCGGGCGCGACCGCGAAGTCAACCCGGTCGCCGGTGCCCGCGGTACCGGTCGAGCCGAAGTCGGCGGTCACCGTGGCCAGGTCCGCGTCGGTGATCGCCGGGTGCGAGCTGACCGGGCCGGACTGGTTGGCCACGGCCACGTTGCAGACCCGCCGGGAACCGGGGCCGCAGGTGGTGCTGCCAGGTACGTCGCGCAGGTACTGCACCGAGGTGTACGCCAGTCCGGGCACCTCGGCCGGTACGACGTACGCCTCCGGGGCGCTCGCCGCGAACGCGGTCCCGGTGCCGGCGATGCCGAGCGCGGAGCCGGTGTACATGCCGGTCTCGACGCCGTTGAGGGTGACCCGGACCCGCTCACCGGCCCGGGCGTCGAGCACCACCTCGCGGGCGGTGTCCAGGCTGACCTCCGTGGCCGCCAGGGTGAACGACGGGTACCACGGCTCGCGGTCCGGGGACCGGGTCGGGATCCAGGAGTACACCCCGTACCGGCCGGCCGGCAGCTCACCACTGAGCGGGCGGCCGAACGTCATCCCCGAGTACGTGACTCCGGTGTCGAGGTTCGTCAACAACACCGGGAAGCCGTACGTCCGGCCGTTCGTCACCCCGTCCCGGTCGATGGTGCTGACCGTGATCGGCTGGGTCACCGGGTTCGCGTACGCCGACACCGCCGTCTGCACCACGGTGTCGTCGCCGGTGGCGGTGACCCGGGCCCCGTACCGGCCGGCCGCCTGGGCGGTGACCGTGACCTGCGCGGTGCCTCCCGCCGGCACGGTGACGTGCTTCGCGCTCAGTGTGAACGTCCCATCGGGTGCCGCCCGGCCGGCCAGGTCGGTCGCGGCGAGGTCGAGGTCGAGCGTCACCGCGTCCCGGCCGTCATTGCGGTACGTGATGGTGCCGTTCGCCGGCGCGTCGCCGACGGTGAACGGGCCGAGCGTCAGGGTCGGCTGGACCGCGTACACCTGCTGGCGGGTCGCCCGGTTGAGATCGAGCCGCCCGCTGCCCTGCCCGTACACGGTGGCGTCGGCCTGCGGTTCCGCGGCGCCCACCAGCGCCGACTTGAGCCGGTCGGCAGTCCAGTCGGGGTGCGCGGCGGCGAGGATCGCGGCGGCGCCGGTCACGTGCGGCGCGGCCATCGAGGTGCCGCTGGCCTGGATGTACTGGTCGTCGATCGGGTAGCCGATAGTCGTCCCCGCTGCCCGGCCGGCGACGATCGCGTACCCGGGGGCGGTGATCTCGGGCTTCACCGCGTGGTCGCCGACCCGGGGGCCGCGGCTGGAGAACGCGGCGAGCTGCTCGTCGTCGGTGACCGCGCCGACGGTGAGCGCGGCGGCGGCCGCCCCGGGCGCGGTGACGCTCTCGTCGCGGCCGTTGTTACCGGCCGAGATGACGAAGAGCGTGCCGTACTTCGCGGTCAGCCTGTTGACCGCCTGCGACATCTCGTCGGTGCCGTCGGTGGCCCCACCGCCGAGGCTCAGGTTCACCACCTTCGCCCCGGCCGCCGCGGCCCACTCCATCCCGGCGATGATCGCCGAGTTGGGGCAGCCGCTGACCTTGCAGACCCGGCCGATGAGCAGCTTCGCGTCGGGCGCGATGCCGGAACTCCGGCCGGCGCCGGCGATGATCGTCGCGACGTGGGTGCCGTGCCCGACGTCGTCCTTCGTACCGGTCGGGCTGGAGGTGAAGTCCTTCTCGCCGACGACCCGTCCGGCGAGGTCGGGGTGCGTCGGGTCGTACCCGGTGTCGAGGACCGCGACCGTGACGCCGGCGCCGGTCAGGCCGCGCCGCCACACCTGCGGGGCGCCGACCTGCCGGGCGCTCTCCACGTCGTGCGGCTGGGCGACGCCGTCGAGCGACACCCGGGCGATCCCGCCGGCGAGGCTCGCCGCCTGCCGTGGCGCGGTCGGGTTCACCGACTTCCAGAACGCCGCCGCGCCCGCCGTCGGTACCTCCACCGCCTTGCCGCGTACCGAGGGCAGGTCCCGCTCCACCTCGGCCCCGCCGGCGCGCAGTCGCGGCGCCGCGGTGGCCGCCGCGGCCTCCGAGCCGTACGTGACGATCAGCGGCAGCTCGCCGGCCGGCGTGGGCGTACGCAGCAGCGTGGTGACGTCGAACAGCGCCCGGTCCAGCACGCCGGTGTCCACCAGGCGCTGCGCGTCGAACGGCGTGACGGTGACCTGGCCGTGCTCGGTCCGCTGCAGGAACGGCATGCCCTCCCGCCCGGCAGCCGGCTGGAACGTCACCGACGGCGTGCCGGCCTCGTCCCGGACCAGCGTCACCTGGTCGCCGGTGACCAGCGTTGCGGTGCCGGTGACGGTGTCGTCGGCCGGTACGCCCGGCACGATCGCCGCGGGCGTCGCGGCCGTCGTGGTCTCCGGGGCCGGCGAGGCGGCCTGCGCGGGCTGGCCCACGACGGCGGCGCCGACCGCGAGCGCCGTGGTGATGACGGCAGCGGCCGCCCTCCGGTGGGGCCGGATGCCGGCAGGCGGCCGAGTCGTGGGTCTCACGCGCACTCCTCTTGTCCACTTCACTGATCAACGAGTCAGCGCGAGACTGGCACGCGACCTGAAGATCAGGGAAGACTCTGCCGTGGTTGAAATGCGGCACTGCCGCAAAACCAGCAGGAGGCGACGTGTTCGAGGCACTTGGGTTGACCCGCGCCGAGGAGGCGATCTGGCAGACCCTCGTCGACCGCCCACCGGCCGCGGCCGCGGAACTGCGCGACAGTGAGGGCCTGTCGGCCCGCGCGATGGCGGCGACCCTGGCGAGCCTGCGCGCCAAGGGCCTGGTGGTCGCCCTCTCCGGCCGGCCGGTCCGGTACACCGCCGCCGCGCCCGACATCGCGCTGGACGTACTGATCCGGGCCAAGGAGGAGGAGCTGCGCCGTACCCGGCTGCTGACCGGTCAGATCCTGGAGCGGTACCGGTCGGGCCGCCGCGCCGCCGCACCGGAGGACGTGGTCGAGGTCGTCCGGGGCGCCGAGGCCGTGTTCCAGCGCTGGTGCCAGATCCAACGCGCCGCCCGGACCGAGCTGTGCGCGCTGGATCGGCCGCCGTACCTCACCGACACCAACCCGTACGAGGTCGAACAGCTCAGCTCCGGGGTCCGGTTCCGCGCCGTGTACGACACCACCGTCCTCGACCTGCCGGGCAGGCTCGCCGCGATCGAGGCGATGATGCGGCGCGGCGAACAGGCCCGGGTCGGCGCGGTACCGGTGAAGTTCCTGCTCGCCGACGACCGGATCGGCATGATCTCCCTGCAACACCCGGCGACCACGGACGCCGTACTCGTCGTCCATTCCTCGTCGCTGCTGGTCGCGCTCCGGGGACTCTTCGACGCGATCTGGCGCACCTCGGTGCCGGTTGCCACCGGGTCGAGCGGCGACGAGCTCGACGCGGACGACCAACGCCTGCTCACCTACCTCGCCGCGGGGATGACCGACGACGCCATCGCCCGGCAGCTCGGCTGGCATCTGCGTACCGTGCAGCGCCGGGTCCGGCGGTTGATGAGCGAGCTCGGGGTGCGGACACGATTCCAGGCCGGCCTGCACGCCGCCCGGCGCGGCTGGCTGTAGGTTTCCGCGCTGGTCGGTGTCCGTCGACCCGCGTGGAGGCCCGGCCGAACACCCGCGGGGAGGTCTGCGCGTGCAGGTCCGTCCTGTACTCACGGCGACACGTTTGCGGCGACGTACTTGGTCTCCAGGTACTCTTCGATGCCCTCTCGGCCACCCTCTCGTCCGACCCCGGACTGCCTCATTCCGCCAGATAGGGCTGCGGGGTTGGACACGATGCCTTGGTTGAGGCCAACCATCCCGAATTGCGGTGCCTCAACCGCCCGGAAGCTACGCCCCATGTCGGAGGTGTACACGTAGGCGGCGTGTCAGCCGGCTCGACAGCGGCCCCGCCGGGCGGCTCGGCCTGCAGTTGCAGCCTCCACGCCCCGATCGCCCCGTCGTCGACCTGACCCAGGAACGGATCAAACGCCGGCCCGCCCTCGGCGGGCTCATCAACGAATACGAACGAGCCGCGTAGAAGCCCAGCCCAGACCGATGATGACAGGGTTTTGGAACCCCACAGGCTACCCAGAACCAGCTGAGCAGTTACGGAGCAGCTCACCCATAGGTACCCGCAGATCATCCAGCCCGCCCACGACGCAGGTCTCCCGGTTATCGGAGCCACGATCGGTCCGTTCCAGGGCTGGTCGAGCTGGACGCCGGAACGCGAGGCGGTCCGGGTGGCGGTCAACGGCTGGATCCGGACGTCCGGCGCGTTCGACGCGGTGGTCGACTTCGACCAGGTGCTGCGCGACCCGGCACAGCCGGAGCGGATGGTGGCGGCGTACGACTCGGGTGACCACCTGCACCCGAAGGACGCGGGTTCCGAGGCGATGGCGGCGGCGCGGACCAGCAGGCAGGCACCCGTTGCGCTCGTCGCCGGCGGATCGCGCCGGTCCGGGTTTCGGCGATGTGACAGTGAAGTTGCGGGTGGGTACCGATCATCGGGACACGTTGCTTGCCTGGGAAGCCGTGCTGCGCGGAGTATCTCGCCACCAGACAACGTTCCCGCAGGCCAGCGGCACCTGCTGAGCCGCGGGCGAGTACGGAACTCTCGCGCAGACCAGAAGGCAGCTCCACCCACCCTTCCTCGCCGACCCCAAAGGTGGACCCATGACCGACGACCTCGAGACCAGAGTCATCCGAAAGCTGATGAGACGGTTCCTGCCGTTCCTCGGGCTGTGCTACATCATCCTGTACCTGGACCGGCTCAACATCGGGGTCGCCGCGCTGACCATGAACAGCGACCTCGGCATCTCCGCCACGGCGTTCGGTTTCGCCGCAGGGATCTACTTCTGGAGCTACTCGCTGCTCGAGGTTCCCAGCAATCTGATCCTGGCGAAGGTCGGAGCCCGGCGATGGATTCCCCGGATCATGGTGACCTGGGGAATCGTCACCATCGGCATGGCCGCCATCCAGGACGAAATCAGCCTCTACGTCGCGCGGTTCCTGCTGGGCGTGGCGGAAGCCGGATTCTCGCCGGGCGTGCTGTTCTTCATGACGCTCTGGTTCCCGGCGCGGGTACGCGGTCGCGTCTTCGGGACGCTCGTCGCCTTCATCGCCGTTTCGGGGGTTACCCTTCCGCTCTGCGCACACATTCTGCAGTTCACCGATGGCATGGCCGGTCTCGCCGGATGGCGCTGGCTGTTCATCCTCACCGGGATCCCCGCGATCCTGCTTGCGGTCATCTGTTACCGGGTTCTCGTCGACAAGCCCGCGGATGCCTCCTGGCTCACCGACCACGAGCGCCAATGGCTGGTACGAACTCTCGCCGAGGAGCGGGAGAGCCACGCGCGGCAGGGCCACCCGCTTTCGCCGATCCGGGGTTTGACCGATCCGCGCGTACTGGTCCTGGTCGTCGCCTTCAGCTGCGTCACCTTCGGGTTGAACGGCTACAGTTTCTGGCTGCCGCAGATCCTCAAGACCTTCGGGGCCGGCACCCTCCAGATCGGCTGGCTGGCCGCCGTTCCGCCACTGCTCGCGGTCGTCCCGATGCTGCTGTGGAGCCGGCACTCCGATCGCGTGGGCGAACGGGTCTGGCATTTCGCCCTGCCCGCCGGAGTCGGCGCCGCCGGCTTCGGCCTGGCCGCCGTCTCCCTGGACCGTCCCGCGCTGGCGATGGTCGGGTTCTGCATCGCGGCGATCGGCATGTACACCGCGTTGTCCGTGTTCTTCCTAGTGCCCTCGGCCTTCCTCAACGGAGTGGCGGCAGCCGCTGGCCTGGCACTGATCAATGGGCTCGGCAACATCGGCGGCTACTTCGGTCCCCAGGTGACCGGCATCCTCAAGGATGCGACGGGCGGATTCGGCGGAGCCGTCGCGGGGTACGGGGTCGCGCTCCTGATCGCCGGGATGATCGTGGTGGCGTTGGGCCGCGCCCTGGCCCGCGGGACCGCGCCGACCGTAGGGCCCGTCGTCAGCCAGCCCGCACCCGTCTCCGGGGCGAAGCCATGAGCGGCTTCCTGGGCTCGGTACGGCAGGTGGGCTACGTGGTCACCGATATCGAACGGGCGATGGACCACTGGGTGAACGTGCTGGGAGTCGGGCCCTTCTTCTTCACCCCGCGGCTGACGCTCCACGACTTCCGCTATCGCGGTTGCCCCAGTTCGCCCGAGGCCAGTGTCGCGCTCGCGCAGAGCGGTGACCTGCAGATCGAGCTGATCCAACAGAACAATTCCGCCCCGTCGGCGTTCCGGGAGTTCCTCGACACGTACGGGGAGGGGCTCCACCACGTCGCGTACTGGACGGAGCGGTTCGACTCAGACCTGGACCGGTTGCGCGGGGCCTGCGGAGAAGTCATGCAAACGGGCCGGTCGGGCAGCGGCGGTCCCGACGAGCGGTTCGTCTACCTCACCGCGGCCGGTCAGCCCGGCGCCGTCATCGAGCTGTCCGAGGTCAGCGGCACGAAGGGCGCGTTGTTCCGAGGAATCGCGGCGGCTGCCGTGGACTGGGACGGCAGGGATCCGATCCGGGAGATGAGCACTGCACTCGATCACGCCCGACACGTCGGCGATCAGCGGTCGGGTGCCGAACGCATCGGGGGAGGCCACTGATGGACGATCCAGGAACCGCCATCGTGACGGGCGGCGCCTCCGGCATCGGACTGGCCACGGTTCACCGGCTGCTCGTCGAGGGGTGGAGCGTCGTCGCCGCCGACCGGGATCCCGACGCCCTTGAGCGGGTGGAGCCGCCTGCCGATGCCCGGCTCCACCTCGCCCGGCTCGACGTCACGGACGAGCGGGCCGTCGACGCGCTGGTCAGGACGATCGCACCGGACGTCGGGCCGATCCACGGCGTGGTCAACTGCGCCGGGATCGGCAATGGTTCGCCGTTCCTGGACACCTCGGCGCAGACGTTCCAGCACACGCTCCAGGTCAATCTCGTCGGCACGTTCCTCGTCGGCCGGGCGGTCGCCCGGATCATGAGGGATTCCGGTGGTGGCTCGATCGTCAACATCGCCTCGGTGTCCGGGCTGCGGGGCAGTCCCGGGCGGACGGCGTACAGCGCCTCCAAGGGCGGGGTGATCGCGCTGACCAACGTGATGGCGGTCGAGCTTGGCGAGTACGGCATCCGGGTGAACTGTGTCGCGCCTGGTGCGACGGACACCCCGCTGGTCCGCGCGGTGCACACGCCGGAGGTCCGGGCGGCCATCACCCAGGCGGTGCCGCTCGGGCGCTATGCACAACCGGAGGAGATCGCGGGCGCGATCAGCTTCCTGCTGGACGCGCAGCGGTCCAGCTTCGTGACCGGGCAGACGCTCGGTGTGGATGGCGGGCAATTGGCCGGCGCCGGCTGGAGCCTGCCCCGGCGTTCGGAGGTGATCGGGTGAACAAGCTCATCATCGAGGTCCGGCCCAACGAGTACGCGATGCGGGACGAGAACCCGCACGTGCCGTGGACCCCTGAGGAGATCGCGCGGGACGTCGCGGCGTGCGCCGAGGCGGGCGCGTCACTGGCGCACTTCCATGCGCGAACGCCGGCGGGCGGCGCGGCCCACGACGCGGAGACCTATGCGGAGATCATGCGGGAGATCCGGGCCCGCTGCGACATCCTGCTCGGTCCGGTCCTGGCGAATTCCCCGGGCGCCTCTCCCAGGCAGCGGCTGGCCAACGTCGTGGACAACCTGTCCGATCCGGCCACCACTGCGGACGTACTGGCAGTCGACACCGGCTGTGTGAACATGGACCGCTACGACCGTGTGGCGAAGCGGTTCGAGAGCAAGGACCGGTCGTTCGTCAACGACATAGCCACGATCGAGTTCCTGCTCGACCAGGCCCGGGCGCTGGGCATCAAGCCCGGGCTGGCCTCGTTCAACGTGAGTTGGCTGCGGACGATCGAGGCATTCCTCGACATGGGGGCGCTGGCGGAACCCGCCCTCGTCGAGATCGTCCTGGGTGGCGACGAGTTCATCGCGGCGCACCCGGGCACGGTCGCCGGGCTCGAGGCGCAACTCGCCTTCCTGCCTGCGAACCGGCGGGTGGAGTGGGGCGTGCTCACCCATGGCGGGAGTGTGCTGGACGTCGCGGCGACCGCCATCCGGCGCGGCGGACACATCGCCGTCGGACTGGGTGACCACCCGTACGCTGAACTCGGTTGTCCGACCAACGCCGACCTCGTACGGCACGTGGTCGAACTCGCGCGGAGCCTCGGCCGGGAGGTCGCCGACGTTGCCGAGGCCCGCCAGATCCTGGGCATAGCCCGATGACCGCGGACACCAGCACCGCCCGTCGCACCGTGGTGCTCGAGTATCCGGGCGGCCGCGTAGTCGTCATGGACTCGATCTCCTTCGCGACCGACGAGGACGCGGGGAACATCATCGTCACCGGGTCCCACTGTGGCGCGAGCGCGGGCGAGTACGCCCGCGGGGTCGGGGTCGCGTGCGTCGTCGGCAACGACGCCGGACTCGGCAAGAACAACGCCGGGATCGCGGGCCTGCAGGAGGTGGACGCCGTGGGGATCCTCGGGGTCGCGGTCGGCCACACCTCCGCACGCATCGGCGACGGCATGGATGTCTGGGAGACCGGCGTGATCACCTTCGTCAACGAGACGGCCCGGTGCGCGGGCCTCAGCGTCGGCGGGCTGGTCCGCGACCAGCTTCGTGACTACCTGGCCCGCGCGAACACGCGGGGAAGGGGATCGGCGATGCTGAGGACCGTCGTGTACGAGGCCGGGGGCCGCAAGGTCGTCGTCATGGACAGCATGTCCCTGGTACGGCCGGAGGATCGCGATCAGGTGGTGGTAGCCGCCTCCAATGGCGGGATGGCCTCGGGCGATGCCGCGCGCGCCCACGGCTGCGCCTGCGTCGTCCTCAACGACGCGGGGTTCGGCAAGGAGGACGCCGGCGTGGCAGGGCTCAAGGCGATCGACGCCGATGGCATCCCCGGCGTCGGGGTCGGTCATCTGTCCGCTGAGATCAGCGACGGGCTCGACACCTGGGAGAACGGAGTGATCTCCTATGTCAACCGGGCAGCGGAGCGGGTGGGGTTCGTCGTCGGGGACCGGGTCGAGGGCGCCGTCGTGGCGTACCTCGGACGCAGGTGAGGGAGAGCGCGTGCCCGTACAGCAGTTCGTGAACGATCCGCAGAACTTCGTGGCGGAGGCGCTGGAGGGTCTCGAGTACACCCATCCGCACCTGATCCGTTGGAATCGCGAGCCGAGCTTCGTGGTACGCCTGTCCGATGCCCCGGCGCCGAAGGTGGCGCTGCTGTCGGGCGGCGGCTCCGGGCACGAACCGCTGCACACGGGGTTTGTGGGCCACGGCATGCTCGACGCTGCGGTGCCGGGCGAGGTGTTCGCCAGCCCCACGGCGTACCAGATCAAGGCCGCGACCGACGCGGTCGACCGCGGTCACGGCATCGTCCACGTCGTGAAGAACTACACCGGTGACGTGCTCAACTTCTCCATCGCGGCCGAGCTGGCGACCGATGATGGCCGGAAGGTCGAGACCGTGCTCGTCGATGACGACCTCGCCACGGACAGCGCAGCGGACGGGGGTCCCGGCCGTCGCGGCACGGCCGCCGTGGTGGCCGTCGAGAAGATCTGCGGGGCGGCCGCCGAGCGCGGCGCGGACCTCAGCCAGGTGGCCATGCTCGGCCGCCGCGTCGCAGCCGCCGCCCGCACCATGGCGCTGGCCTTGGCTCCCTGTACGCACCCGGGGCAGCAGCGACCCTCGTTCGACCTCGACTCCGGGGAGATCGAGCTCGGCGTCGGCATCCACGGCGAGCGGGGCATCGGCCGCCGGCCCTACGGCCCGGCGCAGGACCTGCTCGGCGAGCTGACCCGGCCGGTGATCGAAGCGCTCGGACTGCGTCGCGGCGACGCGGTGATCGCCATCGTCAACGGGCTCGGGTCCACCCATCCGCTCCAGCTGTCGTTGGCCCATCGGGAAGTGGTGCGGATCCTCGGTAGCCACGGCGTCACCGTCGCACGGTCGCTGGTGGGCTCCTACGTGACGGCGCTGGACATGGCGGGCTGCTCGGTCACCCTGCTGCGCGCCACCGATGAGCTGTGCGGCTTGTGGGACGCCCCGGTGCGCACCCCGGCCTTGACGTGGTGAAAGGACATTCCTTGGACGACACACTGGATTCCGCCGGGGCCGTGCGGTGGATCGAGGACTTCATCGCGCGCTTCGAAGCCGACCGGCAGGAGTTGGCCGAGCTCGACCGGCTCAGCGGCGACGGCGACTTCGGTACGAATCTGACAGCAGCGCTACGGCGGGTCCGGACGGCGCTTGCGGACGGGCCACCTGGCTCGGTGAGTGACGTCTTCGCCCGGGTCTCGACCGCGTTCCTGCACACCGGTGGCACCAGTGGCCCGCTCTTCGGCATGTGGTTCCGGGAGTTCGCCCGCGCCACGGCCGAGCAGGAACCCGCCGATCTGGAAGCGGTGGCGACCGCGACCGGCGCTGGAGCGGCCACCGTGCGGCGCCTGGGCGGGGCGGAGGTGGGACACAAGACCATGGTCGACGCGATGGTGCCCGCCGCGGACGCCCTGACTGCCGCATCCGCGGAGTGCACCGGGCTGTCCGAGGGACTACGGCGGGCCGCCGGCGCCGCCCGTGCAGGCGCACAGGCGACCGAGGCCATGGTGGCCCGCAGGGGACGGGCGAGTTACGTGGGCGAAGCCGCCCGCGGCGTACTCGATCCCGGTGCGGTCACCGTGGCGCTGTTCTTTGAAGCGGGCGCGCGGTGAGCCCTCGCAAGGTGATTGTCACGGTGGCGCCCACCGGCGGCCTGCTGACCAAGGAACACCACCCGAACCTGCCGACGCAGCCGAAGGAGATCGCCGACGACGTTTACCGGTGCTACCAGGCCGGAGCGAGCGTCGCGGCCCTGCACGCCCGGCGGGAGGATGACGAGGCCACCTGCGCTGCGGACGTCTACCGGCGGATCAACGATCTGATCCGGGACCGGTGTGATGTCGTGCTGAACAACTCGACCGGTGGTGGCACCGACGGCGACATGGTTGCCCGGACCGTCGACGGCCGGTACGAGGTGCGCTGGGCGGAGCGGCTGAAGGGCCTGGACGGCGGTGCCGAGATGTGCACGTTGGACGCGATGACTACCTCCGCCACCGTGGCCGGACGGGAAACAGTGATGGTCACCTCGCCATCGCAAAGCCGTGAGCTGGCCGGGTTGATGGCCAAGAAGGGCATCAAGCCCGAGTGGGAGGCCTTCAGCCCCACCCACATCCTGCAGGAGATCACCACGCTGATCGGCGAGGGCTGGGACCGGCCACCGCATTTCGTCAACCTCGTGCTCGGCCTCGAAAAGGTGTTCCAGGGCGCGATACCGTACACGCCTAGGGTCCTGCAGGACATGGTGGATCTCCTGCCGGCCGGCAGCCTCTTCAGCGTCAGCGCGATGGGGCCGGCGCAACTGCCCGCCACCACGCAGGCGCTCCTGCTCGGCGGGCACGTCCGGGTGGGGTTGGAGGACAATCTCTGGTACGCGCCGGGCATGCTCGGCACCAACGTCCAGTTCGTCGAGCGGGCCGTGCGTATCATCCGCGAACTCGGCATGGAGCCAGCCACGCCGGCCGAGGCCAGGGAGATGCTCGGTCTCACCGATCCGAAAGGTGACGCCGATGCCCGATGAGCTGCGTTCGCACGCCTGGTTCTCCGCCGAGGGGGTCAACGGTTTCGCACACCGGTCATGGATGAAGAACGGAGGTGTCCCGCACCGCATGTTCGACGGGCGCCCAGTGATCGGGATTTGCAACACCTGGTCCGAGCTCACCCCCTGCAACGCGCACCTGCGCGGCGTCGCGGACGCGGTCAAGCGGGGCGTCTACGAGGCCGGCGGATTCCCGGTCGAGTTCCCCGTCATGTCCCTCGGCGAGACGATCATCCGGCCGACGTCCATGCTCTTCCGCAATCTCGTGAGCATGGACGTCGAGGAGTCAATCCGCGGCAACCCGCTGGACGGCGTCGTGCTGCTGTGCGGCTGCGACAAGACCACGCCGGCGCTGCTCATGGGCGCGGCCAGCTGCGACCTCCCCACGCTCGTCGTCTCCGGCGGTCCCATGCTCACCGGCCGTTTCCGCGGCCGGCCGGTCGGCTCCGGCACGACCGTGTTCGCGATGGCCGAGGACGTCCGCGCGGGACGGATGAGCCAGGACGACTTCCTCGCTGCAGAGGCCTGCATGTCCAGGTCCGCCGGGCACTGCAACACCATGGGTACGGCGTCCACCATGGCGAGCCTCGTCGAGGCGCTCGGCATGGGCCTGCCGGACAACGCGGCGATCCCCGCCGCCGACTCGCGACGTCTCGTACTCGCCCAGGACGCCGGCCGCCGCGCCGTGGAGATGGTGCGCGAGGACCTGCGCATATCGCGGATCCTCACCCGCCAGGCGTTCGAGAACGCCATCGTCGTCAACGCCGCCATCGGCGGTTCCACGAACGCCGTCGTCCACCTGCTCGCGCTTGCCGGGCGGATCGGCGTACCACTCGAACTCGATGACTTCGACCGGCTCGGGCACGCGCTGCCGCTACTGGTCGATCTGATGCCCTCCGGCAGGTTCCTCATGGAGGACTTCTTCTACGCGGGCGGCATCCCCGCGGTCATCCGGGCGCTCGGCGACCGCATACACCGGGAGGCATTGACCGTCACCGGACGTACGATCGGCGCGGAGACCGCGGATTCGCCCTGCTGGAACCCGGAGGTGATCCGCGGTCTGGACGCTCCGGTCAAGGAGCGGGCGGGCATCGCCGTGCTGCGCGGCAATCTCGCGCCCGGCGGCGCGGTCATCAAACCCTCGGCCGCCACACCCGCCCTGCTGAAACATCGGGGCCGCGCGGTCGTCTTCGAGAGCGTCGAGGACCTAGCCGCCCGGGTCGACGACCCTGACCTCGACATCGACGAGAGCTGCGTCATGGTGCTGAAGGGCGCCGGTCCGCGCGGTTACCCGGGCATGCCAGAGGTGGGGAACCTCCCGCTGCCGCGACGGCTGCTCGCCCGCGGCGTCACCGACATGGTCCGGATCTCCGACGCCCGGATGAGCGGCACCGCGTACGGCACGGTGGTGCTGCACACGGCCCCCGAGGCGGCCGTTGGTGGCCCGCTGGCCCTCGTCCGCGACGGGGACTTCGTGGAACTCGATGTGGAGGCCCGCCGCCTCCACCTCGACGTACCCGACGCCGAACTCACCCGCCGGGCCGGCGACTGGCGACCCCCCGCTCCGGCCGCGGCCGGCGGATATCAGCGTCTGTATGTCGACCACGTGCTCCAGGCCGACCAGGGGGCCGACCTCGACTTCCTGGTCGGATGCCGGGGCGCCGACGTCCCCAGGGACAACCACTAGGAGTCAGATGAACAGGATCGCCGTGGTCACCGGTGCGGGATCGGGCATCGGACGTCTGGTCGCGCTCGCCCTGCTCGACGCCGGGTTTACCGTCGTCCTCGCCGGCCGCCGGGCCGAACGCCTACGCGAGACCATCGCACAAAGCGCCGCCGCGAGGGAGGCAGCGCTCGCCGTGCCGACGAATGTCAGCGATCCCGAGTCGGTGCGTTCGCTCTTCGCGACGGTACGGGACCGTTTCGGTCGCCTGGATGTGCTCTTCAACAACGCGGGTATCGGCACCCCGCCCGTGCCCATCGACCAACTGCCCGTGGAACAGTGGCGGATGGTGGTCGACACCAACCTCACCGGGGCGTTTCTCTGCGCGCAGGCGGCCTTCCGCCTCATGCGGGAACAGACCCCGCAGGGCGGCCGGATCATCAACAACGGCTCGCTGTCGGCGCACAGCCCGCGGCCGCACAGCGTCGCCTACACGGCGACCAAGCACGCCATCACCGGCCTCACCAAGTCGCTCTCCCTCGATGGACGTCCCTACGGCATCGCCTGCGGGCAGATCGACATCGGTAACGCGGCCACCGACATGACCGCCGCGATGGCCGAGGGCGTCCCTCAGGCCGACGGATCCACCGCGGTCGAGCCCACAATGGACGCCGTGCACATCGCCACCGCCGTCCGCTACATGGCGGGCTTGCCACTGGACGCAAACGTGCAGTTCATGACGGTCATGGCGACGGCGATGCCGTTCGTGGGCCGGGGCTGACCTGAGTACGTCGCGGGGTGGCCCCGAGGCTTCGAGAGATCGCCAGCGCGGCGGTGCGTATGGCCTGATCGACCCGGGTCAGGTTGATCCGTCCGGTCCGCCCGGCGACCGACAGCGCCGCCAGCACCTCGCCGTCGGGGCCGAACACCGGGGAGGCCGCGCAGACGACCCCCGGCGCCGACTCCTCCCGGTCGTAGGACACGCCTGCGGCGCGGATCCGCTCCAGTTCCTTGCGCATGAGCCCGGGGGCGGTGATCGTACGCGCGCTGACCCTGGGTAGGCCCGCGGTGAGCAGGGCATCGATGGTCGCGGGCGGGGAGAAGGCCATGATCGCCTTCCCGACGCCGGTCGCGTGCGCCGGTCGGCTGCCACCCGGCCGGATCGGCAACCGGAGCCCGTCGCGGCCGTACACGATCTCGACGTACACGACATGGTCGTCCCGCATGACGGCGAGGTTGACGGTATGCCGGGTGGCCTCATGCAGGTCCGACATGTACGGCCGGGCGGCATCGCGCAGGCTCCGCGGCCGGGGAACCAGCTGCCCCAGCTCGAACAGGCGCAAGCCGAGCCGGACTCTGGCGCCATCCTGCTCCAGCAACCCGCACCGGATCATCTCCCGCACCAGTCGGTGGACGGTCGTCTTGGGCAACCCGGTCGCCGCCGTCAACTCAGCCACCCGGACGGTGCCCTCGCCCGAGCCGAAAGCGTTCAGCAGCGCGGCGACGCGACCAACGGCGGAGATCTCCCCCTCGTTCCGATGAACGGGACTCATACGTTGCATTGTGGGGCCTCCGCGATGGACCGTCTAGGGCGTGATCACGAGCATGGCGACTACGAAGGGTGCGCTCATGACCAAAGCGATCGCAGCGATCGTCGGTCCAGGAAATATCGGCACGGACCTGCTGGCCAAGCTCCGGCGCATGCCGACCATCGACGTTCGCTACATGGTCGGCGTCGACCCGGCGTCCGAAGGGCTGGCCAGGGCTGCAGACCTCGGCTTGGAGACGAGCGTGGACGGTGTCGACTGGCTGCTGACCCGGCCGGAACCACCAACCATCGTCTTCGAGGCGACCTCGGCCAAGGCGCACCTCGCCCACGCTCCCCGCTACGCGGACGCGGGCATCTTCGCCGTCGACCTCACGCCAGCGGCGATCGGGCCGATCGTCTGCCCGGCGGTCAACCTGCCCGACCATCTGGACTCGCAGAACATCAACATGATCACGTGCGCCGGTCAGGCGACGATCCCCATCGTTCACGCGGTGGCACGGGTGACCCCCGTCCCGTACGCGGAGATCGTCGCATCGGTGGCCTCACGCTCGGCCGGACCCGGCACGCGCTCCAACATCGACGAATTCACCCGCACCACCCAGCGCGCCATCCAATCCGTGGGTGGAGCGGCCAAGGGCAAGGCCATAGTTATCCTCAACCCGGTCGAACCGCCCATGATCATGCGGGACACGGTCTACTGCGCGATCGCGGCGGACGCAGACGAGCAGCTGATCAGCGCATCCATCCATCGCATGGTGGCGGACGTCCAGCAGTACGTCCCCGGCTACACGCTGCGGGCCGAACCACAGTTCGACCCGCCCCGCCCGGAATGGGCCGGCCAGGCCAGGGTGGCGGTCTTCCTCGAGGTCAAGGGCAACGGCGACTACCTGCCGGAATGGGCCGGAAACCTGGACATCATGACGGCCGCGGCCGCCCGGGTCGGCGAACTGCTCGCCCGGCAGACACAGGCGGCGGCGGCATGACGAGCGACGCGACCGGACGGGACGTACGCATCACCGACACGACCCTGCGGGACGGCAGCCATGCCATGGCTCACCAGTTCACCGAGGAGCAGGTGCGGGGAACCGTACATGCGCTCGATGCCGCCGGCGTGGAGATTATCGAGGTCTCGCACGGCGACGGCGTCGGCGGCTCCAGCTTCAACTACGGGTTCTCCCGGGTGGACGAGATCACGCTCATCCGCGCCGCCGTCGAGGAGGCCCGCCAGGCCAGGATCGCCGTCCTCCTCGCGCCCGGGATCGGCACCCTCTCCGATCTGCGCGCCGCGCACGACGCCGGCGCCTCCGTCGCCCGGATCGCGGCCCATTGCACCGAAGCCGACGTCACCGTCCAGCACTTCGGCATCGCCCGGGACCTTGGCATGGAGACGGTCGGGTTCCTGATGATGGCGCACCGGGCCGCCCCGGCGGAACTGGCGGCGCAGGCGCGGATCATGGTCGACGCGGGTGCCGAGTGCGTCTATGTGGTCGACTCCGCCGGGGCGCTCGTGCTCGCCGACGCCCAGGAGCGCATCCGCGCGCTGATCGCCGAGATCGGTTCGGAAGCCGAGGTCGGCTTCCACGGCCACCAAAACCTCTCGCTCGGCGTCGCCAACTCGGTGCTGGCCCATCAACAGGGGGCCCGGCAGCTCGACGGCGCACTGTGCGGGCTCGGGGCCGGCGCCGGCAACGCGCCGACCGAGATCCTCACGGCCACCCTGGACCGCCTCGGCGTGACCACCGGCATCGACGTACAGCAGGTACTGGCCAGTGCCGACGACGTGGTGCGGCCGTACCTGCCCCGACTGCCCTGGGCGGACCGCGCCGCGATCGTGCAGGGGTATGCCGGGGTGTACTCGAGTTTCCTCCTGCACGCCCAGCACGCCGCGGCCCGGTACGACGTGCCCGCGCACGCGATCCTCGAGCGGGTCGCCGAAGCCGGATACGTCGGCGGACAGGAAGACATGATCATCGACGTGGCGCTACAACTCGCCGCCGAACGGGCCGAACGCGCCGACGCGTGACGGCCGACCCGCACTCCCCCACCCCCGTACGCACATCTCAGGAGGGGTCCGTTGCGTTATCTGATCGGGAGACGCGGTCAGGCCGGATCGGGTCCGGGGTCAGATCACCCGAGCGAGCTCACTGAACGCCGTAGCGACTCGGAGCTTGCGCTGACTGTCGAGCCCGAGTTCGTAGTGCCCGCGTCGTAGGTTCTGCATGAACGAGTGGCTGGCGATGATCACTTATACGGTTGGGTCGGTCCGGAGCCCGCGCATGGGGCGAAGCCGGCGTTTGAGCTGACCGTGATCGGCCTCGATCGGATTGTTGGCGTGCCGCTCGACGTGGTGCCAGGCCGAGGGGATCAGGTCGTCGAGCACAGCGGGGTAGACCGGGGCCGCGTCGGTGACGACCTCGCTGGGCGTCACCTTCAGCATCCTGTGAGGCTCGTAAATCGGGTTTTGGGCCGCCGCCCGGCTGCTGGCCACGGCCACACGCAGGTGGAGCAGCCCCAGCCGCAGGCCACCGACCACCGGTCCCCGCGTCAAGCAGCGGCGCGGGGACCGGCTGCACGCGTACGCAGCTAACGAGCGGACCCGGCCTGCATCCGCAGCCCTTGCCGGCCCGGGCATATAGGGTGCTCGTAGCGCACGCCCCCTGCCCGGAGAACACGTACCGGTCGAATGGGTGGACGTGCTGCTGCGCGGCGGGCCAGGTGGACGGGCACATCGTCCCCGGCGGCGGGGAAACCGTCCTGTGGCAGGCCTGCCTGTACGAGATCACGCCCGCGGTTGACCACCGGCGTGGACGCGACCTGCGGGTGTACCAACACCGCCCGGACTGCTGGCCATCGGGGTACTGGTCCTGGTTCCACCGGCCTATCGATGGCGTTGGTGGAACGATGGCAGACGTGGGAACTGCGAAAACTGCTACGCCTGCTATCTCGCCGCTTGCTGGCGAGCCGATTAAGCGTGCCGATGCCGAGCGGCTCGCGGGAGTGCTGAGGGCATTCGCCGACCCGGCCCGGCTGCGGCTGCTCAGTCTGATCCAGTCCGCTCCGGAGGGCGAGGCGTCCGTGAGTGACCTGACCGCGCCGCTTGGTCTCTCCCAGCCGACCGTGAGTCATCACCTTCGGATCCTCACCGAGGCCGGCCTGCTCGAGCGCGACAAGCGCGGCGTCTGGGCGTACTACCGCCTGGTGCCGTCCGCGATCGCGGCCATCGCCGACCTGTTGACGCCGCCCCGCAAGCGGGCAACGAAGAAGGCCCGCTGAGCGGCACAGTCGAAGGCCGGCGCCGGTGCCAGGTCCCCACCCGCAGGTCGGCTGGACCTCGCCGCCTGGCACGCCTCGGCGCGGGCCGACCGGATCGTCGTCGCGCACGCCGACGGCACCACCACGCAGGTGCCGGTCGGCCGCGGCGCCGAGACCGTGGCCGCGGTCAGGGCGGCAGCGGCCCGCGACGCCTGGGACGGCACGTCGCCGTTGCCCCAGGCCGCGAAGACGTTCGTCGCGACGGTGGACCAGGACCGGCTGACGGCGCTTCTCGACGGCGAGGTGGCCGACGGCTCGGCCGCCCTGCTGCTCGACGGGCCGGCCGGGGCGCCGTGGACGCCGGTGTCCGCCGCGGACCTGGCCGCCGCACTCGTGCCGATGTAGCCGCCGCGCCGGCATCGGCGCTGGACCCGTACGTTGGTGCGGTGGCTACCATCGCGAGAATGCCGATCACGGCCCGTACGGTGCGGCTGCTCATGCCGGTGGCCGCGCTGCTGTTCCTGGGCCTCGCATTGCTGATCCGCGTCGTTGACGACGGGGCACTGCGGCAGTACTCCGGCACCGCGCTGTACGCGTCGATGGTCTGGGCCGGCGTGCTGTTCCTGTCGCCGCGGATGGCGCCGGTGCCGACCGGGACGGTCACCACCGGCTTCTGCTGGGTAGTGGAGTGCACGCAGCTGACCGGGGTGCCGGCCGAACTGGCGGCGCGGAGCCTGGCGGCGAGGCTGACGCTGGGTGTGCAGTTCGACCCCGTCGACCTGGCCTGGTACCCGGCCGGCGTGGCTCCCCTGATGGTGCTGCACCACCTGGTGCGCGCCCAGGCCCGCCCCACGCCGCAACCGCCGCGCGACGTCGTCCCCCCACCAGCGGCCCTCCCAGTTGACACCCGCACGTAGCTGCCATCGGAGCTGACCCGGCACCGCGGCTCACTCGTAGCAGGAGTGTCGCCCCTCCCAGGCACCACGCCGTCCGGCGACGACGAGCGTCGCCTGGCTGACCGCTGCGGCACCCAGCTGCAGGAAGCCGCCGGCCAGGCCAAGCAGGCTGGAGATGAGGGAAGGGTCCGGAACGACAGCCACCTTGGCCTCCGAGGTGCGTTCTCAGCACCGCGTTCCGCGGGCGGTCCCCCCGAAGCTACGAGGGGAAGGGCACATCCGCACTCTGCGGCAAGTCGACAGCGGCTGTCTCTCTTACCTGAACCGGCCTGGTTGTCACTCTGACCATCCGTAGGCGTGTTCGTATGCCGCATGGTCGCAGGTTTCAGGAGAGGTTGCGGAAGGAGGCTGGTGAGTGGACGGCAAGGGTGATCGGAAGACGGGGGGCAAGAAGCGCCCGAATCTCAGCGGCGGCGACGGGCTGAAAGGATCGCAGTCGTGACTCCTCTGCCCCAACCCGAAGACCTCACGTCGCTGGTCCTGCGTACCGACTTCACCGATAACGCGGCGTGGGACGCACTGAAAGCCGCCCTCATCTTCGGAGACCCTTACCCCAACGCGACCTTCGTCAGCGACCCTCAGTACGCCCGGGTAGGCATCCATGCCCTGGTCCAAGCCGATGCTGACGCGGACGACGACGACAAGCTGACCTACCTGTTCCTCGCCGACTCGACCACCATGGCCGACGACGAACACCCGCTGCTCGCCGTCGACCTCTACGACCAGCCCGGCCGCACCTTCCGGGTGCCGCCCCGCTGGTATGCCGAAGTCTCCGCCAACATGTCCATCGCGAACATGGACTTCGCCGACTTTGCCGACGCCGCCGACGAGTCCGGCACGTTCCGCGGCTTCGAGGGTGACTGATCAAGCCCGTGAAGGAGAGGCCAATGGCCCGCCGAATCGGGCACGCCGCGGACTGGAGAGCGAGGCACAAGGTCTACCAGTACCGGCCGCCCGCGACGGAGACGACAGACTGACAGCTTGTCGCAGCACGTCGATGGCCCCCGCCGTCAGGTCTTATCCCGCGCCTTGAAGCGACACCCCTGTTGGCCCGTTCCGACCTGGTACCCGTTTCCCTACTCAGAAATTGGCCCGGCTTGCCGGCGGCGCAGCGTGCGGATCCACCCCTGGGCGGTGTGCCGGGGCACGTCATAATGGTCGGCGACAGCCGTCACACTGCCGGCCTGCTGGTAGACCGCGTCGAGATCGGCCGGTGAGCGCCGGTACACCCGTCCCTCGCCTCCGGAGGACCCGCCTTTGGCGGTCCGTTTCGTGGCCTTCGCCGCCGTAGTCGTGGCCTTGGCGCCCGTTGCGGTCTTCGGCTTGCCCGGTCGGCTGCGGGTCGCGCCGGCGCCTGACGCCCGGGTGGCCTTCTTCGCTTTGCTTGCCGTGGTCGCCGGTGACGCCTGCTTGGGCACCACGACGTCCACCGCACCAGCGCCTTCAGGGTTACTCGTAGCCGGCTCATCCGCACCCGTGGTAGGGGCGGTGGGCTGGACCGCTGTCGGCTCGGCGGCGGGCTCACCGTCGCCAATGGGCACGGCGTCGGCTGCGGGCGCCTCGTCGGGTACGGCAATGGGCGGCGTGGCTATCGCCTGCCGCCCATCGGCGGCGGGCGCGATCGCCCTCAAGAGCAGGTCCAGGTCGACCGCGGGGATCTGGCCCGCGGTCAGCCCGTCGCCCTGCCCGGCGCGAACTACCAGTTCGGTGATGCGCGGGGTGGTGTCGTTCACCTCGACCTTCAGGGTTGTGATCGCTCGACTGGGATCGTCAGCGGCGATGGTGATGGTGTAGGAACTCATCGAATCATGGCCTCCAATGTGGATATCGGCTGTCGCCTCATGAAAGACGTCCGGCAACGCGGCAGGGACTCCACCGGTTCACCGATCGGTGTTGGTGAAGAAAGTACCGCAGAGCCCCTGAGCCAATATTTCAACCCATCACCCAGGTCGGCCGCTCAAGCGGTACGGCGCCGCTTGTTCCTGATCCTGCCGGCGACGGCGGTTGCGGCTTCATGGTGCAGCCGCTTGACGACGCTCTGGTAAGTGTCGTGGTGGAGTGGCCGAGTTGGTCGGAGACGACTTTGATGTCGACGCCAGCGTCGAGGGCGAGGGTGGCGGCGCCGTGGCGCAGGTCGTGCAGGCGGATGGGTGGCAGCCCGGCTCGTTTGACGAGGCGGCGGAAGCGTTGGGTGACGGCGTTGGGGTGCCAGGGTTTGCCGTCGGGGCGGACGAAGAACAGCCTGGTGTCTGGCCAGTCTGTGCCAGCGGCGAGGCGCCAGGCGGCGCGGCGGGCCTTATAGGCGGTGAGCACGGCGACGGTGTCGGGGGCGGGGTCGGGTCGGGTCGGGGATGACATCGCGGTTGCCGGCGTCGCTCTTGGGCCGTTTCTGGCGGGTTTCGTAGCCGTGGGTGGCGATCTGGTTGACGATGCTGACCTCGGCCTTGCCGAGGCGGACTTCGGCGTCGAGGAGGCCGCACGCTTCACCGCGGCGGGGTTCCGCGGTAGGCCATGAAATGCAGTAGGGGGTGCAGGTCGGGGCCGTGGTCGGCGGCGTAGTCGAGGAACTGGACGAGGAGGTCGTCGGTCCAGACCATGACCGGACCGGGGACCGCACCCGTGGCCCTCCACCTCTCGACCCGTTCCGGTTCCCACACGATCGGCTTGGCCCGAGCATTGGAGGTCTTGACCAGGGTGGCAGGGCCCGGGATGCCGCTGACCACTTTGCGGGCGAGGGCGTCGTTGAACGCCTTGCGCAGGGTCGCGCGGATACGCGCGATGGTGGCAGGCCCGGTGGGTCGCACTCCTCTCACGCTGGCGCGGGTGGGCGGGGTCGGGGCTGGCTTTCGCGGTAGCGATGTCGACGTTGCGTTTTTTGATCTTGTCGATGAGGTCATCGATGTGGTGGGGGCGGCCAGGCGCTGTCCGCTGCGCTATCCGGGGCGCTTCGCCGCCAAGCCGGTGCACCGTTGTGCGGTGGCGAGCTTGTCGAGGATGCGCTGCTTGCCAACCCCGGTGGCCGGCACCGGCTGGCCGCTGCCGGAGACCGTCGCCGGGACGAACTGGCTGTCCACCACTGTCCGGTCGCGTACGACCAGGTTCAGCACGCCGGAGTCCGTGCTGTGCGAATCGCCGTACCAGAGGAAGTTGCCCATGCCGTAGTGCACGTAGGTCTGGCCCAGCCAGCCGTCGGCCAGCAGCGTGTGCGCGTGCGTACCGACCACGATGTCGGCGCCGGCCGCGGACAGCCTTCCGGCGAACGTCTTCATCTCCCCGCTCGGGCACGAATTGCCCTCGACGCCCCAGTGCATGAAGACGATGACCAGGTCGGCCTGCTCCCGCGCCGAACGCACCGCGGCGGTGGCCCGGGCGGGATCGAACGCCATTGCCACCCCCGGTCGGGTGTCCGTCGCCCGCCACGACCCGGCCAGGTCGTGCACCTGTGACATGCCGAGCACCGCGATCCGCAGCCCTCGTACGGTGGTAAACCAGGGCGCATACGCCGTGTCGGCGTCGCGGCCCGCGCCGAACACCGGGTACTGGGCTTCCGTCGCGGCGTCGAGGGTGTCCAAGAGCCCCTGCTGGCCGTAGTCGAGGATGTGGTTGTTGGCGATCGACACCGCGTCGACCCCGGCCGCGCGCAGCGCCGCGAAGGCGGTCTTCGGAGCCCGGAAGTGGTACGTCTTCGGCTGCGGGGTGCCCCGGTCGGTCACCGCCGTCTCCAGGTTGAGCAGCGTGACGTCGGCGTCGCGCAGCGTCGACGCGACCGCCCCGAAGGCCGTCTCCGGATCGTCGAGCAGGCGCAGGGTACGGCCGGTGAAGTGGACGTCACCGGTGTCCGCCGCCGTCGCTCCGACCGGTGGAGCACAAATCGAGCATGCGATCCGCGCCCAGCGACGACTGTTGCCCATCGCCGCCCGGTGTTGACCACGGGTGCCCAACTGTGCCCACGACTCACCGAGCGTTATCGGAGCAGACCAGCAAGGGCCATCGGCCCCCGGAGCAGCTCGGTCATGACCACCACCGGTCGGGTTGGAAGCAGATCATCGTCTCGTCCGGTCATTGGAGTTCGGCGGTGGCGGCATGAGGAGGATCGCGTCCTCCATCGACGCATCCATGACCACCGCTCAGGGCGATTGCGTAGTCGGGCGGTGGGTGCGTTGAGCTCGGGATCTGTGGGGTGAGTGGCCTCTGTGGAGGCGGGAAGAGCGGGTGAGATCGCCTGGGTGATCATGGAGTTCTCTACGCTTCACGACACCCCGAGGACCTCACCCGCCGATGTCATCATGCCCGATCCCGGCACTGTCCGCAGTCACCAACAACCCCGTTACGACACCCTCCGCAGTCACCGAGGGTGAGAAAGCGGGACCGCTGCACGCCTTGTCAGCGGTCACAGATCCCCGCGACCCGCGTGGGGTGCGTTACCCCCTTGGCCGGGCTGCTCACCGTCGCGGTCTGCGCCGTGCTGGCCGGGGCGTCGTCGTTCGCCGCGATCACTGACTGGCTCCACGACCTCGACGACCAGGCCCGGGACCGGCTCGGCTTCGACCGTGGGCTGCCCGTCGGCACGACGGTGTGGCGATTGCTGACCCGCCTCGACGACGGTCAACTGGCAACCGTCCTGGCCGGCTGGCTTCAGACTCGCGCTCGGCAGGTCCCTGCCCGGCCACGCAGGTACCGGACGGTGATCGCCGTGGACGGCAAGACCCTTCGCGGAGCCCGCCGCGGCGACGGCCGCCAGGTCCATCTGCTGTCCGCGCTGGACACCAGCACCGGCATCGTCATCGCCCAGGTCACCGTCGACGCGAAATCGAACGAAATTTCCGCGTTCACACCGCTGCTCGACGCCGTCGAGACCGTGCTCGGCAGCCTGACCGGCCTGCTGTTCATCGCCGACGCCCTCCACACTCAAACCGCCCACGCCGAACAGATCGCCGCCCGCGGCGCCCATCTGATGATTCCGGTCAAAGGCAACCAGCCCACCGTGCACGCCCAGCTCAAGCATCTGCCATGGCCGCGCGTCCCCGTCGGGGACCGTCGCCGCGACCGCGGTCACGGACGCCGGGAGACCCGCACCGTCAAGCCATCACCGTGCACACCCCCGGCGGCATCACGTTCCCCCACGCCGAGCAGGCCATCCGGACCACCCGCACCCACACCACCAGCGGAAAGACCAGCCGCGAGACCGTCTACCTCACCGTGTCCCTACCCGCCGACCAGGCCCAACCCGCTGACCTACAGGACTGAGCCCGCCGCGAATGGCATATCGAAAACCGCGTGCACCACGTCCGAGATGTCACGTTCCGTGAAGACCTCCACCAAGCCCACACCGGCACCGGACCCGCCGTCATCGCCACACTCCGTAACACCGAGATCGGCTACCACCGCACCAACGGCGCCACCAACATCGCCCGCGCCACCCGCCGCGCCAACCGCCGCCCACACGACCTCATTGACGCCGTGACCAGCAGTAACCCGAGAACGCAATGACCCTGAGGGAGCCGTCAAGGCGACCGAAGACGCTGATGAACTGGTTGAATCCTGCGCCGATGACACGTCCCGAGCCGCTGGCCCACGAGGTGCCGACGGTCTGCCATCCGGTGTGCCGGTACCAGACCAAAGCACCGTCGGTGCGAACGCCGTAGAGGACACCGTTGCCGCCGCCGGCCACACAGATGAAGGGCTGCTGCGGATCGAATGCGGGTGCCTCCGCTGTTGCTACTGTAGCGCCCCCTCGGCTGCCTCGGGAACCGGCAGTGAATCAGCGAGCGCCTCACCTGCTACCAGCGGAGACATTGCACTGCCAGCGATTCCTGCTGCGCGCAGCAGGTTACGGCGTGGCATACGCATACTTCTGTCCCTTCGAGGTCTCTCAACTGCAGTTGCCCGCCAGGCCGCAAACTCTTCGCGAGCAGCGGCGGCACCGTTTGTTGCGTTGCTCGCGATCTCGCGCCAAGGCCTATCGGAACTGTCGGTCCAGGAAGTGAGATACCGATACCGGGTCCGCAGAGCGGACCCGGTATCGGTATCTCACCCATCCCGGCCAACGTTTGTGGTCAGAGCACTAGTGTCCTGCGTCAGAAATTCGCCTGATAAGTCGGTGTAGGGTGGTGGGATGCCGAGGACAGGACGTCCCACTCCGCCGTTGGTGCTGTCGGACGAGGAACGCGCGACGCTGGTCCGGTGGTCGCGGCGGGCGAAGTCGGCGCAGGTCCTGGCGATGCGGGCGAAGATCATCCTCGCGTGCGCCGAAGGCACCTCGAACACGGACGTGGCAACAGCTCTCGGTGTGCATCTGTCCACCGTGGGCAAATGGCGTCGCCGGTTCCTGGCCGAGCGCTTGGACGGGTTGATCGATGAGCAGCGGCCGGGCCGGCCACCATCGATCGGCCTTGACAAGGTGGAGGAGATCGTCGTGACCACCCTGGAACAGGTGCCTCGTAACGCCACCCACTGGTCTCGGGCGTCGATCGCGAAGCAGCCGGGACTGTCGAAGTCCACGATCGGCCGGATCTGGCGGGACTTCGGCCTCAAACCGCACCAGGCGGACACCTTCAAGCTCTCCACCGACCCGCAGTTCATCGAGAAGGTCGTCGATGTCGTCGGGCTGTGAAGGGGATGACCGAAACGCTGCCAGGCGTAGGTGTATTCGTCGCGGAATGACTGGACTGCTGGTCGAGCGCCCCGCTCCGTAGTCTCCGCCGCCACTAAATCGCATCGGCCTCTTTCGGACCGATGCCACTCTCACGGTCCTCGGAGGTACCGGCGTCCTCGTCGTGATCCGGCCGGGGCTCAAGCCATCTATCAATCTCGACCTCCACAGAACTCGGGAATGTGCCATAAAGTTTAAACCGTCCTCGCCGCGCGCAAGCAGCGTCGAATCGAAATGACTTCCACACCGTATGTCTCGCGGCAATAAACACCTCGCCGCCAGCTATGTCATAGTCCTGGAAGTCCACCTCGAGGGTGCATTCCTTTCCTCCCCGCGGCCTGATGCGTAGGTCCCCGCCGTCAATACTTCCGGGGCCAATGGAGATCCGACTTGAGCCCTCCGGCTTGAGGTCAAGGTTGACGTAGGGGTGACCATGAAGCTTGCCCGGTACTGACATGCGGAAGTCGTCGGTTACGGCCTCGTGCATGACCAGCCGCCCTGAAAGCGAGTACGTGTGCATTGGGAGACGACAGCGTGTCAGTTTCGATTCGGAGAAATCTACTTCGCCATCTATCCTGGACGACTGATGCTGGAACCAGTATTCCATGCCGTCTGAATCAAACAGGAAAGCCGAGTCGAGGGCTTCCGCCTGTCTAAAATTCAACTCGCACCCTCCGCCAATGTTCATCCCATCCATGATGAGCTGGCAGTTCTTGAATCGCACCTTATTGAACGAAATAAGCGACTCTTCGCCTATCCTCACGCCTTGCAACAGAACTTTCATATTCTCGAACGTCGAATCAGTGAAGTCGATAAAGCTGCCTTCTGCGAGATGGCTGCCGCGTAGCCGTATTTCCCCATCCTTGAAGGAACAGGAACGAAACTGGACTTTGGTCTTGCGGAGTCTCACCAAATCTAGATCCACGGCGGAAAATCGCCCGCCCGAAAAGTCCAGCCCTTGATCATGCCAAGACGTTGGTTCACCCGGACCCTGCATCCTCAAGCGTATCGTCTTCCAAATGGTGCGACGCACTTCCCGTTCCCCGGCATCTTCTTCGCCATTTTCCGAAGTTGGTGGCGGTAGACGTAGGTAGGACACGAGAGCTGCGGCGCACGAAGATCTAGCCTGGGCCCAGTCGTCGGCGAGATTGGCTAGCGCATGCACTGCCGCCAGTCGCGACGGTGCTCGCTCATTGGAGAGAAGCTCAGCCGCCTTGATATACCTATCCGAGTAAACCTGTTGGTCCGCGCGGGCGCCTTCACGTTCTGTCAGAATCTGCTTTCTAAAAGCATATACGGCACCCAATGATGCGCCGATAAGCGCAGTGGTGCTGATAGCGGCCGTTAGCAGCCCACTAAGTGCTTGCTGATTAGGGGCGTCGAACCCTGAGAGCACTCCTACAATCAACCAATACGCCAGGGTGAGGATCATTGTTAAAGAAAGCGCAGCGATAGCGGCAATCGGCAGGAGACGAAGAATGCCGCCATACGGACTAGTACGGCAGCCGCCGTTTGAGATGCCGCTGGCTGTGAGGGGTGGACGCGAGGCGGCCACCGCGTGATCGTCTGTACGTTGTGGACATAACTTCAGATCTGGCGGTGGCCGCGTGCCACAGCGTAAACCCTGTCGGGTGGGAGCGGGTTCTGGCCGGACTGCTCGATGCGTTCGCCGGCCGGTTTGGGCGGGTCGAGCCGCGTCGGACGGCGGCGGCGTTCGTGACCGGCCTGCTGTCGGATGTCGAGGTGAAGACGTGTTGGCAGTTGGCGGAGCAGGCCGGACACCGGCGGCCGGACGCGATGCAGCGGTTGTTGTATCGGGCGGTGTGGGACGCCGATGCCGTCCGCGACGACCTGCGCCAGGTGATCGTCGACCGGTTCGGTGACCCGGACGCGGTCCTGGTCGTTGACGAGACCGGCGACCTGAAGAAGGGCGTGCATTCGGTCGGGGTGCAACGTCAGTACACGGGCACCGCCGGGCGAATTGAGAACGCTCAGGTCGGGGTGTTCCTCGGCTACGCCAGCGGGCATGGGCACACTCTGATCGATCGCAGGGTCTACCTGCCGGCGTCGTGGACCGCCGACCGGGACCGCTGCCAGGCCGCTGGTGTCCCGGACGAGGTCGACTTCGCCACGAAATCCGAGTTGGCCGCCGACATGATTACCGCAGCCGTTGACGCCGGCGTGCCGGTGGCGTGGGCCGCCGCGGACGAGGCCTACGGCAACAGCAGCGCCTTCCGCGCCCACCTGCGCGAACACCGCCTCGGTTACGTCCTGGCCGTGTCCCGCAGCCACCTGGTCCCGCTCGACGGCGGGAAGGTCCGCCTCCGCGCCGATCGGATCGCCGCCGAGCTACCCGCCACGGCGTGGCAGCGGCGCAGTGCTGGGGCCGGGTCGAAAGGCCCCCGCTACTACGACTGGGCGTGGCTGGATCAGGTCACCACGGACGCCGACCCCGACGACGGTGGCTGGCACAGCCTCCTGATCAGGAAGAACACCTCTACCGGGGAGTTGGCCTTCTACCGGTGCTGGACCCCACAACCAGCGACTCTCGCGCAGCTCGTGCGGGTGGCCGGGATCCGCTGGACCATCGAAGAAGCATTCCAAGCAGCCAAGGGGCAGGTCGGCCTGGACCAGCACCAGGTCCGCCGCTGGGACTCCTGGCACCGGTTCACCACCCTCGCCCTGGCCGCCCTCGCCGTCCTGGCGATCTGCGCCGCCGACAACCCCCCGGAGAGCGGCTTGATCAAGCTGACCGTCAACGAAGTCCGCCGTCTGATCAACACCTACATCATCCGCCCGATCCACGACCTCGCCCACCGTTTGCGCAGTGGCGGCGCCGCCATCAAGCACGAGCCCGACGAGCCCACTACAGCCGACGGCTCAACCTCGAATTTCAACCATGATCCCGAACGGCGGCTGCCGTACTAGTTCCAACGCCGTTCAGTTAGGGCGGCGGTCGGGGTGTCAAGGGGTCGGGGCTGATGACGTCGATGCTGGTGGTGGCTTTGTAGCTGTGTCGGTCGATGTTCGGGCCGCGGGCTTGGTATTTGGAGTTCGAGCGTTTGATCATGCGGGTCTTGGTGCGTAGGCGGCGCTCGGGCAGCAGGTTGGCCAGGACCTGAGCGCCGATGACGCCGACCAGGTCGATGACCGCCTCGGCGATGACGCCGGCGGCGTGCACGATCTGGTCGCGGGCGGTGTTCAGGGCGGTGGTGAAGCTGGCCCGGTCGGGATCGAGGCCGGGCTGGCTGTCGGTGGCGTCGGCCATGGCGGTGCGTAGGAGCTGGTAGACGATGAGCAGGGCGTGGATTTCCTGATCGATGCCGTCGGGGGTGCGGGCGCGTAACACGCGTCCGGCGAGGATCGAGGATTTCAGTTCGAGGTAGGCGGTCTCGATCTCCCAGCGTTCGTGGTAGATCCGGATCAACGCGGCGGCGGGATGAGTGCGTGGGTCGAGCAGGGTGGTGATCAGCCGGTAGTCGCCGGTGTGGGTGCCCGCGGTGGTGGTGATACTGATCCGGGCTTCGACGACCCGGACCGTGAGGGCGCCGATCTTGGACAGCCACGATCCGTCGGGCAGGCGGGCGATCATCGCCAGACGGCGGTTGGCCTTGCTGCGGATCAGCAGATGCGCGCCGGTCGCGGCGATGGTGGCCAGCAGGTCGGCGGCGGCGTAGTTGCGGTCGGCCAGCAGCAGCATTCCTGGCTGCAGGCTACGGGTCAGCGTCCGGGCCTGGTCGAGTTCACCGACGCTGACCGGGTCGAACACGGCATCGATCACCGATCGGGTGCCGCAGGTCAGCAAGGCGCTCAACCGCAGTTGGGGGTACCCGGAACTACCGTTGGTGCAGCGATGCTTGGTGTATCGGCCGGTGTTCGCCGGCGAGTCCGCGACGACCAGGGTGGTGCCGTCGATCACGGTCAGCAGCAGACCTTGCCAGCGCACCTGCGTGGCGCTCGTAGCGGCAGGGCCGCGTAGCAGGTCGAACAACGCCCGCACCGGTCGCGGGCCGAGGCGTTGCCGGGCCTGACGTAACGCGCTGCCGCTGGGCGAGGCGATCGGCAGACCGTGCAGACCGCTGGTGAGTTTCGACCACACCTGCCGGTAGCCGAGTTCGGCGAAGAGGCATCCCGCGAGCAGCAGATACACCACGACCCGCGCCGGCAGCAGCCGGACCCGCGACTGTGTACGCCCGGTCGCGGTCAGGACATCATCGACCATCTCGAACGGCACCAGACGGGTCAGCTCGCCCAGATGACCGGGTGCGAACACCCCTGCGGCTACCGTCACCGACCGGGATATGGCAATCTGAGCTGTCAGCGGAGCTCCAGGTGTCAGGGCGTCTTAGAGTGACCACCCTCTATACCGGAGCTCCGCTGCTTTACGTCTCAGACACGCCTTGACACGCCGACCGCCGCCCTAACTGAACGGCGTTGGTACTAGTTCGCGATATGGATAGGATCCCTTGTGTGCGGATCAAGGTCGGCGGTGAGCCGGTCGAGCCGGGCTTCCTCGTAAAGGCCGTCGGCGCCGGGCAGCCATTCCGTGGCTGCAGGGAGTTTGAGCATTTCGGCCAAGAATCCGCGGCCGGCGGCGTCGCGGTCAGCCGTCACGAGAAGATGCACACCAGCCGCCGCAAGGCCGCGTAGCAAGTTCCAGGCTGCGGACGACGGCCGGCCGTAGATGCATACGAGCGGCAGGCTGTCGGGCCCAAGTCGCTCGGCCGCTGTTTCGGCGATGGCCGGGTTCTCACAGACGCGGACTGTGGCCAGGCCGGGGCCTGGAGCCCAGGCGCCGCGGAGGCTGCGGCTGGTCAGCCAGACGGGTTCGCCGCACTCGGCCGCCGCGGCGGCGATGCGCACGGCGGGGGCGCTTCCGGCCAGCGGGAGGTTGAGGACGAGAACGGTCGCTGATACCTCGTCGCAGTTGACGCCGTGCTCGGCCCAGACCTGCCGCCACCGGCTGGCGGTCAAGGCGAAGTCCGCCGCGGATGCGGCGTCGTCGGCGGGCGACTGCGCGGCGGCGAGCAGGCGGGCGGCGAGACGGCCGAGGTCGGGGCCGCGGTCGAGACGATGGGGATCAGAGAAGAGGCTGGTGGCGAATTCGGCGAGCGAGCGGCCGCCGCCGGGTAGCGCCTGCCACAGTCGCTGAAGGTCGCCGGACCGGGCGGTGGCTACGGCGGGGTCGGTGCCGAGCCAGCGTCTGGTGCGGGCGAGGTGAACTGCGTGGTCGGGGTAGCCGATCGTGGTGAGAGCGGCGTAGGCGGCCTCGATGGCGACGGCCGCGCGGGCGGCGGTGTCCTCACGGTGTCCGCGGACGTCGACGATCGGGCCTGTGGTACGCGTCAGCAGGTCGATCAGGTCGTCGTCGGCGCGGGCGAGCGCGGTGCGTAGCTTGCCGAGGGTGACCGGCTGGCCGGCGGCGTCCCAGGCCAGGCCGAGGACTCGGCCGACCTGGGTTCGTTCAGGCTCGGTGAGGGCGACGCGGACGGTGACACCGTTGCCGTTGCGGCGCTCTTGCAGCAGCTCCCGGACCGCGGTGAGGACTTTACTGGGTCCGGGTTGTGTCGCCCACCGATCGATCGCCTCGGTCATGTTCGTTCCTCTGGGTCGCCGGTCGATGCAGTTGCGGCTGCGGTGGCCGCGGGGCCGTATTCGTGTACCCGGCCGTTGTGCGATCGCGCGGCTGGGTCGTCTGATCCGAGCATGTCGTCGTTTGGCGTCATGGCGGCGAAGAGGTCGGGTCCGAGGTCTTCGATCGGGCGCCGTGGGGCGAGCAGCCGACTGGCGTAGTCACCGACGGGTACCTGTTGCAGCGTTTGGCCGGCCCAAAGCATCAGGGACAGGTCGACTCCGGCGATGGGTGCCGGGGCCCGGGTGATCATCCAGATCGCGGCGACCGGAACTTGGGTGACGGCGACCAGCGGCGCCGGGCCGGCCAGCAGGAAGTCCAGGTCGAAGTCGGTGAGCATGCGCATCATGGTGGCGCGGTTGGCGGGGTCGACGCCTTCGAAGGCTTCGTCGAGCCACAGCGGGCGGGGCGCGTCAGGCGACTCCGAGTAGAGGGCGACGAGGGTGGCCAGCAGCGGTTGCAGGAGGGTGACGACTTTGCCGCCGCCGGAGTCGACGCCGTGGACCTTGCGAGTGAGGTCTTTCCATCGGGTGGGGTCGTCTTCGCCGCCGTCACCAACTTTGTACTGGGCAACGACGTCGAACCAGGCGCGGTAGTCAAGCAGTTCGGCGAGCCGGTCAGTCCAGTCTTCGGTGCCGATCAGGCCGGCGTCCTGGGCTTCGCGCAGGCGGGCGCCGAGGAAGAGCTGAATCTGCTGCTGGGCGGCGTCGGATTCGATGCTGCCGTCGTGCAGCGCCTTCAGAATCTTGAAGCCGGGTCCTTGGCCTTCGGCGGGCACCCGCTTCAGCCGCAGGGTGGTCCTGTTCGCGCCGGTCGGGTGCTTCTCCAGCACCTCGTTGACGGTTTTGAGCAGCTTGAGGACCTTCTTCATGCGGTCAGCGAGGTGGTCGATGAACGTGGACGAGAGTAGCTCGGTGTACATCTGCTGCAGCTTTTCGTCGTGCGTACGCGAGAGTTCCTCGACCAGTTTCTGCAGGTGCCGGATGGCGTCTGCAGGGCCGAGCTGGTTGCCGGAGGCGTCGACGATCAGGGTGACCGACGGCAGTGGATGTTGCTCGTCGGCCTCGGTGACGATCACCGATCGGCCGCCCGAGGACTCGAGCACAGTACGGAGTTCGATCAGGGCTCCACCGAGCATCCGTGAGAGCGCTGCCTCAGCGCGCCGGGCCTTCTCGTCGAGTTCGTCGGGCCATTGCGACGGGTGCAGCTGGCCGGCTGCGGTGCGCGCGTGCTCGAGGGCGCTGTGGAGGTCGTGGTCGTGGGGGTCGGGCAGGTTGCGGGCGGCGGCGAGGCCGGCGTCGACGGGCACCCACCAGGCGGTGGCGGCTCTGTCGCGTTGCTGGCCTGCCGCGGTGAGGTCGGCGCAGCGCTGCTTCCAGGCGTTTTGCGCCTCACCGGCCGCTTCCGATCGGGCCAGGCCTTCGCGTTTGCTGGCCGCAATCGACGGTCCGTAGTCCTCGACTTGTTTCTCGAGTCGCTCGGCACTGGCGAACAGCTGCTGGGTGTCGGCGTCGACGGATTGCTCAGCCAGTGACGCGTTCGTGTCGGCGAGCTCGGCCGCCGCGGCGTCATCGGTAGCGATCTCTCGCGCGTCGTTGAGCCGTCCCTGTTCGGTGACGACGTGCTCGTCGGCGGTGGTCGCTGCTGATGTCGCCGCCCCCAGGCCCCGCAGCGCGCTGCGGAAGCCGCCGACGGCGTTAGCGGTGTCGTCGAGCGCTGCGGTGAGCACGTCCAGGTGTTCTTCGCTGGCAGGCAGCTGGTTGTCGGCGGCGTGGCGGGTGACTTCGGCGGCAGCTTCCTCGGATCGGGTACGTATGGCCTTTTCGCGGTCACGGGCTTCTCGATCGTTGACCCGGGCCTTATCGGCTTCGGCGGTGGCCGCCGCATAACGGGTGGCCGCTGCCACCACGTCGGCGTCGCCGAGCGCAGCCCAGGATCCTCGCAAACGCGCTATCTGGTCGTCGAGCAGGTCGGCTTCGCCGTTGAGCAGGGCCGCTTCGCCGCGGAGGTCGCCCGCCTGGGCACGCAGATCGGCGATTGTGCGGCGGCGGGCGGCAGCGCGTGAGGCAGTGCCGATCAGCTCTGCGCCGTGCGCGGCGGCAGCTGCCTTTCCGGCGGCAGCCGGGGTCTGCCAGCGGCCGTCGGCGGCCAGGGACACCGCGCCGGACAGCGGGCCGTCGTTGACGAAGCCGATTCTCTTGAGGATCGAGTGTGCCGCCTCGGCCAGCTCGTCGGCGTCCTCAGCAGGCTGCAGGATTTGTGTCAGCGGCATCGAAGACGGCGCGTGGGCACGGAGCGCGATCACCGCGTCGTTGCCGTCGCGGTCCACCGCCCACGCGCCATCGGACGTGACCCATGTGTCGAGTAGTCCGGCGGCGGCCAGGGCAGCTTCGACGTGGTCGAGAGTCCCGGGTTCGAGGCCGTCGATCGGGTCGATCAGCCGCCAGAGCGGGGCACCCGCCGCTGATGGGAACGGCGGTCGCTGCCGCCGTGTCCAGTGTGCAGGCGGCTGAGGAATCGGGTCGCCGGCGGTGGCGAGCGTGTCGGCTTCGGCATCAGCGGCGGCCGCCTGGTCGGCGGCGTGCTTAGCGGCGGCGCGACGTTCGGCGGCGCGGGCGGCCAGTGGGGTGACGGTGGGCTCCAGCCACTGGCGGGTCAGGAGCGTGGCCAGGAGCTCGCGCGGCCGGCCGGTCTGGGTTTGGGCGGTGACGGCGGCCATCCACTCGTCACGAGTAGCGATGGCTGGCGCCAGTTCGCCGAGGGCCGCGGCCCAGCGTTCGAGTTCGTCGGAGAGGGCCTGGATCGCCTGTTCCAGCTCGCGTTGGGTGCGGTCGGCGACGCTGGCACGTGCAGCGAGTTCGGCTTCGGCTTTCTGGGCCAGATCGTCGAGAGTGTTCCAGGATGCTGCGGCAGCAGCTGCAGCCCGGATGAGTTTACGCAGGGCCATCACCTGGCTTCGGCGGGCGGCAATCGCGGCGTCGAACCGATCGAAGTCTCCGGCCGCAGCCCATGACGGCGCGTTGTCGCCCAGGCCTGCGGCGGAGGCGGCCTCGATCACATGTCCGGCAGTGGCGTCGACCTCGCCGGCGGCGGCATCGAGCTCGGCTGTTGCCTTCTCCTGCTGAGCAGTGGCCTTGTCGACGTCGACGCCGATGCGGTCCACCTGCCGGGCGGCCTTGAACGCGCGGTCTTTGGCCGCGTTGGCTTCGGCTCGCAGCCGTTTCGCGTCGTTGGCGCGCTCCACCGCGCTCGTGTACGCGGCGGAGCGCAGCAGCTGCATGAGGTCGGCGCGCGTGCGCTCGAGCGCCTTCTCCAGCGCAACGGTGTTGTTCGTTTCCTGGGTGAGGCGCTCGCGGGCATGATCGAGGGCCGTTTTGGCGGCGCTGGCAGCGGCGTCGGCTTCGGTGACGGCGGTGTCGGCGGCGATCAGGGTGTCGGCGTGCAGGCGCAGGACCGCGTCGGCCCAGGGCCGCCAGCCCCGGTTGAGGTAGACGGTGATCGCTTTGCGGGCCTCGTCGGCGGTGTCGCGGTCGCGGGCGAGTTGTTCGAGTTCCTGCCAGCCGTTGGCGAGTTCGGTCACCTCGCTTTGCGCGACCGGCGGCAGAGCGGAGCGGATCTGGGAGGTGAACCAGGCCGGGTCGAGTTTCTGCCCGAGGTGCGGGGTGCGCAGCACCTTCAGCATCTCGATCACGGTTGCGTATCGCTCGGTGTCGTCGAAGCCGAACAGGTCGGTGGCCAGACGCTCGGCGTAGTCGCTGCCCTTGGGGTAGGTGGTGACGCCGGCGAGTATTTCGAGCTCGCGGGGCTCGGTGACCGCTTGCCCGGCGACCAGATCGAGGCCGGCGCGGACCCGGGCGCTGCCGCGGCAGACGGCCCAGGTTCGGGTCATCTGCTTTACGCCGCGTTTAGCCTGCGTGTACAGCATCGTGGTGAAGAACTCCGGGACGCCGAGCGGCCCAATGCGACCGTATTCGACCCAGGCCCAGCCTCGGTTGGTGGAGTTTGACGCGTCACGGCGGTCGCGGTCGTCGGCGACCGGTTCGACGTAGTACCGGTACTCCTTCTCGGAGTCGCCGAAGGTGTCGACGTACTTCCGGTCGAGGCTGCCGGCCAGCATCAGCAGGGTGGTCAGCGCCATCAGGGTGGATTTGCCGGACTGGTTCTGCCCGACGAACTGGGCGCGGCCGTCGGCGAACCAGTACTCGGCGACATCGAACTCCCACAGCCCGACGACGCCGGCCCGCAAGACCTGCCAGCGGTTGCGCGCGGGCTTGGGCAGGCTCGCGGTGGTAACCGCATCGCGCCAGGCGGCCAGTTGCTCGTCGGTGGCGCCCGGCCCGGGGGCGGGCAGGTCGAGCATCGTCATCGGGTCGGCTCCGTAGGGTCAATCAGGGTGATGTCGGGGTCGCGGTAGCGTGCTGCGAGCGGCGACAGGGTCCAGTCGCGGTCGGCTCCCAGCCGCAGCAGGCCAAGTTCGGTCAGGATCGTCTCGGCGTCGGTGCGGACCGTGCCGGGGACGGTCTTCTGTTCCTTCGACATGTAGTCACCACGCCAGTGGATGAGGTCGTCGACGACCTCATCCACCTGGGCACTGGTCAGGACGACGCTGCCGGACGGGGTGCGGGCGCCGTGCCGACCGGCCAGGTCGGCCATCAGCAGGGCGACCCAGTCCGCGGCCCGAGCGCGCGGCCAGTCGGCGACGGTCGGCTGCCGGTCGGGGTCATCGGGTAGAACAAGGACCAGGCCTTCGGCGCGGGCCTCGACGGTGCCGCCGGTCATGTGCGCCAGGTCGGTGGTGCGCAGGCCTCGCGCCTTGCGCAGGGCCTCGGCGTCGGCCTCGTCAAGGTCGGCGTAGACGACAGCCGGGGCTTCCAGCAGCGCGCGTAGCTGGCGCATGGTGCGGGTCGCGGCACGCTGCTCGGGATCGCTGTCCTGCGGGTGCAATGCGGCGGCGAGCACGTCGGGGCTGGTCATCAGCAGCAAAGCATCGCGGTCGACTTCGTAGCCGGCACCAGGCCCGGAGCCTTCCTCGGTCCAGTCGTAAAGCATCCGTTCGTCGTTGATGCGGCGGCGTAGCACACCCCAATCGGCGAGCAGGCCGGCAGCGTCGCGCAGCAGCCGCCGCTGCGATTTCTGCTCCGGGTCGTAGGCGGTGACGCGAACGCCCGCTGCGGCGGTCGCGTCGCGCAGCATGTCGGACAACTGCTGCAGGGTGACGGTCGCGGAGACTTCCTCGCAGCAGGCGGCGACACAGCAGGCCAGCGACAACAGCCGGCGGCCAGGAGCGCTGGCAGGCCGCGGCGGCGCGGTGACCTGGCCGCCGATCGGTACTCGGATGAGCCGGACGGCACGGCCGACCCGGTGGATGCGATATCCGGCGCGGCGGGCGTGATCGGTGATCTTGCTCTGGTGGCGCAGCACGTGCCGGTGCAGGATCCGGTTAGTGGCCGGGGTGACCAGCGGCTGATGAAGCAGGCTGAGGAACGCCTGGTGGGCTTCTTTGTCAGCCGCCGATGTGGACGTGTTCACGAGCGGCTCCCGGCTACGGCGATGTGCAAGACGATGTCGGGGTGTACGAGCCGGCCGTCCGGGGTATGCACCACCGCTGCGGGCGCCCCGTCGGGAGCCGGCTCGGTATGTAGCAGGAACCGGGCGTCGCCGGTGGCTGCGCGGCGCCGCCCGTAGGCGTCGGGGCGGGCGGAAGCGACCGTGCCGAGCAGCACGAGCAGCATCTGCAGTTCGTCGCCGGTCACGTTGAGCCATTGCGACAACCGCTGCCCGGATCGGGCGAGGACGGCTGCTTCGGTGACCGCTGTCTTCGCGGCGATACTCGCCGCGCGTTCGCGGGCGGCGCGTTTCGCGCCGGCACGATCGGGCAGCCGCGCCGCGCCGCCGGTGGCAGCTTTGGGGCCCTGTTTGCGTAGCCGCGCTTCGATCGGCACCGGGTCGGCGTCCCAGAACGATACTGCGCCCGGGTTGCCGGCTGGCGGATTGGTTTCGCCGGGCAGATGCCGGGCCGAGAACAGGCCGGTGGCGGTGCACCACAGCTGCCAGGCGGCATCGTCGTCGTCGGCCGTCTCGAGGCGAGACGCCAGATCAAGCAGTTCGGCGCGGCGCGACACGTGGCCGCCGACTGCGGCCAGGGTGCGCTGGCCGCGCAGTAGCGGGCCGATCGTGTCGCGCATCTGGCGTCGCAGCTTACGGGCCTGGCAGTCCGGTCCGTCGAACCAGCGGCGCAGCGTGCGCAACGTGTCCTGATGGGTTTCGACGAGCGCGTCGATGGCAGGCTCGTCGGCGTTCGGGCCGAGGGTGTGCACGGCGATGCGTCGCCTCACCGTCGCAGGCAGAAGAGCAAGGTCGCCTGCGCGGGCGGTGATTGTCTCGGAATGCCTGTCGATTCCGGCGCCCCACATGTCGACGTAGCGGCGCAGCGTCTCCTGAACGGTCGTGATCTTTTCAGGTGTCGGGGCGCCCGCGAGCGCGCCGGCCAGACGTGCTTGCCAGCTTGCGGCGGCCTTCACCATGACCTGATGAGTTGTCGCGATTACCGACGCGGCACTGGCCGCCGTTGCCGGATCGGTCCGGGCGGTCTCGTGCAGCTGGACGAGATGCGCGGTGAGGATTGCGGGAGCGAGGGCGGCTGCGGCCTCGACGCCGGCGTCCTCGCCCAAAGAGATGATCGCCCGATGCAGCTCGGCGACGGTCTCGGTCAGCTGGTAGCGGTCCCGGTCAAGCACGAACTCGGCGTCGCGGACGGCTTTGTCCTGGAAGGTGTAGACGACACCCCAGTGCTCGAGCCGGCCCATCCGATCCTTGAGTTTGAAAGCCGGGTCATCCAGCAAGGCCGGATCCGCGCCCAGCGCGTTCAGACGCCGACGAAGAAGAGCGGGTAAGTCGGTGGCCGCCACCCCGGTCAAGGTGTGCTCCTGCTCGGCCAACAGCACGTCGACGATCAGCCGGTACTGCCCCGCGAAGCGACTCGTCAGGTAGCTCGCTTGCGGCAGCCCGCCCGGCAATCCCGCCAGTTGCCACACATCCAGACCATCCGACGGACGCTCGTCGTCCAGCTCCGCATCATCCGGCCGCATTCCCATCGCCCTTTCCGCCCCAGCTCAACCTTCTGTTCTGCCCCCGGCAAGCGGAGTCAGCCGAACAGGTTGCCGAGCATAAGCAACCTCTTGCAGCACACGTGCCAGGTGAAGGCGCGGGGTGACTGGCCCCACCATGATCAAATGATGACATCGCGCAATCACTGGACTACTGAACATCACCAACCGGCCGCGTCAGGACAACTGTCGCTTGGTTGACAAATCCGCTTCCGCGGACAGTCCGTATAGCTGCTGGGAGCAACCACGTCGGGTGCGACAGATCGGCAGGGAAGGGAGAGGTAGCTGCGCAGAGGCCCAGCTGTCCTAGCTCGCGCCGAGCCTGGCGATGCTTTCCGCACACGCGGCCACAACAGCTATTCGAGTAGTCCCCGGCCAAGATCATCATTGATGACCCTTTCCTTTTCTTCTGCGTCGGCCCAGTGCGTGCGGCTGGTGGTCAGAGTCCTCTCGACGACCAGTACGTGTTCGGCGCTCTCGGCGATGGAGCGCATGTGGCTGATCACGGTGACGAGCCGGCCGGTGGTGCTGTGCCCGGTCAGCGCGGTGAGGGCGTCGCGCAGACTTGTGGTGTCGAGGGTGCCGAAGCCTTCGTCGAGGAAGAGTGCCTCGATGTGGCCGGTGGCGTTGCTGGCCAGTTCGACGACGGCCAGCGCCAGGGCGAGGCTGGCGAGGAACGTTTCGCCGCCAGACAGAGTCTTGACGTCTCGCTCGGCAGTGGTGTCGAGATCGAGGATCCGGAAGTCGGGTGCGAACCTGTAGTGGCCGCTGGAGATGGTGAACAGGATGTCGCTGGCCTGATAGAGCAGTGCTTGGACGCGTCGGCTCACGGCTTCCGCGACGAACTTGCTTTCGGCCAGAGCCGCACAGAGCTGCTCGAGCGCGTTGACGGTGCTGTTCGCGGTGTCGATGCGTTCCTGCAGCGATGTCACGACGGGCAGTTCGGCCTCGGCCCGCTCGATCTGGCCTTGAAGATTCTGCACCGCGCCGTGAGCGGCGAGGTACTGCTGCTCGAGGTCTTTCTCGTCGGCAGCGCCGGCCGTCCGACAGCTCAATGCGATGGCATCGCCGGCACCCTGCTCGGCCTGCTGGTAGTCGCTGATTGTGGCAGCGCAGACGTCGAACGTCGTTTGTGTGTAGGCGAGAAGGTCAGCGGCCCACTGTGCCTGCGTGGCCAGGTCGGTGTCCGCGGCAGGGATGGGAGCGGGCCTGTCGAGCCCGACGGCCGCGGTGGCGTCGGCTACTCGTTGCGCCAGCGTCATCAGCTTCTCGCGCAATTCGACGGCCGGTTTGGTGATCGTCTTTGTGTAGGCCTTCTCTAATGCCGTGCTTCGCTCGCGTAGACCTGTGAGGGCCTCGACGGTGGCGGCTTGTCTAGCGGTGAGCTGCTGAAGATGATGTTGATGGGCTTCGGCCGCAGTCTTCTGCCGCTGAACCTCCCCGATGTCTACGGGGGCGGCGAGAGCGAAGCGCTGGGGTAAGCCGCTGGCCGCCTCATCGATCGCCTGCCCGACAGCGAGATGTTCGCGTTGTTGCTCCTGGAGTTCGGCGACGCGCGTGGCATGAGCCTGCGAGCGAATATCGAACTCGGCTTTGGCGCTGGTTGCGACCCGGTGGGTGTCGTCACGATCCTTTGCAGTACGCCTGACGTCGTTATCGGCTGCGGCAGCGCTGTCTGTGACCCGTTTGAGGATCTGCTCATCGGTTCCTACTAGATCGGCGTCCGCGACCGCTTCCTGCAGGTCGCGCAGTGCGGCAGCGAGCAGGTTCTTCGTTTCGGCGACGCTGCGCCGGGCGGCGGGTAGGTCGTCGTCTTGCAGTGTTTTCACCTGAGCGGCCGCGACGGCAGCAGCCCGACCCGTCTTCTCCGCGTGGACCCGGGCGTTCTTGTGGCTGATGTCGGCGGCGGTGAGGTCGGGCGCGGCGGGCGGGGTGAAGTCAGCAGGCAGAGGGCGATCGCAGATGAGGCATGCCATGCCGGGTTCGAGTTCCGCGGCCGAGTGCGCGGCGGCGTTCGCCTTTCGCAGCGCGTCGTGCGCGTGCTCGTTCTGCTCGCGTTCTCCCTCGGCCCGATCCGCGATGCCCTTCGCGTCGCTGGCCTTGCCCTGAGCGGCACCGAGGGCTTCTTCGAGCCTGGAGAACTCATCGTGTGCCTTCTGCAGGTCGGCAGCCGTCTGCCGCCAGATCCTGAGCTTTTCGACCGCTACGTCTTTGCGCGCTCGTGCCCGTGCGAGCGCCGCTTCTGCATCTGTGAGGGTCTTGTCGGCGGCGATGACGCTCGGCTCGAGGTCGGCAACCGTCTGCTTCAGTTGCTGCAGTTTGGTCTTCTCGCCAGCCAGCTCCCCGGAGGTCTTCGCCAGGTGCCGAGCTCGCCTGTGCTGCTGGGGAATCTGTTCGCCGAGGTAGGCCAGGGTGCTGATTGTTGCGGCGGTGCCAGAGACAGTGCCGCCGTCCTGCTCGGCATGGGCCACCTGCTCGCGAAGCAAGTCCTGCTCGATTCGCAGCTGGCCGGCCAGTTGGTTGATGTCGTTGCGCTGGACGTCCAGTGTGTGGGAGTGCACCGCCAGAGTGCGCAGCTGGTCTGCTGCACCGGCGGGGATCGCGGCCGACAAGGCGTCTTTCACTACGGCCAGCTTGCCCGCCTCGGTCGCGGCTTGCCGCTGGCTGGCACGGGAGCCGACGATGGCGGTCCGGGCTTCCTCGAGCTGCTGCAGGTGTTTTAGGCGCTCACGGTGCAGATCAGAGGCGGTGGCCAGCGCCGCTGCTGGGTCGTCGAGGAACCGTCTGCGGTGCAGCCGGTATTCGGTGAGCCGGTCATTGAGCCGCAACTGCAGCTTCTTGGCGTGATCGCGGACCTGACCCAGTTGCTCGAGGCCGAGAACGGAGTCGAGAACCTGGGCACGCCCGCGGCCGTTCATCTGCAGCAGTTCCTGGAAGCGCCCCTGTGGCAGCACCACGGCACGGAGGAATGTATCGCAGTCGAGTCCGACGGTCCGCCGGATCTCGGCGTTGACCTGCCTCGCCCCGGTCGTCAGGACACCAGTGTCAAGGCAGGTCAGCCGGTGTACCGACGTCGGGGTGTGCTGGCTGGCCGAGCGTGATACCCGCCATCGGCGTTTGCCGACGGTGAAGGTGAACTCGACGGAGATGGTGCCGTCGCCGCCGTCGGCGATCAACGGGGAAATGGAGCTCGCGTAGGTGCACCGGTTGTATAGGGCGTAGCAGATCGCTTCCAGGATCGTCGACTTGCCGGCTCCGGTGTCGCCCACGACCGCGATGAAGTTCTTGCCGGTGAAGTCGATGGTCTCTTGGTGGGTGTAGGAGCTCAGGCCGGCGAAGGTCAGCGTTTCCGGTCTCATGCTGCGCCTCCGATGGTGGTGCTGGCTGCCGGCAGGGCGAAGGCGCTTTCGGGGTCGTCCGCGAGCAGCTGTTCTTGCGGCAGTTCGGGTGGGTCGGCTTCGCCGGCGTAGGGCAGCAAAGTGGTGAACAGCTGAAGAACCTGGTCTGCGGGGGCGCCGGTGACTCCGCGGGTGGCGAGGTATTCGCCGAACATTGTCGTGGTGTCGACGTCAGCGGCGGCCGTGACAGGGGTGAGCAGTTCAAGCCGGCGGTCGGCAGCGTTCGGCGTCACCTTGGCGAACGTGGCGTCCGGCAACAGGTCGCGGACTTTTCCGGCCAGGTTGTCGACGTGGGTTTCGCTGTCGACAGTCACCAGGCAGATGTCTGTGGTCACCTCCGCGGCGATGGCCCGGATCTCGTCGAGCGTTCCGGTGACGTAGCGCAGCCGCCTGCCCCGGGTCAACGGGATCTGTTGCACGACCGCGGGCTGTCCGGGTTGCAGCGTCGCGACGACGATGCTCTTGTCCTCGCCTTCTTCACCAAAGTCGAGCTGCAGCGGGGAGCCGGCGTAGTTTCCGGTTATACGAGTGGTCGGCAGAGATTGCGGTTTGTGGATGTGACCGAACGCCGCGTAGTTCACCGACGGCACTTGCTGTGGGTCGGTGGCGTACTGGTCACTCGTGTGGGTCTCGGTCTTCGACAGGGCGGCGCCGGTGACGTACTGATGCGCGGCGAACACGCTGACATCACGCGACCCGTCGAACCCGGACGCGAGCTCACCCATGAGTTGCTCTTGCAGGCCGGTGATGTGCTCGGCGTAGGTGATGCGCCGCTGCCCGGGGTCGTCGAAGACGTCGACGATCCGATTGGCGCTGATGAACGGCAGGGCAGCGACATGGATCGTGTGCTCGCCGACCGGGAACCGCAGAACCTCACCAGCACCGTCGTCACTGTTGGTGACGAAATGGATTGGCGCGGACCGGTTAAGCATCTCGTGCAGCCAGTTCAGGTACGCGCCCGAGTCGTGATTGCCGCAGACGATCACGACGGGGGCGACCTCGGCGAGATCATGCAGAGTGCGGGTGGCCAGCCGCAGCGCGTGCAGCGGTGGCCGCTGCTGGTCGAACAGGTCACCGCTGTTGATAATTAAGTCGGGACGTGCAGCGGCAGCGATCTCGGCGATCTCGGCGAGGACCGCTTCGTGGTCTTTCGCCCGGGAGTGACCGTAGGTGGTCCGTCCGAGGTGCCAGTCGGAGGTATGCAGGACTTTCACGTTCGACCTCTTCGTCGTCGGTGGCGGAGGTGTGGAAGGGCTGGGGCCGTCACGCTCGGACCGGGGACCAATCGTCAGTTGGTCCTGAGGTGGGCTCAGGGCGCCGGGATCACGTGGGTGCTGAGATGTTCGAGCAGAGCGTGGTTGGCTTCCCAGCCGTTCGGGAAGCGCGGTGCGGTGTTGAACGGAACGGGATCGGCGGACGGATGAGCGTCCAACAGTTCCTCGATGCCGTCGCGGGCGACGACGATGCAGGCGTGCCGGTGCCGGGAGGTGAGCACGCACAGCCGCCCCGACTCGAGATGGAAAGCAGTGGCGTCGCGCCGCCCGGACAATGGGTGCAGGACGATCACAAGGTCGTATTCGCTGCCCTGCAGCCGATTGGCGGTGTCGACGCGGATGCTCGGGTAGGCGGTACCGGCCAGTTCGGTCTTGATGGCGGCCATCTGGTCCCGGTGCGCCACACCGATTGCTACCCGCTCTGGTGTGAGCCTGGTTCCGTCCGGGTCCCGTTCGTCGCGCACCATCGTGCCGCGCTGCAACGAACGCACCGCCAGCTCGACGACCGCGGCGACGGCTTGAGCGTCGGTGCGGACCGTGTTGCGTCGCTCCAGCTGGTAGTAGGCCCAGCCGTTGGCTGCGGCATACTCGATCGCTCGATCGACGGGATTGTTGCCGATGCTGCGGGTGGGTATCCACATCTCCCGCAGGGCTTGCTCAGGCGCGGACGCGAACGGTGCGAACGGGTAGAAGGCATTCGATACCGGGGTTGCGGCGTGCGGGGCGAGACGCCACGAGTGCGGTAGCTGGCGTTCCGGAATGCCCGGGTTGTTGGCGAGCATGGCCGCCACGGCGCTCTGCAGCGGATTCCAGGTCAGGCCTGTCCACCGTTCGACGTTGACGACCGAGAACGGGTCGAGTTGTCCGGGGTCGCCGACGAACGCGGCACGCTCGAACATCGGGGCCAGTCGCAGCAGGGTGTCCGATCGCATCTGGTAGGCCTCGTCGATGATCGCGAACGGCCCGCGTTCAGTTATGACGGGGTCGAGCCATTTGGCTGCGGTGGCGACCACGATGGGTGTCTCACGCAGGTCAGGGAATCTGTTCGCTATCAGAACGTTGGGTCGGGCCAGTGAGGCAGGTACCTGGTAGCCGTGGGCGGTGTACCGGCCGACCGTGATGTCGGGTGACCAGGCGGCGATCTTGGTGACCAGGTCGTCGACTTGCGAGTTGGTTTGCGCGACGACGCGCACCTGTTCGCCGTGTCGGGCCAGTTCGCGGGACATGTATGTGACGGCGGTGCTCTTCCCGGCGCCCGGGGGCGAGTTGAGCACCACACCTGGCTGCGGCCCGTCCGTCAGGAGACGCAGAACGTCGACGACCGCTGTGGGCGGAACATAGTTGTCGGTCACGACCATGGCTCCTGAGCGTCTTGCTCGGTGGGCATGTAGGGTTCCGGCGGGCCGCCGTGAGTCCACGGGGTGTCCTCTTTGTTCGGCAGCGTCGGCGGCCGCCGGTAGTCGTCGTTGAGGCGGCTGTAGCAGACGGTGTCGCCCAGGGCGGGGACGGTGCCTGGCTGTGGTTCGCGGCCGCGGCCCATCCCCTCACGCAGTTCCAGCTCGACTATCACCGTGCCGGCGTCACGTGTCGACGAGACGACCGTCGCCTTCTGTTCGAGCAGGTCGGGCCGGCGCAGGCCGGTCTCGCCCACGGTGAGGCTGACTGCGTCGGTAGTCGCCACGCTGATCAGCGGCCGCAGGCTCCTGCCGACGCGCCGGTTGGCCTCGGCGGCCACAACGGTTCCGACGAACGCGTCACCGACCATCCGTGCCTCAGCCATCACCATCTCATCGTCAAAGGCTCGCTCCGCGTCGTACTGCTGTTGGGCCCGCTCCAACCAGTACAGGCGCCGGGCCGCGTACACCGCCGAGTCGCGTTTGGGCTGGGCTCCGGGGCTGGTCGCGATCCACTCGGCGGTGCGAGTGAATGCGTCCAAGTCACGTTCCCAGCGCACACCGACATGGGCTCCGATCGGAAGTGACGGATCGCGCAGCAGTGCGATCGCCTGCCACATCCGTTCCCAAGTGCCTGCAAGCTGCTTCTGCAGTTCTTTACGGATTTTGACCTCAGCGATCCGTGAAGCTGCCGGACTGGATGCCTCGTGATAGGCGGCGAGAAGCGGCTCGAGGATGCCGTTGTCGAACGACGGGTCCGTGGCGGGGCCGGCCGGCGGCACCTCCAGCGGATCCTCGCTGGCACGTGCTGCGGCCCGCCCGGTCATCCCCGGCGGCGGGGAAATCCACCCGAGAACCGCAGCGAGATGTTGGTCTTCTGTATCGCTCTGCCCGGTTGCCCAGTGCAGGGCCAACGCGTCGGTCGCCGCGACGAGCATGCAGGAGCCGGCGTATTCAGCACGGTCAGCCAGAAAGGTCAGCCACTTGCCCATGGAGGGGATGTTGGGCGGCACCGCCCACTCTCCGGTGATCGCCCGAAAGCGGGTTGATCGGCCGAGGACTCGCATGAACTCGATCCCGGCACGGTTGGGTACCCAGACCTGCGGCGCGTCCGCGCAGCGGTACTGCACCCCGGACGCGCCGGCACGGAGTGGAAGGCGCCGGTTCGTTCGCGGTCCGATATACCCGGTGAAAATCCTGGCTAGTTGATGCGCGAAAGCCATCTGCTGATCGCGGTTGCGTGGCTGAGCCACCGTCAACAACTCGTATCGCTCCCGGCTCGTGCCCATCATGACAGCGAGCGGGGCGTGTGACTCGCCCGCCATTGCGAGCGGCACGAAAACCAGCGGCTCACTGCTGATATGCAGGTGCCGGACGGTCGTCAGGCGCTGCGCCACCGACTGATCAACAGCATGCGCGCGGGCCAGGGACGTCAGCAGGCTCACCCGGCACTTCCCAGCAGCTCATCTCGATACCGTTGTGCCCGCCGCAACAACTCAGCCTGTTCCGCCTGACCCGGGCCCGGTCGACCGCCACGTGCCAAAGCGACGACCTCCCCGATCGTGTCCAGCGCCAATTCCTCGCGGACATGACGGCCGAGCACCGCGGTCGAGTCGTCCTCCTCGAAACGGCAGAAACGACCCATCTCACAGGTGTCCAAACACGAGGGCGCGTAGCGCGCCGGCACCCACCGCAGTCCCGCCGTCAGTTCCTCGGCCGAGCGCGAACCGGCCGGGCCACGCAGATCGAACGTCAACCCTGCAGGAAGATTCGATACGATCGTGTCGAGGTCATGCATCCGGGCCAACATCCGCCGCACTGCGGCGACCTGATTGCGTACGTTGACCAGGGTCGCGAACGGCTTGTTCGTGAAGTTCTGCGGGCACACCAGAACGGCCTGATCCGCTACCAAATCCTCACCGAACCCGTGGGAACAAAGCAGTTCCCGCAGCGCGTGGACGTAGACCGCGGCCTGCAACTCGGCCCCCTCCACCGCGGCCGGCGGCGCCTGGCCGTCGATCACCGAGAACGACTTGACCTCGACGATGTAGAACTTCCCACCCGACTTGACGGCGACGAGATCCGGTTCGAGGAAAACGTCGTAACCCGCGACCGTGATCTTCAGATACGGGTGGTCAAACAGGGTACCACCGGCTTGCCCCGAGCGGGCCACAGCAGTCAGCCGCTGCACCGTGTGCCGGTACCGGGCCATCTTGCCCTCGTTACCGCCGACCGACTTCAAGTCGTCGTGCTCGACTTCCGGGATCGACAGCCCGATGTCCTCGCGCAGCAGCTTCAGCAGCTGCGCAGCACCGCCCGCCTTCACCTGCGCCTCGAACTGGGCGCCCCGAGCCAACACCATCCGCGACGGCTTCGCATACATGGGGTGCTTAATCGCCCGGGCCAATGCCTCCTTGTCAATACCGGCGGCATCAAGCAGATTCCGCCGGTCGCACCCCGGGTTCTCGACAATCGCCGAGATCCCCCGGGCGTCGATACTCTGTGGATCACTAGACCCCCGCAGCACGTCGAGACGCGCCGTCAGACTCTTCACGTGCTCTTCCTTCGCGTCGGAAGTACGGACTTAAGAATTAGGTGTCGCTCGCTGCCTGCGGCGCCATCTTCAGATCAGCGCCGAAAAGCTGATGACGATCGTCGAGCTGGTCCACAGCGCGCCGGGCTGCCGCTTCGCGGTGCGACAGATCAGCGTCGAGGTGTACGTCCAACTCGGCCTGTGCCGCACGCCGTACGGCGTCCGGCCTCATGCTGGCAAAAGAAGGAGCACCGCCAGGAACGTTGGCGGCGAACTGCCAAAGCAAACGCCGGGCGGGCAGAGTCGCCCAGTCCGGGTGAGCAAGGTGTTCAGCGATACGGATCGCTGAGGTCAAGAAGTGAACCCTGGGGCTTAACGGTCCGACTACGCGGGTCGCCAGCGGCCATGTCGACACGGCCAACAGACCACGAGCCGGCGAAAAACGGTCCGCCGTCAATGCTGCGCACACGTAGTACGGTCGTGCCCACGGTGCCGTTTTGAAGGATCTCTCCTCATCCCGGCGAAGACTCGTCAGCTGCTGCCCGTTCAAAGACCCAGCAAAGACAGCCTGATGCAGGGCGACAATCAGTTTCGGCGCCGCCGGAACGCTTAAGAAGGTCAAGGCCTGGTAGACCTGGTCACGGATCGGCACCAGCGGGCCAGCGTCCTGTGGTTCGGTACGCGATGGCGATGGCGGCTCCTCCGGCTCGATCGCCAGAAGGGCCTCGTCCCACTGCGCCTCCGCTTGGCGAAGCTCGGAACGCTGGCGCCGCGCTTCGTCCCGGCCGCCAGCCACCAGGGCACGACGCACAGCTGTGCGCAGTTCGTCAATACGAGCCTCGAGATCGTCGAGTGATTCGGCCACGAAGAGCAGCGTAAGCCATACCGGCCGTTCCAGCAAGTTCCAGTTTTATCCAGGGAGAAACTTGACTAAAGCGCAGCGCTAGGACCTGGGCCGACTAGGCCGTGTGTCGAAGTCGGCGGTGGTGGCGAAGAGATTCCGGCGCGTCGGTGATCGATAAGTAGCGAGGTCTCCGGTAGATGGTTCATCGACGAAGAAGACCATCAGCACGGAGACCTCGTGGCCACTGTAGCGGTGACGAGGCGGCATGACTTGACTGACGCGCAGTGGGCGGCGCTGGAGCCGCTGCTACCTGTGGGGCGTCGGCCAGGTCGGCCGCCGACATGGACGAAGCGGCAGCTCATTGATGGGATCCGGTGGCGGACCCGGGTCGGCGCCCCGTGGCGGGACGTACCGGAGTGTTACGGGTCCTGGGCGGCGGCGTACGCGGTGTTCCGCCGCTGGCAGCGCGACGGGACCTGGGCGAAGATCTTGACCTGGTTGCAGGCGGTGGCCGACGCGGCCGGGCGTGTCACGTGGGACGTGTCGGTGGACTCGTCGGTCGCCCGGGCGCATCAGCACGCCGCCGGGGCGCGTAAAAGGGGGATCTGCAGGTCGAACCGCCGGGCGGGGTGACAGTCGAGCCGGCCGATCATGCGCTCGGGCGGTCGCGGGGTGGGCTGACGACGAAGCTGCACCTGGCCTGCGAGCAGGGGCAGAAGCCGTTGTCGATCGTGCTGACCGCCGGGCAGCGTGGGGACAGTCCCCAGTTCGTCGCGGTGCTCGACGGCATCCGGGTGCCCCGCCTGGGCAGCGGCCGGCCGCGGACCCGCCCAGACCGGGTCCTGGCCGACAAGGCGTACACGTCCCGAGCCAACCGCCGCTACCTGCGCAGACGCGGAATCGCCGCGACTATTCCGTCCAAGGCCGATCAGGACGCCAACCGGCGTAAACGGGGCTCCAAGGGCGGCCGGCCACCCGCCTTCGACCCCGAGCGGTACCAGCAGCGTCACGCCGTGGAATGCGGCATCAACCGGCTCAAGCGCAACCCCGCCGTGGCCACCCGATTCGACAAGCTCGCCGTCCGCTACGAAGCCACCGTGCACATCGCCGCGATCAACGAGTGGCTGTGACCGACTTCGACACAGGCTCTAGCGGCCTGACGAGGGCGGTCCCCAGTCTTCGGCGTGGGTGAGGCCGAGGGCTGACAGCGCGCCGGCCACCGCCGTCCGGTGTTCGGCGGCCAGCGTCGGCGCACTGTCGGTGATGGTGACCGGGTATGCCGTCAGCGGGCGGTGCCGGAGTAGGCGACGGTCAGCTCACCTTCGCCTCGCCCCGCGGTGAGGTCGAGGTGGGCCAGGTGCAGGGCGTAGGACGGCACCTGGGTGGTGGCGCAGCCGTCGAACGGCGAGCGGACGGCGAGCGGACGGCGAGGCACCACCACGGCGCCTGACCTGAGCCAGCCCTCGAAGCCCGGGAGGGATGCCGTCGACGCGCGCTCCTGCCGGCCGGTGGCTCCCGGTCCGGGGGAGCGGGCGGCACACCATGATCTTGCGTGATGTGCGCGGTGTGTGCTCTCCAGCGGATGCCAACGGGGGGTCAACCGGTGCCAACGCGAGCCACTGCGGCCGACCGCCGGTCGCAAACCGGGGTTCGTGTGCTCGGGGTGTGGTCCTGGGCAGGGAGAACAGGCTTACGGGTGACGTGGCTGAACGCCGCCCACTCCCTGCCACCCCAGGTGAACCCCCAGGTCGCTAGACTAGGCCCTCGCGCCCTCGTTAGCTCAGGGGATAGAGCAACGGTTTCCTAAGTGTGTCGCAGGGTCAAGTCAGCCGAGATCGAGCCGGTGCAACGCGAGCGCCACGAACCCGCGCACCGACCATTCTCAGCCGGCCGGGGCTCGACGCTGGGATACGGCCGCAGGTCGCCGTGGAAACGATGCCGTGAGGTTCAGGGCCGTCTGGATCATGCGCATTAGAGGGTCCCCTGCCCGACCCGAGAACACTCATGAAGCCCGGAACCTGCGGGTCGGGCAGGCAGCAGTAGGCGCGGTCGAGGTTCCAAGAACTAATCGGCTGCGCGAACAGCTTGTGGAATGCCGCAGGCGATCGCCGGCCGGCCAATCGCGTTGATACAGCCGATGCCGCTGAAGGTCACGTTTCCTCGATTTCGATGGCTCTGGTCGTGGTCACACCGTAAGAGTTGGTATGGCGGGCGGGCCAGCCGAGGAACCGGTCGAACATGCCAGCGGCGGTGCCGGTCTCAGCGGGGTTGAGCCGGTGCAGATCGTCGATCGCGTCGTGCAGGCATCCGGCCAGGTAGAGGAACAGGCTCACCGGGGTGTCCTGGTACTCGGCGAGGAGAGCGAGTTTCGCCGCTCCGCAGGGCCACGGCTGCCCGCACCGGCGGCACAGCCACAGTGGGCGCACCGGCAGATGCTCCACGGACTCCCGCGCGATCGGGCGCCCCAAGACGCGGCGCTGCTCCCCGGTCATCGGCGATCGCTTTCTCGGGCCTGCTGCTCGAAGAGCCGACGCCACACGTGGGTGAGCAACGGCGGATCAGGGGGCTGCGCCTGTTGCCGCGCGGGAACGTGCGCAAGGGTTTCAGGCCGCCAGGACTGATCGACCCTCGCGTTACGCGAGACATACACCGTCATGCCGCCACCCCCTTCCAAGCCGGTGAGCGGTGGGCTCGCCGGGGGAAAGGCGAACCCACCGCCGCACCACAGCGGCCCGAAGCAGGCCGCCGGTCACCCACCCACGCAGCCCTCGTGGCAGTACGCAGATGGGGCATCACCCACGAGCGAGCGGGAGTGCCATGCGGCGGTAGCAACCCATGCTCGAGGTTGTCCTCGGCAGCTGTCTCAGTCCGATCTAGCTCTTCGGAGCTCACCTCGCACCCCCGCTCGGTAGGTCGGGCTTGACCGCCGCCGCGTCTTCACCCAATCGCAGAGGGCATGCGGTTCCCAGGGCGGCAATGACGCAGAACTGACGCATCCTCATTGCGCGACACGGCGTGAGCTGGATGAATGGATCCGTGATGGTCAGCGGCGGAGGAGGGCGGCACGCGGGCAAGCGTCGGCATCGGCTGGCCGAGCGCCGCAAGGCGATCGGCTTGAGCCAGGAACGCCTTGCCGAAGTTCTTGGCGTCGACCGCTCCACCATTGTGCGGTGGGAACGGGCAGAAACTGATCCACAGCCGTGGCATCGACCGCGTTTGGCTGCGGCTCTCAAACTGTCGGTCGAGGAGCTGGCCGACTTGTTGGTCGAGGTCGACCAGCCACCGTCGCCGCCCAACGAGCGTCTCAACTATGTGCTCCGGCACCCCCGCCGCGTCGACCTGGTCACCGTTGCGTACCTACGGGAGCGTGTGCAGCACCTCGACGAGCGCTACGACCGGACACCTTCGACGCTTCTGCTCGCCGAGGCGGGACAGCTACACGGCCAGGCAACCTTCCTCCGCCAGCACGCCAGCGACGGCTTGGTTCAGCGTGAACTGGCCGCAGCCGTCGCCGAGTCCGCCACGCTGATGGGTCAGCTCGTGTGGGACGCCTCCCAGCGCCACGACCACGCCGCCAGCGCCGCATACTTCGACCAGGCGATCAGGGCCGCGCAGGAAACCCGCGACGCGGTCACTGAGTCCAACGCGTTGCTCCGCAAGAGCTATCTCGCTCTATACGGCACCAAGCAGCCGACCGCTGGCGTTGCATTGACCGCGCGCGCCGCCGCCGTAAGCCGCAACGACAGCCACGTGATCGCGGGCCTCGCCCAACTGCACCGCGCCGAGGCGCACGCGATGCTCGGCCAGGCCCGGGACTGCTTCGATGCCCTTGGTGCCGCTGAAGATCACTTCGCCTCGGTAGATCGTCGGGATCCGGCCGCTGCCCTTTTCTGTCCCAGCCATCACGCGCGAGTCGCGGGCTCTTGCTGGCTGTCTCTGAGCAAGCCGGCCGACGCCATTACAGCCTTGGAGAAGGCCCGACAACTCATCGCCGCACGCCGCAAGTCGACCGCCGTCGTCCTCGGCAATCTCGCCCTTGCCAGCATCCTTCATCGTGACGTCGACGCCGCCACGTCCTACCTGCACCAGACCATCGAGGTCATCGAGCGAACCCGCGCAGGGGGTGGGCTCAACCTCGCTTTCGCCGCGGCCCGCCAACTGCGTCCCTGGCGCAACCAGCCCTCGGTCCAGGACGTCAACGACCGACTGCTCACCCTCATGACCCCATAGGAGCAGCAGCGTGACCAGCATCGACCACGCCAAGCAGTCCGTTCGGCGACGCGTCTGGGACCTCCTTGAACGCGAAGGCGCCGCGCCCACCGGCGTTCACGGTCACATCCCCGACTTCACCGGCAAAGAAGACGCCGCAGCCCGACTCGCCGCGTTGGACGTCTGGAAGCAGGCACGGGTCATCAAGTGCAACCCCGACCGGGCCCAACTACCCGTGCGAGTACGCGCTCTCCAAGAGGGCAAGCTGCTCTACATGGCGGTCCCGCGACTCGCCACACCGAAGCCCTTCTACCTGCTCGACCCGACCGTTCTAACCGCTCCGTTCGAGGCTGCCGCCACCAGCACCGGCGCACCGGACATCGCCCCCACAGTCGGCCCCGACGACATGCGCCCGGTGGACCTGATCGTCTGCGGCAGCGTCGCCGTCAGCCGGCCGGACGGCGTACGAGTCGGCAAGGGCGCCGGCTACTCCGACCTGGAGATCGCACTCCTCGCCGAGGCCGGACTCGTCACCGAGGGCACCGCCATCGCCACCACCATCCACCAGATCCAACTCCTCGACGAGGAACTACCCCACGCCAGCCACGACTTCAACGTCGATCTCGCGATCACCCCCACCGAGGTGCTCACCTGCACGACCAATCGAAATCGACCGGCAGGCATCACCGGGAGAGGCCTCCGTCAAGATCAGCTAGACAGCATCCCTATTCTGCGCGGCACAAGGTGGCAAGACGCCCGGCACAACCGGCAGTAGGGCCGGTCGGAACGAGCGGTCCCAGGCACCAACGCTGGCTTGGTCATCGGAACCCGTAAGTCGAGCAGTCGGCTGGTCGAACTCCAGTTGCTGCCGGTCGCAGGAGATGCGATCAAACCGGTCGCGTGTGGAGTTTGCCAACCGACGGATCCGAGGCAGGACATCCGGGTGAACGCACGCCGAGGGCCATGGGGAGGCCAGCCCAACCCAAGGGCGGGAGCGCCGTGCTCCCAATCTGCTCCCAATTTAAGGGGTAAAGCGGCGGAAGCTCGTTACCGGCAGTTCCGGTGACGGGCTCCTTACCTGCAAATATTTACGGTGGGCGATACTGGGATCGAACCAGTGACCTCTTCGGTGTGAACGAAGCGCTCTCCCGCTGAGCTAATCGCCCTCAGCGCCGATGACTCTACCCGATCGTGAAGCCAGACCAAAAACCAGGTCGTCAGTGCGTCGCGAGGTAGTGCAGCGCCCGCGCCACCAGGTCGATTCCGAGGCTGTACTTGAGCGATAGCCACACCACCACCGACACGAAGACCAGCCCGACGGCGCCGAGCGCGAGCCGCACCGGCAGTGTTCGGCTGGTTACCCAACGCGTCCAGGCCTGTACGTGGCGTCGGGTGAAGCCGAGCAGCCGCCGAGCCCAGTGGAACTCGACGGCCCAGATGCCCAGCCCGGCGATCACCAGCAGCCAGCCGGGGCCGGGCAGCGGGATCAGCGCGATGCCGACGGTGACGACGATGGCGCCCGCGACGGCGATGAAGATCTTGAGGGCGACCCGGCCGGTGGGGTTGGCGCGGATCAGGTCGAGGGTGGTGTGCACCCGTCCCCGCCAGCCGCCGCGACGGCGCGGCGCGACGGCGACGTCGGGGCCGCCGGCAGAGCCGCGGGGGGTGTCGTCGGACCGCTCCGTCGCCACCGCGTACCCCCGCCTTTCGGCTGCTCGGGCCGCTCCTTTCGGTGGGTCGGCCGTGGTCGTCGGATCCATAGAGGAACCCCTCGCGACCATTTCCACCCCCAGTGTCGCCCGGGACCGTCACCCCCGCAGAGGACTGGACGTTACCGGAGTAAGTCGACGACTGAACCACCCGATGCCGGGCGGCACCACGGTCTGGGCGGAACGGGCAATCCTACAAGAATTTTCACATTCTGGCAGGCTTCCCGACCCTCTTCCCACCACTGGGTGAAGTCAGCGTATGGCGGAGCGTAGCCAGGAGCAGCACCTGAGTATGGGAAAAGCGGGACACGCGCGTTCCGCAGCGGTGCCGGGGGGAGAACGTCCATGAGTGTCATCCGACCGACGACCGTAGAGGTCGAGACGTCGCTAAGGCTCGTCGCGCCTGACGCCACCGCATTGCCGGTGCGTGCCAGTCTGCGTTACGACCCTGCTGACCCGTATGCGGTCCATGTCCTGTTCCACGCCGAATCCGCCGGCGGCGAGGCGGTGAGCTGGTCGTTCGCGCGCGAACTGCTGGTCACCGGGCTCGACGAGCCGGCCGGCATCGGCGACGTCCGAGTGTGGCCATGGGCCACGCCGCGCGGCGACTTCGTCGCGCTCGCGCTGTCGTCCCCGGACGGCAACGCCCTCTTCGAGGTCCCGCGCAGCGTGCTCGTGCGCTTCCTGCGCCGAACCTACGTCGTCGTCCCGCGCGGCCGCGAGGCCGAGCACCTGGACGTCGACACGGCGGTGAACCGGCTGCTCGCCGGCCGCTGACACGACACACCGGGGCCGCGCGGATCTGCCGAGTCCGCGCGGCTCCGGCCACCACCGATCGGGTACGCCGTGGGCGTGCCCGATTCAGCCGTGCGTGGTGATCCCGCCGTCTACGGGGATCACCGCGCCGGTCAGGTAGGCCCCGGCGCGGGAAGACAGGTAGATCGCGGTGCCCGCCATGTCCTCGGGACGCCCGATCCGGCCGAGTGGCACCTGCTGCTCGATCGCCGCCCGGGACGCCGGGTCGTCCAGCGCGAAGGCCATCATCTTGCTCTCGAACGGTCCAGGCGCGATCGCGTTGACGGTGATCCGCTCGCCGGCCAACTGGTGGGCGAGGCTGCGGGTGAGCATGTGCACTGCCGCCTTGGTGGCCGAGTAGGCGTACACCTCCATGAACGGCACCCGGAGGCCGTCGATCGACCCGATGTTGATCACGCGGGCCGGGTCTTCGGCGCTGGCTGCCGCGCGCAGCGCCGGCAGCAGCGCGGTGGTGAGCCGGAAGACGGCCTTGACGTTGACCGCCCAGAGCTTGTCGAACGCGGCCTCCGGATACTCCTCCAGCGGCGCGCCCCAGGTCGCGCCGGCGTTGTTGACCAGCACGTCGAGCCGGTCGGTGCGCTCCCGCACCGCGGCGGCCAGCCCCTGCGCGCCCTCGTCGTGGCTCAGGTCCGCCGGGATCGCCTCGCAGTGCCCCTCGGCGGCGAACTCCTTGGCCACCCGCTCGCAGACGTCGGCCTTGCGGGAGGAGATGATGACCCTCGCGCCAGCCTGCACGAAGCCCCGGGCGATCATCAACCCGATCCCCCGTGAGCCGCCGGTGACCAGGACCGTCTTGCCTTCGACCGAGAACAGATCCGTCATGACCATCCCATCGCGAGTCGGCGGGGCCGCGGGGTGGCCCGCCGACCCAGGCGCTACCGATCGGTAACCTAGTCGGCCCGCGACTGCGGCGACAAGCCCGCGCCCGCCGTCCCGGCCTCGAGATGCAAGCTGGGCAGGAGACCGTTAACGTCGGGACGATGGTCACTCCCGGTCAGCTCTCCCCGGCCACCCGTACCGACCTGTCCCCCGCGCCGGGGGACGCCGACGAGATCACCACCGGCGCGCTCGGCGACCTGAGCGCCGAGCCCGGCTGGCGCCGCCCGGTGCTGCTCGACGCCGACCTGCTCATCCTGGTCACCGGCGGACACGGTAGCGCCGAACTGGACTTCCGGGCGCTGCCCTGCCGACCCGGCACCCTGGTGCGGGCCCGCCCCGGCCAGGTGCTGCGCTGCCTCGGCGCGCACCTGGACGCGACCGTGGTGCGCTGGGGCGGCGGGACGCTGCGCGGGCTGGACATCGACCCGGACGCGGTGCCGACGTACCGGCAGCTCGCCGGTGAGGACGAGGACGCGGTGATCAGCGAGGTCACCCAGCTGGCGGTGGACGCGGAACGGCACCGGGGGGTGCCCGCCGCGCGGGCCCTGCTCCGGCACCAGCTCGCCGTGCTGCTGCTGCGGCTGACCCTGCTCGGCAGCCCGGAGGAACGGCCGGTGTCCCGCCCCGAGTCGGCGACCTTCCACCGGCTCTGCCGGGAGGTCGAACGCGGCTACCAGCACACCCGCCGGGTCGAGGACTACGCCGCACAGCTCGGCTGCTCGGTGCGGACCCTCACCCGGGCCTGCCTGGCGGTGACCGGCCGCAGCGCCAAGCAGGTCATCGACGAGCGGGTGGCGTTGCAGGCCAGCCGACTGCTCGCCGCCACCGACGAGCCGATCGCCCGGATCGGCCGCCGGCTCGGCTTCCCCGAGCCGACCAACTTCGGCCGGTTCTTCACCCGCGAGATCGGGGTCAGCCCGGGGGCCTTCCGGGCCGCCCGGGAACAGCCCCTACCTGTCCGGATGGTGCGCCCCCGCCCGCCCGCCGACGCGCCGATGCCCAACGGCCGGGCATGATGGCAGGGTGCAGATCTCCGCGCGCGGCGACTACGCGGTCCGGGCGGCCCTGAGCCTGGCCACCGCGTACCCCGCCCTGCTGTCCACCCAGGCCATCGCCGCCGAGCAGGACATGCCCCGCAAGTTCCTCGAGGCCATCCTGGCCGATCTGCGCCGGGCCGGGATCGTCCGGGCCCAGCGCGGCGCCGAGGGCGGCTACGCCCTCGCCCGTCCGCCCCGGGACGTCACCATCGGGCAGATCCTCCGCGCCGTCGACGGCCCGCTGGCCGGCGTGCGCGGGCTGCGTCCGGAGGAGACGCAGTACGCGGGCGCGGCCGAGAACCTGCCCCGGCTCTGGGTGGCCGTCCGCGCCGCCGTCCGTCAGGTCGTCGATGAGGTGAGCCTGGCCGAGATGGCCAGCGGGAAGCTGCCCGGGCACGTCCGCAAGCTGATCGCCCGCCCCGACGCCTGGGAGCCCCGCTGACCGCCGGCGCGGGTGATTCATTCGCGACATCAGCTCCGTAGCGACCGCACCGGCACTACGGCCGCCCTCCAGCCCGGCGCGGCGCGGTCACCAGGGCGACGGCCACGGGCCGAACGTGTTGGTGTGGTCGCCCGGATGGTGCACGAGCGCGTCGGCGTCCGCCACGCCGCCGAGCGCGAGGGGTTCGGCTAGCACGGTGGTCTGGTCGCCGGCCTCGATCCGGCGGACCACCCGGCAGAGCAGCACGGCCGGGGCATCGTCGATCAGCGGCACCCCGAACGGCCCCCGGCTCCAGCCCTCGCCCGGTGGCAGCGCCAGCAGGTGCCGGTCCGCGGCCACGCCGGGAACGGTGACCACGGTGACCGTGGACGCCTGCCGGTGCAGCAGCGCGCGGAACAGGTCCCGGTCGACCGGGCGCAGCTCGACGGCGCCGACCCCTGGCCGGTCCACCGTGGTCACGGCGTCACCAGCTCACGGACAGTGAGGAAGAGGTCGTCCCGCTGCCACATGACCTCATGCTGCCGGCCGCTCTCCGACTCGGTCAACGCGCTTCCACATCGTGGGATATGCGTCGCCTCCTTTCTTGCAACTCGTCCTACACCAGCAGCTACCAATCCCTAATACCTACCTGGTTGATAGAGATTTTCCATGCGTCGAGGGCACCGTCCAGTGCGGATCCGACCGGGTTTCGCGAAACGCGGTTTCGGGCATGTTCGATGCCGCAGAGGCACGGAGACGACGAGAGGAGCCCGTGATGGGCATTCAGTTCCGCAAGCGTCAGAAGTACGGCCCGCTGGTGCTCAACTTCACCGAGAACGGCTACTCCTCGTGGAGCATCAAGATCGGTCGCTGGTCCTGGAACTCGAAGTCCCGCGCCCACCGCGTGGACCTGCCGGGGCCGCTCTCCTGGAAGCAGGACAAGTCCCGGGCGTGACGTCCCGAGGTCGAGCGGGGTGCCGGTGGTTCACCGGCACCCCGCTCGGCGTTGCGGCCCCCGGCTCGCACCCTTCCCGTGCCGGCTGTGGCGTTCCGGCCGGCCGGCACCCGGCCGCGGCGGAGAATCGCGGCATGGCGGACGGGGCGTACCGGCGGGAGCGACGGCGGGTGCTGGCGGCCTGCGTGCTGCTGTTCCTCGCGTTCTTCCTGGTGCCGCTGGAAGCCGACCCGAACGAGCTGCGACTGGCCCTGCGGTCGGCCGGCACCCTGCTCCTCGTCGTCGCCGTCGCGCTGCTGGTCACCGGCCAGGTACGCCGACAGCTCGCCGCGCCGTCCGGCGGCGCGGAGACCCGCTCGCTGATCCGCCTCGTCGTCGCCCTGGTTGCCGGTCTGCTGGTCTTCGCGCTCGCCGACTACGTCGTGGCGAACAGCCGACCCGGCCAGTTCGTCGGCCTGGACACCCGGCTCGACGCGCTCTATTTCGCGCTCACCACGCTCACCACCGTCGGCTACGGCGACGTGCACGCCCAGGGGCAGATCGCCCGGATCCTGGTCTGCGTGCAGATGGTGTTCAGCATCGGGGTGATCGCCACCGGCGCGTCCATCGTGGTCAAGCAGTTGACCCAGCGACGCTGACCAGCACCTCGCCGCCGAGCCGGCCGTGCTCCGGGTCGCGGGTGACCGCGCCCGAGGCGAGCAGCGAGGTCAGGGCCCGGTTCGCGTCGGCGGCCCGGTAGACCGTCGAGGTCACCGTGAAGCGACGCAGCTCGGTCACCGTACGCGGGCCGCGGGCCAGCTCGGCCAGCAGCTCGCGGCGCAGCGGGCCGGGCTCCGGGTCGAGGCTGATGTCCAGCAGCCGCCCGGCCGGGTCGGCCGGGTCGCGGTAGCGCACCCCGGCGTACTCGTCGACCGCCCAGAGCGCGTCCTTCACCGCCTCCAGGACGCGGTCGGAGCCGGTCGCGTAGGCGAACGACCGGGCCGGGGCGCCGTCGGCGGGAACGAGGTCGACCTCGGTGACCAGCGGGAAGCCGGCCGCCGTCAGCGCCGCGCGCGGCGACCGGCCGGCGTCGGTGACCAGCAGCAGCTCGGCCGGCTTGCCGCTGGCGGCGGCGGCCAGCAGGGCCGGCGTCGGCTCGGCCCCGTCGACGACGGTGAGCAGCGGCGCGCCGGCCGCACCGGCGGCCTTCAGCGCCACCGGCAGCCGGTCCGGGTGGCCGGGCACCACGTGCACCGCGACGTCCGCGGGCAGCGTCGCCTCGACCGGGCCGAGCCGGGCCGGCAGGTCGGGGGCGTCGGTGAGCACCAGTACGGTCAGCCGCCGGCCGCGCAGCCGGTCGGCGAACTCGGCCACCACCCGCAGCGCCGCGTCCGCGCCGCCGGCGTCGCCGCCCGCGTACGCGAGGGCGAGGGTGGCCCGCCGGGAGCGGTGCAACGCTCCCGGGAGCCAGTGGTCGAGCTGCCGGACGAGCAGCTCGCGCAGGACGGCGTCGGTGGACATGCTGCCGTTCTACCGTACGGCCGCTCAGGCCGGAATGGAGATGCCCACCCCGCCGCGGGTCTGGCCGCCGTAGCGCCGCCGCTCCTTGTCGATGTCGAGCCGGCCGATCCGCTTGCGGGCGGCGAGGGCGTCGTCGTCGAGCAGGTCGGCGGGGATGATCCAGACGATCTCGAATTCGAGGCCGTCCGGGTCCTGCCCGTAGAGGCTCTTGGTGGTGCCGTGGTCGGAGGTGCCGACCAGGGCGCCGGCGGCGGCCAGCCGCTCGGCGGTGGCGGCCAGCTCGTCCAGGGTGTCCAGCTCCCAGGCGAGGTGGTAGAGGCCGACGGTGGCCCGGCCGGCCTGCGAGCGGCCGGCCGCCGCGCCGATCTCGAACAGGCCGAGGTCGTGGTCGTTGGTGGAGTCGGGCGCCTGGAGGAAGGCCGCGCCGCGGAACCCGTCCGGGGTCATCGCCACCGGACGGAAGCCCAGCACGTCGCGGTAGAAGGCGACGCTGCGCTCGAGGTTGCTGACGTAGAGGACCGCGTGGTTGAGCCGGTGGATTCCCATGGCCTCCACGGTAGCGTGGTTTAGTTGAGCGTTCAACCAGTATGGCTATGATGGGTGTCATGACCCGGTGGCTGGACCCCGACGAGCAGCGGACCTGGCGTGCATTCCTGACCGCCTCCCGGGCGCTGATGGACACCCTCGACCGCGAGCTGCAACGCGACGCGGGCATGCCGCACGCCTACTACGAGATCCTGGTCCGGCTCTCCGAGACCCCGGACCGGCGGCTGCGGATGAGCGACCTCGCCGAGGCCACCGGCTCCTCCCGCAGCCGGCTCTCACACGCCGCCGCCCGACTGGAGGCGGCCGGCTGGATCCGCCGCGAGGAGTGCCCGACCGACCGGCGGGGACAGGTCGCCGTCCTCACCGACGCCGGCTTCGCCGCCCTCGCCGCCGCCGCCCCCGGCCACGTCGAGGGCGTGCGCCGGCACCTGTTCGACGCGTTGAGCCCGGCCCAGGTCAACCAGCTCCGGCGGATCAGCGAGACCCTGGCCGACCACCTGACCGGTTCCTGACCGATCAACGCCCCCTCAGGGGTTGTACTTACCGTCGCCGGCCGGCCACGATGGGGCGTGTCCTCCGGCTTCGGCGACCTGACCGTCCAGGCGCACCACCTGGTGTCCGCCGGCGACCTGGCCGGCGCCCAGCGACTGCTCGCCGACGCGCTGACCGACGCCGATCCCCGACCGGCCAACGCCTCCCCCGAGCTGGCCGACGCCGCCGGGCTCCAGGCGCGGGTGCTGGTCGCGCTCGGCGAGCCGCACTCCGCTCGCGGCTGGGCCGCCTTCGCGTACGCGGCGGCCACCCGGCTGTACGGCCGCGCCGACGAGCGGACGATCACCGCCGCCGCCACCCTGGCCGCGGTGCTGCACCGGGTCGGCAGCGACGCCCGGGCCGCCCGGCTCTACTCCGACGTCATCATCGAGCTCACCGCCCGCGACGGACCCGAGTCGATGCGGGTGCTGGCCGCCCACGCCGACCTGGCCACCGTGGAGTACGCCCGCGGCCAGTGCGAGGTGGCCCGGGACCGGCTGCAGGACGCCTGGGAGCTGCACCGCGAGGTGTACGGCGACGACCATCCGAGCGGGATCAAGATGCTGGCCAAGCTCGGCGCGATGGAACGCGACTGCGGCCGGCACGCCGACTCGCACGAGCACCTGACGCTCGCCGAGGAGCTGTGCCGGGCCCACCTGGCCGCCGACGACCCGCTCGCCGCACAGGTGGCCGCCCTCTCCCGGGCGGCGGCCGACTCCGACCACGTCTGCGCCGCACCGGCGCCGGTCGCCCGTGAGGCGCCCGTGCCGCCGGCCGCCCACGGGGCGCCCGTCGTGCCGGCCGCCCGGGTGCCGCCGGCCGCCGAGGGACCACCCGAACCACCGCCGTACCAGCCGCCCGAGCAGCCGCTCTACCACCCGCCGGACCGGACGGCGGCGGCCCCGACCGTGCCCACGCCACGGCTCCCGCCGGAGGCCGGCCCCGACCCGTTCGGCGAGCCGAGCACCGACGACGACTGGTGGCCGCCGGAGGAGCACCTCGACGAGCTGTACCGGGCCGGGGAGAGCACGCTGCCCCCGACGGTGGTCGGTCTCGCCGACGGCGAGCCGGACGGCGTCCGCCGGGTCCCCCGGGCCGCCGAGCCGGAACCGCCGTCGCGGTACCTCCCGGTGCACGTGCCCCGGCAGCCCGCGCCCGAGCCACGCGCCACCCGCTGGCTGCCGCTCGCCGCTGCCGGCGTGGTCGTGGTGCTGCTCGGCACCGGGGCGGTCATCGCCGGAGTGTCCAGAATGGACGGCGGACGCCACGCCCCACCTTCCCCGGCGGCCACCACCGGCGCTCCGGCCGGCGGCTCACCGACCCCGACCACCGCCACGCCCCGCGCCGCGCCGCCCGCCTCCCCCGGCACCCCACCCGGCGCGGTACGGCTGACGGACCGGCGGGACAGCATCGCCCTGAGCTGGACGTACCCGCCGGGCGCGGAGGGACCGGTGGTCATCGCCGGTGGCCGGGCCGGCGCGGGGCAGCACACCTTCGAGCAGCTGCCCGCCGGCACCGACAGCTACATCGCCTACGGCCTCAGCCGGACCACCGACTACTGCTTCACCGTCGCGCTGGTCTGGTCCACCGACACGGTGGCCCGGGCCGAGCCGGTCTGCACCCACCGCGGCTGACCCGCTCAGCCGGCGTCCGGCTCGACCAGCGCCGGCAGCCGCACGACCACCCGCAGCCCCGGTCCGCCGCCGGACCCGACACCCACCGGCGCGTCGGCGTCGGCGAGCTCCACGGTGCCGCCGCAACGGCGGACCAGCTCGCGGACGATGGCCAGTCCCAGACCAGCGCCGCCGACGTCCCGCGCCCGGGCGTCGTCGAGCCGGGTGAACCGGTCGAAGACCCGCTCCCGGTCGGCCGCCGGGATGCCCGGCCCGTCGTCCGTCACGGTCACCAGGTGGTACGCGCCCGGGCCCGGTGCCGCGCGTTGGGCGGGGGCGGTCGTCACCCGGACGGCGTGCGTCACCAGGTCGGCGGTCCTGACCTCGGCCGGCGTGAGCCGGCCGGCCGGCGGGACCGGACCGTCGGGGTGGTGCGGGCCGGTGACGGTCAGGGTGACCCGGGAGTGGGCGTGCCGAACGGCGTTCTCCACCAGGTTGGTGACGATCCGGTGCAGCTCGTCCGGCTCCCCCTCGATCCACAGCGGCGCGGCCGGCGGCACCAGCTCCACCGGCGGGGACGGGTACCGCCCGGCCACCCCCCGCAGCAGCTCGCCCAGCTCCACCGGCCCGACCGTGCGCCGCACGGGGCCGCCCCCGGCGCCGGCCGCCTCGTCCAGCCGGGCCAGCAGCAGCAGGTCGTCGACGAGCCGGGCCAGCCGCTCGGTGTCGGCGAGCAGGCTCTCCGCCACCGCCGGCCAGTCCGTCCGGTCCGCGAGGCGCCGGGCCACCTCCAGCTCCGTACGCATGGTGGTCAGCGGGCTGCGCAGCTCGTGCGCGGCGTCGGCGACGAACGCCCGTTGCCGGTCGCGGGCCGACTCCAACCGGTCCAGCATGTCGTTGAGGGTCACCGCCAACCGGTGGATCTCGTCCCGGGCCGCCGGTACGGGCAGCCGGCCCGCCCGGGCGCGCCCGGTGATCTCGGCGGCCCCGCTGCGCAGCGCCTCGACCGGGCGCAGGGTCGCGCCGACCACCCGCCACGCGACCACGGCCAACCCGGCCACCAGCAGCGGGAAGCCGACCAGCAGCAGGGTGCGAACGACGTCCAGGCTGTGCCGCACGTCCGCCATCGACTTGCCGACCAGCACGGTGAGCGGCTCCCCCGGCGGCCCGGCCGGCACGGTCACCACCCGGACCGGGCCGGCGAGGCCGAGCCGCTCCCCGCCCACCACCAGCCGCTGCCGGACTCCCGGTTCGAGCTGGTCCGGTCGGAGCATCGGGGTCAGCCGATCGGCGTCGATCGAGGCGGCACGGACCCGGCCCTGGGCGTCGACCACCTGCACCCGGAGCTGGCCGCCGGCCACCGGCAGCGGGTCGGGCAGGACGTCCTCCGTGGCGAGCAGCGCGACCGCGTCCGCCGTCCGCAGCGCCTCGGCGTCGACCGTGCGCTGGAGGGTCCAGCCGAGCGCGCCGAGCAGGAGTGCCCCGCCCAGCGCCAGGCCTACGGTCAGCCCGAGCACCCCGATCGCGATCAGCCGCGTCCGCAGGCCGAGGTCCGGCAGCAGCCGGCGCGGGCGGCTCATGTGGTGAGCCGGTAGCCGGCGCCGCGGACCGTCTCCAGGCGCTCCCGACCGATCTTGCGGCGCAGGTAGCCGACGTAGACCTCGACGGCGTTCGGCGCGGTCTCCAGGCTGGCGTCCCAGACGTGGTCGAGCAGTTCGGTCTTGGAGACCACCTCGCCGGGGCGGCGCATCAGGTAGTCGAGCAGGGCGTACTCGCGGGTGGTCAGGGCGACCTCGACGTCGGCCCGGGTCACCCGGCGCCGCGCCGGGTCCAGCCGCAGGTCGCCCACCGCGAGCACGGCGGGCCGTTCCGGCGCGCCGCGGCGCAGCAGCGCCCGCAGCCGGGCCAGCAGCACCACGTACGAGAAGGGCTTGGTGAGGTAGTCGTCGGCGCCGCAGTCCAGCCCGTCGGCCTGGTCGTACTCCCCGTCCTTGGCCGACAGCATCAGCACCGGCAACCAGTGCTCCTCGGCCCGCAGCCGGCGGACCACCTCGTACCCGGAGAGGCCGGGCAGCATCACGTCGAGGATCATCGCATCGTAGTCGCCGTGCCGGGCGGCGGCCAGGCCGGCCGGGCCGGTGGGCGCCACGTCCACCGCGAAGCCCTCGGCCTGCAGGCCGCGCTGCAACGCCGCCGCCAGCCGCGACTCGTCCTCCACCACCAGCAACCGCACGTCCCCAAGGGTGCCACCCGGGCGACACCCCGTAGGGGATCTCCTCAGCGCCCTCACAGCCGCCAGGGTGCAGCATGGCGGTCAGGAGGTATCCACCATGTCCGTACTGAAGAACCGCGCCGTGCTGCGCTGGCTGGTCCCGGTGACCGCGGGGGTCGCCGTGATCGGTGGCGGGGCCGCCGTCGGCACGTTCGCCGCCGGGGCCGACCCGGCCCTGCCGCCCCGCACCGCCGCGCAGCTCCTGGTCGACCTGCAGACGTCCCGCCTCGACGGGCTCTCCGGCACCGTGGTGCAGCGGGCCGACCTGGGCCTGCCGGCGCTGGCCAACCTCGCCGGCCTGGCCGGCGGCAACGAACTGACCACCCTGCTGACCGGCACCCACACCCTGCGGGTCTGGTACTCCGGCGAGGAGCGCCAGCGGGTCGCGCTACTCGACACCCTCGGCGAGCGGGACCTGATCCGCGACGGCCGGGACGTCTGGTCCTGGGACAGCCGGACCAACACCGCGACGCACCGCACCCTGCCGGCGGAGCACAGCGCGCCGCCGGCGGTGCCGGCCACGCCGGCCGAGGCCGCCGACCGGGCGCTCGCCGCGGTCGACCCGACCACCGCGGTCACCGTCGGCCGGTCCGCCCGGGTCGCCGGGCGCGACGCGTACGAGCTGGTGCTCACCCCGCGCGACGCGGACTCCCTGGTGCACCAGGTGCGGATCGCCCTCGACGCGAAGGAGCACGTGCCGCTGCGGTTCGAGGTGCTCGCCGACGGCGCCGACAAGCCGGCCTTCGAGGTGGCTTTCACCCAGGTCGACTTCCGGCGGCCGGAGGCCGACCAGTTCCGGTTCAACCCGCCGCCGGGCGGGACCGTGAAGGAGGAGGCCGCCGGCAAGGCACTGCCGGGCGGGAAGGCCCTGCCGGACGGCAGGACCGGACACCGGCCGGACGGCACCGACGTGCGTACCGTCGGCACGGGCTGGACCACGGTGCTGGTCGCGCGGCTCGACGCGGCCGGGCTGCCCGCCGGCGCCAAGGCCGGTGGGGCGAAGGCGGGCGACCCGGCGGTGGGCGGCGCGGACCAGGTGGCGGGGCTACTCGCGGCGGTGCCGAAGGTGAGCGGCGACTGGGGCAGCGGCCGGCTGCTGACCGGGAAGCTGTTCAGCGTGCTGCTCACCGACGACGGCCGGGTGCTGGCCGGCCTGGTCACCCCGGAGCGGCTGTACCAGGCCGCACGGAGCTGATCTGACAAAGCGGTGCCCGGACGGCGATGCCGTCCGGGCACCGGCTGCTTCTCATCCTCCTGCCGAGGCGTTTCCTCCACGAACTACCGGTCTGCGAGGTGATCCCCGCTCGTGACCAGGGCCGGCACGCTGGACTGGCTCACCTACCAGCAGCCTCGGGCTCGACTCTGCGGAGATCGGTGCCCGCTCGTGACGAGCCCCGCTGTGGCCGCGCCGGTCAGGCTCCAGGTATCGCGGGAGTGGCAGGGCGCGGCGGTGTGACCTGGGCGCGGGCGGCCGGGCGGGCTTGGTCTGGCGGCTCGCCACGCGGTATCTTTCTCAGTTCAAACACAAAAAGGAACGGCCGCACAGGCCATTCCTTGTGCCGATTTTAGCTTATGAGGAGCCGGCTTGTCAACGCACTCCACCGGTGAGCTGCACCAGGACGACGAGATCGGTCGCGAGCAGGAGTACGTCTCGATGCTCTACGGCCGGCTGGACGGCATGCGCGACCAAGCCGCCCGCCGGCTCGCCGAGGAGCTGCGCACCACCGGCGGCACGCTGCAGGCCCGCTCCCAGCGCGACTCCGCCGTCCAGATGTACGCCGACCAGGTCGAGCAGTACTCGGCGGTGGAGAACGGCCTCTGCTTCGGCCGCCTCGACGGCGACGACGACTCGGCCCGCTACATCGGCCGGATCGGCATCTTCGACACCAGCGGCGACTACGACCCGCTGCTGATGGACTGGCGGGCGCCCGCCGCGCGGGCCTTCTACCTGGCCACCGCCGCCAACGCGCAGGGCGTACGCCGGCGGCGGCACCTGCGCACCCGGCAGCGGAAGGTGACCGGGCTCAACGACGAGGTGCTCGACCTCGCCACCGCCTCCCCCACCGCGCACGAGGAACTGACCGGCGAGGCGTCGCTGCTCGCCGCGCTCAACGCCGGCCGGACCGGCCGGATGCGCGACATCGTCGAGACCATCCAGGCCGAGCAGGACCGGATCATCCGCGCCGACCTGCCCGGGGTGCTGGTCGTCCAGGGCGGCCCGGGCACCGGCAAGACCGCGGTCGCGCTGCACCGGGCCGCGTACCTGCTCTACACCCACCGCCAGCAGCTTGCCAGCCGCGGCGTTCTGCTGGTCGGCCCGAACGCCACCTTCCTGCGCTACATCTCCCAGGTGCTGCCGGCACTGGCCGAGACGGGTGTGCTGCTGCGTACCCCGGCGGACCTCTTCCCCGGGGTGAGCGCCCGGCGGACCGAGTCGGCGCAGAGGGCGGCGCTCAAGGGCCGGTCGGTGATGACCGAGGTGCTCGCCGCCGCGGTCCGCGACCGGCAGTGGGTGCCCGACGAGCCGCTGGAGATCGAACTGCCGCAGCGGGAGGTCCTCACCCTCGACCCGGAGACCGTCCGGGAGGCCCGGGAGCGGGTCCGCCGCTCCGGCCGGCCGCACAACCTGGCCCGCGCGCAGTTCGACATCGAGATCGTGCACGCGCTCGCCGGCCAGGTCGCCGAGCGAATCGGCGCCGACCCACTGGGCGGGGAGAACCTGCTCTCCGAGGCCGACCTGGCCGAGATCCGCCGCGAACTGCGCGAGGAGCCGGAGGTCCGGGCCACGCTGGACGAACTCTGGCCGGTGCTCACCCCGCAGCGGCTGCTCGCCGACCTGTACGCCTCGCCGGAGCGGATCGCCACCGCCGCCCCGATGCTCACCGCCGCGGAGCGGGCCTCGCTGCACCGGGAGCTCGGCGGCTGGACCCCGGCCGACGTGCCGCTCCTCGACGAGGCGGCCGAACTGCTCGGCGAGGACGAGCGCGCCGCCGCGTCCCGCCGGGAGCGGATCCGCGCCTTCGAGCGGGAGTACGCCGAGGGCGTGCTGGAGATCTGGCGGGGTTCCCGCTCGATCGACGTCGAGGACGAGGCGGACGGCGGCGAGATCCTCGGCGTCACCGACCTGATCGACGCCGACCGGCTGTCGGAGCGGCAGGAAGAGTCCGAGCGGCTGACCACGGCGCAGCGGGCCGCCGCCGACCGCAGCTGGGCGTTCGGCCACGTCATCGTCGACGAGGCGCAGGAGCTGTCGCCGATGGCGTGGCGGCTGCTGATGCGCCGCTGCCCCAGCCGGTCGATGACGATCGTCGGGGACGTGGCGCAGACCGGCGCCCTGTCCGGCACGCCGTCGTGGCAGGAGGCGCTGGAGCCGTACGTGGCGCGGCGCTGGCGGCTGGAGGAGCTGACCGTCAGCTACCGCACCCCGGCCGAGATCATGACCGTCGCCGCCGAGGTGCTCGCCGAGATCGACCCGGCGCTACGCCCGCCCCGCTCGGTGCGCGCCAGCGGCGTGCCGCCGTGGGACCGTACCGTCGCCCCGGACAGGCTCGCCGCCGCGCTGGTCGAGGCGACCACGCGGGAGACCGCCGGGCTCGACGACGGCCGGCTCGGGGTGATCGTGCCGGCCGGTCGGGTGGACGAGCTGGGCGCCGCGGTCACCGCCGCGCTGCCGGAGGCCGCGGTCGGCGAGCAGCCGGAGCTGGAGAACCGGGTGGTGGTGCTGACCGTCGGGCAGGCCAAGGGGCTGGAGTTCGACTCGGTGCTGGTGGTGGATCCGGAGCGGATCGTGGCCGAGTCACCGCGCGGGCACAGCGACCTCTACGTCGCCCTCACCAGGGCCACCCAGCGCCTCGGCATCCTCCGAGCCGCCTGACCCGTCCACTCCGTACGCCGGCGGCTTGGGACGGCTCGGGCACGATCGTGGCTGGGTAGCGGGAGTGGTGACCTTCCCTCGACGGGAGGCCACCACTTCCACCATGGAGCGCGGTCCTGTCAGCCCGGGTTGGCTCCCTCGTCGGTGAAGTTGCCGACCTGGCTGCCGCTGGCGGACTTGTCACTGGTCGAGCCGCCCGCCGGGGTGCTCAGGCCACCCGTGGTGGCGTCCCCCGTGGTGGTCGGCGCCACCTTGCCACGGTGCCGCTCCGGCTGCCGGGCGACCCGTCGGGCGCTGGCCGGGCCGGCGGTGCCGCCGGTCGTGGTGATCGCCCCCTGGCCACGGGTCGGGCCGCCGTCGCGCAGCACGTTCGGGTCGATCCGGGTGTGGGCCGGGTCGTCGGGGTCCTCGTCCTGGATGACCCGCAGCACGTCGGTCTGCGGCACGGTGACCTCGTCGAGCACGCCCTCGCCGTACACGCCGCCGGCGACCCGTTCCTCGGCCCGGCGCGCGGCGTCCTGCCGCATGTCGTCCTCACGCACGTCAACCACCTCGCAGCTGTGTCGGATCGTGCTGCGTGCCCGTCGACCGGCCGGCCAAACCCCCGGACGCGGGTCGTCCCCCGGGGTTCACCGGCGCGACTCCCGCCGCTCGCCCGCCCGCCGTCCCGGCTGCCCATGCTGACCGGCGGGTTGGCGGGAGCCGCCCGCCCCCGAAGGGAAGAAGCGTGCGAGCCGTACGCCGTACCGCCATCGCCGCCCTCGTGGCGGCGACCGTGACCACCGGCCTCCCGGCCCCCGCCGAGGCGGCCCCGCGGCCGGGACCGACCTTCGACCTCCAAGCCCACCGCGGCGGCCTGGGGCTGCGGGTGGAGAACAGCCTCGCCTCGTTCGGCAACGCCCTCCAGCTCGGGGTGAGCACCCTCGAACTGGACGTCCAGATCACCGGCGACGGGCAGGCCGTGATCACCCACGACCGGAAGGTCAGCGGCGCCAAGTGCGTCGACACCGCACCGGTGACGCCGGGCGACCCGAAGTTCCCGTACGTCGGGAAGTACGTCAACACGCTCACCCTGGCCCAGGTGCGCACCTTGGACTGCGGGTCGAAGACCCTGCCCGACAAGCCCGGCCAGCTTGCCGTGCCCGGGGCCCGGATGCCGCTGCTGCGGGAGGTCCTCGCGCTGGTCAAGCGCTACCGCGCAGACGACGTGAAGCTCAACGTGGAGACCAAGGTGGAGGCCGGCGCGCCGACCGAGACCGCGCCGCGCGAGCAGTTCGTGCAGGTCACCGCTCGGGAGATCCGCGACGCCGGAATGCTGAAGCAGGTGACCATCCAGAGCTTCGACTGGGGCGCGCTGATGCGGATGCGCCAGGTGGAGCCGCGGCTGCCCCTGGTGGCCCTCACCAACTACGACTTCCTCCAGGTGGGCCAGCCGGGCTCGTCGCCGTGGCTGGGCGGGCTGGACATCGACGACTTCGACGGGGACCCGATCGCGGCGATCCGCAGCTTCGGCGCGTCCGCGTTCTCCCCGGTGCACGGATTTCCGCAGAACGGCACGGCCACCGACCCCGGCTACCGGCCGTACGTGACGAAGGAGATGGTGACGCGCGCGCACCGCAACGGGATCAAGGTGATCCCATGGACGGTGGACGACGTGCCGACCATGACGAAGCTGATCGACGACGGCGTGGACGGCCTCATCACCGACTACCCCGACCGGCTGCGCGGGCTGCTCGCCGCGCCCGGCTACCGGCTCCCCCGGGCGTACGCGTCGCCGTTCGACATCCAGGCCCACCGGGGCGGCCGGTCCACCCGGCCGGAGAACACCCTGCCCGCGTTCGCGAACGCCCTGCGGAACCCGGCCATCTCGACCCTGGAGCTGGACACCGGGGTGACCGCCGACGGGCACCTGGTGGTGCTGCACGACCGGGCGATCAACGGCTCGCACTGCCTGGACACCGCCCCGGTGCGGCCGGGCGACCCGACGTACCCGTACGTCGGGAAGCTGGTGCACGAGCTGACCCTGGCTCAGATCAAGACGATCGACTGCGGGTCGAAGACGCTGGCGGAGTTCCCCGAGCAGGTGGCCGTGCCAGGTGGCCGGATCCCCACCCTCGACGAGGTCTTCGCGCTGGTGAAGGCGAGCGGCCGGGACGACGTCCGAATGAACATCGAGACGAAGATCAGCCCGCTGGTGGCGGACACCGAGCCGTACCCGAGCTTCACCCGCAAGCTGGTCGACGCGATCGAGGGGGCCGGCTTCACCCGGCGGGCCACCATCCAGTCCTTCGACTGGCGCACCATCCGCTACGCCCACCGGCTGAACCCGCGCATCGACACGGTCGCCCTGGTCTGGCAGTACGGCCCGGCCGAGTGCGCCGGCCTCGCCGACGAGTGCTCGCTGCGCGCCGTGTACGACGACCCGGCGGTCAAGAGCCCATGGACCGGCGGCCTGGACTGGTGGCAGCACCAGGACCTGGGTGAGCTGGTCCGGCGGTCGGGCGCGACCACGGTGTCGGCGAACTGGCAGGTGCACGACCCGGCGCAGGGCACGTTGGCCTCGGCCGACTGGTACCTGCGGGAGAACCCGGCGTACTTCCACGGGCCGGACGTCCGCACCCTGCGGGGTCGGTACGGGCTGACCGTGGTGCCGTACACCGTCGACGACCCGAAGGTGATGCAGCGGGTCATCGACCTCGGCGTGGACGGGATCATCACCGACGACCCGGAGCTGCTGATCTCCGTCGCCGTCCGCAACGGCCTGCGCTGAGGCCGACCTGACCGGGCCCCGGAGGGACGACATCCGGTCGCCGGTCGGTGTTACCTCTCCGGGGCCACGGGTAGTCGGAGGATGCCCGCGCCATGAACGCGAACCGTGCCGTGGCCGAAACGCGGTAGCGGGGCGAGGGACAGCAGAGAACGACTCATCGCATCCTGAGGAGGACCAGATGAGCACGCAGGCTGCATCCACCAGGCCCATGAACCGGCCGATGCAGGAAGCGCAGAACCGCGCGGCCATGCAGGAGACCCCGACCCGCCAGATGCCGACGATGCAGGGGGACGGTCACCGGGAGCGGATGCCGTCACCGGGCACGGAGACGAAGCAGTCGTTCCTGACCACCGAGTTCTGGATCTACGCCGCAGCGGTCGTGGTCGTCGTGATCGCCGCGTTCTGGCGCGGCTCCGCCACCAACGGGCTGAACATCAACAACCCGGCACAGGCGTGGTGGTACCTGACGATCCTGACCGGCGGATATCTGCTGAGCCGTGGTCTGGCCAAGGCCGGCACCGCGCGCCGCTCGGGTGCGGAGCGTCGCGCCCGGCAGTGAGTGAGCGACACCTGAGAACGACGGTGGCCCCGGGAGAGCACCCGGGCCACCGTCGTCGGTCGTCCTACTCGAAGTCCCCGCCGAAGTCACCGAAGTCGCCCTCGAAGGCATCCCCGATCAGCTCACCGGCGACGAGGCCGCCGGCCACACCCAGCGCGGTGCCCGCCACCACGCCACCCATCCCGTGCCCCCGGCCATGACCGTGGCCGTGCGGCGTGCCGAATCCGTGCGCGCGCAGGTTGCCGTAGCGGGAGGTGGTCTCCCGCAGCCAGCCGTCGACCACCTGGACCCAGTCGGTCCGGTCGGCGTCGGCGTGCGGGACGGCGTACCGGCCGACGGCGTCGTGGCCGGCGCTGAGGAAGCCGCCGCGCTTGTCACACTCCAGGATCACCTCGACGCCCCGCTGGCTGGTCACGAAGCTCAGCTCGACCTCGGTGACCGTGCGGGCGTACTGCGGCGCGGCGAAGAACTCGATCTCCTGGTAGAACGGCAGCGTCTGCTGCACCCCGCGGATGTGGCCGCGTTCCAGGTCGGCATGCTTGAAGCGGAAGCCGAGCGCCTGGAAGGCGTCGAGGATCCGCTCGTGGATCGGCAGCGGGTGCACCGCCACATGATCCAGGTCGGTCTTGTCCACCGCCCGGGCCACCGCCAGCTCGGTACGCAGCCCCATGGTCATGCCGTGCAGGCGCTGGCCGTACACGTCGGTCACCGGGGTCTCCCACGGCACGGGAAGCTGGAACGGGATGGCGAGCTGCTGCTTCGGGGCCAGCTCCAGCCGGCCGCTCACCGCCATCCGGTGGAACTCCATGATGCCGGCGTACTCGGAATCGCCGCCCTCGATCTCGACCCGGGTGACCAGGCCGACGGTGATCTGCTCGATGCTGGCCGGCGCGTCCCCGCCGACGAGGTTGACGTGCCCGTCGAGGGTGAGCCCGGGTCGGGTGTTCGGGTTGGTCAGCACGGTGTCGACGCTGGGGCCGCCCACGCCGAACGCGCTCAACATCTTCTTGAAGACCATCGGTCACTCCCGCGGGACGGCGCTCCACGGTGGAGCGTCGGACGCTTGCTCAGGGCACCCTAACCCGGGCGGCTGTGAAGTGCCTGTGAACTCGGTCAGTCGCCGTCGACGACGATCAGCTCGCCGACCTGTTCGCCGATCTGCCGGCGCCCCTCCGGCGGCAGCTTCCCGTCGCTGATCAGCACGTCCGCGTCGTCCAGCGGGGCGATCGTGGCGATGCCGATCGTCTCCCACTTGGTGTGGTCGGCGAGCACCACGAGGCGGCGGGCGGAGCTGATCAGCCGCCGGTTGACCGCCGCCTCCAGCAGGTTGGGGGTGGTGAACCCGGTGCGCGGGCTCATCCCGTGCACGCCGAGGAAGAGCAGGTCGACGTTGAGGGCGGCGATCGCCGCCTCGGCCACCGGCCCGGTCAGCGCGTCCGACGGGGTACGGATGCCGCCGGTCAGCACCACGGTCTGGTCGGCGCGCGGGTTCTGGTAGAGCGCGTCGGCGACCGGGATCGAGTTGGTGACCACGGTCAGGCCGCGGACGTCGGCCAGCCGGGCGGCCAGGGCGGCGGTGGTGGTGCCGGCGGAGAGGGCGATGGCCATGCCCGGCTCGACCATCGCGGCGGCCCGTTCGGCGATGGCCCGCTTCTCGGCCTGCTGGCGGATCGACTTCGCGGCGAAGCCGGGTTCCTCGGCGGACCCGGGCCCGGCCAGGGTCGCGCCGCCGTGGACCTTGTCGACCAGTCCCCGCTCGGCGAGCACCTCGAGGTCCCGCCGGATCGTCATGTCCGACACCCCGAAGCGGCTGACCAGGTGGCTGACCCGCACGCCGCCGTGCTGCCGGATCAGCTCCAGGATGGCGCTCTGCCGTTGCTGGGCGAGCATGGGACCTCCTTCGGGCGGACGGGGAACGGTGGTGGGGATCAGGCGACGTGTTCCTCGCGGACCACGGCCACCTCACCCGCCGGTACGACCAGCTCGCCGTCGCAGCGGCCGCCGCCGAGCAGCTCGGTGCCGGTCACCGGGAGCCGGGCGTCGGTGTCGGTGTGGTTGATGACGAAGAGCCAGCTCCGGTCGGCGTCGCGGCGTCGGACCACCTCGACTCCGGGCGGGGCGGCCACCGGCGGGCGGGCGCCGGACTCGGCGAGCAGCCGGGCCACGAGCCGGTCGGTGGCCGTCTCGTCGAGCCGGGTGCCGACGTACCAGGCGGTGCCGGCGCCGACGGTGTGCCGGGTCAGCGCGGCCACGCCGGGCAGCGGCCCGTCGGCGTACGAGGCGAGCACCTCCGCCCCGTCGGCGTGCAGCCACTCGGTCCACACGTCGGCGGTGGAGCCGTCGTCGAGGGTCACCCGCTCTCCCGCGCGGAGCGGGAAGAACTCCTCGGTACGGATGCCGAGCAACTCACGGAACGCCCCGGGGTAGCCGCCGAGCCGGATGTGGTCGTGCTCGTCGACGATCCCGCTGAAGTAGGTGACCAGCGCGGTCCCGCCGGCGGAGACGTACCGGTGCAGGCCGTCGGCGTCGGCGTCGCGGACCAGGTAGAGGGTGGGCGCCAGGACCAGCTTGTAGCCGGACAGGTCGGCTGACGGGTGCACCACGTCGGCGGTGACCCCGGCCCGCCAGAGCGCGCCGTGCAGGGCGGCGAGCCGGTCGGCGTAGGTGACGTCGACGCTGGGGTGCGAGTCGAGCTCCGCCCCCCACCAGGCCTCGTAGTCGAAGAGGATCGCCACGTCGGCATCGACCCGGCTGCCACATACCTCGGCGAGGGCGGCGAGGTCGGCGCCGAGCCGGCAGACCTCGCGGAACACCTTGGTCTCCGGGCCGGCGTGCGGGACCAGCGCGGAGTGGAACTTCTCGGCGCCGGCCCGGGAGGCCCGCCACTGGAAGAAGAGCACCCCGTCGGCGCCGCGGGCGACGTGGGCGAGGCTGTTGCGGCGCAGCTGGCCGGGGGTCTTGGCGACGTTGCGCGGCTGCCAGTTGACGGCGCTGGTGGAGTGTTCCATCAGCAGCCACGGGTCGCCGCCGGCGAGGCCGCGGGTGTGGTCGGCGGCGAGCGCCAGGTCGACCTGCGGCTGCGGGTCGGCGGCGGTGAGGTAGTGGTCGTTGGAGACCAGGTCCACGTCGGACGCCCAGGAGTGGTAGTCCAGGTACTTGATGCCGGTGCCGATCATGAAGTTCGTGGTGACCGGCTGGGGGGCCAGCCGGGTGAGCAGCTCCCGCTCGGCGCGGAGCTGGGCCCGCTGCTCGTCGGAGGAGAAGCGCAGGAAGTCCAGCTGCTGGGTGGGGTTGGCGAAGGTCGGCGCGCTCCGCGGCGGGTTGATCTCGGCCCAGTCGTGGTAGCGCTGGCTCCAGAAGGCGGTACCCCAGGCGGCGTTCAACGCGTCGAGGTCGCCGTAGCGCTCGCGCAGCCAACGGCGGAACGCGTCGGCGCTGACGTCGCAGTAGCAGTGCACGTTGTGGCAGCCCAGCTCGTTGGAGACGTGCCACATGACCACGGCCGGGTGATCGGCGTACCGGCGGGCGACGGCCTCGACCAGGGCGAGCGAACGCTCCCGGAAGATGGGCGAGCTGGGGCAGTACGCCTGCCGGCCGCCCGGCCAGAGGATCGCGCCGTCAACGCGGCGGGGCAACGTCTCCGGGTGCCGATGGGCCAGCCACGGCGGCGGGCTGGCGGTGGCGGTGGCCAGGTCGACGCGGATCCCCCCGTCGTGCAGCACGTCGAGGGCCCGGTCCAGCCAGCCGAACTCGAACTCGCCGGGGCGGGGCTCCAGCAGCGCCCAGGAGAAGATCCCGACCGAGACGAGGTTGACCCCGGCCCGGCGCATCAGCGCGACGTCCTCGCCCCAGGTCTGCTCGGGCCACTGCTCCGGGTTGTAGTCGGCCCCGTACCAGATGCCCTCGCCGTGCCAGTTCCGCATGAGAGCAGAGCGTGCCCCCCCGAGACCACTCAAGTCAACACTTTCCAACATCGACTCGAATTCCAACGTTTACCTTGCCTCAGCCGTGTCACGACTGGGTTATCAGTGCCCGCACACCCTCTTGACAGCGCCGAACCAAGGGGTAGCTTCAGTCGCCACCGGCTGTTTGTGTTCGGACATGTGGGTTCACGGTGGATCTACTACCCGGCCGCACGAACACCGATCCCCGCCACCACTCACGGCCCTTGGGCGCAGCGCACCTCTTCCACGCAGGAGGCACAATGTCCCGTCCCCGATCGCAAGCCGAGTACCTCGCCCGACTCGTACCCCCGTCCGTCGCCGGCCTGAACCGCCGCTCGCTGCTCGCCGGCGCGGCCGGCACCGGCGCGCTGCTCGGCACGGGACTGCTCGCCGGCTGCGGCGACTCCGACTCGGGCTCCGGGTCGGGCTCCAAGACGGTCTCGGTCGGCTCCAACCAGTCGGACCCGAAGCCGAAGGACGTCATCGCCAAGGTGATGGCCGGCTTCCAGACCGCGTCCGGCATCCAGCCCGCGATCAACACGGTCGACCACAACACGTTCCAGGAGAACATCAACAACTACCTGCAGGGCAAGCCGGACGACGTGTTCATGTGGTTCGCCGGCTACCGGATGCGGTTCTTCGCCGCCAAGGGCCTGGCCGGTGACGTCAGCGACGTCTGGGGCAAGCTCTCCGGCTACTCCGACGCGTTCAAGAAGGCGTCCACCGGGGACGACGGCAAGCAGTACTTCGTGCCGTCGTCGTATTACCCGTGGGCGGTCTTCTACCGCAAGTCCGTCTGGCAGCAGCACGGCTACCAGGTGCCGAAGACGCTCGACGAGCTGAACACCCTCGGCGCCCAGATGAAGAAGGACGGCCTGAACCCGATCGCCTTCGCCGACAAGGACGGCTGGCCGGCGATGGGCACCTTCGACATCCTCAACCTGCGGATCAACGGCTACCAGTTCCACATCGACCTGATGGCCGGCAAGGAGGCGTGGACCTCCGACAAGGTGAAGAAGGTCTTCGACACCTGGGCCGGTCTGCTGCCGATCCACCAGCCGGACGCCCTGGGGCGTACCTGGCAGGAGGCCGCCCAGTCGTTGCAGCAGAAGAAGAGCGGCATGTACCTGCTCGGCCTCTTCGTCGCCCAGCAGTTCAACAACGACGAGCAGGACGACCTGGACTTCTTCACCTTCCCGGAGGTCGACTCGACGATCGGGGCGAAGGCCCTGGACGCGCCGATCGACGGTTACATGATGGCCCGCAAGCCGAAGTCCGAGGCCAACGCGAAGAAGCTGCTGGAGTACGTCGGCTCGAAGGACGCCGCGAACATCACGGTGAAGAATGACCCCAGCACCCTGGTCGCCAACACCGGCGCGGACACCAGCGGCTACACGGCGCTGCAGAAGAAGGCTGCCGAACTCGTCGGCTCGGCGACCGAGATCGCCCAGTTCCTCGACCGGGACACCCGGCCGGACTTCGCCTCCACGGTGATGATCCCGGCGTTGCAGCAGTTCATCAAGAACCCGAAGGACATCGGCGGGCTGCTGACCAGCGTCGAGAACCAGAAGAAGTCGATCTTCACCGACTGACGGCGAGAGGGGAAGGACATCATGTCCGACCTGCCCCTGATCCAAGCGGATCGCGCCGTGCCGCCGCCGGCCGCGACCACCTCCACGGGTGGTCGTGGCCGCCGGCTACGGCTCCTGTCCCGCACCGACCGCGTGGTGATCACGCTGATGGTGCTCGTACCCCTGCTGCTCGTCGTCGGTCTGGTCTGGCTGCCGGCGGTGGCCACCGTGCTGCTCTCCGGCACCAACTGGGACGGCATCGGCCCCCTGAGCGAGATCGACTGGGTCGGCCTGAAGAACTACGACGACGTGGTGAACATCTACCCGCCGTTCGTGCCCGCGGTGCAGAACAACCTGCTCTGGCTGGCCGCGCTCTTCGTGGTGGCGACGCCGTTCGGCATGTTCCTGGCCGTGCTGCTGGACAAGGAGCTGCGCGGCGGCCGGTTCTACCAGACCGCGCTCTACCTGCCGGTGGTGCTCTCGCTGGCGCTGATCGGCTTCGTCTGGCAGCTCATCTACAGCCGCGACCAGGGCCTGCTCAACGCCGTGCTCGGCACCCAGACCGACTGGTACGGCGACTCGAACGTCAACATCTGGGCGGTGCTCTTCGCCGCCGGCTGGCGCCACGTCGGCTACATCATGCTGCTCTACCTGGCCGGCCTGAAGGGCGTCGACCCGTCGCTTCGCGAGGCCGCGGCGGTGGACGGCTCCTCGGAGACCAGCACCTTCTTCCGGGTGGTCTTCCCGGTGATGCGGCCGATCAACATCATCGTGCTGGTGGTGACGGTGATCGAGTCGCTTCGCGCGTTCGACCTGGTCTGGGTGATCAACAAGGGTCGCAACGGGCTGGAGCTGATCTCCGCGTTGGTGACGTCCAACGTGGTGGGTGAGGCCAGCCGGATCGGCTTCGGGTCCGCGCTGGCGACCATCATGCTGGTCGTCTCCCTGGTCTTCATCACCCTCTACCTGACCACCGTGATGCGGGAGGACCGGAGATGAGCGCGGCGACCCTCACCCGTGAGCCCGCGGCCGCCGCGCCGGCCGGGCGCCGCCGGCCGTTGCGGCCCGCCCGGGTGGTGCTGCACCTCTTCCTGGGTACGGTGGCCGTCGGCTGGCTCTTCCCGATCCTCTGGGCGGTGCTGACCTCGCTACGGTCGTACGACTACACCGCCAGCCACGGCTACGTGTCCTTCGGCGGCTGGACCTTCGACAACTACGTCACCGCGTGGCAGACCGCCGAGTTCGGCAAGCACTTCCTCAACTCGGTGTACATCACCGTGCCGGCGGTGCTGCTGACCCTCTTCCTGGCCTCCTGCGTGGCGTTCGTGATCGCCCGGTTCAGCTGGAAGCTCAACATCGTCCTGCTCGGGCTCTTCACGGCGGCGAACCTGCTGCCGCAGCAGGCCCTGCTGATCCCGCTGTTCCGGCTCTTCACCGAGGTGCCGCTGCCGGAGTTCATGAGCGACTCGGAGCTGCTCTACGACAGCTACTGGGGGCTGATCCTGGTCAACGTCGCCTTCCAGTGCGGCTTCTGCGTCTTCGTGCTGAGCAACTACATGAAGGCCCTGCCGCACGAATTGTACGAGGCGGCGATGGTCGACGGGGCGAGCGTGTGGCGGCAGTACTGGCAGGTGACCATGCCGCTGTGCCGGCCGGCCCTGGCCGCGCTGGCCACCCTCGAGGTGACCTGGATCTACAACGAGTTCTTCTGGGCCACCGTGCTGATGCGCACCGGCGACAAGTTCCCGGTGACCAGCTCGCTGAACAACCTGCGCGGCGAGTTCTTCACCGACAACAACCTGGTCTCGGCCGGCTCGGTGCTGGTCGCGATCCCCACCCTGGTGATCTTCTTCCTGTTGCAAAAGCAGTTCGTCCGGGGCCTGACGCTGGGCGCCTCGAAGGGCTGAAGTCCCCGGGGCCGGTCACCGGCTCCCGGGCCCACTGAACATTTCGGGGAGTTATGTCTGTCAGGAATAAATATGCCTGACAGGCATATCGCTCCCCGCGGTTCGGCCGCCCGGTCCCGTCACGGATGGTGACGGAGACCGGCGCGCCCTCACGGAGAGATGAGCCATGACGATTCCGACCGTCGTCCACCTGCGCCGGGGACGGACCAGCCTGGTGCTCGACGCGCGCGGCCCGGGGCTGCCCCGGGTCGCGCACTGGGGTGCCGACCTCGGCCCGCTGCCCGCCGACGACCTGCCGGCCCTGGTCGACGCCACCATCCCGCCGGTGGTGCCGAGCAGCTTCGACGCGCCGACCGTGCTGTCCCTGCTGCCCGAGGCGAGTGCCGGCTGGAGCGGTCGCCCCGGCCTGGCCGGCCACCGCGACGGGCGGGACTGGTCGACCGCCTTCCGCCTCGACCGGCTCGACGTCGCCGACGGCGGCCCGGACCCGAGCCGCGTGGCCCAGGGTGGCGACGTGGTGGGCGTATCCGAAGCGGACGGTGCCCACGACGGACCCGGCTCGGCGCGGGTCACCGTGCGGGCGTCGGACCCGGGCGCCGCCCTGTCGCTGACCATCGAGATCACGTTGGACGCGCACGGCCTGCTGACGGTCCGGCACCGGCTGCGCAACGACGGCGACGCCGCCTACGAGGTGCGGGAGCTGACCGCGGTGCTGCCGGTGCCGGCGGTCGCCACCGAACTGCTCGACCTGACCGGCCGCTGGTGCCGGGAACGCGCGCCGCAGCGGCACCCGTGGTCGATGGGCGCCTGGGTGCGGGAGGGCCGGCACGGGCGGACCGGGCACGACGCGACGCTGCTGCTGGTCGCCGGCACCGCCGGCTTCGGCTTCGGCCACGGCGAGGTCTGGGCGGTGCACACCGCGTGGAGCGGCGACCACGTCACCGTCGCCGAGCGCCGCCCCACCGGCGAGTCCACCCTCGGCGGCGGCGAACTGCTCGCCCCCGGCGAGATCCTGCTCGCCCCCGGCGAGGAGTACGCCACTCCCCTGCTCTACGCCGTCCACTCGACCACCGGGCTGGACGGGCTCAGCGACGTGCTGCACACCCACCTGCGGGCCCGCCCGCAGCACCCGCGCACCCCCCGGCCGGTCACCCTCAACGTCTGGGAGGCCGTCTACTTCGACCACGACCTGGACCGGCTTACGAGCCTCGCCGACCGGGCCGCCGAGGTGGGCGTGGAACGCTTCGTGCTCGACGACGGCTGGTTCCGGGGCCGCCGGCACGACCGGGCCGGCCTGGGCGACTGGTGGGTCGACGACGACGTCTGGCCGGACGGGCTGCAACCGCTGATCGACCACGTCCGCGAGCACGGCATGCAGTTCGGGCTCTGGGTCGAGCCGGAGATGGTCAACCCGGACTCCGACCTGTTCCGCGCCCACCCGGACTGGGTGCTCCAGGCGCCCGGCCGGCTGCCGCCGGAGTGGCGGCACCAGCAGGTGCTCGACCTGGCGCACCCGGACGCGTACGCCCACCTGCTGGCGCGGCTGGACGCGGTGCTCAAGGAGCACGACGGGATCGCGTACCTGAAGTGGGACCACAACCGCGACCTCACCGAGGCCGGGCACGCCGGCCGGCCCGGGGTGCACGGGCAGATCGTGGCGGTCTACCGGCTCCTCGACGAGCTGCGCGCCCGGCACCCCGGCGTGGAGATCGAGAGCTGCTCGGGGGGCGGGGCGCGGGTCGACCTGGAGATCCTGCGGCGCACCGACCGGGTCTGGGCCAGCGACTGCAACGACGCCTTGGAGCGGCTGGCCATCCAGCGCTGGACCGGGCTGCTGCTGCCGCCCGAGCTGGTCGGCACCCACATCGGACCGTCCCGGTCGCACACCACGCACCGGGTGCACGACCTGGGGTTCCGCGCCACCACCGCGCTCTTCGGCCACCACGGCATCGAGTGGGACATCAGCGCGATCAGCGCCGAGGAGCGGGCCGAGCTGGCCGCGTGGGTCGCGCTGCACAAGCGGCTCCGCCCGCTGCTGCACGCCGGCCGGGTGGCCAGGGTCGACCACTCCGACCCGGCCGTCCAGGCGCACGGCGTGGTCGCCCACGACCGCTCCCGGGCGGTGTACGCGGTCTCCCGGCTGGCGACGTCGGTCGCCCAGGTCCCCGGCCCGGTCCGCCTGCCGGGCCTCGACCCCGGCCGCCGGTACGGGGTGCGCCCGGCGGCCGGGATGCCGGAGCCGGCGGTGCTGCAGATGACCGAGCCGGGCTGGCTGGCCGGCGGCGGGGTGACGTTGAGCGGGGCGGTGCTGGGTACGGTCGGGCTCCAGATGCCGGCCCTGCACCCCGAGCAGGCGCTGCTGCTGGAGGTCACCCAGGCCGGCTGACCGCGTCGCGGGTCGGCTCGGGACGTCGGTAGAAGGTGCTCAGGTACTTCAGGCCGGAGTCCACCAGCAGCGTCACGATGCTCGCCCCCGGCCCCAACCGCTCTCCGACCCGGATCGCCGCGACGACGTTCGCGCCCGACGACGTCCCCGCGAAGAGCCCTTCTTCGCGGGCCAGCCGTCGGGCCATGGCCTCGGCGTCGGCCGTGGTGACCGGGACGATCTCTTCCACAACGCCGGGCTCCCACATCGGCGGGTGGTAGCCGATCCCGATGCCCTCGATCCGGTGGGCGCCCTTCCCACCGCCCGACAGCACTGCCGACTCGGCCGGCTCGACCGCGACGATCTGGACACGGGGATCGTGGCGGGTCAGCACCGTCGCCACACCGCGCAGGGAGGCCGCGGTGCCGATCGACTGGACGAACGCGTCGATCCGCTGACCGGTCTGGTCCCAGATCTCCTCGCCCAGCGGGTGGTAGCCCGCGATGCTGTCGGTGTTGTGGAGCTGGTCGGTCCAGTAGGCGCCCGGCTCCTCGCTCATGCCGCGGGCGGCCGCGATCATGTCTTCGATGAGTTGCGTGGTGATCAGCCCGCCCGCGCTGGGCACGAGCGTCACCTCGGCACCCAGCGCCGCCATCTGCGCCAGCTTGTCCTCGCTGAACGCGTCGGAGCTGACGACCCGGAAGCGGTAGCCCTTCGCGGCACACACCAGGGCGAGCGACGCGCCGGTACTGCCGCCGGTGTACTCCACGACGGTGCCGCCGGGCCGGAGCCTGCCGTCGCCTTCGGCTCCGGCGATCATCGCCTGCGCCATCCGGTCCTTCATGCTGCCGGTCGGGTTCTGCCCCTCCACCTTCACGAGGATCCGGGCGCAGCCCGGCGGCACCACCCGGCGCAGTTCCACCAGCGAGGTGTTTCCGATCGTCGCCAGGACGTCGCGACCGACACCCATGTCCGTTTCTCCTCTCCACTCCGGGCCCGCGGCAGCGGCCCGGGCCGGTCGGGTCGCCCGGCCCCGGCATGAGGATGGGGCCGGGCACGACCAGGCACCAGTTCAGGTTCTGAACCAGCCGCCCTCTACCATCGCCCGATGCACGGGTACGGACAGTTCTGCGCGGTGGGTCGGGCGCTGGAGGTGCTCGGCGAGCGGTGGACCATGCTGATCGTCCGCGAACTGCTGCTCGGGGCCACCACCTTCACCGACATCCGCCGGGGCCTGCCCCGGATTCCCCGAGCCACCCTGTCGGCACGCCTGCGGGGCCTGCACGTGGCCGGCATCGTCGACGCCGCCGACGGGGCGTACCGGCTCACCGAGGCGGGGGCCGCCCTGGCCCCGGTGGTCCGAGAGCTGGCCAGGTGGGCGACGGTCACCGACAGCGCTCCCCTGACGGACGACCACCTTGACACGGCCGCCCTCACCTGGGACATGCAGCGCCGGGTCGACATTGCCGCCCTGCCGGAGCGGACGGTCGTGGTGGCCGTCGACTTCACCGACCGCCCGGCGACCGACCGCTACTTCTGGTTGCACCTCTCCCCCACCGAGGTCAACCTGTGCCGACAGGACACCGGGGCGCCCGTGGACGTGTGGCTCGCCGCACCCACGGCCGAGGTGACCCGCTGGTGGCTCGGCCAGGACTCCTGGGCGGAGCTGATCCGCCACCCGGGCGTGAGCGTGCACGGTGACCGCGCGCTGCGGAGCCAGCTGCACCGGTGGTTCACCCGCTACCTGTTCGCCCCGGACCGGCTCGCGCCGAGCGGCTGAGAATTCCCGGATTTTCTTCGCCGCGGATGTCGAAAAGCGGTGCGGCAGCTTCTACCGGAGGGTGGAAGCATCGAGAATCGGTGCTCGGACGTGAGGAGCCAACCGTGAAGTACATGCTGCTGATGCAGTTCAGCGCCGCCGGAGCTGACTTCCCGTCGATCGACACCTGGACCCCGGAGGAGATCCAGGCGCACATCGGGTTCATGCACGAGGTCAACGCCAAGCTCGCCGCCGACGGGGAGTGGGTCCAGGGGGAAGGTCTGGCCGGCCCGCAGCAGGCGCGGATCGTCCGGGCCGGGGAGGGCGGCGCCCCGGTCGTCACCGAAGGGCCGTTCGCGGAGACCAAGGAGTTCCTCGCCGGCTGGTGGATCGTGGACTGCGAGACCCCGGAACGGGCGGTCGAGATCGCCGCGCACATCTCCACCGCACCCGGCCCCGGCGGGCGACCGCTGAACATGCCCATCGAGGTGCACCCCGTCATGTCGGCGCCGCTGCAGGAGATGTGACCGCTGGGCGTCCCGGAGCACACCGTCGAGGACCTGCTGCGCGAGCTGGCGCCGCAGGTCCTCGGCGCGCTCACCCGCCGGTTCGGTGACTTCGCCACCGCCGAGGACGCGGTGCAGGAGGCGCTGCTGGACGCGGCCCGCCAGTGGCCGGCCGACGGGCTGCCGGACAACCCGCGCGGCTGGCTCGTCCAGGTCGCGTACCGCCGGATGATCGAGCTGGTCCGGGCCGAGGCGGCCCGGCGCGGCCGGGAGGACCGCGCCGCCCGGCGGGAGGGCGACGACCGGCGGACCGCGCCGGCCGCCGACGAGCCGCTGATCACGGACCGGGACGACACCCTGGTCCTGCTCTTCCTCAGCTGCCACCCGACGCTGTCGACCGCGTCGGCCATCGCGCTGACCCTGCGCGCGGTGGGCGGGCTGAGCACCGCCGAGATCGCCCGCGCCTTCCTCGTCCCCGAGGCCACCATGGCGCAGCGGATCAGCCGGGCCAAGCAGCGCATCCGCGCCTCGGGGCTGCCGTTCCGGATGCCCGACGAGGGCGAGCGGCAGGCGCGGCTCGCGGCGGTGCTGCACGTGCTCTACCTGACCTTCACCGAGGGGCACACCGCCAGCCTCGGCACGGACCTGCGCCGGGTCGACCTGTTCGAGGAGGCGATCCGGCTGACCCGGGAGATGCACGCCCTGCTGCCCGACGACAGCGAGGTGACCGGGCTGCTCGCCCTGATGCTGCTCACCGAGGCCCGGGCCGCCGCCCGGACCGGGCCGTCCGGCGAGTTGATCTCCCTGGCCGACCAGGACCGCAGCCGGTGGGACGCCGCCGCGATCGCCGAGGGGACCGCCCTGGTCACCCGGGCGATGGCCCGGGGACCGGTCGGGCCGTACCAGCTCCAGGCCGCCATCGCCGCGCTGCACGACGAGGCGCCCACCGCCGCGCAGACCGACTGGCCGCAGATCCTCGCCCTCTACCAGGTGCTGGAACGCGTCTCCGCAAGCCCGGTGGTCTCGCTCAACCGGGCGGTGGCGACCGCGATGGTGCACGGCCCGGCCGCCGGGCTGGACGCCCTCGCCGCGCTGGCCGCCGATCCCCGGTTGGCCGGGCACCACCGCCTCGACGCGGCGCGGGCGCACCTGTACGAGATGGCCGGCGACCGGGAGCGCGCGGTCGCGCACTACCGGGCCGCAGCCGGCGGCACGACCAGCCTGCCCGAGCAGCACTACCTGCGGATGCGGGCGGCCCGGCTGGCCGGCGCGACGAACTGATCCATCCCGGGCCTCATGGCGCCATGGCAGGCGAGGAGCCCGCGGGACCGGACCGGTCGCGCGGGCTCCTCGGACGGCCGCCGTGCCGCTACGCCGGCAGCTGGTCGGTCCACTCGGCGGTCAGGGTGAACATGCGGTCCCCCTCGATCGAGACCCGGGCCCCGTCCGCCGTGACGTAGTAGCTGGTCTTCCGGATCCGGGCGGTGGCCGGGTCGACGACGAGCCGGGCCGGTGGCTCCGCGCCCAGGCGGATCAGGAGTCCCTGCCCACCCTCGATCGCTCCGGTGCTCTGCACCTCGGGGTACGCGGCGATGGCCTGGAAGGCGGCGGCACGCACCTTCGGCGGGGCGGGCAGCTGGGCGACCAGGGCGAGCAGACCGTCGAAGACCATCTGCTCCCGCATCGCGGCGGCCGGCTTCCCGGCGCTGGTCCGGACGTCGCTGGTCTGCACGGACTCAGCGATCCACCGCCGCAACGCACCCGGCTCGGTGGGCAGCTGCTGGAGCTCCGCGAAGCTGACCTCCGGGCCACCCAGCCGGAACGAGGTGGGCAGGGGCAGTTCCGTCAGCGTGCCGCCGGTCTTGGCCCCCCGGACCCAGGTCCGGCCGTCGCGCCGGGTCCAGCTCTCCGACGGCGGGCCGGCGGCCTCGGTCCGGAGATACCAGTAGGTGCCGGAGGCGGCGGCCGTCTTCTCCGCGGTGGTGGCCGCGGCGAGCAGGATCTGCTGGCCGGCGGGGTCGGCCCGGACCGGGGCGGGGCCGCCGCCCACGCCCCCGGGCCCGCCAACGCCGATCAGCACCACGGCCGCGGTCGCCGCGGCGGCCGCGGTCAGCGCCGAGGCCAGGAACAGCCGTCGTCGGGGTACGCGACGCGGCGGCTGCTCGGCCGGAGGCTGGTCGGTGTGGATCTGGGTCATCATGAACTCCTGGATCAACCGGTGGCGGTCGCTCGGCAGGTCCCGCTCCGTCGGCGCCGGCAGCAGCGAGGCCAGGTCGGCACGTACGTCCGGGATGGACTGACTGGGGTTGGCGTTCATCGGGCGTTCTCCTGAGCGAACCGGACCGCGATCGTGCGGTCGACTGGTACCTGTCCGCGGCCGGCGGACGGTTCCCGGCTTTCCCCGGCCGGCCGGAGCTTTCCGGCGGTGACGAGCTTGTGCAGCTTGGTACGCGCTCGGGACAGCCGCGACCGCACCGTCCCGACCGGCACGCCCAGCGCGACCGCCGCCTCGGCGTAGTCGAGTCCGGACCACACGCACAGCGCCAGCACCTCGCGCTCCGGCTGGCGCAGCGCGGCGAGGGCCGTACGCACCAGGGCGAGCCGCTCGCGGTCACGGATGCGGGTGGCGACCTCCTCCGCGAAGTCCGGCACCACGTCCGCCCTGGGCAGCCGGGACAGGGCTCCGGCATGCCGTCGGGCGGCGCGGCGCACGTTCCGCGTGACATTGGTGGCGATGCCGAGCAGCCACGGACGCAACGATCCGCCCTCGATGCCGGCGTCGACCCGCTCCCGCAACCGCCATGCCTCCAGGAACGTCAGCGACACCACGTCCTCCGCCACCGACCAGTCCCCGGTCAGCCGGAATCCGTGGTTGTACACCGAACGGACGTGTTCGTCGAACAGATCTCGGAACGCGTCCGGATCCCCGGCGCGTATCCGGGCCCGCATGTTCATCTCCACGTGTAGGAACTGTCCGATCGGGCGTGGGAGTTCCCGTCCATCAGCGCACACCTCCCACCGGCCGGGTGCCCGGCGCGCCACTGAAGTTCATCACCCGTTAGGTCACGCCAGGACGGCGAGGACCAGCCGGGCCTGGGCCGCCTCGACGTCCCGCTTCTCCTCCCGGGGTACCCGCACCTCGTTAAAGTTCGGACTGTGGCAGCATCCGCCCTGCCGTCAAGGGCGTCCGGGCGCGGAAGGGGACACCAGGGTTGACCGCCTGCCGGCGGGGTATCCGGTGACGATCCGTCCGGAAGGAGGACCACCATGGTCAAGGCCGGCTACACCCTGATGTGCGAGCAGACCGGCCCGAAGCAGCTGGTCGACCACGCGGTACGCGCCGAGGCGGCCGGCTTCGACCAGCTGGTGATGTCCGACCACTACTACCCGTGGCTGGACTCCCAGGGCCACTCCCCGTACGCCTGGTCGGTGCTCGGGGCCGTCGCGCACGCCACCAGCCGGGCCGAGCTGATGTCCTTCGTGACCTGCCCGATCCGCCGCTACCACCCGGCGGTCGTCGCGCAGAAGGCCAGCACCATCGGCGTGCTCTCCGACGGCCGGTTCACCCTCGGCCTCGGCGCCGGGGAGAACCTCAACGAGCACGTGATCGGCGGCTGGCCGCACGTGCAGCAGCGGCACGAGATGTTCGAGGAGGCCCTCCAGATCATCCGCCCGCTGCTCAACGGCGAGACGCTGACCTTCTCCGGCAACCACTTCGACGTCCCCGACGCGTACGTCTGGGACCGGCCGGACCGGCCGGTGCCGATGGCCGTCGCCGCCTCCGGCCGGCAGTCCGCCACCCTCGCCGCCGAGTACGGCAGCGGCCTCGTCGCCACCGAACCCGACCCGCACCTCATCCAGATGTACGACGACGCGGGCGGCGCGGGCCAGCCCCGCTTCGGCCAGCTGGCGATCTGCTACGGCCCCGACGAGGCCGAGTGCCGCAAGCTCGTGCACGACCAGTTCCGCTGGTTCGGCATGGGCTGGAAGGTCAACGCCGACCTGCCCGGCCCCGAGTCCTTCGCCGCCGCCACCCAGTTCGTCCGCGAGGAGGACGTCGCCGAGGGCATCCCCTGCGGCCCGGACGTCGACAAGCACGTCGAGGCGTTCAAGAAGTTCGTCGACGCCGGCTTCACCCACGTGGCGCTCGTGCAGGTGGGCGGCGAGACCCAGCCGATGTTCCTGGACTGGGCGCAGGAGCAGCTGCTGCCGCGACTGCGCGAGCTGTGAGCCCGGTGCGGTCCACGCCCGGCCGGCGTCGGCGCTGAGCGGCGGAGTCCATGCGTATCGGCAACACGGAGATCCGTCCCGCGGGTGGCGGCCTCGGCTGCCTGCTGATGATCCTCTTCTCGGTCGTCGCCTCGGTGGTCCTGACCGTCCTGCTCAATCTGCTGCTGTGACCCGGCGCCCGCCGCCGGGCCGGCTTCAGCGGCGCAGGCCGAGGGCGGTGAGCACCTCGCGGGAGGTGAGCCGGACCGGGTCGAGCACAGCGCGGCGGACCCACCGCCGGGTCGGACCGACGGTGGCCCGCCACCCGGCCCCGACGGCGCGGGCCAACGGCACCGCCGTGTGCCGCCAGATCGCCCGGACCGCCCGCCCCAGCGGTACGGCGGTGTGCCGCCAGAGCCAGCGCAGGGCCAGCCCCAGCGGGCGCAGCAGCACCCGGTAGAGGAAGCGGAGCAGCCGGCCGGCGAGCCGCCACGCGCCGACCACCGCGTCCACCAGCACCCGGCCGACGGCCCGGGCCGACGCGAGCAGCGCCCGGCCCAGCACGGCCAGCCCGGCGGCGAGCAGCCGGGCGACCGCGTGGACCCCGACAGCCAGCGCCCGGGCGACGAGGAGCAGCCCGCGCAGCAGGGCCCGACCGGCCGGGGCGAGCACCCGCCCCAGCCAGCGCAGCGGCCGGACGACCAGGTGCCGGACCAGCCAGGCCAGCGGTGCCCAGAGCACGGTCCGGGCCACCCAGACCAGCGGACGCCACGCCAGGTGCAGCACGGCCCAGGCCAGACCCCGGCCGAGCCAGACCAGCGGCAGCCACATCAGGGTCCGGGCCACCCAGACCAGGGGACGCCACAGCAGGTGCACCGCGACCCACGCCAGTGGCGCCCAGAGCAGCGTCCGCACGACCCACGCGGCGGCCCCCGCCAGCCACCGGAGCGGCAGCCAGACCAGCGTCCGGGCCGCCCAGCGCAGCGGGCCCCAGATCAGGATGCGGGCCACCCAGGCGAGCGGGAGCAGCAGCCACCGGAGCAGGAACCGGCCGGCGGGGGTGAACAGGTGCCGGTCCAGCGCCCGGCCGGTGGCGGCGGTCAGCTCCCACAGCAGGCGTACCGGGAGCACCACGACCAGGGCGACACCGCGCGCGACCGCCGCGACCAGCGGCGGCGGCTCCGCCGCGCGGACGTCGTCGCGCCGGGGGTGTCGTGCGGCGGTCGTCCGTTGCTCCCCCGGCTCGCGGTCGGGGGCCGGCGCGACGGCGAACCCCGACGGCCCGCGCACCGGCGCCGCCCCGACCGCGTCGGGAGAGCGCGGCCCGCCGCTCGGCCGCCGGGACGGGTCGGACGGTCGGAGGGTCGGCGTGCCGGTCACGGCGTCACCGTAGTCAGTCGGGGCAACGGCCGCCGCCCCGCTCAGCCGGGTGCCAGCTCCAGGTCGGCGACGACCGGGTAGTGGTCGGAGGCCCGGTCGGCCGCCCCGTCGCGGACCACCCGGACCTGCCGGGCCAGCGCGGCCACCGCCGGCGTGGCGAGCAGGTAGTCCAGGCGCATCGCGGCGAACTCGGCCCCGCCGTGCCGGGTCGGCACGGTCAGCCCGTCCGGCTCCGCGCCGCCGAGGTGCGGCCAGAGGTCGACCAGGCCGGCCTCGATCAGCCGGGACACCGCGCGGGTGTCGACGGTACGGCCGTCGCGGCACAGATGCCGACGGCGGTAGCGGTCGGGCAGGCCGGCCAGCCGTGCGGTGTGGTCGACGCCCGGTTCCAGGGTGTTGAGGTCGCCGGCGACCAGGGTGAGCGGACCAGCACGCCGCGCCGCCACCGCCAGCCAGTCCGCCTCCATCCGCCGCCGGCCCCCGGAGTACGGGTCGAGGTGGGTGCTGACCACGGTCAACGGTCCGGCCGAGGTGTCCACCACCGCCCGGGCGGCGGCGTGGTGGAACGGCCGGCGGACCCGGCCCGCCGAGAGCACCCGCAACGGGGGGCGGACCAGCACCGCGACCGGCTGCCCGAGACAGGAACGGGCCAGGTGGGGCACCATCCCCACCCGGCCCGCCACGTCGGCCAGCAGCCCGCCCCGGTCGAAGCCGCGCAGCTCCTGAAGGGCCAGCACGTCGGGCCGCTGCGCGGCGACGACCGCCACGATCCGGTCCAGCCGGTCGAGCCCGTCGCGGTCCCGACCGCCGGTCCTGATGTTCCAGGTCATCACCCGCAGCATCGGCGCCGGTCAGTCCTCCCGGCCGGCCTTGGCCAGCTCGTCGTCCAGCTCGCGCACCTGCTCGGACTCGATGGCCGGCTGGTTGCCCTGGTGCACGTCGGCGTTGGGCCGCACCACCCAGTAGAGCAGGCCGATCCAGAGCGCGCCGAGCAGGATCGCGCCCATGAAGTCCGTCGGGTGGTGCATGCCCCGGTACATCCGGGAGGTGGCCACCCCGAGCGGCATGATCACGGCCATCGCCACGAAGAGCCAGCGCCACCAACGGTCGGTGCGGGCGAACACGATGATCGCCATCGCGGTCCACAGGCAGATCGTCGCGGCGATGTGACCGGACGGGAAGGACGAGGTCGGCATCTGGCCGTCCAGATTCTCCACCGGCGGGCGGGGCCGCTGCACCAGCCGGGCGGAGGCGAGGAAGAGGCTCAGCTCGCCGAACATCGCCAGCACCACGAAGAGCACCGGCCGCCAGCGCTTCCAGATCGCCAGCACGACAGGACAGAAGACCAGCGAGACCAGCAGGATCGCGTGGGTGTCGCCGAACTTGCTCCACCACCAGCTCAGCTCGGTGAGCTGGTCGGTGCGCCGCTCGGCGAACCACTGCGGCACCTCAGTGTCCAGGGTGCCGAAGAAGGTGCCCTTGGCGTGGTAGCTGACGAACATCCCGAAGGCGTACAGGGCGCCGAACACGATCACCCAGCCGACCAGCAGCTCGGCGACGGAGGAGCGCGGATGCTCCAGCACGTGCTCCTCGGCCGGCGCGGGGGTGATCTCCTCGCCCGCCTCCGGCTCCAGGCCCTCGGTGATCGGCGGCACCGGCCGGCCCCGCTCGCGCCGCCACAGCCGGAAGGCGTACGCGGTGACGCCGAGCCACACCGCGCCGAGCAGCAAGCCGCCCAGCACGTCCGAGACGAAGTGCACGCCCAGCGCGATCCGGGTCAGCCCGATCAGGAAGACCAGCACGCCCACGATCGCGATGGCGGGCTTGCGCCACCGGGGCGCCATGGCCGGCAGGAAGACCAGCAGCAGCGCCCCGTACGCGACGAAGGAGCCGAGCGCGTGCCCGCTGGGGAAGCTGTTGCCCGGGGCGTGGGTGATCGGCACGTCGACCACCGGCCGGAGCCGGCCGACCAGCGCCTTGAGCGACGGGTCGAGGATCAGTCCGCCGACCCCGGTGATGATCAGGTAGACCGCCAGCCGGGACTGCCGGCGGATCAACAGGCCGACCACGGCGATGGTGACCAACCAGATCAGCACCGGCCGGCCGCCCAGATCGGTGATCGCCTGGAGCACGGTCACCAGGGCGTGGTGCGGTGCGACGAGGCCGTTGAACCACTCGGCCGCCTCGTGGTCGGCGTGGTACAGCGGGCCCCACTTGAACCGGACGAGCATCAGCAGCACGCCGAACCCGGCGCCGGCGGCGACGACGGCCAGCAGCCCCGCGATGCTCCGCTCCGCGAAATGGCCCAGCGGCCGTCGCGTCGTCTCCTTGACCGCGGTCACCCCGCACCTCCCTTATCCTATGCGAGGCGCGCTGTACCCGATTTGCGCTCCGCGTACACGCGGGCCGCGGCGCGTCGGGTCAGAACGCGGTCATCCCGCCGGTGTCGAGGGCCGCTTCGCGCTCGACCTCCGGCTCCCACAGGTCCGGCTTGGCCGGCTCCTGAACGCCGATCCGCATCGCCTCGAGCTGGGCGGCGAAGGCCAGCCCGCCGAAGAGCGCCATCCCGGTCAGGTTGGCCCAGAGCAGCAGGGCCATCATCCCGGTCAGCGCGCCGTAGGTCTGCCCGAAGCCGCCGCTGAACTTGACGTACGCGGCCAGCAGCAGGCTGGCCAGCCACCACAGCACGGTGGCGATGCCGGCGCCGAAGAAGAGCCAGGACAGGCCGGGCTGGTTGCGCCGGGGCGCGTGCCGGAAGAGCACCGCCACGGCCAGCACGGTGAGCCCCAGGCTCAACGGCCAGCGGACCACGTCCCAGGCGGCGTTGGCGAAGCCGCCCCACTCGTAGTGCCGCTGCACCGAGTCGCCCATTGCCCGGCCGCCGACCAGGATCAGGAAGCCGGTCAGCGCCGGCACGCCGGCGGTCACGGCCAGGATCGCCGCGCGCACATACTTGGCCAGCGCCGGGCGGTCCCGCTCGACGCCGTAGATCCGGTTGGCGCCCCTTTCGATCTGGGCCATCGTCGTGGTGAGCGCGATCAGGCCGGTCAGCAGACCGAGGGTCAGCGCCAGCTCGCCGGCCCGCTCGGTCTGCTGACCGTCGCCGAGCAGGTCCTGCACGACCGACTCGCTCTGCCCGGGGGTGAGTGCGAGCACCGTGTCCGCGACGACCTTGCCACCCTCGTCGACGCCCAGGTCGGTGATCAGACCGGTGAGCGCGATCAGGAACGGCACCACGGCCAGGCAGAGCTGCAATGCGAATGCCCGGGAGTGGCTGAACCCGTCGCCGTAGCGGAACCGGATGAAGGCGTCCCGCAGCAGGCACCAGCCGCCGAGGCGGCGCAGGGTGTGCCAGGCGTCGTCGGCGGACAGCTCCTCCTGGGCCATCAGCCGGGTCTCCGGCACCATCCGGGTGCTACTCACGTCGGGCCTCCTCGACCAGCCGCTCACCGCGCTCGGCCGCCGCCTCGGCATCCATCGACAGGTCGGGGTGCTGCGCGGGACGCGGCACGCAGAGCCAGAGCGACTCCGGCTTGATCTCGGCCTTGAGCGACCGGCCGGGCTCGATCAGGTCCCCGTCGAGCTGCCGGGGCTGGGCCCGGTTGCTGGTGATCTCGACCTTGCGGCCCTTGAAGACCTCCATCCGGGGCACGCTGCCCCGGCGGCGCACCAGCGCCCAGCCCATGGCCAGCCAGTGGCCGAGCGTGCGGGGGGTGAGCACCGCGACGTCGAGCCAGCCGTCGTCCGGCTCGGCGTCGGTAAGCAGCCGTACGCCGCCCTGCAGCCGGCCGACGTTCGCGATCAGCACGGACCGGGCCCGGCGGCGCAGCGGGGGCTGGTCGTCGATCCGGATGGAGACCCGCATCGGCCGGTCCCGGAGGTGCTTCGCGGCCCCCACGATGTACGCCGGCCAGCCGATCCGCGCCTTGGTGGTCTCGGAGGTGGAATCGAGCATCTGGGCGTCGAAGCCCATCCCGGCCATCACGGCGAAGCACTGGTCGTCGACGACGCCGACGTCCAGCCGGCGGCGGCCGCGTTCCACCGCGACCTCCAGGCCGGCCGCCAGGTCGTTGGAAAGGCCCAGGTTGGCGGCGAGCAGGTTGCCGGTGCCCTGGGGCAGCACGGCGAGCGCGACGTCGGTGCCGGCCAGCGCGGTGACGCAGGCCATCACCGTGCCGTCGCCGCCGCAGGCGAAGACCACCTCGGCGCCGTCCCGCACGGCCTGCTCGGTCTGGCCCCGGCCCGGGTCCTCGACCGTGGTCTCGTGCCAGCTGGGCGCCGGCCAGCCGGCGGCCGTGAGGGCGCCGTCCACGGTCCGACGGAACTCGTCGAGATCGGCCACCTTGACCGGGTTGACCACCACGGCCGAGCGCAGCCCGGCGGCACCTGCCGTCGGCTTGTCCTGTCCGCTGTCCACGGCGCCAGTGTGCAGCAACTCGGAGGCGGCGGCGACTCGGCGGGCGGTGATGAGGCGCGCACCGCGGAAAGGTTTCAGAATCGGTCACCGCGGCCGGGTCAGGCCGCCGTCCGCAGCGCCGTCTCCACCCGCCGACGAAGGTCGTCGAGGTCGACGCCGGCCTCGGTGAGGACGAGCGCGGCCAGCCCGTGCCCCTCGCGGAGCAGGCCGAGCAGGATGTGCTCGGTGCCGATGTGGTGGTGCCGCAGCCGGAGCGCCTCCCGCAGCGCGAGCTCCAGCACCTTCTTGGACCGGGGCGAGAACGGGCCGCCGACGCACCGCCGGCGGCCCCAGCGGCGGCGCGGGGCGGGCGCCGCCTCGCGCAGCGCGTCCGGGCCGAAGGACTCCTCGATCCGAGCCACGATGGCAGCGAGGTCGATGCCGATCTCGCGGAGCGCGGCCGCGTCCGCGTCGCCGAGCCCGACGCCGCCGTGCGCCACGTGCCGCGCGACGGCGGCCCGCAGGTCGTCGGCGCGGACGCCGAGGTCGGTGAGGACGCGCACCGCGAGGTTGTCGTCGTCGGCGAGGACGCCGAGCAGCAGGTGCTCGGTGCCGACGGGGCGCTGCCCCTCGGCGCGGGCCTCGTCCTGGGCGCGCCGCACCACGTCGCGGGCGCGGTCGGTGAACCGTTCGAACATCACGCCTCCCAGCTGCCGCGGACCGCCGGTCGCCCGGCGTGCTTCTTGTGGACCGCCTGCCGGCTGACCTCGAGCGCGTCGGCGATCTCCTGCCAGGACCAGCCCTGCCTGCGGGCGTTGTCCACCTGGACCACCTCCAGCCGTTCGAGCAGCCGGCGCAGCGCGAGCACGGCCCGGAGCCCGACCTTCGGGTCGGTGCTGCCCGCGGCCGCCGCGAGTTCTGTCGCCTGACTCATGCTGTCAACTTACGTTGACGCGAACGCCCTGTCAACCATGGTTGACAGGGCGGCCTTCGACACGGCGCCGCGAACACCCGGACCAAGGCACCTGCGGTGCTACCGTGCGCTGGTGTTCCGTCGCCGCGCCCTCGACCAGCCTGTGGCGGCGCGCCGGCTGGCCGCCGGGCGGGTCACGCTGGAGATCGTCGCCGGCAGTGTGGTCGGGCACCGCTACCCGGAGAACTTCGACGTGCTGCACGTCGACCCCGAGCTGCCCATCGCCGCGGTGGCCGACGGCATGGGCTCCGGTGAGGGCAGCCGGGTCGCCGGCCGGACCGCGATGGACACCCTGATCGAGCGGCTCCGCGAGGGGTGGCCCACCGTGGGGCCGCGCGAGCTCCGCGCCGCGACCGCCGCGGCGCAGACCCGGGTACGCCAGGCCGGCGCCGGCCTGGCCGAGCTCACCGGCTGCACCATCACCGCCCTGGTCGCGGACCCGGACGGCGAGCAGGCGTGGCTCGTGCAGCTCGGCGACTCGCGGGCGTACCGGCTGCACGGCGGGCTGCTGGAACTGCTGACCGTCGACCACACGATGGCCTGGCTGGGCGTGCTGCACGGCTGGTGGGCGGCGACCTGTCCGGAGGCGGCCCGGGCCCGCTACCAGCTGCTGCGTTACGTCGGCCACCCGGACCGGCCGGACCCGGACCTGCTCGCCGTTCCGCTGCGCCCCGGCGACACCTGGCTGCTCTGCACCGACGGGGTGAGCGACCAACTCGACTACCACCAGCTCCGGGACCTGCTGGCCGACCGGGACGCGGCGCGCGCGACCCGCGCTTTGCTCACCGCCACCCTGGCCGCCGGCGGCGACGACAACGCCACCGCCGTCGTCGTCCGGGTCCACCCGGCGATCCCCACCCCACGCTGAGGGCACCGTCCCCCGTCACCGGGAACCGCTTCGGGCGTGACCCGGGCGCGGCCGGGAACACCCCCGCACGGACCGAGGCGTGACCGCCGACACCCTTGACGCTCTGACATTCTGTGCAAATATTGTCAGCATGTCGAACGAACGGTTGGACGTCATCCTCGCCGCCGCGTACGAGTGCTTCACCCGGCACGGGTTGCGGCGCACGACGATGGACGACATCGCGGCGGCCGCCGGGATGTCCCGTCCCGCCGTCTACCAGTACGTCCGCAACAAGGACGACGCCTACCGCCGGCTCGCCGAGCGGCTGTTCGCCGGCTCGCTCGCCGACGCCCGGCAGGCCGCCGGGGCCCCCGGCGCCGACCTGGCGCAGCGGCTGCACGACGTGCTCGCCGCCAAGCTGGAACTGACGCTGCGGCTGCACCGGGAGAGCCCGCACGCCGCCGAACTGCTCGACACCAGCACCCGGCTCACCGGGGACCTCGCCGAGGCGTACACCCGGGAACTGACCGACGTGGTGGCCGGCGCGCTGGCCGACGCCGCCGGACCGCGAGCCCGCGCGGTGGCCGACGTGCTGGTCGCGCTCACCCGCGGCCTGGAGGCCGACCTCACCGACCCCGACCTGCCCCGGCGGCGACTGCGCGACGGCGTCGCGCTGGTCGTCGCGGGCCTCGCCAACCACCCTGGAGCCCCGTCATGACCACCGTCATGATCACCGGCACCTCCTCCGGCATCGGCCGGGCCACCGTCCGCCGGCTGGCCCGCCGCCCCGACCTGACCGTCTACGCCACCGCCCGCAAGGTCGAGGCCATCGCCGACCTGGCCGACGGCGGGGCCCGGCTGCTCCCCCTCGACGTCACCGACGAGGAGTCGATGCGGGCCGCCGTCGCCGCGATCGAGGCCGAACACGGCCAGGTCGACGTGCTGGTCAACAACGCCGGCTACGGCGAGTACGGCCCGATCGAGGAGGCCCCGATGGACCGGGTCCGGGCCCAGTTCGAGACGAACGTCTTCGGGCTGAGCCGGCTCACCCAGCTCGTCCTGCCCGGCATGCGTCGCGCCGGCCGGGGCCGGATCGTCAACGTCAGCTCGATGGGCGGCCGGCTCGTCTTTCCGGGCGGCGGCTACTACCACGCCAGCAAGTACGCGGTGGAGGCGATCTCCGACGCGCTCCGGCAGGAGGTCCGGCCGTTCGGCGTCGACGTCACCATCGTCGAGCCGGGGCTGATCCGGACCGGCTTCGGCGCGGTCGCCAGCTCCTCCCTCGGTGCCGGGGCCGACCCGGCCGGGCCGTACCGGAAGATGATCGCCGCCGTCGACGCGGTGATGGCGCAGTCGTACCGGAACCGGGCGCTGTCGGCCACGCCGGACACGGTGGCCCGGGTGATCGAGCGGGCGGTGACCGCCCGCCGGCCGCGTACCCGCTACCTGGTCACCGCCGCGGCCTGGGCCATGGTGCACACCCGCCGGCTGCTCGGCGCGCGGGTCTTCGACGCGGTGAACCGGCTCCAGTTCCGCTGACCCGATCCCGCCCCCGGTAGGCACCGCCGCGACTACCGTGGGTGAGGAGAGCGTGGTCGTGCCCTACCCGGCGTCGGGGAGGTGAAGCGGGATGGCCGCACCCACCCACGGCGCCGTCGTGGTCGGCGTCGGGTCGTCGGAGGAGGACCTCCAGGTGGTCCGGGAGGCCGCCGCCGAGGCCGCCGCGCACGGTCGTCCGCTGCACCTGCTGCACGCGTTCAACTGGGCGGCGGCACTGGAGGCACCGTCCGTGGCCGGACCGCGCGACGCGGCGGAACGCCTCCTCGAACGGGCCGGCGAGGTCGCCGCCGAGGTGGAGCCGGCGGTGCCGGTGAGCGGCGAGATCGTCGAGGGTTCCCCGGTCGAGGCCCTGATCCGGGCCTCCGAGTCGGCGTACATGGTGGCGCTCGGCGACGGCGGGATGGCCAACTGCGGCACCTGCGTGCCGGCCGACGCGCCGGCCGTGCAGCTCGCCGCCCGGGCCGGCTGCCCGGTGCTGGTGGGCCGCGCCGAGCCACCGCCGCAGGGCCCGGTGCTGGTCGGGGTGGACGGCTCGGCGAGCTCCCACACCGCGCTGCGCTTCGCCTTCGACTGCGCCGACCAGCGCGCCGCCCGGCTGGTCGCGGTACGGGTGATCGAGCCGGGCCGGCCGGACGGCGGCGACGACGTGCTCGCCGAGGCGGTCGCCCGGTGCGGCGAGCGGCACCCCTCGGTGGCGGCCGAGTGCCACACGATCCGCGGCGACCCCGACACCATCCTGGTGGAACAGTCCCGCTCGGCGCAGGTGGCGCTGGTCGGCGCGCGCGGCGACGAAGCGTGGCGGGGCATGCTCGGCGAAGTCAGCCAGTCCCTGCTCTACCACTCGCCGGCCCCGGTGATCGTGGTCCGGGGAATCGGCCCGGCGTCCGCGGCCGGGGCATGACGCCCTCACGTCCCGGGACCATCGGCCCTGATCCATTGCCTGCGCGCGGGGCGAAGCTGAACGTGCCCAGGGCGATATCCGCCTTCGGGTGGCAGAAGACCCCGAGCCGCGAGAGGCTATTGCAGCATGGACACCGCTCTCGACCTGCACAGCCCACTGACCGAAGACGAGCTGCGCCGGCTTGACGCCTACTGGCGAGCGGCGAACTACCTCACCGTCGGGCAGATCTACCTGCTCGACAACCCGCTGCTCCGCGAGCCGCTGAAGCCCGAGCACGTCAAGCCGCGACTGCTCGGCCACTGGGGCACCAGCCCGGGCCTCAACCTGCTCTACGCGCACCTCAACCGGGTCATCGTCAACCGGGACCTGTCCGCCATGTACGTCACCGGCCCCGGCCACGGCGGACCCGCCCTGGTGGCCAACACCTGGCTGGAGGGCACGTACAGCGAGCTCTACCACGGGATCAGTCGGGACGAGACCGGCATGCAGCGGCTGTTCCGCCAGTTCTCCTTCCCCGGCGGCATCCCCAGCCATGTGGCGCCGGAGGTGCCGGGTTCGATCCACGAGGGCGGCGAGCTGGGGTACGCGCTCAGCCACGCGTACGGCGCCGCGTTCGACAACCCGGACCTGCTGGTCGCCTGCGTGATCGGCGACGGCGAGGCGGAGACCGGCCCGCTCGCCGGGAGCTGGCTGTCCAACGTGTTCCTCAACCCGGCCCGCGACGGCGCGGTGCTGCCCATCCTGCACCTCAACGGCTACAAGATCGCCAACCCGACGGTGCTGGACCGGATCCCCACCGACGACCTGCTGGAGATGATGCGCGGCTACGGCTACCAGCCGTACGTCGTCGCCGGCGACGATCCGGCCACGGTGCACCAGACCCTGGCCGCCACCCTGGACCGGGCGGTCGACGAGATCACCGAGATCCAGCGCCGGGCCCGCGCCGGCGGCAAGGTCGAGCGTCCCCGCTGGCCGATGATCATCCTCCGGACGCCGAAGGGCTGGACCGGCCCGAAGGAGGTCGACGGCAAGCAGGTCGAGGGGACCTTCCGCGCCCACCAGGTGCCGATCGCCGAGGTGCGCGACAACCCGGCGCACCTGGCCGAGCTGGAGACCTGGCTGCGCAGCTACCGGCCGGAGGAGCTCTTCGACGCCACCGGCGGCCCGGTCGCCGAGCTGGCCGCGCTGCCACCGAAGGGCGACCGGCGGATGAGCGCCAACCCGGTCACCAACGGCGGCCGGGTACTCCGTGACCTGGAGCTGCCCGACTTTCGCAACTACGCGGTCGACGTCAAGGAGCCGGGCGAGCCGGCGGTGGGCGCGACCGGGGTGCTCGGCCCATGGGTCCGCGACGTGATCAGCGCCAACCCGCAGACGTTCCGGCTGTTCGGCCCGGACGAGGTTGCCTCCAACCGGCTCGGCGCCGCCTTCGAGGTCACCGACCGGGCGTTCGTCGCCGACACCGAGATGGGCGACGACCACCTCTCCCCGGACGGCCGGGTGATGGAGGTGCTCTCCGAGCACCTGTGCCAGGGCTGGCTGGAGGGCTACCTGCTGACCGGCCGGCACGGCATCTTCACCAGCTACGAGGCGTTCATCCACATCGTCGACTCGATGGTCAACCAGCACGCCAAGTGGCTGAAGGTCACCCGGGGCATCCCCTGGCGGGAGCCGGTGGCCTCGCTGAACTACCTGCTCTCCAGCCACGTGTGGCGGCAGGACCACAACGGCTTCTCGCACCAGGACCCCGGCTTCATCGACCACGTGGTCAACAAGAAGGCCGAGGTGGTCCGGGTGTACCTGCCGCCGGACGCCAACACCCTGCTCTCCACCATGGACCACTGCCTGCGCAGCCGGCACTACATCAACGTGGTGGTGGCCGGGAAGCAGCCGGCGCCGAACTGGCTGACCATGGACGAGGCAGTCCAGCACGCCCGACGGGGGCTGGGCATCTGGGGCTGGGCCAGCAGCGACGACGGCAGTGAGCCGGACGTGGTGCTCGCCTGCGCCGGCGACGTACCGACCCTGGAGACCCTCGCGGCGGCCGACCTGCTCCGCCAACACCTGCCCGAGCTGAAGGTGCGGGTGGTCAACGTGGTCGACCTGATGCGGCTCCAGCCGCCGTCGGAGCACCCGCACGGCCTGCCGGACAGCGAGTTCGACACCATCTTCACCCGCGACAAGCAGGTCATCTTCGCGTACCACGGCTATCCGTGGCTGATCCACCGGCTCACCTACCGCCGAACCAACCACGACAACCTGCACGTGCGCGGGTACAAGGAGGAGGGCACCACCACCACGCCGTTCGACATGGTGATGCTCAACGACCTGGACCGCTTCCACCTGGTCATCGACGTCATCGACCGGGTGCCGGGGCTCGCCTCGCGCGCCGCCCACCTCCGCCAGCAGATGGTCGACGCCCGGCAGGCCTGCCGCGACTACACCCGCGAGTACGGCGAGGACGACCCCCGGGTCGCCGAGTGGCGCTGGATCCGCGAGACCGAGCAGGGCCTGCGGAGCGGTCAGTGAGCGGGCTTGCGGGCGAGCGGAGGTCGGCCCGGTGAGCGGCGACGAGATCCTGGTCGGCTACGACGGCTCCGCGGACGCCACGGTCGCCCTGAACTGGGCCCTGGACGAGGCGGGCCGCTCGGGCCGGCCGGTCCGCCTGGCGTACGTCTTCGAATGGCTGACGGTCGCCGGTTGGATCGGCCCCGGGCTGGCGCCCGGCCTCTGGCCGGACGAGCACGCCCGGCGGCAGGTCGAGGAGCTGGTCCGCAAGGCGGCGGCGGACGCCGCCGCCGAGCGGCCCGGGCTCACCGTGCACGGCGAGGTCTTCGACGGCCCGCCCGCCCTGGTGTTGCAGGAACGCTCCACCGAGGCCGGGATGCTGGTCCTCGGTAGCCGCGGCCACGGCGGGTTCGCCGGCCTGCTGGCCGGCTCCACCGCGGTGTCCGTCACCGCCCACGCGCACTGCCCGGTGGTCGTGGTCCGGGACGGCCAGGCCGCCACCTCCGGACCGGTGGTGGTCGGCGTGGACGGCTCGGAGTCCTCGCTGCGGGCGCTCGGCTTCGCGGTCGAGCGGGCGGAGCAGCGCGACGTGCCGCTGCGGGTGGTCCGGGTGTGGGAGCCGCCCGGCGAGCGGTGGGTGCCGCCGGACTTCGACCCGGACGAGGCCACCGCCACGGAACGGGCGGCGGCCGAGGAGGAGCTGGCCCGGTGGCCGGAGACCTTCCCGGACGTCGAGGTCGACCTGCGGGTGGCGCCGGGCAACCCGGCCGCGCTGCTGGTCGAGGCGAGCCGCGAGGCGCAGCTCGTGGTGGTGGGCAGCCGCGGTCGGGGCGGCCTGCGCGGGATGCTGCTCGGCTCGGTGAGCCAGCAACTGCTCCAGCACGCGCACTGCCCGGTCGCGGTGGTCCGGGAACGCTGACCGCCGGCCCCGGCCGCGCCGTGGATCGCTGGTCATTCGTCAGGTCGCACCGGCCACGGATGGACGCTGGTTCTTCCGGGCCGGCGTCTTCGCTGGTTGGTACGTCAACCTGGAAGAGCCGTATGTCCGACGGCCCGACGGTCACCGGCCGTCGCCCGGCCGGCCCTCCGCCGGGTTGAGCGAGAAGTAGTCCTCCTCCTCCTGGGCCAGGTGCAGCCGCAGCACGGCGTCCAGCCCGTACAGGGCGGCGAGCAGGTCGGGGACCTCGTCCGGGCGCAACCGGCCGTCGGGATTCTGGGCCAGGTGCCCGCCGATCCGGTCGACCAGCCGTCTGATCTCCACGTGGCCCCGGCTCATCGTCGAGGTCGCCTCCTCGCTGCCCAGCGGGCCCGCCAGCGCCGGATAGAGCTGCTGCTCCTCGGCCGCCTCGTGCGGCAGCACCTCGTCGACCAGCCGGTGGTGCACCTCCCGCAGCGCCGGCACGGCCTCCGGCGCATCGGGGTGGGCGGCCACCAGGTCCGCGGTGTCCCGTAGCCGGGTCAGCACGTCCCGGACGCCGCCGTGCTCCCCCGCGTACCGGTCGAGCAGTTCCCGGGTGGCCGGCGGAACGTCCCGGCGGCGCAGCCCGCCGCCAAGGGCGCGCAGCGCGTTGAGGATCACCACCACGTCAATGCCCTCCTGCAGGAACGCGCCGGCGACCGGGGGCAGCCCGCCGGCGGCGGCGACGACCATGGCGACCACCGCCAGGCCCATCCCGACGGTGGCGCTCTGCACGGCGATGCGGCGCGCGTACCGGGCGATCTCCACGGCGTCGGCGAGCCGGTCGAGCCGGTCCACGGTGAGCACCGCGTCGGCCACGTCCGCGGAGGCGGTCGCCCCGGTGGCGCCCATCGCCACGCCGACGTGCGCCTCGGCCAGCGCCGGGGCGTCGTTGACGCCGTCGCCGACCATCACGGTGACCGCCCGGCCCGACTCCTCCTTGACCCGGGCGACCTTCTGCTGCGGGGAGCACTGGGCGAGCACGTCGTCCACGCCGACGGTCTGGGCGACCTGCTCGGCCGTCCGTAGGCGGTCCCCGGTGACCATGATCAGGCGGTTCAGCCCGGCCTCGCGCAGCCGTCGGACGGTCCGCCGGGCGTCGGGGCGTACCGGATCTTCCAGCAGGATCGCGCCCAGCGGCGCCCGCTCGTCGCTGACCCAGACGGTGGAGCGGCCGGCCAGCTCGGCGCGTTCCCGCACCCGGTGCGCCCACTCCGGCGGCTCCCCGGCGAGCTGGCCGACCCGGACCAGCCGGCCGTCGACCCGGCCGGTGACCCCCCGCCCCGGCTCCTCGTTCACCTCGGTCGGCTCGGTCAGCGGCAGCCCCTGCTCGCGGGCCTGCCGGACCAGCGCCGCGGCCAGCACGTGCGGGGAGAGCTGCTCGACCGAGGCGGCCAGCCGCAGCACCTCGTCCCGGTCCCCGCCGGGCGCCACCACCGTCTCGGCGGCGCGCGGCCGGCCGGCCGTGAGCGTGCCGGTCTTGTCCATCAACAGGGTGCGGGCCCGACCCAGCAGCTCCAGCGACCCACCGTCGCGGACCAGCACCCCGCGCCGGGCCACCCGGGACAGCCCGGAGACGATGGCGATCGGGGTGGCCAGCAACAGCGGGCAGGGGGTGGCCACCACCAGCACCGCCACCGCCCGGATGAACTGGCCCGACAGCAGCCAGGCCAGCCCGGCCAGCAGGAGGGTGAAGGGCACGAACGCAGCCGCGTACCGGTCGGCCAGCCGGACCATCGGGGCCTTGCGCGCCGTCGCCTCCTCGGCCAACCGCACGATCCCCGCGTACGTGCTCTCCGCGGCGTTCTTCCTGGCCCGCAGCCCGAAGCCGGCACCGGCGTTGACGACACCGCTGGCCACCTGCTCCCCCGCCGCCCGGTTGATCAGCTGCGACTCGCCGGTGACCACCGACTCGTCCAGGGTCGCCGCCTCCTCGACGGTCCCGTCCACCGGCACCACGTCGCCCGGGCCGACGACCAGCCGGTCGCCCACCTCGACCCGATCCAGGGGCACCACCTCGATGCCGCCGCCGGGGGTGCGCCGCCGCGCCTGCCGGGGTGCCCGTTCCAGCAGCGCGCGCAGGTCACGGGTGGCCCGTCGCTGGGCGTACGTCTCCAGCGAGCGCCCGGTGGCCACCATTACCGCGATCACCGCGCCGGCCAGGTATTCGCGGACGATGAGCGATCCGGCCAGCGCCAGCACGGCGATGACGTCCACGCCGAACTGCCGGTGCCAGAGCTGGCGCAGCACCGCCCAAGTGGCCGGCACCAGCGCGACCAGCGTCACCGCCGCCCAGACCAGGTCGGCCGGGCCCCGCAGGCCGGCGAACCACAGCGCGGCGCCGGCCAGCACGGCGAGGGTGAGCAGGCTCAGCGGCGCCCACTCCCGCCAGTCCACCCGGTGCCGCCGCACCGGCTGCTCCGGCACGCACTCGCGCGGTTCGGCTCTCACCTGCGGATCGTCTCAACGACGGGACCGGCCGGGTAGGGCAACGCGGGTATTGCGGCGGGTCGAAGGGCCCGGTGGCGGGTGTCCTGCGTACCGTGCGGCCGGTCGCCCGATGCCCGAGGATGAAGCGGCAACCCCACCCCTGGTCCGGTGGGGTGGGGCACGATGGAAGAAACGGAAAGGTCGTGACGATGAGCCACGAGACGCCGGCCAGGGACCGCCCGCTGACGACCGCCCTCGCGGAGGCCGCCGGGACGGCGAGCCACGCGCCCTCGGTGCACAACACCCAGCCGTGGCGCTGGGCGGTCCTGTCCGACGCGCTGGAACTGCGGGTGGTCCGGGACCGCCAGCTCGCCGCCACCGACCCGGAGGGCCGCCTGCTGGCGATCAGCTGCGGCACCGCGCTGCACCACGCCCGGGTGGCGCTCGCCGCCGAGGGCTGGACGCCGGTGGTGGAGCGGATGCCCGACCCCGCCCAGCCGGACCTGCTGGCCCGGCTGACCGAGTTCCGGCACACCGGGGCCGACCCGGACGCGATGCACATGGTGCAGTGCATGCAGGTCCGGCACACCGACCGTCGACCGGTCAGCGAGGAGCTGGTGCCGGAGGCGGCCCTCGGCGAGATCGACCGGGCGGCCACCCGGGAGGGCGTCAACCTGCAGCTCCTCGACGACGACCAGAAGCTCCAGCTGGCCACCGCGGCCCAGCACGCCGCGACGGTCGAGGCGGAGGATCCGCAGCTGCGCGAGGAGCTGGCGTACTGGACCAGCCGAGCCGGCACCGGCGCCGGACTGCCGCCCGAGGTGCTGCCCGAGCAGGCGCCGCAGACCACCGTCCCGGGCCGCAACTTCGGCCACCCCGGCAGCCTGCCGGTCGGCCCCGGGCATGACCGCGCCGCCGTCTACGGGATCCTCTGGGGCACCGAGGACGAGCCGGACAACTGGCTGCGGGCCGGCGAGGCCCTTTCCGCCGCCTGGCTGACCGCCACCCGGCGCGGAGTCTCGCTGGTGCCGCTGAGCGGGGTGGTGGAGGTGGAGGGCACCCGGCAGACGCTGCGCCAGATGCTGGCCGGGCTCGGCTTCCCGTACATCGCGCTGCGGCTGGGGATCGCGGATCCGACGCACGCCGGACCGCCGCACACGCCACGGCTCGACACCGCGCAGACCGTCGACACCTCGGCGGTACGCGATCAACTGTCGTAACGGGGCTCGTGCCGCACGGTCACCGGGCGATACCATCGCCCGGTGGCCAGTGCACCGAACCCCCGGCACGAGCACCCGACCCCGTCACTGGGCCTGAGCCCGCTGTCCCGGGTCCGCCTGGACGAGCTGCTCCAGGAGATGCTGGACCGGGTCGGTGAGGTGATGACCAGCCGGGAACGGCTGCGCGCCCTGCTCGACGCGGTGGTCGGCATCGGCACCGACCTCGACCTGCGCAGCACCCTGCAGCGGATCGTGCAGTCGGCATGCGAGCTGGTCGGCGCCCGGTACGGTGCGCTCGGCGTGATCGGCCCCGACCGGCTGCTGCACGACTTCATCATCCACGGGATCGACGACGAGCTGCACGCCAAGATCGGCGACCTGCCGCACGGTCGGGGCGTGCTCGGCCTGCTCATCGACGAGCCACGCCCGGTGCGGATGCCGGACATCACCCAGCATCCCAAGTCGTACGGCTTCCCGCCGCACCACCCGCCGATGCACAGCTTCCTCGGTGTGCCGGTCCGCATCCGCGAGCACGTCTTCGGCAACCTCTACCTGGCCGAGAAGCAGGGCGCGGCGGAGTTCACCGAGGATGACGAGGAGATCGTGGTGGCGCTCGCCGCCGCGGCCGGCGTGGCGATCGAGAACGCTCGCCTCTACGCCCTGGCACACCGGCGGGAACGCTGGCTGGCCGCGACCGCCGAGATCACCTCGGTGCTGCTCGGCGAGGTCCGGCGCACCGACGCGCTGACCCTGGTGGCCCGCCGCGCCCGCGAGGTCGCCGAGGCGGAGCTGGCGCTGGTGCTGCTCTACGACGAGGACGAGGGCCAGTTCACCGTCGAGGTCGTCGACGGAGCCGACGAGCGGGCCCGGGAGCTGGTCGGCGCGGTGCTGCCGGCGGCGGAGACGAGCTTCGCGGCAGAGGTCACCGAGCGCCGGCACACCCTGCTGGACGACCTCGCGCAGGCCGCGCCCTGGCCCACGCCGGTGATCGCCGGCCCGGCGGTGGTCTCCCCGCTCGCGGCGGCGGACACCCTGCACGGCGTGCTGGTGATCGCGCACCGGCCGGACAGCGCCCGCGTCGCCGAGGACGACGTCGCGCTGCTGGGCAGCTTCGCCGGCCAGGCGGCGCTGGCCATGGAGCGGGCCCGCGGCCAGGAGGAACGGGAGCTGCTGGTGGTCCTCGAGGACCGCGAGCGGATCGCCCGGGACCTGCACGACGTGGTGATCCAGCGGCTCTTCGCCACCGGCCTGCAGTTGCAGAGCGGCGCGATGAACGCCCGGCCCGAGGTGGCCAAGCGAATCAACGCGGCCGTCGACGACCTGGACGCCACCATCCGCGACATCCGCCGGACCATCTTCGAGCTGCGCACCCCGATGAGCGCCGCGCTGCGCACCGAGATCCGCGAGGCGATCGAGGTGGCCGCCGAGTCCCTCGGCTACCGGCCCGACCTGGAGCTGACCGGCCCCATCGACAGCGCCGTCCCGGACGCGCTGCGCCCCGAACTCACCGCCGTGCTCCGCGAGGCGCTCTCCAACGCGGTACGCCACGCGCACGCCGACCGGGTGACGGTGGCGGTCAAGGTCGACGCCGGCTGGGTGAGCGTGACGGTCACCGACGACGGGGTCGGCTGCGACCCGGAGGCGGCCCGCAGCGGGCTGGTCAACCTACACGAGCGGGCCGAACGCCTCGGCGGCGACTTCCAGCTCAGCCGGGTGATCCCGCACGGGACCGAGGTGCGCTGGAGCGTCCCGCTGCGCGATTGACCCGGGCGCCCCGGCCGGGGCCCGGCCGGGTCAGTGGGTCTTGCCGAGCAGCCGGGTGGCGAGCACCGCCGCCTGGGTACGCCGTTCCAGGCCGAGCTTGGCCAGCACGCTGGAGACGTAGTTCTTCACGGTCTTCTCGGCCAGGAACATCTTGCCGGCGATCTCCCGGTTGGTGAGCCCCTCGGCCACGTACTCCAGGATCCGCCGCTCCTGCTCGGTGAGGGTCTTCAGCTCGCGCGGCTGCTCGACACCGTTGCGGATCCGCTCCAGCACCCGGGTGGTGATCGCCGGGTCGAGCAGGGACTGCCCGGCCGCCACCCGGCGCACCGCGTCCACCAGGTCGGTGCCGCGGATCTGCTTGAGCACGTACCCGGCGGCACCGGCCATGATCGCCGCGAAGAGCGCCTCGTCGTCCTCGTACGAGGTGAGGATCAGCCCCTTGATGGAGGAGTCCACGGCCCGGACGTCCCGGCACACGTCGATGCCGTTGCCATCGGGCAGCCGGGCGTCGAGGATCGCCACGTCGGGGCGGAGCGCGGGGATGCGGCGGGCCGCCTCCTGGGCGGAGCCGGACTCACCGACCACCTCGATGTCGCCGCTGCTCTGCAGCAGGTCGGCAAGGCCACGACGGACGACCTCATGGTCGTCGAGCAGGAACACCCGGATCATCCGTCTTTTCTACCCGGTCCCCGCCGCGTTTCACACGGGCCGAAGGTCCCTACCGTGGCGCGCCGCCCCCGGGCAGTGGGGCCCGACCAGGAGGGGACCTCCGGCCCTGCGCGCAAAGCCGCTGGTGACGGACTGTGGGAGTGGACCAACCGGGGGGCGGCACGGCTGCCACGGAAGGAGCAAGACCATGACCACCGGCTTCACCGTCGAGCAGCTCAGGGCCGCCGCCTCCGACGCCGTTCGGGCGCCGTCTTTGCACAACACCCAGCCGTGGCGCTTCCGGCTGCGCGACGGCGGGATCGAGATCTCCGTCGACCCGCTGCGCCGGCTGCCCGCCACCGATCCGAGCGGCTGGGGCGCCCGGATCGCCTGCGGGGCCGCGCTGTTCAACCTGCGGCTGGCCCTCGCGGTCGCCGGCACGCCGGCCACCGTCCGGCTGCGCCCGTACCCCGGAGAACCGGACGTGCTGGCCCGGCTGGTCCCAGACCTGCCGCGCCGCCCCACCCCGACCGAGCAGAGCCTGCACGCGGCCATCCGCCGCCGGTTCAGCAACCGCGCGCCGTTCTGGCCCGACCCGGTCCCCGCCGACGCCCGCTGGCGGCTCGGCGAGGCGGCCCGGGCCGAGCAGTGCTGGCTGGAGCTGGTGATCGGGACCAGCGCGGTCAACGCGTTCGCCGAGATCGCCCGCAGCGCCCACCGGGTGCTCGAACGCGACCCCGCGTACGTCGCCGAGCGGACCGCGTGGATCCGTTCGGAGCCCGCCCCTGACGGGGTGCCGGTAGCCGCCGGCGGCCCGCAGAGCGAACCGCAGGACCTGCTGCCGCAGCGCGGCTTCGGTGGGCGCAACCGGGCGCCGGGGCGGGACTTCGAGCCGGAGCCCCTGGTCGCCGTGCTCGGGTCCGCCGGGAACACCGCCACCGACCAGATCGTCGCCGGCCAGGCCCTGCAGCGGGTGCTGCTCACCGCCACCGACGCCAGGCTGAGCGTGTCGATGATCTCCCAGCCGATCGAGGTGCCGGGGGCACGGGAGGCGCTGCGGCTGTCGCTCGGCCGGTTCGGCACGCCGCAGATGGTGATGCGGATCGGGTACGGGCAGCCCGGCGTCGCCACCCCCAGGCGCTCGGTGGACGAGGTGCTCGACCTGCCGGTGGTGCCGGCCTGACACCGGTCAGGCCGGCGTCGCCCCGCCCGCCACCGCGGCCAGCAGGGCCGCCTCCCGTTGCGGGTCGAGGCCCACCGCGGCCCGCGCCGGTCGGCCCGCCCGCGGCGGGACCCGCCCCACCTCCCGCAGCCAGCGCCAGGTGTCGGCGACCGTCTCGGCCACCGGGCGGCAGGCCAGCCCCGCCGCGTACGCCCGCTCGACGTCGCGCTCCTGCAACCAGCGGTACTCGTGGCCGAGCGGGATCCAGATCGGCAGGTCGTTCCAGGGCACCACGCCGGCGGCGAGGATGGGCTCCGGGTCAGTCCAGCGCAGCACCGCGTCCGAGCCGGTCACCGCGACGGCCGCGTCGAGCAGCTCACCCATCGTCGCGTGCCCGGTCCGACCCACCACGTTGTACGCCCCGCCGACGCCCTCCGCGCCGCGGTCCAGCAGCCAGCTCGCCAGGTCGCGTACGTCCACGTACTGCACCGGCAGTTCGCGCGGCCCGGGGGCCAGCACCTCGCCACCCCGGGCGACGCGCCCCAGCCACCAGGGCAGCCGCCCGATGTCCTCCCCCGGCCCGAGGATCAGCCCGGCCCGGGCCAGCAACGCCCGGTCCCCGAAGACCTCCACGGCGGCCCGCTCACCGCCGGCCTTCAGGTGCGCGTAGTCGCCGTCCACCGCGTCGGCGGCCGCCGCGACGGTCGGCGCGTCCTCGTTCGAGCCCGGTTCCACCGGTTCGGCGTAGACGGAACCGCTGGAGACGTAGACGTAGTGCGGCGTCGCGCCGACCAGCGCCCGCGCCGCGTCCCGCACCGCCCGGGGCGCGCCGTCCCAGGTGTCCACCACCAGGTCCCACTCGCCGCCGGCCAGCGCCGCCAGCCCGCCCGGCGCGGTCCGGTCACCCCGCAACCGGGGTACGCCGTCCGGCACGTCGCCGTGCAGCCCCCGGTTGAACACGGTCACCGACCAGCCGCGGCGTACCGCCTCGGTCACGGTGGCCCCACCGACGAATCCCGTTCCGCCCAGCACCAGCAGTCTCATACGCCCAGCCTGCCCAGGCTCCGGAGTGACCGCGAGGGTTGTTCACGGTCAGCGGATCTGCCGTGGGCAGAAGCGAGGCCCGCCGTCAGGATCCGCGCGGTTTCCCGGCGCGGGGTGCGCGGTCTGTGCCCGGGTGTCGGCTTCGGGATGTGACCGGTGGCACCGTGGGGCCGGAATCGTGGGCGGGCCGGGCTCGTTACACCTGACGTACGACCGAGTACCTGGCCCGCTCGACGGGCCGGACCGGCTCCGGAATGTTGGTGGCCGGCCGGTCGTTACACATGGTCCCGGCGCCGCGAAGAGGCCCCCGCCCCGCAGCCGACCGGACAGAGACTTTCCCCCTTGCCGTTCCTGAGCGCCTGACGGTGCTCGCGCACACGATCTCGGCCCCCACCGGGTGTGTGTGCCAACCTCCGAATGGAGCTTCACCATGAACACGATGCTGCGTAAGAGCATGCTGGGTATTGCTGGTCTGGCTTTCGCCGGTGGTCTGGCCGCCGGCCCGCTGAACCACCACGAGCCCACCTCGACCACCGCGCTGACCCCGGCCGCCGCCGTGCAGGCCGACAAGCCCGACATGGGCACGCTGATCCCGCACGGTGTCCAGGGCGCCCAGTCGAAGATCCAGCTGAACGACGAGCAGACCGCCAACGCCAAGGCGATCATCGCCGCCACGAAGAAGGCGGGTCTGCCGGAGCGGGCCGCGGTCATCTCGATCGCCACGAGCCTGCAGGAGTCGAAGTTGGAGAACCTGGGTCACCTGGGTGACGCCAACGACCACGACTCGCTGGGCCTGTTCCAGCAGCGCCCGTCCTCGGGTTGGGGTACGCCGGAGCAGATCACCAACCCCGAGTACTCGACCCTGGCCTTCGAGAAGGGCCTCAAGCAGGTCGACGGCTGGCAGGACATGCCGCTGACCGAGGCCGCCCAGACCGTGCAGGTGTCGGCCTACCCGGACGCCTACGCCCAGTGGGAGCAGCAGGCCGCCGACCTCGTCGCCGCCAACTGGAACAGCTGACCCAACCGAAGACACGCGATACGCCGCTGGCCGGCACCCGAACACGAGGGGTGCCGGCCAGCGGCGTTTCCACGTACCCAAGCAAAACCGCGACCGGCGGGCGGACCTGGACCAAGGTCGGGGCTGGGGGCGACCGTCCCCGGCGCAGGGATCAAGCCTGACCGCCCGAAGCCGGGGACGGTCGCCCCCAGCCCCAAAGCGCAACCACTACGCCGGTCGGAGGATCACCGTCCACGTCGTCGTGGTGGTGCTGGCGGCGGCGCCCGTCGCGGTCAGGCCGCCGTAGCTGCCGACCGGCACCGTGCTAGCGGAGTCGGCGAGCAGCGCGGTGACCCGTCCCCCGCCGGTCTGCGAGCTGTTGCTGCGCACCTCCACCCCGGGCGGCGGGGTCAGCGCGGTGGAGAGCCCATCGCCGTGCATCCAGTACGACACGCCCCAGCTCTGCGCCGCGGTCACCGTCGCGTACGGGGTGACCCGGCTGGCGGAGCTGGCCGGGTCGGTGGCCCGGGCGGAGGCCTCGACCGGCTGCGCCGGGTCGACGCCCCGGTACGCGGCCACGATGAGGTTGCCCTTGGACTGGGCGTCCAGCGTCGCCCGTACCGTCGCACCGGCGTCGCCCGCGGTGGCGACCTTCCACCAGGCGGTGGTGGTGGCGAACCCGCCGTCGAGCCGGTCCAGCTGGGTCCAGCCGGTGACGCCGGTGGGCTGGCCGGTGCCGGTGTGGGTGTTCTGGCTGAGGAAGAGCAGCAGGGTGTCCCCGGCCTGCACGGTCGACGGCACCGCCACCGCGTGGCTGGTCCAGTTGGCGTTCGCGGTGGCCTGACCGACGAAGGCGATCCGCTCGGCGACCGGCGCGACGGTGACCTGGACGGTCGCGGTCCCGGTGGCGCCACGGTCGTCGGTGACGGTGAGCGTGACCGGGTAGGTGCCGGCCGCCGCGTACGTGTGGGAGGTGGTCGGCACGGAGACGGTGTCGTCGGTGGACCCGTCGCCGAAGTCCCACCGGTGGTCCTGGATGGCGCCGTCGGCGTCGGTGGAGCCGGCGGCGGAGAAGGTGCAGACCAGCCCGGAGCACGACGGCGCGAGGTCGGCTACCGGCGCCTGGTTGGCGGCGCCGCCCGCGCCCTTGAGGATCTTGACGTAGTCGATGTCACCGGCGAAGTAGTCGCAGGTGACCTTCACGCCGTCGCACTGGCTCTTGCCGCCGATGGAGAACTGCCAGTTGTTGGCGATGGTGCCGGTCGGCCCGGTCAGCCGGCTGGTCCGCACCCCGTCGACGTACATCTCGACGTAGGTGGAGGTGCGGTTGCAGGTGACCGTGTGCCACTGCCCGTCGGCGATCGGCACGTCGGTGTAGCCGGTGCGCGAGGAGCCGTCGCCGCCGCGGAACAGGCACTTGGGCTTGCCGCCGGGCGCCTCGAACTTCCAGTAGCCGCCCGCCGTGGCGCCCTGCCCCTTCTGGAGGATGTTGCCGAAGGAGTACGTGGTCCGGTAGCGGATGGTGAACGAGAAGTCTCCCGCGTCCGGGTTGAGCTCGGTGCTGTGCGGCACCAGGTTGACGTGCCCCGGGACGTATTCCATGTCGGTGGGCAGGTGGGTGGCGAACCGGTGGACGGTCGCGCCGGCGTACCGCGCCCCGGTCACCACCTCGGTGCCGATCGCGCCGTCCCGGCCGTTGCCGCTGCTGTCCTTGAGCACGGTGGCCCCGGTCGGCTCGTCCATGCTCCAGAACGCGACCGTGCGGGTGGCGGTGGCGTGCGCGGGCGTGGTAGCCACCGCGATCCCCGCCGCGGCCAGCACGGCGGTCACGCCGAGCCGTCCGACCGTACGCCGCCAACGTCGTCCGGTGCCTGACCGCATGTGATCGCCTCCCTGATCCACGAGACCTCACCCTGCCACGGAGATCGACGCCTGTTCCATGGCCCTTTGGGGGGATGACCGGAGGGTCCCTCCGAGGGACAGCGCGACCGATATGGCCGGTTCCGACGGCCCGGTCGCGGCCCGGCGCCGGACCCACGTACCCGCGGACGACACCCCCCGGGGGCGTGACCCCACCCACTCGGATCAGCGACAGATTTACGGACAGCAAAGCCTTCTAGGTCGTCCATAAGCACTTAAATCGCTATAAAATTTTTCGCGGTAGGTTGCCCACCGTAAAGCCGTACTGGTATGAACCGACGTGGCATCCGCCCGGCCGGCCTGCTGAGCGGCCGGCGCCGGAGCCAGCGGAAGACGCCGGTGCGATGCGGAAGTCGGAGGTGACATGGACCGCGCCAGACCGAGCCAGTCACCTCCGCGCACCGCGGGTTTGGCCACCCGACCCGCGGCCCGCGGCGGCCGGCGGCCGCTCGCCATCGCGTCGACCCTGGCCGTGATCGTCGCCGGGAGCTTCACCCCACCGGGCAGCGTCGCCGTCGCCTGGTCCTTCTCGTTCCTGGAGTACTTCACCGGGGTGTTCAGCCTGGTCGGCCTCTCCGTCACGGTGATGATCGGACTGGCCGCGACCGACCGCCTGCTCCTGCTGGTCCGGCACCGGATCCTGTTGCAGGTCGCGCACCGGGCCACCGCCGCCACCGCCGTGGTCTGCCTCGCGATCCACATCCTGACCAAGTGCATCGAGGGGCACGCCCACGTGTGGGACATGGTGGTCCCGTTCCTGGCCGGACACCGACCTGTCCAGGTCGGGCTCGGCACCCTCGCCAGCTATCTCATGATCATGGCGACCTGGACCGGGGCCACCCGCGCGTCGTACGCACAGAGCCGACGCCCGGGCCGGTGGCGGGCCCTGCACGCCACCGCCTACGGCTCCTGGCTGCTCGCCATGGTCCACGGGCTGGGCGCCGGTCGGGCCGCGAAGCCGTGGGTCGCGGCGAGCTACACCGTCTGCGTCGCCCTCGTCGTCCTGGCCCTGCTCGTGCGCCTCTTCGTGGCCCTGAGCCGCCGGACCCACCTGGCCAGGGCGCACACCCTGCGGAAGATGCGTCCGACCGGCCAGCCGACACCGATCGCGGCCACCACCCCGCTCGCCACGAACGTACTCATCCCCACCCTGGCCGAGCCCGAGTGGGCCGACGTCGAGCCGGACGGACCGGCGCGACGGAGAGCCGTCGACGTCCCGGGTCCGGCCGCACCACGACCCGCCACCGTCCCCCCGGTCCCAGTCCCCGACGAGGTGCCGTCGGCCAGCCGGGCGAGCGACTACCGCCCGTACCGGCCACTGCGCGAGGACCGGCCGGCGTCCCCGCCGTACGCCGACACCGGCGCAGCCGGCCGACACAGCGACGAGCCGACCCGACCGGAGCCGCCGACCGGCCCGCAGCGGCCCCGGACGACTCCGCCCCGCCAACACGACGCGGCAACCCGCCCGCTCGACGAGACAGCCGAGATCACCGACGAGCAGTTCTGGGCGTACATCCGCAACGAGGTCGGCCGGTGAACGTCCCCGCTGTCGGGCACCTCGGGCCACCCCGGCTGACCGCCGGCCTCGATCAGGTCGAACGGCTCGACCGACGGGCGCACCTCGCCGTGCACGGCGAGCTCCGACCACTCGGTCTGGAGGCGGCCCTCGACCTCGCCGAGCGGATCGGCCTGCGGGGCCGGGGCGGCGCCGGGTTCCCGTTCGCCCGCAAGCTCCGCGCGGTGGCCCAGTCGGCCCAGCGGCGAGGGCTACCGGTCACCGTGGTGGTGAACGGCACGGAGGGTGAACCGGCCAGCTGGAAGGACAAGGCACTCCTCACCCGCGCACCCCACCTGGTCCTGGACGGCGCCGCGCTCGCCGCGCACGCACTCGGGGCCGAGAACATCGTGATCGGGGTGGCCGACGACGGCGTGGCCACCGACTCGGTGCTCGCGGCCGTCGCCGAGCGCCGGATGCCGGCGCCGACCCGGCTGGTCACCATGCCGCACCGGTTCATCTCGGGGGAGAGCGGCGCGCTGATCCGTGGCATCAACGGGGACATTCCGATCCCGCCCGGACGGAAGAGCCTGGCCAGCGACGCCGGCGTGGGCGGTCGCCCGACCCTGCTCTCCAACGCCGAGACGTACGCGCAACTGGCGGTGGCAGCCCGCCTCGGTCCGTACGCCTTCGCCGAGGTCGGCACCACCGACGAACCCGGCACCGTGCTGCTCACCGTGGGCGGCTCCGCCCGACGGCCCGCCGTGCTGGAGGTGCCGACCGGCGTACCGCTGATGGACGTGCTCGACCTCTGCGCGGCCACCATCGGCCCCGGCGTGCTGCTCGGCGGGTTCCACGGCAAATGGATCACCGCCGCGGCGGCGTCCCGCGCGGTGGTGTCCCGGGCCGGTCTGGCGGAGGTCGGCGGCACCCTCGGCGCGGGCATCATGCTGCCCCTCGGCGACGGGACGTGCCCGCTCGGGGAGGCCACCCGGGTGCTGCGCTATCTCGCCGGCCAGTCCGCCGGCCAGTGCGGGCCGTGCCAGTTGGGCCTGCCCGACCTGGCTCGGGCGATGGCCGCCCTCAGCGACGGCAGCGGCGGCGCGGCGTCCCTGGACCAGATCCGCACGGCGGCCGGCGGGGTACGCGGCCGGGGCGCGTGCAGCCACCCCGACGGCACCGCCCGGTTCGCCCTCTCGGCGGTGGAGACCTTCACCCCGGACATCGCCGCGCATCTGACCCGCGACGGCTGCGGTGACCCGGTACGGGGCGTCCTGCCGTTGCCCGACGGCGAGAACTCGACGGCCGGTCGACTCGTGGTGGACTGGTCCCGGTGCGACGGGCACGGACTGTGCGCCCAGCTCGCGCCGGAGCTGATCACCCTGGACGCGAACGGCTATCCGTCCCTGTCGGACGCTCCGGTGCCCCCGTGGCTGGCCACCGGCGCGCGGAAGGCGATCGCCATGTGCCCGGCCCTCGCACTGCGGCAGGACGCCTGACATGAACGACCAGAGGGCCCCGCGGCCGGTCGGCGTGGACCGGCCCCGGGGCCCGGACCGCCGGGGCGCGCGGCCCCCCGGCGTCCTGGTTCAGCTCGTGCCGTTGGCGGCGTCGACGATGAGCCCGGTCACGACGTCGGGATGGCTGATCATCGCGACGTGCGACGCGGCGACCTCGACGGTGTGCGAGCCGGCGCGCTGGTACTCGTAGCGCTCCAGCGCCGCGGGAATCGCCTTGTCGTCGGTGGCCACCAGCCCCCAGGAGGGAATGGTGTGCCAGGCGGCGGCCTGCGTACGGTCGACGAACGACGACGCGCTGAACGGTCGCTGGGTGGCGGCCATGACCCTCGTCGTCGACTCCGGGAGGTCGGCCGCGAAGACCGACCGGAACTTGTCGGCCTGCAGGTACAGGTCCGTCCCGGTGGTGCCGTCGGCGGCCGGGTAGGGCACCTGGGTGAGGGCGGCCTGGATCTCGCTGCCCGGGTACCTGCTGATCAGTTCGCCGAGGGCCTCGCCGGTGTCGGGCACGAACGCGGCGATGTAGACCAGCGCCTTGACGTCGGGGTTGCCGGCCGCGGCGTTGGTGATGACCGCGCCACCGTAGGAGTGTCCGACGAGGATGATCGGCCCGCTGATGCTGTGCAGGACGCTGGCGAGGTACGCGGAGTCCGACGGCAGGCCGCGCAGCGGGTTGGCCGGCGCGACGACGGGGTAGCCGCGCTTCTGCAGCTTGTCGACGACGCTGTTCCAACTGGCCGAGGCGTCGGCGAAGCCGCCGTGTACGAGCACGACCGTCGGCTTCGGAGTCGGCGTGCGGACGGTGGCGCCGGCGGAGGGGGCGGAGGCGATCAGGGCCGCCGCTGCCGCGAGGGTGGCTGCGGCCCCGGTGAACGCCGAGGGGCGCAGCCAGCTACGGATGGACATGGTGATCCTTCGAATGGGGTGGGTGGACGGAGAGGGGATCAGGGTCAACGCGAGCCGGCCGCGGCCTGCTTGATGAGGTCGGCGACGGCCTGCGGCTGCGACAGGTAGATTGAGTGGCTGCCGGCCGCCTCGGCGACGCTGGCACCGGCCCGCTCGGCCATGGTCCGCTGGGCGGGCGGCGGGATCATCCGGTCGTCGGTGGCCACCAGGTACCAGCTGGGCTTCGCCCGCCACGCGGGCTCGCTGACCGCGCCGCCGAGCGCGTCGACGCCCCACGGCACCTGCGAATCGGCCATGAACTGCGCCTCGTCGGCCGGCAGGTCGCCGGCGAACGACGCCGGGAACTTGTCGCGGTCGAGGAACAGGAAGCCGTCCTGCGGCGGCAGGATCGGCGGGACGGGCGCCCCGGGCGGCGGGTTGGCGATCAGCGTGTTCACCGACTCACCCTTGTCGGGCACGAACGCGGCGATGTAGACGAGCGCCGACACGGCGGGGTGCGTGCCGGCTTCGCTGATGACCGCGCCGCCGTAGGAGTGACCGACCAGCACGGTCGGGCCGTCCAACTGCTGGAGGATCTGCCGGGTGGCCGTGGCGTCGCCCTCGAGGGAGACCGTCGGGTTCTGCACGACGCGGACGTTGTAGCCGTCCTGGCGCAGCAGGTGGTATACCCGCTGCCAGCCGGATCCGTCGACGAAGCCGCCGTGCACGAGCACGACGTTCCTGGCTGTGTTCATTGTCTTCTCCAGTGCGATTGAGTGGTCGAACCTGAAGAGGACGCTAGGTGCGGGCCAGGGTCGCTCGCCTCTGTCAAATGACCGGTCACTCGGTCGGGGGAGAATCGGGGTCCCCGGCCGCTGGCAGGTCCGACAGCGCGTCGCGCAGGGCGGCCCGAGAGCTGACGCCCAGCTTGGGGAAGATCAGGTACAGGTGGTACCCGACGGTGCGCGCCGACAGGAACAGCCGCTCGCCGATCTGCTTGTTGGTCAGGCCGGACGCGGCCAGCAGGGCGATCTGGCGCTGCTGCGGCGTGAGGGTTTCGGCAGCCGCCGGGTTCGCCCGGTCGCGCTGCAGGCCGGCGGCCCGCAGCTCGTTCTCCGTCCGCATGATCCAGGGCCGGGCACCCAGCTGCGCGAAGCCGTCCAAGGCGGCGGTGAGATGCTCGCGGGCGGCGGCCGGGGACCTGGTGCGCCGCAGCCGCTCGCCGTAGGTCAGCCGGATGCGGGCCAGGTCGAACGGCCACCGGTCGGCGTCCGGGGTCCGCAGGGCCCGTTCGAAGAGGTTGGGATGTTCCTCGTCCGAGGCAGCCATCGCCGTCGCCCCGGCGACGCCCAGCGCCAACCGCGGCGACAGCTCGGCGATGCGCGCCTCGCGTACGGCGACGGCATGGGCTCGCGCGTCGCCCGGCCGGCCCGAGCGGGCGGCCGCCTCGACCAGCTCCATGATCAACCACAGTGCCTCGGGGGCGTGTGTCGCGAGATGCCCAGCCCGGCTCACCGTGCTCGCCTGCCGGTACGCGTCGTCGAAGTCACCCCGCGACAGCGCGGTCAGCGTCCTCACGTGCGAGACGTACGCGGTCACCGCGCCGACCCGACGTGGTGCCGCCCACCGCGCCATCTCGTCGGTCAGCGCCCGGCTGGTGTCCTCCTCGCCGCGGGCACTGGCCACCAGGGCCCGCAAAAACAGGCCCGGCCAGCGCATGAGCTGGTAGTCGTGCGTCTCGCACAGAGCGAGGCCCTCCTCGGTCAGGGACAGCAGCTCGTCCCACCGGCCGGCGAAGTAGGCGTCGTTGCCGAGCAGGAACAGCGCCTCGATCGACGAGGTCACCGCCCCACCCTCACGGCCGTGCCGCACGGCCCGCCACAACGGCTCCCGGCAGTCGCCGACCCGGTCGAGGTAGCTCCCGGCAATCGCGGTGCGCACGATCCGGGCCGGGCTGGTCTCGTTGCGCAGCCGGGCGATGGCGGCGTCGAGACGGTCGAGCACGGGCAGCGCCAGGCGCGCCGGATCGCTGAATGTCCGACTGAGAATGGCCAGCAGCTGCGGAGGCTGCGGGCGCAGCCGGTCAACCGCCTGGTGGAAGGCGGTCCAGAGTTCCGCCCGTCCACCGAAGAACGCCACCATGAGCAGCGTGTACAGCGCCTCGATGAGGGTCTTGTTGTGCGCGTCGGTCGGATCGGGCAGCGATTCGATCGCACCGGTCAGCAGGCGGTGCGCGTTGTCGATGTCGCCGCTCTCGTTGAGCAGGTGGTACGCGCCCGCGACCGCGCCGGCCAGGGCGCCCCCGTGCTGCGGGTCGGCCCGCCGCGCCGCGTCCATCAAGGCCGGCACGTCCCGCAGATCGCCGGTGACGATCGCGCCGAGGTACGCCGCCTCCGCCAGCCGCCTGCCGCGATCGGTGCCGGCGGGGCTGAGGTCGGCGGCCCGCAGCAGTTCGGTGATCGCGCCGACCGAGTCGCCCCGGAACAGGTTCGTGTGCGCGACCTCCTGCAGCAACGCCGCGACCTGCTCGTTCGGGCCTTCAGACGCCTCGGCCAGGTGCCAGGCCCGCCGCTGCGGTTCGTCCCTGCGGCGCTCAGCGAGAACGCGGTGCACCTGCCGGCGTTCGTCGGCGGTGGACAGCTCGAAGACGGCCGAACGGATCAGCGGGTGGCGGAAGGACAGTCGCGCGGCGGCCGGGTCGACGGACAGCAGCTGTGCCCGCTCGGCCGGTGCCAGGTCGTCGGCCTCCGCCCGGGGACCGCCCGTCCGCAGGATCCGCAGATCGCCGCTGCCGTCGAGCACCGCGAGCAGCAGCATCCGACGCGCGCGTTCGGGAAGATCACGTACGCGGCTGGCGAAGACCGCCTGCAGGCGCCTGGTCAGCGGCAGTGTGGTGGGCAGCGTACTTGGGGCGGGCCGCGGTGCCTGGTTGAGCGCTACGGGGAGTTCCAGCAGCGCCAACGGATTCCCCTGGGCCTCGGTGAGCAGCCTTTGCCGGGCCCTCGCGGTGAGGGCGGGATAGCGGCTGGCCAGCAGCGCGGCGGACGCAGTCTCCGACAGTGGTTGGATGTCGTACGTGCGGATGCCCGACCGGTCGAAGAACCCCTCCTCGCCGGTCCGTGACGCGGCGATGAACCCGATGCGGTGCCCGGCGAGGCGGCGGGCGATGAAGCCGAGGACGGTGGCGCTGACCTGGTCGAGCCACGGTAGATCGTCGACTGTCACGAGCACCGGCGCGCTGCTGGCCGCCTGCGTCAGCAGCGCCAGGGCCGCGCACGACACGAGGAACCGGTCCACGGGCGGTCCCTCGGCAAGGCCGAGCGCGCTGCGGAGGGCGGCACGTTGTGGCTCGTCGAGGCGGGGGAGGTAGCCGAGCAGTGGATAGAGAAGCTGGTGCAGCCCCGCGAAGCTGACGTTCGCCTCGAACTGCGCGCCGGTGGCGTGCACGACCTGCGCGCCGGCGGCGGTCGCGTAGGACGCCGCGACGTCCAGGAGCGCGGTCTTGCCGACACCCGCGTCACCGGAGAGCAGGAGCGCGCCGCCCCGAACGGTGGCCTGGTCGACGAACGAGTGCATCAGCTCGATGTCCCGGTCGCGCCCGGTCAGTCGCGTCACCGGTCAGGCCATCGCGACGAGTCGGCGGGTGGCAGTGCGTGCCGCGCCGGGATCCACGCCTTCTGACTGTAATCGAGCCGGTTCGTCGTGTCGGGCGATCCGCCCCGGTCCCGAGGGCTGCCGGACGCCACGGTCCGGTTCACCGCCGGTCGCGCAACTGCTGCTTGAGCACCTTGCCGGCGGACGACACCGGCAGCGCGTCGACGAATTCCACGCTGCGGGGAATCTTGTACCCGGCCAGTTGCCCGCGGCAGTGTTCCCGCAGTTCGTCGCCGGTCACGGTGGCCTCCGGGGTGAGGACGACGATGGCGTGGACCCGCTCCCCCCACCGCTCGTCCGGCAGGCCGATCACCGCACACACCGCCACCGCCGGATGGGACGCCAGGGCGCTCTCCACCTCGGCCGAGTAGACGTTCTCGTCACCGGAGATGATCATGTCCTTGAGGCGGTCGACCACGAACAGGTACCCGCGCAGGTCCATGAAGCCGGCGTCGCCGGTGTGCATCCAGCCGTCGATCAAGCAGGCGGCCGTCTCCTCGGGACGGCGCCAGTATCCGCGCATCACGTGGTCGCCCCGCACGGCGATTTCGCCGACCACGCCACGCGGAACGTCGGCACCGTCGGTGTCGACGATCCGGATCTCCGCATGCGGCGCCGCTCGTCCCGCCGCATGGGCCAGACCGGGATCCGCGTGGTCGGCGGGGAGCAACAGGGTGGCGACCGGGGCCAGTTCGGTCATCCCGTACGCCTGGACGAACCCGGTCCGCGGGAACATCCGGCGGGCGCGGGCGAGCAGCGCCTCCGGCATGGGCGATCCACCGTAGATCAGATGGTTCAGGCTGGACACGTCGAAGCGCGCGGCGTCCGGGAAATCGACCAGCAGCTGGATCATCGTCGGCACCAGGAGGACGTCGGTGACGCGCTGCCGTTCGATCGCCGCGAGCACGCCCGCGGGTGTGAAACCGGGGACGATCACGTGCGTACCGCCGGCGACCAGGGTCGCCGTCCAGGTCGCGAGGTCGGCGAGGTGGAACATCGGGGCCGTGTGCAGGAGCCGCCCGCCCGGCGTGACGAACTCCCCCGTCGCCAGGCTGCCCAACGCCGAGGTGAGCATGTTGGCGTGGGTGAGCATCACACCCTTGGGCCGACCGGTGGTGCCGCCGGTGTAGAAGACGCCGAACAGATCGTCGCCGCCCCGGCGGCTGTCCGGCATTGCCGGATTCTCCTCGATCAGACGCTCGTACGCGACACAGCGTGCCGGGGCCTCCCCGTCGCCCATCACCACCACAGCCGGCAGCGGAGCGTGTTCGTGCAGCGTCGGGATGATCGGGGCAAACTCGGCGTCGACGACGAGCACGGCAGGCGCCGCGTCGCGCAGCGCGAAGCCGATCTCGGCCGGGACCCATCGACTGTTGATCGGCATCACCACGGCGTCCGCCCACGGCACCGCGAGCAGGCACTCGTGGTACCGATCGGAGTTCGGGCCCAGGACGGCCACCCGGTCACCGCGTTCCACGCCGAACGCACGCAGGCCCGCGGCCAGTCGCGCGATCCGGTCGGTGGACTCGGACACCGACCGCACCCGTTCTCCGCAGATCGTCAGCGCCCGATGGGGATCCTGCTGCACGGCTCGGTGCAGCGCCTGGGTGAGGTACATCCGATGAATCCCTCCAACAGCAGCGGTGGTCCTGCGGAGGAGAACTGTAAGCAGGCCGGTCCCGACACCGGTGCCGAGGTGGCGGCGAATCGCCGTGCTGCTTTTCACCGTTGCACCGGTGAGAACCCCCGTCATGGGCTGTCAGCGGTGGGTCTGTGCCTTACGCCGATTCTCCTGTTGCGTGAGCCTCATGAGACCTGGTTCAGGGTCACCAGTGTCTCGCGTAGCCACTTCAGCTCGGTACGCGTGGTAGCAGTGGCGATCGTGAACAGCCCTTGTCGGAAGGGGTCGTCGAAGTCGCTGGCACGCAGTGGCCGTTCGCCGTCCCAGAAGAAGCTGGCTGGCTGCGTGAGGAAGTCAAGCCGACGCCGCAACACGGCGGCCTGTGCCGCCGGGTCATCGAGGTGGCGCAGGAAGGCCAGCAGGGTGAACCACCTGTTCTCGTCGGTGATGAACAGCTCGTCGGGTTCACGGAGCCGGTCGAGCAGCGCTTTTCTGCCTCCGGACGTCAGCGACAGCATGTGCCGGGGTGCGGCAACCTGGCCGGGTTGGAGTTCCCGGGTGAGCAGCCCCGCGGCTTCCATGCGCTTGAGCAGGGGGTAGAGCGTGCCGTCGGCGATGGGGCGCACGTGTCCGGTCAGGGCGGCGATGCGTTTGCGGAGGTCGTACCCGTGGAGCCGCTCGTCGTAGAGGAAGCCGAGGATCGCCAGTTCCAGCATGATCTGGATCATACCCCGTTGCCAGGATACCTCGGAAGCGAGATATCTTCTGAGCTATGCATAGCGCTCAAGTTGCTCCCGACGGTTCCCGCATTGGCTGGGTGGAGATCCCCGGCGCCCAGCCCGCCCGCGTCTACCTCCACGGCCTGGGAGCCAGCTCGGCGCCGTACTACGCCGAGGCGGTCGCGCATCCGGCCCTTTCCGGCCACCGCTCGCTCCTCATCGACATGCTGGGCTTCGGCATCAGCGACCGGCCGGCCGATGCGGCGTACACCCTGGAAATGCACGCGGACGTGTTGGCCCGTGCGCTGGAGCAGGCCGCGGTGAGCGACGCCGACGTGGTCGCGCACAGCATGGGCGGCGCGGTCGCGGTCATCCTCGCCGCACGCCACCCCCGGCTGGTGAACCGGCTTGTGCTCGTCGACCCCGCCCTCGATCCGGTGCACCCGCTGCCGACCACGAAGCGACCGGGCAGTTCCGGCATCGGCGTCTATCACACCGAGGAGGAGTTCCTCGACCACGGCTGGGGCGAGACGCTGGAGTTCATCGGGCCGGAGTGGGCGGCCACGATGCGACTGGCCGGGCCACAGGCGCTCTACCGCAGTGCCATGAACCTGCTGCGCGGCACCACGCCCATGGTGCGCGAGCACCTGGGCAGGCTGACCATCCCGCGCGCGCTCCTGTACCCGGCGGCTGACGGGCCGCGCTTCGACGCAGACCGGCTCGCGGCCTCGGGTGTCGAGGTGGTGGCGATTCCTGACTGCGGCCACAACATCATGATCGACAACGTGGAAGGCTTCGCCCTCGCGGTAAAGGCCGCCCTCCGCGACTAGGACTCCGTCGCGCGCCCTGGCGGGCTCCTGGCTGATGCCCGGAACCTGACGCCCGGCTCATCGAGCCGGGCGTCAGGAAGTGCAAATGCCCGAATTTTACTGGTGGACCATACGTGGCAGAATCCGAACCGCATTCCCGCAGCTCAGGGGCCAGACGTGGCCGTTACGGCGGTTCGCAGACGGGTGGTGCAGCTGTAGGCCATGTCGGCCAGCTCTCCCAATCTACGCGTTGGCGGAACGGGCATGATCGGGCGTGGTGGCGGCTGCTTTGGCGGCCCGCTCGATCTTCGCGCGCTGGGCTTCCCAGAATGCCGGGTCGCGCTGCGAGTTCGCGTACTCGGCTGTTGTCCCGGTCGAGCCGTCGAGCTGTTCGCGCAGGATGTCGGCGTGTCCGGCGTGCCGGCTGGTCTCGGTGAGACTGTGGACCAGGATGTTGAATAGCTTGACGTTGGGGCGTGGCCACCAGGGCACGTGGCCGGGTGAGTCGATGGCGAGGGCGGTGATCGTCGCGTCTGAGTGCTCGCACACGCGGCGGTAGCGGTCGATGATCTCCTCGCGCGTCTCGCGCTCGGTCGCCCACATGTCGGCACCGCGTGCCCCGAGGTCGTCCCACCGGGGCAGGGGTTCGGGGAACGGCCGGTCGAAGACCTCGCCGAAGTACCTGGACTGCCAGATCGACAGGTGCTTGACCAGGCCGAGAAGGTTGGTTCCGGTCGAGGTCAGGGGGCGGCGGATGTCGTACTCGGAGAGCCCGTCGAGCTTCCAGAGCATCGCCTCGCGAATCTCTCGCAGATCGTTGTGCAGGTACTCCTTCGCGAAATCATCGATCATGGAGCACGATCCTGCCATGCGCCGACAGCGGGCGCGACCCGCGACCAGCACTCGGCAGAATGTCACGCACGTCCTGCGGCTGAGATCGACATCTCATCCCCGGCGAGAAGTTGATAACTCGTGACTAACTCATGATGTTGAAATAAATTGAAGTGCTCCGATTCTCGGTTCAGAATCGGAGCACTTCTAGCTGCACATATAAATGGTGGGCGATACTGGGTTTGAACCAGTGACCTCTTCCGTGTCAAGGAAGCGCGCTCCCGCTGCGCCAATCGCCCGCGCGCGCCGGGTGGCGAGACCAGCACCGGCGACGGTCGACCCCGCGAGGGGCGGATCGCGAGCGGACGACGGGATTCGAACCCGCGACCCTCACCTTGGCAAGGTGATGCGCTACCAGCTGCGCTACGTCCGCGTGCCGCCGGCTTGCGTCGGCGACGGACAGAACTGTACCCGATCGCAAGATCGCCGTCCGGACGCCCCCACCCCGCGACCACCGCGCTGGCGGGGCTGCCGGGCGACCGCCGCCACAGGCGGGTGATTGCGCTGCTCACCACCTGGGTACTGACTGCTCTCGACAGCACACCACGTCCCCTGAAGGAGGCTGTCGTGGGAATCGGTACCAGCATCTTCCTGATCGCGGTCGGCGCGATCCTCACGTTCGCGCTGGACGCCAGCATCGGCGGGGTCAACCTCGACGTCATCGGCTGGATCCTGATGGCGGCCGGCGTGCTCGGCCTCATCATGACGACCCTGGTCTGGGGCCGCCGCCGCGAGGTGGTCACCACGGCCGAGCCGGTCGAGTATCGGCGGGTCGAGGAGCGCCGGGACGTCGGCCCGCCGCTGTGACCCGACCGACCCGGAGCCGACGGAGCTGATCGGTCTCGGGGCACCACGCGCGCATCCGAGGGGGTGCCGGCCGACGCGGCCGGCACCCCCTCGTGTGTCCGGCTTCAGCCCCGCATCAGGTCGTTCAGCGTCCCGTAGTCGTACGCGCCGGCCAGCGCGCCGTACGTCCCGGCGCCGAACGCCTCGTCGGCGGCCCGGCGGGCCACCGCGTACGCGGCCTCGGCCACCGCGGAGCCGAGGCTGATCCGGGCCACCCCGAGGCGGGCCAGCTCCGGCACGGCCGGGGCACCCGGCCCGACGAGCACGTTCAGCGGGGCCGGGATGGCCGCGACCAGGGCGGCCACCGTCTCCGGGTCGACCGTGCCGGGCACGAACACCCCGTCCGCGCCGGCCGCCAGGTAGGCGTGGGCCCGGGCCACCGTCTCGTCGACGCCGCCGGCGCCGCGCAGGAACGTGTCGATCCGGGCGTTGACGTACAGCGGGATGCCGGCGTGGTCCGCCGCCTTCCGGACGGCGGACAGCCGGGCGCACTGCTCGTCGACCTCGCGCAGCGGCGCTCCCCCGTCGTGCCGGGCATCCTCGACGTTCACGCCGACGGCGCCCGCCGCCACCACCGCCCGTACGGTCGCGGCGACCTCGTCGACGGTGTCGCCGTACCCGGACTCGATGTCGGCGGTGACCGGCAGCGGTACCGCCGCGACGACCCGGCGGACCAGGTCGACGGCCGCGTCGCGGCCGAGGGCGTCGCCGTCCGGCGCGCCGAGGCTCCAGGCGACGCCGGCGCTGGTGGTGGCCACCGCGCGGGCGCCGGCGGCCGCGACGATCCGGGCGCTCGCCGCGTCCCAGACGTTGACCAGGACCAGCGGCTCGCCGGGGACGTGCAGGGAACGGAAGTTCAGGGCTCGGGTGTGGTGATCGTTCACCCGGCCAGTCTGCGCCCGCGCCGCCGCCGGCCGTAATGTTTCAGTCCCAGCTGAAACGAAGGAGGCGGTGTGGTCGCCATCGGCCTGTCCGCGGACGCGGTCGCCCGGGTCCGCTTCGCGCTCTCCTGCCTCTGGGAGGTCGTCGCCAGCGTGCGGGTGCTCCGCGACCCGGGCGACCACGCGATCCACCTGCCCTGGGTGAACCGGGTCCGGCCCCGGCTGGCCGAGGCCGGGCTGTCCGGCCGCGACGGCGGGCTGCTCTGGCAGCTGGTGACGCCCGCGCCGGGCTACCTGGCCGACTTCCTCACCCCACCGCCGGCCGGCCTCACTCCGGACCTGGGGCAGGAGCTGGCCGCGCTCCGCGCCACCCCGCCCGACACGGTCCGCGCCCAGCTCGACCTCTACCCCGGCGCCCGACCACCGGCGCTGGCCGCCCTGTACGCCGACCCAGCGAACGGGCTGCACCGGCTGGCCGGGGAGATCGACACGTACTGGCGGCTGGCCCTGGCCGCGGAGTGGCCCCGGATCCGGGCGCTGCTCGACGCGGAGGTGTTCCGGCGGGCCCGCCGGCTGGCCGAGGAGGGCGCCGCCGGGCTGCTCAACGACCTCCACGAACGGGTCCGCTGGGAGGGCGACGCGCTGCTGGTCAGCCAGCGGCACTGCACCGCACCGGACGTGCCGGACGGCAGCGGGCTGGTGCTGATCCCGTCGGTCTTCGTCTGGCCGTCGGTGCTCAGCATCGCGGCCGGCGACGTGCCGCAGCTGGCGTACCCCGCCCGGGGCCTCGGCGCGTTGTGGGAGTGCCCGCCGGCGGCGCCGGACGCCCTGGGCGCCGTGCTCGGCCGGGGCCGGGCCCGGTTGCTCGCCGAGCTGGACGCGCCGCGGTCGACCACCGAGCTGGCCCGGCGGACGGGGCTCTCCCTCGCGGGGTGTCGCAGCACCTCGCCACGCTGCGGGCGGCGGGCCTGGTGGTGACGCACCGGGCGGGCCGGTCGCTGCTGAGCAGCCGGACGCCCGTCGCGGAGGCGCTGCTGACCGCCCCGGGGTAGCGGGCGGACATTGGGAGAAACAGAACGGCTCATCACCGGTGTCCGGTGATGAGCCGCCTGACCTGCTCATCCAACTGGTGGGCGATACTGGGTTTGAACCAGTGACCTCTTCCGTGTCAAGGAAGCGCGCTCCCACTGCGCCAATCGCCCTCGTCAACTGCCGAGGTGGAGACGGGATTTGAACCCGTGTACACGGCTTTGCAGGCCGTTGCCTCGCCTCTCGGCCACTCCACCGAGGTTGCCCCCGACATGCGTGGCGGCAGCTCCGAGCGGACGACGGGATTCGAACCCGCGACCCTCACCTTGGCAAGGTGATGCGCTACCAGCTGCGCTACGTCCGCACGTCCCCGGCGTTTCCCGGTGACGGATGAGAACTTTAGCCGAGGCCAGGAACTGTTGCCAAATCGGGGGGTCCCCCGGCGCGTCCCGCGCGGTGCCGACCGGCGCCTTTCCGGCGTCTGTGGCCCCGACGAGCACCGATGGACACTCGGGCCGGGACACCTTCCGAGCTGCTGTCGGGTTTCTGACTTGATGTCCGGTTGGACCTGGCCGAGTCGGTGACTCCCTGTGCTCATATCGATGGGCTACGGTAGCGGCGTGACGAGACGTGCCGCCGAGATCCGCCTGGATGCCCTGCTGCGCACGGCCTGTGACGTGATCGTGGAACGTGGACTCGCCAACACCCGGACGGCCGACGTGGCGGAGGCCGCCGGCGTCAGCCAGGCCCTGGTCTTCTACCACTTCGCCACCAAGGAACGGCTGCTCGCGCAGGCGTTCGCGTACGCCGTCGAGCAGGACCTGGCCCGGCTCGACGCGGTGGTCCGCTCCTCCGCCCCGCCCCTGACCAAGCTGCGGCGGATGCTGCGCCTCTACACCCCGGCCGGCCGGTCGACCTCCTGGTCCATGTGGATCGACGGGTGGGCGGAGTCGCTGCGTACCCCGGAGTTGGAGAAGGCGTCCCGTCGGCTCGACCTGCGGTGGCGACAGGACCTGGCCCAGGTGATCTCGGACGGGGTGGCCGACGGCACCTTCGAGTGCGCCGACCCGGCCGGCGCCGCGTGGCGGATCAACGCCGTGATGGACGGGCTCGCGGTGCAAATCGCGGTGCACGAGCGGGTGCTCACCCGCCGTCAGCTCACCGAGTGGTTCCGCCTGGTCGCCGCCCGCGAGCTCGGCCTGGAACCCGCCCAGCTGGACTGACCCCGGGCACCCCGGCGCCGGCCGCGGGATACGGCGCACGGCCGGCGCGCCCGGGGGCGGTCAGCCGGCGTACGGCTCGGGGGTGGGGCCGCGGAACGACGGCGCTGGCGCTCCCCGCAGCCCGCAAGCCGGTCGGGGCGAAAGCCAGCCTTCGAGAGCCAGCGCTCCGTCGTATCCCGCATGTGGCCCAGCTTGTGAGCGGTGTTGATGGCGATGCCTCTGACGCACCCGCCGGCGGGCGACCGGGCTGGCCTCGTCTAGCCAGGACAGCTCACCGCGGGCACAGACGGCGCAGGAGAGCGCCAGGGCGGCGTACTGGGCGGGCAGGTAGAGGTAGGTGAGCCAGCGGTATTGACGCTCTCTCCGCCCTGAGAGACGGGGATTCCTTCCGCGCTGCGCGTGGAACCGCGCGTGGCGCCTGGGTGGATTCCTGCTTCTCGGCGCGGTGCCGGCACGGGTGCCGGTCTTACCTGCGCTCCACAGGCGTTTAGGCTCTCGGCGCGTCCCGCCGCGAGCACATTTCTGGCCGCGTTGATGTCCCGGTCGTGGACAGCCCCGCAGGGGCAGGTCCACGACCGGATGTTCAACGGCTTGGGTCCGTCGACACGGCCGCACACCGAGCACGTCTGAGACGTGGGCGCGAACCGGCCGATGCGGGCGAAGGTCCGCCCGTATCGGACGGCCTTGTATTCCAACATGTGCACGAACTGCGACCAGCCGGCATCGTGCACGGATTTGGCCAACCGGGTCCGGGCGAGACCAGTCACGCACAGGTCCTCGACGTACACCGCTTGGCTGTCGCGGATGATCCGTGTCGAGAGCTTGTGCTGCCAGTCCCGCCGCGTGTCCGCCACCCGGGCGTGCGCCCGGGCGACCTTGACGACGGCCTTCTTGCGATTTGCGCTGCCCCGCTGCTTGCGGGACACGTCCTGCTGCAAACGGCGCAGTTTACGGGCGGCGCGGCGCAGGAACTTCGGCGCCGTCACCTTCGTGCCGTTGGACAGGACCGCGAAATGGGTCAGACCCAGGTCGATACCCACCTCGGCACCAACCGGGGGAAGCGGGTCGTCGATGGTGGTCACCACGAACGAGGCGAAGTACCGGCCCGCCGCGTCCCGGATGATCGTCACGCTGGACGGGTCAGTCGGCAACACCCGGGACCACCGCAGCGCCACGTCACCGATCTTCGGCAGTCTCAGCCGCCCGTTGTCCAGCAGCCGGAAGCGGGAGTTCTTGGTGAAGCGGATGGCCTGCCGGTTGTCCTTGCGGGACCGGAACCGGGGCGGGGCGACCTTGGGGCCTTTGGGCTTGTCGGACAGTGAGGTGAAGAAGTTCCGGTACGCCGTGTTCAGGTCCGCGAGGGCCTGCTGGAGCACCACCGCGGACACCTCGCAAAGCCACGCTCGATCCGGTGTGCGCTTGGCCCGGGTGATGACCCGCTTCGACAGTTCGCCGTCCGGCACGTACGGCTCGCCGTTCTCCCTGGCCGCCTGCCGTACGCGCAGCCCGTCGTTGAACACCACCCGCGCACACCCGAACGCCCGCGCCAACGCCGCCTGCTGGACCGGCGTCGGATAGAACCGGTAGTTATACCGAAGCTGCACATCGGACACTCTTGCATCGCCCTATGACACAAATTGACGGCGTTCATTGCAGCCGGAGGTTCCCTCCCGGCCCCGGCCACCCCCGATCGGCGGCCCCTACCGCCACCGCCGCGCCGGCGGACGCTCGAAGGCGAGGCCCCGATCGTCCGCGGCCGCCGCATTCCCGGCCGGGCGCAGCAGATGCCGCAGCCGCAACAGCAGGCCCGCGCCGAGGAAGAGGAGCAGACCGCCGAGGAGGAAGGCACCCTGCACCACCCCGAAACCACCGGGCTGCGCCACCGGTCGGCCCGCCGCGCCCGGCGGCGGCAGCTCGGCCACCGCCTCATCGCTCGGCGTCGCGTCCGCGCCGGGGTCGTTCGCCGCCGGCTCCGAGCCGGCCGGGGCACTCGGCGTGGCGGAGCCGTCCGTCGGCTCCGGCGTCGCCTCGCTCGGCGTCGCGTCGGCCTCCTCGCCGACCACCTGCCGGGTCGCCGTCCGCCGGGCGAGCAGGAGCAGGTTCTCGTCGTACGCCTCGGCGGCGAAGCTCACCCGCCCGCGGGTGACGTCCTCGGCGAAGGCCACCCGGTAGCGGGCGGTGACCGTCCGCCCCGGGCAGAGCACTCCCGGGTCCAGCTGACGGTCGGTCAGCCGGGCCACGTCCCCCTCGGTGCGGATCTCCAGCGGGAAGGAGCCGCTGTCCTCCACGCGGTCCATCTTCACCTGGTCCAGCCGCAGGCCCTGCACGCCGAGCACCATCGACCAGCGCACCTTGACGCAGCCGCCACCGTCGGAGCGGGAGACCACCGCGGAGACGGTCTCCACCCGGTTGCCGGCGGTGAACTCGTCCGGGAGCCCGCTCAGCTCGGTGGCGAAGCCGGCCGCCGCCCGCGCCGGCACGGCGGCGCCCAGGCCCGCCCCCGACAGACAGGCCAGCACCATCCCGATCCGCAGCGCGTTCCGCCACACGCTCACCACCGCCTCGTCCTCCCGTCGGTCGCGTCCACCGGGCAACGCTATGAGCGGTCCGGGCAGGCCGGTAGACGGGCGTGTTCGCGCCGGCCGGCAAGCGCGGGGGCCGATTTCACCGACGGTGGTGAACCGGTCACGCGCGCCCCGCGACACGCCCGGGATACCGCCCGGGGCAGAATCACCGGGTGTCCGACCTGTCCGCGGCCTTCGTCCGGCTGCACGCCCGGCTCGCGCCGGTCCCGTTCGTCCCCGAGGTGCGGCTGCACCAGGCCGACGAGCCGATCGGCCTGTGGGAGCTGACCGAGGGTGAGTTCCGCAGCGCCCAGCCGCCGCCGTTCTGGGCCTTCGCCTGGGCCGGCGGCCAGGGGCTGGCCCGCTACGTCACCGACCACCCCGAGCTGGTCGCCGACCGCCGGGTGCTCGACCTCGCCTCCGGCTCCGGCCTGGTCGCCATCGCCGCCGCCCGCGCCGGCGCGGCGTCCGTCCGCGCCGTCGAGGTCGACGAGCGGGCCGTCGCGGCCGTCGCGCTCAATGCCGGGGCCAACGGGGTACGCGTCGACGCCGAACTCGGCGACATCCTCGACGGCGACGCCGGGGACGCCGAGGTGGTGCTCGCCGGCGACGTCTTCTACAGCGAGGCGATGGCGCGGCGGATGCTGCGCTTCCTGCTCCGGGCCGCCCGGTCCGGGGCCCGGGTGCTGGTCGGCGACCCCGGCCGGGCGTTCCTGCCCCGCGAGCGGTTCCGCGAGCTGGCCGCGTACGACGTGCCGGTGCCGGAGGCGCTGGAGAGCGTACGGGTGAGGCACACCACCGTGTGGGAGCTGGACCCTTCGCCGCCGGGAGCCGCCCGCTAGCGTGGCGGCGTGCTGTTCCGGGGCTGGGGGGAGTCCGTCGACGGGCGGTGGCCGGACGCGGCGACCGTGGTCGACCACGTCGGCGTCGGCCACCTGGTGGTCACCCGGCACGCGCTGGTGAAGCAGGTGCTCACCGACCCGGTCACGTTCCGACCGGACAACGCCCTCGACGGGGTGACCCCGATGCCGGTGGCCGCGCTGCGGGTGCTCGCCGGGCACCGGTTCCGGCTGCCCCCGACCCTCGCCAACAACTCCGGCGCCAGCCACCCGGAGATCCGCGGCATCGTCGCCGACGCGCTGCACCCCACCCGGGTCGCGGCGCAGCAGCCCTGGCTGGCCGCGCTGGTGCGGGAGCGGGTCGACCGGCTCGCCGCCGCCCTCGACGCGGGACGGACCGTCGACCTGTACGCCGAACTCGCCGCCGACCTGCCGCTGCTGGTGCTGGCCCGCCTCGTGGAACTGCCGGACGCCCCGGTCGGCGCGGTCAAGGACTTCGCCCGGGCCGCGCTGGAGCTGTTCTGGGCGCCACTGGACGCCGGACGGCAGCGGGCGCTGGCCACCGAGGTCGGCCGGTTCCACACCGTGCTGCGCGCGTTCGCCGCCACCGGCGCAGGGCTGGCCGCCCGGCTGCGGGCCGCCGGGCACTCCCCCGACGTGGTGGTGGGCGCGCTGTTCTTCCTGCTGGTCGCCGGCCAGGAGACCACCTCGCAGTTCCTCACCCTGCTGCTGCACCGGCTGACCGGCGAACCGGAGGTCCGCGCCGGGCTGCGCGCCGGCGAGGTCGCCGTCGCCGACGTGGTCGAGGAGGGGCTCCGACTGGAGCCGCCGATCGTCACCTGGCGGCGGGTGGCCGCGGTGGACACCACGCTGGGCGGGACGGCGGTGCCGGCGGGCACCAGCATCGTGGCCTGGCTGGCCCGGGCCGGCCGGGACCCCGAGGTGGTGGCCGCCCCGGCCGAGTTCCGGCCCGGGCAGCCCGGTTCCCGCCGGCACCTGGCCTTCGGGGCGGGCGCCCACCGTTGCGTGGGGGCCCAACTGGCCCGGATGGAGGCGGCGGTGGTGGTCGCCGAGGCGGCGCCGCTGCTCGACGGGGTGACCGTGGTCCGGCCGCCGTGGTGCCCGGACAACCTGACCTTCCGGATGCCGGACGCGTTCGTCGTCCGCCGCGCCTGACCACTCCGGCCCCGCGCCCGACCGCCGCCCCGGGGCCGCCACGCCGTCCGGCGGCGCCGCCGCGTCACCCGGTTGCCGGCGGCACCGCCGGAGCCGCCGCGCCGTCCGGCGGTGCCCCGTGTCACCCGGCTGCCGGCGGTATGTCGCCACAGCGCCTTTGGAGCTGATGTCGCAGACGAATCACCCGGCGAGCAGATCGCGTCCGTGCCACCCGGACTCGGCCCGATGTCGCATCCGATTCAGCTCCAAAGGACGGTGGCGATATCACCGCACGGGGGCGAGGCGGGCGGCGCGGGGCGAGGCGGGCGGCGCGGGGCGAGGCGGGCGGCGCGGGGCGAGCCGGCGCGGGGCGAGGCGGCGCGGGGCGAGGCGGCGCGGGGCGAGGCGGCGCGGGGCGAGGCGGGCGGCGCGGCGCGCGGACCCGATGGCGCGGGCGGCAAGCCTGACGAAAGTCAGGGCTGGTCGACGGCGATCGGCAGCGGTGGGGCGGCGGGTCCGGTTCGTACCGTCGGCACATGATCACACTACGTGGGTTGACGAAACGGTTCGGGGAGACGACGGCGGTCGACGACCTGACCGTTGACATCGTGCCCGGCCGGGTGACCGGCTTCCTCGGCCCGAACGGCGCGGGCAAGTCCACCACCATGCGGATGGTCCTCGGCCTGGACCGGCCGACCGCCGGCGCGGCCCTGGTCGACGGCCGGGCATACCGGACGCTCCGGCACCCGTTGCACGAGGTGGGGGCGCTGCTGGACGCCACCGGCATCCATCCGGCCCGGTCGGGCCGGGCGCACCTGCGGGCGATGGCCCGCAGCAACGGCATCCCGCTACGCCGGGTCGACGAGGTGCTCGGCCTGGCCGGCCTCGACGGAGCCGCCGCGGACAAGCAGGGGCGCTCGCTCTCCCTCGGCATGGCGCAACGGCTCGGCATCGCCGGTGCGCTGCTCGGCGACCCGCCGGTGCTGCTCTTCGACGAACCGGTCAACGGGTTGGACCCCGACGGGGTGCGGTGGATCCGGGGGCTGACCCGGGCGCTGGCCGCCGAGGGGCGGACCGTCCTGGTCTCCAGTCACCTGATGAGCGAGATGCAGCAGACCGCCGACCAGCTCGTCGTGATCGGCCGGGGCCGGCTCATCGCCGACGCGCCGGTCGCCGAGCTGATCGCCGCCGGCGCGACCGCCGCGGTCCTGGTCCGTGGCCCGCAACCCGCGGCGCTGGCCGCCCTGGCCGAGCGGTTGACGGCCGAGGGGGCCATGGTGACCCCGGACGGCGCCGACGGCCTGACCGTCTCGGGCGCCGCCGCCGGCCGGGTCGGTGACCTGGCGTACGAGCTGGGGGTCCGGCTGCACGAACTGACCCCGGTGACCGGCTCGCTGGAACAGGCCTTCATGGCCCTCACCGCCGACAGCGTCGAGTACGCCGGTGGCGTCGTCGAAAGTGAGGCCCGATGAGCACCCTCCGCACGATCGCCCCGGCCCGACCGGCGTCCCGACCCGGTCCGGCCGACGGCCCGTTCACCGGCGCGGTGGCCGCCGAGTGGACCAAGCTCTGGTCCGTCCGGTCCACCTGGTGGACGCTGCTGGCCGGTGTGCTGGTGATGGCGGTCACCGCCGGGCAGCTCGCCATCTACGCGGCCAACGCCAACACCGACGACGACCCGACCAACAACCCGGGCGTCGTCACCGTCGGCAGCATCGTGATCGGTTCCCTGGACCTCACCCAGTACGCCGTCCTGGCCCTGGGACTGCTCGCCATCACCGCGGAGTACAGCACCGGCACCATCCGCACCACCCTGCGCTGCACCCCGTCCCGGGGCCGGATGCTGCTGGCCAAGGCGGTCGTGGTGGCGGTCGTGACGTTCCTGTTCGGACTCCTGCTCGGCGGCGTCGGCGCGCTGGTGGCCGGGCCGGTGCTGGGCGGCTGGGGCCGCGCCCCGGCCGCCGGGACGCTGGGCGACGTGCTGGCCACCGCGGTCTACCTGGCGCTGGGCGGCGTGCTCGCGCTGGGCCTCGCGGCGGCGCTGCGCCACGCGGTGCTCACCCTGACCGTGCTCCTCGCCGTGCTGATGATCGTGCCGCTGTCGCTCCAGGAGCCGCAGATCACCGTGCTCACCCGGATCGCCGACGCCTTCCCCGGCGTCGCCGGGGCGCACTTCATGGCCGGGGACACCGACCCGTACCCGGCGGCGGTGGGGCTGCTGTTGCTCGCCGGCTGGACGGGCGCCGGGCTGACCCTCGGCCGGGCCGCGCTGCGCCGGCGCGACGCCTGACCCGGAACGGAACGGGCGGGGCTGGTCAGCCGGTCGGCGGGACCAGCCCCGCCTCGTACGCGAGGATCGCCGCCTGTACCCGGTTACGGACGTCGAGCCGGGTGAAGATGCTGGTCAGGTAGCTCTTCACGGTGCCCTCGACCAGATGCAGCCGGCGGGCGATCTCGGCGTTGGACAGTCCCGCGCCGACCAGCGCCAGCACCTGCCGTTCCCGCTCGGTCAGGCCGCCGAGCCGGTCCCGGGCGTACGGGCCACGGGCCAGCCGACCGCCGGTCAGCTCGATCACCCGCCGGGCCACCCGGGGCGACAGGTACGCCCCGCCGTCGGCCACGGCCCGGAGCCCGGCCAGCAGCTCGCGGGGATCGCCGGCCTTGAGCAGGAACCCGCTCGCCCCGTGCCCCAGCGCCCGGGCGACGTGGTCGTCCTCGCCGAACGTGGTCAGCATGACGCTGGCGGTCTCCGGCACCAGCCGCCGGATCTCCGCGGCGGCGCCGATCCCGTCCAGCCTGGGCATCCGGATGTCCAGCAGGGCCACCCGGGGGCGGTGGGCGCGGACGAGTTCGACGGCTTCCCGGCCGTCGGCGGCCTCGCCGACCACCTCGATGCCCGGGTCCGCCGCCAGGATGGCCCGCACCCCGGCCCGGACCATGGCCTCGTCGTCGGCGAGCACGACCCGCACCGGGCGCTCGCGGTCCTCGCTCACCGGGCGATCCGCTCCTTGCTGGCCAGCCGGCCGTCGGTGAAGCAGAGCCGCCAGGTCGGCTCCGCGAAGGGGAAGTTGCCGTCGGTGTAGTACTCGCACCCGTCCGCCGTGCCGCCGTCCGGCGGCTCGACCTGCCGGCGGGGCAGCCCCAGCCCGTCGCGCGGGTCACCGACCCGCAGCCGCTCGTACCCGGGGCGGTCCAGCACGGCGCCGGCCGTGGCCAGCGGGTAGTAGACCAGCGACAGCACCAGGCCCAGCGTGACCGGGGCGCCGAACGCGACCAGCAGGCTGCGCCGCACCTCGCGCCGGGCGTCGCGCAGCCGTCGCGCGGCCTCTCCGGACCGGTCGCCCGGCACCGGCCCGGGCCGATCGGGGAGCGGCCAGCCGGCCGCCAGGTCGAAGGGCGGCGGCCCGGTCGGATCGTCGCCCGCCGACCAGCCGGCCGGAACGTCGGGCGGCGGTGTCGGCCGGTCGTCGGGGGTCGGGCCGTCGACGGTCAGCGGCAGCCGGGCCCGGACGGCGAACCCGCCGTCGCGGCGGCCCGCGTCGAGCACGCCGCCGGTGAGGCGGACCCGCTCGCGCAGGGCGAGCAGGCCCGAGCCGTGGCCGGGCGGGCCGGGCAGCGGCGGGACCACCGCCGGGGCGTTGACCACCCGCACGTCGACCCGGTCGCCGGTCCGGGTCAGGGCGACGGTGACCGGAGCGCCGGGGGCGTACCGGGCGGCGTTGGTCAACGCCTCGCGGACCACCCGGTGCGCGGCGTGCGCGACCATCGGCGGCAGGTCCAGGTCGGCCGGCGCGGCACGCAGCTCCACCGTCATCCCGGCGTCGCGGGCCCCCTCCACCAGCTCCGCCACGGTCTCGTCGGCCGGCCGGACGTCCCAGCCCCGGTTCTCCCGCAGCACGCCGATGACGTCGCGCAGCCGCTCGGTCGCCGCGGCCACGCTGGCGCGCAGCTCACCGGCGGCGGCGCGGTGGGCGGGGGCGAGGTCGGCGGCGACCTCCAGCGCGGCGGCGCGGAGCGCGATGAGGCTCAGGTCATGGCCCAGCGAGTCGTGCATCTCCTGGGCGATCCGAGCCCGTTCCCGCAGCCGGATCCGGTCCACCGCGCTGCGCCGCTCCCGCTCCACCGCCTCGGCGTGCCGCCGCTCGGTGGCCGCCAGCGCCCGCTGCTGCCGCCGGTGCCGGCCGAGCAGCCACGGGAACACCCCGCCGAAGAGCAGCACCGACGCCAGCAGGTACCAGGTCGCCGGCCCGGTGCCGAGCAGGCCGAGGTTGAGCCCGGTGCCGGCGGCCGCGATCACCCCGAAGACTCCGGCGGCCCGGGCGGTCCCCGCGCCACGCCGCCCGGCGAGGTAGCTGAAGACCGGGATGGCGAAGACGAAGTTGCCGTCGAGCAGCGAACCGAGCACCACCGCCAGCAGGGCGGCCAGCGGCAGGCGACGACCGATCCCCACCGCCAGGGCGAGCAGCGCCAGCGAGGCGGTCAGCAGGAGCACGGCGGCGGGCGGGCGGGGCGGGGTGATTCCGGCGTACCCGATCGGCGCGGCCAGCGCGGCCCAGAGCAGCAGGTCGCCGACCCGCCGCCGGTCCCCGAGCAGACGGGCGTGATGCCACCACCGCGCTTCCACGGCGGTCAGGCTACCGACCGGCGGCCGGCCCGGACACCGACGAAAGTCAGGTGCCGGCCGGCGGCGCCGCCGGGAAAGCGCCGGTCAGCCGGGGTGCGCGGCCGGCACCGGGGCGGCCGGGGCGTAGCGGCGCCGGGGATAGAGCAGGCGCAGCAGCGGCCCGGCCATCGCCGTGGTGAGCACCGCCATCACCACCATCAGCGAGTAGAGCCGGGTGTCCAGCAGGGTCAGCTGGAGGCCGATGTTGAGGATGACCAGTTCGGTCAGGCCGCGGGTGTTCATCAGGGTGGCCAGCGCGCCCGACTCCCGGGCCGGCAGTCCGTTGGCCCGGGCCGCCAGGAAGGCGCCGGCGAACTTGCCGCCGATCGCCACCAGCAGAATCAGGGCCAGCTCGCCCAGCCCGGTGGCGCCGACGGCGGAGAGGTCGACCCGCAGGCCGGCGACGATGAAGAAGACCGGCAGCAGCAGCACCGAGCTGACCTGACCGACCCGTTCCAGCAGTTCGGCGCGGAGGGCGGCGCCGCCCTCGCGGGGCATCACCACGCCGAACAGGAACGCGCCGAAGATGAAGTGCAGCCCGACCGCCTCGGTGGCCGCGGCCGACAGCAGCGCACCGGCCAGCACCACGGCCAGCGTGCCGCTGGTCAACCGGCCGGCGGCCCGCTGCGCCACGGCCACCCGGCGCAGCAGGGGCCGGACCACCAGGAACATCACCACCAGGTAGGGCGGCACCAGCAGCAGCAGCCGGGCCTGGTCGGCGGCGGCGCCGGCCACGGTGACCACCGTCGCCAGCATCGTCCAGGCCAGGACGTCGTCGACCGCCGCGCAGGTCAGCGCCACCTGACCGACCACGGTGTGGCTCATGTTCCGGTCGGTGAGGATCCGGGCCAGCACGGGGAACGCGGTGACCGACATCGCCGCGCCCATGAACAGCGCGAAGCTCAACGGATCGCGGCTCGGGTGGTTGCCGATCAGATACAGCGACAGCAGGGCGCCCAGGCCGAACGGCAGCACGATCGAGCTGATCGACACGGTCCCGGCCAGCCGGCCCCGGCCCCGGGCCAGCGCGTGGTCGAGTTCCAGGCCGACGATGAACATGAACAGCGCGATCCCCAGGTTGGCCAGCGCGGCGAGGAACGGCCGGATGTCGGTGGGGAAGACCGCCTCGGAGACGGCGCCGTGCAGGAGCGTCGGGCCGAGCGCGATCCCGGCCAGCACCTCGCCGATCACCGGCGGCTGGTCCAGCCGGCGGGCCAGCGCGCCGAGCGCGCGGGCGGCCACGATGATGATCGCGAGGGCGAGCAGGAGACGGGTGGCCTGCGTGGTCGACATGGGTCCTCCGACAGGACGTCCGACGTGACCCGGCGATCGTCACGCCGCCGGCTCGGGTCCGGCTCGACCACCGGTCGAGGGCCGCGGGCGGCGTGGGGGCGGTGTCCGCGGGGCGGCGGCGGGTCGGCCGCCCGCCAAGTCGGGTTCGAGTACGGCTCCAGCCGGCGCTGTGAGCATGTGCGGGCCCATCGGAGCGGACGCCAGGAGGATCACCGTGCACCGCACCTTGATCATCGCGAAGTTGAAGACCGACGAACCACAGCGCATCGGCGACGTCTTCGCCGAATCGGACGCCACCGGCCTGCCCCACATGATCGGTGTCTCGCGGCGGCTGCTGTTCACCTTCCACGACCTCTACCTGCATCTGGTGGAGGCCGACGACGACATCTCGCCCAACCTGTACCAGGCCCGCAGCCACCCGCTGTACCAGGACATCAACACCCGGCTGACGGAGTTCGTGTCGCCGTACGACCCGAACTGGAAGGAACCGAAGGACGCGATGGCCTCCCCGTTCTACGTGTGGACCGCCAAGGACGGGAGGACCCGGTGACCACGACCCGCGAACTGCGTGTGCACGTCGACCAGGTGGCGCCGAACCGGCGTCGCGGCGGCGACATCCGGCTCACCCTCAGCCCAAGGACGGTGGGCTGCACCTCCGGCTTCGGCGGGGTGCTCACCCTCGGCCCCGGCGAGTACGTGACCGAGCACTACCACCCGTACTCGGAGGAGTTCCTGCACGTCGTCGACGGCGACCTGGAGATCCGGCTGGACGGCGGGCCGGTCCGACTCGGCCCGGGCGACTCGCTGCTGGTCCCGATCGGGGTGAAGCACCGGCTGGTGAACACCGGCGGCACGCCCGCCCGGGTGGTGTTCCACCTCTCCCCGCTGGCGCCCCGGCCCGAACTGGGTCACGTGGACACCGAGGAGCCGACCCGGCCGGAGGCGGCGAACCCGGACGTGGGTGGTCCGGCATGACCCGGTCGGTGGTGGTCACCGGGATCGGCGCGGTCGCGCCGGGGGCGGTGGGCCGGGAGGCGTACTGGGAACTGCTCGCCGCCGGGCGGACCGCGACCCGGCGGATCAGCCTCTTCGACGCGGGTGCCTTCCGGTCCCGGATCGCCGCGGAGGTGGACTTCGACCCGCGGGCCTGCGGGCTGACCTCGACGGAGATCCGCCGGATGGACCGGGCGGCGCAGTTCGCGGTGGTCAGCGCACGGGAGGCGATCGCGGACAGCGGCCTGGATTTCGCCGCGCTCGACCCGGCCCGGCTCGGGGTCAGCATCGGCAGCGCGGTCGGCTGCACGATGGGCCTGGAGCAGGAGTACGCGGTGCTCTCCGACGACGGCCGCAACTGGCTGGTGGACCACAGCTACGGGGTGCCGCACCTGTACGGGTACATGGTGCCGAGCACCCTCGCCGTGGAGGTGGCCTGGACGGCCGGCGCGGAGGGGCCGACGGCGCTCATCTCGACGGGCTGCACCTCCGGCCTGGACGCGGTCGGGCACGCGGTGGAGCTGATCCGCGAGGGCAGCACCGAGGTGATGGTGGCCGGCGCGACGGATGCCCCGCTCTCCCCCATCACCTCGGCCTGCTTCGACGCGATCAAGGCGACGTCGCCGAACAACGACGACCCGGAGCACGCCTCCCGCCCGTTCGACGCCACCCGGGACGGCTTCGTCCTCGGCGAGGGAGCGGCGGTGCTGGTGCTGGAGGAGAAGGAGGCGGCCCGGCGGCGCGGGGCCCGCATCTACGCCGAGATCACCGGCTTCGCCAGTCGCAGCAACGCCTTCCACATGACCGGGCTGAAGCCGGACGGCCGGGAGATGGCCGAGGCGATCCGGGTCGCCATGTGCCAGGCGCGCATCGACCCGTCCGACGTGGACTACATCAACGCGCACGGCTCGGGGACCAAGCAGAACGACCGGCACGAGACGGCCGCGTTCATCCGGGCGCTCGGCGAGCGGGCGTACCAGGTGCCGGTCAGCTCGATCAAGTCGATGATCGGGCACTCGCTGGGGGCGATCGGCTCCCTGGAGGTGGCGGCCTGCGCGCTGGCCCTGCAACGGCAGGTGGTGCCGCCCACCGCGAACCTGCACCGGCGCGACCCAGAGTGCGACCTGGACTACGTGCCGCTGACGGCCCGGGAGCACCGGATGGACAGCGTGCTCAGCGTCGGCAGCGGCTTCGGCGGCTTCCAGAGCGCGATGCTGCTCGCCCGCGTCTGACCCGGCGAATCGACGACCGGCCGCCCACTGCCAGGTGGGCGGCCGGTCGTCGTGCGTCGGTCAGCGGTCGCGCCGGCCCGGCTCGACCCGGTCGGGTGGCTCGGCGGGCCGCCCCGGGCGGCCCGGGGGCGGCGGGAAGCCCATCAGGAACAGCCCCTGGACCTGGGCGCCCGCCCAGAGCAGCCGGGCGATCCGCACCAGCCTCGACGGGTGTGTCTGCTTCTCGCGGCCGTCCGCCACCATCGCACGCCCCTTCCGGTGTCCACCGGCCCGCCGCGGGCTCGGCGGGCCAGCCGCCAGCCTGGGCCGTACCCCTCGAACCCGCCTCGACCGGCGAGCGAGCCGGCGGATGCGCGCGGCGCCGGCCCGGCGCGGGCCCGGGCACCCTGAGCGACGCTCCAGCGGGGTTCGAGCCGGCCTGCGCACAGTGGCCCTGGCCGGGTCGATCCCGGCCGGCGGAACCGGCGCCGACGGTCCGGACCAACCGGGCGGCACCCCGCCCCGCCCGGACGGAGCCGGCGGGGCCCATCCATCCAACGACGGTCGGGAGTGCGGAATGTACGCAAACATGGGCGGCTTCGGCGGCCCCACCACCAGGACCCAGCTGGACACCCTGGTCGAGAGCCTCACCGAGTCCGACGCGGACGCGGTACGTGACTGGCTGGGCGGCGCGAACGGTCAGGGCATGCCGGGTGTGCTCAACCCGCGGGCGCTCACCCAGCACCACGAGGCGGTGGCGGGCGACCGGCGCCGCCCGGCCGACGACGACCCGCAGGGGGTCCGCTCGGTCGGCGTGATCGGCGGCGGCACCGCCGGTTTCATGGCCGCGCTGGCGCTGAAGGCGAAGCGGCCGTGGCTGGACGTCACGCTGGTGCAGTCGAAGGAGATCCCGATCATCGGCGTCGGCGAGGCGACGGTGACCTACATGGTGATGTTCCTGCACCACTACCTGGGCATCGACGCGAACGAGCTGTACCGCAAGGTGATGCCCACCTGGAAGCTGGGCATCAGGTTCGACTGGGGACCCGCGGACGACGAGCCGTTCATGGCCACCTTCGACTGGCACCACCACTCCATCGGCGGCCTCGGCGCGCTGGACGCCACCGGCAGCGTCAACGGCTTCACCCTCCAGTCGCTGATGATGATGGCGGACCGCTCGGCGGTCTTCGAGGTGGACGGCAGGCCCGTCTCGCTGATGAAGTACCTGCCGTTCGCGTACCACCTGGACAACGCGCGGTTCGTCGGCTACCTCACCGAACTGGCCGAGCAGCGCGGCATCAAGCACGTCGAGGCGCGGCTGGCCGACGTGGTGCTCAGCGGCGACGAGTGGGTCGACCACCTGACCACCACCGACGGGCGGGAGCTGGAGTTCGACTTCTACGTCGACTGCACCGGCTTCCGGTCGATGCTGCTCGGCAAGACCCTCGGCACGAAGTTCCACAGCTACGCCGACACGCTCTTCACCAACTCGGCGGTCACCGGCAACATGCCGCACGACGGGCTGCTCAAGCCGTACACCTCGGCGACCACCATGCAGGCCGGGTGGACCTGGAACATCCCCACCCCGGAGAGCGACCACATCGGGTACGTCTATTCGACCGACCACATCAGCGACGAGCAGGCGGCCGACGAGGTCAAGGAGCGCTTCCCCACCGTCGACGGGCTGCGCCAGGTGCGCTTCCGCAGCGGCCGGCACGACAAGGCCTGGCGGGGCAACGTCTACGCGATCGGCAACTCGTACGCCTTCGTGGAGCCGCTGGAGTCCACCGGCCTGCTGATGAGCGCGCTCTCCATCCAGGCGATGGTGGCCACCCTGCCCACCTCCTGGTCCGAGACCCCGGCCCGGGACGTGGTCAACCTCGGCCTCAGCCAGCGCTGGGACGCGATCCGATGGTTCCTCGGCATCCACTACAAGTTCAACACCAAGCTGGACACGCCGTTCTGGAAGGAGGTCCGGGAGCGCTGCGACGTCTCCGGCTTCCAGCCGCTGCTGGACCTGTACGCCAACGGCGCGCCGCTGACCCGGCGGGACCCGTTCCTGCTGGACCTGGCGCTGGGTGCGGCGCCGACCTTCTTCGGCCTGGCGGGTATCGACAACCTGCTGCTCGGCCAGAAGGTGCCGGCCACCAAGCTGGAGCGCACGGAGACCAACGACGACTGGTGGCAGCGGCGCAGGGCGGCCGACGCGCTGGTGGCGAAGGCGATGACCCAGGCGGACGCGCTGAAGGCCTTCGCCGAGCACCCGGAGCTGAACAAGCAGCTGCTCGAGGACTTCGACAGCTGGGCCGGCCGGCACATCGCCCCGTACATCGGGATGAACTGACCGACGCCGGGGGTCCGGCCCGGTCCGCCGGCGGACCCCCGCCGATCCCTGAGGTGGTGCGACGTGACAGATTCCCTCGCCGAGCGGGCCGCCGGGCCCACCTCGACCGACTTCCGGGGCCTGATGGCCGAGTTCCCCACCGGGGTGGCCGTGCTGACCGCGTTCGGGCCGGACGGCCGGCCGCACGGCATGACGTGCTCGTCGGTGTGCAGCGTGACCCTGGACCCGCCGACGTTGCTGGTCTGCGTCTGGAACGGCAGCCCGACCCTGGCCGCGATCGTCGCCGGTGCCCGCTTCGCGGTGAACCTGCTGCACGACCGCGCGTCGGCGACCGCGCGGCTGTTCGCCTCGGGCGACCCGGACCGCTTCTCCCGGGTGCGCTGGGACGCCGGGTCGGACGCGGCGGGGCCGCACCTGGCCGACGACGCGCTCGCCGTGGCGCACTGTGCGGTGACCCGCACCGAGCCGGTCGGCGACCACGTGGTGGTCTTCGGCGAGGTGGGACGCATCGTCCGGGAGCCGGGCCGGGAGCCGCTGCTGTACGGGCAGCGCCGGTTCGCCGCCTGGCCGGCGGGCTGATTTCCGGCCATCCGCGCTGATCCCCGGCTCCGGGGACCGGTCGCCGTCGCGCTGAGCGCGCCGGTCCGGTCCCCGGGTCCGGGGATCGTTCCGTTTCCGGCCGCGCCGGCCCGGGTCCGGGACTCGCGCCGCCGCGCGATCGGGCTGTTTCCCGCGTACGGGAATTGTTTCGTTCAGGGGTCGAATCCACTTCGTGGAATCCGTGCCGCCGCCACCATTGCAAATTGCACCCGAAGCGATCACCGTCGGTGACCCGCCGGCCGTCTGGAAGGCGCTGCGGCCGCCCGCCGGCGACCCGAGCGGGTTTCGCACCCCGGGCCCGGCGGACACGCCTTCCACAACGCCCCCCACCACGGCCGACGGGCGAGCGCCGGCGGCGTCCGGACGGCTTTGTCCAGATTCCCTTTATTGGGTCGCTTGACAATGTTTTCTCCGCCGGCCCGGACCAATAGCGCCGACTTTCCGACAGTCCGGCGTCCGCCAATTGTCATCGAATGTTTCGGGTACTCTCGGTAAGGAAATGGCCGGCCGGATCGACAGCCGGGGATCCGACATTGCGCGGGCGTTCGAAATGACGGATTGTCGAACACCGTGGGATACGCATGGAGCTTTCCGGGTGAGGAGGGTTGGCCCGCTGACGACCGACCGAGCGCGCGGGTTCGAGTGAAGCGCCCTGACTGTCCGATTTTGAGCGTCCCCCGCCCCCTCGGCGGACCGTCCGAGGTGGGGGTCAACCGATTGGTGGATATTAATGCGTTGCACATCCATCCCGCGTGTGCACTCGACCGGCGATTGCCGCGAAAAGGGACGAGCAGAGAGCGCCTGGAAAGGGGGCTCTATCCGCGCTCCAGCGCTTTTCGAGCGGTGAAAGATGGCATCGACCCAGCCTGATACCAGGCACTCTCGAAGTCGACTCCGGCCCGGTGCGGGGCGGGACACCAGCGACTTCGACCACAAGGGGGAAGTGGTTGTCGTGCAGATTTCGATCCTAGGACCGCTGGAGGTGGTACGCGACCGCACGGTCGTGACACCTTCGGCGCCCAAACTCCGCAGAGCGCTCAGCCTTCTGGCGCTCAACGGCAACGTCGTCGTGCGGACCGACCAGATCATCGAGGAACTGTGGGAGGACAACCCTCCCGCCAGTGTCACCACCACCCTCCAGACATACGTCTACCAGTTGCGCAAGCTGCTGCGGCTCGGCGTACCCAACGCCCGCGGACAGCTGCCGCCGACGGCGGGGGCGCCGTCGCTGCGGACCTCCGCCTACGGGTACGTCCTCTCGCTGGCACCGGACGCGCTCGACGCCCGCCGCTTCGGCCGGCTGGCCGCCCTGGGCCGCGCCCAGCTGGAAGCCGGCGAGCCCGCCACCGCGGCGGCCACGCTGGCCGACGCGCTGCGGCTCTGGCGCGGCCCGTCCCTGGTGGACGTCAGCCTCGGCCCGCTGCTCCAGGTTGAGGCGCTGCGACTGGAGGAGATGCACAAGAGCGCCCTGGAATCCCGGATCCAGGCCGACCTGCAGCTCGGTCGGCACCACGAGGTGCTGGGCGAGCTGACCGCGCTGGTGGCCAAGCAGCCCACCCACGAGGGCTTCCACGCCAAGCTGATGCTCGCCCTCTACCGGGCCGGGCGCCGCCCCGACGCGCTCGCCGTCTATCAGAACCTGCGCACGGCCCTGGCCGGGGAGCTGGGCCTGGACCCGTCGCTGGACACCCAGCGGCTGCACCGCTCGATGCTGGAGGGCGACCTCGCCCTGGAGCCGCCGCCGGCGCCGACCGAGCCGACGACCGTGGTCGTCCGGTCCGCGCCGCCCAGCCAACTGCCCCCGAAGGGGCCGGCGCTGGTCGGCCGGGACACCGAACTGGCGGCGGTGCTGGCGGCGCTGGGCCACACGCCCCGCAGCGCCCCGGCCGTGGTGGTCGTCGCCGGGCCCCCCGGCTGCGGCGCCACCGCGCTCAGCGTGCACGCCGCCCACCAGGTCCGCGACCACCACCCCGACGGCCAGCTCTACGCCCGGCTGCTCGACGGGGACGGGGGGCGGGCCGACCTGGGCGAGGTGCTCGGCGATTTCCTGCGCGCGCTGGGGGTGCCCGAGGAGGCGCTGCCGACCTCGCTGGACGAGCGCAGCCGGATGTTCCGCTCGGTCACCGCGGATCGGAACGTGCTCGTCCTGCTCGACGACGTGGCCGACAGCGACCAGCTGGCGCCGCTGCTGCCGTCGAGCCACGCCAGCGCGGTGCTGGTGACCAGCCGGCGTCGGCTCTCGACGCCGTCCATCAGCGAGACCCTCCACCTGCCACCGCTGGACGTCGACGGCAGCCTGCAACTGCTGGCCGCCGCGATCGGCCGCCGCCGGATCGAACGCGAGCCGCTGATCGCCCGCGAGCTGGTCTACCTCTGCGACGGGCTGCCGTCGGCGTTGCACGTCGCCGCGTCGATGCTGCTGTCCCGGCCACACTGGAGCATCGCCCGGCTGATCGCGTGGAAGCGACGGGAGATGGACCGGCCCTGCGGCGACCCGCTGCGGCTGCGGGCCAGTGTGGAACGGACGTACCGGCTCGCGCCGCGGGCGGTGCAGACCGCGCTCGGCCAGCTCGCCGGGCTGGTGCAGCAGCCCGTCTCGCTCGGCACCGCCGCCAGCGTGCTCGGCGTCGACGAGCACGCCGCCGAGTCGGTCCTGGAGGAGCTGGTCGAGCTGCACCTGATCGGCGCCGAGCCGCCGGACGACCAGCTCGTCGGGTACAACTACCGGTTCCTGCCGACCCTGCGCAGCATCAGTGCGCAGCTCGCGGTGGGGCGCTGAAGCCCTCCCCCGGGTCGGCTCCACCGGCCCGGGGGGACAACCGGCCCGCAACGCCGACGGCCGCGACGGTCCCGCACCGTCGCGGCCGTCGCCGCACCTGCTCCCCGGGGTCGCACCACCGGGACCGACCCGTCACCCGGCCAGGCGTACGCCCTGCGCCGCCGCCATCTCGTCCAGCAGCGACGTGGAGTGCTCCGCCGCCCGGAACACCGGATCGGCCAGCACCTCCCGCAGCCGGGGCGCGGTGGTCCGCACGCCCCGCCCGGCGATTCGGAACTCGGCCAGCGCCCGGTCCATCCGGTCCAGCGCCTGGTCCCGGTCGGGCGCCCAGACGATCACCTTGGCCAGCAGGGAGTCGTAGTGCGGCGAGATCCGCCAGCCCGGGTAGGCGTGGGTGTCGACCCGGACGCCCGGCCCGCCGGGCGGGACGAACTCGGTGAGCTCTCCCGGGCAGGGGGCGAAGTCCCGGGCCGGGTCCTCGGCGTTGACCCGGCACTCCACCGCCACCCCGCGCGGCCGAACGTCGTCCTGGATCACCGACAGCGGCAGGCCGGCGGCCACCCGGATCTGTTCGCGAACCAGGTCGAGGCCGGTGACCGCCTCGGTGACCGGGTGCTCCACCTGGATCCGCGAGTTCACCTCGATGAACGCGGTCTCCTCGCCGGCCACCAGGAACTCGAAGGTCCCCGCCCCGGTGAAGCCGACCGCCCGGGCGCCCCGCACCGCCGCCTCGGCCAGCGCGTCGGCGATCCGCCGGGGCAGACCCGGGGCCGGGCTCTCCTCGACGAGCTTCTGGTGCCGGCGCTGCACCGAGCAGTCCCGCTCGCCGAGGTGCACCACGTTGCCGTGCCCGTCGGCCAGCACCTGGATCTCCACGTGCCGGGCGCGTTCGAGGTAGCGCTCCAGGTAGACCCGGTCGTCGCCGAAGACCGAGCGGGCCGCGGCCCGGGTGGCGCGGAACGCGGGCAGCAGGTCCTCCGCCCGGCGTACCACGCTCATCCCCCGGCCGCCGCCGCCGGCCGCCGCCTTGATGATCACCGGGAACCCGACCCGGTGCCCGGCGGCCAGGATCTCGCTGGCGCTGCCGACCGGTTCGAGGGTGCCCGGCAGCACCGGCAGGCCGGCGTCGGTCATCAGCCGCCGGGCCAGCGACTTGTCGCCGAGACGCGCCATCACCTCCGGCCGGGGCCCGATGAAGACCAGGCCGTTGCGGGCGCAGATCTCGGCGAAGTCGGGATCCTCGGAGAGGAAGCCGTAGCCGGGGTGCACGGCCTGCGCGCCGGTGCGCAGCGCCGCCTCGATCAGCGCCGGCGGGTACAGGTAGCTCCGCTTCGCCGGACCCGGTCCGATGTGGACCGCCTCGTCGGCGGCCCGCACTGCCGCCGACTCGCAGTCCACGGTGGAGTACGCCACCACGCTGCGGATCCCCATCTCCCGACAGGTACGCACCACCCGCAGCGCGATCTCGCCGCGGTTGGCCACCAGCACCGTGTCGAAGGTGGCCTCCCGCCCGCTCACTCGCCCTCCCAGGGCTCGAGCACCAGCAGCGACTGCTCGTACTCGACCGGCTCGCCGTCGGCCACCGGGATCTCGACGACCCGCCCGGCCAGGTCGGCCACCAGCGGGTTCATCAGCTTCATCGCCTCCACGATGCCGACCTGCTGACCGAGCTCGACGATGTCGCCGACCTCGACGAAGGGCTTGGCGCCCGGCTCGATCGCCCGGTAGAAGGTGCCCACCAGCGGCGACCGCAGCTCGTGCCGGCCGGCCTCCGCCCCGGCGTCGACCTGCGTCGCCGGCGTCTCGGCGTACACGGTGACGGGCGTCCCGTTCCCGGACGCGGCCGCCTCCGGCCACTCGACGTCGATGCTGGCGCAGCCGAACCGGACGCTGATCCGGCTCGGCGCGCCGCCGACCGAGCGGGCCACCCCGAGGACGCTGCGGTGCAGCACCTCCATGGCGGCCTCGGCGTGCAGCACCGCCACCGCCGCGTCCAGCCCGCCCGGATCGGCGGGCACCGGGGTCGTGGTGGGAGCAGGAGTGATGGTCATGTCAGGTCCTCCTATCGTTGGTCAGACCGAACCGCCGGAACCGGGCCCGCCGCCTGGCGACCAGGGCCGGTGCGTCACTGGTCCGTAGCTCGCGCACGGCGACGACGACGGCGTCCCGGACCAGCCGGGACGCGCGCGCCGGATCGAGGTGGGCGCCGCCCGGCGGTTCCGGCACCACCCCGTCGACCACGCCCAGCCGCAGCAGGGACCCGGCGTCCACGCCCAGCGCGGCCGCCGCGTCGTCCGCCCGCTCCGGGCTGCGCCAGAGGATCGCCGCGCAACCCTCCGGGCTGATCACCGAGTAGGTGCCGTTCTCGGTCAGCAGCACCCGGTCGGCCACGGCCAGGGCCAGGGCGCCGCCGCTGCCGCCCTCGCCGGTGATCACCGTGACCACCGGCACCGGCAGGCTGCCCATCAGCGCGATGGACTCCGCGATGGCGACCGCCTGGCCCTGCTCCTCCGCCGCCAGCCCGGGATGGGCCCCGGCGGTGTCGACCAGCGTCACGATCGGCACCCGCAGCTTCGCGGCGAGGCGCATCAGCCGTGCGGCCTTGCGGTAGCCGGCGGGCGAGGGCATGCCGAAGGAGTGCCGCACCAGTTCCTCCGTGCTGTGCCCCTTCTGGTGCCCGATCACCAGCACCGGCAGCCCGTCCAGCACGCCCAGGCCACCTACCACGGCCCGGCAGTCCCCCGCGCCGTCGCGGGCGCCGCGCAGCTCGACGAAGCCGTCCAGCCACTCCGTGAGGTGGTCGGCGAGCGTCGGCCGGTCGAGGTGCCGGGCCAGCCGGACCACCTCGGCGGGTGGCCGGCGGACCAGCGCGGCCGGGTCGCGCAGCACCGGATCCACCACCACGCCACCCCAGTCCGCCGGCGCCGGGGCGGCGGCCGCCAGCAGCTGGCCCAGCACCCAGGGCAGCTCGCCCCGGGCGCGGACCCCGTCGACCAGGCCCCGCTCCAGCAGGAACTCCGCGGTCTGGAAGCCCGCAGGCAGCTCCTGGCGGATGGTCTGGGCGATCACCCGGGGGCCGGCGAAACCCATCCGGGCGCCGGGCTCGGCGATGATGACGTCGGTCAGCGTGGCGAACGAGGCCGCGACACCGCCGTACGTCGGGTCGGTCACCAGGGTGATCGTGAGCAGTCCCGCCTCGTCCAGGGCGCGCAGCGCGTTGCCGGTCTTGGCCATCTGCATCAGTGCCAGCGCGCCCTCCTGCATCCGGGCCCCGCCGGAGGCGGTGACGATCAGCAGCGCGCACGAGTCGGCCAGGGCCGCCTCCGCGGCGGCGGTCACCGCCTCCCCGGCGGCCACCCCCAGGCTGCCGCCGAGGAAGCGGAAGTCCATCACGGCCACCACCACCGGGTGGCCCTGGATCCGCCCCCGGGCCACCCGGACCGCGTCGGCGAGGCCGGTGCTCTCCCGCGCCCGGGACAACCGGCCCGGGTAGTCGACCAGGTCGGTGAAGCCCAACGGGTCGTGCACCGACTCCGCCGGCGTCACCGGGCGCACCGAGTCGGGGTCAAGCAGGCTGCGCAGCCGCTCGTCGACGGTCAGCCGGCTGTGCCACCCGCACTCCGGGCACACCCCCAGCAGCCGGTCGAACCGCTTGCGGTACAGCAGCACCCGGCAGCCACCGCAGGCCAGCCACTCCGCGTCGGCCGCGGGGGCCGGGACCGCCGGCGCGGCGGTGGCGCCCCGCACCGGCGCAGGAACCGTACTGGTCATGTTCCACTCCGATCGTCCGTGCCCCGCGTCGCGCGGGGCACGGGAATCCCGCCGTCGGTCTCCGGTGCAACGGTGCGGCCGGCCGCCCGCCCGGCGCCCGGTCCCCCGGTACGCCGGACGCGCGGCCGGCACGTCACCGGACGCCGACCCATTCCCCGTGGCTGCCGGCGCTCGCCGCACCGGGCAGGTGGGCGACCACCCGCATCGTGGTCATCGAGCCGCCCGAGCGGTACGGGTGCAGCCTGGTCCGATGCTCCAGGTGCCGGTCGCTGTGCTCGAACTCGCGGAACCGGGGCTCGTCCACCCAGTCGCTGACGATCCAGTAGACGCCCTCCTCCTCGTCGCGGGAGAGCCACTGCCCCAGGTTCGCCGGGTGGCTGGTGACGGAGTCGCCGACCTCCAGCCAGACCCGCTCGAACTCCTCCTGCATGCCGGGCTTGATCTGCATCCGCAGCATCACCCGGAAGGGTCCCTCGGCCATCAGGAGATCCCCCCGTCCACGTGCACGGTGGCGCCGGTGACGTACCGGGACAGGTCGCTGGCCAGCCAGAGCACCGCGCCGGCCACCTCGTCCGGCTCGCCGAGCCGGCCCAGCGCCGTCTTGTCCTGGTAGCGCTTCGCCAGCACGGCGCGCTGCTCCACCGGCATGGCGTCCATCGCCTCGGTCCGGATCACCCCGAGGGCGAGCACGTTGAACCGCAGCCCCTTCGACCCGTACTCCTTCGCCAGCGAGCGGGTCAGGCCGCGCAGCGCCGCCTTGGTGGCCGTGTAGTGGGCCCGCAGCGGGATGCCCACCTCGGAGGACTTCGAGCCGATGCTCACCACCGAGCCCCCGGCCGTCATCATCGGGATGGCCGCCTGGGTGACCAGGTGCACCGCGGTCAGGTTGGTGTCGATCACCTGCTGCCACTGGGCCAGGGTGAGCTGCTCGTACGGCACGTGGCTGATCGCGCCGGCGTTGTTGACCACCAGGTCGAGCCGGCCGAACCGGTCCCGGGCCTCGGCCATCAGCGTGCCGACCTGCTCCGGGTCGGCCAGGTCGGCGCGGACCAGGTGGTGCTCGCCGCCGATCTCCTTGAGCTCGCGTTCCAGCGAGACGACCGCCTCGCTCTCCTGCCGGTAGCAGGTGAGCACGTCGACACCGTGCCGGGCCAGGGCCAGGACGATGCCCCGCCCCACGCCCCGGGTGCCCCCGGTGACCAGTGCCTTCTTTCCGGTCAGTGCCAGATCCATCGTGGTTCCTCCATGTCGGTTCGCCGCGCCCGGTGCGCCCGGGCCGGGCGCTCAGCTGACCGGCACGCCCCGGCGGGCGGCGGCCTCGACCTTCTCCTTGATCAGCTGCTGCTGGACGGCGGTGTTGCGGTGGAGCCGCTCCTGCATCCCGGCGTCGTCGAGCGGGGCGCCCGGCTTCATCTCGAAGTCCTGCACCCAGCGCAGCCGCACCCCGCCGTCGACCGGCGTGTACTCCCAGAACAGCGACATGTACTTGAAGACCCCGGTCTCCACCCGGTGCGAGCGGACCGTCCAGGTCTCCTTGTCGGCCGCCCGGGCCGACACCCAGGACCAGACCTTGCCGTTCTCGTCCGGGTGCAGGGCGAGCCGGAACAGCACCGAACCGTCCGGCCGGCGCTCCAGCACGGTGGCCTCGGCGTACTCGCTGAACAGCCGGGGCCACGACTCGATGTCGTTGGTCAGCTCCCAGACCAGCTCCAGCGGTGCGTCGATGACCACCGCGTTGTCGGTGTGCCCGGCCATCTCAGCCCACCGTCGCGAACTGGGCGTTGAGGTAGTCGACGGTGCTGCGCGGGGTGGTCATCCGCTCCACCGCCTCGTCCGGGATCGGCACCCCGTAGCGGCGCTGCACGTGGCCGGCCAGCTCCAGCATGGCCAGTGAGTCGTAGCCCAGGTCGGCCAGCGGCACGTCGGCGATGTCGCCGGACAGGTCGGTGGACTCGTCGACCCCGGCGATGCTGCCCAGCAGCTCGCGCAGGTCGTCCAGGGTGAAGCTCGTCATCGCTGTCGCTCCGTTCGTCGTGGATCAATGGGTGACGGTCAACGGCGGCGGGACGTCCCGACCACCATGGCGGCGGTGAAGCCGCCGTGGCCCCGGGCCAGCACCAGGGCCCGCCGCAGTGGCAGCTCCCGGGGCTCACCGAGGACCAGGTCCAGGTCCGGGTCGGGGCGGGTCACCCCGACGGTGTGCGGGACGACCCCGTCCCGGACCGCGAGCAGCGCGGTGGCGACGTCCAGCGGCGCGCCGCCGCCGTACAGCCGGCCGGTGAGCGTCTTCGGGGCGGTGACCGGCACCCCGCACCGGCCGAAGATCGCGGTGATCGCCGCGGACTCGGCCGCGTCCAGGTCGGGGCTGCCGGCGGCGTCGGCGAAGACCACGTCGACGTCGTCGGGCGCCAGCCGCGCGTCGGCCAGCGCGGCGGTGATGGTCCGGCGCAGCGCCGGGGGCCGCCCGGAGCCGGGCGGCGGGTCAAAGCCGGCCGCGTAGCCGAGGATGCTGCCGTAGCCCTCACCGGCCCCGCGCTCGCGGGCGTGCCGGCCGTTCTCCACGATCAGGATGGCCCCGCCCTCGCCGGGCAGGTATCCGCCGGCCGCGGCGTCGAAGGGCAGGTATGCCCGGGCCGGGTCGTCCACCGTGGCGAGCCGGCCGGTGGCCAGCTGCGCGGTGAGCCCGTACGGGCACAGCGACGCGTCGGTGCCGCCGCTGATCACCAGCCGGTAGCCGGAGCGGGCCAGCCGGCGGGCCTGACCCAGGGCGTCGAGCCCGCCCGCCTGCTCGGCGCAGATCACCCCGCAGGGACCGCGCATGCCGTGCCGGATCGAGACCTGACCGGTGGTCGCCGCGTAGAACCAGGCGATCGACTGGTACGCCCCGACCCAGGACGGGCCGTTGCGGTACAGCCGCTCCATCTCGTGCTGGCCGAACTCGGTGCCCCCGGAGGAGCTCGAGGTGACCACCGCCATCTCGTACTCCGGCAGCCCGGCCGGGTCGACGCCGGCGTCGCCGAGGGCGTCGTCGGCGGCGGCCAGGGCCAGGTGCGTCCAGTGGTCGGTCTGCGGGATCAACCGCCCGGGCACCCGCTCCCGCGCGGCGAAGCCGGGGACCTGCCCGGCGTACCGGACGGGGTAGCTCTCCGGGTCGAAGCGGGTGATCCGGCCGATCCCGGTCTTGCCGTCCAGCACCGACTGCCAGTGCGCCTGGATCCCGATGCCGGTCGGCGCGGTGACCCCGATGCCGGTGACGACCGCGCCGACGTCGGCGTCCGATGCGCTCATCAGCACCACCTTCCCGTTGTGTGGCCACGGGCCTCTCCTCGGGCCGCTGCCAGTCCACCCGGGAGCTGTCCAGTTCCTCTCAAGGCCGGCTCGACGCTCCGCGCCGGACCACGGCGGCCGGGACCCGGACGCACGAGGGCCGCCACCCCCGCCCTGGTCGGCGAGGGGTGGCGGCCGGGTGGGGTCGGGCCGGCGGCGTTATTCGGGGGTGTTGCCGGTGGCCCGACCGGCGTGGAACGGGGTGCTGACCCCCTCGTAGCCGAGGTGCATGGTCATGCCCATCGCGGCGTGCTTGAGGTTGTGGCAGTGGTCCATCCACAGTCCGGGGTTGTCGGCGCGGAAGGCCAGCTCGTAGGACTCGCCGGAGAGCACGGTGACGGTGTCGAGCCAGAGCGGGCTGCCGGTGGCCCGGTGGCCGTTGCGGCTGAGCACCAGGACGTGGTGGCCGTGCAGGTGCATCGGGTGTTCCAGGAAGCTGCGGTTGCTGATGGTCACCTTGACCAGCTCGCCCTCGCGCACCATCAGCATCGGCACGTGCGGCGAGACGTGCCCGTTGATGGTCCACAGGTAGTAGGGCTGGCCGTCGTAGAACCCGGGCCGGTTGTCGAGCACCAGGTCGAAGCCGCGGTCGAAGTGGCTGTCCGGACCGAACGGGGTGGCGGCCGGGCTGCCGTACCGGGTCGCGTCGAACTCCGGCCCGTCGGTCAGCGGCGCCAGCTCGCCCTGCCCGTCCGGGCTGAGCAGCAGGCCGGCGCCGACTGCGGCCAGGTCGGTCAGCCGGACGGGCGCGGAGGGCATGGTGAACTCCAGGTCGTACCGGCCGCCGCCGCCGAGCATGAGCTTGCTCCGGTTCAGGTCGGTGGGGGCGTTGACGGCGCCGCCGTCGACCGCGGTGACCTTGAACGGCGTGCCGGCGAGGGTGAAGTACTTGCGGAAGTTGTCCGCGTTGATCAGCCGGATCCGGACCGGGGTGCCGGGGGCGACCGCCTCCCGCCGGAGCGTGTCGTCGGCGTTGAAGGTGCTGGTGTCGCCCTTCTCGGTGTCGAAGACGTGCGCGGCGACCACGAACTCGCGCACCCCGGCCGGCCCCGGCCGGGCCGGGTCGATGACCAGGGGGCCGAACAGCCCGCGCCGGACCTGGGTCGAGGACGCCTGGTGCGAGTGGTACCAGTACGTGCCGACCTGCTCGGCGCGCCACCGGTAGACGTGGCTGCCACCCGGCGGGACGGCGTCCTGGGTGAGGCCGGCGACGCCGTCCTCGGCGTTGGGCACGTCCAGCCCGTGCCAGTGCACCGTGGTCGGGGTGTCCGCCGTCCGGTTGACCAGGGTCACCTCGACCAGGTCGCCCTGCCGGACCCGCAGCTCGGGGCCGGGGATCTGGCCGTTGAAGGCGGTCGCGTCGATGGTGGCGCCGGAGCTGAGCTTCAGCTTGGCGTCCGTGGCGACCAGGGTGAACCGCTTGTCGGGCTGGCCCGCCGGGCCGGTGAACTGGGTCAGCGGGCGGTCCGGCAGCCCGGCGCCGTGCGAGTGCGCCGAGTGGTCGACCGGACCGGGGCCTGTGCCATAGGTCATCGCCTGCTCCGTCATGCGGTAGTCGTCGGGCAGCTTGCTGGTCTGCCAGTCCCAGCCGGCGTAACCGGCGACCAGGACGAGGACGGCCGCGGTGGCGACCGCGACCCGCCGCGCCCGGGCCGCGCCGCGCGGCAGCGGTCCCACCGCCCCGGCACGCACCCGGTTGGCGTGCCGGCGCCAGATCACCAGCAGGGCCAGGGCCAGGACGCCGTAGATGACGAGCGCCGGTACCAGCAGCGGCGGGGCCGGCGCGAAGAGGATCATGACGAAGGAGACCAGTCCGCCCACCGCGACCGCGCGGGCCGGGAACGACACCCGCGGTGTGGCGGCCGGCGGCCCGTCCGCCTCCTCGGCGTCGTCCGGCGACGGCCGGCCGAGCCGCCGCAGCGCCGGCACGGTGACCAGCAGGGTGGCCAGCACCGGCAACGCCACCAGGGGTACGCCGATCACCAGCCGGTCGCCGGCGAAGTGCCACCCGTAGCTGTAGAGCAGCAGCGAGGTGACCAGCCGGGCCGGTACGAGCAGCGCCCCGAGCACCGCGGCGAGCGCCAGCCGACGGCTGGATCGGCGCAGCCGGGCCGCGGTGCGGGCGTGCGGCAGCCGGTACAGCCGCCGGGCCAGCACGGCCCAGTAGAGCAGCAGGGCGAGGGCGACCATGAAGTCGGCGTTGAAATAGTTGGGGTACGCGTAGATCGACGGCTCGAACACAGCTGTCCTCTCCGAAGGGCCGGGGGCGGGCGGCCGGTGTCGGGGGCCCGGGGGGACCGCGCGGGGGCGCGCCGGCCCCCGACACCGGCCTGTCTGGACGGCCGCCACCTGCGGCGGCCCGGGCGCCTAGTGGACGCGGCTGGGGTCGGCCGGCTCGGCCGGGACGTCCTCGTCGAGGCCGGCCTCGGCCTCGGCGTGCACGTTGATCCGGCGGGGCAGCCGGAACACCAGCAGGAAGGCGAGGAAGAAGACCCCGGCGTTGTACCAGGCGGTCCACTTCATCGCGTCGCTGAACAGTTCGCGGCGGGCGTCGGTGGCGGCCTCGGCGTAGGCGCGGGTGACCGCCGGCGCCGCCTGGCCGGTGTCGCGGCAGCTCACCGGGACGGCGGTCGGGTCCTCTTCCGCGGACCGGTCCACGAAGCAGCGGACGAAGCCGTCCACCGCCTGGCGCTGGGCGTCCACCGGTGCGCCGGCGGACTGCAGCGCCGCACGGATCGGCGCGGCTTTGGCCTCCGCGACGTCCTGCGCCCGGTCGCCGAGGAGCCCGAAAAAGATCACGCCGATCAGTGCGATCCCCAGCGCGCCGCCGACCTGCTGGACGGCGCTGAGCACGCCGGAGGCGGAGCCGGCCTCGTGGTGCGGGACGCCGGAGATGACGGCGTCCACCAGCAGCGGAGCGACCAGGCCCATGCCGACGCCACCGACGAACATGCTGGGCACGAAGTGCCAGACGGAGACGTCGGTGCCGACGAACTGGATGGTCAGGATGATGGCGACCATCGACGCGGTCATCAGCGCGGTGCCGATGTGCAGCACGGTCCGGCCGAGCTTCGGGGCGAGCTGGAACGACGCGCCGCTGGCCAGCGCGATGCCGACCGACCAGGGCAGGTTGGCCATCGCGGCGGCGAGCACCGACTTGTCGAGTCCGGCCTGCAGGTAGATGATGAAGACCAGGAAGAAGGAGACAATTCCGGCGAAGAACACGAGGTTCACCAGGAGCCCGCCGACGAACGCCTTCTCCTTGAACAGCTCCATCGGCACCAGGGGCGAGCCACCACCGGTGGAGCGGCGCCGCTGGTGAGCGGCGAACACGACCAGGCCGACCGCGGAGGCGGCCATCATCGCGAAGATCCAGGTCGGCCAGCCCTTCTCCCGGCCCTGCATGAGCGGGTAGACCAGCAGCAGCATGGTGACGGTGATGATGCCGACGCCGGTGAGGTCCAGCCGCAGCGCGTGCGGCGTACGCAGCTCCTTCATCAGCACCAGCCCGCCGACGAGCGCGGCGAGGCCGATCGGGACGTTGATCAGGAAGATGGTCCGCCAGCCGAGGTCGAGGATGTCCGCCTTGATCAGCAGGCCGCCCAGCAGCGGACCGCTGACCGTGGCCAGGCCGGCGACGCCGCCGTAGACGCTGAACGCGGCGACCCGCTCCTTCGGCGAGAACATCACCTGGATCGAGGAGATGACCTGCGGCACCATCATGGCCGCCATGGCGCCCTGGAGCACCCGCGAGGCGATGAGCATCTCCGGGCTGGGGGCCAGACCGCAGAGCGCCGAGGCGACCGTGAAGCCGGCCATGCCGAGCAGGAACATCCGCTTCCGGCCGACGATGTCGCCCAGCCGCCCGCCGGTGATCAGCAGCAGCGCGAACGCGAGCGAGTAGCCCGCCAGGACCCACTGCGCGGCGGTGTAGGTGGCGCTGATGTCCTGCTGGATCGACGGCACGGCGATCGCCACGATCGTCACGTCCAGCAGGTCCATGAAGGTGGCGACGAGCAGGATGACCAGCACCATCCAGCGCCGGCGGTCGGGCGGATCGGGCGCCTCGGGCCGCGTACCGACGCGGGCTCGGGCGTTGTTGTCGGTCATGACGACTCCTTCGACGGGATATCGCGATACAACTCTCGGTCGGTCACGCTATATCGCAACTCCGGAGCCGGTCAAGACGGTTCCGGAGAGTGACGAAAAGTCGTTCGTCACCTGCGAAAACGACCTCTGCGGCGAGTCGGTCGCGAGTGTCGCGAGACAGTCGCGACCGTGCCAGCCGGCGCTGAAGCCCGGGTCGACGCCCGCTGGAGCGGGCCCTCGATCCCACGCCGAGCGGGCCTCGAGCGACGCGGCCGAGGATCAGCCCGTCGGCGGCGGGCGACGCCACCCGCCGGCCCGCGCCCGCCGGGCGTCCGGCGTCCGGGCCGTCACCCGGGCGACCCAACGAACTCAGGGGGAGCAACCGCATGTGTGGCATCGCCGGTCTCGTCGACTTCGAACGCACCCTGCCCACCGACCGGTCACCGGTCACCGCGATGTCCGGCACCCTCGCCTGCCGCGGCCCGGACGCCGACGGCCTCTGGACCGCACCGCACGCCCACCTGGCCCACCGCCGGCTGGCGGTCATCGACCTGGCCGCCAGCACCCAGCCGATGACGGCGCACGCCGACGGTCGGGAACTCGCCGTGCTCAGCTACAACGGCGAGCTCTACAACTACCGGCAGCTGCGCGCGGAGCTGGCCGGCCGGGGCCACCGGTTCCACACCGACGGCGACACCGAGGTGGTGCTGCGGGCCTACCTGGAATGGGGCGAGGACCTCGGCACCCACCTCAACGGCATCTTCGCCTTCGCCGTCTGGGACGTCCGCGCCGAGAAGCTCGTCCTGGTCCGCGACCACCTCGGCGTCAAGCCGCTCTTCTACCACCGCACCCCGGACCGGCGGCTGCTCTTCGCCTCCGAGATCAAGGCGATCCTCGCCACCGGGCTGCTGGAGTCCCGCGCCGACACCGACAACCTGCGCGAGATCCTCACCCAGGTCTGGACGCCCGGCCGGACCGTGTTCGCCGGCGTCGAGGAGGTCCGCCCCGGGCACGTGGTCACCGTGGACGCCACCGGGATCCGGCACCGCTGCTACTGGCGGCTGGCCTCCCGGCCGCACACCGACGACCTGCCGACCACCGTGGACACCATCCGCGGCAAGCTGGAGCAGGTGGTCGACGCCCAGCTCGTCGCCGACGTACCCGTCGGATCGCTGCTCTCCGGCGGCCTGGACTCCAGCGTGATGACCGCGCTCGCGGCGCAGGCCCGGGCCCGGCGCGGCGCCGAGCCGATCCAGACCTTCTCGGTCACCTTCACCCGCTACACCGAGCGGTTCCGGGCCGACGAGGTCCGCGACACCCCGGACGCGCCGTTCGCCCGGATGGTCGCCGAACACGTCGGCTCCCGGCACACGCCGGTGGTGATCACGCCGGAACGGCTCGCCGACCCCGAGATCCGCCGCCGCACCATCGCCGCGCAGGACCGCCCCACCCCGCTCGGCGACATGGACGCCTCGCTCTGGGTGCTCTTCGACCAGGTCCGCCGGCACGCCACCGTGGCGCTCTGCGGCGAGGCCGCCGACGAGGTCTTCGGCGGCTACCACTGGGCCTGGGTGCCCGAGCTGATCCACCGGGAGGCCTTCCCGTGGATCGCCTTCTACCAGCACTTCTGCGAGGGGCCGGGGCTCGGCAGCGGACTGTTCGACCCGGGGCTGCTCAAGCTGCTGGACCTGGAGACCTACAGCGTCGACCGGTACCGGGAGGCGCTGGCCGAGGTGCCGCAGCTGCCCGGCGAGACCGGCACCGAGAAGCGGATGCGCGAGATCACCCACCTGCACCTGTCCCGCTGGCTGCAGCACCTGCTCACCCGCGACGACCGGCTGAGCATGTCGGTCGGGCTGGAGGTCCGCGTCCCGTACACCGACCCCGACCTGGTGGAGTACGTCTTCAACGCGCCCTGGGGGTTCAAGAGCCACGACGGCCGGGAGAAGGCGCTGCTGCGCGCGGCCGGGCTGGACCTGCTCCCCGGCGACGTGCTGGACCGGCAGAAGAGCCCGTTCCCGGTCACCCAGGACCCGCTCTACACCCGATACCTGAGCGAGTCGCTGCGGGAGATCCTCGACGACCCGAACCAGCCGGCGCACGCCCTGGTCGACGTCGCCGCCGCCCGGCGGCTGCTGGACACCCCGGCCAAGCTGGAGAACGGCCCGATCGCCTGGGTCAACCGCACCCACATCGAGCAGGTGCTCACCCTCAACTCGTGGCTCGACATGTACCGGGTCCGGCTCGACCTGGACAACTGACCGCGCATCCCGCCCGGCGGCCGGGCGAGCGCCGGCCGCGACCCGTACCGCTGTGGAAGGAACGAGATGCCATTTCGCAAGGAACTCTGGGCCGCCGGTGAGGCCAGCTTCGACGCCCTGCTGGCGCACCCCGTACCGACCGGCATCTGCGACGGCACGCTGCCCAGGGCGGACCTCGCCCGGCTGATCCGGGCCGACATCGTCCACCTGGGCACCTTCGCCCGGGCGCAGGCCCTGCTCGCCGCCCGGGCGCCGGAGCTGGCGGACCTGTCGCACTTCGCCGGCATCGCCATCGGCTCCAGCTACTCGGCGACCGGCAAGAGCGTGGCGGTGCTGCGGATGCTCGGCGGCAAGGCGGCCGAGCCGGGCGAGACCGTCGACCCCGCGTACGACGACTTCATCACCGCCGTCGCGCACACCGGCACGTACGCCGACGTGGTGGTGGCGACGCTGCCCCGGATGTGGTTCCACGCCGAGTTCAGCAAGGAGCTGCGCCGGCGTGGATCGCCCGACCGGACGTACCGGAAGTTCATCGACACGCTGCTGCACGACGCGTACCTGCCGATCGTGGAGGCCACCCTGGAACGGGCCGACGCGGTCGGCGCGGATGCCGCGCGGGACGAGCGGGAGCGGCTCACCGCGCTCTTCGCCCGGGCGGCGGAGTTCGAGCTGCGGCTCTGGGACGCGGGCCTGCCCCGAACCGCCTGAGCCGTGCCCCGGGGCGCGCGGCGACCGTTCCGCGCCCCCCCGGTCGGCTTGATGAGATATAGCGCGTCACACTATCGCGATAGTGGGTATGCTGGTCCGGACAGGCGGTCGGCCCGAAGGAGTGTGGCGTGCGGGACTGGCAGGTACGCGAGGGCGAGCGGCTCGAACTGCCGCCGGCCCGACGGGTCCGGGTCCGGGTGGTCGGCGGCGAGGTCGACCTGACCAGCGGCCCCCCGCTGCTGGAGCTGACCGACGTCAGCGGCCCGCCGCTGCGGGTCAACCTGACCGGCGATCAGCTGGAGCTGCGCCACGACCAGGGGCTGCACCGGCCCTGGTGGCGGGACTTCCCGCCGGCGTTCCGGCGCCGCTGCCGCCTGGCGCTCGCGCTGCCGGCCGGCACCGAGGTCGAGGTGGAGACCGTCGGCGCCGGCATCGTCGCCGTCGGCCTCACCGGCAGCACCCGGCTGACCAGCCTCAACGGCGAAATCGTGGTGGACCGGACGGGCCCGGAGCTGCGCGCCCGCACCGTCTCCGCCCGGATCCTCGCCCGGGGCTGCACCGGCCGCGCGCACCTGGAGACGGTCTCCGGCGAGGTGACCGTGGTGACCGGCCGGGAGCCCGTCGCGCTGGACCTCACCGCCGTCTCCGGCCCGCTGCTGGTCGGCGTGCCCGACGACGCCTCGGCCAGCCTCGACGTCGAGCTGACCACCGACGGCGGCCCGGTGGTGACCCAACTGCCCGACGGCACGCCCGGGCTGGAGAGTCACACCTCCGGCGAGGGCGGCGCGACGGTCGGGCTGCGGCTGCGCCGCGGCGCCACGCCGCACGCCGTCCGGGTCCGCGGCGCCACGGTCTCCGGCCAGGTGGCGCTGGTCCGGCAGGCCGGGTCCGGCACGCCCACCCCGCCACCGGCGGCACCCGCACCGGCCATCGGGACCGAGGAGCAGCGATGAGGGCACCCACCTCCCCGTTCGGCCACGGGCAGTTCAAGCTCTACCTGCTCGCCCTGCTCCGGGAGCAGCCCCGACACGGCTACGAAGTGATCAAGCTGATCGAGGAGACCTTCGCCGGCACGTACGCCCCGTCGGCCGGCGCCGTCTACCCACGACTGTCCCGGTTGGAGACCGAGGGCCTGGTCTCCCGGGAGATCGACGAGAGCGGCCGGAAGGTCTACCGGATCACCTCCGGCGGCGAGGAGGAGCTCCGCCGCCGCGCGCCCGAACTGGACGAGCTGGCCCGCGAGATCGACCGCTCGATCGCCGACATCACCCGGGAGGCCGACGCCGACATCCGCGCCGAGGCGGCCGGGCTGCGCGCCGAGGCCCGGCGCGGCCGGCGGGTCCGCAGCCCGGAGAACCGGCGCGGCTGGTTCCGCCGGGGCGACGCGCCGGAGCCGACCGCCGGCGGGCCGGAGCCCGCCGCCGAGGAGGCCACGGCGGCGGAGCACCCGACCGAGGAGCGACGCGCCGAGCGGACGCCCACCGGTCGGGTGGACACCGAGCGCGGCCCGGTGGAGGCGGAGCGGCACGCGACCGGGCCCGAGGACTGGGGCCCCCGCGAGTGGCGCGAGGCGCTCTCCTGGGGCGCCGAGTGGCGCTACGAGTGGAGCGACTACTTCGCCTTCGGGAACAACGCCCGGCAGGTGGAGAAGATGGTGGACCGGTTCCGGGAGGACGCCCGCCGGGCCCTGCAGGAGGGCAACGCCGCCGACGCGCACGCCATCGAGGAGTGCCGACAGGCACTCGGCGAGGCCCTGGTCCGCATCCGCCGCGCCGTCGGCGTCTGACCGTCGCCCCGCCCCGGCGTCGAGCGGAGGTCCAGTCCTCGTCGAGTCGCCGGTGCGACCCTGCCCCGGACAGGGGCGCGGGACGCCTCCCGCGCCGGACCGGGAGGACGCATCGATGACACGGATCCAACTGGCACCGCCCGCGCCGACGACCGCGCCGGGCCGCCTCGCCGGCATGCCGCGCTGGTTCGTCACCCTCTTCCTCACGGACATGTGGGAACGCTTCAGCTTCTACGGCATGCAGGCGATCCTCTTCCTGTACGCGGTGGCGCCCCGGACCGACGGTGGCCTCGGCCTCGGCGTGGGCACCGCGACCGCGCTGTTCGGGCTGTACATGGCCCTGGTCTTCCTCGCCGCCGTGCCCGGCGCGTGGGTCGGCGACCGGCTGCTCGGCGCCCGACGGGCCACCCTGTACGGCGGCCTCGTCATCGCCGCCGGGCACACCTGCATGGCGCTGCCCGGCGCCTGGTCGATCTGGGCCGGGCTCGGCCTGCTGATCGCCGGCACCGGGCTGCTCAAGCCCAACATGGGGGTGCTGCTCAACGACTTCTACGGCGACGGCGAGGTGACCCGCCGGGAGGCCGCTTTCTCCATCTTCTACATGAGCATCCAGGTCAGCGCGCTGATCGCCCCGGTGGTCACCGGTTTCCTCGGCGAGACCGTGGACTGGCACCTCGGCTTCGCCGCCGCCGCCGTCGGCATGTACGCCGGTGTCCTCCAGTTCGCCCTCGGCCGCCGGCACTTCGGCGCGGTCGGCGCCGAACCGGCGCACCCGATCGGACCCACCGCGCGGTGGCGACTGTTCCGCCGGACCGGCTACCTGGTCGCCGTGGTGGCCGTCGTGCTCGGCGCCGACGCGGCGGCCGGCACGCTGCGCGTCGAGCACGCCCTGATCCCGCTCGGACTGACCGTGCTGGGCGTCCCGGTGGTGCTGTTCCGGCGGCTGCTGCGGCACCCCGCGATCACCGAGGTGGAGCGGTTGCGGGTGTACGGGTTCATCCGGCTCTTCCTCGGCTCGGCCGTGTTCTGGATGATCTTCACGCAGTCCGGCTCGGTGCTCAGCCAGTTCGCCCGGGAATCCGTCGACCGCGAGGTGTTCGGGTTCCTGGTGCCCGCGAGCTGGTTCCAGTCGCTGCACCCGCTGTTCATCCTCGCCGTGGCGCCGCTGGCCGCGTGGCTCTGGGTACGCCTCGGCGACCGGCTCGGCGTACCGGTGAAGTTCGCGCTCGGCCTCGGCCTGGTGGCCGCGAGCTACCTGGTGATGGCGCTGGTGGCGGTGCTGGCCGCGGAGACCAGGGTGTCCCCGGTGTGGCTGCTGCTGGTCTTCCTGCTCCAGGCCGCCGGGGAGCTCGCGCTCGCCCCGGTCGGGATCAGCGCCGCGGGCACCGCCGCACCAGCCTTCTACCGCAGCCAGATGATCGGGCTGTGGTGGCTGTCGGCGGCGGTGGGCGCGGCGGTCGGCGGCCGGATCGGGCAGCTCGCCCCGAGCCTGCCGCAGCCGCCATACTTCGCGGCGCTGGCCGCCGTCGCGCTCGCCGTCGGCCTGGTCCTGGTCGCCCGCCGGTCCCGCATCCACCGCCTGCTCACCGCCGGCATCCCGGCGGCCTGACCCCTGGACGCCCGCCTCGGGCGCGAAGTCCCCGACCTGGCGGTGTCCGGCAGGAGCGGATGCCGCCAGATCGGGGATCCGGCACCACGGCCGACCCGGAACGCCCGTCGCCCCGGCACCGCTGTTGGGTGCCGGGGCGACGTGGCCAGGGGCCTAGGCGCCGCGGGCGGCGGCCGGCAGGTTGAGCACGGAGAGCTGGGAGATGCAGCGCATCGGGGTCGGCAGGGCTACCACCGGGCCCACCACGTACGGCCGCAGCCGCTCCCACTCCGGGGCCCGCCCCGCCCAGCCGGTGATGTGGTCCAGCGCCGCCGCCAGCTCACCCTCGTACTGGTAGATCCGGACCAGCGTGCGGTCCCGGACGAAGGCCGCGGTGGCCAGCACCGGACCGTCCTCGGCGGAGATCGGCGGGGTGGCGGCCAGCGCGCCGCCGATCTCCGGCGCGGCGTCCGGCACCACCGGCCAGCGCAGCGCCAGCATCGCGGTGGCCACGTCGTCGCGGCGGACGTGCTGCTGCACGGGGCGCATGGTGGCCCGGCTGAAGTGCGCGGAAAAGCCCTCGACGGTGCCGGTGTCCCGGGTTTCGGCGAGGTACGGTGCGATCTGCTGCTCGGCCCGGTGCACGCCGGGCTGGGAGCCCATGTGCCGGGCGATCGCGGCACCGTTCCCCTCGAACTGGATCACCCGGACCATGTCGGTGTCCTGGATGAACAGGCCGGTGGCGAGCAGGCGGCCGACCACCGCGCCGGAAGGGTCACGCAGGGTGGGCGAGGAGGCCCGCTGGAAGCTGCCGGCCGAGAAGATCCCTGCGATCTCGTCCTCGTGGCCGGGTCGTACCCCGTAGCTGATGGCACCGAACGGCATGGTGACTCCTTGAGGTGTCGTGGGTCGGACTGGTCAGATGCCACCGTCGACGTGGACGACGCTGCCGGTGACGTAGCCGCCGAGCCGGCCGGCGAGGAAGAGCACCACGTCGGCGACCTCGGCCGCGGTGGCCTGCCGCCCGAGGGCGGCCATCGCGCGCGGCCGGGCGGCGAGCGGCGGGGGCGGTTCCTCGCCGGGCGACGCGACGGGGCCGGGCGCGACCATGTTCACCCGGATCCCGGTCGGTCCCAGCTCCTTGGCCAGCGAGCGGGAGAAGCCGAGCAGCCCCGACTTCGCGGCGGCGTAGTGGGTGCGGCCGGGGGCGCCGCGCAGCGCCAGCGCGGCGCCGACGGTGACCACCGACGCGCCGGGGCCGAGCAGGGGCAGGACCGCCCGGGTGGTGGCGGCGACCGCGGTGAGATCGGCATCGACAACCCGCCGCCACTCCTCGTCGGACATCCCGGCGAACGGCGTCCCACCGTCGACGGCGGCGTTGTTCACCAGCACGTCCAGGCCGCCGAACTCGTCCCGGCCGGCGGCGACGAGCAGCTCCCGGTCCGCCGGCACGGTCAGGTCCGCCCGCACCACCCGCAACCGCTGCGGTACGTCGGTCGACCCGGTCAGGGCGACGGCGGCGGCGGCGTCGCCCCGGTGGCAGGTGAGCACCGAGGCGCCGGCGTCGAGCAGCGCCTGCACCACCGCCCGGCCGATCCCCCGGGTGCCCCCGGTGACCAGGCACCGCCGCCCGGCCAGGCCCAGCAGGTCGGCCGCCGGCGCGGGGGCGCTCACAGCGTCACCACCGCGATCGCGTTGAGCAGCAGCGCGGCCACCGCCAGCGAGGTGCGGGTCCGGTGCAGCGCCTGCCACCTGGGGCGCGGGTCCCACCAGTCGGCCGGTACGGCGTCCGGGTCGACCCGCTTGACCTGCCGGTTGATCGGCACGTTGCCGAGGTGCGAGACGAACTGGCTGGCGGCCAGGAGCAGGCCGGCGACCACGAACAGCACCCAGGTGCCGCTGTCGGCGTCCACCGCCACCGGGACCAGCAGGAAGTCCGCGACCATGCCGACGTTCACCACGATCGGCATCACCGGGTGGTAGCCCTTGCCCAGCAGCCGGTGCACCCGGATGTAGGTGCCCGCGGGCAGCGCGAAGAGCGTGGGCAGCACACTGACCGCGACGGCGAACAGCACCCCGGCGGTGATCCCGCTGGCCACCAGCGCGGAGACCCCGAGCAGCCCGGATATCCAGGTCATATCGTCCTTCCTCCCCGCCACGGCGGCCCGCCGCGGCTGCCGGCCGCCCGGACGTCCCGGCCGGGCGGATCGGCGCCCATGCTGGACCAGCCCGGTGGAGTCGATCTGGAGGTCGGCTGGAGCGCCGGGCACCACCGCGTCCTGACCGGTTCTCGAGCGGGCGGCGGCACCGTCGCCGGTGGCGGTCGGTGGCCGGGGCACCGGTCGGTCCGCCGGCCCACACCCGGCGAGAACGGAGAACCCATGGACAGCAACTGGCGAGGAGCCCAGGCGGTGGCCGGGCTCGGCGACGCGCCGTTGCCGGCACCCGCCCGGCTCCTCCTGCTCACCAGCGGCAAGCGCATCTCCCAGGTCATCTACGCGCTGGCGGAGGTGCAGGTCGCCGACGCGCTGGCCGACGGCCCGCTGCCGGTCGAGGAGCTGGCCCGGCGTACCGACACGGATCCGGGGGCGCTGTACCGGCTGCTGCGCTGCGCCGCCGCCGTCGGCGTGTTCGCCGAGCGGGAGGGCCGGGAGTTCGCGCTCACCGAGCTGGCCGAGGCGATGCGCGCGGACGTGCCGCAGAGCCAGCGGGACATGATCCTGTTCAACGGCTCCGAGGAGATGTGGGCGCCGTACGGACGCATCGTCGACAGCCTGCGTACCGGCGAGCCGGTCTTCCCGGAGCTGTTCGGCGCCGACTTCTTCGACCACCTGCGGGCGCACCCCGAGGTGAGCGCGGTCTTCGACCGGGCGATGACCCGGATGAGCGCGACCACCACCCGGCAGTTCCTCGACGCGTACGACTTCGGGCGCTTCGGCCGGGTGGCCGACGTGGGCGGCGGCCGGGGCCACTTCCTGGCCGAGCTGCTGCACCGGCACCCCTCGGTGCGCGGGACGCTGGTCGACCAGCCGCACGTGGCCGAGGTGGCGGCCGGGGTGTTCGCCGCCCGGGGGGTGGCGGACCGGGCCGAGGTGCGGCCCGGTGACTTCTTCGGCGAGCTGCCCGGCGGCTTCGACGCGTACGTGCTCAAGGCGGTGCTGCACGACTGGGACGACGAGGACGCGGTGGCGATCCTGTGCCGGATCCGCGCCGCGACCGGCGCCGACGCCCAGGCCCGCCTGCTGGTGCTGGAGCACGTGCTGACCCCGCTGAACGCGTGGGACCACGGCAAGTTCCTCGACATCGACATGCTGCTGCGCTTCGGCGGCCGGGAACGCGACGCGGCGCAGTGGCGGGAGCTGCTGCGCGCCGGCGGTTTCGAGCTGGTCGGCGAGCCGACGGCCGGCCGGTGGGCGGTGCTCGAATGCCGGCCGGCGTGAGCGCGGGCGACCGCGACGGGGCGCGGCTGGACGGCCGGCGCGCGCTGGTCACCGGTGTCGACCGGGGCGTCGGTCGGGCCGTCGCGCTGGCCCTGGCCGACGCCGGGGCGACGGTGGTGGCGGCGTACCGCACAGAGGGCGCGGCCGTGGACGACCTGCGGGTCCGGCTCAAGGAGCGGGCCGGCGCCCACCACCTGGTACGCGCCGACGTCACCGACCCGGGCGAGGTGGCCCAGCTGCTCGACCTGTGCCGGCGGCAGCTGTCGGGACTGGACGTGCTGGTCAACGCGGACACCGCGAGCGGTTCGGCGCGGCTGGCCGCGCTGACCGTGGCCGAGTGGCGGCGAGTGCTCGACGGCACCCTGACCGGGATGTTCCTGGTCACCCGAGAGGCGTTGCCGCTGCTCGGCACGGGCGCCTCGGTGGTCAACCTGACCTCGGCGGCGGCCCTGCGCGGCCGGCCGGCCCGGGCGCACGACCTGGCCGCGAAGGCGGGCGTGCTCGGGCTGACCAGGGCGCTGGCCCGGGAACTGGGCCCGGACGGCGTCCGCGTCAACGCGGTGGCCACCGGGCGCATCGCCCTCGACCCGACCGACGCTGGGGCGACCGCACCGCCGGCGCCGGTGGCCGCGCCGCAGGGCCACTGGCTGGGCAGCGCCACCCAGGGGCACTGGGTGGGCACCGCCATGCAGGGCCTCGGCCCCGCCGTCGCCCCGCCGGCGGCGGAGCGCGGGTCGGCACCGGAGCGCCGGCCGGCGCCGGGGGCCGCGGACACCCACCCGCCGGTGGCACTGGGCCGACCGGGCACCGCCGAGGAGGTGGCCGGCGCGGTGCTCTTCCTCGCCGGCGACCTGGCCCGCTGCGTCACCGGGGAGACCCTCACCGTGGACGGGGGGATGTGATGAGCGTCCGCATCCTGCTCTGGCACCGGGTCGACGGCGACGGCGCGCCGGTGCGGGACGCGTACCACCGGGTCAGCCGGGCCCTGGCCGGCACCCCCGGGCTGCTCGGCAACCAGCTGCTGCGCTCCGCCGTCGACCCGGCGAGCTTCGTGGTGATGAGCGAGTGGACCAGCCTGGCCGCCTTCCAGGACTGGGAGGGTGGCGCCACCCACCGGGGCACCACCGCGCCGCTGCGCCGCTACCAGGACCCGCGCCGGCAGCCGCCGTACGAAATCCTGGAGACGGTCGCGGCGTACCCTAGCTGATGTCCTCGGCCCAGGTGCGCCAGTCGTCCAGCACCCCGTGCAGCGCCGGGGTCAGCCAGCCGGGCGCGGAGCGGCGGAAGACCCCCGGGTCCATGCCGCCCGCCCCGTCGGGCAGGGCACCGAGCAGGTTCGGCACCAGGTCGGTCAGGTTCGTCCAGTGCACCAGCTCCGGCGCGGCCGGCCAGGCGCCGATCACCACCCCGGCCGGGACGGCCCGGCGCTCCAACGCCTCCAGGGTGAGCGCGGTGTGGTTCAGCGTGCCGAGCCCGGCGCGGGCCACCACCACCGCCGGGGCGCCCAGCGACACCGCCAGGTCGGCCACCGTCCAGGGCTCCCCCGAGGGCCGCAGCCCCATCGGTACGAGCAGCCCGCCGGCCCCCTCGACCAGCACCAGGTCGTGCTTGTCAGCCTCCTCGCGGACCGCGTCGACCGCCGCGTACAGCTCCAGCGGCTCCAGCTCGGCGACCCGGGCGGCGGCGAGCGGGGCGAGCGGGTCCGGGTAGCTGGCCAGGGTCCGGGCGGTCAGCGGGGCGGCCAGTCGGGTCACCGAGTCGGCGTCGCCCGGCTCGCCGGTCGCCGTACCGGTCTGGCCGGGCTTGATGACGGCGACCCGCAGCCCGGCGGCCTGCGCCGCGGCGGCGATCGCCGCGGTCACCACGGTCTTGCCCACCCCGGTGTCCGTGCCGGTCACCAGCACCGGCCCCGTCCACCCGCCATCCGTCATGGTGTCACCTCGGTTCGCGACTGCGGGGCTCGCAAACCCGGCTCACTCCTCGCGCTCACGGGGTCACCTCGGTTCGCGACTGCGGGGCTCGCAAACCCGGCTCACTCCTCGCGCTCACGGGGTCACCTCGGTTCGCGACTGCGGGGCTCGCAAACCCGGCTCACTCCTCGCGCTCACGGGCGCACACTCCACAATGGCGTCCAGCGCCCGCTCGTAGTCCAGGCGGGACACCCCCGCGCTGATGGTGAGCCGGAGGCGGGAGCGGCTGTCCGGTGTGGACGGTGGCCGGAAGCAGCCCACCGCGACCCCGCGGTCACGGCAGTCCGCCGCCCAGGCGGTCGCCGCCTCCGGGCTCGGGGCGGTCACCGAGACCACCGCCGCGTCGGGGGCGGAGACGGTAAGCCCGGCGGCGCCGAGCCGGCGCACCGCGAGCGCGGCCCGGTCGGCCAGCTCGGCGCGGAGGTCGTCGCCGGCGCGGGCCAGCCGCGTCGCGGCGGCGACCCCGGCGGCCACCGCCGGGGGCAGCGCGGTGTCGAAGATGAACGTCCGGCCCGTCTCCACCAGGTGGCGGACGAACTCGGCCGGGCCGGCGACCACGCCGCCCGCGCCGCCGAGCGCCTTCGACAGGGTGGCGGCGACCACCACGTCCGGCTCGCCGGACAGGCCCGCGGCGGCCACGCCGCCGGCGCCGGCCGGGCCGGTCACGCCGAGCGCGTGCGCGTCGTCGACCAGCAGCAGCGCGCCGTGCCGCCGGGCCACGGCGTGCAGCGCGGCCAGCGGGGCCAGGTCGCCGTCGACGGAGAAGATCGACTCGGTGACCACCACGGCCGGCCGGCCGGGCGCGGCGGCCAGCGCGGCGGCCACCGCGTCGACGTCGGCGTGCGGGGTGACCACGGTCTCCGCGCCGGAGATCCGGCAGCCGTCGATCAGCGAGGCGTGGTTGTGGGCGTCGGAGACGAGCAACGTACGCGGCCCGACGACGCCCCGGACGGCGGCGAGGTTGGCCAGGTAGCCGGAGGAGAAGACCAGCGCCCGGTCGGTGCCGAGCCACTCGGCGAGGGTGTCCTCGAGGGCGTGGTGGGCGTCGGTGGAACCGCGCACCAGGCGCGACCCGGTGGCCCCCAGCCCGTACGCCGACAATGCCCGCGCGGCGGCGGCGGTGACCTCGGGGTGGGTGGCCAGGCCGAGGTAGTCGTTGCCGGCCAGGTCGACCACGGCGTCGCCGGCGGCGCGCGGGCGCAGGGTGCGGGTGAGCCCCGCCCTGGCCCGCAGCTCGGCGCGGCGGTCGAGCGCCGCCAGCCAGTCCGCCACCGTCACTCCCCTCGTCCGCCGCGCCCACCGGCGCTCCCGCCGGGCGAAGTTACCACCCGGCCGACCGGCCCCGGCGTGGCGCGGGCCGCCCCGCCGGGCTGCTCGGACGCCGCTGGTGCCCGGGTCGAGCCTCGGGCCTCGGGCGTTTTTCCACCCCGGAGCGGCCTTGTAGGGTACGAGCCATGCCAGAGATCCTCGACCAGGCCCGTACCCAGGTGCTGGAGAACGGCGTCGGCCTCGACGAGGCCGGCGTCCTCGCCGTGCTGAACCTGCCCGACGAAGACGTCCCCGCCGCCCTCCAGCTCGCCCACGAGGTGCGGATGCGCTGGTGCGGCCCGGAGGTCGAGGTCGAGGGCATCGTCTCGCTGAAGACCGGCGGCTGCCCGGAGGACTGCCACTTCTGCTCCCAGTCGGGGCTGTTCAACTCGCCGGTCCGTTCGGTGTGGCTGGACATCCCGTCCCTGGTGGAGGCGGCGAAGCAGACCGCGGCGACCGGGGCGACGGAGTTCTGCATCGTGGCCGCCGTGCGCGGCCCGGACGCCCGGCTGATGAAGCAGATGCGCGAGGGTGTCGCCGCCATCAAGGCGGAGGTCGACATCCAGGTCGCCGCGTCGCTGGGCATGCTCAGCCAGGAGCAGGTCGACGAGCTGGTCGAGATGGGCGTGCACCGCTACAACCACAACCTGGAGACCTGCCGCTCCTACTTCCCGAACGTGGTCACCACGCACTCCTGGGAGGAGCGCTGGGAGACGCTGAAGATGGTCCGCGAGTCCGGCATGGAGGTCTGCTGCGGCGGCATCCTCGGCCTCGGCGAGACCGTCGAGCAGCGCGCCGAGTTCGCCGCGCAGCTCGCCGAGCTGGACCCGCACGAGGTGCCGTTGAACTTCCTCAACCCGCGCCCGGGCACCCCGCTGGGGGACCGCCCGGTGGTGGAGGGCAAGGACGCGCTGCGGGCCATCGCCGCGTTCCGGCTGGCCATGCCGCGCACCATCCTCCGGTACGCGGGCGGCCGCGAGATCACCCTCGGCGACCTGGGCACCCGGGACGGCCTGCTGGGCGGCATCAACGCGGTGATCGTCGGCAACTACCTGACCACCCTGGGCCGGCCGGCGACCGACGACCTCGCGCTGCTGGACGACCTGAAGATGCCGGTCAAGGCGCTCTCCGCGACGCTGTGAGGCCGACGGTGACCGAGCTCTGGTGCGACCGCTGCGGTGAATCCGCCGCGGCGGGTCCCCACCCGAGGTGCGCGGCGGCCCGGGCGCTGGAGCCGCCGCGCTACTGCGCCCGCTGCCGGCGCCGGATGAAGGTGCAGGTGCTGCCGGTCGGCTGGTCGGCGGTCTGCGTCGAGCACGGCGAGATCCGGGGCTGAGGCCGTGCTGCTGGGGCGGACGGTGACGCTGCGACCGGCGACGGACGCGGACGTGCCGGCCCTCGCGGCGATCCGGGCCACCCCGGAGGTCCGGCACTGGTGGCGGGGCGGCGACGACCTGGCCGAGGCCGTCCGCGCCGACCTGGCCGACGACGACCTGACCGTGTACGCCATCGAGCACGACGGCCGGGTGGTCGGCGCGATCCAGTGGTACGGCGAGCCGGACCCGGACTACCGGCACGCCGCGATGGACATCTTCCTCGACCCGGCGGTACGCGGCGCCGGCCTCGGTGGGGACGCGATCCGCACGCTGGCCCGGCACCTGGTCGACGAGCACGGCCACCACCGGTTCACCATCGACCCGGCGGCGGCGAACACGGCGGCGATCCGGGCGTACGCGAAGGTGGGTTTCCGTCCGGTGGGCATCATGCGCCGCTACGAGCGCGGCGCCGACGGCCGCTGGCACGACGCCCTCCTGATGGACCTCCTCGCGGACGAACTGGCCGAATAGTCCGCATTCTGGACGAACCACCCTAGGCGACCGATGTCCCGATCCGAGGGTCACCTGTCCGTACGGACGGCCATCACCCCCCGACCCGTCCCGGTTCCACCTGTCAGCGGGCCGACGAGCCCGCCGACCGAGGAGGAACCATGTCCCCGAATCCACGCCGGCGCGAGACGTTGATCGCGCTCGGCCTGGCCGCCGGCCCGGTGGTCGCGCTCGGCTTCACCCGTTTCGCGTACGCCCTGCTGCTGCCCGCCATGCGCGGCGACCTGCACTGGACGTACGCCCAGGCCGGCGGCCTGAACACGGCGAACGCCGCCGGCTACGTGATCGGCGCCGGGACGGCGGTGCTCTGGGCCCGCCGGCTCGGCGACCGGGTCGCCTTCGCGGGCGCCCTCGCCATCAGCGCGCTCGTCCTGCTGCTCACCGCGACCACCGCGGACTACCCGGCGCTGACCCTGCTGCGGTTCGTCGGCGGGCTGGCCACAGCGGTCTCCTTCGTGCTCGGGTCGGCGCTCGCCGCCCGGGTCGGCACCGGCGGTGGCCAGCGCCGGGCCGCGCTGTTGGTCGCCCTCTACATGGCCGGCGTCGGCATCGGCGTGGTGCTCTCCGGGCTGCTCGTGCCGGCGGCGCTCGCGGTGGCCGGGGACGCCGGGTGGCGGGCCGGCTGGCTGCTGCTCGGCGTGGTGGCCGTGCTCGCGGTCGGGCCGGCCCTGCTCGCCGTCGGGCGGGTCCCGGCGGCGGCCGCGACGACCGGTGCCGGGCTGCCTCGCGCGGACCTGGCCCGGCTCGCTCCGACGTTCGCCTGGTACGTCCTGTTCGGCGCCGGCTACGTCAGCTACATGACCTTCGTCATCGCGCTCCTGCGCGACCAGGGTCTCGGCACCCCGGGCATCGCCACCTTCTTCGTGGTGCTCGGTCTCGCCTCGGCGGTGGCCACGCTGACGGTGTGGGGGCGGGTGATCGGGCGGCTGCCCGGCGGCCGGGCGCCCGCGCTGGTCTCGGGGCTGGTGCTGGTCGGTGTGCTGCCGGTGCTGCTGCTGCCGGCCGGGCTGCCCGCGGCGCTGGTGTCGGCGGCGGTCTTCGGCAGCTCGTTCATGGCCGGCCCGACGGCGGCCACCATGCTCGCCCGACGGGCCCTGCCGGCCGGCGGGTGGACCGCCGGCATCGCCCTGCTGACCGTGGCCTTCTCGGTCGGTCAGGGGGTCGGCCCGCTGATCTCGGGCGCGCTGTCGGACTCCGGGGGCGTCGCGGTGGGGCTCTGGCTCTCCGTCGGGCTGCTGGCCGCCGCCGGCCTGGTCGCGCTGCGCCAGCGCGACACGGTCCCGGCCGAGGCCCCGGCACCCGTCACGGCCGCCCAGCGCTGACCCCCACTCGATCCGGGCCTGTCGTCGCACGACGACAGGCCCGGACGTCCTGCGGCGACAGGACCCGGACGGGCGGGCGGCGGGTCAGCGGCCGGGGTCGATGCCGGTGGTGCGGAAGCGGGAGCGGTAGGCGCCGGGGGTGACGCCGAGTTCGCGAAGGAAGGCCCGGCGCATCGTCTCCGGCGAGCCGAAGCCGATCCGGCGGGCCACCACGTCGAGGGTGTCGTCGCCGCGCTCCAGCAGGTCCTGCGCCGCCTCCAACCGGACCCGGTCGAGGTACACCGCCGGGGTGATGCCCAGCTCGGTGCGGAACAGCCGGCCCAGGTGCCGCGCGCTGACCCCGGCCAGCGCCGCCAGGCCGGCCAGGTCGTACGGCCGGGCCGGGTCCGCGGCCACCGTGTCCAGCACCCGGCGCAGCAGGTCGTTGCGGGTGCTCGCGGTGTTGGTCCGGACGCTGAACTGGGACTGCCCGCCGGGGCGCTGCATGAAGACCACCAGCTGCCGGGCCACCGCGCGGGCCGTCTCCGGGCCGAGGTCCGCCTCGACCAGCGCGAGGGTCAGGTCGATGCCGGCGGTGATCCCGGCCGAGGTGATGATCCGGCCGTCGGCGATGAAGATCGGGTCCGGGTCGACGGCGAGCTTCGGGAACTGCGCGGCGAGCTGGTCGGCGAGGTCCCAGTGGGTGGTGACCCGGCGGCCGTCCAGCAGGCCGGTGGCGGCGAGGGGGAACGCCCCGGCGCAGACCGAGGCGGTGCGGGCGGAGCCCGCGGCGAGCCGGCGGATCTGCGCCAGCAGCGCCTGGTCCGCGACGGCGGCCTGCCAGTCGGGCGCGCCGGGCACGACCAGGGTGCCCACCGGGCCGGTCACGTCGGGCAGCGCCAGGTCGGCGCCGAGCCGGGCGCCGGCGCTGCTCACCACGTCCCGTCCGTCGGGCGAGGCGAGCAGCGGCCGGTACGACCCGCCGTGCTCGTTGGCCACGGTGAGCACCTCCAGCGGCCCGGTGACGTCGAGCAGCCGCACCCCGTCGTAGACGACGAAGACCACGGTGTCACTGCGTCCCCGGGCCCACACGGTTCGAGCCTAGCCAGCCGGATCGTGGCCGGTCGCCGGTCGGCGCGACCGGCAACCGGCGACGACGGGTCGGGCAACGGTGCAGGGGACGCCGTTGAGGGTGAAGGCGGTCGGCCTGGGGTTGCTGCGGGTGTGGTTGCGTGGCGGGCTTCTGTCAACGGCGGCGAACGGCAGCACCGACCGGATGGGGGGCGTCGAGGAGGTCAGCTGCCAGATGGTTGTGGCGTCGTGACCATGAGGGCGCGGGAGCGCTTCCATGGATAGTTGCCAATGTAGTCGATCTGCCGCCCGTCCATGAAGGCCGGAGAAATCGGTGGAAGCTCGACAGGTCGCGGCGTCACAGTGATCACCAGCGTTACATCGACACGCGGCGCATCGACGAAGAGATCGGCGTGAGCACGGTTCGTGGCCGCCACGTCGCCCCAGCTCAGACCGATCGCCCGATGTCTCCGGTGTCGCCCCGGCGATCGGTTCATGCGAACATGTGCCGTCTCCATTTTCCAAGTTCGGAGGATCCACATGCCACAGCGTCGGCACGTTGCGCGCGCGGCCCTAACCGCAGCCGCCGCCACGGCCTGCCTCGCCCTCGCCACCCCGACCTGGGCGGCCGTCGCGACCCAGACGGGCAACGCCGGCCACAACCCCAATGGCGACAACGGCACCGTCAAGATCGACGGGGCAGAGTTCAGCGACCGGGTACAGAACGAGCCGCACGTCACCTGCGACTTCGAGCTGGAGTTCTTCAACTTCGACGAGGACCAGGCGGCGAACATCAGCCTCACCGCACAGGCTCCCTCCGGCCAGGGCCAGGTGGTCTGGTCGATGCAGAACGTCGTGATCAGCGACGACCCCGCCAAGGGCGCGGAGAACGACCACGACGCGGCCATCATGATCCCCGGCAAGGACCTGGACCTGACCGGGCTCGAGCTCCAGCCGAAGCAGGGCTACCACCTCAAGCTGAACGTCCACCTGACCGACGGCAAGGCGTTCGACGACAAGCACAAGGTGTTCTGGGTCCAGCCGTGCGGGTCGAGCGAGTCACCCTCCCCGACCCCGTCCTCCCCGGGCGGGGAGACCCCGGCGCCGGGCGGGTCCGACAACCCGTCCGCGAACCCGTCGGGCTCGGCGGGCGGCGGTAGCGGTGGCGGTACCGGCACCGAGGGCGGCCTGCCGCTCACCGGCGTGGCCGCGACCAGCACCGCGCTGACCGGCCTCGCGCTGATCGGTGGCGGCGTCGCGCTGATGGTGCTCCGCCGCCGTCGCGACAAGATCACCTTCACCAGCTGACCCCAGCCGGTGAACGGGACCGGCCGTCGGACATCCGTCCGGCGGCCGGTTCGTCTTTGCCGGACGGCACGCCGAGGGCAGGTCGGCCGAGCTGCACACCCCTTACCGACTCACCGCCTGCGGGACGCCTGAGCAGCCGCTGGCCCGATACGATCTTGGTCGTGGAAGCTCTCGACCCGAAGCGCACCGCCGTCGTCCTGATCGACCTGCAGCGTCGCATCGTGGATTTGCCCACCGCCCCGCACACCGGGGCCGAGGTGGTCACCCGCTGCGTCGCCGTCGCCGAGGCGGCCCGCGCCGCCGGCGCCACCGTCGTGGTGGTCCGGGTCGACCGGCCCGGCCCCGACCCACAGCCGGCGGGGAGCGAACTGGTTCCCGAGGCCGTGCCGCGCCCCGGCGACCTGGAGATCGTCAAGCACAGCTGGGGCGCCTTCCACGAGACCGGGCTGGACGCCGCCCTGCGCGAACGGGGCGTCGACACGCTGGTCATCGCCGGCCTGGTCACCAACTTCGGCGTCGAGCAGACCGCCCGGGTGGCCGAGGAGATCGGCTATCGCGTAGTCCTCCCACACGACGCGATGTCCGGACTGGACGCCCACGTCCACGAGTTCGCGGTGGACTACATCTTCCGCCGCCTCGGCACGGTCTGCTCGACCGACGAGGCGGTGGCGGCGCTGCGCGGCTCTCCAGCGGTCGTTGAACCGGATCCGGTACAGATCCGTACTGACAGGTAACTCGGTCGACGCCGCCCGGGCATGGATCACATCATCGGTACACATCGATCAGCTTGAGACGTATGCCCAGGTAGGAGCCGGTGGTCGACGGCGGCGAGCTTCCGCGAGCGGTGCCGGACGGCGGGCCTGGTGTCCTGGCATACGAGCGTACGGTTGCCGCCGCGCTCGATGGCGCGGGACAGTACCCGACACCAGCGGTGCCATCGACGCCGCCGCTCCCCCGGTCCACCCTGAGGAGATCGCGATGGCTCTCAGACTCGCCGACGGCACCGCCTGGTCCGACACGCTCGCCCGCGCGGTGGCCGCCGCGCCGGAGGCCTTCGGGGCGCCGGCCGACGGCGTCACCACCCTGCACAACCTGGTCGAGGGCGACTGGCGGGCGGTCGGGGCACCCACCCCGGTCCGCACCCCGGTCGACAACACCGTCCTGGTCAACCTGGCCCGGCTCGACGCCGACTCGGCCCGTGCGGCCGTCGCCCACGCCGCCGCCGCGCACCGGGAGTGGGCGCAGACCCCGCTCGCCGATCGCAAGGCTCGGGTCACCGACGCCCTGGACGCGCTCACCGCGCACCGCGACCTGCTCGCCATGCTGCTGGTCTGGGAGATCGGCAAGCCGTGGCGGCTGGCCTGCGCCGACGTGGACCGCGCCCTGGACGGCGTCCGCTGGTACGTGGACGAGATCGACCGGATGCTCGCCGACGGCCGGGAGCCGCTGCCCGGACCGGTCAGCAACATCGCCTCCTGGAACTACCCGATGAGCGTGCTGGTGCACGCCGAGCTCGTACAGCTGCTCGCCGGCAACGCGGTCATCGCCAAGACCCCGTCCCAGGGCGGCGCGGTCTGCCTCACCGTCGCGCACGCCCTGATGCGCCGCGCCGGGCTCCCCGCCACCCTCGTCTCGGGCGGCGGCGAGGAGCTGTCCGAGGTCCTGGTGCGGGCGCCGGAGATCGGCGCGGTCGCCTTCGTCGGCGGCCGCTCCAACGGCGGCAAGGTGGCCGCCGCGCTGCTCGACTCCGACAAGCGGCACTTCATCGAGCAGGAGGGCCTCAACGCCTGGGGCATCTGGAACTTCTCCCAGTGGGACATGCTCGCCGCCCACCTGAAGAAGGGCTTCGAATACGGCAAGCAGCGCTGCACCGCGTACCCCCGGTTCGTGGTCCAGCGCGACCTGGTCGACGAGTTCCTCGACATGTACCTGCCGGTGGTCCGGTCCGTCCGGTTCGGACACCCGCTCGCCGTCGGCGCCGACTGGACGGCCGGCGACCCGCTGCCCGAGCTGGACTTCGGCCCGCTGATCAGCGCCGCCAAGGCCGAGGAGCTGCGCCGCAAGGTCGACGAGGCGGTACGCGGCGGCGCGGTGCCGCTGCACCGCGCCAAGCTGGACGGCGCGCCCTTCCTCGACGGGCAGGACACCTCGGCGTACGTCGCCCCGGCGGTACTGCTCGCCCCGCCCGGGCGGTCCCGGCTGATGCACGCCGAACCGTTCGGCCCGGTCGACACCATCGTCGTGGTGGACACCACCGACGAGCTGCTGGCCGCGATGAACGCCTCCAACGGCGCGCTCGTGGCGTCGCTGGCCTGCGACGACACCGACGAGGCGGCGAAGCTCGCGGTCGACCTCCAGGCGTTCAAGGTGGGCATCAACAAGCCCCGCTCCCGCGGCGACCGGGAGGAGCCGTTCGGCGGCCGGGGCGCCTCCTGGAAGGGCGCCTTCGTCGGCGGCGACCTGCTCGTCCACGCGGTCACCGTCGGCGAGGACGGTCGGCTGTACGGCAATTTCCAAGACTGGACGGCGCTACCGCCGAGCGTCTGACCCCGTTAGGTTCTGCCAACGCCCAGAGAGGCGCCCTACATCGGAACGGCGACCACTGGCGGCCACCGAAAGCGACGGGCGGCGTCGCTGGCGCGGCCAGCGCGAAGAACTGTGCAGCGGCTCGCCGAGATCGCCGCCGAAGAGGCGACCCTCTAGACCCACGAAGGCCCCGCCCTGAGCTGTGCGAGCCTGGAGCGGGGGCCTTCGGAGGCGCGTCTACGCGCGGGCCGTTATTCGGCCTGGGCGAGCAGCCGCGCGGCGTGCTCGATCAGGCGCAGCAGGTCGGCCCGGTCGAGCGTCACCTCGGTCGCGTCGCGGCCCTCGACGCTGAGCAGGAAGTGCCCTTGAGCGTCCTGCGAGGCGGCGAGGTAAACCTTGCCCTCATCCTGCGTCTGCATCTCGAACCGATCGCGGGGCGTCGGCGCGGCAGTGGCCCGCTGGGCGGCGACCTCACGGTCGCGGACGGCGACGGCCTGGCGAATCTTCGCGCCGAGCCGCCCGTCGACGGGGTCGGTCGTCTCTACTCCTTCGGGACGGATCAGAGAATCGCCATCGGCGGGCGTGCGCGGCGCGTGGAAGAAACCACGCTCCCGGTCGTAGCACACGACGGCGTCCTCTTCGCGCAAGCGGCGCAGCCAGTTGTCGACCATGCCGCGCTTGCTGGCGGGGATAGCGTCGCGACCTTCGCGGGTCTCGCGGGAGAGCAGCCTCAGCACCTGGGCGTCAAGGGCGAACGTGTGCTCGCGCTTCACGGTCCAGGGCAGAAAGTCGCGATGCCGCGGCGTAGGCGTGACGGCGCGGGCCTGCCTCAAGCGGTTGTAAACGGCCTGCTCGGAGACGCCGTAGGTTTTGGCGATTTCCGCGTAGGTGGCCCCTTGGCGGCGCATTTGTACGAGCACGTCGTTGTCGGGGAGTAGGCGGGGGGCGGGCAATTTGTTTAAACGCTCCTTCAAGCTTCCATCAGTAACCCGGGGGCGGGCGGATGAAGCGTAAGGGGCGCTCCCGGGTTGTCTCCACCGACCGCGCGCCCTGACTTCACGCGGTCAGCGTGTAGGGCGGGCGGGGCCAGCCCTCGGCCGCGGCCGTGGCGAGCCACGCGGGGAGCGCGTCGGCGTAGGTGTACCTCGACCAGGCGAGCAGCGCACGGCGTTCCACCGGCGTGTGGGCGCGGCCGATTGCGGCATCGTGTACCACCGCGCAGTTCCCAGGCCAGCCCGGCGCGGCCGGTGTGGGTGTAGGCGGCGTGCACGGGCGTTTCAAGATCATTGATCTTGGGCTGGTGGGGTCGGTGAGCTGCTCGGGACGGGTCGCGTGTGGACGGTGATGTCTGCCGCGGTCTGCTCGTCGGCGGTGTGTCGCTCAGTCGATAGGGGCGAAGCTCCGGTATGACATGGGGTCCTCTCACAGATCCACGTCACCCCGGAGCTTCGTTGTGGACCAGTCTGCCATCAGGGTCGTCGAGGCGCCGGCCCTAGCGTCCGAGGTTTGCCTTCCCGCGACGGCGGGGCGGGTTGGACTGCTCGAACTGTTCGCCGCGGTGTCGGACGGGCGCTCGGAGCAGGGCCGGGATCACCCGGTCGCGGTGGTCCTGGCGTTGGCCGCGGGAGCGGTCGTGGCCGGGATGCGTGGCTACACCGCGATCGCCGGCTGGGTCGCCGACGTGCCCGAGGCGCTGCGGCGGCGCCTGTACGAACGCGGCGGTGGCAAGCCCACGGTCAGGTTCCCGCCGTCGAAGGCGACGATCTGGCGGGTCGTCACCGACACGGACGCGCAGACATTCGACCAGGTGGTGGGGACCTGGCTGATGACCCGAATGGCCGATGAGCGCCCGGATACCGCACCCGACGCCGCCGGTGAGCCCGACGGTAGTGGCCCGTCGGGGTTGATGCAGGTACGCCTCGACGGCAAGGTGGTCCGCGGCGCCACCGACGCCGACGGCACCCAGGTTCACCTCCTCGCGGCGTTGGCCGGCCGGCCCGGCGACGTCACGGTCGTCGCCGCGCAGACCCAGATCGACACCAAGTCCAACGAGGTGCCGCACGCCACCGAGGTTCTGGACCGGATCCGGGATCTACGCGATGCGGTGGTCACCGCCGATGCGTTACACACCGTCAAGGCGACCGCGGCGCACATCCACGCCCGCGACGGCTTCTACGTGTTGCCCGTCAAGGAGAACCGCCAAGCCCTCTACACCGCGGTCAACGCCCTGCCCTGGTCGCAGACCCCGATCACGTACTGCCACACCGACATCGGCCACGCCCGGATCACCCGACGCACGATCCGGGTGCTTCCCGCGCCACCCGACCTGCCGTTCCCCCACGCCGCACAGGTCTACCTCGTCGAACGCTACGTCACCGACCTGGCCGGAGAGCACCCCAGCGCCGCCGCCGCGCTCGGCGTCACCAACCTACCCGCCACCGTCGCCAGCCCCGCCGACCTGGCCGGCTACCCCCAAAGCCACTGGGGCGTCGAGTCATTGCACTGGCTGCGCGACACCCTCTACGCCGAAGACGCCTCCACCACCCGAACCCGCTCCGGCCCCCGCATCATGGCCACCCTCCGCAACCTCGCCATCGGAGCGATACGCCTGGCCGGACGCCACGACATCACCGAAGCCACCCGCTGGGCCAGCCGCGACATGCACCGACCCTTCACCATCCTCCAACTCACCACATGATCTTGAAACGACCGTGAGGCGGCGTGCGGGCGACCGCGCAGCGGGCCTACGGCGTAGACGTTGTCGGTCGGGTACATGGCTTGCCGGATCGGCACCACGCGCAGGCACTCGCCTTCATAAACGCGGATTCGCTCATCGAGCCTCTTCGCATCGATGTCGGGCAGGCCCCTCCATTGCCGCATCTCGTGCGTCTCCAAGTGAACCCACTGCTACGTGTCGAGCGAACGCGGAAACTCCTCCTCGATGACCGCAGCGAGTTCGAGGATGTCCCTCTCCCAACGCTCTTGGCCACGGGTGCGAGCCTGAACGGCGGGAATGACGAAGAGCTGGACGACCAGGGTGCCCGCGAGCGTTACCGCGCCACCAAAGACGACCTCGCCGATGTTCACCACCCGACCGTAGTGGTCGCCGTCGACCCTCAACGGGTGCGTCAAGCTACGACGAGAGCGCAACCGCCGAGACAGCAGGGGCGCTCTCTCGGTCGGCGGCTACTGACTGCTGGTCGCCCACACGATCGGCTGACCTATCCCCAATGTGACATTGTCCAGCGGTCGCCGTCGATGGGTGGAATTGGCCTACAGCGTCATCCGGGAGTGCGCGTTGGTAGCCCGGTTCGAACGCCCCCCAGATCCCGTGAGCCTCCGAGGGCGTCCAGGTCGAGCGGCGTGGGCGACTCGTCGGCGAGCGGGTGCCGGAACCCGTCCAACGGCCCCACGACGGGCGCGACGTGCGTCGTGCGGCACAGAATCGAGATCCACGCCGCGCGCATCGGTCGACCATCGCGGGCGAACGTGCGCAGGATCTCGTAGACCATGAGACGCACCGCATGGCCCTCGGCGTCCAGGTCCCCGCGCGGGAGGAAACCCACGGCGTCCCAGTCCTTTCGGGTGAGGTGTCCGACGACTCGGCCCCCAGCGCGCACGGCGACGATGACGCCGTTGCCGGTGTAGTCGTGCGACGGGTACGAGGGCGGTGTAGACCAGGGACATCGGTTGCGGTCGCCAGGGCATGTCGGGCGCTCCTTGCTAGGCGGGCGGGCGGGGCCGGGCCGGGCCGTGGGCGGGCACCGGCCCCGCTGGGCGGGACGTTAGGCGGCGGCCACGGCCGGGGCGGTCGCGGACATTCTGGCGCAGGCGGCCGACATGGACCGGCGGGTCGTTCTCGGGGCGCGCCCGATCGTGCCGGCCACCTCCTCGACACTGGCCGTCGGTCGCTCGGTCAGTAGGGCGGCCACCTTCTCGGCGGTCTTGTCGGCCACCCCGGTCAGGGCGGGCCGTCGCCGAGCGGCCACGGTCCGGGAGGGGTAGGAGGCTGTCTAGACGGCTGGCGCGTCCGCTTCGCCGGCCCAGCGAATGCGGAAACGTTTATGGTCGGGCAGGGGCGCGGTCGCGCATGACGGCCACGGTGTCGAATGCGAGCCTGTAGAGCGCGCGCCGGTCCTCGGCCGAACCCCCGTCGAGCAACGCGAAAGCGTCCAGGAGCCCGCCGACATCGGTGACCCGCTCGTCGGTAGGTACGGCCGCTGTGGCAGCCGCGAGGCGGGCGGCGGCGCGTTCGTAGAGTGCCGTCCACTGGGCGATGCCATTCTCGCCTACGAACTCACCGCGTTCGTAGCGGGCGGCTTCCAGGTCCGCGACGGCGGCCTCGGCGTTGGCGACGGCCACGACGGCGGCGCGGCGCTCGGCGTCGTCTACCGGGTCTTGCTCGCGGAGCCACCGCGCGGCGACCGCCTCAAACTCGGGTGAGCCGGGGTCGAGCGCAGCAACCCTGATCGACACTCGCTGGGCTACATCGACGGTGATCGCGTTCGCGTTGACGTAGTTGCCGGGGCACGGGCTCGCGCCCTGCGAGCGCGCAACGCACTTGAAGGCGTCCGGCCCCTTCTTGCGGCTGCCTCGCCCGCCACGCTGGAAGGTCATCGCGCCCCCGCACTCGCAGCGCAGCAATCGGCTCAGCTCGTGAGCGGGCGGGGCACCGACGGCCGGTCGCCGACGACCGTCGGCGTTGAGCGCCGAGCGCGCGTCGAGAGCGGCTTGCAGGGCGTGCCACTCGCCGGGCGTGAGGATCGGGGCGTCGGTGACGGTGACCAACTCGCCGTCCTCGCCCCGGACAGGGTGGCCCTTGTTCGGCATCCACCCGGCGAGCGCGGGGTTTCGGAGGATCACCCGCACGCTCTGAAGCTGCCAGACCGGCGGGGCGGTGTAGGTTCGTTGGTCGCGAGCGGGTTTCGTAGGTCGCCGGTACCCTTTCGCAGCCTTGGGCGTTGGTACACCTTCGGCGTCGAGCCAGGAGGCGAGTGCGCGCAGCGATGCCCCGTCCTCCGCTCGTCGTGCAAGCTCACGCACTAGCGGGGCCTCCGTCGCATGCTGGACAAGGCGGTAGTTCTCCACGAGGTAGCCGAAGGGTCGCTCGCGCGTCCAGAGGCCCTTGCGGCGGTCGTTTGCCTGACGCGAAAGCACGCGGGCCTTCAGCGTCTCGCGTTCGGTGTAGGCGATCGCGCGTCCGCGCCCAACGGCACCGTCGCGGTCAGCACCGACCCGTCCCGCTCCACCGGGGCCGGGCGGCCCAGCCGGGCCAGGGTCCGCAGCATCGGCGTGTTCTCGGCGTGGACGTGCAGCACCACGGCCGCGTACCCGGCCCGCTCGGCGTGCCCGACCAGGCGGCGTAGCAGCGCCGTGCCGAGGCCACGCCGCTGCCAGTCGTCCCGCACCAACAGCGCCACCTCGGCCTCGTCCCCCTCCGCGAGCAGGTTCGCCATCGCGACGACCGGCTCCGCCTCCCCGCCGGAGCCGCCCTGCGTCGCGACGAGGCTGACCCCCCGCGCCGGTTCGAGCAGCCGACGCAGCCGGGGCGCCGGCGGACACGCCGCGCCGCCCAGGTACCGCCGCTGCCGGCTGCGCGCCGAGCACGCCGCATGCAGCTCCACCACCCCCGGCAGGTCGTCCCCGGTCGCTGGCCGGACCAGCAGCTCCGCCCCGTCGGGCAGGAGCAGGGTGACCTGTTCCGAGGCGCGGCGGGCGGCCGTGCCGGCCAGCTCGACGAGCGCCTGCGCCCGGGCGTACTCGGCCGGAGTGAAGCTGGGCGCGGCCCGGCGCAGCTCGAACGACCCGCCGGCCGGATCGGCGAGCAGCATCGTCGCCGCGCCGATCCCGGGCCGGGCGCCCACCGGCACCGGCCGCCAGGTCACCGTGTCCGCGCCGAGCAGGGCGCGCAGCGCCTCCCCGGCCCCGTCCGGGTCGCGAACCAGCCGGTTGGCCAGGCCGAGCACCCGGGTGGGCTGGTCGGCGAGGCCGCGCGCCTCGCTGCGCGCCACCCAGCAGTCCCGGCCCCGCCCTCGCTCGATCGCGGCCAGCAGGTCCGCCTCGGTCAACTGGTCGGGCGCGTCGACGAGGAAATCGTCGACGGCGCCCACCTCGGTCGTGTGCACCTGCACGGTGAGGATGTTGACCCCGCGCAACGCGAGGCTCGCCGTGAGGACCGACAGGTAGCCCGGCCGGTCGTCCACGGTGGCTCGGATCCGCCACAGCGCCATGTGTGCTCCCTTCCTCACCGCCCGACTCTGCCGGCCGGCTGTTGCGCCGCCGTTGCCCGGCGATGACGCGGCGGGAACCGGTCAGGTGACGCTGGTCACCGGCGGTGCGCCGACCAGGTCGAGCCGGTCACCGAGGATCACCGCGCTGGCCCGGACCAGCTGGGCCAGCCGGTCCACCTCGGTGGCGTGGAACCCGGCGGCCGCCAGCGGTTCACTGTGGTCGCGGGCCACCACCAGCACCAGGCCGGCCCGGCCGAACGGTGCGACCGCGTAGTGGTCGCCGTCCGCGGTGGTCATCGCCCGGGCCCGCAGCGGGGTCACCTCCGGCAGCCGCGGCGGTTCCGGGGCACGCCAGCTCGCGTGCCCGACCGTCGCCTCGCCCGCCCCGCCGCTGCGCGAGGCCCAGTCCAGCGGTACGACGGCGGCCACCGCCCAGTCGGCGGCGAGCAGCCCGGGCGCCGCGTCGACCAGGGTGGCCACCCCGTCGGTGGGGTTCGCGGCGACCTGGGCGAGCAGCTCGGCGTCGTGGCCGGTGGTGGTCGGCGCGCCGATCGCCCGCCACACCCCGTCCACCTTGACGCCGGGGATCGCGGCCAGGCCGGCGAGGAGCCGTTCCACCCGCGCCACCCCCGGCCAGACCACCGTGAAGTCGTCGACCGCCCGCCCGCCGAGCCGCTCCAGCACCACCACCTGGACGATGTCGGCGCCGGACACGCCGAGTGTGCGGGCCACCTGGCCGAGCGTCCCGGGTCGGTCCGGCAGGGTCACCCGAACTCTCAGCAACATGTCTGGTCCCTCCGCTCGGCGGGCCGGCCGTGGCGGCCGGCAGGCTGGGCACCAGCCTGCCGGTTGACCATTTCGCCCCTGTTGCAGCGGCATGTCCCGGCGGAAAATCCGACCTTGACAAGAAAGCTGAGCTGCCATCAACTATTCGGATGACCGACCCGGCCGCCGTCGACCCCGCCCAGACCCCGACCGGCTCGGCGTCCGACCGGTCCCCGAAGGGCCTGGATCTCGACCGGCTCGCCGCGTACCTCGCCGAGCGGCGGCCCGAGCTGGCCGGCGGCCCGCTGTCGGCGCGGCTGATCGCCGGCGGCAAGTCCAACCTGACGTACCTGGTGCGCGCCGGCGGGCGCGAGATGGTGCTGCGCCGGCCCCCGCTGGGGCACGTGCTGGCCACCGCGCACGACATGGCCCGCGAGCACCGGGTGATCTCTGCGCTGGCGCCGACCGACGTCCCCGTCCCGGAGGCGCTGCTGCTCTGCGCCGACGCCGACGTGCTCGGCGCGCCGTTCTACCTGATGGAGAAGGTCGACGGCGAGGTCTACCGGACCCGGGCGCAGACCGATCCGCTCACCCCCGGGCAGCGGCGCGACCTGGCCATGGCGATGATGGACACCCTGGCCGCGCTGCACATGGTCGAGCCGGCCTCCGTGGGGCTGGCCGACTTCGGCCGTCCCGAGGGCTACCTGGGCCGACAGGTGCGCCGCTGGGCCGGCCAGCTCGACCGCTCGCGCAGCCGGGACCTGCCCGGCATCGACGAGCTGCGCGAAGCGCTCGCCGACACCGTGCCGGAGGGCGCCAACGCGGGCCGGATCGTGCACGGCGACTACCGGCTGGACAACCTCCTCGCCGCCGTCGACCCGGTCGAGGTGCGGGCGGTGCTGGACTGGGAGATGGCCACCCTCGGCGATCCCCTCGCCGACCTGGGGCTGCTGCTGACCTACTGGAGCGTGCTCGGCGACAGCAAGCTCGCCGAGGGCAACCCGGTCGCCGACGGGATCGGCCCGCGCGCCGGCTTCCCGAGCGGGGACGAGCTGATCGACCGGTACGCCGGCCGCAGCGACGTCGACGTGGGGCCGCTGCACTGGCACGTGGCGCTCGGCTGCTTCAAGCTCGCGGTGATCTGCGAGGGGATCCACTACCGGCACACCCTCGGGCAGACGCTCGGCAGCGGCTTCGACCGGATCGGCGAGATGGTGGCGCCGCTGGTGGAGCACGGCCTGCGCGCCGTCCGGGAGAAATGACGGACCTGCGGGGACACGGTCCGCCCCGTCCGGGGACCTACCCTCCCTGGACCGCCTTTGGAGCTGATGTCGCAAACGATTCGGCCGGGCCGGCAACCGACGACGGGACGTTCGGCCGCCGCCACCTCCCACCCTGCGCACCGGCGCGGCGATGTCGCAGACGATTCAGCTCCACAGCATGTCGGCCGGTGAATGCCGTAGCAAGCCCCGTGCCACACACCGTCCCGGCAACCGCCTGACCGGGCCGGGCCGGGCCGGTCAGGCGGAGGCGCGGTGGATGAGTTTGGTGTCGAGAAGGACGTGCGGGCTCGGGACCTCGTCGCCGCGGATGCGGGAGACCAGCAGCCGGGCCATCTGCCGGCCCATCTCCTCCACCGGTTGGAAGACGGTGGTCAGCGGGGGCTCGGCCTGCCGGGCGATGGGCGCGTCGTCGAAGCCGACCACCGCCACGTCCTCGGGCACCCGAGCGCCGGCCTCGCGGAGCGTACGGAGGGCGCCGAACGCCATCAGGTCGGAGGCAGCGAAGACGGCGTCCAGGTCGGGGCGGAGCTCCAGCAGCCGGCGCATGCAGGCGGTGCCGCTGCCCTCGCTGAAGTCCCCGTACGCGATCAGGTCCTCCTCGACGGTGAGTCCCGCGGCCCGGACGGCCTCCCGGTAGCCGGACAACCGGGCCAGGCCGGCGCCCATGTCCTGCGGCCCGGCGATGGTGGCGATGCGTCGCCGCCCCCGCGCGAAGAGGTGCTCCACCGCCTGCCGGGCGCCACCGACGTTGTCCACGTCGACGAACCAGGCCGGCTGGGCGTTGGGGTGCAGCATCCGGGCCGGCCGACCGCCGAGCACGGTGGGCAGGCCGCGCTCCTCCAGCAGGGTGGGCAGCGGGTCGGAGTCGTGCAGCGAGAGCAGCAGGACGCCGTCGACGTGCTGGTTGGTCAGGTGGTGCTCGACCCGTTCCCGCTCGATCGGCGACTGCACCATGGCCAGCCAGAGCTGCATCGGGGTCTCCAGCAGCCCGGAGCTGACGCCCCGGACGATGCTGGCGAAGAACGGCTCGGTGAAGACCCGCTCGCCGGACTCGGAGACCACCAGCGCCACCGAGTCGGTCCGCTGGGTCACCAGCGCCCGGGCGGCGCGGTTCGGCACGTACCCCAGCTCGGCGATGGCCTGCTGGACGGCGGCCCGGGCCTCCGGGCTGACCTGGGGCGAGCCGTTGACCACGCGGGAGACCGTGCCGCGCCCGACGCCGGCGCGGGCCGCGACCGCGTCGAGGGTCGGGCGCCCGAGCGACCGCGTGCGCTGCGTTGTCATGGTCTGCTGCTCCTCCGACGTCGGACGGGCCCGGCACCTGTTACGGCGACGGTGCCGGGCCGCCCGTTACTGGCTGGCCCAGCCTATTGTGCGGCCAGGCCGTTGCGTCGGATCACATCGGCGTACCACCTGGCGCTGGACTTGGGGATCCGCAGCTGGCTGTCGTAGTCGACGTGGACCATGCCGAAGCGCTTGGTGTACCCCCACGCCCACTCGAAGTTGTCCATCAGTGACCAGGCGAAGTAGCCCTTCAGCGGCACGCCGGCGGTGATCGCGGCGTGCGCGGCGCGCAGGTGCGCGTCGAAGTACGCCAGCCGGTCGACGTCGTCGACCTGGCCGTCGACCACCGCGTCGACGAAGGCGGAGCCGTTCTCGGTGATGTAGAGCGGCAGGTCGGTGTAGTCGCGGTGGACCCGCTCCAGGGTCTCGACCAGGCCCGGGGCGTCGATCTCCCAGTTCATGTCGGTGACCGGCACGCCCCGGGTGACGAACCGGACGTCCTCGCTGCCCGGCCAGCACGACGGCGACCGCCAGTACGCCTCCGGCTCCGCCCCCTCGATCGGAGCGGCGACGACGTGGCGGCTGTAGTAGTTGATCCCCACCACGTCCAGCGGGCTGGAGATGATCTTCAGATCGCCGTCCCGGACGTGCCCGAAGTCGCTGACCCCGCGCAGGTCGGCCCGCAGTTCCGCCGGGTACGACCCGCGCAGCACCGGGTCCAGGAAGAACCGGTTCGCCAGCCCGTCGATCCGCCGCGCGGCGTCGACGTCCCCGACGGCGTCGGACGCCGGGGTGACCGGGTAGAGGTTGAGCGTGATGCCGAGCTGGGCGTCGGGGCGGGACGCCCGCAGCGCCTGCACCGCGAGACCGTGGCCGAGCATCAGGTGGTGCCCGGCCCGGACCGCGTCGCCGCCGTCGGAGCGGCCCGGCGCGTGCACGCCCGAGCCGTACCCGAGGAAGGCCGAGCACCACGGCTCGTTGAGCGTGGTCCAGTACTTCACCCGGTCGCCGAGGGCGTCCGCGACGAGCTGGGCGTAGTCGGCGAACCGGCCGGCGGTGTCCCGGGCCGGCCAGCCGCCGGCGTCCTCGAGCGGCTGCGGCAGGTCCCAGTGGTAGAGGGTCAGCCAGGGCTCGATGCCGTGGCCCAGCAGCTCGTCGACCAGCCGCCGGTAGAAGTCCAGGCCCTCCTGGTTGGCCGCCCCCGAGCCGCCGGGCTGGACCCGGGGCCAGGAGACCGAGAACCGGTACGACTTCAGCCCCAGGTCGGCCATCAGCCGGACGTCGTCGGGCATCCGGTGGTAGTGGTCGCAGGCCACGTCGCCGGTGTGCCCGGCCACCGTCCGCCCCTCGGTGTGGCTGAACGTGTCCCAGATCGACGGGGTTCGGCCGCCCTCGCTCGCCGCGCCCTCGATCTGGTAAGCGGCGGTCGCCGCGCCCCAGAGGAAGCCGGGCGGGAAGGTCAGTTCCGGACCCTGGTCGAGGACTCCGACGGCGGGCGGGCTGGCTGGGTTGCTCACGACTTGACGGCGCCTTCCATGATGCCGCCGATGATCTGGCGGCCGAACAGTACGAACACGATGAACAGGGGCAGGGTGGCGATCAACGTACCGGCGAAGATCTGGGAGTTGTCGGCGAAGTAGGCGGTGTTGAGGCTGCGCAGGGAGATCTGGACGGTCGGGTTGGCCGGGTCGGCCAGCACCACGAAGGGCCAGAAGAACTGGTTCCACTGTTCCATGAAGGTGAGCAGGCCGAGCACCGCGGCGGCGGGACGCAGGGCCGGCACCACCACGTGCCAGTAGACCTTCCAGGTGGAGCAACCGTCCACCCGGGCGGCCTCGATCAGCTCGTTCGGGACCGCCTGCTCGGCGTACTGCCGCATCATGAAGATGCCGAAACCGCCGATCAGGAACGGAACGGTCACCGACGGCATGGTGTTCAGCCAGTCGAGCTTGGCCATCAGGATGTACAGCGGCAGCACGCCCAGCTGGATCGGCACCATCATCGAGGCGAGGATGATCAGCAGCAGCGCGTTCTTGCCCCGGAAGCGGAGCTTGGCGAAGGCGAACCCGGCCAGCGAGCCGAAGAAGACCGTGGCCACGGTGATCGTGCCGGAGACCAGGAACGAGTTCAGCAGGCCCTTGACGATGTTGGCGTCGCCGTTGGCGAGCACCCGCTGGATGTTGTCGCCGAGCTTGCCGCCGGGCAGGAACGGCGGCGGCCAGGAGTTGGCCGCGTCGTTGGTCCGCGAGGCGATCACGATCATCCAGTAGAACGGGAAGAGCGAGAGGAGCACGCCGAGGACCAGGCCGAACCAGGTCAGCGGGCTGGCCTTCCAGAGGCGTTCGGCGGAGTGGCCGGCGGCGCGGGCCGTCGTGGTGGGACGGGCGGGCGGGCGGAGCGTGGTGGTCGTCATCTCGTCACCTCACTTGTCGGAGCTGATGCGCCGGGCCAGCAGGTAGTTCACCGTCGACATCAGCGCGATGAGCAGGAAGAGCACGAGCGCGACCGCGCCGGCGTACCCCCAGCGGAACCGCTGGTTCATCACGTCGAGCAGGTACATGGTGATGGTTTGGAACTGCCCCTCCGAGCCGCCGGAGAGGCCGCCGGAGCCGCTGGTGAACAGCAGCGGCTCGGTGAAGAGCTGCAACCCGCCGATGGTCGAGATGATCAGCGTGAAGATGATCGTCGGGCGGAGCTGCGGGATGGTGATCGACCAGAACTGCCGTTGCCGGGAGGCGCCGTCCAGCGCGGCGGCCTCGTACATGTCCTTGCTGATGGACTGCATGGCGGCCAGGTAGATCAGGGCGTTGTAGCCGACCCACCGCCAGTCGACCATGGTCGAGATCGCGCACCAGGAGGCGAACCGGTTGGCCCGCCAGTCGATCGGATCGACGCCGACGGCGTCGAGCAGCCAGTTGACCAGGCCGAAGTCCTTGGCGTAGAGCATCGAGAAGATCAGTGCGACCACCGCGGTGGAGGTGATGATCGGCATCGCGATGGCCATCCGGAAGAAGGTCTGCGCGCGCATCCGCCGGTTCAGCGCGTTGGCCAGCATGAGCGCCAGCAGCAGCTGCGGCACGGTGGAGAGCAGGAACATGCCGAAGGTGTTGACCACGGCGTTCCAGAACTGCGGGTCGCCGGTGATCAGTTCGACGAAGTTGTCCAGGCCGACGAAGGAGATCGTCGGGTTCAGCGGCGACCGGTCGGTCAGCGCGATCCAGACCGTGTACGCGATCGGGTAGGCGCTGAACACGGCGAAGATCACGAAGAACGGCAGGACGTAGAGGTACGGCGAGTACGTCAGGTCCAGCCGGGTGAGCGAGGTGGGGCGGCGACGCGGGGAACGGGCGGCGCGGGACGGTCCGCCGTCGGGAGGCGCCGCAGCGTGCAGGTCGAGGCTCATTGACGGTCCTTATCCTCGGCCGGCGTCACCCGCCACAGGGGCGACGCCGGGGCTCTCCGGGCACCGCGGGTGGCGCCGACAGCGGGGCTGTCGACGCCACCCGTGATGGGTCCGGCCGGGTCACTTACCGGCGGCCTCGCCGTTCTTCAGCGCTGCCTGCCACTGCTCCTCCGCGGACTTGCCCTGCTCGACGGCGCGCAGGGTGTTCTCCACGGCGGTGCGGACCGGGTTGTTCTTCGGGCCGAGATAGACCGGCTTCAGCTCGCTGGCGCCGGCGCCGAAAATCTTGCCGACCGGCGCCTTGCTGAAGTAGTCGTTCGTCGCCTCGACGACGGCCGGGTCGGCCAGCGCCTGCGGCGACGAGGGCAGGTTGCCGAGCTTCTTGAACGCCTCGATCTGGCCCTTGCTGCTGGTCAGGAACTTGGCCAGCTCGGCGGCCTCCTTGGCGTGCTTGCTCGACTTCGGTACGGCCAGGAAGGAGCCGCCCCAGTTGCCGCCGCTGCCGGGGGCCTTGGCGATGTCCCACTTGCCGGCGGCCGAGTCACCGGCCTGGCCCTTGATGACACCGGTCATCCAGGCCGGGCAGGCGATCGTGGCGAAGGTGCCGTTCTTGAACCCGGCGTTCCACTCGTTGGAGAACGCCTGGAGGTTGTTCGACAGGCCGGCGGCGATCATCCGGGTGGTGAGGTCGTACGCCGACTTGATGTCCGGGTTCTCGCCGATGACCAGCTTGTTGCTCTTGTCGTAGTAGGTGTAGCCGGTGCCCCCGCCCGCGGTCTGCATCAGCACGACGTTGTAGAAGTTGGTCGCGGCGTCGACGAACTTGTGCTTCCTGTCGGCGGCGGCGAACTTCTGGCCGGTGGCGATGAACTGGTCCCAGGTGGGCCAGAGCGCGCCGACCTGCTCGCGGTCGGTGGGCAGCCCGGCGGCCTTGAACAGGTCGCTGCGGTAGCAGAGCGCCATCGAGCCGACGTCGGTGCCGAGCCCGAGCACCTTGCCGTCGGGGGTGGTGCCCTGCTCCCACTTCCACGGCAGGAAGTTGCCCTTGAGGTCGTTCGCGCCGTGGTCGGTCAGGTTCACGAACTTGTCGGCCTGGGCGTAGAACTGGACGATGGTGCCCTCTTCGAGCGCGACCACGTCGCCGGCGCCCGACCCGGCGGTGATCTGCTGGGTCAGCCGGGTGTTGTAGTCGCCCAGGCCGAGGCCCTTGCCGCGCTCCTGGATCTTCACGTTCGGGTGGTCGGCTTCGTACTGCTTGTAGAGCTCGTCGTAGCCGAAGCCCTGGTCGCCGAAGACGTCGACGACCAGGGTCACCGGGCCGTCACTGCTGCCGCTGTCCGACGAGTCGTCGCCACAGGCGGTGGCGGTGGCGAGCAGTGCGACGGACGCGACCGCGATGGCCGCGAGCCGGCGGCGACGGATTGGGACGCTCATCCGAGACCCCTCTTTCGATGGTGAGGCTGCTGGCTGTGTGGTGGGGGGTGCTGTGCAGCGCCGACCGCCGACCGAGCGGGCCGGCGGGCGGGGCCCGGAACGGCCACGGATGAGATCCGCGCCACTCGCGGGAGCGCTCCCATGAGCCTGCGGGGAGGTATCAGGGGTGTCAATAGATCGCTGGGAGCGTTCCCAGATCGTTACCGCGTCGATGGATGCGCGGCGCCCTCAGCGGGGTGGCAGGCCCCGGATCGACAGCGCGCGGCGGCTCAGCAGCGGCTACTGATCAGCAGAGACGGCGCAGCAGCGTGGTGGCGCGGGCGGCGTCGAAGGCGTCCGGGTCGAAGCCCGCACCCGCCCACTCCCGCATCGCCCCGTGCTCGGAATGGGCCGGATCGGCCAGCGCCGCCAGCAGGACGGCGTACCCGGACGGACCCCCGACGTCCTCCGGCGGGCAGGCCCGCTCCCCCTGCGGGCACGACGGGTACCGCTCGTCCGGGTCGGCCGTGCAGACGTCCTCCACCAGCAGGTCGTGCTCCCACCAGTCGCCGAAGTCGTAGGTGTAGTGGAACCGACTGCCCTTGCCGACCACCGCGTCCAGCCGGACGTCCAGCTCGTCGCGGACCGCCAGCTCGCCGTTCGGGTCCGGCTCGCCGTACTGGCGTCCGTCGATCTCGAACGAGTGCAGGTGACAGTCCCGCCAGCCCATCGCATGCTGCACCACGCGGTGCACCCGGTCCAAGGTGTATCCACCGGGGACGAGCACCCGCCGCCACACCGGCGGCCGGACCCCGGCAAGGGAGAGCTTGAGCTGGAAGATCTGACGCGGCATCGGTGTCCCATCCTCCCTCGGCATAGGCTGCCAGCATGATCTGCCGAGCGTGCCGCGAGCGACGGCACGACGACTGTCCGGGCCGGAAGTGGTGCGACTGCCAGCACCGTACCCCCCGACCCACCCCTCCGGTCACCGGTACGGCCAGCGAATGAGCGACCCGACGGCGATTTCCCGGGCCTGGCCCGCGCCGGCCACCGGGCCGCTGACCGACCCGGAGCTGGCCGCCCTCTACGGCCGCGCCGACCGGCCGCACCTGCGGGTCAACTTCGTGGCCAGCGCGGACGGCGCGGTCACTCTGGACGGCTACTCCGCGGGCCTGTCCGGCGAGCCGGACAAGCGGGTCTTCGGGCTGCTCCGGATGCTCTGCGACGGCCTCGTCGTGGCCGCCGGCACGCTGCGGCACGAGGGCTACCGGGCGGTCCGGCTCAGCGAGCCGCGCCGGGCCTGGCGCCGCGAGCAGGGCCTGGCCGAATACCCCACCCTCGTCGTGGTCTCCGGGTCGCTCGACCTCGACCCGGCCCAGGCGGCCTTCGCCGACGCGCCCGTCCGGCCGGTCGTGCTCACCCGGGCCGCCGCCGAGCCGCCGCCCGGGCTGAGCGCCGTCGCCGACCTGGTGCGCTGCGGCGACGACCGGGTGGACCTCGCCGCCGGCCTGGCCGAGCTGCGTCGGCGCGGGCTCGACCAGGTGCTCTGCGAGGGCGGGCCGCAGCTGTTCGGCGCGCTCATCGCGGCCGACCTGGTCGACGAGCTCTGCCTCACCGTCGCGCCGCTGCTCGCCGGGGCCGGCCCCGGCCGGATCACCGCCGGGGACGCGAGCGAGCCCCGAAGTCTGCCGCTGCGACACGTGCTGACCGCCGCGGACGGGACGCTCATGCTGCGCTACGCCCGCGACGACGACCGACCGCCGGCCGGTGCCGCCCCCGCCGCCTGACCGGGCGCCGCGTCCGCCGGCGGCAGCGCGTCCGGCAGCCCGAACGCCGCGAAGTGCGCCCCGTCCACGAACGAGGTGATCTCGGCGATCCTCCCGTCGCGCAGCGTCAGCACGTCGATCGACCAGGGCAGGTGCGGGCCGGTCTCGCCCCGGCGCAGATAGGACGCGACCGCGGGCTGCCCGTTCGCATTGGTCGGCAGGTGCCGCCAGCTCCCGCACCGGCTCAGCGGCACCTCGCGGGCGAAGTCGGCGACCGCGTCGAGGCCCCGGTACCAGTGCGGCATCGGCGGCATCGACCAGGTGACGTCCTCGGTGAGCAGGGCGATCAGGGCGTCGGCGTCGCCGTTCTCCAGCGCGGTGACGTACCCGGTGACGACCTCCCGCAGCCGGGCGTCGTCGAGCTTGCGCAGGGTGCGCTGCTGACTCGCGGCGGGAACCCGCTCGGCGAGCACCCGGCGGGCCCGCGCGAGGGCCGAGTTCACCGACGTGGTGGACGTGCCCATCAGGGCCGCGATCTCCGCGGCGGAGAAGCCGAGGACGTCGAAGAGGAGCAGCACCGCCCGCTGGTTGCCCGGCAGGTGCTGCAACGCGGCGACGAAGGCCAGCTCGACCGCCTCGCGCTGCTCGTAGCGTACGTCCGGGGCGGCCGGACCGGCGGCGAGGCCGGCGTCCGGCCAGGGGCCGAGCCAGGCGACGTGGTGGGCCGGGCGATTGTCCGGCACGGCGCGTTCACTCGCCGGGCCGAGGTCGACGGGCAGGGCCCGCCGGCCGCGGCCGGCGACGATGTCCAGGCAGGTCCGGGTCGTCACCCGGTACAGCCAGGCGCGCAGGGAGCCGCGACCCTCGAAGCCCGACAGGCCCCGCCAGGCCCGCAGCAGGGCGTCCTGGAGTGCGTCATCCGCGTCGTGCGGCGAGCCGAGCATCCGGTAGCAGTGGGCGTGCAGCTCCCGGCGCAGCGGCGCGACGAGGGCGGTGAAGGCCGCCTGGTCGACCGGGCCCGCCGCGCCGTCCGGAGAAATCACGCTCACGAGCGACGATTCTGCCCCAGGACGGGAGTCTGCATGGTGAACCACGACGCGCCACGATCCGGGAGGACCCGATGAGCAGCATCTCCGCCGAGCACGTCACCGCCGCGACCCTGGAGGTCCCGGACGGGCGGCTGTACTACGAGGTACGCGGGCAGGGGCCGCTCGTGGCCCTGGTGGCCGCCCCGATGGACGCCGCCGCCTTCGCGCCGCTGGCCGACCTGCTGGCGGTCGACCACACCGTGCTGACCACCGACCCACGGGGCATCAACCGCAGCGCCCTGCACGACCCGCACCAGGACTCGACCCCGCAGCTGCGCGCCGACGACGTGTCCCGGCTCCTCGCCCACCTCGACGCCGGCCCGGCCGCCGTGCTCGGGTCCAGCGGCGGGGCGGTGACCGTCCTCGCCCTCGCCCAGCCCCACCCCGAGCGCGTGCACACGGTCGTCGCGCACGAGCCGCCGCTGCTCGGGCTGCTGGACGACCGGGAGGCACTCCTGGCCCGGGAGGACGACATGATCGCCACCTACCGCGCCGGGGACCGGCTCGGCGCCGGGCGCAAGTTCCTCGCCAACGCGAACATCCAGCTGCCCGAGGAACTGATCCAGGGCATGTTCGGCGGCGAACCCGAGCCGCAGGCCGCCGCCGACGAGCACTTCCAGTACCTGCACATGATCCGCGGGACGACCCGGTTCCAGCCCGACGTCGCCACCCTGCGCGAGGGCGCGACCCGCGTCGTCGTCGGCCTCGGTGAGCAGTCGGCCGGGCAGATCTGCGACCGCACCTCGCGGGCGCTCGCCGCGGCGCTGGGCGGGGCACCCACGATGTTCCCCGGTGGGCACATCGGCTTCGTCGAGGACCCGCCGGCCTTCGCCGCCCGGCTGCGCGAGGTCCTCGCGGAGGGCTGAGACCGGCCGTCGCGCTCTTTCGGGGGTACGCGGACCAGCCCGGCCCGCGGCACGACGACGGGCGCGGGTACGCCGTGATGGCATGCCCGCGCCCGTCGATCGGGAGCGCTGCCGTCCGGCGCCGGCGGTGGAGGAGGACCGCCGGCGCCGGGTCAGGCGGTCAGTTGACGCTCACGGCCGACCAGGCGGCGGCGACCGTGTTGTACTCGACGCTGCCGGCGCCGTACAGGTCGGCGGCGGCCGACAGGGTCGCGGTGCGGGCGCCGGCGTACGCGGTCCGCGAGGTCATGTAGGTGGTCAGCGCCCGGTACCAGATCGCGCCGGCCTTGGCGTTGCCGATGCCGGTGACGGTGCTGCCGTTGCAGGTCGGGCTGGTGCCGTAGGACGACGAGCCGCTGCCGACCGCGAGCAGGTAGAAGAAGTGGTTCGCCACGCCCGAGGAGTAGTGCACGTCCAGCCGGCCGACCCGGCTGCTCCAGCAGTCCGCGGAGGAGCCGTCCTTCGAGGGCTTGTCCATGTAGCGCAGCGGCGCCCCGCTGGTGCGCAGCTTCTCGCCGATCAGGTAGTCACCCGGGTCCTTGGCGTTGTTCGCGTAGAACTCGACCAGGGTGCCGAAGATGTCGCTGGTGGCCTCGTTGAGGCCGCCGGACTCGCCGCTGTAGCGCAGGCCGGCCGTGTTGCTGGTGACACCGTGGCTCATCTCGTGCCCGGCGACGTCCAGCGAGGTCAGCGGGTACCAGCCGGAGCCGCCGTCACCGTAGGTCATGCAGAAGCAGGAGTCGCTCCAGAACGCGTTGGCGTAGTTGGTGCTGTAGTGCACCCGGCTGTACGCGCCGACCCCGTCGTTACGGATGCCGTTGCGGCCGTGCACGGTCTTGTAGTAGTCCCAGGTCTCCTGCGCGCCGTACGCGGCGTCGGCCGCCGCGGTCTGCCGGTTGGCCAGGGTGCCGTCGCCGAAGACGTTGCCGGCGTTGGTGACCAGGGTGCCGGTGCCGGAGGTGCCGCCGTTCAGGTCGTACGTCTTGTGGCCGCCCCGGGTGGCGTCGGCGAGCTGGTAGGTGCCGCCGGAGAGGGTGCTGCCCACGGTCACCGTGCCGGAGTGGAAGGTGTTGCCGGTGCCGTCGCGCTGCACGCCCTCCCACGAGTCGCGGACCTTGCCGGTGCTGGCGTCGACCAGCACGTGCAGCTCGCTGGGGGTGCCGTCGGCGTACGCGCCGCCCACGACCACCTCGTACGCCAGGGCGGTGCCGGCGGCGTCGGCGTCGTAGACGAGCTGGCTGCCGTCGACCCGCCGGGTGGCGGCGGTCGAGGCGCCCAGTGCGGCCCGACCCGCGGCCGCCGCGCTGACCTTCGCCTTCGCGCCCCGGACGGGGGCCGCGGCGAGGCTCTGGCTGGCGCCCCGCCAGGAGTTGCCCTTGCCCAGGTGCACGACCGTGTCGCCGCCCAGGACGGGCAGACCGTCGGAGTAGCGGTTGAGCCGGACGTGCTCGGTGCCGTCGGCGTCGGTGGTCGTGTTCTTCAGCGTGAAGCTCTGCCCGTCGGCGACGAGGGCGCTGCCCGAGTGGGCCTTGAGCTGGGCCACCGCGCGGGTGAACGCGTCGGCGGAGGTGGCGGGCGCGGCGGCGGCCGAGGTCGGCACGGTGCCGGCGGCGGCCAGCAGCGCGGCCGTGGCCAGCCCGCCCAGGAGGGTGGTACGACGCATGAAGTTCCTACCTTCACTAGGACTGCCAGTCGGGGGGGTGCCGACTGACCGGTGACCCGCCGGTGGTGGGCGACGGATCGGTCACGTCCCGCAGGTCACAGGGCGCGACGGCGCACAGGGATCGACGATGGGAAGATCCTCGATGCGATGTTGCATATTTTTGCGCCAGACCGCCCTTCCCTGTCACGACCTTAGGCCAAGATTTTTTCCACAACTTTTCGCATCCCGTTCACCACTGTGGGCATCCGGCTGTTCGCCCGGGACCCGGCCGCAGGGCCCTTAACCTGGGACGATGGGATCCGCGGGGGTGGCCGACGCCGGGGCGGCCCGGCCGGGCCGCCCGCTGCTCGCCGCCGGACTGCTGGCCGGCGCCGGACTGGTGGACGTGCTCGCCGCCTGGGCACACACGACGCGCGACGCGTTCGCCGTGGAGACCGCGCAGGGCGTGTACCTGGTCGACATCACCGGCTGGGCGTGGTTGCACGTCGCGATCGGGGCCGCGGTGACGGTCGCCGGGCTGCTGACGCTCACCGGGCGACGCGGGACGGTTCCGCTCGCGATCAGCTGCGCCGTACCGGCGATCCTGGTCGACCTGCTGCTCGTCCCGTACGCGCCGATCCGGTCGGTGCTGGTGGTCGCGCTCGACGGGGCGGCCGTCCGCCTGCTGCTCCGGTACCGCCGCGCCGTCCGCGCCCGGGTCCCGTAGGTGCGGTCAGCGCGGCTCGCAGACCCGGCCGGTCTGCGCCGGGTCCGCCTCCCGGGTCGCCGACCACAACGGGTTGAGCGACAGCACCAGCGGCGGCGCCTGCCAGGCCGCGCCCAGCCGCTGGAGCAGCTGGTACTCCCGGCGGGTCTGGTCGACCCGCTCGCCGGCCAGGAAGGCGATCACCCGGTCCTCCACCGACCGCCGCCCGAGCAGGCCGCCGTGGAACGCGGGCTGCTGATAGACCGGGACCCGGCTGTACTCGCCCGGCGGCGCCTCGGCGGCGCTGACCGTGGGCAGGAAGGCGATCATCCGGACGCCCGCCACCGGGCAGAGGATGCGGTTGCGGTAGAACGGCGCGTCGATCAGCACCGAGCGGACGAACGGTTCGTCGGGATCGTCCTTCACCGGTCGGGGAAGGTTCGCCAGCCAGAACATGGCGCGCAGTTCCCAGCCCGCCGCGACCCCCCAGCCCTCGTGTCCCGGGGGCGGGTAGTAGGTCCGCCCGGCCTGGACCAGCGGGCTGAACATCACCACGGCGCTCACCGGGCCGCGGGGCAGCCGCTCCAGATAGGTCCGCGCCACCATGGATCCCTCGCTCTGGCCGAGCAGGGCGACCGGCCGCTTGGTGCGGTGGTGCAGCGCGGCCACGTGGGCGGCGAGCAGGGCTGCGCTCTTGTCGAGCGACTGGTGGGTCGCCTCCGGCGGGTACGGTACGGGCCGGCCGTGCGCGTCCAGCCCCCGGTAGGAGAAGCGCTCGACGCGTGGGTCGGCGGGCGGCACGCCGTCCCAGCTGGAGTCGTGCCCGCCAACGACGATCACCGCGTAGGGCACCCGCTCGGGCAGCCGTTGGGTGAGGATGGGCGGTCGCCACATCCCCTGTCCGCCGCTGGCGGCGATCCCGATCAGCGACTGGGCCGAGATCGCCCCGAGAATGGTCAGGACGATCGCGATCGGAGCGACCGGGAACCGCGGCAGGCGGACCCGGGCGGGCTGCACCGCGGCGGCCACGGTCCGCCGCCAGAGCAGCCCGTTCGCCACGCCGGCCAGCCCGGCCACCCCGACCGTCCCCCAGCCGGGGGTGGTGGAGATCAGCGCACCGGCCAGGGTGAGCACCAGGAAGTTCAGCGCCGACCAGCCGAACAGCTCGACCGTCGGCAGCCCCCGCCACCAGGTGGCGACCACGCCGGCCCGGGCCAGGAACGGCGCGAGCACCAGCATCGGGCCGAGCGAGGCGAACAGGTACCAGGAGAGCGCCACCGCGGAGAAGGCTACGGAGAGCGCGGCCCACGGCGAGATGACCACCGTGGCCAGCGCCGCGACCTGCAGGTTGCGCCGGACCAGCCAACCCCAGGACGGGCGCGGCACCTCGGCCGGCCAGGCCAGGGCGGTCAGCTCGGCGGAAAGCAGCCCGCGGGCCACCGTGACGACGACCAGGCCGAGCAGGAACGTCGCCCAGGAGTCGTGGTACACCAGCAGCCAGCGCAGGTCGTGGTACGAGTCGTACGGCCAGACGGCGGTGACCTGCGGGGCGAGGCCACGGGCGGCGTGGAGCCGGACGGCGACCAGCACCGTCTCCTCGATCATCGGGGGGAGCGCGGCGAGAGCGAGCAGCGCGACCAGCCGGCCCCGTGTCATCCCACCTCCACCTCCCCTCCCCCGGCCTCTGCAGGATCTCGCGGATGACGGCCCGCAGGGGCGAGAACCCCGCACGGAGTGTGATCACCCGAACCCGCTGGGCAAGGCGACCAGAGACGTCGCGTGGCGTCCGCCGCGTCGCGTGGCAACCTGTCGCATCCCTCGGGCAGGATGCAGGGCGTGCGCCCTGCCCGAGCCGACCAGCTGACCGGAGTCCGCCGATGACCGACGACCTGCTCGACGGCCCCGGCGAGGGGGTCGGCCGGGTGCTCGGCACCGCCGACGCCACCCCGCTGACGTTCTGGACGGCCGTCGCCCCCGGCAGCTACCTCCAGCTCGACGACGTGGTGGTCACCCGCCGCGAGCTGCCCGACCGGGAGCCGGTGACCATCGCCGGCGTGGTCACCCAGGTCCGCGCCCGGCACGAGGGCGCGCAGTTCGACTCCGACGTCTTCGCCATCGCCGACGGGACCCTGCCCGCCCAGGTCCAGGAGGCCGCGGAGATCACCACCACCCGGGTCGACCCCGAGTTCTACGTGCCGCCCACCCCGGGCGCGGTGGTGCACCGGGCCGAGGGCGACGCCCGGGCCCGGGCGCTGCACTTCGACCGGATGGAACGGCGCATCCCGATGGGCATGGGCCGCGACGGCGTGCCGGTCTACCTCAACGCCGACTTCCTCGACGGCACCCGGGGTGCGCACGTCTCCATCTCCGGCATCTCCGGGGTGGCCACCAAGACCAGCTTCGCGACCTTCCTGCTCTACTCGGTCTTCCGCTCCGGCGTGCTCGGCGGCGACGCGGTCAACGCCAAGGCGCTGATCTTCAACGTCAAGGGCGAGGACCTGCTCTTCCTCGACCACCCCAACACCCGGCTCGACGACGCCACCCGGGCCGGGTACGCGAAGCTCGGGCTCGACGCCGGCGCCTTCCCCGACGTGCGGGTGTACGCCCCGCCCCGGGTCGGCGACGCCTCCGGCACGCCGGACGTGAGCAGCCGGCTCACCGGCGTGGACAGCTTCTACTGGACGCTCGCCGAGTTCTGCGCCGACCGGCTCCTGCCCTACGTCTTCGCCGACGCCGACGACGAGCGCCAGCAGTACACGATGGTGGTCCACTCGGTCGCCGCCCACCTGGCCCGGTACGCCCAGCCCGCCGACGGCGGGGTCAGCCTCGACGGGGTCCGGCTGGGGTCGTACGCCGATCTGGTCGACCACGTCGTCGAGCAGCTCAACAACGACGAAACCCGGTCGGAATGGGCGGGCAGCGCGGTCGGCCTCGGCACCGTCAACGCGTTCGCGCGCCGGCTGATCGGCAGCAAGAAGGACCTGGGCCGGCTGATCCGGGGCGACCTGGCCACCCGCCGCCCGCACTCGATCAACACCGCCGAGAGCGCCCAGGTCACCGTCGTCGACCTGCACAACCTCCCCGACCGGGCGCAGCGCTTCGTGGTCGGCGTGACGCTGAAGAGCGAGTTCGAGCGCAAGGAGAAGGCCGGCACCGCCAAGCCGCTGCTCTTCGTCGTCCTCGACGAGCTCAACAAGTACGCCCCCCGCGAGGGCTCCTCCCCCATCAAGGAGGTGCTGCTGGACATCGCCGAGCGGGGCCGCTCGCTCGGGGTGATCCTGGTCGGCGCGCAGCAGACCGCCAGCGAGGTGGAGCGGCGGATCGTCACCAACTCGGCGGTCCGGGTGGTCGGCCGGCTCGACCCGGCCGAGGCGTCCCGCCCCGAGTACGGCTTCCTGCCGCCGGCCCAGCGGCAGCGGGCCCTGCTGGCCAAGCCGGGCACCATGTTCGTCAACCAGCCGGACATCCCGGTCCCGCTCTGCCTGGAGTTCCCCTTCCCGGCCTGGGCGACCCGGGTCTCCGAGGCCGGCCGGGCGCCGTCGGAGACGCTGCGCTCGATCACCCAGGCGGCCGACCCGTTCGCCGTGGTCGGCTCCGGCGCCACCACCGACGACGACATCCCGTTCTGAGGCGGTCCACCGGTGAGCGCGAGGAGTGCAGCGAAGCGGAGCCCCGCAGTCGCGAACGAAAGGCCAGCACTGTGAAGATCCTGCACACCTCCGACTGGCACGTCGGCAAGGTGCTCAAGGGCCAGTCCCGGGCCGAGGAGCACAAGCAGGTGCTGGCCCAGGTGATCGAGATCGCCCGGGCCGAGCGCCCCGACCTGGTCATCGTGGCCGGCGACCTGTACGACACCGCAGCGCCCACCCCCGAAGCGACCCGGCTGGTCACCCGGGCGCTGACCGCGCTGCGCCGCACCGGTGCCGACGTGGTGGCGATCGGCGGCAACCACGACAACGGCCAGGCCCTCGACGCGCTGCGCCCCTGGGCCGAGGCGGCCGGCATCACCCTGCGCGGCGGCGTCCGGGACAATCCCGCCGAGCACGTCATCGACGGGGTCACCGCCGACGGCGAGCGCTGGCAGCTCGCCGCGCTGCCCTTCCTGTCCCAGCGGTACGCGGTCCGCGCGGTGGAGATGTACGAGCTGACCGCCGCCGAGGCGAACCAGACGTACGCCGACCACCTCGGCCGGGTCCTCGCCCGGCTCACCGAGGGCTTCACCGAGCCCGACCGGGTGCACCTGGTCACCGCCCACCTGACCGTGGTCGGGGCGGCCACCGGCGGCGGCGAGCGGGACGCGCACACCGTCCTCGGGTACGCCGTGCCGGCCACCGTCTTCCCGGGCAACGCCCACTACGTGGCCCTGGGCCACCTGCACCGCTCGCAGCGGGTCATCGGGCCCTGCCCGGTGCGGTACAGCGGCAGCCCGCTCGCGGTCGACTTCGGCGAGCAGGAGAACGTCGGCTCGGTGACGATCGTCGAGGTCACCGCGAAGACGGCGGCGCAGATCCGCGAGGTGCCGGTGCCGGGGGCCACCCCCCTGCGCACCGTGCGGGGCACCCTGGCCCAGCTCGCCGAGATCGAGGCGCCGGAGGGCTGGCTGCGGGTCTACGTCCGGGAGCAGCCTCGCGCCGGGCTCCGCGAGGAGGTGCAGGAGCTGCTCCCCCGCGCGCTGGAGATCCGGATCGACCCCGAGCTGATTCCCGCGCCGGGCAGCGGCACCCGCACCGCCCAGCGGGCCGGCCGGTCGCCGCGCGAGCTCTTCGCCGACTACCTGGGCAGCCGCGGGCACGCCGACGAGGGCGTCCAGGAGCTCTTCGACGAGCTGCTCGAGGAGGCGGACCGCTGATGCGCCCCATCCGGCTGGACATGGCGGGCTTCACCGTCTTCCGCGAGGAGACCACCGTCGACTTCACCGACGCGGACTTCTTCGCCCTGGTCGGGCCGACCGGCTCCGGCAAGTCCACGGTGCTCGACGCGATCTGCTTCGCCCTCTACGGCACCGTCCCCCGCTGGGGTGGGGCCCGGGGCCTGGCCAACGCGCTCGCCCCGTCGGCCACCGAGGCCCGGGTCCGGCTGGTCTTCGAGTCCGCCGGCGACCGGTACGTCGCCACCCGGGTGGTACGCCGGGACGGCCGGGGCGCGGTCAAGACCGCCAACGCGGGGTTGCAGCTCATGCCCGCCGGCTTCGACGTGACGAAGCTCGACACCGGGCTCAGCCCCGACGACCTCGGCGAGGTGGTCGCCGGCACCCCCGCCGAGATGGAGGAGGCGGTGCTGGCGGCCGTCGGGCTGCCGTACGAGCAGTTCACCTCCTGCGTGGTGCTGCCGCAGGGACAGTTCGCCGACTTCCTGCACGCCAAGCCGGCCACCCGGCAGCAGATCCTGGTCAACCTGCTCGGCCTCGGCGTCTACGAGGCGGTGCAGAAGCGGGCCACCGAACGCGCCGGGCAGGCCGAGGCGAAGCTGGAGGCCGTGGACCGGATGCTCACCGGGCTCGCCGCCGTCGACGACGAGACGGTGGCCGGGGCGCAGGCGCAGGTCGACCGGGCGCGGGAGCTGGCCGGGGCGGTGGCGGTGGCCGTACCGGAGCTGGAGCGGGCCCGGGCCACGGCCCGGGAGGTGACGGCGGCCCTGGCCGCGCTGGACGCGGAGCTGGCGGTGCTGGCCGGGGTGCGGGCGCCGGACGGGATCGCCGAGCTGGCCCGGGCGGTGACCACGGCGCGGGCCGCGGCCGACGAGGCGGTCGCCGCGGTGGCGCTGGCCGAGGAGCGGGAGGAGAAGCTCCGCGGCGAACTGACCGCGGCCGGTGACGAGAGCGCGTTGCGCCTGCTGCTGAAGGCGCACGCCGACCGGGACCGGCTGACCGCCGAGGCCGCCACGGTCCGCGCGGCGGTGACCGCGGCGCAGGGCGAACACGACGCGGCGGCGCGGGCCCTGGCCGAGGCGCGGGCCGCGGCCGAGCGGGCGGACGCGGAGCTGGAGGCGGCGTTCCGGGCGCACGAGGAGGCCAAGGCCACCGACCAGGCCGTGGCACTGCGCGCGCACCTGGTCGACGGCGCGCCCTGCCCGGTCTGCGAGCAGGTGGTGCCCCGGGTGCCGGCGGTGCCGGCCGGGTCGGCGGTGGCCCGGGCCACCGCCGCGGGAAGGCGGCCCGGGCCGCCAGCGAGGCCGCGAAGCGGGCGGTGCAGGAGCGCGACGCAGCCGCCCGCGACCTGGACCGGGTGCTGCTGCGCGCCCGCGCCGAGCAGGACCAGCTGCGGGCCCGGCTGGCCGAGCTGGACGGCCAGCTCGCCGACGCCGCCGCGCCGGCCGCGCTGCGGGCGGCCCTGGACGAGCACGCCCGGCTGCGCCGGGCGCTGGAGGAGGCGGCGACCGCGGTGCGCGCCGGACGGGACGCCGCCCGGCGGGCCCGGGGCGCGCTCGACGGCGCCGAGGAGCGGCTGCGCCGGGCCTGGCGTGACTTCGACACGGCCCGGGACCGGCTCGCCCGGTTCGGCCCGCCCGCCGCCGACCGCGACGACGTGGCCGCCGCCTGGGCCACCCTGGCCGGGTGGGCCGGCGGGGAGGCCGACCGGCGCCGGGCCGACCGCGCCGGGCTGGTCGACGCGGTCGCCGCGGCCGAGGCGGCGGCGGCCGGGGTCGAGGAGCGGATCGCCGCCCTCTTCACCACCGCCGGGCTGACCTTCGCCGACGACCCGGGCCGGGCCGCCGCGGTGGCGGTGGAACGCGCCGAAGCCGAGCTGCGCCGGCTGGTGGAGCGGCGCGAGCAGGCCGCCGAGCTGCGCGAGCAGCGGACCGGGCACGAGCGGGAGGCCCGGGTCGCCCGGGCCCTGGCCGGGCACCTGCGGGCCAACAACTTCGAGCGCTGGCTGCTGGCCGAGGCGTTGGACCTGCTGGTCGACGGCGCGTCGCGGATCCTGCGCGAGCTGTCGCAGGGCCAGTACGACCTGGTGCACGACAAGGGCGAGTTCTTCGTGGTCGACCACCACGACGCCGGGCTGCGCCGGGGCGTGCGCACCCTCTCCGGCGGGGAGACCTTCCAGGCCTCGCTGGCCCTCGCGCTGGCGCTCTCCGAGCAACTGGCCGGGATGTCGACCACCGCGGCGAGCCTGGAGTCGATCGTCCTCGACGAGGGCTTCGGCACGCTGGACGCGGCCACCCTGGACACCGTCGCGGCGACCCTGGAGAGCCTGGCCGCCCGGGGCGACCGGATGGTCGGCGTGGTCACCCACGTGCCGGCCCTCGCCGAGCGGATCCCCGTCCGCTACGAGGTCCGCAAGGACGCCCGCACGGCCCGCGTCGAACGGACCGGCCTGTGAGCGCGAGGAGTGCAGCGCAGCGGAGCCCCGCAGTCGCGAACGAAAGGGTGGCCCGGTGAATGAGGCCCGGTTCTTCGTCGACTCGTGGGACCCGGCGTACGGCGCGTCGTTCGAGGCGTCGGCGGGCGGACCGGCGGCGCCGAGCAGCGCCCAGGTCGACCCGGACGTGGAGCTGCCGGCGACGGACTGGCGGGCGATCGGGGCCCGCCGGGACGTGCCCGCCCCAGACGTGGTGCTGCTGGTCGACGGGGTGCGCCGGATCGACGCCAGCGTCTGGACGGCCGAGGACGACGGCGCGTCGTTCCCCGGCATCGCCGCGTCGTACGCGGCCGGGGTGGTCCGCTGCGACCTGGAACGCGGCGCGGCGGAGCTGGCCGGCGCCCGGGTCGGCCGGGGCCTGTTCACCGCCAGCCCGTCCGCGCAGGACGTGCTGGCCGGCCGGATCCACTACCCGGTGCACCGGGTGGGCGGCACCGGCGAGCTGAGCAAGCTCCCGGCGGCCGTGCAGGGTCCGCTGACCGCGCTGGAGGTGGCCGTCTCCGACGCCGCCCGGATCGACGGTGACCTGCTGGTGGTGGACGGCCCGCTGCGCAGCCGCCGGCAGCTGCCGCGCACCCTGGGCTACATCAAGACCCAGCACAGCCAGTACCTGGACGCTCGGCTGACCGCGGTGGTGACCGGCCTGGCCCCGGGCCAGCGCTCCCCGGTGTTCAAGCTGGGCACCGCCTGGGGCGGCTACTCGTGGTACCTCCGGCTGCCGGTCGCGGCCGGCGCGCCCTGGGCCGGCATCGTGCGGGTGGAGTGCTCCGCGGACCTGACCGCGGCGGAGGCGATCGGCCTGGCCGACCTGTCGCTGGTCACCCTGCCCCGGTTCGCCTCCACTCCGTACAAGGACCCGCGCGCCCCGCAGAACCTGATCCCCATCGCCGGGCTGGAACGCAAGCTGCGCGGGATGCTCGGCGACGCCCGCCTGCTGCACCGGGTGCTGACCGCGGCGGCCCGCGGGATCCGGCGCTGATGGGCCGCCGACGCGACGCCGACCGGGTGGTCGAGCAGGTCGACACGGGGCAGGCCGAGCTGGCGCCGGACCCGGACCGGCCGGGCTCGTGGACGCTGCTCCTCGACGGCGCGCCGCAGTCGCATGTGGACCTCACCGACCCGACCCACCTGGAGTTCGAGTACGTCCGGCGGCTGGCCGCCGCGCTGGACCTGATCGCCCCGCCCACCACCCCGCTGCGGGTGCTGCACCTGGGCGGCGGCGCGCTGACCCTGCCCCGGTACGTGAGCGCGACCCGGCCCGGCTCGACCCAGCGGGTGTCCGAGGTGGACGGCGCGCTGGTGGAGCTGGTCCGGCGGGCGCTGCCCTGGCCGACGGACCCCCGGCTGCGGGTCCGGGTGGCCGACGCCCGGGCCACCCTGACCGCCAGCCGGGACGGCAGCTACGACGTGGTGGTCGCGGACGTCTTCGCCGGCGCCCGCACCCCGGCCCACCTGACCTCGGTGGAGTACGCCGCCGAGGTGGCCCGGGTGCTCCGGCCCGACGGCTGGTACCTGGCCAACATCGCCGACGGCCCGCCGCTGCGGCACGCCCGCGCCCAGGTCGCCACGGTCCGCTCGGTGCTGCCCCGGGCCTGCCTGGTCGGCGACGCGGCGGTGCTGCGCGGCCGGCGCTACGGCAACCTGGTGCTGGTGGCCGGCCGGGTCGAGCCGCCGGTGCCGGAGCTGACCCGGCGGGCGGCGGGCGACTGGTTCCCCGGCCGGGTGCTGGCCGGCGCGGAGCTGGACCGGTTCGCCGGCGGCGCCGCCGTGGTGCGCGACGCGGACGCCACCCCCTCCACCCCACCCCCGCCCGGAATTTTTTCCGTGCGCCGTTGATCCGCCGGGCGGGCCAGCCCGTACCACCGGGCGGCCATGCCCGTGCGGGGCCGGCTGATGTCATTGGACACCCGGAGGTCTGCATGCATGCGGTGGCGGCCGGCTGGCACGGCGAGGTGGCGAGGCCCGAGTGGATGTTCGCTCGGGCGCAGCCCCAGTCGCGTGCGTCGAGGGCGGGCCGTGGGGTCGACTCGCGCCCCGCAGATCGCCAGAATGACCCGGTGACGCCGCGACCGGCGCCCGGGCGCCACCAGGCGGCGTCCCCTGAGGCCAGTCATTCCGACCAGTTGATCCGGCTGCTCTACGCGGAGCACGCCGGCCCGCTGCTGATGTTCGTGATGCGGTTGACCGGCGGTGACCGGCAGCGAGCCGAGGACATCGTGCAGGAGACGCTGCTGCGGGCCTGGCGCAACGCGCACCGGTTGGGCATCCAGGGCCAGGGGTCGCTGCGACCGTGGCTGGTCACCGTGGCCCGACGGATCGCCATCGACGAGCACCGCAGCGAGCAGGCCCGCCCGGCGGAGACGTACGACCGGGACCTGACGGCCTTCGCCGAGGCGGACAGCACGGATCGGGTGCTGCGCACGATGACGGTCGCCGACGCGCTGCGTACCCTGAGCCAGTCGCACCGGGAGATCCTGGTGGCGACGTACTTCCGGGGCCGGACGGTGCCGGAGGCGGCCGAGGAGCTGGGCCTTCCGCTCGGCACCGCCAAGTCGCGCGTCTACTACGCGCTGCGCGCGCTGCGCACGGCTCTGCAGGAACGGGGGGTGACGGAATGAGCCGGGCAGACCACATGGACGTGGCCGCGTACGCGCTCGGCGTGCTCGACCAGCAGGACACCGAACGCTTCGAGGAGCACCTCGCCACCTGCTGGGCGTGCGCCGCGGAGCTGGAGACGATGGTCCCCGTGGTGGGGATGCTCGCCGGCATCGACGGCGAGACGATGACCGCGTTGGAGCAGACCCAGACCGATCCGGCGCTGCTGGACCGGACGCTGGTGGCGGTGCGGCGTCACCGCCGGCGTACCCGGTTCCGGCAGCTTCTGGCCACGGCGGCGGCCGTGGTGGTCTTCGGCGGCCTGAGCGGCGTCGGCATCGCCGGCATCGCGGGCAGCGGGGACGACGACCGGATCCCGCAGGCCGAGCCGACCCTGACCACCCCGGTCACCGACCCGCCGTCGCCGGGGCCGACGAAGTCCGGCACCGGGATCGGCGGCGAGAAGGAACCGGTCGAGGGCGAGCCGCACGACGCGACCGATCCGGGCACCGGCGTGAAGACCACGATGTGGCTGGCCGCCAAGGAGTACGGCACACAGATCAGCGTTCAGCTCACCAGGCTGCCCGGGCCGCGGACCTGCCGGCTCGTGGTGGTCCGCAAGAACAACACCAGCGAGGTGGTCTCCACCTGGTCGGTGCCGGGCGGCGGGTACGGGACGAGCACCAACCAGCTCCCGCTGGAGCTGAGCGCGTCCACCTCGGCGACTCAGAACGACATCGCGAGGATCCAGGTGCAGTCCGTCGACGTCAACGGGATCGCCAGCCCGCTGGTGACGGTGGCCGACCTCTGATCCGCCGGGACAGCGGCGCCGGGCAGCGACATCGCCCGGCGCCGCTTCGGCGTGCCCGCCCGCGTGGACCCGACGTGCTCCCCCACGTGTCGGCGGCCGGATCGGTTCAATCGGTCCACTATGAAATGGAGCACCTTTTCTTCTTCAACCTTGACAGCACACCACCCGTACTACTCGGTGAACTGCCAAGAATGAGGAGGGCACGTGGCACACCTGAAGCGGACGACCGTCATCGTCGCGAGCGCGATGGTCGCACTAACGGCCTGCGCTCCCGCGGGTTACGACGGGGCGAACTCGAGCGCGGCCGAGCCGGTCGCCGTCGCCGCGGCCGAACCCACCGCGGCGGCCGAACCGGAGGCCTCCGCCACCGCGGACGCCCCCGCCACCGAGCAGGCGCCCCCGGCGGACGTCCGGCTCACCGACCAACTGGTCGGCAAGAAGGTGCCCCGGATGGGCAACGTCGTGATGGACCAGGACGGCTGGATCCTCTACCGCTTCGACAAGGACTCCGCCGACCCGCCGTCGTCGAACTGCGTCGACAAGTGCGCCCAGGTCTGGCCGCCCGCGCTGACCGACGGCAACCCGCAGCTCCAGGGCGTCTCCGACGACAAGGTCGGCACCGTCACGCGGCAGGACGGCACCCGGCAGATCACCATCGGCGGCTGGCCGGTCTACCGCTACATCGGCGACAAGAAGCCCGGCCAGTGGAAGGGCCAGGGCGTCGGCGGCACCTGGTTCGTGGTCGACCCGAACGGCAAGAAGAACCTGACCTGCGTGCCCACCGGCACGCCGAAGGCGGTCGCCCCGCCCGCCTCGGGTGACTCGGGCGGCTCCGACAGCGGCAGCTCGGGGTACTCGTACTGATCCCGCCGCACGGACACGGTGGCCGGTCGCAGCCGGGGAGGGCGCGGCCGGCCACCGTCGTGAACCTGGACGCCGGCGTACCGGCAGCGCCCCGCGTCCCGGCTGCGGCGCCGGCCCGGTGGGGCCGGCGCCGCTGTACCGCGTACGACGCGGGCGTCAGCTTTTCTCCCACGGACTGGGCACCGGGAAGTAGGTGTCCAGGAAGGGGCCCAGCACCGCCACCTGGGCGGCCAGGTCCTCCTCGGTGGAGTACGCGTCGTTGAGGCAGAAGACGTGCCGGTCCCGGCGCGCGAGCAGGTGCGCGAGACGCGAGGGCGTGTCGGGATGGGACAGCTCGGCGATGCTGTACTCCAGCTCCCCCGGGACCGCCCGGCCGGTGTGGAAGGCGTAGTAGTGGTGCAGCGACGAGGCGACCGAAATGTCCGCCACGCTGCGGAAACGGTTGCCGGCGGTGGCGTGGTGCTCGGCCGGGAACAACTCCTCGATCTCGGCCAGCACGCTGCGCCGCAGCGCGTGCGGCATGTGCTTCATCTTCTGCGTCAGGACCGTGCCGAACCGCTCGGCGATCAACCGCCGGTTGTTCTTGCCGGCCGCCGACGCCGGGATGTCGTCCGCCGACGGCGACCCCGGCGGCACCAACGCCGGTGAGGGGAAGAACTTCGTGATCCCGTTGGCCAGGAAAAAGTCCTTCGGGGTGACCTCACGACCGAGGAAGACGTCGTCGTTGAAGTAGAGGAAGTGCTCCGACAGGCCGTCGATGTGGTGCAGCTGGCTCTCGATGGCGTGCGAGTTGAAGGTCGGCAGCAGGGACGGATCGCGGAAGATCTCCCGGTGGCTGACCACCCGCAGCCCCGGGGCGTCGGCGTCCAGCCAGGCCGGGACCTGGTCGTCGGTGACCAGATGGACGGTACGCACCCACGGCGCGTACGTGTGCAGCGAGCGCAACGAGTAGCGCAGCTCGTCCCGGCTGAGGAACCGGGCCGCGCTCGCCGACTCGGCGTGGTACGGGGTACCGGCCACCTCGGCGCGCCGGCGGAGCCACGCCGGGTCGGCCCCGTCCACCCAGGTGTAGACCACGTCGACCGGAAACGTCACGTCGTCTGGGCGCCGGATCGCGAACTCCGGACGGGTCCGGACCCGCACCGTCGGGGTGGCCGGCCCGAGCGCGGTGAACAGATCCGCGGGCGTGTCGACCGCCGCGGCCACCGCGGGGACCTGCTCCGCCACCAGGTTCCGCCGCGGCGCGATTAGCTGGTCCTCGTGGCGCGTCCAGAACTCGACCTCACAGCCGTACGCCGCGCCGAGCACCAGTCGTTGCCGCGGGTCCGTCCAGTACCAGGTCAACCGCAGCACGTCGGCGTCCCGCAGCCGGTGCCACACCTGCGGCTCGAACCCTGGCGCCGACCGGGATTCCCCGCCACCGGCTACCGCGCCGACGTACCCGGGCAGTCGGCGGCACGCCGCGGCGAGGGCGGCGTACACCCGGTCCCGGTCGGCCGCGTCGACGGCGACCACCGACGAAAGGTCGGAGCGCCCGCGTACGCAGAAATGGTCGACGCCCGCCTCGTCGAACGCCGCGGTCACCGCGGCGAGGTTGGCGGCCCGGGCCGACCACGGCGACACGTCCGGGCGGACCAGCGCGACCCGCGCCCGCCGGTCCACCACCACCACGGCGCGGTCCCCGCCGGCCAGGAGTTCCGGCTGGCGGCGGGCCAGCCGCGCCCCGCGGCGCGCCGCCGACTGGTTGTCGCCGGACACCTGCGCCACCCACTGCTTCACCTGGTGGCGGGCCCGGGGGCTCACCCGGGCGGCGATGGCCCGGCGCGCCCGCGGGCTGAGCACCCGGCGGTAGGTCTCGACGAACCTGGACGGCTCGGCGACGGCCCGGGCGGTGCCTGAGGGGCGCCGCCCCGGCTCCGCCGCCGTCGTCTCCTCCGTGGTCACGGCTACGGCCGATCGATGACCACGACCGACAGCTCGCTGTCGATCGTGTAGTAGGGGCGCACGCGCAGCATCGGGGCCGGATCCTCCTCGACCAGGTCCAGGTCGACCTCCCTGGTCAGGTGGACCTCCGGGTAGTTGTAGGTGCGTTTCTTGTCGACGACGTCGTCGACGAACCGACCCAACCGGACCTCACCCCGGTCGCCGGGCTGGCGGAGGAAGATGTCCCAGTCCTCGTACCGGCCCAACCGGAGGTCGGTCAGCGCGTCCAGGGGCACCACGATCGTCACCGTCCCGTCGGTCGCCGGGGCGGTCCACACGGTCAGCGACTCCGGTCGGTCACCCCGGCGCCGGAGCACCGCGCCGTCCGGGACCCCCGGCCCGTGCCAGGTGGCGGCGATGGTGATCGCCTCACCGTCCAGCTCCACCCGCCGCACCTCGGCGTGCGTCGCGCGCGCCCAGCTCCGGACCGCGAGGAAACCGTCGGTGGTCCGGTAGGGCACATGCACCCGCACCCCGGGCCCGTCGGCGGCGACGCCGTCGTCCGGGCCGCCGGCGAGGACCCGGCTGTCCAGCCGCTGCGGACGCACCCGGCGTCGGACGCCCTTCCCATCCACCAGGTGGACGTTCCACCGGCCCTCGGAGAGCGCGTCCGCGGCGAGCACGGCGAGCTGCCGGGAACCGTCGGCCGAGGGGACGAGGGGCACCTGGACGACTTCGCGGGTGTCCCGGTTGCGCAGCACGAGCGCACCGCCGTGCGGGCCGGTCACGGCGTCGACGGACCAGCGCAGACCCAGGTCGGGCAGCACCAGGCAGTCCGCGACGGGGTTGTCGGCCGGAGAGGCCCGCCGCCGGATCGCCTTCTGCAACCGGGTGCTCGCACCGTGGACCCGGCGCAGCCGGGACAGCCGCGCGAGCGCGCTGATGCTCACCCGCCGGGTGAGGTCGTTACCGGCGATCCCGCGCAGCAGCGGATCCGCCACCGTCCGCAGCAGGTCCGGCTCCCGCAGCAGCTCGCCGCCCCGGGCGAGGACCGACCGGGTCAGGCCACCCGGCGGCGTCCGGCGAGCGGTCCGGCGAGGCCGGGGCGTGCCGGCGCGCCGGGCGGCCAGCAGCTCCGCGCAGTCGGCGGCGAACCGGTCGGCCAGCTGGGCGGGGTCGAAGCGGGCGGAGTTCGCCAGGGCCATCTTGGCCATCCGGGCGCGGAGGGCGTCGTCCCGCATCACCGACCGCAGCGCCGCCGCGTACCCGTCGAGGTCGTCGCTGGGCACCAGCAGGCCGTCCTCGCCGTCCTCGATGATCTCGCGCGGACCGACCGGACAGTCGGTGCTGACCACCGGCAACCCGAGCCGCATCGCCTCGACGATCGTCATGCCGAACGACTCGCGCTCGGAGGTGACGGCGGCGACAGCACCCTTCACCCACTCCGTCGACATGTCGTCCCGACGGCCCATCAGCCGAACCCGGTCGTAGACGCCCAGCTCCCGGATCAACGCGCCGAGCGCGTGCCGTTGCTCGCCGTCACCGTAGATCCGCAACGTCCAGCCGGGACAGTCCGCCGCCGCCTGGGCGAAGGCGGTGATCAGTCGGTCGTACCGCTTGATCGGGTCGAGCCGGCCGGCCGCCACCACGATCCGGCTGCCGCCCTCGGCGGGCGGAACCCCGGGTGGCGGCGAGCTGTTCGGCAGCACCTCGATCCGGGTGCCCGGCACCGGGTTGCCCGAGCGGAAAGCCGCCGCGTCCGCGCCGGTCACCGTGTACGCGAGGTCGATCCGCGGATAGCACTGGCGGATCTCGGCCTTCACCGCGTCGTCGATCAGGTCCTGGGTCATGTGTTCCTGGGCCACCCGCACCGCGTGCTCGGGGGCGTGCCGGGCCACGGCGAGGTTGAGCCCCGGCCGGGTGCCCACCACCACGTCGGCGTCCGTGGACCGGAGGTAGCCGATGATCCGTTCGTCCGTCAGCCGGCTGTACGCGAGGTGGAGCTCCTCGGTCTCCGGGATCAGCGTCGACGGTTCCCGGTGCCGCGGGTTGGTGCGGTCCGGCCGGCGCGGCCGGGTGTCGACCAGCGGCACGACCGCGATCCGAGGGTCGACGTCGAACATGGTCCGGTCGAGCCGGCGGAACACCGACGCGACCTCCACCTGGTGGCCGGCCTCGACCAGCGCGGTGGCCAGGTTCAACACGGCCCGGTTGGTGCCACCCACGCCGTAGAAGTTGTGGATGAGGAAGGAGAACTTCACCGCGGGGCCGCCAACTCGTACGGGCTGGGCACCGGGAAGTACGCCTCGAGGAACGGCTCCAGTACGGCCATCTGCTGCTGGAGCTGCGCGTACGTCGAGTAGGCGTCGTTGATGCAGAAGGTGTCCCAGTCCCGCCGGGCCTCGGCCCGCTTCAGCCGGGCGGCGAGATCCGGCACCGCGAGCTGCACGTAGCCGTAGTTGACGTGCCCGGGCAGGGCCCGCCCGGTCAGGAAGGCGTAGTAGTGGTGCAGCGAGTAGGTGATGGTGAGGTCGGTGGCGCTGCGGAACCGGCTCCGCACCGTCGCGGCGTGCTCCGCCGGGAACTCCCGCTCGATCTCGTCGAGGATGCTGCGGCGCAGCGGGTAGGGCACGTGCTGGCTGCCCTGGGTGAGGGTACGGCCGAACCGCTCCTCGACCAGCCGTCGATTGTTCTTGATCATCGCGTCGACCGGGCTGTCGAGGCTGGTGATCGGGCCGAGCGGGATCCGGTTCTGGGACAGGAAGAACTTGGTGTTGCCGTTGGCCAGGAAGAACGTCTGGGGCGCCAGCGGCCGGCCGAAGAACATGTCGTCGTTCAGGTAGAGGAAGTGCTCGGCGAGGCCGTCGATGTTGTGCAGCTGACTCTCGATCGCGCACGAGTTGAACGTCGGCAGCGCGTCCCGGTCGGTGAAGATCTCGTCGTGGTTGACCAGGAAGATGTTCCCCGCGCTCAGGTCGAGCCACGCCGGGCGCTGCCGGTCGGTCACGATGTAGATGTTGCGGACCCAGGGCGCGTTGAGGTGCAGCGACCGCAGGGAGTACTTCAACTCGTCCCGGTTGATGTACCGCGACTCGCTGTCGGCCTCGGCGTGGAACGCCTCACCCTTCAGGTCGGCCCGGCGGCGCTGCCACTCCTGGTCGGCGCCGTCCACCCAGGTGTAGACGACGTCGATCGGAAAGTCGATGTCGTCCGGGAGCAGGTGGTCGAACTCCGGCCTGGTACGGAAACGTCGCCCCGGCTTCGCCACCGCGGCCAGCCGGGTGAACCGGTGCTCATCGGCCTCCACCGGCACGCCGGCCATCGACACCGCGGGCATCATCCGGTTGCGCCGCGGCGCGCGCAGCACGTCGGCCTTGCGGTCCGGCCGCCAGAACTCGACCTCGCAGCCGTACGCGGCGCCCAGCACCAGCTGCGCCGTCGGGTCGACCCGGAACCAGGTCAGCTTGACTGCCCGGGCCCGCTGCAGGTCAGCCCAGGCCGCCGGGTCGGCGGCGTCGCGCAGCGCGCTGACGATCGGCGGCCTGGGCAGCACCTGGCTCACGTAACAGGTGCCGGCCGCGCCCAGCTTCTCCAGCGCGCCGAGGGCGGCGACCCGGTCCTCCTCCCCGACCCCGACCACCGGCGTCCGGTCGTCCATGCCACGGACCACGAAGTGGTCGACGCCGTGCGCCTCCAACGCCGCCGTGACGGCGGTGAGGTTGAGCTGACGGGCCAGCAGCGGGGTGAGGTCGGCGTGCACGTGCGCCCGGCGGCGTCCCCCGTCCACCAGCACCTCGCGGACGTCCTCCGGCTCACCGGCCGCGCCGGACGGGTCCACGGCCGGGTGCGGGGCGGGGGATGCGTGGTTCACGGTACTTCCTTCGTCGAGGTCAGCGACGACGCCGAGCGCGTCACCGGCAGGGCCAGCAGGCCGCCGCTGGCGGAGACCGCCAGCACGAGGGACCGGCCGGCCGAGTCGACCGACACGGCGTGGCTGCCGGCGATCGGGGTGGGCTCCCGCAGCCACGGGCCGCGCGGCCGGCCGTCGGGGCCCACCCAGATCAGGCTCGTGGCCGAGTCGTCGTCCCGGACGGCGAGCAGCGCCGCGCCGGCGTCCGGCACGAAGCGGGCGGCCATCGGGCCCGGCCCGCCGTGCCCGCCCAGGTCCGTGAGGCTGGCGGGGTCCCAGGTCCGGCCGTCGTCGCGGGTGCGGAACGACACCGTCGACGCCGAGTCCCGGCACCGGCAGAACAGCATCCGGCCGCCGTCGGGCAGCCGCACCACGGTGGGTGGGCCCGCGGCCGCCTCGGTGCGCACCATCGAGAAGTCGGCGGTGAGTTCCGTGGTGGCGACCAGCCAGCGGGCGATGCCGTGGCGTCCCGCGGCGAGCACCTCGACCGATCCGTCGTCCAGGGCCACCGCGGTCAGACCGTCCTGGGTGTCCCGGCCCCCGAGGTCCCGCCACGGCGTCCAGGTGGAGCCGTCGTGGAGCCGTCCGCTCAGGCCCTTGCCCGCGTTCCTGGTGAGCACCAGCAGCCGACCGTCGGGCAGCGGGACGGCCTGCGGCATCCCGATGCTCCGCCGCTTCGCCGGGGCGCTGCGCCCGTTGGGGTTGCCCAGCGACTCCCACCGCACGTCCCGGTAGTCGCCGGAGGCCGGCAGCACGATCGTCCACAGGTCCCGCTGGTGCCGGTCGGGGTCCGCGGTCAGCCCCTGCCGCACGGCGAAGAGGCGCCAGCCGCCGTCCGCGGTCGGCACGGCGCTGACGTGCGGCAGCAGCTTGCGCCCGGGCACCCGCCGGCCCTGCGCCAACTCGCCGGGGTGGCCCTCCCGCCAGTGCACGACCTGTCCGCCCCGCACGGCGAAGGCCGAGAGCCGGCCGTCGGCCCCCGGAGCGGCCCAGGACCGCGAGCCGGGGTAGCGCAGCGTGGTGCCGGAGGCGTTGCCCTGGGCGATCAGGTCGCCGCTGACCTTCCGGTCGCCCAGGCCGGCGGGATCGTCGCTCGGGCGGCGGTCCGCCCAGCCGTACACGTCCTTGTAACGCTGCTTGCCGGCGCGCGCCTCCGGGCTGAGGTTGGACGGCCAGCGCCGGACGTAGTAGCCACGGAACGCCTCGATCGACGTCCGGCGACCGCCCCCGGCCGCGAACCAGCGGGTGATCGCCTCGTGGGTGAACAGGCCGGTGGCCGTGTGGACGCTGTGGTCGGAGTAGCCCTCTGCGTCCGCGTGCCGGGGGTTGGCGCGGTCGTGGACCTGCGGGTCCGGGTCCGGGTCCATCGTCCAGAGCAACGTCGGAGCGAAGCGCTCCAGCAGCAGCACCAGCGACTCGATCAGGCCCTCCCGGGTGTAGCTGTGCACACCCTGGACCGGCGAGCCGAGCGGGATCATCGTCGGGTTCGACTCGGCCCGGCCGGTCCACAGCCCCGGCAGCGACCCGGCGCCCGGGGCGGAACCCGCCGGGGGCGTGGCCCACAGGTTGAGCCCGATCAGCCGGATGTGCGGCGCGTCGACCAGGATCGACACGTCAGCCTCGGCGCCGCCGGCCAGGGTGGTCACCTCGCGGCGCCACTTGGCGTCCCGGTCACCCAGCACCATGTCGGCGTACGCGCAGCGCAGCCCGTTGTACCGGGCGGCCGCGAAGGCCTCGAAGTCGACCGGGGTGGCGGCGTTCTCCGGGGTGCCGTCCGGCGCGTTGCGGCCGTCGGCCTCACCCGCGGTCAGGCAGACCGTCAGGTGTTCCTCACTGCTGCTCAGCTGGCTGACCAGCAGCGGATTGAGGAAGTACAGGTCGTCGTCCTGGTGCGCCATGACGGCCATCGACCGGGGCCGGCCGACTGGGGTGGACTTCCCGGCGCCGCGGGGTCGGCCGGCGGCCCGGCGGCCGAGGGCGAGCAGCGGTGCGACCCATTCGAGGCGATCAGGCATCTTGTCGCCCTCCCAGTCTGATGGAGGTGTCCGCGCCGGACGGCGCGTTGGTCCCGTGTTCGGCGCCGGCTGGCGCACCGCGGCGGAGTGCGGCCACGGTGGGCGCGTCCACCGGCGGGCCGACCCGCAGCGTGGGCACGGTCGGGGCGTCCACCGGCAGGCCGACCCGCAGCGTGGGCACGGTCGGGGCGTCCACCTGCGACCTGCCCCCGGCGGCGCCACGGGCCTGCCGCCACAACGCGGTCGCGCCCACCTTACGGCGCTCGGCCACCACCTCCTCCGGCAGCTCGAACGGCGCCGGGAAGGGCAGGTAGCGCGGAAGGAAGTCGGCGAGCATCTGCTCCTGCTCCGCCACCGTCCGGGGGTCGGAGTCGGTGTCGTTGAGGCAGAACACGTCGCGGTGCCGGCGGCGGAGCAGTTCGGTGAGCCGGGCCGGCGTGGAGGGGTGCCCCAGGTCGGCGTACTCGTAGTCGATCGTGCCCGGCACGGCCTGACCGATCGAGTAGGCCCAGTAGTGGTGCAGCGAGGACGGGACGGCGAGGTCGTCGCGGTGCCGGAACTGGTGGCCGATGGTGGCGGCGATCTCCTCGGGCAGCACCGACTCGATGTGCTCCAGCACGCTGCGCCGCAACGAGAACGGGGTGTGCTTCATCTTCTGCAGGACCGTCACCCCGAACATCCGGTTGATCTGCCGCCGGTTGTTCTTCCCGGCGGCGTTCACCGGGGCGTCCTCGGCCGTGGGGTCGCCGAGACCGTACTGGGCGGGTGACATGAAGAACTTCGCGATGCCGTTGGCGTGGAAGAAGGTCTGCGGCAGCAGCGGCCGGCCGAGGAACACGTCGTCGTTGAAGTAGAGGAAGTGCTCCGCCAGGCCGGGGATCCGGTGCAGCCGCGCCTCGATGGCGTGCGAGTTGAACGACGGGAGCTGGCCGACCGGGCCGAGGATGTCGGCGTGGGAGACCACGGTGATCATCGGGTGGTCGGGATCGAGCCAGGCGGGGAGCTGGTTGTCCGTCACCAGGAAGATGCGGCGCAGCCAGGGCGCGTAGCTGACCAGTGAACGCAGGGAGTACCGCAGCTCGTCGCGGCTGACGTACCGGCTGTCGTTCGCGGCGACCGGGTGCACCGGTCCGGCCTGCCGGCCGAGCGCGGCCGCCTTCCGGGAGCGCCACTCCGGGTCCGAGCCGTCCACCCAGGTGTAGACGGCGTCGATCGGGAACCGCATCCGGTCGGGCGCGACCACGGTGAAGTCCCTGCGGGTCCGGTAGCGGCGGGAGTCGCGCAGCGGGATGAAGTCGCTGAGCTGGCTGGCGGAGACGTTGACCAGCACGGCCTGGGGGGGTGCCTCGTGGGTCACCGGGTTGTGGCGGGGGGCGCGCAGCTTGTCGCCGTCCTGGTACCAGAACTCGATCTCGCAGGCGAAGGCGCCGCCGAGTACCACCGCCCCCCGGCTGTCGGTGACCGGGAAGAAGACGCGCAGCACCTCCTCGTCGCGCGGCGGATCGCCGTCGACCCGGACCCGGACCCGGACGACCCGGGCGCCCCGCAGGGCCGGAGCGCAGCGCAGCGCCTCCCGGACCGCGCCGCGCCGGTCGGCCGGCACGGCGACGCTGCTGCGCAGCGCGTCGGTGTTGGGCAGGCAGAAGTGCTCGATCCCCGCCGCCAGGAGGGCCGCGGTCACCGCGCCGAGGTTGCGGTGCCACAGCTCCGCCGGTGTCGCGTCGCCGACCACCACCGCGGACAGGCGCTCGTCGCCGTCGCGGACCTCGATGCGGGTGCCGACCGGCCGGGGCGCCGATGCGCCGCCCAGCCCGGTGAGGGAGCGGACCAGGCGCAGCCGACGGTCCGCCGGCAGCAGGCTGAGCATCCGGTGCCGCACGGTCCGTGGCAGACTGCGGTAGATCCGGAGGGCGATCATGGGAGCGGTCCGTCAGCCGTGACGACCGCTGGTGCTGCCGCCATCGGTCAGGGCCGGTGGAGCGATGCCGGCCGGGCCGGATCCGGAACCTGGACACACACAGAACCAGCACGCATCGCTGATCGCCCTTCTCATTACATCCCCGTTGGCCGCCTCCGGGCTTCCTCTCACCACACCGGCACAAAGGGTGTGGGAATGCTGAGGAGAACTCGTCCCGGGCAACGACAGACCGAAAGGCTAGCAACGGATTCATCTCGGGGACAGGAGCTGTTCACCTCCTTGACAGCAGCACACCGCAGGTTACGTCGCATTTGCCCACCGGACCGATACTTCACGTTCGACAAGTAGGACCTTCCGGATGAGGGGCCGGTACCGGATCGGCCGACTTCATTCGCCCCTGAATCGACGAGTCGCAGGCAGCGCACCTCGGTCGACCTGGCAGAGTGTCCGGGTGACTCCTTCCGGACCCGCCGCCCGCCGGACGCTGCGCCCACCGGCCGGCTACCGGCTGGCCGCCTCGGTCCGGGCGCTCACCTTCAGCCCGTACGACCCGTGCGCCCGGATCGCCGCCGGCAGCTTCTGGTGGGCCACCCGCACCCCGGACGGACCGGCCACGCTCACGCTGCGGCCCGCCGCCGGCGAGCTGGTCGCCGAGGGGTACGGACCGGGCGCCGACTGGGTGGTCGACCGGGCCGACGCGGTGGCCGGGCTCCGCGACGACCTCACCGGCTTCGCCGACCTCGCCGCCGCGCACCCGGTGGTGGCCCGGCTCGCCGCCGCGCACGCCGGACTGCGGATGCCCGCCACCGGTCAGGTCTTCCCCCGGCTGCTGCGGGCCGTCTTCGAGCAGAAGGTCACCGGCAAGGAGGCCTACCGGGCGTACGCGGCCACCGTGCGGCACTTCCGCGAACCGGCGCCCGGGCCCCTGCAGCCGCTGCTGCTGCCGCCGGCGGCGGCCGCAGTGGCCGCCACCCCGTACTGGGTCTTCCACCCGTTCGGGGTGGAGCAGCGGCGGGCCGACACCCTGCGCCGGGCGGCCGCCGCCGCCGACCGCCTGGAACGCTGCGCGGACGCCGAGGAGGCCACCCGCCGGCTGACCGCGATCCCCGGCATCGGCCCGTGGACCGCCGCCGAGGTGGTGCGGATCGCGTACGGCGACCCGGACGCGGTCAGCGTCGGCGACTACCACATCCCGAACACCGTGGCCTGGGCCCTCGCGGGCGAGCCGCGCGGCGACGACGCCCGGATGCTGGCGCTGCTGGAGCCGTTCCGCGGCCACCGGGGGCGGGTCTGCCTGCTGCTGGAGGCGGGCGGCGTGCACGCCCCCCGCTACGGCCCGCGCGCCCCGATCCGCTCCTTCGCCCGCTTCTGATCCCCGTTCGAGTCGGGTCAGGGGCGGGCGCAGAGGCGGCGCAGGGTACGGCCGAGCCACCACGCGTACCCGCGCTGGAAGGCCCGGCCGACGGGGCCGGCGGCGCGCATGAACCAGCGGTCCGGGCGGCTGAAGGCGCGTACCTCGAACCAGACCGCGCCGGAGGAGTCCCGGGTAACCACGAAGGCCTCCTCGCCGCGCGCCGGGTGACCGGGCAGCGTGCCGTAGCCGAAGCCGGCCCGCCGCTCGTCGTCGGCGGCCCAGACCACCGCGCAGGGCGCGGCGAGCCGGAGCGGCCCCACCCCCAGGCGGGAGACGACCCGGACGCCCGGGGCGGCCCGCGGCGCGTCGGCGGAGATCCGGATTCCGGCCGCCCGGTGCAGCCGCCAGCCGAGGACCGCCGCGCCGGCGACGGCGAAGGACCCCGCGGGCAGCCGGACCCGGTGCCGGACGTGCCGCCAGCCGGGCGGCAGCGGACCCGCGCGGGTGGCGCCCACGTCCGGGTAGGTCAGCTCCGGCACGGTCAGCACCCCCAAGGGTCGAGTCGGACCCCGCCAGGGTACGGCCGGCGCGGGTGGGCCACCGGGCGCGGGCGCGCAGGACTGTGGTGGGCTGGGCGGATGACCGAGCAGGTGACCGTCGCCCCGGCCGGTGTCGCGGACGCCGGCGAGATCCTCACCGTGCAGCGCGCCGCGTACCTGGTGGAGGCGGACATCGGCCGGCTCTCGGTCGCACCGGACCAGCAGGGTCGGGGCGTCGGCGCCCGACTGCTCGCGGCGATCGAGGCGGCCTGCGCCGGTCGGGTGGACCGGTTCGCGCTGTTCACCGGCGCGGACAGCGCGGACAACCTGCGGCTGTACGACCGGCGCGGCTACCGGGTCGTGGCTCACCGGCCGGACCCGAACGGCTTCCGGCTGGCGGTGCTGGAGAAGACGCTGGTCGGCTCGGCCCGGCGGGATGCCTGATTCGGCGCCGGTCAACCCCGCTCACAGCGGCGCCGGAGCCCGTCGGCCTCCTGGCGCAGGTAGCGCCGGAACACCCGGCCGGCGAGGAGCCCGACGAGTGCCGCGAGCGGACCGGTCTGCGCCAGCGCCAGCTCCACCCGGACCCGGCCGTCCGGCAGTGAGGTCAACCGGTGCTCGCCCCGGCTGCGTACGCCGGGAGCCGCCGACTCCCAGACCAAGCGGCGGGGCGGGTCGAACTCGGTCACCCGCCACACCGCCGGACGCAGCCCGGGCTGCTCCAGCCGGGCCGAGGAGCCCAGGGTGAGCGGTCCCGGCTCCAGCCGCCGGACGGACCGCACCGAGGGGGCCCACTCGGGCCAGCCTTCGACGTCGACCTGCACCGCCCAGACCCGGTCGAGGTCGGCGGCCACCTCGGTGACCGTAACGAATCGCACCGCTCCCCCTCCCCGCGGGACAGGGTCAGGGTATGCCCGGCATCGACCGCGGGTGATCAGCGGGTGGCTCAGGCGGCCTCGCGCAGGTCGGCCAGGCCGACCGGGGCGTGCCGGCGCAGCAGGTCCTCCAGCTCGGCCACGGAGGAGACCTCGCCGACCACGTTCACGCCGCCGCCGAACTCGGGCCGGTAGCGGTGCGCCAGCCGGTAGCGGTACCGCCCCCGGATCAGCTCCACGCTCACCCGCCAGCGCCCGCAGCAGCCGCACACCCACTCCCGCACCCGGCGAAGGTAGCTCTGACCTGCGGTTTCATCATCCGCCCCCAGGTGACGAACGGGTCCGAGCGGGGACATGCCGCCCCGCACCGGCGGTGATCTGCCTCACGGCTGTCGGTCCCGTCTGATTGACTGGTCGCCGTGGACCTGCCGATCAATCCGCCGGTCGAACCGATGCTGGCCAAGAGCGTGCCCCAACTCCCCACCGCCCCCGGCATGACGTACGAGCCGAAGTGGGACGGGTTCCGCTGCATCATCTTCCGCGACGGCGACGAGGTCGAGCTGGCCAGCCGGGGCGGCAAGACGATGACCCGCTACTTCCCGGAGGTGGTCGAACAGGCACGCGCGCAGCTGCCGGAGCGGTGCGCGGTCGACGGCGAGCTGATCGTCATCCGCCGCGACGGGCCGGGCGGCCAGCCCCGGCTCGACTTCGAGCTGCTCGCCCAGCGGATCCACCCGGCGGCCTCCCGGGTCAAGCTGCTCGCCGAGACCACCCCGGCCGACTTCGTCGCCTTCGACCTGCTCGCCATCGACGACGAGCCGCTGCTCGACCAGGCCTACCCCGAGCGCCGGGCCCGGCTGGAGCGGGCGCTCGCGGGGGTCCGCCCGCCGGTGCACGTCACCCAGGTGACCACCGACCCGGAGGCAGCCCGCCGCTGGTTCGAGGTCTTCGAGGGCGCCGGGCTGGACGGCCTGATCGTCAAGCCGGCCGACCTGCCGTACGAGCCGGGCAAGCGGCTGATGTTCAAGGTCAAGCACGCTCGCACCGCCGACGTGGTGGTGGCCGGCTTCCGCTGGCACAAGTCCGGCCCGGTGGTCGGCTCGCTGCTGCTCGGCCTCTACGACGACGCGGGCGTGCTGCACCACATCGGGGTCAGTTCGTCGTTCACCGCGGCCCGCCGCAAGGAGCTGCTGACCGAGCTGGAGCCGTACCGGGACGTGGCCGGAGACCACCCGTGGGTGCACGGCGACCACGAGCGGGGCCAGCGCATTCCCGGCGGGGTGAGCCGGTGGACCGGCACGAAGAACCTGGAGTGGGAGCCGCTGCGCCCGGAGCTGGTGGCCGAGGTCGGCTACGACGCGATGGAGGGCGACCGGCTGCGGCACACGGCCCAGTTCGTCCGCTGGCGGCCGGACCGCGATCCCCGCTCCTGCCGCTACGACCAGCTGGAGCGCCCGGTCCGCTACGACGTGGACCAGGTGCTGCGCGGAGATCCGGCGGCGACCGTCGGCAGCGCACCCGGCCCGGCGTAGCCTGGCCGTCGACCCGATCACGGAAGGCTCCCACGTGACCCCGTTCTCCGACCGGATCCGCCGGGTCCGCCTGACCCTGGCCGGGCTCGCCGCGGCGGTGGTGGTCACCGCCGGCTGCACCCTGCCGGCGTTCGCCCCACGGACCGAGGGCCAGGGCGAGGCGGCCGCCCCCGGCAGCGCGCCGACCTGGCGCGCCTGCCCGGAGGTGCCCGACGAGCTGGTCGGCCGGGGCGCCGCGGGCATGCGCTACGAGTGCGCCCGGATCCTCGTTCCGCGCAACTGGGGCAGCGGCGCCGCAAACGGCGCGACCGCCGGGCCGGGCACCGGGGAGACCTTCGAGATCGCGCTGCTGCGGATCCGGTCGAACAAGCAGCACGACCGGATCGGGTCGCTGGTGGTCAACCCGGGCGGTCCCGGGGCGTCCGGAGTGGACACCGCGGTCTACCTCTCCTTCGGCTCCGCGTTCGGCGGGTTGCCCGCCGCGGTGACGGACCGCTTCGACATCGTCGGCTTCGACCCGCGCGGGGTGGCCCGGTCCAGCCCGGTCAAGTGCATCCCCGACGCCGACCTGGACGCCAGCTTCGGCTACGACCCCGATCCGGAGAGCCAGGCCTCGTTCGACGGGTTCGTCGACCTGAACAAGCGGGTCGGGCAGCGCTGCGGCGACAAGTACGGCGACCAGCTTCCGCTCTACGGCACCGAGCAGGCGGCCCGGGACATGGACGCGGTCCGGGCGGCGGTCGGCGACGACAAGCTCACCTACCTGGGCTACTCGTACGGCACCCTGCTCGGCGCGACCTACGCCCAGCTCTACCCGGACAAGGTCCGGGCGCTGGTGCTCGACGGCGCGGTGGACCCGCAGCAGCAGCTGATCGCCGGGTCGGAGAGCCAGGCGAAGGGCTTCGAGCGGGCGTTCGGCAACTTCGCCCGGTGGTGCGCCGCGAACGCCGGCCGCTGCCCGATCGCCCCGGACGCCCGGGGCGCGGTCACCGCCGCCATCGACAAGGCGAAGGTCTCCCCGGTCCGCGGCGCCGACGGGCGGGAGGCCACCGCCGGCTGGGTCTTCTACGCGGTCATCTCCTCGCTCTACACGGAGTCGGGGTGGCAGGAGCTGGCCCGGGCGATCGACCGGCTCCAGGGCGGCGACCCGACCGGGGTGTTCAAGCTCGCCGACGCGTACGCGGGCCGCGAGGACGACGGGCACTACTCCAACCTGTTCGACGCCAACCTCGCCGTGAACTGCGCCGACGAGACGGAGAAGCCGACCCGGGAGCAGATCCGCCAGCTCCAGTCGCAGTGGCGGGAGAAGTACCCGCTCTTCGGGCCGGCCCTGGCCGTGGGCATGCTGGGCTGCGTGGAGTGGCCGGGCGCGCGGGACCCGTACCCGACCGGCAGGGCGATCGGCGCGCCGCCGATCGTGGTGGTCGGCACCACCGGCGACCCGGCCACCCCGTACGAGCAGACCGCCGCGCTGGCCTCGATGCTCGGCGTCGGCCGGGTGCTGACCTGGGAGGGCGAGGGGCACACCGCGTACCCGCAGACCGCCTGCGTCACCGCCGCCGTCGACGCCTATTTGATCTCGCTGACCGTCCCCAGAGAGGGGCTCCGCTGCCCGGCGCGTTGAGGGGTTCGCGGCGCTCCGGCCCGGGCACCTCGATGCCCTGCCGGGCGGCCAGTTCCTCCAGCAGCGCGCGCATCCGCCGGACGTCGGCCTTCAGCTCCTCCTGCTCGGCGTGCTCGAAGGCGTCGTCGTCGACGATCAGCCGGCTGGCGAAGTGCGCGGTGATCAGCGGGATGACCAGCAGCACCATGGTGGAGATCAGCAGCGCGGCGAGGGTGCGCCCCTGCCAGCTGGTGGGCGAGATGTCGCCGTACCCGACGGTGGAGGCGGTGACCACCGCCCACCAGACCGAGTCGGCGGCGCTCTTGTGCTCGGCGTGGCTGTAGAGGACGCCCGCCACCACGATCATCAGCAGGTACGACGTGATCAGCGTGCGCGGCGAGTTGGCGAACCAGACGAGGCCCCGGTAGATCCAGCGGAACGGCAGCAGCAGGAGCTCCATGGCGCACATGCTGCCCGGTGGGGGCAACCGACACCCACACATCGTCCGGTGTCGCTGTGCCAGGCTCCCGGTATGACCGACGTGATCTTCCGGGACGCCGTCCGGGCCGACCTGCCCGCCGTCATCGCCCTGCTCGCCGACGACGTGCTGGGCAAGGCCCGGGACTTCACCGAGGTCGACGACGCGTACGAGAAGGCGTTCGCCGACATCGACGCCGACCCGCGCAACCACCTGGTCGTCGCGGACGCCGGCGGCGAGCTGGTCGGCTGCATGCAGATCACGTACATCCCGGGGCTGGGCCGGCACGGCGCGGAGCGATCGCTGATCGAGTCGGTCCGGGTGCGGTCGGACCAGCGCGGCCGGGGCCTCGGCCGGGAGATGATGACCTGGGCGATCGACCAGGCCCGGCAGCGCGGCTGCGCGCTGGTGCAGCTCACCACCGACAAGACCCGGGCCGACGCGCACCGCTTCTACCGCAACCTGGGCTTCGTGGCCAGCCACGAGGGGATGAAGCTGGCGCTCTGACCCGGCTCCGGGGCGGCCGGGGCCGCGCGAGGCGGAGGGTCGGCCGCGGCGGCACCGACGGTCGCCGCGATCTCCTCACCTGCCCGGACGGGGTTGGCGGCAGCGCGCCCCGTTACCGCGCACGCCGGCAGGTCACGTGGTCACTTCCTATGGAGCTGATGTCGTGAACGAATCACCCACGCCCCACCGGAGCTCGCCGACGCAGCGCCAGGCTTGTCGGTGTCGACAGCGGCTGTCGGGCCCGGCGCCGTGCCGGTGTTGCTGCTGGAACGCGAGCCCCGGCTGGATCTGATTCGTTTCCGATATCAGCTCCACAGGGAGCGAGCGGATGACTCGGGTGGAGACGGCCCGACGGGTCTGAGGCGGCTGTCAGTCGTCGGCCAGGCGGCCGTCGCGCAGGGTCAGGGTGCGGTCGGCCAGCTCGATCAGCGCCGGGTCGTGAGTGGCCACCAACGCGGTCATGCCGCGGGCGTGCACCACCGCCCGCAGCAGGTCCATGATGGATCGGCCGGTCTCCGAGTCGAGCTGGCCGGTCGGCTCGTCGGCGATCAACAGGTCCGGCTCGTTCGCCAGGGCCCGGGCCACCGCCACCCGCTGCTGCTGCCCGCCCGACAGCTCGTACGGGCGCTGCGCGGCGTGCCCGCCGAGGCCCACCAGCTCCAGCAGCACCGCCACCCGCTGCTCCCGCTCGGCCGCCGGCACCCGGGCCAGCCGCAGCGGCACCCCGACGTTCTCCGCCGCGGACAGGATCGGCACCAGACCGAAGGTCTGGAACACGAAGCCGATCGTCCCACGCCGGAGCCGCAGCAGCTCCCGCTCACCGGCGGACGTCACGTCGTGCCCGGCCACCCGCACCCGGCCCGAGTCCGGCCGGTCCAGCCCGCCCACCAGGTTGAGCAGGGTGGTCTTGCCGGCCCCGGAGCGGCCCCGCACCGCGACCAGCTCACCCCGCCCGGCGGAGAACGAGACGTCCCGGACGGCGTGCACCGCGTGCTCGCCCCGGCCGAAGGTGCGGCTCACCCCGCCGACCCGGACCACCTCGTCGGTGGTGGCCGTGCGGGCCGGCGCCGGGGACAACTGCTCGGTCATGCCTCACTCCGTTCGGCGTGCGCCCGGTCGCCGGGCCGCACCTCGACGTGGTCGGGTTCCAGGTTGAGCCGGACCCGGTCGCGCAGGACCAGGGCGTCGACGAAGGCCGCCGGCAACTGCATCCGGCCGGTCCGGTCCAGCACCGCGTACTCCTCGCTGACCAGCTCCGTGCTGCCGTCCGCGGTGATCCGGGCGGTGCGGCGTACCTCGGAGGCGGTCCGGCCGTCGCGGATGGCGACGGTCCGGCGGACCTGGCTGGCCACCGCGTGGTCGTGGGTGACCACCACGATGGTCACGCCCAGCTCGGCGTTGATGGTCCGCAGCGCGGCGAAGACCTCCGCGCCGGTCGCCTCGTCCAGCTCGCCGGTCGGCTCGTCGGCGAAGAGCACCTCCGGGTCGTTGGCCACCGCCACCGCGACCGCCACGCGCTGCTGCTCGCCACCGCTGAGCTGGCCGGGCCGCCGGTCCGCGCAGTAGCCGACCCCGATCAGGTCGAGCAGCTCGCGGGCGCGTTCCCGGCGGGCCCGCCGGGAGCGCCCGCCGGCCAGCCGCATCGGCAGCTCGACGTTCTCCACCGCGGTCAGGTACGGCAGCAGGTTGCGGCCGGTCTGCTGCCAGACGAAACCGACCATCTTCCGTCGGTAGCTGAGCCGGCGCCGGTTCGACAGGGCGAGCAGGTCGTACTCGGCGACCCGGGCGATGCCGGCGGTGGGGGTGTCCAGCCCGGAGAGGATGTTCAGCAGCGTCGACTTGCCCGAGCCGGAGGCGCCCACGATCGCCACCAGCTCGCCCCGGTCGATGACCAGGTCGAGCCCCTGCAGGGCGACCACCTCCACCCCCTCGGTCTTGAAGATCCGGACCAGGCCGTCGCAGACGATGTGCCCACGCAGCCGGTCCCGGCCGCCGGCCCGCTCGGCGGCGCGCCGCGCGGCCCGCTGCTGCAGGGCGGCCAGGTCCGGTACGACGGACGCCTCGGCGGTGGCTGTCATCTCAGCTCTCCTCTCCGAGCCGGAGCACCTCACCGAGGCGCATCCGGCGGTTGTTCAGGGCCTCGACGGCGACCGCGAAGCCGAGGGCCAGCATGGCCAGCCCGAGCACCCCGGCGACCAGGCCGGGTTCGAAACGCACCCGCACCGCCGCGCCCCCGGTGAACGCGGGCAGGCCGAGGACGGGGGTCAACAGCAGCGGCAGCAGCGCGCCGACCAGCGCGCCGGTGAGCACCGACACCAGCACCAGCGGAGTCAGCTCGACCAGCAGCAGCCCCCGCCACTGCCGGCGGGACAACCCCATGGTGCGCAGCCGGGACAGCACCTGGCCACGCCCGCGCGCCCCGGCCAGCACCGCGAACGCCAGCGCGAGCAGGCCCAGCGCCGTGCCGCCGGCAGCACCGATGGTGAAACCGAAGACGAGCAGCCCGTTCACCCCGCTGCCGCCGAGCTCCGCCCGCACGGCCGACCAGGTGCGCACGTCCGGCTGGCGGGGCCGCTCCCCACCGGTGACCGACCCGCTGCGCTGGTAGCGGCGCTGCCCCTCGTCGACCACCCGGCTCACCGCCGCCGCGTCGATGCCGTCGCCGGCCAGCACGAAACCGGTGGGCACCAGTGGATGCGGGGCGTCCGCCGGCAGCGCCGGCCAGGGCAGCACCACGAACCGTTCGGTGCTCCGGTCGATCAGCGGGAACTCGTCGACGGTCCGCGCCATCCGCACCGGCAGCCGGTTGCCCTGGACGTCGAGCCAGGCCGGCCGCCGGCCCGCGGCGTCCGCGAGCCCCGCCTCGGCGAGGTCCGCGGCCAGCGTCGGGGAGACCAGCGCCGGCAGCGGCGTCGAACCGTCACCGGTGGCACGGAGGACGTCGGGCACCGCGACACCGGCGCGCCGGCCCACCTCCGCGAAGGTGGCGCCGTCGACCAGCAGGACCTGGGTCTCCCCGACCCCGCCGAACCGGCCGGCGGCGTCGGCGAAGGGGCGCTGGCCCGGCTCGACCAGCAGCGGGGCGACCGCGCGGACGCCGGGCAGCCCGGCCAGGGCCGCCGTGGTGTCCGGGGCGAACCGTTCCCCGTCGACCAGCACGTCACCGGGGACCGCGCGGGAGGCCGCCCGGTCCCGGCCGGCCTCGATACCGGCGGCCACCACCCCGCAGAACGCGGCCGTCGCGACCGCCAGCACGACCACCACCAGCGGCGCCGTCGCGGCGGACCGGCCGGCCCGCGCCGTACCGAGGAAGGCGACGCTGCCCCGGGCCCGGGCGGCGGCCCGGCTGAGCAGCCGCAACGGCCACGGGTACGCGCGCAGCGCGAGCAGCGCCGCGGCGATCGCCACCAGCACCGGCACGGACACCAGCAGCGGGTCCACCGACCCGCCGAGGGTCAGCCCCCGGCGGCGCACCAGGAACGCCCCGAGCACGGCCACGCCGAGCAGGCACACCTCGACGGTGAGCCGGACGGCGGTGGACCGGGCGCCGACCAGATCGGCCCGGCCGGACGTCCGCTGCCCGGTCAACGCGGCGACCGGCAGGGCCAGCGTCGCCAGCGCGGCGGCGAGCAGCACCCAGCGCAGTTGCGAGCCGCCGCCGGGCAGCAGGCCGCCGAGCAGCCAGCCGGCGCCGGCCGCGACGGGCAGCACCAGCAGCGACTCGGCCAGTCCGCGGCGCGCCACCACGCCGGTCGAGCCGCCCCGGGCGCGCAGCAGCACGTACTCGGTCCGGCGTCGGCGGGCCGCCAGCCGGGCGGCGAGCACGGTCAGGCCGGCCAGGGTGGCGAGCAGCCCGGCGGCGATGACGGCGAGCAGCGTACGGGCCGCGGCGAGTGACCTGGCGAACTCCCGCAGCGGGATGTCGACGCCCTGGGTGAGGGTGAGCCCGGCCGGGCGGGCCCGCTCCAGGCCGGCCAGCCCGTCGATCAGCGCGCCGAGCTGGCCGGGGGACAGCCGGTCCGGCGCGATCCGGTAACGCCAGGCGAAACTGACCGGCCAACCCGCCGCGACCAGCGAGTCGAGGCCGGCGTCGCCGGTCACCCCGACGGCCAGGAACGGCTTGCCGTCCCCCACGGGCGCGGCGAGCCGCAGCAGCGACGGGAGGGCGTCCCAGACCCCGTCGTTGCGGTCGGTCGGCCGGAACACGCCCACCAGCGTGATCTTCTTCGCCTTCAGCGGTTTGCCGTCGGCGTCCAGCACGGAGAGCCGGAGCCGGCTGCCGGCGCGCAGCCCGAGCGGGCCGGCGACCGTGTCGGCGAGGGCCAGCTCGACGGAGCCGTCCGTGGTCACGCCCGCCTCCGGCCACCGGCCCTCGACCAGGGTCGCCGCCTCCCGGACCCCGCCGAGGGTACGCACGGTGAGGTCGATCAGTCCCTTGTCGGCGGTCAGGTCCGGCCCGGTGAGCCGGGCGAACCCGGTCCGTGCCGCGTACCACCGCTCGCCGATCGACTGCCGTACGGCCGGGGGCATCCGCTGCTGGATCGCGTCCAGCTCGCCGGCCTGGAGGGTGGCCACCGACCGGGTCGTCCCCCGCATCGGCGCCTCCACCGTGGTGTAGACCAGGTCCCGGCGGGCCACGGGCTGCCCGGCGACGTACTCGCGCAGCCCCTGCCCGGTCAGCCGGTCGGCGACCCGGGGCACCGCCGTGATCAACAGCGCGGTGACCAGGGTCAGCACCGCGAGCAGCAGGAAGTGGCCGCCGTAGGCCCGCACCCGCCTCAGCACCCCGAGGACACTCATCCTTCTCCCCCGATCCGCAGTTGCTGGGCGGCCACCCGCCGCCGGATGCCGGTCGTGATGGCGGCACTGAAGGCGAGGGCCGCCAGCAGCAGCCCGAGCGCGGTCAGCCCGATCGGTGGCCAGGGCAGCAGGAAGGCGGCCTCGGGCACCGGCCGGCCGGCGGCCGGGGTGAGGATCACCAGGGGCACCATCGTCGCCGCGACCCCGGCACCCACCAGCAGGCCGACGCCGACCCCGATGCCGGCCAGGAAGGCCTGCTCGGCCAGGAGTGCCCGGGCCAACAGCCGGGGCGCGGCGCCCAACGTGTGCAGCACGGCGAACTCCGTCAGCCGGTGCCGGGCGGTGGCCCAGACGTCGACCGCCAGGCCGACCAGGGCCAGCACCACCGAACCGAGCGCGGCCGCGAGCAGCCCGGTCCGCGCCCCCAGCCAGTACGGGTCCCGGGCGGCCTCGGCGGTGACCGCCCGCCGGTCGAGCACGGTCACCCCGGGCAGCCCCGCGAGCGCGTTCGCCGCCGAGGCGTGCCCGGTCGCGTCGGTGCCCAGCCACCACTCGGGCACCGGCCGGACGGTGCCCTGCCGCCGGATCAGCCAGTCGGTCGCCGCGGGCAGATCGACCAGCACGCCGCCGCCGCTGTCGGCGGTCGCCGGCACGGCCTCGACCTCGCCGACCACCTTGACCGGCAGGGTCACGCCGGCCAGCGAGAGGGTGACCGTGTCGCCGATACGGGCGTTCAGCGCGGCCCGAACCCGGGAGGTCAGCAACGCCGGCGGCGGTGCGTTATCACCGCCCGGCACCACGACGAACCGGGACGGCGGAGTGCCGTACGGATAGCCCTCGGGGAACGCCCCCCGGTACGCGGTCTCGACGCTCCCGCCCGCGACCTGGGCCGGCCCAATCGGACCCTGCTCGGTGTCGGCGAGGTTCCACTCGCCGGTCAGGGCCAGCGGCAGCCGGTTGCCCGTCGCCTCCAGCAACCCGAGCCGGTCGATGCGCAGCTGGTAGCTCCCGCTGGCCGCCCCGAACCCGTCGACCTCGAAGCCGGCGAGGCGCAGCGGGGCGCCACCGGTGTCGGGCAGCCGCACGGTGAACGGCACGGGACGCCCGTCACCCCGCGCGGTGGCCAGCGGCAGCCGCCACGCCGTGCCGCCGTTGGTGGTGAGCAGCGCCGTCACCTCCACCCGCAGGTCTCCGGGCGACCGGACCGGGCTGCGGACGGCACCGGTGAGCTGACGAGCGGTGGCCGGCAGGGCGGTCCCGGCCGGCGCGGCGCGGCCCCGGACCAGCCGGTCGAGCAGCGCGGCGGCGGACGCGTCACCGGCCGCGTCGTCCAGCCGGAGCGTGCCGGCGGTACCCGCGGCGTCCAGGCTCACCACGGTCGCCGGCAGGTCGTTGCGGCCGACCCGGATGTCGTCCCGCCAGGCCGGCAGCACCCGGCCTACTCCCGGCACTGCAGACAGCGCTGCGGCCCGGTCGGCCGGCGCGACCCCGTCGCGCTCGACCAGCCGCAGGTCAGCGCCGACCCGGTGCTGCGCCTGGTCGCGCTGCGACCCCTCCCAGGAGGCCACCAGCGACCACGCGAGCGTGCTGCCGCCGACGGCCAGGGCGAGCAGGAGCACCGGCCCGGCGTGCGGGCGCCGGCCCGCCTGCCACATGCCGAACATGGTCGCCGTCCAGGGCCGCCGGTCGACGAACCGCTCCGCGAACCGGGTGACCGGGGGCAGCAGCCGCAGCGCGACGACCGCCCCGGCCAGCACGCCGAGGGTCGGCGCGGCGGCCAGCAGCGGGTCGATGCCGAGCTGCCCGCCGGCCCCCGCGAGGGGCGAGGAGTACTGCCGCAGCTGGGTCCAGGCGAGCACGGCGAGCGCCACCAGGGCGAGGTCCACGCTGGCTCGCTGCACGGCGGCGCCCCGGGTGGGGCGGGAGCGGGCCGCCATGTCGGCGACGTAGGTGCCGGCCCGGCGCAGCGCCGGCAGCACCATGGCGAGCAGGCAGCCGACCGCGGTGGCGACTGCCACCGCCCACCCGGGGCCGACGCCGCCGCCGGTCAGTTGGAGGTCCGCCGTGCCGGCGCCGAGCCGCCGCAGCGCCGCACCGGCCAGCGTCGGTGCGAGCAGCACGGCCGGCACCACCACCAGCGTCGCCTCCCGTACGGCGAGGCCGGCAAGCTGGCCGCGGGCCGCGCCCCGGGCGCGCAGCAGCGCGGTCTGCGCCCGCCGGTCCTCGTTGAGCAGCGCGGCGACCAGCACCAGCGCGTACCCGCCGAGGACCACGATCAGCAGCAGCGGGGTGAGCAGGGCGGAGCGGCCGACCAGGTCCGCCCGGCCGAGCCGGTCGATCAGCCGGTCCATGGTGGTGACGCTCTGGGCGGACGAGCCGAGACCGGTGGCCTCGGGGATTGTCGCGGAGATCGTGGCGACGGCCTGCTTGACCGCCGTCAGCCGGCTCGGCTCGACCACGGCGAGATCCGGGGCGACCAGCCACGACGCCGAGCTGGAGCCGGGGAAGGTACGGACGAAGTCGCCCGGGTCGAGCGCGAACGGCCCGTACGAGGTGACCGCGCCCGTCCCGCCGTCGCCGACCCCGGGGGCCAGCCGCCAGTACGCCTCGGCCGGATCGCGCGGTCGCCAGGTGCCGGCGAGCACCACCTCGCCGGCCCGTTCGGCGCTGCGGTCGTACAGCGGCACCCGGTCGCCGGGGCGCAGCCGGAGCTGTCCGGCGACCTTTTCGGGCAGGGTGACCTGCAGCGGCGTCGCTCCCGGCTTGGGCCACGCGCCGGCGGTCAGCTCGGCGTGCCAGGCCAGGTCGCCGAGGGTGGCGAGGTTGGCGAAGAGCGGGTCATCGCCAACCCTGGCCGCGCCGAGGTCGCCGGTCAGCTCCCGGCCGGTGCCGTAGCGGGCCGCGGCGAGGGTGACCGGGACTCCGCCGAGGCCGTCGGTGAACTGGGCGCGTACCGCCCGGTCCCGGTCGGCGTACGCGGCGGGGTCGGCGCCACCCGACCCGCTGACCAGCAGGCTGCGCTCCTCGGCGGGCGCCGCCTGGAGCAGCGCCCGCTGCCCGGCGGCGACCGCCCGGCGGTTGTAGTCGGAGAGACCGGTGACCAGCGCGACCGCCACCAGGGCCGCGACCGCGGCGGCGAGCAGCAGCCCGCGCGCCTCGACGGCCCGCCTCCACACCAGTTTCATCCGACGCCTCCCCGGGCCCCCGACGGGCCGACGACCAGGAAGACCAGTCGGGGCGCGGGAAAGGTTCGCGCCCGTTACATGATCGTTATCCGGGGTGGGCGGGCGCGCGGGCGGTGGAGTCGGTCAGTCCCGGGGCCGGTCGCGGTCCTTGGAGGGCTGCACCCGCTTGGGCTCGCCGGGCATCTTCGGGTGATCCGGCGGGTACGGCAGGTCGCCCTGGCCGGCGGCGGCGTCCCGCTCGGCCCACTCCAGCAGCGGGCTGATGTCCCACGGGGCGTCGTCGATGCCGGCGTGCGGGTCGCCCCGCTCGGCGAACCGGGCCGGCACGCTGCCCAGGTGGAAGTCGTCCGGGTCGACCTCGGGCAGCTCGTCCCAGTCGACCGGGGTGGAGACGGTGGCCCGGGCGTTGGCCCGCAGCGAGTACGCGCAGGCGATCGTCCGGTCCCGAGCCATCTGGTTGAAGTCCACGAACACCCGGCTGCCCCGCTCCTCCTTCCACCAGGCGGTGGTGACCAGCTCCGGGCGGCGGCGTTCCAGCTCCCGGGCCAGGGCGATGGTGGCCCGGCGCACCTCGGTGAACGTCCAGCGGGGGTGGATCCGCAGGTAGACGTGCACGCCCCGGCCGCCGGAGGTCTTCGGCCAGCCGGTGGCGCCCAGCTCGTCCAGCAGCGCCCGCAGCTCGCCGGCGGCGGTGGCCGCGTCGGCGAAGTCGGTGCCGGGTTGCGGGTCGAGGTCGATCCGCAGCTCGTCGGGGCGGTCCACGTCGGCGGCGCGCACCGGCCACGGGTGGAACACCACCGTGCCCATCTGCGCGGCCCACGCGACGTGCGCCAGGTCCGCGGGGCAGAGCTCCGCGGCCGTCCGGCCGCTGGGGAAGCTGATCTCCGCGGTCCGCACCCACGGCGGCACGCCCCGGGCCGGCACCCGCTTCTGGAAGAACATCTCCCCCTCGATGCCCTCGGGGAAGCGTTGCAGCGTCGTCGGGCGGTCCCGCAGGGCCCGCATGATGCCGTCGCCGACCGCGAGGTAGTAGCCGAAGACGTCCGCCTTGGTGAACCCGCGCTGCGGGAAGATCACCCGGTCGGGGCTGCTCAGCCGTACGGTGTGCCCGGCCACCTGAATCTCCGCGGCCGCTGCCTTGGTGCCACCCATTGCGCGACCATATGCGATGGCACCGACGCCCGGCGTACCGTTGAACGGTGAGTCTTGACGAGAGCGAACTGCCCCGCACCGAGGAAGAGTGGCGGGTCCGGCTGAGCCCCGAGGAGTTCCACGTGCTCCGCGAGGCCGGCACCGAGCGGCCGTGGACCGGCGAGTACGTCGACACCAAGACCCCCGGCGTCTACCACTGCCGGGCCTGCGGGCTGGAGCTGTTCCGCAGCGACGCGAAGTTCGACTCGCACTGCGGCTGGCCGAGCTTCGACGACGCGATCCCGGGCCGGGTGAAGGAGATCGTGGACCGCAGCCTCGGCATGGCCCGCACCGAGATCCGCTGCGCCCGCTGCGACAGTCACCTGGGGCACGTCTTCCACGGTGAGGGTTTCACCCCGAAAGACACCCGGCACTGCGTGAACTCGATCTCCGTCCGGCTGGAGCCGAAGTAGGTTCGACCCTGCTGGCCGGCGTCGCCGCCGCGGTGGCGCCGGCCGTCAGAGGAGCAAGTGGCTGCCCTGGTCGTCCACCTGGTCGGCGGACTCGTCGTCCAGCCAGACGCCGCCGGTGGCGAGGTAGCGGAAGCGGTACTCCCCCGGGCCGAGCCGGACGGTCACCGTGCGGGTGCCGTCGCGGCGGGCCACCAGCTCGTGCCGGCCGGGCTGCCAGTCGTTGAAACAGCCGACGACGCTGACCGCCCCGGGTGGGGTGTCCCGCGGCAGGCAGAAGGTGACCCGGGTCTGGTTGCCGAAGAGCTTGTTGCGCTTGATCACATGGTCCTCCGGGGTTCGAGGCTGTCACCAGGCCTAACGCGCGACACGCCGGGAGCGACTCGCCGTCGAGCCGGATCAGGTTCGCCGGTTTCGGTTACGCGGATGTGTCCGTTGCCCGACGCTGGTGTGACGTGTCCGTATCGGGGGGTTTTGGAATGGCTACCTGCGAGGTCTGCGGTAACGACTACTGGATGGCGTTCGAGGTGCGCACGGTCAGCGGGGACGTGCACAGCTTCGACTGCTTCGAGTGCGCGATCCACAAGATGGCGCCGATCTGCGAGCACTGCCAGATCAAGATCGTCGGGCACGGGGTCGAGGTGTCCGGCCGCTTCTTCTGCTGCGCGCACTGCGCCCGAGCGGTCGAAGGCGCCGAGGGCGCCGAGATCCGCGACGCGGTCGGCGCCCGCCCCGCCTGAGCGGCGGGTCCCGCCAGCCCGGCAGGTTCCCGACGAGCGATATGCCTAAGAGTCATATTTATGCCTCTCAGGCATATCGCTCGCAGCGGTGCTCTCCTCCCAGGAACCGCAGGCCGCCTACCGCCGACCGGGACGGAACCGCCACCGGCGGAGGGCGTCCGGCGGAGGGGCCCACTACCATCGCGGGATGCCGTCGCAGCTCCTTGAGGTCCGGGTCGCCGCCTTCGCCGACCTGGACGCCCGCACCTTCCACGACCTGCTCCGGCTGCGCATCGACGTGTTCGTCGTGGAGCAGGCGTGCCCGTACCCGGAACTGGACGGCCGGGACGTCGAGCCGGGCACCCGGCACCTCTGGCTGACCAGGGACGGCCACGTCGTGGCGTACCTGCGGATTCTGACCGACCCCGGCGGCGTGGCGCGGATCGGCCGGGTCGTGGTGGCGCCGGCCACCCGCGGCGGCGGCCTGGCCGGCCGGCTGATGACCGAGGCGCTCGCCCTGGTCGGCGACCGGCCGTGCGTGCTGGAGGCCCAGACGCACCTGGTGGACTTCTACGCCGGGCACGGCTTCACGGTCAGCGGCGCCGGGTACGTCGAGGACGGCATCCCGCACACCCCGATGCGCCGCGGTGCCTGACCCGCCCGCCGCCGGGGCGCGGGTCAGCCCGGCGAGGTAACGCTCTCGGCATTGATGGCGCTGAGCCCTCCGGTGAGATCATTCGGAGGGACTCAACTGTGAGATTTTCGGGGATTCGCTGGAACCGGCGCACGGCCGGCATCGGCGCCGCGATAGTCGCCACCGCCGTGGCCGGGACGGCGAGCCTGGCCGCGGCCGGCTTCGGCGAGGACGACGCCGTATGGGGCGAGGGGACGGGGCCGGTCAGCACGGCGCTGCACACCGTGGCCTTCCCGGCCGCGAACGGCCGCGAGGTGACGATCCCGAGGCGGGACACCGAACGGTTCGCCATGGTCGGCGTGACGTGGACGAACCCCAACGTCGGCTTCAAGGGCACGATCGCCGTCCGCACCCACGGGGTGGACGGCACGTGGTCCGGGTGGCGGTCGCTGGAACTCGACAACCACTTCGGTCCGGAGCCCGGCGCCGAGGCGACCGCCGGCAAGGCGCGCGGCGGCACGGACCCGCTCTGGGTCGGCCAGTCCGACGGGGTCGAGGTGCGGGCCACCGCGGCCGGCGGCGGCACCAGCGACCACCTCCCCGCCGGGCTGCGCCTGGAACTGGTCGACCCGGGCCTGACGAAGCGCCGCAAGGCCGGCGCGGCCGGCGTCGGACATGTCCGGCCGGAGCGCCTCCAGCCGGTCGCCGAGGTGCAGGCGCTCGAGCCCACCCCGACCGATCCGGCCCCCACCGACACCGCGCCGACCGGCCCGGCGCCGACCGATGCCCCGACCACGACCGCGCCGGCCGAGACCACCGCCCCGGCGCCGACCGAGACCACCGCGCCGCCGGCGGCGACCACGGCGCCCGCGCCGACCACCACGTCGGCCCCGGCGCCCACCACCACGCCGACCGCGGCGCCCACCGCCACCGCCCCGGCGAACCCGGTCCCGACGCCGAAGGTGGTCACCCGCGCGGAGTGGAAGGCCGACGAGTCGATCGTCACCGACCCGCCGACGTACGGGACCACGGTCAAGGCGTTCTTCGTGCACCACACCGCCGGCAGCAACGACTACAGCTGCGCCGACTCGGCAGCCCTCGTCCGGGGCATCGAGATCTACCACGTCAAGAGCAACGGGTGGAACGACATCGGCTACAACTTCCTCGTCGACAAGTGCGGGGTCGTGTTCGAGGGCCGCAAGGGCGGCATCGACAAGCCGGTGACCGGGGCGCACACCTACGGCTTCAACACCGACAACGCCGCGATCGCCGTGCTCGGCACCTACATCAGCGCCGGCATCCCAACCGGGGTACAGGACGCCATCGCGCACGTCGCCGCGTACAAGCTCCGTGCGTACGGCAACGACCCGTTCGGCAAGGTCACCCTGACCTCCGGCGTGGAGGGCAAGTATCACCTGGGCGAGCAGGTGGTCTTCAACCGGATCTCCGGGCACCGGGACGCGGTCGCCACCGAGTGCCCCGGCGACGCCCTCTACGGCCAGCTCGCGACCATCCGCGCCAAGGCGGCCACCATCGCCAACCTGCGCCTGACCGGACTGAGCGGCACCCTGAGGGGCACCACGTACTACACCAAGAGCACGTTCACCGCGTCCTGGACGACGATCACGCCGAGCAACCTGATCTCCCGCTTCGACGTGGTGGTGGACGGCGCGGTCGTGGCCACCGCCGCCGGCACCGCGCGCTCGGCGTCGGTCACCGTCCCCGCGGGCGCCCACACCGTCGTGGTACGCGGCGTGCACCTGGTCGGCCGGGTCAACGCGACCGCCGGGCAGGCGTTCGTCGTCGACACCACCGCGCCGACCTTCCCGCAGGGGCCCACCCTCGCGCTGCGTACCGGCCAGGTGAGCGGCACGGTCGTGCCGGTGACGGTGAACTGGCGGGCGGCGGACAACACCGGCGTCGGCTCGGTCCAGCTCACTGCCCCGCTCAGCCGCACCTTCGCCGCCAGCGGCAGCTACGGCACCACCACCAAGCCGAGCGTCGCCACCACCTGGTCGATGCGCGCCCAGGACTGGGCCGGCAACACCGCCACCACCTCGGCGAGCTGGACCCCGGTCTTCCTCCCCGAGACCAAGGCCACCCGGACGGGCACCTGGTCGACCGCCACCGGCAGCTCCTACCTGGGCGGCTCGGCGCTGACCTCGACGACGGCCAAGTCCTCGCTGACCTGGACCGTCACCGGCCGCTCGGTCGCCTTCGTGGCGACCCGGACGTCGACCTCCGGCCAGGCGGAGATCTGGGTGGACGGCGTCAAGCAGACCACGGTGGACCTGCGCTACAGCACCACCGACTACCGCCGGGTGATGTGGACCAAGAGCTGGTCCAGCAGTGCGCGGCACACGGTGAAGATCGTCGTGGTGGGCACCTCGGGCCGGCCCCGGGTCATCACCGACGGTCTCGTCTACATCGGCTGACGCAGACGCGGACGGGCCCCGGAGGGATCTCCGGGGCCCGTCGGCGTGTCGGCCGGGTCTAGACCAGGCAGGTGACGAAGTCGGCGATCGAGCGCCGGCGCCCAGTGTAGAAGGGGATCTCCTCCCGGACGTGCCGCCGGGCGCCGGAGGCCCGCAGGTCGCGCATCAGGTCGACCATCCGGTGCAGCTCGTCGGCCTCGAAGGCGAGCATCCACTCGTAGTCGCCCAAGGCGAACGAGGCGACCGTGTTGGCCCGCACGTCCGGGTAGCCGCGGGCCAGCCGGCCGTGCTCGGCGAGCATCTCCCGCCGCTCGGCGTCCGGCAGCAGGTACCACTCGTAGGAGCGGACGAACGGGTAGACGCAGAGGTAGGCCCGGGGCTCCTCGTTGGCGAGGAACGCCGGGATGTGGCTCTTGTTGAACTCCGCCGGCCGGTGCAGCGCCATCTGCGACCAGACCGGGGTGAGCGCCCGGCCCAGCGTGGTACGCCGGAACCGCAGGTAGGCGTCCTGCAGCGCGTCGCTGGACGAGGAGTGCCACCAGATCAGCAGGTCGGCGTCGGCGCGCAGGCCGGCGACGTCGTACGTGCCGCGGATCGTCACGTCCTTGCCGGCCAGCTCCTCGAAGAGGGCCTCGACCTCGTCGATGACGTTCTCCCGCAGCGACGGGAGCGGGCTGGTGGCCCGGTACACCGACCACATGGTGTAACGGACGGTGGCGTTCAGCTCCTTGAGCCGGGCCGCGTTGGTCTGCTCGGTCATGAACCCGATCCTCCCAGGGCAGTGATGATCTCCTCGGCCGCGGTCTCGCCGGAGCGGACGCAGACCGGGATGCCGACGCCGTCGTAGCCGGCGCCGGCCAGGACCAGCGTGGGGTGGGCGGCGCGCAGCGCCGTCCGGGCCGCGGCCACCCGGTCCAGGTGGCCGGGGGTGTACTGCGGCAGGGCGCCGCCCCACCGCTGCACGTGGCTGGCGACCGGGGCGGGCAGGGGGGTGCCGAGCACCTTCGACAGCTCCCGGTGCACGGTGGCGACCAGGTCGTCGTCGGTGAGCTGGAGCGACGTCTCGTCGCCGTACCGGCCGACGGACGCGCGAACCAGGGCGAGCCCGTCGGCCCGGCGCAGGTGACCCCACTTGGTGGTGAAGAAGGTGGACGCCTTGATCAGCAGCCCCTCGGTGGCCGGCACCAGGAAGCCGGACAGCTCGGGCAGCTCCGGCCCGGGCAGGGCCATGGTGACCAGCGCGACGCTGGCGTAGTCGAGCCCGCCGACGGCGGTGGCCACCTCGGGCGCCGGACCGGCGAGCAGCCGGGCGGCCGGGCGGGCCGGCACGGCCAGCACCACCGCGTCGACCTCGACCGACTCGGGATGGCGGGTGGGGCCGACGGTGAGCCGCCAGCCGGTCGCGGTCGGGTGCAGCTCGCGGACGGCCGCGTCCCGGCGGATCGTCGCGCCGCTCTCCCGCGCCGCCGCCTCGACCAGCGTGCTCAGCCCGCCGGCCAGGGTGCCGAAGACCGGGGCGCCGGGGGCGCGGGGCGCGGCGGCCTGGGCGGCCCGGACCGCGCCGACCAGGGTGTGCTCCACCCGGGCCGCCCGGGCCAGCGCCGGCATGGTGGTGACCAGGGACAGGTCGTCGGCCCGGCCGGCGTACACGCCGCCGAGCATCGGGTCGACCAGCCGCTCCACCACCTGGTCGCCGAGCCGGTCGCGGACCAGCGCGCCGACCGCCACGTCCTCGTCCGGGCCGAGCAGCGGCCGGCCGCCGTCGCGGTCGGCGTCCGCGGCCGGCGCCGCCACCGCCGCCACCTTCGCCAGATCCCCCGGTACGCCGACCAGGGTGCCGCCCGGGACGGGGCGCAGCCCGCCGTCGACGGCGAGCGCGGCCTGCCCGACGGTGGGGTGGACGATCGCGTCGGCCAGCCCGAGCCGGCGGACCAGGCCGACGGCGGCGGACTCCGCGCCGGTCGGGTCGCGCATCAGGAACTTCTCGGCGCCGAACTCGACGGCCTGCCCGGCCAGTTCGCCGGTGCGCAGCTTGCCGCCGAGGGCGCCGGACTGCTCGTACACGGTGATCTCAGTGCCGGCGGGGGCGCGGTCACGCAACCGGACGGCGGCGGCCAGCCCGGTGATCCCGCCACCGACCACCGCCACCCGCCACGGTTGCCGCACGGTCATTCCGCCCGCTCGACCGGCCGGGCGGAGAGGTCGTGCACCAGCGCGACCACCCGGGTCAGCACGTCGGGGTCGGTCTCCGGCAGCACGCCGTGACCGAGGTTGAACACGTGACCGGGGGCGGCCCGCCCCTGGTCGAGGATCCGCCGCACCTCGGCCTCCACCACCGGCCAGGGGGCGAGCAGCACGGTGGGGTCGAGGTTGCCCTGGACGGCCTTGTCCGGGCCGATCCGGCGGGTCGCGACGTCGAGCGGCGTACGCCAGTCCACGCCGACCACGTCCGCGCCGGCCTCACCCATCGCGCCGAGCAGCTCGCCGGTGCCCACCCCGAAGTGGATCCGCGGCACGCCCGCGTCGACCAGCCCGGAGAGCACGACCGTCGAGTGGGGCAGCACGTAGCGGCGGTAGTCGGCCTCGGAGAGCGCCCCGGCCCACGAGTCGAAGAGCTGCACCGCGGAGACCCCGGCGTCGACCTGCACCCGCAGGAAGGCGAGGGTCACCTCGGCCAGCCGGCCGCAGAGGGCGTGCCAGAGCTCCGGCTCGCCGTACATCAGGGCCTTGGTCTTCGCGTGGGTCCGCGACGGGCCACCCTCGACCAGGTAGCTGGCCAGGGTGAACGGGGCGCCGGCGAAGCCGATCAGCGGGGTGTCGCCCAGCTCGGCCACCAGCAGGCGAACCGCCTCGTCCACGTACGAGACGTCGTCCCGGGTGATCCGGCGGATCCGCTCGACGTCGTCGGCGGTGCGCACCGGCTCGGCCACCACGGGTCCGGTGCCGGCCACGATGTCCAGGTCCACCCCGGCAGCGGCGACCGGGACCACGATGTCGCTGAACAGGATCGCCGCGTCCACCCCGTGCCGGCGGACCGGCTGCAGGGTGATCTCGGCAACCAGCTCGGGGCGGCGGCAGGACTCCAGCATCGCCACGTTGGCCCGGATCTCGCGGTACTCCGGCAACGACCGGCCGGCCTGGCGCATGAACCAGACCGGGGTGTGCGGGACGGGCTCACGGCGGCAGGCCCGGACGAAGGGCGAGTCGGCCGGCCCGCCGCGGCGGGATTCTCCGTCTCGGGCGGCAGTGCCCGTGGTGTCGGTGGTCATCGCGGCCATCGTGCCACGCCGCCGGCCCGGGCCAGCGGGCAGCGCCGCCTTTTGTGACGGGGCCCGCGACGCCGTTACCGGCCCACGGAGGGCCGCCGGCCCCGCGCCCCGATGATCGTGACCGCGCCCCTCGGCGCGCCGTACGGACGACCGGGCGGGCGGCGGAATAGGCTGCCGGCATGGCCCCCCCGATCGCGCTCCCGGAAACCTTCGCCCGCGCGGTCGCCGGACTGCGGTCGGTCACTCCCCGGCCGGAGGTCGTGCTGGAGGAGGTCGGCGCACCCCAGCGCCTGGCCCCGTACGCGTTCGCGCTCTCCGCCGCGGTGCTGCGCGACGGCGACGAGGTGGCCACCGGGCGGTTGATCCTGCTGCACGACCCGGCCGGGCACGAGGCTTGGCAGGGCACCCTGCGGCTGGTCACCTACGTGACCGCCGAGCTGGAGGTGGATCTCGCCGCCGACCCGATGCTGCCCGGGGTGGGTTGGACGTGGCTGACCGACGCGCTGGACGCGCAGCACGCCCGGCACCGGGCGATCGGCGGCACGGTCACCCAGACCCTGTCGACCCGGTTCGGGGAGCTGGCCGGTCCGCCCGCGGCCGGCGACATCGAGATCCGCGCCTCCTGGACGCCGCTCGGCGTGGACCTGGCGGCGCACCTGCTGGGCTGGTGCGCCCTGCTGGCCTCGACCGCCGGCCTCCCGCCACCGGGTGTGACGGCCCTGCCGTCCCGCCGCCCCGCCGGCGCCGCCTGATCCCCCGCTCGCGGCCGAGCACGGAGTCGTGGTGCGGTCCGCCCGTTCGGCGGGGCACCACAACCCCGTGATCGACACGCGATCGGCAGGTCAGAGGTAGTTCTCGGCCTCGTCGCAGATCTTGTCCAGGCCCTTGCTGGCCTTGTCGAAGGCGGCCCGGTTGCCGGCCGACGCCGCCGCCATCGCCTGGGTCAGCTTGTCCAGGCAGGTGGCGATGACCTTCTTCTGCCGGGCCTGCTCGTCCCGGTCGTTCTTGGTGCCGGTCAGGTCCTGCTCGGTGTCGGCCAGCTTGTCCCGCACCGACTGGAGATCGGTCTTGAGCTTCTCCATCTCCTGCTTGTTCGCCGCGATGGTGCCGTCCCGCTCGCTGACCTGGGCGGTGAGTTTCTTCTCGGTACGGTTCAGCTCACTGTTCTTGGTGACGAACAGGCCGGTCATCACGCCGCCGAGGACGAAGAGCAGCCCCGCGACGACGGCGAGGATCAGGGTGGTGCGGCCCTTGCCGGCGCCTGCCGCGGGGGCGAGGTAGGGCGGGACCGGGCCGGGCGGGGCGGACATCGGCTGGCCGAAGCCCGGGCCGGAGACCGGCGGGGCGGACATCGGCGGCGCCGAGTACGGCTGCGGGTACGTCGGGCCCGACACCGGGGCGGCACCCGGCGCGTACTGGCCGGGCACCGGCGGGGCGGACGCGGGCGCGACGGGCTGCGGCAGGGTCGGGTCCGGCTGGGCCGGGCCGTACCGCTGGGGTGCGGGCTGGCCGGTGCCGTACGGGCTGCCGTAGACGCCGCCGGCCGGCGGCTGCGGGGGCTGCGGCGGGTAGGCCGGGTGGCCCTCCGGGCCGGTAGGTGGCTGGGACATGTCTTCTTCCTCCGGATTGCTGTTCCCCCGTGGGGTGGCCTCGAAGGGCCGGGGTCTGCGGGTCGTTGGCCGGCGCCGCCGGCCGTCCCGGGTTCGACGGTGCGAGGTGGTCGATGCCCGACCGGCGGGTGGGCCCGGTCGCTCGGCCGGTCGTGCGGTCAGCAGAGCTTGAAGGTGTCGCAGGCGGTCCGGATCGGCACCGCGAGGCCGATCCCCTCGGCGTCCCGGGCCTTGGCGGTGGCGATGCCGACGACCTCCTTCGAACCGTTGATCACCGGGCCGCCCGAGTTGCCCGGGTTGATCGGCGCGTCGAACTGGATCACCGGACCGGACCCGTCCTCGTCCTTGCGAAACGCGCTCACCACCCCGGTGGTGACGCTGTCCTGCAGGCCGAGCGGGGCGCCGACCACGACGATCTGCTGCCCGGACTTGACCGGCGTGCCGGCGGCGACCAGGCCGGTGAACTTGGCGGTGGTCCGCAGCTGGGCGATGTCCTTGGCCTTGTCGACCTTGACGATGGTGGCCTCGAAGCGCTGGTCGGTCCGCTCCAGGAAGACCTTCCGGCCGCCGCCGTCGAACACCGCCTCCACCACGTGGAAGTTGGTGAGCAGCGTGGTGCCACCGCCTGCAGCCGGCTTGCCGATCGCGAACGCCGTGCCGGTGAACTGGCCGGCCCGGACCCGGAACACGCTGGGCAGCACGGCGCTCGCCACGGCCTCCGGGTTGAACGCCGCGCCGGCCTGCTTCTCCAGGGCCTCCGCGCGCTGGTCGAGACCGTCGAGCCGGGTGCCGTCGGCGCGCCGCGCCTCGGCCAGCCGGCGGTCGGTGGCGGCGAGCCGGTCGTCCAGCCGGTGCAGCTGGTACGCCTGCACGCCCGCGACGAGGGCCAGCACCACGGCGAGCCCGAGCGCCACCACGGGCAGCCGACGCGGCCGGTCGCGCCCGGCCGCGGGGACCGGCCACCCGGCCGGCTGACCCGGGTACGCGGGCCCGGATACCGGCTGCCCACCCGGGTACGCGGGCCCGGATACCGGCTGCCCACCCGGGTACGCCGCTGGGGTGGTCGGCTGCCCCACGGGAGGAACCTGTCCGGCGCCCGGCTGCCCGGCAGGGCCGCCCGCGAACGGCGGCTCGGCGCGGGACGGCTGCTCGGGCGTCGGGTCGGTGGGCGCCCAGCCGCCCGGCCCCCACGGTCCCGCGGGCGCGGAGCCGGTCGGGCTGCCCCACTGACCGCTGTTCGGCGGGGCGGACCAGCCGGCCCGCGGCCCGGGCACGGTCGACTGCCCCGGACCCGTCGGTCCGGTGCCGGTGTCCGGGGCGGGCATGGCGGACCCGAACCCGGCCGCCGGAGCCGGCGGGCCGGGGACGGCCGGCGGGTAGCCGGGAACGGCCGGTCGGTGCGGTTCGAGGCGCGGCGGCAGCGGACCCGGTCGGCCCGGCTCGGGACGTTCCGCGCGGCCACCCTCGGTGGCCTCGTCGGCGCCGTGTCCCGGCGTCCCGTCCCCCGACCCGTACCCAGCCGTCATGATCGCCACGTCCTCCCCGTAGACGTCGTGCCGCGAAAGCCGCCCAGACCCTCGGCGGCCCCTCGGCGGCTCGATGGACCGTACCTGCGCGAACGGGGTTTGTCTCCCCCGATGTCCGAGCTTGTCACGTCGATGCCATCCGGCCCCGGCACGACACCCGGCGGCCATCGCGTCGACACGCACCCGACCGGCTGCGCACACCGGATCCCGTCGCGCACTAGGGTTGTCAGGTGACCGACGAACCACCCCTGCGCCGTCGGCCCGCCGAAAGCCGTACGGGAGAGGCGACCCAGCACCCGTCACCGGCCGCGCCGGAGCCGGCGGACGCGGGCGCCGAACCCACCACCGGCGGGCCCGTACCCCTGACCGCGCCACGCGAGGGCACGCCCGCGCCGGTGGCCACCCCGAGCGAGCTCGACGAGGTCGTGGCCCGCTTCGCGGCGGGCACCGGGCCGGTTGCCCTGGACGCCGAACGCGCCTCGGGTTACCGCTACAGCCAGCGCGCCTATCTGGTGCAGTTGCGCCGGGCCGGCTCCGGCACGGCGCTGATCGACCCGCTGCCGCTACCCGATCTGGCCGCCCTGGACGCGGTGATCGGCGAGGCCGAGTGGGTGCTGCACGCCGCCAGCCAGGACCTGGCCTGCCTGGACGAGGTGGGGTTGCGGCCCCGGCGGCTCTTCGACACCGAGCTGGCCGCCCGGCTGGCCGGCTTCGAGCGGGTCGGCCTGGCCGCGCTGACCGAGCAGCTGCTCGGCTACACCCTGGAGAAGCACCACTCGGCGGCGGACTGGTCGAGCCGGCCGTTGCCGGAGTCCTGGCTGACGTACGCGGCGCTGGACGTGGAGATGCTGGTCGACCTGCGCGACGCCCTCGACGAGGAGCTGCGCCGGCAGGGCAAGTCGGCGTGGGCGGCGGAGGAGTTCGCCGCGCTGGTCCGTACCGGCGCCCGTCCGCTGCGGGTGCGCGCCGAGCCGTGGCGGCGTACCTCCGGCATTCACCGGGTCCGGGGCGCGCGGGCGCAGGCGCGGGTCCGCTCCCTCTGGTACGCCCGGGACCAGATCGCCGCCCGGCGGGACGCCGCCCCGGGCCGGGTGCTGCCGGACTCGGCCATCGTGGCCGCCGCCGAGCTGGACCCGAAGGACGAGAAGACGCTGCTCACCCTCCCCGGCTTCGGCGGCCGGTCGGTGCGCCGGCTGGCCCGCACCTGGCTGGCGGCGCTGGACGACGCGCGGCAGCTGCCGGAGGACGCGCTGCCGGTGACCCCGACGGTGGAGGGGCCGCCTCCGCCGCACCGCTGGGCCGAGCGTGACCCGGTGGCCGCCGCCCGGCTGGCGCGCTGCCGGGAGGTGGTGGTCCGGATCGCCGGCGAGCACACCCTCCCCGCGGAGAACCTGATCGCCCCCGACTCGATCCGCCGCCTGGCCTGGCAGCCCCCGGAGGAGGTCACCGACGACACGGTGGCGGAGACCCTCCGCGGCTTCAACGCCCGCGAATGGCAGATCAGCCTCCTTCTCCCCGCTCTCACTGAGGCCCTGGCACCCCTGACCCCCACCCCCTGACCCACCCACCCACTCGCCGTGGGTGGGGCGGGCGGCGTTCGCAGGGTGTGGGGTGGGCCACACGGGGGGTGGTGTCGGGGTTGGTTACTGACGAGTAGCATCCGAGGGAAATGCCAGTGCCGGCTAGGAGGCTCTAGTGCCCCGTGAAGTTCGAGATGTCGTCTTCGTCGACGGCGTCCGCACCCCGTTCGGCAAGGCGGGTGGCATGTACGCCAACACCCGCGCCGACGACCTGGTGATCCGCTGCATCCGTGAGCTGCTGCGGCGTAACCCGCAACTGCCGCCGGAGCGGGTCGAGGAGGTCGCCATCGCTGCCACCACCCAGATCGGCGACCAGGGCCTGACCATCGGCCGTACCGCCGCCCTGCTGGCCGGCCTGCCCAAGACGGTCCCCGGCTTCGCGATCGACCGGATGTGCGCCGGCGCGATGACCGCCGTCACCACCGTCGCCGGCGGCATCGCCATGGGCGCGTACGACATCGCCATCGCCGGCGGTGTCGAGCACATGGGCCGCCACCCGATGGGTGAGGGCGTCGACCCCAACCCGCGGATCATCGCGGAGAAGCTCGTCGACCCGTCCGCCCTGGTCATGGGCGCCACCGCGGAGAACCTGCACGACCTGGTCCCGCACATCACCAAGGAGCGCACCGACGCGTTCGCGCTCGCCTCGCAGCAGAAGACCGCCAAGGCGTACGCCAACGGCAAGCTCCAGGACGACCTGGTGCCGGTCGCCATCCGCGACGCCGACGGCGGCTGGGGTCTGGCCACCACCGACGAGGCCCCCCGGGAGACCTCGCTGGAGAAGCTGGCCACCCTGAAGACCCCGTTCCGCCCGCATGGCAAGGTCACCGCGGGCAACGCGGCCGGCCTCAACGACGGCGCCACGGCCAGCCTGCTCGCCTCCGAGGACGTGGCCCGCGAGCTGGGCCTGCCGGTCGCCATGCGGCTGGTGTCGTTCGGCTTCGTCGGCGTCGAGCCCGAGGTGATGGGCGTCGGCCCGATCCCGTCGACCGAGAAGGCGCTGCGCATCGCCGGCCTGACCATCGACGACATCGGCCTGTTCGAACTGAACGAGGCGTTCGCCGTGCAGGTGCTCGCCTTCCTCGACCACTTCGGCATCGCCGACGACGACCCGCGGGTCAACCCGTGGGGCGGTGCGATCGCCATCGGTCACCCGCTCGCCTCCTCCGGCGTCCGGCTGATGACCCAGCTCGCCCGGCAGTTCGCCGAGCACCCCGAGGTCCGTTACGGCCTCACCGCCATGTGCATCGGCATCGGCATGGGCGGCACCGTGATCTGGGAGAACCCGCACTGGGAGGGCAACAAGTGAGCACGCTCTCGGCCCCGAACGAGGTCGTCACCAAGGCGCTGCTGCGGTCGGTGCAGGTGCCGGGCCTGGACCGGCCGGCCGCCCTGATCACCCTCGACAACGGCTTCGACCACACCAAGCCGAACACCTTCGGCCCGGCCGGCCTGACCAGCCTGGACGAGGCGATCACCGCGGCCCTCGCGGCGAACCCGGCGTTCATCGCGGTCACCGGCAAGCCGTACATCTTCTGCGTCGGCGCCGACATCGTCGGCCTGCCGGCGCTCGCGGACCGCGCGCAGGCCCTGGAGATCGGCCGGCTCGGCCACCGGGTCTTCGCCCGGCTGAAGGACAGCGAGATCCCGACCTTCGCCTTCGTCAACGGCGCGGCGATGGGCGGCGGTCTGGAGCTGGCCCTGCACTGCCACTACCGGACGCTCTCCGGCGGCGCGGCGGCGCTGGCGCTGCCCGAGGTCTCGCTCGGCCTGGTCCCCGGCTGGGGCGGCACCCAGCTGCTGCCGAACCTGATCGGCATCCCCGCCGCCACCCAGGTGATCCTGCAGAACCCGCTGATGCAGAACAAGATGCTCAAGCCGAAGCAGGCCGCCGAGATGGGCATCGCGGACGTGCTGCTGGAGCCGGCCGACTTCCTGGAGCGGTCGCTGGAGTGGGCCGCCGGCGTCGTCCGGGGCGAGGTCACCGTGACCCGGCCCGAGGTCGACAAGGACATGTGGGCGGGCGTGCTCTACTTCGCCCGACAGACCCTCGACCAGCGGCTGCACGGCGCGGTCCCGGCCGCGTACAGGGCGCTGGACCTGCTGGAGACCGCGAAGGACGCCGACTTCGCCACCGGCACCGCCGCCGAGGACGAGGCGCTGGCCGACCTGGTCTTCTCCGAGGAGCTGCGCAGCGGCCTGTACGCCTTCGACCTGGTGCAGCGGCGGGCCAAGCGGCCGGCCGGCGCGCCGGACAAGGGCCTGGCCCGGCCGGTCACCAAGGTCGGCATCGTGGGCGCCGGCCTGATGGCCAGCCAGCTCGCCCTGCTCTTCGCCCGCCGCCTCCAGGTGCCGGTCGTGCTGACCGACCTGGACCAGTCGCGGGTGGACAAGGGCATCGGCTACGTGCACACCCAGATCGAGAAGGCCGTCAGCAAGGGCCGGATGGACAAGGGCGCCGCCGCCAAGCTGTACGGCCTGATCAGCGGCTCGCCGAAGGCAGAGGCCTTCGCCGCGTCGACGCCGGGCCAGCTCACTTCGTTCGCCGACTGTGACTTCGTCATCGAGGCGGTCTTCGAGGACCTGAACGTCAAGAAGCAGGTCTGGGCCGAGCTGGAGAAGATCGTCAAGCCGGAGGCGGTGCTGGCGACGAACACCTCGTCGCTCTCCATCACCGCCATGGCCGAGGAGCTGGAGCACCCGGAGCGGGTCGTCGGCTTCCACTTCTTCAACCCGGTCGCCGTGCTGCCGCTGCTGGAGATCGTCCGCGGCGAGCGGACCGACGACGTCACCCTGGCGACCGCGTTCGCGGTCGGCAAGCAGCTGAGGAAGTCCTCGGTGCTGGTGAAGGACGCCCCGGCGTTCGTGGTCAACCGGCTGCTCACCCGCTTCCTCGGCACGGTCTTCGCCGCCGTCGACGCGGGCACCCCGCTGGACGTGGCGAACCGCGCGCTGGACCCGCTGGGCCTGCCGATGCGCCCGCTCGCGCTGCTCCAGCTCGTCGGCCCGGCCGTGGCGTACCACGTGGGCGGCACCCTGCACGCCGCCTTCCCGGACCGGTTCACGGTCAGCGAGAACCTCAAGCGGATCGCCGACTCGGGCCAGCCGATCGTGGTCGACGACCAGATCAACGACGAGGTGGCCAAGCTGCTCACGGTCGGCGACCAGCCGCTCATCGAGGAGCAGGTACGCCAGAATGCGCTCGAGGCGCTGGCGCAGGAGATCCGGCTGATGCTCGACGAGGGCGTCGTCGCCGAGGCGCAGGACATCGACCTGTGCATGATCCTCGGCGCCGGCTGGCCGTTCCACCTGGGCGGCGTCACGCCGTACCTGGACCGGACCGGCACCTCCGAGCGGGTCACCGGCCGGCGGTTCCTGCCGCGCGGGGTCGCCAGCCTGCGCGCCTGACTCGTCCCGCTCGCCCGCGATCGCGGTGGCCGGCCGTCCCTGCGGGGCGGACCGGCCACCGCGATCGTCGTATCCGGGACGGATCTCCTGGCCCGACCGTGCGCCGGCCGGAGCTGCGGGCCGAGGTGCGACGCAGCGCGGCCGGCCCGCCCGGTCACGACCCGGCGGCGGTTTCGTCACCTCCAGCCAGGGCGGGCGGCGGCCGGTCGGCCAGCCTGGCTAGGATCACGCGTCCCGATTTTGTCTGGAGCTGACCATGTCCCAGCCCCCGTCCAATCCGTATCCCGGTTCCTACCCGCCGCCGCGGCAGCAGCCCGGCGGCTACCCCGCGCAGTCCGGTCCGCAGTACGGCGGTGGCTACCCGCCGCAGCAGCCCGGCCCCCAGTACGGCGGTGACTACCCGCCGCAACAGTCCGGCCCCCAGTACGGCGGTGGCTACCCGCCGCAGCAGCCCGGCCCGCAGTACGGCGGCTACCCGGGCGAGCAGGCCCCGGCGCAGGGCGGCTCCTACCTGGAGAGCGGCCAGCCGTCCTACGGCGCCCCGGCCGGCCCCCCGCCGAAGAAGTCGAAGGTCGGCCGGATCCTGCTGATCACCCTCGCCGTCGTGGTGGTGCTCTGCCTGGGCGGCGGCGCGGTTCTCTTCTTCGCCGCCAAGGACAAGGTCGGCGACGTGGTCGACGCCACCAAGACCCGGGTGGTCGCGCCGACGACGCTGGCCGGCCGTCCCAAGGTGACGGATCCGCAGCTGACGTCCGCCGCCGAGGAGATGACCTCGGAGATGAAGAAGGACGTCCCGGACGCCACCAGCACAGCCGGTGCATTCTACGGCAACCCGGCCAAGAAGGACCTGGTCATGATCGCCGGCGCCTCGGGTGTCATGGCCGACCCGAAGAAGGAGCTGGACAACGCCACCAAGGACCTCTCCACCGAGCTCGGGGTGACCACCTTCAGCACGGTGGACGCCGGCCCACTGGGCGGCGACGCCAAGTGCGGCGACGGCAAGGCCGACGACGTCCCGGTGGGCGTCTGCGTCTGGGCCGACCGCGGCAGCCTCGGCGTGATCGTCCTCTACTTCAAGTCCGCCGACGACCTGAAGTCGCAGTTCGTCACCATGCGCGGCCAGATCGAGCAGAAGGGCTGACCGCCCTCCGCGCCGCTGGTCCGGGCCCCCTTCGCCGTGGCGGAGGGGGCCCGACTCGTACCAGCGGTTACGCCGAGGCGGCGCGCTCGGCCGCGCTCCGGCATACACAGAACTCGTTGGCCTCCGGGTCGGCGAGCACCACCCAGCCGGTTCCGTCCGGGCGGCGGCGGTCGGCGACGAGGGCGGCGCCGAGCCCCAGCAGCCGCTCGACCTCGGCGTCCCGGGTCCGGTCGGCCGGTTGCAGGTCGAGGTGGAACGCGCCCTTGCCGTGCCGCTCGCCGACCTGGACGAAGAGCAGGTCGGGGCCGTGGCCGTCGGGCGCGACCAGGACCGCCTCGGGGTCACCCGGGTGGTCGTCGTCGTGCAGCCGGCGGTCGAGGACCACCGCCCACCAGCTGGCCAGGGTGTACGGGTCGTCGGACTCGACGGTGACGCAGTGGATCAACGCACTCACGGTGCTTCCTCCTGGGATGGAGTGCGCCCCGCGGAAGTTGCTGCTGTCAGCGGGGACCGGGGCGGGGCGCGGGACTGTACGTGGTGGACATCGACCGCACCCCCTTTCCGCGCGTCGGGCTGACGCGGACGATCATGTCACCGCCCACGCCCGGGGCACAACCCCGTTCCGACGACGCCGGCCCGGTCCCCCCAACGGGACCGGGCCGGTGTCATCGGGCGGTACGGGTCACGGGCCGACGAACACGGCCTTCGCCCGCCAGTCGACGCCGTCCACGGCCGGTCCGCTCCGCACGGTGAACGACCCGGTCGGCACGCCACCGGCCCAGTCGGTCGAGGAGAGCTCGCCGGTGCTCCGGTTGACCTTGTAGAGGGTGCTCCCGGAGAGGAAGATCCCGCCCGCGTCGGCGAGACCGGTCACCCCCGCGACGGTGAACTTCTCCGCGCCCACCACCCCGCTGTCCGGGGTGAACCAGCGCCAGTAGAGGCCGCCCTGCCCGGCGAGGCCGTAGTAGAGCCGGCCGCCGGTGTAGAACATCCCGCTGACGTTCGGGATCTCGGCGTAGAAGTTGACGGTCACCCCGGCGTACGTCTGGCCGGCCGGCCCGGAATCGGTCTCCACCGCGTCCCAGTACGCGTCGTGGTACGGGTCGACCAGCGTCGGCGTGCCGAAGGTGGCGCCGTCGAAGCTGCGCCGCCACAGCGCGCCGGTCATGCCGTAGAAGAACGTGCCGCCCACCCAGAAGCCGCCCCGGGCGGTCGACCAGGCGGTGTTGTCCGGGTTGGCCACCGGGCTGGCCGCGCCGACCGTGGTCGCCCCGTCGTACGGGCGGGCCTCGACCTCGTCGCCGGTGCCCGCCGGCGGCGGCCCGGTCTTGACGATCTCGATGCCGTCGACGAGCGGGTTCTCCACCACGTGCCCGAAGTCGATGTCGACCGATCCGTCACTGACGACGGTGAAGGAGCGCATGGTGCCGACGTTGTGCCCGGCGGTGCCGGAGAGGTCCAGGTCGTCGAGGACGACGGCGCCGTCGAGGGACACGTCGAAGACCCGGGAGCCGGGGGCCGAGGTGCCGTCGTACCGGTTGGCCAGGTAGAGCCGGACCTGGATCTCGGTGCCGGCGGGCACCGGGAACTGCCAGCTCATCTCCGGGTCGCCGCCGGAGTCCCAGCGCTCGTCGCTGTAGAGGGCCGCCGGCGTGCCGGCCGGCACGGTGGCGTCGACGCTGCCCACCGCCGCGAACCCGGCGGTGCTGCTGCCGGCGTTGTGGTACGGGCTCGGGTTGCCGGAGTCGTCTGCGGCCCAGTCCGGCCCGCTGTCGGTCGAGGCGACCAGCGGCCCGCCGGCGTTCACCCGGTAGAGCACGTTGGTCGGGGCGGGCACCCCGGCCCGGTAGACGTTGCCGGGGAGGCTCGCCGTGGTGGTCGGGTGCGGCGCGGCCCCGCCGGTCAGCGGGAAGAACGCGATCCGCTCCCGCCGGTACTGGAAGTTGCCGATCCAGGAGGTGTCGGAGCCGACCCAGAGGCCGCTCGGCGTCACCAGCATCTCCGACGCGCCGACGCCGCGCGGGTGCCGGCCCGGGTTCCAGGACAGCGGCAGGCCGCTGCGTGGGTCCAGCGCGGCGATGCTGGGCCGGCCGACCGCGCCGGCCTGGGCGGAGTCGCCGCCGAAGCTGTTGTTGAGCCAGCGGAAGTGGCCACCGACGTAGACCGCCTGCTCGCTGATTCCCACCGACAGGAAGGTGTCGCCGCCGGAGTAGTCGACCCAGGTGGGCTGGAGCTCGGCGCCGGTCGCGCCGGCGTCCCAGCGGGCGGCGGCGTCGCAGAGCGTGCCGGCGTTCGGGGCGCCGGTGGCCACCACCACGAAGTAGCTGCTGTCCGGGGCGTACGCGACGTCCCGCACGTATGTGTCGAAGGCCCACCAGGCGCAGCGCGGGGTGTACCGGCTGGTGTTCCAGTCGGCGATGGTGGCCGCGGTCGCGCCCAGGTCGAACTTAACGATCTGGTCGTGCAGCACCCCGTCGGCCTTCTTGAAGTTGCCGATGACCACGAGCTGGGCGCCGTCCGGGGAGACGGCTAGCTTGTTCGCGCCGACGCCGGAGCTGGCCCCGCTGACCCCGTCGTAGTTGTGGTGCTCGGTCAGCGTCGTGGTCAGGTAGCTGTCCACCACGCCGGTGCTGGCGTTCAACGAGGCCAGGCCGCCGCGCGGGTTGGTGTTGCCGGCGGTGGTGAAGATGCCGCCGACCAGCAGTCGGCCGCCGACCAGGGCGACGTCGTTGACCAGCCCGTTGAAGGCCGGCCCGGCGAAGCTGGTGACCACCGCGCCGGTGGCGACGTCGAGCAGCGCCACCTTGCGCCGGGTTACCCCGTTGACGGTGTTGAACTTGCCGGCGATGAAGACGGTGCCGGCGGTGGGCCCGGCGACCACCGCGTAGACCTCGTTGTCGACGGTCGGGGCGAAGGCGGTGTCCACTGTGCCGGTGGCCTTGTCGAAGGCGAGGACGTAGTTGCGGGTGATGTCCACGTCGCTGTTGCGGTTCTGCACGCGGGTGAAGTCGCCCACCGCGATGATCTTCGTACCGGCGTCGTAGATGGCGTCGACGGTGCCGTTCATGATGTCCGGCGAGGCGGTGGAGGGGACCTCCTTCACCAGCGTGGTGTGGTCGGGCGCGGCGGTGGCCGGGCCGGCGGCGACGAGGCCGGCGGCGGTGAGGGCCACCGCGGCGAGCGGCGCGAGGACCCGGCGGGTCAGGGCCGAGGGATGAGTCACTGGCAGCTCCGGTTGGGCATGCGCGGACAGGACCGGCGGACTCCCGGCGCGGCAAGGTGAGGCACCCGTCCGGCCGCCGGGGTACGGCCGGGTGAGGCAAGGCGCACTGCACACCCTGCGGCACCGGTGTCCCGCCGTCCAGCGCCCGCCGCGTCTTGTATCCGACCCTCGGACGCGCCCGCCCGACCACCCGGAAAGGCCGGACGGGACGGCCGAACCGCCCGCACGAAAAGGTGACCGTGGATGGTGGTTCGGCGGGGACCGGCACGCCGTCCGCCGGTCCCGCCGACGCCGAACGGAGGCCCGGTCAGTTCGGGCAGGGGGCGTCGGCCGACGGCATGGTGACGGTCACCTCCAGGCCGCCGCCCGGCTGGGCGACCACCGCGACCGCGCCACCGTGCGCGTCGCAGACCGCCCGGACGATGGAGAGCCCGAGGCCGGAGCCCCGCGCCCCGGTCCGCTCCTGGCCGCCGCGCCGGAACGGCTCGAACAGCCCCGGCACGTCGGCCTGGGCGACCTCGAAGCCGGTGTTTCCCACCACCAGCCAGGACCGCTCCCCGTCGCTGCCGGTGCGCACCCAGATCCGGCCGTGCAGGTGGTTGTAGCGGACCGCGTTCTCGATCAGGTTGCCGGCGAGCCGGTCCAGCAGCCCCGGGTCGCCGACCACCGGCGCCGGGCGCAGCGAGGTCTGCACCCGCAGGCCGATCCGTTCCACCTCCCAGGCGACCGCGGAGAGCGCGTTGGCGGTGCCGACGGCGAGGTCGCACTCGGCGCGGCGGCCCAGCCGGCGGCCGGTCTGGGCCTCGCTGCGGGCCAGCACCAGCAGGGCGTCGACCAGGCCGTTGGCCCGCTCCGAGGCGTCCCGGACCACGGTCGCCATCCGGCGGTACTCGGCGATGTCCGCCTCGTCGTCGCTGAGCGTCACGTCGATCTCGGTCCGCATCACCGCGAGCGGGGTCCGCAGCTCATGGGAGGCGTTGGCGACGAAGCGTTTCTGCGCCTCGAACGCGGCGGCGATCCGGTCCAGCATCGCGTCGAACGTCTTGGCCAGCTCGGCCACCTCGTCGTCCGCCCCGGACCAGCCGATCCGCTGGTCGAGGGTGGCCTCGCCGAGGCGCTGGGCGGTCGCGGTGACCTGGTGCAGCGGGCGCAACGCGCGGCCGGCCACCAACCACGCCCCGGCGACCCCGACCATGCTGATCGCCAGCAGCGCCACCAGGCCCTTGGCCAGCAGCTCCCGCGACGCGGCGTCGACCAGTTCCCGCTGCCACTGCCCGGCGTCGAGGGTGCGCCCGTCCGCGAGCACCACCGTGGTCCCGGGCAGCAGCTCGTCGGTGGGGCGCAGCGCGTCGCGGACCAGCAGCCAGGCGAGCAGCATCAGGATCGCCCCGGCGCCGACCAGCAGCACCCCGTTGAGCAGGGTGAGCCGCAGCCGCAGGGTGGGACGCAGGCGGCGGGTCATGCCGGCACCGTGCGGTAGCCGGCGCCCACCACCGTCTCGATCAGCGGCGGGTCGCCGAGCTTCTTGCGCAGCGTCATCACGGTGACCCGGACGATGGTGGTGAACGGGTCGGTGTTCGCGTCCCAGACCCGTTCCAGCAGCTCCTCGCTGGAGACCACCGCGCCGCGCGCCTTGAGCAGCTCGGCCAGGACGCCGAACTCCTTGTTGGTCAGGTCGACCGGCACACCGCCCCGGGTGACCACCCGCCGGGCCGGGTCGAGCATCAGGTCGGCGATCTCCAGCACCGGCGGGGCAGCCGGGGTGGCCCGCCGGCCGAGCGCCAGCACCCGGGCGACCAGTTCGTCGAAGGCGAACGGTTTGGGCAGGTAGTCGTCGGCGCCGAGCTGCAGGCCCTCGACCTTGTCGGCGACGGTGCCGCTGGCGGTGAGCATCAGCACCCGGGTCAGGGTGCCCGAGGCGACCAGGTCGGCGCAGATCTTGTCACCGGGCACGCCGGGCAGGTCCCGGTCGAGGATCACCACGTCGTACCGGGTGACGAAGGCGGCCTCGTGTCCGGTGCCGCCGTCGTACGCGACGTCCACCGCCATGCCGCGCTTGCGCAGCCCTCGCGCGATCGCGTCGGCGAGGTTGCGCTCGTCCTCCACCACCAGCACCCGCATCCCGGCCTCCAAGCCTCGTGACCTCCCGACAACCTAGTGCCGGCCGCCAAACCGGCCTCCCTCGCCGTCGTTGCAGAAAACCTTCGGGTACGCGATGCTTCCCGGCATTAACCAACACGCGCGGCGGGGGCGCGGCGGCGGGCGACAAGCGGACGGAGCTGCCATGACCGGAACGTGTGGGCGGGACGTCGCGTACCGCGGCTTCCGCCTGCCGGCCGAGGTCGACCTGGGCGTCGCCGAGGGGGTCGTCGCCGTCCCGGGCGGCCTGACGATCGGGGCGCCGGTCGGGCAACTCGACCACACCGACCCGCACACCGGCCGCACCGCCCGCTACGAGCTGGCGACCTGGACCGCCCCGGTGGTCTGGACGGGCTTCGGAGTCGACGAGATCGTCCCGTCCTGGACCGGTGACACCCCGGCGGGCGGCTGGCTCCAGGTCGAGCTGCGCGGCTGGGGCGAGGGCGCGCCGTCGACCGACTGGTACGTGCTGGGGCGCTGGGCCGCCGACGACACGACGATCCACCGCACCTCCGTCCCGGGGCAGACCCACGACGAGGCCTGGGCGAAGGTCGACACGATGGGCGCGCTGCGCGCGGCGATCACCGGCTGGCAGGTACGGGTCACCCTGTTCCGCCGCACCGACGTCACGGCCGGCCCGGTGCTGCGTACCGTCGGGGCGGTCGCCTCGGCCGCGGACGTGGACCCGCCCGACCGGCCGGCCGGCACCGCGGCGGCCGGCGCGGCCCGGGGGCGGGTGTTCGACGTGCCCCGGTACGCGCAGCGGCTGCACGGCGGCGGCGAGACCCGCTGGGGCGGTGGCGGGGACTCCTGGTGCAGCCCCACCTGCGTGTCGATGGTGCTGGACTTCTGGTGCGCCGGCCCCACCCCGGACCGGTACGCCTGGGTGACCCCGCCCGGCCCCCGGCCCGTGGTGGTGCACGCCGCCCGGGGCTGCTACGACCACGCCTACGCGGGCGCCGGGAACTGGCCGTTCAACACCGCGTACGCGGGGCTGCACGGGGTGGACGCGTTCGTCACCCGATTGCGCTCCCTCGCCGAGGCGGAACTCTTCGTCGCGGCCGGGATGCCGCTGGTCGTCTCGGCGCGGTTCCGGCGCGGGGAGATCCCCGGGCTCGACTACGACACCAACGGCCACCTGATGGTGCTGGTCGGCTTCACCGAGACCGGCGACCCGGTGCTCAACGACCCGTACGCCGCCACCGACGACGGGGTCCGCCGGACCGTGCCCCGGGACCGGTTCGAGGCCGCCTGGCAGGGCGGCAGCGGCGGCCTGACGTACGTGATCCGACCGGCCTCGGTGCCGCTGCCAGCCGCCCCCGCGCAGGCCAACTGGTGAGCCGCTGATCAGCGAGGGTCCGGCCAGACGACCAGGCCGCCGGAGGGTCGCAGGCAGACCAGGGCGGCGGTCGCGACGGCGCAGTCGTCCCACGAGCCCGGCAGCACAGCCCGGTACCGGGCCTGCCCGGCCGGGACGTCCAGCTCGGCGACGAGCGTCCGCTCCTCGCCCAGCCGGCGCAGCCCCAGCAGCGGCGTGCCGTACCGGTCAACGCCGCCCAGCCGCCAGCGGCCCAGCCGGCCGCGGGTGCCGCCGGTGCGCGGGTCGACCACCGAGAGCTCCATCTCCAGGCCGACGCCCGGGGCGGCGGCGAGCAGCCGGCCGCCGACCGGACTCATCCCCAGCCAGCGGTCGTCCGTCCAGAGAAGACGCCCGGTGGCCGGGTCGACCGCCCGCACCCCGGCGTCCTGCTCACGCAGGCAGATCACCCCGGCGCAGGCGGCGAACCAGGAGGCGGCCGAGGCGCCGACCGGCATGCTCCAGCGCCGGTCCAGCCGATCCAGGCCGTACGCGGTGACCGTGCCCGGCGCCCCATCGACCAGCAGCAGGTCACCGACGACCCGGGTGAAGCGGTACGACACCCCGTCGGCGGCCGGCGGGACCCGCCCGGCGCGTAGCAACGCCCCCGAGCCGGTGTCGTGGACCTCCACCCGGCCGGCGGCGGTGACCAGCACCACCCGCGTCACGCCCCGGTCGCCGACCTCGTACGCGAGCCCGCTGCCGGGCAGCGGCAACGACCACCGTGGCGTGCCCGAGACCGGGTCGACCGACCGGATGGTGCCCGTCCCGTCCGCCCGGGGCGTCTCGAGGAGCACGCCGTCGGACTGCGTAGCGACCGGGTAGCCGGGCTGCCGCCAGCGCATCACCCCGGTGTCCGGGTCCAGCACGGTGGAGGCGGGGTCGCCGGCCCCGGCGGGGCTGCTGATCACCAGCACCGCGCCGGCCACCGTGGTGAGGCCGAGCGCGTGGTCGCCGGCGGGGAGGAGGAACCGCCACAGCGCCTCGCCGCCGGGCAGCCGGTGCCCGGTCACCAGCTGGCCCGCCCGGCCCACCGTGCCCGGCCCGTCGGCGACCACCAACCGGTCGGCGAGCACCAGGAAAACGGCGCCCTGTGGGGCAGGAACCACCACCGACCGCTCCCGGCCGGGGTGCACCGCCGAGCCGGCCAGGGTGAGCAGCGCGGCGCACAGCAGCGCCGCGACGCGTACCGACCGGCTGGGCGGCCGGCGCGGTTCGGGCGGCGGCTCGACCTCGTCGCCGTGCCGCAGCTCGCCCAGCTCGATCACGGCGCTCACGGCAGCCGCCAGAGCCCGAACCCGCCGTCGGCCCGCCGGCAGGCGAGCGTCCCCGCGCCGACCCGGCAGTCGCCGAGCAGGCCGGGCAGCGCGCCGATGATCCGGGCCCGGGCGGCGACCAGGTCGAACTCGGCCACCACCAGCCGGCCGTCCCGGCTCCGCCGGATGCCGATCAGCGGGTCGTCCCGGTCGGACCAGTCCGCCAGCTCCCAGCTGCCCAGGTCGGCCACCAGCCGACCGGTGGCCGCCTCGACCACCGCGTACCGGGCGGCGCCGGCCGGGTCGGCCGTGGTCACCAGGAACCGGCCGGCCGTCTCCCGCAGCACCCCCTGCCAGCGCTCGTCGCGCCATCGGATCGCGCCGGTCGCCGGGGCGAGCGCCCACATCCCACCGATCTGCCGGTAGGCGCAGAGCAGGGTGCCGCAGGGGCTCAGGTAGCCGACCAGGGAGAGCCGGGTCGTCCAGCGCCGGTCCAGGCGGTCCAGGCCGTAGCCGGTGACGGTGGCGCCGTTCTCCCGGATCACCAGCAGCAGGTCGTCGACCACCCAGGTCCGCTGCCAGCTGGGCAGTTCGCCGGGACGGAGGTCGCGGGTGACGAGCCGGGCGCCGGAGACGGCGTCGCGCACCTCGACCGCACCGGAGGCCGGCGTCAGCACGACCCGGTCGACCCCGGCCGGGCCGAAGCGCAGGCTGGCGCCGCCCGGCGGGATCGGCACCGACCACAGTGCCCGCCCGGACGGCACGTCGACCCGGCGGATCGAGCCCGGCCCCTCCGCGCCGAGGGTCTGGATGAGCACGGCGTCCCCCGCCTCGGCCGCGATGCCGGGCTGCTGCCAGCCCGGCCGGCCGGTGCGGGCGTCCACGGTGAACGTCCGGTACGCGCCGTCGGTGCCGCCCACCGGACCGGTGAGCAGCACCGACCCGGCCCGGTGCAGCAGGCCGACGATGTCGCCGCTGGCCGTCGGAAGCGAGCTACGCCACAGCAGGCTGGGTGGAGCGTCGGCCGGGATCCGGTAGGCGACCAGCTGCCGCCCCTCGTTCCGGTCCAGGTCGGGCGGTTCGACCAGGTAAAGACGGTCGTCGACGAGAAAGGCCTGCGCGCCCGGGCGGGCCGGCACCCCGGCGGCCGGCCGGCCGGCCGCCGGAACGCAGCCGGCCAGCGCGAGCAGGGCCACCGCCAGCACCGCCAGGATCCGGTACGGCCGCGCGGCGGGCCCGGGCCGCCCGGTCGACGGGGCCGGCGCCGGTGCCGGGTCGTCGCGGAGCTCGCCCAGATCGATGACGGTCACGGCCACCCCCTCCCTGCCCGGGCGGCGGACGGCGCCGCCGGGACGCACCGGCCCGGCGGGGCGACGCCGCGCCGCCTGTACGATGGCCCGTCGTGGCCGTGCCGGTGGTAGACCCCTCGTTGAACTCCGTATCCGTCGCGGTCGAGCCCGTCGTGGCCGACCCGCCGCGCCGGCCCCGACGCCGGCCGGCCCGCGCCGACGTGCTGGCCATCGGAGCCTATGCGTTGCTCGGCGTTTTCGTCTGCCTCAACTACTGGGTGGACGTCCAGCACCGGGTGTCGTCGCACCTGCCGACCGACCACAGCTGGTTCGAGTGGCTCTTCGCGCACGGCGCCTACTCGCTGCGGCACCTGGAGAACCCGCTCTTCACCGCGCGGCAGAACGCGCCTGACGGCGTGAACATGATGGCGAACACCTCGCTGCTCGGGGTCACCCTGCCGCTGGCGCCGCTCACCCTGCTCCTCGGCCCGCAGGTGATGTACGCGCTCTACCTGGGTGGGGCGCTCGCCGCGACGGCTGCCACCTCGTACTGGATGCTCTCCCGGCACCTGGTCCGCTCCCGGGGCGCGGCGTTCGTCGGCGGCGCGTTCCTCGGCTTCGCGCCCGGCGTCGTGCACCACGCCAACGGGCAGCCGAACTTCGTCTCCAACTTCCTGCTCCCGCTGATCGTGGTGCGGGTGCTGCGCCTCGGCGAGCCGGGCCGGTGGTGGCGTAACGGGATCGCGCTCGGCGTGCTGGTCGCGTACCAGGTTTTCATCAACGAGGAGATGCTGCTGCTCACCGCGCTGGCCTGCCTGGTGGTGGTGGCCGCGTACGTGGCGCAGCGACCGCGGGCGGCGTGGGCGCGGGCCGGCACGTTCCTCGCCGCCGGCGGGGTCGGCGCCGGGCTCACCCTGCTGCTGACCGCCTACCCGATCTGGTTCCAGTTCAACGGGCCGCAGTCCTACCGGGGCCTGCAGGGCGGCGTCTTCCACAGCTGGGGCGAGGACCTCGCCGCGTTCGTCACCTTCGCCCGGGACACCGCCGCCGGCGACGTGGCGGTGGAGCGGACCATCGGGCTGACGGAGCAGAACAGCTGGTTCGGCTGGCCGCTGGTGCTGGTCGCGCTGGTGGCCCTGGTGCTGCTGGCCCGCCGCGCGCTCGCCGCCCGGATCCTCGCCGTGCTGGTGGTGGTCTTCACCGTCGCGGCGATCGGCCCGAAGGTGCGGTTCAACGGGGTGGAGACCGCGATCGACGGGCCGTGGGCGTACGTCCCGGACGACCTGCCGCTGGTCGAGATGATGATGCCGACCCGACTGACGCTGGTGGTGGCGGGCGCGGTCGGCGTCCTGCTGGCGCTGGCCTGGGACGCCCTCGCCGGTGGCGGCCGGCCGCCGGTGCCGGCCCCGCGCGCCGCCGCCGACGACGAGGCCCGACCCAACGCCGAGCCGGCGCCCACCGCCACGCCCGCGCGGACCGCCGGGCCGCGGCGCCGGTGGCTGCGCCCGCTCGGGTACGCCGCGATCGTGCTCGCGGTGCTGCCGCTGTTCCCCCGACCGCTGCCCGCCCAGCACGTCGACCCGCCGCCGCACTTCATCACCGCCGGCGGCTGGCGCCCGTACGTGCCGGCCGGCCGGACGCTGGTGCCGGTGCCCGTCCCGAGCAACGTGCACGGCCTGCCGACGCTGCGCTGGAGCGCGCTGACCGGGCAGCAGTTCCCGATTCCCGGCGGCTACTTCATCGGCCCGAACGAGCGGGGCGAGGGTGTCTTCGGGGCGCCGAACCGGCCGACCAGCAGCCTGATCTACGCCACCATGGACGCCGGCAAGGTGCCGCCGCTCACCGCGGAGAACCGCCGCCAGGCGGTCGAGGACCTGCGCTTCTGGAAGGCCTCGGTGGTGGTGCTCGGCGCCAACCCCCGCGAGGCCGTGCTGCGTGAGCTGATGACCGCCCTGCTCGGCCCGCCGCAGCGGGTCGACGACGTCTGGCTCTGGGACGTCCGCGGCCTGGTCTGAGCCCGGCTCCCCCGCCTGACATCCGCCGCCGGCCGGGCCGGCGCCCGCGTCTTCGGTCGGCCGGTCAGCCGACCAGCGGGCGGACGTCCCAGATGTGCGCGCCGGGCACGTCGCGGCCCGGGCCGACGAGCGCGTCCACCGTCGCCCGGACCGGGTCGGCGGGCGACGAGTCGGCCTGCACCAGGACGGCCGCCCGCCAGTGGCGCAGGTCCTCGACCGCCTGGCGCCGGTCCGCGTCGCCCACCGGCGGCACCTGGCCGCTCTCCGCGGCCCGGCGCAGCAGCAGCGAGGTCGGGGTGTCCGGCGCGCCCCAGTGCGCGGTCCGGTCGGCCGCGCCCGCCGGGCCGATGAAGTAGCCCCCGGGCGCGGTGAAGGCCAGCCCGGTCCGGGCCGACCAGAACGTGGCCGGGCTGACCGCCGCCCCGGTCACCGGCGGCACCGGCACCAGCGTCCGCCCCGGCGGCACGTACGCCCGCCAGCCGCCGTCGGCCACGAACGCCGGCACCGGACCGGCGGGCACGGTGCGGATCGGCGTCGGGACGAGCGGCAGCAGCGCGGCGGCCACCGCCGCGGTCCAGCGCAGCCGCCGCGCCGGGGCGACGCGGTGGTCGTACGCCCGGTCCAGGGCGAGGGCGAGCAGCACCCCCAGCACCGGTACGCAGACCAGCGCGAACCGGGCGGGCACCACCAGGTCGAGCAGCGGCACCCCGCTGACCAGCCGGTACGGCCCGGGCAGCCCGGTCTCGTGGTGGCTCACCCGGATCGTGGGGCCGAGGGAGAGCAGGGCGAAGAGCAGGCCGCAGCCCGCCAGCGCGCGGACCAGCGGCCGCCGCCACAGCCGGACCACCACCAGCACGGCGAGCAGCGGCAGGACCGGCCCGAAGAAGGAGTTCTCCTCGGTCGCGTTCGGCGACAGCAGCGCCGCCGAGTGGCCGTCCCCGACGACGGTCTGTCGCGCGGCGGCGGTGAACGAGGCCGCGTCGAGCCGGTAACCCTGCGCGAAGAAGGGCATCCCGGCGTAGTTGCCGGGACCGTGGAACTGGAACCACAGCGGGTACGCCAGCAGCGCCCCCGCGACCAGCGCGCCGACGCCGAGCCGGCCGAGCAGCGCGGGTGCCCGCCGCCGCGCGCCCCCCGGGTCGGCCAGCGCGTACGCCCCGGCGAGGACCCCGGCGGCGAGGGCGAGGAAGACCAGCACCTCCTCGCCGAGGAAGACCTGGTACGCCACCGCCAGCCCGAGCAGCACCCCGTCCCGGCGTACCCGGTCGGTGGCGGGCCGGAACACCAGCCCGAGGATCACCGGGACCAGGAACTGGGCGGCCATGTGCAGGTGCGCACCGGCCTGCGAGACCATCCCCGGGGCGAAGCCGCAGAACAGTCCGCCGACCGCCGCGGCGACCCGGGAGCGGACCAGCCGGCGGGCCAGCAGCGCGTACCAGGCGGTGGCGGTGCCGGCCAGGCAGCAGACCACGGCCACCAGGAAGGCCGTCTGGGAGCCGAGCAGCAGGGTCACCGGGGTCAGCGGCACGCCCAGCCCGAGCACCGAGGTGTTGGCCATCAGGTTGACCCCGTCCGGGGCGTTCAGGGCGGTGCTGTGCAGCGGGTTCTCCGCGCCGGTCACCGCCCGCGCCGCCCTGGCCAGCATCCACTCGAAGAGCATCTGGTCGCCGGCCTGGTGGAAGAGCCGTTCCGGGCGGCCCCACTGCCAGGCGGTGAGCAGCACGGCCAGCACGAGGTAGCCGGCGACCACCAGCACGTCGAACCGGCGCGGTACGCGGCGGCGGGACCGGCCCGTCGACGCGGCGTCGGTCGGACCCGCCGGGCCCGCCGGGGCGGCGGCGGTCGGCTCCACGCGGGCGGCCGGGGCGGCGGCGGTCGGCTCGGCCGGGGCGGCGGCCGGCGACGCGGCGGTCAGGCCGACCGGTCGGTCAGTGTCCGGACGTCCCACAACCACACGTCCAACTCCTGCCGGCCGGGGCCGACCAGCTGCTCGACGGTACGCCGCAGCGGCTCGGCGTTCTGCTGGTCCAGCGGCAGCACCACCACGGCGGCCCGCCAGTGCCGCAGTTCGTCCAGGCAGCGGCGGCGCTGCCGGTCGTCCAGCTTCGGCGTACGGCCGGTGGTGGCCACCTCCGCCAACAGCTCACCGATGCCGCTCGGCCGCCCGCCGAACCGGCCCGGGTCGCCGGTCACGCCGTTGCGCGGGGCGAGGAAGTAGCCACCGGGGATCTTGAAGTCCAGGTTGGTGCTGGCGGCCCAGCGCATCGCGTGGGTGTTGCCCATGCTGGGCACGGGGACCGACACGAGCGTCTGGTCCGGGCCGACGTACTCGCGCCAGCGGTCGGCGGTGATGAACCGCGGGACCGCCGGCCGGGTGGTGACCTGCAACGGCATCGGCGCGATCGGCAGCAGCGCCAGGACCAGGCCGGCGACGGTCAGCGTCCGCACGGTCCGTCGCTCGGCGGTCCGCAGCGACCAGGACCGCTCGACGGCCAGGGCCAGCAGCACCGCGATCACCACGGTGGTGATCAGGCCGAACCGGGTGGGCACCACAGTGTCGAGCAGCGGCAGCCGGACCAGCAGCTCCCACGGGCCGGTGCCGAGGTCCCGGTCCCACCAGGACACCCGTTCGCCGAGGGAGAGCACGGCGAAGAGCAGCCCGGTCGCCGCGAGCGCCCGGACCACCACCTCGCGGCGCAGCCAGGCCACGATGCCGACGGCCAGCAGCGACAGGCTCCAGCCGAAGAAGACGTTCTCCTCGGAGTAGTTCGGAGCGAGGTTGACGTTGGCCCGCTCGTTGCCGCCCAGGGTGGGCGAGCCGGGTGCGAAGAACGCGGCGATGTCGTTGCCGTAGTCGCGGACCGTGTCGCTGAGCCCGTGGTACGCCATCGGCCCGGTGAACTGCACCCGGAGCGGGTACGCCAGCAGCGCCCCGGCCAGCACCGCGCAGACCGCCAGCCCGGTGGCGAGCGGGCGCCACGCCGCCGACCAGAGGCCACGCCGCTGGGCGAGCACGGCGAGCAGGAAGACGCCGCAGGCCAGCGCGGTGAAGAGCAGGATCTCCTCGTTGATGAACGCCTGCGCGGTGACCAGCAGGGCGAGCAGCACCCCGTCGCGGACCGGGCGGGTGGCCCGGGTCAGCACCAGCACCCGCCAGACGATGAACGGCAGCAGAAACTGCGAGATGATGTTGGGGTGCCAGTTGGCGTGCGAGAGCATCGCCGGCGAGAACCCGCAGAACCAGCCGCCCACCGCGGCGGCCAGCCGGGTCCGCACGACGTGCCGGGAGAGCACGTGGTACCAGGCGGCGGCGGTGCCGGCCAGGCCGAGCGTGACCAGCGTCACGAAGGAGACGGCCGGTCCGAACAGGAGGGTCACCGGCACCATCGGGATGCCGAGCGCCAGGATGGCGGTGTTCGCCATCAGGTTGACCCCGTCGGGATAGTTGAACTGGTCGGTGTAGAACGGGAACTCGCCGCGCAGCACCACCCGGACGGAGTGGGCGAGGAAGAACTGCACCTGCGCCGGGTCGCTGCTGTAGAGGGAGGCGACCCGACCGGCCGGGTCGGCCCAGATCCGGCTGGTCACCCAGACCGCGGCGAGCAGGAAGACGCCGTGCACCGCCAGGTCCAGCCGCCGCGGCGTCCACCGCCAGCGCCGCCGGGCGGCCGGGCGACCGGGCTCGGGGGCGCGGCCGGCGTCGGTGACCCGGTCGGCGTCGGTGACGAGCGGGGAGCCGGTCGGGGCGTCGGCATCCGGTGCGGAGTCGACACGGGTCTCGGCAGGCGTCACAGTCGGCGGAGTCTACCGGAGTGGGTAAACGGCACGAAACGCACGTCACTATCCTCAGTGGCGTCCGGACCGGGGCGAGCCGGGCGCGGCCCACTGACCGGACATCTCGTACCATGTGGCTTCGAAAACACGACCGGCGACGCGATCGGGGGCGTACAGGTGGCTTCAGTCCGCCGGCGCGGCACGACGGCCACCGCACTGCTGGGCCTGCTGCTGACCGCGACCGCGTGCGGTCCGGTCGTCGATCGGCGGGCGACGACGCTGCCGGTCGGTTACGACAGCCTGGACGGGACCCTGGCGGTCTGGCCGCCGCGCGGCAGCCGGGCCGGTGACGCCGCCACGACGGCGGCGGTCAGCGCGGCCGTCCGCGACTGGCGTACCCCGGTCGACGACCGGGCGCACCTGCCCTCGTCGGGCATCCTGTACTCCGGGCAGGTGGACGCCACGCCGCTGGCCCTGGTCGCCGCGGACGTGCCCGGCGAGAGCGCCTCCTGGCTGTTGCAGCTCACCCACGACGGCGACCGGTGGAGGGTCAACCACGCCACCGAGTACACCGACCCGGGCTACCTGGTCTACTCCGACGTGCTGCCGGTCCAGCTCCCGGGCGGCCGGCGTTACCTGACCTCGGCGCGGGTGGAGCGGCTGCTCGCCCCGGACGGCCGGGCGCTGCCCACCGCCGACGGCCTCACCGCGCCGGTCGCCGTGCCGGCCTGTCGGGCGGTGGAGCTGACCGCGACGCTGCGGCCCACCCGGTCGCTGCCGCGCGGCCGGGCCGCGGACCGCCTGCTCGACCTGGGTACGGCCACCGCCGATCCGCGGTACCCGCTGGTCCAGGACGAGACCGGCTCGGGCCGCCGGGCCCTGACCGGGCTGGACACCTGCGCGCTCGGCGGCGAGCGGGGCCCGTTCGGCAGCGTCCCGCGCCGGATCGGCGACCGGAACGCCCCCCGTTCGACGCCGGAGTCGTGGCCGATGGCGAAGCTCGCCGTCCGCTCACTGGGCGAGGTCGCCCTCGGCGGCGGCGAGCCGGCCGACCTGGAGCAGCTGACCTGGGAGAGCGCCACCGGCACGATGACCGCGGTGGTCTACCGCCCGGCCGACGGCGGGACCCCGGTGGTCTCCCCCGCCGACCGCGCCACCACCCTCCAGGCGTACCTGCTGCCGATGCCGGGGCAGCCGCTGGCGGTGCTGACCTGGCGGGCCACCCGGGACACCTCGTTCGCGGCGCCGCCGGGCACGTCACGCCTGGTGGACCGGCCGGGCCTGGTGGTGGCGCCGCAGCCGGCGGCGAAGCAGACGTTAAGCCTGGCCGGCACCGAGAAGACCTGGTACCGGTCCGTCGGAGGCCGCTGACCGCAGCGAACGGGCGGCCCGAGTGCGCGGGCCGCCCGTTCGTCGTGCGGCGTCAGTTCTTGGCGGCGGCCTTGTCGGGCTGGACGTCCTCGACGGGCTGGGCGTCGAGGCGGGAGATCCAGCCGGTGACGTCCCGGGCCACGTCCTGCGCGGTCAGCCCGAGGTCCGCGAGGATCTGCGCGCGGGTGCCGTGCGGGTGCCAGTCGGCCGGTACGCCCAGGTCGCGCAGCGGCACCCGGACGTCGGCGTCCCGCATCGCCTGGGCGATGGCGTCACCGACACCGCCGACCCGGACGCCGTCCTCGACGGTGACCACGAGCCGGTGGCCGGCGGCCAGCTCGACCAGCTCGGCCGGGACCGGGCGGACCCAGCGCGGGTCGACCACGGTCACCCCGTAGCCCTGCTCGGCGACCCGGGCAGCCACCTCCATGCCCAGCCCGGCGAAGGAGCCGACCGCGACCAGCAGCACGTCGGTGCGGGCCGACTCGGCGAGCACGTCGACGGTGCCGACCCGGCGGACGGCCGGCAGGTCTGCCGCGACGGTGCCGGTCGGGAAGCGGACGATGGTCGGGCCGTCGTCCACGGCGACCGCCTCGCGCAGCTCCTCGCGGAGGCTGGCGGAGTCGCGGGGCGCGGCGATCCGCAGGCCGGGCACCACGCCGAAGACGGACATGTCCCAGATGCCGTAGTGGCTGGGCCCGTCCGGGCCGGTGATGCCGGCCCGGTCCAGCACGAAGGTCACCGGCAGCTTGTGCATCGCCACGTCCAGCAGGACCTGGTCGAAGGCCCGGTTGAGGAAGGTGGCGTAGACCGCCACCACCGGGTGCAGGCCGCCCATCGCCAGCCCGGCCGCCGACGTGGCGGCGTGCTGCTCGGCGATGCCGACGTCGTAGACCCGGTGCGGGTGCTTGCGGGCCAGGGTGGCGATGCCGGTCGGCCCGGCCATCGCGGCGGTGACGCCCACCACGTCGGGTCGCTCGTCGGCGATCTTCACCAACTCGTCGGCGAAGACGTGGGTCCATTTCACCGACGGGGCGGCGAGCAGCTTGCCGGTCTCCACGTCGAACGCGCTGCCGGGGCCGTGCAGGCAGTCCGCCTCGTCCTCCTCGGCCGGACGGTAGCCGTAGCCCTTGCGGGTCACCGCGTGCACGATCACCGGGCCGCCGAAGTGCTTCGCGGCGCGCAGCGCCGACTCGACCGCGGCGATGTCGTGCCCGTCGACCGGGCCGACATACTTGATGCCGAGGTCCTCGAACATGGCCTGCGGGGCGACCGCGTCCTTGATGCCCTTCTTGACCGCGTGCAGCACCTCGTACATCGGCCGGCCGACCAGCGGCGTGGAGCCGAGGGCGTCCTTGACGGTGTCGAGCATCTTCTCGTAGCCGGGGTTGAGCCGCAGCGAGGAGAGGTGGTCGGCGAGACCGCCGATGGTCGGCGAGTACGACCGGCCGTTGTCGTTGACCACGATGACCAGGGGGTTGCCGGCGGTGGCGATGTTGTTCAGCGCCTCCCAGCACATGCCGCCGGTCAGCGCGCCGTCGCCGACCATGGCGACCACGCTGCGCGGCTCGCCGCGCAGCGCGTACGCCTTGGCCAGCCCGTCGGCGTAGGACAGGGCGGTGGAGGCGTGCGAGTTCTCGATCAGGTCGTGCTCGCTCTCGGCCTGGCTCGGGTAGCCGGAGAGGCCACCCCGCTGGCGGAGCTTGTCGAAGCCGTCCTGCCGGCCGGTGACGATCTTGTGCACGTAGGCCTGGTGGCCGGTGTCGAACAGGAGCCGGTCCCGCGGGGAGTCGAAGACCCGGTGCATCGCCAGGGTCAGCTCCACCACGCCCAGGTTCGGACCGACGTGCCCGCCGGTACGGGAGACCTTGGCGATCAGGAAGTCACGGATCTCGGCGGCGAGGATGTCCAGCTGCTCGGCGGTCATCCGCTTGACGTCCTGCGGGCCGCGGATGGCGCCCAGCAGCCGACCGTGGTTGGCCCTGCCCTCTTCAACACTCATGACGGAAGAGTCTATCGGCCGCCCGACAGCCCGCAGCTCGGCCCGAGATCACCGCAGGTCGGGGCGGGTATGCCCTGCTCAGCCGGGTGCTCGAAGCGTCCCGGCCGGCACTGTCCTGCGTTCCCTTTGCTCTGCTTCAGCGACGGCAACACCCGATGTCCGGATAGCGGACACCAGATGTTGCGTGGGGTGCAGCAGAGCAAAGGCGGCACAAGACCATGTCGGCCGGCGAACGACGATCACCGACAGTCACCGCTCACCGGCCGGACCAGCCTTGGGGTCGGGTCGGGTCGGGTCGGGTCAGGCGGGCGGCAGGAGCAGGCCGACCAGCTCCACGTGCTGGGTCATCGGGAACAGGTCGAAGCCCCGCAGCGCGGCCAGCCGCCAGCCCAGGCCGGTGAAGGTGCGCACGTCCCGGGCGAAGGCGGCCGGGTCGCAGGCGACGTAGGCGACCGCGCGCGGGCGGGCGGCCACCACGTCCCGCACCACCTGGGCGCCCGCGCCGGAGCGCGGCGGGTCCAGCACCACCAGGTCGACCGGACCGGTGACCCGGCGGCGGGCCAGCGCCGTCTCCACCCGGGCGGCGACCACCTCCACCCGGGGCAGGTCGGCCAGGTTCTCCCGGGCGGCGGCCACACCCTGCTCGGACGACTCGACCAGGGTGACCCGGGCGTCGCCGACCCGGCCGGCCAGCGCGGCGGCGAAGAGCCCGGCCCCGCCGTACAGGTCCCAGGCGGTCTCGCCGGGGCGCGGGGCGAGCAGGTCGAGGACCGCCCCGACCAGGGTGTCCGCGGCGGCGGGGTGCACCTGCCAGAAGCCGGACGCGGGCAGCGACCAGTCCCGCCCGGCGGCCACCTCGCGGACCACGGCCGGTCCGCTGACCGGCGTCGGTACCCCCTCGGCCACCGCCACCACGCTGACGTCGCCGCCGGTGGAGGCGACCGTCTCGACGGCCTCCGCGTCCGGCCAGCGGGTCCCGCTGGGGGTGAGCACCGGCAGCTCCTGGATCGCCGGGTGCGCGATCAGGCAGCGCTCGATCGGCACCACCTCGTGCGAGCGGTGCTTGAGCAGCCCGGCCCGGCCGGCGCCGTCGACGGCGTACCGGACCCGGGAGCGCCAGCCCAGCAGGCCGCCGGGCAGCGCCTCGACCCGGACGGCGAGCGCGTCGACCTCGGCGTCGGTGAGCCCAGCCAGCCGGGTGAGCTGCTCACGCACCACGGCGGTCTTCCAGCCCAGCTGCGCCCCGGGCGCCACGTGTTGCAGGTCGCAGCCGCCGCAGCGGCCCGGCTTCGCGTACGGGCAGGGCGACTCGACGCGGTCCGGGGAGGCGTCGAGGATCTCCACCGCGTCGGCCCGGGCGAAGCCCCGGTGCAGCTCGGTCACCTCGGCCACCACCCGCTCGCCGGGCAGCGCGTGCCGCACGAAGACCACCTGGCCGTCGAACCGGGCCACGCAGTGCCCGCCGGGGGCGACCGCGTCCACGGTCAGCTCGACCCGCTCGGCCTCCTCCAGCCCGCGCCGTTCCCCGATCACCTCGCCGGCCGTCACGGGCGCTCCCCGGCCGGGCCGCTCTCGCCGGGCGCTGCGGAGACCACCGGCGGGACGGTCGGCGGCAGGGTGCTGCGCGGGGCGACCCGCGGCCCGCGCGCCGGGCCGCGGCTGAGCGTGGCGTCGAGGCGGTCCAGGTTCTTGCTGGCGGTCGAGGCGAGCTGCCACGGCACGCTGGTCACCATCACCCCCGGCTCGAAGAGCAGCCGCCCCTTGAGCCGCAGCGCGCTCTGGTTGTGCAGCAGGTTCTCCCACCAGCGGCCGACCACGTACTCGGGAATGAACACCGTGACCACGTCACGCGGCGACTCCCGGCGGGTGGAGGCCACGAAGTTGAGGATCGGCCGGGTGATCTCCCGGTACGGCGAGTCGACCACGGTCAGCGGGACGGGCAGCTCCCGCCGCTCCCACTCCTCCTGGAGCTGGCGGGTGTCCTTCTCGTCCACGTTCACGGTGACCGCGGTGAGCGTGTCCGGCCGGGTCGCCCGGGCGTACGCGATGGCCCGCAGGGTCGGCTGGTGCAGCTTGCTGACCAGCACGATGGCGTGGTTGCGGGCGGGCAGCACGCCCCGCGCCTCGGTCGGCTCCAGCTCGGCGGCGATCCGGTCGTAGTGCCGGCGGATGGCCAGCATCAGCAGGTAGATCACGGCCATCGCGGCGATCGCGATCCAGGCGCCCAGCAGGAACTTGGTGATCAGCACGATGACCAGCACGACGCCGGTCATCGCCATGCCGAAACTGTTGATGGCCCGGGAGCGGATCATCCGGTGGCGCGCCTCCGGGTCCCGCTCGGTACGCAGGTGCCGGTTCCAGTGCCGGATCATGCCGGCCTGGGAGAGGGTGAACGAGACGAAGACGCCGACGATGTAGAGCTGGATCAGCCGGGTCACCTCGGCCTGGAACCCGATGATCAGCACGACCGCGAAGACGGCGAGGAAGACGATGCCGTTGGAGAAGGCCAGCCGGTCGCCCCGGGTGTGGAACTGCCGGGGCAGGTAGCGGTCCTGGGCCAGGATCGAGCCGAGCACCGGGAAGCCGTTGAACGCGGTGTTCGCGGCCAGGAAGAGGATCAGCGCGGTCATCCCGGCGACGACGAAGAGCAGCGCCGAACCGGAACCGAAGACCGTCTCGCCGAGCTGGGTGGTGACCGTCTTCTGCACGTACCCGTCAGGCCCGGAGACGATCTGCGACGGGTCCTCGACGAACTGGAGGCCGGTGAGCCGGGACAGCCAGATGATGCCGACCAGCATGCTCACCGCGATGGTGCCGAGCAGCAGCAGGGTGGTGGCCGCGTTGCGGCTCTTCGGCGCCTTGAACGCGGGCACCCCGTTGGAGATGGCCTCCACACCGGTGAGCGCGGCGCAGCCGGAGGAGAAGGTCCGCAGCAGCAGGAAGACCAGCGCGAAGCCGGCCACGCTGTGCTCCGGGCGGATCACCAGGTCGGCGCTGGGGGCGCGCAGGTCGTCGCCGAGCACGAAGACCCGGACCAGCCCGGTGAGGATCATCCCGACCATCACGATGATGAAGCCGTAGGTGGGGATCGCGAAGGCGGTCCCCGACTCGCGCAGCCCGCGCAGGTTCACCGCGGTCAGCACCGCCACCGCGAGGACCGCGATCATCACCTTGTGGGTGCCCACGAAGGGCACCACCGAGCCGAGGTTCGCCACGCCGGAGGAGACCGACACCGCCACGGTGAGCACGTAGTCGACCAGGAGCGCGCTGCCCACCGCCAGCCCGGCCCGGGGCCCGAGGTTGACCGTCGCCACCTCGTAGTCGCCGCCGCCCGACGGGTAGGCGTGCACGTTCTGCCGGTAGCTCGCCACCACGGTGAGCATCACCACGACCACCGCGAGCGCGATCCACGGCGAGAACAGGTACGCCGACGCGCCCGCGATGGAGAGCGTCAACAGGATCTCATCGGGAGCGTACGCGACGCTGGAGAGCGCGTCGGAGGCGAAGACCGGCAGCGCGATCCGCTTGGGGAGGAGGGTGTGCTGGAGCCGGTCGGACCGGAACGGTCGACCGACGAGGAGTCGCTTCAGCAGCGAGGTGGGACTGGCCACAAGCGCTAAGGGTACGACCAACCCGCGCCGGCCGTCGGGGGTGCCTGATCAACCTCCCGCGCGCCCGCGCGGTACGGTCGGTCCCCCCGCGCGGCGCGGGGACGTGGCAGGCTCGCAGACGACGGGCCCACCGAGCACCGTGGGAGGAGCGGACACCGTGCATGTCGTGATCATGGGCTGCGGCCGGGTCGGGTCGACCCTCGCCCACAGCCTGGAGTCCCGGGGGCACTCGGTGGCGGTGATCGACCAGGACGCGGACGCGTTCCGCCGCCTCGGCCCCGACTTCGCCGGCATCACCGTCACCGGCGCCGGCTTCGACGGCGAGGTGCTGCGGCAGGCCGGCATCGAGCGGGCGGACGCCTTCGCGGCCGTCTCCAGCGGCGACAACTCCAACATCATCTCGGCCCGGCTGGCGCGGGAGACCTTCGGCGTCTCCCGGGTCGCCGCCCGGATCTACGACCAACGCCGGGCGCAGGTCTACGAGCGGCTCGGCATCCCCACCGTGGCCACCGTCCGGTGGACGGCCGACCGGATGCTGCGGCATTTGATCCCCGAGGGCAACGTCGAGATCTTCCGGGACCCGACCAGCACCGTGTCGATCGTCGAGGTGCCGGTGCACAAGGACTGGATCGGCCGGCCGCTGCGGCAGCTGGAGGAGTCCGCCGGGGCCCGGGTGGCGTACCTGATCCGCTTCGGGATCGGGATGCTGCCGACCGCCTCCACCGTGGTGCAGGAGGGCGACCAGGTCTTCATGCTGGTGACCGACGACATCATGGGGTCGGTCACGTCGGTGGCGGCGACGCCGCCGGAAGGAGGGCACTGAGCATGCGCATCGCCATCGCCGGCGCCGGCAACGTCGGCCGGTCGATCGCCCAGGAGCTGATCGACAACGGCCACCAGGTGATGCTGATCGAGCGGCAGCCGAAGATGCTCCGCCCGGACCGCGTGCCGGCCGCCGAGTGGGTGCTCGCCGACGCCTGCGAGTTGACCAGCCTGGAGGAGGCCAACGTCGCCGGCTGCGACGTGGTGGTCGCCGCCACCGGTGACGACAAGGTCAACCTGGTGGTCTCGCTGCTGGCCAAGACCGAGTTCGCGGTCCCCCGGGTGGTCGCCCGGGTCAACCGTGCCGAGAACGAGTGGCTCTTCACCGACCAGTGGGGCGTTGACGTCGCGGTGAGCAAGCCGCGGGTGATGGCCGCCCTGGTCGAGGAGGCGGTCACCGTCGGCGACCTGGTCCGGCTGATGACCTTCCGGCAGGGTGAGGCGAACCTGGTCGAGATCACCCTGCCGCCCACCGCGCCGTACGTGGGCCAGCCGATCCACGCGGTGCCGCTGCCCCGGGACGCCGCCCTGGTGGCGATCCTGCGCGGCAAGCGGGTGCTGGTGCCGAGCCCGGACGACCCGATCGAGGCCGGCGACGAGCTGATCTTCGTCTGCACCGCCCAGGTGGAGGACGAGGTCCGCGCGGTGATCCTCGGCGCCGACAGCGTCGAGCGCACCCGCGGCAAGGGCTAGTCCCGACCCGGTCACCGCCGGCCGCCCCCGCAGGGCGGTCGGCGGGGCTCAGGCGCCGGGCAGCGGCTCCGGCTCGGTCTCCCGGGTCACCCGGCGCACCGTCCAGACCGTGATGAGCAGCAGCAGCGCGTACGGCGGGTAGCCCAGCGCCAGCCGGGCCACGCCCAGCGCGGTGTCCTGGTGGGCCAGGTAGAGCCCGGCCTGCACGCCCACCTTGGCCAGCCAGACCACGCCCCAGAGCATGGTGAGCTGGGTGAAGGTGCGCACCAGCCGCGGGTCGTTCCGCCACTCGGCGCGCCCCTTGGCGACCAGCACCGACCAGATCCAGCCGACCAGGGGCTGCCGGATCGCCGCCGAGACCAGCAGGGCGAGCCCGTAGCCGATGCCGTAGAGGATGCCGGGGAGGTAGAAGTCCCGCTCGTTCCCGGTGCGCCAGGCGATGGCCGCGCCGATCGCGATGCCGAAGAGCCCGTTGACCGCGTGCCGGACCGGCCGGCGCTGGGCCAGCCGCAGCCCGGCGATGAGCAGCGCCACCGCCACCGAGGCGATGACCGCCGGGCGCAGCTCGCCCACCACGTTGGCGATCACGAAGACCACCACGGGGATGCTCGACTCGACCAGGCCGCGCCAGCCGCCGAGCTGGTCGGCCATCTGCTCGGCGAGGCTGGGCAGCCGTTCGTCGTCCGGCGGTCCGATCTCCGGCTCGGTGGTCCGGTGCGTCGTCACTTCGGCGACTCCAGCTCGTAGTACGGGTTGTAGATCACCTTGCGCTCGTCCCGGACGGCCATCCGGCCGCGGGCGGTGAGGTGCCGGCCCGGCTCGATGCCGGCGATGTGCCGGCGGCCCAACCAGACCAGCGTGACCACGTCGCTGCCGTCGTAGAGATCCGCCTCGAGCGTCGGCAGGTTCGTCCGGGGCGTGTACACCACCGTGCGGAGCCGCCCGGCGACCGAGACCACCTGACCCCGGCAGCACTGGCCGGCCGGGGTGCCGCCGGACTCGGCGCTCTCCCGGCGCAGCTCCTGCGCCTCGATCTCGGCCTCGCTGGCGGTGAGCCGTTGCAGGATGCGCCGCAGCGACACCCGGCCCTCGTCGGTCGTCATGACCTCCGCGTCACCCTCTCCACGCTGGCCGGTCCGCGCCGGCTCCCGCATCGGCCGGCCGCGCCGGCTGTGGCCCCGGCCCCGGGGATGCCGGAACCGTCCCGCCAGCGTACGCCGATCCGGCCGCCCGGCGGAGCCGGCGTCCGCCGGGGCACCTCCCCGGCGTACGGCGGGCACCCGACGGGCCCGGCGCCGCCGGCGGGAGCCGACGGGACCGGGCCCGGGGTGGTTGTCTCAGGCCTCGCGCTGGCCGGGTGCGGGGTTCTCCTCGGTGGCCTGCTCGGCCATCTCGCGGGGCAACCGCAGCGGCAGCGGCTCGCGGACCGGCTTCGCCTCGTGCCCCCGGTCGACGACCAGGCCGTCGAGGCAGACCGCCAGAGGGCCGGCCGCGGCCGGGTCGGTGGCGGCCGCGCCCTGGTAGACGGCGCGGACCATCCAGCGCGGCCCGTCGATGCCGACGAACCGCAGGTCGGTCAGGCCGTCCGGGGTGCGGACCCGGGCGTGCAGCTCGGTGCCGTACTCCCCCTCGACCTCGTTGGCGGCGGCGCCGTCGTTGAACAGCGACTGCCGGATCTCCTCGCGTACCTCGTCCCAGATGCCCTCGGAGCGCGGCGCCGCGAAGACGCCGAGCTGCAGGGCGTTCTCCCCGTGCACGAGCACGACCTGCTGGATCACGCCCTGCGGGTCGGCCTGCACCCGCACCTCGACCTCGGGCACCGCCGGGATCTGCAGGCTGCCCAGGTCCAGCCGGGGCATGTCGGGCGCCTCGGAGGCGTCGTACGGCCCCCGGGGCGGCGCCGCCGGGGTCGACTCCTCGGCGTCGTAGGAGTCGAGGACCTCGGCGTCCCGCTCGTCACGCGCGTGCCGCGCGCCACCGGCCCGCTTTCGGGAGAAGATCACTGCGCCCACCCTCCGCTGTTCGCACTCACCCTGCCACCTCTTCCGTCCGCCCGCCCGCCAGGTCCGGCGATTCCCGCCGTCCGTCGGCGCCCGCCGGGGTCGGGACCAGCCCGGCGTGCCCGCCGGTCGACCCGTGCCCGCCGGCCCCGCGCCGGGACGCGGGCAGTTCCGCCACCGGCTGGAACTCGGCCCGCGCCACCCGCTGCACGACGAGCTGCGCGATCCGGTCGCCACGGCTGATCTTCGCGGGCACGTCCCGATCATGATTGATCAGGTTGACCAGGATCTCACCCCGGTAGCCGGCGTCGACCGTACCGGGCGCGTTCAGCACCGTCACGCCGAGCCTGGCCGCCAGCCCCGACCGGGGATGCACCAGCCCGACGTACCCCTCGGGCAGCGCGAGGGCCACCCCGGTGGGGACCAGGGCCCGGCCGCCGGGCGGCAGCTCGACGTCCGCGGCGGCGACCAGGTCCGCGCCGGCGTCGCCGGGATGGGCGTACGCCGGCAGCGGCAGCTCGGGGTCGAGCTGCCGTACGGGCACGGGTACGACGTCTGTCACGGTCTTCCTCTTCCGTCCGGTCCTCGGGGTGACCCTGCCATCCTGCCGGTTGGCGCGGCCGTCGTGCGCCGTACCCTCGGACTGTGAGCCTGTCGCCATCCCCGTCGCCCGCGCCGGCCCCGTCGGCGGTGTCCCCGGCGTACGCCGAACGGCTCGGCCTGCCCTGGTGGTACTGGCTGGCCGGCGTCGGCCTGGCCGGGCTGCTCGCCGCGGAGCTCTGGATGGGCGCCTCCGGGCTGCGCTCCTGGTTGCCCTTCGTGCTGCTGCTGCCGGCGGCGGTGGCCGCGCTGTGGTGGCTGGGCCGGATCCGGGTCGCGGTGGCGGACGGCGAGCTGCGGGTGGACGACGCCCGCCTGCCGGTGCGGTTCGTCGCCGACGCCGTCCCGCTGGACGCCGCCGGCCGCCGGGAGGTGCTCGGCGTGGGCTCCGACCCGCTCGCCTTCGTCGTCCAGCGGCCGTGGATCGGCGGCGCGGTCCAGGTGGTGCTGGACGACCCGGCCGATCCGACCCCGTTCTGGGTGGTCAGCTCCCGGCACCCGGTCGAGCTGGCCGCGGCGATCATGGCCGCCCGCGACGCCGCCTGAGCCGTCGGGCAGCGGAAACCGTGGCTCAGGGGAGCGCGGGCCGTGACCCGGGCAGGTCCCGGCCCTTCCTGCGCAGGTCCCGGCGGAGTTCGTCGGCCAGCCTCCGGGTGGCCCGGCGGTTGAGGTAGCTCGCCACCGCGGCACCGGTGAGGAACGGCCCGAGGGTGGTCAGGTTGCGGCCGAAGCGCTTGAGCAGGGTGTCCCGCAGTTCCCTGCGGGCGGCGGTGCCGAGCACCGCGCTCACCCCGACCCCGGGCATCATCGGATTGATCCCCCGCTGGGTGGCCCAGGCCTGCATCAGCGCGACCGCCCGCTGGGTGCCGCCGGTGGGCAGCGGTACGCCGTGGACCTCGTGCAGTTCGCCGATCAGCTTCAGCTCGATCGCCACCACGGTGACCGTCTCGGCGGCGAGCAGCACGGGCGCGGAGAGCAGCGTCGGGGTGACCGCCCACTCGACCGCGGCGACGCCACCGCCGGCCGCGCCCACCCCGGCGGTGGCCCGGGCGGCGTTGCGGACCAGCCGCTCGGCCAACGCCTCGTCGTCCAGGCCGGGGAAGTGCCGGCGCAGGGTGGCCAGATCACGCACCGGCACGTGCGGTGCGACCTCGGCCACAGTGTCCGTCATCCAGCGGCCGGCGGCCTTCGGTTTGAACAGGTCGGCGAGCCCTCTGGCGCGCGCCTGACCGACCAGGCGGGTCAGCAGTTGCCGCCGCCGGGCCGGCGCGAGGTCGTCCGCGGTGAGCGCCGCCACGGTCGCGCCGAGCTGATCCCCGTCGTCGCTCCCGGGTGCCGGCGCCGTGGCACCCGATCGGTCGACGTCACCGCCGGCACGCACACCCGTGCCGTCGGCGTCGGGTCCGCTGGCCCGTTCGCTGTGCTCGCTCACCCGTCCGACCTCCCGACTCCCCGCCGGCTGTGGAAGACCACTAGGTACGAGTCAAGCAGCTCCCTACCGTCGGCGCACGGCGGCTCGAACAGCGGCGGCCCCGTCAAGGAGGCCGCCGCCGGTGTCACGCGTCCAGGTCAGACGCACTCGCGGCAGATCAGCTCGCCGTTGCGCTCGACCGCCAGTTGGCTGCGGTGGTGGACCAGGAAGCAGCGGGCGCACCGGAACTCGTCCTGCTGCATCGGTAGCACCTTGACCGTGAGCTCCTCGTCGGCCAGATCGGCGCCGGGCAGCTCGAAGCTCTCGGCCACCTCGGCCTCGTCGACGTCCACGGCGCCCGACTGTGAGTCGACCCGCCGGGCCTTGAGCTCTTCGAGGCTGTCCTCGCCGAGGTCGACCTCGTCGCGACGCGGGGCGTCGTAGTCGGTGGCCATCGGTTTCACTCTCCCATATCGATATGGTCGCTTCCGGTTGTAACGCCGGACGACACTGTTTCGGTTCCGCTGGCCGGCCACCATTTGTGTCGGTCACCCGACCCGAAGACCGCCGGGCCGAGTCCGCCAGAGAAACTCCCCCAGCGAGCGCGGAACCTTACCCCCCCTTTGGGCGAGGCATGTATACCGCCCTCGCGGCAGAGATGTACGCCCCTGCACCCGAACTTGTTCCCAATGTGACTCAGGCGACACGAAGATAGGGGTAGTAGTACCCGGTTCCCGGGTGGCGCGCCGGCATGTCGGGCTGTTTCCACGCGACGGCCGGACAACCGTTAACCTCAGCGGCGTACTCGACGGCCGACGGGGCGGCCCGACCGCCAGCGGCCGCCGCCACCCAACACGTCCGGGGAGCGCCCAGATGAGTTTTGCGCGAGTGCGGGCACTCGTTGTCGTCGGTCTGCTGGCGGTCGTCGCCCTGGTCTTCGTCGTCATCGCCGTGGTACGCGACACCCAGGGTAAAGCGGGCACCGCGGCGGGCTGCCCCGACGGCTGGCCGCTGGCCGACGTGACCCTGCGCGAGCCGAAGGACGTCAAGATCAACGTCTACAACGCCACTGACCCCCCGCAGCCGGGCCTGGCCAGCAGCGTGGCGGACGACTTCCGCAACCGCAAGTTCCAGGTCAAGAAGGAGGGCAACTCGCCGAAGGGCGTCGACGAGGTCGCGGTGCTCCGCTTCGGACCGAAGGCCGTGGGTTCCGCGCACCTGCTGCGGGCCTATTTCCTCAACAACGCCGAGCGGCAGTTCGACATCAAGCGCAAGGACGACACGGTCGACGTGATCCTCGGCAACGGCTTCCAGCAGTTGGCAACCACCACCGAGGTCAACCAGTCCCTCGGCGACCTCGGTTCCCCGGGCGCCCCGCCCGGCACCTGCCCGGCCCCGGTCGACGACAAGTAGTTCCCCTCCGGTCGATCAACCGCCCCCGCCACGTCCGGCGGGGGCGGTTGATCGACTCCGGGCCGCGTTCGGCGGGCGGTTGATCGACTCCAGCTCGGCGACCTGGCGGTGTCGGACGGGCCGGGTCAGCTCCAGGTTCCCCGACGTGGAGTGGATCAGGCCGGCCCGGACGCGCCCGCGGCTGTCCGGCGCCATCGGTCGGACAACCCGCACGGGCCGACAGCCCGGGGCCGCGACACGCCGAGGAAGAGGCGGTCCCGGCGTGCCGGGCGGGTCAGGGGCCGCCGGAGGCGTCCAGGGCGGCCAGCCGGGTGTGCAGCGGCTCGAAGAGCGCCGGCGGGGCGGCGATCACCAGGTCCGGACCGGCCGGCCGCCCGGCCAGCCCGGTCACCAGCAGCCCCGCCTCGCGGGCGACCAGCCCGCCCGCGGCGAGGTCCCAGGCGGCCAGCCCCTTCTCGTAGTACGCGTCGACGCGGCCCTCGGCGGCCAGACACAGGTCCAGCGCCGCCGCCCCCATCCGGCGGATGTCCCGCACGTGCGGGATCAGCTCGGCGACCACCCGGGCCTGGTGCGCCCGCCGGCCGGAGTCGTAGCCGAACCCGGTGGCGACCAGCGCCTGGCCCAGGTCGGTCTCGGTGGAGCAGCGCAGCCGCTCGCCGTCCCGCCACGCGCCGCCGCCCGCGGTGGCGGTCCACTCCTCGCCGGTGGCCACGTTGCGCACCACGCCGGCCACCACCTCCCCGTCCACCTCGGCGGCGAGGGAGACCGCGTAGTACGGCAGCCCGTACAGGTAGTTCACGGTGCCGTCGATCGGATCGACGATCCAACGCACCCCGCCCGGGGCGACCGGCCCGGTGTCCCCGGCGCCGTACTCCTCGCCGAGCACCGCGTCGTCCGGGCGCACCTTGCGCAGGGCGTCGAGCACCTGGCGCTCCACGGCCCGGTCGGCGGCGGTGACCACGTCGGTGACCGTGCTCTTGGTCGCGGCGACCGAAACCCCCTCGGCCCGCATCCGGTGGGCGGTGGCGGCCGCGTCCCGGGCGACATCGATCGCGATCTCCAGCAGTTCCTGCGTCGGCGGCGCCGAGCGGATCATGGTTTGTCCCCTTCCCGTACGACCGGTGATTCCCGGGTCGTGCGCGGGTATCATCCTTACAAAGTCCACATCTGCGCCCAATCGGCGGTCGGTATCGCCAGTACGCCGTGCGGCGCAGGATGATCGCGGCAGACGGCGTTACAATTCACCCTGCCCACGCGCCACGGACCGCCAGCGACCGGCCGGTTCGGGACACGAGGGTCCCTCAACGACATCGCCCGGCACGGCGTTCCGTGCTGCGCCGGACGACCCGGCCGTGCTCGCTCTTCGCCTCCGGAAGGTCATTCGTGACAGAACCCCGCCAGAACGGCGCCGACGTTCGCTCGCTCACCGACACCCTGATCGCCCACGCGCAGAGCGCCGGCGGCCAGCTCACGTCGGCCCAGCTCGCGCGCACTGTCGAGTCCGCTGAGGTGACCCCGGCCCAGGCCAAGAAGATCCTGCGCGCGCTCTCCGAGGCGGGCGTGACGGTGGTCGTGGACGGCTCCGCCAGCACCCGCCGTCGGGTGGCCGCCGCCCGCTCCGCCACGCCGGCGTCCCGGGCCACCACCGCCAAGACCACCAAGAAGGCCGCCGCGCCCGCCCCGAAGCAGGCGCCCGCCGCCGACGATGCTCCGGCCCCCGCCCCGCGGAAGGCGACCGCGCGCAAGGCCGCCGGCACCACCGCCGAGGTGGCCGCCAAGGCCGGCGCGCCGGCCAAGGCCACCAAGGCGACCCGGGCCACCAAGGCGACCGTGGCCGCGAAGACCGCCGGGGCGAAGCCGGCCAAGGCCGGCGCGAAGGGCGAGGGCGCCGAGGGCGAGATCGACCCGGAGGAGCTCGCCGCCGCGATCGAGGACGTGGTGGTCGAGGAGCCGGCCGAGCTGACCCAGGCCGCCGAGACCGACGCCGCCGCCTCCGCCACGGACAACGACTTCGAGTGGGACGACGAGGAGTCCGAGGCGCTCAAGCAGGCGCGCCGGGACGCCGAGCTGACCGCCTCCGCCGACTCCGTCCGGGCGTACCTCAAGCAGATCGGCAAGGTTCCGCTGCTCAACGCCGAGCAGGAGGTCGAGCTCGCCAAGCGGATCGAGGCCGGCCTCTACGCGGCCGAGCGGCTGCGCGCGGCCGAGGAGGGTGAGGAGAAGCTCACCCGCGAGATGCAGCGCGACCTGGGCTGGATCTCCCGCGACGGCGAGCGCGCCAAGAACCACCTGCTGGAGGCCAACCTCCGGCTGGTCGTCTCGCTGGCCAAGCGCTACACCGGTCGCGGCATGGCGTTCCTGGACCTGATCCAGGAGGGCAACCTCGGCCTGATCCGCGCGGTCGAGAAGTTCGACTACACCAAGGGCTACAAGTTCTCCACCTACGCCACCTGGTGGATCCGCCAGGCCATCACCCGCGCCATGGCCGACCAGGCCCGCACCATCCGCATCCCGGTGCACATGGTCGAGGTGATCAACAAGCTCGGCCGGATCCAGCGCGAGCTGCTCCAGGACCTGGGCCGCGAGCCCACCCCGGAGGAGCTGGCCAAGGAGATGGATATCACACCGGAGAAGGTGCTGGAGATCCAGCAGTACGCCCGGGAGCCCATCTCGCTGGACCAGACCATCGGTGACGAGGGCGACAGCCAGCTCGGCGACTTCATCGAGGACTCGGAGGCCGTGGTCGCGGTCGACGCGGTCTCGTTCTCGCTGTTGCAGGACCAGCTCCAGCAGGTGCTGCAGACGCTCTCCGAGCGTGAGGCGGGCGTGGTACGCCTGCGCTTCGGCCTGACCGACGGCCAGCCGCGTACCCTGGACGAGATCGGCCAGGTGTACGGCGTGACCCGGGAGCGCATCCGGCAGATCGAATCCAAGACCATGTCCAAGTTGCGGCACCCCTCGCGTTCCCAGGTGCTCCGCGACTACCTGGACTGACAGGTTCACGTCAACTAGTCGTGTCGCTTTGATCACCAGCCGTACAACACTCGATGGTGATCGGCCGGTTGCCTGTTTGTGATCGTTGACGTGGCACCCTTGGTGCACGGCACACTGTCTCCACGTCAGGTGTGACCTCGGTCCCCCGCGGGCACACAGGGAAGGCAGGGCCCGAGAAGGGTGTTGCACGATAGGTGAGCAACGACCGAAGAGAGTGTTCATCGGTGACGACCAGAGGAGGAAGGCGATGACCCCGACCCTCACGCCGCCGCCCGAGACGGTGGCTCCCCCAGCCGCCGATGAACGGTGCGACCGCTGCAATGCTGCCGGCAAGCTCCGGATCACTCTGGCGGGTGGGAGCGAGCTGGTGTTCTGTGGGCACCACGCGAACAAGTACGCCGAGGATCTCGTGAAGATCACGGTCAAGTACGCGACGGACCCGGAGTTCAGCTGGCGTGGCGCCGATCTGATGGCGAACTGAAACCGCAACCGCACAACGACGACATAGCCGGCCGGAGGCCCCCACGGGGAGCCTCCGGCCGGCTTTTCGCATGCTCTGCCGCGCCCGCGCCCGCGCCGGCGCCCGCGCCCGCGCCCCGCGCCCCGCGCCCCGCGCCCGGGTTGGGGCTGCGGAGGCGGATGGGGCCCGACAGCCGCCTGCGGCCGCTCGGGTCAGAGCGTCTGGACGGTGGCGATGCGCTCTTCGAGCTGCTCGATGGTGGCCTGCGCGCTGGGCGGGCCGCCGCAGAGCCGGCGCAGCTCGGCGTGGATCTTGCCGTGTGGCTGGCCGGTGCGGTGGTGGCGGGCGGCCACCAGGGCGTTCAGCTGGCGTCGTAGGGCCACCCGGCGCTGGGCGGCGCTCATCGGCGGCGGGGGCGCCGCGGGGCTGTCAGCAGCCGGCTCAGCGGTCCGGGTGGTGGCCCGACGGCGCTGGGCGGCGAGCTGCTCGGCCTGCCGCTTGGTGAGCAGCAGGGAGACCTGGTCGGCGGTGAGCAGGCCGGGGAGTCCGAGGTATTCCTCCTCCTCCGGGGTGCCGGCCTGGGCGGCGGTGCCGAAGGACGCGCCGTCGAAGATCACCTGGTCGAGCTCGGCCGTGGCGAAGAGCGCCGCGAAGCGCTTCTCCAGCTCACCGCTGGCCTGGTCGTCGCGCTGGGCGCGCTCCAGCAGGTCGTCGTCGAAGCCCTCGTTGTCCTTGGGCTTGCCGAGCACGTGGTCCCGCTCGGCCTCCATCTCGCTGGCCAGCCCGAGCAGGTGCGGCACGCTGGGCAGGAAGACCGAGGCGGTCTCGCCGGGGCGGCGGGCCCGGACGAACCGGCCGATGGCCTGCGCGAAGTAGAGCGGGGTGCTGGCGCTGGTGGCGTACACCCCGACGGCCAGCCGGGGGATGTCGACGCCCTCGGAGACCATCCGGACCGCGACCAGCCAGCGCTGCTCAGACGCCGCGAACGTCGCGATCCGCGCGGACGCGCCCTGGTCGTCGGAGAGCACCACGGCGGCCTTCTCGCCGGTCACCTGCTCGATCAGCTTGGCGTACGAGCGGGCGGTCTGCTGGTCGCTGGCGATGATCAGGCCGCCCGCGTCGGCCATCCCGGCGTTGCGCAGCACGGTCAGCCGGGCGTCGGCGGCGCGCAGCACCTGCGGCATCCAGTCCCCGGCCGGGTCCAGGGCGGTACGCCAGGCCTGGGCGACGAGGTCCTGGGTCATCGGCTCGCCCAGCCGGGCGGCCAGTTCCTCACCGGCGTTGGTGCGCCATCGGGTTTCCCCGGAGTACGCCAGGAAGAGCACCGGCCGGACCACGCCGTCGCGCAGCGCGTCGGCGTAGCCGTAGACCGAGTCGGCGCGGGAGCGCAGCAGCCCGTCGCCACCCCGCTCGTAGCCGACGAACGGGATCGGGTTGTCGTCGGAGCGAAACGGCGTACCGGTGAGCATCAGCCGGCGTACCGCCGGTTCGAAGGCGGCCTTGGCCCCGTCGCCCCAGGAGCGGGAGTCGCCGGCGTGGTGGATCTCGTCCAGGATGACCAGGGTGCGCCGGGTCATGGTGCGGCGGCGGTGCACCTGGGGCGCCATGCCGACCTGGGCGTAGGTGACGACCGCGCCGTGGAAGTCGGCGGAGGAGTGCAGGTCGGCGTTGCGGAACGCGGCGTCGAGCTGGATGCCGACCCGGGCGGCGGACTCGGCCCACTGGGACTTCAGGTGCTCGGTCGGGGCGACCACGGTGACCGCCTCGACGGTGCCGTCGCCGAGCAGCTCGGCGGCGATCCGCAGGGCGAAGGTGGTCTTACCGGCGCCGGGGGTGGCGACCGCGGTGAAGTCCTCGGTCCGGCGGCGCAGGTACTCCACCAGCGCCTTGCGTTGCCAGGCGCGTAGGGGTGGGAACGTCTCGAGCGCCGGCGTCCGGGCTGCCACGCGAAGGCTCCTCTCCGACCGCAACTGGGGCGGACCCGGGCCGAGGGCCACGGGTACCGCCGCCCATGAAAACGCCTCCGCGCAGAGGATGCCGCGAAGGCCGACTCAGCATAACCAGCGGGGCCCGTTCGCCCCAGTCGGCGCCACGCTGGTCACATCCCGCGCACCCGGCGGGTCAGCCCTGCGGGCCGCGGGTGCCGGTGCGCGGCGGGCGCACGGTGGGCACCGGGGCGGACCAGCGCCGGCGCAGGGAGATCAGGCGCAGCGCGAAGACGGCGACGACCGCCCCGGTCAGCGGCGCGGTCGTCGCCTGCCCGTACGTCGACAGCAGGGCCACCACGATCGACCCGGCGAGCGCCGCCACCGCGTAGATCTCCCGGCGCAGCACCACCGGGATCTCGCCGGTGAGCAGGTCCCGGCCGAGCCCGCCGCCGATGGCGGTGAGCATGCCGATCATGCAGGCGCCGACCGCCGGCACGTGGGCGTCGAGGGCCTTGAGTGTGCCGGTGACGGTGAACAGCCCGAGGCCGGCCGCGTCGAGCACCAGCACGGTGGTGCGCAGCCGGGCGAGCTGCGGGTGGAGCCGGAACACGGCGGCGGCGGTGACCGCCGCGGTGATCGCGTACCGCCAGTCGGCGAAGGCCAACGGCGGCACCTCGTCGATCGCCAGGTCGCGGAAGATGCCGCCGCCGAGCGCCGCGACGACCCCGACGAAGACCACCCCGAAGAGGTCCAGCCGTTTGGCCACCGCCGCGGACGCGCCCGAGGCGGCGAAGACGGCCACCCCGGTCAGGTCGGCGACGAGCAGGGCGGTGGAGGTGGTCACCGCCGCAGGCTACGCGGGCGGCCGGGGCGACCGCCCGGGATCACTCGCGGTACGAGTCGTAGATCTCCTTGCACTTCGGGCAGACCGGCGAACCGGGCTTGGCCGCCTTGGTCACCGGGAACGTCTCGCCGCAGAGCGCCACGACGTAAGTGCCCATGACGGCACTCTCGGCGATCTTCTCCTTGCGCACGTAGTGGAACATCTCGGGACCGGTGTCGGCGTCCTTCAGTTCCGGACGCTCGAGAACCTGTGTGCTCACGTCTACACCTCCAACCTTTCCAGTTTCGCAGGTCGTCCGGGGCCGGTCCACCGCAGGCCGCCCGGAGGACGGCGGTACCGTAACGGAAGTGACCAACTTTCACATCCGTTACGGCACCGAGGTGGCCGACGCCCTGCGCGCCGGGCGTCCCGTCGTCGCCCTGGAGAGCACCATCGTCTCGCACGGCCTCCCCCGGCCGGACAACCTGCTGGTCGCCCGGCAGATCGAGCAGGCGGTCCGGGACGCCGGCGCGGTCCCGGCCACCATCGGCATGGTCGGCGGCGAGCTGGTGGTGGGTCTGGACGACGCGCAGCTGACCCGGCTCGCCACGGTCGACGGGGTGAGCAAGCTCTCCGTACGCGATCTGGCGGTGGCCGGCGCCACCGGCGCGGACGGCGCCACCACCGTGGCCGCGACCAGCGCGGTGGCCGCGGCCGCCGGGATCGGCGTCTTCGCCACCGGCGGCCTGGGCGGGGTGCACCGGGAGGCCGCGCAGACCTTCGACGAGTCCGCGGACCTGGTCACCCTGGCCCGGACGCCGATCGCCGTGGTCTGCGCGGGGGTGAAGTCGATCCTCGACGTGGGCGCGACGCTGGAGCGGCTGGAGACCCTCGGCGTCGGCGTGGTGGGCTACCGCACCCGCCGCTTCCCCGGCTTCTACCTCACCGACGCCGGCTTCGACCTGGACTGGTCGGTGGACTCGCCGGAGCAGGTGGCCGACGTGCTGGCCGCCCGGACGGAGCAGGGCGTGCACCAGGGCGGGCTGATCGTGGCCAATCCGCTTCCCGTCGACGAGCAGCTCGACCCGGAGCTGCACGACCGGACGCTCGCCGACGGCCTGGCCATGCTGGCCCGGGACGGGGTGACCGGCAAGGCCGTGACGCCGTTCCTGCTGGCCCACTTCCACTCCGCCACCCACGGCGCCAGCCTGGCGGTGAACGTGCGCATCATCCTGCGCAACGCCGACCTGGCCGCCCGGATCGCCGTCGCCGCCGCCCGTCGTTCCGCCGGCACGGCATGAACCAGCGGTCCCGCATCCTCGTCGTCGGCGACGTGATCACCGACGTGGTGGCGGCGCTCTCCGGGCCGCTGGCGACCGGCTCGGACACCGCCGCCGAGATCCGCTTCAGCGGTGGCGGCCAGGCGGCCAACACGGCCGCCTGGATCGCCGCCCAGGGGGTGGACGTGACGCTGGTCGGCGCGGTCGGCGACGACGAGGCGGGACGCGACCGGGTGGCCGAGTTGACCCGGATCGGCGTCGACTGCGCGGTGGAGCCCCACGAGGGCTACCCGACCGGCACGGTCATCGTGCTCACCACCGACGGCGAGCGGACCATGGTCAGCCAGCGCGGGGCGAACCTGCGGCTGAGCGCCGCGCACGTCGACCAGGCCCTGGCCGGGGCGCCCGACGCCGGGCACCTGCACCTGTCCGCGTACACCCTGTTGGACGCGGCGTCGCGCGGCGCGGGGCTGCGGGCGCTGGCCGCCGCCCGCGAGCGCGGGCTCACCACCAGCGTCGACGCGGCCTCCGCGGCGCCGCTGCGGCGGGTCGGTGCGGCGGACTTCCTGACCTGGGTACGCGACGTCGACCTGCTGCTGGTCAACACGGACGAGGCGACGGTGCTGGCCGGCGGGCTGGACGCGGCGGCGCAGGCGCGGGCGCTGTCGGCGACGGCCCGCCGGGTGGTGGTCAAGCGGGGCGCGGCCGGCGCGGTCTGGGTGGACCGGAACGCCACGGTCAGCGTCGCGCCGGCCCGCCGGGTGTCCGTGGTGGACGTCACCGGCGCCGGCGACGCCTTCGCCGCCGGCTTGCTCACGGCCTGGCTGGCGGGCGCGGACCCGCGCGCCGCGCTCGACCGCGCGGCCGACCTCGGCGCCGCCGCCGTCGCCACCCTCGGCGCCCGCCCGACCCCCTGACGCTTCCCGCGATCTGGCGGTTGCGGTCCCACCGCTGTCCCGATCCGAGCGGTTCGCCGGGGCACAAAGCGCAAGATCGCGGGGGGAGATCAGGGCTCGACGTCGATGATCTTGTGGGGGCGTTCCTCGGCGGTGAGGCTCATCGGCGGGGCGTCGTCGCGGTGGCGGGGGTGGAGCTTGTTCGCCAGGCGGTGCTCTTCCTTCGGCGGGCCGTCGTTGGCCAGCAGCACCGCCAGCCAGGGGATGAGCACCATCCCGAGGCCGAGCAGGGGCAGCCAGAGCCAGAGCAGGGGTGCCTTCGCCACGACCAGGACGGCACCGACCACCAGGCACGCCACCCGGATGCCCATCATCAGCACGTACCGCTTCTGCCGGCTGTTTAGCTGGTCGTCCTGGCTGCGCGAGGCGTCGGTGATCAGGATCGGCTGGTACGCCTGACGCTTCACCACGGACCTCCTCGAGGGGTTACGCCCCATCCTGTCACCCGAACCCGTTGATCAGCGAAAATTGACTCATCCCGTTCGCGTGTTACGTGCGTGGTACGCTCCGCTCGTGGGCAGCCGGTTCAGCTTCACCGACGAGGCGTTGGCCAACCTGCGGGTCTACGACGTCACGCCCGGGGAAGTCTGGGAGGCCCTGCACAGCACGCGCCGGGTCATCCGGCACCTCGGCGACGACGTCATGGTCGTCTACGCGGTGTCCCACCGGGGGCGACGACTCGCCGTGCTGCTCGCCGAGGCCGACGGCGCCGCCCACGACTGGGACGTCCTGTCCGCGCGCGAGCTGAGCGACGTCGAGGCGAAGCGCTACGACGAGGCGGTACGGAGATCTCGCCGATGAGGAGGCGGTCACCATGGACCGGAACGAGGCGACCAAGCGTTTCCACGGCGGCGACGACGCGCTGGCCGAGCTGATCGACGAGAGCCAGCCGGCGGAGCTGCCCACCCCCGATACCGACGTGCCGATGGTCAGCCGCTCGGTGCGCCTCCCGCTGGAGACGTACGAGCGGGTCCGGGCCGCCGCCGAGACCCGCGGCATCGGGGTGACCACCCTGATGCGACAGTGGATCGAGGCGGGCCTGGCCGAGCTCGACGACTCCGCGACCGTCTCGCTCGCCGACGTACGCCGCGCGCTGGCCTCGCTCTCCCGCCCCACCGCTGCCTGACCGCCCCGTCAGATCGGCGGCGCCGGCTGCTCCGGCGGCCGGCCCCGGGCCCGCATTGCGTCGGCCAGCGCGATCCCGGCCAGCACCGCGGTGGTCGCCGTGGCGATCGCCAGCGGGGGCAGCCGGATGACCAGGGGCACCATCGCCACCAGTACGACGACGCCGACCAGCCGGGACCGGGACACCCGCCCGAACACCTCGTACTCGAAGCGCGCCCGGCCGAGCACGAAGAGCGCCGGACCGCCGATGATCACGGTGAGCCAGGCCGGGTCGGTGTGCCCGCCGGGGTGGCCGATGACGAGCTCGTAGCCGACGGCGGCGGCGACGATGCCGGCCACCATGACCAGGTGGGTGTACGTCGCCGACTCGGCGAGCCGGCCGGGTCGCGCCGACCCGGCCACCGCCTCCACCAGCACCGTGCCGGCGCGGTAGAAGTAGATCCGCCAGAGCAGCGCGGTGCTCGCGAAGGCGATGGCGAAGGCCACCCACTGGGTGCCCGCGAACGCGCTCATGCTGAAGCCGAACCCGCTGATCAGGATCATCTCGCCCAGCGCGATGATGGTGAACTGCTGGTAACGCTCGGCCAGGTGCTCGCCGGTGACCGGCCAGGAGGAGGTGGGCGACCGGCCCCGTCCGGGCAGCGGCCAGCCCAGCCGGACCGCGCCGTAGTCGATGATCACCGCGACGGTCCAGAGCACCCCGCGGGCGTCGTTGTGCGCGGCCGCTCCGGCGATCCACGGCACCGCCGAGACCACCGCCCAGACGAGGATCCGGACGGCGACGTGCCGCTCCGGGTGGTTTCGCATCGCCACCGTGAGGAAGAGGGGACGGCCGACCTGGACGGCCACGTAGCCGATCGCGAAGGAGACACCCCGGGTGTCGAACGCCTCCGGCAGCGACACCGCCATCACCATGCTGGCGAACATCGAGCCCGCCACGACCAGTTGGATCTCCGGCCGCTCGGGTTCGTACCGGCTCGTCGTCCAGGTGGTCAGTGACCAGACCATCCAGAGCGCGAGCAGGAGCAGCAGCGTCTGCCCCACCTCGGGGAGGAGGACCCGCCGCTCCACCGTGAAGTCGTCGACCAGCCGGTTCGACACCCGGGTGAGCGCGAAGACGAAGGCGACGTCGAAGAAGAGCTCCAGGAAGGTCGCCCGCGGCGAAGTCTCCGCACCCCGGAGGAGCTGCTCCCCCCGTTGTTCCGCCATCGCCTGCCCGCCGTCGTCGCCTGAGGAGGTCAACGACGGGGGCGGGCGGCGGTTGCGTCAGCCCTTCGCAGCCTTGGCCTTCGCCTCCGCCTTGGCCGCCTGCTTGAACTCGCGCACCCGGCGCAGCGACTCCGGGTCGGTGACGTCGGCCACCGAGCGGTACGCGTCCGCGTCGCCGTACCCGCCCGCGGCCTCCCGCCAGCCGTCCGGCCGCACGTCGTACCGCTTGCCGAGCAGGGCCACGAAGATCTGCGCCTTCTGCTTGCCGAAGCCGGGCAGCTCACCGACCCGACGCAGCAGCTCCCGGCCGTCGCCGGCGTCCACCCAGAGCCGGGCCGGGTCGCCGTCGTACCGGTCGACGAGGACCCGGCAGACCTCCTGGACCCGGGCCGCCATCGCCTTCGGGAACCGGTGCAGGGCCGGCGGCTGGGCGAAGAGCTCGACCAGCGCCTCCGGGGCGTATCCGGCCAGTTCGCGGGCGTCCGGCTCGTGACCGAGCCGCTGGGCCAGCACGTACGGCGAGGAGAATGCCTTCTCCATCGGCACCTGCTGGTCGAGCACCATGCCGAGGAGCAGCGCCAGCGGGCTGCGCTCCAGCAGCCGGTTGGCCTCCGGATCGATGGGCAACGAGAGCGTCATGCCTCCATCCTGCCGGTCGCGAGGCAGGATGACGACGTGGAACATGACATGCTGCTCTCCCCCGCCGGCGTCGAGGCGCTGCGGACCGCGCTGACCCGGGCGGACTTCACCTCGAACGGCATCGCCCACCGACTCGGCTCGCAGGCCACCGGCGCGGTGGCCCGCAACGACTTCCGGGCCGCGCTGCGCGCCACCGAGGACCGCGACCCCCTGGCCACCCTGATCCGCGTGTTCATCTGCGACCAGACCGAGCCGGAGCCCGCGGTCGCCGCCGCGCTCGCGCCGCTGACCGTCGAGGAGGCGCTCGCCGGTGGGCTGGTCGAGCGGTACGGCGACGGCCTGCGCGCCGGCGTCGACCTGGAGCCGTACGGGGACGAGTGGTGGGTGCTCGCCGACGTGCCGGCCAGCGCCCGGCCCGGGAAGCCGCTGCACGCCGAGCACGTGCTGGGCATCGGTGGGGCCACCCAGACGCTGATCGGCGCGACCGTCCGCCGTCCGGTGGAGACCGCGCTGGACCTGGGCACCGGCTCCGGCGTACAGGCCCTGCACCTGGCCACCCACGCCCGGCGGGTCACCGCCACCGACGTCTCCGAGCGGGCGCTGCGCTTCGCCGCCACCACCGCCGCGCTCAACGGCCAGGACTGGGAGCTGCTCCGCGGCGACCTGGTCGCCCCGGTCGCCGGCCGCCGCTTCGACCTGGTGGTGAGCAATCCGCCGTTCGTGGTGGGGCCGGGCACCACCACTCACGTCTACCGCGACTCCGGCCGGGTCGGCGACGCGATCGGGGCCGAGCTGGCCGCCGCCGCGCCGCACCTGCTCACCGAGGGCGGCACCATGCAGTACCTGGCCAACTGGGTGCACGTCACCGGCGAGGAGTGGGCCGAGCGGGTGGCCGGCTGGTTCGCCGGCACCGGGCTGGACGCCTGGGTGATCCAGCGCGAGGTGGCGGACCCGATGGCGTACGTCAACCTGTGGCTGACCGACGTGGGCGAGGCGGCCGACCCGCAGCGGATGGCCGCCTGGCTGGACTGGTTCGACGCGCACAAGGTGGAGGCGATCGGCTTCGGCATCGTCTCGCTACGCCGCTCCGGCCACGACGAGCCGGTGGTCCGGGTGGAGGACCTGCGCCAGCGGGTGGAGCCGCCGCTGGGCGACCACGTCGCCGCCTGGTTCGACCGCCAGGACTGGCTCCGGGCACGCGACACCGACGCGCTGCTGGCCGCCCGCTACCGGGCCGCCGAGGGGCTCCAGCTGCGGCAGGAGGCCACCATGGGCGACGACGGCTGGGCGGTGGACCGGCAGGTGCTCGCCATGCCGCACGGGCTGCGCTGGTCGGAGGAGATCGACCCGCTGGTGCTCGCCCTGGTCGGTGGCGCGGACGGCCGGTTGCCGCTACGCGACCAGCTCGCCCTGCTCGCCGCCGCGCACGACGTCGCCCCCGAGGAGCTGGCCGAGGCGGCCGGCCCGACCGTGGCGCACCTGGTCGAGCGGGGCCTCATCGAGCCGGTGATCGACTGATGCGGGCGCTCGCGCCGACCAGGTCCAGGATGGAGGTGACGGCCTGATGCGGGCCATGGTGCAGACGGTGAGCCGGGCCAGCGTGACCGTCGACGGCGAGGTGGTCGGGGAGATCGCCGACGGCCTGCTGGTGCTGCTCGGGGTGACCCACGCGGACACCCCGCAGGTGGCCACGACGATGGCCCGCAAGGTGTACGAGCTGCGCATCCTCGACGAGGAGCGCAGCGCCGCCGACACCGGCGCCCCGATCCTGGTGGTCAGCCAGTTCACCCTCTACGGCGACACCCGCAAGGGCAGAAGGCCGAGCTGGACCGCCGCGGCCCCCGCCGAGACGGCCGAACCCTTGGTGGAGGCGGTCGTCGAGGAACTCCGGGCCCGCGGCGCCAAGGTCGAGACCGGCCGCTTCCGCACCCACATGCTGGTGGAGAGCGTCAACGTGGGCCCCCGCACCCTCCTCCTCGACCTCTGACCCGGTGCCCCCTCCTGGTTGATCAAGGGGCTCGCGTCCTCCGCCGCCGGACTCCGGACGCAAACCTCTTGATCAACGGGAGCTGCGGGCGCCGTCAGAGGAAGAGGCCGCGGCGCTGGACGGACTGGCGCAACCAGCCGTCGAGCTGAGCGGCCCAGTCCGTCCGGTCGACCGTGGCGTGGTCCACGGTGAAGCGGCCGAAGGCGTCGCGGCCCTCGGTGAAGACCCCGCCCCGCTTGTCGATCTCCAGCACCACCTGCACCTGCTGCGGGTCGGTGACGAAGGTGACCTCGAGCTGGTTGATCGCCCGGGCGTACTGCGGCGCGGGGTGGAACTCGATCTCCTGGTAGAACGGCAGGCTCTGCCGTACCCCGTAGATGTGCCCGCGCTCCACGTCGGCCCGGGCGAACCGGAAGCCCAGCCGCAGCAACGCCTCCAGCAGCCGCTCCTGGGCCGGCAGCGGGTGCACCGCCACCGGGTCCAGGTCGCCGGAGTCGACCGCCCGGGCCACCTCCAACTCGGTACGCAGCCCCATTGTCATCCCGTGCAGGTGCTGGCCGTACAGGTCGGTCAGCGGCGTCTCCCACGGCACGTCGAACCGGAACGGGACGTCGTACCGCTGCCCCGTCTCCAGTCGGAACGCCCCGGTGACCTGCCTGCGGCCGAACTCCTGGTTGGTGTCGTAGTCGGAGTCCCCGCTCTCCACCTCGACCCGGGTCATCAGGCCGAGGGCCACGTAGGACACGTCCACCGCGTGGTCGCCACCGACCACCTGGATCCGGCCCTCCAGCTGGCCACCGGAGCGGCAGTTCGGGTTGGCCAGCACCGTCTCCACCGAGGGACCACCCACACCCATCGCCTGCATGAGCCGCTTGAAGACCACCACGTCCTCCGATCGCCTTGTCCCTGTCCGGCCCGAGGTGGCCGACCGCTGGCACGGTAACCGTGGCCGGCAAGGTCGCCCGGTGCCGACACACCGTGCCCCACATCTGACCGATTCCTGTCGGGTCCCCGATCGCCTCACTCCCGTTTCACGCCCCGACCGCCAAGCTGTTCCTCACCGGCACCACCGCGCCGGTAAGCGGCACGGAATCCGGTACGCGGCACGAAGGACACGGGGAGAGACAGAGATGGCCCTGCAGATGATCGAGCACCAGACCCGCCCGGCTGCCACCGTCGACGCCGAGCCCGGCATCGAAACCCTGACCGATCTGGACGCCACCGACGAGCGCGGCGTCTCGACCGACCTGGTCCGGGCGTACCTGAACGGGATCGGCCGCACCAAGCTGCTCACCGCCGCGCAGGAGGTCGAGCTCAGCAGGCGGATCGAGGCCGGCCTCTTCGCCGAGGAGAAGCTCGCCGCCTGCACGCCGGTCTCCGCTGAGCTGCGGGCCGACCTGGCGCTGATCGTGGCCGAGGGTCGCGCCGCCAAGAACCACCTGCTGGAGGCGAACCTGCGGCTGGTGGTGAGCATCGCCAAGCGGTACACCGGACGCGGCATGGCGTTCCTGGACCTGATCCAGGAGGGCAACCTCGGCCTGATCCGCGCGGTCGAGAAGTTCGACTACACCAAGGGCTACAAGTTCTCCACCTACGCCACCTGGTGGATCCGCCAGGCCATCACCCGCGCCATGGCCGACCAGGCCCGCACCATCCGCATCCCGGTGCACATGGTCGAGCAGGTCAACCGGATGGTCCGGGCCCGCCGGGAACTGTCGGTCTCGCTCGGCCGGGAGCCCACCGTCGCCGAGGTGGCCGCCGCGCTGGGCGTCCCCGAGTACCAGGTGATCGAGCTGATCTCGTACGACCGGGAGCCGGTCAGCCTGGACCAGGCGGTCGGCGACGACGGGGAGAGCGCGCTCGGTGACTTCGTCGCCGCGGTGGACCCGCGCGCGGAGCCGGGCGACGCCGCCGCCGACGGCGAGCTGCGCAACGAGGTGCGGATCGTGCTGGCCACCCTCTCCCAGCGGGAGCAGGCGGTGATCCGGCTCCGGTTCGGCCTGGACGACGGCCGGCAGCGCACCCTCGACGAGGTGGGCCGGGAGTTCGGCCTGTCCCGCGAGCGGATCCGGCAGATCGAGAAGGTGACGCTGCTCAAGCTGCGCGCCCCCGAGCGGGCGAACCGCCTGGAGGCGTACGCCTGCTGAGCGGTCGGAATCGAAGGCCCCGGCGATTCGCCGGGGCCTTCGCCGTGTGGCGCCCTTGACTCCCCGCTCCGGTCGGGCAGGGTGCGAAGGCATGAACTGGACGCTGGAAGTGGTGGTGGTGCCGGTCTCCGACGTGGACCGGGCCAAGGAGTTCTACGCCGACCGTCTCGGCTTCGCCGTCGACCACGACACCCGCATCGGCGACGATGTACGGATCGTGCAGCTCACTCCCCCGGGCTCGGGCTGCTCGATCGTGGTCGGCACCGGCGCCGTCCCGGACATGCCGCCGGGCTCGCTCAAGGGCCTCCAACTGGTCGTGCCGGACCTGGAGAAGGCCCGCGCCGAACTGGTCGAGCGGGGCGTCGAGGTCAGCGAGATCCAGGTGGTCGGGCGCAACCCGCGACCGGTGCCGCACCGGCTGGACAACGTCGGCTTCGTCTTCTTCACCGACCCGGACGGCAACGCCTGGGGCGTGCAGCAGATCTCCAGCCGGGCCTGAGGTGTCAAAAGGGGCCCCTGCTCTACCGCAGGCGTTGACAGGGGGCCCTTCCTCAGAGGCGGCGCGGGCCGGTGTCGGGGCGGGGGGCCTCGAGGCCGGTGCGGACGGTGGCGTGCAGCACCGAGATGCCGTCCGGGCGGGCCAGCACCGGGTTGAGGGTCAGCGAGCGGACCCGGGGCTGCTCGTCGGCGAGCCGGCCGACCCGCAGCAGCAGGTCGACCAGGGCGGCCCGGTCCACCGGCGCGGCACCCCGGTGCCCGCGCAGCAGCGGCGCCGCCCGGGGCTCGTCGACCAGCTCGGCGGCGTCCCGGTCGGTCAGCGGGACGGCCCGCCACGCCCGGTCGCCGAGCAGTTCGGTGGCGACGCCGCCGAGCCCGAAGCCGACCACCGGCCCGAACGCCGGATCCTCCAGCAGCTCCACGACGCAGGCAACCCCGGGCGGGACCATCGGCTGGACCAGGACGTCCGGCCCGAAGACCGGCGCCATGTCCGCGTAGGCGCGACGCAGCGCGTCCGGGTCGGCCAGGTCGAGGCGGACCGCGCCGAGATCCAGGCGATGCCGCAGGCCGGGCGCGGCGGCCTTCAACGCCACCGGCCAGCCGAGCCGGCCGGCGGCCTCGACCGCCTCGTCGGCCGTCCGCGCCGGCGCCGACGCCACCACGTCGATCCCGTACGCCCGCAGCAGCGCCGCCGGATCGGCGCCGTCGGCCCGGAACGCGGCCTGCCCGGCGGCCCGGTCGACCCGGTCCAGCTCGGGCAGCACGCCGGGCGGCCGGCGCAGCCAGTCGGCGTACGCGGTGACCCGGGCGAGGGCCCGGACCGCCTCCTCCACGCTCGGGTACGCGGGCACCCCGGCGGGCACCCGTCCGGCCAGGAACGTCGCCACCACCGGCTTGCCGGCGGCGAGGGCGTCGGGCAGGGCGGCGGTGAAGTCGGCGTCCGGGTCGGCGAGCTGGCCGGGCAGCGGCGGGGCGAAGACCGCCACCACCGCGTCCACGTTCTCGTCGGCGGCGGAGGCGGCGAGCGCGGCGGCGTACTCGGCGGCGTGGGCCCGGGGGCCGACGTCGCGCGGACAGCCGTCGGCGACGGTGAGGCCCTGGGCGGCGCAGGCGGTGGCGGCCAATCCGGTCAGCGCGGAGGAGTTGCCCACCACGGCGACCCGGCGGCCCGCCGGCAGCGGCTGGTGGGCCAGCAGCACGCCGACGTCGAGCAGTTCGGAGACGGTGTCCACCCGGATCACCCCGGACTGGGCGAACAGCGCGCTGACCGCGGCGGTGTCCAGGGCCGGCGCGTCGCCGACGCCGGGCGGGCGGGCCAGCGAGGCGAGCGCCACCACCGGCTTGCTCCGGCCGATCCGCCGGGCCAGCCGGGCGAACTTGCGCGGGTTGCCGAACGTCTCCAGGTAGAGGGTGATGACGTCGGTGCCGGGATCGTCCTGCCAGTACTGGAGCAGGTCATTGCCGGAGACGTCGGCCCGGTTGCCGGCCGACACGAAGCTGGACAGGCCCAGCCCCCGCCGGGATGCCTCGGCGAGCAGCGCCACCCCGAACGCGCCGGACTGGCTGAAGATCCCCACCCGTCCGGGGGCGGGCAGCACCGGGGCGAGGGTCGCGTTGAGGCGTACCGCGGCGTCGGTGTTGGCGACGCCGAGACAGTTCGGGCCGACCACCCGCATGCCGGCCAGGTGCGCGGCGCGGACCAGGGCCCGCTGGGCCGCCGCCCCCTCCGGCCCGGCCTCGGCGAAGCCGGCGGAGATGACCACCAGGCCGTGCGCGCCGGTTCTCGTCGCGTCGGCCACCACCTCGGTCACCGCGTCCGGGGCCACCGCGACGACCGCGAGGTCGATGTCCAGCCCGGCGTCGGCCGCCGACGGGTACGCGGGCAGCCCGGCCACCGTCGACGCGGTCGGGTGCACCGGCACGATCGCCCCGGTGAACCCGCCGTCGCGCAGGTGCCCGAGCACCGCCGCCCCGACGCCCTGCCCGGTGGCACTCGCCCCGTAGACGGCGATGCCGCGGGGGGCGAGCAGCCGGGCGATGGAGCGGGACTCGGTGCGGTGTTCCCGGCCGCGCTGCACCTCCAGGGTGGCCTCGGTGGGGGCGATCGGGAAGCTCAGGTGCACCACGCCGTCGGCGTACTGGCGTTGGACCTGGTAGCCGAAGTCGGCGAAGACCCGCAGCATCGCCCCGTTGGCCGGTAACACCTCGGCGACGAAGTGCACGATGCCGAAGCGGCGGGCCGTGTCGGCGAGGTGCTCCAGCAGCACCGAGCCGATGCCCCGGCCCTGGTGGGCGTCCTCGACCACGAAGGCCACCTCGGCCTCCGGGGACCCGGGGCCGAGCCGCTCGTACCGGCCTACGGCCACGATCCGGTCACCGGCCAGCACCACGAACGCCTCCCGGTCGCGGTGGTCGACGTTGACGAACCGTTGCAGGTCCCGCTCGGGAATGCGCGGGTACGGCGAGAAGTAGCGCAGGTAGCGGGTGCGCTCGGAGAAGCGCCCGTGCATCGCCACGATCGCCGGGGCGTCGGCCGGACGGATCTGTCGCAGCTGGACGGTCGTACCGTCGCTGAGCAGCACGTCCACGGGCTGTTCCACGGTGGTCACCGGCCGGTCCTCCCCCACCGCCGGCTCAGTCGCGCGGGTCGTGCGGATCGAGCCCGAGCAGCGGGAAGACCGCCCTGCGGGTGGCCGTGATGGCCCGGTCCACCGCGTTCGGCTCCCCGGTGGGCTGCCACGGCTCGTACGCCGGGTCGACGTCGTCGGTCATCCGCAGCGGCACCTCCCGGCCGGGCCTGCGGGCGGCGGCCAGCTCCCGCCAGGCCGGCGGGGTCAACGCGGCCGGGTCGACCGGCTCGCCGGTGGCCACGGCCAGCAGGTGGGTCCAGGCCCGGGGCACCACCTCGACCAGCGCGTACCCGCCGCCGCCGGTGGCCACCCAGCGGCCGTCGCAGAGCTCGTCGGCGAGCGCGCGCAGGGCCAGGTAGGTGGCCCGCTGCCCGTCCACGGACAGGTGCAGGTCGGCGAGCGGGTCCAGCCGATGGCCGTCCGCCCCGCACTGGGTGACCAGCAGTTGGGGCCGGAACGCCCGCAGCACCGACGGCACGATCGCGTGGAACGCGCGCTGCCAGCCGGCGTCGCCGACCCCGGGCGGCAGCGGCACGTTGACCGCGCTGCCCTCCGCGCCCGGCCCGCCGGTCTCGTCGGGGAACCCGGTGCCGGGGAAGAGGGCGAGCGGGGTCTCGTGCAGGCTGATCGTGAGCACCCGCGGGTCGTCGTAGAAGATCTGCTGCACGCCGTCACCGTGGTGCACGTCCACGTCGACGTACGCGATCCGCTCGGCGCCCAGGTCCAGCAGGCGGGCGATGGCCACCGCCGGGTCGTTGTAGACACAGAAGCCGGCGGCCCGGTCGGGCATCGCGTGGTGCAGGCCGCCGGCGACGTTGACCGCGCGGCGGGCCTCGCCGCGCCACACCGCCTCGGCCGCGGCCACGCTGGCCCCGGCGATCAGGGCGCTGGACTCGTGCATGCCGTCGAAAACGGGATTGTCCGACGTGCCCAGCCCGAAGCCGGCGAAGAGCGGGTCGCGCGGCGCGGCCCGGACCGCCTCCAGGTAGCGGGCGTCGTGCACCCGGGTCAGCAGCGCGTCGTCGGCCGGCTCCGGCTTGACCAGGCGCACCCCGGGCCGGTCCAGCACACCGAGCTCACGGGCCAGCGCCATGGTCAGCTCGACCCGCACCGGGTCGAGCGGATGGTCACCCATGTCGTAGGCGAGCAGGGCCTCGTCCCACACCACCACCGTGTCGTCCGACATGCGTGCCATCGTCGCACGCGGGTCGGCCGGTCGCCCTGCTCAGCTCTCAGGTGTCTCCCCGGTGGCGACCGGCCGGGCCGGGTCGGCCACCCAGTTGCTCCACGAGCCGACGTAGAGCGCCGCGTCGGGCCGGCCGGCGAGGTGCAGCGCGAGGACGGCCTGGGCGGCGGTGACCCCGGATCCGCAGTACGCCCCGACCGGCGCGGCGTCGGTCACGCCCGCCGCCGCGAACCGCTCGCGCAGCGCCTCGACGGCCGGGAAGCGGCCGTCGCCGACGTACTCGGGGGCGGGCAGGTTCACCGCGCCCGGCACGTGCCCGGCGACCGGGTCGATCGGCTCGGCCTCGCCCCGGTAGCGGGGCGCGGCGCGCACGTCGAGCAGCACCCCGATGTCGGCGGCGGCGAGGCGGGCGGCGGCCCCGGCGTCGAGGACCGGCAGCGCGCCGGGTGCGACGGTGACGTCACCGGGGGCCGGGCTGGGCGGCTCGGTGGAGGTGGGCAGGCCGGCGGCGACCCAGGCCGGGAAGCCGCCGTGCAGCAGGCGTACCGGGCGGTGCCCGGCCCAGCGCAGCGTCCACCAGCCGCGGGCGGCGGACATGCCGTCGCCGCCGTCGTACACCACGACAGGGTGACCGGCGCGGACGCCGGCGGCCCGCAGCGCGGCCTCGAGCTGGGCGGGGTCGGGCAGCGGGTGCCGGCCGGCGGCACCGGGCCGGCCGCAGAGCTCGGTGTCCAGGTCGACGAAGACCGCGCCGGGCAGGTGACCGGCGGCGTAGTCGTCCCGGCCGGGCGGGCCGGCGAGCCGCCAGCGAACGTCGAGCAGGGTGGGCGGATCGGCGCGGTCGAGCTCGGCGGCGAGCTGGTCGGCTTCGACCAGCAGCTCCTCGGTTCCGGACATGAGGTCCAGTCAACACCATCCGGGCAGCGACCTCGCGGTTCGCCGGCGGCCGATCGTCGCCCCTCCGGGGTAGCATCGACCACCGGGAGGCCGCCGACGTGAAGCATGACCTGGTCGATACGACCGAGATGTACCTGCGCACCATCCTCGAGCTGGAGGAGGAGGGGGTGCCGCCGCTGCGCGCCCGGATCGCGGAGCGGCTGCGGCAGAGCGGTCCCACCGTCAGCCAGACCGTCGCCCGGATGGAACGGGACGGCCTGCTCACCGTCGAGGGCGACCGGCACCTGTCGCTCACCGCGCTGGGCCGCGGCACCGCCGTCTCGGTGATGCGCAAGCACCGCCTGGCCGAGCTGCTGCTGGTCAACGTGATCGGGATGCCCTACGAGGAGGCCCACGAGGAGGCCTGCCGGTGGGAGCACGTGATGAGCGACGCGGTCGAGAAGCGGGTCTACGACCTGCTCAATCGGCCGACCCGCTCGCCGTACGGCAACCCGATCCCGGGCCTGGAGGAGCTGGGCAGCCCCGAGCAGCCCGAGACCGACACCGTGGAGGGCGAGCGCAACCTGGCGTTCCCGGGCCTCTCCGGGCCGGTCGTGGTGCGGCGGATCTGCGAGAGCGTGCAGACCGATGCGGACGTACTCCGGCAGCTGCACGCCGCGGGCGTGGACCCGGGCGCCACGGTCACCGTGGCCCAGGAACGCGACGGGGTGTCGATCGACCGCTCCGGTGACCGGATCCGGCTGCCCCGCGAGGTGGCCTCCCGGGTGTTCGTCGCCGCCCACTGACTTCCCCGGCTGCCTCAGATCCGGCGGGTGTCCACCGTCTTCGCCAGGGTGACCAGCTTGCCGGCCGCCGCCTCGGCGGTCGCCTTGTCGGCGCCGGGCGGGCAGGTCCAGATCAGGGTGGCCAGCCGCCCGTCGGTGGCGAGCCAACCCACCTCGGCCACCGGCCCGGCCTTCGCGGTCTTGGGCAGCGTACGGCGGTAGGCGATCTGACCGAGTTTGGTGACCTTCTTGGCCCCGTCGGGCAGCACGTCGAGGGTGAAGGTCGACTTGTCGATCGAGGTCTCGGTGACCGTGAGGGTCAGCTCCGGCAGGACGGCCTGCTCCGCCCGCACCACGCAGGTGTGGGTGTCCCCCCGGTCGCTGGCCGCCGCCACGTCGAACCGGTCGCCGGTGTGCTTCGCGATCAGCCCGAAGTCGAGCAGCCGGCAGGCCCCACCTGAGGAGGCGGCCGCCACTTCCACCGTCACCGGCTCCGCCGCGGGCACCGCCACCGGCTCGGCCTCCGCGGCGCAGCCGCCGGTCAGTGCCACGACCGCCCCCGCGAGCCAGATCCGCCCGTGCACGTCACCCCTCCCCCGCCTGATGTCCGTCGGACACCGTACGGGCTGCCCCTCCTCGGACGGAAGCCCTCAATCGTCCACATACGGACAGTGCCGGCACCCTCGCCCACAGCAGGTGCCCCGCCGCGCCAGGAAGCCGGCGCTGAGCACGAAGAGGCCGGTCGCCGGGTCGAGGTAGCCGGCCTCCCCCGCGGCCAGCGCGGCGGCGTGCGCGGCCAGGATCTCCGCCCGCTCCGGGTGCTCAGGCGGCAGCCGGGACGGGTGCGGCTCGGTCAGCGGCCGACCCGCCAACGGTCGTCGCTCTCCGGTCACCGGGCGAGTCTACGGAGCCCCCGACCGGCCGGCTCAGCGGCGGCCGACCGGCCGCCGCGGCTCAGCCGTGGCGGGCGAACGCGGCCGTGATCTCGGCGCGGTCCGCGCCGCCGGCCAGCAGCAGGCGCAGCAGCACCTTTGCCTTGTACGGGTCGAGCAGCCCGCCGTTGACCAGCCCCCGCCGCCGCAGGTCGGTCTCCGAGCCGACCGCGCCGTAGGTGTGCCGCAGCACCGAACCGGCGCCGGTGCGCGAGGTGAGCACCACCGGCATCCGGTCGGCCAGCACGCCGAGCACCGGGGCGAAGGCCGGGGGGACGTGGCCCACCCCGAAGCCCGCCACCACCAGCCCCTGCCGACCGTCGGTGAGCGCGTCGAGCAGCGTCACGTCGTCGTCGAGGGTGACCGTGTGCACGGCCACCCGGGTGGCGGCCAGCCGGTCCGGGTCCGCGGCCGGCAGCGGGGCGTGCCGTGCCGGCCGGGTGAGCAGGCGTACCTCGCCCTCGATCACGTGACCGAGCGGGCCGGCGTTGGGCGAGGCGAAGGTGGCCGTACTGGTGCTGTGGGTCTTGCGGACGTACCGGGCGGCGTGGATCTCGTCGTTGAACGCGACCAGGACGCCGAGGTCGCGGGCCGCCGGCGCGGCGGCGACCCGGACGGCGGCGAGCAGGTTCGCCGGGCCGTCCGGACCGGCCAGGGTGGGGTTGCGCATCGCGCCGGTGAAGACCAGCGGCGCCGGGCGCGGCCAGACCAGGTCGGCCAGGAAGGCGGTCTCCTCCAGGGTGTCGGTGCCCTGGGTCACCACCACGCCGGTCGCCCCGTCCGTCACCGCCGCGCCCGCCACGGCCACCAGGTCGAGGATCCGGCGGTACGTCAGGTCGGCGCTCGGCACCGCCTCGACGTCCCGCATCTCCAGCGGGAAGTCGGCCAGCCCGGGCACGGCGGCGGCGAGTTCGGCCCCGGTCAGCCGGGTGACCACGCCGCCCGGGCCGGCCCCCGCCATCGCGATGGTGCCGCCGAGGGTGAGGATGCAGATGGTCACGCCTGGTTCCTTTCGCCGCGCCCGGTCGGGGAAGGACCCTACCCTCGGCGACCCGTGCCACCGTGAACCCGTCGCCGCCCATCGGGCATGAACGGATGTGACCAACGTGCAGCGGGCCCACACCCACGAGCGAAAGCAGCCCGACGACAACGCCCTCGGACCGCCCGACACCGATGACGCGGGCGACGGGGAGCCGTCCGACGTCGACCTGATCCGGGCGTCCGCCACCGTCCCGGAGCGGTTCGCGCCCCTGTTCGACCGGCATGCCGCGGCCGTCCACCGCTACCTCGCCCGCCGGATCGGCCCACTCGCCGACGACCTGCTGGGCGAGACGTTCCTGGTGGCGTTCCGGCGGCGGGGTGACTACCGGTCGACCGGCGTCGGAGTGCGTCCCTGGCTGTTCGGCATCGCCACCAACCTGCTGCGCCACCACGTCCGCCAGGAGGAGCGGCGGTACCGCGCGCTGGTCCGCCTCGCCGCCACGGACGAGTCGCCGGTTCCGGTGGAGGACGCCATCGACCGGGTCGACGCCCGGGCGCTGCGGCGGGATTTGGCCGCCGCAATGGCCACCCTCCGGCACGGCGACCGGGACGTGCTGCTGCTGACCGCCTGGGCCGACCTGTCGTACGACGAGATCGCCGCCGTCCTCGACATCCCCACCGGCACCGTCCGCTCCCGGCTGCACCGGGCCCGACGGCTGACCCGGCTCGCCCTCGATCCCGCGCCGAGCACCCAGGAGCCGTCATGAACGAGATCACCGCGCTGCGGGCGTACGGCCCGGACGCGCCGCCCGCCACCGCGCAGGCACTCGCCGCCGCCCGTGCCCGGCTCGTCGCCGAGTGCGCCGGCGACCCGGTCCGGCCGGGCGTCATCGGATCCCGTCCCACGGCGCGCCGCCGGACGCTGCTCGTGGCGGCCGCCGCGGTGGTCGTGGCGGCCGGGGCCGGGGCGCTGGTGCTGCCCGACAACCGGCCCGCCACCGCGCCGCCGGGGTCCCTCTCCCTGGTGGCGGTGCGGATCCCCGAATTCCCGCTCACTCTGCGGCCCCGACCGGCCGGGCTGGCGGCACCCCGGTTCAGTCTCGACGACGGCGGCTTCCTTGCCGTGTACCTGGCCCGGGACGGCGTCAGCGACGTCTACCTGCAGGTCACGGACCGCCCGCAGACGAGCCACGTCGGGCCGGTCCGGCCCGTGACGGTCGCTGGCCGCCCCGGCGAACTCGAGGTCAGCGCCGAGGGCAGCGGCGTCCGGTCGGCCGCGGTGAGCTGGGAGCGTTCGCCCGGCCAGTGGGTGACGGTGGTCGGCATCGGCACCCGCGCCAGTGCGGAGGCGGTGACCGCGATCGCCGCCACGGTGGTGGACCAGCCCCAGCCGGTGCCGCTGCGGGTCCGGCTCGCCCCCGCGGGGTGGACGGTGGCGGCGTTCAAGGACGACCAGATCCTCACCCTGCGCGGCGCCACCCCCGACGAGATCCTCTCCGTGCAGGTCGTCGCCAACCCGGAGCCGGATCTCCGGCACCAGGTGATGGGGGCACGGGAGGAACGGCGGGTCACCGTCGGCGGGCGGGACGCCACGCTGATCCGGGCGGACGACATGTGGTTTCTCCAGGCGGAGGTGCCCGACGGCGCGGTGGTGAACATCCAGGCGCCACTGGTGCTGACCGTGGAGCAGGTGGTCTCGATCGCGGAGCAGGTGTCGGTGGTCCGGGGCCGGTAGCGCCGCCGGACGCGGTGGGCGGTGGTCCCCGTCGACGCTCGGCCGTCGGGGCCACCGTGCTCAGCGGTCGACCGTGCCGTCCGTGCGGACCGCCAGCAGGAACGACTGCGGCCCCTTCTCCCGGTCCTCGCGCTCCCGGTCCAGCCGGGCGTGCAGCGTGAACCTGGCCGCCGCGAGCTGGGCGGCGACCCGGGCCGGCGACAGCCAGTGCACGTCGTACGAGACGGTGTGGCCGTACGCCTGCTCCAGGCGGTGCAGCCGGTCGCCGGCCTTGAAGGCGAGCAGCAGCCGACCGCCCGGGACGAGCACCCGGTGGAACTCGGCGAACACGCCGGGCATCTGCTCCGGCGGCACGTGGATGATCGAGTACCAGGCGACGAGGCCGGCGAGGGCGCCGTCCGCCACCGGCAGGTCGGTCATCGAGCCGACCGCGAAGCGCAGCTCCGGGTGCTGGCGGCGGGCCACCGCCACCATGCCGGCTGACAGGTCGACGCCGGAGACGTCCAGCCCTAGGTCGCGCAGGTGGGCGGTGATCCGGCCGGTGCCGCAGCCCACCTCGACCACCGGCCCCGACCCGCGCACCTGCTCGCGAACGTGGCCAGCATCGACCGGTCCAGCGCCCCCTCCCCAACGTCCGGAAGGAGTCGGGCGTAGTCGACGGCGACGGTGTCGTACGCGGCTCGGGTCTCGGTCATCCAGTGCGGTTCCGTCATGAGCCCGCACCCTAGCCGCCTCGGCCCGCAAATGCGGTGCCGTCCGGTCGCGGCCGGGGGTAGGGTGCCCGGGCCCCGGCGACCGGCCCGCGGCGCTCGCCAGACAGACAGGCTCAGCAGTGACGGCCCAATCGACCCGACCCGCCGCCAACCCGGCCCGCCCCTCGCTGTGGCGCAGCCGGAACTTCCTGCTGCTGTGGAGCGGCCAGACGGTCAGCGAACTCGGCACCCGGGTCTCCGGGGTGGCGGTGCCGCTGCTCGCCGCGGACACCCTCGGCGCCAGCGTCTTCCAGATCTCCCTGCTGACCTTCCTGGCCTGGTTGCCGTACCTGATCTTCTCGCTGCCGGCCGGGATCCTGACCGACCGGGTCGACCAGCGGCGGCTGATGATCGCGTGCGACCTGGGCCGGGCCGCGCTCCTGCTGTCGCTGCCGGTGGTCGCCCTGGTCGGGCACCTCACCCTGGTCTTCCTGTACGTCGTGGTCGGCCTCTCCGGCGTGCTGACCGTCGCCTTCACGGTGGCGTACCGGAGCATGCTGCCCGGCCTCGTACCGGCGGAGCAGCTCGTCGACGGCAACGCCAAGCTGGTCACCAGCCAGCAGTTCGCCGAGCTGGCCGGGCCGACGCTGAGCGGCGCGCTGATCGCGCTGGTCGGCGCGGCCCGCACGTTCCTCACCACCGGCCTCTCCTTCGCGGTCAGCGCGGTGACGCTGCTGCGCATCCGGGCCACCCCGGACGCCGCGCCGCCGGCTGCCGGGCGGGTGACCGCACGGGCGGCCCTGGGCGAGGGGCTGGGTTTCGTCCGCCGGCAGCCGATCCTGGTGAAGCTGCTCGCCTGCACCACCACGTCGAACTTCTTCGTCATGGCCGCGAGCGCGATCGAGGTGCCGTTCCTGCGCCGGGAGCTGCACGCCTCGCCGCTGGTGATCGGGCTGGTCTTCTCCACCGGCGCGGTCGGCGGCCTGGTCGCCGGCGCCCTGGCCGAGCGGCTCTCCCGGCGGATCGGCACCGCCCGGATCATCTGGGTGGCGATGGCCGCGCCCGGACCGCTCTACCTGCTCATCCCGCTGGCCCGCCCGGGCTGGGGCGTGCTGCTATTCGCGGCCGGGTTCGCCGCGTTCTCCGCCAACGCGGTGCTGTTCAACGTGGCGGCGATGTCGTACCGGCAGCGGATCACCCCGGCGCCGCTGCTCGGCCGGGTCAACGCCGCGTTCCTGTGGATCTGCTACGGGGTGATCCCGCTCGGCGCGCTGCTCGGCGGCACGCTCGGCAGTCAGCTCGGGTTGCGGCCGGCGCTCTGGATCTGCGTGCTGGGCATGTGGAGCGCCGCGGTCTTCGTGGTCTGCTCGCCGCTGCGCCGGCTGCGCGACTTCCCGCCGGCCTGACCGGCCCTTCGGCAGCGGCGTCGGGCGCTACCTACGCCTGATCGACACTGCGCCGGCGCCGATGGTGATGGGCGCGAAGCTGCGATCGGCGACCCCGTCGGCGTTGCGCAGGTGCACTGCGCGGCGGCCGGGTGGCGGTCCCGCGGCCCCGGCCGGGGGCGATACCCGCCCACCGCACTCGGTCGACTCAGTCGGCGTCGGAGGTGGCCTTCTTCGCCCCGCCGCCGAGCAGCACGAGGACGATGATCCCGCCGATGACCCACGGGACGTAGTTGGTCTCCTCGCCGGGCCGCTTCTCCGCCCACGTCCGAACCTGCATCTGGACGGAGAAGCGGTCCCGGTCGCCGCCGACCCGCTTTACGACGGTGAGCAGGCTGCGCCGGCCGGCGTCGGTCAGCACGCAGTACCGGTTTCCGGTGTGCAGGTCGGCGTAGCGGAGGGTCTCCGACACGTAGTCGGTGTTCGCGGCGCACATCGCGTACGTGACCGGGGCGTCGCTCGGCACCACCGCGATCTGGGTTCCGGCGGTGAGGCTGCGGACCAGTCCCGTCCCGTCGTTGCCGATGTCCCCCTTGGAGCCGAGCACGTCCGTGACGTCCCAGTCCGGGCAGAGCGAGTCGAGGTCGGCGTAGTAGCCCTTGGAGAGCACCAGCGATCCCTCGTGCCGGACCGTCTCGGTCGACGGGCTGGCGCTCGGCGGCGCGGCGACGGCGGCCTGGGCGACGCACGGCTCGGCCGGTCCGGCGGTGGTGCCGGTCGCCGCCGGCAGGCCGGTCGCCACCGCGTCGCTTTTAGCGGCGGCCGAGGGGGCGGCAGTGGTCGTGGTCGCCGCCGGTGATCCCCCGCCACCGCCCAGCCCGACGACGACGATGACCACGAGCAGGCCCACCGCCATCGTGGCCAGCGCCGCTACGACGCTGGGCCGCCGGAGCAGCGACGGTCGCCGGTCACCCGGCTCCGGCTCCGGTTCCGATTCCGGTTCGGTGGCGGTCGCGCCACGTCGGGGCAGCTCGACGACGGCGACCACGAGCGCGCCCAACCCGATCAGCATGCCGATGACGCTGGCCGCCTTGTCCGCCCGGTCCAGCAACGCCTCGCTCATCAGCACCACGAGCAGGATCCAGCCGACCAGGGCGCTGACCGCGACCGCGACGACCGGGTTCCACGTGCGCGGCAGCTTCGGAGGCCAGGCCATGCCGGTATGTTGCCAGACCGCCACCACTGTGGAGCGCCCCAGGACAGCCGGATTCCGGGCGACGAACGGCGTGCCAGCGCCACCGCCGGGTGCGGTTCAACGCCTGACGCCGTCGCCTCGCGTCACCCGAACCAGTCGATCGCCTGGCCGTGTGAGCGGGTCCAGGCCAGCGGCGTCCCGTCCAGCGCGAGCACATTGTGCAACGCCCCGCCAGTCGGCTCCGGCAGCGCGTCGTAGGGCAGTACCTCCGGGGCCTCGTTCGCGATCCAGTGCCCGGGCAGTCCGCGTACCACGTCGGCGAACGCCTGCCGCCGCGGCGCCGGCACCTGGTAGAGCACGGAGGTGTGGAACACCACCAGCGTCGCGCCGGCCGGCGCCCTCGCGGCCAGCGCGGGCAGGTCGTCCACCAGGTCCCCGCGAACGAGCAGCGGCGGGTCCGCCGCGGCGACGGCCGCCGCGACCCGGAGCCGCACGCGACGGTGGGTGTGCTCCGGCCAGATGAGGGCGTCGAGCCAGGCCACGTCGGCGGCGTCGGTCACGTCGAGCGGGTTCAGATCCAGGCCGGCCCGCCACACCACCTCGGGTAGGCGGTCCGGCGGCGTCACTCCGGTGACCGCGCACTCGAGGACCGGTTCGCCCGCGCCAAGCACCAGGTCGCCGTAGCGGTAGGCGTACCGGTCGGGGTAGAGGCAGAGCCCGGCGGACGCCCCGACCTCCAGCAGCGCGAGCGGCTGCGGCAACGCGGCAAGCACCGGCAGCAGTACGGCACACCGTCCGGCCTCGTTCGTCTGCGTCGCCCGGACGCGGATCTCCGCCTCGATCGCCGGCCAGTTTGCCAGCACGTGGTCACGGAACGCGCCGGGATCCTCAACGGGACCGCCGAGCAGCCGTACCACGCCGAAGAGCAGATTGGGCTGCCGCTTGGCCAGCGGGAGCCTGCCGAGCAGGGCGAGCAGCTCGTCGTCGCGGGAGACCGCCGACGCCAGGCGTTCGTAGGCGGGTGACACGCCGGACGCCTCGTGGGCGCCGAAGTCGGCGTAGATCGAGGACAGCGTCATGCCCCCATGCTGCCCGCCTGCCACCCCACCGCGGAGCACGCGAGGGGGGCCGGACGACGTCCGACCCCCCTCGTTACTCAGTTCCGGCGCGCTTCACGCACCCCGTCCCACCGTGGGCTCAGCTGCAGCCGCTGGTGGAGCCGCAGCCCTCGCAGACGTAGCAGCTACCGGCCGGCCGCATCTTCGTACCGCAGGTGAAGCAGAGCGGCGCGTCGGCGGCCTTACCGAGCACGGCCTCCAGCAGCTCGGTGCTGGAACCCACCGACGGCGCCGGCTTGGCGGCGGCGACCTCCGCCACCTCCTGCGCCGGCTGAGCGACCGGGCCGGTCTTCGGCTCGGCGGGCACCTCGACCGGGGCGGAGGCGGCCATCGCGGTGAGGTCCGCACCGCTCTCCGCCTCCGCCTCGGCCCGCAGCTGGGCGGCCCGCTCCTTGGCGGTGAAGATGCCCAGCTCCGCGCGGCGCTCGTACGGCAGGAAGTCCAGGGCCAGGCGACGGAAGATGTAGTCCATCACCGAGGCCGCCATCCGCACGTCCGGGTCGTCGGTCATGCCGGCCGGCTCGAAGCGCATGTTGGTGAACTTGCTGACGTACGTCTCCAGCGGGACGCCGTACTGGAGACCGATGGAGATGGCCACCGAGAAGGCGTCCATCACGCCGGCCAGGGTCGAGCCCTGCTTCGACATCTTGAGGAAGACCTCGCCGAGGCCGTCGTCCGGGTAGGACGAGGCGGTGAGGTAGCCCTCGGCGCCGCCGACCGAGAAGGAGACCGTCTGCGACGGGCGCTTCTTCGGCAGCCGCTTGCGCACCGGCCGGTACTCGACGACCTTCTCGACCACCGGCGCGACGGCGGTCTCGGTGGTCGCCGGCCCGGCGGCCTTGTTCGGCTTCGCCACCGACAGCGGCTGGCCGACCTTGCAGTTGTCGCGGTAGATCGCGAGGGCCTTGAGGCCGAGCTTCCAGCCCTCGAAGTAGATCTTCTCGACGTCCTCGACGGTCGCCTGCTCCGGCATGTTGACCGTCTTGGAGATGGCCCCGGAGATGAACGGCTGAACCGCCGCCATCATCCGCACGTGGCCCATCGGCGCGATGGACCGCTCGCCCATGGCGCAGTCGAAGACCGGGTAGTGCTCCGGCTTGAGGCCCGGGGCGTCCACCACGTGGCCGTGGTCGGCGATGTGCTCGACGATGGCCTCGACCTGCTCCTCGGGGTAGCCGAGGCTGCGCAGGGCGCGCGGGACGGTCTGGTTGACGATCTGCATCGAGCCGCCGCCGACCAGCTTCTTGAACTTGACCAGCGCCAGGTCCGGCTCGACGCCGGTGGTGTCGCAGTCCATCATCAGGCCGATGGTGCCGGTCGGGGCGAGCACGCTGGCCTGCGAGTTGCGCCAGCCGAACTTGTCACCGACCTTGTTGCCCTGCGTCCACTGCTTGGTGGCCTCGCGCTGGATGGCGGTGGCCACGGTGCCGGCCGGCTTGATCTCGTCGTTGGCGGCGGCGTGCTTGCGCATGACCCGCTTGTGCGGCTCAGCGTTGCGGGCGTAGCCGTCGTACGGGCCGACGATGCCGGCCAGCTCGGCCGAACGGCGGTACGCGGTGCCGGTCATCAGCGAGGTGATCGCCGCGGCGACCGAGCGGCCCTGCTCCGAGTCGTACGGCAGGCCCGACGCCATCAGCAGCGCGCCCAGGTTGGCGTAGCCGATGCCGAGCTGCCGGTAGGCGCGGGTGGTCTCGCCGATCTTCTCGGTCGGGAAGTCGGCGAAGCAGATCGAGATGTCCATCGCGGTGATGACGAACTCGACGGACTTGACGAACTTCTCCACCTCGAAGCCACCGTCGGCGCGGAGGAACTTCATCAGGTTGAGCGAGGCCAGGTTGCACGAGGAGTTGTCCAGGTGCAGGTACTCCGAGCACGGGTTCGACGCGGTGATCCGCCCGGTCTCCGGGCAGGTGTGCCAGTCGTTGATGGTGTCGTCGTACTGCAGGCCGGGGTCGGCGCACTCCCAGGCGGCCTGGGAGATCGTCCGGAACAGCTTCTTGGCGTCAACGGTCTCGATGGTCTGCCCGTCGAGCCGGCCGCGCAGGTCGAAGCCGCCGCCGTTCTCCACCGCGGTCATGAACTCGTCGGAGACCCGGACCGAGTTGTTGGCGTTCTGGTACTGCACGCTGACGATGTCGGCGCCGCCCAGGTCCATGTCGAAGCCGGCGTCCCGCAGCGCGCGGATCTTGTCCTCCTCGCGCGCCTTGGTGACCACGAACTCCTCGATGTCCGGGTGGTCCACGTCGAGGATGACCATCTTGGCCGCGCGCCGGGTGGCGCCACCGGACTTGATGGTGCCCGCGCTCGCGTCCGCGCCGCGCATGAAGCTGACCGGGCCGGAGGCGGTGCCGCCGGAGGAGAGCAGCTCCTTCGAGGACCGGATCCGGGACAGGTTGGCGCCGGAGCCGGAGCCGCCCTGGAAGATCAGCCCCTCCTCCTTGTACCAGTCCAGGATGGAGTCCATGGAGTCGTCGACGCTCAGGATGAAGCAGGCGCTGACCTGCTGCGGCGACGGCGTGCCCACGTTGAACCAGACCGGCGAGTTGAAGCTGAACACCTGGTGCAGCAGCATCCAGGTCAGCTCGTGCGCGAAGATCTCCGCGTCGGCCGGGGTGGCGAAGTAGCCGTGCTCCTCGCCGGCCTTGCGGTAGGTGGTGACCACCCGGTCGATCAGCTGCTTGAGCGACCACTCCCGCTCCGGGGTCCCCACCGCGCCCCGGAAGTACTTGGTGGTCACGATGTTGGCCGCGTTGACGCTCCAGGGCTCGGGGAACTCCACCCCGCGCTGCTCGAAGTTGATCGAGCCGTCCCGCCAGTTCGTCATCACGACGTCGCGGCGCTCCCACGCCACCTCGTCGTACGGGTGGACCCCCTCGGTCGTCCACACCCGCCCGACCTTCAGCCCCGCCGGCGCGCCGGCCCGGGTCCGCGACTTGCTTGCTGTCACGCCGTCCCCCGCCATCTCATCCGCCCCCTCGTCTGCGCGGTCACCCACCGCGCGTTGTCTCTGTCAGAAATCCGAAAAACTCAACTGGTACGGCCGGCGGCTTCGACCGCGCCGGCGTCGGCGCGGACGCGGGCCGCGGCCCGCAGGGTCTCGATCTCGCGCTCGAAGTCGGCGAGCGAGTCGAAGGACCGGTAGACGCTGGCGAAGCGCAGGTAGGCCACCTCGTCCAGGTCGCGCAGCGGCCCCAGGATGGCCAACCCCACCTCGTGGCTCGGGATCTCGGCGGCCCCCTTGGCCCGGACGGTCTCCTCGACCTTCTGCGCCAGCAGCGCGATCGAGTCGTCGTCGACCGGCCGGCCCTGGCACGCCTTGCGCACCCCGCCGATGATCTTCGTACGGCTGAACGGCTCGGTCACCCCGCTGCGCTTGACCACCGCGAGCACCGCCTCCTCGACGGTGGTGAACCGCTTGCCGCACTCCGGGCAGGACCGCCGCCGCCGGATGAGCTGACCGTCGTCGGCCTCCCGCGAGTCGACGACCCGGGAGTCGGCGTGCCGGCAGTACGGACACCGCATCGCCTGACCTCCTTCATCGCGCCGCGGGCGCGCACCGACGCGCTCCCGGGGCACGCTCCACCGCGACGGACCATCGTCGGACGGCCGCCGTCGGGTCGACGGTACGGGAGTGCGGTCGGTAGTCGAACCCAACCTGTAGGCGACTTACGCCCGTGTCACTACTACATCTAGGGGTCGACCGTATGTCGTCGCCCAGGCGAGGTCAAGCTGGCCGGCGTGTCCGGCGCGTCATCAGAATCACTCACCCGCCCCACCTCCCCCGAGCGTCGCCGAAATCCCAACGGGCGACTCCCGCCACGGTCACGGCCAACCGTTTCATCGAACACGCGTTCGAGGTCGACGTACCATTTATCAGAACAGGCGTTCGGAAATCCAGGAATTCGGCCCGACACGCCGACAAGAGGTCGTACAGATGTTTGAAAATGGCCGATCTCACCTATACGGTCAACAACGACCGGGCGCGGCGTGTCGCCTCCGGCCGGTCGGGCAGCACCATCCGCACGCACCACGAGCCGCCAAGGCACCCAGCGTCGACCAGGGAGGGACGGACGTGACCGAGGACCGGGCCAACCGGCAGAAGAACCCGCAGCCGATCGACGGGGCGGGTCCGCCGGCGACCCGACGGCCCCGCGCCGCGCGCAGCCGGACGGGCCAGCCCGCCGTGCGCCCGGTCACCCCGGTGGTCAGCAGCTTCCCCGACCCAGCCACCGTCGACCTCACCGCCCGGCAGCGCCGGATCCTGGAGTTCATCCGCAGCTGGGTGGAGCGGCACGGCTACCCGCCGAGCGTGCGCGAGATCGGCGAGGCGGTCGGCCTGGTCTCCCCGTCCAGCGTCGCCTACCAGCTCAAGGAGCTGGAGAAGAAGGGCTTCCTGCGTCGCGACCCCAACCGGCCCCGGGCGGTCGACGTCCGCGCCCCCAGCGACGCGATCGACGACGAGCTGAGCCGCTCGCAGCGGCCCACCCCGGCGTACGTGCCGATGCTGGGCCGGATCGCCGCCGGTGGCCCGATCCTCGCCGAGCAGGCGGTGGAGGACATCTTCCCGCTCCCCCGCGAGCTGGTGGGTGAGGGCGAGGTCTTCATGCTCCAGGTCAAGGGCGACTCGATGCTCGACGCGGCGATCTGCGACGGCGACTGGGTGGTGGTCCGCCAGCAGCCGAACGCCGAGGCCGGCGACATCGTCGCGGCCATGCTCGACGGCGAGGCGACCGTGAAGACCTACCGGCGCCGCGACGGGCACGTCTGGCTGATGCCGCAGAACCCGGCCTTCGACCCGATCCCCGGCGACGACGCCACCATCATGGGCCGCGTCGTCGCGGTGCTGCGCCGGATCTGACCCGACACCCTGACCGGGTGACCGCCACTCGGCGGTCACCCGGCGTGGTGGTCAGTACCGATCGCCCCGGTACTCGCGGCCGCCGGGCACCTGCCCGTACTGGCCCCGTCCGTCGTCGTAGCCGTCACGGCGGCCCCCGCGCGGATCCCGGTGGTCCGGCTCACGCCGGGGCGGCTCGGCACGACCGCCGCCGTACCCGCCGCCCTGCGGGGCGCCGCCGTAGACGCCGCCGCCCTGTGGACGACCGCCGCCACCGCCGCCGCCGTAGACCCCGCCCTGCGCACGACCGGCGCCCTGAGGGCGGCCCCCGCCGTACACCCCGCCGCCGGCGGGTCGCCCGGGCGCGCCGCTGACCGGGCCGCCGCCGTACCCACCGCCGTATCCGCCGCCGGCCGGTCCACCGCCGTAGCCGTTGGCCGGCCCGCCGCCGTACGGACCGCCCTCGGCGAGCCGGTCGTCGAACCCGCCGGCCGCCGGCGGTTCGTCCCGGTCCGGTCCGTCGACGGGCGGCGCGGGGCGGCGCCGGGCCCGGACGATGCCGAAGATCCCCGCGCCGACCAGCAGAGCGCCGAGCACGCCGACCGCCGCGATCAGGTACGTGATCTCGTCGAGGGTCAGCCCTTCGATCCAGGACTTCGAGGCGGCCGGCTTCGCCACCTCACCCCCGGCGGCCGGCAGCGCCTCGACGCCCTTGGTCGACGGGACGTAGCTGAGGATGTCGATCGGCTCGGAGTCGTCCATCTGGCCGCCGTCGGAGACGGTGACGAAGGACTTTCCGTCCGGGGTGTAGGAGATCGCCTCGCCGAACGGGTCGGCCAGCGGGGTCACCCGGGGCGTGCCGCCGGTCAGGGCAGCGACGATGTCGCCGCCGGTGACGTCGTACTCGAAGGCGTCGCCGTAGGTGCGCAGCACCACCTTGCTGCCGTCGGGCGAACGAGCGGCGCCGGTGACCAGGAGCTTGAGCGGGGCGCCCATCCGGATCTCGGTGCTGGTCTTCGGGATGGTCACCTCGCCGACCTTGCGCATCGGCACCGGCTCGGTGTCACCGGCCGCCTTCAGCGCGGCCGCCGGGGTGAAGATCTCCGACTTGCCGGAGAGCTCCTTGGTGATGATCAGCGGCTTGCCGTCGTTACCGATGAGCAGCGCCTCGGCGTCGTGCGGCGCCTTCTGCGGGTACGCGAGCCGGTGCAGCACCGGCTGCTTGGAACCGCTGACCGGCATGGTCCAGACCGCGACCCGCTCCCGGCGGGTCTTGCTGGTGATGTTGTCCCCGGTGTCGGCGATCCAGAGGGTCTTGCGGTCCGGCGAGAGCGCCAGGTCCTCGGTGTCGAGAGGCCCGTCACCCGAGTACTGGACCGGCTCCTTCGAGATCTGGCACTTGGTGTCGAGGTAGAAGACCCGCTTGCGGCTCGGGGTGTCGGTGCCGTCGTTGATCACGACGTAGCCGGTGCTGGTGGCGACCAGGCCGGACAGCTCCCGCAGGCGCTTGTCCTCGACGGTGCACTTCTTCTTGCCGGGAGCCGCGGCCTGCACGGGGGCCGCGGCGGGACCCGCCAGGGCGACCCCGGCAGGCGCCACGGTCGCGCCGAGCAGTCCGAGCGCAACCGTGACCGAGGAGACAACGTGCCGCATGGAGTCCAGTGTCGCACGTCCGGTTACCCGGGCGGGTGACGCCGGACGCCTCACCGGCCGGCGCCGACCCGCTCCTCCTCGACGAGCCGCTCGCCGGCGCGGAACGGCGCCAGCTCGGCGGCGAGCGCCTCGCCCACCCGGACGTGCAGCAGCGTGCCCTCCGGGAGGTGGGCGGTGCTCAGCACCTCACCCTGCCGGTGCACCCGGGCCACCAGGTCACCCCGGTCGTAGGGCAGCACCGCGTGCACCTCCACCGCGGGGCGGGGCAGCCGCTCCTCGATCGCCTCGCGCAGCCCGTCCACGCCCCGCCCGCTGTGTGCGGAGACGAAGACGGCGTCCGGCCAGAGCCGCTTGAGCCGCAGCAGCGTCTCCTCGTCCGCGGCGTCGGTCTTGTTGACCACCAGCAGCTCGGGCAGCCGGTCGGCGCCCACCTCGGCGAGCACCTCGCGGACCGCCCTGACCTGCTCCTCCGGGTCCGGGTGGGCGCCGTCGACGACGTGCACCACCAGGTCCGACTCGGCGACCTCCTCCAGGGTCGAGCGGAACGCCTCGACGATCTGGTGGGGCAGGTGCCGGACGAAGCCGACCGTGTCGGAGAGGGTGTACAGCCGCCCGTCGGAGGTGGTGGCCTTGCGGGTGGTCGGGTCGAGGGTGGCGAAGAGCGCGTTCTCGACCAGCACACCGGCACCGGTCAGCCGGTTGAGCAGGCTGGACTTGCCGGCGTTGGTGTAGCCGGCGATGGCCACCGCGGGGACGGCGTTACGGGACCGCCGGGCGCGCTTGGTCTCGCGTACGGTCTTCATGGCCTTGATCTCGCGCCGCAGCCGGGAGATGCGGTGGCGGATCCGCCGCCGGTCGGTCTCCAGCTTGGTCTCACCGGGTCCACGCACACCCACGCCGCCGCCGGCGCCGCCGCCGCGGCCGGAACCACCGGTCTGCCGGGAGAGCGTCTCACCCCAACCACGCAGCCGCGGCAGCAGGTATTGGAGCTGCGCCAGCTCGACCTGCGCCTTACCTTCCTTGCTCTTGGCGTGCTGAGCGAAGATGTCGAGGATCAGCGCGGTCCGGTCGACCACCTTGACCTTGGTGCGCTGCTCCAGGTTGCGCAGCTGGGACGGGGAGAGTTCACCGTCGCAGATCACCGTGTCGGCGCCGGTCGAGAGCACCACCGCGCCGAGGTCGTCGACCTTGCCCCGGCCGACGTAGGTGGCCGGGTCCGGGCGGTTACGCCGCTGGATCAGCCCCTCGAGCACCTGCGACCCGGCCGTCTCGGCCAGCGCCGCCAGCTCGGTGAGGCTGTTCTCCGCGTCGTCCTGGGTGCCCTCGGTCCAGACGCCCACCAGGACGACCCGCTCCAGCCGCAGCTGGCGGTACTCGACCTCGGTGACGTCGGTGAGCTCGGTGGAGAGGCCGGGGACCCGCCGTAGCGCCTGCCGCTCCGACAGCTCGAACTCACCGGTGGTGGCGTCGAGCTCGTCGTCCTCGTAGGGAACGTAGGTCTCCTGGTCTCGCAAACTGAGTCTCCCCTGTCCGTTATGTCTACTACCGAGGTGTTTCGAATACGTACCGAGCATCCTGACATGTGGCAACGCGTGACGCACCTGCTATATGCCCGTGGCGTACACCGCCAACAGCGGGGGCGGATGCCGGGCGACCTGGGTGGGCGGGTAGAAATGCGGGGCGAGCCGCTCAGCGTTGACGGAGGGATTTTCCGTGGCCATCACCCGACTTCCGAGTGCGGGATTCTCGATCACGATCCGGATCGCGGTGACCGCGGACGCCTCTTCGATCGGCCGGCTGACCACCGCGGTGGGCGAGGCCGGCGCGATCGTCACCGCGCTGGACGTGGTCGACTCCGACCCGACCAGCGTGATCGTCGACCTCACCTGCGACACCGCCGACGCCAGCCACGCCGACCAGGTGGTCGACGCCCTGACCGCGCTCGACGGCGTGGACGTCCGCAAGGTCTCCGACCGGACGTTCCTGCTGCACCTCGGCGGCAAGATCGAGGTCAACTCCAAGGTCGCGCTGCGCACCCGCGACGACCTGTCCCGCGCGTACACCCCCGGGGTGGCCCGGGTCTGCATGGCGATCGCCGAGAACCCGGCCGACGCCCGCCGGCTCACCATCAAGCGCAACACGGTGGCCGTGGTCAGCGACGGCTCGGCGGTGCTCGGCCTGGGCAACCTCGGGCCGGCCGCGTCGCTGCCGGTGATGGAGGGCAAGGCGGCGCTGTTCAAGCGCTTCGGCGGGGTGGACGCCTGGCCGGTGGTGCTGGACACCCAGGACACCGACGAGATCGTGGCGATCGTCAAGGCGATCGCACCCGCGTACGGCGGGATCAACCTGGAGGACATCGCAGCGCCGCGCTGCTTCGAGATCGAGGCCCGGCTGCGCGAGGCGCTGGACATCCCGGTCTTCCACGACGACCAGCACGGCACCGCGATCTGCGTGCTGGCCGCGCTGACCAACGCGCTGCGCGTCGTGGGCAAGCAGCTCGCGGACGTCCGGGTGGTGGTCTCCGGGGCCGGCGCGGCCGGCACCGCGATCATCAAGCTGCTGCTGCGCCAGGGCGTGGGCGACATCATCGCGTACGACCGGCAGGGCGCCCTGCACCGCGGCCTGCCGGACCTCAACCCGGCCTGGCAGTGGCTGGCGGAGAACACCAACAAGGAGAGCTACTCCGGCGACCTGCCGGGGGCGATCCGGGGCGCGGACGTCTTCATCGGGGTCAGCGCGCCGAACCTGCTAACCGGCGACGACATCGCCACGATGGCCAAGGACGCGATCGTCTTCGCGCTGGCCAACCCGGACCCGGAGGTCGACCCGCGGGAGGCGCGCAAGCACGCCGCCGTGGTCGCCACCGGCCGCTCCGACCAGCCGAACCAGATCAACAACGTGCTCGCCTTCCCGGGCGTCTTCCGCGGCATGCTGGACGCGCACGCCGAGGAGTTCACCGAGGAGATGGCGATCGCGGCGGCCCGGGCCATCGCGGACGTGGTCGGCGAGGACAAGATCAACCCGACGGTGATCGTGCCGAGCGTCTTCGACTCCCGGGTCGCTCCGGCGGTCGCCGCCGCGGTCCGCACCGCCGCCCAGAACCCGGCCGCCACCCCGCCGCCGGCCGCCGACCCGGGCCCGGCCGACCTTCCCGAGATCGCCGCCGAGGCCAGCGCCACCCCCTGACCCTTCTCCGGGAGCGCTTCTGGTCGCCGTGGCGACCGGAAACGCACCCGAACAGGGGCCCCGGCGGGCCCAGGCGACCGTTCGGCCGGCGGGCACGACCGACCGCGAGTGGTGCGTACGCCTCCTTTGCTCTGCTTCAACGACGGCAACACCTCTTCGCGCCGGCGAGCGGTCGGCACGGAGCCGGGACGGCGGCGCGCCGGAGGGCTTCGCCCGACGTCCGCTATCCGGACAGCGGGTGTTGCGCCGACTGAAGCAGAGCGAAGGACGCGGCAGGACAGGTCCCGGACACGGTCGCGCGGGTCGAGGGCCGAGGGCCGAGGGCCGTCGGGGTAGCGGGCGGACCGAGCGGGCGGGCTCAGCCGAGCAGGACGCTCGGGGTGACCTCACCGGTGGCGACCAGGACGGCGGGGCCTGACAGCCAGCAGGAGTCCTCGGTGACCGTCACCGTGAGGCGGCCGCCGAGGACGTCCACCGTGACCGTGCCGGTGTCCAGGCCCGTGTCCCGCAGGGCCACCGCGGCCACCGCGCAGGCGCCGGTGCCGCAGGAGAGCGTCTCCGCCGAGCCCCGCTCGTGGACCCGCATCCGCACGTGCCCGTCGGTGCCCTCCACCGGCTCCCCCGGCACGGTGAACTCGACGTTCACCCCGGCCGGGAAGACCGCCGGTTCGACGTCCGGCGCGCGGGTCAGGTCGAGACCCGCCAGCTCCAGCCCCGCCGGCAGGGCACAGACCAGGTGCGGGTTGCCGACGTCCACCGCGGCACCGGGCAGGGTCAGCCCACCCAGGGTGGCGGTGGCGGTGGCGTACAGCAGGGGGCGGCGCATCTCCACGGCGATGGCCTCGCCCTCGACCCGCGCGCGCACGACGCCGGCCCGGGTGGCCACCGGCAGCGCCGCACCGGACGGGGTGGCCAGGCCGGTCTCCAGCAGGTACCGGACGAAGACCCGGGCCCCGTTGCCGCACATCTCGGCGAACGAGCCGTCGGAGTTCCAGTAGTCCATGAACCAGTCGGCGTCGCCCGCCAGGGCGGCGCCCTCCGGGTGCTTGGCGGCCCGGACCACCCGCAGCACCCCGTCCGCGCCGAGGCCCCGCCGCCGGTCGCACAGCGCGGCGACCAGCCCCGGGGTCAGGTCGAGCGCGCCGTCCGGGTCGGGCAGGATCACGAAGTCGTTGCCGGTGCCGTGGCCCTTGGTGAACTCCACGCCCCCATCATCCCCGATGGTCGGCGACCACCCGCAGCGCAGTCTCGACAAACGCCGGTGACGCCGAATCCAGCCAGTGGATGCGCGGGTCGCGCCGGAACCAGGACCGCTGCCGCCGGACGAACCGGCGGGTCGCCCGGATCGTCTCGTCGTGCGCCTCGACCTCGGTCAGCTCCCCGGCGAGGAACCGCAGCACCTGCTGGTAGCCGAGCGCCCGGCTGGCCGTCCGCCCCTCGGGCAGGCCGTGGCCGATCAACGTCCGGGTCTCGGCGACGAGGCCGTCGGCCCACATCCGGTCCACCCGCAGCGCGATCCGCTCGTCGAGCAGGGCGGTGTCCAGGTCGACGCCGAGCTGCACCGCGGGGTAGTACGGCGTCGGCTCGGGCAGCGACGCGGTGAACGGCGCGCCGGTCAGCTCGATCACCTCGAGGGCGCGGACGATCCGCCGGCCGTTGCCGGGCAGGATGCCGGCCGCCGCGGCCGGATCCGCCTCGGCCAGCCGGGCGTACAGCGGGGCCGGGCCGACCGCCGCCAGCTCCGCCTCCAGCCGGGCCCGCACCGCCGGGTCGGTGCCGGGGAACTCGAACTGTTCCAGCACCGCCCGCACGTACAGGCCCGAGCCGCCGACCAGCAGCGGCACCTTGCCCCGGGTCAGGATGTCGTCGACCGCCGCGCGGGCCAGCCGCTGGTACTCCGCGACGCTGGCCGGCTCGGTCACCGCCCAGATGTCCAGCAGGTGGTGCGGCACGCCCTCCCGCTCGGCCGGGGTCAGCTTCGCGGTGCCGATGTCCATGCCCCGGTAGAGCTGCATCGAGTCGGCGTTGACCACCTCGCCGTCGAGGGCGTGCGCCAGGGCGATGCTCAGCGCCGACTTGCCGGCCGCGGTCGGCCCGACCACGGCCACGACCGTGCCGCTCACGCCGGCGCCCAGTTCGCCACGAAGTAGGAAACGCCGTAGGGGGCCCGGTGGTAGCTGAGCTCACCGCGCCAGTCGCCGCCTGCCTCGCGGACCGCGCCGGCCAGCACCTGCCAGGGCGCCCGCCCGGCGACCTTCAGCTCCGCCGACAACCCCGGGTCCAGGCCGAGCAGGGCGTCGGGGTCCGCGTCGGCCAGGGCCCGGGCCACCCCCTCGTCGTACGCCCCGGCGCGCGGATCGTCGTAGCCGGGCGCCTTCGTGCCCCGGCACGCCGACCCGTCCCCCATCACCAGCAGCGCCCACGGCTGATCCGAGCCCATCCGGGCGCCGACGGTGGCACACCGCTCGACCGGCTCGTCGTGCGCCACGGTCGCCATCCGCCACGTCATCGGCCCCGGCGGTGGCACCCGGCGCAGCAGCCAGGCCCCGACGAGCAGGCCCAACGGCAGGCCGTCGGTGTTGGCACCGCCGTCGGGCAGCTGGCCGAGCCGCACCTCCAACGGCAGCCCCCACGGCGCGAAACTGCCCCGGTACGGGTAGTGCAGGTCGGCGGTGCGGCCCCCGGCGCCCACCGCCACGACGGTCCGCGCGCCGGCGGCGTAGAGCCGGGCGACCGCGGCGTCGGCGGCGGCACGGAGGTCGGCCAGCTCGGGCGCGGCGGCGCCGGCCAGCTCGGGGACGATCAGCGGCGGGTGAGGGCAGACGGCGGCGGCGACCAGAGGCACGCCCTCACCGTAGCGGGATCCCCCGGTGCGTCCCCGCGCCGATCCGGTCATAAGAGCGGTAGGACACCGTATGGTCACGGTCGACGACAGGCGCTCGACGCGGACGGGGTCGGACCTGTGACAATGCCCGGAGTAACTTTGCTGCGCCGTGGCGGCGATCGCGGGGGCTGTCCCGTCGACGCCGGGAGAACGAGGATGGGCACATGAGCGACTGGACTGCCTTCGGACGGGTGGACGCGGACGGCACCGTGTACGTCAAGACCGCCGAGGGCGAGCGGGTGGTCGGATCCTGGCAGGCGGGGGCCCCGGAGGAAGGGCTGGCCCACTTCGCCCGGCGGTTCGCCGACCTGGTGACCGAGGTGGACCTGACCGAGGCCCGGCTCAACTCCGGCGCGGCCGACGCGGGCGGGTCGCTGAGCACGATCCGGCGGATCCGCGCCGGGCTGGCCGAGGCGCACGTCGTCGGTGACATCGACGCGCTCGCCGCCCGGCTGGACAAGCTCGCCGAGGTGGCCGAGGCGAAGGCCGGCGAGGCGAAGGCCGCCCGGGACGCCGCCCGGGTCGAGGCCCTCGCGCGCAAGACCGCCCTGGTGGAGGAGGCCGAGAAGCTGGCCGCCGAGTCGACCGGCTGGAAGACCGCCGGGGACCGGCTCAAGGAGATCCTCGACGAGTGGAAGACCATCCGCGGCGTCGACAAGAAGACCGACGGTGAGCTGTGGAAGCGGTTCGCCGCCGCCCGGGACGGCTTCACCCGCCGGCGGGGCGCCCACTTCGCCTCCCTCGACCAGCAGCGCAAGCAGGCGCAGACGGTCAAGGAGGAGTTGGTCGCCGAGGCCGAGAAGCTGAAGGAGTCCACCGACTGGGCGGTCACCGCCAACCAGCTCAAGGACCTGATGACCCAGTGGAAGGCCGCGCCGCGGGCGTCCAAGGAGGCCGAGCAGAAGCTCTGGGAACGGTTCCGGGCCGCGCAGGACGAGTTCTTCACCCGGCGCAGCGAGGTCTTCTCGGCGCGGGACAACGAGCAGCGCGTCAACCTGGAGCGCAAGCAGGCCCTGCTCGCCGAGGCCGAGGCCCTGGACGTGGACGCCGACCCGAAGGGCGCGCAGGCGAAGCTGCGGGAGATCCAGGCGCACTGGCACGAGGCCGGCCGGGTGCCGCGCGAGGCCGCCGCCGGGCTGGAGCGCCGGCTGCGCGCCGTCGACGACAAGGTCCGCGAGGTCATGGACTCGGCGTGGCGGCGCACCACCAAGGAGGACAACCCGCTGCTCGCGCAGATGCGGGCACAGGTCGCCGAGGCCGAGGAGCGGCTGTCCCGGGCCCAGGCCGCCGGTGACGCCCGCCGGATCAAGGAGGCCGAGCAGGCGCTGGCCTCCAAGCGGCAGTTCCTCCAGCTGGCCGAGCAGGCCGGCTGACCTGAGCCGTTCCGGGAGCCCCTGGTCCCGCTTCGGGACCGGGGGCTCCCGCACGTTCAGGCCCGGACGGCACGACGGCCGGGACCGCCACGCGGGGTCCCGGCCGTCGGCGGTCGGTCAGTGCGCGGCGCAGCCGGTGGCCGGCGCGGGTGCCGCGGCCGGGGCGCCGATCACGGGCAGCCCGAGCAACACCCCGGGGGTACGCGGGGAGCGCCCCGCCTCGGCGGCGTCGCCGGCCCGGGTACGCCGGTGCGACAGCGGCTCGCCGTCGGCGTTGAGGTGGTGCGGGGCGGCGTACGTGACGGTGGTGTGCACGATGTCGCCGGGGCGGATCTGCCCCGCCAGGGAGCCGGCGTCGAAGTGCACGAGGCGGCCGTCGCGGGCCCGGCCGGACATCCGCCCGGTGCGCTCGTCCTTGCGCCCCTCGCCGACGGCGACCAGCACCTCGACGGTCTCCCCCACCAGGCGCTTGTTCTCCGCCCAGGTGATCTCCTCCACGCAGGCGATCAGCCGCTCGTAGCGTTCCTGCACCACCTGCTTGGGGAGCTGGCCGTCCATGGCGGCGGCGGGGGTGCCGGGGCGCTTGGAGTACTGGAACGTGAAGGCCGAGGAGAAGCGGGCCGCGCGGACCACGTCGAGGGTGCGCTCGAAGTCGGCGTCGGTCTCGCCGGGGAAGCCGACGATGATGTCGGTGGTGATCGCCGCGTCCGGCATCGCCGCCCGCACCTTCTCGATGATCCCCAGGTAGCGCTCCGACCGGTACGACCGGCGCATCGCCTTCAACACGTCGTCCGAGCCGGACTGCAACGGCATGTGCAGCGAGTGGCAGACGTTGGGGGTCTCGGCCATCGCGGCGATCACGTCGTCGGTAAAGTCCTTCGGATGCGGGCTGGTGAACCGGACCCGCTCCAGCCCGTCGATGTCGCCGCACGCGCGCAGCAGCTTGCCGAAGGCGTACCGATCGCCGAACTCGACACCGTAGGAGTTGACGTTCTGCCCGAGCAGGGTCACCTCCAGCACGCCCTCGTCGACCAGGGCGCGCACCTCGGAGAGGATGTCGCCGGGGCGGCGGTCCTTCTCCTTGCCGCGCAGGGCGGGCACGATGCAGAACGTGCAGGTGTTGTTGCAGCCCACCGAGATCGACACCCAGCCGGCGTACGTCGACTCGCGCCGGGTCGGCAGCGTGGAGGGGAAGACGTCGAGGGATTCGAGGATCTCCACCTCGGCGGCGGCGTTGTGCCGGGCCCGCTCCAGCAGCACCGGCAGCGAGCCGATGTTGTGCGTGCCGAACACCACGTCCACCCAGGGGGCCTTGCGGACGATCTCGCCGCGGTCCTTCTGGGCCAGGCAGCCGCCGACGGCGATCTGCATCCCGGGGTGCTTGTCCTTCACGGGGCGCAGATGACCCAGGTTGCCGTAGAGCCGGTTGTCGGCGTTCTCCCGGACGGCGCAGGTGTTGAACACCACCACGTCCGGGTTGTCGTCGGCCTCGGCGGCGCGCACGTAGCCGGCCTGTTCGAGCAGGCCGGAGATGCGCTCGGAGTCGTGCACGTTCATCTGGCAGCCGTACGTGCGCACCTGGTAGGTGCGCGGGCTGCTCGCCGCTGCGGTAGTCATGACGTGCACAGCGTATCCGGGCCGAGTTGGTCGGACCGAACGAGGAGGAGCCGTGTGCCGGAGCATCAAGACCCTGCGTGAGCCGTACGTCCCGGTGGTCACCGAGGAGGACGTCCGTGCGGCGGCGCTGCAGTACGTCCGGAAGATCTCGGGCTTCCGGACGCCCGCCGCCCACAACGCGGCCGCCTTCGACGCCGCGGTGGACGCGGTGGCCGCCGCCACGGCGACCCTGCTCGACCAGCTGGTGGTGCGCGGCCAGCAGCCGAGCGCCCGCGCCTGACGCGGCCGGACCGCGTTCGCGGCCCTCGCCGGCCGGGCCCGGGCTCAGGCCCGCCGGCCCGGCCCGGGCTCAGGCCGCGGCTAACGCCGGGGCGATCGAGTCGGGGGCCCACCGGGAGCGGTGGCACTGCGACCAGCCCCGGCAGCCCGGGTCGGCCACGGTGCAGAGCCGCTGACCGCTGAGCACCTCGCCGTCGTCGGTCTCGGTGACGGTGAAGTGCACCGGGCGGATGGTGCCGTCCGGGGCGACCAGCAGGTGCCGGCCGGCGTCCAGGGTGTCGTCACGCATCAGGCAGTTGCGGTCCAGCAGCCGGGCCAGCGCCGCGATGCTGGGCAGCTCGGGCAGCCGCTCCGGCACCCCGTAGCAGTCGACCATCGTGCCGAACTCGCCCGGCGCCTCCCACACGTCGCAGACCACCGCGTACGCGGGCAGCCGGGCCGGGTCGGCGACGGCGAGGGGCATCACCACCCGGCCGAGCGCCTCGGCCAGCGCGGGGTACACCTCCACGGGTGCCGCCCCGTCGATTCTCCAGTTCCACAGCTCGGTCATGCCGCCTCCTCGCTGTGCTCGATCCCACCGGCCTCCGGATCGGGCCTTACTGACGATGGTGGGGTGCATATGACCTCAGCCGGGGGCAAGTTACCGGTCTGTGACCATTCCGGGCATAATTTCCTTGGGCATCGTTGCTCCGAGTAGCGGGAAGATGACAGCTTATCGGGTATCGTGGCGCGTTCGCGGCAGGGATCACCGAGGCGTGGTGCGCCGTCCGGGACAGCGACATGGCGGTCAGCGGATCCGGACCAGATGCTCGCCGCGGGGGAGCAGCTCGCCGATCACCGTGCCGCCGGCCACCTCCCCGGCGACCAGCAGGCCACCAGAGGTCTGCGCGTCGGCCAGCAGCAACCGCTCCCCCTCATCGGTCGCGCCGAAGTCCGTCCACGGGGTCACCCAGTCCAGGTTGCGGCGGGTGCCGCCGCTGACGTACCCGTCCCGCAGCGCCTGCCGGGCCCCCGGCAGGTACGGCACCCGGGCGGCGTCGATCGCCACCGTCAACCGGCTGGCCCGGGCCAGCTTCGAGGCGTGCCCGAGCAGGCCGAAGCCGGTCACGTCGGTGCCACAGCGGATGCCGGCGGACACCGCCGCCCGCGCGGCGTCCCGGTTCAGCCCGGCCATCGAGGCGACCGCCTCCGGGAACCGCTCCCCCGTCTGCTTGTGCCGGGTGTTCAGCACCCCGACGCCGAGCGGCTTGGTCAGCGACAGCGGCAGGCCGGCCCGGCCGGCGTCCAGGGTGATCAGCTCCTCCGGGCGGACCACTCCGGTGACCGCGAGGCCGTACTTCGGGCCGTCGTCGTCGACGCTGTGTCCGCCGGCCAGATGGCAGGCCGCCTCCCGGGCCACGTCCTGGCCGCCGCGCAGCACCTCCCGGGCCAGCTCGACCGGCAGCTTCTCCCGCGGCCAGCAGAGCAGGTTGAGCGCGACGAGGGGCGTGCCGCCCATCGCGTACACGTCGGAGAGCGCGTTGGCCGCGGCGATCCGGCCCCAGTCGTACGCGTCATCGACGACCGGGGTGAAGAAGTCGGCGGTGCTGACCAGGCCGGTCCGCTCGTCCAGCCGGACCACCGCCGCGTCGTCGCCGTGCTCCAGGCCGACCAGCAGGTCCGCGGTGCCGCTGGCCGGACCGAGTCCCGCGACCATCGCCTCCAACTCGCCCGGCGGAATCTTGCACGCGCAGCCACCGCCGCGGGCGTAATCGGTCAACCGGATCGCGTCGGTCATCCCCACATGATCTCCGTGAAACACCGCCGCCGCCACCCGGACGGGCCGGGGGGTGGACGGAAATCGGACGCCCCGGCACGGCGGGGACCGGTGTTACCGCTCCGTGACCATCTGGGTTGCGTTCCGCCACGTGGGCCCGCCTACAGTGGCCCAACCGGGGGTCGACCGACCCCGGTTCCGCAGGCGACCGACAGGGACGGTGGACGACGTGACGACGGGCGAACCGCTCATCGTGCTGGACGGGGTCAACAAGTACTTCGGCCCGCTGCACGTACTGGACGACGTGTCGCTCTCCGTCGACAAGGGCGAGGTGGTCGTGGTCATCGGCCCCTCGGGCTCCGGCAAGTCGACGCTCTGCCGGACGATCAACCGGCTGGAGCCGATCGACTCCGGCACCATCACCTTCGACGGCCAGCCGCTGCCCGCGGAGGGGAAGGCGCTGGCGAAGCTGCGCAGCGAGGTCGGCATGGTCTTCCAGTCGTTCAACCTCTTCGCGCACAAGACGATCCTGGAGAACGTCACCCTCGGCCCGGTGAAGGTGCGCAAGGAGAAGCCGGCCGCCGCCCGCGAGCGCGGCCTGGCCCTGCTGGACCGGGTGGGCATCGCCAACCAGGCCGAGAAGTACCCGGCGCAGCTCTCCGGCGGCCAGCAGCAGCGGGCGGCGATCGCCCGCGCGCTGGCCATGCAGCCCAAGGCGATGCTCTTCGACGAGCCGACCAGCGCGCTGGACCCGGAGATGGTCGGCGAGGTGCTGGATGTGATGACCTCGCTGGCCCGCGACGGCATGACGATGGTCGTGGTCACCCACGAGATGGGCTTCGCCCGGCACGCGGCCAACCGGGTCATCTTCATGGCCGACGGCAAGCTGGTCGAGGACGCCCCGCCGACAGAGTTCTTCGCCAACCCGCGCAGCGAGCGGGCCAAGGACTTCCTCTCCAAGATTCTCACGCACTGAGCGTCCCGAGTGGAGCACGCCGGTTCCCGGCGGGCTCCCGTCGAAGAAGGAGATGAGTATGCGTATGAAGCACGTGGCGGCGGCAGCCGCGGCGGCCACCCTGGCGCTCGGCATGAGCGCCTGCGGCGGCGACGACAGCGGTTCCGGCAGCGGGGGCGCCAAGGGCATCGTCGGCAAGGCACAGAGCCAGAAGAAGCTGGTCATCGGCGTCAAGGCCGACCAGCCGGGTCTGGGCCTGCAGACCGGCAGCACGTACGAGGGCTTCGACGTCGAGATCGCCAAGATCGTGGCCAAGGGCCTGGGCGTCGACGCGAACAACATCGAGTGGAAGACCACCGTCTCCGCCAACCGTGAGCCCTTCATCCAGCAGGGCACCGTCGACCTGGTCGTGGCGACGTACACGATCAACGACGAGCGCAAGCAGAAGATCAACTTTGCCGGCCCGTACTTCATCGCGGGTCAGGACCTGCTGGTGAAGGCCGACTCGACGCTGTCCGGGCCGGAGGCGCTGGACGGCAAGACCGTCTGCTCGGTGACCGGCTCGACCCCGGCCAAGCGGATCCAGACCGAGCACCCGAAGGCCAAGCTGCAGCAGTTCGACTCGTACTCGAAGTGCCTGCCGCTGCTGGAGAACGGCCAGGTCGACGCCGTCACCACCGACGACATCATCCTCGCCGGCTACGCCGCCCAGTCCCAGTACGCCGGCAAGTTCAAGGTGGTCGGCAAGCCCTTCTCCACCGAGCCCTACGGGATCGGCCTGAAGAAGGACGACAAGGCCGGCTGCGAGAAGGTCAACGAGATCCTCAAGACCGCCGCCTCGGACGGCAGCTACAAGGCCGCCTGGGACGCCACCCTGGGCAAGAGCGGCAAGGCCGCGCCCGAGCTGGACACCACCAAGCTGACCAACTGCGGCAGCGTCTGACCGGTTCCGGGGCCGGCATCCGTACGGGTGCCGGCCCCGGCCTGTCACGACGCCGACGACGTGCCCCGGGAGTCGACGCATGCACGTATTCGCTGATCCGACCAACCTCGACGCGTACGTGTCGGGCTTTCTCTGGATCCTCAAGCTGACCGGCGCGTCGGCGGTGATCGCGCTGGTGCTCGGCGTGCTACTCGCCGCGTTCCGGGTCTCCCCGGTGCCCGTGCTGCGCGGCTTCGGCGCGGCCTGGGTGAACATCTTCCGCAACACGCCGCTGACGCTGATCATCTTCTTCTGCTTCTTCGGCCTCTACTCCACGCTGGGGCTGCGGCTCTCCGACGACCTGGACCGGAACAACTACTGGCTCGGCGTCATCGGCCTGTCGGTCTACACCGCGGCGTTCGTCTGCGAGGCCGTCCGGTCCGGCGTCAACACCGTCCCGGCCGGCCAGGCGGAGGCGGCCCGGGCGATCGGGCTGACCTTCTTCCAGACCCTGCGCATCGTGGTCCTGCCGCAGGCCGGGCGCGCCGTGGTGGCGCCGCTGGGCAGCGTGCTCATCGCGCTGTGCAAGAACGCCACGATCGTCGGCACCATCGGGCTGATCGAGGCGTCCAGCGTGATGAAGGACCTGCTCAACAGCAACGGCGACGCGGTCATCCCGATCTTCGCGGTCTTCGCCGGCACCTTCGCCGCGATCCTCATCCCCACCGGCTACTTCTTCGGCTGGCTGGCCAACCGTCTGGCGGTGAAGCGCTGATGAGCACCAGCAACGTCCTCTACGACCACCCGGGGCCCCGCGCCCGCGTCCGCAACGCGGTGCTCAGCGTCGTCTTCGGCCTCGGCCTGGTCGCGTTGCTGTGGTGGATCTACAGCAGGTTCGACCAGGCCGGCCAGTGGGAGGGCCGGCTCTGGGAGCCCTTCACCCGGTCGACCACCTGGACCGAGTTCATCCTCCCCGCCCTGTGGCAGACCCTGCTCGCCGCAGGCACCGGCATGGTGCTGTCGCTGGCCTTCGGCATCGTCTTCGCGGTGGGGCGGATCTCCGACCACTGGTGGATCCGGGTGCCGGCCGGCGTGGTGGTGGAGTTCTTCCGGGCCGTACCGCTGCTCTTGATGATCTTCTTCATCTTCTACGGCGTGCCGTTCCTCATCCAGGGACCGGTGACGGCGTTCACCGCCGTGGTGGCCGGCCTGACCCTCTACAACGGCTCGGTGCTGGCCGAGGCGTTCCGGGCCGGTATCCGGTCGATCCCCGGCGGCCAGTCCGAGGCCGCCTACGCGGTGGGCATGCGCAAGAGCCAGGTGATGCGGCTGATCCTGGTGCCGCAGGCCGCCCGGGCGATGCTCCCGGTGATCGTCAGCCAGCTCGTCGTGCTGCTCAAGGACACCGCGCTCGGCTACATCGTGGCCTTCCCCGAGCTGCTCGCCCGCGGCGTCAACGACCTCTCCGCGAACTACGGCAACGTGGTCGCCGCCGCGATCGTGGTGGCCGTGATCTACATCCTGCTCAACTCGCTGCTCACCGTGCTGGCGAACTGGCTGGACCGGCGTACCCGCCGGCGCGGGTTCCGGATCCCCAAGCAGACCGCCCCGGACTCGACCCCGGCCGGCGGGGTGGCCGTCTCCGAGCCGCAGGGCTGACCGCTCCACGCATCGCCACGCCGTGCCGGTGCCGTCCCGCCCGGACGGCCCGGCACGGCGTCGCCGGAGCAGGTGCCGATTCGTCCACGACATCGGCTCCACAGCGCCCGGCCAGCGCCGGCCTCGGCGGCTCGTCCGGTCCGCGGCAGAGTGCCCGGCGATGTCGTGGGGCCGGGCGGGATGCGGCGGTCAGCGGGCGATCTCGGTGACCCGGGACTCGCGGACCACGGTCACCCGGATCTGACCGGGGTAGGTCAGCTCCTCCTCGATCTGCTTGGCCACGTCCCGGGCGAGGACCGCCGCGCCGATGTCGTCGACGTCGTCCGGCTTCACCATCACCCGGATCTCCCGGCCCGCCTGCATGGCGAAGACCTTCTCCACGCCGACCTTGCCGGCGGCGATCTCCTCGATCCGCTCCAGCCGCTTGACGTACGCCTCCAGGCTCTCCCGGCGGGCGCCCGGCCGCCCGCCCGAGCAGGCGTCGGAGGCCTGGGTGAGGACGGCCTCGACGGTCTGCGGCGGCACCTCGTTGTGGTGCGCCTCGATGGCGTGCACCACGTCCTCGCTCTCGCCGTACTTGCGGGCGAGGTCGGCGCCGATGATGGCGTGACTCCCCTCCACCTCGTGGGTGAGCGCCTTGCCGATGTCATGCAGGAACGCCGACCGCTTGATGGTCGGCACGTCCAGCCGCAGCTCGGCGGCCATGATCCCGGCGATGTGCGCGGTCTCCACCAGGTGCTTGAGCACGTTCTGCCCGTACGACGTCCGGTAGCGCAGCCGGCCGAGCAGGGCGACCAGCTCCGGGTGGATCTCGGTGATGCCCACCTCGACCAGGGCGTCCTCGGCGGCCCGGAGGCAGAGCTCCTCCACCTCGTGCCGGGCCAGGTCGTAGACCTCTTCGATCCGGTGCGGGTGGATCCGCCCGTCGAGGACCAGCTTCTCCAGGGTGAGCCGGCCGACCTCCCGGCGGACCGGGTCGAAGCAGGAGAGCAGCACCGCCTCGGGGGTGTCGTCGATGATCAGGTTGACCCCGGTGACCGACTCGAAGGCGCGGATGTTGCGCCCCTCCCGGCCGATGATCCGCCCCTTCATCTCGTCGCCCGGCAGGTGCAGGACGCTGACCACGCTCTCCGCGGTCTGCTCGCCGGCGACCCGCTGGATGGCGTCCACGACGATGTTCCGGGCGCGCTGCTCGGCAGTGTTGCGGGCCTCCGACTCGATGTCCCGCACCAGCAGGGCGGCCTCCCGCTTGGCCTGGCCCTCGATCGCCTCGACCAGCTCAGCCCGGGCGGCGTCGGCGGTCAGCCCGGCCACCCGCTCCAGCTCGCGGCGGCGCTGCTCCTCCGCCTCGGCCACCGCCCGCTCCCGCTCGGCCAGCGCGTTCTCCCGGGCGGCGAGGGCGGCGCTGGCGGCGGTGAGCTGCCGCTCCCGCTCGGCGAGCCGCTCCACCTCCTCGGTGTGCATCCGCTCCCGCTCGTCCATCCGGGCGGCCCGGCGTTCCACCTCGGCGGCCTGCTCCCGGGTGGTCGCGGCGAGCACGGCGACCTCCCGTTCGCCGCTGCGTCGGGCGGCCGTGCGGAGCTGCTCGGCGTCCGCCTCGGCCTGCTTGTGCGCCCGTTCCAGGACGGTGTCGGCCTCCGCGCGGGCGTCGTCGAGGACCCGGCGGGCCTCGGCCCGGGCCGCCTTCGCCTCGGCCTTGGCGGCGGCCGCCTCGGTGCGGGCCGCGGCGGCGGCCGACTTCGCCACGTCGATGGTGCTGTTGGCCTCGTCGGCGGCGGTGCGCAGGGCGGCGAGCGACTGCTCCTGCCGGTCCTTCTCGGCGATGAAGGCCGGGTCCTCGGGGGCCGGCGCGACGCTCATCCGGCGCAGCGCCCGGACGCCCACCAGCACCGCCCCGACCACCACGACGGCCAGGATCAGCACCACCGCGAGGATGACGACGTCGAAGGCGTTCATGCCGCCGCCCCGCGACGGGGGGACGCCTCCCGGCGACCCCGGGCCGTCCCCCGACCCCCGGTGACCGGGCCGGCGCCCGACCGGCCGCCGATGACCTGCTCGGCGCCCGACCGACCGCCGGTTGCCTGGTCGGCGCCCGACCGGCCGGCGATGCGTGGAAGACCGCCGGTGAACCTGTGCCGCCCCGCCATGGCCGCCTCCCCTGAACGTCGACTCCGCAGGAGACGTGCCGGGGGCACGCACCTGCGGCTCTGGACGCCCGACCGGAGCGGCTGGCAGTGGGTAGCTTTCCGTCGGCGGTGCCCTCGGAAGGGCATCGCCGATGGCCGGTTGCAGTTGTCGGTCGGCTCCGGACCGGCTGTCCGGAGCTGCCGTCAAGGGCCGGTGAAGCTGGCCAAAGTGATGCTGTTCTGTTACGAGATCTATGTTGTGCGCTTAGCCTGCGCTGGTCGGGCAATGTGAGCCTGTATGGCGAGGCTAGGTCGCCAGGGGCGGTTCGGTCAAGAACTCATGATCAAACCACCCGGACGGAGAGAAGTTGAGCCGTCACCCGCAGGTGAAGGCATGCCGGACAGGAGTAGACAAAGGGCCCGCGCCGACGGCCGCTGAGTCACCTTCCGGACCTGCTCAGCCCGCCACCGCCCCGCCCGCACCGGCACCATGATCGTCTGCACGCCACCGACATCCCCCGTGGCGTGTCGAATCGCTGACGTGCAGACGATCACTCGCGCCAGGAGGTCGCCGGAGAGGCACCGGGTGCGTCAGGCGGCACCCAGGGTGAGGGCGGCGTCGACGAGGGTGGGGTTGTCGGGGGTGGGGGTGCCGTCGGAGAGGCGCAGCGTGTCCTCCAGGCCGATCCGGGTGTCCAGGCGACGGCGTACCGCCTCGGCGAGCACCGGCCAGGCGGCTGCGCCCTCGCCGTGCAGCAGCACCGGTGGCCCGCCGGGGGCGAGGGCGGCGAGGATCGCCGCGGCGTCCGCCAGCGCCGTCACCGGGTCGTCGGGGGTGCACTCGACCAGGATCCGCCCGGCCGGGACCCGCCAGCCGCGCCACGCCTCGACCGCCGCCACCGTCCAGAGCCCGGCCTCGACGAGCACGCCCCGCTCGTGCAGCGCCGCGGCGACCGCCTCCGCGCCGGGCTCGTGCGCGTTCACGGAGACGAAGTCGGGCAGCACCGGCCAGGCCCGGACGGCGGCCACCCGGGCGACCGGGTCCGGCTCGATCCAGGCGCCGGTGCTCACCCCCACCGGCAGCCCGGCGGCCCGCAGCGCGGTGACCGCCTCGGCGATCACCGCCGGAGCGAGCGACTCCGCCCCGGTGGCGTCCCGGGGGTGGACGTGCACCGCGGCCGCCCCGAGCGCGGCGCACCGGGCGGCGTCGGCGGCCAACTCGGCCGGGGTGACCGGGACGGCCGGGTGCTCGTCGCGACGCCGGCCCCCGTTCAGACAGGCTTTCAGCACCCTGCCATCATCGCCCGACCCCGCCCCGGGCCGGCACTCTCCCCGCCGCCCCACCGCCTGGCCGCCTCGGCGGCGCGACCAACACGACGGCACGACGGCTGGGCAGCTCGGCGGCACAGCAGTTCGGCGGCACGACCGCGCGGCGGCGCGGCCGTTCGCGGGCTCAGCCGAGTCCGCGGTTGTCCCGGTCGAGCTCGTTCTCGGCGTCGGCCAGGGCGTCGGCGTCGATCTGCTCGGCGAACTCGGCCGCCTCGGCGCTCTGCGCGGCGAGGGCGTCCTTCACCGCCCGGATCGCCACGCCCGGCGGGTAGCCCTTGCGGGCCAGCATGCCGACGAGGCGGCGGAACACCGCGTCCGGCTCGCCCCGGACCGTGCGCAGCTTCCGGTCCACCAGGGCCCGGGCGGTCTCCGCCTCGGTCTCCTCGTCCAGCTCGCCGAGCGCCTCGCTGGCCACGTCGCCGTCCACGCCGCGCTGGCGCAGCTCGTTGGCGAGCGCCCGGCGGGCCAACCCCCGGCCGGCGTGCCGGCTGGAGACCCAGGCCCGGGCGAAGGCGGCGTCGTCGATGATGCCGACCTCGTCGTACCGGTCGAGCACCTGCGCGGAGACCTCCTCGGAGATGCCCCGCTTCGCGAGGGCGCCGGCCAGCTCCACCCGGGTACGCGGCCGGACCGCGAGCTGCCGCAGGCAGATCTCCCGGGCCACCTCGGCCTCGTCGCGCGGTGCCGCCGGGGTCGCCTCCGGGTCGGTCTCCTCGGACCGGCCGCGGCGACCCCGCCGGGGCCGGGTCGAGTTGTCGTCACTCGCCCGGGTCGGGCTGGCGTCCCAGCCCCGCCCCGTGCGAGCGCGTCGTCCTGCCACTCGGCGCGACCGGTCAGAAGTCGACCGGCGGCAGCTCCGGGCCACCGGCGGCGTCGCCCGCGCCGACCCCGACGCCGAGCTTCTCCAGGATCTTCTTCTCGATCTCGGCCGCCACGTCCGGGTTCTCCTTGAGGAACTCCCGGGCCTTCTCCTTGCCCTGGCCCAGCTGGTCACCGTCGTAGGTGTACCAGGCGCCGGACTTGCGGATGATCGCCTGCTCCACGCCGACGTCGATCAGCGAGCCCTCGCGGGAGATGCCCTTGCCGTACATGATGTCGAACTCGGCCTGCTTGAACGGCGCGGCGACCTTGTTCTTCACGACCTTGACGCGGGTGCGGTTGCCGACCACGTCGGTGCCGTCCTTGAGGCTCTCGATGCGGCGCACGTCGAGCCGGACCGAGGCGTAGAACTTCAGCGCCCGACCACCGGTGGTGGTCTCCGGGCTGTTGTGCACCATCACGCCATCGACGAAGTAGTTGTGGTTGCCATCCACCTCGATGTCGAACCGGTTCATCGAACGGGTCTTCGGCTTGGCGTGCACGTCGATGATCCGAGCCGGCACCGGCATGAGTTCCGCGGAGACGAACTGCGGCTCAACGGTGCACCGGCCACGGAATCTCGGCAGCAGCTTGGACTCCATCGCCGCAGGCACGTACGGTGCGATCAGCTCGTGGAACCTCGCCGACGCCTCCGTGGTGAACATGACGGATGCCGTCTGTCGAGCGCCACGGGCCCCCAGTTTCACGTCCAGCCCGTACGCGTCGTGCAGGTACTCGACCAGCCGGTCCCGACTGCCCTCGGCCATCGCCTCGACACAGATCTCGATCCGCCCGGAGCCACCCTTCGTACGTTCCTGCATGCCCTTGGACCGGAGCGTGAAGCATCCGTCATCCATGTACCACACAGCGAGCGCCAAGGGGGTCAGCGCCTTGAGGTAATCCCAGCTGAGGTGCTTCTTGCCGTCGCCCAGGTAGACAGCTCGGCGCAACTCGTCCAACTCGGGCAGTGGCGTGAAGTCGGCGAAGACTGCACCACGAGCGTCGGTCCGCCGAGAGTGGGTGATATTGCCGAGCAGCGACACCTTCCAGCCAAGGTAGTCCATCTGCTGGGCGCCGTGACCGAGCCGGAAGCGGACCCCCGAGCGGTCATGACGGTTGGCGGAGAGGGCGCCATCGCCCATCAACGAGCCGAGCACGACCTGCCACTGCTGTTCGCTGAGGCGCCGCGGCTCGGCCAGCATGACCCGGTCCCCGGCGATCAGCTCACCGGCCTCCCGCCACCCGGCAGGGGTACGGATCAGGTGGTTGGCCGTGGCCGCGAACTGGGCCCGCCCGTTGCCACCTGACTTCGCCACGGTGAACTGGAGGAACTCCTCCGCCGGGCCGTTGTTGAACCAGTTCGTGATCCGCTTCGGCTCCACCCGGTCGGTCTCCGGGTTGTACGAGAGGACCTCGACGTCCATCCGCTGGTTGACGATCTTGCCGATCTTCTCCTGCGTGCCATCCGCCAGGGTGACCCTGGTCGAGTACGACATGCAGCCGAACATCACGCCGATCTTCTCGCGGAGCTGGTTGATGAAGATCGCCGTGGTGGCGGTGTTGTTGAGCACACCGGTGATCTTCCGCAGCGCCTGGCTCATCAGCCGGGCCTGGAGACCCACGTGGCTGTCGCCCATCTCGCCCTCGATCTCGGCGCGCGGCACCAGGGCTGCAACCGAGTCGATCACGATGATGTCGATCGCGCCAGAGCGGACCAGCATGTCCGCGATCTCCAGCGCCTGCTCGCCGGTGTCCGGCTGGGAGACCAGCAGGGCGTCGGTGTCGACGCCGAGGGCCTTCGCGTACTCCGGGTCGAGCGCGTGCTCGGCGTCGATGAAGGCGGCGATGCCGCCGGCCCGCTGGGCGTTGGCCACCGCGTGCAGGGCGACCGTGGTCTTACCGCTGGACTCGGGACCGTAGATCTCGACGACCCGGCCGCGGGGCAGACCGCCCACGCCGAGCGCCACGTCGAGCGCGATGGAGCCGGTCGGGATCACCGCGGTCTGGATGACCGGTCGCTCGCCCAGCCGCATCACCGAACCCTTGCCGAACTGCTTGTCGATCTGAGCGAGAGCAAGGTCGAGTGCCTTCTCCCGGTCGGGCCCTGCGGCCATGTTTGCCACCCCTGCCTTCGCCGGCGTCTTTCCTGAGCTTCGCGTCACGCGGGACACGCTAGGCGCTGGGTCCGACAGAAAACCAGCCGACGGGCCGCGAGCTGTGGACGAGCACCCCGCTGTGGACAATAGCCGAACAGGTGTACGACTCGGCAAGCGACACGCGGAAGCGGCCAGGAGACTGCTCAGCGCAGCCGGGCGGGGACCCGGTCGGGATAGGCGGCGACGACGGCCCGCCACACCACGTGGGTCTGCTCACCCGAGGAGAGCGCCTGCTCGATGGTCCGCCCGCCAAGCTGGGACAGCACCTGGTCACGGGCGATGCTGGCCGCGTAACCCGGCCCGAACGCCTCCTCCAGCCGCGCCCAGAAGTCGGTCAGCCGCACGTGATCAGTCCTCCTCGTCGGGCACCCGCCCGGGCACCGGACGCAACGCTAGCGCCACCAGGGGCACCACCGCGATCGACGCCAGCAGGGTCAGCACCGGATAACCGGCCGCCCGCATGACAAACCCGCTCGCCGCGGCGGCCCCGGCGCCGGCCAGCCCCATCGTCAGGTCGGAGAAGCCCTGCACGCTCGGGCGGACCGCCGCCGGTACCGACTCCGACAGCAGCGTGGACCCGGCCACCATGGTGCCGGACCACCCGAGCCCGAGCAGGACCAGGCCGATCGAGAGCTGCGGCGTGTGGTGCCCGGCGGTGCCGGCCACCGCGCAGGCGGCGAGCAGCAGCCCGACGCCGGCGAGGATCACCGCGCGCCGACCCAGCCGGTCGGTGAGCCAACCCACCACCGGGCTGAGGGCGTACATGCCGGCGATGTGCAGGCTCAGCACGATGCCCACCACCCGCAGCACGTCCGCGTCCGAGTGCGACTCGCCGAGGCGGACCGGGGTCATCGACATCACGGCCACCATCACCACGTGGCCCACCGCCACGGCGGCGATGCCGAGCCGGGCGGCCGGGCGACGGCGTACCACCTGCCAGGCGACCCGCATCCCCGCGCCGCGCCGGGCGCTCCGGCCCGGCGCGACGACGGCGTCCGCCGGCGGGGTGACGTCCGGCGACGCGGCGGCGACCGGGGCGTCGGCCGCCGCGAGCCGGCGCGCGGTGAGCAGCGGGTCGGGTCGCAGCAGGACCAGCAGTACGACCGCCGCCAGGGTGAACGCGGCGGCGGAGAAGGCGAACGGACCGGCCAGCGGGGGCAGTCCCCACCCGCTGGTGGTGTGGTCGGCGAGCGCCGCGAAGTTCGGCGCGGCCACCGCGCCGATGGTGGTGGCCCAGACGATCAGGGAGAGCTGGCGGCCCCGGCGGGCGGGCTCGGCGAGGTCGACGGCGGCGTAGCGGGCCTGGAGGTTCGCCGCGGTGCCCCCGCCGAAGAGCAGCATCCCGAGGAAGAGCAGCGGCACGAAGCGGGTGACCGTGGCCAGCACCACCAGCACGGCGCCGACCGCGCCGGCCAGGTAGGCCACGGCCAGTCCGGGCCGGCGGCCGCGCCCGTTCATGATCCGGGTGACCGGGACGGCGAGCAGCGCCCCGCCCACCACGGCCGCGCTCTGGGCCAGGCCGGCGACCGCGGTGCCGGCGACCCGGGCGGCCAGCAGCGCCCCCACCGAGATGCCGATGGTGACGCCGATCCCGCCGATGATCTGAGTGGTGAAGAGCAGGCGCAGGGTCCGCCGCTGGATCGGCGCGGCATCGGGCCGGGTACGGACCGGCGTGGTCAGGTCGGTGGCCATGCCGGCCTCCTCGGTAAGGGGTCAGACGCTGCCCCATCCTTGCGCATGCACCCCGATCGGCGGCACCCCGTTTCGCTACAGGCCGAGCCCCCGACCGATGATCTCCTTCATGATCTCGGTGGTGCCGCCGTAGATGGTCTGCACCCGGCCGTCCAGCCAGGCCTTCGCCACCGGATACTCGAGCATGAAGCCGTAGCCGCCGTGCAGCTGCACGCAGCGGTCGGCGACCTTGTTCTGCAGCTCGGTGGTCCACCACTTGGCCTTCGCCGCGTCGGTTACCGACAACCGGCCGGCGTTGAACTCGGCCACGCAGTGGTTGACGAACGTCCGCGCGATGGTGACCTCGGTGTCCAGCTCCGCCAGAAGGAAGCGGTTGTGCTGGAACTTCCCGATCGGCCGGCCGAACGCCTCCCGCGAGCGGGCGTAGTCGAGGGTGACCGCGAGCAGCTTCTCCGCCGCCGCGACCGCGGCCACCGCGATGCTCAGCCGCTCCCGGGGCAGGTTCCCCATCAGGTGGTAGAAGCCGTGGTTCTCGGTGCCGATCAGGTTCTCCGCCGGCACCCGGCAGTCGTCGAAGAAGAGCTCGGCGGTGTCGTTGGCCTTCAGGCCCACCTTGGCCAGCCGCCGGCCCCGGCTGAAGCCCGGGGTGCCGGTCTCCACCGCGACCAGGCTCACCCCGTGCGCGCCCTGGTCCGGCGCGGTCCGGACGACGACCACCACCAGGTCCGCCATCTCGCCGTTGGTGATGAACGTCTTCTGCCCGTTGAGCACGAACGAGTCGCCGTCGCGGACCGCGCTGGTGCGGATGCCGGCCAGGTCGCTGCCGGCGCCCGGCTCGCTCATCGCGATCGCGGTGACCAGGTCGCCGGAGCAGAACCCGGGCAGCCAGCGCTTGCGCTGGTCGTCGGTGGTCAGCTCGGTCAGGTACGGCGCCACTACGTCGTTGTGCAGGCCGAAGCCGAGCCCGGAGCAGCCGGACGCGACGATCTCCTCGTCCAGCACCGCGTTGAACCGGAAGTCCCGCTGGCCGCCGCCACCGAACTCGGTGTCCACGTCCATACCGAGCAGTCCTGCCGCGCCGGCCTTGCGCCACACCTTCCGGTCGACGATCCCGTCGGCCTCCCAGCGTTCGTGGTGCGGGACGGCCTCCCGGGCCAGGAACTGGCGGCACAGGTCCCGGAACTCTTCGTGGACGGGCTCGTAGAGATGCTGCTCCATGGCGGCCAGTGTGGCACCGCTCACCGGCGCTGCCCAGAGGCGAGCCGCGCTCACGAGCGTGATCTTGCGGGCGCGATCAGGCGGTCAGGGCGCGGGCGGCGACGGTGAGGTCGGCGACCAATCCCTCGTACGCCTTGTCCTGGTCGTCGGCGCGGAGCACCGCGGACGGGTGGATGGTGGCCAGCAGGCGGGCCTCGGGGGCGTCGGCGACCTTCCCGGTGTTGTCCACCGGCACCCGGGTGAAGTCCTCGGGGTGCTGGGCGGACGCCGGCCAGGGCAGCAGCTCCCCACGCTGCTTCGTCACCCGGAAGGTGGGGCCGAGCAGCGCCTTGGCGGCGGTGGCGCCGAGCACCACGACGATCTCGGGGTGCAGCCGGGCGAACTCGGCGACCAGCCAGGGCCGGCAGGCGGTGATGTGCACCCGGTCCGGGGTCTGGTGGATGCGGCGCTTGCCGCGCAGCTCGAACCGGAAGTGCTTCACGGCGTTGGTCAGGTAGATGTGCCCAGGGTCGAGGCCGGCGTCGTCCACCGCCTTGCGCAGCAGCCGGCCGGCCGGGCCGACGAAGGGCAGCCCCTTCTGGTCCTCCATGTCGCCGGGCTGCTCACCGACGAAGACCACCCGGGCGCTTTCGTCGCCCCGACCGAAGACGGTCTGGGAGGCGTCCCGGTACAGCTCGCACCCGTGGCAGCCGGCCGCCGCGGCGCGCAGCTCGTCGATGGTGTCGGCCTGCGGCGGGATGAACTGCTGGGCGCCGGGGGCGTCGGTCTGCTCGGCCATGCCGACTTTATATACCGGTTCCGTGCCGGACGCCGGGTTCCACCCACCGCCCGGCGTCCGGCCGGACGTCAGTAGCCGCCACCACCACCGCCGCCCCGCGAGGCCAGCGCGATCGCGATGATCACGACGATCACCGCCACCGCGATGCCGATCCAGAGTCCGGTCCGGGACCTGTTCGAAGCCATGGTCGACCACCTCCCGGCGCCGCATTCCCGCAGGCTCGGCCGACATGCCACGAGCCCGCGACGACGGTCCGGCCCGCCAACGCCCTGGTCGGCCGGGCCCGAAACGGCCGTGGCGGTCAGGCGGTGAACCCGAACGGCGCGGAGGGGCGTACCGCCCGGGCGACCGCGGCGGCCAGCGGGGCCAGGTCGGCCTCGTCGAGCGGGCTGACCGTGATCCGGACGCCTGGGGCGGCGGCGATCCGGTTGATCACGCCGGGGGCGACCGACCAGCCGGCGTCGCGCAGGGCGGTGACCACCACGGTCTCATCGGGCACGGGCACCCAGACGTTGATCCCGGTACGGCCGTGCGCGGCCACACCGTGCGCGGCGAGCGCGTCGACCAGCCCGTTCCGCCGCCGTTCGTAACTCGCCCCCGCGCGGTCGACCAGGCCGGCGGTGGCGGGGTCACGCCAGAGCGCCAGCACGAGGCGTTGCAGCACGGTGGAGACCCAGCCGGCGCCGACCCGGGCCCGGCCGGCCACCCGGGCCACCGTGGCCTCGTCGCCGGCGAGGACCGCCAGGCGCAGGTCCGGCCCGTAGGGCTTGCTCACCGACCGGACGAAGGCCCAGGCCGGGGTCGCCCCGGCGAGCGGATGCAGCGGTACGCGGGCCAGCTCGGCGGCGTGGTCGTCCTCGATCAGCAGCAGGTCGGACCGGCCGGCGAGCAGGGCCCGCAACGCGTCGGCGCGGTCGGCGGACACGGCCGCGCCGGTCGGGTTCTGGGCGCGGCTGGTGACGATCAGCGCGCGGGCCCCGGCGGCGAGGGCGGCCCGGACACCCGGCGCGGTGAGTCCCTCGTCGTCGACCGGCACGCCGATGGCGCGCAGCCCGAGCGCCGCGACCAGGTCCAGCAGGTTGGCCCAGCCGGGGTCCTCGACGGCCACCGCGTCGCCGGGCCGCAGGTGAGCGGCGAGCAGGCGCTCGATGCCGTCCAGCGCGCCACCGGTGACGGTGATCTCGGCGGCGGGCACGCCGTCGGCGGAGAGCCGTTCCCGGGCGGCATCGGCGAGGTCGGGGACGACGGCGTTGGCCGCGTACCCGGTGGGCGGGCCGATCTCGGCGGCGAGCGCGGCCAGGCGCGGACCGAGCGGCGGCAGCAGCCGGGGATCGGGCTGCCCGGCGGAGAGGTTGCGGGCGCCGGGCAGCGGCGGCGGCAGCAGGCCGGCGCGGCGGGAGGCGACCGGCGGGCGCGGGCGGACCCGGGTGCCGTGCCGGCCGGCGGTGACCACCAGGCCGCGTTGCCGCAACTCCTGGTACGCCCTGGCGACGGTGGCCGGGCTCAATGCCAGCTCGGTGGCGAGGGCGCGGACGGCGGGCAGGGGGTCACCCGGGGCGAATCCACCGTCGCGGATCCCGCGCTCCACGCTGGCCGAAATGGCGGCCGACGTCGACCCCTCGATCTGATAATGTGCTGCCACAGTTTGGCTATTGTACTAGAACGAAGGTGGGATGTCGCATGTACCCCCGGACCGAACGGACCACCGCCACCCGCACCCGCGACCGGATGAGCTACGACGAGACCGCCGCGCACGCCGTCCTCGACGAGGCGTACCACTGCGCGCTGGGGTTCACCGTCGACGGTGAGCCGCGCGTGCTGCCCACCCTGCACGTCCGCGTCGGCGACACCCTCTACCTGCACGGCTCCACCGGCAGCCGGCCGCTGCTCGCCGCCCGCGGCGACGCCGGGCTGCCGGTCTGCGTCGCGGTGACCCTGCTCGACGCGCTGATCTACGGCCGCTCCCAGTTCCACCACAGCGCCAACTACCGCTCGGTGGTCGCCCACGGCACCGCCCGGCTGGTCACCGACGAGCGGGAGAAGATCGCGGTGCTCACCGCGCTGGTCGAGAAGGCCGCCGTCGGGCGCAGCGCGGACAGCCGGCCGCCGAGCCGCCGGGAACTGGCCGAGACGGCCGTGCTGGCGCTGCCGCTGCGCGAGGTGTCCGTCCGCGACCGCACCGGCGGGGTCAACGACGACCCCGCCGACCTCGACCTGCCGTACTGGGCCGGGGTGCTGCCACTGCGGCTGATCGCCGGGGTGCCGGAGCCGGCCCCCGGGGTGACCGCGCCGCTGCCGGCGTACCTGCGGCCGGCCCGGTCGGCCTGGCTGGAGCCGGTGGTGCTGCGCGGCGAGCACGTCGTGCTGGAACCCCTCGACCTGTCCCACGCCGAGGAGCTGTACGCCGCGCTCGACGACCCGGAGGTGTGGCGGTACATCGGCACCCCCCGCCGACCGGCCGACGCCGAGGAGACCGGGACGTTCATCAGGACCGTGCTGGAGGCCCACCACCGGGGCGTGCGGATGCCGTGGGCGGTGCGGTGCGCGGCCACCGGCGCGGTGGTCGGCACCACCTCTTACCTGCCCGAGGAACCCGGCTCCTCGCTGGAGATCGGCGGGACCATGCTCGGCCGGCCCTGGTGGCGGACCGGGATCAACACCGAGGCGAAGCTGCTGCTGCTCACCCGGGCATTCGAGGACCTGGGCACGGTGCGGGTGACGTGGCAGACCGACGTGCTCAACGAGCGGTCGCAGCGGGCCATCGAACGGCTCGGCGCCGCCCGGGAGGGGACGCTGCGGTCCAACCGGCGGCGGGCCGACGGCACCTGGCGGAACTCGGCGCTCTACTCGATGCTGGCCGAGGAGTGGCCGAACGCACAGGTCAGGCTGCGGGAAAGGCTTCGCCCGGCGGCACCGGTGGGGTCATGATGTCCGGCGTGCTGGGCATCACCGACATCTGGACGTATGTGCTGGGGACCGTGGCGATCGTGCTGCTGCCGGGCCCGAACTCGCTCTTCGTGCTCTCCACCGCCGCTCGGCGCGGGGTGGGGGCCGGCTACCGGGCCGCGAGCGGGGTGTTCGTCGGCGACTCGGTGCTGATGATCCTCTCCGCCGCCGGGGTGGCGTCGCTGCTCAAGGCGTACCCACCGCTCTTCCTGGTGATCAAGTACGCCGGCGCGGCGTACCTCGGTTATGTGGGGTTGATGATGCTGCGCGGCGCCTGGCGGCGCTGGCGCGACCGCAACGACCCGGCCACGCCGCGGCTGATCGACGCGGCGGAGCCGGCGGCGCTGCGCAGCCCGTTCCGCAAGGCGCTGGTGATCAGCCTGCTCAACCCGAAGGCGATCCTCTTCTTCATCTCCTTCTTCATCCAGTTCGTCGACCCCGGGTACGCCTGGCCGGCGCTGTCGTTCCTGCTGCTCGGCCTGATCGCCCAGGTGACCAGCGCGCTCTACCTGACCGCGCTGATTTTCGCCGGGACGTTCCTGGCCGCCCAGTTCCACCGCCGCCGTCGCCTCGCCGTCACCGGCACCACCGCGGTCGCCGCCCTCTTCCTCGGCTTCAGCATCAAGCTCGCCACCGCCTCGGTCTGACCCGCGCCGGTCAGGTGCCGTCGCCGCCGCCACCGCCGATGCCGCCCCCGCCGGCCGTGCCGCCCAGGCCGTAGCCGGGCGCGACCGGCTCGTCGGGGTGGCGGCTGACGTGCGCGGACTCGTTGATCGTGGCGGACCAGTCGGCGTGCGCGGCGGCGGCCGCGTGCCGGTTGATGGCGTGCCGCAGCCAGCCGTCCACGGTGGCCACCCAGTCCCGCCGGTCCTGGCCCGCGTGCCAGACCCGGAATCGGCTGATGCTCTGGTGGGTGACCCCGGCCAGGGAGAGCCGGCGGTCCAGCCAGAGCAGCGCCTCCAGCCCCGCCGCGTTGGTCACGAAGATCAGTTCCAACTCGGTGATCGGCCCGGCGTAGAGCGGCGCCACCCAGTAGCCCAGCCGCTCGTGCACCGGCAGCGTCTGCTCCACCCCCGGCAGCCGGCCCTGCTGCAGACCCGCCTGCCGCAGCACGAAGCCGAGGGTGTCCAGCGCGGCGAGGATGTGCTGCTGGGTCGGCAGCGGATGGACGAGGACCGGCACCATCGCGCCCTGGTCCAGGTCCGGATCCACCGACACCTCGGTACGCAGACCGGTGCGCAGACCCATCAACGGCACCCCGCCGAAGATCGTCACCGGGGTCTCCCAGGGCAGCGGCAACGCGAAGTCCACCGCCCGCCGCCGCCCCGCCGGCACCACGAACCGGCCGGCGATCGGCACCTGGTGGTACTGCACCAGGCGGCGCGGCGAGCCCGGGTCCGCCGGCTCCGCCTGGGCGACCAGGCCCAGCCTGATGTGCCGGACCGGCACGTCCTCTCCCCCGGCGGCGAGCGTCACCCGCCCCGGCAGGCGCAGGCCGGGACGGGTGCTCGGGTTGGTCAGGGTGGTGGTCACCGACAGCCCGGTCCACACGGACTCCGAGGACACCCCGGTCAGCCGCACCCCGCTCCCCCGTTCCCCTCGCGTCGAGGCACGGCTTTCCCGGTGGACGGGCGGTCAATCAGCGCAGGCGGCGGCCTCGCGGCACCGGGTCGGTCTCGTCGTCGAACTCGCCGATGACCTCCTCGAGAAGGTCCTCCAAGGCGACGAAGCCGATCGGCCGGGTCGGGCCACCGCCGTTGCTGACCAGCGCCAGCTGGGCCTGTCGGCCGCGCATCGCCGCAACCGCCTCGGTGACCGAGGCCTCCCCGGGCACGGTGAAGGCCGGGGTCATCAGCTCACCGGCGGTCGCCGGCCGGCCGGTGGTGACCGCCCGGACCGCCTCGCGGACGTGCACCAGGCCGCAGACCTCGCCGCCGGCGTCGAGCACGGCGAGCCGGGACCGGCCGCTGTCGCGGGAGACGTGTTCGATCCGCTCGGCGTTGTCGTCCCGACGGACCGTGACGATCCGGTCGAACGGCTCCATCACCTGCGCCACCGTGGTGCCCTGCAACTCCAGCATGCTGGTCAGCAACTGGTGCTGTTCCGCGCCGAGCAGCCCGTGCTCGCGGGACTGCTCCAGCAGGATGCGCAGCTCGTCCGGGCCGTGCACCATGGCGAGCTGGTCCTGCTGTCGCACGCCGACCAGCCGCAGCACCAGGTTGGCCAGCGCGTTCAGCGCGGAGAGCACCGGGCGGGAGACCCGGGCGAAGGCCCGGAAGGGCAGCGCCAGCAGCGTCGCGGAGCGCTCCGCATCGGTGATCGCCCACGACTTCGGGGCCATCTCGCCGACCACCAGGTGCAGGAACGTCACCAGGCCGAGAGCGAAGAGCAGCGCCACCAGGTGGCTCACCGCGTCCGGCAGGCCCACCGCGTGCAGCAGCGGGCTGAGCAGGTGCTCGATCGCCGGCTCGGCCAGGGCGCCCAGCCCCAGGGTGCAGAGCGTGATGCCGAGCTGCGCGCCGGCCAGCATCAGGGGCAGCTCGCGGACGCCGTCCAGCGCCGCGCGGGCCGCCCGCCCGCCCCCGGGCGCCGCCTGTTCCAGCCGGTACCGCTTGGCGGCCACCAGGGCGAACTCGGCGGCCACGAAGAAGCCGTTCAGCGCCAGCAGCACGACGGAGAAGAAGAGTGCGAACCCGGGGCTCATGCCGCCTCCTCCCCGCGTTCGGCGCCAGCCACCCGGAGCCGGACGGAGTCGGCGACGTGCCGGTCCACGGCCAGCACCTCGACCAGGGCGCGCTCGGCGTCGGGCAGCTCACCATCGGCGGCGAGGCTGATCTCCAGCCGGTCGCCGACCTCGGGTACCCGGCCCAGCTCCCGCATGACCAGCCCGGAGAGGGTGTCGTACTCGGGGGCCTCGGGCAGCGAGATGCCGGTGCTGTCGGCGACCTCGTCGATCCGCCAGCGGGCCGGCACCACCCAGGAGCCGTCGTCCTGCCGGGCCGGGGCCCGCTCCGGCGGGTCGTCCTCGTCGCGGATCGGCCCGACCAGTTCCTCGGCGATGTCCTCCAGGGTGATCACGCCGGCGAAGCCGCCGTACTCGTCGACCACGCAGGCGAGCTGCCGGTGGCCGACCCGGAGCCGGTCCAGCACCGTCGGCAGCGGCAGCGTCTCCGGCACCAGCAGCGGCGGTACGGCCACCGCCTCGACCCGGGTGGTCGCCCGCTGCGCCGGCGGTACCCCGAGCACGTCGGCGATGCCGATCACGCCCACCAGGTCGTCGACGCCCTCGGCGCCGCGGACCGGAAAGCGGGAGTGGCCGGTGTCGAGCAGTTCGACGACCCGGCTGACCGGCTCGTCGGCGCGTACGGTGTGCACGTCGACCCGGGGCACCATGGCCTCCCCGGCGGTCAGCTCCCGGAAGTCCAGGCCCCGGTCGAGCAGGTCGGACATCTCGGCGTCGAGGCGCCCCTCCTCGCGGGACTCGGCGATGATCTGTTCCAGCTCCGCCGGGGTGGCTCCGCTGGGCAGCTCCTCGATCGGGTCGATGCCGACCCGGCGCAGCAGCCGCACGGCGGCCCGGTCGAAGAGGGTGATCACCGGGCCGGCGACCTTCAGGTAGATCAGGGTGGACCGGCTCAGCGCGCGGGCGAGGGGTACGGCGCGGACGATGGCCAGGTTCTTCGGGGCCAGCTCGCCGAGGACCATCTGCACCACGGTGGCGATGACCAGGGCCAGCACCACCGACAGCGGGAGGCTGACCGCGGTGGAGACGCCGGCGACGCCGAGCAGGTCGGCCAGCCCGCCGCCCAGGTACGGCTCAGCGACGTAACCGACGAGCAGGGCGGTCACGGTGATGCCGAGTTGGGCGCCGGAGAGCATGAACGACAGCCGGCCGGTCACCTCCAGGGCCCGGGCGGCGGGCACGTCACCGGCGTCGGCGAGCTGTTTGAGCTTGCCGCGGTCCACGGCGACGTAACCGAACTCCTGGGCCACGAAGTAACCGGTGGCGGCGGTGAGCACGATGATGAGTACGAGACCCACGACGATCAGCACGGGAGGTTCAGGGCTCCCGGGGTCGTCGGGGTGACGGGATGCCGGGCACGACCCGGCTGGCTACTGCTGCCCTCCTGGGCAGAGGAGTCGATCATGCGCCCATTTTATCGGCGCTGGCTGGACGCCCGCTGAAGGTGGCACAGTTGTCCGGTTCCGACCGGTCAGCGGTCGGCCAGCTCGTCCGTGTCGAGCAGGGCCCGGTCGACCCGACCCGACCGGTACGCGGCCCGACCGACCATCTGGGCGGCGACCGGCGCGGTGGCCAGTTGGAAGACCGCGACCAGTGCCAGCATGCCCAGGTCCGACGGCGTACGCAGGCGCAGCGCCACGCCGGCGAGCAGCAGCAGCACGCCGAGCACCTGCGGCTTGGTGGCCGCGTGCATCCGGTCCAGCACGTCCGGGAAGCGCAGCACGCCGATCCCGGCGGCCAGGCTGAGCAGTGCCCCCGCGGTCAGGCAGGCCGCGCCGAGCCAGTCGGCGACGACGCCCATCACGCCTCCTCGCGGACGGCGAAGCGGACCAGGGCCACCGAGCCGACGAAGCCGAGCAGGGAGAGCACCACCAGCACGGGCAGCGTGGTGGCGTGCCGGTTGACCGCCGCCTCCGCGCCGACCGCGCCGAGCATGGTGGAGAGCAGCAGGTCGGCGGCGACGACCCGGTCCAGCAGCGACGGCCCCCGGTAGATGCGGGCGAGGGCGAGCAGGGCGGTGACCGAGAACAGCACGGTCAGCACGACGGCGAGGAGCACGGTCACGGGTTCTTCCTCCGGTCGACGGGTTCGGTGCGCAGCTGGCGTACCTCGGCGGGCGAGCCGATCGCGCGGACGATGCGCCGCTCGACGGCGAGGATCCGGTCGCGGCTCGCGGTCAGGTCCGCCGGGCCGCGGACGTCGAGCACGTGCGCGTAGAGGACGCCCTGGTCCCGATCCACCTCGAGGATGAGGGTGCCCGGGATCAGGGAGATCACCTCGGCGGTGAGCGCCAGGTTGAGGTCGGTGCGGACCCGCAGCGGCACCGCGATGATCGCGCCGCGCGGCCGGTAGCCGGGGCGGACGGCGATCGCGGCGACGTGCAGGCTGGCGCTCACCAGTTCCCCGGCGAAGGTGGCGGCCAGCACAAGCAGCGCCCGGGGGCGGAGCCGGCCGCCGAAGGTGACCGGCGGCAGCGGGAAGAACAGCAGCACGGTGGCGCCGACGATCAGCCCGCCGAGCACGTTGCCCCAGGTCACGTCCCCCCAGAGCAGCAGCCAGGCCAGCATCAGCCAGCCGAGGGCGACCGCCTGGTCCCGCCGCCGGCCGCCGCGCCCGACCGCCGCCGGCTGCGGGCCGGCCGGGGCGTCGCGGCCCGGCGGACCGGCCGGGCCACCGCCGGCGGGCGGTCGGTCCGCCGGCCCGGACCCGCCGGACGGGCCGCCGACGGTCACGGGACGCCGCCCGGGAAGACGGCCCGCACGTAGGGGGTCCGGGCGCGCAGGTCGGCGGCGGCGTCCGCGGTGACCTCGAAGAGCGGCCCGGCGGCGAGGGTCAGGGCCACGCCGAGCACGACCAGGGCGGCGGTCGCGCCGACCATCAGCACCGGCAGCCGCACGGTCGGGTCGGCGGTGGCCAGCCGGGGCGAGCGCCAGAACGCGATGTTCCACACCCGGGAGGCGGCGTAGAGGGTGAGCAGGCTGGTGACCGTGCCGGCCCCGACCAGGACCCCGGGGAGCACGCCGCCCGCCGCCACGCCGGCCTGGAGCAGCCCGAGCTTGCCGAGGAAGCCGGAGAAGGGCGGGATGCCGGCGAGGTTCATCGCCGGGACGAAGAAGAGCACCGCGAGCAGCGGGGCGACCCGGGCCAGCCCGCCGAGGCGGCGCAGGTCGGTGCTGCCGGCCCGCTCCTCGACCAGGCCGGCGACCAGGAAGAGGGTGGTCTGGATGGTGATGTGGTGCACCACGTAGAAGATCGCCCCGGAGAGGCCGGCGACGCTACTCAACGCCACCCCGAAGATCATGTAGCCGATGTGGCTGACCAGGGTGAAGGAGAAGAGCCGCTTCATGTCGGACTGGGCCACCGCGCCGAGGATGCCGACCAGCATGGTCAGCCCGGCGACCACCATGAGCAGCTGGTCGGCCTGCCCGCCGGGGAAGAGCAGCGTCTCGGTGCGGATGATCGCGTACACGCCGACCTTGGTGAGCAGGCCGGCGAAGACCGCGGTGACCGGGGCCGGGGCGGTCGGGTAGCTGTCCGGCAGCCAGGCGGAGACCGGGAAGACCGCCGCCTTGATGCCGAAGGCCAACAGCAGCATGAGCTGCAACGCCAGGCGTACGCCGTCGGGCAGGCCGTCCAGCCGCCCGGCGAGCTGGGCCATGTTGAGGGTGCCGGTGGCCGCGTACACCAGGCCGACGGCGGCCAGGAAGATCATTGAGGAGAGGACGCTGACCACCACGTACGTCGAGCCGGTCCGGATCCGGGTCTCGGTGCCGCCCAGCGTGATCAGCGCGAAGCTCGCCGCCAGCAGGATCTCGAAGCCGACGAAGAGGTTGAACAGGTCCCCGGCCAGGAAGGCGTTGGTGACGCCGGCGGTCAGCACCAGGTAGGTGGGGTGGTAGATGCTCACCGGCGCGGTCTCGCTGGTCTCCCCGCGCCCCTGGCCGATCGAGTAGAGCAGCACGCAGAGGGTCACCGCCGAGGAGACCACCAGCATCAGCGCGGCGAGCTGGTCGGCGACCAGCACGATGCCCACCGGCGCCGGCCAGCCGCCCACCTGCACCACCACCGGGCCGTGCCGGTAGGCCTCGACCAGCAGCGCCACCGCGACCGCCAGGGTGGTGGCGAGGCCGACCACGCTGACCGACCGTTGCAGCCGAGGCCGGTTGGCCAGGATCAGCGTCAGCGCGGCCCCGAGCAGCGGCACTGCCACCGGCAGCGGCACCAGCGCCGGGGTCACTCGGCCGTCTCCGTTCGCGACTGCGGGGCTCGCCGGACCGGCCCACTCGTCGCGTTCACCGCTGGTCCCCCCGCCGCCGCAGCCGGCGCAACGCGGGCCCCGGGTCCACCTGCTCCGGATCGTTGTCCGGGCCCTCGCCGCCGAAGTCCGCGGTGGACACCTCGTTCCGCTCGGCGAGTCGGACGACCTGCCGGTCCTCCAGGTCGTCCTGCACCTCGTCGTCGCCGCTGAGATGCCAGCTGCGGTAGGCGACCGCGAGCAGGAACGCGGTCAGCCCGAAGGTGATCACCACGGCGGTGAGCACCATCGCCTGGGGCAGCGCGTCGCTCATCTCCCCGGTCGGCGCGGTGCCCACCACCGGGGCGACTCCGGACCGGCCGGCGAGCAGGATCAGCAGGTTCACCCCGTTGCCGAGCAGGATGACGCCGAGCAGGATCCGGCTCAGGCTGCGCTCCAGCAGCAGGGTGACGCCGGTGGCCACCAGCACCCCGACGGCGATCACCAGCACCAGGGTCGGTCCCGCCCCGGCCGCGCTCACCGCGCCACCTCTGTTCGCGACTGCGGGGCTCGCAGAACCGGCTCACTCCTCGCGCTCACCGCGCCACCTCTGTTCGCGACTGCGGGGCTCGCAGAACCGGCTCACTCCTCGCGCTCACGTCCGGTCCCCCTCCCGGTCGACCGCCAGGCCCCCCTCCGGGCCGCCGCTCGCCTCGATGTGCCGGTCCACCTCGGCGCCGAGGCTGCGCAGGATGTCCAGCACCAGCCCGACCACGACCAGGTAGACGCCGACGTCGAAGAAGAGCGAGGTGACCAGGTAGAAGTGCCCGAGCAGGGGCAGCCACAGGTCGACCTTGACGCTGTCCAGCACCGAGCCGGTGAACAGCAGCCCGGCCACGCCACTGCCCACCGAGACGGCCAGCCCGGTGCCGAGCACCGTGCCGGCCCCGATCGGGGCGGCCTCGGCCAGCTCGTACCGGCCGCCCGCCAGGTAGCGGACCGCGAGGGCGAGGCCGGCCACCAGGCCGCCGGCGAAGCCCCCGCCGGGGGCGTTGTGCCCGGAGAAGAGCAGGAAGAGGGAGAGCAGCAGCACGGTGTGGAAGATCAGCCGGGTGACCACCTCGAAGACGATCGACCGGCGCCGCTCGCGCAGCGTGGTCCCCCCGCGCAGCCAGACCGACCGCCGGTCCCGACGGGGCGCGGACGGCGTCGGACGGCGGGGCCGCGGCCCGGTGCGGGACCGTTCGAAGACCAGGCTGGCCACCCCCGTCGCGGCCACCACCAGCACGGAGATCTCGCCCATGGTGTCCCAGGCGCGGATGTCGACCAGGGTCACGTTGACCACGTTGCGGCCATAGCCCTGGGCGACCGCCAGGTCGGGGAAGGCCAACGAGATCGACGGCGTACGCCGGGCGCCGGCCGCCACCAGTGCGAGGCCGGCCATCACCAGCCCGGCCGCCACCCCGATGCCCCGCCGTAGCCAGCGGCTGCGGCGCAGCGGCCGGGCCGAGAAGCGGTCCGGCAGCCGCCGCAGCACCAGCACGAAGAGCACGATGGTGGCGGTCTCGACGAGGAACTGGGTGAGCGCCAGGTCGGGCGCGCCGTAGAGGACGAACATCATCGCGGTGCCGTAGCCGGTCACGCCGACCAGCAGCATCGCGGTGAGCCGGCGGCGGGCGCCGACGGCGAGCACCGCCGCCACCGCGATCACCAGGCAGAGCACGAGCTGGGCGGGGGTGTCCCAGAACGCGATCCGCTGCCGCCAGGGCCGGGCGGCCAGCATCGCCGTGCCGGGGACCAGGACCAGCGCGAGCAGGACGGCGCCGAGGTACTGCGGCAGGGAGCCGCGCTGGGTGGCGCTGGTGACCTCGATGGCGACCCGGTCGAACCGGTGCGTCACCCACTCGTAGCCCTGGTTGCCGCCGACCGGGAAGCGGAGCCGGGCCAGCGCGGGGGCGAGCGGGCCGCGGACCAGGTGCAGCGCGAAGCCAGCGGCGACCGCGACGGCGGATAGCCCCAGCGCCAGGTTCGGCCCGGGCCAGAGCGCGAGGTGGGCCTCCCCCGGGCCGAAGAGCTCGGCGTACGGGTGGAGCAGGCCGCCCAGCCAGCCGGCGGCCGGACCGGCCGCCAGCCCGGCGGCGGCGAGCACGGTCGGGGGCGCCACCATCGCGGCCGGGGTGGCGGCCAACTCGGTGGGCGGCGTGCCGGGACGGCTGGCGAAGGCGCCCCAGAGGAACCGGATGCTGTAGGCGACGGTGAGGGCGGTGCCGCCGACCAGCACGGCGAGCACGAGCGGCCGCCCGGTGAAGGCGGCGAGGACCGCCTCCTTCGCGACGAAGCCGAGCAGCGGCGGCAGCCCGGCCATCGACGCGGCGGCGAGCCCGGCGACCACCGCCAGCAGCGGCGCGGTGCGCCCCACCCCGGACAGCTCCCGCAGGTCGCGGGTGCCGGCGGTGTGGTCGAGGAGGCCGACGACGAGGAACAGGGCCGCCTTGAACAGCGCGTGCGCCAGCAGCATCGCGACGCCGGCCAGCGCCGCCTTCGGGGTGCCGGCGCCGATCACCACGGTCAGCAGGCCGAGCTGGCTGACCGTCCCGTACGCCAGCAGCAGCTTCAGGTCGGTCTGCCGCAGCGCCGCCCAGCCCCCGACGACGAGGGTGACCAGCCCGGCGACCACGGTGACCGGCCGCCACGGGCCGGCGACGGCGAGCACCGGGGCGAGCAGCCCGAGCAGGTAGACCCCGGCCTTCACCATCGCCGCCGCGTGCAGGTATGCGCTGACCGGCGTCGGCGCGGCCATCGCCACGGGCAGCCAGGAGCTGAACGGCACGACGGCGGACTTGGCCAGCGCCCCGACCAGGATCAGCAGCACCGCCACGGTGAGGTACCGACCGCCGGGCAGCGGCGCGGCGGCGATCGCCGACCAGCGGTAGCCGCCGGCGTGCCGGCCGAGCAGGAGGAAGCCGACCAGCATGGCCAGCCCACCCAGGGTGGTCACGGTGAGCGCCTGGGCGGCCGCCCAGCGGCTGGACCGCCGCTCGGTGCTGTGCCCGATCAGCAGGTAGGAGAAGACCGTGGTCAGCTCCCAGAACACGTAGAGCAGCAGCAGGTCGTCGGCGACGACCAGGCCGAGCATCGCCCCGGCGAAGGCGACCAGCACGGCCGCGAACCGGGACAGGCCCGCCGAGCCGGGGTGGAAGTAGCGGGCGGAGTAGACCAGCACCAGCGCGCCGACGCCGCCGACCAGTAGCACCATCAGCCAGGACAGGGTGGTGAGCCGCAGCGCGACGTCGAGCCGCAGCTGGCCGATCCACGGGTACGTCTCGACGACCGCGCCGCCGTCGCGGACCGCCGGGGTGTGGGCCACGGCCCAGCCGCACGCGGCGGCCGGCGCGAGGGCGAGGGGGTAGCAGGCGCGCGGACCCCACCAGCGGACCAGCAGCGGCGCGAGCAGGGCCGCCACCAGGTGCAGGATCAGCAGTACGAGCACACACGCTCCAGGTCGAGGTGGCGCCGCACCCCGGACGGGGCACGCTCCGGCCACGACCGATCAGACGTCACATCCCCCGCCCACGGGCGATTTTCCGCAAAACCGCCCTCTTGATCACCGGAGTGGGCCGGTGCGGGCGGCGAGGGGGTCAGCGGAGGGCGGTGTCGGTGGCGGAGAGGGCCGGGGTGCGGGAGGGGCGCTCGCGGCGGGTCTCCACCAGCAGGTCGGGGCGGCCGAGTTGGTGCACGGCCTTGTTGACCACCCGCTGGGCGGCGGTGAGGGACCGCACCGAGAGCAGCCGGCCGCGGCTCTCCCGACGGAGGACGAAGTAGTGCACCGCGGCGCGGACCAGCCCGCGGTCGGCGGCGCTGGAGTGGGCGGTGGCGATGACCAGCTCCCGCAGGCAGCGGGCGAGCTGCTCGGCGAGCTCCAGCTCGGGGCCCTGCAGGCCGGTGCGGAGCGCGACGAGATGGCTGTCGACCTTACGGATGAGCACGTCGGTCCCGGGCCCGGAGCCTCGCTCCTCGACGGTCATCCAAAGCCCCCCACCCCACGCTGCGTTGGGAGTGAAGTTACTTTATGTTGCGCGGCACAAGCAAGCAGTTAAGTAAGACTTAACGCGTTCAACGTCGCATCCGTCGCGTAAGAGTCCGATCCGGACAGAACCCGCGTCCGGCCGGGGCGGGATGTCAGACCGGCGGGGCAGGATGGAGGGCGTGGCGAACGAGACGGCCGGCGGCGACGCGGCGGTGCTGGCGGATTTCGGCGCGGCGACCCGGGAGTGGTTCACCGCGGCGTTCGCCGCGCCCACCGCCGCCCAGGCCGGCGCCTGGCGCTCGGTGGCCGCCGGGCGCAACGCCCTGGTCGTCGCCCCCACCGGCTCCGGCAAGACCCTCGCCGCGTTCCTCTGGTCGCTCGACCGGCTGGCCAAGGAGCCGCCGCCCGCCGAGGCGCGCCGGCGCTGCCGGGTGCTCTACGTCAGCCCGTTGAAGGCGCTCGCCGTCGACGTGGAGCGCAACCTGCGCGCCCCGCTCGCCGGCATCCGGCAGGCCGCCACCCGGCTCGGCGTCGCCCCGCCCGACATCACCGTCGGGATGCGCACCGGCGACACCCCGGCCGACGAGCGCCGCGCCTTCGCCCGCACCCCGCCGGACATCCTCATCACCACCCCCGAGTCGCTCTTCCTGCTGCTCACCTCCGCCGCCCGGGACTCGCTGCGCGGGATCGAGACGGTGATCGTCGACGAGGTGCACGCGGTGGCCGGGACGAAGCGCGGCGCCCACCTGGCGCTCTCCCTGGAACGCCTCGACGAGCTGCTGGAGGCGCCCGCGCAGCGGATCGGCCTGTCCGCCACCGTCCGGCCGATCGACGTCTGCGCCCGCTTCCTCGGCGGGGCCCGCCCGGTCGACGTGGTGCAGCCGCGCAGCAGCAAGACCATCGAGGTCACCGTCCAGGTCCCGGTGGAGGACATGACCCGCCTCGACGAGCAGGAGCAGCCGGCGGACGACCTGGGCGGCCCCGGCGGCCCGCGCCGGCCGTCGATCTGGCCGGCCGTGGAGGAGCGGGTCTTCGCGCTGATCCGGGCGCACCGCTCGACCATTGTCTTCACCAACTCGCGGCGCAGCGCCGAACGGCTCTGCGCCCGGCTCAACGAACTGGCCGCGGAGGAGCTGGCGGCGGGCGGCCCGGAGGCCGGCCGCACCGCCGACGCCGGCGGGCCGGTGCGGGCGCCGCGCCAGCCGGCGGAGGTGATGGCACAGTCCGGCGCGGCGGCCGGCGCCGCCCCGGTGATCGCCCGGGCCCACCACGGCAGCGTCTCCCGGGAGGAGCGCAAGCACATCGAGGAGGCGCTCAAGTCCGGCCAGCTCCCGGCCGTGGTCGCCACCTCCAGCCTGGAGCTGGGCATCGACATGGGGGCGGTCGACCTGGTGGTGCAGATCGAGGCGCCGCCGAGCGTCGCCGCCGGCCTGCAACGCGTCGGCCGGGCCGGGCACCAGGTCGGCGCGGTCTCCCGCGGCGTGGTCTTCCCCAAGCACCGCGGCGACCTGCTCTCCTGCACCGTGGTCGCCGAGCGGATGGCCGAGGGCGCCATCGAGAAGCTGCACTACCCACGCAACCCCCTCGACGTGCTGGCCCAGCAGATCGTGGCGATGGTCGCGCTCGAACCGTGGCGGCTCGGCGACCTGGCCGTGCTGGTCCGCCGGGCCGCCCCCTTCGCGGAGCTGCCCGACTCGGCCCTGCACGCGGTGCTGGACATGCTCTCCGGGCGGTACCCGTCGACCGCCTTCGCCGAGCTGCGGCCCCGGCTGGTCTGGGACCGCGCCACCGACGTGCTCACCGGCCGCCCCGGCGCCCAGCGACTCGCGGTGACCAGCGGCGGCACCATCCCCGACCGGGGTCTCTTCGGCGTCTTCCTGGCCGGGGCGGAACGCGCCGCCCGGGTCGGCGAGCTGGACGAGGAGATGGTCTACGAGTCCCGGGTCGGTGACGTCTTCCTGCTCGGCTCCTCCTCCTGGCGGATCGAGGAGATCACCCCCGACCGGGTGCTGGTCTCCCCCGCCCCCGGCCAGGCCGCCCGGATGCCGTTCTGGAAGGGCGACCAGCTCGGCCGGCCCGTCGAGCTCGGCCGGGCCATCGGCGCCCGGGTCCGCGCCCTGCTCCGGCAGGACGACGAGACCGCCACGGCCGCGCTGCGCGCCGGCGGGCTGGACGACTGGGCCGCCGGCAACCTGATGGCGTACCTGCGCGAGCAGAAGGAGGCCACCCGCTCCCTGCCGGACGACCGGACGGTGGTCGTCGAGCGGTTCCGCGACGAGCTGGGCGACTGGCGGCTCGCCGTCCACTCGGTGCTCGGCGCCCGGGTCAACGGCCCGTGGGCCCTGGCCATCGGCCGCCGGCTCGCCGAGCGGTACGGCGTGGACGCCCAGGTGATGCCCTCCGACGACGGCATCGTGGTCCGGCTGCCCGACACCGCCGACGAGCCACCCGGCGCCGACGTGGTGATCTTCGAGCCCGACGAGATCGCCCAGCTCGTCGAGGAGTCCGTCGGCACCTCCGCGCTCTTCGCCGCCCGGTTCCGCGAGTGCGCGGCCCGGTCGCTGCTGCTGCCCCGCCGCGACCCGCGCCGCCGGCAGCCGCTCTGGCAGCAGCGCCAGCGCGCCGCCCAGCTCCTCGACGTGGCCCGCGAGTACGCCGACTTCCCGGTCACCCTCGAGGCGGCCCGGGAATGCCTCCAGGACGTCTTCGACCAGCCCGCCCTGGCCGAGCTGATGCGCGATCTGGGCAGCCGCAAGGTGCGGCTGGTCGAGGTGGAGTCCGAGCGGCCCTCGCCGTTCGCCCGGTCGCTGCTCTTCGGCTATGTCGGCGCGTTCCTCTACGAGGGCGACGCCCCGCTCGCCGAGCGCCGGGCCGCCGCCCTGGCCCTGGACTCGGGGCTGCTCGGCGAGCTGCTCGGCCGGGTCGACCTGCGGGAACTGCTCGACCCGGCGGTGCTCGCCGAGACCGAACGGCAGCTGCGCTGGCTGACCGAGCAGCGCCGCCCCCGCGACGCCGAGGACGTGGTGGAGCTGCTCCGCGTGGTCGGTGACCTGAGCGAGGCCGAGCTGGCCGAGCGGGGCGCGCCGGTCGGCTGGCTGACCGAGCTGGAGGCCGCCCGGCGGGTGCTGCGAGTCCGGATCGCCGGCGAGGAGCGCTGGGTCGGCGTGGAGGACGCCGCCCGGCTGCGCGACGCGCTGGGCGTCGCGCTGCCCGTCGGGGTGGCCGAGGCGTACCTCACGCCGGTGGCCGACCCGCTCGGCGACCTGCTCGCCAGGTACGCCCGCACCCACGGCCCGTTCGCGGCGGCCACCTGCGCCGCCCGGTTCGGGCTGGGCGTCTTCGTGGTGGAGCAGACGCTGCGCCGGCTCGCCGCCACCGGTCGGGTGGTCTCCGGCGAGTTCGCCCCGGACAGCGTCGGCACCCAGTGGTGCGACGCGGAGGTGCTGCGGCTGCTGCGCCGCCGCTCCCTCGCCGCGCTGCGCCGGGAGATCGAGCCGGTGCCGCCCCGGGCCCTCGCGGCGTTCCTGCCCCGCTGGCAGCAGGTCGGCTCGTCGGCGCGGGGCGTGGAGGCGCTCGCCGCCGCCGTCGAGCAGTTGCAGGGCGCGGCGGTGCCGGCGTCCGCGCTGGAACGCCTCGTGCTGCCCGCCCGGGTCGCCGACTACTCCCCCGCCCAGCTCGACGAGCTCTGCGCCAGTGGCGAGGTGGTCTGGGCCGGGTCCGGGGCGATCTCCGGCGGCGACGGCTGGGTCACCCTGGCGTACGCGGACGCCGCGCCGCTGCTGCTCCCGCCACCGGACGAGGCGTTGACCCTGACGCCGCTGCACGAGGCGGTGCTCGACGCGCTCGCCGACGGCCAGGCGCTGTTCTTCCGCTCCCTGTCGGACCGGGTGGGGGCCACCGACGACACCGTGCTGACCGCCGCCGTCTGGGACCTGGTCTGGGCCGGCCACCTCACCAACGACACGCTCGCCCCGCTGCGGGCGGTGCTCGGCGGCGGGGGCGCGCACCGGTCCCGCCCGTCGGCGCCGCGGACCCGCTACCGCCGGCCCGGTCGGGTGGCGCTGCCCAGCCGCAGCGGCCCGCCCACGGTGGCTGGCCGCTGGTCCCGCCTGCCCGAGCGGGACCTCGACCCGACCCGTCGAGCCGCCGCCCTCGCCGACCTGCTGCTCGAACGGCACGGCGTGGTCACCCGGGGCGCCGTCATGGCCGAGCAGGTGGTCGGCGGTTTCGCGGCGGTCTACCCGGTGCTGTCGGCGCTGGAGGAACGCGGGGCGGCCCGCCGCGGGTACTTCGTCGAAGGGCTGGGCGCCGCCCAGTTCGCCGTCCCCGGGGCGGTCGACCGGATCCGTGCCCTGGCCGACCCCGCCGACGGCGGCCGGGGCCGGGGCGGGCCGACCCTGGTGCTCGCCGCCACCGACCCGGCCAACCCGTACGGCGCGGCGCTGCCCTGGCCCGAGCGGGTGGTCGACTCCGGCGACGGCGCGGCCCCCGCCACCGGGCACCGGGCCGGGCGCAAGGCCGGCGCGCTGGTCGTGCTGGTCGGCGGCGACCTGGTGCTCTACGTGGAGCGGGGCGGGCGGACCATCCTCTCCTTCACCGACGACACCGACACCCTCCACGCGGCCGGCAAGGCGCTCGCCGACGCGGTGCACTCCGGCGCGCTCGGCGCGATGTCCGTGGAGCGCGCCGACGGCGAGGCCGTGCACTCCTCGCCGCTGCGCGACGCGCTGACCGCCGCCGGCTTCCGGGCCACCCCCCGCGGCCTTCGGCTGCGCGGCTGATCGCCCGGGACGGCATGCCGCGCACGTCACCCGTGCCCGGGGAGCACGCCGCCGCGCCCCGGGATGACCCCAGAGGCGCGCCAGTCGCGAGCCGACTGTCAGTTTGTCGGGATCAACTGACCCACCAGACCGTGCTGCTCGTCGTCCGGCCCGGCGCTGAACCAGAGCGTTCCCTCGCCGCCGGTCTTCTCGGTGCCCGGCAGCAACGCCCACAGGCCGTCGATGGTGATCGTGTCACCGTCATCGTCCCGCAACTGGCCTTCGAACTCGTCCCGGTCGAAGACGTTGATCCGGCCGTCGCCGAAGTTGCCGACCAGCAGGTCGCCGGCGAACGTGCCGAAGCTGTCCGGCGCGATGGCCAGGCCCCACGGCGCGTTCAGGGTCCCCTCGCTGGCGATCCGGCGCACGTCCGTGCCGAAGCGGGTGAAGAGGTCCACGAAGCCGAGCCCCGCACCGGCCACGTCGTCCTCGGCGTCCGCGTCCTGCTTCGCGTAGGTGACGTAGACCCGCTCGCCGACCGTGAACACGTTGAACGGCGCGAACCGTTTCCTCTCATGATGCGTAGGTGAGCTCATGATTGGATGTCCTACCTTGCGGTGGGACGGTCCCGGTCTTCCCCGCGGTGGCGGTGCCGGGTTGACGTTTCACGGCCACCGGCCCGCCGGGGCGGGTCTTACGGTCGGCTCCACGTCCGTTTCGCGTCTCCGAGCCACTCCCGGCGACGGTGGCCGCCAGCGCGGCCAGGTTCCGTGCGGCGTTGACGTCCCGGTCCAGGACGAGGCCGCACAGGGTGCAGGTGTAGGTGCGTTCGGACAGGGCGAGTTTGGTTTTCACCGCGCCGCAGCCCGAGCAGGTCTTCGAGGACGGGTACCAGCGGTCGGCCACCACCAGCCGCCCGCCGTTCCACCCCGTCTTGTAGGCCAGTTGCCGCCGTAGTTCGGCGAACCCGGCGTCGGCGATGCGCCGGGCCAGCCGCCGGTTGGCGAGCATCCCGGCCACGTGGAGGTCTTCCACCACGATGGTGCCGTACTCGCGGGTGAGCCGGCTGGTCAGCTTGTGCAGACCGTCACGGCGCAGATGAGCGACCCGCGCGTGCGCCCGGCCGAGCCGGGCGGACGCCCGTTCCCACCGCTTCGACGCACGTCGGCCGGTGCGCCGGTCAGGGCCGACCCGGCGAGAGGCGCGCCGGGCCAGACGCCGCATCCGGCGGGCGGCGGCGTCCACATGGCGCGGGTTGGGCTCCACCTCACCGGTGGACAGCACCGCCAGATGCGTCACCCCCAGGTCGACACCGACCGTCGCATCCGGGCAGGCCGGCATACCCTGGGTGCGCTGCACCGCGCAGGTGAACGACACATACCAGCGGCCACCATCGCGGCGCACCGTCGCCGACAAGACCCGGGCGGTGCCCGCCTCCAGCCGGCGGGCGAGCTTACGAGCCGACTCGTGCAGCTTCAACCGGCCCAGCCGCGGCAACACCACATACCTACGGTCCGGCTCCACGCGGATCGCCCCGGTGGTGAACCGCACCGACGGGGTCGACCGGCGTCGTGACTTGAACCGAGGGAACCCCACCCGGCGTCCGGCCCGCTTGCCGGTGCGGGAGTCCGACCAGTTCGTCAAGCCCCGGGCCAGCGCGTCCAGGCCCGTGTTGAACGCCTCCTTCGAACACTCCGCCCACCACGGCGCCACATCGGCCTTCGCCTGATTCCACGCTCTGCGCAGCGCCGGCAGCGACCAACCCTGCGTCGGGGTCAGGCCCGCCTCGTCGATGCCGTAAGTGCGTTCGGCGGCCCGCTGATCCATCACCGCCTTGACCCGGGCAAGTGAGGTTCCCCCGATAGCGTGGAGGCCGGACCTAAGGGGATAGATGGTCATGGCTGAGACGAGGCGGCGGTTCGACCGGGAGTTCCGTGAGGGCGCCGTGCGGATCGTGCGGGAGACGGGCAAGCCGATCGCGCAGGTCGCTCGGGACCTGGGGATCAACGACGGCACCTTGGCCAACTGGGTGGCGCAGGACCGGCGGGCTCGGGGTGAGGCCGCCGCCGGCGGTCTCGGTGAGGACGAACGCGCCGAGCTGGCTCGGCTGCGCAAGGAGAACGCCGAGCTGGCGATGGAGCGCGATGTGCTCAAGCGATCCGTGGTCCTGTGGGTCAAGGAGGCGACGAAGTGACTGTGGCCGGGTTCGTCGCCGCTCAGAGGACCGAGCACGCCGTGCCGCACGCGGTGACCTGCCGGGCGCTGGGGCTGAGTGAGTCGTGGTTCTACAAGTGGCGTGACCGGCAACCCACCACGCGGCAGACCCGCCGCGACGCCCTCGATGAGGCGATCCGGGCCTGCTTCGACGCCTCCGGCGGCACCTACGGCTCTCCCCGGGTGACCCAGGATCTGCACGCCGACGGGTGGCAGGTGTCGGTCAACACCGTCGCGGCGCGGATGGCCGCCCTCGGCCTGGCCGGACGCACCCGAAGGCGCCGACGCAGCCTCACCAAGCAGGGCAAACGCCCGGTGGCGCCGGACCGGGTGCGGCGGCAGTTCACCGCCGTCGCGCCGGACGTGTTGTGGTGCGGCGACATCACCGAGGTCGTCACCGACGAGGGCAAGCTCTACCTGGCCACGGTGATCGACCTGTACTCGAGGCGGCTGCTCGGCTACGCGATGAGCGCGCATCACGACGCCGACCTGACCCAGGCGACCCTGGGCATGGCCGCCGCGACCCGCGGCGGCACCGTCGACGGAGTGATCTTCCACAGCGACCGCGGCAGCGAGTACACCGCCGCCGACTACGCCAAGGCCTGCCGCCGCCTCGGTGTCCTACAGTCGATGGGCCGGGTCGGCTGCGCCCTGGACAACGCCGCCGCCGAAGCGTTCAACTCCACCATCAAGGTCGAGTACATCCACCGGCAACGGTTCCGCACCCGATCCGAGGCCCGACTCAAGATCGCCACCTGGATCGTCGACTTCTACAACGTCCGCAGACGTCACAGCGCCTGCGACGGCATGTCACCCGTCGACTACGAACACTTCATCGCCGAAGCCCGCCGGGCTCAGGCAGCTTAAACAACCCTCCACGCTTCCAGGGGATTGACACAAGCGCCCAGTTGTGCGCCACCCGCGCCGCACCAGCATGAGCCAACACCGCTCGCTCCTGCCGGGCCGTCAGGTCCAACGCGAACCGGTACGCCTGCACGACACTCAACCGCTCCCGGCCCGCCACGCCCAGCACGATAACCACCCGGTACGACGTAAACCCGCAACCACCAACTCCACACCCACACGGCCCGCCGACCGCCTGATCCCCCGTCACAATGCACCACCCACACCGCAAGCCACTCTTTTAATGTCACCAACGCATACCAACGCCTACTCAACCGGTGAGGTTCCCCCGTTAGCGTGGAGGCAACAGTTGACGCCCCCTCGGGGATGTCTGAGCTGGAAGACGAAGTCCGGGAGCGCGACCTTCTCGAAGTTCTCGTTGAACACGTCGATGCGCGCATTGTGGAAGTCGGTGGCGAGCAGGAAGTCGCCGAAGTCCGTCTTCAGCAGCGCGACCCCCTTGTAGATCGGTAGATCGCACCGTCCCGGTGGGCGACGACGACCGCCTTGGTGCCCGCGTTCGGGTTCCAGGCCGTGACGTTACCGCCCTCGCTCACGAAGATGAACCGGGCCGGTTCGTCGTCACCCCGTCCCGGCACCTCGAAGCCGTCCGTGTCGTTGAACGCGGCTCCGGTCGGCGCGTCACCGGGGATGGTGACGGTGAGATCCACCTTCTTGACGGGCTCGCCGTCCACACCCCCGCGGTAGACGGTGGCCGTGTTCGTGCCGTTGTTGGACACCCACAGCGGCGTGCCGCGGGCGCGGGCACGGGCACGGGAGCCGCACCGCTTCGGAGAGAGAGGTTTGCGCGGCCTTTCGCCGTCCGGAGTCGGTTGGGCGCCCGTAGAAGCCGTTCCATGACGACCACGAACCGAATGCCGGTTTCATGAATAGATATCGGCTTTTTACCCGGCAGGGGCACGCCGGCCGGGCGGAACCGGAACCGGCCCAAGGCGCTAGTGTCGCGTGTCTGAAGTGATTTGGCGGATGGGGTGTGGGGCAGTGGGGCCTGTCCGACCCGGCCTGGAACCCGCCTACCTCGGCCGCACGCCACAGTGGGCTACATCGGTGGCCAACACGTCGGTTCCACATGATGAGTCGCACTCCGCCGAGTATTCGGTGGGGTTGACGTAACGGAGCAGTGGTCCTTTTGCGTCGTAGACCCGCCGGCTGTCAGCCGAACAGAGGAAGGTCAACGACAACCACGTCCATGGCCGTCGGCGTTGTGGCAGCGTCACCCAAGAGAGGGCGTGACGGAAGCGGCACTCCAGTGCCGTGATCTGCGGTGAGAGGGGATCCCCCACATGAGCTCGTCCACCGGCCTGCTCGGCGCGGAGGGCTCCGGCTCCGTCTCGCAGGCGCCGAACCTGCCGAACGGGTTCACGGACACGTTCACCAGCCGGTACGTCGAGGCCGGGGCACTGCGTCTGCACGCGGCCATCGGAGGCGACGGGCCGCCGCTGCTGCTGGTACACGGCTGGCCCCAGACCTGGTACGCATGGCGGCTGATGATGCCGGCACTGGCCGAGAACTTCGAGGTGATCGCGGTCGATCAGCGTGGTATGGGGCTGTCCGACAAGCCCCGGGACGGCTACGACACCGCAACCGTCGCAAACGACCTTGTGGCGTTGATGGACGCGCTCGGCCACCAGCGGTTCGCCATGGTCGGCTGCGACACCGGACTGCTCATCGGCTACGCCCTGGCCGCTGATCACCCCGACCGGGTCGACCGCCTGGCCCTCGGGGAAGCCCCTCTTCCGGGCGTGTCTCCCACGCCTCCACTGTTCCTTCCCGCGCCGCTCAACGAACGCTTGTGGCACATCCCGTTCAACGCACTTCCAGAGGTCAACGAGAAGCTCGTCAGCGGGCGGGAGGACATCTTCTTAGGCGCGAAGTTTTCGGCCGCGGCCGGAAAGAAGAACCTGTCCACCGACGCCGTCAAGTACTACGTCGACCTCCTCGCGGCCGACCCGGAGGCGCTGCGCGGCAGCTTCGAGCTCTACCGCGCTTTCCCGGTGACCCAGGCGCAGAACGAGCAGCGCAAGACCCGGCGGCTGACGATGCCCGTCCTGGCGATCGGCGGAGCGGAAAGCTTCGGCGAACAGGTCGGCAAGACGATGGAACTCGTCGCGGACGACGTGCAAACCGTGGTCCTGCCCGACTGCGCACACTGGGTCGCCGAGCAGGCTCCGGACGCGATGCTCGCCGCCCTGATCGGGTTCCTGGCCCCGTACCGGGACGGGTGGCTCGCGGCCCGCAATCCGCGCTGAGCCTGTCGGGTGCGGTCCGGGAAGCGCGTCGCTTGCTCGGCGGAGGTCGCCGGCCGATGCACAAGTTACCGCGCACGTCGGTGAAGGCGGTCGGAGCGTCGCAAGGTCCGGGCCGAACGCCGCGATCAACATGAGTAGACACGGCAAAGCGACACGGCCGACCCGCGTCACACCACCAACGATCCGCCGCAGCCGGTACGAGTCTCTCCTTGATCCGATTCAAGAGGTCGATGCCATCAACCGTTAAATCACTTCAGACACGGGACACTAGCCTGCCGACATGGGCGGCTACACCTGCATCTCGTTGACCACCGACTACGGTCTCGCCGACGGTTTCGTGGCGGTGTGCCATGGCATGATCGCCCGAATCGCGCCGGCGGTACGGGTGATCGACGTCACCCACCTGGTGCCGCCGGCGGACGTACGCCGGGGTGCGGCTGTGCTCGCCCAGACCGTGCCGTACCTGCCGGCGGCGGTGCATGTCGCGGTGGTCGACCCCGGCGTCGGCACCGGCCGGCGGGGCGTCGCCCTGGCCACCCCTGGCGGGCTGCTGGTCGGGCCGGACAACGGACTGCTGCTCGGCGCCGCCGACGCCCTCGGCGGGATCACCGGCGCCGTCGAGCTGACCAACCCGCAGTGGCTGGCGCCCACGGTCTCCCGCACCTTCCACGGGCGGGACGTCTTCGCCCCGGTCGCCGCCCGGCTCGCGCTCGGCGCGCCGCTGGTCGGGGCCGGCCCGGCGGTGGATCCGGCGACCCTGGTCCGACTGCCGGCGCCGGTGGTCCGGCGGACCGGCGCGGGGTTCGCCGCCGAGGTGCTCACCGTGGACCACTTCGGCAACGTCCAGCTCGCCGCCCCCGGTGAGCTGCTGGAACAGCTCCCGGAGCGGATCCGGGTGGGCGGCCGGCCCGCGGTACGCGGGAGCACCTTCGGCGACGCCGCGGTCGGCGACCTGGTCGTCCACGTCGACTCGGCCGACCTGGTGGCGGTGGCGGTACGCGACGGCCGGGCGGTCGATCTGCTCGCCGTACGCCCCGGGGACGTCCTGTCAGTGACCGGCGACTGAGATCACGACTCCCCGGCCGACCTCGAGTGTGGAATGCTGCTCCGGTGGGTGAGCACTGGGTTCCTGTCGTCTGTCCGTGTTGCGCGTCCCGGACCGGCGGCGGCACCTGCCCGGTCTGCTTCTGGACGGACGACGGCCAGGCGGACGTGGACGCCGACGTGGTGCGCGGCGGCCCCAACGGCGACCTGAGCCTCACCCACGCCCGGCTGAACTTCGCCGTCTACGGCGCCAGCCACCCGCGCTACCAGGACATGGTCCGCTCGGCCCGCCCCGACGAACGGCCCTGACCCGACGACCGGCCGGCGGGCCCGGCCGGGACGCGGGCCAGCGGCGGTCACCACCTGGCAGTCGCCCCGCATGCCCATCGAAGGGCACTTCGCCACCCACAGCGACACCTGCGGCTTCCCCTCAGGCGAGGGAGGATGGCGGGGTGCCCGAAGGCGACACCGTCTGGAACACCGCCCGCGTCCTGCAGCGGGCGCTGGCCGGTGCCCGGCTCACCGGCTCCGACTTCCGGGTGCCGCAGCTCGCCGCGGCCGACCTGACCGGCTGGACCGTCCGCGAGTCGGCCAGCCGCGGCAAGCACCTGCTGCTCCGGCTCACCGCCCCGACCGGCACCCCCGGACCCGACGGCACGCCCGGGCCCGACGGGACGGCTGCGGGCGGTGCCTCCGGCGGTGGGCGGGACTGGACCCTGCACTCGCACCTGCGGATGGACGGCGCCTGGCGGGCGTACGCGCCGGGTGAGCGGTGGGTGGCCCGACCGGCGCACCTGATCCGGGTGGTGCTCCGCACCGCCGGGGCGGTCGCGGTCGGGTACCACCTGCACGAGCTGGCGTTGATCCCGACCGCCGAGGAGGAGTCGCTGGTCGGTCACCTCGGGCCGGACCTGCTCGGCCCGGACTGGGACCCGGCCGAGGCGGTCCGCCGGCTGGCCGCGCAGCCGGCCGCCACCATCGGCGAGGCGCTGCTGGACCAGCGGAACCTGGCCGGCGTCGGCAACCTCTACAAGTGCGAGGTGCTCTTCCTGCGCGGCGTCTCCCCGTGGACGCCGGTCGGCGCGGTGCCCGACCTGACCGGAACGGTCACCCTGGCGCAGCGGCTGCTGGCCGCCAACCGGGGGCGGTGGACGCAGAGCACCACCGGCTCGCTGCACCGCGGGCAGACCAGCTACGTGTACGGCCGCCGGGCGCAGCCCTGCCGCCGCTGCGGCACCGCCATCCGCAAGGAGGAGCTGGGTGAGCGGGTCACCTACTGGTGCCCGGCCTGCCAGCCGGAACGCCCCGGACCCGCCACACCGTAGAACTTCCACGAACCGGTCAAGATCGCCCGAGATAGGGACGATTGGGCAGTTCCCTCTGCCGACGTACACGTCGCATGCTGCGGTGGAGTGCTCACCGATCGTCAACAGGGCGTCCGCCCGTCACGCCGGAGTGGCGGCCGTCGCGCCCCGATCCCGGGGAGAGCCATGGCCCTGTTCCGCAGACTGCGGCCGAGCTGGGCGGACCGCGCGGTCCGCACCGACGAGGACCACGCCCCGACCGTGCCCGCCGCCCGCAACGGCGAGCCGGGCGGCCCCGCGCCGGCCAGCCTCGACCCGGCCGCCGTGCCGCGCTGCTTCGGTCCGGTGCCGAACTTCGCGGGCAGCCCGCTGCCGGTCGTGGACCGGCACGGCCGGGCCGTGCCCGGCACCGGCATCCGCAAGTTCGTCGACGCGCTCCCGTTGCCGGGGCCGCTGGGCCGCAACGGGTTGGGGGCCCACCTGCCGGTGGCGGTGCCGGACACCATCACCTGGCCGGGCTGCGACTACTACGAGATCGGGGTGCAGGAGTACACCCAGCGGCTGCACCGGGACCTGCCGGCCACCCGGCTGCGCGGCTACCGCCAGCTCAACCTCGGCACCGACCCGTCCGGACACAACACGGTGGCCCCGCCGGACCGCCCCTGGCACCTCGGGCCGCTGATCCGGGCCCGGCGCGGCCGGCCGGTACGGATCAAGTTCATCAACCTGCTCCCCACCGGCCGGGCCGGAGAGCTCTTCCTGCCGGTCGACGAGACGGTCGACGGGGCGGGCGTGGGCCCGCTGGACGGGCCGGCGCCGTATCCGCAGAACCGCGCGGCGCCGCATCTGGCCGGTGCCCAGACGGCCTGGATCAGCGCGGGCAACCCGTGGCGGTGGGTCACCCCGGCGGGCGAGATCACCCCGTACCCGACCGGGGCCGGGGTGACGCCGGTGCCGGACATGCCGCCGCCGGGCGCGGGCGCCACCACGCTCTACTTCCCGAACGAGCAGAGCGGCCGGCTGATGTGGCTGCACGACAACACCGTCGGCCTGTCCCGGCTCACCGTCTACTCCGGACAGTTGGCGCTCTACCTGCTCACCGATCCGGCGGAGGAGCGGCTCGTCGCCGACGGCGTGCTGCCGGCCGACCAGCTGCCGCTGGTGATCCAGGACAAGACCTTCGTGCCGGACGACGACCAGCTCGCCGCGCAGGACCCGACCTGGGACCGGGACCGCTGGGGCGCCAAGGGCAACCTCTGGCACCCGCACGTCTACCAACCCCGGCAGAACCCGTACCGGACCGAGGGGACGAACCCGACCGGTCGCTGGGACTACGGGCCGTGGACCCACGACCCCGACGGCGGCGGCAGCCCGTGGGTCGCCCCGGTGCCGAACCCGCACCACGATGTGGTCGCCGAGCCGGACGAGCCGCCGCTGACGCCGGGCGTGCCGCACCCGTCGGCCGTCCCCGCCGCGTACGGGGACACCGTGCTGGTCAACGGGGCGGCCTACCCGTACCTGACCGTCGAGCCGAGGGCGTACCGGTTCCGGATCCTCAACGCCTGCGCCGACCGCAGCCTCAACCTCCAGCTCTACCGGGCCCGCTCGGACGGCCCGCTGTGGCCTTACGGCGGCGGCCCGGCCGACCCGGACGCCGGGGAGGTGCCGATGGTCGCGGCGGTCCGGGCGGCGGACCGGCCGGCGTCCTGGCCGACCGACGGGCGGGACGGCGGGGTGCCGGACCCCCGGGCGGCCGGCCCGGACCTGATCCAGATCGGCAACGAGTGCGGCCTGCTGCCCGCCCCGGTGGTGCTGCCCAACCGGCCGGTCGGCTACCGGTACGACCGGCAGGACCCGACCGTGCTCAACGTGGACGGGCACACCCTGCTGCTCGCCCCCGGGGAGCGGGCCGACGTGGTGGTGGACTTCTCCACCGTTCCACCGGGCGCCACGCTGATCCTCTACAACGACTGCCCCGCCCCGCTGCCCCGCTTCGACCCCCGGTACGACCACCACACCGACGCCCCGGACCGCACGGCCGCCGGTGGGCTCCCGCCCAGCCGTCCCGGCTACGGCCCGAACACCCGGACCCTGCTCCAGATCCGGGTGGCCGGCGCCCCGGCGCCCCGGTACGACGTCGCCCGGCTCGCCGAGCGCCTCCCCGGCGCGTACGCGACCAGCCAACGCCCGCCGATCGTGCCGCAACCGGCGTACGACCCGGCGTTCAGCACCCGGACGCCCCGGGAGACGCTGGTGCCGACGCGCGCCACCTCGGTCAGCTTCACCCCGCCGGGCGCCGTCGCCCCGGTCACCCTCCCGCTCGCCGTGAAGTCGGTCGGGCAGGTCTTCGAGCCGCGGCACGGCCGCGCGGTGGGCCGGCTCGGCGTCGGCCACCCGCACGCCGGCCCGCTCGCCCCGGCCACCCTGCCGCTCGGTCCCGCCGACCCGGCCACCGAGGTGCTCTTCGCGGCGGACCCGACGGTGCCGGTGGGCGCTCCGGCCGACGGCACCCAGCTCTGGCGGATCGTCGGCGACGCCCCGCAGACCCATCCGGTGCACCTGGAGGGCTGCGACGTGCAGCTGGTCAACCGGGTCGGCTGGGACGGCACGGTCCGCCCGCCGGACGCCAACGAGCTGGGCTGGAAGGAGACCGTCCGGGTCAACCCCCGGGAGGACCTGATCGTGGCGCTGCGCCCGGTGCCGCCCACCCTGCCGTTCAAGATCGGCGACAGCGTACGACTGCTCGACCCGACCCGGCCGGCCGGCGCCCGACTCGACGCCTCGCCGGTCAGCCCGCTCGACGGGCGGCCCGCCACGGTGGTGAACCAGCTGGTCAACCTGGGCTGGGAGTACCGCTGGCACACCCGGGCCGCGGGCCTGCGGGACCAGGGCATGAGCCGGCCGCTGGTGCTGCGGGTGGCCCCGAAGGCGCCCACCGGGCTGACCGCCACGCCGGCGCCCGGCTCGGCGACCGCGCTGCCGGCGATCGCGCTGGCCTGGACCGGCAACGGCAGCCGACCGCCGGCCACCAGCCACCTGCTGCAACGGGCCACCGACGCCACCTTCACCGCCGGGCTCACCGAGATCACGGTGGCCGCCGCCGCCACCCGGTACACCGACGCCACGGTCACCCCCGGGGTGACCTACCACTACCGGATCCGGGCGGAGAACGCGGTGAGCTGCTCGGCCTGGTCGAACAGCGTCCCGGCGTCGGTGCAGCTCACCGCGCCGGCCAGGCTGACCGCGGCGGTCCCGCCGGCCGCGCCGCTGCGAGTGGCGCTGCGCTGGGCCAACCGCTCGTTCGCCACCGGGATCGACGTGCAGCGGGCCACCAACCCGACCTTCACCAGCGGGCCGGGCACCACCGCCATCGCGGTCGGCGACAACCATGTCGACCCGGCCGTCGCCCCGGACACCACGTACTACTACCGGGTCCGCACCACCTACCTCGGCGCGGCGTCCCCCTGGTCCACCGTCGCCACCGTGACCACCCCACCCCGGCCCGGGACGCCGGGCACGGTGAGCGCCACCGCCACCGCCCCCACGCCGGACACCGCGACGGTGATCCTGAACTGGTCGGCCAGCACCCCCACCGGCCCGGGGTCCGGGTTCGTGGTGCAGCGGGCGCTCGACGCGGCGTTCGGCGAGGAACTGGCCACCTTCACCGTCACCGGTCGGGGCTTCACCAACACCGGGCTGGCCCGGGGCGTCACCTACCACTACCGGATCCGGTCGTTCAACGTCGTGGGCACCTCCGCCTGGACCGGCCCGATCCCGGTCACCACCCCGGCGTGAGCCGGGCCCGGGCCGGGGCTCAGGGGGTGCGCAGGGGCATGCCGGCGGTCCGCAACTCGGCGAGTGCGGCGGCCACCCCGTGCAGCAGGTCGGTCGCCTCGGTGAGGCGGGCGGCGGCCGGGTGCTCGGTGGTCGGTCGGGCGTCCTCGGCGACGTAGCCGGCCGCCGCCACGACCAGCCGCTCGTACGCGGACACCCCGGCGTCCAACTGGGCGACCAGGGTGCCGTGCGCCTCGGCCAGCGACGCCCGGGCCTCGTCCGGGGCGAGCCGCAGCGCGCGTTCCACACTGGCCACCCGGCCGGCCAGGTCGCGCAGCGAGCGGTCGGCGTCGGCCGCCTCCCGCAGGGCCGGCTCGGCCAGCCCGGTCAGCCGGCCGGTCATCCCGGCCAGGGTCAGGGCGGCCCGGTCCAGTCGGGCCCAAGCTTCGGCCGCCGAGGTGCCGCGCAGCGCCAGCCGGGAGCGCACCCGGCGCACCTCGGCGAGCACCCCGGGGCCGACGGGCAGCCGCTCGACGGCGGCGAGCAGCCGGGCCCGGGACCGGGCGGCGGCCTCGGCCGGGTCGAGCGCCGGGGGCGCCGGCACGGCGGCGAGCGCCCGCAGGTCGATCCAGCGCCAGGCGGCGACCGCGATGGCGCTGCCGGCGGCGCCGGCCCAGGCCGCGTCCGGCAGGCCGATCCCGGCGTACGGGGTCAGCACGGCCGCGGCGCCACCGAGCCCGCCGGCCAGGACGCTCCACCGCCGGGCGGAGCGCCGCAACCGGCGCAGCCGGCGGAAGTGTCGCGCTCGCTCGTCTGCCATTCCCGCCTCCTCGCCCCGTCCGGGTCAGCTCGCGGCGGTGCTGTCCCCGGTGCCGCGTTCCCGGCTCATGCTGGCCCGGATCTCGTCGAGCCGGGCGGCGGCCGCCGGGTCGGTGGCCGGCGCGCTCTCGCCGGCCTGCGCCACCGCGGGCCGCTCCTGCCGGCCGGTGAGCTGCTCGCCGGCCATGCTCGACCGGATCTGCTCCAGTCTGGCCGATCCGGCCGAGTCGAGGGTCGCCTTCTGGATCTCGAGCATCCGGCCCTCGACCGAGTTGCCGGCCAGCTCGGCCCGACCCATCGCGGTGGCGTACCGGCGCTCGATCCGGTCCCGCACCTCGTTCAGCGACGGGGTGCTGCCGGGGGCGGTCAGCGAGGACATCGACTCCAGCGAGCGGGCCACGCTCTCCTGCATCTTGGCCTGCTCGAGCTGGCTGAGCAGCTTGGTCCGTTCGGCCAGCTTCTGCTGGAGGATCATCGAGTTGTTCTCGACCGCCTTGCGGGCCTGCGCGGCCGCGCCGAGCGCCTGGTCGTGCAGCGTCTTCAGGTCCTCGGTGGCCTGCTCGGCGGAGACCAGCTGGGTGGCCAGCAGCTGGGCGGACTGCTCGTACCGGCCGGCCTCGGCCTCGTCGCCCTTGGCCCGGGCCTGGTCGGCGAGGACGAGGGCCTGCCGGGCGTTGGCCTGGAGCTGCTCGACCTCGGACATCTGCCGGGAGAGTTTCATCTCCAGCTGGCGTTGGTTGCCGATCACGGCGGCCGCCTGCTGGACCAGCGCCTGGTGCTGCCGCTGGGCCTCCTCGATGGCCTGCTGGATCTGCACCTTCGGGTCGGCGTGCTCGTCGATCTTCGCGCCGAAGAGCGCCATCAGGTACTTCCAACCCTTGACGAACGGGTTAGCCATCTCCGCGTTGTCCCCTCAAGTAGCGTCGCTCCGCCTCGACCGTGCCGGGCGGGGCCGACCGGCGGGCCGCGCGGCGTGCCCCCATCGTCCCAGTCCGACGCCAGCCCGGCATAGGTACGGCGAGGGGGCGGTCACACAACCCTGATCAACCCTACGCGGCGGGGGCCACCCCGGCCACGGTGCGCGGGCGCGCGGTTCAGGCGGCGCAGACCACGTCCCGGTCCTTGGGGCGGACCCGGGTGCTGCGCAGCGTGGCCTTGAGCGGCGAGTCCTGGCGGACCTGGACGGCCACCGCACCGTCGGAGGTGACCTGGCGGACCCCCCGGTTGGTGGCCTTGCGGACGGCGGCCGCCGGGACCGGCGCCGGCTCGTCGACCACCGGGACCAGCACCCCCGGCATCTGCTCGGCCAGGGCGACGGTGTCGCTGACCTCGCGGAGCAGCTCGGAGAGGCGGGCGCCGAGCGCGTCGCAGATGGCGGCCAGCAGCTCGCTGGAGGGCTCCTTCTGGCCGCGCTCGATCTCGGAGAGGTAGCCGAGGCTCACGTTGGCGGCGGAGGAGACCTCGCGCAGGGTGCGGTGCTGCCCCTGCCGGCGCGCCCGAAGTGCGTCACCGATCACACGGCGTAGCAGGACCATCGCACCTCCCCCTGACGGGACAACCATCTCCGACCCGGCGTGCCGCGCCGGACGCGGCGGCCGCCCCCGGCGCCGACGTCGGCCGTCGGAGCCTTCCCGCAACCGTACCCGTTGGCCGGCCCGGCGACATCCCGCCCCGCCCCTTGAATCCCGCCGATCCACCCACACCGGTGCCCGCCGGCGGGGTCGGCGGCGCACCCGCCGTCGGGCGGGTCGGGTGCCGTGCCGCGGCCGGGGTCACCGGCGACCCGCCCCCGCCGGGTCGGCGGCCCGCGCCCCGTCGGCCTGGTCGGCGTCGCGGATCCGCTCGGCCAGCAGCCGCAGCGCCTCGATCACGGCGGCGGAGCGGATGTGGTCCCGGCCGCCGTCCAGGTCGAGCCGCTGCACGTCCGTGCCGGCCGGGCCGGCCACGGCGACGTACACCAGGCCGACCGGTTTGCCGTCCTGCGGCTCCGGCCCGGCCACCCCGGTGGTGGCCAGCCCCCAGTCGGCACCGCAGCGGCGGCGCCCGCCCTCGGCGAGCGCGACCGCCACGTCCGGGTCGACCGGCCCGCGCTCGGCGAGCAGTTCCGCCGGTACGCCGGCCAGCTCGGACTTCAGCTCGGTGGCGTAGACCACCAGGCCGCCCCGGTAGACGCCGCTCACCCCGGCGATCTCCACGATCGAGGCGGAGAGCAGCCCGCCGGTGAGGGATTCGACGGTGGCCAACGTCTCGTGCCGCTCGTGCAGGCTGTGCACCACGCCCGCCGCCGGACTACCGGCGGTCCGCTCGTGCCTGGCCTCCGTCCCCGCGTCAGTCCCCATGCCCGCTTCCTTCCCCGCCGTCCGCGCCCTACTCACCCGCGCCGCCCACCCATCGTCCGTCCCCGGCCGTCGACCGTGAAGGTATCGCCACGACCCGCCGAGCCGGCGGACAACGACTCATGATCATCGGCGCGGGCCCGGACGGCCACGCGCGCGGGAGGGGGTGGGGGTCAGGCGGTGGGGCGGCGGAGGCGGACGGCCTGGGCGATGTAGTCGAAGCCGGTCAGGACCGTGACGATCACGGCGGCGCCCATGATCCAGGCGCCGACGGCGGCCAGGGCCGCCGGCATCGGCCACAGATACCAGGTGATGGCGAGGATCTGCAGCGCGGTCTTGATCTTGCCGCCCCGGCTGGCGGCGATCACCCCGTGCCGGATCACCCAGAAGCGCAGCGCCGTGATCCCCAGCTCGCGGGCGAGGATCACCGCGGTCACCCACCAGGGCAGCAGGTCGTACCAGGAGAGCAGCACCAGGGCCGCCCCGGTGAGCGCCTTGTCGGCGATCGGGTCGGCCACCTTGCCGACGGAGGTGACGAGCTTGAACCGGCGGGCGATCCAGCCGTCCACCAGGTCGGTCACCGAGGCGACGACGAAGATCAGGCAGGCGGCCATCCGCCAGCCGGCGTGCGTCATGCCCGAGGCGACCACGGTCACCGCGAAGACGGGGACCAGCGCCAGCCGCAACGCGGTCAAGGCGTTCGCGGCGTTGACCACGGGCACCCGGGCCACCACCGTCGACTCCGCTCCGATCATCGCCGCACCCCGCTCCGGCTGGCGTGGTGTCCCTGGCACCGCACCACGTGGCACCCCCGCTCCGTCAGGACCCGCCGTCACCGTGCCGCGCCGGGCGCCGCCGAGATCATCTCATCCGGTACGGCGACCAGGTCCACACCCTCGGTCGCGGTGACCGTGGCCCGGACCAGGTCACCAGGGCGCAGCGCGGCCAGGTCCACCCCGCCGCCGTCCGGCGCGACCAGGGTGGTCGAACCGTCGACCTCCGGGGCCTGGTGGGCCGCCCGCCCCTCCACCACACCGTCGGCGACCGAGTCGACTAGCACCTCGACCGTCGAGCCGATCCGCTCCTCGGCCCGCTGCGAGCAGAGCTCGTCGGCGAGCGCGCTGAGCTTGTCGTACCGGCGCTTGATGGTGGCGGCGGAGACCTTGCCCGGCAGCCCGGCGGCCTCGGTGCCGTCCTCGTCGCTGTAGTCGAACATGCCGATCGCGTCGAGCCGCGCCTCGGTCAGGAACCGGACCAGCTCGTCGATGTCCGCCCGGGTCTCCCCGGGGAAGCCGACGATGAAGTTGCTCCGCGCGCCCGCCGCCGGGGCCAGCGCGCGGGCGGAGGCCAGCAGCTCCAGGAACCGGTCGGTGGAGCCGAAACGGCGCATCCGACGCAGTACCGGCTCGCTGGAGTGCTGGAACGACAGGTCGAAGTAGGGCGCGACGCCGGGCGTGGTGGCGATCACCTCGACCAGACCGGGCCGCGTCTCGGCGGGCTGGAGGTAGCTGGCCCGTACCCGGACGATGCCGTCGATCGCGGCGAGCTGCGGCAGCAGCTTCTCCAGCGCCCGCGGGTCGCCCAGGTCCTTGCCGTACGACGTCGAGTTCTCGCTGACCAGCACCAGCTCGCGGACGCCGGTCTTGGCCAGCCACTCCGCCTCGGCGAGCAGCTCGTCCGGCGTACGGGAGACGAAGGCGCCGCGGAAGGCGGGGATGGCGCAGAACGCGCAGCGCCGGTCGCAGCCGCTGGCCAGCTTGAGCGAGGCCACCGGGCCGGTGTCGAGCCGGTGCCGCAGCACCTGCCGCAGGTGGGCCGGGGTGTGCTCGTCGGTCTCGGCGGCGACCCGGGTCGGGGTGCCGTGGCCGGGCAGCGAGACCGCCGCCGCGCGCCGCTTCACCGGGGTGAGCGGCAGCAGCTCGCGCCGGTCCCGCGGGGTGTGCGCGTCGATCGCCTGGCCGGCCACCACGGCGTTCAGCCGGGCGGAGATGTCCGGGTAGTCGTCGAAGCTGAGCACCGCCTGCGCCTCGGGCAGGCTGTCGGCCAGCTCGCGGCCGTACCGCTCGGCCATGCAGCCGGCGGCGACCACCTTGGCGCCGGTGTCGGCGGCGGCGAGCAGCGTCTGGATCGAGTCCTGCTTGGCCTTCTCCACGAAGCCGCAGGTGTTGACGACCACCACGTCGGCGCCCTCGCCGTCGGTGGTCACCTGCCAGCCGTCGGCGTGCAGCCGGGCGGCCAGCTCCTCCGAGTCGACCTCGTTACGGGCGCAGCCCAGGGTCAGCAGGGCGACGCGGCGGCCGTCGGCGGCGGACGACAGCTCCAGATCGCGACGCGGCGCCAGACCGGCCTTCATTCGGTCCGGAGCGCCGCCTAGCGGCGCGGAGGCCGAATTATGGCCGCCAGCCGAGCTGGAGTTGTCGGAAGCGGAGGTGGCAGACACCATCCGAGGGTACCGGGCCGCACCGGGTAGCCCGCGACGGCAGGCCGCCGGCATCGGCCGGCTCACAGCGTCCGACCACTCCCGGTCGCGCCGGCGGCCGACTCGCGGCATGTCGCGCTGCCCGGCGGGCCGGAACCCGCGATGTGCCGCATCCCGCGGCCGAACGCCGGTCGGGCGGGCTGGCGTCAGCGGGCCGCCGCGCCCACCCGGGCCAGCCGGTCGAGCAGGAAGACCTCCGTGCCGGCCAGGCCGGTCGAGCAGAAGACCGAGATCTGGTCCGCGCCGGTCCGGCCGGGGACCGCCCCCGCCAGCACCGCGCCCAGGTCGCGCAGCCGTCCGGCGTACGGCTCGACGGCGGCGAGCATCGGCGGGGCGTACGCGGCCGCCTGCGCCGGCGAGTCGGTGACCAGCAGGTCGGCGACGTCCAGCAGGTCGGTGCCGAACTCGTGCCGGTCGGCCTGCTTGAAGCCGACGGTGTTGACGTGGGTGCCCGGGGCGAGGTCGGCGGCGTCGAGCACCGGGCTGGTGCTGGTGGTGGCGAGCACCACCACGTCGCGGCCGGCGACCGCCGCGCGGGCGGACCCCACCGCCCGGGCCGGCACGCCCAGCTCGGCGCGGACCCGGGCGGCGAACGCCTCCCGCCGGGCCGCCGAGCGGCTGTGCACGGTCACCTCGCGCAGCGGGCGCACCGCGGCGGCGGCCCACACCTGCGTCCACGCCTGCCGGCCGGAGCCGACCACGCCGAGGGTGGCCGCGTCGGGGCGGGCCAGGGCGTCCACGGCCACCCCGCCGAGTCCCCCGGTGCGCCGGGAGCCCAGCTCCTCGCCGACCGCGATCGCCCGCACCGCCCCGGTCCGCCCGTCGTGCAGCACGACCAGCTGCCCGCTCTCCGGGTGCCCGAAGGTGTCGTACGACCGGAAGCCGTACCACTCGCCGGTGAGGTGGCCGGCGGTGAGCACCATCCGGCCGCCGCCGAGCGACGCGGACGCCCGGGGCGGGGCGACCAGCCGACCCTCGTACGCGGCCAGCAGCGCGTCGCGCATCGCGGCGACGGTGACCGCGGCGTCCAGGGTCGCGGCGACGTCCTCGTCGGAGAAGAGCAGCGTCATGGGCCCCATCCTGCAACCTGAAGTGAGGTTGAGAGCCACCGGTGGTGGGGTTCGTCACCGCACCGGCGGCCGCCCCGCCCCGCCGGTGCTAACGTCGGCCTCGGCGGCCCCCACCGGCGTACCGCCGGGCCGCCCCGGACGAGTCGTGGGCGTACCCGGACAGGCCAAGACGCCCCGGACGACGACCGACTCGTCCCGGCCCGGTGGCCGGGCCCGCCCCGCAGAGGTGACCGCCATGGCCTGGATCGTGCTGGTGTTCTCCGGACTCCTCGAGACGGCGTGGGCGATCGCCCTCGACCGCAGCTCGGGGTTCAGCCGCCCCCTCCCCTCCGCCGTCTCCGCGGTCACCCTGGTGCTGAGCATGGCCGGCCTGGCGTACGCGCTGCGCGACATCCCGGTCGGCACCGGCTACGCGGTCTGGGTGGGCATCGGCGCGGTGGGCACGGCGCTGGTCGGCATGCTCGCCCTGCACGAGCCGGCCGGCCTGCCCCGGATCGTCTGTCTGCTCCTGGTCGTGGCCGGCGTCGTGGGCCTGAAGGTCTTCCACTGACCGATTCCGCCCACCTCGCGGGGTGCCGCACCGGATGCGTAGCGCGAGCGCCGGGTGGGTAGACACCGATCACCCACCGAAGGGTCTACTCACGGAGGACACCATGGCCGACATCCACGCCACCGCCCGCCCCCGCAGCAGCGCCGCGCGCATCTGCACCATCCTGGGTTTCGTCTTCGCCGTCATCGCGGTCTTCTTCCTGCCGCCGTTCTTCGGCCTGGCCGGCCTGATCCTCGGCATCGTCGGCGCGGTCCTCGGCGACAAGCCGCTCGGCTGGTACGCCGCCGCCGCGAGCGTGGTCGGCGCGATCCTCGGCATGGTCATCGGCGCCGCCCTGATGAATTCCTGACCCACCGCCCCACGACCAAGGCCCGCCGGAATCCGGCGGGCCTTGTCGCGTCGGTGTGTCCTACTCCTCGCCGCCGCGCAGGCCGACCAGGACCTCTTCCAGCTCGTCCGGCTTGACCAGCACGTCCCGGGCCTTGGAGCCCTCGGACGGGCCGACCACACCCCGGGTCTCCATCAGGTCCATCAGCCGGCCCGCCTTGGCGAAGCCGACCCGCAGCTTGCGCTGGAGCATCGACGTCGAGCCGAACTGCGAGGTGACCACCAGCTCGACCGCCTGCACCAGCAGGTCCAGGTCGTCGCCGATGTCCTCGTCGATCTTCTTCTTGCTGTCCTGCGCCGGGGCGAGCACGTCCGGGCGGAACTCCGGCTCGCGCTGGTCCTTGCAGAACTTCACCACGTCATGGATCTCGCGCTCGGTCACCCAGGCGCCCTGGATCCGGACCGGCTTGGAGGCACCCATCGGCAGGAAGAGCCCGTCGCCGCGGCCGAGCAGCTTCTCCGCGCCGGGCTGGTCGAGGATCACCCGCGAGTCGGCGAGGGAGGAGGTGGCGAACGCCAGCCGGGACGGCACGTTCGCCTTGATCAGGCCGGTGACGACGTCGACCGAGGGGCGCTGGGTGGCCAGCACCAGGTGGATGCCGGCGGCCCGGGCGAGCTGGGTGATCCGGACGACCGAGTCCTCCACGTCGCGTGGCGCGACCATCATCAGGTCGGCCAGCTCGTCGACGATCACCAGCAGGTACGGGTACGGACGCATCTCCCGCTCGCTGCCCGGCGGCGCCTTGATCTCGCCGTTGCGCACCTTGCGGTTGAAGTCGTCGATGTGCCGGACCCCGTTGGCGGCGAGGTCGTCGTAGCGCATGTCCATCTCGCGGACGACCCAGTCCAGCGAGTCGGCCGCCTTCTTCGCGTTGGTCACGATCGGGGTGACCAGGTGCGGGATCCCCTCGTAGCCGGTCATCTCGACCCGCTTCGGGTCGATCAGCAGCAGCCGCACCTCGTCCGGCGTCGCGCGGGTCAGGACCGACACCAGCAGTGTGTTCAGACAACTGGAGTTGTGCGTGGGGATGCACGCGCGACTGGCCAGGTACAGGTGACTCTGACTGTCGACCTCGATGCATCGGACAGGTACCGAGGCGATCGGCCGGACGTCCATGATGTAGCGCCGCGAGGTCGTCGGCCGCGTACGAACCACTTGACGGCTCGCTTTGCGCGTTAGCCGAAAGACCTTGTCGGCCGGGGTGAAGTGGATCCGGTAGCAGGTGGAGGTCGACTCGTTCCGGCCCTTCACCCGCTTCGTCGTCAGTGTCGCCTGATAACCGAGCCCAATGATCAACTCCAGAGCATCCTGGGCCAGACGCTCGTTCGTGAGCGCAAGTTCGACGCCGCCTTGCCTGGAAACCGTTCCGTCGGTGTCCAGCAGACCTGCCAGCAGTGCCCGCCGCTGTTGCTCTGACGAACGCAGGTAGCTGGCGGGGATGTGTTTCGTACCGATCTCACGGAACAACTGCCGCAGCGTCCGGTAACGGTCACGGGGAGGAGTGTCCGGTTCGGAGCGGCTCGGCCGCCGGAGCCTGGTCCGACCCCGAGCTGCCAGACACACCGCGGAGAGGCCGACCCCGAACTGCCGCGCCGCCCGAGCGAGGCTCACGCCCCCGGTGGCCAGTTCCACCGCCTCGGCGACTCGCCGTTCCCGTTCCGGCCTGTTCGAGATCGTGTACTGCATCCGGCTGGAAGCGTGCTTCGTCACGACATACCCATCCAGACGGATGTTGTCCAGCAGCTCCTCCTCGTCGCATGTGAAGCCGGCCGACCCGGTGGTGCCGTCACCCAACCAGCAGCCCAAGGTGTACGGAGCGATCGGTAGATCCTGCTCTGGATAGTCGAGAGCCCCGCACACCGCCACCGCGTGATTGGCCCACGATTCGCTCCGCCCGGCCACCCGTAGCGACGCTGCTATCTCTGCCGTCGTGACTGGGCGGTCGTCGAAGCTACGCCGCCGACCTGATCGTCCCGGATCCGCGACGATCTCATGCAACGCCTGGTAGACCCGGTGACGGGAATAGGTGGGCACCCGGCGGGTCACCTCGCGACCACCCCGCAGGTAGCTGGTCAGCGCGCTCTCCGCCTCCCTGGGCAACCCACGCACGACCCGGTACAGCACGTTTCGGAACTGCTGGCCGACATCCGCGATGATCTCGTCAGTCGACACCGGGCGATCGGCCTCCGCCAGCACCTTGTCCGCCTGTGTCGCCACCCGCTTCACGTCATCCGCGGACCAGTACGAACCATCCCTCCACCGGTGGGTTCGCTGAGTCCGGCCCGCCCTCGTCGTCGTCTGCCACTGGTGCTCAGCGTCGGCGACGATGACGGTGCCGTCGGAGAACTCCACCTCGTAACAGGGGCGGTCATACATGACGGGGGTGGCGGCGACGATGGTGCAGGCTCGGCCCTGCTCGTCGAAGACCCTCCCGCCAACCTGGAGGGCTCCCATGGTGGACCATCCGTCAGGCGTCGGGATCGGCGTGTCCAGGGCCAGTGCCTTGCCCGCGCCGGTCGCGCCGGCAATCAGGATGTGCGGCATCTTCGCCAGGTTGGCCACCACGTAGCCGCCCTCGATGTCCTTGCCGAGCGCCACCACCATCGGGTGGTGGTCGCTGGTCGCGGCCCGGGAGCGCAGCACGTCGCCGAGGGCGACGTTCTCCGGGTCGGTGTTCGGGATCTCCACGCCGACCGCGCTCTTGCCCGGGATCGGGCTGAGGATCCGCACGTCCGGCGACTTCACCGCGTACGCGATGTTGCGGGAGAGCTGGGTGATCCGCTCGACCTTGACGCCGTGGCCCAGCTCGACCTCGTACCGGGTGACGGTCGGGCCCCGGGTGAAGCCGGTGACGGCGGCGTCCACGTCGAACTGCTCGAAGACGCCGGTCAGCGCCGCGATCACCTCGTCGTTGGCCTTGCTCCGGGTCTTCGGGGCGGCCCCGCCGCTGAGCATGTTGGCCGGCGGCAGAGTGTAGTCGCCGGCCAGCCCGGTGAGCGCGAGCTGCTCGGCCCGGGTGGGCGCGGGCGAGTGCTCCGGCGGCTCGACCGGCTTGCGGGTGGCGGGCACCTTCGCCGGGGACTTGCGCGGGATGACCAGGGTGTCCTGGAGGTCGACGCCGTCGTAGTCGCCGTCCGGGTCGTCCGGGTCCAGCGGCGGCGGCATGCGCTTGGCCGGCCGCTTGCGGGCCGGCTTCTCGACCACCTCGGCCTCGTCGCTGGCCGGGGCCGCGACCAGGATGCCGGCGAGCAGCCCGAGCCGCTCCGGAATCTTGTTGATCGGGGTCGCGGTGACCACCAGCAGGCCGAAGAGGAGCAGCAGGATCAGCAGCGGCACCGCCACCCAGGCGGTGATCGCCGTCTCCAGCAGGTCGCCGACACCCGCGCCGATCAGGCCGCCCGCGTAGTCCCGCTGCACGGAGTCCACCGGGTCCTGTCCGATGTGCAGCAGCGCCGCCGTGGCGAGCAGCATCGAACCCCAGCCGACCAGGCCGCGGCCCCGGTGCTCGGGGTCGGCCGGCGTGCGCATCAGCCGCCAGGCGCCGATCATCAGCAGCACCGGCACGACGATCGCGATCGCGCCGAGGAAGAGCCGCACGGTGTCGGCCAGCCGGGCGCCGACCGGCCCGGCGGCACCGAACCAGATGGCCACCGCGGTGAGGATGCCCAAGCCGAACAGCAGCAGCCCGCCGCCGTCGCGGCGATGCTCCGGATCAAGGTCGCGGGCCGACGCGGCCTGCCGGCCGGCCGCCCGGACCGCCCAACCCACCCCGTGCGCCAGTACCATCCAGACGGCGCCGACCGCGCGTCCGACGTAGACCGCCGGGCCGGGCCGGGCCGCGGGCCGCCGCCGGGCCTTGGCCCGGGTGGTCTTCTTCGCCGGCTGGCGGGCACGGCTGTTCGTGGTGCCGCGCGGCGACGCGCCGCGCCGCCGGCTCGCCTGAGAGGTACGGCCCGCCATACAGTCACCGTAACGGCGTCACCCGGCAGATCGGCGCTTTTCCGGGTCGTGTCCGCGCGTCGCAGCACGGACCGCGCCGTCCGTTGTGTTATTCGCCTCAGAAGGGATGCCCGATGGCGTCGCCGGAGATCGAGGACGGTCCGGACGGCCCCCTGGCCGGACACCCGCAGGCACTACGGCCGCTGACCAGGCAGTTGATCGGCGCGGTGCTGGCCAACCGCGGCTACACCGTCGCCGAGGACGCCGACGGCGGCCTGGTGGGTCGCTGGGAGGACAGCCTGATCTGGTTCTTCCGCCGGGGCGCCGCGGGCGAGCTGCTCCAGGTCCGCACCGTCACCGCGCCCCGCTTCGGCATCGAGCACGTGCCGGACCTGTACGCCTTCTGCAACACCTGGAACCACGACCGGCTCTGGCCCAAGGCGTTCGTGCACGTCGCCGACGACGGGCTCGCCCAGATCTGCGGCGAGGTGACCACCGACCTGGAACGCGGGGTCACCCCGCACCAGCTCGACCAGCTGATCGACCGCGGCATCGCCACCGGCTGCCAGCTCGCCGCCGCCGTCGGCGACCTGCCCGGCGGGTCGGACCGGTGACCACCTCCCGGGACCGTGGGCTGGCCGAGGCGCTCGCCGACGCCCGGGACCTGCCCGACGGCGAGGCCCGCTTCGCCGAGCTTGAACGGATCGCCGCCCAGGCCGACGCGACCAGCGACCCGGGCACCGGACTGGCCGCCCGGCTCGCGCTGATCGAGGCGTACCTGCACCACGGGGAGCGCTGGCGGCTGGTGGAGCAGGTGCGCCGCAGCCGGGCGGCGGTCGACCGGGCGCCCGGGCTGCTGGACGGCCACCCCGACGCCGCCGAGACGCTGCTACGCCACCAGCGGCAGGCGGTCGAGGCGTCCCTCGGCACCCCGCGGGTGGGCCTGGACCAGGCCCGGTCCCTGTTGGACGACCTCGCCGACCGGCTCGGCCCGGGCGTCGAGCCGGTCGCCGAGCTGCGCTGCCGGCTCGCCGACCACCTCGGCGACGAGCCGGCCGCGCGCCGGGAGTACGACCGGTGGCGCGACGATCGCGCCTCCTCGGCGCCCCCGACACGCGGCGAGTCGGAGCAGTCGTACGACCGATCCGGCGCGGCGCGTCCGACGCCGCCCCGCGCCTCGGCGCGGTCGGCCGCCGGGCCCGATGCGGCCGGCGGCTGCCCCGGGTGCGCCCCGGCCCGCCGGGCCGAACTGCTGGTCGGCTGGGGCGAGCACGCGGCGGCGCTGGACGCCCTGCGGCCGGTGTTCGCCGGCGAGGTGCGCTGCACCGACCAGCCGGAGCGGGCCCTCGCGGCGGCGCTGCTGCCGTGGCTGCGCGGCGGCGAGCCGGAACGGGCCGCCCGGGCGCACGTGCGGGCGTACCGGCGACACCGGCGGGAACGGGCCGCCTTCCCGCAGCTCGCCGCGCACCTGCGGTTCTGTGCGCTGGCCGGGCACCTGGACCGAGGGCTGGACCTCCTCGCCGAGCAGCTGCCCCGGCTGGACCACCCGTACGACGACCTGTCCGCGATGGAGTTCGCCGCCGCCGGCGCGCTGCTCTGCGCCCTGGCCGCCGAGGCCGGGCAGGGCGGGCGGCGCCTGCACCGCCCCGGGCACGGTCCCCGGCTGGCGGCCGAGGTGGACGTGGCGGCGCTCGGCGCGGACCTGCTCGCGGCGGCGACCGAGCTGGCGGGCAGCTTCGACGCCCGCAACGGCACCGGCCACCAGTCCGGCCGGATCGCCTCCTGGCTGGCCGAGCGGCCGGTGGCCGAGCCGGTGCCGCTGCCCGCCGACGACGCGCCCGACGAGTGGCCGGACGAACCGGCGGAACCGACCGGGCCGGCCGACGAGGAGGTGACCCCGCTGGGGCTGTCGCTGATCACCGCTGCCCTGGACCGCCGCGGCGACGGGTACGCGGTGGAGCCGGACGGCACGGTGGTGGGCCGCTGGGGCGAGGCGGTGATCCGGTACCGCCGGCTGGGGCGGCGCGGGGAGATCCTGCACGCCCGGGTGGTCGCGGCCCGCCGGCTGCCGGCGGCCCGGCACGCCGAGGCGTACGCGTTCTGCAACGCCTGGAACCACGACCGGCTGCTACCCAAGGCGTACGTGCACGAACTGGACTCCGGCGAGCTGCTGCTGGCCGGGGACGTCACCACCGACCTGGCGTACGGGGTGGCTCCCGTCCAGCTCGACGTGCTGGTCGACGCGACGGTGGCCACCGGCGTCGGGTACGCCGAGGCGGTGGCGGCGCTCGCCTGACCGGGCCGGTCTAGCATTCGCGGAGTGTTCGTGGTGACCCTGACGTACCTGACCGACCTGGCCCGCGTCGACGAGGCCCTGCCCGACCACCTGGCCTGGCTCGACCGCCAGTACGCCGACGGCGTCTTCCTCGCCTCCGGTCGTCGGGTGCCGCGTACCGGTGGGGTGATCCTGGCCGGCGGTGTGGACCGCGCGGAGCTGGACCGCAGGCTGGCCACCGACCCGTTCGCCACGCGCGGCGTCGCCGGGTACGAGGTCACCGAGTTCGTCGCGAGCCGGGTCGCCGACGGCCTGGACCGGATGCGCGAGGGCTGACCGGCCCGACCACCTTCCACCGGGGCGCGGACGCGGCGCGGCCCCCGGCCACCGGGCGGTGGTGGACGGGGGCCGCGGTCCGCGGTGCCGGCGTCGTCAGCGGGCGGAGAACGCCAGCGTGTAGCTGCCGGCGCCGTCCAGCCCGACCACCCGGTAGCGGTAGACGCCGGCCGGGGTGTCGGCGGTCAGCCGGGCCGCCCCGTCGGAGGTGTCGGCGCTGGCCACGGTCCGGAACGTGGTGCCGGTGAACCGTTGCAGCTCGAGCGCCGCCAGCACCCCCTGCGGGGCGGCGAGGCAGGCCTCCTGGGTGCCGGTGTCGGCACGGAACCAGCGGCCGTCCGGCTGGAGCTGCGCCCGGCCGGCGGCGAGCTGCCCGGTACGGCTCACCTGGCCGGTGCACGCGGCCGGGTCACCGGCCGGCGGGGTACTCGGCGGGGCTGTCGCGGGCGGGGCGGTGGCGCCACCCCCGGCGGGCGGCTCGGCCGGGTCGGCCTGGCCGTTCGCGGTGACCAGGGTCAGGTTGTTGCGCTGGAGGATCTCGTTGACCGGCTGGAAGAAGGTCACCCCGCCCTGCGTGCAGTCCCCGGACCCACCGGAGGTGACCCCCTGCGCCTGGTCGCCGGAGAGCCACGCGCCGCCGGAGTCGCCCGGTTCGGCGCAGACGTCCGTCCGGGTCAGCCCGGTGACCGTCCCCTCCGGATAGTTCACCGTGGCGTTCCTGGCCTGGATCACGCCGCAGTGGGTGCCGGTGGTGGAGCCGGAGCGGCAGACCGAGGCGCCGACCGGGGCCTCGGTGGAGCCGTTCACCGGCACCGTGCCGCCGTTGAAGTCGTTCACCACGCCCTGCGGCGTCCACTCGCCGTTGACCTCGACCACCGCCCAGTCGTCGCCGGGGAACGACGAGGCGATGAAGGTGCCCTGGGCGATCCGGTTGGCGCCGGTGGTCCGGTCGCCCGGCTGGCCGCAGTGCCCGGCGGTGACGAAGCCGCCCACCACGGAGAAGCCGACCGAGCAGCGGCCGGCGTTGTTGATGAAGAACGCGTCGCCGCCCCGGACGTCGAACAGCGGGCGGGGCGCCTCCGCGGCGGCCCGCACCCGGACCGAGCCGGCGGGCACCCCGCTGGCCTCGGCGAACCGCCGGCCGGCCGCCTCCGCGCCCGGCTGGGCGAGCACCACCACCGAGTTGGTGGCGACGTCGGCGTACCAGCCGGAGACGGCCGGGCCGGCCTTGCCGCCCGCCGAGTCGAGCCGGCCCTTCACCGCGTCCAGCTCGCGGACGCCCCGGTCGACCTGCTTCGGCACCGCGCCGGCGGCCCGCACCGTCGCCGCCCGCGCCGGGTCGGCCACCGCCACGGTGAGCGTCGCACCGTCGGCGCCGAGCCAGCTGCCGCCGTAGTCCTCGCCCAGCTCGGTGCGGAGCCGGGCGACGGTGCCCGCCGCCCAGCGCTCGGTCTTCAGGCGTTTCACGGCCTGTTCCCGGCTCAGCGAGAGGTCGCGGCTCATGGCGTCGACCACCTCCGGGCCGACGCCGTCGGACGCCGCGGGCGCACCGCCGCGGGGCGCCGCGCCCTCCCCGGCGAACGACGGCAGGGTCACCGCCGCCGCCGCTCCCGCCGCCGCCACCAGTACGCCGATGGCTGTGATCCGTCTGCGGTCCATCCGCCACGCTCCTCCCGGCCGGCGCGGGGTACGCCTGCCGGAGCGGAGTACGGAGCCGGACGCCGATCGGTTGAAGCGACCGACGACGATCGACCGAGCGTGGTTGCGGTACGTCGGGGCGTACCCGGAGCGTGACGACGCCGGCCCACCGCGGACGGTGGACCGGCGTGCGGAGCGGGTGGGGTCAGACCTCGACCACGGTCGGAACGATCATGGGCCGCCGCCGGTACGCGTCGTTGACCCACCGCCCGACGGTGCGCCGGACGATCTGCTGGAGCTGGTGCGGGTCGGTGATGCCGTCCGCGGCGGCCCGGTTGAGCGCCTCGGTGACCAGCGGGATCACCGGGTTGAACGCCTCCGGGTCCTCGGAGAAGCCCTTCGCCGACAGCGTCGGGCCGGCGACCACCTTGCCGGTCACCGAGTCGACCACGACGGTGGTGGCGATGAAGCCGCCGTCGCCGAGGATCCGCCGCTCGGTGAGCAGCGACTCGCTGACGTCGCCGACGGCGAGCCCGTCGACGTAGACGTACCGGCTCTTCACGTGCCCGACCAGGCTGGCGCGGCCCTCGACCAGGTCGACCACGTCGCCGTCCTCGCAGAGCACCACGCGGTCCGCGGCGACCCCGGACTCGATGCCGAGGCGGGCGTGGGCGCGCAGGTGCCGCCACTCGCCGTGCACCGGCATGAGGTTGCTCGGGCGGACCACGTTGAGCAGATAGAGCAGCTCACCGGCGGGGGCGTGGCCGGAGACGTGCACCTTGGCGACGTCCTTGTGCACGACCACCGCGCCGGCCCGGGCCAGCCGGTTGATCACCCGGTAGACGGAGGTCTCGTTGCCGGGGACCAGCGAGGAGGCCAGCACCACCGTGTCGCCGGGAGCGATGGTGATGTGCCGGTGGTCGCCGCTGGCCATCCGGCCGAGCGCGCTCATCGGCTCGCCCTGCGAGCCGGTGGACATCAGCACGATCTGCTCGGGCGGCAGCGTGGTCGCCTCTTCGATGCCGATGACCAGGCCGGCCGGGATGTTGAGCAGGCCGAGGTCCCGGGCGATGCCCATGTTGCGGACCATGGACCGGCCGATCAGCGCGACCTTGCGGCCGTGCTCGGCCGCCGAGTCGAAGACCTGCTGCACCCGGTGCACGTGGGAGGCGAACGAGGCGACGATGATCCGCCCCTTGGCCTTAACGAAGATCGAGTCCAGCACCGGCCCGATCTCCCGCTCCGGGGTGACGAAGCCGGGGATCTCCGCGTTGGTGGAGTCCGACAGCAGCAGGTCCACACCCTCGGCGCCGAGCCGGGCGAAGCCGGCCAGGTCGGTGATCCGGCCGTCCAGCGGGAGCTGGTCCATCTTGAAGTCGCCGGTGTGCAGCACCAGGCCGGCCGGCGTGCGGATGGCGACCGCGAGCGCGTCGGGGATGGAGTGGTTGACGGCGAAGAACTCCAGCTCGAACGGGCCGAGCCGCTCCTTGCCACCCTCTCGCACGGTCAGCGTGTACGGCTGGATCCGCCGCTCGGCCAGCTTCGCCTCGACCAGGGCGAGGGTGAACTGGGACCCGACCAGCGGAATGTCCGACTTGTGGGCGAGCAGGTACGGCACCGCGCCGATGTGGTCCTCGTGACCGTGGGTGAGCACGATCGCCTGGACGTCGTCGAGCCGGTCCAGGATCGGCCCGAAGTCGGGCAGGATCAGGTCCACGCCGGGCTGCTCGACGTCGGGGAAGAGCACCCCGCAGTCGACGATCAGCAGCTTGCCGTCGTACTCGAAGACGGTCATGTTCCGGCCGATGGCGCCGAGTCCGCCGAGCGGGATGATCCGCAGGCCGCCCTCCGGCAGCGGCGGGGGCAGTTCACCCTCGAAGTGCGCCTCGGTCACGCGTCCACCTCAATCTGCGACGCCGTCAGCCGGCGTCCATCGTGTCGTTCGATCATTCGGGCAGGTCGAGGCCCGCCGCCGCGCAGTCCGCGCGCAGCTGGGCCAGTTCGTCGGCGGTGGCATCCACCAACGGCGGTCGTACCGGGCCGGCGGGCAACCCCTTGGCCGCCAGGCCCGCCTTCACCAGGATCACACCCTGGCTGCGGAAGATGCCGGTGAACAGGGGCAGCAGCCGCCGGTGCAGGCTCAGCGCGGTCGCGGTGTCCCCCGCGTCGTACGCCTCGATCATCTGCTTGGCCAGCGCACCGGTGAAGTGCGTCGAGGTGCCGACCAGGCCGACGCCGCCGACGGCGAGCGCGGGCAGGGTCAGCGCGTCCTCGCCGCTGTAGAAGGCCAGGTCGCTGCGGGCGAGCACCCAGGAGGTCGCGGTCAGGTCGCCCTTGGCGTCCTTGACCGCGACGATCCGGCCGTGCTCGGCCAGCTTGACCTGCGTCTCGGTGGCGATCGCCGCGCCGGTGCGGTGCGGGATGTCGTAAAGCATGATCGGCAGCCCGGTGGCGTCCGCGACCGCGGTGAAGTGCCGCAGCAACCCGCTCTGCGGCGGCTTGTTGTAGTACGGCGTGACCACCAGCAGCCCGTACGCGCCGGCCTTCTCCGCCGACGCGGCCAGCTCGATGGTGTGCCGGGTGTCGTTGGTGCCCACCCCGGCGACGATCCGGGCCCGGTCGCCCACCGCCTCCACGACGGCGCGGATCAGGATCTCCTTCTCCGCGTCGGTGGTGGTCGGCGACTCACCGGTGGTGCCGTTGAGCACCAGCGCGTCGTTGCCCTGCTCGTCGACGAGGTGCTGCGCGAGGCGTACGGCGCCGTCGAGGTCGAGCGACCCGTCCGGGGTGAACGGGGTCACCATGGCCGTGAGCAGTCGCCCGAACGGGCGCGACGCGCCCCGGTCGGGGGCGGCAGAGTGGTCGTGCGTCATGTTCACAACCTAGCGGACGACCACCGGGGCCCCGGCGGGGAAGGGTTCACCAGTCACTCGCCGTGCGGGCTGGCCGCCACCTCGGTGCCGTCCGGCAGGGCGGTGATCGTGAAGTCGGCGAAGACGTTCGGCGCGACGCCCTTGAGCTGCCGCAGGCACTCCACGGCCAGCTCGCGGATCTCCACGTCGGCGTGCTCGGTGGCGCGCATCTTGATGAAGTGCCGCCAGGCCCGGTAGTTGCCGGTGACCACGATCCGGGTCTCGGTGGCGTTGGGCAGCACCGCGCGGGCCGCCTGCCGGGCCTGCTTGCGGCGCAGCGTCGGGTTGGGCTCGTCGGAGAAGCGCTGCTCCAGCCCCTCCAGCAGCTCGTTGTACGCCCGGACGCTCGCCTCGGCCGCCTCGACGAACTTCTTGTGCAGCTCCGGGTCGTCGGCGATCACCGCCGGCTCGACCATGGCGGCGTCCCGCTCCGGGACGTACCGCTGGGAGAGCTGCGAGTAGGAGAAGTGCCGGTGCCGGATCAGCTCGTGGGTGAAGGAGCGGGACACCCCGCTGAAGTAGAAGCTCACCGAGCCGTGCTCCAGCACGCTCAGGTGCCCGACCTCCAGGATGTGCGCCAGGTAGCCGGCGTTGGTCGCGGTGGCCGGGTTCGGCTTCTTCCAGCTCTGGTAGCAGGCCCGACCGGCGAACTCGGCGAGGGCCTGACCGCCCTCGGCGTCGGTCGACCACGGCACGTCGTCCGGGGCCTGGAACTGGGTCCACGCGATCAACTTGACCTGGGGCTGCACCATCTCCGGCATTCCTGGGACTTTAGTGGCCGAACGCCCGCGGACGAAACTTGGGCGCGCGGACGTCAAAGCGCCCACCATCAGCGAATCTTGGACACTTCCCGGTCGCGGTGAACGGCAAGTGTCCAAGATCTCGCAGCGCCGCAGCGCGGGCGGGCATTTGCTCGACCGCCTTTGGAGCTGACTCGTCTATGGCATCAGGGCCACCGTCGCCGAGCCCGGCCTTCCCGGCCGGCCGCGAGGTCACCCGGGCAGGCAGCCCGCGAGCGGAGCCGGGCGGTCGGTGACCGGGGCGGCGGGCCCGTCGGTCGGGCAGCCGGCAATGGCCGGCTGATAACGCAGACGATTCAGCTCCAAAGGCTCCGAGGAGCTGTCCCGACCGGGCGGACAGGAGTCGCCGATGCCGGCGAGCCAGGACGGGCCGCGAGCCAGGACGGGCCGCGGGCCGAGACGGGCCGCGGGCCGAGACGGGCCGCGGGCCGAGACGGGCCGCGGGCCGAGACGGGCCGCGGGCCGAGACGGGCCGCGGGCCGAGGCGGGGCGGCAGAACGAGACGTGCCGTGGGGCAGCACGGGCCGTGGAGAAGAGTTGCGCAAGCCGTCCCGGCCCGGGGGCCGGCTCAGACGTAGAGGGCGGTGAAGGGCGCCCAGGGCAGGTTGCGCAGCACCGAGAAGGCGAGCCAGGCGACCAGGAAGCCGCCGAGCACCTTGGAGCTGATCCGCAGCTCGGGCAGGCGCCAGCCGAACGCCTGGTTGCCCGCCCAGGCGACGAAGAGGTAGGCCAGGAAGGGCAGCGAGAAGACGAAGAGGAAGTGGTGCCGGGCGGCGGCCGGCAGGTCGCCGTGCAACACGTACCAGAGGGCGCGGGTGCCACCGCAGCCCGGGCAGTCCAGCCCGGTGGTGAGCTTGAGCAGGCAGGTCGGCCGGGCGTCCGGGTCGCTGTGGGTGGGGTCGCTGACCAGCGCGTACGCCATGCCCATGCCCACGCAGCCGAGCGCGGCCAGCGGCACCGCCCAGCGGGGGGCGCGCTCGTGCAGGCGGACCACCAGCCGGGTGAGCCGGTCCGGCTCGACGGGCTGGTAGGCCTGCTGTGGCCAGCCGCCGGCCGGGACCTCGCCGGTCGGCCAGGCCGCCGGCGCGGGCTCCGCGTGCCCGGCCGGAACCGCCGGGGCGGTCGGGGCGGGACCGTCGGGGACCTGCTGGCCCGGCTGGGTGGCCGGCCGGTCGACGCTCGTCACGCGCTCACCGTACACCGGCGACACCCGCCAGCGCGGCGGCCAGCGGCACCGCGAGGTCCCCCGCCACGGGCGGGGCCACCGCGTCGAGGCCGAGCCAGCCGGCGAGCCGGTAGAGCTCGGCGGCCAGGGCCAGCGCGGTCTCCCCCGGGTCGGCCCCGGGCTCGATCCAGGCGGCCGGCACCAGCAGCACCCCCGCCCTCCGGTCGGCCTTCAGGTCGACCCGGGCGGTGAAGCGCTCCCCCTGCAGGAACGGCAGCACGTAGTAGCCGTACACCCGCTGCGGTGCGGGCACGTAGATCTCGATCCGGTAGCTGAAGTCGAAGAGCCGCTCGGTGCGGGCCCGCTCCCAGACCAACGGGTCGAACGGGCTGACCAGGGTGTTGCCCCGCACCCACCGGGGCAGCCGGGCCTGCGCGTGCAGGTACGCCGGCTGCCGCCAGCCCTGCACCGTGACCGGCGTCAGCTCCCCCGCCTCGACCAGCTCGGCGACGGCCCGCCGGGCGCCGGCCAGCGGCAGCCGGAAGTAGTCGCGCAGCTCCGGCTCGGCGGCCACGCCGAGCGACCGGGCGGCGATGGACACCAGGGCGCGCCAGGCGTCGGCGTCGGTCGGCGTGGGCGCGTCGAGCACGGCCGCCGGCAGCACCCGCTCGGGCAGGTCGTAGCGGCGGGCGAACGAGGTGGTGCGGTCGGCGGCGGTCACCTCGCCGGCCCAGAACAGGAACTCCAACGCCCGCTTCACCGCCGACCAGTTCCACCCCCAGTTGCCGGTCTCCCGCGGCGCGTCGTGCTCGATCTCGGCGGCGGTCAGCGGCCCCCGGGCGGCCACCTCGTCGCGGACCCAGGCCACCAGCTCGGGCTGCTCCTGCGCGATGCGGCGCATGCCGCCCCAGGCGTCGTCCTGCGCCTTGGCCATCCGCCAGCGCAGCGCCGGGTGCAGCCCGACCGGCACCAGCGAGGCCTCGTGCCCCCAGTACTCGAAGAGCTCACGGGGACGGCGGTAGGCGGCGGCGTCGAGCAGCGTGGTCGGGTAGGGCCCGATGCGGCTGTAGAGCGGCAGGTAGTGGGCGCGTTGCAGGACGTTGACCGAGTCCATCTGGATCAACCCGACCCGGTCGAGCACCCGGCGCAGGTGCCGGCGGGTGGGCACGCCGGCGGGCGCCGGGTCGGCGAAGCCCTGGGCCGCGAGGGCGACGCGCCGGGCCTGGGCGAGCGAGAGCGATTCCGTTACGGCCATCGTCGGGCACCCTAATCCAGGGGTACGACGCCGGAGCGGACGCTGGACCGATCGCCCGCGAGGGAATAGAACGGACGGATGCTGACCATTCGCCGGGAGGTGCCGGACGACGCCGAGGCGATCGCCCGGGTGCACGTGCGGAGCTGGCAGGCCGGCTACGCCGGGATCATGCCGGACGAGGTGCTGCGCCGGCTCAACCCGGCGGCCTGGGCGCAGCGCCGCCGCGACCTCGGCACCGCCGACCCGGAGCACCCGTTCACCACCCTGGTCACCGAGGTCGACGGCGCGGTCACCGGCTTCGCCACCTTCGGGCCGTACCGCAACGACCAGGACCGGGCCGACCTCGACCCGACGTACGGCGAGATCGTGACCATGTACGTGGAGCCGACGCGCTGGGGCGGCGGGACCGGGCGGGCGCTGCTGGCCGCGGCCCACGCCGGGCTGGCCGAGCGGGGCTGGACCGAGTACCGGCTCTGGGTGCTGGCCGAGAACGTCCGAGCCCGGCACTTCTACGAGCGGGCCGGGCTGTCACCCGACGGGGCGGAGTCCGTCTACCCGGTGCCGCTCTCCGGCGGGCAGGACCCGCTCGGGCTGGTCGAGCTGCGCTACACCGCCCGGCTCGACCACTGACCCGGCCGGCTCGCCGGTCGACCCGGCCGGCTCCGGCTGCCGGTCCGGTCCGGCGCCGGCCGGCGTGGCCCAGTTGCGGATCGGCAGGCCGAGCAGCAGCGCGAGGCTGATCCAGACGTAGGTGTTGCTGCCGAGGAAGCCGTCCACGCCGGTGAAGTCCTTCTCCCAGGCCCAGACGATCCGGCTGATGAGGAAGCCGTACCCGATGATCGCGGCGGCCAGCAGCAGGCGGCGCCGGCGGCCGCGTGCGGGCGCGGCCATGGCGTTGTCCACCAGCAGGATCAGGCCGGGGATCAGCCAGACCAGGTGGTGCACCCAGGTCACCGGGCTCACCAGGCACATCATCGCGCCGGTCAGCGCCAGGCCGGTGGCCTCGTCGCCCGCCGCCACCGCGGCCCGGGACCGCCACACCCAGACGGCCAGGGTGGCCAGCACCAGCGCCAGCCAGGCAAGGGTGCTCGGGTGCTCCGGGTTCAGCCGGGCCACCACCCCTCGCAGCGACTGGTTGGAGACGAACGCCAGCTCCCCGACCCGGCCGGTGTTCCACAGCGCCTCGGTCCAGAACTCGCGGGAGGCGTCCGGGAAGAGCGCGGCGGCGACCAGGGTCGCCCCGGCCCCGGCGGCCATCGCGGTGAACGCGGCCCGCCAGCGCCGGGTCACCAGCAGGTAGACGATGAAGACGCCCGGGGTCAGCTTGATCGCGGTGGCCAGGCCGATGCCCACCCCGGCCCACCGGTTGCCGGCCGGCAACAGCCACAGCAGGTCCACCGCCACCAGGAAGAGCAGCAGCGTGTTGACCTGGCCGAAGTTGACCGTCTCGCGCATCGGCTCGAACGCGGCGGCCAGGCAGAGCGCTACCGCGAGGGCGAACCAGCGGGTCCAGCCGGCGCGGCGGGCGATCGGGTCGACCAGCCACCAGATGAGCACCGCGCTGGTCACCACGCTGGCGGCCACGCTCACCGTGATCGCCGCCGGCCAGGGCAGGTACGCCATCGGCAGCATGACCAGCGCGGCGAACGGCGGGTAGGTGAAGCCGTACTGGGTGCCGGCCTTGAGGAAGTCGTAGATCTCCCCGCCGTCGTGCACCCAGAAGGTCAGCGCGCCGTAGTAGACCTTCAGGTCGAAGAAGCCGTGCCGCACGGCCGCGACGGCGAGGAAGGCAGCCACCGCGGCGGCGAGCACCACCACGCCGGCGACCTGCCCGTACGTCCGCCTGGCACCCTGCGCCACCGTCGCCTCCCTCGCCCTGCGTAGGCTCACGTGCCATGGCTCTCGGGTACGTCCGCCCGGCGCGTCCCGAGGACGCCGGCGAGATCGCACGCATCCAGCTCGCGACCTGGCGGGTCGCGTACCGCCGGATCCTGCCCCGGCACGTGCTCGACAACCTGGACGAGGCGTACCTCGCCCGGCGGTGGAGCGCGGCGGTGCAGGAGCCGCCCTCGGGCGCGCACCGCGTGCTGGTCGCCGTCGAACAGGCCGAGCAATCGTATCTGGTGGGTTTCGCCGCATCCGGTCCGGCCGACGCGGAGGCCCTCACCCCGGGCGAGCCGGCCGAAGCGCTCGCCGACGGCGTGGTGGCGGTGACCGACCTGCTGGTGGAGCCGCGCTGGGGTCGGCGCGGGCACGGCAGCCGGCTGCTCGCCGCCGCCGTCGACCGCTGGCGGGAAGACGGCTTCACCCGGGCGGTGGCCTGGGCGTTCGACGGGGACGAGGCGACCCGGAAGTTCCTCACCAGCACCGGCTGGGAGCCGGACGGCGCGGCCCGGGCCCTCGATGTCGACGACATGCTGGTCCCCCAGCTCCGGCTGCACGTCGCCGTGCCGACCGAGCCGGTCGCCGAGGCCTGAGCCACCGCCGGCACGCCCTCGACCAGCTGCGGGGGCGTGGACGGCGGGCCCTCTGCCGGTGGATCTCGGCGCACCGTCCGCGCCGGGTCAGCCCTTGTCGGCGCCCTCGTTGGCGCCCCGGACGAAGTACCGCTGGAAGATCACGAAGAGCACCGCCACCGGGATGGTGGCCAGCAGCGCGGCGCCGAGCTTCAGCGGATACTGCGTGCCCTTGCCGAGCGAGCCGCTGACCAGGTCGGCCAGCCCCCGGGGCAGGGTGAACAGGCTCGGGTCCTGGACGGCGACCAGGCTGTGCGGGAACTCGTTCCAGGAGCTCTGGAACGACAGGATGGTCAGCGTGATCAGGGCCGGCTTCGCCATCGGCAGCACCACCGACCAGAAGGTGCGGAAGGTGCCCGCGCCGTCGATCCGGGCCGCCTCCTCCACGCTGACCGGGATCGACTCGAAGAACTGCTTCATGATGAAGACTCCGGCCGCGTCGGCGAGCAGCGGCACGACCAGTCCCGCGTAGCTGTCGTAGAGGCCGAGCTGGTTGAGCACCAGGAACTTCGGGATCAGCAGCACCACGCCGGGCACCGCCATCACCGCGATGATCGCGGCGAACAGCCCGGCCCGGCCGCGGAACCGCAGCCGTGCGAGGGCGTAGCCGGCGAGCGAGTCGAAGAACACCCGGGCGAGCGTCACCAGCACCGTGACCAGCAGCGAGTTGCCCAGCCAGAGCGGGAAACTGGTGCCCGCGAAGATCCGCTCGAAGCCGGCCAGCGACAGCGGGTCGGGCACCGGGGAGAGCGGGTTCGCGGCGGCGTCCGGCTCGGTCTTGAACGAGTTGCCGATCTGGATGACGAACGGGTAGAGGAAGACCAGCCCGAAGAAGATCAGGACGGCGTACCCGAGGAACCTGTTCACCAGGGCGCGCGGGTCGCGGTCGGCGCGGCGCGCGGTGGCCGCCGGGGCCGGCGGCCGGTCTGTCAGCACGGTCATGTCCGCGACCCTTCCGGTGCGCGTCGCCACCACCGGCCGCGCCGGGGCCGGGGCTCGTCCCGCTCGGCCATCACCCGGCGCTGGATCAGGGTGAGCACGATGATGATCAGGAAGAGGACGAATGAGATGGCCGCCCCGGAGCCGTAGTCGAAGTCCCGGAACGCGGTCCGGTACGACAGGTAGGCCGGGGTGAGCGTGGTCTTGGCCGGCTCACCCTGGCTCATCACGTACACCTGGTCGAAGACCTGCCAGGAACCGATCAGGCCGAGGGTGAGCACCAGGAACGTGGTCGGCTTGATCAGCGGCAGGGTGACGTGCCGGAACCGCTGCCACCGGCCGGCGCCGTCGAGGGTGCTCGCCTCGTCCAGCGCCACCGGCACGTTCTGCAGCGCGGCGAGGAACATCAGCATGAAGGTGCCGGAGGTGGTCCAGACCACCAGGCTGATGATCGAGATCATCGCGACGCTCGGCCCGGAGAGCCAGTCCCACCAGGTCAGCCCGAACGGTCCGCCGGCGGTGAGCGCGGCGGGCGGGGAGTCCACGCCGACCGCGCCGAGCAGCAGGTGCAGCACGCCCCGCGAGTCGGCGAACCACTGCGGCCCCTCGATGCCGAAGAGGCGCAGCAGCGCGTTGACCGCGCCGGAGTTGGCGAACATGAACAGGAAGACCACGCTGATCGCCACCGAGCTGGTGACCGAGGGGAAGTAGAAGGCGGTCCGGAAGAACCCCTTCCCCTTGAGCATCCGGTTGTTGACCACCAGGGCGAGCCCGAGGGCGAGCACCGTCTGCGTCGGCACCACGAGCACCACGTAGTAGATGTTGTTCCGGATGCTGGTCATGAAGTCGCGACGGGCGAGCCCGTCCTCGGTGAACAGCCGGGTGTAGTTGTCGCCGCCGACGAACGGCACCTTCCCGGTGAACGGGCTGCCCTGGCCGTTCCAGTCGGTGAGGCTCACCCAGATCGCCATCAGGATCGGCAGCAGCAGGAACAGTCCGAGGATGACGATCACGGGTGCGACGAAGAGCCACCCGGCGACGTTCTCGTTGCTCCGGATGCCGCGTCCCGGGCGGCGCGGCTGGCGGGCCCGCGCGGTGGCCGGCCCGGCGAGTGCTTCGGTTGCCATCTCCCCTCCTCCCTCCGGTCGGAGGTGGAAGGAAGGGCCCCCTCTCAACAACCGTCTGTCAATAGGGGGCCCCTCCTTGCACCTCAGCCGCCGAGCGCCGCCTTGGCGTTCTTGTCGAAGTTCTGCAGGACGGTCTTCGGGTCGCCGTTGGCCAGGCCCTGCAGGCCGGTGTCCAGGTCGCCGAGGACGCTGTCCATCTTCGGGGCGTTCACCGGGCCCTGGGCGTACGCGGCGCCGTCGATGAACGGCTTGTCGGCCGGGAACGCGCTGGTGTACTGGTCCCGGACGGACTGCCGGGAGGGCATCACGCCGAACGCCTTGGCGAAGGCCATCTGCTGGTCACCGGCGGTCATCGCCTCGACGAACTTGATCGCCTGGTCCTTGAACTTCGACTTCGCCGCGATCCCCCAGCAGTTGGTGAAGGAGAGCGTGCCCTGGCCCTTCGGGCCGGCGGGCAGCGGGACGACCTTGTACTTCACGTTGGGGAAGTCGTTCTGCAGGGCGCCCTTGATCCAGTTGCCCTCGATGGTCATCACGGCCTTGCCCTTGCCGAACGCCTCACCGGACCAGCCGGCGTCGAGCTGCTTGGGGTACCGGGCGTAGCCGCTGGTGATCAGGGTCTTGACGTACTGGAGGGCCTGGAGGTTCTCCGGGGTGTCCGCGGTGGGCTGCTTGCCGTCCTTGCTGATCAGCCACCCGCCGTTCTGCACCATGAAGGCCCCGATCCGGTCCCGGGTGTCACCGAGGGCGAGCGGCACCAGGCCCTTGGCCTTGATCTTCTGGCTGGTGGCGGTGAGCTGGTCCCAGGTGGTCGGCACGTCGGCGTCGGTCAGCCCGGCCTTGGCCCACAGGTCGGTGTTGATCTGCAGGGCGAGGGTGGAGAAGTCCTTCGGCGCGCAGTAGAACTTGCCGTCGTAGGTGAACGCGGTGCGCAGGCTCTCGTAGAAGTCGTCCGGCTTGCTGATCTTGTCGCCGTACGGCTCGAGGGCGCCGACGCTGGCGTAGTCGGCGAACCGGCTCGCGTCGACGTAGAACACGTCCGGCGGGTTGCCGCCCGCGAGGGCCTGGCCGAGCTGCTGGACGAGGTCCTGAGCGGGGGTGACGGTGGCCTGGTTGCCCGACGACGACGCCCACTTCGCGGCGGCGTCCTGGACGGCCTTGGTCTCCGCGTCGCCGGAGGAGCCGATCAGGATCTGCAGGTTCGCCGGCCCGCTGGACTGCTTCGCGTCGCCGGAGGAGTCGTCGAAGCCGCTGCCGCAGGCGGCGGAGCCGAACAGGGCGACGGCGGCGAGGCCGGCCATCGCCGCCCGGGTGAGGGATCGAGGTGCCATCTTCTTCTCCTGGTGGGGGAAACGGGGGTCACGCGGTGTGCCGCAGCACCAGCGCGGGCTGGAGCAGCACCTGGGGTTCGGTGGGGTGGCCGTCGAGTACGCCGGTAAGCAGCTCGACACAGCGGGCGGCGGCGGCCGCGAGCGGTTGACTGACGCTGGTCAACCCGACCGCCGCCGCGACCGGGGTGTCGTCGAATCCGATGACGGCGGTCTCCGCGGCCACCGCCCGGACGGCCTGGAGCGCGCCGAGCGCGAGCGAGTCGCTCGCGCAGACCACGCCGGTCGGCGGGGCGGGGGTCGTGAGCAGCTCGCGCATCGACCGCTCGCCGTTGGCGATGCCGTCCTCGGTCTCCCGGTGCAGGCCGTCCCGGTCGAGGCCGGCCGCGGTCAGGGTGGTACGCCAGCCGGCGCGCCGGTCGTCGCCGACGCCGGAGCCCGCTGGCCAGCCGATGAAGGCGACCCGGCGGTGGCCGTTGGTCAGCAGCCGCGCGGTGGCCTGGGCGGTGCCGGCGGCGCCGTCGACGTCGACCCAGGGGTGCGACTCGGGGGCGTCCCAGGGCCGGCCGAAGGTCACGAAGGGCACTCCCCGGTCGCCCAGCCAGGCCGTCCGGGGGTCGCCGTGGTCGGTGCCGGTCAGCACGAAGCCGTCCAGCTCGTACGCGCCGAGCAGGTCGTCGTAGGTGGCGATCTCCTGGTCGTCGTCGGTGGCGGTGTAGAGCATGACCCGGTAGCCGGCGGCGTCGGCGGTCTCGGTGAGGCCATGCAGGAACCGGTCGAGCACCGAGCCGTTGATCCCGTCCCGGGTGGGCTCGATCCGGACGGCGATCAGCCGGGAGCGCCCGGTCCGCATCTGCCGGGCGGCCTGGTTGGCCCGGTAGCCCAGCTCCGCGATCGCCTCCTGCACCCGCTGCCGGGTCTCCTCGCGGACGATGTGCGGCGCGTTGAGGACGTTCGACACGGTCTGCCGGCTGACCTGGGCGTGCCGGGCCACCGTAGCGATCGTCACCTTGTCAGACACAAAATCCCTCTCGCCGCCTTGAACGATCCAACTCCCTTACGGCAGGATTAGATCGTTCAAAGTTTCTGGAATGTTTCGCACTTTGCACCGGCCGGGACGATCTGTCAAGACATCCGGGACGACCCGGTCGCGACACCCCCGTACCACCGATCAGCACCTGGAGTTCCCCGTGACCGAACGCCATCTGCAACCCCTGCTGCACGACCTGGTCGGGGTGGTCCTCGCCCCCACCAGCGCGCTGGGTGACGCGGCCGGCCAGATCCGCCCGAGCGGCGTCCAGGGCGTCTTCCACGCCGACGCCCGGGTGCTCTCCCGGGCCGAGCTGCGCGTCGACGAGCGGGAGCCCGAGGGGTTGACCCGCGGTCAGGTCGACCCGCACACCACCCGCTTCGTCGGCCTCACCCGCTGGCTCGGCGACCCCGGCCCGGATCCCACCGTCCGGGTCGACCGGGTCCGCCGGGCGCGGCCCACCGGCATCAGCGAGGAACTGCACGTCGTCTCCACCGCCACCGTGCCGGTCCGCGCCACCGTGAGCGTCGACCTCGGCTGCGACCTGGCCCCGATCGAGGTGGTCAAGTCCGGCGGCGCCACCACGCCGCTGGAGGCGAAGGCCGGCCAGCCCGGGCAGCTCAGCTGGGCCGCCGACGGGATCACCGTGACCGTCACCGGCGAGGCCGCCCAGGTGGACGCCACCGCCGAGCGGACCATCGCACCCCGGCTGAGCTGGCCGGTCGACCTCGCCCCCGGCGCGACGGTGACGCTGCGCTGGCGGCTCACGGTCGACGACCCGAACGCCGTGGTCACCGCCCCCACCGGCGCGCCGACCTGGTCCGACCCCGCCGTACGCGCCGACGACCGCCGGCTGGCCCGCCTCCTCGACCGGTCGCTGGCCGACCTGCGCGGGCTGCGGCTGGCCGACCCGGCCCGGCCGACCGACGTCTTCCTCGGCGCCGGCGTGCCCTGGTTCCTCACCCTGTTCGGCCGGGACAGCCTCTGGGCCGCCCGGATGATGCTGCCGCTCGGCACCGAACTGGCCGCCGGCACGCTGCGGGTCCTCGCCCGCCGGCAGGGCACCCGGGTCGACCCGGCCACCGGCGAGGCCCCCGGCAAGATCCTGCACGAGCTGCGCCGGCACGAGTTCACCCTCCGCGACGAGGGGCCGCGCCTGCCGCCGGCCTACTACGGCACGGTCGACGCGACCATGCTCTGGATCAGCCTGCTGCACGACGCCTGGCGCTGGGGGCTCCCCGCCGACCAGGTCGAGCCGCTGCTGCCGCACCTGGAGGCCGCGCTCGGCTGGCTCGCCGACCACGCCGACGCCGACGGCGACGGCCTGGTCGAGTACGTCGACACCACCGGCCACGGGCTGTCCAACCAGGGCTGGAAGGACTCCGGCGACGCGGTCCGGTTCCGCGACGGCCGGCTCGCCCAGGCGCCCATCGTGCTGGCCGAGGTGCAGGGGTACGCGTACCGGGCGGCGATGGACGGGGCGGCCCTGCTCGACGCCTTCGATCGGCCCGGCGCCGACCGCTGGCGCGAGTACGCCGACCGGCTGGCCGGGAAGTTCCGGGCCACGTTCTGGGTGGCCGGCCGGCACGGCCCCCAGCCGGCCCTCGCGCTGGACCGGGACAAGCGCCCGGTCGACTCGCTGACCAGCAACATCGGCCACCTGCTCGGCACCGGACTGCTGTCGGCGGACGAGTCGGCGCAGGTGGCGGCGCTGCTCACCACCGACGCGCTGGCCGGCGGCTTCGGGCTGCGCACCATGTCCACCGACGACGCCGGCTTCAGCCCGCTGTCGTACCACTGCGGGTCGATCTGGACGCACGACACCGCGATCGTCCTCGCCGGGCTGGCCCGGGCCGGCTTCGCCGACGCCGCGCTCGGCCTGGCCGAAGGGCTGCTCGGCGCCGCCGAGGCGTTCGACTACCGGCTGCCCGAGCTGTACGGCGGGGACGACCGCGCGGTGGCCGGCCGCCCGGTGCCGTACCCGGCGGCCTGCCGACCGCAGGCCTGGTCGGCGGCGGCCGCGGTCCTGCTCCTCCAGGCCGGTGTCGGGCTCTACCCCGACGTGCCCGCCGGCCGGGTGACGGTACGCCCGCTGGCCGGCCCCGAGCTGGGCGCGCTCGCGGTCGACCGGTTCCGCGTGGCCGGCGCCCCGGTCGACGTCCACGTCGACAGCTCCGGCCACCCCACGGTCACCGGCCTGCCATCCGGCCTCACGCTCGACACCGCGACCCCCCGCTCCACCCCGACCATCCCCGCCCCGCGCCCCGCCCCCACCACCCCCTCTCCCCACACCCCCCGCTGACCACCGCCCCCACCCCGTCGATCATGAAGTTGTTGCCGCGACTCGCCGAGGCGGGTGGCAACCACTTCATGATCACGGGGCGGGTCGGGCGGGTCAGGCACGTGGGGGGAGTTCGGCGACGAGTTCGTCGTCCTCCATGGCGCCGGTGGGGGTGAAGCCCAGGGAGGCGTAGAGGCGAGCGGCGGCAAGGTTCTCCGGGTGGTACGACAGTCGTACGACGCTGCCGCCGTCCTGCCCGGACAGCCAGTCGGCGAGGGTGCGCACGGCGGCCCGCCCGACGCCCCGGTCCTGCGCCGCGGCGTCGATCACCATGCCGCCGATCCAGCGGGAACCATCGTCGTCCACGCCCCACATGACGTGCCCCACCACCGCCTCGTCGGCGACCACGGCGAGCGAGTTCCAGACGTCCGAGCGCATCGTCAGCACCAGGTACCGGGCGGCCAGGGCGGGCACCCAGGCCCGCTGATCGTCGCGGGGGGCGACGTCGGCGACGGCCCGCCAGTTCCCGTCGTCGACCTGCCGCAGGGTGACGTGGCGGCCGGCGCGGTCGCGCAACCCGGAATCGATGATCACCGGGGTGAGCCTAGGCCGCGGCCGGCTCGCGGGCGACCGCTTTCGGCCGCCCGCCGCGGGTTCAGCCGGCCCGGGCGTCCAGGTACGGCCGGGGGTCACCCGCCCCGAGGTCGGTGACGCCCGCGGTGTGCAGGGCGCCGATGGCGAGCGTACGGCGGACGGCCGCGAAGGTGATCACGTGGCCGATGGTGCCACCGAGGGTGTGGGTGGTCGGCGGCGTGCAGGTGGTGTCGACGAACGTGTCGGCGAGGGTGCCGGCGGCCAGCGTCCGCGCCACGAAGGCGCGGTAGTCCCGGCCGGCCACCGCGTGCCGGGCCGCCAGGCCGCCGATCGACCGGTCGCTCTCGTCGGGCCAGTCGCCGCCGCGCAGCGCCGACAGCCAGTGCTCCTCCTGGGTGACCATCGCGTTGATCAGCGACCGGAGGGTGGGCCGGTCGTCGATCGTCTCGACCGAGACGGTGACGGGCCGGTCGAGGACCTCCTCGTTCAGCCCGGCGGCGCGGTCGATGATCGCGGTCAGGGTCTCGACGTGGTGGTCGACCAGGTGCTGCAGCACGTTCATGGGAGTCTCCTCGTGCGCTGCCGGCAGCCGCAGGCCGCCGGGGGGTTGGAAGTGGACGCCATTCGGGCACGGCAGCTCCAGCTCCCGGAAGGTGAGCGGCGGGCGCCGTCGTACGGCCGTGGGTGTCGCCCGGTACGAGCGGAGAAAAGCGCGGGTGAACGCCTCGTGCGAGCCGTACCCGGCCTCCACCGCGATGTCCAGGACGGTGCGGTCACTGGTGGTGAGTCGATGGGCCGCCCGCTCCAGCAGCAGCCGGCGCCGCAGCGCGCCGGGCGGCTCGCCGGTGGCCGCGGCGACCAGCCGGTCGAAGTGGAAGCGGGACAGGTGGGCGCGGGCGGCGAGATCGGCCGGGCTGATCGCCGGGTCGTCGACGCCGGCCTGCACCCAGTCGAGGATGCTGGTCAGCCCGTCCGTCGTGGTCATGGCTACAGCGTGCACCGTGGACCGGTTGCCACGCTTGATCGCCGTTGCGCACCTGCCGAGTGGCGGTGCCGGCGCGGCCAGTGGCCGCGGGGAGCGAGGCTGTGGCCGCCGGGCAGCGACCGCTACTTCGCGCACCTCGGCCAGCCGCGTGCGGGCGCCGGCCAGCGCCCGGCGGTGGCGGCCGGGCGACGGCCACCCCGCAGCCCACGGCCGCCGGGCAATGGGGCGTCAGTCGAGCAGGGCGTCCAGGCCGACGGTCAGGCCCGGGCGGTGCCGCACCGCGCGGACGGCCAGCAGCACGCCGGGCATGAAGGAGGCGCGGTCGTACGAGTCGTGCCGGATGGTCAGCGTCTCCCCGAGGGTGCCGAAGAGCACCTCCTGGTGGGCGACCAGTCCGGTGGCCCGGACCGCGTGGACGCGTACCCCGTCGATCTCGGCGCCGCGCGCGCCCGGCACCTCGTCCCTGGTGGCGTCCGGCACCGGGCCGAGGCCGGCCTCGGCGCGGGCCGCCGCGATGAGCCGCGCGGTGTGCGTCGCCGTGCCGCTCGGGGCGTCCAGCTTGCGCGGGTGGTGCTGCTCGATGATCTCGACCGACTCGAAGTGCCGGGCCGCCCGGGCGGCGAACTGCATCATCAGCACCGCGCCGATGCCGAAGTTGGGGGCGATCACCACACCCACGCCGGGCTTGCGCCCCAGCCAGCCGCGCACCCGGTCCAGCCGCTGCTCGGTGAAGCCGGTGGTGCCGACCACCGCGTTGATGCCCTGGTCGATGCACCAGTGCAGGTTGTCCATGACGACGTCCGGAGTGGTGAAGTCGACGACCACCTCGGCGCCCGCATCGGAGGCGTTGAACAGCCAGTCACCCTGGTCGATCATGGCCACCAGGTCCATGTCGGGGGCCGCGTCGACCGCCTTGCAGACCTCCATGCCCATCCGGCCGCGGGCACCCAGCACGCCGACCCGGACCGGCTCGGCCGGGGTCTTCTCCTGCTCGTCAGTCACGGGGCACAACCTATCCCAATCGGGACGCGGTCACCCCCCGGGACCGGCGGCCGTCCCACAGGACGACCCTGATCGCGCCCGGACACGGCACCCGCGACGGGTGGCGGGCAAGGGATCCGCGCACGGCGCGGCGACACGCGCGAGATGGGGATGCGGCAGTTTGCCCGGTTGCGGCCCACGGAGACCGCGACATGCGGCAACTCGCGGATCGAACCCGGGGTCAGGCGGTGAAGTCGTGCTCGCCGAAGGGGCCGACCAGGGCGAGGGACATCGGCCGGCTGAGCAGCTCGGCGGCGAGGGCGTTCACGTCGTCCAGGGTCACCGCGTCGACCCGGGCGAGCAGCTCGTCCACCGGCATCAGGTCGCCGTAGAGCAGCTCACCCTTGGCCAGCCGGCTCATCCGCGAGCCGGTGTCCTCCAGGCCCAGCACGAACGAGCCCTTCGACATGCCCTTGCCCCGGGCCAGCTCGTCGGCGGTGATCCCGTCGGCGGCCACCCGGGCCAGCTCGGCGCGGGTCAGCTCCAGCACCTCGTCCACCTTTCCCGGCGCGCAGCCCGCGTAGACGGCGAAGAGGCCGCTGTCGGCGTACTGGCTGGCGTAGGAGTAGACCGAGTAGGCCAGGCCGCGCCGCTCCCGGATCTCCTGGAACAGCCGGCTGGACATCCCGCCGCCGAGGACGTTGTTCAGCACGCCGAGGGCGAAGCGCCGGCCGTCGGTGCGGTCGATGCCGGGGCAGCCGAGGATGACGTGCGCCTGCTCGGTCTCCTTCGGCTCGACCAGGGTGGCGGCCGGCTTGGTGCGTACCGCCGGGGTGGCCGGGCGGTGCGGGGCCGGCGTCGCCGGCTCGCTGTCCAGGGGGGTGCCGCGCAGGGCCTGGCGGACCAGCTTGACCACGGTGGCGTGGTCGAGGTTGCCGGCGGCGGCGATGACGATCTGCGGCGGGGTGTAGCGGCGCCGGTAGAAGCTCTGGATCTGCCGGCGGGTCATCGGGGTGACCGTCTCCTCGGTGCCGGAGATCAGCCGACCGAGGGGGTGGTCGCCGTAGACGGCCCGGGCGAACAGGTCGTGCACCTCGTCGCCGGGCTCGTCGTCGTGCATGGCGATCTCTTCGAGGATGACGCCCCGCTCGGTCTCCACGTCGGCCGGTTCCAGCACCGAGTCGGCGACCGCGTCGCACATCACGTCGATGGCCAGCGGCAGGTCCTCGTCGAGCACCCGCGCGTAGTAGCAGGTGTATTCCTTCGTGGTGAAGGCGTTCGTCTCGCCGCCCACCGCCTCGATCTCGGAGGAGATCTCCATCGCGGTCCGCTTCTTGGTGCCCTTGAAGAGCAGGTGCTCCAGGAAGTGCGCGGCACCGCCCTGCGGCCCGGTCTCGTCGCGGGAGCCGACCGCCACCCAGATGCCGAAGGAGACGCTGCGCATCGCCGGGATCGCCTCGGTCAGCACGCGCAGGCCGCTGGGCAGCACGGTACGGCGTACCGTCCCGCCCAGCGGGTCGTCACTCAGCGTGCGGGTGACCGCCCGGGCCGACCCGCCGACGCGCCCGGGCTGCGGCCCGGTGGCGTGCCGGACGGCGCCGGACGGCGCCACCCCCCGTCGACCCGCAGGAAAAGACGAACGCTGGGCCCGACTCACGGAAACCTGCTCTCACTTCGACGAGGGGTGGGGTGTCACGGCGACGGCTCCAGATCGCGGCGCCAGACGCGCCGAGCCGGAGTCGTCGAAGGCCGGGTGGGGACGTCGTCCCCACCCGGCCGGTCACTGCTCAGCTGTGGCGGGTCCGCCGGCGCGGACGCTCGCCGCCCTCGCCACCCTCGCCGCCGCCCTGGCCGCGCTCGCCGCGCTCCGGGCCCCGGCTGCCGCGCTCGCGGTCCCGGTCGCCGCGGTCCCGCGGGCCCCGGTCGCCACCGCGGCCGGCCGGACGCTCGCCACCCTCGGCCTCACCGGCGGCCGGCGCCTCGGCGCCCTCCGGGCGGACCTTGTCCAGGTAGATCTTGCCGCGGGCGTCGATGTCGGCGATCTCGACCTCGACCCGGTCGCCGACGTTGAGGAAGTCCTCGACCTTCTCGACCCGCTTGCCGTCGCCCACCTTGGAGATGTGCAGCAGGCCGTCGCGGCCCGGCAGCAGCGAGATGAAGGCGCCGAACGCGGCGGTCTTCACCACGGTGCCGAGGAACCGGTCGCCGACCTTCGGCAGCGTCGGGTTGGCGATCGCGTTGATCCGCTCCACCGCGGCCTGGGCCGACGGCCCGTTGGTCGCGCCGACGTAGATGGTGCCGTCGTCCTCGATGGAGATCTCGGCGCCGGTCTCGTCCTGGATGGCGTTGATGGTCTGACCCTTCGGGCCGATCACCATGCCGATCTTGTCGACCGGGATCTTGACGGTGGTGACCCGCGGCGCGTAGTCCGACATCTCGGCCGGCGCCTCGATCGCCCGCTGCATCACGTCGAGGATGGTCTGCCGGGCCTCGTGCGCCTGCTGCAGCGCGGCCGCCAGCACGTCCGACGGGATGCCGTCGAGCTTGGTGTCGAGCTGCAGGGCGGTGACGAAGTCCCGGGTGCCGGCGACCTTGAAGTCCATGTCACCGAACGCGTCCTCGGCGCCGAGGATGTCGGTCAGCGTCACGTACTGGGTCTTGCCCTCGACCTCGTCGGAGATGAGGCCCATGGCGATACCGGCGACCGGCGCCTTCAGCGGCACACCGGCCGACAGCAGGCCCAGCGTCGAGGCGCAGACCGAACCCATCGAGGTGGAGCCGTTGGAGCCGAGCGCCTCGGAGACCTGCCGGATGGCGTACGGGAACTCCTCGCGCGACGGCAGCACCGGGATCAGCGCCCGCTCCGCCAGGGCGCCGTGGCCGATCTCGCGCCGCTTCGGCGAGCCGACCCGACCGGTCTCACCGGTCGAGTACGGCGGGAAGTTGTAGTTGTGCATGTAGCGCTTGGACTTCTCCGGGGAGAGGGTGTCCAGCGTCTGCTCCATGCGCAGCATGTTCAGCGTGGTGACGCCCAGGATCTGGGTCTCGCCCCGCTCGAACAGGGCCGAGCCGTGCACCCGCGGCAGCACGCCGACCTCGGCGGTCAGCGGGCGGATGTCGCGCGGGCCGCGGCCGTCGATGCGGACCTGCTCGCGCAGCACCCGGTTGCGCACCTCGGACTTGGTCAGCGAGCGGAAGGCGGCGGAGAGCTCCTTCTCCCGGCCCTCGAAGCGCGGGCCGAGCTCCTGCTGCACGCGGGCCTTGACCGCGTCCAGGGCCTCCTCGCGGACGGCCTTGCCGGCGATCTGGAGGGCCTCGGCGACGTCGGCGCGGGCCAGGTCGGCCACCGCCTCGTACGCGTCGTCCTGGTAGTCCAGAAAGACCGGGAACTCGGCGACCGGCTTGGCCGCCACCTCGGCCAGCTCGCTCTGCGCCCGGCACAGCTCACGGATGGCCGGCTTGGCGGCCTCCAGGCCGCTGGCGACGACCTCCTCGGTCGGGGCGGGGGCGCCGCCGGCGACCAGCGCGACGGTGCGGTCGGTGGCCTCGGCCTCGACCATCATGATCGCGACGTCGCCGTCGGCCAGCGCACGACCGGCCACCACCATGTCGAAGGTGGCCCGGGTCAGCTCCTCGTGGGTCGGGAAGGCGATCCACTGGCCGTCGACGTGCGCCATCCGGGTGGCCCCGATCGGGCCGGAGAACGGCAGGCCGGAGAGCTTGGTCGACATCGAGGCGGCGTTGATCGCCACGACGTCGTACGGGTGCTGCGGGTCGAGCGCGAGGATGGTCTCGACGACCTGGACCTCGTTGCGCAGGCCCTTGACGAACGACGGGCGCAGCGGCCGGTCGATCAGCCGGCAGGTGAGGATCGCGTCCTCGCTGGGGCGACCCTCGCGGCGGAAGAACGAGCCGGGGATCCGGCCCGCGGCGTACATCCGCTCCTCGACGTCGACGGTCAGCGGGAAGAAGTCGAACTGCTCCTTCGGCTGCTTGCCGGCGGTGGTGGCGGAGAGGACGACCGTCTCGCCCAGCTGGGCGACGACGGAGCCGGCGGCCTGGCGAGCCAGCCGACCGGTGGAGAAGGTGATCTCGCGGGTGCCGAACGACCCGTTGTCGATCACGGCGGTGCGGGATTCGGTGCCGAGGTTGGTCTCGGTCATGTGCTGTCGTGCTCCTTCGCGTCGTGGGCCCACGACACGGGAGCTGCTCAGACGGCCGGTCTTCGATCGAAGCGCCCGGGTGACCGGCATGATGCCGGGATTCCCGGGGGCCACTACCGGAGACCGGTACGCTGACCGGCTCCCTCTCAGGTGGTCGCGCGGCCCTGTTCTTCTGTGGTACCGGAACGGGGGAGCGGCCGAGTGGCCACTCCCCCGTCACGTCATCGGCGCAGGCCGAGCCGCTCGATGAGCGACCGGTAGCGGTTGATGTCCTTCTTCTGGACGTAGTTGAGCAGCCGACGGCGACGGCCGACCAGCAGCAGCAGCCCGCGGCGGCTGTGGTGGTCGTGCTTGTGCACCTTCAGGTGCTCGGTGAGCTCGGCGATCCGCTTGGTGAGGACCGCGACCTGCACCTCCGGCGAACCGGTGTCGCCCTCGGCGGTCGCGTACTCCGAGCGGATCTTGGCCTTGGCTTCCTGGTCGAGCGCCATGTTCTCCCTGTTTCGATGGGTTGATCACTGATGTCCGTCGTCGGGATCCGGAGGACCGGAGACGGACGAACCTCGCACCCGCGGCGTCGTGCAGGCACGCGAGGCCCCACGTCGGTCAGCCGACGTCCCCGCCAGCCTACCAGCCCGCGCCGGACCCGCCCGGTCAAGGGCCGCGACACGGGTCAGCCGAGCACCCGCCGGGTCCGTTCCACGTCCTCGGCGATCTGGGCGACCAGCGGCTCGATCGCGTCGTACGTCCGCTGTTCACGCAGGTGGGCGACGAAGTCCAGGGCCAGCCGCTCGCCGTACAGGTCGCCGGTGAAGTCCAGCGCGTACGCCTCCACCCGCCGCTCCCGGCCGGAGAAGGTCGGGTTGGTGCCGATCGACACCGCCGCGGCGAGGGGTTCCCGATGCCCCCGGCGCACCAGCCGGGCGGCGTACACCCCGTCGGCGGGGATCGCCGCGTACCGGTGGCGGAGCAGGTTGGCGGTGGGGTAACCCAACTCACGGCCGCGCTGGTCACCGCGGACCACGACGCCCTCCACCCGGTGCGGGCGGCCCAGCGCGGCGGCCGCCGCCACCACGTCACCCGCGTCGACGCAGGAGCGGATGTACGTGGAGGAGAAGACCGTGCCGGCCCCGGCGACCAACGGCCCGGCCTCCACCCCGAAGCCGAAGGTCCGGCCGAGCCGCTCCAGCAGCGCCACGTCACCGGCCGCCCGGTGCCCGAACCGGAAGTTGTCGCCGACCACCACCAGCGCGGCGTGCAGGTGTTCGACGAGGATGTCGTGCACGAACTCCTCGGCCGGCAGCCGGGAGAACTCCGCGGTGAACGGCACCACGCAGAGCACGTCGACGCCGAGCGCCTCGATCAGTTCCGCCTTGCGGGCCGGCTCGGTCAGCACGGCCGGGTGCGAGCCGGGGCGGACCACCTCCGCCGGGTGCGGGTCGAAGGTCACCACCACCGACTTGACGCCCAGCTCACGGGCGCGCGCCACGGCGTGGCCGATGGTCGCCTGGTGCCCCTTGTGCACGCCGTCGAAGACGCCGATGGTGACGACCGACCGCCCCCAACCACCGGGCGCCGCCTCGTACCCCCGCCACCGCTGCATGCCGCTCCTCCCCTGCTGTCCCGCCGGCCGGCGCCGGTCGGGTCGCTCCGCGCCCGGCCGTCGGGCCGGGGCGAGCACGATCCCCGCGCCCGGCCGTCAGGCCGGGGCGAGCACGATCTCCGCGCGGGCCCGCCCGTCCCGCTCGCTGACGATAGCGATCAGGCCGCCGCCCGGACCGAAGACGGCGTACGGCCCGGCGATGCCGGCCGGGTCCAGCGGCCCGCCGTGGGAGAGGATCTTCGCCTCGTCCGGGGTGGCGTCCCGGCGTGGGAAGTACCGGTCCGCGGCCGCGTCGAGCGGCAGGTTGACCACCTCCGGCGCGCGCTGCTCCAGCTCGTCGAGGGTGGCCGCCTCGGCCAGGGTGAAGCCGCCCACCGCGGTCCGTCGCAGCGCCGTCAGGTGGCCACCGACCCCCAGCGCCAGGCCCGTGTCCCGGGCGATGGCCCGGATGTACGTCCCGGACGAGCAGGTCACGTCCACGTCCACGTCCACCACGTCAGTCTGGTCCCGACGGATCGAGAGCACGTCCAGCCGGGAGATGGTGACCCGGCGGGCCGGCAGCTCGACGCTCTCCCCCTCGCGGACCCGCTTGTACGCCCGCTCCCCGTTGACCTTGATGGCGCTGACCGCGCTCGGCACCTGGTCGATCTCCCCGGTCAGCGCCGCGAGCGCCGCGTGCACCGCCTCGTCGGTCACCGTGCCGGCCGGCGTCGTGGCGATCACGTCGCCCTCGGCGTCGTCGGTGACGGTGGACTGGCCGAGCCGGATCGTCGCGGTGTAGCTCTTGCCGGCGCCGATCACGTAGGTGAGCAGCCGGGTGGCTCGACCCACGCCGATCACCAGCACGCCGGTGGCCATCGGGTCGAGGGTGCCCCCGTGGCCGACCCGGCGGGTCCGCGCCAGCCGCCGGATCCGCGCCACCACGTCGTGCGACGTCATGCCGCCGGGCTTGTCGACCACGATAAGTCCGTCTGTGCTCACGGCCGTCAAGCCTGCCAGAGGTGGATCCCGACGCCCGCGGGGGATACCGCCCCCGGCCGCTCAGGTGTAAAGATCATCCGCCCCCGCCCCGCCGGACCCCGGGATCCCGCCGATGACCAGTGCCGACCGCACCCCCGAACCGTCCTCCCGGCCCGACCCCGCGCGCCCCGGGTCGGAGGAGTTCCCCGACTGGCTGCACCAGCTCGAGAAGGAGATCCGGCTCGGCCGGACGGTACGGCTGCGGATCTGGTTCCGGCGCCGGGCCGGTCGGCTGCTCGCCGGGGTCGGCGCGCTGGTGGCGCTCGCCCTCCTCGCCACCCTCGGCACCGTCGGCTACGGGTACGCCCGCCGCCCGGGCCCGAAGGCGTACCCGACGATCAGCCAACCGTCCGGGGTGTACGCCACCAGCACCGCGTCCCCGCCCCCGGCGGCCGGGCCGTTCGACGGCACCCCGGCCGCCGCGTTCCCGCAGGGGGCGGCCGGGATCACGCTGCCGCCGGCGAAGCGGACCGGCGACTTCACCCCGAAGCAGGTGGCCGCCGCGCTGGCGAAGGTCCGCGCCGCCCTGATCACCGCCCGGCTGGACCGGACGTTCATGACGGCGAAGGACCCGGAGCGGCTGGTCCGGCAGTTCGCGCCCGACGAGCGGGCCAACATCCGCAGGGACTTCACCTCCGACGTGTTCGCCAACTTCGCGACCCGGCTCGCGCCGGGCGCCCGGCTGGCCCCGGAGCAGACCCGGGTCAAGGGGCGCGTCACCTACCGGGCGACCCGGAACCCGCGTGGCGTCCCGGTGCTGGCGGTGACCACCAACTTCGTCTGGGCGTACGCGTTCCGGACCGCCGGGGTCTACCCGGGCGACGGGGTGGTGATCGTGCACGACACGCTGGTGTGGGAGCTGCCGCACCCGGGCGACGTCCGGTCCGGGGCGAACGGTCTGTGGCTCACCGACATGCAGTCCTACGGCGCGAACGTCGACTGCGCCGCGTTCGACAAGGGACTGCTGGACGTCGGCAAGGCGAGCGATCCGGAGCCGATTGTCACCACCACCGCCACCGCTGAACCGGACTCCCTGTACGACCCCGACCGCTCCCTCGACATCCCGGACACCTGCGGACTGCACGACTGAGCCGCGCTTCCCTCTGGAGACCTGATGACCACCCCCTCCTCGTCCGGGAACCGCCCCCGCGTCGACCTGCCGGACTGGATGCGCAACCCGGAGCCGCCCCGCCGGACGCTCGGCCGGCGGCTCTCCGACCTCGTCGACGGCGTCCCGGCGCTGCGCGCCGCCCGGCGAGGGCTGTGGCGGTGGCGGGACCGGAGCCGGTTCGGCGAGCGGCACCCGGTGGGGTCGGCGATCGTCTCGTTCGTGGTGGTCGCCGTCGTGGCCACGCTGCTGATCGCCGGGGCCCTGTACCTGTTCGGCAAGATCATGCGGGGCGAACTCTGACCCGCCGCGACGCCGCGGGTGGGCGGCGGCGAGGGACAGCGCGACGAGCGTGACCCGTGCGAAGATCACCGGCCCCCCGTCACACCTTCCTCGGGAAACGCCATGACCGACACCCCGCCGACCCCCGGCCCCGCACACCGCCTCGACCAGCTCTTCGCCCCCGCCGAGGAGGCGGTCCGCATCCCGGACTGGATGCGTCAGCCCGAGGAGGAGCACGAGCTGACCCGCGGCGAACGGCTCCAGCTCGGCTGGGAACGGCACAGCGGCAAGCTCCTCGGCGGGCTCGCCGTCCTGCTGGTCCTCGGCCTGTTCGGCTTCCTCGGCGCCGCCGGGTACGGCTTCGTGCAGAAGGTCCACAACGGCGAGCAGGTGCTCCCGGTGCGGAGCCGGGACGTCACCCCGCCGCGTCCCGTCGACGCCGACGGCAACACCCTGGGTGTCTTCATCGGCACCCCCGCCGAGCGGTTCGCCGAGGGCGAGGCCGGGATCACCCTGCCGGCCGCCCGCAAGGCCGGGCCGTTCAGCGAGAAGCAGGTCGCAGACGCGCTGGCGAAGGTGCGGGCCGCGCTGGTCGAGGGCCGGCTGCGAAGCGCCATGCTCGCCGACGACCCGGAGCCGTTCCTCGCCCTGCTCGCCCCGGACGCCCGCACGGCGATCAAGGACGACCTGGCCAAGGGTGGCAACCTCGGCTACGCCACCCGGATCGCGCCCCGGGCCGATCCGGGGTGGGTGGCGGAGGACGGCATCCGGGTCCGCGGCACCGTCGAGTACGCCGCCACCACCGACCGCGACGACATCCGGGTGCTGGCCGTCACCACCCGGTTCTTCTGGGTCTACTCGTTCGATCTGTTCCAGGCACAGAAGTACCCGCCGGGTGCCGAGCTGGTCACCCTGCGCGACCAGGTCGTCTGGCACCTGCCCCACCCCGGGGACGTCCGGGCCGGCTCGCGGGGACTGTGGATCGACGCGGCCGACGTGACGGTGCTCAACGCGACCTGCGACGCGATGCGGAAGGGCTTCATCGCGCTGGAGTACGACCTGCCGCTGCTCCAGCGCCGGCCCGAGCCGGAGCAGAGCGGCGACATCTACGACGACAGCTGGCGGCCCGGCGACGGCGAGGAGTGCTGACCGACCGGTGGTGCGGTGGTCAGCGGACCGCGCCGACCACCGCCCAGCCGCCGGAGCGCAGCCGCAGCAGCAGGGCGGCCAGCCGGAGCACCACGAATAGCGTCAGCCCGGCCCAGATCCCACCCAGCCCGAGGTCGAGCCCGTAGGCGAGCCAAACCGCCGGCAGGAACCCGCCCAGCGCCGCCACGATGGTGAGGTTGCGCAGGTAGCGGACGTCTCCCGCGCCGATCAGCACACCGTCGAGGGCGAAGACCACCCCGCCGATCGGCTGCAGCGCCACGAACCACGGCCAGGCCACCATGGCCTGGTCGCGTACCTGCGGATCGGAGCTGAACCACGACGGCACGACGCCGGCCCCGGCGGCGATCAGCAGCGCGAAGGCGACCCCGCAGGCGCCACCGACCAGCGCGATCCGCCGGGCGAGGGCGCGGGCGCCGGCCGCGTCGCCCGCGCCGAGCGCGGCGCCGATCAGCGACTGGGCGGCGATGGCCAGCGCGTCCAGCACCAGGGCGGTGAAGAACCAGAGCTGGAGAGCGATCTGGTGGGCGCCGATGGCGGCGGCGCCGAACCGGGCGGCCACGGCGGTGGCGGACAGGAAGCTCGCCTGGAAGGCGACGCCCCGGATCAGCAGGTCCCGGCTGAGCACGAGCTGCTGCCGGATCAGCCCCGGCCGGGGCCGCAGGGAGACCCGCTCGCGCACCAGCGCCGCCGCGAAGAGGCCGCCGGAGAGGGTCTGCGCGGCGGCGTTGGCCACCGCCGAACCGGCCAGGCCGAGCCCGGCGGGATAGACCAGCAGCGGGCAGAGCAGCGCGGACAGCAGGTTGGGGGCGAGCACGAAGAGCAGCGGCCGCCGGGTGTCCTGGATGCCGCGCAGCCAGCCGTTGCCGGCGGCGGCGAGCAGCAGGCCGGGGGCGCCCAGCGCCGCGATGCGCAGCCACTGCGCGGCGGCGCCGGCCACGTCGCCCGAGCCGCCGACGAGGGTACGCGCCAACACCCCGCCGCCGAGCTGCATGGCGAGCGCCACCAGGACCCCGACCGCCAGGGCGAGCCAGGACGCCTGCACGCCCTCGGCCACCGCCGCGCCCCGGTCACCCGACCCGAACCGCCGCGCCGAACGCCCGGTCGTGCCGTATGCGACGACGGTGCCGAGCCAGGCGGTCAGCGTCATCACCGTGCCGCCGACGGCGAGCGCGGCCAGCGGCACCCGGCCCAGGTGCCCGACCACCGCCGTGTCGACCAGGACGTAGAGCGGCTCGGCGGCGAGCACCACGAGGGCCGGCAGAGCGAGTGCGGCGATCCGCCGCGGCGACGCGGCGTCGGACGCGGGCGAGGTGGTGGCGGTCTGACTCATCGCCGCCGATCCTGGCATGCCCAGGTAATGCCCGCAACCACCCGCACCACTTACCCACCGGTCCGCTCGCAGGGGGATCATGAAGTTGTTGTCCACCACACGCTGGCGCGGACGACAACAACTTCATGATCAGGGCGGGGTACCAGCGGCGGGGTCAGGGTGAGGGGAGGGTGGAGAGCCAGCCGCGGAGATCGGCGCGTGCGGAGGAGAACCACCAGCAGGGCGGGGCGAGCGCGGTCACCGCGGCGAAGATCCGCGGGCGGGAGCGACGGGGGTAGCGCCAGACTTGACGTTCTCTCCACCCTGAAGGTCGGAGGTTCCCTCCGCGCCGCGTGCGGTACAGCGCGCGGCGCCTGGGCGGATTCCTGCTTCTCGGCGCAGTGCCGGCACGGGTGCCGGTCTTACCTGCGCTCCACAGGCGGTTAAACTCTCCCAGCGTCCCTGGGCGAGGATGTTGAGCGCCGCGTTGACGTCCCGGTCATGGATCGCCCCACAGGGGCAAGTCCACGACCGGACGGACAGCGGTTTGGGACCGTCGAGCCGACCGCACGCCGAGCACGTCTGCGACGTAGGCGCGAACCGGTTGATGCGGCCGAAGGCACGTCCGTACCGTGCGGCCTTGTACTCCAGCATGGCCGTGAAGCTGCCCCAGCCGGCGTCATGCACGGACTTGGCCAGCCGGGTGCGGGCGAGACCGGTCACGCACAGGTCCTCGACGTACACCGCTTGGTTGTCGCGGATGATCCGTGTCGAGAGCTTGTGTTGCCAGTCCCGCCGCGTGTCGGCCACCCGAGAGTGGGCGCGAGCGACCTTGACCGCGGCCTTCTTGCGGTTTTGCGACCCCTTGACCTTGCGGCACAGCGCCTTTTGCAGCGTGCGCAGCTTCCGCGCCGCCCGTCTGAGGAACTTCGGGGCGGTGACCTTCGTGCCGTCCGACAGGACCGCGAAATGGGTCAGTCCCAGGTCGATACCCACCTCGGTGTCTTTGGCAGGCAACGGCACGTCGGAGGCATGCACTACAAATGAGGCGAAGTACCGGCCGGCCGCGTCCCGGATGATCGTCACGGACGACGGTTCAGACGGCAGGTCACGCGACCAGCGAACCTGCACATCACCGATCTTCGGCAGTCTCAGCCGCCCGTTGTCCAGCAGCCGGAAGCGGGAGTTCTTGGTGAAGCGGATGGCTTGCCGGTTGTCCTTACGTGAGCGGAACCGCGGAGGGGCCACCCGCCGGCCCTTGCGCTTGCCGGTCAGCGAGGTGAAGAAGTTACGGTATGCGACATTAAGGTCGGCCAGTGCTTGCTGGAGTACCACGGCCGACACGTCGCCCAGCCACTTCCGCTCGGGAGTCTGCTTGGCCTCAGTGATGACCCGCTTCGACAGTCCGGCGTCCGACAGGTACGCCTCACCGTTCTCCCGAGCCTGCTGCCGTGCGCGCAGCCCGTCGTTGAACACCACCCGAGCGCATCCGAACGCCCGCGCCAGCGACCGCTGCTGCCTCGGCGTGGGGTAGACGCGGTAGTTGTACCGAAGCTGCATATCGGAACTCTTACATCACCCTATGACACAACTGCTAAGGCGTGCGTGCCAGTTCATATTGCGCTTCCTGCACGCCCATTTGGTTTCGAGTTCAACGGCGACGACAACACATCCACCTGATGGTCAACTTCCCACCCAAAGTGGCCCTGTCGAAGCTCGTCAACAGCCTCTGGCGTCTCCACCCGGCGGAAACGCCAGCAATTCCCCGACCTGGCACACCACTACTGGCAAGCGAACCGGCTGTGGTCGGGCTGCTACTTCGCGGGGTCAATCAGCGGCGCACCGATGACCGTGCTGCGTCACTTCATCGAACAGCAAACCCGGCCAGGTTTAGAGCACGCTCGAGCCTCGCGGCGCGACCGCGCGAGCCTGCACCACCGCCCTACCGGTCGGCGCACTGGCCAGCATCTCGGTAGCGCCGGGCGGCCCGCCCGCGGAAACGCGGGCGACCCGGGTGGCGGTGACGCTGGCGACGGAGCGACGTCGGCGGCGTCACCGCCGGACCGGGTGCGTCACTGACGGGTGTCCATCGAGGTCTGCAGCGCGCGGCGCATCTGCTCGCGCGCCTCGTCGGTGGTCTCGGGCTGCGGCTTGCGGGTGGGCTTGGTCGCCATTTCCAGTTCCCTTCCAGGGCGCGGACCACCGCGGCACGGTGGCCCTACGGGCGGTCGTGCTGAGCGCCGGGCAGCGGTCCGGGATCACCGGAGCGGCTCGCCTGGCAGCGTGAGCCCGGGTCGGTCCGACCCTGGAGGGAGGCGGCACCTGGTGTGGCGCCACCGCCCACGACCAGCGTCGCGGCGCGGCGCCGGTCCTTACCCAAGCTATCGTTCAGGTCCACATGCTGCCCAGTGTTCCCGACATCTGGACAAGCGCCGGGTCACCGGGCCAGGAAGTGCCAACCCAACCACCACCAGAAGCCGAACAGGCCGATCCGCCCCACCGGCACCGGCCCGACCTCGTACCGCATCACGAACGCGCAGACGTCGCCGAGCGGCGGCACCCGGGAACCCTCCCGCCGGGACGCCCACTCCACCGCGGCGAAGAGCAGCACCGCGGTCAGAAAGCCACCGATCGCCAGCGCCCGCATCATCGCCGCACCAGCCCCCAGAACGCGGCCAGCCAGGCGAACCAGGCCGTGGAGCGGACCAGGTGGTCCTCCAGCAGCGGATCCGCCAGCCGGGAGAAGGTGGGGAAGTCGTCGCCGATCGAGAGCACGAAGGTCGCCCCCTCGAACACCCCGAAGACGGTCACCGGCAGCAGCCACCAGACCGCGCCCGGCGCCAGCCGGTGGGGGGCGGGCCGACGGGGCACCCGGTTGCTCAGCCCGAGCCAGATCAGCGCCCCGCCGGTGCCCAGGGTGTAGAGGTTGGCCTGCGCGGAGAAGGACGGCAGCTGGCCGCCCACCAGGGAGAGGCAGACCAGCACCGGTACGGAGACGGCGGGACGGTCCCAGGCTCGGGGCGCCTCGGCGGTGAGCTCTCGGGGGTGATCCATCACCCGATTGTCCCCAGCGTCACGGAACGCGGGAAGACCGCCACACCCCGGAGTCGACCCTGATCTCAGACGGCGAGCAGCGCCCCGTCGAGCTCGGCCCGGATCCGATCGACCACCTCGTCGGCGCTGCCCCGGCCGGTGAAGCCGGCGGCGAACCGGTGACCACCGCCGCCCAGCGCCACTGCCACCCGGCTCACGTCCACCGCGCCCTTGCTCCGCAGCGACACCGCCCACTCCCCGGCCGCCACCTGCTTGACCACGCAGCTCACGTCCGCCTCGGCCGTGCAGCGCACCGAGTCGATCAGCGCCTCCAGCACGTACGGCGGCTGGTCGTGCCGGGCCAGGTCGGCCAGCGTGGCGTACGTCCAGACCAGGCCGCGCCCGCCGGCCGCCCCGGGTTCCAGGCAGGCCCGGCCGAGCACCTCGCCGAAGAGGCGGACGGCGCCGAACGGCCGGGTGTCGAAGATCCGCCGGGAGATGTCCCCCGGCCGGATGCCGGTGGCCAGCAGCCGGGCCGCCATCTCGTGCACCGCCGGGGTGGTCGCTTCGAAGCGGAACGAACCGGTGTCCGTGCTCAGCGCGACGTAGAAGCAGGCCGCGATGTCCGCGTCCAGCGGCACCCCGAGCCGGTCCAGCAGCCCCTCGGCGACCACCGAGGTCGCCGCCGCGTGCGGGTCGACCAGGTTGACGCCGCCGAACCGGGTGTTGGAGGCGTGGTGGTCGAGCACCAGCGACGCGCCCGCCGTGTCCAGCCGGTCCACCAGGTCACCCAGCCGCGACTCGCTCGCCGCGTCGAAGCAGATGACCAGGTCCGGATCCGGGTACGCGGCGTGCTGCGGCACCAGCAGGTCGAGCCCGGGCAGCCAGCGGAACGGCTCCGGCACCTCCGGTGGCCCGGGAAAGGTCGCCTGGAGCTGCCGTACGCCCAGCCGGCGCAGCGCCAACCCGAAGCCGAGCATGCTGCCGAGCGCGTCCCCGTCCGGGTTGACGTGGCAGATCAGCAGCACCCGCGCGCCGGCGGGAAGCTGGCGTACCGCGGCGACTGCGGCCGCCCACTCGGCCCCGGTGGGCGCCTCGGGGGCGCCCGCGGCGGCGTCGGTCACGGGCGGTCGCCGCCGCGCGGCTCGCCCTCGGTCCCGGCGGCCTCGGTCTCGGCGTCCTCGACCTCGTCCTCGAGGCGGTACGGCTGGGCCTCGCCCGCGTACTTGGCGCTGGCGGCCAGCCGCTGCACCTCGGCATCGGCGTTGCGGGCCGCCGCCAGCAGGTCGTCGATGTGCTTGACCTGGTCCTGCACGTCGTCGAGGACGAAGGTGAGGGTCGGCGAGTGCCGTAGCCCGAGGGCCTTGCCGACGGTGCTGCGCAGCATCCCCTTGGCGCTCTCCAGCGCGGCGGCGGTGCTGGCCTGGGCCGCCGCGTCGCCGAGCACCGTGTAGAACACCGTGGCGTCGCGCAGGTCGGCGGTGATCCGGGCGTCGGTGATGGTGATCATCCCGAGCCGGGGGTCCTTGATCTGGCTCCGCACCACCGACGCGACCAGTTCGCGGATGCGCTCCGCGTGCCGGCGTACCTTGGCCGGATCCGTCATCTCCCCCACCTCCAGGGCATCCTGCTCCCGGCCGGAAACGACGGCGCGGGGCACCGCCGGGCCCGACCGCCCAACACCTCGAACACTACCCGCGCGATCGTGGCCGTCGCGCGGGGCCGCCGGTGGCGACGGCCACGCCCGGGCCGACCGGCGCCGGAGTCAGTCTTCCTCGCCGTACAGCCGGCGGCGCACCGACAGCAGCTCGGCCTCGGGACGGGCGGCCACCAGGCGCTCGCACGAGTCGAGCACCTCACGGACGTGCGCCGCCTCGGCGGCCACCACGGCCACCGCTATCTCGGCCCGGCCGTGCAGGTCGAGCGCTCCCACTTCGGCGGCCGACACCTCGAAGCGGCGCAGTGCCGCGACGATCGGCCGTACATATGATCTTTTCGCCTTGAGCGACCGGGAGTCGCCCGGCAGCAGCAGGTCGAAGACCGCGGTTCCGGTGAACATCGCCCCGGACATTACGGTCACCCCCTGACGTGATCAAGGGGTTTACGCCTTTCGGCGTAAACCCCTTGATCACTGTGTCAGCACCGGATCAGGCGCGCGGCTTCTCCCGCATCTCGAAGGTCTCGATGATGTCGCCGGCCTGGACGTTGTTGTAACCGCCCAGCGTCAGACCACACTCGAAGCCCTCGCGGACCTCCGTCGCGTCGTCCTTGAACCGCTTGAGGGAGCTGATCGTGAGGTTGTCCGCCACGACCGACCCGTCCCGCAGCAGCCGCGCCTTGGCGTTGCGGCGGATGACGCCGGACCGGACGATACAGCCGGAGATGTTGCCGACCTTGGACGAGCGGAACACGTCGCGGATCTCCGCGGAGCCCAGCTCGACCTCCTCGTACTCCGGCTTGAGCAGCCCCTTGAGCGCGGCGTCAATCTCCTCGATGGCCTGGTAGATGACGGTGTAGTACCGGATCTCCACGCCCTCGCGGTCGGCGATCTCGCGGACCTTGTTGGCGGCCCGCACGTTGAAGCCGATGATCGTGACCGCCTCGGACGAGGCGCTCGCGAGCATGACGTCGCTCTCGGTGATCGCACCCACGCCCCGGTGGATGATCCTGAGCTGGACCTCCTCCGGGATGTCGAGGTTGAACAGCGCGTCCTCGAGGGCCTCCACGGAACCGGAGACATCGCCCTTGAGCACCAGGTTGAGCGAGGTCTTCTCGCCCTCCTTGAGCTGCTCCATGAGCGTCTCGAGGGTGGCCCGGCCACGGGAGTTGGCGAATGCCGCCGCCCGCCGTCGTGCCTGCCGCTGCTCGGCGATCTGGCGCACCGTGCGGTCGTCCTCGGCCGCCAGGAAGGTGTCACCCGCACCCGGCACCGCGGTCAGACCGAGCACCAGGACCGGACGGGCCGGACCCGCCTCGGCGACCTGGTTGCCGTTCTCGTCGAGCATCGCCCGGACCCGGCCGTGCGCCCCACCGGCGACGATCGAGTCGCCCGCCCGCAGGGTGCCCTTCTGCACCAGCACCGTCGCCACCGCACCGCGGCCCTTGTCCAGGTGCGCCTCGATCGCCACACCCTGCGCCGGCCCGTCGATCGGAGCGGTCAGCTCCAGCGACGCGTCGGCGGTCAGCAGGACCGCCTCGAGCAGCTCGTCGATGCCGATGCCCGGCTTCGCCGCCACGTTGACGAACATGGTCTCGCCGCCGTACTCCTCGGCGACCAGCCCGTACTCGGTCAACTGCTGGCGGACCTTGTCCGGGTTGGCCTCCGGCTTGTCGACCTTGTTGACCGCGACCACGATCGGCACGTCCGCCGCCTTGGCGTGGTTGAGCGCCTCGATGGTCTGCGGCATCACGCCGTCGTCGGCCGCCACCACGAGCACCACGATGTCCGTCACCTGGGCACCACGGGCACGCATGGCGGTGAACGCCTCGTGACCCGGGGTGTCGATGAAGGTCACCGCACGGTCCACACCGTCGTGCGGCACGTGGACCTGGTACGCGCCGATGTGCTGGGTGATGCCACCCGCCTCGCCGGCCACGACGTTCGCCTTGCGGATCGCGTCGAGCAGCTTGGTCTTACCGTGGTCGACGTGACCCATGACGGTCACCACCGGCGCACGGCTGACCAGGCGCTCCTCCGCGACCTCGGCGTCGAGGTCGATGTTGAACTGCGCGAGCAGCTCGCGGTCCTCGTCCTCCGGGCTGACGATCTGCACGTCGAAACCGAGGTGCTCACCCAGCAGCAGCAGGGTGTCGTCGGAGCAGGACTGGGTCGCGGTGACCATCTCGCCCAGGTTGAACATCTCCTGGACCAGCGAACCCGGGTTGGCGTTGATCCTGTCGGCGAAGTCCGACAGCGAGGCGCCACGGGAGAGCCGGACGACCTGACCCTGACCCCGGGGAGCACCCGAGCTCATGGTCGGAGCCGACAGGTTGTCGAACTCCTGTCTGCGCTGCTTCTTGGACTTGCGACCACGGGTCGGCCGACCGCCCGGACGCCCGAAGGCACCCGCGGCGCCACCGCCACGGCCACGACCGCCGCCACCCGGGCGACCGCCGCCACCGGCCGGGGCACCCGGACGGAAACCGCCACCGGGAGCACCGCCACCGCCGCCGCCACCGGGACCGCCACGGTAGCCACCGCCACCGCCGCCGCCACCGGGACCGCCGCGGAAGCCACCGCCACCGCCGCCGCCACCGCCAGGACCGCCGCGGAAGCCACCGCCACCGCCGCCGGGACGGCCTGCGCCGCCACCCGGTCCACCACGACCGGCACCGGGGCCGCCGGGGCGACCGGTGGTCGGACGCTGGCTCGGCATGGAGGCCGGGCTGGGCCGCGGCGGCATGGAGGCCGGGCTGGGCCGCGGCGGCATGCCGGCCGGGCTCGGCCGGGGACCGCCGGCGGCCGGGGGCCGCTGCTGCTGGCCACCCTGGATACCGAACGGGTTGTTACCGGCGCCGCGCGCCGGCGGACGACCGCCCGGCCGGGCACCCGGGCCCGGGGTCGGGCCACCGGGACGACCGGCGGCCGGGGCACCCGGACGCGGCGGCACCGCGTTCGGACCCGGACGCGGAGCCGGACCCGGACGGGGACCGCCCTCGGCCGGGGGCTCCCGGCGGACGTTCTCCCGCTGCTGCTGGCGGGCGGCCTGGGCGGCCTTGACCGCGGCCTCCTGCTCAGCCTTGAGGGCGGCGGCGCGCGCCTCGGCGGCCGCCACCTCGATGTCGTGCGCGCTCGCCGGCTTGGCGACCGGGGTCGCCGGCTGCGGCGGGCCGGGGACCGGGCCCGTGGGCTTCGGTCCAGGGGTCGGCGCGGTCGGCCGCCGGGGCGGCATCGGCCTGGCCGAGACCCGGGGGGCACCCGGGGTCGGGGGCGGCGTCGGGGTAGCCGCCGGCGCGGACGGAGCCGCCGACGGGGCGGCCGACGCCGGCGAACCGGCGGAGGCCACCAACGCGCTGCGCAGCCGTCGGGCGACGGGCGCCTCGACGGTGCTCGACGCGGACTTGACGAACTCGCCCATTTCCTTCAGCTTGGCGAGCACTGTCTTGCTCTCGACCCCGAGCTCCTTAGCAAGCTCGTGTACGCGGGCCTTACCTGCCACTGCACTCCTCACTCCGAGGTCGTGCGGGCAGCACCCGCAGCAACCTCACTCGTGCACTTGAAGCCTGGTCATTTCAGGGACTTCATCGTGTGCTCATGTCGGTCGTCCTACCTTGCTAGCGACCCTCGCCCGGTCGGGCTGACCGGACGTAGTGGTTGGCGCGTCAACATGCTCCGCCAGCTCACCGTGATCGAGGACCCCGGTGATGCGCAGTGCCCGCCCGAAGGCTCGGCGGCGCACCGCCTGCGCGAAGCAGGCCGGATCCGGGTGCATGTTCGCTCCCCGACCCGGCAGCCTGCGGGCCGGATCGGGCCGGAGGCTGTGACCAGCCTCGTCGCCGACCGCGACGATCCGCAGCAGTTCGCTGGCCGGCGCACGTCTCCGGCAGCCCACACAGGTGCGCTCCGGTAGCGCGCGTCGTACCACTGGAGAAAGTCTACCCCTAGCTGCTCGAGATCGCGCCGCCCGGCTCCGGCACGTGATCAGCTGCGCCCCGGCCGGCCGACTCGGTCTGCTCCGCGTCGGAGCGGATGTCGATCCGCCAACCGGTCAGTCGGGCGGCAAGCCGGGCATTCTGCCCCTCCCGGCCGATGGCCAGGGAGAGCTGGAAGTCCGGCACGGTGACCCGGGCCGCCCGGCTGGCCAGGTCGACGACCTCGACCCGCAGCGCCTTGGCCGGCGAGAGCGCGTTGCCGACGAAGGTCGCCGGGTCGTCCGACCAGTCGATGATGTCGATCTTCTCACCGTGCAGCTCGCTCATCACCGCCCGGACCCGCTGCCCCATCGGGCCGATGCAGGCGCCCTTGGCGTTCACGCCCGGCGTGGTGGAGCGGACCGCGATCTTCGTGCGGTGACCCGCCTCACGCGCGATCGCACCGATCTCGACCGTGCCGTCGGCGATCTCCGGCACCTCGAGGGCGAAGAGCTTCTTCACCAGTGCGGGGTGCGAACGGGACAACGTGATCTGCGGACCGCGCATTCCCTTGGCCACGTGCACCACGACACAGCGGATCCGCTCGCCGTGCGTGTACCGCTCGCCGGGGACCTGCTCGGACTGGGGCAGCACGCCCTCCAGCTTGCCCAGGTCGACGCTGACGATGCCCTTCTCGGCGCGCGCCTCGTGCGCCTGCACCACGCCGGTGACCAGGTCACCGTCGCGGCCGACGTACTCACCGAAGTGCACCTCGTCGGTGGCCTCCCGCAGCCGCTGGAGGATCACCTGCTTGGCCGTCATGGCGGCGATCCGGCCGAAGTCGTGCGGGGTGTCGTCCCACTCCCGCACCACGGTGCCGTCGTCGTCCAGCTCCTGGGCGTAGACCAGGGCGGCGCCCGACTTGCGGTCGATCTCCACCCGGGCGTGCGGCTCGGCGCCGTCGGTGTGCCGGTAGGCGGTCAGCAACGCGGTCTCGATCGCCGCGAGGATCGTGTCGAACGGGATCTCCCGCTCGCGCTCGAGTGCGCGCAGCGCCGCGAGGTCGATGTTCACCTCTCCTCGTCCTCCACATCATCTTCGTCGTCGATGTCGTCAGTTTCGTCGGCCTCGTCGGCCTCGTCGGCCTCGTCGGCGCCGTCCAGCTCGTCCGCCTCGTCGAGGCGGTTGAACTCGACCTGGACCCGACCGGGTCCGAGCTCGGCGTACCGGTGTTCCGCGCGGCCGGCGTCCGTCTCCAGCACCACGCGCTCGTCGTCGGCCTCGACCACCCGGCCGGTGACCTGCCGGTCCCCGGCGGCCCGCTGCTCGGGCAGCGCCGTCGCGCCGCGCACGGTCACCTTGACCAGCCGGCCGGCGTTACGCCGCCAGTGCCGGGGCAGGGTGAGCGGGCGGTCCACGCCCGGCGAGCTGACCTCGAGCTGGTATTCCCCCGCCACGAGGTCGCGACCGGCCTCCTCCGCGGCGTCCAACGCCGCGGAGACCGCGCGGGAGACGTCCGCGACGGCGTCCAGGTTGATCCCGCCGTCGGCGTCCACGATCACGCGTACGACGTGCCGTCGGCCGGCCCGGGAGACGGAGAGGTCCTCCAGGTCGTAGCCGGCGCCCTCGACCACCGGCTCGATCACCTCGCGCAGCCGCGCGCGCCGGGCGCCGAGGTCACCGCCGCGCGGTGCGCCGGCCCCGTCCCCGCCACGCGGCCCGTCGGCCCGCCGGGGTCGCCCGGACGGCCCGGTCGGCCTGGTGGCACGGCCACGCTGCGTCATCTGGCGCCCCTTCTCCTGATCGTGCTCCGGGCCCGGTCGGCCCGCCATGCCGGCACGCCACCGGGGCGGTCGCGCCCGGTGGCTGCGCAGAGCGTAACGCGCTCGGCGGCCGGCGGACCTGTCGGCGCACCGACGCTGGTGGCCCACGGACGGCCACGGATGGTGTTGACTTGTCCGGTGGCGACGGGCAGAACGACACAGCGCGACGGTGCACCGGGACATTCCCGGCGAAACGTGCTGCGCGCCGGGGCGCTGGTGGTGGTCGGCGGCGCGGCCGTACCGCTGACCGGCTGTGATCTTTTCGACCGCGACGACGACAAGCCGCCGCCGCCCGACCCGCTGGAGCCGCTGGCCGCCGAAGCCGCGGCGCTGGCCGCCCGGCACCGGGCCGCGATCGCCACGGACCCGGCCCTCGCCGACCGGCTCACCCCGATCGCCGACGCTCACCAGGCGCACGCCGATGAGCTGCGCCGGGTGATCGGCCGCCCGGCCCCTCCGGCGCTCCGACCGGCACGCCGGGCGCGTCCGGCGCCGCTGACCCGGCCGACGCGCTGGCCGGGCTGCGCGAGGCCGAGCGGGCCGGGCGGGACAACGCCGCGAAGGCCTGCGCGGCGGCGCCGGCCGAGCGGGCCGCGCTGCTCGGTTCCATCGCAGCCGCCCGGGCCACCCATCTGGAGGCGCTGAAGTGATCCCGCGTAACGCACCCGCCGGGCCCGCCGAGGCCCTCGGCGCCGCCCTCTCCGCCGAGTACGCGGCGATCTGGGCGTACGGCGTGATCGGCGTACGGCTCGCCGACGCCGCGCGGACCGCCGCCCGCGCCGCCGAGGCGGCCCACCGCGCCCGCCGCGACGCCCTGATCCTCCAGCTCAGCTCCGGCGGCGGTCGGGTCCCCGCCGACCGGGCCGGGTACGCCCTGCCGTACCCGGTGACCGACCGGGCCAGCGCGCTGAAGCTGGCGATCGAGGTGGAGGAGCGGACCGCCGGGTTCTGGCGGGCGGCCCTGCCGCACACCACGGGGGCGGACCGGAACCGCGCCCTGGCCGCGTTGACCGACTGCGCGCTGCGCGCCACCCGGTGGCGGCGCACGGCCGGGGTGACCCCGCTCACCGTCCCCTTCCCCGGCCGCCCGGTCTGAGCCGCACCCCGGCGGCGTCCCAGGTCACGGGCGCGGGCGTTCCGGTTGCGGGCCGCATACCAGGTATGCATACTCCGTTGCCATGTCCATCCGTCACGGGCTGCTCGCCCTGCTCGAACGCGGCCAGATGTACGGGTACCAGCTGCGCGCCGCCTTCGAGGAGTCGACCGGCTCGACCTGGCCGCTGAACATCGGGCAGGTCTACACCACCCTGTCCCGGCTGGAGCGGGACGGCCTGGTCCGCCCGTTGCCGGAGAACGAGGGCGGGCAGCGGCCGTACGAGATCACCGACGCCGGGCGGGCGGACCTGGCACTCTGGTTCGCCACCCCGATCAGCCGCACCGACCGGCCCCGGGACGAGCTGGCGATCAAGCTGGCCCTGGCGCTGACCACCCCCGGGGTGGACGTCCGGTCGGTGGTGCAGACCCAGCGCAGCGCGACCATGCGGGCGTTGCAGGAGTTGACCCGGTTGAAGTACGCCAGCGACAAGCCGGAGGACCTGCCCTGGCGGCTGGTGCTGGACGCGATGGTCTTCCAGGCCGAGGCGGAGATCCGCTGGCTGGACCACTGCGAGACGAGCCTGGTCCGCTACCGTCCCGCGCCATCCCGCCCGGCCGCGCCGGACACCGGCGACCCGGGGGTCGTGGGGCGCCCCGGGGAGGAGGCCCACCGGTGAGCGCGAGGAGCGAGCCGGGCCGGCGAGCCCCGCGGTTGCGAACGAGGACGATCCGATGACCGCGGCGGGCGGGGCGGTGCTGGAACTGCGGGACGTGCACCGGACCCACGGCGCCGGCGAGGCCGCCGTGCACGCGCTGCGCGGGGTCAGCCTCACGATCCGCCCCGGTGAGCTGGTCGCCGTGATGGGCCCCTCCGGCTCCGGGAAGTCGACCCTGTTGTCGCTCGCCGGCGGGCTGGACCGTCCCACCGCCGGTGAGGTGCTGGTCGAGGGGGCGGCGCTCGGCGGGCTGGACCGCCGGGAGCTGGCCCGGCTGCGGCGGCGGCGGATCGGCTACGTCTTCCAGGATCTCAACCTGCTCGGCAGCCTCACCGCGGCGGAGAACGTCGCGCTGCCGCTGGAACTCGACGGGACGGGCGTCCGGCAGGCCCGGAAGCTGGCCCTGGCCGCGCTGGCCGAGGTGGACCTCACCGGGCTGGGCGACCGCTTCCCGGACCAGATGTCCGGCGGTCAGCAGCAGCGGGTGGCGATCGCCCGGGCCCTGGTCGGCGAGCGCCGGCTGGTGCTCGCCGACGAGCCGACCGGGGCGCTCGACTCGCAGGCCGGCGAGGCGGTGCTGCACCTGCTGCGCCGCCGGGTGGACGCCGGCGCGGCGGGGGTGCTGGTCACCCACGAGGCCCGGCACGCCGGCTGGGCGGACCGGGTGGTCTTCCTCCGGGACGGGGTGCTGGTGGACTCGACGGCGCCGCTGGTCGGCGTCGAGCAGCTGCTGACCGGCAGCGGGCGGTGAGCCGGGGCCGGTTCGCCGGGGCGGTCGGCTCGTGGCTGGTCGCGCTGCGCATCGCGCGGCGGGAGGCCCGGCGGGCACGGGGTCGTACCGCGCTGGTGCTGGCGATGATCACGCTGCCCGTGCTGGTGCTCAGCTTCACCGCGGTGAGCTGGGACATGGCGCAGCTGACCCGGGCCGAGAAGCTGGACCGGCGGCTCGGGGGCGCGGACGCGGAGCTGCGCTGGTCGGCCGAAAACGCGCTGGTCCAGGACGCCTGGGGGGAGAACACCTGGCCGGCCCGGGGCGAGACGGTGCCGCGGACCCGCCCGGTGACGGCCGCCGAGATGTCGGCGCTGCTGCCCCCGGGCAGTCGGGTCAGCCCGGTCCGCTGGTGGGTCCCGTTCGAGGTCCGGCTCGACGGCCGGGACGTGCCGTTCGACGCGCGCAGCGTGGACCTGACCGATCCCGTCGCCCGACCGCTGGCCCGGCTGCGCGCCGGCCGGCGGCCCGCCGCGCCCGCCGAGATCGCGGTCAGCCGGCCGGCCCTGCGCCGCCTGGGGGTGCCGCTCGGCGGCACGGTCCGTACCGCGGACGGCGGTGGACCGTACCGGGTGGTCGGGGTGGTGGAGTTCCCGGACAACCTGCGCGAGGTGGTCGCGATGCGGCCGGAGGCGGCGGCCGGGCCGGTCGCCCCGTCCGACGAGAGCTGGCTGGTGGACGTGCCCGGACGGCTGGACCCGGCGCTGGTCGACCGGCTCAACGCGCGCGGCGTGGCGGTACGCGCCCGCACCGCCCTGCCCGGCCGGGACGAGGTGGCCGACGGCGACACGTCCATGCCGGACGCCGAGGAGGCGAGCGACGCCGTGCTGGTCGGCGGCCTCGGCCTGCTGGAGGTGGTGCTGCTGGTCGGGCCGGCCTTCGCGGTCGGCGTGCGGCGGCGGCGGCGGGACCTCGCGCTGGTCGCGGTGGCGGGCGGCGACCACGTGCACCTGCGCCGGGTGGTGCTGGCCGACGGCGTGGTGCTCGGCGCGGGCGGGGCGGCGCTCGGGCTGCTGCTCGGCACCGCCGCGGCGGTCGCCGGCCGGCCGCTGGTCGAGCAGTACCTCACCGCCGCCCGCTCCGGCGGGTACCGCGTCTTCCCGGCCGCGCTGGCCGCGATCGCCGCGGTCGCGGTCCTCGCCGGGGTGCTGGCCGCGCTGGCGCCGGCCTGGACCGCCGCACGGGAGGACGTGGTGGCCGGGTTGGCCGGGCGGCGCAGCCCACCCCGCCACCGCCGGCGCTGGCTGGTCGCCGGGGTGCTGCTCACCCTCGGCGGCGCCGCCGTCGCCGCGCTCGGCGCCGCCCGGACCGCCCCGACGATGATCCTGGCCGGGCTGATCCTCGGCGAGCTGGGCCTGGTCTTCGGCACCCCCACGCTGATCGGACTGCTCGCCGGGGCCGGCCGGCTGCTGCCGCTGGCGCCGCGGCTCGCGCTGCGCGACGCCAGCCGCAACCGCGCCTCCGCCGCGCCGGCCATCTCCGCGGTGATGGCCGCGGTCGCCGGCAGCGTCGCCCTCGGCGTCTACGTGGCCAGCGACGACGCCCGCAACCGGGCGGACTGGCAGCCCGGCATCCCACCCGGCAACGTGCTGCTGCTGGGCACGGGCGCCACCACCACCGAACTGCCCCCACCGGCGCAGGTGGCCGAGCGGGTCCGGGCCGTCCTGCCGGACGGCACGGTGGCCCGGCTCGACGTGCCCGCCTGCGCCGCGCCGATGTCCCCGGACGACTACTGCCTCCCTGCGGCGGCGGTCCCGCCGGACCGGCAGTGCCCCTACGACCTGACCGGGTACCTGACCGCCGACGGCCGCCGACGGGCCCTCGCCGATCCGCGCTGCGCCCGGCCGTCGCGCAACCCGGACGGCCTCTACCTGCCGGCGTACGTGGACGACGGCTCAGCCCTGCCCGCGCTCACCGGCGCCCCGGCCGGCGAGGTGGCCGCCGCCACCCGGATGCTCCGGTCCGGCGGGGTGGTGGTGACCGACCCGCGGCAGGTGGTGGACGGGCGGGTGGGCGTCACCGTCAGCCGGACCACCGCCCGGCAGGACCCGCCGTCCACGACCACCACCACGACCACCCTGCCCGGCTACGCGCTGCGCGGCGGCCTGCCGGTCGACCGGCTCATCCTCTCCGCCGCGGCGACGGCCCGGCTCGGCCTGGTCGGCGAGCAGCTCGGCTACGTGGTCGACACCACCGGACCGCCGACGACGGCGCAGCGGCAACGACTCGCCGCCGACCTGCCGCGGCTGGGTCCGCTCCAGATGCAGGTGGAGCAGGACGAGCCGGCTTCGGACCGGCGACCGCTGCTGCTCCTGCTGGCGGTCGGCTCCGGCGTGATCACGCTGGGCGCCGCCGGGGTGGCCACCGGGCTCGCCGCCGCCGAGGGCCGCCGGGACCTGTCCACCCTGGCCGCGGTGGGCGCCAGCCCGCGGGTGCGCCGGGTGCTCTCGCTCTGCCAGGCCGGCGTGATCGCGGTGCTCGGCTCCGTGCTGGGCATCGTCGCCGGTCTCGGCTCGGCGCTGATCATCCTCGCCTCGGTGAACCGCCGGTACGCCGCGGCCTGGCCGGTCGAGACGCCGTACCCGGTGGTGGTGCCCTGGCTGACCCTCGGCGTGCTGGTGGTGGTCCCGCTGGTGGCGATGCTCGGGGCAGGGCTGCTGACCCGGTCCCGGCTGCCCGTCGAGCGCCGGCTGGAGTGACAGGCTCCGATATGCGCCGGTCCGCTCGGGGGGTGCCGCCGCGGCGGCGGAGCCGGCAGACTGAGCCCGTGTCCGCCCTGGGAACCCTCACGCGCCGACTCGGCCACCAGAAGTGGTTCGGCGCCACGATGCGCCTGCTCGTCCCCGCCGACCGCCTGGTCGGCCGACTCACGAAGGGCCGGGTGGTCGCGCTCGGCCTGGTGCCCTCCCTGGTCATCACCACCACCGGCCGCCGCTCCGGCCGGCCCCGCAACAACCCCCTGCTGTACGTGCCGGACGGCGACGCGTACGTGGTGATCGGGTCGAACTGGGGGCAGCAGCACCAGCCTGGCTGGGCGCTGAACCTGCTGGCCCAGCCGGCCGCCGAGGTGGACGTCAAGGGGCGCCGCATGCCGGTGCGCGCCGAGGTGGCCACCGGCGCGGAGCGGGAACAGCTGTGGCGGCTGCTGGTCACCGAGTGGCCCGCGTACCGGACGTACGTCGAGCGGGCCGGCGGCCGGGAGATCCGCGTCTTCCGGCTGGTCCCGGTCGGCGCGGCACCGGCCGGCACCGATCCGGCCTGACCTCGGGCGCGGCACGCCGGCGCGGCGGACCGTCGTGGCTAGGGTGGTGGGCGGCGGACGGCCGACGCCGGCCCGAGCCGGTCCGGGCGACGACGCGCGCGGCCGTCGGGCGGCCGGGTGGTCCCCCGGCGCGGACGGAGGTGACGCGTGGACACCAGCGACATGGAGCTGGGGACCGGCCCGCACCTGGACGATCCACGGTGGCGGGTCGCCGAGCGGGTGAGCGCGGCGGCGCTGCGCCGCTTCCCGGCCGACATCCTCGCCGTCGCGGTGCACGGCCCGCTCGCCCACGGCGACGACGACGGCGGCGGGGACGGTGAGGTCGGGCTGCTGCTGGTCACCTACCGGCCGGGCAGCGGCCCGGACCCGGCCACCCGGCGGGTGGCCGGGGTGCTGGTCGACCTGACCGTCGCCGGGGCCGACGACTACCTTCGGCAGGCCCGCACGATCACCCCGCTCTGGCCGCTGACCGCCGACCGGTACGTCACCACCCGGGCGCTGCACGACCCGACCGGGTGGCTGCGCGCCCTGCGCGACGAGCACCTGGCCCGGCTGGCCCGGGCCCGACCGGCCGAGTTCAGCGGCGCCGCCCGGCAGGCGTGGTACCGGGGCAGCGCCGCGCACGCCCGCGCCGCCCGGCTCGCCGAGTGGTACGAGACCGACCAGGCGCTGCTGATGCTCGGCGAGGCACGGCTGGCCGCAGCCACCGTGAACGGGCTGCTCAGCCGCACCTACTTCCGGGACCCGGGGGACGCGGTCCGGCGTACCGGGCTGGCCGGGGCGGACATGACCGAGGTCGGCGCGGTGCTGGCCCGCCAGGCCGAGGAACTGGCCGCCCGCGGCCGCCCGGTCGACGGCACGGTCGACGACCTCCTCACCCCCTGACGACGACGCCGCCCGGGTTGGGTCAGCCGACGTTGCCCTGGATGCCGATGAGGGCCCCGACCAGGTACGTGGCGGCGGCGGCCGCGGCGCCCAGCAGGAACTGGCGCAGGCCGCTGGTCCACCAGGGACGGTTGGTGAACCGGGCGACGACCGCCCCGGCCACGAAAAGCCCCACCCCGCCGACGCCCAGCGCCAGCCAGAGGCTGGTGAAGCCGATCAGGTAGGTCAGCAGCGGGACCAGGGCACCGAGGGAGAAGCAGAGGAACGACGAGATCGCCGCCGACCACGGGCTGGGCTGCTCGTCGGGGTCGACGCCCAACTCCTCCCGGACGTGCACCCGCAGCGCCTCCTCCGGGTTGCGCCGGACCGCGTCGGCCACCTGCATCGCCAGGTCGCGGGGGAGCCCCCGGGCGACCCACGCGTCGGCCAGCTCACGGGCCTCCGCCTCGGGATGCCGTTCCAGCTCGCGCCGCTCCTTGGCCACCTCGGCGGCGACCTGCTCGTTGGCCGAGCGGACGCTGGTGTACTCGCCCAGCCCCATCGAGATGGCGCCGGCGACCAGGCCGGCCATGCCGGTCAGCACGACACTCTTCGGCGACACGCCACCGCCGCCGACACCCGCGATCAGGGCGATGTTGGTGACCAGTCCGTCCATCGCGCCGAACACGGCCGGCCGCAGCCAGCCGCCGGACACGTCCGCGTGGTGCGCCTCGCGCAGCGCCGCCGGGGTCTCGGTCACGGCAGGGTCAGGATCTCGTAGCCGTCGTCGGTCACGACGATCGTGTGCTCGAACTGGGCCGTCCACCTCCGGTCCTTGGTGACCACCGTCCAACCGTCATCCCACATGTCGTACTGGTAGGTGCCGAGGGTGATCATCGGCTCGATGGTGAAGGTCATCCCCGGCTCCATGATGTCGGTCGGCCGGGGGCTGTCGTAGTGCGGCACGTAGAGGCCGCTGTGGAACGCCTCGCCGATGCCGTGGCCGGTGAAGTCGCGGACCACGCCGTAGCCGAACCGCTTGGCGTACGACTCGATGACCCGGCCGATCACGTTGATCTGCCGTCCCGGGGCGACGGCCTTGATGCCCCGCATCATCGCCGTGTGGGTCCGCTCGACCAGCAGCCGCGCCTCCTCGCTCACCTCGCCCACGCAGAACGTGGCGTCGGTGTCCCCGTGCACGCCGCCGATGTACGCGGTGACGTCGACGTTGATGATGTCGCCGTCGGCCAGCACGGTCGAGTCGGGGATGCCGTGGCAGATCACCTCGTTGAGGCTGGTGCAGCAGGACTTCGGGAAGCCCTTGTAGCCCAGCGTCGACGGGTAGGCGCCGTGGTCGACCAGGAACTCGTGCACCACCTTGTCGATCTCGTCGGTGGTCACGCCCGGCTTGCAGTGCTCCCCGGCGAGCCGGGTGGCCTGGGCGGCGAGCCGGCTGGCGACGCGCATCTTCTCGATGGTCTCCGGCGTCTGCACGTGCGAGCCACGCCACTCCTGGGGACGCTTCTTGCCCACGTACTCCGGACGCGGGATGTGGGCGGGGACCGCTCGCCACGGGGAGAGCGTGCCTGGGGTCAGCGGCGCACGGACGGTCATGCGGACAGCCTATCGCCGCGCGCCGGGGTGACCCCCGCCACGGGCTGCTCACGCGGGTTGTTGCCGCGCCCCGCCGGCTGTGCCATTGTGGCTCCGTGGATCAAGGGGGCGCACCTCCCGTCTTCTCCGCCACCGCGGAGGTCGACGGTGATCAGCTCCGTGTGCTGGTGACCGGCGAGGTCGACATGGCCACCGCCGACACCATGCTGCAGACCGCCCTCCGTGAGCCGGCCAGGCACGTCACCGTGGATCTCCGCGCGGTCACCTTCTTCGACTCAGCGGCCATCCACGCCCTGGTCCGGCTCGCCCAGCGCTTCCCCGGCGCGTTGACCGTGCTGCCGTCCCGGCAGGTCCGCCGGGTGCTGGAGATCTCCGGCCTCGGCGAGCAGGAGTGGCTCCAGCCGGCCTGACCCCGCATCACCGGCCAGCCGCCCCGCCGCTGACCGCCCCGGCGGCCGGCGCCGTCGACCACCCCGGCAGCCCACCCCGCCGCCCGGTCCGGCTCAGTCGCGCAGCTGCCGGCGCAGCGTCACCTCGGTGCCCTCGGCGGTACGCCGCACCGTCAGGTCACCGAGCGCCCCGATCAGCGCCAGCCCTCGCCCCCGGAAGCCCGAGCCGGCGGACTCCCGCCACCGCCCGCTGTCGCGGACCGTGGCGACCACCGCCCGGTCCTCGATCGTCACCTCCACCCCGATCACCGGCTCGGCCGGCGACACCGGGTGTTCGATGGCGTTCGCGGCGGCCTCGGAGATCGCCACGGTGAGGTCGAACAGGTCGTCCTCACCCACCCGGTGGGCGACGAGAAAGTCCTCCAGCCGCTTGCGCAGCACGCTGAGCCGGGTCGGGTCGGCCGGCAGCCGCAGCACGAACCGGTTCAGCTCGACCGCCTCCAGGGCCAGCACGGCCACGTCGTCGTGCCGGGGCCGGCCGGTGACCCGCTCGACCACCGCGTCGAGCAGGTCGGCCACGTGCTCGCCCGGGCTCGCGGCGTCCAGGCGGAGCTGGTCCAGCGCGGCGTCGATGCCGAGGTGCCGATCCTCGATCAAGCCGTCGGTGTAGAGCAGCAGGCGACCGCCGGGGGGCAGCTCACCCTCGACGGTCCGGTACGCCGCCCGCGGGATCGCCCCGATCGGCGGACCGAGGGCTCGATCGTGCAGGAACGCCACGTCGTCTCCGCGGATCAGCAGGGGGGACGGGTGTCCCGCGCTGGCGTACCGCAGCCGGCCGGTGCGCGGGGAGAACCAGAGGCAGACGACGGTGGCGAAGGAGCCGCCCTCGGTGGAGCCGACCAGCCGGTTCAGCCGGGTCAGCGCCTGGCCCGGGTCGAAGCCCTCCAGGACGTACGCCCGCAGCGCGTTGCGCAGCTGGCCCATCGCGGCGGCGGCCCGGACGCCCTTGCCCACGACGTCGCCGATGACCAGCACCAGTTCGTCGTCGGCGGCGCCGATGACGTCGTACCAGTCACCGCCGACCTCGACGTCGGCGCTGCCCGGCAGGTAGCGGCTGGCCACCACGGCGCCGGGCAGCTGCGGCAGCGTACGCGGCAGCAGGCTGTGCTGCAGGGTGGTGGCGATCCGGTGCTCGGCCTCGTAGAGCTGGGCGTTCTCCAGCCGCACGCCGACCAGGCGGGCCAGCTGGGTCAGCGCGGCCTGCTCGGTGCCGTCGTCCTCGCGCTGCCAGACCCGCAGCTCCCCGAGCTGCTCGCCGGTGGTGCCGCTGAGCGGCAGCACCGTCGACGGCTCGGCGGCGGCCTCGCCGCCGCCGTCCGCCTCGTAGCGGGCCCCGGTGGCGGTGACCACGACCCGGGGGGCCTCGGTCAGGCTGAGCGCGTGCCGGGCGGCGACCTGCACCACGTCGGCCGTGGAGCGGGCGGTGTTGATCGCCACGGCGGCGTCGGCCAGGGCGCGCAGCCGGCGGATGATCTGGCCGCGCAGCTGGCCCAGCTCGACGTTGGCCCGGACCCGGGCGATCAGCTCCTGGCTGGAGAAGGGCTTGGTGAGGTAGTCGTCCGCGCCGACCGAGAGCCCGGCGACCGCCTCGGCCGAGCCGGCCCGGGCGGAGAGCAGCACGATCGGCACGTGCCGGGTGACCGGGTTCGCGCGCAGCGCGGTGACCAGCCCGAAGCCGTCCAGCCGCGGCATCATCACGTCGGTCAGCACCAGGTCGAACGGGGTGTCGACGGCCAGCCGGAGCGCCTCCACGCCGTCCGGCACGGCCACCACCTCGTAGCTGTGGGCGAGCAGCCGGGTGACGTGTTCGCGCAGGTCCGCGTTGTCGTCGGCGAGCAGGATCCGGCCGCCGCCGCCGCCGCCGGCCGGCGCGGCGGCCGGTTCGGGCAGGCCCGCGGGCGGCGCGACCTCGTCGGTCCAGAGGGCGGTCTCGGCGACGTAGAGCCGGGCCTGCTCCGGCTCGGTCAGCGGCGCCGGGGGGAAGGTGGCCACCCGGTCGACGGGCAGGTGCCCGTGCCCGAACGGGACGGTGACGGCGAAGGTGGTCCCCTCGTCGACCCGGCTGCGCACCTCCACCGTGCCGCCGTGCATCTCGGCCAGCTCGCGGACCAGCGCCAGCCCGATCCCGGTGCCCTCGTGGGAGCGGGAGCGGACGCCCGGTACCCGGTGGAACCGCTCGAAGACGTGCGGCAGCTCCTCCGGCGCGATGCCGACCCCGGTGTCGCTGACCTCCACCCGGGCGGCCCCGTCGGCCGCGCGGACCCGGACCCGGATCTCGCCGTCAAAGGTGAACTTGACCGCGTTCGAGACCAGGTTGAGGACGATCTTCTCCCACATGTCCCGGTCGACGTGGACCGGCGCGGGCAGGGGCGGGCAGTCCACCACCAGGCGCAGCCCGGCCCGCTCGACCGCCGAGCGGAAGGTGCTGGCCAGCCGGGACGTGTAGTCGGCGAGGTCGGTGGGCTGGTAGTGGGCGGCCAGCCGGCCGGACTCCAGCCGGGAGAAGTCCAGCACGGTGTTGACCAGCTTGAGCAGCCGCAACGCGTTGCGGTGCATCATGGTCAGCCGCTCGGTGTACCGCGCGGGCAGGCCCGGGTCGGCGAGCAGGTCCTCCAGCGGCCCCAGGACCAGCGTCAGCGGGGTGCGGAACTCGTGGCTGACGTTGGCGAAGAAGTTGGTCTTGGCGCGGTCCAGCGCGGCCAGTTCCGCGGCCCGCGCCCGTTCCTGCTCGTACGCCCGCTGCTTGCCGACCGCGCGGGAGATCTGCGCCGCGACCAGGTCGGTGAAATCGCGGTACTCGTCGGTGAGCGGCAGCCGGCGACCGAGCCCGAGCACCAGCACGCCGGCCGGCTCGTTGGTCGCGGTGATCGGCAGCACCAGAGCGTGTTCGGCGGCGTCCGGCGGCAGCCCACCGAGCAGGTCGCCGACCGGCACCGGCCGGACCTGCTCCGCCGCCCCCGTGGCGACCGGCGGTGCCGGCGGCCCGCCGACGACCTGGCCGGGGTCGACGCCGGCCCAGCCGGCCAGCTCCGGGACGCCCTCGGCGTCGTCCAGCCAGAGCAGGCTGAACGGCACGTCCGCCCGGTGTCCGGCGAGGACCCGCGCGGCGACCTGGCCGAGTTCCCGGGTGCTGGCCACGTCGGCGAGCTGGGAGCCCAGCTCGGCCAGGGCGCGCAGCCGACGCTCGCCGAGCACCCGACCGGTGGTCTCGTTGACGAAGCAGAAGATGCCGTTGACCGTGCCGTCGGCGTCGCGAATCGGGTCGTACGAGATGTCGAAGTAGACGTCCTCCAGGAAGCCGTGCCGGTCGATGACGAAGGGGTGGTCCTCGCCCCGGTACGGCTCGCCGGTGCGGCGCACGCCGTCCAGCAGCGGGCCGAGCACGTCCCAGGTCTCCGCCCAGTGGACGGAGGCCGGCTGCCCGATCACCGCGGGGTGCTTCACCCCGATCGTCGGCCGGTACGCGTCGTTGTAGAAGGCGCGGTGCTCGTCACCCCAGAACATCACGATCTGGGCCCGGGAGGAGAGCATCATGCTGACGGCGTGGCGCAGCGCCGGGGGCCAGGTCGCCGGCTCGCCCAGCGGGGTGGTGGACCAGTCGAAGGCGTGCAGCCGCTCACCCATCTCGCCGCCGGCGGCGAAGGCCGCGGTCAGCAGCGGTGGCAGCTCCGCCTCGCCGGTCCCCGAGGACGAGCCTCGCCCGTCCTCGCCCCCCTGGGCCGAGCTCATGCAGCCTCCCGCTCCGGCCAACGTCCGCGACGGCCGACGAAGCCTCGCCGACCGTGCCCGCCTACTACCCCGACGGAGGAGCAACGTAACGCATGGCGGTCGGCGGTCGCTGGTTACCTACGCCTCATCCTGACGTAACCGTCGGCGGTCGGCGAGCGCGCCAGGCGCGGAAGGCCACGCGTCGCATCCACGACGATGTGATCTGCGCAACAGGCCCCGCCGGTCAGCGGCGGGTGGCCCGGACCAGCGCGGCCACCGGGCGCGGGTCCGGATCGTTCTCCGGATGCCACTGCACGCCCAGCAGGAAGCGCCGCCGCGGATCCTCCAGCGCCTCCACCACCCCGTCGTCGGCCCATCCGGTGACCATCAGGTCACCGGGGTCGGCCACCGCCTGGTGGTGGTAGGAGTTGACCCGGTCCACCCCGGCCAGCACCGACCCGGCCAGGCTGTCGGGGGCGAACCGCACCGGGTGCGCGCCGAACACCCCGGGCGCCGGGCGGTGCCGGTCGTGACCGACCACGTCCGGCAGGTGCTGGTGCAGCGCGCCGCCGTGGGCGACGGCGAGGAGCTGCATCCCCCGGCACACGCCGAGCACCGGCAGGTCCGCGGCCAGCGCCGCGCCGAGCAGGGCCAGCTCGCCCGCGTCCCGGTCGGGGCGGCTCTCGGTACGCGGGTCGGGCGGCTGGCCGTACCGCTCCGGGCCGACGTCGGCGCCGCCGGCGAGGAGCAGGCCGTCGAGCACGCCGACCACCTCCGCGTCGAGGTCGTCCGGGGGCAGCAGCACGGCCCGGCCGCCGGAGGCGGTGACCGCCCGGACGTACGCCTGCGGCACCAGCGCCGCCGGCACGTCCCGCCACACCGCCCAGCCGGCCGGCTCGACGTACGCGGTGATCCCGATCAGCGGCCGGCTCACCGGGCCTGCACCGTTCGCGACTGCGGGGCTCGCAGACCCGGCTCACTCCTCGCGCTCACAGGGGGGTCACGTACGCGCCCGTGATCCCGCCGTCGACGACGAACTGCGCGGCGGTCATGAACGACGAGTCGTCGCTGGCCAGGAAGGCCACCGCGGCGGCGATCTCCGCCGGGTTGCCGAACCGCCCCATCGGGACGTGCACCAGCCGCCGGGCGGCCCGCTCCGGGTCCTTGGCGAAGAGCTCCAGCAGCAGCGGAGTGGCGACCGGGCCGGGGCACAGCGCGTTGACCCGGATGCCCTCCCGGGCGAACTGCACCCCCAGCTCCCGGGTCATCGCCAGCACCCCGCCCTTGCTCGCCGTGTACGCGATCTGCGAGGTGGCCGCCCCCATCAGGGCGACGAACGAGGCGGTGTTGATGATCGAACCCTTACCCTGCCGGCGCATGTGCGGGATGACGTGCTTGCAGCAGAGGTAGACGCTGGTGGTGTTGACCCGCAGCACCCGCTCCCAGGCGTCCAGCCCGGTCTCCAGGATGGAGTCGTCGTCGGGCGGGGAGATGCCGGCGTTGTTGAACGCCACGTCCACCCGGCCGTACCGCTGCGCCACCCCGTCGAAGAGATCCCGGACGGCCGCCTCGTCGGCCACGTCGCAGGCCACGAACTCCCCGCCCACCTCGTCGGCGGCCCGCACCCCCGCCGCCGGGTCGATGTCCACGCAGACCACCCGGGCCCCCTCGGCGGCGAACCGCCGCACGGTGGCCAGGCCGATCCCGCTGCCCGCCCCGGTCACCACGGCAACCCGGTCCTGAAGACGACCCTGCATCTCACTCCTCTGTCGAGATGAACACGTTCTTGACGTCGGTGAAGGCGTGCAGCGCGTCCGGACCCAGCTCCCGGCCGAGCCCGGAGCGCTTCATCCCGCCGAACGGGGTCCAGTAGCGCACCGACGAGTGCGAGTTGACGCTGAGGTTGCCGGACTCGACCGCCCGGGCCACCCGGACGGCCCGGCCCACGTCGCGGGTCCAGATCGAGCCGGAGAGGCCGTACTCGGTGTCGTTGGCCAGCCGGATCGCGTCGGCCTCGTCGTCGAACGGGAGCACCGAGACCACCGGGCCGAAGACCTCTTCCCGCCAGTGCCGGTCGGCCGGCGAGTCGGCGAGCAGCACGGTCGGGGGGTACCAGAAGCCGGGGCCGTCGGGGCGGGCGCCGGTGAAGGCGACCTTCGCGCCGTCGACGTACCCGCCGACCCGGTCGGCGTGGGCGGCGGAGATCAGCGGACCCATCTCCGCGGTCTCCGCGGCCGGGTCTTCGACCCGGAAGGCGCGCACGGCCGGTTCGAGGAGTTCCAGGAACCGGTCGTACACCGTCCGTTGGACGAGGATCCGGGAGCGGGCGCAGCAGTCCTGGCCGGCGTTGTCGAAGACGGCGTACGGCGCGGTGGCGGCGGCCTTCTCCAGATCGGCGTCGGCGAAGACCAGGTTGGCGGACTTGCCGCCCAGCTCCAGGGTGACCCGCTTCACCTGGTCGGCGCAGCCGGCCATGATCCGGGTGCCGACCTCGGTGGAGCCGGTGAAGCAGACCTTGCGTACCGCCGGGTGGGTGACGAACCGCTCCCCCACCACGCTGCCCTGCCCGGGCAGCACCGTGAACACGCCCTCGGGCAGGCCGGCTTCGAGGGCCAGCTCGGCCAGGCGCAGCGCGGTCAGCGGGGTCAGCTCGGCGGGCTTGAGCACGACGGTGTTGCCGGCGGCGAGCGCCGGGGCGAAGCCCCAGCCGGCAATCGGCATCGGGAAGTTCCACGGCACGATCACCCCGACCACGCCGAGCGGCTCGTGGAAGGTGACGTCGAGCCCGCCGGGCACCGGGATCTGCCGCCCGGTCAGCCGCTCCGGCGCGCCCGCGTAGTAGTCGAGCACGTCCCGGACATTCCCCGCCTCCCACCGCGCGTTGGAGATGGTGTGCCCGGAGTTGCGCACCTCCAGCAGCGCCAGCTCCTCCAGGTGCGCGTCCACCACCGTCGCGAACCGCCGCAGCACCCGCGCCCGCTCCCCCGGCGCCACCTGCCGCCACGTCTCGAAGGCGGCGGCCGCCCGAGAGATCGCCGCGTCAACCTCCGCCACCCCCGTCGCCGCCACCTCCGCCATGACCTCCCCCGTCGCCGGGTTCCGCACCTCGGTCACGCTCCCCGCCCTCCCTGCTCTCGGCGATCTTGCAATTGCTGCCCCGACAAAAGCCGCTCTTCACCACGAACCAGCGACACCAACTGCAAGATCGCGGGAACCTCGGGGTGGGTCAGAGGCGTTCGAAGCCACGGGTGAGTTCCCAGTCGGTGACGGCGGCGTCGAAGGACCTCAGCTCGACTCTGGCCTGGTTGGCGTAGTGGGCGACCACCTCGTCGCCGAAGGCGTCCTTGGCGACCCTCGAGGACTGCCAGAGGGTGCGGGCGTCGCGGAGGGTGGCGGGGACGCGTTCGGCATGCGGGTCGTCGTACGCGTTGCCGGTGCACTCGTCGCCCAGCTCCAACTCCCGCTCGATGCCGTGCACCGCCCCGGCGACCAGGGCGGCGATCGCCAGGTACGGGTTGACGTCCGCGCCGGGCACCCGGTTCTCCACCCGCATGCCCTGCCCGTGCCCGACCAGCCGCAACGCGCAGGTGCGGTTGTCGGTGCCCCAGCGCAGCGCGGTCGGCGCGAACGAGCCGGGCTGGTAGCGCTTGTAGGAGTTGACGTTCGGGGCGAAGAAGAGGCTCAGCTCCCGCATGCTGTCGAGCAGCCCGGCGAGCACCCGCTGCCCGGTCACCGACAGGTGGGCCGGCCCGTCGCCGAGCATCGCCGAGCGGCCGTCGCGGTCGCGCAGCGAGAAGTGGATGTGGCAGGAGTTGCCCTCGCGGGCGTTCGGCTTGGCCATGAACGTGATCGACATGCCCTCCTGGGCGGCGATCTCCTTCGCGCCGTTCTTGTAGATGACGTGGTGGTCGGCGCAGGCCACCGCCTCGTCGTACCGGAAGGCGATCTCGTGCTGGCCGAGGTTGCACTCGCCCTTGGCGCTCTCCGGGGTCAGCCCGGCGCCGGCCATCTCGGTGCGGATACGCCGCAGCAGCGGCTCCACCCGCGCGGTGCCGAGCAGCGAGTAGTCCACGTTGTACTGGTTGGCCGGCGTGAGGTCGCGGTAGCCGCGCCGCCACGCCTCCTCGTACGAGTCGCGGAACAGCACGAACTCCAGCTCGGTGCCGGCGTACGCGGTCAGCCCGTGGGCGGCCAGCCGGTCCAACTGCCGGCGCAGGATCTGCCGGGGCGAGGCGACCACCGGACCGGAGCCGTCCAGCCAGTCCAGGTCGGCCAGGAGCATGGCGGTGCCCGGCTGCCACGGCACCCGGCGCAGGGTGGTCAGATCGGGCCTCATCGCGAAGTCGCCGTAGCCGCGCTCCCAGGACGACATCGCGTACCCGTCGACGGTGTTCATGTCGACGTCGACGGCGAGCAGGTAGTTGCAACCCTCGCTGCCGTGGGAGACCACCTCGTCGAGGAAGTACGGGGCATGGAAGCGTTTGCCCTGCAACCGGCCCTGCATGTCGGTCAGGGCCAGCACCACCGTGTCGATCTCGCCGCCCCGGATGGCGACCCGCAGTTCTTCCAGCGAGAGCGGAGCTTTCCTCATCGGCGAGCCTCCATCACCAAGGTCTACCGGCCTAGCGGATCATCGTCAATGCCGTTCTGAGAACCTCTGTGATCCTCTTCCTGCTTCGCGGGTCCGTGCCTCGGCGTGCCGGGGTCTTACAGGTCCTCCACCGGCGTTTCGAGCCTCCGGGGAACTGCCCGGCGACCGGGCGCGTCAGGCGGCGGCGTGCATGGCGGCCAGCAGGTTGCGGGCCGCGTTGTGGTCCCGGTCGTGGGCAGCGCCACACGGGCATGCCCACGTCCGGTCGGCCAGGGTGAGCCTGGCGTTGATCGCGCCGCAGTCGCCGCAGGTTTTGCTGGATGGGTACCAGCGGTCGGCGGCCCACACCTTTGACCCGTACCAGCCGGTCTTGTACTGCAGTTGCCGGACGAACTCGGCGAACCCGGCATCGGACACCGCACGAGCCAGGCGGCGGTTTCGGACCATCCCTGCAACGTTCAGGCTCTCGACGGCGAGGGCTCGTTTGGTTCTCGCGAGCCGTGTCGTGAGTTGGTGCAGGAAATCCGCCCTCCGGTTGGCGACCGTCAGGTGGATGGCGGCAACCTTCCGGACCGCTTTGGCCCGGTTGTTCGAGCCGCGCTGTGTGCGGGCCAGAGCCTTGTTCGCCCGCCGCAGCCTGCGCTGAGCACTGGTGAGCGGCCGTGGGGCGTGAACTTCCTCGACCTCGCCGGTGTCATCGGCGATGACCGCGAACGTCTTCAACCCCAGGTCCACACCACAGGTCGGCGCGTCAGCGGGCGCGGTGCGGGTGGTGTTGATGTCGGTGCGGTCGATGTCGATCTGGAAGGACACCCACCAGCGGCCCACCTGCTCGCGGACGGTCGCGCCGATGATGCGGGCGCGGCCGTCGCCGAGCCGGCCGGTCAGCCAGGACATGTCCTCCCGGGTGGCAACCGGGCCGATGCCGGGCAGGGCGATCGTGCGTTCACCCGTAGGGCGGGCGCGGTCGGCGTCGTAGCGGAACCGCATTCCATGCTTGCGCTTGCGCCACGTCGGGAACCCCACCCGGCGCCCCCGCCGGGCGCCCCTGCGGTAGCCGGCCCAGTTCTTCAATCCGGCGGCCCGCACCCGGCACGCCTCCTTCGGCACCCGCGACGACAGCCCTGCCTGCCTAAACCACGGGAACGCGGTGGGGTGGGCGGCCCGCCACGCCTTCTCCAAAGCGGGGGCCGACCACGGCACCGGCGTGAGCTGCTGGTCTGGGACGCCATAGGTGCGCACGGCAGCGCGCTGGTCGAGAGTCACCCTGACCAGGGCAAGACAGAAGTTCTCCACCACCCGCGACAGGCCGGCATGCTGCGCCAGTCTTACTCGCTGCTCGGTCGTTGGTGCCAACTCAACCCGGAAACCCTGCTTGATGCGACTCATGCGGTCGCCTCCACAGCCACCAGCGCCGCCTGCGCTTTACGGGCGGCCGAGCGGCGGCCGTACACACGGACGCAGAACGAGGTGAGCACGTCCACCATGTCCCGCATCAGATCGTCAGCCATCGGCCTGCCGCTCCAGATCGTCACGCTGATCAGCCGAGAAGACCCGGCAGTACACGACGGTGCGTCCCGGCAGGGTGACGTCCGATTCAAGGACGAGATACCGGCCGGTGCCGGTTTTCACCACCGGCACGGGCATCTTCCCGTTCTTCGCCCACGACCAGGCGGTCTGGTAGTGCACACCGTTCCGGCGCGCCCACTCGGACAATTTCACGTACTGACAATGCTTGATGAAGCTGGAAAACCACTGATGACACACGGAACAGTTCGGAGCCCCGGACCCGGGCCCCGGCAAACCGGGGCCCGGACCGCCGCGTCAGGCCGGCTCGTCGGCCCGGGCGCCGTCCGGGGCCGGGCGCGGCGCCGGTAGATCGACGGTACGGCGAGGGCCGGTGAACCACTTCCGGGCCGAGGCGTACCACCAGACGGCGACGCCCAGCAGCAGCCCGCCCACCGCGATCGGCGCGTAGTTCACCGCCGACCAGCTGAAGTCGGCGTTGCCGGGCACCCCGGCGGGGACGATCGGCAGCACGAAGTAGACCGAGATGACCGCGATCTCGATCACCGCGATCCAGCCGAGGAGCTTGTACTTCGGGCCGAGCGTCCACGGTCCCGGGACGAACCGGTCGCCCATCCGCAGCCGCAGGAAGATCGGGATGAGGAAGGACAGGTAGAGCCCGATCACCGCGACGGAGACCACCGCGTAGAAGGCGACCGGGATGCCGGCCGAGTTCTTGTAGAGCGCGGGCAGGGTCAGCACCAGGCCGGCGACGGTCGCCCCGATGATCGCGTTGACCGGGGTGCCGTTGCGGTTCACCCGGGACCAGAGCCGCCAGCCCGGCACCGCGCGGTCGCGGCTGAACGCGTAGGTCATCCGGGACATCGACGTCACGCAACTCATCCCGCAGAAGAACTGGCCGATGGTGGAGATGATGATGACCGCCTTGAAGAAGAACGGGGTCAGCGCGGTCTCGAAGATCGCCCCGGAGAACCCGCCCGCGGCGTTGATGGCGTCCACGTCGGTGGCGGCGAAGAGGAAGGCCAGCAGCAGGATCCAGCCGCCGACCGCCGAATAGAAGATCGACCGCCACAGCCCGCTGGCGGCGGCCTGCGCGGCGCCGCGGGTCTCCTCGGAGACGTGCGCGCAGGCGTCGAAGCCGGTGATCGTGTACTGGGTGAGCAGGAAGCCCAGCGGCAGCACGTAGAACCAGAAGGTGAGCCCGCCGGTTTCGCCGTCGCCGAAGCCGGAGTTGTTGAACCGCTCGGTGAAGACGAACTGGAAGCTCTGGTGGTGGTCGGGGACGAACAGCAGGATCGCCACCACCACGGCCGCGCCGGCCACGTGCCACCAGACCGAGACGTTCTGCAGGACGTCGATGATGTGATGGCCGAAGATGTTGATCAGGCCGTGCAGGGCCAGGATCACCACGAACAGCCCGAACGCCTGGGTCAGTGTCCCCGCCCAGCCGTCGAAGAGCGCGGACAGGGTGAGGTTGAGGAAGGTGGCGCAGCCGTAGTCCACCGACGCGGTGACGGCGACCAGGCCGATCAGGTTGAGCCAGCCGGTGAACCAGCCGTGCACCGGCCGGCCCAACGTCGCCGCCCACCAGTAGATCCCGCCGGCGGTCGGGTAGGCGGACACCAGCTCGGCCATGCAGAAGCCGATGATCAGGATGAACAGTGAGATCAGCGGCCAGCCCCAGGAGATGGCGACCGGCCCACCGTTGTTCCACGCCTGGCCGAAGGTGGTGAAGCAGCCGGCCAGGATCGAGATGATCGAGAACGAGATGGCGAAGTTGGAGAAGCCGCTCCACTTGCGGTGCAGCTCCTGCCGGTAACCGAGTTCGGCGAGCCGTCGGGCGTCGTCGTCCATCGGTTGCTCGGCGGTCGGCGCGGGCGTCGTGGCCACTGCACACCTCCTCGAGGTGAATCCCCGGTACGAGTGGGTGAAGTGTGGTCCCGTCGATCAAGGGGGTCAATACGACGGCCGTGGGAATCTCACCGCCGCCGCGGCTAATTCCGTTGCCGGGCCGGCCCTCCTGGCCGCATCCTTGACCCCGTGACCAGGCCCGATCGCGACGGGCCTACCGCCGGGCGCTCGGCAACGCCCGGTCCGCGACGGCGCGGGGTGCCAACCTCTCTCTCACTCGTACGGCGATCCGTCGTACCTTCCGGGCACCCCGCGCCGCCGCACCACGCCACGGCTGACCTGCGCCTATCTTGCGAGCCTCTCCATCCACCCGATCAAGCGGACGAGCGCCGCCTCGCACTCGAGGTAGTCGAGTTCCGACTCGTCGATCTCTTTCCAGGTCGCTCGATAGAGCCGATCCAGCGGACCGTGCCGCGCCAACTGATATCCCGCTGAGTCCGCACCGAACTGAAGGCCGAGGTCGAGAGCAGCCCCCAGGCAGTCCGCCGCCATTCCGGAGTGCGGCGCATGGAGAACCTCGCGCTCGCGGATCGCCTCGAGAGTCGCGGAGAAGTCGTAGAGCCCGCTCTCATCTCCATCGGTCGCCCCGGGTGAATAGGCGCTGTTCACCTCCTCGCGGAACTTCAGGTAGCGGGCATCGCCGTGGAACGAGTGCCGGCCAGACCCGGGGAGGTTCGAGATCAACGTCTCCACGCCGGGAGCCAGGACCAACCGATCCTCCACCGTCAGGAACCGGTCGGGGTCATTGCCACCCCACACGGTCCAGCCCGACAGGACGTCCAGATTCATGCCGACGATCCAGAGCATCGTCTCTCCACTGAGCTCCTGTAGCCGGCTGCCCATCTCGAATCTCGATGGTCTCCGCACCCGCACCCTCCGATTGTCGAACGGACACGACGGAGGCCGCCTGCGGCCTTCGTCGGGCGAAGGTCAGGTCAGCAGCACGCCGGCGACCCAGAGGGCGGCGATCACCAGGCCGGCGAGGAACTCCACCAGCATGGACAGTCCGGCCGCCTTGAGCGCCTGCACGGTGGCCGGCCAGGCGAGCTGGTTGCTGCCCAGCCGCAGCCGTTCCGCGCCCCACACCCCGCCCACGAAGCCGATCACCAGGCCGACGACCGGGATGACGAAGAAGCCGACCAACCCCAGCAGGCCCCCGGCCAGCAGCGACGACGTGGGCACGCCGGTCCGTTTCAGGTTCCGCCCCGGCCAGAGGTACTTGACCACCGTGCCGCCGGCGGCGACCACTGTGGCGGCGGCGAGCACCGCCCAGCGGCCCGGCCCGGCCTCGCCGAAGAGCGCCCAGACCAGCACCCCGCCCCAGCACAGCGGCAGGGCCGGCAGCCCGGGCACCACCACCCCGGCCAGCCCGGCCAGGATGGCCAGCGCGGCCACCACCGAGACCACCGCCTGCGTGTCGGTGAGGCTCATGCCGCCTCCCCGCCCGCGAGTCGGGCGCGGATCTGCTCCGCCGGAACCGGCCCGCCGAACCAGAGGCCCTGTCCGGTGTCGCAGCGCAGCGCCCGCAGCCGCTCGGCCTGCACCTCGGTCTCCACCGCCTCGGCGGTGACCCAGAGCTCCAGCGCGTGTGCCAGCCGGACCAGCGCGTCGACGATCCGCTCGTCCCGGTGGTCGGTCGCGACGTCCGCCCCGTCGGCCCGGATCCCCTCGACGAAGGGTCCGGCCAGCTTCAGGCAGTGGATCGGCAACCGGCGCAGGTACGCCAGGTTCGAGTACCCGGTGCCGAAGTCGTCGATGGCCAGCCGGACGCCGAGCCCGGCCAGCTCGTGCAGCGACCGCAGCGGCTCCCCGGCGGTGCCCATCACCGCACTCTCGGTCAGCTCCAGTTGCAGCAGCTCCGCAGGGAGCCCGGTCCTGGTCAGCGCCTCGGCCACCGTGTCCACGATCGCCGGGTCGTCGGCCTGCCGGGCCGCCAGGTTGACGCTCACCACCAGCCGCGCGTCCGGGTACGCCCGCCGCCAGCCCTCGGCGTCCCGGCACGCCTGCCGGAGCACCCAGGCGCCGAGCCGGACGATCAGCCCGGTCTCCTCGGCCAGCCCGATGAACCGGTCCGGCCCGATCAGCCCCAGCTCGGGGTGCTGCCAGCGGACCAGCGCCTCCACGGCGAGCATCGTGCCGTCCAGCAGCGACACGATGGGCTGGTAGTGCAGCACGAACTCGCCCCGGTCCAGCGCGGCCGGCAGGCCGGCGGCCAGGGCCGAACGGGCGATGTCGGCGGCGCTGCGCTCCGGGTCGTAGACCGCCCACCGGCCCCGCCCCTCGGCCTTCGCCCAGTAGAGGGTGGTGTCGGCGGCCTTCATCAGTTCCGAGACGCTGGTCTCCGCGGCCGGGCACTCCACGATGCCGATGCTCGCCGAGACGGCGAGCTGCTGGTCGCCGACGTGCACCGGGGCGGAGACCGCGGCGAGGGCCAGCTCGGCCACCTCAACCGCGTCGTCGAGGCCGCCGCCGGAGTCGACCAGGATGACGAACTCGTCGCCGCCCATCCGGGCGACCAGGTGGCCGCGCCCGGCCACGCAGTCGGCGAGCCGCCGGCTGATCACGATCAGCAGCAGGTCACCGAGGTCATGGCCGAGGCTGTCGTTGATCGCCTTGAAGCCGTCCAGGTCGAGGAAGCAGATGCCGACCCGCTGCTCCTCGCCGGCGGTCTCGAAGACCCGGCTCAGCGTCTCGAAGAAGAGCGTCCGGTTGGGCAGGCCGGTGAGCGGGTCGTGCAGCGCCTGGAAGCGCAGCCGCTGCTGGAGCTCGTACCGCTCGGTGATGTCCTCGATCATCGCGACGGTGAACCGGGGCCGGCCGTCGTCGTACCGGATCAGCGAGACGGCGAGGTCGGTCCAGACGAGGCTGCCGCCCTTTCGGTGGTAGCGCTTCTCCACCCGGGCGCTGTCCGTCTTGCCCTCGACCAGCTCCTGGTACAGCTCCCACATGCCGGCCGCGTCGTCGGCGTGGAAGAGCGACGCCACGTTGATCTCGCGCAGCTCCTCGATGGTGTAGCCGAGCATGTCGGCGAAGGACTGGTTGACGTCGAGGATCCGGCCGTCGACGCCGGCGATGCCGATCCCGATCGCCGCCCCGGTGAACACCGCCCGGAACCGGGCCTCGCTGTCGCGCAGCGCCTGCTCGACGGCGTCCCGAGCCTGCCAGGCCGAGCGGGCGATCCGCTCCTGCTGACTGAAGGTGCGGTCGCGCAGCGCCCGGGCGAAGCCGGCGGAGAAGGCGCCCTGCACCGCCGTCACCCGCTCCCGCGCCCCGGGCCACTCGACCCGGCCGGGCAGCACCTGGGCCAGGAAGTCGTCACCGAGCGCGCGGACCGACCAGTCGAGCACGCCGGGCTCGGTGAGGTGGGCCTCCACCAGCGCCCGCCCGACGTCCGCCGCGGCCTGCGCGGAGAACGCCGGGGCGAGGAGGGCCTGGGCCAGCCGTACGGTGTGCACGAGCAGCAGCCGCTCGGTCTCGGCCGCGCTCAGCGGCACGAACCCGAGCCGGCAGACCGCCCGGGCCCAGTCGGCGGCGTACGCCTGGGCGCCCGGCCGGCTGAAGTCCTCCCCGCCGGGCACCGGCGCGGCCTGCATGTCGGCTCAGCCGGCGGGCTGGTCGCGCCGGGCGACGCCGCCGAAGGCCCCGAACCGCTCGGGGTGTTCGTCCACGTCGGACGGCGAGTCGGGGCGCCACAGCGGCATGTGCACCACGCCCGGTTCGAGGATCGTCCAGTCGCCGAAGAAGGAGCTGATCTCGGCGCGCGAGCGGAGGGTGATCTCGGTGTCGGTACGCGCCGACAGCCGCTGCGCGTCGAGCATCTCCTGCGGCTGGTCCTCGAAGGTGGAGTGCGAGATGACCAGGTGGCTGCCGGGCGCGGCGACGGCCCGCAGGGTGGCCAGGATGTCGCCGGGGCGGTCGGCGTCCGGGATGAAGTGCACCACCCCGGCAAGCAGGATGCCGACGGGCCGGCCGAAATCGATCAGGCCGGACTCCCGGGCCTCGGCGAGGATCCGCTCCGGTTCACGCAGGTCGGCGTGGAGGACGGCGGTGAGGTCGTTGCCGGCGAGCAGTTCCCGGCTGTGCGCCACGGCGACCGGGTCGATGTCGACGTAGACGATCCGCGCCTTGGGGTTCGCCGCCTGGGCCACCTCGTGCACGTTGCCGACGGTGGGGATGCCGGAGCCGATGTCGAGGAACTGGTCGATGCCGGCGTCGAGCAGCGCCCGGACGGCCCGGCGCAGGAACTCCCGGCCCGAGCGCATGGTGGCCGCCAGGTTCGGCGTCATGCTGGCGATCTGCTCGGCGAGCTGCCGGTCGATCTCGAAGTTGTGCGCGCCGCCGAGGAAGTAGTCGTACACCCGGGCCGCGCTGGGCCGGGTCAGATCGATCTCGGCGGGAAGTCCGTCCGGCATCTGCATCACGTCGCCCCAGTTCGTCGCCGCGGCGCGGGTGGGCGGCGGTGTCCGGGCGCGCGGGGGCACGCGGAGGCGACACCGGCCGACCCGCGGATCGTGTGGTGCTGACCACTCTAGGCGCGTGCGCCACGGTGCGGGAGATCGACTTTCGGACCCGGCCCGACCACGGTCCGCCACCGGCGACGGCGACGGACCGGAGGGTCGTGCGGCGGCGGACCGGACCGTGGTCAGGTGGCGAGCCGGTATCTGCTCAGGCGGCGGACTCCAGCAGCAGCGAGATGCCCTGCCCGACGCCGACGCACATGGTGGCCAGCGCCCGCCGGCCGCCCCGGCGGCGCAGCTCCAGCGCGGCGGTGAGCGCCAGCCGGGCACCGCTGGCCCCCAGCGGGTGGCCGAGGGCGATCGCGCCGCCGTTCGGGTTGACGTGCTCGGCGTCCTCCGGCAGGCCCAGCTCCCGCAGCACCGCCACGGACTGCGCGGCGAACGCCTCGTTCAGCTCGATCACGTCGACCGCGTCCAGCCCGAGGCCGAGCCGGTCGAGCAGCTTACGGGTGGCCGGCACCGGGCCCATCCCCATGATCCGCGGCGGCACGCCGGCCGCGGCGGCGCCGCCGATCCGGGCGAGCGGGGTGAGGCCGTACCGGGACACGGCGGCCTCGGAGGCGACCAGCAGGGCGACCGCTCCGTCGTTGACGCCGGAGGAGTTGCCGGCGGTCACCGTGCCGTCCTCGCGGAACGGGGTGGGCAGCGCGGCGAGCTTCTCCAGCGAGGTCTCCCGGGGGTGCTCGTCGACCTCGACCAGCTTCGTCTCGCGGCGCCCCGCCGGCACGGTCACCGGCACGATCTCCTCGGCGAACCGGCCGTCGGCCTGCGCCTTGGCGGCCCGCTGCTGGGAGCGGTACGCGAACTCGTCCTGGGCGACCCGGTCGATCCCGTGCTCGGCGGCGACGTTCTCCGCCGTCTCCGGCATCGAGTCGATGCCCCAGCCCTTCTTCATCAGCGGGTTGACCAGCCGCCAACCGATGGTGGTGTCGTACACCTCGGCGGCGCGGGAGAAGGGCGTGGTCGCCTTCGGCATGACGAAGGGGGCCCGGCTCATGCTCTCCACGCCGCCGGCGACCACCAGGTCGGCCTCGCCGGCCACGATGGAGCGGGCCGCGATGGCGAGGGCGTCCAGGCCGGAGCCGCACAGCCGGTTGACCGTGCTGCCGGGGACCTCCTCGGGCAGCCCGCCGAGCAGCGCCGCCATCCGGGCCACGTTGCGGTTGTCCTCGCCGGCCTGGTTGGCGCAGCCGAGGAGCACGTCATCGGTGCGGGCCCAGTCCACCGACGGGTGCCGGGCGACCAGTTCGCGGATCACGTGCGCGGCGAGGTCGTCGGGGCGTACCCCGGCGAGGGCGCCGGCGTACCGGCCGATCGGGGTGCGGACTCCGGCCACGAGGTATGCCACGGTCATCGGCGCTGTCCTTCGGGGGTGGGAAGGGGCTGGCGGCGGCGGTCCTCGGATCACGGGGACGCCCGGCGCCAGGATATCCGCGCCCGGAGCCGATAGGTTGACGGCATGGCCCGGGCCCAGTTCAGCGCAGAGACCGCCGGCACCGGCGAGTTCGTCCGCCAGCCCAACCGGTTCACCGGTCGAGTCACCCCGCACTCGACGTCTCCGCCCGGCGGCGGGCCGGACGAGCAGGACCGCTGGCCGCTGGAGGCCGGCCGCTACCGGCTGATCTGGTGCCGGGCCTGCCCGTGGGCGCACCGGGCCCGGATCGTCCGGGGGCTGCTCGGCCTGGACGACGTCATCTCGCTGGGCACGGTCGACCCGATCCGGGACGAACGGGGCTGGCGGTTCGCCCTGGACCCGGACGGCTTCGACCCGGTGCTCGGCATCGGCTATCTCTCCGAGGCGTACCTGGCGACCGACGCGGACTACACCGGCCGGGTGACCGTGCCGGCCCTGGTCGACACGCTCACCGGGCGGGTGGTCACCAACGACTACCCGCAGCTCACCCTGGACTTCTCCACCGAGTGGCGGCGGTTCCACAAGCCGGACGCGCCGGACCTCTACCCGGTGGAGCTGCGCCCGGAGCTGGACGCGCTGATGGCGGAGATCCACCGGGACGTCAACAACGGCGTCTACCGGTGCGGCTTCGCCACCTCGCAGGAGGCGTACGACGAGGCGTACACGGCGCTGTTCGCCCGGTTGGACGCGCTGTCGGAGCGGCTGGCGGGGCGCCGCTACCTGATGGGCGACGCGATCACCGAGGCGGATGTGCGGCTGTTCACCACGCTCGTCCGCTTCGACGTGGCGTACCACGGGCACTTCAAGTGCAACCGGCAGAAGCTGACCGAGATGCCGGTGCTGTGGGCGTACGCCCGGGACCTGTTCCAGACCCCGGGCTTCGGAGACACGGTCGACTTCGACCACATCAAGCGGCACTACTACGGCACACACCGGGAGATCAACCCGACCGGCATCGTGCCGCTCGGCCCGGACCTGTCCGGCTGGGCCACGCCGCACGGGCGTGGCTGACCGGGGCGTCGTCCGGGTCGCCGCCGCGTCGGCCGCCGCCGGCTGCACCCTGGCGGGCGCGGTCGCGGTGACGGTCGCCGTGGTCGCCGGTCCCGGTCCGGGTCCGACCGGGTACGTCAGCGAGGCCGGCGTCACCGACAGCCGGTACGCCGCGGCGTACCGGATCGGGATCTTCGCCCTTGCCGCGGCGCTGCTGCTGCTCGCCGTGGCGCTGCCCACGGCGCTGCGGGTGGCCGCCGGGCTGCTCGCCGCCGGCAGCGTCCTCACCGCACTCTCCGGCGCGGTGACGTGCAGCGCCGGCTGCCCGCTGCCGCCGTTCGAGACGCCCACCGCGGCCGACCTGGTGCACGGCGGCGCGAGCATCGCGGCGACCGCCTCGGTGGTCCTCGCGATGCTGGCCCTGCTGGTCTCCCCGGCGGCGGCCCCGGCGGTGCGTTGGATCGCCGCCCTCGGCGCGGCGCTGGCCCTGCCGCTGTCGGCGGCGATCGCCGTGGCCATGGTGACCGTGGGGCGTGGCGGCCTCGTCGGGGTGCTGGAGCGGCTGCTGTTGACGGTGGCGGTCGGCTGGGGCCTGACCAGCGCCACCGCGCTCGGCCTGGCCCGGCGCGGTCGTGACGAACGGATCACCGTGGTGTGAACCGGTCATGTAAGGATCGTCACGCCGAACGCTCCTTCCAGTCGCGGCCGGGACGGGAGTAGCGTCGGCGGGCGATGACCAATGTCTGGCACCTCACCGTGCGCCTGTATGTCGATCTCCGACTGCAGGCCAGCGGCGTCTGTCCGGCGCAGCCTCGTTCCTGACGCTGCCCCTGACCGACCTCCGACAGACCTTGGACACATCCTCATGGCTTCCGCCTTGCGCAAGATCCCCTTTTCCGTGCAGATCCTGCTCGGCCTCGTGCTCGGCGTGGCGCTGGGTTTCCTCGCCCGCGCCAACGACCTGAGCTGGCTGGCCAGCACCCTCGACACCGTCGGCGGTCTCTTCGTCCAGTTGCTCAAGCTGGCCGTCCCGCCGCTCGTCTTCACCGCCATCGTGGTCAGCGTGGTCAGCCTGCGCGGCGTGGCCAACGCGGCCCGACTGGCGCTGAAGACGCTGCTCTGGTTCGGCCTCACCGCGCTGATCGCGGTGAGCGTCGGCATCGGCCTCGGCCTGCTCACCAACCCCGGCAAGGGCGTCACCCTGGACGTCGCCGGCGCCGCCGCGCCGAAGAAGACCGGCTCCTGGACCGACTTCCTCACCGGCATCGTGCCCACCAACCCGGTCGGCGCGTTCGTCGAGGGCAACGTGCTCCAGATCGTCTTCCTCGCCCTGGTGGTCGGCGCCGCCGCGCTGCTCGTCGGCCAGGCCGCCGAGCCGTTCGTCGAGTTCAACCGCGCCGTGCTCACCATCGTGCAGAAGGCCCTGTGGTGGGTGATCCGGCTCGCCCCGATCGGCACCCTCGGCCTGATCGGCCACGCCGTCGCCTCCTACGGCTGGGACCTGCTGGCCCCGCTCGCGAAGTTCACCACCGCCGTCTACGTCGGCTGCGCGATCGTGCTCGTCGTGGTCTACCCGGTGCTGCTGGTGGCCGCCGGCCGGCTCAACCCGCTGCGGTTCTACGCCGGCGCCTGGCCGGCCATCGAGCTGGCCTTCGTGTCCCGCTCCTCGGTGGGCACCATGCCGGTGACCCAGCGCTCCGTCGAGCGGCTCGGCGTCCCCCGCGAGTACGCCTCCTTCGCCGTCCCGTTCGGCGCCACCACCAAGATGGACGGCTGCGCCGCGATCTACCCGGCCCTGGCGGCGATCTTCGTGGCGCAGGTCTTCGGGGTGCACCTGGGCGTCGGCGACTACCTGCTGATCGCCTTCGTCTCGGTGGTCGGCTCGGCCGCCACCGCCGGCCTGACCGGCGCGATCGTGATGCTCACCCTGACCCTGAGCACGCTGGGCCTGCCGCTGGCCGGCGCCGGCCTGCTGCTGGCGATCGACCCGATCCTGGACATGATCCGCACCGCCACCAACGTGGCCGGTCAGGCGCTGGTGCCGACCATCGTCGCCGCCCGCGAGGGCACCCTGGACCGGGCCGCGTACGACTCCGCCGGCAGCCGCGAGCTGATCGACGCCGAGGAGGCGCGGCCCGCCGACAAGCTGGCTCCCGTCCCCGCCTGAGCCACTGCGGAAAGGGAGGGCCCTCGGGCCCTCCCTTTCCGTGCTTCGAGAGGATCACCGCATGAGTGCCCTGTTCACCCCGCTCGCCCTGCGCGGCGTCACCCTGCCCAACCGGATCGCCATGGCGCCGATGTGCCAGTACAGCGCCGGCCCGGACGGCCTGCCCACCGGCTGGCACCTGGTCCACCTCGGCTCGCGGGCCGTCGGCGGCGCCGGCCTGATCATCACCGAGGCCACCGCCGTGGTCCCCGAGGGCCGGATCAGCCCGCAGGACGTCGGGATCTGGTCCGACGCGCACGTCGACGCCTGGCGGCCGATCACCGCGTTCGTCGCCGGGCAGGGCGCGGTGCCGGCCGTGCAGCTCGCCCACGCCGGGTTCAAGGCGTCCACGTACCGGCCGTGGGCCGACCACCGGGGCGGGGTGCCGGACGCCGAGGGTGGCTGGACGCCGGTCGGCCCGGGTGCCGAGCCGTTCCTGCCGGACTACCGGGAACCCGCCGTCCTGGACCAGGCGGGGATCGCGGCCGTGGTGACCGCGTTCGCCACCGCCGCCGGCCGGGCACTGGACGCCGGCTTCGCCGCGGTGGAGATCCACGCCGCGCACGGCTACCTGCTGCACGAGTTCCTCTCCCCGCTGACCAACCACCGCACGGACGGCTACGGCGGCGACCGGGCGGCGCGGATGCGGCTCACCCTGGAGGTGGCCCGGGCGGTCCGCGCCGTGGTCGGTGAGTCCGTGCCGGTGCTCACCCGGATCTCGGCCACCGACTGGGTCGAGGGTGGCTGGACCGTCGAGGACAGCGTGGTGCTCGCCGGCGAGCTGGCCGCCGTCGGGGTGGACCTGGTCGACGCCTCCTCCGGCGGCGCCTCGGCCGGGGCGAGCATCCCGGTCGGCCCCGGTTACCAGGTCCCGCTGGCGGCCCGGATCCGCCGCGACGCGGGCGTCCTGACCGGTGCGGTCGGCCTGATCGTCGAGCCCGAGCAGGCCGAGCAGATCATCGCCGCCGGCGAGGCCGATCTGGTCCTCCTCGGCCGCGAACTCCTCCGCGACCCCTACTGGCCCCGCCGCGCCGCCGCCAAGCTCACCACCACCCCCCACTGGCCGAACCAGTACACCCGCGCCTTCTGACCCCACCAACGCTGTTGATCATGAGGGGGGATGTTTGCCCGCTTTGCCCCTGCCAACCACATGATCGACGATGCGGGTCAGCCGGCCAGGTGGGACCAGTGGGGTTCCAGGTTCCGCCAGGGGCCCTGGGCGGCGACCTTGCCGTCGATCAGGACCACGACGTGGTCGGCGCGGACCAGGGCGGCCCGCTTGGAGGTCGAGCCGAGCACGGTCACGCCGCGGTTGCGCAGCGCCGCCCAGAGCGCCAGCTCGGTGGTGACGTCCAGCGCGGAGGACACGTCGTCGGCGATCAGCAGCTCGGTACGCGGCGCGAGCGCCCGGGCCAGCGCCAGCCGCTGAAGCTGTCCGCCGGAGAGCCGGGTGCCCTTGTGCCCGATCAGCAGCCCCAGCCCGCCGCCGGCCGCGGCCAGGTCGTGCTCCAGTTGCGCCGTGGACACCGCGTCGGCGGCGTCCACCTCGTGCCCGAGGACGATGTTGTCGGCGACCGTGCCGGAGAGCACCCGGGGCAGCTGACTGACGTACCCGACCTGGCCGGGGCGCAGGAACAGCTCCGGTTCGGTGACCGGATCCCCGTTCCAGCGCAGCGTGCCGGTGTGGTGCACGATGCCGGCGAGGGCCCGCAGCAGCGAGGACTTGCCGGCGCCGACCGGCCCGACGACGAGCACCAGCTGCCCCCGTTCGACGGTCAGGTCGACCTCCCGGACGGCCAGGGTGCCGTCGGAGTGCAGCGCCCCGAAGCCGGTGAGGTCGAGCCGGCGCAGCGGGTGCCGCGGCGGCGGTTCGGGCGCGGGCGCGGTGCCGGCGGCCAGGTCCACTCCCGGCACCGCCGCCGAGTACTCCCCGATCCCGGACATCGCCACGGTTCGCCGGGTCCACACCCGCGCCGACGGGTAGTGCGAGACCAGCGACGCGGTGGTCCACGCGAACCAGCGGGCCGCCCCGAGGGTGGAGACCGCCACCAGCGTGGCGCCGGCGGAGAGCTCCCCGGCCAGGTACAGCGCCCACGCGCCGATCGGCAGCAGGCCGCTGACCAGTGACGGGGTGGACCTCGCCCACACCTGCATGGAGATCTCCCGGCGCTGCCGGTCGCTGCGGACGGTGTCCAGCGTCGCCAGGTGGTCGAGCACCGGGCGGGTGGCGCCGGCGAGTTTCACCGTACGGGCGGCGGAGAGCGAGGAGACCAGGGCGGTCGCGAACGCCGCCCGGGCCTTCACGGTGCCCCCGGCGGTGCGTTCCAGCCGCGGCCCGAACAGCGTCGCCGCCAGCCCGGAGACCAGCATCGTCCCGACGAAGAAGAGCGCCGGCACGACGCTGCCGGTCACCACGGTCATGGTCACCACGATGGCCACCGAGATGAACTGGTCCATCAGGTTGTCGGCGAGCTGCACCACCCGGTCGGTGTCGCCGCCCTGGGCGACCACCTCGGCCGGAGTGTGCCCGCTGACCCGCCGCGCCCCGGTCTGCCCGTGCACCAGCCGCAGGCTGATCCGCAGCAGCTGCCGGATCCACCACTGCGGGAACCACAGGTTGGTCAGGTAGGGCAGCGGCAGGACGACCAGCAGCGCGGCGGCGATGCCCAGCGCCGGCAGCCACGGGTCGCCGCCGCCGACCACATCGGCCCAGAGCCACGGCAGCACCGAGCCGTCCAGGCCGAGCAGGGTCATCACCACGAACAGGCAGACGGAGAGCAAGCCGTACCGCGGGTCGTTGGTGCCCAGCCGCAGGATCTCCCGCATGGTCCGCGCGGGCGGCGCCGGGGGCAGCGGCGGCGGGTCGCTCTTCGGTACGACCGCCGGGGCCGGCCGGGCGGCCCCGACCGGCGCGGATGCCGGCTCGCCGTCGTCCCACGGCTCGTCGGGCCCGGGCAGCAGGTCCACCCCGCCGCGCCCGGCGCCGGCCGAGGCGTACGCGCTGGCGTGGCTGGTCGCCAGCAGCTCGGCGAAGCGTTCCGACTCGCGCAGCGGGCCGGCCTCCAGCACCGCGCCGTCGGCCATCACCACCACCTCGTCGCAGCGGCGCACCGAGGAGAGCCGGTGCGCGATGACGATGCCGATCCGGTCGGCGAGCAGCCGTTCGGTGGCCTGCCGTACCCGGGTCTCGGTGACCGGGTCCAGCCGGGCGGTGGCCTCGTCGAGGATCACCACGTGCGGGTCGCGGACCAGGATCCGGGCGAACGCCACCAGCTGCTCCTGCCCGGCGGAGAGCACGTGCCCGCCCTCGCCGAGCTTCGTGTCCACGCCGTCGGGGAGTTCGGCGATCCAGCCGGTCAGCCCCAGCTCCGCCAGCGCCCGGGTGGCGTCGTCGAGCAGGTCGGGGTCGAAGAGGGCGACGTTCTCGGCGAGGGTGCCGGCCAGGATCTCGGTGCGCTGGGGCACCACCGCGATCCACCGGCGCAGCGCCTCGACGTCGAGGTCGACCAGGTCGGTGTCGCCGAGGAAGACGGTGCCGCGCGGCACGTCCACCGCCCGGGTGAGCACCTTGGCCAGCGTGGACTTGCCCGACCCGGTCCGCCCGACCAGGGCGTACGACCGGCCGCGGGCGAAGGCGAGCCGGATGTCGCGCAGCGCCGGCCCCCGGTCGTCCCCGCCAGACGGGTAGCGGAAGGTGAGCCCGCGCACGGTCAGGTCGCCGTCGGCCGGGGCGGCGCCACCGGCCGGTTCCTGCCGGGATCCGGCGAGCAGTTGCACCCGGGCCCAGGCGCCGAGCGCCTGCTGCAGGTGCGGCACCCAGCGGGCGATGTGCTCGACGGTCGCGCCGAAGGCGAGGGCGAGCAGCCAGATGGCGGTGAGCCGGGCGCCGTCGATCCGGCCGGAGGCGAGCGCCCAGGCGCCGCCGAGCACCACGGCGGCGATGCCGACCCGGACGGCACCGGCGGCGAGGGCGGTGACCCGGGCGGAGAGCCGGAACACCCGGCCGCCGCGGGAGATCACCTCAGCGGCGCGCCGGGCGTAGAGGCGCAGCACGTACGGCCGGGCGAGGCTGGTCCGGACGTCGTCCTGGCCGTGGACGGCCTCCTCCATCACCGCGGCGAGGTCGGACCAGGCCTCCTCCTCGGCCATCCGGGCCGGGGCGATCCGGGCGGTGGGGCGGCGCAGCAGCACGGCGAGCAGGGCGGTCAGCACGACCATCCCGACGCCCGCCGGCCACCAGACGATCAGCGCGCTGGCGGTGGCGAGCAGGCAGACGGCGAGCCCCTGGACGAGCCGGACGCCGGTGTTCCGCATCTCGGCGGCGACCTGGTAGACGTCGTTGTCGATCCGGTCGAGCAACTCGCCGACGGGGGTGGTCTCCAGGGTGGGCAGGTCCTGCCCGAGCGCCACCCGGCACAGCCGGCGGCGGACGTCGGCGGACCAGTCGGCGGTCAGCCCGGCCATCAGCAGCCCGACGGCGAGGTCGGTGAGCACGGCGGCGACGAGCGCCACGGCCAGCGCGGCGAACCAGCCGGCCGAGCGGTGCACCAGCACCGGCCCGGCGAGCGCGGAGGCGGCGGCCTGGCCGCCGGCGCCGAGCAGGATCAGCAGGACGACGACCGCCATCCGGCGCGGTGCGGTGGCCCGGAGATCACGGAGCAGGCGCATGGGACGGTCCTCCGGACTCGGGTGGGCGGGGCGGTGACCACAGCCTCGTCGTCCGGCCGCGACCGCTCAACGCATTTACCGCGCCCCGCTCCGTGACGGCGACCACCGGCCGCCGCCCGCGCTCAGGTCTGGGCGACCCGGCGGACGATGCCGAGTAGCGCCTCCTCCACGTCGGAGATCGGCCGCTCCGGCTGGAAGACCAGCCAGTCCACGGCCACCACCAGCCCGACGCCGAACAGCGCCGAGCTGGCCGTCCGGACGTCGAGATCGGCGGGGAGGTCACCGCTGGCCACGCCGGCCCGGACGGTCTCGGCGATCACCTCGATGGCCTCGTCGCGCAGCAGCCGCAGGGTCTGCTGCCACTCCCGGTTGGTCCGCCACATCTCGGAGAGCAGCAGCTGGGCGAAGGCCCGGTACCGGCGGATGTACTCCAGCTCGGCGCGGACCAGGGCGGCGAGCGCCTCGCGCGGCGGCAGGCCGGCGACGGCGGCCCGGAAGTCGGCGGTGAGCAGCCCGATGCCGTGCCGGAGCAGCTCCTCGAAGAGCACCGTCTTGGACTCGAAGTTGTAGTAGACGGTCCCCTTCGCCACGCCGGCGCGGGCCGCGATGTCGTCGACGGTGGTCGCCGAGAAGCCCTGCTCGGCGATGAGCTCCACCGCCGCCACGAAGAGGCGCTGGCGGGTGTCCTCCCGCCGCCGCGACCGTCCGTCCGTCACGCGCCCTCCCCGTGGACAACCCCGGCCCGGGCCGGAGCCCCGCGTCACCGCCGTCCGGCCCATCAGCATTCTCACATGGCCAGTTCGGGGTGCAGCTTGGCCGGGGTGAGCCGGCGGGAGCGGCGCGTCGCGCCGACGGTGAGCACCAGGGCGCCCACCCCGAACGCGGCGAGCACGAGCGCGCCGGTGACCACCGGTCCGGCGGGCCCGCCGTTGACGGTGTGCCGGAGCCCGGCCACCACGTAGGTCATCGGCAGCCAGGGGTGGACGGCCTGGAAGAAGCCGGGTGAGGTCTGCACCGGGTAGGTGCCTCCGGCGGAGGTGAGCTGAAGCATCAGCAGGGCCAGCGCGGCGAGTCGGCCGGCCGGGCCGAGCGCCGCGCCGAGCAGCTGCATGATCGCGGTGAAGGCGAGCGAGGTCAGCGCCAGCAGGCCGAGGGTGGCCGCCCCGTGGACCGGGTCGAGGCCGAGCACCAGGGTGACCACGGTGAAGAGCACCCCGACCTGGGCCAGCCCGATGGCCGCGGCGGGCAGCCAGCCGGCGAGCGCGACCCGCCAGCCGGACGCGCCGGACATCACGTGCCGCCGATTGACCGGCCGCAGCAGCATGTACGTGATCATCGCGCCGACCCAGAGCGCCAGGGCGAGGAAGTACGGCGCGAAGCCCACGCCGTACGAGCCGGCCGGGTGGTGCGAGTTCCGGATCAGGCCGACCGGATCGCCGAGGATGTCGGCGCGGCTGTCCGCGTCGTGGTACCCGGGCAGCTTCTCCTCCCCGGCGGCCAACCCGTCGGCGAGGTCGCCGGCGCCGCCCTCCAGCTTGGTCAGCCCGTCGGCGAGCCGGTCGCTGCCGCTGCTGAGCTGGGCCAGCCCGCCGTCGAGCTGGCGGGCGCCGGTGGCGAGCCGGTACAGCCCACCGCGGAGCTGGTCCGCGCCGTTCGCGGCGCCGCCCAGCCCGTCGCGCAGCCTGGCGCTGCCGTCGGCGAGGGTGGTGAGTCCGCTGGCGAGCTGGTCGACCTTGGCGCGGGCCGAGGCGACGTCGTCGGCGAGGTGCGGCGCGGCGGCGGCGACCTCGCGGGCGGTCGCGGCGACCTCGGTCATCTGCTTCTTCAGCCCGGCCAGGTCGGTCCTGTCGAGGGTGGCGACGACCGCCCCGGCGGCGGTGACGGCCTTGTCGGCGGCCTGCCGGGCGGCGACGAGGTTCGGGTCGTCGGCCAGCTCGGGGTGGGCCTCGACCAGCGCGTCCAACCGGTCGCGGACCTGCTCCGCCTGGGTCACCACCGCGTCCGCTCTGGCCGGCAGCGCGTCGATGCCGTCGGCGAGCGCCTGCGCGCCCTCGGCGACTGCGGTGGCGGCCCGCTGGATGTCCTGGGCGTTCTTCCGCAGCAGCGGCTCGTACCTGTCGGCGGCGGCGTCCACCCGGGCGGCGGCGGCGCGGGTCTCGGTGGCCGCGCGGTTGGTGCTGTCGGCGATCTGCGCCGCGCCGGTGTAGAGCTGATCGAGCCCGGCGGCCAGCTTGTCGGCGCCCCGCACGGACGTGTCGAGCCCGCCGGCGAGCTGCCCGGCGCCGTCCTCGGCGGTGTCCAGCCCACCGGCGATCTTCCCGGCCCCTTCCTCCGAGGCGCCGAGCCCGTCGTGGATCTTCCCAGCTCCGTCGGCGGCCCGGCCGGTCTCCGCCTTGGCGTCGGTGAACCCGATCAGCATCCTGTCGAAGTACGAGGCGGCGGTGCTCTGCGCGGCGGCGGCCCGGATCTCGCTGAACGCGGAGCGGGCGAGCAGCCCGGACAGGTAGTTGGTGGCGTCGTCGTTGACCACCTTCAGCTCGCCCCGGCGGGCCGGCTGGTCCGGCTCGGGGCCGGCCGCCAGGGTCGCGGAGAAGTCCGCCGGGATGGAGAAGACCAGGTGGTAGCGGCCGCTGCGCAGACCGGCGGTGGCGTCGTCGGAGTCGGTGACGGTCCAGCCGAAGACCTTGCGGTCGATGAGCTCGTCGGTGAGGTCCCGCCCGGCGTGCACCTCGGTGCCGTCGCTGGCCTTCGCCGGCCGGTCGGCGTTGACCAGGGCGACGGGGATGCGGTCCAGGTTCCCGTACGGGTCCCAGAACGCGTAGAGGTAGAGGGCGCCGTAGAGCAGCGGGATGACGGTGAGGACGGCGAGCGCGGCGCGCGGCAGCCGGCCCCGGGTCATCCGGCGCAGCTCGAACAGCGCGAGTCGGACGACGCTCATGCGGTCACCTCGGGGGTCTGGTCGTGGGCCGCCCGGGGGGCGACGAGGGCGGCCGGGGGCAGGGTCAGCTCGGTGCGGGCGGGCAGGGTCGGGTCGCCGATCCGGTGGGTGATCGCGGTGGCGCCGGGCTCGACGGCGCGGGCGCTGGCGATCACGGCGTATCCCTGGTCGGCGAGGCGGGCCAGGGCGGCCTAGATCCACTGCCGTTCGGGGGCGTCGGATCCGGCGTCCACGTCGTCGGCGACGATCAGGTGGGGGCCGCTCAGGCTGGCCAGCACCAGGCCGAGCACCTGCCGCTCGACGGGGGTGAGATCCCGGCCGTACCGGTCGGGGTCGAGCGGGGTGTCGGTGAAGCCGGCGATGGCGGCGGCGAAGGCGTCCCGCCGGTAGGCCCGGCGGGCCCGGACGGCGGCGACCGGGACGAGTTGCCGCCGGCGGCGCGGCACCGGCCCGAGCAGCAGCAGCCGCTCCTGGATGTGCTCGGCGACGGTGAGCGTCGGGTCGGGCTCGTGCACCCCGGCGACCTGGCCGAGCGCGGCCGGTCCCCGGCGGCGCAGCTCCCCCTCGGTGTGTGGGAAGCGGCCGGCCAGGGCGAGCAGCAGGGAGGTGCGCCCGCTGCCGGGCGGCCCGGTCACCGCGTGCAGCTCGCCGGCCTCCGCGGTGAGGTCGACGTCCCGGTACACCCAGCCTCGGCGGGTCCGCAGACCCAGCCCGCTGGCCTCGACGATCTTCATCGCTCTCCGACCTTGTTGCACTGACTAGTCAGTACAAAAACATGGTCAGCATAACGCCGTACGTCCGGTTCGGTGCAATTCAGCGGAGCGTGATCCCGGCCATGCGCTGGTTGCGGCTCAGAAGAGCACGGTGGCGAGCGTGCCGACCGGCCGGAAGCCGCAGCGCTCGTAGACCCGGCGGGCGGGCAGGTTGAAGTCGTTGACGTAGAGGCTGACCGTCGGCGCGACCCGCACCAGCGCGTCCCGGACCACCGCCGCCATCGCCGCCGTGGCGATCCCCCGGCCCCGCCACTCCGGCGCCACCCAGACCCCCTGGACCTGGGCGGTCCGTCGGGTCACCACCGCCAGCTCGGCCTTGAAGACCACCTTGCCGTCGACGAACCGGGCGTACGCGCGGCCCGCGCGGACCAGGTCGGCCACCCGCCGCCGGTACCCGCGCCCGCCGTCGTCGGCCAGCGGCGAGACCCCGACCTCCTCGGTGTACATCGCCACCGCCGCCGGGAAGAGCCGGTCGACCTCGCCGCCGCGCACCCGCCGCACCTCCGGGTCGGCCGCCACCCTGGGCAGCGCGTCCGTGGCCAGCAGCGGCTGGTTCGGGCGTACGTCCCGGGCGGGCCCCCAGTGCGCGGAGAGGCGGTCCCAGAGGCCCAGCACCGCATCCGCCCGCCCGACGATCGACGAGCAGATCCGCTCCTCGGTGCCGAGCTGGTCGGCGAAGGCGGCGACCGCCGACTCGTTGGCGAGCACCGGGGTCAGGTTGCCGCCCAGCCAGCAGATCGACTCCAGGTTGCGCCGGGTGCCGTAGCCGAGGATCCGGCCTTCGGCCCGCCACCAGGCCAGCCCCCGGGCGGCCACCCGCTCGGCCACCTGCGCGCCGGCGAACGGGTCGAGGTCGAGCAGCCGCTCGACCGCGCGGCGCTCCGACTCCCCCAGTTGGCGTACCGGCACCGTCAGCACGGTTACCAGCCTGCCAGATCGGGCCTGCGGCGCGCGGGCCGACCTGATGACCGGGTCAGCCAACCGGAACCGGCGCGACCGCCGGCTCGGCCGGACGGGACCGTCGCGCCCACCCCACCACGGGCGGCACCAGCAGCCCGAGCAGCAGGAACGTTCCGCCCAGCAGCAGCCAGCCCGGCACGCCCCAGCCGACCGCCAGGGTGGTCACCACCACCGGCGCGACCATCCCGCCGAGCTGCATGCCCATCCCGTACGCGCCCTGGTACTGCCCCTGCGCGTGGGCCGGGGCCAGGCCGAAGGAGATGCCCCAGCCCGCCGCCGCGTGCCACAGCTCGCCGATGACGTGCACGAACGCCCCGGCCAGCAGCAGCGCGACGGCGACCGGGGTGGACATTCCACCGCTGGCGGCGAAGAGCGCGCAGGCGACCGCGATGATCGCGCCGGCCCGGCGGGCGGCCCGGGCGGCGCCGGCCAGGTCCTCGGTGCCGCGCGAGGCGCGCACCTGGAAGAGCACCACCATCACCGTGTTGACCAGCATGCAGGCGGAGATGAGCCAGTGCGGGGCGGTGGTGTGCTCGGCGATCCAGAGCGGCAGCGCGATGTTGAGCAACCCGAAGTGCACGGACATCAGCCCGTCGAGCACGGTGAAGGCCAGGAACGGGCGGTCCCGCAGGGCGATCAGCCGCGGGCCGTGCGCGGGCGCCGGGACGGGTGGGACCACCGGCAGCCGGAGCAGGATCGCCGCCGCGACCAGGTACGTCACGCAGTTGAGCAGGATCAGCGCCACGTACCCGGCCCGGGTGTCGGCGGCGATGCCGACCCCGGCGGTCACCGCGCCGACGGAGATCCCGACGTTGGTGACGGCACGCAGGTACGCCCGGGTGCGGACCCGCTGGTCGGCGGGGACGGCTCCGGCGATGAGCGCGCCCCGGGCGCCCCGGCTGGCCGCGTCGGCGACCGCCATCAGCATCCCGACGACGAGGAAGGTCGGGAAGGACCGGACGGCGACCAGAGCGGCGGTGCAGGCGGCGGAGGCGAGCAGCGCGGCGAGCTGGATGCCGCGCGGGCCGTACCGGTCGGCGAGGTAGCCCATCGGGGTGCTGGCGACCAGGCTGACCAGCGCCGTGATGGTGAGGCCGAGGCCGACCTGGGCCACGGTCAGACCGACCGAGCGGGTCAGGAAGAGCGCGCTGACGGTCAGCCAGGTGCCGCGGCCGACGGTGTTGACCAGGGTGGACAGGGCGAGGGTCCGGGCCGGGCCCGGTTCGGGAAGCAGGCGCACGCCGGGCAGCCTAACAAGACGTACGTACGGTTTTCTGTCCCGTCCCACATTCGCCTTGTCGCCGATGCATTGCCGATATATCGTCGATGCATCAGCGACACTACGAGCGAAGGAGAGTCCGATGGGATTCCACGGACGGATGCACGCGATGCACGAGGCGCGGATGCGCGGCTTCGGCTTCCCCCCGTTCCCGCCCGGCCCGCCGTTCCCCCCGGGACCGCACGGTCACGGCGGGCGGGGCGGCCGGGGCGGTCGCGGCCGGGGGCGGCGGCCCAACGTGCGGGGCGCCGTGCTGGCCCTGCTCACCGAGCGGCCGATGCACGGCTACGAGATGATCCAGGAGATCGACTCCCGCACCGGCGGGGCCTGGCGGCCCAGCCCCGGCTCGATCTACCCCACCCTCCAACTGCTGGAGGACGAGGGCGTCATCGTCGCCACCGACGGATCGGGCGGCGGGCGGAAGCGGTTCACCCTCACCGACCAGGGGCGCGCGGAGGCCACCGAGGCGGCGCAGACCCCACCGTGGGCGGAGTTCGCCGAGAACACGGTCAACAGTTGGCACGACATCCGGGACGCCGGCGCACAGGCGATGAACGCGCTGCGCCAGGTGATGATGACCGGCACCGACGACCAGCGCGAACGGGCCGCCCAGGTGCTCGACGAGACCCGGCGCAAGCTCTACGCCATCCTCGCCGAATCCGAGTGAGCAGCTCACCCGCGTACGCGGAAAGGGCGGCCATCCCCACGGGGACGGCCGCCCTTTCCGACGGTGCGTCGGGACGTCAGTGCACGGTGACCCGGGGGCCGGGGACCATGTCGCGGAGCTCCTCGGGGATCTCGGCGCCCATCTCGTCGGCGATCCGCAGCGCCTCCTCGATCAGCGTCTCGACGATCTGCGCCTCCGGGACGGTTTTGACGACCTGGCCCTTGACGAAGATCTGCCCCTTGCCGTTGCCGGAGGCGACGCCGAGGTCGGCCTCGCGGGCCTCACCCGGGCCGTTCACCACGCAGCCCATCACGGCGACCCGCAGCGGCACCGGCAGCCCCTCCAGGCCGGCGGTGACCTCCTCGGCCAGCTTGTAGACGTCGACCTGGGCGCGGCCACAGGACGGGCAGGAGACGATCTCCAGGCCCCGCTCGCGCAGGCCCAGCGACTCCAGGATCTGGTTGCCGACCTTGATCTCCTCGACCGGCGGGGCGGAGAGCGAGACCCGGATCGTGTCGCCGATCCCCTCGGCCAGCAGCGCGCCGAAGGCCACCGCCGACTTGATGGTGCCCTGGAACGCCGGGCCGGCCTCGGTCACGCCCAGGTGCAGCGGGTAGTCGCACTGCTCGGCGAGCTGGCGGTACGCCCGGATCATCACCACCGGGTCGTTGTGCTTCACCGAGATCTTGATGTCCCGGAAGCCGTGCTCCTCGAAGAGCGAGCACTCCCAGAGCGCCGACTCGACCAGCGCCTCGGCGGTGGCCTTGCCGTACTTGGCGAGCAGTCGCTTGTCCAGCGAGCCGGCGTTGACGCCGATCCGGATCGGCACGCCCGCGTCGCCGGCCGCCTTGGCGATCTCCTTCACCTTGTCGTCGAACTGGCGGATGTTGCCCGGGTTGACCCGGACCGCCGCGCAGCCCGCGTCGATCGCCGCGAAGACGTACTTCGGCTGGAAGTGGATGTCGGCGATCACCGGGATCTGCGACTTCTTCGCGATCGCCGGCAGCGCCTCCACGTCGTCCTGCGACGGCACGGCCACCCGGACGATCTGACAGCCCGAGGCGGTCAGCTCGGCGATCTGCTGGAGCGTGGCGTTGACGTCGGCGGTCAGGGTGGTGGTCATGGACTGCACCGAGACCGGCGCACCCCCACCGACCGGTACCGAGCCGACCATGATCTGGCGGCTGGCCCGACGCGGGGCGAGCGGCGGCGGCGGTACGGGGGGCATACCGAGACTGACAGCGGTCACTTCAGGCACTCACCTTGGGAAGAGCGTGATCGGGTTGACGACGTCCGCGGCGACGGTCAGCAGCGTGAACACGCCACCGATCAGGATCACCGCGTACGTGAGGGGCATGAGCTTGAGGTAGTCGACGCGGCCCGGGTCGGGGCGGCCGATCCGGGCGTACGCCCAGGAGCGGGCCCGTTCGAACCAGGCGATGGCGATGTGGCCGCCGTCCAGCGGGAGCAGCGGCAGCAGGTTGAACACGCCGATGAAGAAGTTCAGCGAGACGAAGAGCATGAAGAAGATCAGCCAGGCGTTGTTCTCCACCGCCTCGCCGCCGAGCCGGCTGGCGCCGACCACGCTGATCGGGGTGTCCACGTCCCGCTCGCCGCCGGTGATGGCGGTCCACAGGGCGGGGACCTTCTGCGGGATGCGCTGCATGGCCTGCGCCGTCTGCACCGCCATGCTGCCGGTGAAGTCGGCGGTCGCGCCGAGCGCGCCGACCGGCCCGTACGTCAGTCGGGCGGGGGTGCTGGGCTGGAGGGCGACGCCGAGCGCGGAGACCGCGGCGGTGGCGCCCTTGGGGTCGTCCAGCGGCGGGCGCTGCACGGCCGCCAGGTCGACGGTGGCGGTGGCCGGAGTGCCGTCGCGGACGTACTCGACGGTGGCGGTGCCCGGCTTGGTGCCGCGCACCACGTCCAGCATGTCGCCCCAACTGCTCACCGGCCGGCCGTTGACGGCGGTGATCCGGTCGCCGTCGCGGAGCTGGGCCTTCGACGCCGGGCTGGCCGGGTCGCCGGGCTGGCAGGCACGGTTGGCGCTCTCCACCACCACGCAGGGGGCGAGGGAGACGACCGCCGGCTGGGCCCGGAACTCCTTCTCGGTGCTGGGGAAGTCCGGGTTGGGCAGGCCGGCCGACATCGCGATGATCCAGAGCGCGACGAGGGCCAGCGCGAAGTGGGTGATCGAGCCCGCGGACATCACGATCGTCCGCTTCCACACCGGGTAGCGCCACATCGCCCGCGGCTCGTCGGCCGGGTCGACGTCGTCGTCCTGCGGTGTCATCCCGACGATCTTGCAGAAGCCGCCGAGCGGGATGCCCTTGACGCCGTACTCGGTCTCCCCCCGCTTGAACGACCACAGCGTCGGGCCGAAGCCGACGAAGTACCGCGTGACCTTCATCCCGAAAGCCTTGGCGGTGAGCATGTGCCCCGCCTCGTGCAGGCTCACCGAGATGAGGATCGCCAGGGCGAATGCCACCACCCCGAGCAGAAATGCCATCAGGCTCCTTCCACCGACGCCGCGATGATCTCCTGGGCGTGCGCCCGTGCCCACGACTCGGCGGCGAGCACGTCCTCGACGGTACCTGGTTCGGCGAAGTCGGGAGCGTCCTCCAGCACCCGCTCGAGGGTGTCGACGATGCCGAGGAACGGCAGCCGCCCGGCGACGAAGGCCGCGACGCACTCCTCGTTGGCCGCGTTGTAGATCGCCGGCCGGCAGCGGCCGGCCTCGCCGGCGGCCTTGGCCAGCGCCACGGCCGGGAACGCGGCGTCGTCCAGCGGGAAGAACTCCCAGGTGTGGGCCTTCGTCCAGTCGACCGCGGTGGCGGCCCCGGGCACCCGGTCCGGCCAGCCCAGCGCTACCGCGATCGGCAGCCGCATGTCGGGCGGGCTGGCCTGGGCGATCGTGGAACCGTCGACGAACTCGACCATCGAGTGGATCACCGAAGTCGGGTGGACCACCACCTCGATGTCCGCGTAGGGCACGTCGAACAGCTCGTGCGCCTCGATCACCTCCAACGCCTTGTTCACCATCGTGGCGGAGTTGATCGTGATGACCTGGCCCATGTTCCAGGTGGGGTGGGCCAACGCCTGTTCCGGGGTCACCTCGGTCAGCTCGTCCCGCCGCCGGCCGCGGAACGGACCGCCGCTGGCGGTCACGATCAGGCGCCGCACCTCGGCCGGGGAGCCGGAGCGCAGGCACTGGGCGAGCGCCGTGTGCTCGGAGTCGACCGGGACGATCTGCCCCGGCCGCGTCGCCGCGGCCTTCACCAGGCGGCCGCCGGCGACGAGGGACTCCTTGTTGGCCAGGGCGAGGGTACGACCGGCGCGCAGCGCCGCCAGGGTCGGCGCCAACCCCAGCGAGCCGACCACTCCGTTGAGCACGATGTCGCAGGGCCACTGGGCCAGCTCGGTCATCGCGTCCGGCCCGGCCACGATCTTGGGCAGCTTGAAGTCGCCGGCGGCCCAGCCGCGCCGGCTCGCCTCGGCGTAGAAGGCGAGCTGGAGGTCCTGCGCGGCGGACGCCTTGGCCACCCCGACCGCCTCGACGCCGAGTTCGAGCGCCTGGGCGGCGAGCAGCTCGACGTTGCCGCCGCCGGCGCCGAGCGCGACCACCCGGAACCGGTCCGGGTTGCGCCGGACGATGTCGATGGCCTGGGTACCGATCGAGCCGGTGGACCCGAGCAGGACGAGGTCACGGGGAGAGGTCACCCGGCCATTCTTCCCCAGGCGTCCTGAACGCCCGCTGGGAGCCTCACTCCGCGGTGTCCGGCTCCACCGACGGCGCTTCCTCGTCGAGCAGATCGGCCGGGTCGACCGAGAACTCGAACGGCTGCCGCATGACGAAGGTGGTGCCGGCGGCTGCGGCGGAGAGCGCCTGGTACTCCCCCTCGACCAGCTCGTGGAGGGCCAGCGCAGGAACCCGGTTACGCAGGTCGACCCGGAGGAAGAAGGGAACCCCGGCCGCGGCGTACTCGCGACGCCGGTCGATCACACCGCTGCGGTGGTCGGCCGGCGACACGATCTCGCCGAGCAGGACCGCCGATGAGATGTCAATCGCCGTTCGACCGCCACCCGGAGTGCGCAACATGGCGAGATCCGGGATAAATAGATCATCCCCAGGGATGACATTGACCGAGGGGTAAGCCCACACGCGAGCCGATCGTCCCGCCTGCCGGAGGCGATAGGCGAGCTCCCGTTGCACCACCCGCCGGTCGGGCCCGCATCCGGGCGTGACCACGACGCAGCCACGCAGCACCTCCACGCGCGGGCCGTGTTCTCCGGCAACAGGTCGAGCGCTGCTCGTGCGGTCCACGCGTCGTCACGCCGACCCAACGATGCGGCCCGGTGGGCGCCTCATCGTCGGCAACTTCCATCCGCGCAACGTGACCAAGGCGCTGATGGACCACGTGCTGGACTGGCGGCTCGTCCACCGGACTGAGGAGGACCTGGACCGGCTCTTCCAGGCATCGGCCTTCGGACGCCCGACCACCCGCGTGATGTACGAGCCCGAATCGATCAACCTGTTGGCCAAGTGTGTCAAAGACTGATGCGCCGGCCTGTCCCGCGTCAAGAACCTGGCTCAAGATTACGGTCATGCCCAGGGTGGATGAGATAGAGCTCGATGAGATCGGTGGATACTCCTACCCCTCACATCTTTATCCGTTTGTTGGCGGGATCGTAGAGCGGTCGCAGCGAGACCAGGGCCGGGTAGGTCGAGGCGCCGATCTCGACGGTCCACTTGCCGGAATCGATCCACGCCTGATCGAGCGGCTGGCGTGCGTCGATCATCGCGAGGCCGACCGCCCCACCGAGCGAGAAGCCGTACGAGGCCGCCCGGATGTAGCCGACCGGCGTGCCGTTGCGGCGCACGACCTCGGCGTGGAACATCAACGGCTCGGGGTCGGTGACCAGCACCTGCACGAGCCGGCGGGTGAGCGGCCCCTCGGCCTTCTTGGCCAGCACGGCCTCGCGGCCGATGAAGCTGCCCGGCTTGTCGAGCGCGACTGCGAAGCCGAGCCCGGCTTCGAGGACTGAGTCGGTGTTGTCGATGTCGTGCCCGTAGTCGCGGTAACCCTTCTCCATCCGCAGGCTCGACAGCGCCTTGAGCCCGGCGTGCCGCAGGCCCACCGCCCGGCCCGCCTCGACGAGCCGGTCGTAGACGTGCACGGCCTGCTCGGCGGGGATGTAGAGCTCATACCCGAGTTCGCCGAGGTAGGTGATGCGGATGCAGAGCACGCGGGCGAACCCGAGGTCGATCTCACGCGCCGTGCGGAACGGGAACGCCTCGTTGGACATGTCCTGCGTCGTCACCGACGCCAGCAGGTCCCGCGAGCGCGGGCCCTGGATGTTGATCTGCGCGTAGGCACCCGAGACGTCGGTGACGGACGCTTGCGCGTCCCCGAAGTGGCGGCGCATCCACGTCTCGACGTGCCGGTGCGCGGTGTCCGAGGCAACGACCCAGAACCGGTCGTCCCCGAGCTTGGTAACCGTGAGGTCGGCCTCGAGCGTGCCGCCCTCGTTGAGCCATTGGGTGTAGGTGATGACGCCCGCCTCGCCGTCGACGCGGTTGGCGGAGATGCGCTCGAGTTCGCGTCCGGCGTCGCGTCCCTGCACGAGGAACTTCGACATGAACGACATGTCCATGAGGATCACGCCTTCGCGGGCGGCGCGGTGCTCGGCCTCCCAGTACGGGAACCAGTTCTGCCGCCCCCACGACAGCGCGTCGACCTTCGGCTCGACGCCCTCGGGCGCATACCAGTCGGCGCCCTCCCAACCGCTCACGTCCTTGAAGTACGCGCGCTGCTCGACGAGCCGGTGGTGCAGCGGGGAGAGCTTCGCATTGCGGGCGGTCTGCATCGAGCGGCCCGGGTAGTGGCACTGGTAGACCGTGCCGAGCGACTCGACTGTGCGCGTCGCCCGGTACTCCGGGTTGCTCTGGTAGGCGTGCAGCCGGTCGATGTTGATGCCGGTGACGTCGATGTCCGGTCGGCCATCGATGATCCAGTGGGCGAGTGCGCGACCGATCCCGCCCCCCGTCAGGATGCCGATGGAGTTCAGCCCGGCCGCCACGAAGTAGTTCTTCAGCTCGGGCGCCTCGCCGACGATCGGCTGCAGGTCGGGGGTGAAGCTCTCCGGGCCGCAGAAGAACGTGCGGACGCCCACCTCCATCGAGACCGGGATCCGCTCCATCGCCTTTTCCAGGTATGGCGCCATCCGGTCCCAGTCGGGCGGTAGCTCCCCGAACGAGAAGTTGTCGGGGATGCCCTCGATCTTCCAGGGCGCGCAGACGGTCTCGAAGAGCCCGAGCATCAGCCCGCCGCCCTCCTCGCGGAAGTAGCCGTACGACGCCGGGTCTTCGAGTACGGGCAGGGATCCGTCGACGCCCTCGACGGGCTCGGTGATCAGGTAGTAGTGCTCGGCCGCCTGCAGCGGGATGTTCACGCCCGCCGCCGCGCCGAGCTGGCGGGCCCACATGCCCGCGCAGTTGACGACGTACTCGGCCTCGATGTCGCCGTACGGCGTCCGTACGCCTGTCACCGCGCCGCCCCGCCGCAGCACGCCCGTGGCCGGGACGCCCTCCAGGATCTTCACGCCCTTCATCCGGGCGCCCTTGGCGAGCGACATGGTGACGTCCACCGGGTTCGCCCGGCCGTCCTGCGGCACGTAGAAGCCGGCGAGCAGGTCGTCCGTGCGGGCGAGGGGGAACAGCTTCTTGACCTCGCCCGGCGAGATCTCGTGAACGTCGACTCCGCAGTACCGGTTGAACGCCGAGACGCGGCGGTATTCCTCCAGGCGGCCCGGTTCGGTCGCGAGTTCGATGAAGCCGACTTGCTTCAACCCGGTGGCGAGCCCGGTCTCGGCCTCGAGTCGGGCGTACAGGTCGCGGGTGTACCTGCGCATCTCGGTGGAGGTCTCGGACGTCGAGCCGAACGTGACCATCAGCCCGGCCGCGTGCCATGTGGTGCCGGACGTCAGTTGGTCGCGTTCGAGCAGCACCACGTCGGTCCACCCGAGGTGGGCGAGGTGGTACGCGACGGAGGTCCCGATGATCCCGCCGCCCACCACGACGACGCGCGCACGATCTGGGACGCCGCTCGGCGCGGGGCCGCTCTTGGGCGGTGTCGGCAGGGTCATGGTCGCTCCGATCCTGATTGACGAGTTCGCCAGGCGCGTCGATTATGGCCGTCCCGCCCGCGCGCACCGCCGTCGGCCGGTCACCTCGACAGGTCTGTCCGATCCTGGACCGCTACCGCTATAGACCCGCAGCGCCGCGAACTAGTGCCTCGTCATGCAGCCTTGAACGGGTAATCCGGGTGGCGGATTTTGGATCCGGTGGCGAATCCGGATTTCGGTTTGGCGCGGTGGTTGCGCCAGCGGATGTAGTCGCCGATGGCGGCGTCCTGCTCGGCGTGGCTGCGGTGGTCGGTGCCGTTGAGCGCGAATTAGCGCACTGCGGCGAACTCGGCTTCGATCCAGTTCAGCCAGGACGCGTAGGTCGGCAGGAACACCAGTTCCACCAGGTTGGCTTCGAGGCCGGTGCCCCGGTACGGCAGGAACAACTGGCGCAGGTGCCGCCGGTACGGGCGGTGAAGCGGACCCGATCGGTGGCGGCGTCGAAGCGGATCAGCACGGCGCCGACGATAGGGCCGCAGCTCGCCTGCACACCCCCTGTTCCAGGCATGGGCGCGCAGCGGAACCGGTCAGTCGGGACGGTTGAGAACGAAGGTCTCCAGTTCGCGCCGCCGTACCAGTCGGTGCGGACGCCGAGATGGGTCATGCCGAGCCGGCGGGCCACCGCCGTCGACGCCTCGTTGCCCGCCATCACCACCGCGTAGACCTGCCGGGCGCCGCCGGCGAACTCCCGGTCGAGCACCGCCCGGGCCGCCTCGGTGGCGTAGCCGTGCCCCCAGGAGTCGGGGTGCAGGTGCCAGCCGATCTCGATGTCGTCGGTGGGGGTGACGCCGTCACGGCCCGGCAGCGGCTTGAGCAGCACGCTGCCCGCCGTCCGGCCGGTGGCGCGCGGCTCGATCGCCCAGAGGCCGTACCGGTCGCGGTACGGGGCGTACCGGTCCCGCCAGGACCGGACCCGCTCGGCCGCCTGCGCCGGGTCGGTCATCCGCCCCGATCCGCCGCCCAGCCAGCGCATCACCTCGTCCCGGGAGTAGATGTCGTAGATCCGGTCCAGGTCCGCTTCGTCCTCGGTCCAGTCGCGGACCACCAGGCGGTCGGTCGAGACGATCGTCATGCTGGCGGATCGTAATGCGTGCGGCGGCGTCGCCGTCCTGCTCTGGCTCTACCTGTTCCCTGTGATCGTCCTGGCCGGCTACTCCGCGACGCTGGCGCTGAGCCGTTGGCGGGCCGCCGCAGTGGCGGGGCTGGGGTCGGCGGACTCGCGGATGCCGTAGCGGCGATAGATGCCGGCGAGGGGGGCCGGGGACCCACCAGTTCCCGTGGCCGAGCAGGCGCATGGTGGCCGGCACCAGCAGCGCGCGGACCAGCGTCGCGTCGACCACGATCGCCACGATCATGCCGACCCCGATCAGCTTGATGTACGACATCCCGCCGGTGGCGAAGCCGGCCACCACGATGATCAACAGCAACGCGGCGGCGGTGATGATCCGCCCGGTGTGCTGGAGGCCGCTGGCCACCGCGGTCGTGTTGTCCGCGGTCTTGTCCCACTCCTCGCAGACCCGGGAGAGCAGGAATACCACGTAGTCGGTGGCCGGCCCGAACAGCACCGCGAGCATGAGGATCGGGTTGCTCGGCTCGATGAAGCCGATCGGGGTGAAGCCGAGCAGGTCGGACAGGTGCCCGTCCTGGAAGATCCAGACCACCACGCCGAACGAGGCGCCGATGGAGAGCAGGTTCATCAGCACCGCCTTGACCGGCAGCAACACCGAGCCGAAGGCGAGGAAGAGCAGCAGCAGGGTCGCGCCGGCCATCAGCAGCGCCATCCAGGGCAGCTGGTCGCCGAGGCTGTCCAGCAGGTCCCGGTCCGGCCGGCGGTGGCCATGGTCCGGCGGATCGCCTCGCCGGTGTCGTGCCCGGCGGCCAGTTCCGCGCGGAACCGGCTGACCACGAAGAGGGCGTAGTCGACCGCCATGCCGAGGCCGATCAGGGTGATGATGTTGATCGCGAAGATCGACATGTCGGTGACCAGGTTGACCAGGCGGACCGCCACGAAGGCGCCGAGGATGGCCAACCCACCTATGAGCAGCGGGGTGGTGGCTGCGACCAGCTCCGTCGCCGACTACCTGGCCCGCTTCGACGTCCGCTCCGAGCTGCTGGTCAGCATGTACGCGGTCACCGACGGCCTGTCCGGGCTCAACGCCGGCCCGGACGACGCGGTCACCGGGTACAACTTCCTGGTCGGGAACTAGGGCAGACTATACACATGGCTTCCCCCGGGCCCACGGGCCCCGTGACCGCTGTCTACGTCCGCATCTCGATCAAAACTAAGGTGTCCGTGAGCCTTGAGGCTCAGGAGGCGGAGTGCCTGGCCCTCTGCGAGCGCAACGGCTGGACGGACGTTGAGGTGTACCGGGACGCTTCCCGGTCTGCCAGCGATACCCGGAAGGTCCGCCCGGAGTACCGGCGGATGATGGCTGATACCAGGGCGGGCCGGGTAGCCCGCATCGTCTGCCGGGATGATGACCGGCTGGTGCGTCAGCCGATTGAGCTAGAGCAACTGATTGACGTGCTCAACAGCAACGGCGTTCCCGTGTTCTGGTCCCACGGCAGCCACCTTGACCTCACGACGATTGAGGGCCGCATGTCCGCCCGGTTGGCGGGGACGATGGCCCGGGCCGAGGTGGAGAAGAAATCCGCCCGTCAGAAATCCTCCAACCGCCACCGCGTGGCCAACGGTTCCCCGGTGGGCACTGTCCGGCCGCTGGGTTACCAGCGGGCCCGTGTAAACGGGGTTGCCACGTTTGACGTTGTCCCCGATGAGGCGGACGCTATCCGATGGGCGGCTGACCAGGTACGGACGGGCGGCACGCTTTCCAGCGTGGCCCGGGAATGGACCAGCCGGGGAATCATGGCCCCGAAGACTGGCAAGCCGTACACGTGGATGGCTGTTAAGGGGGCCCTGACGAACCCCTATCTTGCCGCCAGGATCGCCTACCAGCCGACCAGCATTCTTACGACCGGGAAGGCTGACCGGGCCCCTAAGCACCGTGTGGAACTGATCCCCGGGAACTGGGAACCCATCCTGTCATACCAGGAATGGACCGACCTTGTGGCCCACGTAACCCGAACGCGCCAGGCCGCGGGAAACAACGTCAAGTACCTATGCGGCGGTATCGCTGACTGCGGTATCTGTGGTGCGCCGGCCCGTAGCGACTGGACGCGCACCAGACACGGGGTTAAAAAGCGGGTTTACAAGTGCGACGGGAAGTGCTGGCAGCTACGGGCGGAACAGATTGACCACTACGTCAGGGATGCCGTGGTGGAGATGTTGACCGCTGAGGATTTGGGCCAGGGTGACGACCAGGGGCCCACGGTTGACCGGGCAGCGTTGGACGCTGAGCGCGTCCAGCTTGAGGCGGAGATGATGCAACTGGCTGACATGCTCTCCCGGCGGGCCATGACGCTGCCTCAGTTTGAGCAGGCCAACCGAGGCATCCTTGACCGGCTGACCGAGATTTCCGACGCCCTGACGGAGCCTGAGCCGGGGACGCTGCCCGATCACGTCCCGGTGACTGTGGAACAGTTTGAGGCTCAGACGATTGAGCAACGGCGGTTGTTGGTGCGGGCGGTTACCTCGCGGGTGGCTATCTTCCCGGCGGGTAGTCCCGTGCTGCCGCCCACGGCGGTTTACGTCCACGTCTACGACCGGCGGGGACGGTTGCGGCCCCTCCCGGTGGGTCCGGATGAGGTGGAGGTGGCGGAACGCCAGGAAGCACACGCGGCCCGGTACGCCACGGCCCCCTAGGCGGCCCGTAGAGCGACGAACTAGCCCCGGTAGGTGTCCCAGCCTGCCGGGGTTTTCTGTGCCCATGGGCCCTGGTGCGCGTCTGTGATCCGGGGTGTTGGGCCGTGGGATGCTGTCTGCCCGGCGGCAAGCCGGGAAACGTGACAGCCCGTGGGATGCTCGACCAGCAACCAGGGGCCGGGGGTGTTTGGTCCGGAACAACTCACCAGCCAACCGGGCCGTTTCAACAGCCGGACGACGGTTCCGGACGGGAGTCACAGGATCCGGCCCCACGGGGCCGCTGGGGCCCTCCGGGGCCACCTCCGCGGCCACGGGAGGGGCGGCTACTTCCTTGGGCTTCCCGGGGCGTCACAACGGGTCGTTCCGGAACTTGGGCTGCAGGCTTCCCGGACAACACCAGCTTGGAAAGCCCCATGAACGCGAGGGCCCGAACGGCGGACAGCAACCAGCCGGACAGGCACGGCTTAGCCATGGCACCTGGCTGGTCACATCGCCGGCTGGACCCCGGCGCACGGCATGTGCGACCGGGAAACCCCCTGCCCGTTGGACTACTCGCACCGTCACCGCATCCAGCCCCGTACGGCCGTTGCTGCCGCCGTGGCGGCACGGGCGGGAGGTGGCCGCCTCCGTGGTGCTGGCGGCCTGCGACCCGTACCGGCTGATGGACCTGCTGCCCGACGGCGCGCTCCCGGCGCCCCTGGCCGAGCGGATGGCGGCGGTCCGGCGGCCCGGCACCACGCTGAAGCTCAACCTGGCGCTGACCGGGCTGCCCCGCTTCTCCTGCCTGCCGGCGGACGCGCCGAGCCCGTTCGGCTCGACCATCCACCTGCTGCCCGGCTCGGCGTCGCTGGTCGGGGCGGGCGGCGAGTCGCCGATGGCGGCGCTGCGCGCGATGTGGACGACGTGCAGGCCGGCCGGCTGCCCGAGGAGCCGACCATCGAGTGGTACCTGCACACCACCGTCGACCCGTCGCTGTCCGACCCGGCCGGGCACCACTCCTCGGCGCTCTTCGTCCAGTCGGTCCCCTACGAGCTGGCCGGCACCACCTGGGACGAGGCGCTGCCCGGGTACGTGTCCCGCCTGATCGAGATCTGCGAGCGCTACGCCCCCGGCGCCGGCGACCTGATCGCCGACGCGGTGCCGCTGCCCCCGCCCGGCATCGAGGCGCACTTCGGCATCACCGGCGGGCACATCCACCACGTCGACAACACCGTCTCGTTCTCCGACCGGAGGCCGTACGCCACCGGCGTCGACGGCGTCTACGCCGGCAGCGCCGGCTGCCACCCCGCCGGCAGCGTCATCGGCGCCGCCGGCCACAACGCCGCCCAGCGCATCCTCACCGACCTGGGCCGCTGACCTCCCCGCCGGCCTCGGCGGAGAAACGGGGCAGGTCGCCGGGGCGGCGGATGAGGGAGAGGCCGACGAGCAGCAGGTAGAGGAAGAGGCTGAGGATCGGGTCGACGAAGACGAAGGCGAAGGCGATCAGATAGAGCGGTGGGCGCAGCAGCAATCGCCGCGCGACCGCCCGGGCCAGCTGGGGATCCAGGTCTGGGTGGAGCAGCCGGTGCCGCCGAGCCCACCACCAGCTCAGGTTGAAGAAGAGCGACTCACCGAGCACGGTGCCGACGTAGAGGGCGGCGGTCAGCCGTTGCTCGGTCGCGCTGCCGCGCAGGTTGTCCGAGAGCAGGTCGGCGGTGAACGGGATCGCGGCTACGAAGAGCAGCAGGAGCAGGTTGAACATCAGCAGCACCTGATCCACCCGAACCACGTACCGCCACATGTTGTGGTGGCCGAGCCAGATCTGGCCGGCGATCCCGAAGGTGATCACGTACGCCAGGTAAGACGGCCAGGCGTGGGCGAGGGCGTCGGGAAGCTCCCTCCCGCCGGCCCTGGCCGGGCCGTACTGGAGCAGCTCGACGGCCATCACCGTCAGCACGACCGCGAAGATCCCGTCGCTGAACGTCTCCACCCGGGACGCGTCCCGGGCCATCTCCCGGTCCCGCCGGTACCGGTACTCCCTCTCTTCTGCGCCTGCCCCCGTCACGCCCCGCCCCGCTCTCGCTGGTGTCCGGTCGGTGCCGGTCTGCGACTTTCGCCACCCACCACCACTGCATAGTCGCCCAGGGAGGGGCCGCGCGGGCGCGGATCGGAGGTGCGGCCGGGGGCATCCGCGCGCCCCCGGCCGGGTCGTCAGCTGAGCGCCTCGCCGGCGGGGGCGGGGGTCTGCTCGTCAGCGCGGTGGGCGCGGATCTTGTGGCCGACGCTGGTGAGGCAGCGACCGCTGGCCAGGTCGAACTTCCAGCCGTGCAGCTGGCAGGTGAGCTGGTCGCCCTCGACGATGCCGAACCGGCTCAGGTCCGCCTTCAGGTGCGGGCAACGGCGCTGCACCACCCAGCCGTCCAGCGTGATGTCCTCCGCGTCGACGGCCCGCTCGTGCTCGTCGTACCAGCCCTCGGCGTACTGGAGGCGCTCCTCGGAGAGGCACTTGAAGAAGGCGTAGACGAACTCGTTGTACTGGCCGATCCGGGCCGCCGAGAAGCGGCAGGAGAGGAAGAGCGAGTTGACCCAGTCCACCTCGCCGATGTGCAGCAGGTGCTCGATCAGCGCCCGCTCGGTACGGAACCGGTAGCGCACCTTCTCGTCCGCGTACGGCCGGACCTCCTTGCCCGGGAAGTCCACCACGATCGATTCAACGCTCTCCCCGTCGTACCCGACCAGGTCGAAGCGGACCGGGCCGCCGACCCCCTTGGCCAGGTAGATCGACTCGTCCAGCAGCGGCTCGATCCGGCGCTTCAGCTCGCCGAGCACGTCGACCTCGGGGTGCCGCCAGGACGCCTTCTCCGCCTCGATGATCGGGCGCTTGCGCTCCCGCATCTCCTCCAGGTGGGCGACCTTGTCGGCGAAGAACTCCGCCACCGGCACCGGGTGGGTGGTGCTCGCGCCCTCGGTGGTGACCTCGGCGACGCTGCCCGGCAGCAGCACGATGCCGTTGGTGCCGCCGACCTTGGCGTACTCCTCCAGGAACACCGACTGGTCGGGGAAGATGTTGCCCTCGTCGCCGTGGATGTCGTTGAACTGCCACAGCGCGTCGTCGAGGAAGCAGGGCGGGCCGGCGATCGGGAAGACGTGGTCGGCCTTCAGGTCGTCGATGTAACGCCAGGTGCGGTCGAACTGCCGGTCCCGCTTCTGCTTGCCGAACGCGGTCTTCGCCGACTGCGGCAGCTCGTAGACCATCGGGTACCAGATCGCGCCGGAGAACTGCAGCAGGTGCGCGTGCACGTGGCCCAACTCGGCGAAGACGGTCAGGTCGGTCGGCCGGGCGTCGTTCTGGTTCAGCAGCCGGACGCCGTCGTACTCCACCCAGAGCGAGGAGTCACCGATCGGGCCGTCGGTCGGGCTGGTCAGCGCCTGAATCATGATCTTCAGGCCGCCGGGCAGCTCCACGACCTGCTCGTTCGGCGCCTTGAGGAACTTCGTGAAGCCCAGCTCCCGCAGCTCGTCCTCCAGCTCCGAGGTGGGGAACTCGGGGAGCAGGACGGTGGCGTCCTTGGAGACGGAGTCGCGCAGGTGCTTGGCGTCGAAGTGGTCCCGGTGCAGGTGCGAGACGTACAGGTAGTCGACCTGGCCCAGGGCCGCCCAGTCCAGCAGCGAATTGTCCGGAAAAGGGAACCAGGAGGCGAAGTAGGCCGGATTGACCCACGGGTCGCACAGGATGCTGCCCGCGGCCGTGTCGATCCGCATGCTGGCATGTCCCGTACCGGTCACTCGCACCGCAGTCCCCCTCAAAAAGACAATCAAGGTGTACGTCCCGACGCTACCGGAGGCAGTCTGGCCGCCGCCCCGCGACGCCGGTAGTGCCGATCCGCCCGGCCGAGGAGGGGTCCAACGGCCCGGGGCGCTCAGCCTCGGACCGGCTCCGTCCAGCTCCGCCGCTCCGGGGCGCCCGCGTGCCAGCGGCCCATCAGCCCGGGGATCTCGTCGACCGGAGCGGCCAGGTGCACCCGCTGCCCGCCGGTGACCTGGTGATGGGCGTCCTGCGCCACGCTCCCCTCGCTACAGCAGGAGCAGATCATCCGGACGCCGCTGGCCGGCTCCGCCGCGTACCCGTGCTCGTCGAAGAGCGCCGCCAGGGCGCGGACGTCCTCCGGCGTCCCGGCGACCACCTCGACGGTGGTGGTCGGCAGGTCCGACGCCCGGAACAGCAGCAGCTCGTCGAAGACGGGGAACGACTGCCCGTCGACGGTCCGCTCCCCGTTGGGCGCCCCGTCGTGCACCACCACCTCGCCGAACCGGCGGCCCGACTCGGGCGTGGGGACGTTCAACACCCGGGCCCGGGTGGGGCAGAGCCGCCGCGCCCAGACCACCTCGCCCTCCATGAGCCGGACGGGAGCGACCCCGAAATCCGTGACGATCTCCCCGTCGCCGTCCGGGACCGTCAGGCCGAAGCCCCGCCAGGCGTCCCGCGCAATGGCCCAGTCCTCCATGATCGTGGCCGCGATGCCCAGGTTCCAGAACGCCGGGTCCTCGGTGCCCCGCTCCGCCCGGGCGGCCGCCTCCCGCCCCAGCTCGTACGCCTTCGCCCAGTTGCGCAGGAACTTGTGGGCCAGGGCGGCGTCGTACCACCACACCCCGGACGGGGGAAGGTCCGGGTGCCGCCGCACCAGCCGCTCCAGCAGCTCCCCGGCGACCGCCCAGTTCTCCGCCTCCCACGCCTCGTACGCCGTCTTCAACAGCTCGCGGTCGTCCGCGCGGGTCATGGGCTCCCCCATCAGGTCGGACCCTGCGCCGGGCCCGGCACCGGGCGTGCCAGACTAACCGGAGATCCGATCGCGAGGGAAGGACCGACAGTGGCAGGAAGCGAGCCGGTAACCGCGCCAGATCAGCACAAGCCCGGACACCGGAAGTCCGGACGGATCGGGGCGGTGCTCTCGGCGGTGGTGTTGGTGGTGATGGCGCTCTGCGGCAACCACGAGGGCAAGGTCGAGGACATCTGGCTGATCGGCATCGCCGTGCTGCTGCTGGCCATCGTCATCGGCGACTCGGTGCTGCGCCGCAACGGCCTGCGGTCCTGACCCGGTCGACGTCCGGAACCCGGTAACACGAAGGCCCGCCCCCGTCGGGGGCGGGCCTTCGTCGTCGTACGGGCTCAGCGGCCGAAGAGGATGTCCTGCACGTCCTTGAGCGCGGCGTCGACCTCGGCCTCGAAGTAGCCGCCGGGCACCAGCCCGAAGCGCAGAGTGTCCAGGTCCTTCGGGTTCACCGGCATCGGGTTGCGGCCCTGCATACCACCGAGCAGGGTCTCGAAGAAGCGGTCCACCTGGTCCGGGTCGTACCCGCTGCCGAAGCGGCGCACCTGGAAGCTGCGCCGGATCTGGTCCACCCGGTAGAGCTCGCTGCCGGGCGGGCCGGCCATCGGCGGGCCGACCATCGGCGGGCCACCGACGGGCGGGCCGGCCATCGGGGGGCCGCCGCCCATGCCCTGCTGCGGCAGCGCCGGTGGGCCGGCCGGGCCGCGATCGCGCATGTCACGCAGCTCCCGCTCGGACATCCGGATCTCGGCGGTCATGTCGGCACGCCCGTGCCGGCCGGCCTCGAAGCCGTCGAAACGCTGCTCGTCCTGGCCGTAGCGCGAGTCGTCCTGGCCATACCCGCCCGGGCCCGGGGGCAGGCCGCGCGGCGGCGGGCCACCGTACCCCATCGGGGCGCCCGGACCCATCGGGCCGGGACCGCCGGGGCCGCGCGGGGCGTCGTACCCGCCGCGGGGGGCGTCGTACCCGCCGGCGAAGGCGCCGGTCGGCTCGTCGTACCGGCCGTAGCGGTCGGCGGGCGGGCCGGCCTGCGCGGGCATCCCCCGGGGCGGCATCGGCGGCTGCGGCACCGGCGACAGGCCGCGGTCGTCGCGCATCGGCGGGCCGAGCCGGTCGGCCATCCGGGGGTCTCCGCCCCGACCGCCGGGGACGCCCCCGCGCTCCTCCAGCTCGGCCAACTGCCGCTCGACCCGGTCGAGGTGCAGGTCGACCTGCCACTCGTCGTAGCCGTTGAAGCGGACCCGGAAGACGACGTCGTGGACCTCCTGGGAGGCCACGGGCGCGCCGACCGGCTGCCCGGCGAGGGTCGCCTCGACCCGGTCCAGGAAGGCGTCCACCTCGTCGACCTTGTATCCCCGGCGGAGCGCCTTACGCCGGAAACGCTGACCCTGACTCGCCACTATGTCTCCTGGTCTCGTTCGCTACGCCCGGTCACGCCGTTGTTTCGCGCGGCGCATCGGTGTCCCTGTCCTCGGCGGCGGCGAGCTGCCCACACGCGCCGTCGATTTCGCGTCCCCGGGTGTCCCGCACCGTGGTCGACACCCCGGCGTCGCGCAACCGCCGGACGAACTCCCGCTCGACCGGCTTCGGGCTGGCGTCCCAGCGGCTGCCCGGAGTCGGGTTGAGCGGGATGAGGTTCACGTGGGCCAGCTTGCCGGCCAGCAGCCGTCCGAGCAGGTCGGCTCTCCACGGCTGGTCGTTCACGTCCTTGATCATCGCGTACTCGATCGACACGCGACGCCCCGTCGTGGCCGCGTAGTCCCACGCCGCGTCCAGCACCTCGGACACCTTCCAGCGCTGGTTGACCGGGACGAGTTCGTCGCGCAGCTCATCATCGGGGGCGTGCAGCGACAACGCAAGGGTCACTGAGAGGTCTTCGCTGGCCAGTCGGCGGATGGCCGGGACCAGCCCCACCGTGGAAACGGTGATGTGCCGCTGGGACAGGCCGAGCCCCTCGGGCGCGGGGGCGACCAGCCGGCGGATCGCCGCGACGACCCGCGAGTAGTTGGCCAGCGGCTCGCCCATGCCCATGAACACGACGTGCGACAGCCGCGGCGGCGAGCCGGCGACCGCGCCGGACGCCGCCACCCCGGCCAGGTAGACCGCCTGGTCGACGATCTCCGCGGTGGAGAGGTTGCGGGTCAGCCCGGCCTGCCCGGTGGCGCAGAACGGGCACGCCATGCCGCAGCCGGCCTGGCTCGAGATGCAGACGGTGACCCGGTCCGGGTAACCCATCAGCACGCTCTCCACCAGCGAGCCGTCGTGCAGCCGCCAGAGCGCCTTGCGGGTGGCCCCGTCGTCACAGGCCAGCTCGCGGACGGGGTTCAGCAGCGTGGGCAGCAGCGACCCGGCGAGCCGCTCCCGGGTGGCCGCCGGCAGGTCGGTCATCTGCGCGGGGTCCCGGACCAACCGGCCGAAGTAGTGGTTGGAGACCTGCTTGGCACGGAACGCGGGCTCACCCAGCTCGGTGACGAGCGCCTGCCGGCCCGGCAGGTCCAGGTCGGCGAGGTGACGGGGCGGCATCGCGGGTCGGCGACCGCGGGCGTCGGGGTCTACGGAGATCAGTGGCAGGCTCGTCATGGCGCGTCCAGTCTGACACGCCGGGAGCGGGACACAGCCGTCCGACCGTGCCGAATCGGCCCCGACCGCGTGCCGGAACGGCGTCCGCCGACGTGATTCATGCCTCAGCCCACCACCGGCACGAACACCGCCAGCAGCAGGTACGCCGTCGGCACCGCGAAGAGGATCGAGTCGAGCCGGTCCATCAGGCCGCCGTGCCCGGGCAGCAGGTTGCTCATGTCCTTGACGCCCAGATCCCGCTTGATCATCGACTCGGCGAGGTCACCGAGGACCGCCGCGCAGGAGATCGCCACCCCGAACAGCGCGCCCCACCAGGGGGCCACGTCGAAGAGCAGCCAGATCAGCAGGGCGCTGCCGGCCGCCGCCGCGGTGACCGACCCGGCGAAGCCCTCCCAGGACTTCTTCGGGCTGATCGACGGCGCCATCGGGTGCTTGCCGAACGCCACGCCGGCCGCGTACCCGCCGGTGTCGGAGAGGACCACGGCGACCAGGGTGACCAGCACCCGCAGCCGCCCGTCCCCGGGGGCGGCGGCCAGCATCGCCGCGAAGCCGCCGAGGAAGGGCACGTAGACCGCGATCAGGGTGGCCGCGGTGAGGTCGCGCTGGTAGTTGCCCGGGCCGTCGCCCAACCGCCAGATCATCGTGCCCAGCACGGTGACCAGCAGGCCGAGACTCAGCGCGTCCGGGCCGGCGAACCAGGCCAGCCCGACGGTGATCGCCCCACCGGCGACCAGCGGCACCAGCGGCGGGTGGGCGCCGCTGCGGCGTACCGCCCGGGTCATCTCCCAGGTCCCGACCGCCACGGCGGCGACCAGCACGGCGAGGAACGCCGGCAGGTAGAAGAAGAGCGGCACCAGGATCGCCGCGCCGAGGCCCACCCCGACAGCGATCGCGGCCGGCAGGTTGCGGCCGGCCCGGCTGGGCGCGGTCTGCTGGGTGGGTGGCCGGTCCGCGCCGGCCCGCCGCCGGCCGCGCTGGCGGCGGCCCGACGGTGGCTCGGGCTCCGGGTCCGGTTCGTCCCGGACCGGGGCGATCTGGGCGGTCGGATACTCGTCGTCCGGCGCCTCGGAACGGTCGCCCCACGGGCCGCTACCGGGGTAGCCCCGGTCCGCGCCCGCCGGGCGGCGCGGGTCGTCGTAGCCGGCGTCCCACCGGCCGGAGTCCTCGTAGCCGGCGTCCCACCGGCTGCGGTCGTCGATGTCGGCGTCGCGGCGCCCGGGACCGTCGTAGCCGGTGCGCCGCATACCCCGGTCCTCGACGTCGTCGCGATAGCCACGGTCGTCCCCGTAGCCACGGTCGTCCCCGTAGCCACGGTCGCCGCGGTAGCCGCGCTCGGCGGGTTCCGGGCCGCGGCCATCGTGGTCACGGTCCGGGCGGCCGTGGGGGCGGCCGGGCCGCTCGTCGTACGGACCAGGCCACGGGCCGCCGGCTCCCGGGCGGGTGTACGGGTCGCGGGCCGGGCCGGGGTACGCCTCCGCCGGCGGGCGGGTCCGGCCGTGCGGCTCGGCGTACAGCTCGGGATCGGCGCCCGGGCGGCGCCGCGAACCCGGCTCGAGGTCAGGGTCGGGCCAGGGCAGACGGTCCGGTCGGTCCCAGCCGCGAGGCTCGGCGGCGCCGTAGGGGTCGGGGTGGGACATCACGCACCGAGTGGACGCGGTACGAGTTCCACCACTTGACGCAAGACCAAGACCATCCCCTACAGGCGCGACTGTTCCGGTTGACCGGCGCGACGGCCGGCCGATCCCCGCCGTTCACCCGGTGGTGGGTGGGAATCGTGCCGAGCCTACTGCACCGGGGAACCCGGCACGGCGGACGATGGCCCACCACGACGACGGCACCGGGTCCGCCGCCCGGGGAGGGCGGCGACACGCCGGTGCCGTGACGGGTCGTCGGGCGGCTCAGACTTCGAGCAGCTCCGCTTCCTTGTGCTTGACCAGCTCGTCGACGGTGGCGACGTACCGCTGGGTCAGGTCGTCCAGGTCCTTCTCCGCGCGCCGGCCCTCGTCCTCGCCGACCTCGCCGTCCTTGACCAGGCGGTCCAGCTCTTCCTTGCCCTTGCGGCGGATGTTGCGGACGGCCACCTTGGCCTCTTCGCCCTTGTGCCGGGCGACCTTGATCATCTCGCGGCGCCGCTCCTCGGTCATCTGCGGCAGCAGGATGCGGAGCTGGTTGCCCTCGTTGTTCGGGTTCACGCCGAGGTCCGAGTCGCGGATCGCCTTCTCCATGGCGTTGATCTGCGAGTTGTCGTACGGCTTGATGATCACCATGCGTGGCTCGGGGACGCCGATGGACGCCATCTGGGGCAGCGGGGTGGGGGTGCCGTAGTAGTCGATGATGACCTTGGAGAACATGGCGGCGTTGGCGCGACCGGTGCGGATGGCGCCGAACTCCTCCTTGGCGTGCTCGACCGCACGCTCCATCTTCTCCTCGGCCTCGAGGAGGGTGTCGTCGATCACCGGTCTCCTCGCCTCCTTCTGTTGCTCGTCGTGGGCACTGCTGGTTCGTGTCGGAGGACCGCTACTGGTTCGGCGGGGCCGCTCAGGCGGTGATCAGGGTGCCGATCTTCTCGCCGCCGACCGCCCGGACGATGGTGTCGTCGCCCTGCGCGCCGAAGACGAGCATCGGCAGGCCGTTCTCCATGCAGAGGCTGAACGCCGCGGCGTCGGCCACCCGCAGGTTGCGGCGCAGCACCTCCGAGAAGGTGATCGAGTCCAGCTTGCTGGCGGTCGGGTCGATCCGCGGGTCCGCGGTGTAGACGGCGTCCACACCGTTCTTGCTCATCAGCACCACGTCGGCGCGGATCTCCAGCGCCCGCTGGGCGGCGACCGTGTCCGTGGAGAAGTACGGCATGCCGGCGCCCGCGCCGAAGATCACCACGCGGCCCTTCTCGAGGTGCCGGATGGCCCGCAGCGGGATGTACGGCTCGGCGACCTGGGCCATGGTGATCGCGCTCTGCACCCGGGTCTCGATGCCCTCCTTCTCCAGGAAGTCCTGCAGCGCCAGGCAGTTCATCACCGTGCCGAGCATGCCCATGTAGTCGGCCCGGGCCCGGTCCATGCCGCGCTTCTGCAGCTCGGCGCCGCGGAAGAAGTTGCCGCCGCCGACCACCACCGAGACCTGCACGCCGCGGCGGACCACGGTGGCGATCTGCCGGGCGATGCCCTGCACGACGTCCGGGTCGACCCCGATCGCGCCGCCGCCGAAGACCTCGCCGGAGAGCTTCAGGACCACCCGGCGAGCCCGGCCGGGCGGAGGGGCGGTCGGATCATCCGCCGCCAGGCTCCGGTCACTCACAACCTGCGTCATCCGCCCCGCCCTTCCCGTCGCGCACCTCGTGTGCGCCGCGTACCGCGTACCTGCCGCTGCCGACCCTATGTGACGAGGAGGCCGCGGTGCCTGTCACGTACACCGGCGGCCTCCTCGTCGACGTTGCTTGCCCACGGGCGCCTCACGCGCCCGAGCTGGCGGCTCAGGCCTGGCCGACCTCGAACCGCAGGAAGCGGGTCACGTCGATGCCGGCCTCGGCCAGCATCTGCTTCACAGACTTCTTGTTGTCGGCCACCGACGCCTGCTCGATCAGGACGTAGTCCTTGAAGAAGGCGTTCACCCGGCCCTCGATGATCTTCGGCAGCGCCGCCTCGGGCTTGTTCTCCTCGCGGGCGGTCTGCTCGGCGATGCGCCGCTCCGACTCGACGACCTCGGCCGGCACCTCGTCCCGGGTGAGGTACTTCGGCCGCATCGCGGCGATCTGCATGGCCACACCGCGGGCGTCGGCGTCGCCGGCCTCGTCGGTCTTGCCGGCGTACTCCACCAGCACGCCGACGGCCGGCGGCAGGTCCTGGCTCTTGCGGTGCAGGTAGACCGCGACGTTGCCGTCCAGCTTGGCGAAGCGGTTCAGCACCAGCTTCTCGCCGATCTTGGCGGACTGCTCCTGGATCAGGTCGGCGACCGGCTTGCCGTCGATCGAGCTGGCCAGCAGCTCCTCGGCGGTGCTGACGCCGCTGCGCTCGCCGTGCTCGACCAGCTGCTGGGCGAAGGCGATGAAGGCGTCGTTCTTGGCGACGAAGTCGGTCTCGCAGTTGAGCTCGAGCAGCGCCTTGCCGGAGTGGGCGATCAGGCCGTTCGCGGCGGTGCGGCCGGCCCGCTTGCCGACGTCCTTGGCGCCCTTGACGCGCAGGATCTCGATGGCCTTGTCGAAGTCGCCCTCGGCCTCGGTCAGCGCCTTCTTGGAGTCCATCATGCCGGCGCCGGTGAGGTCGCGGAGCTTCTTGACGTCCGCGGCGGTGAAGTTGGACATGACTCTCTCTTCGGTGTTGGGACTGCGTGGGATGGTCTGGCTGCCGGGTTACCCGGATCCGGGCCGGATGTGCCCGGCGTATCCGCCGCGCCCCACCGACCGCGAAAACGGACGATGGGGACGCGGCGGTGCGATCACTCCGCGGCGGCGGGCGCCGGCTGCTCGGCCTGCGGCTGCTCGGCCGGCTGCTGCTCGTCGGCCTTCTTCGGCTCCTCCAGCAGCTCGCGCTCCCACTCGGCCAGCGGCTCGTCGGTGCCGACCTGGCCCGGCTCCGGCTTCTCGTCGCCGCCCCGGCGACGGCCGGAACGGGCGATCAGGCCGTCGGCGACGGCGGCGGCCACGACCTTGGTCAGCAGCTCCGCCGAACGGATGGCGTCGTCGTTGCCCGGGATCGGGAAGTCGACCTCGTCCGGGTCGCAGTTGGTGTCGAGCACCGCGATCACCGGGATGCCCAGCTTGCGGGCCTCGTCGACGGCGATGTGCTCCTTCTTGGTGTCGACCACCCAGATCGCGGCCGGCAGCTTCTGCATGTCCCGCAGACCACCCAGGGTGCGGGTCAGCTTGATCTTCTCGCGGGAGAGCTGCAGCGTCTCCTTCTTGGTGTAACCGGCGGCGGTGCCGCTCAGGTCACCCAGGGCCTCCAGCTCCTTCATCCGCTGCAGGCGCTTGTACACCGTCTGGAAGTTGGTCAGCATGCCACCGAGCCAGCGGTGGTTGACGTACGGCTGACCGACCCGGGTCGCCTGCTCGGCGATGGCCTCCTGGGCCTGCTTCTTGGTGCCGACGAACAGGATGCTGCCGCCCTCGGCCACCGTGGTGCGCACGTAGTCGTACGCCTTCTCGATGTAGTCGAGGGTCTGGCGCAGGTCGATGATGTAGATACCGTTGCGCTCGGTGAAGATGAAGCGCTTCATCTTCGGGTTCCAGCGCCGGGTCTGGTGCCCGAAGTGGACACCGCTCTCCAGCAGCTGACGCATGGTCACGACGGCCATGGTGGGTACTCCTCGTGTTCCCTGGTTGTCCCGCCCGGCCGGCGGCCGGGCGTCCTGGCGCCCGGTCGCCGGCCGTGACGGGCCCGACAGGGTCGGGACCAGGGAGGCCGTCGCCCCACGAGGAAACGTGGAGAGGGCGCGCGAGGTCGACCGCGCGAGGCGGTCGCCAGTCGACCAGTGTACGCCCCTTCTCCGCCCGCCAGACCCGGGGTGCGGGAACGCCCCGCACCGTCACTTTCCGGGCGTACCACCCGGACCGGTCCCCGGCGCCCGGCTCGACCCGTGCGGGTGGCGCGCCGCGCCGGCGGGGCCTGCGCCCGGCGCGGGCGGCTCGCCGCACGGCGTCACCGGCCCACCGCATGCCGGGCGAGCCGGCGAGGGGCGACTCAGCGGGCGCCGAGCGCGGCAGCGACGAAGAGCACCAGCCCGACGGTCAGGTAGGCCGTCGGCGGGCGGAGCCAGCCGCGGCTGCCGTCGGCGAGCGACAACCCACCGGTACGCAGCCCGTAGAGGCCGGCGGCGAAGATCGGCAGCCCGGCCACCAGGAACGTCCCCACCACCACGTCCGAGGACGAGACGGGGTTCCCCACCACGCCGTGCAGGAGGACCCGGAGGGCGGGAACCTCGAAGACGAGCGTCAGCGCCGCGAGGACCACCGCGAGCGCCGGCCGGCGGGTCCGGTAGACGCCGTCGCCGGTCGGCGGGGCGTCGAGCCGGGGCGCGACCGACGGCATCGGCCCGGTCGGCATCTCCAGCGGATGCGGGGCCGGGCCGCCAGGGCGGTCCCCGACGGTGAACGGGGTCGGACCGGCATGGATCGGGCCGGACGGACGGTCCCCCACCCCGAACGGCGGCACGGCGGCGTGGGTCGGCTCGACGATCGGGTAGCCGCCGACGGGAGCGGGTCGCAGCGCGTCCGGTGCCCGGTCCGCGCCGAGCTGGTCCGGCCCGGCCACGCTCTCCCGGCCGCCGGCGACGAGCTGGTCCGCGCTCTCCCGCGCGGCCCGCCGGCCGCCGCGCTCACCGGGCAGCTCGCCGGAGACCTCCGGGTCCTCCCCGCGCCGCGACCGGGACCGATAGCCGTCGGTCTCCTGATGTCCGTCGCCGAGCGGGTCGTTCGCACCGAAGCGCCCGGATTCGCCGTACCGGGAGGTCACCGGGTCGGCGTACCGGCCGTCGTCCGCGCCGGCGCGCTGTTCCGGGGTCCGGAAGTCGTCGTCGCGGTAGCGCGGGTCGCCCGCTCCGCGCCAGTCCGGCTCGGCGTACCCCTGGTCGCCCCAACGCGACCCCTGCTGATCCTCGGGAAAGCTCTGTCGTCCGTCCACGACGGGCACGGTATGCGACCGGCTCCACCTGCGCCATCCGGCCGGCTGACGACGCCGTCCCAGGTCAGCACGACACGGATCCGGTCATCGCGGGTGCACGCTCGGTGACCGCCTGGCCGCGTCCTAGCACAGGCCCGACATGATCGTCCGGTCGTCCACAGCCCCGCCGGTTGTCCACAGGCAGACCGGACAGGGCGGCCGTACCGACCGCCCCGGGCCCACCCTGGCCGCATGACGAAGCGGAACCAGGCCGTCGGCGCGTACGGGGAACGGTGCGCGGTCCGACACCTGATCGAGGCGGGACTGCGGCCGGTCGCCCGGAACTGGCGCTGCCCGGACGGCGAGATCGACATCATCGCCTGGGAGGGCGGGGTGCTCGCCTTCTGCGAGGTGAAGACCCGTCGTACGGACGACTTCGGCAGCCCGGCCGAGGCGGTCGTACCGGCCAAGGCGCGCCGGCTGCGCGGCCTGGCCGCCCGGTGGCTGGCCGAGACCGGAACCACCGCGGACGAGGTGCGCTTCGACGTCCTGTCGGTCCGGCTGTCCGTGGCGGGCGCGGCCCGGGTCGACCACCTCAAGGGCGCGTTCTGAGATGGGCGGCCGGGCATGAGCGAGCGCAGCGAGCGAATCATCAAGGCAGGGCGGCACGAGGCTCAGGCCGGCGCCGGGCGAAGCGAGGTGCCGGCATGAGCTACGCCAAGGTGCTCGGCGCGGGCCTGGTCGGGGTGACCGGGCACGTCGTGGAGGTGGAGGCCGACCTGGCGCCGGGGCTGCCCGCGGTGGTCATCTCCGGTCTGCCCGACACCGCCCTGCACGAGGCCCGGGACCGGGTCCGCGCGGCCATCGTCAACTCCGGCGAGAAGTGGCCGAACCGGCGGATCACCCTCAACCTGCTCCCCGCCGACCTGCCCAAGTACGGCTCCGCGTTCGACCTGGCCATCGCCACCGCCCTGCTCGGCGGCGCCGGGGAGCTGCCACTGCTGCCGCTGGACCGGGTGGTGGTCCTGGGTGAGCTGGGACTGGACGGCACCGTCCGACCGGTGCGCGGCGTCCTGCCGATGGTGGCCGCCGCGGTCAGGGCGGGGCTGGGACGGGTCATCGTGCCGGTCGACAACGCGGCCGAGGCAGCGGTGATCCCCGGCGTCCGGGTCCGCGCGGTCGACACCCTGCACCGACTGGTCGGTTTCGTCCGGGACGGCACGCCGCTGCTGGAACCCTCGGCCAGCGGCCCGACGCCGCCTCCGGACGGGCCGGATCTGGCCGACGTCGCCGGCCAGGGACTGGGCCGGCGGGCGTTGGAGGTGACCGCGGCCGGGGGACACCACCTCGCGTTGCTGGGGCCACCCGGCGCCGGCAAGACCATGCTGGCCGAACGCCTGCCGTCGATCCTGCCCGAGCTGGACGACGACGCCGCGCTGGAGGTCACCGCGCTGCACTCGATCGCCGGCGTGCTCCCGTCGGACGGGCGGCTGCTGCGCCACCCGCCGTTCCAGGCGCCGCACCACACAGCCACCGTGCCGGCGCTGGTGGGCGGGGGCGCCGGGCTGGCGCGCCCGGGCGCGGTGTCGCTGGCCCATCGCGGGGTGCTCTTCCTCGACGAGGCGCCCGAGTTCAGCAAGGGCGCCCTGGAGGCGTTGCGCCAGCCCCTCGAACACGGCTGGATCCGGCTGGCCCGGACCCGGGGCGGCACGGAGTACCCGGCGCGGGTGCAACTGGTGCTGGCCGCCAACCCCTGCCCGTGCGCGAAACCGGCCGGCGACACGCAGTGCGAGTGCAGCCCGCTCACCCGGCGGCGCTACCTGGGGCGACTCTCCGGACCCCTGCTGGACCGGGTCGACGTGCAGGTCACCCTCCTGCCGGTGCGGGCGGCCGAGCTGATGGCGACGGGCGGCGCGCACGAGTCCTCGGCCACCGTCGGCGCCCGGGTCGCCGCGGCACGGGCGGCAGCCGCCGAGCGCTGGGCCCCGATCGGCCGCCGGCTCAACGCCGAGATACCCGGCCCGCTGCTGCGCCGGTCACCCTGGCGGTTGCCGGGCCATGACACCGACGAGCTGCGCGCCCGGCTGGACAGCGGTTCCCTCTCGGCCCGGGGCTTCGACCGGATCATCCGGCTGGCGTGGACGGTCGCCGACCTGGACGGGCGGGACCGGCCGGACCGGGAGGACGTACGGGAGGCGATCGCACTACGGACGGGAGAGGGAGCATGAGCCGCGACGAGGAGACCCGGACGGCGGACCGGCTGGCCCGGGTGGCGTTGACCTGGCTCACCGAACCGGGCACCTGGTCGGTGCACCGGCTGGTCGAGCGGCTCGGGGCGCCGGCCACCCTGACACTGCTCTGCGAGGGCGGCGCGCCGGAGGAGAAGCTGCACGCCACCGTGGCGGCCCGGCTCGCCGCCGGTGACCCCCGCGTCGCGGCGGCCCGGGCACTGGAGCGGACCGACCGGCTCGGCGCCCGGATCGTCACGCCGGAGGACGACGAGTGGCCGGCAGGCGTCGACGACCTGCGCCGGCTCGCCCTCTCCGGGGCCAGCCGCCGGGTGGACACCGAGACCGCCCCACCGCTGTGCTTCTGGGTACGCGGCGCCTGGCCGCTGGCCGAGGCGATGGCACGGTCGGTGGCCGTGGTCGGCGCCCGGGCCGCCACGCCCTACGGCGTGCACGTGGCCACCGAACTGGGCTACGGCCTGGCGGACCGGGACTGGTCGGTGGTCTCCGGCGGGGCGTTCGGCATCGACGCCGCCGCGCACCGGGGCGCGTTGAACGCCGGCGGGATGACCGTGGCGGTGCTGGCCTGCGGGGTGGACCGGCCCTACCCGATGGGTAACGCCGCCCTCTTCGACCGGATCGCCGAGACGGGGCTGCTGGTCAGCGAATGGATGCCCGGCGCCGAACCGCTCAGGCCGCGGTTCCTGATCCGCAATCGGGTGATCGCCGCCGCCACCCGGGGAAGCGTGCTGGTGGAGGCGTCCGCGCGCAGCGGGGCCACCCAGACCATGCGCCGGGCGCTGGCCATCGACCGACCGGGGATGGTGGTGCCCGGCCCGGTCACCTCGGCCATGTCGGTCGGCGCCCACGAACTGCTCCGGGAGCAGCCCGCCGCCCGAATCATCACCGGGGTCGCGCACGTGCTGGAGGAGGTGGGGCGGATCGGCGCCGACCTGGCGCCCCCGGCCCGGGGCCCGCGACGCCCCGCAGACGAACTCGACGACGAGGCCGCCATGGTCCTGGAGTCCCTGCCGCGCCGGGGGTCGCGCAGCCCGGACGCGGTGGCCGCCCGGGCGGGGGTGGGCGTCCGGGTCGCGTTGCGCAAGCTGTCGCTGTTGGAAGAGTTGGGGCTGGTGGTCCGGCGGGACGGCGGGTACGCCCTCGCCCCACCAACGGACCGGCGGACCGCCGGCGCGAGCCCGGCAGGCGCGCCACCCCCGCCTGACTGACTCGGCCGCGCCGCAGCCCGGCCAGTCGGAACCGGAAGACCCGAGCGGGGCGAGCCACGCCGGACCGCCGAGCGGGGCGGGCCGAGCGGGGCGGGCCGAGCGGGGCGGGCCGAGCGGGGCGGGCCGAGCGGGGCGGGGCGGGCGGGGCGGGCCGAGCGGGCGGCGGTGCCGCCGGCCTCAGTCGCCCTCGAAGCGGATCTCGACGTCCCGGCTGGTCAGGCAGCGCCGGGCGAGCAGCGCGAGCCGGCGGACCCGGTCCACCTCCGCGGGCGCCCGGGCCACCTCGGCCAGACAGCGCAGCTCGGCGAGGAGTTGCGGCGCCGCCTCGGCGCTGACCACCAGCTCGCCGAGCGGATCGACGCGGTCCAGCAACGGCGTACGGCCGCCGCCCCGCACCCGCTTCAACAGGTCGAGCAGGACGTCGTCGGGGTCGGCGACCACGCCGGCCGCGACGTGCGACGGACGACCCCGACCGGGTCCGGCCCGGACCAGCCGATAGAGGACGGCATCCACACCCACGATCGGTCCCCTCCTCCCGCCGGCGTCACCCTCCCGGATCGACGCCGCTCTGCTCCGCCTCGCGAATCACCCCTGCACCTCACCGGCCGGGCCCGGCCCGTGACGCCACCGGCCCGGCCCGGCACCGCGATGCCGCTCGGCGACAACCGTGACCGTCCTCTTCGTACGACCAGTTTCCCCTGTCCGGGGCCGGGTCAGCCACCCCTGACGGCGCGCCGACCCGCGACAGATCGCCAGCGACACGCAGAAACGCGGCACCGCGACGGACAGGGCCACGACGGCGGGGACAGCCGGAACGACGGAGACGCACGCACGCGGGACGTCGACGCGCCGCCGACGGGACGACGCTGGTGCTCTGCCGTGGTGGGATCACGGCCGTAGGCTGGGGTGGTGTCCGCCGACAGCAGGATCAGGCCGCGTCCCACCGCGGCCTCCGGCGGTGCCGACGATCAGGGGTGGACCCGGCCCGGCGCGCCGGCGCCCGTACTGGGCAGGGCTGGGCGGTGAGCGTCGAGGGGCGTGGCACCCGCGCCACCCATGAGGGACTGCCACCGGCGATGCGGGAGTCGGTGGACGACTTCGCCGACCACCTGGCTCGGGTCCGCAACCGTTCCGCGCACACCGTGCGGGCGTACGTCACCGATCTGGTCTCGCTGCTCGACCACGCCGTCCGGATGGGCTGCGTCGACCTCGCCGAGCTGGACCTGACGGTGCTGCGCAGCTGGTTGGCGAAGCAGCGGACGATGGGCGCCGCCCGGACGTCGCTGGCCCGTCGCGCCGCGTCGGCGCGCACCTTCAGCGCCTGGGCTCACCGGTCGGGGCTGCTGCCCGCGGACGTGGCCGCCCCGCTGTCCAGCCCGAGGGCCCACCGCGAGTTGCCCGCCGTGCTCCGCGCCGACCAGGCCGCCGCCCTGATGACCGCGCCCTCCCGCACCGCGGCACCGCCCGACGCCGCAGACCCGACCGCCGCACCGTCCAACGCCGCGGACCCGGCCACCGCCCCGCCCGGCCTCATGGACGGGGCCGCCGCATCGCCCAAGGCCACGGACCGGGCCGTGCCACCGGCCGAGGCGGTCGACCGGGCAGGCGGCGAACGTGCGGCGGGCGAGGACGAGCCGGTGCTGCTGCGGGACCGGGTGCTGCTGGAGGTGCTCTACGGCACCGGGATCCGGATCAGCGAGGCGTGCGGCCTGGACCTCGCCGACGTCGACCACGGCCGCCGGGTGGTGCGGGTGCTGGGCAAGGGCGGCCGTGAGCGCGCCGTGCCATACGGGGTGCCGGCGCAGCGTGCGCTGGACGCGTGGCTGGGCCGGGGCCGACCTGCCCTGGCCGGCCCCGGCTCCGGAGGTGCGCTGCTGCTGGGCGCCCGGGGCCGGCGGCTGAACCCGACCACCGCGCGCCGGATCGTCGCCGGGTACGCCGAGCAGGCCGGCCTGCCCCGGATCAGCCCGCACGGGCTCCGGCACTCGGCCGCCACCCACCTGCTGGAGGGCGGCGCGGATCTGCGCGCAGTGCAGGAGCTGCTCGGGCACTCCTCGCTGGCCAGCACCCAGATCTACACGCACGTCTCCGTCGAGCGGCTGCGGGCGGCGTACCAGCAGGCGCACCCACGCGCCTGACCGACCCGGCGGCCCGCGCCGTCGCAGGGCTGCGCCGTCACAGGGCGGTGACCGCGGGAGGAAGGCGATCCGGCGGTTGATGATCGACGGCGGGCTACGATCGGCGGATGACGGTCCCGCAGCCGCCCGAGCCGATCCCCGGAGCTCGGCTGCTCTTCTCGCTCGACCCGTCGGTCAGTCACCTCAACCACGGCTCGTTCGGCGCCGTTCCGATCGGGGTGCAGCGGGCCCAGCAGCGGCTGCGCGACGAGATGGAGGCGAACCCGCTGCGCTTCTTCACCCAGGGTCTGGTCGATCGGATCGCGCACACCCGCCGGCACCTGGCCGGGTTTCTGGGGGCCGACCCGGAGGGCACCGCGCTGGTGGGCAACGCGACCACCGGGGTGGCGGTGGCGCTCCAGTCGATCGGCCTGCGCCCCGGCGACGAGGTGCTGACCACGGACCACGGGTACGGTGCGGTCCGCTTCTCGGTGGAGCGGGAGTGCCGGCGCACCGGGGCGACGCACCGGACCCTGCACGTGCCGCTGATCGCCGGCGACGAGGAGGTCGTCGAGATCGTCCGCTCCGGGCTGCGCCCCGGGCGGACCAAGCTGGTGGTGATCGACCAGCTCACCTCCGCCACCGCCCGACTCTTCCCGGCCGCCGCCGTGGTCGGGGTGGCCCGCGAGCAGGGCGTGCCCGTGCTGGTCGACGCGGCGCACGCCCCGGGCATGCTGCCGATCACCGTGGCCTCCGTCGGGGCCGATTTCTGGGTCGGCAACCTGCACAAGTGGGCGTACGCGCCGCGCGGGACCGCCGCGCTGGTGGTCGCGAAGCCGTGGCGGGAGCGGATCGAACCGCTGGTGGTCTCCTGGGAGCAGGAGGCCGGCTTCCCCGCCCGGGTCGAATGGCAGGCGACGCTGGACTACACGCCGTGGCTGGCCGCGCCGGTGGGGCTGTTCACCCTGCGCAGCCTGGGCGTCGACCGGGTACGTGCGCACAACGCCGCGCTCGCCGCGTACGGGCAGCGGGTGGTCGGGGACGCCCTCGGGGTGGCGCCGGCCGACCTGCCGGAGCCCGGCGGACCGACGGTGTCCATGCGGCTCATCCCGCTGCCGCGCGGCGTCGCCGCCACGAAGGACGCGGCGGAGGCGCTGCGGACCCGGATCGCGGACCGGCTCGCCGCCGAGGTGGCGGTGATGACCTGGAACGACCGGGGCTGGCTGCGGCTGTGCGGCCAGGTCTACAACACCCCCGACGAGTACGACCGGTTGGCGGTCCAGCTGCCCACGCTGCTCGCCCAGCGGTGAGCCGTCGCCGTCCAGCGGCAGCAGCCGGACGCGTCCCAGGCCGAGCAGGGCCAAAGGATCGAGGTATTCGTCGCCCCGGCGCAGCCCCCAGTGCAGGCACGCCGCGGCCGGGCAGCCGGGGTGGCCGGCGAGCAGGGTGCCGATGGGCGTACCGACGGCCACCCGGGCACCGACCGCCGGCCCGGGGCGTACCGGCTCGTAGGTGGTCCGTAGCCCGCCGCCGTGCCCGACGGTGACCACCGGGCGCCCGGCCACCGTGCCGGCGAAGAGGACCACGCCCGGGCCGGCCGACCGGACCTCGACGCCCGGGTCGGCGGCCAGGTCGACGCCCCGGTGACCGGGCAGCCAGGGCTGTGGCGGCGGGTCGAACCGGCGCACCGGCCGGGGTGTGCCGGCGAGCGGCCACCGGAACCGTGACCCGGACCCGGATGCCCCTCCCCCCGCCGGATAGCCGACCGCGGACGCACCCGCCCGGGACACCTCCGGTGGGGAGGCGACCAGCGGGGACACGCTCGCCGGGGCAACGGCCACGGGGGCGGCGCGCGACGGGGCGGCCGCCGGGGCGGGCGGCGCCGGGAGGATCAGCGGGAGCAGAAGGAGGGCCGCCGTGACGGGCCCGGACGCTGTTCGCACGGCCGGCAGCCTGCCCCGACGGCGGTCTCCGCGCCACCGGTGGTCACCGCCGACTGTGGATGGCGACCCGGCTGTGGAGAACGCCCGGCGGCGGAGTCGATCTGCTATGCGACCGCACGGGCCGGCGACCCGCACCGCCTATGCTGAGCCGATGACGCGGGACTGGTACGCCTGGCATGACGACTACGACCAGCCGGGCTCGGCCCTGTCCCGGCGCCTGGCCGAGCTGCGGTTGCGCGTCCGCGAGGCGCTCGACCAGGCGCCGCCCGGTCCGCTGCGGGTGGTCAGCCTCTGCGCCGGTCAGGGGCGGGACCTGATCCCGGTGCTCGCGACGCATCCCCGACGGGATGACGTGACCGCCCGCCTGGTCGAGCTGGACCCCCGCAACGCCGAGGTGGCCCGGGCGGCCGCGGCGGCGGCCGGCCTGTCGGCGGTGCAGGTGGTGGTGGGGGACGCGGCGCTGACCGACCACTACGCCGATCTCGCCCCGGCGGAGCTGGTGCTGGTCTGCGGGATTTTCGGCAACATCGTCGACGGCGACATCCGGGCCACGATCGGGCACTGCGCGGCCCTCTGCGCCGCCGGTGGAACGGTCTTCTGGACCCGGCACCGCCGCGAGCCGGACCTGGTGCCCACCATCTGCGACTGGTTCGCCGAGGAGGGCTTCACCCCGGTGGCGGTGAGCAGCCCGGCCGACGGGGTGGGGGTGGGCGTGCACCGCTTCGCCGGCCGGCCCCGGGCGCTGCCGGCCGGCGTGCGGATGTTCGAGTTCGTCGGCTACGACCGCCTCACCCACCCGTGACCGGGCGTCCGCCCGCCGACCGCCGGGAGCAGCGATGACCACTGTGGACGACGTCAGCCGGCCGTCCCGGATCGCCGACCCGGATGAGGCGATCAGCGCGGAGGAGCTGCAGCTCGCCGCCCGCAACCATGGCATCCCGCTGGAGGCGCTGCGCTACGACGTCACCCCGGCCGGGCTGCACTACCTGCTCATCCACTACGACATCCCGGACGTCGACCCGGCGGCGCACACGCTGACCGTCGACGGCGCGGTGGACCGGCCGCTGAGCCTCGACCTGGCCGCCCTGCGGGACCGGCCCGGGGTCACCCACCGGGTGACCCTGGAGTGCGCCGGCAACGGGCGGGCGCTGCTGCACCCCCGGCCGGTCAGCCAGCCGTGGCTGGTCGAGGCGGTCGGCAACGCCGAGTGGACCGGCACGCCGCTGGCGCCGCTGCTGCGCGAGGCCGGGCTCTCCCCGGAGGCCCTGGACGTGGTCTTCACCGGCGCGGACCACGGCGTCGAGCGGGGCGTCGAGCAGGACTACCAGCGGGCGCTGCCGGTCGCGGACGCGCTGCGCGAGGAGGTGCTGCTGGCGTACGAGATGAACGGCGCTCCCCTGCTGCCGCAGCACGGGTCGCCGCTGCGGCTGATCGTGCCCGGCTGGTACGGCATGGCGCACGTGAAGTGGCTGCGGAACATCCGGGTGCTGACCGAGCCGTTCGACGGCTACCAGAACGCGGTGGCGTACCGGCTGCGCAGCGACGCCGACGACCCGGGGGTGCCGGTGACCCGGATCGAGCCGCGCGCCCTGGTCCGCCCGCCGGGCTTCCCGGACTTCATGTCGCGTACCCGGGTGCTGCGGCCGGGGCCGTGCACGGTGGACGGTCGGGCCTGGTCGGGACACGCACCGGTCAGCGCGGTGGAGGTGACCACCGACGGGGGCGCGACCTGGGCGCCGGCCCGGCTGGCCGAGCCGAGCGGCGGGGAGTGGGCGTGGCGGGGCTGGCGGTACGAGTGGGACCCGGAGCCGGGGCGCTACCTGCTCGGCGCCCGGGCCACCGACGCCTCCGGGCGGAGCCAGCCGGTCGAGCAGCCCTGGAACCGGGGCGGTTTCGCCAACAACCTGGTGCAGCGGGTCGAGGTGGTGGTGCTGGCGGAGTGACCCGCCACGGCGCGGCCGGGCCGCCCGGCGGGGCGGATCAGCCGCCGCGAGCGGAAACCGTCAGCCGCCGAATCCGGAGTCTGCGGGAAGGGAGATGTCCGGCTTTTCGAGCTCTTCCACATTGACGTCCTTGAACGTCATTACCCGGACATTCTTGACGAACCGGGCGGGACGGTACATGTCCCACACCCAGGCGTCGTGCATCTCGACCTCGAAGTAGACCTCGCCGTCCGAGTTGCGCACGTGCAGGTCGACCTGGTTGGCCAGGTAGAAACGGCGCTCGGTCTCCACCACGTAGGAGAACTGGCGGACAATGTCGCGGTACTCCCGGTAGAGCTGCAGCTCCATCTCGGTCTCGTACTTCTCGAGATCTTCCGCGCTCATCGCACTCCGCCTTCCATGACCACATCTTCCCCCACCGGCGCCGGAGGTCGAGGCTGCTCGCCCAACGCCACGCCGACGGTACCCCCTGACGCGCCGGAGCGCTCCATCGGCTCATCCGGGCCGTCCACCGCCGGCCGACGGGACCGGGGCGGGCGCCCGTCCCGGCCGGAGATCGTGGCCACGTTGACGTACGAGAAGCGGTGCTCCCGGCACGGCCCCCGCTCCCGCAGCGCCGCGGTGTGCTCGGGCGTGATGTAACCCTTGTGCTCGGCGAACCCGTAGCCGGGGAACTTCCCGTCCAGCTCCACCATCAGCCGGTCCCGGGTGACCTTGGCCAGCACGCTCGCCGCCGCCACACAGGCGGCCACCCGGTCGCCCTTCCACACCGCCAGCCCCGGCACGTCCAGCCCGTCCACGCCGAAGCCGTCGGTCAGCACGTACTCCGGACGGGTGGTCAACGACGCGAGGGCGCGCCGCATCGCGGCCAGGTTGCACACGTGCAGCCCGCGCGCGTCGACCTCCTCCGCGGGGATCACCACCACCGCGTACGCGAGGGCCCGGTCGACCACCTCGTCGTAGATCCGCTCCCGGCTGGCCGGGGTGAGCAGCTTGGAGTCGGCCAGCCCGTCGATCTCGCCGCGCCGCCCCTCGGGCAGCACCGCGGCGGCGGCGACGAGCGGCCCGGCGCAGGCGCCCCGCCCGGCCTCGTCCGCGCCGGCCACGTGCCGGAAGCCGCGCCGTTGCAGGGCGCGTTCCAGCGCGTAGAGGCCACCGTCGCGGCGCACCACGGTGCGCGGGGGCGTCAGCACGCCGCAACCCGGTGGGCGGCCGGTCGGGCGGCGAGCGCCCGGGTCAGCACCGCCGGCAGGTCCGCCGGGTAGTAGCGCTCGTCGGTGCCGGCCAGTTCGTCCGGGGACCACCAGCGGTGGCCGGTGACGCTGGCCCGCTCGACCTCGTCGAAGCCCGCGGTGTCCACCTCCCAGGCCGCAACGCGGACCAGGAAGAACTCCTGCTCCTGCCGGTACCAGACGCCGTCGAACGGGAACTCGATCGTCTCGGCCCACACCGGCGGGCCCAGTTCGGCCGGGGTGAGCCGCAGCCCGGTCTCCTCGGCCAGCTCACGCGCCGCGCCGTCGGCCGGGCTCTCCCCCGGCTGGAGCCCGCCGCCGGGGGTGAACCAGTAGCTGTGGCCGGGCCGGGCCGGATCGGTGCCGGCGAAGAGCAGCACCCGGCCGGCAGCGTCGACGAGCAGCACCCGGGCCGCGCGTCGGGGGGTGTAGACGGTCACCGCCCAAGCCTGCCAGACGGCTCCGACGAACGGCCACGCCCTCCGGGGTCAGGGATTGGGGATCCCGTCGAACTGCTTCGGGACGGTGAGCCAGGTCGCCCGGTTGACCGGCCAGAAGACGGTGAACGCCCGCCCGACCACCTGGTCCTCCGGGATGGTGGCCTCGGTGATGTCCTGGCCGGACTGCTGCCAGTGCTCCAGCGAGTCGCCCGAGGCCGACCGGTGGTCACCCATCACCCAGAGGCGCCCCCGCGGCACGGTGATGTCGAAGTCCTGGTCGGCGGGCTTGTCCTGCTGCCCGTTGGCGGAGTAGATGTACGGCTCGTCCAGCGAACGGCCGTTGATGACCAACCGGTCCTGCGCGTCGCAGCAGACCACGTGGTCGCCGCCGACGCCGATCACCCGCTTGATGAAGTCCTCACCGTCCGGGTTGCCGCTCCACACGGTGGGCGCCTTGAAGACGATCACCTCGCCCCGGTGCGGCGACCGGAAGTCGTAGACCAGCTTGTTGACCAGCACCCGATCGTCGATCTTGAGAGTGTTCTCCATGGACGGGGAGGGGATGAAGAAGGTCTGCAGCACGAAGGCACGCACCAGCACTGCGACCAGGATCGCCACGCCCAGGAGGATGGGCAGCTCCTTCCAGAAGGAACTGCGGGGCTTTTCGGTCTGCTCGTCAATCACGGGAGGAGCCTACGACGCCGGGCACGCGGGGGCCGCCCGGAACGCGCGAGAACGGAGAGGGCCGCCGTGACCGGGAGGACCAGGACCACACCGCCCACCGGGTCGGGATCGACGGGGGTCGGCGGCTGCGCGCCGTCCGCCTGCGGCAGGCTGGCGAAGGTCTCCGGCACGGGCAGGGACGTCCACCGCTCGGAGGGCCAGACGATCATGAAGGCCCGGCCCACCACGTTGTCGATGGGCACCGGGCCCTGGCAGCGGGCGTCCTGGGAGACCAGCCGATGGTCGCCCATCACGAAGATCTGCCCGGCCGGTACGACCACCTCGGTGAACTGCCGGGACCGGCACTCCCTCGGGTTCGGCGGCACGTCGGCCGGCGAATCCTCCGAGACGTACGCTCGCTCGTCCAGCGGCACGCCGTTGACCACGACCCGGCCGTTGTCGCAGCACCAGACCTTGTCGCCGGGCACCCCGATCACCCGCTTGATGAAGTCCTTCTCCCCGGGACGGCTGACCCCGACCAGGTCGCCGAGGGTGCGCCCGACCTTGCCGGCGAACCCGGCCGGCGGCGCCGGGGTCTCCTGGGCAACCCATTTGTCGGTGCCCCGGAAGACCACCACCTCGCCGCGCACCGGGTCCCGGACGTCGTAGACGACCTTGTTGACCAGCACCCGGTCGCCGATGAGGAGGGTGTTCTCCATCGACCCGGAGGGGATGAAGAACGCCTGGAGCAGGAAGGTGCGGATCAGCACCGCGAGGCAGAACGCGACGACCAGGAGCAGGGGCAGCTCCTGCCAGAGGGGCATCTGCCGCCTGGTGCGCCGGGCCCGCCGGCGCCAGGGGTCGACGGTGGCGTCCTCGTCAAGCATCTGCACCATGCCACTCTCCGGTCCGCAGAAACGACACCACCGCCCGGGGGCCTCGTCGTGAGGCCCCACGGGCGGCGGTGGACCGCTCTGCCGCGATGCACGCGGCGTCGCTGCCCTCCTGCGCCCGTACGACCAGGGTAATGCGATCTGGTCGATACGACATCCGCGCAGGTGGGGCAGCGTGGCGAGCGGAAAGTCAGCTCGTCGGCTGCTTCTCGCGCAGCTCCTTGATCTTGGCCTTCTTGCCCCGCAGCTCGCGCAGGTAGTACAGCTTGGCGCGACGCACGTCACCGCGGGTCACGACCTCGATCCGGTCGATCGCCGGGCTGTTGATCGGGTACGTCCGCTCCACACCCACACCGAAGCTGACCTTGCGGACCGAGAAGGTCTCGCGCAGACCGTCACCCTGGCGGCGGATGACGACGCCCTGGAAGATCTGGACACGGGACCGGTTGCCCTCGACGACCCGCGCGTGCACCTTCACGGTGTCACCGGCACGGAAGTCGGGGAGGTCGACCCGCTTCGACTGGGCGTCAAGGGCGTCCAGGATGTTCATCGCTGTGTCCTCGTGAGGCTCACGGCGCACCGTCACTCGGTGCGCGGATGGGTGATTCTGATCCCCGGGTGGTGGACGGCGGGCCGCCCCCGGTCGAGGATCCTCGCAGCCGCCCGCGGGCGCGGACAGCTGCGGCAACCCCTCTACTTTGCCACATCCCCCGGCGGCGACTGAAATCCACCCCGGTCCAGCGCGGCCCGGTCCCGCTTGTCCAGGCTCTCCGGGGGCAGCGCGGCGATCATGTCGGGGCGGCGCGCGGCCGTCCGGGTCAGCGCCTCGTCCCGCCGCCAGCGGGCGATCCGCCCGTGGTCACCGGAGCGGAGCACCTCCGGCACCTCCTGCCCGCGCCAGGTCGCCGGTTTGGTGTACATGGGCGCTTCGAGCAGCCCGTGGGCGTGCGACTCCTCGTCCAGCGACCCGGCGTTGCCGAGCACCCCGGGCAGCAGCCGGGTGACCGCCTCCAGGATCACCAGCACCGCGACCTCGCCGCCGAAGAGCACGTAGTCACCGAGGGAGACCTCGGTCACCCGCATCCGGGTCGCCGCGTGGTCGAGGACCCGCTGGTCGATGCCCTCGTACCGGCCGCAGGCGAAGAGCAGGTGCGACTCGGCGGCCAGCTCGTGCGCCATGGCCTGGGTGAACGGGGCGCCGGCCGGCGAGGGAACCAGCAACCGGGGCAGCGTGTGGCCGTCCGGGCTGAGCTCGTCGGGAGCCAGGGCGTCCAGCGCCTCACCCCACGGCTCCGGCCGCATCACCATGCCGGGGCCGCCGCCGTAGGGGGTGTCGTCGACCGTGCGGTGCACGTCGTGGGTCCAGGTCCGCAGATCGTGTACGGCCAGCCGCAGCGTGCCGTTCGCCCGGGCCCTGCCGATCAGCGACAGGTCCAGCGGGGCGAAGTACTCCGGGAAGATCGACACGATGTCGACGCGCATGGGGGGTGCTCCGGCGGTCTAGAGATCGAGCAGACCGGCCGGCGGGTCGACGACGACACGACCGCCGGCGAGGTCCACCTCGGGCACGATCGCCTTGACGAACGGGATCAGCGCGGTGAGCCCCTCGGGGCGGCGCAGCACCAGCAGGTCTGACGCGGGCGCGTGGTCGATCGCGGCCACCTCGCCCAGCCGCTCGCCGGCCGGGGTGACCACGGCGAGGCCGACCAGCTGGTGGTCGTGGAACTCCTCCGGGTCCTGCGGCGGCGCCACGTCGGCGCTGTCCACCGTGAGCAGGGTCCCGCGCAGCGCCTCGGCGACGTCCCGCTCCAGCACACCCTCGAAGGCCACCAGCAGCCGGCCCTGGTGCCAGCGCGCCGACTCGATGGTCAGCTCGGCCGGCACCTGGAACGGCACACCGGGACCCGGCGCCGGGTTGGCCGGGGGCCTCGCCCCCGGCTCGGTGCGCAGCACCGAACCGGGGGCGAAGCGTGCTTCGGGCTCATCGGTCCGCACCTCCACGGTGACCTCACCGCGGATCCCGTGCGGCTTGCCGATCCTGCCGACGACGAGAAGCATCAGTACGAGTCGACGATGTCGACGCGTACCCCACGCCCACCGATGGAGCCGATCACCTGGCGCAGCGCCTTGGCGGTCCGGCCGGACCGCCCGATCACTGTGCCGAGGTCCTCCGGGTGCACGCGGACCTCGAGCCGCTTACCCCGACGGGAATCGACCAGCCGCACCCGGACGTCGTCCGGGTGGTCGACGATCCCCTTGACCAGATGCTCCAGGGCGGGACGCAGTGCCATGTCAGGCCTGCTCGCCGGACTCGGCACCGGTCTGCTCCTTGGCCTTCGGCGCCTCGGCCTCGGCCGGGGCGGCCTCCGCCTTGGGGGCCTCCGCCTTGGGGGCCTCCGCCTTGGGGGCCTCCGCCTTGGGGGCCTCCGCCTTGGGGGCCTCCGCCTTGGCGGCCTTCTTGGCCGGCTTGGCCGGGGTCTCCGGAGCCAGGCCGGCGGCGGCCTTCGCCTCGGCCTCGTACGCCGCCTTGCGGTCGGCCCGCTCCGGGGCGACCTTCAGCGGCGGCGGGGCCGGCAGGCCCTTGAACTTCTGCCAGTCGCCGGTCAGCTCCAGCAGACGCTGCACCGCCTCGCTCGGCTGCGCGCCGACGGAGAGCCAGTACTGGACCCGCTCCGACTTGACCTCGATCACCGAAGGGTCCTCCTTCGGCTGGTACACGCCCACGAACTCGATCGCGCGACCGTCACGCTTGGTACGCGAGTCGGCGACGACGATGCGGTACTGCGGGTTGCGGATCTTGCCCATCCGCAGGAGCCGGATCTTTACGGCCACAGTTGTTTCGCTCCTGTTGCGATTTCACCGGCCCGGTACGGGCGGTGCACGGGTGAGCGCCAACCGGCACAGTGGGGTTTGGGCCGGAGACTGCTCGGTGGACTGGCGACGCGCCCGGGTTAGAGGGCGCCGGACGCGCGCCGGATACCAGCGAACCATTCTGCCAGATCCGGCGCCGAACTCTCACACCGGACCCGGGAAAGGTCACCCGGGTCAGCCCGGGAGGTGACGGAGGGCACCCGGTCAGCGGACCGGCGGCCGGTCCCAGCCGGGTGGCAGCCCGTCCGGCACGTCCCACTCCGGCGGTGGGGTGAAGTCGCACCAGGTGCCGTCGAACGGGAACTCCGCCGCCTCGGCGACGCGGATCACCCGCTCCCCCTCGGCCCGGACCGCCTTCTCGTCGGTCACCCAGTAGTGGTCCGGGAAGGCGAGCCGCTCGGCGAACTCCTCCTCGTCCTTCCACGCCCAGCTGTGGTCGGGGCGGACCACCACGTCCAGGTCCTGGTCGACCATGTCCACCCCGGCCACCGGGCCGTCGTCCCAGCGGACGCCCGGTTCCTCCAGGTTCACGTACCACTCGGCGAAATGGCCCTCGGCGTCCCGGAACCACCAGACCGAGTGGGCCGCCCCGGTGGGCAGGAACTTCAGCACCGGCGGCCCGTTCCAGCGGCTCCGCGCCAGCCGGTACGACGAGGTGATCCACTCGGCGAAGGGCATCGCCCGCATGCCCAGCCCCGCCTCGGTGACCTCGTGCGCCACGGGCGAGTCCCGGGCGACCCAGAGCAGCAGCCCCCGGTCGTCGTCGAGGACCACCCGGGCCGGCCGGACCCAGCCGATCCGGCCGTGCCGCACGTTCCGGTGCATGATCAGCCGGCCCGGTTCGAAACGCACGCCACCACCCCAGGGGTTGACAGGGGCCCCTCCTCTACCGGAGGCGTTAAAGGGACCCTTCCTTGCACATCAGTAGGCGCGGGCGAGGATGGCGACCAGGTCCGGCTCGTCCTCCGAGTCCGGCACCGAGCCGTCGGCGCGCAGCAGGCACCGGACCGTGACGCCCTGGCCGTTCGCCTCGGCCTCGCCCTGGACCCCGACCGCCGACCACGGCACCTTGGCCCAGCCGGTGGCCGCCGCCTCGATCGCCTCCGCGAGGGTCGAGACCTCGACGGTGCGGGACTCGCGGTGCGCCAGGGCCTGGTCGTGCAGCGCCCGCTGGTCGGCCTCCAGGGCCGCCAGGACCGCGCCGACCACGTCGGCGACCGGGGTCGGGGACTTCGTGCCGTCCGTACGCCGGACCACGACCGCGTTGCCGGCGGCCAGATCACGGGGGCCGACCTCGACGCGTACCGGATAGCCGCGCAGCTCGGCGTCGACGGCCCGGCGGCCGAACGCGGTGTCCGTGCGGTCGTCCAGCGCGACCCGGACGCCGGCGTCGCGCAGGCCGTCGCGGAGCTTGGCCGCCGCCTCCGCGACGCCCTCGCCGTCCTTGACGATCATCACGTACGCCTGGACCGGCGCCAGCTTCGGCGGCACGCGCAGGCCGTTGTCATCACCGTGGGCCATGATCAGACCGCCGAGCATCCGGGTCGAGGTGCCCCAGGAGGTGGTCCAGGCGTGCTCCCGGCCGCCCTCGGCCGACGAGTAGCTGATGTCGAACGCCTTGGCGAAGTTCTGGCCCAGCTCGTGACTGGTGCCCAGCTGGAGCGCCTTGCCGTCGCCCATCATGCCTTCGCAGGTGTAGGTGGCGGTCGCGCCGGCGAAGCGCTCGCGGGCCGTCTTCAGACCCACCACCACCGGGATGCCGAGCACGTTGACCATCAGGTCCTCGTACGCCTCGTGCAGGATCTTGCGGGCGTAGGCCCGGGCGTCCTCACGGGTCGCGTGCGCGGTGTGCCCCTCCTGCCAGAGGAACTCGCTGGTCCGCAGGAAGATCCGCGGGCGCAGCTCCCACCGGACCACGTTCGCCCACTGGTTGAGCAGCAGCGGCAGGTCCCGGTACGAGTCGATCCACTTGGCCATGAACTCGCCGATCACCGTCTCGCTGGTGGGGCGCACCACGACCGGCTCGGCGAGCTGCTTGCCACCACCGTGGGTGACCACGGCCAGCTCCGGCGAGAAGCCCTCGACGTGCTCGGCCTCCCGCTTGAGGTAGCTCTCGGGGATGAACAGCGGGAAGTACGCGTTCTCCGCGCCGGCCGCCTTGATCCGGGCGTCCATCTCGGCCTGCATCCGCTCCCAGATGGCGTAGCCGGCCGGTCGGATCACCATGGTCCCCCGGACCGGGCCGTTGTCGGCCAGCTTCGCCTTGGCGATCAGGTCCTGGTACCAGCGGGGAAAGTCCTCCGCACGGGGAGTGAGCACGCGTGCCATGACCGCACATCCTATGCGCCGCCCGCCGGGCCGCCGCGATCGGGCGCACCAGCGCCGCACGACGGGCGCGCGGGACAGCGACGCTCACCCCCGCTGACTACCATCTGCGGCCATGTCGCCGCTGCGCTCCCTGTTCGGCCGCGCCTCCGGGCCGGCCTCGCTGCCGTATCCGCCCACCTCGCCGGAGGGGCTGGCCGCCCGCTGGGTGCGCTGGGTCGCGGCGCACGGACCGGCGAAGAACCCGGTTCGCGACACCACCGGCGAGCACGCCGGGCACCACCAGGCCGACGACGTCTGGTTCCTGGCCGGCAGCTACGGCGGGTCGGTGACCCGGCGCTGCCCGGTGCCCGCCGGCCGCCCGCTGTTCTTCCCGGCGTTCAACATGTGGCAGTTCCCGGCTCAGGCGGGCGAGGTGCCGGTGGTGTCCCGGGCGACCGGGCACGCCCAACTGAACGGGGTGGCGCTGCCGCTGGCCGCGGTCGGCACGACGACGCCGTTCGAGGTGCGCGGCGCGCTCGGCAACGGCGTCACCTCGACGGCCCGCCCGACGCCGGTGACCGTCTGGGGGCTCTGGGTCAGCCTCCCGCCGCTGGCCCCCGGCGCCCACGAGCTGACCTTCGGCGGCAGCGACGGCGGCGGCTTCTGGGTGGAGGCGCAGTACCGCCTCGTCGTCAGCTGAGCCGATCGGACGCCCGTAGAATTCCGGGCACCATGGACGAACCCCGGGACTCGGCCCGCCAACGCCTGCGGGACAGCATCGTCGACGCCGCCCGCGCCCAGACGGTCGCCACCGGCTGGGACGGCGTGCGGATGGGTGGGGTGGCCGGCGCGGCCGGGGTGAGCCGGCAGACCGTCTACAACGAGTTCGGCAGCAAGGCGGGGCTGGCCGAGGCGCTGGCCCGGCGGGAGGTCGACCGGTTCGTCTCGGCGGTCCGCGCGACGCTCACGCACCACGGCGCCGACGTCCGGGCCGGCGCGTACGCGGCCATCGCGCACACCCTCACCGAGGCGGCCGGGAACCCGCTGATCAAGGCGATCCTGACCAGCGCGCGGGGCGGCTCCGACGAGCTGCTGCCGTACCTGACCACCCGCTCCGAACTGGTGCTGGCCGAGGCCTCCGGGGCGCTGCTGGAATGGGCGAGCAGCCACCTGCCGGCGACCGACCCGGCCCGGCTGGCGTTCGCCGCCGACACCATCGTCCGCCTGGTGGTGAGCCACATCGTGCTCCCCCAGGCCCCGCCCGAGCAGACCGCCCGCGCCCTGGCCGACCTCGCCCTCCACCTCTTCCTCACCTCGACCATCCCCTGAACCCGGGGCCGGTCAGCGGATGACGCGGCCGCGCAGGACGATGCGGGACGGGGTGCGGACCACGCGGAGGTCGCGGCGCGGGTCCTCCGGGTAGACGACCAGGTCGGCGAGGCCGCCCTCGACCAGGCCGGGGAAGCCGAGCCAGGCGCGGGCGCCCCAGGAGGCGGCGGCGAGCACGTCCAGCGTGGACATGCCGGCCTGCTCGTGCAGCAGCAGCATCTCCTCGGCGGCCAGGCCGTGGTCGATCCCACCGCCCGCGTCGGTGCCGACGTAGATCGGCACGCCCGCCTCGTACGCGGCCCGGACCACCTCGGGGAAGCGGTCCCGCAGTGCGATCATGTGGTCGGCGTACCCGGGGAACCTGGCGCGCGCCTGGTCGGCGATGCCGCCGAAGGTCGCAATGTTGATCATCGTGGGGACCAGGGCGGTGCCCTGCCGGGCCATCAGGTCGATCAGGTCGAGGCTGAGGCCGGTGCCGTGCTCGACCGAGTCCACCCCGGCGCGCACCATGATCTCCACCGCCGACTCGGAGAAGGTGTGCACCGCGGCGCGGGCGCCGACGGCGTGCGCGGCCGCGACGGCCGCGGTCATCGTGTCGGCGTCCCAGGCCGGCGCGAGGTCGCCCACGCCGCGGTCGATCCAGTCGCCGACCAGCTTGACCCAACCGTTGCCGGCGGCGGCCTGCGCCGCCACCGTCGCGGCGACCTCCGCCGCGCCGACCTCCACGCCGATGTCGCGCAGGTAGCGCTTGGGCGGGGCGACGTGCCGGCCGGCGCGGGCCAGTCGCGGCAGCTCCGGCTCGTCGTCGAGTTCGGGGTACGGGTACGGCGAGCCGGCGTCGCGGATGGCCAGCACTCCGGCGTCCCGGTCGGTGCGGGCCAGCTCGCGGGCCTGGTCGAGGGTGGTGATCGGGGCGCCGCCCCGGGCGATGCCGATGTGGCAGTGCGCGTCGGTCAGGCCGGGCAGCACGAAGCCACCGTCGGCCACCGTCTCCGCCCCGGGTATCGGGGCGAAGCTCACCCGGTCGCCGTCCAGCCAGATGTCCCGGACCTCGTCGTCCGGCAGCAGCACACCGTGCACATGCAGAGCCATGTGCACAGTCCTACCGGATCACTCGCCGTCGGGGGCCAGCAGGTCGCTCTTCCGGGCGGTCAGGGCCGGCAGGTCGATCGAGACCTTCCGCGGCCGCTCGGTGACGAAGCGGTCCTCGGTGTGGGCGACCTGCTCGTACTCGCGGCCGGCGCCGAGCGCGTACTCGGTCAGCGTGATGCGCTCCTGGAGCGGGTCCAGCACCCAGTACGACCGGACGCCGGCGTGCGCGTAGACCTTCGCCTTGTCGTACATGTCGCGGAAGGTGGAGGTCGGCGAGACGACCTCGACCGCGAGCAGCGCGTCCTCGACCGGAACCGGTGACCGGCCGGCGTGCTTGCGGCGAATGACCACCACGTCGGGGCGCGGCTCGTTGCGGTGGTCGACCCGCATCGACAGGTCGATACTGACCAGGTATTCCGGCGGGCAGTTGACTTCGAGAGCGAGTAGCAGACGGACGCAGAGGTCCTGGTGCACGGCGGTGGGCGACGGCACGATCAACCTTCCGTTGACCAGTTCGTACGGAAGGTCCTTCGGCAGGTCGCCGAGGTCGTCGACCGTCCACTCGTGCCGTTCGGGCAGGATCGGCGCCGCGGTCATGACATCTCCTTCCAGGGGGCGACATCACCCTACGATCAGATGATGTCGCCCTCCGTCACCGACACGCTCACCGGGGGCGGTTGTCGCCCTTGCCGAGCTTGTTGAAGTCGATCTTCGGGAGCTTGAAGCCCGGGGGCAGCCCCTGCCCGCCGGCCAGGTCGCCCGGGTCCAAGCCCGGCGGGAGCTGCGGCATGCCGCCCGGGAAGCCGCCCGGCAGCCCGGCGCCCGCCCCGGTACGCGGCCGGTTGCCGCCCTTGGTGCCCTTGCGCTTGTTCTTCGGCGACTTGGTCGCCTTGCGGCGGCCACCGCCGGGCAGGCCCATCATGCCGCCCATCTGCTTCATCATCTTCTGCGCGTCGGTGAAGCGGTTGAGCAGCTGGTTGACGTCCATCACGGTGACCCCGGAGCCGCTGGCGATGCGGGCCCGGCGGGAGCCGTTGATGATCTTCGGGTTGGTCCGCTCGCCCGGGGTCATCGACCGGATGATCGCGGTGACCCGGTCGAAGTGCTTGTCGTCCAGCTCGGCGAGCTGGTCCTTCATCTGCCCCATGCCGGGCATCATGGCCAGCACGTTGGCGATCGGGCCCATCCGGCGGACCGCGATGAGCTGGTCGAGGAAGTCCTCCAGGGTGAACTGCTCGCCGCCCATCAGCTTGGCGGTCATCTTCTCCTTCTGATCGGCGTCGAAGGCCTGCTCGGCCTGCTCGATCAGAGTGAGGACGTCGCCCATGCCGAGGATCCGGCTGGCCATCCGGTCCGGGTAGAAGATGTCGAAGTCTTCGAGCTTCTCACCGGTGGAGGCGAAGAGGATCGGCTGCCCGGTGACCTCCCGGACCGACAGCGCGGCGCCGCCGCGGGCGTCGCCGTCGAGCTTCGAGAGCACCACACCGGTGATGCCGACGCCGTCGCGGAACGCCTCGGCGGTACGGACGGCGTCCTGACCGACCATCGCGTCGATGACGAAGATGACCTCGTCGGGCTGGACGACATCGCGGATGTCGGCGGCCTGCTGCATCATCTCGGCGTCGATGCCGAGGCGGCCGGCGGTGTCGACGATGACGATGTCCCGGGCGGCCCGCTTGGCGTGCTCGATCGAGGCGCGGGCCACCTGCACCGGGTCGCCGACGCCGTTGCCGGGCTCCGGGGCGTACACCTCGACGCCGGCGCGGCCACCGAGCACCTGGAGCTGCCCGACGGCGTTGGGGCGCTGGAGGTCGGCGGCGACCAGCAGCGGCTGGTGGCCCTGGGCCTTGAGCCAGCGGGCCAGCTTGCCGGCGAGGGTGGTCTTACCGGAACCCTGGAGGCCGGCCAGCATGATCACCGTCGGCGGGTGCTTGGCGAACTGGAGCCGCCGCCCCTCGCCGCCGAGGACGTTGATCAGCTCCTCGTTGACGATCTTGATGATCATCTGCGCCGGGTTGAGCGCCTGGGAGACCTCGACGCCCCGCGCCCGCTCCTTGACGTTCGCGATGAAGCCCTTGACCACCGGCAGGGCGACGTCGGCCTCCAGCAACGCCATGCGGATCTCGCGCGCGGTGGCGTCGATGTCGGCGTCGGTGAGCCGACCCTTGCCGCGGAGCTTGGTGAAGATCCCGGACAGGCGGTCACTCAAGGTGTCAAACACACGAACATCCCGTTTGTCAGTGTTCCGGCGGGTACAGACTCGGCCGGCACGCACAAGGCCGGCCACCCGCAAGGGTAACCGTCCCACCTCGCCACTGCTTCCCGCCGGCCCGGCCCGCCCCGGCATCGTCAAGATCGCCCCACGGAGACGGCCGCGTGCCGTTCAGCCAGAAGATCACGAAACGACCAGCCCCGACTGGTACGCGAAGACCACCAGCTGGGCCCGGTCGCGCGCGCCCAGCTTCACCATGGCCCGGCTGACGTGGGTACGCGCCGTGGCCGGGCTGACCACCAGCCGGTCGGCGATCTCGGCGTTGCTCAACCCCTCCCCGACCAGCGCCACGACCTCCCGCTCCCGGTCGGTGAGCGCGCCGAGCCGGGGGTGCGGCCGGGGCACCCGGGCCGGCCGGGTGGCGAACTCCCGGACCACCCGCCGGGTCACCGACGGCGACAGCAGCGCCTCCCCCTCGGCGACCAGCCGGATCGCCCGCAGCAGCTCCGCCGGCCGGGTGTCCTTGGTGAGGAAGCCGCTGGCCCCGTGCCGGAGCGCGTCGAAGACGTACTCGTCGAGCTCGAAGGTGGTCAGCACGATCACCCGGGTACCGGCCAGCCCGGGGTCGGCGACGATCCGCCGGGTGGCCTCGATGCCGTCGATCCCGGGCATCCGGACGTCCATCAGCACCACGTCGGGACGGGCCCGCCGGGTCGTCTCGACCGCGTCCAGCCCATCGGCCGCCTCGCCCACCACGGCGAGGTCATCCTCGCTCTCCACGAGGGCGCGCAGCCCGATCCGGACCAGGTCCTGGTCGTCGGCGAGCACCACGGTGATCACTGTGCCTCCTCCACGGGCAGGGTCGCGGACACCCGGAACCCCCCACCGGGCGCCGGGCCGGCGGTGAAGGTGCCGCCCAGCGCGGTCACCCGTTCCCGCATGCCGGCCAGGCCGGAGCCGGTCGGCAGGCCGGCGACCGGTCCCCGGCCGGTGTCGGTCACCGCCACGGCCACCTCGGTGGGCGCGTACCGGATCCGGACGGTGGCGGCGGCCGGGCCGGCGTGCCGCAGCACGTTGGTCAACGACTCCTGCGCCACCCGGTACGCGGCCAGGTCGACGGCGACCGGCAGGGTCCGGGCCGCCCCGCTGACCTCCACGGTGACCGGCAGCCCGGCGCCGGCCAGCCGGTCGCGCAGCAGCGGCAGCTGGGCCAGCCCGGGCGTCGGGGCCCGCTCGTCGGCCGCCTCGTCGCGCCGGACCACGGTGAGCGTGACCCGCAGCTCGTCCAGCGCCTCCTTGCTGGTGCGGCTGATCGCGGTCAGCGCCGCCTCGGCCTGCTCGGGCTTGCGGGCCAGCAGGTGCAGGGCGATCTCCGCCTGCATGTGGATGGCGGCGAGACCGTGCCCGACCACGTCGTGCACCTCCCGGGCGACGCGCAGCCGCTCGGCGTCGGCCAGCCGGCGGGCCTCGTCGACCCGGCCGCGCGCCGCGCTCTCCCGGGCCAGCCGGACCGTGGTGCCGACCGCGAACGGCACCACCACCCAGGCGGCGGCCGGCATCGCCCCGAGCAGCCCGGGCGGGCGGACCCCGACCACCACGTGCACCAGCACCGCGGCGAGGGCCACCCCGCCGGCCACCGCCCCGGTGCGCAGCGGCAGGTACGCGGCCACGGTGTAGACGGCGATGAGAAACGACAGCAGGATCGGCCCGTACGGGTAGCCGAGCACCAGGTACGCCGTGGTCGCCACGGTGACCACCGCCAGGGTCGCCAGCGGCCAGCGCCGGCGCGCCGCCAGGGCCAGCGCGGCCACCGCCACCAGCGGGTACGTCGCCCGCCCGGTGCCGATCCCCTCGTTCACGCCGGCCGGTCCGGTGCCGACCAGCCCCATCCCGAGCAGCGCCAGGGCGACGACGGCGTCGAAGACCGTGTCGCCCCACCCGGTCCGGTTGCGCTCCACCCCGTCCCTCTCCCTCGCCCGGCCTAGCCGATGTCCCGGCGCTGCAGCAGCAACCCGCCCAGCGCCGCGAAGGCGACCAGGTAGGCCGCGACGACCAGCGCCGCCTGCCCGCCGCCGCCGGCCGCCGCGACGCCGGGGGTGTCCCCGGGCGCGCCGAGCGCCGCCGCCAGCGACCCGGCGTTCGGGCCGGGCAGCCCCTTCTGCACCTGGGCCACCCAGTCCAGCAGGGGCGCGGCGATCGCGGCGAGCAGGTTCTGCACGGCGAGCATCCACACCAGACCCAGCCCGACGGGCAGGGCCACCGCGCGCAGCCCGACGGCGAGCACGGCACCGAGCATGGCCCACATCGTCGCGATGAGCCACCCCGCCCCGATCCCGGTGAGCAGATCGCCGGCGCCGGGCCAGGTCACCGGCTGCGACTCGGCGGCGGCGATCAGCGCGGCGGCAACCGCGCCGAGGACGAAGACGGAGAGCACCACGACCAGCGCGGCGACCGCCAGGGCGAGCAGCTTGCCGGCGTACACCTCCAGCCGGGAGGGGCCCTGGGACAGGACGGTCTTCCAGGTTCCCCAGCCGTACTCACCGCCGACGACGAGGACGCCGAGGATCAGCACGATCGCGCCGAGGAAGACCGGCAGGCCGCCGAGCGAGTTCCCGACCAGGTGGTCCGGGAGGAGCATCGGCAGGGTCCGGTCGGTGTTCGGGCCGTCGGTCCCGCCGGCGATGCTGGCGTACGGGAAGACATAGGTGAAGACCAGGGAGAGCACCAGTGTGATGGCCAGCAGCAGCCAGGACGCCGGCCGGCGGACGAGCTTGGCCAGTTCGGCCCGGTAGCTACGCGACATCGGCCGTTCCCTTCTCGATGAGGTCGAAGAACACCTGCTCCAGGTCCCGTTCCCGGGGCCGCAGCTCGCGGACGGCCACCCCGGCGCCGACCAGCTCGGCGTTGAGCCAGGCGGCGCGTTCCGGCTCCACCGCCAGCTCCAGCCCGCCGTCGACCACCCGGACCCGCTCCGGTCCGACCAGCTCTCCGGCCCGGGCGGCGGCCGCGTCGAGCGGGTCGGCGAGTACCCGCAGGCCGGCCGCCCCGCGCAGCTCGGCGACGCTGCCCTCGGCGATCAGCCGCCCCCGGGAGATCACGCCGACCCGGTCGCAGACCTGCTCGACCTCGCCGAGCAGGTGGCTGGAGACCAGCACGGTGCAGCCGCTCGCCCCGAGCCGCCGGATCAGCGTGCGCATGTCCGCCATGCCGGCCGGGTCGAGGCCGTTGGTCGGCTCGTCCAGGATCAGCAGGCGGGGGTCCTTGAGCAGGGCGGCGGCCACGCCGAGCCGCTGCTTCATGCCCAACGAGTAGCCGGCGTACCGGTCGCCGGCCCGGTCGGTCAGGTCGACCAGGTCCAGCACCAGGGCCACCCGATCGGCCCCGACACCGGCGTAGCGGGCCAGCACCCGCAGGTTGTCCCGCCCGGAGAGGTAGGGGTAGAAGGCCGGCCCCTCGATCAGCGCGCCGACGCCGCCGAGCCGGCCGGCGCCGGGCGGCCGGCCGAGCAGCCGTACGGTGCCGGCGGTCGGGCGGACCAGTCCGAGCAGCATCCGCAGCGTGGTGGTCTTGCCGGCGCCGTTCGGGCCGAGGAAGCCGTACACCTCGCCGGCCCGGACGGTCAGGTCGAGGTCCCGCACGGCGGTCAGGCCGCCGTACCGTTTGGTGAGCCCTTCGGTCTGCACTGGCAGGTTCATGCCCCGAGCGTGCCGCCCGGCGGCCCGGCGCACGTCGCCCCACAGGCGGCCCTTCCCCTACGCCCCCGGGCGTACGCGGGTGCGGGTGTCAAGCAGGGGCCTGGTACCGCGTGCGGCGTTGACAGGGACCCTTCCTTACACGGCGGCCAGGACGGCCGCCTCGAGGCGGGCCCGTTCGGTGCCGTCGGGCCAACCGCCGACCAGGTAGAACGCGTCCACCACGTCGGCGCCGAGGGTGGAGATCCGGGCGGCCCGCACCTGGGCGCCGGCTTCGTCGAGGGCGCAGGCGACCCGGTAGAGCAGCCCGGCCGCGTCGGCGGCGCGCAGTTCGAGCAGTACCGCGTCGGTGGCCGCCTCGCGGTGCCAGACCACCCGGGGGGCGGCGCCCTCGCCGCGGGCGGCGAGGGCCCGGCCGCGCAGCCGCTGGGTGACGGAGACGTCGCCGGTGACCGCCCGGCGCAGGTCAGCGCTGAGCGCGATCGGGTCGGGCGCGAGCCCGTAGCGGGGTTGGACCCGGCATTCGACCAGGGCCCGCCCGTCGACGGTGGAGGCGTCCGCCGAAAGCACCTCCAGCCGGTGCAGGGCCAGGCAGCCGGCGACCGTCGCGAGCAGGCCGCGCCGGTCCGCCGCGGCCACCGCCACCCGGTCCTCGGCCAGGTGTACGACCGGCAGTGGCCCCGCCAGCAGCGCCGGGTCGGGGGCCGGGGGCGCGGGCAGCACGCCGGTGTCCAGCGCGGTGCGCACCCGGGCGACCAGTTCGGCGACGAGCCGCCCCTTCCAGTCCGACCAGGCGGCCGGGCCGGTGGCCGCGGCGTCGGCGCGGACCAGGGCGTGCAGCAGGTCGAGGGTGGTGGGGTCGCCGACCTTGCCGGCCACGTCGGCGATGGTCTTCGGGTCGGCGAGGTCCCGGCGGGTGGCCACGTCGGGCAGGAGCAGGTGCAGCCGGACCAGGTTGCCGATCAGGTTCGCCTCCGGCTCGGGCAGCCCGATCCGGGCGGCCACCCCCTCGGCGAGTGGGGCGCCGACGGTGCTGTGGTCGCCTGACAGTCCCTTGCCGATGTCGTGCAGGAACGCGCCGAGCAGCAGCAGGTCGGGGCGGTCCACCTCGCGGGTGTGCCGGCTCGCCTCGTACGCGGTCTGCACCAGGTGCCGGTCGAGGGTGAACCGGTGCACCGGGTTGTGCTGGGGCAGGCTGCGCAGCCGGGTCCACTCGGGCAGCCAGCCGTCGATCAGGCCGTACCGGTCGCAGGTCTCCCAGGCGGGCACCAGGCCGGGACCGGCGCCGAGCAGGGTGACCAGCGCGGCCCGGGCGGCCGGCGGCCAGGGCGCGGGCAGCGGCGGGCAGTACGCGGCCAGCCATTCGCAGGTGGCCCGGGCGATGGGCAGCCGGGTTGTGGCCGCGGCGGCGGCGACCCGCAGCGACAGGCTGGGGTCGGGGCGGGCGCCGATGGCGGTGCGGGCGAGCACCAGCTCGCCGTCGTGTTCGACGACGTCCCGGGCGACGGGGCGGCGCAGTGGCCGGCCGTCGGCGCCGCGGCGGCGGCCGGAGCGGAGCCGGTCGGCGGCCCGCCAGGCGTCGTCGAGGGCGTGGCTGACGGTGCGGGCGTCCCCGGCGACCCGGCGCAGCAGCGCGTCGCCGTCGTCCAGATCCAGCAGGCGGGCGACGCCGTCGCGTTCCTGGGCGACGAGCCGGTCGACGCGGCGGCCGACCTGCTGGTGCAGGGCGTCGCGGGTGTCCAGCAGGCGCAGGTGGGCGGCGCGGACGGCGGGGCGCAGCGCGTCGGTGATGCCGGCGGTGGCGATGGCCCGCAGGATGCCGACGTCACGCAGCCCCCCGGCAGCTTCCTTGAGGTCGCCTTCCAGCAGGAAGGCCAGTTCGCCATGGGTGGCCCAGCGGGCGCTGGTGATCTCCTTCAAACCGGGGAGCTGGCGGACGGCGGTGCGCCGCCAGTGGTCGGTGGCGGTGCGGATGAGCTGGTCGGCCAGCGCCCGGTCGCCGGCGACGAAGCGGGCGTCGAGCAGCCCGAGGGCCACCTTGACGTCGTCCTGGGCCACCGACAGCGCCTCGGCGACGGTCCGCACCGAGTGGTCCAGCCGCAGCCCCGCGTCCCAGATCGGATACCACAGCGACGCCGCCAGCTCGTCGGTCCCCGCCACCCCCGCGTGCAGCAGCACCAGGTCCAGATCCCCGTACGGCGCACACTGCCGCCGCCCCAACCCACCCACCGCGATCAACGCGATCCCGTCCCGCGCCGGAAGCAGCGCGGCCAACCACCGATCGAACGCCGCGGCCCGGTCGGCCCGCGGCCCCTCCCCGATCCCCCCGGGAACGCCGACGACCTCGTTGATCAAGAGGTTCGCGTCGCCGTCGCCGGGGTGTCCTGACGCATCCTTCTTGATCAACGAGGTCATCGGTGCGGAGCTCCTCAGAGGGCGTCGAGGCCGCGTTCGCCGGTGCGGACGCGGACGACCTCCTCGACGCCGGTCACCCAGACCTTGCCGTCGCCGATCTTGCCCGTGCGGGCGGCCGCCACGATCGCGTCGACGATCTTGTCGACGTCCATCTCGTCGGTGAGCACCTCGACCCGGATCTTGGGCAGGAACTCGACCGTGTACTCGGCACCCCGGTAGACCTCGGTGTGCCCCTTCTGCCGGCCGTACCCCTGGACCTCGCTGACGGTCAGCCCGGCCACGCCGAGGGCGTGCAGGGCCTCCTTCACCGCGTCCAGCTGGTACGGCTTGATGACCGCGGTCACCAGCTTCATGTCCAACCCCTCCATCCCAGGAACGTTAACCGGCGACCTTTTCGCTGACCGGCTCGGCGGGCTCGGCCGCCGGCTCGGCGGTCTCCGGGGCCGGCTTGGTGGCGCCGATCCCGGCCATGGCGAACGCGCCGCCCGCGCTGCTGCCCGTGGTGGGCGAGAGGTCGTACGCGCTCTCCGCGTGCTCGGCGACGTCGATGCCGGCGACCTCGTCCTCGGCGTCGGACCGCAGGCCGATCGTCTTCTTGATGACGAGGGCGATCAGCGCGGCCACGCCGAACGAGTAGACCGAGACGATGCCGCTGGCCAGCGCCTGCCGGCCGAGCTGGGTGACCCCACCACCGTAGAAGAGGCCCTCGCTGGCGCCCAGGCCCTCGATGGCCGAGTTGACCTGGAGGGTGGCGAACAAGCCGATGGACAGCGAACCGATCCAGCCGGCGACGAAGTGCACGCCGACCACGTCGAGCGAGTCGTCGAAGCCGAGCCGGTACTTCAGGCCGACCGCGACCGCGCAGACCGCACCGGCGACGAGGCCGAGCAGCACCGCCGGGAGCGGGGCGATGAAGCCGCAGGCGGGGGTGATGGCGACCAGGCCGGCGACGGCGCCGGAGGAGGCGCCGACCAGGGTCGGCCTGCCGTTGCGCAGCCACTCCACGATCGCCCAGCCGACCAGGCCGGCGGCGGTGGCGACCTGGGTGTTGACGAAGGCCACCGCGGTGGTGCCGTCGACGGTCAGCTCGGAGCCGGCGTTGAAGCCGAACCAGCCGAACCAGAGCAGGCCGGCGCCGAGGGCGACCAACGGCACGTTGTGCGGCTTGAAGCTCTCCTTCGGCCAGCCGATGCGCTTGCCGAGGATCAGCACCAGGCCGAGGCCGGCGGCGCCGGCGTTGATGTGGACCGCGGTGCCACCGGCGAAGTCCAGCGCCTTGATCTTGGAGCCGATGAAGCCGCCGCCCCAGACCCAGTGCGCCACCGGCACGTAGACCAGCGTGAACCAGGCGAAGGCGAAGAGCAGCCAGCCGGAGAACTTCAACCGGTCGGAGACCGCGCCGGAGATCAGGGCCACGGTGATGACCGCGAACATCATCTGGAAGACCATGAAGACGTACGTGGGGATGCCGGTCCCCGCGCCGAGGAAGAGCCACTCCTCGCCGATGAAGTTCGTCTGCGTGCCGAAGTACTGGGTGAAGCTGCCGATCACGTTGTTGGCCCCGGCGCTGTCGTTGGTGCCGAACGCCAGGGTGAAGCCGTAGATGACCCAGAGTACGGAGATGAGCCCGATCGCGGAGAAGCTCATCATCATCATGTTGAGTACGCCCTTGGACCGGTTCAGGCCGCCGTAGAACAGGGCCAGACCGGGCGTCATGAGCAGCACGAGCGCAGACGACAAGAGCAACCAGGCGGTGTTGCCGGTGTTGATCTCCACGCTGCCTCCTCTCGGTGTGGAAGTCCTCCCTCCGACTGAGACCTGGCAGCATCGCCCGTCAGCCGGTTGCGCGGAAGCTTCGCCGCCGGCTGTTTCACTCAACGACCCCGGCCGATTTCCGATCCGTGACGGCTTGTTTCGTACGTGTGAAGAAACCCGCACAACCGTCGGGATGGACGGCGGCGGATCGGCCGTACGGCGGGCGTCGATGGCCGGCCGACCACCGGCGCCCGCGCTCCGGTCGATCAGCGCAGCGCGTTCTCCAGGGCGTGCCGCTCGTAGTCGAGCAGCCGCAGGTCGCGCATCGGGCGGCGGAGGTGACCCTTGTGCACGATCCGGACGAACGCTGGCTCCCCGGCGGCGGCCATCCGGCGGATGCCCTCGACGTGGTCGACGATCCGCTTGCGGATGGTCCGGATCAGCCGGTGCCGGTCCCGGGGGATCAGCCCGTACGCGTCGGCGAAGAGCCGCAGCCGGCGCGGTCGGTCGGGGCGCTTCCAGCCGAGGGTGATCGAGTCCCGGTCGGAGAAGATCGGCACCCAGGTCCAGGCCGCGTACGCCACGTCGTAGATCCGCGCGCCGGGCGAGGCCAGGTCGAAGTCGATCAGGCCGAGGGTGCCGTCGGGACGCCAGATCACGTTGTGCGGGGCGGCGTCGTGGTGGCAGATCACCTCGGTGTCCGGCGGGGGCGGGCCGAACGAGCGCCAGACCGCCCCCGGCGGCGGGGTGAAGCCGTACTGGGCGTCGTGGAACATGCGCAGCATGGTCGCCACGGTCACCAGCGCCTCGTCGGTGACCCAGTGCGGGGCGAGCGGATATTCCCCGCACTCCCCCTCCAGGTACGACAGGACCTCGCGGTTGCGCTCGTCCATGCCGAGGGCGCGGGGCGCGCCGGTGAACCCGACGTACTCCAGGTGGCGCAGCAGGGCGTGGACCGAGGGGGTCCACGGTCCGGCGTTGCGCCGGACCGTGTCCCCGACCCGGACCACGGTGCTCACGTTCCCGCCGTGCAGCGGGATCTCGTGTGAAGTCACGTACGGTCTCCCGAGGCGCGGCGACGGGTGGCTGGGGTCGCGCCACCCCACGTAGGCGCGATCGTCAGTCGTCACTCGAGGTTACGCGTCCCAGGCGAGCGGCTCGGTGCCGAGCAGCGCGTCGACGAACTGCGCCGGGTCGAACGGGGCCAGGTCGTCCGGGCCCTCGCCGAGGCCGACCAGCTTGACCGGGATGCCGAGCTTGCGCTGCACGGCGATCACGATGCCGCCCTTGGCCGTCCCGTCGAGCTTGGTCAGCACCACGCCGGTCACGTTGACCACCTCGGTGAAGACCCGGGCCTGCTCCAGGCCGTTCTGCCCGGTGGTGGCGTCGAGGATCAGGATCGTCTCGTCGATCGGGCCGTGCTTCTCCACCACCCGCTTGACCTTGCCCAGCTCGTCCATCAGGCCGATCTTGTTCTGCAGGCGGCCGGCGGTGTCGATCAGGACGGTGTCCACGCGGGTGTCGATGCCCCGCTTGACCGCGTCGAAGGCGACGCTGGCCGGGTCGGCGGCCTCGGGCCCGCGGACGGTCTCCGCGCCGACCCGGCCGCCCCAGGTCTCCAACTGGTCGGCGGCGGCGGCCCGGAAGGTGTCGGCCGCGCCGAGCAGCACGGTGCGGCCGTCGGCGATCAGCACCCGCGCGATCTTGCCGCAGGTGGTGGTCTTGCCGGCGCCGTTGACGCCGACCACCAGCAGCACGGCCGGCACGCCGTCCTTGGGGGCGGTCTTCAGTGACCGGTCGAGCGTCGGATCGAGGGCGTTGACCAGCTCGGCGGCGAGCAGGGCGCGCAGCTCGTTGCCGGAGCGGGTGCCGAGCACCCGGGTCCGCTCCCGGAGCCGGTCGACGATCTCCCGGGTGGCGTCGATGCCGACGTCGGCGGTGATCAGGCTGTCCTCGATCTCCTCCCAGGTGTCCTCGTCCAGGTGGTCGCGGCTGAGCAGGCCGAGCAGGCTCTTGCCGAAGACGTTCTGCGAGCGGGACAGCCGGGTGCGCAGCCGGACCAGCCGGCCGGCGGTGGGCTCGGGGATCTCGATGGCGGGGGCGGGCGCCTCGATCACCGGTGTCGGCTCGACCAGGACGCCGGTGGACAGGTCGGACTCCGCCGCTTCGACCGGCGGACCGGCCAGGTCCTCCTCGGCCCGGGTGTCGACCTCCGTCTCCGGCAGCGGCGGCTGCGGCCGCCGGCGCAGCCGTGGCACCACCAGCCCGAGGGCACCGAGGATCAGCACCCCGAGCAGGGCGAGCGCGATGAGGAGGTATTCCGTCATGCCGAAATCCTGTCAGATGCCGGCGACGGCGTCTCATCGACCGCGCCCCGCCGCCGGTGGCGGCGGGCGGTAGGGTGTGCCACCGCTGGCTGGTTGGCTTAGCGATCCTATGTATGTCCGGTCGCTGGTGGCCATGTTCGCCGGCCGGATTTGCGGGATCCGGTCCCGTATGGTGAAGCGTCGACTGTTGGTAGCTGCGGGTAGGGGTGTGGGGTAGTGGCTGGCGCGTGGTTGACGTCGACGGCGACGTGCACTGCGTACCGGGTGGTGTGCGGCGGTACGCCCGACGCGCCGGGTGTGCGGGTGCCGGTGGCGGGGCGGGTGTTTGCCGAGCGGGTGGGGTGGCTGGCGGACCTGGTGCGGGGCATGGCCGATCAGGTGATCGCCGCGCAGTGGTCGGATGCGGATCTTGCGGTGCTTGCTGGTGGGGTCGGCGTTGATGGGAGGCGTCTGCCGGCCAGTGGGTGGATGGCGTTGCGCCGGCTCGGTTGGGGTGCGGTGGCGGCGGCGGGTGTGGTGGTGTCGGACCGGGTTCGTCGCATCGCCGAGGAAGAAGCCGCCCGCGCTCTGCGGCTGGGATGTCACCGTCGTGCGGTGGTTGCCGCCCTGCTGGCGACGTGGCCGGCCGATCCGTTCGCGCGTACCGATGGCGAATGGTCGGGGTTGCGGGCGGCGCTACCCGAAGGCACCGATACCGCGACGATCCGTAACCGCACCCGGCAGATCACCGCATACGTGGGCGTGCATGGGCGGCTGCCGGCGGGGTTGTGTGAGTTGGAGGGTCCGCCGGTTGTGGCGCGGCAGGTGAGCCTGGCCGCTGCCGATCGGCAACAGGTCGTCGTCGACCGGGTCGACGACCGCATGATCCGGGTGTGGTCGCAGCTTCCGACATGCGCGGCGCCGGTCTCCTACCGTGACTGGCTGTGGCATGCCTTCGACGTGGCGCTGCCGGCGAGCGTGCCCGCCGGGGTGAAGGTGTGCAGCCCGACGGTGCGGCCCCGCGACGGCAGGGTTCGGGTCGACCTGCCGTGGCAGGCCCCGCACACCCCGCCGCCGGTGGACGGGCACACGCGTGGGCTGGGTGTCGACTGGGGGGTGAACACCCTGCTGACCGCCACCGTGGCCGACCTCGAGGGCGGCTGCGTCGTCGTGGACGGGCGTCCGTTGCGGTTCGACGCGACCGGCGTGTCGGCGAAACTGGTGCGACTACGCCGCCACCGCGAACACCTCAACACCAAAGCCGACCACCTGTCCCGGCTGCGGGACGGCCGGCCCGCCGACGCCCCCGCCGAGGCGGCCCTGGCCGGCAAGCTTGCCTGCTTGGAGGCCGAGCATGCGGCGGTGTGCGCCCGGATCCGGCATCTCAACCACGCGGTTGCCTGGTCGGCGGCGCGGTGGCTGGTCGACCACGCGACCGGGGTCGGCGCCACCGTCGTCTACGTCGAGAACCTCGCGACGCTCGAGGCGGGTGGCCGGTCACGCAGCCTCAACCGGCGACTGTCCGGTGCGGTACGCGGCACGGTGTTCACCGCCGTCGCTCACCTCGCCGCGCAAGCCGGTATCGCGGTCGTGACTGTTCCGGCGCGTGGCACGTCGTCGGGCTGTCCCCGCTGCGGCGGCGCGGTCACGCACGTCAAGACGCCGGACCGGTGCGTGGCCGGGTACCGGTGGGCGATTTGCTCGTGTGGCCTGTCACTGGACCGCGACCACGCCGCCGCGCAACGCATCGCCGCCCGGGGCCTGGCCAACCAGACCAAAACCCGCCCCGACCGTAGCGGCCAGGCCGCGATCCACGCAGCCACCGACACACCCGTGCGGCGCCGGGCGCGTCGATCAACCCCAGCCGCGACGACCAGGCCGGTGCGGGACCGACGCAAGACCGCACCCACCCGCAAGCAGACCCGACCTACAGGTGCCAAAACCTCACGCCTGCTGCCCTTGCGACGGCAGGTTCCCGCCCCGACAGAACCCCCACCGGGAACTGGCGGCAAGCGTCCGGCGGGACGGACACCCCAGGAGACCAACCCGCCAGGGCCGGTCCGCCAGGTGCCGCACACGGTTCCCACCACCGCCCGGCGACACCCCCACCGGGTCCGCGGGGCAATCCTCGGCCGCGGCTTCCACCGCCACGTACACGCCACCCCCATCACCCACCAGGACGGCGGTACAGGCACGATGTCCGCCCCGCTGAGGATCACATAGGAAACCAGAGACGCTCGACGCCAGCCAGCTGTGGTGCGACCGCCGGCCGGGTAGTAAACATGAAGTCCGCTCACCTCGGAGGTCGACCATGCCCAGCGCGCGCCTGCTCATCGGTCCGTTGCTGCGGCGGGTCGTCGGCACGCGGGCCACCGTCTGGGTCGAGACCAGCGCGCCCGCCGTGGTCACCGTCCGCACGGCCGACGGCGCCTCCGGGACCGCGCCGACCTTCTCCGCGTACGACCATCACTACGCGGTCGTCGTGGTGACCGGGTTGACCGCGGACGGCGCGACGACCTACGAGGTGCTGGTCGACGGCGAGGTCGCCTGGCCGGTGCCGGAGAGCGGCTTCCCGGCCAGCGTCATCCGGACCCGGGCCGCCGACGACCGGGACCAGCCGGTCAGCCTGATCTTCGGCTCGTGCCGGGAGACCACCCAGCACGCCACGGCCCGCAAGCTGCCCCCGGACGCGCTCGACGCGTACGCCCGGCGGTTGATCGCCGACCCGGACCCGGCCGCGCTGCCGGATCTGCTGGTGCTGCTCGGCGACCAGGTCTACGCCGACGTCACCTCGCCGACCGTGCGGCGGCTGCTGAGGCGGCGCCGGCGGCGGCCGAAGGACGCCCCGGCGACGCAGGTGGTGAGCTTCGACGAGTACACCAAGCTCTACCTGGAGTCCTGGCGCGATCCGGAGATCCGCTGGCTGCTCTCCACCGTGCCGAGCGTGATGATCTTCGACGACCACGAGGTGATCGACGACTGGAACACCTCGGCCGCCTGGCGGGCGGACATGCGCCAACAGCCCTGGTGGGCCGAGCGGATCCGCAGCGGGCTCGCCTCGTACTGGGTCTACCAGCACCTGGGCAACCTCGCCCCGGACGAGATCGCCGCCGACCCGCTCTTCGCCAAGGTGACCGCCGCCGAGGACGCCACGAGCGTGCTGCACGAGTTCGGCGAGCGGGTCGACACCGAGGCCGACGTCGCCCACGACACCGAACGCTGGCGGGCCGTGCAGTACCAGTGGAGCTACGCGCTGGACCTGGGCCGCACCCGCCTGGTGATGCTGGACAACCGGTCCAGCCGGGTGCTGGAGTCGGGCAACCGGGCGATGCTGCCGCCGGGTGAGTGGGCGTGGTTCCTGGACCGGGCGCACGGCGTGTACGACCACCTGGTGGTCGGCGCCTCGCTGCCCTGGCTGCTGCCGCCGGGCATCCACCACGTGGAGGCCTGGAACGAGCGGCTGGCCGACTCCCGGCGGCCCTGGGTGGCGATGGTCGCCGAGCAGCTCCGCCGGGCCCTGGACCTGGAGCACTGGGCGTCCTTCAGCCGCAGCTTCGACGCGCTGGGCGAGCTGTTCGCTCGGCTCGGCAGCGGCACGCCGGGGCGGTCCGGCGACCGGGTCGGCGCCGGGCCGGCGTACGCCCCACCGGCCTCGATCAGCGTGCTCGGCGGTGACGTGCACCACTCGTACGTGGCCCGGGTCCGGTTCGCCGACCCGGCCGTCCGCACCCCGGTACACCAGCTCACCTGCTCCCCCATCCACAACCAGGTGCCGGCCGCGATGCGTCCGCTGATGACGCTGGGCTGGTCGCCCGGCCCGGCGGCGGCCACCCGGGCCCTGGCCCGCTCGGCCGGGGTCCGCCGGCCGTTGGTGCGGTGGAGGAAGCTGGCCGGGCCGTACTTCGGCAACGCGGTGGCCACGCTGACCCACCGGGGTCGCTCGGCCGAGGTCCTGATCGAGGGCACCACCGCGGACGGCCACCTCCGCACCGTGGCGCAGCGCCCGCTCACCGACGCCACCTGAGTACGCTGCACGCCGTGGACGAGCACCTGCCGGAGACGCTGCGCGCGGTGGAGGACGAGCTGGCCGCGTTGCTGCGCCGCGGCCGGGCACTGTCCTGGGAGATCGCCCGGGAGGTGCATCCCAACCTGGAGCCGAACGCGTACGGCCTGCTGCTCTGGTTGCGTCGCTGCGGCCCGACCCGGCTGACCGACCTGGCCGTCCGGCTCGGCATCGGCAAGGGCACGCTCAGCCGGCAGATCAACGGGCTGGAGGCGCTCGGCCTGGTCCGGCGGGACCCGGATCCGGGCGACCGGCGGGCCGCCCAGCTCAGCCTCACCGAGGAGGGCACCCGCCGGTTCGACGCGGCCCGGGCGGCCCGGCTCGGGCAGATCCGGCGCACGATGGAGAGCTGGCCGAGGCGGGACGTCGAGGAGTTCGCCCGGCTGCTGCACCGGTTCAACGAGACCTTCTGAACGCGGTCCCGGCGGGAATAAGACCTGCGCCACGCCAGGTTGTTGCTTGAGGCAACCAACCCCTACGGTTGCCTGAGGCAACTCTTTCTCGCCGACTTTCCGCACCGGAGGCACCCCACGATGACCCAGGCGACAGCGCCCACCCGGGCGACCGCCGTCGACATGACCCACCGGCAGATCCTGGAGGCCCTCTCCGGCCTGCTGCTGGGCATGTTCGTCGCGATCCTCTCCTCCACGGTCGTCTCCAACGCGCTGCCGCGTATCATCACCGAACTCAAGGGCGGCCAGTCCGCGTACACCTGGGTGGTCACCTCGACGCTGCTGGCGACCACCGCGACCACCCCGATCTGGGGCAAGCTCGCCGACCTGACCAGCAAGAAGCTCCTGGTCCAGCTCGCCCTCACGGTCTTCGTGCTGGGCTCGGTGCTGGCCGGCCTCTCCCAGTCCACCGGGCAGCTCATCGCCTGCCGGGTGCTCCAGGGCGTCGGCGCCGGCGGTCTCACCGCGCTCGCCCAGGTGATCATGGCGACGATGATCGCGCCGCGCGAGCGGGGTCGCTACAGCGGCTACCTCGGCGCCGTGCTGGCCGTCGGCACCATCGGCGGGCCGCTGATCGGCGGCGTCATCGTCGACACCGACTGGCTCGGCTGGCGCTGGTGCTTCTACGTCGGCGTGCCGTTCGCCATCCTCGCCCTGGTCGTGCTCCAGAAGACCCTGCACCTGCCGGTGGTCAAGCGGGCGGCGAAGATCGACTGGTGGGGCGCCACCATGATCACCGCCGCCGTCTCGCTGCTGCTCATCTGGGTCACCCTGGCCGGCGACAAGTACGACTGGATCTCCTGGCAGAGCGCCGTCATGGTGGTCGGCGCGCTGCTGCTCGGCGCGATCGCCGTCCGGGTGGAGAACCGGGCCAGCGAGCCGATGATCCCGCCGCGGCTGTTCCGCAACCGCACCATCACCCTCGCCGTGATCGCCAGCATCGCGGTCGGCGTCGGCATGTTCGGCGCCTCGGTCTTCCTCGGCCAGTACTTCCAGATCAGCCGCGGCGAGAGCCCGACCATGTCCGGCCTGATGACCCTGCCGATGATCCTCGGCCTGCTGCTCGCCTCCACGATCGTCGGGCGGATCATCACCAACACCGGCCGCTGGAAGCGGTACCTGGTCGCCGGCTCGGCCCTGCTGACCGTCGGCTTCGCGCTGATGGGCACGCTGCGGGCCGACACCGACTACTGGTTGATGAGCGGCTACATGGCGCTGATCGGCATCGGGCTCGGCATGACCATGCAGAACCTCGTCCTCGCCGTGCAGAACACCGTCGGCCCGCACGAGCTCGGCGCGGCCAGCTCGGTGGTCGCCTTCTTCCGCAGCCTCGGCGGCGCGATCGGCGTCAGCGCGCTCGGCGCGATCCTCGGCCACAAGGTCAAGGACTACATCGCCGACGGGCTGGCCGGACTCGGCATCAACGCCGCCGGCTCGGGCAGCGGCGGCACCCTGCCGAACGTCCACACCCTGCCCGCCCCGATCCGGGCGGTCGTCGAGTCCGCGTACGGGCACGGCGCCGGGGACATCTTCCTGGCCGCCGCCCCGTTCGGGCTGATCGCCCTGATCGCGGTCTGCTTCATCAAGGAGGTGCCGCTGCGCCGGCACAACAGCGAACCCATCGCCGCCGAAGTGGAGCAGGAGTCGACCGTCGCGGCCGGCGGCGGCGCGGCCGTGGTACGGACCGGCATCCGGGACTGACCGATGAGCACCCCGGTCGATCGTGAGGAGTACGGCCCGGAGGCCCGTCCGCTGCCATTCGAGCGCGGCACCGACGGGCCCCGGGTGGTCCTGGTCGGCGTGGACGGCACCCGGACCTCGCTGCGGGCCGGGTCCTACGCCGCGGGGCTGGCCCGCCGGCAGGGCGCCGGGCTGGTGGTGGTCTTCGTCAGCTCCCCCGCCGCCTACGCCGGGCTGATGACCGGGGTGGTGGCGGGGGCGGTCCAGCAGACCCACGACGAGCTCGCGGCCGAGCTGCGCCAGGACTGCCGGCGGGGGGCCGAGGAGCTGGGCCTGCCGGTGACCTTCCTCTGCCGGCGCGGGGACGCGTACACCGAACTCTGCAAGGCGGCCGACGAGTCCCGCGCGGACCTGGTCGTGGTGGGGTCGTCCGAGCAGGCCGGGCACCGCCTGGTCGGCTCGGTCGCCACCCGCCTGGTGCGCGCCGGCCGCTGGCCGGTCATCGTGGTTCCCTGACGTGTCGGGAGGGGTCCCCTGTCAACGCCTGGCGTTGTACAGGGGACCCCTCCTCGCGAATACCGGTCGCGACTGTCGCGCCCGCCCAGCAGGATGGCCGACATGACCTGGAGAGCACCGGAGATCACCCGGACCAACGAACCGTACGTCGGCGACGAGCGCACCATGCTGGAAGGCTGGCTCGACTACCACCGGCAGACCCTGCTGATGAAGTGCGCCGGCCTGACCGCCGAGCAGTTGAAGACGCCCAGCGTGGAGCCGTCCGGGCTGACCCTGCTCGGCCTGGTCCGGCACATGGCGGACGTGGAGCGCTGGTGGTTCCGGATCCGGGCCGCCGGCCAGGACATCGCCGGCCTCTACGAAGCCGAGGAGGACCCGGACGCCGACCTCAACGCCGTCGCCGACGCCGACCCGGAGGCCGCCTTCGCCACCTTCGCCGCCGAGGTCGAGGCCGCCCGGGCCGCCGCCGCCGGCCTGTCGCTGGACCAGACCTTCCCGCGCCCGCGCCGCGACGGCACCGCCGACGAGTTCAACGTCCGCTGGGTGTACGTGCACATGATCGAGGAGTACGCCCGGCACAACGGCCACGCCGACCTGATCCGCGAACGGATCGACGGCGTCACCGGCGACTGACGGCTCAACTCGGTCACGATGCGGCGGGTCGCGGTCTCCCGGGCACCGCGACGCGCCGCGACGGCCTCAGTACGCCAGCGCCGCCCGCAGGTAGCGAAGGTCGGTGGCGCCGCCCCAGCGGTGCGCGGAGAGGCCGGCGGCACGGGCGCCCCGGACCGCCCAGTCCTCGTCGTCGACGAAGAGCACCCGCGCCGGCGGGGTCTCCAGCGCCTCGCAGGCGGCCTGGAAGTACTCCTTCGCCGGCTTGTGCACCCCGATGACCGAGGAGTTCACCACCACGTCGAAGTCGTCGGTAAGTCCGAGCGCGGCCAGGTCGGCGTCGAGCAGGTCGGTCGCGTTGGTGCCCAGGCCCACCCGGACGCCGGCCGCCCGGACCTCACGGACGAACGCCAGCACGTCCGCGTCGACCTCGCCCCGGTAGCGCTGCCACTCCTCGACGGCGGCGCGGGCCCGCTCCGGCCCGCCCACCGACCCGGCCAGCGCGTCGGCCACGCTGGACACCCACTCGGCGTGACTGACCCGACCGGTCAGCACCGGCTGGAGCCGCCCCCACTGCATGGCGATCTCGCCGAGCACGCCCTCGGAGAGGCCGTACTCCCGCTCCACGCCGGCGGCCACCGCCGGGTCCCAGTGACGCAGCACGCCGTCGAAGTCCACCAGGAGCGCCGTCGCGCGTTCCCGAGCCACTAGTCGTTCTCCTCGCCGCGGCCAGGCCGCTCGTCGTCCTCGGCCCGGTTGAGCCGTTGGCTGATCACCTGGGTGACGCCGCTGCGCATGGTCACGCCGTAGAGCGCGTCGGCGATCTCCATGGTCCGCTTCTGGTGGGTGATCACGATCAGCTGGCTCTTCTCCCGCAGCTGGGCCAGCAGCGTGATCAGGCGGCCCAGGTTCACGTCGTCGAGCGCCGCCTCCACCTCGTCCATGATGTAGAACGGGCTGGGCCGCGCGCGGAAGATCGCCACCAACATCGCCACCGCGGTCAGCGACCGCTCGCCGCCGGAGAGCAGCGACAGCCGCTTGATCTTCTTGCCCGGCGGCCGGGCCTCCACCTCCACGCCGGTGGCGAGCAGGTCCTCCGGGTCGGTGAGGATCAGCCGGCCCTCGCCACCGGGGAAGAGCACGGTGAAGACCTGCTCGAACTCCCGGGCGGTGTCGGCGAACGCGCTGGCGAAGACCTCCAGGATCCGGTCGTCGACGTCCTTGACCACGGTGAGCAGGTCGCGCCGGGTGGCCTTGAGGTCCTCCAACTGCTCGGAGAGGAACTTGTAGCGCTCTTCCAGCGCGGCGAACTCCTCCAGCGCGAGCGGGTTGACCTTGCCGAGCAGGGCCAGCTCCCGTTCCGCCTTGGCGGCCCGCTTCTCCTGCACCGGGCGCTCGTACCGGACCGGCTCGGGCACCGGCAGGCCGTCCCGCTCGGCCGCCGCGACGTCCACCTGGGTGGGCGGGACGAGCTGGGCCGGGCCGTACTCGGCGACCAGCGTCTCCACGTCCAGGCCGAAGTCCTCGGCGGCCTTGGCCTCCAACTGCTCGATGCGCAGCCGCTGCTCGGCGCGGGCCACCTCGTCCCGGTGCACCTGGCTGGTCAGCCGTTCCAGCTCCGCGCCGAGCCGCTTGGCCGCGCCGCGTACCTCCTGGAGCTCCGCCTCGCGGGCGGCGCGCTCGCGAGCCACGGCGTCGCGGTGCTCCTCGGCCCGGGCGATGGACTCGGTGAGCCGGGTCAGCGCCTCGCGGGCGCCGCCGACCACGGCGCGGGCGATCGCCGCGCCCCGGGTGCGGGCCGCCCGCCGGGCCGCCGCGCGTTCCCGCGCGGCCCGCTCGGCGGTGGCCTGCCGCGCCAGGGAGTCGGCCCGCCCGGCGATCGAGGAGACCCGCTCCTCGGCGGTACGCACCGCGAGCCGGACCTCCATCTCGTTCTGCCGGGCCTGCGGCACCATTGCGGCGAGCTGGTCGCGTTCCTCGGTGGACGGTTCGGCGTCGAGCGGGGTGTCCTCGGCCAGCCGCAGCCGCTCCTCCAGCTCGGCCAGGGCCAGCAGGTCCCGCTCCCGGGCCGCCTCGGCGCGGGCCCGGGACTCGCCCAGCCGGTCCGTCTCGGCCTTCGCCGAGCGGGCGGCGGCGCCCAGCTCGGCGAGGCGCCGGGCGGCGGCGTTGCGGTGGCTCTCCGCCTCCCGCTTGACGGCGGCGGCGTGCTGGACGGCCTCCTTCGCGGCGGCCACCTCGGCGCGCGCGTCGACGAGCTGCTCCCGCAGCTCGGCGCTGGTCCGCTCGGCGGTGAGCCGGTTGGCCCGGGCCTCCTCGACGGCGGCCTGCACCTCGATGTAGCTGGTCGCCTTGGCCGACCCGCCGGCCGCCGCGTACGCCCCGACCACGTCGCCGTCCGTGGTGACCGCGCGCAGCTCCGGGTTGCCGGCGACCAGCTCGGCCGCGGCGGCGAGGTCGTCGACCAGCACCACGTCGCGCAGCGCCCGGTGCACGGCCGGACGGATCTCGGCGGCGCACTCCACCAGGTCGGGCGCCCAGTGGGCGTGCTCGGGCAGCTTGGGGCGCAGCGCGTCGGCCGGCCCGGCCATCCCCGGCCCGGCGGGGCTGCCGACCAGCAGTCCGGCCCGCCCGGCGTCGGAGATCTTCAACAGCCGCATCGCCTCGACGGCCTCGTCCACTCCGCTGACCGCAACCGCGTCGGCAAGCCCGCCGAGCGCGGCCGCGAGGGCCGCCTCGTGGCCCGGGGTGACGGTGAGCAGCCCGGCCAGGCTGCCGAGCAGGCCGGGCACCTGGTCGGCGCGGGCCAGCAGCGCGCCCGCGCCGTCCTTGCGGCGCAGGCCGAGGGCGAGCGCCTCCTCACGGGCCTTCCAGGTGGCGGCGTCCTTCTCCGCGGCGCGTTCGGCGTCGGCGAGGGAGCGGACGCCGGCCTGCGCCTGCTCGTGGACGGCCACCGCCTCGGCGTGCCGGGCGTCCAGGTCGGCGTTGTCCCGGTCCGCCTCGGTGGACACCTCCTCCACGGCGTCCAGCTCGGCCTGGGCCTTCTCGGCGCGGGACAGGGCGTCGGCGTGCGCGGCGGCGAGCCGTTCGATCTCCTCGCCGGCGCTGGTGGTCCGCGCCCGGGCCGAGTTCACCTGACCGGTGAGCCGGGCCAGCCCCTCCCGCCGGTCGGCGATGGCCTTGGCGGCGGTGACCAGCTCGCGTTCGGCCGCGGCGAGCTGCCGTTCCAGCTCCTGCCGGTGTTCGACGGCCTCGGCGAGCCGGATCTGGTCGTCGGTGAGCGCCGCGCGCAGCTCCTCCTCCTGCTCGCGGACCCGCTGCGACTCGGCCTCCAACTGGTCCGGGTCGCGGCCGGGACGCTCGTCGTCGCCGGTGGCGCTGAGGTGACGCAGCCGTTCCCGGGCGAGCTGCTCGATGGAGCGGAACCGTTCCTGCAGGGCGGAGAGCTTGTACCAGGTGTCCTGGGCGGCGGCGAGCAGCGGCGCGTCCTCGGCGAGGGCGGCCTCCAGCTCGCCGAGCCGGGCCTGCACCTCGGTGTGCTCCGCCTCGATCCGCTCGCGCCGCTCGCGCACCGCCGTCTCGTCGGCGATCTCCCGGTCCAGCGTGGTGCGCAGGGTGGCGAGGTCGTCGGCGAGCAACCGCAGCCGGGCGTCGCGCAGGTTGGCCTGGATGGCGGCGGCGCGGCGGGCCACCTCGGCCTGCCGGCCCAGCGGCTTGAGCTGGCGGCGCAGCTCGGCGGTGAGGTCGGTGAGGCGGTTGAGGTTGGTCTGCATCGCGTCGAGCTTCCGCAGCGCCTTCTCCTTGCGCTTGCGGTGCTTGAGGACGCCGGCCGCCTCCTCGATGAACGCCCGCCGGTCCTCCGGCTTGGCGTGCAGCATGCCGTCGAGCCGGCCCTGCCCGACGATGATGTGCATCTCCCGGCCGATGCCGGAGTCCGACAGCAGCTCCTGAATGTCCAGCAGCCGGCAGGAGTCGCCGTTGATCTCGTACTCGCTCTCGCCGGAGCGGAACATCCGGCGGGTGATGGAGACCTCGCTGTACTCGATCGGCAGCGCGCCGTCGGTGTTGTCGATGGTGAGGGTGACCTCGGCCCGGCCCAGCGGCGCCCGGCCGGCGGTGCCGGCGAAGATGACGTCCTCCATCTTGCCGCCGCGCAGCGCCTTGGCGCCCTGCTCGCCGAGCACCCAGGCGATGGCGTCGACGACGTTGGACTTGCCGGAGCCGTTCGGGCCCACCACGCAGGTGATCCCGGGCTCCAGCTTCAGCGTCGTCGCGGAGGCGAAGGACTTGAAGCCCTTCACCGTCAGGCTCTTGAGATGCACCTTCTCGATCCTCGTCCGGTGGCCGCCGTACCGTCGCCGGCTGCGCGGACCTGGTGAACCCGCAGACTAACCCGGGGGCCGGGGCACCCGGGTACGCGACCCACCCAGGCCGGTCACGCGCCGATCCGGCAGGGGTGTCCGCCGGTGGCGAGAATTACAAGATCGCTATTCGCGTTCCACGCCCCGGTCGCGCATTCCTCGGCCATTCACAAGATCGAGAAAGCGGCGCGGAAATGGGTGCGGACAGAACTGCGCGCCGGCACTGGAGTGTCGGCGCGCGTTTTTGCGTGGTGCGATTCAGTTTTCCGACAACCGGAGATCAGGTCAGCGCGGGTTCGGCCAGTCGGAGGAGGTCGTCCGCCTCCGCCGCAGCCGCCGCAAGCCGATCGTTCTCGGCGCGCAGACGCGTGATCTCGAACTCCAGTGCCTGAACCCTGGCACGCAGTTGGGTGACCTCGTCGAGCAGGCGCCGATCGGGCGCTGCACCTACGTGGCCGTAGAGGGCCTTCGCCATGCTGACTCCTTGATATGCGCTGCCGGAAAGGCCGGCCAACGCGCGCCCCTGGTGTTCGCGGCTGTCATCCCACCGATAAGTGGGCATGACCGGGCGCGACTGGCGACACCTACATATTGAGCCGAAAACCCCTCCTTCGTCAAGTTCTCGCAGGCCGTAGATCATCTCCACGTCAACCTGTCCACTTGTCGGGGGGCTGCCACAAGGCGCGGACACGCTCTGTCCGGACCACTTAACTGTACGCCGGGATTGTGGGAACGCCTCCGCCCTGGTGTCCGCTTCCCCTTAACTCTTTCTTAGCCACGTTGCCGCAGCTCGTGGCCCGCCCGTACGGTCAGCCCGGCCCGCAACCGACCCCGTGGAGGCGACAGGCGTGTACCGCTGGACCGACCCGACCGACCCGGACGACGCTCACCGGCGTCCCGAGCCGCCGACCGACCACCCCCCGGCGTGGCTCACCGACCGGCCGGAGCCGCGGTCGTCGTACCTCTTCGGGGACGAGCCGGCCGAGCCCGGCAACGCCTGGCGGGAGCACCCCACCCAGCGGTGGCAGGCCGACCAGACCGGTGAACTCCCCTTCCCGGTCGCGCCGTTCGAGCGGCCGGACCCCCTCCCCGCCGACCGCACGGGCGAGCTGCCGCGGGTCGCCCCGTTCGAGCCGGCCGGCCACCACCCGGGTGGCCACCCCTGGCTCGACGGGACGGCCCCGGCCGACCTGACCGCGTTCCGGGCCGCCCCGGACACGGACCCCGACGGCCCCGCCGCGGGACGACACCGGCAGGCCCGGCGTTTCCCCCGCCCGCTCCTGATCGGTGGGGCCGCCGCCGCGGCGACCCTGGTGGTGAGCCTGGGAGTGGGTGCCCTGCTGCTGCCGGGCGGCGACCAGCGGACCGACCCGACGGCCGTCGACGACACCGTGGCCGCCGCCCCCGCCGTGCCGGGCACCGACGCCGCCCCCGGTGACGCGCTCGCCCCGGCCTCCCCCACGGTCAAGCCGAGCACCGCCCGGCCCAGCCCGTCGGCCAGCCGGACCGCCACGCCGAAACGCACCACCGCCCCGTCCCGACAGCTCGACCGCGCCGCCGCGCCGAGCCGCACCACCGCCACCTCGACCGGCCGGATCACCGCCGAGCTCCAGCAGGTGGTGGACCTGGTCAACCAGGAACGGGCCAAGGCCGGCTGCAAGGCGCTCAGCATCGACGACAAGCTGATGAAGGCCGCCCAGGCGCACAGCCAGGACCAGGCCGACCACAAGACCATGTCGCACGACGGCAGCGACGGCAGCGACGTCGGCGACCGGCTCGACCGGGTCGGCTACGCCTGGCGGGCGTACGGCGAGAACGTCGCCTGGAACCAGCAGACGCCGGCCGCCGTCATGGACGCCTGGATGAACAGCCCGGGGCACCGGGCCAACATCCTGAACTGCTCCTTCACCGAGATCGGCGTCGGTGTGGCGCGGAGCAACGGGCCGTACTGGACGCAGGACTTCGGCACCCCGCGCTGACCGCGAGTCGTGACCGGGTCCGTGCTCGTTTGACCGGGTGAGGTACGCCGGGGCCAACGTCGGCGTGCCGAGGTACGCCGGGGGCAACCCGGCGTACCGGCAGGGGCGGCGGGGTGCCGCCCGCGACCCGGGAGCTGCCGATGCGGATCCGGTCGGCCTGGCCGGCGACGTGGGTCCGGCCAGCGCGCGCCCTGCGGCGCGGACTGCGCCGCACCCTGTCGGCGCTCGTCCCGCTGCTGCTGCTCGCCCCGCTGCCCGGCTGTCGCGCCGAACTGGTGCCGCCCGGTGCACCCACCCCCTGGCCGACCGAGTCGGCCCGGCGGTGGCAGTGGCAGTGGCAGCTCAGTGGTCCGCTCGACGTCACCGTCGAGGCGGACGTCTTCCTGCTCGACCCGGTGCGCACCACCTCGACCGAGACGCAGGCGCTGCGCGCCCGGGACCGCCGGCTGATCTGCCAGGTCCAGGTCGGCACGTACGCCGGCGCGGACCCGGACGCCAGCCGCTTCCCGGCGGCCGTCCGCGGCGCCGCCGTGGCCGGCCGGCCGGGCAGCCGGTGGCTGGACGTACGGCAGTGGGACGCGCTGGAGCCGGTGCTCGCCGACCGGTTCCGGCTGTGCCGGGGCAAGGGCTTCGGGGCGGTGGCGCTCGCCGACGCCGACGGCTACCTGCACCGGCCCGGTTTCCCGCTCGCCTTCGACGACCAGTTGCTGTTCAACCGACGGCTGGCCACGCTCGCCAGGTCCCTCGACCTCTCCCCCGGCCTGGTCAACGACATGCCGCAGGTCGCCGCGCTGGCGCCCGACTTCGACTTCGCGGTCAACGAGGAGTGCGTCCGGCTCGGGGAGTGCGCCAAGCTGCTGCCGTTCGCCGACGCCCACAAGCCGGTCTTCCACGTCGAGTACGCCGGCAGCCCGACCCGGTTCTGCGTGACCACCGTCGGGTACGGGTTCGCCTCCATCCGCAAGGACCGCGCCCTCGACGCCTGGCGGGAGACCTGCCCGCTGCCCTGACCCGGCCGGGCGGTGGCGGCACCGGTGACGGTTGGTGGTCAGCCGGCGGCGGCCCCGGCCGCCTCGGGCGGGACCGGGACGTGACGAGGGGGCCCCGGTGACCGGGGCCCCTCCGCGCGTCACCCTCAGCGGGCGCCGACCAGCTCCGGCGCCGGGGTGGGCGGGTCGGCCGGCGGGGTCGCCGCCCGGGCCCGCAGGAAACGCGGCGCCCACCAGTTCGCGTCGCCGAGCAGGGTCATCAGAGCCGGCAGCACCACCGCCCGGATGATCGTGGCGTCCAGCAGGATCGCCGCGGCCAGGCCGATGCCGAGCTGCTTCATGTCGATCGTGCTGAGCGAGGCGAAGATCGCGAAGACACCGACCATCACGACCGCGGCGCTGGTCACCACACCCGCCGACGAGCTGATCCCGTACGCCACCGCGTCGCGGTTCGACATGCCGCCGCGGACGCCCTCGCGGATCCGGCTGACCACGAAGACGTGGTAGTCCATCGAGAGGCCGAAGAGCACCACGAAGAGGAAGAGCGGCAGCCAGGAGACGATCGCCCCCATCGAGGTGAAGCCGAGCAGCCCCTCCGCCCAGTCACCCTGGAACACCAGGACCAGCAGCCCGTACGCGGCCCCGGCGGAGAGCAGGTTGAGGACGATGGAGGTGAGCGCCACCACCACCGACCGGAACGTCCAGGCCATCACCAGGAAGGTCAACGCCAGCACGAAGGCCATCACCAGGGGCAGCTTGCCCTGGATGTGCGCGGCGTAGTCCTCGCTGTCGGCGACCCCGCCGCCGATCGCGTACTCGATGCCGGGGATGCCGCGCAGCGCGGTCGGCGCCAGGTCGTCGCGGAGCTCGTGCAGCGACCGGGCCGCCTCGTCGGTGCGGCTGGCGTACGGTGTGGCCACCTCCAGCACCGACACCCGCCGGTCCGCCGACACCTTGATCTTCGGGCCGTCCCCCTCGGCCGGCGCGAAGAGCGGGTCGGCGGCGGCCCGCCCGGCCAGATCGGTCAGCGCCGCCCGGACCTGGTCGGCCTGCCCGGCCGGCGCCCGCACCGCCACCGTGTGGCTGGTGCCGTTGCTCGGGAAGGCGGTGGTGAGCCGGTCGTACGCCTGCATGGCCGGCGTGGTCCGGGGCAGGTCCTCCATGCCGGGGAACTTCAGCTTCATGCCCAGCGCCGGCGCGGCCAGGGCGAGCAGCAGCCCCACCGAGACGACCAGGGTGGCCACCGGCGCCCGCAGCGCCGGGCGCAGCACCGCCGACCAGAGGCGGGGCGTCGACCGCTCCCCGTGCCGCCCGGTACGCGGCGCGGTGAGCCGCCACAGCAGCGGCACCCGCGGCCGGTCCACCCAGCGGCCGAGCTTGGCCAGCAGCGCCGGGAGCACGGTCAGCGAGCCGGTCACCGCGACCGCGACCACCAGGATCGAGCCGACGGCGAGCGAGGAGAAGACCGCGTCGTTGGCGAGCAGCAGCCCGGCCATCGAGATGATCACGGCGAAGCCGGAGACCACCACGGCGTGCCCGGAGGTCTCCGCCGCGATCTCCACCGCGTCCAGGCCGGAGCGGCCCCTGGCGCGTTCCTCCCGTTCCCGCCGGACGTAGAACAGCGAGTAGTCGACGCCGACGGCCATGCCGATCAGCAGGATCACGCTGGAGGTGGTGTCGGTCGCCGGCACCAGGTGCGAGGCGAGGGTGGAGAGCCCCATCGCCGCGGCCACCGAGGAGAGCGCCAGCAGCACCGGCACGCCGGCGGCGATCAGCGCGCCGAACGCGATGATCAGGATGGCCAGGGTGACCGGCAGGCTGAGCAGTTCGGCCCGCTTGAAGTCCTTGCCCAGGGTGTCGTCCAGCGCCTTGTTGATCGACGGTCCGCCGACCTGCTCGATCCGCAGCTGCGGGTGCGCCTGCTGGACCTTCGCGGTCTCGTCGCGCAGCGGCTGCACCCGGTCCGAGGCGGTCTTCGGGTCGCCGGACATGGTGATCGGCACCAGCAGCGCGCCGCCGTCGTGGGACGGCACCGGCGCACCCACCGAGGCGACGCCGGTGACCTGGCGCAGCTGTGCCGCCGCGTCGTCGGCCGCGGCCTTCGCCGCCGTCTGGTCGAGCGCCCCGGCGCGGGGCGTGATCAGCACGTTCTCCACCGCGGGCTCGTCGAAGTTCCCGCCGTCGACGATCAGCTGGGCCCGTCCCGCCTCGCCGATCGCCATGTCCTTGTCGGTGGCCTCGGTCAGCCCGGCGGCGTTGCCGCCGACGAAGCACACCGCCACGAAGACCACCCACAGCGCGATGGCCCGCCACGGATGCTCCGCACTCCACCTCGCCAACCGCACCGTCACCGGTCGCCTGCCCATCTCCGGGTCCCCCTCCACGCGTCGGTCCTGTACCGACCGTGCTGACGCTAGGCAGCGGAGAGGACCCGGACATCGGGGAACGGCCCCGGCTCGTCCCCCATCCGGCAAGCACCGGCCGGCCGGGCCGGGGCGGGTCAACCAACCGGACAGAAGGGGCTTTTCAGGGCGGGACCCGGGGACGCGCCGGGACCGGCCCGACGAAGCACACCGGCGCAACCCCGAGCCGGCTCCGGGTCAACCCCGGAGAGCACCCCGGGGGCGGGGCTGGCAACGCGGGCAGCTGTACGACGACCGGTTCATGAACGCCTCCCGCCGGATCGGCGTCCCGCACCGCGGGCAGGGCTCGCCCTCCCGGCCGTACGCGTTCAGCGACCGGTCGAAGTAGCCGCTCTCGCCGTTCACGTTCACGTACAGCTCGTCGAAGCTGGTGCCACCCTGCTTGATCGCCTCACCGAGCACGTCCCGGACGTGGCCGAGCAGCCGCAGCGCGGCCGGCCCGGTCAGCGCGTCGGTCGGGCGGGCGCCGTGCAGCTTCGCCCGCCACAACGCCTCGTCGGCGTAGATGTTGCCGACCCCGGAGATCAGGGTCTGGTCGAGCAGCGCCCGCTTCACCTCGGTCCGCCGCCGCCGCAGCGCCGCCACGAAACCGGCGTCGGAGAACTCCGGGTCCATCGGGTCCCGGGCGATGTGTGCGATCTCGGCGGGCAGCTCGGCACCGCCCTCGGACACGGACAGCCCGCCGAACGTGCGCTGGTCGACGAAGCGCAGCTCCGGGCCGTCGTCGGCGAACCGGAACCGCACCCGCAGGTGCAGCTCGTCGGCCGCGCCGACCGGCTGGAGGAGCAACTGGCCGGACATGCCGAGGTGGCCGATCAGCGCGTCGCCACTGTCCAGCGGCAGCCACAGGTACTTGCCCCGGCGCCGGACGTCGGTCACCGTCCGGCCGGCCAGCACGTCGGCGAAGTGCCCGCCGCCGGGCATGTGCCGGCGCACCGCGCGCGGGTGGCGCACCTCCACCGAGGTGATCCGGCGGCCGGTCACCCACTGGGCCAACCCCTGCCGGACCGTCTCCACCTCGGGCAGCTCAGGCACGGCCGGCGCCCGCCTCGGCGGCCTCGCTCCCGGCATCGCCCGGCGCACCGTCCCCGGCCGCCGCCGCGTCCGCCTCGGCCTGCTCGGTCAGCATCCGCCAGGCCGATTCGGCGGCCCGCTGCTCGGCCTCCTTCTTGCTCCGGCCCTCCGCGCCGCCGTACCGGTTGCCGGCCACCACCACCCAGGCGGTGAAGGTCTTCAGGTGGTCCGGGCCGGTGCCCTCGATCCGGTACTCCGGCACGCCCAGCCCCAGCGCGGCCGTCAGCTCCTGGAGGCTGGTCTTCCAGTCCAGGGCCGCGCCCCGGCCGGCCGACTCGGCCATCAGCGGGTCGAACAGCCGGTGGATCACCAGCGCCGCCGTGTCCAGGCCGTACTGGAGGTAGATCGCGCCGAGCAGCGCCTCCAGGGTGTCCGCCAGGATGCTCGCCTTGTCCCGGCCGCCGGTGCTCTCCTCGCCCTTGCCCAGCAGCAGGTACCCGCCGAGCCCGTCCGGGCCCAGGCCCCGGGCCACGTCGGCGAGGGCGCGCATGTTCACCACGCTGGCCCGCAACTTGGCGAGCTGCCCCTCCGGCAGGTCCGGGTGGTTCTGAAAGAGCGCCGTGGTGATCACCACGCCGAGCACCGAGTCGCCCAGGAACTCCAGCCGCTCGTTGGTGGGCAGGCCGCCGTTCTCGTACGCGTACGAGCGGTGGGTCAGCGCGCGCTCCAGCAGCTCCGGGTCGAGCGACACCCCGAAGGCCGCCTCCAGGTGACCGATGGGAGCCCGCCGCCGTCTGTCGTTGGTCATTGCACTACCTCGTTGCCGTGTGCGGAATCCTGCGGAATGCCGTCGAGCAGGCCGCAGATCAGTTCGGTGGCGTTACGCCGCCACAGGTGGGCGGCCAGGGCGATGCCGGAGGCGACCTCGTCGGGCCGGGCCGCGCCGTGGCACACGACCACCGTGCCGGCCACGCCGAGCAGCGCGGCCGCCCGGGGGGCGCCGCCGCTGGCGGGAGGACCGCCGGCCATCGCGTACGCGCCCTCGATCGCCTTGAGCAGCACGTTACCGGTGAACCCGTCGGTGACCACCACGTCGGCGCGCACACCGAGGGCGACGTCGTACCCCTCGACCAGGCCGACGTAGCGGGCGCCGCAGGGCAGCGGCACCGTGGCCAGCGCGGGGTCGGCGGCCCGGCGCAGCCGGTCGCCCTTGCCCGCCTCGGTGCCGACCGAGAGCAGGCCGACCCGGGGCTCGGCGACGCCGTGCGCGACAGCGGCGTAGGCCGCGCCGAGGACGGCGTGCCGGGCGAGGGTGGCCGGGCGGGGCTCCAGGGAGCCGCCGACGTCCAGCAGGACCACCGGGCCGGCTACCGCGGGCAGGGTGGCCACCAGGGCCGGCCGGCGGACGTCGGACCAGCGCCCGAAGCCGAGCGCGGCGGCGGTGACGGTGGCGCCGGTCGAACCGGCGGAGACGAGCGCGTCCGCGAGCCCCTCGCGTACCGCGTGGACGGCGGCGCGGACGGTGCCGTGCTCGCGGGCGGCGGTGGGATGGTCGGCCATGCCGACCGCGGTCCGGACCGGCCGGACCGTGATCCGGGCGCGCTGCGCCGGATCGAGGGCGTCGAGCAGCCCGTCGGCGACCTCGGTCGGACCGACGAGCAGCAGATGCAGGTCAGGGTCGGCACGCACGGCCCGCAGAGCGCCGTCAACCACGACGGCGGGAGCGTCGTCCCCGCCGAGGAGGTCAACGGCGATCCGCGCGGTGCCCGGCTCCGCCGGAACGCCGGCCGCTGCACGGCCGGCGGTGGCGGGAGCCGGGGCACCGGGGAATTGCCAGGGTGCGCGCGCCGCCCGACCCGTGGTCGGGGGCGTCACTCGGCGTCCAGGTCAGACCTCGAGAACCTGGCGGCCGTTGTAGGTGCCGCAGACGGAGCAGGCGGCGTGCGGCAGCTTCGGCGACTTGCACTGCGGGCAGGCCACGGTCGCGACCACGGCCGCCTTCCAGTTCGCCCGGCGGGACCGGGTGTTGCTGCGCGACATCTTGCGCTTCGGGACGGCCACGGTTCTTACTCCTCTGTACTGGTCAGTTGCGACAGGCCCGCCCAACGCGGGTCGATCTGCTGGTGGCTGTGGTCGGCCGGCAGATCGTCCCAGTGCACCCCACACTCGGGGCACAACCCTGGGCAGTCCTCCCGGCAGAGCGGGTTCGTCGGCAGTGTGAGCACCACCGCGTCCCGCAGCGCCGGCTCCAGGTCGATCAGATCGTCCTGCATCCGGCCCACCTCGTCCTCGTCGGTCGTGGTGTCCGTGGTGCTGTTCTCGTACGCGTACAGCTCCTGGACGTTCACGACCATCGAGTCGTCGATCTCGCGCAGGCAGCGGCCGCACTCGCCCTTGACGGGACCACTGATGGTCCCGGAGACGAGCACGCCCTCGGACACCGACTCCAACCTCAGGTCGAGGTCGAGATCCGCACCCTCCGGCACGCCGATCAACTCCACGCCGAGGTCCGCCGGTGCCGGCACGACCCGCTTGACCGTACGCAACGCACCAGGCCGACGCGGCAGGTCCCTCGTGTCGAGGACCAGCGGCGACCTGGGGTTGAGTGATGAAGGCGAGTGTTTGGGCATAGTTAGACTCCGGCCGGTGAGAGGCCGACAAAAAAGGTTACCTGGGCGAGCACCCGACCGTCGAACCGGGGGCGACGTCCGACCTGCCTGTCGGCTGGTGAGGTGCCGCTCAGAAGGGTAGCGGGCGATCCGCCTCGTCCCCAGCGAAGGTGCCGATCTCCCGCAGCGCGTGCATCTTGTCCCGGCCGCGCTCTATCGAGGCCAGCGCCCGGGTCAGGAACTGCTCGAAGTTGGCCAGCGCGGTGTCGACGTAGTCGTCCACCTCCTCGCGGAGGCGCTGGGCCTCGGCGCGGGCCTCCGCGATGATCCGGGCGCCCTCGTGCTCGGCGGAGACCGTGATCTCGTTCACCGAGACCAGGCGGGCGTGTTCCGCCTCACCCTCGCTGATGATCCGGTCGGCCTCCCGCTTGCCGGCCTCCATGATCTTGTCGCGCTCCTCCAGCAGCGCGGCGGCCCGGCGCAGGTCCGCGGGGAGCTCGGCGCGCAGCTCGTCCAGGACGCCGATCATCTCGCCCCGGTCGACCATGCAGTTGTTGCGCGACATCGGGACGGAGCGGGCCTGCTCCACCATGGCGATCAGTTCGTCGATGCGATCGAGCGGGTCCACCGGTACCTCACTCCTGTCGTTCTTCGGCCGACCTACATGATGCGGGCTACGGCCGGGTTCCCGCTCCACCAATGATGTCGTGCGCGGGCGACAGGTGGCCCATCCGCCCCGGCCCGGCGCGTCGCGCCGGACCGGGTCAGCCCGGCTGCCGCGGCGTCAGCCGGGCGCGCAGCTGCTCGCGGACCACGTCCGGCACGTGCGACGAGATGTCCCCACCCCACTTGGCCACGTCCTTGACCAGGCTGGAGGAAAGGAACGAGTAGAGCGGGTTGGTCGGCATGAAGAGCGTCTCGACGCCGGCCAGGCCGATGTTCATCTGGGCCATCTGCAGTTCGTAGTCGAAGTCGCTGACCGCCCGCAGGCCCTTGATCAGCACACTCGCCTGCTGGGCCCGGCAGAAGTCCACCAGCAGCCCGCGGAACGACTCGACCCGCACATTGTCGTACGAGGCCGTCACCTCACGGAGCATGTCGATCCGCTCCTCGACGGTGAACAGACCGCTCTTCGACTGGTTCACCAGCACGCCGACGATCACCTCGTCGAAGAGCCGGCTGGCCCGGCCGATGATGTCGAGGTGTCCGTTGGTGACCGGATCGAACGAGCCGGGACAGACCGCACGTCTCATGATCGGCGACCGTACCAAAGGGTGGTCTCGCCGTAACGGCGGCTGCGCTCGGGCGTGACGCCCTCCACCCAGGTGACCGGTCCGGTGCGGCTGGACCGCTCCACCACCACCAGGGCGTCCGCGGCCAGCCAGCCGCCGTCGACCAGCGCGGCCAGCATCGCGGTGATCTCCTCGTCCGGTACGGCGTAGGGCGGGTCGGCGAAGACCACGTCGTACGGGTCACCGTCGGGGCCGGCCGCGAGCACGGTGGCCACCTTGCCGGTGACCAGGCGGGCGGCCGGGGCGGCCCGCAGCGCGGCGACGTTGTCCCGGACCACCCGGGCGGCCCGGGGGTCGGACTCGACCAGCAGCACGTGCTCGGCGCCGCGGGACAGCGCCTCCAGCCCGACCGCGCCGGAGCCCGCGTAGAGGTCGGCGAAGCGGGCCCCGACCAGGTCCACCTCGGCCTGCACCGCGCTGAACAGGGCCTCCCGGACCCGGTCGGAGGTGGGGCGGGTACCGGCGCCGGGCGGGGCGGCGATGCGTCGGCCGCCGAGCGCCCCGGCCACGATCCGGGTCACCGTCTGCTCCTGCACATGCTGCTGACGCTACGCGACGGGCTGTCGGGGCGAACCACCGAACGATGACGGACGACCGCGAGCGGGTGTCGTGACCTTCCCGACACGGAGCGTCCATCAATGATCTCAAATGAGCAACATCATCGTTAACTCGCTCCGAGGTCGTCCCGGATTCACGACTCATCGATAAAGTCCCCCGGCGTGCCCGCGCTCGGCTAGGGCCCGCAACACCGGGAGGGGCACCGCAACCAATCCCGCCGGACGGCAGGTGGCGATCGCTCCGCTTCCCGGACCACCCCGACACAGCCCGTCAGGAGAAGGCGTGAACCGTCTCAAATCCCCGTACCGCCATGTCATGGCGGTGACCGCAAGCGCGCTGATCGGCCTCGCCGGCGCCCTGACCCTGGCCAGCCCGGCCAGCGCGCACCACAGCGAGGTCAAGGTCACCGCGGAGTGCGACACCGCCGCCGGCGAGTGGGTCACGACCTGGACCGTCAACAGCTTCGCCCCCTACGGCGTGAACAGGTACCAGTTCACCAAGGTCGAGGCCACCCACGTCCTGGGCGGGAAGGCCACCCCGTTCACCATCCCCGGCATCGGGGTGAGCCAGGGCGACGTCTTCCCGCACCAGGTGTCGGCGCCCGTGGTCGGCACCGCCCGCCTCTCCGGCGACGCCACCGAGGCCTCGCTGACCCTCCGGGCGCGCTGGGACAACACGTGGGAGGAGCAGAGCGACAGCGGCGCGTCCATCAAGTTCAGCGAGCGCTGCGGCAAGGTGGTGACCCCGGCGCCGGCCGAGGCCAACCCGACGGCCACCGTGGCCGCCGCCTGCGACGGCGACGTCGCGGTCAAACTGGCGAACGACTCCAAGGCCACCAGGGACGCCTCGTTCACCGTCAGCGGCACCGACGGCTTCACGAAGACCGCCAGCGTCAAGCCCGGCAAGGACACCACGATCACGGTCCCGGCCCGCAACGCCGCCCGGATCAAGGTCACCGAGTCGGGTCAGGAGAAGCCCCTCTTCGACGACAAGCCCGCCGAGGCCAAGGACTGCGTCGAGCCGGGTGAGCCGACCGGCAGCATCCAGATGACCTGCGACGCGCTGATCTTCCAGGTCGAGAACCCGAAGGACGGCAGGACCGTCACCGTCACGCTCACCCCGAACAAGGGCGACGCGCAGACGCTGGTCGTGAAGCCGGGTGAGACCGGGACCGCGACGTTCAAGGCCGTCGAAGGTCTGACCGTCACCCCCGAGGCCGAAGGCCTGGACGACGCCTCGCCGATTGCCTGGAAGAAGCCGGCGGAGTGCACCAACCCCAGCCCCGGCACGCCGCCCGCGGGCGGCGGCGCCGGTGGGCCGACCCTGCCGAAGACCGGTGCGCCAGCCGGCCTGATCGCCGGTGGCGCGGCCGCTCTGCTGGCAGCCGGCGCCGTACTCTTCGTCGTGGCGCGACGTCGCCGGGTCCGCTTCACCGCCTGATCCACCGCAACTGACGAGGGCGCGTCGACCGACCGGTCGGCGCGCCCTCGTGCTGTCCCCGGCAGGGCCATCCGCTCGCCCCGCGAACGCCCCGCCGGCCACACTGTCGGCCGCCGTGCCGCCATGCTGTCGACCGCCTTGCCGGCTGTGGCGCGGCACGGCCGGCAGCGGTGCCCGCCGGACCACCGCGCCACCGCGATCCACCGAGCCGACCGGTCAGCCCGCCGACCACGGCCGCGCTTCCCGGGCAAGGGGTACGGTCGCGCCCGCTATGGAGCTGATGTCGTAAACGAATCACCGGCGCGGTAGGCCCTGATTCGTTTACGACATCAGCTCCACAGGAGGACACACCCACCCGGTGCGCCGCCCACCCGCACGACCTCAGCCGCCCACCCCGCACGACCTCCGCCCTCCACCCGGCACGACCTGGTCGCCGACCTGACGGTGTCCCCGCAGCCGGGACAGCGCCATCTCGCCGAGCTGGGGAGTGGATCTTCGCGGGGCCAAGCGGGGGCCGAGCAGGGCCGAGCGGGGCCACGCGGGGCCGATTCGGGTGGGAGCGGCGGCGGGCTGGGCGTCAGCCCTTCTCCAGGTATTCCGCGCGTTCCTCGTCGACCAGGGCGGCGACCGAGGCGGCGAGCGCCGGATGCCGTACCAGCTCCGGGTCCTCCTCGACCAGGGTGATCGCCTCGGCCCGGGCGTCCCGGATCAGGCCGGTGTCCCGCAGCAGCGAGAGCAGCCGCAGGTGGGAGCGGCGCCCGGACTGGGTCGCGCCCAGCACGTCGCCCTCCCGGCGCTGCTCCAGGTCGAGCTCGGCGAGCTTGAAACCGTCCGTGGTGGACGCGACCGCGTCCAGCCGCTCCCGGGCCGAGGAACCCTCCACCGCCTCGCTCACCAGCAGGCAGAGCCCGGCGGCGGAACCACGACCGACCCGGCCGCGCAGCTGGTGGAGCTGGGAGACGCCGAACCGGTCCGCGTCGAGCACGATCATCACGGTGGCGTTCGGCACGTTCACCCCGACCTCGACCACCGTGGTGGCGACCAGCACATCCAGCGCGCCGTCGGCGAAGGAGCGCATCACCGCGTCCTTCTCGTCGGCGGGGAGCTTCCCGTGCAGCACGCCGATCCGCAGCCCGTGCAGCGGGCCCTCGGCGAGCAGCGGGGCCACCTCGGTCACCGCGAGTGGCGGTCGCCGCCCGTTGTCGTCCTCCCGCGGCGGTTCCTCCTCCGACGCGGGGCCGTCACCGATCCGCGGGCAGACCACGTACGCCTGGTGGCCGGCGGCGACCTCCTCGCGCAGGCGGCGCCAGGCCCGGTCGAGGAAGGCCGGCTTCTCGGCCGCCGGCACCACGTGCGAGGCGATCGGCGACCGGCCCTGCGGGAGCTGGGAGAGGGTGGAGATCTCCAGATCGCCGTAGACGGTCATGGCGACCGTGCGCGGGATCGGGGTGGCCGTCATCACCAGCACGTGCGGCGGCTGATCGGCCTTCGCGCGCAGCGCGTCCCGCTGCTCCACGCCGAAGCGGTGCTGCTCGTCGACGACCACGAGACCCAGGTCGGCGAAGTCGACCCCCTCGTAGAGCAGCGCGTGGGTGCCCAGCACGATGCCGGCGCGGCCCTCGGCCACCTCGGCCAGGGCCCGCCGCCGGGCCGCCGCACCGAGCGAACCGGTGACCAGCCCCACCCGGGTCGCGCCGTCGGCGGCGCCCAGCTCACCGGCCTGCGCGAGCGGGCCGAGCAGCTCCAGCATGCCCCGGTGGTGCTGGGCGGCGAGCACCTCGGTCGGGGCGAGCAGCGCCGCCTGACCGCCGGCGTCGACGACCTGGAGCATGGCCCGCAGCGCCACCACCGTCTTGCCCGAGCCGACCTCGCCCTGCAACAGCCGGTGCATCGGGTGCGCGGTGGTCAGGTCGGTGGCGATCTCCGCGCCGACGGCCCGCTGGCCGGGGGTCAGCTCGTACGGCAGCCGGGCGTCGAACGCGTCGAGCAGCCCGCCGGGCCGCGGCGGCCGGGACTTCGCCGGCCAGTCGGCCGCCCGGTGCTTGCGCTGCACCAGGGTCAACTGAACGGCGAACGCCTCGTCCCACTTCAGCCGCCGGCGGGCCCGGTACAGGTCCTCCTTGCTCGACGGCCGGTGGATCTCCCGCAGGGCGGCGTCGATGCCGACCAGGTTGCGGGCGGCCCGAACGGTGGCCGGGAGCGGATCCTCCGGCGGCGTGAACGTGTCCAGCACCACCCGCACGCAGCGGGCGATCACCCAGGTCGGCACCGCAGCGGCGGCCGGGTAGACCGGGATCAGCGCGCCGGCGAACTCCTCGACCTCCTCGTTGGCCGCCGCCTCGCCGTCGCCACCCTCCCCGAGCAGCACGTACTCCGGGCCGTTGAGCTGCCGCTTGCCCCGGAACTCGGTGACCTTGCCGGCGAACAGCCCCCACCGGCCCGGGCGCAGCTCCCGCTCCCGCCAGGCCTGGTTGCCGAAGAAGGTGAGGGTGAGCACCCCGCCGGAACCGTCGCCGACGGTCACCTCCAGCAGGTTGCCCCGCCGCTGCCGCATCGGCCGGACGGCGGTCCGCTGGACCTGGGCCAGCACGGTCACCTGCTCGCCCACGTCCAGCGAACGGATGTCCGTGTGCTCGCCGCGCTCGTCGTACCGGCGGGGGAAGTGGTAGATCAGATCGCCGGCGGTGTGCAGGTCGAGGTGACTCGCCAGGGCCTTCGCGGTCTTCTCCCCGACCAGCTTCTTCAGCGGCGTGTCGACTGTGGACGGCTCCGGCATCACTCGACCCCCAGCAGGAGCGGATAGTGCGGCTGCCCGCCCTCGTACGCCTGCACCTCGACGAACGGCCAGGTCCGCTCGACGTGCTCGCGCACCCGGTCGGCCAGCCCCTCCGGGGCGTCCGCCCCGCAGAGCAGGGTGACCAGCTCACCGCCGCCGCCGAGCATCCGGTCGACCACGGCGGTGCAGGTGTCGAGGAGGTCGCAGCCGATCAGGTGCACCTCCCCCTCGACCAGCGCCAGCACGTCACCCGGGCGGCACGGGCCGGCCACGGTCAGCGCCTCCCTGCTGGCGTGACAGACCTCGGCGTACCGGCAGGCGCCGGCCGCCTCGGCCATGGCGATGACGTCGTCCTCGAACCGTCGGGCCGGGTCCCGCACGGCGAGGGCGGCCAGCGCCTGCACCGGGGACCGGGTGGGCACCACGCTCACCTTGACACCCAGCCCGTGCGCCTCGCGGGCGGCGGCGCTCGCCACGGTCTGGGTGTTGGGGTCGTTGGGCAGCACCACCACCCGGGCCGCGCCGGTGGCCCGGATGGCGTCGAGCAGCTCGCCGGTGGACGGGTTGGCCGGGACGACCGTGGCGCCCCCGGCGCCGAAGAGCTCGGCGATGCCGGCGCCGGTCGCCACCACCACGGCGGCCCGGCCGTCCGGCAGCACGGCCGGCGGGGGCGGGGCCGGGGCCACCTGGTCGGCGAAGCGGGTCACCGAGATCCGGTGCGGACGGCCGGCGACCACCCCCGCCTCGATCGCCGCGCCGACGTCGTTGACGTGCACGTGCACGTTCCACGTGCCGCCGCCCGGGCCGCCGTCGCCGACGATCACCAGCGAGTCGCCCAGCGCGTCCAGCTCCGTGCGCAGCCGCGCCACCGCCTCCGCCCCGGCGTCGAGCAGGTACTGCACCTCGTACGCGTACTGCGCGGAGCCGGTCTCACGCACGGCGGTGGCCGGCGGGTGCACCGCGGCCGGGGCGGGCGCCGGGTGCCGCGGGCTCTCCCCCGTGACGACCTCGACCAGCGCGTCCAGCAGCAGGCAGAGCCCTCGCCCACCGGCGTCCACCACCCCGGCCCGGGCCAGCGCCGGCAGCTGCTCGGGCGTGTGGGCGAGCGCCCGGGCCGCCCCGCCGGCCGCCGCCCGGGCGACGGTGCGCAGGTCGTCGCTGTCCGCCTGCTCGGCGGCGCGGGCCGCCGCGGCGACCACGCTGAGCAGGGTGCCCTCGACCGGCCGGGCGACCGCGGCGTACGCGGCGGTGGCGGCGTCCCGCAGCGCGGCGGCGAGCTGGCGGCCGCGGACCGCCGGGGCGGCGGCGAGCGCGTCGGCGAAGCCGCGCAGGATCTGCGACAGGATCACCCCGGAATTGCCCCGGGCGCCGAGCAGCGCCCCCCGGGCCATCAGCCGCAGCGCGTGCCCGTGCGGGGTGTGCCCGTCCTCGGGGAGGGTGTCGAGGTCCATGGCGAGGGCCTGCTGCGCGGAGGTGAGGGTGAGCACCAGGTTGGTGCCGGTGTCCCCGTCCGGGACCGGGTAGACGTTGAGGTCGTCGATCTCGCCCTGGTGCCGCTGGAGGGCGGCCAGCCCACTCGCGCACCAGCGGCGTACCGCGGCGGCGTCGAGGGTGTCCAGCACGTCGGGAAGCCTACTGGCGCGCACCGACACACGCCGGGGTCGGCCAGCCCCGACCGGCGTGTCCACCGGGTCGCTGCCCGGTCGCCGGTCCCCATCGGTACGCTGGCAGCGCCCGTGCCGGGGTCGACCGGGCCGGTTGGGCGGACCGGCGGGTCATCGGGTAACCTGACCAGGTTGCCCGGGCAGCGCCTGGCGGCGACCTCATGAACGTATCAATCCCAGGAGTATCCCGTGGCTAGCGTGTGCGACGTCTGTGGCAAGGGGCCGGGCTTCGGCCACAACGTGCCCTGGTCCAAGAAGAAGACCAACCGCCGCTGGAACCCGAACATCCAGTCGGTGCGTACCCCGGCCGGTGGCGGCAACACCAAGAAGTTGCAGGTCTGCACCTCGTGCATCAAGGCCGGCAAGGTCACCCGCGCCTGACGCGGTAAGCCTCCAGCTTTCCTGAACCACCCAGCACCGGCGGGCCGTAACGGTCCGCCGGTGCTGTCGTGTCCGGGTGCGGTCACGCCGACCGGGTCGCCGCGCACCCGCCGGACCGGGTCAGAGGGTGCGGCCGAAGGAGAGGCAGCCGGGGGCGTCCTTGTAGAAGCCGAAGTTCGGGATCCGGTCGTACCCGGCCGAGGTGTACATGGCGATCGCCTCGGGCTGCTTGTCGCCGCACTCCAGGACGATCCGCTTGCGGCCCTGCTCCCGGGCCGACCGCTCGACCGCGGCCAGCACCGCGCGGGCCACGCCCCGCCCCCGGGCCACGGGCGCGGTGTACATCCGCTTCAGCTCCGCCGTCTCCCCGTCGTCGCCGTGGCTGCGCCAGCCGCCGCAGCCCACCGGCTCCCCGCCGAGGTAGGCCACCAGGAAGGCACCGGCCGGCGGCTCGAACTCCGCCGCGTCCACCGGGGTGTCGTCGCCGCTGCCGCCGTACCGCTGGCCGAGGTCGGCCAGGGCCGCCCGGATCAACGCCTGCGACTCGGGCGCGTCGAACCGCTGCGCCCTGATCTCGATCTCACTCACGCCTGAAGGGTACGACCGCCGCCGGCCCGCCCCGGGGCAGCCGGCCCGGTTCGGTCGCAGATCACTCGGCCCGGCGGAAGTGGTCCCAGCCGGCCGGCCCGGCGTACTTCTCCCCGTCGACCGTGACCCCCGCCCCCTCGGTCACCCGCCCGATCGGCCGCCACCGCTCCGGCGGCGCCACCTCGGGCGGGAAGGTCGCCGCCAGGGCGTGGTCGTCGCCACCGGCGAGGATCCAGGAGTACGGGTCGACGCCGAGCGCCTGCGCCGCATCCCGCATCTGCCGGGGCACCTCGAAGGCGTCCCGACGCAGGTCAACGGCCACGCCGCTGGCATTCGCCACGTGGCCCAGGTCGGCCAGCAGCCCGTCCGACACGTCGATCATGGCGGTGGCGCCGAGCCCGGCGGCCTCCGGACCGGCCGGGTACGGCACCTCGGGCCGCCGGAACGCCTCCACCAGCAACCGGGGCGTCCGGAAGCCCCGGGACAGCACCGTGTACCCGGCCGCCGCCCAGCCGGTCCGCCCGGCCAGCGCCACCACGTCGCCGGGCCGCGCCCCGGAGCGGACCACCGGCGCCCGGCCGGCCAGGTCGCCGAGGGCGGTGACCGCGATGGTCAGCGTGGGACTGGCGGACATGTCGCCGCCGACCACGCTCGCGCCGACCAGGGCCGCCTCCGCGCCGAGGCCGTCGGCCAACTCCTCCGCCCAGGCGGTGTCCAGGTCCGCCGGCATGCAGAGGGCCACCAGCAGGGCGGTCGGGGTGGCGCCCATCGCCGCGATGTCGGCCAGGTTGGCCGCCGCCGCCCGGTGCCCCACGTCCCGCGCGGTCGACCAGTCCCGGCGGAAGTGCCGCCCCTCCACCAGCACGTCCGTCGAGGCCACCACCCGCCGGTCCGGCGCCGCCACCACCGCCCCGTCGTCACCCGGGCCGAGCAGGCAGCTCTCCCCGTACGTCAACCGGGCGGTGACCCGATCGATCAAACCGAACTCCCCGACACCCGCGACCGTCATCGCCGTCCCCTCGTCGCATCCATTCGTCCCACACCGGGCCGCCGCACCGTCTTCTCCGGCGGACGTGCCCTCGCTCACCGCGTCCACCCGGCCACCGATAGGGATCAGGCCTGCTCCGTAAGGTACTTTCACCCTTCGGGCCGCCCCACGGCGGCGACGGACGGAGGTCGAGTCGTGGTACAGGCGTACATCCTCATCCAGACCGAGGTCGGGCGGGCGCGTGACGTGGCCGGTCTGATCGCGGACCTTGCCGGCGTGGTACGGGTCGACGCCGTCACCGGGCCGTACGACGTGGTCGTCCTCACCGAGGCGAACACCGTCGACGAGCTTGGCAAACTCATCGTCAGCAAGGTGCAGATGGTGCCCGGCATCACCCGCACCCTCACGTGTTCGGTGGTGCGGCTGTAAGTGGACGAGATCACTGTCTCCCCCGTTCCCGACGAGTCCCGCCCGGTCGACGAGACGCCGCGGCCGGACCGGACCAACCGTCGCGCCGCGCTGGTGGCCGCGCTCATCGCGCTGCCGGTGACCGTGGCGGTGGCCGGCTTCACCTTCGCGAAGCTCGCCCCGGACGAGCCGGCCGCCGCGCCGGCCCCGTCGGCGACCGCCGCGCGGCCGCAGTCCACCGCGCCGGTCGAGCTGCCCGCCCCGGCGCTGGCCGAGCGCCCCGCGACGGTCTGCCGGGCCCTGGTGTCGCAGTTGCCGGCCCGGGTGCGCGACCTCGCCCAGCGACCGGTCACCGCCGGCCCGGAGCAGAACGCCGCTTACGGCGATCCGGCGCTGACCGTCGCCTGCGGCGGCACCCCGCCGATCGTCGCGGCCACCGACGAGGTGTGGTCGGTCAACAAGGTCTGCTGGCACGCGGTGCAGGAGGCCGACGCCACCGTGCTGACCACCGTCGACCGGGAGACTCCGGTCCGGGTGCGCGTGCCCAAGCAGTACGAGCAGCCCCTGCAGTGGGCCGCCCCGATCTCCGACGCCATCGTCTCCGCGGTCCCCTCGGCGAAGTCCGCCCCCGCCGGCTGCGCCGCCTGACCCGCGCTCCGCGGGCTCCCCGCGGGACCGGTCCGGCGCGGTCAGCGGCCGGCGTTGCGGTGCAGGGCGGTGCGGATGAGGCGGTTGACCAGCTTCGGGTACTCCAGGCCGCTGGCCGCCCACATCCGCGGGAACATCGACGTCGGGGTGAAGCCCGGCATCGTGTTGATCTCGTTGAGGTAGACGTCCAGCTCGGGGGTGACGAAGAAGTCGACCCGGGCCAGGCCGGAGCAGTCCAGCGCGGTGAACGCCCGGGTGGCGTACTCCTGGACCTGCCGGGTGACCCGCTCGGGCAGGTTGGCCGGGACGTCGTACTCGCAGACCTCGTCGGCGTAGAGGTACTTCGCCTCGAAGTCGTACCAGCCGTCGCCGACCATCCGCACCTCGGCCAGCACGGACGCCTCGGGCGCGCCGCCGGCCTCGCCCTCCAGCACGCCGCACTCGATCTCCCGGCCGACGACCGCGGCCTCGACCAGCACCTTGGTGTCGATCTCCCGGGCCGTGGCGACCGCCGCGTCGAGCTGCGCCCAGTCGTCGACCTTGGTGATGCCGAACGACGAGCCGGCGCGGGACGGCTTGACGAAGACCGGCAGCCCCAGCCGCTCCTTGTCCGCCTCGCTCAGCGTCATCCCGTTACGCAGCACCGCGTACGGGCCGACCGGAATACCCTCGGCGGCGCAGAGCTTCTTGGTGAACTCCTTGTCCATCGCGGCGGCGGAGGCGAAGACGTTCGCCCCGACGTACGGGATGTCGGCCATCTCCAGCATCCCCTGGATGGTGCCGTCCTCGCCGTACGCCCCGTGCAGCACCGGGAAGACCACGTCCACGTCCGCGAGGGCCCGCGGACCCTCGGTCGGGTCGAGCACCATCAGACCGCCCGGGGTCGGCTCGGCGCGCAGCACCAGGGCGGCGCCGGCGGCGGCGGTGATCTCCGGGAGCTTCCGCGCCTGGATCGCGAGCTGGCTCGGGTCGCCGCTGGTCAGCACCCACTGGCCCTGCCGGGTGATGCCGACCGGCACCACCTCGAACTCGTCTGGGTCGAGGGCGCCCAGCACGCTGCCGGCGCTGACGCAGGAGATGCCGTGCTCGGGGCTGCGTCCGCCGAAGACGATCGCCACACGGGTCTTGCCTGGGGTGGTCACTCGAGGTCACCTCTTCGCTCGCGACTGCGGCTGGCCGTGCTCGCCGGTGGCGCTCACCCGATTGACCTTACTGTGCGTGGCGAGAACCCGAAGCCGATACCCGGGGAGCCCGGCCGGGGCAGAGCAACCGGTCGACCCGTTGCATACGGGGAGTACCCGCCGCTCGGGGGCACCAGTCCGTCACGCCCGCCACTAGGGTGATGGGCCGGACGACGGAGGTGGACCACGGGACCGCAGGAGAGCCGCGTCGAGCGCGCGCGGGCGCTGCTGGCGGTCGGCCGCTGGGCGGACGCCATCGTCGAGCTGACCGCCGTCCTGCGGGACCGGCCGGACGACGTCGACGCGCTCTGCCTGCTGGCCCAGTGCCACAGCCTGGCCGGCGACGGCCACCGGATGCGCGACGCCGCGGACCGCGCCCTGGCGGTCGCGCCCGACCACGAGTGGGCGCTGCGGCTGCGCGCCCACGCCTTGCTGACGCTGAAGCGCCGGCGGGCCGCCACGGCCGCCGCCCGGGCCGCCGTGGCGGTCGCACCCGAGGAGTGGCGGACCCACGCGATGCTGGCCGAGGTGCTGGTCCGACGGCCGGGCGTCTGGGCGTCGGTCCGGGCCCGGGTCAGTGCGGACACCGTGCTGCGGCTGGCGCCGGAGGAGGCGGAGGCGCACGTGGTCGACGCCCAGGTCCACCTGCGGACCGGCGACCTCGCCGCCGCCCGGCAGGCCTGCCGGCGGGCCCTGGCGCGCGACCCGGCGAACCAGGCCGCCCTGCACAACCTGGCGCTGGCGGAGCTCGCGGGCGAGCGGACGGGCCGCGCGGCGCGGGGCTTCACCGCCGCGCTGGCTGTCGCGCCGGACAACCGGTTGTCCGGTACGGCGCACGGGCGCAGCTCCCGGGCCGTGCTGTGGCGGCTCTTCGACGTGCTCGCGGCGGCGACCCTGGTCCACGTGGTGGTCCTCGAGGTGACGGGGCCGGCGCTGGGCCTGTGGCGGCGGGCGGTGGCGCTCGCCTCGGCGGCCCTCCTGCTGACGGCCTTCGGCTGGCTCACCCTCCGCGAATGGCGTGCGCAGCCCGCCGCGGTGCGGTGGCGGCTGCGCGCGGAACGCCGGGAGGCGGCGGTGGCGCTGTGGCCGGTGCTGGTCGTCGCGGCCGCGGTCGGGCTGACCGTGCACGCCTGGCGCCCTCCCCCGGACTCCTTCGCCGAGCAGGTCGGTGCGCTCGCGGCGGCGGTCACGTTCGGCACCTTCGCGATCCGCTGCCGTAACCTGCTGGCCCGACTGGCCCGCGTCACCCTCGTCCGGCTGGGCCACCGGGCCGGGCTGGCCGTGCACCGGCTGTGGACGCGAACCCGGGGACGCGCGGACGGGTCAGCGGCGGGCCGGGCCGGAGGGTGAGCGGGGCGGGACGGTGGCGCACTACGCTCCTCGTCCTATGAGCGCCGATCCCCTCATCGACAGCCTGCTGGCCGCCCTCGACGCCCGCCCCGACGACCTGCCCCTGCGCCTGCACCTGGCCGGGCTGCTGTTGGACTCCGGCCGGGGCGCGGAGGCGATCGCCCAGGTCGGGCAGGCGCTCGCCCGGGATCCGGGCAACGACCAGGCGCAGGCCCTGATGCAGCGGGCGCTGGGGGCACCCGCACCGGAGGCGGCGGCGCCGGCCCGGCCGCCCGCGCCGCGCCCGGCCCCCGCCGGTCCGACGCCGCCGGGGGACGACCCGCTGGCCGCGTACGAGCAGGAGCTGGCCGACGTCGTGCCGCCGCGCTTCGCCCGGGCGGGCGACGAGCCGGAGCCGGTCGTCGGTGAGGCCGACCGGGTGTACGACGTGGAGTCCGCCACGGTCCGGCTGGCCGACGTGGGCGGCATGACGGCCGTGAAGGAACGCCTGGAGCTGGCCTTCCTCGGCCCGCTGCGCAACCCGGAGCTGCGCCGGATGTACGGCAAGAGCCTGCGCGGCGGGCTGATGCTCTACGGCCCGCCCGGGTGCGGCAAGACCTTCCTGGCCCGGGCGGTGGCCGGCGAGATGGGCGCGAAGTTCCTCTCCCTGTCCATCGTCGACGTGCTCGACATGTGGATCGGCAACTCGGAGCGGAACCTGCACGAGCTGTTCGAGGCGGCCCGGCGCAACGCGCCCTGCGTGCTCTTCCTCGACGAGGTCGACGCCCTGGGCCACAAGCGCTCCCAGGTCTCGTCGAGTTCGATGCGGACGCTGGGCAACCAGCTGCTGGCCGAACTGGACGGCATGGAGGGCAGCAACGAGGGGGTCTTCGTGCTGGCCGCCACGAACACGCCGTGGGACGTGGACCCGGCGCTGCGCCGGCCGGGCCGGCTGGACCGGGTGGTGCTGGTGCTGCCGCCGGACGCCGAGGCCCGGGCGGCGATTCTGGAGTACCACCTGCGGCAGCGGCCAATCGCGAACATCGACCTGCGCCGGGTGATCGCCGCGACCGAGGACTTCTCCGGCGCCGACCTGGCCCACCTCTGCGAGACCGCCGCCGAGTTCGCGATGGCCGACTCGGTACGCAGCGGCGAGGTCCGGATGATCGAGCAGCGGGACCTGGACCGGGCGCTGAAGGAGGTCCGCCCGTCGACCCGGCCCTGGCTGTCGACCGCTCGCAACGTCGCTATGTTCGCCAACGAGGGTGGCGTCTACGACGACCTGGTGGCGTACCTGAAGCGGCGCAAGCTGCTCTGACGGGTCAGGCGACGCTCTCAGCCGTCATGGAGGGCCAGCTACGGCACCTGCTGAAGATGGCGGAGCTGCCGAACATCACCGTGCAGGTGATCCCCCTGGCGGCCGGCTACCACCGGGGCACCCGGGGTTCGCTGCACATCCTGGAGTTCGCCGACCCCGAGGACCCGATCATCGCCTCCGTGGAGACGGTGGCCGGGCAGATGGTCCTCGACCGGCCGGGTGACCTGCGGACCTGCGCCAAGATCATGGAACATCTCCGGACCGTGGCGCTGAGCCCGGCGGACAGCCGGGAGCAGCTGGCCCAACTCCTCAAGGGAAGGTAGAACCGATGCGTTCCACGAACAGCCTCCACTGGCGCAAGAGCAGCCACAGCGGCGGCGAGGGCGCCTGCGTCGAGATGGCCGTCCTGCCGGCGGCCGTGGCCGTCCGCGACTCCAAGGACCCCGCCGGCCCCACGCTGGTCTTCTCCCCGGCCGCCTGGGCGGCCTTCACCGGCGCGCCGCCCCGCGACTGACGCCGCCCGGCGGCGGGCGTAACGCCCAGCTCGGCCGCGACGGTGGTCAGGCGGCGACCACCGGGCCGGCCGCCGGCGACCCCGTGCGCAGGCTCTCCAGCGCCGCGATGGCCACCCCGCGGGCCCCGGCCATGTCCCGGTCCGGCACCAGCTCGAAGGTGGCGACGGCGGCCTGCTCGGCGCGGAGCACGGTGTGCTCCGCGACCGTGGCGAGGAACCAGTCGCGGAACTCCGGCGCCGCCTCCACCACCCCACCCCCGATGAAGTACGCGTGCGGGTCGGTGAAGTTGGCCGCGATCGTGAAGAGCCGGGCCAGTGCCATCGCCTGCTGGGTGAAGACCGCCCGGGCCAGCGCGTCGCCGCGCTCGCCGTACCCGCGGACGAGCTTCGCGGCCCGGCCCGGCTCCTCGGCCGCCAGCGGGTGGCCGGGGTACCGGCCCAGCCAGTACGGCAGCAGGTTCCGCTCGATCGCGGTCAGCGACGCGACGCTCTCGGCGTCCGCGAGGAAGCCGCAGGCGCAGATCGGCATTGGTTGACCGGGCCCCAGCACCCCGTCCAGCGGGATGTGCACGTGCCCGAACTCCCCCGCCATCCCGGCGGCCCCCGAGACGACCCGGCCGCTCTCCACCACCCCGCCGCCGAGCCCGGTGCCGACGATGGCGGCGACCGAGGAGCGGCGCAGCGCGTCCGCCCCGAAGTGCACGTGGTGGGCGTAGAGGGCGGCCGCGTTGCCGTCGTTGTGGTAGATCACCGGGAGGCCGAGCCGGTGCTCCAGCGCGCTGCGCACGTCGTACCCCCGCCAGGCGGGCTGGGCGAAGTTAGTCGAGCCGCGCGAGGAGATCACCCCGGTGGCGCTCGCCGGACCCGGGGTGTCCAGACCGACGGCGCGGACCAGCTCGCGCGGCACGCCGGTCAGCGCCAGCACCCCGTCCAGCGCCCGGGCCAACGCCTCGATCGCCGCCTCGGGGCCGGCCTGCACCTCACTCGGTATCTCCACCAGACCGTCCACCAGGAACCGGCCGTCGACCGTCAGGACGGTCGCGTTGTTGCTGTTCCCGCCGTTGTCGAGACCCACCACCACCGGCACACCCGCGCTGCCCACCCCGCCACCGCCTCCCGCCGATCCCGTCTCGACGTGAGGGTAATCCTTTGGCACAGACGTTCGCCGCGTTGGTCGGGTTGGGGAATGTGTCGTAGGGGTGGTGTTGGCTTCGGTTCGTGCCTCGTCGTCGGGATCCCGCCTTGCCGCGGGTCGTGCATCGCACAGCCCGGGTTGCTGTGCGGGTGACGCCGGGCCAGCGGCGGCGGTGTTTCGGGCTGCTGCGCTCGGCCGCCGATGTGTGGGCGTGTGTGTTGGAGGTCAACACGTGGCGGCGCCGCCGCCACGACGCGCCGCTGGCCGGCTATCAGCAGTTGTGCCGGGAGCTAGCCGCGTCGGGGCCACGCACGTTCGGAGACCTGAACTCAGTTGGTGCGCGGTCGGTGTTGCGGCGGTTCTCCGACGCCTGGTTCGGCGCGGCGAAACGCCGCAAGGACGGTGACCTGTCGGCGCGGTTCCCGCGTCGTCGGCGAGGGTTGGTGCCGGTGCGGTGGTATCACGGCACGTTCACCCTCGACGGCCGCCGGGTGCGGATCCCGACCGCGAAAGGCGCTGCCCCGTTGTGGGTCCGGTTGGCGCGGGAGGTGCCGTATCCCGCCGAGCAGGTCCGCTCGATCACCCTGCTGTGCGAGGGCGGCCGCCTGTTCCTCGACGTGACGGCCGAAGTGCCGGTGGCCGTTTACCCGCCCGGGGAACAACCAGACTCAGCCAAGGTCGCCGGGGTCGACCTCGGGATCATTCACCCCTACGCCCTGTCCGGACCCGACGGGAAGGGGCTGCTGGTGTCGGGGCGGGCGATCCGCGCCGAGCACCGCATGCACCTCGCCGACACGAAAACCCGCCGCCGCGCCGTGGCTCGGCGGGCGCCGAAGCCTGGTGAGAAGGGGTCGCGGCGGTGGCGCAAGTACCGGCGCCGGGCACGCCTGGTGGAGGGCCGGCACAGGCGCAGGGTCCGTCAAACCCAGCACGAAGCCGCCCGCGGCGTCGTGTCCTGGGCGGTGGAGCAGCGGGTCGGTGTGCTGCACGTGGGTGATCCCCGCGGGGTGCTCGACATTGCGGCGGGGCGGCGGCACAACCTGCGGTTGCGGCAGTGGCAGATCGGCCGGCTCCTGCAGGTCCTCACCGACAAGGCCACCCTGGCCGGCATCACCGTCCACCTGGTCGACGAACGCGGCACCTCCTCCACCTGCCCCGCCTGCGGAAGGCGGGTGCCGAAACCCCGCGGGCGAACCCTGTCCTGCCCGCACTGCGCATTTTCCGGGCACCGCGACCTGGTCGCGGCCGCCATCATCGCCACCCGCACCCCGGGCGGCGGATCCACCACCCCGGCAGCCGTCGTGCTGCCGGAGGTGGTCACGCACCGTCGAGCCGGCCGGCACCTGCCGGGTGTCGGCTGGTCCCGGCGTGATCCCCGCCGCCCACCACGGGCGGCGCGAGGATCAGTTGGCCCGCGGAGGCCCGCCCCACCACCCGGTGGGGAGTCGCTCGCCCACACGGCGAGGATCCACAACACCCACCGGCTACCCGGTGAACGTTAGAGGACACCGCACTAGTTCCACGTTCACCACCGACCGGCGGACGAACAGAGCCCGGCCGACGGGATGCCGGGGCGGCGGGAAGGGTCCCGAGCCGAGCGCTCGGGGCGCCGCATGCCCGGCACGATCGGAAGTCCTCGCCGCGGCTCTGCTCAGCCCGGTCGGCGGGCGGTGACGGCGGCGGCGTCGAGGTCGTCGTCGCGCACCACCGTCGGCTCCAGGCCGAGGGCGGCGTACGCCGCGCAGAGCGCGTCGGCCTGTCCCTCGCTGATCTCCACCACCAGGTGCCCGCCCGGGGCGAGCCAATCCACCGCACCGACGGCCACCCGGCGCAGCACGGCCAGCCCGTCCACGCCGCCGTCCAGCGCCACCGGGGCCTCGTGCAGCCGCGCCTCCGACGGCATCAGCGCGACCGCCGCGCTCGGCACGTACGGAGCGTTCGCCAGCACGAGGTCGAGCCGGCCGCGCCACTCGGACGGGACCGGCGCGAACAGGTCCCCCTCGAACACCGGCACGCCCAGCGGGGTGAGGTTGCGCCGGGCGCAGGCCACCGCCGCCGGGTCGACGTCGGCGGCGGCCAGCCAGCGGGGCGCGAGCCGGGCGTGCAGCACCAGGGCGGCGGCGCCGGAGCCGCAGCAGAGGTCCAGCACGGCGGGCGCGGGACCGGCCAGGGCCGCGGCGGCGGCGACCAGCAGCGCGGTCCGCCCGCGCGGCACGAAGACGCCGGGGTCGACGGCCACCCGCAGGCCACAGAACTCGGCCCAGCCGAGCAGGTGTTCCAGCGGCAGGCCGGCGACCCGGCGGTCGACGAGGTCGGTCAGCGCCGCGGCCGAGTCGGCCGCGGCGATCAGCAGCTCCGCCTCGTCCTCGGCGTAGACGCAGCCGGCGGCGCGCAGCCGCTGCACGAGGGCGGGACGGTCGGGAGAGAACAGGGTTGGTGCCATGGGATCCTCCGGGAGACGCTCGTCGGCGCTCCCGGCGTCGCCTAACCCTGGGGCGGCGCGGACTCGGAGGGAGCGCCGGTCCTTTGCTGGTGGATCGGTCTCACCTCCTCCGGTCGGGCCCACGCGGGCCGTGGCTGCCCGTCACGATAGCGGAGCCGGCGGCGTCGATCCGTCCCGGCGTCCCCGGGCACGGCGGCGGGCCGGTGTCCGGCCGTCCGGACGCCGACCAGGCCGGTCAGGCCGGGCTGGCGTCGAGCGCGGCGGCGACGTCGGCCACCAGGTCGGCGGGGTCCTCGATGCCGCAGGAGAGCCGGACGAAGCCGGGGGCCGTGTCGTCGCCCCACTGGGCCCGCCGGTCGGCGGTGGTGTGCAGGCCGCCGAACGAGGTGGCGGCGGCCACGAGGCGGGACGCGTCGAGGAAGCGGGCCACCCGGTCGGCGTCGCCCAGGTCGAACGAGAGCACCCCGGGCATCCGTCGCATCTGGACCGAGGCGACCGCGTACGCCGGGTCCCCGGGCAGTCCGGGCCAGCGCAGGCCGGTGACGTCGGCGCGCTCGGCCAGCAGCCGGGCGAGCGCCTCGGCGTTGGCGGACTGCCGGGCCAGCCGCAGGTCGATGGTCGCCAGCGAACGGTGGGCCAGCCAGCAGTCGAACGCCCCGGGCACCCCGCCGGTGGTGGTCCGCCATGCGGTCACCGGCTCCATCAGCGCGGCGGAGCGGGTCGCCACGTACCCGAGCAGCAGGTCGGAGTGGCCGGTCAGTGCCTTGGTGCCGGAGGCGACCACCACGTCGGCGCCGAGGTCCAGGGGGCGCTGCCCCAGCGGGGTGGCGGTGGTGTTGTCCACCGCGACCAGGGCCCCGGCGGCGTGCGCCGCGGCGGCCAGCGCCGGCACGTCGGCCACGTCCAGGCCGGGGTTCGCCGGGGTTTCCAGCAGCACCAGCCGTACGCCGTCGAACGAGGGGTACGGCCCGGCGGTCGGCACGAAGCCGACGCGGACGCCGATGCCCTCCAAGGTGGCGGTGGCGAACGCACGCACCGGGAAATAGCCGTCGGCGGGGAGCAGCACGGTGTCGCCGGGGCGCAGCAGGGCCAGCAGCAGCCCGGTGATGGCCGCCTGGCCGCTGGCGAAGACCCGGCAGTCCCCGCCCTCCAGCTCCCCGATGGCCGCCTCCAGCAGCCGCCGGGTGGGGTTGTCCGGACGGCCGTACCCGTTCGGCGTCGCCGCCGGCCCCCGCCACGGGTCCAGGTGGTACGGCGCGGCGAAGACCGGTCCGGGCAGGAACGGCTGCCCCGGCTGCGGCTCGGGCAGCCCCGCGTGCACGCTACGGGTGCCGTCCCCCCACTCGGTCATGGCCGCCTCACTCGTACGACTCGGGCTTCGCGGTCCGGCTCATCAGGGCGTCCACGGCCAGCCGCGGGTCCATCCCCTCGTGGCAGATCCGCTCGATCTGCTCGGTGATCGGCATCTCCACCCCGTGCGCCCGGGCCAGGTCACGGATGGCCAGACAGCTCTTCACGCCCTCGGCGGTCTGCCGGGTCGCGGCCTGCGCCTGCTCCAGCGTCTCGCCCCGGCCGAGGTGCTCGCCGAAGGTGCGGTTGCGGGCCAGCGGCGACGAGCAGGAGGCGACCAGGTCGCCCATGCCGGCCAGGCCGGCGAAGGTGATCGGGTCCGCGCCGAGGGCCACGCCCAGCCGGGCGGTCTCGGCCAGTCCCCGGGTCATCAGCATCGCCCGGGTGTTGTCGCCGAAGCCCATCGCGGTGGCGATGCCGTACGCGAGGGCGATCACGTTCTTGACCGCCCCGCCCAGCTCGCAGCCGATCACGTCGTCGTTGGTGTACGGCCGGAAGTACGGCGTCCGGATCGACGACTGGACCAGGGCGGTCCGCCGGGCGTCGGTGCCGGCGACCACGGTCGCGGCCGGCTGCTCGGCGGCGATCTCGGGGGCCAGGTTGGGTCCGGAGACCACCACCACCCGGTCGGCGGGCACCCCGGCGGTCTCCGTGATCACCTGGCTCATCCGCTTGGTGGTGCCCAGCTCGATCCCCTTCATCAGGGAGACGAGGGTGGCGTCGGGGTCGAGGTGGCCGGTCCACTCGGCCAGGTTGCCGCGCAGGGTCTGCGACGGTACGGAGAGCACCACCACCTCGGCCCCGGCGATGGCCTCCTCGGCGTCCCCGGTCGCGGTGACCCGGTCGGGCAGCCGCACCTCCGGCAGGTAGTCCGGATTGTGCCGGTGGGACCGGATCGCGTCGGCGACCGCCCGCCGCCGGGCCAGAATCGTCACGTCCCGGCCGGCATCGGCGAGGATCTTGGCGAACGCCGTGCCCCACGAACCGGCCCCCAGCACCGCCACATGGCCACTCATGCCGCCGCCTCCCTTCGGTCGGCGACGCCGTGCGGCGCCACCGGACTGAGCCGGCTGATTCGCTCGCTCCGCTCGGTCATTCGGTCACCTCGGGAGTGCGCGGACGGGCGGGACGTGCCCACAGCGGTGGCGGTGTGCCGCCGCGGATCTCCGCGACCATGTCACGCAGCCGCAGCATGATGGCGTCGGTCATCTCGTCCAGGACCGCCCTGGTCGGGGTGGCCCCCGCCCACCGGCTGAGGTCGACCGGCGGGCCGGCGACGACGGTCACCGGGATCCGGGGCCGCAGTCCGAACCTGGTCGTCCGCGGGTCGAAGAGCTGCTCCGGCCCCCACATCGCCAGCGGGATCACCGGCGCGCCGGTGGCCAGCGCCAGCCGGGCCGCGCCGGTCTTGCCCTTCATCGGCCACAGCTCGGGCTCGCGGGTGGTGGTCCCCTCCGGGTAGATCACCACCGCGCCGCCGTCGGCCAGCGCGGCCACCAGCTTGTCCAGCGACTTGACCGCGTCGACGGTGCCGCGTTCCACCGGGATCTGCCGGCACCGGTGCAGGATCCAGCCGATCACCGGGACCCGGAACACGCTGGCCTTGCCCAGGAACTGCGGCCAGCGCCCGGCGTCGTGGATGAAGTGCGCAGCCACCAGCGGGTCCGCGTGCGAGATGTGGTTGGGCACGATGATGATGCCGCCGGGGCGGTGCAACTGCTCCGCCCCCCGCCAGGTGCGCCGGGTCCAGACGTTCATCACCGGCTTGACCAGCACCACGGCGAACCGTTGCCAGAACCCCAGCCTTCGCCGTGCCACCCTGCCTCCTCGTCGTGCCCCGACCCGCGCGCCCACGTCCCGCGACGAAATCATGCCTGCTCGCCCCCGGTCCGGCCAGTGAGGGTACCGCCGCCCGACTGGCAGGATTGTCACGTGGTTGAGCCGTCCTGGACCGTGGTGGTGCCGGTGAAGCGTCTCCCGGCGGCGAAGAGCCGCCTGCGGGGGGCGCTGCCGGCCGTACCGCATGAGGAACTGGCGCTGGCCCTGGCGGCCGACACGGTCCGCGCGGTGCTGGCGTGCCCGGCGGTGGCCGGGGTCCTCGTGGTGACCGACGACGCCCGGGTGGCGGCGGAGCTGGCCGCGGCGGGCGCCCGGATCGTGCCGGACGCGCCGGACGCCGGGCTGAACGCCGCCTTCCGGCACGGGGCCGCGACGGCCGGCCGGCACGCCCGGGTGATCGGCCTCACCGCCGACCTGCCGGCGCTGCGCCCGGCCGAGCTGGCGGCGGCGCTGTCCGTGGTCGCGGCCGGCCCGTCGGGGGTACGCCGGTTCGTGGCCGACGCCCCGGGGGACGGCACGGTGCTGCTCGCGGCGCCGGCCGGGGTGCCGCTGGAGCCCCGGTTCGGGGTGGGCTCCGCGGCGGCGCACGCGGCGAGCGGCGCGCTGCCGCTGGCCGGCGACTGGCCCAGCCTGCGCCGGGACGTGGACACCCCGGCCGACCTGGTCGCGGCCGCCCGGATCGGTCTCGGCCCGCGGACCACGGCGCTGCTCGGGGCCGGCGCCGCCGCGGCCCCCGCCTGACCCGTCCGGTGTACGGTGCTGGCATGCAGGGCACGGTGGCCACCTACGACGCGTCGACCCGCAGCGGGGTGCTGCTCCTCGACGACGGCACCGAGCTGGCCTTCCCGGCCCGCGCCTTCGACGCCTCCGGGCTGCGCCTGCTCCGACTCGGCCAGCGGGTACGCCTCGACGTCGATGCGACGGGCGCCGTGGTCCGGGTGACGTTGCCGACGATGGCCTGATCACCCGGGCCAAGTTCATTTTGCGTTAACCGGAATCGGGTGATTATGAGCAGGTGAGCACCCCTCGCAAGCACCCCGACCGCCCGCCGCACGCCACCGACCCGGCCGAGCCCCGCAACGGCGCCCGCACCCGCAGCGCTGACGGCCGTTTCCGCACCGTCCGCGCCCCGGAGGAGACTCCGCCCCGGGATCCGGGGTCACCCGGCGCCGACGCCGACGCCGCGGCCGCCTCCGCCGGCCTGGAGGAGGTGCTCGACCCGGTCACCGGGCCGGAGCACCGCCCGCCGACCGGCTTCGCCGTCGACGACGAGCCGCCGGCGGCGGCGCCGCTGCCCGAGGACCGGTTCCTCAACCGGGAGCTGTCCTGGCTCGACTTCAACGCCCGGGTGCTGGCGCTCGCCGAGGACCCGCGCACCCCGCTGCTGGAACGGGCGAAGTTCCTCGCCATCTTCGCCAGCAACCTGGACGAGTTCTACATGGTGCGGGTGGCCGGGCTGAAGCGCCGGCTCTCCGCCGGCCTGCCGGTGCGCGGCGGGGACCGGTTGCCGCTGCGGACCCAGTTGGGGCTGATCACCGAGCGGACCGTCGACCTGGTGGCCCGGCACGCCGCCTGCTTCGTCGACGACGTGCTGCCGAAGCTGGCCGCCGAGGACATCCGGATCCTGCGCTGGAGCGACCTGGACGACGCCGAGCGGGAGCGCCTGCGCACCTGGTTCCGGGAGCACATCTTCCCGGTGCTCACCCCGCTCGCCGTCGACCCGGCGCACCCGTTCCCGTACATCTCGGGGCGGTCGCTCAACCTGGCCGTGTCGGTCCGCGACCCCGACGGCGGGTCGGAGCTGTTCGCCCGGGTGAAGGTGCCGAACAACGTGCCCCGGTTCGTCCGGGTGGCCCGCGACCAGCCGGGCGTGCGGTTCCTGCCGGTCGAGGACCTGATCTCGGTGCACCTCGGGCAGCTCTTCTCCGGCATGCAGGTGGTGGAGTGCCACCTGTTCCGGGTCACCCGCAACGCCGAGGTGGAGGTCGACGAGGACCGCGACGAGGACCTGCTCCAGGCCTTGGAGCGGGAGCTGGCCCGGCGGCGGTTCGGCCCACCGGTACGCCTGGAGGTCGCCGCCTCCATCTCCGACCACATGCTGGAGCTGCTGGTCCGCGAGCTGGACATGGACGGCCACGACGTGCTGCGGGTCCGCGGCCTGCTCGACCTCTCCGCGCTGTGGCAGGTGTACGGCGAGGCCGACCGGCCCGACCTGAAGGACCCGCCGTTCGTGCCGGCCACCCATCCCCGGCTCGCCGAGGGCGAGGTGCCGCGCAGCGTCTTCGCCACGCTGCGGGACGGGGACGTGCTGGTGCACCACCCGTACCACTCGTTCGCGACCAGCGTGCAGCGCTTCATCGAGCAGGCCGCCGCCGACCCGGACGTGCTCGCCATCAAGCAGACCCTGTACCGCACCAGCGGCGACTCCCCGATCGTGGACGCGCTGGTCGACGCGGCCGCCGCCGGCAAGCAGGTGGTGGTGCTGGTGGAGCTGAAGGCGCGCTTCGACGAGGTGGCCAACATCGGCTGGGCCCGGACCCTGGAACGCGCCGGCTGCCACGTCGTCTACGGCCTGGTCGGGCTCAAGACGCACTGCAAGACCGCCCTGGTGGTGCGCCAGGAGGGCAACCAGATCCGCCGCTACTGCCACATCGGCACCGGCAACTACCACCCGAAGACGGCCCGGCTCTACGAGGACTTCGGGATGCTCACCGCCGACCCGGAGATCGGCGCCGACCTAACCGACCTGTTCAACGTCCTCACCGGGTACAGCCGGCAGACCGCGTACCGGCGGCTGCTGGTGGCCCCGCAGGGCATCCGCAGCGGTCTGGTCGAACGGATCGAGCGGGAGATCGCGCACGTCCGGCTGGGCATGCCGGGGCTGGTGCAGTTCAAGGTGAACTCGCTGGTGGACGAGGAGATCACCGACGCGCTCTACCGGGCGTCGCGGGCCGGCGTGCACGTGGACCTGCTGATCCGGGGCATGTGCACGCTGCGCCCGGCGGTGCCGGGGCTGTCGGAGAACATCCGGGTCCGCTCGATCCTCGGCCGGTTCCTGGAGCACTCGCGGATCTTCCGGTTCGGCAACAACGGCGAGGCCGAGTTCTGGATGGGCTCGGCCGACCTGATGCACCGCAACCTGGACCGTCGGGTGGAGGCGCTGGTGCAGGTGAGCGACCCGGTCGCCCGGGCCGAGCTGGACCACGTGCTGACGGCCGCGATGAGCCCCGAGGTGGACGCGTTCGAGCTGGCCGGGGACGGGACCTGGACGCGGCGTACCGGCACCGACGAGGCGCCGCTGACGCACCTGCAGGAGCTGCTGCTGCGGCGGGTCGGCGGGACGGCCGGCTGAGCGGGCCACCACGGGCACCGGCCGGGCTTACGGTGAGCGGATGACGGACGAGGAGCCGCCGGGCATCCGGGCGGCGGGTGGGGTCGCCTGGCGGCCGGGTGCCCGGGGGGTCGAGGTCTGCCTCGTGCACCGCCCCCGCTACGGCGACTGGTCGCTGCCCAAGGGCAAGCTGGAGTCCGGCGAGCACCCGCTGCTGGCGGCGGTCCGCGAGGTGGCCGAGGAGACCGACGCCCGGGCGGTGCCCCAGGTCCGGCTGCCCACCGTCCGCTACCGCAGCGAGGGCCGCCCGAAGCGGGTGGATTACTGGTCGATGCGGGCGGTGGCCGACGGCGGTTTCCAGCCGGACACCGAGGTCGACGAGGTGCGCTGGCTCCCCGCCGACGACGCGGTACGCCTGGTGAGCTACCCGCACGACGCCGAGGTGCTCGCCGCGTTCGCGGCGCTGCCGCCGGTGACGGGCACGGTGCTGGTGGTCCGGCACGCGCACGCCGGCAGGCGGGGCACCTGGTCCGGGCCGGACACCGGCCGGCCGTTGGACGCCACCGGCTGGGCGCAGGCGCAGGCGCTGGCCGAGCTGGTGGCCCTGGTCCGCCCGGCCCGGCTGCTGTCCGCCTCGGCCCGCCGCTGCGTGCAGACCCTCGACCCGGCCGCCGCCCTGCTGGACCTGCCGATCGAGGTGGTCGGCGACTTCGACGAGCCGAAACCCGGCCAGCAGCAGGACGAGTGCGCGCTGGCCGCCGCCGCCCACCTGGCCGCGCTGGGCGCCGCCGGGGAGCGGGTGGCGGTGTGCAGCCAGGGCAAGGTGCTGCCGGGTGCCCTGGAACGGCTGGCCGGGCGGGCCGGCGACTTCACCACCCCGAAGGGCGGTGGCTGGTTGCTCGCCTTCAGCGGCGACCGGCTGCTCGCCGCCGACCGGCTGTAGCGGCGCGGGGGTCCCGCGCAGGGCCGGCGGTAGCGGCAGCCGCCGGCACGTCGAACGCGGCGGCGGCCCCTGGCGGCCGACACTGGCGGTGCCGGTCAGGGCGGCCGGTGCCTGCGGCAGCCGGGGCGGCGCGGTCAGGGCAGGGTGAGGGTCACCGCGACCGGCAGGTGGTCGCTGGTGGTGACGCGGGGCGCGGCGACGTCGGCCGTCCCAAGGCCCGGCGAGACGAAGACGTGGTCGATCTGCTCGCGGGGCTCGTCGGCGGGGCCTGTCGGCAACGGCCGGGCGGACGCCAGCGCGTCCACCAGGCCGGCGCGGGTGAACTCGGCGAACGCCGGATCGCCCGGCTCGGTGTTCAGGTCGCCGGCCAGCACCAGCGGACGGCCGGCGGCGTACCGGGTGGCGAAGGCGGCGACCGCGCGGGCCTGGGTCACCGGGCCCTGTCGGGGCGGGGGTTGCAGGTGGGTGGCGACCACGGCCAGTCGGGCGCCGCCACCGAGGTCGAGCGTCACGCCGAGGACCTGCGCCCCCGTGGGTGCCCCGACGGCCGGCAGCGGACGGGTCTCGCCGGAGCGCGCCGGCCAACGGCTGAGCACCGCGTCGCCCCACACCGGATCGGCGGCCGGCGCGAAGACGTACGGCATGCGCAGCCGCCGGGCCAGCAGCGCGAGGGTGTCGTGGCCGCCGTTGAGCAGCCAGCCGCGGTCCACCTCGCTGAGCACCACCACGTCCGGCCGGCTCCCGGTGACCGCCCGGGCCAGGCCGTCCAGGTCGAACCGCCCGTCCAGCCCGAAACCCATCCGGATGTTGTAGGCCACCACCCGTACGCTGCCCGGTGTCGCGGCGCTCGGCCCGGTCGCCGGCACCGGGCGGTGGATCCCGCCGGCCACCCCGGTCAGCAGCATGAGCCCGATGACCGTCCACGCGAGCGCCGTTTCCGGGAGGACGGACGCGGCGGCGGGTGGCCCGGCGACGGCGACCACCGCGACGAGCACCGCCAACGCCACGGGCACCCAGCCGTTCGGATAGCCGAGGTCGTAGGCCGCGTAGTAGGCGATCGACGCGACGGCGAAGACCAGCATCCCGCCGACGGCGACGTAGCCACGACGCCCGGACATCGCCGAGCCGTCGCTCGTGCCGGTCCCAGGGCCGGAGCCGGGGCCGGAGTCCGCGTCGGCGAGGGCGAGGCAACCGCCGAGGCCGGCGGCGGCGAGCAGGAACGCCGGTCCCAGCCAGCCGGGACGGTCGGCGGCGAAGAGCACCGCCCCCGCCAGCAGCGCGGCCGGCCAGAGCACCCGGGCGAGCCACCTCGGCGGGCGGGTGAACGTGGCCACCAGGAACAGCCCCACCACGAGCATCGGCAGGGCCGGTACGTGCTCCGCCGGAACGCCAAGCCCGGCAAGGCCTGGCGAGCCGTGGCGGTAGGAGGCCGCGGCATTCCACACCGCTGGGGGGAGCGCCAGTTGACCGGCCAGCAGCGTCGCCGGACCCGCAAGCAGCCAGCCCCGTGCGCCGCCTGACGCCACCGCCCGGTTCGTCCCGGTGGCGAGTGCCCGCGTGACCAGGAACGCCGCGGCCAGCGCTTTCCCGGCAAGTACCTTCCCGGTCAGCACCCTCGCGGCCAGGAACTCCCCGGTCAGGAACGCGGCGGCCAGCAGAGGGCTGAGCGTCCACGCCGGCCAGCCGCCCCGCCAGACCAGGTCCTCCGTGCCGAGCAGGGCGTGCCCGACGGCGGCGGCGACCAGGCCGAGGGCCAGGCCGGGTACGGGCCGGGCCACGACGGCGGCGGTCGCGGCGAGCCATAGCAGGCCGGCGAGCAGACCGGTGCAGGCCAGCCAGAGCTGGAGTTGGCCGCCCGGCGCGGCGGTCAGCGCGAGCCGCACGCCGGCCAGCGCCCCGGCCGCGACGAGGCCAACGCGGCGGGCGCCGAGGCGGCGTACCAGGGCGGGCGCGGCGAGGGCGAGCAGGAACCAGGAGACGGCGAAGGCCCCGAGCAGTTCGGCCGGGGTGGCGGCGGCCTGCCCGAAGATGGTGATGATCGACGGCAGCCAGACCCGCAGCACGTCCAGCAGGACCACCACGCCGAGGGCGAGCGTGGCGGTGATGAGGTGGCGGTGGCGCACCGGCGCCTCTCCTCGGAACCGACGGGGGTGTTCGGCACGGCGATTGTGCGTGCGGCCCGGGTCGCCGGTCAACGGCGGGACGCTGTGGTCGTACGCGAAAAGGGCGCCCACCACGACGGTGGGCGCCCTTTCGGGTCGGGCCGGTCAGCGCCGGGCGGCCGCCTTCTTGGCCGGAGCCTTCTTCGCGGGCGCCTTCTTGGCCGCCGTGCTCTTGGCGGCGGTGGTCTTCTTGGCCGCGGTGGTCTTCTTGGCCGCGGTGGTCTTCTTCGCCGCGGCGGTCTTGGTCGCCGCGGTGGTCTTCTTCGCCGGGGCGGCCCTCTTCGCCGGGGCGGCCCTCTTGGTGGCCGCGGTGGTCTTGGCGGCCTTTGCCGCGGTGGTCTTCTTGGCGGCGGCCGTGGTGGTCTTCTTCGCGGCGGCCGCCTTGGCCCCGGCCGCCTTGGCCCCGGCCGCCTTGGCCCCGGCCGCCTTGGCCCCGGCCGCCTTCGCCCCGGTGGTCCTGGCGGCGGCCGTGGTGGTCTTCTTGGCGGCGGCCGTGGCCTTCGGCGCCTTGCCGCTGGCCACCATCTCCTTGAAACCGGCGCCCGGACGGAAGGTCGGGACGGAGGTCTTCTTGACCTTCACCGCCTCGCCGGTCCGCGGGTTGCGCGCTGTTCGGGCACCCCGGACGCGCTTTTCGAACGCTCCGAATCCGGTGATCGCCACCTTCTCGCCCTTGGTAACCGCCCCCTGGACCTCAGCGAGGACCGCGTCGAGCGCGGCCGTCGCCGTCTTCCGGTCCCCCAGGCGAACGGCGAGCGCCTCAATGAGCTCGGCCTTGTTCACGACTTCCTCCCGATTGTGCAACTGACTCGACGCGAGCCATTCTGCGCGCACGGTATGCCCTGTGCTGCCGCTACACAAACATTCGATGGAAAAAAGCCCTTGTGTCGTAACGGATTCGCCCCCACCGGCCGGGCCGGTGGGGGCGAAAACCGATGTGTCCTCGGGTGTACGGCTATGCGACCGACGGCAGGAACGACGGCCGGGACGCCTCGAAGGCGCTGATCTCGGCGGCGTGCCGGAGGGTGAGTCCAATGTCATCCAAGCCCTCCATCAGCCGCCAGCGGCTGTGGTCGTCCAGCGGGAACATCCAGCTGGCGTCCCCGGCCCGGACCTGGCGGGCGGTGAGGTCGACGGTGACCGGGGTGGTCGGGTCGGATTCCACCAGACCCCACAGTTCCTCGACGGCTTTCAATTCCAGCTCGACCGGGAGGAGGCCTTCCTTGAGGGCGTTGCCGCGGAAGATGTCGCCGAAGCGGGGCGAGATGACGGCGCGGAAGCCCCAGTCCCGCAGCGCCCAGACCGCGTGCTCCCGGGAGGAGCCGGTGCCGAACTCGGGGCCGGCGATGAGAATCGACGCGCCGGAATGGGCGGGATCGTTGAGGACGAATGCCGGGTCCTCCCGCCACGCGTTGAAGAGCCCGTCCGCGAAACCGGTCCGGGTCACCCGCTTGAGGTACACGGCGGGGATGATCTGGTCGGTGTCCACGTTGGAGCGGCGCAGCGGCACGGCGGTGCCGGTGTGGGTGGTGAACTTGTCCATCGGGAGCAGCTGCCCTTCTACAGATCGGCGGGGGTGGCCAGCCGGCCGACCACGGCGGTGGCGGCGGCGACCGGCGGGGACACCAGGTGGGTACGCCCGCCCCGGCCCTGACGGCCCTCGAAGTTCCGGTTGGAGGTGGAGGCCGAGCGCTGGCCCGGGGAGAGCGTGTCGGGGTTCATGCCCAGGCACATGGAGCAGCCCGCGAAGCGCCACTCCGCGCCGGCGTCGGCGAAGACCTTGTCCAGCCCCTCCGCCTCGGCCGCCTCACGTACCGCGGCGGAGCCGGGAACCACCAGCATCCGTACGCCGTCGGCGACCTGGTGGCCGCGCAGCACGTCGGCGGCGGCGCGCAGGTCCTCCAGCCGGCCGTTGGTGCAGGAGCCCACGAAGACCACGTCGACGGCGAGGTCGCGCAGCGCCGTGCCGGGCGTCAGGTCCATGTACTCGAGGGCGCGTCGGGCGGCGGTCCGCTCAGACTCGGTGACGAACTCCTCCGGGTCCGGCACGGCCGAGCCCAGCGGGGCGCCCTGACCGGGGTTGGTGCCCCAGGTGACGAACGGGGTGATCAAGCTCGCGTCGAGGGTCACCTCGGCGTCGAAGGTCGCCCCCTCGTCGGTGGGCAGCGTCTTCCAGTACGCCACCGCGGCATCCCAGTCCGCGCCCTGCGGCGCGTTCGGCCGCCCCTTCAGGTACGCGAAGGTGGTCTCGTCCGGCGCGATCATGCCGGCCTTGGCGCCCCACTCGATGGACATGTTGGCGATGGTCATCCGCCCCTCCATGGAGAGGTTCCGGATCGCCTCGCCCCGGTACTCCACGATGTGGCCGCGCCCACCGCCGGTGCCGACCTGGGCGATCAGCGCGAGCACCAGGTCCTTGGCGGTGACGCCCGGGGCGAGCTGGCCGGTGACGTTCACCGCCATGGTCTTCGGGCGGGCCTGCGGCAGCGTCTGGGTGGCCAGCACGTGCTCGACCTCGCTGGTGCCGATGCCGAAGGCGAGCGCGCCGAACGCGCCGTGGGTGGCGGTGTGCGAGTCACCGCAGACGATGGTCATGCCGGGCTGGGTGAGGCCGAGCTGCGGGCCGATGACGTGCACGATGCCCTGGTTCTCGTCGCCCAGCGGGTGCAGCCGTACGCCGAACTCGGCGCAGTTGCGGCGGAGCGTCTCGATCTGGGTGCGGGAGGTGGGGTCCGCGATGGTGAGCAGGTCGCCGCGCCGGGAGCGGAACGCGGGGTCGGCGTACCCGGTCGGGGTGTTGTGGTCCTCAGTCGCGATCGTCAGGTCGGTACGGCGGACCCGGCGGCCGGCCAGCCGCAGCCCGTCGAAGGCCTGCGGGCTGGTGACCTCGTGCAGCAGGTGCAGGTCGATGAAGAGCAGATCCGGCTCGCCCTCGACGGACCGCACCACGTGCGCGTCCCAGACCTTCTCGGCCAGGGTCCTCGGTTGAGTGACTCCCACCATCTGGACATCCTAAATTCTGGGAGGTAAGTTTCGGCTTGTGGGACACAGTATGAGCGGTGTCGGCGTTCTCGACAAGGCGGTGGTCATCCTGGCCGCCTGTGTCGACGGCGCCAGCCTGGCCGAACTCGTTGAACGCACCAAGCTGCCCCGGGCCACCGCGCACCGGCTGGCACAGGCGCTGGAGATCCACCGGATGCTGGTCCGGGACACCCAGGGGCGCTGGCGCCCCGGGCCCCGGCTCGGCGAGCTCGCCAACGCCGCGCCGGACGTGCTGCTGACCGCGGCCGAGCCGCTACTGGCCGCGCTGCGCGACGCCACCGGCGAGAGCGCGCAGCTCTACCTGCGCCGCGCCGACGAGCGGATCTGCGTGGCCGCCGCCGAGCGGGCCAGCGGCCTGCGGGACACCGTGCCGGTCGGCTCGGTGCTGCCGATGACGGCGGGCTCCGCGGCGCAGATCCTGCTCGCCTGGGAGCCGCCGGAGGCGGTCATGCCACTGCTGCCCCGCTCGAAGTTCACCGGCCGCACCCTGGCCGAGGTACGCCGCCGTGGCTGGGCGCAGAGCGTCGCCGAACGGGAGGCCGGTGTGGCGAGCGTCTCGGCCCCGATCCGCGACCGCACCGGCCGGGTGATCGCCGCGATCAGCATCTCCGGCCCCATCGAGCGCCTCGGCCGCCGGCCCGGCGAACGCCACGCCATGGCCGTGGTCAGAGCCGGCCAACGCCTCTCCGGCCTCTAACCGTTGCAAGTGAGCACTCATAGGCGCTCACGCAGCCCTTGCCTTGCGGCGGGGCGGTCCCGGCCTTACCCGCCGCAGCGGTGCCGGGTTGACGTTTCGCGGCCACCGGCCCGCCGTGGCGGGTCTTACGGTCGGCTCCACGTCCGGCCACCGGGCCACTCCCGGCGGTGTCGACCTCAGCCGCGAGTGCGGCGAGGTTGCGGGCGGCGTTGAGGTCCCGGTCGAGGACAAGGCCGCAGGTGGTGCAGGTGTAGGTGCGCTCGGACAGAGCCAGCTTGGTTTTCACCGCGCCACAGCCCGAGCAGGTTTCGACGACGGATACCACCGGTCGGCCACGACGAGCCGGCCGCCGTTCCATCCGGTCTTGTAGGCCACCTGCCGGCGCAGTTCGGCGAACCCGGCGTCGGCGATGCGCCGAGCCAGCCTCCGGTTACGCAGCATCCCGGCCACGTTCAGATCCTCGACCACGACCGTGCCATGCTCACGGGCCAATCGGGTAGTGAGTTTGTGCAGGCCGTCGCGGCGCAGGTTCGCCACCCGGACGTGCGAGTGGTAGCCCCGACCGGATTCGAACCGGCGCTACCGCCTTGAGAGGGCGGCGTCCTGGGCCGCTAGACGACGGGGCCAGGCACTTTTCCTGCTTCACCGCCCTGGCGAGCGGTGCGGCATTATTCTAGCGACACCGGCTCCCGGCACCGAGGACGGGGTGGGCGCTGCCGAGCACGGAACAGCCGGAGGCGCGCGCCGGGGAGCGGGGAAACCGGAGCAGCGCCGGGCCGGCGGAAAGCCCCGGCGGACGCGGCGGTGTTCGGACACGAAGAAGCCCGCCCCACCGAGGTGGGACGGGCTGTCAGCGCTGTAGCCCCGACCGGATTCGAACCGGCGCTACCGCCTTGAGAGGGCGGCGTCCTGGGCCGCTAGACGACGGGGCCAGAACTTCCTGCTTCCCCGCTCTGGTGGCGAGGAAGCTGCACTCTATCAGAGTCCAGCGACCGGGATTCTCGCGAATCCGCGGCTGCGCTGGGGTACCAGGACTCGAACCTAGACTAACTGAACCAGAATCAGTCGGGCTGCCAATTACCCCATACCCCATTGGCCCCTTGCGGCGCCGGGAATGAACTTTACCCTCCCGGTGCCGACAGGCCAAATCCAACCCCCCGAACCGCACCTGAGCTGCGGAAACGAGGCGTAGGACGCATCAGGCGACCGGGACCACCGGGTTGGTGAGCTCGCCGATCCCCTCGATCCGCACGGTGACCGTATCCCCCTCCGTGAGCGGGCTAACCCCCGCCGGGGTGCCGGTCAGCACCACGTCGCCGGGAAGCAGCGTCATCACGTGCGAGATGTACGACACCAGGGCCGGCACGTCGAAGACCATGTCCTTGGTCCGGCCGAGCTGGCGTACCTCCATCTCCTCCGGGTTGCGACCCACCTCACAGCGGATCTCCAGGTCGGAGACGTCCAACCCGGTGGTGATCCACGGACCGATCGGGCAGAACGAGTCGAAGCCCTTGGCCCGCGTCCACTGCCCGTCCGAGCGCTGCAGGTCCCGGGCGGTGACGTCGTTGGCGCAGGTGTAGCCGAAGATGGCCCGCTCGGCGGCGGCCCGGTCGGCCCGGCGCGCCCCCGGGGCGCCGATCACCACGGCCAGCTCCGCCTCGTGCTCGACCTGCTTCGAGAAGATCGGCAGCCGGATCGCGTCGCGCGGCCCGATCACCGAGGTGGAGGGCTTCAGGAAGAGCAGCGGCTCCTTGGGCACCTCGCTGCCGTGCTCGGCGGCGTGCTCGGCGTAGTTGCGGCCGACACAGACCACCTTGCTGGGCAGGATCGGCGAGAGCAGCCGGACGTCGGAGAGCGCCCACCGGGCGCCGGAGAACTGGACCTGGCCGAACGGGTGCCCGTCGATCTCGGCGATGGTCAGGCCCTGCGGCCCGGCCTCCGGCTCGCCCTCGACGACCCCGAACGACATTCCCTTGGCATGAGCAAAACGAGCGATACGCACCCGGCCAATCTATCCCCGACCACGGCCGATCCACGCCGCCTGCGACCACCGGCACGTCGCGGGCCGGACCGGAGCGGTCGGCGGCAGGGTACGCGTTCGGCCGGCCGGCGGGGCGAAAATGCCGACTTCGTACCCGCACGGCGGTCCCGGCCCCATAGCTTCGGGTCCGGAGGTTCGTTCGTATGCCTGCATCGAGACGACACCACAGAGCCCTCGCAGTGATCGTGAACTGCCTCGGCATCCTCGCCGCCGTACCGGCGCTGCCACCCGCGGCGCCCCGCGCGGCGGCGGCACCCGCCGGACCGGCGCCGGGGGCGGTCACGCAGCCCACCCCGATGGCCACCGGCATGCCCGCGGCGCCGCCCGCGGTGCCGCCCGCCAGCGCGGCGCCGATCCCACGGTCGGCGTCACCGGTGACCGTGGCGATGGCCCCGGCCAACACGCCGGCGCCGGCCTACCGGATCCACGTGCGCAACGCCGGGAACACGATGGTCGAGACCACCGTGCGGCAGGAGCTGCCGGCAGGTTCGTCCGCGACCACCGTCACCGCCGGCGGGCGGGCCATCCGACCGACGGGGGCGTCCGCCAGCGAGGTGACCTGGCGGCTGAGGCTGCCGGCGCGGAGCACCACCACCCTGAACACCGCATTGGCCATGACCCCGCCGGGCCGGCCGGTCACCGCGCCGGCCTGCGCCTACGGCACCGACGGCACCCGGCCGTACGACTGCGCCACCGCCACCTGGAACGCGGCCCCGGTCCCGGCGGCGAAGGTGACTGCGGCGCCGGCCTGGCGCCGGCCGCCGGTGCTGCTCGGGGCGCTGGCCGCGCTCCTGGTCGTCACCGTCGGCGCGCTCGCGTGGTGGTGGCAGCGCCGCCGCCGGCGCTCCGGGGTGGCGCCGACCGGCTCCGCCGCGGCAACGGGCGGGGCGGCCCCCGGGCCGGCCGCCCGGCGGGCGGCGGGACGGTCTACCCGCGGGCGGTGCTGCCCGCGGCGGGAGGACGGCGCCGCAGGCCGCCGGTCTGGCTGCTGGTCGGGGTGGCGGCGGCGGTGCTGGCCGGGGTGGTCGGCGCGGCGGCCTGGACGGCCACCCAGCGGGTCGCCGCGATCGACACGACCAAACAGCCGACCAGCGGCGCCTGGATGGGGCGCAGCGTCACCGGTCAGGTGGGCGTGCCGCTGCGCGAGACGGCGTTCGAGTTCACCGTCTACCGGGTCGCCTGCGGGACCGGCGGTCAGGTGGCGGGCGCGGCGGGCGGCCGGCAGTGCCAGGCCACCGTCGGGGTGCGCAACCTCACCCCGGAGCAGCAGACCTGGCACAGCCAGCTGCAGCGGGCGTACCTGCCGGACGGCAACTGGGTCAGCACCGACGAGACCGCGACCCGGGTCGCCAACCTCGGGCGGGACGTGTTCGCCCAGCCGGTCGCGGCGGGCACCCGGGTGGTGCTGCCGCTGGTCTTCACCGTCAACGGCAGCCAACCGCCGAAGCAGTTGGAGCTGCGCAGCGGGGTCTTCTCCGCCGGGGTCCGGGTGGACGTGCCCTGACCGGCGGTCGGGCGGCGGTCGTACCCTGGGGTCCGTGACCGCCGCCCTCGCCCCTGCCGCCACGCTGGACGTGGCCGACTGGCAGGCCCGCCGGCGGGCGCACGAGCAGCGGGTGGACGCCTGGCTGACGCCGCACCTGGCCCGCCGGCGCACCGGGGTCAAGCACCCGGTGGAGGACTTCCTCTTCACCTACTACTCGCAGCGCCCCGCCCAGCTGCGCCGCTGGCACCCCGGCGCCGGGGTGGTGCTGCGCGACGCGGACCCGGCCGAGTTCGGCCGGGACTATCACGCCACCGCCGCCGGTCGCACCCTCGACACCGACCGGGTCCGCGCGCGCCGCGCCGAGTCGGTCGAGTGGATCCGTACGCTGCTCGCGGCGACCGCCGGCCGCCCGGCCCAGCTCGGCTGCTTCGGCATGCACGAGTGGGCGATGGTCTACCGGCAGACCCAGGACGAGGTACGCCACAACGCCTGGCCGCTGCGGCTGAGCCCGGCCGCGACCGCCGCCGTGGTCGAGGAGCGGGGCGTGCGGTGCAGCCACTTCGACGCGTACCGGTTCTTCACCGCGCCGGCCCGGCCGCTGAACCTGCTCACCCCGACCCGGGACAGCCAGCACGCGCTGGAGCAGCCGGGCTGCCTGCACGCCAACATGGACCTCTATAAGCACGCCTACAAGCTTTCGCCGCTGGTCTCCTCGGACCTCGTTGCGGACTGTTTCGCGCTGGCGAGGGAGATCAGGACCCTGGACATGCGGGCCTCGCCGTACGACCTCTCCAGACTTGGCTACCCGCCCGTCCGGATTGAGACCGTCGAGGGTCGGCACGAGTACGTCCAGGCGCAACGCTCGTTCGCGGAGCGGGCCGCCCCGCTGCGCGCCCGCCTCATCGCGGACTGCGACCGGCTTCTCTCCGCGTCCGAGCGGTGAGCCGACGTTTCGCGCGGGCGTAGGCTGCGGACCCATGACCGGCGATCGGCCCTGGGTGCGCGGTGAACTCCCCTGGATCCGTTCGGGTCCGCTGTTCCGTATCCACCGGGAGGCGGTCCCGGCACTGGATGCGTTTCTGCAGCGGTGGTCGTACCAGCGGGTCGACCTAGACGGGCGGCGAATGGTCTCCCGCATCGGGGCGCACACAGAACTCAGCCGGGCCTTCGGCTTCCCGGGTTACTACGGCAAGAACTGGGACGCGTTCAACGACTGCTTCGGGGACTACGTCATCGAGAACAGCGGGGCCCGGATCGCAATCGTCTGGACCGGCATCGACGCAGCCGCGATGGCCGCCCCGGCGACGACCGCCGAGGTCGGCTGGGCACTCTTGGAGGCCTCCCACAGTTACCAACCCGCGGTCGATCCGACCGCCGGGTCGTCCGTGTCGCTGGATGTGTTCGTGATCGGGACTGGTCCGGACTTCGATCGCCCGGCGTGAGCGAGGTGCACCCGCACGCCGGGAACATGGATCTCTACAAGTGGGCCTACAAGCTCTCCCCGCTGGTGCCGAGCGAGCTGGTCGCCGACTGCTTCGCGCTGGCCCGGGAGATCCGCACGCTGGACATGCGGGCCAGCCCGTACGACCTCGCCGACCCGGGGGTACCCGCCGGTGCGGGTGGAGACCCCGGAGGGGCGGGCCGAGTACGCCGTCGCGCAGCGCGGTTTCGCCGAGCGGGCCGGCACGCTGCGGACCCGGCTGCTGGCCGAGCTCGGCTGAGCTTGCCGGGCCTCGGCTGAGCTTGCCCGGCCCTCGGCTGAGCTGCCGGCCCTCGGCGGACCAGTGGCCGCTGATCAGGCCGCGGGAGAGCACGCCGTACACGGTGAGGCCAACGCCCAACTCCCGCGCGGTGGGCAGGATCTCGTCCTCGATCCCCCGGGCCACCAGCGAATGCTCGATCTGGAGGTCGGCGACGGCCGGGCGTCGTGCCGGCGCCCGGTCAGCGGCGCGGGTGGCCGCGGTGTGCCGCCCACTCGGGGGCGAGGATCGACATCACGGTGGCATCCACCCAGCCGTCGCCGTCGCGCAGCACCTGCCGCAGCACGCCCTCCGCGACGAAACCGACCTTCTCGTAGGCGCGGCGGGCGCGCGGGTTGAAGGCGAACACCTCCAGCGAGATCCGGTGAAGTTCGAGCTGTTCGAAGCCGTACCCGACGATCAGCCGGACCGCCTCGGTGCCGAGCCCCCGGTCGCGGCCCGCCGGGCCGATCAGGGTGCGGAAGTTGCAGCTGCGGCTGCGGGGGTCCCAGTCGTTGAGGACCACCTCGCCGACGCAGGCCCCGGTGGCCCGGTCCACCACCGCCAGATCGAGCCGGTCGATCTGCGCGTTGCGGCTGCCGTACCAGGCGCGCAGCCGTGCGAGGTCGAGTTCGTCATCCGGCGGGCTGCCGGTGAGGCGGACCACCTCCGGGTCAGCGAGAACGATCTGGAAGGCCGCCACGTCGTCGTCGACGAACGGTCGCAACTGGACGCGCTCGCCGGTGAGGGTGGGCTTGACAGCGAATTCGACGGACACCGGGCGATTGTCAGTGGCGACCCGGCCGCCCGCACGCGGTTTTCCGGTCAGTCGCCGTCGACGCGGCGGTCGCGTTTGCGCTGGGACTGGCGCTTCTTCTCGGCCAGGCGTCGTTCCTTGGCGCCCCGAGACGGGCGGGTGGGCCGGCGCGGCTTCGGCGGCGGGGCGACCGCCTCCCGCAGCAGGGCGACCATCCGCTCCCGGGCCGCCTCCCGGTTCGCCAGCTGCGCCCGGTGCTCGCTGGCGGCGACGGTCAGCACGCCGTCGACCAGCCGGTTGGCCAGTCGCTCCAGCGCCCGGGCACGCAGCGACTCGGGCAGGCTGGGCGAGGCGGCCAGGTCGAAACTGAGCTCCACCCGCGAGTCGGTGGTGTTGACGCCCTGCCCGCCCGGGCCGGACGAGCGGGAGAACCGCTCCCGCAACTCGGCGGCGGGGACCACCAGCCGGTCGGTTACCCGCAGTCCGTCGTCCATTCCCCGAGGCTAACGTCCCGCCGAGCGGGTCGGGGCGGGGGTCACGGTCGGCGTGGGCGCGGGGCCCGCCCGTTCGTGGTCCGAGCTGGTCGCCGCGTACGCGGCCGCGCCGATGAGCAGCAGCGCGATCACCCCGGCCTTGGTGAGGACCGCGCGGATCGCCAGCCAGGCGGTCCGACGGGCGCCCGGCACCGAGTTCTTGATGGTTCGGTAGTCCGACCACCCGCGCTTCGCGCGCGCGTACGCCGCGCCGACTCCGCACCCGATCAGCAGGCCCACCAGCAGGAGGGCCGCGATGACAGCTTGCTCCACCCACGCCAGTATCCATACTCAGCGTAATATTTCCATGCCCCGATGACCCCCCGCCGGATATCCGACACTTCCCCGATCCGTCTGGCTCCGCCCGCCTGGACCGCCGGGCCGGTCAGCCGCCCTTGCCGATGATGGTGTCGGCGGTCTGCTGCACCTGGTCGATCGGGATGGCGAAGCCGATACCGATCGAGCCGCTGCCGTCGATGGTGGCGATGGCCGTGTTCACCCCGACCACCTCGCCGCGGGCGTTGACCAGCGGACCACCGGAGTTGCCCGGGTTGATCGACGCGTCGGTCTGCACCGCGGTGTGCCGGCCCGAACCGATCCGCACCTGCCGGTTCAGCGCGCTGACGATGCCGGCGGTCACCGTGCCGGCCAGCCCCAGCGGGGACCCCACCGCGAGCACCGGCTCGCCGACCCGGACGGAGTTCGGCTTCGCCAGCGGCAGCGGCGGAAGCCCCGCCGACGCCGGCACCTTCAGCACCGCCAGGTCGCTGCGCGGCTCCCGCCCGATGACCTCGGCGCTGAACCGCCGGCCGTCCGGCAGCTCCACCGTCACCGGTCCCCCGCCGCCCCGCGCCAGGATGTGGTCGTTGGTGACGATGTGCTGCTGGTCGTCGATCGCGAAGCCCGAGCCGGTGGCGGACGACCCGGCGGCCGACCCGGCCATCACCGACACCACCCCCGGCACCGTCTTCTGGGCGGCGGTGACCAGCTCCGCCGGGACCGGCGCCGCCGAGGCCGCGGCGGGCCCGGGCGCGTCCCGGCCGGCGACCCACCCGCCGGCCGCCGCGCCGGAGACGCTGGAGAGGGCCGCCACCGCCAGCGCCGTCAGCCACCGGCCGGGCCGGCGCCGCCCCGGATCCCGGTCCGATCCCGGTACGCCCCAGCCTCCGCGCCCGTCCGGATCGAGATCCGGGGAGATGAACCAGGGACCGCGTGGCTCCCCCAGTCCGGTCTGCACTGCCATCCGTGCGCTCCTCACGTGTCGTGCGGCTTGCGGTCAGCACGTGTCCGTGCCGCGGTCAGGGCAGGCGCGAGAACCACCGCAGCGACCCCGCCGCGACGCCCATGGCGAAGACCAGTCCCAGGCCGATGAACCGGGCTGAGATGTCCTGCCGCTCCTTGCGATAGCCGACCGAGCTGCCGATATCCTCGTAGACGGCCTGCAGCTCGCCGGTGGTGGACGCCTCATGGAAGCGGCCGCCGGTCTCCTCGGCGACCGCCTTGAGGGTCTGCCCGTCCACCGGCACCTGGATGGCCCGGCCGCCCCGGTCAACGGAGCCGGACGGGGTGCCGAACGAGATGGTGTGCACCGGCACCTTGACCGCGACCGCCTGCGCGGCCGCCTCCATCGGGTCCATGCCGGAGGTGTTCGCCCCGTCGGAGAGCAGGATGATCCGGGCCGGCGGCGGATCCTTGGCCGCGTTGCCGTCCAGGCTCTTCACCGCCCCCAGCGAGGTGGTGATCGCCTCGCCGATCGCGGTGCCCTGGACCCCGGTGATCCCCTCGTTCAGCCGCTCGATCCCCTCGTGCAGGGCCTCCCGGTCGGTGCTCGGCGGCACCAGCACCGCCGCGCTGCCGGCGAACGCGACCAACCCCACGTTGAATTCCTCCGGCAGGCCGTCGACGAAGCGTCGGGCGGCCTCCTTCGCCGCGCTCAGCCGGTCCGGGTCGACGTCGTTGGCGAGCATCGAGGTGGAGACGTCCACCGCGACCATCACCGTGGCCCGTTCCCGGGGGACCCGTACCTCGGCGCTGGGCCGGGCGAAGCCGACCACCAGCAGCGCCAACATGGCGAGGAACAGCCCCGCCGGGACGTGCCGGCGCCAGGCCGGCCGCTGCGGCGCGACCCGGTCCAACAGCCGCAGGTTGGTGAACCGGACGGCGTACCGGCTGCGCCGGCGCTGCATCGCCAGGTAGCCCACCACCAGGGCGAGCACGCCGAGGAGCAGCCAGAGCCGGGCGGGCGACTGCCAGTTCACGCGGCACCTCCCCGGGCCGCGGCCGGCGCGGCGGCCAGCCGGCGCTGGGCGTGCACGTGCCGGACGATGTCGGCACTCCAGTCCCGGTCCGTACGCAGCGCCAGGTGGGTCGCCCCGGACCGGCGCAGCGCGCGGCGTACCTGGTCGCGCTGGGCGGCGGCGGCCTCGGCGTACCGCTGCCGCAGGGCCCGGTCGCCGGTCCACACCTCGCGCCGCCGGCCGGTCTCCGGGTCGACCAGGGTGATCAGGCCGACGTCCGGCAGCTCCAGCTCGCGCGGGTCGGTCACCTCGACCGCGAGCACCTGGTGCCGGACCGAGATCCGGCGCAGGGTGGCCTCCCAGGGCGGGGCGCCGTCCGGGTCGTCGGGCAGCCCGTCGAGGAAGTCGGAGACCACCACGACCAGGCCGCGCCGGGTGCCCACCCGCTGCACACCCTCGAGCCCGTCGGAAAGCGTGGCCGGGGCGAGCGGGGCGCTCTCCTCCTCGTACCCGCCGGCGCGGGGGGCGCCCAGCAGCGCGCGGAGCAGCCCCAGCAGGTGGGTACGTCCGCTGCGGGCCGGGAACCGGCGCAGGCCGTCCGGGCCGAGCACCTGCGCGCCGAGGCGGTTGCCGACGCCGGCGGTGAGGAAGCCGACCGCGGCGACGGCGGCCACCGCGAGTTCCCGCTTGTCCAGTGTGGCGGTGCCGTACTCCATGCTGGGGCTGGCGTCGACCAGCAACCAGGTGGTCAGCTCCCGGTCGGCGTCGACCTCGCGTACGTGCGGGACGGTGGTCCGGGCGGTGACCGCCCAGTCCATCCGGCGTACCTCGTCCTCGCCGGGGCGGTACTCCCGGCTGCCGGCGATCTCGCTGCCCGGACCGGGCAGCAGGCCCCGGTGCTGCCCGTGCAGCAGCCCGTCGAGCCGCCGGGTCACCATCAGTTCCAGCCGGCGCAGCTGCAGGTCGGGCGCGAGGTCGGCCAGGCCGGGTTCGTCCTGGTGGGACGGCGGGGCGGCACGGCGCCTCATGCCGCCGCCAGGTCGGGCGCCGCCTCCGGATGGCCGGTGACGATCCGGGGCGGTGGCACCGCCTCGATGAGTCGGCGGACCACCGACTCGGCGGCGACCCCGTCGGCGACCGCGTCGAAGGAGAGCACCAGCCGGTGGGCGAGCACGTCCACCGCCAGTTCCCGGACGTCCTCCGGCAGCACGTACTCCCGGCCGCGGAGCAGGGCCTGGGCCCGGGCGGCGGCGACCAGCCCGAGGGTGGCCCGGGGACTCGCCCCGTACGCGAGCAGCGGCGCGAGCTCGGGCAGCCCGAACCGGCCGGGGTCCCGGGTGGCGAGGACGAGCCGGACGACGTACTCGGCCAGCGCGTGGTGCACGAAGATGTCGCCGGCCCGTCGCTGGAGCTCGCGCAGCCGCGCGGGGTCCAGCACCTGCCGGGGCTTGGGCCGGTCGGTGCTCATCCGGTAGAGGATGGCCAGCTCGTCGGCGTCGCTCGGGTAGTCGACCACGACCTTCATCAGGAACCGGTCGCGCTGCGCTTCGGGGAGCTGGTAGACCCCCTCGGACTCGATCGGGTTCTGGGTGGCGAGCACCAGGAACGGGTCGGGCACCGGCCAGCTCCGGCCACCGATCGAGACCTGCCGCTCGGCCATCGCCTCCAGCAGCGCCGACTGCACCTTGGCCGGGGCTCGGTTGATCTCGTCGGCGAGCAACAGGTTGGCCATGATCGGGCCCAGCTCGACGTCGAAGGTCTCGGTGGAGGCCCGGTAGATGCGGGTGCCGACGATGTCCGAGGGCACCAGGTCGGGGGTGAACTGGATCCGGGAGAAGGTGCCGCCCACGACCTGAGCGAGGGTCTGGGCGGCGAGCGTCTTCGCGACGCCGGGCACTCCCTCGAGGAGGCAGTGGCCCTGAGCGATCAGGGCCGTGAGCAGGCGTTCGACGAGGCGATCCTGCCCGACGATCACGCGTTTGACCTCGAAGAGGGTCTGTTCCAGCTCGACGCCGCTCGCGTCGGCATCGACCGGGCTGGGCACGCTGGCCAGGGTGTCCGAGATGTCCGTCACGGTGCTTGCTTCCCGTGCCGACGGTAGGACAAACGTCGGATTATCAGCCCCTCGGCGGCCCTTTGCCGCCCGGATCGGGACACCTCACCCGACCGGTCCGCAACGGCACGTGCGGTACGCCCCGACGCAGGTGGGCCCGAACGGCACTGGCCCCCGCCGGGGCGGGGCCAGCACGTGCGAGGCGCCGCTCGGTTGGCGATGACGATCGGTTGGGGCAACGCCGTCACGTACCTACCACTACGGTGGACGCGGTGACCACGGAGACGAGTCGGACGCGGGTCGGCTGGCGGGGCCACCGGACGGTGACGACGGCCTGCTGGCTCGCCGCCGGGCCCGGGGCGGCCTGGGCGGCGCTCCGGCTCGCCGGACTGGAACGGGGACCGCTGGTGCAGGCGGTCGCCTTCACTCCGTACGTCGCGGTCGGAGCGCTGGCCCCGCTCGTGCTGGCGCTCGCCCTGCGACGCCGCTGGCCCGCGGTCGTCGCGGCCGTCGCGGCCCTGGCGATGATCGGCGTGGTGGCGCCCCGCGCGGTCGCCTCCGGGCAGCCGGCGGTCGGCGGGCCCACCCTGCGGCTGCTCACCGCCAACCTGCTCAAGGGCAGCGCCGACCCGGCCACCCTGGTCGGCCTGGTCCGCGCCCACCGGGTGGACGTGCTGACCGTGCAGGAGTTCACCCCGGGGATCGCCGCCGAGCTGGACCGGTCGGGGCTGGCCGAGCTGCTGCCCTACCGGCAGCTCAACCCCGTGGTCGGGACCACCGGCTCGGGCCTCTACGCCCGGTTCCCGATCACCGAGGTGGGGGTGCGCCGCAACCAGGGCTTCTTCTTCACCCAGGCGTACGGGACCCTCACCGTGCCGGGCGCGCCGCCGCTACGGGTCGAGTCGGCGCACCCGGCCGCCCCGTACGCCGTCGAGGTGGTCCCGGACTGGTGGACCGACCTGCGGGCGCAGCCGCCGGCCACCCCGGACGGGCGGCTGAGCATCCTGGCCGGGGACTTCAACGCCACCCTCGACCACGCCCCGCTGCGCGCCCTGATCCGCACCGGGTACGTCGACGCTGCCGAGCAGGCCGGCGCCGGCCTGGCCGGCACCTGGGGCCCCTATGACGGCGACCCGATCCCGCCGGTCACCATCGACCACGTGCTGGCCGACCGCCGCATCGCCGTCCGGTCGGTCACCGTGCACGCCCTCCCCGGCAGCGACCACCGCGCAGTGCTCGCCGAACTCCGCCTGCCCGCCGGCTGACCGTCACACCCGGGCGCGGTCCAGGCCGTAGGTGAGGGCGTCGACCAGGGCGTGCCAGGAGGCCTCGACCACGTTGGGGTGCACGCCCACCGTCGTCCAGTCCCGGCCGGCGCCGGCGGTCTCCACCAGCACCCGGGTCACCGCGCCGGTGCCGTGGCTGCCCTCCAGGATGCGGACCTTGTAGTCGGCCAGCTCGAAGTCGCGCAGCTCCGGGTAGTGCCGGGCCAGCCCGACCCGCAGCGCCTCGTCGAGGGCGTTGACCGGGCCGTTCCCCTCGGCGGTGGCGATCACCCGCTCGCCGCGTACCCGGATCTTGACGGTGGCCTCGGAGACGACCGCGCCATCCTCCCGGTGCTCGACGATCACCCGGTACGACTCCAGGGCGAACGGCCGGGGCACGGCCCGGTCCGGCAGCTCCGAGCGGACCAGCAGCTCGAACGAGGCGTCGGCGGCCTCGAACGACCAGCCGCCCGCCTCCAGCTCCTTGACCCGGTTGGTGACCCTCGACAAGGCTTCCGGATGGCCGGCCAGGTCCAGGCCCAGCTCGCGGCTCTTGAGCTCGACGCTGGCCCGGCCGGCCATCTCGGTCACCAGGATCCGCATGTCGTTGCCCACCACCGACGGGTCCACGTGGTTGTAGAGCAACGGGTCGACCTTGATCGCGCTCGCGTGCAGCCCCGCCTTGTGGGCGAAGGCGGCGGCCCCGGCGTACGCCTGGTGGGTGTCGGGGGCGATGTTGGCGATCTCGGCGATGGCGTGCGAGACCCGCACCATCTGTTCCAGGCAGCCGTCGGGGAGGACGGGCAGCCCGAGCTTGAGCTGAAGGTTGGCGACGACCGCGAAGATGTCGGCGTTGCCGGGACGCTCGCCGTACCCGTTGGCGGTGCCCTGGAAGTGCCGGACACCGGCCTCGACGGCGGCGATGGTGTTGGCCACCGCGCAGGCGGTGTCGTTCTGGCAGTGGATACCGAGCAGCTCCGGGGCGACCCCGGTGCGCGCGGTGACGTCGGCGATGGCAGCCGTGATCTGGGACGGCAACATCCCGCCGTTGGTGTCGCAGAGCACGAACCGCTCCGCACCGGCGGCCAGCGCCGTCTCCAACACCGCGGCGGTGTACGCCGGGTCGTACCGGTAACCGTCGAAGAAGTGCTCGCCGTCGACGAAGACCCGGCGCCCCTCGGCCACCAGGTGGGTGACCGTGTCGTGGATCATCGCCAGGTTCTCCTTGGCGGTGGTGCGCAGCGCCCGCTCGACGTGCCGCAGGTCCGCCTTGGCCACCAGGGCGACCGCCGGGGTCTGCGCGTCCAGCAGGCCGCGCACCTGCGGGTCGGCGTCGACGGCGACGCCGGCCTTGCGGGTCGCCCCGAAGGCCACCAGGATCGCGTGCCGCAGTTCCAGTTCGGTACGCGCCCGGCGGAAGAACTCGGTGTCCTTCGGCACGGCGCCCGGCCAGCCGCCCTCGATGAAGCCGACCCCGAAGTCGTCGAGCAGGCGGGCCACCGCCAGCTTGTCGACCACCGAGTAGGTGAGCCCCTCGCGCTGGGCGCCGTCGCGCAGCGTCGTGTCGTACACCTGGAAGGTCATGGAAGTCCTCTTCTCGAACCACGGCGGGGAGCAACAAAAAGACCCCCCGCGGGATGCGGGAGGTCTGCGCGCTCGGCGAGAGGGAAGCCGGCGCGCTAGCTGCCAATAATCAGGACGGAGCTGGTCACGATCGGTACTTTGCCACCCTGGCCCCGGTTTTGGGAGGCAGAATCCACATATCGGGACGGTGACGCTGGGTGGCCGTCACCCGATCGGTGGCCGGGATCCGGACAGAACCCGCCCCTGGTGATCGACTTCACAAGTCGACCGGCCGCCACCAGGCGGAAACCTCGCTGCGGAAGTATCTGGAACCGATCCAGTTATCGGCCTCGCGCCGCTGACAAGCCGCTGTCAAGGAGGACCCGTGCTCACTGTCGGTGACCGCTTCCCTGAGTACGAACTCACCGCCTGCGTGTCGCTCGACGCCGACAAGGCGTTCGAGACGATCAACCACAAGTCCCACCAGGGCAAGTGGCGGGTGGTCTTCTTCTGGCCGAAGGACTTCACCTTCATCTGCCCGACGGAGATCGCCGAGTTCGGCCGCCTCAACGGCGAGTTCGCCGACCGCGACGCCCAGGTGCTCGGCGTCTCGGTGGACAACGAGTTCGTCCACTACGCCTGGCGCAAGGACCACCCGGACCTGCGCGAGCTGCCCTTCCCGATGCTCAGCGACATCAAGCGCGAGCTGACCGCCGCCTGCGGCGTGCTCGGCGAGGACGGCGTCGCCCAGCGGGCCACCTTCATCGTCGACCCGGACAACGAGATCCAGTTCGCCATGGTGACCGCCGGCTCGGTCGGCCGGAACGTCTCCGAGGTGCTGCGGGTGCTCGACGCGCTGCAGACCGACGAGCTCTGCCCGTGCAACTGGAACAAGGGTGGCGCCACCCTCGACGCCAACGCGCTGCTCGCCGGTGCCGGGGCCTGACATGGGTCTGGACGCGGTCAAGGCGGCCCTGCCCGAGTACGCCAAGGACATCAAGCTCAACCTCGGCTCCACCATCGCCACCTCGACGCTCAAGCCGGAGCAGGCCTGGGGCACCGCCCTGGCCTGCGCGGTCGCGGCGCGCAACCCGATGGTGCTGAAGGAGATCGCCGCCGAGGCAGCCGGTCACCTCACTCCGGAGGCGATCGAGGCGGCCAAGGGCGCCGCCACGATCATGGCGATGAACAACATCTACTACCGGGCCAAGCACCTGATCGGCGACGAGCAGTACGCCTCGATGCCGGCCCGGCTGCGGATGCAGATCATCGCCCGACCCGGCGTGGAGAAGGCCGACTTCGAGCTCTGGTGCCTCGCCGTCTCGGCGATCACCGGCTGCGGGGTCTGCCTGGAGTCGCACGAGAAGACCCTGCGCGGGACCGGGTTCACCCGGGAGCAGGTGCACGAGGGGCTGCGGATCGCCAGCGTCGTGCACGCCGCCGCGGTCGCCCTCGACGCGGAGGCCGCGCTGAGCTGATTTCGGACACGGTGGTGTAGGGATCACCACACCGGGTAGGAAACCGCTCGACAGGGCAACATCCCCCGAGAAAGTCGAGAAGAGGAGTGAAAGCCATGGACCGGCTCGACCCTCGAACGACCCACGGGACGCCGGACCCGCTCACCAACGGTGGCGAGGGCGCCTTCGCGGGCGACACGCCTGCGGGGCGCTTCGATCCGTGGAGCTACCGGGACGAGGCCGTAATTACCGGCGCCGACCTGGTGGGCTACAAGGTGGAGGCGAGCGACGGCGGCATCGGCAAGGTGGACCGGGCCAGCCACGAGGTGAACTCCAGTTACCTCGTGGTCGACACCGGGCCGTGGATCTTCGGCAAGAAGGTCATGCTGCCTGCCGGGACCGTCAACCACGTCGACCACGACGAGCGGAAGGTCTACGTCGACCGGAGCAAGGACCAGATCAAGGCCGCGCCCGAGTACGACGAGAGCTTCGGCACGGATCCGGCTTACCGGGACAAGCTCGGCGGTTACTACGACGACACGTACTCGTCGATCCCGCCGGGTACCGCCCGGTAACGGAGGAACCTGCACCGACGGCCGGTGGGGCATCGCCCCACCGGCCGTTACCGTGTCAGGGTGGACGCCATCGAGACCAGTCGCCGGATCCAGCTCTCCGCCACGTTCAACTTCCGCGATGTCGGCGGATATCCGGGCCACGACGGGCGGACCGTCCGTTGGGGACGGCTGTACCGCTCCGACTCGCTGCACCGGATCGACGAGGCCGACCGGGAGGCGTTCGCCGCCCTCGGCATCCGTACCGTCATCGACCTGCGCCGTTCGTCCGAGGTGGCGCGCGACGGCCGGGTGCCCGCGTACGACGGGCTGGCCTACCGGAACATCCACCCGGAGCACCGGGACTGGACCGAGGTCCGGTACGACCCGGCGCAGAGCCTGGCCCGCTGGCTCGCCGACCGGTACGCCGACCTGGCCGAGACCGGCACCGCCGGGTTGGCCGAGGCCGTCGGGCTGATCGCCGACAGCGCCAACGCGCCGGTCGTGGTGCACTGCCTCGCCGGCAAGGACCGCACCGGCATCGTCTGCGCGCTCACCCTCTCGGTGCTCGGCGTCGCCGACGCCGACATCGCCGCCGACTACGCGCTGAGCACCGAGGCGTCGGCGCGGTTCAGCGCCTGGCTCGCCGCGACCACGCCCGCGGCCGAGGAGCTGCCGCCGCCGTTCCTCGCCTCCCCCGCCGAGGCGATGGCGCTCTTCCTCACCGAGCTGCGTGCCGGGTACGGCTCGGCGGAGGGCTACCTCCGCCACGCCGGGGTCACCGAGGCGCAGCTCGCCGCCCTCCGCGACCACCTGCTCAACTGACAGCGCCGCCGGGGCACCGGTGCCGCTCGTCGGGTCGGTCCGTGTGCTGTCCCACGCCGTTCCTCCGCGAGGTCGCCTGCACCGGTTCGGTCAGTCCTCAGCCACGGCACCGGGCCGGCGGTGGCGGTGAATGGCGCTCGCTACGGAGCCGATGACGCTTCGGGCGGTGGCCCGGGCGGGCACCACACCTGGTCGGGGCGGACGACGCCTGAGCCGTGACGCTTCGATGCTCGCGCAACCCTCACGGGACGGATGACGCCCCCAGCGGCGACAACGGATGGTCCCCGCACTCCCTATGGAGCTGATGACGTAAACGATTCAGGATGCGGCGCGGAGCAGCAGGCACGGACCCGTCCCGGCGGCGCGGTACGGAGCCCGGCGCGGCGCGAAACCGACGCGGATCCGGCACGGCTCGGCGCGAAACCGGCACTGATCCAGCACGGCGCGGCACTGATCTAGCACGGCGCGGCGCGGACCCGGCCGGCGCGGCGCGGACCCGGCCGGCGCGGCGCGGACCCGGCCGGCGCGGCGCGGACCCGGCCGGCGCGGCGCGGACCCGGCGCGGCACGGCGCGGACCCGGCACGGCGCGGCGCGGACCCGGCGCGGCACGGCGCGGACCCGGCGCGGCGCGGACCCGGCCGGCACGGCGCGGACCCGGCGCGGCACGGCGCGGCGCGGCGCGGACCCGGCGCGAAGTCGGCACGGCGCGGGGCGGAACCGGCGCGGATCCGGCACGGCTCGGCGGCGCCGCCGGGCACCGTCGGCCGCTGTCCGCCGCCGGGTGAATCGTTTGCGATATCAGCTCCATAGGGAGTCAGGAGCAACCTGCCGACCGCACCCACGGCCGCAGGCGCACCCGATCCGCAAGCGCCGTGCCGCAGGGCCGTCGTCCGGGGCTCGGCGACACAGCCGGTCCCGGCACCGCCGCGGTGACCTCGGACAGCCGAACGGCCGGCGCCGTCGTGCGGTGCCGGCCGTTGCGCGATGAACGCGGGAGGTGACGGGCGGGTCAGAGCACCCGCTGCACCCAGCCGTGCCGGTCCTCGACCCGGCCGCGCTGGATGTCCACCAACTGCTGCCGCAGCGCCATGGTGGACCGACCCGGCTCGCCCCCGCCGACGAGGAACTCCCCGTCGGGGAAACGCACCTGACCGATCGGGGTGATCACCGCGGCGGTGCCGCAGGCGAAGACCTCGCGGAGCCGGCCACTGGCCGCGTCGGCCTGCCAGTCGGCGAAGCTGATCGGCCGTTCCTCGATCCGGTGCCCGGCCTCGGCGGCCAGGGTGAGGATCGCGTCGCGGGTGATGCCCGGCAGGATGGTGCCGGTCAGCGGCGGGGTGACCAGAGTGTTGTCGTCGTAGACGAAGAAGACGTTCATGCCGCCCAGCTCGTCGACGAAGCGGCGCTCCACCGCGTCCAGGAAGACCACCTGGTCGCAGCCCGCCTCGATCGCCTCCGCCTGCGCCACCAGCGAGGCGGCGTAGTTGCCGCCGCACTTCGCGGCGCCGGTGCCGCCCGGCGCGGCCCGGGTGTAGTCCGGGGAGACCCAGACCGTGATCGGCTTGACCCCGCCGGAGAAGTACGCCCCGGCCGGCGAGGCGATGACCACGTAGAGGTACTCGTTGGCCGGACGCACGCCGAGAAAGACCTCGCTGGCGAACATGAACGGCCGCAGGTAGAGGCTCGCGTCCTCGTGGTCGGGGATCCAGTCCTGGTCGATCTCCACCAGCCGGCGCAGCGACTCGACGAACGTCTCCTGCGGTAGCTCCGGCATCGCCAGCCGCTGGGCGGAGGCGGCGAAGCGGGCGGCGTTGGCCTCTGGCCGGAACATCGTCACCGCGCCCTCGGCGGTCCGGTACGCCTTGAGCCCTTCGAAGATCTCCTGCGCGTAGTGCAGCACCGCGCTCGCCGGATCCATCGGGATCGGACCACGCGCCTCGACCCGGGCGTCGTACCAGCCCTTGCCGTCGGCGTACCGGATCGTCACCATGTGGTCGGTGAACACCCGGCCGAAACCGGGGTTGGCCAGCAGGGCGGCCCGATCGGCGGCGGATACCGGCGCGGGATTCGGACGGATCTCGAAATCGAGCTTGTCACCACCGCTCATCGCGCTGACCTCCCTGCGGGTTGACGACATGCGGGACCGCACGCCGGATCTGGTGCCAGAAACTTACCCCGAACGGTCGTTCAGCGGATAGTTCCGCCCCGGCAGATCGAAGGCGCCAAATGGCGGGAACGATCACGGTCGCGCCACCACGGACGACGTCGCGGGGTGGACCCGGAGCGGGTCTGGCGGCCCGGATCCGGGCCGGTGGACGGCCCGGATCAGGCTACGGCGTACCCGGCGAGCCGGTCGCCGACCTCCTCGGTGCGCAGCGGCGCGCCGGGGATGCGGCCGGCCAGCTCGGTGGCGACGGCGGCGGTGACCCGGGCGGCGGCGTCGGCGTGGCCGAGCTGGTCGAGCAGGAGCGCGGCGGAGAGCACCGCGGCCACCGGGTCGGCGACGCCCTTGCCGGCGATGTCCGGCGCGGAGCCGTGCACCGGCTCGAACATCGACGGGTACCTGCCGGTGGGGTTGATGCAGCCGCTCGCAGCCAGGCCGATGCCGCCGGTGACCGCGGCGGCGATGTCGGTGAGGATGTCGCCGAAGAGGTTGTCGGTGACCACCACGTCGTACCGCTGGGGCTGGGTGACCAGGAACATCGCGGCGGCGTCGACGTGCTGGTACTCGGTGGTCACGTCGGGGTGCTCGGCGGCGACGGCCGCGAAGGCGCGGGCCCAGAGCGAACCGGCGTGAGTGAGCACGTTGGTCTTGTGCACGAGGGTCACCTTGCGGCGCTCGCGGCGGCGGGCCCGGGCGAAGGCGTCCCGGATCACCCGCTCCACCCCGTGCCGGGTGTTCAGGCTCTCCTCGGTGGCCACCTCGGCCGGGGTGTCCCGGTGCAGCGAGCCGCCGGCGCCGGCGTACAGACCCTCGGTGCCCTCGCGGACGACCACCAGGTCGACCTCGCCGGGCTTGACGGTGGCCAGCGGCCCGGACACCCCCGGCCAGAGTCGGGACGGACGCAGGTTGACGTACTGGTCGAAGGCGAACCGGAGCTTGAGCAGCAGCCCCCGCTCCAGCACCCCCGGCGGGACGGTCGGGTCGCCGACCGCGCCCAGCAGGATGGCGTCGTGCCCGGCCAGCTCGGCCAGCACGGAGTCGGGCAGCACCTCGCCGGTGCGGTGGTAGCGTGCGGCGCCGAGGTCGTACTCCGTGGCCTCGACCCCGGCCAGCACGGCGTCGAGGACCTTGCGGGCCTGCGCGACCACCTCGGGTCCGATCCCGTCCCCGGCCACCACCGCGATCCGTGCCACCTGGCGCTCCTCACCTCGTCGTCCCCGTGAACGGTACGTCGACGTCCCGCCTCCCGGTACGCGTCTTCCAGAATGCGGGAAATCGGAATGCTCAGGAGGCTCCCAGGTGGCATTCATGGTGCGGTCATCTCCACTGCCTAGGGTCGGTGGGGAACGGGTCACGGGGGCCCGTGACCGGCTTCGCCGCGGCGCTGCGGCGTCGTCAGCGAGGGAGCAGGTGTGATGCGGATCGACGAGCAGCCACGGGCCCGATGGGTCGACGAGCAGCCCCGGACCCGGTGGGTGGACCAGGACGCATTCCGCAGCCGCCGGCCCGACCTGCGGCTCGGCACCCGCAGCCACCGGCTGGATCGGGCCGGCGGGACGGCCGCCGACCGGATCACCGCCCAGCACACCGTCCGCACCTCCACCTCCGAGTACTCCCTGCTGCTCAACGCCCCCGTTTGGCTCGGCCGCCGGATCGTCGGGGAGGCGCTCCGGGACGCCGTGGCCGAGCTGCGCGCCATCGACCTCACCTACGGGCCGTCCCGGCCGGACAGCCTGGTCTCCAAGCTGCGGCGGGGCGAGATCAGCCCCGAGTCGTACCCGCCGCTGGCCGACCTGGTGGACCGCTGCGCCGCGATGCGCGCGGCCACTGACGGCTGGTTCGACGCCTGGGCGGTGCCCGGCGGCTTCGACCCGGGCGGCCTGCTCGGCGGCTGGGCGGTGGAGCGGGCCGCGGCCCGGCTGCGCGCCGCCGGCATCCACGACTACGCCGTGCTCAGCGGCGCGGACCTGGTGGTACGCGGCAACGCCGCGCACGGCGGGCCCTGGCGCGTGGCGGTGCACCATCCGACCGACGCCCACCGGGCCCCGCTGGTGTTGGAGATGACCGCCGGGGCGGTGGGCACCTCCGGGGTCACCGGCCGCCGGGGCCACGTGGTGGATCCGCACACCGGCGAGCCGGCCGACCAACTGGTCGCCGCCACCGTCGTCGGCCCGGACCTCGCCGTGGCCGACGCCTACGCCACCGCGCTCTACGCCGCCGGCCCGACCGGGCTGGCCTGGTTCCGTAACGGCTCGGACTACCGGGCGCTCTTCGCCCACCGCCGCCGCTGACGGTCCGCGGCGCACTCCCACCCGATCGGCCGGCCGTTCTCGCATCACGGCCGCCCGTGGCGGCGGCGGGGCGCCGCGATCGGCCCCCACGGTCTCGGCAACGACCGTGGAGGCCGGTCAGCGACGAGTGCGCGTGGCTCGCGCAATCGAGGGGTGCGGACCGGTGGGCCGGACGTCCGACCACGCCACCCGAAGACGGGCCGACGTCGCGACTCCGCCAGCGACCGCACCGGTACGCTAGCGAATCGACGCAACTCGACGCAAGAGTCTCCACTGCGGACCGTCACGATCCCCGGATCGACCGATCCGCCACTGGCCTGCGGCGGGGTAGGGGTGACGGCGGGCACCGGGGATGGCACGCTGTCCGCCGTGAGTTTCGATCTGAGCGTGTGGGCCCTGCTGGAAGGGGCCACGCCCGCCGAGGTGCGGGCAGCGGTACAGCGGTGCCGCGAGGGGCGGCACGGCGACCGGCACCCCGATCCCAGGGTGGTCGGCTTCTACCGGGCGATCACCGCCAGCTATCCCGACCGGCCGGCCGGTCCGGGCAGCCCGTGGGAGGTCACCCCGCTGCACGCGGCCGCCGACCACGTGGAGCTGAACCTCGTCCCGACGTGCGAGGACCAGGTCCTGCTCGACATCGAGCGGCTGGCCGGCGAGCACAACCTGATGCTCTTCGACGCCCAGGACGGCTCGGTCTACCCACCGCCCGCCCGCGTCACCGGCTGACCTGCGGCCCCGGTACGACGAGGGGCCCGGCCGTGTCGGCCGGGCCCCCGATGTGTCGTGCGTGGACTACTCGTCGCGCAGGTCGGCGGCGCTGGCCGCGACCGCGCCGATCGAGTCGGCCGCCGAGGTGAGCAGGTCCGCGCCGAGCGCCTGGTCGACGGTGAGGGTCATCAGCGTCTCGCCGCCGGCCTCCCGGCGGGCGACCTGCATCGCGGCGATGTTGACCCCGGCCTCGCCGAGCAGGGTGCCGACGGTGCCGACGACGCCCGGCCGGTCGACGTAGCGCAGGAAGACCAGGATGCCCTCCGCGCCGATCTCCACGTCGAAACCGTCCACCTCGGTCAGCTTGATGACGTCCCGGGTGCCGGTGCTGGTCACCGTGCCGGAGACGCTGACCGTACGGCCGTCCGGCAGCGCGCCGCGGACGGTCACCAGGTTGGCGTGGTCGACCGTCTCGGCCAGGGTGGCGAGGGTGACCTCGACGCCGCGCTCGGCGGCCAGGTGCGGCGCGTTGACGTAGGTGACCTGCTCCTCGACCACCGAGCTGAACAGCCCCTTGGTGGCGGCGAGCTTGAGCACCGAGACGTCGTGGTTGACGATCTCGCCGCGTACCTCGACGGTGACGCTGGCGGCCACCCCACCGGCCACGGCGGTGAACGCCCGGCCGAGCTTCTCGGCCAGCGGCAGCAGCGGGCGGACGTCCTCGGCGACCACGCCGCCGGCCTGCACGTTCACCGCGTCCGGCACGAACTCGCCCTGGAGCGCCAGCTTGACGCTCTTGGCGACGGCCAGGCCGGCCTTGTCCTGCGCCTCGTGGGTGGAGGCGCCCAGGTGCGGGGTGGCCACCACGTTGTCGAAGGCGAACAGTGGCGAGGAGGTGCAGGGCTCCTTGGCGTACACGTCGACGCCGGCACCGGCGACCCGGCCCTCGGCGATCGCGTCGGCCAGGGCCTGCTCGTCGACCAGGCCACCGCGGGCGGCGTTGACGATCCGCACGCCCGGCTTGACGATCGCCAGCTCCTTCTCGCCGATCAGACCCACGGTCTCCGGGGTCTTGGGCAGGTGGATGGAGATGAAGTCGGCCTCCCGCAGCAACTCCTCCAGCCCGACCAGGCGGACGCCGAGCTGCGCGGCGCGGGCCGGCTGGATGTAGGGGTCGTACGCGATCAGCCGGGTGCCGAACGCGGCGATCCGCTGCGCGAAGAGCACACCGATGCGGCCGAGGCCGACCACGCCGACGGTCTTGCCCTGGAGCTCGACGCCGGTGTACTTGGACCGCTTCCACTCCCCCGCCTTCAGCGCGGCGCTGGCCGCGGCGGTGTTCCGCGCGACGGCGAGCAGCAGCGCGACGGCCTGCTCGGCGGCGGAGACGATGTTGGAGGTGGGGGCGTTGACGACCATGACGCCCCGCGCGGTGGCGGCCGGCACCTCGACGTTGTCCAGGCCGACGCCGGCCCGGGCGACCACCTTCAGGCGCGGCGCGGCGGCGATCGCCTCGGCGTCGATCTGGGTGGCGCTGCGCACGATCACCGCGTCGGCCTCGGAGAGGGCGGAGAGCAGGGCCGGGCGGGCGGTGCCGTCGACGTGGCGGACGTCGAAGTCGTGCGCGAGCACCTCGATGGCGGCGGGAGCGAGTTCTTCGGCGATCAGTACGACAGGATTCATCGGTCCTCGTAGATGTCGTCAGAGCGGTCGGCTGCGGCGGGGGGCGCCGCGCTGCGCCCTGCGGTGAGCCGTGCCATGGCCGTCAGGTGCCGGCTACGCACCTACCTGGGATCGTAGGGCGCGGGCCGGCCGGCGTGTCCGGGACGGCGGGGTGAGTGCCCTCACAAACCCGACATGTCCCGGGGCCGAACGGGGGCGGAACGCAGGCGGCGGCGGGCCCGGCGCCGGGGAGAGCGCCGGACCCGCCGCCGTGCGGGTCAGGCGGTCTCGGTGATCGGCCGGTCCACCCAGCTCATCATGGCGCGCAGCTTCTGGCCGGTCTCCTCGATCGGGTGCGCCGCGCCCTCGGCCCGCCACTTGGCGAAGTTCGGCCGGCCGGCCTCGTCCTCGGCCACCCACTCCCGGGCGAACTCGCCGGACTGGATCTCGCCGAGGATCTTGCGCATCTCCTCCTTGACCCGGGAGTCGATGACCCGGGGGCCGCGGGACAGGTCGCCGTACTCGGCGGTGTCGGAGACGCTGTAACGCATCCGGGCGATGCCGCCCTCGTACATCAGGTCGACGATGAGCTTCAGCTCGTGCAGGCACTCGAAGTAGGCCACCTCGGGGGCGTAGCCGGCCTCGGTGAGCACCTCGAAACCGGTCTGCACCAGTGCCGCCGCGCCGCCGCAGAGCACCGCCTGCTCGCCGAAGAGGTCGGTCTCGGTCTCCTCGGTGAAGGTGGTCCGGATCGCGCCGGCCCGGGTGCCACCGATGCCCTTGGCGTACGACAGGGCGAGCTGGAACGCGGTGCCGCTGGCGTCCTGCTCGATGGCGACCAGGCAGGGCACGCCCTTGCCGTCGACGTACTGCCGGCGGACCAGGTGGCCGGGGCCCTTCGGGGCGACCATCGCCACGTCCACGTCGGCCGGTGGGGTGATCAGGCCGTACCGGATGTTGAAACCGTGGCCGAAGAAGAGGGCCTTCCCGGGGGCCAGGTTCGGGGCGATCGAGTCGGCGTAGAGGGCCCGCTGCGCGGTGTCCGGCGCCAGGATCATGATCACGTCGGCCTCGGCCGCCGCCTCGGCCGGCGTGAGCACCCGCAGGCCCTGCTCCTCGGCCTTCGGCCGGCTCTTCGAACCGGCCGGCAGGCCGATCACCACGTCGACCCCGGAGTCGCGCAGCGACAGCGCGTGGGCGTGGCCCTGGCTGCCGTACCCGATCACGGCGACCTTGCGGCCCTGGATCAGGCCCAGGTCGGCGTCGTCGTCGTAGTACACCTCAACGCTCATTGACTTCCCTTTCGTACGGCGGTCCGAGCGGCCCGTCGTGGACTTGTGCGGTGCGGTTCAGGCGGCGCTCAGCGCCGGCGCGGTCGCGGTTCAGGCGGCGCGCAGTGACGGCCCGGCGGTGATGGAACGCGAGCCGCGCCCGATCGCCACCGTGCCGGACTGGACCATCTCCTTGATGCCGAAGGGCTCCAGGTCGCGCAGCAACGCGTCGAGCTTGTCGGGGGTGCCGGTGGCCTCGATGGTCAGCGTGTCCGGCGCGACGTCGACCACCCGGGCCCGGAACAGGTTGACCGTCTCCAGCACCTGCGCGCGGGCGTTGCGGTCCGCGCGGACCTTGACCAGCAGCAGCTCCCGGGCGACCGAGACCTGCGGGTCCAGCTCCACGATCTTGAGTACGTTGACCAGCTTGTTGAGCTGCTTGGTGACCTGCTCCAGCGGGGACGACTCGGCATTGACCACGATGGTGATCCGGGAGACGTCCGGGTTCTCGGTCTCGCCGACAGCGAGGCTGTCGATGTTGAAGCCGCGGCGGGAGAACAGGCCGGAGACCCGGGCCAGGACACCCGGCTTGTTCTCCACCAGCACGGACAAGGTGTGCAGAGTCATGCCACGACCTCGCTTCGCTCGGTCGCGCCATGACGCGACATGGGGCTGAGTTTGATGATTCGCTCGCTGCGCTCGCTCATGTCAGAGTTCGTCCTCGTCGAAGGCGGGGCGGACACCCCGGGCGAACATGATCTCGTCGTTGCTGGTGCCGGCGGCGACCATCGGCCAGACCATGGCGTCCTTGCCGACCACGAAGTCGATCACCACGGGAGCGTCGTTGATCGCCATGGCCGCCTCGATGGTCTTGTCCACGTCGGCGGCGTTCTCGCAGCGCAGCCCCACGCAGCCGAGCGCCTCGGCGAGCTTCACGAAGTCCGGGATGCGGTGCTTGTGGGTGCCCAGCTCGGTGTTGGAGTAGCGCTCCCCGTAGAAGAGGGTCTGCCACTGCCGGACCATGCCCAGGTTGCCGTTGTTGATCACGGCGATCTTGACCGGGATGCCCTCCAGCGCGCAGGTGGCCAGCTCCTGGTTGGTCATCTGGAAGCAGCCGTCGCCGTCCACCGCCCAGACCACCGTGTCCGGCTTGCCGACCTTGGCGCCCATCGCCGCCGGCACCGCGTACCCCATCGTGCCGAGGCCGCCGGAGTTCAGCCAGGTGTACGGCTTCTCGTACGAGATGAACTGGCTGGCCCACATCTGGTGCTGCCCCACGCCGGCCACGAAGATCGTGTCCGGGCCGGCGATCTCGCCCAGCCGCTTGATCACGTACTGCGGGGAGAGGGTGCCGTCGGCCGGCTCCTCGTAGCCGAGCGGGTAGCGCTCGCGCAGGTCGTCGAGCTGGGTCCACCAGTCGCCCAGGTCGCTGGCCGGGTGGGCGCCCCGCTCGGCGGTGACCGCGGCGATCAGCTCGTCGATCACGTGCCGGGCGTCGCCGACGATCGGCACGTCCGCGTGCCGGTTCTTACCGATCTCCGCCGGGTCGATGTCGGCGTGCACCACGGTCGCGTCCGGCGCGAACGAGTCCAGCCTGCCGGTGACCCGGTCGTCGAAGCGGGCCCCCAGCGCCACGATCAGGTCGGCCTTCTGCAGGCCGTAGACCGCGGCGACGGTGCCGTGCATGCCCGGCATGCCGAGGTGCTGCCGGTGCGAGTCGGGGAACGCGCCGAGCGCCATCAGCGTGGTGACCACCGGGATGCCGGTCAGCTCCGCCAGCCGGCGCAGCCCGTCGGTGGCGCCGGCCTTGAGCACGCCGCCGCCGACGTAGAGCACCGGGCGGCGGGCGTTGGTCATCAGGCGGGCCGCCTCACGGATCTGCTTGCCGTGCGGGTGCAGGGTCGGCCGGTAGCCGGGCAGGTCGAGGGTGGGCGGCCAGGCGAAGGTGGTCGGCGCCTGCAGGACGTCCTTGGGGATGTCCACCAGCACCGGGCCGGGCCGTCCGGTCGAGGCCAGGTGGAACGCCTCGGCCAGGACCTGCGGGATCTCCTCGGCGGTCTGCACCAGGAAGTTGTGCTTGGTGATCGGCAGGGTGATGCCCTGGATGTCCGCCTCCTGGAAGGCGTCCGTGCCGATCGAGGGCCGCGCGACCTGGCCGGTGATCGCCACCATCGGCACCGAGTCCATGTACGCGTCGGCGATCGGCGTGACCAGGTTGGTCGCGCCCGGGCCGGAGGTGGCGATGCAGACGCCGACCTTCCCGGTGGCCTGCGCGTAGCCGGTGGCCGCGTGCCCGGCGCCCTGCTCGTGGCGGACCAGGATGTGCCGGACGGTGGAGTCGTAGAGCGGGTCGTACGCCGGCAGGATCGCGCCACCCGGGATGCCGAAGACGACGTCGACGCCGAGCGCCTCGAGCGACCGCACCAGCGAACCGGCACCGGAGACCTGCGCCGGCGCGGGCCGCCCTACCGTCGCGGTGCGTCCGTCCGCGCCGGCCGGGACGCCCCGGCCACCACCCGCCGGGGCGGCCGGGGTGGCCCCGGTGCGGGGGGTGGGGGCGTGGTCGACGTCGCTCGCCGGCTCGGAGGCCGGGCGGGCTCGCCGGACGGAGTGGGCGAGGGTCTCTGGCGTGGGTCTCGTCATGGCGGTTCAGGCCTTCGGCTGGAGTGGGTGAGGCTCGTTCAGAAAGGGCTACGCGGGCGGGGCCCGCTCCCGATGGGTCCGACGGCAATAAAAACGGCCCTCGTGCAGATGCACGGGGCCAGCGCACTCTCGATGAGGGAGAGTGCGCTCAGGTAAGTACTCGCAGCGACCGGTTCGACGACATGCGGCTAAGCCTGACGCATCTCACGCGATGAGTCAACTGATCCCACATTTTGGTTCACGGACGTCGGCGTGTCGTACCCGGACGTGGCATCCCTGGCCCCTCCCACCTGCGGGAAATCCTCCTGCGGAGGGCGCGGCGCGGGCACCGCGGGCGGCGACGCCGGCGGGTTCGACCGCAGGCGCGGCAGCAGCGGCGAAGGGGCGGGACGGGGCGGGGCGACCGGCGGACCGGGGGGCAGCGGCGTGGGGCGCGCGCCCGGCGACGTCGCCGCCTCCAGCATCGCCTCCAGGTGCTCGGCCGGCACCCCCCAGCCGAAGAGCGCCCCCTGCCCGAACCGGCAGCCGGCGGCGACCACCGCGGCCAGCTCCGTCGGGTTGGTGACGCCCTCGGCGATCACCTCCAGCCCGAGCTGGTGACCGAGGCGCATGACGATGTCGACCATCGGCGCGAACGCCGGCCCGTCCCGGCCGACCGGACGCACCGGCTCGTGCTCGGCGACCAGGCTGTGGTCGATCTTGAGGATGTCGATCGGCAGCCGGCGCAACTGCCCCAGTGAGGAGTACCCGGCGCCGAAGTCGTCCAGCGCGATCCGGACCCCGGTCAGGCGCAGCGCGGTCAGCCGCCGGATCAACTCGTCCAGGTCGGTGGCGACCGCGTGCTCGGTGACCTCCAGCACCAGCCGCTGCGGCGGCACGTGGTGCGCGCGCAGCGCCTCGGCGACCTGGACGACGTACTCCGGGGCGTGCAGCTCGCGCGGGGAGACGTTCACCGAGACCCAGACGTCGTGACCGTCGGCCAACCAGCGGGAGAGCTGGTAGCAGGCCTGGTGCAGCACCCAGGCCCCCAGCTTGGCGATCATCCCGCACTCCTCGGCGAGTGGGATGAACTCGTCCGGCCGGACGTTGCCCAGCTCCGGGTGGTGCCAGCGGAGCAGCGCCTCGGCACCGACCGGACGCACCGAGGGCAGCGACGCCACCGGCTGGAACGCCAGCCGCAGCTCGTCGCGCTCGATCGCCCCGCGCAGCTCGTGTTCGAGCTTGGTACGCCGGCGCAGCAGCTGGTCGTACGCGGCGTCGTACCGCTCGATCCGGTTCTTGCCCTGCTGCTTGGCGTAGCGCAGGGCCAGATCGGCGTTGCGCAGCAGCAGTTCCACGTCGGGCTCGCCGCAGTTCCCGGCGACCCCGATGCTGACCGAGAGGAAGACCGGCCCCTCGGGCTGGTCGTACGGGCGACCCAGCACCCCGAGCAGCCGCTCGGCGACCCGGTCGGCGTCGGTCGAGCCGTGCATCAGCACCGCGAACTCGTCGCCGCCGAGCCGGGCCGCCAGGTCGCCCGGCCGCAGGTTGCCGCGCAGCCGGCGGCCCACCTCGGCGAGCACCACGTCGCCGACGTCGTGGCCGCGCATGTCGTTGACGTTCTTGAAGCCGTCCAGGTCGAGCCCCAGCAGCACGCAGGGCACGTCGGCCTCGACGCAACGCTGCAGCGCCCGCAGCAGCCCGCGCCGGTTGGCCAGGCCGGTCAGCGGGTCGGTATGCGCCAGCTCGCGGAAGTGCGCCTCCCGCTCGGCCAGCCGGCCGGCGTAACGGCGCACGTCGTTGAGGGCCAGATACTGCCGGGCCACCAGCGCGAAGCCCTCGAGGCTGCCGGCGACGATGCCGAACGCGTCGAACCGGCCGCCCTGCAGGAGGTGGAACATCGCCGAGGCGGCCATGGCGAACATGGGCACGAAGGCGTACTCGCCGTCGCGACGGATCAGGTCGACGTCCACCTGACCGGGCGGATCGACCCGGTGCACCGCGAGCAGGATGGCCAGCAGCCCGGCCGCCTGCACCGCCCCGCCGGTCAGTGCCATCTGCGGGCCGGCCTGGCAGAGCCCGGCGGCGAGGCCGAGCCCGCCGCTGGTCACCGCGGTGACACCGGCGCCGAGCAGGGCGAGCCGGCCGCGGGGCGGGGCGGCCCGCAGCACCATGATCATGGTCAGTCCGGCGGTGCCCGCGGCGGTCACGGTGGCCGGCACGATCGGTACGCAGGCCATCGGGGTGGCCGCGCCGAGCAGCCGGGTCGGCTCGGAGAAGACCACCCAGCCGACGAACCAGAGCGCGCTGGCCATGATCAGGCCGTCGAGGAGCAGCCGGGCGGTGGCGGACCCGGCCGCGGCCGTGCCGGGCAGCCGGAGCAGGGCGGCGCCGAGGGCGAGCCCGCACAGCGCCGTGCCGACGGAGATGAGCGTGGCCCACCCGGTGCGCTGCCCCTGGTGGTGCGCCCAGTGCGGCGCGTCGGCGAGCGTGGCGGTGACCCCGACGACGAGGGTGAGCAGCGCGATCCCGGCCGATGCGGCGAGCAGCACGTGCGCCTGCCGGTGGGGCCCGACCCGGCGGCGGGCCGACGCGGTCAGCAGCGCCGTGGCGACGGCGGCGACGAGCCCGCTCAGCACCGCGACAGTGACCATGCCCGGGGGGAAGTGCACGACATCAACTGTGCCGGATGAGCGCACTTTGTGGGGCACCGGGTGTGCAACTGTTGGGACACGGCACGCGCGCCCGGGGGGCGCGGCGATGTCGGTGTCAGACTGGTAGGCATGCCTGAGCTGCGGTCGAGGACATCCACCCACGGTCGGACGATGGCCGGCGCCCGGGCCCTGTGGCGGGCCACCGGGATGACCGACGACGACTTCGGCAAGCCGATCGTCGCCATCGCCAACAGTTTCACCCAGTTCGTGCCCGGTCACGTACACCTCAAGGATCTCGGCGGCCTGGTCGCCGACGCGGTGGCCGAGGCCGGCGGGGTGGGCCGGGAGTTCAACACCATCGCGGTGGACGACGGCATCGCGATGGGCCACGGCGGCATGCTCTACTCGCTGCCCAGCCGGGAGCTGATCGCCGACGCGGTGGAGTACATGGTCAACGCGCACTGCGCGGACGCCCTCGTCTGCATCTCCAACTGCGACAAGATCACCCCGGGGATGCTGCTGGCCGCGCTGCGGCTGAACATCCCGACCGTCTTCGTCTCCGGCGGCCCGATGGAGGCCGGCAAGACGGTGGCGATCGAGGGGATCGTGCACTCCAAGATCGACCTGATCGACGCGATGATCGCGTCCTCCAACGAGGCGGTCACCGACGACCAGCTGGGCGAGATCGAACGCTCGGCCTGCCCGACCTGCGGCTCCTGCTCCGGCATGTTCACCGCCAACTCGATGAACTGCCTGACCGAGGCGATCGGCCTGGCGCTGCCGGGCAACGGCTCGACGCTGGCGACCCACGCCACGCGCCGGTCGCTCTTCGTCGAGGCCGGCCGGACCGCCGTGGAGATCGCCAAGCGCTGGTACGACGGCGACGACGCCTCGGTGCTGCCCCGCGCCATCGCCAACCGGGCCGCCTTCGAGAACGCGGTCGCCCTGGACGTGGCCATGGGCGGGTCCACCAACACGATCCTGCACCTGCTCGCCGCCGCCCGCGAGGCCGAGCTGGACTTCTCGGTGGCCGACATCGACGCGATCTCCCGGCGGGTGCCCTGCCTGGCCAAGGTCGCGCCGAACTCGCCGCAGTACCACATGGAGGACGTGCACCGGGCCGGCGGCATCCCGGCCATCCTCGGCGAACTGGACCGCGCCGGCCAGCTCAACCGGGACGTGCACGCGGTGCACTCCCCCTCGCTGGCACAGTGGCTCACGGACTGGGACATCCGCGGCGGGTCACCGAAGCCGGCGGCGGTGGAGCTGTTCCACGCCGCGCCGGGCGGGGTGCGCACCACCGAGCCGTTCTCCACCACCAACCGCTGGTCGTCGCTGGACACCGACGCCGCCGGCGGCTGCGTGCGGGACCGCGAGCACGCGTACTCGGCCGACGGCGGGCTGGCCATCCTGCACGGCAACCTGGCCCCGGACGGCTGCGTGGTGAAGACCGCCGGGGTGCCCGAGGAGTGCCTGACGTTCCGCGGCCCGGCGAAGGTCTACGAGTCCCAGGACGACGCGGTGTCGGCGATCCTGGCCAAGCAGGTCGTCGCCGGCGACGTGGTGGTGATCCGGTACGAGGGCCCGAAGGGCGGCCCCGGCATGCAGGAGATGCTCTACCCCACCTCCTTCCTCAAGGGCCGGGGGCTGGGCCGGTCCTGCGCGCTGCTCACCGACGGCCGGTTCTCCGGCGGCACCTCCGGCCTGTCGATCGGGCACGTCTCCCCGGAGGCGGCCTCCGGCGGGCTGATCGCGCTGGTCCGCGAGGGCGACGAGATCGTCATCGACATCCCGGGGCGCTCCATCGAGCTGAACGTCCCCGACGATGTGCTCCAGGCCCGCCGGGTCGCCGAGGAGAAGCGGGATCGCCCGTACACCCCGACCGACCGGCAGCGGCCGGTGTCGGCGGCGCTCCGCGCGTACGCCTCGATGGCCACCTCGGCCAGCGACGGCGCCTACCGCCGCGTCCCGGAGTGACCGGCCCCCACGTCGCGCCCCGGCGCCGGTATCGTCCTGCGTCGGGGAGGCGATCATGAGCTACGCACGACAGATCCGGCCGGTCATCGATCGGGTGTACGTCGGCGCCCGCTGGGCGGCGCGGGCGCGGATGGAGGCGTTCTACGCCGAGCGGGGCGTGAACCTCGGCTACGAGAACAGCTTCTTCTCCGGGGTGCTGGCCCGGCCGATGCCGGCCGACGCGCTGGCCGACGGGCTGGTCTACACCGACGGTGACATGAGCCGCGAGCTGGCCCAGGGCGTGACCAAGGTGGACGCCGAGGGCACCTGGCACCTGACCGAGCTGGGCCGGGAGCTGGCGCTCTTCGCGCAGCGGGCAACCGCCGTGGCCGCCGAGGAGCTGTGGTCCGCCAGGTCCGGCATGCTGCCCGGCCTGGCCTCGGTGCCCCGGCTGGCCGAACTGGTCGGCCGGGTGCTTGCGCACGGTCTGGCCACCGGCGGCCCGGCGTTCCGGGCCATGACCCCGCCCTACGAGCCGGACGACGCCGCACCGGCGATGCTGCTGACCACCCGCCTCGGCTCGCTGCGCCACCACCGCGCTGACGCGCACCGGGCGGCGTGGCGCGCCGCCGGGCTGACCGCCGAGCAGATCAGGTCGCTACCCGACGGGCCCGGGCGGCAGGCGATCGAGGCCGACACCGACCGCCGCGACGAGCCGGCGTACGCCGTGCTCTCCGCCGACGAACGCCTGGAACTCCTCGCCGGCCTCGGCGCCCTGCCGGGCTAGCGGGCGACCGCCTCCGGCGTGCCCAACGCGAGCGCCCTGGCGTGGCGGATCGCGGCGGGTGTGTCCGGGAAGACCAGCCCCTCGCGGCGCAGCTCGTCGGCCACCCCGAGGGTGCTGAGCACCTGGTCGTGGCCGGGGGTGATGCCGGAGAGCAGCACGGTGATGCCGCGTCCGCGCAGCCGGCGGATCGCGTCGCCGAGGACGTGCGCGCCGGTGGCGTCGATGGTCGACACCCGGGACATTCGCAGGATGACCACCCGGACGTCGGCGACCTCGGAGAGTTCCAGCAGGAAGGTGTGCGCGGCGGCGAAGAAGAGCGGCCCGTCCAGCCGGTACGCCACGATGTGCTCGGCGAGCAGCGCGTGCTCCTCGGCGCTGTGCTCGCCGCGGTCGAGGGGGACCTGTTCCAGCCTGGCGCTGCGGGCCACCGCGCGCAGCGCGAGGACGACCGCCACGGCGATGCCGACCGCCACCGCGGTCACCAGGTCCCAGATCACCGTGACGGCGAAGGTGAGCACCAGCACGACCGCGTCGCCCCGGGTGGCCCGGGCGAGCGCCCAGAGGGAGCCGGCCTCCACCATCCGGACGGTGGTGGCCAGCAGCACGCCGGCCAGCGCGGCGAGGGGGATCCGGCCGACCAGCGGCGCGGCGGCCAGCACGATCGCCGCGAGGGCGACGGCGTGGGTGAGGGCGGCCAGCTTCGAGGCCGCCCCGGCCCGGACGTTCACCGCCGTGCGGGCGATGGCGGCGGTCGCCGGGATGCCCCCGAAGAGCGGCGAGGCGAGGTTGGCCAGGCCCTGGCCGAACAGCTCCCGGTCCGGGTCGTGGCGTTCGCCGACGGTCATCCCGTCCGCCACGGTCGCCGACAGCAGGCTCTCCAGCGCGGCGAGCGCCGCCACCGCGAGCGCCGAGGGCAGCAGCACGCCGACCGCGTCGAGGTCGAGGAAGCCCAGCGACGGCGCGGGCAACACCTGGGGCAGGGCGCCGATCCGGACCAGGTCGACCGGGGCGAGCTCGGCGAGCACGGTCGCGGCGGCCACCCCGAGCAGCGAGAACGGCAGCCCGGGCCGCCACCGGGCGCCGAGCAGCAGCAGCGCCGCGACGCCGAGGGCCACCGCGAGAGCCGCCGGCTTCGGATGTACGACGAACCGGCCGACCGCGTCCGCGGCCACCGCCCAGACCTTCTCGCCGTGGGCGCCGGTCACGCCCAGCGCGGCGGGCACCTGTTGCAGGGCGATCACCACCGCGATGCCGGCGGTGAAGCCCTCGATCACCGGGGTGGGCAGGTAGCGGACGTACCGGCCGAGGCGAGCGAGGGCGAGGGCGATCAGCACCAGGCCGGCCATCGCCCCGACCATGAGGACGCCGGTGGGGCCGAAGCGCTGCACCACCGGCACCAGCACCACGGTCATCGCCCCGGTGGGGCCGGAGACCTGCAGGTTGGAGCCGCCGAAGACCGCCGCGACCGCCCCGGCCACCACGGCGGTGACCAGGCCGGTCTGGGCGCCCAGCCCGGAGGTGACGCCGAAGGCCAGGGCCAGCGGCAGCGCCACCACCGCCACGGTCAGCCCGGCCAGCAGGTCCCGCCGGGGCGAGCGGCGCACGGCCGCCCAGTCGGTCCGGCCGGGCAGCAGCCCGAGCATCCGCTCCCGGACGAAGGTGGCTGCGCTCACCGGCCTTCTCCGGCGGAGCGCAGCTCGTCGAGGAGGCCGTCCCGGTCGGTGAGGACCGCGCCGAGGATGCGCCGCCCGGCGGCCAGCAGATCGGCCACGTCGGGGGTGCTGAGCGCGTACATGACCAGCGGGCCGTCGCGGTGCGAGGTCACCATCCCGGCGCGGCGCAGCACGGCGAGCTGCTGGGAGAGGTTGGACGCCTCGACGTCGATGGCCGCGAGCAGGTCCCGGACCGGCTTCGGGCCGTCCTGGAGCAGTTCGAGCACCCGGATCCGCACCGGGTGCCCGAGCGTGCGGAACAGCTCGGCCTTGGCCTGGTACAGCGGCACCGACATGAACGCCCCCCTTTCGCCCTGAAGACTTTAGCACTTGAAGAATTCTTCAAATCATCGAGCGCGGGGGTGGGACCGGTCGAGGACAGGTGAGCGGAGAGCGATATGACTGAGAGGCATAAATATGACGCAGAGGCATATCGCTCTCCGCGGTACCCGTCGCGAACGTCGCTACCAGGAGTGACCACCCGGGCCGCGAGGTCCCGTCCGGGCGGCCCCCTCCTGTACGCGAGGCGTGAAGAGGGGACCCCTGCCTTCAGATGTCGTTGACGCAGCGCAGCACCGGGCGGGCGGTCAGCGCCGCCGGGTCCAGCGGCGCGTCGGCCCGCACGGTGAAGGTGGTCGACTCCCCCGGCAGCAGGGTGACCAGCGCCTGGTCCACCTGGGCCGACGGGTCGAGCCGGTCGGGGAAGAGGGCCAGGTCGCGCAGCACGGTCCGGGCGGTCACCCGGACCCGCTGGCCGTCCTCCCCGTGCTCGACCACCGCGTCCAGCTCCGCCGCCGGCCAGTCGACCTGCCGGTCCTCGGCGAAGAACCACAACGCCCGCTCCGCCTGGTCGCCGGCGTCGGCGACCAGCAGCTCCCGCCGGGCCTCGTCCGGCCGCGCCAGCTCCGCCGGCAGCGCCAGCACCACCGCGCCGTACGCGGGGACGTCCAGCTCCACCGAGGTCTTCGCCCTCGGCTCCCCGCCCAGGGTGATCCGGGTGACCGTGGCCGGCGCGCGCCACGGCTCGCCGGTGTCGTTCACCGCCACCACGGCCAGCCCGCCGTCCCGTGGCTGCACGGTGAACAGCCGGTCGGCGTACGCCCGGCGCAGCGCGTACCAGAGCGGCTTGCGCCGGCCGTCGCCGTCCACGGCCGCCCAGGAGGTGACCGGCCAGCAGTCGTTGAGCTGCCAGACGATGGCGCCCATGCACACCGGGCGGTGCGAGCGGAAGTGCTCCACCCCGAGCTGGATGGCCCGGGCCTGGTTGAGCTGGGTGAGGTAGTGCCAGTCGTCGAAGTCGGCCGGGGCGGGCAGGTGCGCGTCCAGCCCGCGCTGGAGCTTCCGGTCCCCGTCGGTCGCCTTCTGGTGGTGGGCCATGCCGGGCGAATCGTGAGCGAGGGGCTCGTCGGAGATGGCCCGGCGCAGCGTCGCGTACGCCGGGGGCGCCTGGTAGCCGAACTCGGCGACGAAGCGCGGCACGTACTCCCGGTACTTCGTGTAGTCGTCGTTGTTCCAGACGTCCCAGATGTGCATGGTGCCGTGGGCCGGGTCGTTCGGGTGCACGTCGTCGCTGCCCGACCAGGGGCTGCCCGGCCAGTACGGCCGGGTCGGGTCCAGCTCGCCGACGATCCGGGGCAGCAGGTCCAGGTAGTAGCCGCGACCCCAGGTGTGGCCGGCCAGGGGCTCCTGCCAGTCCCAGTCGTGCCAGCCCCAGATGTTCTCGTTGTTGCCGGTCCAGAGCACCAGCGACGGGTGCGCGGCCAGCCGGGTCACCTGCTCGACCGCCTCCGCCTCGACCTCGGTGCGGAACGGCTCCTCCTCCGGGTACGCGGCGCAGGCGAAGAGGAAGTCCTGCTGCACCAGCAGGCCGAGCTCATCGGCCAGCTCGTAGAAGTCCGCCGACTCGTACCGGCCACCGCCCCAGACCCGGAGCAGGTTGATGTTCGCGCCGGCCGCCTGGTCGAACCGCTCGGCCAGGCGCTGCCGGGTCACCCGGTTCGGGAAGGCGTCGTCGGGGATCCAGTTGACGCCGCGAACGAAGACCGGCACGTCGTTGACGTGCAGGGCGAACGCGGAGCCGTGCGCGTCGGGGGCGGTGTCGAGGCGTATCGAGCGGAAGCCGATCCGGCGGGACCAGCCGTCCAGCGCCCGGCCGTCGGCGGCGCGGAGGGTCACGTCGAGGTCGTACAGCGGCTGCTCGCCGTACCCCCGGGGCCACCACCGCTCCGGGTCGCGGACCGTGAGGGTCAGCACGGCCGTGCGCTGCCCTTCAGGGATCGTCGCCTCGCCGGCCGCGCCGGCGACCGTGGTGCGGACGGTGACCGGCGCGTCCGTGGCCCGCTCCACCTCGACGTGCAGCTCCACCCGGCCGGTGTCGCCGTCCACGGTGACCAGGGGGCGGACCGCGCCGAGCCGGGCGGTGGACCAGGCGTGCAGCCCGATCTCCTGCCAGATGCCCGCCGTCACCACGGTCGGGCCCCAGTCCCAGCCGAAGTTGCACGCCGTCTTGCGGATGAAGTTGAACGGCTCCGGGTAGGCGTTCGGCCGGTCACCGAGCCGGTCCCGGTGCGCCTCGGCGTAGCGGTACGCCGAGTCGAAGCGCACGGTCAGCGTGTTCGAACCCGGCTGCAGCCTCGACCGGACGGCGAACCGGTGACCACGGTGCATGTTCTCGGTGCGGCCGACCTCGGTGCCGTTGAGGGTGACCGCGGCGACCGTGTCCAGCCCGGCGCAGACCAGATCCACCCGGTCGTCGTCGCCGGGCTGCCAGTCGAAGGTCGTCTCGTAGACCCAGTCGGTGCGCCCGATCCAGGACAGCCGGGTCTCGTTGTCGTCCAGATAGGGGTCGGGGATGAGGCCGGCGGCGAGCAGGTCGGTGTGCACGCAGCCCGGCACGGTCGCCGGCACCGCCCGGTCGGCGATCTCCGGCGGCACCTGCGGACCGGGTACGGCCCGCAGCACCCAACCCTCGTGCAGCGCTTGACGGCTCACGACTTCACCGCGCCTTCCATGATTCCGCGGACGATCTGCCGTCCACCGACGAAGAGCATCACCAGCAGGGGGCGTCAACTGTTGCCTCCACGCTAACGGGGGAACCTCACCGGTTGAGTAGGCGTTGGTATGCGTTGGTGACATTAAAAGAGTGGCTTGCGGTGTGGGTGGTGCATTGTGACGGGGGATCAGGCGGTCGGCGGGTCGGTGCCGTGTGGGGTGTGGCGTTGGTGGTTGCGGGTTTACGTCCTACCGGGTGGTTATCGTGCTGGGCGTGGCGGGCCGGGAGCGGTTGAGTGTGGTGCAGGCGTACCGGTTCGCGTTGGACCTGACGGCCCGACAGGAGCGGGTGGTGTTGGCTCATGCTGGTGCGGCGCGGGTGGCGCACAACTGGGCGCTGGCCCGGGTCAAGGCGGTCATGGACCAGCGGGCCGCCGAACGCACTTACGGCATCGACGAGGCGGGCCTGACCCCGACGCAGGGCTGGTCGCTGCCGGCGCTGCGCAGAGCGTGGAATCAGGCGAAGTCCGATGTGGCGCCGTGGTGGGCGGAGTGTTCGAAGGAGGCGTTCAACACCGGCCTGGACGCGTTGGAGAACTGGTCCGACTCCCGCACCGGCAAGCGGGCCGGACGCCGGGTGGGGTTCCCGCGTTTCAAGTCACGACGCCGGTCGACCCCGTCGGTGCGGTTCACCACCGGGGCGATCCGCGTGGAGCCGGACCGTAGGTATGTGGTGTTGCCGCGGCTGGGCCGGTTGAAGCTGCACGAGTCGGCTCGTAAGCTCGCCCGCCGGCTGGAGGCGGGCACCGCCCGGATCGTGTCGGCGACGGTGCGCCGCGATGGTGGCCGCTGGTATGTGTCGTTCACCTGCGCGGTGCAGCGCACCCAGGGTATGCCGGCCTGCCCGGATGCGACGGTCGGTGTCGACCTGGGGGTGACGCATCTGGCGGTGCTGTCCACCGGTGAGGTGGAGCCCAACCCGCGCCATTTGGACGCCGCCGCCCGCCGGATGCGGCGTCTGGCCCGGCGCGCCTCTCGCCGGGTCGGCCCTGACCGGCGCACCGGCCGACGTGCGTCGAAGCGGTGGGAACGGGCGTCCGCCCGGCTCGGCCGGGCGCACGCGCGGGTCGCTCATCTGCGCCGTGACGGTCTGCACAAGCTGACCAGCCGGCTCACCCGCGAGTACGGCACCATCGTGGTGGAAGACCTCCACGTGGCCGGGATGCTCGCCAACCGGCGGCTGGCCCGGCGCATCGCCGACGCCGGGTTCGCCGAACTACGGCGGCAACTGGCCTACAAGACGGGGTGGAACGGCGGGCGGCTGGTGGTGGCCGACCGCTGGTACCCGTCCTCGAAGACCTGCTCGGGCTGCGGCGCGGTGAAAACCAAACTCGCCCTGTCCGAACGCACCTACACCTGCACCACGTGCGGCCTCGTCCTGGACCGGGACGTCAACGCCGCACGGAACCTGGCCGCGCTGGCGGCCACCGTCGCCGGGAGTGGCCCGGAGACGCGAAACGGACGTGGAGCCGACCGTAAGACCCGCCCCGGCGGGCCGGTGGCCGTGAAACGTCAACCCGGCACCGCCACCGCGGGTAAGACCGGGACCGAACGCGCCGGCCAGCACCCGGCGGTAGATAACGTAGTTGCCGCTGGCCAGGTCGGAGACCGCCACCATCGAGGTCGGGAAGTCGGTGCCGCTCAGCGTGATCAGCGGCCACTGGAAGTCGTTCCAGGTGGCCACGAAGGTGAGCAGCCCGAGCACCGCCTGAACGAACGGACTCAGCGGGAGGTCGACCGGAACTCCTCGAACCACGCCTCCACCCGCTCCGCGGTCGCCGGCCGGGCCAGCGCGAACCCCTGCCCGTACCGGCAGCCGGCCCGGCACGCCCCGGCGACCTGGGCGTCGGACTCCAACCCCTCCACCACCACGTCCACCCCCAACCGGTCGCCGAGGCTGACCACCACGTCGATCAGCGGCCGCCGCGCGTCGCCGGCCGTCCCGACCAGGTGCGGGCCGACCTTGAGCAGGTCGATCGGGAGCCGGCGCAGCTGCGCCAGGGAGGCGTGCTCAGCCCGGAATTCGTCCAGCGCCGTCCGCACCCCCAGCGAGCGGAGCCCGGCCAGCCGGGCCACCACGGTCGGCAGCTCGGCGGCGACCGCCGGCTCCGCCACCTCCACCACCAGCCGGTCCGCGGGCACGCCGTACGCGGCCAGCGCGGTGGCGGTACGCGGCACGAAGTCCGGCGCGGCCAGCTCCCGGAGCCCCACGTTCACCGACATCCAGAGCTCCCGGCCGCCCTCGGACCACTCGGCGAGCTGCCGGCAGGCGCGGTCGAGCACCCAGCGGCCCACCTCGCCGACCAGGTCCAGGTCCTCGGCCACCGGCAGCAGTTCGGCGGGGAGCACCGTGCCCAGCACCGGGCTGCGCCAGCGCAGCAACGCCTCGGTGCCCACCGGAAGCCGGTCCGCGAGGGCCAGCACCGGCTGGTAGACCAGGTCCAGCTCGCCCCGGGCGACCGCCCCGGGCAGCTCGCGTTCCAGGTCCAGCCGGCGGACCAGCTGCTCCTCCAGGTAGGCGTCGTACCACTCGACCCGGTCCCGGCCGAGCTGCACCGCCCGGCGGCGGGCCAGGTCCGCCTGGCGCAGCACGTCCTCCGGGTCACCCCCGGCGGTCTCCGCCAGCCCGACGCTGGCCTGCAGGCGCGCGGCCCCGCCGGGCAGCGGGTACGGCTCGGTGAGCGCGGTGAGCAGCCGGGTGGCCAGCGCGTACGCCAGCACTGGCCCGACGTCGGTGAGCACCGCGAACTCGTCCCCGGCCAGCCGGGCCACCAGGTCCCCGGGCCCGCAGCCGGCCCGGAGCCGCTTGGCGACCTCGACCAGCACCTCGTCGCCCACCGCGTGCCCGGAGCCGTCGTTGACCACGCCCAGCCCGTGCAGGTCGACGACGAGCAGCGCCCCGGGCGGCGAGCCCGGGTCGCGGCCGGCCAGCCCGCGCAGCAGCTCGCGACGGTTGGCCAGCCCGGTGAGCTGGTCGGTGGCGGTGAGCCGGCGCACCGTCCGGGCCAGCCGGTCCCGGTCGTCGAGGTGGCCGACGAGTTCCCGCAGCCGCGCCTCCCGGGCGGTGAGCCGCTCGGCGTGCCGGCGATGCTCCGCGGCGGTCAGCAACTCCTGCAGGACCACCGGCGGGATCACCGCCAGCCCGAGCGCGATGGCCGGGGCGCCGAATTCCCCCACCGCCCAGAGGTGGTGGCCGGCGGCGAGCGCGGCGATGCCGGCCGGGGCGGTCACCCGGGGCCAGGTCGCGGGCGGCCCGTGGGGGCGGCGGGTCTCCCCGGCCGAGGCGCGTCGGGCCCCCGCGGCGGTGAGCAGCGCGCCCGCCACCAGCGGCGGCACCACGACGAGGACGGCGCGCTCCGGCGCCGGGTGGGCCAGCAGCACCACGAGACCGGCCAGCCCGGCCAGCGTCGCCGCCGCTCCGGACAGGCAGAGCGCCGCGCCCGGGCGGCGCCAGCGGTCGGCCAGCGCGGCGACGAGCAGCACCGCCAGCCCGGCCGCGCCGGCGACGCTCACGGTCCGGGCCAGCGCCGGCACCGGGCCCGCCGGCAGCAGCACCCAGCCGGCGAAGACCAGGCTGACACCGAGGCCCACAACGTCCACGGTCCGGCGAAGCCGTTGCGGGCCGGCGAGCCGGGAGCGTCCGGGCAGCCGGAGCAGACCCACGGCCTGGAGCGCGGCGACAACGGTCAGCCCGACCAGGACGACCGGCGGTCGGTGCGCCGGCTCGGTCAGCGGCAGCACGGCGACGGTGAGCCCGGCCGCCAGCACCGCCGCGTCGAGGATCGCGACGGTCCGGCGGGACGGCGCGAGCCGTCGGGCCCGTCGCCCGCCCGGCCGGCCCGCTCCGGGCGTCGCCGCCGGTCCGGGCTGGACGCGGACCGGCGGGTGGGTGGGGCCGACGAGCGGCACGCCGACCCCGGCGGGCGGGGCCGGAGCTGGCACGGCGGGCGGGGCCGGGGCGGCGGACGGGACACCCGCCAGCCAGGAGAGCCGGACGCAGGCCAGCGCGGAAGCGGCCGCGACGGCGAGCGCCAGGGCGGCCGACGGCGGGACGAGGTCGGCGGCGCCGGCCAGGACGAGCAGCGCGCCGACCGTCAGCACGACGAGGTCGGGCGGCGACGGGCGGCGACGGTGATCGCCGGAGGGGTACGCGACGGACACGACGGTCGCCTTCGTGAGGGGGCACGGGGCGGTGCGTTACGGAACAACGTGCGAGGTGTGTCGGCGGTACGGGCGACGGTGGGGTGCGGCGGGCCCGCCGGGCGGCAACCCGGCGCGACCACGCGAACCAACGATTCCTACGACGAGCGGTTACGAGTCCACTCGGTGACGCCGGTCACATCGCCCGTGCCGCCGGGCGCTGCCCGCCCGACCGGAAGCGGGCCAGGCCGAGGTGCGATCATCAGGGGGTGAGTGCCGCCGACACCGTCCGCTTCCGGCCCAACCAGGCGATCCTGGTCGCCGCGATCGTCGCGTTCATCGGCGCCCTGCCGCTGGCCACCGCCCGCTGGTGGCTGCTCTGGGTGCTGCTGATCCCGCTGGCCGTCGCGGTCTGGGCATGGCGGTCCGGCACCGAGGCCGACCCGCGTGAGCTGCGACTGCGGGCGCTCGCCGGGCAGCGCCGGATCGCCTGGAAACGGGTCGCGGCGCTGGGCGCCGACGAGCGGGGCCGGGTGGTCGTCCGGCTCGACGACGGCGAGCGCCTGGTGCTGCCCGCCGTCCGCGCCGCCGATCTGCCCCGGCTGATCGCCGCCACCGGGCAGGAACTGCCCGACAGCACCCGCTGACCGGGCCGGTTCAGTAGCCGTCCACCACCCGGTTGATCAACGGCTCGCCGGCCGCGAACCGGCGCAGCTGCTCCCCCACGAGCCGGTACGCCCGCGGCAGCAGGCCGCGCACCGAGCCGGCGACGTGCGGGGTGAGCAGCACGTTCGGCAACGTCCACAGGGGATGGTCGGCGGGCAGCGGCTCGGGGTCGGTGACGTCCAGCGCGGCCCGGAGCCGACCGGTGGTCAGCTCGGCGACCAGCGCCGACGTCCGGGCCACCGGGCCACGGGCCGCGTTGACCAGCAGCGCGCCGTCGGGCATCGCGGCGAGGAACTTCTCGTCGACCAGCCCCCGGGTCTGCTCGGTCAGCGGCACCAGCAGCACCACCACGTCGGCCGCCGGCAGCAGGCCGGGCAGCTCGTCCACCCCGTGCACCCCCTCGGCGGGCCGGGCGGTGCGGGCGACCAGGGTGAAGGTGACCTCGAACGGGGCCAGTCGGGCCTGGACCGCCGCGCCGATCGAGCCGGCTCCGACGATCAGCACCCGCTTGCCGGCCAGCTCGTCGGTGGGGGCCACCTCGTCGTACGCCCACTCGCGGCGGCCCTGCGCCCGGGCCAGCGGACCGAAGCCGCGCAGCTGGGACAGCACGGCGGCGACCACCCACTCGGCGGTGGCCGAGTCGTGCACCCCGCGGGCGTCGCAGAGCGTGACCCCCTCGGGCATCCGGCCCACCCAGGCGTCCGCCCCGGCGGAGAGCAGCTGCACCACCTCGAGGTCGGGCAGCTCGGCCAGCAGGGCGCCGGCGCCGGGGCCCGCGAGGAACGGCGGCACCCAGAACCGCACGTCGTCCGGGGCGGACGGGAGCCGGGCCGGTTCCTCCATCACCTCCACGGTGGCGCCTGGGGGGAGTTCACCGAGGAGGGCCTGACCGGCGCGGTGCGGGATCCATAGCTTCACGACCGCCGACGATAACCGCCGCGCCCGCCGGCGGCGCGCGGTGTCCCGATTTGCCGGTCATCCCGGTGATGCGCGCTGGGAGGCGGGCAACGTGACCATTGGCGCCTTGCTCTGGTCGCCATCTGGAGGCGCGACGGCGTGGTACTACTGCCTCAATGCTGGCGCAAAGCCGACAGAACGGACGAGCAGATGACGAGTAGGACGGGCGAGCTCCTGCGGAGACCGGAGGAGCCACAGCGGGCGACGTTCCTGGAACTGTTCTTCGACCTGGCGTTTGTCGTCGCGCTCACCCAGCTCTCCCAAGGGTTGGCCGATGATCTCAGCTGGCGCGGCGCCTTCCAGACGCTCGTGCTGCTGCTGGCCACGTGGTGGGTCTGGTCCATCACGGCGGCGGTAACCGACAGGTACGACCCGCAGCGGCCGGCGATACAGCTGCTGGTCCTCGCGACCTTGGGCGGCACTCTAGTGATGGCCGCCGCGGCGCCCCAGGCGTTCGGCAAGCGAGGCCTGATCTTCGCAGGCGCGTACGTTGCCATCCAGATCGGCCGCGGCTTCGCCCTCCTGCTCGCCCTGCGGGGCCACGAACTGAAGCGCAGAATCGGACGGTCGCTGTTCTGGTTCGGTGTGTCCGGGGTGCCGTGGATCGCGGGGGCGATCGCGCACGGTACGGCGCGCGGGGTGCTATGGACGCTGGCGGTGGCCGTGGACTACGCGGCATTCGCGCTCGGCTGGCCCACGCCCGGGCTGGGCCGCTCGCCAAGGACGGAGTGGTCAGTCGCGGCCGAGCACCTGGCCGAGCGCTACCGCCAGTTCTTCATCATCGCACTCGGCGAGTTGATCCTGGTCACCGCGTTGACCCTCGGTCGCAGCGACTTCGCGGCGGACCAGACCGCAGCGTTCTTGGTCTCGATCGCCACCACCGTGCTGCTCTGGCGGATCTACATCTACCGCGCCGGGGAGGTACTGGCCGCGGCCATCGAAGCATCCTCCGCCCCACTCCGCCTCGCCCTCTCGGCGACATACGCCCACATAGTCATGGTGGCCGGCATCGTCGTCACCTCCGTCGGCGACAAATTCGCCATCACCCATCCACTCGGACACACCCAACCGGGCTGGATCGCCGTCATCCTCGGCGGACCCGCGCTGTTCCTGGCCGGACGTGCCCACTTCGAGTACGCCGTGTACGGCCGGGTGTCCCGGGATCGGCCGATCGGACTGCTCGTGCTGGCCGCCATAGCCCCGATGATGCTCCTCGTACCGCCGCTGATGGCCGCCCTCGCCGCAACCGCAGTCCTCACCGCAATCGCGGTCGCCGACACGACCCGCGCCCGGCGGCGCCCATCCGCACCGCCCTCGCCACCCGGCGAGCCGGAAGTGTCACCCACGTCTTGAGACTGTTCTGGTGACCCCAAACCAAAAACAAGAAGAAGGCAGATGAGGCAACTGGAGGCCAAGGCCGATCAGTCAGCGGACGCGAAGGCTGCCGCCGAGCTGGTCCGGCCGGCCAAGGAACAAGGGCTGTCGCTGACCGGGCCAGATGGGCTACTCAAGCAGCTGACCAAGACAGTCCATACCTTCACGGCCGCCGACGATAACCGGCGCGCCCGCGGGCGGCGCGCGGTGTCCCGATACGCCGGTCATACCCGGTAAGGCGCGCCGGGAGACGGGCAACGTGACCATGACGACTGCGGTGCGACCGAGATGCCGGAGCGCCCCGCCGGGTATAACCGATGACGGAACGTCGGCCGGCGTTCCCACGCCCGCAGACAGGTGGCCGATGACCGAGGAAACCGTCGACCGTTCGGCCGTGCCCAGCCAAGCGCTCGCCGATCCGGAGCGGCTGCGGGCACTCGCCGAGACCCAGCTGGACGCCACGCCCGACGAGGCCTTCGACCGGTTCGCCCGGCTGGTCAGCGACCTGCTCGACGTACCGGTCGCCCTGGTCTCGCTGGTGACGCCGGAACGGCAGTTCTTCCCCGGCGCGGTCGGCCTGCCCGAGCCGTGGGCCAGCCGGCGGCAGACCCCGCTGAGCCACTCGTTCTGCCAGCACGTGGTGGGCATCGAGGTGCCGATGGTGCTGCCGGACGCCCGGCTCTACCCGCGGGTCCGCCGGAACCTGGCCATCGAGGACCTGGGCGTCATCGCGTACGCCGGCATCCCGCTGACCGACCTGGACGGCCGGGTGCTCGGCTCGCTCTGCGCGATCGACAGCAAGCCCCGGGCCTGGACCGCCGAGCAGCTGCGCACCCTCGCCGACCTGGCCGCCGCCTGCTCCTCCGAGCTGCGGCTGCGGATCGCGCTGGAGGGCGCCGAGGAGGCCCGCCGACGCGCCGAGGAGGCGCACGACCGGCTGGCCATGCTCGCCGGCATGAGCGAGACCCTGGCCGGCACGCTGGACATCACCACGGCGGTGAGCCGGCTGGGTCACGCGATGGTGCCGCTGCTGGCGGACTGGTGCCTGCTCACCCTGGTCGACCCGACCGGAGCGCCGCGTACCGCCTCCGCCGTGCACCGGGACCCGGAGCGGGCCGCCGACGTGGCCCGCTTCGCCGAGCTGATGGTCACCGGCCTCGGCCCGGAGTCGATCACCCGGTCGGTGCTGCGCACCGGCCGGCCGGTTCTCGGCAGCGCGGCCGGCGTGGCCGACGTCGAGCGCGGCACCACCCACCCCGAGCTGCCGTCCCTGGCGGCCCGCCTCGGCATCGCCTCCCAGCTCAGCGTGCCGGTGACCGCGCCCGGGCGGGGCGGCACGATCGGCTGCATCACCCTGGTCAACGGGCCGCGCCGGCGCCCGTTCGACGACGGCGACCTGCACACCGCGCTGGACATCGGCCGCCGCGCCGGCCAGGCGGTCGGCAACAGCTGGATGTACGGCGAGCAGCGGCACGTCGCCGAGGTGCTGGTGCTGCAGCACAGCATGCTGCCGTTACCTTTTCATGAAGCGATAGATAGCTCATGATCGGCAGCCGTCAGTTGCCTGACGGCGTTGACCGCAAGCGGTCTTGACGCTTCCACGCCCGACTGCCCAGCCCGCACGGGTGCGGGTCTTACGGGTCTTACGTAGGCTCCACGTCCTGTTTTTCCGTCGCCCGGCAACTCCGGGTCGACATGCCGAGCCAGGTCGGCAAGGTTTCGTGCGGCGTTGACGTCCCGGTCCAGGGACAGGCCACACGCGACGCAGGTGAATGTGCGCTCTGCCAGGGACAGCTTGGGTTTCACTGTTTTGCAGCCAGAGCAGGTCTTGGAGCTGGGATACCACCGGTCGGCGACGTGCAGCGCACTGCCGTACCAACTGGTCTTGTAGGCCAGATGCCGCCGCAGGGTGGCCGGCGCCGCGTCGGACAGGGCGCGGGCCAGCCTGCGGTTGCGCTTCATCCCGGCGACGTGCAGGTCCTCCACCACGACCAGGTCGTAACGCTGGGCCAGCCGGGTGGTCAGCTGATGCCACGAATCTTCGCGTACCGCGGCCACTGTCGCCTGGATCCGGGCAACCCGGTCCTGCGCCCGCCGCCAGCGGTTCGACGGGTCACGGCGCTCGCGGGTCGCCGGATCGAACGGGCCGACCCGCCGGTTGGCGCGGCGCTGCGCCTTACCGAGCCGCTTGAGCGCGGCCTTGAACGGGGCCGGATTCTCCACCATCTCGCCGGTGGATAGCACCGCGAGGTGCTTCACGCCGGCGTCGACCCCGACGACGCGGCCCGTTCGGGGTGCGTGCGCGGGTCGACCGGTGGCACGCCGCACGGCCACCTGGAAGGAGCAGAACCACCGGCCGGAGGTTTCAGTCACGGTCGCGGACAGGATCTTCGCGGTGCCGGCTTCCAGCCGCCTGGCCAGCTTGCGGGTCGATTCGTCGGTGCGGACGCGCCCCAGTCGAGGCAGGACCACGTGGCGTCGATCGGGCTCCACCCGGATCGCTCCGGTGGTGAACCGGACAGAGCGGGCAGCGTGCTTGCGCTTGAGTGTGGGCCAGCCCATCTTGCGGCCCTTGCGCTTGCCGTTGCGGGAGTCCGACCAGTTGGTCAACGCTCGGGACAGGTTGTCCAGGCCGGTGTTGAACGCTTCCTTGGAGCACTCCTGCCACCACGGGGCCACCCACGGCTTGGTGTCGTTCCAGGTGCGCCGCAGGCTCGGTAGCGACCAACTCTGCCAGGGTGTCAGGTCGGTCTCGGCGACCCCGTACGACGCCTCAGACGCGCGCTGCGCCTTGACCGCGGACAGCCGCCTGAGCATGTGGTTGTAGGCGAACCGGGCCGCGCCGGCATACCGACGCAGATTCTGAACCTGCGCCGGTGTCGCGTCCAGCGCGAACTTGTACGCCTGCACCGTCCAGCCCGGCGGCGGCTCGTAGCGCCTCATTCGACACCCGACCCGGTCGCCGCGGCCACGGCCCGCCGTGCCCGATCCGCCGCCGCGCGCCGACCGTACAGCCGGGCGCACAAGGATGTGAGGATCTCGGTCACGTCGCGGACCAGGTCGTCGTCCACCTCGGCCGGGTCGACCACGAGCAGTCGCCGGCCCTGCGCGGCGAGCGCCGCCTCGACGTACTCCGCACCGAACCGGGCGAACCTGTCGCGGTGCTCCACCACGATCGTGGTCACGGCCGCGTCGCGCAGCAGGGCGAGGAACTCCTTGCCCAGCCGCTGCCGACGGGCTCGCGGTGACTTGATGCAACGCGGGGCACCCGGCGCCGCTGCTGATCCGCGCCGCCGGCCGGGTGGAGGTGCTCGACGGGGCGTGGGAGCCGCTGCTCGGCCTGGCCCGGCCGACCCGCCGGACCAGCCGGGAGTTGGCGCTCGCGCCGGGCGACACGCTGCTGCTCTACACCGACGGCCTGATCGAACGCCGGGACCGGCCGATCGACGAGGGGCTGGCCGAGCTGGTCGACGGGCTCGCCGGCACGGCGGCGCTCCCGCTGGGCGACCTCTGCGACCAACTGCTGGCTATCGTGCACAGCGGGGAGGACGACATCGCCATGCTCGCCCTCCGGGCCCGCTGAGCCTGCGCCGCCAATCGGGGCGGACGGGCGTCGCCGCCGACCGGGACCCGCCGGTTCCGTCGCGCCCGGACGGTCAGCCGGCCGGACTAGGCTGGGCCGGGTGAGCGCCCGTCCCCCGTACCCCCGCACCGGCCGCCTCCGCGCGGCGCTGGCGGCGTCCTGCGCGGCGCTGCTGCTGGGCACCGCCGGCTGCGCCTTCGGCGAGCCCGAGCCCGACCCGGCCGGCGAGCCGCCGAACCTCCCGACGCCGTCGGCCACGGCCGACCCGGGCGGCGCCGGTCAGCAGGTGGTGGCGACGGTGCTGGCGAAGGGGCTGCGGGTGCCGTGGGCCGTCGCGTTCCTCCCGGACGGCGCCGCGCTGGTCACCGAGCGGGACAGCGGACGGATCCTCCAGGTCGGGCCCGGCTCGGGGCCGGAAGGGCTGACCGTCACCGTCGTGCAGACCGTGCCCGACGTGGCGGCCGGGGGCGAGGGCGGGCTGCTGGGCATCGCCGTGTCCCCGTCGTACGCCAGGGACCGCACGGTCTTCGTCTACTACACCACCGCCCGGGACAACCGGGTCGCCCGGTTGCCGCTCGGCGGGCGGCCCACCCCGATCCTCACCGGTATCCCGCCCGCCGGGGTCCACAACGGCGGCGGGCTCAGCTTCGGCCCGGACGGCTACCTGTACGTCAGCACCGGCGACGCCGGCCGGCAGCCGAACGCCCAGGACCGCAAGAGCCTCGGCGGCAAGATCCTCCGGATCACCCCGGACGGCAGGCCGGCTGCCGGCAATCCCTTCCCCGGCTCGCCGGTGTGGTCGATGGGGCACCGCAACGTGCAGGGCTTCGCCTGGGACTCGGCGAAGCGGATGTACGCCGTCGAGTTCGGCCAGAACACCTGGGACGAGATCAACCAGATCACCAAGGGTGGCAACTACGGCTGGCCGCAGGTCGAGGGGCGCGCCGGCGACAAGCGGTACGCCGACCCGATCGTGCAGTGGCGCACCACCGAGGCCTCCTGCTCCGGGCTGGCCGCGGTCGACCGGTTGCTGGTCACCGGATGCCTGCGCGGCCAGCGGCTCTGGCTGGTCGAGCTGACCGACACGGGCACCGTGCTCGGCCAGCCCCGTGAGCTGCTGACCGGAAAGTACGGTCGGCTCCGGGCGGTGGCCGCCGCCCCGGACGGGTCGCTCTGGGTCACCACCTCGAACCGGGACGGGCGGGGCCAGCCGGCGCCGGAGGACGACCGGATCCTGCGGCTGGTGTTCGCCGGAGGCGGGGCCGGACGCAGCTGACGACCCCGCCGGTGCCGGCCACCGGGCGGGGCGGGGGCCGACACGCGGACCGGACGGGTGGGGACGCGCCGGCTTCCTCGGGTTTGCCAGGATCCCTCGACGGGCAGGTCAGAATTTCAGCATGGACGGCCAGGAGAACGAGCAGCGCGACACCGGGGGCGAGGGCACCTCGGCGACCGAACGTGCCCGACGCTGGGCGAGCTGGCTGGGGCGTAAGGGGCGGTCGGGTGGGAACGGCTGGCTGCGGCGGCTCGGCGTGGCGCTGGCCGTCCTGGCGGTCGCCCTGGGCGGGGTGGTCGCCGGCACGTACGCCGGTGGGCACGTCGGCACCGACATCGGGCCGTTCCGGGCGCAGCTCAGCCTGAGCCCGTCGCTGGAGGGCGGCACCACCGTCGACGTCCCGCCGCTGGGCGCTCTGCTGTTGAACAGCCACGACGGGCCGACCTACCTCACCGTCCGGCTGGGCGCGCTGGACCAGCGGCGTACCGAGGCGCTGATCGACGACCCGGCCAGCATCAGCCGGGCCAGCCAGTCCGCCGTCGCCGATGTCCGGGCCGGGGTGATGCGCCTGGGCCTGAAGACGTTGGGCTCGACGGTGCTCGCCACCCTGCTGCTGGCGGGGCTGGTCTTCCGCAACGCCCGGCGGACGGCCTGGGCCGGTGGGCTGGCCCTGGTGATCACGGCCGGCAGCCTCGGGCTGGCCGCCGCGACCATGCGCCCGCAGGCGATCGAGGAGCCCCGGTACGAGGGACTGCTGGTCAACGCCCCGGCGATCGTCGGCGACGCCCGCCGGATCGCGAACGACTACACGAAGTACGCCGAGCAGCTCCAGCGCCTGGTGGGCAACGTCAGCCAGCTCTACACCACCGTCTCGGCGCTGCCCGTGTACGAGCCGGCGCCCGGCACCACGCGGGTGCTGCACGTCTCGGACATGCACCTCAACCCGACGGGGTGGCAGCTGATCCGGACGGTGGTGGAGCAGTTCGGCATCGACGTGGTGATCGACACGGGCGACATCACCGACTGGGGCAGCGAGCCGGAGGCGTCCTTCGTCGGCTCGATCGGTCTGCTCAAGAAGCCGTACGTCTTCATCCGGGGCAACCACGACTCGGCGAAGACGGCCGCGGCGGTGGCCCAGCAGCCGAACGCGATCGTGTTGGACAACTCGACGACCACGGTGGCCGGGCTGACCATCGCCGGAATCGGTGATCCCCGGTTCACCCCGGACAAGAACACCTCACCGGCTGGCAGCGGCCTGACCAAGCAGGTGGCCGACCAGGTGATCGGCGCCGGCGAGCAGCTCGCCACCACCGTCACCGCCTCGCCGCGACCGGTGAACATCGCGCTGGTGCACGACCCCGCCTCGGCCGGGCCGCTCTCCGGCACCTGCCCGCTGGTGCTGGCCGGGCACATCCATGCCCGGCAGGTCTTCAAGCTGCCGCAGGCGCCCGGCAAGCAGCCGACCCAGCTGCTGGTGGAGGGCTCCACCGGCGGCGCCGGGCTGCGCGGCCTGGAGGGCGAGAAGCCGACCCCGCTGGAGATGAGCGTGCTCTACTTCGACGACCAGAAGATGCTCCAGGCGTACGACGCGATCACCGTCGGCGGGACCGGGCAGTCGCAGGTCAACCTGGAGCGGCACGTGATCAAGGACCCGAAGCAGGGCGCGGAGGTGCCAGTCACCCCGACCCCGACCCGGGGCGGCCCCGAGTCGGCCAGCCCGACCCCGACCCGTTGACCAGCCTGCGCCGCGAGAACCGGTCCTCAGGTTGCGGTCCCGGTGCACCCTGGACGTCACTCTCCGCGCCGGCCGGCCGAGCCCCGGGCACTCACCGCACGACCTTTGCTCTGCTGCAGCGGAGGCAACAGGCACCCAGAGTGACCGGGTGCCGCGCGGTCGGTTGAAAGGTCGCCCAGCTGGGGGGCGGTGTTGCCGGGGGTGAAGCAGAGCAAAGGGCTCGACGAGCAACGTCGATCGCCGCCAGCCCTTCACCCTGGGTGGGGCCGAGGACCGGTGACGCCGGGTGAGCGCCACACGACGGTGAGGCCGCACGGGCGGCGGCACACACCACGGTGACCGCCGCCGGGCCACCCGCGCCTGGCGGTCGGCGCGCGGGCGGCGGCGGAGGGCGACGGCCGCCTCCGGGGGCGGGGGGCCGGACGGTGGCGGCTCAGCGCAGCGACAGGGCGGCCAGGGCGGCGTTGACGATGCTGCCGGGCAACAGGTCGTGCAGCTCGTACAGCTCCTGCACGCTGCCGGACTGGCCGAACTCGTCCACGCCGAGCGGCACCGCCGGGGCGCCGACGGCCGAACCCAGCCAGGCCATCGCGTGCGACGCGGCGTCGTGCACGGTCACCACCGGCACCCGGTCGGCGAAGGCCGACCGCAGCGCGCCGGGCACGCTCGGCACGGTCGCGGTCCGCACGCCCTGGCGCAGGGTCCGCTGCCAGGCCCGGTAGAGCCGGTCCAGCGAGGTGACGTCCACGACGTGCGCGGCCACCCCCTCCTCCGCCAGCTCCGCGGCGGCCGCGAGGACCTCCGGCAGCACCGCGCCGGACACGGCGAGCTGCACCACCGGGGCGTCCGCCAGGTGCGGGTACGCCTGGTGCGCGTCCACCAGCCGGTACGCCCCAGCTACCACCTGCCGGCGCAGCACCGCGTCGCCGATCCGGGCCCGGGCCGCCTCGAACGGCGCCTGGTCGATCGGCCGGGTGCTGAGCCGGAAGTAGTACGCCCCGTCCTCGGCCGGCGCGGCGGTGGCGGCGGGTGCCGCTCCCCCGGCGATCTGGCCGAGCGCGTCGCAGAGCAGCCAGTCCAGGCTGCCGGCGTACGCCGGTTCGAGGAAGGTCACCCCAGGCAGCTCCAGGCCGACGGAGGCGGTGATGGTGGACTGGTGGGCGCCGCCCTCGGGGGCCAGGGTGATGCCGGACGGGGTGCCCGCCACCACGAACCGGGAACCGGAGTAGGTGCCGTACAGGAACGCGTCCAGGCCGCGCAGCACGAACGGGTCGTAGACCGTGCCGACCGGCAGCAGCGGCTGGCCCGACAGATCCCAGGACAGGCCGAGCTGCCCCAGCAGCAGGAACAGGTTCATCTCCGAGATGCCGAGCTCGATGTGCTGACCAGACGGGCTCTCCGTCCAGCGCAGCATCCGGTCCTCGGTCCAGGAGCGCTGCTCGGTGGGGGCGAAGACGCCGGTCTTGTTGATGAACCCGGCGAGGTTGGTGGAGGTGGCCACGTCCGGCGCGGTGGTCACCAGGTAGGGCGCCACCGCGGGGTCGCGGGCCAGGTCGACCAGCACCCGGCCGAAGACCTCCTGGGTGGAGACCGGCTTGTTCGCGCGTACCTTCGTGGTTTCCGGGACGGTGACCCCGAGCGCCCGCTCGCGGGGCGCGCGGGACAGCGCCTCCCGACGCTCGCCGGCCCGGATGCCGGCCGCCGATGCCGGGTCGAGGCGGTCCCACTCGGTCTCCGGGGCGAGGCCCTGCGCGGCGCGCAGCGCGTCGACCTGCTCCGTGGTGAGCAGCGCCGAATGGTTGCGCGGGTTGCCGGCGATGGGCAGACCCCAACCCTTCACCGTGTACGCGAACACCACACTGGGCCGGTCGGTCACCGCGTCGCACTGCGCGTACGCGTCGAGCATCGCCTCGAGGTCGTGTCCGCCCAGGTCGGTGACCAGCGGGCCCAGCTCGTCGTCGGCGATGTCCGCGATGAACTCGGCGATGCCGGCCGGCGCGCCGTCGAGGAACTGCTTGCGCAGCGCCGGCCCGGCCAGCCCGAACAGCGACTGGTACTGCTCGTTCGGCATCCGGTCGATCCAGTCGCGCAGCGCCGCCCCGCCCGGCCGCGCGTACGCCTCGGCGAGCTTACGGCCGTACTTGACCTCCACGACGTGCCAGCCGGCGGCCTCGAACTGGCCCCGCCACTGGTCGATCCGGATGCCCGGCACCACCCGGTCCAGGGACTGGCGGTTGAAGTCGACCAGCCACATCACGTTGCCCAGGCCGGTGGTGGCCGGGTCGGCCACGGCCTCCCAGATGTTCCCCTCGTCCAGCTCCGCGTCGCCGATCAGCGCGACGAACCGGGAGTGTGGCCGGGCGCCGAAGTGCGCGTCGACGTATCGCCGGGTGACCGCGGCGAACAGCGGCGCCGCCGCGCCCAGCCCGACCGAGCCGGTGGAGAAGTCCACCTCGTCGGGGTCCTTGGTCCGCGACGGGTACGACTGGAGCCCACCCCGCGCCCGCAGCTTCGGCAGGTACGACCGGTCCAGGTTGCCCAGCAGGTACTGGATGGCGTGGAAGACGGGGGAGGCGTGCGGCTTGACGGCCACCCGGTCCTCGGCGTCCAGGTGGGCGAACCAGAGCGCGGTCATCGCGGTGACCAGCGAGGCGCTCGACGCCTGGTGGCCGCCGACCTTCACCCCGTCGCCGGTGTTCCGGTCGTGGTTGGCGGCGTCCACGATCCGGGTGGCGAGCCAGAGCACCCGGCGCTGGATCTCGTCGAGGACGTCGAGGTCGTGCTGGTTCACGGTGACTCCATCCGGGCGTCGCCGTTGACGCCCTTCGAGGGGGGAAGCGCAGGGTTAGGAGAAGCCCCCTCCTATACCGTAGGCGTTAAGAGGGGGCCCTTCCTTACCGCTCAGCCCTGGGCGCCGAGGCGCTCCAGGATCAGCTCGCGGACGGTCTTGGCGTCGGCCTGACCGCGGGTGGTCTTCATGACCGCGCCGACCAGCGCGCCGGCCGCCGCGACCTTGCCGCTGCGGATCTTGTCCGCGACGGCCGGGTTGGCGGCGATCGCCTCGTCCACGGCGGCGGTGAGCGCGCCGGTGTCGGAGACGACCTCCAGGCCCCGGTTGGTCATGATCTCGGTCGGCGAGCCCTCGCCGGCCACCACGCCCTCCAGGACGGTCCGGGCCAGCTTGTCGTTGAGCTTGCCGGCGTCGACCAGGCCCTGGAGCTCGGCGACCTGCTCCGGGGTGGCCCCGACGTCGGCCAGCTCCACCCCGGTCTCGTTGGCCCGCCGGGACAGCTCGCCCAGCCACCACTTGCGGGCGGCGGCCGGGGTGGCGCCCGCGGCCACGGTCCGCTCGATCAGCTCCACCGCGCCGGCGTTGAGCACCGACTGCATGTCCAGATCCGACAGGCCCCACTGCTCCTGGAGCCGGCGGCGGTGCAGCCGGGGCAGCTCCGGCAGGGCGGCCTTCAGCTCGGCCACCCAGGCGGTGTCCGGGGCGAGCGGCACCAGGTCTGGCTCCGGGAAGTACCGGTAATCGGTGGCGGTCTCCTTGGACCGGCCCGGCGTGGTGTCGCCGGTGTCCTCGTGGAAGTGCCGGGTCTCCTGGGTGATCTTGCCACCCGCGTCGAGCACCGAGGCCTGCCGCAGCATCTCCGAGCGGACCGCCCGCTCCACCGACCGCAGCGAGTTGACGTTCTTGGTCTCGGTGCGGGTGCCCCACTCCTCGCCCGGCAGGTTGAGGGAGGTGTTGACGTCGCAGCGCAGCGAGCCCTCCTCCATCCGGACGTCGGAGACGCCCAGCGAGCGGAGCACGTCGCGCAGCTCGGTGACGTACGCCCGGGCCACCTCCGGCGCCAGCGCGCCGGTGCCGGGAACCGGCCTGGTGACGATCTCGACGAGCGGGATGCCGGCCCGGTTGTAGTCGACCAGCGACTCGGTCGCGCCGTGGATGCGGCCGGTGGCGCCACCGACGTGCAGCGTCTTGCCGGTGTCCTCCTCCAGGTGCACCCGCTCGATGCCGATCCGCACCAGCTCGCCGTTGACCTCGACGTCCAGGTAGCCGTCGAAGCACAGCGGCTCGTCGTACTGGCTGATCTGGAAGTCCTTCGGCATGTCCGGGTAGAAGTAGTTCTTCCGGGCGAACCGGCACCACTCGGCGATCGAGCAGTTCAGCGCCAGGCCGATCCGGATCGTCGCCTCGATGGCCGCCTTGTTCGCCACCGGCAGCGAACCGGGCAGGCCCAGGCAGACCGGGCAGACCCGGGTGTTCGGCTCGCCACCGAAGTCCGTCGGGCAGCCGCAGAACATCTTGGTGTTCGTGCCCAGCTCGACGTGGGTCTCCAGGCCGATCACCGGTTCGTAGCGCGCGACGACCTCGTCGTACGCGGGCAGTGTCGTCGTCATCTGAGCTCCAGGCGCGATCCGGACGGAACCGGTCCAGCCTAATGGGGCTGCCTGGGGACATCTCGCCCGGGTTTCCACACCGTCACCCGGACCACGCATGGCCCGCCCGAGGCGCAGGCCCCGGGCGGGCCCGGACGTCAGCGCTCCTCGACCAGACCGAGGTACATCACCCGCGGGTCGACCGGGTTGAACGCGACGCTGGCGATGTCGTCGTGGGAGTTGTGCTGCGAGGTCAGCCGGCCCGTCGACGCCTGGTACCGGTAGAGGTCGGTGCCGTAGCCGCCGAACCACGTGCCGAACGCGAAGTACAGCACGTCCGGGTCGGCCGGGCTCGGCCACATCGGGGTGCCGTTGATCAACACCGCCTGGTTGCCGTCGAGCATCGACGCGAAGCTGCGGCCGCCGTCCGTCGAACGCCAGATGTGCCGCGCACCGTTGTCGTTCTGGCTGAGGTCGTAGCCCTCCAGCCACACCGTCCCCGGGTCGGCCGCCGAGATCGCCACCGCGAAGCCGTTCGAGCGACCGGCACCGACGCCGGTCGACTGCGCCCAGCTGCGGCCGCCGTCGAACGTCACGAAGCTGCCGTTGCCCATGGTGCCGACGACGACGTGGTCGAGGTCGGCCGGGTCGATGGCCGCCTTGTAGAGGAACTGGTCCGGTCCGGCCGGCAGCCCCATCGGGGTCCAGGTCGCGCCGCCGTCGGAGGAGTCGTAGACCTGCCCGGCCTTGCTGACCACCCGCAGGACCCGCGCGTCGGCCGGATCCACTGCCAGCCCGACCACCCCGTCGTAGAGAACCGGGCCGGCGACGGTGGTGACGGTGTCGCCCTGCACACGGTAGATCGGCTGGTCGTTGATGCCGTACGCGAACGCCGTGCCGTCCGGCCCGGCGGCGACGTCGTACGCTGCCAGGTCCTGCTCGGTGCTGCCGATCTGGTGCCACCTGCAGCCGGCGTCGGTGGAGCGCTGGATCGATCTCTTCGAGATGGCGACCAGGGTGTTCGGCGTACTCAGCGCGGCGAGCTTGGTGTACGCCACCGGGGTGAGGTCGGTGGTGGTGGGTGCCAGGAAGGTGCCGTCGGTGCGGGTGATCGTCACCGAGCCGTCGCCCTGCACCACGCCGCACAGCGGACGGTGCCAGCCGTCGTCAGCGGCGGCGGGGTTTGCGGTGGAGAGGTTGACGGCACCGGCGGCCGTGACGGCCAACACGAGGGCGCCGCTAAGTCGGGAGAAGATCATGAGGCATGTCTAGACGTGGACATGCGCCGATCGCCACAGTTTCGGGGTGTCCGAGCCCGGCCATGGCCTGGATCGGACACCCCGCGAGGCGGGAAGGGGCTCGGATGTTCGAGTCGTTGGGTCTGACCCCGGTGGAGGAGTCGGTCTACCTGGCCCTCCTGCGGAGACGACAGTCGAGCGTGCCGGAGATCGCCCAGCAGGTCGGGGAGAGCCTGCGGGTGGTACGTGCGGCGACCGAGCGGCTGGAGGACCTCGGCTTCGTCAGCCGCCTGGTCGGCTCCGGCACTCGGCTGGTGGCGACCCGCCCGGACGTCGCCGTGAACGCGCTGGTCGTGCGGCGCACCGAGGAGTTCACCAAGGCACGCCGAGCCGCCGAGCGGATGGCGGAGGAGTTCCCCCAGGAATTGCTCACCCGGCCGGACCAGCTGCTCGAGATCGTCACCGGCCGGGCGGCCGTCGAGGCTCAATTCGTCCAGCTCACGCATGGCGCGACGAAGGAGCTGCTGGTGCTGGATCGCCCGCCGTACGCACAGGAGGTGGCGTCTGCGAACGTGTCCGAGACCGAGCTGCTCGGCCGGGACGCCAACGTGCGCGGGATCTACGCCCCGGAGGCCTTCGAGCTGCCCGGCGCCTACGAGCAGGCGATGGCGTCCGTGGCCGCGGGGGAACAGGCGCGGGTGCACACGGACGTGCCGCTGAAGCTGGCGATCGGCGACCGGTCGGTGGCACTGCTGCCGCTGGCCAGCGAACGAGCGGTCGACGCCGCCCTGGTGGTACGCGCCCCGATGGTGGTGTCGGCGCTGGTGAAGCTCTTCGAACTGCTGTGGGTGCAGGCCACGCCGCTGCCGGCCTGGGACCCGGACCAGCCCGCCACCGGGGTCGACGACCTGGACCTGCAGCTGCTGGGACTGCTCGCCACCGGTCTCAAGGACGAGGCCATCGCCCGGGAACTCGGGGTGAGCGTACGGACGCTGGGACGCCGCTCGTCGGCCTTGCTCGCCGCCCTCGGCGCCCGCACCCGCTTCCAGGCCGGCCTGCAGGCCGTGCGCCGCGGCCTGTCGTGAACCTCGGCCGCTCGCCGAGATCCGGGGCCGATCAGCATCGGACGCAAACCGGCGCCGGCGGAACACCGCCGGCGCCGGTCAGCCGTCTCGTGCGCTCAGAGTGCCGGTGGGGTGAACGTGCCGACCACGGACTCCAGCGCGGCGGCGACCCGGTACATCCGGTCGTCGGCCATCGTCGGGGCCATCACCTGCAGGCCGACGGGGAGCCCGTCGGACAGGCCGCACGGCACCGAGATGCCCGGGCCGCCGTACAGGTTGGTCGGGATGGTGAACAGGTCCGCCAGGTACATCTGGTACGGGTCCGCGGTGCGCGCCCCGATCGGGAACGCCACGAACGGCGTGGTCGGCGAGATCAGCGCGTCGACCTGCTCGAACGCCGAGTTGAAGTCCCGGGTGATCAGGGTGCGGACCTTCTGCGCCTGGCCGTAGTAGGCGTCGTAGTAGCCCGACGAGAGGGCGTACGTGCCCAGCATGATGCGGCGCTTGACCTCGGGGCCGAAGCCGGCCTCCCGGGTCAGCGACATGACCTCCTCCAGCGACCGGTTCCCGTCGTCGCCGACCCGCAGGCCGAACCGGACGCCGTCGAACCGGGCCAGGTTGGAGGAGCACTCGCTCGGCGCGATCAGGTAGTACGCCGGCAGCGCGTACTTGAAGTGCGGGCAGGACACCTCGACGATCTCGGCGCCCAGCTTCGCCAGCGCGTCCACCGACTCACGGAACGCGGCCATCACGCCCGGCTCCGCGCCCTCGCCGGTGAACTCGGTGACGATGCCGAGCTTCACGCCGGTCAGGTCGCCGGTGGCGCCGAGCCTCGCGGCGGCCACCACGTTTGGCACCGGGGCCGGGATGGAGGTCGAGTCGCGCGGGTCGTGGCCGCCGATGACCTGGTGCAGCAGCGCGGCGTCGAGCACTGTACGGGCGCACGGTCCGGGGGTGTCCAGCGACGAGGAGAACGCCACCAGGCCGTACCGGGAGGTGCCGCCGTAGGTGGGCTTCGCGCCGACGGTGCCGGTGACCGCCCCGGGCTGGCGGATCGAGCCGCCGGTGTCCGAGCCGATCGCCAGCGGCGCCTCGTACGCGGCCAGCGCGGCGGCGCTGCCGCCGCCGGAGCCGCCCGGGATCCGGTCGGTGTCCCACGGGTTGTGGGTCGGGCCGTAGGCCGAGTATTCGGTGGAGGAGCCCATCGCGAACTCGTCCATGTTGGTCTTGCCGAGCATCACCGTGCCGGCGTCGCGCAGCCGCTGCACGATCGTCGAGTCGTACGGCGGGCGCCAGCCCTCCAGGATCTTCGACCCGACGGTGGTCGGCACGCCCTTGGTGGTGAGCACGTCCTTGACCGCGACCGGCACGCCGGCCAGCGGGCCCAGCTCCTCGCCGGCGGCCCGGCGCTCGTCCACCGCGCGAGCCGCGGCCAGCGCGCCCTCGGAGTCGACGTGCAGGAACGCGTGCACCCGGTCGTCGACGGCGGCGATCCGGTCGAGGTGGGCCTGCGCCACCTCGACGGCGGAGGTCTCCCCGCTCGCGACGAGCCCCGCGATCTCGGTCGCGGTGAGCTTGATCAGGTCGCTCATGAAGCCACATCCTCGTCCAGGATCCGCGGGACGCGGAACCGCTGCTGGTCGGCGTCGGGCGCGCCGGACAGCGCCTCCTCCGGGGTCAGGCACGGCGTCACCACGTCCTCGCGGAGCACGTTGGTCAGCGGCACCGAGTGGGAGGTCGGCGGGATGTCCGCCGCGGCGACCTCGCCGACCTGGGCGACCGACTGGAGGATCACGTCGAGCTGACCGGCGAAGGTGTCCAGCTCCTCCTCGGTGACGGCGAGCCGCGACAGTCGCGCCAGGTGCGCGACCTCCTCGCGGGAGATGGCGGCCATCGGTGCCCCCTTCGTGGCTGTCCTGCTGCGTCTGCGTGTGCCGGCCGCGCGCCGAGGTGGAGATGACGCGCGGTGACCGGAGCGAGTCTATTGTCCTGCGCCCGCGCCGACGCCTCCGACTCCCCCTCCGTCCACGCACCGGTCCGTTCAGCGGGTGGGGCGGCGGGGGCCCTCCGTGTCCGCCGTCATCGCCGGGCGCACCGGGCGGTAGCGGGCCAGCCAGGCGGCCAGTTCCTCGGCCGGCATGGGCCGGGCGTGGAACCAGCCCTGCGCCACGTCGCAGCCGGCCGCGTGGAGCAGCCGCCACGTCCGCTCGTCCTCCACGCCCTCGGCCACCACCCGCAGCCCCAAGGCCCCGGCCAGCTCGATCATCGACCGGACGATCGCCGCGTCGTCGGGGTCGTCGGCCATCCCGAGCACGAACGACCGGTCCACCTTCACCTCGGACAGCGGCAGCCGGCGCAGGTGCTGCAACGACGAGTAGCCGGTGCCGAAGTCGTCCAGCGCGATCCCCACCCCGATCCGGTGCAGCTGGGAGATGCTGGCCAGCACCCGCCGGGGGTCGGCCATCAGCGCCCCCTCGGTGATCTCCACCTGCAACCGGTCGGGATGCACGCCGTAGCGGGCGAGCCGGTCGGCGATCTGGTCGGCGATCTCCCCGGTGTGCAGGTCGCGAACGCTGACGTTCAGCGCGGCCCGCAGCGTGATCCCCGCCGCCGACCATTTCGCCAACTGCTCGACCACGTCGTCCACCACCCGCCGGGTGAGCAGCCGCATCACCGCGCTCTGCTCGGCGACCTGGATCAGCTCCCCGGGGTCGACCATGCCGCGGCGCGGGTGCCGCCAGCGCAGCAGCGCCTCGACCCCGACGACCTCCCCCGTGGCGATGGCGATCTGCGGTTGGTAGTACATGGTGATCTCGCCCGGGTCGTCGCCGTCGCCGCTGGCCCGGGCCGGCGCGGCGGGCCCGCCGGTCGGCTCCTCGGTGATCGTGCCGGCGGCGACCGGCGCGGGGCGGTCCGGCTCAGGTTCCGGCTGGGTGAGCGTCTCGTCGGGGGCCGGGTCGAGGCCGTTGGCGGCCGCGCGGGCGGCCCGCCGCCGGATCGGGTCGGCCCCGGTGACGATCCGGTTGATCAGCTCGTCATCGGGGCGGAGCTGCACCGGGTCACGCCGGCGCCGCAGCCGCCACCGCCCGGTGGCGGCCGTGCCGGCGTGGTCCGCCGCCCGCGTCGCCCCGGCGCCGTCGGCGCCCGGCCCGCCGGGCTCGGGCACGGCCGGGGCCAGCCGGCCGGTCGGGGCGAGGGCGGCGCCGTCCCCGCCGCGCACCCCGGCCGGCGCCGCGACGTCACCCGGGCGGTCGGCCGGGCCCGCCGGCCCCGATTCGAGTACGCGGCGCAGGTCGGCCAGGAGACTCAGCCGCTCGGCCGAGTTGTGGTCGGACTCGGCGGCGTAGACGGCGACGGTGTCGTTGCGGTGCTTGGCGTCGTACATCGCCACGTCGGCGTGGCGCATCAGGGTGGCGAAGTCCTCGCCGTGCTCGGGGAAGATGGCGATGCCGATCGAGCCGCCGACGTCCAGCGGCAGGCCGTCCAGGGAGACCGGCTCGGTGAGCGCGGCGGCCACCCGGTCCGCCAGGGCACGGGCCTCCTCGGTGCCGGTCAACCGCGGGAGCACGATGGCGAACTCGTCCCCGCCGAGCCGGGCGACGAGGTCGCCGTCGCGGACCACGTCAGTGAGCCGGGCGCTCACCTCGACCAGCAGCCGGTCCCCCACCGCGTGCCCGAGGGCGTCGTTGACGTGCTTGAACCGGTCCAGGTCGATGAGCAGCAGGGCGAGGTGCGGGTCGGGCTCTCCCCGGGCGGCCCGCTCGGCGTGCAGGTGCACCTGCTCGGCCACCTCGGCCAGCAGCGCCTTGCGGTTGGGCAGCCCGGTGAGCGGGTCGAGCGCGGCGAGCTGCTCCTGCTCGGTGGAGAGCCGGGCCATCCGGTAGACCGCGAACAGCGGCACCAGCACCAGCGGAATCAGCGCCGCGCTGGCCCGTGCGGCGGCGACCAGGACCGGGGCGAGCAGCAGCAGCGAGCCGGTGGAGAGCAGCTCGTACGCCAGGCCGAGCCGGACGCTGGGCCACCAGCGGCCCTCGAACCGCAGCCGGATCGCGCTGGTCACCAGGCCGTAGTTGACCGCGAACCAGGCGGCGGTGGCGCCACCGACGGCCGCGACGTCCGTCCAGTGCAGCCGGCCGCCGTCGAAGATGGCGCCCGGGCCGAGCCGGGTGACCCCGTACGCGGCGGCGAGGGCGCAGGCGTACTGGGCGGCGTTGAAGCCGGTACGCCACCCGGTGTGTCCCATCCGCCAGCCGGAGACGGCGACCGCCACCGCCTGCACGGCGACCGCCGGGCCCAGCCCCCAGCCGAGCAGGATGGCGAAGGTGAAGCAGGTGGACGGGAAGACCGCCGAGGACTGCCGGCGGCCGGGCGGCACGAACGGACGGGCGTCGCAGGCGACGGCGAGCGCCGCCATGGTCCAGAAGGCGGCCGGCAGGTCGGGCAGCCGGTCGGGCAGCCCGACCAGCGGGCCGGCCGAGAGGAGCACGGCGAGGACGAAGACCGCGGCGACGAAGCCGAAGAACGGCGTCACCCGCCCCGGTGGGACGGAGTTTCGCGGATCGGCCGCCGCCATCGCACCTCCCGGGATCGGCCGTGGCGTGCTCCGCTGACACGCCGTGCACCAATGAAACGCCCTCGGTACCGATTTCCCCGATACGACAGTCACGAATCGGTCGTAGTCGTAATTAAGTTGGTATGCGGTGCAGGCCCCACCCGAGCCGTCCGGGTCACTCCTCGGTGCGGGCAACCTCCCGGGCCGCGTCCGGGCCGGACTCCAGCAGCACCCGGAAGCCCGCCTCGTCCAGGACGGGCAGCTTGAGACTGGCCGCCTTGTCGGCCTTGGAGCCCGGGTTGTCACCGACCACCACGAAGCTGGTCTTCTTGGAGACCGAGCCGGTCACCTTGCCGCCCCGGCTCTGGATCGCCTCGGCGGCCTGGTCCCGACTGAACCCGGCGAGGGTGCCGGTCACCACCACGGTGAGCCCCTCCAGCGGGCGCGGCCCCTCGTCCACCGCCTCCTCGGCCATCCGTACGCCCGCCCGGTCCCACTTCTCGACGACCTCGCGGTGCCAGTCGACGGCGAACCACTCCTTGATGCTGGCGGCGATGGTGGGCCCCACACCGTCCACCGAGGACAGCTCCTCCTCGCTGGCCGCCTCGATCGCGTCCATCGAGCGGAAGTGCCGGGCGAGGGCCTGCGCCGCGGTGGGCCCGACGTGCCGGATGGAGAGCGCCACCAGCACCCGCCACAGGTCGCGTTCCTTGGCCACGGCGAGGTTGTCCAGCAGCTTGATGGCGTTGCTGCCCAGAGTGCCGTCCTTGTTGACGAAGAACGGCGAGCGGGCGAGCTGGTCGGCGTCGAGGGCGAACAGGTCGCCCTCGTCGGCGATGATCTGCGCGTCGAGCAGGGCGGCGGCGCCCTTGTAACCGAGGACCTCGATGTCGAAGGCGCCCCGGCCGGCCAGGTGGAAGACCCGCTCCCGCAGCTGCGCCGGGCAGCTGCGGGTGTTCGGGCAGCGGATGTCCACGTCGCCCTCCTTCGCCGGGGCGAGCGGCGTGCCGCAGGCCGGGCAGGAGGTGGGCATGACGAACGGCCGGGCGTCGGCGGGCCGCAGGTCGACCACCGGGCCGAGCACCTCGGGGATGACGTCGCCGGCCTTGCGCAGCACCACCGTGTCGCCGATCAGCACCCCCTTGCGCTCCACCTCGCGGGCGTTGTGCAGGGTGGCGAGGGCGACCGTGGAACCGGCCACCCGCACCGGTTCGAGGACGGCGAACGGGGTGACCCGGCCGGTGCGCCCGACGTTCACGTCGATGTCGAGCAGCTTGGTGGTCACCTCCTCCGGCGGGTACTTGAAGGCGATCGCCCAGCGCGGCGCCCGGCTGGTCGAGCCGAGCCGGCCCTGGATGGAGACCGGGTCGACCTTGACCACCACGCCGTCGATCTCGTGCTCGACGTCGTGCCGGTGCTCGGCGTAATAGGCGATGTATTCGGCGACGCCGGCCAGGTCCGGCACCACCCGGACCCGGTCGCTGGTCGGCAGCCCCCACGCCTGCAGCGCCGCGTACGACTCGGACTGCGCCGCCGGCTGGAAACCCCGGCGGGCGCCGATGCCGTGCACCACCAGGCGCAGCGGCCGGGAGGCGGTGATCCGCGGGTCCTTCTGCCGCAGGCTGCCGGCGGCGGCGTTGCGCGGGTTGGCGAACGGCGCCTTGCCCTGCTCGACCAGGCCGGCGTTGAGGTCGGCGAAGGCGGCGATCGGGAAGTAGATCTCGCCCCGGACCTCCAGCAGCTCCGGCACGTCGGGGAAGTCGTCGGAGGGGGTCAGCTTCGCCGGCACGTCCCTGATGCTGCGGACGTTGGCGGTGACGTCCTCGCCGGTGCGCCCGTCGCCCCGGGTGGCGGCCCGGACCAGCCGCCCGCGCTCGTAGGTGAGGTTGATCGCCAGGCCGTCGACCTTCAGCTCGCAGAGGTAAGGCACCGGGCCGCCGGCGTCCCGCTCGACCCGCTCGGCCCAGGCGGCCAGCTCCTCGTCGGCGAAGGCGTTGTCCAGCGAGAGCATCCGCTCCGCGTGGGTGACCGGGGTGAAGTCGGTGGAGAAGGTGCCACCGACCCGCTGGGTCGGCGAGTCCGGGGTGCGCAGCGCGGGGAACTCCGCCTCCAGCGCCTCCAGCTCACGCAGCTGCTTGTCGAACTCGGCGTCGGAGATGGTCGGCGCGTCGAGGACGTAGTAGCGGTACTGATGCTCGGTGAGCTCCTGGCTCAGCGTGGCGTGCCGCTCCCGCGCCTCCGGGGTCGGCTCGGCGCCCGCCGCCGCCTCCTGCTCGGCGCTGACCTGCTGGGGAACCGCTTCTTCGGACACCCTGCCGCCTTCGGACACCGCTGTCGACCTCCCGTGATCGTGCTCCGTTTCCTCTCATGATGCGTAGGTGAGCTCATGATTGGATGTCCTACCTTGCGGTGGGACGGTCCCGGTCTTCCCCGCGGTGGCGGTGCCGGGTTGACGTTTCACGGCCACCGGCCCCGCGAGCGGGGTCTTACGGTCGGCTCCGCGTCCGTTTCGCGTCTCCGGGCCACTCCCGGCGACGGTGGCCGCCAGGGCGGCCAGGTTCCGTGCGGCGTTGACGTCCCGGTCCAGGACGAGGCCGCACGTGGTGCAGGTGTAGGTGCGATCGGACAGGGCGAGTTTGGTTTTCACCGCGCCGCAGCCCGAGCAGGTCTTCGAGGACGGGTACCAGCGGTCGGCCACCACCAGCCGCCCGCCGTTCCACCCCGTCTTGTAGGCCAGTTGCCGCCGTAGTTCGGCGAACCCGGCGTCGGCGATGCGCCGGGCCAGCCGCCGGTTGGCGAGCATCCCGGCCACGTTGAGGTCTTCCACCACCAGCGTGCCGTACTCGCGGGTGAGCCGGGTGGTCAGCTTGTGCAGGCCGTCGCGGCGCAGATGAGCGACCCGCGCGTGCGCCCGGCCGAGCCGGGCGGACGCCCGTTCCCACCGCTTCGACGCACGTCGGCCGGTGCGCCGGTCAGGGCCGACCCGGCGAGCGGCGCGCCGGGCGAGACGCCGCATCCGGCGGGCGGCGGCGTCCAAATGGCGCGGGTTGGGCTCCACCTCACCGGTGGACAGCACCGCCAGATGCGTCACCCCCAGGTCGACACCGACCGTCGCATCCGGGCAGGCCGGCATACCCTGGGTGCGCTGCACCGCGCAGGTGAACGACACGTACCAGCGGCCACCATCGCGGCGCACCGTCGCCGACACGATCCGGGCGGTGCCCGCCTCCAGCCGGCGGGCGAGCTTACGAGCCGACTCGTGCAGCTTCAGCCGGCCCAGCCGAGGCAACACCACATGCCTGCGGTCCGGCTCCACGCGGATGGCCCCGGTGGTGAACCGCACCGACGGGGTCGACCGGCGCCGAGACTTGAACCGAGGGAACCCCACCCGGCGTCCGGCCCGCTTGCCGGTGCGGGAGTCGGACCAGTTCTCCAACGCGTCCAGGCCGGTGTTGAACGCCTCCTTCGAACACTCCGCCCACCACGGCGCCACATCGGACTTCGCCTGATTCCACGCTCTGCGCAGCGCCGGCAGCGACCAGCCCTGCGTCGGAGTCAGGCCCGCCTCGTCGATGCCGTAAGTGCGTTCGGCGGCCCGCTGATCCATGACCGCCTTGACCCGGGCAAGCGCCCAGTTGTGCGCCACCCGCGCCGCACCAGCATGAGCCAACACCACCCGCTCCTGCCGGGCCGTCAGGTCCAACGCGAACCGGTACGCCTGCACCACACTCAACCGCTCCCGGAACGCCACGCCCAGCACCATAACCACCCGGTCCGACATTCACCCGCAACCACCAACGCCCCCACGGCGCCGACCCGCCGACCGCCTGATCCCCCGTCACAATGCACCACCCACACCGCAAGCCACTCTTTCAAGTCACCAACACATACCAACGCCTACTCAACCGGCAACAGTTTGACACCCCCGCACGGTAGCGCCCGGGTCGGACAACCGTCCCGCCACCCGCCCTGACCAGGCTCGCCTGCTCCACCGCGCCCGGGCCGCGCGTTGGGCGCACCCCCACCGCGTCCCCGGGCCGGGCGCCCGCGGCCTCGACCCCGTCGCGCCGCCCGGCGGAGCGGCCGGGGGCGTGCGAGGATCGCCGGACGGCGGCGGGGTGCGCCCGCCGCAGGGCGAGAGGCAGGGGTACGGATGCCGGAGTGGGTGCCGTGGGCGGCGGCCGTCGTACTGGCCGTCGCGGCCGGCTGGCTGTGGAGCGAGTGGCGCCGCCGGGCCGCCGAACGCCGCTCCGCCCCCTCCGACGGCGGCCGGACCGGCACCCGTCCCGGTCGCGGCAGGAGCCGGTCGGGCGGCGCCGGCACCCGCCCCGGCGGCGCCGAGCGGTCCCGGGGTGGGACCGCCGCGCCGCCCCGGCCGCGCGGGGCGGACCGCCGGTCGGCCGCCGCGCCGCGGCCCGGCGAGATCTGGTGGGCCGACGTGCCGTACGCGGACGGCACCGGCTCGAAGGTGCGCCCCTGCCTGGTGCTGCGCGCCGGCGACGGGGGCGCCGACGTCCTCAAGATCACCAGTCAGGACAAGTCGGACCGCGACGACCACGTCCGCATCCCGACCCGGAGCTGGGACGCCGACGCCGACCACGACAGCTTCCTCGACGTCAGCGAGCCCATCCGCGTGCCCGTCAGCGCTTTCGAGGACCGCGCCGGCACCTGCGACCAGACCCTCTGGCGCCAGCTGCGCAAACTCCCTCACCTGACCACCTGACCCCCCACCCCCACCCACCCCGCCCGGGTGATCATGAAGTTGTTGCCACCGGCGCCGGCGTGTCGGGGCAACAACTTCATGATCGACGGCCCGTCCGGCCCGGCCCGGACGGGTGCGGGTGCGGGTACGGGTACGGGTGCGGGCGGCGAGGTCAGTCGTGGGGGGTGGCGAGGGTGGTGAGCTGGGCGGCGTACTCGATGCGGGTCGACCAGTCGGCGGGCCAGGCGGGCATGCCGTGGGCCGCGCCGACGAAGGCGCCGGCCAGGGCGGCGATCGAGTCGGAGTCACCGGCGGTGGTGGCGCCCCGCGCCAGCGCGCCGACCGGGTCGTCGGCGTGCCGGATGGCGCAGAGCAGCGCGGTGGCGAGCGCCTCCTCGGCGATCCAGCCCTCCCCGGTCAGCCGGCACGGGTCACCGCCGTCGTCGGGGCCGGCCAGCGCGGCGTCGAGGCGGGCGAGGGCGCGCAGGCACTCGTCCCAGCCCCGGGCGATGAACTCCGCCGGCGTCGCCACGCCCGGACGCTGCCAGAGGTCGCCGAGCCAGTCGGCCCGGTAGACCGCCCGCTGCTCACTGGCCCGGGCGGTCAGCAGCCCGGGCAGGTCGGGCAGCGTGGCGCCGTCGCGCAGCAGCCGGACCGCGTACGCGGTCAGCTCGCTGGCCGCCAGGCCGGTCGGGTGACCGTGGGTCAGGCCGGCCTGGAGCTGGGCCAGCCCGGCGAGCGTGTCCAGGTCGATGTCGAGGAGCCCGACGGGGGTGACCCGCATGTTCGCGCCGCAGCCCTTCGAATCGGCCACCGTCGCCTCCTGCCAGCGGGTGCCCAGCGACAGCTCGGCGCAGGCTCGCAGGCAGGTCATGCCGGGCGCGCGGTTGTTGTCCGGACTGACCGACCAGTCGACGAAGCGCTCCCGCAGCAGCGGCTCGACCGCCTCCGGCGTGAACGTGGGCGCGTCGTGCAGCGCCCACGCCACGGCCAGGGCCATCTGGGTGTCGTCGGTGACCAGGGCCGGGTCGCCGGCCAGCTCCCGGGGGCCGGCCGGGCCGTACCGGCGGACGATCTCGGCGACGGTGAGGAACTCGGTGGGCTTGCCCAGGGCGTCACCGTAGGCCAGACCGAAGAGCGAGCCGGAGGCCCGGTGGAGCGAGGTGTCGATCACGGTGGCGATCATGCACCGTGCCGGCAACCCCCGCCACCGCGGGCCGTGCGGCCCGTGCCGGTCAGTCCCAGCAGAGACAGAACGGGTGCCCGGCCGGGTCGGCGTAGACCCGGAAGCCATCGCCCTGGCCGGGCAACCGTCGGGCGCCCAGCGCCAGCGCCGCCTTCTCGGCGGTCTCGATGTCGTCGACGGTGACGTCGAGGTGGAACTGCTGGGGCCGCTCCGGGTCGGGCCAGGCCGGCGCGCGCAGGCCGGGTGCCCGCTGGAAGGCGAGCCGCGGCAGGTGGCCGGGTGGGCCGCCGAGCACTACCCAGTCGTCACCGTCGGAGTTGTCCTCGATCAGCGGCAGGCCGAGCAGCTCGGCGTAGAAGCCGGCCAGGGCCCGCGGGTCGGGGCAGTCGACCACCACGGAACGCAACTGTCCAATCATGCCGGTCATCCTGCCCCCCAGGTACGACGGAAAACCTCACTCCTCGTACAGCCGGCGGCCGGCGTCCCGGCAGGCGGTGAGAACCGCGCGGGCGTACCCCGGGGTGGCCCCGGCGAGGCCGCAGGCCGGGGTGACCACCACCTGCTCGGCGAGCCGGCGGCGGGGGAAGCCCAGCCGGTCCCAGAGCTGGCGTACCCGATCGGCGACCTGGGCCGAGGTCGGCGCGCGACCGGCGGACGGCGGCAGCGTGGGCGCGGCGCCGGCCAGCAGCCCGAGCCCGGCGTCGATCGCCTCCCCGAGCGGGTCCAGGTCGGTGACCAGGCCGAGGTCCAGCGCCACGCCGACCGCCCCGGCGGTACGGATCAGCTCCAGCGGAACGTCCGGGGCGCAGCAGTGCACCACGGTCGGCACCCCGGCCGCCTCGACGACCGTGTGCAGCAGCGTGCGGGCCACCTCGGACGCCACGGCCCGGTGGGTGCCGAAGCCGCTCTCGGTGGGCACCCGACCGGCCAGCACCGCCGGCAGGGACGGCTCGTCGAGCTGGAGCAGCACCGACGCGCGGGGCAGCCGGCGGCGGACCGCCTCGACGTGCCCGCGCAGCCCCTCGGCGAGCGAGCCGGTGAGGTCGCGCACCGCGCCCGGGTCGCGCAGCAGCCTGCCGCCGATCGGCAGCTCCAGCGCGGCGGCCAGGGTGAACGGGCCGGCAGCCTGCACCTTGACCGGTCCGGCGTACCCCTCGGCCTGCTCGGCGAGCTGATCCAGGTCGCGTTCCATCAGGTCACGGGCCCGGCGCAGGTCCCTGCCTGGGCGCGGGGCGATCCGCCAGCGGGCCGCGTACAGCTCGACCGGCAGCTCCACCAGCAGGCCACCGGTGCGGCCGATCAGGTCGGCGCCGGGACCCCGGGCGGGCAGCTCGGGCAGGTGCGGGAGGGCGGGCAGCTCACCGAGCACGATCCGCTGCGCCTCGGCGATGTCGGTGCCGGGCAGCGATCCGATGCCGGTCGCCGCCCCGGCGGGCCAGGGCCATGCGTGATCAGTCACGCGCGAAGACTATCGGCTGCGCCGGCCGCTACCCGACCGGACGCCGCCCCCTACCTGGTGACGGCCCCTGCCGGGTGGGTGGCCGGCGGGGTGGGCGCGGGCCAGTTCCGCAGCAGGGCGTCGAGCGCGTCGAGGGTCCGGGACCAGGTTTCCTGCGTGTCGGGGGCGCTGTGGCTGAACCCTCCCCCCATCTCCAGGCTGACGTAGCCGTGGAAGACGCTGCCCAGCAGCCGGACCGCGTGCGTCTGGTCCGGCTCCGTCAGGTCGTAGCCGCGCAGGATCGCCCGCGTCATCTGCGCGTGCCGGCCGCCGGCGCTGGCGGCCGCCGTCTCCGGGTCGAGCCTGAGCTGGGCGGCGGCGTAGCGGCCGGGATGCTCCCGGGCGTAGTCGCGGTAGACGTTGGCGAGGGCGGTCAGGGCGTCCTTGCCCGCCCGTCCGGCCAGCGCGTCGGAGGCCCGGGCGGCGAGTTCCGCCAGGGCGAGCAGGGCGATCCTGGTCTTGAGGTCCTGGGAGTTCTTCAGGTGCGAGTACAGACTCGCGACCGTGACGTCGAACCGCCGGGCGAGCGCCGAGACGGTCACCTGGTCGAAGCCGACCTCGTCGGCCAGCTCCGCTCCCGCCCGGGTCAGGCGTTCCGTGGTCAGTCCTGCGCGTGCCATGAACTCCCTCTCATTTGCCAGAACTGATTATGCGTTTGCCTAACATCTTTAGGCAAATTAGCCTGCCGTTCATGAAGCCGCTGACTGAGCCGGAGATCCGGGCCGCGTTCGTGAACTGCACCCAGGGCGAGGCGAAGCGCCTGTCCGTTCCCCGTGGCCTGGCCGACCAGCCCTGGGACGACCTGGACTACCTCGGGTGGCGGGACCCTCGGGCCCCCGACCGCGCCTACCTCGTCACCCAACTGGACGGTCGTCCCACGGCCCTCGCCCTGCGCAGCCCCAGCCCCGCCGCCCGGCAGCTGCGGCGCGGCATGTGCTCGATGTGCCTGACCAGCCATACCGGCGGCGTCTCCCTGATGGTCGCGCCGAAGGCGGGCAAGGCCGGACAGCAGGGCAACTCGGTCGGCACCTACATCTGCAGCGACCTCGCCTGCTCGCTGTACGTGCGGGGCAGGAAGGACGCGGGTGCCGGCGCACGGCTCCAGGAGTCACTCACCATGGAGGAGAAGATCCAGCGCACCGTGGCGAACGTCGCCGCGTTCGTCGCCAAGGTGACCGCGGGTGCGCTCAGCCGGTGATGGTGGCCGAACCCAGCACCACGTCCCCGGCCGGGTCCGGCCGGTACGCCACGATGGCCTGACCGGCGGCGACCCCGCGGACCGGGCGGCGCAGCTCGGCGGCGAGCCCGTCGGCGGTGACCTCGACGGTCGCGGGCACCACGTCGCCGTGCGCCCGCAGCTGCACCTCGCACTCGACCGGCGCGGTGGGCCGCTCGCCACCCGTCCAGACCGGCCGGCTCGCCCGCACCTCGGAGACCTCCAGGGCCTCGGCCGGGCCCACGGTCACCGTGTTGGTCTTCGGCGTGATGGAGAGCACGTAGCGGGGCCGGCCGTCCGGGGCCGGCCGGTCCAGGTGCAGCCCGCGCCGCTGGCCGATGGTGTAGGCGTACGCGCCGGTGTGGCTGCCGACCACCGCGCCGGTGACCGCGTCGACCACGTCGCCGGCGGTCTCGCCCAGCCGCTGCGCGAGGAAGCCACGGGTGTCGCCGTCGGCGATGAAGCAGATGTCGTGCGAGTCCGGCTTGTCGGCCACCGCGAGGCCGCGCCGGGCGGCCTCCGCGCGGACCTCGGCCTTGGTGGAGTCGCCGAGCGGGAACAACGACCGGTCCAGCTGCGCGCGGGTCAGCACCGCGAGGACGTACGACTGGTCCTTGGCCACGTCGACGCTGCGCCGCAGCAGGCCGTCGGCGTCGAGGCGGGCGTGGTGGCCGGTGACCACCGCGTCGAAGCCCAGGGCCACCGCCCGGTCCAGCACCGCGGCGAACTTGATCTTCTCGTTGCAGCGCAGGCAGGGATTCGGGGTACGACCGGCCGCGTACTCGGCGACGAAGTCGTCCACCACGTCGGAATGGAAGCGGTCGGCCATGTCCCAGACGTAGAACGGAATGCCGATCACGTCGGCGGCCCGCCGGGCGTCCCGGGAGTCCTCCAGAGTGCAGCAGCCCCGGGCGCCGGTCCGGTAGGTCTGCGGGTTGCGGGCCAACGCCAGGTGCACGCCCGTCACGTCGTGCCCGGCCTCCACCGCGCGCGCCGCCGCCACGGCCGAGTCCACCCCGCCCGACATCGCCGCCAGAACCCTCACCAGCCCACTCCCCTCGTTCCCATCGAGCGTAACCGGGTCAGCGGGGGGTACGGAGGGCGGCGGCGCGGCGGGCCCGGTCCACCGCGGCCGGCAGGGCGGCGATGAGGGCGTCCACGTCGGCGCGGGTGCTGGTGTGGCCGAGGGTGAAGCGCAGCGAGGAACGGGCCCGGTCGTCGTCGGCGCCCATCGCCAGCAGCACGTGCGACGGCTGGGCCACCCCGGCCGAGCAGGCCGAACCGGTCGAGCAGGCGATCCCCTGGGCGTCGAGGAGCAGCAGCAGCGCGTCGCCCTCGCAGCCGGGGAAGGAGAAGTGCGCGTTGCCGGGGAGGCGGTCGACCGGGCCACCGTTGAAGATCACCTCGGGCACCGCCCGCCGGACCCGCTCGACCAGCTCGTCGCGGAGCGCGGCGACCCGGGCGGCGTACTCCTGCTGGCCCTTCACCGCGGCCTCGACGGCCACCGCGAAGGCCACGATGCCGGCGGTGTCGAGGGTGCCGGAGCGCACATCCCGTTCCTGGCCGCCGCCGTGCAGCAGCGGGGTGGCGGCGACGTCCCGGGCCAGCAGCAGCGCGCCGACGCCGGCCGGCCCGCCGAGCTTGTGCCCGGTCACGGTGAGCGCGGCCACGCCGCTCGCGGCGAAGTCGACCGGCACCTGACCGACGGCCTGGATGGCGTCGGTGTGGAACGGCACGCCGTGCTCGGCGGCGACCGCCGCCAGCTCGGCCACCGGCTGCACGGTGCCCACCTCGTTGTTGGCCCACATGGCGGTGACCAGGGCCACCGCGTCGCCGTGCGCGGCCAGCTCCGCGCGGAGCCGCTCCGGGTCGAGCCGACCGGCGGCGTCGACCGGCAGCCAACCCACCTCGGCGCCCTCATGGCCGGCCAGCCAGTCCACCGCGTCCAGCACCGCGTGGTGTTCGACCGCGCTGGAGACCACCCGGGTCCGCTCGGCACGGGCGGCGCGACGGGCCCAGAAGATGCCCTTCACCGCGAGGTTGTCGCTCTCCGTACCGCCCCCGGTGAAGATCACCTCGGAGGGCCGGGCGCCGAGCGCGGCGGCCACCCGCTCGCGGGACTCCTCCACCCGCCGCCGGGCGCGCCGGCCCGCCGCGTGCAGCGAAGACGCGTTGCCGACCTCGCGGGCGGTGGCGACGTACGCCTCGAGTGCCTCGTCGAGCATCGGGGTCGTCGCCGCGTGATCCAGGTAAGCCATCACCGCTCAGCCTAACGGCCGACACCCGGCCCGCCGGATGCCGGAGTGCCGCTCGGCGTACGGGGGCGGCCGTCGCCGCGGTCGGGGTACTCGGCACGCTCGCCGTGGTGGCCGGGACAACCAGCTCCACCTGCACGTCGCGAATCTCCCGAAGGTTCCGGGGTACTACGAGGTCTGGCTGATCGATCCCAAAACGATGCAGATGTTCTCGGTCGGTACGCTGAGCAAGGGCTCGGGAGACGACCTGCTGCCGATGCCCCCGAACGTGGACCTCCGGACGTACTCGGTGGTCGACCTCTCCGCCGAGCAGTACGACAACAAGCCCGCCCACTCCGGCGACCGTTTGCTGAGGGGCACCCTGACGGGCTGATCGGCGGGCCGGCTCAGCTCCCCGGCCCGCCGATCAGCTCCCTTCCACCGCACGGAAGGGCCGCAACACACAAAGAGCCGCCGCCCGGAACCCCAGGCGGCGGCTCTTTCGTGACCGGGCAGGTCACTTGCGCTTGCGGATCTCCTCGGCGGCCTGCGGGAGGACCTTGAACAGGTCACCGACCACACCGAAGTCGGCCAGCTCGAAGATCGGGGCCTCGCCGTCCTTGTTCACGGCGACGATCGTCTTCGAGGTCTGCATACCGGCCCGGTGCTGGATCGCGCCGGAGATGCCCAGCGCGACGTAGAGCTGCGGGGAGACGGTCTTGCCGGTCTGGCCGACCTGGAACTGGTGCGGGTAGAAGCCGGAGTCGACGGCCGCGCGGGACGCGCCGACGGCGCCGCCGAGCAGGTCGGCCAGCTCCTCGACCAGCTTGAAGTTGTCGGCGTTGCCGACACCACGGCCACCGGAGACGACGACGGACGCCTCGGTGAGCTCGGGGCGGGAGCCCTTCTGCTCGGCGACCCGGTCGACGACCTTGGCCAGCTTGTCGGCGTCGGTGACGGCGACGGTGAGCTGCTCCACGGCCGGGGTGGCCGGGGCCGCGGTCGGGTTGACCGAGTTCGGCCGGACGGTGACCAGCGGCAGGCCCTTGGTGACCTTGGACTTGACGATGGTGGAGCCGGCGAAGGCGACCTGGGTCGCGGTGCCGTCGGCGTCGAGACCGACCACGTCGGTCAGGATGCCGTTGTCCAGTTTGACGGCCAGCCGGGCGGCGATCTCCTTGCCCTCCTGAGCGGAGGCGAGCAGCACGGCGGCCGGCTGCACCCGCTTGACCAGGTCGGCCAGCACGGTGGCCTTCGGGGCCACCAGGTAGCCGTCGATCTCCTCGCCCTCGGCGGCGTAGATCTTCTCCGCGCCGTACTCGCCGAGCTTGCCGCTCAGCGCGTCGGCGGCACCGGAGCCACCGAGCACCACCGCGCTGGGGGTGCCCAGCTCGCGGGCGAGGGTGAGCATCTCCAGGGTGACCTTCTTGACGCCGAATTCCTTGGTGGCTTCGACGACGACGAGAACCTCAGCCATGTCCAGACCTCTCACACGAACTTCTCGGTGGCGAGGAACTCGACCAGCTTGACGCCGCCCTCGCCCTCGTCGGTGATCTTGGCGCCGCCGGAGCGCGGCGGGCGCTTGGTGTGCTCCAGCACGGCGCTGGTCGCGCCGTCGAGGCCCACCTCGGACGGGGCGACGCCGAGGTCGCCCAGGGAGAGCGTCTGCACCGGCTTCTTCTTGGCGGCCATGATGCCCTTGAAGGACGGGTAGCGCGGCTCGTTGATGGTGTCCCAGACGGAGACCACGGCCGGGGTCGAGGCGGTGACCACCTCGTAGCCCTCCTCGGTCTGCCGCTCGACGGTCAGCGTGGCGCCGTCGACGGTGAGCTTGCGCGCGCCGGTGAGGGCGGCGACGCCCAGCCGCTCGGCGATCATGTGCGGCATGACCTGGACCCGGCCGTCGGTGGACTCGGCGCCGCAGATCACCAGGTCGGCGTTGAGCTGCCCGAGCGCGGCGGCCAGCACCTTCGAGGTGGCGACGGCGCAGGACCCGTGCAGGGCGTCGTCCACGACGTGCACGGCCTTGTCCGGGCCCATCGAGAGCGCCTTACGGATCGACTCGGTCGCCCGGTCCGGACCCATGGTCAGGACGGTGACCTCGCCGCCGTGCGCCTCCTTGATCTTCAACGCCTCTTCGATGGCGTACTCGTCCATCTCGTTGATGACGTTGTTCGCCGAACCGCGGTCGACGGTGTTGTCGTCAGGACGCAGGTTGCGGTCCGCGCCCGAATCAGGCACCTGCTTGACGAGTACGACGATGTTCATCGCGCTTCGACGACCCTCCTGTTTGGTGTAGCGATCACTCGCCCGGTCTCGGGCGCAGCCTCCCGCGTGACTTAACGGTCGGTCAACCGCGGGGTGCTGTGCAGTTGCCCACGGCGCAATGTTACCCGCAAGTAGCATCGCCCTCCCGGGGCCTCAGAGTGACACAGCTCACCGAGCATCGCGGCGCCGGGTAAACTCCCGATTCGGGAGGTGAGGCATATGTCGGAAATGAGTAGATTGCCGGATGTCGAACGGGCGACGCCCGCTCTGGACGCTGCCCGCCGGGCCTGCCGCCGGATGCTGCCCGACACCTACCGGTGCGCCTGCGGGCGGGTCCGCGACCGCTGCGTACGGGCCAGCGTCCGGGCGCTCTGGTCCCCCAACCGGGTCACGCCGGCTCGGCCAGCGCACCCCTGATCTTCTCGATCACCGTCGCCTCGGCCGGCGCCACCCCCCGGTGCACCCCGGCCACCCGGTCGGCCGCGGCCAGCACCACCGAGCGGTACGCCTCGACGTCACCCGGGGACTTCTCCCGCAGGATCTCCACCGCCCGGCCCAGCGCCGGCAGCACCAGCGACTCGATCTCCAGCGCGGAGTCCCGGGGCAACTGCGGCAACGGGCCGGTGGTGAGCGCCTCCTTCACCACCCCGCTGGCGTCCGCGAACGCACCGGACGCGGCCATGCTCTCCCGGACCATGGCCAGCATCCCGGGCTCCGCATTCGAGACCAGGAAGACGGCGCCGAACGCCCCCGTCCTGAGGGTCAGCTGTTCCTCCGCCGTCAACCGGTCCATGATCACGGAGTGTAGACGTACGGGGTCGTCGTGGTGACCGCTACGAGCCCGAGCCGCTCCAGGATCGGTCGGCTGTCCTCCGAGCAGTCCACCTGGAGCAGGGTCTTTCCGCGCTGCTCGGCCAGCCGCGCCCGGTACGCCACCAGCGCCCGGTAGATGCCCTTGCGGCGCCACTCCGGCAGCGTCGAGCCGCCCCAGAGGGTGCCGAAGCCGGTGTTGGCCGGGTAACGGATCCAACCGGCGCTGACCACCCTCTCCCCCGCCTCGGCCACCACGATCTTGATCGACTGCGGGTCGGCCTCGATCTCCTTCGCCAGCCCGGTCACCAGGTGGCTCCGGTCGCTGTGCCAGACCTCCTCCTCCATGGCGGCGATCCGCAGCAGGTCCTCGTGGGAGGTGACCTCGCGCAGGCGTACCCCGTCCGGCGGCACCGGGACGGCGCCGGCGAGGGCCGCGACCGGCCCGACCACGACGGTCTCCCGGTCCTCGGGGACGAAGCCGGCAGCGCGCAGCCGGTCGCCCAGGTCGGCCGGCTCGTCGTGGCCGTTGAGCTTCCACTCGACCGCCTCGCCGCGGGCCCGGAAGAACTCCACCTGCCGGGCGATCAGCGCGTCCAGCTCCGCGCCGGCCAGCCCGTCCAGCGTCCGGTAGGTGAGGAAGCCGCGCTGGTCCAGGCCCAGGATCCGGACCAGCGGGCCGTCCCGTTCGACGGTCACCCCGGCGGGCAGCGGATCCGGGATCTCCGGACGGAGCTGGGTGTCATAGGCGTCGCGCAGGGTCCGCGCGTCAAGATCGGTCATCCCCCCAGGCTATTCACCGGGCAAAGCGGATAATCGACGACGTGTGGGAGGCGATCAGGCGGTGGTTCGACCCGCGCGAGATGCGGGCGGTCGGCAGCAGGCCCGACTACCGCTTCTCGCTGGCCAACGAGCGGACCTTCCTGGCCTGGCTGCGTACCGGGCTGGCGCTGATCGCCGGCGGGCTGGCCGCCGCCCAGTTCCTGCCGCCGCTGCCCGTGGCCCACCTGCGCGAGGTGATCGCCGTCGCGCTGCTGCTGCTCGGCGCGGCTGTCGCCGTCCGGGCGGTGGACCACTGGGCGCGTACCGAGCGGGCCATCCGGCTCGGCGAGGAGCTGCCCGCGTCCCGCTTCCCGGCGGTGCTGGCCCTCTCCGTCGCCCTCGGCGCGCTGCTGCTGGTGATCGCGGTGCTGGCCCGGGCGCTCGGATGACCGGCGACCCCGGGCTCCAGCCGGAGCGGACCCGGCTGGCCTGGCGGCGCACCCTGCTGGCGTTCACCGCGGTCGCCGTGCTGCTGGTCCGGCTCGCGCTCACCGGCGACCTGACCGGCGCGCTGCTGGCCGGCGTAGCGGTGCTGGGTTGGCTGGGCACGCTGGCCCTGAACTGGCGTCGGGCCACCGGCGCCGGGCCGCGCCGGGCGCAGCGCTGGTCGTTCCCGCTGACCGCGCTGGCCGCCGCCGGGTTCGCCGTGCTCGGCGTGCTGATGGTGGTACGCGGGCTGCGCTGAACGGCATCGGTGGTCCATGATGTCCGACATGGTTCGCCTGTACGGGCTTCTCTTTCTGGCCGAGGTCGTGCTCGGCATCTGCGCGCTGATCAGCTGCCTCTCCGCCGAGGAGGGCGAGATCCGGGCGCTGCCCCGCATCGCCTGGGTGCTGATCATCCTGTTCTTCCCGCTGGTCGGGTCGATCGCCTGGTTCGTCGCCGGTCGCGAGGCGGGCGCGGGCCGCGCCCGGACCGCCTGGCCGATGGGGAACGGCTTCTCCGAGCGGGACCGTGTTCCCCGGCAGGTGGCGCCGGACGACGACCCGGCGTTCCTGTCGTCCCTCGGGGAGCGGTCCCGGCAGCAGGACCAGGAGCTCTTCCGCCGCTGGGAGGACGACCTGCGCCGCCGCGAGGACGACCTGCGCCGCCGGGAGACCGGGCAGGACCGCCCGGAGGTCTGAGCACCGGGTCCGTGCGCCGGCCGAGCAGAATCGACGGCGTGCAGATCTGCCTGCTCGGGCCGCTGGAGGTCCGCGCCGACTCCGGTACGCCGGTCGAGGTCGGCGGCGCGCAGGCCCTGGTGTCCCGGCTGCGCCGCGCCGCGCCCGGACTGCCGGTCGAGGCCCGGCCCGGCGGCTACCGGCTGGAGACGGCCGCGGAGGCGGTCCGGGTCACACTCGACGCTTGAGCGCCCGTACGGAGAGCGGGGCGAACACGGCGAGGATGACGGCGGCCCAGATCATCGCCTGGGCGGCCGGGCCGGCCACCGGACCGCCGACCAGCAGGCCGCGCAGCGCGTCGGCCAGGATGGTGACCGGGTTGACCTCGACCCAACGCTGCAACCACGACGGCATGGTCTCGGTCGGCACGAAGGCGTTGCTGGTGAAGGTCAGCGGGAAGATCACCATGAAGCCGAAGATCTGCACCTTGTCCGGCTCGCTGACCAGCACTCCGACCAGCACCGAGATCCACGACGCGGCCAGCGAGAAGGCGAGCAGCAGGGCGAAAGCGCCGAGCAGACCGGCCACCCCGTTGCCGAGCCGGAACCCGAGAATCGCGCCGACCCCGATCAGCAGCGACACCGACCACGCCTGCTTGACCGTGTCGGCGAGAATCCGCCCGGCCAGCGGCGACCAGCGGGCGATCGGCAGTGCGCGCAGCCGGTCGAACACACCCTTGGTCAGGTCGTTGTTCAGCCCGAAGCCGGTGGTCATGGTGGCGAAGAAGGCGTTCTGCACGATGATGCCGGGCAGCGCGAACTTGAGGTAGTCGCCCGGCGTGCCGGAGATTGCGCCGCCGAAGACGTACGTGAAGAGCAGCACGAACATCATCGGCTGGATGCTCAGGTCGAGCAGCTCCATCGGGTTGTGCTTGATCTGCACCAGGCTGCGCCAGGCCAGGGTGAGGGTGTGCCGCAGCCCGGCGGCGAGGCCCGGCCGGCGGGCCGGGGCCAGCGGGGCGGCGGTGAGGGTGGCTGTGGTCATCAGGATTGCGGCGCGCAGACCCCTGCGATCAGGCGGGGATAAGACGCCGCTCCCTCCCTTCCATGATCGTTTCACACAAGGCGGTGATAGACTGTGAGCTATGGGCGATGTGGTAAAGCGGGCCTACAAGTACCGCTTCTATCCGTCTCCTGAACAGGCAGAGCAGTTGAACCGGACGTTCGGGTGCGTCCGCCTGGTCTACAACCGGGCGTTGGAGGCGCGTACCCGCGCATGGGTGGTTGACCGGCAGCGCACGACGTACGTGCAGACCTCGGCGTGGCTGACCGAGTGGAAACGCGCCGACGGGCTGGCGTTCCTCAACGAGGTGTCGTCGGTGCCGTTGCAGCAGACGCTTCGGCACCTTCAGGCAGCGTTCGCCGGGTTCTGGGACAAGCGCTCCCGGTACCCGCGGTTCAAGGCCAAGCGCAAGTCGCGGGCGTCGGCGGAGTACACCCGGTCGGCGTTTCGGTGGCGGGACAATCAGCTCACCCTCGCCAAGATGGATACACCTCTGACCATTATCTGGTCCCGGCCTCTGCCCGAGGGCGCGCAGCCGTCCACCGTGACGGTGTCCCGAGACGCCGCCGGCCGCTGGTTCGTATCCCTGCTGGTGGAAGACCCGACCGTACAGCCCCTGCCAGCGATGGACACCGCGGTCGGGGTGGACGCCGGAATCACCAGCCTGGTAACCCTGTCCACCGGCGAGAAGATCGCCAACCCGAAACACGAACGCGCCGACCGGCGCAAGCTCGCGAGGGCCCAGCGGGAGTTGTCCCGCAAGGCGAAGGACTCCACGAACCGGGTCAAGGCCCAACTGAAGGTTGCCCGTATTCACGCCCGCATCGCGAACCGGCGGCGGGACCACCTGCACAAGCTGACCACTCGACTCGTCCGCGAGAACCAAACGGTCGTGATCGAAGACCTCAACGTGCGCACCATGCTCCGCAACCACCGACTGGCCCGCGCCATCTCCGACGCGGCGTGGTCCGACCTGCGGCGCATGCTGGAGTACAAGGCCGCCTGGTACCGGCGAACGGTTGTCGCTGTTGACCGCTGGTACCCGTCGTCCAAGACCTGCTCGGCGTGCGGCCGTCTCGACACGTCCATGTCGCTGTCGATCCGGTCGTGGGCGTGTGGCGGCTGCGGGGTAATCCACGACCGGGACGTGAACGCAGCCAGGAACATCCTCGCCGCCGGGCTGGCGGAGAGGTAAAACGCCTGTGGAGCTGACGTAAGACCTCACGGGAGTCCTCCCTACGGGCAGTCGGCGGTGAAACAGGAAGCCCCACGGGCGACCGTGGGAATCCCCTCCCCGGAGGGAGGGGAGGACGTCAAGTCGGGATCCTTTCCAATTCAACGTCGGAGCGGCCGTCCTGCTCGGCCCGGTGGCCGGTCAGGGAGAGGAAGACCTCGTCCAGGCTGGAGCCGCGCAGGGCCAGCTCGGCGACGGTGATCTCCGCCGCGTCGAGCCGGCGGACCACGGCGGGCAGCGTGCCCGGGTCGGTGACCGGCACCGAGACGGTGGTCTGGGCGACCTCCGGGGCGGCCCCGGTGACCTCGGCGGCGATCGCCACCACGGTCGACAGGTCGGCAGGGTCGGTCGGCCGGACGGCGAGGACCTGGCCGCCGGTGCGCGCCTTCAGCTCCTCCGGGGTGCCCTGGGCGATGACCCGGCCGTGGTCGACGACCGCGATCTCGCCGGCGAGCTGGTCGGCCTCCTCCAGGTACTGGGTGGTCAGCAGCACGGTCACCCCGTCGGCGACCAGGCCCCGGACGATGTCCCACAGCTCGTTGCGGCTGCGCGGGTCCAGCCCGGTGGTCGGCTCGTCGAGGAAGAGCACCTGCGGCCGGCCGACCAGGCTGGCGGCGAGGTCGAGGCGGCGGCGCATGCCGCCCGAGTAGGTCTTGGCCGCCCGGTCGGCGGCGTCGCTGAGCTGGAAGTCGGCGAGCAGTTGCCCGGCGCGGGCCCGGGCGTCGGCCCGGCTCAGCCCGAGCAGCCGGCCGATCAGCAGCAGGTTCTCGGTGCCGGTGAGCGTCTCGTCGACCGAGGCGTACTGGCCGGTGAGGCCGATCAGCTGGCGGACGCGGTGCGCGTCGCGGCGGACGTCGTACCCGCCCACGGTGGCGTGCCCCTCGTCGGCGGCGAGCAGGGTGGCGAGCACCCGGACCGCGGTGGTCTTGCCCGCCCCGTTCGGGCCGAGCAGACCGAAGACCGTCCCGGTGGGGACGGCGAGGTCGACTCCGGCGAGGGCGGTGGTCGCGCCGAAGCGGCGGACCAGTCCCTCCGCCTGGATCGCGTATGTCATCGGAACTCCCGTCGTATCGCTGGCCACCCCACGATGAGCGACGGCGCTGACGTTACGTCGACAGCCGCTGACATTCCGCTGATTTACCTGCTGGCAGAAAGGCACGACCGCCGCCGGTCACCCGGCGACGGCGGTCGGACGGTCGTGGTCAGGCCAGGTTCGACGAGCGGGGGTACGCGTCTGCGGGGTCGGTCAGCACGTTGACCAGGTACGGCACGCCGGCGTCGAACGCGCGGGTCAGGGCCGGGCCGAGGTCGGCGGCCTTCTCCACCGTCTCGCCCGCCCCGCCGAGCGCCTCGACGACCTTGTCGTAGCGCAGCCCGGGCTGGAGGTCGGCGGCCACGTCGTAGCCGTACATGGCCCGCATCGGGTGCTTCTCCAGGCCCCAGATGCCGTTGTTGCCGACCACGATGACCACCGGGAGCTGCTGCCGGGCCAGGGACTCGACGTCCATCAGTGAGAAGCCGGCCGCGCCGTCGCCCATCAGCACGCAGATCTGCCGGTCCGGGTGGCTGACCCGGGCCCCCATCGCGTAGCCCATGCCGGTGCCGAGGCAGCCGTACGGGCCGGGGTCGAGCCAGGTGCCGGGCTGCGCCGGCTCCAGGTACTTCCCGGCGTACGAGACGAAGTCGCCGCCGTCGCCGATGGTGATGGCATCCGGGGCGAGGACCTTGCGCAGCTCGCCGTAGATCCGGGCCGGCCGGATCGGGTCGGTCTCGGCGGCCATCTCCTCGGCGTCGCGGGTCTTCGCGGCGTCCTCGGCGACCCGGAGCTGGGCGATCCAGTCGGTGTGGTCGGCCCGGGCGCCGGCGTGCCCGGCGAACGCGGTGAGGATCAGCCGCAGGTCCCCGGCGGGGGCGGCGGCGGGCTGCACGTGCCCGGCGCGGTGGCTGGGCGCGTCGACGACGTGTACGACCTTGGCGTCGCCGAAGTCGCCGAAGCCGAGCCGGAAGTCCAGCGGGGTGCCGATGACCACGACCACGTCGGCGCCCTTGAGCGCGACCCGGCGGGCCTTGGCGAAGGCGAGCGGGTGGGTGGGGGGGAGCGCGCCGCGACCCATGCCGTTGGTGAAGACCGGCACTTCGAGGGCCTCGGCGGCGGCCCGGAGGGCGTCGATGGCGTCGCCCGCGTACACGTCGGAGCCGGCGATGATGACCGGTCGGCTGGCGCCCGCGATCAGGCCGGCGGCCTTCGCCACCTCGTCCGGGTCGGCCTCGATCGGGGCGACCGGGGCCACCGCCGGCAGCTCGGCGTCGCCGACGGAGAAGACCGCCTCCAGGGGGAAGTCGAGGAAGGCCGGGCCGCGGTGCGGGGTGAGCGCGGCGGTGAGGGCGGCGGTCACCGCGCGCGGGATGTCGTCGGCGCTGAACACCGTCTCGGCGTGCTTGGTGACCGGGGCGACCAGCGGCAGGTGGTCCATCTCCTGGAGGCTGCCGGAGCCCCAGCGGAACTGCGGTGCCCTGCCGCCGAGCACGAGCACCGGGGAGGCGTTGAAGAAGGCGCTGGTCAGGCCGGAGACGCCGTTGGTGACGCCGGGGCCGGCGGTGAGCACGGCGAGGCCGGGCCGGCGCTGGAGCTTGGCCACCGCCTCGGCGGCGAAGACGGCCGACTGCTCGTGCCGGACGTCGTAGATCGGGAAGCCGGTGGAGTGCGCGGCGTCGTAGAGCGGGAAGACGTGCCCGCCGGAGAGGGTGAACATCTCCCGTACACCGTGCGCGCGCAGCGCCGCGAGCGCCAGCTCTCCACCGTGGCCTTCGACCCGTTCCGTCATCGCCGCTTCCCTTCGTCACATGACCGGTGTCACACGTTACTGGCCGGTAGGCGGAATGTGAACCGTTCTCGGGTCGGCGGCGGGGTAAGCGCCGCCGACCCGGGCCGGTTCAGCGGCCGGTGAAGTCCGGCTTGCGCTTCTCGACGAAGGCGGCCATGCCCTCGCGCCGGTCGTCGGTGGCGAAGAGCGCCGCGAAGAGCTGACTCTCCCAGGCGAGGCCGGAGTTGAGGTCCATGTCCAAGCCGCCGTCCACGGCCAGCTTGGCCGCCCGCAGCGCCTGCACCGGGCCGGTCAGGTACGGCTTCACCAGCGCGACGGCCGCATCGTAGACCTCGGCGGCCGGGACCACCCGGTCGGCCAGGCCGATCCGCAGCGCCTCCTGCGCGTCGACCATCCGGCCGGACATGATCAGGTCCTTGGCGCGGGCCGGCCCGACCAGGCGGGCCAGCCGCTGGGTGCCGCCCGCGCCGGGGATGATGCCGAGCTTGATCTCCGGCTGGCCGAGCTTGGCGTCCTCGGCCACGATCCGCCAGTCGCAGGCCAGCGCCAGCTCGCAGCCGCCACCGAGGGCGTACCCGGTGATGGCGGCGACCACCGGCTTGGGGATCCGGGCGATCGCGCCGAGCGCGCTGGACAGGTCGGCGGCCCGGTCTGCCATGTCCACGTAGGACATGTCGGCCATCTCCTTGATGTCCGCGCCGGCGGCGAAGACCTTCTCCCCGCCGTACACGATGACCGCGCGGACCTCCGGGTCGGCGGTGGCGGCGGCCGCGGCGGCGCGCAACTCCTCCTGCACCTGGGTGTTGAGCGCGTTCATCGGCGGCCGCTCCAGCCGGATGGTGCCGATGCCGTCCTTGGTTTCCAGCCGAACGAACTCGCCCACGCTGCCCTCACTTCCTCGTCGAAGTCGCGTGCCAACCTTACGACCCGGGTCGTTGGGGTAAGTAGTGTGGTGTCCGCCCCGCCACCGGGAGTCAGGCCATGATCACGTACTACGACGACAGGTCGGTGCAGGTCACCTCCACCGCCGTGCGGGTGGACGGCCGGACGTTCCCGCTCGCTGAACTCACCATGGTGTGGCACCGTCGGGGCAGCCGCTCCTGGCGGGTGCTCGCCGGCCGGGGCGCGATCGGCGCCGCGTTGGCCGGCCCGCTGGTGGCCGCGCTGCTCGGCATCGGGCTGGCGGTCCTGCTGCACCGCTCACCCACCGTCACAGTCGCCATCGTCGGGGTGTCGGTGCTGGTCGGGCTCGGGGTCGGGCCGCTCGCCGACTTCCTCTTCGAACACCTGGACCGCTCGTACGCCCGGGGCGCCCGGCAGTGGGAGATGTGGGCCCGCTGGCGCGGCCAACCGGTACGTCTGCTGCGCACCGGCGACGCGCTGCGCTTCGGCCAGATCTACCGGGCGGTACAGCGGGCGATGGAGTCCGCACCGCCCTCCGGCCGTCAGAACGTGATCGGCTCGTCCGGCAGCAGCCCGAGGCCGCGCAGCAGCCCGTAGGTGTCCTGCTCGCCCCAGAACTGGACGATCCGCCCGCCGGCCAGCCGGTACATCTTGCAGGCGCTCTGCACGATGGTCGCGCCCGTGGCGTCCCGGCGGTAGGTCTGCGCCAGCGAGACGACCACCCGGTCGTCGAACGCGGCCAACTCGACGATCCGCTGGTCGAGCACGGTCAGCCCGGGCGACGAGACGGCGCCCTCGACGAAAGGCCGGCCCTGGACCGCCGTGCCGGAGCCGTAGATCAGGACGTCCTCCGCGACGACCTCGCGCAGCTCCGCCAGGTCCTTGGTGACGAAGGTCCGCAGGTACCGCCGGACCACCTCGACGTTGTGCTCCCGCTCGGCCGCGCCCACCGCGCCGCCGGCATCCCTCCGATCCGTCATGAGCCCGGACGCTACCCGGCGCGGGGCGTCGGCGTCGCCCCGCTCACCCACCACCGCGGGCGCTGCCCGAGCCACCGGCCGCGCCTCCCCGGCCTGCAACCGGACCCCTACCTGACCGCCTTTGGAGCTGATGTCACAAACGAATCGGACCTGACTCTCCCGAGCAGGACAGGCGAACGGACCGGCACGACCGGCGGCCAAGACCGGCGGACCAGCACAACCAGCGAGCGGCCCGACGGAAGCTGTGAACGGACCGGCTGGCACGTCGGTGACCGTGGACGCGGGAGCGCCGGGCAGGCCGCCGCGGCCGAGCTTTGATGTCGCAGACGATTCAGCTCCAAAGGATGCCCACATCGACCATCCCCTCCGGACCCTCCGGGCACCCGGGCACCCGGGCACCCGGGCACCCGGGCACCCGGGCGGCGATCACGCACGACCCGGACTTGAGCGCGGATGGTTAGGCATGGTGATGACCCTCTATTACCGGGACGACGCGGTACAGGTCACCTCCGAATCCATCCACGCCGGCGGGCACGTCATCGCGCTGGTTATGGCACAACCGGGGCGTGAGCAGCGTCGCCCTCCTCTGCCCTCCTGATTGGACAGTGGTGTCCATCGATATGGGGAGGCTGTCATGTTGAGGAAAGTTGACCGTCGCGTCGCGGCGGCGCTCACCCTGGTGCTACCGGCGCCCGCCCAGGGCGCCGCCCCGGCCGGCGCCACCCTCCGCCCCGCCAGCATGCTGGCCGACCCGTCCGCACCGGGCGCCCACGCCGCCGGCTACGTCGACGCGACCGTCAGCGCGGCCGGCCGCCCCCTCTCGGCCCGCGTCTATTACCCGGCCACCACCGCCGGCAGCCTCGCAGGGTGGCTTCTCGCCCAACCACGGCGCCTTCGCCGACGACCTCAACGCCGCCCTCACCTGGACCGTCGCCCAGGACACCACCACCGGCTCCCGGCTCGCCGGGCACGTCAGCGTCGACCGGTTGGGCCTGTCCGGGCACTCCATGGGCGGCGGCGCCAGCTTCCTCGCCGCCGCCCGCAACCGGATCATCAAGGGCGGCTTCCACTGCGGTTTCATGGACAGCGGATCGCTCTTCTGCGACAGCGGCTCGATCAGCCGGGCCACCCAGAGGGCGTGCGCCGACCCGGGCCGGCGGCGGGTGGACGTGACGCGGACCGCCCGCCGCCACCCGGCGCTGCTGGCCCGGCCGACGCACACTGGTTCACATGGCGATTCCCCTCCCCCGGCCCGGCGCCGTCGTCGGCCTCACCCGCTCCGCCCTCGACCAGGCGTTCGGCTCGGCCGCGTCGTTCGCCGCCGTACCGGCCCGCGCCTTCGCCGTGCTCGACGGGGTGGAGGCGCTGCTGCACCGGATCAACGGGGTGGTGGACCGGATCGAGGGCACCCTGGACCGCACCGACCGGGTGCTCGACGACGCCGAGGCGGCGGTCCGCGAGGTCGCCGTGATCAGCGCCGCCGCAACCGACGCGATCGAGACCGCCACCGAGGTCGCCGCGGCGGCCGCCGTGGTGGTCGGCGAGGCCGAACGGGTCTCCGCCACGGCCGCCGTCGTGGTCGGCGAGGCCGAACGGGCGGCCGGCGCCGCCGCCGAGCTGATGGCCGCGTACGAGCCCGCGCTGCGCCGGGCCGCGCCGATGGCGGCCCGCTTCATCGAGCAGCTCAGCCACGAGGAGGTGACCGCGGCGATCCGGCTGGTCGACGAGCTGCCGAAGCTCAAGGACCACCTGACCGCGGACATCCTGCCGATCCTGGCCACCCTGGACCGGGTCGGCCCGGACCTGCACGACCTGCTCGACGTGACCCGCGACCTCAAGCTGGCCGTCGCCGGCATCCCCGGCCTCGGCATGCTGCGCCGCCGGGGCGAGAAGCTGACCGACGACGTCGCCAACTGACCGTCCCGCTCCGGGGGGCCGGGTCAGGCCGGCGGGGAGTACAGCTCGTCGATCTCGAGCCGGCGGGGCAGCGCCACCGAGGCGCCCAGCCGTCGTACGCAGGCCGCCCCGGCCGCCGCCGCCCAGTGCACTGCGTCGACCAACTCCCGGCCCTCGCCCCAGGCGACGGCCAGGGCGGCGGTGAACGCGTCACCGGCGGCGGTGGAGTCCACCGCGTCGACCTTGACCGGCGGGACGTGCACCGACCGGCCGTCCCGGTCGACGTACCAGGCGCCCTGCGCGCCGAGCGTGAGCACCGCGCGGGGCACCAGGTCGAGCAGCGCCGCCGGCTCGTCCCGACCCCGGCCGGTGAGCGCCTGCGCCTCGGTCTCGTTGACCACCAGCAGGTCCACCGCGGCGAGCAGGTCCGCCGGCACCTGGCGGGCCGGCGCCGCGTTGAGGATCACCCGGGTGCCGGCGGCCCGGGCCGCGACCGCCGCCTCGGTCACCGTCTCGACCGGCACCTCAAGCTGGGCGACCAGCACGTCCGCCTCGCGTACGGCGTGCAGCTCACCCTCGGTCAGGCCGACGAACGCCCCGTTGGCGCCGGGCGTCACCAGGATCGCGTTCTCGCCTCCGGCGCCCACCATGACCAGCGCCACGCCGGAGGCCCCGTACACCACCCGGAGCTGGCCGGTGTCCACCCCGGCGGCGGTGATCCGGGCCTTGAGGGTGACCCCGAAGGCGTCCGAGCCGATCGCGCCGAGGAAGACGCAGGACGCGCCGGCGCGGACCGCGGCGATCGCCTGGTTGGCGCCCTTGCCGCCGGGGAGCATGACGAAGTCGCTGCCGAGCAGGGTCTCCCCCGGCCGGGGCAGCGCGGGCGCGGTGCCGACCAGGTCCATGTTGGCGCTGCCCACCACGGCCACCCGGGTCTGCTGCACGGTGGTTCCTTTCCGCCTCAGGCGGCGCGGGCGGTCCAGCGCTCGCCGGCACGCTCCACGACCAGGGGCAGGCCGAAGGTCTTCGACAGGTTGTCGGCGGTGAGAGTGTCGGCGAGTAGGCCCTGCGCCACCACGCCGCCCTCGCGCAGCAGCAGCGCGTGGGTGAACCCCGGCGGGATCTCCTCCACGTGGTGGGTCACCAGCACCAGCGCCGGGGCGTCCGGGTCGTACGCCAACTCGGCCAGCCGGGCCACCAGGTCCTCGCGACCGCCCAGGTCGAGCCCGGCGGCCGGCTCGTCGAGGAGCAGCAGCTCCGGGTCGGTCATCAGCGCGCGGGCGATCTGCACCCGCTTGCGCTCCCCCTCCGACAGCGTGCCGTACGCGCGGTCGGCCAGGTGCCCGATGCCGAGCTGCCTGAGCAGGGCCCGGGCGCGGGCCTCGTCGGTGCGGTCGTAGCTCTCCCGCCAGCGGCCCACCACCGACCAGGCGGCGGTGACCACGACGTCGCTGACCCGCTCGTCGGCGGGGACCCGCTCGGCCAGCGCGGCGGTGGAGAGGCCGATCCGCATGCGCAGCTCGTTGACGTCGGTGCGGCCGATCCGCTCGCCGAGCACGTGCACGGCGCCGGTGGTCGGGTGCAACCGCCCGGCGGCCAGGCTGAGCAGGGTCGTCTTGCCGGCGCCGTTGGGCCCGAGCACCACCCAGCGCTCGTCCAGCTCGACCCGCCAGTCGACGTCGTGCAGCAACGCGGTGCCGGAGCGCTTGACGCCGACCCCGTCGAGGCTGACCACCAGATCCGCGTCCACGGTCGAGGGGGCGGTGGGGGCGCCGGCGGCGCCGGGGATCAGGTCACCAGTCACCGGTCCATCCAATCACGCACCGCGCGCGCTGCCCCCCACGGGCGGCGCCGCCGCCATAAGGTGAGGCGCCGTGTCGTTGGTCACCTAACCGGAGGACGGTCCATGCCCTGTCAGGAGCCGCGCGGATGAGCGCGGTCATCGAGATCGACGGTCTCCGTAAGACCTTCCACACGCTCCGCCACGGGCGTCGGGTCGCCGTCGACGGTTTCGACCTGCTGGTCGAGGCCGGCCAGGTGCACGGCTTCCTCGGGCCCAACGGCTCGGGCAAGACCACCACGCTGCGCGCCCTGCTGGGGCTGGTCCGGGCGGACGGCGGCCGGATGAGCGTGCTCGGGGCGTCCTCGCCGGAGCGGCTGCCCGAGGTCGCCGGCCGGGTCGGCGCGATCGTGGAGAGCCCGCAGTTCTTCGGCAACTTCACCGCGCACCGGACGCTGCGGCTGCTCGCCCTGGCCGGGGGGGTGCCGACCAGCCGGGTGGACGAGGTACTGGAGCAGGTCGGCCTGCGCGAGCGGGGCGACGAGCGGGTCAAGGGCTACTCGCTGGGCATGAAGCAGCGGCTGGCGGTGGCGTCGGCGTTGCTGAAGAACCCGGAGCTGCTGATCCTCGACGAGCCGGCGAACGGGCTGGACCCGGCGGGAATCCGGGAGATGCGGGACCTGATGCGGTCGCTCTCGGCGGCGGGCGTGACGGTGCTGCTCTCCAGCCACATCCTGGCCGAGATCCAGCTGATCTGCGACCACGTGACGATCATCAGCCGGGGCCGCCGGGTGGCGGCCGGGCCGGTGGACGAGGTGCTCGCCGGTTTCGACCAGCACGAGTGGCAGGTCCGGGTGGCCGAGCCGGAACGCGCGGCCGAGCTGCTGGGGGCGCTCGGGCTGGCGGTCACCGCGCACCCCGACCACCTGGTGGTCGCCGGGGTGGACGAGCCGGAGCTGATCAGCCGCACCCTGGGCGAGCAGGGCCTCTGGGTACGCGAGCTGGTCCCGCTCCGGCCGGACCTGGAGAGCGTCTTCCTGGAGCTGACCGGGAGCACGCCGCACCCGGCGGTGCCTCGCCAGGTGGACGGTTCGGTCCGGCCAGACGGCGGGTCGGACGACATGGTGATCGACCTCGACGCGCGCGAGACCCGGGAGGTGCAGGCGTGAACCTGGTCCGTGCCGAGTTGGAGCGGCTGTCCGCGCGCCGCTTCGTGCAGTTGATGGTGGTGCTGCTGCTGACCGCGTTCGCGGTCACCGCCGCGACCACGCTCGCCGGGTCGCACCGGCCGACCCCGGGCGAGATGAGCCAGGCCCAGGCCCAGGCCGCCGAGCAGCGCAGCAGCATGGAGGCGGCGCACGACCGGTGCCTGCGGATCAAGGCGGGGACGCTCGCGCCGGAGGAGAGCGACTACGTCCCCGCAGACTGCAGCGAGATCGACCCGGTCCGGATGGAGCGGGTGCCGGTGGCGGCGGACTTCCTCAACGGCGTCTTCACGTTCGCCAACCAGGCCCGCCCGCTGCTCTACTTCCTCGTCGCGTTCCTGATGCTCTTCGGCTTCCTGGTCGGGGCGTCGTACATCGGGGCCGACCTGAACTCCGGCGGGGTGGTGAACCTGCTGCTCTGGCGGCCCCGCCGGTGGGCGGTGCTCGGCGCGAAGCTCGGCACGCTGCTCGGGGCGCTGCTGGTGCTCTCGGCGGTGGCGTCGGCGGCGTACCTGGCCGTGTTCTGGCTGATCGCGCAGACGGCCGGGCTGCCGGGCCGGCTGGACGGCGAGTTCTGGCGGTCGTTGGGCGCGACGTACGGGCGGGGGCTGGTGCTGGTGCTGCTGGCCGCCGCGCTGGGCTTCGCGATCGCCACGCTGGGCCGGCACACGTCGGCGGCGCTGGGCACCGTGGCCGCGTACCTGGTGGTGTGGGAGCTGGGCGCCCGGCTGGTGCTGCAGATCGTCGGGGCGGCCCGGCCGGACCAGTGGATGCTCTCCAGCTATCTGGCCGCCTGGCTCACCGGGGAGGCCCGGTTCTGGGACAACCACGCCTGCCAGGGCGACACGACCGGCTTCTGCGACAACATGTACACCCTGAGCTGGGTGCCGGGGCTGGCGGTGCTGCTCGGTCTGACGGCGGCGCTGGTGGTGGCCGCCTTCGCCGCGTTCCGCCGCCGCGACCTGATCTGACCGCACGGTCCGGCCCCCGCTCCCGCCCGCCGGGCGGCGACGGGGGCCGTTCCGTGCGCGGCAACTCCTTGCAGAGATAAACACGCTCGTGAAGAATTCCTTCACATGGCGGCGCCACCGACGACGGCACCGGCCGGCAGGCCCGCCGGCCGGTCAGCCGACCGTCGAGCCGAACACCTCGTCGCGGACCGCGTCCAGCGCGGTGCGCAGCGCGCCCCGCAGGATCGGCTCCTCGGTGAGCCCGGTGGGCACCACCCGGGGGCGGACCAGCGTGATCGCGGCGACCTCGTGCTGCACCCGCTCGGCCAGCTCCGCCCCGCCGGCCTGGCCCACCTCGCCGGCGAGCACCACCAGCGGCGGGTCGAGCACCACGCAGGTGCTGGCCACCCCGAGGGCCAGCCGGCGGGCCAGCTCGTCGAGCACCGGACCGCCCGCCCGGCCGGCCGCGACGGCGGCGCGCACCGCGTCTGCCGCGGTGTCGGCGGCGAAGCCGTGCTCGGCGGCCACCGCACGGACCGCGTCGGCGCCGGCGAGCCGCTGGAACGCCGGCTTGGCCCGCTTCGAGACGTCCCGCGGGATCGGCGCCCCGGGGACCGGCAGGTAGCCGATCTCGCCGGCCGCGCCGCTGCTGCCGTGGTGCAGCCGGCCGCCGAGCACGATCGCCAGGCCGACGCCCGCCCCCACCCAGACCAGCACGAAGTCCGACACCCCGTGCGCGGCGCCGGACTGCGCCTCGGCGACGGCGGCGAGGTTGACGTCGTTCTCGAACACCACCGGGGTGTGCAGGTCCTCGCGGAGCGCGGCGAGCAGCCCGCGGTGCCAGCGCGGCAGGTTGAAGGCGAAGGTGATGTCGCCGGTGCCCGGGTCGACCAGGCCGGGGGTGCCGAGCACGATCCGCCGTACGCTCGACAGCTCCGCGCCCGCGCTGCTCGCCGCCTGCATTACGGCGTTGTGCACCACGCCCACCGGGTCGTCGGTGTCCTTCGTGGACTGCTCGACCCGGCCGATCACCGCGCCGGTGATGTCGGCGCAGGCCGCCACCACCCGGTCCGCGTCGACGTCCACCCCGACCACGTGGGCGCTGCCCGGCCGGACCGCGTAGAGCTGGGCGTTCGGGCCCCGCCCGCCGGCCTGCTCGCCGACCCGGGTGACCAGACCCCGCTCCTCCAGCCGCTCCACGAGCTGGGAGGCGGTGACCTTGGAGAGCCCGGTCAGCTCGCCGATCCGGGCCCGGGTGAGAGGGCCGCGTTCGAGGAGCAACTCAAGCGCCGCGCGGTCGTTGAGCGCCCGCAACAGGCGGGGGGTGCCGGGCAGCCGGGTCGCACTCATGCCACGTCCTCTTATATTCAGCAAACTTTGCTAACTACCAATGACCTGCAGACGGGTGCCCGTTAGCGTATCGGCCACCCGGATCCGGAGTCCCGACGCCGTCCGGGACGGCCGCTCCGGTGCGACACTCGTGCCGTCCGGCACCGAAAGGGGATGACGACAGCTCATTCTTTCGTGCATAGCCGTGCATATCTGTGAGCAATTGTTATGATGGGGCCGTGAAGCTTGCCGAGTGGGCGCGCCGCAACGGGGTGCACCCGCAGACCGCGTACCGGTGGTTCCGTGAGGGAACCATGCCGGTGCCCGCTCGGCGGCTCCCGTCCGGCACGATCCTGGTGGACGTTGCCGACACCGCCCCGCAGGATCAGGTTGTCGTGTACGCCCGGGTCTCCTCGGCGGACCAGAAGGCCGACCTGGACCGGCAGGTCGCGCGGGTGACCGCCTGGGCCACCGCCCAGCATCTGAGCGTGTCGCGGGTGGTGACCGAGGTAGGGTCGGCGCTGAACGGGCGTCGCGAGAAGTTCCTGGCCCTGCTCCGCGATCCGGCCGTGGTGACGGTCGTGGTCGAGCACCGGGACCGGTTCGCCCGGTTCGGCGCCGAGTACGTCGAGGCGGCACTTGCCGCGCAGGGCCGCCGGCTGCTGGTGGTGGACCCGGCCGAGGTCGACGATGATCTCGTGCGGGACGTCACGGAGATCCTGACCTCGCTGTGCGCGCGGCTGTACGGCCGCCGGGCCGCCGCGAACCGGGCCAACCGAGCCGTCGCCGCGGCAATCACCGAGGACGACTCGTGATCGTCAACCAGGCGTACCGGTTCGCGCTGGACCCGAACGCTACCCAGATGGCCGCGCTGGCATCGCACGCCGGGGCCAGCCGCAAGGCGTTCAACTGGGCGCTTGGGTTGGTCAAGGCGCAGATGGACCAGCGCGCCGCGGAGAAGACCTACGGCCTTACCGGCGACCGGCTCACTGCTTCCGTGCCGTGGACGCTACCGTCGCTGCGTAAGGCATGGAACGAGGCCAAGGGCGACGTAGCGCCGTGGTGGGCGGAGAACTCCAAAGACGCCGCCGGGATCCGCAACCTGGTCCGTGGCCTGGACGCTTGGCGCGACTCCAAGTCCGGCAAACGTAAAGGGCCGAAGGTCAACTTCCCGCGTTTCAAGAACAAGCGGTCGGAGACGAAGTCGTGCACGTTCACGACCGGCGTCATCCGGGTCGAGCCGGACCGCAAGCACGTCACTCTGCCGCGCCTGGGCACGATCAAGCTGCACGAGTCGGCCCGCAAGTTGGCCCGGCGTCTGGAAGCGGGCACCGCCCGGATCCTGTCCGCGACGGTGAAGCTGGACGGCGGCCGGTGGTACGTGTCGTTTTCCTGCGAGGTCGACCGGCAGATCGCCGACCACGCCCGGTCGGATGCCGTGCTCGGCGTGGACGTCGGCATCACGCACCTGGCCGTGTTGTCGACCGGCGACGTGATCGACAACCCGCGGCATCTGGCGGGCGGGGCCAAGCACCTGCGGCGGCTGTCACGGCGGGTGTCCCGCCGGGTCGGCCCGGACCGACGCACCGGCCAGGAGGCATCCAAGCGCTGGCAGAAGGCCAACGCGGACCGGTCCCGGGCATACGCCCGGGTGGCGAACCTGCGCCGCGACGGCCTACACAAGCTCACCTCCGCGCTGACCGCCGACTATGCCACGATCGTGGTGGAAGACCTGAACGTTGCCGGGATGGTCCGCAACCGCAAGCTAGCCAAGGCCATCTCCGACTGCGGGTTCGCCACGATCCGCGGCTTGCTGGGTCACAAGACAACGTGGAGCGGTGGTCGGCTGGTCACCGCCGGCCGCTGGTTCCCATCGAGCAAGACCTGTTCGGACTGCGGCGTAGTGAAAGCCAAGCTGCCGCTGCGAGTCCGGACGTTCGAGTGTGACGCCTGCGGGATGGTGCTGGATCGGGACTTGAACGCGGCCAGGAATCTCGCGCGACTGGTTGAGCGTGAGACGGGTACCGGAGTGGCCGGAGACCCGGAGCCGCAAGGCTTCAACGGACGTGAAGCCGACCGTAGGACCCCGCTTGCGGGGCAGGTGGCCGTGAAGCGTCCACCCCGACCGGGGACCGTCGGCCGGCAACGGCCGACTGCCGATCGCGAACTCACGTTCGCTCACTGAAAGGCAACGGTAACACGTGGGGTTGGATCCAGGACTTCGCCGGCTCGCGCTGGGCACCCTGCTCGCCGCGTACCCGGGGCCGGTCCCGCCCGACTGGGCGGTGGACCTGCTGGCCGAGGGGCTCGCCGGGCACACTCTGTTCGGCACCAACGTCCACGACCCGGGACAGGTGGCGGCGAGCACCGCCGCGCTGCGGGCCGGCCGGCCGGACGTCATCGTCGCGATCGACGAGGAGGGCGGCGACGTCACCCGGCTGGCCCACGCCACCGGCAGCCCGTACCCGGGCAACGCCGCGCTCGGCGCGGTCGACGACGTGGTGCTGACCCGCCAGGTCTACGCGGCGATCGGCGCGGAACTGGCCGCCCTCGGCATCACCGTCGACCTGGCCCCCACCGTCGACGTCAACACCGCGGACGACAACCCGGTCATCGGCACCCGCTCGTTCGGCGCCGACCCGGCCCGGGTGGCCGCCCACTCGGCCGCCGCGGTGGCCGGCCTCCAGTCGGCCGGGGTGGCCGCCTGCGCGAAGCACTTCCCCGGCCACGGCGCGACCGTCGCCGACTCTCACCACGAGCTGCCGACCGTCGACGTGCCGCCGGCCCTGCTGCGCCAGCGGGACCTGCCGCCGTTCGCGGCCGTCATCGACGCGGGCGTCCGCGCGGTGATGACCGCGCACATCCGGGTGCCGCCGCTGACCGGCGACGGCCCGGCCACCTTCAGCCGGGCGGTCCTGGTCGACCTGCTGCGCCGGGAGTACGGCTTCACCGGCACCGTGATCACCGACGCGCTGGAGATGAAGGGCGCCGCGCTGGCCGCGGGCGGCGTCGGCCCAGCCGCCGTCCGCGCCCTGGCCGCCGGGGCCGACCTGCTCTGCATCGGCGCGAAGGTCGACGCCGAACTGGTCGAGCAGGTGGCGGCGGAGATCGTCGCGGCGCTCGCCGACGGCCGGCTGGACCGGGACCGGGTCGAGGAGGCCGCCGGGCGCGGCGCCGACCTGGCCACCTGGACCGGCGCCCTCGGCACCCCGACGGCCGGCGTCGACGGACTCGGGTACGCCGCCGCGCTCCGGGCGGTACGCGTCGAGGGCGACGTCGCCGAGCTGGCCAAGCCGCTCGTGGTGCAGCTGCACGCCGACTCCACCATCGCCGAGGGCCGGGTGCCGTGGGGACTGGGCCCGCACCTCGCCGACGCCGAGGAGATCCGCGCGGTGGCCGGCGAGATCGACCCGGAGGAACTGCGCCGACTCGCCGGGCCGAGGCAGATCGTGCTGGTCGGCCGGCATCTGCACCGGCTCCCGGGCGGCCCGGAGCTGGTCGACGCGCTGGCCGCCACGCACCCGGTCACGGTGGTGGAGATGGGCTGGCCGAGCGGCTGGCGGCCGACCGGGGCCCGGGCGTTCGTCACCACGTACGGGGCCAGCCACGCCAACGGCCGGGCGGCGGCGCAGGTGCTGGGTCTCGCCGGCTGAGCTGGTCTGACCGGGTCGAGACCCGGCGGTTGAACCGGGCGGTGGCGGAGCACCGGGGCGGCGCGTCCCGGGACGACGGGACGATCGTGCTGGTGGAGTGGTCGGGCGAGGCCACGGCCCGGTCCGAGCCGTGACAGCGGCCCGGGTCAGCTGAGCCCGCGCCAGCCCGGCCCGACGGTGGATCGGCCGTCGCCGTCGGTCAGGCCGAGCAGGACGTCCACTGCGGTGATCCGCAGGACCCGGGCCACCACGGGCCGCGGGTTGTCACCCAAGGGGTGGCGCCCCGGCCGACCGCCTCGGCGGCGCCGTGCAGCAGGGTGGCCACTCCGGTCGAGTCGAGGAACGGGACGTCGGTCAGATCGATCACCGACTCCGCCGATCGGTGCCGAGGCGACGATACCGGGCCGGGCCGGGTCCGACCACGAACGACCGGACCGGACGGTCTTGAACATGTTCAAAATCTGTCCTACGCTGAGCCCGACCTCAATTTGAACGTGTTCAAGAAAGGCGGCGAGATGGACGTCAAGGTCTGGATGTACCTGGTCTACCTGGCGGTCAGCATCGGCCTGACCGTGTGGGTGGCCCGGGCGCTCTCCCGCAACGGGCTGGTCTTCCTGGAAGAGGTCTTCGCCGACCGGCGACTGGCCGACGCGGTCAACAGCCTCCTGGTGGTCGGCTTCTACCTGCTCAACCTCGGCTACGTGACGGTAGCGATGAAGCACGCCGACCCGGTGACCACGACCAGCCAGGCCCTGGAGGAACTCTCCATGAAGGTCGGCTGGGTGCTGCTGGTCCTCGGCCTGCTGCACTTCTTCAACGTCTTCGCGCTCGGCCGGTACCGCCGCAGCCGGCTGCGGCAGCTCGCCCCGCACCCGCCGATCGCGCCGGTGGGTCACCTCCCGGTGCAGCCCGGCACCCGGCCGGTCGGCCCGGCGATGGCCGGTCCCGGGATGCCCGGGCTTGCGACCGGTGGCCCCGCGCAGGCCGGCCCGACCCCGCCCCCACCCGCGCGATGAGCGTCCCGCCGGACGGCGGCGGAGCGGGCGTGGCGCCGGCGGACCCCACCGGGCACGGGGCCGGTGGGGTCCGCGGGTTCACCGTCCTCTACGACGCGCACTGCCCGCTGTGCCGGGCGGCCCGGCGGTGGCTGGCGTCGCGGCCGCAGCTCGTATCCCTGGAGTTCGTGCCGGCCGGCTCGGCCGAGGCCCGGCGGCGCTTTCCCGGCCTCGACCACGACGCGACCCTGCGGGACCTGACCGTCGTCGCCGACACCGGCGCGGTGTACGCCGGGGACGGCGCCTGGTTCGCCTGCCTCTGGGCGCTGGCCGACCACCGGTCCACCGCCGAACGGCTGGCCCGCCCCCACCTGCTGCCGCTGGCCCGGCGGGTGGTGGCGACCGCCTCCTCGGTACGCGAGCTGGTCCGCGAACCATGGCCGAACCCGGGATACGGTGGCGACGATGACCGAGCAGACTGCCCCGACGACCGGTGCGGGTGGCCCGACCACCGGCGAACCGGCGACCGCCCGGGGTGAGCAGACCCGGCAGCTCATCCTGGACACGGCGATGCGGCTGTTCCGGGAACGCGGCTACGCCCGGACCACGATGCGCGCGATCGCCCAGGAGGCGGGCGTGGCGGTGGGCAACGCCTACTACTACTTCGGCTCCAAGGACCACCTGATCCAGGAGTTCTACGCGGACACCCAGACCGAGCACCGGGCGGCGGCCGCGCCGGCGCTCGCCCGGGAACGCGAGTTCGCCGCGCGGCTGGCCGGGGTGCTGCACGCCGGCATCGACGTGCTCACGCCGTACCACTCGTTCGCCGCGAGCTTCTTCAAGACCGCGGCCGAGCCCACCTCACCGATGAGCCCGTTCTCCGCCGAGTCCTCCGCGCCCCGGGAGGCGTCCATCGCGCTGTTTCGCGAGGTGCTGGAGGGGTCCACCGCCCGGGTCGACGCGGAGCTGCGGCCGGCGCTGCCGGAGCTGCTCTGGCTCGCGTACATGGGAGTGGTCCTCTACTGGGTGCACGACCGGTCCCTCGAGCAGATCCGCACCCGGAAGCTGATCGACGGGGCGGTGCCCCTGGTCGACCGGCTGGTCGGCCTCTCCCGGCTGCGGGTGCTGCGCCCGGTGACCCGTCAGGTGCTCGACCTGATCCGCACTCTGCGTCACTGACGACGAGGATCGTCCGGTCGGAGAAGTTGCAGCGCCGGCGGTCAGCTCGGGAAGACCCCGTACGACGTCCAGCCCCGATCCGGGAAGCCGGCCGCCTCGGCCACCCGGGCGGACGCGGCGTTGCCGGAGTCGTGCAGGTAGGTCGGGACGGCGCCCTCGTCGAGCACCCGACGGGCCGCCTGGGCGACGAGCCGCCGGGCCAGCCCCCGGCCCCGGGCGGCCGGTACCGTGCCAACGGCCAGCTCGTGCCCGTGGGCGTCGTGCCGCTTGATCCCCGCGCCGGCCAGGTATCGCCCGTCGGCGTCCCGCACCACCAGCACCTCCCGGTCGAACAGCCGCAGCCAGGGCGGCAGCCCCGGCCCGGTCGGCGCGGACCACTCGCCGACGTCGGGCAGCGGCGCCGGGGCGAGGCTCCACCGGAAGGCGCCCCCGTGGGTGGGCCAGTCCGGCAGCCCGACCGCTCCCGGCAGGGCGGGCAGCAGTCCCGGCAGTGAGCGTCCGCGGGCCAGGGCCCGGACCGCCGCGGCCCGGTCCGGCGGCACGGAGAGGAGGGCGCAGTCGGGCGCGGCGACCGCGATGGCGGGCCGCAGCCGGCCGTCCCAGGCCGGCCGCGCGCGGCGGTGCGAGCGGACCACGTGCAGCCCCGGACCGGCCGGCCACTGCCCCAGCCAGGTCGCCAGGTGCAGGAACAACCGCCGGTCGAGCACCGGGGCCACCTCCTCCACCCGCCGGGCCGTCCGCCATGCCGACGATCATGGTACGCGCGGCGGGCCGCCCGGACGTCCGGATCCCGGCCGCCCGGGACGTTCGCCAAGCACCCCGCCCACAGCGGGCCGGCAAGCCCTCGCGCCGGCCGGTAGCCGGTCAGGAACTGCGGGGCCTACCGGCGGACCAGTTCGACGAACCAGCGGCGGTCGAGCGGCAGCACGGCGGCGACCCGGAAGCCGGCAGCGGACGCCAGCGGCCCGGCCAGCTCCACCCCCACCCGGGCCCAGCGGAACGCCGGCCCCCGCTCGTCGTCGCCGGCACGCCCGCCCGAGGTGACGTACGCGCGCCCCCGCCACAGGCCCGCGCCCGGCGGCGCCAGCTCGACCAGCGCCGTGCCGCCGGGACGCAGCAGGGCGGCGCAGCGGCGCAGCAGGCGTACCGGGTCGCCGCCGATGCCGATGTTGCCGTCGACCAGCAGGGTGTGCGCCCAGCGTCCCTCGCCGGGCAGCGGCGCGAGGACGTCCCGGCGCAGGGCCGCCGCGCCCCGGCCCCTGGCCAGCCGGACGGCGACCGCCGAGACGTCCACGCCGAGGGCGACCAGTCCGCGCTCGGCCAGTGCGGCGGTCAGCCGGCCGGGCCCGCAGCCCAGGTCGATGGTCGGCCCGGCGCACCGCCGCACCAGCTCGGTCAGGGCCGGCTCGGGTGGCCCGTGCCACCGGCGCACCGGCAGCGGCACCCGTACCCCGTCGCCGAGCACCAGCCAGTGCGCGCCCTCGCCGGGGCGGTCGGCGGGGTCGGCCAGCGCGGCCTCGAAGCCGCCGGCGAGCAGCGCCGGCCCGGTCACCGGGCGGCCCCGCCCGTGCGCGCCGCGACCGGCCCCGGCCCCGCCGGCGGCCCCGCCCGGGCGGTCGGTCGGCCCGCGAGGTGGCGCGGCGTCCCGGCGAACCGCCCGGTCAGACCAGCCTCGATCGCCCGTACCGCCGCCGCGAAGCGCCCGGCCGGCGCGGCGGCGGCGACAGCGACGGCGGTCGGCCACTCGTCCACGTCGGCGAGTTCCGGCAGGGCGTCGATCCGCAGGCCCCGGCCGGCGAACGCGGCGCGGGTCGACCGACCGGTCACCGGGGTCGACATCGGCACGGCCCGCAGCACCGCCGCCGCCGCCGGATCGCGCAGCCCCAGCGCCCACCAACCGCCGTCCGCGGCCGGGCCGAGCACCGCGTCCGTCCCGGCCAGCCGCGCCACGGCCGCGCCGAGCAGGTCCGCGCCGACCTGCGGGGTGTCCATGCCGAGCTGCAGCACCGGTCGGCCGGGGAACGCCGCGCCCGCGTCGGCGTGCGCGGCGGCCAGCCGGTCGCCGAGGTCCCGGCCGCGCTGGGGCTGCAGGTTCCAGCCGGCCAGCGCGGCCCGGATCTCCGCACCGCGTGCCGCGTCGGCGAGCCCGCCGGCCAGGGCCAGCACCGGCACCACGCCGGGCACCGCCCGGACCGCGTCCAGGGTGTCCAGCAGCGCGGCGGCCGCCACCTCGGCGGCCTGGGCGGGACTTGCCGGCGGGCAGAGCCGGGTCTTCACCCGGCCCGGCACCGGCGCCTTCGCCATCACCAGCAGCACCGTCATGAGGTCACGCCCGCCCGCAGCACCGCCGTCATGTCCCGCACCGCGCGGGCGGTGCCCCGGACCGAGCCGGAGACCTTCGACCGGGTGCCGGCCGCCCGCGGCGCGTACGGCACGTCCAGCTCGACGATCCGCCACCCGGCGGCGGCCGCGCGGAGCAGCAGCTCCAGCGGGTAGCCGAAGGCGCGGTCCGCGACGCCGAGGTCCAGCAGCGCCGCGCGGCGGGCCACCCGGATCGGGCTCAGGTCGTGCACCGGTACGCCCCGGCGGCGCAGCCCGGCGGCGAGGAGCGCGTTGCCGGCCCGGGCGTGCCACGGCCAGGCGGCGCGGGTGACCGCCCGGCGACGCCCCGCGACCAGGTCGGCCCGCCCCGCCAGCACCGGCCCGGCGAGACTGGGCAGCTCCCCCGGGTCGAACGAGCCGTCCGCGTCCAGCACGCAGACCAGCTCGGTACGGGCGGCGAGCAGCCCGGTGTGGACGGCGGCACCGTAGCCGCGCCGGGGTTCGTGCACCACCCGGGCGCCGTGCGCGGCGGCCACCTCGGGCGAGCCGTCGGTGGAGCCGTTGTCCACCACCACGGCGCGGTACCCGGGCGGCAGCCCGGCCAGTACACCGGGCAGGGCGGCCGCCTCGTCCAGGCACGGCAGCACCACGTCGACCTCTGTCTCCATGCCGGGGACGCTAGGCCGCCCCAGCCCTGGTCCGGGCCCCCGTCGCGGTTACGGAACCCTTACGCCGCAACGGTTCCTTACGAGTCGCTGACGTCCCGGTCGGGGCGCTTCCGGCCGGCGGGCGGCGGCCGTAGCCTCGGCGGTCACCATGACCCGCCACCTGACCGCCGGCCGTCGCCGCGACCTGACCGTCCTCGCCGTCGAGGCGGCGCTGCTGGCCGCGGCGGTGGCGGTCGGCGCCGTGCTGAACCACCGCGACGCCGGGCTGCACGCCGACGCCGCGCCGCTCTACGCCACCTGGCGGCCGCACGCCGGCTGGGGCACCCTCCCGGCGGTGCTGCTCGCCGTCGGCGTGGTGGCGCGCGGTCCCCACCTCGCCCGGCGGCTCCCCTGGCCCCGGCTGCTGGTCGCCGGCTGGCTCGCCACGGTCGCCTGGACCCTGTCGCTGGCCCTGGTGGACGGCTGGCGGGCCGGGCTGACCGAGCGGCTCACCGTGCAGGCGGAGTACCTGCACGAGGTGCCCCGGGTGCGGGACGTGCCCGCCATGCTGGCCGGCTTCACCGAGCGGATCCTCGACTTCCGGCCCGACTCCTGGTCCACCCACACCGCCGGGCACCCACCGGGCGCGCTGCTGGTCTTCGTCGCGCTGGACCGGATCGGTCTCGGCGGCGGCACGGCGGCGGCGCTGGCCTGCGTCCTGGTCGGGGCGACGGTCTCCGTCTCGGTGCCGGTGACGCTGCGGGCGCTCGGCGACGAGCCGGCCGCCCGCGCGGTGCTGCCGTTCCTGGTGCTGCTGCCCGGCGCGGTCTGGGTGGGTGCCTCCGCCGACGGGATCTTCGCGGCCGTGGTGGCCGCCGGGCTCGCCCTGCTGGCCCGCCCGGGAAAATGGGCGCCCGGGGTGGGCGGGCTGCTGCTCGGCGTCGCCCTGCACCTGTCGTACGGGCTGGTCCTGGCCGGGCTGCTGGCACTGACCGTGCTGGCACTGCGGGCCGCCGGCCGGGTCCGCGCGCTGCTCACCGCCGGGCTCGGCGTGGCCGTGCTGACCGCCGGGTTCGTCGGCTACGGCTTCTGGTGGCTGGACGGCTACCACCTGGTCGTGCGGCGCTACTACCAGGGCTGGGCGGCGGACCGCCCGTACGCCTACTGGGTCTGGGCGAACCTGGCCGCGCTGCTGCTCAGCGCCGGCCCGGTGGCCGGCCCGGCCCTGGCCCGCACCCTCCGCCCGGCGCTGGCCGGGGCCCGCGCCCGGATCGCCGCGCTCACCCGCGGTCCCGCCCGGACCGCCGCCCCGATCGACGCCGACGCCCGCACCGTCGCCCCGGCCGAAGCCGACGCCCGGACCGCCGCCCTGACCGACGCCGGCACCGGTGTCGCCACGGGCGCAGCCGTCTGGCTGCCGCTGGCCGCCGCGCTGACCGTGGCCGCCGCCGACGTCTCCGGGCTCTCCAAGGCCGAGGCGGAACGGATCTGGCTGCCCTTCGCGGTCTGGCTGCTGGTCGCCGTCGCCCGGCTCCCGGCCGGCGACCGGCGCTGGTGGCTGGCCGGGCAGGCGGTCACCGCGCTGGCGGTCAACCACCTGCTCTGGACCGTGTCCTGACCGGGTGCGGGAGCCTCGGGCGGGCCGGGTTGGCCGGGCGGCCCGGGCGGCCCGGGCGGCCCGTAAGAACCTCGCAATGGTTCCGCCGGCCCACCCGTCGATACGCTGGGCGACACCAGGGGGAGGTACGCGGTGACGCAGCGGGTGCTGGTGGTCGACGACGACCGGACGGTCAGCGACGTGGTCTGCCGGTACCTGGAGCACGCCGGCTACCAGGTCGACCACGTCGGCGACGGGGCCGCCGCGCTGGCCGCCGTGGCGCGGCACACACCGCACCTGGTGGTGCTCGACCTGATGCTGCCGGTGCTGAACGGGCTGGAGGTCTGCCGCCGGCTGCGGGAGCGGCCGGACGGCGTACCCATCGTCATGCTGACCGCGCGCGGCGACGAGGCCGACCGGATCCTCGGCCTCCAACTGGGCGCGGACGACTACCTGAGCAAACCCTTCTCCCCCCGGGAGCTGGTGCTGCGGGTGCGCTCGGTGCTGCGCCGGGCCGGCGGCGAGCCGGTCGCGCCGCCGGAGGTGCTGCGCGACGACGGCCTGGAGGTGCAGACGGGCCCCCGGGTGGCCCGGCTGCACGGCCGGGAGCTGACCCTCACCCTGCGGGAGTTCGACCTGCTGGCCCACCTGATGCGGCATCCGGCGCGGGCGTTCCGCCGGGCGGAGCTGCTGGACCGGGTCTGGGGCTGGAGCTTCGGCGACCAGTCCACCGTCACCGTCCACGTCCGCCGGCTGCGGGAGAAGATCGAGGCCGACCCGGCCAGTCCCCGACGGATCGTCACCGTCTGGGGCGTCGGCTACCGGTACGAGCCGGCCGATGCGTGACCTGGCGTTGATCTTCGGGGCGGCGCTCGCCGCGGCGCTCTGCGTCGGGCTGCTCGGGGCGGTCGCGCTGCGACTGCTGCGCGGCCGCTCGATCCTGGTGCACGTCGTCGTGCTGCTGACCATGACCGTCTCCGCGGTGGTGGCCGGGGTGGCGGTGATCGCCGAGGCGATGTTCCTCTCCCGGCACGACCTGGAGGTGGTGCTGATCACCGTCTCCGCCGCCGCCGTGGTGAGCCTCGCGGTGGGCTGGCTCTTCGGCCGCCGGCTGGCCGCGGCGGCGGTCTGGGCGGACCAGGCGCGGGAGCGGGAGCGGCGGATCGAGAAGGGCCGCCGCGACCTGGTCGCCTGGGTCTCGCACGACCTGCGCACCCCGCTCGCCGGGCTGCGCGCGATGGCCGAGGCGCTGGAGGACCGGGTGGTCCGCGACCCGGAGACCGTCGACGAGTACCACCGCCGGATCCGGGTGGAGACCGACCGGATGACCCGGCTGGTCGACGACCTGTTCGAGCTGTCCCGGATCAACGCGGGCGCGCTGCGGCTGTCGCTGGCCGCGGTGCCGCTGGGCGACGTCGTCTCCGACGCCCTCGCCAGCACCGCCCCGCTGGCCGCGGCCCGGCGGATCCGGCTGGTCGCCGCCGAGTCGGGCTGGCCGACGGTGACCGCCAGCGAGCCGGAGCTGGCCCGGGTGATCGGCAACCTGCTGCTGAACGCGGTCCGCTACACGCCGGAGGACGGCACGGTCCGCGTGGACGCCGGCCGGGACGCGGACACCGCCTGGCTGGCGGTGGCGGACACCTGCGGCGGCATCCCAGAGTCGGACCTGCCCCGCCTCTTCGACGTGGCGTTCCGGGGGGAACCGGCGCGGACCCCGGGCAACGGCGGCGGTGAGGGCTCGGGCGGGTTGGGGTTGGCGATCGTGCGCGGGCTGATTGAGGCGCACGGTGGGCGGGTAGACGTACAGAACATCACCGATGGGTGCCGGTTCGTGGTCCGGTTGCCGGTCGCGGGAGCCTGACGCATCGATCGGGCGTCATATCTATTTCCATACATGTACAACTTTCTCTGGGACGGTAATGGTCATGCCGAATCAGCCGAATGACCGGTACCAGCAGGACACCGAGCGGAGCTGGCGGGCGGCCGGGGCCGCCGGGCGGTTCCCGGCGCAGCCGCCGTACCGGGAGGCCCGGAGCGCTGCCCCACTCTCCTGGGCCGAGCTGAACGCACTGCCACCCGCGGCCACCCGGCGCGGCCTCAGCGCCCGCTGAGCGGGGTCGGAGGAAAGCGACGACACACCCGGGCGTTCCAGCCGGGCCTTTCGCACAGGTGTCGGGTAGCGTCTCCTGGTCCGAAAACTCGGCCTACGACAGGAGAAGCTCCGCGCATGGGCAAGAAGACGATCCACGTCTCCGACTTCAGCGGCACGGTTCTGCAGCGGGACGACGAGGTGGTCCGCGTCGTCGTGCTGGAGCACCCTGACCTGGTCGCCGGCCCCGTGCAGCTGGACGCCACCCCGGTCGAGATCGAGAGCATCGACGACGCCGCGCTGGACGTGGCGGTGGTGGAGATCCACGACAAGCACGGTCACGGCGAGCCGCGTCGGGTGGTGCTGACCGCCAGCGAGTTCGACGCGATGGCCACCGACGTGCCGATGGCGCAACTGCTGCGCACCGCCGAGCGGGTGCGGCCGCCGAAGGCCCGCAAGAGCGCGGAGAAGATCGACTACGGCACCATCGAGCACGCCGGCAAGCCGCACCGCGGCCGGGTCACCGAGGAGGAGTCCCGGCTGGTGCGGGAGCGGCTCGACGAGGTGAACAAGCGCCTCGCCGACGCCGGCATCCGCCAGATCGACCCGGCCGACCCGGAGCACGCCGCCCGTTACGGCTTCCCCACCGCCGACTGATCCCCGCCGCCCCGCCCGGGCGCGTCCGGCGGACCCGGGCGGGTGGGAGGTCAGGACTGGTGGCGTCGCGCGGCCTCGGCGAGGGCGGCGGTGACCGCCGCCTCCATGTCGGACTTGTCGAGGCCGAGCCCGCTGAGCACGCCGTCGCCCCCCTCCTCCTCCAGCAGGGCGAGCAGGATGTGCTCGGTGCCCACGTAGTTGTGGCCGAGTCGCAGCGCCTCCCGGAAGGTCAGCTCGAGCACCTTCTTGGCGCGCGCGTCGTAGGGGATCAGCTCGGGGATCTGGTCGGCCGGCGCCGGGAAGGTCGCGGTGACGACTTCCCGCAGCCGCTCCAGCGGTACGCCCCGCGCCACGATCAGCCGGGCGGCGAGCCCATTCGGCTCGGCGAGCAGCCCGAGCGCGACGTGCTCCGGGCGGATCTCCGGGCTGCCGGCGGCCCGCGCCTCGTTCTGGGAGGACACCACCACGTTGCGAGCCCGGTCGGTGAAGCGGCCGAAGCCGGCGTTCGGGTCGAGGGCGGCCGCGGTCTCCGCCTTGGCGGCGGACCGCTTCTGGGCGGCCTGCTTGGTGACGCCCATGCTGCGCCCGATCTCGGTCCACGAGGCGCCGGAGCGGCGGGCCTGGTCGACGAAGTGGCCGATCAGGTGGTCGGCGACGTCGCCGAGGTGGTCGGCCGCCAGCACGGCGTCGCTGAGCTGGTCCAGCGCGTCGGTGTGCACCTTCTTGATGGCCTCGATCAGCTCGTCGAGGCGTACCGGGTTGCTGATCTGCACGGGATTCGTCATGCGTCAACCATAGGTTGACGATCCGCCTTCGTCAACCAGCGGTTGACGTTGCGGCTCGCGGCCCGCCGCGCCCCGCCGGGCCTCAGAGGTGGACGGACCCGGTCCGGTGCGGTGCTCCGGCGGCGGCCCCCAGCTCCGTGACGAGCAGGTCCACCTCCGGGCGCGGCCGGCGACGGCGGGCGGTGACCACGCCGATGTGCCGGGTGGGCCGGGGCGGCTCGAGGGGGATGACGGCGAGCTCCGGTGCCGAGGGGAGGAGCGCGATCTCCGGGATGAGCGACACGCCCACGCCCGCACCGACCAGCAGTTGGGCGAAGAAGTAGTCGCTCGTGCTGCCCGCGAACCGGGCCTCGAAGCCGGCGAGCGCGGCGAACCGCCGCAGGTACGCCTCCGTCCGGCGGCAACCCAGCACCCACCGCTCGTCGGCCAGGTCGACCAGGTCGACCGACTCCTTGCCGGCCAACCGGTGGTTCCGTGGGGTCACCACGGACAGCGGGTCGGCGAGCAGCGGCGTCCACTCCAGGCCGGACCGGTCCCCGGCCCGGCCGGGTAGGGGACCGTCGAACTGGTACGCGACGGCGAGGTCCGCCGCCCCGTCGCGGACCGCCGGGAGGCTGCTCTCCGGTTCCATCTCCACCACGTTCACCTCGACATCGGGGTGTGCGGCGACGAAGCGGGTGAGCACGGCCGGCAGCAGGTGCCGGCCGCCGCTGCTGAAGGTGGCGATGGTCAGCCGGAGCGGCCCGGCCAGCCGGTCGATCTGCGCCTGGGCCTGGCGCAACTCGGCCGAGATCGCGGCCGCCGCGTCGACCAGCAGCCGGCCCGCCTCGGTGAGCGTCACCCCGCGGGTGCTGCGGGCCACCACCGCGGTGCCGACGCTGCGCTCCAGCGCGGCGATCTGCTGCGAGACGGCGGACGGGGTGAGCCGGAGGGTCGCCGCCGCCCGGCTGAAGCTGCCGTGCAGCGCAACCGCCTCCAGGATCCGCAACCGGTGCGGGTCGATCATCAGATCTCCTAACAAGGCGTTAATCAAATCGACAGTTCCGCTGGAAGCCACGGGCTGTCAAGGTCGATCGCATGCGAGAGGTGTTGGTCATCGGCGGTAGCCGGTACTTCGGTCGGCTGCTGGTCACCCTGCTCCAGGAGGCCGGCAGCCGGGTCACCGTCGTCAACCGTGGTTCCCCGCCCCCGGCTGGCGTCGGACACCTGGTCGCCGACCGGGACGACGAGGCAGCGCTCCGGGCGGCGTGCGGCCCCCGTACCTTTGACGTGGTCATCGACCAGGTCTGCTACACGCCGGCGCAGGCGGAGGTGGCGTGCCGCGTCTTCGCCGACCGTGTCGGCCGCTACGTCATGACGTCCACCATGGAGGTGTACGACCCGGCCACCTCGCCGGGCGGGCTGCCGGCGGTCCCCGGCGTGCCGGTAGTGGAGGACGCGGTGCGGCCGGCGGACTGGCCGGTGCGGCCGGACCTGCCGTGGCACGACCCCGACCGGCTCGCCACGGTCTTCGACCCGGCCACCGGCTACGCGGAGGGGAAGCGGCAGGCCGAGGCGATGTTCACCCGGTCGGCGCCGTTCCGGTACGCCAGCGTGCGCAGCGCGCACGTCCTCGGCGGCGGGGCCCGGGACTTCACCGGGCGGCTCGCCCACTACGTCGAGCGGGTGACCGCCGGGCAACCGGTCGCTGTGCACCCTGATCCGCTGCCGACTTCGTTCATCCAGGAACGGGAGATCGCCGAGTTCCTCCGCTGGGCGGCGGCGGCGGACTTCGTCGGGCCGGTCAACGCGACGTCGCACGGCGAGCTGACGGCCATCGAGCTGTGCGACCTGGTAGCCACCCGGGTCGGCACGCCGCCCCGCTACCAGGTCGTCGAGGACGGCCCGGCGTCACCGTTCTCGTTCGACCGGTACTACGCGATGGACAACGGCCGGGCCGAGCGGCTCGGTTTCCGGTTCGGCGCCGTCCGGGACTGGCTCCCGACGGCGATCGACGACGCCTTGGCGGCGAGGGAGGAGGACCGGCATGCGGTCACGCGCGATCGGTAACGTCCCGGTGGGCGCCATCGGCCTGGGCGCCATGCCGCTGTCCATCGAGGGCCGGCCGGCCGAGGACCGGGCCATCGCCACCATCCACGCCGCGCTCGACGCCGGCGTCACGCTGATCGACACCGCCGACTCCTATCACTGGTACGCCGGCGAGGCCAGCCACAACGAGGAACTGATCGCCAAGGCGCTCGCCGGGCATCCGGGGGCGGCCGAGGTGCTGGTGGCGACCAAGGGAGGGCGGGGCCGCCCGGGGGACGGCTCGTGGACGGTGACCGCCACCCCGGAGCACCTGCGACGGGCCTGCGACGCCTCACTGCGCCGGCTCGGGGTCGAGGCGATCGGCCTGTACCAGCTGCACAAGCCGGACCCGGAGATCTGGACGGACTCAGTCGGCGCGGTGCGGGAGCTGGTCGACGCCGGCAAGGTCCGGATGGCCGGCGTCTCGAACGTCACGGTCGACCAGCTCCGGCAGGCCCGGGAGATCCTCGGCGATCGGCTGGTCGCGGTGCAGAACCAGTATTCGCCGGCGGTCCGGGACGGCGAGCCGGTGCTGCGGCTCTGCCACGACCTGGGGCTCGCCTTCCTGCCCTGGAGCCCGCTCGGCGGCATCTCCCGCAGTTCCCTCGATGACCCGTGCGGACCGGCCTCAACCGGTACGGCGTTCCACGCGGTCGCCGCGGAGCACGGCGTGAGCCCGCAACGGGTCTGCCTGGCCTGGTTGCTCGCCCGGTCCCCGGTGGTGGTGCCGATTCCCGGCGCCAGCCGGCCGGCAACGATCCGTGACTCGGCGGCGGCCGCCGACCTGCTCCTCGACCTGGCGGACCTGGCCCGGCTGGACGCGGCGGAGCTCGTCATCCCGGCGTGACGATGGTCGGCCAGCGACCCGTTGTCGACGCCCAGGTGGATGCCCATGGAGGTAGGCGGTCTCGCGGGCGGTGAACGTCGAGTGCTCGAAGTAGCGGTTGCCGGCCTGGGCGCCACGGCAGAAGTCGGAGAAGGCGCAGTGATCGGCGCATGTGTTGAGGGCGGTCACGAACTCGGCGATGAGACCGATGCCGTTCACGGCGGCGGCTCCTCGGTCCGCGCGCCTTCGAAGGTGGTGACGCGGTAGGCGTGGGTGTGCCGGGCGGGCCAGCCGAGGAACCGGTCGAACATGTCGGAGGCGCCGCCCGTCACGCTTGGGTTGAGCCGGTGCAGATCGTCGATCGCGTCGTGCAGGCAGGCAGCCAGGTAGAGGAGCAGACTCACCGGCGCGTCCTGGTACTCGGTCACGAGCGCGAGCTTTGCCGCACCGCAGGGCCACGGCTGCCCGCACCGGCGGCACAACCACAACGGACGCAACGGCAGATGCTCCACCGCCGCCGGCGCGACCCGGTACGCCGAGGGTCGGCGCTGCTGCCCGGTCACCGGCGACCTCCCTCTCGGGCCTGCTGCTCGAACAGCCGACGCCACACGTGGGTGAGCAGCGGCGGATCAGCAGGCCGCACCTGCCACTGCGAAGATGCACGCCCGGGCTCAGGTCGCCGCCGGGACTGGTCGGCCATCGCGTTACGCGAGAGGTAAACCGTCATGCCGGCGCCCCCATCCGAGACGGTGGACGGTGGGCTCGCCGGGGGAAAGGCGAACCCACCGCCGTACCACGGCGGCCGGGAGCAGCCCGCCGATCACCCACCCACGCAGCCCTCACGGCGGTACGCAGGCGGGGCGTCAAATGCACGCGTAAGGGAGCGAGCTGGGACGGCAACGGCCGAAGCACCAGGGCGAACTCCTGTCTCCCAGCGATCCCGTCGTTCATCTCGAGCTCCCTGGCGTGAGGTTGCGATTGCATGCCGGCCGCCTACTCGCCGCTAGCGGCGGCACCAGCACAATCAGGTTCGCCCGGTGAGCCCGACGATGGGGATGACCTGTCGGTGCACTCACGGTGCACCTGCCAGCACGCCAAGTGCCGTTACGATCGTCCGGCCGACTGTCCCCATCGAGAGGACGTGCCATGGCCGCGGTGACGACCTGGACCGGCCGGGAAGCAAACGCTCTGCGCCAGGCCTTGCGGATGAGCGTTACCGGCTTCGCCGAACACCTGGGCGCGGCCCGGCGGACGGTGGCCAAGTGGAGCAGCCAGGGCGACAAGATCCATCTGCGTGCCGACATGCAGGCCGCCCTGGACACGGTGCTGGCGCGGGCCACCCCGGACGTCCGTGAGCGCTTCGAAGCACTGGTGAGAGCAGGTACCAGCGGTGCACCTGCGGATCCCGCGACGCTGCCCGTCACCGACGCGCACATCCATACTGGCGCAGGCGGCATTCACGACCTCGACTCGGACGGCGACGTGCGGCGCAGAGATCTCCTGACCGGCATGACAATCAGCGGCATCACCCTGCCGAACGCCGCAACCCTGCTCGAAGCACTGGTCGCACCACGACCTCGCAACGCCGAGCCAGTTGCCCTACCCCTCCGGCAGTTCGCACAGGATGTCGCCACCGCGAAGATCGACTACCAGGCGTGCCGTTACGAGCAGGTTCTCGCCGGGCTTGCGGCCCTGTTGCCCGCCCTGGAACCAACTCGCGCGGACGCCGAAGGCGAGCAGCGAACGCGAGTCGATGCCCTGGCCAGCGACCTCTACCACGTCGCCGGCAGCGTGCTGCTCAAGGTCGGTGACAAGGGCATGGCCCTGGTCGCCGCCGAACGCAGCACCCGCGCCGCCTCGATCAGTCAGGACCCGGTGGCGATGGCCGCGAGCGCCCGAATCATGACCCACGCCCTCATGAGCAACGGCCACAGCACTCAGGCACGGCAGCTTGCCGAAGACGCAGCCGAGACCCTCCGAAGCGGCACCCGACTTGCCTCGACCGACGCGGTGGCCGTCTACGGCGCCCTGCTGCTGCGCGGTGCTATCGCCGCCGCCCGCGACGAGAACCGAGACAGCGCACAAGCCATGCTCGACGAGGCCTCCCATGCCGCCGGACGACTCGGCTACGACGGCAACGACCGGTGGACCGGCTTCGGTGCCACCAACGTCCTGCTGCACCGCGTCAACATCGCGCTGACCCTGGGCGACGCCGGCACCGCCATCGCACTCGCCCGCCAGGTACCACTGGACAAGATCCGCCTCGCCGAACGCAAGGCCACCCTGTTCGTCGACATGGCCCGCGCCTACACGCAGTGGGGACGCTACGAGCAGGGCCTGAACGCGCTACGCAGCGCGTACGACGTGGCACCAGAGGAAATCCGGTGCCGGCCAGCGGTTCAACGGATCGCCAGCGACCTGGCAGTCCTCACCCGGGCGCACGTTCGCAGCGTTGTCCTCGACTTCGCCCAGCACGCGGGGATCCGCGTATGACTCGCGGCCACCTGCAGATCGTCGTCTGTGCTGCCGGTCCCGCCGCGGACGTGACACAACTGGTCACCACCGCAACGCGGCATTCGTGGACCACGGCGGTCACCGCCACCCCCAGCGCCCTCGACTTCATCGACGCCGAAGCGATAGAGCGGCTATCCGGGCACCCGGTCCGGTCCACCTACCGGTCGTCCCCCGGCACCCGCCAATCTCTCCCCGCCGCGGACGCGCTCATCATCGCCCCCGCGACCTACAACTCCGTCAACAAGATCGCCCTTGGCATCGCCGACAACTACGCGATGACGACGGTCGCCGAGCTGATCGGCCGTCAGGTGCCGACCGTGCTCGTCCCGTTCGTCAACGCCGCGCTGGCCGCCCGCGCACCCTTCCAACGCGCCGTGGCGGGTCTCCGCGATGAGCGCGTCCGGGTCCTTCTCGGGCCCGACGACGGATGGGAGCCACACCCACCCGGCAGCGGCAGCAGTCGCCAGAAAGCCTTCCCGTGGACGACGGCGTTCAAAGCGGCGACCCGGCTGGCCGGCGAGGCGCCGGCCGGCAGCACTGATCGCAGCTGACTCGCCTGCTGTCAGTCCGGACAGTAATGAGGCGGCAGCCTGCTCCCATACGCGCGACTCGGCGGCCTCCGACCGATCTGGTCGTCGTCAGTAGGCCGCGCAGCGTCCTGGCCTGGCGTGACGAGGGCGAACACCGTGTCAGGGGTCGTGTCAGGGGCGTGTCAGGGGGGTGACAGGCCGGATTCCGATGGTTGGCCGCATGACAACTTCAGCGATTGCGGTCTCAGGACTGCGAAAAGCCTACAAGGACAAGGTCGTGCTCGACGGCATCGATCTTGATGTCCGCACGGGAACGGTGTTCTCCCTGCTCGGCCCGAACGGGGCGGGTAAGACGACGACGGTGAACGTGCTGACCACGTTGATGAAGGCCGACGGTGGGACGGTACGCGTCGCCGGGCATGATGTCGCGACCGAGGCCAAGGCGGTGCGCGCGGTGATCGGAGTCACCGGTCAGTTCGCGGCGGTGGACGAGCTGCTGACTGGGCAGGAGAACCTGCAGCTGATGGTGGATCTGAACCGCGCGGTCTCCGGCGACGGCAAGCTGATCGTCACGGAGCTGCTGGAGCGCTTCGATCTGGTGGAGTCGGCACAGAAGCCCGCGTCGACCTACTCCGGGGGTATGCGCCGGAAGCTCGACCTGGCGATGACGCTCGTCGGCAACCCGAAGATCATCTTTCTGGACGAGCCGACGACGGGACTGGACCCGCGCAGCCGCCGCACGATGTGGTCGATCATCCGTGACCTGGTCGCCGACGGCGTGACCATCTTCCTCACCACCCAGTACCTCGAGGAAGCCGATCAGCTCGCCGACCGCATCGCGGTACTCGACCAGGGCCGCCTGGTCGCCCAGGGCACTCCCGACGAGCTCAAACGCCAGATCCCCGGGACCCACGTCCGGCTCCGGTTCACCACCGCCGCCGAACTCGACACGGCCGCACGGGTCCTCACCGACTCCACGCGGGACGACGAGGCACTGACCCTGCGGGTTCCCAGCGACGGCGGCACGAAATCGCTGCGGGCTGTGCTGGACAGGCTCGATGAGTACTCACTCAGTTCCGAGGAGTGCTCCGTGCACACACCCGACCTCGACGACGTTTTCCTCGCCCTGACGGGCCACACCACGAAGGTGGACGCGAAATGAGCGCCAAGTCTCACTCGTTGGTGATGTTGCGCCGCAACTTCAAGCACATCGCCAGGAACCCGACCTCGGTGTTCAACGCGGTCCTGATGCCGATCATCATCATGTTGATGTTCGTGTACATGTTCGGAGATGCCTTCAACGTCGGTGTCGACTACATCGACTATGCGACGCCGGGACTGATCCTGCTGGCGGTCTGTTACGGGCTGGGGTCCACCGCGACGGCGGTGAACTCCGACATGACGAAGGGCATCATCAACCGGTTCAAGGTGATGCACGTCTCCCGTGGTGCGGTGCTGACCGGTCACGTCATCGCCAGTGTGCTGACCAACGTGGTCGCCATCGCGGCGCTCATCGGGGTGGCCTTCCTGCTGGGATTCAGCCCGTCGGCGAGTCTCCTCGACTGGCTCGGCGTGGCCGGCATCATCGTGCTGCTCGGATTCGCGGCCGGCTGGCTCACGGTCGCCTTGGGACTGGCGGCAAAGTCTCCAGAGACGGCGGGTCTGGCCGCCGTGCCGCTGGTCATGCTGCCGTTCTTCAGCAGCGCGATCGTCCCGGCGGAGAAGATGGGGCCGGGCCTTAGGCAGTTCGCGGAGTACCAGCCCTTCACGCCGATCATCGAAACCATGCGCGGGTTGCTCAACGGCGCACCGGACACCAGCGACGCGATCATCGCCGCCGCCTGGTGCGTCGGGATTGCTCTCGTCGGATACCTGTGGGCGCGTTCCACGTTCAAGAAGCGAGCGTGACCTCGACCAGCTGACTCCAGCTCGTCTGGGTGCCCTCCCGAGCCGCCTCGGCGAACCCCGTGTCGCCGAGGCGGCTTCGTGCTGCCCGCTCGATCCGGGCAATGTCCGGGAGCGAACGATCCGGCAGTCCGCGCACGGCGTTGCTCGCCGCTAGCAGCCGCGCCGCCTGCTCGGGCTGGTCGCGGCGCAGTGCCAGGTCCGCGACCCCGACGAGGACCTGCGCGATCATGGGCGCGTGCCCCGCCTCGGCCGCCGCCCGGTAGGCTGCGGCATGGTACTCACAGGCCTTGTCCAGATCGTCGGCGAGGTAGCCCAGCAGGTCGTGCGTCAGCGCGCGGAGCTTCTCCGCTCTGTCCCCCAGCATGGTCGTTGCGACATCGAGTTGCCGGTGAGCCTCTTCGGCGTCGTCGCGCCAGCGAGCGAGTTCCGCCTTCGACAGGGCCAGCTCCGCGAGAGCCTCCGGCCAGGTGACCCTCTCGGCGTACCGTTCCGCCTCGGCTACCGCGGCCTCGCTGGCGTCCTCATCACCGAGCAGCCAGTACAGCTGAGCCTGTCGCGACCGCATCCGGATGACGTCCTCGATCACGCCGACCTCGGTCACGACCTCGATCGCCTGTTCGTAGTACTCGCACGCACCAGCGAACTCGCCCCGCGTGGCGATGCGGTCCGCCAGCTCGGTCAGGGCGAACGAAATCCCGAACCGTTCGCCGAGTGTCCGAAACTCGGTGAGCGCCATCTCAAGGTACGCGTCCGCGTCCCGCCCGCCGTGGCCGAGCATGACCCGCGACTTGCCGAGGTGCAGCCGGGCAAGCGCGCATACCCAGGGGTCCTCGTTGTCCAGCAATGATTCCCACGCGGGCAGGAACGCGTCCGGTGCCTGCAGCATGCGTTCCAGCGGGACGACCAGGGCCAGCACGGGGTTGCGGGACTGGCTGCGCTGGGCGAACCGGTACGCCTTGTGGATCCACTCCGCCACCTGGTCTTCGTCGGCGGCCCGCCCGGAGCTGGCGAACGTCACGGCGAGCCCGTAGACGGTGGCCCGGGTCTCGTCGTCCACCTCGCCGGGGATGCTGGTGGCCGCGGTGATCAGCTCCCTGCCTTCGGCCCTGTGCCCACTGAGCCACCAGTACCAGCCGGCACCCGCCGCGAGCCGCATCGCCGCCTGCGACTCGCCGGCCGCGAGCGCACCACGCATCGCGGAACTGATGTTGTCGTGCTCGGCGTCGAGCGTGGCGAGCCAGGTCAACTGCTCGGCGCGGCGAAGGTGCGGGTCCGCGGTCCCGGTGAGTTCGGTGAAGTAGGCCAGATGCGCGTGGCGCGCCAGGTCCGACTCCCCAGCCTCGGCGAGCCGGTACGCGGCGTACTCCTTGATCGTGCCGAGCATCCGGTAGCGCGGTGCGCTGTCACCCGCGGCGACCAGCAGCGACTTCTCGGTCAGCGCGGTGAGCAGCTCGAGTACCTCTTCCGGCTCGACCGCGTCGCCGACGCAGACCCGCTCGGCCGCTTCCAGGCTCGCCCCGCCCGAGAACACCGAGAGCCTGCGCAGGACCACCCGTTCGACGTCGGTGAGCAGCTCCCAGCTCCAGTCGACCATCGCACGCAGTGTTCGGTGCCGTGGCAAGGCGGTACGGCTGCCGCCGGTCAGCAGCCGAAACCGGTCGTCGAGCCGGTTCGCGAGCTGGTCGATCGACATGGTGCGCAACCTGGCCGCCGCCAGCTCGATCGCCAGCGGCATCCCGTCCAGCGCCCGGCAGACGCGCGCCATGGTCGCCAACGTGTTGGCGTCGACCACAAGATCCTTGCGCACCGCGCTCGCCCGGTCCAGCAGCAATCGGACGGCCGGTGCGGACTCGATCTCGCCGGGGGTGGCGTTCCCGTCCGGCAGGGCCAGCGGCGCGACCGGCCACAGCGCCTCACCGGTGATGCCGAGTGGTTCCCTGCTGGTCGCCAGGATCCGCAGCCGCCGGCACTCCCCGAGCATGCGATGGGCCAGCTCGGCCGCCGACTCGATCACGTGCTCGCAGTTGTCCAGGATCAGCAGCACCTCCCGCTCGCGGATCGCGGCGATGAGCCGGTCCCTCGGCTCCAGGTTCGACGCCTCACCGAGCAGTGCGTCGCGGAGGCCGAGCGCGGCGAGCGTGGCCTGCGCCACGTCGCCGTCGGCGCCGATGGCCGCGAGCTCCACCATCCAGGCCCCGTCGGGCAGGTCGCCGAGCAGATTGCGCCCGGTTTCCGCGGCCAGCCGCGTCTTCCCCGACCCGCCCGGCCCGATCAGGGTGGTGAGCCGGTGCTCGGCGACGAGTTCGGCGACCGCAGCCACATCGACATCCTTGCCGATGTAGCTGGTCAGCTCGGCCCGCAGGTTGGTGTTCCGGTTCTCCTCCCGCCGTCCCGACTCGCCGCGCAGCAGCGCGACGTGCAAGGCGGACAGCTCCGGTGAGGGGTCGACGCCCAGCGCGTCGGCCAAGGCCTCTCTCGTACGCTGGTACACCAGCAGGGCCTCGGTGTCGCGACCGGCCGCCACGAGGGCCCGCATCAGCGCGGCGACAAGCCGTTCTCGCAGCGGGTGCGCAGCCACGAGGTCGGTCAGTTCCGTGACCAGCTCCGGACCGTGGCCGAGGCTGATCTCCGCGTCGAACCGATCCTCCAGGGCGGTCAGTCGCAGCCTCTCGAGCCGGGTGACCGCCGCGTCGAACGCCGCACTGTCCGGCAGACCGACGTCCTGCATTGCGGCACCGCGCCACAATGCGACGGCCTCGCGCAGCCGCCGTACGCGCTGCGGACCCTCGTCGTCGCGCGCCCGGCCCACGAGGCGTTCGAAGCGCACCGCATCGACGGCGTCGGGTTCCACCGTCAACCGGTAGCCGTCCGTCTGCCCCTCGATCAACCCTTCCGGCAGCGCCTTTCGCAGCCGGGAAACCAAGCGGTACAGGGCATTCGTCGCGTCGGCGGGCGGATGTTCACCCCAGATCCAGTCGACGAGCGTCGCCTTCGGAACCACACGACCCGGTTCGAGCGCAAGGGCGATCAACAGCCCACGCAGCCGCGCGCCCGGCACGTCGGCGACGGTGCCGTCGTCCGTGCGAACCTCGAACGGTCCGAGCATCCCGATCTGCACCCAACAGATCTTGCCATGAATGATGATCAGGGATGAATTGCCCGACGCCTGCGGGTCAGGAACGCGATCAGTTGGTCGACGACCCTGAAGTAGCTGCCGTTCAACACCTCGCCGGCATCCCGCCACATCTCGAGGAGGCGCCTCACCTCGTCGACCGCGAAGACCGTCAGCGCCCAAATCGACCCGTCTGGCAGGTAAACGAATTCATCGACGTTGGCGACCGACTCGACGGTGTCGGTCACATTCAGAAGGAACCTTGCCAACCCCGGCGACACCCCTGAACAGATGCCTCCGGTCATTCTTCTGCGCACGGCCGATGCACACCGGCCGAGACACGCACATCGTCCTGGCCTGCGCGACCAGTTGGATCACCGTGTCAGTGGTCGTGTCAGGGCGGTGGCAGGGCGGTGTCAGGCCTGGCGCCGATGGTGGACGCGTGACAGGAGACAGCGCTTCCTCAACTCAGCTCACGCCTCCGCCCGGAGGGCCCCAGGAGATCGACGGCCGCCGCATTTTCGTGCATCGGTCGGGCAGCGGCGGACCGGCCGTGGTGCTGTTGCCGGACGCCAGCGCGGTCGCCTACCCCGGGCACCAGTAAGACCCGCATTCCCCATCCGTCCGTTCAAGTGAGCTTCGTACCAGATTCAAGGAGTGCACAACCATGTCCATCACCCTTTCCGACCAGGACAAGACCACGCTGCGGATCGCCGCGTACGGCGCCGTCACGCTGCTGTCCGCCGCTGGTGCCGCCGGCGGCTCACCCCACAAGATCGCCACGAATGGCAGCATCGCGCTGGGCTCGGCCACCGGCCTGGTCGGGCACGTACTCACCGAGTATCCCAAGGGCAAGGAATTGAACGGCAAGTCCGTGGCCGAGATCGCCGACCGCGTGCTGCCGGCCTTGACGGCGGCCATGAGCCTGCTCAAGGAGCAGGCTCCGGAAGAGGCCGACAACTTCCGCAGCACCGTCATCACCGCGATCGAATCCGCCACCCACCACGCCCAGCCCAGCCCCATCGTGGCCGAGATGATCCGCAAGATCACCAAGGCCCTCGACGCCGCCTGACGGGATGTCAACCCACGCCGGGCGTGCCACAGGATCCTTTCCGGATCCTGTGGCACGCCCGTCGTGGCGGGTCAGCGGGCGCATTCCACGTTCAAGAAGCGAGCGTGACCTCGACCAGCTGACTCCAGCTCGTCTCCGTGCCCTCCCGAGCCGCCTCGGCGAACTTCGCTTCGCCGAGGCGGCGCCGCACTGTCTGCTCGACCCGGGCCGCATCTGGGTGGGAACGATCCGGCAGTCCGCGCACGCCGGCGCTCGCCCCGAGCAGCCGTGCGGCCTGCTCGGGCTGGTCGCGGCGCAGTGCCAGGTCCGCCACCCCGACGAGCACCTGGGCGATCAGGGGTGCATGCCCCGTCTCAGTCGCCGTCTGGAAGGCCGCAATGCGGTGTTCGCGAGCCTCGTCGAGATCCTCGGCAACGTAGCCGAGCAGGTCATGTGCCACCGCGCGGACGTATGCCCGCTTGGCGTCATCGCCCAGCATCGCTGTCGCGACGTCGAGCTGCCGGTGTGCCTGCTCGGCGTCGCCGCTCCAGCGCGCGAGTTCCGCCTTCGCCAGGGCCAGCTCGGCCAGCGCATTCGGCCAGGAGACTCGTTCCGCGTACCGCTGCGCCTCCGCCATAGCAGCCGCGCTGGACTCCGCATCGCCCAACAGCCAGTACAACTGGGCCTGCCGCGACCGCATCGACACGACATCCTCGTCGGCACCGACCTCGGTGACGACCGCGATCGCCTGTTCGTAGTACTCGCAGGCACCGGCGAACTCGCCGCGCATCGCGATCCGATTCGCCAGCTCGGTCAAGGCGAACGAAATCCCCCACCGGTCGCCGAGCGCGCGAAGCTCGGTGAGCGCCGTCTCGAGATTTGTGTCCGCTTCCCGGCCGTCGTGGCCAAACATGATCCGCATCTTGCCGAGGCGCAGCCAGCCAAGGGCGCGTACCCAGGGGTCCTCGTCGGTGAATAGCGGTTCGAACGCGGGCAGGAACGCGTCCGGCGCTTGCGACAGGAGTTCCAGTTGGGCGACGAGCCTCACCGCCGGGTGACGGCACTGCACACGCTGGCTGATCTCGTACACCTTGTGGATCCATTCCTCCGCCTGGTACTGGTCACCCCGCCCGGAGACCAGGAACGTTACGACGAACGCGTACACCGTGGCCCGTATCTCGTCGGCCACCTCGCCGGGCGTGGTGGTGGCCGCCATGATCAGCTCGTTGCCCTCCGCCTTGTGCCCGCCGAGCCACCAGTACCAGCCGGCGGCAGCGGCGAGCCGCATCGCCCCGTCTGCCTCGCCGGCCGCGAGCGCACCGCGCATCGCAGCACCGATGTTGTCGTGCTCGACCTCGAGCGCGGCAAGCCATTCCAATTGCTCGGCGCGGCGAAGATGCGGGTCCGCGGTTTCGACGAGTTCGGTGAAATACGCGAGATGCGCGTGGCGGGCCAGATCCGATTCCCCCGCCTCCGCGAGACGCTGCTCGGCGTACTCCTTGATCGTGCCGAGCATCCGGTAGCGCGGCGCCCTCTCGCCCTCGGTAAGCACCAGCGATTTCTCGGTCAGCGCGGTCAGCAACTCGAGCACCTGACCCGTCTCGACCGTATCGCCCACGCAGACCCGCTCGGCTGCTTCCAGGCTCGCCCCACCGGAGAACACCGAGAGCCTGTGCAGGACCACCCGTTCGGCGTCGGTGAGCAGCTCCCAGCTCCAGTCGATCACCGCACGCAGCGTCCGGTGCCGCGGCAGCGCGGTACGGCTACCGCCGGTCAGCAGGCGGAACCGGTCGTCGAGGCGGTTGGCGAGCTGATCGATGGACATGGTGCGCAACCTGGCCGCGGCGAGTTCGATCGCCAATGGCATCCCGTCCAGCGCCCGGCAGACGCGCGCCATGATCGCCAACGTGTTGGCGTCGGTCGCGAGGTCCCTGCGCACCGCGCTGGCTCGGTCCCGCAGCAGCCGGACGGCCGGAGCGGACTCGATCTCGCCGGGGTCCGCGTCCTCCGCGGGCAGGACCAACGGCGCGACCGGCCATAGTGACTCACCAGTGATGCCGAGTGGTTCCCTGCTTGTCGCGAGGATCCGCAGCCGCCGGCACTCTCCGAGCACTCGATGGGCGAATGTCGCCGCCGACTCGATCACGTGCTCGCAGTTGTCCAGAATCAGCAGCATCTCCCGCTGGCGGACCGCGGCGATGACGCGATCCGTCGGCTCCGCGCCCGGTGCCTCGCTGAGCAGGGCATCCCGGAGGCCGAGCCCGGCGAGCGTCGCCTGCGCCACGTCACCGTCCGCGCCGACGGCTGCGAGCTCCACCAACCATGCCCCGTCCGGCAGGTCACCAAGCAGCGTGCGCGCGGTTTCCGTGGCCAGCCTCGTCTTCCCCGACCCGCCCGGCCCGATCAGGGTGGTGAGCCGATGGTCGGCGATGAGTTCGCGGACCGCGGCGACATCAGCGTCCCTGCCGACGAAGCTGGTCAACTCCGCCCGCAAATTCGTCTTCCGTTTTTCCTCCCGCCGTCCCAACTCCCCCCGCAGCAGCGCGACGTGCAGTGCGGACAGCTCCGGTGAGGGGTCGACGCCCAGCGCGTCGGCCAGGGCTTCCCTCGTGCGCTCGTATACGAGCAGCGCCTCGGTGTCGCGACCGGCCGCCACGAGGGCCCGTATCAGCGCGGCGACAAGCCGTTCTCGCAGCGGGTGCGCGGCCACCAGGTCGGTCAGTTCCGTGACCAGCTCCGGACCGTGGCCGAGACGGATCTCCGCGTCGAACCGATCCTCCAGGGCCGTCAGGCGCAGCCTCTCAAGACGGGTGACCGCCGCGTCGAACGACGCGCTGTGGGGCAGACCGACGTCCTGCATGGCGGCACCGCGCCACAATGCGACGGCCTCGCGCAGCAGTCGTACCCGCCGTGGATCGTCGTCATTGCCGAGCTGGCCCGCGGTGATGAGGCGTTCGAACCGCACGGCGTCGACGGCGTCGGGTTCCACCGTCAACCGGTAGCCGTCCGTCTGTCCCTCGACCGATCCCTCCGGCAGCGCCTTTCGCAGCCGGGAAACCAAGCGGTGCAGGGCATTCGTCGCGTCGGCGGGCGGATGTTCACCCCAGATCCAGTCGACGAGCGTTGCCTTGGGGATCACGCGACCAGGTTCGAGCGCGAGGGCGATCAACAGCCCGCGCAGCCGCGCGCCCGGCACGTCGGTGAAGGCGCCATCGTCCGTGCGAACCTCGAACGATCCGAGCATCCCGATCTTCACTCAGCTGATCTTGCCATGGGCGACGGGCAGGCATCCATTTGCCGGCGCCTACTCCGCAGCTAGTGCCGTGTCCACAAACGTTGGCCGGGTTGGTCGGGGTTGGGAAAATGTCGTAGGGCTGGTGTTTGCTTCGGTTCGTGCCTCGCCGTCGGGATCCCGCCGCCCCGCGGGTCGTGCACCGCACCGCCCGCGTCGCGCTGCGGGTCACGCCCGGGCAGCGGCGCCGGTGTTTCGGGCTGCTGCGCTCGGCCGGTGACGTGTGGGCGTGCGTGTTGGAGACGAACGCGTGGCGGCGCCGCCGCCGCGACGTACCGCTGTCCGGTTATCAGGAGTTGTGCCGGGAGTTGGCGGCGTCGGGGCCGGGCACGTTCGCCGAACTGGACTCCGTGGGTGCGCGGTCGGTGTTGCGCCGGTTCTCCGATGCGTGGTTCGCGGCGGCGAAACGCCGCAGCGCCGGTGACCTGTCGGCGCGGTTCCCGCGCCGGCGGCGGGGGTTGGTGCCGGTGCGCTGGTATCACGGCACGTTCACCCTCGACGGGCGCCGGGTCCGGATCCCGACCGCGAAAGGCACTGCCCCGTTGTGGGTGCGTCTGGCGCGCGACGTGCCGTATCCGGCCGAGCAGGTCCGGTCGGTCACCCTGCTGTGTGAAGGCGGCCGGCTGTTCCTCGACGTCACCGCCGAGGTGCCGGTGACGGTCTACCCTCCCGGCGAGGGACCGGACGCCGGCCGGGTGGCCGGGGTGGATCTGGGGATCATCCACCCCTACGCGGTGGCTGGCCCCGGCGGGGAGGGGCTGTTGGTGTCGGGGCGGGCGATCCGCGCCGAGCACCGGATGCACCTGGCCGACACCAAAGCCCGCCGCCGTGCCGTATCGCGTCGGGTGCCGAAGCCGGGCCAGAAGGGGTCGCTTCGGTGGCGGCAGTACCGTCGTCGGGCACGGCTGGTGGAGGGCCGGCACCGGCGCAGAATTCGTCAGGCCCAGCACGAGGCCGCCCGCACGGTCGTCTCCTGGGCGGTGGGACAGCGGGTAGGTGTGCTGCACGTCGGCGACCCCCGCGGGGTGCTGGACCTGCCTGCGGGGCGGCGGCACAACCTGCGGTTGCGGCAGTGGCAGATCGGGCGGCTCCTGCAGATCCTCACCGACAAGGCCGCCCTCGCCGGCATCACCGTCCGGCTGGTCAACGAACGCGGCACCTCGTCGACCTGCCCCACCTGCCGAAAGCGTGTGCCGAAACCTCGTGGCCGGACCCTGTCCTGCCCGCACTGCGCATTCTCCGGCCACCGCGACCTCGTCGCGGCCGCCAGCATCGCCACCCGTGTTCCGGGCGGCGGACCCACCACCCCGGCAGCCGTTGTGCTGCCGGGGGTGGTCGCGCACCGTCGAGCCGGCCGGCACCTGCCCGGTGCCGGACGGTCCCGACGTGACCCCCGTCGCCCGCGGAATCAGGGACGGCGCGAGGGTCAGTTGGCCCGCGGAGGCCCGCCCCACCACCCGGTGGGGAGTCGCTCGCCTGCTACGGCGAGGATCCACAACGCCCACCGCAAACCCGGTGAACGTTAGTGGACACCGCACTAGGCATCGCTGCAGCTGGCGAATAGCCCCGGGGTCGAACCGCGTCTCGCACGGATAACGGCCGCTCAGCTGACGTTTCGCGAAGGCCATCCAGGACCATCGGTTGACGAAGGCCAGGAGGACTCGTACGACTTCGCGGACGAAGGATCCGCCCGGTCGATGGTCGACCGGATGATGAAGACCTCGGCCGGCGCTTGGCGGGATCTCACGGCGGCGGTCCGGCAGGAGGCCAACCGCCGGCAGACTCATTGGCATTGCCGGCCGCTGGCCGTGTGTCGGGGATCTCCGGGCCGGCCGGTTGTCCGCCCGCCGTCCGGTGCGTCACTCTCAGCGGGTGGTCATCCTGCTCAGCGCGTTCGGCATCGTGCTGCTCGGCGCCTTCGCCCAAGCGGTCAGCGGCTTCGGGTACGCGCTGGTGACCGTGCCGTTGCTTGCCTCTGCCATCGACCCGCGCGCCGCCGTGGTGGTGTCGGCGCTGACCGGCATCGGGCTGACCGTCACCGCGGCCGTCCGGGAACGGGCCCACGCCCGGTGGCGGGTCGCGGCGGCACTCACCGCCACCGCCCTGCTCGGCCTGCCGGCCGGCCTGCTGATTCTCGCGCTCGCGCCGGAGCGGCTGCTGAGCGCGCTGATCGCGGTCGTGGTGCTCGGCTGCGCCGCGCTGGTCTGGTCCGGGGCACGGATCCGCACCGGACGGATCGGTCTCGGGGCCATCGGCGTCCTCGTCGGGGTGCTGACCGCCGCCACCGGGACGAACGGTCCGCCGCTGGTCGCCGCGTTCCAGTCGCTCGGCTACGACCCGCGCACCTTCCGGGCCACCCTGGCGGCGACCTTCTCCGGCACCAGTCTGATAGGGCTGACGGGGTTCCTGCTGGCCGGTCAGGTACACGCCGATGTGGTGCGGATCTCCCTCGTGGCGCTCCCCGCGGTGCCGCTCGGCTGGTGGCTGGGAAACCGACTGTTCCACCGCATCGACCCCGTGATGTTCCGACGGATCGTGCTGGTCGGGCTGCTCGGCAGCACCGGCGCCGCGCTCGCGAGCATGGCCAGCTGAGCCGGGCGTCCACGGACCCCTTCGACGGGTCAGCGCGATTCGCGTGACGCCGGGGCGACCGGCGGCTCGACTCCGTCGAGCCGGTCGAGGCTGGTTACCCCTCGTGCCGCTGCACTCCGCCGCACATCACCAAGGCGGTGCTGGTCTGGGCCACAGTTCCCCGACCATCACCAAGCTCAGCTACGTTGAGGTCACCCGGCAGTCCCAGCGGTCGTCCGTGGACAAGCTCGGCTTTCTCTTCGATGGCTGACGTTGGGGTCGAGAAAAGGGTCAGGCCCAATCCATGAGGACCGGGCCTGAGGTGTTACTGCTGGTGCGCCGCCAGGGACTCGAACCCCGAACCCGCGGATTAAGGGCACAGTCCGCACCGTCGTCAGCGGGCCGGCACCTCGGTCGACACGACAGCCACGATGGGGCCTGGCCAGGCATGATGCGCCTCTGTTGCTGTCACCCTGCCGGCAGGCAGCATGATCGATAAGCAAAGGCTCGCGCTACTGCAGCATCTTTATGCCGGATCACCGATCACCGATCACCGATCACCGATAGAACACCAACACCTGGTCCGCAATGCACGCAGGTGTGGTCTCGCCCTCGATCTCGACCTTCACCTGCACGACCACGCGGGCACCGTTGGACAGTTCCCGGGCCTGCACGAGCGTGGCCACACTGCGGATGCGCGAATCGACCGGCACCGGTGCGCGGAATCGAACCTTGTTCAGGCCACCGTTGATTACGAGTCGGACGCCTTCGACGTGGATCAGTTCGGACAGGAAGGTGGCGCAGAGTGAGAGCGTGAGCGCGCCGTGCGCGACGGTCTTTCCGAAGGGGCTCTCCGTACGGGCGCGCCGCTCGTCGACGTGAATCCACTGGTGGTCGCCCGTGACGTCCGCGAACGCGTTGATCCTGCTCTGGTCTATGACCTGCCACTCGGTCGTGCCGAGGACCTCGCCCTCATGCTTGAGGAAGGCACCGATGCTCTCGTACGTGCTCATGCGATCCCCGTTCCTATCGCACTCCGGTAATGATGCGCGCCAGTTGCCATCTGCCGGCTGAGTCTGGAGACCGGGATGGCGGTCGTGCGGGAGGCTAGCACGGCGTCGGAGCGATAGACATTGTCTACGTCGATCTGGTAGACAATGTCTATGTCGGAGCCGGACGGAAGCCTTCGCGCTCGCCTGGTCGAGGTTGGTGTCGACCTCGTGGCCCGAGAGGGCAGCTCAGCCCTCTCGTTGCGCGAGATCGCACGCCGAGCGGGGGTTTCACATGGCGCGCCCCGCCGTTACTTCCCCACCTACCAAGCGCTGCTGGCCGCCATCGCGCGGCAGGGCTACGTGCACCTCGGCCAGCAGGTCGCCGAACTAGTCGGCGATGAGGACGCGGACCCGTACGCGCAACTGCTCGCACTGGGCCGGCTGTACGTGCAGTTCGCGCAGGCCAACCGCGGCATGTTCGAACTCATGTTCCGCCACGACCTGTTGCGGGGCAACAACGTGGGCCTGCGGGAGGCCAGCGGCCCTCTGTTCCGGGTCCTGGTCGGCCTGGTCACCCGAGCACGGCCCACGCCGCCGGGTGGGCCGGCGTCCTCCGTCGTCGCCGGGGCACTGTGGGCCAACCTGCACGGCATCGCCCAACTGTGGCTGTGGGGCAGCTTGCAGGCGGTGGTGGAGATGGACGATGTCGAACCGTTGCTGCGCGCTGCGCTGGACGCACATCTTCGACCAACAACACATTTCTGATCATCTACCGCACAGGAGCAGCCCGAATGCAGATCGCCATCCTTCTCTACGAACGGTTCACCGCACTCGACGCCGTCGGGCCCTACGACGTTCTGGCCCACCTGCCCGGCGCCAAGACCCTGTTCGTTGCGGAGCGCCTGGGTCCGGTCGTCAACGAGGTGGGCAGCCTGCAACTCACCGCCACCGCCACCCTTGCCGACGTACCACGACCGGACGTCGTCGTGGTGCCCGGCGGGCCGGGCTGGCACGCGCAGATGAACGACGGTCCGGTACGGCAATGGCTACGTACCGCCAATGAACACAGCACCTGGACCGCGTCTGTGTGCAGCGGATCGCTCCTGCTCGCCGGGGCCGGCCTGCTTACCGGCCGTCGGGCCACCACTCATTGGCTGGCCGAGGACCTACTGGCACCGCTGGGCGCCATCCCGGTCGCGGACCGCGTCGTCATCGACGGCAAGTACATCACCGCCGCCGGCGTTTCCGCCGGCCTGGACATGGCATTCACCCTCGCCGGACGCATCGCCGGCGACACCGTCGCACAGACCATCCAGCTCGCCCACGAGTATGACCCCCGACCGCCCTACCAGGCCGGTTCACCCGACCAAGCCCCCCGCGAAGTCGTTGATGCGCTGCGCGCCCGCCGCACCGCCATCCTGTACTGACAACGAAGGGAACACATGCTGCTGCAGGCGACCGTACGGCTGGTGATCGCTCCGCTCCTCCGGCTGCTCTACCGGCCCGTCATCGAGGGACGTGAGAACGTTCCGCGGCGCGGCGCGGTGATCCTGGCCGCCAACCATCTGTCCTTCATCGACAGCGTGGTGATCCCGCTGGCGGCCCCCCGACCGGTCGCTTTCCTCGCCAAAGCGGAGTACTTCCAACAGCCCGGGCTCAAGGGCTGGCTGACCCGCATTTGCCTCACCGGCCTCAATGCCATTCCGGTGCAACGAGGCGACCACCCCGCGGCCCAGAACTCACTCCAGGTCGCCCTCGACGTGCTCGCCGACGGACGGGCCTTCGGCATCCACCCCGAGGGCAGCCGGTCCCGCGACGGGCGGATCTACCGCGGCCGAACCGGTGTTGCCTGGCTCGCCCTCGCCTCCGGCGCCCCGGTGGTCCCGGTTGCCGTCCTCGGCACCGACCGGATCCAACCCGTCGGTGCCCGGCTTCCCGGACTTGGACAGATAACCGTGCGTTTCGGCGCACCCATGGACTTCACGCAGCCCACGTCGGGCAGCAGCGGCCAGATCCGACGCGCCATCACCGACGAGATCATGGCCGCAATCCAGGAACTCTCCGGCCAAGAGCCGGCCGGCCGCTACAACGAACTGTCAGCCTCCGCCTAGCCAAAGCCGCGGCCTTCAGCCGTGACACGAACGGTCACCGAACGCTGGAAGGAGCCGGAAAGGTGGGACAGCCGGGTGGAAGCGTGAGCCAGGACCCGCCATTCCTGTAGCGAGTTTGACCGTGCCACGACGGTGACTCCACGACCAGATGATGGCCTGGTGTACGACGCCATCCTCGATGAGGGATGGCGGATCGGTGCCGCGATCAACGGCGGGCCGGTCTGCGCCGTCGTCGCCCGCGCTCTGTCTCGGGAGTCTCCCGGTACGGCTACACCGAACTCGCCGCTGACGTCGACGCGGTCCAAGCGGTGTAAAAGTCCGTGAAGGTAGCGGGGTGATGACGCTCACGACTGAGTCGGTTGCTGTCGCCGTTGTTGTCAGGACCCCCCAAAACGACATCTGGGCACCCACCCGGAAGGGTGGATGCCCAGATGATTGCTGGTGCGCCGCCAGGGACTCGAACCCCGAACCCGCGGATTAAGGGAAGATCGCAGATGCCTGGTCACAGGACCGGGTGCCTGGTCGCACCGTCGGGACATGTCGGCTGCTGTCGTTCTTGGGGGACCCGCTGGGCTGTACCGCTGGCTGTACAGCCATGCATCGTCGACCTTCTGATCCGTAGCCTCGGCGACGCCGTCCAGAACTGTCCGCATCCGGTGCTGACGCCTGGTTCTGCACCTGCTGCTGTCCTCGCCCGTCGCTGCGCGTCCAGCCCCGTTGCTGTCAGTCGTTGCTGTCAGCGGCGGCCACGGTCAGCTTGGGAATTGGACAAGATCGGATCGTCGTAGCCGCTGGTCGGTCCGGTCCTGGACGGCCTGGCTTGGCCCCTAGTGGCACCTGCTTGTGGCCCGTGGATGGCCCGGCAGCTTCGACTGCGGTTGGGACTCAGCGACGGTTACGGGATCGGCGGACCGCCCAGACCCCGCCGACGATCGCCGCAGCAGTCGGCAAGAGGCAGCAGAGCGCCAGGACGAACAGGTGCCACAGCTTGATTGCTCCCATGGCCGAGAGGATAGGCACCGCTTCCCGACACCGCTGTCCCTGCGAGCCTCAGTTTGGAAGGACGAAGATCACCGGCCCGGGATGGCCGAAACGCCTGCTCGCGGGAGGGAAGTGGGTCACAGCTCGTGCCCGCTCATGCCCGTTCGGGGCACCAGCTACTGGCACGTGGCTGGCACGCCGCCATCTGATCCGTAGCTTCACCCGGGAAAGGTCTCGACACGATGCTCGAACCCCCCGAATAGATCCTCGAACGGGTCCAACTCGATCTCTCCCACTAGCACCCTGTAGATGCACTCGGTCGCCGACAGGTCGAACTCATACCACTCCTCAAGGTCCGCATCGACGATGACGACGCCCCAATCCTCCGGCGAGACCCTAGGCCGAGCGTGCCAGAAGAAGTAGTTCGCCTCGACAGCTGCGAACGCGAGCAATCTGCCTCTTGCCGAGAAGTACTTGCCCGGCAACTCAATACCAGAATCGCGGAACTCCGCCCAGGCACGCTCCCGCTCCTGAACCAGAAGCGCGATATCAGAGTTTCTATTGTGGCTGTCAGGCCCGAAGAGGCAGAGCCATTCGTCAACGATGACGGGTCCGGTACGGCCGATCAACGACTTATAGTCGCCGGGCAACGCCATCCCGATAGCCGCTCAGCAGCAGCCCCGGAGGACGGGACCGGTCTCACCGAAACGCCGAGCAGTTCACGGACTTGATCAGCGAAACTTCGCACGTCATCACCTCCGGCGGCGGCCTGGGGATTAGAAGAAGATCGCGGATGACTGGTCAGGCCGTCGCACCACTGTTCAGCACGTCCGTGGTTGTCGGGCGTCGTCGGCCACTGCCGCTGTCCTTGGCTGTACGGATGGCTGTACGACCTGCCGGCGCAGACCATCTGATCCGTAGCTTGAGCCAGACTGTCCGATTCGGTGCAGGAGGCTCCACAACTACTGGTCGCAGCGCTTCAGTCGTCCGCTGCGGCGTCGGCCCATCCAGCGCCGCTGCTGTCATCTGTTGCTGTCACCGCCCTTGCGACAACAATCATCTCGCCCGGCGGCCCGCCTTCTCGGAACGTATTCGGAAAACAGACCAGCCCGCATACCCATAAATAGCTGTCACCGCCCTGCGGTGACAAGCGGTGACAGCGGTGACAGGGAAGATCAACGCAGGCAGGGCGAGGCTTCGCGCGGCAGGCCGTTGATCTGCTAGTCTTTCGTACATATGTTCGAACGGCTATTCCCCGCCGATCCACACGCAGGGAGTCCGTCATGCTGTGACTTTCCAACTTAGTTGGCCATTTTGCAAGTTAGTTGGCCAACGGGCTGGGCCTATTGTGGTGCGTGGATTTGTTCGGCCAGCGCCCTGCAAAGTCACAGCTCAACCCGTCACCTTGCGGGTGGTATGCCTAGCGGCTACCGACTGACTCCGGCGGCGACACGTCGGCCTGGCGGAGCGACGGTGTACCGGTCCCTTCTTCGGCATCGCTGCTGGAGGCGCGGGCGTCGGCCAGCACGTCTGCGGGGACGTGCCGCTCGAGGAATCGTCGAGCCAGCCGGGTCGACGGATGGATGCCGATGGTGGCCGCCAGGATGATGCCGGCGATCACTAGCCAGCCGGCAGCGCCCCAGTTCAACGCGAGGAAGGTGTACACCGCCGGTGCCCAAACCTTGCCGAGTGTGCCGCTCAGCTCGGCCGCGCCCTGGTAGGCGCCGCGCTGGCGCGGGTCCATCAGCTCGGCTTCGAAGGACCAGCTCGCCGCCGAGAGGTAGAGCTCAGCCCCCGTCACAGTGACATGGCCCAGCCAGACCAGAAAGATCGTCACCCAGCCGACGGTGTCGTGCGTCGCGAGCGTGATCAGGCAGGAGAGTACGAAGAAGGTTGAGGACAACCGAATCGCCTTGAGCGCGGTCGGCAAGTCCCTGACGCCGCGGGAGGTGACCATCGGCAGGAAAATGCACATCACCGTGTTGGTGGCGAACAGGAAGGCCAGCACGACGCGCGGGGCGTCGGTCTGCTCGACCAGCCAGAGCGGAATGACGACGTTCAGCAGCACCTGGTTGGTCCAGAACACCCCGCCGAAGAATGTGGTGAGCAGCCAACCGGGGTTACGCAGCGGACCCGGCCCGGGGATGCGCACCTTGCGGTCTTCTGGGCTGCGTTCGTCGTGCGAAGCCCGCGGCAGCCGCGTGACTGCGGCCGCGTTGACCAGGAAGACCGCAGCGGTGAACCAGGGCAGTGCGTGCAGCACGTCGTTGGAGTGGAATGCGAGCGCGATTCCACCCATCACGGAGCCAAGGGTGAAGCCGAGGTTGAGCGCGGAGTACATGTAAGCGCGTGACTTCACCCGCTCGTCTGGTGGCAGCACATCGATCGTGTATGCCCCGTACGCGGCGCCGCCGAGCGCACCGATCACCTCCATGCAGAGGGCCATGGCGACGTAGCCCTTGAAATCAGTGATGAACGGCCAGACGGCGAACATCGCCGCCTGCCCGGCGGCGCTGACCGCCCACATCTTCTTCGGCCCGTAGCGGTCGACCAGCTTGCCCATCGGTACGGCGGCAAGGAAGGCGGCGATGCCGGCGAACGTCAGGCCGAGACCGACCTGGGCAGCGGACAGCCCGACGATCTTGGTGAAGAACACCGCCGATCCGGTCATGAACGTGCCTTGGCCGAGCGCGAAGAGCAGCGACTGCACGGAGAGGCGGCCAGCTAGCGGCGACGGTGGGCGGGCACGGCTAAGGAGGGCTGAGAGCGTCACCTGGGGATTCTCTAGGGGCGGTACGACGGTTGTCGCGCCATTTACACGCCCCAACGAGCGGTCCGCTTCCGCAACGAAGCGATTCGAGAAACCGAAGGAGGCCATCTCCTTCCGGGCATCGAGTTTTGCGAAGCATCCGACCTGGCGGGGTGTGACGCCCCGCAGCCCGTCACCGCCGGAAAGGATCAGTGGCCGACCTCAGTACGGCAGGTCGATGCCCCGGCGGCGGGCGAACTCGCGGTGGGCGGTGATGATCGTGTCGAGCCAGCGGGCGAGCATCTCGTCGGCCCGGAGCACGCGGGCCATACGAACCTCGAAGTACTCGCGGTCGTAGTGGTAGGCGGAGTCGACGTCGGGCTGCGCGGCGAGCGCCTCCTCGAGCAGGTCGTCAGGGTCGGGCTCGTGGCTAGGGACGAAGCCGGGCTGGACGAGGTATCCCACTTCGTCGTCGAAGCTCAGCCCCCAGTTCAGGCCGTCGTCGGTGCCGACCGAGACTTGAGCGCAGAGGTCGGGGCGGGTGATGGTGAGGGTGTGACCCGGCCACACCTCCTCGATCGTCGTCAGGACCGCCGGGATACGGTCGAGGACGGCGGCGACGGGTGGGCAGGTGGCGAGCTGGTCGCCGCGGTAGCTAACGCGCCGCGCGTCATCGGTGCCGCGTAGGGGCTCGACGTCGGGCACCGCGTAGGCGGGCAGTGGAGAGGTCATGGGCTCAGTCCTTATCACAACCCGATCCGCCCAACGTGCGAACGCCGCATGGCACGCCAAATTGCACGCGGCATGATCGTTGATATTGGAACTTCGAAGGCCCTGGTGAAGACTTGCGTCCTCACCAGGGCCTTTTGCGTGGAGCGGGTGACGGGAATCGAACCGGCGCTGTCAGCTTGGGAATTGTCGATATAGGGCTGGCCAGCGGCCCGACACCCTGGTCAAGTCGGCCTCTGGCGGCCTGAAGTGTCCTCGGTTGACCCCGTCTATTGGCACGCTAATGGCACGGGTTGCTACCGCTCACTGGCTGGCTCATCACGCCACCGGAAGCGTGCCTCGTCCCCCTCGATGACCAGAATGAACCACGGCACTTCGCGCCCGTCCGGGTAGGTCATCGTCACGGCGGGATAGATCGCCTCGTGCGCTCGGCGCATAGCCTCACCATCCCCGGCGTTCAGGCCCTCGATCCATGCCGCGAAGACCGGTCGCAGCGGTTGGAAAGCCGGCTCGGGCCGAAAGCGACCTCGGATCCAAGGAAAGTCGAACTCTCGCTCATCGACCTCACCGACCAGCTCGCCGCGGTGGTACACCGCCAGACCCTGTCCGCGTTCATCCCGGCAGCGTAGGCGGCGCCGCGCCAGGTCGCTCTCCCCGTCTGCATCTGGCGCCTGCTGGCCCGGCGCCAAGCGGGCGTAGCCGGTGCGATAATGAGATGGTGATCTCAATGGAATCTGCCCGACAGATCGCCGAACAGTTCCTGGATGCCGAGGTCAGAGGACGTTTCAGTTTTCCGGTGGTCATCGTGGACTACGCCGTCGAGGACCTCAACGACTTGTATGTCTTTCCATACAACGGGAAGGCGTACGTCGAAGCTGATGACTGGCATCAGGCGATGGCCGGCAATACCCCCGTCGTGGTGGACAAGCGAACGGGCCAAGCGCGCTTCATGATCTCTGGCGACGGGGGACAGCGCTGATCGAGAGCGGATCTCCCCGTCCGGGGAGGCTGGTAGCCCTTGTGGTGCCCGGCGAGGTGATCCGCGGCGGGATCTCTGAGGAGGGCCGGGGTTCGGGGCGGAGCCCCGAGGTCTTCGTGCTCTTGGTCGCCCGTCAGTATGGCCGGCCGGCCCGGCCGATGCCGGCCGGAGGTCGCCAGCAGGCCGGGGCCCGGGCCGGCGCGGCCCGCTCTGCGGGCGGCCTTGATCTAGACGATCTATTCCAAGGGGTCAGTGGTCGTATGCGGTCAGGGACCGTAGGACTGGCTGGCCGGTGTGCCAGTTGTGCCAGATCACGGCGGTGAGTGCGAGGATGCGTTGCAAGACGCGTACGGCCACGCCGGCGGGGGTCCGTCCGCCGTGTCGTTCGAGGTCGAGTTGGCCTTTGAAGGTTTGGTTGACCGACTCGATGCTCTGGCGCAGGGCGCGTAGCAGTGCCCGTCCGGGGCGTGGCGGTTCGGTGCGGTAGGCGGGGCGGATCATGGTGACGCCGCGTTCGGTCAGCTGCTGTTCGATGGCGGCGTCGCGGTAGCCCTTGTCGACGATCAGGATCAGCCCGTCGGGGTGGGTCAACAGGCCGTTGTCCAGGTCGAACAGGTCGACCAGGACCTCGCGTTCGTCGGTCTTGGCGGTGGTCAGGGCGAACGCGACGGGCAGGCCGTGCACGGTGGTGACCAGGTGTAGGCGCAGTCCCCAGAAGCGGCGGGAGTGGGAGGCGCAGTAGCCGTAGCTGGCCCAGCCGGCCAGGTCAGAGCGTTTCACGGTCTCGCGGGAGCGTCCGCACTCCACCGGGGTGGAGTCGGCGATGCGCACCGGGTGCTGCCACAGGTCGGTGTCCAAGGTCAGCAGCCGGATGAAGTGGGTGATCTGCGAGGTCAGGGTACGTAGTCGCTTGTTGTATCCGGGCTGTTTGGGCAGGTCGGGAAACAGGTGGAGCAGGTTGTTGCGGGCGTAGCGGATCCACCGGGCTTCCTTGTGGTACCCCAGCACGGACTGCAACACCGCAAGGGTGATCAACTCCGCGTCGGTGATCTTCGGACCGATACCGACCGCTGGCCGCCACCGGTTGAGCTGAGGTGACGCCTTCAACTCATCGTCGATCTTCACGTAGAGTGCGGTGGCGAGGGTGTCCCGATCGACGTGCACGTGGCCTCCATGGTCATCGTTGCTCAGCAACGTCGATCATGGACACCCTCGCTCTTGTTCGCTGCCCCGCACCCCTTGGAATAGATCGTCTAGTACAGGCCAATTCGGCAACAGATCACGGGTAGCGCTCCGAGTCGACCAAGCCGGGCACGAACACCACACCACCCCATCCGACGAAGGAGGATGCGCCGGTCCCTGTCCCGAGCACGGCGGGCCAACCTGCGCGGACTGATCGGGCTACCTACCCCGCTGTCACCTGACGAAGGAGGCCGGGCTCGGGCGCCCGGACGGGTCGGCATGCCGCGGCGACAACCCTGCCTGGCCGTGGAGGGTGCTAGCACATTCGGTCATGATCAGGGCGTTCTCCACAGCAGCCGCTACCTGGTCACGGAGGTCCGGGAGTCCCGGCGGGACGGCTTCTACCGGGCGTACGGCGACATCCGCCGGCTGCGCTGATTGGCTCCGGTCCGGGGGCGGTGCGGGACCGCCCCCGGACCGGTCAATGGCAGGTCCAGCGCACCGGCCGGACCTCCTGGTCGTCGCGCTCGAGCTTCCCGCCGAGCACCCGGCCGTCGTCGCTGAAACTGTTCACCCCGCCCCGCCGCCCGCCGCGCCAGCCTCCGGCACGGGCAGCTTCACCGACTTCCTGTCGGTGATCACGCCGGGGACGTCACCGGAGACCGAACCGGCCATCCAGCCCCGAGCGTTGCCGGTCCCTGAGTAGAGGACGCCCTTCGGTACGTCCGCCTGCCCGGTCCGCAGGTCGATCCGCACCGGGTACCTGGTTATGCCGTTCCGGGGAACCACCTTGGTGTCGCGTTCGGCGGTGCCGGTTACCCAGCCACCGGCCAACGACAGGGGCAGGAACCGGTCGGCCTTCCCGCCGGGCACCCGCGGCAGCGGCAGCACCTCCGGCCGGGCGGCACCCGGACGCCACACCACCGCGCGGGTGGGCTTGTCCGGGTGCCCGTCGGACATCGCGGCCAGGATGGTGCCGTCCTCGTCGATGTCGATGGCCGTGCCCTCCCATTGCGGGCCGGGCAGTGGCAGGTCGACCGGCTGGCTCCGGTATGAGTCCCAGACCACCGGCCGTTGGATCCAGGGTTTCCCGGGAACCAGATTGCGGTAGCCGACGATCCGGCCGGCGTCGTTGACGGCCGTCGCGCCCTCGGACGTTCCCCCGGGCAGGCCGATGACCTCGCCGTCGCGCACCGCCCACGCCAGCCACTCGTTGCCGGCGCTCAACGACGAACCCACCGCCAGGCCGGCCCGGTTCACATCCGTCAGCTCCTGTCCCGAGCCCGGCAGCTCGACCTCCCGGACCCGGTCGCCCTCCCAGATCAGCAGGCCGAAATCCAGGCGACCCTGCCCCTGCGGGGCCCGACGGCCGACCAGCCACCGGCCGTCCGGGTCACCGCCGGTGACCGCGCCCCGTGGATCGCCCGGCACGGGCAGCAGGGCGGCCGTGCAGATCCCCTGCCACGGGCCGGTCGGCCGCGGTGTCGGCGACGGCATCGACGGGCTGGGGCTCGCGGCCGGCGCAGGCGCCGCCCGCCCGACCCCGCCCAGCGCCGCCGGCAGCGCGGCCATCGCCAGCACACCCAGCGCGGCCACCCCGGCCGCCGCCACCCGGCGGTTGCGCCGCCGCCGGCGGGCCTCCCGCATCGCCCCCGGCAGGTCGATCCGGGGCGGGCCGGCCGGCTCGTCGTCCAGCCACCGCAGCCGGTCGGCGACGTGTTCGTCATCGGTCCTCATCCTCACCGCTCCTTTCCGGTCCGGCCGGCCATCTCGCGGTCCCCGAGCAGCCGTCGCATCGCCGCCAGGCCGTGCGAGGTCTGGCTCTTCACCGTGCCGGGCGAGCAGCCCAGCGTCCGGGCCACCTCCTCCACCGGCAGGTCGTGCAGGAAACGCAGCACCAGCACCGCTCGCTGGCGGGGCGGCACCTTGGCCAGGGCGTCGCGCAGCACGGTCTGTTCCTCGACCGCTCCGGTCCTCGGTGGACCGCACGTCGGGTGGCCCGCCGAACAGGTGCACCCGCCACCAGCCGCGCCGCCGGGTGTCCAGGAAGTGCCGGACCAGCACCGTACGGACGTACGCGTCGAGCTGCTCGACCTCAGCGATCCGCGCCCAGCGCAGGTAGAGCCGCGTGGCGGTCTCCTGCACCAGGTCGTCGGCCAGGTCGCGGTCGCGGCAGAGTCCGTACGCGAGCCGCCGCAGCGCCGGCAGGCGCGCCGTGACGTACTCGACGTATTCCTGGTCCGATGCGTCCGGCATCCGGCCACCTCCCTGGGGTTCGCTGTTCCAGACGGCACCGCGCCGGAAACGGTTGTACGCGATCATGGAACAGGGCCCGAGGATGGCTGGATGCTCATGCCCCGCTCCGTCGACGTCGTCAAGGACCTGGCCGCTGACTACGGCGTCTGCACCCGCCCCGTCAGCCTGCGCCGCACCGACCTCGACTCGGGGCGGACCGAGGTCATCGACATGCCCTGCGGCGCCACCCAGGAAGCCAAGTGCCCCGCCTGCGCCACCCGCGCCCGCCGGCTGCGGCAGCAGCAGATCCGCGAGGGCTGGCACCGCGACGACGAACCCGACCCCGGCCCCGAACGGGCCCCCGATGCGCAACGCGGCCTGATCGTCGCCCGCGCCCACCTCGAGTTCGCCCGCGACGAAGCCGCCCGCGCGTCGCAGTGGGATCAGGTCGCCGACCTGGACGACGCCATCGGAGAGCTAGAGGAGCAGATCACCACGGGACTCCGCGGCCGACCCGCACCCCCGCACGGTACCGACGACCAGGACGACGGCGACGGCAAGCGGCGGGTGCGATCGACCAAACGCCGCCAGGACGCCCCCGACCTGCCCCGGATGCCGGTGGAGAGCCGGACGGTGGGCCGGACGTATGAGGGGCACGGTGGGCAGGTGTTCCGGCCGTCGATGTTCCTCACCCTCACGCTCGGCTCCTACGGCCGCGTCCACTCGGACGGCACGCCGATCGACCCGGACGCCTACGACTACCGACGGGCCGCGTGGGACGCGGTGCACTTCCCCCGCCTGCTGGACCGGTTCTGGCAGAACCTGCGCCGCGCGGTCGGCTGGAACGTCCAATACGCGGGCGCAGTCGAGCCGCAACGCCGCCTTGCACCGCACGCGCACTTCGCCATCCGGGGCACCATCCCCCGCGCGCTGGTACGGCAGGTCGCCGCCGCGACCTACCACCAGGTGTGGTGGCCGCCGGTCGACGGGCGGGTCTACGAACCGGGGCAGGCGCCGCAGTGGGACGCCGACGCGGCGGCTACACCGACCCGGGCAGCGGGCGGCTGCTGATGTCCTGGGATGACGCCCTGGACCTGGTCGACGCCGACCCCAACGCCAAACCCGTGCACGTCGTCCGGTTCGGTAGCCAGGTCGACGCCAAGGGCGTGCTCGCCGGCAGCAAGGACGCCGACCGGTGCGTCGGCTACATCACCAAGTACCTCACCAAGCAAGCCGCCGACTGCCACGACGTGACCACTGGCCGGCAGCGCGCTCACGTGGAACGGCTCTGGTTGGAGCTGCGGCACACGCCGTGCTCGGAGCGGTGCGCCAACTGGCTGCTCTACGGCGTCCAACCCAAGAAGGCCCGACCCGGGCTCAAGCCGGGCAACTGCAAGAACAAGGTCCACAAGCGGGAAACCCTCGGCATGGGCGGCCGACGCGTCCTCATCTCCCGGCAGTGGTCCGGCAAGACCCTCGCCGACCACCGAGCGGACCGCCGCGACTGGGTCAAGGCCCTGCTCGGCGTCACCACCGACGCCGCCACCGTCCCCGCCAGCGGCGAGCAACGCCACGCCTGGGAATTGGCCAAGCCCGCCGACCCGGACGTGCCGCCGCTGGGCCACCGGGTCCTGCGCGCGATATCCGAACGCATCCAATGGCGCGCGCGGCTCGACGCCGCAAGACGCACCGCCGACCCGCCCGACGTTTCGGCAGTCGGCTCAGCTCGGTCGGAGGAGCAGGAAGGGAAGCAAGCACGGAGAAGAAGAGTGTTCGTCCGGCTGAGGCTGCCGCCCTGCTGGGCGTCTGCCGCGACACCGTCTACGTCCTGATGCGGTCCGGGCGTTTGCGGTCGGTGAAGCTCGGTCGGGCTCGCCTCATCCCGATCGCCGCGATTGATGACTTCCTGTCGGCAACCGAGGAGGCCGCGGCATGACCGGCCGGCGTCGCCGCTCTCATGGTGAGGGTTCTGTGTATGAGCAGCGGCCCGGTATGTGGGCGGCCGTGGTCGACCTCGGTTGGATCGACGGCAAACGCAGGCGCAAGTACGTCTACGCGAAATCCGAGGCAGAGGCGATCCGCAAGCGTGATGACCTGCGGCGCCGGCATGATCTGGGCGAAAACCTCGCCGCGCAGCCGCGCACTCTGTCGGACTGGTTGGACGAGTGGATCGCTATGAAGGCCCAGGAGGGCACTCGGCCGTCCACGCTTCGCGGCTACCGCTGGTTGATCGAGAGCCACATTCGGCCGGCGCTCGGCAACGTGGCGTTGAGCAAGCTCACACCGACGATGATCCGTCGCGTCCTCGCCGCGAAGGCGAGCGCAGATCTTTCGGCAACCACCGTACGTCACATTCACGGCATGATCCGCAATGTCCTGGGCGACGCGGTACGCGAGGAGCTGTTGCACCGTAACCCCGCGCTTGCCGTCCGGGCCCCGTCGATCCGCCAGCAGGAGCGGCGGGCATTGAGGGTCGAGGAAGACCGGCGCCTGATCGAAACAATCCGGGGTGATCGGCTCGAAGCGCTGTGGGTCTGTGCCCTGACCGTCGGTCTGCGCCGCGGCGAGCTGCTCGGGCTGCGCTGGAGTGATGTGGATCTCCCGGCTGGCACTCTCACCGTTCGGCAAACCGTGCTCCGCGCTGGCGGACAGCTCCACTTCGCGGAACCGAAGACGGATCGGTCGCGGCGTACCGTGCCGGTTCCCGAACAGACCATGGCGCTCATCCGCGCCCATCGGCGCCGGCAGGCTGCCGAACGGCTTCAGGCGGGCGAGCGCTGGCAGGACTTCGGCCTGATCTTCGCCTCCACGATCGGTACGCCCATGGAGCCGCGCAACGTCGACCGCGCCTGGCATGCGACACGAGCGCGCGCAGGCCTGCCCTGGCTGCGGCTGCACGATCTCCGACACGCTTGCGCCACGTTCCTTCTCGCGTCGGGCGCATCCCCCCGCACGGTGATGAAGACCCTCGGCCACAGCCAGATCACATTGACGATGAACACGTACGCACACGTCTTGGCCGAGGTCGAGCGGGCGGCCATGGACGCGGCCGCCGACCGGCTGTTCGGTTGAGCTTGGCTGTACCGATGGCTGTACCGCTGAAAACCGCGAAGGCCCAGGCACAGCCGAGATGGGCTGTGGCCTGGGCCTTCAGTGGTGCGCCGCCAGGGACTCGAACCCCGAACCCGCGGATTAAGAGTCCGCTGCTCTGCCAGTTGAGCTAGCGGCGCTCGCTGGCAACGGAGAAGACATTAGCACGGCCCTCGACCCGGGTTCCAATCCGATCCCCGGCTCCCCCCTTCGGCCGAGCTTAAGGTATGAAGCGTGACAAAATGCCCATCACACCGGGCGACGGGACCGAGGTGACGGTGTTCATGGGGCACGATGTCCGCCAGGCACGCGAGAACAGAGGTGGGGATGGGCAGGTTCGCGCGGAGCGGGGCGATGGTGGGCGTCCTGATCCTGACGGCGTCGCTGGCACTGACCGGGTGCGGTGACGACCAGAAGAAGCCGGCGTTCGTCAGCGGCGGCCAGCCGGCCAGCGTCTCGGCGGCCGAGGGGACGGCAAGCGCCGAGCCCTCGGGCCAGCCGGCCGCGGCGGCGGCGCTCGAGGTGAGTCCGGCGGACGGGGCGGACCACCGGCCGGTCAGCACCGAGATCGGTGCCAAGATCCCGGGCGGCGGGAAGGTGTCGAAGGTCGTGCTCACCGCCGCCAACGGCGCGACGGTCGAGGGTCGGCTGCGCCGCGACGGCTCGTCGTGGGTGCCGTCCAGCGCGCTGAAGTACAACACCCGGTACACCGCGACCGTCTCCGGCACGGGTGAGGACGGCCAGACCCACCAGGGCACCAGCACCTTCACCACGATGCCCAAGCCGAAGTCGATGATCGGCTCCGGGCTGTACATGTTCGACGGCAAGACCTACGGCGTCGGCATGCCGGTGGTGGCCGAATTCTCGCCGGGCATCCCGAAGAAGGACCGCGCGGCCGTACAGAAGCGGATGTTCGTCCGCACCGACCCGCCGCAGCCGGGTGCGTGGCACTGGCTCTACAACGGCACCCAGGCCTACTACCGGGCACCGGAGTACTGGAAACCGGGCACCACGATCTCCGTCCGGCTGGCCCTGGCCGGCATCCCGCTGAGCAACGGCCGGTACGGCAACGTCGACCGGACGGCGACGGCCAAGATCGGTCGCGCCTTCGAGATGAAGGTCGACAACGCCAGCAAGAAGATGACGGTGTACGAGAACGGCGCGGTGATCCGGACCGTGCCGGTGAGCCTCGGCAAGAAGAGCACCCCATCCTCCAGCGGCACCATGGTGGTGATGGAGAAGAAGGAGTCGACGGTCTTCGACACCCGGGACGACCCGGACCCGAACAACCAGTACGTCACGAAGATCGACTTCGCCCAGCGGATCACCTGGGGTGGCGAGTACATCCACGCCGCGCCCTGGTCCGAGGGGGTGCAGGGCCGGGTGAACGTCTCGCACGGCTGCGTGAACGTCTCCATGGCGAACGGCAAGTGGCTCTTCGACCGGACGCTGGTCGGAGACCCGATCACGGTCACCGGCACCCCGCGGAAGCTGGTGCCGGGCAACGGCTGGACGGCGTGGAGCATGAGCTGGTCGGAGTTCATCGCGGGCAGCGCGCTGCCGGTGCCGAATGGCGGTGCGGGCCCGGCCTTCTGAGCGGGGGTACCGTTGCCCGGCGGGCCCGTCGGGCAACGGTCCGTGACGATGGAGGCGCGCTCGGCCGCCGTCGATGGAGACGTGCCTCACTCGCGAAGCGGCGCAGCTTACCAAAATGGGTACATCATGGTCGGGGTGTCCCGGTTCACTAGCGGGAACGGGTACCCGAGCTTCCGCGTCAGTAGGGGACGATGGCACCCGGGGACCACGACTGTGAGGGAATCATGCGACCTAGCCAGGACGAGCTGATCCGGCGCGGGGCCGCCCGGCGCGGCGGGCGACGCCGCGGGTTTGCGGCGGCGGTGCTCGCCGCCGCCCTGGCCCTGACCTCCGCCTGCACGAGCGGCGGCGGCGACAAGCCGTCGAGCTGGCAGGGCGGCGGGGAGAGCAAGCCGAAGGCGGCGGCCACCATCACCGAGCCGCAGGCCGACGCGGCCGACGTGCCGGCCTCCACCGGCATCACCTTCACCACCAAGGACGCCCAGGAGACCAGCGTCGAGCTGAAGGACTCGGCCGGCAAGACGGTCGAGGGCGAGCTCGCCGCCGACGGGAAGAGCTGGCTCCCCGACGGCGCCCTGGAGTACGGCGAGAAGTACACGGCGACGGTGACCGCGACCGGTGACGACGGCAAGCCCGCCACCGCGACCAGCAGTTTCACCACGATGGCCAAGCCCGCCCAGCAGATCCGGGTGAGCAGCTTCCTCGGCGACAACCAGGTGGTGGGCGTGGGGATGCCGCTGATCATCCGGTTCAGCCGGGCCATCCCGGAGGACTACCGGGACGACGTCCAGCGCCGGATGACGGTGACCGCCAAGCCCGCCCAGGAGGGCGTCTGGCACTGGGTCAGCCCCACCGAGGTCCGCTACCGGCCGAAGACGTTCTGGCAGGCCAACACCACGGTGTCGTACCGGGTGCAGGCGGGCGGCCTGCCGCTGGGTGACGGCTGGTACGGGCGGTCCGACCTCACCGTCGACGTCAAGATCGGTCCGTCGTTCGTGATGACGGTCGACAACCGCACCAAGCGGATGACGGTCACCAAGGACGGCAAGGTGATCAAGACCATCCTGGTCAGCCTGGGCAAGAAGACCACCCCGTCGTCCAGCGGCACCATGGTGGTGATCGAGAAGCTCCGCAAGACGGTCTTCGACACCATGGAGGAGCTGGGCCCCGACGAGGGTTACCGCACGAAGATCGACTTTGCCCAGCGGCTGACCTGGGGTGGCGAGTTCATCCACGCGGCCCCCTGGTCCGAGGGGCAGCAGGGCTCGGTGAACGTCTCGCACGGCTGCGTGAACGTGTCGATGGCCGACGGCGCCTGGCTCTTCACCAACACCCGGATCGGCGACCCGATCACCGTCAAGGGCACCGAGCGGCAGCTGCAGAACGGCAACGGCTGGACCGACTGGAACCTCAGCTGGGACGAGTACGTCAAGGGCAGTGCCCTGCCGTACGAGCCGCCGGCGCAGCCCGGCGACGAGGCCAGCGAGGAGCCGAGCACCGAGCCGACGCCCTGAGCGAGCCCGCCCCGAGCGAGCACGGAGCTACCGGAGCCACCTTCCCCCGCCGGAGGGGGCTCCGCCGTTTCCGTGGAGCCGTTTCCGGGGACGCGGGGCAGGGAGAAAGCTCGCCGGTGCCCCGGGCAGGGCGGACGGGGAGGCGCTGCAACGACGGAAGCCCCCTCCCGAGGGAGGGGGCTTCCGGATCCGGGTGACTGATGGGAATTGAACCCACGACAACCGGGACCACAACCCGGTGCTCTGCCAACTGAGCTACAGCCACCATGCTCTCCGCGCCGGTCGACCCGGGCGGGGCGCGGACTAATAATAGCCACACCCCTGCCGGCCGCGTCCAGCGGGTTCCGGCCAGCACGCCGGAAGCGACCCGCATGTCGTACCGCCGGGGCGGGACGGCCGAGGCGCGCCGGCCGCGGACCGGTCAGAGCTGGGCCGCGATGGCCTTGGCGCTCTCCACGTCCGGCCCCGGCAGCGGCACGAAGATCGTCTGCCGGTAGTACTCCAGCTCGCGGATGCTCTCCCGGATGTCGGCGAGGGCCCGGTGCGCCAGCCCCTTCTGCGGCTGCCCGAAGTACACCCGGGGGTACCAGCGCCGGCAGAGCTCCTTGATCGAGGAGACGTCGATCATGCGGTAGTGCAGGTGCGCGTCGAGGCGCCGCATGTCCCGGGCGATGAAGCCCCGATCGGTGGCGATCGAGTTGCCGCACAGCGGCGCGCTGCGTACGTCCTTGACGTGCGTGGTGACGTAGTCGAGCACCATGTCCTCGGCCTCGGCCAGGGTGACCGTGGAGCGCCGGACCTCCTCGGTCAGCCCGGACTTGGCGTGCATGGTGCGGACGATCTCCGGCATCCCCTCCAGCGCCGCCTCGTCGGCGTGGATGACCACGTCGACACCCTCACCCAGCACATTGAGGTCGGGGTCGGTGACGAGCGCGGCGACCTCGATCAGCGCGTCGCGCCCGAGGTCCAACCCGGTCATCTCACAGTCGATCCAGACGAGAAGATCAGCCACCGGACCAGACTACGCGCAGCCCACCTGCCCGCGCCTCGCGCACCGTCGCCGGAGCGGACCGCTGGTGCGGTGTCCGCCAACGTCGGCAGGACCGGTCGGGGTTGAGGAAGGTGCGGCCCGCCCCACCAACCGGTGGCAAGTCGCTCGCCCAACAGGCGAGGATCCGCGACACCTACCGGACACCCGGTGAACGTCAGTGGAAACCGCACTAGGGTTTCTGCGTGCCAGCCGAACCCGTCGCACCGCCCGCCGTCACCGAGGATGACCCGGGCGGTCGTACGGTCCGCCGGCTCGTCACGGTGGTCGCGCTCGCGGCGGTGCTGCCGGCGCTGTACCTGCCGGGGCTGGTGCACGACTTCTTCGACCTGAAGATCTACATGCGGGCGATGGACTGGTGGGCCGCCGGTCATCCGCTCTACGACTACGTCCAGCCGGACCGGGTGCAGGGCGAGCTCTACTTCACCTATCCGCCGTTCAGCGCGCTGCTGCTGCGGCCGTTCGCGCTGCTGCCGCTCGGCGCCACGGTGGCGATCTTCACGCTCCTCACCGTGATCGGGGTGGTGGTGACGACGCGCTGGCTGGTGGTCCCGGTCGCGGCGCGGCACGACCTGCCCCGGCTGTTCACCGTGACGGTCGCCGTCCTGCTGGTCTTCGCGGTGGAGAGCACCCGGGAGACGCTCACCTTCGGGCAGATCAACATGCTGCTGGTGGTGCTGATCCTGGCCGACCTGCTGTTCGCCGTACCGCAGGGGCGGCGCTGGGCGGGCGTGGGCGTGGGGCTGGCGACGGCGCTCAAGCTCTTCCCGGGCATCTTCATCCTCTACCTGCTGGCCGCCCGGCGCTGGCGGGCGGCGGCCGTGGCGGCCGCGACCGCGGCGCTGGCCACCCTGCTGTCGGCGGCGGCCGCGCCGGCCGACTCGTGGCGGTTCTGGACCCACGAGCTCTGGGCGACCGACCGGGTGGGGCGCACCGACTACACCGGCAACCAGTCGCTGTTCGGCCTGCTCAGTCGGATCACCGCGCCGGAGAAGCCGAGCCAGCTCCCCTGGCTGCTGCTGGTCGTCGTGGTCACCGGCTACGGGCTGTGGCGGGCCGCCCGGGCCGCCCGGGCCGGTGACGCGCTCGCCGGCCTGACCCTGACCGGGCTGGTCGGTGGGCTGGTCAGCCCGATCACCTGGACGCACCACCTGTACTGGTTCATCCCGGCGGTGGTGGTGCTGGTCGACGCCGCGCTGAGCACCGACCGGGGCGCCGCCGAGGGGGTCCGGCGGCGCCGCTGGCTGTGGACGCTCGCGGTCGGCACCGCCTTCGTGATCATCTACGGGGTGGTGTCCTTCCAGGACTGGGGCGTCGCCCCGGCGCGGACGGACAGCCTCGGCGAGTTCGTCGCCCGCAACGCGTACGTGCTGCTCAGCCTGCTGTTGCTGGCGGCGCTGCCGGCCCGGCCCGGGCGTCGGTCCGCCGGGTCGCCGGCCACACCCTGAAACTTGCACCAAATGGACAGATGTCCCGACCGGCTGCGTTCGGCGTTAATCTGGTCCCAACTACCTCAAGTTCCTCACAGGTAGCACCGATCCCCCGGTGACGGTGGCCCTCCGCGTCGGCAGCGCGGAGGGCCACCGGTCGTTCCGGCCGCCGTCAGTCGTCGGCGCCGGGAGCCTCCGGCCGGGCCGGGCCGTCCACCGGGACGGGGCGGGCCGTGCCCTCGGGCGTCTCCGGTGGCCACGACCAGGTGGTCGTCGTCCCCGGGCTCACGGGCAGGTCGGCGAGGGTCTCCGCCCGCCGGCTGGGGACCGGGCCGATCGCGGCCCGGGAGCGCCCCGCCGGGGTCGAGCCGACCGAGACCAGTTGCCGGTCGGCCAACGGCGGTCGCGCCGCGGGGGTCTTCTGCGCGCCCAGGCCGCTCAGCGAGGTCACACCCAGCCGGCCGGCGAGCACCGGAACCTGGTCCGGCTCGACCACGAAGACCACCTCGCGGGGGCGGATCGGGCGCAGCAACAGCGCCACGGCCAGCACCACCAGCAGGATGCCGGCGGCGAGCAGCCCCCACGCCGCGGCCGGGAACCACCCCGCGCGCAGCTCGGCGCGCAGGTCGAGGGCGAGGTCGGCCCGGCCGTCGGGGCGCATCACCACCAGGCTCAGCGACTGGCCGGCCAGGTCGCCGGGGGTCCACTCCAGCGCGCCGATTCCTTCGCGTACCCAGAAGTCCTGGCCGAGCGGGACGGCGGCGACGGTACCGTCGACGGCCGGTCCGGCCGGGTCGAGCCGGACCGGCAGCGGCCCTCGGGCCAACGCGACCCGCCGGACGGTGGCGTGCGGGACGGGGGCGAGCCAGCGCCGCACCTGGTCGCTGGGGGCCAGGCCGAGGAAGGCCGGGCCGTCGGCGGTCCGGGCGGTCAACCGGAGCCGCGCCTGCCCGGTCCGGGCGAACGGCGCCTCGGCGCGCAGCAGAGCGTCCACGTCGGTGACCACGACCGCCTGGCCCGGGGTGCGGGCCGTCTCGAAGCGGGCGCCGAAACCGCCGTCGGGGTCGGCGTGCCGGGCGGCGGTCCACAGGCCGCCGCCGGCCAGCAGCGCCGGAATCCCCATGGTCAACAGCAGCATGCCGGCGATCGTTCGCACGAACCGCATTCGCGTCGTCCCCCTCGGTAGCCAACTTCCCGGCCGACCTTACCGACGCGAACCACACAATCACCGGATATCCACGGCAAGCATCCCAAGGACCGCAGAAAGCTCGGTGGCCCGCCGGAAGATCCGACGGGCCACCGACAACGACGCAGCTCAGGACTTCGGCGTGGGCTGCCGCCGGGTCCGCAGGAAGGCCAGGCCGCCCAGGATCAGGCCGGCCAGACCGGCGACCAGACCGGCGATGCCGAACGCGGTGCCGGCGCCGTCGGAGTCGTCGTCGGAGTCGTCGTTGCCGGCCGGGGCGGCCGCGCCCGCGCTCCCGCTCGGCGCGGCGGACGGCGAGGCGGCGGTCAGGGTGAGCACCGGAGCCGGGTTCTCCGGTTCCTCCCCGCCCGGCGTCGGCTCCTCGATCCAGCGGGAGATGTTGCCGTCCGAGTAGGTCTGGAGCACCTTGAACACCATCCGGTCGACCTGCGGCAGCGGGCCCATCGAGACCGGGAACTCCTGGAACTCGCCCGGCTTGACCCCAGCGTTCGCGGCGGCCGTCCAGGTCAGCTTGGACACCGCCTCGGTGAGCTGGCTGCCGTGCACGTCGATCGGCGGGTCGACCTTGCGCTTCTCCACCGCCACCGTCCAGCCCGGCACCGGCATGGTGGACACCGAGCCGACCGGGGCGTTCTCCGGCAGCACCACCTCGACCTTGGTGGTCGAGGCGGTGTCGCTCTCGTTCGGCACCCGGAACGCGAACCGGCCGTAGCCGCCCTGGGTCGCCTCCGTCGGGTTGACCGTGACGTGCGCCGAGGCGGGCCCGGCCAGGCCGAACACGGCGGTGGCGACGGCGGTGAGCGCGAGCGCGGCGGCGGTTGCGGGACGCCGGAGACGGATCATGTGTCTGCGAGCCTTCCGTTACTTGATCGGCACGGTGACGGTCACCGTGGCCTGGTCGATGTCGGTCGTACGGACGGTGAGGCGGAGCTGCCACTCCCCCGCGGCGGGGAAGTTGATCTCCCCGGTCGCGTGGTTGTCGGTCAGCGGCAGCAGCGGGATCTCGATCGGCTCGATCCCCGCCGACGGCAGGGCGGCGGTCGCCTTCCACTCCTGCACCGGCTGCGGCCGGTTGTCCTTCGTGTACGCGTAGAGGTGTACGGAGTTGTTGCCCCGCTCGGCCGGGTCCAGCTCCACCTGGACCGAGGCGACCGGGCTGGACAGGGTGGTGGAGAAGTAGCCGGTGGGCGTACCGGCCACGTCGGTGGCGGCGGTCCGGGCCGGGGTGGTCTGCACGAGGGTCGCCGAGACGCCGAGCACCACCGCCGTGATCGCCAGCTCCACCCAGATCGCCCGGCGCATCCGCCCCGGACGCTGCGCCGCGGTCCGCCGCCGCACCAGCGACCGGGAGTACGCCGCCACCCCGACCACCAGCGCGAACAGCACGATCTTGGCGAGCAGCAGCCGCCCGTACGTGGTGTCCACCAGGGCCTTCGGGGTGGCCACCTCGATCAGCCCCTGCACGGTGCCCGCAAGCAGCAGCGCCGCCACGGCGAGGGCCGCCCAGCGGGACCAGATCGGCAGGATCGCCTCCAGCTCGCGCTCGTCGGCCCGGGGCAGCAGGAACACCGCGAGCATCACCAGGCCGCCCAGCCAGACCGCCATGCTGCCCAGGTGCACCGCGTCCACCACCACGGAGACGGCCGGCGCGGGCGAGGCGGCCGGGTGGCCGGCCAGCGGCCAGGTGAACAGCGCCGCCCCGCCGAGGATGGCCAGGATGATCCCGTCGGTCCGACCGATCGGCCCGGCGAAGAGCGGCCGGAGCAGGAAAGCCGCCGCGGCGAGCAGCCCCAGCCGGACCAGGTGGGCCGTGCCGAAGGCGCTGCCCAGCACGTCGCCGAGGCCCGAACCGGTCATGTCGAACAGCCCGCCACCCGCGGTGTACGGCACCTGCAACCACAGGTCGGCGAGGGTGGCCAGGACCAGCAGGCCCAGCCCCGCCCAGGCCAGCCGGGCCGGTCCGCGCCGGGGCAGCCGACGCGGCCAGAGCGCGGCCAGCACCAGCGCCGGGCCGACCAGCAGCAGCAGACCCGCGTAGCCGAGGTACTTCGCCACCTTCACGGCGGTCTCCACCACCGGGTCGGCGCGGTTGTCCGAGCCGGTGTCGACCGGCGGCGGCGACGGCGCGCCCACCGAGTAGGTGAACGCGCCGGAGACCGGGTGGCTGTCGGCGGAGATCACCCGGTAGCTCACCAGGTAGGTGCCCCGGGCGCCGGAGGGGTCGACCGGGATCGTCACCACCGCGCCGGTGAAGGACGGCTCACCCCGGTCGGCCCGCGAGCCGTCCGGCGCGATGACCCGGATCTTGCCGGGCACCTTGCGGACCCCCTCGCTGAACGTCAACGCCACCTCGGCCGGCGCGCTCGGCACCACCGCCGAGGCCGTCGGACTGGTGCTGACCAGCACGGCGTGGGCGCTCGCCGGGGTGGCCGGGGCGAGCAGCAGGGCGACGAGGGCGACCAACAGACCGGCGGCGGCACCCAGCCGGGCGGCCCATCGACGGTCGGCGACGGCCACGGGCCGGCGGCGTACGGCAGCAGTCATGACCATCATGCTCGCCGACCGGACCCGTGCGCGGCGACCCGCCCTCACCCGCGCCCCGGCGCCAGCGCGGTGGGCAGCCGGCGCGGCGGCTCCCCGCTGACCCGGCCCAACGCCCAGAGCAGGCCCGCCTGCACCACGGCGGCCAGGTGGCCCAGCTCGTGCACCAGCGCGGTGCTCGACCGGGCGATGTCCACCGCGCTGGTGCCGGCCAGGCAGACCGCCAGCACCAGCGCCACCGGCAGGAACGCCCGGGCCCGCTCCGGCCGCCAGGCGGCCAGCGCGAAGCCGACCGCGAGCGCCGCGTCGAAGGAGGCCATCTCCCGGCTGGTGTGCGGGTCGGCCTCGACGCCGAAGCCGGCGAGCAGGATCGGAAGCGCGATGGCGAACTGCGCCACCGCCGCCACGGCCACGGCCACCCGCAGCACCTGCCGCCGGGCCCGCACGGTGACGGCGACGTCGTCCCGCGCCGCGGCCCGGTCCGCCGCCACCCCGGCCAGCACGGGGGCGGTCAGATCGGGTACGTCGACCGCCTGGAGCCGGGTGAGCCGGGTCACCCGCTCGGCCCGCGCCAGCCAGGAGCGGCAACCCGGGCAGGAGTCGGTGTGCGCCTCCAGCGCCGCCGCCGGCGCCTGCGGGTCCTCGCCGTCCAGCCGCGCCGACAGCGCCACGCGTACGTCGTCGCAGTTCATGAGCAGGTAGTCGGGGGCGGGGACGGAAAAGTTCCCGACGTGGGCCAGGCCATAGAAAGGGCCGAAGGGCCCTGCCCCACCCAGGTACGCCGCGTAACCTCGGGTGTCGTGATCCTCGCCCCGCGCGACACCACCGCCGCCCGCCACGAGGCGCGCGTCGAGGCCGCGCAGGACGGGGCGACGCGGTGGGCGCTGGCCGCCCGGGGCGGCGACCCCGTGGCGCAGGCCGCCTTCGTCCGGGCCACCCAGGCCGAGGTGTGGCGGTTCGCCGCCGCGCTGGTCGACGCGGAAAGCGCCGACGACCTCACCCAGGAGACGTACCTGCGGGCGTTCCGCGCGCTGCCCGGGTTCGAGGGCCGCTCCAGCGTGCGTACCTGGCTGCTGGGCATCGCCCGCCGGGCCTGCGCCGACCACCTGCGCACGGTGGTGCGCCGCCGCCGGCTCGACGAACGGCTCGCCGCGCACGCCCACACCGATCGGCCGTACCCGGATCCCGCCGGGCACCTCGGCGCCACCGACCTGGTCCGCCGGCTCCCCGCCGACCGACGCGAGGCGTTCGTGCTCACCCAACTGCTCGGCCTGTCGTACGCCGAGGCCGCCGCCGTGGCGGGGGTGCCGGTGGGCACCATCCGTTCCCGCGTCGCCCGGGCCCGCTGCGACCTGGTCGACGCCGTCGGCGACGCGCTCGCCGGGTGACGCGGAACTTTCCTCGGAGCCGGGACGACAAATGACCGTGACCGCACCGACTACCCGGCCCGCCCGCTGGCCCGCCGTCCGCCCCTGGCTCGGCACCGCCGCCCGGCTCGGGCTGGCCGCCGTCTGGCTGATCGCCGGTGGCGCGAAGGTCGGCGACCTGGCCGCCTCCGGCCGCGCCGTGAACGCCTACCAGGTCATGCCGTACGACCTGGCCACCGTGATCGGCGCCGCGCTGCCCTTCGTGGAGCTGGCGCTCGGCGTACTGCTGCTGATCGGGCTCGCCACCCGACTGGCCGCCGGGGTCTCCGCGGCGCTGCTGGTGGTCTTCATCACCGGCATCGCCTCGGCCTGGAGCCGCGGCCTGGCCATCGACTGCGGGTGCTTCGGCAGCGGCGGGCAGCTCGCCGCCGGCCGGGCCCCGAGCTACCTCCCGGAGATCCTCCGGGACCTGGGATTCCTGGCGCTGGCCGGATTCCTGCTGAGCTGGCCCCGCACCCCCGTCTCGGTGGACGGCGCTCTGGCGGGCGAACCTCCCGTGGAGGACGAGGATGAGTAGTCGCAAGGACCGCAAGGACGCGGCCCGGGTGGTCCGCGAGCAGATCGCCCGGGAGAAGCGGCGCAAGCGGACGCTCTGGACGTCGATCGGCGCGGTGCTGGTGCTGGTGATCGCCGGCCTGATCGGCTGGTCGGTCTACCGGAGCCAGAAGTCCGGCAGCTTCACCGCCCCGCCCGGCGCCAACCCGCCCGGCACCGGCATCGTCCTCGGCGAGGGACCGGTCACCATCGACCTGTACGAGGACTACCTCTGTCCAGTCTGCAAGCAGTTCCAGCAGACCAGCGGCGCGACGGTCAACCAGCTGATCAGCGAGGGTAAGGCGAAGGTGGTCTTCCACCCGGTGGCCTTCCTGAACCGCTTCTCCACCACGGAGTACTCGACCCGCTCGTCGGCCGCCGCCGGCTGCGCCGCCAAGGGCGGGAAGTTCAAGGAGTTCACCGACGCCCTCTTCGCGAAGCAGCCGGCCGAGGGCAGCGCCGGGCTCAGCAACGACGAGCTGATCGACATCGGGGCGGGCGTCGGGCTGAACCGCGATGACTTCGGCTCCTGCGTGAAGGACGGCACCTACAAGCCGTGGACCGAGCACGTGACCGACGACGCGAGCAAGGCCGGGGTCACCGGCACCCCGACCATCAAGGTCAACGGCAAGGACGTCGAGGACCGTTCCCCCGAGGGGATCACCGCGGCGGTGGCGGCGGCCGGCAAGTGATCCCCGTACCGCTCCGGCGGGCCGGGCTGGTCGTCACCGCCGCGCTCGCCGCCCTGCTCGCCCTGGCCGCGCCGGCCGCCGCGCACGGGGCGGACGCCCCCGACGGCACCGACTACCGGGCCCAGGTCACCGCGCTCATCCCCGCGCTGCCGGGGCTCACCGTCCGGGTCGTCGAGGCGGGCGCCCGGCTGGAACTGATCAACCGTACCGGCCGGGACATCGAGGTGCTCGGCTACTCCGGCGAGCCGTACCTGCGGGTCGGCCCGAACGGGGTGTACGAGAACAGCCGCTCCCCGGCCACGTACCTCAACCAGACCATCGCCGGCGACACCGACCTCTCGCCCGAGGCCGACCCGGCCGCCACCCCGGTGTGGCACCGGGTCACCAAGGGCCAGTCGACGCGCTGGCACGACCAGCGGGCGCGCTGGCTCGACTCGTCGCCGCCCGCCCAGGTGAGCGCCGACCCGGGCCGGCCGCAGCGGGTCCTGGACTGGATGGTCCCGCTGCGCGACGGCGACCGGACCGTCGAGGTTCGCGGCACCCTCGACTGGGTGCCCCCGCCGGACGCGTACCCCTGGTGGGTCGCCGCGACGCTCACCTTCCTCGCCGTCGCGGCGGCCGGGCTCGCGCCGGCCGGCACCGCCACCGGCGTACGGGCCCTGCGCGCGGTCGGCAGCCTGCTCGCCCTCGGCGGGCTGGCCGCGGTGACGTACACCGTCGGCCGGGAACTGGACGCCGGTGCCGACGGGCTCGGCGGGGTGCTGCTCGGGCTGATCAACGGTCAGGTCTGGATGCTGCTCACCGGGCTCGGCGCCATCGCCGCCGGCGGGTACGCGCTGGCCCGCCGGGAGGCCGCCGACTTCACGCTCGCCCTCGCCGGCGCCTGCCTGACGATCTTCGCCGGCCTCGCCAACATCGCCGTCTTCTCCCGCTCCGTCGTCCCGGTGGTGTGGCCGGCCGTCACGGCCCGGGTGCTCGTGCTGCTCAGCCTCGCCACCGGCGCCGGCGCACTCGGCGCCGGACTCCTCCGCCTGTACGCCGCCTCCCGCGCCGCCCGCCCAGCCCCGGTCAGGACTGGCGGGGGGTGAAGCCGTAGGGGAGTTCGAGGCGATGGCGGGCCAGCAGGGGCTCGTCGGCGAGGAGGTCGAGGGTGGGGGCGTCGGCGACGATGCGGCCGGCGTCGAGGATGACCGAGCGGTCGCAGAGCTCCGCGGCGTACGGCAGGTCGTGGGTGACCATCAGCAGGGTCACCGGGAGGCCGCGCAGGATCTCCGCCAACTCCCGCCGGGCGGCCGGGTCCAGGTTGGACGACGGCTCGTCGAGGACCAGGATCTCCGGGCGCATGGCGAGCACGGTGGCCACCGCCACCCGTCGGCGCTGGCCGAACGAGAGGTGGTGCGGGGCCCGGTCCCGGTGCTCGCTCATCCCCACCGCCGCCAGGGCCTCGTCGACCCGGGCGGCCAGGTCCGCCCCACGCAGGCCGAGGTTGGCCGGTCCGAAGGCGACGTCCTCGGCGACGGTCGGCAGGAAGAGCTGGTCGTCCGGGTCCTGGAAGACGATGCCCACCCGGCGCCGGATCTCGGCGAGGGTGTCCCGGTCCCGGCTGACCGTCAGGCCGCCGACGGTGACCGTCCCGTCGGTGGCGGTGAGGATGCCGTTGAGGTGCAGCACGAGGGTGGTCTTGCCGGCGCCGTTCGGCCCGAGCAGCGCCACCCGCTCGCCGCGCGGCACGGCCAGGTCCACCCCGTGCAGGGCGACGTGACCGTCCGGGTACGCGTACCGGACGCCGCGCACGTCCAGGGAGGGAGCGGTCTGCACGTACCCGATCATGTCAGCACGACCGCCGCGGCGGCGATCGCGGCGGCCGCCAGCGGCACCGTCGCGGCGGCCGCCCACTGGCCGGCGGTGGCGGCGCCGGCGCCCTGCCAGACCGCCGGCATCCGGCCCGAGTAGCCGCGCGACACCATGGCCAGGTAGACCCGCTCGCCGCGCTCGAAGGCACGCAGGAAGAGCGCGCCCACCCCGGCGGCGAAACCGCGCAGTTGCCAGAGGAACCGCGGGTCGTCGCCCCGGGACACCCGGGCCACCCGCATCCGCCGGGCCTCGCCGACCAGCACGTCCAGGTAGCGCAGCATGAAGGTGGCGATCTGGGTGAGGACCTGGGGGCAGCGCAGCCGGTCCAGGCCGACGATCAGGTCCCGCGTCGTCGTGGTCGCGGCGAGCAGGAGCGACGCCAGTACGCCCAGCGTCCCCTTGGCCAGGATGTTCCAGCCGCCCAGCAGCCCGTCGACGGAGAGGCTCAGCCCGGCCACCTCGACCCGCTCCCCCGTCCCGAGGAACGGCAGCGCGAACGCGAAGAGCACGAACGGCAACTCGATCAGGGCCCGGCCGAGCAGCCAGCGCGGGCCCACCCGGGCCAGCGCCGCCACGGCGGCGACCAGCAGGGCGTACCCGCCGAAGGCCCAGTACGCCTGGCGCGGCGTGGCGACCACGGCGACGGTGAACAGCACCATCGCGGCGATCTTCACCTCGGGTGGGAGGCGGTGCACCGGTGAGGTCGACTCCCGGTAGAGGACGTGCGTGTGCCCGGCACCCATCGCGACGTACCCCCTCAGCCGGCCGAGCCGACGCGGGCCGCGCCCTGACCGGCGTCGGCCGGCCCGGCGGGGTCGTTCTCGGCGCCGGATGCGGTGGGGTCGTTGCCGGTGGCGGGGCCGTTCTCGGCAGCGGAGGTGGCGGGGCCGTTCTCGGCAGCGGAGGTGGCGGGGCCGCGGCGGCGGGTCAGCCAGAAGAGGCCGCCGCCGAGGGCGAAGGTGAGCAGCACGCCGAGGATGCCGGAGAGGCCGGTGGAGAGGAACCGGTTGTCCACGCCCCGGATGCCGTAATTGGCCAGCGGGCTGTCGGCGAGCTCATGGTGCCTGGCCTGCTGGGCCGGGCAGCTACCGCCGGTGACCTCGCCGGCGGCGTTGACCGTGCAGCCCTTGAGCAGGGACGAGTCGAGCCCGTCCGGGTGCGACGAGGCGTAGTTGCTGACCACCCCGGCGAGCAGCAGGGCGACCAGCAGGCCACCGAGGAGGAAACCCCAGCTGCGCCTCCTCACCGGGCACCCCCGGCGACCGGCACGCGGGTGGCGGGCGCGGCCGGCTTCAGCGCGCGCAGCGCGTACACCAGGTCGGGGCGGACCTTGGCGACGGTGACCACCGTGGTGGCGGTGATCAGGCCCTCGCCGACGCCGATCAGCAGGTGGACGCCGGCCATTGTGCCGGCCAGGCCGGCGAGGTTGCCGCCCAGGTCGGTGGTGCCGCCCAGCCAGTACTGCAGGACGAAGCCCTGGCTGGCGATCACGACGCTGACCAGGCCCGACACGAACGCGGTCACCCCCAGCCCGGCCGGGGTACGCGGCAGCACCCGCAGCAGCAGCGCGATCAGCAGGTACGCCGCGGCGGTGCCGAGAATCGCCATGTTGGTGATGTTGAGGCCGAGCATGGCCACCCCGCCGTCGCCGAAGACCAGCGCCTGCACGACGAGGACCACGGCCACGCAGAGCGCACCCACCCACGGGCCGACCAGCAGCGCGGCGAGCGCGCCGCCGAGCAGGTGACCGCTCACCCCGGCGGTGAAGATCGGGAAGTTGAGCATCTGAACGGCGAAGATGAACGCGGCCACCAGGCCCGCCATCGGGGCCAGCCGGTCGTCCAGGTCGCGGCGGCCGCGCAGCACACACAGAGTGAGCACGGCGAGCGCGAAGGCGGCGAAGACCGCGGCGACGGGACCATCGATGATCCCGTTCGAGATGTGCATCGCCAGGGTTTCCACTCGACCTCCCGGGGCGCGGCGGGGCGGTTCCACACCGACGGACTCAGCTTATTTGCGCCGGCTCTTTGTTGCCAATGTCTTGCAACAAGCCATGGTGTTGATCACGACCGACGGCGCGTCACCACCGTCGGCGCCCCGCGCGACGGCGGTATCGTCTGCGCCATGACCGACCGCCTCAGCCCCGGCGACCCCGCCCCCGAGTTCACTCTCCGCACCGACACCGGCGGGACGCTCTCCCTGGCCGACCTGCGTGGCCGCAAGGTCATCGTGTACGCCTACCCGGCCGCCATGACCCCCGGCTGCACCAAGCAGGCCTGCGACTTCCGCGACTCGCTCGCCTCGCTCCAGGCCGCCGGCTACGAGGTGGTCGGCATCTCCCCCGACAAGCCGGAGAAGCTGGCCAAGTTCCGCGAGCGCGACGCGATCACCTTCCCACTGGTCGCCGACACCGACAGGGCCGTGCTGACCGCGTACGGCGCGTACGGCGAGAAGCAGCTGTACGGCAAGACGGTCACCGGCGTGATCCGCTCGACCTTCGTCGTCGACGAGGACGGAAAGATCGAGCGGGCGTTCTACAACGTCAAGGCCACCGGCCACGTCGCCAAGCTCCGCCGCGACCTCGGCCTCGACTGAGCCGCGGGCGGGACTGCACACCGTTTCCGCGGGACGCACTAAACTCATCGCGTCGGCGGGAGTGGCGGAACGGCAGACGCGCAGGCCTTAGGAGCCTGTGTCCGAGAGGACGTGGGGGTTCGAAACCCCCCTCCCGCACCATTGGTCATGTCATCGACGTCACGGTCGCGGCCGCACGGCCCGATCGTCCAGCAGGATGTCGCAGGTGAGCCTGCGTTTCGTTCTGGATCCCGATCTCACCCCTGCGCTGCGCGAGCAGATAGTCGACCTCTGGGTGGACGTCACCAACGCCGGCGGCGCGGTGGGCTTCGTCGCCCCGGTGACCGTGGCCGACGTCCGGCCCATGGCCGAGGCCACCTTCGCGGAGATCGCCGACGGTCCGGACCGGCTGCTGGTCGGCTATGAGGGCGACCGGCCGGTCAGCATCCTGATCATCTGTGACAACCGGTTCCACCTGAAGCGGCACTACCGGGTGCTCAAGCGGGTGATGGTGCACCCCGACACGCAGGGCCGGGGGTACGGTGCCGCGCTGATGCGCGAGGCCGAACGGCTCGGCCGGGAGCTGGGGCTCGAGGCGCTGCACGTGACCGTCCGGGGCGGCCTGGGCCTCGAGCCGTTCTACGACCGGCTGGGCTACCGGGAGGTGGGGCGGCTGCCCGGCGCGCTGCGGCTCGCACCCGGGGACGACCGGGACGAGGTCTTCATGTGGCTCGAGCTGGGCCGCGAGCCGGCCTGACGTCCCGAGTCCCCGGTCCCCGCCGTTGGATGAACCACAGCGGTCCTATGGAGCTGATGTCGTGGATGAATCGCCCGGGCCGGCAGAAGCCTGCGCGGTTATGGCAAGGCAGTCGCGGCACCACCCTGCGTCCGTCGTGACTCGTTGACGTCATCAGCTCCATAGCGTGCGAGCAGGACACCCGAGCGTCGTCCGCAGCGCGACCACGACATCCCGGCGGCCGTCCAGGCCTCGGCCGCCGCAGTGGGGGGCGGTCGGGTGTCCTGCTTCGGCCGGGGCGGCGCACGCGGGCTCCGCGCCGAAAGCTGAGACGCGCGCGGGCAGCCGTCACTCGAGCAGGGTGACCGGTTCGCCGACGGTGACCTCGCCGGGCCCCTCCGGGACCATGTGCAGCCCGAAGAGGAGCTTCTGCCCGATGTTGCGGTGCCGGGCGAGGGTGCGCAGCGGTTCCTTGCCGCGTACCCCGGTCTCCTGGTCGGTGGTGGTGACCACGCAGCGGTCGCACGGCCCGGCCGCGCGGAAGACGACCGAGCCGACGCGGAGCCGACGGCCGGCCCACCCGTCCTCCGCCCAGGCCGGGGCGCCCTCGACGACCAGGTTGGGGCGGAACCGGGCCATCGGCACCGGCGGCTCGCCCGCCTCGGCCAGCCAGCCGTTGAGCGCGTCGAGCGAGGCGCTGCTCGCCAGCAGCAGCGGGTACTCGTCGGCGAAGCTGACCTGGTCGCCGGTGTCGTGGTCGCGCTCGTCCGGGTTCATGTGCCGGGTCGGCCGGCCCAGCCAGACCAGCCGGACCGGGCGGCCGAGCAGTCCGCCGAGCCACTCGTCGGCGGCCGGCCCGGCGGGCAGCGCGGGCACGGGCAGCCGGCTGCGGAACACCCGCACCAGGGTGGGTTCCGCCCCGGCCGGCTCGGGCACGTCGAGGTCGGGGCGGTCCGGGGCGCGCAGCACCAGCCCGCCGTCGCGCGGGGTGGCGCGCAGGGTGACCAGTTCGGTGGCCTCCCGCTGGGTGACGCCGACGCCGTGCTCGTCGAGCACCATCCAGCGCCGGTCGCCGGCCAGGCCCCACGGTTCGACGCGGGCGCCGTCGTGGTCGAGGCGGTGGCAACCCTTGACCGGGTACGTGTGGACGGACGCGAATCTCACCAGGCCACCCCGATCCCGTCGCCCGGGTACCAGTGCCGGGCCGGTGTCTCCCGGTAGGCGAGGAAGCGCCGCCCGGTCCGCTCGGCGTGCTCGGCGAGCACGTTGGTGACGGTGACGTTGTCGGTGAGCAGCATCGCGTCGGGGGCGAGCTTCGCCTCCACCGCCTCGAACTCGCTCTTCTCGTGCACTCGGCTGTGGTCGCTGTCGTGCAGGAACAGGTCGACCGGGCGGTCCAGCGCGGACAGCGAGGCGACCGAGTCGCCGATCAGAAGGTCGACCACGTCGGCCCAGGGGGTGGCGCGGGCCAGGTAGCCGGCCTCCGGGTTGATGTCCAGCGAGGTGAGCCGGCCCGGGTGCCCCTCGGCGGTGTTGCGCAGCAGCGCGGCGGCGAGGACGCAACTGCCCAGCCCCTTGTCCACGCCGGTCTCCACGACGAGGGCGGGCCTGCGGGCGCGGACGATCGCGTACCAGCCGATCCGGCGGGCGTACCGGACCTGCCTGTCGGCCAGCCCGCGGCGGGACGCGGCGGCGGTGGCCCGCTCGATGTGCCCGCGCAGCTTCTCGTCGGTCTCGATCTCGTTGAGGTACGCCCGGACCTGCCTGACCGGCACGTCGCAGACGACGCTGACGAACCAGGCGAGGTGGTGCCGGCTCAGCGTGGTCAGCTCGTAGGTGTAGTTGTGGTGCTCCCGCGAGGTGACCAGCCAGCGGGCGGAGGTGCGCAGCACCTTGGCGTCGTGCCGGGCGACCCGGGCCAGCCGCTTCGGGAAGGCGGCGACCGGCGCCAACGGGGTACGGGCGATGGCCCGCCGGAGCTTCGTTGCGTCCACGGGAGCGTTCTACCAGGTAACCGGGGCGGCTGACGATGAAAGTTTCCATTCACCCGCTCGGCCGGCCGGTTCCAACGAACGGACGAGGGCACCCGGGGGCAACGCGAATCAGTAGCATCGGGCCCATGTCAGATCGTCAGCAGCTCGCCGACGCGGAAGCGGAGCGAACCGGGGCCGGACCATCCACGGTGGACGGCGACACGCCGCCACCTCCGCCGCGTCGCCGTCGGGGCCGGCGAATCGCGCTGATCGTCCTGCTGGTGGTGGTGCTGCTCGGCGGTGGTGGTCTCGTCGCCGGCGGGTTGTACGTCCACTCGATCGATTCCGGCATCGAGCGGGTCGACGCCTTCAACGACGTGCCCGAGGCGTCCCGGCCGCAGGTGGTGGCGAGCGGCGCCATGAACATCATGATCCTGGGCAGCGACTCCCGCGACCCGGAGAACACCTCGGGCTCCCGCAGCGACACCATCATGCTGGCCCACCTGCCCAAGGACCGGTCGAGCGCCCAGCTCATCTCGATCCCGCGCGACACCTGGACGCACGTGCCCCGGTCGAAGGAGGGGCGTGGCGGCCGGAACGCGAAAATCAACGCGGCCTACGCGTGGGGCGGTGTGCCGCTGATGGTGCAGACCGTGGAGGAGTTCACCGGTGTCCGCATCGACCACGTGACGATGGTCGACTTCGCCGGTTTCAAGGAGATCGTGGACGCCCTGGGCGGAATCGACATCGACGTCGAGGAGAGCTTCACCTCGACCCATTCGCTGAATGCGAACGGGCGCCGGGAGTTCGTCAAGGGCCGGCAGACCATGGACGGGGCCACCGCGCTGGACTACGCCCGCGAGCGCTACGCCTTCGCCAACGGTGACTTCACCCGGATCAAGCACCAGCAGCAGGTCATCAAGGCGATCCTGGACAAGGCGGCCTCCGGCGGGGTGCTGACCAGCCCCGGCAAGCTGAACTCGTTCGTGCAGGCCACGGCGAACGCGGTGGCTGTGGACAAGTCACTGTCCCTGCTGGACCTGGCGATGGAGCTGCGGCACCTGCGCAGCGGCAACCTCGGCTTTTTCACCTGCCCCACGAAGGGGACGGGTCGGGTCGGCAGCGAGAGCGTGGTGTTCGCGGACACGGCGAAGGCCAAGGACCTCTTCGGTGCGGTCCGCCGCGACGCGGTCCCCGAGATCCTGGCCGGCGGGAAATAGGATCTTGGGCTGTCGTGGCGGCGTTGGTGGTGCAGCTGACTCGCTCGTATCCTTCGATCGCCTCGGCTCGCGTCACACGTGGCCGAGGGTTGTCACGGGGGAGGATCGACCATGTCAGGCCAGCCGGCGATGAGTCGCCCGGCCGCCACCGCGATACCGCATGGCGGGGCAGCGCAGCCGGCGGTGCCGCCGCAGCGTGACGCGGCCGGCGACGAGGGGTCGCTCGCCGCGCTCCCGTCGGTCCGGCTGACCGGCGAGCCGGCGTCCAACGCCGCGCCCCGCCCCGGTCTGGACATGACCGCGGTGCTGCCGTACGCCGGCTCCCGAGCCTCGAAGCGTACCCGCTGGTTGCGGGCCTGGATGATGACGGCTCCCGTCGACGTCGTCGCACTGCTCGCCCCGCTGCTGGTGAGCCAGAATTACTGGCGCGGGACGCTGGCCAACGCCGGCCTCACGGTGGCGGTCTTCGCCACCGGTGGGCTCTACCGGGCACGCCGGCACCTCAGCATCCTGGACGAGCTGCCGAGCCTCGGCGGGCGTCTGCTGGCCTGCGGTGCGGTGGTGGCCATCATCGCGGCCGAGCGTCACGACTCGGTGCCGTACATCAGTGGGTTCATGCATGGCGTCGCGCTCTCCGCCGGGCTGGTGATCCTCGGCCGCGCGGCCAGCAGGAAGCTCACCGTGGTGGCGCGCAAGCGCCGCTGGGTGGAGCACAACGCCATCGTCATCGGCAGCGGCCCGGTCGGGGGGGAACTCGCCCGGCTGGTGCGCCGCTACCCTCAGTACGGCCTGCGCTTCATTGGCTGCGTCGACGCCCCGTCGCGGCAGAGCGTGGGGGCGCTCCCGTTGATCGGTACCCTCGACGACCTGGAACAGCTCGTCAGCATGCTGAAGTGCGAAGTGCTGGTCATCGCCGACCCGGACTGTCCGGAGTCGAGCCTGATGGAGATGATGCTCCGGCAGGTCGGCTCGAGCTGCGACCTCTGGGCGGTGCCGCGCCTTTGGGGATCCCGGTCCCAGGGCGGCTATCCCGACCACATCGGAGCCATTCCGATCGTCAAGATCGGTGACACCACGCTCTCCGGCCCGCGATGGAGAGTCAAGCGGGCCTCCGACGTGCTCCTCGCCACGGTGGCGCTGATCGTGCTGAGTCCGGTACTGCTGCTGTGCGCGATCGCGACGTTCCTCGACGGTGGCCGCGGCATCTTCTTTCAGCAGGAACGCATCGGCCGTTACGGCAAGCCGTTCAAGGTCGTCAAGTTCCGGTCGATGCGCCCGGAGAACGAGCACGAGTCGCAGACCAACTGGTCCATCGCCCACGACCAGCGGGTCGGACCGATCGGGCGGTTCCTGCGCCGATCGTCGCTGGACGAACTGCCCCAGCTGTGGAACATCCTGCGCGGGGAGATGAGCGTGGTCGGGCCGCGGCCGGAGCGGCCGTACTTCGTCGAGAAGTTCTCGGCCGAGTATCCGAACTACGCCATGCGGCATCGGGTACCCGTCGGGCTCACCGGGCTCGCGCAGGTGAGTGGTCTGCGCGGCGACACGCCGATCTCCGACCGGGCCAGGTTCGACAACTACTACATCGAGAACTGGTCACTCTGGCTGGATATCAAGGTGCTGCTGCGGACCGTCGCGGAGGTGTTCCGGGCGGGCGGGCGCTGAGCGGCCGTCCGGGCTCAGTTCGCGGCGAACAACGGCAGCGACCTCGCCCGGTACCCGCCGCCGAGGTAGCGCTCGGGATCGGCGCCGAGCACCGAGGCCAGCACCGTGCCGAAGACGTCCCGGAAGTCCATCGTGGCCTTCAGGTCGCCGTCGTCCAGGTCGGTCAGGCTCGGCTGCTCACCGTGGAGCCCGCCGGCCACCTTCGGGCCGAGGACGAACACGGGTCCCGCCGTGCCGTGGTCGGTGCCCTGGGACGCGTTCGCGCGTACCCGCCGGCCGAACTCGCTGTAGACGACCACGGTCACCTGGCGTCCGGCCTCGGTACGCGCCATCCTCGCCACGAAGGCGGACAGCGCCCGGTCGAGCCGGCTCAGCAGGCTCTCGTGCCCGGCCCGCTCCATCGCGTGCGTGTCGAACCCGTCGAGGCTCACCGAGTAGACCCGGGTGGGCACGCCGGCCTCGACGCAACGGGCCACGAGCGCCAACTGCGTCTCCAGCACACTCCTGCTCCCCGGGCCCGTCGTCAGCGTCTCCGCCTCCCCGTCGCCCGGGGTGGGGCTCTGCTGCTGTTCGGCCCCGCGTACCAGCCGTTCCACGCGGAGCAGGTCCCGGTAGGCGACCGCCGCGCGCGCCTGCGCCTCCGGCTCACCGGGCTCCGACCGCCCGAGGGCCGCGACCGAGTCGGCGGTGATCCCCGGAGGAAGCTCCAGGCCGCCGACCCCGACGCAGGAGCCCGCTCGGGTCGCCCCCGCGAGCACCGGCGGCAGCACCGGTTCGAAACTGACCGCGGCCTCCGGGGCGGCGTTCGTCCCGTCGAGCCACCGGCCCACCCAGCCCGTCGAGACCGGCTCGAGCGGGGACGCGGTCTGCCAGATGTCCATGGACCGGAAGTGGCTGCGGTCCGGCTTCGGATACCCCACGCCCAGCATGACTGCCAGCCGCTTCTCGTCCCAGAGCTGCTTCATGCCCCGCATCACCGGGTTCAGGCCGAAGGCGTCGTCGAGGCGGAGCACCTCCCTGCTGTCGTACGCCAGCTCCGGCCGGGCGGCGTGGTAGGCGGAGTCCGCATGGGGGACAACGGTGTTGAGCCCGTCGTTGCCGCCGTACAGCGTCACCAAGACAAGCTTCTTCGTCCGCGCCGCGCTGTACGGGTCCGCTGGCGCGGACCGCAACAGCTCGGCGAGCCCGATCCCGCCGGCGCCCGCCGCGAGCGCGCTACCCGCCGCCACCCCGGAGGCGAGCAGGAACCGACGTCGAGTCAATGCGTCCATCGTCACGTCACCAGGTATTCCGGGCTCACCAGACCGAGCGTCAACAACTGTCTCCGGTCCTGCGTACCACGCAACACCTGAAACGTCCGGTTCGTCCAGCCGTCGACGCAGAGCAGGTACGCCAGGCTCTCCGGTGTCAGCTGGTCGACTGCCGCCCGCTCGGCGAGCCGGCCCGCGAGCCGGAGCCGGACCTGGGCCGCGGCGGACGTCAACCAGGCACCGCCGGCGGGCCAGCCGCCCACGTTGGGGGGAGCGAGCGGCAGTTGCCCCAGGCCCTCCAGGTCGCGGAGGAGCGCCGCGCGCTCCTCCGCGGGGAGGCTGGACGGCCGCAGCCCCAGCTGCCGCATCGCGCCGACGAGCCACTCGACCGGCTGCTTGACCATCGTGCCGGCGGTCGCCGGGAACACCTCGTCCTCGAGCAGCACCCGCAGCATGGCCATCGGCGCGGGAAACGCCCGGACCATCTTCTCCTGGAGCCGCCCCGGGACAGCTCTTTCGGACGAGCCATAGCGGAACCAGAGGCGGGCGGCGAGGAAGCGGGGACAGGCATCCTGCGCCAGCAACAGCTCGATCAGGCTCTCCGCCGCGAAGTTCCCCGTCCGGCCGAGGATCGTCTTGCTTCCCGCGTCGTGGGCCTGCGGATCGAAGACCGACCTGCCCCTGGTCAGGCTGAAGCGCCAGCCGGTGAGCGCGCGCCCGGCTTCCTTGACGTCCTTCTCGGTGTAGTGGCCGATCCCGAGTACGAACAGCTCGCACAGCTCGCGGGCGAGATTCTCGTTGGGCGCCCGCCTCGTGTTGAGGTGCCCGTCCAGGTAGTGGTTCAACGCCGCGTCGACGACCATCTGCCGGGCCATGGCTTTGAAGTCCGGGGCATTTCGCAGGGTGCGGTGCTGCGTGAGCATGAGCTGCGGGCTGCGCACCTTCTTCACCGAGGTGGCCCAGTGCCCGTGCCAGAAGAAGACCAGCCTCTCGACGGCTTGGTGGCTGGCCACCGTCATCCGGTCCAGCCACCACTGGGTGAGCTGCTCGGTCTGGGCCGTCCGCAGGTCCTCCAGCTTGACCTTCTCCTCGTAGGTCAGGTCGTGCTTGCCGGCATAGGCGTCCGGTCCGAGGTCCGGGACGGGCGCGTTCGTGGCGCCGACGTCCGGGCCCGGGGGCTCGAGCACTGCGGACAGCGCTGCGGCGTAGCCCGCCTGGCGCGCCGCGGAGAGTTCGACAGCCGTTGGGCCGAAACCGGCGCGCCGCAGCAGCAGGCCGACACCGTCGCTCATGGACGCCAACCTAGACGAGAGCGTGGCATCACGAAAGCTCGGCCGCCGGGCCCGCAATCGTCGACCGTGGACGCCGGCCGGTTGGCGACGCGACGACGACGGCCGAGTAGACCAGCATGCCGGCGGATGAGGCGACCAGGTAGCCGGGGGCGCCAAGTCCCGCCGTCAGCAGCGGCGCGGCGAGCACCGTCAGGCCGAGCATGACGTAGCGGGAGCGGAGGAGAACGTCGAAGTCCCCGCGGATGAACCTGCTCAGCGAGCAGCCGTAGGAAAAGCCGAGCGCGGCCTTCTCCACACCGGCCGCGAGCAGGACGGACCCGACGGGGATGAAGGACAGCGCGGGAACGAGCCCGTGCCCGACGACGACCACCGCCCCGAGGACGAGCGAACCTGCGGCCATGAGCGCCAGGGCCAGCATCCCGTCGCGAAGCTCCTGCCGCCTCGTCGTACCGACGTCGGCCGTCCGCTGGTAGATCATGACCCGGCGAAAGGTGATCGACACGAACGCCAACGGCCCGAACAACTGCTGCACGATGCGGATGACGCCGAGCGTGGCCGCTCCCGCGACGAAGGCGGTGACCTGCATGGCGAGCACCGGCGTGAGGCCGACGAGCGCGGCGTCGAGCGAGGCGTCGCCCATCACCCCGCGCCGCGAGCGGACCCAGCCGAGCAGGCCGGTGAGGACCGGCCGCCGGTGGGGTCGGCCGGCGGCGGCCAGGAAGAACGCGACGTTCACGCCAGACCAGGCCAGACAGACGGACAGGGGCGAGTGGGCGGCGGCGAAGACGACCATCAGGACCAGTTGGGCGGCCAACCAGGCGGCCGTCTCCACGAAGACCGACCGGGCGGCGCCGGCCGCCACGCCGGCGGCACGACCGATGTCCAGCGCCATCGCGAAGGGAATGCCGGCCGCGTAGGCGACCGCCAACCCGACCGAGCCTCCGGGCACCGCGAGCGCCGACGCCACCGCCACGACCGCACCGATGAGCCCGCCGGCGAACGCGGCCGCCACCGACCACTGGCAGTCCGACCGCTCGGCCGCCTGCTCGGCGTGCGCCGTACTCAGCAGCGTCGCCTCGGCGAGGGACCGCTGCAGGACCCCACAGGTCAGTTGGAACACGAGCATGGCGGGCGCGGTGGCGCCGACCGCCGACAGGTCGCCGGCGTACCCCAGCGCCAGGCTGAGGATCAGGCTGGTCCCCATGAGGGCCAGCTGGCCCAGGGTCAGGGCGAGACGCGCCCAGCTCCGCTGGCCCGACCTCGGCTTCTGCGTCGCACCGGTCATGGCTGCGGTCCGACGGCCACGTCGCCGGCGCCGGACAGCACCCGCCGGGTGGCGGCGGCGACGCTCTGCGCCAACGGGCGCGCCGCGGCCCTGCCCGCGGGCCCGGCACTGGGCGACGCCCCGTCCCACAGCGCACCGAGCGCGACCGCCGCCGCTTCGGGATCCTGGAAATCCGCGAACGCGTACTCACCGCCGGAGGCGGCGGCGGCTTCGGGCAGTCCGCCCACCGGTGACACCAGCATCGGTTTCCCCGCGCGCCCGACCTCGACGGCGACCCGCCCGAACGGCTCCATCCACCGGGAGGGAATCAGCACGACGTCCACGGACGCGCAGAAGGCGTCGACCGCCAGGTGCCCCGGGAGTCGGAGGTCCACCCCCTCCGACCGGGCGAGCTCCACCAACGTGCGCGCGTAGTCAGCCGGGCCCTCACCCGCGACGACCATCGTGACGTCCCGGCCCTTGGTGCGGCGGTAGGCGGCGGCCGTGCGGATCGCGGACTCGATGCCCTTCACCGGGCTGACCCGGCCGAGGTACCCGACGGCCAGGTCGCCGTCGGTCTCCCGCCGCGGTGCCCGTACCGGTTCGGTGGGGCCGATCAGCGGGTAGCCGACGAGGCTCGCCGCCGCGGTGGTCAGCCCCGCGTCGACGAGCTCGTCGCGGACGAAGCCGGAGACACACACGCTCACCGCTGCGGGTGGCGTGGTGTTCCGCATGATCCGGGTCTTGACCCGGCACTCCCCGCAGATCGTCGCGCAGCTGCCCGAGCCCCTGAGCCGGGACCGGCGCCAGCAGGTGTCGCTCAGGTCGTGGAAGACCCGGACGTAGCGGAACCCGCGGGCCTTGACCCAGCGCGGCAGCCAGGGGCCGGTACGGGAGACGTTGGTCGCCACCACCGCGTCGGGTCGGAGGTCGCCGATCCGGCGGGTCAGGCGCGACGCGGTCCAGGGCAAGAGCCAGGCGCTCAGGAACTCCAACCCGCGGCGGGCCCGGGTGTCCGCGTGCACCCGCCGCGCGAAGGGCCGGCGGACGGCGTGCACGGTGAGCGGACCGTCGACGTACGAGGCATCCGCGGCGGCCGGCACGAAGACCGACACCTCGGCGAACCGGGCGAGTTCCAGCGCCGCCGCACGGGCCGACCGCTCCGCGCCGCCGACCTCGTCCGGCCACCACCAGTCGGCGAGGACGGCAACCCTGGGCATCGCAGCATTCATTCAGCGCATCTCCACTGGGCTGGTCGACTCGGCGGTCGGGGATGACTCGTGCTCGGGTGCGGGCGGGTGGGTGGCGCGCCACGGCGGGCCGGACCCGGCCACGACGCCCAGGACGAGCACCGCGAAGGCGGCACCGACGAACGGGATCTGCGCGCCCAGGGGCCCGCGCAGGAGTCCGACCTGGAACGCCGCGAACATGACCGTGAGGGCGGTGCCCAACCCGGCCGGCGCGCCGGTCAGCGCCCGGTCGAGCCGCCGCGCGACCTTGCCGTAGAAGAAGAAGAGCACCACCACGCCGATGAAGCTGAACTCCAGGTACGTCTCGGCCCAGAACGGCAGGGCCAGGTTCTGGAATTCGTAGCCCCGGCCGGCGGCGACGGCGTTGCCCGCCGGGATCGCCTTCCCCTCCCACCAGGATCTGGGCACCCAGAACAGCAGCGCCGAGACGAGGTGGTGGCCCCAGGTGTGCCCGTGGACGCCTACGTAGGACACGGTGTTGACGGTCTGCTGGAAGCCGTCGAAGTCCCAGGTGTAGTAGGCGTCCAGGCCGACCCGCAGGTCGCCGCGGGACCGCTGGTTGCGGAAGAGGTTCGCCAGCGGGTAGATGACGGCCAGGCCCAGGAGCATCCCGACCGAGAACAGTGTCCGCCAGCGCTGCCGTTCGAACCGCACGATCGCGAGGCCTGCGGCGAGGAGCACGCCGAAGGACGCGAACCGGTTGGCGGACAGCGGATTGTTGTAGATCAGGTTGAGGGCCACCGCGGCGCCGGTCGTGACCAGCAGGACGGCCCGCGCCTTCGCGCCAGCGTGGCTACCGCTGCGCCAGCAGAGCAGGCAGAGCAGGAGAGCGACGGCGCTCACCGCGGCCGGGAAGGTGCTGAGCAGCCCGAGCAGGGCCAGGTCCTGCCGGCTCTTCAGGCCCGCTTCGGCGATCGCCCGCTGCAGGTCGTCGCGGCTGGTGAACCTGACCGCCAGCCCGCCGGTCATCGGCAGGCAGGCCACCGCCAGGACGGCGGCCGCCGCGGTCACCAGGACGGCCTTCCCGACGGTGAGCCCGGTCCGCGGTGACGTGGTCCGCCGTGCGGCGGGCAGGTCCCGGGTGTTGCCGACCCAGAACGCCACGACCGCGAAGAGCAGGATCACCTGCGCGCTGACGTGGTACTGGTCCAGCGGCAGATCGGGCCAGGGCAGGCGCCGGTCACGGAGCTGCAGCAGGGGCGCGAACCCGACCCAGACCGTCACGAAGGCCCAGAACGTGACGGCGACCGGAGTGAACGATCCGGAGACCGTGGTGCGGTAGAGGGCGGCCAGGCACACCGCCACCACGACGAGGCCGAGGAGACCGGCGACGGTGGGGCGGGGAAGCACGGTGGTGACCGCGAGGACCGCGATGACCGCGAGCCACCCGGCGGCCGCGACCGCGGAGACGGAACGGGAGCGCCGCGACTGGGTGGTGGTCGGCCCGGCGGCCTCAGGACGTCTCATCGGCAACCCACGACGTCACGTGCGCGTGGAACACGGCAGCGGAGAACCGGGCGGCGTGGGCGCTGATCCGGTCGCGGTCCAGTCCGTCCACGTGCCGGAGCATGGTGGCGTACTCCCGGGGGTCGTCGGAGTCGACCAGGAACCCGGTCTCCCGGTCCACCACCGTCTCCCGCACGCCGCCGCGGCGCAGCCCCAGCACCGGGGTGCCACAGACCATGGCCTCCACGGGGATGATGCCGAAGTCCTCGTGGGTGGGAAAGAGCAGCGACTTCGCCCCCCAGTACAGCTCGCGGAGCCGCTCCCGGGACGGCTGGAGCTCGAAGGTGACCGGGACGCCGACCCGCGCCGCCGCGCGGCGCAGGGTCTCCTCCTCCGGCCCCGAACCCACGATCACCAGCGGCAGCCGCGCGGCGTCCGCGATCTCGATCATCAGGTCGAACTTCTTGTACGGGATCCAGCGCCCGACTCCCAGCAGGTATCCGCGTTCCTGCCGTTGCTGCGGTGCCGGGGCGGCCGCGAAGTAGTCGACGTCGACCGGCGGATGGATGATCCGGGCGTCCCGCTTCCAGAAGCGGCGGATCCGGGACTGCACCTCGCGGGAGTTCGCGGCGTAGCTGTCGACGTGTCGGCTCAGCCCGACGTCGGCCGCCCGGAGCAGGCGGCGGGGAAGGCTCAGCAGGCCGTTCGACCCGCGGCCGTCGAAGTCCGGGCTCCAGAGGTACCGGGCGGGCGAGTGGATGTAGCTCAGGTAGCGCGCGTCCGGGGCGGCCGGAAGCTTCACGGTGTGCGCGAACGCGTGACTCGAGGAGATGACGACGTCGAAGCGCTCGCGGGTAAGGGTGCGCCAGGTCAGGGGCATGAGCGGCAACGCCAACGCCTTCGACCGGCGCAGCGGCGTCCGCGCGAGCCAGGACTCGGTGAGGTCGAGTCCCCGCCGGGCGTCACGATCACGCCACAGCACGAACCCCTTCGCATCCGGCAGCACCTCGCTCAACGCGAGGAAGACGTTCTCAGAACCGCCCGTCGCCCCGAACCACTCGTGCACCAGCGCGACCGATGTGCCCGCCAGCAGCGGAGCGCGTTCGCTGCGGACCGCAGGTGTGACGTCGACGATTTCCGTTCCCCTCCCGAACCCGGAGCAGTCGGGGCCGCTCATCCCATCACCACCTGCAACTGCTCGTCGAGCCGGGCCGCCAGGCTCCGCGCGTACGTGGCCGTCAGGTGGTTGGTGTCGCGGTAGACGAGCACCCCGCCGATGACCGCCGCACACCGATCCGCCGGGCAGATCTCGTCGTTCAGGTCGACCAGGTGCACGCCCGACAGTCCCTTCGCCGCGTCGGCCTGGAGCGGGCCGATGCCGGCCAGCGCCTCGTCGCGCGGAACGGCGCATCGGGTCAGCTGCTCCCGGTGCGCGGACACGCACTCCGCGATGTCCCGGCGCGGCGCCGGAGTGTCCCGCAGCACCACCACGGGGGCCACCTCGGCGAGCCCCTGCCAGGTGCGGCGCATCGAATCCACCAACGCCGTGCCGTTCTCCGCCCCCCGCAGGGCCCGGCCGTCCCGGATGGCCGAGTAGTTGTAGCTGCTGGTGACGATGAGATCCGGACGGTCGTCGGCGAGCGTGCTCCGCAGGGACCGGTTCCAGGCCACACAGCTGTCGTACGGGCGCAGGTCGTCGCCCACGGCCACCTCGACGTCCAGGACGGGGCAACTGGACTTGGTGTACGTCACCAGCTTCCAGTTCCGCTGTTCAGCGACGGACTGCAGGGCGGGCACCCACTGCGCGGCGTGCGAGTCACCGATCAGGGCGACGGTGATCGTGGCGGTCGGCCCGCCGTACGTGCACGCGCGGACCGTGGTGTCGGTCTGGCTGCCGTGGCAGCCGTCCGAGTAGATCGACGGCAGGTCGGCACGCGCCCGCGCCGGCTCGGGGACGACCGACGGGGCGTGGTCGACGGGAACACCCGCGCCCTCCCCGACGCCCGGCCTGAGCACGGCGGCGCCCTGGGCGTTCCCGACGGCCGCGCCGTCGGGCGCCGGCGCGACGGCGGCGAAGTGGAAGGCCACGCCTGCGCAGACCGACAGCACGGTGCACGCCAGCCCGACCGTGAGCGCGGTCCGGGGCTTCACCGAGAGCTTCCGGGAGTGCCAGACCGGCCGTTCCACGAATCGGCTCGTCAGGTACGCGAGCAGGACGGCGAGCGCCACCGCGACCCCCCGGACGGCGAGGCCGGGGTCATCCAGCCGCGCGGTGAGCGCCACCAGCAGCGGCCAGTGCCAGAGGTAGAGGGTGTACGAGATGCGACCGAGGAACTGCAGCGGCCCCAGGCGCAGGACCGCCACCGGTCCGTGCCAGATGGCCGGGCCCGCCGCGATGACCAGCGCGGTCCCGACGGTCGCGGGCAGCGCCAGCAGGCCCGGGAAGGGCGTCGAGGTGTCGAGCGCCAGCGCCGAACCCGCGATGGCCGCGATGCCGAGCCAGCCCGACGCGGATGCCGCAGCGCCGGTCAGCCGCCGGAACGGCCACAACGCGAGCAGCGCACCGACGGCGAGTTCCCACATCCGGGTGGTGGTGACGAAGTAGGCCCGGCCGGGGTCGGTCTGGACCATGACGACCGACCACGCGAAGGAGGACACCCACACGACCCCGACCGCCCCGACGGCGAGCCGGCCGAACCGCGACGGCGGGGCGTTCCGCCGCCGGGCCAGCCAGGCGACCGCCACCAGCAGCACCGGCCACACCAGGTAGAACTGCTCCTCGACCGCGAGCGACCAGTAGTGCTGCACGATGCTCGGGGCCTGGTCGGCGGCGAGGTAGTCGACGGACTGTTCGGCGAGCCGCCAGTTGATCATGTAGAGCGCGCTGCTCACGACGTCCCACGCGGTGTCCCGCCAGCGGATGTCCGGCAGGAAGAGGTACGTGAGCACCAGGGCCCCGACCAGGACGAGCGCTGAGCTGGGCAGCAGCCGTTTCGCCCGCCTCGCCCAGAACCGGGAGAGCGACAGGCGGCCCCGGGCCGCCACCTCCGCCGCCATCCCCATGGTGATCAGATAGCCGGAGATGACGAAGAAGACGTCGACCCCGACGAATCCACCAGAGATGAACGGGGCGTCCGCGTGCCAGAACACCACCAGCAGCACGGCGAGGGCCCGTAGGCCCTCGATGTCCTTCCGGAAGCCGCTGGGCGGGCGGACCTCGGGCGCCGGATCCCCACGTTCCGCGCCATCGGGCCCACCAACCGGGTGGGGACCGACCTCGTCGCCCGGCGATGGTGACGGAACCGCGGCGGCGGGTGGGTCGTCCGGTGCCGGGAACGGATCAGCCGGGACGGACAGGTCGGCCGGCATCGGCTCGGCCCGGGGGGCCGGCTCCGCCGGCGGCTGTCCTTCCTCGACGGCCGGACCGACGTGCGCCTTCGGATCGTCGCCCACCAGGCCCGCGCCGCCCGCCGCGCGCACTGCCGCTGGCCGGAGCCGGCGGCCGAGCAGGCGCTGCCCGAGTCCCGCTCCGGCGATGATCAGCGCCCCGCCGGCAGCGGACAGCAGGTACAGCAGCCAGTCCCCGGAGTTCTCGGTCGTGTCCCCGTCGCGGCTGAACCGCTCCTGGGCACGGTTGTGGTACGTCTGGGCGGCGGCGTACGTGGGGTCCTGGCTCAGCACCTCGTCGAAGCGACGGACCGCCTGGGAGTACCGCCCGGAGAAGTAGGCGTGCAGGGCCACGCGGTAGCCGCGGTCCACCTCGCTGAGCCGGTTGTCGACCCCACCCCGATCCAGCAGCCGGCGGATGTTGGCGATGGTGATGAGGTCGCGGATCGGTTCGCCGGTGGCGGCGGTGTCGGTGTCGAGCACCGCGACGAGTCGGCCGGCCGCGTCCACCACCGGGCCGCCGCGGGAGGCGGGACCGATCTGCCCGTCGACGCCCGTACGGTTGGTCCCGGTCCGCCCGACGACCGCGACCGTCCGGGTCCGCACGGTGTAGGTGGCGGCGGGACCGGCCGGCTCGCCGAGCCCGTAGCCGAGGATCTCCAGCGACGTGCCGCGACGAAGGTCGACGCCGTCCCGGATCTCGATGGCGGGCAGACCGCCGCGCCGCAGCTTCACCAGCGCCACGTTGCCGTCGACCGCCGGTAGCGCCTCCGTGACGGCGCCGGGGATGGCCTGGGCCGGCGGCGCCGTGCCGGTCGCCACGCCCAGTTGTGCCCCGAGGGTGCGCGACGGCGCCGTGCCGCGACGCGCCCCGGTGAACGCGGACGAGTCCCTGCGCCCCGCGACGAAGCCGTCCAGCTGGTCGGCCGTCAACTCCTTCTGCTGCACGAGGGTGCGGCCGAGCTTGTACAAGGCGTTGACGAGGAGGACTTCCCGGCTCGGCTGCACGCAGACGGTGGTGGTCACGACGTACCCGTCGGGATTCACCACCACACCGCTGCACCGGCGCGTGACGACCACCCGCTCGCGGCTGACCAGGGTGCCGGCCGTGACGTCCCGGATGTACCCGGCGTACGTCGCCTCAAGGTAGACGGTCGACGGAGTCGCCACCGCGACGGCCGGCTCGTTGCGGGCGTAGGTCGGCACTGCGGCGGCGGGGACGGCGAAGGCGCACAGGGCCACGATGGTGCCGAGGAGGAGGGCGGACCGACGCACCAGGGCTGCACCAGGGGGCATGTCGAACTCCGCGCAGCGAAAGGGGATTGGCCCGGTCAGAAGATCAGCGTGTCGCGGAGGTGGTTGGCGACCCGGCGCAGCCGACCGGCGCCGTCCACCGGCGACGTCATGCGGAAGACCAGCTGCCGGTCGATCCGCCCACTGCTGCCGCCCCGCCAGTACGCGACGACGACCAGACCGTATCGCCGCTCGCCGTCGATCTGCAGCTTGCTCGAGTCGGCGTAGGCGACGAACTGCCCGCCCCGCACCCACTGCAGGCCCCAGGCGTCCTCGGCCTGACGCATGGCGGTCTGCCGCTGCTCGTCGCACGGCAACGGGCAATCCCGCACGATCAACTCGCCACCGATCTCCGACTGCCCACCCGGGACGCCACAGTTGTACTTGACGAATCCCTCCGCGCGGCCGGCCGGCGTGCACTGCCACTCCGCCGGTGCCTTGACCGTGAAGCCCAGGCCGTCGAGGTCGGAGAACGTCCGGACGGAATCGGCCGGGGTGAACTTCGGCCAGCCCTTCGGCCAGGCGCCCGCCGTCGGCGGCTCGATGCCGGGCGACTGCGGCGGCGCCGTCGGTACCGGCGGTGGCGGGAGGCTCGTGCCGGGCACACTCTGCGGCTTCGCGGTGCCGTCCGATCGCGCCCAGATGAAGGCACCACCGGCGCTGACGACCATCAGCAGGACCAGCGCGACGATCCCGAGCCAGCGACCGGTACGGCGGGGACGCGGCTCGGAGGGCACGATCCGGCGGGCCGGCGAGGTGAACGGGTCGTGCGGCGGCGCGCTGACGGAGTACGGGTACGCCGAGACCGGGGGCACCGACACCGGCGGGGACGATACCGGCGGGACCGAGACCGGGGGCACCGACACCGGCGGAGACGACACCGGCGGAGACGACACCGGCGGGGACGACACCTGCTGCGGTGGGGCGGAGACCTGCTGCGGTACCGGCACCTGCTGCGGCGGGGACGAGACCTGCTGCGCCTGCCTCGGGTCACCCTGCAACGCCCATGGGGCGGGCTGCGACTGCTCGGACGGGGAGAGCGCGGCGTCCGCGCTGTCCCCGTCCGCCTGCTCGCTGCGGATCTCCTGGCCGAGCGCGAAGAAGAGGTGGTCCGCCCCGGGCCCGCCGTCGGCGGCGTACGCGACCCATGGCGCGGGGGCCGCGAAGTCGGCGGCCAGGTAGGACCGGCCGGTGCCGCCGGGCGCGCCCAGCGTGTCGGCCATGCCGGAGAACGCCCGACGCCAGGCCGTGTCCTCGGCCACCACCTGGTCGAGCACCGCCACGGTCACCAGCCGGTCCTGCCCGTCGACGGCCCACCAGACTTTGCCGACCTGGCAAACGCCCATCACCTCGGTGAACCTGTACGGACCTTCCGGCTGCATGCCCCGACTCCTCTGCTCACCCGCCGTGCGGATAGTACAGAGAGGGCGCCCGTCGGTTCGTCCGCCGGTCGGTGGCAGCTTGCGCACTGAAAGTTTTCATGCATAGAGTCGCGACATGAATGGAAGCGGTGCTGTCGCGGCGCCGACCGATCGCGTGCTGGACCTCTTCCACGGGGTCCGGCTCACGCCCACCCAGCGCCGGATCGCGCAGTGCCTGGTGCACCACGCCGGGGCGGCAGCGTTCCTGTCGGCGGCCGAGGTGGCCGAGCTGGCCGGGGTCAGCCAGCCGTCGGTGACCCGGTTCGCCATGGCGCTCGGCCACGACGGCTACCCGGCGCTGCGCCGCCGGCTCCGCGAGCTGACCGCGACCGGGGCGGTCGAACCGGCCGACGCCGGCAACGAGCTCCAGCGGGCCGTCCGCGCCGAGATCGGCAACCTCGACCGGCTGGCCGGGCAGCTCGCCGACCGGGAGCGGATCGCCGAGGTGGGGACGCTGCTCGCCGCCAGCCGCCCGCTGCCGGTGCTCGGGCTGCGCGCCGCCGCGCCGCTGGCCGCGTACTTCGCGTACTTCGCCGCGAAGGTGCACCCGGACGTACGGGTGCTCGACGACGGCGGCAGCCTGCTCACCGACCGCCTCGAACAGGCCGCGACGGCCGGCGCGACCGCGCTGCTCGCCTTCGTGCTGCCCCGCTACCCGCGGGAGACCCTGGACGCCCTGCGCGAGGCCCGGGACGCCGGGCTGGCCGTGGTGGCGATCACCGACTCCCCGGTCAGTCCCGCCACCGAGCACGCCGAGGTGGTGCTGCCCGCCGCCGTCGGCACCGATCTGGTCTTCGACCTGCACACCGCCCCGATGACCCTGGCCATGGTGGTGCTGCAGGCGATCTGCGACGCCGCCCCGGCCGACACCCAGGCCCGGCTCGAGGCGTTCGAGTCGTCCGCCGCCCGCCGCCAGTTGTTCCTCGGCTGAAGGGACGGGTGACTAGGTTGTTGGCTTTCTCTTCACATCTGTCTATGGTTGCTTGTTGTGGGTAGCGTTTATCGGATCGGTGAGTTCGCCAAGCGGGTGGGCCGCTCGGTGAGCACGGTGCGTCGGTGGGAGGCGGAGGGGCGGATCGCGGCGCGCCGGCTGCCGTCGGGGCAGCGGTATTTCGACGACTCCGATGTGCGCATGGTGCTGCGGCCGGGCTTCGACGCGGGACGGCGGAAGGTCGTCGTGTACTGCCGAGTGTCGTCACCGGGGCAGAAGGCGGACCTGGCCTCGCAGGTCGCGGCGATGCAGCAGTTCTGTCTGGCTCGCGGCCTCGCGGTGGACGAGTGGGTCAGCGAGGTCGGCGGTGGGATGAACCTGCGCCGCGAGAAGTTCCTGGCGCTGATGGACGCGGTCGACCGGGGGGAGGTCGCCACCCTCGTGGTCGCGCATAAGGATCGGCTGGCCCGGTTCGGTTTCGACTTCGTGGAGCACATGGCGGCGCGCGGTGGCTGCGAGATCCTCGTCGCGAACCAGCAGGTGTTGTCCCCGCGGCAGGAGCTGGTGGAGGACCTGCTGGCGGTCGTGCACACCTTCTCGTGCCGCCTAGAGGGGCTGCGACGCTACGAGAAGGAACTCGCAGGGGCGGACCTGACCGTGGAGGGTGACGGGTGAAGGTCACGCGGATCGCGTACTCGGCTGGTCTGAATCCGGGTAAGTATGTGGCGTTGGCGGAGCAGGCGCGTCGGTTGGGCCGGGTGCGTAGTGAGGTGTGGCAGCGTTACGGGTCGATTCGCGGTGTGGGGTCGGGGTTGAGGGATCGGCAGGTGCGGGACCGGTGGCTGGCCGACGGCACGCACATGCAGTTCGGTGTGTTGGCGAATGCGTGGAAGGAAACCGTCCGCGACGCGATGGCCGACATCGGAGCGAACCTGGCGGCGGCCAAGGTTGAGGTGCGCCGGGGGATCATCCGCCGCACCAACGATCCGGCCGAGCGCAAGCGGATGTTCACCGCGTTGAAGGCCGACCGATGGGCTGAGGATCCGTTTCTGGCTCGGCAGATGCGCAAGCATTGGAAGCGTGGCCGCAACCGCACGCACGATCAGATCGTGGTGCGCGCCGACCAGCACCACACCGTCGTCGACGGGCGGGGCCGGTTGTGGCTGGCGGTTCCCGGCCTCGAACGCCGCAGGATGGTCCGCAGTCCGCTGTCCACGACCGTCGCGCCGACGGGGACGCTGCGGCTGATCCTGCGCGGCGGCCGGGTCGAGGTGCACTACCAGATCGACGCGTCGCAGCTGCGGTCGTCGCAGCGGCCGTGCGGCGAGGCGACGGTCGGCGTGGACAAGGGCTACACGGAAGCCCTGACCGACTCCGACGGCGTTCACCATGGCTGCGGCCTGGGTGAGCTGCTGGCCGGTGAGTCGGACCGGTTGAAGGAACGCAACCGGCGGCGGGCGAAGCTGCGCTCGATAGCCAGCAGTGCCGCCCTGCGTGGCGACCACGCGAAAGCGCACCGGATCAAGGTCAACAACCTCGGCACGGTCAAGCGGGACCGGCAGGCCGCCCGCCACCGGGCCCGGGTGCGTACGGAGATCTTCACCGCCGTGCACCGGGTCGTCGACAAGGCCGCCACCGTGGTCGCCGAAGACCTCACCAAGAGCTTCGCCGGGCGCAAGACGCTCGGCAAGAATCTCAACCGGCGCCTCGCCGCGTGGACCAAAGGAGTCACCGCCGAGGCGCTCACAAACGTGTCGGAGCGCAGAGGTTCTGCGCTCGTGCACGTCAACGCCGCCTACACCTCACAAACCTGTCACCGCTGCGGCCGGCTCGGCCGACGCAGCGGGGACCGGTTTCACTGCACCTGGTGCGGGGTGGTGTGGCAGGCCGACGTGAACGCCGCGATCAACATCCTGCAACGAGCCGGCGACCCCGACATCGCCCTGCACACCCCGCACCACACGGTGAGGCAGATCCTGCAGGACAGGACCGATCGCCACCGGGCCAGACTGCCGGTCCAGGACTCCAGCCCGGCCACACCCGCCGAGCGGAGAGCGAATCATCCGAACCGCTCAGCAATGAGCAACTAGTAGGAAGCAGTACGAGATGCACCAGCCCGTCCGCGCCGCCCGCGGCACCGCACGCACCGCGAAGGGGTGGCCGCAGGAGGCCGCCCTGCGGATGCTGATGAACAACCTCGACCCGGAGGTGGCCGAGCGCCCCGACGACCTGGTCGTCTACGGCGGCACCGGGAAGGCCGCGCGGGACTGGCCGTCGTACCACGCCCTGGTGCGGACGCTGACCGACCTGCGCGACGACGAGACGATGCTGGTGCAGTCCGGCCGGCCGGTCGGCGTCATGCGGACCCATGAGTGGGCGCCGCGGGTGCTGCTGGCCAACTCGAACCTGGTCGGCGACTGGGCCACCTGGCCGGAGTTCCGCCGCCTGGAGCAGCTCGGCCTGACCATGTACGGGCAGATGACCGCCGGCTCGTGGATCTACATCGGCACCCAGGGCATCCTCCAGGGCACCTACGAGACGTTCGCCGCCGTCGCGGCGAAGCGGTTCAACGGGACCCTCGCGGGGACGCTGACGCTGACCGCCGGCTGCGGCGGGATGGGCGGGGCGCAGCCCCTCGCGGTCACCATGAACGGCGGCGCCTGCCTGATCGTCGACGTGGACCGGACCCGGCTGGACCGCCGGGTGCACGACCGCTACCTCGACGAGGTCGCCGACTCCCTGGACGACGCCGTCGAGCGGGTCCTCGCGGCGAAGCGGGACCGCCGGGCGCTGAGCGTCGGCGTGGTCGGCAACGCGGCCGTGGTCTTCCCCGAGCTGCTGGTGCGCGGCGTCGAGATCGACATCGTCACCGACCAGACCAGCGCCCACGACCCGCTGTCCTACGTGCCGGTCGGGGTGGAGCTGGCCGACGCCCGGGACTACGCGTCGGCGAAGCCGGCCGAGTTCACCGACCGGGCCCGGGCGTCGATGGCCCGGCACGTGGCCGCCATGGTCGGCTTCCTCGACGCGGGCGCGGAGGTCTTCGACTACGGCAACTCGATCCGCGGCGAGGCGAAGCTCGGCGGGTACGAGCGGGCCTTCGACTTCCCCGGCTTCGTGCCGGCGTACATCCGGCCGCTGTTCTGCGAGGGCAAGGGCCCGTTCCGCTGGGCTGCGCTCTCCGGCGACCCGAAGGACATCGCCGCCACCGACCGGGCCATCCTCGACCTGTTCCCGGAGAACGAGTCCCTCGCCCGGTGGATGCGGATGGCCGGCGAGCGGGTCGCCTTCCAGGGCCTGCCCGCGCGGATCTGCTGGCTGGGCTACGGCGAGCGGGACAAGGCGGGCGTCCGGTTCAACGAGATGGTGGCCTCCGGTGAGCTGAGCGCACCGGTCGTCATCGGGCGGGACCACCTGGACTGCGGCAGCGTGGCCAGCCCGTACCGGGAGACCGAGGCGATGGCCGACGGCTCCGACGCGATCGCCGACTGGCCGCTGCTCAACGCGCTGGTCAACACCGCCAGCGGGGCGTCGTGGGTATCCATCCACCACGGCGGCGGGGTCGGCATCGGCCGGTCCATCCACGCCGGCCAGGTCTGCGTCGCCGACGGCACCGCGCTGGCCGGGCAGAAGATCGAGCGGGTGCTCACCAACGACCCGGCGATGGGCGTGATCCGGCACGTCGACGCCGGCTACGACAGCGCCCGCGAGGTCGCCGAGCGCACCGGCGTCCGGGTGCCGATGGCGGAGGGCACCGCGTGAGCGCGAGGAGTGCAGCGCAGCGGAGCCCCGCAGTCGCGAACAACCGGGGTGCCGCGTGAGCGCGAGGAGTGCAGCGCAGCGGAGCCCCGCAGTCGCGAACAACCGGGGTGCCGCGTGAGCGCGAGGAGTGCAGCGCAGCGGAGCCCCGCAGTCGCGAACAACCGGGGTGCGGCGTGACCGACCTGGCCCTCCGGTTCCGGAAGCTCTGGGACGAGCTCGCCCCGGTCGGGCGGGACGAGCACAGCGGTGGCTACCTGCGCTACGCGCTGACCGAGCCGGAGCTGCGGCTGCGGGAGTGGTTCCGCGAGCAGGCCGACCGGCGCGGCATGCCGGTCGGCGAGGACGGCAACGGCAACCTCTTCGCCTGGTGGGGCGACCCGGCGGCCGGCGACGCGGTGCTCACCGGCAGCCACTTCGACTCGGTGCCGCACGGCGGGGCGTACGACGGGCCGCTCGGCATCGTCAGCGCGTTCCTCGCCCTGGACGAGCTGCGGGCCGCCGGGGTCACCCCGGCCCGGCCGGTGGCGGTCGGCGCGTTCGTCGAGGAGGAGGGGGCGCGGTTCGGCGTACCGTGTCTGGGGTCCCGGCTGCTCACCGGGGAGATCGCGGTGGAGCGCGCGGCCGGGCTGCGCGACGCGGCCGGGGTGAGCTTCGCCGACGCGCTGGGTGCCCGGCCGGCGGGCGCCGACCCGGGCCTGCTCGGCCGCTTCACGGCCTTCGTGGAACTGCACGTCGAGCAGGGGCGCGCGCTGATCGAGCAGGACGCGCCGGTCGCGGTGGCCAGCGCCATCTGGCCGCACGGCCGCTGGCGCTTCGACTTCCACGGCGAGGGCAACCACGCCGGTACGACCCGGATGGCCGACCGCCGCGACCCGATGCTCACGTACGCCTTCACCGTGCTGGCGGCGAACAAGGAGGCCCGGCTGCGCGACGCGCACGCCACCGTGGCCCGGGTGTCGGTCGAGCCGAACGCCACCAACGCCATCCCGTCCCGCGTGACCGGCTGGCTGGACGCCCGGGCGGCCGAGCCGGAGACGCTGCACGGCCTGGTCGAGGCGGTGCACGCCAAGGCCGCCGAGCGGGCGCGGCGGGACGGCACCGCGCTGACCTGCACCGAGGAGTCGGCGACGCCGCTGGTGGGGTTCGACGGCGGGCTGACGAAGCGACTGGCCGCACTGCTCGACGCGCCGGTGCTGCCGACCGGAGCGGGACACGACGCGGGGGTGCTGGCCGCGCACCTGCCCACCGCGATGCTCTTCGTACGCAACCCGACCGGGGTGTCGCACTCCCCGGCCGAGTCCGCCACCGACGCCGACTGCGCGGCCGGGGTGACCGCCCTGGCCCGGGTGCTGGAGGAGCTGGCATGCCGCTGACCCGCTGGCTGGCCGAGTACGCCTGGCTGCCCGAGCACGCCGAGCCCACGCCCGACGTGCTGATCGAGGCCGAGGACGGCCGGATCACCGGCGTCGCGCCCCTGGTCGGGGGCGGCGCGCCGACCGCCGGGATCGAGGTGCTCCGCGACGCGGTCCGGCTGCCCGGGCTGACCCTGCCCGGGCTGGCCAACGCGCACTCGCACGCCTTCCACCGCGCGCTGCGCGGGCGCACCCACGACGGCCGCGGCGACTTCTGGAGCTGGCGGAACGGCATGTACGACGTCGCCGCCCGGCTCGACCCGGACAGCTACCTGGCCCTGGCCCGGGCCGCGTACGCCGAGATGGCGCTCGCCGGGATCACCTGCGTCGGCGAGTTCCACTATTTGCACCACGGCCCCGACGGCACCCCGTACGCCGATCCGAACGCGATGGGCGCGGCGCTGGTCGAGGCCGCCGCGCACGCCGGCATCCGGCTCACCCTCCTGGACGCCTGCTACCTCACCGCCACGGTCGACGGGGAGCCGCTGGACGGCGCACAGCGGCGGTTCGGCGACGGGGACGCGCTGCGCTGGGCCGAACGGGTCGACGCGTTCCGCCCCGAGGACGACCACGCCCGGGTCGGCGCGGCCATCCACTCGGTCCGCGCCGTACCGGCGGAACAGCTCGCCACCGTCGCCGGCTGGGCCGACCGCAACGGCGTGCCGCTGCACGTGCACCTGTCCGAGCAGCCCGCCGAGAACGACGCCTGCCGGGCGGAGCACGGCCGCACCCCGACCCGGCTGCTCGCCGACCACGGCGTGCTCGGCCGGCACACCACCGCGGTGCACGCCACCCATCCGACCAGCGCCGACCTCACCCTGCTCGGCGACAGCCGGACCGGCGTCTGCCTCTGCCCCACCACCGAACGGGACCTCGCCGACGGGATCGGGCCGGCCCGGCGGATGGCCGAGGCGGGCAGCCCGCTCAGCCTCGGCAGCGACAGCCACGCCGTGGTCGACCTCTTCGAGGAGGCCCGCGCGGTGGAGCTGGACGAGCGGCTGCGCACCCGCCGGCGGGGTCACTTCACCCCCGCCGAGCTGTTCACCGCCGCCACCGTCGCCGGCCACGCCGCGCTGGGCTGGGCGGACGCCGGCCGGCTCGCCGTCGGCGACCGCGCCGACCTGGTCACCGTACGGCTGGACAGCGCCCGCACCGCCGGGGTGCCACCGGTCGGGGCGTTCTTCGCCGCCACCGCGGCCGACGTCACGCACGTGGTGGTCGACGGCCGGGCGGTCGTCGCCGACGGCCGGCACCTCACCGTGGACGTGCCCGCCGAGCTGCGCACCGCCATCGCGGAGGTGACGCCATGACCTCCGACGGCTGGCGGCACCAGCCGGTCCGGGCCGGCGACCCGGCGCGGCCGGCGGTGCGAAGCACCGGCAGCCTGCTGGTGGACAACATCGGTGAGCTGGTCACCAACTCCGCCGGCGAGGGCGCGGGCGGGCCGCTGGGCCTCCGCCGGGACGCCGCCCTGCTGGTCGAGGACGGCCTGGTCGCCTGGATCGGGCCGGCCCGGGACGCGCCGGCCGCCGACCGGCGGATCGACGCCGAGGGGGCGGCGGTGCTGCCCGGCTTCGTGGACAGCCACGCCCACCTGGTCTTCGCCGGGGACCGGGCCGCCGAGTTCGCCGCCCGGATGGCCGGGCAGCCGTACACCGGCGGCGGCATCCGCACCACCGTCGGCGCCACCCGGGCCGCCTCCGACGACGAGCTGCGGGGCACCGTGCGCCGGCTGCGCGCCGAGGCCATGCGGCAGGGCACCACCACCATCGAGATCAAGAGCGGGTACGGCCTCACCGTCGCCGACGAGGCCCGCTCGCTGCGGATCGCCGCCGAGGTGACCGAGGAGACCACCTTCCTCGGCGCGCACGTCGTCCCCGCCGAGTACGCCGACCGCCCCGACGACTACGTCGGCATGGTGTGCGGGCCGATGCTCGCCGCCGCCGCCCCGTACGCTCGGTGGATCGACGTGTTCTGCGAGCGGGGCGCCTTCGACGTGGACCACGCGCGGGCGATCCTCGCCTGCGGCCAGGCCGTCGGGCTGGGCGTGCGGGTGCACGCCAACCAGCTCGGCCCGGGGCCGGGCGTGCGGCTCGGGGTGGAACTGGGCGCGGCCAGCGTCGACCACTGCACCCACCTGACCGACGCCGACATCGACGCGCTGGCCGGCTCGCCGACCGTCGCCACGCTGCTGCCGGGGGCCGAGTTCTCCACCCGGTCGCCGTACCCGGACGCCCGTCGGCTGCTCGACGCCGGGGTCACCGTGGCGCTGGCCACCGACTGCAACCCCGGATCGTCGTACACCTCCTCGATGCCGTTCTGCATCGCGCTCGCCGTACGCGAGATGCGGATGACCCCGGCGGAGGCGGTCTGGGCCGCGACCGCCGGCGGCGCGATGGCGCTGCGCCGCGACGACGTCGGCCGGCTGCGGCCCGGCGCCCGGGCCGACCTGATGATCCTCGACGCCCCGTCCCATCTCCACCTGGCCTACCGGCCCGGTGTGCCACTGACCCGCCAGGTTCTGCACAACGGAGTCCCGCAATGTCGACCGTGACCATCCTGCCCACCGGAATCTCCCCCGCCGACGTGCTCGCCGTCGCGCGCGGCACCGCCAAGGTCGTCCTCGACCCCGCCGCGGTGGACGCGATGGCGACCAGCCGGTCCATCGTGGACGGCATCGAGGCCGCCGGCCGGCCCGTCTACGGCGTCTCCACCGGCTTCGGGGCGCTCGCCAACACCTTCGTCGCGCCCGAGCGGCGAGCCGAACTCCAGCACGCGCTGATCCGCTCGCACGCCGCCGGGGTGGGTGCGCCGATGCCCCGCGAGGTGGTCCGGGCGATGATGCTGCTCCGGGTCCGGTCCCTGGCGCTGGGCCGCTCCGGGGTCCGCCCGCTGGTCGCCGAGGCCCTGGTCGACCTGCTCAACCACGAGGTCACCCCGTGGGTGCCGGAACACGGCTCGCTCGGCGCCTCCGGCGACCTGGCCCCCCTCGCGCACTGCGCGCTGGTGCTGCTCGGCGAGGGCTGGGTGCTCGGGCCGGCCGGTGACCGGGTCGACGCCGCCGAGGCGCTGCAGCGGGTCGGCCTGAAGCCGATCGAGCTGGCCGCCAAGGAGGGGCTGGCGCTGATCAACGGCACCGACGGCATGCTCGGCATGCTGCTGCTGGCCATCCACGACGCCCGGCACCTGTTCGCCATGGCCGACGTCACCGCCGCCCTGGCCATCGAGGCGATGCTCGGCTCGGAGCGGCCGTTCCTGCCCGAGCTGCACGCCATCCGGCCGCACCCCGGGCAGGCCACGTCGGCGGCGAACATCCACCGGCTGCTCCAGGACTCCCGGGTGATGGACTCGCACCGGGACGACCTGGCGCACGCGGTGCAGGACGCGTACTCGATGCGCTGCGCGCCGCAGGTGGCCGGCGCGGCCCGGGACACCCTCGACTTCGTCGAGACGGTCGCCGGGCGGGAGCTGCGCTCGGTGGTGGACAACCCGGTGGTGCTGCCGGACGGGCGGGTCGAGTCGACCGGCAACTTCCACGGTGCGCCGCTCGGCTTCGCCGCCGACTACCTGGCCATCGCCGCCGCCGAGGTGGGCGCGATCGCCGAACGCCGGGTGGACCGGCTGCTCGACGTCACCCGCAACCGGGAGCTGCCCGCCTTCCTCTCCCCCGACGCCGGCGTCAACTCCGGCCTGATGATCGCCCAGTACACCGCGGCCGGGATCGTCGCGGAGAACCGCCGGCTCGCCGCCCCCGCCTCGGTGGATTCCCTGCCGACCAGCGGCATGCAGGAGGACCACGTCTCGATGGGCTGGGCGGCGGCCAAGAAGCTGCGCACCGTGCTGGACAACCTGACCAGCCTGCTCGCGGTGGAACTGCTGGCGGCGGTACGCGGGCTCCAGCTCCGCGCCCCGCTGGAACCGTCGCCGGCCGGACGGGCCGCGCTGGCCGCCCTCGGCGACGTGATCGGCGAGCCCGGGCCGGACGTCTTCCTCGCCCCGCTCATGGAGGCCGCCCGGGAGGTGCTGCGCGGCCCCGAGCTGCGCGCGGCGATCGAGCGGGAGATCGGCCCGCTCGGCTGACCGGATTCCGGTCGGACCGGCTCCACACTGGAAATGTGGAGCAGCCGACCGCCGGCACGTTGGCACCGGCCCGGTGGCGCCGGCTGGTCTGGCCGGCCGTCATCGGGTACGCCCTGGTCGCGGCGGCCGCCCGGCCACTGACCGGGCCGGCGGCCGCCGCCGTCCTGCTGCCCGGCGGGGTTCTCCTCGTCGCGGGTCTGCGCCGCACGCCCGGCCGGCGGCGGCGCGTCGGCCGGCGCGCCGCCGTCACCTGGCTCGCTCTCGGGGTGCTCTTCTGCCTGTGGGAACTGGGCGCGTTCCTGGCCGGCAACGACGAGGCCCACCCGACCTTCAGCATCCTCGCCGACCCGGTGCTCGCCACCTGGCCCGGACGGCTCGGCGGGTACCTGCTCTGGCTCGGCACCGGCGCCTGGCTGGTGACCCGGTGAGCACCCGCAGCGTGATCGTCGCCGGCTTCGCCGCGATCCTGCTGCTGATGGTGGCCGTGGACGCGCTCGGCCGGCGGGGCGCCGGCCCGGCCGGTGCCTCGCTGGGCGCGGCGCTGACCGCCGCGCTGCGCACCCACGGCGGCCGGGCGCTGGTGTTCGGCGTCTGGCTCTGGCTCGGCTGGCACTTCCTGGCCCGCTGACACCCGCGCCGGCGAAGCTGTCGGCCCTCGCTGCTACCGTTCGCCGCCGTGAACGACGACGAGGCCGTGGTGACGGCTGACGCCCCGGACGGGGACGAGGAGAACCTCGACGGCGAGATCCTGGCCTTCGTGCGCCGGCAGGTGGCGCTCGCCGAGCTGCCGGCGGCGGCCATCGTCACCGCGACGCAGGAGTATCTGGACGGGGACGCCGACGCGGACCGGATCGCGGAGCTGACCTGGCCGGTGGTGGCCGAGGAGCTGACCGCGCACCTGACCGCGCAGGAGAGCTGGCCGGCGCCGACCGACAACGACCGACTCACCGCCGCGTTCCGGGCGCTCTCCGCCGCCGGCGTCGTGGCCCGGGAGAACTTCACCTGCTGCCAGAACTGCGGCCTGGGCGAGATCGGGGCCGAGGTGCCGGCCGGGGTCGCCCCGCGCGGCTACGCCTTCTATCACCAGCAGGACGCCGAGCACGCGGTGGACGGATCGCCGGTGTTCCTCGCATACGGGCTCTTCGAGCAGCCACCCTCGGCGGAGATCGGCGAGGAGGTGGCGGCGGCGCTGCGGGCCGAAGGGCTAAATCTAAACGTGCGCTGGAACGGCGACACCGGCAGCCGGATCCAGGTGCCGATGGTCTGGCGGCGCCGTCGGGTCGGCCGCCTCGCCGCCGTGCCGCCCACGATGGACGACGACGTCGAGGTCGAGGTGGAGCTGATCACGGCCTGGTCCGGGGTGCATGCCCCCCGCGGCGGCGCGCAGTCCGCGGCCCGGCTGGCCGCGCTGCACCTGCCGTGGATGCCCGCCGCCGCCCGGTTGCGCCTGTCCGCCGGCTCGCTGGCTGTCACCGTCTGCAGGGAGGGCGACACGCTGATCGGGGAGTACGACGACCGCCGCCCCGCCACGGTCGGCCGGTACGACGCCATGGCGCTGCTGGGCCGGCCGTGGACCACGACCCCCGGCCCCGCCGACTTCCTCGAGGCCAACTACGAACACTCGACCGGGCATGGCAACGCGGTGGCGTTGGAGGCGGCGGAGGCGGTTGCGATCACGCACCGGCTGCAACCGCACACCCGCGACTTCCTCTCTTGCCTCGGCCGCTCCGGCGGTGTGGTGCAGATGTGCTGGAAGGCGGACCGGCTCTGGCTGGAGACACCGCATCCGGAGTCGGCCACGGTGACCGGCCGGCACGTCACCCTCGCCGAGGCGGAGCGAATGATCACCATCCTGGCCACCGAGGACCGGGTCGCCGTCGCCGAGCTCGGCGAGACTGTGACCAGGCCCTGGTGAGCGGCAGCCGTCCACGTACGACGGACGTGGACGGCTGCGGGCTCAGGACTGCGGCAGCACCTTGGCGACCAGCTTGGCCAGTTCGCGCAGCGCCTTGCCGCGGTGGCTGACCGCGTCCTTCTCCTCCGGGGTCAGCTCCGCGTTGGTCCGCTCCTGCCCGTCGCCCAGGAAGATCGGGTCGTACCCGAAGCCGCCGTCGCCGCGCGGCGCGCGCAGCAGCCGGCCGGACTGGCGGCCGTCGACCAGGTGCTCCTTGCCGCCGGGCAGCACCAGCGCCACGGTGCAGACGAAGGAGGCGGCCCGGTGCTCGTCCGGCAGGTCGGCGATCTGGTCCAGCACCAACTGGAAGTTGGCCAGGTCGTCGCCGTGCCGGCCGGCCCAACGGGCACTGAACACGCCCGGCATGCCGTTGAGCGCGTCCACCGTTAGCCCCGAGTCGTCGGCGATGGTGGGCAGGCCGGTCCGCCGGCAACCCTCCCGGGCCTTGATCAGCGCGTTCTCGCCGAAGGTCAGGCCGGTCTCCGGCAGCTCCGGGTATTCGTCGACGTCGTCGAGGCCGAGCAGGGCGATCCGGTGCGCGCCGAGCGCGCCGTCGAGGATCCGCTGGAGCTCGACGAGCTTCTTCCGGTTCCGGGTGGCGAGCAGGACCTTGTTCATGAGGTGAGCGCCTTCCGCTGGGCGTCGGCCAGTTCCAGGCAGCCCGCGACGCCCACGTCGAGCAGGGCGTCGAGCTGGTCGCGGGCGAAGACGCCGGCCTCGCCCGTCCCCTGCACCTCGACGAAGTCGCCGGTCCCGGTGCAGACCACGTTCATGTCGACCTCGGCGGCCACGTCCTCGGTGTAGCAGAGGTCCAGCCGCGGCTCGCCGGCGATGATGCCCACGCTGACCGCGGCCACCGAGCGGTGCATCACCTTCTCCGGCTTGCCGGCCAGGGCCTTGCGCTCGGCCAGCCAGCCCACCGCGTCGTGCAGCGCCACGTACGCGCCGGTGATCGCGGCGGTCCGGGTGCCGCCGTCGGCCTGGAGGACGTCGCAGTCGAGCACGATCGAGTTCTCGCCGAGCGCCTTCAGGTCGATGCAGGCCCGCAGGCTCCGGCCGATCAGCCGGGAGATCTCGTGGGTACGACCGCCGACGCGGCCCTTCACGCTCTCCCGGTCCGACCGGGTGTTGGTGGCCCGGGGCAGCATCGCGTACTCGGCGGTCACCCAGCCGAGACCGGAGCCCTTGCGCCAGCGAGGCACCCCCTCGGTGACGCTCGCGGTGCAGAGCACCCGCGTCGCGCCGAACTCGACGAGGACCGAGCCCTCCGGGTGGGTGCTCCAGCCCCGGGTCAGGGTCACCGGTCGGAGTTGGTCGGGCCGCCGCCCGTCAGGTCGCGCCATGCCTGCACCTTATGCGGTGCGGCGATCGAACCGTCCCTGGGTGTGCCGAGGACGTCGGCGGATTGGGCCGGGCCGAGCAGCGGGCCGGGTCAGGAGACGGTCGTGACGTCGGACTGCGCGTGCCCGGGTTCGACGCCGTGCGCCCGGAGGAAACCGGCGACCGCGGCGGGCCAGCCGAACTCCTCGGCCCGGCGACGGGCCGCCGCCCGCCGGTCCGCGGCCGGGCGGGCCAGCAACCGAACAACTGCCGCGGCAATCGCCGCCGGGGTGCCGTAGGCGGCCAGTCCGGCCGGCCCGATCACCTCGGGCAGCGCGCTGGCGGCGTTGGCCACCACCGGCGTACCGCAGGCCAGGGCCTCCAGCCCCGCCAGCCCGAAGGTCTCCACCGGGCCGGGCGCCAGCACCACGTCCGCGGCGGCCAGCAGCGCCGCCAGCGCGACCCGGTCGGGCAGGAAGCCGGCGAAGTGCACCGGCAGGCCCGCCGACCGCCGCACCAGCGCCGCCCGCAGCGGCCCGTCGCCGACCATCACCAGCACCGCCGGTACGCCGGCAGCGCGCAACCGGGCCAGCGCGTCCACCGCCAGCACGGGCCGCTTCTCCACGGAGAGCCGGGCGCAGTGCACCAGCAGCACCTCGGTCGGGTCGGCGTACCGCTCGCGCAGCATCGGGTCGGCGCGGTCGGGATGGAACGTGGCGAGGTCGACGCCGAGCGGCACCAGCTCCACCCGGGGCGCGCCGAGCCGTTCGAACTCCTCGGCCGCCCACCGGGTGGTGCAGACGATCCGGTCGTACCGCCGGGCGGTCTCCCGGTTCAGCCGGTCCGCGACGCGGCGGGCCGGGCCGGCGGGCAGCCGCCACTGGCCGAGCAGGCCGGTCAGGCTCTCGTGCGAGACCATCACCGACGGCACGCCGTGTTCCCGCGCCCAGCGACCGGTCCAGCGCAGGGTGCTCCGGTCGGAGACCTCCAGCCGGTCGGGGGCCAGGTCGGCCAGCACCGCGGCCAGCCGCCGCCGATCGGTCAGCAGCCGGTATCCCCCGCTGCCGGGAACGACCGGCCCGGGCAGGGTGACCACCCGCCCCCAGGGCCGCCGGGTGTCGCCGTACCGCTCGCCGGGGACCACCAGCACCGGCTCGTGGCCGGCGGCGAGGTAACCCTCGCCGAGGTGCCGCAGCGCGGTACGGAGGCCGCCGGAACGGCCGGTCACGAAGTTGGCCACCCGGACGATCCGCAGCGCCGGGCGGGCCGCCTGCCCGGTCATCCCAGCGCCCGCAGGCCGGCGGTCGGCGCGCCCGCCACGACAGCCCGGTAGTGGCCGATCAGCTCGTCCCCCACCGCGCTCCAGCTCCGCCGGCTGACTGCGGCACGGGCGGCGTGGCCGTACGCCGTCCGGCGGGCGGGGTCGGCGGCGAGTTCCGCCACGGCGGCGGCCAGCGCATCCCCGTCGGCGGGCGGGACCAGCAGCCCGGTCACTCCGGACTCGACGAGGTCCACCGGCCCGCCGCTGGCCGGCGCCACCACCGGCACCCCGCTGGCGGCGGCCTCCTGGAGGGTCTGGCCGAAGGTCTCGTGCGGCCCGGTGTGTACGAACACGTCGAGGCTGGCGTAGAGCCGGGCCAGCGCGTCGCCGTGCTGGACGCCGAGGAAACGCACCGCCGGCAGGGCGCGTTCGAGCTGCCGCCGGACCGGCCCGTCGCCGGCCACCACGACCCGGACCCCGGGCAGCTCGGCCGTGGCCGCCAGCAGCTCGACCCGCTTCTCCGGGGCCAGCCGGCCCACGTAGCCGACCAGCACCGCACCGTCCGGCGCCAGGGCCCGCCGCAGCGACTCGCGGCGCCGGGTCGGGTGGAACCGCTCGGCGTCGACGCCCCGGCGCCAGAGCCAGATCCGCTGCACGCCGTTGGCGATCAGGTCGGCGGCGGCCCGGGTGGAGGGCGCGAGCGTGCGCTGCGCCGAGTTGTGGATCTCCCGCAGCCGCCGCCAGGCGGCCGTCTCGCCCCACCCCACCCGGTACGCCCGGGCGTAGGAGGCGACGTCGGTCTGGTACACCGCGACGGTGGGCAGCCCGTGCCGGGTGGCCAGGGACGCGCCGGCCGCGCCGAGGATGAACGGGCTGGCCAGGTGGACGACGTCCGGCTCGTGGCCGAGCAGCGCGCCGGCCAGCCGGGCGCTGGGCACGCCGAGCCGGAAGCCCTGGTACCGCGGGAGCGGCACGCTGGGGATGCGCACCACCGGGTACGGCAGCCGGTCGGCGGCCCGACCTCGCGCGCCGGCCGGCGCCGGCGCGATCACCAGCGGCTCGTGCCCCCGCGCCACCAGGTGCTCCGCGGTCCGGACGACGGAGTGCGCCACGCCGTTGACGTCCGGCGGGAACGACTCGGTCACGATGGCGATCCGCATGGCCCGAGGGTGAAGGCCGCACCGGAGCGCCAGGCGACCGGCCGCTGACCGGTCGGCGAACAGTACGGCAACCCGATGCGCCGGGCGGGCGGTCAGACGTCGTAGGTGGCGCCGGCCCGGACCACCTCGATCGGGCCGGTGTACGCGGCGGCGGCCGACTCCAGGGTGTGCGCCTCGCTGCCCCAGGCCGCCACCAGATGGGTGAGCAGCAGCCGGCCGACGTCCGCCTTGGTCGCCACCTCGCCGGCCTCCCGGCCGGTGAGGTGCAGGTCCGGCGGGTTCTCCACGCCGTCGAGGTAGCTGGCCTCGCAGAGGAAGAGGTCGGCGCCCTGGGCCAGCCGCAGCAGGGAGTCGCAGGGGGCGGTGTCCGACGAGTAGCAGAGCACCCGGCCGCCGTGCTCCAACCGCACGCCGTACGTCTCGACCGGGTGGTTCATCCGGTCCACGGTGACGGAGAACGGACCGATCGGAAACGTCCCCGGCTGGAGGCCGTAGAACTGGTACACGTCGTCGACCGTGCTGCCCTCCTGCCCGTACGCGGCGGCCAGCCGGTCCGGCGCGCCGGCGGGCGCGTACATCGGCAGGGGCGGGTACGGGCCGTCGGGGGCGTACCGGCGCACCACCACGTACGACACCGCGTCGAGCATGTGATCGCAATGCAGGTGGGTGAGGAGGATGGCGTCGGGGGCGTGCAGCCCGACGTAACGCTGAAGCGTGGAGAGCGCCCCCGAGCCGAAGTCGATCAGGAGCCGGAAGCCCTCCGCCTCCACCAGGTAAGCGGAGCAGGGGGATTCGGGGCCGGGGAAGCTGCCCGCGCAGCCCAGGACGGTCAGCCGCATCCGGTCGTCCCGATGTCACGCCGTGTAGTCGGCGCGTGGGCAGCCGCCCCGCCGATGATCTCTACCGACGCGTACGCCACGCTGCGCAGCCTACGCGTCGCCACTGCGGGTAAAGAATCGTCTACCGGAAGATGTCATCAACGTGACACCCGTACGCGTATCGCCGCGAGCCGGCGCCGACGGGCCGGCCGGCGTCTCCGCCGACCGGCCCGGACCGACGCGTCAGGCCCAGAGCTGACCCTCCAGGGCGTCCTCGGCATCCGCGAGGGTGCCGCCGTACGCCCCGGTCGAGAGGTATTTCCAGCCGCCGTCGCAGACCACGAACGCGACGTCGGCCCGGCGGCCGTCCCGGACCGCCTCGTGCGCCACCGCGAGGGCGGCGTGCAGGATCGCGCCGGTGGAGAACCCCGCGAAGATGCCCTCCACCTCGACGAGCTGACGGGTGCGCAGCACCGCGTCCCGGGTGCCCACCGAGAAGCGGCGCGACAGCACGGTGGCGTCGTACAGCTCCGGCACGTACCCCTCGTCGATGTTGCGCAGGCCGTAGACCAGCTCGCCGTAGCGAGGCTCGGCGGCGACGACCTGGATGCCGTCCACCTTCTCCCGCAGGTAGCGCCCGGTGCCCATCAGGGTCCCGGTGGTGCCCAGACCGGCCACGAAGTGGGTGATCGTGGGCAGGTCGTGCAGCAACTCCGGCCCGGTCGTCTCGTAGTGGGCCCGGGCGTTCGCCTCGTTGCCGTACTGGTAGAGCATCACCCAGTCGGGGTGCTCCGCGGAGATCTGCTTCGCGGTGGCGACGGCCTGGTTGGAGCCGCCGGCGGCCGGCGAGAAGATGATTTCCGCGCCGTACATCCGGAGCAGCTGGACCCGCTCGGTGGAGACGTTCTCCGGCATCACGCAGACCAGCCGGTACCCCCGCAGCTTCGCCACCATGGCCAGCGAGATGCCGGTGTTGCCGCTGGTCGGCTCCAGGATGGTGTCGCCCGGGCGGAGCCGGCCGGACTCCTCGGCCGCGCGGACCATGAACAGCGCCGCCCGGTCCTTGATGCTGCCGGTCGGGTTCCGGTCCTCCAACTTCGCCCACAGCCGCACCGGCGGCGCCCCCTCGGGCACCGTCGGCGAGAGCCGGGGCAGCCCGACCAGGGGCGTGCCGCCGCAGGCGTCGAGCAGACTGTCGTACCGCGCCATGGGGCCCGCCCTCAGCGGGCGGCGACGGCCGCGCCGCGCGCTGCGCGCGCGGCAGCCGCCGCACTGTGCTGAGCGATCGCCGCAGCGGCGGCGAAGCCGAACGCGCCACCGGCGACGGCCGGCAGGATGGTGACGCTGTCGCCGTCGTTGAGCTTGGCGTCGAGCGCGCCGAGGAAGCGGACGTCCTCGTCGTTGACGTAGACGTTGACGAAGCGGTGCAGGGCGCCGGCGTCGGTGACCAGGCGCGCCTTCAGGCCGGCGTGCCGGGAGTCCAGGTCGGTGAGCAGGTCAGCCAGGGTGTCCCCGGCGCCCTCGACGACCTTCGCGCCGCCGGTGTAGCTGCGCAGGATGGTGGGGATGCGAACCTCGATGGCCATGATGTCGTGCTCCTTGATGATCGGGTATGCCGCGGTGACGGGAAGGAAAAGGGTGGGCCGGCGCTGAAGAGGTCAGCGGCCGGAACACTCGTAGTCGACCGTCGCCGGGCTCTGCCCGAACATGTAGGACTGGACGGCGTGCGGGTCCACGGCGGCATCCACGATCCGGACCGGCTCCTCGGTCACCACGCCATCGACGATCCGGAAGGAGCGGATCTCCTCGGAGTCGGGCTCGCGGGTCGAGACGAGCAGGTAGTGCGCTCCCGGCTCACCGGCGAAGGAGACGTCCGTGCGGGACGGGTAGGCCTCGGTCGCGGTGTGCGAGTGGTAGATGACGACCGGCTCCTCGTCGCGGTCGTCCATCTCCCGCCAGACCCGCAGCTGCTCCATCGAGTCGAACTCGTAGAACGTCATGGACCGGGCGGAATTCTCCATCGGGATGTGCCGGGTCGGGGTGTCGCTGCCGACGGGACCGGCGACCACGCCGCACGCCTCGTCCGGGTGGTCCCGGCGCGCGTGGGCGACGATCGCGTCGACGATCGACCGGTCGATGCTCAGCACGCCGACCAGCCTAACGCCTGCCGCGGACGCCCGGCGAGGTGGCGACCGTCACGGCTCAGTCGATCAAGGAGTTGAGCAGGGACTCCTGCAGATAGCCCAGGTACGCGTAGACCGACAGTTGGAACACCCGGGACGAGGAAGGGTCCTCGGCGACCGCGTCGTCGAGTTCCTCACCCAGGTCCGTGCCGTCCTTGATCTCCAGGCGGACGCCCATCGCCAGCCGGGCGTCGTTGAGCGCCCGCAGCCATGCCTCGGCCGCCTCGGCGTCGAGGCGTACCTCGCCGCCGCTCTCGCCGGCGGAGTCGGGCAGCGCGGCGAGGATTGCGCCGGCCTGGTCGATCTTGGCGGTCTTCAGGTCACCCTCGGTGTACCGGCGGAACTCGGCGGTGCTCGCCGAGTCGTCCGGATAGACCTCGGGGAACAGCCGGCCCACCACCGGGTCGCTGTGGTCGAACCCGTCGGTGAGCAGGCCGACCACCTCGGAGGCGACCTTCCGCAGCACCCGGACCTCGTCCATGGCCAGGTTCGCGACGTACCGGTCACCCTGCCGGCGGAACATGCTCACGACCGGTCCACCGTCGCCCACAGCCCGTACGCGTGCAGCTGCGACGCGTCGTGCTCCATCCGCTCCCGGGCGCCGCTGGACACGACCGCCCGACCCTTGTGGTGCACGTCCAACATCAGCTGCTCGGCCTTCTCCCGGCTGTACCCGAAGAGTTTCTGGAAGACCCAGGTCACGTACGTCATCAGGTTGACCGGGTCGTCCCACACGATCGTCACCCATGGCCGGTCGGAGACCGGCACCTCGTCGGTGTCCGGCGTCTCGACCGGTGCTACCTGCGGAGCCGCCATGCCTCCCATCGTGCCACCGGAATCCGGGAAGCGATGAACCGGAACGCCGCGCCGGCCCGGATCACCCTCCCGGGCGGCCGGCGGCGGGTCGGCGCGGCCGACCTCAGGCGAGCAGGATGCCGTGGTCGACAGCATCGGCGAGCACCGCGCCCAACGAGAGACGGATCACCTCGAAGCGGCGGGACACCTCGCTGGAGAGTTCCAGCTCGACCTCGCGCAGCGCCCGCTGCGCCCAGGAGCGCGCGCCGTTCGGGTCGTCGTTGCCGGGCCCGCGCCAGTGCTGCCAGCAGCCCCCGGAAAGGGCCACCCCCACCGGCGGCAGGACCTCGACGCGTACCGCACCGGGAAAGCCGGCCAGCGCGTCGATCGCACCCGCGCCGCTCAGCCCGGCCACCCCGGCGGTGCTGGTCACCAGGAGGACCCGGTCCAGCTCCCGGCCGGCCGGGTGGTCGGCGAGGCCCCACCGCACAGCCTTGGCGATCCGGTGCCGTACCCCCTCGGCGAGGGGCGCGCCGAAGACCCGGGCGGCCGCCTCGTCGAGGACGGCCCGCACGGCCTGGTCGCACTGGGCGGTGGCGAGCAGCGACAGTGCCTCCATCTCCCGGTCCAGCAGCTGCGGCAGGCCGGCGGCGCCGACCCCGAAGACGACCTCCTGCACCACCCGGAGGTGGATGTTCGCCAGCTCCAGCGCCAGGTGCTGGCGGATCCGCTGGGCGCAGGCCCGGACCTGGCGGTCCAGCCGGTCACCGAGCTCACCCGGGTCGACGCCCGGCACCACGTTCACCCGGCCGTGCTCGCCCGGCAGCACGGGCGGCTGCGCGCTGGCGCGGCGCAGCCCCTCGTCGGCGGCCCAGCCCACCAGGGCCCGGCGCAGCGCCGCGTGGTCGGCCTGCCGGGCGGGGTACCAGCGGGCCCCCGCGAGGCCCGGCACGGCGGCCAGCAGGGCGGCCCGGTGCGCCGCGACGGAGACCTCGACCGGGTCGACCGGACGCCGGCTCGGCGCAGCGGTACGGGCGGCCGACGGGACGGACGCCCCCGCGTCCTCCGCCGTCGTCGTGCCGTCCGACTGCGCGGCCCAGCCGGTCGCCCCCGGGGTGACCGCGAAGAAGACCGCCACCCCGGCGCGGTCCACCTCGGCCAGTAGGTGCAGCTCCGCGGCGGTGAAGGCCTGGTCCGCGGAGATCACGAAGAGCAGCGCGCCGGCCCGGCCGACGGCGTCCAGCAGCACCCGACCTCCGGCCACGCCGAGGGAACCGGTGTCCGGCGTGTCGAGCACGGCGAAGTGCCGCAGCAGCGGGTCGGGGACGCTCAGCTCCACCCGGCGCGGCGGACGGGCCAGCGCCGGACCGGCGGCCGGCGGATCCGCGCCGTAGGAGTGCGGCTGCCGGTAGCCCGGGACGTACGCCGCGCGGGTCGGCACCCGGGCGTGGTTGACCACCAGGCAGCTGCCGACGGGCACCGCGAGCATCCCCGGTTCGAGCCCGAGCAGGGCGGCCAGCACCTGGCGGCGGCCCGCGCCGGCCGGACCCGCGGCCACCACGGCCAACGGCTCGTCCGGGCCCGGCTGGGTCACCGCGCCCGGGGTGGCCAGCGCGGCGCGGCGCGGCGGCTCGGCCGACCCGCCCGTGCCAGGCATCTCGACCGCGCGGAGAGGACCCGGCTTCATCAGGTGGCCTCCCGATCGGGCGACCGGGTTGCGGTCCGGTCGCGTGGGAAATCCGGTGATGGCACCCGGATGCCGGAAGAGTACGGGCGGGGCCCGCTCCCGGCCGAACACATCGGATACTCACCGGTAATCAACAGATTACTCAACTTCACTCCGTGACGGTATGCACGCTGTCAGATTAACGTCGATATGCTGCTGCGATGAGTCGGTGGGACTTCGTCGGCCGCACGGATGAGCTCAACCGTCTGTTGTCGGCGGTCGGCAGCCCGGAGGGGCGCGGGCTGCTCTTCAGCGGCAGCGCGGGGGTCGGCAAGAGCCGGCTGCTGCGGGAGGGCGTCGCCGCGCTCCCCACCGACCGGTACGCGATCTGGTCGGTCTCCGCCAGCGCCACCACCGCCGCGCTGCCCTTCGGCGGCCTGGTCCAGGTGCTCCCGGCCGACCAGCCGCAGGGCCTCTCCCCCGCCGGCATCCTGCGCTGGGCTGTCGACATGCTGCAGGAGCAGGCGGCCGGGCGACGCATCGTGCTGGCGATCGACGACGCCCACCTGCTCGACCCGCCGTCGGCCGCGCTGGTGCACCTGATCTCCCGGGCCGAGAACGCCACCGTGCTCGGGACGTTGCGCAACGGTGAGCAGATCCCGCTGCCGATCCGCGCCCTCTGGACCGACGACCTGGTCGACCTCGTCGAGCTGGGCCCGCTGAGCTCCGGCGAGACCACCGGGCTGCTCGCCGCGATCCTCGGCGGCCCGGTCGACGCCGGGTCGGCCGAGCGGCTGTTCCGGCTCTCCGCGGGCAACCCGCTGCTGCTGCGCGAGCTGGTGCTGGCCGCCGCCGGTGGCCGCGAGCTGACCCGCACGTACGGGATCTGGAAGTGGACCGGCCGGCTGGAGCTGGCACCCAGCCTGACCGACCTGATCGACACCCGGATCGGCCAGCTCACCCCCGGCGTGCGGTCGGTGGTCGAGCTGGTCGCGTTCGGCGAACCGCTCGGCCTGCAACTGTTGGAGCGGGCGGTGGAGTCCACCGACGTGGAGACCGCCGAGGAGCGCGGCCTGATCAGGCTGGTGCACGACGACCGGCGGCTGAACGTGCGGCTCGCCCACCCGCTCTACGGCGAGGTGATGCGCCGGCAGTGCCCGGTGAGCCGCACCCGCCGTCTTCAGGCCACCCTGGCCGACCTGCTGGAACAGGTCGGCAAACGACGCCGCGACGACCTGCTCCGGGTGGCGGTGTGGCGGCTGGACTCGGGCACCGCGCAGGACCCGGCGCTGCTGCTCGCCGCGGCGGCCCAGGCCTTCGGCCGGTACGACGTGCCCCTGGCGACCCGGCTGGCCCGGGCGGCGCTGGAGGCCGACGGCGGGTTCGACGCCGCCGAACTGCTCGCCACCATCCTGATGTTCGCCGACCGGCCGGACGAGGCGATCGAGGTGCTCGACTCGGTCGCCGGGAACGTCCGCTCCGACCGGCGGCGCAGCCGCTGGCTGACGGTGCGCGGCATGGTCAGCTACTGGGGGCTGAGCCGGGAGTCCACGGTGGAGGAGCTCGCCGCCCGGGGCGACGACCTGGCCGACCTGGCCGACCTGGCCCGGGTCCGCGCCTTCGAGGCCATCATGCGGCTGCACCGGCTGGACACCGCCGTCGCGCTGCGGCTGGCCCAGGCCGTGCTGGACCGCCCGGCCGCCTCGGTGGCTTCCCGGGAGCTGGCCCGGTGCACCATCGCCCACCTCGAGGCCGCCCAGGGCCGGTTCCGGCGCAGCGCGACCGCGATCGCCCGGGTGCAGGCCGAGGCGGCGCGGTGGCGGGGCGACATGCCGTACCTCCAGCTCGCCATGGAGCTGGCGCGGGGCACCCGGCTCGCGCTCTCCGGGGACCTGGCCGGCATCGACGCGATCGTGGCGGACGAGTTCGCCGACCTCGCGGGCGCCGGCGACTTCCGGCTCGGCACCGGCTACCTGGCCATCCTCCAGGCGTACGCGGCGCGGCTGCGCGGGCAGAGCGACGAGGCGTTGAAGACCAGCCTCGGCGCCTGCGCGGTGCTCGCCACCAGCCGGGTGTACGCCGGGCTGGCGCACGCCGAGCGCGCCCAGGCGGCGGCGCTGCGCGGCAACCCGGCGCACGCCGCGGAGGCGATGGCCGAGGCGGACCGCACCCAGGCCCCCGGAATGGCGATCCTCTACCCCTGGCTGGAGCAGGCCCGCGGCGCGGTGCTCGCCGCGAGCGGCGACCTGCCCGGCGCGGCCAAGCACCTCGGCCAGCTCGCCGACCGGCTCCGCGCGGACGGGCTCACCGGTCACGAGGTGCTCGTCCTGCTCGACCTGGTCCGGCTCGACCAGGCCGCCGCCCCGGTCGGCCCGACCTGCACCGACGGCGGCCGGCGTACGGTGGCGCAACGCCTGACCGAGCTCTCCGAGCAGGTCGACGGGGTGCTGCCGCCGCTGCTCGCCCGGTACGCCCGGGCCGCCGTGGCGGACTCCCCCGGCGACCTGCTCGCCGTCGCCGACGCCCTGGCGGCGCTCGGCCTGACCGTCCACGCCGCCGAGGCGGTCGCGCTGGCGCTGCACCGACTGCGGCAGAGCCGCTCCGCCGCCACCGGCCCGGCCCGGGAACGCCTCGCCACCCTGCTGGACCGCTGCGACCAGATCTCCACGCCGGCGTTGCGGCAGCTCCGGCCAGCGCTGAGCGACCGCGAGTGGGAGGTGGCCCGCCTCGCCGCCGACGGGGTGACCAGCCGGGCCATCGCGGAGCGGCTCTACCTGTCCAGCCGGACCGTGGAGAACCACCTCCAGCGCGTCTACAGCAAGCTGGGCGTGGCCGGGCGGGCCGAGCTGAAGGCGGTCCTCCGGTCGATGCCGGGCCACGACGGCACTGATCCCGCCTGAACTCTAGGCTGGACCGGTGAGCACCCTTCGCCCCGCGCTGCTGACCGACCACTACGAGCTGACCATGGTCAGCGCCGCCCTGCGCGACGGCACCGCCGACCGCCGCTGCGTCTTTGAGGTGTTCAGCCGGCGACTCCCGGCGGGCCGCCGCTACGGGGTGGTCGCCGGCACCGGGCGGCTGGTCGACATGATCCGGGACTTCCGGTTCGACGCCGACGAGGTCGACTTCCTGCGCCGCACCGGCGTGGTCGACGACCGGGCCGCCGAGTGGCTGGCCAACTACCGCTTCACCGGCGACGTCGACGGGTACGCCGAGGGTGAGCTGTTCTTCCCCAACTCGCCGATCCTCACCGTGTCCGGGGGCTTCGCCGAGTGCGTGGTGCTGGAGACGCTGGTGCTGTCGGTGCTCAACCACGACTGCGCGGTCGCCGCGGCGGCCGCCCGGATGGTGACCGCCGCCCGCGGCCGCGCCCTGATCGAGATGGGGTCCCGCCGGGCGCACGAGGAGGCGGCGGTGGCCGCGGCCCGGGCGGCGTACCTCGCCGGTTTCCGGTTCACCTCGAACCTGGCCGCCGGCCAGCGGTACGGCATCCCCACCGCCGGCACCGCGGCGCACGCGTTCACCCTGCTGCATGACGACGAGAAGACGGCGTTCGCCTCGCAGGTCGCCACGCTGGGCAAGGACACCACGCTGCTGGTCGACACGTACGACATCAGCCAGGGCATCCGCAACGCGATCGAGGTGGCCGGGCCGGAGCTGCGGGCCGTCCGGATCGACTCCGGCGACCTGGCGGTGATCGCCCAGCAGTCCCGGGAGCTGCTCGACTCGCTCGGCGCCACCGAGACCAAGATCATCGTCTCGGGCGATCTCGACGAGTACTCGATCGCCTCGCTCGCCGCCGAGCCCGTCGACATGTACGGCGCCGGCACGGCCGTGGTGACCGGCTCCGGCGCGCCCACCGCCGGCCTGGTCTACAAGCTGGTCGAGGTCGAGGGGCGGCCGGTGGTCAAGCGCTCCGAACACAAGGCCACCATCGGCGGCCGGAAGGTGGCGGTACGCCGGCACAAGCCCACCGGCACCGCCACCGAGGAGATAATCGTGCCGCAGGGCGTACCGGACCGGCAGCCCAACGACCGGCTCCTCCAGCGCTCGTTCGTGGTCGACGGCGAGCCGGTGGCGCTGCCGACGCTGGACGAGTCGCGGGAACACCTGCGGGAGTGCCTGATCTCCATCCCCTGGGAGGGCCTGAAGCTCTCCGGTGGCGACCCGGCCATCCCGGTGACCGTCGTACCCGCAAGCTGAGGAAGGGGCGCTCCGATGGCGAACGCGCTGATCATCGTGGACGTGCAGAACGACTTCTGCGAGGGCGGGTCCCTCGCGGTGGCCGGCGGGGCCGACGTGGCGGCCGGCATCTCCCGGCTGCTCGCCACCGAGCCGGACCGGTGGGACCACGTGGTCGCCACCAAGGACTACCACGTCGACCCGGGGGCGCACTTCGGTGACCCGCCGAACTACGTCGACTCCTGGCCCCGGCACTGCGTGGTCGGCACCGCCGGCTCCGAGTTCCACCCGAACCTGGACACCGGCCGGGTGGAGGCGATCTTCCACAAGGGCGAGCACGCGGCCGCGTACTCCGGCTTCGAGGGGCACGCGGACGACGGCGAGTGCCTGGCCGACTGGCTGCGGGCGCGGGGGGTCGAGCGGGTCGATCTGGTCGGCATCGCCACCGACCACTGCGTCCGGGCCACCGCGCTGGACGCCGCCCGCGAGGGCTTCCACCCCACGGTGCTGCTGGACCTCACCGCCGCGGTCGCGCCGGCGACCCTCGACGTGGCGCTGCGGGCGATGGACGGCGCACAGGTCACCATGGTCGGCGAGCCTGTGATCAGGACCGCTTGACCAGGTAATCGCTTGCGGCTGTCGTACCCCCGGTCAAGGATGGCGCCGGAGGTACGGACCGTCGTGAACTTGAAGCCTTACCGGCAGGCACTCGCCCTGCCCGGTCTCCGGTCGCTGCTGCTGGTGTCGGTGCTGGCACGCATCCCGCTCACCGCGACCGGGGTGACGCTCACCTTCTACGTCGTGCTCGACCTCGGCCGGGGCTACGGCGCCGCCGGGCTCGTCGGCGCCGCGTCGACCGTCGGCGCCGCGCTGGGCTCGCCGCTGCTCGGCCGGCTCGTCGACCGGCGCGGCCTGCGACCGGTGCTCGCCCTCACCACCGCCGCCGAGGCGGTCTTCTGGGCCAGCGCTCCCACCCTGTCGTACGCCGTGCTGCTGCCGGCCGCGTTCCTGGCCGGGCTGCTCGCCCTGCCGGTCTTCTCGGTCGTCCGACAGTCGGTGGCCGCGCTGGTCCCGGCCGATCGCCGCCGCCCCGCGTACGCGCTGGACTCCATGTCGGTCGAGCTGTCGTTCATGGTCGGCCCCGCGCTGGCCGTGGGGCTGGCCACCGCCGTCAACCCGCGCGTCACCCTCTGGGCGGTCGGCGTCGGAATCGTCGCCTCCGGCGTCGCCTTCTGGCTGTTGAACCCGCCCACCCGCAGCGCCGACGAGCCGGCGGGCCCGCACCGCAAGGTGCCTCGCCGGGAATGGCTCACCCCCCGCCTGCTCGCCGTACTGGCGGTGAGCCTCGCCGCCACCCTGGTGCTCGGCGGCACCGACGTCGCGGTGGTCGCCGTGCTGCGGGCCAGCGGCGAGGTCGGCTGGACCGGGCTGGTGCTGGCCATGTGGGCGGTCGCCTCGCTGGTCGGCGGCTTCGCGTACGGGGTGGTCAGCCGGTCGTTCTCGCCGCTGGCACTGATGGCCGCGCTCAGCCTCGGCACCATTCCCGTCGGGCTGGGCGGGTCGCACTGGTGGCTGCTCTGCCTGGCGCTCGTCCCGGCCGGCGCGCTCTGCGCCCCCACCATCGCCGCCACCGCCGACGCGGTGAGCCGGCTCGCCCCCGCCGGGGTACGCGGCGAGGCGATGGGCCTGCACGGCTCCGCGGTCACCGTCGGCATCGCGGTCGGCGCCCCGCTGGCCGGCGCGGTGATCGACGCCTCGGCGCCACTCTGGGGCTTCGCGGTCACCGGCGTGATCGGTGTGCTCGTCGCCTTGGCCGTGCTCCCGGTCGAACTCCGCCACCGTGGCGAGGGCGTCGGCGAGGCCGTCCCCGTCGAGCTTGCTCCCGTGACGACCTGACCCGTCACCCCGCCACGCCTGCCCAGGCCCGCACGGCTACCCTCCTGAACCCGGCGTGCCCTCCCACGCCCCACGGACGACCCCGGTCGGACACTCCCACGCCCCGCCGGCCACGGCGTCGCACCGCGGAGACCCCAACCTCCCGGAACCTGCTGTCAACCACGGAACGCAGCCGCCGCCCGCCCAGCCATGGCCGCCCGGCGCGGGGATACCCGGCGCGGGATAACCGGCGCGGGGATACCCGGCGCGGGGGGGGCCGGCGCGGGGGGGCCGGCGCGGGGGGCCGGCGCGGGGTGCCCGGCGCGGGGGGCCGGCGCGGGGGGCCGGCGGGGGGGGGCCGGCGCGGGGGGCCGGCGCGGGGGGGCCGGCGCGGGGTGCCCGGTGAGCGATATGCCTGGGAGTCATAAATATGCCTGACAGTCATAACGCTCGTGACCATGGCCGCCGCCACGGGCGCCACGGTCCGTGGCCGCTCCTGCGCATGCCGCCGCCCGGCTGAGGCATCCCAGGCACCGCGCAGCCGGCAAGCCTGGTCGGCAGTGCCGCTGAGCGCACCGGGACGACCGCTGCAGCAATGCAGCATCGCTGCGACGCGCGAGAAGTCTGTGGGCCGTCGGCCGAGAGCCGGGCTCACCGGGAGCCAAGTTGACCGGGAGGCAAGCTGACCGGGAGGCAAGCTGACCAGGAGCCGGCACCCGGCGGAAGCGGCGACGGGCGCCGCACCCCTGGAGGGGTGCGGCGCCCGTGGCGCGGTGTCGCAGCGGGTCAGCGCTGGTCGAGGTTGCCGGCGGTGTCCTCCTGGTAGCTGGCGCCACCGTTGGACTCGCTGGTCAGCGGCTTGGCGCCGCCCTCGGGCGGGCCGGCGATGCTCTGGCCGGCGGCCAGCTCCGGGAACTTCGCGTCGAACGCGGGGCGCTCGGAGCGGATCCGCGGCATCCGGTCGAAGTTGCGCAGCGGCGGCGGCGAGCTGGTGGCCCACTCGAGCGAGTTGCCGTGACCCCACGGGTCGTCGACCTCGACCACCGGGCCGGTCTTGTACGACTTCCAGCAGTTCCAGATGAACGGCAGGGTCGAGATACCGGTGATGAAGGCGCCGATCGTGGAGATCGTGTTCAGCGTGGTGAATCCGTCGCCGGGCAGGTAGTCGGCGTACCGGCGGGGCATGCCCTCGGCGCCGAGCCAGTGCTGCACCAGGAAGGTGGTGTGGAAGCCGATCATGGTCAGCCAGAAGTGCACCTTGCCCAGGCGCTCGTCGAGCATCCGGCCGAACATCTTCGGGAACCAGAAGTAGATGCCGGCGAACACGGCGAACACGATCGTGCCGAAGAGCACGTAGTGGAAGTGCGCCACCACGAAGTACGAGTCGGTGATGTGGAAGTCGAGCGGCGGGCTGGCGAGCAGCACACCGGTCAGACCGCCGAAGAGGAAGGTCACCAGGAATCCGACCGCCCAGAGCATCGGCGTCTCGAAGGTGATCTGGCCCCGCCACATGGTGCCGATCCAGTTGAAGAACTTCATGCCGGTCGGCACGGCGATCAGGTAGCTGAGGAAGCTGAAGAACGGCAGCAGCACCTGGCCGGTGGCGAACATGTGGTGCGCCCAGACGCTCATCGACAGGGCCGCGATGGAGATGGTGGCGGCGACGAGGCCCTTGTAGCCGAAGATCGGCTTCCGGGAGAAGACCGGGATGATCTCGCTGATGATGCCGAAGAACGGCAGCGCCACGATGTAGACCTCGGGGTGCCCGAAGAACCAGAACAGGTGCTGCCAGAGCATCGGGCCGCCGGTGGCGGGGTCGTACACGTGGGCGCCGATCAGCCGGTCCGCGGCGAGCGCGAAGAGCGCGGCGGCCAGCAGCGGGAAGACCAGGATCGCCAGCAGGCTGGTGACCAGCATGTTCCAGGTGAAGATCGGCATCCGGAACATGGTCATGCCGGGGGCGCGCAGGGTCAGGATCGTGGTGATCAGGTTGACCGCGCCGAGGATGGTGCCCAGGCCGGAGATGGCCAGGCCGACCACCCACATGTTCGCGCCGACGCCCGGCGAGTGCTCGGCGGTGCTCAGCGGGGTGTATGCCGTCCAGCCGAAGTCGGCCGCGCCACCGGGGCTGATGAAGCCGGCCACGGCCATCGTGCCGCCGAACAGGTAGAGCCAGTAGGCGAACGCGTTCAGCCGGGGGAACGACACGTCGGGCGCGCCGATCTGCAGCGGCACCACGTAGTTCGCGAAGGCGAACACGATCGGCGTCGCGAAGAACAGCAGCATGATCGTGCCGTGCATGGTGAAGAGCTGGTTGTACTGCTCGGGCGACAGGAACTGCAGGCCCGGCCGCGCCAGCTCGGCGCGCATGATCAGGGCCATCAGGCCACCGATCATGAAGAACGCGAACGCGGTGACCATGTACATGATCCCGATCTGCTTCGCGTCCGTGGTGCGCAGCAGCCGCGCGATTGCCGACCCCTTGACCGGCTCTCGGACCGGCCAGGGCCGGGTCACGACCGGCTTGGGTGCGACGGTGGTCACGAGTGGCCTCCGGTTCTCGGTTGTCCCGCTCGGCGCGCGCTGTTATCTGCGGGCCGTCATCCGCAAGGAGGATAGTCCCCGGCAGGTGGCCTCGCCGCGTGGGGTGGGCGGCTACGATCACCCGCCCCCACGTCGACGCTCAGAGCGGGCCGACCAGTAACCGGTAGTGCTCCTGGAAGATCCGTCCGCCGCGCCCGCGCAGCAGCGGGTCACGCAGCGCCGGCGGCACGTCGCGGGTCCGGTTGCGGTCCCGGGTCCGGTCCCGCACCCATCGGGTACGGGGTCGCCGCCGACTCTCGTACGCCAGCAGCGCGGCCTCGACGCCGCCGGCCGCCCGCAGCGACTCGGCGAGCACGACGGCGTCCTCCAGGGCCATGGCGGCGCCCTGGGAGAGGGTCGGCGCGGTGGCGTGGGCGGCGTCGCCGACGAGCAGCACCCGGCCGTGGAACCAGCGGCCGAGCTCCACCTCCTCGGTGACGCCGACGTGCACGTGTTCGAGGGCGGACAGGACCTCGGGCACGGGGCCGCCGTAGCCGGCGAAGATTTCCCGCAGCCGGGCCAGCGGGTCGGCGGGCGGGACGGTGCCGGCCTCGTCGGCGTAGCAGTACAGCCGCCCGGCGCCGATCGGCACCAGCAGGAACCCGGACCGCTGGCCGAGCAGGGCGGTCCACTCGGTCAGCCGGGGCCCGCCGCGCAGGACGCTGCGGTAGACCACCTGCCCGGCGGGCCGGGGCGGACCGCCGAGGGCGGCGAGGGTGCGAACGGCCGAGCGCGGCCCGTCGGCGCCGATCACCAGGTCGTACTCGGCGCGGGTGCCGTCGGTGAAGCCGACGGCGACGCCGCCGGGGCGCGGTTCGACGGTGCTGACCTCGGCGCCGTGCCGGACGGCGCCGCCGGCCCCGGTGAGCAGCACCCGGTGCAGTTCGGCGCGGGGCAGGGCTCGGCACTCCCCGACGCCGGCCCAGAGGGCGTCGAGGTCGACCTCGCAGAGCGGCGCGCCGGCCGCGTCCAGGAAGCGCTGCCGGTGGATCACCTGGCCGAGTGGGCGGACCGGTCCGTCGAGGTCGAGCCGGCGCAGCGCCCGGGCGGCGTTGCCGGGCAGGTAGAGGCCGGTGTCGACGAGCTCGGTGGGGGGCAGCTTCTCGGTGACGTCGGGCCGGAACCCCGCGAGCCGCAGTGCCCGGGCCACGGCCAGGCCGGCGATGCCCGCGCCGACGACGAGGATGCGCAGGGGGGAGCCACCCATCGTGGTGTACGCCTCCGGAGGGGTTCGGCACGCGTTGGAGGCAAGACATTACTCGGCGCAATCGGTACACACCAGGGCCGATCGTCCCGCCCCGGTCACCCCTCCCGGCGACCGAGATTTCTTTCCGGCCTGCTGAACGTCGTTCCGTCGGCGTCCGCCGGCGCGGGGTGGCCGAGGACCGTGACGAGAGGAGTGTGGCCTGGCAACGCGCGGAGACCCGGTCTCGGCCCTGGGCCTTTGGTCGCAAGCTCCGGTGGCGGATCGGCCGGTTACCGTTGCCGGTGTGCGGGCGGAGGCGGGCGAGACGATCGGTTTCTCGGTGCTCGGCTCGATCAGGGTCGTCCGCGCCGGCGCCGAGGTGCATCTGGGCGCCCGCCAGCAGCGCTTGGTGCTCGCGTTGCTGCTGGCCCGGGCCGGTTCACCGGTCTCCCTGGCCGAGCTGGTCGACCTGCTCTGGGACGAGGAGGCCCCGGCCAGCGCCGCGAACGTCGTGCACCGGCACGTCGGGGCGCTCCGGCGGCTGCTCGAGCCCGGCCTGCCCACCCGGTCGGCGGGCCGGCACATCCTCCGGGAGCTCTCGGGCTATCGGCTGCGCGCCGACGAGGAGTCCCTTGACCTGCTGAAGTTCCGGTCGCTGAGCCGGCTGGCGGGCCGGAGCCTGCAGGACGGCGACCCGGAGTCGGCGCTGCGGCATTCCCTCGACGGGCTGCGGCTGTGGCGCGGCCGGTGCGCCGCGGGCCTGGAACCGGCCTCCCGCCTGCATCCCGCGTTCCTCGCCGTGGAGGCCGAACGCGCCCAGGCCGTGCGCGAGGCCGCCGACGCCGCCGAGCGCTGCGGCCGGCTGAGCGCGGTGCTGGCGCCGTTGCGGCAGGCCGCCGAGCAGCACCCGCTCGACGAGTCGCTGCAGAGCCGGTTGCTGCTGGCGCTCGCCGCCGACGGCCGCCAGGCGGAAGCCGTCGAGATGTACCGGATGGTGCGCCGCCGGCTCGCCGACGACCTGGGCATCGATCCGGGCGAGGAGCTGCGGGAGGCGTACGACCGGCTGCTGCACCAGCGCACCCAGCCGGCGCGTACCGAGTCGCCGTCGTCACTCCCCCGGCCCGCGCAGCTGCCGCCGGACCTGCCCTTCTTCAGCGGCCGGGACGACCTCATCGCCGAGGCCCGCGCGGCGGTCGCGCGCCCGGGCGGGCCGGCGGTGCTCGCGATCGACGGCATGCCCGGGATCGGCAAGACCACCCTCGCCGTCCACCTCGCCCACGAGTTCGCCGCCGGCTACCCGGACGGGCAGCTGTATGTCGACCTGCGCGGATACGACGGGCGGGAGCCGGCGATGAGCCCGGCCGAGGCGCTGCGCGGCTTCCTCGGCTCGCTCGGGGTGCCGCAGGAGGGCATTCCCGCCGAGCTGCACGCCCAGGCGGGCATGTACCGCAGCAGCCTTGCCGGCCGGCGCCTGCTGATCGTGCTCGACAACTGCCGGGACGCCGAGCAGATCCGGCACCTGCTGCCGGGCAGCCCCGACTGTCTGGTGATCGTCACCAGCCGCAGCCGGCTCAGCAGCCTGCTGACCACGGCCGGCGCCCACCCGTTGCCGGTCGGCCTGCCGAGCCTCGACGAGGCCCGCGCGGCGCTCCTCGGGCCGCTCGGCGCCGGCCGCGTCGCAGCGGACCCGGCCGCGATCGACGCCATCATCGCCAGCTGCGGGCGGCTGCCGCTCGCGCTGGCCGTGGTGGCCGCCCGCGCGGCGAGCCTGCCGCGGACGCCACCGGCGCAGATCGCCGCCGAGCTGGCCCAAGCGCCCGGGAGCCTGGACGGCTTCGACGGCGACGACCCGCAGACCGGCCTGCGTGCCGTCTTCTCCTGGTCCTACCAGGCACTCTCTGCCCCGGCCGCCCGGCTCTTCCGGCTGCTGCCGATCCATCCCGGCCCCGACATCTCGATCGCCGGGGCGGCGGGCCTGGCCGGCGTCCCGCTGCGGACCGGGCGGGCGCTGATCGGCGAGCTGAGCCGCGCGCACCTGATCAGCGAGGACCTGCCGGGCCGCTACCGCACCCACGACCTGCTGCTGGCCTATGCCACGGAGCTCGGCGAGGAGAACGACAGCCCGGCCGAGCGCGCCGCCGCGGAGCTGCGTTGCCTGCAGTTCTACCGGGCCACCTGCTATCAGGCGCACCGGCGGCTGCTGGCCTCCGAGTACCACCCGATGATCGAGCCGGGGCCGGGCGAGACCCCGCTGGGCTTCGCCGGCCACGGCGACGCCATGCGCTGGTTCACCGCCGAGCGGCAGGTCCTGATCGCGCTGGTCCGCCGGGCCGCCCGGCAGGGCCGGCACACCGACGCCTGGCAGCTCGCCCTGGGCATGCAGCACTTCTTCGACCGCAGCGGCCGGTGGGCCGACTGGACGACGACCGGCGAGGTGGCCCTCGAGGCCGCCCGGGCGGGCGGCGACCTGGTCGGGCAGGCCCGGATGCACCGCAGCCTGGCCGGGGCGGCCTACTTCCGGCGCGAGCACGAGACCGCGGTCGGGCACCTCGACCGGGCGCTCGAGCTGCTCGCCCGGCTCGGCCTGCACGACGAGATGACCCGGGCCGGGATCAATCGGGCGATGGTCCTGGGCGCCCAGGGGCGACACGAGGAGGTCGTCCGGACGCTTTCGGCGGCGCTGGGGCCATGGGCGGCCGGAGACGACAAACTGTTCGCGGACGCCCTGGTGATCATGGCCGCGAGCAACGCCGAACTGGGCCGGGAGGAAGAGGCCGTGCGCTGCGCCAAGCAGGCGATGGCGCTGTCGCGCGGAGCGCAGTACAGGCTGGGCATCGCCGAGGCGTGGGAGGTGCTCGGCCAGGTGCATTCCGCCCGCCGGGAGCTCGGCAAGGCGGTCGACTGCTGGCGCGAGGCGGCCGTCGCCTACCAGGAGGCCTCGGCGTCGGCGCCGGCCGCGGAGGTGCTGGCGCTGCTCGGCGACGCCCTCGCCGCCGCCGGCGACCAGGACGCCGCGGTGCGGGCGTGGCAGGAGGCGCTGGCCCTGATCCCGTACGCGCAGACCCGGACCGGCCGGCGGCTGGCCGGCCTGCTCTCGGCGGTCACGTCGCGTCCGTGACCGATTGCGATCGGCGACGGCACTCGATCCGCACTTAGGTGTCAGTCCATTCGCATCGATCGTCCCTAGGCTCGTGCCGCATTCACCGTTGCTCCTGCCGCTGGGGGAGATGCCGTGCTGCGGGCACCCGACGAATCACCGGCCGTCCGGGCCGAGCGCATGACCGCGCTGCATGCGGACCACGCCCGTGCCGTGCTGCGTCTCCTGCTCGTGCTGACCCACGGCCAGCGGCAGACCGCCGAGGATCTGCTCCAGGAGACGATGCTGCGGGCCTGGCGGCAGCTCGACTCGGTGCCGGCCGAGCCCGATGCCGCCCGCCGGTGGCTCTTCACCGTCGCCCGGCGGCTCGTCATCGACGGCGTCCGGCTGCGGCGGGGCCGCCCGGCCGAGGTCCATCTCGTCGACATGACCTGGATTCCCGCTGGTGACGACACCACCGGCACCGCGCTGGCGTCGCACGCGATCCGGCACGCGCTCGGCCGCCTGAGCCCGGCGCAGCGCAGTCTGCTCTCCGAGGTCTACCTGGTCGGGCGGTCACCGGCAGAGGTCGCGGGCCGGCTGGGAGTGCCGATCGGCACGGTGAAGTCCCGGACCCACTATGCGCTGCGCGCCCTGCGCACCGGCCTCGAGGCGGCCTGAGCAGCGACGACTCCGCCGCCCGGCGATCCGGAAGCTGAGTCGAAGCTCACTTTGCCGTAACGCGGGCCCTGGCTCGCGGCGCGGGCCCTGCCATGCTATCGCGATCGTGGCAACCCAGCCCTGTACGGATCGCATCAAGATGACCGGCCCGCTCTCTTTCGCCGTTCTCGGCCCGGTGCGGGCCTGGCGCGGCCAGTCCGAAATCGACCTGGGCACCCGGCAGCAGCGGCTGATCCTGGCGTTGCTGCTCGCCCGGGCCGGCGGCGCGGTCAGCGTCGCCGAGCTCGTCGACCTGCTCTGGGAGTCCGATCCCCCACCCAGCGCGGTCAACGTGGTGCACCGGCACGTCGGGATGCTCCGGCGGCGCTTCGAGCCGGGCCTGCCGACGCGGGCAGCGGGCTCGGTGCTGATCCGCGATGGCGCCGAATACCGGCTGCGGATCGACGGGGAGTCGCTCGACCTGCTGCGTTTCCGGCGCCTGGTCGCCCAGGCCGGTGGCAGCTCCGGCGAGCCGGCCGTCGAGCTCTACCGGGAGGCGCTGGCGCTGTGGCGCGACCGGTGCGCCTCGGGCCTGCAGGCCGGTGGCCGGGCCCATCCGGAGTTCGTCGCTGTCGACGGCGAGCGGTTCGCGGCCGTCCGGGCGGCGACCGACGTCGCCTTGCGGGCCGGGCGCGTCCACGCGGTGCTGCCCGCGATCCGGCTGGCCGCCGAATACGAGCCGCTGGACGAGGCACTGCAGGCGCGGCTGCTGCTCGCGCTCGCCGCGGACGGCCGGCGGGCCGAGGCCCTCGCGGCTTATGCCGACATCGAGCACCGGCTCGCGGACGAGCTCGGCATCCAGCCGGGCGGCGACCTGCGCGCGGCCCGGGACAGCCTGCTCGACCACGACGCCCCGGCCGACGGCTCCAGGTCGCGGCGCGGCGTCAGACCGGCCTTCATTCGGCCCGGAGCGCCGCCTAGCGGCGCGCAGGCCGAATTATGGCCGCCAGCCGAACTGGAGCTGTCGCAGTCGACCCGGGCCGAGCCGCCGGCGCAGTTGCCGGCCGACCACCCCTACTTCACCGGCCGCCGCGGCGTCGTGGCCGCCGCGGAGGAGCTGCTGGCCGGAGACCGGCGGACCACCGCGCTGGTCATCGACGGAATGCCCGGCGTCGGGAAGACCACCCTCGCGGTGCACCTGGCCCACCAGCTGGCCGCCCGCTACCCCGATGGGCAGTTGCACGCGGACCTACGCGGTTTCGACTCCGACGACTCGGTGATGACACCGGCGGAGGCGCTGCGCGGCTTCCTGTGGTCCCTCGGGGTCGCGCCGGCCGCCATCCCGGCCGAGCTGCAGGCCCAGGCCGGCCTCTACCGCAGCATCCTGGCCGAGCGCCGGATGCTGATCCTGCTCGACAACTGTCGCGACTGGGACCAGATCCGGCACCTGCTGCCCGGCGCCGGCGGCAGTCTCGTCATCGCCACCAGCCGCCGCCGGATCACCGGCGTGGCCGGCCCGGCGGGCGCCCACCCGCTGCACCTCGACCTGCTGACCGGCGCCGAGGCCCGCGAGCTGCTCACCCGCCGGCTCGGCGACGCGGTGGCCGCCGACCCGGCCGCCGTCGACGAGATCATCGCGCGGTGCGGCCGGCTGCCGCTGGCCCTGGCGCTGGTCGCCACCCGCAGCGTCGGCCGGCCCGGGCTCAGCCTGCCCGCGGTCGCCGGTGAGCTGGCCGAGGCCGACGGCCGGCTGGCCGGCTTCGGGGACGCACACGTCGATCTGGAGACGATCTTCTCCTGGTCCTACCGGGCCCTGACTCCCGAGGCAGCCCGGCTCTTCCGGCTGCTGCCCCTGCACCCGGCCGGGGAGCTGAGCACGGAAGCGGCGGCCGCCCTGGGCGGCCTGGCCCTGCGCTCCGCCCGCGGCCTGCTCGCCGAGCTCGGGGCACAGCTGCTGGTCCAGCCCGGCGACGGCCGGTGGCGGATGCATGATCTGCTGCGCGCCTATGCCGTGGAGCTCGGGGAGGAGCACGACGACGCGGCCGAGCGGGACGCTGCCATCGAGCGGGTCTACGACTATTACCAGCTCAGTGCGTACGCGGCGCATCTGCCCTTGCTGCCGCAGGTGCCGCTGCCGGAGCCCGAGCCGTCCGAGCGTGGGGTCACCGGGCGCGGCTTCACCGGCCGGGCCGACGCGATGGCCTGGTTCGCCGCCGAGCAGCGGGTGCTGACCGACATCGTCGCGCGGGCCAAGGAACGCGGCCGGCCTCGCACGGCCTGGCAGATCGCGTTGGCCCTGCAGAACTTCTTCCAGGACACCGCGCAGTTCACGCAGTGGGCGGCAACGGCGAGCACCGGCCTCGCCGCGACCGGGGACGACCCCGCCGCCCAGGCCCTGCTGCACCGCAGCCTCGCCGGCGCCTGCTACTTCCTGGCCGATCTGGACCGTGGGCTGTCGCACCTGCGGCACGCCCGGGCACTTTTCGACCGGCTCGGCCGGCGCACCGAGCAGGGCCACGTGGAGAACAACATCGCCGAGATCCGGCTGGACCAGCGGCGCTACCACGAGGCGATCTGGCATGCCGAGGAGGCGCGGGCGCTGTTTCGCGCCGAGGGCAATGTGCGGGGCGCCACCAACGCCCTGCTGGCCATCGCGCGGGCACAGGGCTGGCTCGGCCGGCACGCCGCGGCGCTGGGCATGTTCGTCGAGGCGCGGCGGCAGTTCGAGGCCCTCGGCGACCTGCACGGAATGGGCACCACCCAGGCCTGGCTGGCGCACACGTACTCGATGATCGACGATCTGCCGCACGCGATGGCGATCTGGCAGCAGGCGATCGACACCTTCCGCGGCGCCCGGGCCCCCCACCACACCGCGGAGGTGCTGGTCTCCATCGGCGACTTCCACTCCGCCAACGGCGACCCGGCCCTGGCGGGGCGGGCGTGGAGCGAGGCCCTCGCCGAGCTCGACGGGACGGACTCGCCGACGGCCCGGCGGATCCGCGACCGGCTGCTCTGGCACCGGTGACCCGGACGCGGCGCCGGTGGGCGCCGCGTCCGGGGCCTTTCCTCAGTACCGGTAGGCGCGGATGATGGTCTGCTTGACCGTGTTGCCGCTGGTGTCCGTCGCAGCGGCCCGCAGCGAGACGAAGCCGGCGCCGACCGGGTTGCGCACCCAGGCGACCGCCTTCTCGCCGGACCGCCGCACGGTCAGCTGCTGCCAGGTCTTGCCGTCGTCGAAGGACGCCTCGACGGTCAAGCTCGTGGTCCGGCCCGGCTCCGCCCCGACCTGACGGTCGAGCGAGACCGGGATCGCGAAGCGCCGGTCGGCCGGCGCCCGGTTGTCGATGTCGAGCTCCGGGGTGAACCGGACCGCCGTCAGCGGCAGCTTCACCAACTCGCCGTCGGCCACGTGTCCGGACTTGAAGGTCCACTCCGCGTCGACCTCCGTCGACAGGGTGAAGACCGGGTCGCTGCGGAAGGTCGCGGCCAACCGGTAGTCACCCGTCTCCGCGGGCACCTGCCAGATCCAGGGCGTCTCGGTCCCGTCGCCGACCTTCACCCCGTTGCGGTAGAGGCTCACGTCGACGCTGCCGCCGCGAGTGAACCGGAAGCCCCGGTGCCCGGTGCCGTCGCCGTGCAGCGGCCCCGGCCCGCCGATCGTGTCGCCCCAGTAGCGGGTGGCCCACTGCTGGCCGAAGTTCGGCTCCGAGAAGACCGGCCCGATCACCCCGTTGGCCCACTTCACGTTGTACGTGCGCCCGGCCTGGAAGCTGGTCCACTCCGAGTCGTAGTACGTGTACCGCCGCTGGAACGAGGTGGACTGCCACACCGCCTGCTTGTCCTGGTTGTAGTACTCGGTGATGGTGTTCGGCGCGTCGTAGCTGAAGCTCGGCTGGGCATTGCGTTCGTCGCGGTAGACCGGCGAGTTGCCGGGCGCGTGCGCGACCGCGGTCCGCGACACCGGTACGCCGGCCACGTCCGCGCTGATCTGGGAGCGGACCGTGGCGAAGTCACCCGCGTGCAGCTTGCGGGTCAGCCCGGTCATCATCTTCTCCGGCTCGTAGAGGTAGACCCGGTAGACGTACGGGGTGTTGTACAGGGTGCCGTCCTCGGCCACCCCGGCCCAGATCGCATTGACGTACGAAACGAAGCCGGGCGTCTTGCCGGTCCCGATCTGCGCGGTCCGCACGTGGTCGAAGGGGATGTTCATCAGCACGGCGTACGGGTCGTTGCTGCCCCAGATCTGCGGCTGCTCGGTCCGGATGGTCCAGCCGGACTCCTGCCAGACCGCAGCGGCCTTCGAGTTCGGCACCGACACCGCGATCGGCTTCGCCAATCGGGTGTCCATGGTGAGCGCCTGATCCTTGGTCATGTCGAGGCTCGGGCGCACCAGCGTCGTGATGTGCGGGTTCTCCCAGTCGCCGGTCACCAGGTAGGTCTGGACCAGGTAGCGGCCCGCGCGGACCCGGTACCTGGTGGCCGCGGGGTCGGCGAACACCAGGACGGTCTGCCGGTCCAGGTCGGTCAGGACGGTCACCCAGCCCTGCTCGGCCGTGGGCGCTCCGCCGTCCGGCCCGATGAGCTTGACGGCCAGATCGTGGCGGACGACGTCGAGCGCGACCGGGGTCTGCACCTGCTCGCCGCCACCGGTGGCGGTCACCTCACCGCCGAAGTAGCGGTCCGGCAGGTCGGCGCCGGCCTGCACGTTGACGGTCACGGTGGCCGTGCCGCCGGCCGGGACCGTCACCGAGGAGGCGCTGAGGCTGAACAGGCCGGCCGGCGCCGGGGCGCCGTCGGCGTCCTTGGCGTCGAGGGAGACGGCCAGGGTGAGGTCGGAAGAGCCGCCGTTGGCGTACGTGACCGTGCGCTGCTGCGCGGTGGTGTTCCGCTCGAAGGCGATGCTGACCGGGCTCGCCGTGACGTCCTGCCGGATCGCCCGGGCGACGTTGAGGAAGCCCGCGCCCTGCTCGTAGACGCCGATGGCGGCGTTCGGCTGCGCGGCCGCCATCAGCGTGGACTTGATCCGCTCAGGCGCCCAGTCCGGGTGCTGCTGGGTCAGGATCGCCGCCGCGCCCGCCACGTGCGGAGTCGCCATCGAGGTGCCGGAGAGGCTGGCGTACTGCGGGTTCTCGTCGTCCGGCCACAGGTCGGAGGTCGAGCTGCGGGCGGCGACGATGCCGACGCCGGGCGCGGTGATGTCCGGCTTGATGCCGGCGTCGCCCACGCGCGGACCCCGGCTGGAGAACTCGGCCAGCTCGCCGGTCTTGGTCACGGCGCCCACGGTCAGCGCCTCGGCCACGTCGCCGGGCGAGCTCACCGTGGACTCGCCGGCCAGGCCGGAGTTGCCCGCGGCGACGACGAAGAGCACGCCGTAGCGGTGGGTGAGGTCGGCCAGGGCCGCCTCGATCGGGTCGGTGTCCGGGCTGTCCGGGCCGCCGAGGCTCATGTTGGCGACCTTGACGCCCTGCTGCGCCGCCCAGGTCATGCCGGCCACGATCGCCGACTCCGGGCAGCCCTCCAGCATGCAGACCTTGGCGCTGTAGAGCGTCGCGCCGGGCGCCATGCCCTTGTAACGGCCCTGCGACGCGGCCGCGGTGCCGGCGATGGTGGAGGCGACGTGGGTGCCGTGGCCGACCCGGTCGAGGGTGTCCGGGTCCGAGGTGAAGTTCTCCGCGGCGGCGACGCGGCCGGCCAGGTCGGGGTGGGTCTGGTCGATGCCGGTGTCGATCACGCCGACCTTCACCCCCGCTCCGGTCCAACCGGCCTGCCAGGCCTCCGGCGCGCCGGTCAGCGGCACGCTCACGTCGAGAGTGGGGTGGCGCAGCCCGTCGAGCCAGATCTTGTCGAATCCGGCCCGCAGTTGCCGCTCGGTGCCGTTCCCGGCGGAAGTGAGGTTGTTCCAGAAGGACACCGCCTCGGCGCGGTTCTCCGCGACCGCGCTCGCCCCGGTGAGTTCCCGGGTGGTCCGGGCGCCGGCGAGGCCGGCGGGGGTGGCGCTGCCATGCTGGACGATGAGCGGCAGGGTGGCCCGGGTGTCGTCGTAGCCGAAGTCGACCAGCTTCGAGATGTCGAAGAGCCGTTGGTCGAGCTTGCCCCGGTTGAGCAGGCCGACGGCGTCGCCGGGGATCACCCGCACGTCCGCACCGGCGCTGTGGGTGATGAACGGGATCCGTTCCCGTCCCTTGCCCGGCACGACGCTGACGGTCGTCTGGCCGTTCACGGCACTGACGTGGACGGTGTCGCCGGTGATCAGCGTGACCGTCCGGGGCTTGGCCGCGACCGCGGGTGGGGTCGCCGGCTTCGCGGCCTGCGGCTGCGCCGACGCCGGTGAAGCGCCCGGAGCCGCCGCCGAGACGCCCAGCACGAGTAGTGCCAGCGCCGATATCTTACGAACTGAACGCATCATTCTCCCTGGATGAACGCGAGAGGTATCCGGGTGCTCCGGACGTGGCCGGCGGGTGAAAGTTCATCCCGTGTGACCTGGGTCACTCCCGTACGTCGTTCAGATGACGGCTGAGCCTGGGAACGCTCCCGGCCGTATGCCCCGTCACGTCCCCGCGCCCCGCGCCGAAGCCAAGGGGCATCATGAAGCGTCCACTGAGGGCCATCGCGGCCGCCGGCCTGCTGGCCGCCGGCTCGATCGTCGCCGTCATCCTCGGCTGGTACGCCTCCGCCGACACCCAGATCTGCGAGCAGTTCGGCTCGACGCAGACCGGTGGCAGGTACGTCGTGCAGAACAACCGCTGGGGCACCACCGCCCAGCAGTGCATCAACGTGACCTCCACCGGCTTCTCGCCGGCAGGACGGCGTCGTACGTGGCGCCGTCGGCGATCCCCAGCGTGAGCTTCGACGTCCTGGACTTCATCACCGACACCAGGAACCGGGGCGCGATCACCAGCGACTGGTACCTGACCAGCATCCAGGGCCGGCTTCGAGCCCTGGCAGGGCGGGGTCGGCCCGGCGGTCAACTCCTTCTCGCAGAGCGTCAACACCGGCGGCACCACCCCGCCGCCCACGACGACTCACCAACATCGGCTCCGGCACGGTCAACGGCTGGACGCTGACCTACAACCTGCCGTCCGGGCAGCAGATCACCAGCGCCTGGAATGCCACGGTGACCCAGAGCGGGTCCGCGGTCACCGCGAAGAACGTCAGCTACAACGGCACCCTCTCGCCGGGCGCCTCGGCCAGCTTCGGCTACCAGGGCACGCTGAACGGGGCGTTCTCCGCGCCGAGCAGCTTCGCCCTCAACGGGGGCACCTGCAGCAGGGCCTGACCGACGGGGACGGGGCCGCTGACGAAGAGGATCAGCCGCACGCCGTCGAAATCCAGCACCAGGTCAAGGTGCCCGGAAACCCGCACCCGCGTCAGCGATCTGCCGTCCAGTTCGGAGATCAGGCCCCGAGTGCCCGTACCCGAGGGACCGGCGGTCAGCCGCCCAGGGCGTCGATGTCGCGCATCTCCTCGGCGGTGAGCGAGAAGCGGAACACGTCGGCGTTGGCCCGGATCCGGTCGGGCGTCACCGACTTGGGGATGACCACGATCTCGTGGTCGATGTGCCAGCGGAGCACCACCTGCGCCGGGGAGACGTCGTGGGCCTGGGCGATCCGCACCAGCGCCGGGTCCGACAGGTCGCTGGTCTTGAACGGGCTGTAGCCCTCCAGCACCACGCCCCGGTCCCGGTGGGCGGCATGCGTCTGCCGGTCGTACAGCGACGGGCTCCAGCGGATCTGGTTGACCGCCGGGGTCTCCTCGGTGGCCTGGATCAGCTCGTCGATCTGGCTGATGCTGTAGTTGCTCACCCCGACCGTGCGGGTCAGGCTCTCGTCCCGGGCGGCGAGGAGCTCCCGCCACACCGGGATGCTGTCGCCCGGCGCGGACGGCGGCCAGTGGATCAGCCACAGGTCGAGGTAGTCGGTGTCGAGGGCGCGCAGGCTCGCCTCGATGGTCTCCTTCTCCCGGCCCACCCGGTCCGGCGGCAGCTTGGTGGTGAGGAAGATGTCCTCCCGGCGCAGCCCGCTCTCCTTGATCGCCCGGCCGACCTCCTTCTCGTTGCCGTACATGGTGGCGGTGTCGAGGTGCCGGTAACCGGCGTCGAGGGCGGCGAGCACAGCGTCGTAGCCGGCCTCGCCGGTCGCCTGCCAGGTGCCGAAGCCGAGCAGCGGCATCCGGACGTCGCCGGCGAGCGGGACGGTGGGCTGTTCAGCGGTGGTCATGGCGGCTGTTCTACCCCTGATCGCGGCCGGCATGCAGGCGACCCGCCGGGAACGCGCCCGCCTGCCGGATCGGGACGGCGGCGCCGGAACCGGGCGGAGGAGGACCCGCCCGGCGGGAACGGGGACGAACCGTCCGGGTGGCGCGCTGCGGGCGCCCCAGGAGTGCCGCAGAATGCGGGGGTGGCTGACCGGCTGGAGGAGTACCGGCGCAAGCGGGACGCGAGGCGTACGCCCGAGCCGGTGCCGGAGCGGGCGCCCGAGCCGAAGCGGCCCGGCCGGGGGAAGGCCCGGTTCGTCATCCAGCAGCACCACGCCCGCAGCCTGCACTGGGACCTGCGGCTGGAACACCACGGGGTGCTGGCCTCCTGGGCGGTGCCGCGCGGCCTGCCCCGCGAGCCCGGCCGCAACCACCTGGCCGTGCACACCGAGGACCACCCGATGGAGTACCTCACCTTCCACGGCGAGATCCCGGCCGGCGAGTACGGCGGCGGGAAGATGACCATCCACGACACCGGGACGTACCGCGCGGAGAAGTGGCGCGACGACGAGGTGATCGTGGTGCTCGACGGGAAGCGGACCCGGGGCCGGTACGTGCTCTTCGCCACCGGGGGCCGGGGCCGGGACTGGATGGTCCGGCGCACCGACCCGCCCCCGGAGGGCTGGACGCCGATGCCCGAGCTGGTCCGCCCCATGCACCCCACCGAGGCCGGCAAGCTGCCGAAGGACGAGGCCGCCTGGGGGTACGAGCTGCGCTGGGACGGCGTGCGGGCGATGGCGTACGTCTCGGGCGGCCGGCTGCGGCTGCTCGACGAGGCCGACGAGGAGATCACCGGGGCGTACCCCTGGCTGCGCGCGATGGCGGAGGTGCTGGCCCCCACCGAGGCGGTGCTGGACGGGGTGCTGGTCCGCATCGACCCCGCCGGGCGGGTCCGGGCGCCGAGCGTCCGGGACGGCCAGTTCCTCGTCGTGGACCTGCTCTGGCTGGAGGGCGCGACCAGCCTCGACGTGCCGTACGCGCAGCGCCGTGAGCTGCTCGACGGCCTGGCGCTCGCCGGCACCCACTGGCAGACCCCGCCGTGGTTCCCCGGCGTCGGCGCGGACGCCCTGGGGACCGCCCGCGAACAGGGGCTCCCCGGGGTGGTGGCCAAACGACTCGAGTCCCCGTACGAGCCGGGTCGGCGCAGCCGGCACTGGCTGAGCATCGACACGAGCTGAGGAGGAGTGACTAGTGGTCGGTTCCCTCCGCAGATCTATCTATATTTTCCGTTGTGGGGACGGATATCGGATCCGGGCGTTTGCCAAGCGGGTGGGCTGCTCGGTGAGCAAGTGCGCCGCTGGGAGGCGGAGGGCGGGATCACGGCTCGCCGTCTGCCTCGAGCATGCGGCGGCGCGTGGCGGCTGCGAGATCGTCGTCGCGAATCAGGTGGCGTTGTCCGCAGCGGGAGCGGGTGGAGGACGTGCTGGCGGTCGTGCACGCCTTTTCGTGCCGGCTGTACGGGCTGCGACGCTACGAGACGGAGCTAAAGGGGGCGGACCTGACCGTGGAGGGCGATCGGTGAAGGTCACCCGGATCGCTTACTCGACGGCCCTGAATCCGGGCAAGTATGCAGCGTTGGTGGAGCAGGCTCGCCGGTTGGGTCGGGTTCGTAGTGAGGTATGGCAGCGGTACGGGTCGGTCGGCGGCGCCGGGTCCGGGTTGACGGATCGGCAGGTGCGGGACCGGTGGTTGGCCGACGGCACGCATGTGCGGTTCGGTCTGTTGGCGAATCCGTGGAAGGAAACAGTCCGCGACGCCATGGCCGACATCGCAGCGAACCTGGCAGCGGCGAAAAAGCGCACCGGATCACCGTCAACAACCTCGGGACCGTCAAGCGGGACCGGCAGGCCGCCCGCCACCGGGCCCGGGTGCGTACGGAGATCTTCACCGCCGTGCACCGGGTCGTCGACAAGGCCGCCACCGTGGTCGCCGAAGACCTCACCAAGACCTTCGCCGGGCGCAAGACGCTCGGCAAGAATCTCAACCGGCGCCTCGCCGCGTGGACCAAAGGGGTCACCGCCGAGGCGCTCACAAACGTTTCGGAGCGCAGAGGTTCTGCGCTCGTGCACGTCAACGCCGCCTACACCTCACAAACCTGTCACCGCTGCGGCCGGCTCGGCCGACGCACCGGGGACCGGCTTCACTGCACCCCGTGCGGGGTGGTGTGGCAGGCCGACGTGAACGCCGCGATCAACATCCTGCAACGAGCCGGCGACCCCGACATCGCCCTGCACACCCCGCACCACACGGTGAAGCAGATCCTGCAGGACAGGACCGATCGCCACCGGGCCAGACTGCCGGTCCAGGACTCCAGCCCGGCAATAGCCGAGCGGAGAGCGAATTATCCGAACCGCTCAGTGATGAGCAATAAGTAGGAAGCAGCATCGTGCACCTGACACACCTGGAGTGCCCGCGCTGCGGTGCGGAGCGCCCGGCGGACAAGTTGCAGAACCTCTGCGACTGCGGTTCCCCGCTGCTGGCGCGCTACGACCTCGCCGCGGTGGCCGCCGCGGTGACCCCGGAACAGTTCGGGCTCCGCCCGGCGGACCTGTGGCGCTACCGGGAGCTGCTGCCGGTGGCCGACGCCCGGTTCGTCACCACGCTGGGCGAGGGCTGGACGCCGCTGCTGCGCGCCCCGGCGTACGGGGCGGAGATCGGCATTCCGGACCTGATCGTCAAGGACGAGGGGCTCACCCCGACGGGGTCGTTCAAGGCGCGCGGGGCGGCGGTGGGCGTGAGCCGGGCCCGGGAGCTGGGCGTCGAGCGGATCGCCATGCCAACCAACGGCAACGCGGGGGCGGCCTGGGCGACGTACGCGGCGCGGGCCGGGATGGGCGCGACCATCGCCATGCCGCTGTCCGCGCCGACCATCTGCCGACGGGAGTGCCTGGCCGCCGGGGCGGACCTGCGGCTGGTGGACGGGCTGATCACTGACGCCGGCCGGCGGGTCGCCGGGCTGGTCGCCGAGTCGGGCGGCCGGGTCTTCGACGCCGGCACGCTGCGCGAGCCGTACCGCCTGGAAGGCAAGAAGACCATGGGGTACGAGATCGTCGAGCAGCTCGGCTGGCAGGTGCCCGATGTGATCATCTATCCGACCGGGGGCGGGGTCGGGCTGATCGGCATCCACAAGGCGCTGCACGAGCTGCGCGAGCTGGGCTGGGTGGAGGACAAACTGCCCCGCCTCGTCGCGGTGCAGTCCACCGGCTGCGCGCCGATCGTCCGGGCGTTCGCCGCCGGGGAGCCGCGTGCCACCCCCTGGGAGGACGCGCACACCGTCGCCTTCGGCATCACCGTGCCGTCCCCGCTGGGCGACGAGCTGATCCTGGACGCGCTGCGGGAGAGCAGCGGGACGGCGATCGCCGTGGACGACGCGGAGATCCTGGCCGACCTGCGGGACTTCGCCGCCCGGGAGGGGCTGCTGCTCTGCCCGGAGGGGGCGGCCTGCCTGTCGGCGGCCCGGCACCTGCGGGCCGGGGGCTGGATCCGGGCCGGCGAGCGGGTGGTGGTGCTCAACACCGGCGCCGGGCTGAAGTATCCGGAGACGGTGGACGTGTCGGGCGTACCGGTGCTGTGAGAGGCCGATGCGCGGCGGGCAGGAGTGTTGCGGGATCCCACCCGCTCAGGCGGTGTCGGGATCGGTCAGCCGCCAGGCGGCGTTGATCAGCCCGATGTGCGACAGCGCCTGCGGGGTGTTGCCGAGCTGAACGCCGGTGCGCAGGTCCACCTGCTCGGCGAAGAGACCCAGGTCGTTGGCGTGCCCGAGCACCTTCTCGAACAACGCCCGGGCCCGGTCCCGCTCGCCCGCCATCACCAGGCACTCCACCAGCCAGAACGAGCAGAGCACGAAGCCGGCCGGGTCGGTGTTCCAGCGCCGCACCAGCCCGGCGTCGGTGCCCAGCTCACGCTCCACCACCTCGATGGTGGAGCGCATCCGCGGGTCGGTGGCCGGCAGGAAGTGCACGACGGGCAGGAAGAGCGCCGAGGCGTCGAGTTCCGCCGAGCCGAAGGCCCCGGTGTACGCGCCGATCCGGTCGTTCCAGCCCTCGCGCAGCACGGTCGCCCGGATCTCGTCCCGGATCGCCGCCCAGCGACGCGGGTCCGCCCGGTCCCCGAGCCGGGGCGCCAGCTTCATCGCCCGGTCCAGCGCCACCCAGCAGAGCACCTTCGACGACAGGTAGTGCCGCTCGGTGTCCCGCGTCTCCCACATCCCGCGGTCCGGCAGCCGCCAGGTGTTGGCCACCTGCTCGGCCAGGCCCACCACCATCTCCCGCAGCTCCATCTCGAAGCTGTCGCCGAGGTAGTCGTGCAGCCGCCAGACCGCGGAGAGCACCTCGCCGGGCACGTCGAGCTGCCGCTGCCGCCAGGCGTCGTTGCCGATCCGAACCGGCCGGCTGTCCCCGTGCCCGCGCAGGTGCGAGCAGATGTGCTCGGAGATGTCCCGCTCCCCCTCCAGCCCGAACAGCACCGGCACCGGCGCGTCGCCGATCCGGCCGATGGAGCGGGCCGCCCAGGCGAAGAGCCGGGACGCCTCGTGCGGGCAGGCCGCCACCCAGAGGGCGTCCATGGTCATCGAGAAGTCGCGCAGCCACGAGTAGCGGTAGTCGTAGTTGCGCTCGCCGCCCATGCGTTCGGGCAGTGAGGTGGTCAGCGCCGCGGCGACCGCGCCGCTGCGGGCGTACGTCAGGCCGGTGAGCACGGTGGCGCTGTGCCGGACCTGCGGGACGTACTGGCCGTCGTACTCGTGGACCTCCCGGTAGCCCTCCCACGCCCGCACCGTCTCGGCGAGCGTGGTGACCGGGTCCAGCCGGGCCGGCGGCGGGCCGTAGACCAGGGCGTACGCCAGATCGAAGCCGACCGTCTGGCCGGCGGCGACCTCGAAGGTATGGTCGACCCGGTCGCCGTCGACGCGCAGCGCCTGCCCGTCCCCGCGCAGCACCAGCGCCACCGACCCGGCGGTGGCCAGCACCCCGCCGCCCGGCTGCTCGTGCAGGTACGGGGTGAGCAGCCCGTACTCCGGGAGCGGGGCGAAGTCGAGGTGCATCCGCACCCGCCCGGTCAGCCCCTCGACCACCCGCAGCAGCACCGCCGGCGAGTTCATCCCCAGCTCGTGGCCGCGGGCGCCCAGCTCGGCGGCGAGCGCGTCGGTGACCGCGACGCTCCCCTCCGGGGTGTGGTGGACGGTCCGCAGCACCAGGGTGCCCGGCCGGTACGCGCGCTCCACCCGGCTCGCGGCCAGCGGCGCGATCCGCCAGTGCCCGCCGGCCGGGTCGAGGAGCCGGCAGAAGACCGACGCCGAGTCGAACCGGTCCGGGCACCACCAGTCGACCGACCCGTCCCGGCCGACCAGGGCACCGGAGCGGCAGTCGGAGATGAATCCGTAGCCGGAGATCGGCGGCTGGTGCACCCGCCCCGGGTACCCCGACCCGAGGCGATCAGGCCGTGCCGGTCAGGCCGTGGGCGGCTCGTCCCGGCCGGCCGCCTCCGCCGCGTCGGCCTCCTCCTTCGTCCGGTGCACCGCCCGGTCGGCATGGTCCGGCGGGCCGTAGACGGTGTAGAGGACCAGCGGATTGGGGCCGGTGTTGACGAAGTTGTGCTTCGTGCCGGCCGGTACGACCACCAGGTCGCCCGAGACGACCTCCTTCTTCTCACCGGCCACCCTGGCCTCGCCGGTGCCGCTGACGAAGGTCAGGATCTGGTCGATGCCCTCGTGGACCTCCTCACCGATCTCCCCGCCCGGCGGGATCGTCATGATCACCAGCTGGGTCTTCTCCCCGGTCCAGAGCACCCGGCGGAAGTCCGGGCTCTTCTCGGCGACGGTCGCGATCGTGAAATGCTGCATGGCGCCGACATACCCGGTCGGACCCGCCATCACGCCGGGACTCGCAGATGGTGGAATTCCCCACTGATCGGTGGTTTGGATCCCCTCTGGACGGGCATCTGGAGCGCCAAGACCGGTGCGCGGACGGCCGGTCGAGCCAGGTCCCCGCTGTCGTACCGCCGTACGGCTGCGGTGGTGGGAGACGGCCAGGGCGCGGCGACGTTACGACTTCGGTCGAGCGGCGCCGTGCGCTCGTCTGTGCGGACGCCCGCACCCCGCCGCCAACGGGTCGGGCGGGCCCGGCGCCGGCCCCCCCGCGCCGGAAAGCTGTGATCGGCGCCAATGTCTCGCTACGCTGAAGTATGGTGCCCGCCCACGGGGGTCGGGCGGCGGAACCGGTCTACCGCCCCATCCTGGCCGGTCGCCGGGGTGAGCTGGAGGCACTGGCCCATCTCGACGACGCCGCCGCTCCGCTGCTCGCTCCGGTCCTCGACGTCTGCGCGGTCGATCCGTGCACCGTGGACCTCGTCGGCCGGCTGCCGGCGGGGCTGCTGCCGGCCGTCGACGTGTCCGCCCTGCCGGACATCCCGGAAAGCGAACTGGTCCGCTGGGGCGTACCGCTGGTGCCGGTGATCGGGCTCGCGGAGAGCGACCGACGGCTGGTGGCGCACGGCGTGACCGCGCGGGCGTACGCCAAGCGGGCGGTGGTCCGGCTACGGACCGGGCGGGACCGCGCGGGCCCGGACGCGACGACGACCGCGGTGGAGCGGGTCTGGCGGCTCGCCCGGCTGGTCCCGGAGCTGTGCGACCTGCTCGTCGACGCGGGCGACGTCTGCTGCCCGGCGGATGTGCGGCTGGCCGAGCCCCGGGTTCGGCGGCTGTTGGACTGGGCCCGGCGGCACGCCTGGCGCTCGGTCACCGTGGCGGCCGGGGGGATGCCGCCGACCCTGGCCCGTCTCCCCACCGACGAGCCGGTGCGTCTCGACCGCTTCGACTGGCAGCTCTGGCAGCGCCTGGGCGACCTCGGCGTGGGGTACGGCGACTACGGGGTCGGCTCCGCGATGTCCGGGACGGACGGCCCCGGCGACCGGCTGCCGACGCTGCGCTACACGGCCGACGGGGCCTGGTGGGTCTACCGCTGGTCCCGTCGGGGCGGTCGGGGCGACGACCGCTTCGCCGACCTGTGCCGGACGCTGGTGGCGGCCCCGCACTGGCCGACGGCCGGGGCGGCGTTCTCCTGGGGCGACCACGAGATCCTGCGCCGCGCCCGACGCGGGGCGGGCGCCGGCTCGGCGACCAACTGGGCGGCGTGGAGCACGTCGCACCATCTGGCGTTCGTGCTGGGCACGCTGCTCGGGCCGGACCGGGGTCAGCGGTCCGGACCGTGGGGCGTCGGCCAGGACGCCCCCGAGCGGGGGCGGTCCGGCCGGCCGCACCGGGGCGGGGAGACCCGCCGCGCGGGCTGAGCCGCGCCGGTCACTCCTTCTCGGTGAAGCCGAACTGCACGATCCCCTCGTCGTCCACGGTCGCGTCGACGGAGGTCTCGTTGAGCAGCTCGGCGGCATCGGCGTCGAGGAAGATCCGGGCGCCCTCGTTGTCGACCACCTGGTCGCCCTGCGCCGGCTGCGGCACCAGCTCGATGGAGAGCGAGCCGGCGTCGGTGTCGGCGGCGATGCGCAGCCCGCCGTCCTCGCCGACGTCCTGCTGAGCGGCGAGGTCGCGGATCACCATCACGGCGTTGTCGGTCATGGTCAGCATGGCGGCACTCCTCGTGAATGTTCGGGATCGCGGCGGGTCGGCGCGGCCACGCGGCCGGGCCCGGACCCAGGAAGGCGAATCGGTCTTCGCCGTGCAAACCAGGGCAGGTTAAACGCCCCTCATGGCCTACGGTGCCCCCTGACCGAGCATCCGTCAAATAGAGCGGGGTCAGTCGACACCGTGCCGGCCGGAACTGGGCATGCCCCGGTTCAGGACGGGTAATCAGGGCACCGGGCAGGGATCGGAAAATAGTTTCGCCGCGGAGGCTTCTCTGGAAGAAACCTCCATGGCAGCATCGACGCAGGCATCGTCGTCACTTTCCCCGGACGCTCGCGGTGCTGGCGCTGGTCGCCACCGCGGCCACCGCCGGCGCCCCCACCGCCACGGCCGAGTCGCCCACCCCCGCGCAGACCCGGCTGACCGCCACCATCGACGCCGTGCTCGCCGACTCCCGCCTGGTCGGAGCGCAGGCCGGCGTGGTCGTCGTGGACACCACCACCGGCCAGACGCTCTACGACCGCAACGGGGACCGCCGGCTGGTACCGGCCTCCAACACCAAGCTGCTCACCTCGACCGCGGCGCTGGAACTGCTCGGCCCCGGCCACCGGTTCACCACCGACGTCGCCGGCAGCGGCGTGCGACGGGCCGGGCTGCTCACCGGCAACCTGTACCTGCGCGGCGGCGGCGACCCGACCATGCTGGCCGCGGACTACGACGCGCTGGCCGCCCAGGTCGCGGCCGAGGGCGTCCGGGTGGTGACCGGGAACCTGGTCGCCGACGACACCCGGTACGACCACACCCGGCTCGGCCCCGACTGGACGTGGGACGACGAGCCCTACTACTACGCCGCGCAGGTCTCCGCGCTGACCGTGGCGCCGGACACCGACTACGACGCCGGCACGGTGATCGTGCACGCCGCACCGGCGGCCGGGCCGGGCGCACCGCCGGTGGTGACGATGACCCCACCCAACGGCTACCTGCGGATCGACAACCGGGCCGAGACGGACGCCGACGGGGAGACGACGATCGCGTTCGAGCGCGACCACGGAAGCAACACCATCGTGGTGACCGGGCAGATCGCGGTCGGCCAGGAGCCGGAGCGCGACTGGATGACGGTCTGGGAGCCGACCGGCTACGCCGCCGACATCTTCCGGGCCGCGCTGCTGCGGCACGGCGTGCGGGTGCTCGGCCGGACCGTGCTCGGCCAGGCCACCCCGGACGACGCGAAGCCGGTCGCGCGGCACGACTCGATGCCACTGGCCGACCTGATGGTGCCGTTCCTCAAGCTCTCCAACAACGGCCACGCCGAGGTGCTGACCAAGGAACTCGGCCGGGTCATCTCCGGCTCAGGGACCTGGTCGGCCGGCCTCGCCGCGATCGGCGAGTACGCCGGCGACAACGGCGTGAACACCGGAACCCTGCGGCAGCGGGACGGCTCCGGCCTGTCCCGGCGCAACCTGATCCCGCCCGCGGAGTTCGTCGGGCTGCTCGCCGCGGTCCGCGCTGAGCCCTGGTTCGACACCTGGTACGCGGCCCTACCGATCGCCGGCAACAGCGAACGCTTCGTCGGCGGGACGCTGCGCAGCCGGATGCGCGGGACGGCCGCCGCGAACAACGTGCACGCCAAGACCGGCAGCGTCTCTGGTTCCCTATGCGATCCTCGGCAAGCCGGACGTCCGGCTGGTGCTACCGTCCCGGTTGGTTACGGGGGTGGCGTGCACGTGGCGGTGGAAGCCGCGACCGAGGGCTGCCCCGCGGACCCGGTGAGGGTGTCGCGGAGCGGTGGTGGTAACCGTGTGCGGCACCTGGCTGACCGGCCCTTGCGGGTTGGTCTCCTGGGGTGTCCGTCCCGCCGGACGCTGACCGGCAGATCGCGATGGGGGGTCTGCCGGGGCGGGAACCTGCCGTCGCAAGGGCAGCAGGCGTGAGGTCTTGACCGTTGCAGGTCGGGTCTGCTTCGGGGTGGGTACGGTTTTGCGTCGATCCCGCAGTGGCGGGATCGTGGCGGCTGGGGTTGGTCGACGTGTCCGGTGACGGACCGGTGTGTCGGTGGCTGTCCGGATCGCGGCGTTGCCGTTACGGCCGCGGCGGGTTTTGGCCTGGTTGGCTAGGCCCCTGGCCGCGATCCGTTGCGCCGCGGCGTGGTCACGGTCCATCGACAGGCCGCACGAGCAGGTGGCCCACCGGTACCCGGCGACGCTGCGCTGCGGCGTTTTGACGTGCTTGACCGCACCGCCGCAGCGGGGACAGCCGGACGAGGTACCACGCGCCGGCACTGTGACGACTGCGGCACCTTCTTTCGCGGCGAGGTGGGCGATGGCGGTGAACACGGTGCCGCGTACCGCGCCAGAGATCCGCCGGTTGAGGCTGCGTGACCCACCACGGCCCTCGAGCGTGGCGAGGTCCTCCACGTAGATGACGGTCGCGCCGACCGCGGTCGCCTGGTCGACGAGCCACCGCGCCGCCGACCAGGCAAGAGCCTTGTTGAGATGCCGGATCCGGGCGCACACCGCCGAGTGCTCGGCCTTCAGGAGGACAAGCTTCGCAGTCAGTGCCTGCTCGGCTGGGGTGTGGGCAGGCCGGCCGTCACGCAGCCGGATCACATGGTCGACTTTGGTGTTGAGGTGTTCGCGGTGACGGCGTAGCCGCACCAGCTTCGCCGACACCCCGGTCGCGTCGAACCGCAACGGGCGGCCCTGCACTACCACGGTGCCGTCGGGGTCGAGGTCGGCCACGGTCGCGGTCAGCAGGGTGTTCACACCCCAGTCAACACCAAGCGCACGAGTGTGGCCGTCCAACCGGGGCGGGGTGTGCGGGGTCTGCCAGGGCAGGTCGACGCGAACCTTGCCATCGCCGGGACGCAGCGTCGGAGTGCACACCTTCACCCCGGCCGGCACGATCGCCGGCAGCACCACGTCGAAGGCATGCCACACCCAGTCGCGGTAGGAGGCCGGCGCAGCGCACATCGGAAGCTGCGACCACACCCGCACGATCCTGTCGTCGACCCGGTCGACGGCGACCTGTTGCCGGTCGGCCGCAGCGAGGCTCACCTGCCGAGCCACGGCCGGCGGACCCTCCAGCTCACACAGGTCCGCCGGCGGCCGGCCATACACGCCGAGGTATCCGGTGATCTGTCGGGTGCGGCTGCGGATCGTCGCGCTACCGGTTCCTTCGGGTAACGCCGCCCGCAACGCTGACCACTCGTCATCGGTACGGGCGGACGGATCGGCCGGCCACGTGGCCAGCAGCGCGGCAACGACCGCACGACGGTGGCACGCCAGACGCAGAACGCGGGCCGCTTCTTCCTCGGCGATCCGACGAACCCGGTCCGACACCACCACCCCCGCCGGCGGCACCGCACCCCAGCCGAGCCGGCGCAACGCCATCCACCCGTTGCCCGGCAGACGCCTCCCATCAGGGCCGACCCCACCGGCAAGCTCCGCAAGGTCAGCATCCGACCACCGCGCGCCGACCACCTCGTCGGCCATGCCCCGAACCGGGTCCGCCAGCCACCCGACCCGTTCGGCGAGTACCCGCCCCGTCACGGGCGCCTGCACGCCCGGCGCGTCGGGCTTACCGCCGCACACCGCCCGATACGCGGTGCAGGTCGCGGTCGACGTCAGCCAGGAACCAGCCACTACCCCACGCCTTCACCCGCGGCAGCCAGCAGTCGCCGCTTGGCCTCACGGGACCGCAGGCCGTACATCCGCCCGGCGAACGTGGCGACCACAGACATGAAGTCGTCCACCAGTTCCTCGACCCCACCGGCCGAACCTTTCGCGTGCAGCACCTCGACAGTCACCCCGTCACGGGCGAGCAGAGCGGTCAGCCACGCGGTGCCGAACCGGGCCAGCCGGTCGCGGTGGGTCACTCTCACCACAGTGAACTCGCCCGCCGCCGCACCCTTCAACAGCCGGGCAAGTCCCGGCCGGTTCTCCCGCAGCCCAGACGCCTTGTCCCTGAACACGGCCACCACCTCGGCGGCAGCACTAGCCCGCAACTCCGCCTCTTGAGCCACCAGCGACGTCCCCTGGCCAGACGTCGTACCCGACACCCGCACATACAACGCCTCACGGCGCGGCCGTTCCACCTCACCCCGCCCGACGAACGCATCAAGCAACGCAGTCTCGAACCGACGCTCCCGACCAACCCACGTCACCGCAACCCGTCCCTCATCCGCCCACCGGCGCAGGGTCACAGGATGGACACCGATGTACTCAGCGGCCGGACCCAGACGCAGCAACGACATGATCAAGAAAGTACCACACAGGTTCGCTTAGCTAATCAGCCAACAGTTGCACAGCCTCCCGGAAGTGGGCGGCCCGCCGGGCCGGGTCGTAGTCCTCGGCGACCCCGTCCACGATGATCGCCGAGCCCTCGATGTGTCGGAGCCGCAACGGCAGGATCTCCTGGTACGCCGGGGAGGCGTACCAGGAGCGGGCCCGCTCGGTGTCCGGGAACTCGATGATCACCAGGCTGCCCGGCCACTCGCCCTCGATGACCTCCACCGTCGGGCCGTGCACCCGGAAGCGACCCTGGTACGGCTCGAGCGTCGCCTGGATCCTCTCCAGGTACTCGATGATGTCGTCGTTGATCTGCGGGGTACGCAGGTGGGCGAGGGCGAACGCGGGCACGGTGCCTCCCGGATCAGCGGCGCCGGATCCCCGGCGCGGGGCGTGCCCCGATTCTGCGGCCCGGCCCGGCCCGCGGTCGATTACCCGCGGGGTAGGGACGGGTCAGACCCGCTCCAGCACCACCACCGGGATCTCCCGGTCCGTCTTGGTCTGGTACTCGTCGTACGCCGGCCAGATCGCGGTCATGGTCCGCCACATCCGGGGCTTCTCCTCGGGCGTCGCGGGCCGCGCCCGGGCGGTGAACCGCTCCGCGCCGACCTGCACCCGGACCTCGGGCTCCGCGAGCAGGTTGAGATGCCAGGCGGGGTGCTCGGGCGCCCCGCCCTGGGAGGCGACCACCAGGTAGGCGTCGCCGTCCCGGCCGTAGATCAGCGCGGTGCGCCGCAGCTTGCCGCTGCGCCGGCCCCGGGTGGTCAGCAGCAGGGTCCAGACGCCGGGACGCCACTCGTGGCCCTCCGCGCCGTCGGTCTCGACGTACCGGCGGATGTGGTCGGCGACCCACCCCGCCGGGCTGTCCAGTACCTGCTCGCTCGCCGTCATGGGTCCCCTCCCGGGTCGTCGGCCGGCCGTCGCGCCCACGCTACTCCCGGCCGCCGGGCGGCACCGGGCGAACGGCGGTCAGCGCAGCGCGACGGCCTGCACGCTCACGTTGCCGCAGTCCCCGAGGGACTCCTCCACCGTCCAGCTCACCAGCAGCTTCGCCCCCTTGGGCGCCTGGAAGCGGATGGTGAACTCGGCGGTGTGCTGGGTGTGCGGGTCCTCCATCCGCAGGGTGCTGGTCGGCCCGCCCGTGGAGAGCCGCAGGTCGAGGCGGCCCCGGGCCATCCACAGGCCGGCGTAGAGCCACGCCGTGCGCAGCTCGCCGTCGGCGGTCACGGCGAGCGCGAAGCCGCTGCCCCGGCCGCAGGTATAGAGCCCGGACGTGGTGCCGCTGGCGGACCCGACGGGGGTGCCGTCGCGCCAGGCGAACGCCTCGGGGTTGTTGCTGAAGCTCTCCCGGCGGCCGTGTCCGCCCTCGTCGCGGATCGCCCCGGAGCCGTCGCGCTTGCGCACGCGGCGGTCCGCCCCGAGGAGTCCCCAGTGGACCCAGTCGACCGGGCCGGCGCCGGTGAGGTCGACGCGCGCCGGCACGTCCGCCTGGGTGACGGTGAGGACCGGCTCGACGGCCGGCCGGGACGGCGACGGAGGCCGCTGCCGGGGCCGCAGTCCGGGCGAGGCGGCGCCGGCGTCGACCCCGGGGCGCTGGGGGGACGGTCCGACCGGCCGCACGGCACCGGAAGCCGGTCCCGGTCGGTTGGCGCTCTCCTCCTGACGGGAACCGGCGTACTGTTCGGTGCCGAGGTACGCGACGACGGCGGCCAGGCAGGCGAGCGTGGCGAGGGCCTCGACGATCCAGCGGCGACGCTGCCGGGCCCGTGCGATCCGGCGCAACGTGGACCGGGTCTGCCCGGACCCGTACGGGGACGACGCCCGGCCGCCGACCCGAGTGCGGTCTTCTTCCGCCACCGAACCTCCGCTCCCCACCCACGCACCGGCCGGCGGACGGGCGGGCATGACCGCTTCACGTTTTCATCAGCCGGGCGAATGCGCCACATGGGGACGGCTGTGCGCTTCCAGTTCGTTACCAAGCGCAAGCAGGCACCTCCGTCCGCCCGGCTCCACGCCGGCCCGGGCGGCGGTCAACTGACCGTCAGCGCCTCCATGGACACGCCGTCGTTCTCCCCGCCCGCCACGGTCAACGCCCGCCAGCTGACGAGCAGCCGGGTGCCCCGCGGAGCCCGGAAGTGGATGACGTACTCGAAGAAGCGGTCGCCGGCGACCTGCGGGACCTCGCGGGTGGTGACCCCACCCCCGGTCGAGAGCCGCAGCTCCAGGCGGGCGCCGGCCGAGAACGCCCCGGCGAAGAAGCGGACCGTGCGCAGATCCCCGCTGCCGGCGACCGCCACCGAGAAGGCCTTGCCGGCGCCGCGCTGGAAGACGCCGTACCGGGTGCCGTCCTGCCGCGCCGCCGGCGTCCCGTCGGTCCAGCCGAAGCCCGCGACGCTCGCGCCGTGCTGGAGCCGTTCGCCGCCCAGGTCGCTGATCTCGCCGGTCCCGGCCTGCTTGCGCTGCACGGTGTCGCCGCCGTTCATCCCCCAGTGGATCCAGTCCCGGGCGCCGAGGGCGGTCAGGTCCACCAACGCCGGCACCTGCTCCTGGTCCACCGAGAGCAGCGGGCCGCCGGGGAAGACCGGGGCCCCGGTGACCGGCACCGTGGTGGGCGGCGGCGCCGCCGAGGGGGTCGCGGCCGTCGGCGACGCCGGCACCGCGGCGGGTGCCGGGCGGTCGCGGTCCGACCGGGAACCCCAGCCGGCGTACGCCAGCAGCAGCGCCACGGCGGCCACGACCGCGGCACCCTGCACGGCCCGACGGCGGCGGCGCCGGGCCCGGGCCGCACCGACGCGGGTGGCCGGCCCGGCCGGCGCACCGTCCACGGCCGCCCGCCGCCGGGCCAGCCGCGCCGCCACGCCACCCGCCGCCCCCGACCGCGGTCCGTGCGCCGGCAGGGCCGCCGCAGCAGGCGGGGCCGACGGGGTCGGCTCGGCGACCGGCGGAGCGGGCACCGGCGCGGCATCGGGCCGGACCGCGTCCGGTTGACGGGCGTCGGGCGGGACGGCATGGCGCGCGGCCCCGTCATGCGCGGCGTCCGGGTCGGGGACGGCGGCGGGCCGGTGCGGGGTCGGGTCGGCGGTCGGCTGGTCGGCCGGGGGCTCGTCGCCGGCGAGCCGTCGCGAGACGGCCGCCGGGTCCGGTGCCCGCGCCGGATCGACCGGTACGGCCGGCAGCCAGCGCCCGACCCGGATACCGGTCTGGGTGAGTTCCTCCTCTGCCACCGACCCTCCCTCGGCCACCGGCGTCGAGGCCACCGCCGGTGACCCGCCGCAGGGAGGATGTCACACCGCTCGATCGGCGAGAAGCTGTCGGGCCGAGGCATTTTCCCGACAGCCGCGGCTCAGCGGCGCTAGCGGCGGCGCAGCCCGCGCCCGCGGGCTGCGCAGCGCCACCCGGGGTCCCGCCGCAGGTCGAGCGCCTTCAGGGGACGCTCAGCCGATCTGGAAGCCGAGCGCCTGTGCCAGCACGATCGCCTGCTCGGCGTCGACGATCGCGCCGGCCCGCTCCACCACCGTCGGGTCGAGCGCGGTCAGGTCGCTGCCCCGCAGGTCCGCCCCCGCCAGGCGGGAGCTGTGCAACTGGGCGCCGGACAGGTCGACGCCGGTGACCGTCGCGCCGGTCAGGTTCGCCCCGGTCAGATCGGCCTCGCGCATCCGTACGTCGGTGATGCTCACCCCGCGCAGGTCCGCGCCGGGCAGCGCGACGAAGGACCAGTCGCCGCCGCTGATCCGCAGCGGCCGCAGGTCGCACTGGTCGAAGCTGCTGCCGACCAGCTTGCAGCCGGTGAACTCGGCCTCGAAGAGGTTGCACCGCTTGAACGTGCAGCGGGTGAAGGCGGAGTCGGTGTGCCGGGAGGCGTTGAACGCCACGTTGCCGAAGACGCACTCGGTGAAGACCGCCGCCTGGCTGACCGCCTCGGTGAGGTCGACGTGGAAGAAGGAGCAACGGACGAAGTGCCGGTCGACCAGCTCTTCGGCGTACCAGTCCTCGTGACGGTAGGTGACGTCCTCGGTGGGCTCAGCCATCGGGCCAGATTAGTGGCGTGGACCGACACTTCCCGACCGGCGTACCGGCGAGTAGGTTCGCGGCGTGAGCGTGGCAGTGAGCACCGACCCGGACCGCATCGGCTTCGACCCCGCCCGGCTGGCGCGGATCGACGAACACTTCGGCAGGTACGTCGACGACGGGCGGCTCGCCGGCTGGCAGATCGTCGTCACCCGCCGGGGCGAGATCGCGCACTCGTCCGTCTACGGCCTGCGGGACCGGGAGGCCGGCACCCCGGTCGAGTCGGACACCCTGTGGCGCATCTACTCGATGACCAAGCCGATCACCTCGGTCGCGGCGATGATGCTCTGGGAGGAGGGCCGGTTCGAGCTGACCGACCCGATCAGCCGCTGGCTGCCCGAGTTCGCCGACGTCCGGGTCTATGACAAGGGCTCGGTGCTCAAGCCGTACACGGTGCCGGCGGTCGAGCCGATCCGGGTCTGGCACCTGCTCACCCACACCACCGGCCTGACGTACGGCTTCGCCCAGACCACGGTGGTCGACGGCCTGTACCGGGCGGCGGGCTTCGACCTGGGCGTGCCGCGCGGCGCGGACCTCGCGGCGGCCTCGGCGGGCCTGGCCCGGCTGCCGCTGCTCTTCCAGCCGGGCACGAGCTGGAACTACGGCGTCTCCACCGACGTGCTGGGCCGGCTCGTCGAGGTGGTCGCCGGACAGAGCCTGGGCGAGTTCTTCACCGAGCGGATCTTCCGGCCGCTGGGCATGACCGACACCCGCTGGTGGGTCGACGAGCCGGACGCCAAGCGGCTGGCCGCCCTCTACACCCCGCACCCGGCGACCGGGCAGACGGTCCGCGCCGACGGCGTCGGGCGGGCGGCGCTGGCCGAGCCGAGCTGGTTCTCCGGGGGCGGCGGGCTGGTCTCCACGGCCGCCGACTACCACCGGTTCACCCAGTTCCTGCTGCGCGGCGGCGAGCTGGACGGGGTACGCCTGCTGGGGCCACGGACGCTGCGCTTCATGACCCGCAACCACCTGCCCGACGGCCGCGACCTGGCGTCGTTCTCCCCGGAGGGCTTCGCCGAGACGGTGCTCGACGGGATCGGCTTCGGCCTCGGCTTCGCCGTGGTGCTGGACCCGGTCCCGGCCCGGGTGCCGAGCAGCGTCGGCGAGTTCTACTGGGGCGGCCTGGCCAGCACCGCGTTCTGGGTGGACCCGGCGGAGGAGGTCACCGCCCTGCTGTTCACCCAGCTCATGCCGTCGAGCACGTACCCGCTGCGCTCGCAGCTACGCCAGCTGGTCTACTCCGCGCTGGTCGACTGACCCGCCCCGGGGCGGGCCCGGCCAGGATCGCCGTTACGGCACCGGCCGGGCAGCCCGCTCCATAGCCTGGGAGGCGAGGCAGGTCGGGGCGGGAGGCGGTCAGGCCATGAGCAACATCGTCGTGTTCGGCGCCGGTGGCACCGCGGGGTCGCGGATCACCGCCGAGGCGGTCGAGCGGGGTCACCGGGTCACCGCGGCGGTGCGCCGCCCGGAGGCGACGAGCTACCTGCCGGCCGGGGTGCGTACGGTCACCGGCGACGCGACGTCTGCGCACAGCGTACGGGAGCTGGCCGACGATGCCGACGTGTTCGTGGTGGCGATCGGTGGCGGCGAGCGGGACCTGTGGCGTGACGCCGCGCGGACCCTGGTGGACACCCTGCGCGAACTGCCCGACCCGCCCCGGGTGATCCACGTCGGCGGCGGCGCGACGCTGCTGACCCCGAAGGACACCCCGTTCCTGGCGGAGCCGGACTTCCCGGCCGAGTACCGCGACTCGGCCGAGGGCCAGGCCGACGCGCTGGCCGTCTACCGCTCCGCGGCCGACGGGGTGACCTGGACGTACGTCTCCCCGCCGCCGCTGGAGTTCCACCCGGGCGAGCGGACCGGCCACTACCGCACCGGCACCGACCACCCGGTGACCGACGCCCAGGGCCGCTCGGTGCTGACCTACGAGGACCTGGCGGTGGCGATCGTGGACGAGATCGAGAGCCCGCGGTTCCCGAACGCCCGCTTCACCGCCGCTTACTAGTCGGCGAGCCGGGCGGGGAAGCCGCCGGTGGCGATCGGTCCCCAGCTGTCGACGGTGACCCGGATCAGCGACTTGCCCTGCTTGACCATCGCCGCCCGGTACTCGTCCCAGTCCGGGTGCTCGCCGGAGATGCCGCGGAAGTACTCCACCAGCGGTTCCAGGGCCTCGGGCAGGTCGAGCACCTCGGCGGTGCCGTCGACCTGCACCCAGGGCCCGTTCCAGTCGTCGGAGAGCACGCAGGCGGAGACCCGGGGGTCGCGCCGGATGTTGGTCACCTTCGCCCGCTCCGGGTAGGTGGAGATCACCAGCCGGCCCGCGCCGTCCACCCCGCAGGAGACCGGGGAGGACTGCGGCCGGCCGTCGGCGCGGGTGGTCATCAGCACGACCTTGTGCCGGGGGCGGAGGAACTCGATGAGGGCGTCCCGGTCGACCCGGGTGTTGCTCGCGATGCTGCGTGCCATGCGTCGGTTCTACCAGGAGGCCAGGCTGTGACGCGCAGATGGCTGTCAAGGCAACTCAGGGTCACGTTGAGTCAACATGACGTCACTTCACATCTGTTGATTGACCTATGTTTATTGCCCCCGGCAACTTTTTCAGAGTCAGGGAGGCACGGTGGAAGTCAAGGGAGATCAGTACGGCAACATCCAGAACAGCGATCTCATCATCAACCAGGGCGGAATGTCTGCCACCCTGACCGGATCGACCCGCGAGGCACTGCTCGCCCTCACCGCGTTACAGGCGCGCGTGAAAGCCGCCTCTTCGAATGGAGTGCTGGACCAGGAGACCGCGCAGGCGGCATCCGGAGAGCTGGTCACCGTAAGCCGGAAGCTCGCGTCAGGCGGTGGCGCTGATGCGATCTCCGGGCTCGAGCGCACTCGACGCATTCTCGGTACCGCCGCGGGCGTGGCTCCGCTGCTGGAGACCATCAGCAACATCATCGCCCTGATCCATGGCAGCGCTGGAAACTGACGCGGGCGGCTCCCATGGCGGACCAGGCCTTCTTCCAGACCGGGAACTTCCAGAACGCGGATCAGATCTTCAACATCGGAGACAGCCGGGACTGGCTGGCGGCCGGGCGCCAGTTGCTGACAGAACGTGCCTACCGTGCGGCGGCTCAGTGCTTCGAGAAGTTCCTCACTCAGGGGCCGGAACATGAGCGGGCGCTCCGCGCAGAGGCGAACGTCCTCGTCGTGATCGCCACCCTCGCCCGCCACCCTCCGTCGTACCGCACGCCGCAGCAGGCAACGAAGATGACTCGCCATCTCGTGGCCGCTGCGACCGTGCTCGCCGCGGTGATGGCAGGGTTGATCCGCGACGATTACTACCACTCTGTCGGCATCAGCGTTCCCGCGGACCTGGACAGGCTCGCGGACGGGGGTGCCCCTGCCCGGCTCACCATGGCCGAACTGCGCCTCGTTGAGCAGCACCTGGTCGCCGTTCCCGGACCAACCTGGAGAGATCTGCGCGCGCACTGCCAGCTGCTGGGCATGATCCTGCCGGACTACGTGCCGGAGTCCGGCGGTCCCACCGCCTCCACCGAGAGACGGGTCGGCGTTCCCAAGTACTTTGTCGCCGTGCCGCCGGTACCACCACCCGATCGTGGCGCTATCGCCGGCGCCCTGATCTGGTCCGGCGTCGCCCTGGCCACCCTTCCCTGCGGCGGTCTCTACGTCGAGACGCGGTGGTACATCGGCCTGTCCCTTCTTGTTCTCCTGCCCGCAGCCGGCCTGGTCCTCACGCTGATCGGCATCGGGGTCTGGCGGGACAACCAGCAGGACCGGATCGCCCGCCGCCGCTACGAGGAGGCCCGGAAGGCGGCGGAGGGCAGCCCGTCCGATACACAGATGGACCGCTGGCTGAAGCAGGACGTGGAGTGGATCGTGGCCCGGGGGGCTCGACGACTGCGGCTCAACTCAGCTCTGGTTGCCGCGTCCGGAGACCTGCTGGTCGAGCCGCAGGCCGCGGTCGGCATCTCCCGGCTTGAAAAGGACGAGATGGTTGAGCAGGTGGTGTCCCAGGGCGGCGACATGGGCGTGAGAGTCGTGCGCCGCCGGACGACGATCGGCAAGAGTCGAATCGGCCGGGACGGAAGGCTGCGCTCCGACCACTACCAGGTGCTGGTGCTGTACCTGTCTGCCCACCGGGTGTCCGTGTTCAGGTGTGACCTCGCGCTCGCCACCCGCCAGCTCCTCACCGAATCGACCACCACCTTCCACTACCAGGACGTGGTCAGCATCTCCAGCCAGACGGTCGTCCTTCCGAAGACCGCCGAGACCACTGTCCCGATCTTCGATGCGGCGTCCGGTCGCTATGTCCGTCGCTTCGCCGACTCCCGGTTCAGGGTCGCCCTCGTCAACGGCCACAGCATTGACGTCAGCGTGTCCGTCACGGCGGACCGCCGCGAGCTCAAGGTCGCCTGGTCGAACGGTGACGTCCACCGGGTCGTCGAGCGGATGGTGTGGTCCCGCAAAGAACAGGAAGAGAGCGAGTCGCTTTGAACCCGGCGGGAGGTAGCGCGACAAGGCGTCGCTGTCAGCGGGGTCGGCCCACCGCACGGCGGGCCAAGGGCTGGGCCGGCACCCGGGGGTGGAGGGTCGGCCGCCAGGCGCGGCCGTTGGCGTAGATCACTCGAAAGCCGAGGTACGACGCCAGCGGCGCCCAGTGCGCCGAGCCCATCCGCAGCTCGGCGGCGTTGTGCCGCTGGCCGTTGGCGAGCACGTCGAGCAGCACGGTCTCGAAGGCGGCCGACTCGACCCAGTCGACGTCCCGGGTGAACCCGCAGATCAGGGCCGCGCCGGTCACGTCGAGGAAGTCCCGCAGCGTGGCGTCGGAGGCGCGCAGCACGGAGCAGCTGCCGAAGTAGAGCCGCCGTCCCTCGCACCGGCCGGCCATCCGTTCGGCGACGTCGGCCAGCTCGACGGAGTCCCAGTCGGTGAGGCAGAGCCGGCTCGGCTCGCCGTGCATGGCGAAGAAGCCGACCCGGTAGTCGGCGTACTGCTTGAGCAGCCAGCGGTCGAGGAAGTAGAAGAGTTCGTCGCGGGTGGCCGCGTCCTTGTGGATGAACCGGATCCGGCCGAGCCGTTCGAGCAGTTCGAGGGTGGGCAGGACGGATCCGCGCTCGTTGAGGTCACGGTGCCACTGGCCCTCGATGCAGAAGACGCCACCGCGTGCCACGCCCACCTCCCCGTTCGCGGAGCCCGGCGCAGACGTTACCGGCCCCGGGTCACGGGTGAGCATCACCCTGAATGCCCCCGAAACACTGTTTCCGTCACCTCTGCGCAGTCCTGGTCGGCTTCGGGGTCGCTGGCACGAATGGGTGTTTCGCAATTTCCACCAATTCACAGCGGATGCCCAGGGATAACCGAATATGAGTACAACTCTGGTTAATCGCCACTAATTTCCCGAAAGACTGCCAGTGTGTAAGGGACAGGACGAGCGGGTCGATGTCCTGATCACCACCCATTCGTCTTCAACGGGAGGACTCCTGTGCGCCTGAACACCTTGAAGCGGGCGGTCGTCGCGTTGGCCCTGGCGTTGCCCGGGGCCGCGATCGCCACGCTGGTCGCCGCGCCGGCGGCCCACGCCGACGGCTGCTACACCTGGCAGCGGACCCTGGCCCAGGGGCGTACCGGCGCGGACGTCCGCCAGTTGCAGATCCGGGTCGCCGGCTGGGCCGACTACCGGGACATCGTCCGGATCGACGGGATCTACGGGCCGGAGACCGCCGCCGCGGTCAAGCGCTTCCAGGCCGCGTACGGGCTGCGCGTCGACGGCATCGCCGGCCCGCAGACCTTCGCCAAGATCTACCAACTGCAGGACGACGACTGCACGCCGAAGCACTTCAGCTACACCGAGCTGGACAACGGTTGCGGCAAGGGCGGGTGGAGCGGTGGCCCACTCTCACCGAACGCGACCAGGGAAAACGCGGTACGCACCATGTGGAAGCTGGAGGCGCTGCGGCGCAGCCTCGGCGACAAGCCGCTCTACGTGAACAGCGGCTTCCGCAGCATCGCCTGCAACAACCAGGTCGACGGGGCGTCGGACAGCCAGCACCTCTACGGCAACGCCGCCGACCTGACCTCGCGCAGCTCCTCGCTGTGCCAGGTGGCCCGCACGGCCCGCAGCCGGGGCTTCAGCAGCATCTACGGACCCGGCTACCCCGACCACTCCGACCACGTCCACGTGGACTCCCGCCGGGAGAACAACGCCGACCGGAGCTCGAACACGACAAGCTGGTCGGCGCCGAACTGCGGGATCGGCTGAGCCACCGACGTCGACGGCGGCCCGGCGCAGGGGTGGGGGACCCTGCGACCGGGCCGCCGTCGGGTCACCCCGGGTTCGGGCTGTCGGGCGTGCCCCCGACCCGACCACCCCGGGTCGGCGTGCCTGCCGCGACGCCGCGACCCGGAGCAGTCGTCAGCTCGCCCGGGGCCAGCGCGGCGTGGTGGCGGGGGGCGCCACCGGCCGACCGGTACCGCCGGGCCGGATGGCGGGTCGCACGCCGGGTGCGCCGACCCGGCCGGCCTGGCCGCGCGGGGACTGGGTGACCGGGGCGGACGGACGCGCGGGCGCCCGCCCGGTCAACACGAACGGGAAGGGCACGTGCACGAACGGGTTGCCGTGCCGCACCAGCGCGTCGATCTGCCGCTCGTTGAGGCCGTGGGCCTCCAGCACCCGCCGGCCCCAGCGGTGCAGCCGGCAGGGGTACGCGGCGCTGTCGTTGCGGCACTTCGGTCCGGCGGGCCACTCCTCGGCGGCGTGCACCACCACCGCCCGGACCGCGAGCCGGACATCCTCGGGGGTCAGCGGCGCCGGCACCGGCACCTCGCCCAGGATCTGATCGATGGGATCCGTCGACTGCTCACCAACTCGCACGGCAGGCCTCCCGCAACTCGGCAGCGGTGCGGCTGATCCGCCGCACCACATCCTCGGCCAGTGGTACGGCCCCCGGGCGGCAGGAGTTCAATCCACCGTGCCGACCGTCGCCCGGCCGGTAGCGTTTTCGGCGGGACCAGCGAGGCCGGGAGGACGCGATGACCGAGCGGCAGCCGTACCGGGTGGTGGCCCGCCATCCCGGCTTCGAGCTGCGTCGCTACCCGGCGCACCTGGTGGCCGAGATGCGCGTCGAGGGCGACTTCGCCACGGCTGGCAACGAGGCGTTCCGACCGCTGGCCCGCTACCTCGACGGGGCAAATCGGGCCCGGCGGCAGATCGGGATGACCGCGCCAGTGGTGCAGGAGCCGGCCCGGACGGAGAAGATCGAGATGACCGCCCCGATGGTCCAGGAGGAGGGCGACCGGCCCGGCTGCTGGCTGGTGCGGTTCGTCATGCCGGTGAGCTTCACCGCGGCGACGCTGCCCGAGCCGGAGGATCCCCGGATCACCACCCGGGAGATCCCCGCGCAGCTCGTCGCCGCGACGCGGTTCTCCGGCCGGTGGACCATGAAGGCGTTCGAGGAGCGGGCCACCGCGCTGGGCCGGGCGGTCGCCGACGCCGGGTTCCAGCCCGGCGGCGCGGTGCGGTACGCCCGCTTCGACCCGCCGTGGAAGCCGTGGTTCCTGCGCCGTAACGAGGTGGCGCTCCCCGTCGCCGAATAGGTCGGCGGCCGGCGCAGTCGCCGGGTCACCCCTAGACTCCCGGTGTCCCGCCCCCGGCCCTGATGGGAAGTCCCGTGCGTCGCTGGCCCGCCGCCCTGGCCCTGGTCCTGCTGCTCGCCGGCTGCGGCGGAATCGAACGGACGGCGCAGCTGCCGGCCTGGCAGACTCCCTCGCCGACGGCCCCGGCCCCGCTGACCGCCAAGGAGGCCAAGGGCCGCTACCTGGCGATCGTGGCGCCGTACAACACGGCGCTGGAGGAGCTGGAGGAGGCGCTGAAGGCCGGCCGGCCGTGGCGTACGGTGCGCGCCCTGGCCGGCACGGTCGCCACCACCAACGCCGCCCACGCGGAGCAGCTGCGGACGACCGTCTGGCCGGCGAAGGCGCAGGCCCCGGTCGCGGCGCTGCTCAAGGAGAACGACCTGGCGCTGCGGCACTGGAAGCTGGCCGGCGAGGCGACGAGCGCCGCGGCGCTGATGCGGGAGATCCGCGCGGCCGCCGCGCACGACGGCGGCGCGCAGGCGAACAAGGTACGCGCCACCCTCGGCCTGCCGGTCTACAAGAAGCCCTGAGCCGATCGGCCGGTACGGCTGCGCTGCCGGCACGGTAGCCACTGGTGCCCGAGCCCGACGCGGCGGCGGGCCCGTGCCGCCGCGAGGCGGCGACAGGTCACAACTGTGTCACGAACGCGAGTCAGGTGACTCGTACGGGCTGCTCGCCGCCGATCCCGGGCGGTCCGGCCGTCCCGGATGCCGTTACCGTTCCCGGTCGGGGAGGTGCCGGTGTACGTCGTATCGGTGATCAATTACAAGGGCGGGGTGGGCAAGACCACCATGACCGCCAACCTGGGGGCCGAGCTGGCCAACCGGGGGATGAAGGTGCTGCTGATCGACCTCGATCCGCAGGCCAGCCTGACGTTCAGCTTCTACGACCCGGACGACTGGCGGGACCGGCTGCGCGACGGCCGCACGGTCAAGCGCTGGTACGACGGGCTGCGCGGCGACAGCCCGGGCGTCACCCTCGGTGAGCTGGTGGTCTCCCCCGGCCCGGCGAACGCGCACCTCAAGGGCGCCGGCCGGCTCGACCTGATCGCGTCCCACCTCCAGCTCGTCGACATCGACCTGGCGCTGGCCCGGGGCGTGGCCGACGGCGACGAGTACGACGCCGAGCTGTTCCGGGTGCGGGGCTCGCTCGCGGAGGGGCTGCACGACGAGGCGCTGGACCCGTACGACCTGGTCCTGATCGACTGCCCGCCGAACTTCAACGTGGTCACCCAGTCGGCGATCATCGCCAGCGACCACCTGCTCATCCCGGCGAAGGCCGACTACCTCTCCACGCTCGGCATCGACTACCTGCACGGCAACGTCCGGGAGCTGGTCGACCGGTACAACGCCGACTCCCGGCGGTTCGCCACCATCCGCCGCCACCACAAGGTGGCGCCGGGGATCGCTGGCGTGGTGTTCACGATGATCCAGCTGATGGCGCAGCGGCCGATCGCCGCCCATCAGGGCTACATGGACCAGGTGCGGGCGCTCGGCGTGCCGGTCTTCCCGACCGCGCTGCGCGAGAACGTCACGCTCTTCGCCACGAACACCCCGCGCGGGGTGCCGGTGGTGCTGCGGGAGCGGGTCACCGCCCCGCCGGTCCGCGAGGAGCTGCGGCAGATCACCACCGAGTTCCTCGCCCACCTCCAGCCCGCTGGAGCGACCGCATGACCGACCCGACTCGCACCGCGCTGACCCGGGTCGCCGAGTTCTTGACCGGCCTGTCGGCGGCGGACCTGACCGAGCTGGCCGCCGGCCGGGTCCGCCTGGCGCTGCTCCCGACCGACGCCCCCGCCACCACCCCCGTGGCGGGACCCGCGCCGAGCCCCGGACCGACGGAGGCGCCCGGCGCCGTCCCGCCGCCGGCGGGGCCCTCCACCCCGGACGTTGAGCGGGCGCACGCCGCGCTCGCCGGCATGTCGCGGCGCGACGACGGCACGGCGTACCTGGCGGCGTGGACCACGCGGGAGCTGCGGGCACTGGCGGCGCGGGCGGGGCTGCGCGGGGTGACCGGCCTGCGAAAGGTGGAGCTGGTCGAGCGGATCGTGGACCGCACCGTCGGCTTCCGACTCGACTCCGCCGCCGTCCGCCGACGCTGACGCGCGACGTCCGGCCCCGCACCTCTTCGCGCCGGCGGAGGCGGCCGGGGTGAGAAAGCGGGAGGTGGCACCGCGAGCCTGATGACTCTCAGGCATATTTATGACTGTCAGGCATATTCCTCGGCGGACACCAACCCCGTCCGGCCGTGGGCGCCGTCGCAGTAGGCTGCCCGGCGAGACACCACGAGCGGTGAGGAGACCCGGATGGCCGACGGCACGACCCGGTACGTCGCCCTGCTGCGCGGGGTCAACGTCGGGACCACCCGGATCGCGATGGCCGACCTGCGTCGCCTCGTCACCGACCTCGGCCACGAGGAGGTGAAGACCTACCTGCAGAGCGGCAACGTGGTTTTCGCCAGCACCACGAAGGACACCGCGAAGCTGGCGCGGGGGATCGAGTCGGCGCTCGCCGACGAGCTCGGGCTCGACGTGCCGGTGCTGGTCCGCAGCGACCCCGAGCTGGCGGCGGCGGTCGAGGGCAGCCCGTACGCGGACCGGCAGGACGACCCGACGCGCCTGCTGGTGGCCTTCCTGGCGGCGCCTCCCGCGACGGCCCGCGTGGCCGAACTGACCGTGCCGGCCGGCGAGAACGTCGAGTACACGGTGGTCGGTCGGGAGATCCACCTGCACTTCCCCGACGGCGGGTACGGCCGGACGAAGTTCACCAACGCGTACCTGGAAAAGAAGCTCGGCATCGTGGCGACCACCCGCAACTGGAAGTCGGTCTGCGCGCTGCGCGACCTGGCGGCGGCCTGAGCTGCGGCTACACCGTCCAGCCGAACTTCACCTCTTCGATCTTGTCCGGTGGTCCACGGCCCCGTTAGGCTCCCGGCCGCTGACGTAACCCATGAAAGGACCACCGTGACCGCTCCTGTCTCCGCCACCGCCCAGAAGTCCTGGGTGGTCGCACTTCTGCTCTGCTTCTTCTTCGGCGTGCTCGGCGTGCACCGCTTTTACGCCGGCAAGGTCGGCACCGGCATCCTGCAGCTCATCACCTTCGGTGGTCTGGGCATCTGGACCCTGATCGACTTCATCCTGATCCTGGTCGGGTCGTTCAAGGACAAGCAGGGCCAGCCGCTCGCCAAGTGAGCATCGCGCGACGGTGGAGGGGCCGAACCCCGTGACCCCGGCCCCTCCACCGCCCGCTCAGAAGTGGTACGCGGTGTGGTACTCGGGCACCAGCACCCGGCTGCGCGGCGACACCCTCCGCACCGCCGCGATCAGGTCGTCGAGGCGCTCGCGGTCGCTCGGCGCCACCGTCGGCGGGTTGGTCAGGTCCGTCTCGAAGTTGTCCCAGTGCACCGGCACCACGACCTTCGGGTAGTCGAGGGCCGCCATCAGCCGGCGCACGTAGTCGGCGGTCGAGGCGGTCGCGGCCGAGGCCACCATCGCCACGTCCGGGGCCAGGCCCGTCAGGTTCCGCTCGTTGAGGTCGCTCGCCCCCATGAAGAACACCGCCGGGCCGCCGGCGACCCGGATCTGGTACGCGAGCGTGTCGCCCTCGGGCAGGTCGGCGATGGTGGCCGGCTTCGGCGGCTGGGTGACCCGGACGCCCGGGAAGGCGACCGACCACCCGCCGTTGCGGCTGTGCAGCGAGCTGACCACCTCGACGGTGTAGTCGCCGAAGTCGAGCACCTCGCCGCCCTTGACCGGGCTGAGCTGCTTGGCCGGCACCCCGTACGCCAACCCGAGGTGGTAGGCGGTGAGGGTGCCGAAGACCCGGGCGCCGGTCCGGCCGGCGATGTACGGGACGTCGTTGAAGTGGTCCCAGTGGGTGTGCGTGACCAGCACGTTCTCCGCCCGGTCCACGTGGGCGCCGATGACGTCGGTCCGCACCTGCAGCGGGGTCTCCGGGTTGTAGGCGCCGCTGAACAGGCCGGTGCTGAACCGGCTCAGGTAGGGGTCGACCAGGACGGTCCGGTCGCCGATGTCGATGCGCCAGCCGGACGTGCCCCACCAGCGGAAGCTGACCGCGCCCGAGCGACGGCTGCCGGTGGCGGCGGCCGGCGCGGCGGCCGGCGCGGCGGCCGCCGCGGCGGCCTGGGCGGGCGCGGTCAGCGCGGCGGCGCCGAGTCCGCCGGCCGAGATGGCGGCGGTGCCGGCGGCGGCGTCGCGCAGGAATCGCCGGCGGTCGTAGCCGGACGTGCGGTTCTCGGACATGGTGCGTCCTCCCGGTGCGGGTGGTTGTTCGGTCCGTCCACCTCAGCACCGGGCCCGTCGGGATGTCCAAGATCGACCGGCCGCACCGGCGATATCCGGTCGCATATCGGAGCAGGTCAGCGCGGGTGCCGGCGGGTCGGACCGGCCCGAAACTCAGTCGGCGCGCAGCGCCTCGACGGCCACCCGGGCGGCCTCGCCCATCGCCAGGTCCACGTCGATCCGGCGGGTGTCGAGCCGTTCAGTGCGGGCGGAGACCGCGATCGCGTACCGGCCGCCGTCGGGGTACTCGACGACGCCGGCCTCCAGGTGCAGGCCCGGCAGGGTGCCGCTCTTCGCGGCGACCCGCACGCCGGGTGGGAATCCGGAGGCGAGCCGGGTCCAGAGGAGCTGCCGGCCCATCAGCTCCCGCACCATGGCGCAGGCGGCGGCCGGTCCGGCCTCGTCCCACCAGATCAGGCCGAGCAGCCGGGTCAGCTCGCGGGCGGTGCTGGACGTGGTGTGCGCGGGGTCGAAGACCCGCATCGCGCGGATCCGCTCCGCCGGCAGCGTCGGGAAGATCCGGGCGAAGTCGGCTTCGCTGCGCGCGCCGATGTCGGCGAGCATCGACTCGACCAGTTGCCGGGGACCACCCACGATCCGGGTACGCGGCAGCCCCAGCTCGGCGGCGAGCATCGGCACCACGTCCGGACCGACCCGGCGCAGCAGCAGGTCGGCGGCGGTGTTGTCGCTGACCGACATGGCGAAGTAGGCCAGGTCGCGCAGGGAGACCTCGGCGTCGTCGGCGCAGCCGGCGATCCCCCAGCCGCCGAGCCGGTCCTCGGCCCGCACCAGCACCCGTTCGGTCGCGTCGAGCTGGCCGGCGGCGACCTGCCGGGCGAACTCCAGCACCAGCAGGATCTTGAACACCGAGGCGATCACCACCTGCTCGTCCGCCCGAACGGCCACCTCCCGCGCCCCGTCGCCGTCGACCGGGACCACATGCAGGTTCCCCCCGATCCCCGCCCGCCCGAAGATCTCCCCCACCCGCTCCTCAACCATCCCCCCACGCTAACCCCCACCCCCCGCCTCGTCGATCTTGCACGTCGGGTCGCCCTTTCGCGCCGTTCACCGGGATCCCCGGGCAGCAACTGCAAGATCACCGGGGGGTCGGGCGGGGAGCGTAGGGTGCCGGGGGTGGATCTGCTGCGGCATCTGCGGCACTTCGCGGTGGTCGCGCGGGAGTTGCACTTCGGGCGGGCGGCCGAGGAGTTGGGCATGGCACAGCCGCCGCTGAGCCAGTCGATCCAGCGGCTGGAACGGGAACTGCAGGTCGAGCTCTTCGACCGGTCCCGGCGGCAGGTGCGGCTGACCACCGCCGGCCAGCTCCTGCTCGGTGAGGCCGATGAACTGCTCGCCGCCGAACAACGACTGCGCAACCTGATCCGGCAGGTACGCCAGGGCGCGCTCGGGGTGCTGCGGGCCGGCGTACCGCCGGAGACCCCCGCGGTGACGCTGCGCGCGCTGCTGGACCGGCTCGGCACCGAGGCGCCCGGGCTGGACGTCGACCTGCACGAGCTGACCAGCACCGAGCAGGTCCGGATGCTCGCCGAGGGGCGGCTCGACGCGGGTCTGCTGCACCGCCCCGTGGACGAGGCGGGACTGCGCTTCGGCCCGGCGGTGGACGTACCGCTGGGGGTGCTGCTGCCGCGGGCGTCGCCGCTGGCCCGGGCCCGGCAGGTCGACCTGGCCGAACTGGCCGGGCTCGACCTGATCACCGCGCCGCCCGCGACGGCGCCCGGCTGGCACGAACACCTGCTGGCCGTCTGCCGTCGGCACGGCTTCACGCCCGGCCGGATCCGGCACGCCCGCAACCCGGAGTTCCTCTTCGGGCTGGTGCTGGCCGGTGGGGCGGTGGCGATCGAGCCGGAGGCGCTGGCCCGACGCGAGCCGCGGATCGCCTGGCGGCCGGTGGCCGGGGAGCCGCTGGTGAAGCGGACCTCGGCGGCCTGGCCGGACCGGTCGCCGCACCCGGCCGCGCCGATGTTCGGGCAGCTCGCGGCCGAGGTGCTGGCCCTCGCCGAGCCGCCGGCCGGGCCGGCGGCGATCGCGCCGGCCGCCCGGCCCTGGCCGGTGCTCTTCGAGGCCGGCCAGGGCGGAAAGTTGCCCTCCTGATCTCCCCGAGTTCACCCGAGCGCCGCTAACATCGCTGTTCATGAATATGAAGAGCGTCACCCGCTCGCGACCCGGGCGGCTGATCGCGGCGTTCGCGCTGGTCATCGCCGTGGTGACCCCCGCGGTGGCGGCCACCTCCGCGTCCGCGGCGACCACGTTGACCGTGGCGCAGGCGCTGGCCGCGCAGGACGGCCGGACGGCGACCGTGACCGGGTACGTCATCGGCCAGCCGACCGCCTCCAGCACGGTGATCACGTCCAACTACACCGCCGACACCGCCATCGCGATCGCCGACACGGCCGCCGAGACCAGCCCGAGCCGGATGCTCTACGTCCAGGTCACCACCGCCTGGCGCGGCACCTTCGGGCTGCTCAGCAACCCGTCCCTGCGCGGGAAGCAGGTCACCGCCACCGGCACGCTGACCGCGTACTTCAGCCACGGCGGGCTGAAGAACCCCACCGCGATGAGCCTGGGCGGGACCAGCCCGTCGCCGACCGCCTCCCCGAGCCCCACCTCGACCAGCGGCCCGTACGACTCGACCTACTACGCCAGCGCGGTCGGCAGGACCGGCAACGCGCTGCGCAGCTCGCTGCACGCGATCATCAACGTGCAGACCACGCTCTCCTACGACCAGGTGTGGGAGGCGCTGAAGGACACCGACCAGGACCCGGCCAACGCCAGCAACGTCATCCTGCTCTACACCGGACGGTCGCAGAGCAAGACCACCAGCGGCGGCGGCGTCGACGACTGGAACCGCGAGCACGTCTGGGCCAAGTCGCACGGCGACTTCGGCACCGCCAACGGCCCCGGCACCGACGTGCACCACCTGCGCCCCGAGGACGTCTCGGTCAACTCGCTGCGCGGCAACAAGGACTTCGACGCCGGCGGCAGCGCCGTCGCCGAGGCGCCCGGCTGCTACACCGACGCCGACTCGTTCGAGCCGCGCAACGCGGTCAAGGGCGACGTGGCCCGCATGATCATGTACATGGCGGTCCGGTACGAGGGCGACGACGGCTGGCCCGACCTGGAGATGAACAACTCCGTCGCCAACGGCACCGCGCCGTACCTCGGGAAGCTGTCGGTGCTGCTGCAATGGAACACGCAGGACCCGCCGGACGCCTTCGAGCAGCGCCGCAACCAGCGCATCTACGAGCGGTGGCAGGGCAACCGCAACCCGTTCGTCGACCACCCGGAGTGGGCCACCGCCATCTGGGGCTGACCAGGGTTGTCGCAGATCACCCGGCCGGGTCGTGAAGAAATGGCCCGGCCGGGTAGAACATCTTGGTGGCACGCCCGGCTCCGCGCGTGGAAGCGCTTCCGGGCACCCCGACGATGGGAGAAGAGGCTTACATGGCCGCGAACACGATTCCCGACATCTCACTCAACGACGGCAACACCATCCCGCAGCTCGGCTTCGGGGTCTTCCAGATCGAGCCGAAGGACACCGCGGCGGCCGTCGGCAAGGCCCTCGAGGTCGGCTACCGGCACATCGACACCGCCGAGATGTACGGCAACGAGGCCGAGGTCGGGCAGGCGGTCCGCACCTCCGGGCTGGACCGCGGCGAGGTCTTCGTCACCAGCAAGCTGAACAACGGGTTCCACCGGCCCGACGACGCCCGCAAGGCGTTCGAGTCGACGCTGCAGGCACTGAAGTTCGACTACCTGGACCTGTTCCTGATCCACTGGCCGCTGCCCACCCTCTACGACGGCGACTACGTGTCCACCTGGAAGGTGCTGGAGGAGTTGCAGCGCGACGGCCGGATCCGGTCGATCGGCGTGTCGAACTTCCAGGTGCCGCACCTGGAGCGGCTGGCCGCCAAGGCGGACGTGGTGCCGGCGGTGAACCAGATCGAGGCGCACCCGTACTTCGGCAACGAGGAGGTGCGCGCATACGACAAGGCGCACAACATCGTGACCGAGGCGTGGTCGCCGATCGCCCAGGGCAACGTGCTCGACGACCCGACGGTCGTCGACATCGCCCAGCAGGTCGGCCGCACCCCCGCCCAGGTGGTGCTGCGCTGGCACGTGCAACGCGGCGATGTGGTCTTCCCGAAGTCGACCACCCCGAAGCGCATCGAGGAGAACGTCCAGATCTTCGACTTCGCGCTGGACGACTCGGCGATGGAACGGATCACCGCGCTGGGCAAGGGCGAGGCGGGCCGGCAGGGCCCGAACCCCGACACGTTCGACTACGTGCCGAGCTGACGTAACGCGGCGGAAAAGCGCGACGCCGGTAAGGAGGGGGCCCGGCAGGGCTCCCTCCTCGCGTACGAAAGGACCCCCTCGCCGCGATGATGCGCCGCCGTCTCCCGCTCGCCCTGCTGTCGTTGCTGATCGTCGCCGGGGTCGGCGCCTGCGGGCCGACCGCGGCCCCCCGGGCCAGCCGCTGGTCCGCGCCGCCGACCCCCTCGGCGACACCGCCACCGCCGCTGCGGCCCGCGCCCACCACGGCCGCTCAGGTGCGCACCCGGGTGAAGGCCGCGATGCTGGAGCTGGACGCCGACTTCCACCCGGAGACGGCCGACTACGCCGAGGAGACCGCCGAGGCGGTGAAGCTGATCGCGCCCTGCCGGGACACCCTGCCGTCGGACCGCAAGCGCAGCGGGCAGCGGGAGCGGCTCTGGCGCGGGGAGAAGGTCTGGATCCGCCAGTACGTCGTCGGCTACCTCAAGGTGCCCGGCCGCAAGCTCGCCGACGAGCTGCGCGCGACCCTGGCCAACTGCAAGCGGTACACGTACTCCTCCGAGGGCAAGGTGTCGACGATCGTGCGCCCCTCGCCCCCGCTGGTGCCGGACGGGCCGGAGACGGTCACCTTCTGCGAACGGCTCGCCAGCAGCCGCCCGTTCCACCAGTGCACGCTGTTGCTGACCCGGGGCAACTTCGTGCTGGAGATCGACGCCTCCGACGAGCACGGCGACCTGGCCGCCACCCAGAAGCTGCTGGTCCGGCTGGCCCCGCTGGCCGTCACCGCCCTGCAGAAGGCGGCCTGATCCCTCAGGAGCGCACGCGCTCGGCGATCCGGCGGAAGGCCGCCTGGGTCGCCGAGCCCGGCGCGGCGACGTAGACGATCAGCCGCTGGTCGGTCTCCGGGACGTGCAGCACCCGGCACTCGAACTCCAGCGGCCCCAGCTCGGGGTGGTCGATCCGCTTGACGGTCGGGCGGCGCTCGCCGACCTCGTGCTCGGCCCAGAGCGCGGCGAACCGGGGTGACACCCCGAGCAGCTCGGTGACCAGCGCCGCGATCGTCGGGTCGGCCGGGTAGCGGCCGTACGCGGCCCGCAGGTCCGCGATCGAGGTACGGGCGAAGCGCAGCGCCTCCGGGTCGTCCCAGTACGACCCGGGGACCGCCCGGCGGAACATCCAGCGGATCATGTTCCGCTCGTCGGCCGGCACCGCCGACAGTTCGCCTACGAACCAGGTGGCCAGCCGGTTCCAGGCCAGCACCTCGTAGGTCGCGTCGACCAGGTAGGCCGGGCTCTCCGTCATGGCGTCGAGCAGGTGCCGTAGCCCCGGCGTGACCTCCCGGCTCGGCCCGGTCGCCTCGGGCGGGCTCTCCCCGGCGATCCGGAACAGGTACGCCCGCTCGTCCCGGGTGAGCAGCAGCGCCCGGGCCAGCGCGGCGAGGATCTGCCGGGACGGGTGCGGTCCGCGCCCCTGTTCGAGGCGGATGTAGTAGTCGATCGACATGCCGGCGAGCTGGGCGACCTCCTGCCGGCGCAACCCGGGCGTGCGACGGCGTACCCCCTCGGGGAGGCCGACTTCGGTGGGGCGCAGCCGGGCCCGGCGGCTGCGCAGGAAGGCGGCGAGTTCGTCGCGCCGCAGCGTCGTCATGCCCTTCAGCTTGCCGCAGCCGCGCCCGGCGAGGGTGGTACCCCCGATACCAGCCTCGGCGGGCCTCTCCCGGCCGGCCGGCACCCGCGGCAGGCTCGACGGCATGACGACGACGATCGCCCTGATCACCGGGGCCAACAAGGGAATCGGCCTGGCCACCGCCCGCCAGCTCGGCGCGCTCGGGTGGACCGTGCTGGTCGGCGCGCGGGACGCGGCGCGCGGCCGGGCGGCCGAGCGGACGCTGCGCGACGGCGGCGCGGACGCCCGGTTCGTGCCGCTGGAGGTGACCGACGAGCAGTCGGTCGCCGCCGCGGCCAAGCTCATCGAGCAGGAGTACGGCCACCTCGACGTGCTGGTCAACAACGCCGGCATCGTCCGGGCCGACGGCACGGCGCTGCCCAGCGAGACCACCCTCGCCACCCTGCGTGAGGTGTACGAGACGAACGTGTTCGGCGTGGTGGCGGTGACCAACGCGCTGCTGCCGTTGCTGCGCAAGGCGCCGGCGGCCCGGATCGTGAACGTCTCCAGCGAGGTCGGCTCGATCGCGGTGATGACCGATCCGCAGGGTGCCCTGTTCCCGCTGACCTCGATCCCGTACCCGACGTCGAAGACGGCGCTGAACATGGTCACCGCCATGTACGCCAAGGAGCTGCGGGACACTCCGATCAAGGTGAACGCCGCCAACCCCGGCTACTGCGCGACCGACCTCAACCACCACAGCGGGTTCCGCACGCCCGAGGAGGGCGCCGAGGTCAGCGTGCACCTGGCGACGCTGCCGGCGGACGGGCCGAGCGGCCTGCTGTGGGGTTTCCAGATGGACGCCGGCGGCGGGTACGGGGTGCTCCCCTGGTGACCGCTTGACTTAGAGCGCGCTCGAAAGGACAGGGTGGTCGGCGTCGGCTCACATTCCACGGGGAGGACCCATGAGATACCGCACGATCGGCACCGACCCGACCACCCGCCGCGAGGTCAGCGTGCTCAGCCTCGGCGCGATGCTCTTCGGCACCACCACCGACGAGGCCACCTCGTACGCCATCCTCGACCGGTACGTCGAGGCCGGCGGCACCTTCATCGACACCTCCGACAACTACGCGTTCTGGATGAACGGCGGCCAGGGCGGGGAGAGCGAGGAGCTGCTCGGCCGGTGGCGGCGCAGCCGGGACGTCGGCGACGAGATCCTCATCGCCACCAAACTCGGCGCCCGGCCCCTCGCCCCCGGCACCAGCTACACCGACAACCCGGAGGGCCTGTCGGCGAAGGTGATCCGCGAGGCCGCCGAGCGCAGCCGGGAACGGCTCGGCGTGGCGAAGCTGGACCTGCTCTACGCGCACATCGAGGACCGGACCGTGGAGCTGCGGGAGACCGTGGAGAGCTTCGCGGAGCTGGTCGCCGAGGGCACGGTGGGCCTGCTGGGGGCGAGCAACCACCGGGCCTGGCGGGTGGAGCGGGCCCGGGCGCTCGCCGCCACGGCCGGCCTGCCCGGGTACGAGGTACTCCAGTACCACCACACCTACCTGCAACGCCGCTTCGACGTGCCCAGCGACCTGGACCCGGACGGCGACGTCGGCGCGGTCGGCCCGGACCTGGCCAGCTACCTGCGGGCCGAGCCGGAGCTGGCCCTGGTCGCCTACTCGCCGCTGATCCGCGGCGGCTACACCCGGGCCGACCGGCTGGGTTCCGCGTACGACCTGCCCAGCACGCCGGGTCGGCTGGCCGCGCTGCGGGAGGTGGCGGCGCAGGCCGGGGCGACGGTGAACCAGGTGGTCCTGGCCTGGCTGATGGGCGGGGACGTGCCGGCGATCCCGCTGGTGGGGGCGTCGTCGGTGGCGCAGCTCGACGAGAGCCTGGCCGCGGTGGACCTGGAGCTGACGGCGGAGCAACGGGCCCGGCTGGACGCGGCGCACTGACGCCGGCCGCACGGCGAGGAGCAGTCGGTGTCCTCTTCCGGACAGAACTTTGGCCGGTCGGGGCGCGGCGACGGTCCGGTGTGGCGCGTGTAGACCGTAATGGCGCGGCGACCGGCCGCCGCCACACACGGGAGGACACCTCATGCACGCACGGACCGGCCGCCGACTGGCGGCCACTCTCGCCGGCACCGCACTCGCTCTGACCGGCGCGCTGCCCGCGATGGCCGGGACCACCCCGTCGGCCGAGACCGCGGTACACGCGGAGAAGCTCACCCTGAACCCCGGCAACCGGGGCTATCAGGGCGACATGACGGTCACCGTCACCAACACGGGGACCACCGCGGGCGACTTCTACCTGCGCATCCTGGAGCCGATCGGCGCGTCGTTCCGCCACATCGGCCCGGGCGACCCCTGCTTCTACCAGGGGTTCAGCGACAACCGGCGGATCATCGACTGCTACCCCAGCTACTTCCAGCTCCAGCCGGGTCAGTCGGGCCAGGCCACCCTGTCGTTCGAGGCGCTCACCACGGTCCGCCCCTACCCGATGCGGGCCGACCAGGGCACGATTCAGGTGCTGGCGTCCGGGCAGACCGAGGCCGCCGGCCGCGCCAGCTTCGGCACGCTGCTGCGCTCCCCCGACGGATCGGTGCGTCACCCCCGGCCGTACGTCCAGGACGCCCAGCCCCGCGCGTCCGTCACGGCCGGCGACGCGACCTTCACCCGGCGGCCCGACGGTAGCTGGTGGGGCCGGGTGCCGGTGAGCGTGCGCTACGCGGGTGACGCCGCGCACGACGAGCTGTGGGTCAACGGCATCGACCTGCCGGCGGGGGTGACGGTCTGGGGCACCGACCCGGAGAGCAACCCGGCGGACTGGGTGGGCCGGGTGCCGGTGCCGGGGGGCCGGTTCATGGCGGGCGAGCAGCGCAGCTTCGACCTCGTGCTGCGCGCTGCGGACGGGACGGCGCCCGGTGACCTGGGCACGGCCACCATCGCGGTGGGCACCCGGTGGTCCCCGATCGACGAGGTGGCCGACGCGGACCCGAGCGACAACACGGTCACCGTCCGGCTGGCCGCGGCCGGCTGATCCGACGTCACGGCGCGGTGGGTTCGATTCCCGCCGCGCCGTGACAGTCACGCCGTCAGGTCGACGCGCCAGTCGTTGGAGCGCATCAGGTGGCCCGGCGGGTACTCGAACTCGGTCTCGCCGAGCAGGGTGAAGCCGGCCTTGCGGCAGACCGCGTTCGACGGCGGGTTGTCCACCGACGGGTAGGCGTGCGCCCAGCGCCGGTCGCCGCGCGCCGCGGCCGCCGCGATCGCCGCCCGGACCGCGGCGGTCGCCAGCCCCCGTCCCTGGTACGCGGGCAGGACCGCCCAGCCCAGCTCGTAGACCTGCTCGCCGCGCCACTCGCGGTCCCAGTAGCCGACGCTGCCGACCTTCGTCCCGTCCGGCAGGACGATGGTGAACATGTGGCCGCTGCGCAGGCCCGGGCCCCGCAGATACCGCTCGTGCCGGGCGAGCACCTCCTCGTCGGTCTCCGGGCCGCCGGTGTGCGCGCGCACCTCGTCGCTGTTGAGCTGTTGCAACAGCTCCAGGTCGTCGGCGCTCCACCGCTCGATGCGGACGTCGGTCATGCCATCCCCCGTTCTCCGGCGCTCATTGAAGCAGCCGGCACCGACACCCCCGGCGGAGCCCGGGCGGCAAGAAGCTCAACCAATCGGTTTACAAATCGCGCTGCAACAATTACCGTCAACCGCATGGTTGAGGATCCGGTGGGGATGGACGCGGTGTTCCACGCCCTCGCGCACGGGGCACGACGCACCATGCTGCGCCGGCTCGCCGAACGGGAGCTGACCGTCGGCGAGCTGGCCGAGCCCCTGGACATGTCCCTGGCAGCGGCGTCCAAGCACCTGCAGGTGCTGGAACGCGCCGGCCTGGTACGACGCACCATCACCGGCCGCCGGCACGTCTGCGCGCTGGAACCCGCCCCGCTCGCCACCGCCTCCGCCTGGCTGAAGTTCTACCAGCGCCACTGGACCGACCGCCTCGACGCCCTGCAGACGCTCCTCACCGGCGAAGAAGGGACCGACCGATGAGCACCGCCGTACGGCTGCACCGCGACCTGCCCGCCCCACCCGACAAGGTCTACCGCGCCTGGCTCGACCCCGACCTGCTGCGCCGCTGGCTCGCCCCCGGCGGCTTGGAGGTGGCCCGCGCCGAGGTCGAGCCCCGGGTCGGCGGCCGGTACCGGATCTGGCACACCGACGCCGGCGCCCACGTCGGCGGCTTCGACTGCGAACTGGTCGAACTGGAGCAGGATCGGCGGATCGTCTGGCGGTGGGGCTTCCTCGGCCCGCAGCGCGAAGCCGGCCCGACCTTCGACTCGCTGCTGACCGTCACCCTCGACGCGAACCCGGACGGCGGGACGGCGCTCAGCCTCGTACACGAAAGGTTGGACGACCTGGCGGCGGCGATGCCGCAGGTCGCCGACGGCGTCGCGGCCGGCTGGCAGTCGGTGCTGGACAAGCTCGCGGAGGTGACGGCGTGAAGCTCGTGGTGGTGGAGTGGATGAGCGTCTCTGGTTTCCTATGTGATCCTCAGCGAGCCGGACATCCCGCCTGTGCCGCGCCGTCCCGGTTGGGTGATGGGGGTGGCGTGGACGTGGCGGTGGAAGCCGCGGCCGAGGGCTGCTCCGCGGACCCGGTGTGGGTGTCGCGGAGTGGTGGTGGTTACCGTGTGCGGCACCTGGCGGACCGTCCCTGGCGGGTTGGTCTCCTGGGGTGTCCGTCCCGCCGGACGCTTGCCGGCAGATCGCCAGGGGGCGTCTGTCGGGGCGGGAACCCGCCGTCGCAAGGGCAGCAGGCGTGAAGTCTTGACAGGTGCAGGTCGGGTCTGCTTCGGGGTGGGCGCGTTTTTCCGTCGATCCCGCACCGGCCTGGTTGTCGCGGTTGGGGCTGGCCGACGCTCCCGGCGCCGCACTGGTGTGAGCTTCCACCCCGGGACCGGACACCGGGGTTCTCACGCTGCGAGGGCGTGGGTGTGACGATACCCGAGGCGGGCCTCGGTGGGTGTGCGGTATCCAATGGTCGAATGTAGACGGTTTGTGTTGTAGTAGGCCAGGTAGGCGAAGACCGCTTGGCGAGCGGCGGCGCGGGTGGGCCAGACCTTGGTGCCGACCTCGGTTTTCAGGGTCGCGAAGAAGCTTTCCGCGGCCGCATTGTCATAGCAAGATCCAGTACGGCCCATCGATGCCCGTAGCCGATGTCTGCGCAGGCAGCGGCGGAACTCGGTGGAGGTGTACTGCGATCCGCGGTCCGAGTGGAAGATCGCGCCCTTGCCGGTCAGGCCCCGGCGGGCGGCCAGGGTGATCGCGTTGCAGGCCAGCTCGGCGCGCATGTGCTCGGCCATCGCGTGCCCGACCACCTCGCGGGTGTGCAGGTCGATGACGGTGGCCAGATACAGCCAGCCCTCCTCGGTGGGCAGGTACGTGATGTCGCCGACCAGCTTCTCGCCCGGCGCGGCGGCGGTGAAGCCCCTGCCGAGCAGATCCGGGGCCGGTGGCGCGGTCACATCCTGCTTGGTCAGCGATCGGCGTCGCCGGCGCGTGAAGCCCACGATCCCGCGCTGACGCATGATCCGCTCGACCTTCTTGCGGTTGACCCGCCGGCCGCGCCGGCGTAGCTCCACCGTCACGCGCGGGGACCCGTACGCCTGTCGGTGCGCCGCGTGGATCGCGGTGATCTCCGCAGCGAGCGCGTCCTCGTCCTGCTCACGCTGCTCGCGGGCCTCCGCGGCGTGCAACCACTCGTAGAAGCCCTGGCGGCGCACCCGCAGGACTCGACACAGCCGCGTGACGCCGTAGGTGGCGCGCTCGGCGGAGATGAAGCGGTAGCGGCTGGTCAATGCCCCATCTCCTTGGCAAAATATTGGGCTGCCTTGCGGAGAATGTCCTTCTCCAGCTCCAGCTCCCGCACCCGAGCACGCAGCTTGCGCAGCTCTTCGCGCTCGGTGAGCGTCAACTCGGGCTCCGCGGACCGGCCGCCGGCCTCCCTACGCTCCTCGGCCCGGACCCAACCACGCAGCGTCTCATGGTTGACGCCCAGGTCACGGGCTATCTGCCGCAACGGCGAGTCCGACGAACGGACCAACGCCACCGCGTCCTTACGGAACTGCTCGGTGTACTGCGAGGGACGTGCCACCAGGGCATCCTTCCTCCTGGCTCATCTGCCAGGGATCAGGGTGTCCGGCCCGAGGGGGGAAGCTCAGTGTGTCGGTGGCTGTCCGGATCGCGGCCTGGCCGTTGCGGTCGCGGCGGGTTTTGGTCTGGTTGGTCAGGCCCCGGGCGGCGATGCGTTGCGCGGCGGCGTGGTCGCGGTCCAGTGACAGGCCACACGAGCAGTGGGCCCACCGGTACCCGGCCACTCGCCCCTCCGGTGTTTTGACGTGCGTGACCGCGGCGCCGCAGCGGGGACAGCCCGACGACGTGCCACGCGCGGGAACGGTGACGACTGCGATATCGGCTTTCGCGGCGAGGTGAGCGACGGCGGTGAACACGGTGCCGCGTACCGCGCCGGACAGTCGCCGGTTGAGGCTGCGTGACCGGCCAGCCGCCTCGAGGGTGGCGAGGTCCTCGACGTAGATGATGGTGGCGCCGACCGCGCTGGCGTGGTCGACCAGCCATCGCGCCGCCGACCAGGCAAGCGCGTGGTTGAGATGCCGGATCCGGGCGCACACCGCCGCATGCTCGGCCTGCAGCCGGGCAAGCTTGCCAGTCAGGGCCGGGTCGGCGTGCGCGGGCCGGCCGTCGCGCAGCCGGGTCAGGTGGTCGGCTTTGGTGTTGAGGCTCGCGGTGGCGGCGTAGTCGCACCAGTTTCGCTGACACGCCGGTCGCGTCGAACCGCAACGGACGCCCGTCCACGACGACGCAGCCGCCCTCGAGGTCGGCCACGGTGCCGGTCAGCAGGGTGTTCACCCCCCAGTCAACACCAAGCCCACGCGTGTGCCCGTCCACCCGCGCCGGGGTGTGCGGGGTCTGCCAGGGCAGGTCGACACGAACCCTGCCATCGCGGGGCCGCAGCGTCGGGGTGCACACCTTCACCCCGGCGGGCACCGCGGGCGGCAGCACCACCTCGGCGGCATGCCACGCCCAGTCGCGGTAGGAGACCGGCGCCGCGCACACCGGAAGCTGCGACCACACCCGCACGATCCGGTCGTCCCGGTCGACGACGACCTGTTGCCGGTCGGCCGCGGCCAGGCTCACCTGCCGCGCCACGACCGGCGGGCCCTCCAGCTCACACAGCCCCGCGGGCAGCCGCCCATGCACTCGAAGGTATGCGGTGATCTGCCGGGTGCGGTTGCGGATCGTCGCGTTGTCGGTGCCTTCGGATAGCGCCGCCCGTAACGCTGACATTCGGCATCGGTGCGGGCGAACGGATCGGCCGGCCACGTCGCGAGCAGCGCGGCAACCACCGCACGACGATGGCAGGCCAGACGCAGAGCACGGGCGGCTTCTTCCTCGGCGATACGACGAACCCGGTCCGACACCACCACACCCGCCGGCGCCACGGCACCCCAGCCCAGCCGGCGCAACGCCATCCACCCACTTGCCGGCAGACGCCTCCCATCAGCACCGACCCCGCCGGCGAGCACCGCAAGGTCGGCATCCGACCAACGCGCGGCGATCACCTGATCGGCCATCCCCCGCACCAGGTCCGCCAGCCACCCCACCCGCTCGGCAAACACCCGCCCCGCCACAGGCCTCTGAGCTCCCGGCGCGTCGGGCGTACCACCGCACACCGCCCGGTACCCAGTGCACGTCGCGGTCGACGTCAGCACCGAACCCGCCACTACCCCACGCCCCTACCCGCGGCCGCCAGCAGTCGACGCTTCGCCTCACGAGACCGGATCCCATACACTCGGCCGGCGAACACGGCCACCAATGACGGGAAAATACCACATAGGATCGCTTAGCCAACCAGCCAGCAGTGGCAAACCCTGGACGGGGTGGTGCAGGCGCCCGGCGCGCCCGACGAGGACCCCAGCGGCGGGTTCGCGCACGGCGGCTGGCACCTGCGCTGGTTCGACGACACCTCCCGGCAGTGGGTGGTGGACGGTTTGGAGTCGGCTTCCGCATTCCTCTTCGGACGGTTGACCTACGAGAGGTTCGCCGCGCACTGGCCGCACGTCAGCGGGCCCGAGCGGGTGGTCGCGGACCCGCTGAACAGCAAGCCGAAGTACGTGGTGTCCTCGGCGCTGTCGTCCCCCACCTGGGCGCACACCTCGGTGCTGCCGGACCTGCCCGCCGTCGCCAAGCTCAGGGAGTCCGGTGACGGCGAGCTGCACGTGATCGGCAGCGCCCGGCTGGCCGCGTCCCTGCTGGCGCACGACCTGGTGGACGAGCTGCGGCTGATGGTCGACCCGGTGCTGCTCGGCGGCGGCAAGCGGATCTGGCCGGAGGACGGGCGGCTGTCGTCGTTCGCCCTGGCTCGCAGCGAACCGACCAGCACCGGCGCGCTGCTGCTGACCTACGCACGAACCTGAGCGGCGGGCGGCCGATGACTAGCCGCCGGCCTGGCGGGTACGCGCGGTCCATGGGTAGTCACAAGCCGAATAAGCACGACCCCGGCGGCGAGTCGGCACGTGCGGGGCGGAATCCCGGCAGCGGGGCGCGGGGCCGGCAGGGCTCGGAGGTCGAACACTCGCCGGACCGCCGACATCTGCGGGCCGCGACCGGGACATCGGGCACCGAACGCGACCAAGGCCGGGCCAGGGTCGAGGGTTCGGAGCGGGTTCAACGCCAAGGGACTCGGTAGGTGAGGTAAAAGTGGCGAAATTCCTGTTGCAGTCGACCTACACCATCGACGGGCTCAAGGGTCTGGTCAACGATGGTGGTACCAAGCGGGCCGAGGTCGTCCGGAAGGTGATCGAGGCCAGCGGCGGGCGGATGGAATCCATTCACTTCTCATTCGGTAAGCACGACACCTACGTGGTGTGTGACCTGCCGGACCACAAGACCGCCGCCGGACTCGCCATTGCCATCCGGGCGTCGGGCGGTGTCGACTCGCGGATCACTCCGCTGCTGACACCGGCGGAGGTCGACGAGGCGACACACCAGAAGACCGAGTACCAGCCACCGGGGCGGTGACCCTGCGCGGCGAGGGAGCGATGGCACCACCGATCCTGGTCACCGGCGGCACGGGGACACTCGGCCGCCACGTGGTGGCACGGCTGAGCGACGCCGGCCGCGACGTACGCGTCCTGACCCGGCGCGGCCGACCGGCCGAGGGCGGAGTCGAGTTCGTCACCGGCGATCTGGCCAGCGGCCAGGGCGTCGAACGGGCCGTGGCGGGTGTCGAGACGATCGTGCACTGCGCCAGCAGCTACCGGGGCGACCCCGGCGCCGCTCGGAATCTCGTCCGGGCGGCGTCGCGGGCGGGCAGGCCGCACCTGGTGTACATCTCCATCGTCGGAGTCGACCGGATTCCGATCAGCAGCCCGATCGACCGCACGATGTTCGGCTACTACGAAGCCAAGCGAGTGACCGAACGGGTGGTGACCGACTCGGGCCTGCCATGGACGACGCTGCGGTCGACCCAGTTCCACGACCTGATCCTGAAGGTGGCGCAGGCGCTGGCGCGGTCACCGGTCATGCCCGTGCCCGCTGGCTTCCGGTTCCAGCCGATCGAAGCCGACGAGGTGGCGGCCCGGCTCGTCGAGCTCACGCTCGGCACACCGGCTGGCCTGATGCCGGACGTCGGCGGTCCAAGAGCGTACGCGGCGGCTGACCTGGTCCGCGGTTACCTGCGGGCCGCGCACCGGCGCCGGGCCGTCGTGCCGGTGCCAGTGCCGGGCAAGGCGGCCAGGGCCGTGCGGGGAGGGGCCAACCTGGCGCCGGAGCAGGCCGTGGGCCGACGGACCTGGGAGGAGTTCCTCTCCGACCGGGTCAGGTAAGGCGGTTCAACGGCGCTGTCGCCGCCAGGGCGAGCCGGCGATGCTCGGGGTCGTCGGTGCGGTCGGCCAGTGCGCGCAACTGGATCGAGCCGGCGGGGTTGCGTGCGCACCACTCGTGCATGAGGGCGGCGGCGGTCTCCGGCGGGCTCCCGGCGGCGGTGGCGACCACCACCTCCGCGGTCTCGTCCAGCAGCTCGTCGATGGTCGGCAGGGTCACGCCCAGCTCACGCAGGTGCCCGGCGAACAGCCCGACACCCAAGGGAGTCAGTGAGGCAACAGTGCCGTCCCTCTCGATCGCGCCGAGCCCGGCCAGCTGGTCGAGCAGGCGGTCGGTGTCGTTGTCGGCCAGCTGGCGCCAGCCCCGCTCCTGCTCGTCGCTGCCCGGGCCGAATCCCAGGCCGTCGCATGCCGCCTGGTACGCGAGCTGCCGCAGCTCGTCGATTTCGACCGGGTCGGGTGCGATGAGCAGCGCCATGGGCACGGCGAACACCGCCTCGTCGAACCGCCACCGCAGCACCGACTCGGCCCACCCGGTTCCGCAGACCACCTCGCCGAGCTCGAACAGTCCGGTGAAGGCCCGCCGGGCCAGGGCGAGCGGGTCTGCCAGCACCTTCGCCGCGCTCTTGACCGGCACCAGCCGCCCCTTCACCATCCGCACGACGCGGGCCGCCCGGGCCCAGGCGACCAGCACGGTGAGCCCGTACAGCTCGTCGCTGGTGCGGGTCTTGAAGACCCGGTCGCCGATCACGGGGTCGATGAGGTCGCCGGTTTCCAGCAGCGCGACGAGTTCCCGCGCGTCGGCCAGCCGCAGGCGACCGGTGGTGGTGAGGGTCCGCCCGTCACCGAGCCACCGCACGAGTTCCTGCAGCCGGCGTACGACGAGGGACTCGGCGGCCAGTCCGCGCAGGGTGTCGTCGTCGGGCACGGCCACCAGCGGCAGTGGCGGGTGCCGGTCGGGATCCTCGCCGAGCAGATGATTGGCCATCACCTGGTGCAGCAGGTTCTCATCGACGGCGATCCGGCCGGCGTGCAGGTCGGCGATGAACCGCTCGGCGGCCGCCTGATCGGTCGGGTCGACCCCCTCGTGGAGCATCCGGGTGGCCCAGAACTTCGCCAGCCCGTACCGGCTCTGGTCCGCCATCGCGTCGGCGAACGGCGCGGCGAGCTTGTCCAGGGCGGCGTGCAGCAGGTGCCGGTCGGTGCAGCGCCGGTCAGCGAGATCGTGGTCGAAGAGAAAGTCGACGAACGCGCAAACGGTCGGAGTGACGCCGGCCCACTGCTCCGGCGGCAACGTCACCTGGCGGGGAAACCAGTCGAGCAGCGCCTCTTCCAGGTCCTCGGGCTGCCACCGCCCGAGCAGGCCGTCACCGTCGGCCCAGCGGTAGTCGAGCAGCGACTCGACGACGAACTCGTCGACCGGCCGGTGGTGCCGCCGCGCCCAACGGCCGAACCGTCGCAGCAGCCGCTGGCGGGCGGGAATGAACACGTGGTCCGGTGCCGAGGTGTAGACCATTCGCATGACGGCCGACCCTACCGGCAGAGGCGGGCCGGGCTCTCGCAACGTCGGCTGACGGCAGGAGCTCGAGTGGCTCGAACCAGCCCGCTCCCCGGCGGTCAAAGGGCACAGGCTCCGAGCGTGACGGCGGGTGAGCGTGCGGCCGGGCGGAAGTGAGCAGACGAGCACGGTCAGCCCAGCCGCCGCAGCTATTCGCTGACCGCGATCGTCTGGACAGGCGGCTCGGGATCGATCAAGATCAGCGGTCATGGCCCAGACGACGGCTGACCGCGCCGAGAGCGGCGAACTACCCGACGAAATCCTTGCCGTGGCGACGCGGCTGGCGGACCTGATCGGCCCGCTGCCCACCGCCGACATCGCCATCCCCGGTGCGTCCTGGACCGTCGCCGAGGCGGCCGCACACCTGGCGATGGCCAACGAACTCATGGCGACGATCGCCGCCGGCCGACCGGCGACTCACGGCGACGGGACGAAAGCCGGGCTGGCCAGCGCGAACGCGCAGTCGCTGACGGAGTACACGGAGCGCGACCCGGCCGTACTCGCGCAGCGGATCGCGGGACAGGCCGCCGCGTTCATCGAGGCCGCCCGGGCCCGACCCGCGACGGATCTCGTCGACACGCCCATGGGCCCGATGCCGCTCGGGGTGTTCAGCGGCTACCTGCTCGCGCACATGCTGAGCCACGGCAGCGCGATCGCCGTCGCCCTCCGGCAGCCGCCGATCGTACGGCCGCGGCACGTCGAACTCATCCTGCCGTTCATCCACGTCACGATGCCTCGGCTCGTCGACCGCACCGCCGTCCAGGACCTGACCGCGTGCTACGAGCTGCGGCTACGCGGCCTCACCCGCTTCTCGGTGCTCTTCACCGACGGGGTCGCCACGGTGAGCGACACCCCGCCACGACGGGTCGACTGCACGATCTCGATCGACCCGGTGTCGTTCTTCCTCCTGAGCGCCGGCCTGAGCAGCCAGTGGCCGTTGCTCGCGCGCGGGGCACTGCGGGCGTGGGGACGCAAGCCGTGGCTCGCCTTCCGGTTCCTCGGCCTCTTCGCCGTCCCGTGACAGCCGTGAACGATGTCCGCGACCTGCTGCTCCGGGTGGTCCCCCGACGTAAGGCCGCCTCTTCTCGGCAGGGCTAGCCGGGCGTCGAGTCGGCGGGGAAGCGCTCGTGCCCCAGCACGGCGAGCAGCTGCAGCTTCTCGCAGCCCTCGCTGCGCGGGGACGCGGTGAGCACGAGCAGTGCCTGGGACTGGTCCTCGGTGAACAGCGCCTGGCAGTCGAGCCCGATCGCACCGAGCTGGGGATGGATGAGCGTCTTGTGGTCCGCGAAGCGCTTGGCGACCTCGTGCCGTTCCCACAGCTCGGCGAACTCCGGGCTCGCCTTCTGCAGCGCCCGCACCAGCTCACCGGCCCGCGACTGCGGGCCCATCGATCCGTACGCGGCACGCAGGTTGGCGACCTGGGCGCGGCTCTGCCGGTCGCGGTCCTCCTCGGGATAGCGCAGCCGCTCCGCGGGAGCCGTGAACCACCGGTAGATCTCGCTGCGGGCGAGGCCCGTGTAGCCCGACTTGTCGCCGAGCAGGGCCTCGGCCATCCGGTTCTGCACGAGCGTCTCGCCGAGGTTGGACAGGATGAGCGCCGGGGTGTCGTCGAGCCGGTCCAGCACGCGCAGCAGCGCCGGGGCGACGTGCGTCGCCGCGGACACGACTGCCGGGGCGTTGTGCCCCGCCACCCGGAACAGGTAGTCGCGTTCGTCCTTCGTTAGCCGAAGCGCCCGGGCGAGCGACGCGAGCATCTGCGCGCTCGGCTGCGGGCCGCGCTGCTGTTCGAGCCGGGTGTAGTAGTCGGTCGACATCGCGGCGAGGGCGGCGACCTCCTCACGGCGCAGGCCCGGTGCGCGCCGGCGCGCGCCCGCGGCCAGCCCGACGTCCCCGGGCTGCAGCGCCTCGCGGCGGCGGCGCAGGAAATCGGCCAGTGCTGCACGATCCATGATCCCAGTATCCGGCTGCGGCGGGCGCGAACCAGGGATTGCGGATCCCCCGATGACCGGTCTCTGCCCGAAACCTGGGACGACGGGCGAAGCTCGGTGCATGAACATCTCCGGAAACACCATCTTCATCCCCGGCTCCACGAGCGGGATCGGTCTCGCCCTGGCGCTCGAGCTGCGGGCCAAGGGCAACACGGTCATCGTCGGCGGTCGGCGCACCGACCTGCTCGAGCAGATCGCCGCGGAGCACCCCGACATCGACACCGTGGCGATCGACACGACGAGCGCCGCGAGCATCGAGGTCGCCGCGAAGGAGGTGCTGGCGAAGCACCCGGACCTCAACGTCCTGGTCACGATGGCCGGCATCATGCGCATCGAGGACTGGCACAAGCCGGAATCGTTCCTCGCCTCGGCCGAGGCGGTGCTGACGACCAACGTGCTCGGCCCGATCCGCCTCATCGGCGCGTTCATCGAGCACCTGCAAGCGCAGCCGGACGCCACCATCATCACCGTCTCCTCGGGCCTCGCCTTCGCGCCGCTCAAGATCACCCCCAGCTACAACGCGTCGAAGGCCGCGATCCACATGCTCAGCGAGTCGATCCGGCTGCAGCTCGCGGACACGACCGTGAAGATCGTGGAGCTTGAACCGCCGGCCGTTCGTACCGCGCTGCTGCCCGGGCAGGAGACGAGCGAGTACGGGATGCCGCTGGACGAGTTCGTGGCGGAGGTCGTCGCGCTGCTCGAGTCGCAGCCCGACGCGAAGGAGATCCAGGTCGAGCGGGTGAAGTTCCTCCGCTACGGCGAGGCGCGCGGCGACTACGACCAGGTCGTCGCGACGCTCAACGCGTCCGACCCGCACGGGAAGTAGCCTCGGCCGGACCGGCGGGCGGCGCGGGATCGGAGCCGTCGCCGGGGCCGCGGCGACGCCGTTTGCTGCGTTACCACAGGGCAACAGCGCGCAGTTTTAGGTCAAGCTTAGGAACAATTGAGAATTCGATTAGCGGAGTCTTATCGTACGCATAATTCCGGCACCCAATGTGCCCGCCTGACAGCGCAGAGAATTGACGTTACCGGCTCGTTGATTTCTTCCGCCCGCCCTCACTAATGTTGGTCAGCGTCCGTTCCGGATGTCGGTCTCCACCTGGAGTGCCCCGGGACGGCCACCGCCGAGTCGCTGGACGTCACTGGCGTCGCCAGGCGAGCCGGGGAACCACCGCAGGTTTTCGGGGTGAATCCGCGTCAGCGGTAGGGCGCCTTCCACGCCCGAACCCGTCAGCTAACCCGGTAGGCGGTCGAGGTCGGTGCACCGTGACGTGCGTCGGCCTCGAGTGGAAGGAGCCGAACCCGTTGCCACCCGTGCGCACCCGGCCCGCAGGATCGCGTCTGTTCATTAGAATCCTCGCCGCCGCGGCGGCGGTCATGGTGGCCGTCGGGCCAGCGGCCCACGCCCACGCCGCACCGTCGGCCGCCGATGTGCAGCAGCAGATCGACGCGGCGTGGCAAAAACTCGAACCCGTCATCGAGCAGTACAACAAGGTCCGGTCGGAACTGGCGGCGAACCAGCGGAGATCGGCCGAACTGAGCCGGCGGATCGAGCCACTCGGCAAGTCGGTGGAGGCCAGCAGGACCCGGGTCCAGGAGATTGTGACGGGGTACTACAAGCGGGAAAAGTCGCTCTCCACATTCAACGCCCTGCTGTCCCGCGGCTCGCCGCCGACCGCGTTGGGGGATCAGCTCGCGCTCGTGGATCAGGTGGCAGGTTCGGAGCAGCGACAGATCACCCGGCTGTCGGCCCAGCAGGCGGGCTACGACGCCGACCGGGAGAAGGTTGACGCGCTGATCGCGATACAGCAGCGCGAGCAGGCCCAGCTAGCGGCTCGCAAGAAGGCCATCGACGCCGAGATCAAGCGGCTGGATGCGCTACACCGACAGATCGCAGCCACGGACGCGGCCGCAGCGGCCAAGGCGGCCGCGGACGCCGCGGCGGCCAGAGCCGCAGCCGCCGCGCGGTCCGCCGCCACCGCGAGCAGCACCTCGCCCATCACGTCGACCAGTTCGCTGTTCATCGGTGGGAAGTGTCCCGCCGTCCCCATCACGGGAAGCGGCGGCGTCGCGGCGAAGACCGCGTGCAGGCAGATCGGCAAGCCGTACGTGTGGGCGGCCAACGGTCCGGACTCGTTCGACTGCTCCGGCCTGACCCAGTACGCGTGGGCCTCCGCCGGGGTGCAGCTGGACCATTACACAGGTTCTCAATGGACCGAAGGTGTGGCGGTGAGCAGAGCAAACCTTCGCACGGGTGACCTCGTCTTCTTCTACTCCGATCACCATCACATGGGTATCTACGTCGGCAATGGACTGATCGTCCACGCGCCGCACACCGGGGACGTGGTCCGAATGGCCCAGCTGGCGAATATGGCGTACAGCGGTGCTCGCCGCCCCGGCTGACCGTCCGGTCCACCCGCCGGCGGTGCTCCGGCTCCGGGGCGTCACTCTGGAGGTCGATGCTGGCGCCCGACCTGATCGCCAAGAACGGCGCCAGACTGAACGGGGCCCCGCTCGGGGACGATGCCTACGGCGTGCCGGGAAGCCGGACCGTGACGAGGAGACCGCCGACGGGGCTGGGGACGAGGTCGAGGGTTCCGTCGTGGGCGCGGACGATGCTGTGCACGATGGCCAGGCCGAGGCCGACGCCGGCGTGTTCGTCGGTGCGTACGCGTTCCGTTCCGCGCTGGAAGGGTTCGGTGAGGGTCGGTACCAGTTCCGGTGGGAGCCGACGACCCGTGTTCTCGACCCGCAGCACGCTCGTGTCGCCGTGCGCCTCGGTGTGGACCGTCACGGTGCCGCCGGCGGGGAGGTTGTGGACGATGGCGTTCTGGACGAGGTTCGTCACCATCCGCGACAGGAGTTCGGCGGAGCCGCTGGTCTGGGCCGCCCCGCCGGTGACGTCCAGCGTGATCCGGCGCTGTTCGGCGAGGGGAAGCAGCGTTTCGGCGGCTTCTTCGGCGATAAGGGAGAGGTCGACGCTCTCGCGGGTGAAGTTTCCGCGGTCGCCGCGGCTGAGCAGCAGGAGGGCCTCGGTGAGGTCGATCGCCCGCTTGTTGACGGCGTGCAGGCGTTCGATGAGTTCGCCCCGGACTCGCGTGGGATCCTTGCGGGCGACGTCGAGCAGTGTCCGGGAGATCGTCAGCGGGGTGCGCAGTTCGTGAGAGGCGTTCGCGGCGAACCTCTGCTGCTCGGCGACGTGGGACTCGAGTTGTTCGAGCATCGAGTCGAACGCGTCGGAGAGTTCACGGAACTCGTCCTGGCGGCCCTTCATACGGATCCGGTGGGACAGCGACCCCCTCCCGGCCATCCGTGCCGCATCCGTGATCTGTGTGAGTGGTGCGAGCATCCGGCCGGCGAGGATCCATCCCCCGACGAGCCCGAACACGAGCAGGAAGAGCATCGCCACGGCCGCGGCCGGGGCGAAGGTGTGCACAAGGAGGTAGCGGTTGGGCGAGATCCCGAGAAGGCCCTTGGAGGTGTCGGGTACGTAGCGCAGCAGGAACCCCCACACCACGGCCAGCAGGAGAGCGCCGGCGACGGCGAGGAACCCGGCGTAGCTGAGGGTGAGTTTCAGTCGGGCGCTGAGCCCTGGGCGTCTATGCATGCGTACTGCCGGGGGCGGTGGTGTCCCTGCCAGGGGCGATGGTGTTCATACCGGTGTCGATCCGGTAGCCGACGCCGGGCACGGTGGCGATGATCCATGGCTCGCCGAGCCGTTTGCGCAGTGCGGAGACGGTGATGCGCACGGCGTTGGTGAGGGGGTTGGCGTTCTCGTCCCAGGCCCGTTCCAGCAGCTCCTCGGCGCTGACGACCCCGCCCTCGGCGGCGACGAGGACTTCCAGCACGGCGAACTGCTTGCGGGTGAGCGCGACGTAGCGTTCGTCGCGGAAGACCTCCCGCCGGAAGGGGTCGAGCCGCAGGCCCGCGATCTCGCGGACCGGGGGCCGGGCGTACGCGCGTCTGCGGTCGAGCGCCCTCAGCCGCAAGACGAGCTCCCGCAGCTCGAACGGTTTGGTGAGGTAGTCGTCGGCGCCGAGCTCAAACCCCGAAGCCTTGTCGTCGATCCGGTCGGCAGCGGTGAGCATGAGGATCGGGATGCCGCTGCCGGAGGCGACGATGCGCCGGGCGACCTCGTCGCCGGAGGGGCCGGGGATGTCGCGGTCGAGGACCGCGAGGTCGTAGGAATTGACGCTGAGCAGTTCCAAGGCGGAGTCGCCATCGGAGGCGATGTCGGCGGCAATCGCCTCCAGCCGCAGACCGTCACGGACCGCTTCGGCCAGGTAGGGCTCGTCCTCCACGATCAGTACGCGCATGCTTGAAGCCTATGATCAGCACAAAATTCCGTTGATACTTGCATACTGGACACGCGACTCAGTCCGCCGATGCCAGCGCGGGACGAGGCTGGTCCGACGGCACCTCCGCCGCAGTGCGCCACCAGTGGCGCGACGCCAGCCCGGCCAGCACGGCGCCGGCGGCGTTGACCAGTACGTCATCGACGGAGGACACCCGGTCCAGCCGCAGGACGTACTGTGCGGTTTCGACCAGGACCGAGCAGCCTGCCCCGAGCGCCAGGATCCGCGGCACGGACGCCAGCGCCGCGAACCGCATCGGAGCGAAGAACCCCAGCGCCGCGAAGATCAGCAGGTTGCCGACGATCCCGACCGGCCCCATCGTGACCAGGTCCCGCAGCGGGACCAGACTCACCCGACCGGGGACGATGCCGGCCCCAAGGCCCGGCATCATGGTCATCCATACGAACGGCACCGCCCCGTGGACCATGCCCACCTCGGCCAGCGACATCCGCCACGCCGATGTGACGCCGGCGGCACGCCGACGGCGCGCCAAAGCCCACACCACCAGAGCGGCCAACGGCAGCGCAACCAGCATCATGAGCAGCACACCGTTGAACGTATCGAAGCAGCCGTGCCACCGCCCGGCCATGCACCTCGGAGCGGACATCATGAGCGGCCGCCGCACGGCGAACGCGACTCTCGCCACGACCAGGATCGCCAGGCTGACAAGCACGATCCTGCGCGTGCGGCGAGGCGGTGCTGACAGGGATGCGCTGTGGTTCATGCCCCCATTAGAAACGGAGGGCCGTTGCGGTGGCGTATGCGATTTTGGATAAGTCCGCGATACACGGAATCCCCGGCGTCGTCGCCCGGCACCTCTGCCGCGACCAGAGCCCGCAGCCGGCTGTCGACATCGACGGGCAACCGGTCCACGACCCGGACGGTCAGCGCTTGCTCGACCCGGTGCAGCGCGGAGCGCACGATCCGGTCGATCCGCCCGGCCACCGGCGGCTCGATCCGCTCCGTCCGGCAGCGCACCAGCAGCTCGTCGCGAACCGACTTCGGGCGCCGTTCGGCCCCGCACACCGCGGCATCGGCGGACTTCCGTCCCGTCCACGCCGCTCAACAACCCGCCGCGGAAAGCGCCATGATCACATCGGGTGTGAGAACCTACAAGACCTGTAGGTTCTCAACCTCGATGACGCTGTCTCAAGATCGCGTCGCGGCGAATGTCGCTTGCGAGATGAACATGAGAATGCGTCGGCTCGGCGCTCGTGAGAATAGGTTCGTGTCGTCCACTGGCCGTGATTAGGATCGGATCATGGGCCGGACCTTCGACATCATCACCCCGCCGCGCTCCTGAGCGGGGCGACTCTGCTCATCGTGTCCAGCCTGTGCCGGCTGGACGCGCGGTCCATGCATCGCTGAGTCCGGTACGCCCCGCTTCCGCGACCCCAATTCCTCTCGTCGCAGGAGCGAATTCTTCATGCTTGTCTCCGAACACCCGGTGGCCGCCGCCCGACGCTCCGCCACCGGCCTGTGGTCGCTTGTCCTCGCAGGCGTGCTGTGGGGCACCGGTGGCCCCACCGGCAGCCTCCTCGCCCAAGAAACGGGGCTGTCACCGCTGGCTGTGGCCGCCTACCGGCTCGCCGCCGGCGGCACGCTCGTCATCGCCTCGCTCTGTTTGACCCGGCAGCCGCTGCCACGCGGCCGTCGCGCCTGGGCCCGGATGGCCGTGAACGGGCTGCTCGCCGCCGTTTTCCAGGCCTGCTTTTTCGCCGCGGTGTCACTGACCACCGTCAGCCTCGCCACCCTACTCACGATCGGCACCTCACCCGCCTTGGTCCTGTCCGCCGAATGGACCACCGGACGGCGGCGGGTCAGCCCGCGGATGCTCGCCACGGTGGCGCTGGCCGTCAGCGGTCTGGCCCTGCTCGTCGGCACGCCGCCCGGCGGCCTCACCGCCACGAGCGTGCTCGCCGGCGCCGGATTCGCGCTGCTGTCGGCAGCCGGCTTCGCCACTATGACCTTCATAGGCACCCGGCCCGTCGCCGGTCTCCACGACCTCACCGCCACCGGCGTGAGCTTCGCGATCGGCGCGGCCGTGCTCGCCCCCGCGGCCACAGTGACATCCGGCATGGACTTCGTCCCGACCCCAGCGTCCGTGGGGTTGCTGCTCCTGCTGGGCACCGCACCCACCGCGGTGGCGTACGCCCTGTACTTCCGGGGCCTGCGTACCACCCCGGCCAGTACGGCAGCGCTGATCGCACTACTGGAACCGCTCGTCGCCACGCTCCTGGCAACGCTGTTCCTCGGCGACCGCCTCGGCTCGACCGGGCTCATCGGTGCGGGGCTGATCACCACCGCCATCGTGCTGAACACCCGCAGCACGCACCACTGACAACCGGGGCCCGGCCAGGACCGACAGGACCTGCCCGGGCCCCCGGTCTCGCGACGTCGGCGCTTCGATCAGGAAAGGCGGCCCTCCGGCGGAGGCCGGACACGTGAACTCGTACGCACGCTCCACCCGGGCCACGTGCACGGCGATTTCCTCGTGCCAGTGCTGCCGACCGTGCGCGCGGGTGGCCGCGTGGGCGGCATGCTCGCGCCACGCGGCGATCGACCGCTCGTCGGGCTGGCGCCACGACGACCCACGCCGATCCACCAGCCGCCGCACGACCTGACCGAACGCGCTGCCTGGCCAGGAGCACGCCGGGCGACAAGACCCACGAGAACGTACAGGAGCCACCGGACACCGCTGACGCTTCTGCCGTAGTCAGGTGACGGTGTGCGCGGCGAGGTGGCCGAGCATCGTCTGGTTGGCTGCCCAGCCGTCCGGGAACTTGACCGGCACGTCCAGGTGCACCCGCTCGGTCGACGGGTACGAGTCGAGCAGCTCGGCGATCCCCGCCCGCGCCACGACGACGCAGGCGTGCCGGTGCCGCGAGGCGAGCACGCAGAGCCGCCCCGACTCCAGGTGGAAGGCGGTCGCGTCCCGCCGCCCCGACAGCGGGTGCAGCACGATCGTCACGTCGTACTCCCGGCCCTGGAGCCGGTTGGCGGTGTCGACCGTGATGCCCGCGCCGGCCGCGCCGAGTTGCGATCGGATCGCCGCCACCTGGTCCCGGTGGGCAGCCCCGACGGCGATCCGGTCCGCCGTGACCGGCACGCCGTCGGGCGCCTGCTCGGAGACCGCGACCGCGCCGCGCCGCAGCACCCGCAGCGCCAGCTCCGCGCAGGCCGCCGCGGCCTCGGCATCGGTACGCAGCGTGTGCCGGGCCGGCAGCTCGTACAGCGCCCACCCCGACGCGGCCGCGACGTCCACCGCCGCGTCGTACCCGTCCCCCGGCCCGGCCTCGGTGAACGACAGCGCCCGGTCGGCCCACTCCGTGCCGGACCGGAAGCCGGTGAACGGGTAGAACGCCGCCGCCACCACCGGCGCCGCCGTGGCGGGCAGCCGCCACGACACCGGCAACCGGTGTACGGGCAGCTCCGGGTTGTGCCGCAGCAGCACCGCCACCGCCGACTGCATCGGATCCCAGGTCAGGCCCGTCCACCGCGCGGTCTCGACCGTGGAGAACGGGTCGAGCTGCCCCGGATCACCCACGAACAGCGCCCGCTCGAACCTGCCGGCCACGCGCAGCAGGGCGTCCGACCGCATCTGGTACGCCTCGTCGACGATCGCCCACGGCCAGCAGCCCTCGGCGACCGTGGCCCACTTCGCGGCCGTACCGATGATGACCGCCGGACCGCCCAGGTCTGCGACCTTCGCGGCGACCCGGACCATGTCGTGGTCCTTGACCCGGTCGGAGGGCCGGTAGTCGGCGGCGGAGAGCCGGCCGATCCGCAGCTCCGGGGCCTTGCGGGCGAGCCGGTCAATGAGGTCGTCGACCTGCTCGTTGGTCTGCGCGATGATGACCAGCGGCTCGCCGGCGGCGGCCAGGTCGACGGCGGCGCGGACCACCAGGGTCGACTTGCCGGCGCCGGGCGGCGAGTCGACCACGACGCCCCGGTGCGCGCCGGAGCGCAGGTCGGCCAGCACGGCCGTGATCACCCGCTCCGCTTCGACCGCGGGCGGCACCTCCAGCCCAGCAAGCATGACCACACCTCCCGACGGGGCATCGCCGGGACCCTACCGCCAGGGCACGACCATCTTCCGGTCACCTCACGTCCGCAGTCTTGGTCCTCGCCCCTTGCCGACCGCATCGCCGTCCGGTCGGACTGACACTGGCGCTCGGCGGCGTGGCCATGTCCGGTCGGGCGGATCTGTCGGTGCTTTTCGGTCAGCGGGGCGAGGCCTTTCGGTGTAGCCGCCGCCGCCAATGTCAAGTCGTGCGGTAAGACGATTGCCACCGGCAACTAATGGGCGTACGAACGTGAATGTCAGCCCGGTTACTTTCGACGAAGATCGTTAACCGGATTCACAAGACCCGAGGGGGGCCAATGGCACGCAGCCGCATCGCCGGGGCAGCAGCCATCGCACTCGTCTTACCACTCCTGGGCGTCCTGCCCGCGTCAGCCGCGGCGGCCGCCGCCGCCCAACCGGCCGCCGCGAAGAAGGATCGGCCCAGCGACGTCCGAGAGCTCACCCGCAAGGACTTCACGCTGGACGGCCGCAAGATCGAGACGCCTGCTCGTTACCAGCCGCGCGCGCAGGCGCGTTCGCAAACCATGGCAGCAGCGGCGACTCCGCCCGTTGGCACAGTCCGGCAGTGGCTCGGGCTCGACGACTTCCAGGGCCGGCTCTACCGCAAGAACTACACGCTTCGGGGCGTGGGCAACAACATCGAGGTGTGGGTCGCCAACGACCTCGCGTTCCCGGCCGGCGACTGCCGAGCCCAGATCCCGTCGTCGACTCAGATCACCGACGCGCAGGTCGCGAACCTCGTCAACGAGTTCGACAACAACATGTATCCGAAGGAGACGGCGGCGTTCAGCACACCACCGGACCGCGACGGCACCAACGCCCTGCTCGGCCCGGACGCCAACGGCAACGGCGGCGTCTACACCGGCGGCGGCAACAAGACGGTCACCCTCGTCGACAACGTCCGGGACGACAACTTCTACGACTTCCCGGCCAGGCCGACCTACATCGCCGGCTTCTTCTCGGCCCAGTTCAACGAGCTGTTCGACCGCAACGTCATGACCATCGACGCGTACGACTGGCTACACCGCACCCAGGCCAACCCGCCGAACGAGCCCACCAACGACCTGTGCACCAGCCGCCCGGGCCGCCCGTTCCTCTACGAGGGAACCTTCGCCCACGAGTGGCAGCACCTGGCGCAGTACTACACCGACCCGTTCGAGACGACCTGGGTCAACGAGGGCCTGTCCGACTTCGCCCAGACGCTCGTCGGCTACGTCGATGGGACGGCTACCGTCTTCGACCGGGGAGCCGACAGCCACCTCTTCTGCTACCAGGGCTTCGGCACGGTGCAGACGCCGTTCAACACCAACCCACGGGACTGCGGCGGCCCGGAGAACTCGCTCAATCTGTGGGGCGAGAGCCCCAACCCGAACGCGGTGCTCGCCGACTACGGCAACGCGTACTCGTTCATGCTGTTCCTGTACGACCGGTACGGCACGGACATCATCTCCCGCCTGCACAACGACGGCGACCTGCAGGGTCTGGCCAGCCTGAACGCGGCGCTGAAGGCGGAGGGCGCCCGGAACATGTACCAGGTCATCCACGACTACCAGACGATGACGCTGGTCGACAAGATCGTCGGTGACTCGCGCCACGGGATCATGCTCGGCGTGCCGAAGAGCCGAGTGACCACGCCGAGCCTGCGCTCCACGGTCAACCTGGCCAACCCGACCGCCAACGCCACCCCGGGCGCGGCACCGAACGGTGCTGACTACGTACCGCTGCAGAAGGCCGACGGGCAGCTCCTGCGCGGCCGCGACCTGCGGTCGTTGTCGTTCCAGGGCGCCAAGACCCTGCCGCCGCTCCCGCTGGCGTGGACCATCGTGTCGAACGATCCGGACCGTTCCGGTAACCCCGTCCTCTGGTCCGGAAACGCCAGCAACACGGACGCTGGGGCGGTCACGTCGGTCACGGTGCCGACCGCCGACCCGACGCTGCGCTTCCTCGCCAAGTACGGCGCGGAGGCCGGCTTCGACTACGGCTACGTCACCGTCTCCACCGACGGCGGCGCGACCTACACCGCCATCCCGGGCGACAAAACCGTTGACGGGCCGCTCGGCCCGGCGATCAACGGCACGACCACCGGGTTCGAGCCGCACTCGTACGACCTTTCCGCGTACGCCGGAAAGAGCGTCCTGCTCGGCTTCCGCTACGTCAGCGACGGTGGCGTCAACGAGGGCGGGTGGCTGATCGACGACATCACCGTCGGCGGCACGACGATCAGCGACGGCAGCAGTCTCGCGCCGTTCGATTCGCCGACCGAGATCAAGCCGATCAGTGTCAAGAACTGGAACCTGCGACTGATCGGCATCGACGAGCGGCACTCGGTGGCGCGGCAGATCGAGTTCGACGGCAAGCCCGGCCTGACGCTCAGCCGCGGGCAGCTGGCCGCGCTCAGCCCGTTCGAGAAGGTCGTCGCCGTGGTCGCCTACGACGAGCCGACCGAGCAGGTCAACCAGTACGCGCCCTACACCTTGAAGGTCAACGGAGTCGTCCAGCCCGGTGGCGGCGGCGCCTGACCTGAACCGGTAAAACCGTCAGGGCACCTGCCGCCGGTCTGGTGGCAGGTGCCCTGACGGGCCGGCAGCCGGCCGTCCAGGGTCGCCGACGAACAGCGCCCGCTCGAATCTGCTCGCCACGGGCCGCAGCCCGTCCGACCGCTACACCTTCGCGGCGACGTACTTCGTCTCCAGGTACTCCTCGATGCCCTCGCGGCCACCCTCTCGTCCGACCCCGGACTGCTTCATTCCGCCGAACGGGGCTGCGGGGTTGGACACAATGCCTTGATTGAGGCCGACCATGCCGAACTCCAGCGCCTCAACGACCCGGATGCAACGCCGCATGTCTGAGGTGTACACGTACGCGGCGAGGCCGTACTGCGTGGAGTTGGCGATCGCCTGACCGCGCCGGTCCGGCCGGCCGCCGAGGGCTCGGTCGGCGCCACCGCCCTGTTCGACCCTGACCAGCGGCGGGTGACCGGGATCCTGCTGGCCCGGGCGATCCGGCGGGCGTCAGCGGCGGCCTGCCCGACCGGGTAGTTCGCCGCCTGCCGGGGACCAGGTCCGCACCATCTCGGGGTCGCCCAGGCTCACCGCCGATGGCTGGACGGCCACCCCGCGTTGGTCACATAGCAGTCCAGCCCTGGGCCGTCGCGTTCCAGGTCCGCCCGTGGGAGATCCCGGCCAAGGCAGGGTCGGCGAGCGTGAACACCTGCTGCAGCACCGCGCCGAAGTCCAGAGGGAGACGATCGTCGAGGCGGTGCTTACGCCGCCAGGCCACCCACCGTGACTGCGCCCGCTCCGCATAGCCGTCGAGCGCCTGACTGAGCGGCGCAAGCGTGACCTCGCGATATTCTGCCACCCGCTGCACCGCCGCCGCCAGCTCGCCGCCGTCGACATCGTGCCGACTGGACAGCAGGTAAACGTCGGCGAAGTCGCGCCAGCGGGTGTTCGCCTCGCCCCGCTGCAACGCGGTCACCAACTTTTCCGCGTACACCATGGGGAGCGGATAGCCGGCCACCTCGATCTCCCCGTCGAGCAGGCGCGGCAGCTTGATCGGCTGCGGATCGGGCCAGATCGGGTCGCCGACGTTGACGTCGACATGGAAGGTCAGCCGCGCGACGGAGAGACTGCCGGTAAGGCTGACGCGCACTCCGGCGTACACGTCGTCGTCCCGGATCGTCTCCGCGCTCGCGCCCGCCGCATCGAAGACCAGGCCGTCATCGAGGTGCAGGGACGCGACGCCGCGAACGATGCCGACCACCTGCTCCGTTTCATTCGAGATCCATCGACCCTGAAGGTCTACGTCGCGGGTGGGCCGGCGGGCAGCGTAGGCGGCCAGCAGCACTCCGCCCTTGAGCACGAGCTTGTCGGCGTACGAGGACTGGGCCAGACGGGCAAGGAAGCCCTCCAGGGCATAGAACTGGTGCAGCTCGTCCGTGGGTCGACCGGCGCGGCGGGCGAGGTTCTGGAGGTCGAGGTAGGCGCGGCCAGCGACGGTGGCCCGCGTCGGACGTGCGGTCACAGCAGGATCTCCAATGCCTCTCGGAGCGGGCGCTCGGCTCGGGGAAACTGCCGAGCCATCCTCAGCAGTTTCGCCGGTGAGGCGTTGCCCCGTCGCAGCCAGCGCCGTAGCGCCGCGTACGCCAGATCCGGCCCCTCTCGATGCCGCAGACGAACCGCGTCGATGATGCTGCGTTCGGCGCTGTAGAGCCCGATTGAGGTGTCCGGGTCGAGTTGCAGCTCCGTGCGGCCGATCTCGAACGTGGCCGGGTCGAACCAGTGCCAGGCGACCGGGGCGGTAGTGGCCGGTCGATGCCGCCCACGAGGCAGCGCGGCGTCGATACGGGAGGGGATCTCGTCGGTGAGGCCGTGCCGAGCCAGTGCGGTGGTCAGGCACAGGGTGGCTGACGGGGCGCGGTGGGCGACCTCGATGAGATCAATATCCGCCCCGTCGGCGTCGTGGCGCCGGTAGAGCCCCCGGCCGACAGGTTCGATGATCCCTTGATCGCGCAGCTGATAGAGCTGCCATTCAGAGAGGCCCGCTTCAAGGGCTTGGGAGTAGCTGAAGGTGGCTGGGAGAATGCCCAACGGCGCGCTCTCAGTCTCCGACCTGTCCGCTGACCCCACAGGGAAACTCTACACACATTGCGGCCATCTGTAGCGGATTTCCTTGGAGACCAAGCCACGCTGGTAAGCGGCCGCCCGTTCCCCTACCCGGACCCGCGCTTGCGAAGGGGAAGAGCCCGATCACAGGGAATCGAGGACGACTGGTCCAGACCGGGGCTCCGGTCATCACCTGGCCAGGATGCCCGGGATCGGTCAAGATCGGCGGTCATGGCCCAGACGACGGCTGACCGCGCCGAGTGCGGCGAACTACCCGACGAAATCCTTGCCGTGGCGAGCGGCTGGCCGACCTGATCGGCGGCTGCCCACCGCCAGGCATCGATGGCCAACAAACTCTAGACCAGGTTCGGACCCTCGGGCACCGAGTCGACCGGCGCGGCCAGCATCAGGGCGACAGGCCGGCGTAGCACCGGCCCACCCGGCGACGTCTCCCACCGCCAGGCCGGGCTCAACCCCTCCAGCCCCATCCGTCCAGACCGCGAGCGCCGCTCATGTGCGTCCCTCCCCCGCACCACCGTCGGGCAGCGGGAGGGGACCCGGGGCGCAGATCAGGCACAACGAATGCGTGGGAGCCGCGCATTACGAGTCGATCTCTGGCTGCTGCTACCCCGCCGACTGTTCCAGGGCGGGCGCGGAACTTTTGGCGGGCACGCAGCGACTATCTCTTACGTCCGCACGGACCACCGCGAAACCCGCAAGTCGGGCGCTGAAAGGGAAAGGACCCACCCACCGATGCTTCGTACCCACGTCCTGCGAGCCGGGGCTGCCGCCGCCGGGGCCGTCACTGCCATCCTCGCGTTTGCCGGCCCCGCTTTCGCGCACGTCACCGTCAACCCGAAGGAGGCGACGCAGGGCGGCTACACCAAGGTCACCTTCCGCGTGCCGAACGAGAAGGACAACGCCAACACCACCAAGGTCGAGGTGAACCTTCCCACCAGCACGCCGATCGCGTCCGTGTCGCTGAAGCCGCTGGCCGGATGGACCGCACAGACCGAGACGTCCAAGCTCGCCACGCCGATCAAGACCGACGACGGGGAGATCACCGAGGCGATTACGAAGATCACGTGGACCGCGGACGCCAACGCGGCGATCAAGCCGGGCCAGTTCCAGGAGTTCGACGTCTCCCTCGGCCCGCTGCCGGAGGCCGATCAGGTCGTGTTCAAGGCCCTGCAGACCTACTCCGACGGTGACGTGGTGCGCTGGATCGATGAGCCGAGCAACGGCGCTGAGCCGGAGCACCCGGCTCCGGTGCTGAAGCTGGCGAAAAAGGGTGCCGCCACGCCCGCCGCGGCCCCCGTTGCCGTAGCCAACACCGCTGACAGCAGCGACGGCGAATCCGCCAATGGGACAGCTATCGGATTCGGCGTTGGCGGTCTCGTCCTGGGCCTCGCCGGGCTGGCCGCCGGTCTGCTCGCCTACCGCAAGGCCAGCCGGGCCGGCTGACCACGCTGTCCGACCTATCGGCGAGGCAGCCCGCCGCAAGCAAAGAGGGTCCGCTACGGGGACGTGCTGTAGATCCGTCGCGAAAGCTACAGAGGTTCGAATCCTCTACTACCCGCCAGCAGGTGCGAGAACGGCCCCTGACCAGCAGAAATGCAGGTCAGGGGCCGCTCGGCTCTGTCCCACGGAGTCCCGTCGCTGCCAACCGTGACGCATTGACTTCCTCCACCGCCATGAATGGCGGGGATTCCCTCCGCGCTGCGCGCGGAACGCGCAACGCCCGGGTGGGTTCCTGCTTCACCGCGATCAGCCGGAGCATGCTCCGGTCTTACGTCCGCTCCACAGGCGTTTTCCGTCTCCGCATGCCCTGCGGCGACGTCTGATGCGGCGGGCTCCAGCTTGGTTATCGCTGGAGCCCGCCGAGATTTTACCACGGTCAATGGCACGCTCGGGGCCTGGCGGCCCCTCCCGCGCGGGCCTTCACCCCCGCCCTGAAGGGCGGAGCACTGGCCCGCATCTTGGTAGCTGGAGGTGCATCGGGGGCGCCTCGGCTTGCTGGACCCTTCCCGGGCACCAGGGGCCCCTTTTCTCACCAAACGAAAGATTTGGTAGCAGTCGGGGTAAATTCGGCTGGACGGCCGGAACCAATCGCCTCAGGGGAAGCGACTTACCGATAGCTGCTTGGCGTCTGGTTCACCGGCTGCGGCCCAGGGTCGCCTGTCGTAGAGAGGAGGTGCGCGTGCGTATCGCAGGGCCAGCTAGGCGCGTTCGTGTCGCCCTGGCCGCCGTGGCTGGCGTCGCCACCGCCCTCGTGCTCGCCGCACCCGCCTTCGCCCACGTCCAGGTCCAGGCCGACAAGCCCCAGGCTGGGGCCCGTGATGTGACCATCACGTTCACCGGCGAGGCCGAGTCCCCCCGCGCCGGCATCAAGTCAGAACGAGTGGTCCTCCCACCCGGGATCGGGCCCGAAGACGTCCGACTGGCCAAGGCGCCGACCGACTGGAAGCTGTCCCGCAATCCCGACGGGTTCACCGTGGCCGGGCCCGCGCTGAAGGTCGGCCAGGACGCCGTGTGGGCCGTCACGATCGCGCAGTTGCCGTCCAACGCCACCGAGCCGCCGTTCAAGACCTTGGAAACCTACAGCGACGGAACGGTGGCCCGGTGGATCGAAATCCCTGAAGCTGGTAAGCCCGAGCCCGACAACCCCGCCCCGGTCCTCAAAGTCAAACCAGCCGCCGCGGTACCGACCAGCGCGTCGCCGACCGCCACGAGCGCAGCTCCCGCCCCCAGCTCGGCCGCGCCGAACGCGACCCACCGCCCAACCGCCAACACAACCGGCGGCAAGGCGCTCTGGATTTCGCTCATCGCGGTCGCCGTCGTGGTGGCCGCCATCGTCGCGTCCGTCCGGTGGCGACGTCGGTCAAGGAGGTAGTACGGCTACGCCCCGTCGGGCGGGCGGTGAACTGGTCCTCACACTCACCGCAGACGAATCGATCAAGGTACAGACGGGCCGCTCTGCGGGTACTACTGTGACAATGGTCAACATCAATCCACTACGTTCTGTCGTAGTGGAAGATCGTGGCGGGCGGCGGACCGCATCGGGTACCGCGCGGGCAGGCGACCGGACCGGAGGTTGTGATGGCGGCAGGCGAGGACGAGCAGGTCACGGCGTGGGCACTGGCTGCGGGCCGCGGGGACCAGCAGGCGCTGGCGGCGTTCGTGCGGGCGACCCAGCACCAGACCTGGCGGTTCCTGCACCATCTGCTCGGTTCGCCGGACACCGATGATCTGGTGCAGGAGACCTACCTGCGCGCGCTGCGCAGTCTGCCGCGGTTCGCGGGTCGGTCGTCGGCGCGGACGTGGTTGTTCAGCATCGCCCGGCGGGTGGCCGCTGACCACCTGCGCTCGGCGGCGACGCGTCCCCGAACGACTCCGCTTCAGGACTGGGAGCCGCCGGCCGGTGGTGGCCGGTTCGAGGACGAGGTCGTGTTGGGCCGGTTGCTGCTGGGGCTGTCGCCGGAGCGGCGGGAGGCGTTCATCGCCACGCAGATTCTCGGGCTGTCGTACGCGGAGGCGGCGCAGGTGTGTGGGTGCCCGGTCGGGACGATCCGTTCCCGGGTCGCCCGGGCCCGCGAGGACCTGGTCGCCGCGGTTGGGGGTCAGCGCGACCGGCGGGCGGGCCGCGCCGGCTGAGGGCGGCGGGTACAAGTGTCCGACGCATCCGGCCGCGTCGGGAACCAGGTAGGGGCGGTAAGCGACTATTGGTATATGCGGTGTGAGCAGTGGCGGGAGATCCTGTCGGCCCAGCTTGACGGTGAGGAGACGCCGGCCGAGCGGGCCGGGGTCGAAGAGCATCTGGACTCGTGTGAGAGTTGCCGACGGTGGTTGGATGCGGCGGCCGCGGTGACCCGGCGGGCCCGCACGCAGGTCGTGACGTCGCTGCCCGATCTGACCGATGCGATCCTCGCGGCCGCACCGCCGCAGGTCCGCCGGTCGCGATGGCGGCCCACGGTGGCGTGGCGTCGTCGGCTGGCGGCCGGGCTGCGTGGTGGGCTGGGCCTGCTCGGCGCCGTGCAACTTGTGCTGGGACTTGCTCAGGTCGGCATGGGAACGGTCACCGATCACCTGCACTCCGGGCAGCACCTGTGGCACGAGTCCGCGGCGTGGAACGTCGCGGTCGGGGCAGGCTTCCTGCTCGTGGCGCTGCGGCGGACCCCGCCCGCCGGTTTGCTGCCGATGCTCAGTGTCTTCGTCGCGACCCTGGTGCTGCTCTCGGTGAACGACCTGATCACCGCTCAGGTCGATGTGACTCGGCTGGTCAGTCACGGCTTCCTGCTGGGTGGCTACCTGATCACCGTGCTGCTGTCCCGTCCCGGCCTGCGGCCCGGCGGCCCACCGCCGCAACAGGGTCAGCCGCAGCCGTCCCGATGGCGCGCCCAACTCGACGACACCGAACAGCCAACGGTCCCGCTGCGGCTGCTGCCGCCGCAGCCATACTCAGCGCAGGCCGTACACCGTCGCGCCGCGTGACAACCCACGGTCGTGCATCTGCCGCCCCGCGCGTCCGGCGGCGAATCGGGCAAAATCGGGCCATATGACAGACTTCAGGGGAACTAGACGCGGCTGCGCAGCGACTGATTGAGGACATGGCAGGTCTGCGGCCTGCGGAAAAGAGGAGTGGACCCGGATGCCGGCTGCGGCGCGACGAGGTGCGGTCATCGCGACCGCCCTGGTGAGCACGATGCTGGTCTTGCCGCAAGCCGCTTGGGCACATTCCGCCGGCGGGCCGACCGACACGGTCGGCGGGTTCGTCTGGCTGGGCAACACCCACATGCTCGCCAGCTGGGATCACCTGCTCTTCGTCGGCGGCATCCTGCTCCTTGCCGGCGAGATGCGGCGCGCGGCCAAGCTGATCTCGCTGTTCGCGCTCGGGCACAGCATCACCCTGTTCACCGCCACGGTCGCCGACTGGCAGGTCAACCCAGTCCTCGTGGAGATGATTGTGGCGTCGAGCCTGGTGTTCATCGGAGTGGTCGGCCTGCGGGGCCGACCGAAGGACTGGACGTGGTTCGCGGCGGCGGTGCTCGCCTTCGGGCTCGTGCACGGCCTGGGCCTGTCGACCCGGCTGCAGGCGATCGGGCTGCCCTCCGACGGGATGATCCCCCGGGAGCTGGCCTTCAACATCGGTGTGGAGATCGGCCAGCTCGTCGCGCTGCTCGGTATGTTCATGCTCGGTGACGTGCTCAGCCATTACATCCCAAGGCTGCGGAACCCGCGTCTGTCCCACGGCGCCCTGGTCGCAGCCGGTGTGGTCACCGCGGCGGCGCTGACCCTCACCTCCGGCGGCCAAGCGCTCCGAACCTCGATAAGATCGACATCTGCCATCTCTGCGTCATGGCGTCGATAAAGACCCCGGCCGACAGGTTCGATGACGCCTTCATCGCGCAACCGGTACAGCCGCCGCCTCGACAGGCCGGCTTCGAGCGCCTGAGAGTAGCTGAAGGTTGCGGGTAGGCCCTGCAACCACCTGCTCTCGGCGTTCATCTCATCCGGTGCGGCCACGGGAGAAATCCCATACACCCCGCCGCAATGTGTGGCGGATTTCTCCCGCTTCGGCGAGCCGCCGGTCGAGGGACGCAAGTCGCGGCGACGATGAACGTCCGGCGCCTACGAACGAGGCGAGGAAGACTGGGGCAACCCGGACGAGCTGGACCGCCGCCCACCCATGGTGCAGTACCTGGCGCAGGGGGCCCGTCAGGCCATCGAGGACGCGTACACGGTCGCCACCGAGGCCGCCAAGACCGTGGCGGCGGCCTGGACTGGGATCGGGCGCCGGACGACTACAAGCACATCGACTGGCTCTACGGAGGCTGATTCCGGCCGCTGCGGTGGGGCGCACGGCCAGGGTGAACAAGCCCTGGCCGTGCCGCCAGCCACGCTTGCTCCCTCGAGGTCGACCGCCGCGAGAATTGCCGAAACCGGGCGCTGGCCTGCGGGAACGGGCACTAGCGTAGGCGTGGAAGGGGAGCTACGCGCCCCCGGCGAACGTGCAGCAGAGCGCAACCTCGCACGCCACGATGTGCAGCAGCCGAAGGAACACCAGGAGGAAAGCCGAGGGCATGTGGGGGAAGCGGGACGACATGGTCGTCCACCAGACGGAGCCGTTCAACGCCGAGCCACCGCCGGCCGCGCTGGCCGGGCCGCTGACCCTGGCCGACGCCTTCTACAGCCGCAACCATGGATCGATACCGCAGATCGACCGGTCGACCTGGCGACTGCGTGTCGATGGCCTGGTCCACCGGGAGCTGGACCTGGTCCTGGCCGATCTGCAGGAGCGGTTTCAGCCCCGTACCGAGGTGGCCACGCTCGCGTGCGCGGGTAACCGGCGGGCCGGGCTGATGGCGGTACGGGACATCCCGGGCCAGACCCCGTGGGGGCCCGCCGCTATCTCGACGGCCGAATGGACCGGCGTGCGCCTCGCCGACGTGCTCGCCGCGGCCGGACCCACCCCCGGCGCGGCGCACATCGCCTTCACCGCTCCGGACGTCTCCCAGGTCGCGGATCCGCCACAGCCGTTCGGCGGCTCCATCCCGTTACGGAAAGCCCTCTCCGACGAGGTGCTACTGGCCTGGTCGATGAACGGGCAGCCACTGCCCGCGGCGCACGGCGGGCCGGTCCGCGTCGTGGTGCCCGGCTACATCGGCGCCCGCAGCGTCAAATGGGTGCAGAGCATCACCGCCCTGGCACAGCCGTCGGACAACTACTTCCAGGCGGCGGACTACCGACTGCTGCCGCCCGACGCCGACCCCACCCGGCCTGGGCAGGGCTTCGCGCTCGGCCCGGTGGCCCTGACCTCCGCGATCCTCTCCCCCGACGATGGCGCCAGCATGGCCGCCGGCCCCACCGACGTCGCCGGCTACGCCTTCACCGGTGACGGCCGGGCCGTCGTCCGCGTCGATGTCTCACCCGACGGAGGGCAGACCTGGATCCAGGCCTCCATCGACGACGCGGCCGGCCGGTGGGCGTGGCAGCAATGGCACGCCACCCTGGACCTCCCGTCCGGTTGCAGGGAGATCACCGCCCGGGCGTGGGACGACGCCGGCGAGTCGCAGCCCGAGTCCCCCGCCACCGTGTGGAACCCCATGGGTTACGGCAACAACTCCTGGCCCCGCGTACAGGTCGATGTGCGCTGACCTGCTCTGGCGTGGTCAGAGATGCCGGTGCAGGAAGGCGGCTGCCGCGCTCGCCGCGTCGGTGACGTACGGTTCGGTGTCGTAGAGGTCGATGTGCTGGGCGGCGTCGAGCCAGACGATCTCCTTCTCGCCGGCGGCCCGGTGGTGCAGCTCGGCGGCGAGTTCGGGCGCGCAGTAGGCGTCGACCTTGCCATGCACCACCAGCAGCGGGGTCGCGGCGAGCAGCGGGGCCGCGCCGAGCGCGTCGAACGTCATCAGCGTGTGCAGTGAGCCCCGGGTGACCTGGTTGACCCAGTGCGGTGAGGCGGACCGGCTCGTGCCGTAGTAGGCGTACGGCTCGTCACCGCCCATCGCCGCCTCCGCGCCGCCGGGCGCGACGGCGGGGAGAAGCTCGTCGTACGCGTCGAGGAGCCCGGCGAGCGCCGAGCGGTAGTTGTCGATTCCCATCCGCTCGGCGAACCAGGCCGGGCTGTTGTAGCCGCCGGCGATGCCGACGACCGCCTTCACCCGGGGGTTTTCCGCCGCCGCCCGTACCGCGTAGCCGCCGCCGAGACAGACGCCGACCAGTCCGATCCGGTTCGGATCCACCTCGGGCCGGGACCGTAGCGCCTCGACGGCAGCCCGCAGGTCGGCGAGCTTGCCCTGGCTGTCCTCGTGTCCCCGGCGACCGCCGCTCTCGCCGAAGCCGCGATGGTCGAAGGCGAGCGTGACGAAGCCGGCCCGGGCGAGCCGTTCGGCGTACCCCCCGGCGACCTGGTCCTTGACGCCGGTGAACGCCCCGGTGAGGGCGACCGCCGGCGCCGGCCCGGCGACGGGCGGCAGCCGCAGCTCGCCGACCAGGTCGATGCCGTCGCTGGCAAAGGTGACGCGTTCGGTGTCGGAGGCAGCCGGCTGGTCGGGTCCGGCACCCGGGTCGGCGGTGCGGGCAAGGCTCATCTTCTGGTCCTCAGCCTCGGCGAATTAGGGTTGGTCCTGACGGTAGGCGGCGGGGCCGGCACGGACCAGAAGGCACTGTGGAGTGCCCATGCCGAGGCAGCGGTGCCGAACGACCGGGAGGTTCGATGGTTCTCGTCATTCCCGACGTACTCGAGGAGAGCTGCTCGACCCGGCAGGCGCTGGAGCGGTTCGCGGCTAAGTGGCGGGTCCTGCTGATCTACGCGCTGCTGGCCGGGCCACAGCGGCACGCCGAGCTGCGCCGCCGCCTGCCGGGTATCAGCCAGAAGGTGCTGACCGAGACGTTGCGCGGGATGGCGGCCGACGGGCTCGTACGGCGCCGGGTGGTCAAGGCGAGCGCGCCGCAGCACGTCGAGTACGAGCTGACCGACCTCGGGCACACGCTCGAGAAACCGCTCGCGGCGATCTGCGACTGGGCGATCAGCCAGCAGCCTTCTCATTGACTGCTCCCGGCGCGTAGCCGCGCGTGTGTCCTATCCGGAGCATCGCCACGCCCGTCCCCCTTGCCAGCTCAACCGCCCACGATCACGATGTAGAGGCTCGCTGCGGCGAGGACGTTAATCCCCATTTCGTCTATCGGGCACAGGTCCTGGTCCCGGGGCCCGAGCCGCTCCGGGAGGACTTCGCCTCGCAGAAGGAGTTCGACGCCGCACTGCGGGACTGGTGGCGGCGCGGCGTCGAGATCGAGGATGATCCGGCGGCAACCCAGGGTGCGCTCTTCCTGGACGACCGGGGTTGCGGCTTCGCGACGCTGCTGGTGGTGAGCGGGCCGACGCGCGGCAGCATGTGGTTCGACGACCGGTGCGTCGACGGCGGGCTCCGACCGGTGCTGGATGACGCGGGCGAGCGGGTGGGATTCGCCCACTGGTACCGGCGGTTCCTGGCCCAGCGCTACCCGGTCGCGGGGAAGACCGAGGACGGCGAACGCTGGTCCGCTTCAGGGTGATCCGTCGGCCACGTTCCAAGCCGCCGGCAGCTGCGCTTCGCAGACCGCGCAGGTGAAATCGTCGTCGCGGACCACGTTGCGCTCCTGGCAGCGCAGGCAGCGCCGGAAGACGACGGCTGCGGTGAAGCCGTGCGGGCGGGCGATCCGGGCAGGGTCGAGAGCGGCCGCCACCGCCAGCCACGAGGTGAGATCGGGGCAGTAGCCGGTGGACTGGTTGCTGACCTCGGTCACTGCCCAGCGGCCCTGGTGGAGGACGAAGGCGATCTCCCCCGCGCCGAGCACCTCTCCACCTCCGGCGCAGGCGACGTGCTCGCTGCGCCGGGGCGCGAGCCGCAGGACACCCTGGACGTCGACCACGTATGTGACGGGCTCGTCACGGTCGCGCCGGTCGACGGCGGCGAGCCAGCTCTCCAGGTCGTCCCGGGACCAGATCGGCCGCCCCTCGGGCGCGTCCCCGGCGCGCACCTCCTCCGGTCCCACGTACCGGTACCGCCACCCCGCCGCCACCACGACGGCGACCCTACGCCGCCGCCGGCCGGCGGACGGATCCCCGGTCACCGTGAGAATTGCCGGAACGGGCGCTGGCCTGCGGGAACGGGCACTAGCGTAGGCGTGGAAGGGGAGCGACCCGCCTCCGTCCGGTAGCCGACCATGTCGATCATGGGGGTGTCCATGCGCGGGTCGAGACGTGGTCCGGTCTGGGCGGGCGGGCTGTGGCTACGCCAGCGCCGACGCAGGTGGCGTACCCGACGCGAACGCCAGACCGAGCGGAACCTCCGCCGGCAGACGGACCACCGATCCGACCACCGGATGGACTGGCGGCACCACCGCGGGCTGCGGTGGGTGATCATCGCCACCGCCTCGATACTCGTGGTGTGGACCAGCTACGCGCTGGTCCTGATGGTCCTCAACACCGAGCCCGGTTTCCTCCGCATGTCGCAGTGGTGCGCGGGACAGCCGCCGAGGTCGTACTACTGCGGGCAGGTCGAGGGCTTCGTCAAGGGCCCGCTGGTCCTGGCGCTGGGCCTCGCGGTCTTCCTCTTCTGGCGGTATCTCCGGGTCCGCGGCTGGTACGCCCGCAATGCCTTGCGCAATCGCCGGATGGTGATACCCACCGCGGAACAAGACATCAGCCGGATCGACGTCGTCGGTCGGGACGAACTGTGCGAACTGATGATCCAGCGGCTCCGCGACGAGGGCAGCCGCCGTCCGTTGCTGCTGGTGGGCGGGATCGGCACCGGCAAGACGGCCACGCTGGTCCGCCTCGCGGAGATGCTGATGGCGACCAACGTGGTGCCGATCGGGATCGACCTGCGCTCCGTCACGGACCCGGAGAAGCTGAATTTCCACCAGCTCGCCCAGGCACAGTTCGAGCGCACCATCGACACCCAGCTGCACGCCGCGGGCGAGGCCGACAAGATGTGGCGGCGACTCTGGCTGGAGAACCGCATCGTGGTGCTCGCCGACGGCCTGGAGGAGCTGCTCGCCGACACCGCCCAGCCCGCCGACCGGGACAGCCTGCTCCGGGAGGCCGTCCGGGGCGCGGTCCGCGAGCGCCTCCCCCTGGTGGTCGCGTCGCGCCCCGCCGATCCGCTGCGCGGACTGGATGCGCTGCTGCTGCAACTGGAGCCGCTCGCCCAGGGCGCCGCCCTCGAGTACGTGCAGCGCCGCAGCCGCCGCTCGGACGCGGGACAGCGGTCGGACCGCATCGTCGGGCTGGTCAAGAACGCCGACGTCGCCGACGCACCGTTCTACCTGCGGGTCATCGGCCAGCTCCACGAGGCCGACCGCCTCGACCACGTCGAGCCGGCGGGCCAGGACAGATCCGCACTGCGGTGGAGTCTGCTGGAGGAGTGGTACGACGCCACCGTCGCCGGGGACCTGTACGAGGACTACGGCCTGCCGCCGACCGAACGGTCCGACGCGATCGAGGTGCTCTCCGCGCTCGCCTGCATCGGGTTGCGCGACAACCAGCCGTCGGTGCGCACCACCGAACTCACCGGCGCCGACTGCACCGAGGACGCCGGCCACCAGTGGATCCTGGCGGAGCTCCGGGCCCGGCTGCACAAGCTCAGCGCCGACAACCCGCAGGACATCGGGCTCGCCGAGACCACCGGGGACGCGCTCAACATCGTGGTGAAGGGGCAGGACGGGGTGCGCTTCCAGCACGGGGTGATCCAGGCGTACCTCGGCTCGCGCTTCCTCACCGCCGCCCTGCGCGACGACGCCTTCCTCCAGCGGGCCTTCACCCGCAACCACGGGCCCGGACGGGAGCTGCTCTCGGCCCTCACCCTCTACAGCCGCAGCGGTGGCGTGTTCGAACGGCTGGACGGGCGGCGCACTCCCCCCTCCCCGCAAGGAAAGCTGCGCCGCCTCCGTGACGCCGTCCGACAGACCGCGGGACGCCGCACAGGCGTCCAGGACGCGGAGGTCACCCGGAACCGGTCGATCATCCTCGTACACCGGCTCTCCGATGCGGCGACCGGCACGCGGAACCGGACCCGGGCGCTGGAGATGTTCGCGGCCGCGCTGGAGATGGACGCCGCCACCGGGCACCCGGTCCACCGGCAACTGGCCGACGCCATCCGCGACGCCTGGCCCAACTACCAGGGGGACGGCTCGGTCACCGACCGCCCCCTCGAAGACGCCAAGATCGCCCTCGTGCACCGGTACGGCGACGCCGCTCGGCAGCTCAGGGACCGGCCCCCGGAGGCCACCGGGTCCCGGGGGCAGCAGCCCGAGCCGCAGTACCGGCAGCTGTTCCAGATGATGGCTGACGAGTCCTCATACCTACCGCGCCTGAGCGCCGCCCGCGAGATCGCCAGCGGCGGCAACGCCGCCGTCCGCGCGCTGCGCGACCTGCTCGACGAGCCGCCCGAGGCGGCCGACACCACGGGCCGGGAACGCCTGGAGGAGCTACGGACCTGGATCGCGCCGTCGCTGTTCCTCTTCACCGAGGGCGAGCACGCCCCCGACGAACCGGACTGGCGCGGCGTGGCCCGGGAGACCCTGCGGCGCTGGGTGCACCGCCTGGCCATCGACGCCTCGGATGGGGCCCGCGTCTACGAACTCACGCTCGCGCAGGGGTTCCGGCTGGCGGCCAACTGCCGCGCGTACCCGGCGCACCGCAGCACCCTCATCGAGGAAGCCGAGAAGGCGCTGCGGCACTCCCGCTTCTGGTACTCGCACCTGGTGCTCATCCAGGCGCTCACCCTGCTGGCCCTGCCCCGGGATCCCGGCGAGACGTTGCGCGAGCGGGGTCACGGCTCGGACCCGCGCGGGCTGGTCCGCTACTGGACCTCCATCGCCGGGGGCGGGCACCGCGCCCCGCAGCCCGGCAGCGGTACGGCCCACCCACTCGTCCTCGAGGTCGCGGACCTGTGCGTCGAGGCGCTCATCGACCGCCATCCGGAGCGGCACTGCTGGGTGGACGAGCGGGAGATCGTCGGGCGGGTGGGGGCGGTCAGCCCTCAGCCGGCCGTCCGCCGGCTCCAGAACTCCTGGCTGCCGCCGTCGCACGGCTGGGCGGTGCTGCAACCACGGGCCCAACGGCTGCTGGCCGACGTGATGCTGCTGCTCAACCTCGCCGACCGGGGACAGGACAACTCCGAGCGGGCGCGTCGGCTCAGCCGGGCCAGCCGGGCCGAACTGCCCCCGTGCCTCACCATCGACCGCAGCGCCATGCGGGTCACCCTGAGCCGCCGCCAGGCCCACGACGTCCAACCGGGCTCCACCTGCATCGACGACTGCCCGTTCCGGTTGTGCCCGCTGCCGCCGAAGGGGGACGAGTTGCCGTACCAGATGGACGAGGCCTTCTGCGCCCACCAGATCGACCTCGTCGGGCACTGGTTCCGGTCGCCAGGGCGGGCGGACTGGCAGGCGGTCAACCGGGAGGACCTGCGGACGTTCTGGCGGGAGATGTCCGAGCGGATGGCGCCGGCCTGGCGGAAGTGACCGAAGACAAGATCGAAGCCGCGGTCGGCCGGCTGTCGGAGTACGACGACTCGCAGGCGCGACGCCTGCAGCTGCCGTACGTGGCGTGGGCCTGCTTCGCCACCGCGCTGAACGCCTCGCTCGTCGCCTGAAATTCCGCACGCTGGCTCCGCGAACGCGACGGAGCGGACCGCTGGCGCGGGCCCACCCGGGTTGAGGGTCCACATTGGTGGCCGCGGCCCGACAAGATGTGGGGCATGGCGACCCCTGGCATTTTCCGCGCCGAGCTCTCACGCTCTCAGGTCATCTGGTTGACGGTCGGACTGGCCGACCTTGTGTTCATCGCCGTCGTCGCGTTTTCGAACCTCCAGACCATCTACGACTCACAGAAGGACTTCCTGGTCGGAACGCTCTTCTCAGTCGCCGGCTTCTGCTTCGGCCGGGCCTTCAGCCGCACGCAGGAGCAGCGAGCCCTCGAAATGATCAGTACGCCCACCGAGGCGGTGGACCGGGTGCTCCGGAGGAAGATGGAGGAACGCCTGCACGACGAAGGCGCGTTCCGGACGTTGTCCGTCCTCGATCGCGACATCGAAGCCGCGGTCGGGCGACTGTCGGAGTACTACGACTCGCAGGCGCGACGCCTGCAGTTCTACCGACACGCGCCGCTGCTGCGGGTCGCCCTCGACGACCTGGACAAGGCAGCGGCGAACGTGGCGACGCTACGCGCCACCCTCGACGGCGGCAAGCAGGCCAGGCCCGACGAGGGCATCCCCGTGTCCATCCGGCTCGATCTGATGCGCACCCGACGAGACCTGCACGAGGCCATCGGACGGCGGGACCAGGCGTACGAGTGGCTGGCCGGCCGGATGGGCGCGGACGCGCACGAGGCCTGGGACCTGTTCGCCGTCATGACCGCCGACATGCTGAAGGGTGACCGCATGCTGGAGGCGCTGGGCGGCCAGCGCATCGCGTACCCGGTGCCGGAGTACCTGCGTACCGTGCACGGGTATTTGGCCGCCGCCCTGCTCCGAGCCGAGGAGTTCGAACGCGTTCTCGCGCAGCACGAAATCGCCAAGCCCACGATCTACAACGTGATGATCGCCGATCTCACCAGTGCGTGCACCATCCTCAGCGAGCTGGTGCCGAAGGTGATCGAGACGAAGAAGCCGGAATGAGGTCGGCCGGCCGGGTCGGTAGGGTGCGGCGCGTGACGGGCACGGACTACGGGCTCCTGCGAACAGCGGTCAGAACGGGCCAATCTCCGGCGGACCGTTCGAGGACAGCCCACTGCGCGAGCAACTACAAGGGCGATCCCGAGGCAGCGCGGAATCTCATGCGGGCGGCGCTGCGGGCGGGGAGACCGCACCTGGTGTATATCTCCATCTACGGAGGCGACCGTGTTCCGATCACCAACCAGGTCGACAGCACCATGTTCATGTGGGCCGCCTGGAGCACTGCCGGGACATCGCAGCGGGGCAGTCACCCACGCGCCGCTCCGCTATTCGCCACCGCCCGCGTGACGTGGCTTCGGCACCTGCCGGTTGAAGCGCGGCTTGAGGGCGACGACCAGGGCTTCCTTCGTACCCTCCGGGTTGTCGGTCTCCTGCCAGCGGACCTCGCACCGACCCAGCCAGCCGGCAATGGCGGCGGCCGACGCCGCGTTGTCCAGGGTGTCGAGGAGCTGACCGACCTGCTCGTGCAGCACCGATGACTCGCGGTTGCCGGTCAGGTGCTGCCGGAGGCGATCCCGCAGACCCCGCCTGGTCCGGCCGACGTAGATGACCACGCCGCCGTCGAGGACCACGTGCACGCCGGGCGCGCGGGGAGCGCCGGCGACGGCCTCCATGGTGTACGGCTGGGGAGCCGTGAAGCCGGCCAGCAGGTCGTCGTGCGCGGTGTCGGGCATCCCCGGGACGCTACCGGCGTGGGCCCTCATCCGTGGCCCCGCACGGGCCGTCGTGGTCATCGCGGCGTCGGCAGCGGCCGGCGCCGTCGAGCTTGGCGTCACACCAGATCCGGGTACGCAGGAACTGGCGATCCTCCTCGCTGAGGGTGGTCTCGCCAAAGTCGATGGCGGTGACGTGACCGAGCGAGTCGCGCAGGGCCACGGCGAGGGTGATGGCCTCGTCGAGGCTAGTCAGGGTGGTGGGGAGGTGGATGATCCAGCGGGGTGCGGTCATCGCTGCCACCGGCTGTTCGGTGAACCTGGATCTGTGTGGCGGCAGCCGGTGTGCCGGGACTGCCACTGCCGCAGCGCCTGGCGGATGCGTTCGGCCTCGGTGTTTGCCGTGGTCAGCTCGCGGTGCAGTCGTTCGAGTTCGTCGGCCAGCCGGTTGAGGTAGTCGTGCACCTGGGCGGGGTCAAGGCCGCGCCAGCGGGTGTCGAAGGAAGCTATGCGAGCGTGGTGCGGCTGCAGACGCTCCCCGGTCACGTAGATCATCGCTGCGGCGCCTTCTGCTCGGCGATCAGCGAACGGATCTGCCGGTCTGTGAGGCCGCGTTGGTCGAGGACCCGACGGCCCCAGCGGTGCAGCCGACAGGGGTGGGGTGCACGGTCGTTGCGACACCGCGGACCGTCGGGCCACCGCTCGGCGGCGTGCACAGTGACCGCCTTGACGGCGAAGCTGACGTCTTCGGCGGTGACGTGGGGCGGTAGCGGTAGTTCACCGAGGATCTCGTCAATCGAGTCCATGTCCCTCCTCAGGTAGTGGGGTGGCGCCGAGGCGGGCGGGGACGATCGGTACGACCGCGCGTCCGTACCGACCGGAGCCCAGCACCCACCCCGGGCCTGCCTGTTTATCCCGCCGCTGCCTCACGGCCGGAAGTCCTCTTCTCTGCTCGCACCTCCGCCGATGCAGCGGCTGTAGCGGGAAGCTTGTGGGCGTCGGAGCAGCGCGCTCGCCAGCGCAAACTCGGGGGATTCGGCTGGCCGAGGCGGGGGCTGCTCCGACGAAGGATCCACCGCAGTGCCTAGCTGGGGCGTTTCCTCGTCTCTGCACTTTACCGGCGTTACTGGTAAAGTCAACGATGCCCTTGAGGTTCTCCCGGCTCTCGTGATCAGATGTGTGGGCCTAGCTGGGAGTACTACGCATGCCCGCACCACGAAAGTTCGAGCCGCACTACCGGCGGATCATCGCCGACGTCAGGGGGCGCATCGCCTCAGGCGAGTGGCCCCCCGGCCACAAGCTGCCGTCCACAAAGGCGCTCGCCGAGATGTACGAGGTCGGCAGCCAGTCAACAGTCCGCCAGGCCATCACGATTCTCATCGAGACCGGCGAGCTGTATGGCCACCAGGGGCTCGGCGTCTTCGTCGCAGAGCGACTCCAGGATCGGCAGTAAGTGGCCGCCCCGCACGCCAAGGGTGGGTCCTTTGAGACCGGGGTTCCCTTCGATCAGCTCAAACAAGCCGATTTGGTTCTTGACGCCTACTACTACGGCGGGCGGGCCGGCAATCTTGGCGATGAGCCTGTTGCCCGACTCATACCGGGTGCCGGAAACCAAGGCGGATTCCGGCCGGCAAGGTCCAAGTCTGGGTTAGTCAGATTGGTGGCACTAGATTCCTCCGGACGGGACCCTGATTGGCCAGATGCCCTCGATGAGCAGACTGGCGCGTTTACCTACTATGGGGACAACAAACAGCCGGGAGCGGACCTCCACGAGACGCCCAGGCGCGGGAACCTGCTCTTACGGGATGTGTTCGCCCGCAGCTACGGGTCGGCGAATGATCGCCGCCTGATCCCGCCGTTCCTTCTGTTCGTGCGGACTGGCACAGGGCGCGATGCGCGGTTCCGTGGCCTCTTAGCCCCCGGTGGACCGTCCTCGAACCCTGACGATGACCTTCAGGCAATCTGGCGGACGAAAAAGGGACTGCGTTTTCAGAACTACCGGTCCCGCTTCACCGTCCTCGACGTTCCGATTGTTCGGCGGGCATGGATAGACGAGATCCTAGCCGGACAGGTAGATGGCACCAACTGCCCGACGGCATGGCGAGACTGGATCGAAGGACGGGCCTACCGGCCGCTCGTTGCCCAGCGCACGACGGTTATCCGCATGAAGGAAGACCAGGTACCTCAGGATATCGAAGGCAAGAGAATTCTCTCGACGATCCATGACTGGTTCGCGGACGACCGACATGGGTTCGAGCAATGTGCGGTCGAGCTGTGGCGGATGATGGCGCCCGCAACGGGTCGGACGGAGGTGACGCCGCGCAGCCGGGATGGCGGCCGTGATGCTGTTGGTCAGTATCTCCTCGGTCCTGCCGCGGACACCATCGGGCTAGACTTTGCACTTGAAGCCAAGTGCTACGCGCCTGGCAATTCGGTTGGAGTTCGAGAGGTCTCCCGCCTGATCTCGCGCATCCGCCACAGGATGTTTGGCGTTCTAATCACAACCGCTCACATCGATCGACAGGCATACGAAGAGGTTCGCACTGACGGGCATCCGATCGTGCTCATCTGTGGCCGCGATGTCGTGGACACCCTTCGAAGCCACGGCTACACCACCGCCACCGCCGTCCAGGACTGGCTAGCTCAACGCTTTCCCATTCCTGCCTAAAGGACTTCTCCTAACTCAGTGGAGGGCGATGCCCGTGACCGGGTTGGTGCTCAACCCGGCGAGGGCGATGTTGTGCGGGTGGCAATTCCGGAAGCGGTTTCGGTCAATGTGCGGGCGGCGCGGCGGTAGTCGCGCAGGATTATCCAGCACTCATGCGGGCCCAGGGGCAAAGCAAAGTCAGGTGATCATGTGGACGTGCTGCTCAGCGGCGGTTTCGCTGTCTGAGGCCGGTTCATAGACGCGGCCTTCCTAAGTGGATGATGAAGGTTCTCTACGCCAGCATCGTCTGCAAAGAAAGGCCGCTCGTGGCAGTCTCCCATGCCTTGACCGCTTGCGTCACCGACAGCGGCGCTGACATCGACGTTTCCGACGTGACCGCGTTGTACGAGGTGTTCTCCCAGGTCAGCGACCCACGCAAGCCTCGGGGAGTGCGTCACGGGCTGCCGGCGGCGTTGACCATGTTGGCGTTGGCGGTGCTCTGCGGAGCCCGTAACTTCCGCCAGGCCGCCGACCGCGTCGCCGAGCTGCCCGCGCTGCTGCTGGCCGCCGCGGGCGCCCGCGTGGACCCCCGCCACGGCCGGCGGATACCGCCCAGTCGGGACACCCTGCGCCGTGTGGCCGAGACGATCGACGCCGCCGCCACCGACCGCCTGCTGTGTCAGTGGATCGCCACCCGCATCCCACCCACCGACGGCGGGCGGCCTGGCCTGGCCTTGGACGGCAAGACCGTACGGGCCTCCCACGACGGCGACCCCGCCAACAACGTGAGACTGTTCTCCGCGATGCGCCACGACACCGCCGTCGTGATCGCTCAACTCCGGGTGCCCGACGACACCACCGAGGTCACCCAGGTCCAAGCGTTGCTGGACCCGGTCGAGATCGCCGGCACGGTGATCACCGCCGACGCCGCGCACCCCTCGACCGACACCGCCACCTACCTGCACCACCGCGGCGCCGGTTACGTGTTCACCGTCAAGGGCAACAGACCCGCCCTCCTCGCGGCGATCTGGCAGCGCCTACCCGCCGCGACCAGCGACAGCGCCGCCCACACTCACCGCGAACACCGCTCGGGACTCATCATCGAGCGTCGGATCTGGACCGCCGACGCCGCCGGCATCGAGTTCCCCGCCGCCGCGCAGGTCTTCCGGATCCGCCGCGACACCTACGACCTGACCGGCCAACGCCTGCACAAGGACATCGTCCACGGGATCACCAACCTGGACGCCCAGGCCACCACAGCCGCGGACATCGCCGACTACACCCGCCGACACTGGGGCATCGAAAACAAGATCCACTGGGTCCGGGACGTCCTCTTCGCCGAAGACCACCACCATGCCTGGCTCGGTGCCGCCGCCCACACCATGGCCCTGTTCCGCAACCTCGCCATCGGACTGATCCGCCTCGCCGGCCACTCCAAGATCAAACAGGTCCTGGAGCGACTCCACGGCAACAAACTGCTGATCCTGCCACTACTCGCCGCATCCCGAACATGATCAACTGACTTTGCTTTACCTCTGCATGCGGGCCAGGACGTGTTCGACCTGCGCTCGGACGGTGCGGTGCTGAGCGTTCAGGTCTTCTTCCAGGCCGGTAGCGGGCTGCCGTCGCGGGCTTGCGGTAGGGGATGATCACCTCGGGATTGCCGCGGTAGCCGCCGTCGGCCATGACCGGCCGCCCGTCCAGCTTCTGGTCGATGCCGAGGTGCGGTAGACGATGGTGTCGTTGCGGTTGCCCGGCTGCAGATCGCCGACGACGATGACTGGGCGGGTGCTGGCGTCGATGGCGACCTGCAGGTTGGTTGAGTTGCGGTAGTTCTTGCTCCGCGCGGCGGCCAGGCGGTGGGCCGGTTGGGGCTGAGGGTGCCTTCGACGATGTCGATCTGGTCGACCGGCCACCGGCGGATCGGTGCCAGTGCCAGCAGCGGTCCGAGGGTGTCGATGACTCGGTGCGCGGCAGAGTGAGCTTGAAGAGGGCCTTGGACTTCGACGTCCTGATCCGGCCGGTACCGTTGGGTCAGTGAAGTCGCGAGCGGCGCGTCAGACCGTTAGTTGTCTGAGAGAGTAAATGACTGCACGGGATGGAGATGATTGTCGCGCAGCTGGCCGGTGGCAAGGACCCGGTGCTGCGTTCGGTGGGCAGTGACGGCCGCGTCGTAGTGGTCGGACGACAAGGTCGCTGACAGCCGCACCCCACGCACCTCGCCCGCCGCCGCCCTCAGGACTCCCATAAGAGTCACACGACCGCTGCCTTGCTCGGCACGGTTGAGCTGAACCACCTGCCCAAGGAACTCGACCTGCTCCGCCTCGGCGAACCCTGGGAGTTCCTTGGCGGCGGCGCCAATGGCCTCAACCAGATGGCTGTCGAACCTTAGCCGCGGCGTTTGCACGGCCAGAGGCGCTGACTGCGCCCAGGAGAAGCGGAGTTCGAAGGGCTGCATTCGCCCGATCAGGCTTACCGCCTCACACAGGTTCGACGAGACACCCTCATCGGCTCGGGCGGCAAACGGTTCAACCGATCCAGTGCGCAGGGACTCACCGGCGGCATGATGGGCCGCCCGCACCGCCCGGTGCAGCTGAAGCACTACTTGCCGATTAGGCGTGGCGGCCCTTGCGGTGGCGGGCTCCATAGGCCGATGCTGCCGAGGAAACCTCTCCTGCTGAGCCGGCTCCAACGGAACCTGGGCCGTGAGCACGAAGCTGCCCGCGGTTGGGGCGACGAGCCGTACCTCCCGTACGAAGCGATGAACGCCTTGTGGACGTTTCCGCGGCTGTACCAGCATGGGCCGGTTCTCAAGTGCAGAGTGGGCCGCCGCATACATCAGGTCGCGCACACCACGGATCGCGTCCGCGACATCAAGAAGCGCGATGCTCCCCGAAGGAAGGTTGGGTAGCAGCCGGAAGTGCTGAGTGTCGACCGCCAGTGCCGCAATATCTGCGATGACGGCCCGCGGGTCACGCTCCTCGGCCAGAGAAAGCACCTGCAGCATGTCGAAGAGTCGGGAGCGGTAGTCCCGGAATGAGGGGTCCAGCGGCAAAAGCAGCTCAAGCTCCTCGTCGCCGTCCCCGAGGGTCCAAACCAAGGCGTGCAGACCACGCTGGCGCTCCACCCAACCGGCGGCGCGCAGATACTGCGCCACCTTCGTCGGTTCGACTGCATCGAGGCCTGGGATTCGGAGAGTCATGACGAACTCCCTTGAAGGAGCCCCGTTGCCGGCTCGCCGGGGAAGAGGCTACGCAGTGATTCGGCGGTCAACAGATTCCGCTTAGGGACATCGACGGTGACCGTTTGGACACCAGCCACGCACTGTTGATCCCGGAATGAGGCCCAGTACCCTGCGTAGTACAGACGCAGCGCGTCGCTCTCCGCCTTGGCGTAGAGCGACGCCTCAGTCGGGACGATGATCACGAAGAGGAACCGAGGCAGGTAGAAATCGTTTCCCGCGATCTCGTTGTAATGCGTCGCCTTCATACGGTAGCGCCAGAACTGGTCATTGCCGGCGGGGTTACTCCAGGACTTCACCTGGACCTCAATCTTTGGATGCCGGGTGCTGCCGCGAAAGCCGGGACACCCGATGACGAAGTCCTCGCCAGTAGCGTCGACGTCCGGCCGGGACACCACGAGGCCAGCTGAGGCGGCTAGGACCCGCACGAACGCTTCTCCGTAGTTGCCCTGATGAATGCGGCGGTCCAGGGCACCAAGTCGTCTCACCGGTCCACCCTGTCAACTCACGACGGCCTGCCGTGGGGCTGGCCCCTTGCCCGTGCCAAGGTGAGCCGTCTTCTGCCCCACCATCAGCTCGAACCGGGGCGGAATCGGCGCCGGTGGGACGGCCGCCGGTATCGCGCCGAGACGCGGACGGAGCAGCGTGGCATCCCTCGGATATGTGACACCGGGTGCGAGCACCTGGGAGACAAGTGCCCGCCCGATGACCTCGCCGAGCAGCGGAGGCGTCGCGTTGCCGATCTGCTTCACCTGCTCTCCGTAGCTGCCAACCGGCTGCCAGTCGTCTGGGAAGCTCTGCAGCCGCATCCGTTCTCGAGCAGACAATGGTCGATTGGCCCAGTGAAACGGCCCAGTCGACGGGCCAGGGCTCGCCGGCAGGGTCCAGGACGGCTTGTCCTTAGCGAGCTTGAGCAGGAACGACCAATACCGGGTACGGTATCCAAACAGCTCACTCCCACCGCCTCGTGCGGTCAGGTATTGATAATTGCCGCCCTCAGGGATCGACGGAAGGAGGTCAGTCCAGCCACCTTTGCAGGCTGGCACCGTTGCCTCCTTGAGATCGCCAATCGCGTCCCAGGCAGTGATGGGGTGCTCGGCGAATGTTGGTTTCGGCAGGGCGAACGGAACGCCTTCCCGGGTGGCAACTGCGATGACACGTCGGCGGTGCTGCGGTACACCATAATCCGCGGCGTCCACAATTTGGGCATGCAGCCGGTAAGCAGTCCCGTGCAGCTCATTTATCTCGTCGAGCCGGTTCTCCACGAAGGGCAGAGCCGAGATCTTGCCCCGCAGGAAGCCCGCGACGTTTTCGATCACCACCGTCCTCGGCAGGAAAACCTCAACTAAGTCAAGCATCGCGGCAACGGTCCGGGCCCGGTCGTCGTCCATCCCCCGTCGTCCACTGCTGGTCCATTGGCCCGCCACCGAGAACGGCTGGCAGGGAGGCCCACCGGCAAGCACGTCGAGTTCACGCCGGGCCAGCCCCACGTCAGCCGGGCGTAGGGTCTTGGCCGCCACGAGCACATCCGCAGAGTCCAGGAGCTTCCAGTTCGGGCGGTTCTCTTCAATGGAGCGACGGCAGAGGTGATCGAGTTCGATACAGCCGACCGTCTCCAGCCCGGCGACCTCCAGCCCGCAGTCCAGCCCGCCGGTGCCGGTGAAGACCGATAGAACGGTCATCCTGGGCAAGTCAGGAAAGTTCACGAGATGTTTCTCCGGTCGGCGGTCGTGGGGGGACGTCTCGGGATCACCTAAAGAGCTCAGCTGATCTGGCGGCTGATGTCAAGCGCTAGACCCCCCGGGCCGGCAAAGTCGTTACGAGTGTCCGGCTTGAGATGGTTGGTGTAGACGCGCTCTTGCGGCGAGTACCAGGGCGGGCATGACCGGTCCAGAAGATGATCAAGGTTCTCTACGCCTTGTCGATCTATCCGAAGTGAGCCATACCCGCGCCAGCGTTTGTGGTCAAGGCACTAGCCGCGAAGGCCGAGGTCACGACGTCTGTTCCGGAGAGCGTATGGTCCACTCAGTCGGCCATCAGCTGCGCAATCAAAGCGCCTGGCCGCCTGATCAGTTCGTACGACGTTGCCAACCTCACCCCGCGGTGACGGTTACGGATGCGTGCCACCCGCAGGTTGGGGGATGTCGGGGACCGGTCCTCGAAGGGATGCATGATCGCCAACCCACCCTGCCCCTGCCCGGCGATCACCGGAACCTCGACGTCGGCGATCGTGAGGCCGAAGTCGCGCGCGAACCTCTGGGCGGCCTTCAGGTCGCGCTCACGCTGCCGGTCGATCTCAAGCGGCCGGCCACGGAGCAGGTCGAGCAGGTCGACGGCGAGGCGCCAATCGAGAAGTGGATGCCACGACCGGTTGTTGTAGTCACGCAGACAGCTGTGGCAGCTTGAGTCACAGGGCTGGCCGCCGCCGTGCTCGCCGAGGCCCTTGGCGTAGGCGTCAGCCTCGTCGAATAGGGTTTCGATCTTCTCGGCGAGGCGGGACGCATAGCCGGCGCCGTTCTCGAGGCTGTCGGCGATGAACAGTTCACCGACGAGGTGCTCACCGCGCTTCCTGGGGTGCACGCCGACCTGAATCTCCTCCGGGCCGATGTCCAGCCACTTGACCGCGGCATCGCGCAGCAGATAGCCCAGCGACGCCCAGGCGCCACGGCCAGCGGGCTCCTGGGGATTGATCACGAGCCCGGGCCCCAGCTGGTCGAGGCCGACGACGAGAACGTCGGTCCGCCGCCGCGCGGCGAGAGCGACCGGCTCCCGTACCGGCCCCGCGACGGCGTGGCCCCACAGCTTGGCCCGGTCCTGCCGGTCCTTGTCGGTGAGCAGGCCGAGTTCGATGAGCCCGTTCGCCGGCCACGAGCCCTTCTTGGTGGTCTTGATGGCCGGGTTGAACTCGTAGAGTTCGCCGTTGTTGTCGTTGACGGCGAGGATCTCCCCGTTCGCCGACCGGATGAGTGCGTTGGCGTATTTCTCGTCGGCTACGTCGTCCAGGGCCAGCCTCGGCTGGGAAGCGCGCGCCGTCGGGTCGCCGAGCTGCTCGTAGTCGCGCGGCCAGTAGGACGTCCGATAGCCGAGCGGCTCCGCCAGTGTCACCTGGGCGAAGTCGGGAGCGCCGGCGCCGCAGTGCGGGCACTTGTCGACGGGGGTCGTGGCGATGCCCAGGCACGACTGACAGATTCCGGCCTCCGACAGCGGCCCGAGCGGGTCGTCGGGGCTCTCCTGCCAGGTGCCGTCCGGCCGCTGCATGTAGGCGACGACCCCGACGGCAGTGTGCACCGACTTGTCCTTGACCACTTCAGAGCCCGGCGCGAACTCGGAGATGGCGATCCCGGAGTCCCGATCCAGGGTGTTGGGCTCTTCCCAATTCTTCGGCCGGTCGGTGTAAAGGACTCGCACCTGCGTCGGGAAGCCGAACATGGGCAGCAGACCCGCCTGTGCGAGAGCCTCCGACAGGGCCGGCACACGCGCTCCCTGGGCAACCGTGGCGATCCGGTCGGCCAGCTCGTTCGCCGCCCAGTCGGCCAGCTTAGCGGCCGTGGCCGGATCGATCCGAGTCGCGGCGAGCAGACTTCCGGCGATGGCGGCCCAGGTGTCGCGTCCGGCGGCGAGGGTGTCGCGAACGGCATCCGCGAGGCCGGCGTGGTTCAGCCAGTCGTGGGCCGACCCGAACTCGCCGTGCACGCTGCGGCCACCGTCGAAGGCCAATTGAGCTGCCGCCCTCCGGAAGGCGCGGGTCAGGACCTCGGCCGTGAACGCGCGAGTCAGGATCGGCTGGGACCGCATGTCGAGGAACGGCTGTGGCGGCTCATCACCGGTGATCGACGCCGGGTTGGCGAAGTAGTGCTCGTCGTGGCTGCGGGCGCCGCGGCACACGGTGAGCGCAATGGCGAGATGTTCGCTCCGTCGCCCGGCACGGCCGACACGCTGCTGATAGTTGAAGCGCTGGGGAGGCATGTTCGCCATGACGACGCCGCGCAGGGCGCCGATGTCGACACCTGCCTCCATCGTCGTCGTGACCGACAGGATGTCGATCTCGTCGGCCTTCTTTACCTCCGTTCCGGCCAGGAAGACACCCTGGAAGCGGGCCTGCCGAGCCTGGGCCTCGAGCGGATCCGTCTGCCCGGTGAGCTCTTCGCAGTGGAACCGGTAGGCGCCGCCGTCCTGATCGGCGAGCCAGGCGTAGTAATCCTCCTTCGCGGCATCGGACGGCTCCGGCTCAGCCGGCAGCTGTCGGTAGCAGGTGATGCAGATGCCGGCGCTGGGGTGCAGATGCTTGGTGCGACAGGTCATGCACCGCCAGATCTGCGGCTTGTCGACGAGGGCAATACGCATCTCGTTCGGGTCCACGCGGAAGCCGGAGGCCTGGCCCGCCTTGACCCGCTGGCCCACCGCGTCGGCCAGGCCCTCGCCGTCGAGACCACAGGGGTACACGTTCGCCACGGCCTCGGCGTACTCCACCAACTGCTTCGGCCAGTAGCTCTCGGTGTCGGTCGTCCATGGGAGACGACGGCGACGCCCCAGGATTCGCAGCGCCGAGCAGGCGAACTGGTGTGCCACCGCGGGATCGAGCGAGCCGAGGGAGATGGCCGCCGCAGGAACGACGTGCGCCACGCCGAGCGACTCCGCGTCCCGATCACCGCCCGCGAACACAGTCTTGACCACCTGCTCGGCGAGTGCCCGCTGAATCTTATCGAGCAGGCCCGCGCCCTCGGCGTCCAGGAAGGCGCCACGGTCGCGTACGGGGTGGACGTCCCAGTCGAACAGGCTGGTCCACGACAGGTCGTCGCGCAGGCGGTTGAGCGAGGGCGCCGGACCGCCCGGATTGACCCCGAGTTCCAGCAACATCGGCTGCAACTGACTGACGAGGTCGACGAGGCTCGGCCGTCCGCCCAACGTCTCCATCGCGCCCTGCAGCGCGCGCTCATCGGCGGAGGTAAGCGGAAAGCGATTCGACTTCTTCATGACCGCCATGGCGGCGTTGGGGTCGGTGGCTTGTAGGCGCTCCAGGAATGCCGTGGTCTCGGGGCTGGAGTCGCCGCCGAGCAGCTTCTGCAGCAGGCCACCGTCTTCCGATTTCTCCCGCAGCGTCTTGAAGAGCAACGCCCGGATGAGGTCCAGGTAGTGCGCGAGTTCAAGGTTGGCCGCCACTCGCGCGGCGCCCTGCCGGCTGTCGGAGAACGTGACGAGGTGAGATTGGAGCCGCCGCTTGAGGGCGCCGGTCAGCACCTGGTTGGCCCGGTCGAAACCAACACCTTGGGTACGGATCGAGGAACGCGACCGCTGACGGTCCTCGACCCGCTTGCTCTTCCGCACCCACTCCCAGTCGTCACCGCAGGACGGGCAAATCGTGGGATAGGCCGGCATCCGATCCTCGGCGCCGTTGGCGGAGAGGCTGTAGACGAAGCCAGTGCGCTGCTGCCTCGGGTTGCGCTCCAGCATGCCGGTACCCGGGGAGAGCCGGGCCTTGACAAACTTCATCTGGTACTTGGGCGCCTTGGGATCGGCGGCCGTCGGGGTGCCCTTGCGCTGCCATTGCGTGGTGCCGACCGGCTCCCGGTCGGTGGGCCAGTACAACCGGTAGTTCTGGCCGTTGCGGCCGGTCGGAGCGCGGTCCGGCAGCTCGTTGAGGGAGGCGATCGAGGAGACGAGAAACTCCCGGCCGGAGGCGCGGGCGACATAGCCGCCGAGCATGCTTTCGCCGCATGACTGGCAGTAGAGCAGCTCCAGAACGCGGGAACCGCACTCGCAGGTGAACCGCTGCGCCGCGTACAGAGCCCCGATGCGACGCTCGGGTGACCGCAGCTTCTCGGATACCTGAGGACAGTCAGGGTCGACGCATGCCCACAGACCCTGCAGCGTGCGGACGAAGAGGTGCCCACGCAGCCGGGCGGCAGGCGAAGGCTGCTGTTCCAGCAGCGCGGTGAGTTCGTCGAGCGCCTTCCGCGCCTGCTCCGGAGCGGTGTCTGGGAAGACCTTGCCGGCGACCGTCGCGATCGAGCGGGGCCGGAACTCGCCGTTCTCGGTCATCGCGAGGGTGAGAGCCCGTTTCACGGAGTCATCCGTGGGCAGGTGTTCGACTTTCACCTCGCCCGCGAGCAAGGGCGCCGTCAGGGCCCGCAGGTCGTCGGCGCCGTCCGGAACCTTGTACTCGGCCTTGATGAAGGTGAAGCTCGAGCCGTTCTGCCGGGCGAAGAACTCGCTGAGGAAGCCACGACCCTCGGCGTCGTCCTGGATGCTCGCGGAGGTTCCGATCACTCGGAGCTGTTCCGGGCGCCTGTCCAGGCCGAGCGCGGTCATGAGCCGCCGGAGCAGGTAGGCCACCTCGGTGCCGGAGGTGCCCCGGTACATGTGCAACTCGTCGATGACCAGACTGAACTGGTGCGTCGGCGAGGCCTCCAGCCACCGACGGGTCGCCTCGATCATCGGAGCCTCGTCCGAGCGGGACAGCGCGATCGACAGCATGCTGTAGTTGGTGATCAAAATGTCCGGTACGGCGTACTGCATGTCCCACCGTGAGCGCATCTCCGCGCCATCCAGGGCGGGCAGGAAGTAACGCCAGCTCTCCTCGATATCGCCGTCGGCGATGCCCTGCAACAGGCGCTGGTGGCGGGCCTCCGCCGCGCGCATCAGCTTGGAGAGCCGCTTGACCTTGTCCGGGGTAGCGGTCTGTCGCGTGCCCGGCAGGGGTGTCCGACCGGTGTAGCGGCCGAAGTAGAAGCGATGACCCGGTCGATTCTGCGCCAGCCAGCCACGCGCCGCGGGCGAGTCCAGAGCGGTGCGCAGGCGGACCATCTGGTCCTCGACGAGCGCGTTCATCGGATAGAGAAGAAGCGCGCGGATGCCGGGAAGCCGGCCCATCTCACCGCCGCGCTGGGGCTGGAAGGTTCCGTTGCCGCGCCACCACGAGGCCGCGCTCGGCGTGGACGACTGCGTCTTCCAGGCACGCGACTCCTTCACCAGCCGGGCGAGCACCGGAAGGAGGAAGGACTCGGTCTTACCGGAGCCGGTTCCCGTGCCAACGACGACGTCGTCGCCGGCCAGCGAGGCGCGCAATGCCTCCTCCTGGTGCTGCCAGGGCGACGGATGCGGGAGCAGCCCCGCGTTCACCAGCGCGGCCGCCTCCGGCAGGCCGACGCTGTCGAAGATCTCGGCCATGGAGGAGGCCGACGACGGGTACGACGGCATCAGCTCGACGTAGGGATCGATAAACACGGTGCCACGCTGGCTGAGAAGCTGGCGACGCTCCTGCTCCAGTGCGGTGTCCCGCAGCTCGTAGGCCGTTTCGTAGTAGCGCAGGAACGCGTCCTCGAGGTATTTCTGGAGCCCGTCGAGGGTCAGCGCGGAAGAGGTCATCTGTCGACTCACCTATGCCAATTTCGTCGTGATGTCGGTGTGTACGGGATTCTGCGCCAGAACATGGGCGACGTGCTCCATGGTGTGCGCGTCAACGTTCTCGTAGATCAGGTAAAGAGAACCGTCGGTTCGCGACGACGCCGCGCGCGGCGGCAGACCGCTGCGCAGAACGAGCGAGCGAGCTAGCAGCTTCGGCAGCGGAACGCTTGTCGGGACCGCTAGGAGCCGTCGCGCGCCCCCGTCCGCGAGGACGAGACTGGTCTTGCCGACCGCCACGCGCCCAAGCCACTCACCGACCGCGAACTCCACCTGCACCAGTTCGGCGCCGAGCGCCGCTCGCCAGGCGAAGACCTTCCGATGACGCAGCCGGTAGCAGTACAGGCCCGGCGCCGCGTCGGAGGAGACCGGAGCCCACTCGAAGGAGCCGTTGGCGGCGCGGCGGCGCAACCACATCTCCCGGCCCGGCGACATGGTCAGCCGCTCGCCGACCAGGTCCAGCTGCCGGATGCCGGGCTGCATGGCGAGCAGCGCGTCGGCCAACAACCCGGTCAGACCGACACCCAGGCGCTGGAGGCCGATGCGGACGCTCACGCGGTACGCCGGATCCCACTCGACGTAGACCGCCTGAGGTCCGGCCGGGCAACCGCTGCGATCCATTGGCGTGCGGACGTGCACCTCCCACGACGACGCCGCCCCAGCCACGAGCGGATCGCGGTCATCCGGGTCGTTGAGGCGCTCAAGGAGCCGGAAGGGCCGCGAGCCGGTCAGGACGTACAGCCCTGAGGACGCGGGCAGCGCGACGAGCGTCGCCGGCGTGACGCCGATCTGCGTGGTGTCGTAGTCGCGCTCGATGTGGCCGAGTGCCTCGAGGATGCGCAGCGCACGACGCCATCGGGCGGCCAGCGACGAGAAGCCGTGGCGCATGCAGGCCCACTCCCAGGTGGCGGTGAACGCCTGAACCGAGGCCCGCCCGTGCTCCCGCTCCGAGAGCCAGGTCAGCACATCGTCGAACGGGTTGTTGACGAGCGGTCCATCAGACACATCGCTTCGCGTGAGTGCTGGGCTCTGCTTGGACCATGACGACCGGGGGCGGCTGGCGTTGCGGGTCTGCATCGCCTGGCCCAGGATCCAGCGGATCCGGGCGTGGGGCGGTCCGATCCATGTCCACGAGTTGAGAGTCAACACCAGCGACGGGATCGCGTCCGGGCGCGGCTGGGTCTCGGCCTTCCCGTCCATGCGCTGAGCGCTGGGCGGCACGGCGATCGCCTGGGTGCTGCCGCCGCGGGTATTGCGGACCACCAGACAGGCCACCGGTGAGGAGGTGGTGCGGATCGCCGCCAGCACGTCCATCGCAGCCGGCTCCAGGTCGAGGGTCCGCAGCCACCAGGGAGCGCCTGGGTGAATCTCGCTGACCTCGCCACTTTCCGTGATGATCAGGACCTCGGAGAGCGGATTCCGTCTGATCACGAGCGGCTCGGTCACCTCAACGCCGTGCAGCGACGCACCGGCGAGGGAGATCTGCGCCGCGCAGCTGCGCGTCGCGGACCCGAAGGCGTAGGCGTCACGGCGCCGCTCGACCGCCATCGAGATCCCCCCGGCCACCGCCGTCTCGTGTACGTACTCGACGCTCTGGAACGAGAGCTTGCCGCTCGTTGACTCAACGCCGTGGCCGCCGGGCGTGAGGACGAGATCGGCGAGGCTCAACCGATGCGTATCCGGTGCGACGGCCACCGGCACGTCGTCGACCTTCACCTGAGTGGGCTGGTCACCCTCGAAGAGCACATCCGGCTCGCCACCGACGAGATAGGTGTTGGCCCACAGGCGCAGACCGCCCTGCAAGACCGACCGTCGTTCGTCACTGGCCGCCGGGTGCGCGAGGCGCAGGCACTCGAGGACCGGCCGCTGGACGGGACTCAGCTCTACCCCCTTGAGCCACATCCAGTCGACCATTCCCGAAGGATGCTCGCTGGGGTCGATGCCGGCCGCGCGGAGAGCGGACCGGACACGGGGCAGCCAGTCCTGGCGAACCAGGACATCGGCCACGTCGGGACGGGTCCAGGTCCGCACCTGCAGCAGTCCGTTGACGAGCGGATCCTCTCGCATGACGTAGACGACCTCACCGCCAAAGCGCATGACCACGCCGTCCGCCAGCCGGTGCTCGACACCGTCGCGCAACAGGGCTTCATCCGGCACCTTGGGCACCACGGTGAGCAAGCTGTCGGACTCCTCGACGACGCGCTGTTCACCGTCGCCGAGGTCGACGGTCCAGCCCAGCATCGCGTCGTCTACCGGAACCGCTCCGCCGAAGGATCGCGTCCAATTGTCGTACTGCAGCAGGCCCTGGCGACCGGGCCGAATCTGCACCCGCGGACCCTCGCGAGACCAGCGTGCTGCCTCCTCGTCGAACACGTCCCGGAGGATGTCGAGCGCGGGTTCCTGCTGAAAGCGGCGCCAGAGGTCCGGCCGGCGCAACCGCAGCCAGGTCAGCAGCCCGTCGAACGACACCCTGCCGGCACTGGCCGCGAAGTAGTCGTCGAGTTGAAGGCGATCGGAGAAGCGCACAAGCCCTTGGCTGCGCGCCCACCCTTGTAGAGACCAGTGTGGATGCATCTGCGCGGTCTTCAAGCCGTAGACGCTGCCCGGACCGTCCAACCAGGAGTTCCAGGTGCTCCAGAGCAAGTGCACGTCGGTTCCGTAGCCGGGCGGCGGGGCGGGCATCTCCGGCAGACCGAGGAGCCGATTCTGGCAGCGGTAGATGCCGTGACTAGCGCCGATCGGCTCCTCCGTGACCGCGAGGACCGTCATGGCCAAGTGCGCCACGAACGGCGGCTCGCCGATGAAGCCGGACCGGCGCCAGGTCATCGCCGCCCGGGCTCCGCGCCGAAACGGATCGACGCTCATGGACGCGCGAAACGCGCGGCTAAAGTCGTCGACGGCGGCCTGGGGAGGCATACCCGACAGCTTGGCCAGGAGATCTCGATCGACATACAGATACAGCCGCTGCCCCTGCCGTCCTCGCAAACGGACGTCGTCGAGCAGCTCGGTGTTCCACTCCGTCAGGTTCACACGCACCCCCGGCCCGTCCAGGCCCCCTCGCGGGCGGTGAGCAGGGTGAGCGCCTCCCGCAGGTGCCGGGCGAGTTCGTCGAGGGCGGGCCGGCCGAACGCCCGTACCTCCGGCAGCACCACACCTGCGACGACGAGCCGGTCCAGCTGGGAACTTGACCACGACGTTGGGATGGACCTGCTCGCCTGAGGGGATGAACGTCCAACAGCTCCCCGATATCGGCGCGCGCCCACGATGCAGGCATGACGATGTCGCGGCGTCAGCACCAGAGCCGGCTCGAGGTGGAAGGCAGTTGCGTCCCGCCGTCCTGCGTCGACCTGCTCGTTCGTCTGCGCGATGACGCTCCGCGGCTCGCCGCTGGCGGCGAGTTCCACGGCGGCGCGCACGACGAGGGTCGATTCGCCGGCCCCTGGCGGCGAGTCGACCACACCGTCCCGGTGTTTTCCGGAGCGCAGGTCAGCAAGGACCGTCGAGACCACGCGCTCTGCCTCCACCCCAGGCGGCAGTGCCAGCTCGGTATGCACCGTCACCCCACTTCCCACTGACGGTGCTCGGACCCTATCGCCGTGAGTCCTGCTGGCGGGACCCCCGCGTATTCAGCCGTTTAGCCGGTCCCCGCTGCCCTGTTTGCGCTGTCAATAGCCTCGGAAGTTGATATTGCTGCGGAGCAATCAGTGATGGGAATCGACGCCGTTTGCGCTGGTCAGCGGTAGTGGCCGGCAGCCCGGGCTAGTGAGCCAGGGCCACGGCGCGAGGTGGATAACAGGGGCCCGACCCAGCCGCCCGGCTGTGCAGCGAAGCCTTTCAGCCTGTCCGACATCTGACAATCGCGGGATCAAAGGTGGCGGCCCAAGCGAACGCGGCCGCGCACCCAGTGCCCCACAGTGCCAGCAGGGCGTCGACCGGTCTGGCCGCGAACGATCGTCGCCCCTGGACGGGAGTCAGCGCACGCCGTACGCCCGGATTACGTCCTGGGTGACCTTGACGCCGTGCTCGTCGGTGAGCTGGACGCGCAGGGTGACGTTGCGGCCGGCGGCCGACGAGTTGTCCACCGTGGCCACGTACCCGGCACCTCTCGAGGTCACCGGCACCTCCACCCAGGTCGTGCCATCATCGAGGCTGGTCCACACCTTGGCCGAGACGATCCGGCCGGCGTCGTAGTCCGCCTGACCCGCGCCGGAGACGGCGATCTCGAAGCCGGGAGCCGCCGGGGTGAGGTTGTACTCGTCGAGCGGCAGGTCGTATGTCGGGATGACCAGCGGCAGCACCGCGACCGTGTCGTCGTCGGCCGGCCGCTGCGAGCGAAACTCGAAGTCGGTGAGCGTCCGGGTCGACATCCGCCAGTTCGGCGCCTGCACGCCGCCGGCGGTGCCCTTGTTGGTCATGACATTCAGCCGGTAGTCGGCCGGCCCGGTCGAGACCACCCACTGCTCGGCCGCAAACGGGCTCTGGCCAAGCGACGTGCCGTTCTCGAACAGGGTCGCCAAGCCGAAGTCCCCGAAGTCCGAGCTGAAGGTGTAGTAGCCCCCGGCGTCCCGGTAGTAGGGGAACGCCGCGCCCATCAGGTTGGCCTGCCGCCCGCCCATGTGCGCCGGCCGGAAGTCGGCGCCGATCGCGATGCCGGTCGGCACGGGCTGCTTGTACCAGCTCGTGCTCGCCCGCTCGCCGGCCTGGTAGGTGGTCGGCACCGACGCGAGCACCTCGGTGAAGATCGGTCCGCTCATCGCCATCGGCTGCCAGGCGACGCCCGGTGAGAAGTACGCCGTGCGCCGCTGCGGCGACTCGACCGCCTGCCGGTTGCCGAGGAAGACCCGCGTGCCGTACGGACGCACGGCCGACGTCAGATCACCGAACGTGCCGCCCGTGCGCTGCGCGTACCACTGCTCGTCGACCGCGGCCACGTCCGAGTCGGCGGCGTCGAAGGACTGCACGTTCGGCACCTTGTGGTCACTGGTCAGCGCCAGGTTGTAGACGTGCGGACTGTTCGCGATGCCGGTCCACGACAGTGTCACCGACCACGTCGACCGGCTGGACCTGCTGGCCCGAGTCGCAGGCGGCGAGCAGCCCGTTGGCGACCGGCTGCTGGAAATGCTGCACTTCAGCCTCTGGGGGCCGTCGGTGCCACTGACCGAGCGAGACGCCCGGCTGAGGCGGCTCTGGTCGGAGCCCGCACGCTGCGCGGAGCTGCGCCAGGTCGCCGAGGTGCTCCGCGACCGGATCCACGGGATGACGGTGGCGCCGCTGTCAGGCCGGGTGCCGCTGCGGGTGCACGCCCGCTACAGCCGCAACGAGGCGTGCGCGGCCTTCGGGATGGCGAACCCGGGGTCGCTGCGCGAGGGGGTGAAGTGGCTTGAGTCGGAGCAGGCGGACCTCTTCTTAGTCACCCTGGTCAAGTCCGAGGAGCACTACTCCCCCACGACCATGTACGCCGACCGGGCCATCACCGACAGCCTGTTCCAGTGGGAGTCCCAGAGCACCACATCGTCGGCGTCGGCGACCGGACAGCGCTACATCCAGCACGCCGAAAGCGGGTCGACGGTGCACCTGTTCGTCCGGGAGACCAAGCTCGCCGACCGCGACCTGGGCGCGCCGCCGTACCTGTACGCCGGGCCGATGACGTACCAGGAGCACACCGGCGACCGGCCGATGCGCATCCTCTGGCGCCTGCACCACCCGCTCCCCGCCGACATGCACGCCGCCGCCCGGGCGATCGCCGCCTAGCCGCGACGCACGCCCGTAACGCCATCGACGTTCAGCAGCGGTGCGAGACCGGCCTTGAGAAAGAACAACGCGCTAGCTGGTGGCTGAGGTTCAGGGGATAGCAGGGCGGCGTTGACGAGGTTGCGCGCGGGTGGGAGGCGGCCGACGACGTCGCCGCGTTCTCCGTCGAGGAGTGGTGTCGCTAGGCGGGCGAGCTGGTGAGATCGGCCATTACCTGACTTAGGGTCGCGGCGAAGCTGACGGGATGCATGAAGTGGCCGAGGTGGCCGCCTCTGATCGGGGTGCAGGGGATGTTCAGCCGGCAGGCCAGCTCACGCGCGCTCTGGCCGTAGAACGTGGACTCGCTTTCGGTGCCCGCCAGCACGGCGATCGGCGCTCCGGCGCGGGCAAGCTGTGCGATGTCTGGCAGGTAGCTGACCGCATGGGGCAGCTCGTGCCGCAGGGAGAAGGCCCGTTCTTCGGTTCCGCCCGAGAACGGCGGTATGGCCGGTGGGATGAAGCCCTCACCCGGGCCGCTGCCCGCGTGCACCGCGGCCATGAACTGCGCGAAGGCGGCCTCCGTGTCGGCGGCGTGGATGATCTGATCGAAGAACGCACGCCAGGTGGGCGCGTCGGTCAAGAGTTCGATCATGATGGGTTCGTGCACGACCAGCGCCTGAACGAGGGAGGGATGGCGTGCCAGCATGTCGACGGCGATGACCGCGCCGTAGCTCGTCCCGAAGACGGTCGACCTACTGCGACCCAGGTGGGCCAAGAGCTGGGCTGCGAGGTCGGCCTGGTCCCGCACGGTGTTGTCACGGTCGCGCGGGCCGGAGCTACGGCCATGGCCGGGGAGATCGTAGGTGATGACAGTCCAGCGATCGGCGAGCTGGTTGCCCAGCGCCTGGTAGACAGCTGACACACCCGGTCCGCCGGGAATCAGCAGCAGCGGTGGGCCGTCGCCATGGATCTCGTAGAAGATCTCCGCGTCGCGGTGCGGGAACAGGCCCACGACTACCTCGCTTTCCTCGCCGGCAATGCCACGTTCGGCCTGCTGTTGTCGCGGACCAAGGTCCCTATCAGGGTCATGCCCGCATTCTGGACCGGCCGCGAGACGACCAACAGCGGTCAGATGGCCGGACCTGCGGCGACACCGCGATGGCCGAGCACCGCCGAGCGCCGGCCAGGTCTGGCCGCGCAGGACGCCGGTAGCGGCCTCAGCCGTTGAGGTACGCGAGCACCGCGAGCACCCGGCGGCTGTCGTCATCGGACGGTGGCATCCCCAGCTTGCTGAAGATGTTGTTGAGGTGCTTGCTGCCGGACTTCTCCGTGACGAACAGCCGCCCGGCAATCGCGCCGTTCGACCGCCCCTCAGCCATCAGCCCCAACACCTCCCACTCCCGGGCGGTGAGTTCCCCACGCCGCTGCGCGCCGGTGTTGCGGGCCAGCAACTGGGAGACCACGTCGGGGCCCATCACCATGCCGCCGTCTGCCACTCGGCGCACCGCGTCGATGAACTGGCCGACGTTCGACACCCGGTCCTTGAGCAGGTAGCCGACTCCCCCAGCCCGGTCGGCGAGCAGTTCCCCGGCGTACCGCTGCTCGACGTGCTGGGACAGCACGAGGATCGGCAGCCCGGGAAGCTGCGTCCGGGCCATGAGCGCCGCCTGCAGGCCCTCGTCGGTGAAGGTCGACGGCAGGCGTACGTCGAGGATCGCGACGTCGGGGCGGTGCCGGGCCAGCGCCGGCAGGACGGACGGCCCGTCGGCGACCGCCTCAACCACCTGGAAGCCGTACGCCGAGTGCGCAGGCCCTCATGGGCGGGGACACCGCGTACCTGCTGGACGAGGAGCGGACGGTCGGCCGGGACAACCTCGTGGTGGTCCCGCTGGTGCTGGCGGTCGTCTTCGGCATCCTCGTGCTGCTGCTGCGCGCGCTGGTCGCGCCGCTGCTGTTGCTGGCCAGCGTGGTCCTGTCCTACACGATCTATTCCAAGGGGTGCGGGGCAGCGAACAAGAGCGAGGGTGTCCATGATCGACGTTGCTGAGCAACGATGACCATGGAGGCCACGTGCACGTCGATCGGGACACCCTCGCCACCGCACTCTACGTGAAGATCGACGATGAGTTGAAGGCGTCACCCCAGCTCAACCGGTGGCGGCCAGCGGTCGGTATCGGTCCGAAGATCACCGACGCGGAGTTGATCACCCTTGCGGTGTTGCAGTCCGTGCTGGGGTACCACAAGGAAGCCCGGTGGATCCGCTACGCCCGCAACAACCTGCTCCACCTGTTTCCCGACCTGCCCAAACAGCCCGGATACAACAAGCGACTACGTACCCTGACCTCGCAGATCACCCACTTCATCCGGCTGCTGACCTTGGACACCGACCTGTGGCAGCACCCGGTGCGCATCGCCGACTCCACCCCGGTGGAGTGCGGACGCTCCCGCGAGACCGTGAAACGCTCTGACCTGGCCGGCTGGGCCAGCTACGGCTACTGCGCCTCCCACTCCCGCCGCTTCTGGGGACTGCGCCTACACCTGGTCACCACCGTGCACGGCCTGCCCGTCGCGTTCGCCCTGACCACCGCCAAGACCGACGAACGCGAGGTCCTGGTCGACCTGTTCGACCTGGACAACGGCCTGTTGACCCACCCCGACGGGCTGATCCTGATCGTCGACAAGGGCTACCGCGACGCCGCCATCGAACAGCAGCTGACCGAACGCGGCGTCACCATGATCCGCCCCGCCTACCGCACCGAACCGCCACGCCCCGGACGGGCACTGCTACGCGCCCTGCGCCAGAGCATCGAGTCGGTCAACCAAACCTTCAAAGGCCAACTCGACCTCGAACGACACGGCGGACGGACCCCCGCCGGCGTGGCCGTACGCGTCTTGCAACGCATCCTCGCACTCACCGCCGTGATCTGGCACAACTGGCACACCGGCCAGCCAGTCCTACGGTCCCTGACCGCATACGACCACTGACCCCTTGGAATAGATCGTCTACGCCGCCGCGCTGGGCGCGGCCGGGCTGATCCTCGACAAGATGGGCTACCCGAAGCTCTTCGTCGGGATCCCGCTGCAGACGTTCCTGTTCCTCGTCGCCCTCGGCGTGGACTACACCATCTTCCTCACCACCCGGGCCCGGGAGGAGACGGCGCGGCTCGGGCACCGGCAGGGCGTGCTGCACGCGCTGACGGTGACCGGCGGGGTGATCACCAGCGCGGGCGTGGTGCTGGCCGCCACCTTCGGCGCGCTCAGCGTGCTGCCGCTGGTGCCGCCGGTGCAGACGGCGGTCATCATCGACCTCGGGGTGCTGGTCGACACGTTCCTCGTCCGCAGCCTGCTCGTCCCGGCGCTGGCCCTGCACCTCGGCCCCCGCACCTGGTGGCCGAGCGCCCTGGCGCGGCTGGCATTCCGGCCGCTGGCCAGCGCAGCGGTCGAGCGGGTAGCGGCGAGGTCATAGAACTGCGTGCCACAGGACCAAGCACGGGGGTCCGGCCGAGCGGACCGGACGCCCGATCGCTTGCCTCAAGGCCGGTCCAGGCGCTCCCGCAGCGGCCGGATCATGCCGACGTCCGGGCGGACGTATCCTGGGGCCCCTCTTCTCTCAGCAGTTGGAGTAGCCATGCCGATCGGCATTCCGGCACCGCTCGTCACCGGTGGGGGCCAGATGCTCCAGTTGTGCACGCGGCACGGTGAGGGGGCAGCCCAGCACAAGCGGGTGCTGTTCAAGTCGAAGACGCCATCGTGGACGTACCTGCTCATCCCGTTCGGGCTGCTGCCGTTCGCGGTCGTCGCCATGGTGCTGGAGAAGCGGGTAAGGGCGTCGGCGTGGCCGTTCTGCGCGCGCTGCGTCAAGTTGCGTACCGGCCGGCTGCTCGCCGGCATCGGCATGGTGGTCTTCGCCATCCTGGCCGTGGTCGTCCTCGCCGCCGCCGTCCCGGACGGCACGTCGTCCGTCGGTCCGATCGTCCTGGGGTTCGTGGCGCTGCTTTTCGTGGGGCTGCTACTTGGCGCGAACGCGGGCTGGCCCCTGATCGCTTCGGCACACGTGTCGCGCGACGGCAGCGCGATCGAGGTGCGAAACGCCCACCCCCGATTCGCCGAACAGGCCGCGGCGCTACAGCAGTGGGCCGCGCAGCAACAATGGGCGGCGCAGCAGCAGTGGGCGGCGCAGCAGGGCTACCGCCAGCCGCAACAGTGGCAACCGCACCACGCCCACCCGCAGGACCCGCAGCAGCAGCCGCCCGGCCCCGGCGGCACCATGCCCTCCTGAGCCGCCTCCCCCGGCCGGATGCCCGATCCGTCATCTCAGCGGTTGTCGAGCCGTTCCGGGCGCGCCTCCAGCGCCCGATCGCGGGGCCGGCCTTCCACAGGCTGGTGGCCGCCGACCCGTGATCGGCGGCCACCAGCGTTCAAGCGGCGAGGCTATTGGACGGCTACCGCCTGCTTGTTGTAGTTCTTGCCCTCACCGTCCGGCTTGTAGTTGCTCTCCACATTGCCGGCGATGTCGATCGAGAACCAGTTGACGGTGGTGTCGCTGTTCACCGTGATGCTCTGAACGCCCTCGCGCATGCCGGCCAGAGCGAGCTTGGGCGAGTTGTACGTCGGCCGGCTGCCATCGAGCGTGTAGTAGACGTTCGCCGGCTCGCTGGTGCTGAAGGTGAAGGCCGCGACACCCGGTTCCTGCTTGACGATCTTCAGTTTGGTCTGCGGCTGGATCTTGTCCGTCGCGTACGCCCGGGCCACCTCGAGGATGGCGATGTTGCCGTTGGCGAACTCCATCGCCTCCTCATGCCCCTCGGCGAACGGCGGCTGGAAACCGACCGCGGTAAACCGCTTGGTCGTCGGGTTGTAGACGTCCGCGCCGACCTCGAAGTCCCAGCCGATGATGCCCCGGTTGTACCAGTGCTCGTCGGCGCTGTTGCCGGCAGCCGAGTACAGCACGTCGGTCACCGGTCCGGTGCGGCCCGGCCAGATCGCCGTGCCACGGTATTCCTGCACCCGGGAGAGGATGTAGTCCGAGGAGGTCCAGAAGTACGCCTCGGTGCCCTGGTCCACCCGCGGCAGCACCTCCCGCCCCGCGGCCTTGTACGCCCCTGGCGGCCACATGAAGTACCCGCCGTAGGAGTGGGTGTTCATGGAGAGCTTGATGTTCGGGAAGTTGTCGACCAGCCAGACCTCGTTGCGCGCCTCTGGCTCGGACAGCTCGCCCGGACCGGCGAAGGTCTCGCCGGTGCAGTTGGTCGCCGACGCGCCGGTGTAGCCGTCGAAGACGGAACCGACCGAGAAGTTCCGGTTGATGTCCACGCCCCATGCGTTGCGCGCAGCGGGGTCCGCCAACGACGCCGCGCAGTAGTTGGTCATGTTCTTCCGCTGCATGTTGTAGTCGTACATGCTGTAGTGCGCGCCGTCCGGGTTGACGACCGGCAGGATGAAGATGTCCAGGTCGTCGACGATCTTGCGGGTGTTCGGGTCCTGCGCGTAGTTGCGCAGCAGCCGCTCGGCCGACTCCACGCAGACCAGTGGGGTCACCCACTCCCGGGCGTGCTCCTGGCAGTAGAGGAAGACACCGACCTTCGAGCCGTCGCGGTGCTTGCCGATCCGCAGCGCCTTCATCTGGAACGGCTCGCGGGACACGCTCGCCGGTGCCTTCAGGTTGTCGGTCAGCATGGTCACCGCAGCCGCGGCCACCACGCCCGTGCCGGCGTTACCCCGGTAGGTGCTGGCCGTGAGCAGCTTGGCCGCGTCGGCATTGCCGTTGACCGCGGCGACGACCTGCGCCGCCGTGCTGGTGATCGCGCCGGAGCCGTTGGTGGCCAGGCTCACCGTGACGGCCTTGCCGGACACGCTCACCGTCAGCGGAGCGTTCGCCGCGGCCGGGTCGACCAACGACATGGTGACGTCGTTGCCGCCCTCGGAGCCGTACGCCGTCGAGGTGACGTAGACGATGCTCGCTGCAGCGGTGCCGAACTGCGCCTGCGCCTTGCGCCGGTAGCCGTTCGTCTTGTACGGCAGATCGATCAGCTCGGTCAGCTTCGGGTACTCCGCGGCCAGCCCGGTGAACCGCGCGGTGACCTCCGTCGGATCCAGGTAATGGTCGACGAAGTCCGACACGTACGGGTGGTCACCGGTGACCTTGCGCGGGCTGCCCAGCCACTTGGCGACGTCGACCGTGACCGAGCCACCCTTGTTGCTGGTGATGGTGGCCTTGGCCGGCGCGGCGTTGATGGCGACCGGGTTGCTGAACCGGTGGTACATGTACTGGCCGGCGTCGGTGAACCGGGACATGGTGGCGGTGCCGCCGGAGCCGATCGCCGTGCCGGGCCCGCTGTCCCAGCTCGCCGTCAGCACCGTCGTCGAGTCGGTGCCGGCGCTCGACTTCACCTCGATGTTGAGGAAGAGCTGGTTGTTGAGGCTGGAGAACCATTCGGACCGCAGCACGGTCAAGGTGTCGGTGCTGGCCGTCGCCGCCATCGCGGCTCGGATCGAGGCGGACCGCTCGGCCATGTTGTCCGCGTAGTCGCTCTGGTCGGAGATGGCGTCCTGCACGTCGAAGCCCTTGTCCCGCAGCGCCTGGCTCTCCTCCGGGCTGAGGATCGCGTGCACCTCGATGCCGTTGTCGACCGGCTTGACGTACTCGGCGAGGTCGACGCCGAGTTCGTTGAGGCGGTCGATGCCCGACTTGTCGGCGACGACGATGCGCATCAGGCCGACGCCGTTCTGTTCGCCGGTCGACGACCGGTCGGGCACCACCGCGCTGCCCGACGTCGGACTCGCCAGGCCGGGTGCGCTGACGGCGAGCGCCAGCGGTAGCACGAGCAGGGCCAACAAGCGGCGCGGTCCGTTGGATCTTCTTGTACTCCTCATGAGAGTCCTTCCAGGCGAGGCGATCCTGCCGGCCGCGCAGTCGAGGTCAGACGACCTCGGCTGCCGCAGCTCCGCAAAGTGTGATCGCCGCCTCACCGTCAGTCAAGATCGATGGGTGCAGGACGGACGTTGGCCTCAGCCACATGTCCTTCTTGGACCGTTAGGGCGAACGGCTGATCACGGGCCCCCTGATCCGCGAACACCGGGTCTTTCCTGCCGGGAGTGGTCGTCGCCAGCGGGACGGGTCAGCCGCTGATCGTCAGCCCCACCGGCAGGCCTTGCTTCACCTCCAGGACTGCCCGTTCGCCCAACGGTCGGGACAGCTCGACGGTGGTGCTGCGTTGCGCTCCGACGGCCGGGCACGCCTCGTCCTCGGCATGCCGGTACTCGATGACGATCACCACGACCGCCAGGTCCGACTCGGCCGCTTCGGCGCCGTAGTCGACCCCGCACGGCTTGCTGCTAGGGCCGGGCGCGCCGGTGAAGGTGACGGTCAATTCCCGGCTCGTGGTCGTCGTGGTCGCTGACTCGATCGCCAGCCCTTCGTGCGGATGATCGGCGTCCCAGGGCGGCGGGGTCACCCGGACGATGGCCGAGGGATCCACCGCCGCTCGCGCCAGCCGCACCGCGGTTCTGTCGAGGGTGTACTCCCACGCCGGGACGGTCGCCAAGCCGCGGGTGGTCGGGACCGTCACCGTGGTCAGGCGAGCGCCGGTGACCTTCAGCGGCGCGCAGCCGGAACAGTCGCCGGTGGCCGCCGCGCGCAGCTGAGCCAACGCCTCGTCCGCCGAGATCAACCGTACGTCCTGACTGGTGCCGGTGGCCCAGACGATGCTCCCAGCCGCTTCCGGCACCCCGGGCAGCGTCGAAGCAGCCTCGACCAGGCCGGCCGACAGTGTCTCCTTGTAATCCCCGGTCGCCGGCTCCCAGTCGCCGAGTTGGCGGGTCAGCTCCCCCACCGGAACGAAGGGCGCGCCGCCCGCAGCGCGAAACGCCTCGTCATACCGGGCCAGGGCGTCGCCCGCCTGCTGGCGCAACCCGTCGAGCCTGTCAACGGGTGGGCTGCTCCCGCCAGACCCACAACCGCCGAGCAGGGCCGCGACCGTGATCCAGGGCAGCACCCGCCGACGCATCCTCGCTGTCTCCACATCCTTGAGACGTCTCCACGCCGGTCAGGGTTGCACCTTTCCGGCGTATCGGCGTCAGCTCGAAGTGGACGGTACGCCCAGCCATGCGCCGCCCAAGCCGGTGCATGACGCGGGTATACCGAGTATCCGCAGGCTCGCCAGTGTCTCGGTCAGCGGCGAGTAGGAGACCCGCAGACTCCGCAGGGCCCGGTCGACCAGGTATGCGAAAGCGCGAGGCAAAGGGTGACCAAGGAGCGGAGTGCGAGCACACACATCCACCCCGAATCGGCTCGTACACCAGATCCGCGCCCTTGGACGCGCTATCGATCTGCTAGCGGATGTCCGAACCTGCGACCTGGGCTCTTTCCTGCCGGCGCGCTCCGGGCACCTGCCGGTCCCGTCTGTTCCAGGCGAGGATGGGCAGCGGCTAGTCACGAGGGGCGGTGACGCCGTAGAAGATCGGGATGCCGAGGAAGATTGTCAACGCGATCCAGGGGGAGACGAACCCGAGCAGCCCACCGACGGGAAAGAAGGCGACCCCGAGCAGGGCCTTGCGTCGCTCCCGCCGGAAGCGCCACAAACCTCCTTCCTCGACCAATCCTGGATTCCGTACGATGCAGTGGTCGAAGAGCAGCCAGCTGGCCATCAACAGCGCGCCGATCAGTGCGTAGAGGCCGATGGCCGTCCGCACGTCACTCTCGTTGCCCTCCTTCAAGAACTTGGCGACCACCGAGGTGGCGAAAGGCACCAGCGCGGCGCAGAAGAGTACCCCCAGATTGGCCCAGGTCAGCGGCACGTCGAGAGCTCTGAGACGGGCGAATGACGTGCGGTTCCCGAGCCACACAACCGCCAGATTCACAAACGAGATCGTGTACGCGAGATACACCGGCCAATCCTCGAGTAGCCCGGCGACGAGATGGCCGGGCCCTACCACAGGCGGCCTCAGGTCAAGCCCGAGCAGGGTGATGAGAATCGCGAGCACTGCGTCACTGAACATCTCGGTCCGGCGAAGCTTTCTGGTTTGCCGGGGCTCGGCCCCTGACGCACTCACACGATCCCCCAACGGCCGGTCTGGCGAGGACAGTGCCAGCATGGCCCAACAGCGATGCGCATGGTGAGGATCCCGGTGGCCGCGCCGCCCGCTACGCCTTCGCCACGCTCGCCGGCTCCGGCGGGGCGTGCGGCCCGCTGGCCGGCCGCTCGTCGCCGTGGCCCGGCCACCACGCCCGGTGCCCGATCAGGGCGGTCAGGGCGGGGACGAAGAACATCGACATGACGAACGCCGACAGCACGATGCCGATCGCCACCGCGAAGCCCATCTGCTGCAGGAACGAGATCGGCGCGAGCATCAGCACCCCGAACGTCCCGGCAAGGATCAGCCCTGCCGCCGCAACAGTCGGGCCGGCGTGTTCCACTCCGATAGCAGCGGCCTCGTGCGGCTCGTTGCCCTCCCGCGCCTCCTCACGCAGTCGGGCGATCATCAGGATGTTGTAGTCGGTCCCGATCGCCACCACGAAGAGGTAGAGGATGATCGGCAACTGGAAAGTGATCCCGGGCTTGCCCTGCAGCCCTTGGAAGAGATAAACCGTGGCGCCCAGCGTGGCGGCGAAGTTGAGCAGCACCGCTATCACGAGGTAGATCGGCGCGACCAGGCTGCGCAACAGCAGCGCGAGGATGAGCGCGATCAGGCCGGCCGCCACCGGCAGGATCACCGACAGGTCGCGGTTGTTCGCCGAGTTGATGTCCGCGAAGATCGCGGTGGGTCCGCCGACCACCGCCCGGGTGCCGGCCGGGGCTGCCGCGTGCAGGGCGTCGCGCAGTTCGTCGCGGACGAGCGTGATCGCCTCGTTGGAGACCGGGTTTTCGTTGAGCAACAGGTTGACCCGGGCCACACTCGGGTCGTTGCTGCGCTCCGGGGGCTGTGCCCGGCCCACTCCCGGGGCGCCGGCCGCGGCCGCCGCGAAGTCGGTGACCTGTTGCTCGGTCAGCGGCGATCCGTTGCCGGTGGTCAGGTAGACCTCGGTCGGGGCGAGCGCACCGGCGGCGAACCCGCGCTGCAGGTCCGCGGCGGCCTTCGCCGACTCGGTGTCCTGGGGGAAGCCGGCGCTGAAGTCGTAGTCGGCCTTGTAGGTCAACACGCCTGCGGCGAGCGCGACCAGCAGGGCACCGGATGCCGCCGCGACGAGCGCCGGCCGGCGCCCGATGGCGGTCCCGAGACGGCGCGCAACGGTGGCCTTGGGGGCACGCCGCCACGCCTTGGACGGCCAGAAGACGTACCGGCCGAGCAACGAGACGACCGCCGGGATGAGCGTGAGCGAGGTGACCAGCATGACGCCGACAGCGATCGCGAGCGCCGGGCCGAGCGAGCCGAAGAAGCCCAGGGAAGCCAGCAGCAGCACGAGGAACGCGACGATGACCGCTCCCGCGGCCGACGTGATGACCTCGCCGACCCGCTCGACGGAGACCATCATCGCGGTGCGCTTGTCGTCACCGGCACGCAGCCGCTCGCGATAGCGGAAGAGCAGGAACAGGATGTAGTCGGTGCCGATGCCGAACAGCACGATCAGCAGCACCGTCTGCAGATCCTGACTCACATTGAGATCGAACGCCTTACCCGCCGCGGCGACCAGCCCGCTCGTGACGGCCATGACGACGCCGATCACCACCACGGGCAGCAGCGCCGCGATGGGGCTGCGGAAGATGATCAGGATCAGCCCGATGATCAGGATGATCGTCGCGATGCCGACCACGGCAAAAGCCTTGTTGAAGGTGTCCTCGTTGTCGACGAAGCTCGCTACGTCGCCGGCCACGCCCGCGGTCAGCCCGCTGCCCGCCAGCTCCGGACCGATGGCCGCCCGCAGATCGCGTACGGCGTCGAGCAGCGCCGGGTCGTCCGGGGTGACCGCATCGAGCCCGACATTCACCACCTGCACCGACTTGTCCGGCGCCACGGCCTGCGGGCCGGTCAGGTAGCCGGAGGTGTGCGAGATGTTCCTGGCCTTGAGCGACTGGGCGAGCTGGCCCACCCTCGCCTCGTCGGCCGGCGTGAGCGACTGCCCGCCGGCGCGCTTGACCACGATGATCGCCGTCGCGGTGGCCTGCTGCGGGAACGCCTTCTTCCCGAGTTCGGTGGCCTGCACCGACTCGTAGGAGTGGGGCAGGAAGCTTTCCTGATCGGCGGAGGTGATGTCGCTCAACGACGGCGTGGTGACGAAGATGGCGACTGCCGCGAGCACCCAGCCGACAATCACCCACCAGGCCCTGCGTACGACGAATCTGCCCAGCCGCTCGAACATGGTTTCCCCCGTCTGTTCGGCACAACCGACATCTGAGGCGTGGAGCGCCTCTGGGCGCCCGCCCGTCACCCTGCCGGGCAGCCTTCGCTACCCCGGGTGCATCCTACCTACGGCGGGCAATCCTTTTCGGACGCGTGGGGGCGCGGGGCGTGTCAGCCCGCAACTGGTTGATACACGTACACCGGCTCTTTCCTGCCGGCGCGCTCCGGACACCTGCCGGCCTTGCCGCCCACCATGCCGACCCGGCCATCCGCACACACCGTCAGGTACCCGCTGCCCTCCCAGAATCCCTCCACACACGCGAACCAGCTGCACACGTCGGGAGCCGGCTCGCGGACGAGGACACCGCCGCAGTAGTTGTAGCCGTGCGGATTCTCCGGTGCCCCGCACCGGTCCGCAGGTACCGACGAAGGCGTACCCGAAGACGCGGTGGGAGCCGGTGCCGGGTCGACGAGCCCCGGGGTCGGGATGGGCCGGGGCGCGCCCGGGTCGACCGGACCGGAAGTCGGCGTGCCGGTCGTGGCATCGGGATCCGCTGTGCGGGAAGCAGCCGTGCCGGGCTCCGTAGAAGCGGCGCTGGGCGCTGCCCCGCTCCCGGGCAAGGCACCCAGAGTAACAGGTGCGCCGCCCTGGAACGCGCCGCGCGGACCGGACGGCCCAGCGGAGTCGGCCGTCATGGCGTACGCGGGCAGGGCGATGAGCGCGACGGCGGCCGCGAGGATCGCGGGGTGGGCGAGGCGGGCCCGTGCCGGCGCATGCTCCGCCGTGACGACCGCCGGAGCCGGCGGCCGCGACCGCCGGTTGGCGGCCACCGCCTCGTCGAGCCGGGCGAGGACGACGCGGCGCTGCCCGATGAAATCGGCGTACGCCATGGTCAGCCGCAGCCGGAAGCGGGCCGCGGCGGCCAGGGGCACCCGGAGGCCGGCGACGGGCCGACCGCTCACGCTGTGCAGCAGGCTGATCGGCGCCGCCGGGTGGTGCGCGAGGCCACTCAGCTCCGCATACGTCCACTCCCGATCGCCCTCGCGGCCGAAGAGGATCACGCGGCGGTCGGTGATCACGGCCGTTCCGGCGTCGGTCACTCGCACGCCCTTGGGCAACCGTCGTGTCCGCTTCGTTCGCTGGACGGGGATGACGGCGAGCTCGGGTGTGGGGAGGTCGGCGTGGCCGTCCTCGACGTCGACGAGCTCGGCGTCCGGCTGCACGGCGAGGACCACCTCGGGGTCGGGCAGCTCCACCGGCAGAACAGCCGCCGATTCGGCCGGCCCCTCCTCGGCCGCCGCTCGCAGGCGGAGCAGTTTGATTCCCCGCAGGCACCAGGCCTCGACGGCGTCCTCGTAGGCGTCCCGCCGCCGCTTGTTCTCGCGGGTGGCCCAGCGGGCACGCCAACCCGAACCGGTCCTGTCCACCTCCGTCACCGAGGCCGCCTCCCGCGAAGATGTTTCGGCATGGCGTGGGGTATAACCCCTCAGGCCCGGCCAGGACACGCCCTCACCTCTTCATTGGACCGAAGAACGCCGCTCCCAGCGTTTCCCTACCCACCGCAAACAGACACCAGACCGATTACTCCGGCATTTGGCGGGTCACGCAGGACAGCGCGGAGGGTTGCCCCGTCAGCGTTGCTCGCTGCCCCCTTGACGGAACAGTGGGCGGTACAGCGCGGCGGTGAGCGTGACGAAGACCAGGGCGAACAACCCGAACCCGACCGCCAGGGCGGGAGACGCGTCCGGGTCACCGTTGACGTTCATCACCACCCCCATCGCGGCGACCGAGACGGCGAGGCAGCTGTAGCCGGTGAGCAGCGCGTACATCATCCGGCGCGCCCATGGGGCGTGCCGCAGCACGCCGATCCCGGTGGCGACCGCGGCCGGGACGATGATGCCGAGGTCCATCAGCTTGACCATCCAGAACGGGGTGGGGCTGGAGGCGTACTCGGTCAAGGAGGCCGGGTCCTGCCAGGCGGTCAGCATCGACCGCAGGTGCAGCCCGAGGACGAGGAAGGCCGCCACCACCAGCAGCGTCACACCGGCCGTGCGTTCCAGCCGGGGCGACGGCGGCGGCAGGTGCGCGGGGATCGCCCGCCAGCCGAGGACCACCACCGCCTCGGCGAGCAGGAAGACGATGAGCAGCAGCGGGAAGAACCGTTCGACGTTCCCGGGGAGGCGCAGGTACTCCTGGCCGACGATGACCTGGGCGTAGGTGTAGAGGGCGTACCCGCCGATGCCGGTGGCCAGCAGCGGCGCGACCGGGTGCCGACGGAGAGCGAGCAGGGCCGCCGTGAGGGCCAGCGGGGCGACGACGAAGAGCGCCGCCGCGTCGCTGCCCAGCAACTGGTTGAGGGTGGTGTCCGAGGTGCGGTACAGCATCAGGTCCAGCCCCAGCGGGCCGAGCAGCGAGGCTGCCGCGATCGCCGATGCGGTGGCGGCCAGGGTCCCGGCAAGCAGTCGCGGATGACCGTTGACCGGCGACAGCGGGCGGGCCGGCCGCTGCGGTGCTCGGGTGGTGAGCTGTGGGGTCATCGTGGCTCCCGACGCTTCCGCCGGCGTACCCGCTAAGGGCTGCCGGACCGGTTCGGTCGTCCTCAGCCTCCCCCGCCCCGACCGCATCCGGCAGGGGACCATCTCACCGGGTGCCGGGACCTTGGTCCTGCACGTGTGAGGTGTGCGTGGCGGATGCTACTGCCGAGGTTTCGGAACCCGGGACGAGCGCCCGCGAAGGTCCATAGCCTGGCAAGCAGGAGCACGTCGGGGAAGTCGACGGGGAGGACACCGTGACCAAAGCCGTCAGGGACGCTCTTGAGGGCGTCAGTGAGATCGAGCTGACCGTCACCGGCCGGAAGACCGGACGGCAGATCTCGCGCCCCGTGTGGTTCGTGCAGGAAGAGGAGAGCATCTTCCTGGTTCCGATAACCGGCTCGGACAGCCAGTGGTACAAGAACGTCCGCCAGACACCGATGATCGAGGTGTCCTCGAACGGGACGGCGTTGAGCACGAGCGCCACCCCGATCACCGAACCCGACCGGGTCAGCCACGTCGTGGAGATGTTCCGCGACAAGTACGGCGCGGATCAGGTGGAGGCGCACTACCCGAAGCACGACGTCGCCGTCCAGGTCTCGCTCATGTAGCCAGTCCGTAAGAGGGTCAGCCGGTGAGCGTCAGCGCGACCGGCAGGCCCTGCTGCACCTCGAGGACCGCCCGCTCCCCCAGCGGTCGCGCCAGGTCGACGGTGGCGGTGCGGCGCGCCCCGATATCCCCGCACGACTCGCCGTCGGCGTGCCGGTGCTCGATGACGATCACGACGACGGCGTTGACCGACTCGACGGCCTCCGCGCTGTAGTCGACGCCGCACGGCTGGCTTCCGGGGCCTGGGGAGCCGGTGAAGGCGACGGTCAGCCGCTGGCTCGCCGTGGTCCCGGTCGCCGACTCGATCGCCAGCCCGCCGTGCGGGTACTCGGGACCCCACGCCGGCGGCGTCACCACGATGGCAGCCGAGGGGGCGACCGCGATCCGGGTCAGCCGCACCGCCGTGCCCTTGAGGGTGTACTCCCAGGCCGGGGCCGTGGCGGGGCCACGGGTGGTGGGAATCCGGACCGTGGTCAGGCGCGCGGCGGTGACCTCCAGCGGTACGCACCCGGAGCAGTCCCCGCCGCCCAGCGCTCTCAGCTGGGCGAGTGCATCCTCGGCCGACATCACGGGGACCGGCTGCGTCCTGCCGTTCTCCCAGGCCACCTTCCCCGTCGCTTGCCCGGCGGTGGGCAGCGCCGTGGCGGGGAAGACGCGGCCGGCCAGCAACGCCTGCTTGTTGTTGTCCCCATTCGCCGGTTCCCAGTCGCCGTGCTGGCCGGTCAGCTCTCCGACCGGCACGAAGCCCTGCGCCCCGCCGGCGTCGAGGACCGCCTTGTCATACCGGGTCAGGGCATCGTGGGCCTGCTGGCGCAACCTGTCCAGGTCGTCGCCGCTCGGGCCGCTGCCGGTCGCGCCACAGCCACCGAGCACGGCCACCGCGGTGACCCATACCAACCAGCGCCGTCCACCCATCCCCGCTCACCTCCGCACCTCTTCGACGTCCGTCGGTGCAGTGAGGGTTCCAGGATCTTTGGTCGGTGTCACCGGAGTGAGCTCGAAGTGGACGGTACGGCCGGTCTTCCGTCGCCCGAGTCGGTGCATCAGTGGCACGAGCACGCCGTGCAGCATCGGGTGCTTCCGCACCAACGCCCGACTGGCCGCGTCGTACTCCGCCCCGCTCAACCGCCGCGCCACCGCCTCGACCGCCGCCCCGGTCGGCTTGCCCAGCGCCGTGGACGGCGCCACGGTCACCCGCGAATCGTTCCGCAGCCGTACCGTCTTCCACGCTTTCTCGAAGCTGCGCACGTACGCCCGCTCCCCCACCACCGCGATGCTCACCGCCGTCGGCACCGGAGTCCCGTCCCGCTTGTACGTCGTCAGCACCACCGTCTTTTGCTGAACGAAAGGCACCCAGACTGGCGAGGCAGAACAAGAGACGTACCCGACCACCCACCCCAACTCCCGCAGCCGATACACCAGCGCGACCAGGGCCAGCACTGCCAACAGCAGCACCAGCCAGGTCTGCACGGCACTACCGCCGACATCACCGTCGACCGCGTGCGACACCGTGTGCGCCACCGCGCCGACCAGATAGCCGGCCAGGGCCACCGCAAGCGCGTCGGACCAGATGAGGGCCAGCAGCAGGGTCACCCCGATGCCGAGCTGGAACGCCCCCACGTCGTGCACGAAGTGCTCGCTCGGCGGGAAGCCGACCGCCGAGCTGAACGACAAGGGCCGGGCGAGCGCCCACACCCCGACGACTATCGCGGCCACGCCGAGCAGCGCGGCCACGATCCGCACCAGTCTTCTCATGCCCGGGTGACGGGATGCCGAGCCCGGATGTGACGAGGGGAGCCGGCACGAATGCCGACTCCCCGCATCAGCGCAGGCGACAGCCGATCAAGCAGCGGGTCCCTCGTTGACCCGGCGGACGTCGACCTCGACATCGATCCCGTGCTCGATGAAGACGTCGACGAACCGCTTGCCCCACTCCACCGCCTCCTCCTTCGACCGCACCTCGATGAGCCCGAACCCGGCGATGAGCTCCTTGGTCTCGGTGAACGGCCCATCGGTGACGGTGGTCTTGCCCTTGGTGGCGGTGATCCGGGCCGACTCCTCGCTGCTCTTGCACAGCCCCTCGGCGGCGAGCAGGATGCCGGCCTTGACGACCTCCTCCATGTACGCGCCCATCGACTTCATGAACTCGGGGGTCGGCTCGAAGTTGCCGGGGACCTTCTCATCCAGTTTGTGCATCATCATGAAACGCATTTCAGTTGTTCCTTTCGGTAAGGGTGTGCACGGAAACTGCGGTCAGCCAGCCGAAGATGAAGACCGAGCCCAGCGCCATCCGGACGCTGATGCTGTCCTGGTCGGGCCAGGCCATGACGACGACGGTCGCCAGGGCCCAGGCCAGGGAGAACACCGCCCAGCCGCGCCGGCCGGTGCGCAGGTACCGGCGGGTGAAGACCAGGCAGGCGATGGTGAGGGACCCGAAGGCCAGCATGGCTCCGACCCCGTGACCGACGGCGTGCCAGCTCAGCGTGTCGGGCGCGCCTTCGGGCGCGCCGGCCGGCCAGCCCATGCTGGGGTCGGAGGGCATCGCCCCGGCGACGATCAGGCCGACGCCGAAGACCGCCACCAGCGCGGGGCCCCACGTCCCCGCCGGCGTCCCGGCCAGGACCCGCCGTAGACCGAGAGCACCGGCGAGGGCCAGCAGTCCGGTGAGTACGAAGTTGGCGGTCTGGATCCAGCCGTACTCGCCGAGGGCGAGCAGGCTGAGCGGCTGCCGGCTCAGGTCGAACCCGTCGCGGGTGAGCACCTGCGCCGCGGCCACCACCCCGAACACCGGCCCGGCGGCGATCCCACCGGCCAGCAGGGTCCGCGCCGGCACGGCGCCGGCGAGCCCGGCCCGTGGCATCGTCGTACTGGTCATCTCGATCTCCTCGTCATCGGTTCTCACTGACGCGTCGATCGGGTCGGCCGGGATCCGACATCACCTTTCAAGATTTTTTCTGGCGGTCGCTGGCGGCGGCGCGGTCGCGCAGCAGCGCCCGCTCCCGGGCGTTGCCCGTCAGGGAAGCGGCGCGCTCGAATTCGGCGCGGGCCTCGTCGTGGCGGCCGAGCTTGGCGAGCAGGTCGCCGAGCACGCTGGGTAGCAGGTGGTAGTTCGCGAGGGCCGGTTCGTCGGCCAGGGCGCGGGCCAGTTCCAGGCCGGCGGCGGGGCCGTCGGCGAAGGAGACGGCGACGGCCCGGTTGAGTTCCACCACCGGCGAGGACACGAGCCGGGCCAGGTCCGCGTAGAGGGCGGCGATCCGCGTCCAGTCGGTCTGGTCGGGGGTACGCGCCCGCGCGTGGCAGGCGGCGATCTCGGCCTGGAGGGCGTACGGGCCGGGGGCGCCGCCGAGCGCCCGGGCCCGGTCGAGGGCGGCGAGGCCGCGGTGGATGAGCAGTTGGTCCCAGCGGCTGCGGTCCTGGTCGTTGAGGAGGACGGGTGCGCCGTCGGGGCCGGTGCGGGCGGCGGTGCGGGAGGCCTGGATCTCCAGCAGCGCGGCGAGCCCGTGCACTTCGGGTTCCTCGGGCATCAGCCCCTGCAGGATGCGGGCCAGGCGAAGCGCCTCCTGGCTGAGCGCGGGGCGCATCCAGTCGTCGCCGGCGGTGGCGGAGTAGCCCTCGTTGAAGATCAGGTAGATGACCTCGAGGGCGGAGTCGATCCGTTCGGCGCGTTCGGCGGGGCCGGGCACCTCGAACGGCACCCGGGCGGCGGCGAGGGTCTGCTTGGCGCGGGTGATCCGCTGGCCGACGGTGGCCTCGGTGGTGAGGAAGGCGCGGGCGATCTCGGCGGTGGTGAGGCCGCCGACCAGCCGGAGGGTGAGCGCGGCCCGGGCGATCGGCGAGAGCACCGGGTGGCAGGCGACGAAGATCAGCCGGAGCAGGTCGTCCTCGATGCGTTCCTCGACGCCGGCGTCGAAGTCGGGGGTGAACTCGTCGCCGCCGAGGTCACGGCCGAGTTCGGCGACCTTGCGGTCCTCGGTCTGCCGGCGACGCAGCGCGTCGATGGCCCGGCGTTTGCCGACGGTCATCAGCCACGCGCCCGGGTTGGCCGGTACGCCGTCGCGCGGCCAGCTCTCCAGCGCGGCGACGAGGGCGTCCTGGGCCAACTCCTCGGCCTGCCCGACGTCGCGGGTCAGCGCGGCCAGGCCGGCGATCACCCGGCCGGACTCCATCCGCCAGACCGCCTCGACGGTGCGGCGTGCCTCGGACTCCCCCATGGCCACCCATCAGAGCAGGTCGCGCGGCGCAGGGACAAGGACCACGCCGGCGGGCGCCGCCGCGGCCGGGCCACCGTGCGGCGCCGGCCCGTAGACCGGCTGCTTCCTGCCTGCCCGGTCGGGGCAGGAGCCGTACCGGCCGCCCACCAGGCCCACCGTTCCGTCTCCGCACCGCACCAGGGGGCCCTGGCCCGCCCAGAATCCGTCCACGCAGTCGAAGTAGCGGCACACGTCGGCCGCCGGTTCGAGGATCAGCGAGCCGCCGCAGTAGGTGTAGCCGAAGGGGTTCTCCGGCGCCCCGCACCGTTCGGAGGACGTCGGGGTCGGCGAGGCCGGCGGGGAGGGGGTCGGCGAGGGCGTCCGGCTCGGCTCGACCGGACCCGGGGTCGGGGTCGGGGTCGGGGTCGGGACGCGCCCGGCCGGTCGGGCGGTCCGCGGTGCCCGGCCGGTGGCCCGGTCGGAGGGGAGCGGCACGTGACGATCGGCCGGCAGCGGCATGGGGCCACCGGCGGCGAGGCCCGCCGACGCCGGACGCGGCGCGAGCCCGCCCGGCACGACCGGGTCGAGCGTGGGGCGGCTGCTGGCCCCGGGCCCGGTGCCGGTGTCGACGCCCGGGGTGGTGGTGGCGGGCACGACGACGCCACCGCCGGTGGGCAGGGCGGTGGGTGGGCGGCCGGTCGGCTCCGGGTCGCCCGTCGCGGCGAACGCCACCAGGGCGACGAGTGCCGCTGCGGCGGCGGCGACCACGGGCGGGGTGAGGCGGGCGTACCCGGGCGCTTGCGTGGCGCTGACCAGCGTCGGCGCCGCCGGCTGTGACCGTCGGTTGGCGGCCACCGCCTGGTCGAGCCGGGCGAGCACGGCGTCGCGCTGTCCGGTGGCACCGGCGTACGCCAGGGTCAGCCGCAGCCGGAACCGGGCCGCGGCGCCCCGGGGCACGCGGAGGCCGGCCACCAGCGCACCGGTGGGCCCGTGCAGCAGGGTCACCGGCGCCGCCGGGTGGTGGGCGAGACCGCTCAGCTCGGCGTACGGCCATTGGTGGATCCTCTTTCGACTCACCAGGACGAGCCGGCGGTCGGTGACCACGGCGGTGCCGGCGTCGGTCACCCGGCTGCCCTCCGGCATTCCAGGCGTGGGTTCCGGGTGTGCGACGGCGATCGCGGACAGTTCGGGTCGGGGCAGGTCCGCGTGTCGCGGTACCGTGACCAGCCCGGTCGACGGCTGGACGGCGACGACGGTCTCGTCGTCGGCCAGGTCCACGGCCACGGCCGGCCGGATCGTCGGGCGGTCCTCGGCGGCGGCCCGCAGGCGTTGCAGGCGTACGCCCCGCAGGCACCAGGCTTCGACGGCGTCCTCGTGGGCACGTCGCCGTCGGGCGTTCTCCCGCCTGGCCCAGCGGGCCCGCCAGCCCGAACCGGTCCTGTCCGCGTGGGTCACTCCGGCCCGCCTTTCACGAGGATCATTCGGTGGCATCCGGTACAACCGCTGAGGCGGCCACAGGACACGCCGCAGCGCGAGGATCGACGGAGAGTAAGTAAAGAATTATTGACACCATGTCTGCTGGGCTTTACAGTCGCCATGTCAAGGATTCTTTACCTGGGGAGTGGCCGTGGCCTTCGAGGAGAAGCGCGCCTGGATCATGGCGCTGGTGGCGGTCGCCGGCTATGCCGCGTACGTGCTGGTGGTCCTCGGCCGCGCGGACGGCGACCCGCTCGCGGACGTCTCCTACGCGGGCCCGCTGCTGGCCACGATCGCCGGGGCGATCGTCGCGTCGATCGCGCTGCACATCGTGGTCTCGATCGTCTCGCCCGAGGGGGCCAACGAGAAGGACCAGCGGGACCGGGAGATCCACCGGCTCGGCGAACACATCGGGCAGTCCTTCGTGATCGTCGGCGGCGTCGCCGCCCTGGCCATGGCGCTGGCGGACTGGGACCAGTTCTGGATCGCCAACGTCATCTACCTGTGCTTCGTGCTGTCGGCGGTCGTCGGCTCCGTCGCGAAGATCGTCGCCTACCGGCGGGGGTTCCAGTCGTGGTGAAGCCGACCCGGATCACCAACACCATCCGGGCGCTGCGCTTCGCGCACGACGAGATGACCCAGGCCGAGCTGGCCCGCCGGGTCGGCGTCACCCGGCAGACCGTCATCGCCATCGAGCAGGGCCGCTACTCGCCCTCGCTGGAGATGGCCTTCCAGATCGCCGCCGTCTTCGGCGTGCCCCTCACCGACGTGTTCCAGTACCCGCAGGAGGAATCGTGAAGGCCATCGTCCAGGACCGGTACGGCCCGACCGACGTGCTCCGCCTCGCCGACGTCGACGCGCCGACCGCCGGCCCCGGCCAGGTCCTCGTCCGGGTCCGCGCCGCCGGCGTCGACCCCGGCGTCTGGCACCTGATGACCGGTCTGCCCTACGCGCTGCGCCTCGGCTACGGGCTGCGCCGCCCCCGCAATCGGGTCCCCGGCCTGGACCTGGCCGGCCTCGTCACCGCCGTCGGCCCCGGCGTCACCGGGTTCACCCCCGGCGACGCGGTGTACGGCACCGGCGCCGGCAGCTTCGCCGAGTACGTCCCCGCCCCCGCCGACCGGCTCGCCCCGAAACCCGCCAACCTCACCTACGCCGAGGCCGCGGCCGTCCCCGTCTCCGGGCAGACCGCGCTCACCGCCGTCCGCGACGCCGCCCGGGTACGCCCCGGCCAGCGGGTCCTGGTCATCGGCGCCGGTGGCGGCGTCGGCTCGTACGCCGTCCAGCTCGCCCGCGCGGCCGGCGCGCACGTCACCGGCGTCTGCGGCCCGACCAAGCTCGACCTGGTCCGCTCGCTCGGCGCGGCGGAGGTGGTCGACTACACCCGCGAGGACCTGCCCGACCGCCGGTACGACGTCGTCATCGACACCGCCGGCAACCGGCCGCTGTCCCGGCTGCGCCGGGCGCTCACCCCGAAGGGAACCCTCGTCCTGGTCGGCGGGGAGGCGAGCGACGGGAAGTGGTTGCAGGGCTTCGACCGGCAACTCCGGGCCCTGGCGCTGTCACCCCTCGTCGGTCAGCGGCTGGTGCCGCTGGTGGCCAAGGAGAGCACGGCGAACCTGGTGGCGTTGACGGAGCTCATCGAGGCCGGGCGGGTCCGGCCGGTGGTCGACCGAACCTTCTCGCTGGCCGAGGTGTCCGACGCCATCCGGCACGTGGCGGGCGGTCACGCGACCGGCAAGGTGGTCATCGCCGTCTGACTACGGATCAGAAGGTTAGGGGGTTCGGGTCCCTTCGGGCGCACCCCGCGATCAAGGCCGTGACCAGCGTAAACGCCGGTTGCAGCCATGATTGTTTCCCAGGATGCGCGGTGATCTCCCACGATGTGAAGCCTGATGGTCCGGTGGTGCTCCCTTGTCATTGTGCTGTCTGGGCAGGGATTCGTGCCGCTCCGTGCTAACCAGTGCATTTGCGTGTCGCCTGGTCTGGATCATGATCGGGGTGCCGGCGGGTGAGCGTACGGCTGTGTCCAGTGTGGCCCATTCGTGGATCTTCGCTGCCGGGGTGTCCGGGCTGTCGGCCGCCGTCGGCCCGGGCTGGCGTACGGCGGCGAGCGGGGGCCGGGACGTTGGGCAGGGCGAGCGTCGGCGGTGACGGTCGGGAGGCCGAATAATCTGATTCCCGCACTTTTGACCGGCGCGGCGGATCGGGGCAGCGCCAACCCGCCGGCGTGATGGGCCACCTCCGCGCGTTCGGCCGGGTCCCGCCCGGGCATCGCTGCGGGGGGAACTCCCCGACCGGGGTCGACGAGGTCGGTCCGACGGCCGCACGCGACGCGCCGGGCCAGTCCGACATCGGCGGACTGGCCGTCGTTGCCGCTGATCGTCGGTACACGGCAAACCGCACCCGGCGCCGTACCTGCTCGCCGCCGAACGCCTCGGCGTCGCACCCGGCGCCTGCCTCGTCATCGGGGACACGGCCTCAGGCGTCCATGCCGGTGTCGCTGCCGGCATGACGGTCTGGGCGGTAAACACCCCCGTTCCGCTGCCCGGCTGTCACCGTCACTACGGCAGCCTGCAAGCCGCGGCCGACGATATCCGAAACCACGTCGCCCAAATCGACCACCCGAGTCAGCATCCGCACGTCCGCTGGTCGAGCGTTGGAGGCTCAGGTCATGGCGCACGTCCGAAACTGCCGAGAAGAGGATGCGGCTCGTGCAGTCAGGCGTAGCCGCTGAGATCATCCTCACTCCTCGGGTCTTGCGTCGAGTTGCTCTCGAAGGATGTCGGCGTGGCCGGAGTGCCGCGCCAGCTCTCGGATCATGTGTACGTAGATGTAGCGCAGTGACACCCTGCCCAATCGGGGATGGGGCACGCTGTCGTCCAGCTCGAAATCCGCCGCCAGCCGCCTCGATTGCCCGCAGACATCCTCGTACTCCGCGACGATGTCCGCGATGGTTTCGCTCGGGTCAACCTCCCAACTGGCGTCGTCCCCCGTGGAGTTGCCTGCGATCTGCTCTCGCGGAAGCTGGGCCAGGCAGTGGAGGAACCAGTTTCGTTCAACTGCGGCAGCGTGTTTGACAATGCCGATGAGTGTGGTCAGCGACGGCACCAGGCGTCGCCGAGCGTCCTCCTCCGACAATCCCTGCAGCTTGCTAGTGAGCTCCTCCCGGTAAGCGTCGAGGAATGCCTCGAGGACGTCACGCTCCGGGGCGGTGCTCACCCGTTCTTCGCTGTCGAGCGGTCGCTGCGCGGTCACAGCGGCACTCTAGACGTAGCGGCTTTGTGTACCTCCACCGAGCGTCGACGGATGCACGGATCTGCCGCAAGGAGGGCGCTGGCACTGACTGTGACTGATGACGCACCGTGAGGTATGGCTATCTCTCCCGCTTCCGGTCCCGGTCCCGGTGTCGTCTCTCCCGATCGCGTTGTTCTCCGTGCAGCGGTGTCTGCCTACCTCGGTCGGTACCGGGGTGACTCGCGGCTGCACACCGATTCCGACCTGCGCGTCTTCCTGACCTGGTGCACCGACCAGGATCTGGAGCCGCTGTCGGCCGTACGTGTGGACATCGAGCGGTACGTGCGCTGGCTCCAGGACGTCCGCCGCTTCCAGCCCTCGACAGTCTCCCGCCGCCTGTCGGTGGCGATCAGGTTCTACCGCGTCTGCGTCATCGATGGCATCCTGCCGCACTCACCGGCCGACTACGTCCGCAGACCGGTGGTGCCCCCCCCCCCCCCGAATCACCTACCCTCGGGCTGGGCCACCTCCAGTTCGAGGCCCTGATCACCACCGCGCGGCGGTCGGCCAACCCGAACGACTTCGCCCTGATCGCCATGCTCGGACTCCTCGGGCTGCGGATCTTCGAAGCCTGCGGCGCCAACATCAGCGATATCGGTGAGGAACACGGCCATCGCGTCCTACGCGTACGCGGCAAGGGCGGCAAAGTCGTCCTCGTTCCGCTGCCGCCCGCGGTGGCTAGGGCTGTGGATCGGGCCGTCGACGGCCGCATCGATTGCCCGATCCTCCGCAACACCCTCGGGGCGCGGATGGACCGGCACGCGGCGACCCGCCGGCTCAAGCACCTGGCCGCCAGCGCCGGGATCCGGATGCCGAGGATGCACCCGCACATGCTGCGTCACACCTTCGTCACCACCATGCTCGACGCCGGCGTGAGCCTGCGCGACGTGCAGATCGCCGCTCGTCACGCCGACCCCCGCACCACCATGCGCTACGACCGCGCCCGCAAGAACCTCGACCGCCACCCCAACTACATCCTCGCCGCCTACATGGCCTCCGGAACGTAGCGACCACAACAAGCGGATCTGTCGATGAGCGGACGCTCGTCTCGGACGTTCATCGCACGCGATAGTCGAGGAAGACAACACCGCTATCGAAGCGACGCTCGGTGACCAGATCCAGGTCAAGTCGAACTTTCTTGGGCAGTGCAGGCTTGCCGCCGCCGACGAGGACAGGTGTCAGGAACAGTTGGCACTGGTCGACGAGCCCAGCCCTGAACGCCTGAGCAGCCAGGTCGGGTCCACCGATGGTGATGTCACGCTCCAGAGTTTTCTTCATCGCCCGGATCGCGCTCGGATCGAAGTCGCGCTCGATGCGGGACCTGGCACTCGACGCCATCTCCAGTGAGCGGGAGTAGACCACCTTGTCGGCTGCTCGCCACAACTGCATCCAGTCCCACGCCACGGGCGACTGGTCTCTGAGCACGTCCGCCGTTTCCCAATAGACCATGGTCTCGTACATCCGGCGCCCATAGAGATACGTGCCGATCGGACGTTCAAGGTCGTTGAGGAAGCTGAGGACTTCATCGTCTGGAGCTGCCCAATCGAAAGTTCCTGCTTCGTCCTCGATATAACCGTCGAGCGACGTGATCGCGGAATAGATCAGCTTGGCCATGGCGGAAGTATCCACGACCGTGCCACCAAGAGCATGCGCTCATGCCGCGATCCGCGCGCTACGCAGTTACGGCAAGTCGGCGCCGTCAGCGCACGGACATGCCGATGAGCGTGCGTCGGGCGCCTGGTCCCACCAGGCCAGCACCTGTGCATGGCAGCCGTCGACGACCCAGTTCACCGACCGAGAATCGATCCGCTCATTGGCCGTGGTCTTCCAGCAGCGCCGCGCCCTGGGCCCACTCGATCCGATACTTCTTGGCTTGGTGCAATCCCCGAGCCGCGTCGATCGGCCGGCCTTGCGTGCCGCGCGCTGCGATGCTGGGATCAGCGCCTCGATCGAGCAGGCGCTGTAGGACGCGGCAGCGGGCGGCCTGTTGCTCGGCTGGCCACGGTGCGGTACCGGTGGCCGCCGTATACCACAGCGCGGTGCGTCCGGTGCTGTCCACAGCGTTGATCGGGCAGCCAGCGGCGAGGAGCCTGTCGATGATCTCCAGTGGAGCATCGGCGGCAGCGCCAACTCCGCTGCGGGCCACCTCATGCAGCGGTGTGGTCTTGAATGTCGAAAGGGCCCCGGCGTCCGCGCCGGTGGCCAGCAGCACCGCGACGACCTCGGACGCCGCCATCCCGGCGGCGATGTGCAACGGCGTATACATACGGTAGTTGCCGGCGTCCACGACTGCGCCCGCGGCTACCAGCCGAGCCACCTCTTGCACATCGCCCGCGCTGGCGGCGATGTGCAGCGGACCCTCTCGCAGCGCGTCCATGCCTGCACACTAGCTTGATCGATACTCGCCAGACCCATCGTCGGGCGGTCGACGTTCGCTACTGGCGGCAGAGCGCGGGTGCGCACATCTGCCGCAACTCGCGCGCTCCTGGCTCCTGGCCGATGAGCGGGCGTCTGGTCGGAACCGCTCAGACGACGTCCGCGCCTGCCTCCCGCCGATGACAAGCACGTAAGGTCGGGACATGCTTGAGTCCCAACGCGAAGCCGTGCCGCGCAACGACGGTGGCGAGCTCGACACCGCCCTCGCCTTCTTGTCCTTCGCTCGATCATGCGTGCTGAAGAAGGTCGTGGGCTTGAGCGAGGAGCAGCTGCGGTGCCGCTTGGTCGTCTCCGACACCACACTGCTGGGCCTGGTCCAGCACTTGACCGACGGCGAACGGTACTGGTTCGGCTACACGTTCGCCGGCGACCCGCGCTACCCCGACGTCGACTTCGACATGGTGGTCGAGCCGGACCGGTCCCCAGATCAGATCCTCGCCGGCTATCGGGCTGCGATTGCCGAGAGCGACGCCCGCATCATCGCAGCCGCTGGCCCGGACGTCCTCACCGCGCAACCGGTCGGTGACTCGCCTCGTACGCTTCGCTGGGTGCTCGCCCACATGACGAGCGAGACCATTCGGCATGCCGGTCACGCCGACATCCTGCGGGAGCTTATCGACGGTGCCACCGGCCGGTAAGAGGTCGCGACTCGGGGCCGCACCCCATCCGGTGCTACGCAGCCTCGTCGAGCGCTCGGAGACCACCGGCCCGAAGGGTCGGCCAAGTGACGGTGAGGAACGCACTGATCTGGCCGCTGACCGCGCGTCCGAGACGACCGAATCTGTCGATGACCGGGTGGTGGATCAGCCTTGACGCTACTCCCGGAACTTGAGCAGACGATGCTGCTTTGCTCTTGGGCTTGACCTTGACGCAGCGTCAACCCTGCATGCTGGCGCCATGTCCATGAATCTTCAGATGACAACCGAGCAGGTCCGCGGGCCTGCGATCCAGGTCCAGGGCCTGGAGAAGTCGTACAAAGAGTTGCACGTGCTGCGCGGCGTGGACTTCGACGTGGCGCGGGGCAGCATCTTCGCCCTGCTCGGCTCCAACGGGGCGGGCAAGACCACGGTCGTGAGGATCCTGTCCACGCTGCTCAAGCCGGACGCGGGGACGGCCAGCGTCAACGGCTTCGACGTCGCCACGCAAGCAGCGAAGGTGCGGGAGTCCATCAGCCTGACGGGACAGTTCGCGGCCGTCGATGAGATCCTCAGCGGGCGGGAGAACCTGGTGCTGGTCGCCCGGTTGCGGCATCTGAGGGATCCGGGCCGGATCGCTGATGACCTGCTGGCCCGCTTCTCACTGACTGACGCGGCCACACGGAAGGTGTCGACGTACTCGGGTGGCATGCGCCGCCGCCTCGACATCGCGATGAGCCTCATCGGGAACCCGCCGGTGATCTTCCTCGATGAGCCGACGACCGGGCTCGATCCACAGGCGCGTCTCGAGGTGTGGCAGGCCGTCAGGGAGCTCGCCGGGCAGGGCACGACGGTGCTGCTCACCACGCAGTACCTTGACGAGGCCGAACAGCTCGCCGACCGGATCGCGGTCCTCCACCGGGGGCGCATCATCGCCAACGGCACTCTCCCCGAGCTCAAGCAGCTGCTCCCGCCCGCCAAGGTCGAGTACGTCGAGAAGCAGCCGACCCTCGAGGACGTCTTCCTCGCCATCGTCGGTGACGAGGGCACTGACAGCAAAGTAGGCGCCGCCAGCCCCTCCGGCACGAACAACTAAGGACCCACCATGACCAAGCACTTCTTCGGTGACACCACCGTCCTGCTGGGCCGGTCCCTGCGCCACATCGGCCGCAGCCCGGACACCATCATCACGACCGCGGTCATGCCGATCGCATTCATGCTGCTGTTCGTCTACGTATTCGGCGGCGCGATCCAGACCGGGTCGGACAAGTACGTGAACTACCTGCTGCCTGGCATCCTGCTCATCACGGTCGCCTCGGGCATCTCCTACACCGCATACCGGCTCTTCCTGGACATGAAGGGCGGCATCTTCGAGCGGTTCCAGTCCATGCCGATCGCACGCTCGTCCGTGCTGTGGGCGCACGTGCTGACCTCGCTGGTCGCCAATCTGATCTCGCTCGTGGTGGTGGTGCTGGTCGCCCTCGTCATGGGCTTCCGCTCGGGGGCCGGCGCGCTGGACTGGTTCGCGGTCGCCGGCATCATGCTGCTGTTCACGCTGGCCCTGACTTGGCTCGCCGTCATCCCGGGCCTGACCGCGAAGTCCGTGGACGGCGCGAGCGCGTTTTCCTATCCGCTCATCTTCCTGCCGTTCATCAGCTCGGCCTTCGTACCCACCGAAAGCATGCCCGGCCCGGTGCGCGCCTTCGCCGAGAACCAGCCGGTGACGTCCATCGTCAACACGATCCGCGACTTGTTTGATCAGCAGCAGGTCGGTGGCGACATCTGGATCGCCCTCGCCTGGTGTGCCAGCCTCCTCATCGTCGCGTACGCCCTCGCGATGGCCATCTACCGCCGCAAGATCAGTTGATGTTGTGTCGCCTTAGTGCAGGATGAGGCCATGCTGACGATCGGACGGCTGGCGTCCTACGCCGGAGTGACCATCCGCGCGGTGCGGCACTACCACCAGATCGGACTGCTTCGGGAGCCGGAGCGCGACGCCTCCGGCTACCGAACGTACGACGCGGTCGCGGTCGTGAGACTCATCCGGATCCGGACCCTGGCCGAGGCCGGTGTCCCGCTGGCCCGGGTCCGCGAGCTGCTCGACGCTGACCCCGAGACGTTCGCCGCCGCGACCACCGAGATCGACCGGCAGTTGCATACGCAGATCCGGGCGCTGCAGGAGCACCGTCGGCGGATCGCGCGGCTGGGCAGCGGCGATTCCTTGGCTGTCCCTGAGGAGGTGGTCGACTACCTGGACCGCCTGCGTGCCACCGGAGCGCCGGCGGCCCTCATTGAGGCTGAGCGCGACGGGTGGATCCTGATGGCGGCGCGATGGCCGGAAGCGATCCCGGCGCTCATGGCCGAGAAGGTGGCCCAGCTGGCCAACCCGAAGGTCATCCAGCTCTACCAGCTCATCGCTCGGATCGCAGAGAACTGGAAGGACGAGAAGCTGCTGCGCGAGACGGCCGACCTGATGAGCGAGCTGTTCGAGCAGGCGGAGGCCAGCGGGGAGCTGGACCGGCAGGACGAGGTCATGCCCGACGCTGCGTTCGTCCGCCTGATGGACTCGTTCGCCGATGCTGCGCACCCCGCCGTCGCGCGGCTGCGGGAGCTGATCGCCGAACGCGGTTGGACCGGATGGACCCGGGTCGAGAAGCGCCAGCCCTGAGGCGCCACGCCGTGCCCCGCACCGACGTCTGATCAGGCCCACTCTTCTAGCCGCTGGTCGCGCGTTGGAGGCTCAGGTAGTGGCGCACGTCCGAAACCGCCGATGAGAGTGTGCACTAGAAAGCGTCGCTTGAGCGATCGGCGAACTGCATCCAAGTAGTTCGTTCCAGTCCGGGCACCCTGGCTGACCTAGCCGAGAGGCGAGCAGGGCTCAGCTCGACCAGTACATGACTGGTTCAGCCGAGGCCGGTCCCGACTACCCCGAATTCAGGTCATTCCCCCGACGGGCCCAATTCGCGCAAAACGCCTGGTCATTGAGGTTTGACCGTTTAGCGCGTAGGGTCCAGATGTCGCTCTGGTCCTCGGTGGCTGACAGTCTGCGACGTCGCGCGGACGCAATCAAACCGAGGCCACCATGACCGAGCAGACCGCCGTGTGCAGAAGTTGTCAATGTGTCAGGCCGGGACCCTGCTCACCTGCGTCGTGGTCGGTACCGGTTGACGGTATTGCGCTGTAGCGCGATGCCCGCCTCTGAATGCACACGGTCACGCTCTGCTCGCGAGTCGGCTGAGCCCGGCCGTCATCGTCGCCCGAACCGCGCTGCCGAGTCCACTTTGCACCAACGACACCCACCCGGCCTGGGCCAGGCCGGCCTCGACCGGTGCAAGGAACTGAGCACGACGTCCGTTCGGCCTGGCCGCGGATTGCGCTCCTGAGTCATCTGGCTGCAACCCCGGACGCGAGAAGAGAAGTCATGCAAACAGCACGAGACCGAAATGACGCCAGTCGCCCAGCCAAGCAGAAGGTCTGCATCGTCGGGGCCTCCGGAAAGCTCGGGCAATACATGGTGCAACACGCGCTTGACCGCGGCTACGAGGTCGTCGGCGTGTGCCGGGAAGGCAGCGTGGGCAAGCTCGACGCGTTCAAGGGCCGCATCACCGTCATTCCGGGAGCGACAGACGACCGCGACGTCATCAGACGCGCGGTTACGGGGTGCGACGGCGTGTTGACCGTGTTGGTTCCGCGAGGGGTCCACCACTACTCGGCGGGAACGGCCCAGGCGGTCCTCGACCACGCACATCCCGGGGCACGCCTCGTCTTCTCGTGCGGGTGGCACATCACGCGCGACGGCCGGGACGTGTACTCGTGGAAGCTCAAGGCCATCGTGAAGGTCGCCGGTCCACTGGCGAAACTCGCTCGCTTCGCCGACCTCGACGACCAGGTGGAAGCCTGCCGCCGGGTGTTCGCCAGCGACACTCGGTGGACCGTTGTGCGGGGCAGTGACCTGGAGGAGGGCGACAGTCAGGGCCTACCCGTGTGGAGCAAACATGCGGGTGACCCGATTCTCAAGAGCAACATCACGCGCCGAGTGGACTTTGCCCTATTCATGGTTGAAGCCCTCACCGACGCCGAGCTCGTCCATGAGGCACCGGCAATCGTCGGCCGCCAAACACCCTCGGCGCTCGCGCACGCCGTCGCCACTCGGGACGGGTCGACATGAGCCCAGCAAGACCGAGAGGAGCTCCGATGACCTCGCTGAGGAAGACCGCGCTCGTCGCGGGCTCGCTCTACCTGCTCACCTTTGTCTCGATCCCGACCCTGGCTCTCTACGGTCCGGTGCGCGAACCGAACTACATCGTCGGCCCCGGCCCGGACACTGCCGTCACGGTCGGCGGCGTCCTGGAGATGATCGTGGCCCTCGCCTGCATCGGCACCGCGGTCGTGCTGTATCCGGTAGTCAAGAGGCAAAACGAAGCGGTCGCGTTGGGCTTCGTCGGCGTACGGGTCCTGGAAGCCGCCACCATCGTTGCTGGCGTCGTGATCCTGATGTCGGTCGTGACCTTGCGGCAGGCCGGAGCCGGAGCAGATGCGTTGGTCACCGGCCAGGCGCTGGTCGCCATGCGTGACTGGACCTTCCTGCTCGGCCAAGGCTTCCTCCCGGCCGTGAACGCCCTGTTGCTGGGCTCCCTGCTGTACCGGTCGCGCCTGGTGCCGCGGGTTCTTCCCCTGCTCGGATTCATCGGAGCGCCCCTGCTCGTCGCTTCCGCCGCCGCCACGTTGTTCGGCCTCTGGGAACAGGCGTCCGCGCCGTCGGCGCTCCTGACCATCCCGATCGCGCTATGGGAGCTGTCCCTTGGCGTCTGGTTGGTGGTCAAGGGCTTCAAGCCCTCACACATCACAGCTGGCATGGGCGCTACCAGCACCCCGCCCGCCAGCCGCATCCCCACCCTCTCTAGGAACGTGCTGAATTTCGGTGTTCCTCGGGGTATGCCCTGCGTGGATGCTTGGTCGGGTTGCCAGCGGCTGGAAAGCGGTCGGGTCGAGGTGGTGACGTTGTAGGGGGTCTGGGCGTTGGTGGACTGGTGGATGAGGTCGTGCTGGTGTCTTTCGGCTCTGGTGTTAGCCGGTTCAGCAGGTGGTCAGGGCCCATCCGTTGGTGTAGTGCAGGCCGCGGTTGATCAGGTTGCGGAGGTTGAGCGCTGCGGTGCGTCGTTTGAGCCAGGCGTTGTTGGGTTCCACGCCGCGGTAGCGCAGTTTCAGCCGGCGTCCGCCGCGGCTGGCGACCTGCGCGATGACCCGTTCGATGTTGGGCCGGTGCCGGCGGTACCGCTCCCGCAGGGTCGGGTCGGTTGTCCAGTCCCGGCGGGCTTGGCGCAGCAGGGCGTCGTGTTCGTGCAGCACGATCTTGCGGCCGGTCTTGGATTTGGTGCACCGGTCCCGCAGCGGGCAGGTACGGCACAGCGCGCCGAAGGCGGCGGTGCGGGTGGTCGGGCTGATCGGCCGGGTGTGCCCGGCCGGGCAGGTGACCGTCTGGCCGTCCTCGTCCACGGCGAAGTCGTCGATGGTGAACCCGCCGGCGACCGGGGACTGCACCGGCTTGGGTTTGATGATCGCGGTGTGGCCGGCCTGGCCGAGGGCATCGCGTAGGTCCCCGGTGCCGTAGGCGGAATCGCCGTACCATTCCCGGCCGGGCACGTCCTCGGCGTCACTGTGCTCCGCGCCGCTGGCGGTGTGGGTGCCGACTGCACTGGTGGTGTTGGGTCCGCCGTCGCCGTCGCCGTCGCCGTCGCCGTCGCCGTCGCTGGTGGCGAGGTCGTTGGCGAGGAACCGGGCCGCCACGGCCGGATCGGAGTTGTCGCTACCGGCGGCTTTGGTCAACTGCTCGTCGGTGACGATGCCGGTATCCGGGTCGGCGGCCACGTGGGCGCGGTAGCCGTCGCGGCGAGCCTCAGGCGATTTGCGGGTGTGCCGGGCCTCGGGGTCCACGGTGGAGACGATCCGGTCCTCGGCCACCTTACGGGCGATGCGCCACCGCCCGTCGGTGCCGTCGGAGCCCTCGGCCGGTTCCACGTCTTGGCCGGCCACCAACGCCAGCAGCGCGAGGGCCTGCGCGGCCGGCTCGTCCAGCGTCGCCCCGGCCAGCGCGCCGAGCAGGGCGGTGGCGTCGTTGACCAGCGCCGAAACGAGGGCGTCCTTGGCCGTCGGGTCGTCCCAGTCGATGTCCGGCTTACCCGGCCGGGTGTAGTCATGCCCGGTACACGCCGCCGCGACCTGCTCCGCGGCGCCGGGCACCACCCGGGCCACCCGGCGGATCTGGCTGATCAACTGGGTGATGGTGTCCTGGGTAGCCACCGCGTCGGCCAGGATCGTGGAATCCACCGCCCGGCGACGCCGTCCCCGCAGCACCCCGGTCGCCTCGACCACCTGCCGGACCGCGTCAGTGATCCGGTGTGGGCGATCCGAACGGGCCAGCCGGCGCCGCCAGTACGTCAACGTCGAGGGGTGGAACCCCTTGTCGTCCAACGCCAACCCGCAGGCCACCTTCCACCGCAGGTCACACCGGGCGGCCTCGGCGGTCTCCGCATCCGAGTAGCCCAACAGCGTCTGCAACATCAGGATCGACGCCGCCACCGGCGCCGGGATCGACGGGCGGCCCTTGGCCGACGGGAACAGATCCGCGAACAACTCGTCCGGGAACACCCGACCCCGATGCTCGGCCAGGAACGCATACGTACTGCCCGCCGGCACCAGATGCCCCACCAGGGCCGCCGCGTCCAGCAACTCCCGGTCAGCACGCTCCACACCCTGCACGCAAAGATTATCTCACATCAATACAAACAGGTACAGAAGCCACGCCATAATTCAGCGCGTTCCTAGGCAGAGCATCTAACCGCCGACGACACGGCCGGGGCCCACAAGACCCGGCCGCTGTCCGCGCCGGCAGACGGGCGCGACGCACGCTTCTGCCGCCGTCCGTGCGCGCACACTGATCGCGAGTGGTCACGCTCGGTAGCTGGCCTTTGAGCCGAGCAGGCATCCTGATCTGCCGATGAGCGGTAGTGGCAGCGCTGCGAGGAGCAGGCGTCAGGAGACGGACGGCGGCCAGCGGTGTCCGCGCCACTCGTCCCATGTCGCGAACCCGGCCGGTGGGTCATCAATGGGTTCGCTGCCGTCGAGCTCGCCTGGCGCTGGGATGTCGATCTTGGCAGCCCACTCGGCGAGTTCCTCGTCGGACATGGGCCAAGTCGTGTGTGGCGCTTCGGCTTGGCGCTGATCAAGTCGTCTCCGCTGCTCGGCCGGGGTGAGTTCGAAGTAGCGCATCTCCACCATCGCGCCTAGGTCTGCTGCTGCCTGCCGTAGAGCGGAGCGCTCGTCTCGACTCCAGAGGCCGTAGTCGATCACGACGTTGTTGCCGAGTTCGAGGGCGCGCAGCCCGATCTCGATGAGCCGCCCTTCGATCACGTCTTGAGCCGATGGCGGATTCTCGTGCCCGTAGAGAGCCTTCACCCATTCGTCCTTCGTGAGACGAAGTGCTCTCTGCTCGATCTCGATGCGCCGAGCAGCGGTGGTCTTCCCGGTGCATGGGAGTCCCACAGTCAGGAACAGTGTTGGTTGCTTCATCATCACCCGCTTCCGACCGAGCGCCTCATCATTGCTGACATTCGCTCATGCCGCTGACAGAGCGCAGGGCGGCAATTGGGAGCCGATTGGGTGCAGGTCGGCGAAGTGGTCACCGCGCCCGAAGTGCTCGCCGGGTTCGGACAAAGCAGAGGGCTCTGATGACCTGCGGTGATGCAGTCGAGCGTCTGCCGTGACCACCCAGAGAAGACCGAAGAGGTCAGCGGCCCGACGACCGGGGCGCCGAGGAGGGTGAGGTAGCGGGTGGATGGCCGAGGCAGGCTGCCGGCGTGGCCTGGTGATAGGTCCCGTTCTCTGGGATCGTCTGCCTGACAGTCCCGGCAGCTGTCCTATTGCTGGAAGATCAATCCCAACCGCACCGGCCCGGCCTGGGGCTCCTGCTCGGTAACCTCTTCGGCGGATGCGGGAGATCATTGGAAACTCCACAGGAACAGCTGGAAGGTGTCCTCGCCGCAGGTGAGCCAGGTGCCGTCGCCGAGCGCCATCGGGTCGTCCGACACCGGCTTCGGATACTCCACCTGGCCGAGGATGTTCCCCCGTGCCGTGTCGATCAGCCAGTGCCGTGGCTGCTCGTGCCTCTCGCTGATGCTCGCGATGACCGTGTGCTCGTTGACGAAGCCGCACTGGTAGCCCCAGAAGAGCTCTTCCTCGGCGTCTGGCGGCGTTTGGGGCCGGGAGTGGGCGGTGATCTCGTGCGTCACCGCGCCGTCGGGAAGGCGATGGATCGCAGGCTCCAATCCCCAGTGAGACATCGTGAGGAAACGCGTCCCGCAGGGGCTGACGTCAACGAGGCAGCGGTCGTCATCCCCGATGCGGGTGACGGTGAGTCGAGTGCCGTCCCATTGACCCCACAGCAGCGGGACACCGTCCTGACCCTCGCCGACGCTGAGGCCCATCTGCCCGGGGTCGGGGTGAGGGATGTGGTGGGAGCCGGCGGCTGCGGTGTCGGTCGACGCTCGTCCCAGGACGCGGCCGTCATCGGCGTCGAGCACGAGCCACTCCTCGTCGAGTTCCGACTCGACGTCATCGGGCAGCGGTGTACGTAAGTGGGCCCAGACGGTCGAGCCGTCGGCGCTGATCCAGCAGGAGCCCGAATCGGGGTGGCGATGTTTCTTGTCGTCCGCGTACTCCTGGTAGGAGTCGTGGTGCGACAAGCAGGACGGGGCCCAGCACGCGTGACGTACCCTCCAGCGCAGTACGCCGGCGGCGTCGACCGCGTGTAGTGCGTGCTGGCCGCTGAAGACCGCCAGGTCGAGGGTGGGGCTGACCGCATCGATGCCGCCGGCTCGGCGGGGCCAGGGTGCCGGGAACCGGGCTGCGGGAGCGTCGTCGCCAGCGACGAGCCGGACGAGGTCGTATGCCAACAGTTCGTCGTCGCGGCGGATCACGACGAGCCGGCGGTGCGGCCACCGCTGGACGGCGGGCGTGTCCGCGGTGTGATCGAAACCGGGTACGCGAGCAGCGTTCGCCGGGACGCGAAAGGACGCCATAAGGCGAGGGGTGATGGGCACCCGTGCATCCTGCCAGCCCGCTCACGGCGGGCGCGGTTGGCGACAGCCGCCTCAGCGAGCCCTCTTCGTCGCTTGCTTGCGGGGCGGGGTCAACAGGTCGGCTATGGCCGCGACCGCGGACGGCGCCACCCGGTACTACGCCCAGACTCCGCGCTTCCCGCGCTCGAGCAGGCCGGCCTCGGTGAAGTTCCGTAGGTGATGACTCACCGTCAGCTCTTCGGCGGACCCGAAGGTGTCAACTCCGGTGCGTTAGACGACCGCTCCGGCAACGTCCTGATCTGCCGAGAACAGTGCGTGTGATCATGGCGAGGTCGAGGCTTGGCCTCGGCCGCCGATGGCCTTGTACCGCAACGGCAGTCGGGCGGTCAGCCGGCGTAGCGGGGCTCGCTGATCCGGCGGCGGAATTCCGCGTGAGCGGTCTGGAAGACGTCGTTGAGCCGCTCGAGTTCGGACTCGGTCGGGTCTCGCCGCAGACCGACCTCGATCTTGAAGTCGCCGTCCACGATCGCCACGTCGAGGCGGTCGAGCAGGTCTGCGGGAAGCCTGGTGATGACGAACTCGCGGAACGCGTCGGCGATCGTGCCCGCCATGTCGCCGCACCCGCAGGTGCGGCCATCCAGGACCGCACCGAGGTGGCTGCGGCCGATGATCGCGTCCGGGTGTACGGGATCCATGACGGTCAGGCCCTCCTCCAGGACCGTGCGGGCCTCCGACAGCCGGCCCTCATGCTGGAGGAACAGACCGAGGGCGATACAGGCCCGCCCGACCGTGTCATGGTCGGTGCCGCGGCGCGCCTGGTTCACTGCCTCGGCCAGCCGTTGCTCCGCCGGGCCCACCTGGCCGGCCTCCCTCAGCGCGAGGCCCCAGTTGCGCAGCACCTGGCTACGCAGCTCCGGACGGCCGATGCGCTCCGCTCTCGCGTGCGCCGACGCGTACGTGCGCAGCGCCGCCTCGGCATCGCCGGCTTCGTCCTGGGCCATCGCCAAGCCGAGCGCTGCCATCAGCGCCTCCTCCTGCCGGCCCTGACGGTCGTACGAAGCGAGCACGCGCTCGATCGCATCAACCCGCCCCGCCTGGTCACCGAGATCCCGGCCGAGGTTCGCCAGGGCGGACAAGGCGTTGAGCGTCGCCTGGTGGTCAATGCCGAGCCGCTCCTCCAAGGCGGCGACCAGGGAGATGAGCAGGGGCTTGGATGCCGGATCGTTGTGGTCCAGCATCTGGGTGACGACTTGCCCGATCTGCTCGACGACCTCGTCGGGCAGTTGGTGCAGGCCCACGAAGAGCGGCTCGCGGGTGCCACCGGCGTGCACAATCGCTGCTCGCAGCGCCAAGGCTGAGGCCACCCGCTCGTGCCCGTTGCGCCACAGGTTGGCCACCGCCTCCTCGACGACCTGCCGGGCCTCTGCCACGTCGCCACGCTGCCGCAGCAGGTCCGCCAATGGTTCGAGGCCGAACGCGTACCCCGCGTGCTCGCGACCGTAGAAGGCGAGCCGCTCCTGAACGCCCTGGCGTAACTCCGTCTCGGCCTCGTCGAGTCGTCCGGCCATGCGCAGCGCCAAGCCCAGATTGAGTCGGTAGGTCAACTGGTCCTTGTGGGACTCGTGATCGCGCGGCGTCGCGGAGACGGCGCGGCGGTAGCACTCGATCGCGCGATCGCGTTGATCGGCGTCCAGCAGCACATTGCCGAGGTCGCACTGGGCCGAGGCCCATTCCGGACTGCCGTGACCGTGTTTGTCCGTGGCGGCCCGCAGCTCGCGCGTCATGAGGTTCTCGGCGTCGCCCATACGGCCCTCCCGCAACAGCGCGAAGGCCACCTCGGCCGGAGTGAGGGGTGTCGTCACGAACCGCAAGTTTAGGGCCACCTACTGACGTTCGCGCACCCCTGGGAACACCTCGAGCGAGGCCCCGCCCGGCGCCATCAACCAACCATGATCCGACATCCGCATCTGCCGCGATCCGCGCGATTGCGGCTAAACGGTTGAGCCGGCTGAGCTGTTTTCGGGAGCCCGCTCATCATGAGCGGGCTCCCCGGAGCCTGGCCCGACTCGAACGGTGCTGCCACCCCTGGGTTCAGTGACGCACGGTACCGGCGCCGCGCGTTGGGCAGGCCGGCCTCGAAGGATAGTGCGTATAGGTCCGACGCAGGATCCGGATTTGCCGCAACCGGTGCGGCCGACAGTCGACGTACACGTCACCGCATGTAGGCGGTCGTCGCGACCTGCGCGTCCTGTCGTGCGTGGAAGGGTCCGCGGCGGCGACGGTGCGGGCGGTTCCCGGGGAGAGGAGTCTGGCAGGGCCGTCTTCGCTGTCATCGTCGATCGCGCCACCGCCGAGGATCGCTGTTTCGGAACGGTCAGTGCACCGGACCGAACAGGTGGGTGGCGTATACCAAAGCCCGGAATGGTGCGGGTCGGGCGGGGCGAGCCGGTCTGGGTGATACCCGTTCGGGGTAATGCCGGGCCAGTGCTCGCTCAGCCAGTTCTGCTCGACCTGGTAGAGGCGGTCGAACCGCGACCGTAGGGTGGCGACCAGTCGTGGGATTCGTTCGGAGGGCGAGCCGCTCAGGTGACGGGCCAGGTAGGCGATGGTCAGCAGGACCTGGAACTGCTTGAGACCCGGCGTGATCTGGCGAGGTTGGACTGCTGGTGACGGCCGATCGAGTTGCCGCCGCAGCTTCGTGTGTACCTCGGACCAGGCGCGGTCATCGCCCACACCGGCCAGCCCGATGACGGCGTAGTCCGCGACCGCCTCTGGAACACCGGTCAGATGCGCGCTTAGCACATCGGATGCCGCAACGCCTGCACGCTTGGCGAGTGCAAGCAGCGCGGCGCAGCGTAGATCAACCGAGCGCTGCGGCACGGCCAGCAGATTCCGCAGCGCCGCGACGCCCTCGTCACCCTGGGCATCACCCAACGCCGCGACCACCGTCACCTTGTCGGCGCCACGTAGCGATCCCAGCATCCCGACCAGCCGTGCCTCCCCGGGCGGGCCTTCCATGACCGCGCTTTTGACCGCTGTCTCAAATGATCGGTTAGCCACGCTCAGCACGATGACCGAATCGGGCGCTGCTCGTCCAGCACCGTGGCCAAACGCGGTGTACGTGCGCCAGACGCCTGATCTGCCGAAGCTTCCGTCACGCGCCAGGCGCGAGCCGGCTATTCATGTCGAGTTGACCTTGCCGCGGGGCGACACTCGCCTTATCATGATCAACTATCCGGTTCGATCAAGGCTCCTATACTCGCCCGATGATCGAGGGATGGTCGGTTGTCCCGGAGCGGGCGGCGGTGGATGCTGCCGGCCCGAACGTCGAGGTCGTGCATGGTGATGGGGTCACCTTCGCGTACGGGGCCGACGCTCTGGTCGTGATCGTCGACGCCGGAGACCGGCCCCACGGCAACGCTGTCGACAACGCGAACACACTCGTGCTGCGGGAGCCTTTGCCCAGCGAGGCGACTCAGTGGATAAGCTCGAAGAACGAGTCCAATCAGCCGCTTCTAGGCTTTGTCAAGATGGCCGATGGCTGCCTGGCTCTCGGTGAGCTTTACCAAGCCCGCAGCATCTACCGCGGGATGAACCCGTACACGGGGGAACAGGGGTCACTTACGTTCGCTGAACTGACCTGGGGCGCGCGGCTTCCCCCCGAACTGCTGGACAAGGTGCGGCCGACGCCGACGCTGCCGGTACCCGGTATCGATTGGCTGAACGATGTGCCGCAGGACCTGATCCGGGCACTGCGTTCCTTTCTGACCGCTTGGTACGCCGATGTGCCGGTGCTACCGGCCACACCCAAACACGCGGCCATGAAACTTCCGGCCCCGTTGCTGGCCTTCCACGACATCGCCGCCGGCCGCGAGGAAATCCTCGGCCGGCAAGACTTCATCGAGCCGCTCGACAGGATCGAGTACCTGGAGGACGAGCCGCTGGTGGTCTTCGCGGCCGAGAATCAGGGCGTCTGGGTGGCGTTGATCGACCCCACCGACGACGATCCGGTCGTTTGGTACGACGGCGGCCCGGAGCGGCTGCGCGAGCGGGAGCGCCTCAGCGGCTTCCTGCTTCAGTTCGCCCTCAACGAAGCGGTGAACACCTCACCGTTCACCGGCTTCGCCACGGTCACCACGGAGGTGCTGGACCGGTTCGTCGAGGATCTGGTTCCCGTCCCGCTGCAGCCGATGCGTGTACCTGGCGACCCGACGCACCATTGGGTGGCTCCCGGACTGGTCGCCATGGCCGCCGACTACGGCGAGAGTGGTATCTGGCTGAGCGTCGGCAGCCGGCAACGCTCAGCCCTGCGGCCCCTGCGCTCTCGCCTCGACTGGGAACAGTTCAATGGCTAGCCAGCGAAATCTCTTCGGTCCGAGCGCAACTCTCCTGCGGCGGGATGGGCACGTATCGCTGGTCGGCGGTCTACCCAAGACCAAGTGCACACATCTGCCGCGATCCGCGCGTACGCAGCGTCACGCGGAGCTGGCCCGGTTGCCGTTCGGACGTGCCGAAGAGAGGGCGCCGAATGGCCAATGTCTGGGGGCATCGGCATGCTTACCCGTGTCATCGCCCAAGCCCAGCGAACCGGCCAATCTCGCCTCAGCTCGGCCTGACTGATGGCGCCAGAATCCCCCGACGATCCCTCGCGCGGGTGATCAACACAGTGGCTACTGCCGCCGATACCCAAACGGTCAGCCGCACCGGCTGAGCCATCAGGCTTTCCGGCGGCGGAGGCAGTGTCACCATCTGCAGTGCGGCGCCGGCGGGCACCAGTAGGGCGGCGAGTGTCCCGGCCGGACCGGGTCGCCGGATCAACGCGCCGGCAACCCCGAGCGCAGGGCCGAGCACCACGCTGCCGATCAGCCAGTACCGGGTCGCCATGCCCCACCATTCGCCGCCGTCGAAGAGCACGTCCATGCCGTAGTAAGCGGTGGTGGCGAACACCAACGCGAGGCCCCCGGCTACGGCGCCGCGCAGCAACCCCGCGGCGGGTCGTGTGTGCCGGCTCACCAGCCAGCCCACCAGCGCAGCGGTCGCGGCCCACGCCCATCCGGCGTCGAGAACGAGGCTGGCGAACTCTGCGACCTGCGACCAGCCACCACGCTCGGCGCGCGCAGTGCCGACTTCGCCGAGCCAGACCGGCACGTGGTTCACAATCGAGTCGACGGCGCCCAACGCCATCCCTACGACCGGTCCGGCCGCCACCCACCGCACGCGATCATGCCCTCGCCTCATGGCAATCAGTGTGCTGGACCCGCGCATGAGCGAATGGCCCGAGGTTGACGGCCGAAACGAGATGGAGCAGCGGTATCAGGCTGCCCGGTGCAGCCGGGCTCAGTACGGCTGGCCGCACACCCTCCAGGCACCATCCTCCTTCGCCAGCGTGAATGTGTGCTGGTCGGTGAAGCCGCTATCCAGCGTGAGGGCCATGTTTACCGTCGCAGACGTGCGGCCGTTGACGCTCGACACGTTGACGCCATTGACCTTATGACCGCGGATCTTCGGCTGCTTAGCGACGCCCTGGCCGAACGCGTCCCTCGCATACCTGCCGCGCGTGTCGCTGCACAGCAGGCCGTACGCGGCGTCTGCATCGCCGGCCTCAAGGTCGCTCACGAACGATTCGGCGGCCTGCCGGGCCGGATCCGTCGCGCCCTTGACTCCCTTGAACAGAAAGAACCCGCCGATGCCAGCGCCACCGCAGCACAGCACGACGACCACGCCGACGACGATCAGCACGGTTCGCAGCGTCCGCCGCTTCGGCTGTTGGGGCAGCTGGTACGGGTAGGTCATAGGTGGTGACGGTAGGGGATGCGAGAAGTCCTCGATGCCCCGTTGAAGTGATCCGCGTCTATGTCCTGGCGCCCATCCCGGCAGCACCGACAGCGAGTCGCAGCGGCAGCCACGCACGCACATGGCACCCCTTTATGTCAAGGCGCCGCTGGAACCAGGGGTTTAGGGTGGTTGCTGGCGGGTCCGGGAAGTGGCTTGTCCGAAGGGCCGATGTCCGGGGTCAGGTCGGTCACGCTGGATTGCAGAGTCGTCCCCGAGTGCCCTCCCGGGCCTGCCACCTGCCGTCGTTTCTGGTCTTGGGCCATGCGGGCGTAGACGACGTTGGACAGCCGCCGCTTCAGGGCGCGCATGGCTTCCATCGAGGTCTTCCCGGCGGTTTTCTTCGCGTCGTAGTAGGCGCGGCCTTCGGTGGGGTTGCGCAGCTGGACGACGGCCATGATGTGCAGCGTGCGGTTGATTCGTCGGTTGCCGGCGCGGGAGAGCCGGTGGCGTTGCTGGTCGCCGGAGGAGGCGTCCAGGGGTGCGGTGCCGTTCCAGGAGGCGAACCTGTCGCGGTCGGCGAACCGGCGGATGTCGCCGACGTCGGCCAGCAGCCGGGCGGCCCCGGCGGGACCAATGCCGTGCAGGCCCATCAGCGTCGAGCCGCGGGCGATCACCAGGGCCTTCAGATCCTTGTCCGCGGATTTGATCTTTTTGTCGATGCCCTCGAGTTCGGCGATGAGCTCGACGGCGAGGCGGCGTCGGGTCTTGCCGACGACGTCGCGGGGTTTGACCGTCGCGATCAGCGCGCGGGCCTGCGGCGCGGACAGGAACTTCTTCGCCCCGCCGGGCAACAGCTCCAGCAGCAACCGGTGCAGCCGGTTGATGGTCTGGGTGCGGCCGCGGCCCAGCTCGTCACGCCGGTCGGCGAGCATGCCCATCACCTGCAGGTCCGCATCAACCTGGACCCGCACCAGGTTCGGGGTGCGCAGCGCCACCATCGCCACCGAGTGCGCATCCACCGCATCGGTTTTGCGGCCGTTGCCGGTGGCGAACACCCGCACCTGCGCCGACAGCTTCGCCGGCACGTCCAGCACGACCTCCCCGTCGTGGACCAGGCGGTGGGCGATCTGCTTCCCGATGCCGTTGCAGCCCTCCACCGCCCAGACCCGATCGGGGTGCCTGCGGCCGGCGGCGAGCATCTCGGCGTAGGCGGCCTTGTCGGTGCCGTACCTGCCCGTAGCCAGCACCCGGCCGCGTTCGTCGACGACCTCGATGGTGGCTGAACGCTTGTGCGGATCCATCCCGATGATCACGCTCATCGGCGCCTTCCTTGGCTGAACTGGACGGAGTTGTCAGCAAGGAGGGCACCGCTACTTCGAGCAGAACAAACCCCTTTCGAGCCTCTCCTCGCGCGGTGCTCGGCGAGACCGCAAGCCATGTGAGAGGCACACCAATGACACCGGTGGGCAGCCGCAATGTGGGAGCGTCTCGCCGAGCACCTGGACCGAGTCTGGCCGGACATCGATCCTGCAGGAAGTCTCTAAGCTAAGTAGCCGCGATTAGCGCGCTACTCAGCATCACGACAAGCCTCCGTAACACGCGCACGGACCTGCCGAAAGTAGTGCACCTGATCGCTGACGGCCGCCTGATGGGTCAGGGGTCGGGTACCACCGGCTGCGACCGCCCCGCCGCCTCAACGCGGTAGGCCTGGTGACAGTAGGCGCAGCCTCATCCGCCTGATGCGCCGTCACACGTCGCGCCGGTTGACGGCGAGGGTTGCGACAGCGGCGGCGGCCACGGCCCAGGCGGCGTACACCGTCCAGGCGCCGACGTCCGTTGCCGGGACCTGCCCGTTCATGGGGCCGGCGAGTTGCTCGGCCGACAGGTGGTACCACGCGCTGTGCGGCAGTGACCGCTCGACTGCCGCGTACCAGGGGTCCTTGCTGGTGAACAGGACCGGCATCAGCATGAGGACGACGACGGTACCGACGATGCTGCTCGCGCTGTGCCGTATCACGCTGCCGATGGCGAGGCCGACCAGTGCGCAGACCGGCGTGAAGAGCGTGGACGCTATGATCACCTGCACCGCGTGCGGGTTGCTGATCGGTACGTCGGCGCTGCGACCGGCGAGGATGGCCTGGACCGTGGCGAACGACATCGAGGACACGACGAGGCCGTAGCCGGTCATGACCGCACTGAGGACAACGACTTTGGCCGCCATCACGGCGCGCCGGTGCGGGACGGCGGCGAATGTCGTACGGATCAGGCCGGTGGAGAACTCGCTGACGATCATGATCGCGCCGATGCTACCGGCCGCGAGCATCACGACCTGGCTGGCGATGTCGGTGAACGCGTCAAACAGCGCGGAGCTGAGGAAGTCAGCCCGCACCGACGCGGGATATCCCGGGAAGTTCGTGTAGTCGGCGACGGCCGCGCTGACGTTGGCGCCGGTGATCGCCAGGGCGCTGAGCAGAAGCGCCCACGGCGTCGAGCGTAGCGAGCGCAGCTTGATCCACTCGGCGGTGAGCAGGTGGTGGAATCGTGCACGGTTCAGGCTGGCGGTGGTGGTGGTCATCGGGGGTCTCCGGCGAGGTACTCGACGCTGTCGGCGGTCAGGTGCATGAACGCCTCTTCCAGTGAGGCGGTCCGGGTGGTCAGCTCGCTTAGCGGGATGCGGTGGTCGATGGCCAGCTCGCTGACGCGGGTGACGGTCAGGCCGGTGACGGTGAGAGCGCCGTCCGCCTGGGGGCGGACTGTCGCGCCGGCCGAGGTCAGCACGTCGGCGAGCGTGGCGGTGTCGCAGGCGCGCACGAGTATGGTCGGTCGCCTGCCTCGGCTGGCGAACTCGGTGACGCTCTCGGCCGCCAGGAGTCGCCCCTTGCCGAGGACGATGAGCTGGTCGGCGGTGTTCTCCATTTCAGTCATCAGGTGGCTGGACACGAGTACGGTCCGGCCCTCGCCGGCGAGGCGGCGGAACAGTCCGCGTACCCAGTGCACGCCCTCGGGGTCGAGACCGTTGATCGGCTCGTCGAAGAGCAGAACCGGTGGATCACCGAGCAGTGCGCCGGCGATGCCGAGGCGTTGGCGCATCCCGAGCGAGAAGCCGCCGATGCGGCGGTGGGCCGCGGCTGCCAGACCGACCTCGTGGAGGACTTGGTCGACACGGGTGCGGGGGATCCCGTTGCCGGCGGCGAGCGCGGCCAGGTGGCTGCGGGCACTGCGGCCGCCGTGCGCGTCGCCCGCGTCGAGCAGCGCGCCGACGTGACGCAGTCCCCGGCGGTGGTCGCGGAACCGGTGGCCGTCGACGGTGGCGGTCCCGCTCGTCGGCTGGATGAGGCCGAGGATCATCCGCAAGGTGGTCGACTTGCCGGAGCCGTTCGGTCCGAGGAAGCCGGTGACATGGCCGGGTCGCACCGTGCAGGTGAGACGATCGACAGCGGTGGTGCGGCCGTACCGTTTGGTCAGATCTCGCAGTTCGATCACGCGGCCCACGGTGCCGCAGGAGGCTCGCCGGTTCATCGATCCGGGGTCTGGGAATGCGGCGCCCCCATCCGACCGGGAAGGTACATCCACGGTCTGATGCCGGCGCGGTGTGGCGTGGCTAGCATCGGCGCATGACCGGCACCATGCGCCGCTGGGCGCGGCCCGCGCTGGGCTGGAGCGTGGTCCTGGGGTACCCGCTGCTCATGATCATCGCTATCCGTAGCGTCCAGCAGGACGCCAACGGGCTGCGGGTGCTCTGGCCGGCTGTCGTGATGGCGCTGCCGGTCACCCTGCTCGGCCGCCGGCCGCTACCCGCGCTGTTCCTCATGACCGGCGGCGCGATCGCCGTGGTCATGGCGCTGGGACCGGGTGACATGATGTTCGGACCCAGGCTCGCGGTCGTCCTGGCCGTCGGCGCGGTGGCCGCGGCCAGCCGCCCGCGGGTCGGCGTCGGCGCGGCGGCTGCGGCGTGGGGCGCGCTGGTCTGTGCGGAGATCGGCTGGCGGGCGATCTACGGCGGCGGTCCGTTGCCGCACCGGATCGCCGTCGCCGCGGGTGCCACGCAGATATCGTTCTCCGCGCTGCTGGTGGCGGTCAGCGTGACGATCGGCTTGCTGGTCCGGCAGCGGCGCGAACACGCCGACACGATGCGCGCGCAGGCCGCCGCTCAGGCCATCATCGGCGAGCGGCTACGCATCGCCCGCGAGTTGCACGACTCCGTCGCCCACAGTATCGGCATCATCGCCTTGCAGGCCGGAGCCGCGAACCGGGTCTTCGACACCCAGCCCGCACGAGCCCGGCAAGCGATCGGCGTGGTGGAGACCGCCAGCCGGGAGGCGCTGGCCGAGCTACGCCGGATGCTGGGCGGCCTGCGCGCGAGCGACCCGGGTGACGACCCGGCGACCGGCCTGGCCGACCTGCCGAGGTTGGCGTCGGCCACCGCCGAGGCCGGCGTCCGGGTGGACGTGCAATGGCTCGGTACGCCCGCGGCGCTGCCCCCGGAGATCGACCGGTCGGCGTTCCGGATCATCCAGGAGGCGGTCACCAACGTGGTCCGGCACGCCGGCGTCGACTCCTGTCGAGTGACCGTCGAACACGCTGACGGCGCGCTGGCCGTCGAGGTGCTCGACGACGGACAGGCCAGGCCCGGTACCCCCGGCACCGGCCACGGGCTGGTCGGCATGCGCGAACGGGTCGCCCTGCTGCACGGCGACTTCTCCGCCGGTCCCCGTGCGGAGGGCGGATTCCGGGTCGCTGCGCGCCTGCCGATGCCGGTCACGGCCGCATGACGATCAAGGTCCTGCTCGTCGACGATCAACCACTGGTACGCGCGGCCCTGCAGATGGTCATCAGCGAGGCGTCGGACCTCGAACTCGTGGGCGAGGCAGGCAGCGGCGGCGAAGCGGTCCGGATGGCGCAGGACCTGCGTCCCGACGTGGTTGTCATGGACCTGCGCATGCCCGGCATGGACGGGATCGAGGCGACCCGCCGGATCGTCGGCAGTGCCGGGCACACGCGGATACTCGTGCTGACCACCTTCGACGACGACGACAACGTGTACGGCGCACTGCGCGCCGGCGCCTGCGGTTTCCTGGTCAAGGACATGGCGCTTGACGACATCCTGGATGCCATCCGCGTCGTGGCGGCCGGCGACGCGCTCCTCGCGCCGACCGTCACGCGTCGGCTGATCGAGGAGTTCGCCCGCCGGCCGCAGCCCGCGTCCCTGCCCCGGGTACCCAAGGGCCTCACCGCCCGGGAGACCGAGGTACTGTCGCTGGTAGGCCGTGGCCGGTCCAACACCGAGATCGCCGCCGACCTCCACATCACCGTGGCGACCGTCAAGACCTACGTGTCCCGGCTGCTGTCCAAGCTCGATGCCCGCGACCGCGTCCAACTGGTCATCATCGCGTACGACGCCGGCCTGGTCCCGGCTCCCAAAGCCATCTGACCGAGGCCGGCATCGCACACCACAGATTGGATCAGCTGAGGGCCGGCGACTGTCCGCAGCCGGCTCAGTCACGTCGACTCCGGTAGGAAGATGCGGCCGGTCCCCCATGATCCCAGAGGCCCACGGGCGACTTCCTGACATCCGGATCTGCCGCGATCCGGGCGTGGCGGAGCGTGACGGCGGCCGCTACCGCTCGGCATCCTGATCTGCCGAGAACAGGACGTCGCCCCGGAGCGCCGGGGTCTGACTGCCGACGGTGGGCCGGCGAGCCGGAACGGGCACGACTGATCGAATGTGGGGCCGCCAACCGCGTCATGAGCGATGGCACGAACCACCGGCGTAGCGGTGTAGGCGATCGACAATCTGGTCTCGGCGAAAAGCGGCAATTCGGAGCGAGGGTCGCCGATCGCTGCGCACTGATCAGGCGCCACGGGGAGATCGGCCGCAACTGCCCCTGGGCGAAGTGGTGCTTGTGCCGCTCGTCGACGTGTGCCGCAACCCCGCCGTCAGCCGGAACGCCTGCGCAGCCGAGGTGGTACGCCGGGCCTGAAAAGCTGCGCGAAGGTTGAGAAGAAGTCTTTGCATCGATATCTTCTCACCATGCCCGAACCACGACCGCGCATGCTGTCTGACATCGACGTGCTCAAGGCCCTTGCTCACCCGCTGCGACAACAGTTGCTGACCCGGCTGCAGCGCCACGGGGCGGCTACGTCTGCTGACCTGGCCACCGAGTTCGGGGCGGACCGCGGCGCGACCAGCTATCACCTGCGGCAGCTGGCCCGGTTCGGGTTCATCGACGAGGACACAGACCGTTCGGCCGGGCGTCGCAGGTACTGGCGAGCCATCCCGCAGGACATGCGGCTGCCACGCCGCACGGCGGATCCCGAGATCGCTGCCGCCGCCGAGGAGATCGGCCGGCAGTGGATGGAACGCGCTGAACGCGACCTCACCGCCTACCTGTCCCACAGGGAGGCGTTCGGCGAGTTCGCCACCGCAGCCCAGCACTCCTTCGGCGGCACCACGCTAACCGCGGAGGAACTGGCCCGGTTCGGCGAGGAGTACATCGCCTTCCTCAACCGCTGGTACCGCGAACCCGGTCACGCATCCCCCGGTAGCCGGCACATCTCCGTGGTGTTCCATGCCTTCCCCACCCCCGACGGCGAGGACGTGTCGTGACCTCCCCGGCCACACAGGCGACCGCCGCACGTCCCTCGCTATGGCGTAACCGTGAGTTCGTCGCCCTGTGGAGCGGTCAAATCGTCTCGAGCCTGGGCGCCTCGATCAGCGGGACGGCGATGCCGCTGCTCGTGCTCGCGACCACCGGATCGCCCTCCGACGCCGGAATCGTCGGAGCCGCCGGCACGCTGCCCTTCCTCGTCGCCAACCTGCCGGCCGGACCGCTGGTCGACCGGTGGAACCGCCGCACGATCCTGCTGGTCAGCGAACTGGTCGCGGGCCTGGCACTGGCCACCGTCCCGATCGCCATGTGGTTGGGCATACTCACGGTCGCGCAGCTCAGCGTGGTCGCCTTCGTGCAAGGAATCTGTTTCGTCTTCTTCGGGCTGGCCGAGCGTGCCGCCCTCCCCAAGATTGTCCCGGCCGCTCTGCTACCCACGGCGGTGGCCCAGAACGAGGCCAGGAGCCGCGGTGCGGCACTTGCCGGTCCGCCGCTGGGCGGCATGCTCTTCGGGATCGGCCCAGCCCTGCCGTTCCTGGCCGACGCGTTCTCCTACGTCATCGCCGCCGTCGCGCTGCTGTTCATCCGACTTGATCTGCAGAACCAGACGAGGACTCCAGCGGAACCGCTGTGGCGGGCCACCACCACAGGCCTGCGCTGGATCTGGCGCCACCCCCTCATCCGCGCCGCGATCCTGCTGCTCGCCGCCAGCAACCTGGTCTTCCAGGCCCTCATCCTGATCCTCGTCGTCCTCGCGCAACATCAAGGCGCAACCTCCAGCACCATCGGCGTGATGCTCGGCATCTACAGCGGTGGCGGCCTGATCGGCGCCCTGGCGGCGAGCAGGCTCCATCGCCACTTCACCCCCAAAGTGGTCATCATCGGAATCAACTGGATCTGGGCCGCGATGTTGCCGCTGCTCGCCCTCACCTCGAACCCGCTGCAGATCGGTGCCATCGGTGCTGCCTGCGCGTTCATCGGACCACTGTGGAACGTCGTGATCATCACCTACGCGAGCGTTCTGGTCCCCAACGAGCTCCTGGGACGCGTCACCAGCGCAGCCATGACCCTGTCCTGGGGAGTCATGCCCCTCGCCTCCCTCGGTGCCGGCTACCTACTCACCGCCCTCGGCCCAACCGGCTCCGTATACGTGCTCACCGCGGTGATGCTCGTTACCGCGATCACCGCAACCGCCAGCCCGGCGGTCCGGCACGCCCCATCCCTGCCTGCACATGACGAACCGGCCTGACTTTCGACCCCACACCGGCCGACCCGCCGAGCACTGAGGTTCCGCACTCCCGCCCACAGGCACCCGCTCCGACCAAGAGGCGGGTGACCGTACCTCCTGCACCCTTCCGGCACACCATCCGCGCGGGCATCCGCTTCTGCCGCGGATCGAGCGCGTGGGTAGCCGGTGCGCCCGTCACCGTTCGTAGTCGAGCCTCGGTGGCGCGGACGTTCTGCTTTGCCGAAGCGGGTGGCCTGGTGACTGACCTCGGATACGACGTTCGGCCATCAGCTAGCCTCCCGATCGTGGCAGTAGGCAATCTCCCGAGTCCTCCTGACTTCGAATCAGTTGAGGCGTGGGCTGGAGTTGGACGGGTCATCCGTGCTGGGGCTTCGGACGTGGCCGGGTGGCGCCTCCCACCCCAGCAGAAGGCGGCATTGACTTCGTGCGGCGTGCCGCTGTTGGAAGGGGTGGTCGACATGACCCTGTTCGCAGCGGAGCTGAGGAATGGGAAGTATCGCCTCGCCGGGACCAGGAGCGAGCTCTACCACGCCGGTTACATCTACCTCGCCGAGCCGGAGACCGGGCTGGTGTCAGTGCTGCAGCCATCCAGCGGACATCTCAGGTTCGTCAACTCGTCGATTAACCACTGGCTGTGCTCGCTGCACTTGGTCGGCATGTGGTTCTCGAGCTCGACAGCGATCCAGACTTGGGACGAGTACCTGGCAAAGGAGCTGGCGTCGCGTAAGCCGAGCCTGCACCGCATGGTGGCAACCGGTGTCGCGCTTGTCGGCGACCCCGGTTCCTGGACCAAGCGATGCGGCAAGGCACTTGCGGGCGGTCCGCCCCCGTTGACGGAGGCGGACCGCCGGTGGGTCCGGTATGGGCTGACCGACCTGCTCGACGACCTGGAACACGCCAACAATGATGGGGAGACAACCGTCATCGGAGTTTTCGCCTGGCGGATGGCGGATGGCGGGTAAGGCGGCCCTGAAACTCAACGACCACTGGTCCGGCACCGGCAAATGGCTCCTGCGGGAACTGCGCGAGTTTTCGCCCGGAACGGCGGCCGAATGGCTTGCGGCCCCGGGAAACCCGGACGCCATCCTGGACTACGGGCGGCGATTGCTGGCGCGCCATGGTGGGCCGCTGTTTGAGGGGTACCACGCGAAAGGCGACATGCCGTAGGCTCACGCCTCGCCGTGCACCATCCACTGCTTTCCGTCGATCAGCTCCCGGACGGCGTCCAAATGACCGGCGTGGCATGCGGTTTCGGTGATCACATGCAGCATGATCTCGCGGGCGGTGTGCAGCCGGAAGCTGCCAAACTTGTTCACCGGCCACCAGGCGGGCGGGATGTCCATCGGGGTTTCGCGAATGACTGTGTTGGCCGCGTCGATGGAGGTGCGATACCGGTTCAGGATATCCTCCGGCGATACGGACGGGTCGACGTTCCACACGTTTTCGGTGTGCGGCAAGGCTTCGATCACCGAGGTTTGGCCGGCGATGACGGCGTTGAACCAGAACCGCTCGACGTCGAGGGCGAGATGGTTGACCAGACCGAGGCAGCTCCACCCGGACGGCAGCACGGGGCGGCGCAGGTCCTTGTCGCTCAAGCCCTCTAGGGCTCCGGTGATGTGACGGCGCTGACCGTCTAGATAGGACAGTAAGGTGGCGGCTTCGGTCTGCATCACAGGTTCTCCAGGTTCTCGTTGGCCCGCTCCAGCAGGGCACGGCGTTCGATGTCGGTGGTTGTCAGGTCGGCGGCGCGGCGGAACAGAGCGGCGGCGAGCTCGCGATTGCCTTGGCGTGCGGTCAGTTCCGCCTCGGCGGCGATGGCGAGCGGGTAGTCGTCGAGCGCACCGCCCTTGCGGGCCTTGGCCAGCAACGCCAAACCGGCCTCCGGCCCGTGCGCGAAGCCATGCGCCACAGCGCGATTGAGCTCGACGACGGGCGAGGGTTGTTGCGCGGCAAGCTCGTCGTAGTAGCCGGCGATGGCCGCCCAGTCGGTGCCGGCGGCGTCGCGGGCGGTGGCATGACCGGCGGCGATGCGAGCTTGCAGGACATAGGGGCCGGCTGACGGGGTACCCGTCAAAATCTGAACGCCCTCAGCGATCGCCGCGCGATCCCACGCGGAGCGGTCCTGCCGTTCGAGGGTGAGCAGGTTCCCGTCGAAGTCCCGGCGGGCCGCGCGGCGTGAATGGTGAAGCAGGAACAGCGCAAGCAGCCCACGGACCTCGGGCTCGCGCGGCATCAGCTCGGCGAGGAACCGGGCCAATCGGATCGCCTCGTCGGCGAAGACCGGTTCGCCGCCCGGGTCGTAGCCCCGGGTGAAAAGCAGGTAGAGGACCGCGAGGACACCTGGCAACCGCTCGTCCAGCGCGCGCCCGGTCGGCACCCGGTAAGGGATCCGGGCATCGGCGATCTTCGTTTTGGCCCGGGTGAGCCGGCGCGTCATCGTCGACTCCGTGACCAGGAAGGCGCGGGCGATGTCGGCGGTCGGCACGGCGCAGATCGTGCGCAGAGTCAGCGCAACGCGGGCCTCGAGGGCCAGCGCCGGATGGCAGCACGTGAAAATGAGCCGGAGCCGGTCGTCCACGATGTCTTCCGCCTCCTGTTCCTCGACGGGCTCCGCCGGCGCCAGCACGGCCAGCTCTTCAAGCTTTCGCCGTTCGACGGACGCACGGCGGGCGATGTCGATCGCACGATTGCGAGCCACCGTCATCAGCCATCCGCCCGGATTGCCCGGGACGCCCTCCTCGGGCCAGCGTTGCAGGGCAAGGGTCATAGCGTCCTGGGCGCAATCCTCGGCGAGCGTCCAGTCGCCGGTGATTCGGATAAGCGCGGCCACGATGCGCGGATACGCATCGGTGGCCGCGTCCCGGACCGCCGTATGCGCGGTCACTGCTCGAAGTCGGCCAGCGGGCGGATCTCAATCCGGCCGCGGCGGGCCATCGGGTGAGCCCGAGCGACCTCGATAGCCTCATCGAGGTCGGCGCATTGGAGCAGGTCAAAGCCGACGATGACCTCCCTGGTCTCGGCGAACGGACCATCGGTGATCAGCAGCTCGCCGCTGCGCACCCGGACGGTCGTGGCCGACGATTTCGGCGCCAGCACGTTGCCCTGCAAGCGGCGGCCGTTGGCGTCGTTCTCGGCTACCCAGACGTCGATGTCGGGTTCGTTTTCTTTATCGGTGTCCGGTTCCGGGTCGGTGCACACGAACATCAGGTACTTCATCAGGCTCTCCTTGCTCCTCATCTTGATCGCTACACCATAGTGACGAACGGGCCAGACCGGTCCGGACGCGTGCGGACAAAGTATTTTGAGAAATTGAGTGCGTGCACCTTCCTCAAGAGAGACGGGCTTGCTGCGCGTATGCCATACGGCCATTCGTGATCTTCTTGGTGCGGAGAATCTGACGACTGCGGCGTCCTCTTCTGCCGCGAAGTGCTCGTTACGTTCGGTGACAGTTCTCCGGGCTGACTCGCCTCCGGACGTGCCGAGAAGAGTGCATCCCACCTCGAGGCGTTGCCAACATTCCGGTACCCCTGGGGGTCACTCTTCAGCGTTCAAGGACGGACGGGCCGACTGTGCCGAGCGGTATGCGCGTGCGACCGTGGACGAAGTGGCGGCCAGCTGCGGACGGGACGGCAACCAGACGGTCTGAATGCCGAGTTGCTCGTTCATCGCAGCGAGCTGGTACTCGTGGCGAAGGTCCGCGGCCGTACGTAGGCCGCGGACGATGACCGTGGCGCCGCGGCGCAGGCAGTAGGCGGTGGTCAGGCCGGTCCAGGTGTCCACCTCGACATTGCCCCAGGCTGCCGGCATGGCGTCGCGCACGTGTACGGCCCTGGTCGTGGCCTCGGCGGTTGGTCGCTTGTCGGCGTTCACCGCCAGCAACACGATGACCTGGTCGAACATCACCCGGGCACGGGCCACCAGGTCGCGGTGCCCCGGGGTGAACGGATCGAACGTACCGGGATAGACCGCCAACGAACCGTGTACCGGCACCACTCCACGATCCGACGTAGCCGTCCACCGCGACTCCAACCACATGGCCACGATCATCCCAGCCGTACATGTGCCAACCCGACTTTGGGCCTTGTCGTCACCGCCGACCACCGCCGACATCCTGATCTGCCGCGAAGCGCTCGTCACCGACAGTGACGTCGGCGCCGGTCGCCGGCGTCCGGACGTGCCGAAAGTAGTGCGCTCGGCCCGGGCTAGCTGACCCGGCGCTGGATGCGCCACAGGCCGACCGCCGCGAGCAGCGCGCTGAGACCGAGATACAGCGCCAGTTCGATCCATTGGAAGGGCCAGAATCGCCGGTTGGGCTGGTAGACCAGGTCCACGTGCAGGTCGAGCTTGCCGAGACATACCGCGGTGTCACCGAACGTCCCGGTGGCGCCGGTCTTTGGGGCGTTGTTGAGACATTCGTTGAAGTCGGCGTCGGACAGTTGCCGGCCGTCAGGTGTCAAGAGTTTGCTGGTATCCGTGACCCAGGCCTCCGGTACCTCCAGCCCCCCGATAACCGGCCCGCCGGTGATGCTGCCCAGCGACCGGGCCTGGTTGATGGCGTCGGCACTCATCGCTACGGTGACCCGCTCGGCGGGCAGGTAGTGCGGTCGCAGCAGGTTCGGCACGGCGAACTGCACCGCGATCACGGCCAGGAACACCAACGCCATCGCCGGCAGGGTGCGGCGGACCAGCAGCCCGGTGACGGCGCCGAAAATGAAGCCGAAGACGGCGCACCCGATGGGCGCGATACCGCGCGCGCCGAACAGGAGCGCGCTGAACCGGTCGCCGGCCACCTGGTCGACCGGGGCCGCCGCCCACGTCACCAGCGCGCTGAACGTACCGGCGACGGCCATGCTGGCAAGGCCGAGAACCGTCAGCTTGACCGCGAGCCACCGGCGGCGGGGCACGCTCTGGTTCCACACCAGTCGGTGGGTACCGGCCTCCAGTTCCCGGGCGATGAGCGGCGCGCCCCAGAACGCACCGATGAGCGCCGGTACCAGACCGAAACCGGCGGCGAGGAACAGCATCGTCTGCGTGTACTGGCTCGGAAGCTGAGACGTGTCGCGGACGGCACGGATGTCCCCGCCGAGGCGCAACAGGTAGACGGCGGCCAGGACCAACAGGATCGCTCCGACGAGCGCCTGGATGCGGAACTGCCGCAAGCTCATCCTGATCATCGCGACACCGCCGCACTCGCGCGGGGCGCGGCAACCGTTCCGGCGGCCCGCGACATGTAGGCGAGGACCAGTTCCTCCAGCGTGACCGGCTCGGCGTCCCTGGCCCGTACCGCTGCATCGCCCCGAACCAGGGCGCGGCCGTGCTCCGACCAGATGACCTCGACCCCGGCGGGCATCGTGGCCGGCATCTTCGCCGGATCGCCGGCGATCCTGTGGTGCGAGGCGAGCAGGTTCCGGACCGGACCGGCGATCTGGATGCGCGAGTCGCAGAGTACGACGAGGTAGTCACAGACCTGCTCGACGTCGCTCAACAGGTGCGAGGAGAGCACGGCACTGGCGCCGAGCTCGCCCACGAAGTCCACGAGACTGCGCATGAAGCCCCTGCGCGCCAGGGGATCCAGCGCGGCGGCGGGCTCGTCGAAGATGAGCAGCTCGGGTCGCTTCGCAGCGGCGATGGCCATCGCGAGCTGCGCGCGCTGGCCGCCGGAGAGCCGGCCCGCCTTCTGTGCGGGGTCCAGGCCGACCTCCGCGATCCGCCGCCTGGCCAGCGCCGGGTCCCAGGACGGGTTCAGCCACGCACCCATCATCAGGTGGTCGGCGACGGTGAACGAGGCGTACACCGGGGTGTCCTGGGCAACGAAACCCACCCGGGCCAGGTGCGCCGCGCTGGCCGCCGGCCTGGACCCGAGAACGGACAAAGTACCCGAGGTCGGCCCGATCAGGCCGCAGGCCAGTTGCAGGAGCGTGGACTTACCGGCGCCGTTCGGGCCGACCAGCCCGACGACATGCCCGCGCGGGATTCTCAGGTCACAGTCGGTCAGTGCCGTTCGGCGGCCGTACCGTTTGGTCAGCCGCTCGGCGTGCAGTACGAGTGGTGTTTGCATGGGCTAATCCTGCGAACGGCGGGCGGGCCGGGCATCGGTCCAAAGCAGGGGCCGAGTACGCGGACGACCCTACTTTTGACCGGTTCGCGTGGGCCGGCGATTTCATAGCGTCCTCGGCATGAACACGACACACCGAATGGCAATGAACGCCGTACTGGGGCTGGTCTTCGTCACCGGGCTCGGGCTCACGGCGTATCTGATCGCGGACAGTTGGGGCGGGCTGTACTGGCTGTTCGACTGCGTGGTCGGGGTGGTGGCAGGGCTGCTCGCGCTGCTGCGCGGGCCGCAGGGGACCTGGCCGGTGGCAGGGGGACTCGCGGCCGCGGCGGTAGCCGTCGTGGTGGCCCGGGTCGCCGACCTGCCGCAGGAGCCGGGACCGGTCACCGCACTGGCGCTGGCCGTACTCGTCGGCTCGGGGATCCGGACGCTGCCGGGACTGCGCGCCGCGGCCGTCGCGGCGGGCGGGTTCACCGTGGTGGTGGGTACTTGGCTGACCGCGCTTCCGGACGCGGCGGGCTTGACCGTGGTGACGGTCGTGAACACGGTCACCTGGCTGGTTGCCGTGGTGCTTGGGATCACCCTGCGTGCGACCGGGCGGGCCTCGTAACTTGGACAGGGTGAGCATCTGGGACCGGCTGTTCGGGGTCGCGGCCACGGCGGGACTCGCCGTGGTCTTCCTCGCGGCGCTCGGCATCGAGGCTGTGGCGATCGCGCAGACGTGGGGCGCCCGGTATTGGCTCGCGGGCGGTGCGGCCGCCGTCGTGGTCTGTGTGCTGGCGCTGGTACGGCGGCGGCAGCGAACGTGGACGGCTGTCGCCGGTCTCGGGATCGCTGGACTGGCCATCGCGGCGGCCCGGGTGTTCCACCTCCCGACCGAGCCGGGACCGGCCATGGCGCTGGCGCTCGCCGTACTCGTCGCGTCGGCGGTGCGCGCGCTGCCTCCCGCACGGGCTGGTGTGCTCGCCGCCGGAGGGCTCACGGTGGTCGGCGGCGCCTATCTCGCCGCCCGGCCGCATGCCTCGGGCGCCTCGGGGGTCGTGGCGATGAATGTCGTGGCCTGGCTCGGCGCGGTCACGGTCGGGCTGGCGCTGCGACTGCTGGACGAGCGGGCGGCGGCCACCGCGGAGAAAGTACGCCGGGACGAGCGGCTGGAACTGGCCCGGGAACTGCACGACGTGGTGGCCCACCACGTCACCGGCATGCTGATCCAGGCGCAGGCCGCCCACCTCCTCGCGCATACGAACCCGGGGCAGGTGGCCGAGTCGCTGACCGGGATCGAGGCCGCCGGCGCCGAGGCGCTGCGCGCGATGCGCCGCGTGGTCGGGCTGCTACGCGACGCCGAGGACGCGCCGCCCGCCTCGGCCGGGCCGGAACAGCTCGGCGTACTCGTCGGGCGCTTCAACCGGCAGGGCCCGCCGGTGCGCCTGCAGGTACCCGACGAGAACGCGGCATGGCCGCCGGAGGTGACCAGCACCGTGTACCGGATCGTCCGGGAGGCGCTGACGAACGTGGCCCGCCACGCGCCGCACGCCCGCGGCGTCACGGTCACCGTCGACCAGAACCCTGCCGGCGTTACGGTCGAGGTGGTCGACGACGCGCCACCGGGCCCCGCCCGCGCCTCCCACCGGGGCGGGTACGGCCTCATCGGCATGCGGGAACGCGTCGAAACCCTCGGCGGCACGCTCCACGCCGGTCCCCGCCCCGACGCCGGCTGGTCCGTCCTGGCCACCCTGCCTATCCACGATGGACGATCGCGATGACGATCCGCGTACTGCTCGCCGACGACCAGGCGATGATCCGCAGTGGCCTGAAACTCATCCTCGAAGACCAGCCGGACATCAACGTCATCGCCGAGGCGTCAGACGGCGTCGACGCAATCGCCCAGGCCCGCCAGCTGCGTCCCGACGTCTGCCTGGTGGACATCCGGATGCCCCGGCTCGATGGCATCGAGGTGACCCGGGCACTGGCCGGGCCCCGCGTACCCAACCCGATGCGGGTCATCGTGGTCACCACGTTCGACCTCGACGAATACGTGTACGGCGCGCTGCGCGGCGGCGCGGTCGGCTTCATCCTCAAAGACGCCGGCCCGGCCCTGCTCGCCGAGGCGGTACGCGCCGCCCACAACGGCGACGCGCTGGTCTCCCCGTCGGTCACCGTACGGCTGCTACGCCACCTGACCGCGCCAGCACCAGAGTCCGGCAAATTGCTGCCGTCGTTGTCAGAGCGCGAGATCGAGGTGGTACGGGAGATCGCCCGCGGCCGGACCAACCTGGAGATCGGGGCCGAGCTGTTCATCTCCCTGAGCACCGTCAAGAGTCACGTGTCCACCATCCAGACGAAGCTCGGCCTCCGCAACCGCACCGAGATCGCCGTCTGGGCCTGGGAGAACCGGATCGTCGAAACACCTTGAACGGCAGCCAAAGCAGCGGTACCGCGCGGGCGGATGGACCTGCACGACGGACCGTCCGCTCGGGAAGGGCGGTGCTGGTGGCCGTCTCAGTATCCGGATCTGCCGCCGACCGGGCGCCACGCTCTGTGACGAGGTGCGGTGGGTCGAACGCTCGGTCGTGCCGAAGAGCGGATGTCCGATCTTGGCAAGTTCCCTTGTCTACGCCATCGCCAGTAGGGCGATGCCCATACCCGCGCTCATCACGCCGTGGCGTAGCGCCGACCAGTCCAGCGGACGCGCCACCGCGTCCGTCGTTGTCGCCGCGGACAGACCAGCGAGGTGCACCCCGCGGCCCACCCACCAGAATGCGGCGAGCACCAGGTAGCCTCCGAGCAGCGCACTGACCCATCCGGCACACCCGACCGGCGCATGACGCATCCCGGCCATGTCCATGCCGCCGTGACCGCCGGGTGAGGCGTGCCCGTGTATCGAGGCGCCCATCCACACCATGGTTCCCGTCGCGGTGGCGAAGAACGCCGGAACCGCACGACGTCGCGACGTCCGCGCCGCCTGCACCAGGAACCACCCCGTAGACATCATGAAAACGACAATCCAGACGGCTGCCGGTACCGCCGCGCCCCACGGCCAGATCATCGCGATCATCGATAGGCCCATGGCCGAGTGCAGTATCTCGGAGAGTCGATGCTCCGCCACCAGGGAAGGCCACGCAGGGGATGGGCGCAGGCGTTGGAGCAGGTGAGAGATGGAGGCCCCGCCGAAGGCCACCGTCAGCAGCCATCGGAGGGGATCACTATCGGTCATCGCAGGGGCGGTTCATGACTCAGCCGGCGTCGAACCGCAGTGGCAGTGGTGCTCGCTGTCGGCGTGCCCGGTGGTGCCAAGGTCGTCGTCACGGCCGGCGGCGAGGCGTGACCATTGCGATGTGGGTCGGCCGTCGAGGCGGAACTGGTCGCCGTCGGTCCGGAAACGCTGGGGCCAGCCTTCCGGCGAGTTCTCCCAGTCTTCTTGGCGGCCGTAGACGGTCATGTCGAGCAGCCCGTACGAGGGTGCCATCGCCTCGCAGCCGCGCCCAGCGGTCCAGTAGGTCTCGAACACCCGGTCGCCCTGGCGCAGGTAGCACACCTTCATCCCGAACGCGCGCCCGGCGACGAGCGGGTCGAGCGACTCCGCGGGCACCGAGTACCAGGGCGCCTGCCAGCCCATGAAGTCGCGGTAGCGCGACGACTCCTCGAACGGCCCCTGACAGAAGACCGCGAACGTGACGTCGCGCGAGTGCAGGTAGGACAACTCGAGCACCTGGCCGGTGAAGAACGTGCAGCCCTCGCACTGGTCAGCGGCAGGCCTGCTCGTGTGCCACATGTGGTACGACGCGAACAGCTGGGTCCTCCCCTCGAAGGCGTCGAGCAGGGGCACCGGGCCGTCGGCACCGACCAGATGGGTGGTCGGGTCGACCTCGACCATAGGCAGCCGCCGACGGGCCGCGGCGATGGCGTCGCCCTCGCGGGTGTGCGCCTTCTCGCGGAGCCGGAGCTCGTCGAGCTGCTTCTGCCAGGTCTCGCGGTCGGTGAGCTGGGGTGTTGCTGGCGTGATCATGGGTTCCTCCTCGTGTCGGGAGCTATGAGGCTAATAGTGACTGCTAGGATTGAGCAAGTACGAAAGGGAGGTGTTCCATGCCGGCCCAGCGTGGCTATCGGCAGGCCTGCGGCGTCGCGCGCGGCCTCGACATCGTGGGGGAGCGGTGGTCGCTGCTCGTGGTGCGCGAGCTGCTGCTCGGGCCGAAACGGTTCACCGACCTCCAGCAGGCGCTCCCGACCGCCAGCCCGAACGCACTGTCCGACCGGCTGCGCGAGCTGGCCGACGCGGGCGTCCTACGCCGTCGGCAGCTGCCTCCGCCAGGCAATGTGCGGGTCTACGAGCTGACCGCGTGGGGTCGCGGCCTCGAGCCGATCGTGGTCGCGCTCGGCACCTGGGCGCTGGCCGCCCCGCCGACCGCGGAACAGCGCTTCGTCAGCGCGGACAGCGCCATGCTGACCATCCGCACCTTCTTCGTGCCGACGCAGCAGCGGCCCGAGGCGACGCTGCGGATCGAACTACGCGACCACGGCCCTGCCGGGGTGTTCGGCGTCCGCCTCACACCGGACGGCGCCGAGGTCGCCCACGAGCCGCCCGAAGAACCGGACGCCGTCCTGGTCACCACGACGGACACCCTTCTCGGCGCCTTCGGCGGCGACGACCTGGCCGGGCTCGTAGCTGCTGGCGCCGTCATCGGCGATCCCGAGGTCGTACGCCTTCTCGTCGCGAACGTGCGGATCCCGGCCTCCACAAATCAGTACGCAACCGCCACCTCCCACCTCGGGGGGCGAGCGGAAGGCCGCCAGACGCTGTCCGAAGGGTGACCCACCACCGTGTCAGGTCGGGTTCGCCTTGTCTTGGTTGACACTCGGGTCGGGCGTCGACCCACGTCACGTGCACGCATCTGCCGCCGACCGCGCGTCACAGAGCGTAGCCAGCTGCCGCTTGGCGAGGCGTCCGGACGTGCCGATGTGCGGGATGCGGCAAAAGATCAAGAGTCGCCGGCGGCAGGCACCATGCGGATGGCTGCTTCGGTTACTGTCGAGGCGTGGTGGACCCGGTCCCTCTGGCGTCGGGCCGAGACGCTGACGTCTTCGCCATCAACGATCGGCGTGTCCTTCGCCGCTACCGCGAAGGTGGAGACGTGGCCGCTGAGGCCGCAATCATGGCGTACGTGGCGAGTCTTGGTTTCCCTGTACCCACTGTGTATCAGGCGCGCGGGGCCGATCTCGTCATGGAACGACTGGACGGGCGCACCATGCTGTCGGCACTCATCGCCGGTGAGCTCGATGCCATGGAAGCGGCCAGATGTCTGGCAGATTTGCATCACCGACTCCACGCGTTGCCGCCCCGGCTCAGCGAATGCGACGACGCTCGGATCCTGCACCTCGACCTGCACCCGGAGAACGTCATGCTGACGTCACGAGGGCCGGTCGTCATCGACTGGCGCAACGCTACCGAGGGACCGGCAGACCTCGATGTCGCGCTCTCCGCGGTCATCCTCGCCCAGGTGGCCGTCGAGGATGAGCATCCCCTGGCGTCGCCGGCCGCAACGCTGTTGGATGCCTTCCTGGACTGTGTCGGCGGCAACCTGCTGACCGTGCTGGACCGCGCCCTAGCGATACGGCGGAACGATCCGGCACTCACCACCAGTGAGCGGGAGCGGCTCGACGCCGCTGCCGTCCTCATCACCGGTCACCAGCAACGCCGGGAGGCGACGGCCGGCACACGCACGCACATGCCGCTGACCGGGCGTCACGCAGCGTCACAGTTGGTCGATCAAGACGGCGCTCGGTCTTGCCGATGAGGGGATGTTCGAGCTTCCTTGTTGGCGCGCCGGAAGACGTGCCGCGCGGTGCAGGCGTCGAGGCGCTGCGACCGTCGCTGCAGTCCCTCAGTGCTCGGGTACGAGCTCCTCGACGCGCGTCGGGTTGACGTCGGTCAGGTCGGCCGGCACTCCCTCGACCTCCACGCGCGTGTCGTGGAATGTCGGGCCGCCGCCGAGGTCGGTGTCGCGCACGGCGGTCACCGCGTTGACGTTGGTGCGGCCCGGGCTCCGCCGCGGCCAGTACGCCTTGTACGTGAACGCGAGGCCAGGCCGGGTCGCGCCGTCGACGGCGACCGCCGCGAGGAACGAGCCGCGGTCGTTGCGTACCCGCACGGCGCTCCCGTCCACCAGCCCGCGGGCCGCCGCGTCGTCCGGATGGAGGTGCACGCGCGGTGGACCCATCTTGCCGACGTGCCAGGGCAGCGAGGCGAAAGTCGAATTCATGATGAACCGGCCCGCCGGGGCGACGAGCACGAGCGGGAAGCGCTCCGCGAGTTCTGGGTCGGCTGCCTCGACGGGCGGTGTGTAGCCGACGAGCGGGTCGACGCCGTGACGTTCGAGTTCCGGGTCGAGCAGCCGCGCGCGCCCGTCCGGGGTGGGGAAGCCGCCTGCGGCGAACGGCGCCGAGCCGACGGCGACTCCCGTCGTCCGCGCGTACGTTCGCTCCCGCAGCTCCTCGAAGCTGACCGGTGCGCCCCGCAGCAGCTGCCGCGCGAGGTCCTCGTCCGTGTCGCGCAGGCGGGGATGGTCGAGCCCCATCGCGGCCGCGATGCGGCGGAAGATCTCCGTGTTCGGCAGCGCGTCCCCTGGCGCCCGAACGACTGGCAGGTTGAGCGTGGTGTAGTGGTGGCCGTAGGACGAGTGCAGGTCGAGGTGCTCGGGCTGCATCGTGGCCGGCAGCACGACGTCGGCGTAGTCGCAGGTGTCCGTCCAGCGCTGCTCCAGCACCGTTGTGAACAGGTCCTCCCGCCGCAGGCCCTCGTGTGCCCGGGTCTGGTCGGGCACCGTGGCGGCCGGGTTGGCGTTGAAGACGACCAGTGACGTGATGGCTGGGTCTGCCTCGCCTGTGAGGGCCGCCGCGAGCCGGCTCATGTTGATCGACCGTACGGGCGGCGCCGGCATATCGTCCGGCCGCACGACGGCGTCCTCGTCCACGTGGTAATGCCCCCCGGTCATGCACAGGGCTCCGCCGCCCGGGTAGCGAAAGTCACCGGTAACCAGCGGCAGCGCGCAGATCGCGCGGATGGCCTGGCCCGCCCCGCGATGGCGCTGCAGGCCCAGCCCGACTCGGACGGCGGTCGGGCGCGTCGTCGCGATGCGCTCGCCCAGCCGGCGTACGACGTCGACGTCCAGCCCGCACTCCGTCGCGGCCCGCTCCACGGGCCAGTCGGCGAGACGGGCCTCGAGTTCCGGCCAGCCGACGGTGTGCGCCTCGAGCCACGCCCGGTCGGCCGCGCCGGCGTCGAGCACGTGGCGCATGAGCCCCAGCGCCAGAGCGGCGTCGGTGCCCGGCAGCGGCGCGATGTGCTCGTCGCAGCGCGCGGCCGTATCGGTGCGCAACGGGTCGATGGCCACGACGTGCGCGCCGCGCGCCTGGGCCTCATGCACGAAGGGCCACTGGTGGAGGTTCGTCGACAGCGTATTGGCGCCCCAAAGCAGGATCAGCCGTGCCTCGACGATCGACTCCGGCTCGAAACCGACCGAGGCCCCGAAGAGCGAGCGCAGGGCCGCCGTGGCGGCCGCGGTGCAGATCGTGGTCTCCAGCCGCGACGCGCCCAGGTACGCGAACAGGCGGGGGCCCATCGTCCAGCCCTGCACGTGCCCCATCGTGCCGCAGAAGTAATACGGCAGGATCGCCTCGGGGCCGTCGCGGTCGATCGTCGCCTGCAGCCCGGACGCGACACGGGCCAACGCCTCGTCCCACGTCGCCCGCCGGAACGACGCCGGCCCCACGCCCTTCGGCCCCACCCGCAGCAGCGGGAAGGTGAGGCGGTCGGGACCGTTGACCGCGTCGAGGTAGTGGTTGACCTTGCCGCACAGCACGCCCCGCGTGAACGGATGGTCGCGGTCGCCGCGGATCGCCACCGCCCGCCCGTCCTCGACCGTGAGCTGCCACGTGCACGTGTCCGGACAGTCCAAAGGGCAGGCGCCGAGATGGGTGGTGCGGGGCATGGGCGGATGCTACCGGGCGTGCGAGATGGCCGGCGGGCCCGGCCGCGGCCGCAACGGCCCCTCGCGGGCCGCGCCGCGAGCCACCGGAGCGCACCAGCCGCCAGCGGAGTATCCGGTCATGCCGCGATCCGCGCGTGGCGGAGCGTGACGGCGGCCGCTACCGCTCGGCATCCTGATCTGGCACCCCTCTGTGTCATCAAGAGGCGGCGAGGAGCGGTGTTCTAGGCTGGGGTTCGGCGGGTCCGGGAAGTGACTGTTCCGAAGTGTCGACCATGGGGATCAGGTCGGCCGCGCTGGATTGAAGAGTCGCCCCCACGTGTCCTCCCGGGCCCGTCCCGGCCTTCTCGGCGTCTTTGATCATTTGCTTGTAGACGATGTCGGACAGCCGTCGCTTGAGTGCGCGCATGGCCTCCATTGACGTCTTGCCGGCGGCGAGTTTGCGCCGGTAGTAGGCGCGGCCTTCGGTGTCGTGGCGTAACTGGGCGACGGCCATGATGTGTAGGGCCCGGTTGATGCGCCGGTTCCCGGCCCGGGACAGGCGGTGGCGTTGCTGGTCACCGGATGAGGCGTCCAGGGGTGCGGTGCCGTTCCAGGAGGCGAAGTGCCCGCGGGTGGTGAAGCGGCTGATGTCACCGATGTCGCCGATCAGGCGGGCGGCGCCGGAGGGGCCGATGCCGTGGAGGTCCTGCAGGCTGCTGCCGGTGGTTGCGACGAGCTCGGTCAGTTCCTTGTCCGCGGCCTTGATCTTCTGGTCGACCTGGACCAGTTCGGTGATCAGCTCGGAGGCGAGCCGGCGGCGGGTCCGCCCGACCAGATCACGCGGCCGGACGGTATTCAGCAGAGCGCGGGCCTGCGGAGCGGACAGGAACTTCTTCGCCCCACCGGGCAGCAGTTCCAGCAGCAGCTTGTGAATGCGGTTGAGCAGGTCGGTGCGGGCATGGCCGAGACCGTCGCGGCGGTCGGCCAGCAGCCTCAACGCAACGGTCACGTCGTCGACGGTGACCTGCCGTAAACCCTTGCTGCGCAGGGCTGCGACGGCGACGCTGTGGGCGTCGACCGGGTCGGTTTTACGGCCCTGACCGGTGTCGAACACCCGCACCCGCGCGGACAGCTTCGCCGGCACGTCCACCACGGTCTCGCCGTCGGCGACGAGGCGTTGAGCGATGTGCCGGCCGATGCCGTTGCAACCCTCCACCGCCCAGACCCAGTCCTTGTGCTGACGGCCGAGCTTCAGCATCGTCCGGTAGCCGTCATGGTCGGTGCCGAACCGGCCCTGCGCGAGGACCTTCTCGCGGCCGTTGATGATCTCGATCGTCGCGGACCGCTTATGCGGATCCATACCGATGATGACCTGTCCCACGCTCGTCCTCCTCGATCAGACCGGGACTGAATCCGGCGAGGAGGGCAGCGCTACTTCGAGCTGGGCAGACCCCTCTTGAGCCTCTCCGCGCCACGGTGACCGGCAGGACGCCTGCCAGATGAGAGCCACACCAAACCGCGGTGGGCAGCCGATGAGAGAGCGATCCCGCCGGTCACCTCGACCAAGCCTGGCCGGGCTGCGGTCGTACCACCAGTAGACAAGCAGCCGATGTGAGCACGTCGTAGCATCGATAGTAGTCATTGTCAGCAGTGATCATCCAGGATGGCCTACAAGGGTTAGCATCAGCAGCGCGATGACCTGGGAGCGGTATAGCCGGCTCTCGTCGACTGGTTTCCCGGTCGAGGCTGTGTGTCGCTGGTGGACACCTGGATCGCGCGAGGCCGGCAGTCAGTACTAGACCAATGGTCTAGACCTTCCGCGCGAGCACCGGGAGTGTGCCCCGAGCTCTCTATGCCGATGCCGTCACGCTCAGTGAGACGGGACAGCGACACCCCGTCGCGATGGCCATCTGGTCCCCGTCTGGCGGGTTACCTGCCGTACTCAATCAACCACGATCATGAGCTTGACGACCTGGCAGGCCCGCCCTGCCGGTCGGCCCGCTGAGCCTTTCGGCCGCCTCCCCGCCCAGCCGCCTGGCCGCGCGGCCGGGTTCCGCTCGCGTAGGTCGCGCAGCTGAGCCCGCAGCGCCGGGCCGCCTGGCTGCGCGCGGGCCTGCCTGGGGGAAATCCCCCAGCGCAAGACGGCCGTCAGCCGGGTCCCGTCCGGGCGGTCGTGTGCCTAGCGTGATCTTCCGTAGGCACAGACGACGGAAGGAGTTCGGGTGATCGAGGCCCGGAATCTCACTAGGCGATACGGACCAACGGTCGCGGTCGACGCGCTCAGCTTCGACGTGCGGCCGGGCAGCGTCACCGGCTTCCTGGGCCCCAACGGGTCGGGCAAGTCCACCACGATGCGGCTGATCCTGGGGCTGGACCGGTGCGACGCCGGCCAGGCGCGGGTCGGCGGCCGCCGCTACCGCGAGCTGCGCTGGCCGCTGCGCGAGGTCGGCGCGCTGCTGGAGGCCAGGGCGTTCCACCCGGGACGTAGCGCCCGCAGTCACCTGGCCGCGCTGGCCGCCAGCAACGCGATTCCGCGGTCCCGGGTCGACGAGGTGCTCGAGATGGTCGGCCTGGCCAGCGCGGCCGGGCGGCGGGCCGGGAAGTTCTCCCTCGGGATGGGGCAGCGCTTGGGGGTCGCCGCGGCGCTGCTGGGCGATCCGGCTGTGCTGCTGCTGGATGAGCCTGTGAACGGGCTGGATCCCGAGGGGGTCCGCTGGATCCGCGACCTGCTGAAGTCGCTGGCCGCGCAGGGCCGCACGGTGTTCGTGTCCAGCCACCTGATCAGCGAGATGGCGCTGACCGCTGAGCGGCTGGTGGTGATCGGCCGGGGGCGGCTGCTCGCGGACACGACGGTCGCCGAACTGTCGGCCGGGTCGGCGTCGCTGGAGGACGCGTTCTTCCGGCTCACCAGCGGAGCGGTCGAGTACCAGGGGAACCCGGCGAAGGAGGCAACGTCATGACGACGACCGCAGAGACCCGCGTGCCGAGCGGCCGTTACGGGCTGGCGCAGGTGGCCCGGATGGAATGGATCAAGCTGCGCAGCCTGCGCTCGACCTGGTGGACCCTGGTCGTCACGGCCGCCGGGACCGTCGGGATCGGGGTCGCTGTGGGCCTGAACACCCGGAGTGCCTCTGGGGACGTGACCAACAACGCGCTTGCCGGCGTGGTCCCCGGCCTGCTGCTGACGGGTGTGCTCGGCGTACTGACCATGAGCAGCGAATACACCTCGGGAACTATCCGGGCCACGCTGGCCGCGGTGCCGCGGCGCCCCCTGGTCCTGGCGGCGAAGGCAGCGGTGTTCGGGGCTGTGACGCTGATCGTCGGGGAGGCTGCGTCGTTCATCTCGTTCTTCGCCGTGGGGGCCACGCTGCGCCACGGCGTCGCGGCACCCACGCTGGGCCAGCCCGGGGTGCTGCGGGCGGTCGCGGTGACCGGGGCCGGCTTCTGCCTGATCGGGCTGCTCGGCCTGGGCCTGGGCGCGATCATCCGGCACAGCGCGGCCGCGGTCGGGGTGCTGGTGGCCGGCGTGTACGTGGTCGCGCAGTTCATCGGCTTCATCGCGCATGGCGTGGCGTCGTACATGCCGATCCTGATCGTGGAGAACTCGCTGAGCACGACCATGCCGGTGACCTGCGGCACGGGCGGCGCGTCCTGCCCGAACTTCCTGTCCGCGTGGGCTGGGCTCGGCGTGCTGTCCCTGTACGCCGTGATCGCACTGGCGGTCGGCGGATGGTTGCTGGCCCGGCGGGATGCGTGAGCAGGAGGAAGGGCGGGCAGGGAGGAGAATGGCGGCATGGGCCTTCCGGTGACCACGCCGACCACGGACCCGCCGCCGGGCGGTCAGACGCGGGTCAGGAGCCCGTGGGCGGTCGCCCACGCGGCGGTCATGGCGTCGTTCACCCGGCGTGAGGGCCGCGAGCTGCTGTTCTGCCTAGCCGGGCTGCCGTTCGCCGTGGTCAACCCGCTGGTGCTCTTCGTTCTCGCGGTGGACCTGATCTGGTTGGTGGCCGGTAGCGGGCGGGGTAACCCGTCCTCGGCCGACGTGGCTGTCGCCTGTGTCTGCGTGGGACTGCTGCTTGTGCTGCTGGTGTCGATGGGGGCGGCCCGGAAGCTCGGCTCGCTGCAGCGCAGGCTCGCGACCAGGCTGCTCGGGGTGCGAGTCGCGGCGCCGCCGCCGGTGCGGCGGAGCCCCGGCGGACGGGCCTGGCCGGGCCCGGGCCCTCGCGACGGGGCCGGCTGGCGGGTCATGGCCTACCAGTTGGCCAAGCTGCCGGTCGGCCTGATCGAGCTGTACGCCGTGTTCTTCTGGATCGGCGGGCTGGTCAACCTGAGTTACCCGCTTTGGTGGGGGGCGTTCCGCAACCACCCGCCGGGGGTCCGGCTGAGCCCGGTGCCGGTGTTCACGCCGTTCGGATTGTTCGGTGAGGGCACGTTCCGCGTCGCGACCCTCCCCGGCACGTTCGCCGCCGCCGCGGCGGGAGCGGCGATGCTGCTGGCCGCCCCCTGGGTTACCAGGGCCGTCACGTCCGCCGACGCCTGGCTGATCCGAGGCATGCTCGGGCGCGGGCGGCTGGCGCAGCGGGTCCACGACCTGGAGCTGAGCCGGGCGCTGGCCGTGGACGACTCCGCCGCCCTGCTGAGGCGGCTCGAGCGGAACCTGCACGACGGCGCGCAGATCCGGCTGGCCACGCTGGCCATGAACCTCGGCATGGCCCGGGAGAAGCTCGGCGACGGTGGCGAGGTCCGGGACGCCGCGGCTGTCCGCGAGCTGGTCGACGCCGCGCTCCGGGGCGCCAAGGACGCGCTCGGCGAGCTGCGCAGCCTGGCTCGCGGGATCCACCCGCCGATGCTCGACAACGGGCTGGCGGACGCCCTCGCCTCGCTGGCCGCCGACCACGCGATACCGGTCGAGCTGGAGGTCAGCATCCCGGTCCGGCCCACCCCCGCGATCGAGACCATCGCGTACTTCTGCGCCGCCGAGCTGCTGGCCAACGCGGCCAAGCACAGCTTCGCGAACAAGCTCGCCATCCGGGCGGCCGGACAGCGAGACGTGCTGCTGCTCAGCGTCGCCGACGACGGCACGGGCGGCGCCGATCCGGCACGGGGCACCGGCCTGTCCGGCCTCGCGCAGCGGGTCGCCGTGGTGGACGGCCGGCTCACGATCGCGAGCCCGCCCGGCGGCCCAACGAAGATCACCGTCGAGCTCCCGCTGCGCGCATGAACGTGCGAGTCGTCATCGCCGAGGACGCAGCCCTGTTCCGGGCGGGGCTCGCCCGGCTGATCGAGGACCACGGCCACCGGGTATGCGCTGCCGTAGGCGATGGCGGCGCGCTGCTGGCCGCGGTGGCCGAGCATCAGCCCGACGTCGTGGTGGCCGACATCCGAATGCCGCCGACGCACACCGACGAGGGACTGCGCGCCGCGCTGGAGATCCGCCGTGAGCACCCCCGCACCGGGGTGCTGGTGCTGTCGCAGTACATCGAGACCAAGTACACGGCTCGGCTGCTCGAAGGCAACGCGGCGGGCGCGGGGTACCTGCTGAAGGAGCGGGTAGCTGACGTCGCCGAGTTCGCCGATGCGCTGGAGCGGGTCGCCGCGGGCGGCACGGCGCTCGACCCCGAGGTCATCGGCCAGCTGCTGCGCGCCAGCCGCCGCGCCGACGGCCTGACGGCGCTCACCGCGCGCGAGCGCCACGTGCTCACGCTGATGGCGGAGGGGCGTTCGAACGCTGGCATCGCCGACGCGCTCGTGGTGACCGGCGGAACCGTGGAAAAACACGTGGCGAGCATCTTCGACAAGCTCGGGCTGCCCCCGGACGAGGGCGACAACCGCCGTGTCCTCGCGGTCCTGCGCTACCTGGGCTCGTAGCCCCCCCGGCGCCCAGCTGCATCGATGCGCCCATGCCGAGGGCGGTCGCCGGCCCACCGGACATCGGGAACCACACCTGCACCCACTTCGTCGGCGGTTCGACCACGGCGTCACCCCTCGTCGACATCGCTCAAGTTTGCCGGAAACGAGGCGACCAGAGGCGCGGGCACCTTCCCAAGATCGGCCTCACTCGTCTGCCGCTGGTCGGGCGTCGCGGCGCCCGGCTGTAGCCGCGAGCGCGCCCGTGGCCGCTACGGTGGCGTTTTATGGCCCCGTCTACTTCCAGCGAGAAACCAACGTTTAGCTCAGCACGCGGCGTGGTCGAGGTCTTCGCTGGTAGTGGCTTTATGGTCATCCCGGTGCGCTTGAGCGGCGCGTAGCTCATCGTGCTGCGGAAGCGGTCCTCTTGAGGAGCCGCGAGGGCCGGGGTGGGGCGGGGAGGTCGCGCTGGCCCTTGAACGGGGCGAGTGGCATGGTGAGTGCGCCCGCGACGTAGATGCCGAGCATGATCGCGAGAGCAGTGCGGACGCCGAGTTGATGGCCGAGCCAGCCGGAGACGAGCCCGGATGCGGGCATCGCGGCGAAGGCGAGCATCTGGATCGTGGTGCTGACGCGGGCCTGGAGGTGGTCAGGGACGTAGGTGAGGCGCCACGTGGTGCGGATGACGTTGTCTGCGACGATCGCGAACTCGCATAGCAGCAGCCCGGCGGCCATCCACGCGACACCTGCGCCGGGGCCAGCTAGCAGCACCAGTAGGCAGCTGCAGCTGGTGAGCTGTAACGCGATCGGGCCGCGCGCGGTGCCGAGCCGGCGGGCGACGTGTGGACCGAGGAGCCCGCCGACGCCGCCGGTGGCGAGCACGAGTCCGGTCACTGCTTGTGGTGCGGCGAGCTCGTCGACCAGGAAGAGGACCTGGAGTGACAGCAGGCCGGTGAGGCCGAAGTTCTGCACCGCGGCCAGGCCGGCGAAGTACCGCAGGTAACGGTCGCGGGCGACGACGTTGACGCCGGCTCGGATTCGCTGGAGAAAGGACTCTTCCAGCACGGCCACGGCATGATCGGGTGCCCGGCCCGCGGGACGTGTTCGGGCGAGGCAGACGGCTGATACGAGGAAGCTGATCGCGTCGAGGAGCACGCCGAGCGCGGCGGACATGGCCTGAGCGATCAGGCCGGCCAGCCCCGGCCCGACGATTGTGCTGGCCGACTCGGTGGCGTACAGCATCGAGTTCGCAGTCCCGAGCTGCTCGGCATCCACCACTCGGATGACGAGTCGGGGCAGCGCGGCTCGGAAGACCACGGCACACGAGCCGATCACGAACGCCACCACGACCAGCGCCGCAAGCGACAGCGTGCCGGTCGCCCACAGCAGCGGCACGGTCGCGGCAGCGGTGGCCGCGATCAGATCGCTCACGATCATCGTCGTGCGGGGCGGCCACCGGTCTGCGAACGCACCGGCTGGCAGACCGAGGATCAGCCAGGGCGACCAGCTCGCCGCCGCCAAGATTCCCATCCAGCCCGGACCGGCATCCAGCTGCGTGGCCGCGAGCAGCGACAGCAGCGTCGCCGTGGTCGCGGTACCGAACAGGCTGACGGCTTCACCGAGCCAGAAGACTCGGAAGGCGCGAGGGAGACGGGGGGACGCCCGTCTCCGTCGATTCAGCAACTGACCGACCACAATCAGCTCACTCAGGCCGCGGCGCGGTCGGCGAGTGGGCGGCGACGCAGTGCGGTGTCGGTCAGTGAACGCGGGGGCAAGGGAGCGTTGGGGTTGTACAGGTTGGTCCCGGGCGGCACGATTTCGTCGATCCGGTCGAGGGTCGCATCATCCAGGGTGAGCGCAGCGCCCTTAAGGAGATCCTCCATCTGCGGCATGGTCCGCGGCCCGATGATCGCCGAGGTGACGGCCGGGTGGGCCACGGTGAACGCAATGGCGAGCTGCGGAAGGGTGCAGCCGATGCTTGCCGCGAGTTCGACGAGCTGCTCGACGACGTCGAGCTTGGCGCCGTTTTCCGCGATCGTGGGATCGAATCGTTCCGGCCGGATTGTGGGACGGCCGGTTGACAGGTCGATGGGCTGGTTCTTGCGGTACCTGCCGGTGAGGAACCCGAAAGCCAGTGGGCTCCAGACGAGCACCCCCATTCCGTAGCGCTGGCAGACGGGCAGGACCGAGGCCTCGATCCCGCGGGCCAGGATCGAATACGGCGGCTGCTCGGTGCGGAAGCGTGCGAGGCCACGACGCTCGGAGACGTGATGCGCCTCGACGATCTCCTCAGCCGGGAACGTCGAGCAGCCGAAGGCGCGGATCTTCCCCTGACGCACGAGGTCACTGAGCACCGAGAGCGTCTCCTCGACGTCGGTCGAGTCGTCGGGGCGGTGGACCTGGTAGAGGTCGATCCAGTCGGTGTTCAGGCGCCTGAGGCTGCCCTCGACCGCCTTGAGGATCCACCGCCGCGAGTTGCCACTGCGATTGCGGCCCTCGCCCATCTGAAAGTGCACCTTGGTGGCCAATACGATGTCATCACGGCGCCCCCGCAGCGCCTTGCCCACGATTTCCTCGGACTCTCCCTGTCCGTACATGTCGGCGGTGTCGACGAAGTTGATCCCCTGGTCCAGGGCGGCGTGGATGATGCGGACACAATCGTCGTGGTCGGAGTTGCAGCCATTCTGGAACATCATGGTGCCGAGGCAGTGGACACTGACTTCGATACCGGTTCCGCCGAGGGTGCGGTAGCGCATGGTGATGCTTCCCTTACTGGTTCAGCCGTGATTACACAGAGCGACAGAAGCGTCGATCGCACGGGGAACCCTAGGATCTAGAGTCGGCTCTAGGTCAAGGCGCTACCCTGAACGGTATGGCTGAGGTCACCACAAGTCTGAGCATCGGGCAGGTCGCCGAACGCACCGGCCTGAGCGTGCACGCGCTGCGCTTCTACGAGCACGAGGGCCTCTTCGTCAACCCTGTGCGGCGCGGACCTGGCGGGCGCCGCGTCTACAGCCAGGATGACGTGGACTGGCTCACCGTCTGCATCATTCTCCGCGCCTCCGGCATGCCCCTGCCCGCGCTCCGCCGATACGCCGACCTCGTCAGAGAAGGAGCCGGAAACGAGGAAGAACGACTCACGCTCCTGCGCGAGCACCAAGCGAACGTCACCACCCAGATCAGCAGACTCGCCGAATGCCTGGACCTGGTCAGGTTCAAAGTCGGCGTGTATGAGGACCTCCTCGACCAGGACGCCGCCGCCGACCGCCAATGCCACGCTCCATCCCCTTCGGCAAACGACGAAGATGCCAATAACATCGGTCAGCTCATAGAGATGAACGGCCGACGTCGACCGGCCCTGTAAATCTTCAAGAAACCAACGTTTCCTGGTGACTGGATAGGTCGTCAGGCGGTTGTGGTGTCTGTTGTGGAGGCTGGTAGCTTGGCGGGTTGTGCCTGCCGAGTCGTTGCCGTCGTATGACGAGCTGGTTGCGCACGTCGTGGAGTTGACCGCCCGGTTGGAGCAGGCTCTCGCGCGGGTTGCGGATCTGGAAGCCCGGTTGAAGTTGTCGTCGTCGAACTCGTCGAAGCCTCCCTCGTCGGACGGGTTGGCCAAGCCGGCGCCGAAGTCGTTGCGCGGGCGGTCGGGTCGGGGTCCGGGACGGCCGAAGGGTCAGGACGGTGTCACCTTGGAACGGGTGACGGACCCGGACGTGGTGCTCCGGCACCGGCCCGCGGTTTGCGCCGGGTGCGGGAAGAGCCTGGCGGCGGCTACCGAGATCGAGGTGACCCGGCGGCAGGTGATCGACCTTCCGGAGCCGAAGCCTCAGGTGACCGAGCATCAGCTGATCACTTTGGCCTGTGCGTGTGGGCATCACACCACCGCGCCCGCGCCGCCAGAGGCGTCCGCGCCGGTCGTGTACGGGCCGCGTCTGGCCGGGATCGGCGTCTACCTGCTGCACGGGCAGTTCCTGTCGGTGTCACGCACGGCGGCGGCGATCAAGGACCTGTTCGGGGTGCCGGTCGCGGCGGGCACCGTGGCCGGCTGGGTGAAACGCACCGCCCTGGGCATCATCGACCGCGTGCTGCCGGTGATCGCCGGACGCGTCGCCGCCGCACCGGTAGCCCATTTCGACGAGACCGGGATGCGCACCGCAGGCCGTCTCGCGTGGCTGCACTCCGCCTCCACACCCACCGACGTGCTCCTCGCCGTGCACCCGAAACGCGGCACCATCGCGATGGACGAGATCGGGATCCTCCCGCGGTTCCGCGGGGTCGCGGTGCATGACGCGTGGGCGCCGTACGACACCTACACCGACGCGGTCCACGCGCTGTGCAACGCCCACGCGCTCCGCGAGTTGATCTATGTCACCGACACCGCCACCGGCCTGGTCGCCGACCTCGCCGGCCAGGCCATCAGCGCCCTGCGGCAGCTGAACCAGCTCGTCGGCACCGCGCACACCGCCGACGCCACACCTGATCAGGCCGACCTCGCCTACCACCTGCACCTGTTGCGCAGCGCGGTCGTGCTCGGCGCCCAAGCCACCGCCGAACGCGCGAGCAAGCTCGAACGCAAGCATCACGCCCTGTTCGTCCGGCTGCGTGACCGCCGCGACGACTACCTGCGCTTCGTCACCAACCCCGCCGTCCCGTTCGACAACAACCCGGCCGAGCGGACCATCCGCATGCCGAAACTGAGGATCAAAGTCTCCGGCAGCATGCGCACCCTCACGGGAGCCGAACACTTCGCTGCGATCCGCAGCTACACAGCCACCGCCACCCGAAACGGCCTCGGCATGCTCGACGCCCTCATCACCGCCGCCGCCGGCAACCCCTGGATCCCCACCACCGCCTGACCACCGGCTCCAACGCGCCTCGATTCAGGGACCTATCCAGTTACGTTTCCTGAAGATCGCTTACGCCACCTCGAATCGGCCCCGTGTGCCGTCGTCGCCCTCGTTGCGCATCCTCTTCTGCCGCGATCCGCGCGTGGCGGAGCGTGACGGCGGCCGCTACCGCTCGGCATCCTGATCTGCCGAAAGCAGTGCGTCTGATCTTGTATGCAGAATCGGCTCACCGCAGCGCCCGGAGCCCGCGTCGCAGGTCTCGGTGGCCCGTGGCCACCACGCGCTCGCGGAGTCCGCGGTCTCCCCGCGCAGCAGGTCGCCGGGCTGGCAGTCGAGGGCTTCGCAGAGTGCGGCGAGGGTGGTGAAGCGGACGGCCTTGGCGCGGCCATTCTTCAGCACGGCCAGGTTGGCGGGTGGTGATGCCGACGCGTTCGGCGAGTTCGCCCACGGACATCTTGCGCTTGGCGACCGTGACGTCGATGTCGACGGTGATCGGCATCAGGTCACCGCGTTCAGCTCGGCCTGCATCTGCGCCGCCTCGGCGTCGCGAGCATCGTTGGGCGGCGCTCCTGCCGCTCGGTGACCCATGCCACATGCAGCTCCTGTCAGCAATCAGGGCGCCGTTCCGCTCAACTCACGGAAGCAAGCGAACCGACAGGAGCAACACATGAAGCACCGCATCGTCGTCCTCGGCGCCGGCTATGCCGGGGCCTACGTGGCCGGGACCCTGGCCCGCCGGCTGTCCCCGGCGGACACCGAGATCACCGTGGTCAACGCCGTGCCGGACTTCGTCCAGCGGCTTCGGCTGCACCAGCTCGCGGCCGGCCAGGACATTGAGGCTCCGAAGCTCGCCGACGTCTTCGCGGGCACGGGGATACGGCTGCGCGTGGCCCGCGTCACCGCCGTCGACCCCGAGCGCCAGGTCGTCGCCGTGGCCGACGCCGACGGCGGCGGCGAGCTCGGCTACGACACTCTTCTCTACGCGCTCGGCAGCCACGGCGCCGACTGCGGCGCCCCCGGCGTGGCCGAGCACGCCTTCGACATCGCCGCCCGGCCCTCGGCGCTGCGCCTGCGCGAGCGCCTGGACAGCCTGGGCAGGCGGGGCGAAGGCGGCAGAGTGCTGGTCGTCGGCGACGGGTTGACCGGCATCGAGACCGCCACAGAGATCGCCGAATCCCGGCCCGGCCTGTCGGTGGCGCTGGTCGCCCGCGGCGAGCTGGGCGCCCGGCTCTCCGCCGGAGCCCGCAGCCACCTGCGCCAGGCCTGCGACCGGCTGGGCATCACCGTCCTGGAGCACACCAGCGTCGAAGCCGTCGAAGCGACGCGGGTGCTGTGCGCCGACGGCACCGCCCTGGCGTCCGACGCAACCGTGTGGACGGCCGGGTTCGCGGTCAACCCCATCGCCGCCGCCAGCGGGCTGGAGGTCACC